>NZ_CP108224.1:4800000-9250702 GCF_045160815.1 Streptomyces sp. NBC_00090
ATGAACCCGAAGTCCGGGGGCGGGAAGGTCGGCCGCTTCCGGCTCGTCGAGCGCGCGGAGGCGCTGGGCGCGCGGGTGATCCTGCTCGACCTGTCCGCCCAGACCGATGTCGGCGCGCTCGCCCGGAAGGCCGTGGCCGACGGCGCCGACCTCCTCGGCGTGGCCGGCGGCGACGGCACCCAGGCGCTGGTCGCCGAGGTGGCCGCTGAGCACGACCTGCCGTTCCTCGTCATCTCGGCCGGCACCCGCAACCACTTCGCGATGGACCTGGGCCTCGACCGCACCGACCCGGCGACCTGCCTGGACGCGCTGACCGACGGCGAGGAGCTCCGGGTCGACCTGGGATCGGTCGCCGGGCGGCCCTTCGTCAACACCGTCTCCTTCGGGGTGTACGCGGACGTCGTCCAGCGCCCCGAGTACCGCGACGCGAAGGCGGGCACCGCGGTCGACGTCCTGCCCGACCTGCTCCAGGGCGGCGAGGGAGCGCGTCTCGACGCGACGGTCGGGACCGTCAAGACCCGCCGGCTTCCCGCGCAGCAGGCGCTCCTCGTCAGCAACAACCCCTATGCCGCGCCCGATCCCTTCGGGGTCGCCACCGCCCACCGGCCGCGCCTCGACCGGGGGGAGCTCGGGGTGATCGGCATCCGGGTGGACGGCGCCGCACAGGCCGCGGAGCTGGCGGTACTGGGAACCCAGGCGACCGGTCTGAACGTTCTGACGGCTCGTAGGGTCGAGGTCGTGGAGAACCCCGACAACGGAAACAACGGGCACAACGGAAACAACGGGAACGGGAACGGAGGGAACTGGGGGAGTGAGCACCGGACCATCTCCGTCGCCGTGGACGGCGAGGCGCTGACCCTGCCCACCCCGGTCGTCTGCACCCTCCGCCCCGGCGCCCTGAGGGTCCTCGTCCCCCGTGACCGGCCGGGCTCCGTGCCTCCTCTGCCGCCTCTCGACTGGCGGCGGATCACGGAGCTCGCCTTCCACACCCCGCACACCTCCCACGACTCCCACACCCGCACACCTCTCACACCCCCTGAACCTCCAAGGAGCGGCGCATGACGGACATGACAGCGGAGACGGCGGAGACGGGGACCCTCCCCGCGGTCCTGCACGACCTCCGGGCCGTCGACGGCGCCGTGTACGCCGCCGTGGCCGCCACCCCCACGCCCACCCTCGACACGGGGCTGCGCCGGCTCTCCACGGCGGCGAACCACTCCAAGATCTCGCTCGCCGTCGCGGCCGCGCTCGCCCTCGTACCGGGCCGTCCCCGCCGGGCCGCGCTCGCGGGCGCCGGGGCGATCGCCATCGCCTCGGCCTCGTCCAATCTGCTGGGCAAGCGGCTGGTCCGCCGGGCGAGGCCGGACCGGGAGGCTGCCCGCGTGGTGGTGGGCCGTCACGTCCCCATGCCCGACTCGGCCTCGTTCCCCTCCGGGCACACCGCGTCGGCCGTCGCCTTCGCGACCGCCGTGGGGGTCGTTCTGCCCGTCGCCGCCGTGCCCCTGGGGGCGCTGGCGGTGGCCGTGGGCTACTCCCGCGTGCACACCGGGGTGCACTACCCGGGTGACGTCGCCGCGGGCGCCGTCCTCGGCGTCGCGAGCGCCGCCGTCTCCCTGGCGGCCGTGACCTGGGTGGCCACCGGGGAGCGGTGACCCGGGAGGGGCGGTCCCCGTCACTTGGCGAAGGTGAGGAGCGGTCCTCCGTCAGTCGGCGACAGCGAGGAGGTGTCCCCCGTCAGTCGGCGACGGTGAGGGGCGGGAGCCGCCAGCTGCCGTCGAGGACGGAGGGTTCGGGTCCGTACATCCGGACGACGACGGTGAAGGGACCGTCGGGGGCCGGCAGCCAGTTCGACGCCTGCTTCGGGTCGGCCGGGCGGTCCTTCCGTACGTACAGGGTGAGGCCGCCGTCGTCGTCGTACACGAGCCCCGGGGTGCGGTCGCCGATCGAGTACCGGTCGAGCTCGTTGTCGACGAGCAGCCGCTCGGGCAGCCGGTAGGGGGTGGCCGACCAGAAGTAGCGGGCCGGGGGCAGTTGGCCGGCGGGGAAGTGGACGACGTGGTCGTGGTCGGCGGCGTTCGGCGGGTGGTTGCCGCGGTCGTCCGCCCCCCAGCCGCCGTACCAGGCCTCGGCCGAGGGGAGTCCGTACAGCCCCATCGACGCGGCGATGGACCGGCCGAGGTGGTCGGCGCCCAGCTCGGCGCGGGTGCCGAAGAGACGGGTGGAGTCCGTCGTGGTGGCCTCGGCCTCCTCCAACCGGGCGCGGCCGTCGGCGATGCCCTGCTCGACGGCCGTACGGAGCTCGGGGCTCAGCGCGGACGGCTCGAACTCGCCCGAGCCGGAGACGCCGAGCGTCGCGAGCCGGTCGCGCAGCCCGCGGTCCTCCTCCAGGGCCGGGAAGAACTGGAGCAGGAAGTCGAGGAGCGTGAAGAACTCGACGTTCTCCAGGTCCTCCTCGCGCCAGACCGGCCAGACCGGTTCGTCGGCGGGGTGCGGCGCGGCCGTGTCCGTGTACGTGGAGAGGGGGCGCAGCAGGTACTGCTCCTGGATCGCGCGCAGGGCGGGTACGTCCTCGGGCCCGGCCAGATAGGTGCGGCCGACGACGCCGACGAGGAAGGTGTCGGCGCGCAGCACGCCCGTGACGCCCTCCGGGACGGTGCCGCTCCAGCCGGGGCCCGCCAGCAGGTAGTGGCCCGGGCCCTGGCCGGTCGTCCGGGCGCCGATGTAGCCGACGTACGCGGTGTCGAGGTCGTGGAACGGCAGCACGTAGTAGCGGTCGACGGCCGGGACGGAGACCACGACGGGCTCGGCGCGCAGATCGAGCCAGGCCCAGGAGTACGGGGTGTCGTTGTTCGGGGTCACGACATCGGTGTTGGCGGCGGTGAACGGCTCCGAGTAGTGCCGGAAGCACCCGAATCCGCCCACGTACCGCGGGTCGTCGGCGTCGATCGCCTGCGGGTACATCGTGCGGTAGTTCTCGAGGAGCGGGTAGCCCCAGATCCAGGCGTCGGCCGCCGTACGGCGGGCCTCCTCGGGGGTCAGCTGCACAGCGGCCACCTTTGCGGGTTCGCGGGCGGGAGGGGACCTTTCGTACAAAATCGCACGAAAGGTCCCCTCCCGCATGCGGTGCGCCGGGTGGGACGGAGCCTCAGAAGGCCGCGCGGGCCAGGTCCTCCTCCGAGAGGTCGAGCGCGGCGAGCCGCTCCGGGTCGGCCAGGACCTGGAGCCCGACGATCCGGTCCCCGGCGATCGTGAACGCCATGAGCACGGACGGGCGGCCGTCGGCGACCGCCAGGTACGCGGGCGCGCCGTTGACCACGACGGGCAGGGACGCCTGGCGGAACTTCGCGTACATGAGGGCCTGCGAGATGACGGCCTCGGCGCCCCGCACCACCTTGGAGGCGGCCGCGAGGACCCTGCCGCCGTCCGCCCGGAGCACGACGTCGGGGTCGAGGACCGCGAGCAGGCCCTCGAAGTCGCCGCCGTTCGCGGCGGCGAGGAACGCTTCGGCGATCTCCCGCTGGCGGCGCGCGTCCGGCCCCGCGGCGGGGGTGGAGTCCTGCACGCGGCGGCGCGCCCGGCTGGCGAGCTGACGGGTCGCGGCCGGGGTGCGGTCCACGATCCGCGCGATCTCGTCGAAGGAGACGGCGAACATGTCGTGCAGCACGAACGCGAGCCGCTCGGCAGGGGACAGGGTCTCCAGGACGACGAGGAGCGCGAGGCCGACGGACTCGGTCAGCTCCGCCGCCTGCTCCGGGTCGGTGGTGTCGGGGAGGCGGACGACCGGGTCGGGGACGTAGTACTCGAGCGGGTCCTCGCGGCGCGAGCCGCGGGAGCGCAGCATGTCGAGGCAGACGCGGCCGACGACCGTGGTCAGCCAGCCGCTGAGGTTCTCCACCGCGCTGACATCGGTGCGGCTGAGCTTGAACCAGGCCTCCTGGACGGCGTCCTCCGCCTCGCTGAGCGAGCCCAGCATCCGGTAGGCCACGGCCCGCAGGTGGCCCCGGTCGGCCTCGAAGCGCCGGGCCAGAAGCTCCTTGTCGCCGTTCGGGCCGCCGGCTCCGCGCCCGTTCAGGTCGCCGCCCCCGCTCCCGCCCCCGCTCCCGTTCACGTCACCGTTCGCGTCGCCGATCACGTCGCCGTCCACTCGTCGATCTCCCCCTTCGCGTCCCGTCATGCCCTCATGACGGATGGAACCCTGCCGATGTGACACGAGCGGCGGCGGTCGAGCGGCCCGAACGGTCCCGTTGCGTGAGATCCCCGCCGCCCCACGGCGAACGCCCGGGATTCCCCGGCCGAAGCCCCCGACCGCCGTGAATCCTCACTTCAGCGGGACGATCACCCTCCGTAGATTGATCACCATGACGACGACAACGACGCAGGTCAACCCCGTACTCCGCACCCCGCCGGCCTCTCCCGCCGCCGCTGCCGCGTACTTCTCCGCCAGCCTCGCCTTCCACGCCGACGTCTCCGACGTGGCCTCCGTGCTGGCCACCGCGACCGCCGAGGGCACGGACCCCGGCTTCGTCGTGATCGACTCGCGCTCCACCGCCTCCTGGGACCAGGGGCACGTCCCCGGCGCGCTCCACCTCCCGACCGCGCTCATCCCCGAGCAGGCCGAGCAGCTGCTCGACAAGTCCGTCCCGGTCGTCACGTACTGCTGGGGGCCGGGCTGCAACGGCGCCACGCGCGCCGCGCTGGCCCTCGCGGAGCTGGGCTTCCAGGTGAAGGAGATGCTGGGCGGCTTCGAGTACTGGGTGCGCGAGGGCTTCGCGTACGAGACGTGGGAGGGGCCCGCGGAGAAGGCCGCGGACCCGCTCACGGCGCCGGTGGATTCCGACGATTGCGGCTGCTGAGAAACCGATTTCACGATTGCCCCGGTCATGACGTAGAGTCGTGTTTACCGACGCGGGGTGGAGCAGCTCGGTAGCTCGCTGGGCTCATAACCCAGAGGTCGCAGGTTCAAATCCTGTCCCCGCTACTCAGTAGCAAACGAAGACCCGGATCCTCATGGATCCGGGTCTTCGTCGTTTCCCGCAGGGTCGCGGCGAAGTCCGCTTGACCTTGACGCGACGTCAAGATTTAGCGTTGTCGGCATGGAGTGGTCGATCCAGGAGATCGCCAGGAAGGCCGGCACCACCAGCCGCACGCTCCGCCACTACGGCGAGCGGGGACTGCTGGAGCCGAGCCGGATCGGCGCGAACGGTTACCGGTACTACGACCAGGCGGCGCTCGTACGTCTGCAGCGCATCCTGCTGCTGCGCGAGCTGGGGCTCTCGCTGCCCGCGATCGCCGAGGTCCTGAAGGGGCAGCGCGACCCGTCCGCCGCGCTCCGCACCCATCTGCTCCTCCTGGAGCAGGAGCGGGAGCGCATCGGCCGGCAGATCGAGGCCGTCCGCACCACTCTCCACAAGACCGAGAAGGGAGAAGAGCTCATGGCAGAGGAAGTCTTCGACGGCTTCGACCACACGCGGTACGAGGAGGAGGTCACCGAGCGCTGGGGCCGCGCGGCGTACGAGAAGGGCGACCGCTGGTGGCGCTCGCTCGACGCGGAGGGGAAGAAGGCGTTCCTGGACGAGCAGGCCGGCATCGCCCGCGACTTCGGGCAGGCGGTACGGGACGGCCTGGCCGCCGACAGCGACGAGGTGCAGGCGATCACGCGGCGCCAGATCGCGTGGCTGTCGGCCACCACGACCCCGACCAAGGAGTACGTGATCGGCCTCGGCCGCATGTACGTCGACGACCCGCGCTTCACCGTGAACTACGACAAGCACGGCGAGGGCACCGCGCTCCTCGTCCGGGACGCGATGGCGGTCTACGCGGAGCGGAACCTGTAGTCACCGCCGCCGGAAGCGCACGGAAGTAGTCGGAAGTAAACGGTGGCCAAAACCGCGCCCGTCGCTTTGCCGGTGCGTGACACCCCACCGTAGTCTCACGCGCACCATGGGTGACGATTACGTGCGGGTGAGTGATGTGCGACGGCGGGCGCCCGCCGTCCTCGTCCTGCTCGCGCTCCTCGCCCTCCTGGCGAGCGTCTGCCACGGAGCGCACGGGCACCTGCTGCCCTCCTCCGGCACCACGACGACCGTCTCCGCCCCCGCGCTGCCGCACGGCTGCGAGCGGTCGGGGGAGGCATGGTCCTTCGACGCCCACCTCCCCGCGCAGGGCGCCGCCTCACAGCTCGCCGCACCGGACGCCGGCGGGGCCGTGACCCTGTCGTCGTACGCGGCGGACCTCCGCACCGATCCCCGCGCGCGCTGCGTCCGGGGCAGGGCGGGACCCGGCCCCGAGCCGGGCCGCCTGCTGATCGCCCTCGGAGTGGACCGGAACTGAGCCGGGTCCAGGGCTGCTCCAGCCCTCCCCGACCAGGCTCCTTTCGGCGTACCACCTCAAGGACGTATCTCCCATGAACAGTCTCCTGTTCGGCAAGACGCTGCCCGGCGACGGGCGGCAGACCGTCGGCAACACCCCCGTCCTCTGGACGGACGACGGCTACTGGGCCAAGCTCGAAGGCTTCAACTTCGGCGGCATCAAGGACCGCGCCGCCCTCTACATGGTCGAGCAGGCCCGCCGCCGCGGTGAGCTGCGGCCCGGCGCGCCGATCGTCGAGTCGACCTCCGGGACGCTCGGTCTCGGGCTCGCCCTCGCGGGCGTGCTCCACGGCCACCCGGTCCACGTCGTCACCGACCCCGGTCTCGAACCGATCGTCGAGCGGATGCTCGTCGCCCACGGCGCGCGCGTCCACGTCGCCGCCGAGCCCAGCCCGCGGGGCGGCTGGCAGCAGGCCAGGATGGACCTGGTCGCCGAGCTGCTGGTGGATCTCGACGGGGCCTGGTGGCCCAACCAGTACGGGAACCCCGACAACTGCGACGCCTACACCGGGCTCGCCGCCGAGCTGTCCGAACAGCTCGACCGGATCGACGTCCTCGTCTGCGCGGTCGGCACCGGAGGGCACTCGGCCGGGATCTCCCGCGCGCTGCGCGCCACCGGCAGCCCCGCCCTGGAGCTGGTCGGCGTCGACTCGGTCAACTCCACCGTCTTCGGCCTGCCGGCGGGGGAGCGGCTGATGCGCGGGCTCGGCTCCTCCATCCACCCGGCCAACGTGGACCACGGCGCCTTCGACGAGGTGCACTGGGTCGGCCCCGCGGAGGCGGTACGGGCGGCACGCCGCCTGGCCTCGCGTCAGTTCGCCACCGGTGGCTGGAGCGTGGGCGCGGTCGCGCTGGTCGCCGGGTGGCTGGCCCGCACCCGGCCGCGCGGGACCAGGATCGCGGCCGTCTTCCCCGACGGGCCGCAGCGGTACTTCGACACGGTCTTCAACGACGAGTTCTGCGCGGCCCACGGGCTCCTCGACGGGCCGGTGCGCGAGGACCCGGCCGCGTACGAGGAGGACACACCGGTCGTCGGCTGGACCCGCAGGGTCCTGGACCGCGAGCCGGGGTACGGCGAGCCCGGGTACGTCGGGCCTGGGTACGGCGCGCCTGGGTACGGCGGGCCTGGGTATGGGCCTGGGTATGGCGGTCCCGGGTACGGCCGCCCCGGGGCCCGGGCGGAGCGGGTGCGTTGAGCGCCACGGCGGCGCCTCCCGCGGGAGGCGTCTGGAAGCAGAGCCGTACCTTCGACCCGGCCGTCCGGCTGCTCTTCCTCAACCAGCTCACCATCAACCTCGGCTTCTACATGCTGATGCCGTACCTGGCCGCGCACCTCGCGGACGGGCTCGGGATGGCGGCCTGGTCGGTCGGTCTCGTCCTCGGCGCCCGCAACCTCTCCCAGCAGGGCCTGTTCCTGGTCGGCGGGGCGCTCGCCGACCGGCTCGGCTTCAAGCCGCTGATCGTGGCCGGCTGCGCGCTGCGGACCGTCGGCTTCGGGGCGCTCGCCTTCGCGCAGTCGCTGCCGATGCTGATCGCCGCCTCGCTCGCGACCGGGCTCGCGGGGGCGCTGTTCAACCCTGCCGTGCGGGCCTGCCTCGCGGCGGAGGCCGGGGAGGAACGGCGGGTGCAGGCCTTCGCGCTGTTCAACGCGTACTACCAGGCGGGCATCCTGCTCGGGCCGCTCGTGGGGGTGGCGCTCACCGGGGTGTCGTTCCGGCTCACGTGCGTGGTGGCGGCCGTCCTGTTCGCCGGTCTGACCCTTGTACAGCTCCGGCATCTGCCCGTAAGGGGCGGGGCGGCCCCCTCGGTGGGGAAGGGCGAGCGGGGGCAGTTCCGTACGGTCCTCTCCCACCGCACCTTCTGGCTCTTCTCGCTCGCGATGACCGGCTCGTACGTGCTGTCCTTCCAGGTCTACCTGGCGCTGCCGCTCGCGGCGGAGGGCACGGGGCTCACGACGGCGCTGTTCGTCGTCTCGGCGCTGGTCGCGCTCGCCGGGCAGCTGCGGATCACGGCCTGGTGCCGGCGCCGCCTCGACCGCGAGCGGTGCCTGGTCCTCGGGCTCGCGCTGATGGGCGGGGCCTTCCTGGTCCCGGCGGCCCTGGGCCGGGGCGTGGCGGGGCTGCTGCTCTGCGCGGCTGTCCTGGCCGTGGCGAACGCGGTGCTCTACCCGTACGAGATGGACACCGTCGTCGCCCTGTCCCGGGGGCGGTGGGTGGCCACCCACTACGGGCTCTACAACACGGTCTGCGGGATCGGGATCACCCTCGGGAACCTGGGGACGGGCGCGCTGCTCGACGTCACGGGGTGGTCGGCGGTGCCGTGGCTGGCGCTGTGCGCGGTGGGCCTGGTGTGCGCGGCGGCCGTGGCCCTCCTCGCCCGCGGCGGACGCCTCGCGACGGCGGCTCCGGAGACGGAGGCGGAGACGGAGACGGAGAGGACGACGGGCTGAGCGTCCTTCCGGCCGACTGGCGTACGCCGTGCGGGCGTCCGCCAGTCGGCCCCGTGGGGGTCGCCGCCGGGTGCGGTCGCGGCGACCCTGGGAGGGCGCGGTACGGACACCGTGGCCGCTACGGACCGGGGCAGGAGAGCACAGGTGGGGCACCCCTTAGGAGCAGCGGGCGGTGGGCGGCGGGGCGGTGACGGCCGCCGCCCGTACGGAGGAGCCCGGAGCTTTCTCCGTGTGCTGCCTCCGCTGATCATCGTGGGCGGTGTCGCCTTCGACGTGTCGACACCGCCCTCGTACACCGCCGCGCCGCTCTTCTCCGCCGCTCCGCTGATCGCCGCGCCGTTCTTCTCCACCCTCACGACCCTGCTCACGGGGATCGCCGCAGTCCTCGCCGCCGTCGGGTTGCGCCTCTACAACGGCACCTTGGCGGAGGTCCCCTCCCTCACCGAGATGCTGACCATCGTGACCGTCGCCGCGCTGGCGCTGCTCGTCAACCGGGTCGTACGGCGCAGCGGGGAGCGGCTGGCCTCGGCGCGGGTCATCGCGGAGACCGCGCAGAAGGCGGTACTGCCGACGCCCGCCGAGCGGATCGGCGGTCTGCAGTGCGCGGCGCGGTACGAGGCGGCGCAGGCGGACGCGTTCATCGGCGGCGACCTGTTCGCCGTACAGGACACCCCGTACGGGGTGCGGCTCGTCGTCGGGGACGTCCGGGGCAAGGGGATGGAGGCGGTCGAGGCCGTCGCCGTCGTGATCGGGGCGTTCCGGGAGGCGGCCGAGCAGGAGCGGAGTCTGGAGGGCGTGGCGCAGCGGCTGGAGCGGGCGCTGGCCCGGGAGGGCACCCGCCGGGACGGGCTCGACGCCTTCGAGGGGTTCACCACGGCGGTCCTGGCCGAGATCCCGCGCGCCGGATCGGGGGAGCCGTCGGGCGGCGGACCGGGCACGGGACCGGGTGCGGGACAGGGTGCGGGACAGGGCGTGGGACTGGGCGCCGGGAGCGTACGGGTCGTCAACCGAGGTCATCCGCCCCCGCTGCTGCTGTACGCGGACGGGCGCCTGGAGGTGCTGGATCCGGCGGAGCCGGCGCTGCCGCTCGGCATGGGCGAGCTGGCGGCGTGGCCGGACCGGGCGGAGGAGCGGCCGTACCCGCCGGGCGCGACGCTCCTCTTCTACACCGACGGCCTCTCGGAGGCGCGGAACGCGGAGGGCGCCTTCTACGACCCGGCGTCACGCCTCGCCGGGCGGATCTTCCCGGGACCCGAGGAACTGCTCGACGTGCTGGTGGACGACGTACGGCTGCACACGGGTGGCGGGGCGACGGACGACATGGCGCTGCTCGCGGTGAGCAGGCCGGCGGCGGGGCAGCCGGACCGGCGCCGGACGATGCCCGTGGTGCCCCCGGGCGAGCCCGGTCACCAGGCGTAGTCGAGGGGTGTCACTGCGATAACAATTGACATAACGTCAGATCTCGAGGGTTTGACCAGTCCTTGCTGAAGGGGGGTCAACTCGGGCGATTCTCCACCAATTCAATGAATGATCAAGAGGAACGGCTTGGAATCGGGACCCCCTGTCTATTAACGTTCGATAACGCAGCGCGGTCGTTTCAGCCGCCGCAAGAGGCGGCACCGTGCGCACGCGCCGAATCCTGAAAAGGAACCGGGGAACCACCAATTGGGGTGAATCGGGCCCTTCGCACTCGTGCGACCGTGCCCGTAGGAGACCTTCCTGCTCCGAACCCGTCAGCTAACCCGGTAGGCGAGAAGGAAGGAAAGGAGCGCGCCTCCGTGGCGTCCAACACCCCCGCACCCGAAGCCCCCTTCGATGCCTTCGGTGGCGGTGCGGGTCCTGCCGCCCCGGACACCGAGTGGAACCCCACCGAGGGCTCCCTCCGCGCCGAGAGCCGCTCCGGCGGCCGGCATCGGGTCGTCAAGCAGCGCTCCAACTTCGCCCGCTCCTCCACCGTCCTCGGCGTCGGCGTCATCGCGGCCGTCGGCGCGGGCGGCCTCGCCACCGCGCAGGAGAAGCCGCCGGTGGCGATCTCGCTCCCCGACCTCCCGGACCTCGACCTCCCCGAGGCCAAGGACCTCCCCGGCGTGGGCGAGTTCTTCGCCGACGACAGCGACCAGCAGGACCGGGGCACGGTCGAGGCGACCGGCGGCAACCCGAACCCGCTCACCGCCGCCACCTACGCCACCGCCGACCGGACGACCGGCGGCGCCACCCGGGCCGCTCAGGCCGGCTACACGCAGCAGACCGCGACCGCCGAGCGGACCGAGGCCCGCGCCGTCGACGCGGGCGAGGTCCTGCGCGCCCGCATCCTCCAGCAGGCCGAGCAGCAGCAGGCCTCCGCGGACGCCGCCGAGATGGCCGCCGCGGAGAAGGCGGCGGCGGAGAAGGCGGCCGCCGAGGCGGAGGCCAAGGCCGAAGCCGCGGAGGCGGCGGCGGAGAAGGCGGCCGCCGAGGCGAAGGCGAAGGCCGAGGCGGAAGCCAAGGCGGAGGCCGAGCGGGTGGCCGCGGAGAAGGCGGAGGCCGAGCGCCTCGCCCAGCTCGCCGCCAGCTACTCGATGCCCCTCTCCTCGTACAGCATCAGCGCCACCTACATGCAGTCCGGCTCGATGTGGTCCTCCGGCTACCACACCGGTCTCGACTTCGCCGCCCCCACGGGCACCCCGCTCAAGGCGGTCCACAGCGGCACCGTCAAGTCGGCGGGCTGGTCCGGCTCGTACGGCTACCGGGTCGTCCTGGAGATGGAGGACGGCACCGAGATCTGGTACGCCCACCTCTCCTCCATGACCGTCAGCGCCGGCCAGACCGTGACCACCGGCGAGACGATCGGCCGCGTCGGCGCCACCGGCAACGTCACGGGCGCCCACCTCCACATGGAGGTCCACACCGCGGGCGGCGACGGCATCGACCCGGCGGCCTGGCTCCGCTCCAAGGGCCTGTCGATCTGATCCCCCCGGGTCCGGCTCCGCACGGAGCCGGTTCCCACGGAACGGAATAGGCCCGGCGGCGCGGAGGGTTGATCAGCCCATGACTTCTCTCCGCACGCTGGGCTCTTCCGACCTGCACGTCTTCCCGCTCGCCCTGGGCGGCAACGTCTTCGGCTGGACCGCCGACGAGGCGCAGTCCTTCGCCGTCCTCGACGCCTACGCCGCCGCCGGCGGCAACTTCGTCGACACCGCGGACATGTACTCCGCCTGGGCCGAGGGCAACGAGGGCGGCGAGTCCGAGACCGTCATCGGCCGCTGGCTCGCCTCCCGCGGCAACCGCGCCGACATCGTCGTCGCCACCAAGGTCGGCGCCCACCCCCACTTCAAGGGGCTCTCCGCCACCACCATCAAGGCCGCCGTGGAGGAGTCGCTGCGCCGCCTCGGCACCGACCACATCGACCTGTACTACACGCACTTCGACGACGAGTCGGTCCCGGTCGAGGAGATCGTCACCGCGCTCGACCAGCTCGTGAAGGACGGAAAGGTGCGGGCCGTCGCCGCCTCCAACATCTCCCCGGAGCGGCTGCGCGCCTCCCTCGACTTCGCCGAGTCCGAGGGCCTCGCCCGGTACGTCGCCCTCCAGCCGCACTACAACCTGGTCTCGCGCGAGACCTACGAGGGCCCGCTCCTGGAGACCGTCGAGAGCGCCGGGCTCGCCGCCCTCCCGTACTTCGGGCTCGCCTCCGGCTTCCTCACCGGCAAGTACCGCCCCGGCACCACCGTCGACAGCGTCCGCGCCTCCGGAGCCGGCGGGCACCTGGACACCGAGCGGGGGCGGGCCGTGCTCTCCGCGCTCGACGCGGTCGCCGAGGCCCACGAGGCCGAGCTCGCCACCGTCGCCCTCGCCTGGCTCGCCGCCCGGCCGACCGTCGCCGCGCCGATCGCCTCGGCCCGTACGGTCGAACAGCTCCCGGCCCTGGTCGCGTCCGCGGACCTCACCCTCACCGAGGCCGAGCTGACCCTCCTGACGGAGGCGTCGGCCGTCTGAGGCGGGCGGGAGCGTGGCCCGGTCCGGGCATGCGGCGCGCTGGAGACGGGCCCGGTCCGGGCCTGGGCAGGGACGGAGACGCCCCCGGACCGGCGGGTGCCGGGCCGGTGCTGCTCAGCTTCGGTACGGGTTGTAGCCGCCGTAGTCCAGGTACTGGGGCGGCGCCCACACCCGGCCCGTCGCCCGCGCCGCGTACGTGAGCGCGGGCGAGGCGACCTCCCGGCGCTGCCAGAGGTGGTGCAGCAGCTCCTGCTCCCGGGCCGGGAAGTCCGGCCCGGCCGTGCCGCGCCGGGCCCGGTCGCGGAGGAACGCGAGGGTCGTCGCGAAGGACTCGTACTCGCCGACCGCCCGGGCCGCGGGAGCACCGTACGTCCGGGCGGCGAAGGCGCGGGCCAGTTGGCGGGCGCGCATCGAGGAGAGGGCGAGCGGCTCGGCGGGGGAGAGCCAGCCGGCCGCCGCGTATGCCGGGAGCTCCCCGGATATCGTGCGCAGCTCGCGCTGCCGACTCCACACCGCGAGCCAGGTCAGCAGGCCGAAGGCGGGGACCATGAAGCAGCCGTACACCGCGTAGAAGGCCAGGGGGCCGCCGAAGGTGGCGGCGCCGTTCCAGGCGGCGTGCATGCCCATGGCGAGCAGCAGTCCGGCGATCGGCAGCAGCACCCGCCGGATCCGCTTCCCGCGCGGCGCGAGCGCGGCGAAGCCGAAGCCGATGCCGGTCAGCACGGTGAAGAGCGGATGCGCGAACGGCGACATCACGACCCGTACGAAGAAGGTTCCGGCGGTCACCGAGCCGATGCCGGCGGAGCCGAACGCCTGGTCCTCGCCGAAGGCGTTGCCGAGGTAGAGGATGTTCTCGGTGAAGGCGAAGCCGGTCGCGGTGAAACCGGCGATGACGACCCCGTCGACGAGTCCGCCGAAGTGCCGTCGGCGGAAGAGGAAGAGCAGCAGGATCGCGGCGGCCTTCGCGCTCTCCTCCACGACCGGCGCGATCACCGTGGCGCCGAGGGTGTCGGCCGAATCGGGGTCGGCGGTGGCCGTCGCGATCCAGCGGACCGCGAAGGAGTTCGCCAGGATCGCGACCAGCGCGGCGGCGAAGGCACCCCACGCGAAGGCGAAGAGCAGGTTCTTCCAGGGGCCTGGCTCGACCCGGTCGAGCCAGCGGAACGCGGCCATGAGCAGCGGTACGGGAAGCACCGCGAGGCCCAGGCCGACGAGGAAGCCCTCTGTGCCGGTCTGCTCGCGGACCAGCGCCAGGATGACCAGGGCGCAGAGCGCGAGCAGGGTGATCACGGCGACCGCCCGGACCAGCCGGCTGCGCCAGAAGGCGCGGCGGGGCCGGTAGCGCCACTGGGACCGGTCGGCGGCGGCGGGAAAGGCCGGCTCCTCGGTGTCCCGGTGCGGGACGGGAGCGGTCGCGCCGTGGACTTCGGCGCCGACACGGACTTCGGCTCGGGCCTGGGCGTCCGCTCGGGCCTGGGCTTCGGCTCGGGCGTCGGCTTCGGCTCGGGCGTCGGCGTCGGCTTCGGCTTGGGCTTCGGCGGGGACGGGGTTCGACACGTGAGCGACCCTAACGACCCCCACCGACACCGGGCGACGGAGTTACGTACTCCGTGTCACGTTCCCCGTGCCACGCCCCCCGTGCCACGCCCCCCGTGTCGCCTTCCCGTGTCACCTTCTCCGGAAGAGGAGATCGTGCACGACGTGACCCTTGTCGAGGCCCTGCCCCTCGAAGCGGGTGACGGGCCGGAAGTCCGGGCGGGGCGAGAAGCCGCCGTCGGCACGGGTGTTCTCGAAGTCCGGATGCGCGGAGAGCACCTCCAGCATCTGCTCGGCGTACGACTCCCAGTCGGTGGCGCAGTGCAGCACGCCGCCGGGCTTGAGCCGGGTCGCGAGCAGGCTGAGGAACTCGGGCTGGATGAGGCGCCGCTTGTGGTGGCGGGCCTTGGGCCACGGGTCCGGGAAGTAGACGCGGCAGCCGTCGAGGGAGTCCTTCTCCAGCATCTCGCGGAGCAGGATGATCGCGTCGCCGTTGGCGACCCGGACGTTGGTGAGGCCGTTGCGGTCGGCGAGACCGAGCAGATTGCCCTGGCCGGGGGTGTGGACGTCCACGGCGAGGATGCCGGTGCCGGGATCGGCGGCGGCCATCTGCGCGGTCGCCTCGCCCATGCCGAAGCCGATCTCCAGGACGACCGGAAGCCCGTCGAACATCTCGCCCAGGTCGAGGACCCGCTTGCCGTCGATGTCGAGCCCCCAGTCGGGCCACCGCTTCAGCATGGCCTCGGCCTGCCCGTAGGTGACGCGGCTGCGGCGCGGCTGGAAGCTCCGGATCCGCCGCTCGTGATGGGCCCCGGCGGGATCGGGGAGGGGCCCCTCACCGGGGGCGAACATCCGACTGCCCCGCCGCGCGACGGGCTGGGGGGCGGGGTCGGCGACGGGCTGCACGGTGTTCTCAGGCTGCTCAGACACAATGCCCCCGATTCTACGGCGGCCCACGCCCACCCGACTTCCGAGCCCGGAGAGCCGGAGCCGGCGCGGTGCCGCCGCCATGGGGGTCCGGGGCGAAGCCCCCCCGGCTACAACCGGGGAGCTCCTCCCACCGGCTACAACCGCGCCAGCGCCCGTCGCGCCACCTCGCGCCCGATCGGCAGCGACGCCGTCGCCGCCGGCGAAGGCGCGTTCAGCACGTGGACCGTCCGCGTCGCCTCCCGGATCAGGAAGTCGTCGACCAGCGTCCCGTCCCGCAGCACCGCCTGCGCCCGCACCCCCGGCGCCGCGCGCCGCAGGTCGGACTCCTCCACCACCGGCAGCAGTCTCCGTACCGCCTCGGTGAAGGCCCGCTTGGACAGCGAGCGGTGCAGCTCGCCCGCCCCGTACCGCCAGTGGGCGCGCGCGATGGACCAGGAGCCGGGCCAGGCCAGGGTGGAGGCCAGCTCGCGCGGGCGGACGACGGACCAGCCGTACCCCTCCCGGGCGAGCGCCGGTACCGCGTTGGGTCCGATGTGGACGCCGCCGTCGATGCCCCGGGTCAGGTGCACCCCGAGGAACGGGAACGCCGGGTCGGGGACCGGATAGACCAGGCCCCGCACCAGCGAAGGGTCGGCCAGCTCGTAGTACTCCCCGCGGAAGGGGACGATCCGCATGCCCGGGTCGTCGCCCGCGAGCCGCGCGATCCGGTCGCAGTACAGCCCGGCGCAGTTCACCAGGACCCGCGCCCGCACGACCCGCCCGTCCGCCGTCCGCACGGCGACGCCCCACGGGCGCCGGTCGATCACGGTGACTTCCGCCCCGTAGAGGATCCGCGCCCCCGAGGCCTCGGCGAGCCGTCCGGCGACGGCCGTGTAGTCGCAGATGCCGGTCGTGCCGACGTGGATCGCGGCCAGTCCCCGCACCCGCGGCTCGTACTCGCTGATCTGTGCCGGGCCGAGCTCCCGCACCGGGATGCCGTTCTCCCTGCCGCGCTGTACGAGCGCGTGCAGCCGGGGCAGCTCCTCGCGCGAGGTGGCGACGACGAGCTTGCCCGTCACCTCGTACGGAATGTCCCACTCCGCGCAGAACTTGACCATCTCGGCCGCGCCCTCGACCGCGAACCGCGCCTTGAGCGAACCGGGCCGGTAGTAGATCCCGCTGTGGATCACCCCGCTGTTGCGTCCGGTCTGGTGCCGCGCGTGGGCGTGCTCCTTCTCCAGGACCGTGACCCGGGTGCCGGGGGCGGCGCGCGTCAGCGCGTACGCCGTCGACAGACCGACGATCCCACCGCCGATCACGAGCACGTCACAGTCAAACACCAGCGCCACCTCCCACCCCCGATAGTGCACTGGCCCACTGACAATCCCGCGAAACCTCGCGCGAGCTCACGAGACACAGGTCACGCGGATCCGGCGGGTCACGGCGGGTCCGGAGACCCCGGAGACCCCGGAGACCCCGGAGACCCCGGCGGGCCCGCCGGGTCACGCCGTGGACAGGTCTCACACCGGCGCGGACGGGCCTCACACCGGCGCGGACCATCTCACGCCCGCGCCGACAGGTCTCACACCGGCGCGACGAGCAGCGGCCGGGCCCGCTCCCGCAGCTCCATGACGCGCGGCTCGTCCCCGTACGGTTCGAGCCGGTGCAGCAGGTCCCGTACGTACTCGGTCGTCCGCGCCGAGGAGATCCGCCCCGCCACCTCCACCGCGCGCGTGCCCGCCGCGCAGGCCGCGTCGAGGTTGCCCGACTCCAGCTCGGCGACGGCTGAGACGACGAGCCGCAGCCCGTGCGAGCGGACGAACTCCTCGGTCGGCCGGGACAGCGCCTGCTCGGTGAAGCGGCGCACCTCGCGGGGCGCCTTCAGGTCCCGGTAGCACTCGGCGGCGTCGGCACAGAACCGGTCGTACGAGTAGAAGCCCAGCCAGGTCGGGTCCGCGTCGCCCGCCCGGGAGCGCTCCAGCCACCCCTCGGCGGCCTTCAGCGCGGCCGCGGCGGCGACGCCGTCCCCGGCCTTGGCGTGCGCGCGGGCCTCGACGAGCCGGAAGAAGGACATGGTGCGGGCGGTGGCGAGCCCCCGGTTCCGTTCGAGGGCGGCCTGGGCGAGGTCGACGCCCTCGTCGGCGAAGCCCCGGTAGGTGGCCTGGAGGGACATGGAGGCGAGGACGTACCCGCCGAGGGGCACGTCCGCGGCGGCGCGGGCGAGCCGCAGGGCCTGGATGTAGTAGCGCTGGGCGGCCTCCTGCTGCCCGGTGTCGAAGGCCATCCAGCCGGCCAGGCGGGTGAGTTCGGCGGTCGCCCCGAAGAGGGCGCGGCCGACCTCGTCCGAGTACGAGCCGAGCAGCAGCGGCGCGGCGTCCACACGTAAGCACTCGGGGACCATCGACGAACGCCAGTCCCCGCCGCCGTACTTGGAGTCCCAGCGGCGCGCGTCCTCGGCGGCCTCGCGGAGCTTGGCGACATCGCTGTGACCCACGCGCGCGTGCTCCGCGGCCGCCGCGACGGCAGCACCCACGCCCTCCCCCGGGCGGGGTGCCTCGCGCTCCACCGACGGGTCGGCGGGGGTTATCAGCCAGCGGGAGGCGGGGGTCGCGTACGCGCTCACGGCGAAGGATCCGGCCAGCGACTGCCAGATGCCGCCGCCACCGGCCCGCCGCCCGGCGAGATCCAGCCGGTACAGGTCGGTGGCCGAGCGGACCGCCTCGCCCACGTCGCGCGGGAAGGCGAGCCCCACCTCGGGCGCCGGGTCGGCGTCCGCGAGCCCGATCTCGTGCAGCGGCACGGGCCGGCCGAGCTTCTGTCCGATCGCGGCGGCGATCAGATGCGGGGCGGCGCCCTGCGGCACCATGCCCTTCGACACCCAGCGGGCCACCGACGTCTTGTCGTAACGTAGCGTCAGACCCCGTTGCGCACCGAGGTCGTTGACGCGCCGGGCGAGCCCGGCGTTGCTGATTCCCGCGAGGGCGAGAACCGTGCCGAGCTTTTCGTTCGGCCCGCGTTGCTCCCTGGACATGACGCCACCCCTCGACAACCCAGACGGCCGCCACGACGCCGGGCATAGGCGTGCGGCATTCGTAAACACAGCGTAGTTCGCCGCATCCCTACCGTTAAGGGGCGGTGTTCCGTATGGCGAGATTGTTGTGTGAACAGTCCGCGGGAGGGGGCGCCGGTTCGGCTCGTGCTCCCGCCGTGTGGCCGTGCGCCCGGCCGTGCGCTCTCGTCCGGCCGGCGGGGGGAGCGCTTCCATGGGTGGTGCGTGGGTCGGCCCGCTCGGCCGGGAACGGTGTCCCGGACCAGTGGGCTGGGGGACACCGCCGCCCCATTCCCCGCGGGCGGCGGACGGCGCCGGGAGGCGGGAGCGCCTCCCGGGCTGCCGGAGACGTATGAGGGCCGGGGGTGGGCCGGGCCGTGCCCCGGACGCCTTCGGGACCCTCCGGGGAGGGTCGATATTTGGCCGAATGACGCCGGTGTCCAACTGGCCCATGCCAGGGGCGCATTCGGCTTTCGTACGCGTGCACCCGGACTCCGCCCCGTGCGCCGTTGTCGTGGCAGCATGTCTCCCACCGAAACGGACGTGGAGGCGCCGATGCGATGGCTGGTGGGCTGGAGCAGTGTCGCCGCGAGCTTCGCAACGACCGCCGGAGCGCGGGCGGGAGCGGTGTACGGCGGATACGACTCCACCGCGGGATACGGCTCGGGCGGGAGCGGCTACGCATCCGGTACGAGCGGATATACGTCCGGCGGGAGCGGCTACACGCCCGGCCACCAGTCCGGCTACACGTCCGGCCACCAGTCCGGCTACACGTCCGCCGGCGGGAGCGGCTACACCTCCGGCGCCGCGCACTCCGGCCCGGCGGCCGAGGGGCGCACGGTGCAACCGGTGGGCGCACAACTCCTCTGGGGCGACCCCGATCCCCTGTGGGCGGTCGGCGACTGGCGCCCCGACGAGGTGCGCGTGGTGGCCGTCGACGACCACACCCGCCTCGCCGTGCTCGGCTGCTGCGCCGCCACCGACGAGGAGCTGCGCGTCGGCCTGCTCACCGCGCGCGGGGGCGCACTGAGGCACCTGACGGCGTGGCCCGGCAGCTACACCGTCGTCGTCAAGGCCGGCCGCCGCGTCACCGTCACCGGTGATCTCGCGGGCGCCCGGCCGGTGTTCCACACCCCGTGGGCCGGCGGCACCGCCTTCGCGACCGCCGCCCTGCCGCTCGCCGACCTCGTCGAGGCCCAGCTCGACATCGGCCACCTGGCCGCCCTGCTCGCCTGCCCCGAGACCCCGGAGGCGCTGCGCGACTCCACCCCGTACGAAGGGGTGCGGCGGGTGCCGCCCGGCCACGCGCTGATCCTGCGGGAGGGCTCGCGCGAGATCACCGGGTACGAGCAGGTGGCCTCGCTCGCGGTCGCGGCGCCCGAGGCCGACGCCCGGCAGTCCGTGGAGGGGGTGCGGGACGCCCTGGTCGAGGCCGTGCGCGCCCGGCTCACCGCGCCCCGGCACGCGCCCGAGGCCCCGCTGCCCGACCCGGGCCCGGTCCCCGGGATGGGGCCCGCCGACCGGCGCGCGGCCCGCGGCGGCGGCCCGACGCCCGGGATCGGCGCCGACCTGTCCGGCGGCAGCGCCTCCGGCACGCTCGCGCTCCTGGCGGCGGGGCTGCCGGGGGTGCCGGGCACGATCCTCGGACACGGCGCGGGCGCGGGGGAGCGGCTGCTCGCGGTCACCTTCAACGACCTGGCGACCCGGGCCGGTTCGGGCCGTGAGGACGAGCTGAAGCGGGCCGGGGAGATCGCGGCCGACCCGCGCCTGCACCACGTGGTCGTCGCGGCGGGCGAGGAGGCGCTCCCGTACGCCGCCCTGGACGGGCCGCTCACGGACGAGCCGGGACCCTCGCTCGTCACCGCCGAGCGCCATCGGAGGCGGCTCGCGGGCGGCAGCGCCGACCACTTCACGGGCATGGGCGCCAAGCAGGTCCTGGACGCGCACCCGGCGCGCCTCGCCGACCTCCTGATGGACCGCAGGCGCCGCTCCCTGGTGCGCCCGGTGACGGCGCTCGCCAAGGCCTCGGGCCCGTCGGCGGGGGCGCTCCTGGTGCCGCTGACCGTGTACCGGGCGGCGCGGAAGCTGGCCCGTACCCCGTACCGGACGGGTCTGGAGGCGGCGGCGCGGCGGGTCCTGGAGGCGAACCGCACGGCCCCGGACGGCTTCGGTCCCCTGGAGGCCTCGCTCTCGGCCCTGACCTGGTCGAGGCCGGGGCCCGCGGCGCGCTGGCTGACGGGGGAGGCATTGGCTGAAGTATCGGTTCGCCTGAACCGTGCGGCGACGCTTCCCACCTCCGTACAGCGCCCCGGCGAGGCACGCGCGCGTGCCGCCCTGGCCCGGGCCGCGGCCGACCACCGGGTCCTGGAGCAGGCGGCGGAGATCCGCGGCCAGCGGCTGCACGCCCCCTTCCTCGACAACCAGGTGGTACGGGCCTGCCGCGCGCTCCCCGAATCGCTCCGGGTCCAGCCGGACGCCCGGGCCGGCGTCCTGCGCACGGTCCTCTCGGGCGCCGGCATCCACGACCTCCCCGCGGGCTGGGGCGCACCCCACCCGGCGGTCCCGGCCGCCG
The DNA here is from genome assembly GCF_045160815.1 of Streptomyces sp. NBC_00090. Lineage (NCBI taxonomy): Bacteria > Bacillati > Actinomycetota > Actinomycetes > Kitasatosporales > Streptomycetaceae > Streptomyces > Streptomyces sp. NBC_00090. Next base: position 4,820,859 of record NZ_CP108224.1, read on the forward strand.
CCACGCGCGCGGGGCTGCGCGCCGCGCTCCCCCACCTCCTGGCCCTCTTCGACGCCCCGCTCCTCGCGGACGCGGGCCTGATCGAGGCCCGCGTCGTGCGGGAGGCCCTGCGCGCGGCCGCCGACGGCGAACCCGTCCCCCTGGACGGCCTCGCCGACCTCGTCTCCACGGAACTCTGGCTCCGCCGCCTCCTCGCCCGCCGCGGCTCCTGCTGGACGAACACCACGGAGCCGCGCGCCCACCGGGCGGTCCAGGGCCCCCTGATCCCGGCGTCGAGGTCACTGCCCGCGTGAGGTCGGGCGGCGGCCTTCGGGTGAAACGTCACAGCACGCTCGTTCGAGTGAAGCGTTCCGGACCCCGCCGAGATGACCGGCCTAAGCTGAGAGCGTCGCACCGATCGAAGGAGGTCCGGCATGGCGATGCCGGTTCCGGAGAACGTGTTCTCCGAGGAGCTGCCCGACCGTGAGGGTGCGAGTGTGCAGGAGACCTTCGAGCTGTTCAGCGCCATGGCCCCCAAGGGCTGGCGCGTGGAGCTGATCGAAGGGGAGATCTGCGTGGTACCTCCGGCCAACGGCGAGCACGGGGAGATCGTCTCGGAGCTGAACGGTCAGGTCCGAGATCACGACAAGGGCGTCGGGCGCTACACGGGCATCGGCCTCAGCCTCCCCGGTGCCACCGACACCGTGCGTGTCATCCCCGACCTCGTCATCGCTCCCAAGGGCAGCTTCGACGACCAGCAGGAGTGGCACGCCCCCGACCCGGTCCTTCTCGTCGCCGAAGTCACCTCCTCCTCCACCGCGAGCCGCGACCGCGTCCAGAAGATCAGGGCCTACGCCCGCGCCGGAATCCCGCTCTACCTGCTGATCGACCGGGAGGCGGACGAGGCCGTCGTCTGCTCCGATCCGTCCGGCGACGACTACGCCCACAAATCCGTCCACAAGCTGGGGAAACTCGTTCCGCTCCCCGCCCCCCTCGGCTTCACCCTGGACACGGCCGCGTTCTGAGCCCGGTCCGGCTCCGGGTCCCACCCGGGTAAACCCCGAGGCGTACCCCGAGGCCACCGGCCACAATGAGCCGGTGCGGTATCTCATCCTCGGCACCACCGAGGCCCTCGACCCCCGCGGCACCCCCCTCCCCCTCGGCGGCGCCCGGTTGCGCGCGCTCCTCGCCGCGCTCGCGCTGCGCGGCGGACGGGCCGCCTCCGCCACCGAGCTCGCCGACGACGTGTACGGGGACGACCCGCCGCAGGACGCTCCCGCCGCCCTCCAGGCCCTGGTCGGCCGCCTCCGCCGGGTCCTCGGCGCGGAGGCCGTCGTCTCCACCGCCGGCCCCGGCTACCGGCTCGTCGCCGGTCCCGACGACATCGACCTGTACGTCTTCGAGCGCCGGGTCAGGGACGCGGGCGCCCGTCTCGACGCCGACGACCCCGACACCGCCGCCGCCCTCCTCCGGGACGCCCTGGCCCTCTTCCGAGGCCCCGCCCTCGCCGACCTGCCCGACCCGGCGGGCGTTCGGACCGAGGCCCAGCGGCTCGCGGCCCTGCGCCGGCGCGTCGAGGCCGACCTGCGCCGGGGCGCCACCGACGGACTCGTCCCGGAGCTGACCGAGCTCACCACCACGTACCCGTACGACGAGGCCTTCCACGCCCACCTCATCCGCGCCCTGCGGGCCGAGGGCCGCCACGCCGACGCCCTCGCGGCCTACGAGTCGGCGCGCCGCACCCTCGCGGACGCCCTCGGCGCCGACCCGGGGCCCGAACTCGCCGCGCTCCACCACGTACTCCTCACGGGCGGTGCGGGTGGTGTGGGTGGTGCAGGCAGTACGAGCGGTACGAGCGGTACGGCCGGACCGCCCCCGGCGGGCGGCGCGACGGCGGCCCGGCCCGCCACCCGGCAGCACCCGGAAACGGACCGCCGCTCCCGGTCACAGCACCCGGACCCACATCCCGAGCCGCGCCCTCGGCCGAAGCAGCACCAGGCATCCGCCACCCCCACAGACCCCACCGGCCCCGCCCCCGCCCCCACCGGCCCCGCCCCCGGCAACATCCGCCCCCGTCTCACCTCCTTCGTCGGGCGCGAGCCCGAGATCGCCGCCCTCCAGGACGACCTGGCCCGCTCCCGACTCGTGACCCTCACCGGGCCCGGCGGCTCCGGGAAGACCCGGCTCGCCGAGGTGGCCGCGGTGCGCGCCGTCGGCCCCGCCGCCTGGATCGCCGAGCTCGCACCCCTCGACGACCCCGAGGCGCTCCCCGGCGCCGTGCTCAACGCGCTCCGCCTCCGCGAGATCAACCTCCTCAACCGCGAAGGCCTGCCCCTCCAGGACCCCACCGCCCACCTCGTGGAGCACCTCGCCGGCCGCCCCTTCCTCCTCGTCCTCGACAACTGCGAGCACGTGATCGGCGCGGCCGCCGCCCTCGCCGAGACCCTCCTCACCCACTGCCCGCAGCTCCGCATCCTCGCCACCAGCCGCGAACCCCTCGGCGTCCCCGGCGAATCGGTCCGCCCCGTCGAGCCGCTGCCGCCCGACCCCGCCCACCGCCTCTTCGCCGAACGCGCCCGCGCCGTACGCCCCTCCTTCGACCCGGCCGGGGACGCCGGCGCCGTCGACGAGATCTGCCGCCGACTCGACGGCCTGCCGCTCGCCATCGAACTGGCCGCCGCCCGGCTCCGGCTGCTCACCCCGCGCCAGATCGCCGACCGCCTCGACGACCGGTTCCGGCTGCTCACCTCCGGCTCGCGCACGGTCCTGCCCCGTCAGCAGACCCTCCGCGCGGTCGTCGACTGGTCCTGGGACCTGCTCGAACCCGCCGAACGGAGCCTGCTCCGCCAGGTCTCCGTCTTCGCCGGCGGTTGGGACCTCGCCGCCGCCGAGGCCCTGACACCGGGCGCGGCCGACACCCTCGGCGCGCTCGTCGACAAGTCCCTGGTCGTGGCCACCCCCACGGACGAGGGCGAGATGCGCTACCGCCTCCTGGAGACCATCCACGAGTACGCCGCCGAGCGGGCCGCCGAGACCCCCGCGCTCCGCGCCGCCGCCGAGGCCGCCCACACCGCCCACTTCACGGCCCTCGCCGAGGAGGCCGAGCCCAAGCTGCGCTCGCACGAGCAGCTTCCCTGGATCGAGCGGATCGAGCGGGACCTCGACAACATCCGCGCCGCCCTCCACCGGGTCGGCCTCGCCGCCCCCGACGAGGCCGCCGCCCACCGGCTCGTCTTCGCCATGGGCTGGTTCTGGTGGCTGCGCAACTACCGTCCCGAGGGCCTGGCCTGGGCGGAGCGGGCCATCGCTCTCGGCGAGGACCCGGCCGACCCGGCCGACCCCCGCTACTGGCCGCGTATGCATCTGCGGATGCTCCACTTCTTCCTCGCCGTCGAGAACCACACCGCCGCTCACCTCCGCGACGACCCCGAGACCGTCGCCCTGGTCGGCCGGGTGCGTGCCGCGTTCGGTACGGACCCCGGCCCCGAGGCCGCCCGTTTCCCCGGTCTGCTCTGGCCGTTCACCGCGTACCTCACCGAGGAACCGCTGCGGATCCGTGCCCTGCTCGACGTGGCCGTCGCCAACTGCCGTCGCCACGGCGGCGACTGGGAGGTCGGCGTCAGCCTGATGTTCCGTACGCACCTGGTCGTCGACATGCCCGGCGGCATGGCCGGAGTCGACGAGGACCTGACCGAACTCCGCGTCCTCTCCCGCCGCGTCGGGGACCGGTGGATGGGGGCCCAGATCGCGAGCGCCGCCGCCGAGGCCAACATGATGCGCGGCCGCTACGCGGAGGCCGGCGAGGCCTACGAGGAGGCCCTCGGCCTCGCCCGCGAAGTCGGCGCCCACGCCGAGAGCCCCTTCCTCCTCGCCCGCCTCGCCGAACTCTCCTACCGCTCCGGCGACATGGAGGCCGCCGGGAAGGGGCTCGAAGAGGCCTCGGCGGAGGCCGAGCGCTACCACGTGCAGGACACCCTGACGTTCGTGTGCTTCCTGCGCGCCTCCATCGCCATCCACCTGGGCGAGGTCGAGGAGGCCCGCGCCCAGCTGGAGGTGGCGGGTCGTCTGGTCGCGACCGGAACCCCGCCACCGCACTTCCTGGCCGTGGTGACCGGGCTCACCGCCCGCGTCGACGCCTACGGGGGCGGGGGAGCCGCGGCCGTGGCCTCCGCCGCGTTCGCGCTGCGCACCGCGCGGGACTCCCAGTGCGCGGACCCCATCTCCACGGCTCTCGGCCAGGGCCTCGCGGTCACCCTGTCCAAGGCGGGCGAACCCGCGCTCGCCGTCATGGTCCTCGCCGCCGTCGACGTCTGGCGCCACGAGATGCCCCGCTCGGTCCCGGAGCTGCACGAGGCCGAGTCGGTGACGGCGGAGGCGCTCGCCGCGCTCGGCGCGTCCGGCCTCGCCGCCGCCCGCGCGGCCGGCACGGGCCTCGGCCTCGACGACGTCCTGGCGCTCGCCGAGACCTACGCCGCCACGTCGGCGGACGGGGTCAGGAGCAGCTGATCCGGGAATCCGCCCAGTCGGCGACCGCGGCACGGCCGAAGGGCGTGTGCTCCTCCACCACGAGCCGGAGCGTGGAGCGGCCCGTGATGTCGACGTGCACCGGGAGCGGCGGGTCGCCCGCCCGGACCACGTCGGAGCGCCAGAGCCGCTCCCCGTCGCCGTAGACGGAGAAGCGGACGCCGCCGGAGCCGAGCAGGGCGCTCAGGTCGTCGATGCCGACGATCGCGTCGTAGTTCCCGCACTGCCGGTTGAGGTGGACGAGCAGCGAGGACGGCGCGTGCACGCTCACCCCGTACGCGTACCGGGTGCCACCGATCGACAGGCCGTTCCGCGGCCACATCCAGCTGCTGTCGGAGAGCGAGAGCTCGGGCTTGGTGCCGTCGCCGAAGATGCCGTACTCCAGCTCGTTGACCCGGTAGACGGTGGGCGGCGCGGGCGGAGCCGGCTTCGGCGAGGTCGTCTCCGGGCTCGGCGTCGGGGTCGGAGCGGGCGTCGGTGTCGGCTTCGGGCCGGGCGGCGGAGTGGGGGTGGGGGTCGGCTTCGGCGTGGGGCTCGGCTTCGGGGACGGCTTCTCCGGGCTCGGGGTCGGGCTCGGAGTCGGCGTGGGCGTGGGCGTCGGCGTCGGAGCTTCGGCCGTTACGGGTGGGGGCGGGGGTACGGGCTTCGGCGTCGGCTTCGCCGGGGGAGCGGGCTCCGGCGGTACGACGGGGGTGACGACCGGCTGGGTGGGCCGGGGCGTCGCCGCGGGCTGCGGGTCCCCGGCCATGGCCCAGACGAGCCCGGCGGCAGCGGCGACGGCCATGGCGGCCGCGAGTCCGGCCTTCGCGGGCATGCCGAGGCCCTCGGCGGCGGCACCGCCCGAGGCCGTGCCGCCGGCGGCCCCGCCGGACGCACCGGAGGCCGCGGCCGCCGCGCCCGCTCCGGCGGCGCCGACGGCACCGCCCGCGACGACACCGGCCGCCTTGAGCGAGTACCCGGCGGCGAACCAGCCGATGACGGCGACCGGCAGCAGCGCGGGGATCCCGGCGTTGACATGGGCCAGTTCGCCGGCGGCGAGCCGACACTTGGCGCACTCGTCCAGGTGCTTGCGCAGCCCGCGCTCGGCCCGGATCCGCAGCCCGCCGCGCGCGTAGGCGCCGAGCCGGTCCGCGTACCGGGCGCAGTCGCCGCCCGAGGTCAGGGACTGGCTGACGTGGGCCTGGAGATAGGCCTGCTTGAGCCCTTCGCGGGCCCGGCTGGCGAGCACGGCCGTGGCGTTGGCGGTCAGTCCGAAGAGCGGGGCGACCTCGCTCGGCGACTCCTCCTCGACGGTGGTGTGCCACAGCACGGCCTGCCAGCGCTCGGGCAGCGACCGGAAGGCCTGCATGGCGAGCGACTGCTCGGCCTCGTGCATGGCCCGGACGTCCGCGCCCAGGTCGAGCGTGTCCTGGTCGGAGACCTCGGAGGAGCGGGACGCCTCCGCCGCGAACACGGCGAAGTCCTCGACGAGGTGCTCCCGCTTCTGGGTCCTGGCCCAGTTCGCCGCGACCCGTCGGACGGTGGTCATCAGATAGGCGCGCACGGCCTGTTCGGGCCCGGCCCCGCCCCGTACCGCCTGGAGGGTGCGGGCGAAGACCTCGGCGGTGAGGTCGTCGGCGGTGTGCGCGTCCCGGCAGCAGGTCCTGGCGTATCGCCGCACGGCCTCGGAGTGGCGCCGGAACAGCTCCTCGTACGCGGAGTCGTCGCCGTCCCGCATGAGCTGGACGAGATCGGCGTCGGAGGGCGGCAGATCCACGGGCGGCGGAAGGACGCCGTCGGACTCGTCTCCGTCATCGGCACCGACGCCGGTGAGCCCGTCCCCGCGCGCGTCCGTCCCGGCGGTCGCCCCCGCGGCGCCCCCGACACGCGACCCGGGTCCGGTACCCGACCCGGGCGCGGCCTTGCCCTCGCGCTGCTGCGGGACGCTCGGATCGACCGTCTGCGGGCCGCTCGGCGGTGAGCTCACGGGTGTACCGGAGACGCCTCCCGGGCCGCCCTGGCTCGGCACCTGCTGTGGGGGTAGTCCTCCGGTCTCCGCGGCGCCGCCGTTGCCCAGCGGATCGTCCCGACCGTCACCGCTCATCGCGGAAGCCCCCGTACGCACGCCCAGACCAGAACACCGGCCAAGACTGCCACAGAGCGCGGGTACGCCGAAGCGCCGCGTCCACTTACCACTCGTCCGGGGCGACTTCCCGTATCCGGGCGTAACCGCTCACACGTTCGTGCGAAGCCCGTTGACCCGCCCGGAGGACACCGGAGCACCCGGGAGCACACCGGAGCCCACCGCAACAGCCCACAACGAGGACACCGGAGCCCGCCGCCACACCCCACAACACGGCAGTACTCCGGAGCGCGGACGCGGACGCGCACGAGCCCCGGAGCCGGATCGCGGAAGCGCCGTCCCCCGCCGTCCTACCGGGAGCGCAGGCCCTCGAGCAGGATGTCCAGGAGCCGCGTCGAGGCCGCGGCCTGCTGCGCCGCGTCCGGCAGGGCCGGGGCCGCGGTGGCTATCACGAGCAGGACGTCGGCCACGGTCACGTCGGCCCGCAGCTCACCCGCCTCACGCGCCCGCTCGACGAGCCGGCCGACGACGTCGAGCAGCTCGGCCGCCCCCGCGTCGTCCCGCTCCTCGGCCGGCACCACGCGCGGCGCGACCACCCGAGCGTCGGACTCGACGATGCCTCGCTGGCTCGGCACACGGGCAGCGTCGTCACCGGCTTCGGCGCCGACCGACCCCGAGGGGTCGTCCACGCCCACCCGCAGGATCTGCGGCGGCAGCAGCCGCCCCGCGCCCGAGGCCACCGAGGTCCGCAGGAACCGGGAGAGCGCCGACCACGGCTCCTCCTCCTGGCCCAGCGCGGCCCGCGCCTGCTCGGTCAGCCGGGAGGTCTCCTCCTCGGCTATCCGCCGCACCAGCACGTCCTTGCTGGGGAAGCGCCGGTAGACCGTGCCGACCCCGACACGGGCGCGGCGCGCCACGTCCTCCATCGGAGCCCCGTAGCCGAGCTCGCCGAAGACCTCGCGCGCGGCGCGCAGCACGTGCTCCAGATTGCGCTGGGCGTCCACTCGGAGCGGAGCGGACCTGCTGCCCCCCATCGGAGCCACCGTCCCGTTGCGCAGCTCGCCGGCACCGCCCTGGGACATCGTCCCGAGGCCCTGGCCCTGGCCGTCGTCGGCGGTCGCCGTCCCGACGACCGACTGCCACCGTGAATCCTGAATCTGCATAAGCGTTCCCCCGCTCATGATGTCTCCCCCCGGAGACTCCCCGCCCTGACACGGGGCTCCCGGTCGACGAGCGCTTCGGTCCACGCGCTCCCATCCGACACCCCGACGAAGTACGAACATAGTTGAGTCCGGGTCAATTCAGAAGGGGGAGTTCCGTACGGTGCGCCCCCCGATCGGAGCAAGGCCCGGAACACTCCCGATTCCAACCCCCCACCCCACCCGTCACGCCCGCTGTGACCTGCGACTTTTCCCCCGTACCCCCCTCGCGCGCCACCCCACGCCTCCGTACCCCTCCGGTCACACAATTTGTCGAGCCTGTGGACAAACCACGGACGGCGTTGCGTCATGGGACAGTGACCGAACCTGCGCGCATTCTCGTGGTCGGCGGTGGCTACGTCGGCATGTACACCGCGCTGCGCCTTCAGCGGCAGCTCAGGGCCGAGCTCAGAGCCGGCGCCGTCGAGATCGTCGTGGTCACCCCCGAGCCGTACATGACGTACCAGCCGTTCCTGCCCGAGGCGGCCGCCGGCTCCATCTCACCGCGCCATGTCGTCGTCCCGCTCCGCCGGGTCCTCGACCGCTGCCGGGTGCTCATCGGCGAGGTCCGCTCCATCGACCACGCCAAGCGGACCGCGGCCCTGTCCACCCTCGCCTCCGAGGAGGAGGGCACCGGCGGCATGGAGCTGACCTACGACGAGCTGGTCCTCGCCCCGGGCTCGGTCTCCCGGACCCTCCCGGTCCCCGGCCTCGCCGACCACGGCATCGGCTTCAAGACCGTCGAGGAGGCCATCGGCCTGCGCAACCACGTCATCGAGCAGATGGACATCGCCTCCTCCACCCGTGACCCCGGGCTCCGCGACGCCGCCCTCACCTTCGTCTTCGTCGGCGGTGGCTACGCGGGCGTGGAGGCCCTCGCCGAGCTGGAGGACATGGCCCGCTACACCGCGCGGTACTACCACAACGTCAAGCCCGAGGACCTGAGATGGGTCCTCGTCGAGGCCTCGGACCGGATCCTCCCCGAGGTGGGCGGGGCGATGGGCAAGTACGCCATCCGCGAGCTCCGCGGCCGCAACATCGACGTCCGCCTGGGGACCCGCCTCGAATCCTGCGAGGACCGGGTCGCCGTCCTCAGCGACGGCACCCGCCTGCCCACCCGTACCGTCGTCTGGACCGCGGGCGTCAAGCCCGCCCCCGTCCTCGCCGCCACCGACCTGCCGCTGAACGAGCGGGGCCGGCTCCGCTGCACCGCGCACCTCGCGGTCGAAGGCGTCGCGCACGCCTGGGCGGCGGGCGACGCCGCAGCCGTCCCCGACGTCACCTCCGGGGCACCCGGCAGGGAGTGCGCCCCCAACGCCCAGCACGCCGTCCGCCAGGCCAAGGTCCTCGCGGAGAACATCGCCGCCTCCCTGAACGGCCGCCCGCTCAAGCAGTACGCGCACGCGTACACGGGGTCCGTCGCCTCCCTCGGGCTGCACAAGGGAGTGGCCCACGTCTACGGACGTAAAATCAAGGGCTATCCGGCCTGGTTCATGCACCGCGCCTATCACCTCAGCCGGGTCCCCACCTTCAACCGCAAGGCCCGCGTCCTCGCCGAATGGACCCTGTCAGGCCTGTTCAAGCGGGAAATCGTCTCCCTCGGCTCGCTGGAACACCCGCGTGCCGAATTCGAACTCGCCGCCGCACCGCCACCCGACCATGGCGACAAGCCGTCGTCCTGACATCACTGTCAGTGCACTCGTCCACACTGGACGTGTGACCATAGGTGGGCTCACACCTGCACAGCGTGACTCTGCACGGCACCGACACCACGAGGCATACAGATCCGTGAACTTCACCCGTTGGAGCGCCCGGCTCCCCGGCACGCAGCGCCGAGCGGCGCGGGGGCCAGAAGGCTCCGTGCCCGCCGCCCGCGGTGAGTACGGGCAGCAGCTGGAGCAGCTCGGCACCGCCGCCGACACCGCCGCCGACGTCCCCGCCCTGGAGGACTTCTCCGTACGGGAGCTCCTCGGCCGTCTCCCCGGCCTGGTCGCGCTCGTGTACGGCCCGGAGCACCGCATCGCGTACGTCAACGACGCCTACGCCGCCGCGTTCGGCCCCCGCCCCGCGGGCGCCACCGTCGCCGACACCTGCCCGGAGGCCGAGGACCTCGGCCTGCTGCCCCTCATGGACCAGGTGCTGCGCAGCGGCAAGCCCCGTACGGTCAAGTCCCGCCGCACCCAGGACGGCGGCTCGTACACGGTCACCTGCCTGCCCGTCGACAGCCACCACCTCGACGGCGGTGGGGTCCTCGTCCACGCCGCCGACGTCACCGACCACGCCGAGGCCGCCGAGCGGCTCCGCGCCAGCGAGCGCCGGCACCGCGAGACCGCCGTCACCCTCCAGCGCTCCCTGCTCCCGCAGGAGCTGGAGCAGCCCGACGACCTGCGGATCGCCGCCACCTACCAGCCCGGCGGCACGGACGCGGCCGTCGGCGGCGACTGGTACGACGTGATCACCCTCGGGGCCGGACGCACCGCGCTCGTCATCGGCGACGTGATGGGCCGCGGCGTGCGCGCCGCCGCCGTCATGGGCCAGCTCCGCACCGCGGTCAGGGCGTACGCGCGCCTGGACCTGCCCCCGCACGAGGTGCTCCAGCTCCTCGACGGCCTCGCCGCCGAGATCGACGCCAGCCAGATCGCCACCTGCGTCTACGCGATCCACGACCCGAACGAGGGCAAGCTCGTCTACGCCTCCGCCGGCCACCTCCCGATCCTCGTACGGGACGAGGACGGCACCGTCCGGCGCGCCGAGGACCCCACGGGCCCGCCGCTCGGCACCGGCGGCTGGCTGCACACCTCGGGCTCCATCGCCCTCCCGCCCGGTTCCACCGCCGTCCTCTACACCGACGGCCTGGTCGAGCGCCGCCGCGAGGACATCGACGAGGGCGTCGCCGCCCTGGCCCGCGCCCTCTCCGGCGCGAGCGGCACCCCGCAGGTCGTCTGCGACCGGCTGCTCCGCGCCCTGGGGGTCACCGCCGAGCACGACGACGACGTGGCCGTCCTCGTCGTCCAGCACCCCTCCCGCAAGGGAGCCAACGCCGAGCTCTTCCACAACGCGGCCCTGGAGCTCCTCGGCGGAGTGGAGGCCGCTCCCCGCGCGCGTGCCTTCGCCTCCGGGGTCCTGGCGTCCTGGCGCTTCCCGATCGAGCTGCGGGACCTGGGCGTCCTCGCCACCAGCGAGCTGGTGGCGAACTCCCTCCAGCACGGCACCCCGCCCATGCGGCTGCGCCTCCGCCGCACGGACCGGCGACTGATCATCGAGGTGACGGACGGAGACGACCACCTGCCGCGCCGCCGCAGGGCGGAAACGGAGGACGAGGCGGGTCGCGGGATCTCGATCATCGCGACGATCGCCTCGTCCTGGGGCAGCCGCCGCACGCCGGGCGGCGGCAAAGCGGTCTGGTGCGAGTTCGCCCTGCCGGACCGCGCGGACTAGGTCCGACCGGGTCCGTTCTAGGCGGAGGCCTCGACCCGCTGCTCCGCCTGCTCGGGCCGGTGGCTCGCGACCACCTTCGAGGGCTTGGCGGCGAGCGAGGGCTGGTTCTGCTCGGGGGTGAGCTGCCGGCCGAGCCGGACCGCGAGGAACGTGATGCCGAGCGAGAAGAGCACGAAGGTCACGATGTACGGACCGTGCAGCGCGGCCCCCATGGGCCCGCCCACGGCCGGACCGACCGCCAGCGCGAGCTGCTTGACCAGCGCGAAGGCCGAGTTGTACTGACCGACCATCGACTCCGGCGCCAGATCGGCCACCAGCGGCGCCACGGTCGGCGACAGCATCGCCTCGCCGAGCCCGAAGAGGGCGTACGTGGAGACGAACGCCGCGGTCGCCATGGCCTGGCTGCCGTGCCCGAGCCCCGCGTACCCGGCGATGAGCCACGCCACGGTCCAGATCAGACCGACGGCCGCGATCACCCGGGTCCGCTTGCGGCGCTCGACGAACTTCAGCACCAGGAACTGGGCGGCCACGATGACCGCCGTGTTGGCGGCCAGCGCCATCCCGAGCGTCGACGGCTGGATCCCGGCGGCCTCCGTGCCGTACGCGGCGAGGCCCGACTCGAACTGTCCGTAGCAGGCGAAGAAGAGGACGAAGCCGAGGACGCACAGCTGCACCATCGCCTTGTGCCCGAGCAGCGCGCGGACACCGCCACCCTTCCCGCCCTCGGAGGGACGGGTGTCCCGGAGCGCGGGGGAGCCCGGCATCCGGACGGTCCCCACGACCGCGGCGAGCACCAGGAACATCGCCGCCTCGATCGAGAACAGCAGGATGAAGCTGCCCGGCCGGCTCGTGTCGACCAGCAGGCCACCGATCAGACCACCGACACCGAGGCCGAGGTTCTGCAGGAAGAACTGCATGGCGAACGCACGGGTGCGGCCCACCGGCGTCGAGCACCAGACGATCATCGTGGCGAGCGCCGGCTGGAGCACCGCCGTACCGGCGCCGAGCAGCGCCGCGGCCCCCACGGCCGCCGGCACGCTGGACGCGAAGCCCATGCCCACGGCGCCCATGGCCGCCACGACGGAGGCCACGAGGAGCACGGGCACCGGCCCGCGCCGGTCGATGGCCCGCCCGCTGAAGGGCAGCACCACGAGCGCGGCCATGGCGAAGACGGCGAGAACGATGCCCGCGGTCGCCGCGCCCAGATCCCGCACCTGAGCGACGTACACATAGAGGTACGGCACGGTGAAGCCGAGTCCGAACGCGCTCAGCGCGCTGCCTGCCTGAATCCGGCGCATCGCAGCGCCCCTCGCCTTGGTCACACTCACCCACTTCGGTCGCAGGTTCAGAGATGTAGCCCTGAGCCTTGAAGACTTAAACCCTAAAGTTAACGCCTTAACAGTACACACCGAAGGACTTCAACGCCAACGAGGCCCGTGGAATACTTTCGGCATGTCCGACACCCCCGAGCGACCCGGCCCGCAGCCCCTCCAGGAGCCGAGCCTCGACGAGCAGATCGCCGCCTATCAGCGCGAGTACCGCGACCTCGACCCCCAGGTGGAGAAGGTCGTCTCCGCCCTCGGCCGGCTGAACCGCCGGATGAACGTGGCGTACGGCCGCCAGCTCGCCGACCTCGGCATCAGCAACGCGGAGTGGGAGGTCCTCAAGACCCTCGTACTCGCGGGAGCGCCCTACCGGCTCGGCCCGGGCGAGCTGGCCAAGCGGCTGGGCCTCACCCCGGCCGCCATGACCCACCGCATCGACCGCATGGCGGGCGAGGGCCTGGTCACCCGCGACCGCGACGAGAACAACCGGGTCCGCGTGATCGTCGAACTCACTGACGAGGGTCGTTCGAAGTGGCTGGAGGCCATGCGCATGGCCACGGACTTCGAGGAGGAGCTCCTCCAGGACCTCACGACGGAGGAGAGGGGAGTCCTCGGCGAGGTGCTCATCCGCCTCCTGCGCCGCGTGGAGCTCACCCAGCCGGACGCCGGCGGCCGCCTGAAGGACCTGGACTGAGGCCACCGCCGCCGCCACCGGCCGGGGGTTGACACGCCCCCGCCGGATGCGTAATGTTCTCCGAGTTGTCACGGAGCCGGAACGGTTCTTCGACAGCCACTCCCGCCGCTGATGCGGCACCTCTACTCAGCACGATCTCCCCACCGGGAAGAATTTCGGCATGCCGAAATTCAATTCGAAAGACTCGATTATGAGTTGACGGGGGAATCCGCTAGAGTTTGAGACGTCGGAACGGCCCAACAGCCGGAAAGACAAACCCCCCTGACTGGGAATCAGACGCCGAAAGGATCTGATAGAGTCGGAACCGCCGGAAGGGCCCGGAGCGAAAGCGAACGGGACCGGAAAGCACCGAGGAAATCGGATCGGAAAGATCTGATAGAGTCGGAAACGCAAGAACGAAGGGAAGCCCGGAGGAAAGCCCGAGAGGGTGAGTACAAAGGAAGCGTCCGTTCCTTGAGAACTCAACAGCGTGCCAAAAATCAACGCCAGATTAGTTGATACCCCGTCCATCTTCGGATGGTCGAGGTTCCTTTGAAAAAGTCCACCCCTAGCCGGGTGGCACACAGCGAGGACGCTGTGAACGATCGGTCTTATTCCGACTCGATCGTTCCGCTCTCGTGGTGTCGACCCGATTACGGGTAAACATTCACGGAGAGTTTGATCCTGGCTCAGGACGAACGCTGGCGGCGTGCTTAACACATGCAAGTCGAACGATGAAGCCCTTCGGGGTGGATTAGTGGCGAACGGGTGAGTAACACGTGGGCAATCTGCCCTTCACTCTGGGACAAGCCCTGGAAACGGGGTCTAATACCGGATAACACCGGCCTCTGCATGGAGGCTGGTTAAAAGCTCCGGCGGTGAAGGATGAGCCCGCGGCCTATCAGCTTGTTGGTGGGGTAATGGCCTACCAAGGCGACGACGGGTAGCCGGCCTGAGAGGGCGACCGGCCACACTGGGACTGAGACACGGCCCAGACTCCTACGGGAGGCAGCAGTGGGGAATATTGCACAATGGGCGAAAGCCTGATGCAGCGACGCCGCGTGAGGGATGACGGCCTTCGGGTTGTAAACCTCTTTCAGCAGGGAAGAAGCGAAAGTGACGGTACCTGCAGAAGAAGCGCCGGCTAACTACGTGCCAGCAGCCGCGGTAATACGTAGGGCGCAAGCGTTGTCCGGAATTATTGGGCGTAAAGAGCTCGTAGGCGGCTTGTCACGTCGGGTGTGAAAGCCCGGGGCTTAACCCCGGGTCTGCATCCGATACGGGCAGGCTAGAGTGTGGTAGGGGAGATCGGAATTCCTGGTGTAGCGGTGAAATGCGCAGATATCAGGAGGAACACCGGTGGCGAAGGCGGATCTCTGGGCCATTACTGACGCTGAGGAGCGAAAGCGTGGGGAGCGAACAGGATTAGATACCCTGGTAGTCCACGCCGTAAACGTTGGGAACTAGGTGTTGGCGACATTCCACGTCGTCGGTGCCGCAGCTAACGCATTAAGTTCCCCGCCTGGGGAGTACGGCCGCAAGGCTAAAACTCAAAGGAATTGACGGGGGCCCGCACAAGCAGCGGAGCATGTGGCTTAATTCGACGCAACGCGAAGAACCTTACCAAGGCTTGACATATACCGGAAAGCATTAGAGATAGTGCCCCCCTTGTGGTCGGTATACAGGTGGTGCATGGCTGTCGTCAGCTCGTGTCGTGAGATGTTGGGTTAAGTCCCGCAACGAGCGCAACCCTTGTCCTGTGTTGCCAGCATGCCCTTCGGGGTGATGGGGACTCACAGGAGACCGCCGGGGTCAACTCGGAGGAAGGTGGGGACGACGTCAAGTCATCATGCCCCTTATGTCTTGGGCTGCACACGTGCTACAATGGCCGGTACAAAGAGCTGCGATGCCGTGAGGCGGAGCGAATCTCAAAAAGCCGGTCTCAGTTCGGATTGGGGTCTGCAACTCGACCCCATGAAGTCGGAGTTGCTAGTAATCGCAGATCAGCATTGCTGCGGTGAATACGTTCCCGGGCCTTGTACACACCGCCCGTCACGTCACGAAAGTCGGTAACACCCGAAGCCGGTGGCCCAACCCCTTGTGGGAGGGAGCTGTCGAAGGTGGGACTGGCGATTGGGACGAAGTCGTAACAAGGTAGCCGTACCGGAAGGTGCGGCTGGATCACCTCCTTTCTAAGGAGCACAGTACCGATTGCAGGCAAATGTTCTGCACGGTCAGCTCATGGGTGGAACGTTGATTAGTTGGCGTGAGTGAACCTGATGGTTCTTCGAGTACTGCTTCGGCGTGGAAAGAAGAGTCCGGTGGGTGGCTCACGCTTGGCACGTTGTTGGGTATCTGAGGGTGCGGCCGTATGGTCGTTGCCTTCGTGATGCCGGCCCCAGTGAACTCATCGGCTTGTCCGGTGGGGTGATGGGTGGCTGGTCGTTGTTTGAGAACTACACAGTGGACGCGAGCATCTGTGGCCAAGTTTTTAAGGGCGCACGGTGGATGCCTTGGCACCAGGAACCGATGAAGGACGTGGGAGGCCACGATAGTCCCCGGGGAGCCGTCAACCAGGCTTTGATCCGGGGGTTTCCGAATGGGGAAACCCGGCAGTCGTCATGGGCTGTCACCCATGCCTGAACACATAGGGCATGTGGAGGGAACGAGGGGAAGTGAAACATCTCAGTACCCTCAGGAAGAGAAAACAACCGTGATTCCGGGAGTAGTGGCGAGCGAAACCGGATGAGGCCAAACCGTATGCGTGTGATACCCGGCAGGGGTTGCGCATGCGGGGTTGTGGGATCTCTCTTTCACAGTCTGCCGGCTGTGAGACGAGTCAGAAACCGTATGGATAGGCGAAGGACATGCGAAAGGTCCGGCGTAGAGGGTAAGACCCCCGTAGCTGAAATTCATGCGGCTCGTTTGAGAGACACCCAAGTAGCACGGGGCCCGAGAAATCCCGTGTGAATCTGGCGGGACCACCCGCTAAGCCTAAATATTCCCTGGTGACCGATAGCGGATAGTACCGTGAGGGAATGGTGAAAAGTACCGCGGGAGCGGAGTGAAATAGTACCTGAAACCGTGTGCCTACAAGCCGTGGGAGCGTCGCTCATTGGGTTTACCCAATGGGTCGTGACTGCGTGCCTTTTGAAGAATGAGCCTGCGAGTTTGCGGTGTGTTGCGAGGTTAACCCGTGTGGGGAAGCCGTAGCGAAAGCGAGTCCGAATAGGGCGATTCAGTAGCACGCTCAAGACCCGAAGCGGAGTGATCTAGCCATGGGCAGGTTGAAGCGGAGGTAAGACTTCGTGGAGGACCGAACCCACCAGGGTTGAAAACCTGGGGGATGACCTGTGGTTAGGGGTGAAAGGCCAATCAAACTCCGTGATAGCTGGTTCTCCCCGAAATGCATTTAGGTGCAGCGTCGTGTGTTTCTTGCCGGAGGTAGAGCACTGGATAGGCGATGGGCCCTACCGGGTTACTGACCTTAGCCAAACTCCGAATGCCGGTAAGTGAGAGCACGGCAGTGAGACTGTGGGGGATAAGCTCCATGGTCGAGAGGGAAACAGCCCAGAGCATCGACTAAGGCCCCTAAGCGTACGCTAAGTGGGAAAGGATGTGGAGTCGCAGAGACAACCAGGAGGTTGGCTTAGAAGCAGCCACCCTTGAAAGAGTGCGTAATAGCTCACTGGTCAAGTGATTCCGCGCCGACAATGTAGCGGGGCTCAAGCGTACCGCCGAAGTCGTGTCATTGCAGCGTATAGCCCCAACGGGTGTTGTGATGGGTAGGGGAGCGTCGTGTGCCGGGTGAAGCAGCCGCGGAAGCGAGTTGTGGACGGTTCACGAGTGAGAATGCAGGCATGAGTAGCGATACACACGTGAGAAACGTGTGCGCCGATTGACTAAGGGTTCCTGGGTCAAGCTGATCTGCCCAGGGTAAGTCGGGACCTAAGGCGAGGCCGACAGGCGTAGTCGATGGACAACCGGTTGATATTCCGGTACCCGCTTTGAAACGCCCAATATCGAGCCCATTAATGCTAAGGCCGTGAAGCCGTTCCGGACCCTTCGGGGAAAGGAAAGTGGTGGAGCCGTCGATCCAAGGTGGTAGTAGGTAAGCGATGGGGTGACGCAGGAAGGTAGTCCAGCCCGGGCGGTGGTAGTCCCGGGGTAAGGGTGTAGGGCGTGTGATAGGCAAATCCGTCACGCATTAAGCCTGAGACCTGATGCCGAGCCGATTGTGGTGAAGTGGATGATCCTATGCTGTCGAGAAAAGCCTCTAGCGAGTTTCATGGCGGCCCGTACCCTAAACCGACTCAGGTGGTCAGGTAGAGAATACCGAGGCGTTCGGGTGAACTATGGTTAAGGAACTCGGCAAAATGCCCCCGTAACTTCGGGAGAAGGGGGGCCATCACTGGTGATCGGATTTACTCCGTGAGCTGGGGGTGGCCGCAGAGACCAGCGAGAAGCGACTGTTTACTAAAAACACAGGTCCGTGCGAAGCCGTAAGGCGATGTATACGGACTGACGCCTGCCCGGTGCTGGAACGTTAAGGGGACCGGTTAGTCACATTTCGGTGTGGCGAAGCTGAGAACTTAAGCGCCAGTAAACGGCGGTGGTAACTATAACCATCCTAAGGTAGCGAAATTCCTTGTCGGGTAAGTTCCGACCTGCACGAATGGCGTAACGACTTCTCGACTGTCTCAACCATAGGCCCGGTGAAATTGCACTACGAGTAAAGATGCTCGTTTCGCGCAGCAGGACGGAAAGACCCCGGGACCTTTACTACAGTTTGATATTGGTGTTCGGTTCGGCTTGTGTAGGATAGGTGGGAGACTTTGAAGCCGTGACGCCAGTCATGGTGGAGTCGCCGTTGAAATACCACTCTGGTCGTGCTGGATGTCTAACCTCGGTCCGTGATCCGGATCAGGGACAGTGTCTGATGGGTAGTTTAACTGGGGCGGTTGCCTCCCAAAGGGTAACGGAGGCGCCCAAAGGTTCCCTCAGCCTGGTTGGCAATCAGGTGTTGAGTGTAAGTGCACAAGGGAGCTTGACTGTGAGACCGACGGGTCGAGCAGGGACGAAAGTCGGGACTAGTGATCCGGCGGTGGCTTGTGGAAGCGCCGTCGCTCAACGGATAAAAGGTACCCCGGGGATAACAGGCTGATCTTCCCCAAGAGTCCATATCGACGGGATGGTTTGGCACCTCGATGTCGGCTCGTCGCATCCTGGGGCTGGAGTCGGTCCCAAGGGTTGGGCTGTTCGCCCATTAAAGCGGTACGCGAGCTGGGTTTAGAACGTCGTGAGACAGTTCGGTCCCTATCCGCTGCGCGCGCAGGAATATTGAGAAGGGCTGTCCCTAGTACGAGAGGACCGGGACGGACGAACCTCTGGTGTGCCAGTTGTCCTGCCAAGGGCATGGCTGGTTGGCTACGTTCGGGAGGGATAACCGCTGAAAGCATCTAAGCGGGAAGCCTGCTTCGAGATGAGTATTCCCACCTCCTTGAGAGGGTAAGGCTCCCAGTAGACGACTGGGTTGATAGGCCGGATGTGGAAGCCCAGTAATGGGTGGAGCTGACCGGTACTAATAGGCCGAGGGCTTGTCCTCAGTTGCTCGCGTCCACTGTGTTAGTTCTGAAGTAACGAACACGCCCCCCTCTTGTGGGTGGTGCGGCGGTTCATATCTTCATAGTGTTTCGGTGGTCATAGCGTTAGGGAAACGCCCGGTTACATTCCGAACCCGGAAGCTAAGCCTTTCAGCGCCGATGGTACTGCAGGGGGGACCCTGTGGGAGAGTAGGACGCCGCCGAACAATCATTGTGGGAAAGCCCCGCACCTTATGGTGCGGGGCTTTTCTGCGTTCCGGGGCCGGAATCTTTCGCGGGCCTCGCGGCCCGCTGGTTCGTCGCCGTCCGTCCGTCAGTCAGTCCGTCAGTCCGTCGGCCGGTCAGGCCGGCGAGACCAGGCCCGTGTCGTAGGCCAGGATGACCGCCTGGACGCGGTCGCGGGCGCCCGTCTTCGCCAGCACGTGGCCGACGTGGGTCTTCACCGTCGATTCCGCGAGGTGGAGCCGTTCGGCGATCTCCGTGTTCGTCCAGCCCTGGCCGACGACCGTGAGGATCTCGCGCTCCCGTTCCGTGAGGGAGGAGAGACGCGGGTCCTCCTCGGGCGGGGCGGCCGCCGCGGCCGGCTGCGGCAGGTGGTGGATGTAGGCGTCCAGGAGGCGCCGGGTCAGGCTCGGGGCGACGACCGCGTCGCCGCTCGCGACCGCGCGGATGCCCGCGAGGAGCTCCTCCGGCTGGGCGTCCTTCACCAGGAAGCCGCTCGCGCCGGCGCGCAGGCCCTCGTACGCGTACTCGTCGAGGTCGAAGGTCGTGACGATCAGGATCCGGGTGCGGTCGCCGTTCGCGACGATACGACGGGTGGCCTCGATGCCGTCCAGGCCCGGCATCCGGATGTCCATCAGGACGACGTCGGGGCGGTGGCGGTCGACCAGGCGGATCGCCTCGGTGCCGTTCGAGGCCTCGCCGACGACCGTCATGTCGTCCTGGCTCTCCAGCAGCATGCGGAAGCCGAAGCGCTGCATCGGCTGGTCGTCCACGATGAGTACGGTCGTCACGAGGGGGAGTCCTCCAGGGGGAGTCGGAGACGGACGCGCCAGCCGCCGGCCGGCAGGGGGCCGCAGGAGACGTGGCCGTCGTAGAGTGCCGCGCGTTCGCGCATGCCGGTGAGGCCCTGGCCCTGGCCCCGGTGGGGTTCGGCGGTCGTCGGAGTGCCCGTGTCGACCACCTCCACCAGGAGTTGCTTCGGGGAGTAGGCCAGGAGAACGGTGGTCCGCGCCGAGGGGCCCGCGTGCTTGAGGGTGTTCGTCAGGGCTTCCTGGATCACCCGGTAGACCGTCAGCTGGGCGCCCGGCGCGAGCGGTTGCGTCGTCGGCTCGTCGCGGAGGTCGAGCCGTACCGCGAGGCCCGCCTTCCGTACGCCGGCGAGGAGGGTGTCGAGGTCGGCCAGGGTGGGCTGGGGATCACGGACCGCCTCCTGCTCGTCGTCGCGCAGGACGCCGAGGAGGCGGCGCAGGTCGTCGAGGGCCTGACGGCTCGTCGTACCGATGGCGTCGAGGGCCTGGGCGGCGCGCTCCGGGCTCTTGGCCGCCGCGTAACGGCCGCCGTCCGCGAGGCCGGTGATGACCGAGAGGTTGTGGCCGATGATGTCGTGCATCTCGCGGGCGATCCTGGTGCGTTCGGCCGCGGCGGCGAGCCGTATCTCCTGGTCGCGTTCGATCTCCAGGCGGCGGGCCCGGTCGACGAGTCCGGCGGTGTGGT
Source organism: Streptomyces sp. NBC_00090 (assembly GCF_045160815.1). Classification (NCBI taxonomy): domain Bacteria; kingdom Bacillati; phylum Actinomycetota; class Actinomycetes; order Kitasatosporales; family Streptomycetaceae; genus Streptomyces; species Streptomyces sp. NBC_00090. Next base: position 4,841,378 of record NZ_CP108224.1, read on the forward strand.
CCCGGCGGGAGCGGACCACGATGCCGAGGAGGGCGACGAGGGCGTACGCCCACAGGATGGGGACGACGCGCTGGTCCCAGGTCTCCTGCGGGAAGCGGACCGCGCCCGTCACGAGCGGCGGAAGGATGAGGGCGAAGGACCACAGGAGCGCTCGGGGCGGGCGGGTGAGCGCGATGTGGAAGACCGGGATCGTCTGGAGGTATCCGGCCTGGAGGAAGGCCCCGGAGGCGTCGCTGACGAGCGCGGCGCAGGCCATCACGGCGAGCGCCGTCATGGGCCGGCGGCGGCGCCAGTAGAGCGGCAGGGTGAGGGCCAGACTGAGGACGACCACGAGCCCGACCGGTACCGACGGGTCCCGGGCGGTGTTCCGCCAGCCGCCGGCCGCGTCCACGAGGGCCGCCGCGGTCCAGGAGAGGGTCAGCGTGGCGTCCCACACCCAGGGGTGCCGGGCGTCGAAGGCCCGCGTCCGGGTCAGCAGGCGCTGGATGTGCCTGCTGAGACCCGTCGCCCCGACCGTGGGTGGTGTCTCCTCCGTGATCATCCGGTCATCATCCTCATACGTCCCGGCGCTTGAGCAACAGGGCGGGGACGGCGAGTGCCGCGGCCGCCCACAGGAACAGGGCGAGGAGTGCGGCGCCGGGGGAGGCCGCGCCGGGCATCGGGGTGGCGGAGCCGAGGGCTCCGGCCGCCTGGGTGGGGAAGTACCGGACGGCCGTGTCCATCGCCTCGTACGGGAGCATCCCGAGGATCTCGGGCACGATCAGGACGCCTCCGACGAAGGCGCCGATGGCGCCCGGCACCGAGCGGAGGGCGGCGCCGAGACCGAGGGCGATGACGCCGAGGAGGGTGACGCCGGCGGCGTTGCCCGCGAGGGCGGCGAGGACGCCGTCGTCGGTGAGGGAGGCGGCCTGGTCGGTGTCGGAGAGGAAGACCTGGGCGGTGAGGAAGGTGAGGACGGCGGTGACGAGGGAGAGCGTGGAGACGACGGCGGTGTAGACGGCGGCCTTCGCCCACAGGACGGGGAGGCGGCGCGGGACGGCGGTGAGGGAGGCGCGGACCATGCCCGTCGGGTACTCGCCCGCGGTGACGAGGATGCCGAGGACGGCGAGGGCGATGCCGCCGAGCTGGGAGCCGTAGAGGCTGAGGACGACGGTGTCGACGTCGGAGTCGCCGCCGTCCGAGGTGTACGTGGCGCCCATGAGGATGCCGACGCCGAGGAGGAACGCCGCGGCGGCGCCGACGGTGATCCAGGTGGAGCGGACCGTCCGGAGCTTGTGCCATTCGGAGCGGATGATCCGGAGGGGGGTGAGGCCGTAGGGGGTGGTGGGGACCGTGGTGTTGGGGACGTGAGCGGTGGGGACGTTGGCGGTGGTGGTCATGCGGGGGCTCCCTGGTACTCGACGGCGTCGCGGGTGAGGTGCATGAAGGCCTGCTCCAGGGAGGGGGCCTGCGGGGTGAGTTCGTGGAGGGGGAGGCCGTGGGCGGCTGCCGCGCGGCCGATCTCCGGGGCGTCGAGGCCGGTGACGAGGAGGGTGTCGGGGGCCTCCGCGGTGAACCGTGCGCCGGGGAGGAGCCCGCGCAGGCGGTCCGCCTCCGGGGTGACGACCTTGATGGAGGCGCCGCCGGAGGTCCGTACGAGCTCGTCGACGGTGGTGTCGGCGAGGAGCCGGCCCTTGCCGATGACGATCAGGTGGTCGGCGGTGAGGGCCATCTCGCTCATCAGGTGGGAGGAGACGAGGACGGTACGGCCCTCGGCTGCCAGGGACTTGAGGAGGGTGCGGATCCAGAGCACGCCCTCGGGGTCGAGGCCGTTGACCGGTTCGTCGAGGACGACGGTGGCCGGGTCGCCGAGGAGCGCGGCGGCGATGCCGAGGCGCTGTCCCATGCCCAGCGAGAAGCCCTTCACGCGCTTGCGGGCGACGTGGGTGAGGCCGGTGAGGGCGAGGACCCGCTCCACGCGCGCGTGGGGGATGCCGTGGGTGTGGGCGAGGGCCATCAGGTGGTGGTAGGCGGAGCGGCCCGGGTGGAGGGAGCGGGCTTCGAGGAGGGCGCCGACCCGGGTGAGCGGGGCGCGGTGGTCGGCGTAGGGGCGGCCGTCGACGGTGGCGTGGCCGCGGGTGGGGGCGTCGAGGCCGAGGATCATGCGGAGCGTGGTGGACTTGCCGGCGCCGTTGGGGCCGAGGAAGCCGGTGACTGCGCCGGGGCGGACGGTGAAACTGAGGTCCTGGACGACGGTCGTGTCCCCGTACCGCTTGGTGAGGTTCTCTGCTCGGATCATGGCGTCGACGCTACGGAGGGGGTGGCGGTCGGACGTCGGACCGCGGGAGTGGACCGGGCCACGGGCGTAGTACCGGGGTACGACGGTGGAAAAGACCTTGTCAGGGGCGTGGAGCGATGGCGAGGATCGTCGTCATGGACTATTCGATACGTACGATCCGCGCCGACGAGTGGGAGCGGACTCGCGAGATCCGGCTGGCCGCGCTCCAGGACCCGGTCGCGCACCTCGCGTTCCTCGACACCTACGAGGCCGCCGTGGAGCGCCCGGACGCCTTCTGGCAGGAGCGGGCCGAGGGGGCTTCCGAGAGCGGCGGCGGGAGCGTGCGGCAGTTCGTGGCCGAGGCGCCGGACGGGAGCTGGGCGGGCACGATCACGCTGCTCGTGGAGCGGCCCTCGGACGAGGTGCGCTTCGGCGAGGCGGCGAAGGTCGAGCAGACGCACATCGTCGGGGTGTACGTACGCCCCGGGGCGCGGGGGAGCGGTGTGATCGACGCGCTGTTCCGGGCGGGTGTGGAGTGGTCGTGGACGCTGTCGGAGCCGCCGGTCGCGCGGGTGCGGCTGTACGTCCACGAGGAGAACGCGCGGGCCGCCGCCTTCTACCGCCGCTTCGGGTTCGTGGCGACGGGTGAGCGGGTGCCGGTGCCGGGGAGCGAGACGGCGCAGGAGCTGGAGTACGAGCTGCTGCGGCCCGCCGCCGGCTAGGGGCGGCCGTTCAGGGGGGGCGGGTGTGTCGCTCGGGGCGGAGGTTGTGGCTCGGGGCGGCGGGCGTGCGCTCAGAGGCTGAGGGAGCTCTCCGGCCAGGTCTCGGGCCAGTTCTCCGGCCAGCGGGCGCGGGCCTGTTCGCGGGAGCGGAGGAGCGCCAGGGTCGGGAGGCCCTGGTCGTGGCCGGTGGCGAGGAGCTCCGGGAGGTGCGGGAGCGGGGCCACGGCGGCGACGTCGTCGAGGACGAGCGTCAGTGGTGGGTCGAGCCGACCGTCGGATGACCGTGCGGCCATGCGGCGGCCGTGCTCGACCACGCTTGCGGCGAGGGCCGTGCGGAGCGGCATCGCGCCGGGGTGGGTCCGGGGGTCCTCGATCGGTTCGCCCACCAGGTAGAGGGTGCCCCCCTCGGGGAGGAAAGATGCGAGCGCCAGCGAATCCGTTCGATTCGGTACGCAGGCCTCGCGGATGTGGATCGAGGACAGGGCGGCGAGCGCACGGGCCGTCAGTTCCTGGGCGAGGCGGCGGCTTTCCGGGTGGGCGGTGAGCGCCGATTCGAGGAGGCCGGCGAGGCCGGAGGCGGCCTTGGGGTGGCTGCGGAGGATGCGTACCGGCTCGTGGGCGCCGGCGCCCTGGGCCCAGCGGTGGACCTGGCGGAAGGGGCGGCCGTCGACGGCCGCGGCGTGCAGCCAGCAGCGCAGGAGCGTTTCGGCGGTGTCGGCGGTGGCCGCGTCGAGGCGGGAGTGCGGGCGTACGGGGGCGAGCAGGGAGACCGCCCGTTGCTGGGCGACGGCCGGGTCCTCGCAGTGCTCGGACGGCGACCAGTGGAGCCGGGCGGGGGTGTCGCAGAGGTGGCCGGGGTCGTGGACGAGGACCGGGCCGAGCTTTCCGCGCGCGTCCTTCGTCGACGACCAGACGGTGGGGTCGGAGGTGATGACCAGTACGGGTCCCTCGGCGTCCCTGATCGCCTGGACGGCAACGGGGCCGCGGGCCTCCGGAGGGCCGTAGAGGATGCGGGGGTTGGCCGAGTGTGCGGGCGAGGGGGTGGCCGGCGGGAGCGGTTCCGTCGGGCGCGTGTCCGTCGGGTGCGTGTCCGTCGGGCGGCGCGGGGCGGGCGGGGCGGGGGCGGGCTCCCGGAGGGGCGCGGGCTCGTCCCGTACGGGCAGGGGCTCGTCCCGTACGGGTTCCCCCAGCGGGTCCCGTACCGGCTCCCGTACGGGTGGGGACTTGCGGGCTGCTGCCGGAGCCGTAGCCGTGTCGTACGCGCCGGTCCTGCGGTTGGCGCGGACCGCGCGCCAGCGGGCGATCGTGCCGAGCGCGAAGACGGCGAGGACCATCAGGATCATCGCCTCCCCGATCAGCAGGCCCCAGAACAGCCCGTACCCCGAGAGCTGACCCGCGGGGGTGCCCGGCCAGGCCGACGCGAGGTCGGTCGGGGCGGCCGCCAGGGAGCGCAGGGCCGCGGGGGTCCGCGTCAGGGCGACCCCCTCCGGCCAGGCGCCGTGGGCGAGGAGACCGCCCAGACCGGTGGCCGTCCAGACCAGGCCCGTGAGACAGAGGAGGAGGGCGAACAGGCTGAGCAGCAGCCCGTCGGAGATCCCCCCTCCCTTCCGTGCGTTCTCCATCTACGCCACCGTCGACTGCGAGGAGCCGTTCATCTGCTGCTCGATGAGGACCGCCCGCTGCTCCGCCTCCCACTCGGCGGCCCGGAGGTCCTCCGGCAGGTCGTCCGGGAGATCGTCCGGGAGGGAGGCCTCGGTCATGGCGCGGTCGGTGTAGACGAGGGGGCGTTCGCGTTCGGTGATGAGGTGTTTGACCACCTGCACGTTGCCGTTGACGTCCCAGACCGCGATGCCGGGGGTGAGGGTCGGGATGATCTCGACCGCCCAGCGTGGCAGGCCGAGGACCCGGCCCGTGTTGCGTGCCTCGTCGGCCTTCTGGGCGTAGATGGTCCGGGTGGAGGCCATCTTGAGGATCGCCGCGGCCTCCTTGGCCGCCGCTCCGTCGACGACGTCGGAGAGGTGGTGGACGACGGCGACGAAGCTCAGACCCAGACGGCGGCCGAACTTGAGCAGGCGCTGGAACAGCTGGGCCACGAAGGGGCTGTTGATGATGTGCCAGGCCTCCTCGACGAGGAAGATGCGCTTCTTCCGGTCGGGGCGGATCCAGGTGTGCTCCAGCCAGACGCCGACGATCGCCATGAGGATCGGCATGGCGATGGAGTTGCGGTCGATGTGGGAGAGGTCGAAGACGATGAGGGGTGCGTCGAGGTCGATGCCGACGGTCGTCGGGCCGTCGAACATGCCCCGGAGGTCACCGTCGACCAGCCGGTCCAGGACGAGGGCGACGTCCAGGCCCCAGGCCCGTACGTCGTCTATGTCGACGTTCATCGCCTCCGCCGATTCGGCCTCGGGGTGGCGGAGCCGCTCGACGATGTCGGTGAGGATCGGCTGGCGGTCGGTGGTGTGGTCGGTGACGTAGGCGTGGGCGACCTTGAGCGCGAAGCCGGCGCGCTCGTCGAGGCCGTGGCCCATCGCCACCTCGATGATCGTGCGGAGCAGGGCGAGCTGTCCCGTGGTGGTGATCGAGGGGTCGAGGGGGTTGAGGCGGATGCCGGAGTCGTTGGCGACCATTGGGTCGAGCCGGATGGGAGTTATTCCCAGCTCCTGCGCGATGAGGTTCCATTCGCCGACGCCGTCCTCGCCCTGGGCGTCGAGGACGACGACCTGACGGTCGCGGAAGCGGAGCTGGCGGAGCACGTACGTCTTCTCGAGCGCCGACTTGCCGTTTCCGGACTCGCCGAGGACCAGCCAGTGCGGGGCGGGGAGCTGCTGCCCGTACAGCTGGAAGGGGTCGTAGATGTATCCCTTGCCGCTGTAGACCTCCCGGCCGATGATCACGCCGGAGTCGCCGAGGCCGGGGGCGGCGGTCGGCAGGTAGACGGCCTGGGCCTGTCCGGTGGAGGTGCGGACGGGCAGGCGGGTCGTCTCCACCTTGCCGAGGACGAAGGAGGTGAAGGCGTCGGTCAGGACGGACAGCGGATCTCGCATCGGTCGGTGCCCCTTCGGCCTTAGCGGCGGATGCCGGTCGCGAACGGCAGGGTGTTCACAAAGGCCCTGTGGTGCTCGCGGTCGCACCACTCCAGCTTCAGGTACGACTTGCCGGCGGAGGCCCTGATCGTGCGCTTGTCCCGGGCGAGGGCTTCGGGTGAACGCGACGACACCGTGATGTACCCGACGAGGTTCACTCCTGCCGCGCCACTGGCGAGATCTTCACCCCGCTGGTCGAGCCGGCCGTGGGCGGCGATGTCGCGCGGGTCGACGGTGCGGTTCATCTTGGCGGCGCGGCTGGCGTCGGCCTCGTCGTTGGTCTTCTCGGTGAGCATGCGCTCGATGGCGACCTCGGTGGGCTCCAGGTCCATGGTGACGGCGACCGTGCGGATCACGTCCGGGGTGTGGACGAGGAGCGGGGCGAGGAAGTTGACGCCGACCGGGGTCATGGGCCACTCCTTCACCCAGGCGGTGGCGTGGCACCAGGGGGCGCGGGTGGAGGACTCGCGGGTCTTGGCCTGGAGGTACGTCGGTTCCATCGCGTCCAGTTCCGCGGGCCAAGCGTTTCGTTTCGTCATGGCCTGGATGTGGTCGATGGGGTGGTCAGGGTCGTACATGGAGTGGACGAGCGAGGCCAGCCGGGACTGGCCGAGGGGCTGGCGTACGCGGATGTCGGCCTCGGCGAGGCGGGCGCAGATGTCGGTGAGCTCGCGGGCCATGACGACGGCGAGGCCGGCGTCGCGGTCGAGCTTGCGGGCGCCGGAGGCGTGGCGGGCGGCGCGGGCCATGGCGTTGGCCTCGGCGGCGAGTTCGCGCGTGTAGTGCATGCAGGCGACGAGGTAGGCGCGGTGCTGCTCGCTGGAGGTGGAGACCATCGACTGGAGCTGCTCGTACGACTCCTTGAGCCAGGCGGGCGCGGCCGAGTCGCCGCGCTGGCCGACGTCCTTGGCGTGCGCGTCGGGGTCGGCGGGGAGGGTGCGGGCCAGCATCTGGAGGCGGGTCACGAAGCCGTCGCCGTTGGCGACGTGCTTCAGGAGGGTGCCGAACCGGTCGACCAGGGCCTCCTGGTCCTCGCTGTCGCGCAGGCCGACGCCGGGGCCCTCGATCTCGATGGCGGCGGTGACGGTGCGGCGGTCGGCGTGGAGGAGGACGGCGATCTCGTCGGGGCCGAAGGGGGCGGCGAGCCAGCCGACGCGGCCGATGCCGGGGGGCGGGCCGACCTCGACCTCGCGGCCGTCGAGGCGGGTGCCGGACTCGGCGGCGACGGAGCGGTAGGCCGTACCGCGCTTGAGCATGCGCTTGTAGCTGCGGTTGATCTCGAACCACTTGTAGAACGTGCGGTGCTTGTACGGGAGGTACACGGCGGCGATCGCGAGCATGGGCAGGCCGGCGAGGAGCGCGATCCGGAGGGGGAGGAGGGGGACGAGGAGTCCGCTCATCATGCCGAAGAAGGCGCCGACGATGATCAGGGCGATCTCGCCCGTCTCACGGTTCTTGCCGACGATCGCGTTGGGCCGGGCTCGGCCGACGAGATACGTGCGGCGGGGCGCGACCGGCTGGGACTGGGTCGTCAACGCCCTCCACCTCCAGAGTGCTTGCGGTTGCTGTGCGGGGTTCCCGCGGTGGGACTGCTGCTACGGGGTGCGGGTGGAGGCGTGGCTCCGCCCCGGCTGTCGCCACCGCGGCTGCTGTGGGCGGCGACGCCGCCGGCGAGGGGGTTGGCGGGGCGGGCCTGGGAGCCCTGGCCGCCGCCTCCGCCGCTGTCGCGGGTGCTGTGGGTCTTGATGCCCTGGGAGACGAGGGAGGCGGGGGAGGAGATGACGGCTGCGGCCGTGTTCTCGCCGGCGCGGTGGAGGCGGTTGTTGCGGGAGGCGACGATCTCGTCGCCGAAGCCGGGGACGAAGCGGTAGATCATCGCGGAGGCGAAGATGGCGAGCAGGATGATCGCGAGTCCGGAGACGACGGCGGAGAACGAGTTCGGGCCGGTGCCGGAGGAGAGCGCCCCGGCCAGGCCGAGGACGATGACGATGACCGGCTTGACCAGGATCACCGCGATCATGATGCCGGCCCAGCGGCGGACGTGGCCCCACATGTTCTTGTCGACGAGACCGGAGTAGACGACGACGCCGAGGAGGGCGCCGACGTAGAGCATGACGGCGCGGAGGAACAGCTCCAGGAAGAGCACGCCGGCGGCGAGCACGGTCACCAGCGACACGATGATCAGCATGATGGGGCCGCCACCGATGCTGTCGCCCTTCTGGAGGGCCTGTTTGAAGCTGCCGAAGAAGATGTCGGTCTGCTGGCCGGTGCCGGAGGCGATGACCTCGGTGACGGCGTCGGTGGCGTTGACGACGGTGTAGAGGATGAGCGGGGTGAAGGCGGAGGCGAGGACCGTCAGCCAGAGGAAGCCGATGGCCTCGGAGAGGGCGGTGGTGAGGGGGACGCCTCGCATGGCGCGCTTGGCGACGGCGAGGAGCCAGAGGAGGAGGGTGAGGAAGGTGGCGGCGGCGAAGACGATGGCGTAGCGGCCGAGGAAGGCCATGTTGGTGAAGTCGACGTCGGCGGTCGTCTTGACGGCCTGGGAGAGCTCGTCGATGACCTTGATGGCGGCGTCGGCGCAGCCGCGGGCGAGGGCGGCGAGGGGGTCGAGGGCGGCGGTGGGGTCGGTGAGGGGGGTTTTGCTCGTGCCGCCACCGCTGGGGCGACCGTTCTCGCAGTAGTCCCTGGCGGGGCCACGAATGAGGTCGCAGGGGTTGTTGCTGCCGCTGGGGCTCGGGGTGGGTGTGGGTGCCGCGAAGGCACGGCCGGCGAAGAGCATGATGGCTGTCTGCGCCGCGCCGAGTGCCGCAGCGATCTTCACGCCGCGAGGGAGGCGCTTACCGGGCATAGGTGAAGCCTCCGAACTGGCCGACGGCGTCCGCCATCTCCTGCGCCGTGGACGCCCTCTGGTCACGCCCGACGGGTACCGGGCCGTCCTTCTGGCTGAAGTCGGTGACCTTCCAGTCACCGTTGACCCACTGCAGCTCGTACGAGCTGGTGTACCAGGCTTCGGAAACGGGGTTCTTGGAGCCCTCACCGGCCAGCCCGAACAGTGACGAGTACCAGACGGACACGGTGGCCCTGTCGTCGGCGTAGCTCTCGACCTTCGATCCCACCGGAATGACGCGGGAGATGAACGTCAGCCCTTGCGGCGTGGTGCCGTCCTCCTGGAGACCGATCCGGCTCAGGAAGCCCTTGTCGGCGTACACCTTGTTGAGATCGCCCTGACGGGCAGTGACCGCGGCCGGTGTATAGACCGCCTGAACGATCTCGTTCCGCGTAGAGGTCTGGAACATCTCGGCCGAGCCGAGCGCCACCGCGTAGTTCGTCGCCGCGCTCTGGGCGCCCTGGTCCGTGTGGGCGAAGCCTGTGGGGAGTTGGCCGTTCTTGCCGGTGACCGGGCGGATGCCCGTCGCCGCCGTGGGGGCCGTCTTGCCCGGGGTGCCCGAGGAGGGTGCCGCCGCGTCCGCCGGGTCGCCCTCGCCGCGGTTGGCGAAGGCGATGGCCGCGATGAGGAGGACCACCACGCCCACGACCGTGATCAGGGAGCGGGAGCTGCGCACGGGGCGGCGGGCGCCGCCGTAGACGTCGCCGCTGTTGCCCTCGGGCAGGCGGGTCCGGGTCTGGCCCGAGCCGCCCACGCCGCCGAAGCCGTCGTGCTCGTCGCCGAGACTCATGCCGGGTACGCCCCCTCACTCGTTCGCGGGTACGACAGTGCTGCAACATGACTGGGCATCAGGGAACGCAACATCAGCAGGCCTCAGGAGGATGGAGTCCGACGGGGAATCAGACGGCCATCCCGTACACGATGGTGAACAGCGTCCCCAGCGATCCGATGATGAAGACACCGGTGAGGCCGGCCACGATGAGGCCCTTGCCCTGTTCCGCGCTGAACGTGTCGCGGAGCGCGGTCGCGCCGATGCGCTGCTTGGCCGCTCCCCAGATGGCGATGCCGAGGCAGAGCAGGATGGCTACGGCCATCACGACCTCGATCATGATCTTGGCCTCGGCGCCCAGGCTGCCGAAAGGGCCCCAGTTCGGGGCGATTCCACCGATGATGGTGGTGATGTCGCCCTTTTCTGCCGCCAGGTACATGTAACTCACCGCCCCTGTTGGGTAGTTAACTGCCCCTGCCGGACGGCATGGGTCATCGCCCTATCTTCGCTGATGAAACCGCTCGCGTGTGACGCCTTGACGGGTCTCTTTACCCGATCACCGCACACTTGACCGGTCTGACCGTCTTGACCTGCGGTGGTGTGGCCGGTTTCTATGCGAAGAAGCGTATGGTCACTCTGTGTATCACGGAGGGTGACTCCGGGCAATGATTGTCGTTGTTCCACTCTTGGGGCGCCGTCGCGCGGCGGTCAGACGTACGAGGCGACCAGCCGCGACAGATGACGGCCCGCCAGGAGGAGCGGGTCCTCGCTGCGGGTGACCTGGGCGGTCACTTCCGCGCCTTCGAGCGTGTTGATGACGGTGGCGGCCAGTTCGCGGGCCTCGGGGGAGGGGAGTCCGCAGCCGAGGAGCTTGTCGGCGACCAGGTTCTGCCAGGCGTGCAGGGCGTCGGCGCAGGCCTGCTGGATGGGGCTGTCGGGGCCGAGGGTCTCCAGGGCGGCGGCGGTGACGGGGCAGCCGTCGATCCAGTCGGAGGCGCGGAGTTCGCGGGCCAGTAGGCGCGCGCAGGCGTCGACGGCCTCGGCGGGGTCGTCCGCGCCGTCCAGGGCGGTGCGCAGGACGTCGGCGAACTCGTCGCGGCCGTGCGCGATCGCCGCGACCGCGACGGCTTCCTTCCCGCCGGGGAAGAAGTGGTAGACGGAGCCGAGGGTGGCCTCCGCCTCCTTCGCGATCTGCTTGATGCCCGTTCCGACGTAGCCCTGGCGCTGGATGAGGCGTGCGGCGGCGACGACGATCCGGTCGCGGGTGTTGCTGGTCTGCATGGGGCGAGTCTAGTCGGTGGAGTGAGTAGAGCGTTCGTTTTAGAGCGTGCTACGGTCAGGCCCAGTCGCTGAATAGAGCGTTCGTTTTAGCTCGCCCAACGATGGGGGACACCTGTGAAGAACGACCTTTCCGTCACCGTCATCGGCCTCGGCCCCATGGGCCGCGCCATGGCCGGCGCCTATCTCGACCGGGGGTACGAGGTCACCCTCTGGAACCGCACCCCGAGCCGCGCCGCCGAGCTCGTGCGGCGCGGGGCCGTCCTCGCCGCGAGCCCCGACGAGGCCGTCGCCGCCAACGGGCTCGTCGTCCTCAGCCTCACCGACTACGACGCCTTCTACGCCGTCCTCGACGCGGTCGACCCCGCCACCCTGGCCGGCCGGGTCCTGGTCAACCTCAGTTCCGACACCCCGCAACGGGCCCGGGAGGCCGCCGCCTGGGCGGCGGAGCGCGGCGCCGTCCAGCTCACCGGCGGCATCCTCGTACCGCCGTCCGGCGTGGGCGACCCGGCCGCCACCGCCTTCTACAGCGGACCCCGGGACGTCTTCGACGCCCACCGGGCCACCCTCTCCGTGCTCACCGGCACCGACTACCGCGGCGAGGACCCGGGGCTCGCCGCGCTCTTCTACCAGCTCAACATGGTCATGTTCTGGACGGCGCTCACCAGTTACTGGCAGGCCGTCGCCCTTGCGGGCGCGCACGGCATCACGGCCGGCGAACTCCTGCCGTACGCACGGAACGCGCTCGACCTCGGCCAGTTCCTCGACTTCTACACGCCCCGGATCGACGCCGGACACCACGGCGGTGACGTCGACCGCCTCACCATGGGACTCGCCAGCGCGGAACACGTCCTGCACACCGTCACCGACGCCGGCGTGGACGGCGCCCTGCCGGCCGCGATCGTCGACCTCTTCCGGCGCGGCGTGGAGGCCGGACGCGGGGACGACAGCGCCTCCAGCCTCGTGGAGGTGCTCAAGAAGGGCTGAGGGGTGAGGGGTGAGGGGGATGGGGGGAGTGGGGCCGGTGGGAGCGGTTCGGTCGGACCTGACGGGCTATTGGTCCGTGTCGAGCCCCATCCGACCCCTCGCCGCCTAGACTGGCCCGGGGCGTACTGCCATGAACCGAGGGGTGGTTGACGGTGCGTAGGGCTGGCAAGGCGTGGCTGGTGGCCGGCGGGGCCCTCGGGGTCTGCCTCAGCTTCGTCGCACTGGTCGTCGTCGGTACGTACTCCGCCGCCGCCGGACTCATCGGCGGCGCGGGCAGCTCCAAGAACGGCACCGTCGCCCTGGCCAAGGGCTCCGTCCCCGCCCTCTACCAGGGGCTCGTACAGCGGTGGGGCAATCTCTGCCCCGCGATCAACCCCGCCCTGCTCGCCGCCCAGCTCTACCAGGAGAGCGGCTGGAACCCGCGGGCCGTCTCCTCCGCCGACGCCCGGGGCATCGCCCAGTTCATCCCCAGCACCTGGGCCGGTCACGGCGTCGACGGCGACGGGGACGGCGACCGGGACATCTGGGACCCCCAGGACGCGATCCCCTCGGCCGCCTCGTACGACTGCGAGCTCGCCGGCTACGTGAAGAACGTGCCCGGGGACCCGGCGAACAACATGCTGGCCGCCTACAACGCGGGCGCGTACCGGGTGATCAAGCACGGCGGGGTGCCGCCCATCAGCGAGACCCGGAACTACGTGCGGATCATCCGCTCCCTGGAGAAGAGCTTCGCCCGGCCCGTGGGCCGCGTCGAGCCCTCCAAGCAGGCCGCGGGCGCCATCTACTACGCGCAGCAGAAGCTCGGCACCCCCTACCTCTGGGGCGGTACGGGCACGGCGGCGCAGAATGGCCGGTTCGACTGCTCCGGGCTGACCCAGGCCGCGTACGAGAGCGTCGGCATCGAGCTGCCGCGCGTCGCCAACGACCAGTACAACGCCGGGCCGCACCCCTCGCGCGACGAGCTGCTCCCCGGGGACCTCGTCTTCTTCTCCGACGACCTGACCAACTCGCGGGCCATCCGTCACGTCGGCATCTACGTCGGCGGCGGGTACATGATCGACGCCCCGCGCACCGGGGCCGTGATCCGCTTCGACAGGATCGACACCCCGGACTACTTCGGCGCGACCCGGGTCACCGCGGAGGGCGCGGCGGCGCTGCCCACCCATCTCCCGCAGACGTAGGTACAGGAGACGGACCGTCGGGTCGTATGGGACATGGCCGGAACTCTCCGTCATGCGCTGGCCCTGAGCTGCGGGGCGCCATCACTCTTCGATAACGTCGTCATGATCCACCGGAGAGAGCGGAACGCGCGCCTCAGGCAGTTCGTTCCCTGATCCGAACGCTCTGACCACGGGGGTGGGAAGACAGACACGAGAAGCAAGGGGCCGCAGCAGATGGCTGGACTCGCATCGGACGGTTCCAACCCCGATGTCAGCCTGCTCTACGACATCAACGGGCTGGCGAAGGCCGCTCCGCCGTGGTTCGACCGCGTCATGGAGTTCGTCGGCGAGTACGGGATCATGCTCGGGATGGTCCTGGTCGTGCTCTGGTGCTGGTGGAGCGTCCGTCGCGCCGGCACCCTCGGTGACTCCGTCTCCGCCGTCGCCGGGATCGTCTGGGCCCCCCTGGCCGCCGGTATCGCGCTCCTGGTCAACATCCCCATCCGGGGCTTCGTCGAGCGCCCCAGGCCCTTCAACGACCACCAGGGTCTCGACGTCCTCGTCGAGGGGAAGACCGACTTCTCCTTCGTCAGCGACCACGCGACCATGGCGATGGCCCTCGGCGTCGGCCTCTTCGTCGCCCACCGGAAGTTCGGCCTCGCCGCCATCGGCCTCGCCCTCGCCGAGGGCTTCGCGCGGGTCTACATGGGCGTGCACTACCCGACCGACGTGATCGGCGGCTTCGCCCTCGGGACGGCGGTGGCGCTGCTCCTCGCGCCCGTCGCGCTCGCCCTGCTGACGCCCGTCGTCTCCGCCGTCGCCCGCTCCCGCCGCGGCGCCCGTCTCGTCCGCTCGCGGCGCGTCGAGGGACCGCGACGCCCGGAGGCCGTCGACATCCCCGAGCCCCGGCTCGGCGGCCCGGCCACCGGGACCGACCAGAACGACCTCGCCGCTTAGGGCCCGTCCGGCGTCCTCAACCCGTCGACGCGGACGTCGACGTACGCAGGTGTTCCGAGGCGTCCGTACGTGCTCTCTCCCGCGATCTGCGGGCCGGGCCCGCCCAGCCGCAGCTGCAGCGTGCCAGCGCGAACGAGCCGCGCTCCGTCATGGTGGTCGTGTGGGGGGAGGACTCCGCGTGCACACAACCACCGTACTGCGCGTGACGGCTCGCCTGGGCCGTCGTTATGCGGATCGGGTGTCCCCTGGACCCGCGGGGACCGGGGGACGTGCGGTCCCGGGCAAACAGCGGTGAGGCGTTGGGGGTTGGCAGGCGATGGTGGTGCAGCGGTACGGGCGGCCGCACGGTCGCGGGAGCGGGGCGGTCGCCGTCACCGCAGCCCTCTTCGGCTCCCTCGTGGGGGTCCCGGCGGTCGCGGGGTGCGCCGCCCCCGAGGACCCCAAGCCCGCGGTGGACCCGCTCCTGGCCGTGCGGAACGCCGCCGACGCGCTGACGAGGGCCGGCACCTCCAAGGCGAGCACCTCCATGGAGATGGCCGCCGGCGGGACCCGGGTCACCATCCGGGGCGAGGGCGGCTACGACTTCCGCCGCCGCACCGGCCGGCTCCAGGTGCTGCTGCCCAAGGACGCGGCGGGGGCCGACGAGCACCGGCCCATCACCGAGCTCCTCACCCCCGGCGCGCTCTACATGAAGAACCGGGGCGCCGGAGTGCCCGCCGACAAGTGGGTCCGCGTCGACACCACCACCCTCGACGACGGGAACCTCGTCACGGGCGGGGCCACCGACCCGGCCGCCGCGGCGGAGCTGCTGCGGGGCGCCCGGCAGGTCACGTACCTCGGCCAGGTCGATCTGGCCGGGGTGAAGGTGGCCCACTACCGGGGCGTCGCCGACATCGCCCACGCCGCCCGGGTCGCCTCGCCGCAGGTGCGGGGGGCGCTCGCCGCGGCGGCGAAAGGGTTCGCCAGGGACACCGTGCCCTTCGACGCGTATCTGGACGGGGAAGGCAGGCTGCGGAAGGTCCGCCACCAGTTCAGCTTCAGCAACCAGGGCCGTACGGTCGCGGTCGCGTCGACGACCCTGCTCTACGGCTTCGGGGTCCGCGTCCAGGTGGTGCTGCCGGACCGGCGGGACATCTACGCCGGGAAGATCAAGGCCTGAGCGGGGGCGGGCCCCGGGCTCCGGTCCCGGTCCTGCCCCGGCCCCCGGGCCCGGGTGGTTTGGACCATCGCCAAATGGTCCGGACGTGTCATGCGCGCTGCGTGGCGTCCTCCCTACGCTGGGAGACCGCTGGGATTCAGACACCGGCAGGAAGAGGTGACCGCACGTGGCTCCGCCCGGTACAGCGACCGTGCCCGCAGACCTGGACTGTGTCGCCCTCGCCGAGATCGAACTGTGCGGCGAACTGATCATCGCGGCCTCCGCCGCCGACGGGGAGCGCCTCAGCGCCGACCGGATCGACGAGGTGCTGAGAGTGGCCGCCGAGCGGGCCGTACGGGAACGCTGACCGTACGGCCCTCCGCCCCGGGCATGGGGCGCATGGTGAACGGGGAGTACGCGGAGTGCGGGGATCCGGCTCAGGTGCGCATCATGCGGGCGATGGCCTTCGTGGCCTCCTCGACCTTGGCGTCGATGCCCTCCCCGCCCTTGGCGGCCGCGTCCGCGACGCAGTGCCGCAGGTGCTCCTCCAGGAGCTGGAGGGCGAAGGACTGCAGCGCCTTCGTCGACGCCGAGACCTGCGTGAGTATGTCGATGCAGTAGACGTCCTCGTCGACCATCCGCTGGAGGCCGCGGATCTGGCCCTCGATCCGGCGGAGTCGCTTGAGGTGCTCGTCCTTCTGCTTGTGGTAGCCGTGCACGCCGTGGTCGTGACCGGCAGGCTCGACGCCCTCGACAGCCTCGACGGTCGCGGGGGTGACCTGGTCCGCCTCGGTGGTCGTCATCGCGTCCTCCCGTTGTCCAGAAAGGGGGTGTATACCCCTCGTGGGTATATGGTACCGACCCCTGCCGATCCGGGCGGGGGCCCGTGCAGTTCACTGTGCCTGATGGGCGACACTGAGAGGACGCCGGTTAGCCGTGGCCGGATGATGCGCCTAGCATCAGCCTGACCGAAACCCAGCACCCCGAGGACCTCACGTGCGATTTCGTCTGACCCCCAGGGAGACGAGCTTCTACGACATGTTCGCCGCGTCCGCGGACAACATCGTCACGGGCTCCAAGCTCCTGATGGAACTGCTCGGGGCGGAACCTTCCGCCCGGGCCGAGATCGCGGAGCGGATGCGGGCAGCGGAGCACGCCGGCGATGACGCTACCCACGCGATCTTCCATCAGCTGAACTCCTCTTTCATCACGCCCTTCGACCGCGAGGACATCTACAACCTCGCTTCCTCCCTCGACGACATCATGGACTTCATGGAGGAGGCCGTCGACCTGGTCGTCCTCTACAACGTCGAGGAGCTCCCCAAGGGTGTCGAGCAGCAGATCGAGGTCCTCGCCCGGGCTGCCGAGCTGACCGCCGAGGCCATGCCGAACCTGCGGACGATGGCCAACCTCACCGAGTACTGGATCGAGGTCAACCGGCTGGAGAACCAGGCCGACCAGATCCACCGCAAGCTGCTCGCGCAGCTCTTCAACGGCAAGTACGACGCCATCGAGGTGCTCAAGCTCAAGCAGATCGTCGACGTGCTGGAAGAGGCGGCCGACGCCTTCGAGCACGTGGCCAACACGGTGGAGACCATCGCGGTCAAGGAGTCCTGAGGCTTCGTGGACACCTTCGCTCTGATCGTGACCATCGGTGTCGCGCTCGGCTTCACGTATACGAACGGATTCCACGACTCCGCCAACGCCATCGCCACCTCGGTGTCGACCCGGGCGCTGACCCCCCGGGCGGCGCTGGCGATGGCGGCGGTCATGAACCTCGCGGGTGCCTTCATGGGCAGCGGGGTCGCCAAGACCGTCAGTGAGGGGATCATCGAGACCCCGACCGGCGACCAGGGGATGGGCATCCTCTTCGCCGCGCTGGTGGGCGCGATCATCTGGAACCTGGTCACCTGGTACTTCGGTCTGCCGTCCTCCTCCTCGCACGCGCTGTTCGGCGGCATGGTGGGCGCGGCGCTGGCCGGTGGCACCGAGGTGCTCTGGGGCGGCGTCCTCGACAAGGTCGTCATCCCGATGTTCATCTCGCCGGTCGTCGGTCTGGTCGCCGGTTACCTGGTCATGTGCGCGATCATGTGGATGTTCCGCAAGGCCAACCCGCACAAGGCCAAGCGCGGCTTCCGTATCGCGCAGACGGTGTCGGCGGCCGGCATGGCGCTCGGCCACGGTCTGCAGGACGCCCAGAAGACGATGGGCATCGTGGTGATGGCCCTGGTCATCGCAGATGTGCAGCAGTCCGGCGACGACATTCCGGTGTGGGTGAAGATCGCCTGTGCCGTGATGCTCTCGCTGGGTACGTACGCGGGTGGCTGGCGCATCATGCGGACGCTCGGACGCAAGATCATCGAGCTGGACCCGCCGCAGGGTTTCGCGGCGGAGACGACGGGTGCGTCGATCATGTTCGGCTCGGCGTTCCTGTTCCACGCGCCGATCTCGACGACGCACGTCATCACCTCCGCGATCATGGGTGTCGGCGCGACGAAGCGCGTCAACGCGGTGCGGTGGGGTGTCGCCAAGAACATCATCCTGGGCTGGTTCATCACCATGCCCGCGGCGGCGATCGTGGCGGCCGCGAGCTACTACGTGGTGAAACTGTTCTTCGGCTGACGGCCGGCCGTTCGATCGGTGGCCGGAAATGGTTGGGCCCGGCTCCCCTGTGGGGGAGCCGGGCCCTTCGTCTTGCGGTGGCACCGCCATGCAGCACCGCAGACGTACTTGCCCCGCACGTGGTCACCCTGGGCCGGGGGCGTTGTCGCTGCCCCCGGTGGTGGGTTCACACGGGCTGGACGTCTTATCCGAAGCGGCCGGAGATGTAGTCCTCGGTCGCCTGGACGCTCGGGTTGGAGAAGATGCGCTCGGTGTCGTCCAGCTCGATCAGCTTGCCGGGCTGGCCGACGGCCGCCAGGTTGAAGAAGGCCGTGCGGTCCGAGACGCGGGCGGCCTGCTGCATGTTGTGCGTCACGATGACGATCGTGAAGCGCTCCTTCAGCTCGCCGATCAGGTCCTCGATGGCGAGGGTGGAGATCGGGTCGAGCGCGGAGCACGGCTCGTCCATGAGGAGGACGTCCGGCTCGACGGCGATGGCCCGCGCGATGCACAGACGCTGCTGCTGACCGCCGGAGAGGCCGGAGCCCGGCTTGTTGAGGCGGTCCTTGACCTCGTTCCAGAGGTTCGCGCCCTTGAGGGACTTCTCGACGATGTCGTTGAGCGCGGACTTCTTGTACTTGCCGTTGAGGCGCAGGCCCGCCGCCACGTTGTCGAAGATCGACATGGTGGGGAAGGGGTTGGGGCGCTGGAAGACCATGCCGACCGTGCGGCGCACGGCGACCGGGTCGACGTTCGAGCCGTAGAGGTTCTCGTCGTCCAGCATCACCTTGCCCTCGACGCGGCCACCGGGGGTGACCTCGTGCATGCGGTTCAGGGTGCGCAGGAAGGTGGACTTGCCGCAGCCGGAGGGGCCGATGAAGGCCGTCACCGAGCGGGGTTCGACGGTCATCGAGATGTCGTCGATCGCCTTGTGGGCGCCGTAGTAGGCGGAGAGGCCGCTGACGTCGATTCGCTTGGCCATGTGAATCACTTCCAATGAGCCGCGGTTAGCGGCCGGTCTTCGGGGCCTTCCAGCGGGCGATGCCGCGGGCCACCAGATTGAGGATCATGACGAAGGCGATCAGGACGAGCGCGGCGGCCCAGGCGCGGGCCACGGCGGCGTCGGTGCCGACCGCGTACTGCTCGTACACGTAGAGCGGCAGCGAGGACTGGGCGCCTTCGAAGGGGTTCGGGTTGATGAGCTTCGTACCGAACACGAGGAGCAGGACGGGGGCCGTCTCACCGGTGATGCGGGCGACCGCGAGCATGACGCCCGTGGTGATGCCGCCGATCGCGGTGGGCAGGACCACCTTCAGGATCGTGCGCCACTTGGGGATGCCGAGGGCGAGGGAGGCCTCGCGGAGCTCGTTCGGGACGAGCTTGAGCATCTCCTCGGTGGAGCGGACGACGACCGGCATCATCAGGATGGCGAGGGCCATCGCGCCGGCGAAACCGGAGGGGCCGAAGCCCAGCATCAGGTTCCAGGTGGCGAGGATGAAGAGGCCGGCGACGATCGACGGGATGCCCGTCATGACGTCGACGAAGAAGGTGACGGCCTGGGCGAGCTTCCCGCCGCCGTACTCGACGAGGTAGACCGCCGTCAGCAGACCGATCGGCGCGGCGATCAGGGTCGCGATGCCGACCTGCTCGATGGTGCCGAGCAGCGCGTGGTAGACGCCGCCGCCGGCCTCGACGTCGAGGACGCCGTTCATCGAGTGGGTCAGGAAGTAGCCGTCGAGGACTTCCATGCCCTTGCTGATCGTGACCCAGGCGAGGGAGAGCAGCGGGACGACGGCGAGGACGAAGCAGACCCAGACGAGGCTGGTGGCGACGCGGTCCTTGGCCTGGCGGCTGCCTTCGACCTTGGTGGTGACGGCGTACGTCAGGAGGACGAAGAGCAGGGCGGCGAGCATGCCCCACTGCACCTTGCTGTGCCAGCCGGCGGCGAGGCCGATGCCGATGCCGGCGGCGATGGAGGCGGCGGCGACGGCCGCCGGGGTCCAGCGCGGGAGGCGGGCGTGGGAGAGGGATCCGCGGGGCGGTGCCACCGAGACCGGACGTTCCTGTATGGCGTGGCTCATGCCGCGGCCCCCGAGTACTCCTTGCGGCGGCCGATGATCCAGCGGGCGGCGCCGTTGACCAGCAGGGTGATGACGAAGAGGACGAGACCGGAGGCGATCAGGGCGTCCCGGCCGAACTCGTTGGCCTCGTTGAACTTGGCGGCGATGTTCTGGGCGAAGGTGCCGCCGCCCGGGTCGAGGAGGTGGCCCGAGATGAGGAAGCTGGGGGAGAGGACCACGGCGACGGCCATGGTCTCGCCGAGTGCGCGGCCGAGGCCCAGCATGGAGGCGGAGATGATGCCGGAGCGGCCGAAGGGCAGCACCGACATGCGGATGACCTCCCAGCGCGTGGCGCCGAGGGCGAGGGCGGCCTCTTCGTGCATCTTCGGGGCCTGGAGGAAGACCTCGCGGGTGACGTTGGTGATGATCGGCAGGATCATGATCGCCAGCAGGATGCCCACGGTGAAGAGGTTGCGGGCGACGCCGTCGCTGGACTTGTCGAAGATGTACGTCCAGCCCAGGTACTCGTCGAGCCACTGGTTGAGGCCGTCCAGGTACGGGACGAGGAAGATCGCGCCCCAGAGGCCGTAGATGATGCTGGGCACGGCGGCGAGCAGGTCGACGACGTACGCGAGCGGCTTGGCCAGCTTGCGCGGCGCGTAGTGCGAGATGAAGAGCGCGATGCCGATCGCGACGGGCACGGCGATGAGCATCGCGATGATCGAGGAGACGATCGTGCCGAAGGCGAGGACGGCGATGCCGAAGACCGGCGGGTTGCCGGCCGGGTTCCACTCGAAGGTGGTGAAGAAGTTCGTGCTGTCCTTCGAGATCGCGAGGACGGCGCGGTAGGTGAGGAAGCCGGCGATCGCGGCCATGATCACGAGCAGGGTGATGCCGGAGCCTCGGGACAGACCGCTGAAGATGCGGTCCCCGGGGCGGGACGCGTTCTTGGCGCGCCGGCTCCTCTGTATGTCTGGTGTGGTGGTAGCCATCTGCTTCTCCGGTCTGCGGCGCCCGTACGGGTGTGCGGGCTCCTGGCGGCGGTGCACCGGATGCCGGGTCCGGCCCCCCAAGGGAGGGGCCGGACCCGGCCGGGGGTCAGGACAGGGTGGGGACGATCGCGCGGACCTTGGCCGCGATCTCCGCCGGGAGCGGGGCGTAGCCGGCCTCGGCGAGGACCTTCTGGCCCTCCTCGCTCACGGTGTAGTTGAGGAATGCCTTCAGGGTAGGCAGGGTCTCCGGCTTGTTGCCCTTGTCGCAGGCGATCTCGTACGTGACGAGGACGATCGGGTAGGCGCCCTCGGCCTTGGTCGCGTAGTCGAGGGAGAGGGCGACGTCGTTGCCCGTGCCCTTGATCTTGGCGGCGGCGATGGCCTTGGAGGCGTTCTCCGAGGTGGCGGCGACCGGGGCGGCGGCGCCGGTGTTGATGCTGACCGTGGAGATCTTGTTCGCGGAGGCGTACGAGAGCTCGAAGTAGCTGATGGAGCCCTCGGTGTCCTTGACCGCGGTGGCGACGCCGGAGGAGCCGTTGGCGGCCTGGCCGCCCTGGGCGGGCCACGACTTCGCCTTCGGGTCGTGCTTCCAGTCGGCCGCGGCGGCGGTCGAGAGGTACTTGCCCAGGTTCTGGGTGGTGCCCGACTCGTCGGAGCGGTGGAAGGCCTGGATGGTGGAGTCGGGAAGCTTGGCGCCCGGGTTCAGCTTGGCGATCGCCGGGTCGTTCCACTTGGTGATCTTGTTGTCGAAGATCTTGGCGATGGTGGAGGCGTCCAGGACGAGGTTGTCCACGCCGTCCAGCTTGTAGCCGATGGCGATGGGGCCGCCGACCATCGGGAGGTTGACGCCCTTGCCGGTCTTGCAGATCTTCTGCGACTCGGCGACTTCCTCTTCCTTCAGGGCGGAGTCGGAGCCCGCGAAGGCGACCTGGCCCTGGTTGAACTTGGTGATGCCGCCACCGGAGCCGATGCCCTGGTAGTTGATCTCGACGCCCTCACAGGCGGCCTGGAAGTTCTTGACCCACAGGTCCATCGCGTTCCTCTGCGCGCTGGAACCGGCGGCGAGCAGCTTGCCCTTGGCACCCTCGCACGCGATGTCCGACGCGGCGGCGGACGTCTGGGAGGCGCCGCCCTCCTTCGCCGGGGTCTCCGTGTTGTTGTCCGAGCCACACGCCGAGAGGACCAGGGCGCCGGAGACGACGAGGGCACCGATCGCGGAGGCGCGAAGCCCGTTCTTGCGCGAAAGCTTCACTTTCGGGTGTTCCTTCCAGAAGCCGCCTTGTCGCGGACCCGTTGTCCTGACCGTTCTACGGCGGCGTGTGTCGGTTGGTGGGTGCATCGCTGTGCTCCGTGCACCGTCACGTCCGAAATTAGGCAGAACAGGTGAAGCGGTCGACCGAAGAGAGTGAACGGGAAGTGAACCGTGCCGTAAGCCCGGGTGCGGACCCCCCGGTCGTGGACAGCGGGTGCCGGACCTCGAGCGCGGCCCCGGGCGCTGACCCCGCGGGCCGGGGACTCAGGTGCGGGAGGCCGCCACGGCCGCGTCCAGGAGCTCGCGGTCCCGCAGCTGGGTGAGGCGGGTGCGGGCCGCGGCCGGGGGGAGCCAGAGCAGGGCGTCGACCTCGCGGCTCGCGGTGAAGGTGCCGCCGAGGGCTCGGCCCACCCAGTAGTCGACCTCCTTGGGGCGGCCGTCCACCGCGTAGCGGACCGTCGGCAGCCGGGGGCCGAGCGAGCAGCTCTGGCCCGTCTCCTCCAGGACCTCGCGGAGCGCGCAGGCCTCGGCCGACTCGGCGCGCTTCCGCTTGCCCTTCGGGTGGGACCAGTCGTTCCACTTCGGCCGGTGGACGAGGGCGATCTCGATGCCGTGGCCGGAAAGTGCCGGGCGCCAGAGCACGCACCCGGCGGCACGGATCGGATCCTGTGCGGGACCGTGCGCCGGGTCCTGTGCGGGACCGTGCTCCGGGCCCCGCGCCGGACCGTGCGCAGGGCCCCGCGTCGGGTCCCGCGCCGGGTCCTTGGCGGTCAGGCCGTTCATGCCGTTCATGGCACCGGGGCCGTCGCTCTCCGCCAGGCGTGCTGGAAGGCGAAGCGGGCCGCCTCGACCTCGTGGCGCTGGTCGGCGTGGAGGACCCCGAGGGCGTACGCCGTCGCCGGGGCGATCCGCGGGGTGCGGGCGGCGGTGGCGGCGGCCGTCGCGGCCTCGGCCGCGTCCCGGTGCCGGTCCAGGGCCCGGGCGGACTCGAACAGCACCGGGTCGGGTTCGCCGCCGGTGTGCAGGACCTCGGAGGCGTACCGGTGCAGGCGCAGCAGGTGCCGGGTCCGGTGCCAGGGCGCGTCCTGGGCCTCGCCGGCGGCGAGGGCCAGCGCGTCGGCGTTGTACGGGTGGGCGGCCCGGGCCAGCGGGAGCGCGGCCACCGATTCGAGGAGGCGGCGCTCGGCGACCGCGGCGGGCGCGTCCACGACCTCGACGGCGGGGGCGCCGCCCGCCGGGCCGAGCGGCACGTCGGAGGCGAGGAGGGCGACCGCGTCGGCGACCGCGTGGAAGCGGGAGGAGCCGAGGGCCTGGAGGGCCGCCGAATGGGCTCGCGTACGGGCCAGGGTCAGCTGGCGTTCCAGGAGGGCGCCGGCCCGGGCGGCGCCCACGGTGAGCCCCGCCCCCTCGCCGCCGCGGGCGGCCGGCACCGGACCGCTGCCGCTCGACAGGCGGGACAGCGAGTCCACCAGCCGGACGAGCCGGGAGGTGCAGGCGTGCTCCAGGGCCAGCGTGCCGGAGAGCCAGGCGAGCTCGGTGCGCAGCTGGTCGGCCCAGGCCGGGTCGAGCAGCGGCCGGAAGGTGTGGAGGGTGCCGCTGATCCGGCGGGCCGCGCTCCGCAGCGTACGGGCGGCCTCCTCCGCCCCGGCCGAGTCCGAGCCGCTCTCGCCGTGGATCCGCAGGCCGCGGAGGAAGTCCGCGGCCCGGGCGTGGAGATAGGGGGCCACGACCTCCCCCGCCGTGACGTCCCGCAGGGGGTCAAGGTTGTGCACGCCGGCGCCTCCGCGCGTCGATGAGCATCTCCTGGACGTGCCGCAGGGGGCGGCCCTCGGGGTCGGTCGCGTGCCGCGTCCAGTTCCCGTCGGGGCCGAGGTGCCAGGAGGAGGTGGTGTCGGACATCCCGGTCTCCAGGAGCCGGGTCAGCGCAGCCCGGTGGGCCGGGTCGGAGACCCGTACGAGGGCCTCGATCCGGCGGTCCAGGTTGCGGTGCATCATGTCGGCGCTGCCGAACCAGACCTCGGGCTCGCCGCCGTTGCCGAAGGCGAAGACCCGGGAGTGCTCCAGGAAGCGGCCGAGGATCGAGCGGACCCGGATGTTCTCGGAGAGGCCGGTGACCCCGGGGCGCACGGCGCAGATGCCGCGGACCCAGATGTCGACCGGCACCCCGGCCCGGGAGGCCTGGTAGCAGGCGTCGATGATCGCCTCGTCGACCATCGAGTTGACCTTGATCCGCACGTACGCGGGCCGGCCGGCCCGGTGGTGGGCGATCTCCTTGGTGATCCGGGAGACCAGACCGTCCCGCAGCGACTTCGGGGCCGTCAGCAGGCGCCGGTACGTCTCGCGGCGCGAGTAGCCGGAGAGCCGGTTGAACAGGTCGGAGAGGTCCGCGCCGACCTGCGGGTCCGCGGTGAGCAGACCGAGGTCCTCGTAGAGGCGGGCCGTCTTGGGGTGGTAGTTGCCGGTGCCGACGTGCGAGTAGCGGCGCAGCAGCTCGCCCTCCTGACGGACGACCAGCGACAGCTTGCAGTGGGTCTTCAGGCCGACGAGGCCGTAGACGACGTGGCAGCCGGACTCCTCCAGCTTCCGCGCCCACTTGATGTTGGCCTGCTCGTCGAAGCGGGCCTTGATCTCGACGAGGACGAGGACCTGCTTGCCGGACTCGGCGGCGTCGATGAGGGCGTCCACTATCGGCGAGTCGCCGGAGGTCCGGTACAGCGTCTGCTTGATCGCGAGGACGTCCGGGTCGGCCGCCGCCTGCTCCAGGAACGCCTGGACGGAGGTGGAGAACGAGTCGTACGGGTGGTGCAGCAGCACGTCCCGCTCGCGCAGCGCCGCGAAGATGTCCGGCGCGGACGCCGACTCGACCTCGGCCAGGTCCCGGTGCGTGCCCGCGACGAACTTCGGGAACTTCAGCTCCGGCCGGTCCTGCCCGGCGATCCCGAAGAGACCCGTCAGGTCGAGCGGGCCGGGCAGCGGGTACACCTCGGCGTCGGAGACCTTCAACTCGCGCACGAGGAGGTCGAGGACGTACGGGTCGATGGACTCCTCGACCTCCAGGCGGACCGGCGGGCCGAAGCGGCGCCGCATGAGCTCCTTCTCCAGGGCCTGGAGCAGGTTCTCGGCGTCGTCCTCCTCGACCTCCAGGTCCTCGTTCCGCGTCACCCGGAACATGTGGTGCGCCAGCACCTCCATGCCGGGGAACAGCTCCTCCAGGTGCGCCGCGATCACGTCCTCCAGGGGCACGTACCGCTGCGGGGAGGCCTCCAGGAAGCGGGAGAGCAGCGGCGGCACCTTCACGCGCGCGAAGTGGCGGTGGCCGCTGACCGGATTGCGTACGACGACGGCGAGGTTGAGCGAGAGCCCCGAGATGTACGGGAAGGGGTGCGCCGGGTCCACGGCCAGCGGGGTCAGGACCGGGAAGATCTGCTGCCGGAACAGGGTGAAGAGGCGCGCCTGCTCCTTCTCCGTGAGCTCGGGCCAGCGGATCAGGTGGATGCCCTCGTCGGCCAGGGCCGGCGCCACGTCCTGCTGGTAGCAGGCGGCGTGCCGGGCCATGAGCTCGCGGGAGCGGGTCCAGATGAGGTCGAGGACCTCGCGGGGCTGGAGGCCGGAGGCGGAGCGGGTGGCGACGCCGGTGGCGATGCGGCGCTTGAGGCCGGCGACCCGGACCATGAAGAACTCGTCGAGGTTCGAGGCGAAGATCGCGAGGAAGTTCGCCCGTTCGAGGAGGGGGGTGGTCGAGTCCTCGGCGAGTTCGAGGACCCGTTCGTTGAACGCGAGCCAGCTCCGCTCCCGGTCGAGGAAGCGGCCCTGGGGCAGGTCGTCGCCGAGCGCGCCGTCGTCCTCGTAGGTGTCGGGGTCGGCGTCCACGTCGGGCTCGAGGTCGGACACCCTGCCGCCGTCGGTGACGAGCTGGCGGTGTGGGGCTATGGACCCGAGGGACGACGGGGCGGACGTCCTGGCGGACTCGGACGTCTGGGCGGACGGCGTGGCGGAGGACTGGACCGGGACCTCGGCGGGCTGCTGGCTCATGGCCCCATTCTTCCGCGCGAAGGGGTGGTCGGGCGCGTCGGAGCGGGCCGTGGGGGAGGGAAGTCTCCCCTTGGGGAGGGCCGCCCTGCCGGGCGGGGTCACGGAGCGCTTCATTCAGTGAGCGTCGCAAGCGCGTCTGAATGGCCGGTAACGACGACATGTCGTTCGGGAATCGGGGGCTGATCGGGGGCTTGTCGGGGGGCTGAACGGGCTGCTGATCGGGGGCGGGGCCGTGTGCGGGCCCCGCCCCCGGGCGGTTGCTACGCGTGGTGGGCGGTCGCTACGCGTGCCGGGCGCGGAGGACGCGGAAGGCGGCGAAGAGGGCGAGGGCGGCGAGGGCGAGGACGATTCCGGTTTCGATGAGCTGAATGGGCCAGTAGTGGGATGAGGGGTGGTGGTCCCAGTACTGGCCGGCGATGCTCATGTCGGCCGGGCAGACGTCCCACAGCTTGGTCCGCTCCCAGCAGGCCTGCAGGGGGAGCCGTTCCCCGGTGGTCGTGATCAGCCCGGAGCCGGTCTCCCGGGAGGAGGCGGGCAGGACGGTGGTGATGCCTTCGGTGAGCGGCCCGGTCATGCTCTTCACCGGCAACAGCGACCAGCGGAACTGGCTGACGACCAGCAGGACGAGGCCGGTGACGAGGCCGGTGAGGGCCATGGCCGTCACGGTGCGGCGGATCAGCTGGCCGATGAGGGCGCCGAGGCCTAGGGCGAGCAGGGCCTGGGCGACGACGACGGGGCCGGTGGCCGTGTACGTGCCCGGCTCGTACCAGCGGAGCGACCAGCTGTCGGTGAAGTTCGCCCAGCCGAGGCGGTAGACGCCGATCAGCGCGACGGTGGCCCCGACGGTCACTGCGCCGGCGACCAAGAGCTTCGAGCCGAGCCAGCGGGCCGGGCTGACGGACTGGGTGAGGGCGAGTTTGTACGTGCCCGATTCGAACTCTCGGCCGACCAGCGGTCCCGCGACGAAGGCGCCGACGAGGAGCGGCAGGGAGATCATGGCAGTGGAGGCCCATTCCAGGGCGATCCACAGGACGGCGTGGCCGTTGTCCTGCTGGTAGGTGCCGGTCGTCTGGCCGTCCCAGTACCGGAGCCAGGCCATCATCGCGAGGCTCAGCAGGACTCCGGCCGCCACCACCCGGATTGAGCGCCGGTACTGCCGGACCGTCACCCAGTAGGGGCCCTTCAGGGTGAGCGTGCTCATGCCGGGGCTCCTTCGGGGGCGGTGCGGAGGTGGGCGAGGAGGAGGTCCTCCAGGGAGGGTTCCGTGGTCTCCCAGGGGCCTTCGACCGGGCCCTCGCGGCGTATCAGGGCCGTGAGTTGACGGCCCGTCGTGCGGGACTCGACGACCGTGTGCGGGGTGAGGTCGCCGACCGGGCCGGTGAGCAGGGTGTGGGCGGAGAGGAGCTCGTCCACGGGGCCGTCGAGGCGGACCCGGCCGCCGTGGAGCAGGAGGAGGTGGTCGCAGGAGCCCTCCAGCTCGGTGAGGATGTGCGAGGACATGACGACGGTCGTGCCGTGTTCGGCGGCGTCGGCCATGAGCAGGCCCATCAGCTGGTGCCGGGCGAGCGGGTCGAGGTCGGCCATCGGCTCGTCGAGGAGGAGCAGTTCGGCCCGTTTGCCGAGGGCGAGCGCGAGCGCGACGCGGGTGCGCTGGCCGCCGGAGAGGTCGCGGACGAGGGCGTGCGGGTCGAGTTCGTCGGCCATCACCCGTTGGGCGGCGTTCTCGTCCCAGCGGCCCGGGTTGAGCTCGCGGCCCATGCGCAGGGTGTCGGCGACGCTGAGCCGGGGGTGGAGCGGCTTGTCCTGGGCGACGTAGGCCAGGTGCTCGCGGGCCGGGGCGTGGATCGTTCCCTCGGTGGGGCGCAGCAGTCCGGCGGCGAGGGCGAGGAGGGTGGACTTGCCGGCGCCGTTGGGGCCGACGAGGGCGCAGATCCGGCCGGCGGGGAGGGCGAAGTCGCACTCCCGTAGGGCCCAGCCCCTTCCTCCGTACCGTTTGCCCAGGAGGCCGGCCTCCAGTGCGATGCCGTCTCTCGTCATGCGTCGTCCCCCTCGAAGTGTTCCTTCAGTACGGATGTGAAGAGCGCGGACACGTCCTCGCGGTCCAGTCCGGCGGCGCGGGCGCGGCGGGCCCAGTCGGCGAGTTCGCCGCGCAGGGGCGAGTCGGCGGGGCCCGTGCCGAGCGTGGCGCGGACGAAGGTGCCGAGGCCTCGGCGGGCCTCGACGAGGCCCTCGCGTTCGAGCTCGCGGTAGGCCTTGAGGACCGTGTTCGGGTTGATGGCCGTCGCTTCGACGACCTCGCGTGCGGTGGGCAGTCGGTCGCCGGGCTCCAGGAGGCCCATCCGGAGGGCCTGCTTCGTCTGCTGGACGATCTGGAGGTAGGTGGCGACGCCACTGCGCCGGTCGATGCGGTACTCGACCACGATCGCTTCCACCACCCTTTCACTAATCAAGTAGTGAAAGGGTGGTGGAAAGAAGGGGGCGGTGTCAACCGCCCCCTGCGTCACAGGCGTTACGGAGTGCCGGTGCGCCTCACGACTCCGTGCGGTACATCAGGTCCACCTCGTGCGTGGCGAAGCCGAGCCGCTCGTAGACCGTGACCGCCGCCGTGTTGTCCGCGTCCACGTACAGCATCGCCGTCGGCAGCCCCTGCGCCGCCAGGTGCCGCAGGCCGATCGCGGTGAGCGCCTTGCCGAGCCCGCCGCCCTGGGCGTCGGGCAGGATGCCGACCACGTACACCTCGCCGAGCTGCTCCTCGGCGTGCGTCTTCGTCCAGTGGAAGCCGATCAGCTTCCCGTCCTTCTCCGCGAGGAAGAAGCCCTTCGGGTCGAACCACGGCTCGGCGATCCGGTCGTCCAGGTCCCGCTGCGTGAGCGAGCCCTGCTCCGGGTGGTGCGCGAAGGCGGCCGCGTTGACGGCGAGCCAGGCCGTGTCGTCCTGGCCGGGGAGGAACGTACGGACGGTGACGCCCTCGGGCAGGACCGGCTCCGGGATGTCGAGCGGCGTCAGGGGTCGCCGCAGCTGGCGCAGTTCGCGGAAGAGGGTCAGGCCGAGGACCTGCGCGAGGTGCCTGGCCGCCGACTTCCCGCCGTGCGCCCACACGCGCAGCCGCTTGCCGGAGGCGGCGAGCAGGGCGGCGCCGAGCGCCCGGCCGTGGCCGCGACCGCGATGGGACGGGTGGACGACCAGCTCGGCGGCCGGGGCCTCGATCGGGTCGGTCTCCTCCATCTGGGCGTAGCCGAAGAGCTGCGGGCCGACGCTGAGCAGGAAGTGGCGCACGCCCTCGCGGCGGCCGTGCCGCAGGTAGAGCCGTCCCTGCTCGGACACGGCGTGCAGACCGTCGGCCCGGTCGGCGGCCTCGAGGAGCTCCAGTACGTCCTGGACCTGCTCGGGGGAGAGCTCGTCATACGTGTGGATCTGCCGTCCGGGTTCGAGGGCCGGCGCCGCGTCGGGAGTCATGGGTACGAGCCTACGGCGACGTGCCGCCGCCCCGGCGAAAGGCAGGGGCAACTGTCTTGTAACCAGCTACCCCCTGTTGCGCTACGCGCGTTGACTCTAGGCTGCACCGGCAGACGGGGGAGTCGATCAAGGCCGCAAAAGGGGCAAGGGGCAAGGGGAGAGATGGCAGCGACACCGAGGAAGAACAAGACCGGACGGCGAATTCTGGCCGCCGGGGCCGGACTTGCGACCGTTGGGGCGCTCGTCGCCGCGATGCCGTCGTCGGCGGGTGCCGCCGGGGACCAGTTCGCCGACGGGTACGGGAACGGCAAGGGATGGGGCCGGATGGTCGACGTCCAGCTGCTGTCCTTCAACGACCTGCACGGCAATCTGGAGCCGCCGACCGGCTCGTCGGGCCGGCTTACCCGCCTCAAGGAGGACGGCACGCCCGAGACCGTCAATGACGTCGGCGGCGTCGAGTACCTCGCCACGCACCTGCGGCAGGCCCGCCAGGGCAACCGGTACTCCGTCACCGCCGCCGCGGGCGACATGATCGGTGCCTCGCCGCTGGTCTCCGGGCTGTTCCACGACGAGCCGACCATCGAGGCGCTGAACAAGCTGAAGCTCGACGTGAGCTCGGTCGGCAACCACGAGTTCGACGAGGGCGCGCGCGAGCTGGCCCGCATACAGAACGGCGGCTGCCACCCGACCGCGGGCTGCTTCGAGGAGGGCAAGACCTTCGAGGGGGCGAACTTCCCCTACCTCGCGGCCAACGTGACGGACGAGAAGAGCGGCAAGCCGCTGCTCGACCCGTACTTCGTCTGGGAGCGCGACGGCGTCAAGATCGGCTTCATCGGCGTCACCCTCGAAGGCACGGCGAACATCGTGTCCGCCGAGGGCATCAAGGGCCTGAAGTTCGGCGACGAGGTCGAGACGATCAACAAGTACGCCAAGGTGCTGGAGCGCAAGGGTGTGAAGTCGATCGTCGCCCTGCTCCACGAGGGCGGCCTGCCGGCCTCGGGCGCGTACAACTACGACTGCGACAGCCCGGGTCCCGGCAACGGCATCTCCGGCCCGATCGTCGACATCGCCAAGAACGTCAGCCCGCAGGTCGACGCCCTGGTCACCGGCCACACCCACCAGGCGTACGCGTGCACGATCGCGGACCCGGCGGGCAAGCCGCGCACGGTCACCTCGGCGGCCTCCTTCGGCAGGCTCTACACCGACACGACGCTCACCTACGACCGTCGTACGAAGGACATCGTCCGCACCGCCGTCGCCTCCGCGAACCACGTCGTCACCCGTGACGTGCTCCCGGCCGACGACATGAGCAAGCTGATCAAGCGCTGGAAGGACCTGGCCGCGCCGATCGCCGGCCGTCCCGTCGGTCACATCTCCGCCGACATCGACAACCCCCTCGATGTGACGGTGTACGAGAAGCCGCTGGGCAACCTGATCGCGGACGCGCAGCTGGAGGGCATGGCCCCGGCGGACAAGGGCGGCGCCCAGCTCGCCCTGATGAACCCGGGCGGCATCCGCGCGCCGCTGACCCACAAGGCCGCCGGCGCCGAGGGCGACGGGGTCGTGACCTACGGCGAGGCGTACACCGTCCAGCCGTTCACCAACATGATGACGGCGGTCGACCTGACCGGCACCCAGCTCATCACCACGCTCCAGCAGCAGGTCAGCGGCCTCAACCTGGCGTCCCCGAAGATCCTCCAGGTGTCGAAGGGCTTCACCTACACCCTGGACATGACGAAGACCGGCGCCGACCGGATCGTGGTCGACTCGGTGCGGCTGAACGGCCAGGCGATCGACCCGGCGAAGACCTACCGGGTCGCGATGAACGAGTTCCTGGCCGGTGGCGGTGACGGCTTCGCCGTCCTGAAGGAGCACAAGAACAAGCTGGTCGGCGCGTCCGACCTGGACATGTTCACGGCTTACCTGGGCGCGCACTCCTCGGCCGCCGCGCCGCTGCCGGCGCCGGCGACGGACCGCATCACGGTCGTCAAGTAGCCCTTCCGGGCCCCTTGAGCGAGGGGGCGGCGGTCCGATCCGACGGGCCGCCGCCCCCTTTCGCGTACGTCCGGAAGACCCCTGGCATGATTGTCGTGGCCCTGTCATTATCCGGGGCATGGAGCGACGACGCTTTCTCGTGGGGGCCCTCGCGGCCGGGGCCGGAGTGATGCTCGGGGCGCCCGCCGCCTCCGCCGTGGACGTACGGGCCTGGATGGCGGCGCACGGCGACGGGACCGACCTGCGGCGACTCACCATCCCCGGCACGCACGACTCCGGCGCGCGGTACGGCGGCGCCTGGTCCGAATGCCAGAACACCACCATCGCCCAGCAGCTGGACAGCGGTATCCGGTTCCTGGACATCCGGTGCCGGGTGACCGGCGGGTCCTTCGCGATCCACCACGGGGCCTCGTACCAGAACATGATGTTCGGGGACGTCCTCGTCGCCTGCCGGAACTTCCTCGCCGCGCACCCCTCCGAGACCGTCCTCATGCGGGTCAAGCAGGAGTACTCGGAGGAGTCCGACGCCACCTTCCGCGCGGTCTTCGACGACTACCTCGACGCGCGCGGCTGGCGCTCCCTCTTCCGGATCGGCGACGGACTGCCGCTCCTCGGCGAGGCCCGCGGCCGGGTCGTCCTGCTCGCCGACAACGGCGGGCTGCCGGGGCTCAGGTGGGGAAACAGCTCCGTCTTCGCCATCCAGGACGACTGGAACGCGCTGCCCGACGCCAAGTACCCCAAGATCGAGGCCCACTTCCGCACGGCCGTCGCACAGCCCGGCCGGCTCTACGTGAACTTCGTCAGCACCTCCGCCTACCTCCCGCCCCGCTGGAACTCCGACCGCCTCAACCCCCGCGTCCACTCCTGGCTCGACGGCGCCGAGGCCGCCGGACGGACCGGGCTCGGGATCGTCCCCATGGACTACCCGAACACCCGGTCAGGCCTCGTCGAGGCCCTGCTCCGGCACAACTGACCCCGGCGCGACCGGCCCCGGTACACCCGGCCCCGATACACCCGACCCCGGCACACCCGACCCCGGTACACCCGGATCCGGCACGACCGACGAGCCCGGCGGCGGTGTCGGCGCCCCCGGCAGACGGACGGTCGCCACCGTGCCGCCGCCCGGGGCCGGGGAGAGGCTCGCCGCGCCGCCCGCCTGGTGGACCGTACGGGCGACGATCGAGAGGCCGAGGCCCGAGCCCGGCAGGCTGCGGGCCGAGGGGGAGCGCCAGAAACGGTCGAAGACGTGCGGCAGCTCGTCCGGCGGGATGCCGGGACCGTGGTCCCGGACCGTCAGCTCGCCCCGCATCAGGGTCACCTCGACCGTGCCCCGGGGCGGCGAGAACTTCACCGCGTTGTCCAGGACGTTGACGAGCGCCCGCTCGATCGCCGCCGGCTCGGCCCGTACGTACCAGGGCGCGAGCTCCGTGACGAAGGTCAGCTCGGGGCCGCGCAGCCGGGCCCGGTCCAGGGCAGAGCGCAGGATCGTGTGGAGCGGGACGACCTCCAGCGGCCCCGGCCGCACCGTGTCCGGGCGGGCCAGCTCCTGGAGGTCGCCGATCAGCGCCGCCAGCTCCGTCATCTGGGCCTTCACCGAGGCCATCAGGGCCCGCCGGTCGTCCGGCGGGATCGCCCGGCCGGTCTCCTCGCTGCGCGCGAGCAGTTCGACGTTCGTCCGGAGGGAGGTGAGGGGCGTCCGCAGCTCGTGGCCGGCGTCCGCGATCAGCTGCGCCTGCCGGTCCCGGGAGGTCGCGAGCGCCGCCGTCATCGCGTTGAACGAGCGGGACAGCCGGGCGATCTCGTCCTCGCCCTCCACCGGGATGCGGACGGTCAGGTCCTCGGTCGCGGCCACGTGCTCGACCGCCCCGGTCAGCCGGTTCACCGGCTCCAGGCCGGTCCGCGCCACCCACAGGCCGGCCGCGCCCGCGCCGACGACGCCGATCCCGGAGACCAGGAGCAGCACCCAGCGCAGCGTGGACATCGAGTTGTCGATCTCGGAGAGGGGGCGGGCGACGGAGACCGCGAGCCCGGGCGGGCCCTCCTGCGGGTAGGTGTAGACCCGCATCTCCCGGCCGTCGTCGTCCTTCACCGTGTGCAGCGCGTACGACAGCTGCCCGCGCGCCACGGCGAGGTCGGCGGGCCCGGCGGGGATCGCGGCCTTGCCGGAGGTGCAGACGCTGCCGTTGGCGAGGATCACCTGCACGGTGTACGACCCGGCCGCCGGCGGCGGTGTCGTGCCCTGGCGGCACAGGGTGAGCAGGCTCTGCACCGAGGCGCCGTCCAGCCTGCTGTTCCGCAGCGAGGAGTCGAGCTCCGCCTCCAGCTGGGCCCGTGTCACGAACCAGCAGGCCAGCGAGACCGCCGCGACCGCGACGGCCACCGCGAACGCGGTCAGCAGCGCGAGCCGCGACCGCAGGGGCCGCGAGCGGAACCAGGCCAGCGGCCGGAAGCGGGACCCGGGCCGTGGCGTCTCGGGTCCGGTCACTCGGTTCCTCCTCCGCGCAGGACGTAGCCGACGCCCCGCACCGTGTGCACGAGGCGCGGCTCGCCGCCCGCCTCCGTCTTGCGCCGCAGGTACATCACGTACACGTCGAGCGAGTTCGAACTCGGCTCGAAGTCGAAGCCCCACACCGCCTTGAGGATCTGCTCCCGGGTCAGCACCTGCCGCGGATGCGCCAGGAACATCTCCAGGAGCGTGTACTCGGTGCGCGTCAGCTCCACCGTCCGCCCGTTCCGGGTCACCTCGCGCGTCGCCAGGTCCATCCGCAGGTCCTCGAAGGACAGCACGTCGTCGTCGGCCGGCGCGGCGGCGGCCGAGGCGTACGAGCTGCGCCGGAGCAGGGCCCGGATCCGGGCGAAGAGCTCGTCCAGCTCGAAGGGCTTCACGAGGTAGTCGTCCGCGCCCGCGTCGAGCCCGGTGACCCGGTCGCCGACCGTGTCGCGGGCGGTGAGCATCAGGATCGGCACGGTCGAGCCGGACGCCCTGATCCGCCGGGCCGCCGTCAGCCCGTCCATGCGGGGCATCTGGACGTCGAGGACGACGAGATCGGGGGCGTACGCCTCGATCCGGGCGAGCGCGTCGAGCCCGTCGACGGCGTCCTGCGTGTCGTACCCCTCGAAGGCGAGGCTGCGGCGCAGGGCCTCCCGCACGGCGGGCTCGTCCTCGACGATCAGGATGCGCTCGCGGGCGCCTTCGTTCACCTGGCCAGTCATGTCACCAGCCTCGCACGCGCTCTGTTCACCAGGTGGTTCGCCGTTCAGTTGTCGCCGCCGGAGCGGAGTCCGTCGAGGTCGGCCTTGACCGTGTCGATCGGAATCGCGAATCCGAGGCCGACACTTCCGGCCGTGGAACCGCTCGAAGAACTGGGCGAATACATGGCCGAATTGATTCCGATGATCTCGCCCTTCATATTGATCAACGCGCCGCCGGAATTCCCCGGGTTGAGCGAGGCGTCGGTCTGGATCGCCTTGTACGTCGTCTTCGACGAGCCCGTGTCGCCGTTGAACTGCTGCCCGCCGAACTCGAACGGCCAGCCCTGCCGCGGGTCGTACTGCTGCCCCTGCCCCTGCTGCTGGTCCTGGCCGGCGCTGTCGTCGTCCTTGGCGACCGTCACGTCCCGGTCGAGCGCGGAGACGATGCCGCTGGTGACGGTGCCGGTCAGGCCCTCGGGGGAGCCGATCGCCACGACCTCCTCGCCGACCTTCACCTTGGACGAGTCGCCGAGCGTGGCGGCCTTGAGGCCGGAGGCGCCCTGGAGCTTGATCAGCGCCAGGTCCTTGTCGGGGTCGGTGCCGACGACCTCGGCCCGGTACGACTTGCCGTCGCTGAGCTGCACGCTGATCTGGGAGGCGCCGGAGATCACGTGGTTGTTGGTGACGATCTCGCCGTCGGAGGTGATGATCACGCCCGAGCCGGTGGACTTGCCGGAGTTCGAGGTCGCGGAGATCTCGACGATGGAGGGGGAGACGGCCTGCGCGACCCCGGCGACCGTGCCCACGCTGCTCGCGGAGACGTTCGTGCCGCTCACGGCCGAGGAGGCGGTGGCGGGGGTGTCGGAGGTGAGCTGCTGGACGAGCGTCGCCGTGCCGCCGCCGACCGCCGCGGCCGCGATGGCCACGGCCGCCAGGAGGCCGACCCCGCGCTTGGCGCGGCGCCCGGCCCCCGGAGCGGGGGCCGCCGCGACGGCGACCGGCGGGTCCACGGGCGGCGGGACGTGCCCGCCGGACGGCCAGATCGTGGTTCCCGGCTCGGTGGTGATCGGCCGGGTGGCGTCGTACGGCCGGGTGGCCTCGTGCGGCTGGGGTGACCCGTGCGGGGTGGCGTCGTGCGGCTGGGGCCACCCGTACGGCTGGGTGGCCTCGTACGGCTGCGTCGATCCGTGCGGCTGGGGCGACCCGGGCGGCGGGGTCGCCTCGTACGGCTGCGCCGGGGGGTACGGCGGCCTCGGTGGATGCGGCGGGTAGTACGGCTGCTGCGGCGGCTGCTGCTCCTGGAAGTCCGTCATGGCTACGACTCTCGGAGCCGTACATGAGAGCCGTCTGAGGAGCGGCTGAGAAGCCCGACAGAACCCTGTATGCCCTATATAAAGAGCCTTCAGGGTTCAGGGGTGGAGGGCTACTCGCCGCAGCCGCAGGAGCGGCGGACCACCAGGGCCGACGGGAAGAGCTTGACCCGCTCGCGGCGCGAACCCGCGACCCGCAGCGAGTCGTCCAGGACCAGGTCCACCGCCGCCCGGGCCATCGCCGGGCGGTCCGAGGAGATCGTGGTCAGCGGCGGGTCGGTGAGCGCCGCCTCCTTCACGTCGTCGAAGCCCGCGACCGCCAGCTCCGACGGCACCTCGATGCGCAGCTCGCGCGCGGCTCGCAGCACACCGAAGGCCTGGTCGTCGGTGGAGCAGAAGATCGCCGGCGGCCTGTCCGGGCCCGCGAGCAGCTTGAGCGCCACCTGGTAGGCGTCGTAGCGGTTGTACGGGGCCTCGAAGAGCCGGCCCTCGGTCGAGTGGCCGGCCTCGACCATGGCCCGCCGCCAGCCCTCGACGTGGTCGGCGACCGGGTCGCCGACGGCCGGGGTGTTCGGGATGCCGCCCAGGCAGGCCACGTACGCGTGGCCGTGCTCCAGGAGGTGCCGGGTGGCGAGCTGGGCGCCGCCGATGTCGTCCGTCACGACGGCGACGTCGTCGATCGCCTCGGGGCGCTCGTGCAGCAGCACCACGCGCGCGTCCCAGGCCTCGATCTCGCTCGCGGCCTGCTCGCTCATGCCCTGGCTGACGAGGATCAGCCCGGAGACGCGCATACCGAGGAAGGCGCGCAGGTAGTGGACCTCGCGCTCGGTGCGGTAGTCGGAGTTCCCGACGAGCACCATCTTTCCGCGCTCGGCGGCGGCCTGCTCGACCGCGTGCGCCATCTCCGCGAAGAAGGGCTGCCGGGCGTCCGGGACGATCATGCCTATGAGGTCCGTACGCCGGGACGCCATCGCCTGGGCCACCCGGTCGGGGCGGTAGCCCAGCTCCTTGATGGCGGCGAGGACACGCTCGCGCGTGGCCGGGGCGACCGGCCGGGGTCCGTTGTTGATGACGTAGCTCACGACCGCGGTCGAAGTGCCTGCCAGTCGAGCTACGTCATCCCTCGTCACCTTGGCCACGCGCGGCAGTCTACGCGGGGTGACCTACCTACCGGCGGGTCGCACTGTGGCATCCGCCACGTTCCTGTCCTCCACCGGAGTGACCTCCCGGTCGGCCTCCTTGACACCGGAGTCGCCGCCGCCGGTGCCGCCGCCGGTGGTACCGGAGCCGCGGGAGGCCTCCTTGGCCCGGGCCTCCTCGGCCGCGCGCTCGACCTTCTCCGGGGTGACGAAGCGGTAGCCCACGTTCCGGACGGTGCCGATGAGCGACTCGTGCTCGGGGCCCAGCTTCGCCCGCAGCCGCCGTACGTGGACGTCGACCGTTCGGGTGCCGCCGAAGTAGTCGTACCCCCACACCTCCTGGAGGAGCTGGGCACGGGTGAAGACCCGGCCCGGGTGCTGGGCCAGATACTTGAGGAGCTCGAACTCCTTGAAGGTCAGGTCCAGGACCCGGCCCTTGAGCTTCGCGCTGTACGTCGCCTCGTCGACCGACAGGTCGCCGTTGCGGATCTCCATCGGGGAGTCGTCGGAGACGATCTGCTGGCGGCCCATCGCGAGCCGCAGCCGGGCCTCGACCTCGGCCGGGCCGGCGGTGTCGAGAAGGACGTCGTCGATGCCCCAGTCGGCGGTGACGGCCGCGAGGCCGCCCTCCGTGACGACCAGGATCAGCGGACAGCCGGGCCCCGTGGAGCGCAGCAGCTGACAGAGCGAGCGGACCTGCGGGAGGTCGCGCCGGCCGTCGACGAGGATCACGTCCGCGCCGGGGGTGTCCACGAGGGCGGGGCCCTCGGCCGGAGCCACCCGGACGTTGTGCAGCAGCAGACCGAGTGCGGGCAGCACCTCGGTCGACGGCTGGAGGGCGTTGGTCAGGAGCAGCAGAGAGCTCATCGCGCCCCACCTGCCATTGCTGCCATCGGTCGGTCGTGCTTCGTTCGCTCGCTCATAACGTCGGTTCCTCCTCGGTCCCTGCGAGGACGTGGCACTGCTTCGTACGCAGATCACTGCCGGCTCTCGCGCCCTGAGAGCTTGTGTTCACCTATCCGTAACAACGGTCGGAAAACGCAAAAGGACCCGGGGGCTGCGTCGCCCGGATCCTCTGCCCAGCAGAATAGCCCACATGAGTTCAGAGGGAGAGAGGCGATTTCACATGGTGGATGTCTCGTCGCTCACTTCCGTCCATCACCGTGCTCCTCGCCGTGCGATGTTGCGTACGGATGACGGTGTCCGTATCGAGGCGGTTTACGAACCCTCTGCCGCAAGTGTCACCGAAACAGCGGTCACCGGTACGGCCGCCACCGGCAGGGCGGTCACCGGCCGGGCGGGCGCCGGTACGGCCGTCGTCGTCGCCCATGGCTTCACCGGGGCGGCCGACCGGCCCGCCGTCCGGCGCGCCGCCCGTGCCTTCGCGGAGCGCGGCGCGGCCGTCGTGACCTTCTCCTTCCGCGGGCACGGCGGTTCCGGCGGCCGCTCCACGGTCGGCGACCGGGAGGTGCTCGACCTGTCCGCCGCCGTCCGCTGGGCCCGTGAGCTCGGCCACGCGCGCGTGGCGACGGTCGGTTTCTCCATGGGCGGGTCGGTGGTCCTGCGCCACGCGGCCCTGGAGCGGGGCACGGAGGAACGGGTGGACGCGGTGGCCGCCGTCTCCGCCCCCGCACGCTGGTACTACCGGGGTACGGCTCCGATGCGCCGCCTCCACTGGGTGGTCACCCGCCCCGCGGGCCGCCTGGTCGGCCGTTACGGGCTCCGCACCCGGATCGACGCCCGCGCCTGGGACCCCGTACCCCTCTCGCCCGTGGATGCGGTGCCGCTGATCGCGCCGGTCCCGCTGCTGATCGTGCACGGCGACCGGGACGCGTACTTCCCGCTCGACCACCCGCGCACGCTGGCCGCCGCCGGCGACGCGGAGCTCTGGCTGGAGCGGGGGATGGGCCACGCCGAGAACGCGGCCGACGAGGAGCTGCTCGCCCGGCTGGGGGACTGGCTCACGCGCCGATAGCCCATCATGGGGGGCGGCGCGCACACGAACGAAGGGAGCGCCGCTATGGCAGCGGGAACCATCCGCTACTGGGCCGCGGCCAAGGCCGCCGCCGGTGTCGCCGAGGAGCCGTACACCGCCGAGACCCTGGCGGAGGCGCTGGAAGCGGCCCGCGCGAAGCACCCGGGCGAGCTCGTCCGGGTCCTCCAGCGGTGTTCTTTCCTCATCGACGGCGACCCCGTCGGGACCCGGAGCCATGAGACCGTACGGCTTGCCGAGGGCGGCACGGTCGAGGTGCTCCCCCCGTTCGCAGGAGGGTGAACCCCAGAGCATGAGCAACGACCAGCAGTACGACCCGTACGCGAACGGGCACGGCCAGGACCAGGGCCACGGGCACCAGAGCCCCGACGTCACGCAGACGTGGGAGGGCCAGACCTGGGACACCCAGTACCAGCCCGTGGTGCAGCAGCAGCCCCCCGTGACGTACGAGGCTCCGCAGTCGCAGCCCGCGTACGGGGCCTCCTACGACAGCACCGCCTACCTGCCGCCGCAGGAGGCGACGTACGAGCCGCAGTACGGGCAGCAGCCGCCGTACGAACAGCAGCATCAGTACGGGCAGCCGCAACCGCAGCAGTACGGGCAGTCGCAGCGGCAGTCGCAGCAGCAGTACGGGCAGCCGCAGTCACAGCCGCAGCCGCAGCACTACGCGGCGGCCCCGGCGGCTCCCGTGGCGTAC
Source organism: Streptomyces sp. NBC_00090 (assembly GCF_045160815.1). NCBI lineage: Bacteria > Bacillati > Actinomycetota > Actinomycetes > Kitasatosporales > Streptomycetaceae > Streptomyces > Streptomyces sp. NBC_00090. Next base: position 4,881,338 of record NZ_CP108224.1, read on the forward strand.
GACACGCCCGAGCCGGCCGCACCCGCCCCCTCGGCCGCCCCCGCCGCCGAGGCCCAGGGGCCCGGCTGGTCCTCGCCCACCACCTCCGGGAACACCCGGATCACCGACGCCCAGCGCGCGCGTGCCGAGGGCCGCTCGCCCGTGATCGAGCCCGGGCTCCAGCCGGCGGCCCTGACCGCCGTCCTCGGCCTGCTGCTCGCCGGCGGCGCCTCCCTCGGCCCGTACGGGCTGCTCGTCCCGCTCGTCCTGCTCCAGGGCCTCACCGCCGCCGGCTGGTTCCGGCTCAACGGCATGTGGCCCGCCCGGCAGGGCATCGCCCTCGCCTTCGCCGGCGGCCTCGTCGCCGACGCCGCCCTGCTCGCCGTCGGCCGGGAGCACGCGGCCGCCGCGATCCTGGGCACGCTCGGCGTGTGGGTGCTGCTCTGCCTCGTCCTCCAGCTGCGCAGCCACGCCGACCCGGACGAGCGCATGTACGGCCTGATGGCCGGCGTCGCCTCGGCCGCGCTGACGGTCGTCGCCGCCGGGCACCTCGGCGCCGCCCCCGACGCGGTGGTCGTCGGCGGGATCGCGGTCGCCGCCACCGTCGTCGCCCGGGCGCTCCCGCTGCCCGGTCCGGTCTCCCTGGTCGTCGCGCTGCTCGCGGGGGCGGGGGCCGGGATCGCGGCCGGCGGGCTGAACGAGCTGGGGAGCTCCGGGGCGCTGATCGGCCTCGCGGCCGGGGTCTGCGCGCTGGTCGGTCTGCGGGTCGCCAGTTACGACTACCCGTCGCGCTTCGTCCACATGACCGCCGGGATCGCGCTGCCGCTGACGGCAGCCGCGCCCGCCGTCTACCTGCTGGGCCGAGCCCTGGCCTGAGTCTGCCGGGACCTCGGCCGGGAACCTGTCGGGGGCCGGCCGGGGAACCGCTCGGGGAACCAACCGGCCCCTCGACACGTCGATCTTCGTGTCGGGGGGCCGAACGCCTGTCCGGACGCACTTTCGCCTACCAGGGGGACGCACAGCCCATGCGAGCACTGCGGATTCTGTTGATCGTGGCCGTCGTGCTGGGCGGCGTCCTCGTCGGGATCGACCGGCTCGCCGTGGCGTACGCCGAGTCGGAGGCGGCGAGCCGGGTGAAGCTCTCCGCCGCGAGCAGCGAGTCGATCGAGATCGACATCAAGGGCTTCCCCTTCCTCACCCAGGTCGCGGACAAGCGGTTCGACGAGGTCGACGTGAAGGCGACCGGCGTCGAGGCGACGGCGGGCAGCCGGCGCATCCGGGTCGAGGAGCTGACGGCCGCGCTCCGGGACGTGACCGTGACCGGTGACTGGGCGGGCGCGCGGGCGGGCTCCGCGACCGGCACCGCCCTCATCTCGTACGCGGACCTCACGGCCGCCGCGGACCCCGGGGTCACGGTGGCGTACGGGGGCGACGGGAAGGTGAAGGTCACCGGTGGCGTGGAGTTCATGGGCCGCACCCTGACGCGGTCGGTGCTCTCCACGGTGACCGTCGTGAACGGCGACACGATCAAGGTCCACGCGGACGAGGTGCCGGGCGAGGGCATTCCGGGCGTGGAGGAACTGGTGCGCAAGCGCACCGACTTCGAGCGGCCGATCGGGATGATCGCCGGCATGAAGGTGGAGAAGGTCGAGGCCCGTCCGGACGGTCTGGCCGTCGCCGTGACGGGCAAGGACGTCGTCCTGGCGGGCTGACGCCGTCGCCGTGACGGGCGAGGACGTCGTCCTGGCGGGCTGACGCCACCAGGACGGGACGCCGGGCAAGACCCCGTACGGCATCCCTCTCCCCGGCCCGTACGTGAGAGTCCCCGTACGGCGTCTCTGTCCCGGGCCCGTACGTGAGAGCCCCGTACGGCATCCCTGTCCGGGTCCGTACGTGAGGCCGGTGAGTGAGCCCCTACGGGCACCCGTGCGCCCCTGTGCACCCCCATGCACCCCCGTACACCCCCTCTGGCCACATGCTGAGACGCCGCCGTCCGATCCGCAGAAAGAGAACCGGACGCCCCGGCGCGGAGCCGTCCGAAGGCCGCCCGCGCGGTGATCGCGTCTCGCATCTCGGACGATCGCGTCTCAAAATACGACACGCCGGTGACACGGCCGCCTGTCCGTCCCTACGATCGTGGGCATGAAGCGACAGGCGGATCTCACGAAGCGGCGGGCAGTAGACCTGTGCCGCGTCGCCGCCATGCTCTGTCGCTCCGTCTGAGCGGGACCACCGTCTCCCGTATTCCTCAGGCCCTTCGACCGCGGTCGGGGCCGACCTGTGCAGAGCCGTACGCACGTCCGTACGCCACGCGACGACGCGTACCGCACCACACACCCGCACCACGGCACCACCGCACCACACCGCCGCACACTGCCCCGGAGGAGAACAGCATGGCTCGCAGCGACGTACTGGTCGACGCGGACTGGGTCGAGGCCAACCTCGACAACCCGCAGGTCGCCCTTGTCGAGGTCGACGAGGACACCTCGGCCTACGAGAAGAACCACATCCGCAACGCCATCCGGATCGACTGGACCCAGGACCTTCAGGACCCGGTCCGCCGTGACTTCATCGACCAGGAGGGCTTCGAGAAGCTCCTCTCGGCCAAGGGCATCGGGAACGACACCACGGTCGTCCTCTACGGCGGCAACAACAACTGGTTCGCCTCCTACGCCTACTGGTACTTCAAGCTCTACGGCCACCAGGACGTGAAGCTCCTCGACGGCGGCCGCAAGAAGTGGGAGCTCGACTCCCGCGACCTCGTCGACGGCTCCGAGATCCCGGCCCGCCCGGCCACCGAGTACAAGGCCAAGGCCCAGGACGCCTCGATCCGCGCCTTCCGCGACGACGTCGTGGCCGCGATCGGCTCCGAGAACCTGGTCGACGTCCGCTCGCCCGACGAGTTCTCCGGCAAGCTGCTCGCCCCGGCGCACCTCCCGCAGGAGCAGTCGCAGCGCCCCGGCCACGTGCCGAGCGCCCGCAACATCCCGTGGTCGAAGAACGCCAACGACGACGGCACCTTCAAGTCGGACGACGAGCTCAAGGCCCTCTACGAGGACGAGCAGGTCGATCTGGCGAAGGACACCATCGCCTACTGCCGCATCGGTGAGCGCTCCGCGCTCACCTGGTTCGTCCTGCACGAGCTGCTCGAGGTCACGAACGTCAAGAACTACGACGGCTCGTGGACCGAGTACGGCTCCCTCGTCGGCGTGCCGATCGAGCTCGGCGCCAACAAGTAAGACCCGGACCTCCTCCCCTCCGGCACCCCTCGACCGTAAGGACAGAACATCATGTGTGGAGCGCAGCCCGGCGGCCCCGACGCCTCGACGATCAAGCCCGGTGAGACCACCATCCAGGGCTTCGTGACCAAGGACGGCGAGCCCGTCACCGGTTACGTCCGCCTCCTGGACTCGACCGGCGAGTTCACGGCCGAGGTCCCGACCTCCGCCACCGGACAGTTCCGTTTCTACGCGGCCGAGGGCACCTGGACCGTCCGCGCCCTGGTTCCGGGCGGCACCGCCGACCGTCAGGTCGTGGCGCAGAAGGGTGGCCTCGCGGAGGTCGCCATCGCGGTCTGACCGACCGCGACACCGAACGGCCGGAGGGCCGTGCCTCCTGGGGGGTTGGACGCCATTTCCAGGACTTGAGGCACGGCCCTTCGGTCTCCTTCTTTCCGCACCCCTCGCACCGCTCGGCGCCAGGGCGCCTCCCGGGCATCGAGGCGCTGCGCCGGCCTCCGGCCGTCGGTGCCGGGTGGCCCGCCCGGACGTACGCTGAAGGTGTGTACGCACGCCGTCGCCACGTCTACTTCTGGATGATGGGCGCCTGCCTGGTCCTCTTCGTGGGCGCCTGGGCCGTCGTGCGGCTCTTCTCCATGCCGGTGGCGGTCGGTATGTGCGTGATCGCCATGGTCATCCCGCCGGTCGCCGCGATGGTCGCGAACCGCCGGGGCCCGGAGGACCGCTGGTGGGACGACCCTTCGGGGGACCCGAAGTCGGACGAGTGGTGGGACGAGCTCGACGGCAAGAAGCGCCGGAGCTAGGGCCGGTCCGTCCTCAGTAGACGAGCGCCTGCGTCTCGTCGGCCATGGCCTCCTGGACGAAGACCTGCGCGCCGGCGATGCGGACGCCGTCCAGGACGTCCTTCTCCGTGATCTCGCGCCGGGCGGCGCACTGGGTGCAGAGCGTCACGCGGCCGGCGGCCAGGATCGAGTCGATCAGATCCGGCAGGGGCGCGGCGTGCGGCAGCTCGAACCCGGCCGCGCGGCCGGGGAGGGCGAACCACGAGGACTCGCCGGTCAGCCAGAGCGAAACCTCGACGCCGCTGGCGACGGCGACGGCGGCCACCGTGAAGGCCTGCGAGCAGCGTTCGGGGGCGTCGGCCCCTGCGGTCACCTTGATCACGAGCTTCTTCGCCATATGCCGAACTGTAATGCGCGGCACTGCAACCTCATGCGCCCCTCGCGTGTCAGCTGGGTGCGCGGATGATCGGAATCCGCGATTCAGGTCTCGTGGGGGACTCTTGAGTATCGAAGAAAGTATCCAAAATGCGGATACGGCACCGCCGCCGGACCGGGACCCGGAGCCGGTGACGAACCCGGACTCGGATCCGGTGACGAACCCGGAGCCGGAGCCGGTGGCGAACCCGGACCCGGAGCCGGTGGCGGAAGCCGCGCCTGCCGTCGTACGGCCGCGCCGCCGCGTCCTCCGCACCGTCGGGCTGATCGCCGTCGCCGCCGTCCTGGGCCTCGTCGGCGGCACCGCCGTCGGCTACGGCATCCAGGCCGACCGCGAACCGACCCCGCTCCCGCCGCTGAACCAGCCGGGCCTCGCGTACCCGGCGAAGCCGCTCCCGAAGGGCCAGGAGCCCGAGCCGCTGTCGGCGGCGGAGGACCACCAGGCGAAGTCGCAGGGCGACCTGCGGAAGCTGCTGCTGCCGAAGCCGGCGTCGGCGCGGGCCGACGGCGAGGACGGGTGGCAGTCGCTCGACGCGTACGCCGACGGATTCACCCGGCCCGCAGGGGCGCTGGAGTCCGAGCTCGACTCGGGGATCCGGCGGATCGCCACGCGCGCATGGCTGACGGGCGAGTACAAGAGGGTCCAGATCAACCTCGTGCAGTACCGCTCCACCTCCACGCTCGGCGCCTGGGAGCACGTGATGCAGCAGCAGCGCATCGCCATCAGCGAGGCGAAGTCCGGCTCCCTCGGAGTGGCGGTGAAGGGTTCCTCGGACGGCCGCTACTTCGTCTATCCGGTGCACCGCGAGGCGGGATACCTGGACCTTTACGAGGCCCGCGCCTTCATCCGGCGCGGTGACATCGCGATCACGATCCTCATGTCCGACACGCACAAGATCGCCGAGAGCGAGATCCGTTCTCTGGCCGAACGGCAGCTGGGGCGCCTGTGAGTGAGAAGTCAGGGAGCCGCACACGCCGGATCCTGAAGAACGCGCTGATCTCCGTGCTCGTGCTCGGGGCCGTCGGCGGCGGTGTCGCGTACACCGCCGTCACCGTCGACCGCGCCGACCGCACCGCCCCCACGGTGGCGTGGGCGGACCCCACCGCGACCGCGACCCCTCAGGACCCGGCGGCCGCCGGCGTCCTCCGGGGCCGGGCGTCCACCCCGATGAGCAAGCTCCTCCTGCCCGTGCCGGAGGGCTACGCGCTCGGGGCGGACATCAAGGGGTACGGCAACGACGACGAGCTGCCGGCGAACAAGGCCAATGCCCTCCTCAAGCAGACGGGCCAGGGCTTCTACGGCAAGAAGCGCCGCGCGTACGAGAAGGAGGTCGACCGGCTCGGCATCCAGGGCATGGCGATGCGCTCGTACGCCAAGGAGGACAGCACCCTCCAGGCCGAGGTGCTCATCCTGCGGATGAAGGACAAGAAGATGGTCCGCGAGTTCTTCGAGGTCCGGAAGGAGCTGTCCGAGCTCCTGGAGCTCCGGAAGGGGCCGAAGATCAAGGCGTACGCGAAGAGCTCCGCCTGCTACCTGGGGCCCAAGCCCGAGAAGCCCAGGCAGCGCGGCGACGACGTGCGCACCCCTGATCTCCAGGACATGATCTGCTCGGCCTACGACGGCGAGGTCATGGTCACCGTGACGGCGTTCGGTGCTTCGCCCTTCGACGAGAAGGCCGTGGCCGGCCTCGTCGAGAAGCAGCTCCGTCACATCGAGTCCCCGGGAGAGTACGTATGACCGTGACCGAGCAGCCGACCGAGGCCGTGGCGCCCGCCGCGGAGCCGACGGCTCCGGCCGCCGCCCACGGCCCCCGGCGGACCCGTCGTGTTCTGTGGGCCGTCGCCCGCTGGACGGCCGCCGTCGTCGTCTGCGGTGGCGTGGGCGCGGGCACCGCCATGGGGATCACCGCGCTCGACAGGAACGAGGTGCCCGGGCTCGCGACCGAGAGCGACGGCCGCTGGGAGTACCCGGCGCTCAGCCTCCCGGCGCTCCCGGCCGACCGTCCCCGCCCGTTCACCGAGGGCAACGACGGCGAGGTCCACCACGCCGACGTACGGCGGCTTCTGCTGCCCGCGCCGGCCGGTGCGACCGTCGACGCGAAGCTGAACGGCGGATTCGTGTCCACGGACGCGTACCTCTCGCTCTACGGGAAGGAGTTCCGTGGCGAGCTGAAGCGGACCCTGGCGGACTCCACCCTGCGGCACATCGCAGCCCGGGGCTGGACGACTCAGGACGGCACCCGGACCAGCATCCACCTGCTCCGGTTCAGCTCCGTGGCGTACGCCGAGTCGTACAAGGACACGGCCCTCCAGGCGGACGGCGCGGACGGCCCGAAGGCGCTGCCGGACGGGGTGGAGGGCACCGTGATGGAGAACTTCGCCGACGACGTCCACGTACCGGACACGAGCCTGTACGCCTTCCGGGAGAAGAAGCCGTACGGCCCCGAGCAGACCCGCTGGGCCTACGTCCAAGCCGGTGACACCCTCGCGCTGATCACCCAGACCCGTAAGGGCGAGCCGCTCGCCGTGCCGTTCCAGCAGACCGTCACCCTGCAGAACCAGCTTCTCGGCTAGTCACAGCGCGCTAGACCCACCTCACAGAGTGGGCCGGGCCCCCGCCCACTAAGCTGGGGTCCGGCCCGTTCCGCCTTCACCGCTCAGCCGAGGAGCACCCTGTGATCATTTTCTTCGAAACTCTGCTGGTCCTGGTCGCCGTCGGCGTGCTCGCCTTCACCGGTCTGGCCGTGAAGAAGCTGTACCAGGGCCAGCGCTAACCCACCTCTAGAGAACGCCAGAGCTGCTCATGATCGAGATCCCGTCCGACCTCAATCCGGACCTCGTCCCCCTCGCGTTCCTGCTCGGTACGTGGGAGGGCGCGGGTGTCTCCGACTTCCCCGGCGCCGAGAAGTGCAACTTCGGCCAGTCCGTGACGTTCAGCCACGACGGCCGGGACTTCATCGAGTACCACTCGCACTCCTGGGTCCTCGACGGCGACGGCAACAAGGTCCGTCCGCTGGAGAGCGAGAGCGGCTACTGGCGTATCGACAAGAACCGCAAGGTCGAGATCGTCATGGTCCGCGACCAGGGCATCGTCGAGATCTGGTACGGCGAGCTCGCCGACCAGAAGCCGCAGATCGACCTCGCGACGGACGCCGTCGCCCGGACGGCGGCCTCGGGCCCGTACAGCGGTGGCAAGCGCCTCTACGGCTACGTCAAGAGCGACCTCATGTGGGTGGGCGAGAAGGCGACCCCCGAGGTCCCGCTGCGGCCGTACATGTCGGCGCACCTGAAGAAGGTCGTGACGCCCGAGGAGGTCGCGGAGATGGCCCGCAACCTCGGCGACCTGCCGGACGACGGCATCGCCTTCTTCCGCTAGACATCTGGGGGTGGCGCGCCGCGCCCTCCTACACTGGAGGGCGTGGTGACCACCGACTGGAAGAGCGACCTGCGGCAGCGCGGCTATCGGCTGACGCCGCAGCGCCAGCTTGTCCTGGAGGCCGTCGACGCGCTGGAGCACGCGACGCCCGACGACATCCTGGTCGAGGTCCGCAGGACCGCGTCCGGGGTGAACATCTCCACCGTGTACCGGACCCTGGAGCTCCTGGAGGAGCTCGGGCTCGTGAGCCACGCGCATCTGGGTCACGGGGCCCCGACGTACCACCTCGCCGACCGGCACCACCATCTGCACCTGGTGTGCCGGGACTGCGCGGAGGTGATCGAGGCGGACGTCGAGGTGGCCGCCGAGTTCACCGGGAAGCTCCGTGAGACCTTCGGCTTCGAGACGGACATGAAGCACTTCGCGATCTTCGGCCGGTGCGCGGCCTGTACGCGGAAGGCGGCCGACGCCGCAGCTGCCGCCGCGGACGTCGCTGCCGCAGCTGATGCCACCTAGCGTCCCGTGCCGCCAGGGCGAGTCCTGGACGGTCTTCCGGTGAGTCGTAGGCTTTCCCCTATGAAGAGCCCTCTGCTGTCCCTGCCCGGCGCCGTCGCCGCCGAAGGCCGCGACGAAGGCGTCGCCGCCCACTACGGCGACCTGTTCCGCGAGCAGCGCTCCCTCGCCGACGGCTCCGGTTTCGTCGACCTCTCCCACCGCGGTGTCGTCGCCGTCACCGGCGACGACCGGCTGAGCTGGCTGCACCTGCTCGTCACCCAGCACATGACCGACCTGCCGCCGGGGCGGGCGACGGAGGCGCTCGTCCTCTCCGCGAACGGGCACATCGAGCACGCCCTGTACCTCGTCGACGACGGCGAGACGGTGTGGGCGCACGTCGAGCCGGGGACGCGGGAGGAGCTCGTCGCGTACCTGGAGTCGATGAAGTTCTTCTACCGGGTCGAGGTCGCCGACCGTACGGAGGACATCGCGGTCGTCCACCTCCCGGCCGGCTCGATCGCCGAGGTGCCCGAGTCCGCCGTCGTACGCGAGACCTCGCACGGCCGGGACCTCTTCCTGCCCCGCGCCGACCTGGAGTCCTTCGCGGCCTCGCACGGGCCGGCCGCCGGGATGCTCGCGTACGAGGCGCTGCGCGTCGAGGCGCACCGGCCGCGGCTCGGTTTCGAGACCGACCACCGGACCATTCCGCACGAGGTCGGCCTCATCGGCAGCGCCGTCCACCTGCAGAAGGGCTGCTACCGGGGGCAGGAGACCGTCGCCCGGGTGCAGAACCTGGGGAAGCCGCCGCGCCGGCTGGTCTTCCTCCACCTGGACGGCAGCGAGGTGCTGCTGCCCGGGCACGGCGCCCCGGTCCGGCTGGCCGCCGACGGCGAGGAGGGCCGGCAGCTCGGCTTCGTGACGAGCGCGGTCCGCCACTACGAGCTGGGGCCGATCGCCCTGGCCCTGGTGAAGCGGAACGTGCCGGTGGACGCGCCGCTGCTCGTCGGGAACACGGCGGCCGCGCAGGAGACGGTCGTCGAGCCGTAGGGCTCGTCCCCCCACCCGGCCCGCTCTGCCTCTACGTCCTATACGTCGATCAGGACCGTGAACGGGCCGTGATTCGTGAGCGAGACGCGCATGTCCGCTCCGAACCGGCCCGTCTCCACGCGCGCGCCCAGTTTCCGCAGCTGCGCGACGACCTCGTCGACGAGGGGTTCGGCGACGGGGCCGGGGGCGGCGGCGTTCCAGGTGGGGCGGCGGCCCTTGCGGGCGTCTCCGTAGAGGGTGAACTGGGAGATCACCAGGAGCGGCGCGTTCACGTCCGAGCACGACTTCTCGCCGTCCAGTACCCGGACGGACCAGAGCTTTCTGGCCAATTGGGCGGCCTTCTCCGGGGTGTCGTCGTGGGTCACCCCGACCAGGACGCACAGCCCCTCGCCGACGATCTCTCCGACGGTCTCCCCTGCGACGACGACGCTCGCGCCGTCGACTCTCTGCACCACTGCACGCATGCGTACCAACCTACCGAGCGGACCGCAGGCCGACGGATGAGGGGCCGAACGGGTGCAGAGCGCCTGCACGTGCACGGGTGGGAGTGGCACGATGCCTTTCAGGCGGTGCGGCTCCGCACCGGTCGAGGGGACGATTCTCATGAGTGCACCTGGCACCGGGCCGACACCGTCCGGTCCCGTACCGCTGTTCCGCGCCGGAAGCCCGGGTGGAAACCCGGGAGGAAGCTTGAGCGGTGGCCTGAGCGGAAGCCTGAGCGCAGGCCTGAGTGGAAGCCTGAACGGAGGCATCGGCGGAGACCTGGGCAGAGGTCTCGGCGGGAGCCTGGGCGGAGGTCCGGGCGGAGGTCGGGGCGGCGGTCCGGGCGGCAGCCCGATCGTGCGCCCGCCCGTGCAGCGGACCAACGAGCCCTCCCTGCCCGAACGGGCGCAGCCGGAGCTCGCCGCGCTGCGGCTGCCCGAACTGCGCGCGCTGCGCCGCGAGGCGCAGAGCGACGAGGCCGACCTGAGCTACGTACGGCGGATGCTCCAGGGCCGGATCGACATCCTGCGGGCCGAGCTGGCGCGGCGGACGGATCCGGAGGCCCCGGTCCTCGACCGGCTCTCCGAGATCCTCGCCGACGTGCCCTCGCGGCACCGCAGCTCGGCCCGGCACGTGACGCTGTCGACTCCGCGCGGCGAGGAGTACCGGCGACTGGCGGCCGAGATGCTGTCGGAGGTCGAGCTGTCGGACCTGACGGCCCGTACGGACGAGGAGCTGCACGCGGCGATGGGGCGGCTCGCGGGGTACGAGCAGCAGATCTCGCGGCGGCGGCAGCACCTCCAGCGGACCGCCGACGACTGCAGCGGGGAGATCGCCCGCCGCTACCGGGAGGGCGAGGCGCAGGTCGACGACCTGCTGGCCTGAGGTCTCGCGGAGGCGCGGACGGCGCCCGGGGAAACTCGGGTGCGGTCGCCGCGCGGCCGTGCGTAGGGTCGGAGGATGAGTGTCGACGTGCGTACGGTGACGGAGTCCGACTTCCCGGGCTGGCTACGGGCCCTCCAGACGGGTTTCCTCCGACCGCCCCGCGTCCCCGACGAGCTGGTCGCCGACCGGCTGGCCAACTCGGACCTCGCGCGGACACAGGGGGCCTTCGACCGGGACCGGATCGTCGCCACCTTCCGGTCGTTCCGGCAGGAGGTCAGCACGGTCGGCGGCGGCAGCCTCACCGCCGACGCCATCACCCAGGTCACCGTCTCCCCGACGCACCGGCGCCAGGGGCTGCTCAGCCGCATGATGGCCACCGACCTCGCCGCGGCGAAGGAGCGGGGCGACGCGATCGCCACGCTGATCGCCGCCGAGTACCCGATCTACGGGCGGTTCGGCTTCGGCCCGGCGAGCTGGTCCACCGAGTGGAGCGTGGACGTACGGCGTGCCGGGCTCGACCCGCGGCGCTCGGGGCGGCCGGAGGGCGGCGGCCGGATCGACCTGACCGACGCCGGGGAGATCCGCAAGATCGGGCCCGAGGCGCACCGCCGGCTCGCCGGGGTCCGTGCCGGGGTCACCGACCGGACCACGCGCGGCTGGGAGCTCGGCACCGGCCTCGGCTACCAGATCGACTCCTGGACGGAGCCGTTCTACGCGGTGTACCGCTCGGAGTCCGGTGAGGTGGAGGGGTTCGTCGCCTACACCGCCGACGACAAGTGGGACGACGCCAAGCAGCCGGTGAACACGGCGACCGTGCGGGACCTGATAGCCGTCACCCCGTCCGCCGAGCGCGCCCTGTGGCACTACCTCTGCTCGGTCGACTGGATCACCACGGTCCGCTCCGGCTACCGGGCGCCCGACGATCCGCTGCCGCTGCTGCTGCCGGACCCGCGGGCGGCGAAGACGCTGACGTACGTGGACATGCTGTGGGTGCGGGTCCTGGACGTCGTCCGGGTCCTGGAGAGCCGGACGTATCCGGTGGAGGGGAGCCTCGTCCTCGACCTGCGGGACGCGGACGGTCTCGCGGGCGGCCGCTACCGGCTCGACGCCTCCCCGGCGGGCGCGAGCTGCGTCCGTACCACCGAGTCCGCCGATCTCGCCTTCGACATCGCGGAGTTGGGGACGCTGGCGTTCGGTGACGAGTCGGCGGTGCGGCTCGCCCGCCTCGGTCGCGCGGAGGAGCTCACGCCGGGCGCGGGTGTCCGCGCCGACCTGCTGTTCCGTACGCCGCTGCGGCCCTTCTCGCCTGACATCTTCTGAACCCTCCGGATCCGCTGAAAGAGAGAGGCCCATGACATCGGACGCTCCGGTGCCTGCGCCGTCCGGGCTGCGCGAACGGAAGAAGGAGCGCACCCGGCAGGCGCTGTCGGACGCCGCCGTCGCGCTCTTCCTTGAGAAGGGCTTCGACGCGGTCTCCGTCGCGGAGGTGGCCGCCGCCGCCGAGGTGTCGAAGCCGACCCTCTTCCGGTACTTCCCGGCCAAGGAGGACCTCGTCCTCCACCGGTTCGCGGACCACGAGGACGAGGCCGCCCGGGTGGTGGCGGCGGGGCGCCTCGCCGGCACCGCGCCGCTCGACGCGCTGTACGCGCACCTGCTCGACGGGCTCGGCCGGCAGGACCCGGTGACCGGGCTGTGCGATCACCCGGCCGTGCTCGCGTACCACCGGCTGCTGTACGGCACGCCGGCCCTGGTCGCCCGCCTCCACGGGTACCGGGGGAGGTCCGAGGCGGCCCTCGCGGAGGCGCTCGGCGGCGATCCGCTGGACGCGCGGATCGCGGCCGGGCAGATCGTGGCCGTGCTGCGGATCCTCGCCGAGGAGAACACGGCCCGGATCGCGGGCGGCGAGACGGCCGGGGAGGTGGCGGCGGACGCGGTGGCCGCGGCCGGGCGGGCGTTCCGGGCGCTGCGGGAAGGGCTTCCGTACTGAGCCCTTTCTTACTGAGCCCCTCCCTTTCTGGGGGTGAGTAAAAATGTAACCGAGTAACGTTTTCCGTTAGCCTTGGCGGAATGACGTCACTCGACCTTGAGCTCGCCCGTGAACGCGCCCACCACGACTCCTGCCGCGCCGCCCTGATCCGGATGGCCGAGGACGTCGCCGAACAGGTCGTGACCGGCGAGGACGTCGCCGCGTCGGGCGCCGACGCCGAGGCCCTCGGCTTCCACCTCCGCAGCCGCGCCAAGGAGATGGGGGAACAGCCGCCTGGCCCGCTGTTCTTCGGACGCCTCGACCGCGAGGACGGCCAGATCCATCACATCGGCCGCCGCCGGATCGCCGAGGACCCCGCCGCCCCGCCGCTCGTCGTCGACTGGCGCGCCCCCGTCTCCCGCGACTACTACCAGGCCGGCGCCCACGACCCGCAGGGCGTCCTCCGGCGCCGCCGCTTCGGCTGGGCCCCGAACAGCCGGGGCGCAACGGAGGACCTCACCGCCCTGGAGGACGAACGCCTCGCGGACGAACGCCTTGTGGACGGCGGGGCGGAGACGGTGAGCGCGCTCGTCACCGGGGAGATCGAGCGCCCCCGGGTCGGCCCCATGCGGGACATCGCCGCCACCATCCAGCCCGAACAGGACGACCTCGTACGCTCCGACCCGGCCGCCTCGCTGTGCGTGCAGGGCGCGCCCGGCACCGGCAAGACCGCCGTGGGCCTGCACCGGGCCGCGTACCTCCTCTACTCCCATCCGCAGCGGATCCGCCGCTCCGGCCTCCTCGTCCTCGGCCCGCACCGGGCGTTCCTGTCGTACATCGCCGAGGTGCTGCCCGCGCTCGGTGAGACCGGCGTCCGGCAGGCCACCCTCGACGAGGAGCTCGCCCGCCACCCGGTCCGGGCGGAGGACGGGGAGGCGGCGGCCCGGGTCAAGCACGACGCCCGGATGGCGGGGGTGCTGCACCGCGCGCTGTACGGCAGGGTCGTCCCGGTCCCGCCGGGCGACCTGGCCGTCCCCGACGGCTCGTACCACTGGCGGCTGCCGGCCGCCGAGCTCGCCGCGATCGTCACGGCGGTACGGGAGGAGGCGCCGCCCTACGCCACCGGGCGGGAGCGGGTCCGCGCCCGGGTCGTCCGGGCCCTCCAGCTCCGGGCCGAACGCCGGTCGGGGGCGGTGGGCGCGGCCTGGGTGCGGCGGGTCGAGCGGGCGCGGGCGGTCACCGCGTTCCTCGACGCGTGCTGGCCGAGGACGACCCCGGAGGAGGTGCTCGCGGGGGTCCTGACGGACCCGGACCCTGTGGGGACTTCGGTATCCGGCGGCGGGCTGACGGAGGGCGAGTCGGCGGCGATCCGTTGGGCGCGGCCGCCGCGTTCGTACCGGTCGGCGCGGTGGACCGCCGCCGATCTCGTGCTCCTCGACGAGCTGGCCGGCCTGATCGAGCGCCCCGAGAGCTACGGCCATGTCGTCGTCGACGAGGCCCAGGACCTCTCGCCCATGCAGTGCCGGGCGATCGCCCGCCGCACCGCCTTCGGCTCGCTCACCGTCCTCGGGGACCTCGCCCAGGGCACCACCCCGTGGGCGGCCCGCGACTGGCGCGAGCAACTGGCCCACCTGGGCAGGCCCGGGGCGCCGGTGGTGCCGCTGACTCTCGGCTACCGGGTGCCGGCGGCGATCGTGGAGCTCGCCAACCGGCTCCTGCCGCACCTGGGCGCGGACGTGCCGGCGGGCCGGTCGGTCCGTACGGACGGCGAGGTGACCGTCCACCGGACCTCGGACCTGGCCGCGGGGACCCGCGAGGCCGTGTCCGCGGCGCTCGCGGCGGAGGGCTCGGTGGGGGTGATCACGGCCGACGGTCTCGTCGGTCCGGTGGCGGAGGCGGTACGCGGCTGCGGGGCGGGGGAGCGGGTGACCGTGCTGCCCGCGACGGCCGTCAAGGGCCTGGAGTTCGACCATGCCGTCGTGGTCGAACCGGCCGCGATCGTGGCGGCCGAGGCGCGCGGGCCGAACCGTCTGTACGTGGTGCTCACCCGGGCCGTGTCACGGCTGGCGCTGGTGCACGCGGAGGAGCTTCCGGAGTGTCTGGGGCCGGTTCCGCGGGGTCCGGGGGCGGTTCGGAAGGAGTCGGGGACAGTTCGGGACGAGCCGGGGGCGGTTCGGAGGGAGTCGGGGTCCGGTCCGCGTACAGCGCGGTGAGTTCGGCGCCGACGCGGGCCAGGGCGGCGCGGGCCTCGGGTGGGGCGAGGAGCTCCACGCGGGCCCCCAGGCCCGCGAGTTGCGCGGCGACGACCTCGGGTGACGGGCCGTCGATCTCGACGGGCGCCCAGCCGTCCTGGGCCCGTTCCCCGTACCGTATCCGCCCGCCGAAGAGGCCTTCGAGGACGGACTCCGTGCCGGGCGTCACCCGGCCCCGGACCGTCGTGGCGACCATGCGGTCCTCCATGCGGGCGGCGAGCGTACGCCAGGCGGTGGCGAGGTCGAAGCCCTCCGGGCGGACGGCGGGGGCGCCCGTCTCGGTCACGGAGGTGACCCGGCCGACCCGGAAGGTGCGCAGTCCGTGCTCCGTACCGGCGACGAGGTAGCGGACGCCGGTCTTCGTGGCGATCCCGAGCGGGTGGACCGTCCGCTCGCGGGGCTCACGGCCCGGGCGGGCGTATCCGATCCTGAGCTCGCGCTCCTCGACCACGGCCCGCTGGAGAGCGGCCAGTCGGGGTTCCTCCGTGACCGAGACGGGCGCGCCCGCCCAGTCGGTGCCGTCGGCGGTCCCGGCGCGGGCGGCGGCCTCGGCGCCCGCGCGGAGGGGTGCGGGGAGGGCCCGTACGAGCTTGCGCAGGGCGGTCCTGGTCCGCGGGCTGGGGCTCGCGGTGGCGTCCGGGCCGGTCAGGAGGAAGAGCTCGTGGATCTCGGGGGCGGTGAGGCCGGTCAGGTCGGTGCGGGCGCCGCCGACCAACGACCAACCGCCGCCCTTGCCCGCCTGCGAGAAGACCGGGACCCCGGCGCTCGCGAGCGCTTCGAGGTCCCGGCGGGCGGTCCGTTCGGACACGTCCAGTTCTGCGGCGAGTTGGGCGGCGGTGACGCGTTGCCTGGTCTGGAGGAAGAGCAGGGCGGCGACGAGGCGGTCGGCTCTCATGGCGCCATTGTCACAGCGCGGTGAGGGCGGGCTCCGACTTCTTCGGGGCGTCCGACGTCTTCGGGGCTTCCGGCTGCTGCGCTTCCGTCTGCGGGGCTTCCGTCTGCTGGGCGTCCTGCTCGCCGGTCCCCGGCTGCTGGGCCGGGCGGCGCAGGACGGTGAAGGCGACGGCCAGGGCGGCGACGACGAGCGCGGTGCCGACGGCGAAGGCCAGGTGGTAGCCGCCGGTCAGGGCCTCGGCGGTGGGCCGGCCGGCCGCCGTGAGGGACTCGGTGCGGGAGGCGGCCAGGGTGGAGAGGACCGCGATGCCGAGGGCCATGCCGATCTGCTGGGTGGTGTTGAAGAGACCGGAGGCCAGGCCCGCGTCCTGCTCCTCGGCGCCCGACATGGCGAGCGAGGTGAGGGCGGGGAGGGCGAGGCCGAAGCCGGCGGCGAGCAGCATCACGGGGAGCAGGTCGGTGACGTAGTCGGCGTCGACGGGGAGGCGGGTCAGCAGCCCGAGGACGCCGACGAGCAGGAGGAGGCCGGCGAGCAGGATGTTCCGCTCACCGAAGCGGGCGATGAGGCGGGCCGAGACACCGAGCGAGACGACACCGATGACGGCGGCGGCGGGCAGCATCGCGAGACCGGTCTCGGCGGCTCCGTAGCCGAGGACCTTCTGCAGGTACAGCGCGACGAGGATCTGGAAGGAGAAGAGCGCGGCGACCATCAGCATCTGGACCAGGTTGGCGCCGGCGACGCTGCGCGAGCGGAGGATCCGCAGCGGCATGAGCGGGTTGGCGGCCTTCGCCTGGCGGACGAGGAAGCCGGCCAGGAGCGCGACGGTGAGGGCGCCGAAGCCGAGGGTGTGCGCCGAACCGACCCCGTACTCCTCGATGGTGACGACGGCGTAGATCCCGGTCATCAGGCCCGAGGTGACGAGCAGCGCGCCGATGACGTCCGCGCCGGCCCTGAGCCCGAGCCCGCGGTCGGAGGGCAGGGCCGGGAGGGCGACGAGGAGGGCGGCGATGCCGATGGGGAGGTTGATGAAGAAGATCCAGTTCCAGGCGAGGGCGTCGGTGAGGACTCCGCCGAGGACCTGGCCGAGGGAGGCGCCGGCGGCGCCCGTGAAGCTGAACACGGCGATGGCCCTGGCGCGTTCGCGGGGTTCGGTGAAGAGGGTGACGAGGATGCCGAGGCCGACCGCCGCGGACATCGCGCTGCCGACGCCCTGGAGGAAGCGGGCGGCGATCAGGACCCCGGGGGAGGCGGCGACACCGGCGAGGAGCGAGGCGGCGGTGAAGACGCCCGTGCCGAGGAGGAACATCCGCTTGCGGCCGATCAGGTCGCCGAGGCGGCCGGCGAGGAGGAGGAGCGAGCCGAAGGCGATGAGGTAGGCGTTGACGACCCAGCTGAGACCGACGGGGGTGAAGCCGAGGTCGCTCTGGATGGCGGGCATCGCGACGGTGACGATGCTGCCGTCGAGGACCGTCATCAGCATGCTGGTGGCGAGGACGCCGAGGGCGAGCTGGCGTGAGGTGCTGGCAGGCGCGGACATGAGCTCTCTCTCCTGTTCGGTGGAGCGACTGTTCGGTGGAGCGACAGGAGAGACGTTAGCAGATGGTTTTGTTGCGGACTATTTTTTACGGGAGGAGTTCGGGGGGTGGCCGGTCGGAGTCTCGGCGCCCCCCGGCCTCACCCGCGCTGCCGGGCCCGGCGGGCGGCCTTCGGGCCCTCGACGGGGGTCTCCAGGTGGCCCGTGACCAGGCGGTTCAGTGCGCGCAGCAGGACTTCGCGCTCCTCGTCGGGGAGTGAGGCGAGAGCCTTCTCGTGCACCCCGTCGACGATTTTCTGGCTCTGCTGGGCGACCTTCGCCCCCTCCTCGGTGACGGCGATGATCCGCGCCCGCCGGTCGGTGCTCGACGGCTGCCGCTCCGCGAGCCCGGCCTTCTCCAGGGCGTCGACGGTCACCACCATGGTGGTCTTGTCCATGTCCCCGATCTCGGCGAGCTGCGCCTGAGTGCGCTCCTCCTCCAGGGCGTGGACGAGGACGCAGTGCATACGGGGGGTGAGTCCGATCTCGCCGAGCTCCGCCGTCATGCGGGTCCGCAGGACGTGACTGGTGTGGTCGAGGAGGTAGGAGAGGTCGGGCTCGGTGCGGGTGGGCGCCATGGCTGTCATGTCTGCCAGGGTAACGAAAGTCGATCCGTGGCGGATCTTCTAGAAGTGGACGAGTGTTTCTCCGGGGCGCCGGCCGGCCTCGCCCCGGCACCATGAGGGCATGACGGCACCGCTGAGAGCACCGCTGACGGCACAGCCGGGGGCGCCACTGCTCTTCCTGGACGTGGACGGGCCGCTGATCCCGTTCGGCGCGCGCGACGGGGCGTACCCGACGTACCCGCCCGTGCCGCCCGCGTCCGTGAGCCCGCTCCTCGCGCGACTCGACCCGGCGCACGGGGCGCGGCTCGCGGCGCTGCCGTACGAGCTGGTGTGGGCGACGACCTGGGAGGCGGACGCGAACGCCTGGGTCGCCCCGCGCCTCGGCCTGCCCGACCTGCCGCTGGTGTCCTGGCCGGACGGCCCGGAGGAGCCGGGTCCGCCCGCGCTCCCCGGTCTTCACTGGAAGACCCCGGCCCTCGTGGCGTGGGCCGGGGGGCGGCCGTTCGCCTGGGTGGACGACGAGATCGGGGCCGCCGACCGGGAGTGGGTCGCCGCCCGCCATCCCGGCCGGGCGCTCCTCCACCGCGTCGATCCCCGGCGCGGGCTGGGCGACGGGGACTACGCGCTGCTCGCCGCCTGGGTGCGGTGAGCGGGGGCGGGGGCGGTGAGCGGGGGCCGGGGCGGGGGCGGTGAGCCGGGGCGGGTGCGGAGAGCGGGGGCGGGTCGCGTTCCTACAGGCCCGTCGTGCCGTCGATGCGTTCGCGGAGGAGGTCGGCGTGGCCGTTGTGGCGGGCGTACTCCTCGATCATGTGGATGAGGACCCACCGCAGGGAGACCGTTCCGCGCCAGTCGTCGTGGCCCGAGACGTCGAGGTCGGGGGCCTCGGCCGTGAACCGTTCCGCGAAGTCCACCGCCGCGTGCCAGGCCGCCCAGGCCTCCGCGACGGTCGCCGGGTCGGCTGTCGCGCCCTCGAAGTCCCCATCGGGGTCGGCGGGGGAGGAGAAGAGCGGGGTCGCGTCGGCCTGGTCGGCCAGGACCTGGCGGAACCAGCGGCGTTCGACGTCGGCCAGGTGGCGTACCAGGCCGAGCAGGGAGAGTGTCGACGGTTCGACGGCGCGGTGGGCCACGTCCTCCGTGAGGCCCGCGCACTTCAGTGTCAGGGTCGTGCGCTGGTCCGCCAGGAACCCGGCCAGCATCTGCCGCTCGTCCCCGGTGGCGGGGCCCGCGAAGCGGCGCTGTCCCGGGTTGGCCGTCTCGTCGATGACGTCCGCGCGCCGCCGCGGGCTCACCACGACCGCTCACCCGCCTGGCGGGGCAGCGTCTCCCCGGCGACCCGGGCGCGCTCGCCCGCCCCGGGCGGCGGGGCGAGGGCGATGCCCGCCCCCGTGAGGATCCCGAGGTCCAGCTCCCAGTCGTACCGGGAGCGGTGCTCCCAGACGGCGAAGGCGGACCGGACGTGCTCCCGGGCCGCCGCCGCGCTCAGTCCGGTGACCTTCGTCAGATGGGCGAAGGCCCGGTCCTCGACACCGCGCACCTGCGCGAGGCCGAAGTGCGTGACCTCGTGGCAGTCGGTGCACAGGCAGATGAGCCGCTTCAGGGTCTGGAGCCGCGCGGCCTCGTCGAAGGTCCACCGCTCGTGGGCCTCCAGCCACCGCCCGGCCGCGCGGTCCTCGCCCGCGCCGCAGGCCTCGCAGCGCCGTCCGGCCCGGCGTGTGATCATCCGGCGCAGCCGCTCCCAGTCGGCCTGTGCCACGCAGGACCGGACGTTCGTGAACCAGCAGGTCCGCGGTACGAGGTCGACGAAGAGGCCGTCGCCGAGCCCGCGGTCCTCCCCGGGCAGCAGATCGGGTACGTCGGCGCCGGCGGTCCAGCGCGTCAGCTCCGTCATCCCCTCCCGGGGTGCGTACCACCGCCTGGCCCCCGGATCCCAGCGTGCCCCGCCCCGCTTCGCCTCGTCCTTCTCGGCGTACGGAACGTCCAGCCAGATGCGCTCAACTGCCATGTCCGCCCTCCCTGTTGACCTCGGACCTCCCGACATGCTGGCACGGCGGGCGGCCCCGGGTCAGGGGGAGGGCGGACAGGGAGGTGGACGGGGGCGGACAGGCTGGACAGGGGCGGACGGGGCCCAGGAGTGGACAGGGGTCAGGGGCGAAGGGGAGAGCGTCAGGGTGTGCGAGGCTGCGAGAACCTGAGCATGTTGCCCGCCGGGTCGCGGAAGGCGCAGTCGCGGACGCCGTACGGCTGGTCGACCGGTTCCTGGAGCACCTCGCCGCCGGCGGCCCGGATGTGCTCGAACGTGGCGTCGACGTCGTCGGTGGCGAAGATCACGCCGCGCAGCATGCCCTTGGCCAGCAGCTCCGCCATGGCCTGGCGGTCGGCCGCCGAGGCGTTGGGGTCGGCGAGCGGGGGTTCGAGGACGATCTCCACGTCCGGCTGCGCGGGCGAACCGACGGTGACCCAGCGCATCCCCTCGAACCCGACGTCGTTGCGGACCTCGAGCCCGAGGGCGTCGCGGTAGAAGCCGAGCGCCTTGTCGTGGTCGTCGACGGCGATGAAGCACTGCGAGAGTTTGACGTTCATGGCTTCGACGCTACGGCGGAGGGCCGCTGTCCGCTTCTCCGATCCTGACCGGTTCGCCGGAACGGCGCAGGGGGCACTCCGCTGGGCCCTAGGCCCTGTCGTCAAAGTCCCGCCTGGGACGCGGCGTCCGGCACGCACGCTCGCCGCGTTGCCGAAATGCCCTAGTAGCTCCGCTACGAGGGCACCCCGGCGCCTTGCGATCGCACGCACCGGACGCCGCGTCCCCTGCCCTCCGGGCAGACGGCGCTACTTTGACGACAGGGCCTAGCCGTTCCTGTTCGGGCGCGTCAGGACCTTCGCCACGCACGCCGGGATCGCGGCGCCCGCCTCGTGGCACCGGGCCCGGTAGGTGCTCGGGGTCTCGCCCACCAGCTCGGTGAAGCGCGAGCTGAACGATCCGAGCGAGGTGCACCCGACCGCGAAGCAGACCTCGGTCACGCTCATGTCGCCCCGCCGCAGCAGCGCCTTCGCCCGCTCGACGCGGCGGGTCATCAGGTAGTTGTACGGCGTCTCGCCGTAGGCAGCGCGGAAGCTGCGGGAGAAGTGCCCGGCCGACATGAGGGCGACCCGGGCGAGGGCCGGTACGTCCAGCGGCAGCGCGTAGTCGCGATCCATCACGTCCCGCGCGCGGCGCAGCCGTACCAGGTCTTCCAGGGTCACGTTCCCCAGCATGGCACGGCGGAGGTCGCCGGGGCCGGGGAGAAGGGCGACACCTGCAAGCACCTGCTTGCAATAGTTAGCAAGTGCTGGCATGGTCGGAGCATGGCATCGCTCAACGTCGGCAATCTCGGTGAGTACCTCCGCGAGCAGCGGCGGACCGCGCAGTTGTCCCTGCGCCAGCTCGCCGACGCCGCCGGCGTGTCGAACCCGTACCTGAGTCAGATCGAGCGGGGGCTGCGGAAGCCCAGCGCCGAGGTGCTGCAACAGGTCGCCAAGGCGCTGCGGATCTCGGCCGAGACGCTCTACGTGCGGGCCGGGATCCTCGACGAGAAGGAGCGGGAGGAGCTGGAGACGCGCGCCGTCATCCTGGCCGATCCCTCGATCAACGAGCGGCAGAAGCAGGTGCTGCTCCAGATCTACGACTCGTTCCGCAAGGAGAACGCCGCGGAGAACGCCGAGCGCGCCGCCGAGGCCGCTGAGGCTGACAAGGCCGCAGAGGCTGACGAGGCGGCCGCGCGGGACACCGCCGCGCCCGATGCCGAATCTCCGTCATCGCCGTCATCACCGACATCGCCGTCATCGACTTCGAGCTAGCACGCCACACGTACACCACACGTACGTCACACCCGGGAGGACCACCAGCATGGCCATCATCGACGAACTGCGTACCCCTCTCTACTTCGCCGCCGGCACCGCCGACCTCGCCGTGCAGCAGGCCAAGAAGGTCCCCGGCCTGATCGAGCAGATCGCCGCCGAGGCCCCCGCCCGTATCGAGGCCGTGCGCAAGACCGACCCGAAGGCCGTACAGGAGAAGGTGACCGCGCAGGCCAAGGAGGCCCAGGTCACCGTGCAGTCGAAGTTCGCCGAGGTCGTCGGCGTCCTCGACACGGACCTCAAGAAGTTCGGCGAGACCGCCCAGGACCTCGCCCTGCGCGGGGTCGGCGTGGCCGCCGAGTACGCGGTCAAGGCGCGCGAGAAGTACGAGGAGGTCGCCGCCCACGGCGAGGAGGCCGTCAGGGCGTGGCGTGGCGAGGCGGCCGAGGAGATCACCGAGATCGCCGTCGTCGTCGAGCCCGAGCCGAAGACCGAGGAGAAGCCGGCGAAGGCGGAGAAGTCGGAGCCGACGGTCGTCGCGGCCGAGACCGAGCCGCAGGCCGAGGCCGCGCCCGAGAAGGCACCGGCGGCCAAGAAGGCCACCACCCGGAAGGCCCCCGCCAAGAAGACGACGGTCGCCGCCGCCGAGACGGAGTAGTGGCGGGCCGGGAAGTGGCGGCGAAGGAGCAGGGCCGGGCACCAAAACGGGTACTCGGCGCGTTGTACCGGGTACCTTGACCGCGAGGTGCTCTCTCCACATCACCACTAGGCGGTGCTCAGCATGTTGCGCGCGGGATTCGACTCCCTTCTCACTCTGGTGATCTTCCTGGTCTTCACCGGCTTCGCCGTCGCCGCGCTCGTCTTCGCCGCCATGGCACGCGAGGACGCCTACCGCGCAGCCGAGAAGCAGACGAAGAAGTTCTGGCTGATCATCCTGGGCATCAACCTCGCCCTGAACCTGCTGCTGCCGATGCTGTTCCTGCAGATCGCCGGGCTGATCGCCGCCATCGTCTTCATGGTGGACGTGCGCCCCGCGCTCGCGCAGGTCTCCGGCGGAGGCCGGGGCCGCCGTGGCGGCGGCTCCAGCAGCGACGGACCGTACGGCCCCTACAACGGCGGCCGATAGCCGAGCAACGGCGGCCGATAGCCGAGCGGAAGCAGTGACGGAACCACAGCAGAGAGACAGGGCCCGGGCGCTAACCCCGGGTCCTCTCCCTTTCCAGGGCCAGGACGGCGACGTCGTCCGTCAGCTCGCCGCCGTTCAGCGACCGCACCTCCGTCACCGCCGCCTCCAGGAGCTCCTCGCCCCGCAGGCCCTCGGCCAGCTGCCGGTTGATCATCTGGACCATCCCGTCCTGCCCGAGCCGCGGCGAACCGGGACCGGCCGAGCGGCCCTCGATCAGCCCGTCCGTGTACATGAGCAGGCTCCACGCCCCGCCCAGCTCCACCTGGCGGCGCGGCCAGCGGGCGCGCGGCAGGAGTCCCAGGGCCGGACCGCCGTCCTCGTACGGGAGCAGATGGGCCGCCCGTCCCTGCCGGGCGATCAGGGGGGACGGGTGGCCGGCGAGGCAGAGGCCCGCCCGGCGTCCGTCGGGCGCGATGTCGACGGTGCAGAGGGTCGCGAAGATCTCGTCGCTCTCCCGCTCGTGCTCCAGGACCTCCTGCATCGTCGACAGCAGCTCGTCCCCGCACAGGCCCGCGAAGGTCAGGGCCCGCCACGCGATCCGCAGCTCGACCCCGAGGGCCGCCTCGTCGGGGCCGTGGCCGCACACGTCGCCGATCATGGCGTGGACGGTGCCGTCGGGGGTGCGCACGGTGTCGTAGAAGTCGCCGCCGAGCAGCGCGCGGGAGCGGCCGGGCCGGTAGCGGGCCGCGAACCGCAGGTCGGAGCCCTCCAGGAGGGGGGTCGGGAGCAGTCCGCGCTCCAGGCGGGCGTTCTCCTGGGCCCGCAGCCGGGACTCGGCCAGCTTCACCTGGACGGCGTCGGCGCGCTTGCGCTCGACGGCGTACCGGATGGCCCGGCTGAGCAGCCGTCCGTCGAGCTCCTCGCGGAAGAGGTGGTCCTGGGCCCCGACCCGTACGGCCTCGGCCGCGAGCTCGGCGTCCGCCGAGGCCGCGAGGGCGAGGACGGCGTGGCGCGGGGCGAGGCGCAGGATGTGGCGCAGCGGGGCGAGCGGGTCGTCCCCGGCGGCCGCGCGGGGGCCGGGCAGGGAGAGGTCGACGAGGACGCAGTGGACGTCGTCGGTGAGGAGCCGCTCGGCCTCGGTGAGGTTGCGGGCGGTCCGGATGCGTACACGGGTGCCGGCGGCGTCGGCCGCGTCGAGCAGTTCGGGTACGGCGAGGGCACCCGCTGGGTCGTCCTCGACGACCAGGAGGGTGAGATCGTTGCGATCGCGGTCGGTTCCTGTGCCTGTGCCAGTCATAGCGGTGCCAGTCATAGCGGTGGCGTCCATAGCGGTGGCGTCGCCGGGTCCCACATCAGCAGAGACGATTCTCTGACGCGGTACGGATACGGGCATCGGTCCGGGTTTCCTTCCCTCCCCCCGAGGGTGCGCAGGGCGCCGGGTGGCGCCCCGCCCGTCCCGGACCCTAGCGGTAGGTCGGTACGCAGCGGAATGGTGATCAGCGCGTGGCCGGTCTTTCCTGCGTTGGCATATGCCGCGGAAGGGGAGGTAGTTGCCGCGGGGAGGTCCGCGGCGACCTGCGGGACGCTCCCGCGGCAATGAGAAAGGTCACGCCGCCGGGGTGGCTTCCGTCCGGTTTGGCACCCCGGGAGGCGTGGACGCGCCGCGCCCATGAAGGGCGCAGACGCGGTGGGATGGTCGCGTGGCCGCGTCGGCCCGGGCGGTCGCGTGGCCTTGTCAGCCCGGGCGGTGGCGTGCCCGCATCAGCCCGGGCGGACGACGCCCAGGATCTCCATCGAGCCGGCCCCCGCGATGGTCACGTTCCGGCCGGGGCGCGGCGCGTGCACCATCGCGCCCTTGCCGATGTACATCCCGATGTGGCTCGCGTCCTTGAAGTAGACGATCAGGTCGCCCGGCCGCATGTCCTTGATGTCCACGCGCGGCAGCAGTCGCCACTGCTCCTGCGAGGTGCGCGGGATCGGGAGGCCCGCCTTGCCCCAGGCGAGCTGGGTGAGTCCGGAGCAGTCGAACGAGTCCGGTCCCTCCGCCCCCCACACGTACGGCTTGCCGATCTGCGCCGTCGCGAACTCGACCGCCTTCGTGCCCTGCGGGGTCGCCCCGGTCTTGAGGTCGCCGAGGATGCCGGTGTCGAGCCAGGACGTCTGGGCCCGGTACTGCGCCTGCTCCTCCAGGCGGCGCAGTCGCTCCCGCTCCTCGGCGGCGAGCTCGGACTCCAGCTTCTTGGCGGCGGCGATCTTGTCGTTGATCTCCTTCTTCGCCTGGGCCTGCTTGACCCGGTGGGCCTCCAGCTTGGTCCAGTTGGCGCCGGCGTCCTTGGCGTAGACGCCCAACTCGGCCTGGGTGCGGGCCATCTCGCCGAGGAGGTCGGTGGTGGCCTTCGCGCCGGCCTTGAGCCGTCCCGCGTTGTCGAGGAAGAGCTGGGGGTCGTTGGTGAGGACGAGCTGCGCGCTGTCCGGGAGTCCGCCGTTGCGGTACTGGGCGCGGGCGGCGGCACCGGCCTTGGCCTTGAGGTCCTCGATCTTCTCGCGGCCCTCCACGATCATCCGGGCGAGCCGGACGAGCTCGGCGGACTGCTCCTTGGTCTTCCCCTCGGCGAGGTTGTACGCGTCGGTGGCGACGGCGGCCTGCCGGTACAGGCCGTCTATCTCCTTGCGTACCTCCTCCAGGCTCTTCTTCGGCGGGGGAGGGGGGAGCGGCGCGGCGGCGGCCTGGAGGGTCAGTGCGGGTGAGGCCAGCACCGCCAGGGCGCAGATCACGGTGATCGCGGCGGTGGTGTGGCGACGTCGGTTCACAAGCTCCCCCTCGTAAACGGCCCGCGTCTACTTCTGCATCTCTGCATCTCTACATCTGATTTACCGTCAGTAACTTAGCGGTGACCTTGGCGATAGTGCCATGCGAAACCGGAAAGCAACAGGGGAAACCGGGGCCTGTCGGGCCGACCCTCCCCTGAGGGGACGAGTGATGTGCGAGTGGCGTTCCCGACGTACGAGAAATTCAGCGCGAGTTGGGGGAAGGACAGGGGAAGGACAGGGGAAGGACAGGGGAAGGACGGGGGAGGACAGGGGAGGCAGGGCAGCGGCAGGGAAGGACAGGGGGAGGGCGGGGGAAGGGGGTCCCGAGGGCTTCCGGGCCGTCAGAGCCGCGGCGCCAGCGCCTCCCACCGCACCGTCACCTCGCCCTGCCGCCACCGCCGCGGACCGTCCGTCAGCGGCCAGTCCGCCGCCAGTTCTCGTACGGAGCGGATCCACCGCTGCCGCGCGCCCAGCGAGGCGTACGGGGCGGCCGCCGCCCAGGCCCGGTCGAAGTCCCGCAGGAAGGCGTGGACCGGTTCGCCCGGAACGTTCCGGTGGATGAGCGCCTTCGGCAGCCGCTCCGCCAGGTCGGAGGGCCGCTCCAGCGAACCGAGCCGGGTGGCGAAGGTGACCGTGCGCGGCCCGTTCCGGTCGAGGGCCACCCATACGTGCCGCCGCCCGATCTCGTCGCAGGTGCCCTCGACGAGCAGCCCCTCGGGCGCGAGTCGCCCGCACAGCCGCGCCCAGACGGCCGCGACCTGCTCCTCGTCGTACTGGCGCAGCACGTTCGCCGCCCGGATGAGGGCGACGGTGCCGGGCACCGGCACCTCGAAGCCGCCGTGCAGGAAGGAGAGGCCCTCGTGCTCGTACGGCTTCGCCGCCTCGACCCGGGCGGGCTCGATCTCGATGCCGTGGAGCCGGGTGCGGGGCTCGGCGGTGCGCAGCCGGGCCAGGAGCTCGACGGCGGTCCAGGGGGCGGCCCCGTAACCGAGGTCGACGGCGACGGGAGGCTCGGCGGAGCGGCGCAGGGCGGGCCCGTGGACGGCGGCGATCCAGCGGTCCATGCGGCGCAGACGGTTGGGGTTGGTGGTCCCGCGGGTCGGTGTGCCGACGGGGCGGGTGGTGCGCGGGGCCATGACATGAGCGTAAGGGGTGGAGTGCGGCGGACCGGCTGTGACCAGGTGTGACCGTTCCTCGGTCGTTCTCGACCGGTAATGAATTGGCAAAGCGCCCGGGCCGCCGGAAATGAAAGGGAGCATTCCGCTGTTGTCGGGGCTGAAGGGCCTTACCCGCCCTTCAGCCGTCATGCCCTACGCAGTGCAGTTCCACAGTGTTCAGCTCAGTGTTCAGCTCAGCCCCCGAGCGGAAGGACCGCCGACGTGAGCCAGTACGTGTCCCGGTTCGCCGGTACCCGGCACCGGCATCAGGCGCCGACCCGGCTCCGGCTCCCCGGCCGGAACCGCGTCCCGCGCCGGGTGGCCATGCTCAGCGTCCACACCTCCCCGCTGCACCAGCCGGGCACCGGCGACGCGGGCGGCATGAACGTCTACATCGTCGAGCTGGCCAAGCGCCTCGCCGCCATCGACATCGAGGTGGAGATCTTCACCCGGGCCACCACCGGCGGCCTCCCGCCGGTCGTCGAGCTCACCCCGGGCGTCCTCGTGCGGCACGTCGACGCCGGCCCCTACGAGGGCCTGGCCAAGGAGGAGCTGCCGGCCCAGCTCTGCGCCTTCACGCACGGCGTGATGCAGGCGTGGGCGGGCCACCGCCCCGGCCACTACGACCTCGTGCACTCCCACTACTGGCTCTCGGGCCACGTCGGCTGGCTCGCCGCCGAGCGCTGGGGCGTGCCGCTGGTCCACGCGATGCACACCATGGCGAAGGTCAAGAACGCGGCGCTCGCCGAGGGCGACACCCCCGAGCCCGCCGCCCGGGTCATCGGCGAGACCCAGATCGTCTCCGCCGCCGACCGGCTGATCGCCAACACGGCCGAGGAGGCCGACGAGCTCGCCCGCTTCTACGAGGCCGACCCCGGCAAGATCGCGGTCGTCCACCCGGGCGTCAACCTCGACCACTTCCGCCCCGCCGACGGCCGCGCCGCCGCCCGCGCCCGCCTCGGGCTCCCGCAGGACGCCTTCATCCCCGTCTTCGCCGGCCGCATACAGCCGCTGAAGGCCCCGGACATCCTGCTGCGCGCCGCCGCCGTGCTCCTGGACCGGGACCCCTCGCTGCGCTCGCGCATGATCGTCCCGGTGGTCGGCGGCCCGAGCGGCAGCGGCCTCGCCAAGCCGGAGGGCCTCCAGAAGCTCGCCGCCCGGCTCGGCATCGCGGACGTCGTGCGCTTCCACCCGCCGGTGGGGCAGGACCGGCTCGCCGACTGGTTCCGCGCGGCCAGCGTCCTCGTCATGCCCTCGTACAGCGAGTCCTTCGGCCTGGTCGCCATCGAGGCGCAGGCGGCCGGCACCCCGGTCGTCGCAGCGGCGGTGGGCGGTCTGCCCGTCGCCGTACGGGACGACGTGACCGGCTTCCTCGTCCCGGGGCACGACCCGGCGGACTACGCCCGCGCGCTCGGCCGCTTCGTGGCCGATCCGTCCCTGTCGGACCGGATGGGCGCGGCGGCGGCCCTGCACGCCGGGTCGTTCGGCTGGGACACGGCGGCCTCCGGCACGGCGGACGTGTACACGGCCGCCATGCACGACCATCGGGTCCGCGAGAACCGCCGTCGCGTACGCTCCCACCATGGCTGAGGACGTGACGGGGGACGTACGGCGGATCATCGAGTCCACCTTCGACGACGCGGAACTGGAGTGGGAGTCCCCCGAGGCCGGTTCGTACGTGGTCAAGCTCCCGGGCACGCGCAAGCTCTTCACGACGCTGTCGCTGCGCGCCGGCCGCCACTCGCTCTCCCTCAACGCCTTCGTCATCCGGCACCCGGACGAGAACGAGCCGGGCGTCCACCGCTGGCTGCTCGAACGCAACCTCAGGCTGTACGGGGTGAGTTACGCGGTCGACGGCCTCGGTGACGTCTACCTCGCGGGGAAGCTCCCGCTCTCCGCCGTCACGCCCGAGGAACTGGACCGGCTGCTCGGCTCGGTCCTGGAGGCGGCGGACGGCGATTTCAACACGCTCCTGGAGCTGGGGTTCGCGTCGGCGATCCGGCGCGAGTACGAGTGGCGGGTCTCGCGCGGGGAGTCGACCCGCAACCTCGACGCGTTCAAGAACCTGACCCAGAAACCCACCCGCTGACCTACGGGGCCGCCCCCGACGCCCGTCGCGGAGCGACCGATGTGCACGGCATCGACTCCGCCCCCGCGATCAACCGCGCCCTCGTGGCGGCGGGGGAGCGGGGCGGCGGCACGGTGCTGCTGCCGCCGGGCACGTACCGGATCGACGACTACCTCCGCATCGGCCACAGCGGGGTCGTCCTGCGCGGTGCGGGCTCCGGCCGTACGACCCTGCTCGCGACCCGGAACCTCACCGAGCTGATCGGCCCGTACGGCTCCCGCTACGGCGGCGACAAGTCAGATCGACGTCCCGGACTTCGCGGGCGAGCTCCACGCGCGCGTGGAGGCGTACGGAAGCCCGGAGTCGGTGCGTCCGCGGAACCTGTACGAGGCGCAGCGGGCGCTCAGGGGGAGGTAGCGATGCCCTGGCCGCTCCGGTACTGGCCCGGCGTCGTGCCGAACTCCCGGCGGAAGGCGTGCGAGAGGGCGTACGGAGAGCCGTAGCCGACGCGGCGGGCGACCGTGGCCAGCGGGTCCGGGGTGTCACGGAGCAGGGTGGCGGCGTGCGTCAGCCGCCACCAGGTCAGGTACGCCATCGGGGGCCGGCCGACGAGCGCGGTGAAGCGGCGGGCCAGGGTGGGCCGGGAGACGCCGGCTTCGGCGGCCAGCAGCTCGTTGGTCCAGGGGGCGGCCGGGTCGGAGTGCAGCGCCCGCAGGGCGGCGGCGGCCACCGGGTCGCCGAGGACGGCAGGCCAGGCGCCGCCGGTGCTCTCGGCCAGCCAGGAACGGATCATGTAGACGAGCAGCAGGTCGAGCAGGCTGGGCAGGGCGATGCAGGAGCCGGGTCGCCGCTCGTCGAGCTCGCCGCCGAGGAGGTCGATGGCGGCGCGGAGTTCGGGGTGGCGGCCGACGTGGTTCGGCAGATGGACGAGCGGGGGGAGCTCGACCAGGAGCGGGTGGGCGTGGCCGCGGTCGAGCCGGTACTTGCCGCAGACCATCTCGACCTCGCGCTCGGGCGCGTGCAAGGCGGGCGGCGGCGGTGGTGGCGGCTTCCGGTCGGCCCACCGGGCGAACGACACCGCGCGCGCCACGGTCGCCGCGTCGGCGGGCGAGTCGGCGATGACGTGCCCCGTGCCGTGCGGGAGCAGCACGGCGTCCCCCGCGCCGAGCGCGATCGGGTCGCCGCCGTCGGGCAGCAGCCAGCAACTGCCCTTCAGGACGACGTGGAAGCCCGCCCCGTCGTACGGGTCCAGCCGGGCGCACCAGTCGCCGCCGACCCGTACGCGGTCGGAGGAGGGCCGCCCGACGCGTACGGCCGAGATCGCGTCGCTCACCACGTCCATGACGACAGCGTACGTCTCGCAGCCCTCAAGTATGAGACGCACGCGTATCCAGAGGAGCAGAACGGGCATTGAGAGGCTCATTGGAGGCTCCCTAGGGTCGACCACATGAACAACACGGAGAACGAGAACGCGCAGAGCATCGTGCTGGGAGACGTCGAGATCATCCGGGTCGTCGAGTGGCAGGGCCCGTTCGGTCCGGCCCGCGGCATCGTTCCGGGGGTCGGGGCAGATGTGTGGAAGGACAACGAGGAGTGGCTGGCGCCGGACCACTGGGCGCCGGACGGCGACAGCGCGGTCATGGCGCTGCAGAGCTGGGTGCTGCGCAGCGGCGGCCGGACCGTCCTGGTCGACACCGGTGTGGGCGACGGGCGCGAGCGGCCGCACTCGCCGCACTTCCACCGGCGGCAGGGGGACTTCCTGGGCCGGCTGGAGCGGGCCGGCGTCCGCCCGGAGGACGTCGACGTCGTCGTCAACACCCACCTGCACGCCGACCACGTCGGCTGGAACACGCAGGACGTCCAGGGGGAATGGGTGCCGACCTTCCCGAACGCCGAGTACCTCGTACCGGCCGCCGACGACTTCCACTACGGCCCGGAGAACGGGTACGGCAACGGCCTCCAGGAGGACGACCGGCTCGTCTACGAGGACAGCGTCGCGCCGGTCCACCGTGCCGGGCAGGTCCGGCTGTGGGACGGCGAGCACCGCGTCGACGGGAACCTGACCCTGGAGTCGGCGCCCGGCCACACGCCCGGTTCGGCCGTGCTGCGGCTCGCGTCCGGGGGAGAGAGGGCCGTCTTCGTCGGAGACCTGCTGCACAGCCCCGTACAGCTTCTCGAACCGTCCTGCGCCAGCTGCTACTGCCTCGACGCGGGCCGGGCGGCGGCCAGCCGTCGTCGGATCCTCGAACGGGCCGCCGACGAACGGGAGCTGGTCGTGCCTGCGCACTTCGGCGGGGCCGGAGCCGTCGAAGTGCGCAGGGAGGGGGAGGGGTTCGGCCTCGTACGGTGGGCGGCGTACGGGACGGAGTGAGCTCAGGCGCTGACGGAAGCCTGCCCGGTGGCACCGGCACCGGCACCGGCACCCGCATCAGCACGGGCACTGGTATCGGCATCGGCATAGGGGCTCTGTCCCTTAAGGACCTCAGGGGCGCTGTCCCGCGGGGAGGTGTCGTCGGCCAGGGCCTTCCGGAGCCGGGTGTAGTAGCCGACGGCGGCGAGGACGCCGATGGCGGTGGTCGCCATCCACAGGACGTCGGGGCCGGGCCCGCCGACGATCACGCCGGCCGCGATCGGGGCGACGAAGCCGGCGACCGCCCAGGACATGCCCATCACGCCCTGGTAGCGGCCGCGGGCGTGCTCGGGGGCGAGGCGGGCGGTGGCGGCGGCGTTGGTCGGGACGTGGATCATCTCGCCGACGGTCCAGACGACCACGGTCGCGGCGAAGGCCACGGGGGAGCCGGCGAGGGCGGTGGCGCCGGTGCCGAAGGCGAAGAGGAGGGCGGAGAGGCTCAGCAGGAGGACGGGGGAGCGCTTGTCGGTGAGCTTGTTGACGAGCAGCTGGAAGCCGACGATCACGATGCCGTTGACGGCGATGACCATGCCGTAGGAGGAGGGGGCGAGGCCCTGGCCGGCCATGGTCAGCGGGAGGCCGATCCAGGGGGCCGTGAAGACGAGGCAGACGAAGAGGTTGAGCAGGACGAGGGTGCGGAAGGGGGCGTCGCGGAGGACGGTCAGCATGCTGACCTTCTCCTCGGCGACGGGCTCGCCCCGCTGGTCGACGGCGGCCTCGGGGCGGGTCTCGGGGAGCCGCAGGAAGACGATCACGGCGCACAGGACGGTGGCGACGGCTTCGACCACAAAGAGGGTGCGGTAACCGAGGAAGGCCGCGGCGCCGCCGCCGATGGAGGCGATGGCGAAGCCGAGGTTGAGGGCCCAGTAGTTGAGGGCGTACGCCCGGCGCACGTCGTGGGCGGGGACGATGTCGGCGATCGTGGCGTTGATGGACGGCCGGACGGCCTGCATGGCGACGCCCATGAGGAGGACGACGGTGGCGATCGCCCAGGGGCTGGTGACGACGGCGAGGGCGGCGGCGCAGGCGGCGGCGGCCAGGTGCATCGTGACCATGGTGGGGCGCCGGCCCCAGCGGTCGGCGAGCGTGCCGCCGAGCGGCGAGCCGGCGACGCCTCCGAGGCCGTGGAGGGCGACGACGAGTCCGGCGAACCAGGCGGAGTGCCCGAGCTCCTGGGTCAGGTACAGGGAGAGGAAAGTCAGGACGAAGGCCCCGGTCCTGTTGACCAAGGTCGACAGCCAGAGCCACCAGAAGCCCCTGGGGAAGCCGGAAACCGTCGCGTGAGCTGATCGTCTGAGCGAGTCGATGGACATGTGTGGCCGGCCCCTTGTGTGTGTAAGCCCCTATCGCGGCTCCCGTAACTTACGCATCTCTCATGCCGGACACCAGCGAATTGACGACGCGCGTCAATCGTCGGCGGTCGATTAGGCTCGTACGCATGGCCGACGCACCGTACAAGTTGATCCTCCTCCGTCACGGCGAGAGCGAGTGGAACGAGAAGAATCTGTTCACCGGTTGGGTGGACGTGAACCTCACCGCGAAGGGCGAGAAGGAGGCGACGCGCGGCGGTGAGCTGCTCAAGGACGCCGGCCTGCTGCCCGACGTACTGCACACCTCCCTCCAGAAGCGCGCCATCCGCACGGCGCAGCTCGCGCTGGAGTCCGCGGACCGTCACTGGATCCCGGTCCACCGCTCGTGGCGTCTGAACGAGCGCCACTACGGCGCCCTCCAGGGCAAGGACAAGGCCCAGACGCTCGCCGAGTTCGGCGAGGAGCAGTTCATGCTGTGGCGCCGCTCGTACGACACCCCGCCGCCGGCGCTCGCCGACGACAACGAGTACTCGCAGGCGCACGACGCGCGCTACGCGACGATCCCGCCGGAGCTGCGCCCGCAGACCGAGTGCCTCAAGGACGTCGTCGACCGGATGCTCCCGTACTGGTACGACGCGATCGTCCCGGACCTCCTGACCGGCCGCACGGTCCTGGTCGCGGCCCACGGCAACAGCCTCCGCGCCCTGGTCAAGCACCTGGACGGCGTCTCGGACGCGGACATCGCGGGCCTCAACATCCCGACGGGCATCCCCCTGTCCTACGAGCTCGACGAGAACTTCAAGCCCCTCAACCCGGGCGGCACCTACCTCGACCCGGACGCCGCGGCGGCGGCGATCGAGGCCGTGAAGAACCAGGGCAAGAAGTAACCCTTCAGCCCTGACCCACGACAGAGCCCCCTCCCTGCCGGTCTCCCGGCGGGAAGGGGGCTTCTTCATGCCGTGGGGCCGTCCGTGGGCCGGCACGACGACGGGTCCACGCGATGGTTGATGGGGCTCTTTGAGAACGGCCCCCGGTTCCTCGGTTCCCCGGTTCCTCGGTTCCTCGGTGACGGGGAGCGTATGCGCCCTGAAGACGGCAGCCACGGCTTTCGGGTGCGCTCCCGGCTGCTCGGCATGAGGTGGGCGTACACCCGCAGGGTGCGGGGGAACGCCGGCGATACGATCGGCGGATGTCTCCAGAGGAACCCGGAGTCGTCTGGTCCCTGCAAGGGTTCAGCAAGGCGGACGAATTCCTGCGTACCGAATTTCCCATCAGCCGCGAGCAGATTCTGCGGCTTCGGGAAGTGATCAAGCCGGATGCAGACGACCCCTGGATGTTCCTCGGCTACGACGTACCCCGTCGAGATGTGGCCGTCACCGCGGCGAGTGGTCCTCCTACGAGGTGCAGAAGCGCCAGGCGAAGAAGAAGCAGAAGTAGTCCGGCCTCCGAGCCGGAAGAGGGGTGAGTTGCTCTCGATTCCGGACCGATCCCTGACGCACCATGAGGCCCTCTGTTCCCGGGCGTCCCTGGGTGTTCCGGGGTGTCCTGGGGGTGTTCTGGCGGTGTACCGGGTCTGTGACATCGCGGCCCTCGGTACTGCGTCGCGGGCGCGGCCGTTGCTACGTTCCGGTCGGGGGCGGCCCGGTGGGTCGCCCGGAACAGGGGGAGTCCCGGATGAACGTCGATCGCCTCAGACCCGCCGTCCTCGCGCTGGCCGCCGTCGCCCTCGCCGCCGCGCTCACCGGCTGCCAGGAGGGCGGTTCCGCCGCCGGGGCCGCCGCGCCGAGCACGGACGCCGCGACCGTCGAGCCGGGCTCGCCCGGGGCCGCCGGGTCCACCACCGAGCCGGCCGGGGAGCCCACGGCCGAGCCTTCCGCCGAGCCGCCGGCCGCGTCCTCCACCGCACCGGCCGTCAAGCCTTCGGTCAAGCCCACCGCCAAGCCCACCTCCAAGCCCACCGGGAAGAAGTCCGGCGCGTCCGAGACGGCTCCGGCCGGCTGCGTCGACGCGCCGCCGAGTCCCGATGACGTCGACCCCGACGAGATCGCCCTGTACCGCATCGAGGAACTCGACGGCAGCACCGGGAAGGTCAACCTCGTCCTGCAGCACGGGGCCTGGGGCTGCGGCGCGAAGGACACCGACGGCGCCCCCTTCGTCGGCACCGGCGAGGAGAGCCGCTGGGCCCTCGACCAGGCGGCGTACGTCACCGTCACCACCCCGATCGTCGAGAGCACCGAGAACCAGCGGATCGGCGTGCAGGAGCTGATCGACTGGATCGACGCGCATCCGGACTCGGGCCTGGTCTTCCGGTACACGACCGGTGACGACGGGGCGATCCACCGGCTGGAGCAGGTCTTCACCCCGTGAGCCGCCCCGCTTGTCAGCCCCCTCGCCCGCCCGCTCGTCCGCCGCGCTCGTCCGCCGCGCTCGTCCGCCCCGCTCGGCCGGACGAGTCGGCCGGACGGGTGAGGGCGAAACCTTACGGCTCGGGGGTGGCGCATACGGGGCGGGTGGCGCGGTAGATGTGCCGGTGACCCCCTCCGTACTCACGAAACGAGAGTCCTCGTGCGTCTCCGGCACTCCGTCGCCGCCGCTTGCGGCGCCCTTGCCCTCACCGCCGCCCTGGCCACGCCCGCCCACGCCGCCACCGGCGACTTCGGCTACCGGTTCGTCGGTGTGAGCGGGGATCCGCAGGCCGTCACCCTGCACGATCCGGCGAGCGGTGAGTGCGTCACGCTCGCGGAGGCCGCCGACCCGAACGCATCCGAGCCCGCCTTCGCTCCGCACAACGACACGGACGCGTTCGCGATCGTCTTCACCGAGCCCGACTGCACGGGCGACTCGTGGACCCTCCGCCCCCACGGCCGTCCCGCCACGGACCTCCTCAAGCTCCGCTCGGTGGTCTTCCTCCGCTAGCGGCGGTGTGAATTCCGGCCCCCTGACCCGTTGTCGACCGGCGGGCGGGGGGCCGTCGCACTGTCCGCCTGTCCGCCTGTCCGCCGGTCCGTCTGCCCGTCAGAAGTCGTCGCAGGCGTGGGCACGGAAGTCGGCGAGGGTCGTCGTGCGGACCTCGTCGCCATACGTGTAACTGACCTGGTCCGGGGTGAGTTTCTTCAGGTCCGCCAGGGTGAAGGAGTGGCTTTCCGTCGCCCAGGAGTTGTCGTTCGTCGCGCCCGACACGGTGTAGAGCTGACCGGGCTTCAGGGGGTGCGGGGGCGCGTCGGGGGTCCAGAAGTTGGTGGCGGTGTCGAAGCCGGGCGGGGTGGTCAGGGGCCAGGTCGAGAAGCCGGTGACGGGTGTGGCCGATGTCCAGTAGTCCGTGTACTCCGGTTCCTCGGCGTCCTCCGTGACGTCCGCGTCCGGGTCGGTGACCGGTTCGTCCGGGTAGAGCACCGCCGCGTCGATCTGGTCGTGGCACACCATGATCACGCCCAGCGGTTCCCCCTGTGCCGTCACCGTGACGCCCGCGACTCCCGCCAAAGGGACGCCGCAGCCGGCGAGTACGGGCACGGCGGGGAGCGTGACGGCGATGAGGATCACGCGGCGGAGCCAGGTCGTCATGGGGGCCATCGTGACCCGGACGGATATTCGGGGGCGTGGATCACGCGGAATCGTTACCGTCCAGGCCATGAGCACGTCACTCCGCCTGGAGAAGATCACCCCCGAGAACGTCGACGCCGCCCTCGACCTTCGAGTCCACCCCCATCAGGAGCACAACGTCGCCCCCGTCGTGCGCTCCCTCGCCGAGGCGTACGCCTTCGGGGAGGCCGCCTGGCCGCGGCTGATCTTCGACGGGGAGGAGCTGGTCGGCTTCCTGATGGCCTTCCTCGACATCCCGTGGAACGAGGAGAAGGACCCCGCCGACAGGCGCAGCGGACTCTGGCGCCTCAACATCGCCGCCGCGGGGCAGGGCAAGGGGTACGGGCGCTTCGCCGTCGAGGCGGTACGCGACGAGCTCCGGCGGCGCGGAGCCCGGCAGCTGTACGTCACCTGGGAGCCCGGCGAGAACGGGCCCGGCGAGTTCTACCGCCGGCTCGGCTTCCGTACGACCGGCGAGGTCAGCGGCGCCCAGACCGTCGGCGTACTCGACATATGAGGGCGTGACGAGGGCGTGATCAGGGACAGGGAGTAGGGAGTAGGGGAGTAGGGGTGGGGGTTCGCACCCGCCACCCCCCTGTCACCTGTCAGCTCACCTGTCAGCCCGAGCAGCCCCCGCACTGGCACGGTCCGCCCGACTGGCACCCGCAGCCGCAGCCCGAGCCGCAGCCGCAGGCACCGAGGACGGGCAGCAGCACCGGCCCGCTCGGGGCCTCCTGCCGGGGGTCGGTCGTCATAGGGGATTCGGCCATGAGGGTCCCTCCCTTTCGAGGCGCGCGTCGCCTCCCCTCATTGCATGCCCACTCGGACCGGCGCATCAACGGCGCATCGGTGCCCGTGCGCCCCGGGCCCGTCCTGCACCTGCCCTGCACTGCCCCGGGCCCGACCTGCCCGTCCAGCCCCCCTGCCCTGCCCTGTCAGGCCCCGTACGACGCCGATCCGCCGACGAATCCCTACGCGCCTTCCACCGGGGCGTCCGCCGCCTGCAGCTCGTCCGCGTGCTCACCCGTCACCAGGTACACGACACGCTTCGCCACCGACACCGCGTGGTCCGCGAACCGCTCGTAGTACCGGCCGAGCAGCGTCACGTCCACCGCCGTCTCGATGCCGTGCTTCCAGCGGTCGTCCATCAGGTGCTGGAACAGCGTCCGGTGCAGCAGGTCCATCTCGTCGTCGTCCTGCTCCAGCTGGAGCGCCAGGTCGACGTCCTTCGTGATGATGACCTCCGCGGCCTTCGCCATCAGGCGCTGCGCCAGCTGACCCATCTCCAGGATCGTGGCGTGCAGGTCCCGCGGCACCGCCGTGTCCGGGAACCGCAGCCGCGCCAGCTTCGCCACGTGCTGCGCCAGGTCGCCCGAGCGCTCCAGGTCCGCGCTCATGCGCAGCGAGGTCACCACGATCCGCAGATCCGTCGCCACCGGCTGCTGCCGGGCGAGCAGTGCTATCGCCCGCGCCTCCAGGTCGTGCTGGAGGTCGTCGACCTTCTGGTCCGCCGCGATCACGCTCTCCGCGAGCTTCAGGTCGGCGTCGAGCATCGCCGTGGTGGCGCGCCCGATCGCCGACCCGACGAGTCGGGCCATCTCGACCAGGCTCTCGCCGATCGAGTCCAGTTCCTCGTGGTACGCGTCCCGCATGGATGTCCCTCTCTACGCAAAGCTCCGGGGTCCGGGTGGGGCTTCGAACCCCCACGCTCCCACGTTCGGCCCCCTACGCGTCCGGCTCCACCCCCTCAAATGAACCGGCACTTTCCCCTAGGTGAACTCTGGGCGACTCACGCCACCGCGGCCGTCGGGGCAAATGAACCACCACCGTCTCCACGGTGAACTCTGGGCGACGACTGTTCGAGGAGCCACTCGGACGGCTGGGAGAGTGTCCGTGACCCCGCATAACCTTGAGGGCATGGACGTGAACGCGGCGGTTGCCGCATTGGCTGCGATCGCCGGCGTGTGCACCGGCGTGATCGCCATGCTGGCGTTCCGCTGGAGCGAGCGCGACCAGGCGCGGCCCACCCGAACCTCCCTGCACACCGACGCCGTGCTCCCGCCCGGCGTCGACACCGTGCTGTCCGTACTGCGTTCCTCCGCGGTCGTGCTCGACGAGAGCGACTCCGTGGTCAAGGCCAGTTCGGCGGCGTACGCCCTCGGCCTGGTCCGGGGCGGCAAGCTGGCGGTCGAGCCCATGCTCAACATGGCCCGCGACACGCGCCGCGACGGGGAGATACGGCAGGTCGAACTGGACCTGGCCCGGCGCGGCACCGGACGCGGCGAGGCCCTCGCCGTCTCCGCCCGGGTCGCCCCGCTGGGCTCGCGGCTCGTACTGCTCCTGGTCGAGGACCTCACCGAGGCCCGCCGTATCGAAGCGGTCCGGCGCGACTTCGTCGCCAACGTGAGCCATGAGCTCAAGACACCGACCGGAGCGCTCTCCCTGCTCTCCGAGGCGGTCATGGACGCCTCGGACGACCCCGAGGCGGTCACCCGCTTCGCCGGCCGCATGCAGATCGAGGCGACCCGCCTCACCAACCTCGTACAGGAGCTCATCGACCTCTCCCGCGTGCAGAACGACGATCCGCTGGAGGACTCCGAGCCGGTGTCCGTGGACGAGCTCGTCGCCGAGGCGATCGACCGCTCCCGGCACACCGCCTCCACCAAGCAGATCACCATGGTTTCCGGCGGAGCGGCCGACCTGCGAGTCTGGGGGAGCCGCGGCCAGCTCGCCGCGGCCCTCGGCAACCTCGTCGAGAACGCCGTCAACTACTCACCCGCCCACACCCGCGTCGGCATCGCGGCCCGCAAGATCGCCGCGCCCGGCGGCGACCTGATCGAGATAGCCGTCACCGACCAGGGCATCGGCATCCCCGACAAGGACAAGGAGCGCGTCTTCGAGCGCTTCTACAGGGTCGACCCGGCCCGCTCCCGTGCCACTGGCGGTACGGGTCTCGGCCTGGCCATCGTGAAGCACGTGGCCGCCTCGCACGGCGGGGAGGTCACCGTCTGGAGCACCGAGGGTCAGGGCTCCACCTTCACCCTGCGGCTGCCCGAGGCGGGCTCCGCACGGGACCGCCGACCCGTCTCCTCCCCCACCCCAGATCTCATGACCGAACCGCTCCCCGCCCCGGAGGTCCTTCCGTGACCCGAGTGCTTGTCGTCGAGGATGAGGAATCCTTCAGCGACGCCCTGTCGTACATGCTCCGCAAGGAGGGCTTCGAGGTCGCCGTGGCGGCGACCGGGCCCGACGGTCTCGACGAGTTCGAGCGCAACGGAGCCGACCTCGTTCTCCTCGACCTGATGCTTCCGGGGCTGCCCGGTACCGAGGTGTGCCGCCAGCTGCGCGGCCGCTCGAACGTCCCGGTGATCATGGTGACCGCCAAGGACAGCGAGATCGACAAGGTCGTCGGCCTGGAAATAGGAGCCGACGACTACGTGACGAAGCCCTTCTCCTCGCGGGAGCTGGTAGCCCGCATCCGCGCGGTGCTCCGCCGCCGCGGCGAGCCGGAGGAGGTCACGCCGGCGGCCCTGGAGGCCGGCCCGGTCCGCATGGACGTCGACCGCCACGTGGTGACGGTCTCGGGCGGCAAGGTCGACCTGCCGCTGAAGGAGTTCGACCTCCTGGAGATGCTGCTGCGCAACGCGGGCCGTGTGCTGACCCGTATGCAGCTCATCGACCGGGTCTGGGGCGCGGACTACGTCGGCGACACCAAGACCCTCGACGTCCACGTGAAGCGCCTCCGCGCCAAGATCGAGCCGGACCCGGGCGCGCCGCGCTACCTGGTGACGGTCCGCGGCCTGGGCTACAAGTTCGAGCCGTAGGCCGTGGGCCGTGGGCCGTGGGCCGTGAGCCATGAGCCATGAGTGAGCCACGAGCCGTAAGGCGTGAGCCGTGAACAGCACGCGGTACGCGTGAAGGGGCGCCCCCGAGTGGGGGCGCCCCTTCACGTGTGTTCCGGCCGCGGTCAGTGACCGGCGGTCGTCGCCTCGCCCGAGGGCTCGGCGCCGTGCTCGGCCGTGCCTTCGCCGCCGTGCTCGCCCTCGGCCGACGCCGAGGCCGTCGGAGTGGCCTCCGGGGGCGCCGGGACGATCGACGGGCCGAAGTCCTTGAAGTAGCTCGACGCCGGGACGACGAAGGCGGCAAGGCCCACGTCGCCGGTCTTGCTGAGCTTGAAGACGAGCTCCTGCGCGTCGCCCGTCTTGGTGGCCTCGGTGCCGTTCTCGATGACAGCGCTGGCGTTGCCCGCGCCGCCGATCACGACGGAGCCGAGCGCCGGGATGGTGATCGGGCCGGTGCCCTCGGCCGCCGCCAGCTTCACCGTCGCGGTCGTGCCCGGGAGGGTGATCGCGTCGAGGGTCTGCGACGTGCTGGCGTTGTTGAAGACGGTGGCCGAGACGACGGCCGGACCCTTCACGCCCTGGTGGGGCTGAGTGATGACGAGCGCGTTCTGGATCTTGACGTCGTCCACGGTGACGGCCGCGTTGTCGGGCCGGACGCCGAGCGTCTGCGCGTCGTTGCCCGCAGCACAGGCGGACAGCGCGGCGATCGAGAACACGATGGCAGTGGCGGCGAGGGCGCCGCGTCGAAGGCTGCGGCTCACGGCGGCGGCATCTCCTAGGACGAACGGACAGGCTTGAGGACTGAGGACCGGGTACTGAGGACTGGGCACTGGGGGCTGGGTACTAAGGACCAGCTAAAGGTGCGTCAGCGCGCTTAGGTTACCGAGCCGCACTCTCCGTCCCGCACCCGACCCGCCCCTAACCGGCCTCGCCCTTCCGGGGGTGGCCCCGGCATG
Organism: Streptomyces sp. NBC_00090; assembly: GCF_045160815.1. NCBI lineage: Bacteria > Bacillati > Actinomycetota > Actinomycetes > Kitasatosporales > Streptomycetaceae > Streptomyces > Streptomyces sp. NBC_00090. The sequence goes on from NZ_CP108224.1 coordinate 4,922,404, forward strand.
ACCTTCCGGGGTGGCCCCGGCATGACCTCCGGGGTGGTCCCCGGATGACCTCCGGGCCGGCCCCGGAGGGACCCACCGGCGACCTTCCGGGTGGAGCCGGAGTGACCGTCGAGCCGACCGTCGAGCCGGCCATCGCGGCGACCGCCACGGTGACCGTCCGTGTGACCTTCGGGCGCGCCCCGCCCACCGTCTCGATCGAGTCGGCATGGCTGGAACACGACTCATTGACCTGTTGTTCACATAAGCGCCTTGATCAATTCGGTGGCCGCCCCGCATTCCCCGGAGCCCGCCCCGGGAAATCCCGCACCGCCGTCGGCCTGATCAATTCGGGAATCACCTCGGCATGCATCCGTACGGGTGACCGATCCTCGAACGGAGTACGTGGAGAAGGCCGCTCCGAACCCGACAAACCGGGACATCGGCCCACTGTGGAGGGGGTCCAGGTAGGTGTAACGTGCGCGTTTCTCTCCGTCCGTACAGCCGCTCCGACCTGCGAATACCGCCTTCCGGAAGCCCTCCGCAGCACGTTCGTGATGCTGTTGTCAAGCCCCGAGATATGCTCTGACCTGCGAAAACGCCATTCAGAAGAAGCCGTATCCGTGTTACCCTGGATAGCCACGGAAGGGGTACCTGTCACATGACGTTCAAGGTTGGCGACACCGTGGTCTATCCCCATCACGGGGCCGCGCTGATCGAGGCCATCGAAACTCGCCAGATCAAAGGCGTGGACAAGACCTACTTGGTGCTCAAGGTCGCGCAGGGTGACCTGACGGTTCGCGTACCGGCGGACAATGCGGAGTTCGTCGGAGTTCGCGACGTAGTCGGTCAGGACGGGCTGGACCGGGTCTTCGAGGTGCTGCGCGCGCCGTACGCCGAAGAGCCGACGAACTGGTCTCGTCGCTACAAGGCAAATCTCGAGAAGCTCGCCTCCGGCGATGTCATCAAGGTCGCCGAAGTAGTCCGCGACCTGTGGCGCCGGGAGCGCGAGCGCGGGCTCTCCGCAGGTGAGAAGCGGATGCTTGCCAAGGCTCGGCAGATCCTGGTGAGCGAGCTGGCCCTCGCGGAGAACACGAACGAGGACAAGGCCGAGGCTCTCCTCGACGAGGTCCTCGCGTCCTGAGCGAGCGCGCTCTGAATCGTTCCGAGCGAACCGTTCCGATCTTTCTGGACGGTTCGTTTCGAACGATTCGTCATGAGCGTGTCTCCAAGTGAAGCGATGCCGCGGTGCCCGCTGGCGCGCTGTGAACCACACAGCGCTGTCGTCGGGCGCTGCGGCATGTTCGCGTACGTATGCGGAGCGTACGCGCGACCGCACGCACACGGCCGACGAGCCTGTGTGCACCGCTGAAGAAACCCGCACCCCCTAGTACGCACCAGTACGTTCGAACCCCTGTGCTTACGCGGCAACGCCTCGACCGTCGTCACGGAAAGGGCCCGGTCAAGGCGTCGCGTCCGGCACGGTGAGGCCATACCCATGTCGGCCGCGGAAACAAACCTGCCGGAGTGCAACCGATGTCAGACGAAGCGCGTCCTCCTCGTACCGCTGTGGTGATCCCGGCGGCCGGACGGGGCGTACGCCTCGGCCCGGGCGCCCCCAAGGCGCTGCGCGCGCTGAGCGGCACCCCCATGCTCATCCACGCCGTCCGCGCCATGGCCGCCTCCCGCGCGGTCTCGCTCGTCGTCGTGGTCGCACCCCCCGACGGCGCCGCCGAGGTCAAGAACCTCCTCGACGCCCATGCCCTCCCCGAGCGGACGGACTACCTCGTCGTCCCCGGCGGCGAGACGCGTCAGGAGTCCGTGCACCTCGGGCTTCAGGCGCTGCCCGAGGGCATCACCACCGTCCTCGTCCACGACGCGGCCCGCCCCCTGGTCCCCGTCGACACCGTGGACGCCGTCATCGAGGCCGTACGGGACGGGGCCGTCGCCGTCGTTCCCGCGCTGCCCGTCGCGGACACCGTCAAGGAGGTCGAGCCGGCCGAGAAGCCCGGCGACCCCGAGCAGGTCGTCGCCACGCCGGTCCGCTCCCGCCTCCGCGCCGTCCAGACGCCGCAGGGCTTCGACCACGACACCCTGGTCAACGCCCACGCCACCATCGCCCTCACCGGCGAGGGCGCCACCGACGACGCCGGCATGGTCGAGAGGCTCGGCGCGCCCGTCGTCGTCGTGCCCGGCCACGAGGAGGCGTTCAAGGTGACCCGTCCGCTCGACCTCGTCCTCGCCGAGGCCGTACTCGCCCGCAGGAGGGCCAACGATGGCTTCTGAGCCGCTGCATCTTCCCCGTACCGGCATCGGCACGGACGTCCACGCCTTCGAGAAGGGCCGCGAGCTCTGGTGCGCGGGCCTCCTCTGGGAGGGCTCCGACAGCGACGGGTACGGCCTCGCCGGGCACTCCGACGGTGACGTCGCCGCCCACGCCGCCTGCGACGCCCTCTTCTCCGCCGCCGGCGTCGGCGACCTCGGCGCCCACTTCGGCACCTCGCGCCCCGAGTGGTCCGGCGCCTCCGGCGTCACCCTCCTCGCCGAGGCCGCCCGGATCGTCCGTGCCGAGGGGTACGAGATCGGCAACATCGCCGTACAGGTCGTCGGCGTCCGCCCCAAGATCGGCAAGCGCCGAGACGAGGCGCAGAAGGCGCTCAGCGAGGCGGCCGGCGCACCCGTCTCCGTCTCCGGAACGACCACCGACGGGCTCGGACTCACCGGCCGTGCCGAAGGTCTCGCCGCCCTCGCGACCGCCCTCGTCTACCCGGTGGACGGCAGGTAGGCGCCGGTCTCGGGCCGGGTAAGCACCGGTACCGGTGAAAAACGGCCTCCGCGACCGGGAATAGGTCGCGGGGCACTACCACACGCCCACTACCCTGGAGTGGTGACTATTCGCCTGTACGACACCAGCGCCCGGCAGATCCGTGACTTCACCCCGATCACACCGGGCTGTGTCTCGATCTACCTCTGTGGCGCGACCGTGCAGGCCGCCCCGCACATCGGCCACATCCGGTCGGGGCTGAACTTCGACATCATGCGCCGCTGGTTCGCGTACCGCGGCTACGACGTCACGTTCATCCGCAACGTCACCGACATCGACGACAAGATCATCGCCAAGGGCGCGGACCAGGGCCGCGCCTGGTGGTCGATCGGGTACGAGAACGAGCGCGCGTTCAACGCCGGTTACGACGCGCTCGGCTGCCTGCCGCCCACCTACGAGCCCCGCGCCACCGGGCACGTCCCCGAGATGATCGAGATGATGCGCGGCCTCATCGAGCGCGGTCACGCGTACGAGGCCGACGGCAGCGTCTACTTCGACGTGCGCTCGTTCCCGGGCTACCTGGAGCTGTCGAACCAGGACATCGACGACCTCCGGCAGCCCAGCGAGGACGGCATCACCGGCAAGCGCGACCCGCGCGACTTCGCGATGTGGAAGGCGACCAAGCCGGGCGAGCCCGACTGGGAGACCCCGTGGGGCCGCGGCCGTCCCGGCTGGCACCTGGAGTGCTCGGCCATGGCCCACAAGTACCTGGGCTCCGCCTTCGACATCCACGGCGGCGGCCTCGACCTGATCTTCCCGCACCACGAGAACGAGATCGCCCAGGCCAAGGCCTTCGGCGACGACTTCGCGCGGTACTGGGTGCACAACGCCTGGGTCACCATGGCCGGCGAGAAGATGTCGAAGTCGCTCGGCAACAGCGTGCTGGTGTCGGAGATGGTCAAGAACTGGCGTCCCATCGTCCTCCGCTACTACCTGGGCACCCCGCACTACCGCTCGATGATCGAGTACAGCGAGGAGTCCCTGCGCGAGGCCGAGTCGGCGTTCGCCCGTATCGAGGGCTTCGTCCAGCGCGCCACCGAGAAGGCCGGGGCGCCCGTCGCCCCCGCCGCCGAGGTGCCGCCGGCCTTCGCCGAGGCCATGGACGACGACCTGGGCGTGCCGCACGCGCTCGCGATCATCCACACCACCGTCCGCCAGGGCAACAGCGCCCTCGCCGCGGACGACAAGGACGAGGCCATCGCCCGCCTCGCCGAGGTCCGCGCCATGCTCGGCGTCCTCGGCCTGGACCCGCTCGACCCGCACTGGGCCGAGGAGTCCGGTGGCGGCGAAGAGCTCCACGGCGTCGTCGACACCCTCGTACGGCTCGTGCTCCAGCAGCGCGAGTCGGCCCGCGAGCGGAAGGACTGGGCGACCGCGGACGCGATCCGCGATCAGCTGAGCCAGTCCGGCCTCGCCATCGAGGACAGCCCCGACGGCCCCCGCTGGACGCTGGGCAACCGTTAGAAGACGTGCCGCTCGGACGACCGGGCGGCACACTTCAGTTACAGACTTACGCGCTCACGCACGTACGCAGCAGAGGAAACAGGTAGTCATGGCCGGGAACAGCCAGCGCAGGAACCGTCGCACGTCCAACAAGAAGGGTGCGACGGTCGGCAGCGGTGGCCAGCGGCGCAAGGGCCTCGAAGGCAAGGGCCCGACGCCCAAGGCCGAGAACCGCAAGGGCCACAAGGCGTTCCGCGTCACCAACGCGATGGCCCGGCAGGCGGCCAAGCGCAAGCCCGTCGCGCGCCGCGGCGGCAAGGGGACGTCCGAGATGGTCGTCGGCCGCAACCCGGTCTTCGAGGCCCTGCGCGACGGGGTGCCCGCCACGACCCTGTACGTGCAGCAGTTCATCGACAACGACGAGCGCGTGCGCGAGGCCCTGAACCTCGCCACCGGCCGCGGCAACATCCACATCATGGAGGCGCCGCGCCCCGAGCTCGACCGGATGACGAACGGCCTGAACCACCAGGGCCTCGTCCTCCAGGTCCCGCCGTACGAGTACGCGCACCCCGAGGACCTCGCCGCGACCGCGTACGACCACCACGAGGACCCGCTGATCGTCGCCCTCGACGGCATCACCGACCCGCGCAACCTCGGCGCCGTCGTCCGCTCCGTCGCGGCCTTCGGCGGTCACGGTGTGGTCGTGCCCGAGCGGCGCGCCGCCGGCATGACCGCCGGTGCGTGGAAGACCTCGGCCGGCACCGCCGCCCGTACCCCGGTCGCCCGCGCCACCAACCTGACGCGCTGCCTGGAGCAGTACCAGAAGGCCGGTGTCACGGTCGTCGGCCTCGCCGCCGACGGTGACCGAGACGTCCACGAGCTGGAGGAGCTGGGCGGCCCGGTCGTCATCGTCGTCGGCTCCGAGGGCAAGGGCCTGTCCCGCCTGGTCGGCGAGACCTGCGACTTCCTCGTCCGCATCCCGATGCCGGGCGGCGCCGAGTCGCTCAACGCCGGTGTCGCCGCCGGTGTCGTGCTGTACGAGGCGGCCCGCCGCCGCATGGCGTAACGCCCCACGGCGTCAGCCGACCCGCTGTACCCCGCGCCCGCCTCAGGCCGTCAGGCCTGCCAGGCGGGCGCGGGTCATGGCGGCGATGGTGAAACCGTCCGTGATCCGCCCGTCGGCGATCATGGACTCGGCCTCCGCGAACGGCAGCGTCAGCACGCCGCGGATGCCCTCGGCGACCTCAAGGCTCCCCACCGAGTCGATCCGGGCCGCGAACAGCAGCACCCGGTCGCCGGTCAGCCCCGAATCGGGGTGCAGGGAACCGAGCGGGAGCAGTTCCCGGACCCGCGCCCCGATCTCCTCCTCCAGCTCCTTGGCCGCGTTCGCCTCGCCCGTGAGCCCCGCCGTGCCGAAGCCGCGGGGGATCTCCCAGTGCCAGGACCGCGTGGCATGCCGGTAGTGCTCGATCAGCACGATCCGGTCGCCCAGGAGCGGCAGGATCGCACTCCCCGGGGCGCCGGCCGCGCTCACCGAGCGGATGTACGTACCGGTACGGCCGTCGGGGAAGCGCACCGCGTCCCGTACGAGCAGCATGTACGGGTCCTGGTACACCACCCCGCCGGCGGCCTCGACGGAGGCCGGGTCCGTCAGGATCTCGATCCCGCCCGGCTCGTTGCGGAACAACTCCGGCCGCTCGCCGCGCAGCAGGTCGTACCGCCGCACCGGGTCCCCGTTCATGGTCTTTCCCCTTCGGATCCTGCGGGCGCGCCGGACACGTGCTTGCCGCTAGCTGTTCCGGGCCTGCTGGTCGGCCTGACCACCCTGACGGGGAGCCTGCCCGGTCTCGACGACGGGACCGCCGTACACGGCCAGGATGGTCTCCCAGTCCTTCTTCAGGTTGCCCAGCCGGAGCGTCGGCAATGTCAGCGAGTGTCCGAGGCCGGAGCGCCGGTTCCGGGCGGCCTTGTCCCAGAACTCCAGGCGGACGCTCAGCGCCCCGCCCACCGCCGTCAGCATCTGCACCGTGCCCGAGATCAGGGACACCTCCTCGCCGCTCGCGATCTGGAGCGCCACCCCACCCGACTCGAGCACCAGCATCGTGGTGATCTCCCGGGCGAAGCCCTGGCCCGAGCGGCTGGCCCGGCGCGCCGTCCTCAGCATGCGGGCGTGGTCCCGGGCGATCGTGGCCGTGCGCTCCGAGAACTCGTCCGGATCCGGGATGCGTCCGCCCCGGAAGCTGTCGTGGAGGAACGCGTCCAGCGATGCCACGTACGCGTTCCACTCGCCGGTCTCCCGCAGGGTGATGATGTCGGCGAGCGACAGACCGGCGTACGAGTTGGGGCCGTCGACCGCCCGGTGCAGGGAATCGGCGACCAGGTTCCGGATCAGCAGGCCGACCGCCTCCGGGTCCTGCGTCCGGGGCGAGACGTCTTCCTGGAGCGTGCGGCGCGGGGGCGAGCCCGGCGGCGTCAGTGCGACGAGCCCGCTCGCATCGGGCAGCCCCACGTTGTACATGAGGTCGATCAGCTGCTTCGTCGGCACGATCTCGGCGCCGTCCCGCAGCAGGCCGAGGTGAGGATCGGTGCCAGGGCGCGTGAGGAACTCCTGGTAGACCGCGTCTCGGGTGATGTTGGCCGTGTGGTCCTGGGAGCCCGCCCAGGTGAGGATGGACTGCAGGATGCCGCTGCCCATGGAGGTGGCCAGCTCCACCGGAATCCCGAGGTCGTTCGCGAGCTCCTGGGGGTTCAGCCACTTCAGCCCGGGCAGCTGCCGGGTGAAGCGCCGGCCCATGCGCTCGGTGACCGCCCGGTTCGCCTCCTCGTCCCAGTCCAGACGCACGAGACCCGGGTCGGACTCCTCCGTGATCAGCCGCCGCCAGGCACGCCCGGCGACCACGTCGTGCGCGAAGGCGAAGTCCTCGGTGCCGTCCCGCTCCCTGAGCAGGTACGGGACGATCGCACGGTCGTTCAGGAGCTGCGCGAACGCCTTGCGGTCGGCCGGCTCCGCCTGCGGGACGAAGTTCGCGTACAGGGCCTCGTTGTTGACGAAGAAGGCCCGGTTGACCACCAGGGTCCCGCTGTTGACGAGTGAGCGGCGCAGCTCGGCGGAGGCGGCGGCGACGGCTCCGGGCGCCTTCCTCGGAGCGTTCGTCTCCTGCCGGCCCTCGGCCAGCTCCGTCGGGAGCCACTTGTTGTCGAGGGCCTGGGCCATGACCGGGTAATGGGTCAGGTCCGAGAAGACGAGCTGGTTGTCCCGCCGCACCGGCTGCGGAGCCGGTCCCGGAGCCGGTCCCGCTGGTCCCGGAGCCTGTCCCGCCGGTTCCGGATCCGCTCTCGTCGGCCTCGCCGGTTCCAGGTCCCGCTGCCGCGGGACCTGTTCCGGAGTCGCCGGATCGGTGTGACCGTCCGGGCCGTGCTGAATAGGGCTGGCCATGCTGTCGCTCCCCTCGACTCGCATCACGCGGCCCTCAAAGTAAACTGACGGCCCGCCAGCGAACAAACGTTCCTCCGGGCGCCGCCTCCCCGGCGTCGTTGATCTTGACGGGTCTCGGACATTTGCGAGCTGTCAAGGCAGTGTCCTAAACCCAGATCACTCGGTTAGATGAGTGTGGACACCAGAACGCCCCGGCCGGGGTTCGACGATCAGCCCTCGCTGAGCATGGTCAAGGTGGATTCCGATCCCGCCCAGGTGATCGTGAACCACGCCAGCTTCCGTGTGCGGCTCGCGCCCGTCCAGACGCCGGCGTTCGCCGGAGGCCCGCGCGTCGCCGCCTTCTCCGGAGCGGGCGCGGCAGCCGGAGCGGGAGCCGTGGCGGGGGCGGGTGCCCCGCGCCGTCGCCCCGTCGTGTGGACCGGAAAGTCCGCACCGGGGGCGACCGGCCTCCTCCAGGCCGTACGCGAATCCTCCGTCTCCACGCTCGAACCGTCCGTGGGACACGCCGGACGCGCCGCACATGGTGGAGCGCTCGGCGGAAACGACGGCCACGGTGGCCTCGACGCGGGCGCCACCCAGGCCATCCCGCGCGTCGACGACACCATGCCCACCCCCGTCGTGCCCGCCGAGGCCGCCGGACCGCTGCTGCCGCCGATGCGCCGCGCCGAGGGCGCGTACGACGACGTGTACGAGCTCCGGCCGGAGACCCCCGGACCGTACGAGGGCGGCACCGCCGAAGGCCGCGCGGGCCGGCGCCAGGCGCACGACTCCGTCCGGCACGCCTACTACCCCGGCCGCCGGATGAACCTCGGCGTCGTCCTCCTCCCGCTCCGCGTCTTCCTCGGCTTCATCTCCATCTACGCGGGCATGGGCAAGCTCTGCGACCCCGTCTACTTCGACGGCGGCGAACGCGGCTCCATGGTGAAGTGGCTCAACTCGCTCCACCCGTGGGCCCTCGCCGAACCGCTCCGCGACTTCGCACTCCAGCACCCCGTCGGCGCCGGACTCACCGTCGCCTTCCTCCAGGTCGTCGTCGGCGTCCTCACCGTCCTCGGACTCTGGCAGCGCGTGGCCGCCGTCGTCGGCGCCCTGCTCTCCGCCGCGCTGATCCTCACCGTCAGCTGGAAGACCGTCCCGGTCTACGACTCCGCCGACATCATCTACCTGGCCGCCTGGTCCCCGCTGATCATCGCCGGCGCCCCCGTCTACTCCCTCGACGGCCGCCTCGCCGGAGAAGCCTGGCGCACCCTCGGCCCCCGCGCCGACCTCTGGGACCTCCGCCGCCGCGTCACCCGCCGCAGCACCCTCCTCGCCTCCGTCGTCGTCGGCCTCACCCTCCTCATCGGCTCCGTCCTCGGCGGCGCCGTCCGCTCCACCGAGATGGTCACCGTCCCCGGCCCCAACGACGACCCGATCAACCACCTCCCCGGCCGGCCGCTCCCCACCGAGCCGCCGCGCCGCGCCCCGTCCAGGAGCGCCTCCAGCGAGCCCGAGCCCGCCGCGACCTCCGCGACGACCGAGGCCGCCGCGGAGCGCAAGGAGACCGAGGAGGCGACCCGGCCGACCGAGACGACCCAGGAGTCGACCCGTACGCAGGAGCAGCGCCCGACGGCCACGCAGGGCAGCAGCACCGGCTCCACCACCAGCCGCCCGCCGACGCAGTCGAAGCCGGCGCCCCCGCCGTCCACCAGCGACGCCCCGACGAGCACCGGCGGCACGTCGAGCGGCGGCTCGACCGGGTCCACGGGCTCGACGGGCGGCAGCACCCCGACGGAGAGCGGCTCGACGACGGGCGGCGCGCGGAACCCGATCGGCGGCCTGCTGGGCTGAGGCCGAGGGGCGCGACACGTACGAGGAGGGCGGCACCGCACGGAAGCGGCGCCGCCCTCCTCGTACGTGCACGAGTTCCCGTCCCCGTACTCGGGCTCGTACTCCCCGGGGTCAGGCCCGCTGGGCGGCAAGCTCCTTGGCGGCCTCGGTGAGGTCCTTGGCCGTGTCGATGGCCCGCCAGTACGCCCCCTGGGGCAGCGGGAAGCCCGCCAGGCGCCGCTCACGGGCCAGCCGGGGGAAGGTGGTCCGCTCGTGGTCGCCGAGGTCCGGGAGGAGCTCGGTGAAGGCGGCGGAGAAGACGTACACGCCGGCGTTGATGAGGTACGGCGACGGCGGCGACTCGATGAAGTCGGTGATGTGCCCGAAGGTGTCGGTCTCGACGGCGCCCCAGGGGATGCGGGGGCGGGCGAGGGCCAGCGTCGCGACGGCGTCCCGCTCGTCGTGGAACGCGGCCATCTCGCGCAGCGAGAAGCGGGTCCAGATGTCGCCGTTGGTCGCGTACCAGGACCGGTCCGGCGCGGGCAGATGCGCGGCGGCGTACTTGAGGCCGCCACCGCGGCCCAGGGGCTCGGACTCGACGACCGTGGTCACCTTGAGGGGGAGGTCGGCGCTTTCGAGCCACTCCTGGAGGACCTCGGCGAGGTGGCCGCAGGAGACGACGGCGTCGGTCACGCCCTCGGCGGCGAGCCAGGAGAGCTGATGGCCGATGATCGGGGTCCCGGTGCCCGGGATCTCGACCATCGGCTTGGGGCGGTCGTCGGTGTAGGGGCGCAGCCGCGAGCCCTGGCCGCCCGCCAGGACCACGGCCTGCGTCGGATAGGTGTGCATACGGGGAACGATAGGCGCCCCGTACGCCCGAAGGCCGGATACGCGACGGTGCTCAGCTCGCGCGCATGACGCCGGTCGCGTACGAGGTGTCGCAGACCGGGCGGGAGAAGGACTGGGCGCGGGAGGGGCCGTAGTGCTCGACGGCGGCGCGGCCGAGGGCGCGGGCGATGGAGATGCAGTGCTTGGCGATCGAGGGCCGGTTCTCCACCTCGCGCTGGAGGTGCGTCAGGGCCGTGCCGGGGTCCTTCTCCTGAAGCTCTGCGAGGAGCTGGTCGCGGAGAATATCCTGCGGGGCACGGGACTTGGCGCGGACGGAGACCTCGGAGGAGGAGGCCGTCAGCTGGGTGGTGGAGTCCTGGCCGGCCCACGGAACGGCGGACACCGCGAGCGTTCCCGAGAGCACCAGGACGACGGGCAGGACGAGGGCGAGAGAGCGGCCGATTCGGCGGGCAGTGTGGGTCACGCAGGCGAGCGTAGCGGCCGGTAGTGATATGGCGACATTTAGTCACTCTCGCGGGGGATGGTTCGAGGCGGCTTTTCGAATTCCGTGTTGACGCGGGGCCTGGGGGCGGGCCCTGAATGCCGGGGTTTTCCGCGGTAAACCACGACTTGGACGTCTTAGGCGAACGGCCCCGCATCTGCAAGAGATGCGGGGCCGTTCTGCGAGGCTCTTCGAGTCAGGCTCTTCGCGCCAGGCTCTTCGCGCCAGGCTCTTCGCGCCAGGCTCTTCGAGTCAGACTCCTCGGGCCAGGCTCCTCGGGTCAGTCGCTGAGGCGCGCGCCCGTGGAGGTGGAGAAGACGTGCAGCTCGGCCGCGCGCGGGACGACGTGCAGCGTGGAGCCCTTGGAGGGCACGTCACGGCCGCCGACGCGGACGACCACGTCCTTGTCCTCGCCGCCGACGCGGGTGGAGCCGTAGATGAAGCCGTCCGAGCCGAGCTCCTCGACGACGTTGACCGTCACGGCCAGGCCCTGGTCGCTCTCCGAGCCCTGCACGTCGAAGTGCTCGGGGCGGATGCCGACGGTCACCGTGGTGTCGCCGTTGGCGGAGGCGGCGGCGATGGCGTCGCGGGAGACCGGGACGATGCTGTTGCCGAACTTCACGCCGCCGTCGGTGATCGGGACCTCGACCAGGTTCATGGCCGGGGAGCCGATGAAGCCGGCGACGAAGAGGTTGGCGGGACGGTCGTACATGTTGCGCGGGGAGTCGACCTGCTGGAGCAGACCGTCCTTCAGCACGGCGACGCGGTCGCCCATGGTGAGGGCCTCGGTCTGGTCGTGGGTGACGTAGACCGTGGTGATGCCCAGACGGCGCTGGAGACCGGCGATCTGCGTACGGGTCGAGACACGGAGCTTCGCGTCGAGGTTCGACAGCGGCTCGTCCATGAGGAAGACCTGCGGCTCACGCACGATGGCGCGACCCATGGCGACACGCTGACGCTGACCACCGGAGAGCGCCTTCGGCTTCCGGTCCAGGTACTCGGTGAGGTCGAGGATCTTCGCGGCCTCTTCGACCTTGGCGCGGATCTCGGCCTTGTTGACGCCGGCGATCTTGAGCGCGAAGCCCATGTTGTCGGCGACGGTCATGTGCGGGTACAGCGCGTAGTTCTGGAACACCATCGCGATGTCCCGGTCCTTCGGCGGCAGGTGCGTGACGTCGCGGTCACCGATGCGGATGGAGCCGGCGTTGACGTCCTCGAGACCCGCGAGCATGCGGAGGGAGGTCGACTTGCCACAGCCGGAGGGGCCGACGAGGACGAGGAACTCGCCGTCGGCGATCTCGATCTCGAGCTGGTCGACGGAGGGCTTGGTGGCACCGGGGTAGATCCGGGTCGCCTTGTCGAAAGTGACGGAAGCCATGGTGATGTGTCCCTTCACCGGCAGGAACGTGCCGGACGATCCGAGTAAAGGAAGGATTGAGGTCTAGTCCACCTGGGTGAACTGCAAGTGACGCTACCTGGCCGTGCCCGATCTGTCAGTACTCCAGAGGCCGTGAGATTTCCGACCGTCGTCCGGGCGGCGTTGGATACACTGCACTCGCTGCCTCCTTAGCTCAGCTGGCCAGAGCACCGCTCTTGTAAAGCGGGGGTCGTCGGTTCGAACCCGACAGGGGGCTCTGCGCTAGGCGTCGCTGACGTGGGATTTCTTCCCCAGGAGGCGCCCTGCACGGCCTCGGACTCCTCGTCCGGGGCCGTTTGCGTGCGCGGTGCGTGAGCGGACGGCGTGGCAGCACCCGGCGTTTCCTCCGAGAGACCGGCACGATCCGGCACGGCGGCGTGTGGGGTGTACGAGGTGCGTGCGCGCGGGACGAGGCGGGCGGTGGCCTCCGCGATCGCAAGATCCGCTTCGGGAAGCAGGCTCGTGTAGGTGTCCGCCGTGACGGCGATCGAGGAGTGGCCGAGCATCTCCTGGATGGCCTTGAGGTCGGCGCCGGCCGCGTGGGCGAGGGTGGCCGCTCCGTGGCGGAGGTCGTGGAGCCGGACCGGCGGGAGGCCGATCTCCTCGTACAGCTCGATGAAGCGGCGGGTGACGTTCGCGGGGTGGAGGAGTTCGCCGTTCTCTCGGGTGAAGACGCGGCCGGTCTCCACCCAGGCGGTGTCCCACTTCTCGCGGTCCGCGTCCTGCTGGGCGCGGTGGCGGCGCAGGACCTCGACCGTGTCGGAGTCCAGGGCGATGGTCCGCGCGCCCGCGTCGGTCTTGGGGTCGTCCTCGTAGACCTCCCAGCCGTCGACGACGAGCTGTGTGGCGACGGTGATGAGGCCGGCGTCGAGGTGGGTGCGGTCCACTTCTGCCCGCACGCCTCGCCGCGCCGGAGCCCGCGGAACGCGATCAGGTGGAAGAGGGCGTACAGCCGGTCGTCGGCGGCGTGGTCGAGGAAGAGGCCGGTGTGCTCCGGAGTCCAGACCATGACGGGCGACGGCCGCTCGCCGGTCCGCTGCCACTCCAGGACGCGCTCCACTGTCCATACGAGCGCCTTGGGACGCTTGCCCGCTTCCAGCTCGACGTGGGCGGCCGGGTTGAAGGTGATCAGCTGCTGGGCGATCGCGGAGTTCAGCGCGGCACGCAGGGTGGAGCGGACGCGATGGCGAGTGGCGGGACCAACGATCCGGCGGTACGGCTCCATCTCGGCGATGGCCGCCTTCATCGCCTTGCGGCGGGCGCGGTGATCGCGGCCCTTCCACGGAATCCGGGAGAGCTCCTCGATCGCCTTGCGGCGGGCGAGGTTCGCCTCGGCTATCTCGACGTTGGCCTCGGCGATGGCCTCGAACATCTCCGAGAGGTGGGAGACGCGGAGGCGGTCAAGCCGCATGTGGCCGATGCGCGGCTTCAGGTGGACGCGGATGTTGCTCTCGTCGCGGCTGATGGCGCTCTGGCGGCCCTTCTTAGCGGCCAGCCACATGTCCAGCCAGTCGCCGATGGTGAGCCTGCTCGCCAGGTCGATCCCGTGGCTGAGGCGACGCCGGGTGGTCTCGATGTCTGGCAGGGGCGCCTTCTCGGCCGCGATGGTCTCCAGGAGCGTGGCGATGGAGGCCAGCCCCTCCGGATCGTCGGATTCGGCGAGGCCGAGGAGGGCGCGGACGTGGTCGAGGTCGCTCTGGGCGTCCTTGAGCGTGTCGTAGCCGGCGCGGCTGAAGGAGCGGCGGGTGCCATCCTTGCGCGGCGGGAGTTCCTGGCGGATGGAGTAGGAGCCGTGCTTGCGGGTGGAGAGCTTCGGGCAGTTCTTGCCGAGCGGCTTGCCGGTCTTGGGGTCGCGGCAGTAGCAGCGGCGGTGGGTGGAGCCTTTCAAAGGCGTTCCTCCGGGGTGGTGTCGGTTTCGGGTTCGGGTGGGTCGACGTCGCTCAGGGCGGCGGGCAGGTCGGGTGGGGTGGCGCCGTCTTCGCGGAGTTCGCGGCGAAGGTGGCGGAGTCTGTACTTGGCGGAGATGGCCTGGTCGGCGTAGGCGGTCCGCTTGCGTTCGGCTTCCTCGCGTTGGGCGCGGCTGGTGGCCTGTTTGGCCGCGAAGCGGGCGTGCTCTTCCTCTTCGAGGGAGGCGAGGGCGGTGCGGACGAGGCTGGCGTGGCGTTCGAAGTCGGGGACGAGGCCGGCGTCATGCCCGGGTACTTCTGTCTCGCCGGTGAAGCGCCGCAGGGCGTCCCAGGTCGGAACGAGTCTCTGGAAGGGGAGTTCCTGGGTCTCCTCGACGTAGCCGACCGGGAAGATCAGGTGGGCCGGGTAGGTCTCCAGGGCGGCGGCCAGGACGATGACGTCCACCAGGGGGAGGACCGCGCGGCGGCCGGACTCCATGTTGGCGATCACGTTGCGCGGGATGGGGTGCCCCAGCTCCTCGCAGCGGTCCGCCAGGTCCTGTGCGCTCCATCCCATCTCCTTCCGTCTTCTCCGGACTTCGCCGGCCACGTTGGCCTTGACCCGGTCCACCCACTCGGGGAAGTCGTCCGCCTCATCGTCCATATCGCTCTGTGTCATGCAGACACAGTAGCTTCCCCATCATGGTTCTTGCTGGCCTGGAGCCGGACGCGAGAGTCGTGTTCGCCGTGGGCTGTGACGAGAGGGGGTGCCGCGTGCGCGACGACATCGCGGAAGCCGGTCCGAAGGGCATGAGCCGGGAGGAGCTTCTGGCCCTGCCGGTGGCCGTTGACCTGGATACAGGCAACCGTGCGCTGGGTCTCGGGCGGAGCAAGGGGTATGAGCTGGCGAAGCGGGGCGAGTATCCGTGCAAGGTCCTGCGGCTGGGGAACGCGTACCGCGTGGTGACGGCCGACCTGCTCGGCCTGTTGGGGCTGGCCGCTTGAGGGCGGAAGAAGCTAGCAGACGGTTCTGCGCTGAGCTGACACAGATTCGCTGGACTGCTGCCCGGCGTGGACGTACCGTCCGTGTTCCCTCGCCGGGCCTGCTGCCCGCGAGAAGGAGAAGGGCCCCCGGCGGTGAGATACCGGAGGCCCGAGCAACCCCGAACGGCCCTGGAAGAACCAACCCGGCGGCACGGGCGTGCGAGCCCGCCACCACCAGACGAGGAGCTGCCCCGTGGAACATCGCGAAACCCCATTCCATTCCGCCCCCGACCAGCCGGAGTGGCCGCCGATCGCCGTCCGGGGCAAGCCCGGCGAGTACGCAGGCCGACCTCCCGCCGCCGACGGCACCGAGGGCGCCCGGGTGAACGAGCCCGTGGGGGAGGAGGCCCCCGAGCTGACCGTCGGATCGATGTTCCTGGACGAACTCCGACGGCAGATAGCGAAGTTCGTGATCCTGCCCTCGCCGGAGGCGCTGGACGCCGTCACCCTGTGGGTGGCGGCCACGCACCTGCAGACCGCCTGGCAGCACGCCCCGCGTCTCGCGGTCGTCGGCCCCGCGAAGCGGTGCGGCAAGTCCCGCCTCCTGGACGTGGTCACCGAGACCGTCCACGACCCGCTGATCACGGTCAACGCCTCAGCTGCCGCCGTGTTCCGGTCGATCACCGACACCCCGCCGACACTCCTGGTCGACGAGGCCGACACCCTCTTCGGCTCGGCCAAGGTCGCGGAGAAGAACGAGGAAATGCGCGGCCTGCTCAACGCCGGCCACCAGCGCAACCGTCCGACCCTGCGGGTCTCCGGCCCGAACCACGAGGTGGCGAAGTTCCCGACCTTCGCGATGGCCGCCCTCGCCGGGATCGGGGACCTGCCCGACACGATCATGGACCGGTCGGTCGTGATCCGGATGCGGCGCCGGGGGCCGGGCGAGAGGGTCGCCGAGTTCCGCACCGTGCGGGACACCCCCGCCTTGCACGCCGTACGGGACCGGCTCGTGGCCTGGCTCGGACCGCTCCACGACACGGCGATGGACCTCACCCCGGCGATGCCGGTGGAGGACCGGGCCGCCGACACCTGGCAGCCGCTGGTCGCGGTCGCCGACCTCGCCGGCGGCACCTGGCCCGTAGCCGCCCGCGCCGCGTGCCTGGCCATGACGAAGCACGAGGCCGAGCAGGATCAGGACAACAGCGCCCTGAACATCCGCCTCCTCAGCGACATCCGCCGCGCCTTCGCCTCCGAAGGAAACCCGGCCCTGCTCCGTACCGGCCGCCTGCTCGGCATCCTCAACGACGACAGCGAGTCGCCCTGGCCGGAGTACAAGGACAAGGGCCTGACCGCGCGCGGCATGCAGATCCTGCTGAAGGACTACGGCATCAGCGCGGCCAGCCACCGCTTCCCCGACGGCTTCCAGGCCAGGGGCTTCGCCCGCGAGCAGTTCACCGACGCCTGGGCGCGCTACTGCCCCAAACCCACCGCACCGGCCACCGCCGAACCGCTGCTCCTGCCGGGTCCCACGACCGGCGCCTGACCCGCCGCGACCCGTCCCGACCTGTCCCCTCGCAGGTCAGGACCGGGACGGGTCGCCCCGTGTGTGACGGGTCGACCCGATGTCACCCACCTGACCCGTACCTGATCTGACCAGGCATGCGACGGGTGGCGACAGGTCACCGCCGCCACGGCCGAACCCACCTTCCACCTGCCTCATGGAGCTCCCTCCCCTTGCTTTCGTTCAGCACCCTCACACGGCTCTTCTCCCTTTCCTTCCTGATCCGCGCGGGCGTGGCCCTCCTCGCAGCGGCCGCTTTCGCGCTCTCGTACGACGCCCTTCGCCAAATGGCCGCCGCCAGCCACATCCACCCGGCGCTCACCTACGCCTTCCCCCTCGTGATCGACGGCTTCATCGCCATCGGCATCGGCGCCCTCCTCGTCCTGCACGCCGCGTCCCTGTGGTCCCGCCTGTACGTCTGGGGCCTGGTCGGCGCCGCCACCATCACCAGCATCTGGGCCAACGTCCTGCACGCCGTCCGCCTCAACCAGCAGAACCCCCACGGCCGCCTCGCCCTCGACGACATCACCGTCGGCGCCATCTCCGCCATCGCCCCACTCGCCCTCGCCGGCGCCGTCCACCTCTACCTCCTCGTCCAACGCCGCCCCACGCACACGGAGCCGACTGACGAGGGCCGCCATGACGTGGCGGCCACGGCTCCGGAAGGTGGCGCAGCAGTCACAAGCGAACCGACGGCCGACAAGTACGCGGCCCAGCTCCCCGCCGAGCAAGTGGCTCAACCCCCAATGCCGCCCGCCACAGATCGCGGGCAGAAACCGAGCGCCACCTTCGAGCAGGCGGTCGAGATCGGACGCACAGCACCCCTGGGACGTGGTGGCCGGGTATCCCGCCGCAACGTCGAGAAGGCCATCCGCGACAAGCGACTCGGCGTCGGCCGTGAACGCCTCGACCAGGTCAAGGACTTCCTCCAGGCCGAACTCGACCGCCCCCAAGCCGACGCCGCATAGGCCCGAGCCCGTCCGCAACTTGCCGCTCGCCCCGGAAATACCCCAGGGCGAGCACCACTTCCCTCCCCGCCAGCCGCACCGCACGAAGGCCCGCACATGCACGAACAGTCCGTTCCCACTCCCCTCGAAACCGCCCACCGCTCGACGACCACCCCAGCCCCGGGCGGAGCAAGGTATGGCGTTGGACCGTCCAAGGGCCGGTCCAACGCAGAAGCCTCCACCCCGGGGGTGGCGGAGGCGGGTCCCCGGCGCGAGGGCGCACCGGGGACAGGGCGTGTGCGCGCGGCCGACGAAGCCGCGCTGCACCGTGTCGCCCGCCGCCGCGCCCGCCAGGACGTCCAGCGCAAAGAGCGTGTCGACGTCCGCTACAGCGTCGACGAGAAGCAGGCGATCCTCGCCGAGGCCCACCGCCACAACCTGGCCGGCGCGCACCTCGTCGGCGCCATCGTCATGGCCCACCTGAACGGCGACCTCGCCCTGCCCGAGCAACGCACCGCCACCGACGACCTGATCGACGAGTACGCCGCCCTACGCGAGCAGGTCTCCCGCATCGGCAGGAACGTGAACCAGATCGCCAAGCGCCTCAACGAAGGCGGCGCCACACACCCTGTGGACACAGCCGTGCTCGCCGAAGCCGGACGGCTCGTGGCCTTGGTGCAGGACGCGGTCAAAACCGTCGACGCTGCCGCCGATGTGGCGGCCATGAACCGTTGGGCGGCCTGATTGATCGCGAACATCGTCAAGCCCGGCCACAAGACCCGAGGGGTCCTGAACTACCTCTACGGGCCCGGCCGCGCCAACGAGCACACCGACCCCCACCTCGTCGTCGCCTTCGAGGACTTCGTCCCTGACCCCGGCCGCGACCCCGACGCCACCCTCGCCCAGCTCACCGCCGTCCTCGACCTGCGGGTCAAGCAGGCCGGCCACAAGGCGCCGAAGAACCACGTCTGGCACTGCTCGATCCGCGCCGCCCCCGAAGACCGCCACCTGACCGACGACGAGTGGGCCACCATCGCCCGCCGCGTCCTCGACGCCACCGGCATCGCCCCGGTCGGCGACCCCGACGCCTGCCGCTGGGTCGCTGTCCGCCACGCCGACGACCACATCCACATCGTCGCCACCAAGGTCCGGGGCGACCTCCGCCCACCTCGCCACTGGAACGACTTCCTGCGCGCCGACAAGGAACTCGTCGCCATCGAGAAGGAGTACGGACTCCGCCAGGTCCCGCGCGGCGACCGCACCGCCGCCAAACGCCCCACCCGCGCCGAGCAGGAGAAGGCGAGCCGTACCGGCAACACCCGGACCGCCCGCGAACGCCTGCGCACCATCGCCCGCACCGCGGTCTCGGCGGCCACGAACACCGAGGAGTTCTTCCGAATCCTGGAGGGCGCCGGCGCCCTCGTCGACGTCCAGCACTTCCCTTCCGGGGACGTCCGCGGCTACAAGGTCGCCCTCGCCGACGACACCAACGCCCAGGGCGAGCCCGTATGGTTCTCCGGCTCCACCCTCGCCCCCGACCTCTCCTACCCCAAGATCGCCGAACGCCTGACACCGACCGTTACCAGCCTGACAGTCCCGCCCGAGGCCACCGCCTGGCGCCCACTCGCCGAGGCCATCGACGCGCTGCCCGACCGACTCTCCAGCAGTGCGGACGAAGCCGGGCAGGCCCACATCACGGTCCTCGCCGAAGCCCTCGACGCCCTGCCGATGATCGCGCCCGCCGACCTCCGCCCCCAGCTCGGACAGGCCGCCGCCACGTTCGAGCGAGCCAGCCGCTCCCACATCCGCGCCCGCCACGAGCAGGCCCACGCCACCCGCCGAGCAGTGAAAGCCATCCTGCGCGAACCCACCCCGAAGGACGGAGCCCTCCTCGCGACCGTCCTCGACGCCCTCCTCCTGGCGGTCATCGCCGCACAGCACTGGCACCGCGCCCGCGACCACCACCAACAGGACGAAGCCGCCCGCCAGACCGCCGCCCACCTCCGCGTCGCCTACCGGGCCGCAGCCACCGAACCCCTCGCCGCGCTCCACCACCAGGGCCGGCAACTCGCCCAGTGGCAACTGAACCGACAGGCCGCCGCGGTACGCCAAGCTTTGCCCGACCTGGCCGAGCGAATCCTCGCCGAACCCGGCTGGCCAGCCCTTGCCGCCACCCTCAACGACGCCACCACCCCCGGCCACAACCCCGCCAAGATCCTCGCCCGAGCCGCCCGCCACCGGGAACTCGACACCGCCACGGAGCTCAGCGAAGTCCTCACCTGGCGCCTGAAACGCCTGCCGGAACGGGCAGCGGAGAAGCCCTCGCGCAGCAAGGCGGCCAGGCCGGACCAAGCTGTCTACGTCCCAGCCACGCCACGAGCCGCGCAGCCGACGTCCCCGTCGAGGCGCCGGTGATGCGGGGACATCCCGGGGTACGCATCCTCGTGTTCACGCAGTGAACAGCCGGGGTGGTCACTCGGTGAACGCCCTCCTCGTTCACCGAGTGAACACAACAACCGGCTCTTTGGAGGCAGGTGTTTCGGTCAGCCGTTGGGGTGGTCCAGGACATTGCCGTTGACGCAGTGATTGACGTGGTTGCCGGTCCAGGTACCCCCGACAGGAACGACCGCCAGCTCCTGGAAACAGACGGCGGCAGCGCTGAAGTTCCAGTTGTTGGCGGCGTTGATGCCGGGCCCGAAGTTGCTGTCGTTGTCGTTGTCGTTGTCGTTGTCGTTGTCGTTGTCGTCGGCGTGGGCGGGCGCGGCCAGCGCGAGGCTCGCAAGGGTCAGGGCAGCCACAGAGATGATCTTCTTCATGGCGTGCCAAACGGGCAGCCGGTGGCCGGGGTTACCGGGTCCCAGCAAGAATCCGCCTGACGCCTCTCGCGCCCGGGTCCATCTGGGTACCGTGCCGTGACGAACCGGCAGCAGACACGCCGAACACCAAAGTAGTTGTGCAAATTCTCTGACACCAACTAAAGTCAGGGCCGCACTGGAATGCTTCGATGCGTAGTCCGACCCGAGGAGTCGTCCGCATGAGTATGCCTTCGTCGTCGTGGACGACCGACGTGTTCGGCGAGCACGCAGCAGATGCCCGCCGCCGCGTCGGGCAGGGCCTTCGCAACATGCAGGCCAACGCGCAGGCCGCACAGGAACAAGCCTCATCCCGCACCACCCGCGTCTACGGGACCAGCCGATACGAGAACCAGTACGAGCGGCTTCAGGACGAGCTCAAGAAGGTGCCTGGCGCCCGTGCAGTTAAGCCGTTCCAGTTCTCTTACGAGCTGATGCTCATCGGCAACGGGCTGATTTACCCGTTCCGGTACTCCAAGACCAAGTCAGACGTCCGTAGCGCGCGCATCCCCAGTGAGTCCCGGTTGGTGCAGGAGCTCTTCACGTTCGCGCCGGCGCCGAAGCACATCCAGGATCCGTTCGATCTCGACTTCGGGCCGACCGTCCCGACCGCCGAGCCGCGCGGCGCTCTGGCGACGGTCCCGCAGGGCACCCAGCTGATTCTTGTGCCCTTCGCCTGCAACGCCTCCGAGCTCCTTGAGGCGTACTGGGGCATTGCGGCGCTCGGGATGAACCGGCGGTTGGAGTGGGCCACCGATCCCGAGCCGCTTCACCTGCCTCAGGAGGTCACCTCGTACACGCTGCGACCGATCAGCATGCCGAACCAGGTCACGGCACACACCAGCTTCGCCGACGGAATCCAACCCACCCTTACGCTGTCCTCTCGTACCGCCTCGGACCAGGCTCTGCACGTCCCCGTGCAGACCGAGGCAGAACCTGTCGAGGACCAGACCAGCGAAGACGATGCGACCCACTAAGCAAGACCTCATCCCCGGTACGGAAGAACGAGGCACCACGCCGCGTGCTATCTCCGACGGCTTCGATCCCACCCGGCTGACCCAAGCTCGTCGTCTGGCTGAGATGACGAAGAAGGACGTGGCTGTCCAGCTCGGGGTGACGCCTGCCGCTGTGGGTCAGTACGAGACGGGGGTGTCGAAACCGCGTCCTGACTTGATCCCCCGGCTCGCGGAGATCCTCGGGGTTCCGGTGACGTTCTTCCTGCTGGGAAGGCCGGCCAATCGGCTCGACGCGTCCATGGCCCATTTCCGGAGCCTGCGCAGCACGCCGAAGTCTCAGCGAGAGCGTGCGCTCGCCTTCGCGGAGCAGATTTGGGAGCTCACGTACGCGCTGGAACAGCGGATCCAGTTGCCTCTCGTCGATCTGCCCGGCTTCGCTGGTGGGGAGGTCCATCCCGGCGAGGAGCTGTCCACCGACCCCGTGTCCGCAGCCCGCGAGCTTCGCAGGCGCTGGGGTCTCGGCGACGGCCCTGTCACGCATCTGGTGAGGCGGATGGAGTCCCACGGGATCGTGGTGGTCATGCCGCCTGCCAGTGATCCCTCCGCTGCGAGCGTGGACGCTTTCTCCACCCGGGCAGCACGGCCGCTCGTCGTTCTAACCGCCAACCGGGCCGACGACATCTACCGGCACCGGTTCACGGCGGCCCATGAGCTGGGCCACCTTGTGCTTCACGGTGATGCCACTGGTGACAGCCGTCAAGAGAAGGAGGCTGACGCCTTCGCAGCCGAGTTCCTGACCCCCCAGGACAGCATCCTTCCGTTCCTGCCGCGGCGAATGGATTTTGCACGCCTGGCCGAGCTCAGGGGGGTCTGGGGGGTCTCCCTCCATTCGCTCGTCTACCGATGCCGCGAGCTGGGGCTGATCTCCGACGCGACTGCCAGCAGGACGTACCAGCGCCTACGCGCTCTCGACGGCCAGCCGGGCTTCATCGCTGAATCCGTCTCGAACTTCCCCGGTGAACAGCCTTCGCTGCTGGGACAAGCCTTCGAGCTGGCTGCCAAGGAAGCGGGCCTATCGGTTTCCCAACTGGCTCATGAGTTGGCGTGGACAAGCAAGAGGGTACGAGACCTTCTGGGCGTTCAAGAGCAGCGGCCGGTGCTCCGGCTGGTCCAGTAGCAGCGCCGCTCGACTCCAGCAGCCGCAGGCGCGGTTCGTTCCCCGACACTGCCCCGAGAGCTTTGGGCGCCAAGCCGGTAGCACGTAGCGACGCCATCAAGGCCGCCTCATCTGAGACTCGACCCTGATGGCGCGTTGACGTACTCGAAAGCTCAGGATGCCTCGACTCCGAGAGTTCCGGCGCTGATGGCTCCCCGCAGGACGTGGGCGATCTCCTCGGGCTTGAGGTCGATGCCGTCGAGCCCCTCCAGGGTCAGCGGGACCTCCTCCAGCGCGTACTCGCCGCGGCCCTCGGCACTGAACTCGGGACCAGTGCGGTCCTCGAAGGACCAGGTCGCGATGTGGGCGAGGTAGAAGAGCTGGCGCTCGTCGTCGGACTCCATCGTGTGGAGGAGGCGGACGATGGCGGCCTTCCCCGCGATCTCCTCGTGGATCTCCCGGTGGAGTGCGGCCTCCCGGGAGGCGTCGCTGGGCTCGACACCGCCACCGGGCAGGACCCAGTACTCGGGGATGCCGGGCCGGGTGCGGCGGATGACCAGCATCGTGTCGTCTGCGGTGACGAGGACGGCGCGGACTCGTTCGATCATTTCGGTTCGTCTCCTTGCTTGTTGACGGTCTCAGTGCAGCAGCCAGCCGCCGTCGACGTGAACGGACTGCCCCGTGATGAACGAGGCGGAGGGGCCCACGAGGAACGCCACCAGGGCCGCGACGTCCTCGGGCCGGCCACGGCGCGGGATGCACTGGCGCTTGATCTGGTCCTCGGGCCGCGCGCGGTGCTGGGCGGGGAGGGCGTTCTCGGCCTCGACCTGGATGGCCCCGGGCAGGACCGTGTTGGCGCAGATCCCGTACGGGCCCAGCTCGCGGGCGAGCGAGCGGGTCAGGCCCAGCAGTCCGGCCTTCGCGGTGCTGTACGCGACGAGGTTCGTCCGGCCGGCGCGGGCGTTGACGCTGCCGATGTTCACGATCCGGCCCCAGCGGCGTTCGACCATGCCGGGGGTGAACGCGTGGCAGGTGCGGTAGTGGGCGGTGAGGTTCACGCCGAGGGAGTAGTTCCAGGCGGTCTCGTCGGTGTCCTGCCAGGCGACGCGGGGGTAGGAGCCGGCGTTGTTCACCAGGATGTCGACCGGTCCGATCTCGGCGCGGACGAGGTCGGCCATGGACTGGACGGCGCCAGGGTCAGTCAAGTCGGCGTTCACCGCGATCCCCGGGCTGCCTGCTCGTTCGAAAGCGGCGAGAAGGGCGTGGACGTCGGGGGACTGGCCGAGGTGGTTGACCGCGACGGTCGCGCCGGCGGCGGCGAGCGCTCGGCCGATCTCGGCTCCGATGCCGGTGGCGCCGCCGGTGACGAGGGCGTTGCGGCCCTGGAGCGGCCGGGTCTGGAGAGGTGGCTCAAGCAGGGGCAGGGACATTGCTGCTCCGATCACCAGGGTGGGGGTGCGAGGCCGGTGTGGTGGTGAAGAAGGTGCCGAGCGTTGTGTGCGGGTCCTGGCACTCGGCGAGCTTGATCAGGACGAGCAAGAGGTCGTGTCCGGTCAGCCGGGTGGGCGGGATGACGCCGAGGATGCGCAGGGCGAGGAAGGCGCGGATCTCCTCCAGACCGTTGCCGTTCTGCCCGCAGAGACCGTCCAGGGCGCGGGTGAGGGCCGCGGTACGGCCGGGGCCGGTGTTCCAGGAGTACCGGACGTCGATGTGCCGACTGCTCCTGTGCAGCTCCAGGTGCTCGATGCGCGGGCGGGTCACGGGCGGCAGGGCGAGGCGGAGAGTGCGGGCGTACACGTCGGGCTGGTAGCGGGGGACGAGCCAGCCGCCCAGAGCCATCAGGTACCAGAGCAGGTTGGCGGCCTCGCCCGCGACAGTGTTGCGGCCGGCGAACTCGAAGTCGAGCCAGCACAGCGGGTCGGCGATGTTCGGTTCCGTGGGGTCGCCTTGCGACAGACCGGCGAGCCGGCCACGGTCGGGAGCCAGGGCGTGACGGAGGCTGTCGATGATGGCGGCGACGTTCAGCGTCAGCCGCCTGCTGTTGGCCGTGAGGGTGAAGTCGGCGAGCTCGCGGAGGGTCAGGGTCGTACCGGCATGAGGCAAGGCGAGTGGCAGGTCACGGCGCAGGTACCAGCGGTCCAGGCGGCCACCGGGACGGATGCGGTCGAGGTAGAGGTCCGGGACGCACTCGGCCAGCGGCACGGTCTTCCCGGTCTCTTCGGCCGCCGCCCGCAGGTCCGCGCACACGCCGTTCATGAGGCGGTCCAAGCGGGGACGCGCGGCCGGATCGCGGTCGGCGAGGGCGATCACGTCGCCCATGAGCAGCTCGCACCGGCCGTTGGCGAAGACGTCCTCGTAGGCGAGGAGCTGCCTGTCCGGTAACGCGATCTGCCCGTGGAGGGCCGGGACCGCGATACGGGAGGCGAGCCGCGCCCATCCCCTCGCCTCGGCTTCGGCCTGCTCGCGGCTCGCCACCGGCTTGTGGAAGGCGCCCGTTGTCGGCACAAGCCGTGGGGCGCTCACTGTGTCTCCCCGGGAAGGGTGTCCAGCCACGCCTGGAGGACGATGCGGGCGAGCGCTTCGGCGGCGGATCGGTCCGTACGGGCGCTGATCGCCATCGTCGTGTCCTGCCGTCCGGCGTCGAGGAGGACGGTGAGGGCGTCGCTGTCCGAGGGGCACTCGATCCCGCTGAAGCGGAGCTGGATCTTCGCGAGCAGCGCGGTGACCTTGTAGAGGGCGCGGAGGTCGGGGGTTCCCTTGAGGAGCTGACGGCGGATCTCGATGGCGGCCTGGATTCCGTCGCGCAGGCTGGCCGTGACGTCGGTGGCCGCGTCCGGAGCGGGCAGGGCCAGCCCGGGGGTGGACCACAGGGGGACCAGTGCCCCGCTGCCGATGAGCGCGAGGACGTGGAGGAGCCGGGAGGTGACGGCGCCGGCCCGGCACTCGGCCCGGGTCAGTACGGTCATGCCCAGTTTCACCCCGCCGAGTTCGGCTTCCAGTTCCGCGAGGATCTCGCGCATCTCGTCGAGGGTGGAGGCGTCGGCCACGACCAGGATGTCGAGGTCGCTCCAGCCATGCTGATACTTGCCCCGGGCACCGCTTCCGGTGACGGCCAGCAGGTCGATCAGCGGGCGCATGCCGGTGGTGCGGTCGAGGAACTCGGCCAGGTAGGACTCCAGGTGCACGGGGAGTCCGAGGGCGTTGACCGGCATGGTGGACGGCTCGTGCTCGGGCCAGCGGCGCTCGAGGGCGATGCGGTCCAGCCGGCGTTCAAGCCTCAGGCGCGGCCCGTCGTTGCCGATGACCTCGTGGGCGATGGAGGCGATCTTGTCCGCACCTCGTGCGCTCTTGACGAGGTCGCGGTCGATGACGTCCTGGGCCCCGGCGGTGCCCCGCCGCGTGCGGGTGGCCTGGGAGGCGTCCAGGTAGGCGATGGTGAGCTGGGGTCCGAGCATCTGGGCGAGTTCGGCGGTCGAGTCGAAGTCGTGCAGCGACTCGATGCTGACGGAGTCGAGGAAGTGGTGGGCCTGGCAGAAGCGGTCGAGCGCGTCCACGATCAACTCGGCCTGCACGATCGACCCCAGCTTGTACGGGTCGTGAATCCCGGCCCGGCCGGCGGCCTCCTCGATGAGGTACCCGATCTTGAGGCGGGCGTGGCCGTGCTGCGTACGCAGGTACTCGCCGGCCGTGCTCTTGCCGCTCTCCGACATGCCGCCCAGCGCGGTGACGTGCACTCCGGCCAGAGCCCTGCCGGGCACCTCCGGGTGCAGGGGCGCCAGGAGCCGGCGCACCTCGTCCTGGATGGCGACGGTCGGCCGGTCGCCGATGCGGATCCCCATCGGGAAGCGGCCCTCGTCGACGAGCCGGTTGATCTGCTCGTGGAGGTGGCGCTGGAACGCGGCGTAGGTGTCGGTGACGGTGGCCTCGTGGGCCAGGCTGCGGCGGGTGCCTTCCTCCGGGTCGTCGCAGTGCAGGAGGACGAGGGCGCGCTCGCCCTCCTCGACAGTCCGCACGTCGGTCTCGTACGGGGCCAGCAGGGTTCGCGCCCGGTCTGCCGCCTGCTCGGCGCCCAGGTCCTCCCGTACAGCGACCGTGGCGGCGACGGACGCCTCCAGCATGGGGATGCCCCGGTCCAATAGGCGCACGGGCGCGGAGAAGGGGTGCCGGGAGCGTTCGAGGTAGGAAGTGGCGAGGACGTCGGCGACCTCCTCGACCGGGCCGGTCTCGAACCACCAGCTGGCCATGCCGCCGGCCTTGATGGCGGCCCAGCGCGGGTCGTGATGGTCGAGCGGGCCCGCGGAGGTCGCGGCCCGGCCCATGCGCCGGGCGAGGATTCCGATCTGTTTGGTCTTCCCGGTGTTGTCGGGGCCGCTGAACGCGACCGACACGGGGGCGGGGTGCGCGTCGGTGCTGGACGGACTGGACATCGGCTTCCCTTCACTGCTGAGGCGGGGCGTACACGTCGGCGAGATGCGGGTCATGGCCGGAGTGCCTATCCGGGGCCGTCGGCCAGCAGGACGTCCTCGGCGCTGAGCGCCGGGCTCGCCAGCGGGAGCTGGTCGGAGGAGTGCTCGGTGTGGACCAGGAGGCCGACGACGGTGAGGCCGGCGGCCGTGCCGAGGCCCCACACCCAGCTCAGGGCCGTCTGCAGCGGGTCGGATAACGGGGAACGGCTCACCGTTCGGGTCCTCTCACGTGTCCGGGCAGGCGCCAACAGGCCCTGGACTGGGCCTGTTCGAGCCATTCGGAGATCTGCGGGGTGATGTTCAGTGAACGGCGGGCCGCGCTCCCGGGACAGGGCCCAGGATGTAGTCCTGCGTAATCCCGCGTAATCCAGGTGGGGAGGATGACGGGGTGCCGAGGAACCCGGCCGTTGCGGAACTGATCAAGAAGGCCTGCCAAGAACGCGGCTGGGGGCCTTCGGAGTTGGCGCGCGCTCTCGGCCTCGCCGAATGCGGTGACCCGCGCCGCCTGCAGCGCCAGCACGCCCGGCGGTGGATCGAGGGCGAGAGGACCCCCGGCCACTGGTGGCCTTACATCGCAAGGGTGTTAGGGCTGGATCCCGAGGCGATCAACCTCCCGGAGCCCATGTCTGCGGCACTCCACACCGATACCGTGGCATCAGTCCTGGACCTGGGAAGGAGCGACGTGGAACGTCGGGAGTTCATCCTCGCCTCCAGCGGATACGCGCTGTCCGCACTCGGCCTGCCCGACATGGACAGCATCACCCGCCGGACCAAGACCGCTCTGCCCGGAGCCGTACGCGTCGGCCAGGGCGAGGTGACCGCCGTACGCCACATGGTGAAGGCCCTCGGCGACTCAGCCTCCGAACTCGGCGGCGGCCACGCCCGCCACCTGGCCGTCCGCTACCTCACCCAGGACGTCGCCCCCTGGCTGGAAGGCCGCTTCACCGAAGCCACCGGCCGCGACCTGTTCGCCGCCACCTCCCAGCTCGTCCACCTCGCCGGCTGGATGGCCCAGGACGAAGGCGACACCCCCGAACTGCGCGGCCTCGCCCAGCGCTACTACGCCCACTCCTACCGTCTGGCCGCCGAAGCCGGCGACCCGGAACTGTCGGCGACGGCTCTCCGCGGCCTCGCCGTGCAGTGCGTCGACCTGGGCTACCGGGCCGAAGCGGTCCAGCTGGGCGAAGCCTGCGTGGAGCACGGCCGCAACCTCGACAACCCCCGAGCCGTCGCCTACTACGAGGCCACCCTCGCCAACGCCGCCGCCCAGGACGACGACCGCCGCACGGCCACCAAGCACCTCGCCATGTCCGAGACAGCCATCGGCAAGCCGGCCGCCACACCCGGCGACTCCTGGGCCGCCCACTACTCCCCCGGCCGCTGGGCCCACGAATCCGGCATGATCCTCTCCCGCCTCGGCGACCTCGACGCCGCCGAGGAACACCTCCACCTCGCCCTCGACATCCACGGCCTCGACCGCCGCCGCACCCGCGCCATCGTCCTCGCCGATCTCGGCGGCGTCCGCCTCCGCCAAGGCGACGTCGACGGCGCCATGGCCACCTGGCGCGATTTCCTCGACTGCGCCGACGGCATCCGCTCCGTAAAGGTCCAGGCCGCCTTGCAGGACATGCGTGTTCGCCTGCGTCGATACAGAGGGGTTCCAGAGGCCCAAGAGCTCCGCGAGCGGGCGACGCGGTTTGCTGCCTGACCCCCCGCCGAAGCGCCACACTTTCTGCAAATAATCCGCGACACATTGCCATACATGTTCCGCTACTACAAGGCATCCATAGGCGAGAAGGTGCCGCGTTTGCGCATCGCTAGCCAAACTCTCGCGATAAAAGGAAAGATGCGAATATCCGCAACGCTGACCATCTTCCGGCAGGCGACCCAGGCAGGCTGAAGCGATGGATCTTCCGGACCATGGACCGCCAGAAAGAGGATCAAGAATCGTCGACCCGACGGGTTGCATCAGCCAGCAGGCCATCCGTAAGCTCGATGATTCCTGAACTGTCGACCACCATTCCACCTCTTCCCGTTATCACCCATCAGTTGGGAAATTTACCTTATGCGCGTGCTGAAAAGTTTTCAGCAGGAAGAAGTTTCCGACGCCGTCATGGCGAAGTTCGCGATGGTGGCACCAGTCCTTGAAGCCACTCTCCATTCGGTCGCCATGGATCGCATCGATCGGCTCGGCGGATATCCGGAGTGGACACTGCAGGATCTCGCAAGGGAATTTCGGGAAGGTTCCGGGGATGCCGGAATCTGCTTCGAACTGGCGGTACACGAGGCTATCGCAAATCGCAACAGCCTGATCTGGCCTCTCGCGAGTGAGATCCTGGAAGAATTCTGTGGCATTTCAGGTGGTGCGAGTTCTATTCTGTTCGGACCGGAAAAGGAAGGACGGATCCCTATCCTTGAGTCGATTCAGGACTCGCTGACCGACGAGTCGCGAGTTTACGTTGGCAACCGAGGACAGCCTCCGAAGCTGAAGCGCTACATCCCCCAAATTTTCCGAGCGTTCCACCGGCATGAGGAAAGGAACACGCTGCCACGTTCCATCAACGGTCTTTGGAAGGCTGACCTTTTCATCGGTAACCCCTCAGTGGACAGGTGGGTAGGGACGACTGTGAAAGTCAAGCCAGCCGCACTGGAGGGCGCACAAGGCTTGCGGGTAGGGATTTACCCGAAAGCCAACGCGCGTGACACCCCAAGGGTGGACGGCAAGCTAAATCTCATCCGACTCCCCTTGCCATACGACTCCGCCTTCATGGAGCTCTACTACAAGAGCTTCTTTCTCGTGCGAGCATTCTTGAAGAGCGATGCCAAGGTTCCGTCACCTGCGCAACTTCCTGACGCAGAGGATCGATTTATCGTAAAGGAACTTGAGAGCCGACGGGCGTATCCGATTCTCGACGTTCTGGACGCGATTCGAGATATGGCTCAACCGTTTCTTCTTCACTCTGAACCCATCGAAATCCTGGCGCCGACCGCCTCCCTTTCGGAGGGGGGCGGACTTACCGAATCTCCAGGAGTTGATTTCGACTCAGAGGCCATTTCTATTGCACCGGCCGCAATAAGCGACTAGACGCCGGCATTCGTAATGCCTCCGGCTGGCAATGCTGTAAGCGGTCCAGTAAATTTGCACTCCCGGCGCCAGTGCCTCGGCGCGGAGGGCCTGGCGCCCGTGTTCCCGCTCGGTTTCCCCGGACACCTGAGTCTTTCGCCACGTGGCTGACGCCCGCGGGGGAGCCACAGCACCTCGCTGGCGGGGTCGGTGACGACCTGGAGTTCACGCAGTGCTGGCGGTGCTTGGCCGAGTAGTCGGCCCGGCTGTCGCCGACGCGGTGGCACTCGGCGAGGGGCCCGCCCAGCAGGACGAAGTCCGGATCGTGCTCGCGCAGCGTCTTGAGCAGGCCGGTCACGGCGGTGATATACGCGTGGGCGGTGCCGACGGATATACCCGAAGCCGGCGGCACTCCACGTCAAGCCCAGGCTACTTCTTCAACCGAAAGCCTGTGAGCTCGCGCATTTTTACTATCAACTCTTCTGTAGCGGCACGGGCCCCTGGCCTGTCGAATCCTTCATCGCGAAACCTCTTACGCAATGCGGATCGCAGGATTTTCTCCCAAACCGCACCGAAGTCCCCCCTGGGAACCTCAATGAGTACACGAGGGTCATTTTGTCTTGTCGTGAGTCTGTCGCCGGGACGCCCGGGCAGCAAATAGAGCGCTTGAGTCATCAGTATTGAATCAATCAGAATTCCCCGAGCGGCCACATCAATGCAAAGTGTTACGGTCATCGGGGTCGGCCGAATGAACTCAAGTTGAAGCAAAACCTGGCTTTCGCCACTCAAAGTTGTGCCCCATTGAGATTTGCAGTCCCCGGATGAAACGTACTGATGCACCCTCACCAGTTCATCCAAGTCAGGACGCGTACTTGTATCTACGATGAGCAGGGGTATCAACCGGCCATCGCCGACCAGATGAGAAGCTATCGCCGCATCTCCGACCACCTCGAGAGGACTTGGAGTGCGAACCTTCTTTTTTGCGAACTTCCGCTCATTAGATCTTTTGATCACGCCGCAGCACCTCGTTGCGTGGAATTTGCTTTTAAATATCCGCCGGGATTATCGATTCTATCGAGAGCGGGCCGCCGTGCCCCATTTCCAGAGTGACGGCGAACCTGTCCACGTCATTTCCGGCCATCAGATTGCTCGCGAACCGGAAATGAACCCACCCTTCAATAGCCGCACGCGCCGACACGTTCGCGGGAATTTCCAGGGTGGGTTCATTGCCGAGATACTTTACATCCTCCCCTTGTACCCTCTCCGTCGGGATCCTTACGGCGGTCACAACGCCGTCCCGGGTGCGGTAATCTATTTCCATTTCGGCGCGCGCGACAAAATTTCCAGAATCTGCAGAATTTCCAATGTGGACTAGGAAGGAATACCGTTCGGCGTCACCGAACAGCCTGTGCTTACTCTGCAAAAGCCGAACCTGCGGCTCGATAGCCTTTCGCTCTTCTTGCTGCATCGCAATGCGCAAGTTCTTTTTGGCTGTACGGCTAGTGCTCCAGGTTCGAGTAAGAGCCGTCAAAGCCGTAACCAAAGCCCCAAGGGATACCAAATTGGACCCTTTTGTGAACCACTCGAGAATTATCAAGCCGTACCCCTCTCCTCCTGCCTCACGGTGGACTGACTCTGTGAGGGCAGACTCCACATACATGGTCAACTGTATGCGTCCTACGGCCTTCGTGGTTCGCGATTGAGCGAACCTCTTTCATTCTGAATAGCCGCAGGTCAGGAGTGTGTGGACGGCCTGGACGATCGCGCTGATGCGGCGTGTTCTCCCGGAGCCCTCAGTCGGACATGGTCGCCGTTGAACTGCTGGTGGTGCGCGGGTTGTTCGCGTGGTGGTAGTGCGGGGTGCGGAACGTGGCGCCGGCGCCCTGATAGGCACGGTCCTCGAGAACAAGGATCTGCCGGGTCAGGCAGGCCTGGACGATGCCGTGGTGCCCGGGCAGCGGTCAGGTCGTGGATTCGACCCGGCGTCGCGCGGGAGAACCACAGTGGTGCGGTGGATTGATGGGTTGCGCATCGATCGCTTGTGGGCAGAGCTTCTGCTCCGTGTCAGGCGATGCTCGCGCGCAGCCTGATCCCAGGAGAGCGACCGCTGCCAGCACGCCTGCCCGCACCTTGCCCCCAACGTTTTGGCCTGCTGTCTCGGCACTTACGATTCGACGCAGCCGCCGGGCTGGCGTTACGCAGCCTATCGAGCGACAGGGTGCGTCGTGGGCGGAGCGATGCATTCACGGGCAGCACTTTGTTCCGGCGACTGCAGCGTCGTCCATGCGTGAGCGATGCGTGAGCGGATGTTCCGGCACAGCCCGGTTTCGCCTGGATCACTTGGCACCAGCCAGCCGCTCTGGCCAGGCCGTCCTGGACGGAGCAACACCGTCCGGCATTACCCACCCGGCCCTGGCCAGGACTTGTAAAGCGGGGGTCGTCGGTTCGAACCCGACAGGGGGCTCAAGGCGAAGGGCCAGCGCAGGGGCATGTTTCCCCGGCGCTGGCCCTTTCGCATGATCACGGCCGTGCCACCTACGTGCCAGAAGGCCCTGGTACACGCCATCGGAGACACCATCGGAGACGCCGGCGGCGGCGCGGGCGGCGGGTCCAGTCGTCCCGGAAGTTGCTGCGCCGAAGGAGGCCGCCGCGGGGACCCTGGAACAGGTGACCGTCCTGACCGGCACCGGCGAAGTGCGCCAGGTGGTGAGCCAGCTCGGGGACGAGCTCGTCCGGAAAGGCGACCGACCGGACGCCGGCGGCGGACTTCGGTGCCTTGTCGGCCAGCGTGCCGTTCTGCAGCTCGGACTGGGCACGGCGGACCAGGACCACGGAACGGGTCAGATCGAGGTCCCGGCGACGCAGCGAGGCCAGCTCACCGAAGCGGAGCGTGGTGAAGGCTGCGAGGAGGACGAGCGCGCGGTGGTGCGGCTGAATGGCGTCGGCCACGGCGTACACCTCGGCCACGGTGAGGACGGGCCGCTCCGGGACGTCGTAGCGGTCGGCGCCCTTGATGCGGCACGGGTTGCGCCGGATCAGCTCGTCGTCGACGGCCGTGTTCAGGATCGCGCGGAGGAGTTGGTACGCCTTGACGACGGTCGGCTCTCCCACGCCGTCTTCCAGGAGGGCGGTGCGCCAGGCTCGTACGCGGGGTGTGGTGATGGCGGTGAGCGTCCCGGCGCCGAAGGTCGGATTGATGTGCAGCCGGATCACGCTCTTGCTCCGCTCGCGGGTGCGGTCCTCCAGCTTGCGGTGCTTCAACCAGTCGTCCGCGTACGGCCCGAGGGCGACCTTTCCGGCGTCGGGCGCCTGGTAGGTGGCGCGGATGATTTCCGCCTCGATGGTCGTCAGCCAGATGTCGGCGTCCGTCTTTGTGTCGAAGGTGTGAGGCGCGGACTTCATCTCGCCCGACAGCGGGTCGCGGTAGCGGGCCTGCCAGCGGCCGGACGCGAGCTGTCGCACAGTGCCGAACCGGCGGCGCTGGCCCTTGCGGTTCGCCATCAGGCCACCTTCCCGTAGCGACGCTCGATGGGCAGCACGGTGTGGGTCTCGATGTACGCCTGGACGGCGGGCTCAGGGATGCGGACGTGACGGCCGACCTTGACGAAGGTGATGCGCCGTTCCTCGATCAGCCGCCGAGGGAACCGGACGGTGGTGCCGAGGAGTTCGGCGACCTGGTCGACGGTGAGCAGACGGGCGGACATGGTCACCACTCCTCTTCGGCTGACACTTCGAGCTGGGCGCGGATCTCGCCGGCGTGTTCGCGGTTGTGCCGGATGTCGCGGCGGATGTTGGCGGCGAGCCAGGACTCACCGGGTGTCGCGCCGTGGCCGGCGTAGGCCCAGTGGGTGACGACGAGGAGGGTGGACTCGGGGTGTTCGTCGGGGTCGGGGAGGCCGAGGGCGGTGCGTTGCTGTTGGGCGCGGTAGTCGGCGCGGACCTGGCGTAAGGCGCCGAGGGTGGTGGAGTAGCGGCGGGATTTGGTGGAGAAATGGCCGCGGAAGCCGAGCATGTGCGCCCAGGCGCGGAGCCGTCGGTCCGGGTAGGCGGCGTCGAGGTCCATGCAGGCTTCCATGAGCCGCCGGGGGTGGTCGGGGACGTCGAGCAGGATGAGGGCCTCCTTGTTGCCCACCGGCTGGCCCACGGAGCCGGTCGTCTCGGCGGCCTTCGTGGCGTACTTGGCGACGTAGGCGGCGACGGCCTGTTCGGTGAGGTCTTCGCCCTGGCCGAAGGCGCCGATGGGCTGGACGTCGATCTGCTCGCCCCACTGGAGCACCCAGTCGTTGATGAAGCCGCAGTCCTCATTGGCCGGGACGACGACGCGGACGCGGGCGGCGGCGGCGCGGATGGCGCCGGTGAGCAGGTCGAGGGTGGCCCAGGCCGGGGCGGGGTGTCGGGCCCGGTGGGGCCGTCGAAGCGGATGACGGCGTGGAAGTGGACGGCTCCGCGCTATGGCCTGCCGTACAGCAGCGTTGTACCGAAACCCAGCGACTAACCCCGTCCGGTAGCGTCCTTCGAGGCCCCGTAGAGGCCGGAATGGCCGTACCCGACCGATCCGGCTAGAGCTACGGATCAAATGTGGGCCTGGCGTCCAACCAGGCCCACAGTCAGTCCAGCCAGATGATGATGGCGTGTCCGTCTCGGGCAGCCGCCTTGAAGTACTCGGTCAGGCCGGCGAACCAGTGCCTGCCCCACTCCAGTGAGGCTTGGTCCTTCCAGCTCAGTGGGTAGACCTCCGCCTTGGTGAGCTCTGCAGGGTCGACTCCGTCGAGAAGCTGGTCATACGTCAAGCCGCTCAGAGCCTCGGCGCCAAAGCGAACCCGATCTGCGCTGAGGTAGCGCGGCGGGCCGTACCCCCAGTCGTCGGCCTCCTCGAAGGCCTCTTCCCCATGGATGACGTCGACTGGAAAGCCGGAGCGCTTCAGGAGGAAGTCCAAGAGGTGCCATGTCTTGTACGTGGAGAAATGACGGGCCGTGGCCGACGAGGGTTCAGCCTCCTCTTCAACGTCGCGGATCTCATCGATGTAGTCGAGGGCCCAGTCCGAGTCCTCCATCGAGCGCTCCAGCTCGGCCGCTGTCACACGGAAGTACTCACCGATCATGCTCATGGCCGGATGCTAGGCACAGCCACTGACACCCGGCTGCTCAGGCGCCTCAGTTCCCTTCTCGTTCATCGATGTTCGGCACCGTTCAGTCGCAGCCAGCCACAGAGCGCCATCAGCCTGGCGCCCCCGCACGAACGCAGGCGAACACCCGTGAACCATCCTTCTGTCAGCGCCAACAGACCTGGAAAGCGTGCGCTTGCCCTCGGCGTACGGTGGTGATGATGCGCGGCCGGCGCTGGCGGGTCTCGCCCTAATCGTTTAGTCCGGCTCTGGCCTTGACCGACTCCGCGCGGGGTGAGGACGGCGGCAGCAGCGGTCCAGCCTTCGCGCCAGAACGGGACTGCTGCTCATCGGGCGGTGCGTGCGTGACAACGCAGGGCATGCGCCCGACGGGGTTAGGGGAAGTCGTCCCCGGTCGGGACCACCCGAAGGTCCTTGCCGCCACTGTCCGAAACGGTATGGCGGTGGGTCTCCTCCCCGTCCCACCAGGTGATCGTGGCTCGCCAGTGGCAGTCGTAGTGCTTGGTGCGGCCGACCAGGAAAAGGGAGTAGAAATCGTCCGCCGCGACGGTATGGGGCAGGCTGAGCGACTGCCCCATATCTTCCTCCAGTTGCCGGGCCGCCTTCTGCTGCGGGCTGCGCAACAGGTACGTGGCGGGGACAGGGCGGTTCAGCGGCAGTGTGTCAAGGTCGACCACCAGGTATGCGGGCTCCTCAGGACCAGCCCCGCAGCCTGGCGGAGGGGTGACGGTGCCCGGCGCGAGCTTCTCGCGACGCGTCACCGTGACCGAGATATCGCGGATCTCGACGGACGAACCGGCATTGCCATGCACACTCAGGGCCGCTTCCAGCGCACCCGCGTGAGCGATTCGTCCCTCCCGCCGCCATGGCGCCAATTGCTCAGGGGTAGCCCCCCTCAGGCTGGGGCGTAACGCGGCTTCCGTGTCGGGGACGTACCAACGGTTTAGGCAGGCTTGGTCGTTAGGTTCGACCAGCAGCGTGGCCGGATTCGAGGGAAATAACGTTTGCCAAGCCGATACAGCGATGGGGACGGCGAAGGCAAGCGCGGCGATGGCCGCGCTCCACAGGGCTAGCTTGTTGGAGGTGGAGAGGGTGCGGTAGCGGCGGCCCATGCGTCGCAGGTAGTTGTCGGTCGGAACCGCGGGGCGCGTCACCGGGTCCGGGGCAGGGGCGCGCGTCGATCCAGACGCAGGGGACAGCGGTGGGGCTCCGTCGCCTGTATCGCCCCGTCGTGGATTCCCCTCATGAGTTGCCAAGGAATGCCCTCCCCAGATGATGGTCCCGGAGCCGTCGCCTACCCGGTCGCCTCGCCCAGCCCTGCCGCAGTCTATTAGCCGTCGGCCATCCGGCTGCCCTGTCTCGCAGCAACGTTGGCCACCAGCGAGTTGCTTGCACTGGGCGCCCGGCGCACCGTCCGGTGGTCCGCCCAGAGATCCGAACGCAGCCGCCTAGGTCCCGGTGTGCATGCTCCCAAGTTCAGTGCGGGGTCTGTGGGCCATGTGTGGGCCATCGCGTCGGAAGATCGCACCAACTGACTCATCGGTGCAGGTCAGGGAAGGAATCAACCATGACATCGCAACGTTCTTGAAAGCCGTCGTGGCAGCGATGCCACACGTGCCCCGCTTCCCTGAACCCCCCTCCCCTCCACACTGTGAGGCGATGGGGAGGGGGTGAGCACATGGCATCAAGATCCGCTGAACACGGGGTCGGGCCAGACAGGCATCCGGCGCACTCAGCCACAGTCGGGGTGGCCCCCAGGGCGCTTTCGCTTGAGGAGCCGATCCACCGAGTGAGCTCAGCGGTTGTGCCGTGGTTCGTTCACTCCGCGATCCGGGAGGCGGCCATCTCCCACGGGGTCGGCTCTGCCACGTCGTCGTCCTCATCGGCGTCTTCCCGGTACCACCCTGTTCCGGCAAGCCAGGTTTCGAGCCATTCGGCCAGGCTCTCGGCGTCGACGAACCAGGCGGCGGCTCCGTCGTCCACGATGGCGTTCGGCTCGAAGAGGAGGACTGTGGCGGTCTCGCTGCGGCAGTCCACCGCGGCGTACATGGCGCAGCCCCAGTCGAGGATCGGCAGCACGCCCGCCGGCCAGTACGGTGTCTCCTCCTCGGCTGAGGCGGATCGTTCGGACTGGTACTCGCTCA
The DNA here is from genome assembly GCF_045160815.1 of Streptomyces sp. NBC_00090. Classification (NCBI taxonomy): domain Bacteria; kingdom Bacillati; phylum Actinomycetota; class Actinomycetes; order Kitasatosporales; family Streptomycetaceae; genus Streptomyces; species Streptomyces sp. NBC_00090. The sequence goes on from NZ_CP108224.1 coordinate 4,959,784, forward strand.
GTACTGTGCGCCCTGTTCCCACCAGCGGAAGGAGTTGGTAATCGGGGCCGTAGCCACCGTTGGCCACCTCCCGATACAGGCTCGCCAGCAGGGGCGGGAGTGCGAAGTCGAGAACTGCCTCTGCCTCGGCAACCTCTTCGGCGCTGGCGGCGGGAGGCAAGGCCGTAGATGTGGCCTTGGCCTTCGCCGCTACGCGGGGAACGAGATCTTCGACGGCTATCACGTGCGCGATCCTGTCAGGCGCCTACGACAGAGAGAGCCGTACACATAGGCGCCATGCCCACGGGAACACGGTGATCGACGGAGCGGACCCGGAGCGGCCCCGGACCGCGAGATCGTCTACGAGGTCCCATCGATACGCAGCAGGGGTCGGGCATCTCAGGCGGGCCGTCGGTACACGGTCAGTCTCGTCCGTGTCGGTCACGCGCCCCCGCTCGCGTTCCCCACTTCGTACGGGCTGCTGCTCTGTCGTCAGTCGAGCACCACACGAAGCACAGTGACAGATCGTCACCGAAAGACTGGCTACCGGGTTTACCTGGCTCAGAGCAACGATTTTTGAGCAAGCGTGACGAACCACGGCGCAGCCACGGCAGGTGGGTGCGGCGCGCGTCAGGACAATGCCTCCGGCGGGAGCTCAGGATCCGGGATGGAGGGGGGCCCGTGCGCGGGTGCCGACCAGGGGTTGTAGCGGTGGGGACGAGTGGTGGGCAGGGCCGACGATCCACTGACCCACGGCAGCCTCAGCCCAAGGCCGGTCCACCAACCGCCGCTGTACAGTGCGGACGAGGGGGACTCATGACCAGTCAAGACCCGATGCGGGATGCACTCGCCGAGGCAGGAACGAGCCTCATGCGGACTCTCGGAATCATCCTGCTGATCATCGTCGTGCCTATCGTGCTCCTGGCAGCCCTGGGCATGTTGTTCTTCGTGCTGGGCGGCACGGTGGATCACTGATCGGCCTCCCGCCGTACAGCACCTGATACCGCAACCTCAGCAACCGGCCCTGTCCAGTAGCACCCCTCACGGGCCCCGTAGCGGCAGGTATGACCGTCGCTGACCGGTCTGACCAGAGCTATGGATCGGAAGGTGGCCGTGCCACTTCCGCGCCAGAAGTGGCGGGAAGTCGCGGGGAATCGGGAGCAACGGCGGTGCGTGTTCGGGGTGTTTCCCAGGCGGCGAGTTTGCAGGTCACGCCGGTGATCGCCCTGCCTTTCTTGTAATGCGGGGGTCGTCGGTTGTAACCCGGCAGGGGGCTCCAGGGCGAAGGGTCGGCGCAGGGGGCGTTTCCCCGGCACCGGCCCTTTCGCATGATCACGGTCGTGGCCGACAGCGAGGGCGCGTCTTCGGATGCCACCCGATCCGCCCCCCGTGCGATCGCTGTCCAGGGTGAGACGATCGAGATCCACGACCCTCTTCGACTTCGACGGGCCGTCACCGAGGAGATGCAGGCCATCGCCGACGTGCTCACCACGGCCCCACCGAGGAGCCGGGTCCGGCGGCGGTCGACGCGTGAGTGCGGCGACTGGGCGATTTCTTACCTGCGCGTGGGGTTACTTACGTGCGCGCATAGTTGAAAAGGGTTCCGAATCCGCGTGCAGGCGAGGCCCTTTCACCTCCGGGTCTACTGGGGAGTTCGCCACTTTTTGTCACAATTACCCGAATTGCTTGACAATGCGTGGCCAGTCCGAGAAGGGTTGATCAATGCGACAGTCCGGATCGCTCTGCCGCACAGCGAGAAATTCCGGAGGCTGAGTCCCTATGACCAGCATGACAGTGAAGAGGGTCGGTGCGGCGATCGCCGCAACGGCCGCAGCATTCGCACTCGGGGTTGGCGGAGCAAGCGTCGCCCAAGCCAAGATCGCGCCCGCCGACGTTTCCTGTACCAACGGCGGCGGCCAGCAGCCAGGCGGCCAGCAGCCCAGCTGCACCGGTGGCGGTCTGACGCAGGACACCGAGAACCAGAACCCCGCAGGCCACGCCCCTGGCGGACACAACTGACACCCGACCCGAACTCGCCAACGAGCAAGAGCCCCCTAGCCGCAGAATTCGCAGGCAGGGGGCTCCTACGCGCCTGGGGCTACTTCTTGCCCCGAGTCCGGCGGATTGCCGCGACACTCGGATGTCTCAGCCTGCCCCTGACTGATCAGTAACGATCCGTCAACACCCCGGCCCCGCCACGGAGACACCCATCGAACGGAGTCACCGACGTCGACCGGTTTCCGTGTCGCCGGTCAGCTCCGTCCGGGACACTTGTGCGTTACGGGGGTGTACAGGTGGCGCGGGGTCTTGGGGAGGGGTGCGCGGATGGGTCGGCGTTCCGGTGGGCTGATCGGGATCTGGGCCGAGCAGCAGCGGGTCGCGCAGCGGCAGCGGGAAGGGCAGCAGCAGGCGGTGCTGCGGCAGCAGCGGGACGCCGAGGGGGCGCAGCGGGCCTACGAGCGGGATGTCGCCCGAATGCAGAAGGAGCAGAAGGCCGCCTACCGGCGGCATCGGGACGATGACGCTCTGCGGCGGACCCATGAGCTGGACGCGCGGGTCGCCGTGCTCGAGGGGCTGCTTGTCTCCGGGTGTCGCGCTCCGGCCTTCGGGGTGGAGGGGCTGCGGCGGAGCGAGGAGGTCGAGCCGTTCGCGCCCGGGCCGTTGGGGGTGCCCGTAGCCATGCCCGATCAGCGGTACTACCAGGAGCACGGCGGGCGGGCGCGGTTCGAGCGGGACTGGTACGCGGCGCAGGCCGCCGAGGCGCGGCGCCTTGAGCAGTTGGCCGCCTACCGGCGGGAGTACGACGCCTGGGCCGCGGCTCGGCTGGCCGAGATCCGGCGGCACAACGACGGGCTCGCCGGGACCGCCGACGCCTTGCGGTCGGGCGAGCCGGAGACCGTCGTCGACTATTTCTCGGCCGTGCTCTTCGCCTCGACCGCCTGGCCCGAGGGCTTTCCGCGCGAGGTGGCCGCCGCGTACGACCGCGTCGGGCGGACGTTCGTCCTCGACTGGGACCTGCCCGGGTACGAGGTCGTGCCGGCCGCCAGGGGCGTCAAGTACCTGCCGAGCACCGACCAGGACAAGGAGGTGCCCCGGCCGGTGACGCAGCGGCGCGCCCTCTACCGGGACGTCCTCGCGCAGAGCGTTCTGCTCGCCGTGCGGGAGCTGTTCGCCGCGGATCGGGGCGGGGCGCTGGAGAGCGTCGCCCTCAACGGGTACGTCGGGGGTGTCGATCCCGCCACCGGGCTTGCCGGGCGGGTGTGTGTGGCCTCCGTCGTCGTGGGGCGGCAGGACTTCGACCGGCTGAACCTGGAGCTGGTCGGGGCCGTGGAGTGTCTGACCGGGGCCCTCGCCGGGCGCCTGTCGGCCAAGCCCGAGGAGCGCGTCGCCGTGGCGCCGCTGCGGATGCCCGACCAGGTGGGGTCCGATGTCGTGGTGCAGGGGGACGGGGAAGAGCCCGACCTGCTCGCGATGGATCCCATCGCCTTCGAGGGGCTCGTGGCCGAGCTGTTCCGGGCCCGCGGGCTCCAGGCCGTGACCACGCGCCGGTCCAACGACGGCGGCGTGGACGTCGAGGCGCTGGATTCCGATCCGATCAGCGGCGGTTCGATCGTCGTGCAGGTCAAGCGGTACCGGAACACCGTCCCGCCGACCGCCGTGCGCGATCTGTACGGGACGGTGCAGGACGCCGGGGCGAACAAGGGCGTGCTCGTCACGACCTCGAAGTTCGGGCCCGGCTCGTACACCTTCGCCAACGGGAAGCCGTTGACGCTGATCTCCGGGACCGAGCTCGTCGATCTGCTCCACCAGCACGGGCTGCGGGGGCGGTTGGGGCCGGGGGACACGCCCTCGTCCGCTCCCGTCGAGGCCGCCGTGACCGCGCCCCCGGCCGAGGCCGCCGACGACTTCAACCTGCTCGGCATGGTGTGGTCCGGGTCCGCCGCCCTCGACGTCTGCGCGCTCGTCTGCGCGGGCAACCGGGTCCTCGGCGACGAGTGGTTCGTCTTCTTCAACAACCCCGCCACCCCCGACGGTTCGGTGGCCATGGTGGCGGCCGCCCCCGGCGACCGGGCCGCCGTACGGGTCGGCTTCGACGCCCTGCCCGCCCGCGCCGACCGTCTGGTGCTGGTGGCCGCGGTGGATCCGGAGGTGAACCCCGACGCCGATCTCGGCGGGTTCACCGACGCGGGGATCCGGCTGCGGGACGACTCCGGGGGCGAGCTCGACCGCCTTGAGGTGTCCGACGGGCGGCCGGGGGAGACCGCGCTCGTCCTCGGGTCGTTCCGGCGGCGCGCCGGCGGCAACTGGGACTTCGTCCTCGGGGGGAAGGGGTACCGGGGCGGCCTTGAGGAGTTGGTGGGGGACTTCGGGATCGACGTGGAGTGAGTGGAGTGAAGTCGCGTTAGTGGAGTGGGTGGAGTGAAGTCGCGTTAGTGGAGTGGGTGGAGTGAAGGGGAGTTAGTGGAGTGACAGGGGAGTGATGCTGTGGGCCCGGGTCGGCGTGCGGTGGTTCGGGCCCCTTCGCTCTCAGTGGCGGCCCGCCACCTTGTCCGCCAGCGTCGCCACCCGGTCCGTCTCCGCGCTGTGGCCCGTGAGTTCGCGGCGGTCCGCGCCGCGGAAGGCCGCGTACATCGTCTGCACCGCGAGCCAGCGCAGCGGTTCCGGCTCCCACTTGCGGACCTTGTGGTTCACCCACGGCAGTGCCGTGAGGTCCGTCGGGCCCGACTGGCCCGAGTCCTGCTGGATCAGGTCGCGGAGGGTGCGGGCCGCCAGGTTCGCGGTCGCCACGCCCGAGCCGACGTAGCCGCCCGCCCAGCCCAGGCCCGTCGAGCGGTCGAGGGTGACGGTGGCGCACCAGTCGCGGGGGACGCCGAGCACGCCGGACCAGGCGTGGTCGACCCGTACGCCCGCGAGCTGCGGGAAGAAGCGGACCAGGATCTCCCGGAGGGCTTCGACCGTCCGGGGCTGTGTGCGGCCGTCGTTGTCGGTCTTCGAGCCGTAGCGGTACGGGACTCCCCGGCCGCCCAGCGCGATCCGGCCGTCCGCCGTGCGCTGCGCGTACATGTAGGCGTGCGCCATGTCCCCGAGGGTCTCGCGGCCCTCCCAGCCGATCGACTCCCACTGCGCGTCGGTGAGGGGCTCGGTGGCGATCATCGACGAGTTCATCGGGAGCCAGGTGCGGCGCTGGCCGGCCAGGGAGGCCGTGAAGCCCTCGGTGCAGCGCAGTACGTACGGGGCGCGGACCGTGCCGTACGGGGTGATCGCGTGCTTCGGTCTGATCTCCGTGACGGGGGTCGATTCGTGGATCGTGACGCCGAGTGCCTCGACCGCGTCCGCGAGGCCCTTGACCAGTTTCACCGGGTGGAGGCGGGCTCCGTGCGGCGTCCATGACGAGCCGACGGCGCCGGTGACGCGGATGCGGGCGGCCGTCTCGCGGGCGCCGTAGAGCTCGCGGTCCGATTCGCCGAAGGCCGCCTCGGCCGCGTGGAAGTCCTTCAGGCGGGACAGCTGGGCGGGGGAGAGGGCTACCTCCAGGACTCCTCCGCGGTGCTGGTCGGCCTCGATCTTCTCGGTCTCGCACACGTCGAGGACCTCGTCGACGGTGGCGTTCATGGCCTGCTGGAGGCGGACGGCGGCCTCGTGGCCGTGGAGCTTGGCGTAGCGGGCGCGTCCCGCGATGCCGTTGTAGAGCCAGCCGCCGTTGCGCCCCGACGCTCCGTAGCCGCAGAACTTGGCTTCGAGGACCGTGATGTTGAGGAAGGGGACGGCCTTCTTGAGGTAGTAGGCGGTCCACAGGCCCGTGTAGCCGCCGCCGACGATGCACACGTCGGCGGCGGTGTCGCCGGGGAGCGGTTCGCGGGGAGCGGGGGCGCCCTCCTGCGCGTACCAGAACGAGATGCCGCCGTTGACCGTACTCATGTGTCGTTCCTCAGTCCGTCTTCCGGGTGCGTGGGCGGGACGTTACCCGGGCCCTGGCACTGTGGATACGGGTCCATCGGCGGCGGTTCCCGGGTGGGGGCCGGCCTGGGTTCGAGGGTGTGGTTTCCGCAGGGTCTCGGCGCGGGCTGCGCGTGGATGCAGCGCAGGCGTCGCGAGCCCGGCCTGATCGACAGGACACCCCCTAGGGTCGGGGCGTGACTCACGTAATTCACGTACCCGAGGAACTCGCGCGGTCGCAGGCGAAGTACAACGGTGAGGCGGGGCGGGCGTTCGTCGCCGGACTGCCGGGGAGAGCCGAGGAGTTCCTCGGCCGGTGGGGGCTGCGGGTCACGGGGCCCTCGATGTACGGGGTGGCCTCACTCGTACTGCCGGTGGAACGGACCGCGGACGGCACCCGTGCGGCGCTGAAGATGCAGCTCCTCGACGAGGAGACCGAGGGCGAGCCCGTCGGCCTGCGAGTGTGGGACGGGGCGGGTGTGGTGCGGTTGCTCGATCACGACGCCGCGACCGGGACCATGCTGCTGGAGTGGCTCGACGCCGCCCGGCCGCTGTCCTCGGTCGCCGACACCCGGGAGGCCCTGCGGATCGTGGCGGGGCTGCTCGCCCGGCTCGTGGCCGTCCCGGCCCCGGAAGGGCTGCGGACGCTCGGCTCCATCGCCGCCGGGATGCTGGCGGACGTGCCGGAGGCCGCCGCACGGCTCGGCGCGGCGGACGCGGCGGTCCTGCGGGACTGCGCCGCGGCCGTACGGGAGGTGGCCGGCGAGCCGGGGGACCGGCTGCTGCACTGGGATCTCCACCTGGACAACGTCCTGGCCGCGGAGCGGGAACCCTGGCTGGCGATCGACCCGAAGCCGCTCGCCGGGGACCCCGGCTTCGATCTGCTGCCCGCGTTGATGGACCGGTTCGATCCCGATCCGGGCGAGGTGCTGTGGCGGTTCGACCTGCTGGCCGAGGTCGTCGGCGACCGGCGGCGGGCGGTGGCCTGGACGCTCGGCCGGGTGCTGCAGAACGGGCTCTGGGACGTCGAGGACGGGGAGCCGGAGCTGGACGGGGAACAGATGGCGGTCGCGCGGATCCTGCTGGCCCGGCGGGGGTGAGGGGGGTGGGTGGAGTTGGTCGGACGGGAGTGTGGTGAGGGGTGGGATCGAATTCGGCCGGGCGGGGCGCGCCGAGGGGTTCCTGTTGGCCAGGCGGGGGTGATCCGGGGGAGGCTGCTCCCGTGATCCGTACCGCCACGCCCGCCGATGTCCACGTCGTCTTCGCCATGATCCGCGACCTCGCGGAGTACGAGAAGGCCCTCCACGAGGTCCGTACGACCCCGGATCAGCTCCACGAGGCCCTCTTCGGCGACCGGCCCGCCGCCTTCGCGCACATCGCGGAGACGGAGACCGGCGAGGTGGCCGGCTTCGCGCTCTGGTTCCTCAACTTCTCGACCTGGCGCGGTGTCAACGGCATCTACCTTGAGGACCTGTACGTCCGCCCGGAGGCGCGCGGCGGCGGCCACGGGAAGGCCCTGCTGCGCGAACTGGCCCGCATCTGCGTCGACCGCGGCTACGAGCGCCTGGAGTGGTCCGTCCTGAACTGGAACAAGCCCTCGATCGACTTCTACGAGTCCCTGGGCGCCCGCCCGCAGAACGACTGGACGGTGTACCGGCTCACGGACGGGGCGCTGGCGGAACTCGGCGGAGCGGGAGTGTTGTAGGAAGGGGGGTATGGATATCGAGCAGCGGTTTCAGCGGATCACCGACTTCATCGAGGCGCGGTTGACGCCCCTCTTCGACCCCGCGAACGGGAAGGACCACGGGTTCGGGATGGACGACACGTCCCGGGCCCTGCGCGCCCTGCGCTACACCGTGCAGGCCGCCTCGGCGGTGAAGGGGCTCGTGGAGAAGCGGGAGTCGGCGCCCGAACTGCGGCCCGTCGTGGACCAGGCCCTTGAGCACAACTGGGACGTGCTGCGCTCCGCCGCCCGGATGTGGGAGGACCACGAGGACTTCCAGAAGGAGTTCAAGGCGCACTCCTGGGACGTCATCGGGGTCTGAGGCCCGCGACGGTCGTGGCTCCTGGGCCCGCGACGGCCGCCGCGGTCTCTACGGGACCAGGACCACCTTGCCCGTCGTGCCCCGGGTCTCCAGGGCGCGGTGGGCCTCCGCCGCGTCCGCCAGGGGGAAGCGGTGGACCGCCGGGCGGAGGCTGCCGTCGGTCGCGGCGGCGAGGGCGGCGAGTTCGAGGTTGCGGACGTCGCCGCCCGCCTTCTGGATCATGACGGGGCCGAGGACCGACTCCGAGGTGATGCCCCGCGCGGCGAGTTCCTCCGCGGTGTACGTCAGCGGCTCACCGTCGTGCAGGCCCGCGCCGGACCAGCCGAAGACGACGTGCTGTCCGCCCTTGCCGAGCAGGTCGACGGCGGCGCGGCCGGTGTCGCCGCCCACCGAGTCGAAGACGACGGTCGCGGAGCGCCCGCCGAGGTACGCGCGGACCTTCTCCGGCCAGTCCGGCTCCTTGTAGTCGACGGCCAGGTCGGCGCCGTTCGCCTCGACGAGGGCGACCTTCGCGGGGCCGCCGGCCAGGCCGATGACGGTGGCGCCGGCGTTCTTCGCGTACTGGACGAGCAGGGTGCCGATGCCGCCCGCCGCGGCGGGGACGACCGCGATCGAGTCGGGGCCGAGCTCGGTGAACTGAAGGATGCCCAGCGTCGTGCGGCCGGTGCCGATCATGGCGACGGCCTCCGCCTCGCCGAGGTGCCCCGGCAGGGCGTGCAGGCGGGTGGCGTCGGTGACGGCGAGCTCCGCGTAGCCGCCGGGGGCCATGCCGAGGTGGGCGACGACCCGCTTGCCGAGCCAGGACGGGTCGGTGCCCTCGCCGAGGGCGTCGACGGTGCCGGCGACCTCGCGGCCGGGGACCGTGGGGAGTTCGGCGGGCGCGGGGAAGGGGCCCGTCATCCCCTGGCGGAGGGCGGTGTCGAGGAGGTGCACGCCGGCGGCCGTGACGCGGATGCGGACCTGGCCGGGGGCCGGTACGGGGTCGGGCGTCTCCTCGTACGTGAGGTTCTCGGCGGGACCGAAGGCGTGGAGGCGGATGGCGTGCATGGCGGTTCCCCTGTCGTGTGCGTTGGCTGGTGGCTGGTGTCGGGTGTCGGGCGTCTGGCGGCTGGCGCGTGTCTTTGTCGTACGGGTGCGTTGCCGCGGTGCTCTTGCGGTGACAGGTAGAGCCTCTGACCTCAAGCGCGCTTGAGGTCAAGCAGTTCCGCGCGGACGGCCAGCGACACCGCCTCGATCGCGCTCGTGAACGACACCTCCGACAGCACTCCGGGCGCCGCCACCTGATCGCCCACCAGGTACACGCCGTCGCCCCGGTCGACGGCCGGCCGGTCGCGCCAGGTGGTGCCGGGCCGGTCCACCGCGCCCGTACGGCCCTGGGAAACCGCCTCGCGCCGCCACACCGTCCGCTCGCGCCAGCCCGGGAATCCCCGGTCGAGGAGCCGCTCGGCGTGGGCGACGCCGTCCGCCTTGGACTCGCCGGGGCCGATGGGCAGCTGGGCCTGGATCAGCTGCCGTCCTGCGGGGGCGAGGCCGGGGTCCTGTGCGGTGAACCGCTCGATCCAGCCGGGCGCGTCCAGGTCCGAGACGGCGAACGGGTCGCCCTTCCGGGTGCGCAGCGCCAGGTCCAGCAGGACCGTGCGGCCGCTCTCCCAGGTCAGCGACGGGTCGCCGAGGAGCCGGGCGGCGGCGGGCAGGGCCGTGGCGACGACCACCGGTCCCTCGCCGACCGGCAGGTCGTCGATCCGGGTCGAGGTCTCTATCCGGACGCCCATCTCCCAGGCGCGCGCGGCCATCCGCTCGATGAGCCGGCCCCAGCCGCCCCGGACGTACCGCGCCTCGGGCGGCAGGGAGCCGGACCGGTGCAGCCGCTCCTGCACGAAGCGGGCGGAGAGCGAGCCCGGGTCGTGGTGGAAGAGGGCGACCGCGCTGTAGGCGGCGGCGTCGTGGGCGGTCCGCTCGCCCGCGAGACCGGTGACCCAGGTGCGGAAGTCGAGGTCGACGGGGGCCTGCTCGGCGCTGCGGAGCGTCTGGCGCAGCAGGCCGAGCGGCGGGGTGCGGCGCAGGGCGCCGTCGCGGTGGAAGCGGAGGCGGAGGCTCTCGGCGGGCGGCAGCGGGGCGAGCGGGCCGAGGAGGCCGCGCTGCTTGAGCCAGGTCCAGTGGGGGCCGCCGTCGTAGAGCGCGTGCGGGCCTTCGTTGGTGCCGTACGGGCCCTCGGCGGTACGGGCCCGGCCGCCGAGCGTCCGGTGCGCCTCGTGCACGGTCACCCTGGCGCCGGCCTCGGCGGCGGTGATCGCCGCGGTCAGTCCCGCGAAACCGCCGCCGATGATCGTGAGCTTCCGCATGTCCGTCTCCCTCGTGTCCCGTTCCGTTCCCGGTCTCATGTGGGGGACGGACGGCGGCGGCGCGTTTGTGACATCGGGACGGGGGCGTTGTCAGTGGCGTGGATCACCATGGGGGCATGGCGACGACGCGGAAGAAGAAGCCGACAGCGGGAGCGGGAGCGGACACGGGAGCCAGGGCGGTGGCGGGAGCGCGGCGGCCGGAGGTGCGGCTGCCTCCCCTGGCGGTGTACGAGGGCGGGATCGAGGCGGACGGGGACTACGACGGGCTCGAACTGACCGGGCTCGACCTGGCGGGCCAGTCGGGGGCGGGCGCGCGGTTCCTGGACTGCGCGCTGCGGGAGTGCGGGCTCGACGAGGTGCGCCTCACGGGCGCGCGGTTCCTCGACTCGGTGCTGAGCGGTGTACGGGGGGTGGGCACCGATCTGGCCGGGGCGCAGCTGCGGGACGTGGAGCTCGTGGACGCGCGGCTCGGCGGGGCGCAGCTGCACGGGGCGGTGCTGGAGAGAGTCGTGGTGCGCGGCGGGAAGAGCGACTACCTGAATCTGCGGGCGGCGAAGCTGAAGGACGTCGTCTTCGAGGGGTGCGTCCTGAGCGAGCCGGACTTCGGCGGTGCCGTGCTCGAACGGGTCGAGTTCGTGGACTGCGTCCTGACCGGGGCGGACTTCTCCGGGGCGCGGCTGAAGGACGTGGACCTGCGGGGGGTGCAGCGCCTGGAGATCGCGCGCGGGGTGGAGTCGCTGGCGGGCGCGGTGATCTCGACGGCGCAGCTCCTCGACCTGGCGCCGGTGCTCGCGGCCCAGCTGGGGGTGCGGGTGGAGGAGTAGAGCGCTTGCTCCCCGGGGCCCGCTACGGGAGGCCCGCTACGGGAGGCTCGCTCCCGGGGCCCGCTACGGGACGCGGGGGAGGCCGGGGAGGCGGGGGAAGCGGGCCTGGAGGGACCAGATCGCCGGGTTGTCGGCGAGGCCCTCGTGCATGTCGGTGAGGTCGGCGATCAGGTCGTGCAGGAAGTCGCGGGCCTCGCGGCGGAGTTCGGCGTGGTTGAAGGTGACCGGCGGTTCGTCGCCGGGCATCCAGTCGGCCTCGACGTCGACCCAGCCGAAGCGGCGCTCGAAGAGCATCCGGTCCGTGGACTCGGTGAAGTCGAGTTCCGCGTACTGCGGCTGTGCGGCGCGACTGCCGCGCGGGTCCTGGTCGAGCTGCTCGACGATGTCGCACAGGGCCCAGGCGAAGTCGAGGACCGGCACCCATCCCCAGGCTGTGGACACCTCGCGGTCCGCCTCGGTGTCGGCGAGGTAGACGTCCCCGCAGAAGAGGTCGTGGCGCAGGGCGTGGACGTCCGCGCGGCGGTAGTCGGTCTGCGGCGGGTCGGGGAAGCGACGGGAGAGGGAGTAGCCGATGTCGAGCACGGGACCGATGGTGTCACGGCACCAGGCCCGCCTCGTACGCGAGGACCACGAGCTGTACCCGGTCGCGTGCGTCGAGCTTGCTGAGGAGGCGGGCCACGTGCGCCTTGGAAGTGGCCGCGCTGATGTGGAGCCGCTCCGCGATCTCGCCGTTGGACAGGCCGCGGCCGACGAGTGTGAGCACCTCCCGCTCTCGCGCGGTGACGCCGGTGAGCGGGGTGGCGGGGGCCGGGGGGTGTGCCGGCGCGCGGCCCGGTTCGGGGCGGGCCGCGAACTCCTCGATGAGACGGCGCGTGACCCCCGGCGCGATCAGGGCGTCGCCGGCGGCGACCACCCGGATCGCCGCGAGGATGTCGTCCAGGGCCATGTCCTTGACCAGGAAGCCGCTCGCCCCGGAGCGGAGCGCGCCGTACACGTACTCGTCGTCGTCGAAGGTGGTGAGGACGAGGACCCGGGGCGCGTCGGGGCCCGCCGTGACGAGCCGGGTGGCCTCGATGCCGTCCATGCCGGGCATCCGGACGTCCATCACGACCACGTCGGGCCGGAGCTCCCGGGAGAGCCGGACCGCGTCCGTGCCGGTGCCCGCCTCACCGACGACCGCGAGGTCGGGGCTGTCGGCCATCAGGACGCGAAGGCCCGCCCGGACCAGCGGCTGGTCGTCGACGAGGAGGACGCGGATCGTCGGGTTCACGGGGCGCGGGTTCCTTCCGGGGCTTCGGGGCGGGGCGTTCGGGGTGCCACTGGGGTCCCGGGTGCCTCCGAGGTCCTGGGTGCCCTGGGTGCCCCGGGTGTCTCGGGTGCCCCGGGTGTCTCGGGTGCCCCGGGTGTCTCGGGTGTGCTCAGCGTCTGCGTCCGTGCCTGCGCCTGTGCCTGCGCCTGCGCCTGCGGCAGCGGTAGTGGTAGTGGCAGTACGGCCGTCACGTGGAAGCCGCCGCCCGGGCGGGGGCCCGCGGAGAAGCGGCCGCCGAGGAGTGCCGCCCGTTCCCGCATGCCGACGATGCCGTACCCGTCCCCGACGGGCGTAGAGGGCGCGGCAGGGGCTGCGGGGGCGTCCGCCGGGCCGTCGTCGGTGATCTCGACGAGCAGCGCGTCCGCGCTCCGGTCCACCGTCACCCGGCAGGCCGGCGCCGACGCGTGGCGCACGACATTGGTCAGCGACTCCTGGACGATCCGGTACGCGGCCAGGTCGACCTCGGGCGGCAGCGGCCGGTCGGGGTCGCCGAGGTGCCGCACCTCGACCCGTACGCCCGCGTCCGCCGTGGACGCGGTGAGCCGGTCCAGGTCGGCGAGGCCCGGCGCCGGGTCGCGCGGTGCGGGGCCGTGGTCGGAGGCGTGCGCGGGGCCGTCCTTCGCGGAGGCCCGCAGCGCGCCCAGGGTGCGGCGCAGGCCGGCGAGGGTCTCCCGGCTGGTGGTCTCGATGGTGGCGAGCGCGTTGCGGGCCTCGGCCGGCTGGGTGTCGATGACCCGGCGCCCCACGCCCGCCTGGATGGCGATGACGCCGATGCTGTGCGCGATGACGTCGTGCAGCTCGCGGGCGATCCGCAGCCGCTCGGCGGTGACGGCCTCGGCCGCGGTCCGGGCGCGCAGCTCCGCCGCGTGCGTGCGCCGCTCGCGTACCGAACGGCCGAGCAGTGCGGCGGTGAGGAGTGCGAGGGCGAGCGCGACGGCCGTCGTGACGAAGACGTTCTGCCCCGAGGTCGTGTACGTCGCCGCGCCGATCTGCACGGCGAGCGTCAGCAGGGCGGCGGGCACCGCGACCCGCAGCGGACGCCGGGCCGCCAGCCACCCGACGCCGACGTCGGCGGCGAGGACCGGAAGGTAGAGCAGCTCGGGGGAAGGCCAGGTGGTCGCCGCCGCGAACAGGCCGACGAGGAGCAGACCGAGCGCCGCTTCCGGCCGGCGGCGGGCCAGGGGCAGGAGCAGGCCGACGCCGACGGCGGTGAGGAAGAGCCGCAGCTCCGTCGAGCGGTACGGGCCCGCCTGCACGCCGGCGAAGAGTGCGAAGGGGTGTGCGGCGGCCACGCACCAGGCCAGGACCGCCGACGCGCGACCGGCCGCCGGGACGGCGGTGGCGGTGGCGGCGGTGCCGGTCGCGGAGGCGGGAGGGGTGGTGGCGGGCATGGGCCGATCGTAGGCGGGGGCGCGCGGCCGGGCATCGGCCTCCGGGCGTACGCCCCGGGGCCACCCGACGGGACCGCTTGTGGCCGGCGGGCCGATGCCGGCGGGGGTGGGGTCACGGCACCGTGGGCCGGGTGATCGAAGTCCGAGAACTGACCAAACGTTATGGCCACGGCCGCAGCCGCAGCCACGGCGACGGCGACGGCCACGGCCGCAGCCCGAGCGGCCCTTCCGGCCCGGTGGGCACGAGCCTCGGCCCCGTGGGCCGCTTCCTCGCCCGTCGCGCACGCGCCGGGGACGGTGAGACCTCCGCCGGCGGCGGTCCGCGCTCCGGCGGCGAGGGCCCGGCCGCTGCCCGGGACCGCCGGCCTTCCACCGGTCCCGGCCCCGCCCCCGCCCCAGCCCGCGACCACCCGACCCCCGCCCCCGCCCCCGACCGCCCGACCCCCGCCCGCGACCGTCCGACCCCCGCCGGAGGCGTTCGTGCTGCCGTCGACGGGCTCAGTTTCACCGTGCGGACCGGGCGGGTGACCGGGTTTCTCGGGCCCAACGGGGCCGGGAAGTCCACCACCCTGCGGCTGATCCTGGGGCTGAACGAGCCCACATCGGGGAGCGCGACCGTCGACGGGCGGCGGTTCCGCGACCTGCCCCGGGGGCTGCGGCACGTCGGGGCGCTCCTCGACGCGCACGACGTCCACGGCGGCCGGACCGCCGAGGCGCACCTGGCCGCGCTCGCCCGCACCAACGGCATCCCGCGCCGCCGGGTCGGCGAGGTCCTCGACGAGGTGGGGCTCGCCGAGGCGGCCCGGCGCCGGATCGGCGGCTACTCCCTCGGCATGAGACAGCGGCTCGGGATCGCCGCTGCCCTGCTCGGCGACCCGCCGGTGCTGCTCTTCGACGAGCCGGTCAACGGCCTCGACCCGGAGGGCGTGCTGTGGGCCCGCGGGCTGTTCCGGCGGCTCGCCGCCGAGGGGCGCACGGTGTTCGTCTCCAGCCATCTGATGAGCGAGATGGAGCACACCGCCGACGACCTCGTGGTCATCGGCCGCGGTGCGCTGATCGCCGCGGAGAGCCTGGCGGAGTTCGCCGCGCGCGGCACGGGCGGCGGAGGGGTGACCGTGCGGACCGCCGACCCGGCCGAGGCGCCGGGCCTCGCCGCCGTCCTGACCCGGGAGGGGGCGACCGTACGGCCCTCGGGGGAGCCGGGCGGCGTGCTCACCGTGACCGGGATGGGCGCGGACCGGGTAGGGGCGCTCGCCTTCCGGTCCGGCACAGCGCTCACCGAACTGGCCGCGCGCGCCTCCTCCTTGGAGGACGCGTTCATGGAGCTGACGGCCGACAGCGTCGAGTACCGGCAGCGTCGGGTACCGGAAGAAGGGGGGAGCCGGTGAACGCCCGCTTCCGTGATCTGCTCGCCGCCGAGTGGATGAAACTGTGGTCCCTGCGCTCCACGCCCTGGGCCTTCGGGGTCGGCGCGTTCGCCGTCCTCGGCGTCAACCTGAACGCGACCTTCGCCGACTACCGGAACTACCCGCACTACGCCCAGGGCATCCGCGAACTGTTCGTGCCCATCTGGGCGATGCGGGACGCCTTCACGCTCGGCGGGGCCATGGTGTTCATGCTCGCGACCGGCTCCATCGGCGCGCTCGTGATCGTCGGCGAGTACGGCACCGGGCAGATCCGTACGACCTTCGCCGCCGTTCCCGACCGTCGGGCCGTGACGGCGGCGAAGACGCTGGTCCTCTCGGGCGTCATGCTCGGGTACGGGGCCCTGGTCGCCGCCGTCTCCTTCACCGCCACGCAGGCCGTGCTCTCCGGCCGGGGCGTCGGCATGTCGATCGACTACCCGGGCGCGCCGGCCGCCGTCGCCGCGTCCGCGCTGCTCGCCCCGGTGTGCGCGCTCGTCGGGTTCGGCCTCGGGGCGCTCCTGCGGCACACGGCGACCACGATCGTCACCCTCACCGGTGTCCTGCTCCTGCTGCCCGCGCTCGTCGACGACCGCTCCCGCTGGTCGGCGACGCTCCTGCACGCCCTGCCGCAGGGCGCGTGGCGGCGGCTCACGCAGGTGGGGGATTCGCCGGTGCCGGTGGACTTCCCGTGGACGACGGGTGGGGCGTGGACCGTGTACGCCGCCTGGTCGCTGGGCGCGGTGGTGGTGGCCCTGATCGCGGTCCACCGCCGGGACGTGTGACGGGCGACGGGTGACGTGTGACGTGAGTGGCGGCGTGCGGCCCTGCGGCCCTGCGGCCCTGCGGCTCAGCGGCGGCCGTGGACCGCGCGGGCGACCCGCGGGCCCAGCCAGCGCTTGAGACGGCGCAGCGCCTCCAGCTGTTCGGCGGCCCGGTCGATCCGGTAGTAGAGCTGCGGTGGGACGTGCGGGAGCAGCGGCGAGTGGCGCTGGCCGAGGAGCGCGAACATCTGCGCGGGCTCCAGGCGCATGTAGCGGGGGAGGTTCTCGTACCACTGGGCGCTGTAGCGGGCCGAGCTCTGGGCCGAGACGAGCTCGGCGCGGCGGCGCTTCCCGTACGAGGTGAGGGCGGCGTCGAGACCGGCGGGGGAGCGCAGCGCCTCGGGTGCGCGCAGGGCGTCCGCGAGGGCGAGCGCGTCCTCCAGGGCCAGGGTGGTGCCCGCGCCGATCGAGTAGTGCGTGGTGTGGGCGGCGTCGCCGAGGAGGACGAGGTTGCCGCGGTGCCAGACCCGGTTGGTGAGGGTGCGGAAGGTGAGCCACTGGGCGGCGCCGTCGGTCCGTTCCCGCCCGATGAGCTCGTGGCCGTCGAGGAGGTCGTGGAAGAGCTTCTCCAGGAGGCGGAGGCTGTCGGTCTCGCCGCTCGTGTCGAGGCCGAGGCCGGTCCAGGTCTCCGGGGAGCACTCGACGACGCAGGTGGAGCGCTCGCCGCTGAACCCGTAGGCGTAGCACCAGATCCAGCCGTGCTCGGTCTCCTTGAAGGCGAAGCTGAAGGAGTCGAAGACCTTGGTGGTGCCGAGCCAGATGTACTGGTTCCGTCCGGCGGTGACCTCGCTGCCGAAGTGGCCGGCGTGTGCCTCGCGCAGCACGCTGTTGACGCCGTCGGCGGCGACGACCAGGTCCGCGTCCGCGAGTTCGGGCGCACCCGGGCCGGTGACGTCGTGCTCGAACGCGACCCGTACGCCGAGCTCCTCGGCCCGGTCGGCGAGGAGCGCGAGCATCCGGCGCCGCCCGATGCCGAAGCCGGCGTCGCCGCGGTGGACGGTCCGCTCGTCGCGGACGATCGCGACGCCGTCGGTCCAGGTGACGGAGGCCTCGGCGACGGCCGCGGCGGACTCGGGGTCGCCCGCGCGGAGCTTGTCGAGGAGCCCTGCCCAGTAGGTGACGCCCCACCCGTACGTGGAGCCCTCCGGGTTCCGTTCGTACACCGCGATGTCGTGGGACGGGTCCTGCCGCTTCAGCAGGATCGAGAGGTAGAGGCCGGCGGGGCCGCCGCCGACGATGGCGAGCTTCACGTGCGCTCCCACGGAGACTGAGACTGAGACCGGGTCATGACACCTTGCGGTCGGATGGCAACGCACGGTAGCAGTGCGGGTCGGGTCTCGGGGGCAGGAAGCGATACGGGAGCGGCGAGCGTTCGAGCGCTACGGGAGCGGCGAGGGCTACGGCAGCAGGCGGCGTTCCTTCGCCACCGCCACGGCGCCCGCGCGGGTGTCGACGCCGAGCTTCGCGTAGATCCGGCCGAGGTGGGTCTTCACCGTCGCCTCGCTGATGAACAGCGCCCGTGCGATCTCGCGGTTGCCGAGCCCCCGCCCGAGCTGGCCGAGGATGTCCCGCTCGCGGTCGGTGAGGCTGGGCCCGGCCGCGCCCCGCATCCGGTCCATGACCCGGCTGGCGACCGGCGGGGAGAGCGCGGTGCGGCCCTGCGCGGCGGAGTGGATGGCGGCGAAGAGCTCCTCGGGCCGTTCGGCCTTCAGGAGGTAGCCGGTGGCGCCCGCCTCGATGGCCCGGGTGATGTCGGCGTCCGTGTCGTACGTGGTGAGGACGAGGACGTGGACACCGGTGGGCGCGATCCGGCGGGTCGCCTCCACACCGTCGATGCCCGGCCCGAGCTGGAGGTCCATCAGGACGACGTCGGGCTTCAGCTTGGCCGCCATGGCGACGGCCTCCTCGCCGCTGCCGGCCTCGCCGACGACCTCGATGTCGGGGGTGCTGCCGAGCAGGGCGAGCAGTCCGGCGCGGACGACGACGTGGTCGTCGCAGAGGAGGATCCGTACGGACATCACGACTCCAAGGACATGGGCAGGGGGTGAGGGGGGTCAGGGGGTCAGGAGGCGAGGGGTCAGGGGGATCGCGACGGAGAGGACCGTGCCCTCGCCGGGGGCCGACTCGACCGTCAGGGTGCCGCCGAGCTGCTGGGCCCGCACCCGCATCGCGGGCAGCCCGTGGCCGCGCTCGCCCGGCTCGCGCGCGAGCGACGGGTCGAAGCCGTGGCCGTCGTCGGCGATGTCCAGGACCACCTGGTCGTCGAGGTACGTCAGGGTCAGTGCGGCGGACTCGGCGCCCGCGTGCTCGCGGATGTTGGCGAGGGCGCCCTGCGCGATCCGCAGGAGCGCCGACTGCGCGCGGTCGGGCAGCGGCACCGCGATGCCGTCCACCCGGAAGTCCGCCGACTCGCGCGCGGCCAGGCCGCGCAGGGCCTCTTCGAGGCCGCCGCCCTCGGCGAGGTCGGCGGGGGCGAGGTCGTGGACGAAGCGGCGGGCCTCGGCGAGGTTGCGCTCGGCGATGGACTCGGCGGTACGGACGTGGCGCCGGGCGGTCGCCGGGTCGCTGTCCCAGGTGCGGTCCGCCGCCTGGAGCAGCATCTGCTGGCTCGACAGGCCCTGCGCGAGGGTGTCGTGGATCTCCATGGAGAGCCGCTGCCGCTCCGCGAGCGTGCCCTCGCGGCGCTCGATGGCGGCCAGTTCGCGCCGGGTGCGGATGAGGTCGTCGATGAGTGCGCGCTGGCGTGCGGCCTGCCGGTCGGAGTACACGAACACCCCGGTGGCGATGGCGGCGACGGCCGGTGGCGCGACGATCAGATTGGGGTCCCAGCCGCCGTGCGCGAGCTGCACCTGCGCGAAGACCACGAAGGCGGTGAGCAGGACGACCAGGCCGAGCGCGGCGCGCGGCGGGAGGGTGCGCAGGCCCGTGTAGAAGAGCGGCACCGCGCACCAGGCGAAGCTGGGCGCGAGGACGACGAGGACGATCCAGACGGCGACGACCGTGCCCAGCCAGGCGATCCGGCGCGGGGCGGCGCGGGTGCCGAGGACGGGGCCGAGGAGGTAGAGGGAGGCGAGCGCGCCGGAGAGGGCGACGATCCAGGGGCTGCGGTCCTCCCAGGGGTGGCGCAGCAGGAAGCGGGCGAGGGAGGCGCCGAGGAGGAGGAAGAACGCGATGTGCATGACGCGCGCGAGCCAGGGGGCGTCCGGGTCCTGCTCGGTGGGCGGCCGTGTCGCCTGCCTGGCTTCCATTCCGCCCTCCATACCGCCTTCCTGCCTTCCTGACCTGGGGATATCTCTCCATCCTGGCCCGTAGGGACCAGACCGGCATCAGCCGATCGGCTGACCCGGCCGTCCTCCAGTGTGCGCGAGCGGGGCAGCCGGAACGTGGACCGAATGGCCCGGGTTCCGGCCACAGGATGGATGCAGAGCGAACGAAACGCCTCCTCGGAAGCTCACCTCGGGCCACCTCACCTCGGGCCACCTCACCTCGGGCCACCTCACCTCGGGCCACCTCACCTCAGGCCACCTCACCTCGGGCCACCTCACCTCAGGCCACCTCACCTCAGGTCGCCGCGGGTCACCGCACCTCGCCCCATCTCACTTCACCTCACTTCACGGAGTCCCTCATGAAGAAGATCCTCTTCGGTGCCACCGCCGCCGCTCTCGTCGCCGCCGGTACCTTCGGCGCCGTCTCCGCGAACGCCTCCGCCCCGGCCGCCGCCCCCGCCGCCGTTGTTCGCGCCGACGCCGGCGACGACAACCTCCAGCAGTCGACGCACCTGACGATCGAGGCTGCGACGAAGGCCGCGCAGGCGACCCTGGACGCCGCCGAGAAGGAGAACCAGCGCGTCTCCGTCGCCGTCGTCGACCGCAACGGCAACACCATCGTCACCCTGCGCGGCGACGGCGCCGGCCCGCAGTCCTACGAGTCCGCCGAGCGCAAGGCGTTCACCGCCGTCTCCTGGAACGCCCCGACCTCCGTCCTCGCCGGCCGCCTCGCCCAGGCCCCGAACCTGAAGGACATCCCCGGCACCCTCTTCCTCGCGGGCGGCGCCCCCGTCACCGCCAAGGGCGCCCCCATCGCGGGCATCGGTGTCGCGGGCGCGCCCTCCGGCGACCTCGACGAGAAGTTCGCCCAGGCCGGCGTCGCCGCCCTCGGCAAGTAAGCCCCCAGCTGGTGGTGGCGCCCGGATCCCCCGCCGGGCGCCACCACCGTTTCCGTATCCGGCCCTCCGCACCCGGCCCCGCGGATCCGTCCTGCTTAGGATCGATACGTGTACGTGTACGTGACCCGGACCCGGACCCGGCGACGCACCACCCGGACCGCGGCCGCCGCGGGCCTCCTCGCCCTCGCGCTCCTCGCGGGCGGCTGCACGGAGGCGATCAGCGGAGTCCGGGGCGCACCCGGGGCCGCCGGGCTGCGCGACCCGTACTTCCCGAAGCTCGGCAACGGCGGCTACGACGTGCGGCACTACGCCCTGTCCCTCGCCTACGACCCGGGCACCGGGCGTCTCGACGGCACCGTCGAGATCACCGCCCGCGCCACCCAGGACCTGAGCGCCTTCAACCTCGACCTGGCCGGCCTCACCGTGGGCGGGGCCACGGTCGACGGCGACCGCGCCGCGTACAACAGGGCCGGGAACGAGCTGACGCTCCGCCCGCGCGAGGAGATCCGCGACGGCGCCGAGTTCCGGGCCACCGTCACCTATTCGGGCGTGCCGGAGCCGATCACGGACGCGGACGGCTCCGTGGAGGGCTGGCTGCGCACCGACGGCGGGGCGGTCGCGGTCGGCGAACCGGAAGGCTCCATGACCTGGTTCCCCGGCAATCACCACCCCTCCGACAAGGCCGCGTACGACATCTCGCTCACCGTCCCGGCCGGGCTCGAAGCGCTCTCCAACGGCGTCAGGACCGAGCGGCGGACGGAGGGGGACGGCCGCGTCACCACCGTGTGGCACGCGGCCGAGCCGATGGCGAGCTATCTCGCGACGGTCGCCGTCGGCCGCTACGAGACGGCGACGGAAACGGCGGCGGTGCCGGCCGCCGTCCCCGGTGCCCTGCCCGTCCTGACCGCGGCCGAGCCCCCGGTCGCGGCGGACAGCGCGGCGCTGCGCGGCGAGATCCCCGAGATCCTGGCCCGGCAGGTCGAGCGCTTCGGCCCGTACCCCTTCTCGGCCGCCGGGGCGATCGTCACCGTGGACGGGACGCTCGGCTACGCCCTGGAGACCCAGACCCGGCCCGTCTTCCCCGCCGCCTCCTTCGACCGGACGACCCTCGTCCACGAGCTGGCCCACCAGTGGTTCGGGAACTCGGTCACCCCCGAGACCTGGCGGGACCTGTGGCTGAACGAGGGCTTCGCGACGTACGCCGAGTGGCTGTACGCGGAGGAGTACGAGCACGTCCCCGCCCGGACGCGCTTCGAGCGGGCCTTCGCCCAGGAGGCCAACTGGGCCTTCCCGCCGGCCGCCCCGCCCGCCGCCGAGAACCTCTTCGACCCGCCCGTCTACCAGCGCGGCGCGATGGTGCTGCACAAGCTGCGCGAGACCGTCGGGGAGCGGACCTTCGGCGAGATCCTCCGCGGCTGGCCCGCGAAGTACCGGCACGCCAACGCCTCCACGGACGACTTCACGGCCTACGCGGAGAGCGTGGCGGGGAAGGACCTCGACGGGCTGTGGAAGGTCTGGCTGTACGGCGAAGGGAAACCGGACCGGCCGTAGGCGCTCAGGCCTGTTGCGGCAGGGACTTCCGCAGGACGACGCACGGGCGGCCGTGGGCGCGGTCCGGGCGGCGGTCGGTCTCCTCGTAACCGAGGGCGGTCCAGAAGGCCAGGGCCCGCGGGTTGTTCTCCAGGACGGCGAGCCGCAGGCCGGTGCGGCCCTCGGCGCGGAAGCGGTCCTCGACGTACGAGGCCAGCCGGCGTCCGTGGCCCGTGCGCCGTGCGTCGCCGTGGACCATGAGCAGTCCGAGCCAGGGTTCCGGTTCCGCCGGGTCGGGGTGGTGGCCGAGGGTCACCGCGAGGGCGACGAGCCGGCCCTCGGAGCGGGCGAGGAGGACCTCGGCTGAGGGCTCGGCGAGTTCGTCGGCGAGGGCGGCCGCGACCTGCTCGGGCCGGACGTCGGACGGGTCCGGGAAGTCGCCGCTGAGCTGGTGGAACTCCTCGTTGGACGCGTACAGCGCGGAGAGTTCGGTGAGCAGCGCGCCGGGGAGGGCCGCACCGTCCTCCAGGGCCTTGGGCGTGAGGGCTTCGACGATCACGCCGAAAGGGTAGAGCCCCGGCCGGGAATCCCGGCCGGGGCTCATCCGTGTCGATGCGTCAGACGGCGATACGCCAGAGGGCGTTACGCCAGACGGCGACGCGTGACGGCGATGCGTCACACGGCGCTACGCCAGACGGCGACGCGTGACGGCGACGCGTCACACGGCGAGGTGTCAGACGGCGATACGTCAGAGGTTGACGCCGAAGTCGCGGGCGATGCCCTCCAGGCCCGAGGCGTAGCCCTGGCCCACGGCGCGGAACTTCCACTCGGCGCCGTTGCGGTAGAGCTCGCCGAAGACCATGGCGGTCTCGACGGCGGCGTCCTCGGAGAGGTCGTAGCGGGCGAGCTCGGCGCCGCCGGCCTGGTTGACGATGCGGATGTAGGCGTTCCGCACCTGGCCGAAGTTCTGCGAGCGGGCGACCGCGTCGTAGATGGAGACCGGGAAGACGATCTTGTCGACGTTCGCCGGGAGGCCCGCGAGGTTGACGTTGATCTGCTCGTCGTCGCCGCCGCCCTCGCCGGTGCGGTTGTCACCGGTGTGGACGATGGTCTGGTCCGGCGTCGCCTTGTTGTTGAAGAAGACGAAGTGGGCGTCGGAGGCGACCTTGCCGGCGGCGTCCACGCCGATCGCGGAGGCGTCGAGGTCGAAGTCGGTGCCGGTGGTGGTGCGGACGTCCCAGCCGAGGCCCACGGTGACGGCGGTGAGGCCGGGGGCCTCCTTGGTCAGGGAGACGTTGCCGCCCTTGGACAGGCTCACAGCCATGGAAAGTCCCTTTCATCGTGGTGTCGTCGCCTGGTGAAACGCGCACGGGGCCCCAGCGGTTCCCGGTGGGTTCCCGGCGAAAAGAGGATGACTCCAACGGCCCACTGCGGGGAACATGGAGGGCATGTCCGGTCCCTATCCCATCCGCGGCTCCGTCTCGCTTCCCGAGGCCGAGCTCCAGTGGCGTTTCTCGCGTTCGTCGGGTCCGGGCGGGCAGCACGTGAACACCAGCGACTCGCAGGTGGAGCTCCGCTTCGACCTCGCGGCCACCGCGTCGCTCCCCGAGGTGTGGAAGGCGCGCGCCCTGGAGCGCCTCGCCTCCCGCCTGGTCAACGGCGTCGTGACGGTCCGCGCCTCGGAGCACCGCTCCCAGTGGCGCAACCGCGAGACGGCCGCGGTCCGCCTCGCCGCGCTCCTCGCCGAGGCGACGGCCCCGCCGCCGAAGCCCCGCAGGGCGACGAAGATCCCGCGCGGTATCAACGAACGCCGGCTGCGCGAGAAGAAGCAGCGCTCGGAGACCAAGCGGACCCGGCAGTCCCGCGGCGACTGGGGCTGAGCGCCCCGCCCGGTTCAGCTGAGGTGCCGGTACTTCCCCTGGAAGTACGTCAGCGGGCCGCTGCCGTCCGTCGAGGGCAGGCCCACCGTCAGGACCCGGCCGACGACCAGGGTGTGGTCCCCGGCCACGACACGGCTCTCCGTACGGCACTCCAGGACCGAGAGCGCGTCGCCGAGCAGCGGCGCGCCGCTCTCCTCGCCGCGGGTGTACGGGAGGTCGGCGAAGAGGAGCCGGTCGCTGACGCGGTTCTTCATCGCGAAGCGCCCGGCGATCTGCCGCTGGTGCTCGGAGAGGACCGAGACCGCCCAGACGGGGACCTCGGCGAGCAGGTCGTCCATGCGGGAGTCGTTGCGGAGGCTGACCAGGACCAGGGGCGGGTCGAGGGAGACCGACATGAAGGCGGTGGCCGTCATGCCGACGTCCTCGCCGCGCGGGCCCTCGTCGGGGTCGTGCGCCGTCACCAGGACCACGCCCGCGGCGAGGCGGGACATCGCCGCCCGGAACTCGTCGTTGCTCACCCCCTCAGCATGAGGGATGGCCAGATCGGACACGGGGGGCGGGGCGAGGGTCTTCTGCAGCACATCCGCACGCTAGTCCCGGCGGGGCCGGGGCCACATCGGGCCGGGGGACCAGTCCGCCACCCCCGACGGTCCTAGGACCCCCGGCCACCCGCTCCGGTGGCGCGTCCGGTGGCACGTGTCGGGTGGCACGTGTACCCCGGTGCGGACCACGAGGGCCGGACACGGCGGGATGGTGTGCACGACCCGCCATGACCTGCTGTGACTTGAGTCACAGAGGCCAGTATTTGCTGACCCTGTGTACCGGGTGCGCAGCTCGCTGTGATTCAGTGGCAGGGACAGTGCAGTACGAAGCCGATGAGAACCCTGGAGTTGCTGTCGAGGTCTCGGGGAGAGCGAGCGATGGAGACCGAGTCGGAGCCGTACGTCCGTCTCTCGACCCTGCGGCAGCTGCACACGGTCGTGGCGGACCTCAACACAGCCCGCAGCCTGGCGGACACCCTGCAGACCGTCGCCGACGGTGTGGTCGCCGGTCTCAACTACGAGCTGGCCTGTGTCAACCTCGTACGCCCCGACGGTGACCTCGTCGTCGCCGCCTTCGCCGGAAGCTCCGCCGCCGAGGCCCTGATCACCGGCCGGGTCGGCTCCCGCGCCTCCTGGGACCGCCGTCTCTCCATGGGCTCCGCCTGGGGCGACCTCCGCTTCATCCCGCACACCGAGGGCTGGGTCCTCATGGAGGACGACGTCCCCCAGTGGCACACCGACGGCCCCGCGCCCCGCTTCGAGGACGAGTGGCACCCCCACGACCGCCTTTACGCCCCCATGTACGCCTCCGGCTCCGGCCGTGAACTCCTCGGCGTCATATCCGTCGACCGCCCGCGCAACGGCCGCCACCCGGGCCCCTGGGGCCAGGAGGCGCTCCAGATGTACGCCTCGCAGTCGGCGATCGCGATCAGCAACGCCCGCCTCCGCTCCAACATGCAGCGCGCCCTGGTCCGGCTCGAACGGGAACAGCAGGCACTCCGCGCCAGCGAGGAGTCCTTCCGGCAGGCCTTCGAGTACGCCCCCTCCGGCATGGCCATCGCCGAGATGGGCGGCGACCAGCACGGCCGGCTGCTCCGTACCAACGACGCCCTGTGCCGGCTCCTCGGCCGGCCCGCCTCCGTGATGCGGCGCTACTCCTTCGCCGACCTCGTCCACCCCGAGGACATAGGGACCCTGCTCCGGACCTCCGCCGAGGGCGGCCGCGCCGAGCTGCGCCTCGGACGGCGCGACGGCACCTACGTCTGGGTGTCCCTGCGCAACTCGGTCGTCGCCGACACCGCCGACGGCCCCCGCTTCCTCCTCACCCACGTCGAGGACATCGAGGAGCGCAAGCGCCACGAGCTCCAGCTCGCCCACCGCGCCTCGCACGACGCCCTCACCGGGCTCCCCAACAGTGCCGAGCTGCGCTCCCGGCTCTCCGCCCGCCTCTGCGAGCGCCCCGCCCAGGCCGCGGGGTACGCCGGCTACGACGGCGGCGGGCACGACGGCGGCTACGACTCGGCCAGGGACGGCGGCTACGGCCCCGGCTACGGCCAGGGGCACGACGCCGGGCACGAGGCCGTCACGGGCGGCGAATCCCGCTACGAGTCGCCGTACGAGCACGAGCACGGCTTCGGTTTCGAACCGGCGAACGGCGCCGGCCCCTACGACCACCACGTCCACACCGTCGCCCCCTCCACGGGTGAGGTCGACGACGGGACGAAGGGGCTCGCCGTCCTCTTCTGCGACCTCGACGGCTTCAAGTCGATCAACGACCGCTTCGGTCACCACACCGGCGACGCCGTCCTCATCGAGGTCGCCCGCCGGCTCACCACCGGCGTCCGGGACGGGGACACGGTCGCCCGGCTCGGCGGTGACGAGTTCGTCGTCCTCGCCGACGGCCTCGGCGCGGCCGACGCCGCCGACCTCGCCGTACGCCTCCGGAACGCGATCATTCCGCCGATCCGGGTGGACGGGCGGGCGGTCCGTGTCGGGGCGAGTTTCGGCATCGGCTGGGCCGAGTGCGGCATGACCGTCGAAGAGGTCCTGAACTCCGCCGACCAGCGGATGTACATCGAGAAGCGCTCCCGCGCCAAGGTCCAGCGGCGGGCCGGCTGAGGCCACGGCCGCCCGGTCGCCTGTCAAGGCCCGCACCGTGCTCTGGTCCGTTCGGGGTAGGCTCGGCCCGGTCGGCGACGGCTGGCGAGCATGGATAGGAGTGACCCGGATGGCTGCCGGTAACGACGGCGCGAGCAAGCCCGAGGACGACGATCCGTTCGGCTACCTGTACGCGGATGGTCAGGCAGCGGGCGCCCAGGCACCGCAGGGCGGTGGCTACGGCTACCCCGGCCCCGCCCCCGCTCAGCCCGGCGTGCCCCGGACCTCGTACAACCAGGTCAGGACGGTCGGCGAGCGCCAGTACGGCCAGCACCAGCAGCAGCCCTACGTCCCGCCGCAGCAGCAGGCCCCGCACGGCCAGCCGCAGGCGCAGTACGCCGCCCCCGAGACCTACGGCGGCCCGCCGACCCGCCAGTCCCCGCCGCCGCCCCAGCGCGGCGGCTCCGGCCGCGGCCCCAACACCAGGGGCCTGCTGATCGGTGCGGTCGCGGTCGTCGCGGTCGTCGTCGTCGGCATCGCCGCCGCCGTGATCAGCAACTCGGGCAACAAGGACGACAAGGGCGACCAGGCCGGCGGCGGTACGCCGTCGACCGCGCCCTCCCAGGGCGGCTCCCAGGAGCCCAGCACCGAGCCCAGCACGGAGCCGACCCCGGTCGAGCTCCCGAAGCAGGACGCGGCGACGCTGAAGCTGGGCGGCTCGGCCGCCACGGAGAAGACCGTCAAGGGCGCCGAGGGCGTCGACGGCACCTATGTCTCGGGCTTCAACCAGGTCGGCGCCTCGGTGACGTGGAAGGCGACCATGCCGACGAAGGGCGGCTACCGCCTGACCGTGCGGTACGCGATCCCCGCGGTCGACGCCAACGCCACCCTGACGGTCAACGGCAAGGCGAACACGCTGCCGATCGGGCTGAAGAACTTCATCCACTCCACGGACGCGAACCTGGAGAAGAACTGGCAGACCACCTGGGCGCCGGTCACCCTCCAGAAGGGCGAGAACGAGATCAAGATCTCCTGCGAGACGGGCAATCAGTGCAACGTGCTGCTCGACTGGCTGGAAGTCACGCCGGGCGGCCCGAGCTGACCCCTCGGGGGTCTCAGGCGATCTCCTCCGTCACCTTCACGCGGGGCAGCAGCTCCGCGTAGGCCGTCGCGTCGTACTCCCCGGCCACCGGGGAGAGGACCGTGGCCGCCGAGAGGGCGACCGCCCGGGTGAGGCGCTCGGGCCAGGGGGCTCCGTCGACCAGGCCCGAGAGCAGGCCGGCGACGGCCGAGTCGCCCGCGCCCGTCGGGTTGCCCTTGACGGCGGCCGGCGGTGCGGCCCGCCACAGCCCCTCGGGGGTGGCGGCGAGCAGGCCCTCCGGGCCGAGCGAGGAGACCACCGCGTGGGCGCCCCGGCGGCGCGCGTCGAGGGTGGCGCGGTGGGGTTCGCGGGAGCCGGTGAGCTGCGCGAGCTCGTCGGCGTTCGGCTTCACCAGGTCGGGGCGGGCGGCGATGCCCCGCCGCAGGGGTTCCCCGCTGGTGTCGAGGAGTACGGGGACGGCGGCGGCGCGGGCGAGCCGGACGAGTTCCGCGTACGCCCCCACGTGGATGCCCGGCGGCAGGCTGCCGCAGAGGGCGACCGCCCGGGCCCCGTCGAGGAGTTCGGCGAAGCGGGTGCGGAAGGCGGCCCACTCGTCGGCGGTGACGGCGGGTCCGGGTTCGTTGAGCTGGGTCGTGTCGCCGCTCGCGGTGTCGACGACGGCGACGGTACGGCGGGTGGGGCCCGCGGTCGCCACGAGCTCGTCCCGGACCGGGGTCGCGGCGAGGAGGTCCTTCAGCATCGCGCCGGTGGCGCCGCCCGCGAAGCCGGTGACGACGGTCTCGTGGCCGAGGGCGGCGAGCACGCGGGCGACGTTGAGGCCCTTGCCGCCGGGGCGCTCGATGACCTGGGTGACCCGGTGGGAGGCGTGCGGGGTGAGGGCGGGGACCCGGTAGGTCAGGTCCAGTGCCGTGTTGAGGGTGACCGTGAGGATCACCTGTCCACCCCCCGTACTCCGTGTGAAGTCCTGCGGAACGCACGCTCCGACGGGCACCGATCATGCCAAAGGAAAGGCGGTTGGCCCAGACCCCCGGCCGACCGCCCTTCCGTATGACTCCTGATCAGACCGTGGTGGCGTCCGTCGGGTCGACGATCCAGGCGCCCTTGCGCATGACGCCCTTGAGGGTGAACTCGGCGTCGAGGACGACGATGTCGGCGTCCTTGCCGGGCTCCAGGGAGCCGACGCGGTCGTAGACGCCGAGCAGCCGGGCCGGGTTGGCGGAGATGGCCTGGACGACCGCATCGACGGGGAGGCCGTCGATGGTGGCGGCGCGCTTGAAGGCGCGGTCCAGGGTGAGGGTCGAGCCGGCGATGGAGTCGCCCTCGACGAGGCGGGCGACGCCGTCCTTGACCTCGACGGCGAGCGAGCCGAGGGTGTAGTGGCCGTCGCCGAAGCCGGCGGCGTCCATGGCGTCGGTGATGAAGGCGACGCGCTGGGGGCCCGCGTGGTGGAAGGCGAGCTCCAGTGCGGCGGGGTGGAGGTGGGTGCCGTCGTTGATGAGCTCGACGGTGATCCGCTCGTCCTCCAGGAGGGCGGCGATCGGGCCGGGCGCGCGGTGGCCGAGGGTGGGCATCGCGTTGTAGAGGTGCGTGGCGACGGTGGCGCCCGCGTCGATGGCGGCGACGGTCTGCTCGTACGTCGCGTCGGTGTGGCCGATGGCGGCGATCACGCCGTGCTCGGCGAGGAGGCGGACGGAGTCGATGCCGCCGGGCAGCTCGGTGGCGAGCGTGACCATCTTGGCCTGGCCGCGGCCGGCGTCGATGAGCTTGCGCACGTCGGCCGGGTCGGGGTCGCGGAGCAGCGTCTCGTCGTGGGCGCCCTTGCGGCAGGGGGAGATGAACGGGCCCTCGAAGTGGAGGCCGGCGATCTCGCCCTGCTCGGCGAGCTCGGAGAGCAGGCCGGCCCGCTGGGTGAGGAAGTCCATCTCGCCGGTGACGAAGGAGGCGACGACGGTGGTGGTGCCGTGCAGACGGTGGGTGTGGACGCCCTTGAGGACCTCGTCGACGGTGCCCGAGGTGAAGGAGGCGCCGCCGCCGCCGTGGTTGTGCATGTCGACGAAGCCGGGGACGAGCCAGTGCCCGGTCAGGTCGATGGCCGGGGCGCCTTCCGGCGCACTGCCGGTGATGCGGTCGCCTTCGACGATCACGCGTCCGTTCTCGACGATTCCGGTGGGCAGCACGACGTGTGCGCCGGCGAGAACCTGGTGATCGGCCATCAGGCGGAAACCTCCGAGTCGGTGGGGTGCTGGTCGGCGAGCAGGTCCCAGGCGAGGAGGCCCGCACCCAGGCATCCGGCGGTGTCCCCGAGGGCCGCCGGGACGATGGCGGGCAGCTTCTGGAACGTGACTCGCTCCTCCACCGCGGCCCGAAGTGGTGTGAACAAGGTTTCCCCGGCCTCCGCGAGACCGCCACCGATGATCAGTGTGCGGGGGTCCAGCAGGGTGAGCGCGGTGACGAGGCCGTCGGCGAGGGCGTCGACGGCGTCCTGCCAGACCCGTACGGCCGTGGGGTCGCCGGATTCGACGGCCTTGGCGCAGTCGGCGGCGTCGGCATCGGGGTCGCCACTGGCGGCGGCCCAGGCCTGCGAGACGGCGGAGGCGGAGGCGTACCGCTCCAGGCAGCCGCGCTGGCCGCAGCCGCAGTCGGCGCCGCCGGGGCGGACGACGATGTGGCCGATCTCGCCGGCGTAGCCGTGGGCGCCGGCCTCGATGCGGTCGCCGATGCCGATGGCGCCGGCGATGCCGGTGCCGAGGGGCACGAAGAGGAAGCGGTCGGCGCCGTTGCCCGCGCCGATGCGTCCTTCGGCGAGGCCGCCGGTGCGGACGTCGTGGCCGAGGGCGACGGGGATGCCGTCGAGGCGTCGGCTGAGGAGTTCGCGCATGGGAACGTCGCGCCAGCCGAGGTTGGCGGCGTAGACGGCGATGCCGTTCTCGGCGTCGACGATGCCGGGGACGGCGACTCCGGCGGCCGCGGCGGGCTCGCCGTACCGCTCCTGACCGAGGGCTCGGAGCTCCTCGGCGAAGCCGAGGATGGTCTCCACCACGGCCTCGGGGCCGCGGTCGCGCCCGGTGGCGCGGCGGGCCTCGTGGAGCAGGGTGCCGTCCGCCCCGACTAGGGCGGCCTTCATGCCGGTGCCGCCCACATCCAGGGCGATGACGTGTCTCACGGGGGACAGTTTGGCGTGTGGGTACCCAAAAGGTCTAGTCCACTGCCGGGGATTGTTGCGTACGGATACAAATTCGCGGCCCGTCATGGGTCCATGGTCCCGGCTGTGTTGCGGAAGTGATACCCAAGTGGTGTAGACCTCATGCCCGGCCGCAAGGGAGACTTGCGGCCCTGTGTAGAGCAAACACGCAGCTCAACGCAGCTCAACGACGAGCAGAAGGTGGATGAAGCCGTGGAGCGGCGACGATTCCTTGGACTGACCGCGGCCGCCGCCGCCCTCGGACTGACCGCCACGGTCTCCGGGTGCGGCCTCCTGGAGGGCGAATCCGGCGACGTGACCCTCAGACTGGTCGCCGCCGACTACGACCTGACCGGCGGTGACACGACCAAGAAGTACTGGACCGACCTCGTCGCCGCCTTCGAGGCGAAGCACCCCGGCATCAAGGTCGAGATCCAGATCGAGTCCTGGGACGACGTCGACCGCAAGGTCGCCGAGATGGTCAAGGCCGACAAGGCCCCCGACGTGGCGCAGATCGGCGCCTACGCCGACTACGCGGCCGCCGGAGAGCTCTACGCCGCCGACGAGGTCCTCTCCATCCCCGTCCAGGCCAACTTCCTCGCCCCGCTCGTCGCCGCGGGCGAGTCCAAGCGCACCCAGTACGGGATGCCCTTCGTCGCCTCCACCCGGCCGCTCTTCTACAACAAGGCCCTCTTCGAGTCGGCCGGGGCCAAGGCCCCCACCACCTGGGCCGAGCTCGCCGAGGCCGCCGAGAAGCTCAAGGACGAGGGCGTCCGCACCCCCTTCGCGCTGCCGCTCGGCCCCGAGGAGGCCCAGGCCGAGGCCCTGATGTGGATGCTCAGCGGCGGCGGCGGCTGGACCGACGCCAGCGACCACTACGCCGTCGACTCCGACGCGAACATAGCCACCTTCACCTGGCTGAAGGACAACCTGGTCACCAAGGGCCTCACCGGTCCCGTCGCCCCCGGCAAGCTCAACCGCAAGGCCGCCTTCGCCGCCTTCGCGAGCGGCGAGGTCGGCATGCTCAACGGCCACCCCTCGCTGCTCAAGGAGGCCGCGAAGAAGGGCGTCGAGGTCGGGCAGGTCGCGCTCCCCGGCATCGACGGCAAGCCCAAGAGCTCCATGGGCGTCGCCGACTGGATCATGGGCTTCAAGCAGAACGGTCACCGCAAGGAGATCGGCGACTTCCTCAACTTCGTCTTCAACGACGAGAACGTCCTGAAGTTCGCCGGGGACAACGACCTGCTGCCGGTGACCGTCAGCGCCTCCACCCGCATGGAGACCGACCCCGAGTACGCCAACCTGCGCGAGTTCCTCAAGGGGCTCCCGGACGCCCAGCTCCCGCCGGTCGGCAAGACCTCGTGGGCCACGGTCAGCGAGAACGTCAAGCAGAACATCGGCAGGGCCGTCACCCCGGCGGGCAGGCCCGCCGAGGTCCTCGGCAAGATCGGTCGGGCGGCGACGGCGGCCGAGAATGCCGAGTAATAGGTTGTTCGTATGACCGAAGAGCAGGGCGGGACGGACGGCAGCGGGCTCGGCGAGCGCGAGCGGGCCCTCCTCGCCGTCGAGCGCCGCTCCTGGCCCGGCCCCGGCGCCAAGGAGCGGGCGGTCCGCGAGGGCCTCGGCCTCTCCCCGACCCGCTACTACCAGCTGCTCAACGCCCTCCTCGACGACCCGCGCGCCCTGGAGCACGACCCGGTGACGGTCAACCGGCTGCGCAGGGTGAGGGCGGGGAAGCAGCAGAGGCGGTAGCGGGGGCGCCGGTGGTGAAATCGGCGGTAGCGGGCGCGGCAGCGGCGGTAACAGCGGTGGCGGTAGCGGCGGCGGTACGGGCAGTGACCCCGGCCACGCTGACGCGGCCGCCTCGCGTCGGTAGGGTCGTGAACATGGTCAGCAGCCTTCCGCACCCGACCACCTCCGCCGGCCGCGACGGTCTGGCCGCGCTCCTCGCGCGCCCCGCGAACGCCGTCGTCGCCCTCGACTTCGACGGCACCCTCGCCGAGATCGTCCCCGACCCCGAACAGGCCCGCGCCCATCCCGGCGCCGTGGCCGCCATCGCCGCCCTCGCTCCGCAGGTCGCCTCGGTCGCCGTGGTGACCGGCCGCCCCGCCGGGGTCGCCGTCCGCTACGGCGGCTTCGCCGGAGTCCCCGGCCTCGAACACCTCGTCGTCCTCGGCCACTACGGCGCCGAGCGCTGGGACGCCGTCACCGGTACCGTCCGGGCCGCCGCCCCGCACCCGGGCGTGGCCTCCGTCCGCGCCGAGCTCCCCGGCTTCCTCGACCGGGCCGGCGCCTGGCCGGGCGTCTGGATCGAGGAGAAGGGCCGGGCGGTCGCCGTCCACACCCGGCGCGCGCTCGACCCGGAGGGCGCCTTCGAGGCCCTCAAGGGCCCCCTCGGCGACC
This sequence comes from Streptomyces sp. NBC_00090, assembly GCF_045160815.1. Lineage (NCBI taxonomy): Bacteria > Bacillati > Actinomycetota > Actinomycetes > Kitasatosporales > Streptomycetaceae > Streptomyces > Streptomyces sp. NBC_00090. Next base: position 4,992,738 of record NZ_CP108224.1, read on the forward strand.
TCGCCGCCCACCACGGCCTGGTCCTGGAACCCGGCCGGATGGTCCTGGAGCTGCGGCCCCCGGGCATGGACAAGGGCGTGGCGCTCGCCGAGTACCTCCGGGAGACGGGCGCCGGGTCCGTGCTCTACGCGGGCGACGACCTGGGCGACCTGCCCGCCTTCGCCGCGGTCGAGAAGCTCCGCTCGGACGGCATGCCCGGCGTCCTGGTGTGCAGCGGCTCCAGCGAGGTCCCGGAGCTCGCCGACCGCGCGGACCTCTCGGTGGCGGGCCCGCCGGGCGTGGTGGCGTTCCTGGCGGAACTGGCGAGGGCGGTACGGGAGCGGGGCTGAGGTCCGGGAAACGGCGAGGGCGGTACGGGGGCGGGGCTGAGGTCCGGGAAACGGCGGGGGCGGTACGGGGAGCCGAAGCCCCCCGTACCGCCCCCTCAGGCCGTACCGGTGATCAGTGCGCGGCCGGGTTGGTCACGCTGATCGTCAGGTCGTCGCCGGCGTCGCCGGTGACCGTGACCCGTACGCCGTGTCCCGCGACCTTGACGCTGGCCTGCGGGGCAGTCGTGGCGTAGTACGCGTTCGGGTCGGTGTCGTCGAAGACCGGGATGCCCGGGACGGAGGGGGCGCAGGCCGCCTGCGTCTCGACGGTCTTGTTGCCGCCCTTGCCCACCAGGGCCTCCTTGTGGAGGCAGGTCGCGTCCGTGGCCTCCAGGCCGAAGGTCGCGTCGAAGGGCTGGCGCCGGTTGCTGGGCGCGGTCCCGTCCGGGTAGGTGAACGGGGCCGGGCGGGCGTCGACGGCCATGGCCTGGCCGCCGCCGGGGTGGTTGCTGACGTTGTTGTCGTCGAAGGACCGGTCGACGTACCAGACGAGCAGGCCGTTCTGGTAGCGGAACCACTCCACCCAGTCCGGCGCCGTGACGCCCTTGCTGAACTGGTACGGGCCCTCGGCGAGGAGCGCGTCGGCGCCGACGTACTCGCGGTTCTCCAGGAGGTAGTACCGCGGGGAGGTGGCGGTCTCGGTGCCGGTGGAGATCTTCCAGCGGCCCGTGGCCGTCCAGCCGCCGACGCCCTGCTCGACGTCGTCGGTCGTCAGGGTCGTACCGCCCGAGGTCAGCGTGATGTCGTCGAGGAACGCGCCGGCGAAGTGGACGCCGCCGTCCGTCTGGTAGCGGAACCGGAAGAGGGACGCCTTGCCCGCGGCGTCGTACGTGTACCGCAGCGTCGCCCACTTGCCGGCCGAGGAGCCGTCGACGGCCTCGCCCGCGCGGGCCCAGGTGGCCCCGCCGTCGAGCGAGTACTCGGCGAACAGGTAGTCGTAGTCCGCCTCGATCTCGTACCAGGCGCTCGCCTTGACGGTGACGCGCGGGGCGGCCGGCACCGAGCGGGTGAGGGACTGGTTGAGGCCGTCGGCCGAGCCGGTCCACCAGGCGTGGGTCCCCGAGGTGGGGGTGGCGTAGGCGGTGCTGGTCGTCTTGTCCGGGAGCGCGACGCGGACCGCCTGGTCCTTGCCGGTGACCTGGAGCTGTGCCGGGTTGAGGGTGTACGTGCCGGAGGCGCCGAGCGGGGCGTCGGTGTAGTCCAGCCAGCCGAGGAAGAGCTTCTCCTCGGCGCCCATGAGGCCCGGGTGGGTGCCGATGCCCGCGTTGGCGGCGGCGCCGTGGCTCAGCCACGAGCCGGAGCTCATGAGCGTCCAGAAGGCGGTGGAGTTCTCGCCGCCGTCGGTGTCGTAGTAGTCCGGCAGGCCGAGGTCGTGGCCGAACTCGTGGCAGAAGACGCCGAGTCCGCCGTTCTCGCCCTCGGTGGTGTAGTCGCCGAGCCAGTACTTGGACTGGCCGATGCGGGCGCCGCCGCCCTTGTTCTGGGTGCCGGAGACGTCCGGGCCGGTCAGGCCGTAGTCGTCGCCGTTGACGAACCAGCGGTGGGACCAGATGGCGTCCTCGCCCTGCGCGCCGCCGCCGGCGTCCTCGCCCATGCCGGCGTGCACGGCCTGGAAGTGGTCGATGTAGCCGTCGGCCTCGTTGAAGTCGCCGTCGTGGTCCCAGTCGTTGCGGTCCCAGACATCGAACTGCGCGAGGTACGCGTCGATCTCGGCGGGCGTCTTGCCCGCCGCGAGCTGCGCGTTCCACCAGGCGTCGCCGGTGTCCTGGATGAAGGCCCACGAACCGCCGGTGTCCTCGACGGCGTTGTCGCCGTAGAAGGAGGCGTTGTGGGGGACCTTGACCCAGTCCTCGACGACGTTGGTGACCGAGTAGCGGCCGCCGGAGAGCTTCTCGTAGTACGTCTTCATCGACTCGCCGGAGCCGTTGAAGAGGTTCTCGTAGTACGACTTGTCGAAGTCGGCGGTCCAGGCGTTGGAGTTGTCGACGCTCCGGTCCGGCTGGGCTATCTCGTTGTGCAGGGGGCCGGGGACGGTGCCGAGCTTGCCGGAGCCGTCCGTACCGAACTCGGAGAGGATCGTGAAGATCTTCTCCTGGCGCTGCTCGGTGGTGGTCTCGGTCTCGACGAACTTGCCGTCGGCGACCTCGACGACGCCGTCGGCGTTCGCCCGTGCCTTCCCCTTGGCGATCTTGTCGATCGCCTGTTCACGCAGCTCGGTGCGCTGCTTCGTGAGCGGTCCCGGACGGTTGTCGGACCGGTGCGCGGTTCCCGCGCCGGCCGGTGCCGTGTCCTGGGTCTCCTGCGCGGCGGCGGGGGTGAGCCCCGCGGCGAGGAGTGCGGTGAGCGCCGACCCGAGGGTCATGCCCACAACAATCTTCTTCACTTGCGATCCCTTCGCTCGCATGCGGATGTGCCGCATGGTTCGCGTGGTCCGTTTGGGGGTGACGGATCGCCTGGGGGAACGATCGCGGCGAGTGTGACACGAAAGGACCCGTGGGGAGGAGGGGTTGGGACAGGTAAAATTTCACTGTCTTCGGAGCGTTACCCGGAAGCAACGCGGCGCGGACCGTCAGCGCAGCAGCAGGTCCACCACGCCCGTCAGGTCCTCCTCGCCGCTGCTCTCGGTCAGGCAGCGGCGCATCAGCGCGAAGTACGGGCCGATCAGCTCCGGGCTCACGCCCTGCTGTTCGGCCGTGGCCAGGAAGGTGGGCGTGCCGGCCACCTGCATGGCGAGGCTGGAGACCACGTCCTTGCCGTATTCGCCGGTCGCCAGCTGCCGGGCGGTCTGTGTGACCGACGGACCGGCCATCGCCTTGATCCAGTCGCCGAGCAGCGGGGCGAACGCGACGGGGTCGATGTTCTCCTTCCGGATCAGGGCGAAGGCGTGCGTGGCCCCCGCGAACATCCCGTACATCGCGCTGAGCAGGGCGACGTCGTGCAGGGCCGCGTGGCCCGCGTCCTCGCCGACGTACGTGGTGCCCGCGGGGACGGCGAGGGTCTCCCGGTGCTGCTCGAACAGCTCGCCCGCGCCGCTGTAGAAGACGTACCCGCCGGCCTCCGGGACGCCGATCATCGGCGGGACGGCCATGATGCCGCCGTCCAGGTAGCGGGCCCCCCGCTCGCGCGCCCACTCGGCGCGGGCGCGGGCCTGGGCGGGGTCGGTGGTGGTCAGGTTGACGAGGTCCTTCCCCGCCAGGTCGGTGTCGGCGAGGGCCTCGCCGACCGAGGAGTCGTCCAGCAGGCAGACGACGACGAGGGTGCTCGCGGCGACCGCCTCGGCGGCGCTGCCGGCGACCTTCGCGCCCTCGGCGGCGACTCCGGCCGCGCGGCCCGGGGTGCGGTTCCAGACGGTGAGGGGGTGGCCGGCGGCGAGCCAGGCGCGGGCCAGGGCGGTGCCCATGGCGCCGAGGCCGAGCAGGGTGACGGGGGTCTTCTCCGAAGCGGTCTCAAGAGTCTTGTCTGTCGTGTTCGCTGTCATGACCGCAAGGCTGGTCCAGGGCTCTGACCTGCTCAAGTACCCACTTGGAAGTGGGTGGTTACCCTGAGGTGAGCGAGCAGGTCAGGAGGGTGGGCACATGGCGACGCTGAACCGGCCAGGAGCCGAGGACGGGCACGTCTGCGGGATCGACACCACGATGGAGGTGATCGGCGGCAAGTGGAAGGTGCTCATCCTGTGGGCGCTCCACGAACCCCCGCGGCGCCGCTTCGGCGAGCTCCGCCGCCTCGTCCCGGGCATCACCGAGAAGGTGCTCGCCTCCCACCTGCGGGAGATGGAGGCGGACGGGATCGTGGACCGCGTCTCGTACGACGAGGTCCCGCCCCGCGTCGAGTACGGCCTGACCAAGGACGGGACACGCCTCAACGACGCCCTCGAACCGCTCGCGGCCTGGGGACGCGAGCGGAGGGAGCGGGCGTCCGGCTCCTGAGAGACTCCAGCCCGGTCGGCCGGATCGGCGCGGTGTTCCGGCGCTCCGGCCGGCAGGCCTGGCGGTCGACCCCTCGCGCAGATTTAGCCCGGCGTGACCAGCCGGTCCACAATGGAATCGGTGACTACGTGCGGCGCGGCGCCCGCCTCCGAACGCCTCGTCGAATCGTCGAACGACACGACACCGGACGAGGAGGACCCATGTACGTCGTGGTCCAGCACAAGATCTTGAACCCCGAGACGGCGTTCCCCCGTGGCCAGGCCCTCATCGACGGCACCGGAGCGCCCGAAGGCACCCGGGTGCTGCAGTTCTACCCGCACGTCGACGGATCCGTCGTAACGTGCCTGTGGGAGACGGAATCGGTAGCGGACGTCCAGGGCTTCGCCGACACCATTCTCGGTGACTCGAGCGTCAACGTGTGCTACGAGGTCGACGCGGAGAAGGCATTCGCCGACCGCCCTGGTGGCCTGAGGTCGAAGGTGGCTCCCGTCACCTAGGGGGTGTGTCGAAAGTAGCCCGTCCGCCCGAAGGGCAGGCCCGGCGGTGTCCGTTGCGTGCGCTCGCAAGGCGGAGTTCGCCGAGCAGGTCGGCATGTCCCGGTCCTCGGTGTCTCGCGCTCTCTGCCAGCTCACCGACCAGGGTTCATCTACGCCGACGGCCGGAACTGGCGCCCGCGCGCCGACTTTCGCTGGTCGATCCTGTGCGGGAGTAGTACTCGCCACGAGCTTCGGTCAGTTGCCGCGCAGCGCCTCCAGCTGGTTCAGGAACCAGCGCTGCGGCGGCAGGGCCGTCGCCGCCGCGGCGAGGCGCTTCGAGCGGTCGGCGCGCTCGGACGCGGGCATCGACAGGGCGGTGTGGAGGGCGTCGGCGGTCTCCGTCACGTCGAAGGGGTTCACGGTGAGCGCGTCCTCGCGGAGCTCCGCGTAGGCCCCCGCCTCCCGCGACAGGACCAGCGCGCAGCCGGCCTCCGAGACGACCGGTATCTCCTTCGCGACCAGGTTCATGCCGTCGCGCACCGGGTTCACCAGGGCCACGTCCGCGAGCCGGTAGGCGGCGAGGGAGCGGGTGAAGTCGTCCTGCACCGAGACCAGGACCGGCTGCCACTCCGCCGTGCCGAACTCGGCGTTGATCTCCCCGGCCAGCTCCGCCACCGCGGCCGTGTACTCCCGGTAGGTCGTCAGATCCTGCCGGGACGGGTAGGCCGAGGCCAGGTGGACCACCCGGTCGCGCCACTCGGGGTGGACGGTCAGCAGCTCCCGGTAGGCGAGCAGGCCGCGCAGGATGTTCTTCGACAGCTCGGTGCGGTCGACCCGGACGATGGTCTTCCGGTCGCCGACCTCCTCGCGGAGCCCGGCCAGCCGCTCGTCCACCTCGGGGCGGTGGGCGAGGGCCCGCAGCTCCTCGCCGTCGACGCCCAGCGGGTACGCCGCGACCCGGGTGCGGCGCTTCGGGCCGCCCCGCCGCCGGTGCTCGACCCCGCGCCAGGGGTCCTCGCTCCGCAGACTGCCCTGGGCCGTCCCGTCCGCGCTGTCGATGGCGGCGCCGCCGATGAACGTCGACGCCCATCCCCAGGTGTGGAAACCCAGCTCGTCCGCGCCGAGCATCCCCCACAGCAGCTCCTCGCGGATGTCGTCCGGCAGCATCCGCAGATACGCCGACGAGCCCCACGGGGTGTGCGTGAAGTGTCCGATCCGCAGGTCGGGGCGGAGCTCCCGGAGCTGTCCGGGGACGAGCGCCAGGTGGTAGTCCTGCACCAGGACCGCCGCGCCCTCGGCCGCCTCTGCGGCCAGCGCCTCCGTGAAGGCGCGGTTGTAGCTCCGGTACGACTCCCAGCGGCGCCGGAACTCCGCGTCGAAGACGGGCTCGCGCGGGATGTCGTAGAGATGGTGGTGGAGGAACCACAGCACCGAGTTCGCGATGCCGTTGTACGCGTCTGCGTACACGTCCGGGGCGATGTCCAGCATCCGTGTGCCTGGCTCGCCGACCCCGCGCCGCACCGCCTCCCGATCGCCCTCGCCGAGCGCCGCGCACACCCACAGGCTGTCCTGCGAGGAGAGCGCGCTCAGCCCGGAGATCAGCCCGCCGCCGCCCCTGCGGGCGTCGAGCGAACCGTCCTCGCCGAGCACGTACGAGACCGGGCCCCGGTTGGATGCGACAAGCACAGTAGCCATGTGGCGAACCTAGCCCGTCCCGTAAACGCTCAAACGTACGTATACGAGACGGGCCGATCCGGCCACGGTGCGTGGTCGTCGGATCGGCCCGTCAGGGGATCGGTGGGGGGCGGCGGGGTCAGAGGTCGCGTCGGCCGCGCATCGCGGCCTTCGCCACCAGGCCCGTCGCCGCGAGTGCCACGCCGAGCGCGCCGAGCAGCCACAGCCGCTCACCGTTGCTGCCCGTCTCGGCCATCGAGCCGTCCTGCCCGTGGGGTCCCGGGGCCGGGGCCGGGGGGACCGGGGAGGACGCGCTCGCCGAGGCGGAGGCCGAGGCCGAGGGGGACGGGGAGGCGGGCTCCGACGGGTCCACGGGCTCGGAGGCCGTCGGCTTCGGAGGCTCCGTCGGATCCACCGGCGTCGGCGACGGGCTCGGCTTCGGCCTGTCGATCACCGGGGCCGCCGCGCAGGCCGGGTCCGCGCTGCCGTCGCCGCAGTTGGAGCGGGGGGTCTCCACCTCGACGCTGTTGCGGAGCCTGCCGTCCCCGGTCGCCGGGTCCTTGATCTTCACCGAGTACGTGACGGTCGCCGTCTTCCCGGCGGGGATGTTCCCGACGTACCCGATCCTCGGCTTCGTGTACGACACCGTGCCGAGGTCCGTCCGCACGTCGCCGTTGTAGTCGGCGTCGTCGAGGTTCCCGGTCAGGTCGTCGCCGAACTTGGCGTTCGGGTAGTCGAGCGTGCTGATGTTCTTGGCGGTGATCGTGTACGTGAGGGTGCCGCCCGGCTTCACCGTGCGCGGGCTCGCCGTCTTGGTGATCTCCAGGTCGGGCACCGGCACGGAGAAGGCGAGCGCCGACGGCACGTAGGTGTCTCCGCTCGTGGAGAAGGTCAGATCGGCCGAGGTCGCGCCCGGCGGGATCGCGCCGGGCGGGAGGTCGAAGGCCACGGCGTCGATGCTCAGGTTGTTCTCCCACTTCGGGGAGACGGCGCCGTCGCTCGCGCTGACCAGGAAGTTCCGGGTGCTGCCGGTGTGCGGCTCGGTGACGTTCCTGCCGTCGACGAGGAACCTGTCGCCCGGCGTGCCCCGGTCGCCCTCGTACGCGGTGACGCTCGCCCGTGCCGTGCCGCCGCTCCGGTGGAAGCCGTCGACGGTGATCGTGGTGGCGGGGGAGGTCGAGCGCTGGAGGACGTGGCCGCCGTAGACGTACACGTTCCGCCGCTCCGGGGCGCGGACCGGGTCGGGGCCGGGGAACCTGTGGACGACGGTCAGGGACCAGCCCGCCACGCAGCCCTTGCCGTTCGGCGCCCAGATGTTGCCCACCGCCACCTGCGCGTCCGTCCCCGAGACGCCCGCGAAGGCGGCGGTCACGTCCGACTCGCCCGTGTAGTAGTGCGGGCCGTTGGTGTCGGACGGGTCGGCGACCAGGCTGTCGATCGAGACCGGGGTCGCGGGCCCCGTCCCGACCTTGATCACCGGGGCGGTCGTCGCCGGGTCGCCGGGCGAGGCGACGGTGTCGGCGCCGGAGCTGTCGCAGCGCTGGAGCTGCGCCCCGCCCGGCCCCTTGTACGTGCCGTCGTTGCCGCCCCAGAACAGCCGGGCGTAGGCGACCTCGGCGCCCGCCGGGATCCTGACGTGGCCGGTGCTGGAGCCGAAGTCGGGCACCGCGCCGGCCGGGCCCGCCGCCAGGCCGGCGGCGTCGAGCCGCCGCATCACGAAGGTGTTGTTGTTGTCGGAGCCCTGGCCGCTCGCCGCGGTCGCGCAGCGCGCGGCCATGTCCGCCGGGGCGGTGGGGCAGCCCATGACCGTGTTGCCGAGCGTCGTGAAGTCGCCGTAGAGCGATTCGTCGTACCGCTTGCCGAAGGGCTCGACGACGTCCGCCGCGGCCGGGCCGGCCACCGAGACCGCGAGCGAGGCCGCCGCGAGGCCGATGACCGCCGCCACTCCGCCCAGCCGTCGCCCCCGGCCCTGGTGTTGTTGTCTGAAGCGCATAAAAGGGCAATGTAGGCAAAACGGATCATCAGTGGGCGTTACGCCACGCGGCGGCGCGCGTACTCCGTGATGTCGAGCATCGGCGGCCGCTCCTCCGTGTCCACCTCGTACGTCCGCGGGACGAACCCCTCCTCGCCCCGCTCGAACTGGGTCAGCCGCGGCCGTACGAGGTGCCCGCGCGAGAGCCGCAGCTGCGCCGTCCGGTAGATCGCCGCCGCCATCCGGCCCAACGCCCGCTCGTCCTGGTGCCGGTGCTTGCGCACGCCCACGTCCACCTGGGCGAGCGCGTCCAGGCCGACGGTGTGCAGGGCGTCGACGAGCAGCCCCAGCTCCACTCCGTAACCGACGGGGAAGGGCAGCCGTTCGAGGAGGGAGCGCCGCGCCGCGTACTCGCCGCCCAGCGGCTGGACGAAGCCGGCCAGCTGCGGCCAGTGCAGGTTGAGCAGGGGGCGTGCCACCAGCTCCGTCACCCGACCGCCCTGACCGGGCGTCTTGCCGGAGGCGAGCTGGTCGGACGCAGTGCCGGAGGCGAGCTGGTCGGACGCAGTGCCGGAGGCGAGCTGATCGGACGCAGTTCCGAAGGGGCGGTCGTACGTCGCCTTGACGAAGTCGATCCCGGGATCGGTGAGCAGCGGGCCCACGATCCCCGTCACGAAGTCCGCCGAGAAGTCCCGCAGGTCCGCGTCGACGAAGCACACGACGTCCCCGCTCGTCACCATGAGCGACCGCCACAGGACCTCGCCCTTGCCGGGGACGGCCGGTATCCGCGGGAGTATCGCGTCCCGCGCGACCACCCGGGCCCCGGCGGCCGCGGCGACCTCCGCCGTACGGTCGGTGGAGCCCGAGTCGATGACGACCAGCTCGTCGACGAGGGGCACCGCCTCGGTCATGAGTTCGCGGCGGATCACGGCGACGATGTCCCCGACCGTCGCCTCCTCGTTCAGCGCAGGCAGCACGACGCTGACCCTCGTGTTTCGCTTGGCGGCGAGGATCCGCTCCATCGGCCGGTCAGCCACGGACCAGGACCGCCGGTCCAGCCAGCGCTCCACCTCTTCCAGCACGTGATCTCCATCTCGCGGTACGGACGGCCCGTCCAAGCGCCAGGGCCTTCGGTTACAGTCTTGAACAACGCGGATGCCCGATGCACGTCGGGGTGCCGCCCGCGTCGGAGCGCAGGAACGAAGTCCAGCGCGCTTCACAATCGAATACCGCTCATCCAGAGGGGCAGAGGGAAACGGCCCGTTGAAGCCCCGGCAACCCTCCAGTCGGTTACTCGCCCACCCGTCTCCCGGCCACCACCCCTGGTGGAGCCCTGACGGGCACAGCTTTTTTGCGCGAGGCTCCCGGCTAGGGAAGGTGCCAAATCCGTCTCATGACGAAAAGTTCGTCATGGGAAAGATGAGGAGAAAGGGCCTCGCCTCCATGGCTGCACAGACTGTCGCCTCTGCCACCACCGTCGACCTCGGTCCCGCTTCAGGGCTTTCCTGTCGCGAATGCGGTGAAGTGTTCGCCCTCGGTCCGATCTTCGCCTGCGAACTCTGTTTCGGACCGCTCGAAGTCGCGTACGACCTCCCCACCGGTGACCCCGAGGCGCTGCGCAAGCAGATCGAGGCCGGCCCCGCCAACATCTGGCGCTACGCCCCTCTGCTGCCCGTCCCCGCCGACGTCGCCGAGAAGCCGAACCTGAACCCGGGCTGGACCAAGCTCGTCCAGGCCGACAACCTCGCCCGCGAGCTCGGGGTCGCCCCCGGCAAGCTCTTCGTCAAGGACGACTCGGGCAACCCGACCCACTCCTTCAAGGACCGGGTCGTCGCGCAGGCCCTCGAGGCCGCCCGCGCCTTCGGCTTCACCACGCTCTCCTGCTCCTCCACCGGCAACCTGGCCGGCGCCGTCGGCGCCGCCGCCGCCCGCGCCGGCTTCCGCTCCTGCGTCTTCATCCCGCACGACCTGGAGCAGGGCAAGGTCGTCATGGCCGCCGTCTACGGCGGTGACCTCGTCGGCATCGAGGGCAACTACGACGACGTCAACCGCTTCTGCTCGGAGCTCATCGGCGACCCGCTCGGCGAGGGCTGGGGCTTCGTCAACGTCAACCTCCGCCCGTACTACGGCGAGGGCTCCAAGACGCTCGCGTACGAGATCTGCGAGCAGCTCGGCTGGGTCATCCCCGACCAGCTCGTCATCCCGATCGCCTCCGGCTCGCAGCTCACCAAGATCGACAAGGGTCTGCAGGAGCTCATCAAGCTGGGCCTCGTCGAGGACAAGCCGTACAAGATCTTCGGCGCGCAGGCCGAGGGCTGCTCCCCCGTCTCCGCCGCCTTCAAGGCCGGCCACGACGTGGTCCGCCCGCAGAAGCCGAACACGATCGCCAAGTCGCTCGCCATCGGCAACCCGGCCGACGGCCCGTACGTCCTCGACATCGCCCGCCGCACCGGCGGCGCCGTGGAGGACGTGAACGACGAGCAGGTCGTGGACGCGATCAAGCTGCTCGCCCAGACCGAGGGCATCTTCGCCGAGACCGCGGGCGGCGTGACCGTCGGCGTCACGAAGAAGCTCGTCGAGGCGGGTCTGATCGACCCGAACCTCACCACCGTCGTGCTGAACACCGGCGACGGCCTCAAGACCCTGGACGCCGTGGCCGAGAGCTCGCAGGCGACCGCCACCATCCGCCCGAGCCTGGACGCGTTCCGCGACGCGGGCCTGGCCCTCTGAGAGGTACGAAGACATGGCCGTGAACGTCCGCATCCCCACCATCCTCCGCACCTACACGGGCGGTCGGTCCGAGGTCCAGGCCGAGGGCGCGACCCTCGCCGAGGTCATCGCGGACCTGGAGAAGAACCACACGGGTATCGCCGCCCGCGTCCTGGACGACCAGGGCAAGCTGCGCCGCTTCGTCAACGTCTACGTGAACGACGACGACGTGCGCTTTGAGCAGGGTCTGGAGACGGCCACCCCGGCCGGCGCGGGCGTCTCGATCATCCCGGCGGTCGCAGGCGGCTGCTGAGTCGTTGTCTGTCCCGTCTTTCTTGAATTGCCCCTTCCGCGCCATAAAGCGGAAGGGGCAATTCTGTATGGTTGAGCGGGGTAGAGTTGGGGAAGTCCCCTCCGCTGCTCATGCCGGGCGCATATGAGAATGCGCCCCTGCGCGTCAGGAAGCAGCCAAAGTGCGTGCGCGTTGTGTACGATCTGCGCGTTTTGCCGGGCCCGACTTGCCCCGTAATTCAAGGGATTCCCCCTAATTCCCCTTTCTGCCGTGCCCAGAATTCTCGCTCGAATGACCTGTTGCAGAGGGCAGTTGGGCAGATACATTCAGCGGCGGTCGACGCGTTCCGGCGCAGGGTCTGACCCGGGTCCGCGAAGTGCGGTCCCGCGCAAGGGCCAGTAATAGGGGAGTTAGGCATGGCTCAGGGCACCGTCAAGTGGTTCAACGCGGAGAAGGGCTACGGCTTCATCGCGGTCGACGGTGGTGCGGATGTTTTCGTCCACTACAGCGCGATCCAGATGGATGGCTACCGCAGCCTCGAAGAGGGGCAGCGGGTCGAGTTCGAGATTTCGCAGGGCCAGAAGGGTCCGCAGGCGGACATGGTCAAGCTCGCCGTCTGAGCGCGGCGCGATCGGCCACCGACGCAACGCCGTCGAGGGGCCCGCATCCCTGAGGGGAAGCGGGCCCCTCGCGTGTTCCCGGACCACTGCCGCCGCGCCGCGCCCCCATGACTACTCCCGCCGCGCCCCCATGACTACTCCCGCCACGCCCCCGTGACCGCTCCCGCCGCGCCCCCATGCTCCCTCCCGTCACGCCCCCATGTCCCCTCCCTCCACGTCCCCATGACCCCTCCCGCCGCGCCCCGACGACCTCTCTTGGTACGTCCCGATCGTCGAGAGTCGCTTGCACTCTCCTAGGGCGAGTGCTAATCATTGGCGTTAGCACTCGGAAGGTGAGAGTGCTACGAGGATCGGGCAGACGAGGCCGCCGGCCGGGTGGGGCAAGGAACCACGCGGAGTATCGGAGGCCGTCCGTCGCGGGCGTCGGCGCGGTCCTGGAGCGTTATCCACCCCATGTCCGGGAGGACCACTTCACATGGCCAAGATCATCGCGTTCGACGAGGAGGCCCGGCGCGGTCTCGAGCGCGGCATGAACCAGCTCGCTGACGCCGTCAAGGTCACCCTCGGCCCCAAGGGTCGCAACGTCGTCCTCGAGAAGAAGTGGGGCGCCCCCACGATCACCAACGATGGTGTCTCCATCGCCAAGGAGATCGAGCTCGAGGACCCGTACGAGAAGATCGGCGCCGAGCTGGTCAAGGAAGTCGCCAAGAAGACGGACGACGTCGCCGGCGACGGTACGACCACCGCCACCGTCCTCGCCCAGGCGCTCGTCCGCGAGGGCCTCCGCAACGTCGCCGCCGGTGCCAACCCGATGGCCCTCAAGCGCGGTATCGAGAAGGCCGTCGAGGCCGTCTCCGGCGCCCTGCTCGAGCAGGCGAAGGATGTCGAGACCAAGGAGCAGATCGCTTCCACGGCCTCCATCTCCGCCGCCGACACCCAGATCGGCGAGCTCATCGCCGAGGCGATGGACAAGGTCGGCAAGGAAGGCGTCATCACCGTCGAGGAGTCCCAGACCTTCGGTCTGGAGCTGGAGCTCACCGAGGGTATGCGCTTCGACAAGGGCTACATCTCGGCGTACTTCGCCACCGACATGGAGCGCATGGAGTCGTCGCTCGACGACCCGTACCTCCTGATCGTCAACTCCAAGATCTCCTCCGTGAAGGACCTGCTCCCGCTCCTGGAGAAGGTCATGCAGTCGGGCAAGCCGCTGCTGATCATCGCCGAGGACGTCGAGGGCGAGGCCCTGTCGACCCTGGTCGTCAACAAGATCCGCGGCACCTTCAAGTCCGTCGCGGTCAAGGCTCCGGGCTTCGGCGACCGTCGCAAGGCCATGCTGAACGACATCGCCATCCTCACCGGCGGCACGGTCATCTCCGAGGAGGTCGGCCTCAAGCTGGAGAACGCGGGCCTCGACCTGCTGGGCCGCGCCCGCAAGGTCGTCATCACCAAGGACGAGACCACCATCGTCGACGGTGCCGGTGACAGCGAGCAGGTCGCCGGTCGCGTGAACCAGATCCGCGCCGAGATCGAGAACTCGGACAGCGACTACGACCGCGAGAAGCTGCAGGAGCGCCTGGCGAAGCTCGCCGGCGGTGTTGCGGTCATCAAGGCCGGTGCCGCGACCGAGGTCGAGCTCAAGGAGCGCAAGCACCGCATCGAGGACGCCGTTCGCAACGCGAAGGCGGCCGTCGAGGAGGGCATCGTCGCCGGTGGCGGCGTGGCTCTGCTCCAGGCCTCCTCGGTCTTCGAGAAGCTCGAGGCCGACCTGTCGGGCGACGAGGCCACGGGCGCGAACATCGTGAAGCTGGCCCTCGAGGCCCCGCTGAAGCAGATCGCGGTCAACGCCGGCCTCGAGGGCGGCGTCGTGGCGGAGAAGGTCCGCAACCTGCCCGTCGGCCACGGCCTCAACGCCGCGACCAACGAGTACGTCGACCTCATCGCCGAGGGCATCATCGACCCGGCGAAGGTCACGCGCTCCGCGCTGCAGAACGCCGCGTCGATCGCCGCGCTGTTCCTCACCACCGAGGCCGTCATCGCCGACAAGCCGGAGAAGGCGTCCGCGCCGGCCGGCGGCGGCATGCCGGGCGGTGACATGGACTTCTGATCCTCCGGGATCGGTGGTTCATCGCTGAACGCGCAAGCCGAACGCGAAGAGCAGACCGAGGGCGGCACTCCCCATCAGGGGGGTGCCGCCCTCGGGCGTCTCCGCCGGAGGTGACGTGGGGGAGAGGCGGGGCGATCCTGGAATGGGCCCTTCGTGAAGGGAACGGACCATGGTCACGCTGCTGACGACGCCGGCCGATCGCGAGCTGGTCATCACCCGGACCTTCGACGCCCCGCCGGGCATGCTCTGGGCGGCGTGGACGCGCCCCGAGCACGTGCGTGAGTGGTACGGGGTCTGGGGGCTGACCACGACGGTCGTCGACATCGACCTGCGGGTGGGCGGCGCCTGGCGCTGGGGCCAGACCGCCCCGGGCGGCCAGGAGATCGTCTTCTCCGGTACGTACGAGGAGGTCGTCCCGGCCGAACGGCTCGACTACACGGAGGTCTTCGAGCAGATGCCGGACGCCGACCCGGTCCGGGTCACCCTCACCTTCGACGCGACCCCCGACGGCGGCACGGCCCTGACCAGCACCTCGCTCTGGCCCTCGAACGAGATCAGGGACCAGGCGCTGGCGGCGGGCATGGAGACGGGGGTGCGGGAGCAGTACGACCGGCTGGCGGAGCATCTGCGGTCGATGTGAGGACGGGGCCGCGGGCGGGGCTCAGGCGGGTGTCGGGTGGGTGTCAGGTGGGCCTCAGGTGGTGCCCGAATACTTGTGGAACGCCAGGCCGCGGGCGCGGGCGTCGGCCGTGTCCGCCTTCAGCTCGGAGAGGGTCCGGGGCCGGTAACCCGGCCCGCCGCAGCAGCTCTTGTGGAAGCGGACGCCCGCGTGGAGGAGGGTCGAGAGCACCCGCCAGGCCGAGGTGTCCCGGCGGCGGGGCGGTGCGAAGGCCGATCCCACGTGGATGAGCGTGCGCGCGCAGCGCGGGCAGCGCCGCTCACGGTCACGGTCGTACGGCTGCTTGTACGAGGCCCGGCACGGCAGGCAGACGTACGAGGTCTTGGCATGGCCCATGGGGCCAGGGTAGGGGCGCGGGGGCGGGGGCTCCACGGGGTTTCCGGCGCCCCCGGTTCCGAGCCATGCCCGCCCCCCGGCGGCTCAGCGGCGGAAGAGGGCCGTCCAGAGGAAGGGTTCGCCGAAGCTCGGCGATCCGGCGGGCTCGTCGCGCATCCGGCGGAGGTCGATCTCCGTCAGGTCGGCGAAGAGCGCGCGCAACTCGCCGTCGGTGTAGGCGAGTCCGCCGTCCAGCCTGCCCTGCCGGTAGAAGTCGGCGTCCGGCAGCTCCGAGCCCATGCCGCCCTCCCCGGCCGCGAACGCGGTGAGCGCGAAGTGCCCGCCGGGCGCGAGGGCGCGGTCCAGGAGGGCGAGGTAGCTGACGCGGCGGTGCGGGGGCAGGTGGTGGAAGCAGCCGGAGTCGTAGACGAGGTCGTACGGGCCGCCGTCGAGCGCGGTGTCCAGGGCGCCGGCGAAGGCGTCGCCGCACACGAACCGCACGTCCCGCGCGCCCTTTGCGGAGGCCTCGGCGGCCCGCTCCTGCGCCCAGCCGATCGCGGTGGCGGAGAGGTCGACGGCGTCCACCTCGTAGCCGAGCGACGCGAGGTACAGGGCGTTCCGCCCGGGCCCGCAGCCGAGGTCGAGGGCCCGCCCGCCGCCGGCCGGGAGCAGTCCCCGCTCGACGTACGACACCAGGTTCTCGTCCGGCTTCGCGACGAAGAACGGCACCGGCTTGTCGCGGTCGGCGTAGAACCCGTCCCACCAGTCGGCTCCGCCCTCCGTCCACCGGTCGGCGCCGGGCGCGAACAGCCCGTCGAGCAGGCGCAGCACGTCGTCGACGGTACGGATGTCACGGTTGTTCAGGTCCATCGGGATCCCCCTCCGAGTCGATCTCCAGGGTAGGGGGAAGAGAGGTAAAAGCCCAGGTCAAAGGTGGTGTGCGGAGTGGCTGTACGGGCCCTGGGCGGCCCACGGGCGGGGGTGCGGGCGCCGGGGGGCGGGCCCCGTGCGTGGGCCCGTCCGAGCCCGCTCCCAGGCCCGGGAAGAGGCCTTCCCGGGCCCCGCCGACAGATGTTTCTGGCGCAGTCGAATCGCGTGAATGTACGATCCGGCTGCCGACAGGGGGGGTCCCGCCGGCCCCAGGTCCGCGCGGTCCACTCCGCCCTGTCCTGCCTGCCCGTCGTGCCACCCTCCCGTGTCGCTCCCGCTTTCACGCTTCACGCCCGTACGAGGGGACACACGTACTTGTCCGTCCGAAGAGCCGTCGCGCTCGCGCTGAGCGCGGCCCTTGGCATCACCGGCCTGACGGCCACCACAGCACCCGCACCCGCACTCGCGGCCCCGGCCGCGTCCGACGCGCCGTACGAGGTGACGATCGATGCGCTGCCCGACAGGACACCGCCCGCGGCGGCCGTTCTGGGAGCCGGTGCCGGTGTCCAGCTGTCCTACGGCGGGCACGCCCGCTGGCAGAGCCTGAGCGACGGGCGGATCGCCCACGCGCCGGGCTGTGACGCGGATGAGCCGTTCTCCTTCGGCGACGTGTTCGTCTGCGTCGACCCCTACACCGAGGAGGCCGTCGTCCATGACTTCACGACCGGTGTCACCTCCTCCCGGACCGCGGACCTCGGCACCACGTGGCTGCCCCTCGTCAGCGGCGGCCACCTGGTGCGGTCCGAGCCCGGGGACGGGGGCGTCACCCTGCACTTCCTCGGCTACGGCGAGGACGCCCCGGCCGACCGGGAGGTCTTTCTGACCGGTGCCGCCTCGGAGCCGTCGGTCCTCGCTCAGGACGAGACGGGCGCGGTCCTCAGCTACCTCGTCGGCGAGGCCCCGGTCACCGTGCTCCTCGACTTCGCCACCGGCACCGTCACCCCGCTGCCCGCGCTGCCGTTCGCCCCGGCGGCGCGCGCCGCCGCTCTCAGTGCCGACCGGATCGTCCTGTACGGCGAGCCGGACACGGACCAGGCGTTCGTCCTCTCCCGTACGGACCTCGGCGCTCCCGGCCGGACCGTGCGGCTGTCGGAGGACGGGTCCGCCGCGGACGGTCTGCTCGCCGTCGTCGGTGACTGGATCGTCAGCCGCGACGGGCTCCCCCCGTCCGATGACGGCTACGACTACGGCCTCGCGCAGCTGCGCGTCGCGCCGGTCGCGGGCGGGACACCGCGTGACCTCGGCGTCACCGTCCTGGCCGGGGCGTCGTTCGCGACCGGCCCGGACGGTGCGCTGTACGTGTTCGGCGACACCGCCTCCAGCCCGTGGGGCGTGCGGCGGGTCTCCCCGGGCGCCGACGGCGCGCCGGTCACCACGCAGGTGTCCGTGGCCGCCGATCAGCTGCCCACGCGGGCCGGCCTCACGCTGTCCCACGGCAGGGTCGTGACGGAGAGCGAGACCGAGGGGAGCGAGCCGAAGCTCCAGGGGTACAGCCTGTCCCTGACCGGCACGCATGCGGCGACGCCCGCGTGGAACTGTGCCTCCCTCGCTGCCGCCGTGAACTGCCCGTCGCTCATTGCGTCCTCCCTTTTCGGATCCGGACGCTGGTGGGCGGAGACGGGCGACGGCCGTCTGATCACCCTGGAGCAGGTGAACCGTCCGGCCTCCGGCGGTCAGCCGGCCTGCTCGGACTGCGCCGTCACGGTGCACACGACCACACCGGGTACGGGAGGCGGCACGCGCAGCGTCCTGATCCGGTACACGGCTCCGCTCGACCTGGGACGTCTCGTCGGGGTCTCCGGCCGCTACGTGCACTTCCGCGCCGAAGCGGGCTCCGTGACGCGTTCGATGGTCGCGGACATCGAGACGGGCGCGGTGCTCAGGGAGTCCACCAACCTTCAGCAGGCGCTGTGGGGCGGACGGCTGTGGACGGCGGCCGCGACGGGCGGCACGCTCTCCGCGGTCGACGTGCGCACGGGCGCGACCGTCGAGACCGCCGATCTCGGGACGAGCTGCCCGTTCACCGGACTCGAGGTCGTCGGCAAGTGGATCTACCGGCGGTGTGCCTCGGACCCGGGCGCGGTGCTGGTGTACGACCGCGAGACGAAGACTCCGGTCTGGTCCCGGATCCCCCGCTCCAGCACGCCGCGTCTCGGCGACGGCTTCCTCGCCTTCCCCGCCAGCGGGATGACCGACTCGCTCTACGTGGAGGACGTCCGTTCCGGTGAGGCGGAGGAGCGACTGGTCGGCGGGCTCGCGTACGACCGGCTCGACTACGACGGTCAGGGGTGGACGGTCGACCGCTTCGGCGGTGGCGTCGCGTTCATCGACCCCTGGGAGGCGGTCCGCGTCGTCGGCCTCGGTGGCGTCACCAGCCGGCTGACCGCCATCGACTCCGACACCCCCGCGGCCAACCTCATGTCCGCCTCCTGGAAGCCCCGCTGGTGGCTCTCCAAGCCCGCCGCCTCCTGGTCCCTCTCGCTCAAGCACAAGGCGACCGGCAAGGTCGTCCGGACGCTGACCGGGGGTGAGGCCCGGGGCCTCGTCGCCCCCTCGTGGGACGGGAAGGACGCCGCGGGGCGGTTCGTCGCCAACGGCGCGTACACCTGGACGCTGACCGCGAAGGCCGTGGACGGACAGGGTGCCGACCTGTCGGTGACCGGGACCGTCCCGGTGTCCGGTGCGGCCGCCGTCCGGCGTGACCTCGCCGGGAGCGACGGCTTCGGCGACCTGCTGGTGATGGACACGGCCGGCCTGGTCTCGATGTACCGGGGGACCGGTACGGGCACGGTCTCGGCGAAGATCGCCGGCACGGGCGCGAAGTTCCCGACGACCTCGGTGTTCGTCCCCACGGGCGACCTGAACGGCGACCGCTGCGCCGACGTGTACGCACGCGTAGGGGACCAGCTGCGGGCCTACCGGCCCGGCTGCGACAAGGTGCTTTCCGCCTCCTCCCCGTACACGCTCGTCGGCGCCGGCTGGAGCCCGTACGACGTCCTGACGTCCTCCGGCGACGTCAACGGCGACGGGTACGCCGACCTGATCGCCCGCGAGGCGTCCAGTGGTGACGTCTACTTCTACGCGGGCACGGCGGACCACCGGGTCAAGGCCCGGGTCCGGATCGGCACGAACTGGAAGCTGTACAAGAAGATCGTCGGCGCGGGTGACCTCAACGGCGACGGCCGCGGCGACCTGCTCGGCGTCGACGCCTCGGGCGTGCTGTGGCGCTACTACGGCACGGCCACCGGCGGCGTGACGGCCCGCGTCAAGGTCGGCGGCGGATGGGGCGGTTACTCCTCCCTGGTCGGCGTCGGCGACCTGTCCGGTGACGGGCGCGCGGACCTCCTCGCCCGTGACACGGCGGGCAGGCTCTACGGCTACAAGGGCACCGGCACCGGCCTCTACGCCCCCCGCGTGCTGATCGGCTCCGGCGGCTGGAACGGCTTCAAGGGCCTGTACTGACCGTCACTCCTGATCCCTGATTCCTGAGCGATCCGCTCCGAGGGCCCGGCCGCACGGCCGGGCCCTTCGCGTTCCCGGAGGCCGTTCCGCGCTACGGCGCCAGCAGCGCCGGGTCCTGGCCCGCGCGTCGCAGCGCGTCCGCGACGAAGCCGTTCGCCTTCAGCTCCTCGACCGTGTCGCGGAGGAACGCGACGGTCTCCGGGAGGCGGTCGACGGTCGTCCCGACCGCCTGCCGGATCTCCATGAACCGCCCCTCGATCAGCCGTACGGCGTCCGGGTGCGCGGCGGCGTACGCGGCCATCGGCTGCCGGATTCCCGCGCCCGCCTCCAGGCCCTCGGCGCGGAAGACGTCGACGCCCTCCTCGCCGCGCACGACGGTCGCGTGCGCGAGGGAGCGGGAGAGGAACAGGTCGTACGCCGAGCCCTGCTTGACGCCGATCCGGACGCCGGGGGCGTCCACCTCCTCGACGGTGGTGAGGGCCGAAGCGCGCGGCACCGCGTACACGCCCTCGATGACGGCGTACGGAGCCGTGAACGCGACCTCCTTCTCGCGCGCCGGATCGACGGCCAGGAAGCAGAGGTCGGCCCGCCCGTCCGCCATCGCCTCGAACGACTTCCGCGCCGCGTCGAAGCAGAGCAGCTCGACGGGCAGACCGAGGCGCGCCCCCAGCTCCCGTGCCAGGTCCACCGTGATCCCGGTGGGGGCGTCGGGGGTGCCCTGGGCGAGGACGGGGTTCCCGAGGTTGACGGAGGCGCGCAGGGTGCCGGTGGGGGCCAGGTCGGCGGCGATGTGCGCGGGGTGGTCAGGCGTGGTCGTCATGGGTGGGGAGTCCAGGAGGGCGGGGCCGCGGTCCGAATCGCCGGGGAAACGATGCCTCAGGTGGTGGTCCGGTGCAGGTCGTTCAGGAGGGTCAGGTCCTCGGGGGTGAGGCGGAGGGCGCCCGCGTCGACGTTGGCGGCGAGGTGGGCGGGGTCGCCGGTGCCGGGGATGGCGAGCAGGTGGGGGCCCTGGTGGAGGGTCCAGGCGATACGGACCTGGGCGGCGCTCGCGCCGTGGGCCTCCGCGACGGCGAGGACCTCGGGGCTCTCGGGGGCGGTCGCGCCGGTCTCGCGGCCGGCGGCGGCGATCGCGTAGAAGGGGACGAAGGCGACGCCCTGCTCCCCGCAGAGCCGGACGAAGTCCTCGTACTCGGGGCGGACCCCGATCCCGTACATGTTCTGCACGCAGACGACGGGGGCGATGGCCCGGGCCTCGGCGAGGTGGGCCGGGGTGATGTTGGAGAGGCCGAGGTGGCGGATGAGGCCGGCCTCGCGGAGCTCGGCGAGGGCGCCGAAGCGTTCGGCGATCGAATCCGTGCCGAGGACACGGAGGTTGACGACGTCGAGGTGGTCGCGGCCGAGCTGACGCAGGTTCTCCTCGACCTGCGCGCGCAGCGCGGCGGGGGTGCGGGCGTGCTCGCTCCAGGCGCCGGAGGGGTCGCGGCCGGGGCCGACCTTGGTGGTGATGACGAGGTCGTCGGGGTACGGGCCGCCCAGGGCGCTGTTGATCAGCTCGTTCGCGGAGCGGAGCGGCGAGAAGTAGAAGGCCGCCGTGTCGATGTGGTTCACCCCGAGCTCGACGGCCCTGCGCAGGACGGCGATCGCGCTGTCGCGGTCCCTGGGTACGGCGTTCTCGACGAGGGCCGCGCCGCGCTGGGGCAGTCGCATGGCACCGAACCCGACCCGGTTGACGGTGAGTTCACCGCCGAGGGTCCAGGTGCCGGAGGCGGAGGCGTGGGGCGTGGTGGTCGAGCTGGTGGTGGTGGTCATGGCGGGGATGATCTCCTGGCGGCGGCATCGGCGCCAGCGGGTTACCGTCCCGCCGTCGGGCGGCCTTCGCCGTCCTGGAACCCGAGTCCGGGTGGGCCGGCCCCGTATGCCTCGTGCGCGCTCATGCCTCGGGTCAACCGGACCCGAACGCCCGGGGGTTGGCCCCACCCCGGACCCGCCGGTCTGCCGGATGGGGGCCGCGGGGCCGTTCCGCGAGGCTGTGCGCATGACAACGAACCGCGGTCGCAAGGCCCTCCTCCTCGCCCTCTCCGCCGCCGCCGTCGCGGGGGCCGCCCTCACCGGAGGCGGTGCCACCGCCGCTGCCGCCGAGGCCGCGACCGGGCTGACGTGGGGCGACTGCGCCCCGACCGTGCGGCCGCTGCCCGGGCAGCGGTGCGCCACGCTCTCCGTACCCCTGGACTACGCCGACCCCGACGGGGAGCAGATCCGGCTGGCCGTCTCCCGGCTGCCCAGCACGCGGCCCGAGGCGCGCCGCGGGACCCTGATGGTGATTCCGGGCGGGCCCGGCAGCTCCGGGGTCCAGCGGCTGGCGCAGAAGGGTGCCGCCCTGGCGGAGGAGATGGACGGGGCGTACGACCTCGTGGCCTTCGACCCGCGGGGGATCGGCGGCTCCGACAAGGCGCGGTGCGGGCTCGCCGAGGACGACCGGTGGATGATGACGCTGCGGTCCTGGCCCGGTGCGGACGGCGGGATCGAGGAGAACGTGGCCCGGTCGAAGCGGGTCGCGGAGGCCTGTGCCCGCAACGGCGGTGCGATGCTGCGCGGTCTGACGACGGCCAACCAGGTGCGGGACCTGGAGCGGCTGCGGCAGGCGCTCGGCGAGCGGAAGCTGTCGGCGTGGAGCGTGTCGTACGGGACGTACGTGGCGGCCGCGTACGCGGAGAAGTACCCGCACCGGACCGACCGCTGGGTCCTGGACAGCAGCAACGACCCGGACCCGAAGCGGGTGGCCCGGGGCTGGCTGGAGGGCATGGCGCGGGGCGCCGAGGACCGGCTCCCGGACTTCGCGGCCTGGGCGGCGCACCCGGACCGCGCCGACGAGGGGCTGCGGCTCGCGGAGCGGCCCGAGGACGTACGGGGAGTGCTCATGGATCTGGCGGCCCGGCTCGACCGGGAGCCGCACGCCTCGGTGGTGCCCGGAGCGCCGGGGGCGCCCATGACGCCCGGGCCCCCGCTGACGGGGTCCATGCTGCTCCAGGCGTTCCAGCTCGCTCTCTACTCCGACGGGTTCTTCCCGGCCTTCGCGCAGCTGGTGACGGAGGCGCTCGACCCGGAGGGTGAGCCGGTCCTGCCGCGCGAGCTGGCCGGCGCGATGCCGGACGACGCGGCGGCCGTCACCGTGGGCGTGATCTGCAACGACGTGGACTGGCCCGCGTCCGTGCCGGCGTACGAGCGGGCCGTCGCGGCCGACCGGGTGCGGTACCCGCTGACGGCGGGGATGCCGGCGAACATCACGCCCTGCTCCTTCTGGAAGGGCGGGGCCGTGGAGAAGCCGGTCCGCATCACCGACCGGGGGCCGTCGAACATCCTGATGATCCAGAACCTGCGGGACCCGTCGACCCCGCACTCCAAGGGGCTGCGGATGCGGGCGGCGCTCGGTGACCGGGCGCGGCTCGTCTCGGTCGACCACGGCGGGCACGGGGTCTACCTGGGCAACGGGAACGCGTGCGGGGACGCGGCTGTGACCCGCTACCTGACCGAGGGCGTGCGGCCGTCGGAGGACGTCCTCTGCCGGTGACGGGGGGAAGGGGGGAGGGCCCGGGTGGCTGTCGCCGCCCGGGTCCTTCCGTACCGCCGTGGGGTAGTGCTGTCCGATGTCAGACCTTCGCCGGTTCCGGCTCGGAGGTCGGGGTCTGCGGCGTCGGGGTGGCGCCGCCCGCCGCCACCGGGGCCTCGATCTCGGGGGTCACCCGGGCGACCGTGCCGGGGCCGAGGACGATCTGGTACGGCCTTGCTGTGCGGGGGTGGGGGAGATCCCGGCGGCGGTCGGGTCGCGCCGGGTCAGGTGGTGGTCGTCGCGTGCAGCGCCGCACGCAGGTGACCCTGGGAGACGGTGAGCCGGCGGGCGGCCGTGGGGGCGTCGACGTCGGCGAGGATCATGAGGATCGCGTTCTTCACCTCGCCGTCGGCGGCCGCGAGGGCGGACTCGATCTGCTCGTCCGGCGCGCCGGTGGCCAGGGCGACGATCCGCCGCGAGCGGGCCTGGAGCTTCTCGTTGGAGGCGCGGACGTCGACCATCAGGTTCCCGTAGGTCTTGCCGAGGCGGATCATCGTGATCGTCGAGATCATGTTGAGGACGAGCTTCTGGGCGGTGCCGGCCTTGAGCCGGGTGGAGCCGGTGAGGAGCTCGGGGCCGGGGACGACCTCGATGCCGTGCTCGGCGGCGGCGGCGAGCGCGCTGTCCGCGTTGCAGGAGAGCCCGATGGTCAGCGCGCCGTGCGCGCGGGCGTGCTCGACGGCGCCGACGGCGTACGGGGTGCGGCCGGAGGCGGAGACGCCGACCACGGTGTCGTCGGCGGTGAGCCCGAGCGCGGTGAGGTCCTCCACCGCGAGCTCCTTGGAGTCCTCGGCGCCTTCGACGGCCTTGACCATGGCCGAGGGGCCGCCCGCGATCAGCCCGACGACCTGGGAGGGGTCGGTGTTGAAGGTGGGCGGGCACTCGCTGGCGTCGAGGACGCCGAGCCGGCCGGCGGTGCCGGCGCCCAGGTAGATCAGCCGGCCGCCGCGGGCCATGCGCTCGGCGGTGGCGTCGATCGCGGCGGCGATGGCGGGCAGCTGCCGGGCGACGGCGGCGGGGACGGTCTGGTCCTCGCCGTTCATGGTCCGGGCGATCTCCAGGGTCGGGAGCCGGTCGATCTCGGCGAGCTCGGGACGGAACGCCTCGGTGGTGAGGGTGGCCAGCTGGGCGCGGAGCTCGGAGTACGTGGCGGAGGCCGCCGACGTGGCGGACGTGCCGGAGGTGGCGGACGTGCCGGAGGTGGCGGAAGTGGACATGTGCGGCTCTTTCGGTGCGTGGACGTCGTCGGCGTCGTTGGCGGTCGACGTGTGACGCTCGGCGGGCGGGTTCCGTCGGGGCCCGGGGTCAGCGGGTCCGGGGCGAGTGGCGGTGGGCGAGGGCTTCGTACGAGGCGGCGAGGGCAGGGGCCGCCGTCTCGTACGTGCGCTGCGTGACGCAGGTGAACAGGCAGTCCACGACCAGCAGTTGGCTGGTGCGGGACGACATGGCCGCGGGGCGCAGTTCGCTCTCGCGCGCGGTGGAGGTGGTCAGTATGTGGTCGGCGTACTGCGTGACCGGGCCGTCCGGGCGGCCGGTGATCGCGACCGTGGTGGCGCCGTGGTCGAAGGCGACCCGCAGCGGCTCGATGACGTCGCCGGTGGAGCCGGAGTGGGTGATGGCGATGGCGACGTCGCCGGAGCGGAGCTGTACGGCGTTGGTGACGGCGAGGTGCGGGTCGCTGTGGGCGTGCGCGATCAGGCCGATGCGGAGCAGCTTCTGGCCGAGGTCCTGGGCGACGAGACCGGAGGCGCCGACGCCGTAGATGTCGATGCGGCGGGCGGTGGCCAGGGCGGCGACGGCGGCGCCGAGCTGGACGGTGTCGAGTCCGGCGGCGGTGTCGGCCAGGGTCTGCTGCTCGTCGTAGGCGAGCTTGGCGACGACGTCGGCGATCGGGTCGTCGACGGCGATGTCGGCGGTGACGGCGGGCGCGCGGCCGGACTGCTGCTGGGCGGCGAGCCCGGCGAGGGCGAGGCGCAGGTCGCGGTAGCCGGGGTAGCCGAGGAGCCGGGCGGTGCGGACGACGGTCGCCTCGCTGGTGCCGGTGAGCTCGGCGAGGCCGGTGACCGTGAGGGCGGCGCAGCCGGCCGGGTCTCCGGCGACGGCTTCGGCGACCCGCTGCATCGAACGGGTCATGGAGGGCGCGAGGGTCCGCACCTTGGCCGCGAGGGCGGCGGGGGCGGGGGGCGCGTCGCCAGTGAAACTTTCCTTCACGTCATTGGTCACATCTGAAAGATACTTTCGGCCGGGTGGGCCGACAAGACCCCGTCGGTCCCGGATCGGTCCCGGAAACGGCCGGGACCTTCGCCCCTGCCCGGCGCCGGGTGACAATGAGTGCATGGACGAGATCGACCCCGTGGAGCAGGCGCTGCACGCCGCTCGCGCGCTGGTACTGGCGGACCTGGTGGCCCGGGAGGTGGCCGCCGCCGAGGTCGTGTCGATGGTGGAGGACGCGGTGACCCACCGGCGCTGGTGGGTCGAGCAGTGGCCCGAGGGCATGTCATACGTCGCCGGGCTCGTCGCCCAGGACGTCCAGGACGCGCTGCTCGAACGGTACGGACGCTGGCCGATCTGCCCGGTCTGCGCCTCGGGTGACCCGCACGCCCTCGACGTGGAACCGGAGCTCGGCCCCGACCCGCACTGGGTCTGCGGCAAACAGGGAGTGGTGATCGCGCCGGTGGGCGGCCTGACGTGAGCCTCTACATCGACCCGCCGACCTGGCCGGGGCACGGCCGCATGTGGTCGCACCTGGTCAGCGACGTCTCCTTCGAGGAGCTGCACGCCTTCGCCGCGGCGATCGGCGCCCCGCCGCGCGCCTTCGAGCGGGACCACTACGACATACCGTCCGACCGTTACGCGGACGCGGTGGCGGGCGGCGCGGTCGAGGTCGGCTCGAAGGAGCTCCTCCGCCGCCTCACGGAGGCGGGTCTGCGCCGCCCGAAGAGCCGCCCGAGCGCGTAACGGGTCGGACGGGCTGCGGCGGCTCGCCTGTGGAGAGCTGCTGGTGCGAGTCGGCCGCTCGCCTGTGGAGAGCTGCTGGTACGCGTCGGCCGCCCGTCCGCGTACGCCCGCTCGTCCGCTTAAGGCTGCCCGTCCGTGTACGGCTCAGGCGTCCGCCCGTACGGCCTCCTGCTTCTTCGGCGTACCCGAGGTCACCACGCGGGACGGGGACGTGTGGATCCGCAGGGCGAGGGTCACCACTCCGAGGGCCACCGCCGTCATCGCCGCGCCCGCCCAGGCGGTGGAGGCGTACCCGAGGCCGGCGTCGATGACGGTGCCGCCGAGCCAGGGGCCGCCGGTGTTGCCGAGGTTGAAGGCGGCGGTGGTCGTGGCGCCCGCGAGGGTGGGGGCGGCGCCGGCGACGTTGAACATGCGGGCGTTGAGGGCCGGGGCCGTGTAGAAGGCGGAGACGCCGAGGAGGAAGGTCAGCACGATCGTGGCGACCGGGCTGGGGGCCAGGAGGGCCAGGGCGACCAGGAAGACGGTCGAGGCGGCGATGCCGCTGAGCAGGACGCCGAAGAGGTGGGCGTCGGCGACGCGGCCGCCGATCGCCGTACCGACGACGGCGCCGATCCCGAAGAGCGCGAGGACGCCGGAGACCCAGCTCTCGCCGAGTCCGGAGACGTCGGTGAGGAGCGGGGCGAGGTAGGAGAAGGCGCAGAAGACGCCGCCCGCCGCGAGCGCGGTGACGGCGATCGCGAGCAGGACCTGCCGGTCGCGGTAGATGGCCAGCTCCCGCTTGAGTCGCGGTTTCACCGCGGGGAGGGGGATGTGCGGGATGCGGGTGAGGACGCCGATGAGGGCGATCCCGGAGGCGAGGGCGACCGCCCAGAAGGCGGAGCGCCAGCCGAGGTGCTCGCCGAGGAAGGCACCGGCGGGGACGCCGAGGACGTTGGCGATGGAGAGGCCGCCGATCATCACGGCCATGGCCCTGGCCCGCGATCCCACCGGGACCATCGCGATGGCGACGGCCGCGCCGACCGCCCAGAATCCGGCGCAGGCGAGGGCGCTGATGATCCGGGAGGTGAAGAGGATCGCGTAGTTGGGGGCGAGCGCGCCGGCTATCTGGCCGAGGCCGAAGAGGGTGATGAGGGTGACGAGGGTCGTCTTGCGGGGCAGCCGGAGCGTGGCGACGGCGAGGAGCGGCGCGCCGACGACCATGCCGATGGCGAAGGCCGAGATGAGCAGTCCGGCGCGGGGGATGGAGACGTTCATGTCCTCCGCGATGGGCGGGAGGAGTCCCGAGAGCATGAATTCGCTCGTGCCGAGCGCGAAGACGGAGAGGCCGAGGATGTAGACGGCCAGGGGCATCCGGGTGGGGGCGGGCGGGGTGGCGGCGGATGTCGTGGGCTCGGCTGTCGCGGGCTCGGCTGAGGAAGACGGCATGACATGCGTCAACCTGCGATTTGTTGCTGTCATTCCTCGGTGGCCGGATTTCTTGGGATGTGAGACGGCCGAATGTGTCGAATGTGGGGGCGGAGGCGCGTGTCCGCCTTCGGTGTGCCGCGTGCGGGGTCACCTTTACGCCCGGTAACAACATGATCAATTAGGGGGCCGGTTTGCCCTTCGGTGGGCTCCCGTGAGGGGTTTGTGGAGATTATTTGATCTTCTCTTGGGGGTCCTGCGCGTGGCATCGTCACGGAGCAAGCGGTAGCGCCGGTTCGTGGGGGGCGAGCGTGCCGGCAGTCGCGTCACGGGGGAGTGTGTCCTGGGCGCCGAGCCGCTGTTCTGTCATGCCCATGTCCATATTCAGGTGCTGCCGGACGATCGAGAGATTGCCAGGCAGAACATGTCATTGTTCAGAGACGTCGGCAGACGCCGGCGTCGCATACGGTCGGCCTTGACCAGGGCGACCAGTACGACAGCCCTCCTGACGGTGTCCGCCGTCCTGACGGGCACGATCCAGGCCTCGCCGGTCGCCGCCGAGACGGAGCCGGAGCAGGACACCGGCCTCTACCGCAACAGCATCGGCAGCGACCGGCGCCTCGACCGCTGTCTCACCGCCGTCGCGCTGCACGTCGGCGGGCCCCAGATGAAGGCCAAGGCCATCGAGGGCCTGACCGGCACGGAGGACCAGCTCCGTGAGGCCGTCGGAAACCTCATGTGGATCGGGTACGGCCCGCTGGGCGTGGCCTCCAAGGCCGACCAGGAGGCCGCCGGCGTCTACTCCAACATGGTCAGGGAACGCAACGACGCCCTGACCACCGCCAACAACCCCTACGCCAGTTCCGTGTCCTCCGACGCCGGCCTGACCTGGCACGCGCCGCAGTTCGGCGAGGACGTCCGGCACTTCACCGTCGTCACCCAGAAGGAACTCGCCTGGCGCCTCGGCGAGGTCGACCTCAGCGAGGCCGGCACCGAGTCCCTCGCCCGCGCCAAGGTCATCGCCGACGAGAACCGCGGCAAGGACGAGCTCCACGACTGGGCCTCGAACTCCATGCTCAGCACCAGCCAGGTCGGCTGGAGCGCACGGACCTCCAGCGACGTCGCCGCCTACCTGAAGCGCGGCGGCTTCCCGACCGTGGCGCCCGTCAAGGACTCGCCCGAGTACCGCGTCGAGGTCGAGGACCTCAAGCAGGCCTGGGCCGGCTGCGACTACCAGAACCCGTACGACCCGTCCCGCAAGCTCAACCAGCCGCTCATGACCGCGATGATCGAGTGGGAGCTGGAGTACGCGGGTCAGGCCGGCCAGCGCTCCGCCATCATGCGCGCGGAGGCCGACGCCTCGGCGGCGGCCCGCGAGGCCACGGACGACCTGATCGAGGCCATCGGTCAGGCGTGGCTCGCCGACCAGATCCTGAAGTGGCGCAAGTACTGGCACGACACCATCGCCAAGTCGCCCGGCTACTTCAGCAATCAGCCCGATCAGGCCAAGCTCGACAAGGCCGACGCGGACCTCGCCCGGTACCGCGCGAACGTCGCCGCCCTCGTCACCTCGGCCAAGGCCCACTCGGCCAAGGCCGCCACCGCCGCCCAGACGGCCGTGACCGCACAGCAGGCAGCCTGGGCCGTCGCCGACACGACCCACGTGCCGCGCGGCCGGGGTCTGATGTACGCGCAGCAGTCCGTGCAGGTGGCCCGTGCCTCCGCCGCGGCCGCCGCCGCCGCCACCAAGGCGACCGAGACCGCGCTCGCCTCCGCCAACGCCACCGTCGCCACCAGCGCCGCGCTGCTGGCGAAGGCGCAGACCGAGTCGCACGCGATCGACGCCGAGTTCCGTCGGGTCGCCGCGGAGGAGGCCGCCGCGCAGGCGAAGGCCGCCGCGGACAGCGCCGAGGCCAACGCCACGGCCGCCACGGAGAGCGCGAACACCGCGAAGTCCGCGCGGACGACCGCCGAGGACAAGCGCGACAAGGCCAGGACCGCCGCCGCCACCGCCGCTTCCGAGCGTGCCAAGGCGCAGGCGGAGCAGGCCACCGCCGTCGCCTCCCGGGCCAAGGCCGCCACCGAGCGCGCCAAGGCCAAGGAGGCCGAGGAGCGCGCCGCCGCCCAGCAGACCACCGCCACCAGCGCGGGTGCGGCTGCCGGCAGCGCGACCGCCGATGCCACGGCGAAGCGGAAGCTCGCCGACGAGAAGGCGAAGGCCGCGCAGGCGGCTCGCGAGAAGGCGATCGCCGCGCTTCAGGCGAAGCAGGCCACCGCGGCCCGCGCCGCCGCGCTCGAAGCGGCGGCCACCGCCGCCGAGGGCAGCGCCGCGGCGGCCGAGACCCGTACGGCCGCCACCGCCGCCCGTACGGCCGCGAACCAGGCCGTCCAGGCCGCGACCGCCGCGCAGACCGCCGCCGACCAGGCCACCACGGCCGCCGTCGGCGCGCGGACCGCCGCCACGACGGCGGAGGGCGCCGCCGAGCGTGCCAAGGCCAGTGCCGACACGGCCTGGTCCGCGTACTACGTCTCCCAGGGCGAGGCTTCCACGGCGCACGCCGCCGCGGCCACCGCCCTGGACGCGTCGCAGGACGCGGCGATCCGGGCGGACAACGCCGCCACGGCATCGGAGAACGCCAGCGAGCTCGCCAAGAAGGCCCGGCTGGAGTCGGCGGCCGCCGGGACCAGCGCGGACGAGGCCGTGAAGTCGGCCGCGACCGTGGTCGGCCGGGCCTACGCGGCCGGTCAGGCCGCCCTGGCCGCCCGGGACAGTGCCAAGGAGGCGATCACCGCCGCCGACACCGCCGTCTCCGTCGGTACTCCGTACCAGGAGAAGGACAGCGCGGCCGCGTTCGCGGTGCTGTCCGGCCAGTCGTCGAAGACGCTCGCCGAGCAGCAGGCCGCGGCGGCCGAGGCCAAGGCCACCGCCGCTGCCGCCGCCGCGGAGTCCGCGCAGCAGACCGCCGCGCAGGCGACCGGCGACGCGAAGCTCGCCGCGGAGGCCGCCGCCCGTGCGGCGAGCGATTCGTCGCGCGCCGTCGAGGCCGTCACCCGCGCCCAGGCGGCCGCGGCACAGGCCGCCGACGCCCAGAGGGGTGCGAAGGACGCCTCCGACGCCGCCGCGGGCCACGCCCAGCAGGCCGGGAACGACGCCGTCAGTGCCCGCACCACGGCCGGCGAGGTCAGCGGTATCGCCGCCGAGGCCGACCGTGAGGCCACGGACGCCGAGCGGCACGCCGCCGAGGCGAACGAGAAGGCCGGCCGGTCCTCCGAGGCGGCCCTGGAGGCCGCGAAGAAGGCGGCCGACTCGGAGAAGGACGCCAAGGACGCCGAGGACAAGGCGTCCGACGCGGAGGGCGACAGCTCCGCCGCCGAGGAGGCCGCGAAGAAGGCCGAGCAGGAGCAGCGCGAGAAGAACGAGGCCGCGCACCAGGAGGCCCTGGAGAAGGGCACCACGCCCATCAAGGGCGGTGCCTCCAACTGGCCGGCGCTGGGCGACCGCGAGGAGCGGATCCTGCTCGACGCGTGTGGTCAGACCTGTGTCGACGACTACCGGAAGGGCCTCGCGGCCGTCTCCGTGAACGTCGTCGACTGGGCGACCGCCAACGGCGGACAGATCCTCTTCGAGCAGCTCGACGCCGCCAAGGTGAAGGAGTGCCTGGCCTCGCGGGACGTCGACGACTGCCTCTGGGCGCTCGTGGACATCCCGTCGTCCTCGGTGATCGTGGGCCGTGTCCCCGCGCTCGCCGTGGCGATCGAGAAGGTCTCCGACGGTATGCGGACGATCTTCAACGCCGCTGACGACGCGCTGCGGCGGCTCAACGAGCTGGCGGCCGTCATCAGTGACGTCCGTTCCACCCCGCGGCTGGAGCGCTGCATCACCGGTGTCGCCCTGCACGCGGGCGGCGCCAGGACCAAGGCGAAGGCCATCGAGGGCCTGACCGGGACCGACGCGCAGCTGCACGCGGTCATCGGCGACCTCGCCTGGCTCCAGCTGATGCCCCTGGGGCAGGCCAACTCCCAGGACAAGAAGGCCGCGTACGAGTACGTGGACGCCATCGCCGCCCGCAAGGCCGTCCTGGAGGACGCCAACCGGCCGTACGCGATGAGCTCGTTCAGCGACGAGATCACGCTGCACGCACCGCAGTTCGGCGCCGAGATCACGGCGTTCACGCACTCCGCGCAGCCGAAGCTGTCCGCCCGTCTCGGCTGGGACGGACACACCAACCCCAGCGCCGAGTCGATCGCGCAGGCCAAGGCGGTCACCGAGCAGAACCGTGGCAAGGACGACTGGCACGACTTCGCGGCGGACTCCCTGCTGCGGAACGCCTCCACGGCCAACACCATGTTCTTCGGCGGCACCACCTCCGCCGACATCGCCACCTATCTGCGGCACGGCGGTTTCCCCGCCAAGAAGGTCACCGAGGGGACCGCGGCCTTCCGCGTCGAGGTCGAGAACCTCAAGCAGGCCTGGGCCACGTGCAACCACGGCGACCCCGTGGACCCGCGCAACGCCCTGAGTGACGTCGTCTCCCGGGCCTCGGCCGAGTGGGAGTCGGAGTACGCCGGTCAGAACACGCAGCGCGGGATCATCATGCGGGCGGAGGCCGACGCCGCCGCGGCGACGAAGGCCGCCACCGACCACATGATCGAGGCCATCGGTCAGGCGTGGCTCGCCGAGCAGATCCTGCTCTGGCAGAAGTACTGGCACGACCAGCTCGCACGCGACCCGAACCACCTCTTCAAGCCGAAGCAGGCGCTGTTCGACCAGGCCGACACGGACCTCACCAAGGCCCGCGGCAAGGTCCAGGCCCTGGTCACCAAGGCCAAGGAGCAGGCCGCCCTGGCCACCGCCGCCTCCCAGCGCGCGGTGACCGCCCAGCAGGACGCGTGGACGATCGCGGACGCCTCCGAGGTGCCGCGCGGTCGTGGCCTGATGTACGCCCAGCAGTCGGTCCAGGTCGCACGCGCTTCCGGCGCCGCCGCCACGGCCGCCGCGAAGGCGACGGAGACGGCGCTGAACGCGGCGAACGCCACGGTCTCGACGTCTCAGACGCTGCTGGCCCTGGCGCAGACCCAGGCGCACGCGGTGAACACCGAGTTCCGCCGTATCGCCGCCCAGGAGGCCGCCGCCCAGGCGAAGGCCGCCGCGGACAGCGCCGACAAGCAGGCCGCCGAGGCCGAGGCGAACCTGAAGATCGCCAAGGAGGCCCAGGCCACCGCGGAGAGGGAGGAGCAGGAGGCCAAGCAGGCGGCCGCCACGGCGCAGGCCAAGCGCGCCGAGGCGGAGCTGGAGCGCGCCAACGCGGCCGCTCACCGGGCCACCGCGGAGCGCGAGCGGGACAAGGCCGGTGCGGCCGAGGCCCGCGCGGTGGAGGAGCAGGGCAAGGCCGCCTCCGCCCGTGCCGACGCGGACGGCGCCGGCGCCACGGCCACGTCCAAGCGGCGTGCCGCGGAAGAGGCGGAGCTGCAGGCCAGGCTCGCCCGGAACCGCGCCGTCGTCGCCGAACGCGACCAGCGGGCGGCGGAGGCGAGGGCCGCGGCCACCGAGACGGCGGCCAGGGCCGCCGAGGGCACCGAAGCCGCGACCGAGACCCGGCAGGCGGCGAACGAGGCCCGCGCGGCCGCGGACGTGGCGACCACCGCCGCGACCAGCGCCCGCGTGGCGGCGAACGAGGCGACGACCGCGGCGGTCGACTCCCGTGCGGCCGCGACCCGGGCCAAGGGTGCCGCGGACCGCTCCAAGGCGGCCGCGGACGGCGCCTGGGCCGCGTACGCGACCGCGATGGGTTCGGCGGCTGTCGCCCACGCGGCCGCGGCCACGGCGATCGACGCCTCCGAGGCGGCCGCGCAGAACGCGCGGAACGCCGAGGCCGAGTCCAGGAAGGCGTCGGCCGCAGCGGCCGTTGCCAAGCAGGAGGCCGCGGCCGCGCACAGCGAGGCGGTTCTGACCGCCCAGTGGGCGGCGAAGACGGCCGGTCACGCGTACGCCGTCGCCCAGGCGGCGAGCGCGGCGCGGGACACCGCGACCCAGGCCGTCAAGCCGGCCAAGGAAGCCATCGCCATCGGTTCTCCCTACCAGGAGACCGACGCGTCGGCGGGCTTCGCGGTCCTCACCGGCCAGAGCGCGCTGACCCTCTCGGAGCAGCAGGCGAAGGCCGCCGAGGCGAAGGCCGTGCAGGCGGCCGCGTACGCGGCGGAGGCGCAGCGTCTCGCCGAGCAGGCGGCGGCCGACGACAAGCTGGCCGCCGAGGCGGCAGCGGCCGCGGCCAAGGACGCGGAGCGCGCGGCCAAGGCCGTGAAGCGCGCCCAGGCCGCGGCCGTGGAGGCGGAGAAGGCGGCCAAGGCCGCTCAGGCCGCCGCCAAGCGTGCCGACGGCTACGCCCTGCAGGCGGGTTCGGACGCCCTCGCCGCGACGTCCGCCGCCAACGCGGCGATGGGCGACGCGGTCGCGGCCGACAGCGCGGCCACCGAGGCGGAGAAGGACGCCGCGAGCGCACGCGCGGCGGCGACCACGGCGGAGAACGACGCCGCCAGCGCCCGTTCCACGGCCACCCAGGCCGAGAGCGACGCGGACGCGGCGGAGACCGCCGCGGAGAACGCGGAGAACCTCGCGGTGGAGGCCGACGAGGCCGCCAAGCGCGCGGAGGAGGCGGAGCGCCGGCGCCTCCTGGAGGAGCGGGCCGCCCACGTCGAATCGGGCTCCCTGTACGACGGGCCGCAGCTCACCGGCGACGACGAAGCCCTGCTGATGCAGATCTGCGGTCAGGCCTGTGTCGACGACTACAAGGCGGCCAGGGACCTGGCGGCCGGGGACATCGTCGAGTGGGTGAAGGCCAACGGCGGCGCGATCCTGCTGGAGCTGTTCGGCCTCGCCAACATCAAGGAGTGCCTGTCCACCTGGGACTTCGAGGCCTGCATGTGGGCTCTCGTCGACGTGGCGGCGAATCTCGTCCCCGTCCTGAAGATCCCCGCGGTGGCCAAGGCCCTCTGGCGCATCGGCCAGGCGCTCGACGCGTTCTTCGACGCCTCGAAGCTGGCCAAGCGGCTGCTCGAGAAGTACCGGGCCATGATCGAGAAGGCCAAGAAGCTTCCCGAGGTCTGCCTGGTTCCGCCGAAGCCGTCGTCCGCGCAGCAGGCCTCGTACTCGGGCAAGTACGCCACGTACAAGCACGCGACGTACAAGCATGCGACGTACAAGCACGCGACGTACAAGAACGCGACGTACCCCGCGCAGCGGGCTTCGTACTCCGTGCAGCCGGCCGCGTTCAGCGCCGCGGACAAGCCTCAGCAGTTCGGTCAGTGGACGATCCCCGGCCTGTGCCAGGCCGTCGTGCTCAACGACTGGTTCTACGAGGACGTCCGCGACTGGCACTTCGAGGGTGGCAAGAATCTCGACAAGGACAGGGGCGTCTGGGACGCCGCGACGAGCGACGATCTCCTCAAGAAGATCTTCTTCATGGCGGAGACCAAGTGCCCGTCGGGCTCCTGGCGTCAGGGGACGGAAGAGGAATACCGCGTCTGCACCTTCAACCCCGGACTCGGCTTCATCGGCAAGTCGAAGTTGAAGGGCGCCGACACCAACATCGTCGAGGTGGTCATCTCCAGGTTCGGTGACTCGATCACCATGTACCCCAAGTAGCAGACGGCCCGGAGGAAGGGCGCGTGAGATATCCGCTTTTCCTCGGTGACTGATCTGCAAGACAAAGGAACGCCCGGCCGGGAATTTCCCGGCCGGGCGTTTCGCGTACGGGGAGGTGGGCGCTCAGCCCAGCTGGTCCAGCTGGGACTTCACGACCGCTTCCGGAATCGCGCTCTTCTGCGGGGTCAGCATGTTGACGCCGTAGAAGACCGCGACCACGCCGTCCTTGCGGACCGCGGTGTACGTCATGGTGACGCTCTGCTCGGCGACGACGCTGGTGATGCGGTAGCCGAGGGATTCGTCGCCCAGGGCGGGGGCCTTCACCGACTGGACGGACTTGTAGGTCAGTCCGAGGGTCTTGAAGCCGCCGGGGCATTCCTTGACGGAGTTCCGCAGGTCGGCCATGACCTTCTCGGCGTTCTTCGCCGAGTGGGAGGCCAGCCACATCGAGCCGATGGTGGCGTTCTTCGCCTCGGTGGGTTCGAGGGAGCGGTGTTCCACGCTCACCGCGGGGATGTGGGTGAAGCCGCCGGCCAGGCTCGCGAGCGGCTGGCACTCGGCCTTGTCGGCCTTCATGTCCCGGCCGGCCTCGACCTCGGCCTTGGCGACCTTCTTGGCCTCGAAGCCGTTCTTCGTCCCGGAGAGCGTGGCCTTTTCGAGGGCCTGCGGGGCCATCGCGCCGATGCGCTCGGCCTCGGCGGCCGCCTTGGCGTCCGCATCGGCCGGGCTCGGCGTGCTCTTCGCGCTCGCGCTCGCGTTCGCCTTCGGCTTCCTGCCGTCGGAATCCGAGGATTCTCCGCTGCAGGCGGATATCGCGAGGAGGGCCGGTATTACGGCGGCGATCGGGAGGGCCCTGCGCAGTTTCATGGTCTTTCCTGGCATCTCTCGCTGGCGAAGAATGAGCAGAATGATCTTACCGGCGGTAGGGGTGCCTTCTCATTACGTTTTGACGTCGGCTCAGCCCGTTCCGGAAATGTCCGCCGGCTCATCAGCTTCCTGACTCCTCGGCTTCCTGACTCCTCGGCTTCCTGACTCCTCAGCTCTTCAGCTCCTCAACTCCTTGAGTTCCCGCTCCAGGTTCGCCCGCGCCTTCTCCTCCCACACCGCCGCCCCGTACGGCGTGCGGAAGAGCCGCGGGAGGCCGAGGAGGTGGCGCAGGACGGCCGCGCGGCCTTCGCGGAAGGCGTCCTCGGGCACGAAGGCGTACTCCTCGCGGACCGCCGCGACGTATGCCCCGTAGGCGGCGGGGCCGGTGGCGAGGATCGCGAGGTCCGCGTCGCAGAGGGTCTCGCCGTTCAGGTCGCCCTGGGGCGGGTCGTGGGAGATCGTCAGGCGGACCAGGCGGGCCACCTCCCGGACCTCGTGCTCCGTCAGACCCGCTTCGGTGAGCGCCTTTTCGGCCAGGAGCGCCGAGCGTTCCTCGTTCTCCGAGCGGTCGGGGCGGTAGACCGCGTCGTGGAACCAGGCGGCCAGCCGGACGAGTTCCAGCTCGCCGCCCTCCCCGCCCATGTCGGTGAGTTCGTCGATGCGGTCGAGGACCGCCCGCAGGTGGTCGACCGTGTGGTAACGGCGCTGCGGCTCGGCCCAGCGGGAGAGCAGGTTCCGGCCGAACGGGGCGGGGTCGGGTCCTTCGTGGCCGGAGCGGGCGGCGCGCAGGGTGGCGTTCCAACGCTGGAGCAGCTCGGGGTGTTCCTGGGCGGTCATGGTCGCATTCTGCCCGGCACGCGGGCCGGAAGCCCTGCTTCCCCGGCTCCCCGGTCGTGCCCTCATCTCACCCTTACATACCCCCCATGGGTATGCTACGGTGCTGCGCGAAGGTACCCCCTAGGGGTATGCCTCGGGGTAACTCGGGGCTCGTCGCGAGCGAAGGGTCAGGGCAATGTCAACCGTCAATCCCCGGCGCTGGTGGGCACTTGTCGTGCTCGCCGCCGCCCAGTTCATGGTCATCATGGACACCTCGATCATCGGGGTCGCACTCCCCGAGATGCAGAAGGACCTGGGCTTCACGCAGGGCGAGCTCCAGTGGGTCTTCAACGCCTACGTCATCGTCTTCGGCGGCCTGCTGCTCCTCGGCGGACGCCTCTCCGACCTCATCGGGGCCCGCAAGATCTTCGTCGCCGGCTGGGCGATCATGATCGTCGGCTCGATCCTCGCCGCCGCCGCGCAGACCGCCTGGGTCGAGATCGCCGGCCGCGCCGTCCAGGGCGTCGGCGGCGCGCTCATCGCGCCCGCCGCCATGACCCTGCTGATGATGCTCTTCATGCACGACCCGAAGGAGCTCGGCAAGGCCATGGCGCTCTACGGCGCCGCGGCTCCCGCCGGCGGCACCGCGGGCGTCTTCCTCGGCGGTGTCTTCACCGAGTGGGCCGCCTGGCAGTGGGTCTTCATCATCTACATCCCGATCGGCCTCGCGACCCTCGCCGCCACCAAGCTCCTCCCGGACGTCGAGTCCCGCCGCGGCTCCGTCGACGTCCTCGGCGCCGTCGCCGTCACCGCCGGTCTCGCGCTCGCCGTCTTCGCCGTGGTCCGCGCCCCCGAGGTCGGCTGGGGCTCCACCGGCACGATCCTCCAGCTGATCGGCGCCGCCGTCCTGCTCGTCCTCTTCTTCGTGATCCAGAAGAGCATCAGCGAGCCGCTCATGCCGCTCAGCGTCTGGCGGGTCCCGCGCCTCGGCTCGGCCAACCTCGCGATGACGCTGCTCGGCGCCGCGTGGATCCCGATGTGGTACTTCCTCAACCTCTACCTCCAGCAGGTCCTGGGTTACGGGGCCTTCGCCTCCGGCGCCGCGCTGCTCCCGATGACCGTCCTCCTCATGATCTTCATGACGGCCATCACCGCCCGGCTCATGATGAAGGTCGGGGCGAAGCCGCTCATCGGCATCGGCCTCCTCGTCCTCGCGGCCGGTCTGGTCTGGCTCGCGGCCGTCCCGCCGACCGGCACCTTCCTCGTCGACGTCCTGCCGGCCTCGCTCGTCGCCGCGCTCGGCATGTCCCTCGCCTACATCCCGGCGATGATCGCCGCCATGTCCGGCGCCCCGCAGGAGCAGGCCGGTCTCGCCTCCGGCATCGTCAACACCACCTACAACGTGGGCTCCGCGCTCGGTCTCGCCGCGCTGACCGCCGTCGCCATGTCCCAGGGCGCCGACCAGCTCGGTAACCTGCCCGCCCTCACCGACGGCTTCTCGTCCGCCTTCATCGGCGCCGCGATCATCGCCGCCGTCGGCGGTGTGATCACCCTCCTCGTCATGAAGAGCGACAAGGCGGTCGCCGCCGAGGCCGCCGCCCCCGCCGCCCAGGGCGAGAAGGTCTCCGCCTGAGCAGCTCCGAAGGGGCCGCCCGATGTCCGACTCCGGACGCCGGGCGGCCCCTTTCCCGTATCCGGAAAGGAAAGCCGTGGAACTGAACACCCGTGCCGTGCACGTCTTCAACGAACCCTTCCCCAGCGGCAGTTGGCCGCTCTCCGTGCCCCTCGTGCAGTCCTCCGCCTTCGCCTTCGACTCCGCCGCCGAGCTCGCCGACGCGATGGCGGGACCCGACGGGCGCTATGTCTACAGCCGCCGCGGCAATCCGACCGTGCGGGCCCTGGAGCAGACCCTCGCGGCCCTGGAGGGCGGCGCCGGGGCCATCGCCTTCGCCTCCGGCATGGGGGCCATCAGCGGCGTCCTGCTCGCGCTCCTGCGCCCCGGCGACCGGGTGGTGGCCCAGCGCTGCCTGTACGGGGGCACCCATGCCGTCCTCTCCGACCTGGCCGAGCGCTTCGGGATCGAGGTCGTACGGATATCCGGCGACGACCCGGCCGAGCTGGAGGCGGCGGCCGTGCACCCCGCCACCCGGCTGCTCGTCCTGGAGACGATCGCCAACCCCACCGGCCAGGTCCCCGACCTGCCGGGGCTGCTCGCCGTCGCCCGCGCGACGGGGGTGACGAGCCTCGTCGACAACTCGCTCGCCTCGCCCGTGCTGTGCCGCCCCCTGGAGCTCGGCGCCGACGTCGTCGTCCACTCCACGACCAAGTACCTCTCCGGGCACTCCGACGTCCTCGGCGGCGCCGCTGTCTTCGCCGACGACGAGCTGCGTCACCGCGTGTGGCCCCGGACCGTCGAACTCGGCGCCTGCGCCGACCCGTTCGCCGCCTGGCTGACCCTGCGCGGGATACCCACGCTGCCGCTGCGGATGCGCGAGCACTGCTCCAACGCCGTCTCGCTCGCCGCGGCGCTCGCCGAGCGGGCCGAGGTCCGCGGTGACGTCACGGCCGTCCACTACCCGTGGCTGGCGGCCCATCCCTCGCGGGAGAACGCCCGCAAGGTGCTCTCCGGCGGCGGCGGGCTGCTCTCCTTCGAGCTGGCCGGCGGCCGGGAGGCGGGCCGGGCCTTCGTCGAGCGCGTACGGCTCGCCAGGCTGGCGCTCTCGCTGGGCGGCGTGGAGACGCTCGTGACCCACCCGGCCTCCACCTCCCACCGGGAGCTGGACGGGGCCGCGCTGGAGGCGGCCGGGATCGGTGCGGGCCTGGTGCGGATGTCCGTCGGCATCGAGGACGTCGAGGACCTGTGGTCCGACATCGAACAGGCCCTCGCCTGAAGGGAGTCCGTTCCCCTCCCCTTCCTTCTTTTGGGTTGACAAAATAAATGACTGATTCGTAGATTGGATGTCGCCAGGGAAATACCACTCCTAGGTCAAGGGGAGCGCGCGATGCGTTACTTCGAGGACTTCCGGCCCGGCGACGTCCACGAGCTGGGCGCCGTCACCGTCACGGCGGAGGAGGTGCTGGAGTTCGGCAGGCGCTTCGATCCGCAGCCCTTCCACACGGATCCCGAGCTCGCGAAGCGTTCGCAGTTCGGCGGTCTGATCGCGAGCGGCTTCCACACGCAGTCGATGTTCATGCGGCGGTACGTGGACGGCCTGCTCGCCTACAGCGCCTGTATGGGCTCGCCCGGCATCGACGAGGTCCGCTACCTGCGGCCCGTCCGCCCGGGCGACGTCCTCACCGCGCGCGTCGAGATCCTCGGCGCCACCCCGTCGCCGTTCAACCCCGCCACCGGCACCGTCAAACCGCGGTGCACCCTGGTGGCCGCCGACGGGACGGCCGTGTTCAGCATGATCCTGCACAGCATCTTCCGCCGGCGCCCCGCCGACTCCGAGGCCGACCATCTGTCGTCGATGCCCGCGGCCGAGGACCCCGTCGCCTGCGCGCGACCGGCCGAGAGCTGTGTCCCGGTCATGAGCGCCTGACGAACCGCCGCTCGCCGGTGCGTGTCCGACGAACCCGTCCTTCGTCGGCGCGTGCCCGGCGGACCGTCCTTCGTCATGCCCTGAGCACGGCCGTCCGTGCTTCTTCCCATCCTGTTCACCAGTGAAGGGGGACCTCCAGTGGAGGCCGTATCCCGCACCGCCCAGTGGACCGCCGCCGCGCGCGCCCTGGAGACCGAGCGCGAGGACCGGCTGTTCGCCGATCCCTACGCGCGCACCGTCGCCGACCGGATCGGCTTCGAACTGCTCGAGCGCTACGACGGGGGCGGCATCGTGCCGTTCCTCGCCATCCGCACCACCTACCTCGACCGGGCCGTCGTCAAGGCGGTGGAGGAACGCGGCATCCGCCAGGTCGTCTTCCTCGCCGCCGGCATGGACACCCGCTTCTTCCGGCTGCCCTGGCCGGACGGCGTCACCGTCTACGAGCTCGACCGCCCCGCGCTCCTCGCCGCCAAGGCCGAGATGCTGGCGGACGAGCCACGGCCCGCCGGCCGCACCCGCGTCACCGTCCCGGTCGACCTCACCCAGGACTGGACCGGCCCCCTGAAGGAGGCGGGCTGGAAGAGCGAGGAGCCCGTCCTGTGGGTGGTCGAGGGCCTGCTGTTCTTCCTCCCCGAGCAGGCCGTCCGCACCCTCATCTCGACGCTCTCCGCGCACGCCGCGCCCGGCTCGGTGCTGCTCGGCGACGTCATCTCCAGGGCCGCCCTGGTCAACCCGCTGGCCCGCACCTTCCTCCAGGCCCTGAAGGACGACGGCAACCCGTGGCTCTTCGGCACCGAGGAGCCCGAGGCGCTGCTCGACGACTGCGGCTGGGCCGTACGGGAGGTCAGGCAGCCCGGTGAGGAGGGCGCCGACTTCGACCGCTGGCCCTACCAGGTCGCGCCGCGCGCCCTTCCGGGCGTGCCGAGGTCGT
Organism: Streptomyces sp. NBC_00090; assembly: GCF_045160815.1. Taxonomy (NCBI): domain Bacteria; kingdom Bacillati; phylum Actinomycetota; class Actinomycetes; order Kitasatosporales; family Streptomycetaceae; genus Streptomyces; species Streptomyces sp. NBC_00090. The sequence goes on from NZ_CP108224.1 coordinate 5,034,032, forward strand.
TCCTCTTCACCTGCGACCTGCCCGGTACGACCGGCTCCGGCCTGCCCACCCACAGCGAGGAGAAGCCGGCATGAGCGCCCACGACTTCCACCAGCGGGTCATCACCGACGCCGGTGCGGCCGTCCGCGGTCTGACCGTCGCCCTCGGCGAGCGCCTCGGCCTGTACAAGGCGCTGGCCGAGCAGGGTCCCCTCACGGCCGCGCGGCTGGCGGAGACGACCGGCACGAACGAGCGGTACGTCGAGGAGTGGCTGCACGCCCAGCTCTCCGCCGGGTACGTGGAGCGGCACCCCAGCTCCCTCACGTACACGCTCCCCGCCGACCACGTCGAGGTCCTCGCCGACCCGAAGGCCGTCACGTACGCCGCCGGGTTCTTCACCGCCCTCAAGGCGCTGTACGCGACCGAGGACCTGCTCGTCGAGGCGTACCGCACCGGTGACGGCGTCGGCTGGGCCGAGCACGACGCGGCCCTCGACACCGGCATGGGCTCCTTCTTCCAGCCCACGTACGAGCACAAGCTCGTCCCGGACTGGCTGCCCGCGCTGCACGAGGTCACCGACAAGCTCGGCGCCGGCGGCACCGTCGCCGACGTCGGCTGCGGGGTCGGCCACACCACCCTGCTCATCGCCAAGGCGTTCCCGCAGGCCACCGTCCACGGCTTCGACTACTCCGAAGAGGCCATCTCGATCGCCCGGGAGCTCGCGGAGGAGGCCGGTCTCTCCGACCGGGTCGTCTTCGAGGTCGCCTCGGCCGACGACTACCCGGGCTCCGGCTACGACCTGGTCTGCTTCTTCAACGCCCTGCACGACATGGGCGACCCGGTCGCCGCCGCCCAGCACGTCCACAAGTCCCTGGACACGGACGGCACCTGGATGCTCGTCGAGTCGAACGTCTCCCCGCAGGACATCGACACGCAGACCCCCGCCGCCCGCATGTTCATGGCCCTGTCGGCCGTGATGTGCCTGCCGGTCGCGGTCGCGCAGCGCGGGCCGCACGCCCTCGGCAACCACTCCGGCGAGAAGGCCTTCCGGGCCATCGCGGAGGAGGCCGGCTTCACCCGCTGGCGCCGCGCCACCGAGACCCCGGTCAACGCGGTCTACGAAGTCCGTCCCTGAAAGCCCCCGGGGCCCCGCACCCCGTGCACCTGAGGGCGAGTGAGCCGAAGGGGGCCGTCGGGGGAACGCGTCCGAGCGCGCGCAGTTCCCGAGGAACGAGGGAGCGAGCACGTACGGACGCGTGAGCCCGACTCAAGGCCGCCGGAGGCGAACCGAGCCCCGAAGAGAAGAGGAGCGAGAACATGGGCGTGTCCGCCCCCCTGCCCGTCACCGACCGGTTCATGGAGGTCCTGGAGCGGCTCAGCGAGCGCTCCGTGGAGGACTACTACAACCCGTACCAGACCTTCCAGTGGCCCGAGACGCTGGAGGAGAACCGTTTCTGGATGACGCCGGAGCTGCTCACCGTCTACGGCACCGAGCACTACGACACCCTCGGTGAGGAAACGCTTCAGCGGCTGTCGAAGTGGGAGTCCATCAACTTCTACAGCCTCAACGTGCACGGCATCCGCGAGCTCCTCATCGAGGTCGTCGGCCGGATCCACATGCCCGGCTTCGAGGTCCCCTCGGACTTCTTCCACCACTTCATCGGTGAGGAGAACGAACACATGTGGTTCTTCTCCGAGTTCTGCCGCCGCTACGGCCACAAGATCTACGGCTCCACCGCGATGCGCGCCGACGCGGCCTGGGAGCCCGAGGTCGAGAACTTCCTCGTCTTCACCCGCATCCTCTTCTTCGAGGAGCTCGTCGACCACTACAACTCCCGGATGGCGAAGGACGACTCCCTCTGCCACACCATCCGCGAGGTCAACCGCATCCACCACCAGGACGAGTCCCGCCACATCGCCTTCGGCCGCGAACTCGTCTCGCTCCTCTACAGCCGGATGTGCCAGTCGGTCGGTGCCGAGCGGGTCCGGGAGGTGGAGGCGTACCTCAAGCGGTACGTCGTCTACAGCACCAACTCCCTCTACAACCCGCACGTCTACCGCGACGCCGGCATCCCGGACCCGCTGGCCCTGCGCAACTCGCTGGTCGCCGACGCACGCCGCCGCCCGCACGAGCGCAAGGCCATCCGCAAGCCGCTCTCCTTCTTCCTGAAGACCGGGATCTTCTCCGACGACACCCTGCCCGTCGTCTGAGCGACGCCCTCACCCGAGAGGTGCACCGACCATGACCGTGACGACCCCCGAATCCGTCGGGGACACGAGGGGCCTGCCCTCGCTCGGCCCGGAGGGGACCCGCCTGCTGCGGCTCCTCGACGACACCTTCGAGGGGTGGGGAGTGACCGCGGGCGCCCGCCCGATGACCATGCCCCCGCTCCTCCCGGCCGCCGACCTGGCCAAGCTCGACTACTACGACAACTTCCCCCACCAGGCCGTCGTCGCCGCCCCGCTCGACCTGGAGCGCCGCGCGACCGCGCCCTTCTCCGCCGACACCGGCCGCTTCCCGAGCGACGCCCTCGAACCGGCCGCGCTCGGCCTGCCCTCGGCCTCCTGCTACGCCGTCTACCTCGACCACCAGGGCACCCGGGTCGCGGACGACACCCTCGTCACGATCTGCTCCTGGTGCTTCCGCAAGGAGACCCACTACGAGGGCATGCGGCGCCAACTCGGCTTCCGTATGCGGGAGATCGTGGCCATCGGCGCGCGCGAGCACGCCGAGAACCACCTCGCCGACTTCACCGGCAGGATCCAGTCCTTCGCCGCGGCGCTCGACCTGCCGCTGCGCAAGGAGGCCGCCTGCGACCCCTTCTTCGACAAGGGCAGCTCGAAGGCGGTCCTCCAGCGGCTGACCCCGGTGAAGTACGAGTTCCTGTACGAGGACCTGGCGATCGCCTCGGTCAACACGCACCGGAACTTCTTCGGCGACCGGTGCGGCATCACGCTGGAGTCGACCGGCGGACCGGCCTTCACCAGCTGCGTCGCCTTCGGCCTGGAGCGGTGGCTGTCCGCACTGACCCGGCGCCACGGCAGCTGGGAGGCCGCCACCGAGGCGGTGCTCGACGCGAACGCCCGCACGCGGGCCGGTGCGAGTGGCACGGCCGGGCCGGTGATCTGACGTGCCGGCCCGTCCCGCCGCCCCGCCGGCGGGCGGCCTGGGGTGGGCGAACCTCGGCATGGACATCGTGTCCGTCAACCGTGTCCGCAGGCTCCTCGCCCAGTACGGGGAGCAGTTCTTCGAGCGGATGCTCACCCCCGGCGAGCTCGCCGACTGCCGTACGTCCTCCGGGCTCGACCTCCTGAGCCTGTGCGGGCGGATCGCGGCCAAGGAAGCGGCCTTCAAGACCTTACGGGTCAGGGGCAGGTTCCTGCCCTGGCCGGACATCGTCGTGCGGCGCTCCGAGGGCGGCTGGCCGCTCGTGGAGCTGCACCGGTCGGCCGCCGAGATGGCGGCCGAGTCCGGGATCACCGAGATCACCGTGTCCATCAGCCACGACGTGGACTACGCGGTCGCGGTGGCCGCCCCGATCATCGCCCCCACCCCTTACGTATCCAGCAGCAGTAGCTAGCAGCAGCTAAAGGAGATCAACCATGGCCGACGGCCTGCAGACGGTGAAGAACTGGATCCTCGACCGTCACCCCGAGCGCGACGACATCGCCTCCGACCTCGACCTGATCGAGAACCGGCTCATCGACTCGCTGTCCTTCGTCGAGTTCGTCTTCCTCCTGGAGCAGGAGAGCGGCACCGCCATCCAGATGGAGACCCTTGAGGTCGAGACGATCCGCACGCTCGGCGCCATCGAGCAGCACTTCTTCAAGGCCCCGGTGGAGGTCCAGGCATGAGCCGCCGTCTCTTCACCTCGGAGTCCGTCACCGAGGGACACCCTGACAAGATCGCCGACCGGATCAGCGACACGATCCTCGACGCGCTGCTCGCCGAGGACCCGTCCTCGCGCGTCGCGGTCGAGACCCTGATCACCACGGGTCTCGTGCACATCGCCGGCGAGGTCACCACCACGGCGTACGCGCCGATAGCGAAGCTGGTGCGCGAGGCCGTCCTCGACATCGGCTACGACTCCTCCGCGAAGGGCTTCGACGGCGCCTCCTGCGGCGTGTCGGTGTCCATCGGCGCCCAGTCGCCGGACATCGCGCAGGGCGTCGACACGGCGTACGAGTCCCGGGTCGAGGGCGCGGGCGACGAGCTCGACGCGCAGGGCGCCGGCGACCAGGGCCTGATGTTCGGCTACGCCTGCGACGACACCGCCGAGCTGATGCCGCTGCCGATCGCGCTGGCCCACCGCCTGTCGCGGCGGCTGACCGAGGTCCGCAAGAACGGCACCGTGCCGTACCTGCGGCCCGACGGCAAGACGCAGGTGACCATCGAGTACGACGGGGACCGCCCGGTCCGCCTCGACACGGTGGTCGTCTCCTCGCAGCACGCCGCCGACATCTCCGTCGAGGGCCTGCTCACCCCGGACGTCCGCGAGTACGTCGTCGAGCACGTCCTCAAGGAGCTGGTCGAGGAGGGCGTCACCCTGGAGTCCGACGGCTACCGGCTCCTGGTCAACCCGACCGGGCGCTTCGAGGTCGGCGGCCCGATGGGCGACGCCGGACTCACCGGCCGCAAGATCATCATCGACACGTACGGCGGCATGGCCCGCCACGGCGGCGGCGCCTTCTCCGGCAAGGACCCGTCGAAGGTGGACCGCTCGGCGGCGTACGCGATGCGCTGGGTCGCGAAGAACGTCGTCGCGGCCGGGCTCGCCCGCCGCTGCGAGGTGCAGGTCGCGTACGCGATCGGCAAGGCCGAGCCCGTCGGCCTCTTCGTGGAGACCTTCGGCACCGGCACCCTGCCGGACGAGCGGATCCAGGAGGCCGTCGGCGAGGTCTTCGACCTGCGGCCGGCCGCGATCATCCGCGACCTGGACCTCAAGCGGCCGATCTACGCGCAGACGGCGGCCTACGGCCACTTCGGCCGCGAGCTCCCCGAGTTCACCTGGGAGCGCACGGACCGCGTGGAGGCCCTGAAGAAGGCAGCGCTCGCGCCGCAGGAGCGCGGCGGCGTCGAAAGGGAGAGCGCGCGCAGGTCGGGAGGAACGAGCGACCGAGCACGGTCGACCGTCGACGCCGGCGGGAGCGCTCCGGAGGCGCAAAAAGAGGGAGGGGAGTAGGCCATGCGTATCGCTGTCACGGGATCCATCGCGACCGACCATCTGATGACCTTCCCCGGCTGGTTCAGCGAGCAGCTCCTCGCCGACCGGCTCGACCGGGTCTCCCTGTCGTTCCTCGCCGACAACCTGGAGGTCAGGCGCGGCGGAGTGGCAGCGAACATCGCCTTCGGACTCGGTGTCCTCGGGCTGCGGCCCGCCCTCGTGGGCGCGGTCGGCTCCGACTTCGAGCCCTACCGGGTCTGGCTCAAGGACCACGGCGTGGACACCGACTCGGTGCGCGTCAGCGAGTCGCTCCACACCGCCCGCTTCGTCTGTACCACCGACCGGGCCCAGAACCAGATCGCCACCTTCTACGCGGGGGCGATGGCCGAGGCGCGCGAGATCGACCTGCGGGAGGTCGTCGCGCGCACCGGCCGGCTGGATCTGGTCCTGGTCTCCCCGGACGACCCGGGGGCGATGCTGCGGCACACCCGCACCTGCCGTCAGCTGAGGATGCCGTTCGCCGCCGATCCGTCGCAGCAGCTGGCGCGGCTCGACGGAGCGGAGGTGCGGGAGCTGGTGGAGGGGGCGCGGTTCCTCTTCACCAACGAGTACGAGACCGCGCTGCTCCTGGAGAAGTCCGGCTGGACCGAGGCCGAGGTGCTGGCCAGGGTCGGCAGCTGGGTCACCACCCACGGCGAGGCGGGTGTCCGCATCCGCGGCGAGGACCGCCCCACGCTCGCCGTCCCGGCGGTGGAGGTCGCCGGGGTCGTCGACCCGACCGGCGTCGGGGACGCCTTCCGGGCCGGGTTCCTCGCGGGGACGCTCTGGGGCGTGCCCGAGCGGTGCGCGGCGCAGCTGGGCTGCGCGGTCGCGGCGACCGTCCTCGACTACGTGGGGACGCAGGAGTACCGGCTGCACCGGGACTCCCTTCTCGACCGGATCAGGACGACGTACGGGGTCGGCTGCACGGCCGCCCTGGTCACGCATCTGGGGGGACTGTCATGAGGGGACTGTCATGAGGGGGCCGGCATGAGCGCCGCACGGCGGTCGCTGCGGGAGGAGTTCGCCACCCGGGTCGTGGTGGCCGACGGGGCGATGGGCACGATGCTCCAGGCCGCCGACCCGACGATGGACGACTTCCGGAACCTGGAGGGCTGCAACGAGATCCTCAACCTCACGCGCCCCGACATCGTCGCCTCCGTCCACGACGCCTACTTCGCGGTCGGCGTGGACTGCGTCGAGACCAACACCTTCGGCGCGAACCTGGCCGCGCTCGCCGAGTACGGCATCGAGGACCAGGTGTACGAGCTGTCGGAGGCCGGCGCCCGGATCGCCCGCACCTCCGCCGACGCGCACACGGCCGCCGACGGCCGCCCCCGCTGGGTCCTCGGCTCCATGGGCCCCGGCACGAAGCTGCCGACCCTCGGCCACATCACGTACGAGCCGCTGCGCGAGGCCTTCCGGCAGAACGCGGAGGGCCTGATCCGGGGCGGCGCGGACGCCCTCCTCATCGAGACCTCGCAGGACCTGCTCCAGACGAAGGCGGCCGTCATCGGCGCCCGCCGGGCCCTGGACTGGGTCGGGGTGGACCTGCCGGTGATCGTGCAGGTCACGGTGGAGACGACGGGCACGATGCTGCTCGGCTCCGAGATCGGCGCGGCGCTCACCGCGCTCGAACCGCTCGGCATCGACATGATCGGCCTCAACTGCGCCACGGGCCCCGCCGAGATGGCCGAGCACCTGCGGCACCTGTCACGCCACGCCCGCATCCCGATCTCCGTCATGCCCAACGCGGGCCTTCCGGTCCTGACCTCCGACGGCGCCCACTACCCGCTGTCCCCGGCCGAACTGGCCGACGCCCAGGAGAGGTTCGTGCGGGAGTACGGGCCGGCGCTGGTCGGTGGCTGCTGCGGGACGACCCCGGAGCACCTGCGGGAGATCGTCGAGCGGGTGCGGGGCGCGGCCGTGCTCGACCGGCGCCCCACCCCGGAGCCGGGCGCCTCCTCCCTCTACAGCCACGTGCCGTTCCGGCAGGACACCGCGTACCTGGCGATCGGCGAGCGGACCAACGCCAACGGGTCGAAGAAGTTCCGCGAGGCCATGCTCGACGGCCGCTGGGACGACTGCGTCGAGATGGCCCGCGACCAGATCCGCGAGGGCGCGCACCTGCTCGACCTGTGCGTGGACTACGTGGGCCGCGACGGTACGGCGGACATGGCGGAGCTGGCAGGCCGCTTCGCGACCGCCTCCACCCTGCCGATCGTCCTCGACTCCACCGAGATCGCGGTGCTGCGCGCCGGTCTGGAGAAGCTCGGCGGCCGGGCCGTCGTCAACTCCGTCAACTACGAGGACGGTGACGGCCCCGAGTCGCGGTTCGCGCAGGTCACGGGGCTCGCGAAGGAGCACGGCGCGGCGCTGATGGCGCTGACCATCGACGAGGAGGGCCAGGCCCGGAGCGTCGGGCACAAGGTGGCGATCGCCGAGCGGCTCATCGGGGACCTCACCGGGAACTGGGGGATCAGGGAGTCGGACATCCTGATCGACACCCTCACCTTCACCATCTGCACGGGGCAGGAGGAGTCCCGCAAGGACGGCGTCCACACGATCGAGGCGATCCGCGAGCTGAAGCGGCGCCACCCCGACGTGCAGACCACGCTCGGCCTCTCCAACATCTCCTTCGGCCTCAACCCGGCCGCGCGGATCGTGCTCAACTCGGTCTTCCTCGACGAGTGTGTGAAGGCCGGCCTGGACTCCGCGATCGTGCACGCCTCGAAGATCCTGCCGATCGCCCGCCTGGAACCGGAGCAGGTCCAGGTCGCGCTCGACCTGATCCACGACCGCCGCGAGGAGGGGTACGACCCGCTCCAGCGCTTCCTGGAGATGTTCGAGGGCGCCACGGCGAAGTCCCTCAAGGCGGGCAAGGCGGAGGAGCTCCTCGCGCTGCCGCTGGACGAGCGGCTCAAGCGCCGGATCGTGGACGGCGAGAAGAACGGCCTGGAGGCGGACCTGGACGAGGCCCTGGCCTCCCGGCCCGCCCTGGAGATCGTCAACGACGTCCTCCTCGACGGCATGAAGACCGTGGGCGAGCTGTTCGGCTCCGGGCAGATGCAGCTGCCGTTCGTGCTCCAGTCCGCCGAGGTCATGAAGACGGCCGTGGCGCACCTGGAACCGCACATGGAGAAGACGGACGCCGACGGCAAGGGGACGATCGTCCTCGCCACCGTCCGCGGCGACGTCCACGACATCGGCAAGAACCTCGTCGACATCATCCTGTCCAACAACGGCTACAACGTCGTCAACATCGGCATCAAGCAGCCCGTCTCCGCGATCCTGGAGGCCGCCGAGGAGCACCGCGCCGACGTCATCGGCATGTCCGGTCTCCTGGTGAAGTCCACCGTGATCATGAAGGAGAACCTCCAGGAGCTGAACGGCCGCGGCCTCGCCGCCCGCTTCCCCGTGATCCTCGGCGGCGCCGCCCTGACCAGGGCCTACGTCGAACAGGACCTCCACGAGCTGTACGAGGGCGAGGTCCGGTACGCCCGGGACGCCTTCGAGGGCCTGCGCCTCATGGACGCGCTCATGGGCGTCAAGCGGGGCGTCCCCGGAGCCGTACTGCCGCCGCTGAAGCCGCGGCGCGTACCCAAGCGCGAGACCCCGGTCGTCCTGGGGGTGCGGGAGCCCGAGCCGGCCGGCCGCTCCGACGTCGCCGCCGACAACCCCGTACCCGAGCCCCCCTTCCTCGGGACCCGCGTCGTCCAGGGCATCCCGCTCGCCGAGTACGCCCCCTGGCTCGACGAGACCGCCCTCTTCAAGGGGCAGTGGGGCCTCAAGGACTCCGAGACCGTCGAGACGGACGGCAGGCCGCGGCTGCGGGCGCTGCTCGACCGCGTCGAGCGCGAGGGCCTCGTCGAAGCGGCCGTCGTCTACGGCTGGTTCCCCTGTGTGTCCAAGGGCGACGACCTGATCGTCCTGGACGAGGACGGAGGCGAGCGGACCCGCTTCTCCTTCCCCCGCCAGCAGCGGGGCCGCCGCCTCTGCCTGGCCGACTTCCACCGCTCCGAGGACTCCGGGGAGATCGACACGGTCGCCCTCCAGGTGGTCACCGTCGGCTCCCGGATCGGCGAGGAGACGGCGAGGCTCTTCGCCGCCGACGCCTACCGCGACTACCTCGAACTCCACGGCCTCTCCGTCCAGTTGGCGGAGGCCCTCGCCGAGTACTGGCACGCCGGGGTGCGCGCCGAGTGGGGCATCGCCGGGTCCTCGGAGCCGGCCGGCATCGAGGGGATGCTGCGCACCGAGTACCGGGGCTGCCGGTACTCGCTGGGCTACCCCGCCTGCCCGGACCTGGAGGACCGGGCGAAGATCGCCGAGCTGCTCCGCCCGGAGCGGATCGGGGTCGAGCTGTCGGAGGAGTACCAGCTGCACCCCGAGCAGTCGACGGACGCGATCGTCGTCCACCACCCGGAGGCGAGCTACTTCAACGCGGGAGGGCGACGCCTGTGAATCCGACGCCTGTGAACCCCACGTACTCGTTCGAGTTCTTCCCGCCCAAGACGGACCGGGGCGAGCGGACCCTCTGGGACGCGATCCGGCGCGTGGAGGCACTGTCCCCGGACTTCGTCTCCGTGACGTACGGCGCGGGCGGCTCGTCCCGCGACCGGACCATCGACGTCACGAAGCGGATCGTCACCGGGACGACGCTGCGGCCGGTGGCCCATCTGACGGCCGTCGGGCACTCGGTCGCCGAGCTGCGGGCCATCATCGGCGCCTACGCGGACGCCGGGGTCAGGGACGTGCTCGTGCTGCGCGGCGACCCGCCGGGCGATCCGCGCGGCCCCTGGACCCCGCACCCGCAGGGGTTCACGTACGCGCACGAACTCGTCGAACTCGTGCGCTCGCTGGGCGACTTCAGGATCGGGGTCGCGGCCTTCCCGGAGGGCCATCCGAGGTCCGCGAGCCCTTCCGCCGATCTCGCGCACTTCGTCGCCAAGTGCCGGGCGGGCGCCGACTACGCCATCACGCAGATGTTCTTCGACCCCGAGGACTATCTGCGGCTGCGGGACCGGGTCGCCGCCGCCGGCTGCGACACCCCGATCATCCCGGAGATCATGCCCGCCACCGACGTACGCCAGATCCGGCGCTTCGCCGAGCTGAGCGACGCCGCCTTCCCGGAGGACCTGGCGCACCGCCTGGAGGCGGCGAAGGACGACCCGGCCGCCGCGTACCGCATCGGCGTCGAGCACGCGACCGGGATGGGCCTGCGGCTGCTCGACGAGGGCGCGCCGGGGCTGCACTACATCACGCTCAACAAGTCGACGGCGGCCCTCGAAATCCACCGAACCATCCTCAGCGCAAGGAGCGTTGTCCATGTCTGACTTCACCGATTTCAAGGTCGCGGACCTCTCCCTGGCCGAGTTCGGCCGCAAGGAGATCACCCTGGCCGAGCACGAGATGCCCGGCCTGATGTCGATCCGCAGGGAGTACGCGGCGACCCAGCCGCTGGCGGGGGCGCGGATCACCGGTTCGCTGCACATGACGGTGCAGACGGCCGTCCTCATCGAGACGCTGGTGGCGCTCGGTGCGCAGGTGCGCTGGGTGTCCTGCAACATCTACTCGACGCAGGACCACGCGGCCGCCGCGATCGCCGCCGCCGGGATCCCGGTCTTCGCCTGGAAGGGCGAGACGCTCGAGGAGTACTGGTGGTGCACCGAGCAGGCGCTGACCTGGCCCGGCGCGGACGGCCCGGCCGCGTCCGACGGTCGGTCCTCGTGCCTCGGCCCGAACATGATCCTGGACGACGGCGGTGACGCCACGCTCCTCGTCCACAAGGGTGTGGAGTACCAGAAGGCCGGTGAGGTCCCGGACCCGGCGACGGCGGAGAACGACGAGCACCGGGTGATCCTGGAGCTGCTGCGGAGCACCACCCTGGACTGGGGCACGATCGCCGCCGGGATCAAGGGGGTGACGGAGGAGACCACGACGGGTGTCCACCGCCTCTACGAGATGCACCGCGAGGGAGCGCTGCTCTTCCCGGCGATCAACGTGAACGACGCCGTGACGAAGTCGAAGTTCGACAACAAGTACGGCTGCCGCCACTCCCTGATCGACGGCATCAACCGCGCCACCGACGTCCTGATCGGCGGCAAGACGGCCGTGGTCTTCGGCTACGGCGACGTCGGCAAGGGCTCGGCGGAGTCGCTGCGCGGCCAGGGCGCCCGCGTGATCGTCACGGAGATCGACCCGATCTGCGCGCTGCAGGCGGCGATGGACGGCTACCAGGTCGCCACCCTGGAAGACGTGGTGGAGACCGCCGACATCTTCATCACGACGACGGGCAACAAGGACATCATCATGGCGTCCGACATCGCCCGCATGAAGCACCAGGCGATCGTCGGGAACATCGGTCACTTCGACAACGAGATCGACATGGCCGGCCTGGCGCGGATCCCGGGGATCGTGAAGGACGAGGTCAAGCCGCAGGTCCACACGTGGACCTTCGAGGACGGCAAGGTCGTCATCGTCCTCTCGGAGGGCCGCCTGCTGAACCTCGGCAACGCGACCGGCCACCCGTCCTTCGTGATGTCGAACTCCTTCGCCGACCAGACCCTCGCGCAGATCGAGCTGTTCACGAAGCCGGAGGAGTACCCGGTGGATGTCTACACGCTGCCGAAGCACCTGGACGAGAAGGTCGCCCGTCTCCACCTCGACGCCCTCGGCGTCAGGCTGACGACGCTCCGCCCCGAGCAGGCGTCGTACATCGGGGTCCCGGTGGAGGGCCCGTACAAGCCGGACCACTACCGCTACTGAGGACGCATGTGTACCGACGACCCTGGTCACGTGCGTGACCCCTGGCTCCCGGACAGGCTCCTGACCACGGAGCGGGACCTGCTGATGCCGCTGCTGCGCCGCACGCCCGAGGAGGCGTACGAGCTCCGCACCGCCTGCCCGGGCTGGACGGCCCGGCAGGTCATCGCCCACTGCGGGGCGGCCCTCGTGAGGATCGTCGAGGGCCGCCTGGAGGAGGGCGTCTTCCTGCCGGAGGCCAACGCCTGCGACGTGGCCGAACGGGCGGAGTGGCCGCTCGGCCGGATCCTCGACGAGCTGGAACGCGGCCTCACCGAGGCCGGGCCGGTCATCGCCGAGCGGGAGGACGGCAGGCTCGACGCCGTCGCGCTCGGCGAATGGGTCCACGCCGGGGACGTCCGGGAGGCCTTCGGCGAACCGGGCGCGTACTGCGGCGAGAGCCTGGACCTGGCCCTCCCGCTCCTCTCGGTGACGAGCCGCAAACGCGAGACCCCGCGCCTGGTGGGCGTCCTGGAGGGCCGGGAGGACACCCCGGTCGCCCTCGGCAACGAGATAGCGGGCCGCCCGGAGGCCCGCTTCCACGGGGACGCGGCGACCCTGATCCGCATCTACTCGGGCCGCCCCCTGGTCCGAACCCGCTACGAACTGACGGGCGCGACGGAACACGAACTACTCATCTACCGCTGACCCGGCTCGGTCTCGGGGGGCGCGTGTGGGGCCCGGGACCCGACGGTCCCGGGCCCCACACCGGTATCGCTCCTGCCGGTGACCGGCCGGTCGTCACGCTTCCTTGAGCCTGGTCACGATCCACTCGCCGAGTTCGCGGGTCATGGTGGTGTGGCCTTCGTTGCTGGTGGCACAGAGGAAGTCGTGGAGGTCGCTGCGCTCGGGGTCGATCTTGGCGTAGAGGGCGCTCTGGTCATCGATGTCGGCCGACGCGACGGCGCTGATGGTGGGGACGAAGGTGGAGGCGTTGTAGGTCAGTTCCGCCTCGGTCCTGTTGACGCGGCCGGCGAGCACGGCGGCGATGCCGAAGCTGGCGGCGTCGTCGAGGGCGGGGGCCTCGGGGAAGAGGCCGCCGGGGGCACCGTCGAGTTCGGGGAAGCCGGTGGTGCGGATCTCCGTCGGTTCCTGGCCGGGCTTGTCCATCCGGGCGACGGTCTGCATGTTCCCGGCCTGGGTGTCGAGCCGGCTGATCAGCTCGGGCCCGAAGGAGGCCATCGCGGTGCCGGCGGCGGGGATGTCGTTCCCGACACCGGTGCCGGTGCCGTTGGCGACGCCGAGCAGGCGGGGAATCTGCGGCCAGCTGCCCATCCTCTCCAGTGCGTCGAGGAAGTCGATGCGGTCCTGGTGCCGGCCGTCGGCGACGTCGAGAGTGGTCCCGGCGGCCGTGTCGAGGTGCCAGCGCAGCATCTGGCGCGCGGCGGGGCTGTTGACCAGGTTGGAGAAGGAGTTGTAGAGCGGCGTGAGGGGGCCTCCCCAGTGCTCCTTCACGTAGTGGGCGAGAGCCTGGACTCCCAGGGGCAGCCACGCGCCGCGGTGCGGGGTGTCGTAGGAGAGGTAGGTGGCGGTCTCGTGCTGCTCCTTCTGCCGTTCCATCTTGGCCAGGGCGTAGCGGGTGACCAGTCCGCCCATGCTGAAGCCGCCCACCGCCAGCGGGGCGTCGCCCTCGCGCTCGGCGATCGTCCGCCTGATGCACTCGATCGCGACGTCGGCGTTGTCGAGGATGGACGCGGTGCGGTCGGCGAAGCCCAGCAGGACGACGTCGAAGCCGGCCTCGCGCAGGGTGGAGATGAACGGGTACTCCCCGTTCTCCAGGCCCTCGTACAGCGCGTTGCCGTCGCTCTTGCCCGGGGCGAAGCCGTCGGCGAGGATCACCGGCCGCTTGACGGCCGTCTGGCCGGACGCGCTGGAGAAGATCCAGGCGGTCCCGCCCCGGAGATCCCACTGCGTGTCCCAGGGGGCGGCTTGCGTGGCTGCGGGCGCAGCCCCTTCGGGGGTGCCCCAGATGTTGACGACAGGCTTGGACATGCTTCGACGTCTCCTTCGTGTCGCGGCGATCGTGCCGAACCGCCATCGTTACGGCGCGCGCGCCAACAACCCACATAAATCCGGAGAGATCACTCTTACGGCTACGAAACATCCTGTTCGCGCCCGCTCGTACGCGGGCGCACTCGCTGTGGAGCCGGAGAACCCGACAGGTCGTCCGGGTGCGGTAGCCGCAGGGCAGGCAGGCAGGCAGCGGCGGGGCCCGAGGGCCCCGGCCGCGTGCCCGCAGGGACGGTGTGTCAGACCATGGCGAGCCGGTCCACCAACAGCTCCACCCTCGGCTCGGCGTCCTCGGGCAGCAGGCGGCCCGCTCGGGTCAGGGTCGCCAGGCCGTGCAGACCCGCCCAGAACACCTCGGTGAACAGCCCCGGGTGGACGCCGTCGCCGGCGACCTCGGCGAGGCACTCGAGCAGGGCGGCGAAGGCGTCCTTCAGCGGCTCGGGGGTGTCCTCCTGCGCGTACGCCAGGCCGCCGTCGAGCTGGAACAAGGCGTCGTAGACCGCCGGGTTGTGCTCGGCGAAGTCGAGGTAGGCGCGGGCGAGGGCGGCGACCCGCTCGCGCGGGCCGTCCGCGGCGGAGGTCGCGGCCCGCAGCGCCGCGGCCATCTCGGTGGCGCCCTCCAGGGCGACGGCGCCGATGATCTCGCGCTTGCCGCGGAAGTGGCTGTAGAGGACGGGCTGGCTGTACTCGATGCGCTCGGCGAGCCGGCGGGTGGTGACTGCGTCCCAGCCCTGCTGCTCGGCGAGTTCGCGGGCTGTCGCCACGATGAGGCGCTCGCGCTCCGCCCGTTCGCGCTCCTTGCGTTCCTTTACCGACATGAGTCGATCCTAGCATCGCTAGACAAGCGAGCGTTAGTAGTACTAGCGTTGCCCCATCATCTAGCAACGCTAGTTCACGGAGGGATCGTCATGCTCGACGCACTCGAGGTCGTCACCACCGTCGTCGTCGGCCTGATGGTGGGGGTGGAGTTCTCCGTCGCCTTCATCATGAACCGGATCCTGGACGCGCTTCCCGAGGACAGCGGCCAGCTCGGCCACGCCCACGGCGGCCGGATGCTCGGCGCCCTGATGCCGTTCTGGTACATGGGCTCGCTCGTCCTCATCGCGATCTGGGCCGTCGCCGGATGGCAGCACCAAGGCGCCGGACTCGTCGTCACCGCCGCCGGACTGCTGATCCTCAGCGTGGTCATGTCGATCCTGCTGCTCGTCCCGATCAACAACCGGAACAAGGCCTGGACCCCGGAGAACCGGCCCGCCGACTGGAAGAAGCAGCTGAACCGCTGGCAGCGCTACCACTACATCCGCGTCGCCGTCATCGTCGCCGCGTTCACCCTGCTGGTCGCCGCCCTCGCCTGATGCCACCGCTGCCCCGACATGTCGGTTCACGGCGACCTTTCGATGCTCCACACTCCGGCCTGGGCCTTGGTGACGTTCGGGTCGGTGGAGGTGAAGGGAGTGTCGGAGGCGAAGACGTAGAAGTCGTGGAGCCGGCTGCTGCAGCAGTCGGTGCGGTTCCACAGCTTGACGGTGCTCACCTGCTGGGAGGAGCCGAGGTCGACCTGCCACCAGGGGTTGGTGTCGAGGGGGCTGTCGGAGGTGTGGGTGACCGAGCCGCCGGAGTAGGTGCCGTTGAGGTTGCCGTCGACGGCGAGGCCGGCGAAGGCGACGTTGTTGAGGGTGCTCGACTGGGTGGCGGGCTTGTTCAGCGCCAGGTTCGGGGCTTCGATGTCCGCGTGGAGGGCGAACGTGGAGATCGCCGGGGGGAGCGACCGGGAGCTGGTGATCCGGAGCCGGACCTTGCTGGTGGTGACCGTGTCCGCGAGCTTGAGCAGACGGCGGTGGCCGATCGTGGTGCCAGTGCCGGCCTGCTGCCAGGAGGTGCCGTTCCAGGCGTCCACGGCGAAGGCTGCCACGCGCTGTCCGACCTGGAGGCTCTCCTGCAGGTCCACGACGTTGAAGGTCTTGGGGGAACCGAGGTCGAGCACGAGGTTGCCGGTGGTGCCGGTGGGCTGCCAGGCGGTGGCGTCGTCGGTGTCCAGGACGTTGGCGGGGACGTTGCCGGCCGTGTTGGAGGTACCGGTGTCGTTGCTCGCGGTCGCTCCGGCCGCGGCGTTGACGGCGTTGACGGAGCGGATCCATTCCCCGAATTCATGCATGCGGGCCACCGCGTCCGCGGGCATGCGTCCGGTGGTGTCCGGGCCGACGTTCAGCAGGAGCTGGCAGTTCTTGCCCACCGAGCCGTAGTACATGTTCTTCAGGATCTCCATCTGGACCGGAGTGGAGCCCGGGTGCCAGAACCAGTTGGAGCCCTGCAGCCGGCCGTCGCACTCGACCGGCTGGTACCGCAGGACCTTCCAGCTGGTCTTGCCCTTGGTCTGTCGCGTCAGCTGCGCGTCGCTGCCCAGATCCGGGTGGGCGGCGCCGTCGGGCACCTGCAGGACCATGTCGGCGGCGGTCGCCGGATCGGCCGGGTTGCCGGCGTAGTCGGTGTTGTACGGGAGCGTGGCCCACTCGCTGGTGCGGGTGGTGGTCCCGCTCTCGTTGCCGACATAGCGGATGTCCGGGCCGCCCTCCTGGAAGGCGACCGCGTTCGGCTGGAGGGTCCGGATCATCTTGACCCAGTCGGCGTAGTTGTAGTTCTGGGTGACCTGGCCGCTCCACGGGTTGGCTCCGTCGAACCACACCTCGTCGAGCGTGCCGTACTTGGTGAGCACCTCGTACAGGGTGTTCATGTAGTAGCGGTTGTAGTCGTCGGCGGTGAAGTTGAAGATCGTGCCGTTTCCGTCGCCGACGCTGGGGATCCGGGTGGCCTGGGGGGTGCTGCCGTTGCCGTAGGTGCCGGTGGTCGCCCTGGTCTCGAACTCGTGGCCGTCGGCCGGCGACAGGTAGACGCCGACCTTGAGGCCGTACTTGCGGGCCGAGTCGGTGAGCGACTTGAGGACGTCGCCCTGACCGTTCTGCCAGGAGCTGGACGCCACCCCGTAGGTGGAGTAGGCCGATGGGAAGAGCAGCATGCCGTCGTGGTGCTTGGCGGTGAGGATGATCTTCTTGAAGCCGGCGTTCTTGAACATCGCGGCCCACTGGTCGGTGTCCAGGTTGGAGGGCTGGAAGACGTTCGGGTCCTCGGTACCGGAACCCCACTCCTTGCCGGTGAAGGTGTTCGGGCCGAAGTGCACGAACCCTGTCAGCTCCTCACGCTGCCACGCGAGCTGCCGGGGCGACGGCGTCACCGTCGCCGCCTTCTGGAGGATCTGCGCAGCGGTGTCAGTGCGGTTGATCGCGACGACGGGGTTCGGCGGTGGCAGCGTGGCGGCGGGCGTGGGCGGGGCCGCCACGACACTGCCGCCGAACGCCGCGAGTACACCGAGCAGGGCGACGGCGGACCGCCGCAAGGCACGGCGTGGTACGGGCCGGCCCAAGAGATATCTGGACATGCGTCATTGCTCCTCTGGGGAGTTGTGGAGCGCAGGTTGTCGGGTACGCGACAACCTAGAGCAGGTTTAGACATCCGATCAATACGTGGCTCCAAGCGAGTGTCTCGTGATCCTGGTTGCGTTAACTTCGAGTAGCCATTGAGGGTCTTCAACTGTTGGGGCCGGAGGGTGCGTGTGGTGAGAGTCGCGGACTAAGGGGCCCGTCACCCGGGCCCATGCCACCCCGGACCGCTCCGCGAGCCCCGTCGCCCGCTACGGCTTCCACGTCACGCCGCCGACCATGTGGAGCCATGTATTGATCGGATGTATTGATCTAGGAGGAGGGGCAGGTGGCGCACGCCGGGCACAGGGTCTGGCCCGCGACGGCCGGCCTGAACAGCATCGGCTGGGTGTGCAGGCCGCTCGCGCACTCCTGTGCCCCTTCGAGCCGAGGGGAGAGCCCCGCCCGGGGTGCCGGGGGTACGGCCCGGGGCGGTACGGCCCGGAGCAGGTACCTCACCAGCCCCCCGGGCCGGTGTACGGGCGTCCCGGCACCGGGCAGCCCGCGCAGGACGTGCTCGTGGACGTCGGCGGAGGTGTGCCCGGCGGCGAGCCAGCGGGCGACGAGCAGGGCGAGCTCGTCGCGCATGCCGGGGGGAATGTGCCGGAGGGCGGGGGAGAGGAGGGGCAGGGCACCGACGAGAGCGCGGGCTTCTTCGAGCCGCGGGTCGTCGGGTGCGGGTGCGGGTGGGGGTGGGAGCTCGGGAAGGGGCCCCGCGTCGGCTTCGGGCCCTGCGTCGACCCCGACTTCGGGCCCTGCGTCGACCCCGACTTCGGGCCCCGAGTCGACCCCGACCTCGGGCCCCGCTTCGACCTCGGCCTCCGCCTCGACCCCGGCCCCCACCTCCCCCTCCGGCTCCGCCCCCGCCTCGGCCCCGGGCGGAAGGTTGGAGGTGTCTTCTCCCGGATCTTTACCTGGATGACCGTCGGTCGACGGGCTCACCGGACAACCGGCGGCCGGAGTACCGGCGTCCCGCTTCCGGGGTTCCGGTGCCACCTGCGGAAACACCCGATCGGTGCCGACGGCGACAGGCATGCGGGCGAAGATCTTGGCGGCCTCTTCGGGGCGCAACGGGGAGCTGGAGACGAGCTGTTGGGTCGCCCAGAGCCCACCGGCCCCCTGGACCCGCCGTTCGTGCAGGTACCCCTCGGCCTTGAGCTGCCGCTTGGCGGCGTTGAAGGAACACGCCCCGATCCGGGCGCGCTTGGCGGTCTCGGAGAGCGTCTCGCGGGCGTGCGAGGGGAGGGAGAGCTGCCAGGTGAGGAGGCGCGCGGCATGGGAGTCGAGGCGCGGATGCCGGATGATCTCGTGGGAGAACTGGCTGAAGGCGCGAGAGGGCGCGATAAAGTTGCGGTAGATCACGGTGGACTCTGGACTTTCCACTAGTGGTTCAGGCCCTCGACGACGGTTGCACCCGTTGGCGAGGGCCGTTTTGTGCGAACGTACCGCACGGCATATGCCCGCAACGACACGCAGAGTGAAGACCCCTCTTACGAGTGACGTGCGGTTTCCGCGTTTCCTACTCGTTTGACACGCTGGCTGTATGTCCGAAGCGACGTACAACATCGGCGAAGGGCCGGCGACACGCGTCAGCCTTTCCTTGCCCGAGGGAACGGCCGAGGCGATCCGCGCCCGGGTCGGCAAGCGAGAGTTCTCCGCGTTCATCGCCGCAGCTGTCGAGCGAGAGCTGCGTGGCCAGGTCCTGGACGAATACCTGGCGGACTACGAGAGCCGCAAGGGGCCGGTCTCCGCGCAGGCCAAGCAGGAGGCGCGGCAGGTCTTCGACGAGGTGTTCGCGGAAGAAGGCCAGTGGCCCGCCGCAAGCTGAGTCACGAGGGGACGCTCGTCCTCGACAGCGAGGGACTCTCCAAGCTGCTGGGTGACGACGAGACCGTGGTGGCCCTGGTCATGGAGGCGCGGTCCCGGGGCATGGAGGTGGTGATCTCTGCGCTCACCATCATCGAGGCCGTCCACGCACGTACGAACAAGGCCCGGTTGAACGGGGTGCTGTCCGGTCTGCGTGTCGTCCCGGTGGGCGACGAAGAGGCGAAGGCGGCCTCGGCGCTGCTGACGGCGGTCGGCCTCCACGGTCACAAGTACGCCAGCGACGCGGTCGTGGCCGAGGCCGCCCTGCGGCAGCAGCGGCCGGTGGTCATGTTGACGTCCGACACCGACGACATGAGCAAGCTGTGCAGCGGCCGGGTCCGGCTCGTAGCCGTGTGAGACGCCCGGGGCGGGCCGGGCCGCGATCCACGGCTCCGCGTCAACGGCTGTACCGGCCCCAATGTCAGTGGGCGGTCCTATCGTTGACCGATGCGCGCACACGATATCGACCGCCCGGCAGACCTCGACGTGGTCCGTGAGT
Organism: Streptomyces sp. NBC_00090; assembly: GCF_045160815.1. Taxonomy (NCBI): domain Bacteria; kingdom Bacillati; phylum Actinomycetota; class Actinomycetes; order Kitasatosporales; family Streptomycetaceae; genus Streptomyces; species Streptomyces sp. NBC_00090. The sequence goes on from NZ_CP108224.1 coordinate 5,053,867, forward strand.
CCTATGACCGGGTGGCCGACAACTACGTCCACATGGTGGAGACGACGGGGATCGGCGACATCCGTACCGATCCCTGGCTCAAGGCGTCGATCGACGCCTTCGCCGACACCGTGAGTGACCTCGGGCCCGTCCTCGACGTCGGCTGCGGGCCCGGGACGGTGACCGCCTACCTCGCCGAACGCGGACTCGACGTGTCCGGGGTCGACCTCTCGCCCCGCATGATCGAGAACGCGCGCCGCCTGTATCCGCAGTGCCGCTTCAGCGTCTCCTCCGCCACCGAGCTCGACCTCGAAGAAGCGTCCCTCGGCGGCGTCCTGGGGTGGTGGTCACTGTTCAACCTTCCTCGCGAGGTCCTTCCCCAGGTCCTCGCCCTGTTCACGCGCGCCCTCAAGCCGGGTGGCCACTTCATCACCGCCACCCACGTCGGCGACGAGGACGCGCTGCGGACCGAGGCCTACGGGGGCGTACCCGTCCGCTGGACGACGCACAAATGGCGGCCGGAACAGCTCGTCGACCTGATCGAGCAGGCCGGACTGCGCCCGGTCGCCGAACTGCGGCTCCCTGCGACCGAGTACAGCGGGCCGGGTCTGGTCGTCATGGCCGAGCGCCCCGCCTGAGGACCGGGGATCAGTGGCGCACCGGGCCGTCAGCGATCGCGTTCCTCCCGCCCGCGCACCACCAGTTGAGCTGTCCGTCCGCCTCTCGCACCCCAAGACCGGAGCGGGAAGACAGCTGCTGCTGTCCGAATCGTTTCGAGTTGCCCGCGCACAGCACCGTCCTTACCCTGAAAGGGGGATCTGTGCATCATGGCGATTCAGCCGCAACGAAGACTCGATGTGCGCCTCGCGGTATATCCGTCATCGATCTCGCAGTCATTAGCGACAGTCAGGCGATTCAGGGTCAACGTTCCCAACGTGCGATCGCGGGAGTGCAGGAAGGCTGGCCAATCAACCACCTGGGAAGCGTATTGCCCGGATGAAGGCAACTGGGCCGTGGACGAGGCACGATGGGATTGGCCACGCATGATGCCTACCTGTCAGATCCGCCAGCTCGCCGGCCGGAGGCAAGCGTTATCACGACTCTGCGTCTGCCAAGTCGCGGACAGCGCAAATGAGCGACGCTGCAGAAAAAGAGGGAACCCGCATCGTCAGAGGTGACGATCATGCTAGAAGTTGAAATGGATATATTCTCCGGCACGCCGAACCCGAGTTGGGTCCTCACCAAGGAGGAAGAGAGCCAGGTACTGGAAATCATTGAGGCGGACCCCGACCAGATCTCACCAGTGAGCACCGAGAAAGAGAAGTTCGGGCTTGGATACCGAGGCTTCCTTGTTCGCACGGTCAAGGATGAAGTCGCGTGGCACCAACTGCAAAGTCGACTGGACCGGCGCCTGCCGGAAGAGTTCCGTGTAGGCAGCAGGCCGACTGAGAGCGACGCTTCCATCGCGCAGTACCTACTGGAGGGAGGACCGGCCCGGCGCAACGGGCTCGACGACGAGCTACGCGACGCCGCTTCACGCGGAGTGGCACTGGTGCAACCTCCTCCTCCTGAAGGTGGGTTCGAGTCGCAGCCGCAGCCGCCAACCGCGAAAGCCGAACCGGACACATCACCCGAGGCTGACGAAGAAGACTATCTGCGCGGCTACACCTGGCACCGCCCGTGCCCGTCTTCCTATTTCTACTCGAACGCAGATATCTTCAATCGTCCGGAATTCATCTACCGGACAAATTGCTACGCGTACGCCTGCAACTACCTCTACGGCGGCCGGTACGCCCACCCAGGAGCCCACGGCGGAAAGCCGGCTACGAGCATGACGGTCGACTCTATCCGAGGCGGGCTGTACGTCGATGGCTGGGCCGACAACTGCCAGCCAAAGTCGCTCACAATAGCCGCTGTCGTCTGGCCCAACTGGGATTTCCACTTCTACCGCTTGGCGACGGGTAGCCCCTACTGGGTGTGGGGGCACAAACTGGCCACCAATGCCGCAGTTCACTACGACAATTGTGGCTATGCAATACGTAGGACTCCGCACTACCTGGGAACCATCTGGCAACATCCAGCAAATTGTTGCAGGGGAGGGTATACCGACTGGGTCGGGTGGTTCTATCAGAACAACGACGAGGCTTACTGTAAGCAGCCCCCGTGGATACCGGGTCGATGATTCCCATTGATTCCTAATGTCGTCTGTCAAGCTGCGAGGGCGGTCGGCGGCGTGAGCTCGTAGCACCGCCCGTCGCGGAGGAGGCCCAGAGGACGTTGACCCGGCGGCGGGCGAGGCCGACTATTGCGAGAGAAGCAGTTGCCGGCACTCGGCGGGCCAGCACGCGACCTGACTCGCCCGGCCGCGTCTAGCCCGGCTCCACCGGGCGAAACACCGGGAACTGGCCCCCCGGGCCCACGGTCAGGCCGAAGCGGCCGAACCCGGGGCGTCCTTCGCCCACCCACCAGTCGTACGCGGCCTCCGTCTCGTCCCACAGGCGGCGGGGGCCCGACTGCACGACCTCGAACTCCCGGGCGCCGGGCTCGTGATCGACGGAAGCCCAGGACTCCCGGTCGGTGCCGTACGTCCACAGGGTGTACGACCCGTCGTCGTACCGCTCGACGGACCAGAACGCCCCGGGCACACGCAGCCCGATCACGAACTGTTCCAGCCAGCCGCCCACGGCGGTCGGCGAGAGCGCCGTCGTCCTCCTGACGCCGTCGGCCGGCCACGCCCGTCCCCCGAGGTACGCGTCGTGCGACGGCAGGTCGGGGCGCTGCTGCCGCAGCCGCATGAAGGCACTGGAACGGGTGAAGTGCCCACTGGCCGTGCGGTCCTGACTGACCGTCAGCCGGACGATGGCCTCCCCGCCGTACGGGGTCCCCCAGGGCGCGACGATCACCCCGCCGGCCACGGTCTGTTCGATCCAGGCGTGGGGGATCTCCCCGACGGAACAGGTGGCGATGACCCTGTCGTACGGGCCGCCGTCCTCATACCCCTTCCGGCCGTCCCCGACGACCAGTGTGGGGGCCGGTCGTCCCGCGCGACGCAGGTGTGCGGCCGCGCCCTCCGCCACCCCGGGGTCGTACTCGACCGAGACGACATGCTCCGCCCCGAGCCGGTGGGAGAGGAGCGCCGCGTTCCACCCGGTCCCGGTGCCGATCTCCAGCACACGATGCCCCTCCCCGACGTCGAGGTCGGCGAGCATCGTGAAGACCATGCCGGGCTGCGAGCTGGAGCTCGACGGGCGGGTGCCGACGGCATCCCCGACGTGGAGTCCGTCGTCCCACTGGGTGGTGAGGGGGATGTCGGAGTAGACCGCCGCGAGCCAGGCGTCCGGGTCCGTGGCCCGGTCCACCAGCGGCTTCTGCCGGGTCCCGTCGGGGATGCCGGGCCAGATGCGGTCGGGCACGAACAGGCCCCGAGGCACTGCCTCGAACGTCGGCAGCCAGTCGGGGCGCAGAGCGCCCGAGGCGGAGAGCGCGGAGGCGAGCCCGGCGGGGCCCGCCTCCTCCGTACGTGTGATCACCGGCCGCTACTTCTTCGCCGGGCCGGAGCCGTCGGACGAGTTCCCACCACTCGTCTCCGACCCGCCGCCACCGTGCCCGCGCCCGCTGCCGCTGTCGTCCTGCTGACTGCCGCCCTGGCCGCTGCCGGTACCGCCGTCGTGCTTACCCATGTTCGTTCGCTCCTCGTGTCGTTCTAGGCCCTGTCGTCGAAGTAGCGCCGTCTGCCCGGAGGGCAGGGGACGCCGCGTCCCAGGCGGGACTTTGACGACAGGGCCTTAGGGGGCGCGGAGCCAGAGGGCGGCGCAGAGCGCGCCCACGGCCACCGCGATCAGGAAGAGGGCCGCGCGGGCGACGTGCTGATGATGCGCACGGCCCCGCGAGGGGTCAGGCTCGCGCGCTCCTCCGGGCTCGCCGTCCAGCACTGTTCGACCGCCGCTTCCCAGAGGTATCCGCTGGGACGCACCAGCGTGAGCAGATTCCCGTGCACGTCCCGTACTTGCCCGGTCAGAGCGCGCTGCGCGTCGGTCACGACGTCTCCGACGCGGTACCTCACGGGGCCGGCCGGGCGGTGCGCAGGAGGACGGTGAGCCGCTTGGCACCGCTGAGACTGACGACCCCGAGCCCGTACCGGTGGATGTCCCCGCCGGGCGAGCGGGTCACGTCCCGGTAGAGGCCGTTCGTGGGGAGCCCGGCGGTGTCCATGGCGGCCTTGAGCTCGCGGAACACGCGGGCGGCCTCCGGCTCGGTGACGGGGCGGATGGGGGGAGCGTTCGTCGTCGTACGCATGGAGGGCTCACTTTCTGATGGATCTCCTCCGGAACAACTCCACGATGACGTGACCAGCCCTACCCTTTCCAGGAGTTGAGTTCCATTGCGCAGGTGAGGAACGGGGCATATGCCAGGAGCGCTAGATCTGGACCCCGGAGACAGCGTCGAGCAGTACCTCGGGAACATGGTCCGTGAGGCCCGGCTGGCTCTCGGGCGCGAGTGGACGCAGTCGTATCTCGCGGCGAAGGTCTTCAGCAGCAGTACGCGGATCTCCGAGATCGAGCGCGGTGAGGATCCGCCGGATCGGGACTTGGCGAAGAAGCTGGAAGCGGTGCTACAGCTTTCGCCCGGTTCTCTGGTGAACCTCGTGAAGATTCTGAGTCAGCAGACCGTTCGCAACTACGTGAAGGCCCTGAGTCGGCGGAGCATCCGAAGCTATGCGAAGACCTATGTGCGCCGTCAACTCGAAGCCACCGCAATCCATGAGTTCTCCATCGGAGTGCCAGGACTGCTCCAGACCGGGGGCTACGCGCGGGGGTCGATGGAAAGAGGGGCCGCCGGTAGTCCGGCCGAGATCGACGACTTCGTTCGAACGCGTTTGGAGCGACAAGTCGTACTCGGGCAACCTGAGCCGCCCTGGATGGTCGTCGTGCTGGACGAGGCCGGCCTGCACCGCAAGATCGGCGGCAGCGCGGTGATGCGGGAGCAGATCGAGCATCTGCTGTTCATGGCCCAGCGTCCTAACGTGAACATCCAGGTACTCCCTGCCAAGACGGCCTCTGTGGTGGGGTCCTTCGCCGTTCTCACGCTTCCCAAGGGGAAGCGAGGTGCGTACACAGAGGGGTTCAGCACGGGCAACTACACGGAGGATCCCAAGGTCGTGATGCGCTTTCAGCAAGTCCACGACCTTCTGCGGCAGGATGCACTAGGCCCCAGGGCGTCCCTGGAGCTGATGCGGGCCATTGCGAAGGAACACGATGACTGAGCCCACATGGCACAAGAGCACGTACAGCGGCAACAACGACAACTGCGTAGAGGTCGCCGACAACGCCCCCAGCCTCGTACGCGTCCGGGACACCAAGGACCACACCCAGGGCGAGCTCACCGCCACCCCCGCCGCCTGGGCCGCCTTCACCGCCTTCGCGCGCACGTACCCGGTCTGACCCGACCGTCCCGGTCCGGAACACCCGCAGGGCGTCCCGGACCGGGGGCCGGTCGGGCACGCGCTCAGAAGCGGAAGCGCGCCTTGATCGGGTAGTGGTCCGACTCGCCCGCGTCGGCCGTCACGTCGCACGAGACGACGGTCCCGTCGGACGGGTCGAACAGGTAGTCGATCTTGATGTAGCGGTTGTCCTTGGGGTCGGGCTTGAGGATCGGCTTCGTGGCCCGGCCGTCACGCGGCCGCGTGCTCGAAAGACCCTCGTCGCACTCCTTGTCCGCCGCGTAGGCCGACGTCAGGACGTCCTTGGGGAGGTCCTCCAGCGAGGTGGAGTCCGGCGGGGTGGCGTTGAGGTCGCCGCCGTAGACCGTCCGGTAGCCGGGCATGGTGTACGAGCGGACGATCTTCTGCAGCTCCGCGGCCTGCTCCCTGCGCTTCGAGCCGTCCGCGTCGTCCGTCGCCAGACCGGCGCTGAAGTGGGCCGTGCAGAACTGCAGGGCCTGAGCCGGGAGAACGGCGCAGATCGCGGTTCGCTGCTCCATGCGCACCCAGGCGCCGTCGATGGTCTTGTTCTGCGGCGACGGCAGGTCGTACGAGTGGTACCAGACGTTGGCGTCCGGCACCGCGAGGCCGATGCCGTAGGAGCCGCGGTCCTTCCAGGCACCCGTCGAACCGGAGTTGTCGCAGGTCCTGGCGGCCTTCACCGAGGAGTTGTCGACGGTGAACTTGATGGGGGCGAAGCGTACGTCCCATCCGGTCCCCGTCTTCGACTCCAGCCAGTTCTCGATGGGCTTGACCTGCGACTCGCAGATCTCCTGGAGGAACACGGCACGGTACTGCTGCGCCTCCGCCGTGGTGCCCATCCGGGAGGTGATCTGGTCGCCCAGGGAGGGGCCTTCCACCCGGTGGTTTCCGCAGTCGTCGTTGTGGTTCGCGCAGACGTTCCACGACATCACGCGGAAGTCGGCCGCCGGAGCGGGGGAGGCGGGGGCGGGGCGGCCCCCCAGGTCGCTCGCGTTCTCCTCGCCGAGGTGGACGAGCTGGAACTTCTGCCAGGAGCCGACCGTGTCACCGCGTGCCCGCAGCAGCCCCGCATCGTTTCCGGGGTCCTGGACCTCGGCGGTCACGTACTTGTCGCCGGCGTTCGTGGCGGCCTTCAGGGCGTAGGTGCCGTCCGCCTGCTTCTCGAGCTGGAGCTTCTCCCAGTCGCCGGCGGTGGTGCCCCGGGCCCGGAGCAGATTCTGGTGGCTGCCGGTGAAGTTACGCTCGGTCGTGACGTAGTTTCCGTTGCCCTCCGAGCGCAGGGTGGTGCTCCACCCCTTGTCGTCGGTGTGCAGCGTGAACTTCTCCCAGGAGCCCAGGTCTTCGAGCGTGGCCGCGGCCTTGCGGGCTCGCAGCATGGTCTCCCCCTCGCCGGTGGAATCGACCTCCACCGACACGTAGAGGCCGCCGGCGCCCACGGACTTGAGCGCGTACTTGTCGCTCGCCGTGACGGGAACCGGCCGGGTTTCCACAGCCTGGGCCTGCGCGGGTGTCATGGCGATCATGGCGAACAGAGCGGAACACAGCACCGCCAAGCGGCGCGCTGTCTGTCTCATCTTCGTACCCCCACCTAGGGCTGGGAACGGACAAACGGCGCACGGTACGGCACCGCCGCAGGCGCGATCAATGATCGTGAGGAGCCTTTGTCACGTCCCCCGCGCGCCCCCGGCTTCGCTCGATCGGGCCCGCCGCCGTGCGGGGTGGGGGAGCGGCTGTTCTGCTGGTCGGGACCCTCACTCCCCGCACGTACAGGAGCAGCACCATGGCCGTCATCGTCACCGTCGAGATCCCCGGCGGCACCCGTGAGCAGTACGAGCAGAGCACTGCGCAGGTCACCGGCGCCGAGTGGTGGCCGCCCAAGGGGTTCATCGCCCACGCGGCCGGGCCGGACGGGAGCGGCGGGTGGCGGGTCGTCGACTTCTGGGACTCGGAGGACGACTTCCTCGCCTTCGCGAAGAAGGCGCAGCCGCTCTTCGAGCGGATCGGCATGCCGACGATCATGCCGAAGGTGCAGGAGGCCACGAACATCGTCCTGCGGTAGCCGAGGGGGCGAAAACCCTTTGCGGGGCGGGGGTCTCGGGCGCCAGGCTGCGTGCCCATGACCAGTCATCCTTCCCGCCCCGTCGCGGACCTCTTCTCCGCAGACGGGCGCCTCAAGGCGATCCCGCGCCGGCCCGCCCGCCGCGAGGCGCTCCTCGCGCACCTCGCCGCGACCCTCTTCGACGCGGACCGGTCCTACCGGGAGCCGGAGGTCAACGAGGCCCTGCGCGCCGTGCACGAGGACTTCCCGGCGCTGCGCCGCTACCTCGTGATCGGCGGCTTCCTCACCCGTACCAAGGACGGCGCGGACTACCGCCGACAGCAGCAGCCCGGCTCCCCCGGAGGCGCGATCCCCGCCGTCGCGTGACGGCCGCGGTGGTGGCCGGCCTGCTGGCCGGCTACGGCATCGCGATCCCGGTCGGCGCCGTCGGCGCCTACCTCGTGGCCGTCACGGCCCGTGCCGGCTGGCGTACGGGCGCCGGTGCGGCCCTCGGCGTCGCGACCGCGGACGGGGTGTACGCCCTGCTCGCCGTGGCGGGCGGCTCCGCCCTCGTACCCCTGCTCGCCCCCGTGATGACGCCGCTCCGGTGGGCCTCGGCGGTGGTCCTCGCGGTGCTGGCCGTACGGGCCGCCTGGATGGCGCTCGCGGCGTACCGGTCGGGCGGGCTCGCCTCCCGCGACGACGGGACCGCTCTCACCCCCGCCCGCGCGTACCTCACCTTCCTGGGAATCACCATCCTCAACCCCATGACGGTGATCTACTTCGCCGCCCTCATCCTCGCGACGGGCCCCTCCGCGCCCACCACCCTCCCCGACCGCACCGCCTTCGTCCTGGCGGCCCTCGCCGCCTCCGCCAGCTGGCAGCTCCTCCTGGCCCTGGGCGGCACCCTTCTCGGCCGGACCCTGACCGGGGCCCGCGGCAGGCTGACGACGGCGCTCGCGTCGAGCACCCTGATCGTCGTGCTCGCGGTGCGGCTCGTGGCGAACGGTTGACTCTCGGGTAACCCGAGACGGCACAGTCTCCTGCGTGGACAGGACGAATCTGCTGCCGATAGGGCAGTTCGCGCAGGCCAGTGGCCTTTCGGTCACTGCCCTGCGGCACTACGACGCAAGCGGTGTACTGACACCGGCCTTTGTCGACCCGGAGAGCGGCTACCGCTACTTTCGGCGCGACCAGCTCCGCAGCGCGCAGCTCGTGCGCGCGCTGCGGCGGCTGGACATGCCGATCGAGCGGATACGCGGCCTTCTCGCGGGCGCCGGCGACGGTGCCGAGCCGGTGACCGACCCGGCACCCCGGCTGGCAGCCGCGCTGCGCGACCACCTGAAGGCCGCCGAGCGCCGGCTCGACGTCCAGCGCTCCCTCGTCCACGGCCTGTTGACCCAGCTGACCGAAGGAGCCGACATGAACCACCGCGTCACCCTCCGCCAAGGCGCCGCCGAACGCGTCCTCGTTCGCGGTGCGATGGTCAACCACCACGGCCTGGACCCGTTCCTGGGCACCGCCTACCAGGACATGTACGCCGTCGCGGGGCGTGGGCCGCTCACCTTCGCCGGACCCGCGTTCGTCCGGTACCACGGGCTCTGCGACGAGGAGAACGAGACGCTGGTCGAGGCGTGCCTGCCGTTCTGGGAGTCGGGCGCACAGCCCGAGGAGCTGGGCGAGGGGATGTCCGTACGGGACATCCCGGAGTGCACCTACGCCTGCACGGTCGTGGAGGGCGCGGCGACCGCCTTCCCCGAGATCCTCACCGCGTACGACGCCGTCGCGAACTGGATCGCCGAGCACGGCTTCGCCTTCGCGGGCCCCGTCCGGTCGACCTTCCTGCGCTGGACGGGTACGCCGGACCACCCCGACAACCGGCTGGAGATCGCCTGGCCCGTCGAGGAACCGGTCTCCGAAGGCTCCTGACGCGCACCGCACGGTGACCTCCCCCGACCCCCTCCCGTACCCACGGATCACTGAGGGTGCCCGACAAGACCGTCCCGAGATGTCTCGGCGGCCGGAACCGGCTTGCTCTCGGGGCGGTCGAGCGGCGAAACTCCCGCGCCGGTCGTGTCTGGATTTCGGGGGGCCTCGTCCGGTCGGTCCTCAGGCGGTCGCGTACCGCGCGAGGAACAGATCCACTCCCGAGCTGATCACCCGCGTGAGCTCGGCGTCCTCGATCGCCGCGTCGGGCGAGAAGGTACGGACGAGCTGCGGCACGCCCACCGTCACCGCGACGAGCTGCTGCACGGCGAGCTTCGGGTCGGGCGCGTCGAGGGTGCCGCGCGCGTGCAGCTCGGTGAAGGCCTCGACGAGCGGGCCGTTGTTCATGTCGTAGCCGACCCGGTACCAGAGCCGGCCGAGCTGCGGGAAACGGTCTATCTCGCCGATCACCAGGCGCCGCAGCGACATGATGTCGGGGCGCAGCAGGATCCGCGCCCAGTCGGTCGTGAGCCGGACGAGGGCGGCCCGCAGGTCGGGGGCGTCGGCGATGGTGGAGTTGGAGGGCTCCAGGTCGGCGTACGTCTTCGGCAGGACGCCGCCGATGACGGCGAGGAAGAGCCGTTCCTTGCTGCCGAAGTGCTTGTAGATCGTCGCCTTGGAGACGCCGGAGCCGCGGGTGATCGCGTCCATGGAGGCCGCGGAGTAGCCCTCGGCGAGGAACTCGGCGAGGGCGGCGTCGATGATCGCCTGGCGCTTGCGGGAGGCGGCGTCGGCGGGGTCCGGGATGATCGGGATGCCGTACTCGTCGATCGCGCCCAGGGCGCCCAGGGCGCCTGGAGCGCCCGGAGCGCCTGGAGCGCCCGGAGCGCCTGGAGCGCCCGGAGCGCCTGGAGCGCCTGGAGCGCCTGGAGCGCCTGGAGCGCCTGGAGCGCCTGGAGCGCCCGGAGCGCCCGGAGCGCCCGGAGCGCCCGGAGCGCCCGGAGCGCCCGGAGCGCCCGGAGTGCTTCGGGCTTCGGCTTCGGCTTCGGCGCCCATGGGTGGTGTCCTTGGCTGTGGTGGCGAGCCGGGGTGGCGGGGCGGTCAGTATATGAACTGAACGGTTTGGTCTGCACAGGCCGCGAGGGCCGTACCGGCCGGCGGCCCGGGCAGGACGGTCCCGGGCATGACCGCCTCGGGCGCGGGCCACCGGCCGAAGCGCTCTGAGGTCCCCGGCGGGGGTCAGCGACCCCGGCGCGCCCCGGCGGTCAGGGCTACGGCCCCCGCGACGGCCAGGCACGCGCCTGCCGCCAGGACACCCCTTCGGGAGCGGTAGGAGAGGACCGACCAGCACGACTGGGCGGACAGCAGCGAGCCGGCGCTCGCCCAGGAGCCGATGGAGCCGATCGACAGGGCGGAGCCGACCGAGCCGACGGAGAGGAAGGAGCCGACGGAGCCGATCGACAGCGTCGAGCCCACCGAACCGACGGACAGGAACGAGTCCCGCGACCAGAGAGACAGGGACGAACCGCATCGAATGGTCATACCTCGATCCTAGGCACACACATCCGCCGGGCGGCGACCGATGAGTTTCTCCGGGATGCACGGTCTTGGTTCATGGATGGTGCGCGACAGCCGCGGCGGCATCCACGGAGCACCGGAAACCGAGAACCGAGCACGAGAACCGAGGAGCCTTCCATGCGCACTCTCATCAGCACCGCTTTCATCTCCCTCGACGGTGTCGTGGAGGGCCCGGGCGGTGAGCCCGGCTACCGGAACTCCGGGTGGACCTTCAAGGACGTCGAGTTCCTTCCCGAGGCCTTCGAGATCAAGGGGCGCGAGCAGAAGGAGGCCGCCGCGATCCTGCTGGGCCGGACCAGCTACGAGGCGTTCAGCCCGGTGTGGCCCGACATGGAGGAGTTCGCCGACTACAAGGTGATGCCGAAGTACGTCGTCTCCACCACCCTCACCGAGGACGACCTCGTGTCGAACTGGGGCGAGACGACGATCCTGCGTTCGCTCGACGAGGTCGCCGCGCTGAAGGAGACCGAGGGCGGCCCGATCATCGTCCACGGCAGTGCCACGCTGAACCAGGCCCTGTCGGACGCCGGCCTGATCGACCGCTACCACCTGCTCGTGTTCCCGCTCCTGCTCGGCGCGGGCAAGCGGCTCTTCAGCGCCACGGACAAGGACGTCCAGAAGCTGAAGCTCGTCGAGTACGAGGCGTACGCCAACGGCCTGCAGAAGCAGGTTTTCGACGTTGTCCGCTGATAAGACGTTCTTGTTCACGACATCAAGGGGAGCCCCGTGGTCCAGCTGCTGAGAGTTCAGAACTTCAACGTGTCGAGTGACGGGTTCGGTGCCGGTGAGGGCCAGAGCCTGGAGAGGCCGTTCGGCCATGCGAATCCGGGGGACATGTTCGCGTGGGCCGGTGCCACGGCGAGCTGGCCCATGCGTACCGACCCCGGTGGCAGCCGCGGCCTCGACGACTACTTCACGCGCGACTTCTCGCGCAACATCGGCGCCGAGATCATGGGCCGCAACAAGTTCGGCCCCCAGCGGGGGCCCTGGCGTGATCACGAGTGGCTCGGCTGGTGGGGTGACAAGCCCCCGTTCCGCACCCCGGTGTTCGTCATGACCCACCACGTGCGGCCCTCGTTCACGCTCTCCGACACCACGTTCCACTTCGTCGACAGCGATCCGGCCACCGTCCTCGCGCAGGCGCGGGAAGCGGCGGGGGGCAAGGACGTCCGGCTCGGCGGCGGGGCCACCACGATCCGTGAGTTCCTCGACGCCGGCCTCGTCGACACCCTGCACGTGGCGGTCTCACCGGTGGAGCTCGGCTCCGGGGCGCGGCTCTGGGAATCCCCCGACGAGCTGTTCGACCAGTTCCACCACGAGTCCGTGCCCAGCCCGAGCGGCGGCGTGACGCACCACCTGTTCTGGCGTCGGTGAGTCGGTGAGTCGGTGAGTCGGTGAGTCGGTGAGTCGGTGAGTCGGGGGGGCCGGAGGACCGGGCGCGGGGGCTGACTCGTCAGCCGCCGCAGGCGGGCAGGAACTCCAGCCCCTCCGGCGTGCCGAAGCGGACCACCGCGAGGTACGCCTCCGGGTAGTCGCAGCCGAGGTCTGTCCATTGCAGGGCGAGGACGGTCCAGACGACGAACACGGCAAGGAGGAACCAACGCCAGCCTTTTGACATGTACGCCAGCTACCCGCCCGTCCGGCGGAGGAACCGCTTCCCTCGGCGCGCCTTGCCGGCTCGTACGCCGAGCTCGCCGGGAGCCCGCTGGTCCAGCCACCTGGCTCAGCCCCTGGCCCAGCCCCCTGGTCCGGCCCCCTGGCCCCCTGGCCCCCTGGACCAGTGGGCCAGGCCTACCGGTCGAGCTCGGACATCCGTCGCTTGACGTCGTCGTCCGTGGACTGCTGGCTGCTGGAGATCAGCAGGATCCCGGCGGGCAGCGTGTCGTCCAGGTAGTCGCCGATGGCCTTCGTGGCCTGGGTGAGATCGTCCAGGACCGTGCCGAGCGTCGCGGCGATCGCCGCGCCGAGGGCGCCGCTCTGCGCTCCTGTGGCGTGGTCGTGGACGGCGTCGCGAAGGGTGGTCGAGGTCGTGTCGAAGACCTCGTCGGCGACCTCCCTGAGCCGCTTGGCCGCGCGCTCGTGCTCGGCGTGGTCGACGTGGACGCCCTCGGCTGCCCGGCCGGATCCGGAGGCGAGGTCCTTGCCCCAGGCGCGGCCCGTCCCCGCGTCGGCCGCCCCGTCGCGCGCCTGGCCGCCGATGGCTCCGGCGAGGTCGGCGGCGACGCTTCCGAGGGCCGCCACGGCCGGGTCCCGCTGGAGCCGGCCCAGTTTGGCCACGACCAGCTGCTGACACCTGGCGACGACCTTCCGCGCCAGGGTCTGGGCCTGTGAGACGGCGGTCGCGACGACGTCGTCCGCCACGCCGAACACCAGCGCACCGCCGGCGAGCTGGGCGCCGGTGCTCACGGCGCAGGAGGCGGCGACCTCCGTGATCTCGGCCTTGGCCACGGCGATGATCTCGCCGAGCTCGTACGCCGTGACGGCCGACACCCGCGCCACCGCCGTGGTGGAGCCGACGTCCTTGTTCATGACCTTGTCCCACTGCTGCCCCAGGGCGTCCATCGCCTCGCCCCTGCCGGACGAGAGCAGCCGCTGGACGGCCTTGTTCGCTTCTCCCGTGTCGCTCCAGAGGGAGTCGGCGTAGAGGCGCAGGCTGTCCGAGACCGAGTAGTAGGGCTCCTGGTCGGCCTCGGGTCGGGCGAGGTACTGAGAGATCAGAGCTTCGTGCAGGCTGGAAACGAAGTCGGTCATGACGCGAACTCCCCCTCGCCACGCGCGTGTTGGTCGCACGCGCCCCCACGTGTGGCGCCCACCGTCCCATACGCCCCGTGCCGCCACAAGGACACTCGCGTGGGCTTCGCGTGGGCTTCGCGAGGCCTCTGCGGGGGCTCTTCGGGGGCTCTGCCGGGCTCCCTGGGGGCTCCGCGCGGAGGCGGCTCAGTCGATGTGCACGATCTGGAACGCCTCCGCCATCCGGCCCGGCGGCAGTCCGCCCGCCGTCGCGTGCTCGCCGAGCCAGGTCCGGAGCAGGCCGGCCAGGTCGTCGAAGTGGGCCGTCTGGGAGGTGTGGATGCGCAGGGCCTCGACCTTGCGGTCGAAGACGGGGGTGACGTCCACGTACTGGTTGGGGGTGGGGCCCGTCATCAGCCACAGTTCGTGGACCGTCCAGGGTTCGAGGCCCTCCTCCTTCAGGAGCTGCGCGTGCGCGAAGGGGTTGCGGGCCTCGGGGTAGATCGCGCGCAGGCAGGCGTCCCCGACCGCGCGGTGGTCGGGGTGGAGGTCGGCGACGCGCGCCCAGTTGATCTCGGGGGACGGGATGATGGCCCGCTGCGGGCGTACTTCGCGGATGACCCGGCACAGGTCGCGGCGGAGCTCGACGGAGGCCTCGACGAAACTGTCGGGGTAGCCGAGGAAGCGGACGTCGGCGACGCCGCTGAGCTTCGCCGAGTGGACCTGCTCGGCGCGGCGCAGATCCGCCATCGCCTGCCGGGGGAGCTGTTCGTCGTAACCGCCCGCGCCGCCGTCCGTGACGATGCAGTACGTGACGCGGGTGCCGCGCGCGATCCACTGCATGACCGTGCCGCTGACGCAGAACTCGATGTCGTCCGGGTGCGCGGCCACGACCAGCAGGGACGCGGGTGCGCCGCGGCCGGGTATCTCGGGCGGCTGCTCGGGCGACCGCTCGGGCGGCTGCTCGGGCGGCTGCTCGGGTGTGGTCCGGCCCGTGCCGTTCGTCGCGAAGTCCTCCATGTCCCTCATGAGGCAAGCCTGTTGGGGTGGCGGAAGCGTCGCAAGGCCAACCCGTGGCGTGAACTGGACATGGCACTTACGCGCCATTCAAAAACTTGGTAGATTCAAATCATTGGGTTCGACCAGTGTGTCCAGTGTGTGATGGACAGTGACTTCGGATTCGGAGGCGACCGCCATGTGCAGGATTCTCGGCTCCTTCGCCGCGGGAGCGGACCGCCCGGACCCCGCCGAGCTCTCGGCGGTCTCGGCCCGCCAGCGGCACGGCGGCCCCGACGAGCACCAGGTGCTCAGCGGGCCGGGCTGGTCGCTCGGCTGCGACCGGCTCGCCGTGACCGACCCGTGCGGAGGCCGGCAGCCCTACCGGCTGCCGCACCTCCCCGGCATCCTCGCCGTGCTCAACGGCGAGATCTACAACCACGCCGAACTGCGCCGCGCCCTCGCCGCCCGCGGCCACCGGTTCCCCGACCTCTGCGACGGCACCGTGCTCCCCGCGCTCTACGCCGAGTACGGCCCCGCCTTCGCCGAGCACCTCGACGGCATGTTCGCCGTCGCGGTCCTCGACCTCCGCCCCGGCAGCGCCCAACTCGTCCTCGCCGTCGACGACATGGGCATGAAGCCGGTGCACCTCCACCACGACCCGTACGACGGCTCCACCCGCTTCGCCTCCGAGATCCCCGCCCTCCTCGCCTTCGACGGGGTACGGATCTCCCCGCGCGACGACGCCCTCGACACCGTCCTCGCCACCCGCACCTCCTTCTCCGCGCACACCGCCCTCGACGGCATCAGCGTCCTGCCGCCCGGCGCCACCGCCGTCGTGCGGCCCGGTGCCGCTCCCGTCGTACGCCGCCGGGGCCCCCACCGCGGCACCCGCCCCGCCACCCCCTTCGACGACACCCAGGACGTCCTGCGCCACGAGGTCCGGCGGCTCGCCCAGGCCGAGGTGCCCGTCTGCGCGATCACCAGCGGCGGCCTCGACTCCGGCCTCGTCACCGCGCTCGCCGCCGAGCACGCCCGCGAGACCGACGCGCCCCCGCTGCACACCTTCCACCTCACCTACCGCGGCAAGTGGCCCGACTCCGAGGCCGCGTACGCCCGTTCCGTCGCCCGCCGCGCCCGGACCGTCCACCACGAGGTCTCCGTCGACCCCGACGAGCTCCCCTCCCTCCTCACCCGGACCGTCCGCCACCTCGGCCAGCCCAACGCCGACCCCATCGCCCTCTCCACGTACGCGCTCTTCCGCGCCGTCCGCCAGAACGGCTTCACCGTCGCGCTCGCCGGCGACGGCGCCGACGAACTCTTCGGCGGCTACGACCGGATGCGCGACGCGCTCGCCGCCCCCGCCGGCGCCGACTGGGCCGGCGCCTACGCCGACGCGCTCTCCGCCGCGCCGCGCCTCCTGCGGGATCACCTCTACACCGCCAACTACCGCGCCCACATCGCCGATCAGGGCTCCGCCGCCGACCGCATCGAGCAGGAGCTGCGCTCCGCCGAGGCCGTCGGCGAGGACCGGCTCACCGCGATGACCGCCTTCGAGACCCGCTGGCGGCTCCCCGCGTACCACCTGCGGCGCGTCGACCACCTCTCCATGGCCTGGGCCGTCGAGGCCCGGATGCCCTTCTGCCAGCCCTCCGTCGTCGCCCACGCCCGTGCCCTGCCGACGGCGGCGCGGACGGGCAAGCGGGCGCTGTACGAGGCCGGGGCCGAGCTGCTGCCCACGCCCGTCCTGCGACGGCCCAAGCAGCCCTTCACGCTCCCCATCGCGGCGATGATCGCCCCCGGCAGCCCGCTCCTCGACACCGTCCGCGAGCTGCTCTCCCCGGCCCGGCTCGTCCTCGGCGGCAAGGTCCGCGCCGACCGGGTGCAGAGGCT
Organism: Streptomyces sp. NBC_00090; assembly: GCF_045160815.1. Classification (NCBI taxonomy): domain Bacteria; kingdom Bacillati; phylum Actinomycetota; class Actinomycetes; order Kitasatosporales; family Streptomycetaceae; genus Streptomyces; species Streptomyces sp. NBC_00090. Next base: position 5,070,468 of record NZ_CP108224.1, read on the forward strand.
CCTCGCGCGCCAGCTCGAACGCCCCTCGCACCATGACGCCCTGGCCCTCTGGGGCCTCGCCGTCCACGAGCTGTGGACGGAGGTCGTACAGGGCATGCGGATCCCGGTGGGCTGTGCGGCCTGAAATCCCGGGACCTCCCCGTCCCGAACCCGCGCCGACGGCTGGGCGTCCCGAACCCGCGCCGGGTCCCGTGTCCGGCGGTGTCCCCGCCGACCTCCGGCCCGGCCGTGTGGGCATGCGTCCCGCCGGGGCGGGACGGGTGGGCACACGGGACGGCGCCCTTGCGGGCGCCTCCGCTCCCTGTACCTACGGCGCCCACGACGGCGGTGCCGTTTCCGTGCGGGGTGCGGGTGCGGGGTGCGGGGTGCTCGGGGCGGAGGCGCCCGCAAAGGCGCCGTCCGTTGTGCCCACCCTCCCCCAGACTTCGTCCGGGGGGACCCCCATCGCCCCGGCGGAACGAATGCCCACAACGGACTACGGGGGCTACCCCACGGGCATCGTCCGCGCCACAGACACCGTCTGCCCCACGGGTACCGTCCGCGCCACCGTCGTGCGTGCCGAGGACGCGCCCGGGCCCACCCTCGTCCTGCGCCTCGACCAACTGCCGGTCGGCGCGCTCGCGCTCGGCGGTGAGCTGGCGCGGTTGCGCCACGCGCTCTCGGGGACGGCGTACGCCGACGTCGACAAGATCGCCCTCTACGGCCCCGCCGCCCGCCCCGGCCACACCCTCGACTACCGCTTCGTGCAGGCCCTCCCCGGCGGTGTCTTCGACTTCCGCGCCGGATGCGGCCACTCCCTTCTCGCCTGTGTCGTCGCCGACGGCCGCCCGGGACCCGTCACCGTCCGCGCCGTGACCACCGGCGACACCGTGCTCTGCGAGCGCGAGCCCCGCGAGGACGCGTACACGCTGAGCTTCCTCAAAGCTCCGACCGCCCCCGGCACTCTCCCCACCGGCCGGCCCGTCGACGTTCTGGACGGGGTGCCCGTGTCGCTCGTGCGGTACGGCAATCCGTACGTGTTCGTCGACGCCCGGCACCTTCCCGAGTCCGAGTCCGAAGAGGCGCTCCAGGACCGGCTCCTCGCGCTCCGGGCCGAGGCCGCCCGCCTCCTCGGGCACCCGCCGCACTCCGCACTCCCCAAGATCGCCGCCTTCACCGCCGGGCCCGAGGGGCTCTCCGTCCGGGCCCTCACCGTCGGCGGCTGGCACCCCCGCCTCGCCCTCACCGGCGCCGCCGCCCTCGCGGCCGCCGGGGCCCTCGACGGCACCGTCGTCCCCGCCGCGCACGGCCCCGTCCGCACCCCCGGCGGTACGGTCACCGTCTCCGCCGCACCCGACCGCGTCCGTGTCCACCACAAGCGTGCCGAGGTTCTCGGCAGGCTGGAACTGCCGTGGCGTATCCACGCAACGGCGTGAACGCGCACCCCTCTCACCGGGCCTCCGCCGTCCTTTCTCTGCCACGCTGAAATGGACCGGCAATCGGTATCCGTGGAGAGAGCAGACACACATGAAATTCGAGAATCTGCGTGTCGTCGTGACCGGAGCGTCCCGCTATTTCGGTCGCGCGCTCGCCGTCGGATTCGCGCATCTCGGCGCCGAGGTCTATGTCTCGGCGCGGACCGTCGAAGCCGCCGAACGCACCCGCGCCGAAGTCATGGGCTCCGCCCGTGACCGTATCCACGCCTTCGGCTGCGACCTGAGCAGGCCCGCCGAGATCCGGGAGTTCGCGGCCCGGGTCGGCGAACGCACCGACCGGGTCGACCTGTTGGTCAACAACGGAGCCCGCTGGCTCGACGGCATGGACCTGGAGGCGGCCAGCGACGCCGAGATCGTCGAGACGATCGAGTCGACGGCCGGCGGCACGGTCCTCATGGTGAAGCACTTCCTGCCGCTGCTGCGCGGCTCGCTCCGCCCCGACATCGTCAACATGGTCGCCGTCCGCGACGCCGAGGGCGCCTCCGCGGCGACCGCGGGCGTCGCCCACGAGGCCTTCTGGGCGGCGAAGAGCGCGCAGGCCGGATTCGCCGACATTCTCTCGCGCAGGCTGCGGCCCTCCGGGGTCCGGGTGTTCTCGCTCTTCCCGCCCGACTTCTCCACCTCGGATCCGCGATTCGCGGAATGGGACGGATCGAATCCGGACGGAATAGCGCCCGACGAGAAGCTGACGACCCAGGCCCTTTTCGAGTGCGTCGTCTACGCCGTCGAGCAGCCGCGCGACTGCTTCATCCGCTCCTTCCACTTCGAGCCCCGCTGACGCCTCGGGCTCCTCCGACCCCGACCCGTCGACCCCGCTGACCGCCCTGCGCCGACAGCGCGCACGCCCACCGCGACCCGCTGAAGCCCACCGCACCACAGCGTCAAGGAGGTCCCATGAGCACCCCCGTCTGGATCACCGCGACCCCTCCCGCCACCCACGGCGAACTCCACATCGGCCACCTCGCCGGGCCGTACGTCGCCGCCGACGTCCTCACCCGCTACCTGCGGGCCGAGGGGGAGGCGGTCCGGTTCACCACCGGCACCGCCGACCACGCCAGCTCCGTCGAGGTCCGGGCGCTGCGCCACAACCGCAAGCCGGAGGAGGTCGCGGAGGGCTACCGCGCCGCGATCACCGCCGACTGGCTCCGCTCGGGCGTGGAGTTCGACCACATCGTGCGCCCCCGGCGCGACAAGGGGTACGGACGCTGGGTGCAGGACCTCTTCGGCCGGCTGTTCGCACAGGGGGTCATCGCCCCGCGCACCCGCCTGCTGCCCTACTGCGAGCCCTGCGACCGCTGGCTGTACGGGGCGCACGCCACCGGCAGCTGCCCGCACTGCGGCGCGGTCAGCGACGGCGGCATGTGCCACGAGTGCGCCCGCCCCAACGACGGCGGCGACCTCATCTCCGCGCGCTGCGCGGTCTGCGACACCCCGGCGGTGGCCCGCCGCTGCCGCCGGCTGTACGTACCCCTGGAGCCCTTCCGGGAGACGCTCGCCGAGTACTGGGCGACGGCCGGGCTCCCGCCGCGGCTCGCGGCCCTGTGCGAGTCGCTCGTGGAGGACGGGCTGCCGGACATCGCGGTCGGCCACCCGGCCGAGTGGGGCCTTCCGGTGCCGGTCGAGGGCTTCCCCGAGCACCGGATCGACGGCTGCTTCGAGGCGGCCGCGATGCACCTCTTCGGCTACGACGTCACGGGCCCGCTGCCCCGCCGCGCCATCCACTTCTGCGGCTTCGGGCACGCCTTCTGCCACGCGGTGCTGCTGCCGGTGCTGCTCCTCGCGCAGGACATCAAGCTGCCGCAGGACTTCAACGTCAACGAGTCGTACGTCATCGAGGAGGGCGTCCAGGAGGGCAACGTCTGGGCGCTCGACCTCCTCACCGAGTACGGCTCCGACACCCTGCGCCGGCACGTCCTCCAGGCCCGCCCCCTGGGGCGCCGCACCGTCTTCCACCGGGAGCGGCTCGCCGCCGCCCGCCGGGAGCTCGACGAGAGCTGGAACAGCTGGCTCTCCCGGCTCTTCACCTCCGTACGGGAGGAGTGCGGCGGGCTCGCCCCGCAGGCACTGCCGGGCGGCACCGGCTGGGAGATCCTGGAGCGGCGGCTCCACCGGGCCGTGGACGATCTGCGCGAGGCGTACGGCCCCGACGCCTTCGACCCGCGCAGGGCGGTCGCCGTCCTCGACGAGATGGTCCGCTCGGTGGCCGACTTCGGCCACGTCAACGCCCACGAGCGGTGCCGGCCCAGCACCTCCTGCCGTCATCTCCCGGCACTCGCCGCCCAGTTGGCGGTGGCGTCGGCGCTCTCCGCGTGGGCGCGGCCGGTGATGCCGGAGGGCGCCGACCGGCTCGCGGCGGCGCTCCAGGTGGCGCCGGGGCGGCCGGTCGACTGGCAGGCGCTGACGGGCCCCCTCCCGGGGACCAGGCTCGCACCGCCCTCGGGCCCGGTCTTCGGCTTCTGAGCCCGCCACACCGACGCACCGCCGTACGACCTGTCCCGACGCACATTGCCGTACGACCCGTACGGCCCCACACCGACGCACCTCGCCGTACGACCCGTACCGCCCCGCACCGACGCACCTTGCCGTACGACCCGTACCGCCCCGCACCCTCACCCACCCTGCCGCGTGACCGTGCGCGCGAGCGACGCGCAGGGACACGTGGCCCCCCACTCCACAGGAGCCCCACGTGTCCCTGCGCGTCGCCATGCTCAGCGTCCACACCTCCCCGCTCCACCAGCCCGGGACGGGGGACGCCGGCGGTATGAACGTCTACATGGTCGAACTCTCCCGCGCCCTCGCCGAACAGGACGTGGAGGTAGACCTGTTCACCCGCTGCCGGGGCGAGGGCCTGCCCCCGCTCGTCGAGCTCGCCCCGGGGGTGCGGGTGCGCCATCTGCAGGCCGGGCCGCGCGGGCCGCTGCCCAAGGAGGCCATGCCGGATCTCGTCGTGCCCTTCTCGCTGGCGCTGCTCAAGGAGGACCGGCGCTACGACCTCGTCCACTCGCACTACTGGCTCTCCGGGCAGGCGGGCCGGATCGCCTCGGTCGGCTGGCGGATCCCGTTCGTGCACACCGCGCACACCCTGGCCCGGGTGAAGAACGCCTCGCTCGCCGAGGGCGACACCCCCGAGCCCGAGCTCCGCGTCCGGGGCGAGCACCAGGTGGTGTCCTCCGCGGACCGGTTGATCGCCAACACCGCCGACGAGTCGGAGGCGCTGCGCTCGCTGTACGGGGCGGAGGCCGCGCGGACCGAGGTCGTACGGCCGGGGGTCGACCTGCGGACCTTCCACCCGGCCGGGGGCACCTCCCGGGCCGGAGGTTCCGGGGGAGGGCGGGCGGCGGCCCGGGCCCGACTGGGCCTGCCGGCCGACGCGTTCATACCGCTCTACGCGGGCCGCATTCAGCCCCTGAAGGGCCCGGACGTGCTCGTACGGGCCGTCGCCGAGCTGCTGCGCGAGGAGCCGGAGCTGCGCCGCAGGCTCCTGGTGCCGGTGGTGGGCGGCCACTCGGGCGCGACCCGGGAGGGGACGGCCTGGAAGCTGGCGGGGGAGCTGGGGGTCACCGACGTGCTGCGGGCCTTCCCTCCCGTACCGCAGTCACGCCTGGCGGACTGGTACCGGGCGGCGGACGTGCTCGTGGTGCCCTCGCGCAGCGAGTCCTTCGGCCTGGTGGCCCTGGAGGCGCAGGCCTGCGGGACCCCGGTGCTCGCGGCGGCGGTCGGCGGGCTGAAGACGGCGGTGCGGGACGGGGTGACGGGGCTTCTGGTGCGCGGTCACGACCCGGTGGAGTACGCGCGGCGCCTCCGGTGGCTCGCGGCGCATCCGAGGGCGGTGGAGACGATGGGGGAGGCGGCGGTCCGTCATGCGCGCGGGATGAGCTGGCGCGCGTCCGCCACCCGGACCGTCGAGGTGTACCGGGGGGCGCTGGCGGAGTCGCGCCGGCCGGCCACCCCGGGGGAGGGGCCGGAGGCCGGACGGGCGGTGGGGCAGGGGCGGCGGCACGCCCCTGCCCCGGCGGCCCCTCTCTCCTGGAGGAATGAGAAGGCCGTAGCTCAAGTCTAGCACCTCTTTTGGTTCGACCAAAGATATGGAGAGCTCCGGATCTCTCAATTCCGTTGAGGGAGAGGCGTATTGACGCATCCACGCCATGGCGGGTCCACGCAGAGACAATCCCTGGATCGGAATCGGGGGCGGGGACAGAATGGAGATGTCTTCAGGGAACGCCCGGCGGCACGGGCCCCCGAAGGCGGAATTCACATTCCAACTCCTGGAGGAATCATGTCTGCTGAGCACGCCACGGGGATGCGCAAGATCGTCCGTCAGGTCGCCCTCGCCGCGGCCGCGTGTATCGCCGTCGCCGGCGGCGCTGCGCTGGCGACGGCCCCGAACGCGGTCTCGGCCCCCCAGCACGTGGTGGCCGACGGAGTCGCCGACGCGACCACCGCCACCCCGACCCCCACCCCCACGCCGTCTCCGTCCAACGGAAACGAGTGGAACAAGATCCCCCCGGCGCCGATATCTGCCAATTGAGCCGTCGGGAATCCGAAAAGGCTCCGTGGCCGCCCGTAAAGGGCGACCGCGGAGCCTTTTCCATGCCGGCCGGACGAAAATCCCGGGCTCAGTCGACCCAGCCGAGCCGATGAGCCCGCACCCCGGCCTCGAACCGGCTCGTAGCGCCCATCTCCTGCATCAGTTCCGACAGCATGCGGCTCACCGTCCGCAGCGACACCCCGAGCCCCCGCGCGATCTTCTCGTCCTTCATCCCCGAGGCCAGCATCGTCAGCGCCGCCCGCTGCTGCTCCGAGAGCCCGTCCCCGCCCTGCTCGGGCGTCGAACCGTCCCCGTACGGCGACGCCGTGTGCCAGCAGTGCTCGTACAGGGCGATGTACGAGCGGACCAGGGCCGGCCCCCGGGCCAGTACCGCGCCCGCCATCGGCTCCGCGGGATCGACCGGGACCATCGCGAACTGCGCGTCGGCGATGATCATCGTCATGGGGACGGCGGGGGTGATCCGCACCTCCACGCCCGTCTCGACCCGGCGCCGCAGCAGCTCCGCCACCTCCGGCGTGGAGATGACCCGCTCGCTGTACATGGCGCGGACCCGCACCCCGTTCTCGATCTGCCGCCGGTCGCGGCTCAGTACCCGCTCCGCCACCTCGCGGACCAGCGACGTCGGGTGCATCGACGACAGACTGTGCTGGATGACGTCCGTGATGTCCTCGAGGACCTGCTGGATCCGGCGGTAGTCGCTGAGGAGCTCCACATCGGCGTCCGAGCGCGTGAGGGAACCGGCCCGCAGAAAGGCCCCCGCCAGCGTCTCCAGCGTGCCGTACGCGCGGTCCGCCTCGTCGAGGTGCTCGCGCAGCTGCTCACGCTCCCGGTGCAGCAGCCGGAGCAGCGCTATCTCCGGGTCGATCACCGCGACCGTGTCGCCGTCCTGCTGCGGTCCGCCGCCGCCGTCGCCGCCGTCGCCGCTGTCGCCGCCGCCACTGCCGTCGCCATTGACGTCGCCGTCCCGGAGCCCCGCCCGGAGCTCCGACCGGGCGCCGTGCTGCGCGGGGTTGGTCGGCACGATGAGTCCGAGGTCCGTCAGTTCGTTCCTACATCGCTCGTACTGCTCGGGCGAGAGCCGTAAGTGGGCGCCCACCTCGCCGAGGCTCGACACCCCGCGTCTGCGCAGCTCCTGGTAGAGGTTCACCACAGCATCGGGTGAGCCTTCCGAGCGCTCGGTTCCGTTCCCCGTACCGCCGCCGGTGGTGATCAAGGCGAAGTGACCCCCTGTTCCCTCGAGTCGCGCCGCCGTCACCCTGTCACACGGCTGGGCGGCCGTCCGTCATGCCGATCCGACCGATCGGACATCCATCGTGCGCCATTCGAACTCCTCGGTGGTATCCCGCCCTTACGCTCCCCGCTCGGCGACCTCCCCGTCCAGCAGGCCGAGCCGGGACGCCTTCACGCCCGCCTCGAAACGGCTCGCCGCCCCCAGCTCGTGCATCACCTCGGAGAGGAGCCGGCTCACCGTCCGCAGCGAGACGCCCAGATTGCGGGCGATCTGTTCGTCCTTGATGCCCGAGGCGAGCATGAGCAGCGCCGCCCGCTGCTGCTCGGAGAGCCCGTCGCCGCCCTTCTCCGCCGCCTCCTCCTCGCCGTACGGGGCGGCGGCCGTCCAGCAGTACTCGTAGAGGGCGAGATAGGAGCGGACGAGGCCGGGGCCGCGCGCGAGGATCGCGGCGGAGGACAGGTCGTGCGGATCGGTCGGCAGGAGGGCGAAGTTCTCGTCGGCGAGGACCATGTTCATCGGGACGACCGAGGCGAACCGCACCTCCACGCCCAGCGCGGCACGCTCCTCCAGGTGCTGCGCCGTCTCCGGCACCGAGGCGGCCCGCCGGCTGTACATGGCGCGGACCCGGACCCCGCGCTCGGCCCACAGACGGTCCTGGGCCAGCTCGCCCGGCAGCTCCTCGCGGCGGACGGAGCCGGTGTGCATGAAGTGCACGGCCGTACGAACGGAGTCCGTCAGATCCGCGAGGCTGCGCCGTATCCGGTGGGGGTCGTCGACGATCTCGACCTCGATCTCGCCGCGCGGCGTGGCCCCCGCCCGAAGGAACGGTCCGGCGAGGGCTTCGAGTGCGGTGTGCGCGCGGCTGGTGGCGGCGAGCCGCTCCTGGAGCCGGTCGCGCTCCCGGCGCAGCAGCCGCAGCAGGGCGACATCGGGGTCGACGACGGCCACGGGGTCCTGGGGGGCGGTCAGTCCTAAGGAGACGAGTTCGTCACGACATCGCTCCCGCTCCTCGGCGGAGAGATCCAGCCGGTCCGCGGCCTCGTCGAAGGTCGCCCCGGGACGGGTGCGGAGCTCCTGGTACACGGCGAGGGCCTGTTCGCTGCCCGCACGGGCCACGGCGGCGTTTCTGGACACGGCGCAGCAGACTCCCCTCGGATCCCACCTGGACCCTGTTGAATCGCCCCGCTAGACCCTGCCACAAAATCGAACGACACGCACTGAGTTCACCGCAGCTCAGGCGGCGGGTGCGCTCGCCCGGCAGTCGGGGCACAGGCCCTTGAAGACGATCTCGGCGTCCTCCACCTGCCACTCGGGCAGGCCGCCCCGGGGCGGCTTCGGCGCGGCCATGTCGACGTTCTCCACGCGGCCGCAGACGACGCACAGCGCGTGCTGGTGCGCCGGACCGGAGATCTCGAAGACGGCGGGCAGGCCGGGGCGGTCGAACTTGCTGACCAGGCCGGTCTCCTGGAAGTGCCGCAGCATCTCGTACACGGCCTGGCTGGTCAGCGTGCCGAGCCGCTCGCGCGCGGTCGTGGTGATCGCCTCGACGTCGAGATGGCCGCCGGCGGCGAGCACCGTGAGCACCTCCAGGCGCGGGCCCGTGACCCGCAGCCCCACGTCGCGCAGGCGCTGGATCACCGCCTCGCGGCCCGTCAGCTCTTCCACGACTGCCATCTTCTCCGCCCGCCACCTGGTCGGCTCAAACTTTTGTGGGCATCGTACCTCTTGCTCGTCAACCTCGTCAGTCGTCCGTCCTGCACACCAGCAGGACGGACTCGGTCCGCTCGTCGATCCGGTGGCGTCGCCGGCCCTCGATGTGCAGGCCCGCCGAGTGCAGCTCGGCGGCGAGCCGCTCGGGGTCCACGATCCACTTGTCGGTGGTCAGCACGACCCGCTCGGTGGAGAGCTTGCCGGTACGGGCCGTGTAGTAGGTGATCCGCTCGCTCATCGACGGCAGGTCGAAGACCTGGCGCGCCACCACCCACTCGTCGATCCCGTCGAAGCGCGGCACCTGGAAGGCCCAGGTGCGCTGCGGCTCCGCGATCAGCCCGGGCAGCTGGTGCGCGGTGTAGTCGAGGGCGAGCGCCCCGCCCGTCTCCAGGTGGGACGCGACCTCCCGCAGCAGCGCCGGCCGGCGCGCGGGCGGGACGGCCGTGACCATCGCGCCCGCGAGGAGCGCCAGCCGGTAACTCCCTTCGAGCCGCAGGTCGGTGAGGTCGGCCCGGTGGGTGACGACGAGCCCGGCGACCTGCGGACCGATCCGGCGGGCCCAGCTTTCGAGGCGCTCGAGGGCCGAGGCGTCCCGGTCCACGGCTTCCACGGCGAAGCCGTGCCGGGCGAACGGGACGGCGAGCCGCCCGGCGCCGGAGCCGAGGTCCAGAACGGGTCCGCCGGTGGAGCGGGCGAGGCTGAGGTACCGGACGATGTCCGCGCTGTGCGGGCCGAGCAGGGTGTCGTGCAGCCAGACGGAGCTCTCGTCGGCGGGGGCGACCGATTCGAGCCCGGGAAGGGTGTCGGACTTGATTCGGACGCCGGCTCCGGGGACGGGCTTGCGCTCCCGCTCGTATCGGGACGGCAGGACCGGCGCGAGCACTGCGGGCACGACGGGCAGGGAAGTGCCGCTCGGTGTGTGCATCGCTCCTCCAGGGGCTCGCTCGGTCCATGCCGTCCGGACGAGGAACCCGTGCCGCCGGGACCGCGCCGCTGGACCCATCCTGACCTGGCGGGGAGCGCCGATCCACCGGATCGGGCTGCGTGAACACGCGATGGCGTGGATCCGCCAGCCCCCTTTTTTTTGAGGGCTCGGTTCGCCTCCGGGGCGCTTCAGCCGGGCTCACAGCCCCGACCGTGCTCGCCTCCTTCGTTCCTCAGGAGGCTCCGCGCGCTCGGGGCTGTTCCCCCGGCGCGCCCCTTCGGCTCACTCGCCGGGTCCTGGGGGTGGCGGGTGCTCGGTGGGGTCCCTCCAGCGCGCCCCGCAAGCCCGCGCGGCGGTCGAACCCGGGAGGCGAGCACGGTGCGGGGCTGTTCCGCCGGCTTCGGCGCCCCGGAGGCGAACCGAGCCCTTAAAAGAGAGAGCGGCTTATGCGGCGCGGGGACAGTGGGCCGAAGCCCATGTGTGTGTAGAAGGGGAGCGCCGGGTCGGGGTCCGCCGGGAGTTCGACGCGCTGGTCGTGGGCCCCGTAGCTCCGCATCCGGTCCGTGGCCGCGGCGAGCAGGGCCGTACCCACCCCGTGGCGGCGGGAGCCGTCCGCCACGGCCAGCGCGTACACCTCGCCCTCGCCCGGTACGGGCACCCCGCCCGCGGCGACGCCGACGACCGCGCCCTCCGTGTCGGTCGCGACGAGCCAGCCGAGCCAGCCGGGCGCGCCTCCCGGAATTTCAATTTCCGCTCGTATGCGGGGAAGTGCGCATTGCGCCGAGATCAGCCGCCGCATCGGGATTTCATCCAGGATTCCGGCGTAGCTGCTCCGAATGACGTCGGCGAGCAGCCTGGATATCGTCGCCGCATCGCCGGCCGCAGCCGTGCGAACGCCAGCCAGCTGCATTGGTTTCGTACCCTTCGACGTGCCGAGCCTGAGCCCCAACATACCCACAATAGCGGTGAATTAAGTTGCCCGTGACCGATGCGAAATCTACGAATTCGCTTAGTAAATAGCGGTGTTCGGGGGGTCCGACGGTGACTGGGTAAATTATTGAGGGAAGGAACAGCAGGCGATGACCAGCGGTGTCATCGCGAGCGTCGCCGCCCCGATGGTGCACAGTCCGCGCAGGACCGGGTGTCCGGCGCTGTAGGGAGTGAGGATGCGCCGCATCCGCAGCGCCGCCGAAGGACCGCCCGCCGCGAACGCCGACCGCGGCGCCCGTCCCGATGCCAGCGCGTACAGCGCGGTGGCGAGCGCGTCCCTCGTACATCGCCGCAACGCCCGGTCGTCCGCCGCCATTTCCAGGAGCAGCGGTACGGCGGCGGCACCGTGCCGTGCGAGCGGGAGCCGCGGGAAGACGGCCACGAAGGCCTCCGTCGCCGCGACCAGGAGGTGGTGGCGCCCGCTGATGTGCGCCCGCTCGTGCGCGAGGGCCGCCGCGAGCTGGGCGGGTGTCAGCGTGTGGACCGCGCCGGAGGAGACGACCACCCGGCGCGAGCGGCCCGGCAGGCAGTAGACGGCGGGGCGGTCGTCGTCGAGGACGGTGGCCCGCAGTGCGGGGTCGTACCGCCCGACGAGCCGCAGCACCCCCGCGTGCCGCATGCGCACGCGCCGGGCCCGTACCAGTCTCCGTACGAAGGCGGCGGCGGGCAGCGAGAGGACGGTGAGGCCGATCGCGAGGGCGAGCTGCTCGCGGCCGTCGAGGGTGAGCAGCTGGTCGAGGGTGGGGGGCCGGAGCGTGAGGGCCATGTCGGTGACGTGGTGGCTGCTCTCGGTCGACAGGACGAGCTGGGCGGGGAGCAGGGCGGTCGCGGCCGCGAAGACGGCGCCGCAGGCGGCCCAGACGGCGAGGGCGAGCCGGGGCGCCTGCTGGGCCCAGCGGGCCCGGGTGACGAGCCAGGGCACGAGGCAGCCGGTGAGCAGGACGAGCCCGAGCGGGACGAGCGCGTGGTGGTTCACGCGGCACCGCCGTCGCGGCGGGCGCCGCGGGGTGTGCCGTCCTGCCCGGTGCCGTCACCCCGGGCGGTGCGGAGGGCCGCGTCCAGGGCGGCCATGTCCTCGTCCGAGATGACCTCGACGAACCGCAGCAGGGCGGCCGGCCGGTCCTGGCTGTCGCCGAGGGCGTCCCGCATGAGGCCGGCCGTGTACTCCTCGCGGCTGCGGACGGGCTCGTACAGCCAGGCCCGGCCCGCCTTCTCGCGGCGGAGCCAGCCCTTGCGGTGCAGTATGTCCGCCACCGTCATGACGGTGGTGTAGGCGACCCGGCGTCCCCGGTTGATGTCGTCGACGATCTCGCGGACGGTGGCGGGCCGTTGCCATGCCCACAGCCGGTCCATGATCTCGGCTTCCAGCTCTCCCAGCCGACGCACGTGGATCCCCTTCCCCCTGGGCGGCGCTCATCGTACGGGCCGCTTCCTCCGCTCTGGTATACCCCCCGGGGGTACGATGGCGGGATGTCGACCCACATGACGAACCGCCCCTGCCCGAAGGTCTGCGGCCCCGGTCTGCCCGTTTCCGCGGAGCTGTTGCTCCTCCGGCGGGTGCTCGGGCTCTGCCTCCGCCTGAGCGTCAAGCTGTCCGCCGGCTGTCCTTCGAGCAAGAGCGGTTGATGCCGCTTCGGCTCTTCTTTCCCGATACTTCGTCAGGTCCGGATGAGCCGGGCGATCGCTTTCGACGCCTCGCTCACCTTCACCTTCGCCTGATCCCCGCCCTGGGCGATGGCCTCCGTGACGCAGCAGCTGAGGTGCTCGTCCAGGAGGGCCACCGCGCAGGACTGGAGGGCCGCGTTGATGGCGGAGACCTGGGTGAGGACGTCGATGCAGTAGACGTCCTCGTCGACCATCCGCTGCACGCCCCTGACCTGGCCCTCGATCCGCCTCAGGCGTCTGATGATGTCTTCCTTGTGCTGTCCGTAACCGGCCACGGCAGTCTCCCCGTCACATCGCTACATCGTTTCTCGGCGGCACGTCGCTGTCGGTGTCACTTCACTTCGGTGGCACTTCACTCCGGTGTCACGTCACTTGTCGGCGGCCTGGAAGCCGCGCAGGCGCAGGCTGTTGCCGACCACGAAGACCGAGGAGAAGGCCATCGCGGCCCCCGCGATCATCGGGTTGAGCAGTCCGGCCGCGGCGAGCGGCAGGGCGGCCACGTTGTAGGCGAAGGCCCAGAAGAGGTTCGAGCGGATCGTGCCGAGGGTCTTGCGGGAGAGCCGGATCGCGTCCGCCGCGGCCCGCAGGTCGCCCCGTACGAGGGTCAGGTCGCCGGCCTCGATCGCGGCGTCCGTGCCGGTGCCCATCGCCAGGCCCAGGTCGGCCTGGGCGAGCGCGGCGGCGTCGTTGACGCCGTCGCCGACCATGGCGACCGAACGGCCCTCCGCCTGGAGCTTCTTGACGACGTCGACCTTGTCCTGCGGCATGACCTCCGCGATGACCTCGTCGATGCCGACCTCGGCGGCGACGGCCTCGGCGACGGCCTTGTTGTCACCGGTGAGCAGGATCGGGGTGAGACCGAGGGCGCGCAGCCGCCGGATGGCCTCCGGGCTGGTCTCCTTGACGGCGTCGGCGACCTCCAGGACCGCGCGGGCCCGGCCGTCCCAGGCCACGGCGATCGCGGTCTTGCCGGCCTTCTCGGCCGTGTCCTTGGCCGCCTTGAGCTCCGCCGGGAGGGCCATGGCCCACTCCTCCAGGAGCTTCTCGCGGCCGACGAGGACGGCGTGACCGTCGACGACGCCCTGCACGCCGAGCCCGGGGATGTTGGCGAAGTCCTCGGGGGTGGGGAGCGTACCGACCCTGGCGGCGGCACCGGTGGCGACGGCCTGGGCGATCGGGTGCTCGGAGGAGTGCTCCAGGGCGCCCGCGAGACGCAGCACGTCGTGCTCACTGACCGCGCCGTCGCCTTCGGCGGTGTGGACCTTGATGAGGGTCATCCGGCCGGTGGTGACGGTGCCGGTCTTGTCGAGGACGATCGTGTCGACCTTGCGGGTGGTCTCCAGGACCTCCGGGCCCTTGATCAGGATGCCGAGCTGGGCGCCGCGGCCGGTGCCGACCATGAGGGCGGTCGGGGTGGCCAGGCCCAGGGCGCAGGGGCAGGCGATGATCAGGACGGCGACGGCGGCGGTGAACGCGGCGGTGAGTCCCTGGCCGGTGCCGAGCCAGAAGCCGAGGGTGCCGAGCGCGAGCGCGATGACCACGGGCACGAAGACGGCCGAGATCTTGTCGGCGAGGCGCTGGGCGGCGGCCTTGCCGTTCTGCGCGTCCTCGACGAGCTTCGCCATCCGGGCGAGCTGGGTGTCCGAGCCGACGCGGGTGGCCTCGACGACGAGACGGCCGCCGGCGTTCAGGGTGGCGCCGGTGACCGCGTCGCCGACCGAGACCTCGACCGGGACGGACTCGCCGGTGAGCATGGACGCGTCCACGGCGGACGAACCCTCGACGACCGTGCCGTCGGTGGCGATCTTCTCGCCCGGCCGGACCAGGAAACGGTCCCCGACCTGGAGGTCGGCGGTCGGTACGGTGACCTCCTGGCCGCCCCGCAGGACGGTGACCTCCTTGGCGCCCAGCTGCATCAGCGCCTTGAGCGCGGCGCCCGCCTTGCGCTTCGAGCGGGCCTCGAAGTACCGGCCGGCCAGGATGAAGGCGGTGACGCCGGCGGCGGCCTCCAGGTAGATGTTCCCGGCGCCGTCGGTACGGGCGATCGTGAACTCGAAGGGGTGCGTCATCCCCGGCGTACCGGCGGTCCCGAAGAACAGCGCCCACAGCGACCAGAGGAACGCGGCGATCGTGCCGACCGAGATCAGGGTGTCCATGGTGGCCGCGCCGTGCCTGGCGTTGGTCCAGGCGGCCTTGTGGAAGGGCCAGGCGGCGTAGACGACGACCGGCGCGGCGAGCGTGAGGCTCAGCCACTGCCAGTACTCGATCTGCAGGGCCGGGATCATCGCCATCGCGATGACGGGCACGGCGAGCGAGACTGCGGTGACCAGCCGCTGCTTGAGGGGCCGCAGCTCCTCGTCGGCCTTCTCCTCGTCCGAGGGACCTTCGGGGGCGCCGGGCGTCTCGCTCTTCGGCGGCGCGGGCTCGGCGGCGGTGTAACCGGTGGCCTCGACGGTGGCGATCAGCGCGGCGACGTCGATGTCGGCGTCGAAGGTGACCTTCGCCTTCTCGGTGGCGTAGTTGACGGTGGCCTCGACCCCGTCCATGCGGTTGAGCTTCTTCTCGATCCGGGCCGCGCACGAGGCGCAGGTCATGCCGCCGATGGCGAGCTCGACCTGAGCCGTGCCGGGTGTCGTCGTTGTCATGAGTACTGCTCCTCTTTCTTTCTTGGGCTCGGTTCGCCTCCGGGGCGCCTGAGCCGGGCTCACAGGGCCGCCCGTGCTCGCCTCCCTCGTTCCTCGGGAGGCTCCGCGCGCTCGTCCCTGTTCCCCCGGCGCGCCCTTCGGCTCACTCGCCGGTCCCCCTTTTTTGGGGCTCGGTTCGCCTCCGGGCGCCTGATGCGTGTGTCGACGGTCGACCGTGCTCGGCCCCTCGTTCCTCGGGGCCTGCGCGCGCTCTCCCTTTCGACACCCGCGCGCCCTTCGGCTCACTCGCCGGTGCTCGTGCGCGCCGCTCAGGGAAGGCGCTCGCGGCGGCCGGGATCGTCAGGGGTTCGGGGCGGGGGCCGGGACCCGGGCGTGGTGGGCGGGTCCCGGCGGCCGGGGTGGTGCGGGCGGTGGGCCGCCTGCCGGGCGGACCGTCGGGTACCGGGGACGGGGGACGCCGGTGGGGTGTCGGTCCTGCCCGGCGGCGGCTCAGGCGCGGCCGGTCAGCTCGTAGCCCGCGTCGTCGACGGCGGCGGTGATCGCGGTGTCGTCCGGCTCGCCGCCGGTGGTGACGGTCACCAGGCCGCCGTCGACGTCGACGTCCACGGAGATGACGCCGTCCAGCGCGCCGACGGACTTGGTGATCGCGGTCCGGCAGTGGCCGCACGTCATGCCGGAGACGGCGTAGACGGTCACGGTGCTCTCGGCGACCGCGACCGTGGCCGTGTCGGTGGTGCTGGTCGAGCAGCTGTTGTCAGGGGTGCAGCAGGAGCCCATGGCTTCCTCCTCGGTCGGTTCCTCCGGGCGAGATACCCTCGGGGGGTATCCGGTTGTGAGTCCATGTATACCCCCCTCCGGTATCCGATGCAAGCGGATCCCCGACTTGACTTGATACCCCCCAGGGGTATGGTGAAGTGCATCGAACGGCTACCACGCCACCCCGGGTATCCACCCCACGTATCGGGAGAGCAGCCATGAACACCGGTGTGAAGATCACTGCCTATGCCGCCGCGCTCGCCGCGACCTTCGGGGCCGCGTACGGGGTCGGCACGGGAGTCGGCCCCGTCGAGGAGCCGAAGAAGGCCGAGCACGGCGACCACGCGGCCGCACCCGCTCCCTCCGAGAGCGCCGCGGCGGGCGACGGCCACGCCGGACACGGCGAGGACGCGACCGCCGCCGCCCCCGCCGCCGCCGCGAACCTCCCCGGCGGGCTCCAGGTCTCCGACGGCGGCTACACCCTCGCCCTGGAGACGCCGACCCCCGCCGCCGGCAAGAGCGTCCTCAAGTTCTCGATCAAGGACGTGGCCGGAAAGAAGGTCACCGCCTTCACCACCGAACACGGCAAGGAACTGCACTTCATCGTCGCCTCGCGCGACCTCACCGTCTTCCGCCACCTGCACCCGGTGAAGGCCGCGGACGGCACCTGGACCACCCCCGTCGACCTGCCCGCCGCCGGCGGCTACAAGGCCTTCGCCGACTTCAAGCCCGCCGCCCCCGGCGCCAAGGGCATCACGCTCGGCGCCGACCTCTCCGTGCCCGGCGCGTACGCCCCGAAGCCGATGCCGGCCGTCGCCCCGACCGCCACCGTCGACGGCTACCAGGTCAGGCTCGGTGGCACGCTCGACCCGGGCAAGGCCGGCGAGCTGAAGCTCACCGTCTCCAAGGGCGGCAGGCCGGTCACCGACCTGGAGCCCTACCTCGGCGCGTACGGACACCTCGTCGCCCTGCGCGACGGCGACCTCGCCTACCTCCACGTGCACCCGAACGAGGGGGGTCCCGGCCCGGACGTATCCTTCACCGCGACGGCGCCCAGCGCGGGGACGTACCGTCTCTTCCTCGACTTCCAGCACCAGGGCACGGTGCGGACGGCGGCCTTCACGGTCACCGCGGGTGGCGGGAAGTCGTCCCTGCCGGCGCCCAAGTCGGACGTTCCCGCCGCCGGTGAGGCCACGCACGATGCGGGAGGTCACGCGCACGGCTAGTCTGTTCAATGGACTAGACCTGTAGCCGTCATTCATGGAGGAATGGGCTCGATGAGCAACCGTGCAGTCCTTGAGGTGATCGCCCTCGACGAGGAAGACGCGGTCGCCGCCCAGACCGGCGGCGCCGACCGGCTCGAACTCGTCACCGACATGGCGGCGGACGGGCTCACCCCGTCCCGGGCCGGCTTCGCCGCCATCCGCGCCGCCGTCGACATCCCGCTGCGCGTGATGCTCAGGGACGCCGACGGATTCTCGGCCGGCGGCCCCAAGGGCATCGACGCCCTCGTGGCCCACGCCTCGGAGCTCCGCGAGGCGGGCGCGGACGAGTTCGTGCTCGGCTTCCTCACCCCCGACGACGAACCGGACCTGGTCGCCGTCGAACGGCTCGTCGCCGTCCTCGACGGCGCCCGCTGGACCTTCCACCGGGCGATCGACCGCGCCTCCGACCGCGACGGGATGCGCAAGCGACTCGCGGACCTGCCGGGCCTCGACACCTACCTCACGGCCGGCTCCGCGACGGGCGTCGACGACGGCCTGGCCACCCTCAAGGCCGAGGCCGCCCGCTCGGGCGAGCCGGGCTACGAGGCCCAGATCCTCGTCGGCGGCGGCCTGCGCCTCGACCACCTCCCCGAACTGCGCGCGGCGGGCCTCGACGCCTTCCACATCGGCGGCGCGGCCCGCCCCCAGGGCTGGACCGCCCCGGTCTCGGCCGACGCGGTACGAGCCTGGCGCGAGGCCGTCGACGCGTAAGCCGGAGCACGGGGGGAGCCGGAGCACGGGGGAGCCGGGGCACGGGGGAGCCGGGGCACGGGGGAGCCGGGGCACGGGGGGAGCCGGGGCGGCGGCCGTGCCCGGAGCCCCTGGGCCCGGCCGGCGCGGGTCCCTGACCCGGGCCCGCCCCCGCCCCCCCCGGAAATCGCGTGGCCAGGGCGGGGGCCGGTCGCTAGCCTCGCCGTCATGGCAGCCACCACCACCACGACGCAACCCGACGAGCTGGACATCGACACCGAACTCGTCGAGCGGCTCGTCGCCGAGCGGTTCCCCGAGTGGGCCGGGCTGGCGGTGACGGCGGTGGACTCGGCCGGGACGGACAACGCGATGTTCCGGCTCGGCGACGACCTCGTCGTACGGCTGCCCCGCGTCCCCTTCGCGTCCGGCCAGGTCGAGAAGGAGCAGCGCTGGCTGCCGCTGCTCGCCCCGCACCTGCCGCTGGACGTCCCCGTCCCGGTGGGCCGGGCCGAGGGCGGCGCGGAGTTCCCGTGGCCCTGGTCCGTCTACCGCTGGCTCGACGGCGCCGACGCCTTCGACGAGCCGCTCACCGATCTCGCCCACGCCGCCGTCGAGTTGGGCCGCTTCGGCGCCGCCCTGCGCGCCGTCGACGCGAGCGGCGGACCGGCCTCCTTCCGGGGCGGACCGGTCACCGCCTGGGAGGACGGCTCCCTGCCGGGTGCCGTCCGGGACCTCGGCGCCGACGGCACCGTCGACGCGGAGCTCGCGAGCGCCGCCTGGGAGACCGTCCTCGCGCTCCCGCAGTGGGACCGCGAACCCGTCTGGATCCACGGCGACCTGCTCCCCGGCAACCTCCTCGGCCGCGACGGCCGCCTCAGCGCCGTCATCGACTTCGGCGGGCTCGGGGTCGGGGACCCGGCCTGCGACACCATGCCCGCCTGGACGCTCCTCACCGCCGAGACCCGGCCCCTCTTCCGCGAGGCCGCGCGGGTCGACGACGCCACCTGGGCGCGCGGCCGGGGCTGGGCCCTCTGCTGGGGTCTGGTGACCGAGCACTACTACCGCGGCAAGAACCCGGTCCTGGCCTCCGTCGCCCACCGCACCTGGTCCGAGGCCCTGCCCGAATTCGTGGCCTGAACCCGTACGCCGCCTCCTGACCAGCACACCCACCAACCGCCAGGGCCTGTCCGGCGGATCAGGGCCGGACATGCCTAGTCGGCGGCGACGAGTTCGACCTCGAAGCCGTCCGCGTTCTCCAGGTAGGCCGCGTAGACGCCCGCGCCGCCCGCGTACGGATGCCGGTCGGCGAACATCAGCCGCCAGCCGTGCGCCGGCGCCTCGGCGGCGAGCCGGTCGACGGCGGCCCGATCGCCCGCGTGGAAGGCGAGATGGTTCAGGCCCGGCCGCAGCCGGTCGTGCCGGTCCGACGTACGGGCCGGGGACCGCTCGACGACGAGGTAGCAGGAGCCGAGCGCCCAGCTGCGGCCGCCCTCCCAGCGCTGGAAGGGCGCGTACCCGAGGGCGCCGAGGAGCCAGCCGAAGCTCGCCTCGGCGCTCTCCAGGTCGCCCACCCACAGCTCGACGTGGTGCAGGGCCCCGACCGGGCTCACAGGGCGCCCAACTGCTCCGGAACCGGGGCCGAGTGAATGACCGTCAGGCCCGAAACGGCACGGGTCAGCGCCACGTACAGCCGCCGCAGGCCCGTCCGCTCGTCCGGTTCGCCGTCGACGACCGCCGCCGGCTCGTCCAGGACCACGTAGTCGTACTCCAGGCCCTTCGCCAGCGACGCCGGGACCAGCGTCAGCCGGGACTCCGCGGTCGTCTCCTCACCGGGGGAGAGGTACGCGAGACCGGCCGCCGTCAGCGCCTCCGCCAGCGGGGCGATCCGCGCGTCGGCGGCGATCAGGCCGATCGAGCCCTCGTGGGCCAGGTACTCGACGCAGGCCGCGACGACATCGGAGTCCAGGGCCTCCGGGCCGTCCGCCCGCCGGACCGCCAGCGAACCGGGGTTCTCCCGGACCGACTCCACCGCCGCGAGCCCCGGCGACATGTGCGGAAGCAGCCGCGAGGCGTACGCGATCACCTCGCGCGGCACACGGAAGCCGGCGGTCAGCTCCTCCACCACCGCCTCCGGCTTGCCCAGGTGCCCGAGCGCCTGCGCCCAGCTCTCCGTCGCCCACGGGGTCGTCCCCTGCGCCAGGTCGCCCAGGACCGTCGCCGAACCGGTCGTGCACCGGCGGCCCACCGCCCGGTACTGCATCGGGGACAGGTCCTGCGCCTCGTCGATGACCACGTGCCCGAGCGAGTGCGTCCGCTCGACCAGGTCCCTCGTCTCGTCGATCAGCACCGCGTCCGCCGCCGACCACTTCGCCGACTTCACGCTCCGGGCCGGCTTCGCCCAGAGCAGCAGCTTCTGCTCGTCCTCGGTGAGCAGCCCCTCGGCGTGCTCCGCCAGGAACTCCGGGTCGCCGAGGAGCCGCAGCACCAGCTTCGCCGGCTCCACCAGGGGCCAGCACTCCTTCACGACGGCCTTCACCGCCGCGTTCCGCGCGACCGCGTTCTGCACCCGGTCGTCGGGCGCCTCGCCCGCCTGCTCCATCCGCACCAGGACCGCGTGCGCGATCCGCTGCGGAAGCGCCTCGCGGGCCGCCCCGTACCGGATGTCCCGGTCCTGCAACTCCCTGACCATCTCCTCCAGTTCGTGCGCGGGCACCCGCCAGCGGCGCGAGCCGCGCACCACCATCAGGGACTCCTTCGGCAGCGAGATGTGCGAACGGACCGCGCGCCGCAGCACCTCCGCCATCCGGGCGTCGCCCTTGACGACCGCCGTCGCCGCCTCGTCCGTCCCCCGCACCTCGACATGGGCGACGAGGTCGTCGACGGTCGCCTGCTGGACCTCCAACTCGCCCAGCGCAGGCAGGACCTGCTCGATGTAGTGGAGGAAGGAGCGGTTCGGCCCGATGACCAGGGTGCCGGTGCGGGCGAGCCGCTCCCGGTGCGCGTAGAGGAGGTACGCGACACGGTGCAGGCCCACGGCCGTCTTTCCGGTGCCGGGCCCTCCCTGCACGCACACGGTCCCGGACAGGCCGGAGCGGACGATCCCGTCCTGCTCCGGCTGGATCGTCGCCACGATGTCCCGCATCGGGCCGACGCGGGGCCGCTCGATCTCGGTCTGGAGCAGCCGGCTCGTCGTCTCCAGCTCCGCCGGGTCGGAGAGGTGCTCGTCCTCGTACGCGGTGAGGTCGCCGCCCGTGTACCCGAAGCGCCGCCGCAGTCCCACGTCCTGCGGGTCCTTCTTCGACGCCTGGTAGTACGGCTGCGAGACCGGCGCGCGCCAGTCGATCACCATCGGGTCGCCGCCGGCGTCGTGGACGTGCCGCCGCCCGATGTAGAAGCGCTGCCCCTCCTGCGTGGTGTGCAGGTAGTCGAGCCGCCCGAAGAACAGCGGGGTGTCGGCGAGGTCCGCCAGCGCCTTGATCCGGTCCTCGATCTGGCGCCCGAGCACCAGCGAGTTGACCCAGTTCGCCGTGACGTCCTTGATGTCGAGCGACTCCACGTCCTCGCGCATCGCGCGCAGGGCGGCGCGGGAGGAGGTCAGATGGGCGCGCTCGCGCGAGAGCGGATCGGGCACGGGATCGGAAACGGGCACGGTGAAGCCTCCGAGCAGGTGGATACGCGGACACGACGAGGTGGCCGCCGGTTTCCGGCCGGGCGGCGGCTCTCCACGGAGGGAGGCGGGGAAGCTGGCGAGTGTAACTCCGCGCGGGTGGGCGGGGCGAATCGTTTTCACCCCTGCGTACCCGTAGGGGACGGGGTCCGACGTAAGGGGGACCCCGATTCCAACCCCAGGCCGATGTGTTCGGAATGTCCGGATTCCATCATGGAGGCATGACCGCGACGACCTTCACCCTCGTGACCACCGTCCCCCGACCCCGCACCCGCCCCCTCGCCACGGCGTTCCGCGCGATACGCGCGATAGGAGCCTTCGGCGGCGCCGCGGCCGGCGTCGTCCTCCTCGGCGACTACGGCCCGCCCGGGGCCGGCGTCAGGAACCCCCGCCCTGAGTACGCACCGGGCCCCGACTGAGTACGCGAACGCCTGGCCGCCGCCCCGTCGGACCTGATGTGATCAGGACATGGAGACGACCACCACCCCGGACACCACCGGCCCGACCCCCTTCACCCTGCGCGTCACAGCGAGCTTCGGCCTGCTGTTCCTCGTGGCCTGCCTGGTGGCCACCTTCATGATCACCCTCCGCGACGCCGTCCGGGGCGACGGCGGGGGCGGCGTGTTCATCGCGGCCGGCTTCTGGGCGCTGGCCGCAGGAGCCGTAGCGGGCGTGGCGGCCCTGATCGTGCCCCGCCGGGGACTCGTCATCGCCCAGTACTGCCTGGCGATCGCGGGCCCGTTCCTCGCACTGATGGACTGAGCCCGCAGACCGCCCCGCACCCTACGGAGCCAGCAGCTCGTCCGCGTCCACGATCCGGTACGCGTACCCCTGCTCCGCCAGGAACCGCTGCCGGTGCGCCGCGAAGTCCTGGTCGATCGTGTCCCGCGCGACCACCGAGTAGAAGTGCGCCTGGTGCCCGTCGGCCTTCGGCCGCAGCACGCGGCCCAGGCGCTGCGCCTCCTCCTGCCGCGAGCCGAAGGTGCCCGAGACCTGGATCGCGACCGTCGCCTCCGGCAGATCGATCGAGAAGTTCGCGACCTTCGACACCACGAGCACGCTGATCTCGCCCGTACGGAACGAGTCGAAGAGCTTCTCCCGCTGCGCGTTCGACGTCTCGCCCTTGATGACCGGCGCGTCGAGGTGCTCGCCGAGCTCGTCGAGCTGGTCGATGTACTGCCCGATGACGAGGATCTGCTGCCCCTCGAACTTCTTCACCAGGGCCTCCGTCACCTTCCGCTTCGTCGCCGTCGTCGCGCAGAAGCGGTACTTCTCCTCCGGCTCGGCCGTCGCGTACGCGAGCCGCTCGGAGTCGGTCAGGTTCACCCTGACCTCGACGCAGTCGGCGGGCGCGATGTAGCCCTGCGCCTCGATCTCCTTCCACGGCGCGTCGAACCGCTTGGGCCCGATCAGCGAGAAGACGTCCGACTCGCGCCCGTCCTCCCGGACGAGGGTCGCGGTCAGACCGAGCCGCCGCCGCGCCTGCAGATCGGCCGTGAACTTGAAGACGGGCGCGGGCAGCAGGTGCACCTCGTCGTAGACGACCAGGCCCCAGTCCCGCGAGTCGAAGAGCTCCAGGTGCGGGTAGACGCCCTTCCGCTTGGTCGTGAGGACCTGGTAGGTGGCGATGGTGACGGGCCGGATCTCCTTCTTCGTCCCGCTGTACTCGCCGATCTCGTCCTCGGTGAGCGAGGTCCGCTTCACGAGCTCGCTCTTCCACTGCCGGGCGGAGACGGTGTTGGTCACCAGAATCAGCGTCGTCGCCTTGGCCTCCGCCATGGCACCGGCCCCGACCAGCGTCTTTCCGGCGCCACAGGGCAGCACGACGACCCCGGAACCGCCGTGCCAGAAGCCGTCGACGGCCTGCCGCTGGTACGGCCGCAGGCTCCAGCCGTCCTCGGCGAGCTCGATCGGGTGGGCCTCCCCGTCGACGTACCCGGCGAGGTCCTCGGCCGGCCAGCCCAGCTTCAGCAGCGTCTGCTTGATCTGCCCGCGCTCGGAGGGGTGCACGGCGACGGTGTCCGGGTCGATCCGCGCCCCGACCAGCGGCTGCACCTTCTTCGACCGGAGGATCTCCTCCAGGACGGGCCGGTCGGTGCTGGTCAGGACGAGCCCGTGGGTGGGGTGCTTGGAGAGCGTGAGCCGCCCGTACCGGTCCATGGTCTCGGCGATGTCGACGAGCAGCGCGTGCGGCACGGGGTAGCGGGAGTACTCGACGAGCGCGTCGACGACCTGCTCGGCGTCGTGCCCGGCGGCCCGCGCGTTCCAGAGCCCGAGTGGGGTCAGCCGGTACGTGTGGATGTGCTCGGGAGCCCGCTCCAGCTCGGCGAAGGGCGCGATGGCCCGACGGCACGCCTCGGCGAGCTCGTGGTCGACCTCCAGGAGCAGTGTCTTGTCACTTTGGACGATGAGCGGCCCGTTCACGCGCGATCAGATCCTTCCCGGGCCGCTCAGACGACGGCCAATCCTCCAGTCTGCCTGATGCGGGGCCGTTGTCGGCAGGGGCTGCCACACTGAAGGCGACGGATTCCTGCTGAGGAGGTGGCGAGATGAGCGTTGCTCACGATCCGCATTACGGGCCTTGGACGATAGAGGAGGTCCTGGCACTGGGGGAGGACCGAGGTGAGCGTCGCGAATTGATGGGGGAAGCACTCTTGATGTCACCGGCTCCGGGATTCAAGCACCAGCGGGCGTCGCTCCGGCTGGCGTCGCTTTTGGATGCCGCGATCGAGGCGGCGGGCGCGCCGGCCGAGGTCCTTGAAGCCGTCAACGTCGTCCTGCCCGACGGACTCTTCATCCCCGACATCGTCGTGGTGGAGGCGGCAGCCGCCGCGGAGAACCCGGTGACATGCGACGCGGACGCCGTGCTGCTCGTCGTCGAGATCGTCTCGCCGTCGTCCTCCGGCCGCCGGACGGACCGCCTGCTCAAGCCGCCGTACTACGCGGAGGCGGGCATCGAGCACCTGTGGCGTCTTGAGCTGGAGCCCGAACCGGCACTGATCGTCTCCGAGCTGCGGGACGGCCGCTACGTGGAGCGGCTCGTCGCCGAGGCCGGGCGCGAGACGCTCGTCGAAGCGCCCTTCCCGTTGAAGCTCGACCCCGGCGCCCTGGTGAGCCAGAGGCGCTAGGAGGCGCTAGGGGGTCCGGCGGATCATGGCCGGGGTCCTACACCTGGTCGTCGGCCAGTTCCGCGACGCCCGTGATCCGGTGCAGGGGGTACGTGCGGACCTCGTCGGCCGTGTGGTCGTAGCCCGTCACGAAGCCGCCCTCCACCCGCACCGGAGCGATGACCCGCTGGCTCGCCGCGCCCTCCGCGTTGACGTAGCCGATCCAGACCGCCGAGCCGGTCATCGCGGCCGCCTGGACCGTGGCCAGGGTCTCGGCCGCGGAGGTGCGGGGGAGGGTCCCGGCGGCCGTCGGGGTCGCCGGTTCCTTCCGTACCGCCGTCGCCGCCCGGTCGCCGGCCCGGATCGCCCTGACCGCCGCGCCGAGCAGCGTCCTGTCGGGGGACGGCGGGCCCTCGGGGACGGGCACCGGGGCCGTACGGGCGGAGGTGCGGTACGCGTCGGCGCGGGCGATCAGGACGTCGCCCTCGGCGGACTCGGCCGCCGGGGCGTACCCGAGCGACCGCAGCCCGTCGAGCAGCGACACCGGGTCCGTCTGCGCGGCGAGGACGGTCGGCGCGATACGGCGCAGCCCCAGGGGCGCGGACCGCCGGTCGGCCAGGATCTCGCCGAGGACGGTGTCGTCGTCGCAGCGCACGTACGCGGAGGCCGCACCGACCTTGAGGTGGCCGTGGCGTCTGGCGACGTCGTCGATCAGATAGGCGAGCGGCTGCGGGACGGGCGTGCGGGAGTGCTTGGCGAGGAAGTCGTGCAGGTCGGTCGCCGTCTGGCCGGAGTCGAGCGCGCGCCGCACGGAACCCGGGGTGAACCGGTAGACCGTCGCACCACCCTTCGACTCCACGTCCGCGAGGACGCCCAGCGCGTCGGCGAGCGGCCGCCGCAGCGGGCCGGGTGCGACGGCCGTCAGATCGGCCTGGAGGAGTACGTGGTCGACGGCCTCCGGGAGCAGCGGCGCGAGCAGCGTCGCCGCCCGGGTCGCGGCCACCGACGGTTCGACCCCGCCGCCCGGGTCGGCGGCGGACGCGGCCTCGGCGAGCGGCAGGTTCAGCAGCGCCCGGGCGGGCCCGGAGAGCGCCCCGCGCCCGGTGAGCCCGAGCAGCTCGGCCTCCTCCAGGGTCCACCGCGCGATCCGCGTCCGCAGGTCGGCCGCGCCGGCCGAGGAGGAGCCCTCGGAGCCGCGCAGGGGCCGCTCCCAGCGCAGCCGGGCGAGGAGCGACTCGGGGTCGGCCGCGGCGCCCGGCGGGAGCGTCGCGAGCAGGTGCAGGACCCGGTGGCGGACCTCGGGGGCGGAGGAGCGGTCCAGCTCCGGGCCGAGCGCCGAGAGGGTGCGGCCCTTCGCGTCCTGGCCGCCGACCAGGCCGGACGTGCGGGTCGCGGCCAGCCAGGGCGTGACGATCCGCGCCCACCGCTCGGCGGGCGGCAGGTCCAGCCAGTCGTCGTAGGCGGGCGTCGGCGCGTACCGCTCGTCGGCCTCGCCGTCCGAGGCGAGGAGCCCCGCCGCGTAACCGAGCTCCAGCCAGAACGAGGCGATCGGCTCGGAGACGTCCAGGGCCGCGGCGATCCGCTTGAGGTCCCGTACGGCGAGTCCGCCCGCGCGCAGGACCGGCGGGCCGCCCCGGTCCCAGGACTTCAGCAGCTCCTCGACCGTCGCGAGGGCCACGTACGCCTGCCCGGCGGCCGCGCTGTCCACAACCTGTGGACGGTAGTCGCGCTGCACCGAAGGCTCCGGCGGCAGCGGCTCCGGCGACCGGTGCGCCCGCCCGCCCCGCAGATGCAGCGCCACCTCGCGCGGCAGCACCATCGTCCGCGCCGACACCGGCAGCAGCAGGCCGCGGTCGCGCAGCCAGCGCACGGGAGGCGCCGGGTTCGCCGTCACCTCCCCGTACGGCGGACCCCACACCAGCCGGTCGAGGACGGCGAGCGCCTCCGGCGGAGCCGTGTCGAGCAGCTCGCCCATCCGCGCCCGGTCGGTGAAGAGCGCCGTCAGCCCGGCCACCGCCGACACCGGATCGTGCGTCGACGTCAGCCCGGCCGCCGCGATGATCTCCTGCACCCGGCCCGGCGACATCCCGGACGTGGCCTCGGCGACCGTCGGCCCAAGACCGGTCGGCGACGGGTGCTGCGCCGAGGGCGCCAGCAGCTCCCGGGCGGTCCGCACGAGCCGCAGCCGCTCGTCGTCGCCCCACACCAGCGCCTGCTCGCGCAGCAGCGCCACCGCCCCGGGCAGCGCCGCCTCGATCTCCGGGTCGCCCTCGTCGCCGGTGAGCAGCCCGAGGAGTACGGGGTACGGCGTGGGGTCCGGGGCCACGGCGAGCGCTTCGGCCGTCTGGAGGGAGAACCGGTCGAGCCGCTCGATCGCCCGCACCACCGAACCGCGCGTTCCGGCGCGGGTGGCCAGCTGTGTCAGGTCGTTCGGTACGGGACCCAGCAGGTCCGGCCGGGCGCGCAGCAGCGCGGCAAGACCCTCGTCGCCCCGCGCGCGCAGCGCTTCAGCGAGCGTGCGCGGCGCAGCCACGGCGCCATCTGCTTCAGGCACGTGCGCCTCCCGGTCGAGCTCACCGATCCCCATCCGCACCACGTTAGCCCCTGTCCGCGCGCTAACGTCGGGGCGTACCGGGCGAACCGGCCGTGGAGGGGCACCGTGGAGATCGAGAGCGACCAGTTGGTCGACGACTATCTGAGCCGGGTCGGCGATCTGGCCCAGCAGCGGCAGCTGCCGCCGAGCGACAGCGCGCGGCTCGTGTCGACGCTCCGGAACGAGATCGACCGCCGGCGCGCCACGTACGGCGAGGAGAGCCCGGCGGCGGTACGCGGGATCCTCGGCGCGCTGGGAACACCGGACGAGGTGGTGGAGCGGGCGGAGGACGGGACACCGGTGCCGCCGCGCTCCGAGGGCCAGGGGCCGGTAAGCCCCCGGCGCCCCTCCCCGCCCCCGCCGAAGCCTTCCCGGTCGTCGGCGTCGAAGCCGTCGAGGTCGCCGTCCCCGAAGCCCTCCCGGTCGTCGTCCCCCAAGCCGTCCCCGTCGGCCTCGAAGCCCTCCCGGTCGTCGTCCCCGAAGCCGTCCGCCTCGTCCTCGCCCGTCCCGATGCCCCGCAGGGGCGACGAACTACCGGGCGCGGGCGCCGGCATGGACCCGGACTGGTGGCGGACCGACGCCCTCAACGCCACCGACATCGACGTGACCGACGGGCTCCCGGGCTTCGTCGGCGGCATCGAGATGCCGGAGCTCTTCGAGCCCCCGGCCCCCGAGGTCGAGGAGGAGCCCGAGGACGAGGAGGCCGCGCCCGGCAGGTGGCGCCGAGTCGCCCGCGTCGTCCTGCGCCGCAAGGCCGCCCCCGCCCCCGACCAGGAGGCCGAGGCCGACGAGGAGCCGGCGGCCGCCCCCGCCCGCCCCCGGCTCGCGAACCCCTTCCTCCTGCTCGCCGCGCTGCTGCTCGTCGGCGGCGCCGTCTTCGGTTCGCTCGTCGCGCTCGCCGCCGGCTGGCTCCTCGCGTACGCCTCCCGCCGGCTCACCCCCGGCGAGGTCAAGGGCGCCGTCCTCGTCGTCCCCGGCCTCGCCGCCGCGACAGGTGTCGTCTGGCTGTGGGGCCGCGTCGAGGGCCGCTGGGGCGACCCGGTGGGCCCGGGCGGCGAGGCGATGAGCGCGGCGATCGCCGAGACCTGGCCGTGGGTCCTGCGGGGAGCGGCGGTCGCGTCGGCCCTGTTCCTGCTCTGGCGCTCCCGCAAGCACTGAGACGCAGCTACGACACGACGTCCGCCACCTCGGCGTCGGTCTCCTGGGCGAGGGTCATCGCGATCCACGCGATCCACACCTGTACGGGGTGAGATAGGGCTCGCCTCAGCGCAAGCAGCGTGTAAGCAGCACCCATTTTTCGAACACCGGGCCCCGAGGTCGACCACAATGGCCGCATGACGACCACCGAGCAGCCCCCGCAGCCCCCCTCGTCCCCGCTCACCGTCGGCTTCGACCTCGACCTGACGCTGATCGACACCCGCCCCGGCATCAAGGCGGCCTGGGAGGTCTTCGCGGCGGAGACCGGAGCCGAGATCGACGCGGACCTGGTCGTCTCGCGTCTCGGCCCGCCGCTCGAACAGGAGATGGCGCACTGGTTCCCCGAGGAGCACGTCCCCGAGATGGTGGTCCGCTACCGCGCGCTCTACCCGACGTACGCGATCGAGCCCTCGCACCCCATGCCGGGCGCCCGGGACGCGATCGAGGCCGTTCACGCGGCGGGCGGCCGCACGATCGTCGTCACCGCCAAGAACGGCCCGCACGCCGAACTGCACCTCGCGCACCTCGGCATCGAACCCCACGCCGTCGCCGGCGGCCTCTGGGCCGAGGGCAAGGCCGAGGCCCTGCGCGCCCACGGCGCCCGGGTGTACGTGGGCGACCACGTCGGCGACGTCCGCGGCGCCGCCACGGCGGGCGCCCTGTCGGTGGCCGTCGCGACCGGCCCCTGCGCCCCCGACGAGCTGCGCGCGGCCGGCGCGGACGTCGTCCTCACGGACCTGACGGACTTCCGTGCCTGGTGGGAGAGCTACCGCGGCTGAGCCGGAGCGGCCGAACCCTCCCGGGCCTGCCGCCGCTGGGCCGCGATCGACCGCAGCACCCCGGCGGCGGCGACGGCGAATCCGACCCCCATGAGCATGGAGACGGTGTACGCGACGGTGGGGAACGGATCGGTCCCCAGGAAGAGCGGAGCCACCGTGACCAGCGTCGCCACCGCACCGACGGCGAAGAGGACGACACCGGCCTTGACGAGGCCGTCACCCGGGGCACTGTCGTTCACCGGTACGGCAGGGGTTTCACTACGCATCCAGTCAGGGTAGTTCCCAGGCCGTACGAACACTTCGGCGGCGTCTTGTCAGCGGCCCCCGGAGCACTAGCCTTGGTGCCGGCGGGTCGGGCGACCCGCCGTTTGCCATCCCCAGCGACGAGTACGAGGACGAGGACAGACGTGCCTACCGGCAAGGTCAAATGGTTCAACCCCGAGAAGGGCTTCGGCTTTCTCTCCCGCGACGACGGCGGTGACGTCTTCGTCCACTCGTCGGTGCTCCCTGCCGGAGTCGACGCACTGAAGCCCGGCCAGCGAGTCGAGTTCGGAGTCGTCGCCGGTCAGCGCGGCGACCAGGCGCTCTCCGTGACGATCCTCGACCCGACCCCGTCCGTCGCCGCGGCGCAGCGCCGTAAGCCCGACGAACTGGCGTCCATCGTGCAGGACCTGACGACGCTCCTGGAGAACATCACGCCGGCCCTGGAGCGCGGCCGCTACCCCGAGAAGACCCAGGGCAAGAAGATCGCCGGTCTGCTGCGGGCGGTCGCCGACCAGCTCGACGTGTAGGACCGGGCCCCGGACCCGGGTACGGGGACGTGCCCGGGCCTGACCCGGGTCACGGGAACGGGCCCGGTTCTACGGGAACGGACCCGGACCCGGTTCTACGGGAACGACAGCGCGTCCGGGCCGAAGGGCGGTACGAGTCCCTCGGCCGCGGCGCGGGTGAGCAGCCCGCGGATCGCCGCGTAGCCGTGCTCGCCCAGGTCGGCCGTGAACTCGTTCACGTAGAGACCGATGTGCTGGTCGGCCACCTTCGGGTCCATCTCCTGGGCGTGCTCCAGGACGTACGGCCGGGAGGCCGTCGGATCGTCCCAGGCCATCCGCACGGACGTTCGGGCCGACTCCGCGAGCAGCCGCAGGGTCTCCTCGCCCAGGGAGCGGCGGGCGACGATCGCGCCGAGCGGGATCGGGAGCCCGGTCGTCGCCTCCCAGTGCTCGCCCATGTCGGCGAGGGAGTGCAGGCCATAGCTCTGGTACGTGAAGCGGGCCTCGTGGATGACGAGTCCCGCGTCGACCTTGCCGTCGCGCACGGCGGGCATGATCTCGTGGAACGGCATGACGACGACGTTCCCGACGCCTCCCGGCACGGTCTCGGCCGCCCACAGCCGGAAGAGGAGATAGGCGGTCGAGCGCTCGCTCGGCACCGCGACCGTCTTCCCCGCGAGCTCCGACCCCGTGCCCTCCTCGCGGGTCAGCACGAGCGGCCCGCAGCCCCGGCCGAGGGCGCCGCCGCAGGGCAGCAGCGCGTACTCGTCGAGGATCCACGGCAGCACGGCGTACGAGACCTTCAGGACGTCGTGGTCGTCGGCGCCGCCCTCCGCCCAGCCGTTGGTGACGTCGATGTCGGCGAAGGTCACGTCGAGCCGGGGCGCGCCCGGGACGCGGCCGTGCGCCCAGGCGTCGAAGACGAAGGTGTCGTTCGGGCAGGGCGAGTAGGCGATCTTCAGTTTCACTTCGCCTCCACGAAGACGGTGGGGTTCATGAAGACGGCGGGGCCCAGCAGGGCGAACGCCTGCCGGAGGGAGTCCAGGGCCTCACCGATGCGCCAGGCGGCGCGGTCGCGCGGGCCGACGGCGTTCGACACGGCCCGGATCTCGACGACGGGCACCCCGTACGCGGCGGCGGCCTCGGCGACCCCGAAGCCCTCCATCGCCTCGGCGGCGGCGGCCGGGTGGCGCGCGGCCAGCTCGGCGGCGCGCCCGGCGGTGCCGGTGACGGTCGAGACGGTGAGGACGGGCGCGACGGTGTGCGGCCGGTCGCCGGCGCGCAGCGCGGCGGAGAGCGGGCCGGTCAGGGAGGGCGGTACGGGGTGGGTGGACCGTCCGAAGCCGAGCTCCTCGACGGCGAGGTACCCGTCGGGGGTCTCCGCACCGAGGTCGGCGGCGACGATCGCCCCGGAGACCACGACGGTGCCGATCGGCGCGTGCGGCGCGAACCCGCCGGCGATCCCGGCGGAGACGACGAGGTCGTACGGGGTGCCGGAGCCCGCCCCGGTCAGCGAGGCGTGCGCGAGCGCCGTCCCGGTCGCCGCGGCCACGGCCGCGGGCCCGACCCCGCCCACGAGGAGATCCACCCCGCCGGCGTGGCGGCGCAGAGCGAGGCCACCCGGGAGCGACAGGGGCTCCCAGGCGGTCTCCGGGGCTGTCTCCGGGGCATCGGGACCGAGGCCGGCGGCGACGGAGTCGGCCTCCGCCGCCACGGCCGTCACGATCAGGATCCGGTGGACCACCGGTGGATCAGGATTCCTTCTTCAGCTGGAAGTGCCAGATGCCGGTCAGCTTCTTGCCGGTGTTCTCGACGATGGTCACCTGGGTCTGGTCGGTGGCCTCGCCGGTCTGGCTGGAGAAGAAGGCGCTGGCCGGAATGGTCCGGTACGTCTTCTTGTACGGCTCGGGCTCGGCCTGCTGGCCGCCGAGGAAGATCGTCCAGCCGTTGTCCGCGATCTCGGGGTCGACCCCGAAGCGGATCTTGTCGTCCATCGCGACGGTGATGGACTTCTCGGCCTTCTTGTTGAGGCACTGCTGGATCTGCGACTCCTTGATGGCGTCGCCGTCGTTGTAGCAGGCGGCCTCGGAGTGGACCGAGTCGGTCCCGACCGTCACGGTCGCGATCGGAGTCGGCTTGTCGCAGGCGGAGAGAACGAGGAGCCCGGCGGAGACGGCCCCGAGGGCGACGGCGGCCCGGCGGCGCGAGCCGGAAAAGAACGCAACGGTCATGAGCCGAAGGCTATCGGGCCGCCGCGCCCGCGCCACGCGGGGGTACGGCGTGCCGCCGCTCCGTGACCTCGGCCCGGGCCGCCACGGATGGCCACGAGGCCTCGGGCGGGCCGCCACGGACGGCCGCGAGGCCTCGGGCGGGGCCTCCGCAGATCTCCGAGGCGCCTCGGGCGAGCCCCCGCGGAACGGTCACGGGACCTTGGGCGAGGCCTGCGCGGAACGGCGACGGGATCTCGCGTGAGGCCTCCGTAGATCTACGCGGCGCCTCGGGCGAGCCCTGCGCAGACGGCAGCCCGGGCCCTCGGGAGTCGTGTGCCTACGCCACCCGCGTCTTCGGGCGGCCCTGCGGCCCCGGTGGGCCCTTGCGCTGGCGGGCCGCCGTCAGCAGGCCGCGGACCGCGAGGAGAGCGCCCACCGCGAGGATCCCCGCCGCGACGGCCATGCCGAGCGTGCCGTTCAGCGGCAGCGAGATGCCGATGGCCCCGCCCACCACCCACGCCATCTGCAGCGCCGTCTCCGAGCGGGCGAACGCGGACGTCCGCACCACCTCCGGTACGTCCCGCTGGATCAGCGCGTCGAGTGACAGCTTCGACAGGGCCTGGGTGAGGCCCGCGACCGCAACGAGGACGGCGACCATCAGACCGCCGAAGAAGATCGCCGTGACGATCGCCGTACTGCACACGACGCAGATCATCGTGGCGATGATCACCTCGGGCCCGTGGCCCCGGTCGCGCAGGAGCGAGCCGGCCGCGGTGCCGCACGCGTTCCCCACGCCCGCCGCCACGCCCACGATCGCCAGCGAGACGGCGGGACTCTGCCCCGAGAGGGGATGATCGCGCAGCAGGAACGCCAGGAAGAAGATCAGGAATCCCGACAGCATGCGCTGCGCCGAGTTCGCCTCCAGACCGTGCAGCACCGAAGGGCCGACCGTCCGCAGGCTCGGCTTCCGCTCGCCGTGCGTCAGCAGGTGCGCCCGCCGCTCACCCTTCGCCGAGTCCACCTTGGGCGGCATCCGCAACGCCCAGAACGTGCCGAGCAGGAACAGCGCACACGCCCCGTACAGCGGCCACCTGGGCCCGATCAGCTGGAGCCCCGCACCGATGGGCGCGGCGATCCCGGTGGCGAGCAGCCCCGCCAGGGTGACCCGGGAGTTCGCCTTCACGAGGGAGAACTTCGGTGGGAGCAGGCGCGGGACGACCGCGCTGCGCACCACCCCGTACGCCTTCGAGGCGACCAGGACCCCCAGCGCCGCCGGGTAGAGCTCCAGGCCGCCGGTGGCGACCGCGCCCGACATCATGATCGCGAGGACCGCGCGGGTCAGCATCGCGCCCGCCATCGCCGCGCGCCTGCCGTGCGGGATGCGGTCCAGGAGCGGGCCGATCACCGGGGCGAGCAGGGTGAAGGGGGCCATCGTGACGGCGAGGTAGAGCGCGACGCGGCCGCGGGCCTCGTCGGTCGGTACGGAGAAGAACACGGTGGAGGCGAGGGCGACGGTGATCATGACGTCCCCGGCGCCGTTCACGGCGTGCAGCTCGATGAGTTTGCCGAGCCCCGACTCGCCCGCGCCGTGGGCGTGGGTGGCCTTCCGGATGCCTTTCGCCGTCCCGGTGAAGGGCAGGTGCAGGGCGCGTCCCACCGACCGGCCCGCTCGGCGGAGCGGTCCGGCATGATCTTCGGATCGTGCAGGAGACCGTGCGGCTGCCACTCCGTCATAGTGCCCCACCGGCGCGCCGGACGAACCGTGGCACGGCGACGGAGGCGCTCACGAACTTCCCCCGATCACATGCCCGGCCCGGCGGGGTGGCCCCCGATCCCATGCCCGGACCGCCCGTGACCCGGGGCCTGCGAGGGGTCCGTGAGGGGGACGCCGGGGGTCTGCGAAGGGTCCGCGAGGGGTGCGCCGGGGGTCTGCGAGGGCCCGCCGGGGGGCCGTCGGCGCCCCGCGGACCGTCCGCGATCCGGGCCACTTGGGGCGGGCAGGTGGGCGGAGGCCCGCGAACGGGGTAGCGTGCGTAGCGCGTCACCGGCGGAAGCTCTCGGCCGCGCGCCTCTTCGGCATCCCGCAGAATGGATGGCGATAGGTGTGCCCGAGACATGCGAGACAAGTCGGGTGCGGACGTCGATGCGGCCCCCTGGTCCGCTCCGCCCGCCGCCCGTGGCTTCGCTCCCGCCCCTCGGCCGGCGCACCCGTGAGACGGCGTAGGAGAGAAGCGAGACCTGTGAGTGCTGCGACGACGCGAAGCGGTACCCCGCGTACCCCGCGAGCCACGCGTACCCCCGACCGCCTGTGCGTCGAGGCGGTAGCCCTCGCCCGGGAGGCCGCCGAGGAGGCGGCCGCGCCCGGCATCGTGGGCGCACACGTCGAGGTCGTCGCGGAGGGCGACCGCGTCGTCACGCACTTCTTCGAGTGCAAGGAGCCCGGCTACCGCGGCTGGCGCTGGGCGGTGACCGTCACCCGCGCCTCCCGCGCCAAGAACGTCACGCTTGACGAAACCGTCCTGCTGCCCGGCGCCGACGCCCTCCTCGCCCCCGAGTGGGTGCCGTGGAGCGAGCGCCTGCGCCCCGGCGACATGGGACCGGGCGACCTGCTCCCCACCGAGCAGGACGACCTGCGCCTGGAGCCCGGCTACACGGGCGAGGACGCGCCGCCGCCGAACTCGGCGGTCTCGGAGGAGCTGGCGGACCACCTCGACGTCGAGGACGCCGAGATCGTCCCCCGTATCCCCACGCGGGGCACGGTCGCCTCGGTCGCCGAGGAGCTCGGCATGCGCCGGGCCCGGGTCCTCTCCCGGTACGGCCTGCACGTGGCCGCCGACCGCTGGGACGAGGCCTTCGGCGCGAAGACCCCGATGGCACAGGCGGCGCCCGCCACCTGCGAGTCCTGCGCCTTCCTGATGCCGATCGCCGGCTCCCTGAAGCAGGCCTTCGGAGTCTGCGCCAACGAGTTCTCCCCGGCGGACGGCCGGGTCGTCTCCCTCGCCTACGGCTGCGGCGGGCACTCGGAGGCCGCGATCATGCCGAAGCCCCCGCGCCCGGCGCCCCCGGTCCACGACTCGATGGCGACGGACGCCTTCCCGCTCCGCCCGGCCAAGGACTCCGGCTCGACGACGGAGCCCGACGACTCCTCCGAGGACCTCGGCCACTCGTAGCCCCCAGGGGCGTCCGGGGTGTGCTTCCGCGCGCCCCGGGGCCGGGACGTGCCCCGGCGGCCGGGGCAGGGCGGAGCGCGGTACCTTTCGGGCCCCGGACCTTCGGGTCCGGCAGCGTCACCGCCCGATGATCGCCCAGATCACCGCCCCGCAGAGTGGAGTCAGACGTGAGCGTCAGCGTCCGGACGACGACCGACGGAACCGATCCCTTCGGCACCGCACGGCTGCGGCGGGGAGTGCTCGACGCCTGGGGCGCCTCGCCCGCCCGGTTCCGGGAGGACGCCAACGCCGAGGAGGACCTCGCGCTCGGCGGCTACCGCGACCGGCTCGTCGTCGAACTGGCCCAGAACGCCGCCGACGCCGCCCACCGCGCCGGGGTCACCGGCCGGCTGCGGCTCACCCTGCACCCCGCGGACCACGAGGGCCCGGCGATCCTCGCCGCCGCCAACACCGGCGCCCCGCTGGACGCCGCCGGCGCCGAGTCGCTCTCCACGCTCCGCGCCTCCGCCAAGCGCGAGCAGGGCGCCGGAGCCGTCGGCCGCTTCGGTGTCGGCTTCGCCGCCGTCCTCGCGGTCAGCGACGAGCCCGCCGTCCTCGGCCGCCACGGCGGCGTCCGCTGGTCCCTCGCGGAGGCCCGCGAACTCGCCGCGGAAGCCGCCCGGTACAGCCCCGGCCTGGGCGACGAACTGCGCCGCCGCGACGGCCACGTACCCCTCCTGCGTCTTCCGCTGCCCGCCGAGGGCACCGCCCCCGACGGCTACGACACGGTCGTCGTCCTCCCGCTGCGCGACTCCGCCGCCCGCGACCTGGCCGGGCGGCTCCTCGACGCGGTCGACGACGCCCTGCTCCTCACCCTGCCCGGTCTCGCGGAGATCGTGGTGGAGACGGCCGAGGGCGTACGGACCCTCCACCGGTCCGAGGAGGACGGCTACGTCCGCATCGACGACACGGCGACCGGCACGCACCGCTGGCGGACCGTCTCGCACGCCGGGCCCCTCGCCGCCGAACTCCTCAAGGACCGCCCGGTGGAGGAGCGGCTCCGCCCCCACTGGTCCGTCACCTGGGCCGTACCCGTGGACGGCGAGGGCGCCCCGCGCCACCCCCGCACCGAGCCCGTCGTGCACGCCCCGACGCCCACCGACGAGCCGCTCGGCCTCCCCGCCCTGCTGATCGCCTCCCTGCCGCTGGACACCGCCCGCCGCCACCCGGCGCCCGGCCCGCTCACCGACTTCCTGGTGCAGCGCGCGGCCGACGCGTACGCCGAACTCCTCGCCGAATGGCAGCCGGTGACGACCGCCACCCTCGACCTGGTGCCGGGGCCGCTCGGCAAGGGCCCGCTCGACGGGGCGCTGCGCGAGGCCATCCTGGACCGGCTGCCCAGGGTCGCGTTCCTGGCCCCCGCCGCCCCCTCCGAGGAGCTCCCGGCCCTCCGCCCGATCGAGGCCGAGGTCGCGGAGGGCGCGGGCGCGGAGACCGTCGACGTCCTCGCGGAGGTCTTCCCGACGCTTCTCCCGGCCGGCCTGGAGCGGCGGCCCGAGCTGCGGACCCTCGGCGTGGGCCGGGTGCCGCTGACGGAGGCGATGGACCGGCTGGCCGGTGTGGACCGCGCCCCGTCCTGGTGGTGGCGCCTGTACGACTCCCTCGCCGGCGTCGACCCCGACCGCCTGAGCGGCCTCCCGGTGCCGCTCGCGGAGGCCCCCGGGGGCGACGGCCGGATCCGTACGACCATCGGCCCCCGCCAGGTCCTCCTGCCGCAGGACCGGACCCCCGCCGAGCTGACCCGCCTCGGGCTGAAGGTGGCCCACCCGGAGGCGGCGCACCCGCTCCTGGAGAAGCTGGGCGCCCTGCCCGCCACGCCCCGCGCGGTCCTCACGACCCCGCAGGTGCGGGCGGCGGTCGCCGCCTCCCTCGACGCGGGCGAGATCTGGGACGAGGACGCGGACGCGCTGGACGCGGACGAGCTCGCGGAGACGGTCCTCGGGCTGGTCCGGGACGCGGAGCTCGGCCCGGGCGAGGAGCCCTGGCTCGGCGGACTCGCCCTCCCCGACGAGGACGGCGAACTCTCCCCGGCGGGCGAGCTGGTGCTGCCGGGCTCGGCCTTCGCCGCCGTCATGCGCGAGGACGAACTCGCCTACGTCGACGCCGAGCTGGCCGCCCGCTGGGGCGAACAGCCGCTGGCCGCCTGTGGAGTCCTCGCCACCTTCGCGCTCGTCCGCGCGACCGACCTGGTCCTCGACCCGGACGAGGTCGAGCCCCGCGAGGGCGACTACCCGGAGCCGGACGACGCGGGCCTCCTCGACGCGGTCGACGTGTGGTGCGAGGACGTCCTCGACCGGCTGCCGGAAGCACCGGTGCCGCCGGTGGCGACGGAGATCGTGGCGGTACGGGACCTGGACCTCGTCGACGACGACGCCTGGCCCCAGGCGCTCGCCCTGCTCGCCGTGCCGCCCCTCCGGGACGCCCTCACCCAGCCCGTACGGATCCTCCTGCCGGACGGCACGACGGAGACGGTCCGCTCGTACACGGCATGGTGGCTCCGGGACCACCCGGTCCTGGACGGCCGCCGCCCGGCGGGACTCCGCGCGGAGGGCTCGGACCCCCTCCTCGCCGGCCTGTACGACTCCGCCGACGCGACCGGCTTCGACGACGAGCAGGTCCTGCGGGCGCTCGGCGTCCGCACCTCGGTCACGGCGCTCCTGGAGGAGCCGGGCGGCGCGGCGGAACTCCTGACCCGCCTCGCGGACCCGGCCCGCGAGGTCACGGCACCCCAGCTGCACGCCCTCTACACGGCGCTCGCGGACCTGGACCCGGAGCAGGTGACCCTCCCGGACGAGCTGCGCGCGGTCGTGGACGGGGAGCTGGTGGTGGTGGACGCGGCGGAGGCCCTGGTGGCCGACGCCCCGGACCTCCTCCCCCTCACGGGCGACGTCCCGCTCCTCCCGGTCGCCCCGTCCCGCGCGGCCGACCTGGCGGAGCTGTTCCAGGTGCGGCGCCTGAGCGAGGCGTACGAGGCGGAGGTGACGACGGTCGGCGAGGAGCACGAGGTCCCGCCCTCGGTCCACGCCCTCCTCGGCCCGGCGACCCCGTCCTCGTACATCGAGCACGAGGAACTCCGCGCGGGGGGCGTCGAACTGGACTGGCGCCTCACACCGGACGGCGTCCTCCACGCGGCCACGCTGGAGGGCGTGGCGGCGGGCCTGGCCTGGGCGGCCTCCCAATGGCCCCGCCGCTTCGAGGTGGCAGCCCTCCTGGAGGACCCGTCCCGCACGTCGGAACTGGCGAGGGACCGCTGGTTCGACTGAGGGGGTCGTGGGGGCGGGGCGGGGGTCCTGGGGACCGTGACCTCGAACTCCACCGGCAACCTCCGGGCCTCCGTCACGGCCACGGCCGACGGCTACTACCGCTGGAAGTACACGGCCCCGTACTGGGTCGCGCCCTCCATCTCCGTCACCGACTACGTCGACGTGCGCTGACGGCCGCAGCTTCATCGCACCCACCGGCGGCGCCGGTGGGTGTGCTCGGTCGGCTCGGCCAGGTGATGGTCTGAGCCTCCGGGGCGACCGTGATCCGGAAGCGGACGGGGTCCGGTGCCCCGTCCCGCCGCCGGCGGGTCATTGCTCGGCCGCGCGCGCCGGTGATTCGGCGGGTGGCAATGCCGGGAGTCCGGCGGGTTGGAGGGCGGCCTGTACGTTGTCCGCCGAGGTCGTCCATTCGATGCCGTTCTTGGGCCGGATGTGAGCGACGCGGACCACGCGGCCGTCGGTGTGCAGCTCGTGAGTCACCGCCGTCAGCTCCCCCTCACCGCGGCTGGCGATGTCGCGGACCCGCTTGTGGAGCAGGGGGTGTTGCTCGTACCCGTCGTGGCCGACCGCGTTCACGTCTTCACCTCCGGGAGGATTTCGCCGGCCTCGGCCCGCCGCATGAACCTCGCCCAGCCGGCCGCCGCGCGCATCCGGAGCGCCCGGCTCGGCGCACCCGGCGCCGCCTCAGGGGCATTGAACCTCCGTCCGCTGGAACCAGGTGTTCGGCGGGGCAGGTCAGGCGTACTCATACCGCTTGCTCCTCTCGCGATGACGTGATGGTCAGTCAACTGGTCGACACAGAGCGTGAGTACTGTTGAGGTCGTAGCGGACCGTGAAAGCCGTGAAAGTTCAGGGGGGTCGCCATGTCGGCACGTACACCGAACGTCGCGTTAGCCGCTCTCTTCAAGGAAACCGGATGGTCGAGGGGCCAGTTCGTCCGTGCCATCGCCCGCGTGGGTGCCGAAGTCGGTATCCCGTTCCAGTACGACGAATCCGCGGTGCCGCACTGGCTGGCAGGCACGCTTCCGCGGAAGCCGGTTCGCCCGCTGGTTCTGGAGGCGCTTGCGCGCAGGCTCGGCCGTCCCGTCAGCCTGTACGCGGCGGGATTTGCTCATTCGGCCGAGGATTCCGTGGGCGCTCCGGATACCGTGGCCGGACTTGCCGATCTCGGGAGTGCGGACATGGACCCATCACGCAGGAGCGTGCTCGGGGCGGGGGTCTATTCGGCTGCCGCCATCATCCCGGGGTGGCCGGATGTGCGGGACCGGTTGGGGAAGGTTCAGGCCGACCCCCACACGCGGATCGGGCATCCCGAGGTTGCGGCGATCATCGCCATGACCGGGCACATCAGCGATCTCGACGACAAGTTCGGCGGCCGGATGGCCCGGCCCATGGCAGCGGCCTTCCTCGTGAACACGATCGTTTCCGCGCTTCGAGCGACGGCCTCCGACGACGTGAAGAACGCCCTGCGGTCGGCGGCTGCCGATCACTGCTATCTGACCGGATACATGGCGATGGACGAGCGGAAGGACGGCCTGGCCCAGCAGTACTACACCAAGGCCCTCGAACTGGCCGGCGCGGCGGGTGACCATCTGACCTACTGCACGACCCTGCGCGGGATGAGCGTGCAGGCCGTCGACCTCGGTCACGGACCCCTCGCCGCGCGACTGGCGGACGCCGCCGCTGCCGCCTCACCGCAGGCTGGTCCCCGCATGGTCGCGTTCCTCACGGGGCAGCAGGCCCATGCTGCCGCGCAGACCGGGGACCGGGTGGGGGCTCTGATGCGTCTCAAGGAGGCGGAGAGGTCCATGGACAGGGCGGAGTCGCGGGCGAAGGCGTTCGGGTCCTACGACCCGTCCGCGCTGAATTACCATGTGGGTCAGGTCCGTTACGAACTCGGTGACGTCGACGGTTCGATCGAGTCCTTGGAGCTGGCCGACCGTCTGCGCGAGCCCGTCTACCGTCGCACTCGGGTCCGGTACAACGCGATGCTCGCGGAACGGAAGCTGGAGATCGGGCGTCTGGAAGAGGCGTGCGTCGACTGGAACCGCGTCCTGGACGACTACCCGCACGTACAGTCGGGCCGGTGCGACGACCGGGTGATGACAATGCTCTCGGGGCTTCGCCCACACCTCGGAAACGCCCGCGCGCGCGAGCTCTTCGAGCGCGGTCGGCCGATGATGCGGGGAGCGGGACCTGTCTGACCGAGACGGCGCCCCGGGAATCGCTCCGCGAACTCTCCACCGCGCATGACGTTTTGCGTGAAAGTACCTGAGAACCGGAGGTCACCACATGGCAGACGAGACGGCGAACGCGCAGGGCACGGCCGGGTTCATCTTCGAGATGGGGGTGCTCAAGAACGCCAAGCGCACCGGGTGGTGGTTCACCGGAAACAACAACCCCGAGTCGATCGCCGAGCACTCGTTCCGCGTGGGTGTCATCGGTGCCGTGCTCGCCATGATGGAGGGCGTGGACCCCGCCAAGGTCGCCTTGATGTGCCTGTTCCACGACACGCAGGAGACCCGGATCGGGGACATCCCGCACATCGGCCGCCGCTACATCGACGCCGCGACGAACCAGACGGTCACCGCGGATCAGGTGTCCGCCGCGCATCCCGCCGTGAAGGCCGGGGTCCAGCGGGTCGTCGACGAGTACGAGGCCGACACCCCCGAGGCGATCGTCGCCAAGGACGCGGACAAGCTGGAGTGCCTCGTGCAGGCCGTGGAGTACCGGGCGCAGGGCAACACTCTGGTCCAGGACTGGATCGACACCTCCCTCAACAGCCTCAAGACGGCGTCCGCGCAGGCCCTCGCCGAGGCCGCGCTCACCATGTCGCCGCTGGAGTGGCGCAAGACCTTCCTGGGCTGATCCCGAGGCCCCCGCCGGGGCGCGCCCGGCCACGCCCCGGCGGGGCACGTCGCCC
This sequence comes from Streptomyces sp. NBC_00090, assembly GCF_045160815.1. Taxonomy (NCBI): domain Bacteria; kingdom Bacillati; phylum Actinomycetota; class Actinomycetes; order Kitasatosporales; family Streptomycetaceae; genus Streptomyces; species Streptomyces sp. NBC_00090. The sequence continues at coordinate 5,112,087 of NZ_CP108224.1, forward strand.
CTTTAAGTAATGGGAAAAGAACTCCCCAACCCACCCCTCCCGCTCCCCAACTGGCCTTGCCACACGTTCGGGTGAAGGAGCGTCCGGAGTGCGGACGGATGCGGTACGGTCGGCCGCAACAACGGCATATGCAGCTCGGCCCCCGACAGGACTGGCATCCTGGCGAGGGCCTGACCAAGTAGGAAGTAACGCTTCCCAATGGCTTATCCGCAGTCTAACGCGGCCGTGTCCGCGCGCCCCGTTCCGTTCGAGATTCCCGCCGACGCGCCCCGCTCCGGGGTGATCCGGGTCCGGTTCCGGCATACCGACCGGTTCACGATCGTGGGGAACCACCTCGCCCAGCATCCGTCCCTGTCGGCCGTGGCGATCGGCCTCGGGGTGTACATCCAGTCGCTGCCCGAGGGCGCCGACGTCACCGTGAAGACGCTCACCAACCGCTTCACGGAGGGTGAGATCACCGTCCGTCGAGCCCTCAACGAGCTGGTCGTGGAAGGCTACTTGGAGCGGCATCGGGTGGCCCTTGGGGGTGGGCGGTTCGCCACGCGGATCGTGTCGTACGACAAGCCCGGGTGCGGCTTGCCTGCACGGCGAGCGGAAGTGCCTGTCCCGCCCGACGCCGACGCCGACGCCGAGTCCGAGCCGGAGGCCGTACAAGCAGTGGCCGACCCCGAACCCACCGCCCTCCCCGGGCCCGCCGCCGACCTGCTCGCGCGGCTTCGGACCGTCGATACCCGGCTGCTGCTGCCCTGGCGGGAGGTCCTGCGGCTCGCCCCCGCCGTCGACGAGTGGCTGGCCCGGGCCGCGACCCCGGCCCAGATCGTCCGTACCCTCACGGCCGCCCTGCCGCCCGCCCACGTACCCATCCACCACCCGGGCAGGTTCCTGGAGTACCGCCTCTCCGCCCTCCTCCCGCCCCCGCTCTCCGCCGGTCCGCCACCGCCGGCGGTCGAGGCGCCCGCGCCGCTGATCACCTGCGGCGGCTGCGATCGCGCCTTCCGCAGTCACGATCCCGACGCGAGCTGCGCGGACTGCCGCGGGGCCGCCTGAGCGGCGCCCTACGTCGGGAACCGCCTGCTCACCCAGCGGTACGACAGCTCCAGGAGTCCCCCTCCCGCCGCCGCGATCACCACCGCCGCCCACGGCATCGTCGTGCCGACCAGTTTCAGGGCGAAGAAGTCCTGGAGCCAGGGGACGACGAGGACGAGGAGGAAGGCGCCGGCCATCGTGGCGACCAGGGTGAGGCGCCACCACGTGTAGGGGCGGGCGATGATCGCCAGGACCCACATGGAGACCAGGAAGAGGGTGAGCGTGGCCGCGCTGGTCTCCGCTTCCAGGGCGCCTTCGCCGGTGTAGTGGTGGCGGGCGAGGAGGTACGTGGCGAAGGTGGCCGCCGCCGCGATGACGCCGCCGGGGATCGCGTACCGCATCACCCGGCGTACGAAGTTCGGCTTCGCCCGTTCCTTGTTGGGGGCGAGCGCGAGGAAGAAGGCCGGGACGCCGATCGTCAGGGTGGAGAGGAGGGTGAGGTGGCGGGGGAGGAAGGGGTACTCGACCTGGGAGCAGACCACCAGGACGGCCAGGAGGACCGAGTAGACCGTCTTGGTGAGGAAGAGGGTGGCTACGCGGGTGATGTTGCCGATCACCCGGCGGCCTTCGGCCACCACCGACGGCAGGGTCGCGAAGGAGTTGTTCAGGAGGACGATCTGGGCGACGGCCTTCGTCGCCTCCGAGCCCGAGCCCATCGAGACGCCGATGTCGGCGTCCTTGAGGGCGAGGACGTCGTTGACGCCGTCGCCCGTCATGGCGACCGTGTGGCCGTGGGACTGGAGCGCGGCCACCATGTCCCGCTTCTGCTGCGGGGAGACCCGGCCGAAGACCGCGTTCGCGTCCAGGACCTTCGCCATCTCCTCCCGGTCGGTGGGGAGGGTGCGGGCGTCCACCGTGTTCTCGGCGCCGGGCATGTCGAGCTGTCCGGCCACCGCGCCCACCGAGACCGCGTTGTCGCCCGAGATGATCTTCGTGGTGACGTTCTGGTCGGCGAAGTAGGCGAGGGTGTCGGCGGCCTCCGGCCGTAGCCGCTGTTCCAGGACGACGAGGGCGGTCGGGCGGGCGTCGGTGGCGACCACGGGGTCGTCGAGTTCGTGGGTCGTACGGGCGAGGAGGAGGACCCGGAGGCCCTGTTCGTTGAGGTGGTCGATCTCGGTGAGGGTCGGGTCCCCGGCGGGGAGCAGGACGTCCGGGGCGCCGAGCAGCCACGTCGAGCTCTCGCCGTTCCCCTCGCTGAAGGCCGCGCCGCTGTACTTCCGCGCCGACGAGAAGGGGAGCGACTCCGTGCAGCGCCAGTCCACCGAGTCCGGGTAGGCGTCGACGATCGCCTGGAGGGAGGCGTTCGGGCGCGGGTCGGACTCCCCGAGGGCGCCGAGCACCTTCCGTACGTACGCCTCGTCCGCGCCGTTGAGGGGCCGGAGCTCCGTGACGTCCATGCCGCCCTCGGTGAGCGTGCCCGTCTTGTCGAGGCAGACGACGTCGACGCGGGCGAGGCCCTCGATGGCCGGGAGTTCCTGGACGAGGCACTGTTTGCGGCCGAGGCGGATGACGCCGATGGCGAAGGCGACGGAGGTGAGGAGGACGAGGCCCTCGGGGATCATCGGGACGATGCCGCCGACCGTGCGGGCGATCGAGTCCTTGAGGTCGTTGTCCTTGACGACGAGCTGGCTGATGATCAGCCCGATCGCGGTCGGGATCATCATCCACGTCACGTACTTGAGGATCGTGGAGATGCCGCTGCGCAGTTCGGAGTGGACGAGGGTGAAGCGGGAGGCCTCCTCGGCCAGCTGGGCGGCGTAGGCCTCGCGGCCGACCTTGGTGGCGGTGAAGGCGCCGCCGCCCGCGACCACGAACGAGCCGGACATGACCGGGTCGCCGGGCTGTTTCACGACGGGGTCGGCCTCGCCGGTGAGGAGCGACTCGTCGATCTCCAGGCTGTCGGCCTCGGCGACGACACCGTCGACGACGGCCTTGTCCCCGGGGCCGAGCTCGATCAGGTCGCCGAGGACGATCTCGGAGGTGGAGAGCTCGGCGGTGACCCCGTCACGGCGGACGGTCGGTTTCGCCTCGCCGATGACGGCCAGCCCGTCGAGGGTCTTCTTGGCGCGGAGCTCCTGGATGATGCCGATGCCGGTGTTGGCGATGATCACGAAGCCGAAGAGGCTGTCCTGGATCGGCGCGACGAAGAACATGATCACCCACAGCACGCCGATGATCGCGTTGAAGCGGGTGAAGACGTTGCCGCGGACGATGTCGACGGTGGAGCGGGAGCTGCGTACGGGTACGTCGTTGACCTCGCCGCGTGCGACGCGCTCGGCGACCTCGGCGGAGGTGAGGCCGGCCGGGTGGTGCACGACGGGCGGTTCCACCGCCTCGGCCACGCCGCCGTCCGTGTCGATCTTCGCCCGCTGAGTCATGTTCTCGACGGTACGACCGGAACGGGCCGCTCACCTGCCGAGGAGGGCGAAGATCGGACCGGGGGAGGAGGGGAATGGTCCCTTGGTGCTACGCGGGTGCTACGCGGGTGCTACGCGGGTGCTACGCGGGTGCTACGCGGGTGCTACGCGGGTGCTGTGCGGGTGCTGTGCGGGTGCTACGCGCCCGGGGTGGCCTCGTCCTACGCGGGTGTTACGCGCCCGGGGTGGTCTCGTCCGCCGATGTCGCCCCCGCCGCGCTCGTCCCCGCGGCCTCCGCCGTCCGTGCCGCCTCGTGCCGCTTGATCGCCGCGTCCCGACCCCGTACGTACCAGATGCCGATCAGGCCGAGCCCGCCGCCGGCCAGGCAGGTCCACACCCACCAGGTCAGGTCCCGGTCGTCGAACCAGCCGTAGAAGGGGAGCTGGACGAGGAAGAGGGCGAACCAGAGGATCGTGCCGCCGGTGATGGTGGCGACGACGGGCCCTTCGAGGGGCTCGGGTGCCTCGTGCTTCGGTGTCCACTTCGCCATACGGCTCAGTCTAGGTGTCGGGAATTGTTGTCTACGCGCGGAGATAGACGCTCGCTCGCTCATGTGTTCATACTGAAACGGTTTGCCTCCGGCGGGTTTCCCTCGTATGAACCGCCAAAAGGACTTCTTCCGAAGAGGAACCCCCATGAGCACCACGGCCACCGCCAAGGCCACATCCCCCGAGCCTGTCTCCCCGCAGCCGAGCTCGGGCCTCGACCGCTTCTTCAAGATCTCCGAGCGCGGGTCGACCGTCGCCCGCGAGGTCCGGGGCGGTTTCGCCACCTTCTTCGCGATGGCCTACATCATCGTGCTGAACCCGATCATCCTCGGCAGCGCCAAGGACATGTACGGGCACCAGCTCGACGGTGGTCAGCTCGTCACCGCGACCGTCCTCACGGCGGCCTTCTCGACGCTCCTCATGGGAGTCATCGGCAACGTCCCGATCGCCCTCGCCGCCGGCCTCGGCGTCAACACGGTCGTCGCGCTCCAGCTCGCGCCGAAGATGTCCTGGCCGGACGCGATGGGCATGGTCGTCCTCGCCGGCATCGTCGTGATGCTGCTCGTCGCGACCGGTCTGCGCGAGCGCGTCATGAACGCCGTCCCGGTCGGCCTGCGCAAGGGCATCGCGATCGGCATCGGCCTCTTCATCATGCTCATCGGCCTCGTCGACTCGGGCTTCGTCTCCCGCATCCCCGACGCCGCGCACACCACCGTCCCGCTCCAGCTCGGCAGCGACGGTCACCTCACCGGCTGGCCGGTCCTCGTCTTCATCCTGGGCACCCTGCTCACCCTCGCCCTGATCATCCGCAAGGTGCCGGGCGCCATCCTGATCTCGATCGTCGCGATGACGGTCGTGGCCATGGTGATCAACGCGGTCGCGACCGTCCCCTCCTGGGGTCTCACCACCCCGGAGTGGCCGGGCAACCCCGTCGCCTCGCCCGACTTCGGCCTGGTCGGCGAGGTCAGCCTCTTCGGCGGCTTCGAGAAGGTCGGTCTGCTGACCGGCGTCCTCTTCGTCTTCACCGTGCTGCTGTCCTGCTTCTTCGACGCCATGGGCACGATCCTCGGCGTCGGCGACGAGGCCAAGCTGATGGACAAGGACGGCAACCTCCCCGGCATCAACAAGGTCCTGCTCGTCGACGGCCTGGCGGTCGCGGCCGGCGGCGCCACCTCCTCCTCGGCCAACACCTGCTTCGTGGAGTCCACGGCGGGCGTCGGCGAGGGCGCGCGTACGGGCCTCGCCTCGGTCGTGACCGGCGGTCTCTTCTCGATCGCGCTCTTCCTCACGCCGCTCGCGACGATGGTCCCGTCGCAGGCGGCCACGCCCGCGCTGCTCGCGGTCGGCTTCCTGATCCTGGCCGGCTCGATCAAGGACATCGACTGGAGCGACTACACCATCGCGGTGCCGGCGTTCCTGGCGATGATGATGATGCCGTTCACGTACTCGATCACGAACGGCATCGGCATCGGCTTCATCGCCTTCAGCGTGCTGCGACTGGCGGCCGGCCGAGGCCGTGAGGTCCCGGTGGCCATGTACGTGGTGTCGGCGGTCTTCGTCTTCTACTACGCGATGCCGGCGCTCGGCCTCACGTGATCCTCGGGCCCGGCTGACTCCGGCCCGTAGAACTTCTCCGTCTCGTCGACGGCGGTCTTGAACCGCTCGTCGAAATCCTCCCGAATGAGCGTCCGGACGACATAGTCCTGGACGCTCATTCCTCTTTTCGCGGCGTGACTCCTGAGCCGGTCGAGCAGCTCACCGTCGATGCGCAGGCTGAGCACTGTCGATCCCATGTCGTTCAGGGTCGGGGCAGCCGGGGCGTCTTTGCGTCACTTTCCGGATCCGACTCACTCATTTGGGTGATACATGGATGCCGAAGCGTGACCTTCCCGCCTCGGCGTTGCCGGTGCTGCCGGTGTTGTGGGAGTGGTCCGCGGGGGTGTCCGTGGGAGTGGTCCCTGTGAGTGGTTCGTGCGAGTTCGGTGTGATCCGTGCGACGTCGGCGCGTTCCCGTTGGTATTTAGGCAGAGTAATGAGTTAGGCTAACAAACATGCCAGACCTGTCCCACGGCACTGCCGACGACGTTGCGGCCGTGAACGCGCTCCGCTCCTCCGTCATGCGACTCAGCCGACGCCTCAAGCACCAGCGCGTCGACGAGTCGCTGAGCCCCACCGAGATGTCGGTGCTCGGCACCCTGAAGCTCTGCGGCTCCGCCACCCCCGGTGAGCTGGCCCGCAAGGAGCACGTCCAGCCTCCGTCGATGACCCGCATCGTCGCGCTGCTCGAAGCCAAGGGACTGGTCCTGCTGGAGCCGCACCCCGACGACCGTCGGCAGAAGGTGGTCCGCCAGACCGAGCAGGCCGAGGCCATGCTCGAAGAGTCCCGCCGCAAGCGGAACGCCTGGCTCGCCTCCCTCGCCGAAGGCCTGGACGAGGACGAATGGGCCAAGCTTCGCGCCGCCGCCCCGGTCCTGGAGAAGCTCGCACACCTCTAGAACCCCAGCCGAGGAGGCGAACGCACTTTGAGTACGGGACCCGGAGCAGACTCCGCACCCGTCCATCAACCCACCCTCAAGACCCGTGGGCGGGGGGAAACCTTCTCCTCGCTCAAGATCCGTAACTACCGGCTGTTCTTCACCGGAGCGATCGTCTCCAACACCGGTACGTGGATGGCCCGCATCACCCAGGACTGGCTGGTCCTGAGCCTCACCGGCTCGGCCGCCGCCGTCGGCATCACCACGGCACTGCAGTTCCTGCCGATGCTGCTCTTCGGGCTGTACGGCGGTGTGATCGCCGACCGCTACCCCAAGCGCACCCTGCTCCTCTTCAGCCAGGCCGCCCTCGGACTCTGCGGCCTCGCGCTCGCCGTCCTCACCCTCTCCGGCTCCATCCAGGTCTGGCACGTCTACCTGATCGCCTTCCTCCTGGGCATGGTGACGGTCGTCGACAACCCGGCCCGGCAGTCCTTCGTCTCCGAGATGGTCGGCCCGGACCAGCTGCGCAACGCCGTCTCCCTGAACTCTGCGAACTTCCAGTCCGCGCGGCTCGTCGGCCCCGCCGTCGCCGGTGTCCTCATCGCCGGAGTCGGCAGCGGCTGGGCCTTCCTCCTCAACGGCCTCTCCTTCCTCGCCCCGCTCGTGAGCCTCCTGCTCATGCGGACGAGCGAACTCCACAAGGTGGAGCGCGCCCCGCGCGGCAAGGGCCAGCTGAGGGAGGGCCTGCGATACGTGGCCGGGCGGCCGGACCTGATCTGGCCGATCGTCCTCGTGGGCTTCATCGGCACCTTCGGGTTCAACTTCCCGATCTGGCTGACCGCCTTCTCGGAGGAGGTCTTCCATGTCGGCGCCGGTACGTACGGCTTCCTCAACACCCTGATGGCGGCCGGCTCGCTCGTGGGCGCCCTGGCGGCGGCCCGCCGCGGCTCGACCCGGCTGCGGATGCTGGTCGTCGCGGCGGCGGTCTTCGGCGTCCTGGAGATCGCGGCGGCGCTGTCGCCGGCGTTCTGGCTGTTCGCGCTCTTGCTCGTCCCGATCGGCATGATCGGCCTCACGGTCAACGTCACCGCGAACTCGGCCGTCCAGATGGCGACCGACCCGGCCATGCGGGGCCGCGTGATGAGCCTCTACATGATGGTCTTCGCCGGCGGCACCCCGATCGGGGCGCCGCTCCTCGGCTGGATCACCGACACGTACGGCGCCCGCGCCGGCTTCGCGACGGGCGGCGCGATCTCGCTGGCCGCGGCCGGTGTCGTCGGCCTGGTCCTGGCGAAGGTCGGCGGCCTGAGGATGGCCTTCGCCTGGCGCGACGGCCACCCGCAACTCCGCTTCGTGGCGCGCGAGCGGCTGGCGACGGCGGCGTAGGGCCCGTCCGGGGTGTGGCATTCGTTCCGCGGTGCGGAACGGGTGGGCACACCCCGGAGCCCATGCGTGTCGCTCAGACCCGCCGCTCCAGGATCTGCCCCTCCCAGTCGCCGACCGCGAAGGCCTCCGTGCGGGTGAAGCCCTGGCCCTCGTAGTACGCGATCAGCCGGCCCTCGCTGCCCGCGAAGCAGTCCACCCGCAGCAGCGACACCCCCTGCCGCCGCGTCTCCTCCACCGCGTGGGCGAGGAGCGCCGCCCCCACCCCGTGGCCGTGGAACCGCGTGTCGGTCGCGAGGAGCCGTACGTACACCTCGGGCTCGTCCGCCCGCGGCACGTGCTTGCCCGGGTGCGGGGTCAGTGTCATCGTCCCCGCCGGTACGCCGTCGATCTCGACGATCCACGGGTCGCCCTCGGCGAGCGTGTCCTCGACCTGCTGCACCGCCGCCGGGCGTGCGGAGAACGGCTCCGTGCCCCACTGGGCGGTGATCCCCTTGCCGTTGAGCCACGCCACGGCGCTGTCGAGTACCGCGAGTATCGCGGGGAGGTCGTCCTCCCCGGCCTTCCTGATGGTGATCTCCATCCGCCCGAGGCTAGTCGCCGCGATTTCCATGATCCGTACAACCCTTCGAGAGGGTGGGGGGTCGTACCCGGTGTATCCATCGGGTTGGGGGGAGGAACACACCTTGCGTACCACTACGAGCCGTCGGCGTCTGGCGATCTCGGTCGGCGTCGTGCTCACCGCGGTGACCGCCGCTTCGCTCACCGTCCCGGCCGCGTCCGCGGCGCCCGGGCCGGGCCCCGCCGCGCCCGTGGCCGTGTCCGCGGCCCGGACCGCCGCGCCGGCCCCGGTGCCGTTCCTGGCCTCGGGCGGCAAGCTGCTCGGCGCCGGGACGACCGGCTTCCTCTCGCAGGACGCCGAGGGTACGGCGCGCTGGACCAGCTACGCGGACGGGGCGTCGAAGGTCATCGCGAAGAGCGAGGGCGAGTACGTCTTCGGCTCCGGCCCGGGCTCGGACATCGTCGTGGTCGCGCGCGAGGTGGCGGAGGCCGGGGCCGAGGAGATCTACACCTCGATCGTGAAGGTGTACGACATGGCGACGGGCGCCGCGCCCGTCACCTTCGACCTGAGGGAGAGCACGGAGACCCACGGGCGCGTCGGCGGCGCCGTGGGTTCGACGCTCCTGGTGAGCAGCGGCGACCAGACGCTGAAGCTGATCGACGTCGTCGGCGGGAAGCCGACCGTCCGCATGGTGGGCGACACGTACCTCGGCCCCGAATGGATGCCCGACACCCTGCCCGGCACGGCGGTGGCGCACAGCGTCGACGAGGCCTTCGTCGTCGACCTGGTCGGCGCGCGGGTCGACGGCAGATACCGGATGGCCCCTGACCCCGGCATGCCGAGTCCGCTCCCGAGGGACTCCTTCCTCTCGCCGACCCACGTGGCCTGGACGGAGGGGGCGGACGGCAAGCTGGTCCTCGCCACGGCGGTGCGGGGGCAGAGCGAGGTCCGGAAGACCCCGCTGGGTTCCGACGCCCGGGCGGAGATCACCGGCGGTCTGCTGGGCGACTGGTTCACGTGGGGAGCCACCACGGGGAACGCCACCGAGTGGCACGCCTTCTCGGCGCTCTCCCTGAAGGACGGGTCGACCGTCAAGCTTCTCGACCACGCCACCCACGCCACCAAGGGTCCCGACGGCACCCTGCTCGTCCTCGGCGTCACGGCCGCCGACGGCGCGGGCGTCTACCGGGTGTCGGTCGGCGCGGACGGGAAGCCGGCGGCCGAGCTGATCGCCTCCACCGGCGAACCGAACGACGGCGCCGCCCCCCTGGCGTACGTCGGAGGTGCCCCGGCCACCGTCGACCTGGACGGAGTCGCCAGGGCCCGTCTGTCCTGGAAGTTCTCCACGGCGAGGGCGGACCTCACCGTCGTGCTGAGGAGCAAGGTGACGGAGGAGGAGTTCCGGACGGTCGTCCGGCCCGTGTCCGGCTCCGGGGCCTACCCGGACGGATCCCTCGGGCTCGACTGGACCGGCGAGGTGACGGACGCCTTCACCCGGACGCCGAAGTCCGCCCCCAACGGCGCGTACGAGTGGACGGTGACCGCCAGGCCGTGGAACGGGATGCCGTCGGTCACCACCTCCGGCACCCTCACCGTGGCCCGCACCCCCAAGGCGCACGACTTCGACGACAACGGGGCGCCGGACCTGATGGCGCGGGACGAGAACGGCGACCTCGACCAGATCAGCACGCGCTGGGACGACGCGACGGGGCGGCTCGTCCCGCTGCCCAACCACACTTCCGGGCGGAGCGGCTGGAACGTCTACGACCGGGTCGAGTCCGCCGGCGACATCGCCGGTTCGAACGTCGCCGACCTGGTCACCCGCGACCGGGACGGGGTCCTCTGGCTCCACCGCGGGCGCGCTGCCAAAAGCCCGTACAGCGGCGGCCTCGAGTCCCGGGTGCGGATCGGCGGCGGGTGGAACACGTACACCCAGTTCACCGGCGGCAGCGACCTGACCGGTGACGGGCGTGCCGACCTCGTCGCCGTCGACAAGGCGGGCGACCTCTACCTCTACAAGGCGACCGGCTCGGTCACGGCTCCGTACGAGCCGCGCAAGAAGATCGGGTACGGCTGGGGGATCTACAACCAGCTCACCGCCACCGGCCAGATCGGCGGCAACCCGACCGGAGACCTCGTCGCCCGCGACAAGGACGGCGTGCTCTGGACGTACCTCGGCAAGGGCGACGGCACGTTCGCGCCGCGGACGCGGATCGGTGGCGGCTGGCAGGTGTACGCCGACATCGTCGGCATCGGCGACGGCAACAAGGACGGCCGACCCGACGTCTACGCCCGGACGCCGGCGGGCGCGACCTACTTCTACCCCGGTACGGGCGACTACAAGGTTCCGTTCACGCCGCGGTCCACCACCCAGACCGGGGTCGCCCCCGTCGAGACGGCGTACAACCAGCTCTTCTGACCGCGAGGGGGCACAGGGGCATGGAGACCCGGTCCGGCCGGGTCTCCTGACAGACTTGTCCCATGAGACTGTTCGCCGCCGTCCTGCCGCCCCCCGAGCAGCTGACCGAGCTCGGACACGTCACGGACCGACTGCACCGGCTGCCAGGCGCCGACGGGCTCCGCTGGACCTCGCGGCCCGCGTGGCACCTCACGCTCGCCTTCATGGGCGAGGTCGACGAGGAGCTGCTGCCCGAGCTGCGCGTCCGGCTCGCCAGGGCCGCGCACCGCACCCCGCCGTTCCCGCTGCGGCTGCACGGCGGCGGGCACTTCGGGCGGCGCGCCCTGTGGACCGGGGTCGCCGGGGATCTGGACGACCTGCGGCTGCTCGCCGAGCGGTCCGACGCCGCCGCGCGCCGGGCCGGGGTCGCGATGGAGGAGCACCGTCGCTACCAGGCGCATCTGACGCTCGCCCGGGCGCGGACGGACGAGGTCGACCTGCGTCCGTTCGTCGGGGAGCTCGACTCCTTCGAGGGCGGCCGCTGGCAGGTGGCCGAGCTGGCGCTCGTACGGTCGAACCTGCCGGTGAGCGGGGTGCGGGGTGAGCAGCCGCGGTACGAGAAGGTCGACGGCTGGCCCCTTGAGGGGCGCGAGGCGCGGTCGGGTTAACCTCGACGGGTGGACCCTAAGACCCGTAACCGCATCATGGCCGGCGTGCTCGTACTGATGTTCGCGATCATCGCGGTGGCATCGGTGACCAGCCAGTAGCCGACGGCCGGCCGCCCGTACCGGGCCGCCACTCCGTGGGAACCCCCTTGCTTCGAGCGGACTCGAAGCAGTTGGCTTGACCCCCATGGAGTACACGCAGCTCGGACGCACCGGACTCAAGGTCAGCCGCCTCGTCCTCGGGACGATGAACTTCGGACCCCAGACGGACGAAGCCACCAGCCACGCCATCATGGACTCGGCGCTGGACGCGGGGCTCAACTTCGTCGACACCGCCAACGTCTACGGCTGGGGCGAGAACAAGGGGCGGACGGAGGAGATCGTCGGCTCCTGGTTCGCCAAGGGCGACGGCCGCCGCGACAGGACCGTCCTCGCCACCAAGGTCTACGCGAACATGGGCCCCGAAGGCGAGGCCTGGCCCAACCACGACAAGCTCTCGGCGCTCAACATCCGCCGGGCCGTCGACGCCAGCCTCAAGCGGCTCGGCACCGACTACATCGACGTCTACCAGTTCCACCACATCGACCGTTCGACGCCCTTCGACGAGATCTGGCAGGCCGTCGACGTCCTGATCCAGCAGGGCAAGGTCCTCTACGCCGGCTCCTCCAACTTCCCCGGCTACAAGATCGCCCAGGCCAACGAGACGGCCGCCCGGCGCGGCTCGGTCGGACTGGTCAGCGAGCAGTGCCTCTACAACCTCTTCGAGCGGCGCGCGGAGATGGAGGTGATCCCGGCGGCCCAGGAGTACGGCCTCGGGGTCATCCCGTGGTCCCCGCTCCACGGCGGTCTGCTGGGCGGGGTCGTGAAGAAGGAGGCGCAGGGCAAGCGCCGCTCGGAGGGCCGCGCGGCGGCCGTGCTCGCCGACCCGGCGGCGCGGGCGCAGCTCCAGGCCTACGAGGACCTGCTCGACAAGCACGGTCTGGAGCCGGGGGAGACGGCCCTCGCGTGGCTGCTCACCCGCCCGGGCGTGACGGGTCCGATCGTCGGCCCGCGCACCCCCGAGCAGCTGACGAGCGCGCTGCGCGCCCTGGAGGTGGAGCTGAGCGAGGAGGTCCTGTCCGGCCTGGACGAGATCTTCCCGGGCCCGGGCCCGTCCCCGGAGGCCTTCGCCTGGTAGTCGGTGCCGTTCGGTTGGCCGGTGCCGTCCGGTGCCGTCCGGTGCCGTCCGGTGCCGTCCGGTGCTGCTCGGCGGTGACCTGGTGAGCCTTTCAGGCGCCGCCGAGCCAGCTCGTGGCGTCCAGACGGAACGCCGTCTCCGCGGGGACGACGTTCCGCAGGGCGGTCTCGATGTCCTGGACGCGGTCCGCGCCGAGGGCCGCGACCCATTCCGCCCGCAGTTCGTCGAAGATCGCGGCGGAGCGGGCGAGGGCGGCGCGGCCGCGCGGGGTGAGGTGGACGAGTTTGCGGCGCGCGTCGGCGGGGTCGTCGGCGCGGTCCGCGTAGCCGAGGGCGAGCAGCCGGTCGACGGTCTTGCCGGCGGCCTGCTTGGAGACGCCGAGGCGCCGCCCGATGTCGCTGGCGGTGGCGCCCCGGGCGCCGATGGCCTGCATGGCGAAGCCGTGGGCGGGGCGCAGGTCGGGGTGGCCCTCGGCGGCGAGACGGGCGTGGAGCCGGTCGATGAGGGTGCGGAAGCCGCCGAAGAGGAGCAGGGGCAGCTCGAAACCGGGACCCGGTTCCCCCTTGCCCCGATCGACAACCTGGTTTACTTTTTCTCCATCGACATGGTCAACCATGTTGTCGATCCTACCGTGATCCGCCAGGAGATGCCTTGACCGCAACCGTAGATCTGTCCGCCCGCACCGCCAACGCCGTCGCCCTCCTCAAGGAGTCGCCGGAGACCCTGAACGGCTTCCTCGGGCTCAGCGAGATCTTCGAGTCCACGACCCTCGACCCACACTCCCGCGAGACCGTGATCCTCACCGTCGCCGCCCGCAACCAGTGCCACCTGTGCGTCGACATGCACGAGGCCAAGATGGCCGCCCTCGGCCCCGCCCCCGCCCCCGAACGCCTCGCCGCCGTCCGCCTCTTCACCCTCCAGGTGCTCGCCTCCTCGGGCGCGGTCACCGACGAGGAGCTCGCGGCCTTCGAGTCCCACGGCTACACCCGCCGCAACGCCCTGGAGGTCGTCCTCGGCATCGGTACGTACACGGTCTCGACCTTCGCCAACCGCCTCACCCGCGCCGCCTGAAGCCGCCGCCGCGGTCAGTGGCGGTACGGGCCGCCCAGCCCCCAGGCCTGGTGCATCGCCGTGGCGAAGGCGGCGGCCAGCTTGTGCTCGCCGCTCGGGCCCGGGTGCGTGCCGTCGTAGGTGTCCGTGTCGAGGTCGTACGACTCCGGGACCGTCGCCAGGAGGAGCGGCGAGGCCGCCGTGTCCAGGTCGGCGACCGCCTTCGCGAGGAGCTCGTTGAAGCGGGCGCACTCGGCGGCGAAGGGGGCGTCGTACCCGGCGCGGACGTTCGGGATGACCGGCAGGAGCACGGCCCGTACGCGCGGGTTGGCGGCGCGGGCCGCCGCGACGAACGCGCGGACGTTCTCCTCGGTCTGGTCGCTGTTCGTGTAGAAGCCCAGGTCGATCAGGCCCAGCGAGATCAGCAGCACGTCCGCACCGGTCGCCGTGACGGTCTCGCCGATCACGGGCGCCATGTGCAGCCAGCCCTCGCCCCAGCCGGCCAGATGGCGCCGGGCGGGGGCGGGGAAGGCGGGGTCGGCGTAGGCCTCGACGCCGTTGGGGTCGTCGGCGGCCGTCGGGTCGTAGAGACCGGTGCGCGGGCCGACGATCTCGTACCCGCCCGGAAGTGTGGCCTCCAGGTGCTGCCACATCCGATGGCGCCAGGTCCAGTCGCCGACGCGCCCGATGGTCATGCTGTCGCCGACGAACAGAAAACGCATGGTCACATCATCGCGGACCGCTCCCCGGAGCTGCGACGTGATCCGGGACACGGATCACCCGCGCAGCCGCGCCCACCTCGGGGCCTCGGGCCTCGGGCCTCAGGGCTCGGGCTCAAGGCCTCAGGGCTCAGTCAGGGCTCAAGGCCTCAGGGGGGGCCTACCCCAGGAAGGCGTCGACCGTCTCCGTGAACCACTTCGCGTCGTCGTGCCACGGGAAGTGCCCGCCCCCGTCCAGGACGGCGAGCCCGGCCTTCGGGAACAGCTCCGCGTACGCGCCGGCCGTCGGCACCGGCGTGTTCGCGTCGCCCTCCCCGGCGACGACGAGCACCGGACGCCCGAACTCCGCGAACACCGCGCGCGTCGCCTCCGGTTGGAACGCGCCCTCGCTCCCGTAGACCCCCGCCGCCTCGCCGTTCCGCTGCCGGCCGCTCTCCGCGTGCCGCTCCCGCGCCGCCTCGTCCCAGCTCCCGTGGAAGAAGGGCGCGACCGCCTGGAAGGACTCGGCGGTCCCGCGCCCCGCCGTGACCTCCTCCAGGGCCGCGTACGCCGGCCCGAACCACGGCTCCGCGCTCCGCAGCCGCGCCGCCGCGAGCCGCTCCTCCGGCGCCGTGTCGAGCGCCACCGCCGCCGTGCCCGGCGTGACCAGCACGAGCCGGCGGACCCGCTCCGCGTGCCGGGTCACGTACAGCGCGGCCAGGTTCGCCCCCGCCGAATGGCCCAGGAGGTCAACGGTGTCGAGGCCCAGGTGCGCGCGCAGCGCCTCCACGTCCTCGACCAGCCGGTCGCAGCGGTACGAGGACGGGTCGTCCGGCACCGCGGAGGCGCCCGTGCCCCGCAGGTCGAGCCGGATCACCTGACGGTGGGCGGCGAGTCCGCCCAGGTCCCCGAGGTAGGCGGAGTCCTGCATCGGACCGCCGGGCAGACAGAGGAGCGGGGCGCCGGAGCCGGGGAGGGAACCGGAGACGTGGTACGTGAGTTCCGTGCCGTCGGGCGCGGTGAAAGTGGGCATGCACGCGACCATGACAGCGGCTCCGCCGCTGGTCAATCGGGTTTCCCGGGGGTCGTGGCAGGCTTGAGTCCATGCGAACTGCTCTGTGCGCCCTCGGCGCGGCGGCGGCCCTGGTGCTGCTCCCCGCCGGTCATGCCCGTGCCGAAGGGCAGGACCCCGACCGGGACTTCACGATCGCGGACCCCCGGATCACCGAGTCCAGCGGCCTCGCCGCGAGCCGGGCCCACCCCGGGATCTACTGGACGCACAACGACCAGGACGCGTCCCTGATCTACGGCATCGACTCCCGTACGGGCGAGACCGTCGCGACCCTGACGATGGAGGGCGTCGGGACCCCCCGCGACATGGAGGCGATCGCGGTCGGCCCGGACGGCGACATCTACGTCGGCGACATCGGCGACAACCTCGACGGCTCCTGGGACCACGTCTGGATCTACCGCTTCCCCGAGCCGAAGACCCTCAAGGACCAGAAGGTGTCGGCGAAGCAGTACGTCGTGAAGTACGCCGACGGGCCGCGCAACGCCGAGGCCCTGATGGTCCATCCGAAGACCGGCCGGGTGTACATCGCGAGCAAGAACCAGGACGGCGGCGGACTTTACGCGGGCCCCGAGCGGCTCTCCTCGTCCGGCACGAACGTCTTCCGGCGCGTCGACGACGTGCCGTGGGTGACCGACGGCGCCTTCTCCCCGGACGGCGGACGGCTCGTCCTGCGCGGCTACTTCAGCGCGAAGGAGTACGCGTGGAAGGACGGACGTCTCGGCGACGGGGGCACCGGGGTCGGGGCCCCCTTCCAGGGGCAGGCGGAGTCGGTGACGTACACGACGGACGGCTCGGCGTTCATGTTCGGCTCGGAGGGCACGAGCAGCAAGGTGGTGCGGGTCGACCGGGAGACGGACGGCCGGCCCTCGGGCACCCCCTCCGACCCCTCCGACCCGTCGGACCCCTCGGGCGGGGCCTCCTCCCAGGCCCCCGGCGCGCCGGAGTCCCCGACGGCGCAGGACAAGGACGGTCAGGGCGGCAACGCGACCGTCGGCTTCCTGGTCCTCGCCGGCGCCACCGTCCTCGTCCTCGGCTTCAAGCGCCTGCTGCGCCGCTGACCTGCGGTTCCCCGCCCCGTCCGGCGCCCGCGTCGACCCGGCGCGCCGACGGGGCGAGACTGGAAGGAGGCCGGAGAGCCGGAGCGCCGGAGAGCCCGAGAGCCAGATGGCCAGAGGGCCGGAGAACCGTGGACCGGGACCGGATCGGCCGTGGAGGAGTCATGACGGCAACCACCCGCGAGACCACCCCCGTCGTCCTGGAGGGCGGCGGCGTGGACCTGCGCGTCAAGGACGTCGGCGGGGGCCTGAGCGCCGCCTTCATCCACCTTCCCGCAGGCACCGACATGGGGCCGGCGCTCAAGGGCCTGGAGGGCGATCTGTGCCAGTGCCCCCACTGGGGGTACCTCTTCAAGGGCCGGATCAGGATGCGGACCGCCGACGGCGAGGAGATCTACGAGGCCGGGCAGGCCTACTACTGGGGCCCCGGCCATGCCCCCGAGGCGCTTGAGGACGTCGACGTCGTGGAGTTCTCGCCGACCGAGGAGTTCGTCGCGGTGCTCGACCACGTGAAGTCGCAGCTGGGCTGAGTCCACCGGCTCCGGCGGCTCCACCGGCTCCACCGGCTCCACCGGCTGTCCATACGCTCGCGCTCACGGCGGTCTTCCCGCCGCTCGCGGTCCGCCGCCACCAGGCACTCGGCCGGTGACGCACGAGGGCCCGGCGTCGACCGTGTCCGACGCCGGGCCCTCGTTCAAAACCGGGTGTTACAGCTTCTCGATCACGTAGTCGATGGAGGCCGTCAGGGCGCGCACGTCCGCCGGGTCGACCGCCGGGAACATCGCGATGCGCAGCTGGTTGCGGCCCAGCTTGCGGTACGGCTCCGTGTCCACGATCCCGTTGGCGCGCAGCACCTTGGCGACCGCCGCCGCGTCGACCTCGTCCGCGAAGTCGATCGTGCCGATGACCTGCGAGCGCTTCGCCGCGTCCGTCACGAACGGCGACGCGTACTTCGAGTCCTCGGCCCAGCCGTACAGCGCGTCCGAGGACTCCTTCGTCCGGGCCACGGCCCAGTCGAGACCGCCCTGGCCGTTGATCCACTTCAGCTGCTCGTTGAGCAGGAAGAGGGTCGAGAGCGCCGGGGTGTTGTACGTCTGGTTCTTCAGCGAGTTGTCGATCGCCGTCGGCAGCGAGAAGAACTCCGGGATGTGCCGACCCGAGGCGTGGACACGGGCGGCGCGCTCCAGGGCGGCCGGAGAGAAGGCCGCGAGCCACAGGCCGCCCTCGGCGGCGAAGGACTTCTGCGGGGCGAAGTAGTAGACGTCCGTCTCGGTGATGTCCACGGGCAGGCCGCCCGCGCCGGAGGTCGCGTCGACCAGGACGAGCGCGCCCTCGTCGGCACCGGCGACCCGCTTGATCGGGGCGGCGACACCGGTGGAGGTCTCGTTGTGGGTGTACGCGTAGACGTCGACGCCCGCCTCGGCCACCGGCTCCGGGTGCGTGCCCGGGTCGGAGGAGATCACGGTCGGCTCGGCAAGCCAGGGAGCCAGCTTGGCGGCCTTCGCGAACTTCGAGGAGAACTCGCCGAAGGTGAGGTGCTGCGACTTGTTCTCGATCAGACCGTGGGTCGCGATGTCCCAGAAGGCGGTGGAGCCGCCGTTGCCCAGGATCACCTCGTAGCCCTCGGGGAGCGAGAAGAGGTCACTGATGCCGGTACGTACCTCGCCGACCAGGTTCTTCACCGGAGCCTGGCGGTGGGACGTGCCGAGGAGGGAAGTGCCGGTCGCGGCCAGGGCGTCCAGCGCCTCCGTACGCACCTTGGAGGGGCCCGCGCCGAAACGGCCGTCGGCGGGCTTGATGTCAGCGGGAATCCGGATCTCAGCCACGAGGCGGAGAGTATCGGTTCCGGAAGGGCCCGGTCGCGGGATGTCCGCCCGATGAGACGAGCTCTGAGACATCCTGGCCTTGTGGGAACACACGAGGAGCACGCGTCCGAACTCGCCGCCGACCTGCGCGCCGCCGTGGCCGGGGAGGTCGATTTCTCCGTCACGGCGAGGGCCCTGACGACGATGGACGCCTCCAACTACCGCCGGGTGCCGGTCGGTACGGTCGCGCCGCGCGACGCGGCCGACGTGGCGGCGGTCCTGGAGGTGTGCCGGGCACACCGGACGCCGGTCGTCGCGCGCGGCGGCGGCACGTCCATCGGCGGCCAGGCCACCGGTACGGGCGTGGTGCTCGACCTCACACGGCACATGGGCGGGCTGGTCTCCCTGGACCCGGAGGAGCGCACGGCCGTCGTACGGCCGGGGCTCGTCCTCGACCGGCTGCGGGAGGCCGCACGGCCGTACGGGCTGACCTTCGGCCCCGATCCGTCCACGCACAGCCGCTGCACCCTCGGCGGCATGATCGGCAACAACGCCTGCGGGGCGCACTCGGTCGCCTGGGGCACCACGGCCGACAATGTGCGCTCGCTCGATGTGGTGACGTACCGAGGAGCGGAGTTGACGCTGGGCCGTGACGGGCAGGGCGCGCCGCCCGGACTCCGCGAGCTCGTCGACCGCCATCTCGCCCTGCTGCGGACCGGCTACCCGGCCGGCCTTCCGCGCCGGATCTCCGGCTACGCCCTCGACGCGCTGCTGCCGGAGCGGGGCGTGGACGTGGCGCGGTCCTTCTGCGGCAGCGAGGGGACCCTCGGGGTGGTGACGGAGGCGACGGTCCGGCTCGTCCCGCTGCCGGCCGACCCGGTCCTCGTCGTCCTCGGCTACCCGGACGAGAGCGCGGCGGCCGAGGCGGCGGCGGGGCTGCTCCCGTACGGCCCGCTGACCGTGGAGGGCATGGCCGCCGACCTCGTCCGGGGCGGTGCGGCCGTACTTCCCAGGGGCGGGGCCTGGCTGTTCGTGGAGACGGACGGGGCGGCGGCGGCCTCGGCCCTGGTCCGGGCGGCGGACGCCCTCGACTCCGCCGTGGTGCGGGACCCGGCCGGGCAGCGGGCACTCTGGCGGATCCGCGAGGACGCGGCGGGGACCGCGACGCGGACGCCGGAGGGCGGGGAGGCGTGGCCGGGATGGGAGGACTGCGCGGTGCCGCCGGCGCGGCTGGGCGCGTACCTGCGCGAATTCCGCTCCCTGCTCGGTGAGTTCGGGCTGCGGGGGGTGCCGTACGGCCACTTCGGGGACGGCTGCGTCCACGTCCGCATCGACTTCGACCTGTGGACGGGGAAGGGCGTACGCGAGTTCCGCCGCTTCTCGGAGGCCGTGGCGGACCTCGTGGTCGCCCACGGCGGCTCGCTCTCCGGAGAGCACGGCGACGGGCAGGCGCGGGCCGAGCTGCTGCCGAAGATGTACGGGGAGGAGCTCGTCGGCCTCTTCGGCGCGGTGAAGGACGTGTGGGACCCGGACGGCGGCCTGAATCCCGGAATGCTGGTCCGCCCGAACCCGCTGGACTCCGGGCTGCGCTTCGAGGGGCTTCCGCTGGTGGGCATCGGACGGGCCGCCGCGAGGTGCGTAGGAGTCGCCAAGTGCCGTGCGGACGCCCCGAGTTCAGGTACGGGGCCGGGTCCGGGGGTGATGTGCCCCTCGTACCGGGCGACGGGGGAGGAGAAGCACTCCACCCGGGGGCGGGCGCGGCTGCTGCACGAGATGGCGCTCGGCGAGCTGATCACCGACGGCTGGCGCTCGGAGGGGGTCGGGGAGGCGCTCGACCTCTGCCTGTCCTGCAAGGGCTGCCGCAGCGACTGCCCGGTGGGCGTCGACATGGCCGCGTACAAGGCGGAGTTCCTGGACCGCCACTACGCGGGCCTGCGCCGATGGCGCCGGCCGCGCTCGCACTGGACCATGGGCGGGCTGCCCCGATGGCTGGCGACCTTCGGGAGGGGCGTGAACCTGGCGACGGGCCTGCCGTTCGCGGCGCGCCTGGCCGGAGTGACGCCGGAGCGGACGATGCCGAGGGTGGCGGACCGGTCGTTCGTGTCGTGGTTCGGCGAGCGCGGCTCGCGCCGCCCGGCGGCCCTGACCCTGTGGCCGGACACCTTCACGAACCACCTGGCCCCGGAGGTCGGCCGGGCGGCGGTGCGGGTCCTGGAGGACGCGGGGCTGGGAGTGGCGCTGCCGCCGGGGAGGGTCTGCTGCGGCCTCACGTACGTGTCGACGGGGAGGCTGGGGGCGGCGCGGAAGGTGATGCGCAGGACGCTGGACGTGATCGGGGGCGGGGACGGGGGCGTGGACGTGATCGGTGCTGGTGCTGGTGCTGGTGCTGGGGCCGGAGACGGTGCCGGGGACGGTGCCGGGGATGGGGTCGGGGACCGGCCTGTCGTCGTGCTCGAACCCTCCTGTGCGGCGACCCTCCGCACCGACCTGCCCGAACTGTTGCCGGACGACCCCAGGGCCGCCCGCCTCGCGGCCTCCGTCCTCACCTTCGCCGAGGCCCTGGAGAAGCTGGCCCCCGACTGGTCCCCGCCCCGGGTCGACCGCCCGGTCACCGGCCAGACCCACTGCCACCAGCACGCGGTCCTGGGCGACGCCCCCGACCGCCGCCTCCGCGAACGCGCAGGCCTCACGGGCACCCTGGCGGGCGGCTGCTGCGGCCTGGCGGGCAACTTCGGCTTCGAACCGGGCCACTACGAGGTCTCGGTCGCCTGCGCCGAGGACCAACTCCTCCCGGCCCTCAGCGCGACCCCGGAAGGAGCGGCGGTCCTGGCGGACGGCTTCTCCTGCCGCACCCAGATCGCCGACCTGACGGACCGCCGGGGCCACCACCTGGCGGAACTCCTCGCGGAGGCCCTGGAGGAGGGGCTCTAGGGCGTGTGTCGAAAGTAGCGCCGTCTGCCCGAAGGGCAGGCCCGGTGGTGTCCGGTGCGTGCGATCGCAAGGCGGAGGATCACCCCGATACTGGATGTATCGGGGTGATCCCGACAACGCGGCGAGCGTGCGTGCCGGGCGCCGCCGGGCAGGCGGGACTTTAGACACACGCCCTAGGGGCGAGGGTCTCGGGCGGGCTTCTGGTGGGGCTCACGAGGTGCCTCGTTGCCCTCGGCGATGAGCCGGCAGTGGGGGCGTTCACTCCCCGCTGACGATCTCCCTGGCCATCGCCACCAGCGCGCCCGTCGCCGGGTGCGGGAAGGCGTCCCGCCAGGCCAGGACCACCGGTAGCGGCGGCGCGTCGGGCAGGGGGCGGTAGGCGACGCCCGGGTGCGGGTGGAGTGCGGCCGTGGAGGCGGAGGAGACGCCGATGCCCCGGCCGGCGGCGATCGCGGTGAGCCAGTCGTCGGTGTTGGCGACGGTCAGGGTGGCCTGCGGGCGGGCGGTGGCGGGCCAGAGCGCGAGCGTGGTCGTGCCCGAGACGGTGTTGAGGACGACCGTCTGCCCCGTGAGCTCCCCGAGGGTGAGCCGGGGCCGGTCCGCGAGCGGGTGGTCGGCGGACAGTGCGGCGACCCGCTCCTCCGTGGCGAGCTCCTCGGTGACCAGGCCCGGCGCGTCGACCGGGCCCCTGAGCAGGGCCGCGTCCACCTCGCCGCGGGCGAGACCGGCCGTGCGGTCGTCGATGCGGAGGAGTTCGAGCGGGGTCTCCGGGTGTTCGCGCTGCCAGCGCCGGAGCAGCGGGGTGGTGTACGGGCCGAACGCCGACCAGGCGTGCCCGAGGCGCAGGGGGCGGTGGCGCAGCCTCGCCGGGTCGACGGCGGCCTCGAAGGCGGCGAGGGCCGCGGCCGCCCGGTCCTGGAAGGCGCGGCCGTCGGGGGTGAGGGCGAGGTGGTGGGTGGAGCGGTCGACGAGCCGGGCGCCGAGGTGTTGTTCGAGGGCGGCCAGCGTGCGGGAGACGGCGGGCTGGGTGAGGTGGAGCCGTGCGGCTGCCCTGGTCAGGCTGGATTCCTCGGCGATGGCGAGGAAGCAGCGGAGGTGACGCAGCTCGATGCTCATGTCTTCGGAGCATAACCGCAGCGCATTCGGCATTTCCGGTGCCGCGCGGGGGCTCGTAGCGTGGGAGGGGAATCGTGGCGACAGTCGCGTGGGAGTGCACTATTCTGAACTGGGGGTCTAGTTCAGTGAACCATTCAGTCGTCTTCGACGTGTACGTCGTGTACGTCATGTAGGCGTGGACCTGTAGGAGGAGTAGCCCGGTGGACAGTCCGGTCAAGGATGTGACCCCGGCCGCCGCCATGGCCGTCGAGCCGCCGAGCGGCGTCGTGGACGGCGCTCCCGGGCCGGGGAGGGGGAAGGCCGTCCGGCACCTCGGGCCCGTCGCCCTCGTCGTCGCGGGCGGGCTCTCCGTGCAGTTCGGCTCCGCCGTCGCCGTCCTCCTGATGCCCCGCGCCGGCGCCCTCGGCGTCGTCACCCTGCGGCTCGTGCTCGCCGCGCTCGTCCTGCTGATCGTCTGCCGGCCCAAGGTCCGCGGCTACGGCCGCGCCGACTGGGGCACCGTCGTCGCCTTCGGCACCGCCATGGCCGGAATGAACATCCTCTTCTACCAGGCCGCCGACCGGATCCCGCTGGGCGCCGCCGTGACCCTGGAGGTCCTCGGCCCGCTCATCCTCTCGGTCGTCGCCTCACGCCGGGCCGCGAACCTGCTCTGGGCGGGGCTCGCCCTCGGCGGCGTCGTCCTGCTCAGCGGCGGCGGCTTCGACCGCCTGGACCCGGTGGGCTGCGCCTTCGCGCTCGCCGCGGGCGCGATGTGGGCCGCGTACATCGTCTTCAGCGCCCGCACCGGCCGCCGCTTCCCGCAGGCCGACGGGCTCGCGCTGGCCATGGCCTTCGGTGCCGTCCTCAGCCTGCCGTTCGGCATCGCGGAGGCGGGCGACAAGCTCCTCGTACCGTCGACGGTCCTGCTCGGCCTCGGAGTCGCGCTGCTCTCCTCCGTCCTGCCGTACACCCTCGAACTCATCGCCCTGCGCCGTCTGCCCGCGCCCACCTTCGCGATCCTGATGAGCCTGGAACCGGCCATCGCGGCGGCGGCCGGCTTCCTCGTCCTCAGCCAGGCCCTGTCCGTCACCGACGCACTCGCCATCGCCCTGGTCATCGGGGCCAGCATGGGCGCGGTCCGCACCCAGGTCCGGGCGGCGCGGCGCGACACCCCCTGAAGCCGGGGGCGGGTCGGCGAGAGGGCTTCCGGCACTCGGTCGGGGCGCCGTCGACCGCCGAGGTGACCGCCACCAGGCAGCCGGATCCGGGGCCGGCGTGGTCGCCTCTAGACTCCGCGCATGATCGCCGATCTGCAATGCCTCGTGATCGACTGCCCCGTGCCCCGGGAGCTCGCGGAGTTCTACCGCGCGGTGCTCGGCGGCGAGGTCGACCGGCCCGATCCCCGCTGGTCCCTCGACGACGCCTGGTCCACGCTGCACACCCCCGGTGGGCTCGTCCTCTGCTTCCAGGGCGTCGCCGACCACCGCCCGCCGACATGGCCGGATCCCGACCGCCCCCAGCAGTTCCACCTCGACTTCGGCGTCCCCGACCTGGACGCGGCCCAGGAGCACGTCCTCGCCCGGGGCGCGACCGTCCTGGACGAGGGGGACGGCAAGCGGAGCTGGCGGGTGTACGCGGACCCCGCCGGGCATCCGTTCTGCCTGGTCAGGCACTGATACGGGCGGCGGTGGGCCGGCGCTCCGGGCGGTGACCCGATCCTGTCGGTCCTTGGCCGCCGGCCTGTTTCGGGGGCCGGGGGCGGGCGCGGACGATGGGACGGTTCTCAGCCGTACGAAGAGGGGGAGCCGACCATGGCCCTGGAGATGCGAGACCGGTGCGAGCGCTGCGAGACGGCGGCCCTGACCGTGGACGGGCCGGCCCGGATCTGTACGTACGAGTGCACCTTCTGCGTGCCGTGCGCCGATGCCATGGACGACGTCTGCCCCAACTGCGGCGGCGAACTCGTCCCGCGACCGCGCCGCCGCCCCGCCGCGTAGCCGGCGGCCGGCCGTCCGGCGGTGTGGCTGGCGTGCCGCGCCCGTGGCCTACGCGGCGACGGTCCTTCCGTCGGGGTCGTGACCCTCGCCGCTGGGCGGGGCCGCGGGAGGCGGAGGGGGAGCGGGAGGCGGAGGCGGAGGCGGAGGGGGAGGGGGAGCGGGAGGCGGAGGGCCGGGGCGCGGCGGAAGCATGTGGGCGTCGATGTAGGCGACGGCCTCCACGTTGAGATCCTTGGCGGGCCAGGCCGCCACCCACGCCCGCAGTCGCCGGGCGATCCGTTCCCGTTCCGCCTGCTCGTACCCACCGGACAAGAGCAGGGCGTGACAGCGGTTGACGATCCCGGCGTTGGTGTAGAAGGCCGTGGGATCCATGGCGAACGGCAGTGCCAGCCACCGGCGGATGCAGTCGTCGGCCCAGGCCGCCCCGACTCCCGTGCGGAACTGCTGGGGGAGCCGCGATATCAGCGCGTCGAGTACGCCGGTGAAGTTCGCCCGGGCACCGTGGCGCTCGGCGTGGTCGAGGCAGAGTTCGATGATGCGGAGCCAGTCGCGGGCCCCCTGCCACGTCTCGATGTACGGACCCACGCCGAAGGACGTCCCCGCCATGCGGGGGACGAGATCCTCGTTGTCGGGGTTTCCGTGGGCCCAGACGAGCAGGGCCCGGTAGATCGGCGGGCTCATCAGCCGCTGCCGCAGGACCCACTTGCTGAGGAAGGTGAAGTCCTGCTGGGGGGTGTGGAGGCGGATCCAGGTCTCGACCATCTCCTGTATGTCGGGGGAAGCGCCCCCGGGCGGCAACTGCTTCAGCAACGGACCGAGGACGAAGTCGGCCTCGTGGTCGTCGGTGTGGGCGGCGAGCCAGCCGAGGGCGGCGGTGACCGCCCTCGTCGAGGTGTCCGGAGGGAGGTCGGTCCGCGACAGCAGGGGGTTGAGGACGAACTGCGCCTCCTGATGGCGGGTGTGCGTGTCGAGCCACGTGAGGGCGTGGGTGATCGCCTGCTCCGCGGTGTCCGGGGTCAGGTCGTTCCGCGACAGCAGCGGATTGAGGACGAACTGCGCCTCCTGATGGCGGGTGTGCGTGTCGAGCCATGCGAGGGCGTTGGCGATCGCCTGCTCCGCGGTGTCCGGGGTCAGGTCGTTCCGCGACAGCAGGGGATTGAGGACGAACTGCGCCTTGATGTCGTGGGCACGGACGCCGAGACAGGCCAGGGCGGCGGTGACCGCTCTCGTCGATTCGTCCGGGGTGAGGTCGGTGCGGTTGAGGAGGGGTCCGAGGACGAAGTCGGGCTCCAGGCCGTTCGCGCGGGTGTCGAGCCAGGTCAGGGCGGCTGTGACCGCTCTCGTCGACTCGTCCGGGGTGAGGTCGGAGCGGTTGAGGAGGGGGCCGAGGACGAAGTCGGCCTCCCTGTCGCCGGTGCGGGTGCCGAGCCAGGTGAGCGCGGCGGCGACGGCTCGTGTCGCGCTGTCCGGGGTGAGGTCGGTGCGGTGCAGCAGCGGGGCCAGGACGAAGCTCGCCTGCCCGACCTCGCCGTGCCGCGCCAGCCAGGACCAGACCGTCGGCAGCAGCAGCCGCGCGCCGTCCTCGGGGAGG
Organism: Streptomyces sp. NBC_00090; assembly: GCF_045160815.1. Lineage (NCBI taxonomy): Bacteria > Bacillati > Actinomycetota > Actinomycetes > Kitasatosporales > Streptomycetaceae > Streptomyces > Streptomyces sp. NBC_00090. The sequence goes on from NZ_CP108224.1 coordinate 5,138,031, forward strand.
TGGTGGAGGCCGCGGTAGAGCAGGTGCCGGGCGGCGACCCGGTGGCCGAAGTCCGCGAGCCAGGGGCCGACGACCTGTTCCCAGCACTGGACGGCGGACGCGGACCAGGGCGCGCCCGAGCAGACCGAGCCGAGCGCGTAGCTGCCGACGTTGGCGTCGAGCCGCAGGACGGCGCCGAGGGTCGTGGCGTGCTCCGTGAACCAGGTGTTCAGTACGGCGGAGACGGGCCCCGAACGGTCCGCGAGCGCCAGGTCGTTGACGACGCGCCCGATGTTGAGCGCTGCGCGGCCGATCGCGCGGGGGCTCACCAGGCACCCGGCGAGCAGCGCGTGGGCACCGTCGGTGTCCGGCGCCTCGTCCCGTTCGGGAAGGAGTACGGACTCCACGAGCTGGTCGGTGACGAGGTCGTGGGCGACGGACAGCGTGCCGTCCTCCCCGGTCTCCAGCCAGCCGAGGGAGAGGAGCGTGGCGACGGCGTCCTCGGCGCGCGGCACGATGCCCTGCGCGCCGGGGCTCGCACCCTGTGCTGTCCCCGAGGCCATCCCGGGGGCCGTCCCTGAGGCTGCCCCGGATGTCGTCCCCGAGGCCATCCCGGCCAGCGCCGCGCGCGCCGCCGCCGTCACCTCCTCGCGGGGCTGGGGGCAGGCGGCCGTGGCAGCGGCGGCGGCCACGAGGGAGGGGGAGGCGCGGACCGGGACGAAGGCGTGCAGGCGGCCGGGGACGGCGAGGTCGTCCTCGCCGAGGCGACTCTTCAGCCATCGGGGGATCTCCCCGCCCTCGCGCAGCCCCGTCGGCTCGGGCAGGGACAGGCCGGAGGTGACGCGCCGCTCGACCTCGCGCGCGACGAGCAGCGCCACGATCGGGCGGTGTCCGCAGATCTCCCGCATCCTGGCGATGCCGTGCCGGGCGGTCGCGGCCGGGGCGAGCGAGCGCAGGGCGTTGTCGGCGACCTGCTGCTGGAAGTCGTCGTCCTGGCGCAGCTCCACCTCGTCGAACAGCTCGTGCAGCTGGGCCCGGTTGGCCTTCCGCAGCCAGCCCGGGCGTACGGAGGCGAGGAGGGCCACAGGTATGCCGCGGCGGCGTGCCTCGGGGATGAGCCGGTGCCGCAGCGCCGGCAGGTCGATCTGGGACTCGTTGAGGTAGTCGACGACGACGAGGGCCGGGGTCTGTTCGGCGCAGACCTGCTCGGCGATGACGTCGGTGACGGAGTTGTCCTCGCCCGGCAGGACGTGCAGGACGCGCCAGCCCGCGTCGAGGGCGATCCGGCCCACCTCGATGCCGGCGCGGGTCTTTCCGGTGCCGGCGGCGCCGACGAGGAGGACGCCCCGGTCTCCCGAGCCGACGAGCCGGACGAAGAGGTTTCCCGGTTCGGCGGGGTGGTCGTCGCCCGGGGAGACGAAGGACAGCTGTTCGGAGGTGAGGTTCTTCTTGAAGTCGCCGAAGCCGCCGATGAGTTCGTGCTGGGGGATGACCGCGCGCAGGAGCGGTTCGGGCTCGGGCGGTTCGTCGCCGAGGGTGACGGGCCTGGGCTCGTACCGTATGCCGCCCAGGGCGAGCCGGCGGCAGAAGTCGGGGTCGTCGAGGGCGTCGGCGATCGGCTCGGCCTCGGCGCTGGTGATGCCCGCGGCGGGCAGCCGGTGCGCCTGCACCCCGATGAGCAGCCCGCTTTCGCGGGTGAAGAAGGCGGCGCCCGACATCCCCCGCCAGGGGTCGGGATCGTCCTGCCGGTCGGCGGGCCGGGGCGCGACGGTCGTGTACTGGAGGCCGAGATACCTCGACTTGATGTTGGAGCCCAGCAGGACGAAACCGTCGGCCTGCTGGCTGTCCCGCCGCCGCAGGCCCTTGATGCCGGGCTCCTCGGGGCGGGTCGCGAAGGCCGGGAAGCCGACGCCGGTGAAGGGCACGCTGCCCGCACCCGTCGGTAAGACGCCGAAGGACACCGCGAGGACGGTGTCCGCGGGGGCGTCGTCGAGGTACAGGAGTGCCAGGTCCCGGCCGTTCTTGCCGCGCCACACGGGCGTCGCGGCCAGCGGGGTGTCGCCGCCGCCGAGGCGTACGGTGCACGTGCCGGGGTTCTCGGGCCCACCGAAGACGTGGTCCACGGTGAGCACGAGACGGTTGGCGATGCGGTACCCGGAGCCGTACTCGGCCGGGCCGTTCCCCGTGACGACGACCTCGGCGACGCGGGCCGTGTCGAGCGGTGCCACGGGCGGCTCAGCCGGCGCCGAGGAGGTCGGTCACGTCGTCCGAGGTGCGGACCTTCTGGCCGGTCGAGGCGTCCTCCGCCGTGAGGCTCAGCCGCACCGTGTGGGTCTGGCCGCTCTTCGCGCCGGCCTTGCCGCCGAGCGAGACGACCCAGAACTTCATGCCCGCGTTCGCCTCGGCGGACTTCTCCACGGTGACCTGCAGCTCCAGGTCGATGGAGTCGATGCGGAACCTGACGTCCTCGTTCGCGGCTTCCAGTCGGGCGCGGCCGATCTCGGAGCGGAGGGAGGCGAGCAGGTCGGAGAGTTCGATGTCCATGTGACCCCCGTGGTGGTACGAAGCGCTACCCGTGAAGTGTTGCAGAAGGGTGGGGAGTTCGGCAGTGGTCCGTCAGGTCGCCGCCTGCTCCCGTCAGGTCGCCACCTGCTCCCGTCAGGTCGCCGCCTGCTCCCGTCAGGTCGCCGCCTGCTCCCGTCAGGTCGCCACCTGCTCCCGTCAGGTCGCCACCTGCTCCCGTCAGGTCGACGCCCGCCCCCCCCGGGCCTCCTCGCCATCAATCAAAGCAAGCATGCTTGATTGTTTTCTGGTTCGCTGCCATGCTCCGGGGCACGCCGTCGTGCCGCCGTGTCCCGAGGGGAGTGCACCGTGTCCGATTCCGCCGTCGTCCTCGACGATCTGCGTGAGGAGAGCGAAGAACTCGACCTGCTGATCGGAGAGTTGGGCGAGGAGCGGTGGAGCGCGCCGACCCCCGCGCCCGGCTGGACGATCGCCCACCAGATCGCTCACCTCGCCTGGACCGACCGGGCCGCCCTCCTCGCCGCCACCGACCCCGAGGCCTTCGCCGCCGAGACGGAGAAGGCCCTCGCCGCCCCCGACCGCTTCGTCGACGAGGGCGCCGAGGAGGGCGCGAAGCTGCCGCCCGCCGAGCTCCTCGCCGCCTGGCGCGCCGGCCGCGAGCGCCTCCAGGAGGCCCTGCGCGCGGTCCCGCCCGGGGCCAGGTTCCCCTGGTACGGGCCGCCGATGAGCGCCCCGGCCATGGCCACCGCCCGGCTCATGGAGACCTGGGCGCACGGCCAGGACGTCGCCGACGCCCTCGGGGTGGTCCGCGCGCCCACCGCCCGGCTCCGGCACGTCGCCTGGATCGGCGTCCGCGCCCGTGACTACGCCTTCCTGGTACGGGGCATCCCGGCGCCCGCCGAGCCCTTCCGTATCGAACTCACCGCCCCCGACGGGGAGATGTGGGCGTACGGGACCGAGGGCGCCGCCCAGACCGTCACCGGCCCGGCCCTCGACTTCTGCCTCCTCGTCACCCAGCGCGTCCACCGCGACGACACCGCCCTCGTCGCGCACGGCCCCGACGCCGAGCGCTGGCTCACCATCGCCCAGGCCTTCGCGGGCCCGGCGGGCGCCGGCCGCGCACCCGAGGGGGCGTAGGAGTGGTCCTCCGCATCGGCAACGCCTCCGGCTTCTACGGCGACCGCTTCGACGCCGTCCGCGAGATGCTCACCGGCGGTGAGCTCGACGTCCTCACCGGCGACTACCTCGCCGAGCTGACCATGCTCATCCTCGGCCGCGACCAGCTCAAGGACCCGGCCGCCGGCTACGCGAAGACCTTCCTGCGCCAGATGGAGGAGGGCCTCGGCCTCGCCCACGAGCGCGGGGTCCGCATCGTCACCAACGCGGGCGGCCTGAACCCCGCCGGGCTCGCCGAGGCCCTGCGCTCCCTCGCCGCGAAGCTCGGCCTGCCGACCCGGATCGCCCATGTCGAGGGCGACCGGCTGCCGCCGACGGACGGCGTGCTGACGTCCAACGCCTACCTCGGCGGGGCCGGGATCGCCGCCTGTCTCGCCGCCGGCGCCGATGTCGTCGTCACCGGCCGGGTCACCGACGCCGCGCTCGTCACCGGGCCCGCGCAGTGGCACTTCGGCTGGGGGCCGCAGGAGTACGACCGGCTGGCGGGCGCGGTCGTCGCCGGGCACGTCCTGGAGTGCGGCACCCAGGCCACCGGCGGGAACTACGCCTTCTTCGCCGAACACGACCCGGCCGTCTTCCGCCGCCCCGGCTTCCCGCTCGCCGAGCTCCACGAGGACGGCAGCGCCGTCATCACCAAGCACCCCGGCACGGGCGGACTCGTCGACGTCGGTACGGTCACGGCCCAGCTGCTCTACGAGACGGCCGGCGCCCGCTACCCCGGCCCGGACGTGACCGCCCGGCTCGACACCGTACGGCTCACCCCGGAGGGCCCTGACAGGGTCCGGATCCAGGGGGTGACGGGCGAGGCCCCGCCTCCCACCCTCAAGGCCGGGCTCAACCGTCTCGGCGGCTTCCGCAACGAGGTCGTCCTCGTCCTCACCGGCCTCGACATCGAGGCCAAGGCGCGACTCGTGCGCGACCAGATCGAGGACGCCTTCGGGCGGACGAAGTCCCGTCCCGCCGAGGTGCGTTGGGAGCTGGCCCGCACGGACCGGGAGGACGCCGCCACCGAGGAGACCGCGAGCGCCCTGCTCCGGCTCGTCGTCCGGGATCCCGCCCCCGAGGCCGTCGGCCGCACCCTGACAGGGGCGGCGATCGAACTGGCCCTGGGGAGCTACCCCGGCTTCCATGTGACCGCCCCACCCGGCAGGGGCGCCCCCTACGGCGTCTTCGAGACCGCGTACGTCCCCGCCGCCGACGTCCCGCACACGGCCGTGCTCCCGGACGGAACCCGCGTCCCCGTCCCCGTACCGCCCCCCACGCAGGTCCCGGCTCCCGTCCCCGTACCGCCCCGAGCCCAGGACGTGGACCCCGTCCCCGTACCGCCCCGCACACAGGCCCCGGCCCCCGTCCCCGACCCGCCGCTCCCCGCCCCCCTCCCGGACGGCCCCACCCGCCGGGCCCCCCTCGGCCGGGTCGCCGGAGCCCGCAGCGGCGACAAGGGCGGCGACGCCAACGTCGGCGTCTGGGTCCGCACGGAGGAGGAGTGGCGCTGGCTCGCGCACACGCTCACCGTGGAGAAGTTCCGCGAACTCCTCCCCGAGACCACCGGCCTGACCGTCGTCCGGCACGCCCTCCCCAACCTCCGGGCCCTCAACTTCACCGTCGCCGGGATCCTCGGCGAGGGCGTCGCCTCCCAGGCCCGTTTCGACCCCCAGGCCAAGGCCCTCGGCGAGTGGCTCCGCTCCCGGCACCTGGACATACCGGAGGAACTCCTGTGACCGTCCTCGCCTCCGCCCTCGACACCGGCGGACCCGACCACCAGGCCGCCCGCGCCGCCATGGAGGAGAAGCTCGCCGCCCTCGAAGCCGAGCACGCCAAGGCCCTCGCGGGCGGCGGCGAGAAGTACACGGCCCGGCACCGGGGGCGCGGCAAGCTCCTCGCCCGCGAGCGGATCGAGCTGCTCGTCGACCCCGACTCGCCGTTCCTGGAGCTGTCGCCGCTCGCCGCCTGGGGCAGCGACTACCAGGTGGGCGCCTCGCTCGTCACCGGCATCGGGGTCGTCGAGGGCGTCGAGTGCCTGATCACGGCCAACGACCCGACCGTACGTGGCGGCGCCTCCAACCCGTGGACGCTGAAGAAGGCGCTGCGGGCCAACGAGATCGCGTTCGCCAACCGTCTCCCGGTCGTCTCGCTCGTCGAGTCCGGCGGCGCCGACCTCCCCTCCCAGAAGGAGATCTTCATCCCCGGCGGGGCGCTCTTCCGCGACCTCACCCGCCTCTCGGCGGCCGGGATCCCCACGGTGGCGGTCGTCTTCGGCAACTCGACGGCCGGCGGGGCGTACGTCCCCGGCATGTCCGACCACACCGTGATGATCAAGGAGCGGTCGAAGGTCTTCCTCGGCGGCCCGCCGCTCGTGAAGATGGCGACGGGGGAGGAGAGCGACGACGAGTCCCTCGGCGGCGCCGAGATGCACGCGCGGACCTCCGGTCTCGCCGACCACTACGCCGTCGACGAGGCGGACGCGATCCGCCGGGCCCGCCGGATCGTCGCCCGCCTCAACCACCGCAAGGCGCACCCCGACCCGGGTCCGGCCGCTCCGCCGAAGTACGACGAGGAGGAGCTCCTCGGGATCGTGCCCGGGGACCTCAAGACCCCCTTCGACCCGCGCGAGGTGATCGCCCGGATCGTCGACGGCTCCGACTTCGACGAGTTCAAGCCGCTGTACGGGCCCTCGCTCACCACGGGCTGGGCGTCCCTGCACGGCTACCCGGTCGGCATCCTCGCCAACGCGCAGGGCGTCCTCTTCAGCGCGGAGTCGCAGAAGGCGGCGCAGTTCATCCAGCTCGCCAACCAGCGGGACATCCCGCTCCTCTTCCTCCACAACACCACCGGCTACATGGTCGGCAAGGAGTACGAGCAGGGCGGCATCATCAAGCACGGCGCGATGATGATCAACGCGGTCGCGAACTCGCGCGTGCCGCACCTCTCGCTGCTGATGGGAGCGTCGTACGGCGCCGGGCACTACGGCATGTGCGGCCGGGCGTACGACCCCCGCTTCCTCTTCGCCTGGCCGAGCGCGAAGTCCGCCGTCATGGGCCCGCAGCAGCTCGCCGGCGTCCTGTCGATCGTGGCGAGGGCGAGCGCGGCGGCGAAGGGGCAGCCGTACGACGACGAGGCCGACGCGGGGCTCCGCGCCCTCGTCGAGGCGCAGATCGAGTCCGAGTCCCTCCCGATGTTCCTGTCGGGGCGGCTCTACGACGACGGGGTCATCGACCCCCGCGACACCCGCACGGTCCTCGGGCTGTGCCTCTCCGCGATCCACACGGCACCGGTCGAGGGCGCGCGCGGCGGCTTCGGCGTCTTCCGAATGTGAGGGCTCTGATGATTTCGACCGTACTGGTCGCGAACCGGGGAGAGATCGCCTGCCGGGTCTTCCGCACCTGCCGTGACCTGGGCATCTCCACCGTCGCCGTGTACTCCGACGCGGACGCCGACGCCCTGCACGTCCGGGAGGCCGACGCGGCCGTACGGCTGCCGGGGGCGGCGCCCTCGGAGACGTACCTGCGCGGCGACCTGGTGGTGAAGGCGGCGCTCGCGGCGGGCGCCGACGCCGTCCACCCCGGCTACGGCTTCCTCTCCGAGAACGCCGGCTTCGCGCGGGCCGTGCTCGACGCGGGCCTCGTCTGGATCGGCCCGCCGCCCGAGGCGATCGAGGAGATGGCCTCGAAGACCCGGGCCAAGGAACTCCTGGGCGTCCGGCCCCTGTCGGACGTCGGCGAGGACGACCTGCCCGTCCTGGTGAAGGCGGCGGCGGGCGGCGGCGGCCGGGGCATGCGGATCGTCCGTGAACTCGCCGAGCTGAAAGACGCGTTGAGCGCGGCCTCCGCCGAGGCGGCGAGCGCCTTCGGCGACGGCGAGGTCTTCGTCGAGCCGTACGTGGAGAACGGCCGGCACGTCGAGGTGCAGCTCCTCTGCGACACCCACGGCACGGTCTGGGCGCTCGGCACCCGCGACTGCTCCCTCCAGCGGCGGCACCAGAAGGTCGTCGAGGAGGCCCCGGCGCCCGGTCTGCCGGCCGCCCTGGAGGCCTCCCTCCTGGACACGGCCGTCCGCGCGGCGAAGGCCGTCGGCTACGTCGGCGCGGGCACGGTCGAGTTCCTGGTGAAGGACGGCAGGGCGCACTTCCTGGAGATGAACACCCGCCTCCAGGTCGAGCACCCGGTGACGGAGGAGGTGTACGGGGTCGATCTCGTCGCCCTCCAGCTCGCCGTGGCGGAGGGCCGGGAACTGCCCCCCGAGCCCCCGGCCCCGCGCGGCCACGCGATCGAGGCGCGCCTCTACGCGGAGGACCCGGCCCGGGAGTGGGCGCCCCAGACGGGCGTCCTGCACCGCTTCGAGGTCCCCCGCGAGGGCCGGGTCCGGGTCGACACCGGATACGTCTCCGGCGACGGGATCGGCATCCACTACGACCCGATGCTCGCCAAGATCGTCGTCCACGCCCCCACCCGGGCCGAGGCCGCCCGCAAGCTCGCCCACGCCCTGGAGCGGGCCCGGATCCACGGACCCGCCACCAACCGGGAGCTGCTCGTCGCCTCCCTCCGCCACCCCGAGTACCTCTCGCCCGACACCCTGGACACCGGCTTCTACGAGCGGAACCTCACCGCCCTGACCGCCCCTCCCGAGAGTGGGGAGCGGGGTGGGGAGCGGGGCAGGGCGCCGGGTGCGGCGTACGCGGCGGCGGCAGCGGCCCTCGCCGAGGCCTCGCTCAACGGCCGCCGCTTCGGCGGAGGATGGCGCAACGTCCGCTCGCAGGACGAGACGCGGACGTACGGGGAGCACGAGGTCCGCTACCGGCCCGCTCGGGGCGGCGGCTACGAGGTCACCGCCCCCGAGGGGATCCGGGTCGTGTCGGCCGCCCCCGACCGCGTCCGCCTCGAAGTCGCCGGAGTCGTACGGGACTTCGACGTCGCCCGGTACGGCGACACCGTCCACGTCGGCCCGTACCGCCTCACCCTCCGCCCCCGCTTCCCCGACCCCGCCGACCAGCGGAAACCGGGCTCCCTGATCGCCCCCATGCCCGGCACCGTCGTCCGGGTCGCGGACGGCCTCGCCGTCGGCGACCGGGTCACCGCCGGGCAGCCGCTCCTCTGGCTGGAGGCCATGAAGATGGAGCACCGCGTCACCGCTCCCGCCTCCGGCACGCTCACCGCGCTCCATGCCGTCCCCGGCCGCCAGGTCGAGGTCGGCGCCCTGCTCGCCGTCGTACAGGCGGACGTCTCGACAGACGTCCCGACAGACGTCCCGACCGAAGCACAGGAGGACCAGACAGCATGAGCACCCTCATCGACTCCCCGGAACGGACCGCACTCCGCGCCGCCGTCTCCGCGCTCGGCCACCGCCACGGCCCCGGCTTCGACCGGGCCGCCCTGTGGGCCGAGGCGGGCAAGCTCGGCTACCTCGGCGTGAACCTGCCCGAGGAGTACGGCGGCGGGGGCGGCGGCATGGCCGAACTGTCGATCGTCCTGGAGGAGGCGGGCGCCGCCGGTGCCCCGCTCCTCATGATGGTCGTCTCGCCCGCCATCTGCGGCACGGTCATCGCCCGCTTCGGCACCGAGGAGCAGAAGCGGGACTGGCTCCCGGGCCTCGCGGACGGCTCGAAGACGATGGCCTTCGGCATCACCGAGCCCGACGCGGGATCCAACTCGCACCGCATCACGACCACCGCGACCCGCACGGAGGAGGGCTGGGTCCTCAACGGCCGGAAGGTCTTCGTCTCGGGCGTCGACATCGCCGACGCGACCCTCATCGTCGGCCGTACGTCGGACGCCCGCACGGGCAGCCTGAAGCCCTGCCTCTTCATCGTGCCGCGAGACGCCCCCGGCTTCGGGCGGCGCCACATCGAGATGGAACTCGACGCGAACGAGAAGCAGTTCGAGCTCACCCTCGACGACGTGCACCTCCCCGCCGACGCGCTCGTCGGCGACGAGGACGCGGGCCTCCTCCAGCTCTTCGCCGGGCTCAACCCGGAGCGGATCATGACGGCCGCGTTCGCGATCGGCATGGGCCGGTACGCGCTCGGCCAAGCCGTGAAGTACGCGAAGGAACGCCAGGTCTGGAAGGCCCCGATCGGCGCCCACCAGGCCGTCGCGCACCCCCTCGCCCAGGCCCACATCGAGCTCGAACTGGCCCGCCTGATGATGGCGAAGGCCGCGCACCTCTACGACGCGGGCGACGACATGGGAGCGGGCGAGGCCGCCAACATGGCGAAGTACGCGGCGGCGGAGGCCTGTGTGAGGGCGGTCGACACATCGGTCCACACCCTCGGCGGCAACGGCCTCACCAAGGAGTTCGGCCTCGCCCGCCTGATCACGGCGGCCCGGGTGGCCCGGATCGCCCCGGTCAGCCGGGAGATGATCCTGAACTACGTGTCGCACCAGACGCTGGGACTCCCCAAGTCGTACTGAGGGCCGGCCGATCCGGTCCCTGGGGAGGCCGTGCAGCACTTGGGTATCACCTTGAATCCGGCTCCACGGTGCGACGACGACGGCGCCGTGGGAGCAGGACAGGGACGTCAGTCCGGCGAAGGTGAGGGCGTCACCCCTAGGCGTCACCCCTAGGCGTCACCCCTAGGCGTCAGCCCTCGCCGTCGCCGCCGTCGCCCCGGAGCGCGACCTCGGAGATCCAGCGGCGGACCTCCTCGGCGAAGTCCACCCGGCCGAGGTCGTGGTGGGCGGCCACGTAGCGCAGCGCGGGCGGCTTCTTCTCCCAGTACTTCTCGCGGAAGGCGGCCTTGCGGAGATAGATCTCGCATCCGACGGGGTTGGCGCGGAAGGTCAACTCCAGTTCCCGCGGGCGGCCTTCACCGTCCGACCGGTCGACGAGGAGGAATCCCTGCACGAGGTAGACGTGGTACTCGGTGTCCGGAATCGTCCCCGTGACGACCCGGGAGGTCTCGAGCGCGTACCCCTCGGCGGCGAAGGCGTCGAAGACGGCCTCGTGCAGGGGCGTCGTGGTGATCCGGACGAGGTCGTCGTCCGTCTGGGCCTTGATGCCCTCGGCCTCGACCTCGGTGTTCAGCCCCAGCAGGACGCCGACCTCCTGCCCCTTCACCTCGCTGAGCGGGCTCTCCCACTTGAGCCGGTGCTTGATGGGCAGCCGCCGCTCCTCACCCTTCTTGAGGGTGAACCAGCCGCTCACACTGGGGTAGTCGAAGGTGTCGCCACGGCGCTCGCCGTCGCCGTCGCCCTTGTGCGCCGCCGACACGTTGGCGGCGAGCCGCAGGCTGATGGACTTCACCTCCACGTCCCGCTCGGGCGCGCGCACCACGACCTCCCCGGTGAGGATGCCGCCCGGCTGCGCAGGCCCGGACTGGATGACGGTATCGATTTCGAGCGGTATGCCGCCCCTGCCCAACAGACGCTTGAAAACCATGAGCGCAGGCTAACCGGCGGCCACAGCAGGGGTGTCGGCAGCCACGGAAGGGGCCTAACTCCCCGTCACGTGTCGAGCCAGATCCTGGGGCCGTCCAGGTCGTACTCGACCCTCTCGCGGTCGTCGACGGCCTTCTCGGGCAGGGCGGAGACCTCGTCGATCCACTGACGGACCCTTGCCTCGAAGTCCACCTGGCCGACGTCGTGGTGGGCGGCCACGTAGCGCAGGGCGGGCGGCTTCTGCCACCAGTCCTTCTGGGTCAGGCCGGACCTGCGGACGTAGATCTCGGCTCCGACCGCGTTGGAGTGGAAGTACAGCTCCAGGTTCTGCGGGCGGCCCGGCCCGGTCACCGCCAGGGTGGCGACGCAGCGGAAGCCCTGTCGCATGTAGAGGATGTGGCGCTCGGTGCGCGGGATGTGGTCGTCGTCGATCTGCGCGCTCCGGCAGGTGTACCCGGCGGCGGCGAACGCGTCGAGGACGGTCTCGTGCAGCGGTGTCGCGCCGATGCGCAGGGGGTCGCTGTCCGTGCGGCCCTCGATCCCGTCGGCCTCGACGAAGGTGTACACCCCGAGCCGCACCCCGTCGAGCTGCCTTCCGCGCACCTCGGACACCGGGCTCTCCCACCGCAGCCGGTACCGGAGGGGCACCCGCCGCTCCTGGCCCTTTCCGATGGTGAACTGGCTGGTCACGGGGAAATGCGCGAAGGTGTCGCCGGACTCCGTGTCGACGGCGCCGCTCTTGCCGACGGCCGGCGAGGTGTTGGCGACGAGCTTCACGTTGACGGTCCGCACCCGCACGTCGCGGTCGGGGGCGCGCAACACGATCTCCCCGCGCAGCAGCCCTCCCGGCAGGACCGGCTCGTCGGGTATGACGGTATCGATCTCGAGCGGAAGCCCGCTGCTTCCCTTGCTGCCCATCAGGCGCTTGAAAACCATCCGTGCAGGCTAATCGGCGTACGTGCCCATGTCCCCCTGTATGCCGCCCATTCCGTACTCGCCGACACCGGCCCGCTCCCGTTCCGGGGCGGGTCGTACGTCTTCCCAAGAACCATGCAAGCGTGCTTGATTGTTTCCATGGGAGGGCTGACAAGGTCTCCCCACGGCGCGTCGGTACGAGCGATCCCGGCGACCACCTTCCACCGCCGCTCAGGGGGCAACGCATGGTGTTCCACAGCGAGTACGAGGCCGTTCCCACCGTCTCCCTCCCCATCCACGACGCCGTCCTCGGCCGCGCCGCCGGGTTCGGCGACACCCCGGCTCTCGTCGACGGCGCCGGCGAGCTGACCCTCACGTACGCCCAGGTCGACGCCTTCCACCGGCTGGTCTCCGCCGGTCTCGCCGAGGCCGGGGTCCGCAAGGGGGACGTGCTCGCCCTGCACAGCCCCAACACCGTGCTCTTCCCCATCGCCTTCTACGCCGCCACCCGCGCCGGGGCCTCCGTCACCACCGTCCACCCGCTCGCCACGCCCGAGGAGTTCGCGAAGCAGCTCCGCGACTCCTCCGCCCGCTGGATCGTGACCGTGTCGCCGCTGCTCCCGGCGGCCCGCGCGGCGGCCGAACTCGCCGGCGGCATCGAGGAGATATTCGTCTGCGACCAGCCGCCGGAGGGGCCGGAGGGCGAGGGGATCCGCTCGCTCCAGTCCTTCCTGGTCTCCACGGGACCCGTCCCCGAGGTCGACATCGACCCCGACGAGGACGTGGCGGCGCTCCCGTACTCCTCCGGCACCACCGGGGTCCCCAAGGGCGTGATGCTCACCCACACGTCGATCGCCACCAACCTGGCGCAGCTGGAGCCGCTGGCCCCGATGGGACAGGGGCACCGCATCCTCGCGATCCTGCCCTTCTTCCACATCTACGGGCTCACGGCCCTCATGAACGCCCCGCTCCGCCAGGGCGCCACCGTCGTCGTCCTGCCCCGCTTCGACCTCGACACCTTCCTCGGCGCGATCCAGAAGCACCGCATCAACGGCCTCTACGTGGCCCCGCCCATCGTGCTCGCCCTCGCCAAGCACCCGGCCGTCGCCGACTACGACCTCTCCTCCCTGGAGTACATCGTCAGCGCGGCCGCCCCGCTCGACGCCGCCCTCGCCGAGGCCTGCTCGGCCCGGCTCGGGCTGCCGCCCGTCCGCCAGGCGTACGGCATGACGGAGCTCTCCCCGGGCACCCACGTCACCCCCCTCGACGCCGAGAACCCCCCACCCGGCACCGTCGGCAGACTCCTGCCCTCCACCGAGCTGCGGATCCTCTCCCTCGACGACCCGTCGAAGGACGCCGCACCCGGCGAGCGCGGCGAGGTCGCGATCCGGGGTCCCCAGGTGATGAAGGGGTACCTGGGCCGCCCCGACGCGACGGCCGCGATGATCGACGAGGACGGCTGGGTGCACACCGGGGACATCGGACGCGTCGACGACGACGGCTGGCTCTTCGTCGTCGACCGGGTCAAGGAGCTCATCAAGTACAAGGGCTTCCAGGTCGCCCCCGCCGAACTCGAAGCGCTCCTCCTCACCCACGAGGGCATCGCCGACGCCGCCGTCATCGGCGTCACCGACGCCGAGGGCACCGAGATCCCCAAGGCCTTCGTCGTCCGGCAGCCCGCCGCGCCCGGCCTCACCGCCGAAGAGGTCGTCGCGTACGTCGCCGAACGCGTCTCCCCGTACAAGAAGGTCCGCGACGTGGAGTTCGTCGAGGGCGTCCCGAGGGCAGCCTCCGGCAAGATCCTCCGCAGAGAATTGAGGGACCGCGCATGACCCTGGTCGACGTCTCCGAGGAGCGGGGGATCACCACCCTCGCCCTGAACTCCCCGGGCACCCGTAACGCCCTCTCCACCCACCTCGTCACCGAGCTCGCCGAGGCCCTCACCGTCTGCGGCAAGGACCCGGCGGTCCGCGCGGTCGTCCTCACCCACACCGGCACCACCTTCAGCGCCGGCGCCGACCTGAAGGCCCCGCCCAGCCCGTACGCCTTCGTGGACCTGCTCCGGCAGATCGTCGAGCTCCCGAAGCCGGTCGTCGGCCTGGTCACCGGCCACGCCCGGGCCGGCGGCCTCGGGCTGCTCGGGGCCTGCGACATCGTCGTGGCGGGCGAGGCGTCGGACTTTGCGCTCACGGAGGTACGGATCGGGGTCGCGCCCGCCGTCATCTCCCTCACCCTCCTCCCGAGGCTCGACCCGCGCGCGGCCGCCCGCCACTACCTGACGGGGGAGCGCTTCGGCGTCCCCGAGGCCCTCGCCATGGGCCTGGTCACCGCTTCCGACCGGGAACTCCCCGGCATCCTCGACGCCCTGCGCGCGGGCTCCCCGCAGGGCCTGCGGGAGGCGAAACGACTGGTCACCGCTAAAGTCCTGGAGACCTTCGAACGCGACGCGGAGGACCTGGTGCAGAGGTCGGCCACGCTCTTCGCCTCCGCCGAGGCGCGCGAAGGGATGACGGCCTTCCTCGAACGACGGGACCCCGAATGGCGGCTCTGACCGCACCCAAGCAGGACAGGAGCCGTGCCACCCGGCAGCGGCTCCTGGAGGCCGCCGTGTCCTGCCTGGCCGAACACGGCTGGGCGGGCTCCACGGTCGCCGTCGTCGCCGAGCGGGCCGGCGTCTCCCGGGGCGCGGCGCAGCACCACTTCCCGACCCGCGAGGACCTCTTCACGGCGGCCGTCGAGTACGTCGCCGAGGAACGCTCGCAGGCCCTGCGCGCCCTCCCGTCCCGCGACCGCACCGAGGCCGTCGCGGCCCTCGTCGACCTCTACACAGGACCCCTCTTCCGGGCCGCGCTCCACCTCTGGGTCGCGGCCTCCGACGAGGCCCAGCTCCGGGACCGCGTCACCGAACTGGAGGCCCGCGTCGGCCGCGAGTCGCACCGCGTCGCCGTCGAGGTCCTGGGCGCCGACGAGTCCCGCCCGGGCGTCCGCGAAACGGTCCAGGGCCTGCTTGACATGGCCCGCGGCCTGGGCCTCGCCACCCTCCTGACGGACGACAGCGCCCGCCGGGAACGGGTGGTGGCCCAGTGGGCGCGGCTGGTGAACGAGGCGCTGGCGTAGGGGAGGAGCGGGCCCTGAGCCCCGAGCCGGCCTGATCGGCACCCCCTAGGGCGTGCTTCCCGCCGGACGATCGACTCCTCAAGGCCGGAGCCCGACGTGTTCCAGGGCGACCGCGCTGAGGTCGGTGATGGCTTGCCGGTCTCCCTGACGCCAGGCGTCGGCCCATCCGCCGGGCGGGGCCGCCGGCAGTTTGGCGAGTGAGCGCGGAGGACCGGTGAGGGCGCGCAGGGCGAGCAGGTCGGTGCCTCCGGGAGCCTCGGCGAGGCGGCGCAGGGTGCTGCTGCGCCGGATCCAGAGCAGGCGCGGCGGGAGCCACAGCAGCAGGACGAAGAGCACCGGAACGACGATGAGGGCCGTCGTGATCACGTTGGCGACCTGGCCGACGGTCTCCTGGAGCGACACTCCCGCGTCGGCGAAGCCGGAACTGGCGTCGGCCGCGGACTCGAGCGGCTTCTTCAGGACGCCGCCGATGAAGGGCACGTCCGACGCCGCTTCTGCCGCGCTGTCGAGCTCCTTGGCGAGGCTGTCGCCGGAACTCTCCACCTTGCGCCCCGGTTCGGCCAGCAGCATGATCGCCTCGCGGACGGCGAGGGCTGCCCACACCACGACGGCGATCAGGGCCACGGCGATCAGGTCCACGAGCACCTGGCGGTTCCGACGTGCGGGTGTCTGGGCGTAGAAGCGCAACGGTGTGCTCCCGTTCGAGTCATGGCGTCGAGGAGGTCCGGCCGCCCCGCCCGCGACTCGGCCGACCGGTCGTCGGACTCAACTCTTGCACCGCGCCCCACCGGCGAACGTGCGAGACACGAGGCATGCCGGTAGTCCTGGCGTGGCAGGAGACGGTCGTGCCAGGAGACGGTCGTGGCCGGTGGCGGGCGTCTAGGATCTTGCCGCATGGCTCAGACAATCCGTATACATCTCGCGGCTCTCGGTGCCGCCCTCCTGGCTCTCGCCTCGTGCCTCGTGGCCGCGGGCCCCGCACAGGCCGCCATGCCCTTCGGGGAGGTCGACGCGGCGACCGTCGCGACCTTCCAGCTGCGGGCCGGGAACACGTTCACCGAGAACGACGCGGCCATCAAGGCCGTCGAGGCCCAGGGGGCCGTGACCGTCCGCAACGCCACCCAGGTCCTCACCTCCGGCGGGCGGACCGGGAGCAACGGCCTGTGCCACGCCACCGGCCTCGCCGCCTCCCTCAACCCCGGCGGCTTCTGCTGGGACAAGGGCGACGACACCTCCAACTCGTACACGGACGCCGGTGGCTGGACCCCGCAGGGCCTGACCGGTTCGTACGACGCCCAGCCCGACGGCAAGGTGGACGGCCGCACCGCCTTCCTGGCCTCCTGGCACTTCAGCCGGGGCATGCAGACCGGCGGCGCCCAGGTCGCCAACGAGTTCAGCCGGGTCAGCCTCGTCAACACCGAGGGCGGGCAGATCCGCTACAACCACCTGCTCCTCGTGCGCCCCACGGTCGACGCGAACGGCAAGGGCAGCTTCACCGGGGTCTCCAGCCACAGCGACGGCGTGGTCTGGTACGGCAACAAGCTGTTCGTCGCCAACGGGCGCTGGCTCCAGGTGTACGACCTGCGGCACATCTGGCAGGTCAACTCCAACAGCGACGCGGTCGGTGTCACCGGCTCCACCTCGTCGGCCCGGTGGAGCAACTACGCCCTGCCGATGATCGGCGAGTACGTCACGACCGCCGACGGCGGCGCCTGCGCGGCCGCCTCCACCGACCCCGCCACCAAGGACCGTCCCTGCCTCAACTCCCTGAGCCTGGACCGCACCGGCCAGGACGGCCTGGTGTCCGCCGAGTACAAGAAGGGTGCCGCGGGCGGCCGGGTGATCCGCTGGGCCCTCGACGCCAACACCGCCCTTCCCTACGGGCACGCCACCGTCGCGTACTCCTCCCCGATCTGGGCCATGCAGGGCGCGGCCACCGACGGCGCCGGCTGGTTCCTCGCCGGTGACTGCCCCACCGGAGTGGGCGGCGGCTCCGGCGACCCGTCGGGTGCTCCGTACTCCTGCATCCACAAGGCGGCCGCGAACACCGCCCCGCACGTCCTGACGACCTCGCCGGTCTACACCCAGAACCTCGGGTACTCACCGGCGACGGGCCGCATCTGGGGACTCAACGAGCGGATCAACTCGACCGACGGGGTGCGGGTGGTGTTCTCGATCGACAGGGCCTAGTGGGTGTCCGGCGGATCAGGCCCGGAGCCCTAGGGCCTGTCCGCCGGATCAGGGCCGGGCCCTAGAGGCCCGGGGCCTAGAGACCCGGGGCCCTGGAGACCCGGGGCCCTAGAGGCCCGGGATCTGCCGCGCCCGGAAGGCGTCCCGTACCGCGTCCGCCGCGCCCTTGCCGTACATCCGCTCCGCCGTCGCGACCGTCGTCAGCGCCGCGTCACGGAAGCTCGTGTCGGGGGCGAAGCCGAACTGGGCGTTGACGATGATCCGGTCGGCGGTCCGGGCGCCGAGCGAGGTGCGGATGTCGAGGAGCGCCCGGGACCAGATCTCACCGTCCGCGTGGACCTCGCCCTCCCGGTCCGCGTACGTCTTCGTCCCGTCGATCCGGCGCAGGCAGTGCGGCGCCTCGCTGTAGCCGGTCGCGTCCCAGTCGGCCACGCAGGCCGCGTCGGCCTTCACCGGCCAGCCGTACTTCGCGGCCGCGTTCGTGCCGACCGCCACGGCCAGGTAGTCGCCGAAGGCCTCGCCGATCGCCCCGGACTCCGGGGTCGTGCCGAAGCCGGGCACCTGGGCGTGGTGCACGGCGTGGCCGTACTCGTGGACGATCACGTCGGCGTCCTCGGCGTCGTCGACCCCGCCCTTGCCGAAGCGGATTTCGGCCTTCTTGTCGGTGAAGAAGGAGTTGTCGGCACCCCACTGGTTGAGCCGGACCGGCTGCACGCGGTCGTTCGCCCCGGGCAGCTCGGTGCCGAAGCCGAGCCCCTGGAGGTACTCCTGCGCCTCGTTGACCCAGAAGTACGCCATGACCTGCTCGAAGCCGTCCTCGGAGCGGTCGTACGAGCCGGCGTCGGCGACGGCGGCGGGCTTGCCCGTCTCGGAGCGGACCGCGGCCCACTTCCCCGACAGGCCGCCGCTCGCGTCGAGGTTCCGCAGCGTGACGGTGGCGTAGGCGGAGGAGGGGACGTCGCTCGCCGCGTCCTTGTGGTCGGTGAGGGACTGGTCGCCGGAGGACTGCACCGGGTTCACCATGAAGACCCGGGCCTGCGGCAGCGCGGCCGCGGCGGCTCCCGGGGAGGGGAGCAGGGCGGCGGCGGCCGTGCCGGCGACGGCGGCCGCGGCGACCAGGCCACGAGGGGTGCGGCGGGTGCGGGGAGTCATGGAAATCCTCCTGCGATGGGGTGCTGCGACGGGAAGCTTGGCATGCGCGTGACATGCGTGGCGGTGATCTTCGCGTACGCGCATCATTTTGGCCAGAGGTCGGGAGCCGCCCGGAAGGCGTGACACGGACCACACCCCTCCGCGCCCCGCGGCAGTACTCTGTTCGCATGCCTACGCTCGTACGCCGCCGCCACGTGGACTTCGTCCGCGTCACGAGCATGAGCTGTCGCCGCTCCGCCTGACCCCCAAGGGCACCACCCATGCCCCCAGGTCCCTCGTTCAGAGCCCAAGCCGACCGGCACCCGTGGCCCCCGCCCCACCCACAGGCGGCCGCCCCGGGCACCCGTAGACCCCGCGGATGCACCCATGACTCGCAGCTCGACCTCCCAGCAGCCGACGACCCGCCGCTCGACCGCACAGCAGCCGACCCGCAGCTCGTACGCCTCGCAGCTCCCGATCGTCGACCTCTCCGCCGCCGACCGCGGCCCCCAGGGCCGCCGGCTGCTCCACGCGCAGCTCCACTCGGCCGCCCACGACGTGGGCTTCTTCCAGCTCATAGGGCACGGCGTGACCCAGGCCGAGACGCAGGCCCTCACCTCCGCCATGCACGCCTTCTTCGCGCTGCCCGAGGCCGACCGGCTCGCCATCGACAACATCAACTCGCCGCACTTCCGCGGCTACACCCGCATCGGCGACGAGCGCACCGGCGGCGCCCGCGACTGGCGCGACCAGCTCGACATCGGCGCCGAGCGCCCCGCGCACACCCCCGCGCCCTGGGAAGCCCCGTACTGGTGGCTCGAAGGCCCCAACCAGTGGCCGACCGCGCTCCCCGAGCTGCGGACCGCCGCCCTCCACTGGATCGACCGGCTCAGCGGCGTCGCCGAGCGGCTCCTGCACGAGCTGCTGGCCTCCATCGGCGCGCCCGTGGACTTCTACGACGACATCTTCGGCCCGCGCGCCCACCCGCACCTCAAGCTGGTGCGCTACCCGGGCAGCAGCGGCGAGGGCGACGAGCAGGGCGTCGGCGCCCACAAGGACTACGGCTTCCTCACCCTGCTGCTCCAGGACCAGGTCGGCGGGCTCCAGGTCCAGCGCGAGGACGGGAACTTCCACGACGTGCCGCCGCTGCCGGGCGCGTTCGTCGTCAACCTCGGCGAGCTGCTCGAAGTGGCCACCAACGGCTATCTGATCGCCACCAACCACCGGGTGGTCTCCCCGCCCGGGGCGACGGAGCGCTACTCCGTCCCGTTCTTCTACAACCCGCGCCTGGACGCCCGGATCGCGCCGCTGAGCTTCCCGTACGCGTCCACGGCCCCCGGCGTCACGGCCGACCCGGCGAACCCGCTGTTCGCCGAGTACGGGCGGAACGAACTGAAGGGCAAGCTCCGAGCCCACCCGCTGGTGGCGGCGCGCCACCACGCGGATCTCCTCCTGCACCCGGAGAGCCGGCCCGCGATGTCGGCATAGCGACGGTGGCGGGCCGGCTCTCCGGCGGGGACATCACCTGGGGGACGTCACCCGACGATGTCGGCGTAACCCTCGATCTCGCGCGGGTCCCGCTGGCCGGGGCCCGTGTAGCGGGCCGAGGGGCGGACCAGGCGGCCGGTGCGCTTCTGCTCCAGGATGTGCGCCGACCAGCCCGCCGTACGGGCGCAGCTGAACATCGACGTGAACATGTGCGCCGGGACCTCGGCGAAGTCGAGGACGATGGCCGCCCAGAACTCGACGTTCGTCGCCAGGATCCGGTCGGGGCGGCGGTTGTGCAGCTCCTCCAGGGCGGCCTTCTCCAGGGCCTCGGCGACCTCGAAGCGCGGCGCCGCGAGCTCGCGGGCGGTACGGCGCAGGACGCGGGCGCGCGGGTCCTCGGCGCGGTAGACGCGGTGGCCGAAGCCCATGAGCCGCTCGCCCTTGTCGAGGGCCTGCTTCACGTACGCCGTGGCGTCGCCGGTGCGCTCGATCTCCTCGATCATGCCGAGGACACGGGAGGGCGCGCCGCCGTGCAGCGGGCCCGACATGGCGCCGACGGCGCCGGAGAGGGCCGCGGCCACGTCCGCGCCGGTGGAGGCGATGACACGGGCGGTGAACGTCGACGCGTTCATGCCGTGCTCGGCGGCGGAGGTCCAGTAGGCGTCGACGGCCTTGACGTGCTTCGGGTCCGGCTCGCCGCGCCAGCGGATCATGAACCGCTCGACGACGGACTGCGCCTTGTCGATCTCGCTCTGCGGCACCATCGGCATGCCCTGGCCGCGCGCGGACTGGGCGACGTACGAGAGGGCCATGACGGCCGCGCGGGCGAGGTCGTCGCGGGCCTGCTCGACGGAGATGTCGAGGAGCGGCTTGAGTCCCCACACGGGCGCGAGCATCGCGAGCGCGGACTGCACGTCGACCCGGATGTCCCCGGAGTGCACCGGGATCGGGAACGGCTCGGCGGCCGGCAGGCCGGGGTTGAAGGCGCCGTCGACGAGGAGGCCCCACACGTTGCCGAACGAGACGTGGCCGACGAGGTCCTCGATGTCGACGCCGCGGTAACGGAGTGCGCCGCCCTCCTTGTCGGGTTCGGCGATCT
Source organism: Streptomyces sp. NBC_00090 (assembly GCF_045160815.1). Classification (NCBI taxonomy): domain Bacteria; kingdom Bacillati; phylum Actinomycetota; class Actinomycetes; order Kitasatosporales; family Streptomycetaceae; genus Streptomyces; species Streptomyces sp. NBC_00090. Next base: position 5,159,022 of record NZ_CP108224.1, read on the forward strand.
CCGTCTCGAACGCGACGACTCCCTCGAGCCCGGGTACGAAGTCGGACATCAGGCGGCTCCTCTATCGATGATCGATCAACCGTGCGGGTTGATGGTGGGGAATCAACAGTCATCCAGCGGAAGAGTCTGTACGGTTCCGATGATGCGGGGAAGCGTGACATCCGGCACACTCCGCCGATCCGGCGAGAGAGGATTAGGGCCGTGGGGTGCCGGGCAGACTGGAGTGCTGCGGCAGGATGGCCCCGTGACCGATCCCGTGACCGATCCCGTGAACGACGCCGCGAGTGACGCCGTGAACGACGCAGTGAACGACGCCGCGACCGGCGCCCTGGACCCCGCCGACATGCGCGAGCAGTACCGCACCACGGAGCTGTCCGCGTCCGATCTCGCCCCCGAGCCGATCGCGCAGTTCGCCCGCTGGTTCAAGGAGACCGCCGAGAACCCGGCGATCCACGAGCCGAACGCGATGATCGTCTCCACCGCGACCCCCGACGGCCGCCCGTCCTCCCGGACGGTCCTGCTGAAGCACTACGACGCCGCCGGTTTCGTCTTCTTCACCAACTACGGCTCCCGCAAGGGCGAGGAGATGGCGGCCAACCCGCACGTCTCGCTGCTCTTCCCCTGGCACCCGCTCGCCCGCCAGGTCATCGTCACCGGCCGTGCCGTCCACACCGGCCGCGACGAGACGGTCGCCTACTTCCGCACCCGCCCGCACGGCTCCCAGCTCGGCGCCTGGGCCAGCCGGCAGTCCTCGGTGATCGCCTCCCGCGCGGAACTCCTCGCGCGCTACGAGGAGCTGGAGGCCCGCTACCCCGAGGGCGAGCAGGTCCCGGTCCCCCCGGAGTGGGGCGGCATCCGGGTCGTCCCGGACGCGGTCGAGTTCTGGCAGGGCCACGAGAACCGCCTCCACGACCGCCTCCGCTACGTCCGCGAGTCCGACGGGGACGGCGGCGCCGGTGAGACCTGGAGAGTGGAGCGCCTCGCTCCCTGAGCGTCTCGCGCCCCGGGCGTGTCGTCCCCCGGGCGTGTCGCGCCCCGGACGTTCTACGTCCCGACCCGTCCCCTTCATCGAATTCACGGAACAGGGTGTGCCCTGCGTCACGTTTCCAGTTGAATGGGCACAGCATGGGGGGGTGCCGGGATGAGTACTTTCATCGGGTCCGCGAGCGATACCGCTTCCGTTCCGGGGGCCGGGGCCGATCTGCTGGCCGCGCTGCTCGACGGGATGGACGCGGCGCTCTGCGCCCTGGACGCCGACGGGACGGTCACACACTGGAACCGCGAGGCCGAGCGGATCCTCGGCTGGTCCGCGGCGGAGGCCGTCGGGCGGCGGGGGTTCGGCGGCTGGGCGGCGCGGAGCGCGGACGCCGAGGAGATCCTCGGCCGGCTGATGGGGGCCATGAAGGGCCCCGGCCGGCAGGTCCACGAGCTGGCGCTGCTGCGCAAGGACGGCGGACGGGTGCTCGTCCGGAGCCAGGCCGCCGGGGTGCGCGGCGCCGCCGGCGCCCCCGCCGGCGTGTACTGCGCCTTCAGCGAGGTCCACGTACAGCTCGATCTGGAGCGTTCGGTCGCCCTGAGCGAGGCCCTGTTCGAGGACGCCTCCTGGGGCGTCGTCCTCGTCGACGCCGACCTGCGCCCGGCCGTCATCAACGGCCACGCGGCCCGCGCCTTCGGTACGGGGCGTACGGCCCTGCTCGGGCGCCCGCTCGGGGACGTCGTCGTGCACGGCGCGGAGGAGCTGGAGGCCGCCCTCCAGCACGTCCTGGCGGAGGGCACGCCGCCCGCGCCCGCCGAGGTGTGGGTGACGCTGCGGAGCTCCGCCGGCGAGCGGCGCCGGTGCTGGCGCAGCGGCTTCCTGCGGCTGTCCTCGCCGATGGCGGAGGAACCGGTGCCGCTGGGCGTGGCCTGGCTGTTCCAGGACGTGACGGAGGAGCGGCTCGCGGGGCGCGAGGCGGACCGGCTGCGGTTCCGGTGGAGCCAGCTGCACCGGGCGGGCGCCGCGGCGGCGGAGTGCGAGGACACGGAGGAGGCGGTGACGGTCCTCCTCGACTTCGCCCTCGCCGGATTCGCGGACCACGCCCTCGTCGACCGGGTGGCGGGGGAGCGGCGGCTGACCCGCGCCCTGGCCACCCCGCCGGGTGTGCCCGGGCCGTCCTCCCCGGTCGTGGGCGGCGGCATTCCGCTGCGGTACGGGCCGCGGCATCCGGCGCTCCAGGCCTGGGACCGGTTGGGCACGGTGCGGGCGAGCGCGGGCCGGACCGCCGAGGTGTGGGCGGAGGCGCACCAGTGGCCGGGGGAGGCGGCGCACGCGCTGTGCGTGGTGCTCCGCTCCCGGGGCCGGACGCTGGGCGTGCTGACGTTCCTGCGGGCCGCGTGCCGCCCGGGCTTCGAGCGGGAGGACGTCGTGTACGCGGAGACGGTGGGGTCCCGGGTCGCGGCGGAGCTCGCCCTTCAGCCGGAACTCGGCCTTCCGCCGGAGGAGTGACGGGTCCCTACATGTCCTGACGGGCCCTTACATGTCCTGACCGGGCCCCGACGCGTCCCGTGGGGCCCGGCAGTCCGGTGCTCAGTGCCGGAAGAAGATCCGGTCGCCGTACTCGGTCATCACGCGGCCGTTCCACTCGTGCCCGCCGTCGACGTTGCCGGAGCGCAGCAGCGGCGGCTCGATGCCGCGGCGTACGAGCTCCTCGGCGGCGGCGGCCATCGTGGCCTGCATGAGCGCGCTGGTGACGACGGTCGACGCGGGGGCGAAGGGGGCCTCGATGCCCTCGTGGGTGAGCTCCGCGTCCCCGATGGCGATCCTGGAGTCGAGGACGATGTCGCAGTGGTCCTTGAGGTACGTCCCCGACACGTGCCGCGACTTCGTCTCCGTCGCGTAGGCCAGGGAGGTGACGCCGATGACGGTGAGGCCGAGGGCACGGGCGTTCATCGCCATCTCGACGGGGAGGGCGTTGCGCCCGGAGAGGGAGATGATGATCAGGACGTCCCCGGCCTTGGCGGGGGAGGAGTCCAGGACCGCCCCGGCGAGGCCGTCGACCCGCTCCAGGGCGGAGCCGAGCGTGGCCGGCATGACGTCCACACCGACGGTGCCGGGGACGGCGAGCAGGTTCATGAGGGCGAGGCCACCCGCCCGGTAGACGACGTCCTGGGCGGCGAGCGAGGAGTGGCCGGCACCGAAGGCGAAGAGACGGTTGCCGTTCGCGACCGCTTCGGCGATGGCCGCTCCGGCGGCGGCGATCTCTTCGGAGTCCCCGTCGCGGACCTGCTGGAGCAGGCCGATCGCGGCGTCGAAGAACTGTCCGGCCAGCTTGCTCTCGCCCATGGCGGCGACTCCTTCTCGTCGTGGTCGCGGATCACGGTGCGGTCTGGACCATTGCTCTGTCAATACCGCCTCACCCCGGTGAGGCCCGGTTGTCGGCGCGATGCGTCAGAATTGGGGCAGGGCCAGCGCACGACTCATCGAGGGGCACGTATGTCCGGACTGATCGACACAACGGAGATGTATCTCCGCACCATCCTCGAGCTTGAGGAGGAAGGTGTGGTCCCCATGCGTGCCCGGATCGCCGAGCGGCTCGACCAGAGCGGGCCGACGGTGAGCCAGACGGTGGCCCGGATGGAGCGCGACGGCCTGGTGGCCGTCGCGAGCGACCGGCACCTGGAGCTCACGGACGAGGGCCGCCGCCTCGCCACCCGCGTCATGCGCAAGCACCGGCTCGCCGAGTGCCTGCTCGTCGACGTGATCGGCCTGGAGTGGGAGCAGGTCCACGCGGAGGCCTGTCGCTGGGAGCACGTGATGAGCGAGGCCGTGGAGCGGCGGGTCCTGGAGCTGCTGCGTCACCCGACGGAGTCGCCGTACGGGAACCCGATCCCGGGCCTTGAGGAGCTGGGCGAGAAGGCGGAGGCGGAGGCCTTCCTCGACGACTCGATGGTCTCCCTCGCCGACCTGGACGCGAGCGGCGGCAAGACGGTCGTCGTGCGCCGGATCGGCGAGCCGATCCAGACGGACGCCCAGCTGATGTACACGCTGCGGAGGGCGGGCGTGCAGCCCGGTTCCGTGGTCTCGGTGACGGAGTCGCCGGGCGGTGTCCTGGTGGGCAGCAGCGGCGAGGCCGCCGAGCTGGCCGCGGAGGTCGCGGCGCACGTGTTCGTCGCGAAGCGCTGACGGCGACGGCTCGGGCCGCCGACTTCCGCCGTACGCCCAAAGGGGTGTCCCGCCGACCGGAAACGGTTGGCGGGACACCCCTTTGGGCGTAGTCACGGCGACGCGAGCCACCGATCCGGCGTTGCGCGGCGGGCGATCCGCGGCGATCCGCGGCGATGCGCGGCGATCCGCCTAACCGTCGCGATCCGCCTCACCGTGATCCGAATCCGGGGCGGAGGATTCCTCCGGGGGCGTCTCGGCGCGCGTGTGGAGGATCTCGCGGGCCTGCTGCGCGGCGCGGGCGGTGGTCTCGCTGACGAAGTCGAGGAAACGGGCGATGTTCTCCATGCGGTCGCCGGCCGGGGTGCCGGGGCCGAGGACACCGACGCCCTGCCGTGCGGTCTCGACTATCCGCGCGATGGACCGGGCGCTGGCCATCATCGACTGGTACCAGACGTCGGCGTCGACGACGTAGCGCTCGCGTCGCCCTTCGCCACGTTCCCGGCGGACGAGGTCCTGGCTCTCCAGGAACGTGATGGCCTTGGAGACGGTCGCCGGGCTGACCTGGAGGCGCTGGACGAGTTCCGCCGCCGTGAGACTGCCCGAGTCGCTGATGCAGAGACAGGCCATCACCCCGGCCATCATCTTGGACAGGCCCGACTGCATGAAGACGGTGGTGAGGGCTTCCTCGTACTCGCGCACGGCCTCGGGGTCGCGTCCGTAGGCCTGCGGGGTCGCCTCCGGCCCCCGGGGAGCGGGCTGTTTGCGCCGGTGGGCGCGGCGTTCGGTGGCGCGGTGTGCCAGGTCGGAGCGGTAGCCGGTGGGGCCGCCGTTCCGCATCACCTCACGCGTGACCGTGGAGGTCGGACGGTCGAGCCGCCTGGCGATCTCCGCGTAGGCGAGGCCGTCGGCCAGCCCCAGCGCGATCTGCTGGCGTTCCTGCTGAGTGAGCCTGCCTCCCGGCATCGCGATCTCCTTCGTACTCCTCGGATGACCGCACTATAGCGTTCACGCTCATTTCATTGCAACGAATGAGCTTCCCGGCGTTGCGTTCTCGTCGAGACCGTTGCAATGAAATCTCTCTTCTGACCTGTGTTGATGCGGATTCGACGCAACACGCCTGTTGCTCGATCTCTGAACGCAACGTAGCTTTTGCGTTGTCGGAAACAACGCCGCAGGAAACGCAAGAGGAGCAGGAACCATGCAGAAGTTCGCCACCGCCGCCCCGATCGCCACCGTCCTCGACATCCCGGCCGGCCACATCCGGTTCATCGCCGCCGACCGCGCCGACACCACCGTCGAGGTCCTCCCCGCGAACCCCGCCAGCAGCCACGACGTCAAGGCCGCCGAGCGCGTCACCGTCGAGTACGGCGACGGCGTCCTGCGGATCGAGACCCCGGCCGCGAAGAACCGGATCCTCGGCAGCTCCGGCTCCGTCGAGGTCACCGTCCAGCTGCCCGCCGGCTCCCGCGTCGAGGCGAAGACCGCCAGCGGCGAACTCCGCGGCGTCGGACGCCTCGGCGACGTCACCTTCGAAGGCGCCCAGGGCACGGTCAAGCTCGACGAGACCGCCGCCGCCCACCTCACCCTCCAGGCCGGCGACATCACCATCGGCCGCCTCGGCGGCACCGCCGAGATCAGCACCCAGAAGGGCGACATCCGCATCACCGAGGCCCACCGCGGCACCGTCACCCTGCGCACCCAGGCCGGCGACCTGACGGTCGGCGCCGCCCGCGGCGTCTCCGCCACCCTCGACGCCGGCACCTCCTACGGCCGGATCGACAACACCCTCCAGAACGCCCACGGCGCCGACGCCGGCCTGAACATCCACGCCACCACCGCCTACGGCGACATCACCGCCCGCAGCCTCTGAGCACCACCACCACCCACAGCCTCCGAGCACCACCACCACCACCCACCCACAGCCTCCACAGCCTCCAAGGAGCACCCCTCATGACCAGCTTGGCCATCGCGGCGAACGGGCTGCGCAAGTCGTACGGTGACAAGGTCGTGCTCGACGGCATCGACCTGGCGGTCCCCGAAGGGACGATCTTCTCCCTGCTCGGGCCGAACGGCGCCGGCAAGACCACCGCCGTAAAGATCCTCTCCACGCTCATCACCGCCGACGGCGGACAGGCCCAGGTCGCGGGCCACGACCTCGCCACCAGCCCGCAGGCGGTCCGTGCCACGATCGGTGTCACCGGCCAGTTCTCCGCCGTCGACGGCCTGATCACCGGCGAGGAGAACATGCTCCTCATGGCCGACCTGCACCACCTGTCCAAGAGCGAGGGGCGGCGGGTCACCGCCGAACTCCTGGAGCGCTTCGACCTGGTGGACGCGGCGAAGAAGCCCGCCTCCACCTACTCCGGCGGCATGAAGCGCCGCCTCGACATCGCCATGACCCTGGTCGGCAGCCCGCGGATCATCTTCCTCGACGAACCGACCACCGGCCTCGACCCCCGCAGCCGCCACAACATGTGGCAGATCATCCGCGAACTCGTCGCGGACGGGGTCACCGTCTTCCTCACCACCCAGTACCTCGAAGAGGCCGACCAACTCGCCGACCGCATCGCCGTCCTCAACGACGGGAAGATCGCCGCCGAGGGCACGGCCGAGGAACTGAAGCGCCTCGTCCCCGGCGGACACGTCCGCCTCCGCTTCTCCGACCCCACCGCCTACCGGTCCGCCACCGCCGCACTCACCGAAGCCGGCAGGGACGACGAGGCACTGTCCCTCCAGATCCCCAGCGACGGCAGCCAACGCGCACTGCGCGCCGTCCTCGACCGGCTGGACACCGCCGGCATCGAGGCCGACGAACTCACCGTGCACACCCCCGACCTCGACGACGTCTTCTTCGCCCTCACCGGCTCCAAGATCCCCGCCCAGTCCACCCAGTCCGCCCAGCCCAACCAGTCGAAGGATGCAGTCCGATGAGCTCTCTCTCCCTCGCCGTGCGCGACTCGTCCACGATGCTGCGCCGCAACCTCCTGCACGCCCGGCGCTACCCGTCGCTCACCCTGAACCTGCTGCTCACGCCGATCATGCTGCTGCTGCTCTTCGTCTACATCTTCGGCGACGTGATGAGCGCCGGCATCGGCGGCGCGGACCGCTCCGACTACATCGCCTACATCGTCCCCGGCCTCCTGCTGATGACCATCGGCAGCACCACCATCGGCACGGCCGTGTCCGTCTCCAACGACATGACCGAGGGCATCATCGCCCGCTTCCGCACGATGGCGATCCACCGCGGTTCGGTGCTCATCGGGCACGTCGTCGGCAGCGTGCTCCAGTGTGTGGCGAGCGTCGTCCTCGTGGGCGCCGTCGGCGTGGCCATCGGCTTCCGGTCCACGGACGCCACGGTCCTTGAGTGGCTCGCGGCCTTCGGCCTGCTCGTGCTCTTCGCCACGTCGCTCACCTGGATCGCGGTCGGCATGGGCCTGATCAGCCCGAACGCCGAGGCCGCCAGCAACAACGCGATGCCGATGATCCTGCTGCCGCTGCTCTCCAGCGCGTTCATCCCGGTCGAGACGATGCCGGGCTGGTTCCAGCCGATCGCCGAGTACCAGCCCTTCACCCCGGCCATCGAGACCCTCCGGGGCCTGCTGCTCGGCACCGAGATCGGCTACAACGGCTGGCTCACCGTCGCCTGGTCCCTGGGCCTCGCGATCCTCGGCTACTTCTGGTCGGCCGCGAGGTTCAACGGCGACCCGAAGTAACCGCGGTGACAGCGCGGGCAGCCTCCCGCAACCCGTACCGCCCGAGGGCGGCGTACACCGACACCACGTCGGAGTACGCCGCCCCGTCGGCGTTCCGGACTCCTCTTCCCTTGCCTGCCAAGGGTGTTGGAGGATCCACGCATGAACCCGGATGCGACAGAACCGACCGCCGACGCGGCGGCCACGTACCTCACGGCTCTCCAGGAACGGCTGACGGCCGACGGCTGCACGGTGACCTCGCCGCAGTGGAACGACCACCGCGTGGTGATCGGCTGCCGAGCCGACCGCAAGCTCCGCTGGGCCGGGACGAAGGTCGAGCTGTTCGTCTTCGCGGCAGCCGTCCCCGAGGTCGACGTGGCCATCCTGGGGGAGTTCAGCGTGTGGTCCATGGGGTACGCCAAGAGCCTGCGCGCCGGCATACCCGGTGCCCGCAACGCGGCAATGGTGCTTCCCGCCCTGGTGAGCTCGCGCGTCCAGCCCGAGGCGGCCCGGTGGGCCGCCCAGGACGCCCGGATCCTCGGCACGACGCTGATCGGCCGCCCCCTCACGGTCGAGACCGCCCCGGCCGCCGTACGGACCACGATGTACCGGGGCGGGGTCGCCTTGGGCGGCATGTTCACAGGCCATGTGCTGGCGAAGGCCGCCCTGTACTTCCCGTGATCCTCCCCGGCCGATCCGGAGCGGGCCGGCCGGCGGGCCCGTCTCCGGAGCGGTCACGGGACGGCCCTCAGAAGAGGTAGACGACGACCCCGGCGCCGCCGAGGGCGAGGCACGCGAGACCGAGGGCCAGCAGGAGGAGGAGCCCCAGCGCCACCGCGAAGAGCGGGCGTCTGGGGGCGAAGTCGCCCGGGTTCCGCGGGTCGTAGACGAGGTCGACGTACTGCGCGGAGCGCTGGGAGAAGTAGAGGTGCTCGCGGCCTTCGCTGTCGGTGTAGGCGAAGTAACCCTTCCTCTTTCCGTTCGGGTAATGGCCCGCGTGGGCCGCGCGGACGGTGATGCCGCGCCGTGCGAGCTTGATCCGGGTGACCCCCATGAGCACCGCGCCCGGGGTGCTGACGAGGCCGATGAGCAGCGGGAGCGCCGAGAAGAAGACCAGGACGGCGTCCTCGGCGGTGTAGGCGGAGCCGACCCAGTAGGCGTAGCCGAACCAGCCCAGCAGCAGGGTGAGTCCGCCGACGACCAGGTACCAGGTCTTGATGACGAGCCCCTCGTCCGTGACGGTGACGAGTGCGCTGCCGGCGGGGTCCCGCCGCTCGGGCAGGGCTTCGGCGAGCGCGGTGACGAACGAGGCGGTGGCCACCCGGTTCTCGCCCTCGATCCGGTGGACGACTCCGTCGGTCAGGACGACCTCGACGGCCGTCGAGCCGTCCGGGCGTGCCTCCTGGACGGCGGCGAGGGGGATCTCCGTACGGTGCCGTCCCCGCGTGACGACGAGGCGGTCGGAGTCGAGGAGTGCGGACGCGTCGCCTTTGGTGAGGACTTGAGGAGAGGGCATGTCAAGTCGACGAGCAGACGGACGAATTGGTTGCGCGGAAGTGGGTCACGAGGGCGTATCGGCTCGGTGGGAACGGATCGAGCCGGATCGAGCCGCGTCGATCCGGACTGGGCCGGATCGGGCCGGACGGTGTCGCGTCCGGGTCAACGACTGCCGTGCGGCCCGGTTTACGCCGGAATGGCCACGGCCGCACCCTCGGCGTGCCACGCTGTACGAGCCGTGTGCTGCCGGGAGGAGTGGCTCATGAGGACGAGGACGAGGGACGACGCAGGGTCGAGGGCGACAGAGGGCCCCGGCGCCCTGGGGCGCCGGGGCCTGTCCTCCCCTGTGCTGACCTGGAGCCCCGAGCTCTCAAGGTCAGTCCCGTCGGACCGTTTTTCCCCGAGCGGTCCGCCTCCCGTTCAAGATCTCCCCTCGGCGGCGGGAGTCAATCCTTGAGCCCTGTCACTCGAACGAGGGGTGTTGGGTGGCAGAAGCGTATTTTCGAATGCGAGTTCGATACTCTGATGTGGTTCGACGGGAAAGAGGGGGTGCCAGGGACATGGCGCGACGACTCGACGTCACCGGGGCCGGCGGCGTACGCCTGGCGGCCTGGGACTACACGCCACTGACCGGCGAGGGCGACGACCCGAAGGCCGCCCCGCACTCGGGCCCACGGCCACCCGGCCCCCGGTCCGAACCGCGGCTGCCCACGCCGACATCCGCCGCGCCGCACGCACCCGCACCGGCGCACGCAACCATGCCCGCACCGGCGCACACACCCGCACCCACGTCCACTCCCACCGCCACTCCCGCCCCCGGCGTGTTACTGCTCCACGGCCTGATGGGCCACGCCGCCCACTGGGCCCCCGCCGTCCGCCACCTCGCCGGCCGTCACCGTGTCGTCGCCCTCGACCAGCGCGGTCACGGCCACAGCGAGAAGCCCCCCGCCGGCCCCTTCACCCGCGAGGCGTACGTGGCGGACGCGGCCGCCGCCGTCGAGCAGCTGGGCCTCGGCCCGGTCACCCTCGTCGGCCACTCCATGGGCGCGCTCACCGCCTGGCAGCTCGCCGCCGACCGCCCCGACCTGGTCCGCGCCCTCGTCATCTGCGACATGCGGGCCTCCGCGCTCGGCGCCGCCTCGCAGCGCGCCTGGCAGGACTGGTTCAGGGGCTGGCCCGCGCCCTTCCCGTCCCTCGACGCCGTCCGCCGCTGGTTCGGCGAGGACGACCCGTGGGTCGAGCGGCCCAACCCCGCGCGGGGCGCCTTCTTCGCCGAGGTGATGGCCGAGCACCCCGACGGCTGGCGCCCCGTCTTCGACCCGGCGCAGATGCTGACCTCCCGGGAGACGTGGGTCCACGACGCCCACTGGGAGTCGCTCGCCCAGGTCCGCTGCCCGACGCTCGTCGTCCGCGGCCTCGACGGCGAGCTGGGCCGCGCCGAGGCCCAGGAGATGGTCAGGGTCCTGCCCCACGGGGCGTACGCGGAGATCCCCGACGCGGGCCATCTCCTCCACTACGAGTACCCGGAGGCCTGGAGCGAGGCGGTCGAGCCCTTCCTGAACGGCGCGCTCACGTCCTGACGGCGGGGCACCGGAACCCTGTTGCCGTGATCACCACATGACAAGGTACGGTGCCCCCGCGGCGCGTCGAGACCTCTCCGCGCCACGTCAGGGAGGGAACAATTTGCGCATGTCACTGCTGAAGCGCCTGGCCACCGCGGCCACGGCGCTGGGGCTCGCCTCGGCCGGTCTCGTGGGTGCGGGCGCCGCGCCCGCGCAGGCCGCGGTCAGCGACTGCCCGTCGGGCTACTTCTGCGCCTGGAAGACCGACAACGGCACGGGCACGATGTACAAGACGAACGTCAACACGGCGACGCTCGGGACCTGGGACAACACCTTCCGCTCGATCGTCAACCGCACGAACAAGTACGTCTGCCTGCACGAGGACGCCAACTACGGCGACTCGGGTGCCGTGTACTCCGGGCCCCCGGACCCGGCGGGCACCGAGTGGGGCGGCCCGGGCACCAACTCGGTCAGCTCGCTGAAGTTCGTCGTCACCGAGCGGGAATGCTTCCTGCCCGCGTACCCGGCCTGGTACTCGCCGGTCGCCCCCACCGTGGCGGGCTTCGGCGACATGAACGCCGACCGGAAGGCCGACGTCGTCGTCCGCGACAAGGCCGGCCGTCTCTGGTTCCTGCCCGGTGACGAAACCGGACGCCTGATCGGCTCCGGTGGCTGGAACGCCATGAACACCCTCACCCGTCACGGGGACTTCACCGGCGACGCCCGCGAGGACGTCATCGCCCGCGAGACGGCCACCGGGAAGCTCTGGCTCTACCCCGGCACCGGGACCGGCGCCCTCGGCAGCCGCAAGCTGATCGGCAGCGGCGGCTGGAACGCCATGCACCGCATCACCGCCTTCGGCGACCTGACCGGCGACGCCCGCGCGGACCTGCTCGCCATCGAGAAGTCCACCGGCAAGCTCTGGCTGTACCCCGGTACGTCGACGGGCACCCTGGGCGCGCGGAAGCTGATCGGCTCCGGCGGCTGGAACGCCATGAACACCCTGGTCGCCCCCGGCGACATGAACGGCGACGGCAAGGCCGACCTCATCGCCCGCGAGGCGTCCAGCGGCAAGCTCTGGCTCTACCCGGGCAAGACCGGCGCCGTCGGGACCCGCGTGCTCATCGGCTCCGGCGGCTGGAACGTGATGTCGACGATCCTCGGCGTCGGCGACATCACCGGCGACGGCCACAACGACCTGGCCACCCAGACGACCGCCAACTACGTCTCCCCCGAGTGCCGGGGCACCGGCTGCCTCGTCCTGTACCCGGGCCGTGGCACGGGCGGGCTCGAGGCCGGCACTCCGACGAGCGTCGACTGGTGGGGCCTGAACGGCGCCTTCTGACCCGGCTCCGACAAGCGTCACGTGAAGGCCTCCGCCCCAGGGTGGAGGCCTTCTCCGTGCCTGACGGAGAAGATGCCGGTCCACGACGTGCCCAGGGCCTGATCACCTGAACACCGCCCGACGGATCATGCGACTACTAGGCTGCGCCGAATGGACCGAGTAACCGACGTGCCAGAGAACTTCGCCCGGTCAGCAGATCCGGTCCGGGTGAATGACTACGACAGTATCGCCGAGGCGTACTCGGCGGACAACGAGCACAACCTGGTGAACGCGTACTACGCGCGGCCCGCGATGATGGCCCTGGCCGGAGACGTGGCCGGCCGCCGGATCCTCGACGCCGGCTGCGGCTCGGGCCCCCTGTCCGCCGCACTGCGCGAGCGCGGTGCCGTCGTCACCGGCATCGACGCCAGCGCCGGGATGCTGGCGCTGGCCAGGCGGCGGCTCGGGGAGGACGTGGCCCTGCACGTGGCCGACCTGAGGGACCGTCTGCCGTTCGCCGACGGTGCGTTCGACGACGTGGTCTCGTCGCTGGTGCTGCACTACCTGGAGGACTGGGGTCCGACGCTGGCCGAGTTGCGGCGCGTGCTCAGGCCCGGCGGCCGGCTGATCGCATCGGTGGACCACCCTTTCGTGGCGTACACGATCCGGGATCCTCGGCCCGACTACTTCGCGGCCAACAGCTACACCTTCGACTGGACGTTCGACGGGCAGTCCGTCCCGATGAAGTTCTGGCGCAAGCCGCTGCACGCGATGATCGATGCCTTCACGACAGCCGGCTTCCGTCTCTCCGTCATCAGCGAGCCTCAGCCCGACCCGGCCGCCCGTGAGCTGTTCCCCGACGACTTCCGTGACTTTTCGACCAAGCCCTGCTTCCTGTTCTTCGTCGTCGAGGTACCGCCGTCGGCGGAAGGCTCGCACGACTAGAGCGTGTTTTCTTGGACCGGTGGTCAGTTGATCGGACGTGTCCGTCCGGCTGCCCGGCGCGCAAACCGCTCTTCCGGGTGAAACCATGATCGGCCGGTCGCCTCGGCCTCCGGCGGGGCCGAGCAAAGAACGACGGCCCCCGCCCACAGAGGGCGGAGGCCGTCGCGTTTCGCTGGCCGGGAACGACCGTTCAGGGAACGGCTGTTCCTGGAACGGCTAGAACAGCAGGTTGTACGTCTTCCAGCCGCCGCCGACCTTCACGCGCGCGGCGTACGGCTTCGTCGCGGAGCCCGTGCCCGCGTAGTACCAGAGCACGCCCGTGGTGTCCCGGGCCACCAGGTCCGCCTTGCGGTCGGAGTTCAGGTCGCCGGTCGCCACCATGGAGTTGTAGACCTGCCAGCCGGTGCCGACCTGCACACGGACGCCGAACGGCCGCGTCGACACGCCCGTACCCGCGTACAGCCACTGCTTGCCCGCGGCGTCGCGGGCGATCAGGTCGGCCTTGCCGTCGCCGGTCACGTCGGTGCCGCCGACCAGCGAGTTGTAGATGCTCCAGCCGCCGCCGATCCGGACGCGGGTGCCGAACGGCGCCGTGGTGGTGCCCGTGCCCGGGTACAGCCACAGCACGCCGGCGGTGTCCCGCGCGAGCAGGTCCGCCTTCTTGTCGCCGGTCAGGTCCGAGCCGCCGACGATCGAGTTGTAGATGTTCCAGCCGCCGCCGACGCGCAGGCGGGACTGGTAGACGCTGCCGTCACCGGACATCCGGTAGAACCACAGCACGCCGCTCTTGTCCCGCGCGACCGCGCCGGGACCGGTGCTCTGCACGGTGACCGGGCCGAGCCGGGTCAGCGCCGAGTACTGGTTCCAGTCGAAGGTGCCGCCGACCGGGTCGGGCGAGTTGAGAAGCGGGTAACCCTTGCCCGTGCCCCGGTAGTCCCACAGCCAGCCCTCCGCGTCGCGGCCGACGAGCCGGTGGCGGTCGATGACCGGGACGGAGCTGCTGACGGAGAAGTCCGAGGTCTTCTCCGGGTTGCCGGTGCCGAAGGTGTACACCTCGTACGTCGCGGTGTTCCGGATCCGCCACGCGGGTGCGGTCGCCCCGGCCTTCAGCCCGTAGGTGATCGTGTAGTCGCCGGGCTTCGTGATGTCGCAGCGGAAGTCGCCGACCTCACCGAGGGAGTGGTCGCACGTGGCGCCGGTGGCGCCGCCCGCGTCGATCCCGTCGGGGGTGACCTTCAGCTCGCCCTCGTCCCAGCTGCGGTAGCCGGGCGCCGCGTTCAGGTACATCGAGAGGTGGCCCTTGTCGACCGCGTGCAGCTTCACGGTGTGCTTCACCGAGCCGCCGGCGGGCAGCGTGGGCGTCGTCATCGTGATGGTGTTCTGCGCGACGTGGGCCTTGGTCTTGACCGTGATCGTCGCGTGCGCGCGGCGCGTACCGATGGGCTGTGAGGCGGCGGTCTGCGCCTCCTTGATGCCCGCGTCGATGCTGGCCCCGCGCGGCACGTAGACGAGGCCGTAGTAGGCCGTCAGCCCGTTCGCCGCGGTGCTCGTCGCCGAGACGTCCGGCGCCGGGCTGCCCCACCCGTTCAGGTCGCACAGGTACACGCCGGCCTGGCCGGCCTTCAACGTGCAGCCGTCCGCCCGGTCCACCTTCAGCCCGGTCGGCAGGCCGCCGGCGGTGGACCAGGTGGTGCCCGTGATGAGCGGCTTCTTGCTCAGCGCGTAGACGTACGTGCCGTCCGGCTCCCCGCTGTTCTCCCCCCAGGTGCCCGGCGGGGACAGCCACGTCCAGCCCTCGCCGGGCATGAGGACCTTGTCCTCGACCGGTTCGAACGCGAACGTCGGGTCCCCGGCCGCGACGGCCGTTCCGGCGCCCACGGCCCCACCGGTGACCAACAGCGCGGCCGCTATGCCCGCGCCCAAAAACTTGCGCAAAATACCCCCCACAGATTCGAACAATCGGCGGACGTTAACACGCCCCCCGTCGCCCGAAACGCCCGGGGCCCGGGGCCCGGGGTGGCCCCCAGCGGGGCCCACCCCGGGACGTCACCCCTTGCTGACCGCCGCCAGGATCTCCGGCAGCCGCCTCGCCGTGCGCGGAGCCGCCAGCTTGAGGCCCGCCCAGACGAGCAGCGCGCCGTAGGCCACGCCCGCCGGGAAGAGGAGCCACAGCAGGGACTCCCGGTCGGAGAGGTGGTGGAGGTAGACCGCCGGGCCGATCAGCGGGGCGCACAGCAGCGCGGAGCCGAACATGCCGCCGATGATCGACATCCAGGCCAGACCGCCCTGGCCGGGCGCCACGTTCTTGTAGCCGCTGTCCTGCGGGATCGAGTACGGGAAGACGGCCGAGGCCAGCGTGCCCGTACCCACCATCGCGCCGAGCAGCCCGAACGACAGGCCGAGGGCCTCCGGGAGGTCCGACCAGTCGCCGAGGACGGCGGCCGTCGCCACCGTCACCAGGACGGTGTACGGGAGGGTGATCGCGAGCAGGGCCATGGCCCGCGCCCGGAGCTCGCCGTACGCGTCGGCGGTCGTCGAGATCGTCTGTGCGACCATCCAGAACGCCGAGGTGTCCTGGCCGAACTGGTTGTACATCTGGACGCCGAGCATGCCCGAGGCGAAACAGGCCCAGTAGATCGTGCCCGTGCCCTGGAAGGCGTTGAAGAGCGGCACGATCATGCCGAGCGCGAGCGCGGTGACCCACGCCGCCTTCGTCTTCGGGTCACGCCAGATGTAGCGGAGGCTGCGCTCCATGACCGCGCCCGTGCGCCCGCCCGGCAGGACCCGGCCGAGCAGCCCCGTGCCACCCGACGCCTCCCCGGCTCCGCCGGCGGAGGACGCGCCGATCGTGGAGCCGTCCGGCTCGACCATCAGCCGCACCAGGCTCCGCCGCCACCAGTACACGAGCGCCACCAGCGCCGCCGCCGTGAGCAGCAGCCGGGCCGCCGCCACCGCGTAGTCGCCGCCGCTCGCCGCGTCCACCGCGCCGATCGCGGCGGCCGGCGGGAGCCAGCCGACGACGGCCGCGGCCGGTTCGAGCGGGCCCAGGCCGCCGGCCTGGCCCAGGCGCTGGGCGCCGAAGTTGACCAGCTGCATGCCGACCGCGATCACCAGGCCGCTGAGCAGCGCCAGGTCCCGGCCCTTGCGGGAGGTCAGGAGCCGCACGTTGGCCGCGGCGACCGCCCGGGACAGCGCCACGCACGCGACCGTCACGAGGGGGACGGCGAGGACGGCGACGACCGTGCCGGCCGCGCCGTGCGCGACCGAAAGGGCCGCCCCGAAGGCGAGGAAGAGAGTGAGGACGGGCCCGACGCCCACCAGGGACGCCACGAGCAGGGCCCGGACCAGCGGCCGGGGCCGCAGCGGCAGCATCACGAGCCGCGACGGGTCGAGGGTCTCGTCCCCGCTCGGCACGAACAGCGGCATCACCGCCCACGAGAGCGCGACCACCCCGGTGAGGAGGACCGCGACCGTGTCGGCGTCCGCGCTGCCCCGCATGAGGACGAACGACAGCACCATGGCGGCGGCGAAGAGGACGCCGAAGACGATCGAGGCGATGTACGCGGCCGTGCGCCCGCCCGACTGCCGCAGCCCGTTCCTCAGCAGCGACAGCTTGAGCCGTACGAAGACGGAGGTGAGGGACGGTACGGGGGAGGTGGCGGTGGCCGGAGAGGTGACGGTGGAGGCGGTCGTGCTCATCACTGCGCCCCGCCCGAAGCGCCGGAGCCGGAGCCGGAGGAGCCCGTACCCGAGCCCGAGCCCGAGCCCGTACGCGAGCCCGAACCGGAGTTCGCACCCGACCCGCCGCCCAGCCAGTCCAGGGAGTCCCCGGCCGCCTCGCGCCCGTTCGCCCCGACCAGCTCCAGGAACGCCGCCTGGAGCGAAGGGGCCTCGCCGCGGACCTCGGCGAGCGGCCCCTGCGCGCGGATCCGGCCCGCCGCCATCACCGCGACCCAGTCGCAGAGCGACTCCACGAGCTCCATCACATGGCTGGAGAAGACGACCGTCGCGCCCGACGCGGTGTACCGCTCCAGGACTCCGCGGATGGTCTGCGCGGAGACCGGGTCGACGCCCTCGAACGGCTCGTCGAGGAAGAGGACCTCGGGGTTGTGGAGGAGTGCCGCCGCGAGGCCGATCTTCTTCCGCATGCCGGTCGAGTAGTCGACGACCAGCTTGTTCTGCGAGCCGGTCAGGTCGAGCACGTCGAGGAGCTGCGCGGCCCGCTTGTCGACCTCGGCGCCCGGCAGCCCCCGCAGCCGGCCGCTGTACGCGAGGAGTTCGCGGCCGGAGAGCCGCTCGAAGAGCCGCAGCCCCTCCGGCAGGATGCCGATCCGGGCCTTGACCTCGGCGACCGACTCGGGGTCGGCCCAGACGTCGTGCCCGGCGACCAGGATCCGCCCGTGGTCCGGCCGGAGCAGGCCGGTGATCATGGAGAGGGTGGTGGTCTTGCCGGCCCCGTTGGGCCCGACGAGCCCGATGAACTTCCCCGCGGGCAGGACGAGATCGATCCCGTTCACCGCGATCTGTCGGCCGAAACGCTTCCACAGCCCCTCGACACGCACCGCGGGCACCGCACCGTCACCCGGTGCGGTGCCCGCTGCGGCGCCCGCTTCTTCGAACACTCCGTCAAATGCCTGGTCAGGCATGGTCCGTCAACCCCTAGGTCGTCCCCGCTCATACGGGCACCACCATACGGGTGAGGCCCGACCGGGCCCGTGGATCACTGCGCCCGGCTCCTCGCCTCCGCCGCCTCTCGGCCACACGCGTACGCGAGGGCGCTGATCAGCTCCTCCGCGTCGGGCAGCCAGCGGTTCGCCGGGGTGGGGCGCCGCGCCCACTGCACCGCGCCGACGCCGCCGATCCGGGTGGGCGGGGCGGCCACGTAGTGGCCCTCGCCGCGCGTGGTGAGGTCGATCGCCGACGGGATCCAGCCCAGCTTCCGTACGAGGTCGGGCACCTTGGTGGCGGCGCCCGGCAGGACGAAGAAGAACATCCGGCGGTCCGGGGTGCAGGTCACCGGGCCGAGCGTCAGGTCCATGCGCTCCATCCGCGCGAGCGCCAGGAAGCCGGCCGACTCCGACACCTCGATCGCGTCGAAGGTGCGGCCCGTCGGCAGCAGGATCGACGCCTTCGGCGTCTTCGACCACATGCGCCGGGCCCCGACCCCGCTCCCGGTGGCCTGGGTCGACCAGTCGGGCCTGACCGCGTGGGCGCCGGGGACGGCGCACGCGTCCGCGCCGCAGGAGCAGCGCTCCCTGCCCTCGACGGCCTCAAGCCAGGTCCCGGGGAACACGTCCCAGTGCCGCTCTTCCGCGTACCGCACGGCGTTGTCCAGCAGTTGCTCGCCTCGCTGCTGGGGGATCTGTGCGGCTTCCGTGACTCCGATGGTCTCTTCCACGGTGAACACAACTGCGCCCGTCACCTGGGGTTACGGGCGGCGCGGAGAGCGGTGTGACGCATCGATCCTGCACGCGGGGCGCACGGGTGCACCGGTGGGGGCGCGCGGGGGGCCGGGGAGCGGTGGTGGGTACGGAGAGGTGGGGGCGCCGGCGGCAGCGTCGCGGCCGACGTGTCCGGTGTCGTCGTGACCGGGGCCGGCCTGTCCGGTTTCGCGTGTTCACATCGGCATTGACCGGATATCCACCGGGCATTGATCACTTCTCTCGTGATCACTGCACCTGTGATCACCGCTCGGCCTCAGGGGGTTTCTCATGGCAGCCAGGCCACTTGTCGCGCGCGAGCCGAACGAACGGCTCCAGGCGCTCATCCAGGAGGCGGCCTGCTCGCACGCCGGCCTCGCCCGCAGGGTCAACATGGTCGGCGCGGAGCGCGGCCTCGACCTGCGGTACGACAAGACGTCGGTGGCGCGCTGGCTGCGCGGGCAGCAGCCGCGCGGCCGGGCGCCCGGCATCATCGCGGAGGCGCTGGGCCGCAAGCTGGGCCGTACGGTCTCGATCGACGAGGTCGGGATGGCGAACGGCCGGAACCTCGCGGCCGGGGTGGGCCTCCAGTTCGCGCCGACCGTGCTCGGGGCGATCGAGCAGGTCTGCGAGCTGTGGCGCAGCGACGTGGGCCGACGGGACTTCCTGACGGGGTCCACGGTGGCGGCCTCCGCGCTCGTCGAGCCCAGCAGGGACTGGCTGATCACGGGTGCGGACGCGCACGTGGCGCGGCTCGCGGGCGCGCGCGTCGGGGTCGGGGACGTGGCGGCGGTACGGGAGATGACGGCCGCGCTCGTCGACCTGGACCGGCGGTTCGGCAGCGGCCATGTGCGGCCGGTGGTGGTGCACTACCTCAACAGCGTGGTGTCGGGGATGCTTTCGGGCTCGTACCGGGAGGCCGTGGGCCGGCAGCTCTTCGCGGCGGCCGCGCGGCTGACCGAACTCGCCGGGTACATGGCGGTGGACACGGGCGAGGCGGGCCTCGCCCAGCGGTACTACATCCAGGCGCTGCGGCTCGCGCAGGCGGCGGGGGACCGGGGGTACGGCGGGTACGTCCTCGCCGCGTCGATGAGCCACCTCGCCGCGCAGCTCGGGAACCCCCGGGAGATCGCCCAGTTGGCGCGGGCGGCGCAGGAGGGGGCGCGCGGGAAGGTGCCGCCGCGGGCGGAGGCGATGTTCTTCGCGGCCGAGGCGCGCGGGCACGCGCTGCTCGGGGACGTCGGCTCCTTCGAGGCGGCGGCCGGCCGTGCCGTACGAGCCCTTGAGCAGGCCGATCCCGAGGCGGGCGACGACCCGGCGTGGATCGCGCACTTCGACCACGCCTACCTCGCGGACGAACTGGCGCACTGCCACCGGGACCTGGGGCAGGCGGAGGCGGCGGCCCGGGCGGCGCGGGAGTCGATCGCCGGGCACCCGGAGACGCGGGCGCGGCGCCGGGCGATCGGACTTGCCCTGCTGGCCTCGGCGCAGGTGCAGCAGCGGGAGGTCGAGCAGGCCTGCCGTACCGGGACGCGGGCGCTCGAACTCCTGGACACGCTGCGGTCGTCGCGGGGCGTGGAGTACCTGGACGACCTGAGGGAGAGCCTGGAGCCGTACGCGGGGGAGGCGGTGGTGCGGGAGTTCCACGCGCGGATGGACCTCTCGGCGGCGTAGGGAGGCGGCCGACGGCGTAGGGAGGCGGTCGGCGGGCGCGGGGCGCGCCGCCGTGCAAGAAGGTTGTGTAACCGGGCTCACACGTGTGTGCGGAGCCCTGGGCGCACCCGGTAGCGTGAGCCGACGATTCCGTAGGTCCATCAGTAGGAGTCCCGGTGACGCAGAACGGACAGGGTCCGGAGCCGCAGTACCCGGCGGTGCCCCCCGCGCACGACGGTGCCCATGGGGGAGCCCAGCCGTGGGGCGGCGCCTGGGGTCCCGCCGGTGGTCAGCCGGGCGGGCAGCCGCTGCCGCCCGCGCAGCCGCTGCCCCCGGAGGCCGCGCCGGGCGCCGGCGACATGCAGTCCACGCAGTACCTCGCGCCGGTCCCGCAGCAGCAGGTCCCGCCGCAGGCGCCCCACCAGGCTCCGCCCCACCAGGCTCCGCCGCAGCCCGGTTACGGCTACCCGCAGCCGGGCGGCCAGGCCGCCGCCGACATGCAGGCGACCCAGCACATCGCGCCGGTCCCGGGCGCGATGCCGCCGGTGCAGGCCCAGCAGCCGGGGTACGGCTACCCGCAGCCGGGCGCGCCGGCCGCCGGGGACATGCAGGCCACGCAGCACATAGCCCCCGTGCCGCCGCAGCAGGGCGGGGGCTCCGCCACCCAGTTCCTGGGGACCGGGCCGCTCCCGCACCAGGGACCCGGGCAGCCCGCGGGCGCCTCGGACGCGACCCAGTACATCGCCCCCGTACCGGCGCAGACGCCCGGCGAGCGGCAGCCGCCCGCCGAGTTCGACAACCTCTTCCGTACGGAGGCCCCGCGGGCCCCGCAGCAGCCGCAGGCCTACCAGCCGCAGCAGCCCGCCCCGCCGGCGTACCAGCAGCACCAGGGGCCCCCGCAGCAGGGGTACCAGCCGCCGCAGCCCCCGCAGCAGCAGTACGCCTACCAGGACGCCTACTACGACGACGAGCCCGAGCCGCCGCGCCGCAAGTCGCCGGTCGCGCTGATCGCCGCCGTCGTCGTCGGCTGCGCGGTCGTCGGCCTCGGGGCCGGGATGCTGCTCAGCGGCGGGGACGAGAAGAAGGACCCGAAGACGGGCGGCCAGAACGTGGCGGCGACCACCGCCGCGCCCTCCGCCACCACCGAGCCGCCCGCGGAGAAGCCGGCCGACCCGGCGGAGCCGCAGGCCAAGGAGCTGGACAAGCTCCTCGCCACCAGCAACAACAGCCGCGACACGGTGATCAGCTCGGTCGAGCTGATCAAGCAGTGCAAGAACCTCGACCAGGCGGCGAGCGACCTGCGGGGCGCCGCCGACCAGCGCCGGGGTCTGGTGACCAAGCTCCGGACGCTCTCCGTGGACAAGCTCCCGAACAGCCCCGCGCTGACGGCCGCGCTGACCAAGGCCTGGCAGGCCTCGGCCTCCGCGGACGACCACTACGCGGCCTGGGCCGACCAGATGAAGGGCAAGAAGGCCTGCAAGGACGGCAAGGCCCGTACGACCAGCCATCTGACCGAGGCGAGCAAGAAGAGCAGCGAGGCCAGCACGGCCAAGCGCACGGCGGCCGGGCTGTGGAACCCGACCGCCGAGAAGTACGGACTGGACAAGCGGACGCCCACCCAGCTCTAGGTCCTGCGGTCCCGCCGGGGGGCCTACGGGGCGCTGAGGACGGTCTCGCCGACGTCGACGAAGCCCGCCTTCTGCGCCACGAGCCGCCCCTCGCGGACCACCTGGAACGTCACCTGGCGGTTGACGATCCGGGGGAAGCCGGGGGCGCCGAGCAGGTCCTCGTACTTCCAGCGCAGGCTGGGGGTGAGGCCGCCGGTGTCGATGCGCGCGCCCCGGTCGAGGGCCTGGGTGATCTGCTCGGCGCTGATCCGGTCCTTGTCGAGGGACTCGACGACGGCCTTGAGGACCGTGTAGGCGATCCAGGTGGTCTGGACGCCCGCGTCGGCCGGGTCGACCCGGTTGTCGGCGAAGGCGTGCTCCTGGATGACCTTGCGCATCGGCGCCCAGCTCTTGTCGCCGGCCTCCGGGTACCAGCCGGTGACGTACGCGCCCTCGAAGGGGCTGTGGGCGCCGCCCGTGCGGTCGATGACGGGCTGGCCGACGCTGCCGAGCACCGAGGAGATGCGGACCGGGCTGCCGTCCTTCTCCGCTTCGCCGCTCTTCCCGTCCTCCGGGAGGCGCCGGAAGGAGTCGAAGAAGGTCTGGGTGCGCTCGCCGAGCACGGCGGTGACGCAGCCGTCCTTCTCGCCGGCCCTGGCGCGGGCCCGGCCGGCCTGCTGGGTGTACTCGGCGGCGTCCTCGACGGCCGGGATGTCGATCGCGCTGCGGTGACTGGCCTTGCGCAGGCCGGAGTTGAGGAGGTCGGGGAGCCGGTCGCCGGCGACGGTGTCGGGCCGGACGAGGGAGACCTTCTGGCAGGACTCGGCCAGCTGTATGCCGTGACCGGCGATGAGGGAGGCCTGTCCGCCGTTGACGGGGTAGGAGAGCGAGCTGGTGAACTCGTCCTCCGAGATGCCGTAGCCGCCGATGTACGGGATGCCGGCGGCTTCGAGCGGGGCCATGAAGGCGCCGCCGTTCTGGCTGTACGAGCCGACGACGGCGACCGCCTTCTCGCGGACGGCCCGGCGGGCGCAGGCGGCGGCGCCTGCGCTGGTGTTCTGTTCGTTGCAGGTGAGGACGCGGAGTTCGTGCCCGTCGATGCCGCCCTGGGAGTTCACCCACCGGGCGTACGCCTGCGCCATTGCAGGCATTCCGGGCATATTGGTCGCACGGGTCTGGTCGGGAGCCCAGGTCATCACGGTGACGGGCTCCCTGGAGCCCCCCGTGGCCCCAGGGAGTACGCCACACCCGGTGAGCAGCGACGCTCCGGCCGCCGTGGTCGTGACGTACGCGAGGAGTGAGGTCAGTCGCCTACCGGTCATGGGTATGCACATTTCCGCCTCACGGGTAACGCGGGAGTGAGCATGGTTCAACGAAGGGTGACGTGAAGGTGAATTACGGGGGTCGGGCGGCGATGAGGAGGGGGCGAGTCCGCTTACTGGCCAAGGGAACGTACGATCGAAACGTGTCCAGTCCAGTCTCCGGTTCGGTTAACTCTTCCCGTCGCGGCCGTCGCTCCTCCACCATGGGCGGCATGCCGCTCAACGACATGCCGTGGTGGCGCTGGCGCATCAACGTGCGCTCGGCGCTGCACATGCTTTCCGACCCCGCGTTCCACGAGACGACCTGGCTGGCCGGCCAGGAGGGATACGGCGACGTCACCGACGCCGTCTACCGCCTCGTCGAGGACACCTGGCTCGACAACTGGTCCGCCGAGAAGTACGTGGGCTCGGTCTTCCGCGACACCGGCGAGGCCGCCCTCGTCGACGTCGCCGTGCTCCGCGTGCTGCGGATCATGCACCAGGTGGGCCCCGACGCACCCGTCTCCGCCTACCTCCAGCACCAGGGCTGGCCCGAGGCCGTACGGGCCGCCCGCGAGGCCCACGTACGGATGGCGCACGCCGACGGGGAGGACCCCGACACGCCCCCGCGCTCCCTCGACGTGCTCCGCATCATGACCCGCTCCTGACCCGCTCCTGACCCGGTCCTGAGCCGTTCCGTCCGAAGCCGTTCCGTCTGACGGACACTGGCTCTGCCGGGCGTCCGGGGTGTGGCAGGCTAACGGGATGACCGACCAGTACGTCCTCACCCTCTCGTGCCCGGACAAGCAGGGCATCGTGCACGCCGTGTCGAGCTACCTGTTCATCACCGGGTGCAACATCGAGGACAGCCAGCAGTTCGGAGACCGGGACACGGGTCTCTTCTTCATGCGGGTCCACTTCTCGGCCGAGGCCCAGGTGAACGTGGAGAAGCTGCGGGCGAGCTTCGCGGCGGTCGGCGACGCCTACGCGATGGACTGGCAGATCAACCGTGCCGACCAGCCCATGCGGGTCGTGCTCATGGTCTCCAAGTTCGGGCACTGCCTGAACGACCTGCTGTTCCGCTCGCGGATCGGCGCGCTGCCGGTGGAGATCGTCGCCGTGGTCTCCAACCACACCGACTTCACGGAGCTCGTCGGCTCGTACGGCATCCCCTTCCGCCACATCCCGGTGACGAAGGAGACCAAGGCCGAGGCCGAGGCGGAACTCCTCGACCTCGTCCGCGAGGAGAACGTCGAGCTCGTCGTCCTCGCCCGCTACATGCAGGTGCTCTCCGACGACCTGTGCAAGCAGCTCTCCGGCCGGATCATCAACATCCACCACTCCTTCCTGCCGAGCTTCAAGGGCGCCAAGCCCTACCACCAGGCGCACACGCGCGGCGTGAAGCTCATCGGCGCGACCGCGCACTACGTGACGGCCGACCTCGACGAGGGCCCGATCATCGAGCAGGAGGTCGAGCGCGTGGGCCACGAGGTGACGCCGGACCAGCTGGTGGCGGTGGGCCGCGACGTGGAGTGCCAGGCGCTGGCCCGCGCGGTGAAGTGGCACGCGGAACGCCGAATCCTCCTGAACGGCCGCCGCACAGTCGTCTTCGCCTGACCTCCGGGGCGCCTCCCGCCCCCCGGGGCCTCCGCCCCCCGTGGCGCGGGCCCGCACGGGACCCTCCCGCCTCCGCGGGGCGACTCTCCCCGCACTTCCGCCCCCCGTTGTGGGCAGTCGTTCCGCTGGGGCGGAACGGGTGGGCACAACGGGACGGCGCCCCTTGCCGGGCCCAGGCTCCGGTGCCTGAGCGGTGCGCCGACGATGCGGCGCGTGGTGGGTTGTGCCCACCCTCCCCCAGAGGGAGGACCCCCAGCCCTGCGGAACGCCTGCCCACAACTCGGTGCGAGGTCCTTCACGGCCAGGGCGGCGGGGGCTACAGGCGGCTCAGGGAGGCGGCTGCCGACAGGACGTCGCGGATGGCTTCGCGGTCGCCGTCCTGGCCCGCCGCCGCTTCCTCCGGCGAGATGTGCCCCGCCACCAGCTGGCAGAACTCCACCCCGTCCATCGCCACCTGCGCCACCGCCCGCTCCGGGGAGCCGAGCGCCGCCGGGGAGTCCAGCGCGATGTACCAGTGGCCACCGCCCGCGCCCTCGACCTCCAGGTGGAGGGAGCGGCCGGGCGAGCCCGCCGCCACGAGGTGCCGGGCCGGCGAGGCGAGTCCCGTGCGCCGCCGGTCGGCCAGGGCCGCCGGGAGCAGCCGCGCCGCCAGGTCGATCATGCCGTGCAGATGGGCGCCGCTGGGCGGGGCGTACGGGTACGCCACCGCGTTGGCGATGTCGTCCGCGTGCAGCCAGCACTCGAAGGCCCGCTCCAGGAGCGAGTCCCGCAGCGGCAGCGCGAAGTCCTTGTAGGTGACCGTGAGGTCGGCCGCGCCCCGGCCCGCGAACGAGACCGTGCGGATCAGGGTGTGCGTCTGGTCCCGCCACGGGCCGCGCAGCGCGCGGTTCGGCGGCCGGTCGAGCGCCGACCAGAAGGCCTCGGTCCGCTCGGTCGGTGAGAGTTCGGGCACTCCCGTGCCCAGCGGGTCGTTGATGCCGAGCGCCGAGGACACCAGGCCGTCCACCGCCAGGAGGTGGCCGATGACCCCGGCGACGGTGGTCTTGCGGCGCACCACGTGCTCGTCCTCGTACCACTTGAGCCGCACCGGGGTGTGCCACTCCGACTCGCCGATGTCCCGCAGCAGCGCGTCGAGCCGGGCGGTCTCGGCGTCGTACGGAGTGACCCACTCGGGCACCGGGAAGCGGGCGGGGCGCCGGCCCAGGCAGTTCTCCAGGACCCGGGAGCGCAGCAGCGGGTCGAGGTCCAGGTCGCGGTCCTCGTGGAGCAGCGCGACGGCGTCCCGGAGCCGCAGGGCCTCGTCGGCGCAGGGCGCGCACTCGGTGAGGTGGTCCTCGACGGCCTTCGTCTCCCCGGTGGAGCACGCCGAAAGGGCCCAGGCCCCGAGGAGGGACTTGAGCACCGCGTGCGACAGCTCGGGTACGTCCGGATCATCCGGATCATTCGGATCGCTTGGATGGATCGGAGCGCTCGGAGCGCTCGGAGAGCTCGGATCGTCCGGGGCGGTTCGTGTGGCCGGCTCGTCGGGCCTCGCCCCCGGCGGGATCGCCGTCAGGTCCGCGTGGTCGTCCGCCGAGCGGCGCGGCCCCGGTATCCACGGGGCGCGTGCGACGTCGTCCGCGTCGTCGTTCGCCCCGGTCACAGCGCCCGCCCGTAACCGGGCGGCGAGGAGCCCTCCAGAGCGCGGGTGTTCGCCGAGGAGAGCAACTGGAGCCCGAGCCGGAGGCGCCGGCGGGCCTCGTCCTCCGTGACCCCGAGGTCGGCCGCGGTCTGGCGGTAGTCGCGCCGCTGGAAGTAGGCCAGTTCCAGCGCGGCCCGCAGCGGGGCCGGCATGGAGGTCACGATGTAGTCCGCGCGGGCCGCGACCGAGGCGCGCCGCACCTTCTGCTCCAGCTCCTCGGCGGAGCCCTGCCCGGTCTCCGCGTACGCCGTGGCCTCGGCCTGCCGCAGCCGGTACACGGCCTGCCGCTGGGTCAGCTTGGCGACCCACGAGCGCATGTTGCCCTGCTTGGGGTCGTAGTCGTCGGGGTTCTCCCAGATGTAGCCGAAGACCTCTCGGGTGACCTGGTCGGCCGCGGCGTCGTCGTCCAGGACCCGGTGGGCGAGGCTGTGCACCAGCGAGGCGAACCGGTCGTAGAACTCGCCGAGCGCGGCGGCCTCCCCGCGCGCGAGCCGCTGCTGTATCTTGCGGTCCCAGCGCGGTGGTGTGTCCATCGCCATCCGAATCCTCCGTCCCCTCTCGGTCCCCGGTCCCTTCCGCTCGCCCTCCAAAGTAATGCGCCGCACCGACAAGCACGCCTGTTTGCCGCAAGTGCGCCCTTGACGCCGGTCCGGATGGTAAGGAAAGCGCCATACCTCGGCGCGGGGGTTTCGGCCGCTGGTGGTGGGGCAGGCGGCGACCGTGACGACGATCGAGGTCGACGAGGACGAACACGGCCCCTGGACGGTGCTCAGCATCCGGGGGGAACTGGACCTGGTCACCTCCCCCCGGATACGCCGCCGCGTCCACGACGCCGTCGCGGGCGGCCGGCACGACCTGGTGATAGACCTCTCCTCCGTGCGGTTCTGCGACTCCAGCGGTGTCGGCGTCCTGATCGCCGCCCGCCGTCTCCTGCGCTCCTGCGGGGGCCGCCTCCGCCTGATCCTTCCCGAGGCCGGTGCCGGCACCGTGGCCGGAGCAGGCCTCGGTGCCGGGGCCAGGGGCGGAGGGGACCACGTGGACCGGGTGCTCTCCGCCCTCGGCGTCCGCCGTCTGTTCGAGGTCTACGAGGACGTCCCGGGGGCGGTGACCGAGGTCGGCTGATCGACCGGATCGGTCCCCCGAGGATCACCGGGACGGGCCGAACCGCTCCCTGAGCCGGTACTTGAGGACCTTGCGCAGGGTCTCGTTGCGGGGGAGGGCGTCCACGACCTCCAGCTGCTCCGGGAGCTTGTGGACGGAGAGGCCGGCCTCCCGCAGGAAGGCCGTCACCGTCGGCAGGGTCAGCGGGGCGGCGCCCGGGGGCTGTTCGACGACCGCGCAGACGCGTTCGCCGCGCTCGGGGTCCGGGAGGCCTATGACGGCCGCGTCGCCCACGTCCGGGTGGCCGTGGAGGAGGTCCTCGATCTCCTTGGCCGAGATGTTCTCTCCCTTCCGGATGATGATGTCCTTGATCCGTCCGGTGAGGACGAGGTGGCCGCTCGGGGTCAGGTGCCCCACGTCGCCGGTGACGAGGAAGCCGTCCTCGTCGAAGGCGGCCGCGGTCTGGGCCGGGTCCAGGTAGCCCCGGCAGACGGCCTCGCCGCGGAGCCGGACCTCGCCGCCGTCGGTGATCCGGATCTCCATGCCGGCGGGCGGCCGGCCCTCGGTGCCGGCGAGGTTCTCGGCGGTGTCGTCGGGGTCGCCCATGGTGATCATCGGGACCTCGGTCATGCCGTAGCCGTGGGTGAGCTGGCAGCCCAGCTCCTTGCGCACCGCGTGGTAGATCTCCGGAGGTTTCGGCGCCCCGCCGCCCGCGAGGAGCCGCAGGGTGGGGATGACCGGCTCGCCCGGCTGCTTGCGCTGTTCGGCCAGGAACATCGCGTAGAAGGCGGTGGAGCCGCCGGCCACGGTCACGCCGTGCGCGCGGTACTCGTCCAGCGCGTCGGGCAGCGCGAACTGCTCGAACATGACGGCGGGGAATCCGTACAGCAGGAGCATCACCGTGTAGTCGGGCCCGGCGATGTGCGCGTACGGGAAGGCCATGGAGCCGACGTCCTCGGCGGTCAGGCGCAGCGAGTGGGCGAGGCAGGAGCCGCCCGCGAGGAGCGAGCGGTCGGCGTGCAGGACGCCCTTGGGGTCGGAGGTGGTGCCGGAGGTCCAGTAGATCCAGCGCACGTCGGTGCCGGTGGCGGGCGGCGGCGGCAGGACGTCCGGGTCGCCGTCCGGGAGGGTGTCGTACGCCTCGAAGATCCCGCGCGCGCCGAGCCGCCGGGCCATCTCGGTGTGGTCGAACCCGCGCCATTCGCCGGGGACGGCGAAGTACTCGGCCTTGGACTCGCGCAGCGCGAAGCCGACCTCCTTGTCCCGGTAGAAGGGGATCACGGGCGTCTGTACGGCTCCGATGCGGGCGAGCGCGAAGGAGAGCACCGCGGTCTCGATGCGGGTGGGCAGCTGCCAGGCGACGACCGTGCCCGGCCGCACCCCCATCCCGTACAGCCCGGCGGCGCAGCGTTCGGCGCGCTCGCGCAGGCCGCCGAAGGTGAGGACGCGGTCGCCCTGGAGGAGGACGGGCCGGTCGGGGGTGAGGGCGGCGCGGCGTTCGACGAGCTCCCAGAGCGTGCGGGACCCGCTCAGGTCGTGCGCGGTCTGGTCGATGACCGTATCCATGCCCGTACTCCTCTTGGCTGACGTTCCGTCAGATAGTGCGGAGAGCGTAGAGGTCCGGCGCTTGTCGGTCCAGGGGTGCGGGGCTAGCCTGATCCCGTCAGATCTGACGGGTCATCAGAAACGGCTCGTCGGAAACGGCCCCATCGAGTTCGGGAGAGGGTCCCATGAGCTCCAGCGCGGAACTGCCCCGCATCATCAGCGTCGACGACCACGTGATCGAGCCGGCCCATCTCTTCGAGACCTGGCTCCCGAAGAAGTACCGCGACCGCGGCCCCCGGCCCCTCACGGCCGGCATCGGCGAGCTCGCCTACGTCGCCGGCAAGTACCAGATCACGATGGACCCCGAAGGGCCGCCCACCGACTGGTGGATCTACGAGGACCTCAAGTTCCCGTACAAGCGCAACATCGCCGCCGTCGGCTTCGACCGCGACGACATGACCCTCGAAGGCATCACCCGCGCCGAGATGCGCCGCGGCTGCTGGGACCCCAAGGCGCGCCTCGCGGACATGGACCTCAACCACGTCGAGGCCTCGCTCTGCTTCCCCACCTTCCCGCGCTTCTGCGGCCAGACCTTCGCAGAGGCCCAGGACAAGGAGGTCGCCCTCGCCTGCGTCCGCGCCTACAACGACTGGATGGTCGAGGAGTGGTGCGGGGACAGCGGCGGCCGGCTCATCCCGCTCTGCATCATCCCGCTCTGGGACATCGGCCTCGCCGTCGCCGAGATCCGGCGCAACGCCGCCCGCGGGGTCAAGGCCGTCACCTTCTCCGAGATCCCCACCCACCTCGGGCTCCCCTCGATCCACTCCGGCTACTGGGACCCCTTCTTCGCCGTCTGCCAGGAGACCGGGACGGTGGTCAACATGCACATCGGCTCCAGCAGCCAGATGCCCGCCGCCTCCCCCGACGCCCCGCCCGCCGTCCAGGCCGCCCTCAGCTTCAACAACGCCATGGCCTCGATGATGGACTTCCTCTTCTCCGGCGTCCTCGTCAAGTTCCCCCGGCTCAAGCTCGCCTACAGCGAGGGCCAGATGGGGTGGATCCCGTACGCCCTCGAACGCGCCGACGACGTGTGGGAGGAGCACCGCGCCTGGGGCGGCGTCCGCGACCTGATCCCCGAGCCCCCGTCCACGTACTACTACCGGCAGATCTTCTGCTGCTTCTTCCGCGACAAGCACGGCATCGCCTCGCTCGACGTCGTCGGCCGCGACAACGCCACCTTCGAGACCGACTACCCGCACGTCGACTCGACCTTCCCGCACACCAAGGAGGTCGCCCTCGACCACGTCCAGGGCCTCGACGACGAGACGATCTACAAGCTCATGCGCGGCAACGCCATCCGCATGCTCGACCTCGACTTCGACCGGGGTGCCGGCCGGGGCGCCGACCTGGGTGTCGGTCGGGGCCTCGTCTGATGGACCTCGCGTACAGCGCGGAGGAGGAGGAGTTCCGCGTCCGGCTGCGGGAATGGCTGGCCGCGGCGCTGCCCACCCTCCCGCCGAAACCCGACCCGCTCGACTGGCCGGCCCGGCGGGCCTACGACTGCGGCTGGCAGCGCAGGCTGCACGAGGCCGGATACGCCGACGTCCACTGGGACGCGTCCCCGACCCAGCGGCTGATCTTCCTGGAGGAGACCGAACTCGCCGGCGCGCCCTACGTCGGCGCCAACTTCGTCGGACTGCTCCACGCCGGCCCGACGATCGCCGCCGAGGGCACGGCGGAGCAGCGGGAGCGCTGGCTGCCGGGGATCCTGCGCGGCGACGAGGTCTGGTGCCAGGGGTTCAGCGAGCCCGACGCCGGCTCCGACCTCGCCTCGCTCCGGACCCGGGCGGTCCGGGACGGCGATTCGTACGTCGTCAGCGGTCAGAAGATCTGGACCTCGCACGCCGAGGTCGCCGACTGGTGCGAACTCCTCGTCCGCACGGATCCCACCGCCGCCAAGCACCGGGGCATCAGCTGGCTCGCCATGCCCATGGACGCTCCCGGCGTCACCGTACGGCCGCTGCGGACCCTCGCAGGGTCCACCGAGTTCGCGGAGGTCTTCCTCGACGAGGTGCGGGTGCCGGTGGCCGACCGGGTGGGGGAGGAGAACGACGGCTGGCGCGTCACCATGGTCACCCTCTCCTTCGAACGCGGCACCGCCTTCGTCGGCGAGGTCGTCGCCTGCCGCCGCCTCCTCGGCGAACTCGCCCGTACGGCACGGAGGAACGGCACCTGGGACGACCCCGTCCTGCGGCGGCGGCTCGGCAGGCTCTCCGCCGAGTTCCAGGCCCTGTGGCGGCTCACCCAGGCGAACGTCAGCGAGGCCCAGGCGACGGGCGGGGTGCCCGGCGCGGGCGGCTCCGTCTTCAAACTGCACTACTCGCACGCCCGCCAGGAGCTGTACGAGGCCGCCGCCGCCGTCCTCGGCCCGGACGCGCTCGACCTCGGCCGCGACTGGACCCTCGACCGGCTGTCCTCGCTCTCGTACACGATCGCCGCCGGCACCTCCCAGATCCAGCGCAACATCGTCGCCGAGCGCATCCTCGGCCTCCCGAAGGGACGGTGACCCCCGCCATGGACTTCCGACTCACCGAGGACCAGCGGGCGCTGCGGAAGGGGGTACGGGAGCTGCTCGCGCGTCTCTTCGACCGGGAGGCGCTCCGGGCGGCCGTGGACTCCGGGCGGCTGGACCGGGAGCTGTGGCGGGAGCTCGGCGCGGCCGGGTTCTTCGCGCTGCGGCTCCCCGAGGAGGAGGGCGGGGTGGGGCTCGGGCTGCCGGAGGCGGTGCTCGTCTTCGAGGAGGCGGGGCGGGTGTTGCTGCCGGGGCCGTTGGTTGCGACGCATGTGGCGGCGGGGTCCCTGCGGGGCGCGGCCGAGGGGGAGGTCGTGGTGACCGACGCCTCGGAGGGGCTGGTTCCTTGGCTGGACGAGGCGGATGTGGTGCTGGGGGATGCCGAGGGAGCCGTGCCGTTGCGGTCGGTGGATCCGCTTACACCCCTGCACAGGGTGCCCGGCACCGGGGGTCGTGCCCACCCGTTCCGCCATGTGGAACGCCTGCCCACAACGGTTCTGGAGACGGTCTTGCTCACGGCCGCGGAGCAGGTCGGGAGCGCCGGTCGGACCACTGAGACGGCTGTGGCGTACGCGCGGGAGCGGGAGCAGTTCGGGCAGGTGATCGGGGGGTTCCAGGCGGTCAAGCACCTCTGTGCCGGGATGCTCGTCCGTACCGAGCTCGCCCGGGCCGCCGTGCGGGCCGCGTCCGTCACCGCCGACCCCGTCGAGATCGCCGGGGCCAAGCTCCTCGCCGACGAGGCCGCCACCGGGAACGCCCGGGACTGCCTCCAGGTGTTCGGCGGGATGGGCTTCACCTGGGAGGCGGACGTGCATCTCCACCTCAAACGGGCGTGGGTACGGGCGGAGCTACGGCTGCCCGCCGCGCGGGCCGAGGAGGTGGTGGCCGCCCGCCTGTAGCGTTCCGCGTCCGCCGGGTCACGGAATGTCGATATCGGGTTGTGTCCTTCGGCGGGGCCGTCACGGCCCGGAGTCGGCCTCCGGCTCCGGTACTCTCCGTTGGATGCGAGTGCTCGTTGGCCCGGATCGTCCCGGTGTCGCCCCTGAGGTGACTCCGGGCCCGGGAATGCGCGCCGCTCGCGCCCCCAGGAGGCGCCCCGCGCGCTCCTGTTCGACTCCCCGCAGCGTGCGTCGCACAGTATGGACTACGCGTACTCCTTCGCGCTGGAATATGCCTGAAGCGCTTGTTGCGGTGACTGTACGTCAACCATGCTGTCTCACAAGGGAATCACGTTCCGTAAGGGCGTCGATGGCTGTGAGGCGCGAGGCGATGTGTCCGCCGGTTCGGATGGTGTGAGCGGTGCAGGTGCTTCAGGTTCAGTTGGAGGTCGGGCCGGACCCGGCGGAGGTGGGGCGGGCCCGGAGGTGGGCGCGGTCGCGGCTCGCCGGTTCGGGCATAGGGGACGACGAGCCGCTGGCGGACACGCTGGTGCTGCTCATCTCCGAGCTCGTGACCAACGCCGTGGTGCACACCGGCTGCCCGGCCGTGCTGCGGATGCTGTTCGCGGCGGAGGGCGGGGTGCGGGTCGAGGTGGCCGACGCGAGCGACCGCCCGCCGCGGCCCCGGCACGCGGAGGGCGAGGACACCAACGGGCGCGGCCTGGAGCTGGTGGACGGCCTCGCGGACCGGTGGGGCTGGCAGCCCGATGGCGTCGGCAAGAGCATCTGGTGCGAGGTGGACCGGGCGCCGGTCGCGCCCCCGACCGCCGCCCCCGTCGCCTCCTCCGCCCCCGCGTCGGTGTCCACCGTTTCCGTGGTCTCCGCCGTCTCCGCACCCGTGAAACCGGGGATCCCGGTGTCGCCCGGTTGGGCGCGCTGTTGACGGTTCGTTCCGTTTTGCCCACTCTGGTGTGAGCGATTCGTGGCGAGGGGAGCCGAGGGCCGTGGCCCTCGGCGTGTGCGGGTCGTGCTCGGGTGGCGGCGGCCGTGCCGTGCTCGGGGCGCGCGCGAGCGCGCCGCCGCCCGCGAACCACCGCTCAGAGGATCGCCGCTCAGGGGATCGCCGCTCGGGGGATCGCCGCTCAGAGGATCGCGACCGGGGCCACCGGTGTTCCCGTGCCACCGACGAAGGGTTCGGGCATCGCGGAGAGCAGGAAGGCGTAGCGCCGCTCCTGTGCACAGGCTGTGGACAGCCCCTCCAGATTCCAGTTCTGCCCCTGGAGCATCCCCATCTCGACGAGGTCGAGGGCGTGGACGGGCAGCCAGAGGTCGTCGATCTCCGGCGGGAAGATCTCGAAGGTGAGCGTGTCGTTGGCGACGGCCGCGACGTCCCGGGCGTGGAACCACTCCGGCGTACGGACCGAGAGCCCCGGTGACGGGAAGGCGTACCCGTGGCTGTCGCCGGCCAGGTACACCTGCATCTGTCCCGTCCGTACGAGGACGACGTCGCCGGACCGGACCGTGACCCCGCCGAACTCGGCGGCCTCGTCGAGGTCCTCGGGGGTGACGGCGTGGTCGCCGGGCAGCCGGTCGACCCCCTTCGCGGCGGCCACGTCGAGCAGGACGCCCCGCGAGACGAGGTGCCGGGCGGTGTGGATGCCGCTGAACTCGGAGCGGCCGTGCGGGGTGATGGTCGAGGCGGGGCGGCCGTTGTAGATCCGCCCGGAGTGCGAGGCGTGCGTCAGGGCGTCCCAGTGGGTGCCGGCCTGGAGGCCGAGGGTCACGGCGTCGTCGCTGGTGGCGACCGTGCCGGGGCCGAAGAGCTCCTGATTGACCTGGACCATGACGTGGAGCGGGTTGACCCGGCCGGGGATCATGCCGGTCTGGACGCCGTCCTGCTTGAGGTCGACGGCGAGCGGGACGCGGTGGCCGGTGCGGACGGTCGCGACGGCCTCCCGCACGACCTCGTCGGTGACGAGGTTGAGCGTGCCTGTCTCGTCGTCCTGGCCCCAACGTCCCCAGTTGTTGACGCGCTTGGCGATCTCGTGAAATGCGGCGGGCAGAGACATCGGGGCCTCCGGGGTCTTGTTTTCCGGTATCTGACGGACCGTAGAATCCTGACGACGAATGAATCTAACGGACCGTCAGAAACTGTGGGAGGGGCCGGGCATGGGGAACTTCTTGACTGGCAGGGTCGTCGCCGTGACGGGCGCGGGGCGGGGCATCGGCCGCGCCGTCGCCCTCGCGTGCGCGGCGGAGGGCGCGAAGGTCGTCGTCAACGACTACGGAGTGTCGATCGAGGGCGGGGAACCGACCTCGGAGATCGCCCTCTCCGTCGTGAAGGAGATCGAGGCGGCCGGCGGCACGGCCGTCGCCGTCGCCGACGACATCTCGACGATGGCGGGCGGGCAGCGGGTCGTCGACGTCGCCCTCGCGGAGTACGGGCGCATCGACGGGGTCGTGTGCGTGGCCGGCATCCTGCGCGAACGGATGCTCTTCAACATGGCCGAGGAGGAGTGGGACCCGGTCGTCGCCACCCACCTCAAGGGCACCTTCACGGTCTTCCGCGCCGCCTCGGCGGTGATGCGCAAGCAGGGCGCGGGGACGCTGATCGGCTTCACCAGCGGCAACCACCAGGGCTCCGTGGCGCAGGCCAACTACTCGGCGGCGAAGGGCGGCATCATCTCGCTCGTGCGCAGCGCCGCCCTCGGGCTCCACAAGTACGGGGTCACCGCGAACGCGGTCGCGCCGGTGGCCAGGACCCGGATGTCCGCCAACGTCCCGATGGAGCTCAAGGAGATCGGGGAGCCGGAGGACGTGGCCGCTCTCGTCGTCTACCTGCTCTCGGAACGGGCGCGGGCGGAGAAGATCACCGGCCAGGTGTACACGATCGCCGGCCCGAAGATCGCGGTGTGGGCCCAGCCGAGGGAACTGCGGGCCGGGTACGCGGAGGGCGGCGCGTGGACGCCGGAGCGGATCGCGGACTTCCTGCCGGGGACGGTGGGGGTGGACCCGATGCCGATGCTGGAACGCCTTGAGGAGATGGCCCGGGCCGCGGCGGACGGCTCGCGCCCGAATGCCGGTAAGGAGAACGGGTCATGAGGGGTGTCGTGTTCGACGGGAAGTCCGTGCGGGTCGTCGACGATCTGGAGGTGCGGGACCCCGGGCCCGGGGAGGTGCTCGTCGGGATCGCCGCCGCCGGGCTGTGCCACAGCGATCTGTCCGTCGTCGACGGGACCATCCCGTTCCCCCCGCCCGTCGTCCTCGGCCACGAGGGCGCCGGGGTCGTCGAGGCCGTCGGCCCCGGCGTCACCCACGTCGTCCCCGGCGACCACGTCGCCCTCTCCACGCTCGCGAACTGCGGCACGTGCGCCGACTGCGACCGCGGCCGGCCCACCATGTGCCGCAAGGCGATCGGCATGCCGGGGCAGCCGTTCTCGCGCGCGTCGACCGGGCAGCCGCTGTACCAGTTCGCGTCCAACTCCTCCTTCGCCGAGCGGACCGTCGTCAAGGCCGTCCAGGCCGTGCGGATCCCGAAGGACGTCCCGCTCACCTCCGCCGCCCTCATGGGCTGCGGCGTCCTCACCGGCGTCGGGGCCGTACTCAACCGCGCCAAGGTCGGCCGCGGCGAGACCGTCGTCGTCATCGGCACCGGCGGCATCGGCCTCAACGTCATCCAGGGCGCCCGGATCGCGGGCGCCCCGACGATCGTGGCCGTCGACACCAACCCGGAGAAGGAGGCCGTGGCCCGGCAGTTCGGCGCCACGCACTTCCTCGCCTCCACCGACGGCGTCCGGGAGATCCTGCCCACCGGCGCCGACCACGTCTTCGAGTGCGTCGGACACACCGGCCTCGTCCGTACCGCGATCGACCTCCTCGACCGGCACGGCCAGGCGATCCTGCTCGGCATGACCGCCCCGAAGGCGGAGGCGAGCTTCCCGCCCGCCGCGATGTTCCTGGACAAGTCGATCCTGGGCTGCCGCTACGGCTCCTCCCGCCCCCAGCGGGACATCGCCCTCTACGCGGAGCTGTACCGGTCCGGCGAGCTCCTCCTCGACGAGCTGGTGACACGGACGTACCCCGTGGAGGAGTTCGCGCGGGCCGTCGAGGACGCGGAGCGGGGGAAGGTGGCCCGGGGGGTGCTCACTTTCTGAGCTTTCGGAGCCTTCGAGCCTTCGGGCCTTCGAGCCTTCGGAGCCTCCGGGCCTCCGGGCCTGCTTGTGGAATTCCCCTGGGTGACAGGACCGCCTGAGGGCTACGGTCGTGGCCATGTCCTACCGCGAGCTCGCCACCCGCCCCGTCCTCGCCTGGTCCGCCGTCACCGTCGCCGGCCGGCTGCCCGTCGCCATGGCGCCGCTCGCGCTCGTCTTCCTCGTGCGGGAGCGGCCCGGCGGCTACTCGCTCGGGGCCGTGCTCGCCGCCGCGTACGTCATCGGGGAGATCGTCGCCGCACCCGTCCTCGGCATGCGGATGAACGCCGAGCGCGCCCGGCCGCAGCTCGTCGCCGGACTCGCCGTCGGCGCCGCCGGGTTCGCCGGGCTCGGGCTCCTGCCCGACGCGCACCCCGTCGTCCTCGCCCTCCTCGCCCTGCTCGCGGGCGCCGGACCGGCGGCCGTGCCCGGCGGGCTGCGCGCCATGCTGACCGGCATGGTCCCCGAGCGGGCCGTCACACAGGCGATGAGCATGGAGTCGGTGCTGACCTTCGCGATCTGGGCGGCGGCGCCCGCGCTCGCCACCGGTCTGGCGCTCGGCGTCGACCCCGCCGTACCGCTGCTCCTCCAGGGCGCCCTGATGGGGCTCTCCGTGGCCGGGCTGTGGCTGCTGCCGGCCGGCTGGTCGGCCGAGCCGCCGGGCGAGGGGGCCTCGGTGCGGCGGGCGCTGCTGCGGGCCTGGCCCGTGTACGTCCTCGGGGCCGGCGCCCTGACCCTGCTCGCGCTCGCCGAACTGATCCTGCCCGCCCTCCTCGAACAGCGCGGCATCGGCATCGGCTGGGCGGGACCGCTCCTCGCCGGGTTCTCGATCGGCTCGGCCGTCGGCGCGTTCGTGTACGGCCTGCGGAGCGGCGGCTGGCCCGGCCCGCTGCCGGTCCAGTCCGTCGTCCTGGTCCTCGCCGTCTCCGCCGGGGTCGCGCTCGTCGCCCTCCTGCCCTGGACGGTGGGCATCGCGATCACCCTGGCCGCCTCCGGCCTCCTCATGGCCCCCGCGATGCTCACCCGGAACCTCGCGCTGCGGGAACTCCTCCCGCCGTCCGCGCTCGCCGCCGGGTACTCGGTCATGTACGCGGCCGTCGGCGCCGGTTACGCGGCGAGCGGCACCCTCGCGGGCGGCCTCCTCAAGGTGGTGGCCCCCTCGACGGCGATCCTCTGCGGAGTCGGTCTGACCGTGCTGCTCACGGTGGTCGGCGCGGTGGGGGAGCGGCGGCTGGCCCGCCGTGCCCCGGTGGTTCAGGAGGAGGCCTCGGAGGATGCCTCCGAGGGAGTCTCCGAAGGAGCCACCGGGGAAGCCTCCGAGGAGGCGGCGCGGAAGGTGCGCCGGTAGGACGTCGGGGTCACCCCGATCGCGCTCATCAGGTGCACGCGCAGCGATTGGGCGGTGCCGAAGCCGGCGTCCTGCGCGACCCGGTCGACGGGCAGCCCGGTGGACTCCAGGAGGTGCCGGGCGCGCTCGACGCGCTGCTGCGTGAGCCACTGGCCGGGGCTGATGCCGACCTCGTCACGGAAGCGGCGGGTGAACGTCCGTACGCTCATCGCCTCCTTCTCGGCCAGGTCCCGCAGCTGGATCGGCTCGTGGAGGTGGGCGAGCGCCCAGGCCCTGGCCGTGGTCGTGGTGTGGGTGCCGGCCTCGGGGAGGGGCCGCTCGATGTACTGGGCCTGGCCGCCGTCCCGGTGCGGCGGCACGACGGTCCTGCGGGCGACGTCGTTGGCGACGGCGGTGCCGTGGTCACGGCGCACGATGTGCAGGCACAGATCGATCCCGGCGGCCACGCCCGCCGACGTGAGGACGTCGCCGTCGTCGACGAAGAGGACGTCCGCGTCGACCCGCACACTCGGGAAGAGGCGCTGGAAGTGGTCGGCGGAGGACCAGTGGGTGGTGGCCGGGCGCCCGTCGAGGAAGCCGGCGGCGGCGAGCACGTACCCGCCGGTGCAGATGGAGACGAGCCGGGTGCCCGGCCGGATGTGCGCGAGGGCGGCGGCGAGCTCCTCGGTGAGCCTGCCCTCCTCGTAGACCGGGCCGAGCTCGTACGAGGCGGGTATGACGACCGTGTCGGCGGTGGCGAGGGCCTCGGGGCCGTGCTCCACGTACACGGAGAAGTCGGCGTCGGTGGGGACGGCACCCGCGACGGGGGCGCAGGTCACGATCTCGTACAGGAGGGTCCCCTCGGCGTCCCGGGCGCGGCCGAAGATGCGGTGCGGGATGCCCAGTTCGAAGGGGAGGAGCCCGGGCAGGGCGAGGACGGCGACGCGGTGGGGCGTGGGCGACGGCGGCACGGGCGGTGCTCCCTCCGGGAAGGACGGTCGGTCGAGAACCGGTGAAGGACGGTAGGTCGAGAACCGGTGAAGGACGGTCGGTCGAAACCAGTGCAGGACGGTAGGTCGAAAACCAGTGGTGGTCCAGACCAGTTACTGGTACCCCTTCGTTTCCGTGACGGACAACACGTACAAGTCTGAGGCCGCCGAACGGATTCCCGTCCCGGCCGAGCCGCCCGCACTGTGGAACCGTAACTTCCGGCTCTTCTTCGTCGCCCGCGCGGTCGCCGTCTTCGGCGAGGGCACGGTCCCGGTCGCCTTCGCCGCCGGACTCCTCGGGGCCGGCCACTCCGGCTCCACCGTCGGCTACGCGCTCGGCGGCTGGACGGCCGCCTTCGCGCTCTTCGTCCTCTTCGGCGGCGTCCTCGCCGACCGCTTCACCGCCCGCCGCATGATGATCCTCGCGGACCTGCTCCGGCTCCCCGCGTCCGCCGTCCTCGCCGTCTCCTTCACCCTCGGCAGCCCACCCCTCTGGGCGGTCTACGCCCTCTCCGTCCTCAGCGGCGTCGGCGCCGCCCTCTTCCAGCCCGGGGTCGCCTCCACGATCCCGCGCATCGCCCCCGACGTGCAGCGCGCCAACGCCGTCCTGCGGGTCGTCGAAGCCCTCATGATCATGGCGGGACCGGCCGCCGCCGGCCTGCTCGTCGCCCTGTGGAACGCGGGCGCGGCCTTCGCCGTCAACGGTGCGACCTTCGCCGTCAGCGCCCTCTGCCTCGCCCTCATGCGGCTCGCCCCCATCCCGTCCGACACCGTCCGCCGCGACTCCCTCGGCGCCGAACTCGCCGGAGGCTGGCGCGAGTTCCGCTCCCGCAGCTGGCTGTGGGGGGTCATCTCCATCTGGACGGTGTACGGACTGACCGTCGCGGGGCCGATGGTCCCGCTCACCGCGAGCCTGGTCACCGGGGAGCACGGCTCCGCCACGTACGGCGTGCTCATGGCGATCAACGGCGCGGGCAGCGCCGTCGGCGGCCTGATGGCCATCCGGCTGCGCCCCCGCCGCCCCCTCGCGGCGGGCGCGGTGGCCCTCCTCGGCCTCCCCGTGAACCTCTGCCTGCTCGGCGCGGGCGCCCCCGTGTGGCTGCTCGGCGCGGGGCAGTTCATCGGCGGCGCGGCCTTCGCCTTCTGGCTGGTCATGTGGTCCACCGCCGTCCAGACCCACGTCCCGCAGGAGGCCCTCAACCGCATGCACGCGTACGACGTGGCCGGCTCGCTCCTCATGATGGGCGTCGGCCGCAGCCTGTCGGGCCCGGTGGCGGTGGCGGTCGGCACGGAGACGGTGCTGCTCACGGGGGCGGGGGTCGCGGTGCTCGTGGTGGCGGCGCTGCTCGTCGTGAGGCCGATCAGGACGCTGCCGCGGGTGTAGCGGGGAGGGGCGGGGGAGGGACGGGGAGGGGCGGGGCACGCCCAGGCCTCGCGGCCGCGCCCAGGCCTCGCGGCCGCCCCCGGGCCGCCCCGGTCGTGTCCCGGGCCGTGTCCCAATCCTTTGGAAACATGTCGTTCAGGCCAATGGTGGGGGTGGGGGCGGGCGCGCCAAGCTCTGTGGCATGGCCCAGACAACCGAGAGCCCCGCCTCCGCGCCCCCGTCCCGCCACCGCCGCACCCCGCGCGTCCACCGCGCCTGGTTCGTCGCCGCGGTCACCTTCGTCACGATCATCGGCGCCGCGGCCTTCGCCTCGCTGCCGGGCCTGCTGATCGAGCCGCTGCACCGGGAGTTCGACTGGTCGCGCGGCACGATCGGCTTCGCCGTCTCCGTGAACCTCGCCCTCTACGGCCTGACGGCCCCGTTCGCCGCCGCGCTCATGGACCGCTTCGGCATCCGCCGGGTCGTCGCCGTCGCGCTGACGATCATCTCCGTCGGCTCGGTCCTCACCGTGTGGATGACGGCCGCCTGGCAGCTCGTCCTCTTCTGGGGCGTCCTCGTCGGCCTCGGCAGCGGCTCGATGGCCCTCGCCTTCGCCGCGACCGTCACCAACCGCTGGTTCGTCGCCCGCCGCGGCCTGGTCACCGGCATCCTCACCGCCGCCGGCGCCTCCGGACAGCTCGTCTTCCTGCCGCTGCTCTCCTGGCTGGTCGAGAACCACGGCTGGCGCCCGGCCGCCGTCACCGTCTCGCTCGCCGCCCTCGCGGTCGTCCCCTTCGTGTGGCTGCTGCTCCGCGACCACCCGGCGGACGTGGGCCTCGCCCCGTACGGCGGGGAGTACGCCGAGAAGCCCGCCCCCGTCACCGGCGCCGCCCGCCGGACCCTCACCGTCCTC
Organism: Streptomyces sp. NBC_00090; assembly: GCF_045160815.1. Classification (NCBI taxonomy): domain Bacteria; kingdom Bacillati; phylum Actinomycetota; class Actinomycetes; order Kitasatosporales; family Streptomycetaceae; genus Streptomyces; species Streptomyces sp. NBC_00090. The sequence goes on from NZ_CP108224.1 coordinate 5,200,343, forward strand.
TTCAAGGCGGCCCGCACCGGCCCCTTCTGGCTGCTCGCCGGCACCTTCGCGATCTGCGGCGCCTCCACGAACGGCCTGGTCAAGACCCACTTCGTACCCGCCGCCCACGACCACGGGATGCCCGTCACCGCGGCGGCCGGACTGCTCGCGGTGATCGGCGTCTTCGACGTCGTCGGCACGATCGCCTCCGGCTGGTTCACCGACCGCTTCTCGGCGCGGCGGCTGCTCGCCGTCTACTACGCGCTGCGCGGGATCTCGCTGCTCTTCCTGCCGATGCTGCTCGCGCCCTCCGTGCACCCGCCGATGCTGTTCTTCATCGTCTTCTACGGCCTCGACTGGGTGGCCACCGTCCCGCCCACCATCGCCCTCTGCCGCGAGCACTACGGCGAGGACTCGGCGATCGTCTTCGGCTGGGTCCTCGCCTCCCACCAGGTCGGCGCGGCCCTCGTCGCCTTCGGTGGCGGTGTCGCCCGGGACGTCTTCGGGTCGTACGACATCGTCTGGTACGCCTCCGGTGCGCTCTGCGCGGCGGCGGCGCTGATGGCCCTGGTCATCCGGCGACCCCGGACGGAGACGGTGTCCTTGGCGGGAGCATGATGATCTCCAGGGGGTGATCGCGGGTGAGCGATCCATACATGGGGCGTACCAACGCCCGGATGCTGCGGGTCTCGACACTGGCGCTGCTGCTGGAGGCCGGGGCGGCCCTGGCGGTGCTGATGACGGTGGGCCTGTCCACGGAGCCGGAGCCCGGGGACGACGTCGGCGGCAGCGCTCTGCTCCTGCTGCTGCTCCCGTTCATCGCGGTGTTCGGCGTACTGGCGGCGTTCGCGGTCTCCGCCGTGCTGGTCCTGCCCGTGGTGCTGCTCGGCGAGGACCTGGGGCGCAAGTTCGGCGGCGGCCCGGTCTGGTGGCAGCTCTCCCTGGCGGGCCTCGCCGGCGCCCTCCTCGCACCGCTCGCGGGCGTGCGGGGGTGGGTCGTGGGCTGGACGGTCCTGGCCGTGGCGGCGCTGCTCACCCGGCGGGCGAGGCAGGGCTACTTCGTCTCCCTGCTTCTGTGGGGCACGCTCGCCGTGGTGAGCGTCTTCATGGTGGGCGGGATCGTCCTGTACGCGGACTCCTAGGAGCTGAACCGCCCGAACCGCCCCCGGTGGAAGAGCAGCGGATCCGCGTCCTCCGCCGCGCCCAGGGAGTCGACCCGCCCGACCACGATCAGATGGTCCCCGCCCGTGTGGACGGCGGTGATCGTGCAGTCCAGCCAGGCGGGGGAGCCCGCCAGCCGCGGGGAGCCGGTGGACGGGGCCGGGGTCCAGTCGACGCCGGCGAACTTGTCGGCGCCGCTCACCGCGAACGACCGGCACAGCTCGCCCTGGTCGGCGCCGAGGATGTTGACGCAGAAGGTGCCCGCGTCCCCGATCCGGGGCCAGGTCGTCGAGGTGCGGGCGACCATGAAGGCGACCAGGGGCGGGTCGAGGGAGAGCGAGGCGAAGGACTGGCAGGCGAAGCCCGCCGGGCCTTCGGCGTCGAGGGCCGTGACGATCGTGACCCCGCTCGCGAAGTGGCCGAGGACGCGGCGGAATTCGGCCGGGTCGACGGGCGGTCGCTCGTCCTCCCGTACCGCGCGCAGTACCGGCCTGGGCAGTGGTTCGACGGCCGTCGGTGCACCGGCCGCTCTCAGGTGTCGGACGGCGGTGGCCGCCATCCCCGCATGTCCCATCACACCGCCCATTGAAACTGACGGTTCGTCAGATAGGAAGCCCCCGGGGCGACGGAGGACCGTCGCCCCGGGGGCTTCCGGGACAGAGGAGCCCGAGGGGGCCGAGGGGGCCGATGGGTCAGCCCGCGACCGCCCCCGTCGACCGGGTCCACGCGACCCCGGCCGTGTGACCGGTCCGGTAGGCCGTCACCTTCACGGTGATCCGCGTCCCGCGCTGCGCGCTCGTCGGCGTGAACCAGGTCTTGGTGGCCCCGGAGATCGCCCGCCCGTTGGCGTACCACTGGTACGCGTACGAGGTCGGCGCCGGCGTCCACGTACCCCGGTTCAGGGTGAGCGTCCGCCCGACCCTGACCGTGCCCGTGAGGTACGGAGCGACGGTCGCCTTCGGCGCGAGGCCCGTGGCGACGGTGTACCCGGCGGTCGTGTACGCCCCGCTCAGGTGCCCGGTCCGGTGGGCGGTCACGGTCACCGTGAGCTTCTTGCCGAGGACGGACGCGACGGGCACGTACGTCGACGCCGTCGCCCCGGCGATCGCCACACCGTTGGCCCGCCACTGGTACGCGTACGAGGTCGGCGCCGGCGACCAGGTGCCGACCACCGCCGTCAGCTTGCTCCCGACCCGGGTGGCGCCCGTGAAGTACGGGACCTTGGTGGGCTTGGGCGCGACGCCCTTCACCACCACGGACCCGCTGACCGCCGTGACGACCGGATGCCCGGCCTTGCGGGCGGTCACCGCCACGGACAGCTGCTTGCCGAAGAGCGTCGACGGCAGCGTGTACGTGGAGGCCGTGGCCCCCGCGATGGCGACGCCGCCGGCCCGCCACTGGTACGCGTACGCGTCGACGGCGGGCGTCCAGGTCCCGGCCTTCGCCGTCACCTTGCCGCCGACGACCGCGGTGCCGGTGACGGTGGGAGCGGCGGTGGCGCGGATGGGGGCGACGACGGTGACGGGCGGGCGGAGGTACTGCGCCCCGTGCGCGAAGACGCTCAGGCTCAGCGTGCCGAGAGGGGCGTTCGTCAGGTCCAGGGCGACCGTCGCGCTCCGGCGGTCGGGAGCGACGGAGACCGGCGTCGACCGCACCCGGTACGTACCGTTCGACACCTCCACGGCGAGCGACTCGTGGAGTGCGCCGCCGGTGACCGTCATGGTGATCCTGCCCCGGCCGACCGTGCCCGGGGTCACGGTGCCGACGGTCCGCTCGTCGAGGCCGCAGAGGTAGTGGGTGCAGGAGAGGTCGGCCCGTACCGCGGTGGAGGCCTGTGCGGGCTTCTCGGGGAGGCCGAGCACGAGCGTGCTGGGCCGGGACGCCTTCGGCTGGGCGCTCGGCAGGGAGCACTGGTAGTTCTGGCCCTCGCTGGAGTACGACCCGAAGCAGCCGTTCTTCAGCGTCGAGCCGTCGTACAACCAGGGGGTCGGCGACTGCTCGAAGGTCCCCGTCGGCGTGAGCCGCACGTCGAAGCGGTCACCGGACGCCGTCGGAAGCACGGCGCAGATCGCCGTCCTCTGCTCGCTGAGAGTGCCGACGAGCGGCCCGAAGCCGTAGCTGATGTTCGGGACCTTGACGCACTCGGGCGCCGGCCCGGCGGGCGTGCCGACGCGCAGGGCGTCGAGACGGTAGGAGGCCGGGGCGGTCTTGCCCTCCGGGACCTCCACGAGGACCTGGTAGCGGCTGGAGCCGGTGACGGCGCAGCCCGCGGCGAAGTAGTCGCAGACGGCCTTGCCGCTCGCGTCGTAACCGATCTGGCGGACGGCGCCCTGTGCGTCGCGCACGTTCAGGTGCAGGGTGTCTCCGGCGGAGGCGGTGGTCACCTGGTGGCAGAGGAAGGTGCCCGGCGCGGCCGGGACACCACCGGTCGACGGGCCGCCGACCGCCGTGGCCGGGGTCGTGACGCAGCCGCGCGCGGTGGCGGTGACGTCCCGGCGGGTGAGCGCGAACTCGGCGGGGACATCGCGGCCCCGGACGAGGACGGTGTGCGCGAGCCCCGGGGTCAGGGCACAGGTCGAGAAGGTGCCGTAGTACGAGCGGATGGCACAGACCTGCTTGCCGGCCGCGTCCAGGACGCTGACCTCGGCCCCGGAGTCGCCGGAGACCTCCTGGATCCGTACGAGCTCGTGCGCGGAGTGGCCGTCGGCCGGGATGGTCAGGCAGTCGGCGAAGACGCCGTCGCCGTTCTTCACGCTCATCCGGGCGGAGTTCGCCGTGAAGTCGCCGGCGAGGAAGGTGCGGCAGGCGCTCGGCGCGTCCGTGCGGTGCGCGACGAGACCGTAGCCGGCGGTTCCCTCGTGCGGGTCCTTGTCGGCGACGAGGGCGCGGTACGGGGCGGTGCCGCCCGGGACGCACGTGCCCTGCATGAGCTGGAGGTCGTCGCAGAAGGCGACGCCGGTCGCGTCGACGACGCTGACGTCCGTGGAGCCGTCGGTGAGGAGGGCCAGGTGGGCACCGGCCGACACCGGCAGGGTCAGGCAGTCGACCTCGCCGGGGGCGGTGAAGGTGCCCCGGTGGACGGTGCCGAGCGGGACGTCGCTCACGCAGCCCTCGCCGGAGGCGCGGTCCACGATGCTGACGGCCTCGTCGGTGACCAGCGTGTACGTGGCACCGGCGGTGAGCGCGCAGTTCTCTCCGCCCGCGCACACGGTCGTGCCGTCCGCCGCGTACACCTCGATGCCGGTGGCCCAGCCGTCCGCGCCGACCTGCCGCACGTCGTAACGGCTCGTCACAGCGGGGACGAAGGTCCGGCACCCGGTCTGCGGGGCGGCCACGGTGGGCGCCGTGCCGTAGGCGTTCACGGGCGCGGCGGCGCAGCCGGACGGGTTCGACAGGCGCCGGACCTCAAGGGTGTACGCGGCCGGGGAGCCGTCCTCGGCGTGTCCGACGACGGCCAGGACGCGGAAGCCGGCGGAACCCTCGGGCAGGACGCAGCCGTCGCTGCCGTCGGCGTTCCAGGAGGGACAGATCCGCTTGCCGGAGTCGTCGGTGATCCAGCGGTGGGCGGCGCCGGGGAGGTCGGCGGTGATCCGCTCGCCGGGGGCGGCGGTGAAGGCGTGGCAGACGACGCCCAGCGGGCCGGCGCCCCGGCCGGTCGCCGGGGCCGTGTCGTAGCCGGTGCCGGGGATGCCCGGGCAGCCGGGTGCGGCCATCAGCGGGACGAGGGAGACACCGCTCTCGTGGCTGTCCCAGTCGCTGTTGTAGAGCTTGAGCGTGTACGTCCCGGCGGCGAGTTCGCACCAGGAGTCGCGGTAGTTGAAGTCCTCGCACTCGACGGGGGTCTCACCGGAGTACAGCGAGGGGTACGCGTGCTGGTCGGAGTGGAGGAGCCGGTGCAGGCCCGGCTTCTCGACGGTGACCGTGAAGCAGACGGATTCCTTCCCCGCGACCGTCGCGCTGCCGACCGCGCCGCCCGGGTCGCCCAGCGGGGCGAGGGCGAGGGCCGGGCAGGGGGCGGCGGTCTCCGTCGGGTCGGGAGTCGGTGTCGGTTCGGCCGTTTCCGTCGGGTCGGGAGACGGTGTCGGCTCGGTGGTCTCCGTCGGGTCGGGAGACGGCTCGGCGGTCTCCGTCGGGTTCGGCGTCGGGTCCGTCGTCGACGGCTCCGGTGCCGGTACGGCACTCGCCGTCGGCGCGGGCGTCGCCGCCAGGGCCGTACCCGTCGGGACGAGCGGGCCCAGGAGGGCCGTCAGCAGGGCGGGGACCAGAAGAAGCGATCTGCGGGATCTTCCGGATCCGCCGGTTCCTCCGGATCTGGTGGATCTGGAGGGTGTCGTGGATCTGGTGGATCTCGTGGATCTTTCGCGCGAGCGCGCGGAGTTGGGCATGCCGTTCCCCCCGGAGCGGTGTGTGTCATATGCGCGTCACACACTAAGGCCGGCCCCGGACACCCGTCGCGCGACTATCTCCCCTCGTACCGCGACTCCCGCCGCTCCACGAAGCTCGCCACCCCCTCCTGCGCGTCCCGCGTCGTCATGTTGATCTCCTGTGCCGTCGCCTCCGCCGCGAAGGCCGTCGCGCGGTCCACCTCCAGGGACGCGTTCACCAGCTGTTTCGTCAGGGCGAGGGCCCGCGTCGGGCCCTGGGCCAGGCGTTCGGCCCATTCGCGGGCCGTCTTGGCCAGGTCGTCCGCCGGGACGACCCGGTTCACCAGGCCCATCTCCTTCGCCTCCGCCGCCGGGACCGCGTCGCCGAAGAACATCAACTCCTTCGCCCGCTGCGGCCCGATCAGCCGGGGCAGCAGATACGCGCCGCCCCCGTCCGGGACGAGGCCCCGGCGTACGAACACCTCGATGAAGCGTGCCGAGTCCGCCGCGAGCACCAGGTCGCAGGCGAACGCGAGGTGCGCCCCGATCCCGGCCGCCGTGCCGTTCACCGCCGCGATCACCGGCTTCTCGCAGTCCAGTACGGCCCCGATGAACCGTTGCGCCCCGAGCCGGATCACCCGGGCCACGTCCCCCGCCACCCGCTCCGCGCCGCCGGCCGGGGGCGCTCCCCGCAGGTCCGCGCCCGCGCAGAAGCCCCGGCCGGTCGCCGTGACGGCCACCGCCCGGACGCCGGGGTCGGCGGAGGCCTCGGCGAGCAGGGCGATGATCCGCTCCCGCTGGTCCCAGGTGACCGCGTTCATCGCCTCGGGGCGGTTGAGCGTGATCCACGAGACGCCGTTCTCGACGGTGTGCAACACATCGGACATGGCTCTCCTATCGGCAGACCGCGAGCGCGTCCAGGGCCACCGCCCCCTGCCCGCGCGGCAGCACCATCAGCGGGTTGATGTCCAGTTCGGCGAGGTCGCCGTCGAGTTCGAGGGCCATCCGCTGCACCCGGAGCACGACCTCGACGAGCGCGTCCACGTCGGCCGGCGGAGCTCCCCGTACGCCGTCGAGCAGGGCCCGGCCGCGCAGGTCGGCGAGCATGGACCGGGCCTCGTGCTCGCCGAACGGCGGGACGCGGACGGCCGTGTCGTCGAGGACCTCGACGAGGACCCCGCCGAGGCCGACGGTGACGGTCGGGCCGAAGAGCTCGTCGCGCGTCACGCCCACCACCATCTCGACGCCGCGCCCGACCATCTGGCAGACGAGGATCCCGTCGAGGTCGATCGACTCGTAGCGGGCGATGTCGGTGAGCTCGCGGTAGGCGTCCCGTACCTGGCTGGCCGAGGTGAGGCCGACCTTCACGAGCCCCAGCTCCGTCTTGTGGGCGAGCTGCCCGCCGGAGGCCTTCATCACGACCGGGTAGCCGACGAGCCCCGCGGCCCGGACCGCCGCCGCCGCGCTCGTCACGAGCTGCTCGCGCGGCACCCGTATCCCGTACGCCCGCAGCAGTTGCTTCGCCGCGTGCTCGCTGAGCCGCCGGCCGGGCCGCATGAGGGCCTGGGCCTTGCGGAAGGAGGGGGAGGGGGTGCGGGGGGCCTCGTCGAAGGGGGAGCGGTAGCCGGTGGTGAAGCGGTGGTGGTCGAGGTAGGCCTTCACGGCCCCGATGCAGTTGCCGAAGGTGCGGAAGGTGGCGACGCGCGAGGAGCCCAGGAGAGTCGAGCGGTACGCGTCCTCCGTTCCCACCGGTGAGCCCCAGATCACGCACACCAGCTTGTCCGTCGCCTCGGCGGCGTCGACCAGGTCCTGGGCGAGCTTGTCGCTCATGGGCGGGAAGGGGCCGGTGATGGGACAGATGAGGACACCGACGGAGGGGTCGGCGAGGATCGCGTCGATGATCTTCCGGCCGCGCCAGTCGCCGACCGGGTGCCCGCCGTTGTCGACGGGGTTCGAGACGCTCAGGTACTCCGGTATCCACTGGTGCAGTTCGTCCTGCTTGGCCTGCGGGAGGGTGGGCAGCTGGAGGCCCGCGGCCGTGGCGAGGTCGGCGAAGTGGGCGCCCGTACCGCCGGAGATCGAGTAGACGACGACTCCCTCGGCGAGCGGCCGGCGGGCGCGGGCGAGCAGCGTCGCGGTGTCCTGGAGCTCGTCGAGCCCGTCGACCCGGATCACCCCGTACTGGCGCATGGCCGCGTCGACGACCTGGTCGGCGCCGGTGAGCTTGCCGGTGTGGGAGGCGGCGGTACGGGCCCCGGTCTCGGTGCGGCCGACCTTCACGGCGACGACGGGAACGCCCTGGCGCGCGGCCCGGTCGGCGGCGAGGAGGAAGGAGCGGCCGTCCTTGAGCCCTTCGACGTAACAGGCGATGGCCCCGACCTCGGGCAGTCCGGCGAAGTACGAGATGAAGTCGGAGGTCTCCAGGTCGGCCTCGTTGCCGGTGGGGGCCCAGTGGGAGAGGCGGACGCCGAGCTCCTGGAGGGTGAAGACGGGCCGTCCCTGGTGGCCGGACTGGGTGATGAGGGCGACGGCGGGGCCTTCGAGGTCCTCGCGGAAGCGCTCGAAGGCGTTGAGGTTGGTGTTGGGGCCGAGAAGCCGGAGCCCGGAGCCGCGTACGGCGGCGGCGAGCCGTTCCTGCGCGGCGGCGCCCGCCTCGCCGGTCTCGGCGAAGCCGGAGGCGAAGGCGACGGCGAACCGCACCTTCGTCCCGGCGAGTTCCTCGACGACGGGGAGCGGGTCGGCGACGAGGAGGACGGCGAGGTCGACGGGTTCGGTGAGCGCGGAGACGGAGGGCACGCAGTCGATCCCGAAGACGCTCTTACGGGTCGGGTGCACGGGCACGAGCCGGGCGCCGACCCGCTCGGCCCAGGCGAGCAGCTGCCGGGTGATGCCGGTGTTGGGGCGGCCCTCGGTGTCGGAGGCGCCGACGACGGCGACGGACCCGGGCCGGAAGAAGCGGTCGAGGTCGGGTACGGGGGCGTGCAGCGGCCGCCCGCTGACGTCCTGGTCGCCGGGGGCGACGGTGACGCCGTGCACGACGACCGGGGGTGCCTCCCCGCAGGCGACCACGCGGGCGCGGAGATCGGTGGTGAAGGTGCCGTGAGTCGATCCAAGCATGTGTTCCGCCCGCCCTTCACCCATCCGTATACACCTGACGACTAGTCAGATTACAGAACTGACGGCCAGTCAGGAATGGGTGTGCGGCGGGAAGCCTTGATCCGGGCAGGGGGAGGCCGATCCGAGCCGGGAAGCCCCGATCCGGGCAGGGGGGGCGATCCGAGCCGGTAAGCCCCGATCCGGGCAGGGGGGGCCGATCCGAGCCGGTAAGCCCTGATTCGAGCCGGGAGGCTGTACGGCCGGTCGCGCATCCACCCGCCCATCCACCCGCCCATCCACCCGTACAACCCTTCGGGTCGCTGGTCTGTCTCACCCCCCGAACGACGCGAACGGTCGCGTCCGACGAATCCGCCCGGGGGGGCCTCTTGAACCGCACCACTCGCACCACCCGCACCACCGCCTCGCGCGGCCGCCGCCGTGCCCTCGGCGCCGCCCTGGCCGTCCTCGCCTCCTCCGCCGTGCTCACCGCCGTCACGACGGCACCGGCCGTGGCCGAGGAGACCCCGTCCCCGAGCCCGAGTCAGCAGCCCGTCGCCTCCGTCGACCAGGAGGACGTCGTGCGTCAGCAGCGCGTCGCCTTCGTCGAGCAGAAGGACGTCGACGGGGTGCGTACGAGCACGATCGTCACGATCAACGCCGACGGCACGGACCGGCGCGAGATAGCCCCCGTCAGCTGGAACGGCGCCCGGCCCCAGGGCGAGATCACCGCGGTCACCTTCTCGCCCGACGGCCTGCGGATGGCCTTCATCGTGCACGACGGCGCTCCCGACGTCTGGACCGCGGGCGCCGACGGCACGGGCGCCTCCCTGGCCCAGACGAACGTCGAGCAGGTGGGCACCCGGCTGGACGAGCTCGACTGGACCGCCGACGGCCGGAGCCTCTACCTGAGCTTCCGCCCCGAGGCGGGCCAGACCCGGACCCGGCTCATGCGGATGACCGTCGGCAGCTCCCAGCGCAGCTACGTCTTCGACACGCCGGAGAACACCTGGGAACAGGAGGCGGACGTCGCCTGGGACGGCCGTCTCGCCTTCGTGCGCGGCGGCGTCATCCACCTCTGGGACCCGCGCACGGGCGGCGAGCCGCGGCCCCTCACCCGGGGAAGTCACCCCGAGTTCAGGCCGGACGGGCTGTCGCTCTCCTTCTCGAACGGCGAGGACGGCTCGTTCGACATCCACACGTACTCCTTCGGCGACGGCAGCACGCACGCCGTCACCCAGGGGCAGGACATCCGGACCTTCGAGCACTCCCCGTACCGCGTCCTCACCGCCCGGCTCTCCGGCGGAGAGAAGCCCCAGGCCGTCGTCGGGGAGTTCGGCAAGCCGGACAAGGTGCTGTCCGGCCCGGACGCCACGGCCTCCTCGATCACCTGGGCCGTCCCGCCGGGGTCGACCCCCTGGGGGCAGCGACCGCACGACTACGGCGGGACGGTCCGGCCCGACGTGTTCGCCCAGGACTCCACCGGTGTCATCTGGCGCTACGAGAGCAACGGCAGGGGAGGACTGGAGCCCCGGGTGAAGTCCGAGTGGGGCTGGAAGGGCTGGCGCCTCACGGCCGTCGGCGACCTGAGCGGAGACGGCTGGGCCGACGCGCTCGCCCAGGACCCCTCCGGCGACCTCTGGCGGGTCGACGGCTCCAGCTACGGATTCCAGTCCAAGGTGAAGATCGGCTGGGGGTGGAAGAACCTCCGGCTCACCGGCACCGGCGACATGAACGCCGACGGTTCCCCGGACGTCATCGCCGTCGACCCCGCCGGGGCGCTGTGGGTCTACCAGGGTGACGGCCACGGAGGCCTCAAGTCCCGCTTCCAGCACGGAGGGGGCTACCAGAACTACCGGCTGACGGCCGTCGGCTCCATGGAGGACCACGGCAGTCCGGCCGTCCTCGCACAGAAGAGCAACGGAGACCTCTACCTCTACACCCGGCACATGAACAGCAGGACCCTGATCGGTTGGGGCTGGCAGAACCTGACGCTGACCGGCGTGGGCGACCTCACCGGCGACGGGATTCCCGACGTGCTCGCCCGCGACACCGCCGGTGTCCTGTGGCGGTACGACGGCGACGGCGCGGGCGGCCTGAAGCCGCGTACGAAGATCGGCTGGGGCTGGAACGGCCTCTCCCTGTTCTGATCCCGCCCGCGAGCCGACCCCGGCCTGATCGGCACGAGCCCCCCAGGTGCGGCTCCGTACAACCATTCGGGCCGGCGGTCGGTCTCACCCCCCGGACGCCGAGAACGGCCGCGTCCGACGACACCGCCCTGGGGGGCCTCTTGAACCGCACCACCCGCACCACCGGCGCACCCGGCTCGCGCGGCCGCCGCCGCGCCCTCGGCACCGCCCTGGCCGTACTCGCCTCCTCCGCCGCGCTCACCGCGGTCACGGCGGCACCGGCCCAGGCCGCCGAGGGCGCGCCGAAGCCCCGCGTGGTCTTCACCGAGCACAAGGACGTCGACGGCGTCCGCCACAGCACCCTGGTCACGGTCAACCCCGACGGCACGGACCGGCGTGAGCTGGTGCCCACGGGCCCGGGTCTCCCCAAGGCGGAGATCTCCGGTGTCTCGTACTCGCCGGACGGCCTGCGCATGGCCTTCATCAGCAACGACGGCTACGCCGACATCTGGGTCGCGAACGCCGACGGCACCAACGCCCGTCCCGTCCGCATGGACATCGACGAGCCCGACGGCTGGCTCAACGGCCTCGACTGGACGCCCGACGGCAAGCAGCTCTACCTGAGCTTCCGCGCCAAGCCCGGCCACGACCGCCTGCGCATCATGCGGGTCGACCTGGACGGCACCGGCCTCGGCTACGTCTTCGCCGAGCCGGAGAAGACCTGGGACACCCAGGTCGACGTGGCCTGGGACGGACGCGTCACCTTCCTGCGCGGCAGCACGATCCACCTCTGGGACCCGCGCGCGGGCGGCGACCCGAAGCCCGTCACCCAGGGCCTGAACCCGACGTTCTCGCCGAACGGCGATCGCATCGCCTTCGCGAACGGCGCCGACGGCTCGTACGACGTGCACGCCCGCGCCCTGGGCAGCGGCGCCGAGGAGACGTTCACCTACAACCAGAACGTCCTGCTCCCCGAGTGGTCCCCGGACGGCTCCAAGGTCGCGTTCCTCTCCGGAGGTACGCAGCAGAAGGCCACCGTCGCCGACGCCGCCGACCCCTCGACCGGCCGCACGTCCGGCATCCGGGTCCTCTCCGCCCCCGGCACCACGGCCTCCGACATCGCCTGGGCCGCCCCGCGCGGCTGGAGCCCCCGGGGTACGTTCCGCCACGACTTCACCGGGGACGCCGTTCCCGACGTCCTCGCCCAGGACGCCTCCGGTGTCCTCTGGCGCTACGACGGCGACGGCAAGGGCGGCCTGAAGGCCCGGGTGAAGATCGGCTGGGGCTGGACCGGGTACCGCCTCACGGTCGCCGGTGACCTCAGCGCGGACGGCATCCCCGATGCCGTCGCCCAGGACGCCTCGGGCGGACTCTGGCGAGTCGACGGGAACGGGACCGGCGGTCTCCGGCCGAAGGTGAGGATCGGGTCGGGCTGGCAGGGCCTGCGGCTGGCCGGCACCGGCGACCTCAACAACGGCGCCCTGCCCACCGACGGCTTCTCGGACCTCCTCGCCATCGACGGAAACGGCACGCTGTGGCTGTACGGCGGTAACGGCCGCGGCGGCCTTCTGCCGCGCGTCAGTCACGGCGCCATGTACCAGGGCTACCGAGTGACGGGCGTGGGCGCCCTCTCACCGGATGGCTCCCAGGCCTACCTCGGACAGAAGCCCTCCGGCGAACTGCACCGCTATGACGACGCCTTGGGCCGCGAGACGATCGGCTGGGGCTGGAAGGACCTGACCCTGACCGGCGTCGGCGACCTGGGCAACGACGGCATCCCCGACGTGATCGCCCAGGACACCGCCGGTGTCCTCTGGCGCTACGACGGCGACGCCGCCGGCCACCTCAAGCCGCGCGTGAAGATCGGCTGGGGCTGGAAGGGCATCACCACCTTCTGATCCCGCCCATGTGCTGATCCCGTCCCCCGGGATCAACCGGTGCCCGCCCCCAATCCCCTGGGGGGCGGGCACCACCTTCATCTCGCGGCCGTCACTTCGCGGCCGTCACTTCGCCGTCTTCCTCGCGATCCGCCGCGCGATCCTCTCCGCGTCGATCGCCAGCTCGCGGAACATCCCGCTGATCGGGTTCGTGAACCCCGTGAAGTACAGCCCCGGCGCCTCGCGCGGGCAGCGCGCCCCGTGCGCCACCGGGCGGCCCTGCGCGTCGAGCACGCCGTCCAGGTGTCCGAGGAGCGGTTCCAGGGCGCGGCGGTAGCCGGTCGCCGCGATCACCGCGTCCGGGGCGATCCGGGTGCCGTCCGCGAGGAGCACCTCGCCGTTCTCGAAGCCCTCGACGGCGGCGACGATCTCGACCTTCCCGGACCGTACGGCGTCGATGAGGCCGATGTCCTGTACCGGGATCGCGCCCTCCCGCTGGCGGGTGGCGACGCCCTTCTCCGGCCGGGGCAGCCCGTACGCCGTCAGGTCCGGCAGCGCGACCCGCGCCATCACCGAGCCCATCAGGTCGACCACGGCCACCGGCAGCCGCCGCACCAGGATCCCGGTGCGCTGGGCGGGCCAGCCGGCCGTCGTGCGGCGCACGATGTGGGGGACGGTCCGCACCGCGAGCCGTACGCGCGCGGCGCCGCCCTCGGCGAGGTCGGAGGCGATCTCCGCCCCGGTGTTGCCGATGCCGACGACGAGGACGTCCCTGCCCTTGTACGGCCCCGGGTCGCGGTAGGTCCGGGCGTGGCTCAGCTCGCCCTCGTACACGTCGCGGCCGGGCCACTCGGGAAGGTACGGGGTGTGGTTGTACCCGGTGGCCACGACCACCGCGCCCGCGACGAGCCGCCGCCCGCCGGTCGCGTGCAGCACCCACTCCGCGCCCGCCCGCTCGATCCGGAAGACCTCGACGCCCGTCACGATCTCCAGCTCGTGCTTCTCGGCGTACTTCTCCAGGTAGCGCACCACGTCCGCGCGGGCGACCCAGCGGCCGAAGGAGCGGGGCATCCGCAGGCCGGGGAGGCCGGAGAGGCGCCGGGTGGTGTGCAGCCGCAGCCGGTCGTAGTGGGCGCGCCAGGAGGCGCCGACGGCGTCGGACTTCTCCAGGACGACGGCCCGGACCCCGCGCTCGCGCAGGGAGGCGGCGACGGCGAGTCCGCCGGGGCCGCCGCCGATGACGTACACGGGGTGGGTGGTGGCTTGCTGGGGGGTGGTGACCATGAATGCTGAGCGTAATGACGTGTACACGCAGTGGGTCTCGACCAAGAGGGATTTCGGTTGCGAATCGGTCACGTCCACTCGCTTCGCGGGTGAGGAGTCCCGCCCTCGCCCGAGCGGCCCCGCGCCCGCCCCTTGCGCGCGGGGCCCGCTCTGCGCTGAACTGACGTACCGTCAGATTCAGTGGTTCAGTTCGCCGAGGGGGCGCGCATGCAGACCGTCTGGCTCACCGGCGCCGAATGGCTCGCCGTCCTCCGCATCGGCCTCGGCCTGTGGTGGCTGGAGAGCTGGCGCCACAAGGACAGGAAGGGCTGGTTCGAGCGCGGAACCGGCATAGCCTGGGCCGCCGACGTCGCCGCCAACCACAAATGGCCGCAGGTCAAGAAGGGCTTCGAGGCTGTCGTCGCCCCCCGCCCCAAGGTGATGGCGTACGTCGTCGTCTACGCCGAACTCGCCCTCGGCCTCGGCCTGGTCGTCGGCTTCCTCACCCCGGTCGCCCTCGTCGGCGGCCTCCTCCTCAACCTCCTCTACCTCGTCCTCATGATCCACGACTGGGCCGAGCAGGGGCAGAACGCGATGATGGCGCTCATCTCCCTCGTCGCCCTCCTCGCCATCTCCTGGCAGACCTGGTCCCTCGACTCCGCGATCGGACTCTTCTGATGACGGCCGCCGACCCCGACATCGACGCCTTCACCCGCCCCTACTGGGACGCCGCCGCCGAAGGACACCTGCTCCTGCGCCGCTGCGCGGCCTGCGACCGGCCCCACCACTACCCGCGCGAGTTCTGCCCCCACTGCTGGAGCGAGGACGTCCACTGGGAGCGGGCGAGCGGCCGGGCCACGCTCTACACCTGGTCCGTCGTCCACCGGAACGACCTCCCGCCCTTCGGCGAGCGCGTCCCGTACGTCGCGGCCGTCGTCGACCTCGCGGAGGGCCCGCGCATGATGACGGAGATCGTGGACGTGCCGGAGGGCGACCTGCGGATCGGGATGGGGCTACGGGTCGCCTTCCGGGCGGAGGGCGAGGCGACGGTCCCGGTCTTCACGGGCGCCGCCTGAACCGTCAGACGGGGGAGACGTTCCTCCAGAGCTGGGTCTTGCTGCTCGGGTCGCAGGTGTACTCCATGTTGAACGGCGGTCCGGCGACCATGCACTGGCCGCTGTCCATGTTCTTGATGGTCATGCCGGCGGACGTCTTGGTGTTGATCTTCCACGACTGGGTGCTGGAGCCGTTGCAGGCCTTGGCGGTGAAGCCGGGCGTCCCGCCCGGCTGGAGGCAGTGGCCGGACTGCTTGTTGACCAGCCGGAAGGTGCCGTTCGCGCCGGGCGAGTAGATCCAGGCGTAGGAGATCGTGCCGCTGCTGGGCGCGGAGCCGCACGGAGCGGTGTTCGCCATGACGGCGTACCCGGGGTTGGACTCGGCCAGGCACTCCCCGTTGGAGACGCTCTCGATGGAGTACGTCCCCGAGGGCACCGAGCCGCCGGTCGACGGCGGGGGAGCCGGCTGGGTGGTCGTCCGCGAGGGCTGCGGGGCGGGCTGGGTGGTCGTGGAACCGCCACCACCGGGGCTGGTCGTCTTCGACCCGCTCCCGGGGCTGCTGCCCGACCCGCCCCCGGATCCGCCTCCGCCGCCGGGCTGGGTCCCGCCCCCGCCCGCGCCGCCCGTGCCGGGCGGAGGCGCCGCGGTGGACCCGCCCGGAGGCGGGGACGACGGCTCCGTGGAGGTGGAGGAGGAAGCCGACGCGGACGCGGACGTGCCCGGCTTCCCGGACGACGACGTGGGTACGGGTACGAGCGCGGGGTTCCCGGGCGCCGGCTGCGAGGCGACCGCGGAGGGTGAGCCCGAGGCGTCGGGGCCCGCGTCGCGGCCGATCTGGTACGGGCCGAGGGCGACGGTCAGGGTGGTGCCGGTCGCCACGACGACGGGCACGGCGAGCATGACGAACTTGTTCCGCCGCTCCCGCCGCTTGCCGGGGGCGGCGGCACCCGTGACGGCGAGCTGGTCGGGCGACGCGGTCGCGGGTTCCTTCCCGCGCTGCGGGGTGAGCGAGGCGGTCGCCACGTCCTGGGCCGGTTCGATCCGCTCCAGCTCCGCCAGGTGCTCGGCGGTGGGCGCCCCGGCGGCGAAGGCCGCGCGCTCGCCTATGCGCTCGGCGACGACGCCGGGCCACGTGGCCCCGGCGGCCCGCTCGTCGGCCCGGTCGACGAGTTCGGCGGCGGTCGGCCGGTCCGCCGGGTCCTTGGCGAAACAGGTGCGGACGAGCGCGGCGAGCTCGGGGTCGTCCTCCGTGAGCCGCCCGAAGTCGGGCTCTCCGTGGACGACCCGGTAGAGCAGGTCCGGCCCGGAGCCGTCGCCGAACGGGGGCCGCCCGTTCGCCGCGTAGAGCAGCAGACTGCCCAACGCGAAGACATCGGCGGCACCGGTCAACTTCCGGTCTGCGACGGCCTGTTCGGGAGCCATGTAGGCGGGGGTTCCGATGACCATGCCGGTCTTGGTCAGCCGGCTCTGGTCGGCGGCGCGGGCCACGCCGAAGTCGATGAGGGAGAGTCCGTCGGCGGTCAGCATGACGTTGGACGGCTTGAGGTCGCGGTGCACCATGTCGGCGCCGTGCACGACCCGCAGCCCGGCCGCCGCGTTCCGGAGGAGCCGCCACAGGGCGTCGCCGGTCAGCGGGCCGCCGTGGAGCCGGATCGCCTCGTTGAGGGTGATCCCGGGGATGAACTCGGTGGCGAACCACGGCGGTTTGGCCGTGCGGTCGCTCGCGAGGAGCTTGGTGTTGGCGCCGGCGGGCAGCCGGGCGAGGTTGTCGAGCTCGTGCCCGAAGTGGCTCAGGAAGTCGGCGTCCTCGGCGAGGATGGGGAGTACGCGCTTCACCGCCGCGAACTTCCCCGGCACGGCGCCGAGATAGACCCGGCCCATACCTCCGGAGCCGAGTACGCCGAGCAGCCGGAACGCCCCGATCTGACGGGGATCCCCCGCCTCGAGAGGCATGGCTCCGCTGCCGTCCAGACTGCCCACACCAGAGTGGTCTTCCAGTTCCCCCTGCATGGGCCACAGGTTAGCTGAGGGTTGTTCACATTCGTACGGAGACCAAGTGCTTGTTTCCGTAAGGCGGTTGAACGGACGGGGCGGCGCCCGCGGTGCGTTAACGCCCAGTTCATTGCAACGCAAGCGTGTCGAACGTTGCGTTAGACGCCACGATGGTTGCAATGAAATCGAGGCATTGACCTGTGTGAATGGTGATTTCACGCAACGAGGCCGTTGCTC
Organism: Streptomyces sp. NBC_00090; assembly: GCF_045160815.1. Classification (NCBI taxonomy): domain Bacteria; kingdom Bacillati; phylum Actinomycetota; class Actinomycetes; order Kitasatosporales; family Streptomycetaceae; genus Streptomyces; species Streptomyces sp. NBC_00090. Next base: position 5,217,494 of record NZ_CP108224.1, read on the forward strand.
GATCCTTGAACGCAACGTAGCGTTTCTCTTGTCAGAAACGACGAGCGCAAGAGCTCGAGAGCGCAAGAACCCAAGGAGATCGTCATGCAGAAGTTCGCCACCACCGCCCCGATCGCCGTCATCCTCGACGTCCCGGCGGGCCTGGTCCGGTTCATCGCCGCCGAGCGGGCCGACGCCACGGTCGAGGTCCTGCCTGCGGACGCCTCGAAGGGCCGCGACGTGAAGGCGGCGGAGCAGATCGCGGTCGAGTACGCCGACGGCGTCCTGCGGATCGGCGCCGCGGAGGCCAAGAACCGGATCCTCGGCAACTCCGGGGCGGTCGAGGTCACGGTCCAGCTGCCCGCCGGCTCCCGCGTCGAGGCGAAGACGGCCGCCGCCGAACTCCACGGCGTCGGGCGGCTCGGTGACGTCACCTTCGAGAGCGCGCAGGGCACGGTCAAGCTCGACGAGGCCGCCGCCGCCCGCCTCACCCTCCAGGCCGGTGACATCACCGTCAGCCGACTGGGCGGCCCGGCGGAGATCAGCACCATGAAGGGTGACATCCGGATCACCGAGGCGCTGGGCGGCGCGGTCGTGCTGCGCACCGAGTCGGGTGACCTGGAGATCGGCGCGGCCCGCGGAGTCTCCGCCACCCTCGACGCCGGAACCACCCACGGCCGCATCCACAACACCCTCCGGAACAGCCAGGGCGCCGACGCCGGCCTGAACATCCGCGCCACCACCGCCCACGGCGACATCACCGCCCGCAGCCTCTGAAACACCACCGGCAGTTCCCCACTCCCTCCCACTCCGAAAGAAGAAACGCCATGACCGCCACCACCGCCACCGCCGCCCGCACCCAGCAGCCCGCCGCCTGGACCGGCACGGTCTCGGTCGACGACACCACCCTCGCCGTGACCGACACCGGCGGCCCCGGCCGCCCCGTGGTCTACCTCAACGGCTCCTACGCCGACCGGTCGCACTGGCGGCGGGTCATCACCGAACTGGGCGTCGACCACCGGCACATCACCTACGACGAGCGCGCCCGCGGCAAGTCGGGGCTCTCCGCCGACTACTCCTTCGAAGCGTGCCTGCGCGACCTCGACGCCGTCCTCACCGCCCGGGGCGTGGAGCGCCCGATCCTGGTGGGCTGGTCGTACGGAGCGATGCTCGCCGTGCACTGGGCCGCCCGGAACCCCGACCGCGTCCTGGGGGTGGTGTCCGTGGACGGCGCCCTGCCGCACTCGTGGCTCGACGAGGCCACCAAGACGCAGGTCCGCAAGCTGTTCCGCCGTCTGAGCCCGCTCTTCCCGGTCGCCCGCCGGCTCGGCATGGCGGCGCGCATGAGCGCCGAGCAGCACGCCGAGATCAACATCGAGGTCAACGAACTCTGCGCACCCGCCGCCCTGGACCCGGTCTTCGACAGCCTGACCGTCCCCACCCGGTACGTGCTCGCCACCGGCGGGAACCTGGGCGGCGACGCGGAGCTGATGGAGAAGATCCGAGGCAACCTCGCCCCGGTGGTCGCCCGCAACCCGCACGTCCGGCTCAGCGCGAAGGTCGCGAGCAACCACTCCAAGATCCTGCGCAAGGACTACCGGGCCGTCGCGGCGGCGGCACGCGACATCGCCGCCACCGCCACGCACCAGGGCGCCTGATCCGTGGCGTGGAGGCCGGGCCCAGGAACGGGTCCCGGAGGTGGACGTCTCCGGTGGGCTTCTGGTGGGGCCGCCCTCTTTCCGAGTGTGGCGCCCTCCGCCGCATGGCGGGCATTTCACCCCTGTCCGGTGATCGATCTGTAGGAATGCCTCGCCTCGCCCCAGTGTCAAGCCCACCAGCGGGGCCTGAATCCCCGCCAACCGGCGGTCCCACCCGCACTCGCTCGACACGGCCACCCTCCGCACCTCGGAGACCTTCCCTTCCGCACAACCATTCGCCCCCACCGAAGGTCAAAGACGCGAACTACCGAACAAAATCGGAAGAATTCCTGGGGGGATTCGTGGCACATGCGCGTGCGGCTCTGGCGATCGCGACGGTTCTGGCCGTCGGCGTGACCCCTGCGGTACTGGGAGGCACGGCGACCGCTGCCGTACCCCCGGCCGCCGGGGCGACGAGTACGAGTACGACCGGAACCGTCGTCCAGGAGGGCGGCCCGCTGGTCGTGCCCTCGGGCGAGGAGGTGGTGACCACCCGGGTCACCGTCACTCTCCCGGCGGACGCGAGCGGCCCCGTGAAGGCGCGGCTTCTCCTGCCGATCACCTATGAGTTCGCGGGTGACGCGTGGGACTTCCAGGACGACATCAAGGCGACCTGCTCGGTCAACGGCGGTGCCTACCAGCCCTGCCCCTGGCTGCAGCCGGTCGAAGGGGTCAACCAGGGCCCGTACGTGGCCACGATGCCCGTCACCGAGGCCGCGACCACCCTCACCTACGACATCCGTATCGAGTCGGGCATCGGCGCCCGCCGGCACGGGGACGTCAACGGCACCCTCGAAGTGGGCGCGGGCGGGGCCCCCGACCTCGCGAGCGGGCCCGTGGTCTTCCAGTTCGCCCGGAACACCCCGGCGGCCAACCTGCGGACGACGGTCCTCGCCCGTGACAAGGCGGGCGTGCTCTGGCAGTACGAGAGCACCGGCCTCCACGAGAAGCCGCTCAAGGCGCGCGAGCGCATCGGCGGCGGCTGGAACATCTACACGTCGATCGCTCCCCTCGGAGAGCGGACGGCGGCGGGCGAGGGCAGCCTCGTCGCCCGGGACAAGGACGGGGTCCTCTGGCACTACCAGGGCTCCGGAAACCCGGACGCCCCCTTCAAGCCGCGCGTGCGGGTCGGTGGCGGCTGGAACACGTACACGGCGATCACGACCCGGGGCGGGGGCCTCATGGCCCGCGACCGGGAGGGGGTCGTCTGGTACTACCCGCAGACGTGGGACGGCTCCCCGTCCGTCCCCCTCCAGCCGCCCCGGCTCGTGACCGACGGCTGGAACGTGTACAGCGCCATCGTGGGCCAGGGCCAGAGCCCCGGATACGGCGTCGTGACCCGCGACACGGCCGGAGTGCTCTGGTCGCACACGCCCTCCTGGCAGGTGTCGGGCTTCCTGCCGAGGGTGCGTCTGGGCGGTGGCTGGAACGCCTACGACCGCATCACCTACGCCCGGAACCTCGCAGGTTCCCGCTACGGCGACTACCTCGCCCGCGACAAGGAAGGCCGTCTCTGGTTCTACGAAGGCCTCACCCGCAACGGCAACCTCGTCCCGTCGCCGACCCGCAGGCAGATCGGCTGGGGCTGGGGCATCTACGACGCCATCCTCTGACCGGTCCTAGGGCGTGTGTCGAAAGTCCCGCCTGCCCGGCGGCGCCCGGCACGCACGCTCGCCGCGTTGTCGGGATCACCCCGATACATCCAGTATCGGGGCGACCCTCCGCCTTGCGATCGCACGCACCGGACACCACCGGGCCTGCCCTTCGGGCAGACGGCGCTACTTTCGACACACGCCCTAGCCCAGCGCCGCCAGGATGTGCGGCGCCGCCTCCGCCAGGGTCGGGAAGTGGCGGTGCGCGTCGGGGTGTGCGGCCGGGGTGTTGACCGTCCAGACGGTCATCCCGGCCGCCAGGCCCGAACGGACCCCCGACGGCGCGTCCTCGATCACCAGACACTCCGCCGGGTCCGCGCCGAGCTTCTCGGCGGCGGTCAGGTACGGGACGGGCGAAGGCTTCCCCTCCGCCACCGAGGCCGCGTCGACGACGAGCGCGGGCATCGGAAGCCCGGTCCGCCCGAACCGGCCCCGGACCCGGTGCTCGTAGTTCGACGTGACCAGCGCCCACCGGTCGGCGGGCAGGGCGGTCAGCAGCTCGACGGCGCCCTCGAAGGCCGCGTACGTACCCGTACGGACGTCCTCGTCCTCCAGCGCGTGCAGGAGGGCGAGGCACTCGTCCGGGTCGCGGGTCGGGACGACGGCCGCGAAGGTCTCGACGGGCCGCGTCCGCAGGGCGACGGCGTACACCTCGTCCCCGTCGAGCCCGTGGCGCGCGGCCCACTCGTGCCAGACGCGCCGCTGGTTGGCGACGGCGTCCATGAGGGTGCCGTCGACGTCGAAGAGTACGAAGTTCTTGCTGGTCACGCGCTCGATGCTACGTCCACGAACGCGGCCCATGCCGTCGGGGCGACGGCGAGCTGCGGGCCGTCGGGGTTCTTGGAGTCGCGGATGTGGACGGCGGTGGGGTGCGCGGCCACCTCGACGCAGTTGCCGCCTTCGCCGCCGCTGTAGCTGCTCTTGAACCAGGCCAGATCTGCGGTGCTCATAGCTCTCCCAGCATCTTCTCGATCAACTCCAGGGACTCGCGGGGCGTGAGTGCCTGCGCCCGGATGATCCCATAGCGCTCGGTATACATGCGGACCTCTTCTGGGTCGGTGATCAGCCGGGCGTGCCCGTAGCTCTCGGTGTACGCAACCTCCCGCCGCCCCTTGGGCGTGAGCAGCGTGAATGCGCCCTCCATGCCCGGGTGTTCCTCACGCTCGGTCGGCATGATCTGAAGGTGGACGGTTCTGAACCGGGCGACTTCGGCGAGGCGCCGCAACTGCTCCCGGAAAGCCACCCGGCCGCCCAGCGGGCGGCGGAGCACCGCTTCCTCGACGACGAAGCTCATCGTCGGGCCCGGCCACTTGTCGAAGATGACCTGGCGAGCCAGCCGGTCGGCCAACCGCTTCTCGATCGTCTCCTCGTCGTACAGCGGGCGGCGGTAGCGGAACACGGCCTCCGCGTAGGGGGATGTCTGCAACAGCCCCGGTACCGCCTGCACCTCGTAGTAGTGCAGCGCTACCGCCGCCGCCTCGGCCTTCGCGAAGTCCTGGAACCAATCCGGATGCCGAACCCGCGCCTTGGCCAGCGCCTCCCTTACGTCATCCACCGCCGCGATCAGCACACCCCCCGCCCCCACCACCGGGTCCGCCCGGATCAGGAAGTCCGGTTGGGGTGTCCGTACTCCTCGCTCGACCGAGGAGACGAGGTCCTCGCTGCAATGGGTGGCGTCCGCCAGTTCCGCCTGGCTCAGGCCCGCGTTCTTCCGCAGCACCTTGATGATCTTCCCGAGCGCACGGAACAGGTGCGCCGTACCGTCCACCTCGGAGGGCCGTTCCGGCCGCTCCTGCTCGTTCCCCGACATCCGTACCGCCCTCTTGGCGCACCCGTACAGTGACTCAGCGTCGTCGCGTCGCTGCTGTTCAGCGTAGGGCGCACCCGCCACGCTCAGGGGCATGAAGTCCGAAACCACCACTCCAACCGGTGAGTTCACGCTCCGGCTCTCGGCCACGCGCCGGGGCGCGCGGCTCGCCCGGCTACTCGCCGTGCAGCAGCTCCACGACTGGGGCGTCACCGGCTCAGCCGCCGAGGCCGCCGAACTGGTCGTCGCCGAGCTCTCCAACAACGCTGTCCTGCACGGGCGCGTGCCCGGGCGGGACTTCGAGGTGCGGATGCGGATGGAGCGGGGCGACGACCACGTACGGATCGAAATCTCCGACGCGCGCGGCGAGCGGCGCCCCTTACCGGCCGAGAAGCCCGACGAGGGCGGCTACGGGCTGTTGCTCGTCGCCGCCCTCGCCACCACGTGGGGTGTGAAGGACAGGTGCGTCGGCAAGACGGTCTGGGCGACCGTCCCGCTGACGCCCGTCAGAACAGGGTGAAGTAACCCGTTCCGAGGTCCTCCGGGCTGTAGACCTCGCGCCGGGGGCCGAAGGGCGTGTCCCAGTCGCCGGTTCCCTCGTAGTAGGAGAGGGTCTCGAAGCTGCCGCCCGCGACTCCCTGCACGACGAGGTCCGGGTCGCCGTCCCTGTCGATGTCGCCGACGCCGACGATGTCGCTGTACCGGTCCCAGCCGCCGCCGATGCGGGTCCGCTTGGCGAAGGTGCCGTCGCCGTTGCCGAGGTGGAGCCAGAGGACGCCGGCCTTGTCGCGGGCGACGAGGTCTCCGGTGGTGTTGCCGCCGATGTCACCGACGGCGGCGATCGTGTTGTAGATGCCCCAGCCGTAGCCGATCTTCTTGCGCGGGGCGAAGGGGGCGGCGCCGTTGCCGGTGCCCTTGTACAGGTACAGGTCACCGGCCTTGTCCGTGGCGACCAGGTCCGCTCGGCCGTCCCGGGTCAGGTCGCTGCCGCCCGTCAGCTGGTTGTAGATCTGCCAGCCGCCGCCGATCTTCTTCCGGGGGGCGAGCGTGTGACCGGTGCCCGAGTGGAGCCACAGGGCGCCCGTCCGGTCCCGGCCGATCACGTCGGCGTACGGGGAGGCGTCCAGGTTCCCGGGGGCCGCGACGCGGTCGTAGACCTGCCAGCCCGTGCCCATGACGACGGGCGTCCTCCGGTGGCCCACCACGGCCTCGTACAGGGCCTGGCGGGCGTCGTAGTTGATCAGACGGCCCGCGCTGTCCTTGACGAGCAGGTCCGGGACGCCGCTGTCGGAGAAGTCGTGCGGGGCGGGCCTGCTCGTGACCTTGAGGGTGCCGGTCCGTTCCACCGACGGCCCGATGCCGTTGAGGGGCTTCGCGGTCAGCTTCCAGGTGTAGGTGCCGTTGTACGCGGAGGAATGGTCGTCGAACATTCCGGTCCAGGTCGTGGCGCCGAGGTGGGGGCGGTCCAGGTAGATGCGCTCGGAGGTCCAGCGCTTCCCGGACGCGGTGTGGGTCAGGACGACGTGTGCGTCCGTGGCCTTGTCGAACTCCCACCCCAGCGTCGCGTCCTGGCCGCGTGCGAAGTCGACGACGGTGGGGATGGGGGTGTGGTCGTGGTCCTTGACCCCGAGGACGGTCGTCCCGCCCGTGCTCGCCACCAGCTCGGTGCCCGGCCTGCCGTCCGGCCCGAGGGCGATCCGGTACAGGCCCTCGCCGTCGGCCACGGTTCCGCCGCGTACGAGCTGCGTGCTGTCGGGGCCCGGGGCGGCGCTCATGAAGTGGTCCAGGAGCCTGACCGTCTCACCGGACGTCAGGGACCGGGCGGTCAGGGCGTACAGGGGCTTCGGCTGGGTGGCGGCGAGCCCGCCGTTCTGCCCGTACAGCAGCCAGTCACCGGCCAGCTCGATGTTCAGGACGTCGGCCTGGCCCAACGGGACGCGCTTCGTCTCGCCGGTGTCGCGCCGGACCACGACAGCGTCCGTCGTGGTGGAGGTGGGCCGCTCGATCCAGGCGATGTGGGTCGCGGACAGGGCGACGTCGCCGTCGTAGTTTCCGGTCCGCGGTGTCTCGTACGCGTCGACGACCGCGTGCTTCTCGACGTCGACGACGGCGATGTGTGTGCCGAGCGATGTGTCCCCGGCGTCGCTGTACCGGACGACGAGGGTGCCCGGGTGGTCCAGGACGAGACGCTTGATCGGGGCGTTCTCGGGCAGGCCGGTCACCTTGTGGTCGACGAGGGTGCCGTTCACCTTGCTGATGACGTGGACCTCGCTGCCTCCGGCCGCGGTGGCCTTCGTGGCGACGAGGGTGGACGGCCCGATGCCCCGCCCCGAGCGGTAGCCCTCGCCGAGGAGACCGAGGTCGATCACCACGGGCTCGGCGTCCGTCGCCATGTCGTAGAGGGTGTGGACGGACCCGTCGGTCTTCGTGACGACGTCGGTCCGTCCGTTGCCCCACCCCGCGGTGCCGGCGGGCATGGCCGTGGTGGAGCCGTCCGCGTATCGCGTCCACGCGTGCGCCGTCTTGCCGTCGACGAGACGGCTGGTGAGGAAGCCCGTCCGGCCCGCGCCGACGACGGCCGCCCCGTCCGGGAACGGGAGGACGTCCTCCGCCGACTGCGCGGCGACCGTCACGGCCGCCCCCGTCGCCGCCAGGGCCGCCGGGGCGGTGGTCGCCGTCGTGGCGTCCTGTTCGGTCGCTGTCGCTGTCGCTGTCGCGGTCGAGCTCGGGGTCGTGCCGGCCGCCACGTCACCGGCCGCCACGGCCGGAGCGGCCAGGGTGCCCACGGTGACGGCGAGGGCGACGGTGACGGCGGCCGCGAGGTGCCGTCGGGAGATGCGTGCGCGTGCCAAAGCTGTGGTCCTCCTCAAGAGGTACGGGCGGGGCGGAATCCGCCACGCCCGTACCTGACTCACGAGGAGTTCGAATGGTTGTACGCCGGTGTCAGGAAACCGAGTTGAACTTCGTTCCCTCGCCCGCGTAGAGGGCGCTGGCCGCGCGGGTGAAGGGCGTGGCCGCGGTGCCCGTGGCGAGGTACGCGGTGGTGCCGGCGGCCCCGTACGCGAGCAGGTCCGCGCGGCCGTCGTTGTTCAGGTCGCCCGCGCCGACGAGCTGGGAGAAGGAGCCCCAGCCGCCGCCGATCCTCGTCCGGGCGGCGAAGGTGCCGTTGCCGTTGCCGAGGTAGAGCCAGAGGACGCCGGCGGTGTCGCGGGCGACGAGGTCTCCCGCGGCGCCTCCGGCGATGTCGCCGACGGCGGTGATCTGGTTGTAGACGCCCCAGCCGCCGCCGATGCGGGTGCGGGCGGCGTAGGGGGTCTGCCAGTTGCCGGTGGCCTTGTAGAGCCAGAGGACGCCGGTGGTGTCGGTGGCGACGAGGTCGGGGCGGCCGTCGCCGGTGAGGTCGGAGCCCGCGGCGATCTTGTTGTACGTGTTCCAGCCGCTGCCGATCCTCGTACGGGCGGCGAAGGTGCCGTCGCCCTTGCCGAGGTAGCTCCACAGGACCCCGGTGGTGTCCCGGGCGACGAGGTCGACCGCCGCGTTGCCCGTGTGGTTTCCGGCGGCCTCGATCTGGTTGTAGATCTGCCAGCCCGTACCGATCTTTGTACGCCGTGCGGGCGCCACGATGCCGCCGGGCGGCCAGTCGAAGGCGTCGTCCCGCCAGAGCGTGCCCGAGGCGTCGCGGGCGAGCAGGTCGGCCGAGCCGTTGTCGTTGAGGTCGTGCGCGTTCACCTTGCGGGTCACCTTGAAGGTGCCGCCGGCGGACCCGGCGTAGCCGATGCCGTTGAGCGGCTTGGCGAGGACCGACCACGTGTAGTCGCCGTTGGGGGCGCTGATGCCGTCCAGGAGGCCCTGCCAGGTGAACCGGGCGGGGGAGGCGGGCTGCGTCAGGCGCTGCGTGAACGTCTTGCCCGTCGCGTTGTGCTTCAGCGTGACGTCCAGGGTGACGTTGGAGCGGGACAGGGTCCACTCCATCGGCACCTGGGTGCCGTTCCTCTCCAGGTCCACGACGCCGGGGACGTTGCTGCCGAGCACCTGGACGGAGGTCGGCTGACCCGTACCCGCGACCATCGAGACGCTCGGGGCGCCGCCGCCCAGGTCCGCGATCCGGTACAGGCCCTCGCCCTGGGCGGCGTCGCCGCCGCGGACGAGGAGGGTGCCGTCGGGGGCGTGGGCCGCGCTGGACAGGTGGTCCAGGAGCTTGGTGGTGGCGCCCGTGAGGATGTTGCGGGCGGTCAGCGCGTACAGCGGGTTCGGGGCGGTCGCCGTGGCGCCGCCCGGCTGCCCGTACAGCACCCAGTCGCCGATGATGCCGGCGACGACGACCTTGGGGGCGTTGCCCAGGGGGATGGGGATCGGGCCGTCGTGGTTCGTGCGGTTCTCGACCACGATCTCGGTCGACGTGCCCTGGTGCTCTCTCCACGCCAGGTACTTCGTGGAGATGGCGCCGGTCGTGGTGGCGTCCCACGCGCCCGCGCCGCTCGTGTAGGCGTAGAGGCCGCCCGAGGCCAGGTCGTACGTCGTGCGCGAGTACTCGGTGTACGCCCCGTTCGTGGCGGAGATCAGGATGAAGACCTTGCTCCCCGAGGCGCCGACGATCTTGTAGCCGGTGTTCTGGTTGCCGTAGGAGATCTGCTGCTTGTTCAGGGTGCCGTTGCTCAGCTTGACGACCCGGTAGAGGTGCAGGAAGCCGTTGCCGTCGGGCAGGGTCGCGAAGACCGTCGAGCCGACGGCGCCGACGAACGCGGCGCCGTTGCCGAGCTGAGACAGGTGGTAGGTCGACGAGTAGCCGCCCGTGGTCATGTCGTACAGGGCGACCGAGGAGCTGCCCTCGCTGGTCGCCACGGTGTCCGAGTACGTGTTGAAGCCGTAGGTCCCCGCGACGGGCGTGGTGCTCCCGTCGGTGAACTTCGTCCAGGTGAGGGTGGAGCCGCCCGCGCCGTCGGGTGTGCCGCTGAGGAAGCCGGTCGCGCCGGTGCTGATGATCTCGGCGCCGACCGGGAAGGAGACGGTGGCCCCGGCCGTCCCCGTCGTGGTCGCTGCACCTGTCGTGGTCGTCGTGGTGACGGGTGCGGCGACGGCCGGGGCCGCGACCAGCGTCCCCGCCACGGCGGTGACGGCGAGGACGGCGGTGACGGCCGCGGCGAGGCGACCGCCGCGTATGTGGTTGTGGTGGTGGCTGTGGTTCACGCGGTACTTCTCCCCAGGAAGCGGGCGCGGCGGGGTCCGCCGCGCCCTGCGGATGACTCAGACGCAGATGCGGATACAGATGCAGATGTCGTGCGTGCCACTGCCGGCACGGAGACGACGGTCAGATGACGTTCTTGAACGAGCGGTCAGATGACGTTTTTGAACGAGCTGCCTTCGCCCGTGTAGACCCAGGTGGCCTGCCGCGCGCCCAGCGGGGCCGCCGGGACGCCCGTCCCCCCGTACACGTACGTGCCGCCCGGGCCGTACGCGACGATGTCGGCCCGGCCGTCCTTGTCGATGTCCCCGGCGCCCACGAGGTGCGTGTACGCGCCCCAGCCGCCGCCGATCCTCGTCCGGGCGGCGAAGGTGCCGTCGCCGTTGCCGAGGTAGAGCCAGAGGACACCGGCCGTGTCGCGGGCGACGAGGTCTCCGGCGCCGCCGCCCGCGATGTCGCCGACGGCGGTGATCTGGTTGTAGACGCCCCAGCCGCCACCGATCCTCGTACGGGCGGCGTAGGGGGTCTGCCAGTTGCCGGTGGCCTTGTAGAGCCAGAGGACGCCGGTGGTGTCGGTGGCGACGAGGTCGGGGCGGCCGTCGCCGGTGAGGTCGGAACCGGCGGCGATCTTGTTGTACGTGTTCCAGCCCGCGCCGATCCTCGTCCGCGGGGCGAACGTGCCGTCGCCCCTGCCGAGGTAGCTCCACAGGACACCGGCCGTGTCCCGGGCGACGACGTCTCCCGCCGCGTTGCCCGTGTGGTTTCCGGCGGCCTCGATCTGGTTGTAGATCTGCCAGCCCGAACCGGCCTGCTTCCGCTGGTACACGTAGATCCCGGCGCCGGTGGACTCCGAGCGGACGAGGTCGTCCCGCCACAGCGTGCCCGTGGAGGTCAGGGCGAGCAGGTCGGGCGAACCGTTGTCGTTGTAGTCGTGCCCGTTGGGCTTCCGGACCACCTTGAAGGTGCCGGTCTGCTTCACGGCCGGGCCGATGCCGTTCTTCGGGGTGGCGTTGAGCTCCCAGGTGTAGTCGCCGTTCGGAGCGTGCTCACCGCCCAGGAGGCCCTGCCAGTTGAGGGCGACGACCCCGGTGCCGGAGGTCCAGTTCAGGGAGGAGTCGAAGGAGTGGTCCGCCGCGGTCCCGCCCGTACGGACGTGGCGGAGCTTCACCGTGCCCGAGGCGAGGGCGCGGGACAGCGTCCACTCCAGGGTCGCCCTGCCGCCGTTCTTGTCGAGGTCGACGACGGCCGGGACCTTGCTGGAGACCATCGTGAGAGCGGTCGGCTCGCCCGTGCTCGCGACGAGGGCGACGATCGGTGCGCCGTCCTCCCCGATCGAGATCCGGTAGACGCCCTCGCCCTGCGCGAGGCTGCCGCCGCGCACGAGCAGCGATCCGTCGGCCTCGTTCACCGAGGAGGTGGCGTGGTCGAGGAGCTTGACCTTGGCGCCGGTGGTGACGTTGTACGCGGTCAGCGCGTGGTGGGGGTTCGGAGCGGTGGCCGTGGGGGCGCCCGGAGCCGAGTAGGTGAGCCAGTCGCCGAGGAACGCGACCTGGGCGTTGGTGCTGTTGCCCAGGGGGATCGGTGTGCCGGTCGGGCCGGCGCCCTCGCCGCCGCGCTCGGCGTACACCAGGGTGGCGACCGTGTCGACGGCCGTGACCCAGGCCAGGCGCGAGCCGGAGACGGCCGAGTCCCCGAAGCCGGCCAGGCCGGGCACCTCGCGCTTCTCGACGACCGAGGCGGTGACGGTGTCCACGAGGGCGAGGTGGTGGTGGAGGACGGAGTTCGCGTCGAGCGTCGAGTAGGTGACGAGCGCGGTGGAGACCGAGGCGGGCTCCGCCCTGCGGATGCGGGCGTCGGCGGGCAGCCCGGTCACCAGGCGGTCGGACCCCGAGCTGATGCCCCGCGTCTTGAGGCGGAGCTCGCCCGTGTGCGTCGCGGTGCTGTACGTCGACATGAGGAGCGTCGAGCCGACCGCTCCCATGAGCGTGGGGCTGCCGCTCAGCTCGTAGGTCTCGTAGGAGAGGTCCGGCGACGACATGTCGTACAGGCGGTAGGACGACTGGGTCGGGACCTTGGCCACGACGATGTCGGAGAAGCCGCCGTAGTACGTGCCGGACGCCGGGAGGACCTTGGTGGTGCCGTCCACGGTGCTCGTCCAGCGGTAGATGGAGTCGGCGAACGGGTCGTTGCTCGCGGGCGCCGTGGTGAGGAAGCCGGAGGGGCCCGAGCTGACGATGCGCCGGGCGGCGGGCAGGGAGATCGGCGCGTCGGCCGTCTTCGCGACGGCCGCGGGGCCGGGCGCCGGGGCGGCGACGGCGGGCACGGTCAGGGCGCCGGCGCCGAGGGTGACGGCGAGGGCGGCGGTCACGGCGGCGGTGAGACGGTGCCGGGTGGTGCGTGCTGAGCTCAAGGTATCCCCCCGTGAGATGCGAAACGGCGCGCGAACATGCGCGCGCCGTTCGATCAGACTCTTGATCGGCACGGGGGGTTGTACGGCAAAAACGTCGAACTTCCGTACAGGTGTGCGGTGTCAGTAGGTGCCGTTGTACGAGACGCCGTCGCCGAGCAGGGCCCCACTGGACACCCGGCTCCCGAAGGGAGCCTTGTAGTTGCCCGTACCGGGGTAGAAGTACGCGGCGCCACCCGGCCCGTACGCGTACAGGTCGGGGCGGCCGTCCTTGTTGCCGTCGCCGATGCCGACGGTGTCGGTGTACGCGTTCCAGCCGCCGCCGATCCTGGTGCGGGGCGCGAAGGTGCCGTTCCCCGTGCCGAGGTACAGCCAGAGGGTGCCGGAGGCGTCGCGGGCGACGAGGTCGCCTGCCGGGCCGCCGCCGATGTTCCCCGTGGCGGTGATCTGGTTGTAGCCGCCCCAGCCGTGGCCGATCTTCTTCCGCGCGGCGAAGGGAGCGGTGAGGCTGCCGGTGCTCTTGTAGAGCCACAGGACCCCGGCCTTGTCGGTGGCGACGAGGTCGGCGCGGCCGTCACCGGTCAGGTCGCTGCCGCCGGTGAACCGGGTGTACGTGTTCCAGCCGCCGCCGATCCGCGTCCGGGGCGGGAACGTCACGTCGTAGCCGGTGTCGGCTCCGTTGTACATCCAGAGCACGCCGTCCCGGTCCCGGGCGACGAAGTCGGCGGAGCCGCGGACGGCGATGTCGCCGACGGCCTCGATCCGGTCGTAGGCCTGCCAGCCGCCCCCGACCCGGATGCGCCCGCCGCTCCTGACGAGGCTCTTCTTCGTGGCGTCGTACGTGGTGTCGGTCCGCCACAGCACGCCCTGGGCGTCGCGGGCCAGCAGGTCCGGGGTGCCGTTGTCCTTGATGTCGTGCGGGGCGGAGGTCTTGACGGCGCGGAAGGAGCCGGTGGCCTCCACGGCCGGGCCGACGCCGTTCTGCGGGGTCGCCTTGAACGACCAGTCGTAGTCGCCGATGTGGGCGTCCTTACCCATCTGGGACTCGTCCGCGATCGTGGACCAGGAGATGCAGACGACGTTGTCCCTGCAGAGGTACGGACTGCCCGCGGACTCGGTGTAGAGCCCGAACGTCGTGGTGAAGGTCTTGCCGGTCCGACGATGGGTGATCTTCAGGTCGATGTTGGCGTTGTTCCGGGACAGCTGCCACTTGAGCGTCGGGTCGGTGTCCAGGTCGAGCGTCCCCGGGAACTGTGCGCCGAGGTACGTGAGCTTCGTCGGCTCGCCGGTGGAGGCGACGAGCTCGGCGGCCGGCTTCCCGTCCGCGCCGAGGGCGATCCGGTAGATGCCCTCGCCCCTGTCGAGGGTGCCGCCCCTCGCGAGCAGGGTGCCGTCGGGGCCGGGCACGATCCGCTGGGTGTAGTCGAGGAGCTTGAGCGGTCCGTCCGAGGTCGGGGACTTCGCCATGAGCGGGATCAGCGGCCCCCCACTGCCGCCCAGACCGTCCCCTTCGAGGGCCGACGGCTCGGCGTACATCACCCACGAGCCCAGCAGGCCGCCTGTGAGCGACTCCGTCCTGCCCAGGTCCACCCGCGTCTCCGCCCCGGTGGCACGGTCCGCGACGACGACACCCTGCCGGCTGTCGTCCTTCCACTCCGACCAGGCCAGGTGGGTGTCGGAGAACGCGCTGAACCCCCATGTGTTGCTCAGGAAGGCCGCCGGGTCGGTCTCGTGGGTGGTGACCACCGAGGCGGTGGCGAGGTCCACCAGCGAGAGATGCTCCTTGGACGCCCCGCTTCCCTCGTCCCACACGTAGTACGAGACGAGGACGGATCCGTCGCGCGCGACGCTGGACAGCACACCCCGGGCCCCGGTGGGGATGCCGGTGATCGTCTTCTGCGTGACGGCGGCTCCGGTACGGGTGACGAGCCGCACCTCCTCGGTGCGGTCCTCGCGCGTCGCCTTGGCCAGGACCGAGTCCCGGGACACGCCCTTCACATAGGTGAGCTTCAGCGCGCCGAGGTCGATCGCGACGGGCGCGCCGCCGGTGGCCATGTCGTGGAGCTTCACGACCTTGGAACGGTTCATCTCATACTCCCCGTCTCCGGACACGACCACGTCCGACCCGGTGGAGTCGACCGTCGTGGCGTCGAACGCGGTCGTCGAGCCGTCCGCGTACCGGATCCACCGGTACCCCGACTCCCACCACGGTGGTGACGTCAGGAAGCCGGTCTTCCCGGCCGCCGCGAGGCCCGCGCGCTGGGGGAAGGTCAAGGGCGCGTCCGCCGTGACCCCCGCCGCCGCGGCGGCTGGTGCGGGAGTGGGCGCGGCGGTGGCCGGGACGGCCAGGGCGCCCGCGCCGAGCGTGACGGCGAGGACGGTGGTGACCGCGGCGGAGACACGGCGACGGGTGATGCGTGCGGAGTTCAAGGCTTCCCCCCATGGGAATCGAAACGGCGCGCGATCACGCCGGCGCCGTTCGGTCAGACTCTTGGTCGGCGCAGGCGGTTGTACGCAGGCGTCGAACTTCCCTACGGGCGCGGCGCGGTGTCAGGAGACGCTGTCGTACGTGACGCCGCCTCCGAGCAGGGCCTCACTGGGCGTACGGGTCGCGAACGGCGCGCTGTAGTCGCCCGTTCCGGCGTGGAAGTACGAGGTGTCGGCGGGTCCGTACCCGTACAGGTCGGGGTGGCCGTCCTTGTTGCCGTCGCCGATGCCGACGATCTCGCTGTACTGGTTCCAGCCGCCGCCGATCTTCCTCCGGGGCGCGAAGGTGCCGTCGCCCTTGCCGAGGTAGAGCCAGAGGACGCCGGCCGTGTCGCGGGCGACGAGGTCACCCGTACCGTTGCCGCCGAGGTTGCCCGTGGCGGAGACGTGGTTGTAGATGCCCCAGCCGTGGCCGATCTTCCTGCGCGGGGCGAAGGGGGCGCCCGTACCGCCGTTCGCCTTGTACAGCCAGAGGTCGCCGGCCTTGTCGGTGGCGACGAGGTCGGGGCGGCCGTCGCCGGTGAGGTCGCTGCCGCCGGTGAACCGGGTGTACGTGTTCCACCCGCCGCCGATCCGCGTCCGGGCCGGGAACGTCGCCTCCGAGCCGGTCCCGGCACCCGAGTACAGCCACAGCACGCCGCTCCTGTCGCGGGCGACGAAGTCGGCGGCGTCGCTCCGGCCGCCGATGTCGCCGACGGACTCGATCCGGTCGTAGATGTTCCAGCCGTGCCCGACCCGCTTGCGGGAGACGGGGCTCGTGAGACGCGACGCGGACGTGTCGGTGTGGGTGTCGACCTGCCACAGCAGGCCCTGCGCGTCCCGGGCCAGCAGGTCCGGAGCGCCGTTGTCGTCGAGGTCGTGCGGCTTCGGCGCGCGGACGACCTTGAAGCTGCCCGAGGCGGTGACCTCCGGGCCGATGCCGTTCTGCGGGACGGCCCGCAGCGACCAGTCGTAGTCGCCGTTCTGCGCGGCCTTGCCGGTGATCGTCTTGAACCCGTAGTTCTCCCACCAGTTCAGGGCGAGGGTTGTTCCGGCGGCGCCGCGGGGGCCGTCGGGCTTGTACTCCTGGATGTACGTCCGGCCCGTGCGGCGGTGGGTCAGCTTCAGGTACACGTCGGCGTTGAGCCGGGACAGCCTCCAGGTCAGCGGGGTCTGCCCGCCGCTGCGGTCCAGGTCGAGCACGTCGGGGATCTCGTCGCCGAGGTACGTGAGCTTCGTCGGCTCACCGGTGGAGGCGACCAGCTCGGTGGTCGGCCTGCCGTCCTCGCCCGCGGCGATCCGGTAGAGGCCCTCGCCCTTCTCGACGGTGCCGCCGCGCGCCAGGAGCGTCCCGTCGGGACCGGGCGCGGCGGAGGACATGTACGAGAGCAGCGCGATCGTCTCGCCGGTCTTCGACGACCGGGCCCGGAGGGGCCCGAGCGGTGCCGTCCCCCGGCCGTAGAGGTCGCTGGGGCTGGCATACGTGACCCACTCGCCCACCAGGCCGATGCTGATCCCGTACTCGCCCCGACGGCCCAGGGGGGTGCGCCGGATCTCGCCGGTGGCGCGGTCGACGACCGCCAGCGTCCCCGTGGAGCCGTCGTCGTCGTACTCCGGCCAGGCGACGGAGGAGTCCGACACGGCGAGGCTGTCCCCGGGGTAGCCCCCACTGGCACCGATGGTCGTGCTCGCACCCCTCACCGCCGCGGTGGTCAGGTCCACCGTGACCAGGTGTTTCGATTGAGCCTCGTCCGGGCCGGTGTAGTAGCCGAGGAGCGCGGTCCCGGCGCCGCGGCCGTAGACGCCTCCGTCCCGTACCTCCGCCGGCAGACCCGTCACCTTGCGGGCCGACTCGGGGTCGCCCGTCATGTCGAGGAGCAGCAGCTCGCTCGCACCGTCCCGGTTCGTGCCCAAGGCCAGCAGCGTGGAGTCGACGAGCCCCGCGAACCGGTGGTCTCCGCCGAGCGCGGTGAGGTCGACCTTGACGGGCTCGGCGCCCGTGGCCATGTCCCGCAGGGTGAACTTGCGGGGACGCCAACTGCTCTGGCCCTCGTCCGGCGACATGAGGACGTCGGAGCCGGCGACACCCATGCGGGTGTCCTCGGGCAGTGCGGTCGACGTGCCGTCCGCGTACCGGGTCCAGCGCGGGTTCGCCGGATAGGCCAGGCTGTTCAGCGTCAGGAAGCCGGTCCTGCCCGCCCCGGAGAGCACCCCACTCATCGGGAACTGCACCGTGCCGTCGGCCGTGACGCCCGCCTCTCCCGGCACGGCGGCCGTCGCGGGGACGGTCGTGGCGGGAGATGCGGGAGATGCGGGAGATGCGGGAGAGGCGGGCGCGGCCGTCGCCGGCACGGACAGGACGCCGGCGCCGAGGGTGACCGCGAGGACGGTGGTGACGGCGGTGGTCAGACGGCGCCGGGTGGTACGCGCTGAGCTCAAGGAATCCCCCACGAGATGCGAACGGGCGCCCGCTCGTGCGTGCGCCGTTCGGTCGGACTCCCGGTCGGGCCAAGGGGTTGTACGTGCCCCGACCCGTGATCGCTCGGGGCACGCGGTCCGACGTCGTGTCAGACGAAGTGGTTGTACGTGACGGCCGTGGCCCAGAAGTGATACGGGGACGTCTCCTCGCGCGGCCGCAGCGGGGTCCGGTAGTCGCCCGTTCCCCGGTAGAGGACCCCCGCGGTGTACAGGTCCGGACGGCCGTCCCGGTCCGCGTCCCCGATCCCGACCAGCCGGCCGTACCCGCCCCAGCCGCCGCCGATCCGGGTCCGCGGCGCGAAGGTGCCGTTCCCCGTGCCGAGGTAGAGCCAGAGGACACCGGCCCGGTCCCGGGCGACGAGGTCTCCGGCAGCGCCTCCGGCGAGGTCTCCGACGGCGGTGAGCTGGTCGTAGACGCCCCAGCCACCGCCGATCCGGACGCGGGCGGCGAAGGGCGCGGTGTCCCTCCCGGTGCCCCGGTACAGCCAGAGGACACCGGCCCTGTCGGCCGCGACGAGGTCGGCGCGGCCGTCCCCGGTCAGGTCGCTGCCGCCGGTGAGCCGGGTGTACGCGCCCCAGCCGCCGCCGATCCGGATGCGAGCGCTGAAGGTGTGGTCACCGCGCCCCTTGTACAGCCACAGCACCCCGGCCTTGTCGCGGGCGACGAAGTCGCCGACGCCCGAGCCGCCGAGGTCGCCGGTGGCCTCGATCTTGTCGTAGATCCCGTAGCCCTGCCCGACGACCTTGAAGTGGTGCTCCTGGAAGTACTCGTAGCCGCTTCCCCAGTCCGTGACGCGGAAGGTGTCCGCGAGCAGCAGCCGGCCCGTGGTGTCCCGCATGAGCAGGTCGGGCGACCCGTCGCCGTCGAAGTCGTGCGGCTGCGGCTTGCCGCGGACCACCGTGAAGGAACCGGTCTTCGTCAGCGTCGGGCCGATGCCGTTGAGCGGCTTGGCGTCGATCCGCCAGGTGTACGGGCCCGCCGGAGCGCCCGTCGACCGGCCCGGTTCGCCCGGCCAGTCGACGTCGCCCTGCCAGACGTAGTGGGCATACGTGAAGTCCGCGGCCTGCTCGGCGAGCGGGTACACGTGCTCGACCTTGGTGTCGCCGGTGCGGGTGTTGCGCAGGGTGACGGTCATCTCGACGTTGATGCGCGAGAGCCGCCACTTCAGGTCGAAGCCGCGGTTGCGGCTCAGGTCGATCGTCGCCGGAATGCTGTGGCCGAGCAGGTCGACCTTGGTCGGCTCGCCGCTGGGTGCGAGGAGCGTGGCGACCGGCACCCCGCCGGTCCCCGGGGCGATCCGGTACAGGCCCTGGCCCTGGGCGGCCGTGCCGCCGTGGACGCCGTTCGTGCCGCCGGGCCCGTCGACGTCCGACACGACGTGGTCGAGGAGCTTGCGGGTCGTACCGGTGTTCAGGTCGCGGGCGGTGAGCGCGAGGAGCGGGCTGGGCTCGTAGGCACGCAGCCCGTCGGTCTCGCCGTACGTGACCCAGTTCCCCACCAGACCGAGGGCCACGCGGTTCTGCGCGGCGAGCGGGATGCGCTGGACCTTGCCGGTGGCGCGGTTCAGGGCCACCACGGTGGCGGCCCCGCCGTCGGACTGCTCGGTCCAGGCGACGTACGTCGCGGACACGGCCGCGTCCTGAAGCTGTGGGGCCGCGTGGTGGGCGGTCACGGCGGCGGTCTTGAGGTCGAGGAGCGCCCAGTGGCCGCCCGAGCCGGTCCGGTACCTGATGAGGGCGCTGTCACCGGCGACACCCACGGCCCACAGGCCGGTGGCGTCCGTGGGCAGCCCGGTCACGGACCGGGACGAGGGCAGGCCGTCGGCGGGGGTGTAGAGGCGGAGGCTCCGGCCGCCGGCCCCGTTGGAGGCGGAGACGAAGAGGGTCGAGCGTACGGCGCCCGCGACCTGGCTGTCCGCGCCCAGCTGCATGAGGTCGAGCTCGAACAGTTCCGTGCCCACCGCCATGTCCCTGAGCGTGACGGTACGGTCCGCCTCGTCGATGACGACGTCGGAGTCGCGCGAGCCGAAGACCGTGTGGCCGGCCGGGAAGGCGGTCACGGCGCCGTCCGAGAGCCGCGTCCAGCGGGCGATGAGGTCTTCTTCCACCGACCAGGTGAGGAAGCCGGTACGGCCCAGGCCCCAGAGCTTCGCCTCGCGCGGGTACGTGGTGGTGGTGGCGGACGTGCCGGCGGTGGCGGAATCGTCGGCGGCGGCTGACGTGTCGGCGGTGACGCCCGTGGGCGGCGCGGCGACGGCGGGCGCGCCCAGCCCACCGGCCGTGACGGCGAGTGCGACGAGGACGGCCGCGCCGAGACGGCGGCGTGAACGCGAAACGGATGTGCGGGTGCGGTGGTCCATCGAAGGCCTCCCCCTGGAGCCGAGGCGGCCGGTGGTGCCCCCCAACCGGAACATCGCCTCTCGTCAAGATCGGCCGGAGGCTACCAGCCGCAGGCGTCCGACGTCACCGCCGCTCCACCACACCCCGTACGTACGCCGCCTGCCCCGCGTGCTGGAGGTCGTCCGCGATCACCGACACCAGCCGGACGCCGAGGGTGACCGGCGGGTCCCAGGAGGTGTCGACGACCCGCGCGAGCTCCGCGTTCGTCACCGTCCCGACCAGCTCCACGCTCCGCTCGTGCACGGCGTCGTGGTACCCGAGCAGCAGCTCCGCCGGGGCGCGCACCGCGTCCACCTGGGCCCTCGTCTGCCCGTACCCGGTGGCATCCTTCGGGAACGGCAGGCCGAAGCGGTCCGCCCAGCCGTCGGAGGCCCACAGCTGCTCCGTGTCGAAGGCGCCCGCGAGGTGGTCGTCCTGGATGCGGGTGAGGTGCCAGACGAGCCAGGCGATCGAGTTGGCGTCCGGATCGATCCGGGCGGCGAGCTCCTCGTCCGTCAGGCCCTCCACGGCTTCGTGGACGGCTTCCCGCACCCGTCCGAACGAGTCGACCAGCAGTCCGGCGCTGTTCACGGGAGACTCCTTTCCGCCTTCCACCGCTCCACCGTCGCGTCGACGTCGAAGGGCTTGAGGTTCAGCGGGGGCCCGGCGGGCGGCCGGAGCAGGGCTTCGGCGATCCGGGTGTTGATCTCGCCGAGGATCCGGCGGACCTGGCTCTCCGAGACGGCCGCGGCGACCGCCTCCTCCGCGTCCTCGGCCGCCTTGCGGAGGGCGAGCGACGGCGGCAGCACGGACGCGCCCTCGCTGTGCATCTTGCCCTTGATCCACCACAGTTCGTCGTACGGCGCGGAGTCGTCCGGCAGCGGCTTCCCGAAACCGGGCAGGCTCCGGAACTCCCCGCGCTCCGCGGCCTCGCGGATCTGCTTGTCGACGAATGACTCGAAGCTCACACCGGGCGGTTTCCGTTCGGTCATGTGTCCAGACTACGTAATCGCCGCGGCACGAGTGTGGTGTTCGCGGTCTACTGCGACAGACGATCTTCCGGCACTCTGTGGTCCGTTCAACGCGCGTCGACCCCTGATCCCCCAAGGGATCACCGCTCCCCCCACCCCCCCGTACCGGAGGACGCATGCGTGCACGGATCACTCCGCTCGGCACCCTGCTCGCGCTCGTCGCGGGCCTGCTCACCGCGCTCGTCACCACCACCCCCGCCCAGGCGGCGCCGCTCTTCAAGGCGCCCTACCCCTGCGGCCAGAAGTGGACCTACAGCCACCACTCCGCCGAGGTCCGCCAGGCCCTCGACTTCATCCGCGCCGACGGCGGTACGACGGCCCGCACCCCGGTCCTCGCCTCGGCCTCCGGCACCGCCTACCGCTACTCGCAGCCGACCGGCGCGGGCAACTACATCGTGGTCGACCACGGCGGCGGCTGGAAGACGTACTACTTCCACCTCAACGCCTACTCCGTCGCCAACGGCGCCTGGGTCGCCCAGGGTCAGCAGATCGGCACCACCGGCTCCACCGGCAACAGCTCCGGCGCCCACATCCACTACGAGCAGCTCTACAACGGTGTCGGCCAGCCCATCGTGATCAACGGCGCCTCCCTCGCCCCCTACCCGGGCTCCTACGGCTCCAAGTACCTGACGAGCGACAACGGCTGCTCGGGCGGCGGAGGCGGAAAGTACTGGGTCGACACCTTCGCCAACGCGACCGGCTACGCCCAGGCGAACACCAACGACGCCCAGGGCGTGCTGAACGCGGGCACGAACTACGTCTACTGCAAGGTCTGGGGCCAGGAGGTCCGGGACGGCTCCGGCAACTACAACCACTGGTGGCTCAGGACCGACCTGGACACCGTCTACGCCGGGAAGAACGGCAACGGAGCGTACGTGTCCGCCTACTACCTGTCCCGCTGGGGCAACGACGAGGCCCGCGACAACAACGGCGCGACCATCCCCACCTGCTGACCGCCTGCCCCGGCCGACTCCGGGCGGCCACGTGACGTGCCCGGAGGCCGGCCGCGTGACGTGCCCGGAGAAAAGGGCAGGAGCCCCGCTCGTGCCCTGGGGCACGGAGCGGGGCTCCTTGGGTACTGCTCTAGTCGTGCGCTTTCGCCGACCCGGGCAACTTAGGCCGGGGTGACGTTCTCCGCCTGCGGGCCCTTCGGGCCCTGCGTGACGTCGAAGGTCACGAGCTGGTTCTCCTCGAGCGAACGGAAGCCGTTCGCGTTGATCGCGGAGTAGTGGACGAAGACATCCGGGCCGCCGCCGTCCTGGGCGATGAAGCCGAAGCCCTTTTCAGCGTTGAACCACTTGACGGTTCCGGTAGCCATAAGCCCTCCTTGGGCCAAAGGGTTGCCCTGCTCCAGAACCTGCAAACAAGTCTGAAAACTACAAAAGCCTGCGGGTCACATGCTCCGCAGGCTCTGTACTGCAAGGGAAACCAAACTGCAACTTGCGCTGAGCGTAGCACGCAGGACGCGGCGGGCGGTAGAGGGAAAGATCACGTCACCCACATGTTTGATCTGCGGTTCAGAAGCTGACGCCGACCGTGTCGCGTGCCCCGGCGATGTCCGCCGTACGAGACGGGTCTAGCCTCGCGATGTGGACAATGCAACCGATGACCACCAGCGCAGCCGGCCCCGCGTCGGACACATCCAGTTCCTGAACTGCCTGCCCCTCTACTGGGGGCTCGCGAGGACCGGAACGCTCCTCGATCTCGAGCTCACGAAGGACACCCCGGAGAAGCTCAGCGAGCGCCTCGTGCGGGGCGATCTCGACATCGGCCCCATCACCCTCGTCGAGTACCTCCGCAACGCGGAGGACCTCGTCGCCCTCCCCGACATCGCCGTCGGCTGCGACGGCCCGGTCATGTCCTGCGTGATCGTCTCGCAGCGGCCGCTCCAGGAGCTGGACGGGGCCCGGGTGGCGCTCGGCTCCACCTCCCGCACCTCGGTCCGCCTCGCCCAGCTGCTCCTCGCCGAGCAGCACGGGGTGCGGCCCGCCTACTACACCTGCCCGCCCGACCTCGGCGTGATGATGCAGGAGGCGGAGGCGGCGGTCCTCATCGGCGACGCCGCGCTCCGGGCCTCCCTCCATGACGCTCCCAGGCTCGGGCTCCAGGTCCACGACCTGGGCCTCATGTGGAAGGACTGGACGGGGCTGCCGTTCGTCTTCGCCGTGTGGGCGGCGCGCAAGGACTACCTGGAGCGCGAGCCGGAGACCGTCCACGAGGTGCACCAGGCGTTCCTGGCCTCGCGGGACCTCTCCCTCGACGAGGTCGCCAAGGTCGCCGAGCAGGCCGCCCGCTGGGAGACCTTCGACGCCGAACTCCTTGAGCGGTATTTCCGTACGCTCGACTTCCGCTTCGGCCCGGAGCAGCTCGCCGGCGTACGGGAGTTCGCCCGCCGCACGGGCCCGACGACGGGTTTCCCCGCGGACGTCACGGTGGAACTGCTCGGGTCCGCCATCCGATAGGGCGCTCGATACAGAGCTCGACCCAGAGTCGATAGAGCGCTCGGTACAGAGCGCGATAGGCCACTCGATAGAGCGCTCGTTACACAGCTCGTTAGGCGCCTCGTTACGCCGCCCCTTGCGCCGCTCCTTATGCGCCGGGGGCGTTCGGGAATGCGCGCGCACCGGATCGCCACCGGCTCGCGAACCGGATCGCGAACGCTCGTGAACCGAATCGCGTGCGGAATCCGGTACGTCCCCGGTGTTCCGGACGCCCCTTTCCTGACGTTCCCGGAATGACCCCCGCAATTCACCGGGCATTCGCCCCGCGCCGCCGACCGGCACCCTGCGGAGGCCGTGACAACCGCTGGCGTAGGCTGGTTCGGTCCGTCAGAACCCCTCCGAAAGGGACGCATCCGGTGACCGAGAAGGCCGAACTCACGTCGTTTGATGTCGCAGCCGTTCTCGACCGCGCAGCCGCGGGTGGCCGGATCACCCCCGAGGAGGCGCTCGACCTCTACCGCTCGGCGCCCCTGCACGCGCTGGGCGCCGCCGCCGACGCGGTCCGCCGCCGTCGGTACGCGGGGACCGAGCACATCGCGACGTACATCATCGAGCGCAACATCAACTACACGAACGTCTGTGTGACGGCGTGCAAGTTCTGTGCGTTCTACGCCGCCCCGAAGGACACGAAGAAGGGCTGGACCCGCGACCTCGACGACATCCTGCGCCGCTGCGCGGAGACCGTGGAGCTCGGCGGCACCCAGATCATGTTCCAGGGCGGCCACCACCCGGACTACGGCGTCGAGTACTACGAGGAGCACTTCGCCGCCATCAAGCAGGCCTTCCCGCAGCTGGTCATCCACTCCCTCGGGGCCTCCGAGGTCGAGCACATGGCCCGGATCTCCGGGGTCTCCGCCGAGGAGGCGATCACCCGGATCCACGCGGCAGGCCTCGACTCCTTCGCGGGCGCCGGCGCCGAGCTGCTCCCCGAGCGGCCGCGCAAGGCCATCGCCCCGCTCAAGGAGAGCGGCGAGCGCTGGCTGGAGATCATGGAGATCGCCCACGGGCTGGGTGTCGAGTCCACCTCCACCATGCTGATGGGCACCGGCGAGACCAACGCCGAGCGGATCGAGCACCTCCGCATGATCCGTGACACGCAGGACCGGACGGGCGGCTTCCGGGCCTTCATCCCGTACACGTACCAGCCCGAGAACAACCACCTCAAGGGCCGCACGCACGCCACGCTCTTCGAGTACCTCCGGATGATCGCGATCGCGCGGCTGTTCTTCGACAACATCGCCCACATCCAGGGCTCGTGGCTCACCACGGGCAAGGAGATCGGCCAGCTGACCCTGCACTACGGCGCCGACGACCTCGGCTCGATCATGCTGGAGGAGAACGTCGTCTCCTCGGCGGGCGCCAAGCACCGCTCCAACCTGCGCGAGATGATCGACATGATCCGCACGGCCGACCGGGTCCCGGCGCAGCGCACCACGACCTACGAGCACATCGTGGTCCACGACGACCCGGCGAACGACCCGGTCGACGAGCGCGTCGCCTCGCACATCTCGTCCACGGCGATCGAGGGCGGCACGGCTCACCCCGAGCTGAAGCTCCTCGACGCCAACTGACGCGCCCGTGCTGACCATCCACGTCGCCGAGGCGTCACCCGAGACCGCCGTCCTGGTCGACGGCGCCCTCGTCGCCGCCGTCGGCCCGTACGAGGACCTGGCCGCCGTCCGACCCGAGGCGCGGGTGCGGCGGTGGCCCGGCATCCTCACGCCCGGACTGCTCAACCCGTACGCGCCCGAGCTGCTGGAGGGCATGTACCACCCGGACCCCCGGGAGGCCGCGGGGTTCGGCACCGAGCCGATCACGGGGGAGCGGGCGCAGCGGATCTTCCGGGCGGACGCCTCCCGCCGGGGCGCCTCCGCGCGCCGCGGCGTGCAGCGGATGCTCGCCCACGGGACGGTCGCCGTCGCCGGCGAGCTGCGCGGCCGGGCCGCCGTGGACGCCGTGCGCCGGGCCGGTCTCGCCGTCGGCCGCCGCCCCGACAGGCTCCCCGGCCCGCCGTCCTTCTCTCCGGTGCCGCTGGTGCTCATGCCCGGTCTGATGCCGGGAGGCCCCGCCCGCTTCGCCGTCTTCGACGTCCCCGACCGGGCGGCTCTGGTCCGCCTCGGAGCGTCGACCTGTGTGGCGACCGTCATCGAGGGACGTCTCGTCCACCGCAGCCGCTGACGTCGTCACCGACCGGCAAGCCCCCGGTCGGTGACGGCACTCCGCCTGCGAGAATGGACGCGCCCGCCCGTACCCCGATTCTGCGAGGCCGAACGCCAGTGACCCGAGCCACTCTGGACAAGCAGCCGCACGAAGTCGCCTCGATGTTCGACGACGTGGCGGCGAACTACGACCTCACCAACGACGTGCTCTCCCTCGGCCAGGACCGGCGCTGGCGCAAGGAGGTCGCGAAGGCGGTCGACGCCCGCCCCGCGCAGAAGATCCTCGACCTCGCCGCGGGTACGGCCACCTCCTCGCAGCCCTTCGCCCGCGCCGGCGCGTACGTCGTGCCCTGCGACTTCTCGATCGGCATGCTCCAGGTCGGCAAGAAGAAGCACCCGTGGATGCCGTTCACGGCGGGCGACGGCACGAAGCTGCCGTTCCGCGACGACGTCTTCGACGCCGTCACCATCTCCTTCGGGCTGCGCAACATCCAGGACACGGACGCGGCGCTGCGCGAGCTGTACCGGGTGACGAAGCCCGGCGGCCGGGTCGTCATCTCCGAGTTCTCGCACGCGACCTGGGCGCCGTTCCGCACGGTGTACGAGGAGTACCTGATGCGCGCGCTGCCGCCGGTGGCCCGCGCGGTCTCCTCGAACCCCGACGCGTACGTGTACCTGGCCGAGTCCATCCAGTCCTGGCCGGACCAGCCGACCCTGGCGGGAATGCTCCAGAAGGCCGGCTGGTCGAAGGTGGCCTGGCGGAACCTGACCGGCGGGATCGTCGCCCTGCACCGGGGGTTCAAGGCCTGAGGGGGGTCCTGGCCGCTGCTCGGCGTACATGCCGTAGTGGCCGCTGATCCCCGCGTACGCGGTGGCGGCCAGGAGGAAAGCCGTCCGGACAGCCCTCGGGGTGGCCCTCCGGACGGCCCGCGACACGCCCCCATAGACTGCCCCGGTACGTCCGTACCGCCCTCCTACCGTCGAGTCTTCGGGAGAATCCGCCGTGACCGAGCAGCCCCTCTCCGAGCACACCGCAGATGTGATCGTCGTCGGGGCGGGCCCGGCCGGCTCGACCACCGCGTACTACCTCGCCAAGGCCGGACTCGACGTCCTGCTCCTGGAGAAGACCGCGTTCCCCCGCGAGAAGGTCTGCGGCGACGGCCTCACCCCCCGCGCCACCAAGCAGCTCGTCTCCATGGGCATCGACATCTCCGAAGAGGCCGGCTGGCTGCGGAACAAGGGCCTGCGGATCATCGGCGGCGGCGTCCGCCTGGAGCTCGACTGGCCGGAG
The DNA here is from genome assembly GCF_045160815.1 of Streptomyces sp. NBC_00090. NCBI lineage: Bacteria > Bacillati > Actinomycetota > Actinomycetes > Kitasatosporales > Streptomycetaceae > Streptomyces > Streptomyces sp. NBC_00090. The sequence goes on from NZ_CP108224.1 coordinate 5,244,523, forward strand.
CTCGCCTCGTACCCGGACTACGGACTCGTCCGCAAGCGCGACGACTTCGACGAGCAGCTCGCCCGGCAGGCGCAGAAGGCCGGCGCCCGGCTGTACGAGCGCTGCAACGTCGGCGCCCCGATCATCGACGACCGCACGGGCCGCATCACCGGCGTCCAGGCCAAGCTCGGCGAGGAGAAGCGCGAGGTCACCTTCCACGCCCCGCTCGTCGTCGCCGCCGACGGCAACTCCACCCGGCTCTCCGTCGCCATGGGCCTGCACCGGCGCGAGGACCGGCCGATGGGCGTCGCCGTCCGCACCTACTTCACCTCGCCCCGCCACGACGACGACTACCTGGAGTCCTGGCTGGAGCTGTGGGACCGGCGCGGCGACCAGGACCGGCTGCTCCCCGGCTACGGCTGGATCTTCGGCATGGGCGACGGTACGTCCAACGTCGGCCTCGGCATCCTCAACTCCTCCTCCGCCTTCAAGGAGCTGGACTGGCGCGAGGTCCTCAAGGCCTGGTGCGCCTCGATGCCGGAGGACTGGGGCTACACCCCGGAGAACATGACGACGTCGATCCGCGGCGCCGCCCTCCCGATGGCCTTCAACCGCCAGCCGCACTACACCAAGGGCCTGCTGCTCGTCGGCGACGCGGGCGGCCTCGTCAACCCGTTCAACGGCGAGGGCATCGCGTACGCCATGGAGTCCGGCCAGATCGCGGCCGACGTCATCGTCCAGGCGCACGCCCGCGCGACCCCCGCCCAGCGCGAGCTGGCCCTGCGGAACTACCCGCAGATCCTCAAGGACACCTACGGCGGCTACTACACGCTCGGCCGCGCCTTCGTGAAGCTCATCGGCAACCCGAAGGTCATGAAGATCGCGACCCAGCGCGGCCTGACCCACCCGCTCCTGATGAAGTTCACGCTCAAGATGCTGGCGAACCTCACCGACCCGACGGGCGGCGACGCCATGGACCGCATCATCAACGGCCTCTCGAAGGTGGCCCCGAAGGCCTGAACGCTGCCGGACACGACGGGCCCCTTCCCGCCGGAAGGGGCCCCGTCGTGTCACCGGTTGACCGAGGCAGCCTTCTTGATCCGCTCGTCCAGCTCGACCTTGACCTGGCGCAGCGTCTCGGCGTGCTCCTCCATGAGCTTCTTCTGGAACCCGGCCTCGGCGGTGTACCAGAGGGCCACCAGATCCGTCCGCTTCTTGCAGGCCACATCCTGCTTCGCGGCGGCGATCGCCTTGGCACTGCCGAAGTCGACCTCCGACTTCAGCCCGAGGGCTGCCTGCGGGGAGACGGGGTCGGTGACGCGGTACCCCTTCTCCGCCATGCACGCCGACCATGCCTTGACGGCCTTGGCCACCTTCGGGGACTCCTGGGCCCGGGAGGACGACTCGCTCTCCATGCCGAAGACGTAGAGGAGCTCCACGGGCTCCTTCTTCTCGGCGTAGAGGCGGAGGTACCCTTCCCGGCCGCAGCCACCGACCGGCACCTTCTGCCCGTTGACCGTCCGGCCGCTGTCGGTCTTCCGCGACTCCTCCAGGGTGAGCGGGGGAAGGACGATCCCACCCCCCGGCTTGGGCTTGAGCGGCGGGCCGCTCAGCGCCAGCCGCTCGGCCGGAGGGAGCGAGTCCTCGGGCACCTCGTCCGGCTCGGGGACGGGGCCGCCGGGCCTGGCGTACCCGTACCGTGCCGCCTTCGCCTCGTCCGTGACCCCGTAGCGCGACGACGTGTCCTTGGGACGAGGCACGGGCCGGACCGGCGGCTTGTACGTGAATCCGAACCGCTTCATGCAGTCCCCGACCAGCACGTCCTGTGCCGCCTCCAGACTGCGGATCTGCTCGTCCGTCGTCTTGTACGGGTCCAAGGGGTACACCAGTCGGGCCGGGGCGACCTTGGACGGGTCGGACAGCGGCTTCGTGTCGGCGGAGACGGCCGGTTCTCCCGATGAGCAGGCGGTGAGAAGCAGCCCCGCACTCAACAGGAGGACAGCGGCCGAACGGGACGGGCGGGGACGCATGAATGCTCCGGAGCTGGATGCGGGGGACGGACCTAGTTGGCGTCGTTGTCGTAGATCGAGGAGACCTGGTTCTTGAAGTTGGTGGAGAAGTTGCCCAGGTGCTCTGCGGGAATCCAGCCTTCGATACCGCCGGCGTACGAGCTGGTGTACACGTACCAGGTCACGTTGTCGCGGTTGAAGTACGACTCGGCGTTGTTGTCCACGATCTTGCCCTGCCCGTCGCCGGGCGTAATGAAGGTGTCGTTGCTGAGGAGGGCCTCGTCGTACAGGAAGTCGGTCCAGGAGCCCATCTGAGTGGCGTAGTAGGTCAGCGAGAACTCGTGGTAGTCCAAGTAGCCGTCCTTGTTCGCCGCCGAGGCGGGAGCGGCGGTCGCCAGAGCGCCCGCACCGAGGGCTCCGAGGGCGACGGCGGTGCTGAGGGTGCGACGGAGGCCGGTGTTCTTCATGGTCTTGCCTTTCGATACGAAAGAGACAGCGTGAGAACTACGTGACACATGGCGCCCGCGAGGCACCGACGGCGAAGTACACGCCACCGTCGATCTTGCGTCCAGACCTTTTCGCTCGCGTTGTCGAGCGAGGAGGGGGTTTTCCCTCGGCAACCAGCACCTTTCGCCCTGAGCGAAGGGGTGTTCGGTGTTGTGATAGTTCGTCAGGTCGACAGGCGCGGCGTCCGTTCGAACGGATCGCGCCCGCTCCCGATCTGGGAAACGGCTTGCCGGTCAAGGCATTTGGGAAGTGACGCGCCTTCGGCCGTGTGTCTAGAGTGGCGTCCGTCGAGCGCGCGTACGACGTGCCCGGCCCGCTTCGCGCCGCGCCGTGGAGGCGCCCCGCGCCACCGGTTCCGAGCTCCGCGCGCCCCATCACCGGGGACGCCTCCCCGTAGAAGGCAGAAGGACGTGCACCGATGAGACGCTCGCCGGCCATCCCCCTGCTCCTCGTCGCCCTCGCGCTCACCGGGTGCACCGCGGAAGCCGCCCGCGCCCCGATCGAGCCGGTCGACGCCGCCTACGCCGCGCACACCGAGTGCCTCGGCAAGCACGGAGTGGAGCTCAAGGAGAAGAGCGCCGGTGTCTGGGTCGTGGACAAGGGCGTCATCGACCACAAGGCGATGCTGGCAGCCCAGGAGGAGTGCAAGAGCCTGCTTCCCACCGAACTCCCTGTCGATCAGGAGGCGTTGAAGGTGGGGAAGCAGATCTCGGAGTGCTACCGGCGCAACGGCTACCCCGACTATCCCGACCCCGACCCGAAGACCGGTGAGGTGCCCGCGGGGACGGACATGAACGACTCCGCCGTGATGCGAAAGTGCCACCCGGGTACCTCTGACGTCAGCTTGCCCGCCTCCGGCTGAGGCCGCCGACATGGACGCAGACGTGAATACGGACATGGACACCACCCCCGAGCGCCAAGCCTCCCGAGGCCGCCTCTGGGTCGGTGCGCTCGTCGTCGGGGCCGTCGTCCTCACCGCTGCCGGCGCCTTCGCCGGTACGGTGATCAAGTCGCCCGCTCAGATCGCGGCGGATGCCGCCCCGCCCCCGGCCGACTTGCTCACCGCCGCCGTCGAGCGCCGCGTCCTGCGTGAGACGGTCGTGCTGCGCGGCACCGTCGTCGCGGGCCAGACCGTACCGGTGGCGCCGGTCGCCGCCGGCGCGGACGGCGGGGCGCCCGTCGTCACCAAGACGCCGGGCGCCGTCGGTGCGGCCGTGCGCGCCGGGCAGGTCATCCTGGAGATATCCGGCCGCCCGCTCTTCGTCCTCCCGGGCCGTCTCCCCGTCTACCGGGACCTCAAGCCGGGCGCGACGGGCGACGACGTGGCCCAGCTCCAGACCGCGCTGGCCGGGCTCGGCTTCGGCCGGGGCGGCGACGAGGAGGGGACGTTCGGTGCGGGGACGAAGGAGGCCGTGGAGGGGTTCTACGCCACCGCCGGCTACGAACCACGCCCGGCCGTGGACGACGTAGGCGCCGGTGTGGACGCCGCGAGTGACGCCGTGACGGCCGCCGAACGGGCCGTCGACGACGCCCGGGACGCGGTCGCCGAGAACAAGGACGAGGCTCAGAAGAAGAACCTGCGCAAGGCGCGGGACCGGGCCGTCGAGGACTTGGAGAAAGCCCGTACCGCGCTCGGCAAGGCGCGGGCAGTCGCCGGGCCGATGGTCCCGGCGGGAGAGGTCGTCTTCGTGGAGCGCTTCCCGGCCCGGATCGCGTCCACCGCCGTACGCCCCGGCTCCCCGGTCTCCGGCACGCTGATGACCCTGTCCTCCGGCCGCCTCCTCGCACAGGGCTACCTCCAGGACCACCAGAAGGGCATGGTCCGGCCCGGCCAGAAGGTCCGTGTCGTCGACGAGGTGACCGGCGTCGAACTCACCGCCGAGGTCGAGACCGTCGCCTCGACGCCCACCGCCGCCGCCGCCAAGCAAGGCGGCGGCCAGGGCGAGGGGCAGGGCCGGAGCGAGGACGGAGCCGCGCCCGCGAACGGCCCCACCGGCTCCGGCTTCCTCTTCACCGCCATGCCCGACGAGGAGATCCCGCCCGCCCTCGCCGGCCAGGACGTACGGCTGACGATCGAGGCGGCCTCCACCGATGGCGAGGCCCTCGTCGTCCCCGTCACCGCCGTGTCGGCGGGCGCGGACGGTACGACCGTGGTCACCGTCGTCGACGGGAGCGGGCGCCACACCCCCGTCGAGGTGCGCACCGGCACCCTCGGGGACGGCTACGTCGAGGTCGTCCCGCTCACGGCGGGCAGCCTGACGGAGGGCGCCGAGGTCATCACCGGGATCGCCGCCACCAGCGCCGACCAGGGCGGCCGGGAGCCGGAATGACCCCACTCGTACGACGAAGGCGGGACCGGAACTCCGGCCCGTCACCCGTCCACACCGCGCAGCCCACTCCGGAGACGCCCGTCATGGAGTTCCGCCGCGTCGGCCTCACCTACCCGGGCCCGCCGCCCGTCCAGGCCCTGCGACCCTGCGAACTCGCGGTCGAACGCGGCGAGTTCGTCGCCGTCGTCGGCCCCTCCGGTTCCGGCAAGTCCACCTTCCTGAACGTCGCGGGACTCCTCGACGCCCCCACCGAGGGCACCTATCTCCTCGACGGGATCGACACGGCCGAGCTCCCCGACAGAGACCGCACCGCCCTGCGAGGCCGCCGCATCGGCTTCGTCTTCCAGGCGTTCCACCTGATGCCGCACCGCAGCGCCGCGGAGAACGTGATGCTGTCGATGGTGTACGCGGCGGTGCCCCGCGCCGAGCGGCGCGTCCGCGCCCGCGAGGCGCTGGAGCGCGTCGGGCTCGCCCACCGGGTCGACGCGCTCCCCGGCCGCCTGTCGGGCGGTGAACGCCAGCGCGTCGCCATCGCCCGCGCGCTGGCGGGCCGGCCGTCGCTGCTGCTCTGCGACGAGCCGACGGGCAACCTCGACTCGGGCAACGCCGAGACGGTCCTGTCGCTCCTCGGCGAGCTCCACACCTCGGGCATGACGGTCGTCGTCATCACCCACGACAGCGAGGTCGCCGCGCGCGCCGACCGCACGGTGACGATCCGCGACGGCGTCCTCAGCGAGGCCGGGCCCGTACGGCGGAGCGGCCACGAACGGACCCCCGCATGAGAAACCGCCAGGGCGGCCGCGCCGTCGAGCCCACCCGCCTCACCTCCCGCGACCTGCTCTCCGAGGCCGTCGCGGGCATGCTCCAGCGCCCCGGCCGTTCCCTCCTCACCGCCCTCGGCACCGTCCTGGGCGTCGGCACCTTCGTCGCGATCCTGGGCCTGACGGCGACGACCTCCTCGCAGATCGACGCCCGCTTCGACCTGTTGACCGCGACCGAGGTCACCGTGGAGGACGTGGCCCAGCAGCAGGACGAGTTCGCCGGGCCCGGCTTCCCCGCCGACGCGGACGCCCGCGTCGAGCGGCTCGGTGGCGTCCGGCACGCCGGGGTGTACTGGACGGTCCGGCTGGGGCCCGACGTCGCCGTGCGGGCCGCGCCGGTCGGCGACGGCGCGGACGGCGTGCCGGTCGACGTGGTGGCCGCCTCGCCGGGCGCGCTCCGGGCCGCCGTGCCCCACCTCGCACAGGGCCGGCTGTACGACGAGTTCGCGTCGGCGAAGGCGCAGCCGGTCGCGGTCCTCGGGGCGTCGGTCGCGGCCCGGCTCGGCATCGTCACCCTGGAGACCCGCCCGGCGGTGTTCATCGGGGACGAGCCGTTCGTGGTCGCCGGGATTGTGGACGACGTCGAGCGCCGGCCGGACGTGCTGATGTCGGTGAGCGTGCCCCGGACGACGGCCGAGCGGATGTGGGGACCGCCGGGGCCGGGGGACGCGCGGATGCTGGTCGCCACCGAGACGGGGGCCGCCCGGCAGGTCGCCGAGGTGGCGCCGGTGGCGCTGCGCCCGGACCACCCGGAGTACCTGAAGGCGGTGCCGCCGCCGGATCCGCGGATGCTGCGGGCCGGGGTGACGGGCGACCTGGACCAGCTGTTCCTGCTGCTTGCCGGGATCTGCCTGGTCATCGGCGCGGTCGGCATCGCCAACACGACCCTGGTGGCGGTCCTGGAGCGGACCGGCGAGATCGGGCTGCGCCGCGCCCTGGGCGCGCGGGGGCGGCACATCTCCCTCCAGTTCCTGGCGGAGTCGGGCACGCTGGGCACGGTCGGCGGGCTTGTCGGTACGGCGCTCGGGGTGTGCACGGTGATCGGCGTGGCGCTGGTCAGGGACTGGACCCCGGTCGTCCATCCCGCGACCGTCGCCGCGGCTCCGGCGGTCGGTCTGGCCACCGGTCTGGTCGCCGGCCTCTACCCGGCGTGGCGGGCCTCCCGCATCGAGCCGGCCGAGGCCCTGCGCCACTGACCGCCGTCTCCGTGGGCCGGACACGGCGAAGGGCCGTCGCTCCCCCGAGGAGTGACGGCCCTTCGCCGTGAGTGCGGGGTCGGATCAGAGGATCCGGACGGCGCCCGAGGGGGTGTCCCAGTCGAGCGAGTGCTCGACGACGCCGGTGGCCGAGTTCTGCGCGCCGACGTACTTGCCGCCGCCGACGTAGATGGCGACGTGGTACGAGCCGCTGCGGCTGCCCCAGTACAGGATGTCGCCCGGCTGGAGGTTGCTCAGGGAGACGGAGGTGCCCATGCTCGACTGGTCGTACGAGATGCGGGGCAGGTCGATGCCGGCCGCGGCGTAGGCGCCCTGGACGAGGCCGGAGCAGTCCCAGGAGTTGGGGCCGGTGCCGCCGCGGACGTACGCGTCGCCGACCTGGGCACGCGCGAAGGCCACGATCGCGGCGGCGGTGCCGGAGGGGGCCTGCGTCTCGTTGCTGCTGCCGGTGCTCGTGGAGGAGCCGCTGTCCGAGGAGCCGGAGGAGCCGCTGTCGCTCGTGGAGGTGGTGGAGAGCTGGGTGCGCTCACGGTCGCGCGAGGCGCGCTCCTCGGCCTCCTTGCGCTCCTGCTCGGCCTTCGCCTTGGCCTCGGCCTCGGCGCGGGCCTTCTCGGCGCGCTCGGCCTCGGCCTTGCGGTCCGCCTCGGCCTTGGCCTTCTTGGCCTCCTTGGCGGCCTTCTGCAGGGCCAGGTTCTCCTGGGTCTGCAGGCTCTGGTCGAGAGCCTCCTGCTGGGACGCCTCGGCCGAGGCGGCGACGGCGCTCGCCAGGCCGGTGTCGAGGGACCCGAGCGTGGGCATTTCGATGGTCTCGGTCACCGGCTCGGCATTCGCCGGCCCGGCAGCACCGGCCACCGCGATGGTGCCGAGGACGCCACCGGCAACTCCGGCACGGAGCGCGAGCTTCGAGGCGCTGCGGCGGGGCTTCCGGTGGCTGGGTATGTGAGCGGTGTGGGACATGGGACAACCGCTATCAGGGCTTGGCGGTTCCCTTCAAGAAACGTGGTCTGCGCCACAGTTGTGCCGGGAGGCGCCGAATCCGCTTCTGTGGTGCCCTTATTGACGCCGTAACGGGCAAATCGGGCACGAGTCATTGAGCCCTTGATCATGCGTTTTCAATAAAACGTCCGAATTGCCCGTCACTTACCACCTCTTCACCTCGGTGGCCAAGCCCCGCTTTCCCTGGCCCCACTCGTCGTGACGCAGGTCACAATCTCGCTCGTGAACGGGCGCACGCGTCCACCTCCGTACGCCGGACCCCTCGACCGGGCGATGCGGGCTTCCTTTACCACCGGGGTGCGTCCATCGCCAATTTGCCTGTATGGGCCAACGCTTGATAGTGCAGCACCCCCTCCGAGCAGCGATTTCCCGTATGGATGTCACATCTGGTGATCACCTGGGCGCTTCGCGCAACAAGATCACCGCTCATCCGGCTTCATGATCCTTCGTCAGGTGGTGGAGATCACAAAGTCCTTGCTGTACCCCGTGTCGCAGATCACAGAGGGGCAGGCATAAGATGCGGGGCAGCCGGGCTTGTGAACTGCCTCACATGGGGGCGATCTTTCACGGGTCGGCAGTGCGGTCCAACGGTCAAGGACGACTGGAAGGAGCGAGGAGCGTGAATGCGTACGCGCCCGTCCTCGTGCTCGGTGCCCTGGGTGCGGGGTTTGCGATCTTCTCCGTGGTCATGGCCACGCTTATCGGGCCAAAGCGGTACAACAGGGCAAAACTTGAGGCGTACGAGTGCGGCATCGAGCCGACGCCCACTCCCGCCGGAGGCGGTCGCTTCCCGATCAAGTACTACCTGACGGCGATGCTCTTCATCGTCTTCGACATCGAGATCGTCTTCCTCTACCCCTGGGCCGTCACCTTCGACGCCCTGGGGCTTTTCGGGCTCGTGGAGATGCTGCTCTTCGTGCTCACCGTCTTCGTCGCCTACGCGTACGTGTGGCGGCGCGGCGGCCTGGAATGGGACTGAGGGGCTGAGGGGCACCTATGGGACTCGAAGAGAAACTCCCGAGCGGCTTTCTGCTGACGACGGTCGAACAGGCCGCGGGCTGGGTGCGCAAGGCGTCCGTGTTCCCCGCGACCTTCGGCCTCGCCTGCTGCGCCATCGAGATGATGACCACCGGCGCCGGCCGGTACGACCTGGCCCGCTTCGGCATGGAGGTCTTCCGCGGCTCACCGCGCCAGGCCGACCTCATGATCGTCGCCGGCCGCGTCAGCCAGAAGATGGCGCCCGTCCTGCGGCAGGTCTACGACCAGATGCCCAACCCCAAGTGGGTGATCTCCATGGGCGTCTGCGCCTCCTCGGGCGGCATGTTCAACAACTACGCGATCGTGCAGGGCGTCGACCACATCGTGCCGGTCGACATCTACCTGCCCGGCTGCCCGCCGCGTCCGGAGATGCTCCTGGACGCGATTCTCAAGCTCCACCAGAAGATCCAGACCTCCAAGCTCGGCGTGAACGCCGAGGAGGCTGCGCGCGAGGCGGAGGAGGCGGCGCTCAAGGCGCTGCCGACCATTGAATTGAAGGGTCTGCTCCGGTGAGTGACGAGACACCCAACCCCGAGAAGGAGCTGAGCGAGCAGAACCTGCCGGGCCAGCGCGGGGAGCACGGCGAGGAGGTACGCCTCCAGCGTGGCATGTTCGGCGCCAACAACGGCGGCGACACGTCCGGCTACGGCGGCCTCGTCCGCTCCGTCCGGCTCCCCGGCGCGACCGTCCGCCCCTACGGCGGCTGGTTCGACGAGGTCGCCGACGAACTCGAGGGCGCGCTGGAGGAGCAGGGCCTGCTCCCCGAGAACGCCATCGAGAGGACGGTCGTCGACCGCGAGGAGCTCACCTTCCACATCGAGCGCGAACACCTCGTCCGGGTCGCCCGCACCCTCCGCGACGACCCGGCGCTCCGCTTCGAGCTCTGTACCGGCGTCTCCGGCGTCCACTACCCGGGTGACAAGGGCCGCGAGCTGCACGCCGTCTACCACCTGCGCTCGCTCACCCACGGCCGGCTGATCCGCCTGGAGGTCTCGGCGCCGGACGCCGACCCGCGCATCCCGTCCCTCGTCGCCGTCTACCCGACGAACGACTGGCACGAGCGCGAGACGTACGACTTCTTCGGCATCGTCTTCGACGGCCACCCCGCCCTCACCCGGATCATGATGCCGGACGACTGGCAGGGCCACCCGCAGCGCAAGGACTACCCCCTCGGCGGCATCGCCGTCGAGTACAAGGGCGCCCAGATCCCGGCTCCGGACCAGCGGAGGTCGTACTCGTGACCACTCCCCACGCGTCTCCCCGCGAGACGACAGAAGGCGCCGTCTACACGGTGACCGGTGGCGACTGGGAAGAAGTCGTCCAGTCCGCCGCCAAGGCCGACGACGAACGCATCATCGTCAACATGGGCCCCCAGCACCCGTCCACCCACGGCGTGCTCCGCCTCATCCTGGAGATCGACGGCGAGACCGTCACCGAGGCCCGCTGCGGCATCGGCTACCTCCACACCGGCATCGAGAAGAACCTCGAGTACCGGACCTGGACGCAGGGCACCACCTTCGTCACGCGCATGGACTACCTCACCTCGTTCTACAACGAGACGGCGTACTGCCTGGGCGTGGAGAAGCTCCTCGGGATCACCGACCAGATCCCGGACCGGGCGAGCATCATCCGCGTCCTGCTCATGGAGCTCAACCGGCTCTCCTCCCACCTGGTGTGCATCGCCACCGGCGGCATGGAGCTCGGCGCCACCACGATCATGATCTACGGCTTCCGGGACCGCGAGATGATCCTGGACCTGTACGAGCTGATCACCGGCCTGCGCATGAACCACGCGTTCATCCGCCCCGGCGGCCTCGCCCAGGACCTCCCGCCCGGCGCCGTCGACGCCGTGCGCGAGTTCGTGAAGACCATGAAGAAGAACCTGCCGGAGTACGACAAGCTCGCCACCGGCAACCCCATCTTCAAGGCCCGCATGCAGGACGTCGGCTACCTCGACCTCACCGGCTGCATGGCCCTCGGCGCCACCGGTCCGATCCTGCGCTCGGCGGGCCTCCCGCACGACCTGCGCAAGACCGACCCGTACTGCGGCTACGAGAACTACGAGTTCGACGTCCCGACCGCCGACACCTGCGACTCCTACGGACGCTTCCTCGTCCGCCTGGAGGAGATGCGCCAGTCGCTGCGGATCGTCGAGCAGTGCCTCGACCGGCTGGCACCGGGCCCGGTCATGGTCGGCGACAAGAAGATCGCCTGGCCCGCGCAGCTCGCGCTCGGCCCCGACGGCCTCGGCAACTCCCTCGACCACATCAAGAAGATCATGGGCACCTCCATGGAGGCCCTGATCCACCACTTCAAGCTGGTCACCGAGGGCTTCCGGGTCCCCGCCGGGCAGGCCTACGCGGCCGTCGAGTCCCCCAAGGGCGAGCTCGGCGTCCACGTCGTCTCCGACGGCGGCACCCGCCCCTTCCGGGTCCACTTCCGCGACCCGTCCTTCACCAACCTCCAGGCCATGGCCGCGATGTGCGAGGGCGGCCAGGTCGCCGACGTCATCGTCGCCGTCGCCTCCATCGACCCCGTGATGGGAGGCGTCGACCGATGACGGAGAACGTCAGCCTGGGGATGCCCCAGCTCCCCGCCCCCGAGTACCCGGCCGAGGTCCACGCGCGCCTGACGGAGGACTCGAAGGCGATCATCGCCCGCTACCCGGACTCCCGCTCCGCGCTCCTGCCGATGCTGCACCTCGTGCAGTCGGAGGAGGGCCACGTGACCCGTACCGGCATGAGGTTCTGCGCCGAACTCCTCGGCCTGACCACCGCCGAGGTCACCGCCGTCGCCACCTTCTACACGATGTACCGGCGCAAGCCCTCCGGCGACTACCAGGTCGGCGTCTGCACGAACACGCTCTGCGCGGTCATGGGCGGCGACGCCATCTTCGAGGAGCTCAAGGCCCACCTCGGCGTCGGCAACGACGAGACGACCGAGGACGGCCGGATCACCCTCGAACACATCGAGTGCAACGCGGCCTGCGACTTCGCGCCCGTCGTGATGGTCAACTGGGAGTTCTTCGACAACCAGACCCCGGAGTCCGCCAAGAAGATGGTGGACGACCTGCGGGCCGGACGGACCGTCGAACCCACCCGCGGCGCCCCGCTCTGCACCTTCAAGGAGACCGCCCGCATCCTCGCCGGCTTCCCCGACGAGCGCCCCGGCGCCGTCGAGGCCACCGGCGGAGCCGGCCCGGCCTCCCTCATCGGCCTGCGCCTGTCCAAGGGCGAGGCCCCGCACCACCGAATCGTTCACCCGCGCGGTGAATCAACCCGTCAGGAGGGGGAGTGACGACCTTGGCGGCCGAGATCGACAACAGCAGCCCCGAGAAGCTTCTCGCCCCCGTTCTCTCCGCGTTCTGGGACCAGCCCAACTCCTGGACCCTGGAGACCTACGAGCGCCACGAGGGATACCAGGGCCTCAAGCGGGCCCTCGCGATGAGCCCCGACGACGTCATCGCGTACGTCAAGGAATCCGGGCTCCGCGGCCGCGGCGGCGCCGGCTTCCCCACCGGCATGAAGTGGCAGTTCATCCCGCAGGGCGACGGCAAGCCCCACTACCTCGTCGTCAACGCCGACGAGTCCGAGCCCGGCACCTGCAAGGACATCCCGCTCCTCTTCGCCAACCCGCACTCCCTCATCGAGGGCATGGTGATCGCCTGCTACGCGATCCGCTCGAACCACGCCTTCATCTACCTGCGCGGCGAGGTCGTCCCCGTCCTGCGCCGCCTCCACGAGGCCGTCCGCGAGGCCTACGCGGCCGGCTACCTCGGCAAGAACGTCCTCGGCAGCGGACTCGACCTCGACATCACCGTGCACGCCGGCGCCGGCGCGTACATCTGCGGCGAGGAGACCGCGCTCCTCGACTCGCTCGAAGGGCGCCGCGGCCAGCCCCGGCTGCGTCCCCCCTTCCCCGCGGTCGCCGGTCTGTACGCCTGCCCCACTGTCGTGAACAACGTCGAGTCCATCGCCTCCGTTCCCGCGATCCTCAACCGGGGCAAGGAATGGTTCACCTCGATGGGCAGCGAGAAGTCCCCGGGCTTCACGCTCTACTCGCTCAGCGGGCACGTCGCATCCCCCGGCCAGTACGAGGCCCCCCTCGGCATCACGCTCCGCCAGCTCCTCGACATGAGCGGCGGCATGCGGCCGGGCCACCGGCTCAAGTTCTGGACCCCCGGCGGCTCCTCCACCCCCATGTTCACCGAGGAGCACCTCGACGTGCCCCTCGACTACGAGGGCGTCGGCGCCGCCGGATCCATGCTCGGCACCAAGGCCCTCCAGTGCTTCGACGAGACCACCTGCGTCGTCCGGGCCGTCACCCGCTGGACCGAGTTCTACGCCCACGAGTCCTGCGGAAAGTGCACCCCGTGCCGGGAGGGCACCTACTGGCTCGTCCAGTTGCTCCGCGACATCGAGGAGGGCAAGGGCGTCATGGCCGACCTCGACAAGCTGAACGACATCGCCGACAACATCAACGGCAAGTCGTTCTGCGCCCTCGGCGACGGCGCCGCCTCGCCGATCTTCTCCTCGCTGAAGTACTTCCGCGCGGAGTACGAGCAGCACATCACGGGCAAGGGCTGCCCCTTCGACCCCGCCAGGTCGACCGTCTGGGCCGACCGGCGCGCAGGAAACACGGAGGTGAACGCATGACAGTCACCACGTCTGCCCCCTCCGGGGGTGGCGAGGCGGCGCTCCCGCCCCAGGACCTCGTCACGCTGACCATCGACGGCGCCGAGATCTCCGTCCCCAAGGGGACGCTGGTCATCCGCGCCGCCGAACAGCTCGGCATCGAGATCCCCCGCTTCTGCGACCATCCCCTCCTCGACCCCGCCGGCGCCTGCCGCCAGTGCATCGTCGAGGTCGAGGGCCAGCGCAAGCCCATGGCCTCCTGCACCATCACCTGCACCGACGGCATGGTGGTGAAGTCGCAGCTGACCAGCCCGGTCGCCGAGAAGGCCCAGCACGGCGTGATGGAGCTCCTGCTCATCAACCACCCGCTGGACTGCCCGGTCTGCGACAAGGGCGGCGAATGCCCCCTGCAGAACCAGGCCATGTCCCACGGACAGTCCGAGTCCCGCTTCGACGGGCACAAGCGGACCTACGAGAAGCCCGTACCGATCTCCACCCAGGTGCTGCTCGACCGCGAGCGCTGCGTCCTGTGCGCCCGCTGCACCCGCTTCTCCAACCAGGTCGCGGGCGACCCGATGATCGAGCTGATCGAGCGCGGCGCGCTCCAGCAGGTCGGCACCGGCGAGGGCGACCCCTTCGAGTCGTACTTCTCCGGCAACACCATCCAGATCTGCCCGGTCGGCGCCCTCACCTCGGCCGCCTACCGCTTCCGCTCCCGCCCCTTCGACCTGGTCTCCTCGCCGTCGGTCTGCGAGCACTGCGCCGGCGGCTGCGCCACCCGCACCGACCACCGGCGCGGCAAGGTCATGCGGCGGCTCGCCGCCGACGACCCCGAGGTCAACGAGGAGTGGATCTGCGACAAGGGCCGCTTCGGCTTCCGGTACGCGCAGCAGCGCGACCGGCTCACCACCCCGCTGGTGCGGAACACCGAGACCGGTGAGCTCGAAGCCGCCTCCTGGCCCGAGGCCCTGGAGGCCGCCGCCCGCGGGCTCGTCCGCGGCCGCACCGGCGTCCTCGCCGGCGGCCGGCTGACCGTCGAGGACTCCTACGCGTACGCCAAGTTCGCCCGGATCGCCCTCGACACCAACGACGTCGACTTCCGGGCCCGGATCCACTCCGGCGAGGAGGCCGACTTCCTCGCCTCCACCGTCGCCGGCCGCGGCCGCGACCTGGACGGCAGTGGGGTCACGTACACCTCGCTCGAAGCCGCCCCGGCCGTGCTCCTCGTCGGCCTGGAGTCCGAGGAGGAGGCCCCCGGCGTCTTCCTGCGGCTCCGCAAGGCCTGGCGCAAGCACGGACAGCGGACGTACGCGATCGCCGCCTTCGCCACCCGCGGCCTGGAGAAGGCGGGCGGCACCCTGCTGCCCGCCGCCCCCGGCACCGAGACCGAGTGGCTCGACGCCCTCACCTCCCGGGTCGGCCTCGAAGGCGACGGACTCGCCGCCGCCGAGGCCCTCCGCCGGGACGGCTCCGTCATCGCCGTCGGCGAGCGCCTCGCGGGCGTGCCCGGCGCGCTCACCGCCGCCCTGCGCACCGCGGCCGCCACCGGCGCCCGGCTCGTCTGGATCCCGCGCCGCGCCGGCGAGCGCGGAGCGGTGGAGGCGGGCACCATCCCGACGCTGCTGCCCGGCGGCCGGCCCGCGACCGACCCCCGCGCGCGGGACGAGGTCGCCGCCGCCTGGGGCGTCCGCGAACTCCCGCACCGCTACGGCCGCGACACCGGCCAGATCCTGGAGGCCGCGGCCACCGGCGAACTCGGCGCACTGCTCGTCGCCGGCGTAGAGGTCAGGGACCTGCCCGACCCGGCACGCGCGCGTGAGGCCCTCGACGCGGCCTTCGTGGTCTCCCTGGAGCTGCGGCCCGGCGAGGTCACCGAGCGCGCCGACGTCGTCCTGCCGGTCGCCGCCGTCGCCGAGAAGTCCGGCACCTTCCTCAACTGGGAGGGCAGGGCACGGCTCTTCGAGGCCGCGCTCAAGCCCGAGCAGATGACCAGGACGCTCGCCCCGACCGACGCGCGCGTGCTCCACATGCTCGCCGACGCCCTCGACGTCCACCTGGCCCTCCCCGACCTGCGATCCGCACGACGGGAGATCGACCGGCTCGGCCGCTGGACCGAGGAGCGGGCCTCCGAGCCCGCCGAGCCCGGCCAGGCCGCGCCCCGGGCCGGCGAAGGCGAGGCCGTCCTCGCCGGACACCGGATGCTCCTCGACCTCGGCCGCCTCCAGGAGGGCGACACCGCCCTGGCCGGCACCCGCCACGCGGCGGTCGCCCGGCTGTCGGCCGCCACCGCCGCCGACACCGGCGTCAAGGACGGCGACACCCTCGAAGTGACCGGCCCCACCGGCTCCGTCACCTTCCCCCTCCGGATCACCGAGATGCCCGACCGCGTGGTCTGGCTCCCGCTGAACTCGGCCGGCAGCGGCGTCCACTCCGCCACCGGCGCCCGCCCCGGCGACCTGGTCCGCATCGGCGCGGCCACCACGACGGAGGTCCAGGCATGAACACCGTCCTCGCCGCCGAAGACCTGTCCATGTTCGGCACGGACCCCTGGTGGCTCGTCGCGATCAAGGCCGTCTTCTGCTTCGCCTTCCTGATGGTGACCGTGCTCTTCTCCATCGTGTGGGAGCGCAAGGTCGTCGCCTGGATGCAGCTGCGCATCGGGCCCAACCGGCACGGCCCCTGGGGCATGCTCCAGTCCCTCGCGGACGGCATCAAGCTGATGCTGAAAGAGGACGTGATCGTCAAGAAGGCCGACAAGGTCGTCTACGTCCTCGCCCCGATCATCGCCGCCGCCCCCGCGTTCATGGCGATCGCCGTGATCCCCTTCGGGCCCGCCGGCAACGAGGTGTCGATCTTCGGCCACCGCACGACGATGCAGCTCACCGACCTCCCGATCGCGATGCTGTACGTCCTCGCGATCGCCTCCGTCGGCATCTACGGCATCGTCCTCGCCGGCTGGTCCTCCGGCTCCACGTACCCGCTCCTCGGCGGCCTGCGGTCCTGCGCGCAGATGATCTCGTACGAGATCGCCATGGGCGCGGCCTTCGCCTCCGTCTTCCTCTACTCCGGGTCGATGTCGACCTCGGCGATCGTCGAGGCGCAGGCGGACCGCTGGTTCGTCATCCTGCTGCCGGTCTCGTTCATCATCTACATCGTCACGATGGTCGGTGAGACCAACCGCGCGCCCTTCGACATGCCGGAGTCCGAGGGCGACCTCGTCGGCGGCTTCAACACCGAGTACTCGTCCATCAAGTTCGCGATGTTCATGCTCGCCGAGTACGTGAACATGGTGACGGTCTCGGCCGTGTCGGTGACGCTCTTCCTGGGTGGCTGGCGGGCCCCGTACCCGATCTCCACCTTCTGGGAGGGCGCGAACCACGGCTGGTGGCCGATGCTCTGGTTCGTCCTCAAGGTGCAGCTGCTCCTCTTCTTCTTCATCTGGCTCCGCGGCACCCTGCCCCGCGTCCGCTACGACCAGCTGATGAAGCTCGGGTGGAAGGTCCTCATCCCGGTCTCCGTGGTCTGGCTCATGCTCGTCGCCACCGTCCGGGCGCTGCGGAACGAGAACATCGCCTTCAGCAACATCGTCCTGTACGTGGCCGGTGCCGTCCTCGGACTGCTGCTGCTCTCCTTCGTCGTCGACACGTTCCGCGACAGGAAGGCGAAGGCCGGGGCGGAGGCCCCCGAGGACGCCCGCGCCTTCGACCCGATGGCCGGAGGCTTCCCCGTACCGCCCAAGCCCGGACAGTCCCTGCCGCCCGTGCCCCGGCGCAGGCCGCGGCACGACAAGGACCTCGTTGTCAGCGGCGCCTCCGATACTGCTACTGCGAGTGAGCGAAAGGAGACGGACGGTGTCTGAGTTCCAGAATCCGGTGGCCGGCTTCGGCGTGACCTTCAAGGCCATGTTCAAGAAGCGGCTGACCGAGCAGTACCCGGAGCAGCAGAAGACGACGGCGCCCCGCTTCCACGGCCGGCACCAGCTCAACCGTCACCCCGACGGCCTGGAGAAGTGCGTCGGCTGCGAGCTGTGTGCCTGGGCCTGTCCCGCCGACGCCATCTACGTCGAGGGCGCGGACAACACCGACGAGGAGCGCTACTCGCCCGGCGAGCGCTACGGCCGCGTCTACCAGATCAACTACGCCCGCTGCATCCTCTGCGGGCTGTGCATCGAGGCCTGCCCCACGCGCGCGCTGACGATGACCAACGAGTTCGAGCTGGCCGACTCCTCCCGAGAGAACCTGATCTACACCAAGGAGCAGCTGCTCGCGGGCCTCGACGACACCATGGTCGACACCCCGCACGCGATCTTCCCGGGCATGACCGAGCAGGACTACTACCGGGGCCTGGTCACCGAGGCCGCGCCCGGCACCGTCCCGCAGGTCGCCGTCTCCAACGGTGAGCAGGGCGAGCCGGAGGGGGCGGACGCATGAGCGCGAACCTCGCGGCGTACGCCACGTCCTCCGGTGAGGCCTTCCAGTTCTGGGTCCTCGGCACGGTCGCCGTCGCCGGCGCACTCGCCACGATCCTGATGAAGAAGGCCATGCACAGCGCCCTGTCGCTGGCCGGCACGATGATCGTCCTGGCGGTCTTCTACCTGGCCAACGGCGCGTACTTCCTCGGCATCGTCCAGATCGTCGTCTACACCGGCGCGATCATGATGCTCTTCCTCTTCATCGTCATGCTGGTCGGTGTCACGGCCGCGGACTCGCTGAAGGAGACCATCAAGGGGCAGCGCTGGTGGGCCGCGGCCTGCGGCCTCGGCTTCGGCATCCTGCTGATCGCCGGCATCGGCCAGGCCTCGCTCACCGAGTTCAACGGCCTGGGCACGGCCAACGCCGCGTACGGCGGGAACGTCGAGGGCCTCGCCGCCCTCATCTTCACCAAGTACGTCTTCGCCTTCGAGATCACCGGCGCGCTCCTGATCACCGCCGCCGTCGGCGCGATGGTGCTCACCCACCGCGAGCGCACCGAGCGGGCCCGCACCCAGCGCGAGCTGGCCGAGCAGCGCGTACGGGAAGGCAAGCACGTGCCGCCGCTCCCCGCGCCCGGCGTCTACGCCCGGCACAACGCCGTGGACGTCGCCGGTCTGCTGCCCGACGGCACCCCGTCGGAGCTCACCGTCATGCAGACCCTGCGCAAGCGGGGCCAGATCCGGGACGTGTCCAGCGAGGCGCTCGCCGACCTCAAGGCCCTGGAGCAGCGCTCCGAGGAGCGGCTCGGCCGGGACCGGGACGAAGAGGAGGCCACCCGGTGAACCCCGTCAACTACCTGTACCTGTCGGCCCTGCTGTTCACCATCGGTGCGGCCGGGGTGCTGATCCGGCGCAACGCGATCGTGGTCTTCATGTGCGTCGAGCTGATGCTCAACGCCTGCAACCTCGCGTTCGTCACCTTCTCCCGTATGCACGGCAATCTCGACGGCCAGATCATCGCGTTCTTCACGATGGTCGTCGCCGCCGCGGAGGTCGTCGTCGGGCTCGCGATCATCGTGTCCGTCTTCCGCGCCCGCCACTCGGCCTCGGTCGACGACGCCAGCCTGATGAAGCTGTAAGGGGCGGAATCGTGGATAACTTGATTGCGCTGCTCATCGCGGCGCCTCTGCTCGGAGCAGTCGTTCTGCTCTGCGGAGGGCGGCGGCTCGACAGGACCGGGCACTGGCTCGGCACCCTGCTCGCGGCCGTCTCCTTCGTCATCGGCCTCGTCCTCTTCGCCGACATGCTCGGCAAGAGCGCCGACGACCGGGCGATGTACCAGCGGCTGTACACCTGGATCCCGGTGGAGGGCTTCCAGGCGGACATCGCCTTCCAGCTCGACCAGCTGTCGATGACCTTCGTCCTGCTGATCAGCGGGGTCGGCACGCTCATCCACGTGTACTCCATCGGTTACATGGAGCACGACGAGCGCCGCCGCCGCTTCTTCGGCTACCTCAACCTGTTCGTCGCGGCGATGCTCCTGCTGGTCCTCGCCGACAACTACCTGCTCCTGTACTTCGGCTGGGAGGGCGTCGGCCTCGCCTCGTACCTCCTGATCGGCTTCTGGCAGCACAAGCCCAGCGCGGCCACCGCCGCGAAGAAGGCCTTCCTGGTCAACCGGGTCGGCGACATGGGCCTGTCGATCGCCATCATGATCATGTTCACCACCTTCGGCACCTTCACCTTCGGGCCGGTCCTGGCGTCGACCGACCAGGCCTCCGAGGGCACCCTGACCGCGATCAGTCTGATGCTGCTCCTCGCGGCCTGCGGCAAGTCGGCCCAGGTGCCGCTGCAGTCCTGGCTCGGGGACGCGATGGAGGGCCCGACCCCGGTCTCGGCCCTCATCCACGCGGCCACGATGGTGACCGCCGGTGTCTATCTGATCGTCCGCTCCGCCGACATCTTCAACGCCGCGCCGAACGCGCAGCTCGTCGTCACCGTCGTCGGAGCGGTCACGCTCCTCTTCGGTGCGATCGTCGGTTGCGCCAAGGACGACATCAAGAAGGCGCTCGCCGGTTCGACGATGTCGCAGATCGGCTACATGATCCTGGCGGCCGGCCTCGGCCCCATCGGATACGTCTTCGCGATCATGCACCTGGTGACGCACGGCTTCTTCAAGGCCGGGCTCTTCCTCGGCGCCGGTTCGGTCATGCACGGCATGAACGACGAGGTCGACATGCGGAGGTACGGCGGCCTGCGGAAGTACATGCCGGTCACCTTCGTCACCTTCGGCCTCGGCTACCTCGCGATCATTGGCTTCCCCGGCCTGTCCGGCTTCTTCTCCAAGGACAAGATCATCGAGGCGGCCTTCGCCAAGGGCGGCACCGAGGGCTGGATCCTCGGCTCGGTCACCCTGCTCGGCGCGGCCATCACGGCGTACTACATGACCCGCGTGATGCTGATGACCTTCTTCGGCGAGAAGCGCTGGCAGGCTGACGCCGAGGGCCACGAGCCGCACCCGCACGAGTCCCCGAAGTCCATGACGATCCCGATGGTCCTGCTGGCCGTCGGCTCGGTCGCCGCGGGCGCCTACTTCGAGTTCGCCGGATTCGTCGAGTGGCTGGAGCCGGTCACCGGCTTCGCCCACGGCCACTCGCCGCTCAGCGCGGCGGCCGTCACCACCGCCACCGTCGCCGTCATGGTCATCGGCGTCGGCCTCGCCTACCTCCAGTACGGGCGCAGGCCCGTCCCGGTGGTCGCCCCGCGCGGCTCGCTGCTCACCCGGGCGGCCCGCCGCGACCTCCTCCAGGACGACTTCAACCACGCCGTCTTCGTCACGGGCGGCACGCACCTCACCCGCTCGCTCGTCTACGTCGACCACAGCCTGGTCGACGGCGTCGTCAACGGCACCGCGGCCGCCGTCGGCGGTCTCTCCGGCCGGCTGCGCAAGCTGCAGAACGGCTACGCCCGCTCGTACGCGGTCTCCATGTTCGGAGGTACTGCGGTGCTGATCGCCGCGACCCTGCTGATGAGGGCGGTGTAACTCCCATGTCCTTCCCGCTCCTTACGCTGACGGCAGCGGTGCCGGCGGCCGGTGCGATCCTCACCGCCGCCGTCCCCGCCGCCCGTCGCACCGCCGCCAAATGGCTGGCGCTGCTCGTCTCGCTCGCCACACTGGTGCTCGCCGCCGTCGTCTTCGTACGGTTCGATCCCGGCGGCGCGCGGTACCAGCTGACCGAGTCCCACGCCTGGATCAAGGACTTCGGGGTCCGCTACGAGCTCGGCGTGGACGGCATCGGGGTGGCGCTCATCGCGCTCACCGCCCTGCTGATCCCCTTCGTGATCCTGGCCGGCTGGCACGACGCCGACCCCCTGGAGACGAAGTCCTCGCGCTGGCGGCCGACGCAGGGCTTCTTCGCCCTGATCCTCATGGTCGAGGCGATGGTGATCCTCTCCTTCGAGGCCACCGACGTCTTCCTCTTCTACGTCCTCTTCGAAGCCATGCTCATCCCGATGTACTTCCTCATCGGCGGCTTCGGCGACCGGGCGCACACGGGCTCCGACGAGAACGCGGCGGCCCAGCGCTCGTACGCGGCGGTCAAGTTCCTGCTCTACAACCTGGTCGGCGGCCTCATCATGCTGGCCGCGGTGATCGGGCTGTACGTGGTGGCGGGGAACTTCTCGCTCACCGAGATCGCCGAGGCGCGGGCCGACGGCTCGCTGGAGATGGCCACCAACACCGAGCGGCTGCTCTTCCTCGGCTTCTTCTTCGCCTTCGCGGTGAAGGCGCCGCTCTGGCCGCTGCACACCTGGCTGCCGAACGCGATGGGGGAGGCGACCGCCCCGGTCGCCGTCCTCATCACCGCCGTCGTCGACAAGGTCGGCACCTTCGCGATGCTCCGCTTCTGCCTCGGGCTCTTCCCCGAGGCCTCGAAGTGGGCCACCCCGGCGATCATCGTCCTCGCGCTGATCAGCATCGTCTACGGGGCGCTTCTCGCGGTCGGCCAGCGGGACATCAAGCGGCTGGTCGCCTACGCGTCGATCTCGCACTTCGGCTTCATCATCCTGGGCATCTTCGCGATGACCACCCAGGCCCAGTCCGGTGCCACGCTGTACATGGTCAACCACGGCATCTCGACGGCCGCGCTGATGCTCGTCGCCGGCTTCCTGATCTCCCGGCGCGGCTCGCGGCTCATCGCCGACTACGGCGGTGTGCAGAAGGTCGCCCCGGTGCTCGCCGGCACCTTCCTGATCGGCGGGCTTGCGACCCTGTCGCTGCCCGGACTCGCGCCGTTCGTCAGTGAGTTCCTGGTCCTGGTCGGCACCTACTCCCGGTACCCGGTGGCCGGCATCGTCGCCACCACCGGCATCGTCCTCGCCGCGCTCTACGTCCTCGTCCTGTACCAGCGGACGATGACCGGGCCGGTGAAGGAGGAGGTGCGCACGCTGCCCGATCTGCGGGTGCGTGAACTGGCGGTGGTCGTCCCGCTGATCGCCGTCCTGATCTTCCTCGGCGTCTTCCCGAAGCCGCTGACGGATGTCGTCAACCCGGCGGTGCAGCACACCATGTCCGACGTCCAGCAGAAGGACCCCCAGCCCACCGTGGAGAACGTGGAGGCAGCCAAGTGAGTACAACGGCTGTCCACAGCCTGTGGACGACGGCGGCCGAGCCGCTGAACAAGATCCCGGCCCCGCACATCGAGTACACGCAGCTCTCGCCCGTGCTCATCGTGATCGGCGCCGCGATCGTCAGCGTCCTCGTCGAGGCCTTCGTGCCCCGCAAGGGCCGCCACGTGGCCCAGGTCTTCCTGTCGGTCCTCGCCCTGGCCGCCGCGTTCGCCGCCGTCGTCGCCCTGGCGGCCGGCGGCTACGGCACCACCAAGGCCCA
The DNA here is from genome assembly GCF_045160815.1 of Streptomyces sp. NBC_00090. Lineage (NCBI taxonomy): Bacteria > Bacillati > Actinomycetota > Actinomycetes > Kitasatosporales > Streptomycetaceae > Streptomyces > Streptomyces sp. NBC_00090. Next base: position 5,267,353 of record NZ_CP108224.1, read on the forward strand.
GATCGCGGCCATGGGCGCCATCGCCGTCGACGGGCCCGCCCTCTTCCTCCAGGGCACCATTCTCCTCGCCTCGATCGTGGCGGTCTTCACCTTCGCCGAGCGCAGGCTCGACCCGGCCGACCACGGCCACAAGGTCGACTCCTTCGCCGCCGAGGCCGCCGCCGTCCCCGGCAGCGACCACGAGAAGGCGGCCGTCAAGGCCGGGTTCACCACCACCGAGGTCTTCCCGCTCGCGCTCTTCGCGATCGCCGGCATGCTGGTCTTCCCGGCGGCCAACGACCTCCTGACGCTCTTCGTCGCCCTGGAGGTCTTCTCCCTCCCGCTGTACCTGCTCTGTGCCGTCGCCCGCCGCAAGCGGCTGATGTCGCAGGAGGCGGCCGTCAAGTACTTCCTGCTCGGCGCCTTCTCCTCGGCCTTCCTGCTCTTCGGGATCGCCCTGCTGTACGGCTACGCGGGCTCGGTCTCCTACGCGACCATCGCCCGGGTCGTCGACGGCGCCGTCGTCTCCGTCGACCCGGCGCTCGCCGACACCATGGGCAACGACGTCCTGCTGCTCATCGGCTTCGCCATGGTCCTCACGGGGCTCCTCTTCAAGGTCGGCGCCGTGCCGTTCCACATGTGGACCCCGGACGTCTACCAGGGCGCGCCGACCCCGGTCACCGGCTTCATGGCCGCCGCGACCAAGGTCGCCGCCTTCGGCGCGCTGCTCCGTCTGCTGTACGTGGTGCTGCCGGGTCTGACCTGGGACTGGCGGCCGGTCATGTGGGGCGTCGCGGTCGTCACCATGCTGGGCGGTGCGATCGTCGCCATCACCCAGACCGACATCAAGCGGCTCCTGGCCTACTCGTCCATCGCCCACGCCGGGTTCCTGCTGGCCGGTGTCATCGCCGCCACCCCCGCCGGCGTCTCGTCCGTCCTCTTCTACCTGGCGGCGTACTCCTTCGTGACGATCGGCGCCTTCGCCGTCGTCACCCTGGTCCGGGACGCGGGCGGCGAGGCCACCCACCTCTCCAAGTGGGCCGGGCTCGGCCGCCGTTCGCCGCTCGTCGCGGCGGTCTTCGCGGTCTTCCTGCTCGCCTTCGCCGGTATTCCGCTGACCTCCGGATTCTCCGGCAAGTTCGCGGTCTTCGCGGCGGCGGCGGACGGCGGCGCGGGCGCGCTCGTCGTGGTCGGCGTGCTCTCCTCGGCGATCGCCGCCTTCTTCTACATCCGGGTGATCGTGCTGATGTTCTTCAGCGAGCCGAAGGCGGACGGCCCCACGGTCGCCGTGCCCTCGGCCCTGACGACGCTCACCATCACGGCGGGCGTGGTGGTCACGCTGGTGCTCGGCGTCGCGCCGCAGTACTTCCTGGACCTGGCCAACCAGGCGAGTGTCTTCGTCCGGTAGGCGTCACGCGCGCACGGAGGGGCCCGGCTCACCACGAGCCGGGCCCCTCCGGCGTGCGCGGGGGACCCACGGGCCCTTCACCAGGGGAGGTGTCCGTGTCATCGTGGGAGCCGCTCCGAATGGTCTGTACCAGCCATGTCAGTCACCGGGAGGAAGTGCCACGATGCGCGGCACGACCGTCTTACCAGGCACTCCCTGCGCCGCCCCCAGGGCAGGCGACCCGCCCGTGCACCGCCTGGAGGTGCGCCTGCCCGACGAGGTGCCCTTCGCCGCCGGAAGCTTCGACGCCGTCGGCCCCCTGTCCCGGGCCGCCTTCCCCCACCGCCACACCTTCTACGAGATCGTGCACGTCACCGCCGGCACCGGCACCCACGTCGTCGACCTGGCCCGCTGGGAGCTCCGCCCGCCCCACCTGGCCGTGATCGTGCCCGGCCAGGTGCACCACTGGGAGAACGCCCGCGACCTGGACGGCACCGTCGTCCTCTTCACCGAGGACTTCCTCCTCGACCACCCCGGCGACCGGGACCTGCTCCGCCGCCTCGGCGACCGCCCCTGGCTCACCCTCGACGGGCCCACGCACACCCGCACCACCGGGCTGATGGCCGAACTCGCCGAGGAGTACGGGCACGGGGCCGACGGCTTCGCGACCGTCCTGCGCTCCCTGCTGCGCGTGCTCCTCGTCCGTACGGCCCGGCTGCCCGGCCCCGGTCCCGGCCCAGGCCCCGGCAGGGGAGCGGCCGGGGGCGCGGGCGCGGGCCCAGGTGCGGGCCCCGGCGCCGTCGCCGAGGCGTTCGCCCGTCTGATCGCCCGTACCGGAGCGGACCACCGGTCCGTACGGGAGTGCGCCGAGCGGATCGGGGTCACCCCGGGCTACCTCACCGAGGCCGTCCGGGCCGCCACCGGCCGGACCGCCGGGGCGCTGCTCCGGGAGGCGCGCACGCGCGAGGCCCAACGGCTGCTGATCGGCACCGGCCTGTCGATCCGTCAGGTCGCCGCCCGGGTCGGCTTCGACGACCCCGCGTACTTCTGCCGTTTCTTCCGCCGCGAGACCGGGCGGAGTCCGGGGGACTTCCGAAAACACCACGACCGCCGTGTTCCGTCCCTCGAAGCCGGCGGCGCACCCGCCTAGGTTCGTTGCGACCCCAGCCCCCCGTACGAGGAGCAGGCATGGACAACGAGACCAGCACCGGGCACGTCACCCGCAAGGCCGTGCTGCGGGCCGCGCTCGCGGCCGGCATGGCGGCGCCCGCCGTGCTCATGGGCGTCCCGGCGCTCGCCCGGACCCTCACCGCGGGCGAGGCGGCGCCCGCGCTCACCCCCGAGTGCGACGACGGCGACGACCCGACCCCGCCGCAGACCGAGGGCCCCTACTTCAAGCCCAACTCGCCGCTGCGCACCAGCCTGTTGGAGTCCGGCACGGTCGGTGTCCGGCTGACCGTCAGCGGCTATGTCTTCGGGCTCGCCTGCCGGCCGATAGCGGGCGTCCTGCTCGACTTCTGGCAGGCCGACACCAACGGCGCCTACGACAACACCGGCTTCCGCTTCCGTGGGCACCAGTTCACCGACGCGCAGGGCGCCTTCAAGCTCACCACGATCGTGCCCGGCCTCTACCCCGGCCGCACCCGCCACATCCACGTCAAGCTCCAGGCCCCCGGCCGGCCCGTGCTCACCACCCAGCTGTACTTCCCGGGCGAACCCCGCAACAACACCGACACCATCTTCGACCCGCGGCTCCTCATGACCGTGCGGGACGCGGGCGGCGCCCGGGAGGCCGCCTTCGACTTCGTCCTGAACGTGCCCCAGAACCCCGGCCCGAGCCCCACGGTCACGGCCACGCCCACCGGGTCCCCCGGGGGAAGCTGGACCGCGGGGACCGCCTACCGGGCCGGGGACGCGGTCACGTACGGCGGCCTGGGCTACGTGTGCCTCCAGGCACACACGGCCCAGGCCGGCTGGGAGCCGCCGAACGTCCCCGCGCTGTGGCGGGTGCGCTGACGGCCGTACGGATCAGGCGGAAGGAACGATCCGGCCCCGGACCTCGCCCAGCGCCACCCGCGTGCCGTCCGGGCCCGGCGCCCAGGCCGTCAGCACGACCTCGTCGCCGTCCTCCAGGAACGTCCGCTTGCCACCGGCCAGTTCGATCGCGTCCCGGCCGTTCCAGGTGAGTTCGAGCAGCGAACCGCGCTGGTTCACCTCCGGCCCCGACACCGTCCCGGAGCCGTACAGGTCACCCGTGCGCAGCGAGGCGCCGTTCACCGTCATGTGGGCCAGCTGCTGGGCCGCCGTCCAGTACATGGTGGAGAACGGCGGCTCGGCCACGACCTCGCCGTTGATCTCCACCGTGATCCGCACGTCGAAGCCGCCCGGCTCCTCCTCGCCCGCGTCGTCCAGGTACGGAAGCAGCGGGAAGTCCCGCGCGGGCGGGGCGGTCCGGGCCGCGTCCAGCGCCTCCAGCGGGGTCACCCACGCCGAGACCGAGGTCTGGAACGACTTCCCGAGGAACGGGCCGAGCGGCACGTACTCCCAGGCCTGCACGTCCCGCGCCGACCAGTCGTTGAGCAGCGTCAGACCGAAGACGTGCTCCCGGAAGTCGCCGAGCGCGACCGGCCGGCCCAGCTCCGACGGGGTGCCGACCAGGAAGCCGACCTCCGCCTCGATGTCCAGCTTCACGGAGGGCCCGAAGACCGGAGCCGCGTCCGCCGGCGCCTTGCGCTGCCCGGAGGGGCGTACGACATCGGTGCCGGACACCACGACCGTGCCCGCGCGACCGTGGTAACCGATCGGCAGGTGCTTCCAGTTGGGGGTCAGCGCGTCGCCGTCCGGGCGGAAGATCCGGCCCACGTTCGTCGCGTGGTGCTCGCTCGCGTAGAAGTCGACGTAGTCCGCGACCTCGTACGGCAGGTGGAGCGTCACCTCGTCCAGCGGGTACAGCAGCGGCTCGATGTCCGCCCGGTGCGCGGGAACCGTCACCCAGGCCGTGAGCGCCCGGCGCACATCGCGCCAGGCGGTCCGCCCGGCCGTGAGCAGCGGGTTGAGACCGGGCTGCGCGAGCAGCGCCGCGTAGGGCGAGCCGAGCGCGTGCGCCGCGGCGCCCGCGTCCAGCACGTGCCCGCCGATCCGGACACCGAGCCGGCGCCGATCGGGCTCGTCGGCGGTGGAGAAGACGCCGTACGGGAGGTTGTGCGGGCCGAAGGGATCGCCTTCGGCCAGGTCGAGCGGGCTGTGCTCGGGCATCGGTGCGTGCCTCGCTTTCCACGTGTGTGGGGGACACGTTACGGGTCGGGCCGCCGGGTGCGGATGACATGGATCACAGAGAAACAGGGGCCTCCGTGGGCAACTGTCCGCATTCGCGCGCTATGTGGCCGAGGTCTGTCGCACTACCCGTCCCGGGCTGCGGAAAGAGACTCCCCGCGGGGTGCCGTGAGCCCTACGATCGCGGTGGCGTCGCGCCGCGTGAAGTCCCCGCGGAGGCACGCCCCGACGCTCTCTTTCACCTCTCCCTGACCAGGAAAAGGTCCGCTCTGTGAAGATTCGCCGCATACTCGCGACCGCCGTGGCCGCCGCCGTGACCACCCCGGTCGTGTTCCTCTCCGCCGCGCCGGCGTTCGCCGACACCAAGCCGTCGCCCGCTTCGACGCAGAAGCCCGCGCAGGACGAGGACGACCTCGACGACGAGATGCCGTCGCTCGAGGAGCTCAAGGCCGCCGTCGCCGAGGCCCAGGAGGCGTACGACGAGGCCGTCGTCGAGCTCGCCAAGGCCACCGCGGATCGGAAGGCCCTGGACAAGGCCGACAACGACCTCGTGGTCGCGGTCGCCGACGCCCAGAACGCCGCCGACGCCGCCGCCGCCGAGAAGACGGCCGCCGACGAGGCACTCGAAAAGGCCGAGGAGGCAGTGACGAAGCTGCCCGAGACCGCGACCGAGGCGGAGAAGAAGGCGGCCGCCGACGCCGTCACCGACGCCCAGAAGGCCGCCGACGAGGCCGCCGACGCCCAGAAGGCCGCCGACGAGAAGGTGAAGGAGGCCGCGGCCGCCCTCACCGCCGCCCAGGACGCCGCCGACCGCGTGGTCAAGCTCGCCGAGAAGGTGAAGAAGGCCGCCGCCGAGGACCTCGCCGAGGCCGAGGAGGAGCTGGAGTTCTTCGAGGACTTCCCGGATTGCAAGGAGGACGACGCCGTCGAGGTCGCGCTCAGCGGCCCGGAGACGGTCACCGCCGGCCGGCCCGCGATCTTCTCGCTCCGCGTCACCAACACCTCCGACCGGACCCTGGACGCCGTCGAGGCCTACGCCAACGCCGCGCAGTTCCCGGGGCCCGATGAGGTCATCGACGAGGAGACGGGATTCGAGGACCGGCTCATCCCCGTCGAGTGGTCGTCCGCCGACGTCCTCGAATGGACCCCGGTCTCCGACGAGTTCGAGGCCATCGAGGTCGGCAAGCTCGCCAAGGGCGCCCACTACGACGTGAAGCTGCGCCTCACGGTCGCGGCCGACGCCCCGGCCGGCAAGGGTCTGGCCTACGCCTACGGCTCGTACGAGAACGACGACGAGAGCTGCGGCATCGGCGAGGAGTACGCGAAGGTCGACTTCGACATCCTCGCGGCCAAGGGCGACAAGCCCACGCCGACGCCCACGCCGACCCCGTCGGCGTCGACGAGCACGCCCACCCCGGCGCCGACCGTCACCACCGGTGGCACCACGGGCAACACGAACACCACCCAGCAGGGCGGCTCGTCCCGCACCCCCGTGAACGGCACCCTCGCCGCCACCGGTTCGAACGACACCCTGCCGCAGCTCGGCCTCGCCGCCGGCGCGGCCGTCGCCCTCGGCGCCGGTGCGCTGGTCGTCGCCCGCCGCCGCAGGGCCGGCGCGGACGCGTAGGGCAGCACGCGCGGAGGCGCCCGTACCCCCGACCGGGGTACGGGCGCCTCTCGCGTACTCATCCCGCCGTGCGCGGGATCCGCTTCTCCCACGTGCGGTGGAAGACGATCTCGCCGTCCTCCTTGCACACCACCTCGTTCGAGGTGTGGAAGGCGTCCGCGTCGCAGGAGATCTCCGAGCGCGTGTCGACCGTGACGTCCCAGGCGAGCTCGGGCCGGTGCAGCCGGATCGACCACTCCGAGCGGGTCCGCGCGGACAGCGGATCGCCCTCGTCGATCGTGTACGTCTCCACGGCGTCCTCGGTGTACTCCAGGCCGTCCGGGTACACGCGCGTGCCGCCGTACTTCGGATCGACCTCCAGCTTCCACTCGCCCTTCGCGACGTCCCGCACCACGACCCGCTCCGGGCGCGGCTCCTCCAGGGGGCGCGGGTAGGCGACGCCCAGCGGTTCGGACTGCTCCGGCTCCTCCCAGGTGACGGCGTCCTCGGTGTGGCGGCGTACCGGCAGGGTGAGGGAGGAGCCCGCCGGGTCGAGGGTGAAGCCCGCCGCGTCCGGCTGCGGCCAGATCCACGGCCAGTACGTGGAGGAGACCGCGAGCCGCACCCGGTGGCCGGGCGGGAAGGTGTGCCCGATGCCGTTCAGCTCGAAGGCGAAGCCCTCCGTCTCGCCGATCTGCGCCTCCACGGCCCGGTCGCGGCCGTAGCGGGCGGAGAAGTTCAGCGCGCCGCGCGTGACGAGGGTGGAGGAGCCGTCGGGGGCGATGTCGCAGAGCCGGGCGACGACCTGGCCGGTGGGGGCCGCCGTGCGCAGGGCGAGGCTCACGGAGGGCCGGCCGAGGATCTCGATGGGGCCGCCGTCCTCGGGGACGGGGAAGTCGAAGCAGGCCGAGTGGGCGTCCTCCTCGCGCTGGTCGGGCGGCAGGTCGGCGTCGTTGCCGAAGGGGAAGAAGCGGCCCGCGTCGATGCCGGTCTGCTGGGGCGAGTCGACGACCACGGGGGCGCCCTGGAAGGCGTACGTGACGGGGGTGACGTTCGGGGAGGGCCAGACGGGGTCGGTGACCCAGCGGCCCGGCAGCTCCTCGTACACGGTGGCCGGCGGGTGCGACTCGCTGATCCAGGAGCGCAGCAGCGGCTCGGCCATCACGTCGTTCTCGACGCCCTTGAGGTGGTGGTCCCACCAGCGCAGGGTCTCCTGGAGGAAGCCGATGGCGGGGCCGGGCGGCAGCCCGCGGTCCGGGTACTGGTGGGACCAGGGGCCGATGATGCCGCGCACCCGGTCCTGGGGGAGGTGCTGGGCGAGCCGCAGGACGGTGTCCCGGTACGGGTCGTGCCAGCCGCCCACGGCGAGGACGGCGGCCCGGATCGCGGAGTAGTCCTCGCAGACGCTGCCGTGCTTCCAGTAGGCGTCGCGGGTCTGGTGCGCGAGCCAGGTGTGGATGAGCGGGTCCACGGCATCCAGGCGCTTCAGCCACATCGAGCGCCACTCCTCGCCCGTGTACCGCGGGTCGGGCGGCCGGCAGACGAAGGCGAGCATGGTGGCCGCCCAGGCGTGCATGTCGACGCCGAGGACCGAGCCGCCCATGTAGTGGACGTCGTTGTCGTACCGGTCGTCGGTGGAGCAGACGGTGACGATCGCCTTGAGCGGCTCGGGGGCGAGCGCGGCGATCTGGAGCGAGTTGAAGCCGCCCCAGGAGATGCCGAACATGCCGACCTTCCCCGTGCACCAGGGCTGCTCGGCGAGCCAGTTAACGACGGCCACGCCGTCGGCGAGCTCGACGGCGTCGTACTCGTCGCCGGGCAGGCCCTCGCTGTTGCCGTGGCCGCGGACGTCGACCCGTACGGAGGCGTAGCCGTGGCCCGCGTACCAGGGGTGGCGCTGCCAGTCGCGGGGCGCGGTCCAGTCGCTGAGGCGGTACGGCAGGTACTCCAGGAGGGCCGGTACGGGCTCGTCGGTGACCGGGCGCCAGATCCGGGCGTACAGCTGCGTGCCGTCCGGCAGCGGGACGCGGACGTCCTCGTGGCGGGTCTCGTACGGGAAGTCGGTACGGATCTTCATCGCGGATACCTCGTGGCTCCCTGGTGGACGGGGTGCGTGGTGCGGCGCAGCCAGGGCGCCAGGGCGATCACGGCGAGGCCGGCCCGGATCATGGCGGCTCGCCGTTCGTATCGGTGTCGATCGCTGTTCGGGACAAAACGCCTACTCCTGGTCGTATGAGCTGATCACGAACATACCGGGGGTGACGGGAAGGCGCCCACGGTGATCGAAAGGTGACCGGATACGCTGGCTTGAGTGAATCGAGCGACACATCGACAATCCGTGTGATCGTCAATAGTCCATGTGAACAATCCGTGTGATCAATCCGTGTGATCGTCAGCAGGCGTCAGCAGACAGGAGACCCCCTCGTGACCGTCGTCGGGCCGTTCGGTCTTAGCGTGCGGGACCAGGCTCTTGAGGCCGATGTCCAGACCGGGTTGGCGGCTGTGGAGGCGGGCCTCCTGGACGCCACCAAGAGCGATGTCCCCTTCATCACGGAGGCCGCGCAGCACCTCGTCCTGGCCGGTGGCAAGCGGTTCCGCCCCCTGCTCGTGATGCTCGCCGCCCAGTTCGGCGACCCCTACGCGCCGGGCGTCGTGCCCTCCGCCGTGGTCGTCGAGCTCACCCACCTGGCCACGCTCTACCACGACGACGTCATGGACGAGGCCGACGTCCGGCGCGGTGTGCCGAGCGCCAACACGCGCTGGGGCAACTCGATCGCCGTCCTGACGGGTGACTTCCTCTTCGCCCGCGCCTCGCACACGCTCGCGGACCTCGGTCCCGAGGCCGTACGAATCCAGTCCGAGGCGTTCGAGCGGCTCGTGACCGGTCAGATCCTGGAGACCGCCGGTCCCAGCGACGGCCGCGACCCCGTCGCCCACTACCTCGACGTCCTCGGCGGCAAGACCGGCTCGCTCGTCGCCGTCTCCTGTCGCTTCGGCGCGATGATGTCCGGCGCCGACGAGAGCGTCGTCGACATCCTCACCCAGTACGGGGAGCGGCTCGGCGTCGCCTTCCAGCTCGCCGACGACGTCCTCGACATCACCTCCGACTCCCACGAGTCCGGCAAGACCCCCGGGATCGACCTCCGCGAGGGCATCCCGACCCTGCCCGTCCTGCACCTGCGGGCCGCGGCGGCCGCCCACGGCCGCCCGGAGGACATCGAGCTCGTCGAGCTCGTCGACGGCGATCTGACGGACGACGAGCGGCACGCCGAGGTCCTGCGCCGGCTGCGCTCCCACCCGGCCCTGGAGCAGGCCCGGAAGGACACCGTGCGGTACGCGGAGGAGGCGCGGGCGATGCTGGCGCCGCTGCCCGACGGGTACGCGAAGGCGGCGCTGCAGGAGCTGTGCGACGCGGTGGTCCACCGCGCGGGCTGAGGCTCCGGGGCTTCGGGGGCTTCCGGGCCGTAGGGCCTCTGGGGCATCGGCTATCGGGCCTCTGGGCCATCAGGCCATCAGGCCATCAGGCCATCAGGCCATCAGGCCATCAGGCCATCAGGCCTTCGGGCCTTCGGGCCATCGGGCCCGAGGAGTTCAACCCCCGGCCCGGCCCGGGGGGTTCCGTCCCCCCAGCGGACCAGGCGATCTCAGGGTCGGGTCATCCCGAAGCAGTACGCGAGGTTGATCCCGGGGGCTGACGCTTCCGCGTTCTCGTTTTGGTCAGATGGAGACATCGACCAACAGGGCGCACGGAGGAAGCGGAGACCATGGCAGACACCCGTAAGGCGAGCCGGTTCATCGTCCCGGTCGCGGTGGCAGGAGTGGCCGCGGCGACCATCGGGCTCGTCCCGGCACTGGCGGCGTCCGGTGACCCGGACCTGCCGGAGATCACGGCCCAGCAGCTCATCGAGAAGATCGCCGCCTCGGACACCCAGACCCTGTCCGGCACGTTCAAGATCTCCACCGACCTCGGCCTGCCCCTCGACGGCCTGGCCTCCGGCCTCGGCGGGGGCGGCGGCTCCTCCTCGGCGGACCCCGCGGACCGGCTCACCGAGCTCGTCTCCGGCACGCACACGCTGCGCGTGGCGGCCGACGGCCCCGAGCGCCAGAAGCTGACGCTGCTCGACGGCACCGACGAGTACAGCCTCATCCACAACGGCGACGACGTCTGGGCCTACGACAGCAAGTCCAACGAGGTCTTCCACGAGAAGGCCCCCGCGGACGCGGCGGCGAAGGGGGAGAAGCACGAGAAGCAGTTCCCCGGCACGCCCAAGGAGCTCGCGGACGAGGTCCTGAAGGCCGCCGGTGACACCACCTCGATCACCGTCGACGGCACGGCGAAGGTGGCCGGCCGGGACGCGTACCAGCTGGTGATCAAGCCGAAGCAGTCCGGCTCGACGGTCGAGTCGGTGAAGATCGCCGTGGACGCGGCGAACGGCACCCCGCTGAAGTTCACCCTCGCCTCGGTCGAGGGCGGCAAGCCGGTCGTCGACGCGGGCTTCACGAAGGTCGACTTCGGCAAGCCGGCCGCCTCCGACTTCACCTTCAAGGCCCCGGAGGGCGCGAAGGTGACGGAGGGCGCGGCGGAGAAGGGCGCGAAGGAGGAGCAGCTCCCCGAGGGCTTCGAGAAGGGCTTCGGCGGTGGCCTCGGTGACCTCCCGGGCTTCGGCGACCTCGGGAAGGACGGCCTGAACGTCATCGGTGAGGGCTGGACGACGATCGCGAAGCTCGACACCGGTGCCCCGGCGCCCAAGACGGACGAAGCGCCGAAGGAGGTCCAGGGTCTCCTGGGCTCCTTCGGCGACAAGGTCACCGGGAAGTTCGGCTCGGGCACCGTCTTCAAGACGAAGCTGGTGAACGCGCTGCTCACGGACGACGGCAAGGTCTACGTCGGCGCGGTGACGCAGGACGCGCTGGTGAACGCGGCCAACGCCGGTAAGTAGCAGTCCGGTTGGGACCCCGGGCGGGTCGGGGGCGATGGTCACCGACCCACCCGGGAGCTTTGTGCGTCCTACGGGAAGGTCAGCTTGAAGTTGTTGATGTAGCCGGTGTCGATCGAGGCCTTGTCCTGGACGCGGAGCTTCCAGGCACCGTTGGCGACCTCGGTGGAGGCGTTCACGGTGAAGGTCTGGATGATGTTGTCGGCGCTGCCGCCGGACCGGTTGCTCAGGCTGTAGACCGAGCCGTCGGGGGCGACGAGGTCGACGACGAGGTCACCGCGGTAGGTGTGGACGATGTCCACGCCGACGGCGAGGTTGCTCGGGGCGTTGCCGGTGATCCCGGTGACGTTGACCGTCGAGGTGACCGCGGCGCCGTTGTCCGGGATGGAGACGTCGGCCGCGTTCTCGAAGACCGTGCCGGTGGGCGGGGGCGTGGTGGTGCCGGACAGCGTCCAGATCGCATGCGCGGCAGCGTCGCTGTTGCGGTCGAGAGCGGTGTCGCTGATGTTCGACGTCGTGTCGCAGGACGAGTGGTAGCAGCGGTCGAAGGCCGTGGTCGTACCGCCCCACTTCGACACCTGGGCACTGGTCTTGACCCGGCTCGCGCCCGTGAAGAGACCGCCGACGGGTATGCCGACGTTCTTGAACGAGGCGTGGTCCGAGCGGCCGTCGCCCTCGGTCTCGATCTCGGTCGGGACGCCGAGACCCGCGAAGTAGTCCTTGAAGGTCTGCTCGATGGCCGGGTCGTCGTCGTAGACGAAGTAGCCCGGGTTCGGCGAGCCGATCATGTCGAAGTTCAGGTAGCCGGAGACCTTGGCGCGCTCGGCCGTCGGCAACTGGCTGACGTAGTAATTCGAGCCGACGAGACCGAGCTCCTCCGCGCCCCACCAGCCGAAGCGCAGGTGCTTGGAGGGCTGGTACCCGGCGCGGGCGACGGCCAGGGCGGTCTCCAGGACCGCGGCGGAGCCGGAGCCGTTGTCGTTGATGCCGGCGCCGGAGCTGACCGAGTCGAGGTGCGCGCCGGCCATCAGGACCTGGTTCGGGTCGCCGCCCGGCCAGTCGGCGATGAGGTTGTAGCCGATGGCGCCGCTGGTGGTGAACTGCTGGACGGTCGTGGTGTATCCGGCCGCGTCGAGCTTGGCCTTCACGAAGTCGATGGACGCCTTGTAGCCGGTACGGCCGTGGGCGCGGTTGCCGCCGTTGGCGGTGGCGATCGACTGGAGGTCCGTCAGGTGCTGCTTGACGTTGGCCAGCGGGATGTCGGGCGCGGCGGCAGCCGCCCGCGACTCGGCGGTGGCGGTGCCGGTGAGACCGGCGAGCGCGAGGGCCGCGAGGGCCGCGAGCGCGGTGATGCGTCTGGGCACGGAGATGTTCATGTGGGGGCTCCGGATTCCGAACGGGGATGGGACGGAACGTGCGAGACGCCTCGGGCTTGGGTGCCACGAGGCGCGGGAGCTGTGCGAGTGCATGTGCGGTGTTCAGTTGTTCTGCTGTGCGTGCTGAATGTTCAGTGAGAGTTTGACTCCGCGTCAAGAGCGGAAACCGGTCAGGTGCGTTCGCTGAGCGGACGAGCGTGAGCGTCAAGGGAGTTGAGGCCTTGGGTGTGGGGGTTCGGGGCCGCGTCAGGCGTGGATCGCGTACGGCCCACCGGGCCCACCGGGACCACCGTGCTCACCGGGACCACCGTGCTCACCGGGACCACCGTGCTCACCGGGACCACCGTGCTCACCGGGACCACCGGGACCACCGGACCCACCGGGAACGCCCACCCCTCACGGACCCGCCGAGTGCCCCGTCCGAATTCCGCCAGCGGCCGTGGCGGGACCGCGTGACCCTGGCCCCATGAGCACCCACATCGGCGAAGCCGCCCCCACCACCCCGACCGCCCCGGCCACCCCGGCCGCCCCCACCACCACTTACGCCGCCCGCGCCATCCCGCCCGCCGCCCTCGCCCGGCTCCGCGTCACCGACGACGCCGGACGGCCCTGTGTGCCGTTCGTCGACGGCGAGGGCGGGAACCCCCTGCGCTGCTGTCTGCGGCTCTCCCTCGTCGGCGAGCGGATCGCGCTCGTGTCGTACGCCCCGCTGCGGCGCTGGGCCGCCGAGGCCGGGGTCGAGCCGGGGGCGTACGACGAGCAGGGGCCCGTCTTCGTGCACGCCGAGGAGTGCGAGGGGCCCCGGCCCTCGGAGGCTTACCCCTTCGAGCGGGCCGGGGCGCTGCGGACCGTCCGGCGGTACGACGCGGAGGGCCGGATCGTCGGCGGGCGGCTCCTGGAGCTTCCCGAGGCCGCCCGTGAGGGCTTCGACCGGGCCTTCGCGGAGGCGTTCGCCGACCCGGCCGTCGTCCTCGTGCACGTCCGCGCGGTGGAGTACGGCTGCTTCCACTTCGAGGTGCGGAAGCCCTGACCTCCGTCATCGGGCGGCGCCGTCACTGCACGCAGAACTCGTTGCCCTCCGGGTCGGCCATGACCGTCCAGGACCCGGACGGCTCGTCCACCCGGCGCAGGACCGTCGCGCCGAGCGCCTCCAGGCGGGTGACCTCGGTCTCGCGGGTACCGGGGTCCGCGTGGAGGTCGAGGTGGAGCCGGTTCTTCGTGGTCTTGGGCTCCGGGACGCGCTGGATGAGGAGGCGCCGGCCGAGCCCCCCGCCCGTCGCCGGGTCCTGGGGGTCGTCCGGGTGGCGTACGGCGGCGAGGTCGCGCCAGCCGAGGCGCTCGCGGTCCGTGCCCTCGTGGACGGTGGCGGTGGCCTCGGGCGGGGCGGCCCCGAGGTCGAGGAGGCGGCGGATGAGCGCGTCGTGGTCCTCCTCTACGTATCCGAGGGCGGCGGCCCAGAAGACGGCCTGCGCGTGCGGGTCGGCGGCGTCGAGGACAAGCTTCCAATGGATGGGCTTCATGTAACTGGTTATACTGGTTACATGACGCAGGCCGCCACCGGAATGACCCTCCGGCACCGCGACGGACAGCGGTTCCGCTTCGATGCCGGGGCCCTCTGCCTGGAGCTGCTCCTCACCGGTGGACCAGGGCCCGTCGCCGCGCGGTACGAGGTCCTCGACCGGGTCGAGGGGCTGCTCACCTGGGTGCGGGAGTGCCGGCTGGCCCCCGGGCTCGACGTCACCGTCACGGACGGCGAGCTGGCCGCCGTGCGCGAGGTGCGGGACGCGCTCTGGGGCATCGCCCTCGCGCGCGCCGGGGGTGCCGCCCCCGACCCCGATGAGGTGGCGCTGGTCAACGCCGCCGCCGCCGAGCCGCCGCTCGTGGCCCTGATCGCCGCCGACGGCACGCGCGCGTGGGCGCCCGGGGCCACCGGGGCCGGGCTGCTCGCGACGGTCGCCCGGGACGCGGTCGAGCTGCTGACCGGACCGCACGCCGGCCGGGTCCGGATCTGCGGCGCCGACAACTGCGCCCTGGTCTTCGCCGACACCTCACGCCCGGGGCGCCGCCGCTGGTGCTCGATGGACCGGTGCGGCAACCGTCACAAGGTGCGGGCGCACCGTGCCCGTACCCCGTCGGAGGGAGAAGCCTGATGCCCGTGGGACTGACGCGGGACGCCGGTTGGGAGATCGGCGTCTCGAAGACCCTGCCCCTGCCCGTCGCGACCGTCTGGGAGTTCCTCGTGAGCCCGGAGGGCCTGGCCCTCTGGCTCGGTCCCGGCGCCGCACTGCCGGCCGAGGGCGACCCCGCCCTCCGCGGTCTCCGGCCGGGCGACCGCGTCCGCCTCACGTACGGCGACACCGTCCTCCAGGTCACGGTCTCCCCGGCGAGCGGCGACCGGACCGTCCTCACCTTCCACCAGGAGCACCTGGCGGACGCCGAGGAGCGCGAGCGTCAACGCGCCCACTGGAAAGGCGTGATGGCCGAAATCATGCGGGTCCTCTTGCCGTAGAGAGGTCATGCGGAGGCCGTGGAGGTCGTGGAGGCATTCGCGCATGCGGGACGACACGGGACGGCACGGGACGCCACCCGGGCTCACGCCGTCCTAGGGTCGGGCTCCCGGACCAAGGATTTTCGGACGTGAAAGCGCGCACGCCGTCGTGAAGGAGCACATGCCATGAGGATCGCCGTACTGGGCACGGGCGAGGTCGGCCGCCGCCTCGCCACCAAGCTGGTCTCCCTCGGGCACGAGGTCACGATGGGCTCCCGCACCGCGGACAACGCCGAGGCGGTGAAGTGGGCCGAGGCGTACGGCGGTGGGCACGGCACCTTCGCCGACGCCGCCGGCCCCGCCGAGCTCGTGGTGAACGCGACCGGCGGGCTCGTCTCCCTCGCCGTCCTGGAGTCCGTGGGCGCGGAGAACCTGCGCGGCAAGGTCCTCGTCGACGTGTCCAACGCGCTCGACTCCTCGGAGGGCTTCCCGCCCAAGGTCGTCACGCCCGACGGCGGCAGCCTCGCGGAGCAGCTCCAGAGGGCGTTCCCGGAGACGCACGTCGTGAAGACGCTCAACACCATGACCAACACGGTGATGGTCGAGCCCGGCCGGGTCCCGGGCGACCACAACGTCTTCCTCAGCGGTGACAGCGAGGACGCGAAGGCCGTGGTCGCCGACCTGCTCCGCTCCTTCGGCTGGCCCTCCGACCGGATCCTGGACCTCGGCGACCTGTCGAGCGCCCGGGCCACCGAGCAGCTGCTGCAGCTGTGGCTGAGGCTCTACGGGGTGCTCGGCACCGGTGACTTCAACTTCGCGGTGTCGACCGCCGGTTCCTGAGCCCCGCGCAAGTGGTCCAGCAGCCCCCCGGACGTCGGGTACGGCTCCTCCCGGGGCAGCAGCCGGCCCGCGGCGGCCGTGTCGCCCGCGCGGACGAGCGCGTGGACGTCGTGGGCGAGCGGGGTCACGTCGGTGACGGAGACCGTCCACTCGTCCGCGTACCGCCGGGTGGCCTCCCCCGACAGGCCGAGCTGGAGTGAGCGGTACGGGAGCGGCCGCAGGTGCAGGTCGCGCTCCGGGTCCCACTGGACGCGGGCCGGAGCCTGCTTCAACTGCCGCTTCCAGGAGGCCTGGTCGGGGTGGAAGCCGCGCACGTAGTGCGAGAGGCAGGCGTGCCGCAGGGCCCATTCGAAGCCCTCGCGGGTGATCTCCACGGCGAGGACCGTCTCCTGGCCCTCCTTCGCGCCCCAGCCGCAGCGGTACATCATCCACAGGAACGACGGCTTGATCCACGTCATCCGGTCCCGCTTCCAGGCGGCCGGGAAGCGGCCGTCGCGGGCCGCGGGGAGGCCGATCCCCGGCCTGTACGCCTGGTAGACGGTGACGGTGTCCGGGGTGTGCAGCGCCCGGATCCGGTGCTTCGATTCCTTCATGGACGTCATGGACGTCAGGGTGCGGGAAGTCGTGCGGGGAGGGCCACCGGATATCCGGGCCTCGGCTCTCGGCCCCGCCCCCGGCCCCTCGGCTCTCGGCCCCGCCCCCGGCCCCGGCCCCCGGCCCCTCGGCTCTCGGCCCCGCCCCGCCCTCCGCCCCCCGGCGCCGCCCCCCGGCCCTCAGATCAGCGCCGCCTCTTTCGCGTCGTACTCCTCGCGCGCCGCCGCGATCTCGTTCTGGTGCTGCTCGGTCCAGGTCACCAGGGAGCGGATCGTCGTGTGCAAGGTCCCGCCCAGGGGCGTGAGTTCGTACTCGACGCGCGGCGGGACCACCGGGTGGACCGTGCGCTTCACCAGGCCGTCGCGCTCCAGCTGGCGCAGCGTCACGGTCAGCATGCGCTGGCTGACGCCGTCGATCTCGCGCTTGAGCTCGGTGAAGCGCAGGACTCGGCGGTCGAGGAGGGCGATGACGAGGAGGGACCACTTGTCGGCGACACGGTCGAGGATCTGGCGGACCTCGCAGTCCTCGCGGGTGTCCCACTGGAAGGGGTCGGGGTCCCCGTCGCTTCCGTAGTTCCCTCGCAGTGACTCGGTGACTTCAAAGTGCCTTCTTCCATGGCACCCGATCCTCCCGCAGGATTCAGGTGGTTACAAGAGGGAACCGACCCTCGGCCCGGTAACCGACCCACCCAACCCACCCTGCCCTGGAGACAGTTGTGTCCCTACGCGCCTGGAGTCTGCTCCTCGTCCTCTGCGGGACGATCTTCCTCGAAGGCATCGACGTCGCCATGCTCGCCGTCGCCGTCCCCACCGTCCGCGCCGACCTCGGCCTCACCACCGGCACCGCCGCCTGGGTCATGTCCGCGTACGTCCTCGGCTACGCCGGCTTCACCCTCCTCGGCGGCAGGGCGGCCGACCTGCTCGGACGGCGCCGGATGTTCCTCGGCTGGCTCACCGTCTTCCTGCTCTTCTCGGGTCTCGGCGGCCTCGCCGACGAGGGCTGGACCCTGATCCTGGCCCGCTTCGTGACCGGTGTCGCGGCCGCCTTCATGACCCCGGCCGCCATGTCGATCATCACCACCTCGTACGAGGAGGGGCCGCAGCGCAACCAGGCGCTCCTCGTCTTCGCCGGCACCGCCGCCGGCGGCTTCTCGCTCGGCCTCGTCATCGGCGGGCTGCTCACCCAGCTCGGCTGGCGCTGGGTCTTCTTCGCCCCGGTCCTGCTGGCCGCCGCGATCCTGGTCGCCGCGGTCAGACTGATCCCGAAGGAGCCGCGTCCGGTCCGCGTGAAGGGCGGCTTCGACCTGGGCGGCGCGCTCACCGCCGCCGGGGCCATGCTGCTCCTCGCGTACGGGATCGTCCGTCTGGAGCACGGCTTCGACGGCTGGACGGTCACGGCCGCCGCGCTCGCCGCCGGACTCGTCCTCGCCGGGGTCTTCGTCGCCGTCGAGCGCCGGGCCGCGAGCCCGCTCGTCCGGCTCGGCATCCTCCGCAAGGCCTCGCTCGTCCGCGCCGACCTGGGCGCCCTGCTCTTCGTCGGCTCCTTCTTCGGCTTCCAGTTCGTGGCCACGCTCTACCTCCAGGAGCTGCGCGGCTGGTCGTCGCTGGAGACGGCGCTCGCCCTGCTGGTCATGGGCGTCGACGCGGTCCTCGCGCCGACGCTGACCCCTCGGCTCGTGGCGCGGTTCGGCAACGCCCGGGTGATCCTCGGCGGGTTCGTCCTCGCGGTCGTCTCGTACGCGCTGTTCCTGCCGGTCGGCCCGGACTGGTCGTACGCGGCGATGTTCCCGACCCTGCTGCTGACCGGCCTCGCCTTCGCCCTCGCGTACGGGCCGCTGACCATCGCGGGAACGGAGGGGATCGCGGAGGAGGAGCAGGGGCTCGCGAGCGGGCTGCTCACGACGGCGACCCAGTTCGGTTCGGCGGTCGGCATCGCGGCGGTGACCGCGGTGTACGGGCTGGCGGGCGGCGGTCTCGACGGCTTCCGGGCGGCGCTCGTCGTCCCGCTGGTGATGGTGGCGCTGGGGGCCGTGGTCACGGCGACGGGGGTACGGGGAGGCTCGCGCGCGGCCGCCCCGGAGGTCCCGGAGGCTGCGACGAAGGTCACGGTCTGAACGCCCCGGTCCGCACCTAATGTGGAGGGATGAACGATTCGCCCGGCTGCCCGCTGATCGATGTCGCCGTCACGTACATGCCCCGGCTCGCGGAGTTCACCTCCGAGCCGGGGCTCGTGGCCGCCGTGGACCAGCACGCCGCCGCGGTGTGCGACGCGCTCGTCCCGGCACAGCGGAGGGGGCCGGGGAGGCCGAGGAGGCCGGAGGGCAGGACCGTACGGCGGGAGGAGCTCGCCGACTACGTCCTCGGGTTCACCGACGGGCTCTCCGAGGCCGAGTGGACCGAGCCCGCGGGGCACGACTTCGCGACGCTGCGGCTGACGGCGGTCTGCTGGCTGATCCGGGAGCACGACCTCCTGGACGCGTGAGGCGTCAGAGCCCCGGGCGGGCCGGGTCGGCCGTCGGGCCGACGGCCGGTGTGGCCGTCAGATCGGCCGTCGGGCCGACCGCCGGTGTGGCCGTCGGATCGGTCGTCGGGGTGGCTGCCGGTGCGGCCGCCGGGGTGGGGGCGGACTGCGCCGCCGCCTCGACCGCGGCGAACGCCTCCGCGGACGCCGCCGCCACCGCGGCCCGGCTGCGGCGGGCCGTGCGCAGCGCGTCCCAGGTGAGGAGCGTCAGGGCCAGCCACACGAGGGCGAAGCCCGCCCACCGCTCCGGCGGCATCGCCTCGTGGAAGTAGAGGATCCCGAGCAGGAACTGGAAGGTCGGCGCCAGGTACTGGAGGAGGCCGAGCGTCGACAGCGGTACGCGGATGGCCGCCGCGCCGAAGCAGACCAGCGGCACCGCCGTGACGATGCCGGTGGCGGCGAGCAGGGCCGCGTGACCGGCGCCCTCGCTGCCGAAGGTCAGGGTGCCCTGGGTGCCGATCCAGACCAGATAGCCGAGGGCCGGGAGGAACTGGACGGCGGTCTCGGCGGCGAGCGACTCCAGGCCCCCGAGGTTCAGCTTCTTCTTCACCAGGCCGTAGACGGCGAAGGAGAAGGCGAGGGTGAGCGAGATCCACGGCGGCTGCCCGTACCCGATCGCGAGGACGAGGACGGCCGCGAAGCCGACGCCGACCGCCGCCCACTGGGCCGGGCGCAGTCGCTCCTTGAGGACGAGGACGCCGAGGGCGATGGTGACGAGCGGGTTGATGAAGTAGCCGAGGGAGGCCTCGACGACGTGGCCGGTGTTGACCGACCAGATGTAGAGGCCCCAGTTCACGCTGATGACGGCGGCGGCGACGGTGATCAGGGCGAGCTTGCGCGGGCTGCGGACGAGCTCCCGTATCCAGCCCCAGCGGCGGAGCGCGAGCAGCGCGACGCCGATGAAGACGAGCGACCAGACCATCCGGTGGGCGAGGATCTCGACGGCTCCGGCGGGCTTGAGGAGCGGCCAGAAGAGCGGGACCAGCCCCCACATGCCGTAGGCGCCGATCCCGTAGAGCAATCCTGCTCGTCCCTCGTTCTCCGTCTTCGTCTCCACCGGACCTCCTGCCACGCGCCGCGCTGTCCTGTCGAAGGTAGCGCCGCGGAGGTCGGGTTGTCATGCCCGTATCGCCATACGGTCATGACAATGTGAGAGCTGTGAAGTGTGAGCGGCGGGTGGGCTCCGTGAAGTGGGAGCCGTCGCTCAGGAGTCGTCGCTCAGGCGGCGGCGTCGAGCGCTTCCTTGATCGTCACAGCGATCGGGGTGGTGGGGCGGCCGATCAGCCGGGCCAGGTCACCGGTCCGCAGGGCGAGCGCGCCGTGCTCGACGGCCCGGTCGACGTCGACCAGGATCGCGGCGAAGGGCTCGGGGACCCCGGCGCCGGTGAGGATCGCGAGGTGGGCCTCGGCCGGGACGTTGGTGTACGCGATCTCCCGGCCGGACAGTGCGGCGACCTCGGCCGCGTACTCGGCGAGCGACCAGGCGATGTCGCCGCTCAGCTCGTACGCCGTGTTCACGTGCTCCTCGGCCGGGCCGGTAAGGACGGCGGCCGCGGCGGCGGCGTAGTCGGCGCGGGCGGCGGAGGCGATCCGGCCCTCGCCGGCGCTGGCGACGACGGCGCCGTGGGCCAGGACGGGGGCGAGGTTCGCGGTGTAGTTCTCGGTGTACCAGCCGTTGCGGAGGAAGGTGTACGGCAGGCCGGAGGCGAGGACGAGCCGCTCGGTCTCCTTGTGCTCGGCGGCCAGGTCGAAGTCGGCCTCCGGGCCGCCGAGGACGCCGGTGTACGCGAGCTGGGCGACGCCCGCCGCCTTGGCCGCGTCGATCACGGCGGCGTGCTGCGCGACACGCTGCCCGACCTCACTGCCCGAGATGAGGAGCACCCGGTCGCCGGCCTCGAAGGCCTCCGCCAGCGTCTCCGGCCGGCTGTAGTCCGCGATCCGCAGCTCGACACCGCGCTCCGCGAGGTCGGCCGCCTTCTCCTTGTTCCGGACGACGGCGGCGACGGACTCGGCGGGGACGGTCTCCAGGAGGGCGTCGATGACGAGACGGCCGAGCTGTCCGGTGGCTCCGGTGACGACGATGCTCATGATTGCTTCCTTTTCCCATGGGGTGCGGTGGCGATGCACTCACCGTAAGGCGGGCGCTTTCCTTTCGTAAGTACCCACTTTGAAGTAAGGTACTGGTATGGGAGTAAGTCCACAGGCCAAGAAGCCCGACGTGAACGAGCCGATGTGCCCCTCCCGGCTCGTCCTGGAGCACGTCACCAGCCGCTGGGGCGTCCTGATCCTCGCGGCCCTGCTGGAGCGCTCGTACCGCTTCAGCGAACTGCGCCGCGCGATCGGCGGCGTCAGCGAGAAGATGCTCGCCCAGACCCTCCAGACCCTGGAGCGCGACGGCTTCGTCCACCGCGACGCCAAGCCCGTCATCCCGCCCCGCGTCGACTACACCCTCACCGGCCTGGGCGAGGAGGCCGCCCGCCAGGTCTGGGAGCTCGCCCGCTGGACCGAGCGGCAGGTCGGAGCCGTCGAGGAGGCCCGCGGACGGTACGACGCGGCGCGTCGCGAGAGCGCCACGAATACGTCCCAATGATGTTGTAACCAGGGCGAGTTGTCTGTGCCGGGCCGTACGATCTGCTCACTGTTCGGGGGAGACCGCGAAGGACCGTGGGGGAACTGTGGCATACGGGGACCGAAGACTGTGGCGCGCCTGCTGCGCCGTGCTGGTGGGTGGGCTGGCCGTGACGGGGTGCACCGACGGAGGGAAACCGGAGGGCAAGGGCGGTACGACCACGGCGGCGCCACCCACCAGGACGCCGACCACCGCCCCGGCACCCACCCCGACCGGCCTCGACTTCACCCCGGACCCGAAGCGCGCGCCGAAGACCGAGGCCGAGGCCAGACGCCTCGCCCTCGCCGTCGTCGCAGGGCCCGACGCCTGGGCCCCGGGTTACGTCAAGCGCACCCCGCACCTCAGCGACCCGGACTACTGGCCCGTCCTCGGCGCCAACTGCTCCTGGGAGACCGGCAGCCGGCCGGCGGACGTCCTCGCCAGCGTCACCGCCTACAGCGAGATCCCCGCCACCGGCGGCAAGGGCGTTCTGCGGGTCGCCGCCACCGTCACCGTGCACCGCACCGAGTCCGACGCCGACTGGGAGATGGCCTCGACCCTCGAAGAGGTGCTGCGCTGCCCCGACCAGAAACTCCGCGACGGCGAGCGCATCACCGGCCTCATGTCGCTCGGCAATCCCTTCGGCGTCGGCGGCAACGCCACCGCCCACGACGCACTCCGCGAGGGCGGCTCCTACCTCAACGACGCCGTGAAGGGGAAGCAGTTCTACAGCTGGTACCAGTCCCGGCTCGGCCAGGTCACCGTCGCCACCGTCGTCAAGGGCGCCCCCGGCTACACCGAGTTGAGCGATGGCGCTGCCATCGGCACGAGCCAGGCACAGGTCCAGGCCCTCGTCACCATGCTCGAACGCGCCCAGGACGAGCTGGAGGTCCAGTCGTGAGCGCCACCACCCCGCAGCCCCGCCCCGAGCCCGGCGCCCTCCAGCCGCTGCTGCCCTCCGACCCGTCGACGATCGCCGGCTACCGGCTCCTCGGCCGTCTCGGCGCCGGCGGCATGGGTGTCGTCTACCTCGGCCGCACGGCAGTCGGCGAACTCGCCGCCGTCAAGGTCACCCACGCCGACCAGGCCGACCAGCCCGACTTCCGGGCCCGTTTCCGCCGCGAGGTCGAGGCCGCCCGCCGGGTCTCCAGCCCCTGGGCCGTCCCCGTCACCGGCGCCGACCCGGACGCCCCCGAACCGTGGATGGCCACCGCCTTCGTCGCCGGCCCCTCCCTCGGCGAGGCCGTCACCGCGCACGGCCCGCTGCCCGAGCGGAGCGTCCGCCTCCTCGGCTGGTCCGTCGCCCGCGCCCTCGCCGCCGTGCACGCGGCCGGGCTCGTCCACCGGGACGTCAAGCCCGGCAACGTCCTCCTCGCCGTCGACGGACCGCGCCTCATCGACTTCGGCATCGCCCGCGCCACCGGGGAGACCGCGCTCACCGCCACCGACATGGTCGTCGGCACCCCCGGCTTCCTCGCCCCCGAGCAGGCCGAGGCCCGCGCCGACGCCATCGGCCCGCCCGCCGACGTCTTCGCCCTCGGCTGCCTCCTCGCGTACGCGGCCACCGGCCGCCCGCCCTTCGGCACCGGCGCCGTGGACGCCCTGATGTACCGGACCGTCCACGACGAGCCCGACCTCACCGGCGTCCCCGAAGGGCTGCTCGACCTCGTCAGGGCCTGTCTCGCCAAGGACCCGGCCGCCCGGCCCACCGCGGCCGAGATCGGCGTCCGGCTCGTCGAGGACAGCCCGGGCAACGGCGCCGACTGGCTGCCCGCCCCGGTCGTCCGGACCATCGCCGAACGCTCCGCCCGGATGCTCGCCCTCCCCGAGATCGACGTCACCGAGGCCGGTGGCACCACCGCCCCGGCCGCCCCGGAGAAGAGCAGACGCGGCTTCCTGCTGCTCGCCTCCGGCGCCGCCGTGCTGGCCGTCGGCGGCGGTGCGGCCGCCGTCTGGGCAGGGCTCGACGACGACAAGGGCGACGCCAAGGGCGGCGGCAAGAAGGCCGCTCCGCCCCGCACCCGCTGGACGATCGGCGTCCTCGCCGACCTGTCCGGGCCCGCCAAGGAGATCGGCCGCGCCCAGGAGCGCGGCGCACGGCTGGCCGTCGAGCAGTTCAACGCCCGCAAGGACAAACCCTTCACGCTCGACCTCAAGGTCGTCGACGAACGGGGCGACGGCTCCCGGGCCCTGCAGACCGCCAAGGCCCTCACCACCGACCCCGGGGTCCTCGCCGTCCTCGGCCCCACCACCGACGCCGTCGGCCAGGCCGCCCTGCCCGCCTTCGAGGAGGCCGGCATCCCGCTGATCACGGTCTCGGCCGGATACAACCTGCTCACCGCGCGGTCGGACACCGCGCGGAACGAGACGTTCCTGCGCGCCATCCCCAACCACATCAGCGCGGGCACCCACCTCTCCTTCGCCGCCACCCTGCTGCCTCAGATCCGCCGCCCCGGGGTCCTGGAGGACCGGACCGAGGACCACTACAGCTGGCAGGTCACCGGCGGTGTCCGCTTCGGCTTCGGGCAGGCCGGCATCGCCCCGCACTTCCGGGTCGTCCCCGCCCACGCCGACGCCGCCGCGTACCGCCGGGTGCTCGGCGAGATGATCGACGCCGGTGTGGACGCGTACGTCCACTGCGGAGTCACCGAGACGGCCGTCCACGCCGCCCGCGCGCTCACCGAACTGGGCTTCACCGGGCCGAGGTTCACCGGCCAGGCCGTCTTCGGCCAGGACTTCTTGAAGCAGGCCGGGGCCGCCGCCGAGGGCTGGTTCGTGTGCGCACCCGTCGCCGACCCCACCACGCAGAAGACGGCCGCCGCCTTCACCGCCGCCCACCGCAAGCGGTACGGCACGGGCCCCGCGTACTACACGGGCGAGTCGTACGACGTGGTCACCATGACGGTCAAGCAGCTGACGGCCCAGGCGAAGGCCGGTGGCAAGCCCGCCCGCAAGGGCCTGTGGGCCGCGCTGCGCAAGCAGAAGTACACCGGCGCGATGGGCGGTTACCACTTCAACGAGTTCGGCGACCTGGGGCTCGGCGGCACCTTCGTCTTCGCGGTGCAGAACGGCGCGTACAAGCCGATCGGCTCCGCGCCCCTGCTGCCGAACAAGCCCGCGAAGAACGACAAGAAGGCCTGACCCGTGCAGCCGCTCCGCAAGGCCGACCCGTCGGCCATCGCCGGGTACCGGATCCTCGGCCGCCTCGGCGCCGGCGGCATGGGTGTGGTCTACCTCGCCCGCTCCGGCGGCGGGGCGCTCGCCGCCCTCAAGCTGATCCGCGCCGAGCACGCCGCCGATCCGGGCTTCCGGGAGCGGTTCCGCCGCGAGGCCCGGGCCGCCGAGCGGATCACCGGCCGCTGGGTCGTCCGCGTCCTCGGCGCCGACCCCGAGGCCCGCGAACCGTGGCTCGCCACCGAGTACGTGCCCGGCCCCTCGCTCGCCGAGGCCGTCGCCCTGCATGGCGCCCTCCCCGAGCCGACCGTCCGGGCCCTGGGCGCCCGGCTCGCCTCCGCGCTCGCCGACATGCACGACGCCGGGCTCGTCCACCGGGACGTCAAGCCGGGCAACGTCCTCCTCGCAGTCGACGGGCCCCGGCTCATCGACTTCGGCATCGCCCGCTCCGCCGGCGCGACCGCCCTGACCGCCACCGACGCGATGATCGGCACCCCCGGCTTCCTCGCCCCGGAACAGGCACGGGTGGCGGGGTCCGCAGAGGTCGGTCCGGCCAGTGACGTCTTCTCGCTCGGCTGCGTCCTCGCGTACACGTCGACCGGTGAGCGGCCCTTCGGTACGGGCGGCGTGGCGGCCGTCGTCTACCGCACCGTCCACGAGGAACCCGAGCTCGACGGCGTACCGGCCGCACTCCTCCCGCTGGTCGCCGCCTGCCTCGCCAAGGACCCGGCGGACCGGCCCACGGCCGCCGAGGTACACGCGGCCCTGGGCGCGGCCGACGGGCCCGCCGGCGACTGGCTGCCGCCCGGCCTGCCCGCGCTGATCGCCCAGCGCTCCACCCGGGTCCTTGACCTGCCCGTCGCCGAACCGACCCTGCTCACCCGGGAGGAGCGGCCCCCGGGCGTCTCCCGCCGCCGGCTCCTCATGGCCGGCTCCGCCGCCGCCGTCGCGGGCGCCAGCGGCCTCACCGCCTGGCTCCTCACCCGCTCACCGGGCGGCACGGGCGCGGGAACGGGCGGCACCGGCGGCCCCCTCGCCTCCTACACGATCGGCGTGCTCACCGACCTGAGCGGCCCCACCAAGTCGGACGGACGGGGGCAGCAGCGTGGCATCCGGCTGGCCGTGGAGGAGTTCAACGCCCGCGCCGACCGGCCCTTCGACGTGCGGCTCCGGGTCGTGGACGACGGGGGGAGGCCGGAGCGCGCCAAGGCCGGCGCCCGCGTCCTGCTGGACGAGCCCGGGCTGGCAGGCGTCCTCGGCCCCACGACCGCGCCGACGGCGGCCGCGGCGGGGAACGAGTTCTTTCTTCGCCGGATGCCGTTGGCGAGCGTCGTCGCGGAAGTCCCGTCGGGGCAGATCCCGGGCCAGGACTCCAGGATGACGTACTTCCAGCCGCGCGCCCTGCACGACGTGATGACCGTGCCCTTCGGCCGCTATCTCACCGCCCACGGGCTCGTACGGACCGCCGTGGTGGAGGACCGTGCCGCCGGCCGGTACAGCTGGTTCGCCGTCAAGAGCCTCAAGGAGTACCCGCCGTCCGGAGCGAACGGCGGGGTGGTGACCTCGCATCCGGTGGAGGCGGACAGCGAGGACTTCGGCCCCGCCGTACGTGCCGCGCTCGCGACCGACCCGCAGGGCGTGATGTTCGCGGGGTCGTCACCGCGCCGTGCCGCGCTGTGCGCGAGGGCGCTGCGCGACCAGGGGTACAAGGGGCTCTGCGGCAGCGTCGAGTACGTGCTCGAGCCGGAGTTCCTCTCCGTCGCGGGTCCGGCCGCCGAGGGATGGTTCTTCGGAACCGGGTACGTCGACCCGGACGGGCTGCCGAAGGCACGGACGTTCGCGGCCGCGTACCGGAAACGCTGGGGCCTCACCTCCGCGACGCCCGTCGACCGGTTCGCGACGGAGGCGTACGACGCCACCAACTGGGCACTCCAGGCGCTGCGTGACGCGACCGCGAACAAGTCCGACTCGGTGTCGGCGGGCGTCATCAACAGCCTTCTGGAGAAGCCGTACGACGGGGTCGCCAAGACGTATCTGGCCCGGACGACGAAGGACAAGCCCACCGCTCTGATAGGCCTCTTCCTCTGGCAGGTGAAGGGCGGGGTGCCGCGCTTCCTCGGCGCCTACGACGAGGCGGCCGCGAAGGGCACGTGAAAGGGGCCCGGTCCGTGCCCACGGACCGGGCCCCCGACGTCGTGCGGGGCGTGCTACCCGACGACCGTCCAGGTGTCGTTCCCCGCCAGGAGCTGGCCCAGGTCGCCCTTGCCGTACCGCTCCACGGCCTCCTCCAGCTGATCCGACATCAGGGTGTCGTAGACCGGACGCTCCACCGACCGGAACACCCCGATCGGCGTCTGGTGGAGGGTGTCCGGGTCCGCGAGCCGCGAGAGCGCGAACGCGGTCGTGGGGGTGGCCGCGTGGGCGTCGTGGACGAGGATCCGCGACTCGTTCTCCGGGGTGACCGTGACGACCTGGAGGTCGCCGGTGGCCTGGTCGCGGACGACGCCCTTGTCGAGCTCGGCGCCGAAGCGGATCGGCTGCCCGTGCTCCAGGCGGATGACCGCCTCCTTGGCCTGGTCCTTGTCCTTGAGGACCTCGAAGGCGCCGTCGTTGAAGATGTTGCAGTTCTGGTAGATCTCGACCAGCGCCGTGCCGTTGTGGTCGGCGGCCTGGCGCAGCACCTCGGTGAGGTGCTTGCGGTCGGAGTCGACCGTCCGGGCCACGAAGGAGGCCTCCGCGCCGAGCGCCAGCGACACCGGGTTGAAGGGCGCGTCGAGCGAGCCCATCGGGGTCGACTTGGTGATCTTGCCGACCTCGGAGGTGGGCGAGTACTGACCCTTGGTCAGCCCGTAGATCCGGTTGTTGAAGAGCAGGATCTTCAGGTTGACGTTGCGGCGGAGCGCGTGGATGAGGTGGTTGCCGCCGATGGAGAGCGCGTCGCCGTCGCCCGTGACGACCCAGACGGACAGATCGCGGCGGGAGGTGGCCAGGCCGGTCGCGATCGCCGGGGCGCGGCCGTGGATGGAGTGCATCCCGTAGGTGTTCATGTAGTACGGGAAGCGGGAGGAGCAGCCGATCCCGGAGACGAAGACGATGTTCTCCTTCGCCAGGCCGAGTTCGGGCATGAAGCCCTGGACGGCGGCGAGGACGGCGTAGTCACCGCAGCCGGGGCACCACCTGACCTCCTGGTCGGACTTGAAGTCCTTCATCGACTGGACGGCCTCGGCCTTGGGGACCAGGTTGAGCAGGGACTCACTCATCGATGGCCTCCTTGAGAGCGGCGGCGAGCTGCTCGGCCTTGAACGGCATGCCGTTGACCTGGGTGTGACTGCGGGCGTCGACCAGGTACTTCGCCCGGACGAGGGTGGCGAGCTGGCCGAGGTTCATCTCCGGGACGACGACCTTCTCGTACCGCTTCAGCACCTCCCCGAGGTTCTTCGGGAAGGGGTTGAGGTGGCGCAGGTGGGCCTGGGCGATGGGGCGGCCCGCGACCCTGAGGCGGCGGACGGCTGCCGTGATCGGCCCGTAGGTGGAGCCCCAGCCGAGGACCAGGGTGCTCGCGCCGTCCGGGTCGTCGACCTCGAGGTCCGGGACGTCGATGCCGTCGATCTTGGCCTGACGGGTGCGGACCATGAACTCGTGGTTGGCGGGGTCGTACGAGATGTTGCCGGTGCCGTCCTGCTTCTCGATGCCGCCGATGCGGTGTTCGAGGCCCGGGGTGCCGGGCACGGCCCAGGGGCGGGCCAGGGTCTCGGGGTCGCGCTTGTACGGCCAGAAGACCTCGGTGCCGTCGGCCAGCTCGTGGTTGGGCCCGGTGGCGAACTGCGTCCGCAGGTCGGGGAGTTCCTCGACGTCCGGGACGCGCCACGGCTCGGAGCCGTTGGCGAGGTAGCCGTCGGAGAGCAGGAAGACGGGGGTGCGGTACGTGAGGGCGATCCGGGCCGCCTCGATCGCCGCGTCGAAGCAGTCCGCGGGCGTCTTCGGGGCCACGATCGGGACCGGGGCCTCGCCGTTGCGGCCGTACATGGCCTGGAGGAGGTCGGCCTGCTCGGTCTTGGTGGGCAGACCGGTGGACGGACCGCCGCGCTGGATGTCCACGACCAGCAGCGGCAGCTCCAGGGAGACCGCGAGGCCGATCGTCTCGGACTTGAGCGCCACGCCGGGGCCGCTCGTCGTCGTCACGGCGAGCGAGCCGCCGAAGGCCGCGCCGAGCGCGGCGCCGATGCCGGCGATCTCGTCCTCGGCCTGGAAGGTGCGCACGCCGAAGTTCTTGTGCTTGCTCAGCTCGTGGAGGATGTCCGAGGCCGGTGTGATCGGGTACGAGCCGAGGTAGAGCGGCAGGTCAGCCTGGCGGGAGGCGGCGACCAGGCCGTAGGAGAGGGCCAGGTTCCCGGAGATGTTCCGGTACGTGCCGGTGGGGAAGGCCCGGGTCGCCGGGGCGACCTCGTAGGAGACGGCGAAGTCCTCGGTGGTCTCGCCGAAGTTCCAGCCGGCCCGGAAGGCGGCCACGTTGGCCTCGGCGATCTGGGGCTTCTTCGCGAACTTCTGGCGAAGGAAGGTCTCGGTTCCCTCGGTCGGCCGGTGGTACATCCAGGAGAGCAGCCCGAGCGCGAACATGTTCTTCGAGCGCTCGGCCTCCTTCCGGGACAGGCCGAACTCCTTGAGGGCCTCGACGGTCAGCGTGGTCAGGGGCACCGGGTGGACCCGGTAGCCGTCCAACGACCCGTCCTCCAGGGGCGAGGTCGCGTAGCCGACCTTGGCCATGGCGCGCTTCGCGAACTCGTCGGTGTTGACGATGATCTCGCCGCCGCGCGGCACGTCACCGATGTTGGCCTTGAGCGCGGCCGGGTTCATCGCGACCAGCACGTTCGGGGCGTCACCCGGCGTGAGGATGTCGTGGTCGGCGAAGTGCAGCTGGAAGGACGAGACGCCCGGCAGCGTTCCGGCGGGTGCGCGGATCTCGGCCGGGAAGTTCGGCAGCGTGGAGAGGTCGTTCCCGAAGGACGCCGTCTCCGAGGTGAAGCGGTCACCCGTGAGCTGCATGCCGTCACCGGAGTCGCCCGCGAAGCGGATGATCACCCGGTCGAGCCGGCGCACTTCCTTCTCGGTGCCCTGGTGGGCCGCCGGGGCGCTGCGCTGCTCCCCGAGCAGGGCCTCACCGGCCTCGCTACTGACCTGGCTGGTCACTGAACTGGACCTCCCTCGTGGCAAGGGGACTCTCCGCCGGAGGCGGGAGCAGGCTCGGGAGACGGCCGGCCGATCACCGGTCGTCCCGTGGCCCACCCTACGACGGTAAGGGGGGCCTTCCCGGGACTTCTCATATATCGGACCTCTTTTTGAGACGCCCTCTTGCCCTGAATTGTCACGTTCTGTCGCCACCCGGATTGTTCCGGAAGGTCTTGTTCCGCCTCATCCTTTGGATCTGGGACCCTCCGGTGTCGGACGGAGGGCAGCCTCCCCGATGTCGCTCCGGCCTCGCTCCAGCCACACTCGGCCCTGCTGGATTCTGACAGGGTGTCAGATTCTCAGGACCTTAGATACGTCAACACCGCGAGTACCCGTCGATGATCACCGTCGCTCGGGGAGAGCCCCAGCTTCAGGAAGATATTGCTGATGTGCTTCTCCACCGCGCCGTCGCTCACCACCAGCTGCTTCGCGATGGCCGAGTTCGTCCGCCCCTCCGCCATCAGGCCGAGGACCTCCCGCTCACGCGGCGTCAGGTTCGCGAGCACGTCCTGCTGACGGCTCCGGCCCAGCAACTGCTGTACGACCTCGGGGTCCAGGGCCGTGCCGCCCCCGGCGACCCGGACCACGGCGTCCACGAACTCGCGGACCTCCGCGACCCGGTCCTTCAGCAGATAGCCCACACCACGGCTCGATCCGGCCAGAAGTTCGGTGGCGTACTGCTCCTCCACGTACTGCGACAGCACCAGGACACCGAGCCCCGGATACTCCTTGCGCAGCCGCACCGCCGCCCGTACGCCCTCGTCCGTGTGGGTCGGCGGCATCCGCACGTCCGCGACCACCACGTCCGGCAGCGCGCCCTCCTCGGCGAGTCCGGCCACCAGCTCGACCAGCGCCTCGCCGTCCCCGACCCCGGCGACGACCTCGTGCCCCCGGTCCGTCAGCAGCCGGGTCAGGCCCTCACGGAGCAGCACGGAATCCTCGGCGATGACCACTCGCACCCGGTCCGTCACCTCTCTTGCGACCACGTCCCGCAGCCCCCACATTCTCAGTTCGATTGCGACGCGATCAGCATCGCAGCAAGGAGGACGCGGGCGGGGCGGTACGGGTTCAGCGGGTCGGGGCGGGTCGAGGCGGGTCGGGGCGGCCCGGGCGGGGTGGGGCGGGGCGGCCGGGCGCGGTGGACGGGGCGAGGCCTGTAGGGGTGCCCGGCCTGATCGGCAGGACACCCCTACAGGGCCCTCTAGACCCTCTAGACCCTCAAGGCCCCTAGGCCCCCTAGGCCCCCCTAGGCCCTCTAGGTCCTCAAGGTCCCCTAGGCCCCCTCAGCCCCCTCAGCCACCTAGGTCCTCAAGGCCCCCTCAGCCCCCTCAGCCCCCTAGGCCCGCCAGGGCAGCTCCGCTGTGACCGTCGTCGGGCCGCCCTCCGGCGAGTCCACCGCGAGCACCCCGTCGACCGCCCCGACCCGCTCCGCGAGCCCCGCCAGGCTCCGGCCCGCCGCCGCCTCCGCGCCGCCCACGCCGTCGTCCCGCACCTGGAGCATCAACCGGTCGCCCGCCCGCCACACGTCCACCCAGGCGCGCCGCGCCCGCGCGTGCCTGGACACGTTCTGGAGCAGCTCCGAGACCGTGAAGTACGCGATGCCCTCGATCGCCGGGACCGGCCGGGCCGGCAGGTCCACGTCCACCGACACCGGGACCGAGCAGCGGGAGGCCACCGAAGAGAGCGCCGCGTCCAGGCCCCGGTCCGTCAGGACGGCCGGGTGGATGCCCCGGGCCAGGTCACGCAGCTCCTGGAGGGCGACCTTCACCTCGCCGTGGGCCTCGTCGACCATCACCGCGGCCGCCTGCGGGTCCTCCGCCAGCTTCTCCTTCGCGAGCCCCAGATCCATGGCGAGCGAGGCCAGCCGGGCCTGCGGGCCGTCGTGCAGATCCCGCTCGATGCGGCGCAGGTCGGCGGCGGCCGTGTCCACGACCACGCCCCGGTCCGACTCCAGCTCCGTCACACGGGAGGCCAGCCGCGACGGACCCAGCAGCCCGGAGACGAGGAGCCGGTCGACGGCGACGACCCCGCGCAGCACCCACGGCCCCGCCAGCACGAACAGCAGGCCGATCAGGCTGGTGACCGCGGTCTCGAAGGGCGAGTCGAGGTAGAAGTCGTGCGTTCCGTCCCCGTACAGCTGGATGCCGTCCTGCCCCACGTACGCCGGGAAGACCCACTGCCACAGCGGGTACGTGAAGAGGCTCCAGCCCCAGCCCCAGAGCGCCACCGTCACGGAGAAGCCGAAGACCGCCCACGGCATGTGCAGGATCGCGTACAGCAGGTGGCGCCACGACGCCCCGCTCTTCAGCATGGCCCCCATCCAGGAGAACGCCCCGCCCGTCTTGCCGCGCACCGGCTCCGGCGCCTTCACGTCGAGGCCGAGCAGCCCGCGCGCCCGGGCCCGCTCCACCGCGCCGAAGCCCCGGCACATCGCGAGCGCCCCGGCCAGGATCGGCACACCGAGGAAGGTGATGAGCAGCCCGGCGCCGGCCGAGACGAAGGCGACGGAGAGCGCGAACCAGCAGACGCTCAGCGGCAGCCCGATCAGCACGTATCCGAGGGCGCGCCAGGTGCGGGCCTCGAACGGCGCGCGGATCGCGGCGGGGAGTCGGGGGGAGGCCATCGCGGTCGTCCTTCTCTGATCGAGGGGGTGGGGCGGTACGTGTTCCAGGGTTCCGTCTCGCCGCGCCCCGGACCATGAGGGGAGTGGGCGTCTCCGGCCGGGGGTTTTCCCTACCTGCCGGCGCGGAGCCCCGTACGGAGGCGGGGGCAGAGGCACGGGCGGGAGCCGTTCAGGCGGCCGGAGGGAAGCCGTTCAGGCGGCCGGGCGGGAGCGCCACGGCAGCTCCGCCGTGACCGTCGTCGGCCCGCCCTCGGGGGAGTCGACGACGAGGAGGCCGTCCACCGCCCCGAGGCGCTCCGTCAGCCCCGCGAGCCCCGTCCCGCCGTCGAGCCGCGCCCCGCCGAGCCCGTCGTCGCGGACCTGGAGCATCAGCCGGTTCTCCACCCGCCACACCTCCACGGACGCCGTCCGGGCCCGGGCGTGCTTGGACACGTTCTGGAGCAGCTCCGAGACCGTGAAGTACGCGATGCCCTCGATCGCCTCGGCCGGCCGCTCCGGCAGGTCCACCGACACCTTCACCGGCACCGTGCAGCGCGCGGATACCGAGGAGAGCGCGGCACCGAGCCCCCGGTCCGTGAGGACCGCCGGGTGGATGCCCCGGGCGAGGTCCCGCAGCTCCTGGAGGGCGAGCTTCACCTCGCCGTGGGCCTCGTCGACCATCGCCGCCGCCCCCTCCGGGTCCTCCAGGAGCTTCTCCTTCGCCAGACCGAGCCCCATCGCGAGGGCGACGAGCCGGGCCTGCGCGCCGTCGTGCAGATCCCGCTCGATGCGCCGCAGGTCGGCCGCGGCCGTGTCCACGACCACGCCCCGGTCCGACTCCAGCTCGGCGATCCGCCGCTCCAGCTCGTCGGAGGGCGACAGCAGCCCGCGGACCATGCCCCGGTCGGCGTTGGACAGACCGCGGGAGATGAAGGGCAGGACGGGCCAGAGGACCAGCAGCGAGACCAGGGTGACCGTGAACGTCACGATCCCCCAGGGCAGCCGGATCAGCCCGTACAGCTGCGTCCGCCAGGCCACCGGGTCCTTCAGCGAGGACCACAGCCAGGCGAAGAAGCCGCGGCGCGGCGGCATCCGGGACGGCTCCACGACCCGTACCCCGAGGAGTGCGCGGGCGCGGGCCCGCTCCGACCGGCCGATCCAGCGCGCACCGCCGAGCCCGAGAGCCAGCAGCGGCAGCCCGATCACCGTGACCGAGAGGCCCACGCCGAGGAGGACGGTCACGACCGCGTAGACGAAACCGGCCAGGGCCGTGAAGAGATTGGAGAGGAGGAAGGAGATCTCCTTCCAGGTCTCCTTCCCGTAGGCGAACCGGACGGGCGGACGCGGGGCCACGGCGGACGCGGGGGAACCGGCGGAGCCGGGGGAGCCGGCGGAAGCGGCGGATTCATGATCGGGGCTCATGCTGCCCAGACTGCCGGTCGCGGAGCGCGCGACGCCATGGGGGAGGTGGGTGAGCGGCGGTGGGGATATCCCTACCCGCAACTGCTTACGGTCCCTTTAGCAGGGCCTAGACTCGCGTTCGTACAGATACAGAAGTGACCCATGAGACACCGAGACCGAGGGGCGGACGTGCGGGAACCGACCGTTGTCGCGGCCGACGCGGCGGACTACTTCCAGACGTACTCCGTCGTCGGGCTGATCGCCGTCGTCGGCGTGCTCTTCGTCGCCGTGGCGTTCGGCGCCGGGCGGCTGCTGCGGCCCGTCGTGCCGACACCCGAGAAACTCCTCACCTACGAGTGCGGTGTCGACCCCGTGGGGGAGGGCTGGGCGCACACCCAGGTCCGCTACTACGTGTACGCCTTCCTCTACGTGATCTTCGCCGTCGACTCGATCTTCCTCTTCCCCTGGGCGACGGTCTTCGCGGCGCCCGGCTACGGCGCCACGACCCTGGTCGAGATGTTCATCTTCCTCGGCTTCCTGGCCGTGGGGCTGCTCTACGCGTACAAGAAGGGCGTTCTGGCATGGACGTGACACCCCTGCCCGCCCCGAAGCTGGGTCCGCTCGCCCGCCTGGCGCCCGAGCCGATGAAGGTGGTCCTGAACTGGGGCCGCCGCTACAGCCTGTGGGTCTTCAACTTCGGCCTCGCCTGCTGCGCGATCGAGTTCATCGCCGCGTCCATGGCCCGGCACGACTTCATCCGGCTCGGCGTGATCCCCTTCGCGCCCGGCCCGCGCCAGGCCGACCTGATGATCGTCTCGGGCACGGTGACGGACAAGATGGCCCCGGCCGTGAAGCGCCTGTACGAGCAGATGCCCGAGCCGAAGTACGTGATCTCCTTCGGCGCCTGCTCCAACTGCGGCGGCCCCTACTGGGACTCGTACTCCGTCACCAAGGGTGTCGACCAGATCATCCCGGTCGACGTGTACGTGCCTGGCTGCCCGCCGCGGCCCGAGGCGCTCCTCCAGGGCATCCTCAAGCTCCAGGAGAAGATCGCCCGCGAGAGCCTGGCGGAGCGGTACGCGACGACCGCGTCGGTCTCGGAGCTGACGAGCCCGCTGACGCCCCCGCCGGGAGGCACGGCATGAGCGAGTACGACGCCCTCCACGACTCCCTCCCGGCCTCCGTCACGGAGATCTTCGGCGAGGAGGCGACGGCGGAGCAGGCGTACGACCTGCTGACGGTCGACGTCCCGCCGGCCTCCTGGATCACGGCCCTCGAAACCGCCCGGGACGTGCTCGGCTGCACCTACTTCGACTGGCTGAGCGCGGTCGACGAGCCGGGCACGGGCTTCCGGATCTGCGCGCACGTGGTCGCCCTCGCGGCCGGCCACCCCCCTCGCCGCCTCCTCGTCCGCACGACGGTCCCGCACGCGGCCCCGGCGCTCCCGACGGCGATCGGTGTGTACGCGGGCGCGGGCTGGCACGAGCGCGAGACCCACGAGATGTTCGGCGTGGACTTCACGGGCCACCCGCACCTGGTGCCGCTCCTCCTCCCCGAGAACTTCGAGGGCCACCCGCTCCGCAAGGACTTCGTCCTGGCGGCCCGGGTCGCCAAGGCGTGGCCGGGCGCGAAGGAGCCGGGCGAGTCCCACGACGGCGGCGGCCCGAAGCGCCGCCAGATGCTCCCGCCGGGCGTCCCGGACCCCAACGAGTGGGGCCCCCTCAAGGGCCAGCTGCCCCCGGCCCCGGCCCGCCCGGCCCGAGCGGCGGCGGGCGACCGCCCCGCCCGCCGCGCGCGCTCGGTAGCGGAGGGCTCGGCGACCCAGACGACCCCGGAGGCGGCCGCCCCGGCCCGCCGCGCCCGCTCGGTGTCGGAGGGCTCGGCGAGCCAGGCGACCCCGGAACCGGGCACCGCGGCTTCTGCGGCCTCCCCGGCTTCCCCGGCTTCCCCGGCTTCCCCGGCCTCCGCGGCGGAACCCGGCACCCCGGCCGCCCCTGCGGCGCGCCCGCCGCGCCGCTCCCGCACGACGGCCGACGGCTCGGCGAGCCAGGCGGCCCCGGAGCAGGACGCGGCGACGGACGGCCCGACGGCCGCCACCCCGCGCACCCGCAGCTCGGACGCCCCCTGGCACCACGCCCGCCCGGCCTTCGACGAGAAGCGACCGGAGCCCGACGCCCCGGCCGACCCGGCCACATCTGCACCTCCGGCCGAGCCGGCAACCGAGGCCGCGGCCGAGTCGCCCGAGGCCGGCGCTTCGGCCGAGCCCGACGCTCCGGCAGCGCCGGCCACCCCGACCCCGGCGACCCCGGCCGCTCAGGCCGAGGCCGGCGCTTCGGCCGAGCCCGACGCTCCGGCGACCCCGACCCCGACCCCGACCCCGACCCCGACCTCGGCCCCGGCCCCGGACGGGCCGCCGCCCGCAGGGCAGGCGCCCGAGGCCGGGGGCGACGCCCCCGAGAGCGGGCCGCCCGCAGGGCGGGAAGGCGCCACCGAAGCCACCGAAGCCCCGGACGCCACCGAAGCCACCGAAGCCCCGGACGCCACCGAGGCCACCGAGGCCACCGAGGCCACGGACGCCACCGAACCCACCGACCCCACCCACCCCGCCGGAGGCGACCCCGCGTGAACGACGCACTCGACGTCGCCGTCCGGCTCCTCATCGTCTTCGGCGTGTTCCTCGTCCTGCCGCTGGTCGTCGGGCAGGCCGAGCACAAGGTCATGGCCCACATGCAGGGCCGCCTCGGCCCCATGTACGCCGGCGGCTTCCACGGCTGGGCACAGCTCGTCGCCGACGGCGTGAAGTTCGCGCAGAAGGAGGACGTCGTCCCGGCCGAGGCCGACCGCAGGATCTTCCAGCTCGCGCCGGCCGTCGCCCTCCTCCCGTACCTCCTCGTCCTCGTCGCGATCCCGATCGGGCCGAGCGAGGGGGCCGTCGGCCAGGTCGTCGACGCGGGCATCTTCTTCGTGCTGGCCGTGATGGGCGTCGGCGTGCTCGGCAGCCTCATGGCCGGCTGGGCGTCCGCCAACAAGTTCTCCCTGCTCGGCGCCCTCCGCTCGGCCGCCCAGCTGCTCGCCTACGAGCTCCCGATGCTGCTCGCCGCCGCCTCCGTCGCGATGGCCGCCGGCACCGTCTCCCTCCCCGGCATCCTGAACGCCTTCGAGTGGTGGTGGCTGCCCTGGCAGATCGTCGGCGCGATCGTCTTCTTCGTGGCCGGCCTCGCCGAGCTCCAGCGGCCTCCGTTCGACATGCCGGTCGCCGACTCGGAGATCATCTTCGGCGCGTACACCGAGTACACCGGCCTCCGCTTCGCGCTCTTCCTGCTCGCCGAGTACGCGGGCATCGTCGTCCTCTGCGGTCTCACCACCGTCCTCTTCCTCGGCGGCTGGCACGGCCCCTTCGGCGCCGAGGGCCTCGGCTGGGTCTGGACCCTGCTCAAGGTGGCCGTCCTCGCCTTCGTCGTGATCTGGCTGCGGGTGACCTACCCGCGCCTTCGCGAGGACCAGCTCCAGAAGCTGGCCTGGACGACGCTCGTCCCGCTCGCCCTCGCGCAGATCGCGCTCACCGGCATCGTGAAGGTGGCGATCCAGTAATGCCCATCCCCGGCTCCGGCCTCGCCAAGGGCCTCGCCGTCACGCTCCGCACGATGACGAGGAAGACCGTCACCGCGCAGTACCCGGACGTCCAGCCCGAGCTGCCGCCCCGCACCCGCGGGGTCATCGGGCTGTTCGAGGAGAACTGCACGGTCTGCATGCTCTGCGCCCGCGAGTGCCCCGACTGGTGCATCTACATCGACTCCCACAAGGAGACGATGCCGGCCGCCGCCCCCGGCGGCCGCGAGCGCAGCCGGAACGTCCTCGACCGCTTCGCCATCGACTTCTCGCTCTGCATGTACTGCGGCATCTGCATCGAGGTGTGTCCCTTCGACGCGCTCTTCTGGTCGCCCGAGTTCGAGTACGCGGAGACCGACATCCACGAGCTGACCCACGAGCGCGACAAGCTCCGCGAGTGGATGTGGACGGTCCCGGAGCCGCCCGCGCTCGACCCGATGGCGGAGGAACCGAAGGAGATCGCCGCGGCCCGCAAGGCAGCGGAGAAGGCGGCGGAGAAGGCAGCGGCCGAGGCCGCAGCCCAGGCCCAGGCCGAAGCCGACGCCCAGGCCGACGCCCAGGAGGGGGAGCAGTGATCCTGGCAGCACAGGCAGCACAGGCAGCACAGGCAGCACAGGCAGCACAGGCAGCACAGGCAGCGGAGGCCAACGGCTTCCTCTCGCCCTCCGGCGTGGAGATCGCCTTCCTCCTCGTCGGCCTCGTCACCCTCGGCGCCGCCCTCGTCACCGTCATCACGCGCCAGCTCGTCCACGCCGCCCTCTGGCTGGTCGTGGCGCTGGGCGGGCTCGCCGTCGAGTACCTGCTCCTGACCGCCGAGTTCATCGCCTGGGTGCAGGTGCTCATCTACGTCGGCTCCGTCGTCGTCCTCCTCCTCTTCGGCCTCATGCTGACCAAGGCCCCCATCGGCCACTCCCCGGACGCCGACTCCGGCAACCGGCCGGTCGCCCTAGCCGTCGCGCTGGCCGCCGCGGCCGCCCTCGTCTGGGTCGTCGTCGACGCGTTCCGTACGACCTGGATCGACCTCGACGGGGCCGTCCAGGGCTCCACCGAGGTCACCGGCGCCACCCTCTTCAAGCACTGGGTGCTGCCCTTCGAGGCCCTCTCGGTGCTCCTCCTCGCCGCGCTGGTCGGCGCGATCGTCCTCTCCCGCAAGAAGGAGCAGGAGCGCTGATGCATCTCGCCTACCCCGCCGTCCTGGCCGCCCTCCTCTTCTCCATCGGCCTGTACGGCGTCCTCGCCCGCCGCAACGCGATCCTGGTCCTGATGTCCGTCGAGCTGATGCTCAACGCCGTCAACCTCAACCTGGTCGCCTTCGACGTCTGGCTCCGCGACACCCTCCACGCCGGACAGGCCCTCACCCTCTTCACCATCGCCATCGCCGCCGCGGAGATCGGCATCGGTCTCGCGATCGTCCTGATGGTCCACCGCAACCGCGGCACCGCGGACATCGACCGCCTCCGCGACACGGCGGAGCGGCCGGGATCCCCGGACGACGAGCCCGAAGACGACGCGCGCGCAGCCGAGACGCCCGCAGACGAGACGCCCACCGGCGAGAAGGCCGAGGCCACCGCGTGACCACCACGACCCTCGCCGTCCTCGTCCCCCTCCTGCCCTTCCTCGGCTCCGTCGCCGGACTCCTCCTGGGCCGGACCGCGCCCGGCTTCGTCCGCCCGCTCGCCGTCCTCCCGACGCTCGCCGCGGCCGTCCTCGCCGCCGTCGTCGCCGCTCGCCAGGGCGGCGGCGAGGTGATCAGCGCGGCCACCGAGCTCACGCCGACGGGCTCCGTCCCCCTCTACCTGAGCCTCTACATCGACGGCTTCGCCGCCCTCGTCGCCGTCCTCGTCGGAACGATCGCGACCTGCGTGCAGATCTACTCGACCGGCTACCTCCGCGAGGACCCCCGCTACCCCTCGTACGCCGCGCTCGTCTCCCTCTTCACCTCCGCGATGCTCCTCGTCGTCTACTCCGGCGACCTGATGGTGCTGCTGGTCGGCTGGGAGATCATGGGCATCTGCTCGTACTTCCTCGTCGGCCACTACTGGGAGACCTCCGAGGCGCGGGCCGCCTCCCTCAAGGCCTTCCTCGTCACCAAGCTCGGTGACGTCCCCTTCCTCATCGGTCTCTTCGCGCTCGCCACCGACGCCGGCACCTTCCAGATCAGCGGTGTCCTCGGTGCCGTCGCGAGCGGCGGCCTCGACCACCCCACCCTGATCGCGCTGCTGCTGCTCGCCGGCGTGGCGGGCAAGTCCGCGCAGTTCCCGCTGCACACCTGGCTCCCGGACGCGATGGCCGGCCCCACCCCCGTCTCCGCGCTCATCCACGCGGCGACGATGGTCGCCGCCGGCATCTACTTCACGGCCCGGCTGCTGCCCGTCTTCGCCGCCTCCGCCGCCGCCCTGACCGTGCTCGCCGTCATGGCCGCGATCACGATGGTCGGCTCGGCGCTGGCCGCGCTCGCACAGGACGACATCAAGCGGGTCCTCGCCTACTCGACGATCGGCCAGCTCGGATACATGGCCGGCGCCCTCGCCGTCGGCGACCGCGGCGCCGCCGTCTTCCACCTCCTCTCGCACGCCGCCTTCAAGGCGCTGCTCTTCCTCGCCGCGGGCACGGTCATCCACGCCGCCGGGACGAACTCGCTCACCGCGATGTCCCGCATGAGCGGCCTCGCGAAGCGCGTCCCCGACGCCTACTGGACGATGACCGTCGCCCTCCTCGCGCTCGCCGCGATCCCGCCCTTCGCCGGCTTCTTCTCCAAGGAAGCCGTCCTCGTGGCCGTCGAGCACACCGCGCTCGGGGACCGGACCGTCGCCCCCGCCGGGGCCGGCTGGACCGTCCTCGTCGCCGGGCTGCTGACCGCCCTGCTCACCGCCGCCTACGCGCTCCGCCTGTGGCTGCGGACCTTCCGCGGCCGGGGCGCCGAGGCACCCGACCACGGCCGCCAGCCGCTCGCCATGACGACCGTCCTGTGGGTGCTCGCGATCCCCTCCGTGGGCTTCGGCCTGACCGTCACCTCCCTGGACGACTGGTTCGACGGCCACGCCCTCACCCCGACCGTCACCACGGCCGTCCTCGGCACGGGCCTCGCCGCCGCCGGCGCCGTCATCACCTACTCGGTGTGGCGCACCCTCACCGCGAGGACCGCCGCCGGGATCGCCGGGACCGCCACGACGACCACCGCCGGGACCGCCGAAACCACCGGGACCCCCGTGCCGGCACCCGCCCCGCACGTCGCCCACCCGGACGCCGACGGCGGCCTGGTCGAGGCCGAGGCGCTGCACCTGCCGCACCCCGCCGCGGACCCGGCCGACCCCGGCCGCGCCCTCCTGGGACCGCTGTACCGCCCCGCCGCCGACGGCTTCCACCTGGACGCCGTCTACCGGACCGCCTTCGTCCGCCCCGTCCTCGCCGCCGCCTCCCTGGTCCGCTTCCTGGACCGCGAGGTCGTCGACACCTACGTCCGCGGCGCGGGCGACACCGCCAAGGGGCTCGGCTGGCTCGTCCGCCGCGCCCAGACCGGCAACGTGCAGACCTACCTGAGCGCCCTGCTCGCCGGCTCCGTCGTCCTGGTGATCGCCGCAGTCGCCCTCGCCAACGCCGCCGCCGGAGCGTGAGCCGTGATCGATATCAGCGAATCCGTGATGCAGTTCCTTCTCGCGGCGATCGTCGCCGTCCCGCTCCTCGGCGCGGCCGCCGCCCTCCTCCCGGCGCCGCCCGGGCTGAAGGGGAAGTCCCCGGACCAGGCCGTGCTCCGCCACGGCGTCACCGTCACCGCCGTGATCCTGCTGGCCGCGATCGTCCTCGCGCTCGGCTTCGACCACGACCAGCCGTCGAAGATGCAGGCCACGACGGACATCACGTGGATCCCCGCGCTCGACGTGCGCATCCACCTCGGCGTCGACGGCATTTCCCTCCCCCTCCTGGTCCTCACCGCGCTGCTGACCTTCCTCTGCGCGCTGTACTCCTACTTCAAGATGCCGAGCGGGCCTTCCCCCAAGGCATTCGTCGCGCTCCTCCTGGTCCTGGAGTCCGGCACCCTGGCGACCTTCGCCGTCCTCGACCTCGTCCTGTTCTTCCTGGCCTTCGAGATGGTCCTCATCCCGATGTACTTCCTCATCGCCCGCTGGGGCGGCGAGGGCAGGCAGGCCGCCGCCTGGAAGTTCATCCTCTACACGCTGCTCGGCTCCGTCGTCATGCTGCTCGGCCTGCTCCTCATCGGCGTGAAGGCGGGCACGTTCGACATGGTGGCACTCGCCACCGACAACGGCCGTGGACTGACCACGTCCGTGCAGGTCATCGCCGTTCTCGCGATCGGTCTCGGCTTCGCCGTGAAGACCCCGATGTGGCCGCTGCACAGCTGGCTCCCGGACGCCCACACCGCCGCCCCGACCGTCGGCTCCGTCCTCCTCGCGGGCGTCCTGCTCAAGATGGGCACCTACGGATTCGTCCGGATCCTCCTGCCGATCACCCCCGACGGCATGCGGACCTTCGCCCCGTACCTCGCCGCCTTCGCCGTCGCCGGGATCATCTACGGATCGCTCGCCTGCCTCGCCCTCGCGCGCCCCGGCGGCAAGGGCGACCTCAAGCGCCTCATCGCGTACTCCTCCGTCGGGCACATGGGCTTCGTCCTCCTCGGCATCGCCACCATGACCCCGACCGGGGTCAACGGCGCCCTCTTCGCCAACATCGCCCACGGCCTCGTCACCGGCCTGCTCTTCTTCCTGGTCGGCGCGGTCAAGGACCGCTACGGCACCGCCGACCTCGACACCCTCGCCGGCGCCACCGGCGCGGCCCTCTACGGCCGCGCCCCGCGCCTCGGCGCCCTCCTCGCCTTCGCCGCCGTCGCCTCCCTCGGCCTTCCCGGCCTGGCCGGCTTCTGGGGCGAGATGCTCGCCCTCTTCGGCGCCTTCGAACCGGCCGAGGGCCTCAGCCGCCCCGCCTTCCTCACCTTCATGGCGATCGGTGCCTTCGGCACCCTCCTCACCGCCGCCTATCTCCTCGTCGTCGTCCGCCGCGTCTGCATGGGCGGCCCCCGACCCGCCGGGGAGACGGCGATCGCCGACGTCCAGGGGTACGAGTTCGCCGCCTGGACCCCGCTCGTCGCCCTCACCGTCCTCGCCGGACTCTGGCCCGCCGTCCTCCTCGGCCTCACCGACCCGGCCGTCCAGAAGCTCCTCGCCGGAGGCACCCAGTGACGTCGTCGCTCGTCCAGTCCGTCGACTGGCTCACGATCGCGCCCCCCACCCTCACGGCCGTGGTCGCCCTCGTCGTCCTCGTCGCCGACCTCTTCGTCCCCCCGGAGCGCAAGCAGCTCCTCGGCTGGACCGCGATCGGCGGCCTCACCGCCGCCCTCGCCCTCCTCGTCCCGCTGCGGGCCGGCGACCGCTCCACCTTCTGCCTCACCCCCGAGGCCCAGGTCAGAGCGTGCAGCTACACCGCGGACCACTTCACGCTCGTCATCCAGCTGCTCGTCCTCGGCGGCGCGCTGCTCACCGCGCTCCTCTCCATGGACGCGACCCGCCAGAAGCTCCCGGCCGGCGAGTTCTGGTTCCTGCTGCTCTCCTCGGCCGCCGGCGCCGCCCTGCTGCCCGCCTCCCGCGACCTCGCGACCCTCGTCGTCGCCCTCGAAGTGGCCTCGCTGCCCGCCTTCGCGCTCGTCGGCCTCAAGCGCGGCGACCGCATGTCCGGCGAGGCCGCCCTGAAGTTCTTCCTCTCCTCCGTCACCGCGACCGCCGTCACCCTGCTCGGCGTCAGCTTCGTGTACGCGGCGACCGGCACCCTCCACCTCACGGAGATCGCCCAGCGCCTCGACGACGTCCCCGGGCAGCTCCAGACGCTCTCCGAGGCGGGCGTCGCCCTCACCCTCGTCGGCTTCGCCTTCAAGACGGCGGCCGTCCCCTTCCACTTCTGGGTCCCCGACACCTACGTCGGTGCGCCGCTGCCCGTCGCCGCCTACCTCTCGGTGGTCGGCAAGGCCGTCGGCTTCACCGGACTCATCCTCGTGACGGTCGTCGCCTTCCCCTCGTACGCGGACGTCTGGGGCCCGGCGCTCGCCGTCCTCGCCGCGCTCACCATGACCGTCGGCAACGTCGCCGCCCTCCGCCAGGTCTCCACGCGCGCGTGGAGCGCGGTCCGGCTGCTCGCCTGGTCCTCCGTCGCCCAGGCCGGCTACCTCCTGGTGCCGATCGCCGCCGCCGCGTACTCCAGCGACGACCAGATCGGCGCCACCGTCGCGTACGCCCTGATGTACGCCGTCGTGAACCTCGGCGCCTTCGCGGTCGTCGCCCTCGTCGCCCGTACCCACCCCCGGAACCGCATCGCGGACTACCGGGGCCTGTACGCGACCAGCCCCGCCACCGCGCTCGCCCTCGGCTTCTTCCTCCTGAATCTGGCCGGACTGCCCCCGGGTATCATCGGCCTCTTCGCCAAGGTGACCGTCTTCTCGGCGGCCGTCGACGCGGGCCTGGGCTGGCTGGCCGTGATCATGGCCGTCAACGTCGTGATCGCGCTGTACTACTACCTGCGCTGGACGGCCCTGCTCTTCCGCACACCGGAGCGGGCCGCGCCGGACGGGGCCCCGCTGGAAGG
Organism: Streptomyces sp. NBC_00090; assembly: GCF_045160815.1. Classification (NCBI taxonomy): domain Bacteria; kingdom Bacillati; phylum Actinomycetota; class Actinomycetes; order Kitasatosporales; family Streptomycetaceae; genus Streptomyces; species Streptomyces sp. NBC_00090. Next base: position 5,311,561 of record NZ_CP108224.1, read on the forward strand.
GGCCACCGCCCCCCACAAGGTCCCCGCGCCGATCACCCTGGCGATCGTGCTGACCGCCGTCGCCGGAGTCGTGCTGTCGGGCTACCCGCAGTTCGCCCTCCGCTTCGCCTCGGACAGCCTTTTCTGACCCCCCACAGAGCCACCCCCACAGAGCAACACCGAGGAGCAACACCCGTGCTGAACGGATTCAAGGACTTCATACTTCGCGGGAACGTCATCTCGATGGCCATCGGTCTGGCCGTCGGAACGGCGTTCACGGCCGTCGTCACGGGCTTCAGCAAGGCCTTCATCACCCCGCTCATCGGGCTCGCCACCGGCTCCGTCGGTGACTTCAGCGAGGCGAAGTTCAGCGTCGGCAAGACCGTCTTCCCCTACGGCCTCGCCATCTCCGCCGCCATAGCCTTCGTCATCACGGCCGCGGTCCTCTACTTCCTGATCGTCGCCCCGCTGGCGAAGGTCCAGGAGAGGTTCGTGAAGGAGGAGGCCGCCGACCCGAAGTCCGAGAAGCGCGACTGCCCCCGCTGCTACACCGAGATCCCGGCCATCGCCTCCCGCTGCGCCCACTGCACCAGCGAGGTCGAGCCGGTGGCCGACATCCTGGCGAAGCTCGACGAATCCCTGGAGATGGCCCCGGTCCCGGCCCAGCGCTAGACACCGGCACCACCGGCACCACCCGCAGCACCGGCAGCACCGGCACCACCCACATCACCCGAACGGCCCATGGCCGCCCCGGTACGGCCGGGGGAACCCGAGCCTCCCGCCTGGCGTTGACCAGTACGGGAGGGTCCACTGGACGAGTGGACCACCACGAAGCAAAGGGTTCCCCTGCCGCACCACTTGGAGGGCGTACCGTGCACCGCCGGCACAACGGGCTGAGGACCGCCGTCCTCCTCGGAGGGCTCTCCGCCCTCATCATCGTCATCGGCAGCTTCTTCGGACGTACGGGGCTGATCGTCGCGCTCTTCGTGGCGCTCGGCACCAACGCGTACGCCTACTGGAACAGCGACAAGATGGCGCTGCGGGCCATGCGTGCCCGCCCGGTCAGCGAGTTCGAGGCCCCCGCGCTGTACAGGATGGTGCGCGAGCTCTCCACCCAGGCCCGCCAGCCGATGCCGCGGCTCTACATCTCGCCGACCCAGGCGCCCAACGCCTTCGCCACCGGCCGGAACCCGCGCAACGCCGCCGTCTGCTGCACCGAGGGCATCCTCGCGATCCTCGACGAGCGCGAGCTGCGCGGGGTCATCGGCCACGAGCTGAGCCACGTCTACAACCGGGACATCCTCATCTCCTCGGTCGCCGGAGCGCTCGCCTCCGTGATCATGTTCCTGGTCAACTTCGCCTGGCTGATCCCCGTCGGCCGCTCCAACGACGACGACGGCCCGGGGCTGCTCGGCATGCTTCTGGTCATGATCCTCGGCCCGATCGCCGCCTCGGTCATCCAGCTCGCCATCTCCCGCTCCCGCGAGTACGAGGCCGACGCCTCCGGCGCCCAGCTCACCGGCGACCCGCTCGCCCTGGCCAGCGCCCTGCGGAAGCTGGAAGCCGGCACCAAGCAGCTGCCGCTCCCCGCCGAGCCCCGGATCGAGACCGCGAGCCACATGATGATCGCCAACCCGTTCCGCCCCGGTCAGGGGATGTCCAAGATGTTCTCCACCCATCCGCCGATGGGCGAGCGCATCGCCCGGCTCGAACAGATGGCAGGTCGACGCCCGTGAAGACGATCCTCAACGTCATTTGGCTGATCCTCTGCGGATTCTGGATGTTCCTGGGCTACATGCTCGCGGGCGTCCTGCTCTGCATCACGATCATCGGCATCCCCTTCGGTCTCGCCGCGTTCCGCATCGGCATCTACGCCCTGTGGCCCTTCGGGTACACGGTCGTCGACCGCCGCGACGCGGGCGCCCCCTCCTGCGTCGGCAACGTGCTGTGGCTGATCCTCGCCGGCTGGTGGCTCGCCCTCGGCCACATCGCCACCGGCATCGCCCTCTGCATCACGATCATCGGCATCCCGCTCGGCATCGCGAACTTCAAGCTGATCCCGGTCTCGCTGCTCCCGCTCGGCAAGGAGATCGTCCGGACGGACCAGGCGTACGCGGCCCGCTGATACCGCCCGGCCACCTTCCAGGAGATCGCCGACGGCCTCACGGACGCGGGGGTACGGGTCGTCCTCGGCTGACCGCCCACGCCACGACCCCCACCGCGAGCACCCCCGACCCCGCGAGGACGGAGCCGAGCGGCAGCGCGAAGGCGAGCACCGCGCAGCCGACGAGCCCCAGCCCGGCGAGCGGCCGGTGCCTGGTGCCCAGGGTCCACGCGGAGGCGTTCGCGATCCCGTAGTAGACGAGCACGCCGAAGGACGAGAAGCCGATCGCGCCCCGCACGTCCACGGTCGCCGCCACCACCGCCACCAGCGCGCCCACGGCGAGCTCGGCCCGGTGCGGCACCTGGAAACGGGGGTGCACGGCGGCGAGCCCGCCCGGCAGGTATCCGTCCCGCGCCATCGCCAGGGCCGTACGGGACACCCCGAGGATCAGGGAGAGCAGCGAGCCGAGCGCGGCGACCGCCGCCCCGACCGTGACGAGCGGCACCAGCCACTCCGCGTCCGCCGCGCGGGCCGCGTCGGCGAGCGGCGCGGGGGAGTCGGCGAGGGCGGTGGGTCCCAGGACGGTGAGCACGCTCACCGTGACCGCCGCGTACACGGCGAGTGCGATCCCGAGGGCGACCGGTACCGCCCGGGGGATCGTGCGGGCCGGGTCGCGCACCTCCTCGCCGAGCGTGGCGATGCGTGCGTACCCCGCGAATGCGAAGAAGAGCAAACCTGCGGCCTGGAAAACCCCACCCGCCGTGAGCTCCCCGCCGAGCCGGTGAGCCGTCGCCCCGCCGGCCCCGAAGGAGACCGTGACGACACAGGCGAGGAGTGCGAGGACCAGCGCCACGATGACCCGCGTGAGCAGCGCGGACTTCTGAACACCCCGGTAGTTGACGGCTGTCAGGGCCACCACTGCGGCGACCGCCACCGCGTGCGCGTACTCCGGCCACACGTACGCCCCGACCGTCAGCGCCATCGCCGCGCACGAGGCCGTCTTGCCGACGACGAACGCCCAGCCCGCGAGGTACCCCCAGAAGGATCCGAGACGTTCGCGACCGTACACATAGGTGCCGCCGGAGGCGGGGTACCGGGCCGCGAGACGGGCCGATGCCATGGCGTTGGCGTACGCGACGACGGCGGCGACCCCGAGCGCCCAGAGCAGCCCGGCACCGGACCCGGCCGCACCGGCCGCCGGCCCGAGCGCGACGAAGATCCCGGCGCCGACCATCGAACCGAGCCCGATCACGACCGCGTCGAAGACGCCGAGCGATCGGCGCAGTTCCTCTGCCATACGGGTCAGCCTAGGGGGTGCCCGGCGGGGTCAACCCGGTCTCCCGCAGTGTGATGTTGAGCCGTCCGACCAGGCCGAGCGCGGGATCGGCCGTCCCCGGGTACACCGTGGGCACCCCGTGGTGAACCCACCGCGAAGCCCGGCCGAAGACGAAGAGATCACCCGATGCCAGATCGACGTCCCGGTAGGGCCGCCCGCGGTTCTCCGCGTTCCCGAACCGGAAGACGCACCGGTCCCCGAGGCTCAACGACACGACCGGAGCCCCGGACCGCTCCTCCTTGTCCTGGTGCATGCCCATCTTCGCGCCGGGCCCGTAGAAGTTCACGAGCGCGGTGTCCGGGGCGAAGTCGCCGTGCTCCCCGCCCTCCCCGTCCGCCCCGTACGCCTCGACGAGTGCCTCCCGCCCCAGGGCGGCCAGCCAGCCGGGCAGCTCGACCCCGACCGAGTCGAGGTAGCGGTAAGGCTCCCACTGTCGCCCCAGGCACAGCGAACTCACCGACATGACGCCACCACCCGGCAGCACGGTCCGCCGGTACGGCACCGGCCCGCGCCCCCACTCCCGGCAGGCGTCCACCAGCTCCCGCTGCCGCGCAGGCGACAGCCAGCCGGGCACGTGCACGGCCCCGGGCGCGACGGTGGCCCGCTCGCGGGGGAAGAGCCCCTCGCTCACCCTGAACCCGCCGGAGCGCCCTCGAGTCCCAGCAGCCGCTCTTTCCGCTCCAGCCCGGCGGCGTACCCGCGCAGGCTCCCGTCGGCCCCGATCACCCGGTGACAGGGCCGCACCACGAGCAGCGGATTGCGTCCGATCGCGGTGCCCACGGCCCGCACCCCGGCCCCCGAGGAGCCGACGCGCCGGGCGATCTCCCCGTAGGAGACGGTCGTGCCGTACGGGATCTCCTCCAGGGCCCGCCAGACGCGCCGCTGGAACTCCGTACCGCTGCCCGGGTCGTACGCGATGTCGAACCGCTCCCGGTCACCCGCGAAGTACTCCCGCAGCTGCCCGGCGACCTCCTCGAAGGCCCCGGGCGCGCGCGTCCAGCCGTCCGCGACCTCGACGGCGCCCTTCTGCCCCGGCAGGGACAGCGAGCGCAGCACGGCACGGCCCCCTTCGGCGAGCTGCCCGACCAGCAGCATCTCGCCCAGGGGGCCGTCGACGTACGCGTACACGGTCATGACTGGGTCCTCTCCCCGCACGGGTCTTCCACGATCCAGTGTGCGGGGCCCGCCGACCCTCGGGCTGGCGGAATTCGGACACGAGCCTCGACGGGTCAGCGGTAGTTCACGTACTGGAGGGCGAAGTCGAAGTCCTTGCCCTTGAGCAGCGCCTGAACGGCCTGCAGGTCGTCCCGGCTCTTCGAGCTGACCCGCAGCTCGTCGCCCTGGACCTGCGCCTTGACGCCCTTGGGGCCCTCGTCGCGGATGGCCTTCGCGACCTTCTTGGCGTTCTCCTGCGAGATGCCCTCGACGACCGACGCGAAGAGCTTGTACTCCTTGCCGGACAGCTGCGGCTCACCCTCGACGTCCAGCGACTTCAGCGAGATCCCGCGCTTGATCAGCTTGGACTGGAAGATGTCGAGGATCGCCATGACGCGCTCCTCGCCGTTCGCCTGCATGAGGATCTTCTCGCCGGACCAGGAGATCGAGGCGTTGGTGCCCTTGAAGTCGTAGCGCTGGGAGATCTCCTTCACGGCCTGGTTGAGGGCGTTGTCGACCTCCTGCCGCTCGACCTTGGACACGATGTCGAAACTGGAGTCGGCCATGACTCGTGGCTCCTTGCTCGGATGCTGTGGGGTACAGCCCAAAGCCTAGGGGGTTCACCACGCCCCGAACGGCTGATCAATCCGGTGGCGAAGCACCCCCCGGGATCAGGTATTGTTTACGTCGTTGCCACGGAACACCGCGAAAGCGGCTCCACGGCAGCGATCTCATGGCGATGTGCCCGAGTGGCCAATGGGAGCGGACTGTAAATCCGTCGGCTTAGCCTACCCAGGTTCGAATCCTGGCGTCGCCACGCGAAGAAGGTCCCCGGTGCTTGCACCGGGGACCTTCACTCGTTTCCGGGGGCGGTTCCCCGGATCAGTTTCCGGCCACGTCCTTCACCGCGACCGAGAGCGGCGTCGAGCCGCTGGTCAGTTCCAGGGTCAGACCGGCCGTCGCCGGCGTGTCGAGGAGTTCGGCGAGGACCGCCGCCACGTCGTCGCGGGGGATCATGCCCGGGCCCGTCCGGGCCTCCAGGCGGACCAGGCCCGTGCCCGCGTCGTTCGTCAGGGAGCCGGGGCGCAGGATCGTCCAGTCCAGGCCCGTGCGGGAGCGGACCGCGTCGTCGGCGGCCCCCTTGGCGCGGAGGTAGGCGTCGAAGACCTCGTCGCCCGCGTGCGCCGCGTCCGCGCCCATCGAGGAGACGACGACGTAGCGCCGTACGCCCGCCCGCTCCGCCGCGTCGGCGAAGAGCACCGCCGCCGCGCGGTCCACCGTGTCCTTGCGGTCCACCGAGCTGCCCGGGCCCGCGCCGGCCGCGAAGACCGCCGCGTCGGCGCCCTGGAGCACGGCGGCGACCATCTCCGCCGACGCCGACTCCAGGTCCAGGACGACCGGTTCGGCGCCCGCCGCCCGTAGGTCGTCGCCCTGCTCCGGCCGTCGGATGATCCCCGCGACCTCGTGTCCGCCCGCCGAGAGCAGCCTCTCCAGGCGCAGGGCGATCTGTCCGTGTCCTCCAGCGATGACGATGCGCATACTCACGACCGTACGACGGGACCGGCCGGAGGGCTCCCCGGCTCGGGCGGCCGCTCCGGACGCACCTGCCGGGGCAGGTCCAGCGCCGCCGCCGAGTCGCAGTACTCCCGCACCGCGCTCGTCCGGGCCACCACCCGCCCCCGGTGCACCACGATCCGGCTGTACGCGAGGGACAGCACGCCCGCCAGCCGCTCGCCGCGCACCGCGAGCAGCTCCGCGGGGAAACCGGCCTCCACCCGCACCTCCGGCAGCCCCATCGCCGCCCGCGCCTCCGCGCTCACCGCCGCGTACGCCTCCTGCGGCGACAGCCCGCCGAGCGAGGCGAGGAGGTAGGCCGCCTCCAGCGGGTCGCCCCGCCCGACCGGGTTGGACACGTCCCGCAGCGCCCCGCCGCCCGCGGCGACCCGCACCCCGGCCGCCCGCAGCAGCCGGACCGGTGCCGCGCCGCGCAGCTCCGTACCGCCGCAGCCGCCCTGCGGCAGGCACATCACCGTCACCCCGGCCGCCGCCAGCTGGTCCGCCGCCCGCCGCGCCGCGTCGGAGGGGAGTCGGCCGAGCCCGGCGCACGGCCCGATCGTCACCCCGGGCCGCAGCCCGCCGGCCATCGCCGCGAGCCGGGCGAGCCGGGCCGGGTCGTCCCCGTCGGTGTGGAGGTCGACCGGGCAGCCCTGCTCGGCCGCGACCTCCAGGACCGCCTCCACGTACCCCGCCGGGTCGGGGTCGAGGTCCGGGCAGCCGCCGACCACGCCGGCGCCCATCTTCACCGCGTCCCGCAGCATCGCGAGCCCGTCCGCGCCCGCCACCCCGGTGAGGAGCCGGGGGACGGCGACGGCGGTGAGATCGGTGAGGCCGCGCAGCGAGCGCCGGGCCTGGAGCACGGCTTCGAGCGGGCCGAGCCCCTGGACGTCGCCGATGCGTACGTGCGCGCGCAGCGCGGTGGCGCCGTGTCCCAGCTGGAGCAGGGCGGCCTCGGTGGCCCGCCGCTGCACCTCCTCCGGGGCGTACGAGACGGGTCCCGGGGTGTCGGCGGAGAGGGCGGTGTCGGCGTGCGCGTGGGGTTCGACGGCGGCGGGCAGCAGCAGATAGCCGGCGAGGTCGACGCGCGCGCCGACGGCGCTGAGGCTGCCGGCCGTTCCCACGGCCTCGATCCGCCCGCCGACGAGCCGTACGTCCACGGTCCGGCCGTCGGTGAGGCGTGCGTGGGAGAGCAGGAGCGAGGTCGAGTCGGCGGTGGTGGCGGCCCCGTCCTCGGGCGGCTGGGGCTGCTTGCTGTCGGCTGACATCGGCTCCTCAAGGCTCCTCAAGATCAAGATCGCGCAAGGTGGGGCCGAGCCTAGGGGGGCTCGCTCCGACCTTTCGAGGAGGAGCGCAATAGTCGTACCGATGAGTCCACGAGTGGCGTACGTGACGCCTGGTGAGAGCTGTTGCGGGCACCTGGTGAGGACCGTCGCGGGGGCGCGGGGAAACGGATTTGGGTGATGGGCGGGAGACCGTGTAATGTCTTCCTCGCTCGCCCCAATAGCTCAGTCGGTAGAGCGTCTCCATGGTAAGGAGAAGGTCTACGGTTCGATTCCGTATTGGGGCTCTGGTGAGAAGGACCCCGCCCTCGGGCGGGATCCAGATCATCAAAGCGGTGTAGCTCAGTCGGTAGAGCAAGCGGCTCATAATCGCTGTGTCACCGGTTCAAGTCCGGTCACCGCTACACACGGTAGCCGATTGTGGGGTCGGTCCTTCGATCGGCTACTCTTTTATGCGTTCATCCGTCCCATCCGTCCAAGGAGCACTCACGTGGCTGCCACCGACGTCCGCCCGAAGATCACGCTGGCCTGCGTGGAGTGCAAGGAGCGGAACTACATCACCAAGAAGAACCGGCGTAACAACCCGGACCGTCTTGAGATGAAGAAGCACTGCCCTCGCTGCAACTCGCACACTGCACACCGCGAGACGCGTTAATCAGGCTCGTACACGAGGCCGTCCCCGCCAGGGGGCGGCCTCGTGTCGTTTGTCGGCAACAAATCCAGGAGGTATCGAGTCCATGGCGCTCGACCAGTCCTTCGTGGGCCGGACCTATCCGCCCACCGCGCCCTACGAGGTCGGCCGCGAGAAGATCCGCGAGTTCGCCGAGGCGATCGGTGACGCCAATCCCGCGTACACCGACACCGAGGCGGCCAAGGCGCTCGGGCACTCCGAAGTGATCGCCCCGCCCACTTTTGTGTTCGCCATCACGTTCAAGGCGGCCGGACAGGTCATCGAGGACCCGCAGCTCGGCCTCGACTACAGCCGCGTGGTCCACGGCGACCAGAAGTTCGCCTACACCCGGCCCGTACGCGCCGGGGACCGGCTCTCGGTCACCTCCACCATCGAGGCGATCAAGTCCATGGCCGGGAACGACATCCTGGACATCCGCGGCGAGGTCCACGACGCCTCCGGCGAGCACGTCGTGACCGCCTGGACCAAGCTCGTCTCCCGCGCACCCGAGGGGGCCTGACCATGACCGCCAAGATCGCCTACGACGAGGTCGAGGTCGGCACCGAGCTGCCCGCCCAGAGCTTCCCCGTGACCCGCGCCACGCTCGTGCGGTACGCGGGCGCCTCCGGTGACTTCAACCCCATCCACTGGAACGAGAAGTTCGCGGTGGAGGTCGGCCTCCCGGACGTCATCGCCCACGGCATGTTCACCATGGCCGAGGCGATCCGCGTCGTCACCGACTGGACCGGCGACCCCGCCGCCGTCGTCGAGTACGGCGTCCGCTTCACCAAGCCCGTCGTCGTCCCCAACGACGACAAGGGCGCCCTCATCGAGGTCAGCGCCAAGGTCGCCGCGAAGCTGGACGACCGGCGGGTGCGGGTCGACATCACCGCGACGAGCGCCGGGCAGAAGGTCCTCGGCATGTCCCGTGCCGTGGTCGAGCTCGCATGAGGCCATGAGGCCATGAGGCCCTGATGCCCTGAGCCCCGTGTCCCCTGACGTCGTCGGGGGATACGGGGCTTTCTCGTACCCTTGAGCCCGTGCAGCCACTCCACGACGCCCCCCTCGCGCCCCTGACCACCTTCCGGCTCGGCGGACCCGCCACCCGGCTCGTCACCGCCACCACCGACGACGAGGTCGTCGCGGCCGTCCGCGAGGCCGACGCCGCGGGCACCCCCCTGCTGGTCATCGGCGGCGGCTCCAACCTGGTCATCGGCGACAAGGGCTTCGAGGGCACGGCGCTGCGCATCGCCACCACCGGCTTCGCCCTGGACGGCACGCGCCTGGAGCTCGCCGCGGGCGAGGTCTGGACGGACGCCGTGGCCCGGACCGTCGAGGCCGGGCTCGCCGGGATCGAGTGCCTGGCCGGCATCCCCGGCTCGGCCGGCGCGACCCCGATCCAGAACGTCGGCGCGTACGGCCAGGACGTCTCCGCCACGATCACCGAGGTCGTCGCCTACGACCGGCGCGCCGAGGAGACCGTCACCCTCACCAACGCCGAGTGCGCCTTCTCGTACCGGCACAGCCGCTTCAAGGACGCCCCCGAGCGGTACGTGGTGCTGCGGGTCCGCTTCGAGCTGGAGGACGCGGAGGGGCTCTCCGCCCCGATCAAGTACCCGGAGACCGCCCGAGCGCTCGGCGTCGGGGCGGGGGACCGGGTGCCGCTCTCGCAGGCCCGCGAGACCGTGCTGCGGCTCCGCGCCGGCAAGGGCATGGTCCTGGACCCGGAGGACCACGACACCTGGTCCGCGGGCTCCTTCTTCACCAACCCGATCCTCACGGCGGGGGAGTACGAGACCTTCCTCGCGCGCGTGGCGGGGCGGCTCGGCCCCGACGTCGCCCCGCCGGCCTTCCCGACGGGCGAGGACGGCACCGTGAAGACCTCCGCGGCCTGGCTGATCGACCGGGCCGGATTCACCAAGGGATACGGCACCGGGCCCGCCCGGATCTCCACCAAGCACACGCTCGCCCTCACCAACCGGGGCGAGGCGACCACCGAGGACCTGCTCGCCCTCGCCCGCGAGGTCGTCGCCGGGGTACGGGACGCCTTCGGGATCACCCTCGTCAACGAGCCCGTCACGGTGGGCGTCAGCCTCTAGGGGTCCGGCGGGCCGTCGAAGGCCTCAGTTCGCGACGCCCACGCCCTGCTTGACCGTCGACGGGTCGTCGACCATCGCCAGCATGGCGTGGGCCACGTCCGCGCGGGCCAGGGAGCGGCCCCGGGGCGGGTTGCCGCCGACGACCGTGCGGTACCTGCCCGTGGCCGGCTTGTCCGTCAGCCGCGGCGGGCGGACCGAGGTCCAGTCGGTGCTGCTCGCCGCGATCTCCGACTCCATGACCCGCAGATCGGCGTAGACGTCCTTCAGGACGGCGCTGACGACCGCGAGCAGCGCCTTGTCCAGCAGGCCCTCGCCGTCCGGGGCCGGGCCCACCGGGGCCGCGCTGACGACCAGGAGCCGCCGGACCCGCTCGGCCTCCATCGCCGCGAGCACCGAGCGCGTCAGCCGGGAGGCCACCCCCGCGTGCGACGGCGACCTGGCCCCGAGCCCCGAGAGCACCGCGTCGCGGTCCGCGACCGCCCCGCGCAGGACCTCCGGGTCGGACAGGTCGGCGCGCTGGACGATCAGCCGCTCGCCGCTCACGGTGAGCCGCGCGGGGTCCCGTACGACCGCCGTGACCTCGTGGCCCGAGGCCAGCGCCTGGCGGACGATCTCCTGACCGACGCCGCCGGTCGCACCGAAGACTGTGAGCCTCATGTCGCACCCTCCCGGGGTGGGTAAGTATTCACTCACCCCCAGGGTGGGTGGATACTCACTCACGCGTCAAGCGTGGCTGGAGGATGCATGGAACAGAAACCGACCCGCGTACGGATCGTCGACGCCGCGCGCGACCTCATGCGGACGGTGGGGCTCGCCCGCACCACGACCAAGGAGATCGCCAAGGCGGCCGGCTGCTCGGAAGCGGCGCTCTACAAGTACTTCACGAGCAAGGAAGAGCTGTTCCTGACGGTCCTCGACGAGCGGCTGCCCCAGCTCGGCGGACTGCTCGACACGCTCGCCGCCGACCCCGGCCGCCGAAGCGTCGAGGAGAACCTCACCGAGATCGCCCGGCAGGCCGCGCTCTTCTACGCGCAGACCTTCCCGGTCGTCGCCTCCCTCTACGCGGAACCGCGGCTCAAGCGGCGCCACGAGGAAGCCGTGCGGGCGTACGGCAGTGGCCCCCACAAGCCCATCGAAGGCCTCGCCGCCTATCTGCGCGCCGAGCAGCGGCACGGCCGCGTCGGACCCGACGCCGACCCCGTGGCCGCCGCCTCCCTGCTCCTCGGGGCCTGCGCCCAGCGCGCCTTCGCCTGGGAGATGACCCCGGACGGCAGACCGCCGGACTCCCTCGACGACTTCGCGCGCTCGATCGCCCGCACCCTGGTCGGGGGGATCAGCCGGTTCAGCCGGTGATCCAGTCGTCGATCCCCGCGAGCAGCTTCGCCCGGACGCCCTCCGGGGCCGCCGAGCCCCGCACCGACTGACGGGCCAGCTCCGCCAGTTCCTCGTCCGTGAACCCGTGGTGCCGGCGGGCGATCTCGTACTGCGCGGCGAGCCGCGAGCCGAAGAGCAGCGGATCGTCCGCGCCCAGCGCCATCGGCACGCCCGCCTCGAAGAGCGTCCGCAGCGGAACGTCCTCGTGCCTCTCGTACACGCCGAGCGCCACGTTCGACGCCGGGCAGACCTCGCAGGTCACCCCGCGCTCCGCGAGCTTCCGCAGCAGCCGCGGGTCCTCCGCCGACCGCACCCCGTGACCGACCCGCGAGGCCCGCAGATCGTCCAGGCAGTCCCGTACCGAGGCGGGGCCCGTCAGCTCGCCGCCGTGCGGGGCCGCGAGCAGACCCCCGTCCCGGGCGATCGAGAACGCCCGGTCGAAATCGCGAGCCATGCCGCGCCGCTCGTCGTTGGAGAGCCCGAAGCCGACCACGCCCCGGTCCGCGTACCGCACCGCGAGCCGCGCGAGCGTCCGCGCCTCCAGGGGATGCTTCATCCGGTTCGCCGCGACGAGGACCCGCATCCCGAGCCCGGTCTCCCGGGCGGCCGAGTCGACCGCGTCGAGGATGATCTCCATGGCCGCGATCAGCCCGCCCAGCAGCGGCGCGTACGAGGTGGGGTCGACCTGGATCTCCAGCCACCCGGAGCCGTCCCTGACGTCCTCCTCGGCCGCCTCGCGGACGAGCCGCCGGATGTCGTCGGGCTCGCGCAGGCAGGAGCGCGCGATGTCGTACAGGCGCTGGAAGCGGAACCAGCCGCGTTCGTCGGTCGCCCGCAGCTTGGGAGGCGTGCCGCTGCTCAGTGCCTCGGGGAGGTGGACGCCGTACTTGTCGGCCAGCTCGATGAGCGTCGTGGGCCGCATCGAACCGGTGAAGTGCAGGTGCAGATGGGCCTTGGGCAGCAGGGTGATGTCGCGAACGTGCTCCATTGGCCGATCCTGCCGCACCCGAATGGACCAAGGCACCCCCTTTCCCCGATCGGGACCTTGCTAGAACGCAAAAACGGGCCCCCGGTTCCGAAGAACCGGGGGCCCGCGGCAAGGACTGATGTCAGTCGGTCGCCTCGGCGAGGAGCTTCTGCATGCGGGACACGCCCTCCACCAGGTCCTCGTCGCCCAGCGCGTACGACAGGCGCAGGTAGCCCGGCGTGCCGAAGGCCTCGCCCGGGACGACCGCGACCTCGGCCTCGTCGAGGATGAGGGCCGCGAGCTCGACCGAGGTCTCCGGGCGCTTGCCGCGGATCTCCTTGCCGAGCAGCGCCTTCACCGAGGGGTACACGTAGAACGCGCCCTCCGGCGTCGGGCAGTACACGCCCTCGATCTCGTTCAGCATCCGCACGATGGTCTGGCGGCGCCGGTCGAAGGCGGTGCGCATCTCCGCGACCGCGTCCAGGTTGCCCGCGACGGCGGCGAGGGCGGCGATCTGCGCGACGTTGCTCACGTTGGACGTGGCGTGCGACTGGAGGTTCGTCGCGGCCTTCACGACGTCCTTCGGGCCCACGATCCACCCGACGCGCCAGCCCGTCATCGCGTACGTCTTCGCCACACCGTTGACCACGATGCACTTGTCGCGCAGCTCGGGCACGATCGTCGGCAGCGAGGTGAACTTCGCGTCGCCGTAGACCAGGTGCTCGTAGATCTCGTCGGTCAGCACCCACAGGCCGTGCTCGACGGCCCAGCGGCCGATCGCCTCGGCGTCGGCCTCGGGGTACACCGCGCCGGTCGGGTTGGAGGGCGACACGAAGAGGACGACCTTGGTCTTCTCCGTACGGGCGGCCTCCAGCTGCTCCACCGAGACCCGGTAGCCGGTGGTCTCGTCGGCCACGACCTCCACCGGGACGCCGCCGGCGAGGCGGATCGACTCGGGGTACGTCGTCCAGTACGGAGCCGGGACGATGACCTCGTCGCCCGGGTCGAGGATCGCGGCGAAGGCCTCGTAGATCGCCTGCTTGCCGCCGTTGGTCACCAGGACCTGGGAGGCGTCGACCTCGTAGCCGGAGTCGCGCAGCGTCTTGGCGACGATCGCGGCCTTCAGCTCGGGCAGACCGCCGGCCGGCGTGTAGCGGTGGTACTTCGGGTTCCTGCAGGCCTCGACGGCCGCCTCGACGATGTAGTCGGGAGTCGGGAAGTCGGGCTCACCGGCGCCGAAACCGATCACCGGGCGTCCGGCGGCCTTGAGGGCCTTGGCCTTGGCATCGACGGCGAGGGTGGCGGACTCGGAGATCGCACCGATCCGGGCGGAGACCCGACGCTCGGTGGGAGGGGTAGCAGCGCTCATGCGGCCCATCGTCCCAGACAGGCTCGGAGCCCGGCACACAGGTTTCACGGACCGGACAGGAACGGTCATTCCCGGTCGTACGCGCGTCCTGCGGCAGGTCGGCGTGGTTTCTGTTCGACGCGGACCCCCATGACCACGTATGCTCACTGCTCGTTGGCCCGCACCGACCACATCTCACGATGCGGTAGGTTGAGGGACACCAACAAAGGGTCGTAGCTCAATTGGTAGAGCACCGGTCTCCAAAACCGGCGGTTGGGGGTTCAAGTCCCTCCGGCCCTGCTACACACACCGCCAGGTGTTGTGCGCATGTACGTACTTCATTGCACCGCCGTGCGGCTCCACCCGGGCGCGGCACGGCCGACCCGGAATCAGGTGAGAGATCGTGACGGACGCCGTAGGCTCCATCGACATGCCTGATGCCGATGACGAGGCCGCAGAGTCGAAGAAGAAGGCTCGTAAGGGCGGCAAGCGCGGCAAGAAGGGCCCCCTGGGCCGTCTCGCGCTCTTCTACCGCCAGATCGTCGCGGAGCTCCGCAAGGTCGTCTGGCCCACTCGTAGCCAGCTGACGTCGTACACCACTGTGGTGATTATCTTCGTCGTCATCATGATCGGCCTTGTCACCGTGATTGACTATGGCTTCCAGGAAGCAGTCAAGTACGTCTTCGGCTGACTTTTTGTTCCACCCCATCTGTATCGCAGGAAGAAGCAGCCACCGTGTCTGACGCGAACCTGAACGACGCCTTCGAGTCCGAGCCCGTCGAGGACGAGCTGGACATCGTCGAGGCCGCCGACGAGGACCAGGCCGACGCTGCTGACGACGCTGCGGGCGAAGCCGCCGAGGAAGCCGCTCTCCACGTCGAGGACGAGGACGAGGCGGAGGCCGAAGAGACCGAGGATTCCGACGAGGAGTCCGACGCCGACGTCGAGGCCGAGGAAGGCGAGTCGGACGAGTCCGACGAGTCCGACGACGAGGAGTCCGTCGAGGTCGAGGACGCCGCGGACGAGACCGAGGAGGAGGCCGAGCCGGCCGCCCCGGTCGACCCGGTCGCCGCGCTCCGCGAGGAACTCCGCACCCTTCCCGGCGAGTGGTACGTCATCCACACCTACGCGGGCTACGAGAAGCGCGTGAAGGCCAACCTCGAGCAGCGTGCCGTCTCGCTCAACGTCGAGGACTTCATCTACCAGGCCGAGGTCCCCGAGGAAGAGATCGTCCAGATCAAGGGCGGCGAGCGGAAGAACGTCAAGCAGAACAAGCTTCCCGGCTACGTTCTCGTCCGCATGGACCTGACGAACGAGTCCTGGGGCGTCGTCCGCAACACCCCCGGCGTCACCGGCTTCGTGGGCAACGCCTACGACCCGTACCCGCTGACCCTGGACGAGATCGTCAAGATGCTCGCCCCGGAGGCCGAGGAGAAGGCCGCCCGCGAGGCCGCCGAGGCCGAGGGCAAGCCGGCTCCGGCCCGCAAGCTGGAGGTCCAGGTGCTGGACTTCGAGGTCGGCGACTCGGTCACGGTCACGGACGGTCCCTTCGCGACCCTCCAGGCCACGATCAACGAGATCAACCCGGACTCGAAGAAGGTCAAGGGCCTCGTCGAGATCTTCGGTCGCGAGACCCCGGTCGAGCTCAGCTTCGACCAGATCCAGAAGAACTGATCTCACCGTCTTCCGACCAGGTCAGAGTGGCTCTCGCAGCCGCTCTGACCTGCTCGGTTTTTAGCCGCGCGTCTATACCCGTTATCGTTGTGCGGTATGCCTGCATCCGGATGACCGGAAGGCGGGCTGAACACTCTCACTAGGACCCGGAGAGAGCAATGCCTCCCAAGAAGAAGAAGGTCACGGGGCTTATCAAGCTCCAGATCAACGCTGGTGCGGCCAACCCGGCCCCGCCGGTCGGCCCCGCGCTGGGTCAGCACGGCGTCAACATCATGGAGTTCTGCAAGGCCTACAACGCCGCGACCGAGTCGCAGCGTGGCATGGTCGTGCCGGTGGAGATCACGGTCTACGAGGACCGCACCTTCACCTTCATCACCAAGACTCCGCCGGCCGCGAAGCTGATCCTCAAGGCCGCTGGTGTGGACAAGGGCTCCGGCGAGCCGCACAAGACCAAGGTCGCGAAGCTCACGGCCGCTCAGGTCCGCGAGATCGCCACGGTCAAGCTGCCCGACCTGAACGCCAATGACCTGGACGCCGCGTCCAAGATCATCGCCGGTACCGCCCGTTCCATGGGCATCACCGTCGAGGGCTGATCACCCCCCTTGTGACCTCAGTGGTAGGGCCGGCGCTGGCCCGCACCACGACTCCACACCTGAACCAACAGGAGAAGAAGTGAAGCGCAGCAAGGCTCTCCGCAGCGCGGACGCCAAGGTCGACCGCGAGCGGAACTACGCTCCCCTCGAGGCCGTCCGTCTCGCCAAGGACACCGCCGCCACCAAGTTCGACGGCACCGTCGAGGTCGCCTTCCGCCTGGGCGTCGACCCGCGCAAGGCCGACCAGATGGTCCGTGGCACCGTGAACCTCCCGCACGGCACCGGTAAGACCGCCCGGGTCCTGGTCTTCGCGACCGGTGACCGTGCCGAGGCCGCGATCGCCGCTGGCGCCGACATCGTCGGTTCCGACGAGCTCATCGACGAGATCTCCAAGGGCAACCGCCTGAACGAGTTCGACGCCGTTGTGGCCACCCCGGACCTCATGGGCAAGGTCGGCCGCCTCGGCCGCGTCCTCGGCCCGCGTGGTCTCATGCCGAACCCCAAGGTCGGCACCGTCACCCCCGATGTCGCGAAGGCTGTCAACGACATCAAGGGCGGCAAGATCGAGTTCCGCGTCGACAAGCACTCGAACCTGCACTTCATCATCGGCAAGGTCTCCTTCGACGAGACGAAGCTGGTCGAGAACTACGCCGCGGCGCTGGAGGAGATCCTCCGTCTGAAGCCGTCCGCCGCCAAGGGCCGCTACATCAAGAAGGCGACCCTGACGACGACCATGGGCCCCGGCATCCCGCTGGACTCCAACCGCACCCGTAACCTCCTCGTCGAGGAGGACCCGGCCGCGGTCTGAACCTCACCGGTTCACTGAGTGGTCAACAGGCCCTCGCCTCTTCTCGGAGAGGCGGGGGCCTGTTCTTTGTTACGGTTCAAAGAACCGTAAAGACGTTGATCAAGGGGTGGGGAACACTCATGAGCATGTCCGCATGGAAGCGCGCGGGCGTCGCCCTGACGGCCACGGCCGTCGTGACGGGTGTCGCGGGCTGTCAGGACGACGGTACGAAGGCGGCCGACGCGCCCGCCAAGCCGCAGACGCAGAGCCTGGAGGACGTCACCAAGGTCATCCAGGCCGCGTACACGAAGACCTCCGAGGCCAAGGCCGCGAAGATCCGGATGACGATCGAGATGACGGGTGCCGGCCCGGGCTCCGGCACCACCACCATGACCGGGGTGCAGGGCTGGGACCCGGCCGCGATGGACGTGACCATGTCCGGGGGCATGTTCGCCGGCGCGGATGCCGCGGGAATGCCCGAGAAGATCCGCATGATCATGCGTGACGACGTCATGTACATGGACATGGGCGCCGAGCAGGCCGCCGAGATGGACGGCAAGCGCTGGATGAAGATGGACTTCGCCGGGATGGCGAAGGAGTCCGACGCCGTCCTGGGGAAGTCGATGTCGCAGGGCCTGGGCGGCATGAACCAGGACCCGGCCCAGCAGCTCGCGCTCCTCCTCGAGGCCCCGGGCATCAAGCACATCGGCCCGGAGAAGGTCGAGGGCGTCGACGCCCAGCACTACAAGGGCTCGATCGCCTTCGAGGACATGCTGAACGCCAACAAGAGCCTCGACGGCCTCCCGAAGGCGGACCGCGACAAGCTCGTCGCGACCATGAAGGAGTCGGGGATCAAGGGCTACGACACCGAGCTCTGGGTCAACGGCGACGGCTACCCGGTCAAGATGGTCGTCGGCATGAAGATGCCCGAGGGCAAGATGAACATGACCGCCTTCTACTCCGACTACGGCACGAAGACGAGCGTCGAGGCCCCGCCGGCCAAGGACACCTTCGACTTCATGGAGATGCTCGAGGGCCTCGGCGAGGACGCCGGCCAGGGCTGATTTGCCCGAACCGCACCCCGTCACGTACGCTTCCACAGAAGCCAAAGACCGCTGGTCGTCGCTGCTCCCATTAAGGGTGCGGTGGCCGAAGGATTCGCTGAGATGCGGACGACCCGCGCAGGTGACTGTGGAAGAGTTCCCGACTCCTTGTGATTCGGTCGAGCTCAGCCCCGTGCGCCTGCGCCGGGGCGTTTTGTTTTGTTCAGCCCCTTCCGCGCGGTCCCATCACCCGGAAGGAGGCCGACGCTCATGGCAAGGCCCGACAAGGCTGCCGCGGTAGCCGAGCTCAAGGACAAGTTCCAGAGCTCGAGCGCCGTTGTGCTGACCGAGTACCGGGGTCTCACCGTTGCGCAGCTCAAGACGCTGCGTCGTTCGCTCGGTGAGAACGCCCAGTACGCCGTGGTGAAGAACACGCTGACCAAGATTGCGGCCAACGAGGCCGGGATCACCTCGCTCGACGACCAGTTCACCGGTCCGACGGGCGCTGCCTTCATCACCGGTGACCCGGTGGAGTCGGCGAAGGGTCTTCGTGACTTCGCCAAGGAGAACCCGAACCTCATCATCAAGGGCGGTGTCCTTGACGGTAAGGCGCTGACCGCCGATGAGATCAAGAAGCTTGCGGACCTCGAGTCCCGCGAGGTTCTGCTCAGCAAGCTGGCCGGCGCGTTCAAGGGCAAGCAGTCTCAGGCTGCCTCGCTCTTCCAGGCGCTGCCGTCGAAGTTCGTCCGCACCGCGGAGGCGCTTCGCGTCAAGCTCGCCGAGCAGGGCGGTGCCGAGTAATTCGGCTCGCGCATTGATCCGCGCCGCCTAGTGCGCGGGTCGCAGCGGGCCGTTACGCCCGCCTCTACATACATCCGGCACCTGCCGAATTAGTGGAAGGATCGCCCATCATGGCGAAGCTCTCTCAGGACGACCTCCTCGCCCAGTTCGAGGAGATGACCCTCATCGAGCTCTCCGAGTTCGTGAAGGCCTTCGAGGACAAGTTCGACGTCACCGCCGCCGCGGCCGTCGCCGTTGCCGGCCCCGCCGTGGGTGGCGCTGCCGCCGAGCCCGAGGCCGAGCAGGACGAGTTCGACGTCATCCTCGAGGGTGCCGGCGACAAGAAGATCCAGGTCATCAAGGTCGTGCGTGAGCTCACCTCCCTGGGCCTCAAGGAGGCCAAGGACCTCGTCGACGGCACCCCGAAGCCGGTCCTCGAGAAGGTCGCGAAGGAGGCCGCCGAGAAGGCTGCCGAGTCCCTCAAGGCCGCCGGCGCCTCCGTCACGGTCAAGTAAGACCGTTTCGGCTCGCTGAGCTGACTCCTGCCCCCGTGTAACGCGGGAGCACCGAAAGGCGATCACCCTTGTGGGTGGTCGCCTTTCGGCGTTCCCCGGGAAGGGCGTGGCGGGGTCCGTGAGGGCCGCCGGAAGCGGAGTATGGTGATCTTCGCCGTGCGCCCCGCAGACCGGGGGGCCTTGACGAACCGCACGCAGCGCGCAATTCTCAGGACGCGTCGTCACAACGATCCGTATCCGAGGCATGGATCGACGACCGAACGGGCAGTATCGAGGTGCGCCGCACGGCGCGAGTAGCGCGGAGTTGAGAGCAACGAGGGTCGCGAATTATTCGCCCTGGACATCAGTGAGCCAAGTGGCTACACTGACCCTTTGCGCTGCCTGTTAGCTGCCCTCTGCCCGTCACCAGGGGCATACCTTCGCATCCGCTTCGTGGACCGACCCCGTCTGAACTGGCCTTTTGGTCATCTCAGGAAAAGTCTGCCGCAAAGCATTGCTGGGGACCGGTACGCGCGTAGTGAGTCCGAGCCCTCGGAAGGACCCCCTCTTGGCCGCCTCGCGCAACGCCTCGACCAATACGAACAACGGCGCAAGCACCGCCCCGCTGCGCATCTCCTTTGCAAAGATCAAGGAGCCCCTCGAGGTTCCGAACCTCCTCGCGCTGCAGACCGAGAGCTTTGACTGGCTGCTCGGTAACGCCGCCTGGAAGGCTCGCGTCGAGGCTGCCCTTGAGTCGGGACAGGACGTCCCCACGAAGTCCGGCCTGGAAGAGATCTTCGAGGAGATCTCGCCGATCGAGGACTTCTCCGGGTCGATGTCGCTGACCTTCCGCGACCACCGCTTCGAGCCGCCGAAGAACTCGATCGACGAGTGCAAGGACCGTGACTTCACGTACGGCGCCCCGCTCTTCGTCACCGCCGAGTTCACCAACAACGAGACCGGCGAGATCAAGTCTCAGACGGTCTTCATGGGCGACTTCCCGCTCATGACCAACAAGGGCACCTTCGTCATCAACGGCACCGAGCGTGTCGTCGTGTCGCAGCTGGTCCGATCGCCGGGCGTCTACTTCGACTCCTCGATCGACAAGACGTCCGACAAGGACATCTTCTCCGCCAAGATCATCCCGTCCCGGGGTGCCTGGCTGGAGATGGAGATCGACAAGCGCGACCTGGTCGGTGTCCGCATCGACCGCAAGCGCAAGCAGTCGGTCACCGTTCTGCTGAAGGCTCTCGGCTGGACCACCGAGCAGATCCTGCAGGAGTTCGGCGAGTACGAGTCCATGCGCGCCACCCTGGAGAAGGACCACACCCAGGGCCAGGACGACGCGCTGCTCGACATCTACCGCAAGCTGCGTCCGGGCGAGCCGCCGACCCGTGAGGCCGCTCAGACGCTGCTCGAGAACCTCTACTTCAACCCGAAGCGCTACGACCTCGCGAAGGTCGGCCGCTACAAGGTGAACAAGAAGCTCGGCGCCGACGAGCCGCTGGACGCCGGCGTGCTCACCACCGACGACGTCATCGCCACGATCAAGTACCTGGTCAAGCTCCACGCGGGCGAGACCGAGACGATCGGCGAGAACGGCAACGAGATCGTCGTCGAGACCGACGACATCGACCACTTCGGCAACCGTCGTCTGCGCAACGTCGGCGAGCTCATCCAGAACCAGGTCCGCACGGGTCTGGCTCGTATGGAGCGCGTCGTGCGTGAGCGCATGACCACCCAGGACGTCGAGGCGATCACGCCGCAGACCCTGATCAACATCCGGCCGGTCGTCGCCTCCATCAAGGAGTTCTTCGGCACCAGCCAGCTGTCCCAGTTCATGGACCAGAACAACCCGCTGTCGGGTCTGACGCACAAGCGTCGTCTCTCGGCGCTGGGCCCTGGTGGTCTGTCCCGTGAGCGGGCCGGCTTCGAGGTCCGAGACGTGCACCCGTCCCACTACGGACGTATGTGCCCGATCGAGACCCCCGAAGGCCCGAACATCGGTCTGATCGGTTCGCTCGCCTCGTACGGCCGCGTCAACGCGTTCGGCTTCATCGAGACGCCGTACCGCAAGGTCGTCGACGGCCAGGTCACCGACGAGGTCGACTACGTCACCGCCGACGAGGAGGACCGCTTCGTCATCGCGCAGGCCAACGCCGCGCTCAACGACGACATGCGGCTCACCGAGAACCGCGTCCTGGTGCGCAAGCGTGGCGGCGAGGTCGACTACGTCCTGCCGTCCGAGGTGGACTACATGGACGTCTCGCCGCGCCAGATGGTGTCGGTCGCGACGGCCATGATCCCGTTCCTCGAGCACGACGACGCCAACCGTGCCCTCATGGGCGCGAACATGATGCGTCAGGCGGTGCCGCTGATCAAGTCGGAGGCCCCGCTCGTCGGCACCGGCATGGAGTACCGCTGTGCCACCGACGCCGGCGACGTGCTCAAGGCCGAGAAGGACGGTGTCGTCCAGGAGCTGTCGGCCGACTACGTCACGGTCGCCAACGACGACGGCACGTACATCACGTACCGCCTGCACAAGTTCTCGCGCTCGAACCAGGGCACCTCGGTCAACCAGAAGGTCGTCGTCGACGAGGGCGACCGCGTGATCGAGGGCCAGGTCCTCGCCGACGGTCCCGCCACCGAAGACGGCGAGATGGCGCTCGGCAAGAACCTGCTCGTGGCGTTCATGCCGTGGGAGGGTCACAACTACGAGGACGCGATCATCCTGTCGCAGCGCCTCGTGCAGGACGACGTCCTCTCCTCGATCCACATCGAGGAGCACGAGGTCGACGCCCGTGACACCAAGCTCGGCCCGGAGGAGATCACCCGGGACATCCCGAACGTCTCCGAGGAGGTCCTCGCCGACCTCGACGAGCGCGGCATCATCCGTATCGGTGCCGAGGTCGTCGCCGGCGACATCCTCGTCGGCAAGGTCACGCCCAAGGGTGAGACCGAGCTGACCCCGGAGGAGCGCCTGCTCCGCGCGATCTTCGGTGAGAAGGCCCGTGAGGTCCGTGACACCTCGCTGAAGGTGCCGCACGGCGAGATCGGCAAGATCATCGGCGTCCGCGTCTTCGACCGCGAGGAGGGCGACGAGCTTCCCCCGGGCGTGAACCAGCTGGTCCGCGTCTACGTCGCCCAGAAGCGCAAGATCACCGACGGTGACAAGCTCGCCGGCCGTCACGGCAACAAGGGCGTCATCTCGAAGATCCTGCCGATCGAGGACATGCCGTTCCTGGAGGACGGCACCCCGGTCGACATCATCCTCAACCCGCTGGGTGTCCCGTCCCGAATGAACCCGGGACAGGTCCTGGAGATCCACCTCGGCTGGCTCGCCAGCCGCGGCTGGGACGTCTCCGGCCTCGCGGACGAGTGGGCGCAGCGCCTCCAGGTGATCGGCGCCGACAAGGTCGCCCCCGGCACCAACGTCGCCACCCCGGTCTTCGACGGTGCGCGTGAGGACGAGCTCGCGGGTCTGCTCCAGCACACCATCCCGAACCGCGACGGCGAGCGCATGGTGCTCCCGACCGGTAAGGCGCGTCTCTTCGACGGCCGCTCCGGCGAGCCGTTCCCGGACCCGATCTCCGTCGGGTACATGTACATCCTCAAGCTCCACCACCTGGTCGACGACAAGCTGCACGCTCGGTCGACCGGTCCCTACTCGATGATCACCCAGCAGCCGCTGGGTGGTAAGGCCCAGTTCGGTGGCCAGCGCTTCGGTGAGATGGAGGTGTGGGCGCTGGAGGCTTATGGCGCCGCGTACGCCCTCCAGGAGCTGCTGACGATCAAGTCCGACGACGTGACCGGCCGCGTGAAGGTCTACGAGGCCATCGTCAAGGGCGAGAACATCCCTGAGCCCGGCATCCCCGAGTCCTTCAAGGTGCTCATCAAGGAGATGCAGTCCCTGTGCCTCAACGTGGAGGTGCTCTCCTCGGACGGCATGTCCATCGAGATGCGCGACACCGACGAGGACGTCTTCCGCGCAGCGGAGGAGCTCGGTATCGACCTGTCCCGGCGCGAGCCGAGCAGCGTCGAAGAGGTCTGACGGGAGTCCGGACCGGGGGTTCAGCGATGAACCCCCGGCCGGCCCCAGGACCCCCGTTCCAGACCCCAAGACTTACAACCCTGAGAGGGATTGACGCATAGTGCTCGACGTCAACTTCTTCGACGAGCTCCGGATCGGTCTGGCTACCGCTGACGACATCCGTCAGTGGAGCCACGGCGAGGTCAAGAAGCCGGAGACCATCAACTACCGCACGCTCAAGCCCGAGAAGGACGGACTCTTCTGCGAGAAGATCTTCGGTCCGACCCGGGACTGGGAGTGCTACTGCGGCAAGTACAAGCGTGTCCGCTTCAAGGGCATCATCTGTGAGCGGTGTGGCGTCGAGGTCACCCGCGCCAAGGTGCGTCGTGAGCGGATGGGCCACATCGAGCTCGCCGCTCCCGTCACCCACATCTGGTACTTCAAGGGCGTCCCGTCGCGCCTCGGATACCTGCTCGACCTCGCCCCGAAGGACCTCGAGAAGGTCATCTACTTCGCGGCGTACATGATCACGTTCGTCGACGACGAGCGTCGTACGCGTGACCTGCCCTCCCTCGAGGCGCACGTCTCCGTCGAGCGTCAGCAGATCGAGAACCGTCGCGACTCCGACCTGGAGGCCCGCGCCAAGAAGCTCGAGAACGACCTGGCCGAGCTCGAGGCCGAGGGTGCCAAGGCCGACGTGCGCCGCAAGGTGCGCGAGGGTGCCGAGCGCGAGATGAAGCAGCTGCGCGACCGTGCGCAGCGCGAGATCGACCGTCTGGACGAGGTCTGGTCGCGCTTCAAGAACCTCAAGGTCCAGGACCTGGAGGGCGACGAGCTCCTCTACCGCGAGCTGCGTGACCGCTTCGGCACGTACTTCGACGGTTCGATGGGTGCCGCGGCGCTGCAGAAGCGCCTGGAGTCCTTCGACCTGGAGGAGGAGGCCGAGCGCCTCCGCGAGATCATCCGTACCGGCAAGGGCCAGAAGAAGACCCGTGCGCTCAAGCGCCTCAAGGTCGTCTCCGCGTTCCTGCAGACCGCGAACAGCCCCAAGGGCATGGTTCTCGACTGCGTGCCGGTGATCCCGCCGGACCTGCGTCCGATGGTGCAGCTGGACGGTGGCCGCTTCGCGACCTCCGACCTGAACGACCTGTACCGCCGTGTGATCAACCGCAACAACCGTCTGAAGCGTCTGCTCGACCTCGGTGCCCCCGAGATCATCGTGAACAACGAGAAGCGGATGCTCCAGGAGGCGGTCGACGCCCTCTTCGACAACGGCCGTCGTGGTCGCCCGGTCACGGGCCCCGGCAACCGTCCGCTGAAGTCCCTCAGCGACATGCTGAAGGGTAAGCAGGGTCGATTCCGTCAGAACCTGCTCGGTAAGCGTGTGGACTACTCCGCGCGTTCCGTCATCGTCGTCGGTCCGCAGCTGAAGCTGCACCAGTGCGGTCTGCCGAAGGCCATGGCGCTGGAGCTCTTCAAGCCGTTCGTGATGAAGCGCCTGGTCGACCTGAACCACGCGCAGAACATCAAGAGCGCCAAGCGGATGGTCGAGCGCGGCCGCACGGTCGTGTACGACGTCCTCGAAGAGGTCATCGCCGAGCACCCGGTTCTGCTGAACCGTGCGCCCACGCTGCACCGCCTCGGCATCCAGGCCTTCGAGCCCCAGCTGGTCGAGGGCAAGGCCATCCAGATCCACCCGCTCGTCTGCACCGCGTTCAACGCGGACTTCGACGGTGACCAGATGGCCGTGCACCTGCCGCTCTCCGCGGAGGCGCAGGCCGAGGCCCGCATCCTGATGCTGTCCTCGAACAACATCCTGAAGCCCGCCGACGGCCGTCCGGTCACGATGCCGACCCAGGACATGGTCCTCGGTCTGTTCTTCCTGACCACCGACGGTGAGCTCCGTGACACCAAGGGCGAGGGCCGAGCGTTCGGTTCCACGGCCGAGGCGATCATGGCGTTCGACGCCGGCGAGCTTGCGCTCCAGTCGGAGATCGACATCCGCTTCCCCGTCGGCACCGTCGCTCCCCGCGGCTGGGTTCCCCCGGTCACGGAGGAGGGTGACGACAGCGTCGCCGCCGGTGAGTGGCAGCAGGGTGACTCGTTCCGTCTGCGGACGACCCTGGGCCGCGCGCTCTTCAACGAGCTGCTGCCCGAGGACTACCCGTTCGTCGACTACTCCGTCGGCAAGAAGCAGCTCTCCGAGATCGTCAACGACCTCGCCGAGCGCTACCCCAAGGTCATCGTGGCGGCGACGCTCGACAACCTGAAGGCGGCTGGCTTCTACTGGGCGACCCGTTCCGGCGTCACCGTGGCCATCTCCGACGTCGTCGTTCCCGAGGCGAAGAAGGAGATCGTCAAGGGCTACGAGGCGCAGGACGAGAAGGTCCAGAAGCAGTACGAGCGCGGCCTGATCACCAAGGAAGAGCGCACGCAGGAGCTCATCGCGATCTGGACCAAGGCGACCAACGAGGTTGCCGAGGCGATGAACGCGAACTTCCCCAAGACGAACCCCATCTTCATGATGGTTGACTCGGGTGCCCGAGGAAACATGATGCAGATGCGTCAGATCGCCGGTATGCGTGGTCTGGTGTCGAACGCCAAGAACGAGACCATCCCGCGTCCCATCAAGGCGTCGTTCCGCGAGGGCCTCACCGTCCTCGAGTACTTCATCTCCACGCACGGTGCCCGTAAGGGTCTCGCCGACACCGCCCTGCGTACCGCCGACTCGGGTTACCTGACCCGTCGTCTGGTGGACGTCTCGCAGGACGTCATCATCCGCGAGGAGGACTGTGGCACCGAGCGCGGTCTGAAGCTGCGGATCGCGGCCAAGGACGAGACCGGTGTCCTGCGGAAGACGGACGACGTCGAGACCTCCGTGTACGCGCGGATGCTCGCCGAGGACGTCGTCGTCGACGGCAAGGTCATCGCGCCGGCCAACGTCGACCTGGGTGACGTGCTCATCGACGCCCTCGTCAACGCGGGCGTCGAGGAGGTCAAGACCCGCTCGGTCCTGACCTGTGAGTCCGCCGTCGGTACCTGTGCGTTCTGCTACGGCCGTTCGCTCGCCACCGGCAAGCTGGTCGACATCGGTGAGGCGGTCGGCATCATCGCCGCCCAGTCCATCGGTGAGCCCGGTACCCAGCTGACGATGCGTACCTTCCACACCGGTGGTGTGGCCGGTGACGACATCACCCAGGGTCTGCCCCGTGTCGTCGAGCTCTTCGAGGCTCGTCAGCCCAAGGGTGTCGCCCCGATCTCGGAGGCGGCCGGCCGCATCCGTATCGAGGAGACCGAGAAGACCAAGAAGATCGTCGTCACCCCGGACGACGGCACCGACGAGACGGCGTTCCCGATCTCGAAGCGTGCCCGTCTGCTCGTGGGCGAGGGCGACCACGTCGAGGTGGGCCAGAAGCTCACCGTGGGTGCCACCAACCCGCACGACGTGCTGCGTATCCTCGGTCAGCGCGCGGTCCAGGTCCACCTGGTCGCCGAGGTCCAGAAGGTCTACAACTCGCAGGGCGTGTCGATCCACGACAAGCACATCGAGATCATCATCCGGCAGATGCTGCGCCGCGTGACGATCATCGAGTCCGGCGACGCGGAGCTGCTGCCGGGCGAGCTCGTCGAGCGCTCGAAGTTCGAGACCGAGAACCGTCGTGTGGTCACCGAGGGCGGTCACCCCGCCTCCGGCCGTCCGCAGCTGATGGGTATCACCAAGGCCTCGCTCGCCACCGAGTCGTGGCTGTCGGCGGCGTCCTTCCAGGAGACGACCCGGGTTCTGACCGACGCGGCGATCAACGCCAAGTCGGACTCCCTGGTCGGCCTCAAGGAGAACGTCATCATCGGTAAGCTCATCCCGGCCGGTACGGGCCTCGCCCGCTACCGCAACATCCGGGTCGAGCCGACCGAAGAGGCCAAGGCCGCGATGTACTCGGCCGTCGGCTACGACGACATCGACTACTCGCCGTTCGGCTCGGGCTCCGGCCAGGCCGTTCCGCTGGAGGACTACGACTACGGTCCGTACAACCAGTAAGTAGTGCGAACCGAAGGGCGGTCACCCCGTGTGGGTGACCGCCCTTCGGCGTTCTCATCCGGACTTCGTCATCCGGGCCCCGTCACCTCGCGGCCAGTTCCCAGACCGCGACGAGCACGCCGGCGCTCGCCGTGAGCGCGGCGATGCTGGCCAGCGGCCAGCGGGCGCGCTCCAGCGCGTCGAGCCGGGCCTCGTGGTCGGCCAGCTGCTTGTCGGTCTGGTCGCTGCGCTGCACGAGCAGCGCGAGCGAGCCGTCGACGCGGGCGAAGCCGGCCTCCAGGGTGCCGCGGAGGCGTTCCAGTTCGAGGGCGACGGCGACGGGGTCGTTCGGATCAGACTCGGTCATCGGCACCTCCCGGGGAGGACGCGGCGCTCGGGGTGCTGCGCAGCCAGGACGGCAGCAGGTTCTGCACCAGGTCGAGGGCCATCACCCGGGCCAGTCCGCCGGCGACGGCCAGCGCCCCGGCGACCCAGGGGAGGGTCGCGGGGACGCCGGACGCGTCGACGATGGCGGGGAGCACGACGGCGATGCCGACGGCGGACTGGAGGACGGTGCGGGCCGTGCGCTTGGCGGCATCGGACATCGGGGGTCTCCTCTCGTGCGGGGCTACTTCGTGTACGGGACCTTCAGCGCGCTCCAGGAGGCGGCGCCGGGCATGCCGTCGGCGTCGGAGCCGCGGAAGCCGAGCTTGTGCTGCCACTTGGCGTAGCTGCGCCGGTCGGCCTCGCTCCAGCGGGGGCCGGGGCCGACGGTGTACGCGGAGCAGCCCTCGGCGACGAGCCGGCGGCCCATCGCCGTGATGATCGGGGAGCTCGTCTCCTTGCGGAAGAACGAGGTGCCCGGGAAGGGCTGGTAGCGGGGGGCGGCGGGCTTGCCGGAGGCCGGGTTCCCGGGGGTGGGCTTGGCGGCCGGGGGGTTCTTGACGGGGGCCGCGGCGAGCCGGTTCTGCACCCGGTCGCGCAGGCCCGGCATGGCGAAGCCCTTGGGGTCGCTCTTCCAGTCGGACCACTCCAGGTGGCCGATGACGGACTTGGCGCCCCATTCGTGGGCCCGGCAGAGGGCGGCGGAGACCCGCTCGATGGCGTCGAGCTGGGCGGCCGGCCAGGGGTCGGTGCCGTTGCCGAGGTTGACGCACTCGAAGCCGTAGAAGCGGGCGTTGCCGTCGACGGCGTTGGAGCTGCCCTGGTGCTCGCGCGGGGCGGGCGGCCGGACGCCGTACGTCTCGGTGACGACGGCCTGGAGGACGGAAGGGTCGCCGCCGCCGGCGTGGTTGGCGCGGCCGCTGCCGACGAGGTGGACGGTGCCGTCCTTGGCGATCACGCCGTGGCAGAGGGGGCCGGGGAGGCCCTCGTAGCCGTTGAAGCACATCTCCACGGAGGAGGCGGTGCCGGTGGAGACGGTGTGGTGGATCATGACGCCCACCACGGGGCCCCAGGTGCCGGCGTGGTTGCGGTTGTGGGTGCGCCAGCCGGGGTGTTCGACGACGGTGACGCCTTCGGCGCGGAGCGCGGCGACGAACCGGTCTGCGGGGAGGGGAGTGGCCATCGGTTGTCCTCCAGACATGCGAGAGCCCCGGCCGTGGGGGCGCGGGGCGGGCGTACGGGTGGGGCATGAGGCATTGCGTGGGGCGGGGCGCCCTCGGTGTGCCGGGGCTTACGGGGCCGGCGCGGGCTCCGGGGCCGGCTCGGGTTCCGGGGCCGGGGCCCAGGTGGCGCAGAGCGAGGCGTAGGCCGCCCGGCGGGTCTCGAAGTCGGCGAGCGCGGCGGTGACGGCCCGCTGGACGGCGGTCGGGTCGGCCACGGCGGGGACGCCGTCCCTCGCCTCGACGACGGCCATGCCGTAGCCGCGCAGGATGGCGTCACCCGTTCCGGTCCTGGAGAACTCCGCGCTGACGTACACCGACGGGTACTGGCCGGTGATCGGGTCCAGCTCCAGGGCGTAGCCGAGACCGGAGTCGTAGACGCGTACGGAGAGGGTGTGGCCGTTCTCGATGACGGAGGCGCGGCCGGCGTAGTCGATGGCCACGCCCCAGGGCTGGGTGGGGTCGATGTTCATGGTGTGCTCCTCGATGGCCTCGTCGGCCGCGGTGGTCGGGCGGTCAGGTCTGGGTGCCGTACATGCCGACGGGCTGGGCGTAGACCGTGCCGGTGCCACTGGCGATCCTGGCGTGGATCTCGACGGTCATGACCTTGCCGAACTTGCTCGCGAAGTCGGCGAACGGCAGCAGACCCGTGTAGTCGAAGGTCTGGCCGGCGGCGACGGTCGGGCCGAACTGCACGCCGTCCACCATGACCTGCACCTGGCCCGTCGCGCCGCTGGACACCTTCGTGTACATCGACAGCCGCATCTTGGGCTGCCAGACCGGATTGAAGGACTGGGCGATGGCGGTGAAGGTCGTGCTCGTGGTGGACGGCCACTTCGCTTCCTTCAGGTGGTCCACCGGCGGCATCAGCTGCAGCCACGGCCTGGCGAGGCCGCCGGTCGCGATGTCGTCCGCGAAGAGCTCGTGGTTGTAGTCGTCGAAGACCCGCAGGACCGGCTTGTTGGTCTTGGGGGCGTTCGGGTCGGGACGGATCTCGTTGAGAGGAGGACGGGTGTTGACCGCTGTGGACAGGGCCTGGATCCGGCGCTCCATCTGGATCAGCCGGTCGATGATGTCCTCGGGCAGCAGGGCCATCAGCCCTCCTCAAGTGCGAGTTCGGCGGTGTCGGGGCGGCCTCGCTCGGCCGGCCGGACCTTCACGCCGACGATGCGATAACGGGAGTCGAAGCCCGTCGGGTGCCACTCGTCGGTGATGCGGATGCGCGCGGTGCGGCCGAGGAGCGCCGGGGGGACGATCCCGCCGAGCCGGATGCTGATCTCGGGGATCTGCACGGACCCGGACGCCGCGTCGACCGCCGCCTGGGCGAGCGAGTTCAGCGTGGCCTTGTCGCTGATGTCGTTGTGGTCCGAGGACAGGTCGAGCCGTGGCCAGAGGTCCGGGAGCGGCTTCGTCGGCCGGGCGAGGTCGGACAGAGTCGGCCGGGACTCGGCGCCGGCGTTGCTGTTGGTCGAGGCGCCGCGGGCCAGGGCCTCGGTCCCGCCGCGGGTGGCGTCGTCCGGAAGGGAGTACGACAGGATCGTGCCGGGCCGGTCGAAGACCATGTCGGTGGCGCCGGTGCGGATGGGCTTGCCGAGCCGGAGCTGGCGGATCCGCCTGCCGTCGCCCGGATCGCGGTAGACGAGGATCTGGTACTCGAAGCCGTCCTCCTGGGCACCGAGCTGGTCGAGGGCCTCCTGGTAGACGGTCTCGTCGCCGTCCCGCCAGGACGCCGTCCGCAGGACGTCGGACTTCTCCTCGAAGTCACCGACCTCGATCTTGCTGCCGCCCAGTCCGTCCGACAGCTCCGACCAGAGGCTGCGGGCGATGACGAACTGGTCGGTCGGCTGGGTGAACTGGGTCTCGAACCGGTCCGTACGGATGCGGCGCCGGGCCGCGTACGAGTCGAAGGTGGAGGCCTGGATGCCCAGGGTCACCACGCCTCGGTCACTTGACTGCAGGTTGGTGGTCCAGACGATGCCGCCCCACCACAGGTCTCCGCCGCGCTCCAGGTAGACCGTGGTGCGGCCCGGCTTGATCTTGTGGGCCCGCTCGGCGATGGTGCGGTCGGGGATCGGGACGGTGCCGGACAGGGAGCCGGCCCGGCCGATGTAGTCCTCGAACGAGACGTCCCGCAGCGGCAGGATGTCGATGGTCGTGTCGGACCAGAGGTCGCAGAAGATGGCCCGGTAGGGCGTGTCGAGTGCCATGGGACAGCCCCCTTACAGGACGTAGGTCGCGGAGATGCGGATGTTCCGGCCCGCGACGAGGGCGCCGTTGGACGACCAGGTGCGCAGGTTGATCTGACCTCCGGCCGAGATGTAGGCGCCGCCGCTGCCGAAGCCGTCGCAGGCGGAGGCCTCGTAGTCGAAGGCCGGGCGCCATCCGGAGGGCAGGGTGCACAGCGGCTCGTCGGTGATGTTGCCGGCGCTCTCGGCGTTGACGGTGGCGCCGTTGCGGGTGACGGTGACGAGGACGGTCGCGAGGCCCCGGGAGCGGCGGGCGGCGAAGGCCACCACCGTCCAGCCGGTCAGCGGGGTCACGCCGCTGGTGGTGGTCTCCACCTCCACCGGCGCCTGGTAGTTGGCCCAGGAGGTGCCGTTCCAGCGCTGGAGGGTGCCGTTGTTGTCGCGGAACTGGCCGGTGTAGCTGCCGACGGAGAGCACACCGCTGGGGGCGACGCCGCCGACTTCCTTGGGGTAGGCGACCCAGCCGTTGCCGTCCCACCGCTGGAGGTAGTGGGCGTTGTCGTTGTCCTGGTACTGGCCCGGGTAGGAGCCCGGCACACCGGCGTTGTTGTAGACGGGCAGGATGCCGCCCACGCCGACGAGGGTGGTGCGCAGGTCGGTGACGGTCCCGCCCGTCCAGATGATGCCGCCGGTGCCGGCCGAGGCCGACTTGTCCACCTTGACGGAGAAGAGGGGGAGGGAGAGCGGCGGCGCGTCCGGGGCGGTCGGCACTGCCTTCGGCTCGCCCTTGATGATCTCCAGGGCGGCTTCGCTCCTGGTCAGGTTGTCGAACTCGTCGTCGTACACGCGCAGGACGACGAGGTCGATGCGCGGGTTGATCGGGTCGCCGTCGCCGAAGGTGAGGACGGTGTCCGAATCGAGGGTGACGGGGTAGGCGCCCTGGTTGTTCGGGCCCTGGATGACGGCGCGCCCGGCGTAGACGGTCGCGCTCATCGGCCCGCTGGAGGCCATCCAGAGGCCGCCGACGCGGAACTTGCCGTCGATCGTGCCGGGCAGGATGCCGGAGCGCGAGGCGAGCGGATTGGCCGGGGTGGTGGCGCCGTGGGCGGTGAGGCGGGTGGTGACACGGGTCTGCCCGGTCGGCGGAAGCCAGCCGCTGCGCAGTGCCATGGTTTTCTCCTGTCGGGTGGGTGGATCGGGACTACGGCAGCGGGTCGACCTTGATGAAGGTGTTGTCGAAGCCGCCCGTGAGAGCGGGGGTGGTGGCGGAGATCCGGAAGAAGGCCGTGAGCGTGTACGTCGCGCCCGCGGTCAGGCCCGACTGGCGGTACGTGCTGGACGCCGAGACCATGTGCTTGCTGGCGACGACCGTCGCGTAGTCGTCCTCGAGGTCGCTGATGACCGTGGCGCCCTGGGTGAGCTTGAGCGCCATGTACGCGTAGAAGTCGGGGTTCGTCGACCGCAGCTTGGCGCCGAAGCTGATGACGACCGCCCTCGACGGCGGGGCGACGAAGTTGAGCGCGAGCGGATTGGTGATGCGGCCCGCGAGGGTCGAGGTGTACGCGGTCGACGTGGTGTCGCCGTAGTCGCGGTTGTCGACGAAGTACGGGCCCGCCACGACCGGGACCCACGTGGTGCCGTCCCAGCGCTGGAGCCGGCCGCTCGTCGAGTCGCGGTACTGGCCCGTGTAGCTGGCCGGGGTGCTGGACGCGGAGTTCGGGATGATGCTGCCGAGAGCCGACGGGTACGACACCCAGGCGCCGCCGTCCCAGCGCTGGAGCGCGCCGCCCGCGTCCTGGTACTGGCCCGGGTAGGCGCCCGGCAGGACCGCGCCCTCGACCGGGAGGATGCCGCCGAGGGCGACGACCGGGGTGCGCAGGTCCTTGAGCGAGCTGGCCCAGGGGATGCCGCCGTTGCCCGCGCTGGCACCGGCGGGGACGGTCACCTCGTACAGCGGGAGGCAGCGCGGCGGGACGACCGGGGCCTTCGGGGACTGCTCGGCGGCGCCCTGGACGATCTCGATCGTGGCCTCGGTGCGCGTCCCGCCGTCGTAGAGCTTGTCGTAGATCCTCAGGACGAGCAGGTCGATGCGGCTGTACGTGGCGTTGCCCGGCGCGAAGGTCACGACCTCGGAGGCCGGCAGCGTCACGGGGAAGACGCCCTGGGAGATCTCGCCCTGGATGACGGCCCGGCCCTCGGAGACGGTCACCGACATGGCGGCGGAGCCGAAGGTCCAGAAGCCGGAGAGCCGGTACTGGCCGCCGTACGAGCCGGGCAGGACGCCGGAGCGGACCTGGACGGGGTTGGTCATGGTGGTGACGCCGGTCTGGGTGAGCCGGGTGTCCTCGCGGGTCTGGCCGGTTTCGGTGACCCAGCTGCTGCGCAGGTTCATGGGGTTTCTCCGTTCGAAGAGTCGGGGGACGGTTCAGCGGTCGGGGGCGTCAGGACCTGACCCACTCGGCGGACAGGCTGCAGGCGTAGCCAGAGCCGCCGAGGGTCTTGATCGCCGCCGTGTGGTTGTGGAAGCCGGCGAGCTGGAGGGTCTCGCCGGCGACGAGCCTGACGATTCCGCTGCCGCCCACGGAGATGGCGCCGTTGCCGGCGGGGGTGAGCCAGGTCAGCCGGGACTGTCCGACTCCGGCGACCACGACTCGGGCGCCGCGCATGCCGGTCTGGGACTCATTGGCCCAGGTGGCGTGGGCGTTGACCCGCCACCAGCCGGTGCGCGGCACGACGTAGGTGGTGTTCGAGGTCCAGGCGGCGGCGTCGTCGACCTCCACGGTGGGCAGGTTGAGCACGGTCCAGGTGTTGGGGGCGACGCTCTGTTGCTGAGCGGTCAGCCACTGCGTCGCCGCGAACAGCACGGTCGAGGCGCCCTCGACGTACTGCCAGGCAGAACCGTTCCAGCGCTGCAGTCCGCCGCCGTTGTCCCGGTACTGGCCGGTGTAGGCGCCGTTGGTCGTGGTGCTCGGGGCGATGCCGCCGATCGCCTTGGGGTACGAGACCCAGGTCGTGCCGTCCCAGCGCTGGAGGAGGCTCGCCGAGTCCCGGTACTGGCCGACGTAGGCGCCCTTGAAGCCGCTGGTGGGCAGGATGCCGCCGAGCGCGACGACCGGCCAGTGCAGGGTGGTGACGGCGGTGGCCCAGGCGATGCCGCCGGTGCCGGCCGAGGTGCCCTTCGGGACCTTGATCGTGTAGAGCGGGATCGTGCTGCCCGCCTCGGGCTGGGGGGCGGTGGGGGTGGCCTCGGGGGTGCCCTTGACCAGTCGGATGACCGCCTCGGTGGAGCCCGTCTTGTCGTAGAGGTCGTCCACGACGGCCAGTTCGATCAGGTCGATCCGGTCGTACTGCGGGTCTCCGTCCGCGAGCGTGAAGCTCTCCGGCGCGGTGGCGGCGACGAGGTAGGCGCCCTGGGTGGTGTCGTTGCCCTGGACGATCGCGCGACCGGTGCCGATGGTGGCCTGCATGGGCGTGCTGCCGGTCAGGACGAAGCCGCCCGGCACGATGCCCGCCCGCGAGCGCAGCGGGGTCTCGTCGGCACTCTGGCCGCTGGGGGTGAGCAGGGCGGCGAGGGTCAGGCGGGTGTCCTCGCGGGTCTGGCCGGTGGGCTGGAGCCAAGCGGCGCGTACGGTCATGGGGTCACCTCTCCGAAAGGGGTCGGGTCGGGGTGGTCGGTGGGGAGGAACCGCCGACCGCCGGCGCCCGAGGGCGGCCGGCGGCGGACGGTCAGCGCGTCCCGGTCACCACTCGGCGCTGCGCCAGCGCACGGTCATCAGCGCGTCCGCGGTGCCCTCCTCGGGCCGGAAGGACAGGTCGGTGCGACCGGGGTCGAGCACGAACAGCTCCTCCGGGGTGGAGTCGGCCATCGCGGTGTGCAGGCGGGAGGCGGAGTTGTTGAGCATGACCGTGCCCGCGCGCGTGTCGACGACGAGTTCGTCGCCGGCGGTCAGGTCGATCGCGTACCGCAGTCGGCGCCTGCTGACCCGCTCGGTGACGGTCGGCATGGAGCACGGGCCGCGGAAGACGATGACCGGGTGGACCGGGGCCGAACCGGTGTTCTCGACGACGGCGTCACCGGTGCTCTTGGCCTGGCCCCAGGAGAGCGGCCAGGTCAGCGGCCAGTTGAGCCCCGACTCCGGCTGCGGGGGAGTGGTCGTGGCGATCTGCTCGTTGACGACGTACCGGCGCGGGTCGGTGGCCAGCCACTGGACGGACATGCGGGAGCTGCCCTGGGTGGCGTAGCCCTGGTCGGCGGGGACCACGCGCTGCGCGATCCGGGCGCGGACGGCGAGCAGTTCGCCGTGCAGCCGGACGGTGAGCCAGCGCTCCTCGTCGAGGAGGGCGAGCGACTGCCGCAGGGCGCGGACGGCCCCTGCGGTGCCGCCGTACTCCGGCATCAGCACGATCGTGCCGCCGACCTTGCGCGGCTTGGCGTACCGGGCGCCCGGCCAGGCGCCGTGGGAGGTGGGACGGTCGGCGTCGGCGGAGTCGTACTCGGGCAGGTCCTCCCAGCCCGACAGGCCGGACTTGTCGACGGCGAAGGGGGTGCCGGGGCCGATGAGGAGCCCGGCCCACTGCATCTGCCCGTCCTGGGTGATGAGCGAGCCGGGCGCGAGGTCGGCGGTGTAGGAGTTTCCGGCGTACGGGGTCGTGGTCTCGGCCATGGGGCCGTCACCTCACTTGGGATGGGGTCGGCGGTGGGCGGACGGGCGCGGGCTGATGCGCGGGCGTCAGCGGGCGGCGGTCGCGAGGAACAGCAGGTCCTCGGCGGTCGACCGGGGACCGGCGCCGGGCTCCTCGTGGAAGTCCCGGATGCGGTGCGGCCGCGGGAGCGGCTCGGTGAGGGCCGGGACGCGACGGTTCTCCAGCTGGGAGAGCGAGTCGATGCGGTAGTCCTCGGCGCTGCCGGGGGAGACGATGCCGCCCTCGGCGAGCATGGGGAGCTTGTCGAGTTCGACGCCGAACTTCTTGTCGGTGAGGGGGATTTCGAAGCTCAGCTTGTTGAGCCCGTCGATGATCCAGTTGACGAAGGCGATGAGGCCGTTGATCGGTCCCTTGACGACCCCGATGACGGCGCTCAGAGCGCCCTTGATCAGATCGCCGATGCCACCCAGGGCCTTGCTCACCGCGTCCTTGGCGGTCCGGAAGAAGCCGGGGATCTTGTCGGTGATCCAGTCGGTGACCGGCCGTACGGCGCTCTTGATGCCGCCGATGGTGCGGGAGGCGATGCCGCTCAGCGCGTTCCAGGCGGAACGGACGGCGGAACCGAGCCTGGAGATCCCGCCGATGGCCGATCCGACGACCTTGAGGCCGGTCCTGAAGACGGTCAGGTACGCCTTGAAGTAGGTGCCCACGGCCTGGCCGAGGAGCTTCATGAACGGCTGGATGAACTTCCAGACCGCCTGGAAGCCCTTCAGCGTCTGCTGGAAGACCTGCTTCATGATCCGCTGGCCGGTCTCGGAGTTGAGGGCCAGTTCGATGAGGTACGCCGCTACGGGGACGAGGATGCCGACGACGAAGCCGAGCGGATTGGCCCGCATGGCGACGTTGACGGCGGTCATGGCGATGGAGGCGACGGTCATGACGGTGCCGAAGGTGCCCATCAGGCCGGCGATGACGTCGGTGATGGGGAGCAACGGCAGCAGAAGGGAGAGGATCGCGCCGGCGCCGGTGCCGATCTTGCCCGCGGCCGTACGGGCCTTGCCCGCCGCGGCGCCGATCCGCTTGACACCCGCGGGGGCGGTGGACCGGCGGATCCTGGTCATGGCGGTGGCGGCGCCTGAGGCGTTCTGGCCGAGGGTGCGTACGGCGGTTCCGGCGTTGCGGATCGCGGTCGCGACGCTGCTGACGCCGCCGTCCGCGCGCCGGACGTCCTGGGTGAACCGCCGTAGGGAGTCGCCCGCCTGGCCGAGCCCCCGTTTCAGGGAGCCCATTGACGGGGCGGCCCCCCGGAAGGGGTTACGTATGCCGCCGCCGATGGCCACGGCACTCATGCGCGTGCTCCACGCGCCTTCACGAGGTACATGAGCGCTGCGGCGGTGGAGTGCGGGTCACTGTTCCGGGCCGCGTGGTAGTGCTCGATGTGCAGCCCGGTACCGGCGCCCGCGCCCTGCTGACCGCCCTGCGCCATGCGGGCGCGCCGTGCGGTCTGGGCGAGCAGCCGGTCCAGCTTGGAGAGCGGGAGGACGGCCTCGGCCTCGCCGGCCTCGGCGAGGATCGCCGGGACACCGCCGGTGCGGGGCATGACGACACCACCGGTGGCGAGCATGGGGATCGTCGGGATGTTGACGCCGAAGGTCTTGCCGCCGACGACCGGGACCCAGCCGGGGACGCTGACCTTGACCCGGTTGAGGCTGCCGATCATCGAGTTGATGAGGCCGATGACGGCGTTGATCGGGCCCTTCACACCGCTCTTGATGCCGTCGAACGCCCGGGACGCGATGTCCTTGAGGCCGTTCCAGATGGACGACATCTTGTCCTTGACGGCGGTGAACGCCTTCGGGATCGCCGACTTGATCCAGTCGACGACCGGCACGATGACGGCTTTGATGCCCTTCCAGACCGCGCTGATGACCGACTTGATCGCGTTCATCACCGTGGTGATGACCGTCTTCCAGATCTTCACGTAGGTCTTGATGACGGTCGCGACGGCCTTGACGACGGTGGAGACGGCCTTCTTGATGCCGTTCCAGACCGTCTTGATCAGGTCGCCGGCCTTCTTCATGATCGGCCCGATGGCCTTCATGACGGAGCTGATGACGGTCTTGATGGCGTCGAACGCCTTCTTCATGACCGTCTGCATCGTCTTCGAGCGCATCGCCATCTCGACGATCTTCTCGATGAGAGGCATGAAGAGTTCGAGGAGCCGGGCGAGGATGTTGCCCTTCATGGACCTGTTGAGCTTGTCCTGGCCCTTGGCCGCCTTGCCGGCGCCCGACTCGTACTTGGAGAGCTTTCCGCCGGCCGACTGAGCGGTGTCGCCGGCCTTCTTCATGGAGCGCTCGGCCTGGTCCGAGGCGGTCTTGAGGTTCTTGAGCTGAGTGGTGGAGCCCTGGGCGTTGGTACGCAGCGTCTTGAGCTGGCCCGAGGCCGACTTGCCGGCGTCGCCGACCTTCTTGACCGAGGTGCCGGCGCCGGACGCCTGCGTCTTGAGGTTGCGCAGGGAGTCGGACGCCTTCTTCATGGAACTGACGAGAGACATGGGTGTACCTCCTTTCGTGGTGTGGTGGGGTCAGCTGGCCGCGATGACTCGTTCGGCCGCCTGGGCCGCGGCCTTGAGGTTGTCGAACGCCAACTTCACGGCGTCCCCTGCCTTGGCGAGCCGCTCGGCCTCCGTCGCGGCGGACGCGAGGCCGCGGGCCTTGGGCAGCTTCTTCGGGTCGAACTTGTCCTGGGCGTCACCGAGCTTGTCGATGGCCTTGGCGAGCGTCTCGATCTCCGTGGGCTTGGCCGCGTCGGTCGCCTTGGTCACCGCCTCGACCCCGGCGGCCAGTTTCTTGAGCGCGGAGGCGCTCTTCATCTTGGCGACGGCCTTGTTGAAGTTGATGATCCGCCGGTTGATCTGGCCGAGCGCCTGCTTCAGCTCGTCGAACGTCGAGGCGGCCGGCGGGTTGGTCAGGACGGCCTGACCGGCGGCGCCCTCCCGACCCTCGACGTGTGCACGGGGCAGGATGTCGGGCCTGCGACCGTTGTCGGACATGGCGATGATGTTCGGATTGTCGCCGCGACGGAGGATCACCCTGGCGATCCACTGCTGGGTGTTCCGCTGCCACTCCTTGAAGTTGGCCAGGAACATGATGCCGAGCAGAGGGAGGAGGAAGCCCCCGATCGCGAAGGCGAAGTAAGGGAGGTAGGTCTTCCAGTCCGTTCCTTCGGCGATCTTCTCGACGCCGGCGGCGATGCCGTCGAGACCGGCGGCCTCGAGCCATTCGGTGATCGGGGCCTTCACGACCTCCTTGTGGATGTCCTCGATCTTCTCCTTGAGGAATGCCAGGGTGCCGGGGACGGTCGCCAGGTCCCCCAGTGCCCGCATCACGCTGCTGTGCTCGAGGATCTGGCGTATGTGTCCCTGGACCACGGTGATCTTGAGGTCGGCGATCAGGTTGGGGATGTCTGTTTCTGCCATGAGTTGCTCCGCTTCCGGCCGGTGACGGCCAAGCGCCGAAAAGCCCCCGCCGTAAGGAAGTCGGCAGGGGCTCGTTCGTCTGGGGCAGCGGGGGCGGCTAGGCGTCCTCGTCCCGGCGGGATCCGCGGCGCGCCGTCGCGAGTGCGTCGTTCCAGCCCGCCGTGTAGGCGACGGTCTCGCAGCGGGAGACCTCGGCGTACAGGCTGCCGAGCAACGCTCTCTTGTCGAGGGCGGCGGGTCCTTCGAGGAGCTGGCGGAGGCGGTCCTGGAGCGGGATGTGCGGTCGCGATGCCTCGGCCTGCTGAGTCATAGACGCCTGCCTTCCGGTTGCTTGCCCGTGCGTGTGTGGCGGCGCCGCGGAGTGAGGAGCGGGGGCACCACATGTTCGAACTACTGTGCGAACAGAGTGTGGGACATCTGTTCGAGGTTTGTCGAGCGGGA
Source organism: Streptomyces sp. NBC_00090 (assembly GCF_045160815.1). Classification (NCBI taxonomy): domain Bacteria; kingdom Bacillati; phylum Actinomycetota; class Actinomycetes; order Kitasatosporales; family Streptomycetaceae; genus Streptomyces; species Streptomyces sp. NBC_00090. Next base: position 5,351,202 of record NZ_CP108224.1, read on the forward strand.
AACGTCTGACGGCGTGTCTTTTGGCTTGATACCCGAACGGGTTGGCGGCTGATCGGAGCTTCTGTTCGACCGGGTAACCTGGAGGACGCGTTCCTCGGACCCGACCACTCCGGGGGGTGCGAGGGGCGCGAGGGGCGCGCGGGGACCCCAGGGGGCTGGAAGGCAGTACTGACGCATGGACACGGAGCCGGGAGCGAGCCGACGGGAGCGAGTCGTCGATTGGCTTGCGACCCACCCCGATCTGCCCCACCTCTTCGCACGCCTCTCCGAGCTCGTGCACATCCATGGGTACGCCCCCGAGGACCTCGTCGTGATCCTCCGGAGCGAGGTGGACCGCCGTGAGACGGCCGCCTTCACCTCCGGCTGGGCCGAGGCCGTGTCGGACGAACTCCCGCGCATACGCCGGGAGTACGAGAAGCGTGTCGCGGACGCCTACGCGCAGGGGCAGAGTGACGCGCGTGGAATCCGCCGTCCCCAGCGCCGGGTGGACGGCGGACAGGACGGTGCCCGGGTCATCGCGCTGCCCTTCGCCCGTCTCCTCGAACCGCCGGCCGCCGTCGTCGAGGCCGAGGAACGCGTACGCAGGGAACGCGAGTTGTTCGACCAGCGGTCCGAGCCGGAGCCCGAGCCCGCCGCTCTCGCTCCCGTGCCGGATCCCGAACCCGAGCCCGAGCACCAGAAGGAGCCCGGATCGGAGTCGGACGTCCTCGTCACCGCCCAGGAGAGCCGTACCCGCAGGAATGCCCAGCCGGTACGGAAGGTCGTCCGCGGCAAGGGCGGGCGCCCGATAGTCCCGCCGCTGGCCGGCGTACCCGTGCAGGCCACGACCGGCAGCGAGCGCCGAACCGCCGAGTCCGCCGGAGCGGAGACGCGCGCGGGCAAGCGGCGCCCGCTGTCCGAACGGGCCAGGGCCCTTGAGGAGGAGCTGGGCTCCCAGCGAGCACAGGAAGCGCCCCCGGAGTCCGCCCCCTGACGGGAACGGACTCCGGGGGCTGCGGGGGTGTGGCTCGCCGGCTTCAGCCGAAGAACCGGGCGAGCTGTCCTGGGGAGATCTCGGGGGTCTCCGCTCCGGGGGAGCGCTCGTCCTGTCCTCCGGCCTCCTCGCCGTCGCCCTCGTCCTCGTCCTTGACGCCCGGACGGGGCACGGGCTTCGGCGGATCGGGCTGGTCGCCCTCCTCGGACGCGTTGACGCACTGGAACATCCAGTTCGCGACGGCCAGATGGTCGACCGTCGCCGCGAGGAGGTGGTCGGTGATCGACCACTCGGCGGCCTCGCCGTGGAGCTCGCGCTGGAGGGCGCTGTCCCGCGGCAGATGCTTGATCAGCGCGAGGACCCGCCTGCTGGAGAGTTCCTCGCGGTGCCAGTCGAGGATGTCGACCCCGTAGTAGCGGATGAAGTCCGCCTCAATGGCCTCGGCGTGTTCTTCGACGAACTCGACGAGGCTCAGTCTTCCCCCAGGCCGAGCCCGGTCTCCTTGCCGTAGGCCTCCAGGATGGCGGCGATGTCCTGCATCGTGATCTCGTGCTGCTCGAAGCGGTTGAACTGCTTCTCACCCATCAGGAGCGCGAGCAGGCCGTCCACGTCGTTGTCGTCGAGCTTGCGCAGCGCCTTGGCGGTCGCGCGGCTGAGTTCGGTGGGAAGGGTGTAGCTCTCGCCGTCCAGCTCGAAGGACCAGGCGCGGCCGTGGGCCTCCTGTCGCTGGGCGCGGGCAGCGTTGACGTCGAAACGGGCCATGGTGATGCGTACTCCTTGTTTCGGGTGACGGGAAGAAGAAGGAGGGAGGGGTGGGGCGGGACGGCGGTGTGCCGTCCCGCCCCTGGGGAAGGGATCAGACAGTCGCGGAGTACTGGCTGTCCTTCATGAGGAAGGTCGCCAGCGGCTTGCCGTCGCCCTTCGACATGGCGGAGAAGGTGACACCCAGCTGGGAGGCCGCCTTGCGGGCCAGCTTGATGTCGTCGGAGGCGGTGACCTGGCCGCGCGGGATGATGAAGCGGTACGTGACGGCGGTCGTGCCACCGGCCTTCACGTCGGTGAACTCCAGGCCGAGGGCGCGCACGTCGGCGAACGGACGCTCGGCGATCTCGTAGCGGTAGGTGTCGACCGCCGGGGTCGGCTCCGCCTTGACGGCGCCGCCGCCCATGAAGAACGGCAGCGTGTCCTCGTTGAACTGGAGCATCGAGAACTTCAGCGAGAGGTCACGGGCCGAGTAGATGTAGTGGACCGGGGAGACCGACTGCCACGAGTCGATGGCCTCCAGCTTGTCCTTCTTCGAGAACGTGACGCCGTCGCCGGTGGTGAAGCCCAGGTCCTTCCAGCCCGCACCGGACCAGTCGACGGCGGTGTCGGTACCGAAGGTGGCCGGGGCGGTCGTGCCGGCGTCGGCCACGTAGAGCTTGCCGGTACCTGCGACGCGGATCTCGGCGGAGTTGTTTCCAGCCATGGTGGTGTTTCTCCTTGTGTTGAGAGGGGTGTGACCGCCCCGGCATCGGTCCGGGTACGGCAAAGGCCCCGCCGGACGGCGAGGCCTGGTCTGTGGGGTGGGCGTCCGTCGGGGAGCCGGGATGGCTCGGGGACGCTCAAGGGGCCGAGCGGCCGGAAGGCGCTCGGTGGTGCGAGCGGCTAGAAGACGCTCAGGGAGAGGCGGATGACGCAGAGGTAGCGGTTGGCGCCCCGGTAGAGGTAGTCGGGCAGCCAGCGCGGCCCGTCCTGCTCCTCCACGTCGTGGACGACGTTGTTGGCGCCGATCTGCTTGCCGATGGTGGCGAGCAGGCACCGCCGGGCCGCGTTGGCGAGGAGGTGGGCCGCGTTCTTGGTCGGCCCGTACACCTCGAACTCGATCAGCGGCATGTCGACGTGCAGGTCGCCGATCCAGGCGCCGCCGCGGCGGTTCACCAGGACCGCGTTCTGCGTGCCGTCGAAGCCGGCCGGCGCGTTGACCGCGATGGTCGCGCCGGCCAGGGCGGGGTCGGCCTTGAGGACGTCGACGACCAGCTTCTCGACGTCCGGGAACGCACTCGGGGGAGTGGTCATGACGGTTCTCCTCGGGACAGGGGAGGGATGGCGGGACGGGGTGCCGCCCGGGGGCGCTCCGGCGGGAGGGGGGCGGGGCGCGGCAGCGCACCCGGACGGCGGACGGCGGAGCCGCGTCCCGTCCTGCGGGCGCAGCTCCGCCGCTGCACCAACTGTGACAGCGATCGTGCGCGCACGCAACTAGAACGGTGGGGAGATCTCCCGGAGCCCGGAGAAGGCCCCCTCGATAGGTTGGCCGTCACCGAACCGAGGGAGCCGCCCGTGCCCGCCGACCGCCCCCGCCTGCTCTACGTGACCGACCTGGCCTACCCGGCCAAGGGGCGGCGCTACTGCGACGAGGACATCCACCTCACCGCCCGGCTGCGCGCCGACTTCGACCTCGCCCTCTGCCACCCGCTCGACGCCGCCGCGCTCATGGAGGACTTCGACGCCGTCGTCGTCCGCAACAGCGGCCCGGTCCTCGGCTACCAGAAGGAGTACGAGGCCTTCCGCGAGCGCGCCCTGGCCCTCGGCACCCGCGTCTACAACCCCCTCCACGGGCGCGGCGACATGGCCGGCAAGCAGTACCTGCTCGACCTCACCGCCGCCGGGTACCCCGTCATCCCCACCGCCGACCGCCCCGAGGACCTCCACCGGCTGCCGGAGGCCACGGAGTACGCGGTCAAGCCCAAGGCCGGGGCGGACTCCATAGGCCTGCGCTTCGTGGCGCACGAGGAGCTCGCCGCCCTCCCGTACGGCGAACTCCTCGTCCAGCCACGCGTCCACTTCCGGTACGAGGTCTCCTTCTACTTCGTCGACGACCTCTTCCAGTACGCCCTGTACGCCCCCGACCCCGAGCGCCGCTGGGTCCTGGAGCCGTACGAACCGAGCGCCGACGACCTCGCCTTCGCCCGCCGCTTCGTCGACTGGAACACCCTCGACCACGGCATCCAGCGCGTCGACGCCTGCCGCACCCCCGAGGGCGAGCTGCTCCTCGTCGAGCTGGAGGACCTCAATCCGTACCTCTCCCTCGACCGCGTCCCCGAGCCGGTGCGCGAGCGCTTCGCCGACACCCTGACCCGCTCCCTCCAGGCCTTCCTGACGGCATGAGGTCCTGAGACGGAACGACGAAGCGCCCCGAGTCCGGATGTGGACTCGGGGCGCTTCTGTGCAGCGGGGTCAGGCGGTACGGGTGCGGCGGCGGGCCAGCCGTTCCGCCGCGAAGACGTCCTCCAGGCGGAAGAGCTGCGCGCGGCCCGCCTTCCCGGCGGCCCGCAGGTGCCCCAGCTGGACCCACTTGCGGATCGTCGCGGGGGCGACCCCCGCCTCCTCGGCGGCGAGCGGCCCGGGGATCAGCGCGGGCAGCGCGGCCAGGGCAGGCAGGGAGGGGGAGCTCAGCACGGGGTCTCCTTCGTGTCGTCCATCGCCGCTTCGATCTCCTCGGTACGGGTCCCCGAGGCCTCCGTCAGTTCAGCCCACTCGCTCTCCGGCCACAGGTGCCGGTACGCGGGGTCGTCCTGACAGCCGCAGGCCTCGTCCGTGCAGACGCATGCCGGGTTCACGCACAGCACCGCCCGCCGGTCCGGGAACGCCCGCAGCGACACCGAGTCGCACCAGGGGCAGCGTCCCGACACCCGCACGATCGTCTCCGAGTCGCCCAGCGTCCGGGCGCACCGGCGAGCCATCCGCCGGATCTCGTCCCGAACGTGCCGGGCGAGGTCCGGGTGCGCGGCGACGGCGTCGAGCAGGCCGACGATCCGGCGCAGCCGCTCGACGACCCCGGCCCGGCGCGGCCGCGGCAGGGCGAGCCGGGCGCAGACCGCCTCCTCCAGCTCCACCACGCCGTCGGTGATGTCCCGGATGGCGTCGGAGATGTGGAGCCGGATCGGGGCGGCGCCGTGCCCGGGGACGGAGAGGCCGTGGCGCTGTTCGAGGAGCAGCGCCTCGCGGCGCTCCTCGCGGATCAGCTCGTCGCGGCCGGGGTGCGGGGCCGTCGGCGCGGTCCCGGCGGGGGAGCGGCGGCCGGGCGCCAGTTCCTCGGAGAGCTCGGGGAACTGCCGTACGAGGGAGGCGGTCCAGAGGACGATGTCCCGCAGCACGGGCTCGACGGCGCGGTCGGGGGCGGCCCCGGTGCCGTGGGCGCTCGTGGTGCTCGCGGTGTTCGTGGTGCTCGCGTCGCTGTCGGTGAGGTCAGCCACGGCGGCGGCTCCCCGCCATCGCGACCGCCTTCGCCACGCGCTGCGCGTCCGCCGGGCGGCCGTTGCGCCAGAGGCGGCCCGCGCAGACGCCGTCGAAGTAGCTCTCGGCCGGGGCGACCGCGGCCTCGCACTCGCGGCGTACGGGACAGTCGGCGCAGGCGCGCAGTGCCGGGGCGGCCTCCTTGGGCCGGCGGGCGAAGACGACGGACGGGGAGAGGCCGGCGCACGCGGCGGAGGCCTGCCAGGGGGACGGGTCGTGCTGGAACAAGAGGTTTCTCCACGGTCCGAGGCCACCGGGGCGTCCATGGGGCCGGTGGGGCTTCTGGGGCTCAGGGGGCCGACGAGTGCGGCGGTGAGCAGCCTGACATGTTGCGTGCGAGCGCGCAACAAACTTGTGGGGGTCCCTCGATCGGGTCTTCATCGATTCGACACGATTGCGTGCCCGAAAGCACGTAATTCTGTGCGCGCAAGCACGCTAAGGTGAGGCATCCGGAGGGTGGGGAGTGAGGGAGCGGTACACATGACCAGTCAAGGGCTCGACGAATTCGCAGGCTGGGTCGAAGGCCTGATGAGAGCGCGCGGGTACGACATCGACAGTCCCCGCGGCGGAGGCAAGTCCCGGATCGCGGACGAGGCCGGAGTCCACCGCGCCGCCGTGACGCGCCTGCTGCAGCGGCAGAGCATGCCCGACCTGGAGACGATGCGGCGGATCGCCCCGCTCCTCGGGGTCTCCGTACGGGACATGCTGATCCGGTCCGGCCGGGTGACCCCTGAGGAGCTGCCGCTGGCGGCCGACCTCCTGCCGCCCAACGACTGGCAGCCGACCATGGAGGACTTCGCCCGCTGGCTCGGCGTGCCCGACGAGCGCCTCGGCGTCTTCGTGAAGGTCGTGAACCAGTTCCTGGAGCCCGACGGGGAGGATCTGGACGACTCCGCCGGCGTCGAGGCGAGGCGTACCGCGCGCGACTGACCGCCATCGGCCGGGCGATCCGACCCGCCCGGCCGTGGCCCGCCCTCCGTGCGCGTGGGCATTTGTTTTGACCGGAGTCCATGCGATAGGTACGCTCAAGCCTTGTGCCTGGGGTGTGCCTGGGCTCGTGCTGCGTGTCCTCAACCGCATGACGAGTCCGCTGACTGGCCACCGTGATCCGCGCCTTTTCGCCTTCGGCGGAGGTCCGCGAGATTCGACACACCCGACCGCGTGGGTCGGTGAATGTTCCAGGTTAGTTTTACGACGGCACACAGAAACCGGAGAAGTAGTGCCTACGATCCAGCAGCTGGTCCGTAAGGGCCGGCAGGACAAGGTCGAGAAGAACAAGACGCCCGCACTCGAGGGTTCCCCTCAGCGTCGTGGCGTCTGCACGCGTGTGTTCACGACCACCCCGAAGAAGCCGAACTCGGCCCTCCGTAAGGTCGCGCGTGTGCGTCTGACCTCGGGCATCGAGGTCACGGCCTACATCCCGGGTGAGGGCCACAACCTGCAGGAGCACTCCATCGTGCTCGTGCGTGGTGGCCGTGTGAAGGACCTGCCGGGTGTTCGCTACAAGATCATCCGCGGTTCCCTCGACACGCAGGGCGTCAAGAACCGTAAGCAGGCTCGCAGCCGCTACGGCGCCAAGAAGGAGAAGTAAGAATGCCTCGTAAGGGCCCCGCCCCGAAGCGCCCGGTCATCATCGACCCGGTCTACAGCTCTCCTCTTGTCACCTCGCTGATCAACAAGATCCTGCTGGACGGCAAGCGTTCCACCGCCGAGCGCATCGTGTACGGCGCCATGGAGGGTCTTCGTGAGAAGACCGGCCAGGACCCGGTCATCACGCTGAAGCGCGCTCTCGAGAACGTCAAGCCGTCCCTCGAGGTCAAGTCCCGCCGTGTCGGTGGCGCCACCTACCAGGTGCCGATCGAGGTCAAGCCCGGTCGCGCCTCCACCCTCGCGCTGCGCTGGCTCGTCGGTTACTCCCGCGCCCGTCGCGAGAAGACCATGACCGAGCGCCTCCTGAACGAGCTCCTCGACGCCTCGAACGGCCTCGGAGCTGCGGTCAAGAAGCGTGAGGACACGCACAAGATGGCCGAGTCCAACAAGGCCTTCGCGCACTACCGCTGGTAGTCGCAACCCACATCGAGACCGAGAGAAGACTGAGCCGATATGGCTACCACTTCGCTTGACCTTGCCAAGGTGCGCAACATCGGCATCATGGCGCACATCGACGCGGGCAAGACGACCACCACCGAGCGGATCCTGTTCTACACCGGTGTCTCTTACAAGATCGGTGAAGTCCACGACGGCGCTGCCACGATGGACTGGATGGAGCAGGAGCAGGAGCGCGGCATCACGATCACGTCCGCCGCGACGACCTGCCACTGGCCGCTCGAGAATGTCGATCACACGATCAACATCATCGACACGCCGGGCCACGTCGACTTCACCGTCGAGGTGGAGCGTTCGCTGCGCGTGCTCGACGGTGCTGTCACCGTGTTCGACGGTGTGGCCGGCGTTGAGCCCCAGTCCGAGACCGTTTGGCGTCAGGCGGACCGCTACGGCGTTCCGCGTATCTGCTTCGTCAACAAGCTCGACCGTACGGGCGCTGACTTCCTCCGCTGCGTCGACATGATCGTGAACCGCCTCGGCGCGGTCCCGATCGTCATGCAGCTGCCCATCGGCGCCGAGATGGACTTCCAGGGTGTCGTGGACCTCGTCCGCATGAAGGCCCTGGTCTGGTCCGCGGAAGCGTCCAAGGGCGAGATGTACGACGTCGTCGACATCCCGGCCGACCTCGTCGAGCTGGCCGAGGAGTACCGCGGCAAGCTGGTCGAGGCCGTTTCCGAGAACGACGAGGAGCTCATGGAGCTCTTCCTCGAGGGCGTCGAGCCCACCGAGGAGCAGCTCTACGCTGCCGTCCGTCGCATCACCATTGCCTCCGGCAAGGGTGGCGGCGAGAAGACGGTCACCCCCGTCTTCTGCGGCACCGCGTTCAAGAACAAGGGCGTCCAGCCCCTGCTCGACGCGGTCGTGCGCTACCTCCCCTCCCCCCTGGACGTCGAGGCCATCGAGGGCCACGACGTCAAGGACGCGGAGCTGGTCGTCAAGCGCAAGCCGTCCGACGAGGAGCCGCTGTCGGCCCTCGCGTTCAAGATCGCGAGCGACCCGCACCTCGGCAAGCTCACCTTCGTCCGGATCTACTCCGGTCGCCTGGAGGCCGGCACCGCGGTGCTGAACTCCGTCAAGGGCAAGAAGGAGCGCATCGGCAAGATCTACCGCATGCACGCGAACAAGCGTGAGGAGATCGACTCGGTGGGCGCCGGCGACATCGTCGCCGTCATGGGCCTGAAGCAGACCACCACCGGTGAGACGCTGTGCGACGAGAAGAACCCGGTCATCCTGGAGTCCATGGACTTCCCGGCGCCGGTCATTCAGGTCGCGATCGAGCCCAAGTCCAAGGGTGACCAGGAGAAGCTGGGTGTCGCCATCCAGCGTCTCGCGGAGGAGGACCCCTCCTTCCAGGTGCACTCGGACGAGGAGACCGGCCAGACCATCATCGGTGGTATGGGCGAGCTTCACCTCGACATCCTCGTCGACCGTATGCGTCGCGAGTTCAAGGTCGAGGCGAACGTCGGCAAGCCGCAGGTCGCGTACCGCGAGACGATCCGTAAGGCCGTCGAGCGTCTTGACTACACCCACAAGAAGCAGACCGGTGGTACCGGTCAGTTCGCCAAGGTGCAGATCGCGATCGAGCCCATCGAGGGCGGCGACGCCTCGTACGAGTTCGTGAACAAGGTCACCGGTGGCCGCATCCCGAAGGAGTACATCCCTTCGGTCGACGCGGGTGCGCAGGAGGCCATGCAGTTCGGCATCCTGGCCGGCTACGAGATGACTGGCGTCCGCGTCATCCTTCTCGACGGTGGCTACCACGAGGTCGACTCCTCCGAGCTCGCGTTCAAGATCGCCGGTTCGCAGGCCTTCAAGGAGGCCGCGCGGAAGGCTTCGCCGGTCATCCTCGAGCCCATGATGTCCGTCGAGGTCACCACGCCCGAGGACTACATGGGTGAGGTCATCGGCGACATCAACTCCCGCCGTGGTCAGATTCAGGCCATGGAGGAGCGCAGCGGCGCTCGCGTCGTGAAGGGCCTCGTGCCCCTCTCGGAGATGTTCGGCTACGTCGGAGACCTCCGCAGCAAGACCTCGGGTCGCGCAAGCTACTCGATGCAGTTCGACTCCTACGCCGAGGTTCCGCGGAACGTCGCCGAGGAGATCATCGCGAAGGCCAAGGGCGAGTAACTCTTCCGAGTTCACGCTTTAGGCTTGACACCAGTCGCCGGGGCTCGGCCCCCGAAACCCGAGGAATCGGGCCCCGGCGGATGGCATCCCAGCAAAGATCACCTGGCGCCGATGAAGCAAGGCGTACAGAACCACTCCGCAGGAGGATTCAGTGGCGAAGGCAAAGTTCGAGCGGACTAAGCCGCACGTCAACATCGGTACCATCGGTCACATTGACCACGGTAAGACGACCCTCACGGCCGCCATTACCAAGGTGCTGCACGACGCGTACCCCGACCTGAACGAGGCCTCGGCCTTCGACCAGATCGACAAGGCTCCCGAGGAGCGCCAGCGCGGTATCACGATCTCGATCGCGCACGTCGAGTACCAGACGGAGTCGCGTCACTACGCGCACGTCGACTGCCCGGGTCACGCTGACTACATCAAGAACATGATCACGGGTGCGGCGCAGATGGACGGCGCCATCCTCGTGGTCGCCGCCACCGACGGCCCGATGCCGCAGACCAAGGAGCACGTGCTCCTGGCCCGCCAGGTCGGCGTTCCGTACATCGTCGTCGCCCTGAACAAGGCCGACATGGTGGACGACGAGGAGATCCTGGAGCTCGTCGAGCTCGAGGTCCGTGAGCTCCTCTCCGAGTACGACTTCCCGGGCGACGACCTGCCGGTCGTCCGCGTCTCGGCGCTCAAGGCGCTCGAGGGCGACAAGGAGTGGGGCGAGGCTCTCCTCGGTCTCATGAAGGCCGTCGACGAGTCGATCCCGCAGCCCGAGCGTGAGGTCGACAAGCCGTTCCTCATGCCGATCGAGGACGTCTTCACGATCACCGGTCGTGGCACCGTCGTCACCGGTCGTATCGAGCGTGGTGTCCTCAAGGTCAACGAGACCGTCGACATCATCGGCATCAAGACCGAGAAGACCACCACCACGGTCACCGGCATCGAGATGTTCCGCAAGCTGCTCGACGAGGGCCAGGCCGGTGAGAACGTCGGTCTGCTCCTCCGTGGCATCAAGCGCGAGGACGTCGAGCGCGGCCAGGTCATCATCAAGCCGGGTTCGGTCACGCCGCACACGAACTTCGAGGCCCAGGCCTACATCCTGTCGAAGGACGAGGGTGGCCGTCACACCCCGTTCTTCAACAACTACCGCCCGCAGTTCTACTTCCGTACCACGGACGTGACCGGCGTCGTGACCCTCCCCGAGGGCACCGAGATGGTCATGCCGGGCGACAACACCGCCATGAGCGTTGAGCTGATCCAGCCCATCGCCATGGAGGAGGGCCTCAAGTTCGCCATCCGTGAGGGTGGCCGGACCGTCGGCGCCGGCCAGGTCGTCAAGATCACCGCCTGATCGGCGATCTGACCTGGTAGCTCCACGAGCTCCAAGAGAAGGCCCCGCACCGAAAGGTGCGGGGCCTTCTCGCTTTCCCGCGGGCTGTACGGGCTTCCCGTGGGTTCTACGGGCGCCAGCTCCAGGGATGCCCGTCCGCGCCGAGGCCCACCACGGTCACCCCGCGCGCGCCCAGGTGGAGCGCGGCCGACAGCGCCGCCCCTCCCGCCGTACGGGTACGCAGCCGGGCGCCGGCCCGCACCGCGACCCGGCCGCGCGGATCCGTGCCCAGCAGCACCGTCCCGAGCGCCGGCGACCGCGCGGCGACCACGCCCCCGTACCCGTCGAGACCGGTGTCGCCCGCCGGGCCGAGCAGCTCCCCGGCCGCGGGCCGCCGGTAGTACAGCTCCCCGCCGGCCGATGCCACCGTCGAGCCCGAGAGCGGCAGCGGCTCCGTGTCCGCCGCCCCGTCCACCCAGTGCCGTACGGACTCCCGGCCCGCCGCGTACACGTGCACCCGGCCCGCCCCGTCGAGCGAGACGGTGAGGCCGTCCTGGACCTCCGCATCGCCGGGGAGCGTCCGCCATGGGCCCCAGGCGCCGTCCGCCGCCCGGACCCGTGTCGAGACGCCCTTGTCCGCGTTCCGTACGAAGAGGTGGACGCGGCCGTCGGGGGCCGTGACCGCCACCGGGGCACCGATCCGGCGCCCCCGGTCGTCCCCGCGGTCCGGGCCGCCGAGCCCGCGCCAGGCCAGGAACGGGCCGCCGGGGGAGCGCTGCTCCAGGAGCACCACCTCGCGCCGGTTCGGTCCGCCGTGCCCCTCGATCGCGGCGAACCGGACGCCGAGGAGCAGGACCCGGCCGTCGCCGAGCACCGCCGAGCCGAGCGCCGGTGCGAGCGGGCCGCCGCCCAGGTCCTCCGGCTCGCCCCAGGCGCCGCTGCCGGGCGCCGACTCCCGCCAGCGGACCGCGCGCAGGCCGATGACCCCGTACGCCGCCAGCCGGCCGTCCGGCTCCTCCCCGAGCGCCGGGCCCGCGCCGGGCCAGCGGTGGTGCGTCGAGCGCACCCAGCCCTTGCGGTTGGTCAGCGGCCGGTCGCCGCCGACGCCGTAGTCGCCGCAGCCCGAGGGGTTCCCGCACTCCCAGGACGGATCCCCGCCGTACGGGACGAGGTGCGCGGCCTTCTCCTTCAGGACACCCGGCGGGAGGTTCTTGGGCCAGTGGCGGTTGTAGTAGCCGCGGAACGCGGTCGTCGCGAACGCCGGTATCGGCTCGCCGTCCCGCACCGCGTCGGAGACCCAGCGGCTCAGCGCCGCCCAGCTGAAGCAGCCGACCGCCGTGTGGTCCCCGTGGTCCGCGTAGCCCCGCTGCTCGCTGTCCCGCTTCCGGGTGGCCTCGTCGCCGAGCTGGATGTCCGGATCCGGGTCCAGGGTGTGCACCACGGTCGGCCGGTAGCGGCGCAGCAGCCCGACGAGCACCCCGATCAGCCGGTCGTAGTCGTACGTGTCCGAGCGGGTCACCGGCGAGCCCGCCGACAGATGGGTCCGCAGCTCCAGGGCCCGGTCGTGCCAGAGCGCCGGCACGGCCATGTACCGGCGGTTCGTGTGCATCGGCAGGTTGAGGAATATCAGCTCGATCCGGCGGCGGCCGCGCGTCAGCGTGTCGATCGCCGCGCGGCGGCCGCCGGGGAGCGCCAGCACCTCACGCCGCCACGGCGTGAACCTCGGCAGCCCGAGCGCCTCGGCGTACGCCTGGCGCAGGCCCTGGTGGCGGGCGGAGGAGTACGCGGCGCGGTCCGGGGGAGTGTCCGGCATCCCCGCGACCCTGTTGCGGCCGGTGTGCTCGCCGGCCGTCACGTACACGGAGACGAGCGGGACCCCGGAGTCGAGCAGCCGCTGCGTGTCCGGGTTCATGAAGTACAGGTCGTCGTCCGGATGCGCGGCGAACTGCATCAGCAGCGCCCGCCGCGCCCGGGCCGGGGCGATCGGCTTCCCGGGCGCGGGGTCGACGGTCGGGGCGGGCCGGCGCGGCTCCGGCACGGAACAGCCGGCGGCGGCCGCGGTGACCGCGAGGGCGGCGGCGAGAACCGTCCGGCGACGGGCGGTGGTGGTCACGTGGGTCCGTCCCCTGGGGCGGTGTCATCGGTCTTCTGCAAGACGGATATCCAGGGCCCGAGGTTGTGCGCGGAGTGACCATTCGGTGCGAGGATTCACCTACCGGAAAGATCTTGGAGAAGTTTCCGAGAAATGCTGCCGCCCGATGTCGAGCCCGCCCCGACGGCTCCGACCCATGGGTGACAGCGCGCCACAGGGGCGCGCGGGACGGGGAGGACACCCGAGATGAAGTACGTCGCGATGATCTACGGCAGCCAGGCCAAGTGGGATTCCTTCCCCGCCGAGGCCTGGCCCGAGGCGATCGCCAAGCAGGACGCCTTCAACAGGAAGTACCGGGAGAGCGGCGAGCTGATCGGCGCGTACGGACTCGCCGACGCGGCCGCCGCCCAGCTCGTCCGCCGCGAGGGCGGCGCCCCCGCGGTCACCGACGGGCCGTACCTGGAGACCAAGGAGTACCTGGCCAGCTTCTACCTGCTCGACTGCGACAGCCCGGAGCGCGCCCAGCAGATCGCCGCCGACATGCCCTTCGCGGACGTCGACCCCGTCGAGCTCTGGCCGATCCTGCACGAGTCCGCGGCGGACGTGTGACCGGCCCCGTCGACGCACGACACGTCGAGGACCTGCTGCGCGAGTACGCGCCGCAGGTCCTCGTCGCGCTCGTCCGGCGCCACGGCGACTTCGACACCTGCGAGGACGCCCTCCAGGAGGCCCTGATCGCCGCCGCCCGGCAGTGGCCGGAGGCCGGGGTCCCCGACCACACGCGCAGCTGGCTGCTCACCGTCGCCCAGCGCAAGTACGTCGACCTGGTGCGCAGCGAGGCCGCGCGCAGACGCCGCGAGGACGCCCTCGCGCTCGCCACCCCGGACTCCGAGCTCATCGCCCGGGCCGCGGACGCCCCCGCGAGCGGCTGGGACGACTCCCTGGCCCTGCTCTTCCTCTGCAGCCACCCCGATCTGACGCCGCCCAGCCGGATCGCGCTCACCCTGCGCGCCGTCGGAGGCCTCACCACGGCACAGATCGCCGCCGCCTTCCTCGTGCCCGAGTCGACCATGGCGCAGCGGATCAGCCGGGCCAAGCAGACCATCAAGGCGGCGGGCGGCTCGCTCGCCATGCCCGAGGGAGAGGACCGGGCCGCCCGGATCGCCGAGGTGCGGCACGTCCTCTACCTGATCTTCAACGAGGGCTACACGGCCAGCGCCGGCGACGAGCTCACCGCGCCCGAACTCTCCACGGAGGCGATCCGGCTCACCCGGCTCCTGCACCGGCTCGTCCCCGACGACACCGAGACGGCCGGCCTGCTCGCCCTCATGCTGCTCACCGACGCCCGCCGCCCGGCCCGCACGGGCTCGCACGGCGAACTGGTGCCGCTCGCGGAGCAGGACAGGGGCCGGTGGGACGGCGGGCTGGTCGCGGAGGGCGTCGAGCTGATCAGCCGCACGCTGCCCAAGGGGGAGGTCGGCCCGTACCAGCTCCAGGCGGCGATCGCGGCCGTCCACGACGAGGCCGAGTCGGCCGAGGCCACGGACTGGCCGCAGATCCTCGCCCTGTACGAGCTCCTGGAGCGGACCGGGGCGAACCCGATGATCACGCTCAACCGCGCGGTGGCGGTCGCGATGGTCCACGGCCCGGAGGCGGGTCTGGAGCTGCTCGCCGGACTGGCCGAGGACAAGCGCCTCGCCCACCACCACCGGCTGCTCGCCACCCGCGCCCACCTCCTCGAACTCCTCGGCGACGAGGAGAAGGCGGCCGTCGCCTACCGGGAGGCGGCCCGCCACACGACGAGCGCCCCGGAGCGCCGCCATCTGACGGAGCGGGCGCGGCGGTTGGGCTGAGGCCGCGAGCCGGGGCGGGGCGGCGCGTGGAGTGGGATCCTGAAGATCCAGCGCCTGCGCCCCGACGGTTGCCCGTACGTGACGTGGGGTACAGTCTTCGCCCCGATTGGCGGCCGGATGGCCCCGTATGGCAGACTGTCGGGGTTGCTCGGTTGAGTGCCGATGCTGCGCGCCTCCCGTCGGGAGGACCGGAAGCGAGTCCCACAGTACTCGTCGTCTCACGCTTCTCAGATGAGAGGAGCAGGGGCGGACGTACGGGAATCTTCTGGGAAGCGTCAGCGGGGTTCCAGCCAGGCGCCCGGTGGGTGTTCTGCCCCCGAACCGCGGTCATTGGTGGCCGCACCCCCTTGGTTGGGAAATCCTCAGGGATTTCTGCGTAGAGGGAGTGCGACACGCCCGACCGCGTGGGTCGGAGGTCGGACGGTGCTTTTCATCAAGCGCAGTCGACCGGGAAGCCAGAGCGTTACGAGAGACAGGACTACTAGTAGCCATGGCGGGACAGAAGATCCGCATCCGGCTCAAGGCCTACGACCACGAGGTCATCGATTCCTCGGCGAAGAAGATCGTCGAGACGGTGACGCGCACTGGTGCGTCGGTCGCGGGCCCGGTGCCGCTGCCCACTGAGAAGAACGTGTACTGCGTCATCAAGTCGCCGCACAAGTACAAGGACTCGCGCGAGCACTTCGAG
The DNA here is from genome assembly GCF_045160815.1 of Streptomyces sp. NBC_00090. Lineage (NCBI taxonomy): Bacteria > Bacillati > Actinomycetota > Actinomycetes > Kitasatosporales > Streptomycetaceae > Streptomyces > Streptomyces sp. NBC_00090. The sequence continues at coordinate 5,366,640 of NZ_CP108224.1, forward strand.
ATGCGCACGCACAAGCGCCTCATCGACATCCTTGACCCCACGCCGAAGACGGTTGACTCGCTCATGCGTCTCGACCTGCCGGCGGGCGTCGACATCGAGATCAAGCTCTGAGGGCGCGCGAGATGGCCAAGAACATCAAGGGCATCCTGGGTGAGAAGCTCGGCATGACGCAGGTCTGGGACGAGAACAACCGGGTCGTCCCGGTGACCGTCGTCAAGGCCGGCCCGAATGTCGTGACCCAGGTCCGTACGAACGACAGCGACGGCTACGAGTCGGTCCAGATCGCCTTCGGCGAGATCGACCCGCGCAAGGTGAACAAGCCCCTCAAGGGTCACTTCGCCAAGGCCGACGTCACCCCGCGCCGCCACCTGGTGGAGCTCCGCACCGCTGACGCCTCCGAGTACACGCTCGGCCAGGAGATCACCGCCGAGCTGTTCGAGGCCGGCGTGAAGGTCGACGTCACCGCGAAGAGCAAGGGCAAGGGCTTCGCCGGCGTCATGAAGCGCCACAACTTCCGTGGTGGCAAGGCGTCGCACGGTGCCCACCGCGTGCACCGTAAGCCCGGTTCCATCGGTGGCTGCGCCACCCCGGGCCGTGTCTTCAAGGGCATGAAGATGGCTGGTCGCATGGGCAACGAGCGTGTGACCACCCAGAACCTGACCGTCCACGCCGTTGACGCCGAGAAGGGTCTGCTGCTCATCAAGGGCGCCGTCCCCGGCCCCAACGGTGGCCTCGTCCTGGTCCGCACCGCGGCCAAGGGGGTTTGAGGAACCGATGAGCACCATTGACATCCTTTCGCCGGCAGGCGACAAGGCCGGGACCGTCGAACTCCCCGCGGAGATCTTCGGCGCCAAGGTCAGCGTTCCGCTGATCCACCAGGTCGTCGTCGCGCAGCTGGCCGCGGCCCGTCAGGGCACGCACAAGACCAAGACCCGTGGCGAAGTCCGCGGTGGTGGCAAGAAGCCTTACCGCCAGAAGGGCACCGGCCGCGCCCGTCAGGGTTCGACCCGCGCCCCGCAGTTCGCCGGTGGTGGCGTCGTGCACGGCCCGCAGCCGCGTGACTACTCGCAGCGGACCCCCAAGAAGATGAAGGTCGCCGCCCTCCGCGGTGCCCTCTCGGACCGGGCGACCCACTCCCGCATCCACGTCGTCACCGGCGTGGTCGAGGGCGAGGTCTCCACGAAGGCCGCGAAGACGCTGTTCGGCAAGATCTCGGAGCGCAAGAACCTGCTCCTGGTCGTCGAGCGCTCCGACGAGGCCGCGTGGCTGTCCGCTCGTAACCTGCCCCAGGTGCACATCCTGGAGCCGGGCCAGCTCAACACGTACGACGTGATCGTCTCCGACGACGTGGTCTTCACGCAGGCCGCCCTCGAGTCCTTCGTGTCTGGCCCCCAGACCGCTGAGACCGAAGGGAGCGACGCCTGATGACTGAGGCCGTCGTCACCAGCAAGACCTTCTCGGACCCGCGCGACATTCTCGTCAAGCCGGTTGTCTCGGAGAAGAGCTACGCACTGCTGGACGAGAACAAGTACACGTTCATCGTCGCGCCTGGCTCCAACAAGACCCAGATCAAGCAGGCCGTCGAGGCGGTCTTCTCGGTCAAGGTCACCGGGGTCAACACGATCAACCGCCAGGGCAAGCGCAAGCGCACCAAGGCCGGTTTCGGTAAGCGCAAGGACACCAAGCGCGCCATCGTGACCCTTGCCGAGGGCAACCGTATCGACATCTTCGGCGGTCCGACCGCCTAAGGGCGGTCTGGATCGTCCGGAATCGGACGAGGACTGAGAAATGGGAATCCGCAAGTACAAGCCGACTACGCCGGGCCGTCGTGGCTCCTCCGTAGCCGACTTCGTCGAGATCACGCGGTCCACGCCGGAGAAGTCGCTGGTTCGCCCCCTGCACAGCAAGGGCGGCCGTAACAACACCGGTCGGATCACCGTGCGCCACCAGGGCGGTGGCCACAAGCGTGCCTACCGTGTGATCGACTTCCGTCGTCACGACAAGGACGGCGTGCCGGCCAAGGTCGCTCACATCGAGTACGACCCGAACCGCACCGCGCGCATCGCGCTGCTCCACTACCTGGACGGCGAGAAGCGCTACATCATCGCCCCCAAGGGTCTGACGCAGGGTGACCGCGTCGAGAACGGCCCCGGCGCGGACATCAAGCCCGGCAACAACCTGGCGCTCCGCAACATCCCGGTCGGTACCACGATCCACGCGATCGAGATCCGTCCCGGTGGCGGCGCCAAGTTCGCGCGCTCCGCTGGTGCCTCCGTGCAGCTGCTGGCGAAGGAGGGCACGATGGCCCACCTTCGTATGCCGTCCGGCGAGATCCGTCTCGTCGACGCCCGCTGCCGCGCCACCATCGGCGAGGTCGGCAACGCCGAGCAGTCGAACATCAACTGGGGCAAGGCCGGCCGTAAGCGCTGGCTGGGCGTTCGCCCGACCGTTCGCGGTGTGGCGATGAACCCGGTGGACCACCCGCACGGTGGTGGTGAGGGCAAGACCTCCGGTGGTCGCCACCCGGTCTCCCCGTGGGGTCAGAAGGAGGGTCGTACTCGCTCGCCGAAGAAGGCTTCGAGCAAGTACATCGTCCGCCGCCGCAAGACGAACAAGAAGCGCTAGGAGCGGGTTTAGATGCCGCGCAGTCTCAAGAAGGGACCCTTCGTCGACGGACACCTCGTAAAGAAGGTGGACGTACAGAACGAAGCCGGTACCAAGAACGTCATCAAGACCTGGTCCCGTCGCTCGATGATCATCCCGGCCATGCTCGGCCACACGATCGCGGTGCACAACGGCAAGACCCACATTCCGGTGTTTGTCACCGAGTCGATGGTCGGCCACAAGCTCGGCGAGTTCTCGCCGACGCGCACCTTCCGGGGTCACGTGAAGGACGACCGGAAGTCGAAGCGCCGCTAGTAGCGGGGTGGAATGACCATGACAGACACTGGAAGGACAACCATGGAAGCCAGGGCCCAGGCGCGGTACATCCGCGTCACGCCCATGAAGGCCCGCCGCGTGGTGGACCTTATCCGTGGCATGGACGCCACGGAGGCTCAGGCGGTCCTGCGTTTCGCCCCGCAGGCCGCGAGCGTGCCGGTTGGCAAGGTGCTTGACAGCGCCATTGCCAACGCTGCACACAACTACGACCACACGGACGCCTCTTCGCTGGTCATCAGCGAGGCGTTTGTGGATGAGGGCCCGACCCTGAAGCGGTTCCGTCCGCGTGCTCAGGGCCGTGCCTACCGGATCCGTAAGCGGACCAGCCACATCACCGTGGTCGTCAGCAGCAAGGAAGGAACCCGGTAATGGGCCAGAAGGTTAACCCGCATGGGTTCCGGCTCGGCATCACCACGGACTTCAAGTCCCGTTGGTACGCCGACAAGCTGTACAAGGACTACGTCAAGGAAGACGTCGCCATCCGTCGGATGATGACGTCCGGCATGGAGCGCGCCGGCATCTCGAAGGTTGAGATCGAGCGCACCCGTGACCGCGTGCGGGTGGACATCCACACCGCGCGTCCCGGCATCGTCATCGGCCGCCGTGGCGCCGAGGCCGACCGCATCCGCGGCGACCTCGAGAAGCTCACGGGCAAGCAGGTCCAGCTGAACATCCTCGAGGTCAAGAACCCCGAGATGGACGCTCAGCTGGTTGCTCAGGCCGTTGCCGAGCAGCTCTCCTCCCGCGTCTCCTTCCGTCGCGCCATGCGTAAGAGCATGCAGGGCACGATGAAGGCCGGCGCCAAGGGCATCAAGATCCAGTGTGGCGGTCGTCTCGGCGGCGCCGAGATGTCCCGCTCGGAGTTCTACCGCGAGGGTCGTGTGCCGCTGCACACGCTCCGCGCGAACGTGGACTACGGCTTCTTCGAGGCCAAGACGACCTTCGGTCGCATTGGCGTGAAGGTCTGGATCTACAAGGGCGACGTCAAGAACATCGCCGAGGTCCGCGCCGAGAACGCTGCGGCCCGTGCGGGTAACCGCCCGGCCCGTGGTGCCGGCGCTGGCGACCGCCCGGCCGGCCGTGGTGGCCGCGGTGGCGAGCGTGGCGGCCGCGGCCGCAAGCCGCAGCAGCAGTCCGCGCCGGCTGCCGAGGCCCCCAAGGCCGACGCTCCCGCCGCCGCTGCCGCTCCGGCTGAGAGCACCGGAACGGAGGCCTGACCGAAATGCTGATCCCCCGTAGGGTCAAGCACCGCAAGCAGCACCACCCCAAGCGCTCGGGTATGAGCAAGGGTGGTACGCAGGTTGCGTTCGGCGAGTACGGCATTCAGGCCCTCACGCCGGCGTACGTGACGAACCGCCAGATCGAGGCTGCTCGTATCGCGATGACCCGCCACATCAAGCGTGGCGGCAAGGTCTGGATCAACATCTACCCGGACCGTCCCCTGACGAAGAAGCCTGCCGAGACCCGCATGGGTTCCGGTAAGGGTTCTCCGGAGTGGTGGATCGCGAACGTCAAGCCGGGTCGGGTGATGTTCGAACTGTCCTACCCGAACGAGAAGATCGCGCGCGAGGCCCTGACCCGTGCGGCCCACAAGCTGCCGATGAAGTGCAAGATCGTTAAGCGCGAAGCAGGTGAGCTGTGATGTCGGCCGGTACCAAGGCGTCCGAGCTGCGCGAGCTGGGCAACGAGGAGCTTCTCAACAAGCTCCGCGAGGCCAAGGAAGAGCTGTTCAACCTCCGCTTCCAGGCGGCGACGGGCCAGCTCGAGAACCACGGCCGGCTCAAGTCCGTCCGTAAGGACATCGCCCGGATCTACACCCTGATGCGTGAGCGCGAGCTGGGCATCGAGACGGTGGAGAACGCCTGATGAGCGAGAGCAACGTGACTGAGAAGACCGAGCGCAACGCTCGCAAGGTCCGCGAGGGCCTGGTCGTCAGCGACAAGATGGACAAGACCGTCGTCGTCGCTGTCGAGGACCGCGTCAAGCACGCGCTGTACGGCAAGGTCATCCGCCGTACCAACAAGCTCAAGGCTCACGACGAGCAGAACGCTGCCGGCATCGGCGACCGCGTCCTCCTGATGGAGACCCGGAAGCTGTCGTCGACGAAGCACTGGCGCGTCGTCGAGATCCTCGAGAAGGCCAAGTAAGGAATTTCCCGTAAGGGAAATCCCAAAAGTTCAGCCTGAGGGGTTTCCCTTAGGTCAGTTCCGCCAGGCTCGGTGGGGTTGCGCCATTCGTTTGGTGCAACCCCGCCGGGAACCGGCAGACAAATCAGGAGATAGACGTGATCCAGCAGGAGTCGCGACTGCGTGTCGCCGACAACACTGGTGCCAAGGAGATCCTTTGCATCCGTGTTCTCGGTGGCTCGGGTCGCCGCTACGCGGGCATCGGTGACGTCATCGTCGCCACCGTCAAGGACGCGATCCCCGGTGGCAACGTGAAGAAGGGTGACGTCGTCAAGGCGGTCATCGTTCGCACCGTCAAGGAGCGCCGCCGCCAGGACGGCTCGTACATCCGCTTCGACGAGAACGCCGCTGTCATTCTCAAGAACGACGGCGACCCTCGTGGCACCCGTATCTTCGGCCCGGTCGGCCGTGAGCTGCGCGAGAAGAAGTTCATGAAGATCATCTCGCTCGCGCCGGAGGTGCTGTAAGCATGAAGATCAAGAAGGGCGACCTGGTCCAGGTCATCACCGGTAAGGACAAGGGCAAGCAGGGCAAGGTCATCACGGCCTTCCCCAGCGAGAACCGTGTCCTGGTCGAGGGTGTCAACCGGGTCAAGAAGCACACCAAGGCCGGCCCGTCGCAGGCCGGTGGCATCGTCACGACCGAGGCCCCTGTCCACGTGAGCAACGTTCAGCTCGTCGTGGAGAAGGACGGCCAGAAGGTCGTCACGCGTGTCGGTTACCGCTTCGACGACGAGGGCAACAAGATCCGCGTTGCCAAGCGGACGGGTGAGGACATCTGATGGCTACCACCACTCCGCGTCTCAAGACGAAGTACCGCGAGGAGATCGCGGGCAAGCTGCGTGAGGAGTTCTCGTACGAGAACGTCATGCAGGTTCCCGGCCTCGTGAAGATCGTGGTCAACATGGGTGTCGGCGACGCCGCCCGTGACTCGAAGCTCATGGACGGTGCCGTCCGTGACCTGACCACGATCACCGGTCAGAAGCCGGCCATCACCAAGGCCCGTAAGTCCATCGCGCAGTTCAAGCTGCGTGAGGGCCAGCCGATCGGTGCGCACGTCACCCTCCGTGGCGACCGCATGTGGGAGTTCCTGGACCGCACCCTGTCGCTCGCGCTTCCGCGCATCCGCGACTTCCGTGGTCTGTCCCCCAAGCAGTTCGACGGGCGTGGCAACTACACCTTCGGTCTCACGGAGCAGGTCATGTTCCACGAGATCGACCAGGACAAGATCGACCGTGTCCGGGGTATGGACATCACCGTGGTGACCACGGCGACCAATGACGCTGAGGGCCGTGCCCTTCTCCGTCACCTCGGCTTCCCGTTCAAGGAGGCGTAAGCGAGATGGCGAAGAAGGCTCTCATCGCGAAGGCTGCCCGCAAGCCCAAGTTCGGCGTGCGTGGCTACACGCGCTGCCAGCGTTGTGGTCGTCCCCACTCCGTGTACCGCAAGTTCGGCCTGTGCCGCGTGTGCCTTCGTGAGATGGCTCACCGTGGCGAGCTGCCGGGCGTGACCAAGAGCTCCTGGTAATTCCCCACTGCCCTTTGGGCGTTGGGAATGACCAGAGACTCTCGGTAAGCACTGGGTTGGCGGTCGCCCATCCCTCCATGGCTTAGGCTAGGAGGGTTGGGCGTCCGCCGCCCGTACGACTTACTACGCCGTAGGTCCCCGCGCCGCACCCGTCCCGCCCCTGTGTGGGGAGAGGGATGGCGCATACAGGAAACCCCGGCGAGAGAGGCCGAAGGCCAATTCATGACCATGACTGATCCGATCGCGGACATGCTGACTCGTCTGCGTAACGCGAACTCGGCATACCACGACTCCGTGACGATGCCGCACAGCAAGATCAAGTCTCACATCGCGGAAATCCTCCAGCAGGAGGGCTTCATCACGGGCTGGAAGGTCGAGGACGCCGAGGTCGGCAAGAACCTCGTCCTCGAGCTCAAGTTCGGTCCGAACCGTGAGCGCTCCATCGCGGGCATCAAGCGGATCTCGAAGCCCGGTCTCCGGGTTTACGCGAAGTCCACCAACCTGCCGAAGGTCCTCGGTGGCCTGGGCGTGGCGATCATCTCCACGTCCTACGGTCTCCTGACCGGCCAGCAGGCAGGCAAGAAGGGCGTAGGTGGGGAAGTCCTCGCCTACGTCTGGTAGTCGGGAAAGGAAGGAAAGCTCATGTCGCGTATTGGCAAGCTGCCTATCCCGGTTCCCGCCGGCGTGGACGTCACCATCGATGGCCGCACGGTCACGGTGAAGGGTTCCAAGGGCACCCTGAGCCACACCGTCGCCGCTCCGATCGAGATCGTTAAGGGCGAGGATGGCGTGCTCAACGTCAACCGTCCGAACGACGAGCGTCAGAACAAGGCCCTCCACGGCCTGTCCCGCACGCTGGTGGCCAACATGATCACCGGTGTGACCCAGGGTTACGTGAAGGCGCTCGAGATCAGCGGTGTCGGTTACCGCGTTGCCGCGAAGGGCTCCAACCTGGAGTTCCAGCTCGGCTACAGCCACCCGATCCTCGTCGAGGCGCCCGAGGGCATCTCGTTCAAGGTCGAGTCGCCGACCAAGTTCTCGGTCGAGGGCATCGACAAGCAGAAGGTCGGCGAGGTCGCCGCCAACATCCGCAAGCTTCGCAAGCCTGACCCCTACAAGGCCAAGGGCGTGAAGTATGCGGGTGAGGTCATCCGCCGCAAGGTCGGAAAGGCTGGTAAGTAAGCCATGGCATACGGTGTGAAGATCGCCAAGGGCGACGCCTACAAGGGCGCCGCCAAGAAGCGCCGCCACATCCGCATCCGCAAGAACGTGTCGGGTACGGCGGAGCGTCCGCGCCTCGTCGTGACGCGTTCCAACCGCGGTATCACCGCTCAGGTCATCGACGACCTCAAGGGCCACACCCTTGCGTCTGCGTCGACCCTGGACGCGTCGATCCGCGGCGGCGAGGGTGACAAGTCCGCGCAGGCCAAGCAGGTCGGTTCCCTGGTCGCCGAGCGCGCCAAGGCCGCCGGTGTCGAGGCTGTCGTGTTCGACCGTGGTGGCAACAGGTACGCCGGGCGCATTGCCGCTCTGGCTGACGCCGCCCGCGAAGCCGGGCTGAAGTTCTAAGCCCCGGTTCCGGGACTAACGGACGTAACAGAGAGAGGTAATCCAATGGCTGGACCCCAGCGCCGCGGAAGCGGTGCCGGTGGCGGCGAGCGGCGGGACCGGAAGGGCCGCGACGGTGGCGCTGCCGCCGAGAAGACCGCGTACGTTGAGCGCGTTGTCGCGATCAACCGCGTCGCCAAGGTTGTCAAGGGTGGTCGCCGCTTCAGCTTCACCGCGCTGGTCGTGGTGGGCGACGGTGACGGCACCGTAGGTGTCGGTTACGGCAAGGCCAAGGAAGTTCCCGCGGCCATCGCCAAGGGTGTCGAGGAAGCGAAGAAGAACTTCTTCAAGGTTCCCCGCATCCAGGGCACCATCCCTCACCCGATCCAGGGCGAGAAGGCCGCGGGCGTCGTCCTGCTCAAGCCGGCTTCCCCCGGTACCGGTGTTATCGCCGGTGGCCCGGTGCGCGCCGTGCTCGAGTGCGCCGGCGTTCACGACATCCTGTCGAAGTCGCTCGGCTCCGACAACGCGATCAACATCGTGCACGCGACCGTGGAGGCCCTGAAGGGCCTGCAGCGTCCCGAGGAGATCGCGGCTCGCCGTGGTCTGCCCCTCGAGGACGTCGCCCCCGCGGCTCTGCTCCGTGCGCGTGCTGGGGCGGGTGCGTAATGGCTCGCCTCAAGGTCACGCAGACGAAGTCGTACATCGGCAGCAAGCAGAACCACCGCGACACCCTGCGTTCGCTTGGCCTCAAGAAGGTCAACGACGTGGTTGTCAAGGAGGACCGCCCCGAGTTCCGCGGCATGGTGCACACCGTCCGCCACCTCGTGACGGTCGAGGAGGTTGACTGACATGGCGGAGAACAACCCGCTGAAGGCCCACAACCTCCGTCCCGCCCCCGGCGCCAAGACCGCGAAGACCCGTGTCGGTCGTGGTGAGGCGTCGAAGGGTAAGACGGCCGGTCGTGGTACCAAGGGCACGAAGGCCCGTTACCAGGTTCCGCAGCGCTTCGAGGGTGGGCAGATGCCCCTCCACATGCGTCTGCCGAAGCTCAAGGGCTTCAAGAACCCGTTCCGCACCGAGTACCAGGTCGTGAACCTGGACAAGCTCACCGCGCTCTACCCGCAGGGTGGCGAGGTCACGGTGGCCGATCTGGTCGCCAAGGGTGCGGTTCGCAAGAACCAGCTCGTCAAGGTGCTCGGCACCGGCGAGATCACCGTGGCGCTGCAGGTGACGGTTGACGCCGTCTCCGGCTCCGCCAAGGAGAAGATCGCCGCCGCCGGCGGCACCGTCACCGAGCTCGTCTAAGACGACTCGATGGCTTGAACATCCCAATCGGGGATGCCTCCCAAAAGGGGCATCCCCGATTGGTCGTTCCTAGGGGGGCATGGTCGCCGGTAAGGTGGCGTGCACTGTCTAGACTCCGTGCGGTATGCCCGCACGGAATTGATGACCGATACCCAATCGTCGAACCTCAAGACCGTCACCCTTGACGCATAGCGCGGGGGTCGCAGGAGGCACCGTGCTCACCGCGTTCGCCCGGGCGTTCAAGACGCCCGACCTGCGCAAGAAGCTGCTCTTCACGCTCGCCATCATCGTGCTGTACCGCCTTGGGGCGCACATCCCGGTGCCTGGTGTCAGCTACGAAGCTGTTCAGCAGTGTGTCAAGCAGGCCAGTGAGGGCAACAACAGCCTGTTCGGCCTGGTCAACATGTTCAGTGGCGGAGCGCTGCTGCAGATCACGATCTTCGCTCTCGGCATCATGCCGTACATCACGGCGAGCATCATCCTGCAGCTGCTGACCGTCGTGATCCCGCGACTGGAAGCCCTCAAGAAGGAGGGACAGTCCGGTACCGCCAAGATCACGCAGTACACCCGGTACCTGACGATCGCCCTCGCCATCCTCCAGGGCACCGGTCTCGTCGCAACCGCGAAGAGCGGCGCACTCTTCAGTGGCTGCGTGGTCGCCGACCAGGTCGTGCCCGACCAGTCGATCTTCACCATCGCCACCATGGTCCTCACGATGACCGCGGGTACCGCCGTCGTCATGTGGCTCGGTGAGCTCATCACCGACCGTGGCATCGGCAACGGCATGTCGATCCTCATGTTCATCTCGATCGCCGCCGGCTTCCCGGGTGCCCTGTGGGCCATCAAGGAGAGCGGCAAGCTCGCCAAGGGCTGGATCGAGTTCGGCACCGTCATCCTGATCGGCTTCGTGATGGTGGCCCTCGTGGTCTTCGTCGAGCAGGCCCAGCGGCGCATCCCGGTGCAGTACGCGAAGCGCATGATCGGCCGGCGCTCCTACGGCGGTACGTCCACTTACATCCCGCTGAAGGTGAACCAGGCGGGTGTGATTCCTGTCATCTTCGCCTCGTCGCTGCTCTACATCCCGGCCTTGATCGCCCAGTTCTCGAACTCCACCGCAGGGTGGAAGACCTGGATCGAAGCCCACTTCGTCAAGGGTGACCACCCCTACTACATCGCCACGTACTTCCTCCTGATCGTGTTCTTCGCCTTCTTCTACGTGGCGATCTCGTTCAACCCCGAGGAAGTCGCCGACAACATGAAGAAGTATGGTGGCTTCATCCCGGGTATCCGGGCTGGTCGACCTACTGCCGAGTATCTGAGCTACGTGCTCAACCGGATCACTTGGCCGGGCTCGCTGTACTTGGGTCTGATCGCTCTTGTGCCGACGATGGCGTTGGCAGGCTTCGGTGGCGCCAATGCCAACTTCCCCTTCGGTGGGACGAGCATCCTCATCATCGTGGGTGTGGGGCTGGAGACCGTGAAGCAGATCGAGAGCCAGCTCCAGCAGCGCAATTACGAAGGGTTCCTCCGCTGATGCGAATCGTCCTCGTCGGACCGCCCGGTGCCGGCAAGGGTACGCAGGCCGCGTTCCTTGCCAGGAACCTGGACATCCCGCACATCTCCACGGGTGACCTGTTCCGTGCCAACATCTCTCAGGGCACGGAGCTGGGTCTCAAGGCCAAGGCGTTCATGGACGCCGGCGACCTGGTGCCCGACGAGGTGACCATCGGGATGGCCAAGGACCGGATGGAGCAGTCGGACGCCGTCAACGGCTTCCTGCTGGACGGGTTCCCCCGGAACGTGGCTCAGGCCGAGGCCCTGGACGTGGTCCTGAAGGCCGAGGACATGCAGCTGGACGCGGTCCTGGACCTGGAGGTCCCCGAGGACGAGGTCGTGAAGCGGATCGCGGGTCGCCGCATCTGCCGCAACGACAGTGCGCACGTCTTCCACGTGACGTACACCCCGCCGAAGACCGAGGGCGTCTGCGACGTCTGCGGAGGCGAGCTCTACCAGCGCGACGACGACTCCGAGGGCACGGTCCGTCGGCGCCTGGAGGTCTACCACACCCAGACCGAGCCGATCATCGACTACTACCGGGCGCAGAACCTGGTCGTGACGATCTCGGCGCTCGGCAAGGTGGACGAGGTCACGGCGAAGGCCATGGCCGCGCTGAAGAAGTAACCCCGGTTCGTTCGATACGGCCGCGGTGCCCGGGAGGGCGCCGCGGCCGTATCGTTGTTCTGTCCCCGTGTACACGCAAGGAAAGGCCCCGCGACGATGGTGCAGATCAAGACCCCCGAGCAGATCGCGAAAATGCGCGAGGCGGGGCTGGTCGTCGCCGCCATCCACGCGGCGACCCACGAGGCGGCCGTGCCGGGCGCCACGACGCGCGATCTGGACGAGGTCGCGCGGAAGGTCATCGCGGACCACGGGGCGAAGTCGAACTTCCTCGGGTACGGGGGCTTCCCCGCGACGATCTGCACCTCGGTCAACGAGGTCGTCGTCCACGGCATCCCGGACGAGAAGACCGTCCTCAAGGACGGCGACATCATCTCCATCGACGCGGGCGCGATCGTTGACGGCTGGCACGGTGACGCGGCCTACACGGCCTTCGTGGGCACCGGGCACGCGCCCGAGCTCGTCGAGCTCTCCCGCGTGACGGAGGAGTCGATGTGGGCCGGTATCGCGGCGATGAAGCCGGGCAACCGGCTGGTGGACATCTCGAAGGCGATCGAGACCTACATCAAGCGGCAGCCGCGGCCGGCCGTCGGCGACCACAGCCTCGGCCGGTACGGGATCATCGAGGACTACGGCGGCCACGGCATCGGCACCGAGATGCACATGGACCCGCACCTGCTGAACTACGTCTCCCGCAAGCGCGGCAAGGGCCCGAAGCTGGTCCCCGGCCTCTGCCTGGCGATCGAGCCGATGGTCTCCCTGGGCACCCCGCAGACGGAGGTCCTCAAGGACGACTGGACGGTCATCACGACCGACGGCACCTGGTCCTCCCACTGGGAGCACTCGATCGCCCTCACCGAGGAGGGCCCGCTGGTCCTGACCGCGGTCGACGGCGGCAAGGCGAAGCTGGCGGAGCTGGGCGTCGTCGCGGCGCCGGACCCGCTGGCATAGCTGGGCCTCTTGGCGTAGCAGGGCTCCCGCGCGCGGTCGGGGTGTGGAGACCGGTGGACGGAGTCCACCGCAGCAGGCCGACGCTTGTGAGGCGCCCCTGGCGCCGAGCCCGCGAGGGCTGCGTCGGGGATGGGTCGGCGGCAAGGCGAAGCTGGCGGAGCTGGGCGTCGTCGCGGCGCCGGACTCGCTGGGATAGTGCGGAATTTCTACGGCGTGGCACCTTGCGTAAGGATCAGTACGGGTGGGCAGACTTCCCGATTCGTCTTTTCCTGGGGCCTGACGTAGACTGATGCGTCGGCTCTCGTGTACCCGTGTGTCCGCATACGGCGTCGAGAGTCGATCAAGGTAGCCGATTCGAAAGGCGAAGCGTGGCCAAGAAGCAAGGTGCCATCGAAATCGAGGGCACCGTGATCGAGTCCCTCCCGAACGCCATGTTCAAGGTGGAGCTCCAGAACGGTCACAAGGTCCTCGCGCACATCTCCGGCAAGATGCGGATGCACTACATCCGAATCCTTCCGGACGACCGGGTCGTGGTGGAGCTCTCCCCGTACGACCTGACGCGTGGCCGGATCGTCTACCGATACAAGTAGATCTTGCCCGCACCCCGCCTTCACGCGCGGGTGATGGCACTGACCCGGAGAACCTCACATCCCATGAAGGTCAAGCCGAGCGTCAAGAAGATCTGCGACAAGTGCAAGGTGATCCGCCGTCACGGCCGGGTCATGGTCATCTGCGACAACCTGCGCCACAAGCAGCGCCAGGGCTGACGCACGCCGACCGACCTGCATTTCGCAGTTCTTCGCGCGACGCATAGCAATTCGTACATACGCAGAGCCCGTCCGGTCGTGTTCCACGGCTGACGGCACCTCCGGCGGGGGCCGGGGACCCGGTCGTACCACCTCTCTGAATCCAGAGCGGTCGGCGGTCGGGAGCGGTTCTGCAGCAGACCCCCGAGAACACAGGAGCCATTGAATGGCACGCGTTTCCGGTGTTGACATCCCGCGCGAAAAGCGTGTGGTGGTCGCACTCACCTACGTCTTCGGCATCGGGCGTACCCGGTCCGAGGAGATCCTCGCCGCGACCGGCGTGAACCCGTCCACCCGTGTCCGTGACCTTGCCGAGGAAGACCTCGTCAAGATCCGTGAGTACGTGGACGCCAACCTCCAGACCGAGGGTGACCTCCGCCGCGAGATCGCCGCCGACATCCGCCGCAAGGTCGAGATCGGCTGCTACCAGGGTCTGCGCCACCGTCGTGGCCTGCCCGTTCGCGGTCAGCGCACCAGCACGAACGCTCGTACCCGCAAGGGCCCGCGTCGCGCCATCGCCGGCAAGAAGAAGCCGGGCAAGAAGTAGTCCTCAGCGGACGCTTGACCAAGCGGTCTTCGCTGTAGGACCGACCACCTCCCGTAGGAGTTATAGATGCCCCCCAAGGGTCGTCAGGGCGCTGCCAAGAAGGTGCGCCGCAAGGAAAAGAAGAACGTCGCTCACGGCCACGCGCACATCAAGAGCACGTTCAACAACACGATCGTCTCGATCACGGACCCCTCGGGCAACGTGATCTCCTGGGCCTCCGCCGGCCACGTCGGCTTCAAGGGCTCGCGCAAGTCCACCCCGTTCGCCGCGCAGATGGCCGCCGAGTCGGCCGCTCGCCGCGCGCAGGAGCACGGCATGCGCAAGGTTGACGTCTTCGTCAAGGGTCCGGGCTCCGGCCGCGAGACCGCGATCCGCTCCCTCCAGGCCACGGGCCTCGAGGTCGGTTCGATCCAGGACGTCACCCCCACGCCGCACAACGGCTGCCGTCCCCCCAAGCGCCGCCGCGTCTGACGCACGGCTGCTTGACACAGGCTTCGGGCGGTACGGCTCTTCGGACCGTGCCGCCCGTACCCTTGTAGGTGGTATTGACATCATCGGGCTCCGCCCGGTGGTCCCGTCGGGCGTCAAATAGTGGGCGTCCACGACTGAAGGATTCACAGACATGCTGATCGCTCAGCGTCCGTCGCTGACCGAAGAGGTCGTCGACGAGTTCCGCTCCCGGTTCGTGATCGAGCCGCTGGAGCCGGGCTTCGGCTACACCCTCGGCAACTCGCTCCGCCGTACCCTCCTCTCCTCGATCCCGGGTGCCGCTGTCACCAGCATCCGCATCGACGGTGTCCTGCACGAGTTCACCACCGTGCCGGGCGTCAAGGAGGACGTCACCGACCTCATCCTCAACATCAAGCAGCTGGTCGTCTCCTCGGAGCACGACGAGCCGGTCGTGATGTACCTGCGCAAGCAGGGCCCGGGTCTGGTCACCGCCGCCGACATCGCGCCCCCGGCCGGTGTCGAGGTGCACAACCCCGACCTCGTCCTCGCCACGCTCAACGGCAAGGGCAAGCTGGAGATGGAGCTGACCGTCGAGCGCGGTCGCGGCTACGTCTCCGCCGTGCAGAACAAGCAGGCGGGCCAGGAGATCGGCCGTATCCCGGTCGACTCCATCTACTCGCCGGTGCTCAAGGTCACGTACAAGGTCGAGGCGACCCGTGTCGAGCAGCGCACCGACTTCGACAAGCTGATCGTCGACGTCGAGACCAAGCAGGCCATGCGCCCGCGTGACGCCATGGCGTCCGCCGGTAAGACCCTGGTCGAGCTGTTCGGTCTGGCGCGCGAGCTCAACATCGACGCCGAGGGCATCGACATGGGCCCGTCCCCCACGGACGCCGCCCTCGCCGCCGACCTGGCGCTGCCGATCGAGGAGCTCGAGCTCACCGTTCGTTCGTACAACTGCCTCAAGCGTGAGGGCATCCACTCCGTGGGTGAGCTCGTGGCGCGCTCCGAGGCCGACCTGCTCGACATCCGCAACTTCGGTGCGAAGTCGATCGACGAGGTCAAGGCGAAGCTGGCCGGTATGGGCCTCGCGCTGAAGGACTCGCCGCCCGGATTCGACCCGACCGCCGCGGCCGACGCGTTCGGTGCGGACGACGACGCCGATGCCGGTTTCGTGGAGACCGAGCAGTACTGATCCTCTGCGGGCCGGCTTTGGCCGGCCGCGCAGTTCCCCGCGCCCCTTACGGGGCGCGGGTCTCCGACGGGCGACCGCCCGCTCGGACACTGACACCGGTACCTCATACGGCCGGTGCAGATCACTAGGAGAAACACCATGCCGCGTCCCGCCAAGGGTGCCCGTCTCGGTGGCAGCGCCGCTCACGAGCGTCTGCTGCTCGCCAACCTGGCGAAGTCCCTCTTCGAGCACGGCCGCATCACGACGACCGAGGCCAAGGCCCGCCGCCTGCGCCCCGTCGCCGAGCGCCTGATCACCAAGGCGAAGAAGGGCGACATCCACAACCGTCGCCTGGTGCTGCAGACGATCACCGACAAGGGCATCGTCCACACCCTCTTCACCGAGATCGCCCCGCGTTACTCGGAGCGTCCCGGTGGCTACACCCGCATCACCAAGATCGGCAACCGTCGTGGCGACAACGCCCCGATGGCCGTGATCGAGCTGGTCGAGGGCGAGATCGCCAAGAAGGCGACCGTCGCCGAGGCCGAGGCCGCCACCGTGCGCGCCGTCAAGGAGGCCGACGCGGCCGCCGAGGCTCCGGCCGAGGAGTCGAAGGACGCGTAAGCGTTTTTCCGACGTTTCTCGTGAGCGGGCCCGTACCCCCTGGGGTGCGGGCCCGTTCCCGTGTGTTTGAGAGGATTCCCACGTGAGCGATGACGTGCAGGACGGGTTCGTACGAGTACGCCTTGACCTTTCGTACGAGGGCAAGGACTTCTCCGGCTGGGCCAAGCAGCCCCAGGGGCGGCGCACCGTGCAGGGCGAGATCGAGGCCGCTCTGCGGACCGTGACCCGCTCCGAGGAGACGTACGAGCTGACCGTCGCCGGCCGGACCGATGCCGGGGTGCACGCCCGCGGCCAGGTCGCCCACGTCGACCTGCCCGTCGAGCTGTGGGAGGAGCACCGGGACAAGCTGCTCAGGCGGCTCGCCGGGCGGCTCTCCCACGACGTACGGGTCTGGTCCGTCGCCGAGGCCCCCAGCGGCTTCAACGCCCGCTTCTCCGCCATCTGGCGCCGGTACGCCTACCGGGTCACCGACAACCCCGGGGGCGTCGACCCGCTCCTGCGCGGGCACGTCCTGTGGCACGACTGGGCCCTCGACATGGACGCCATGAACGAGGCCGCGACCGCGCTCGTCGGCGAGCACGACTTCGCCGCGTACTGCAAGAAGCGCGAGGGCGCCACGACCATCCGCACCCTTCAGGTGCTGCGCTGGGAGCGGCGGGAGGACGGCATCCTCGAGGCGACCGTGAAGGCGGACGCCTTCTGCCACAACATGGTCCGCTCGCTCGTCGGCGCCCTGCTCTTCGTCGGCGACGGGCACCGGCCCGTGGACTGGCCCGGCAAGGTGCTCGCCGCCGGTGTGCGGGACTCGGCCGTCCACGTCGTACGGCCGCACGGCCTCACCCTCGAAGAGGTCGGCTACCCGGAGGACGCGCTGCTGGCCGCCCGCAGCCGGGAGGCCCGCAACAAGCGGTCACTCCCCGGGAGCGTTGGCTGCTGCTGACGCCTGGGCGCGGCCGCGGGCGTAGATCTGGTTGAAGGCGAAGGTGCCGAGGTCGTCGCTGGCCTGGAAGACGGGCTTGTCGGCCTTGGTGACCTTCTTGCCGTTGGCGAAGCCGGCCTGGGTGAAGTAGGCGTAGCGGCCGACGGAGTTCGCGCGGCGCAGGCAGACCGTGGCGTGGCAGAAGTCACGCACGCCCGCGCCGGCCAGCGGGGCGATGCCGCCGGTGGCCTGGGTCTTCGCCTTGAGGGCGGCCGCCTCGGAGGGGAAGACCGCCACGCCGATGGTGATCGCCACGCCGTCCTTCACGTAGGTGGCGCGCAGGACCTTCTGGCAGCCGTTCTTCTTCAGGACGGCGCCGAGGCCGCCCTGGGTGACGGCCGCGCAGTTGGTGGTGGCGGAGGTCGCGCCCTTCTTGTAGGCGCGGCCGTTCATGCTCATCTTCTTGCCCGGGAAGAGGCCCTCGGCGCTGATCGGCGCCTTGTCCTTCTTCGGGTCCGAGATGTAGTCCTTCGGGTTCGGCGGGGGCGGCGGTGCCACCGAGGAGAAGGTCGGCTCGGGGGTGGGGGAGCCGGTGGGGGAGACCGTGCCGGTGGGGACCCCGCCGTTCTTCGCCTCGTCGTCGGTCTTGTTCGTGCTCACGACGGCCGTGGCGACGATCGCGCCCACCGCGAGGGTGGCCAGCGCCCCGCCGCCGATCATCAGCCAGCGCTTGCGGCGGCTACGGCTGGCGGAGGCGTCGGCGAGGGCGCCCCAGTCGGGGGTCGGCCCGCCGCCCTGCGCCCCCGGGAAGGGGTTCGGCTGCTGCTGTCCGTGGCCCGGCTGCCCGCCGTACGGCTGCTGCTCGCCGTAGCCGGGCTGCTGCCCGTACCCCGGCTGCTGTCCGTAGCCCTGCTGTCCCTGCCCCTGCTGCTGCGGCTCCTGCGGCCACTGCGGTCCCCCAAAGCTCATGCCGCGCATCCTAATCCGGTTGGGCGAAGGCGACGCGTGCGGCGACAATGCACCCCATGGGACATGTCGAGGCCGCACATCTTGAGTACTACCTTCCGGACGGGCGGGTCCTGCTCGGGGACGCCTCCTTCCGCGTGGGCGAGGGCGCGGTCGTCGCCCTCGTCGGGGCCAACGGCGCCGGGAAGACGACCCTGCTCCGGCTGATCTCCGGGGAGCTCCAGCCGCACGGCGGTTCGGTCACCGTCAGTGGCGGCCTGGGCGTGATGCCGCAGTTCGTCGGCTCCGTACGGGACGAGTCCACCGTCCGCGACCTGCTGGTCTCGGTGGCGCAGCCGCGGATCCGGGAGGCCGCGAAGGCGGTCGACAAGGCCGAGCACCTGATCATGACGGTCGACGACGAGGCCGCGCAGATGGCGTACGCGCAGGCCCTCAGCGACTGGGCCGAGGTGCAGGGGTACGAGGCCGAGACCCTCTGGGACATCTGCACCATGGCGGCGCTCGGCGTCCCGTACGAGAAGGCGCAGTTCCGGGAGGTGCGGACGCTCTCCGGCGGTGAGCAGAAGCGGCTGGTCCTGGAGTACCTGCTGCGCGGCCCCGACGAGGTGCTGCTCCTGGACGAGCCGGACAACTACCTCGACGTGCCCGGCAAGCGGTGGCTTGAGGAGCGGCTGCGGGAGACCCGTAAGACCGTGCTCTTCATCTCCCACGACCGGGAGCTGCTCTCCCGCGGCGCCCAGAAGATCGTCGCGGTCGAGCCCGGCCCGGCCGGCTCGGACGTGTGGGTGCACGGCGGCGGCTTCGACACCTTCCACGAGGCGCGGCGGGAGCGGTTCGCCCGCTTCGAGGAGCTGAAGCGGCGCTGGGACGAGAAGCACGCCCAGCTGAAGAAGCTCGTGCTCAACCTGCGCCAGGCGGCGTCGGTCAGCCACGACATGGCCTCGCGGTACGCGGCGGCGCAGACCCGGCTGCGGAAGTTCGAGGAGGCGGGTCCGCCGCCTGAGCCGCCGCGCGAGCAGGACATCCGGATGCGGCTGCGCGGCGGCCGGACCGGGGTGCGGGCCGTGACCGTCGAGAACCTCGAGCTGACCGGTCTCATGAAGCCGTTCTCGCTGGAGATCTTCTATGGGGAGCGGGTCGCCGTCCTCGGGTCGAACGGCTCCGGGAAGTCGCACTTCCTGCGGCTGCTCGCGGGGGACCCCACGGTCGCCCACACGGGCGACTGGAAGCTGGGCGCCCGGGTCGTGCCGGGGCACTTCGCGCAGACCCACGCGCACCCGGAGCTGACCGGGCGGCCGCTCGTCGACATCCTGTGGACGGAGCACGCCAAGGACCGCGGCGGGGCGATGTCGATGCTGCGGCGGTACGAGCTGGAGCGCCAGGGCGACCAGCCCTTCGACAAGCTCTCGGGCGGTCAGCAGGCCCGGTTCCAGATCCTGCTCCTGGAGCTGGCGGGGACGACGGCGCTGCTGCTCGACGAGCCGACGGACAACCTGGACCTGGAGTCCGCCGAGGCGCTCCAGGACGGTCTGGAGTCGTACGACGGGACGGTGATGGCGGTCACGCACGACCGGTGGTTCGCGAAGAGCTTCGACCGGTACCTGGTCTTCGGTTCGGACGGGGTCGTGCGGGAGACGAGCGAGCCGGTGTGGGACGAGCGGCGGGTCGAGCGGGCGCGGTGACCCGGGCCGGTCGGCGGGGGCCTGGGGCACGCGTCGACGGACGGAGTCCGGCGCAGCCGGGCGAAGCCGGGGAGGCCCCCTGGGGCCTCCCCGTGCGAGGGCGGCGTCCAGGAAAGGTCGAGCGGCGGGTCGAGCGGGCGCGGTAGGGGCGGCGCGTTTTGACCCGTCCGGGGTGGCACGGGTACTGTTGCGGTTTGTTATGCGTATTGGCTTCGTCGTTCTCACACGAAGGGCCCATACGCAGGTTCCCTGGAGCAGTTACCAGTGGCTCGCATACGGGCGGTGTCCCGGCAGTGCAGGCCCCAGCTGCATGATCGCTTCAGGTGTGTCTGGACTCCATCCACTGAAGAAGCGAAGGCTACGAAGTGCGTACGTACAGCCCCAAGCCCGGCGATGTCACTCGCCAGTGGCACATCATCGACGCGCAGGACATCGTCCTGGGCCGTCTGGCGACCACGGCTGCGAACCTCCTCCGAGGCAAGCACAAGCCCGTCTACGCCCCCCACATGGACATGGGCGACTTTGTCATCATCATCAACGCTGACAAGGTTCACCTGTCCGGCAACAAGAAGACCCAGAAGCTGGCGTACCGCCACTCCGGCTTCCCGGGCGGTCTGCGCTCCGTCCGTTACGACGAGCTGCTCTCCAAGAACCCCGAGAAGGCCGTCGAGAAGGCCATCAAGGGCATGATCCCCAAGAACACCCTGGGCCGCCAGATGCTCTCGAAGCTGAAGGTCTACGCGGGCGAGAACCACCCGCACGCTGCGCAGCAGCCGGTCCCGTTCGAGATCACCCAGGTCGCGCAGTAGTTCCGGCCACACCCCCTAAGAACGAAAGAAATCTGAGGAGCATCGTGGCCGAGACCACCCCCGAGACCCCCGTCGACGAGTTCGAGGGCGTTGAGGAGTACACCACCGAGACCGAGCTCGTCGAGGGTGAGTACACCTCCGAGTCGCTCGCGTCCCGCTTCGGCGACCCGCAGCCGGCCGCCGGCCTGGGCCGTCGCAAGAACGCCATCGCCCGCGTCCGGATCGTTCCGGGCACCGGCAAGTGGAAGATCAACGGTCGCACCCTTGAGGACTACTTCCCCAACAAGGTGCACCAGCAGGAAGTCAACGAGCCCTTCAAGGTGCTCGAGCTCGACAACCGCTACGACGTCATCGCCCGCATCGCGGGTGGCGGTGTCTCCGGCCAGGCCGGCGCCCTGCGCCTCGGTGTGGCCCGTGCGCTGAACGAGGCGGACGTCGAGAACAACCGCCCGGCGCTGAAGAAGGCCGGCTTCCTCTCCCGCGACGACCGTGCGGTCGAGCGCAAGAAGGCCGGTCTCAAGAAGGCCCGTAAGGCCCCGCAGTACAGCAAGCGTTAATCACGCCTGCTCGGACTGTTCTCGTACGCCCCGGCGGCACTGCCCGTGCCGTCGGGGCGTACGTTTTTTCATAACCCTTTTACCCTTCATCTTTCATCAGCTTGGGCACGCATATTCGGAGGACAGCTGTGGGACGACTCTTCGGCACGGACGGCGTACGCGGCGTCGCCAACGCGGACCTGACGGCGGAGCTTGCGCTCGGTCTCTCGGTCGCGGCGGCGCACGTGCTGGCCGAAGCGGGCACCTTCGAGGGCCACCGGCCGACCGCCGTGGTCGGACGGGACCCGCGTGCGTCGGGAGAGTTCCTGGAAGCGGCCGTCGTGGCGGGTCTCGCCAGCGCCGGTGTCGACGTGCTGCGCGTCGGCGTCCTTCCCACCCCCGCCGTGGCCCACCTCACCGGCGTCCTCGGCGCCGACCTCGGCGTGATGCTCTCCGCCAGCCACAACGCGATGCCCGACAACGGCATCAAGTTCTTCGCCCGCGGTGGCCACAAGCTCGCCGACGACCTCGAGGACAGCATCGAGTCCGTGTACGAGGAGCACCGCACCGGCGCTCCCTGGGCGCGTCCGACCGGTGCCGGCGTCGGCCGGGTCCGCGACTACGACGAGGGCTTCGAGACGTACGTCTCCCACCTCCTCACCGTCCTCCCCAACCGTCTCGACGGCCTCAAGGTCGTCCTCGACGAGGCCCACGGCGCCGCCGCCCGCGTCTCGCCCGAGGCCTTCACCCGGGCCGGCGCCCAGGTCGTCACCATCGGCGCCGAGCCGGACGGCCTCAACATCAACGACGGCTGCGGCTCCACCCACCTGGGGCTGCTCCGGGCCGCCGTCATCGAGCACGGCGCCGACCTCGGCATCGCGCACGACGGCGACGCCGACCGCTGCCTCGCCGTGGACGCCGCGGGCAACGAGGTCGACGGCGACCAGATCCTCGCCGTGCTCTCCCTCGCCATGCGCGAGGCCGGCACGCTGCGCGGGGACACCGTCGTCGCGACCGTCATGTCCAACCTGGGCTTCAAGCTCGCCATGGAGCGCGAGGGGCTGAACCTCGTCCAGACCGCGGTCGGCGACCGCTACGTCCTGGAGTCCATGAAGGAGAACGACTACGCGCTCGGCGGCGAGCAGTCCGGGCACGTCATCGTGCTCGACCACGCCACCACCGGCGACGGCACCCTCACCGGCCTGATGCTCGCCGCCCGGGTCGCCGCCACCGGCAAGTCCCTCGCGGACCTCGCCGGCGTGATGGAGCGCCTGCCGCAGATCCTCATCAACGTCCCGGACGTCGACAGGTCCCGGGTGAAGACCTCCGGTGACCTCGCCGCCGCCGTCACCGCCGCCGAGCAGGAGCTCGGCGCCACCGGCCGTGTCCTGCTGCGCCCCTCCGGCACCGAGCCGCTGGTCCGCGTCATGGTCGAGGCGGCCGACATCGAGCAGGCCCGCGCGGTGGCGCAGCGCCTGGCGGATGTCGTGAAGTCCGCGCTGGGATAGCCTTTCTGAAGCACCGTCATGCAGTTCGGGGGAGGCCCCGTCGCACCCGGACTCCGGGCGCGACGGGGCCTCCTCGTTCTGCGGGCCCTCAGGCCTTCCGGGTCTGCTGGCTCCTCCGGGCTTCCTCGCTCCTCCGGGGTTCCTCGCCTTCCGGGCTCTCAGGCCTTCGGCGCGCGGCGCCAGCGGCCGCGCTGGGTGCGCCACAGCAGCTTCTGCCCGTACAGCGTCAGCACCCCGGCCAGCATGATGCCGAAGAGGTTGAGCAGCAGCTGCTCGATCGAGCCCCACATCTGGCTCAGGTCGCCGTAGCTGAGCGCCACGGCCGCGTTCGCGCCCGCCGGGATCGTCGTCACCGAGATCGCGACGCCCACCAGGGCGCCCGACTTGGCGGAGGTGAGCGAGAGCGTGCCGGCGATGCCCGCGAGCAGCGCGACGACGAAGGAGAACGGGTCCGGCTGCCAGACGAAGCTGGTGTTGGGGCGGTCCGCTTCCAGCTGCTCCCTGCTGAACAGGTCCAGTGCGTCCATTCCCAGGCTGAACACCGTCGTGGCCGCGATCGCCACCGCGAAGCCGACCAGCAGTGCGATCAGCGAGCGGGCCGCGAGCTTCGGGGCCCGCTGCACCACCGCCGTACAGACCCCGGCGAGCGGGCCGAACTCCGGGCCGACCGCCATCGCGCCCACGATCAGGATCGCGTTGTCCAGGACGACACCGCAGGCCGCGATCATCGTCGCCAGGATCATGAACGCGCTGTACGTGATCGAGAGCGTCGACTCCTCGTGCGTCGCCCCCGCCAGCTGCTCCCAGATCACCGCGTCCGCGGGCTCGCCCGGGGCCTCCTCCTCGGCCGCTTCCGCGCGCTTGGAGAGGGAGAAGTCGATGTCCTCGACGGCGATCGAGCCGTCCTGATCGATCCTCAGTGCGCGCAGCCCGTTGAGGAGTTCATGGCCGGCCTCGCGGGCCACGTCGCACATGACGACGTCACCGGCCGGGTCCAGGGCCGCGCCCGGCAGCACCACCAGATGCGTGGTGCCGACCGTCGACTCGATGAGTTCGACGGCGGCCGGAGTGCGGTCGGCTGGGACGATCATCCGGAGGTGCAACATGCGGGAGAGCTTACGGAGGCCGGATCTAGAGCTTGCGGAGGCTCAGGCGCTGCACCTTGTGGTCGGGGCCCTTGCGGACGACGAGGGTGGCCCGGCCGCGGGTCGGCGCCACGTTCTCCAGGAGGTTGACCTTGTTGATGGTCCGCCACATCGTGCGGGCGTAGTCGAGGGCCTCGTCCTCGGAGACCTGCGTGTACCGCTGGAAGTACGAGGAGGGGTTCTGGAACGCGGTGTCGCGCAGCTTGCGGAAGCGGTTGAGGTACCAGCGCTCGATGTCCTCCGGCCGCGCGTCCACGTACACCGAGAAGTCGAAGTAGTCGGCGAGACCGACGCGCGTACGGCCGTCCTTGCCGGGCAGGGCCGGCTGGAGGACGTTCAGCCCCTCCACGATGAGGATGTCGGGGCGGCGGACGACGAGCCGCTCGCCGGGCACCCGGTCGTAGATCAGGTGCGAGTAGACCGGGGCCGTGACCTCCTCCTTGCCCGCCTTGATGTCCGCGACGAAGCGGGTGAGCGCGCGGCGGTCGTACGACTCGGGGAAACCCTTACGGGCCATGAGTCCGCGCGCCTTCAGCTCCTCCATCGGGTAGAGGAACGCGTCCGTGGTCACCAGCTCCACGCGCGGGTGCTCCGGCCAGCGGGCGAGGAGGGCCTGGAGGAGCCGGGAGACCGTCGACTTGCCGACGGCGACCGAACCGGCGACCCCTATGACGAAGGGGGTGCCGCGCTGCTCCGCGTTTTCGCCGAGGAAGGTGTTGAGGGCGCCGCGGAGACCGCTGGTGGCCTGCACGTACAGGTTGAGCAGCCGGGAGAGCGGGAGGTAGACGTCCCGGACCTCGTCGAGGTCGATGACGTCCCCGAGACCGCGGAGCCGCTCGACCTCGTCCGCGGAGAGCGGGAGGGGCGTCTTGTCACGGAGGTCGCTCCACTCCGCGCGGGTGAGGTCGACGTACGGCGTCGCCTCGGAGGGCCGGCGGTGGCCGGTGCCGTTCCGGGGGGTCCCGTGCCCGGGGCCGTCTCCGTTGGTGCTTCGTGCCGGCGAAGTGATCACCCCGCCATTGTCGGGGGTCGGGGGCCTCCGTGGGTCGTGGGGTCGGTCACGCGACAAAAGCCTTTGTCCGACCGTCGCCGCCGGGCGATCATGCTCATGCCGCGTGTCCTCTGAATCTCACGCGGGGGGAGCCGCCGCAGGGCGGCACGAGAGAAGCAGAGAGCCACCACCCATGCGTACGTCCATGAGAAGCGCCGCCGTCGCCGCCACCGCCGTCTCCCTCGCCCTGCTCGTCACCGCCTGCGGCGGCGGCGAGAAGAGCGACGGCAAGGGCAAGGGCACCGGCAAGGACGCCGCTCCCAGCGCCTCCGCCACGAGCAGCGCACCCGCCAAGACGCTGTCCGCCGCCGAGCTGGAGAAGCTGATCGTCGAGCAGGCCGACCTGCCGGGTCACCAGGTGCAGAAGGCCAAGGCCGGGGAGATCCCCCCGGCCTCCGCGGTCTCCACCGACAAGCCGTCCTGCAAGCCGATCGCCGACGCCATGTCGTACATCGCCACCGGGAAGCCGGCCGCGTCCGCGCAGCGCAAGGCCATCGAGGTGCCGAAGACCGAAGGGGCGTCGGCCTCGCCGGAGGAGGCCCTGGGGGCGCTGGCGGCACCGGTGACGGGCGTGACCCTCGGCTCGTACGACGGGCAGGGCGCCCAGGAGGCCTTCGCCTCGCTGAAGACGGCCGGTACCGACTGCGCGGGCGGCTTCACGCTGATCGGCGGCGGCGAGAAGACGAAGATCTCCAAGGTCGCGCCGGAGACGGTGACCGCGGGTGAGGAGGCGCTCGCCTGGACCGTCACCACCGACCTGGACGGTAAGCCCTTCGTCACCAAGCTGGTCGTCTTCCGTCAGGGCAGCACCCTGGCCTCGTTCTCCACGCTCAGCTTCGGCGGCACGGTCAAGGCCCTGCCGAAGGACATCGTCGACGCGCAGGCCGCCAAGCTCGGCTGACGTCACCCCGGAGTGGCGTCCTGGTCCGGCGGCTGCCGACGCGCAGCCGCCGAACCCGGCCGACTCCGGCCTTCCGGGCCCCTTCCGTCCTAGGCTTCCGACATGTGCGGAATCGTGGGATACGCCGGCGGGCAGTCGGCGCTTGATGTGGTGGTCGCGGGCCTCAAGCGGCTCGAATACCGGGGCTACGACTCGGCCGGTGTCGCGGTGCTCTCCGACGGAGGGCTCGCCGCGGCCAAGAAGGCGGGCAAGCTCGTCAACCTGGAGAAGGAGCTCAAGGACCGGCCGCTGGCCGGCGGCTCCGTGGGCATCGGACACACCCGCTGGGCCACCCACGGCGGGCCGACCGACGTCAACGCCCACCCCCACCTGGACAACGCCGGGCGCGTCGCCGTCGTCCACAACGGCATCATCGAGAACTTCGCCGCCCTGCGCGCCGAGCTCGCCGAACGCGGCCACGACCTGGTCTCCGAGACCGACACCGAGGTCGTCGCCCACCTCCTCGCCGAGGAGTTCTCCTCCGCCGGGGACTTCGCCGAGGCCATGCGGCTCGTCTGCCGCCGCCTCGAAGGGGCCTTCACCCTGGTCGCTGTCCACGCCGACCAGCCGGACGTCGTCGTCGGCGCCCGCCGGAACTCCCCGCTCGTCGTCGGCGTCGGCGAGGGCGAGAACTTCCTCGCCTCCGACGTGTCCGCCTTCATCGCCCACACCCGCTCGGCGATCGAACTCGGCCAGGACCAGGTCGTCGAGCTCACCCGGGACGCCGTCACCGTCACCGACTTCGACGGGGCGCCCGCCGACGTACGGGCCTACCACGTCGACTGGGACGCCTCGGCCGCCGAGAAGGGCGGCTACGACTACTTCATGCTCAAGGAGATCGCCGAGCAGCCCAAGGCCGTCGCCGACACCCTCCTCGGGCGGATCGACGGGGCCGGCCGGCTCACCCTCGACGAGGTGCGCATCCCGGACGCCGTGCTCCGCGCGGCCGACAAGGTCGTCATCATCGCCTGCGGCACCGCCTTCCACGCCGGTCTCATCGCCAAGTACGCCATCGAGCACTGGACCCGCATCCCCTGCGAGGTCGAGCTCGCCAGCGAGTTCCGCTACCGGGATCCGATCCTCACCCAGAAGACCCTGGTGATCGCGATCTCGCAGTCCGGCGAGACCATGGACACCCTGATGGCGCTCCGGCACGCCCGCGAGCAGGGCGCCAAGGTCCTCGCCGTCTGCAATACGAACGGTTCGACGATTCCGCGTGAGTCCGACGCCGTGCTCTACACCCACGCCGGGCCCGAGGTCGCCGTCGCCTCCACCAAGGCCTTTCTGACGCAGCTCGTCGCCTGCTACCTCCTCGCGCTCTACCTCGGGCAGGTACGCGGCACCAAGTGGGGCGACGAGATCCACGCCGTCGTCCGCGAGCTCGCCCGGATCGGCGACGAGGTCGAGCGGGTCCTGGAGACGATGGAGCCCGTCCGGGCCCTCGCCCGCTCCCTCGCCCACAAGAACACCGTCCTCTTCCTCGGCCGGCACGTCGGCTACCCGGTGGCCCTGGAGGGCGCGCTGAAGCTCAAGGAGCTCGCGTACATGCACGCCGAGGGCTTCGCCGCCGGAGAGCTCAAGCACGGGCCGATCGCCCTCATCGAGGAGGACCTGCCGGTCGTCGTGGTGGTGCCCTCGCCCAAGGGCCGTTCCGTCCTCCACGACAAGATCGTCTCCAACATCCAGGAGATCCGGGCGCGCGGTGCGCGGACGATCGTGATCGCGGAGGAGGGCGACGAGGCCGTCGTCCCGTACGCCGACCACCTCATCCGGATCCCGGCCACGCCTACGCTGCTCCAGCCGCTGGTCTCCACGGTGCCGCTCCAGGTCTTCGCCTGCGAGCTCGCCACCGCGCGGGGCAACGAGGTCGACCAGCCGCGCAACCTGGCCAAATCCGTGACCGTGGAGTGAGTGGGAAATGATCATTGGGGTGGGCATCGACGTGGCGGAGATCGACCGCTTCGCCGCGTCGATCGAGCGCACACCGGGGCTGCTCCAGCGCCTCTTCGTCGAGCAGGAGCTGCTGCTCCCGAGCGGCGAGCGGCGCGGGGTGGCCTCGCTCGCGGTGCGGTTCGCCGCGAAGGAGGCGCTGGCGAAGGCGCTCGGCGCGCCCGGCGGGCTGCACTGGACGGACGCCGAGGTGTACGTCGAGGGGACCGGGCAGCCGCGGCTGCGGGTGCGCGGGACGGTGGCGGCGCGGGCCGCGCAGCTGGGCGTGAAGCACTGGCACGTCTCGCTGAGCCATGACGCGGGGGTGGCCTCGGCGGTGGTGATCGCCGAGGCGTGAGCCTTTCGAGGTGTACGAGCCCGGGGCCCGGCCGTTTCCACGGTCGGGCCCCGGGCCGTGTGGCGCGCGACTGCCAGGGCCGGGGTCGGGTTGTTCGCGCACCCCCTGGAGGGGTCCTCAAGCCGCCGCCCAAGCCGCCGCCCAAGGCGGTGGCTTGATGACTGCGGCAGACTGCTGGACATGCGTACCGCTCACTGTGTGGAGACCGTCCGGGCCGCCGAGGCCGCACTCATGGCCCGCCTGCCGGAAGGCGCCCTCATGCAGCGCGCCGCCGCCGGACTCGCCGCCGCCTGCGCCGGGTTGCTGCCACGGGTGTACGGGGCGAGGGTCGTGCTGCTCGTCGGCAGCGGCGACAACGGCGGCGACGCCCTGTACGCCGGTGCCCGGCTCGCCCGGCGCGGCGCGGGCGTCACGGCCGTCCTGCTCGGGGCGCAGGCCCACGAGGGCGGGCTCGCGGCCCTCCGGGCGGCCGGCGGGCGGCTCGCCGACGACCCCTTCGCGGCGCTGGCCGCCGCCGACCTCGTCCTCGACGGCATCACCGGCATCGGAGGGCGCGGCGGGCTCCGGCCCGACGCCGTCCCCGTCGCCCGGGCCGCGCGCGGATCCGACGCCGTCGTCGTCGCCGTCGACCTGCCGAGCGGCGTCGACGCCGACACGGGAGAGGTGACGGGGGAGGCGCTGCGGGCCGACGCGACGGTGACCTTCGGGACGTACAAGCCCGGCCTGCTCGTCGACCCCGCGCGGGAGTACGCCGGGGCGCTGCGGCTCGTCGACATCGGGCTCGACGCCTTCCTCCCCGGGGTGCCGGAGATGGAGGCGCTCCAGCACCAGGACGTCGCACGGCTGCTGCCGGTGCCGGGCGCCGAGAGCGACAAGTACCGGCGCGGGGTCCTCGGGGTCTTCGCCGGATCCACCCGCTACCCCGGCGCGGCGGTCCTCGCCGTGGCCGGGGCGCTGCGGGGCGGGGCCGGGGCCGTGCGGTACGTCGGGCCCGCCGGGGACGCGGTGCTCGCCCGGCACCCGGAGACCCTGGTGCACTCGGGGCGGCCCGAGAAGGCCGGGCGGGTGCAGGCCTGGGTCGTCGGGCCCGGACTCGGCGAGGGACCCGGACACCTCGTCGCGGTCGCCGAGGTCCTCGCCTCCGACGTGCCGGTCCTCGTCGACGCCGACGGACTGCGGGGCCTTGACCCCGCGGTGGTACGGGCCCGCACGGCCCCCACCCTGCTCACCCCGCACGCGGGCGAGGCGGCCGCGCTGCTCGGCGTCGCGCGCGAGGAGGTGGAGGCGGGGCGGCTCGCGGCGGTACGGGAGCTGGCGGAGCGCTTCGGGGCGACCGTGCTGTTGAAGGGGTCGACGACGCTGGTGTGCGGGCCGGGCGCCGGTCCCGTACGGGTGAACCCGACCGGGACCTCGTGGCTGGCGACGGCCGGCAGCGGCGACGTCCTCTCCGGCCTCGCGGGCTCCCTCCTCGCGGCGGGCCTCCCGGCGGTCGACGCGGCCTCGGCGGCGGCGTACCTCCACGGGCTGGCGGCGCGCCGGGCGTCGGCGGGGCTGGAGGGGCCGCAGGTGATGGCGGGGCCCGCGGGGCCGGTGACGGCGGGGCCGGTGACGGCGGGAGAGGTGGCGGAGGCCCTGCGGGGGGCGTGGCAGGACGTGAACGCGCCCGCGTAGGTGGGGGTCGTTTCGTTCCCCCACCCCACCCCACCCCACCCCACCCCACCCCACCCCTTCCCGAAACCCTGCCGGGGCTAGGTGGTGGGTGCCGCTCTCCCGGGGGCTTCGCCCCCGAGCCCCCTGTCCGAAGCAGCGCGCCCGCTTCGCGGCGCCCTCGCTCCGGACGTACACCCCCGCCACCCCCACTCGGGCGAACCCGTTGCCCCACCCGTGGGATACGGCGCGCTGGGATCACGGGGCGGGGCTTGGGTGGGTGGGGTGATCAGTTGGAGAAGTCGTACCGCGCCGCTGTTGTTCGTCCTCGCCGCCGTCCTCGCCCTCGGGCCCGCAGTGGCCGCCGCCGACCCGCCCGAGCCCTCCGCCCCCGTTCCCGCCTCCGACCCGCCCGCTGAGCCGCCCGTACCCGAGCCCGCGTCCGAGCCCGCGTCCGAGCCCGCGTCCGAGCCCGCCGAGGTGCTCGTCCCCGGGGTCGTCGGGGGCGGGCGGGCCGAGTACCCGATGGATACGCCCGATCAGGTGCTGCCGCCGCTGCGGTCCGAGGGGGACGTGCCCGTGCCCGAGCCGGAGGGGGACGTCGACGAGCTCGTCGAGTACCTGCCGCGAAGTGCCGTCGGGGCCACCTGCACCGCGAAGGCCGGGACCTACCAGCGACAGGTCGAGCGGCTGCTGAAGCTGCGGGTGGACGGCAGGCAGTCCGCCGCCGACTGCAAGGCCATCAAGGCGTTCCAGGTGAGGGAGAAGATCAAGCCCGCCATCGGGTACGCGGGGCCCGTCACCTGGGCCCGGGCCGAGCTGCTCGCCGCCCGGAAGAACCTGGACCCGGGCCGCCGCTGCCCCGTGAAGAAGTACGCCGTCGCCTGCGTCGACCTCGACCGCCAGCTCATGTGGGTGCGGAAGGACAAGAAGGTGACCTACGGGGTGGTGAACGTGCGGAGCGGGCGGGCCGGGTACGCCACCCGTACCGGCTGGCACACCGTCTACTGGCGCCACAAGGACCACTGGTCGTCCATCTACAACACCCCCATGCCGTACTCCCAGTTCTTCAGCGGCGGGCAGGCCTTCCACGCCGTCTACGGGCAGCTCGCCACGCCCACCGGCAGCCGCGGCTGCGTCAATCTCAGCTACCGCAACGCCGAGAAACTGTGGGGCGTCCTCCGTAAGGGTGACCGGGTCTACATCTGGGGGAAGCGGCCCGGTAGCTGACACCTGAGAGACTGGGCGCGATGACTGAGACACCTCCGCCCCGCAGAGCCCGCGCCGAGATCGACCTCGGTGCGCTGCGTGCGAACGTCCGCACGCTGCGCGCCCGTGTCGCCCCCCACGTCCGGATCATGGCCGTGGTCAAGGCCGACGCGTACGGACACGGCGCCCTGCGCTGTGCCCGCGCCGCCCTGGACGCGGGCGCGGACTGGCTCGGTACGGCCACCCCGCACGAGGCGCTCGCCCTGCGCGCCGCCGGGATCACCGACGTCCCCGTCCTGTGCTGGCTCTGGACCCCCGGCGACCCCTGGGACCAGGGCATCGAGGCCGGTCTCGACATGTCCGTGAGCGGGATGTGGGCTCTGGACGAGGTCGTCGAGGCGGCGCGGCGGACGGGGAAGCGCGCCCGTGTGCAGCTCAAGGCCGACACCGGGCTCGGGCGCAACGGCTGCCAGCCCGCCGACTGGCCCGAGCTGGTCGGGGCCGCCCTGGAGGCGGAGGCCGAGGGGCTCGTGAAGGTGACCGGGCTCTGGTCGCACTTCGCCTGCGCCGACGAGCCCCACCACCCCTCCATCGCCGCGCAGCTCGACGTCTTCCGGACGATGCTCGACCACGCGGAGAAGGCGGGCGTCGCCCCCGAGGTCCGGCACATCGCGAACTCGCCGGCCACCCTCACCCTGCCCGAGGCCCACTTCGACCTGGTCAGGCCCGGCATCGCCATGTACGGCGTCTCGCCCAGCCCCGAGCTCGGCACCTCCGCCGAGCTGGGGCTCCGGCCGGTCATGTCGCTCAAGGCGAGCATCGCCCTCGTCAAGCACGTACCGGCCGGGCACGGCGTCAGCTACGGCCACCACTACGTCACCGGCGACGAGACCACGCTCGGCCTCGTCCCGCTCGGCTACGCCGACGGCGTCCCCCGGCACGCCTCGGGCCGCGGCCACGTCCTCGTCGGCGGCACCGTCCGGACGATCGCCGGCCGCGTCGCCATGGACCAGTTCGTCGTCGACCTCGGCGGGGACACCCCCGAGGCCGGCTCCGAGGCCGTGCTCTTCGGCCCCGGCGACCGGGGCGAGCCGACCGCCGAGGACTGGGCGGTGGCCGCCGACACCATCGCGTACGAGATCGTCACCCGGATCGGCGCGCGCGTCCCGCGCGTGTACCTGGGCGAGTAGGCGAGCGAGGGGGACGACGTGGGCGACACCGGTGGCACGGGTACGAGCAGCTGGCGGCGGGCCGGGTTCGCCGGGGCCGCGATAGGCGTCCTCGCCGCGGGCGCGGCCGCCGGAGTCGCCGTCGAGCGGCTCACGGTCGGCCGCTCGGTGCGGCAGAAGGCCCGGCTGGCCCTCGACGCCACCGGCCCGTACGGCAGTCTCCGCGGCACCTCCGGCCGGGCACTCGCCGACGACTCGACCGTCCTCTACTACGAGGTGGACGAGGTGGACGGGGTGGACGGGGCCGAGGCGGACGAGGCCCGGCCGGGCTCGTCGGCCGGTCGCCGCCGGCGGCTCTTCGGGCGCAAGGAACCCGCCCCCGTCACCGTCGTCTTCAGCCACGGCTACTGCCTCAACCAGGACTCCTGGCACTTCCAGCGGGCCGCGCTGCGCGGTCTCGTCCGCACGGTCCACTGGGACCAGCGCAGCCACGGCCGCTCCGGCCACGGCATCGCCCAGTCCGGCCCGGACGGGGTGCCCGTCTCCATCGACCAGCTGGGCCGCGACCTCAAGGCCGTCCTCGACGTCGCCGCGCCCGAGGGGCCGCTCGTCCTGGTCGGGCACTCGATGGGCGGCATGACGGTGATGGCGCTCGCCGAGCGGTTCCCGGAGCTGATCCGCGACCGGGTCGTCGGCGTCGCCTTCGTCGGGACCTCGGCGGGGAGGCTGGGCGAGGTCTCGTACGGGCTGCCGCTCGCCGGCGTCAACGCCGTCCGGCGGGTCCTGCCGGGGGTGCTGCGGGCGCTCGGCTCCCAGGCGGAGCTGGTCGAGCGCGGGCGCCGGGCGACGGCGGACCTGTTCGCCGGGTTGATCAAGAAGTACTCGTTCGCGTCGAAGGACGTGGACCCGGCGGTCGCCCGCTTCGCGGAGCGGATGATCGAGTCGACGCCGATCGACGTGGTGGCGGAGTTCTACCCGGCCTTCGCCGAGCACGACAGGACGGCCGCCCTCGCCGCCTTCGCGGAGCTGCCGGTGCTCGCGCTCGCCGGGGACAACGACCTGGTGACCCCCAGCTCCCACACCGAGGCCATCGCCGATCTGCTGCCCGACGCGGAGCTGGTCATCGTCCCCGACGGCGGCCACCTGGTGATGCTGGAACACCCCGAGGCCGTCACCGACCGGCTGGCCGACCTGCTCGTACGCGCGGGGGCC
This sequence comes from Streptomyces sp. NBC_00090, assembly GCF_045160815.1. Classification (NCBI taxonomy): domain Bacteria; kingdom Bacillati; phylum Actinomycetota; class Actinomycetes; order Kitasatosporales; family Streptomycetaceae; genus Streptomyces; species Streptomyces sp. NBC_00090. The sequence goes on from NZ_CP108224.1 coordinate 5,399,958, forward strand.
GCGCCGGGGCCGGCGACGGTGAGGACGGACGTCCGCAAGAGTTAGGTTGGCTGGCATGGAAGCAGCGCACCCGCCCGTCTCCGGCGCCACTCTCGCCATCGACTCCCCCGAGCAGATGGGAGACCTCGGCCGCCGGCTCGCGAAAATCCTCCGCCCCGGCGACCTCGTCATGCTCACCGGTGAGCTCGGCGCCGGGAAGACCACCCTGACCCGAGGCCTCGGCGAGGGGCTCGGGGTGCGTGGCGCCGTCACCTCGCCGACCTTCGTCATCGCCCGCGTCCACCCGTCCCTGGTCGGCGGCCCGGCCCTCGTGCACGTCGACGCGTACCGCCTCGGTGGCGGTCTCGACGAGATGGAGGACCTCGACCTGGACGTCTCGCTCCCCGAGTCCGTGGTGGTCGTGGAGTGGGGTGACGGCAAGGTCGAGGATCTGACCGACGACCGGCTGCACGTCCTCATCCACCGGGTGACCGGCGACACCGACGACGACCGGCGCACGGTCGTGCTGCGCGGGATCGGCTCGCGCTGGGCCGACGAGGACCTCGATCTCGGCTGACGGCGGGCCGTGGCGTACGTCGGATCGTAGGAGCTTCCGACAACGTGTCGGCAAGATATTGCGTGGGTCGTACGTGCCGTGGTGACATGGATGCACGAACTGGTTAGGTGTACCTAACCTACGGGAGGCATGCATGGCCACGCCACAGCGCGCGGAAGCGGAACAGGGCTGGGACCACGTCTCGATGGGTGAGCTGCTGGCGTCCTGTGCCGCCGCGCGCGCCCTGTCGACCCCGCCGCTCCGGCCCGAGCCGGCCGAAGCGGAACGGGCGGGCGACGAGAAGCTCGTGCGGAGGGACGAAGCCGCTTAGGGCCTGTCCGGCGGACCAGGGCCGGACATGCCCTGGGAAACGGCCGGCCTCAGGCCTGCCTCAGGCGACGACGACGACCTTCGCGCCGATCACCGCGAAGGTCCACAGCGCGTCCCCGTCCGCACGCTTCATGCGGATGCCGCCCGTCTTCCTCGACGGGTCCGGGGTCGGCGTCGAGCCGTCGACCGCCGCGCTGAAGCCGATCGCCACGTCCTCGGTCTTCGCGAACCGCACCACGTGCTCGATCTGCACGCCGTCCGAACCGCGCACGGAACCCGACCGCGAGGTCACGGTGTACGCCCCCGGCTCCGGGTGCACCGTGCTCGGCATCACCGAGAACGTCCGGGTGGCCTTGCCCTTCGCGTCCACCAGCCACACCCGGCGGTCGGCCAGCGCGTACACGACCCGCTCGCCGCTGCCCGAGCTCGCCGGGACCGCCAGCGGGTTCTTCGCCGGCTGCTTCGGACCGCCGCTCGGCGAGATGGAGGGGGCGGCCGTGCCCGGCGTCTTCGGCTTCGCCGACAGATCGGCGGGGGCGCTCGCCGAGGCCTGGTACGCGAGGACGCCGACCGCGACGACGGCCGCCGCGGTGAGCCCGGCCACGAATCCCGAGCTGCTCCTTGCCACCGTGCCCACCTCTCGTACGAACGTATCGAAGGGTGACGGTAGCAGCCGGTGCCCCCGGGGGTCGGGCGCCGTGCCCGGTCGGTGGTCCGGTGGGCGGCCGGCGGGTTCCTCCGTCCCGCCGGTGCCTCGCGGGTGCCCTGCCGGGGCCTCCGCCGGGGCGCCGCCCGCCCCGGGAGCCGTAGGCTGTTCGCGTGCTGTTGCTCGCCATGGATACCGCCACCCCCGCCGTCACCGTCGCCCTCCACGACGGCGAGGCCGTCGTCGCCTCGTCGAGTCAGGTCGACGCCCGCCGCCACGGGGAGCTGCTGCTGCCCGCCGTCGACCGGGTCCTCAAGGAGGCCGGGCTGAAGCTCGACGCGGTCACCGGGATCGTCGTCGGCGTCGGCCCCGGCCCCTACACCGGCCTCCGCGTCGGCCTCGTCACGGCCGCGGCCTTCTCCTCCGCGCTCGGCGTGCCCGTGCACGGGCTGTGCACCCTCGACGGCCTCGCGTACGCCTCCGGGATCGACGAGCCCTTCGCCGTCGCCACGGACGCGCGCCGCAAGGAGGTCTACTGGGCGCGGTACGCGGACTCCCGCACCCGGGTGACCGACGCCGCCGTCGACCGGCCCGCCGAGATCGCCGAAGGGCTCGCGGGCCTGCCCGTCGTCGGCGCGGGCGCCCGGCTCTACCCCGAGGCCTTCCCCGACGCCCGCGACCCCGAGCACCAGTCGGCCGCCGCCCTCGCGGCGCTCGCCGCGGAGAAGCTCGCGGCCGGCGGTGAGGGATTCCTCGACCCGCTGCCGATGTACCTGCGCCGCCCCGACGCGCAGGTGCCGAAGAACTACAAGGTGGTCACGCCCAAGTGACCGGCGGCGTCGAACTGCGCGAGATGCGCTGGTGGGACATTGCCCCGGTGCTCGCCCTCGAGGACGAGCTCTTCCCCGAGGACGCCTGGTCGGAGGGGATGTTCTGGTCGGAGCTCGCGCACGCGCGCGGCCCCCGGGCCACCCGGCGCTACCTCGTCGCGGAGGACCCGGAGGGGCGGCTCGTCGGGTACGCGGGGCTCGCCGCGGCCGGCGGACTCGGCGACGTGCAGACCATCGCCGTCGCCCGCGACCAGTGGGGCAGCGGCCTCGGCGCCCGGCTCCTCACCGACCTCCTCCACCACGCCACCGCCTTCGAGTGCGACGAGGTCCTCCTCGAAGTGCGCGTGGACAACACCCGGGCCCAGAAGCTCTACGAGCGCTTCGGCTTCGAGCCCATCGGTTTCCGGCGCGGCTACTACCAGCCCGGAAACGTGGACGCGCTCGTGATGCGACTGACCGTTCAAGGAACTGAGACTGATTCTGATGGCTGCTGACGAACCCCTCGTACTCGGCATCGAGACCTCCTGCGACGAGACCGGCGTCGGCATCGTCCACGGCACCACCCTCCTCGCCGACGCCGTCGCCTCCAGCGTCGACACCCACGCCCGCTTCGGCGGCGTCGTGCCCGAGATCGCCTCCCGCGCCCACCTGGAGGCGATGGTCCCGACGATCGAGCGCGCCCTGAAGACGGCCGGGATCTCCGCGAAGGACCTCGACGGCATCGCCGTCACGGCCGGCCCCGGCCTCGCGGGCGCGCTGCTCGTCGGCGTCTCGGCCGCCAAGGCGTACGCGTACGCCCTCGGCAAGCCGCTGTACGGCGTCAACCACCTCGCCTCGCACATCTGCGTCGACCAGCTGGAGCACGGCAAGCTGCCCGAGCCGACGATGGCCCTGCTGGTCTCCGGCGGCCACTCCTCGCTGCTGCTCTCCGCCGACATCACCTCCGACGTGCGCCCGCTGGGCGCCACCATCGACGACGCGGCCGGCGAGGCCTTCGACAAGATCGCCCGCGTCCTCGACCTCGGCTTCCCCGGCGGCCCGGTCATCGACCGGCTCGCCAAGGAGGGCGACCCGGCGTCGATCGCCTTCCCGCGCGGTCTGAGCGGCTCCCGGGACCCCGCGTACGACTTCTCCTTCTCCGGCCTCAAGACCGCCGTGGCCCGCTGGATCGAGGCCAAGCGGGCGGCCGGCGAGGACGTGCCCGTACGGGACGTGGCCGCGTCCTTCCAGGAGGCGGTCGTGGACGTCCTCACCCGCAAGGCCGTCCGGGCCTGCAAGGACGAGGGCGTCGACCACCTGATGATCGGCGGCGGCGTCGCCGCCAACTCGCGGCTGCGGGCGCTCGCCCAGGAGCGCTGCGAGCGGGCCGGCATCCGGCTGCGGGTGCCGCGCCCGGGCCTGTGCACGGACAACGGCGCGATGGTCGCGGCGCTCGGCTCCGAGATGGTCGCCCGCAACCGGCCGGCCTCGGACCTGGAACTGTCGGCGGACTCGTCCCTGCCGGTGACGGACCCGCACGTGCCGGGAGCGCAGCACGACGGGCACGGTCACGGGCACGGGCACTCCCACGACCACGACCACGTGCACGAGGTCAGCAAGGAGAACCTGTACTCGTGAGGCTCACGCTCATGTGGGAGGCGCGGGCCGCCCAGGGCCGCGGCGCCGAGCTCCTGGAGTGGGCGCGGGCGCAGCTCCTCGCTCGCGAGCCGATTCGCCGGGAGATCTTCAGGGCGCCCCAGGACCGGGTCCTCGTCCTCACCTGGTGGGAGGCGGAGGCCTTCGACGCCGAGCTGCCCGAGCTGCCGGAGCCGGACGCCGAGCTGATCACCCGTCCGGTCCACCGCTGGCGCTTCGAATCGGTCGAGTAATCGGTCGAATAGCCGAACGGGCGACGCGGGTTCGAAAGTAGAGCAACCTTTCGACCGGCGTCGGCATCCCACAACGTGTGAAGAAGACGATCGCGCTGTGGGCGGCGCTGACCGCCGTGACCCTCCTGGTGACCGGCTGCGCGGCGGAGGAGCCCGACGCCGCTCCGGCCCCGGCGAAGGCGACCGCACCCGCGGTCGCGCCCTCCGCCGGGCACCGGGCACCCGGAGCCGCCGGAGCTCTGGGCTCCGCCGCCGCGTACCGCAAGTGGGGACTCAGGCCCTTCGCGGCCCCGCCCGCACCTCCCGAGACGAAGCCGGTCGCCCGGAAGCCCGGCGGTCCCGTCCCCGTCATCAGCGAGATCCCCACCACCGAGAAGATCGTCTTCATCACGATCGACGACGGGGCCGAGAAGGACCCCGAGTTCGTGACGATGATGAAGGAGCTCAAGGTCCCGGTGACGATGTTCCTCACCGACTCGGCGATCCGCGGCGACTACGGCTACTTCGCCCCGCTGGCCGCACAGGGCCACGGCGTCGCCAACCACACCCTCACCCACCCCGACCTCCGCACGCTCTCCCAGGAGGCCCAGCGCCGGGAGATCTGCGGCCAGCAGACGGAGCTGGCGCGGCGGTACGGCACGACCCCGCGCCTCTTCCGCCCGCCCTACGGCAACTGGAACGAGGCCACCCGCGCCGCCGCGGGCACCTGCGGGGTGGACGCGATCGTGCTGTGGCGCGAGTCCATGCAGATCAAGAACATGCAGTACCAGCGCGGGGACAAGCGGCTGCACCCCGGCGACATCATCCTGGCGCACTTCCGGGGCCCGGCCGAGCTCAAGGGCCGGACGATGACCGAGATGACGGCGACGATGCTGCGCCGCATCCAGGAGCAGGGCTTCACCGTGGCCCGCCTGGAGGACTACGTCTAGGGCGTGCGTCGAAAGTCCCGCCTGCCCTTCGGGCAGACGGCGCTACTTCCGACGCACGCCCTAGAAGATTCCTCCGGCGCGGTGTCGATGCGGGCGCGGCCCGTTCGACGTATGTGTGGAAGGCGGGGAACGGCCCCGCCACCGCACCACCGAGGAGTCGTCATGCCCCGCTTCCTGTCCCTCGTCCGCATCGAGGAGAACACCATCGACATGGAGAGCGCCGACCCCGGCTTCGAGGAGCGGATGGGCGCGCTCTTCGCGGAGATCACCAAGGCCGGCGCCATGGTCGACACGGCCGGGCTCAGGCCGACCGCCGAGGCCACCCGGATCACCTGGTCGGAGGGGAAGCTGTCGTACACCGACGGACCGTTCACCGAGACCAAGGAGGTCGTCGGCGGCTACGCCATGCTCCAGTGCAAGGACATGGCCGAGGCCGTCGAGTGGGGGAAGCGCTTCCTCGCCGTCCACCCGCCGCAGTGGAAGGTCGGCCTGGAGGTCCGCGAGGTCGAGGAGATGCCGGAAGGCTGACCCGCGTGTGTGTGCTGTCATGTGAACCATGACGGTGGAAAGCACCCTGGAGACGGTCTGCCGGATGGAGTCGGCGCGGATCATCGCCACCGTGGCGCGGATCGTCCGGGACGTCGGCATCGCCGAGGAGATCGCCCAGGACGCGCTCGTCTCCGCCCTGGAGCAGTGGCCGCGGTCAGGAGTCCCGGAGCGGCCGGGAGCCTGGCTGACGGCCACCGCGAAGCACCGCGCCGTCGACCTCGTGCGGCGGCGCGAGACGTACGCCCGGAAGCTCGCCGAGGTGGGCCGGACGCTCACGGAGGAGTCGTACGACCCCGAGCCGTCCGGCCCGGGCGACATCGACGACGACGTGCTCCGGCTCGTCTTCACCACCTGCCACCCGGTGCTCTCCGCCGACGCCCGCACGGCGCTCACGCTGCGGCTCGTCGGCGGGCTCCGGACGGACGAGATCGCCCGCGCGTTCCTCGTGCCGGAGGCGACGGTCGCGGCGCGGATCACCCGCGCCAAGCGGACGCTCGCGAAGGCGGGCGTGGAGTTCGAGGTGCCGTACGGGGAGGAGCGCGCCGCCCGGCTGGGCTCCGTCCTGGAGGTCGTCTACCTGATCTTCAACGAGGGGTACGCGGCGACCGCCGGCGACGACCTGCTGCGGCCCGGCCTGTGCGAGGACGCGCTGCGGCTGGCCCGCGGCCTCGCCGCGCTCATGCCCGGGGAGGGGGAGGTCCACGGGCTCGCCGCCCTCCTTGAGCTCCAGGCCTCCCGGACGGCGGCCCGTACCGGCCGCGACGGGCAGCCGGTCCTCCTCGCCGACCAGAACAGGAGCCGCTGGAACCGGCTGCTCGTCCGGCGCGGGTTCGCCGCCCTGCAGCGGGCCGGGGACGGGCGCTCCTACGGGCCGTACGCCCTCCAGGCCGCGATCGCCGCCTGCCACGCGCGGGCCGCCTCGTACGAGGAGACGGACTGGGCGACCATCGCCGCGCTGTACGGGCGGCTCGGCACCCTCGCCCCGTCCCCGGTGGTCGAGCTGAACCGCGCGGTCGCCGTGTCGATGACCGAGGGCCCCGCCGCGGCCCTCCCGCTCGTCGACGCCCTGGCCGCCGAACCCGCCCTGGCGGGCTACCACCTGCTGCCGAGCGTGCGGGGGGACCTGCTGGCCCGTCTGGGGCGGGCGGCGGAGGCGCGGGCGGAGTTCGAACGGGCGGCCTCGCTCACCCGCAACGCGCGCGAGCGGGATTTGCTCCTCGGGCGCGCGCGGGCGACCAGCACTCAGTAGCGCAGGATCTGGCCGGCCGCGGTGCCGACGATGACCGTGCCGTCCGGGGCCGCGTGCACCGAGACCGGCCCGTACGGGGGCAGGGGGCGCCGGTCGAGGACAGTGCCGTCGGCTGCGTCGACCGAGAGCAGGGCGCCGTCGGTGCACAGGACGTGCAGGACACCGGCGTGCGCGTCGAGGTCGACGACCTCGCACTCCAGGGGCCTGGTCCAGACGACCTCTCCGGCGGGGAAGGTCCGGCGGACCAGCTCCGTCCGGCCGTGCAGGAGCGCGGGGCCGGCGGAGTCGGAGACGTACACGGCCCGGCCGAGCGGCCGGTCGACCATGAAGGGCTCCAGCGCGAAGAGCACCGTCTCGGTGGTGGTGACGGGGTCGAGCGCGATCACCTCGCGGCGCCGGCGCCCGTACAGCAGCTCGGGGCAGCGGCGGACGTCGATCGGGACGAGGTCGTACCGGTCCGGCTCGTGGACCGTGCCGAGCGGGGTGCCGTCGGCGGTGAAGGTCCGGGTGTTGGGCGGGTCGGGGGGTTCGGTTCCGAAGCTGCGGTCGTACGTGTCCCGGATCGCCCACACCCCGTCCGTACGGGCCGACAGCGCGGCCGAGAAGGGCACCGAGGGGCAGTTGAGGACCGTGCCGTCGGAGAGGTCGACGAGTGGGAAGTCGGTCCGGGCCCGGGCGTCGGGACCGGCGACGGCGACGCGCGCCGTCCGCTCGTCCGCGGCGACCTCGATGCGACTGCCGCCGACCCCCGGCGCGGGAACGCTCCACAGCAGCGATCCGTCGGGGGCCCAGCACTCCACCGTGGCGCGGCTGCGGGTGGCGAGCACCCGGCCGTCGCTCAGCCCGGCCACGGCCCGGACCTGGCCGAGGCCGGTGTAGCTCCGGCCCGCCCCCTCGGCGAGGGCCTGGAGCAGCGGATACGGGCGTTCCGTGTCGAGGTACTCGACCAGGGCGTCCGGGGGGAGCGGGGTCCGGGGAAGAGTGCGCAGGTCGAGGGCGTCGGAGGGGAGTCCGAGCCAGTCGTCGCGGACGACGGTGGCGCGGGACCGGAGGTGCACGCAGTCCGATTCCCAGGTGAAGAAGGTGAGTTCGAGGGTGCGGGCGTCCAGCCAGCGGATCGGCTCGATGCCCCACTCGGGGTCGGCGAAGTCGACGCGGTGTCCCGTGACCGGTTCGAGGAGGGTGAGGCCGCCCTCGCGCTGGTACGCGTCGTAGTTGTCGAGTCCGATGGCGAGGAGCGGGAGCGTGGGGTGGAACGCGATCGACTCGGCGTCCGTCGTGAACGTCAGAAGGTGCGCGCAGGAGAGGTCGTCGGCGCGGTAGACGGCCACCCGGCTCAGGCCCTGCAGCACCGAACTGACCGCGATCCACTGCTCGTCGGCGCTGAAGATCACCTGGGACGCGTGCCCGAACAGCTCGGGGAACGGCTCGTCGTGGAAGGGCTGGTGAGGGGTCACCGTCGGCTCAGGCATGGTGCTCCGTCATGTGGGCGAACGTGGTGCGGGCGAGGACGTCCAGGGTCTCCGGGGTCGCCTGCGGCGCGAGGATCCGGAAGGACGCGGCGAAGGCCGCCGACTCCGCGCTGAGCGTGCGCGCCTCCAGGGCCTGGGTGAGGCGCGGGATCACCTCGTAGGAGCAGTACGGGTGCTCGCCCTCGACGAACGCCCGCACGTACTCCTCGTACGAGGCGAACTCGCCGTCGTACGCCCAGCCGTCCAGCGACAGCAGCAGCGGGAACCGCGCCCTCACCTCCCACGCGGCGAGCGGCACGTCCTCGTACGTGGCGTCCCCCTGGCGGTCCGCGAGCCGCAGCAGCATCGCGAGCTCGGTCATGAACGCGGGCAGGGTCCTCGTCCCGGCGGCCGCACGCCAGGTCCGGCGGTCCGCCTCAGGGCAGGTCGCGAAGAACTCCTCGCTGAACGCGGTCGCCAGATAGTCCAGTTGGGAGGCGAGGTGCTGCGGGGTGTGCCGCCAGGCGGGGTCCCAGTACTCCGTCCGGGTGACGCGGTTGAACCGGAGGACCTCCCACTCCAGCGGGTCGGGTCCGCCGGCGGCCAGGCCGACGAGGTGTGCGATCGGCCCGGTGGTGAACATGCCCTCCGGATGCAGCGCCATGACTCTCCCCCCGGTCCGGATCCTGCCGCCCAGAGCACTCTAGTCACCGGCCGGTCAGCGGCCTCCGCCCGCCGGGCGGCCGATCAGCATGGTGGGGGCTCCCGCGACCCGGGTGAGGAGCACCGTCGCGGAGTTGGGGCCCTTCGGCTTCACCTTGCGCCGGATCTCCTCGGGTTCGACCGCCGAGCCGCGCTTCTTCACGGTCAGCGTGCCGACCTCGCGCTCTCGCAGCAGCGCCTTCAGCTTCTTCAGGTTGAAGGGGAGTTCGTCGGTGATCTCGTAGGCGGCCGCGTACGGGGTGGGGACGAGCTCGTCCGCCGTCACGTAGGCGATCGTCTCGTCGATCAGTCCGCCGGAGACGCCCTGCGCGAACTCGGCGACGAGGTGCGCGCGGATGACGGCGCCGTCCGGCTCGTAGAGGTAGCGGCCGACCGGGCGGACCGCCGGGTCGGGCAGGCCCCGGCCGAGGAGCCCGGCGCCCGAGGGCAGGAGCGTGGCGCGGCGGGCACCCGGCTCCGTACCGAACCAGAGCACGGCCTCCTTCACGTCCCCGCCGTCCGAGATCCACTCGGCCTCGGCCTCCTCCGGGACGGCCTCGTGCGGGATGCCGGGGGCGACCTTCAGGGCGGCGTGCGGGGCCTTGCGGGCCGCCTCGACGGCCCAGGAGAGCGGCGGGGAGTACGCCTCCGGGTCGAAGATCCTGCCCCGGCCGCCGCGCCGCGCCGGGTCGACGAAGACCGCGTCGTACGGGCTCGTGTCGATCTCGGTCACATCGGCCTCGCGGACCTCGACGAGCTCTTCGAGGCCGAGGGCCTCGGCGTTGGCGCGGGCCACCTCGGCGGTCAGCGGGTCGCGGTCGACGGCGAGGACGGAGATCCCGGCGCGGGCGAGGGCGATCGCGTCGCCGCCGATCCCGGAGCAGAGGTCCGCGACGCTGCGGACGCCGAGCTCCTTGAGCCGGGCCGCCCGGTACGTGCCGACCGAGGCGCGGGTGGACTGCTCGACGCCGTTGGGCGTGAAGTACATCCGGTACGCGTCCTCGGCCCCGAACTTCGCCACCGCGCGCTGGCGCAGCCGGGCCTGACCGACCGCCGCGGTGACGAGCTCGGCGGGGTGGTCGCGGCGCAGCCGGGAGACGACCGCAAGCTCCTGTGCGGGGTCGTGGTCGCGCAGGGCGGCGAGGAGCGTCTGTCCCTCGGGGGTGAGCAGGGCGGTGAAGGAGGCGAGGTCGGTCACCCGTCCCATTGTGGGCCCTGTGGCGCTGTGGGCCGGCCGGGGGACGGTGGGCGCCGTACGGCGGTGTCGTGGCCGGGAGGGGGCGTCCGCGCTGACAGGATGCGGCGCCATACGACTTGTACGACAAGAGGAAGAATCTATGGTGATCAGCGCGCACCTTTTCCGGCGGACCCTCGGGGCAGCTCTCGCCGTCGCCGCCCTCGCCTCCGCCGCCACGGCCTGCTCCGACGCCGGCTCCGATGCCGACTCCGACGGACCGGAGCGCGTCGCCCCCGCCCCCGCCCCCGCCGCCGGTCGGCAGGGCGGCCGGGCGCAGGAGCCGGGCTCGGCCGGCGCGCTCAACGCGTACGTCGAGAGGGTCCGCGCACAGCGGGCCGCCCGCGTGCTCGCGGCCAAGAAGTGGGGCCTCGCCCGGCCCCCGCTCGAAGCCCCGGCCCCGCCGGCGGTCAAGCCGAAGATCACCACCCGCAAGGGCTTCGAGACGGACGGCGAGGGCCTCCCGCCCGTCTTCACCACCGTGCCGACCAAGCAGAAGGTCGTCTTCCTGACGATCGACGACGGCGCGGAGAAGGACCCCGAGCTGCTGCGGATGATGACGGACCTCCGGATCCCCTACAGCGCCTTCCTCAGCGACTACGTCGTCAAGGACGACTACGGCTACTTCGCGAAGATGCAGAAGTCGCAGGAGTCCGGGGTCGCCCTGCACAACCACACCCTCAACCACCGCTACCTGCCCGGGCTCTCGTACAAGCAGCAGAAGCGCGAGATCTGCGGGATGCAGGACGTCATCGAGAAGCGGTTCGGCAAGCGGCCCCCGCTCTTCCGCCCGCCGTACGGCAACTACAACGAGGACACGCTGCGCGCCGCGAAGTCCTGCGGGGTCAAGGCGGTCCCGCTGTGGGCCTCCGAGGCCTTCCCCGACCACATGGAGTGGCGCGAGTGGGACCGGGACCTGCACCCCGGCGACATCGTGCTCACCCACTTCCGGGGCAAGGGCGACTGGAAGGGCACCATGCCCGACATGATCCGCCGGGTGATGAACGTGATCACGGCCAAGGGGTACGCGGTGGCGAAGCTCGAGGACTACGTGTGAGAGGGAAAGGGACACGGATGAGGGGGCTCCGCGTGGGCCGGGCGCGGCGGGCCGTGGCGGGCGTGGCGCTCGTCGGCGCGCTCCTCGCCGTCTCCGGGTGCGCGTCGGCCGTGGACCCGATCGAGCGCCTCGGACGGAAGGCGGCGGAGCGGGGGAAGGAGTCGCGGGAGGCGGCGACGGCGGCCCGGGAGCGGGCGGCCGAGGCATCCCGGGAGGTCGTACGCCCGGAGGGCCACGACCGCGACCGCGAGCCCGGCACCCCCTAGGGTCGTAACCCGTGCTCGGGTCGGGGTCAGCCGCCCGGGCACTCGCACGGGCCGCCCCCGCTGCGACACACGCACCGGGCTTCGTAGGAGGTCGGGGAGACCTCCGGTTTCGGGGGTGCGGGATGCGACCGGGACCACTCCTGCACCCCGAAGGTCAGCGTGGCGATGCCGAGCAGGCCCGCGGCGAGGAACTGCCCGCCGGCCGACCAGCGCCGGCCGCCGCGCATCATCCCGTACGCGAGCAGGGACGCGACCCCGGCGACCGTGCCGAAGGCCAGGACCGGCACCCAGTCCATCGGAGGCGGCCCCGAGCGCGGGGGGCCGCTCCCCGCGCTCCACTGCCGCAGGCCCATCACGATCGCCGTCCACAGGGCGATCGCACCCTGGAGCGCCAGGAGCAGGAGTCCGATCAGGAAATCGGCCCAGGGGCGTACCGGTTGAGGGGATGTCGTCATGGCCGCACCCTCGTACGGAACCGCGGAGTCCGCCGTGTCGTTGCCCGTACCGAGACCCGATCGCCACCGCCCCGGTTCCTCCGTCACGCTCCGAGACCTCGCGCGGCACGACGCGCGACGGTACGGAATTGGCACTCCGCTTGACCGAGTGCTAATCGCGGTCATAGTCTCGGGTCTGGCACTCCCCCCTGGAGAGTGCCAACACAGCGACGGGCAGGTCCGGCACCCGCGACGACGGATCCACCTGGTCGCCACCTCAGACAGTCAACCCCGTGAGATCTATGAAGGGGGAGGTCGGATCGTGACGACCGCCAGCACCAAGGTTGCCATCAAGCCGCTCGAGGACCGCATCGTGGTCCAGCCGCTCGACGCCGAGCAGACCACGGCCTCTGGCCTGGTCATCCCGGACACCGCGAAGGAGAAGCCCCAGGAGGGTGCTGTCCTCGCCGTGGGTCCGGGTCGCTTCGAGAACGGCGAGCGCCTTCCGCTCGACGTTCAGGTCGGCGACATCGTGCTCTACAGCAAGTACGGCGGCACCGAGGTGAAGTACAACGGCGAGGAGTTCCTCGTCCTCTCGGCTCGCGACGTGCTCGCGATCATCGAGAAGTAATTCACCGAAGTATCTGAAGCAGATGCTTTGAGCTGCGCCCCTTGACCCCGCACTGGGCGTCCGGGGGCGCAGTTCGTTCCACCCGATTCCGAGAGGGCTGAACCGCTCCCATGGCGAAGATCCTGAAGTTCGACGAGGACGCCCGTCGCGCCCTTGAGCGCGGCGTCAACAAGCTTGCCGACACGGTGAAGGTGACGATCGGCCCCAAGGGCCGCAACGTCGTCATCGACAAGAAGTTCGGCGCCCCCACCATCACCAACGACGGTGTCACGATCGCCCGCGAGGTCGAGATCGACGACCCGTACGAGAACCTCGGCGCCCAGCTGGTGAAGGAGGTGGCGACCAAGACCAACGACATCGCGGGTGACGGCACCACCACCGCCACCGTGCTCGCCCAGGCCCTGGTCCGCGAGGGTCTGCGCAACGTCGCCGCCGGCGCCTCCCCGGCCGCCCTGAAGAAGGGCATCGACGCCGCCGTCAAGGCCGTCTCCGAGGAGCTCCTCGCCACCGCGCGCCCGATCGAGGACAAGTCCGACATCGCCGCCGTGGCCGCGCTCTCCGCGCAGGACCAGCAGGTCGGCGAGCTCATCGCCGAGGCGATGGACAAGGTCGGCAAGGACGGTGTCATCACCGTCGAGGAGTCCAACACCTTCGGCCTGGAGCTCGACTTCACCGAGGGCATGGCCTTCGACAAGGGCTACCTGTCCCCGTACATGGTGACCGACCAGGAGCGTATGGAGGCCGTCCTCGACGACCCGTACATCCTGATCAACCAGGGCAAGATCTCCTCGATCCAGGACCTGCTGCCGATCCTGGAGAAGGTCATCCAGGCCGGCGCCAGCAAGCCGCTGCTGATCATCGCCGAGGACGTCGAGGGCGAGGCCCTGTCGACCCTGGTCGTGAACAAGATCCGTGGCACCTTCAACGCCGTGGCCGTCAAGGCCCCGGGCTTCGGCGACCGCCGCAAGGCGATGCTCGGCGACATGGCGACGCTGACCGGCGCCACCGTCATCGCCGAGGAGGTCGGCCTCAAGCTCGACCAGGCCGGTCTCGACGTGCTGGGCACCGCCCGCCGCGTGACCATCTCCAAGGACGACACCACCATCGTCGACGGTGGCGGCAAGTCCGAGGACGTGCAGGGCCGCGTCAACCAGATCAAGGCCGAGATCGAGGCCACGGACTCCGACTGGGACCGCGAGAAGCTCCAGGAGCGCCTCGCGAAGCTGGCCGGCGGCGTGTGCGTGATCAAGGTCGGCGCCGCCACCGAGGTGGAGCTGAAGGAGAAGAAGCACCGTCTGGAGGACGCCATCTCCGCGACCCGCGCCGCGGTCGAGGAGGGCATCGTCTCCGGTGGTGGCTCCGCTCTGGTCCACGCCGTCAAGGTCCTCGAGGACAACCTCGGCAAGACCGGCGACGAGGCCACGGGTGTCGCGGTCGTCCGCCGCGCCGCCGTCGAGCCGCTGCGCTGGATCGCCGAGAACGCCGGCCTCGAGGGCTACGTCATCACCTCGAAGGTGGCGGAGCTCGACAAGGGCCAGGGCTTCAACGCCGCGACCGGCGAGTACGGCGACCTGGTCAAGGCCGGCGTCATCGACCCGGTGAAGGTGACGCGCTCCGCCCTGGAGAACGCCGCCTCGATCGCCTCCCTCCTCCTCACCACCGAGACCCTCGTAGTGGAGAAGAAGGAAGAGGAGCCGTCGGACGCGGGCCACGGCCACGGTCACGGCCACTCCCACTGAGGCGTGTCGTAACTGATCACTGAGGCCCGGTGCCCCCGTCGCGGGGGCACCGGGCCTCGTGCTTTCCGTGCCGCGTCCGTCTACCCCTCCACAGCGCCGAGCTGCCCCATGAGCCCGAGCAGGTCGTACTGCCACCACCCCTCGACGATCTTCCCGTCGTCCCGGCAGCGGTGGATGACCGTGCCGGTCATGGTCACGTCCATGCCGGTCGGCTGGAGCCCCATGAAGTCCCCGGTGTGGCTGCCCTTCCACGTCCAGCGGGTGCAGACCCGGTCGCCCTCGGCGATCTGGTCGTCGACGGTGAAGGCGAAGTCGAAGCCGCCCCGCCACATCTCGACCTCGCGCCGGACGGCGTCCATGCCGATGACGTCCTGCTCGTTGGTCGGATCGTGGTCGTGGTACCCCTCGGCCAGCACCTCGTCGAGCAGCGCGAGCTCCGGCTCCTGGGCGAACATCTCCAGAAGCCGCCGGGCGTTGCCCTTGTACAGCGCCTCGTCCCGGACCACGTCGAGATCGGTGAAGGTCGGCATCTCGTCACAGAGAGCGACCATCTCCCGGAAGATCCGGTCGGTCTCGGGGAGCTGCGAGTTGCGCATGGCCACGTCGTAGGAGGGGAACTCGACGATCTCCACGATGTGGGAGGCGTCGGAGCGGTCCTTGCCGACGATGCTGTGGGTCGCGGTCCGTTTGCCCTTGGTCTGCTCGACCCACTGGTCCATGAGCAGGTTCAGGTCGTCCACCCGACTCGTCTTGCAGTCGATTATCTGTACGAACGTCATGGCGCCTCCCGACCCCGGTAGGACCCTTCCAGTCTAGGTGGGGTCCATGGAGCGGGCAGGGGGAGAGCTGCCGGTCACGGTCGGGAACGGGACCGGTCCGCGGCGCAGCCGTGACCCGAGGGGGACCCGCACGGGGGCTCCGCAGTGCCCCCGCACGGTGCCCCTACGCCGAGTGCCGGAGGTCTGACGCCCTGACCTCCTCCGCGAACGGCTCGCCGCGCCCGTAGCGGGCCACCTCCTCCAGGGCCTGGTCCGCCATGCGGTGGAGTTCGTTGCCCAGGGAGCCCGCCACGTGCGGGGTGAGCAGGACGTTCGGGAGGGTGTAGAGCGGGGAGTCCGGGGGCGGGAGTTCCGGGTCCGTCACGTCGAGGATCGCGTCGAGGCGGCCCGCGCGGAGGTGGGGGAGGAGGGCGGTCTCGTCGATCAGGGAGCCGCGGGCCGTGTTGATCAGGGTGGCTCCGTCCGGCATCGCGGCGAGCTGGCGGGCCCCGATCATCCGGTGAGTGGACGGAAGTTGGGGCGCGTGGACGGAGACGACCGTGCTGCGGGCGCAGAGTTCGTCGAGGTCCGTGAGTTCCGCGCCGGGCGGCGGGACCGTCACGTACGGGTCGTACAGGAGGATCTCGAAGTCGAAGGGGCGGAGGAGTTCGATGACCCGGCGGCCGATGCGGGAGGCGCCGATGATGCCGATCGTGCGGCGGTAGTTGCCCCAGGCGGCGGACTCGGCGAGCCAGGCGTGGTCGGCGCGGAGCTCCGCGTACCGCTCGGCCGAGTGGAGGACCCGCTTCCCCGCGAGGAGGATCGCGGCGAGCGTGTACTCGGCGACCGGCAGCGCGTTGGCGGCGGCGGCCGAGGTGATGCGGAGGCCGCGGTCCCAGCAGGCGTCGGTGATGTGGTGCTTGACCGAGCCGGCGGCGTGGACGACCGCCCGCAGGCGCGGCGCGCGGTCGAGGACCTCGGCGGTCAGAGGGGTCGCTCCCCAGCAGGTGAGGAGGATCTCGGCCTCCGCGAGGGCGGCGGTGACCCGCGGGTCGGGGGAGGTCAGGTCGTGGGCGACGAGGTGCGGCTCGGTGCGGGTGAGGGCGGTGAGCCGGGTGCGGTGGGCCTCGGTGAGGAGGCGTTCGTCGATGCCGGGGCCCATCGCGAGGAGGAGGGCGGGGCGGTTGTCAGTGGCGGGGTGCATCGTGGGACCTGGCTTCCTCACTTGACGCTGCCGGCGGTCAGACCGGCCTTCCAGTGGCGCTGGAGGGAGACGAAGGCGACGACGAGGGGGACGACGGCGAGCAGGGATCCGGTGACGACGAGGGGGTAGAAGTCGGGTTCCGCGTGGGCGTTGCTGTTCCACGCGTACAGGCCGAGGCTCAGGGGGTAGAGCTTCTGGTCCGAGAGCATCACCAGGGGGAGGAAGAAGTTGTTCCAGATGGCGGTGAACTGGAAGAGGAAGACGGTCACGAAGCCGGGCATGACCATGCGCAGTCCGATGGACCAGAAGACGCGCA
The DNA here is from genome assembly GCF_045160815.1 of Streptomyces sp. NBC_00090. Taxonomy (NCBI): domain Bacteria; kingdom Bacillati; phylum Actinomycetota; class Actinomycetes; order Kitasatosporales; family Streptomycetaceae; genus Streptomyces; species Streptomyces sp. NBC_00090. Next base: position 5,416,686 of record NZ_CP108224.1, read on the forward strand.
GCTCGCCGGCCCCGTCGATACGGGCTGCCTCCAGGGCCTCGTCGGGGATGTAGCCGGCGCAGAAGACCCGGGAGAGGTAGACGCCGAAGGGGTTGACGAGGACGGGGATCAGGACGGCCCAGTAGGTGTTGACGATGCCGACCTCGCTGGCGAGGAGGTACATCGGCAGGGCGAGCGCGGTGGTGGGGACCAGCACGCCCAGGAGGACGAGGCCGAAGAGCTTCTCCTTGCCCCGGAAGTCGTAGACGTGGAAGGCGTATCCGGCGGCGACGCTGACGAACGAGCAGGCGAGGGCGCCGAATCCGGCGTAGAGAAGGCTGTTCAGGTACCAGTGGAAGTAGATGCCGTCGTTGTACTCGGCGAGCCGGGAGAGGTTGCCGCCGAGGTCGAAGCCCTCGAAGGAGAAGGCGTCTCCGGCGAGGAGGCCTCCGGCGTCCTTGGTGGCTGCGGTGAGCAGCCAGACCAGGGGGAAGAGCATGTAGACGACGGCGAGGACGAGGGCGCCGTTGACGGCGGCCTTGGAGAGCCAGACGGTGCCGGTGCGGGGCTTCCTGCTCATGCGGTCCGCTCCTTCCGGGCGGCGCGGCGGCCCGTCAGGCGCGTCACCGCGAAGGAGAGCAGCGCGGCCGTCAGGGCCAGGAGGACGGAGGCCGCCGCGGCGAGACCGTAGTCGTTGCGGTCGAAGGCCGCGGTGTAGGCGTACATGTTCGGCGTCCAGGTGGAGGTGACGGCGGAGCCGGTGCCCTTGTTGAGGATCAGCGGCTCGGTGAAGAGCTGGAGGGAGCCGATGATCGTGAAGAGGCCGACCATCGCGAGGGAGGCCTTGACCAGCGGGACCTTGATGGAGAAGGCGATGCGCCAGGCGCCGGCCCCGTCGACGGTGGCCGCTTCGAGGACGGAGCGGTCGATGGCCTGGAGGGCCGCGTAGAAGATGACCATGTTGTAGCCGAGCCACTCCCACAGGGCGATGTTCACGACGGAGGGCAGCGCGCCCTCGGGGGAGAAGAAGTCGAAGCCGATCCCGCCGGCCTCCATCGCCTTGACGACCGGGCTGAGCTGGGGCGTGTAGAGGTAGACCCAGATCAGGGCGGCGATGATGCCGGGGACGGCGTGCGGCAGGAAGAGCGCGAGCTGGAAGAAGCGGCGGGCGCGGGCGAGCGCCGAGTCGAGCAGGAGGGCGAGGCCGAGGGCTCCGACGAGCAGCAGCGGGATGTAGAACAGGCAGTATCCGAGCAGGACGCCGAAGCCCTCGCGGAAGGCCCGGTCACCCAGCGCCGCGGTGTAGTTGTCGAGGCCGGTGAAGACGGTCTCGGTGCCGCCGAAGCCCAGTCCGGACTGTTTCTCGGTGAAGAGGCTGAGCCAGACCGCGTAGCCGATCGGCACCACCATCACCGCGGTGAACAGCAGGAAGAACGGGGTCAGCAGGATCGCGGCGGCGCGGGTGCGGGCCTTCATCCGGTCAGCCCCCGACCTTCAGGCCGCGCTTGGTGAGCTCGGCGACGGTGGCGTCGTGTCCGGCCTTGACGGCCTCCGCGATGGTCGGACCGCCCTGGGTGATCTTGCCGAAGTGGTCCTTGATGGCGGTGTTGGTGGTGCCGGTGGTCGGGCCCCAGGCCCAGTTGGGGCTGATGGAGGCGCCGGAGGCCTCGAAGAGGGCGTAGATGTCCTGGCCGCCGTAGTAGCTCGCGTCGAAGGCCTTCTTGGCGACCGGGCGCAGTGCCGCGGCGGCGGGGAAGGCGGAGGAGGTGCCGGAGGCGATCCGGGCCTTCACACCGGCCTCGGTGGTGGACATCCACTCGGCGAAGGCGACGGCCGCGGCCTTCTGCTTGCTGTCCTTGGTCACGGCGAAGGAGGTGCCGCCGAGCATGCCGCTGGCGGGCTTGCCGTCCCAGCTGGGCATGGGCGCCACGGCCCACTTGCCGCTCTGCTCGGGCAGGGTGCCCTTGAGGACGCCCGCGCCCCAGGAGGCGCCGAGGTAGCCGATGGTGGAGCCGTTCTTGAGGGAGCCGGTCCACTCGGGGCTGAAGGAGGCGTTCTTGTGGACGAGTCCGGCGTCGAGGAGGCCCTGCCAGTAGGCGGTGACCTTGGTGGTGGCCGGGTCGGTGGTGTCGATCTTCCAGCTGTCGTCCCCGGCCTTGAACCACTGGGCGCCGGCCTGCCAGGCCATCGCCTCGAAGGTGGTCGGGTCGTCGGGGAAGAAGGTGGCGATACGGGCCTTGGCGTCGGCCTTCTTGACCTGCTCGGCGGCCTTCCTGAACTCGTCCCAGGTGGTCGGGGGCTGGACCTTGTACTTCGCGAAGAGGTCCTTGCGGTAGAAGAAGGCCTGCGGGGCGGCGTCGAAGGGGACGGCCCAGGACTTGCCGCCGAGGGTGGTGAGCTCGACGGTCTGCGGCAGCAGCTTCGCGCGGTCGGCCTCGGTGAACTCGCCGCCGATGTCCTGGAGTGCGCCGGAGCTGACGAACTCCGGGAGCGAGGAGTACTCGATGGAGACGAGGTCGGGGGCGTTGCCGGCCTTCACGGCGTTGGAGATCTTGGCGTAGCCGCCGGCGGTACCGGAGGGGATCTCCTCGAACGTCACCTTGATGTCGGTGTGGGAGGCGTTGAAGGCGTCCACGACGTCCTTGGAGCCCTTGGCCCAGCCCCAGAAGGTGATGGTCACGGGCCCGTTCGACTTGTTCGCGGTGTCGTCACCGCCGCCGCCGCAGGCCGTCAGGACGGCGAGGGCGGTGGCGGTGCCGGCTATGACACGGGACGTTCTGCTCCAACTACGGGTCACGGCACGACTCCTGAGGGCGGGCTGCTGGGAGGTTGTGGCCGTGATCCTGTGACCGTTCATGACCGAAGTCAAGAGCGAAAGATTGATTGATCGAAAAAAGATCAGATGGAGGGCGTGGGGCGCGCCCCGCACGAGGCCCGCACCCGCAGCCGCGGCAGCAGGCTCAGATGACGCCGTGCCACGTCCTCGTCGGACCCTTCCGCGGCCCGCTCGGTGAGCCGCTCCACCAGCAGCTCCGTGGCGTACCGCCCCACCTGCCGCTTGGGCGGGGCGACCGCCGTCAGCGGGGTGTCGGCGAGCGCCGCGACCTCGTCGTCGTACGCGATCAGGGCCAGGTCCTGCGGCACCCGTACACCCAGCTCGCCCAGGCGCTGGACGATCTCGATCGCGTCCACGTCGTTGTGGACCAGCGCCGCGCCCGCGAGACCGGAGCGGACCGCCTCGTGCAGCGCCCGCACGGCCCGCTCGAAGCCCTCCGGATCCGCCTCGGCCGGTACGGAGTCGATGACCGGCCGGGGCTCCTCGAGGCCGAGCGTCCGCAGCGCCTCGGCGTACCCGGCGCGCACCGCGAGCGCGGTCGGGGAGTCCCCGCGGGCCACGAGCAGAGGCGTCGAGTGGCCGAGGTCGAGCAGGTGGCGCAGGGCGAGCAGGACGCCGTGGCCGTGGTCGGAGACGACCCGGTCCAGACCGTCGAGCGGGCTGCCGGGCTCGGCCCTGCGCTCCAGGAGCACGGCCGGTACGGGGAGTTCGGCCAGCCAGTCCCCGTAGGCGAGTCGGTCCTCGGGCCCGCGCCAGCCGGGCGCGACCAGGACGCCCTCGGCGCCCGCCGCGAGCAGGCCCTCGGTACGGGCGCGGTCCTCCTCCGGCCGGTAGTCCGAGATGCGCAGCACCAGCCGGGCGCCGGCGCGGGCCGCCGCCTCGTGCGCCCCCCGGATGACCTCGGCGAAGTAGTACGTGGCGGAGGGGGCGAGCAGGCCGAGGACCAGCCCCTCGCCGGGCCGTCCGGCCTCCGGCGCGCCCTGCCCCCGGGACCAGGACACCTGGCCGTGCACCCGGTCGAGCAGGCCCTGCCCGGCGAGCGCCTCGACGTCCCGGCGGGCGGTGACGGGGGAGACCCCGAGCCGCTCGGCCAGTTCGGAGACGCGGGCGGTGCCGCGCTCGCGCACCAGGGCCAGCAGTCGGTCGTGTCGTTCGGCAGCACTCTCGCGCACGGCGCAGTTCCCCCTCGCGGTGGTGGTGGTCCTTCGACCCGGGCATACCCTAGCCCACAGATGATCGAACGACGGGAGTTTCGATCATTCGCTCCGAATCTCTTGACGTTCGATCGAAGCGTGTTCAGGATTCCGGGCGACGCAGACGTCACCCAGGGAGCCCTCAGGGAGCATCATGCCCACGCCGCCCGAGAACCGTGAGCTCAGCCCGTACACCGGCTGGACCCGTACCCACTGGGAGGCCACGGCCGACCGGCTCCTCCTCGCCGTACGCCCCCACGCCTCGCCGCGCGGCGGCCTCATCGACCTCCCAGGACCCCGCCCCAGCTGGTCCGGCACCCGCTCCGACGGCCTGGAGGGCTGGGCCCGCACCTTCCTCCTGGCCGCCCTCCGCGTCGCGGGCGGCGGGGGAGCGGACCCGCACGACCACCTCACCCGGTACGCCGAAGGACTCGCGGCCGGGACCCGGAAACCCGGCACCGACGGGGACCCCGACTCCTGGCCCCTCATGACCGACACCCGCCAGGCGATCGTCGAATCCGCCTCCATCGCCCTCGGCCTCCGCCTCACCCGCCCCTGGCTCTGGGACCGCCTCGACGACCGCACCCGCCACCAGGTCGTCGACTGGCTCCGCCCCGCCCTCGGACCGTCCCCCGTCGACAACAACTGGTGGCTCTTCGGCCTCACCGTCGCCGGCTTCCTCCAGGACGCCGGCATCGAGACCGACCGGGCCGCCACCACGATCGACCGCTCCCTCGCCCGCGTCGAGGAGTGGTACCTCGGCGACGGCTGGTACAGCGACGGCGACAACCGCGCCTTCGACCACTACAACGCCTGGGCCCTGCACTTCTACCCCGTCCTCCACGCCCACCTCGCCGGCGACCGGACCCTCCTCGACCGCTACGGACCCCGCCTCCGCGCCCACCTCGACGACTACGTCCACCTCTTCGACACCAGCGGCGCCCCCCTCCCCTACGGGCGCTCCCTGATCTACCGCTTCGCCGCGGCCGCCGCTCCCTGGCTCGGCACCCTCACCGGCCACACCCCGCTCACCCCCGGCGCCACCCGCCGCCTCGCCTCCGGCACCCTGCGGTACTTCCTCGACCGCGGCGCCACCGACGAGCGCGGGCTGCTGACCCTCGGCTGGCACGGCCCGTACCCGCCCCTCGTCCAGGAGTACTCGGGCCCCGGCTCCCCCTACTGGGCCTCCAAGGGATTCCTCGGCCTCCTCCTGCCCGCCGGACACCCGGCCTGGACCGACCCCGAGGAACCCCTGCCCGCCGAACGGGCCGACACCGTCCGCCCCTTCGCCCCGGCCGGACTGCTCGTCCAGACGACCGCCGCCGACGGGCTCGTACGCCTCCACAACCACGGCACCAACCATGTGCACAGCGCGCCGGGCGGCGAGGACGACCCCGGCTACGCCCGCCACGCCTACTCCACCCGCACCGGTCCCAGCGCCGGGACGGCCCCCGCCGACAACCACTTCGCCCTGCTCACGGAGGACGGCCGGGCCACCACCCGCGGCCCCGCCGTCCCGGCCGGCACGGGCCCGGACTGGGCGGCCTCCGTCCACCACCCGTCGCCCGGCGTCCGGGTCCTCTCCGCGACCCTCGCCCACGGCCGCGCCGAGGTCCGCGCCCACCTCGTGCTCGGCGCCCCGGAAGGGACCCCCGTACGGGAGACGGGCTGGGCCACCACCCCCGACGGACCGCACGCCGAGCTCCACCCGGCCCACGGCTACCCGGGGGACGCGACGGCCGTCGAACTCCCCACCGGGGAAACCCTCCAGGGCCCGGGGACCCGCACCCTCGCCCTCCACGGCACGACGACCGGCCGGGCCACCCTCTTCGTCGCCCTCGCCTCCCTCACCGCGGAGCCCGCGCCGGCCCCCGCCGCCGGCCTCGCAGACGTCCAGGTCACCGGCCACACGCTCCACGTGACCTGGCAGAACGGAACCACCACCCGACTGGACCTGGACGCCCTGCGGTTCGGAAACGCCGTGTCGGCGACGGCGGCACCCAACATCGGGGCGTATGCGGGACCGGGCGTGAACTAATCCGGTACGGGGGTCACTTCGGGCCGTACTTGCGGCCCGCCTTCGAGGAGACCCCGCCGAGCAGTCCGCGCGGCGCCAGCTTCACCACGCCCATGAGGGCCTTGTAGCGGGGGTCGGGGATCGACAGGGTCTTCCCCCGCTCCAGGTCCGCGAGCGCCGCCGTCACCAGCTTGTCCGCGTCGAGCCACATCCAGCCGGGGATGTTGTCCGTCCCCATCCCGGCCCGCTCGTGGAACTCCGTCCGTACGAAGCCGGGGCAGAGCGCCATCAGCCGTACGCCGCTGCCCGCGAGGTCCCGCGCCGCGCCCTGGGTGAACTGCACGACCCAGGCCTTGGACGCCCCGTACGTGCCGCGGGGCACGAAGGCCGCCACCGAGGCGACGTTCACCACCGTGCCCCGGCCGCGCTCCTTCATCGAGGAGGCGGCGGCCGAGGTCAGGCGCAGCACCGCCTCGCAGTGCACCGTGAGCATCTTCAGCTCGTCGGCCATGGAGACTTCCAGGAACCGGCCCTTGTTGCCGAAGCCGGCGTTGTTCACGAGCAGGTCGACCGGGTGCTTCGGGTCGGAGAGCCGCGCCTCGACGGTGGCGATGCCCTTCTCGTCGGCCAGGTCCGCCGAGAGGACCTCGGCCTCGACGCCGTGCCGGTCGTGCAGTTCGGTCGCCTGCTCCCGGAGCCGCTTCACGTCCCGGGCCACGAGTACGACGTCGTGACCGTCCGCCGCCAGTCTCCGTGCGAAGGCGGCCCCGATGCCCGCGGTGGCGCCCGTAATCAGTGCAGTCGTCATACCGGCACGTTAGTGCCCTGCCCGGCCGTACTTCTCCGCGTGCTGGCGCGCGAGCGCGAGCAGCCCCGACTCCATCCACTCGGCGGCGACCAGGGTCTCGGGCAGCAGCGTGCGTTCGGCCGTCGCGGCGCGGTGCAGCAGCGCGACGGTGACGTCGTGGTCCGGCCGGTGCACGACCGTGATCGGGTCGCCCGCCCGCACCTCGCCCGGCACGATCACCCGCAGCAGCGCGCCGGGCCCGGCCGTCGACTGCGTGAACCGCCTGACCCACCCCTTCTCGCCCAGGAAGACCGCGAACGTACGGCACGGGATGCGGCCGCCGGTCACCTCCAGGACCACGTCCTCGCCGATCCGCCACCGCTCCCCGATCAGGGCGCCGTTCACGTCGAGGCCGAGGGTCGTGAGGTTCTCGCCGAAGCAGCCGTTGGCCAGCTCGCGGCCGAGCTCCCGCTCCCAGAGGTCCATGTCCTCGCGGGCGAAGGCGTACGCGGCCCGGTCGTCGCCGCCGTGGAACCGCAGGTCGCAGACCGCGTCCCCGGCGACCCCGCTCGCCCCGACACCCGGCGCCCCAGGGGCCTCGATCCGTACCGGTCCGGCGACGGGGCGCTTGTCGATGCCCGTCATCCCCGTCGCGGATTCCGTGTAGTCCGCGGCCCTGGCCCGGCCCGCATTCACGCTCAACAAGGTCATGCGGGAACTTTACGGGGATATACCTCAAAGGATCGTCTGCATATTCGGCTCTTCACCCAAGATTCGCTTATGCTTGAACGCATGATCGAGGCACGCCATCTCCGCGTCCTGCGCGCCGTCGCCGCCACCGGCTCCTTCTCGGCCGCCGCGCGCGAACTCGGCTGCACCCAGCCCGCCGTCAGCCAGCAGATGAAGGCGCTCGAAACCTCCGCCGGCACCCCGCTGCTGATCCGTACGGGCCGCGAGATGCGCCTCACCCAGGCCGGCGAGGTCCTGGTGCGCCACGCCGCCGGCATCCTCGCGGGACTCACCGCCGCCGAGGAGGAGGTCGCCGCCATCGCCGGGCTCCGGGCCGGCCGCGTCCGCCTGGTCTCCTTCCCCAGCGGCAGCTCCACCCTCGTCCCCACCGCGCTCGCGGCCCTGCGTGCCGCGCACCCCGGCACCCGGGTCTCCCTCGTCGAGGCCGAACCGCCGCGCTCGATCGAGATGCTCCGGGAGGGCGACTGCGACGTGGCCCTCGCCTTCCGGTACGGGGCGGGGCAGGCCGAGTGGGACGACCTCGTCGTCCGCCCGCTCCTCGCGGACCGGCTGGTGGGGCTCGTGCCCGAGGGGCACCGGCTCGCCGGGGCCGGGTCGGTCGGCATCGCGGAGCTCGCGGAGGAGTCCTGGATCGCGGGCTGCCCGCGCTGCCGCCGTCAGCTCGTGGACGTCTGCGAGGAGGCGGGCTTCACCCCTCGCATCGACTTCGCCACCGACGACTACCCGGCCGTGGTGGGCCTGGTCGGCGCGGGCCTGGGCGTCGCCGTCCTGCCCGCGCTCGCCATCGAGTCCGTACGGCCCAAGGGGGCGCGGACCGTGACGGTGGAGCCCGCCGTGGAGCGGGAGATCGTGGCCCTGACCCTGCCGGACCTCGCTCTGGTCCCGGCGGTCGCCGCCACGCTGGACGAGCTGACCCGCGCGGCCACGCGCGCGTAAGCGTCACCGCTCACGCGCGCGTGGATGCGACTCGCTCGTGTTCGGTTCGGGCCCTGCTCGTGTTCGGTTCAGGCTCCGTCGTCGTTGAGGAAACGTTCCTTCACATGCGCTCCACGATCGGGCGGCCGGCAGCCGCCGCTGATGTCGTCATGGACGTCACGGTGGTGACAGGTGCGGCCGTCGGTGCCGCCGTGATCAGGCGGTTCCGGGCGCGTCCCATGAGCTCTTCGCGTTCGTCCTCGGTGAGGCCGCCCCATACGCCATAGGGCTCCCGCACGGCGAGTGCGTGTGCCGCGCACTCCGCGCGTACCGGGCACCGCATGCAGACCTCTTTCGCCGAGTTCTCGCGCGCACTCCGTGCCGCGCCGCGCTCTCCCTCGGGGTGGAAGAACAGGGAGCTGTCCACCCCGCGGCAGGCCGCGAGGAGTTGCCAGTCCCACAGATCGGCGTTGGGTCCGGGAAGGCGGGAGAAATCTGCCATTGCGCTTGTCCCCTTGAAACCGTGTCGAACGGATAGGTGGGCGGGTGGATGGCTGATCGACCGGGGCTCCTCGGGCCCCGACGGGTCGGGGTCGTACAACTACTGTCGAAGTAGATGTAAATATGACTCATTGCGAATCTAGCCACAGACACTGCGAAAAGGGAAGAAAACCCGCTAAATGGGGCATAGCTTTCAATGAAGGGCAGATAGGCCGCGTCGCTCTCCTCCGCTTACGGCTCCTCACGTAGAGTGCCGAAGGCTGCCGTCCGACCCGTAACTCTTTCGAGTGACCGTCGTTGAGTGTGCGGAGGCGGTTGAAGGAACAAGCGATCGGGCAAATGTCCGAGAGCGTCAATCGCACAGGTGACGATACGTACCAGCCCTGGAGGCTCAAGGTGACGCGCAACAGCTGCGAGAGCCACGGAGGTCACTCATGACATCCGTCCTCGTCTGCGATGACTCCCCACTTGCCCGAGAGGCGCTCCGCCGCGCGGTCGCGACCGTGCCCGGCGTCGAGCGTGTGACCACCGCGGCCAACGGTGAGGAAGTCCTCCGCCGCTGGGGCGCGGACCGCTCGGACCTGATTCTGATGGACGTACGCATGCCCGGTCTGGGCGGCGTGGAGACCGTCCGCAGGCTGCTCTCCGCGGACCCGGGCGCCCGCATCATCATGCTCACGGTCGCCGAGGACCTCGACGGCGTCGCCCTCGCGGTCGCCGCGGGTGCCCGTGGCTACCTGCACAAGGACGCCTCGCGCGCCGAGCTGCGGGCCACGGTCACCCAGGCGCTCGCCGACCCGACCTGGCGGCTCGCCCCGCGCCGGCTCCGTTCGGCCGAGATGGGCGCAGCGCCCACGCTCACCGCGCGCGAGATCCAGGTCCTCGAAGGCATGAGTCACGGCCGGTCCAACGCGGAGATCGGGCGCGAGCTCTTCCTCTCCGAGGACACCGTTAAGACGCACGCCCGGCGTCTCTTCAAGAAGCTGGGCGCGTCGGACCGGGCGCACGCCGTCGCGCTGGGTTTCCGCTGGGGCCTGGTGCGCTGAATCGCAGGTCACCGGCCGTATCCCCGTCCGCATCCGCGTCCGTCGTGGGGTGGACGGGGTGGGCTTGTGTCACTTCCCCGCGGAATGCCGCATCCTTGAGTTGTGGAGTTCCTCGGGGACGAGTCGATCGAGCGGGAGGGGAGGGCGCGGGAGATGAGTTCCGGCGCACCTGCTCATAACGCTTCGGTGCACAACTATGGACGCGGTGCCACGAACGCCGAGGCGTCGGGGCACCATGGAGCGATGCGCGACGACGAGACCGTGGGTTCCCCCATGCCTGCCGGGCAGGGGGAGATCGGCGCGCTCGTACGCCTCGCTGTCGAAGGCGACGCGCAGGCCACGCACGATCTCCTCGCGCGCGTGCACCCGCTCGCCCTGCGGTACTGCCGCGCCCGGCTGAACCGTCTGCCGGGCGACGCCCGCCACTTCGTGGAGGACCTCGCCCAGGAGGTCTGTGTCGCCGTCCTCATGGCGCTGCCGCGCTACAAGGACACGGGCAGGCCCTTCGAGGCCTTCGTCTTCGCCATCGCGGGACACAAGGTCGCCGACCTCCAGCGGGCCGCCATGCGGCACCCCGGGTCCACGGCCGTGCCCTCCGACGAGATGCCGGAGCGGCCCGACGACTCCCTCGGTCCTGAGGAGCGCGCCCTCCTCAGCGACGACGCCGAATGGGCCAAGAAGCTGCTCGCCAACCTTCCGGAGAACCAGCGCGAGCTGCTCGTGCTGCGGGTCGCCGTCGGGCTGACCGCCGAGGAGACCGGGCAGATGCTCGGCATGTCGCCGGGAGCGGTCCGGGTCGCGCAGCACCGGGCGCTCAGCCGGCTCCGCGCGCTGGCCGAACAGTAAGTGTTGCCAGGGCCTGTCAGCCCTTTCGTACACGTGCAAACGTCCAAAGCTTCCGGCTGATCTTGATCGTGGAATGAGACACGGCTTCGGCCCGTTAGCATGGACATCTGCACCGATCAAGGTCATTTGGGGAAGGTGTCATGACTGCATACGTCGACGGAGTGCCCGAAAAATTCGCGACACTCGGGCTGACCTACGACGACGTGCTGCTGCTGCCGGGCGCGTCCGAGGTCCTCCCGAACGCGGTCGACACCTCGTCCCGCATCTCCCGCAACGTGCGCGTGAACATTCCGCTGCTGTCGGCGGCGATGGACAAGGTCACCGAGTCCCGCATGGCGATCGCCATGGCGCGGCAGGGTGGCGTGGGCGTGCTGCACCGCAACCTGTCGATCGAGGACCAGGTCAACCAGGTCGACCTCGTGAAGCGCTCCGAGTCCGGCATGGTGACCGACCCGATCACCGTGCACCCGGAGGCGACGCTGGCCGAGGCCGACGCGCTGTGCGCCAAGTTCCGCATCAGCGGCGTCCCGGTGACCAACCCGGCGGGCAAGCTGCTCGGCATCGTCACCAACCGCGACATGGCCTTCGAGTCGGACCGCAGCCGCCAGGTGCGCGAGGTCATGACCCCGATGCCGCTGGTCACCGGCAAGGTCGGCATCTCCGGCGTCGACGCCATGGAGCTGCTGCGCCGCCACAAGATCGAGAAGCTGCCGCTCGTCGACGAGTCCGGCATCCTCAAGGGCCTCATCACGGTCAAGGACTTCGTCAAGGCCGAGCAGTATCCGCACGCGGCCAAGGACGCCGAGGGCCGGCTGCTCGTCGGCGCGGCCGTCGGCGCCAGCCCCGAGGCGCTGGAGCGCGCGCAGGGCCTGGCCGCGGCGGGCGTCGACTTCCTGATCGTCGACACGTCCCACGGCCACAACAGCAACGCCCTGAACTGGATGGCGAAGATCAAGTCCAGCGTCGGCGTCGACGTCATCGGTGGCAACATCGCGACGCGTGACGGCGCGCAGGCCCTGATCGACGCCGGTGTCGACGGCGTCAAGGTCGGTGTGGGCCCCGGCTCCATCTGCACCACGCGTGTCGTCGCCGGTATCGGCGTCCCGCAGGTCACCGCCATCTACGAGGCGGCGCTCGCCGCCCGCGCGGCCGGCATCCCGGTCATCGGCGACGGCGGCCTGCAGTACTCCGGCGACATCGGCAAGGCGCTCGCCGCCGGTGCCGACACGGTCATGCTGGGCAGCCTGCTCGCCGGGTGCGAGGAGTCCCCGGGCGAGCTGCAGTTCATCAACGGCAAGCAGTTCAAGTCGTACCGCGGCATGGGCTCGCTCGGCGCGATGCAGTCCCGCGGCCAGGGCCGGTCGTACTCGAAGGACCGCTACTTCCAGGCCGAGGTGGCCTCGGACGACAAGCTCGTCCCCGAGGGCATCGAGGGCCAGGTGCCCTACCGCGGCCCCCTGGCCAACGTCCTGCACCAGCTCGTCGGCGGTCTGCGCCAGACGATGGGCTATGTGGGCGCGGCCACCATCGACGAGATGGAGTCCAAGGGCCGCTTCGTCCGGATCACGTCCGCGGGCCTCAAGGAGAGCCACCCGCACGACATCCAGATGACGGTCGAGGCACCGAACTACAGCAGGAAGTAACACAGCGCGACGCGTGGGGGCGGTTCCGGCATGTGGCCGGAGCCGCCCCCCGTGCTTGTGTCGGGGATACTGGTAGGCGCAGACGTAGAGGGAAAGGCCACACATCGTGACTGAGATCGAGATCGGGCGCGGCAAGCGCGGCCGCAGGGCGTACGCGTTCGACGACATCGCCGTCGTCCCGAGCCGGCGCACCCGGGACCCGAAGGAGGTCTCGATCGCCTGGCAGATCGACGCCTACCGTTTCGAGCTGCCGTTCCTGGCCGCTCCCATGGACTCGGTCGTCTCACCGCAGACCGCCATCCGCATCGGTGAGCTGGGCGGCCTCGGCGTCCTGAACCTCGAGGGCCTCTGGACCCGGTACGAGGACCCGCAGCCGCTGCTCGACGAGATCGCGGAGCTGGACGAGGCCACCGCGACCCGCCGTCTGCAGGAGATCTACTCCGCTCCGATCAAGGAGGAGCTGATCGGGCAGCGCATCAAGGAGGTGCGCGACTCCGGTGTCGTCACCGCCGCCGCGCTCTCCCCGCAGCGCACCGCGCAGTTCTCCAAGGCCGTCGTCGACGCCGGGGTGGACATCTTCGTCATCCGCGGTACGACGGTCTCCGCCGAGCACGTCTCGGGCGCCTCCGAGCCGCTCAACCTGAAGCAGTTCATCTACGAGCTGGACGTCCCGGTGATCGTCGGCGGCTGCGCCACGTACACCGCTGCCCTGCACCTGATGCGCACCGGCGCGGCGGGCGTGCTCGTCGGCTTCGGCGGCGGCGCGGCGCACACCACGCGCAACGTGCTGGGCATCCAGGTCCCGATGGCGACCGCGGTCGCCGACGTGGCCGCGGCCCGCCGTGACTACATGGACGAGTCCGGCGGCCGGTACGTGCACGTCATCGCCGACGGCGGTGTCGGCTGGTCCGGCGACCTGCCGAAGGCGATCGCCTGCGGCGCCGACTCGGTCATGATCGGCTCCCCGCTGGCCCGCGCCACGGACGCGCCCGGCAAGGGCCACCACTGGGGCATGGAGGCCGTCCACGAGGACGTGCCGCGCGGCAAGCTGGTCGACCTCGGCATCGTCGGCACCACCGAGGAGATCCTCGCGGGCCCGTCGCACATCCCGGACGGCTCGATGAACTTCTTCGGCGCGCTGCGCCGGGCGATGGCCACGACGGGCTACACGGAGCTCAAGGAGTTCCAGCGCGTCGAGGTCACGGTCGCGGACGCGCAGCACAAGCGCTGACGTTCCGTTCTCGTACGCAGCCGAGGGGCCCCGCACCGGGTGGTGCGGGGCCCCTCGCGTCCTTCGGCGGGTCAGAGGCGGTGGGCCGCGCCGGCGGGGGTGGCGCCCCTGGTGTCGAGGAGGAGTTGGGCCTTCACCGAGAGGCCCTGGAGGTCGTACGTGCGGTGGTGCTGGAGAAGGATCGTCAGGTCGGCGTGGGCGGCGGCCTCGTAGAGGGAGTCCGCGCGGGGGACGGGGAGCTCGCGGACGCGCCAGTCGGGGACGTGGGGGTCGTGGTAGCTGACGGCGGCGCCCAGGTCCATGAGGCGGCGGGCGATCTCGTCGGCGGGGGAGTCCTGACGGTCGGGGAGGTCCGGCTTGTACGTGATGCCGAGCAGCAGGATCCGGGCGCCGCGGGCCGACTTGCCGTGCTCGTTGAGGAGGGTGGCGGCGCGTTGGACGACGTACTGGGGCATGCGTTCGTTGACCTGGCCGGCGAGTTCGACGAGGCGGAGCGGGCGGTGGGCGCCGATCGTGTCGACGGGGGCGCCGTGGCCGCCGACGCCGGGGCCCGGGCGGAAGGCCTGGAAGCCGAAGGGCTTGGTCTCCGCGCAGCGGATGACGTCCCAGAGGTCGACGCCGAGTTCGTGGCAGAGGACCGCCATCTCGTTGACGAGGGCGATGTTGACGTGCCGGAAGTTGGTCTCCAGGAGCTTGACCGTCTCGGCTTCGCGCGGGCCACGCGCGCGTACCACCTTGTCGGTGAGCCGTCCGTAGAACGCGGCGGCGGACTCCGTACAGGCCGGGGTGAGGCCGCCGATGACCTTGGGGGTGTCGGCGAAGCCGTGGGTGCGGTTGCCGGGGTCGAGGCGCCCGGGTGAGTACGCGAGGTGGAAGTCGCGGCCGGCGCGGAGCCCCGAGCCCGCTTCGAGGAGCTCGCGGATGAGGCCCTCGGTGGTGCCCGGCGGGACCGGGGACTCCAGCAGGACGGTGGTGTGGGGGCGCAGCCGGGCGGCGAGGGCGCGGGCCGCGTCGGTGACGGCGGTGAGATCGAGGGTGCGGTCGGGGCCGAGGGGGGTAGGCGTGCAGAGGACGGCGGTGCGGACGCGGCCGAGTTCGGCGGTGTTCGTGGTGGGCCGGAAGCCGCCCGCGAGCATCCGGCGGATCTCCGGGGCGGTGAGCGAGCCGTCGACCGGGGACCGGCCCGCGGCGAGTTCGGCGACGGGGCGGGGGTCGGTGTCGTAGCCGATGGCGTTGATGCCTGCGGCGGTGGCGGCCTGGGCGAGGGGGAGTCCGTGGTGGCCGAGGCCGATGACGGCGAGATCAGCGGGCATGGAGGGTGGGCCGTCCTTCCCAGTAGCCGGAGGGAACGCGATGCGCAACCCCGGTGGACAGAACGGGGAGAACGCAATGTCAGACTAGGCGTAAATATGACCGATATGCGGCATTGTGGGGTCGAAGGTCGCCGAGTGTTATCCACAGGGTGATGGCGAGGCGGTGGCTGAAGTCGCCGGACCGGGCCAGAATCGAGACGGGGGACGACGGGAGGCAGCAACCGTGAGGACAGCGACACTGGGACCCGCCGAGCGCGCGGAGGCGCTCGCGGCCATGGCCGAGGGTGAGTTGGACGTGCTGGTCGTCGGTGCCGGAGTGGTCGGCGCCGGGACCGCCCTCGATGCCGTCACGAGAGGGCTCTCCACCGGCATCGTCGAGGCCCGTGACTGGGCCTCGGGCACGTCCAGCAGATCCAGCAAGCTCATCCACGGCGGCCTGCGCTACCTGGAGATGCTGGACTTCGCCCTGGTGCGGGAGGCGCTGAAGGAGCGCGGACTGCTCCTGGAGCGGCTGGCGCCCCATCTGGTGAAGCCCGTTCCCTTCCTCTATCCGCTCCAGCACAAGGGCTGGGAGCGGTTCTACGCGGGCTCGGGCGTCGCGCTGTACGACGCGATGTCCCTCTCCTCCGGCCACGGCCGGGGCCTGCCCGCCCACCGCCACCTCTCCCGGCGGAACGCCCTGCGGGTCGCGCCCTGCCTCAAGAAGGACGCCCTGGTCGGCGCCCTCCAGTACTACGACGCCCAGATGGACGACGCCCGCTTCGTCACCACCCTCGTGCGCACGGCCGCCGCCTACGGCGCCCGGGCCGCCAGCCGGGCCCGCGTCGTCGGCTTCCTGCGCGAGGGCGAGCGGGTCGTCGGCGCGCGCGTCCAGGACGTCGAGTCCGGCGGTTCGTACGAGATCCGGGCCAAGCAGATCGTGAACGCGACCGGCGTGTGGACGGACGACACCCAGGCCCTCATCGCCGAGCGCGGCCAGTTCCACGTCCGCGCCTCGAAGGGCATCCATCTGGTCGTGCCCAAGGACCGCATCCACTCGACCACCGGACTCATCCTCCGTACCGAGAAGTCCGTGCTCTTCGTGATCCCCTGGGGCCGGCACTGGATCGTCGGCACCACCGACACCGACTGGGACCTCGACAAGGCCCACCCGGCCGCGTCCAGCGCCGACATTGACTACCTCCTGGAGCACGTGAACACCGTGCTCGCGACCCCGCTCACCCGCGACGACGTCCAGGGCGTCTACGCGGGCCTGCGGCCGCTGCTCGCGGGTGAGTCGGACGCCACGAGCAAGCTCTCGCGCGAGCACACCGTCGCCCACCCGGTCCCCGGCCTGGTCGTGGTGGCCGGCGGCAAGTACACGACGTACCGCGTCATGGCCAAGGACGCCGTCGACGCGACGGTCCACGGCCTCGACCAGCGCGTGGCCGCCTGCGTCACCGAGGACATCCCGCTCCTCGGCGCCGAGGGCTACCGGGCCCTGTGGAACGCCCGGGCCAGAACCGCGGCCAGGACCGGGCTGCACGTCGTCCGGGTCGAGCATCTCCTCAACCGCTACGGCTCCCTGACGGAGCAGATCCTCGACCTCATCGCCGAGGACCCCGGGCTCGGGGAGCCGCTCGCCGCGGCCGACGACTACCTGCGCGCCGAGATCGTCTACGCCGCCTCGCACGAGGGCGCCCGTCACCTCGACGACGTCCTCACCCGGCGCACCAGAATCTCCATCGAGACCTTCGACCGGGGCACGCGCAGCGCCCGCGAGTGCGCGGAGTTGATGGCGCCCGTCCTGGGCTGGGACGCCCACCAGATCGACAAGGAGGTCGAGCACTACGAGAAGCGGGTCGAGGCCGAACGCGAGTCGCAGCGGCAGCCTGACGACCTGACGGCGGATGCCGCACGGCTCGGGGCGCCGGACATCGTGCCGATCTGACAGTCCGTTTCCGGCGGGACGTCCGTGTCGTCCGGAATCCGGTGGGAACCTGGGGGGAACCTGGGGGGTGCCGACAGGCGTCGTCATCCCGGAGTGCGGACCCGGGGGCGGCACCCGTCCCGAGGTGAGGGACAATGGCCTCTCTTCCAGGGCGGGTTACCGCATCACGCGGGAAGCGGCAGACGCGGCGAAGATCAGGGATCGCAGAGGGGACGCATGTCGGAGGCGGAGCAGTCGCGGAACACGGCGAAGGACCCCCGGCGGGACGCCGCCGCGGGGGCCGCGACCGACGGCGACCGAGGGGCGGTCCCGGCCGCGCGCGCGGCGGAGCGGGACCCGCGGATCGCGAAGAACGCGCAGGTCACGGACGATGTGGCCGGCGCGGAGGACGCACGGGTCACGGATGATGCGGCGGGCGCGGAGGACGCGCGCGTCACGGACGACGTGGCAGGCGTGAAGGACGACAGGGGCGCGGAGGCCGTGGCCGAGGTCGACGGTGCTGGTGACGCCAGTGGCACCAGTGACGCCGGTGGCACCAGTGGTGCCGGTGGGTCCTCCGGACCGGCCGGGCGGCTGCCGGGCACCGAGCCGTCCACCGGCCGGGCCGGGTTCGGCGCCGGGGACGGCGACGGCCAGAGCGGCCGCGCGGCCGCCGCCGGCGGACGTGCCACCCACGGCAGCGGCTCGGGCGGCGGTTCCGGCAGCTTCGGCGCGGACCGGCTGCGCAAGGACCCGGTGACCGAGGGCCGGCTGCTCGCCGGCCGATACCGGCTCGGCGTGGTCCTCGGGCGCGGTGGCATGGGCACCGTGTGGCGCGCGGTCGACGAGACCCTGGGCCGCACCGTCGCCGTCAAGGAGCTCCGCTTCCCCACGAGCATCGACGACGACGAGAAGCGCCGCCTCATCACCCGGACCCTGCGCGAGGCGAAGGCCATCGCCCGGATCCGCAACAACGGCGCCGTCACCGTCTACGACGTCGTCGACGAGGACGACCGTCCGTGGATCGTCATGGAGCTCATCGAGGGCAAGTCCCTCGCCGACGCCGTCCGCGAGGACGGCACGCTCACGCCCCGCCGCGCCGCCGAGGTCGGCCTCGCCATCCTCGACGTCCTGCGCTCCGCGCACCGCGAGGGCATCCTCCACCGTGACGTGAAGCCGTCCAACGTGCTGATCGCCGAGGACGGCCGGGTCGTCCTCACCGACTTCGGCATCGCCCAGGTGGAGGGCGACCCCTCGATCACCTCCACCGGCATGCTCGTCGGCGCACCCTCCTACATCTCGCCGGAGCGCGCCCGCGGCCACAAGCCCGGACCGGCCGCCGACCTGTGGTCGCTGGGCGGACTGCTGTACGCGGCGGTCGAGGGCAGCCCGCCGTACGACAAGGGCTCCGCCATCGCCACCCTCACGGCCGTGATGACCGAGCCGGTCGACCCGCCGAAGAACGCGGGGCCCGAGCTGGAGCAGGTCATCTACGGACTGCTCGCCAAGGACCCGGCCCAGCGCCTCGACGACGCCCAGGCGAGGGTCCTGCTGCGGGCCGTCCTCGACGCGCCCACCGTGGCGCCGGAGGCCTCTCCCGAGGTCACCAGGGTCGTACCGCTTCCGCCGCGTCCCGGCCGCGCCCCGGTGGCTCCGGCCGCCGAACGGGACAGGACGCCCGACACGGCCGTCGCCGCCGACCGGGTGCGCGGCGCCCTGAACTCCGTACGGAACGCCGCGGCCTCCGCGAAGGCCGAGCCGGGGCCGAAGCCGCGGCCCGAGGCGCGCGGCGGTGGCAGGCAGGCCCCGGCCCGCGCGCCGCTGACCGACGTCGTGCCGCGCCGCACGCTGATCATCATCGCCGCGGTCGCCGTCCTCGCCCTGCTCGGGACGATCCTCGTGGTCTCCCTCACCGGCGGCGACGAGGGCAACGAGGGCAAGGGAACCGGCGGGACCACGGCCTCGGCCGGTGCGTCCGGCGGCGGCGACGGGTCCGGTGGAGCCGACGGCTCGGGCGGTTCCGACGGGGGCAAGGGGCAGACACCCGGCGGCCCCGGCCAGCAAGGTGGCGCGCAGCCCGGGGACACCGGCTCCACGGGGTCGACGGGCGGCACGGGCACGACCGGGACCACGACCGGGACGACGACCGGGCAGGGCGGCACCAAGCCGTCCGGCAAGCCCAGTGGCGGCACCGGCACGCAGCTGCCCGCCGGCTACACCCTCGTCACCAGCGAGCGGTTCCACTTCTCCATGGCGATGCCCGCCACCTTCAAGCTCCGCTCGATTCCGGGATACGCGCTCGGCGGGATCTTCAGCGAGAGCGGCGGCTTCCCGCGCGTCCAGGTCGACTTCAACGACAGCCCGAAGGACAACGCGGCGAGCGCCTGGGAGCTGGCCAAGGCCGGTGTCGCCGTCACCAGCAGGGACTACCGGCACATCGGCATAAAGCCGGTCTCGTACAAGGGGTACCCGACCGTCGCCGACTGGGAGTTCGAGCGCACCCAGAAGGACATGCGCGTCCGCGTGCTCAACCGCGGCTTCAAGGTGGACGCCGACCACGGCTACTCCATCATGATCACCTGCAAGGCGGACGAGTGGAACGGCGCGGAGTGCCGGACGCTGCGGGAGACGGCGTTCGCCACGTTCAGCCCCAAGGACTGACCGTCGCACGTATCGTGAGAGTTCGTGGACCGTACGCAGCCGACAAATGCCGCTAAGTGCACGGTGCCGGACCGGAATTGACGGACCCGCGTGATCCGAGGGATCCGCGGGTCCACGGGGGACAGCGTGCGCGCGTGGGGAGGCGTCGTGGACGACTACGCGGGAAGGGTGTTGGCGGACCGCTACCGCCTGCCGCTGCCGCCGACCGGCAAGGGCGCCGGTGCGGGCGGGGACGCGCACGACTTCGCCGAGACGCGCGCCTTTGACACGTACAGCGGGCAGGAGGTCCTGGTCCGCCAGGTGCCGCTGCCCGAGTTCGTCGACGCCGAGGTGCTCGACGGGGCGGGCGATCCCGCCGAGTCGTACGGGAGCGCGGGCCGGGCGACCCGCCGGCCGGCCGAGCCCGTCGTGCGCCGGGCGATCGAGGCGGCCCAGGCCGCCGCGCAGATCCCCGACCACCCCCTCCTCGACCAGGTCTTCGACGTCTTCGCGGAGGCCGGTTCGCTGTGGATAGTGAGCGAGGTCGTGGCCGCCAGGCCGCTGGCGGCGCTCCTCGCCGAGCAGCCCCTGAGCCCGTACCGGGCGGCCGAGATCGGCGCGGACGTCCTCACCGCGCTGCGCGCGCTCCACGCCCACGGCTGGGTCCACCGGAACATCACCTCCCGGACCGTGCTCGTCTGCGACGACGGCAGGGTGGTCCTCACGGGCCTCGCGGTGGGCGCGGCGGAGGAGGCCCTGTGCGGCTACGCGCCCGTACCGGAGTCGGGGGACGACGGGGACGAGTTCGGGGCGCGGACGGGGTTCGGCTCCCATGGGGCCGAGCCCGAGGCGGAGTTCGTACCGGAGGCCGAGTTCGCGGACCCGTACGGCTCCGACCTGTACGAGGTCGAGGTCCACGAGGTCCACGAGGTCCACGAGGTCCACGAGATCCACGAGGTCTATGAGGAGCCCGAGGAGGCCGAGGAAGCCGCGGAGGAGGTCGAGGAGGTCCCGTACGGTCACGGGGCCGATGTGTACGGCAGCGACCGGTACGGCAGCGACTCGTACGGCAGCGACCGGTACGGCAGCGACTCGTACGGCAGCGACCGGTACGGCAGCGACCTGTACGGCACCGACTCGTACGGCATCGTTCCCTACGGCGACGACACGACGGGCGCCGACCCGTACGGCGCCGAGAGCTACGGAACAGACCCCGAGGGCGGCACCGAGCCCGAGCCCGACCTCGACGGATCCGGCTACGGCTACGGCCGTCACCCCTACGGGACCGACCCCTACGGCACGGCGGCGACGTCCGGGCCCGAGGCCCGGAGCGGGGCGGAGCCCCCGGCCATCGCCCCGCCGCCCACCGCCGATGTGCGGGCCGCGCGGGCCGGGGCCATCGCCGCGTACCGGGCGGGGGCGCGTGCCGCGGCCCGGCTCGGGGAGACGGGCGCGCTTCCCGGCCAGCGCCCGGCACCGGTGGACGGCGCGACAGAGCCGCCCGTGTCACCGGCACCGGTCCCGGCACAGGCACCGGCACCGGCCCCGCTCCCCGTACCGCCACCCGCCCCCGTGCCGGCGTCCGGCGCGCCCGAGCCCCAGTGGTGGTCGCAGGCGGCGGACGACGACGAGGGGGACGACGAGGACGACGGCGACGCGACCTACGGCGGCCCGCAGGCCGGACCGCCGCCGCGCGTGCACCTGGCCGGCAACTGGAGCGACGGCCCGCACGCCGCGCGCGACGGCTCCGGCCCGATCCCTGCCGGAGGCGGCTCGGGCCCCGGCCGCGGCCCCGTGCTGCCCGGTTCGGGCCGCCCGGCCCTGCCCGCCGGGTACACGGCCGCGGCCCCGGACCCCGCGCGCCTCCCGGTCCCGGCGGGCAACCCCGAGTCCGAGCGGACCCTCGTAGCGGCACAGGTCCACCGCGGCCCCACCACGCGCCTCGACGCCGAGCGGGCCCGCCAGACCCGGATCGCCGTCGTCGGCGCCGTCACCGAGCGCTGGGCGCCCGAGCAGGCCGGCCCCGTGCACGAGAACTGGCGGCTCGCCCCGCCCATCGGTCCCGCCACCGACCTGTGGGCGCTCGGCGCGCTTCTCTACCGGGCCGTCCAGGGCCATGCCCCGTACCCGGAGGACAGCGCGGCCGAGCTCGTCCAGCTGGTCTGCGCCGAGCCGCCCGCCTTCGCCGAGGAGTGCGGGCCCCTGCGCCCGGTCGTGGAGTCCCTGCTGCGCCAGGACCCCACCGAGCGGCCCGACTTCGAGGAGCTGCGCGGCTGGCTGCGCTCCCTCGTGCGCTCGGCGCCCGAGCCGGAGGCCGGTGTCGGAGTCGTACCGCTGCCGTCCTTCGACGAGAAGCGGCTGCCGATCGTGCGCCGGCGCGGCGAGCTGGTGCGCCGCCGCCGCGGCGGAGCGGGGGCGGGACGCCACCGGCACAAGCGGGGCAGGGACCCCCGTCCCGTTCCGGGCGCTGCCGACCTTCACGCTGCCGACCTTCACGCGGGCGTGCGCGAGGGCGGGCACGAGAGTGTGCGCGAGGACGCGTACCGGGGCGGATACGCCGACGAGCGCATGGAGTTCCAGGAGGAGATCCCGCAGCGCGCGCCCCGGGCGCCCAAGTCCCCGCGCGCTCCCCGGCGCCCCTCCCGGGGCGAGGGCTCCCCGAGCGCCCTCGGCCGTACGCTGCTGCTCCTCGTCCTGATCCTGCTCGGCGGAGCCGTCGCGTACGCCGTGTTCTTCCTGCCCGGTGAAGGGGAGCGGCCCGCGCAGGGCACCCCCACGGCCGGCCAGTCGCCTCGGACCACCGCGGCGGGCACCGCCCCCACGAGCGCCCCGTCCGCGACCACGGCGCAACCCACCCGGCCGTCGGCCGAGCCGACCACCACCCGGCCCGCGGCGGATCCGTCGGCCCCCGCGCCGGCCGCCGGGTACGCCCTGCGCCAGGACCCGGAGGGCTTCCGGATCGGGGTCCCGAACGGCTGGCGGCGGAGCCCGATCAACGACGCGGGGCAAGTGCGCTACACGGGCGGCGACTTCACGATGATCGTCGTCCCCGGCCGCGACACCGTCCGGGACCACGGTTCCGACCCCCTGGAGTACCAGAACGCCAAGGAGCGCGAGCTGGAGCCGTGGCGCGCGTCCAGCTGGTCGGGGGCGGACGACACCCGCCGGGTCGACATCGGCAGGACGGTGACGGCGACGGGCAGCTACTGGTGGCTGGACAGCACCGGGCGCGAGGTCTTCGTCCGGAACCTCGCCCTGATCGACGGCGGCCGGTACTACGTCGTGCAGGTCATCGGCCCGCACGGCGAGAGTGACAAGGTCTCCGAGATCCACGAGGAGGCGACGAAGGCGTTCCGCCCGGGACGCTGAGCCGGTCGCACTCCGGTCCGTACGTCGGGCCGTGCGCCGGACCGCATTCCGGACCGCTTTCCGGGCCGTACGCGGACCACGCGCTGGACCGTGTGTCGGACCGTACGCCGGACCGCGTTCCGGTCCGTACGCCGGGCCGTGCGCCGGTCCGAACGGCAGGCCGCGCCGGAGCGTGCGCCGGAGCGTCACCGGCCCCTGGTCACAGTGCTGTTCCTATGACCGCCCCGAGGTTCCGTCGCCCGTACCCCCCTCCGTAACCTGGCATCCGAAGGAACGGGCGGGGGCAAGTGGAACATTCTCAGAGCACAGGGGCGGGGTTGTTGCTCGCCGGTCGCTACCGGCTTGGCGAGTGCATCGGCCGCGGCGGCATGGGCAAGGTCTGGCGGGCGCACGACGAGGTACTGCACCGCGTGGTCGCGGTGAAGGAGTTGACGGCGGGTCGGTTCGTGGCCGAGGCCGACCGGCTCGTGCTGCACGCGCGGACGCAGAAGGAGGCGCGGGCCGCCGCGCGCATCACGCACCCGGGCGTGGTCACCGTCCACGACGTCCTGGAGCACGACAGCCGCCCGTGGATCGTGATGCAGTACGTCGACGGGCCCTCGCTCGCCGACGCCGTCAAGGAGGCGGGCGCGATCGAGCCCCGCGAGGCGGCCAGGGTCGGGCTGCACGTCCTCGGCGCACTGCGGGCCGCGCACGCGGCCGGGGTGCTGCACCGGGACGTCAAGCCGGGCAACGTCCTGCTCGCGCGGGACGGGCGCGTACTGATCACCGACTTCGGGATCGCGGCGATCGAGGGCGACTCGACGATCACGCGGACCGGGGAGATCGTCGGCTCCATCGACTATCTGGCGCCCGAGCGGGTGCGGGGCGGCGATCCCGGTCCCGCCTCCGACCTCTGGTCCCTCGGGGCCACGCTGTACACGGCGGTGGAGGGCACCTCGCCGTTCCGCCGGACCTCTCCGATCAGCACGATGCAGGCAGTGGTGACCGAGGAGCCGCCGCACCCGGAGAAGGCGGGGCCGCTGGCCCCCGTCATCGTGGCGCTGCTGCGCAAGGAGCCGGAGCACCGGCCGCGCGCGGACGAGGCCGAGCGGATGCTGCTCGACGCCATGGAGGGGCGTACCCCGCAGGCGGCGCAGGCGTACGTGCCGACCCAGCGTGTGGCGAGGGAGGACCTGGACCCGTCGGGGGACGGGACCGGCTCCGTCCTCGACCTGGTGGAGCTGAGCGAAGAGGACGGCGGAGCGGGTACGCGGGACGCCACGGGTCCGACGGGCGCCTCTCGTGCGTCCGTACCTGCCCGTACCGCCCAGTGGCCCCATCCGCCCCAGGGGCCGGAGCCCCGCCCGCACCACCCCGCCGCTTCCCCGCCCACCGTGGTGCCGCCGTCCGCCGCCCCCGCACCCGCCTCGGCCTCCGGCCGTGGCCGCTGGCGGACCGCAGTCCTGGCGGCCCTGCTCGCCGGACTCGTCGCGGGCGGCGCCGTCTTCGCCACCATGCACTACGCGGGCGACCGGAACGGCAACGGCGACGACGGACGGACCACGGCCTCCGGCGCCCCCTCCACCCAGGGCGCCGGGAACGACGTTCCGGCCGGCTGGCACCGCGTCGACGACCCGAAGGGCTTCAGCCTGCTCGTACCGGACGGCTGGAAGCGGCAGACGGAGGGCGATCAGGTCGACTACACCCCGGACAACGGCAATCACCGCATCCGGATCAGCATCGACCGGAGCCCCGACTTCGAGAACCCGTACATGCACGCCCTCGACCTGGAGCGCGTCCTGGAGAAGCGGATGGACTACGCCCGGGTCAAGCTCGACCAGGTCACCTACCGCGACCAGGTCAAGTCCTGCCAGTGGGAGTTCACCTGGACCGAGAAGAAGAACTTCCCCGGGCCCCGGCGCGCGATCGACCTCATGTACTACGAGGACGACGGCACGGAGTACGCCATCTACATGTCCTCGCCGACGTCGAGCTGGCAAACCACCCGGGAACAGTTCGACATCGTCCTCCAGCACTGGCGGGCGCCGGGCGACTGAACCCTTCGGAAAATCTCCGGAGAGGGCCCTCTCTCAGCCGTAAGCCCCTGATCAGGGCTTATGTGCCAGTGATCGCTGGCGCGATGTGTGCACTCGGTGAAAACGCGTTACCGACGGGTACCCAAAGGGCGGAACGCCGCCTACGCTCGCCCTCATGACGGACTCGCAGGCCCTCGCCGCCCCCTCGGTTCCCGACGACCCCGCCGCGAAGGGCCGAGCGGCCGCGCCCGCCGGTGCGAACAACCCGGTCGCGCCCGCGCCCGCCGGCGCGCGCACCGCCGCCGACGTCGTGACGCCCGAGGTGGTGGCCCGGCTCACCCGTGGCGTCGTCGGCTCGGGCCGGACGGCCAACCACACCCCCTTCACCGGGGCGAAACTGGCGGAGCTGCCCGAGTCCACCCCCGAGGACGTCGCCGAGGCCTTCGCGCGCGCCCGCGCCGCCCAGCCGGCCTGGGCCGCGACCCCGGTCAAGGCCCGCGCCGCCGTCCTCCTCCGCTTCCACGACCTCGTCCTCCAGCGGCAGTCCGAGGTCCTCGACCTCATCCAACTGGAGACGGGCAAGGCGCGCCTCCATGCCCACGAGGAGGTCCAGGCGGTCTCCGTCGCCGCCCGCCACTACGGCCGCAAGGCCGCCTCCTACCTGCGCGCCAAGCGCCACACCGGAGTCGTACCGACCCTCACCAAGGTCACCGAGCTGCGCCAGCCGCGCGGGGTCGTCGGCCAGATCGCGCCCTGGAACTACCCGCTGGAGCTCTCCGTCGGCGACGCGCTCCCCGCCTTCGTCTCGGGCAACGCCGTCGTCATGAAGCCCGACACCGAGACCGCGCTCACCGCGCTCTGGGCCCGCGACCTGCTCATCGAGGCCGGGCTGCCCGCCGAGGTCTTCCAGGTCGTCCTGGGTGAGGGGCCGGTCGTCGGCCCCGAGGTCGTCAAGCACGCCGACTACGTCTCCTTCACCGGCTCCACCCGCACCGGCCGCGAGGTCGCCAAGGGCGCCGCGGCCCGGCTCGTCGGCGTCTCCCTCGAACTCGGCGGCAAGAACGCGATGCTCGTCCTCAAGGACGCCGACATCGAGAAGGCCGCCGCCGGAGCCGTCCGCGCCTGCTTCTCCTCCGCCGGCCAGCTCTGCATCTCCATCGAGCGGCTGTACGTGCACGAGTCGATCGCCGACGCCTTCCTCGACCGCTTCGCCGCCAGGACCAAGGCCATGCGGCTCGGCAACGCCCTCGCGTACGGGGCCGACATGGGCTCCCTCGTCGGCGAGCGTCAGCTGGAGACCGTCAGCCGGCACGTCGAGGAGGCCGTCGCCAAGGGCGCCAGGCTCGTCGCGGGCGGTGTCGCCCGCCCCGACATCGGCCCCCTCTTCTACGAGCCGACCATCCTCGACGGCGTGGAGGCCCCGATGGCCGTCTGCTCCGAGGAGACCTTCGGCCCGGTCGTCTCCGTCTACCGCTTCACGGACGAGGACGAGGTGATCGAGCAGGCCAACGGCACGCCGTACGGACTCAACTCCTCGGTGTGGACCAAGGACTCGCGTCGCGGCCACGCCGTCGCGGCCCGGCTGCGCACCGGCACCGTCAACATCAACGAGGGGTACGCGCCGGCCTACGGCAGCGTGCAGTCCCCGATGGGCGGCATGAAGGACTCCGGTCTCGGCCGCCGCCACGGCTCGGAGGGCATCCTCAAGTACACCGAGGCCCAGACCGTCGCCCAGCAGCGGCTGATGCCGCTCGCGCCCTCCTTCGGCATGGACGACGAGAAGTACGCCGAGGTGATGAGCCTGTCCCTGAAGGCGATGAAGGCCCTGCGCCTGCGCTGAGCCGCCGCTCCGTCTCCGCACCCCGACTGTCCCCTTTCGTACGAGGAGAGCCATGACCGCGGTACCCCCTGCCCAGAATCAGGAAGCGAGCGGGACGGACGACGCGTACGACTACGACGTCCTCGTCGTCGGCTCCGGCTTCGGCGGTTCGGTCACCGCCCTCCGGCTCACCGAGAAGGGGTACTCGGTCGGCGTGCTGGAGGCCGGCCGCCGCTTCACCCGCGCGACCCTGCCCAAGAACTCCTGGGACCTGAAGAACTTCCTGTGGGCCCCGGCCCTCGGCCTCTACGGCATCCAGCGCATCCACCTGCTGGGCAACGTCATGGTGCTCGCCGGCGCCGGCGTGGGCGGCGGCTCCCTCAACTACGCCAACACCCTCTACGTACCGCCCAAGCCCTTCTTCGACGACCCGCAGTGGAAGGACATCACGGACTGGCAGGACGAGCTGCGGCCGTACTACGACCAGGCCCAGCGGATGCTCGGCGTCCGGCTCAACCCGACGACCACCCCCTCCGACGTGCACCTCAAGGCGGCCGCGCAGGCGATGGGCATCGGCGACACCTTCCACATGGCGCCCGTCGGCGTCTTCTTCGGGGACGGCGGGGACGCCGTCGGCGAGGACGGGGTCGGGGCGGCGAAGGCGAAGCCGGGCGGAGAGGTCGCCGACCCGTACTTCGGCGGCGCGGGCCCGGCCCGGCGGGCCTGCACCGAGTGCGGTGAGTGCATGACCGGCTGCCGCCACGGCGCCAAGAACACCCTCAACGAGAACTACCTCCACCTCGCCGAGAAGGCGGGCGCCACCGTCCACCCCATGACCACGGTCGTCACCGTCACCGAGGACTCGCGCGGCGGCTACGCGGTGAAGACCCTCCCCACCGACAACCGGAAGAAGGGGAAGGGACGGACCTTCCGCGCCCGCCGTGTGGTGATCGCGGCCGGCACGTACGGCACGCAGACCCTGCTGCACCGGATGAAGGACGGCGGTCTGCTGCCCCGGATCTCGGACCGGCTCGGCGAACTCACCCGCACCAACTCCGAGGGCCTGGTCGGCGCGCAGACCACCGACCGGCGCTACCGCAAGAAGCACGGCAAGGAGAAGGCCGACTTCACCCGGGGCGTCGCCATCACCTCCTCGATCCACCCGGACGCGAACACCCACATCGAGCCGGTCCGGTACGGCAAGGGCTCCAACTCCATGGGCGGCCTGACCGTCCTCCAGGTGCCCTACGGGGCCCACCGCGTGCGCAACTGGTTCCTCAGCCTGCTCAGGCACCCCACGCTCGCCGCCCGCTCGCTCTCCAACTGGCACTGGTCGGAGCGGACCATCATCGGTCTCGTCATGCAGTCCCTCGACAACTCCCTGACGACCTACCGCAAGCCCGGCGGGCTCGGAAAGGGCCTGCTCACCGCCCGCCAGGGGCACGGGGCGCCCAACCCGGTCCAGATCCCGGAGGCCACCCGGGCAGCCACCCTCCTCGCCGAGGAGATCAACGGCTTCGCCGGCTCCAACGTCGGCGAGCTGATGGGCACCCCGCTCACCGCCCACTTCCTGGGCGGCTGTCCGATCGGCGCCGACGCCGGATCCGGCGTCATCGACCCGTACCACCGGCTCTTCGGCCACCCGGGGATCTCCGTCGTCGACGGGGCGGCCGTCTCCGCCAACCTCGGCGTCAACCCGTCCCTGACGATCACGGCGCAGGCGGAGCGGGCGATGTCCTTCTGGCCGAACAAGGGCGAGGAGGACACGCGCCCGCGGCAGGGAGAGGCGTACGTCCGGCTCGCGGCGGTCGAACCGAAGTCCCCCACGGTCCCGGCCGGGGCCTTCGGCGCCCTGCGGCTGCCGTTCCTGGGGATGCCGACGGTCCCGCCGAAGAAGAAGGCGTGACGCGCCGGGCGTGACGCGTCGGGCGTGGTGCACAAGGCGTGACGTACCAGGCGTGACGTACCAGGCGTGACGCACGCGGTCACCCGAGACGCAGGAAAGGGCGCTGCACCCCCCTCCGAGTGCAGCGCCCTTCCAGCTTTTGGTGGTGCTGCATAGATGACCCGCGACCGATGCGATTGGTTGTAGCGGTTGCACAGGATCTTTGTGTGACGCGCGTCACGTCGGAGGTTCGAGGGGTCGGGTGCTGCGGAAGCGCACGAGCGAGGGCCCCGTGCCGCGATTCCGGTCGCGGTACGGGGCCCTCGGGGTCGGCACCGGTGTCAGGGCAGCGGCGGTGCCGAGCGGGACGGCGCCGGGGGGTTGCGCCGCGTGGGGAGAGACGAGGAGGGGGACGGGGTTCGGGGGATTCGGGGGTTCGCACTGTGCCGGCGGCCGCGGAGGCCGCGACCGACGGAGCCGGTTGCGGCCGACCCCGAGCGTCCCCGGGGTCGACCGCCCTTTCTGGGTGACCGGGCTGCTGTCCCCTGCTGCCCGGTCACACGCGCTGGTGCGAGGTCCCACGGCGCACCGGAGGTACGCCACACGCCCCAGCGAAAGCCACGCGTGGTTTCTACGGGCCCGCCCCTGGCTGGCACGGACACCCGGACCAACGAAGCCGGGTCGGAGCCGGTCACGCGCCGTACGGGTGAGAGCGGGCCCGAACTCAGATCCGGGCACTCGCTCGGAGGCGGGCACGCGTTCAGATCGGGCACTCGCTCCGAGGCGGGTACGCGTTCCGATGCGGCGCTCGTTCAGATGCGGCCTCGGCACAGCTCCAGCATGGTCATGGCGAGGGCCGTGCCGGGCTTCCCCAGCGCGTCACGGTAGTGACCGAGGACCTCCATCTCGCGGGCCAGGTTCACCCGGCGGCCGCCGGAGGAGATCCGGGCCTCCTGGATGACGGCCGAGACGGCCATCCGTTCCTGGATGAGGCCGATGATCCGGTCGTCGAGGGAGTCGATGCGCTCGCGGGCGTCGCCGATCAGCGTCGCCGCCTCGTCGGTGCGCGCGCCGGTCTTCTCGGTCTGGGTCGTGGTGGTCATGTGGGGCTCCTCGGGGTGTCGGGTGCGGAGCCCCGGAGCGACACGGCCCGGAAACGACAGAACGCCCCGGGCCTTGTCGGCCCGGGGCGCCTGGAAAGTCGCTTGTCAGTTGCTCAAGCAGCACGACCATGGCAGCCGGACGGGCCGGTGCCATAGGTAAAGACGAAGGTCGAGAGCTTGCGCATGGCGACAGTATGGACCCCGCCGCGGACCGGGGGACAACCCGGGTTCGGATGGTGAGACGAAAAGTGCTACCGGCGCGCCGGTAGAATCGACAAATAGCACCCCCCTTCGGGGGACCCCCTCCTACCGCCGGAAGGCCGCCGTAGTGTCATCAGCGACCCCCGCTGCCGCGCCCGACGTCACCAACCCGGACGTAGTCCTCGTTGTCGACTTCGGCGCCCAGTACGCCCAGCTCATCGCCCGCCGCGTCCGTGAGGCCCGGGTCTACAGCGAGATCGTCCCGTCCACCATGCCGGTGGCCGAGATGCTGGCCAAGAACCCGAAGGCGATCATCCTCTCCGGCGGCCCGTCCTCCGTGTACGCGGAGGGCGCCCCCCGCCTCGACCGCGAGATCTTCGAGGCGGGCGTCCCCGTCTTCGGTATGTGTTACGGCTTCCAGCTGATGGCGACGACCCTCGGTGGCACCGTCGACAACACCGGCGCCCGCGAGTACGGCCGTACGGAGCTGCACGTCTCCAAGGCCGGCTCCACCCTCTTCGAGGGCACCCCGGTCGAGCAGTCCGTGTGGATGTCGCACGGCGACGCCTGCTCCGCCGCCCCCGAGGGCTTCTCCGTCACCGCGTCCACCGACGTCGTGCCGGTCGCCGCCTTCGAGAACGACGAGAAGAAGCTGTACGGCGTCCAGTACCACCCCGAGGTGCTGCACTCCACGCACGGCCAGCAGATCCTGGAGCACTTCCTCTACCGGGGCGCCGGCATCGAGCCGTCGTGGACCACCGGCAACGTCATCGACGAGCAGGTCGCGGCCATCCGCGCACAGGTCGGCAACAAGCGCGCCGTCTGCGGTCTCTCCGGCGGCGTCGACTCCGCCGTGGCCGCCGCGCTCGTGCAGAAGGCCATCGGCTCGCAGCTCACCTGCGTCTACGTCGACCACGGCCTCATGCGCAAGGGCGAGACCGAGCAGGTCGAGAAGGACTTCGTCGCCTCCACCGGTGTGAATCTGAAGGTCGTCGACGCGCAGGAGCGCTTCCTCACCGCCCTCGCCGGCGTCTCCGACCCGGAGACCAAGCGCAAGATCATCGGTCGCGAGTTCATCCGCGTCTTCGAGCAGGCGCAGGCCGAGATCGTCGCCGAGTCGGCGGGCACCGGCGAGGACGTCGCCTTCCTCGTCCAGGGCACGCTCTACCCGGACATCGTCGAGTCCGGCGGCGGCACCGGCACCGCCAACATCAAGTCCCACCACAACGTGGGCGGCCTCCCCGAGGACCTGGAGTTCGAGCTCGTCGAGCCGCTGCGCCAGCTCTTCAAGGACGAGGTCCGCATGGTCGGCCAGGAGCTCGGCCTGCCCGAGGAGATCGTCCAGCGCCAGCCCTTCCCCGGCCCCGGCCTCGGCATCCGCATCGTCGGCGAGGTCACCAAGGAGCGCCTGGACCTGCTGCGCGAGGCCGACGCCATCGCCCGCGAGGAGCTCACCGCGGCCGGCCTCGACCGCGAGATCTGGCAGTGCCCGGTCGTCCTGCTCGCCGACGTCCGCTCCGTGGGCGTCCAGGGCGACGGCCGCACCTACGGTCACCCGATCGTGCTGCGCCCCGTCTCCTCCGAGGACGCGATGACGGCCGACTGGTCGCGCCTGCCCTACGAGGTGCTCGCCAAGATCTCGACCCGCATCACCAACGAGGTCGCCGACGTGAACCGTGTCGTCCTCGACGTCACCAGCAAGCCGCCGGGCACCATCGAGTGGGAGTAACCCCTCCCGCGCGTGCCTGACCCGCGCGTGCCCGATTCGCACGGCCCGAAGCCGCCGCCCCGCGTTCGTCGCGCTGACGGCGGCTTCGTCGTGTCCGGGCTCTGGTGAGTTGCCCGGCCGGGCGTTACCTTCCGGCGCATGAGCGTGATACCGGACCCCGTCCCCGTCGATCGGCTCCACTTCGCCCTGCCGCCCGTCCACGCGACGGCCGAGGAGGAACGCACCCACCGCAGACAGCGGCTCGCGGCCGCGCTCCGGCTCTTCGGACGTCTTGGATACGAGGAGGGCGTCTCGGGCCACATCAGCGCCCGCGACCCGGAGTTCCCCGACTGCTACTGGGTGAATCCCTTCGGGGCGCCCTTCGAGGACCTCACCGCGAGCGACCTCGTCCTGGTCAACGGCGACGGGCAGGTCGTCCGGGGCGGCCAGCACGTGAACCAGGCGGCCTTCACCGTCCACGCCCAGGTCCACCGGGCCCGGCCCGACGTCGTCGCCGTCGCCCACACCCACTCCCTCCACGGGCGGGCGCTCGCCGCCCTCGGTGAACTCCTCGACCCCCTCACCCAGGAGGCCTGCGCCTTCTACCAGGACCACGCCCTCTACGACGCGTACACCGGTGTCACCGTCGACACGGAGGAGGGCCGCCGGATCGCCGTCGCCCTCGGCTCGTTCAAGGCGATCGTGCTGCGCAACCACGGGCTGCTCACCGTCGGCACCTCCGTCGACGCGGCGGCCTGGTGGTTCATCGCCATGGAGCGCTGCGCCCAGGTGCAGCTGACCGCTCGGGCGGCCGGGAAGCCGGTGCCGATAGACCACCGGGAGGCGGTCGCCACCCGCGAGCAGCTGGGCAGCGACCTCGTCGCCTGGATCAACTACCAGCCGCTCTGGCGCAGGATCAGCCGAGCGGAGCCCGAACTCCTGTCGTAACACCATCGCTTCACCTTTCTGTACGTCAATGAGATGGCGCGGCAATCACTCTCCGGCGGGGCGCACGCGGCAGGCGCGGGAGCCGCCGATGCGACACAATTCCGTGGAATCAACGGCTGGTTGACCGTTCGGGACGCGTCGGGCACACGGGAACGCATCGGAACGGGTCGTGAAGTGAGCTCGGGAAGTGAGCACCGTGGCGGTTCAAGAGGCGAGACAGTACGGCGAGCACGCGACGGCCTGCGCCGGCTGCGCCCACTGCGGACAGGCCGGCCACCGTCGCGCGGTCGCCGCCTTCCTCGCCCGGCGCGACGAACTCGCCGCCGGGCACGGCGTCCCCGCGGCCGTCGCCCACTCGCCGGTCGCCGCCCGCCAGTGGGTCTCCGACGAGCTGGCCCAGTCCGCCCGCGCGGTGGCCGTACGCGGCCGCGAGGCCGGAGCGGCCTGGCTCGACCGGGTACGGAGCCGCAGCCTCGGCGCTGTCTGGGGCGCCGTCCTCGCCCTGCTCCTCGGCCAGGCCCTCACCGCGATCGGCAGCGGCTGGACCGGCGCCCGCACGGCCGGGCTCTGCACCGCCCTGGTCCTCGCCCTCCTGCTCAGCGCCGCCACCCACGCCCACCGGGCACGCGGCGGTCTCCTCGCTCCCCTGATCGGCGAGGACAACCGACTCTCCACCACCCGTGCCGTCGCCGCCGCCTGGCTCCTCCTCCTCGCCTACGCCCTCCTCTTCCTGGCCTTCCTCTCACCGGGCCCGACCGCCTTCGGTCTGTCCCGGGGCGCCGGCCTGCTCACCGTCTTCGCCCTCGTCTCCGCGGTCACCGTCACCGCCCGCCTCGTCGTCTCCGTCCGGATCGCCGCGTGCCGCCTCCAGAAGGTCCGCGCCGACCGCCCGCGCGCCGCCGACCTGCTCTGCGACGACAGCGGCCGGGCCAGCCTCGCCGACGTCCAGTACCTCCTCGTCTCCTGCGCCGTCCTGGCCCTGACGGCCTTCGGCCTCGCCCGCGACCCGGGCAGGCTTCCCGAGGTGCCCTGGTCCCTCGTGCTGCTGCTCGCCGTCTCGGCGGCCTGGCAACTCGCCGCGAAGTCCACCGAGGGCGTCCGCCCGACGATCCACTCCGTGGTCCGCTCCCGGGAGGCGGGCGACCTCGACGCACCGATCCGCACCGGCGACGACATCGAGATCCGCGGCTGCGGCTTCGTCCCGCCCGGAGCGGCCGCCCCCGAACCGCTGACCCGTCTGGTCGTGCGGATCGGCCCCGTCCACGCCCACGTCCCCCTGGTCCCGGTCCCGGGCGGCTTCGCCAACCCGACGGACGCGGCCCTGACCGTCCCCCTCCCGGCCGATGTGGAACCCGGCCGGGTGGAGGTCTCGGTGGTGACGGCGGCGGGCGTCGAGACCAATCGGGTCACGATCGACGTCGTCGACTGAGCGTCCGGCTCGTCCGGCCCTCTCCCTGTATCCCCGGAGCGCAGGTCCGAGGAGAATCGTTCCGCGAACAGTCGTGCGGGGCGTGGAGAGGTGACCGACGATGACGGGACAGGCTGACCGGCCGAACGACACGACCGGCGACCCGGGCGGTACCGATGGGACCGGCCGCACTTCTCAGGAGCAGGCCCCCGCCGCCAGGAGGAAGGCCGGCCTCGCCGGGTGGCAGGTCGCCCTCGACAAGTGGAAGGCCGTCGCCTCCCGCTACGCCCTCCTTCCGCTGCGGCTCTTCCTCGGGATCACGTTCGTCTACGCCGGGCTCGACAAGCTCACCGACTCCTCCTTCTTCGCCGACCAGGGCAGCGGCTCCATCGGCGAGACGATGCGCGCCGTGCGGGACACCTCCGCGATCCCCGGCCTCGTCGACCTCGCCCTCAAGAACCCCAGTGGCTTCGGGTACGCCATCGCCTGCGGGGAGCTCGCCGTCGGGATCGGAACCCTGCTCGGTCTCTTCGCCCGCGTGGCGGCGCTCGGCGGCGCCCTGATCTCAGTGAGTCTCTGGCTGACCGTGAGCTGGCAGGTGAAGCCGTACTACTTCGGCAACGACCTCGCCTATCTGATGGCCTGGCTTCCGCTGCTGCTGGCCGGAGCCTCCGTGCTGTCGCTGGACAAGCTCCTCGCCGACCGGCGACGCCGTATTCGATAGGCGACCCAGGTCGCGAGGGCTGCCGTGCCCAGGCCACCGCAGAGCACCGGGATCACCGTGTACCACGGGGTCGTCCAGGCTCCGGTGATCTCGCCCGCGTAGAGGGCGGCGAGGGCCAGGGCGGTGAGGCCGACGAGCAGTCGGCCGGGGCGGAACTCATGAAGCAGCACGGGTGACCTCCACCTGTCCGATTCCGACCTCCAGCGAGAGGTCCAGCGTGCCTGCCGGGACGGTCCCGGTGGGCGGGGCGATCGTGCGGGTCTCGACCTGGTCCGGAGCGATGTCGATGTCCTCCGCGGGCTGTCCGGGCAACTGCAGATCACCGAGCCCCACCTCGGCGTGGATCTTCACGACCACGTTCTTCGGGACGATCACCTTGAGCTGCCCGGCGCCCACCTCGGCCCTGGTGGTGACCGTCGTGCCCGCCGGAACCGGGACCCCCGACAGGTCGAGGAGTCCGGCGCCCGTGCCCAGCTCGTAGTGGGGCAGCACCGCGCCGGCCGAGGCCGGTTTCCACGTCTCACGGGCCCAGTCCGTGGTGATCCGGTCGGGCAGGGCGACCGCTCCGGCCAGCAGGCAGGCCGTGAGCACGGTCAGGATGATCGTCCCGAATCCGGTGCGTCCCAGGAAGCTGCTGACGACCAGGCCGAGGCCGAACACCGCGAGGGCGGCCACCAGACCGGTCGCCAGACTCTTGCCCAGCGGCTCCGAATCCCAGGTCAGGGCGGTGCCGAGCACGGCCGCGAGCATGGCGAGGAGATAGACGAGACCACCGATGGAGAGGGGACTCCGCCGGACGGAGGGCGTCGGCCGGCCGGGGGCCGAGGGGTCGGGGCCCCACTGGCTGCCGGGCTTCGGCACCTCGCCGTTCACCCGGCCCTCCGCGTCGACGATGCCGTGCGGTCCCCAGAGGTAACCGACCGCCACCTTGCCCGTCGAACCGTCCTTGACGATCGGGTCCTTCCACCAGGACGGGTACTCGATCAGCGGCGGGGCCTTGGTCTCGGGCGGTGCCTCGGCGACCACATGCGCGGCCGCCGTGTCCGGCCGGCCCTCCGCCTCACCGCCGCCCGCCCGGCGCCGCGACCAGACCGCCGCACCGCACACCGCGAACGACAGCAGCAGCGTGAAGCCCAGCATCGAGCCGCTGCGCAGCATCGACAGGAAGATCCCGCAGCCGACCAGCGCCATCAGTACGGCGGCCAGCGAGGCCCCGGAGACCCGGCCGGTCAGCAGTCTGCGTCCCTCGTTCTCCTCCTCGCCCGCGAGCGGCACGAGCAGCCACGCGAAGCCGTAGAAGATCAGGCCGACGCCGCCCGTCACGGACAGCACGCCGACCGTGATCCGGAAGATCACCGGGTCGAGGTCGAAGTGCCGGCCGAGACCGCCGCAGACTCCGCCCACGACCTTGCTTCCCCGTGAGCGCCGCAGGGGCAGGGAGGAATCGGCCTCCGCCGGCGGCGGGGCCTCGGGGGTCGAAGGCATCGAACTCGTCATGCGTCCATGGTGACCGCCCGTGACCCTTCGCGGCACCGGGATCGACCCTGGCCCGACCCTGATATTCGGAGGGGTGTCGTCCCCGAGGCGTTACCAGGGGCGATCTCAGGGCCGACCCTGATGTCCGCGACGGTCCGAACGTGTGACGATCGGTGCATGTCCGCAGCCGCTCGATCCGCCGAGACCGACGAACCACCCGTGCGCAGGCTCTACCGGAGCGCTGACGGCCGGTGGCTCGGCGGTGTCGCGCGAGGTCTCGCCGGCCACCTCGGCCTTCCGGTCGTCTGGGTTCGGGCGCTGTTCGCGGTCCTTTTCCTCACGGACGGCCTCGGCGCCCTGCTCTACGCGGTCTTCTGGATCGCAGTACCTCTGGGCGTCGGCGGCCGGGCCGCGCCCCGACCCGTCTTCGAGACCACCCCGGACGGCCGCCGTCGGCTTCGCAAGCCCGACCGCGGGCAGGTCTTCGCCCTGGTCGCGCTCGCGATCGGCGGCGCGGTCCTCGTGGGGAACCTCAACGTCGACAACGAGTCCGGGCGGTACGTCTGGCCCGTCCTCCTCATCGGCGTCGGTGTCGTCCTCGTCTGGCGTCAGGCGGACAACGCCCGTCGGGCCAGCTGGACCGACTCCGGGCGCCGCAGACGCGTCCTTCAGCTCGTCCGCGGGCTCGTCGGTGTCGGCCTGGTCGGCACAGGCCTCGCGGTCTTCGTGGTGGTCCGCGGCTCGGTCGCCCAGCTCGGCACGGCCCTCACCGCCGCCGTCGCGGTCCTCACCGGGATAGCCCTGCTCGCCGGCCCCTGGCTGGTCCGCATGTCGCAGGACCTCACGGAGGAGCGGACCATGCGCATCCGCGCCCAGGAGCGCGCCGAGGTCGCGGCCCACGTGCACGACTCGGTGCTGCACACCCTCACGCTGATCCAGCGGAACGCCGACGACGCGGGGGAGGTGCGCCGTCTCGCCCGCGCCCAGGAGCGGGAGCTGCGGAACTGGCTCTACAGGCCCGAGGGCACCGGCAGGGACGAGGAGGAGCCCGTGACCCTCGCGGAGGCGGTGAAGAGAGCCGCGGCCGAGGTCGAGGACAAGCACGGAGTCCCCCTGGAGGTGGTCGTCGTCGGCGACTGCCCGCTCGACGAGAAACTGACCGCACAGATGCAGGCCGCGCGCGAGGCGATGGTCAACGCCGCCAAGTACGGTGGCGAGGGCGGGGCCGTGCAGGTGTACGCCGAGGTGGAGGGCCGCATGGTCTTCGTCTCGGTGCGGGACCGCGGACCGGGTTTCGACCTGGACGCGGTGCCCGAGGACCGGATGGGCGTACGAGAATCGATCATCGGCCGGATGCAGCGCAACGGCGGTTCGGCCCGGCTGAGATCCGTGCCGGACGGGGGCACCGAAGTGGAGCTTGAGATGGAGAGGGCGGACGGATGAGCGACGAGACCGGGGCAGCGACCGGGACCGATGCGGGGGCGACGGCGCCGGGCACGGAACGCCGGGTGCGGGTCGTGCTCGTCGACGACCACCGCATGTTCCGTACGGGCGTGCAGGCGGAGATCGGCCGGACCGAGGTCACCGGGGTCGAGGTGGTCGGCGAGGCCGCCGACGTCGACCAGGCGGTCACGGTGATCACGGCGACCCGACCCGAGGTCGTTCTCCTCGACGTGCACCTCCCTGGAGGCGGCGGCGTCGAGGTACTGCGCCGCTGCGCGAGCCTGATGACGGCCACCGAGGACCCGGTCCGCTTCCTGGCCCTGTCGGTCTCGGACGCGGCCGAGGACGTGATCGGGGTGATCCGGGGAGGGGCGCGCGGCTACGTCACGAAGACGATCACCGGCACCGATCTGGTCGACTCGATCTTCCGTGTCCAGGAGGGCGACGCCGTCTTCTCCCCCCGGCTCGCCGGGTTCGTCCTCGACGCCTTCGCCTCGACGGACGCGCCTCCGGTGGACGAGGACCTGGACCGGCTCACCCAGCGGGAGCGGGAGGTGCTGCGGCTGATCGCCCGCGGATACGCGTACAAGGAGATCGCCAAGCAGCTCTACATCTCGGTGAAGACGGTCGAGTCCCACGTCTCGGCGGTGCTGCGGAAGCTCCAGCTCTCCAACCGGCACGAGCTGACCCGCTGGGCCACCGCCCGCCGCCTGGTCTGACGCCTGCTTCGAGCGGTCAGCCCACCCGGGTCGCTCCGGCGAAGGGCATCTCGTCGATCGGGGCGACCCGCACCGGGGCGCCCGGGCGGGGGGCGTGGATCATCTGGCCGCCGCCGATGTACAGCCCGACATGGCTGATGCCCGAGTAGAAGAAGACCAGGTCTCCGGGGGCGAGCTGGGAGCGGGAGACCCGCCGGCCGGCGTTGATCTGGGTGTACGTCGTGCGCGGCAGGGAGACACCGGCCGCGCGCCAGGCCGCCTGGGTCAGCCCCGAGCAGTCGAACGCGGAGGGACCCGTCGCTCCCCAGACGTACGGCTTGCCGAGCTGGGCGCGGGCGAAGGAGATGGCCTGGGAGGCCCGGGTGTTCGGGGCGGTCACCGGACCGCGCTCGCCCCCGGAGGAGCGGTCGGCGCGTGTCGGGGTCGCGCCGTCGGCACCGTCGGCACCGTCGGCCGTGGCCGCGCCGGCCGTACCGCTGCCCTCCGGGGTGCGGGCGGTGTCCCGGGCCGCGACGGCGGCGTCGTAACGGGCGCGCTCCTCCGCGGTCAGCCGGGCGAGCAGTTTCCGCGCCGTCTCCAGTTTGTCGAGGACGGTCGTCTTCTGCCGCCGCAGCTCCGCCTCGTGCGTGCGCAGCGCGGTCAGGCGTCCCGCCGACTCGGCGCGCAGCTGCCGGATCGCGCCGAGCTCGCGCCGCACGGCGGTGACGGCCGCCGCCTGCCGGTCCCCGGCCTTCTCCGCGAGCGCGGCCCGCTCCAGATACTCGTCGGGGTCGGAGGTGAGGGCGAGCTGTACGGCGGGGTCGAGACCGCCGGAGCGGTACTGCGCGGCGGCCATGGCCCCGAGTCCGTCCCGTGCGGTGTTGAGCCGCTGGGTCCTGCGGGCCGCCTCGTCGCGCAGCCGGTCGAACGCGGCGCGCGCCTCGTCGGCCTTCTCCTTCGCCCCGTTGTACTTCTCCGTGGCGGCCCCGGCCTCCTCGTAGAGCCGGTCGACCTTCGCCTTGACCTGGGCGGTGGTGAGCCGCGGGTCCGCGTGCCCGGATCCCTCGAAGAGCGTCGTGGTCGCCGCGGAGGCGAGGGCGAGCGTGGCGGCGGTGCGGACCGCCTGACCACCGAGGGGGGACTGCCTGGGTTTTCGGTGCGATGCCACGAGGGCGGGTCACATCCTCTCCCTGCGGGGGGAACGGTGCCCGCCGGGCCGACGGCGGACCGCACAGGGGAGACGGTCCGCCGCCGGGTTTTCCTGGCGGGGGTGACCGGCAGCCGCCGGGCGACCGGCGGTGGTGGGAGCCGGCCACCTGCTGGAGGACGCTAAACCTCGGGGTCACGCCCGGGCAGTGAGTTGACCGCTATTGGCGACAGTTGTCGGACGTGGACCGATCTCTTTCGTCCGGGGAGATGAGATGGGGGACATTGAGGCAGGGACCGACCGATGCGCCGCGGGGCCGGGCCCGACCGAACAGCAGCGGGCCGGACCGGACAGCAGGAGGAAGTGGGCCAGGCCGGGCGGTCGGAGGGGGCGGACCCGGTCGGAGGGCGGTACGGGCGCCCCGGTTAGGCTCCGCCCCATGGACGTACTCATCAATGTCTTCGTCGCCCTGCACATCATCGGTATCGCCTCCCTGCTGGGCGGCTTCCTCACCCAGATGAAGGCGATGAGCGCCGGTACGGCCCGCTTCACCCCGGCCATGCTGCACGGCGCGCTGGTCATGCTGATCACGGGCGTCGCGCTCGTCGGCCTCAACCAGGCCGACGACCAGACCGTGAACAACATCAAGATCGGCATCAAGCTGGCCGTGCTCGTCGTCGTCCTCGGACTCGTCTACGTCAAGCGCGACGAGGAGAAGGTCGACAAGGGCCTTTTCGCCGCCGTCGGCGGCCTGACCACGGCGAACATCTTCATCGCGACCCTCTGGGTGTGACCCGTTCCCCGGGAGCGTGACGAAGGCCGTCCCCAAGGCGGACCCGGATGTCGGTGGGGCGTCCTAGACTCGTGAGGCGATGAGCAGCCTCTTTGACGACAGCTTCCTGGCCGGCCTCCAGAACCCCTCGGGGGAGGCCCCGCCCCCGCCCGAGGACGACGAGCACGGCGCCCCGGCCGCGGAGGAGGTCCCGCACGACCTCTTCGGGGAGCACTTCGACGCGCCCCCGCCCCGGGACGCGTACTACCGCGACGGCGCCGCGCGCCCCGTCGTGGACCCCGCCGCGCTCCTGGACGGGCTGAACGAACAGCAGCGCGCCGCCGTGGTGCACACGGACACCCCGCTGCTCATCGTCGCCGGCGCCGGCTCCGGCAAGACCCGGGTGCTCACGCACCGCATCGCCCAC
Source organism: Streptomyces sp. NBC_00090 (assembly GCF_045160815.1). Classification (NCBI taxonomy): domain Bacteria; kingdom Bacillati; phylum Actinomycetota; class Actinomycetes; order Kitasatosporales; family Streptomycetaceae; genus Streptomyces; species Streptomyces sp. NBC_00090. Next base: position 5,457,438 of record NZ_CP108224.1, read on the forward strand.
CTCCTGGGCACGCGGCACGTCCACCCGGGCCAGATACTGGCGATCACCTTCACCAACAAGGCCGCCGGCGAGATGAAGGAGCGCGTCGAGCAGCTCGTCGGCCCGCGGGCCAACGCGATGTGGGTGATGACCTTCCACAGCGCGTGCGTCCGCATCCTGCGCCGCGAGTCGAAGAGGCTCGGCTTCACCTCCTCCTTCTCGATCTACGACGCCGCCGACTCGAAGCGGCTGATGTCCCTGGTCTGCCGCGACCTGGACCTCGACCCGAAGAAGTTCCCGCCGAAGTCCTTCAGCGCCAAGATCTCGAACCTCAAGAACGAGCTGATCGACGAGGAGACCTTCGCCGACCAGGCCGCCGACGGCTTCGAGAAGACGCTCGCCGAGGCCTACCGGATGTACCAGGCGCGGCTGCGCGAGGCCAACGCCCTGGACTTCGACGACATCATCATGACGACGGTCCACCTGCTCCAGGCGTTCCCCGACGTCGCCGAGCACTACCGCCGCCGGTTCCGCCACGTCCTCGTCGACGAGTACCAGGACACCAACCACGCCCAGTACACCCTCGTCCGGGAGCTCGTCGGCACCGGCTACGAGGACCTCGGCCCGGCCGAGCTGTGCGTCGTCGGTGACGCCGACCAGTCGATCTACGCCTTCCGCGGCGCGACCATCCGCAACATCCTCCAGTTCGAGGAGGACTACCCGGACGCGACGACGATCCTGCTGGAGCAGAACTACCGCTCCACGCAGACGATCCTCTCCGCGGCCAACGCGGTCATCGAGCGCAACGAGTCCCGCCGCCCCAAGAACCTGTGGACGAACGCGGGCGCGGGCGCGCAGATCACCGGCTACGTCGCCGACACCGAGCACGACGAGGCGCAGTTCGTCGCCGACGAGATCGACCGGCTCACGGACACCGGCGAGGCCAAGGCCGGCGACGTCGCCGTCTTCTACCGGACCAACGCCCAGTCCCGTGTCTTCGAAGAGATCTTCATCCGCGTCGGACTGCCCTACAAGGTCGTCGGCGGGGTGCGCTTCTACGAGCGCAAGGAGGTCCGGGACGTCCTCGCGTACCTCCGCGTCCTCTCCAACCCCGAGGACAACGTCCCGCTGCGCCGCATCCTCAACGTGCCGAAGCGGGGCATCGGAGACCGCGCCGAGGCGATGATCGACGCCCTCTCCCTGCGGGAGAAGATCACCTTCCCGCAGGCCCTCAAGCGGGTCGACGAGGCGTACGGCATGGCCGCGCGCTCCGCGAACGCCGTGAAGCGCTTCAACACGCTCATGGACGAGCTGCGCACCGTAGTCGAGTCCGGCGCGGGCCCCGCCGTCGTCCTGGAGGCCGTCCTGGAGCGCACGGGCTATCTGGCCGAGCTCCAGGCCTCGACCGACCCGCAGGACGAGACCCGCATCGAGAACCTGCAGGAACTCGCGGCCGTCGCCCTCGAATTCGAGCAGGAGCGCGGCGAGGAGCCCGCGACCCTCGCCGAGTTCCTGGAGAAGGTCGCCCTCGTCGCCGACTCCGACCAGATCCCGGACGAGGACGAGGAGGGCAGGGGCGTCATCACCCTGATGACGCTGCACACCGCCAAGGGCCTCGAATTCCCGGTGGTGTTCCTCACCGGCATGGAGGACGGCGTCTTCCCGCACATGCGCGCCCTCGGCCAGGCGAAGGAGCTGGAGGAGGAGCGGCGCCTCGCGTACGTCGGCATCACGCGCGCCCGGGAGCGGCTCTACCTCACGCGCTCGTCGATGCGCAGCGCCTGGGGCCAGCCCTCGTACAACCCGGCCTCGCGCTTTCTGGAGGAGATCCCGACCGCGTACCTGGAGTGGAAGCGGACCGGTCCGATGGCGAAGCCGGCGGGGCCGACCTCGGGCATCACCTCCTCGCTCTCCTCCTCGCGCTCGCGCTCCGGCCCCTCGGGCTTCGCCACCCGGCGCGCCGGTGAGAAGCCGGTGATCTCCCTCCAGATCGGCGACCGTGTCACGCACGACCAGTTCGGTCTGGGCACGGTGACGGCGGTGACGGGGCTCGGTGCGGACGCCCAGGCGACGATCGACTTCGGCGACGAGAAGCCGAAGAGGCTCCTCCTGCGGTACGCGCCCGTCGAGAAGCTGTAAGCGTGCACGAGAGAGGGCCCCGGCTTCGGCCGGGGCCCTCTCTCGTTGCGTACGGAAGCGCGGTGGGAGGTCAGCTGGTCGGGTCGAGGCCGTGGCTGCGCAGCCAGGCCAGCGGGTCGATCGCCGAGCCGCCGCCCGGCCGGACCTCGAAGTGGAGGTGCGGGCCGGTGGAGTTGCCGGAGTCGCCGGAGTAGGCGATGACATCGCCGGCCTTCACGTAACCGGAGCGGAACTTGGCGCTGCTGAGGTGGCAGTACCAGGTCTCGGTGCCGTCCGGGGCGGTCACGATCACCATGTTGCCGTAGGCGCTGTTCAGCTGGGTGCGGACGGTGCCGTCCGTCGCGGCCATCACGGGCGTGCCGGTCATCACGGGGAAGTCGATGCCGGTGTGCACGGACATCCAGTTGACGCCCGACTGGCCGAAGCGCGCGCTGAGCCGGTGCAGCTGCACCGGCAGCATGTACTTGGGACGCAGCGCCTCCTTGCGGGCCGCCTCCTCCTCGCGCTTCTTCTTCTCGGCCTTCTGGCGGGCCTTGAGGTCGATGCGCTCCTGGGTGCGGCTCGCGCGGTCGCCGAAGTCGCGGGCGTCCTCGCTGAGCGCGGCGAGCTGGGTGTCCAGCGCGCTGTTGGCGGCGACCTGCTTGACGGAGCCGGGGTCGGCCGCGGCGAGGGCGGTGACGTCGTCCTTCTTGCCGGTGTCGGTGGCGGGGCCGGTGAGGCCACCGACGGAGGCGGCGGCGATGCCGGCGACTCCCATGACGCAGGCGGAGGGGACGGCCACGGTCAGCAGGGCGGACCGTTTGGCGGGGCTGCGACGGCGGCTGCGGCCGCCGCCCGAGGTGCGGCGCACGGAGCGGCCGGCGAGCGGGGACTCCGTACGGAGCCCGGTGCCGGGCTCGGGGTCGGTGCCGCCCTCGCCGGTGTTCCCGGCGGTGTCCTCGACGAGGTCCTCGACGAGGTCTTCGACGGTCTCCTCGGCGACGTCCACGAGGTCGTCGGTGTACGCGTACTCGGTCTCGGCGGGGGCGTCGGCCTCGACGGCGTCCGCCGCCGGCTCGTGGGCGTAGTCGAACGCGAACTCGGCGGTGTGCTGAGTGTGCTCGGTGTGCTCGGCCTGCGGGCTGTACTGCTGGGGGACGACCGGCCCGGCCTCGGGGGCCGCCTGGTTCCAGGCAGTCGCGTCGTAGGCGCCGGTCTCGGTCGCGAAGGCGGGGGCCGCCCACTGGCCGGTGGTGTCGTAGGCCTCGTGGCCGTACGTGCCCTGGGCGGCGTACGCGCCGGAGTGGACGGTCTCGTACTGGCCGGTCTGCTGGGCCTCGGTCCAGGCGGAGGCGTCCCACTGGCCGGTGGTGTCGTACTGCTGCCCGCCGGTGTCGTACGTGGTGGTGGCGCCGGTGTACGGGTCGGCGGCCTGCCACTGGCCGGCCGTGTCCCACTGACCGGTGGTGTCCCACTGGCCCGTGGTGTTCCACTGGCCCGTCGCGTCGTACTGACCGGTCGTCTCGTACTGACCGGTCGTGTCGTACTGGCCCGTGGTGTCGTACTGCTGGGCGGTGGTGGCGTACTGCCCGGTCGTGTCGTACTGCTGCCCGCTGGTGTCGTACTGACCGGTCGTCCCGTACTGGCCGAGATCCCACTGGCCGCTGTGGTCCGCCTGACCTGCCGGGTAGGCACCGAACAGCGGGTCGAAGGCGAAGCTGCCTGTGGCGTGGGCGTCGTCTCCGACGTACCCGGCGTGGGGGTGCTGGTCGTTCACCAACGTCTCTCTCGCCTCGGCAACAGGACCAGTCCGGGGCGGGCCCGATGAGGGGTGTCCCGGGGGGAAAGCAGTGGCGCGACTGTACCCGGCGGTATGCGCAACCGACAATCTTCAGAGGCGTTCGAGCCCGCAGGAAACGGGCAATCGGCTGTGTTTCGCCAGCTGCCGGAGAGAGCTTTGGCCTTGTGTTCGAGAAACGTTCGAACAATAGGGTGTGGCGAGATGTCGTCAGGCGACGGAGGCGGCGCCCGGCTCCCCTCCCTGAGCACCCTGTTCCCCTCCCTGGGTGCCCCGGGCACCCGGAGCCACCGGCCCGCCGGCGTCCAGGGCCTCCAGGACCCCCGCCGCCACCGTCGGGTGGACGGGCAGCGCGAGATGGCCGATCCCACTGACGCGGACGTTGTGCACGAGGAGGTCGGGGTGGTCGAGACGCGCGGTCTCGACCGGCACCATCACCTGGTCGAGATCGCTCCAGAAACTCACGAACCGGGTCCGGCAGCCTGGCGCCGCTTCCGCCAGCTCCCGCAGCACCGCCGAACCGGGACGCATCTGCCGCACCAGCGGATGCGCGTCGGCGAGCGGGGCCACCGTGGTGCCGGAGTGCGGGGTGCCGAGCATGACCAGGGTGCGTACCCGGGCGTCACCGCCGAGGCGCTGTACGTAATAACGGGCGATGAGACCGCCCAGGCTGTGCCCGACGATGTCGACCTCGGCGTGTCCCGTACGGGCCCGGATCTCCTCCACCCGGCGCCCGAGCAGCTCGGCGGCGCTCCGCAGGTCGCAGGTGAGCGGCGAGTAGTTGAGCGACTCGACGCAGTCACGACCGTGCCGGGTGAGGGCACGGCGCAGCATGACGAAGACGGAGCGGTTGTCGACGAAGCCGTGCAGGAGGACGACCGGGCGGCCACCCGGAGTGATCGTGGCGGTGGGCTTGGCGGGATCGGCGGGGGAGAGGCGCTCGGCCGCGATCCCGGAGGGATAGAGGACGAGATGTCCGGTGAGGATGGCGAGCTCCAAGGCGGTGGCCTTCATCAGGGCGGTGACCTTGGAGAGCTCCATCGCCGACCTCCCGAGCGGCTCGCGGGGCCGGACGGTACGGCGGTACGCCGCACCCCCGCGCCGCACGGACGGCGGCGCGGAGGTGCGGCGACCTCGTCGCGGCTCCCCTGCGACCGGGCCCCGCTTGCGGCTGGTGGGCCCAGGAGGAGGGCCCGAAGCGGGGAACGGCGCAGAGCGAACATGTCCCACGTGTGATTTCCCCCTCGGTCGCCACCGCGAAACGGCCGCTTGCGGGATGCTGGCGATAACGTTCGTTCACCTCCCCGGCAATCAGGCGCGGGGGTCGCATGTGGAGGCAGTGATGGGTGTGACCGGTCCGATCCGCGTGGTGGTCGCCAAGCCGGGTCTCGACGGCCACGATCGCGGGGCCAAGGTGATCGCGCGGGCACTGCGCGATGCCGGTATGGAGGTCATCTACACCGGTCTCCACCAGACGCCCGAGCAGATCGTCGACACAGCGATCCAGGAGGACGCCGACGCGATCGGTCTGTCGATCCTCTCGGGCGCGCACAACACGCTCTTCGCGAAGGTCCTGGAGCTTCTCAAGGACCGCGACGCGGAGGACATCAAGGTCTTCGGCGGCGGCATCATCCCGGACGCGGACATCGCGCCGCTGAAGGAGAAGGGCGTGGCGGAGATCTTCACGCCGGGCGCGACGACCGCGTCCATCGTGGACTGGGTGAACGCGAACGTCCGCGTGGCTGCCTGACCCGCTTCCCGCACCCCGCTTGCCAGGGCCCTCCCTTCGGGGAGGGCCCTTCGCCGTTTCCTCCGTTTCCTCCGTGTGCGGCCGTGCTGCTGTGCCCCCGGTTCAGTCGTCCGACCGGCTTCCGGTGAGTTCGGCTCGCATGGCCGCGCGCAGCCGGAGCGTGGAGACCAGGCGCTGGAAGGCCTCGGACCAGTAGCCGCCGGCGCCGGGGGAGGCGTCCTGCCCCTCGTCGGGCAGGGCCGTCAGCGAGTCCAGCTGCCGCGCCGCCTCCGGGGCGAGACAGCGCTCCGCGAGCCCCATCACCCCGCTGAAGCTCCACGGGTAACTGCCGGCGTCCCGCGCGATGTCGAGGGCGTCGATCACCGCCGCGCCCAGCGGCTCGGCCCACGGCACGGCGCAGACGCCGAGCAGTTGGAAGGCCTCCGAAAGGCCGTGGGCCGCGACGAAGGAGGCGACCCAGCGTGCCCGCTCGTCCGCCGGGAGCGTCGCCAGGAGCTGTGCCCGCTCGGCCAGCGAGGAGGTGCCGGGGCCCGTCGCGGGCGGGGTCGCGGGGGCGCCGAGCAGCGCGCGCGACCAGGCCGCGTCCCGCTGCCGCACGGCCGCCCGGCACCAGGCGGCGTGCAGCTCGCCCTCCCAGTCGTCGGCGACCGGCAGCGCCACGATCTCCTCCGGGCCCCGACCGCCGAACCTGGCCGGCCAGCAGGAGAGCGGCGCGGCCTCGACGAGCTGGCCCAGCCACCAGGAGCGCTCGCCGCGCCCCGCCGGAGGGGTCGGCACGAGGCCGTCCCGCTGCATCGCCGCGTCGCACTCGTGCGGCGCCTCGACGGAGATCGTGGGCGAGGCCGCCGTCCGGTCGAGGCCGACGCAGGTGGCGGCCCGGCCGGCCATCCGGCCCGCCAGCGCCGAGGCGGGCAGGGCGGAGAGCAGCTCGGCGGCGGTGGCGCGGACATTGCGGCTGCGGTCGGCGAGGGCCGCCTCCAGGAACTCCTCGTCCGCGTCGGAGAGCCCGGTGCGCAGCGAGTCCAGGAACATCAGCCGGTCCTCGGCCCGCTCGGTGGACCAGGTGGACGCGAGGAGGGCGAGACCGGCCGCCGGGTCCCCGGTCCGTACGGCGGCGAGCAGGGCGACCCGCTCGGCGAACAGCCCCTCGTCCCACAGCACCCCGACCGCCTCGGCGTCCCCGGAGTCCGGGAGCCGGCCGGCCGCGCCCGTGCCCCGCAGGGCGAAGCGCCACTCGGGGTTGAGCCGGGCCAGCCACAGGCCGCGCGGTCCGGCGAGCCGGAGGGCCTGGGGCCGCAGGTCCGTGCGGGCCCTGGCTGCGTCGAGCAGGGCGGGCAGGGTGGCCGGCGCCGCCTTGTACCCGAGCTCGTTGGCGAGGGCCAGCCACTGGGGCAGGAGTTCGGCGAGATCGGGGGCCGCCCCGCGCCTGCCGGCGGCGGGGGAGGGCGCGGCCCGCCCGGCGAGGAGCTGGTCGAGCCGCCTCCGGGCCGCCTCGGGCAGCGGTCCGCGCGGATCGTGGGGGGCGGGCTCCGGTGGGGTCGCGGCGGGCCCGGGGCGCAGCCCCGCCCTGCGTCGTACGGTGTGCAGCGCGGCGGCGTCGAGCAGCGCACGCGCCCTGCCCTCACCCGTCGACTCCGCGCCCGCACCCGCCCCGCCCGCGTCCGCCCTGCCCGTGCCTGTCCCACCCGTTCCTGTCCCGCCCGTGCCCGCCGTCGTGCCGAGCCCCGTGGGCGCCCGTCGGTCCGTACCGAGGAGCGCGGAGGTGACGAGCTCCTCCCAGACGCGGGCGCTCGCGTCGTCCTCCCATCCGGAGCCGGAGCCGGAGCCGGAGCGGGAGCCGGGGCCGGAGCGGGAGCCGGGGCCGGAGCCCGCTGAGTCCGTCGCAGGTGTGGTCGCCGTCGTGTTCATCGAGGTCCTCCGGGCGGTCGGGGGAGATGGCGGGGCGTCATACGAGGGGGACCGTCTCGGACGGGGCCTCCGGCGACCAGGCGGCGAGCGGGGTGAAGCCCCGGTGGCCGCACTCCCCGAAGACGGTCACGGGGCCGCCGCCCGACAGGGCGACGAGGCGCCAGAGTCCGGGCCGGGACTGGGCGGCGGGGGTCAGGGGCAGGGCCTCGCGGCCGTCCGCGTCGGCGAGCTGCCAGCCGTACTCCGCCCGCGCCGGTACGACACGGCGCAGCGTCACGGGCCAGGAGTCCAGCCACGGATCCTCGCGCAGCGCACGCCCGTACGCGTCGAGGGCCGCGCCCACCGGCCCGCCAGGCGGCGGGACGACGGGGGCGTCGACCGGGACGAAGTGCTCGCCCGGCTCCGCGCGCAGCCGGCCGGCGCCCGCGTGCGGGGTCAGCTCGCCGTCGAGGAGCGCGCCCACGGGGAGCGCCAGGGCGGGTGCCCGGCCGGCCGCGCCGAAGGAGAGGAGGAGCGCCGTGCGTCGGCTCGCCGTGCCGTACAGCCAGACGCGCCGCGTGGTCAGCCGGGCGTCGGCCGTGTCGTACTGCGCGAGGACGAGCCAGTGGTCGCGCACCGGGGTGCCGTCCGCCGGGGCGGTGAGGCCGACCCTGGTCCGTACGGTCGTGGCGAGGCCGGCGGGCAGCCGGTCGGCGGTGAGCCAGGCCCGGTCGAGGAGGTGGGTCAGCGCGCACTCCTCCAGGAGGCGCACGGGCCAGCCCGGGCCCGAGCCCGGTATCGCGCCCAGCTCCCGGACCCGGCCGGCGAGCCCCGGCGCCTGGGCGTCGACCATGCGGGCCGCGGTCTCCTCCCACAGTCCGTACCCGGCCTGCTCGGCCGCCGCCAGACCGCCGCGCAGCAGGTCGGCGAGCCGCTGCTCCAACTCCTCCGCGCCCGCGGTGATCCGGGCCGCCCTCCGCTCGGCCCTGCGGCGCGCGGCCTCGGGGTCCGCCGGGCCCCCGGAGGCGCCGCCCGAGGCCGGCCGGGCCGGACTCTCGGCGCGACCCCGGCGCCGCGCGAGCCACGGCCCGGCCCACTCCGGTGCGGCGCCGACCGGGACCGCCGTCTCGTCGGACGCCTGGAGCAGCAGCAGTCCCAGGGCGTGCTTGCAGGGGAACTTCCGGCTGGGGCAGCTGCACGCGTACGCGGGGCCGGTGGTGTCGACGACCGTCTCGTACGGTCTGCCGCCGCTGCCCGCGCACAGGCCCCAGACGACCCCCTCGCCGCGGCCGGTGCCCGACCACGGCCCGGCCGTGCCGAGCCTGCTTCCCGCTCTGCGTGAGGCATCGTCAGGAGCCAGTGCCAGCACCTGTTCAGCCGTCCAGCGCACCCCCATGGCATTCATGTCACCGACCGTAGACGCCGCCACTGACAACGCCCCCGGCCTGCAGGTTCACCGGAGTTGGCGGCCCGGGGGGCGGACCTGACGACGACGGTCAGATGATTTGACTTTACTCTCCCTTTACGATTCTCTGCGCGAGACCGAAGATCAGCACCACCTGTCCAGGGGAACCCCGTCATGAAGCGCACCGTCCGCACCACCGTCTCGGCCCTCGCCGCCGCCGGACTCGCCCTCGGCCTCGGGGCCTGCTCGGAGGCCGCGGAGAAGGCCGTCGACCAGGTCGACAAGTCCGTCACCGAGGCGTACGAGGTCACGTACGAGGTCAGCGGCAAGAGCGTCGAGTCCATCGACTTCCACGCCGGGGACGGCACCGCCATGGCGCCGAAGGTCGAGAAGGAGAAGAAGCCGGCCACGCCGTGGACGAAGACGGTGAAACTGCAGGGCATCATGCCGCCGGCCGTCATGCCGGTCTCGCTCGACCCCGCCAGCCTCAGCTGCAAGGTCATCTACCAGGGCAAGGTCATCAAGGAGGCCAAGGGCGAGCAGGCGATGGCGGGCGGCTGCGTCGCCGTCTCCCCGGTCGTGGGCTGACCCTCCCTCACCCCGCATCCCTCGCGGCGCTCCTGACCAGCGGTTACATCCGATTGTCAGTGGCATGGTGCACGGTGGATCGCACAACAGGTCGAACGATCTGGAGGGGGATCCATGACCGTGTCCGAAACTGTCGCGCAGCCCGGTTCCGGTGTCGAGACGGACACCGGACCGGGCCGGCCCGAGGCCGCCGCGGAGGCCCTGAGGCCGCACGCCGAGCACGCCTTCGCCGACGAACTCACCGCACTCGCCGCCGCCGACGACCGGCCCCGGCCCACCCGTTGGCGCCTCTCGCCCTGGGCCGTCGCCACGTACCTCCTCGGCGGCACGCTCCCCGACGGGACGGTGATCACGCCCAAGTACGTCGGGCCGCGCCGCATCGTCGAGGTCGCCGTCACCACACTCGCCACCGACCGGGCGCTCCTGCTGCTCGGTGTGCCCGGGACCGCGAAGACCTGGGTCTCCGAGCACCTCGCCGCCGCCGTCAGCGGTGACTCCACCCTCCTCGTCCAGGGCACCGCGGGCACGCCCGAGGAGGCCATCCGGTACGGCTGGAACTACGCGCGGCTCCTCGCCGAGGGGCCCAGCCGGGACGCCCTCGTGCCCAGCCCGGTCATGCGGGCGATGTCGCGGGGCATGACGGCCCGGGTCGAGGAGCTCACCCGTATCCCCGCCGACGTACAGGACACGCTCATCACGATCCTGTCCGAGAAGACCCTGCCCGTGCCGGAGTTGGGCCAGGAGGTGCAGGCCGTCCCCGGCTTCAACCTGATCGCCACGGCCAACGACCGCGACCGGGGCGTCAACGAACTCTCCAGCGCGCTGCGCCGCCGCTTCAACACCGTGGTGCTGCCGCTGCCCGCGACCCCCGACGCCGAAGTCGACATCGTCGCGCGGCGCGTCGAGCAGATCGGGCGCTCCCTCGACCTGCCGGCCGTGCCGGAGGGGGCGGACGAGATCCGGCGCGTCGTCACCGTCTTCCGCGAGCTGCGGGACGGGGTCACCACCGACGGGCGGACGAAGGTCAAGTCCCCCTCCGGGACGCTCTCCACGGCCGAGGCCATCTCCGTCGTCACGGGCGGGCTCGCGCTCGCCGCCCACTTCGGCGACGGCGTTCTGCGCCCCGGGGACATCGCCGCCGGCATCCTCGGCGCCGTCGTCCGGGACCCGGCGGCCGACCGGGTCGTCTGGCAGGAGTACCTGGAGACGGTCGTCAGGGAGAGAGACGGCTGGAAGGACTTCTACCGCGCCTGCCGCGAGGTGAGCGCATGACACCCACGACCACGGCCCGGGGCCCGGCCCACACGTCGGGCGTCGACCCCGCCCGTGGCCCCGACTCCGTCCCCGGCGTCGTCCCCGTCCCCGACCCCGTCCCCGTCCCGAACGTCGCTCCGGCCGTGGACGACGGGCGCCGCGAGTGGCCCCTGATGCTCGGGGTGCGGCATCACGGGCCCGGTTCGGCCCGCGGCGTGCGGGCCGCGCTGGAGGCCGAGAAGCCCGCCGTCGTGCTCGTCGAGGGGCCCGCCGAGGCCGACGCCCTCGTGGCGCTCGCCGGGGACGAGGCCATGCGGCCCCCCGTGGCCCTTCTCGCCCACGCCGTGGACGACCCCGGGCGGGCCGCCTTCTGGCCGATGGCCGAGTTCTCGCCCGAGTGGGTCGCGATCCGCTGGGCCCTCGACCGGGGCGCCGCCGTGCGGTTCATCGACCTGCCGGCCGCCCACACCCTCGCCGCCGCCGACCCCACCTGGAGCGACGAGGAGGACGAGGTCACCGGCAGCGGGCTCCGTATCGACCCGCTCGCCGAACTCGCCCGGACCGCCGGGCACGAGGACGCCGAGCGCTGGTGGGAGGACGTCGTCGAACTGCGCGGCGACGCCGACCCCACCGCCCCCTTCGAGGCCCTTGCCGAGGCCATGGGCGCCGTGCGCGAGGCCTACGGGCACGGCGGCCACCCCCGCGACCTCGTCCGCGAGGCGTACATGCGGCTCCAGCTGCGCGCCGCCCGCAAGGAGTTCGGCGACGAGGTTGCCGTCGTCTGCGGCGCCTGGCACGTCCCCGCCCTCACCCGGCGGACCACCGTCACCGCCGACCGGGCCCTGCTCAAGGGCCTGCCCAAGGTGAGGACCGAACTGACCTGGGTGCCCTGGACCCACCGCAGGCTCGCCCGCCGCTCCGGGTACGGCGCGGGCATCGACGCGCCCGGCTGGTACGGACACCTCTTCGCCGCCCCCGACCGGCCCGTCGAGCGCTGGATGACCAAGGTCGCGGGACTCCTCAGGGCGGAGGACCACCTCGTCTCCTCCGCCCATGTCATCGAGGCCGTCCGCCTCGCCGAGACCCTCGCCGCGCTGCGCGGCCGGCCGCGCCCGGGGCTCGACGAGACGACGGACGCCGTCCGCGCCGTCCTGTGCGAAGGCTCCGAGGTGCCCCTCGACCTCGTCCGCGACCGCCTCGTCGTCGGCGACGTCCTCGGCGAGGTGCCCGCCGGCGCCCCCGCCGTCCCTCTCCAACGGGACCTGAGCCGTCTTCAGCGCTCCCTGCGGCTCAAGCCCGAGGCCCAGCCGCGCGAGCTGGACCTCGATCTCCGCAAGGAGACGGACGGTGCCCGCAGCCGACTGCTGCACCGGCTCCGGCTGCTCGGCGTCGACTGGGGCACACCGGCCGCCGGGCGGGCCGGCACCGGCACCTTCCGGGAGCCCTGGCGGCTGCGCTGGGAGCCCGAGCTGCACGTCCAGGTGGCCGAGGCCGGAATCTGGGGCACCACCGTCGAGGCCGCCGCCACCGCCAAGGCCGAGTCCCGGGCCCTGTCCGCGACCGCCCTCACCGACATCACGGCCCTCGCCGAGCAGTGCCTCCTCGCCGGACTCACCGAGGCGCTGCCCGTCGTGATGCGGGCCCTCGCCGACCGGGCCGCGCTCGACACCGACGTCGCCCACCTCGCCCAGGCCCTCCCGGCCCTGGCCCGCTCCCTGCGCTACGGCGACGTCCGCTCCACCGACACGGCCGCCCTCGCCGAGGTCGCCGCCGGGCTCGTCGAGCGGATCTGCGTCGGCCTGCCGCCCGCCTGCGCCGGACTCGACGCCGACGCCGCCACCGCCATGCGCGACCGGATCGACGAGGTCCACCACTCCCTCGGCCTGCTGCCGGACCCGGAGGAGCCGACCGAGCGCTGGGCGGGCGTCCTGCACCGGCTCGCCGGACGCGACCGGGTGCCCGGCATCCTGCGCGGCCGGGCCGCCCGGCTCCTCCTCGACGAGGGACGGATCGCCGAGGACGAGGCCGCGCTGCTGATGAGCCGCGCCCTCTCACCCGGCACCCCGCCGCCGGACGCCGCCGCCTGGATCGACGGCTTCGTCGGCGGGGCCTCCGGCGGAGGGCTGCTCCTCGTCCACGACGAGCGGCTGCTCGGCCTGGTGGACGCCTGGCTCACGTCCGTACCGGCGGGGGCGTTCACCGACGTCCTGCCGCTGCTGAGAAGGACCTTCTCCGGATACGAGCCGGGCGTCCGCCGCACCCTCGGCGAGCTCGTCGCCCGCGGCCCGAAGGCCGGCGGCCCGGGCCGCCCGAGGCCCGGCGGCGTTCCCGGCTTCGCCGCCGCTCTCGACAGGGAACGGGCGGACGGCGTCCTGCCCCTCCTCCACCTCATCCTCGGTACGGAGGCCATCGCATGAGCACGAGTACGGGCATGGGCACGGGACCGAGTGCGTGCAGGGGCACGAGCGATGACGTGACGGCGGACGACGAGCGGCTGCGCCGCTGGCGTCTCGTCCTGGGCGGCGGGGAGGCCGACGGCACCGGCCGCGCACTCACCGGTACCGACGCCGCCATGGACGGCGCCCTCACCGCGCTCTACGACCGGCAGGCCCGCGGCCGGGGAACGGGCGAGGGCAGGGGAAGGGACCGCTCGGCCGGGCTCGGCGGCTCGGCGCCCTCCGTCGCCCGCTGGCTCGGCGACATCCGGACGTACTTCCCCAGCTCCGTCGTCCAGGTCATGCAGCGCGACGCCATCGACCGGCTCGGCCTCGCCACGCTCCTCCTGGAACCGGAGATGCTGGCGGCGGTCGAGGCCGACGTGCACCTCGTCGGCACCCTGCTCTCCCTCAACAAGGCCATGCCGGAGACGACCAGGGAGACCGCGCGGGCCGTCGTCCGGAAGGTCGTCGACGACCTGGAGAAGCGCCTCGCCACCCGCACCCGCGCCACGCTCACCGGCGCCCTCGACCGCTCGGCCCGGATCAGCCGCCCCCGGCACCGGGACGTCGACTGGGACCGCACGATCCGCGCCAACCTCAAGAACTACCTGCCGGAGTACCGCACCGTCGTCCCGGAGCGGCTCGTCGGCCACGGGCGCGCCTCCCAGGCCGTACGGAAGGAGGTCGTGCTCTGCATCGACCAGTCCGGCTCCATGGCGGCCTCCGTCGTCTACGCCTCCGTCTTCGGCGCGGTGCTCGCCTCGATGCGGTCGATCGCCACCCGGCTCGTCGTCTTCGACACCGCCGTCGTCGACCTCACCGACCGGCTCGACGACCCGGTCGACGTCCTCTTCGGTACCCAGCTCGGCGGCGGTACCGACATCAACCGGGCCCTCGCCCACTGCCAGTCGAAGATCAGCCGCCCCGCCGACACCGTGGTCGTCCTCATCAGCGACCTGTACGAGGGAGGCATCCGTGACGAGATGCTGAAGAGGGTCGCGGCGATGAAGGCCTCCGGCGTCCAGTTCGTCGCGCTGCTCGCCCTCTCCGACGAGGGCGCCCCCGCCTACGACCGCGACCACGCGGCGGCGCTCGCCGCACTCGGCGCCCCGGCCTTCGCCTGCACCCCCGACCTCTTCCCCGAGGTCATGGCCGCCGCCCTGGAGAAGCGCCCGCTCCCCATACCCACGGCCTGAGCCGAGGAGCCGTTCCCGATACCCACGGCGTGAGCCGAGGAGCCGTCCCGAGTTCCGTACAGAGGGGCCGTCCCGAGCTCCGCACTGGAGACCGAGGCGTACCTCCGGCAGGTGCGGAATCCGTAGCCGCGGGACCACCCGCACGGGTGCTCCGGGGGCGACTGAGGCCCATATCACATCGGGCCCCGATCGCCCCTCACCTCCGCTTCTGGCGCGTCGTGAGGGGCCGGGAGGCCATGCCCCGCCTGCCGAGAACGTCGCACTTCCCCACCTCGCGACCCCTACGGAACGCCCCTCGCCCCCTACAGCCTGTGACCCGTATCACCGCTCCGTGGGGATCTGCGATTTAGGGACCTACGTCCCTCGGAGATAACCTGCGAGACGGACATGCCGCGTCCACGGACACCGTGAACGCCTCCCTTGTGACAGAGCAGTCACGTTGCCCTCCGCGGCACGCCCACGCAGAAAACGAACCGCGATCATCAGAAAAGGGACGGACGCGCGTGGACCTGTTCGAGTACCAGGCGAGGGACCTCTTCGCCAAGCACGGTGTACCGGTGCTGGCCGGTGAAGTCATCGACACGCCTGAGGCGGCGCGCGAGGCCACCGAGCGTCTTGGCGGCAAGTCGGTCGTCAAGGCGCAGGTGAAGGTCGGTGGCCGCGGCAAGGCCGGCGGCGTCAAGCTGGCCGCCACCCCGGACGAGGCCGTCGCCCGCGCGACGGACATCCTCGGGATGGACATCAAGGGCCACACGGTCCACAAGGTGATGATCGCGGAGACCGCTCCGGAAATCCTCGAGGAGTACTACGTCTCGTACCTCCTCGACCGCACCAACCGCACCTTCCTCGCCATGGCGTCCGTCGCCGGTGGCATGGACATCGAGGAGGTCGCCGCGACGACCCCCGAGAAGCTGGCGAAGGTGCCCGTCGACTCCAACACCGGTGTCGACATCGAGAAGGCCCGCGAGATCGTGGCCCTGGCGCAGTTCCCGGCCGAGGTTGCCGAGAAGGTCGCCGAGGTCCTCGTGACCCTGTGGAAGACCTTCGTCGCCGAGGACGCGCTCCTCGTCGAGGTGAACCCGCTGGCCAAGGTCGCCTCCGGCGACATCCTGGCCCTGGACGGCAAGGTGTCTCTCGACGAGAACGCCGACTTCCGTCAGCCCGAGCACGAGGCGCTCGAGGACAAGGCCGCAGCCAACCCGCTCGAGGCTGCCGCCAAGGCCAAGAACCTCAACTACGTCAAGCTCGAGGGCGAGGTCGGCATCATCGGTAACGGTGCCGGTCTGGTCATGTCGACCCTGGACGTCGTCGCGTACGCCGGTGAGAACCACGGCGGCGTGAAGCCGGCCAACTTCCTCGACATCGGTGGCGGCGCCTCCGCCGAGGTCATGGCGAACGGCCTGGAGATCATCCTGGGCGACCCGGACGTCAAGTCCGTGTTCGTCAACGTCTTCGGTGGCATCACCGCCTGTGACGAGGTCGCCAACGGCATCGTCCAGGCCCTGGAGCTCCTCGCCTCCAAGGGTGAAGAGGTCACCAAGCCGCTGGTCGTGCGCCTCGACGGCAACAACGCGGAGCTGGGTCGCAAGATCCTGTCGGACGCGAACCACCCGCTCGTGCAGCGCGTGGACACCATGGACGGCGCGGCCGACAAGGCCGCCGAGCTCGCGGCTGCGAAGTAAGGGACGAGGTCAGAACACCATGGCTATCTTCCTGACCAAGGACAGCAAGGTCATCGTCCAGGGCATGACCGGTGCCACGGGCATGAAGCACACCAAGCTCATGCTGGGTGACGGCACCAACATCGTCGGTGGCGTGAACCCGCGCAAGGCCGGCACGTCCGTCGACTTCGACGGCACCGAGGTCCCGGTCTTCGGCTCCGTCGCCGAGGCGATGAAGGAGACCGGCGCCAACGTCTCCGTCCTCTTCGTCCCGCCGGCCTTCGCGAAGGCCGCCGTGGTCGAGGCGATCGACGCCGAGATCCCGCTGGCCGTCGTCATCACCGAGGGCATCGCCGTCCACGACTCCGCCGCCTTCTGGGCGTACGCGCAGTCGAAGGGCAACAAGACCCGCATCATCGGCCCGAACTGCCCCGGTCTCATCACCCCGGGCCAGTCCAACGCCGGCATCATCCCGGGCGACATCACGAAGCCGGGCCGCATCGGCCTGGTCTCGAAGTCCGGCACGCTGACGTACCAGATGATGTACGAGCTCCGTGACATCGGCTTCTCGTCCGCCGTCGGCATCGGTGGCGACCCGGTCATCGGCACCACGCACATCGACGCCCTCGCGGCGTTCGAGGCGGACCCCGACACCGACCTGATCGTCATGATCGGTGAGATCGGCGGCGACGCCGAGGAGCGTGCGGCCGACTTCATCAAGGCCAACGTCACCAAGCCGGTCGTCGGCTACGTCGCGGGCTTCACCGCGCCCGAGGGCAAGACCATGGGCCACGCCGGCGCCATCGTCTCCGGCTCCTCCGGCACCGCCCAGGCGAAGAAGGAGGCCCTGGAGGCCGCGGGCGTCAAGGTCGGCAAGACCCCGACCGAGACGGCCAAGCTGGCGCGCGCCATTCTGGCCGGCTAGTACAGCCTCACGGGCTGACACCATCAGCACGTACGCGAGTGGGCCCCGCCCCTCCCGGGAGACCGGGTGGGGGGCGGGGCCCACTCGCGTACGCGGCCCGGCCGAGCTGAACGGGTGAGCTCGAATGCCGAGCGGTCCGGCCGAGCCGCCTGACCGAGCGGCCCGGCCAAGCCCGTTCGGTCGCGTTACTCCGTCGAGGGGATCAGCCGCTCCGGACCCGGGTTCGGCTCGGACCGGAGCTTGTCGCGGAGCTCGACGTCCTCCGGAGCGAGCTTCGGAGAGCCGCCGCGCACCGGTACCCCGTTGACGGTCTCGCCGGGGGCGTTCACCGGCAGGTACTGGGTGGGCGCGGTCGCGGCCGTGACGGCCGTCACGCAGGCCAGGACCGCCGTCACCCCCAGCACCGTCCGTGTCCACCTGCGGTTCCGCCGCTCGCTGCCGGCCCGGACCGCGCGGGCCGCCGGGAGGGTGGCCGTCGGCGCCTCGGTGACCAGTGAGCTCAGCCGCCGGCGCAGGACCTCCGGCTCGGCGAGCTCGGGGATCCGCTGCCCGAGGACCGCACGGGCGTGCAGCAGCCGGTTGGCGGCGGCGGGGGTGCTCGCCTCCGTCTCGGCGGCCGTCTCCGGCAGGTCGAGGCCGAGTCCTTCGTAGAGCAGGACGGTACGGCGGTACGGCGGCGGCAGTTCGAGCAGCGCGGCGAGCAGCGCCCGCCGGTTCGCCTCGGTCGGCGGGGCGTCGGGGTGCCTGTGGGCGCGCCGCAGCCGGTGCCAGGGGGAGAGGGCGTACTCGTACGCCGCCGCCCGCACCCACCCCACCGGGTCCGCGTCGACGGCGACCTCGGGCCAGTGCTCCCAGGCGTGGCGGAAGGCCTGCTCGACGGACTCGCGCGAGAGCCGGCGGCGCCCGGTGAGCAGGTAGGTCTGGTGGGCGAGGCCGGGCGCGGCGTACGCGTACAGCGCGTCGAAGGCCTGCTCGGGGGTGAGGCCCGGTTCGGCGGGCGGCCGCGCGGGCTCCGGGGCGCCCGCCGAACCGGGCGTCTCCGGCACGGGGATCGCGGAGACGGCCGCCGGCGGGCCGGCTCCCTGTGCCGCCACCGGTTTCAGGCGTTCCTGCGGCTTGGGGGCGCCTTTGCGGGCGGCGCCGGGGGTGATGGCGGGGACGGGCGAGGGGGCCTTGGGCGGCTTGGTCGCCCGCTTGGCCGCGGCCCTGGGCCGGACGTTGGCCGAAGCCGAAGCCGAT
This sequence comes from Streptomyces sp. NBC_00090, assembly GCF_045160815.1. NCBI lineage: Bacteria > Bacillati > Actinomycetota > Actinomycetes > Kitasatosporales > Streptomycetaceae > Streptomyces > Streptomyces sp. NBC_00090. Next base: position 5,475,676 of record NZ_CP108224.1, read on the forward strand.
GCAGAGGCCGACACCGATGCAGAGGCCGACACCGAAGCCGAGGCCGAGGCGGGGATCGAGGCCGGGAGAGGCTGCGCCGGGCTCGGGGCCGACGCCGGCGCCGGGGCGGACCCGGACGTGGACCCCGACGCAGGCGCCGATGCCGGCCCCGGCTCCGACCCCGACTCCGCCCCCGACGCGGATACGGGCGTGGACGCGTTCGTGGTGGGCTCCGGCGGGCCGGCCGCGTCGGCCGGGGCGGCCACACGGCCCGCCTCGGCGTCAGCGCGCGCGGCGAGCAGCTTCGCGTACGCCTCGCGCTTGCGGCCCCGTGGCGCCGAGCGCCCGGCCTCCCAGGCCTTGAGGGTGGCTTTCGAGACGCCCATGGCCTCGGCGACCTGCTCCTCGCTGAGGGCCAGGGCCTCACGCAACCTGCGCCGCTCCTTCGGCGTCGGCAGGGTGACGGAGGATGCGGAATCCGTGGTGCTCCGGCTCATCGGCGTCGACCTCCCGCAGAGCTGCTATGGGCGGAAAAGTACATAAACGTATCTTGAGCGACACAGCGGAGGTTTGCCTGTTACGCGGCAAAAGCGCGTGTCGTTGGGAGCATGAACCCGTGACCCATATGACCGAGCACCCCCTGGTCCAGGGCGGCCGTTCCGCCGCTCTGGCCACCGCCTGTGTCCGCGGCGGCGTCGCCGCCGGGCTCGGTCTCGGCGCCCTCGCCGTCCTGGTGATCGCGGCCTGGATCAGCTCGCCGTACCCCGACAGCGGCCCCGGCGGCGCCATGCACGCCGCCGCCGGGATCTGGCTCCTCGCCCACGGCGTGGACCTGATCCGTACGGACACCCTCTCCGGCCTGCCCGCCCCCCTCGGCGTCGTGCCGATGCTCCTCGTCGCCCTGCCCGTCTGGCTCGTCCACCGGGCCGCCCGCGACACCCTCGGCCCGGGGAACGGCAGCGGTCGGCCGCGCCCCTCAGCGAGCGGCGCCGCGGCCGCCGTGGCCGGGGGGTACCTGCTGGTCGCGGCCGCCGTCGTGGTCTACAGCGAGAGCGGCCCGCTGCCCGCCGACCTGATCACCGCCGGGCTCTGGCTGCCCGCCGTCGTCACCGGCGCGGCGGGGGCGGGCGTCTGGACGGCGCTCGGCCGCCCGCTGCCCGGACAGCGGCAGGCGGCGGCGGCCCTCCGCGCGACGGGACTCGGGCTCGTGACGCTGTGCGGCGGCGGCGCGGTGCTCGCGGCGGTCTCGCTGGCCTGGCACGCGGGTGAGGCGCAGACCGCGTTCGAGGGCCTGGCGGGGGAGTGGTCGGGGCGGGTCACGGTCCTGCTGCTGGTCCTGGCGCTGCTGCCGAACATGGCCGTGTGGGGGGCGGCGTACGGGCTCGGGCCGGGCTTCACCCTCGGTACGGGCGCGCTCGCGACGCCCCTGGGTCTCGCCGGCGACCCGGCCGTGCCGGCCTTCCCGCTGCTGGCCGCGCTGCCCGCCGAGGGACGCGGTACGTGGACCCACTGGGCGGCCGCGGCGGTTCCGCTGGCCGCGACCCTGGTCCAGGGCTGGCGCGTGGGCCGCTCGGCGCGGGGCTGGCCGACCCGGGACGCGGCCCTGACGGCCCTGGGAGCCGCTTGGGGATGCGGAGCCGCCGTCGCCGTCCTCGCGGCCGCGGCGGGTGGCCCGCTCGGCTCCGGGCGGCTGTCCGCCTTCGGCCCGGTGTGGTGGCAGGCGGGCGCGGCGACGGTGCTGTGGGGCGCGTGCCTCGGGGTGCCGGTGACCCTGACCGTACGGGCCTGGGGCCGCCGGGCCCTCCGGCCGAAGCCGCTGCCGCTGCCCGTACCGGTATCCGTTCCGGGCTCCGTACCGGCGTCCGTCCCCGCCCCCGCCCCGGCATCCGTACCGGCGTCCGCGTCTGCCGGGAAGGCCGGTACGGATGCGGGGGCGGGGCTCGGGGCGGGGCTCGGGGCGGGACTCTGGACGAGGCTGGGGACGATGTTCGGGACGTCCGCCCGGGCGTCTGTCGGGGCGGTCTTCGGCGTGGGGGCGGAGAAGCGGCCGGACGCGGCTCCGGGCGGTCAGGTACCGAACGGCGCCGGGTCCGGCGCCGGTCCCGGCGGCGGGGGCGACCGCGGCACCCCGGACGCCCCGCAGGCTTCCGGTACCGGCTCCACCGCCACCGCCCAGGACCTGGACCTCGACCTGGACGACGACCCGGGCTACGAGCCGTACGACTACCTCCCGGCGGCCTGGGAGCCCTCCCCGCCGCCGGTTCCCCCCACCCCGTAGGGGGTGTCTACTCCCGGACCCCGAAGCCCGCGCGCAGCGGCTTCGGCAGGAGGTCGTTGCAGGCGAGCTGGCCCGCGTGGGTCAGGGCGTCGTCGCGGCACTCGTAGAAGTCCCGGTAGACGAGCTGCATGGTGAAGCCGACCGCGACGATCATCAGGGCCACGCTCGCCGCCACGATGCCGCTGATCGCGGCCGTCCGCATCGAGCGGACCGGCGCCGTCGTGGGAGCGGGAGCGGGAGAAGACGAGGACGAGGACGAGGGCGCGCCGGATCGGTCCGCGTCGGACGCGGACGGGGCCTCCGACGACCCCGCCCCGTCCGACCCCGCCGGCTCTGCTGTCGGCGACAGCTCCGAAGCCTGCTTGGGCTTCGTCCGCAGGGAGCTGATGCCCCAGTAGAGCGCGAGGGCGCCGAGCAGCAGCGCCAGCTCCGGGATCTCGAAGATGGCGAAGAAGAAGGCCCACATGCCCGCGAGGATCGCGTAGCGCGCCCGCCGCTGCGCGGGGTCCGTCGGGTCCCAGCGCAGCCCCTGGCCGCGACCTGGCCCGCCGCCCTGCCCGGGGCCGCCCTCGGAGCCTCCCCGGCGCTCGGGCCCGCGGCCGAAGCCGTCCGTCGAGCGGCCCGGCTGGCGGGGGCTCCAGCGACCGTCGGCCGATCCGGTCGGACCGGTCGATCCGGTCGATCCGGTCGGCCCGCCCGGTTCCGCACCCGAACCGTCCGACGACCCCGAGGCACCGGACGTGTCGTCGTCCGAACCCTCCGGTCGCCGCGGCTGCCACGGCTGATCCGGCCGGCCCTCGGGCGGCGGCGCGAACGGGTTGTTGTCGTTCGTGGACTGGCGCTCCGGCATGTGCTGGACGTCTTCCCTCTGTCGTCGCGACCACGGCCGCACCCGCGGTCTCCGCTGCTGTCTCGTCTGTCTCGGCTGTCTCGTCCCGCGACCGGCCGCTGTGCCCGGCCGCGGTGTCGTCTCGTGTGTTCCGGTGTGTCTGGTGACGCGTCGTCCCGTGTGTCGTCCGGCGTGTCGTCCGGTCCGTCGTCCGCCCTGTCGTCCGGCGTCGGACCCTGACGCTACCGCCCTGCTCCGCCCCCGTCCCGTGGGGGCCGTCCGGTGTGCCGGTATCGTTGCTGACGGTCGAGCCATTCGTAGGGTTCCCCGTATCGAGCGACACGATTCGTTCGTACGACCGCACAAACACCACGGAAAGAGTGACCCAGTGGCTGCCGCCCGCCTCGTCGTCCTGGTCTCCGGGTCCGGTACCAATCTGCAGGCCCTCCTCGACGCCATCGCCGCCGACCCCGAGGGGTACGGGGCCGAGGTCGTCGCCGTCGGCGCGGACCGCGACGGCATCGTCGGTCTGGAGCGCGCCGAGCGCGCCGGGCTGCCCACCTACGTCTGCCGGGTCAAGGACCACGCCACCCGCGAGGAGTGGGACCGCGCCCTGACCGAGGCCACCGCCGCGTACGAGCCGGATCTCGTCGTCTCGGCCGGGTTCATGAAGATCGTCGGCAAGGAGTTCCTCGCCCGCTTCGGCGGCCGGGTCGTCAACACCCACCCGGCGCTGCTGCCCAGTTTTCCCGGTGCCCACGGGGTGCGTGACGCCCTCGCCTACGGCGCGAAGGTCACCGGGTGCACCGTCCACTTCGTCGACGACGGTGTCGACACCGGCCCGATCATCGCCCAGGGCGTGGTCGAGGTGCGGGACGAGGACGATGAAGCCGCTCTGCACGAGCGCATCAAGGAAGTCGAGCGCTCGCTGCTCGTCGACGTCGTGGGGCACCTCGCCCGGCACGGCTATCGCATTGAGGGACGAAAGGTTCATGTCGGTGAACACGGACACCGTTAAGCCCATCCGCCGCGCGCTGGTCAGCGTCTACGACAAGACGGGTCTGGAGGAGCTGGCCCGCGGTCTGCACGAGGCCGGTGTCGAGCTCGTCTCCACCGGCTCCACGGCCGGGAAGATCGCCGCCGCCGGTGTGCCGGTCACCAAGGTCGAGGAGCTGACCGGCTTCCCCGAGTGCCTGGACGGCCGGGTCAAGACCCTGCACCCGCGCGTGCACGCCGGGATCCTCGCCGACCTGCGCCTGGAGTCGCACCGCGAGCAGCTCGCCGAGCTCGGTGTGGAGCCCTTCGACCTGGTCGTCGTGAACCTCTACCCGTTCAAGGAGACCGTCGCCTCCGGCGCCACTCCCGACGAGTGCGTCGAGCAGATCGACATCGGCGGCCCGTCGATGGTTCGCGCCGCGGCCAAGAACCACCCGTCCGTGGCCGTCGTCACCGACCCCGGCGCCTACGCAGCGGTCCTCCAGGCGGTCAAGGAGGGCGGCTTCACGCTGGGGCTGCGCAAGCGGTTCGCCGCCCGGGCCTTCCAGCACACCGCCGCGTACGACGTGGCCGTCGCCGCCTGGTTCGCCGACGACTACGCCGCCGCCGACGAGTCGGGCTTCCCCGACTTCCTGGGCGCGACGTACGAGCGGAAGAACGTGCTGCGCTACGGCGAGAACCCGCACCAGGGCGCCGCGCTCTACGTCGACGGCACGGGCGGCCTCGCGGAGGCCGAGCAGCTGCACGGCAAGGAGATGTCGTACAACAACTTCACGGACACCGACGCCGCGCGCCGGGCCGCGTACGACCACACCGAGCCCTGCGTCGCGATCATCAAGCACGCCAACCCGTGCGGCATCGCGATCGGCGCCGACGTCGCCGAGGCCCACCGCAAGGCGCACGCCTGCGACCCGCTGTCCGCGTTCGGCGGCGTCATCGCCGTCAACCGCCCGGTCTCCGTCGCGATGGCCGAGCAGGTCGCGGAGATCTTCACCGAGGTCATCGTCGCCCCGGCGTACGAGGACGGTGCGGTCGAGGTCCTCGCCAAGAAGAAGAACATCCGCGTGCTCCGCGCCGAGGGCGCCCCGGCCAACCCGGTCGAGGTCAAGCCGATCGACGGCGGCGCGCTGCTCCAGGTCACCGACCGGCTCCAGGCCGAGGGCGACGACCCGGCGAACTGGACCCTGGCGACCGGCGAGGCCCTGTCCGCCGAGGAGCTGGCCGAGCTCGCCTTCGCCTGGAAGGCCTGCCGCGCGGTCAAGTCCAACGCGATCCTGCTCTCCAAGGACGGCGCCTCGGTCGGCGTCGGCATGGGCCAGGTCAACCGCGTCGACTCCGCGAAGCTGGCCGTCGAGCGGGCCGGCGAGGAGCGGGCGAGCGGCGCGTACGCCGCGTCGGACGCCTTCTTCCCCTTCCCCGACGGCCTGGAGATCCTCACGGCCGCCGGCGTGAAGGCGGTCGTGCAGCCGGGCGGCTCGGTCCGTGACGAGCTGGTCGTCGAGGCCGCGCAGAAGGCGGGCGTGACCATGTACTTCACCGGCACGCGCCACTTCTTCCACTGACGGTGACGGCGGGGCCCTCCTGAAGAGGAGGGCCCCGCTCCACGCACCCCGGACTTTCCCCGGCCCTGGGGCGGCCTTTCTGTGGGCTTCCTGTGAGTGACTCCCTGTGAGTGACTCAGCCGATCGGGTGGTCTCTGGTCTAATGGGTTGCTCTTTTGTCGGCCGCCGGTTGTGGGGGACGTGGTGTTGGACGTACTGAACAGGCCCGCTGCGGATACCGCGGACACCGACGACCCGAACGCGCCGGACCGTCTTTCCCCGGCCCCGCTGAGGCCCTATCTGATCCTCGCGGTCGTCCTCTGCGGCCTGTACTTCCTCTACTCCTGGGTGCAGTACACGCATTTCCGCACCCCTTCCTGGGACCTCGGGATCTTCGGGCAGTCCGTGCGGGCGTACGCCGAGTTCCGGGCCCCCGTCGTCGACATCAAGGGCCCCGGCTTCCACATACTCGGCGACCACTTCAGCCCGGTCACGGCGCTGCTCGCGCCCCTGTACTGGATCTGGCCCTCGCCCGCCGCCCTGCTCTTCGCGCAGGCCGCGCTCTTCGCCTCCGGCGCCGTCGTCGTCGGCCGCACCACCCAGCAGGTCCTCGGCAGCCGGGCCGCCGGCATCGGACTCGCCGTCGCGTACGGGCTCTCCTGGGGGCTCCAGGAGGCCGTCAAGTCGGACTTCCACGAGATCGCCTTCGCGGTCCCGATGCTCGCGCTGACCTGCCGGGCCCTGCTCCTCGGGCGCTGGACGGCGGCCGTCGCCTGGTCGGCCCCGCTCGTCCTGGTCAAGGAGGACATGGGGCTCACCGTCGCCATGGTCGGCGCGGTCCTCTTCCTCAAGGGGCAGAAGCGGCTGGGCGCCGCCCTGGCGGGCTTCGGCGTGGCGGCCTTCGCCCTCACCGTCCTCGTCCTGATCCCGGCGGCGAGCCGGGTCGGGGAGTACGACTACTGGTCGAAGATCGAGAAGACCGGCCAGGGCGCCGAGACCTCCTTCGGGCAGGTCATCACCGACGCCCTCGTCTCCGGCGAACGCTGGGAGATGGTGATCTTCCTGCTCGCGATCACCGGCTTCCTCGCCCTGCGCTCCCCGCTGATCCTGCTCGTGCTGCCGACCCTGGGCTGGCGCTTCCTCTCCCAGGACCCCAACCACTGGGGCATGCACTGGCACTACAGCGCGATCCTCATGCCGGTGGTCTTCCTGGCCCTCGTGGACGCCGCCCGGTCCGTGCGCACCTCGCCGCGCGCCTGGCTCGCCGCGTACGGGAAGGTCGTCGTCCCGGTCGCCACGGCCGTCGCGCTCGTGCTCGCCGTGAACCTGCCGCTGCGGGAGCTGCTGAAGTCGGAGACGTACCGCACGGACACCCGGGCCACGGAGGCGCGGGCGGCGGTGGCCGCGGTGCCGGAGGGTGTGAGCGTGGAGGCGGACGTCTCGCTCCTCGCCCACCTCACGGCGGACCACCGGGTCTACTGGGTGGGCACCTCGAAGGGGGCCACCCCGGACTATCTCGCCTTCGACCTGCGCGGCTGGTCGCAGCAGGTCTCGGACCCGGTGCAGCTGGCTTCGCAACTGCACCCGGAGGCGCGGTACGAGATCACGTACCGCTCGGACGGGTTCGCGGTGCTCAAGAAGGTGTGACGCGCGCTGCGACATCCGTGACGCGCGCCGCGACACCGGTAGGGAACGGCCGAGGGGCCGGGCTCCGTACTCTCCGTACGGAACCCGGCCCCTCGGCGCGAGCGGTGCTCAGTACTGCTGCTGGTTCCGCTTGAACCAGGCCGCGGCGTCGCTCTTCGCGAAGAAGACGATGAGCAGGATGCCGAGAACGAGGCTGATCAGGGCGAAGACGTTCGCGCCGAGCAGGTTCACCAGGCTGCCGAGGGTCACCAGCGAGCCGTAGACGATGCCCGAGATGCGGATGCCGTTGCCGCCGGAGCCGATCTTGGCCGCCATGATGATGGCCCAGACGCCGAACGCGAGGCCGATGACACCGACCACGATCATGGTGCCGGTCAGGATCGAGGAGACGTCCTGGGTCTGGCCGTCGAGCTCGGGGGAGCCGGCGAGCTGGTCGGCGACCCACTTGCTGGCCACGACGGCGAGCAGGCCGAACAGCGCCTGGATGACGCCGAGGATCCACAGGATCACGCGATTGGCCTTCACACCGCCGGGCATCACCATGGCGGCGCCCGGGTAGCCGCCGCCGTACGGCGAGGCCGGCGGGGCGGCCGGGTAGCCGTAGCCCTGCTGCGGAGGCACGCCCTGCGGGGTCTGCTGCGGGTAGCCGTAACCGGGCTGCTGCTGCCCCTGCTGCTGGCCGTAGGGGTTGTTCGGGTCGCCGAAGCTCATCGCGGGATTCCTCCGTGAAATTTTCTGTGCGGGGACGACGCGGCCCGCGCGGAGGACTTTCACAGCGTTTGAGCGGATTTCCCCCCGGCACTTTCCGCGGTACTTCGCCGATCATCGTCGTTGCACCGTCGAGTTTTTGTCCAGTCGATACGCGTCGGAGTTGTGCAAGTGCAATCTGTCGCCCGTCGGTGAGGCCTCCGGCGCGAGCGAATTGGAACAAGGCAGGGGTCATCCGGGAGGATGTCTCCATGAGCGCCCAGATTCTCGATGGCAAGGCCACCGCAGCCGCGATCAAGACCGAACTGTCCGTCCGTGTGGCGGCCCTCAAGGAGCAGGGCGTCACGCCCGGCCTGGGCACCGTCCTCGTCGGCGACGACGCGGCCAGCCAGAAGTACGTGGCGGGCAAGCACCGCGACTGCGCCGAGGTGGGCATCGCCTCCATCCAGCGCCGACTGCCCGGCACCGCCACGCAGGAGGAGATCGAGGCGGTCGTACGGGAGCTCAACGAGGACCCGACCTGCACGGGCTACATCGTCCAACTCCCGCTGCCCAAGGGCATCGACGAGAACCGCATCCTGGAGCTGATGGACCCGTCCAAGGACGCGGACGGCCTCCACCCGACCAACCTCGGCCGGCTCGTGCTCAACGAGCCCGCCCCGCTGCCCTGCACGCCGAACGGTGTCATCACGCTGCTGCGCGCGCACGGCGTGGAGATCAACGGCGCCGAGGTCGTGGTCGTCGGCCGCGGTGTCACGATCGGCCGCCCGATGCCGCTGATCCTCACCCGCCGCTCCGAGAACGCGACCGTGACCCAGTGCCACACCGGCACCCGGGACCTGTCGGCGCACCTGCGCAACGCCGACATCATCGTCGCGGCGGCGGGCGTCCCCCACCTGATCAAGCCGGAGGACGTGAAGCCGGGCGCGGCCGTGCTCGACGTCGGCGTCTCGCGCAACGGCGAGGGCAAGATCCTCGGCGACGTGGACCCCGGCGTCGCCGAGGTGGCCGGCTGGATCTCCCCGAACCCGGGCGGTGTCGGCCCGATGACCCGCGCGCAGCTCCTCGTGAACGTCGTCGAGGCCGCCGAGCGCGCGGCCGCGGCGCTCTGAGCATGACCGCGAAGGGCGAACCGGCGAAGGGCGCGACGGCCAAGGGCGGCGCGGCCAACGGCGGTGCGGCCAGGGACGGCGCGGCCAAGGGGGTCGGGCGCCGGCCGCCCACCGTCACCACGGACACGGCGCGGCCCGAGGGCGGCGGCCGGGCTGCGCCCGGCGACGCCTCCGCGCCCGCTCGTCAGTGGCCCCTGCTGAGCGTCCTCGTGCTCGCCGGGATCGGCCTGGTCGTGGTGGGGACGGACCCGTTCCCGCAGGCGTTCCGGGTGGGCACGATCCTGGTCGGGGTGGCGCTGCTCCTGGGCGCCGTGATGCGCCGGGTGCTGCCGTCCGTGGGCATGCTCGCCGTGCGCTCCCGCTTCACGGACATGATCACGTACGGGGTCATGGGCGGCCTGATCGTGCTGCTCGCGCTCATGGTGCAGCCGGAGCCCTGGCTGCGGATCCCGTTCCTGGAGGACGTCCTGCACCTCACGGTGACCTAGGTACGGACTCGACGTGACGTAGGTGCGGCGCCCGCCCTCTCCCCCGTGGGAGGGCGGGCGCCGTCGTGATCAAGGGTCATGTACGCGCCAACGTGGTTCAAGCTCCGGCGGTGCGCTGTGGCACGGAAGTGACCATTCCGCCACCTCGTCCACGCATCCGGAGCGCGGATCGCTCCCCGGAACCCCCTCGGAGCTGCCATCCTTCGATGACGCAGGGCGGCAGGGCAGCAGGGGAGCCTGGGGAGCCTGGGACAAGGGGGTCGCACATGCCTGGCTGGAAGGCACTGTCGGACGAACTCGACCCGGACGTGCGCGCGTTCGTGGAGCGGCTCCGCAGGATGGTCGACCGCAGCGGCCTCGGCGTCACCGCCGTCGCCGAACGCACCGGACACGACCGGAGCGCGTGGGACGCCTATCTGAGCGCGCGTCGACCCGTACCCAGGAACGCCGTCGCGGCGCTCGCCGAGGTGACCGGATCCGACCCCGGAGACCTCGCGGAGGGATGGGAACGCGCCGAACGGGCCTGGGCGCGGAACGCAGGCCCCGCCGATCTCGCAGGTCCCGCCGGCCCCGCCGACTCCGCCGGTGCCGATGGTCCCGGAGACGACCGGACCATGCAGATCCGGCGCGTCGAAGGGGCCCCCTCCGCTTCCGCTCCCCGTTCCGCGTCTGCTTCCACTTCCCCTTCCGCGCCTGCTTCCCCTCCCTCCTCCCCGCGGCCCGACTCCCCGGCCCCGCGCCGCCGGGCCCTGCTCCTCTACGGCGCCGGGATCCTCGGCGCGCTCCTCGTCGTCACCGCCGCCCTGCTCCTCGTCGACCTGGGCGGTACCGGCGGTACGGGCGGTACGGACGACCGGGCCACCGCCCCGCCCTCGCCGACGGCCCCGACCGCCGCGCCCAGCACCAGCCTTCCCGCCGGGGTGAAGTGCGCGGGCCCCGGCTGCACGGGCCGGGACCCCGAGGCCATGGGCTGCGGCGGCACCCTCGCCACCACCGTCGCCCGCACCCGCGTCGGCACCGCCCGCGTCGAGGTCCGTCACAGCGCGACGTGCGCGGCCGCCTGGGCCCGCATCACCGGAGCCGTATCGGGGGACGCCGTCACGGTGGAGGTCGCGGGCGTCACCCGGAGGGCCGTGGTGCCCGCCGGGGCCGACACCGACGCGTACACCCCGATGGTCGCGGTCGGTTCGGGTGCGGAGGCGAGGGCCTGCGGGGCCCTCGCGGACGGGAGCGAGGGCTGCACCACGGAGTGACGGCGCCCGGCTCGGACGGGTGGCAGTGAGCCGGACCACAAGGGGGTGGGGCTTGGCGGGGGTCAGGGTCCGATAGCCTGACCGCTGGATATCTCTTCATGTCGAGACACCGATCGATCAAGAGGGCTATCCAGCACCAGGGGCAGGGACCCCCACCGCCAGCTGTCTTACGGAGATCGCCATGACCCGCACTCCCGTGAATGTCACCGTGACCGGCGCGGCCGGCCAGATCGGCTACGCGCTGCTCTTCCGCATCGCCTCGGGCCACCTGCTCGGCGCGGACGTGCCGGTCAAGCTGCGCCTCCTCGAGATCCCGCAGGGCGTGAAGGCCGCCGAGGGCACCGCCATGGAGCTCGACGACTGCGCGTTCCCGCTGCTCAAGGGCATCGACATCTTCGACGACCCGAGCAAGGGCTTCGAGGGTGCCAACGTCGCGCTGCTCGTCGGCGCCCGCCCGCGCACCAAGGGCATGGAGCGCGGTGACCTGCTCGCCGCCAACGGCGGCATCTTCAAGCCGCAGGGCAAGGCCATCAACGACAACGCCGCGGACGACATCAAGGTCCTCGTCGTCGGCAACCCGGCCAACACCAACGCCCTGATCGCCCAGGCCGCCGCCCCGGACGTGCCGGCCGAGCGCTTCACCGCGATGACCCGCCTGGACCACAACCGCGCGCTCTCGCAGCTCGCGGCGAAGACCGGCGCCTCCGTCGAGGACATCAAGCGCCTCACCATCTGGGGCAACCACTCGGCGACCCAGTACCCGGACATCTTCCACGCGGAGATCGCCGGCAAGAACGCCGCCGAGGTCGTCAACGACGAGGCGTGGCTGGCCGACACCTTCATCCCGACCGTCGCCAAGCGCGGCGCCGCGATCATCGAGGCCCGTGGCGCGTCCTCCGCCGCCTCCGCCGCGAACGCCGCCATCGACCACGTCCACACGTGGGTCAACGGCACCGCCGCCGGCGACTGGACCTCCATGGGCATCCCGTCGGACGGCTCCTACGGCGTCCCGGAGGGCCTCATCTCCTCCTTCCCCGTCACCTGTGTCGACGGCAAGTACGAGATCGTCCAGGGCCTGGAGATCAACGAGTTCTCCCGCACCCGCATCGACGCCTCGGTGCAGGAGCTGTCGGAGGAGCGCGACGCGGTCCGCGAGCTCGGCCTCATCTGAGCTCTGCCGACCTGAGGACCTGAAGACCCGAAGACCCGACGGCCGGAAGGCCGGAAGGCCTGAAGGTCCGAAGGCCTCCGGGCCTCGCAGGCCCCACAGTCCCGGCGCCCCCGGGCCGTACGACCGACCGTACGGCCCGGGGGCGCCGTTTTTCGCGCCGACAGGGCGCCCCCATCTCGCCTATGCTGTCCCACCGGTCCCGGCCAAGTGAGCCGGAAGAATGGGCAGTTCCGCATCATCGGGGGAGTCTTGGCGCAAGCGTCCGTACCTCAGCAGCCCGGCCGTCCACCCGGCTCACCACCGGCGGACCCGCCCGGCACCCCGCCGGGCGCGCCGCCGGCGGTCGACCCGCGCCGTTTACCCTCCGCCAGCGAGTCGACCCGCCTGCTCTGCGCGGGCACCTACCTCGACGACGGCTTCCGGGACACCGTCATCGACCAGCTGTACGTCCACGAGGAGCGCTTCGCCGCGCCCTCCCTCGGCTTCGACGCGAGCCGCGTCCTCGCCCACGCGCTGCGCGCCCGCCGCGTCGAACTCGCCTGGGCCGCCGGCATCCTCGCCCTCTGGATCGTCGCCTTCCCGCTCACCAAGGGCCTGGTCGTCCTCCTCGTCGTGCCCTTCCTGGTGCTCGGCCTCGCCCGCTGGATCCGCGGCCGGGCGGCCGCCGCACCCCTCTTCCGCGTCTTCCCGGCCCTCGTGCTGCGCTGGTACGGGCGGCTGATGCTCTTCCAGTCGGCCCTGGTCCTGCTCGTGCTCGCCTTCGCCGACGAGGAGACCCGCTGGGAGTTCTTCGGCGAGGTCGGTGAGGCGGGCGGCTTCCTCGGTCTGGTCTTCGCCCTGGCCGCCGAGGAGATGTGGGGCATCGGCAAGCTGGAGGTGTGGATCACCATCGCCGTGCCGCTGCTCGTGGCCTGGGCGGTGGCGACCCAGCGCGGCCAGTTCGCCCGCGCGCTCACCGAGGAGCTCTCCAAGGAGCGCTTCCCCGACCTCCGTTCCGACCCGGCCGAGCAGTCCGTGGGAGCCCGCTCCCGCCGCCTGCGCGACCGGATCCGGATCGAGCAGCACGCGCGACTCGTCATGTACGGCTCCGACGACCCGTTCTGCGGCGCCGGTGCCCCGTACGAGCCCTGGTCGCTCTCCATCGAGCTGCGCCCCCGCAAGAGCCTCGACGGCGCGGCGCCCGAGCCGCTCGACAACAGCGCGATCATGCGGCACGTCGTCCCGCTCGTGGAGGCGCTGCGCGTGCCCTCCGAGCACGGTTCGCCGCGGATCCAGGCCGCCGTACGGGACCGGCTGCGCGAGCTGGAGATCGACGAGGTCGTCTTCCTGCCCGTCGACGGGCTGCCGGCCCGCACGGCCGCCCCGTACACCCCCGAAGGCTTCGAGCTGCACCGCTCGGGCTCGATCGAGGAGGGCGGCGAGACCCGCCGCCACTTCCTCCGCATCCGGGTCGGCGGCTGGGGCGAGGAGATCGTCACCACCGTCTTCGTCCGCGTCCACACGCAGGGCGGCATGCTGATGCTGGAGGTCGCCCCGCACGTCCTGCGACCGGTGAAGCGGTTCTACCGGGACGCCGACCGGATCGCCCACCGCTACCGGCACAACCACCACTTCGGCAAGGCCGTCTGGGCGCTCGGCCAGACCCCGCGCTCCGCCGGGCAGGCCCTGGCCACGCTGGGGCGCGCGCTCGGCCACGGCTGGCGGCTGCTCACGGCGGGCCACACGAACGCGCTGCCCGAGGGGCCCTGGATCTCGGTCCGCGAGCGCGGCTCCGACGACGAGGCCTCCCTCTTCCAGGAGATGGACGTCAGCCGCTACCTGAAGAGCATTCAGGACCGGGTCGCGAACGGGGTGACCGTCGCCCTGCGCGAAGCCGGTTACGAGACCGCCGAGTTCGAGCAGAAGATCGTTCACGTGGCCGAGGGCGGCACCTTCATCGAGAACACCAAGGGCAACGTCACCCTCGGCAACCAGAACACCGTCACCAACAGGACGGTCACCAACAAGACCACCACTTCGACGACCGGAGGCGACCGTGGCTGACACCGGCACCGGTACCGGCAGCGGCAACGACAGGGGCCGCGGCGGCATTCACGTCACCAACACGAGCGGCAACGTCACCATCGGGGACCACAACACCGTCACCAACACGGTGACCGGCTCGGAGCCGGCCCGCGATCCGCAGCAGGAGGAGCTGCTCCAGGCGATCCGCCGGCTCCGCGCCGACCTCGGCGGTGTCGTCGCCTCCGAGCAGACGACCGCCCTCGACGCCGAACTCGCCGAGGCCGAGGACGAGATCGAGGACACCGGCCGGGCCGGTACGGGCCGCCTGACCCGGCTGCGCCGGGCACTGACGGACGCGGGCGCGGTGACGGGGATCCTCGCCTCGGGGGTGACCGTCGGCCAGGCCGTCGGCGCCCTGCTCGGAGGGTGAGATGAGCATCCGCTGGAACGACGAGACACAGAGCTGGGAGACGGGCGGGGGCGCTCCGGGCCCCGGCCCGGGCTCGGGCCCCGTCACGGGCGTCGGCCCCGGCCACGGTTCCGCCTCTGCCCCCGCGTCCGGTCTCGGCCCCGTCGTGCTTCCGCCGCCGCCTCCACCCTCGTACGCCCCTGAATACGCCCCGGAGCACTCCCCTGAGCACTCCCCGGAGTACGTGCCCGAGACGGGGGAGTGGCAGTACTCCACCGCATCGGCATCGGCACCGGCCACCGCCTCCCGGTCGCGCTCGCGCGGTGCGGTCGCGGCGGGGGTCGCCGTCGCGGTCCTGGCGGCGGGTTCGGTGGGCACCTGGCTGATCTGGGGCGGCGGCGAGGACGGGAAGTCCCCGGCGGCCGGCGGCCCGCCGGCCTCGGTCTCCGCACCGGACCCGGCCACGGAGTCCCCTTCGGACCCGTCCTCCCCGACGGACGAGCCCTCGCCCTCCGACTCCTCGTCCTCCGCCACGCCGATGGACGACGTCCCCCCGCCCGGCTACCGCGCCGTCGAGGACCTCAAGGGCTTCACGGTCGCGATACCCGAGGGCTGGGACCGCACCGAGTCCGACCAGGGCGTCTTCTACAACGCGCCGGACGGGCGGAGCCTCCTCCAGGTCTTCGTCGTCACCGAACCGGGCCTGACCCCGTACGAGGCCCTGCGCGGGGCGTCCGAGGACGGCAGGACCAACAAGCCGGGCTACGAGGAGATCAGCCTCGACCGGGTCACCGGCGAACCGGGCGCCCCGGCCGACGCCGCCGAGCTGGTCTACGCGTACTCCCGCGAGGGCGGCCGCCGCAAGGTGGTCGACCGCGCCTTCACGGCGGCGGACGGAAACCACTACGCGATCCTCTCGGCCGGCCCGGAGACCGACTGGCCCAAGCAGCGTGAGGTCCTCCGCGTGGCGCTGGACTTCTTCCGCCCGGGCGCGCACTGAGGGGCCGGCCCACCGGGGTCGGCATCGCGCTCGGCCCATGAGCGCGGCGCCGCGCTCAGTCCACGAGGGCGGTGGCGTCCCGGAGCTCCGTCGCCAGGGCCGTGAGATCGGCCGTGGCGCGGCGGAGCAGGCCGTCGCCGAAGGTGACGCGGGTCGCGCCCAGACGGCCCAGCTCCGTGAAGGACGGGCCGCCGGGCACCGACAGGGCGTTGAGGGGGAGGTCGCCGAGCGCGGCGCGCAGGGCCGGCAGGTCGGCGGGCGGGGCCGCGATCGGGTAGACGCAGTCCGCGCCGGCCTCCGCGTAGAGCCGGGCGCGGGTCACCGCCGCCTCCGCCGGTGCGGGCGTCCGCCGGATGTACACGTCCACGCGCGCGTTGACGAAGAGCCCCGGGCCCGCGGCCGCCCGTACCTCCGCCAGCCACTCCGCGTGGGCCCGCGGGTCCCTGAGCCCGCCGGCCGGGTCGCTGTCCTCCAGGTTCACCCCGACCGCGCCGGACTCCCGTACGCGCTCCACCAGCTCGGCCGCCGGCAGCCCGTAGCCGCCCTCCAGGTCCGCGGTGACGGGTACGGAGACCGAGCGGACGATCCGCGCCACCGCGGCGAACATCTCCGCCGCCGGTGTCTCCCCGTCCTCGTACCCCAGGGCGGCGGCGATCCCGGCGCTCGGCGTCGCGAGCGCCGGGAAACCGGCCTCCTCGAACGCGCGGGCGCTCACCGCGTCCCAGGGCCCCGGCAGCACCAGCGGAGCATCCGCCGGCCGGCCGTGGTGCAGCTCGCGCAGGGCCTCGGCGGTCGCGTGCCCGCTCACGAGGAGCGCGGGGTGTAGTGGCCGGGCGTCAACCGGGTCGTCACGCCGATCCGGTTCCAGGCGTTGATGGTGACGATCGCGGCGATCACCCGGGCCAGCTCGGTCTCGTCGAAGTGCTCGGCGGCGCGCGCGTACACCTCGTCGGGGACGAAGCCGTCGGTGAGGACGGTGACGGACTCGGTCAGCGCGAGGGCCGCGAGCTCCCGCTCGGTGTAGAAGTGGCGGGACTCCTCCCAGGCGGAGAGCTGCACGATCCGCTCGACGGACTCGCCCTCGGCGAGCGCGTCCTTGGTGTGCATGTCGATGCAGAACGCGCAGCGGTTGACCTGCGAGGCCCGGATCTTGATCAGGTGGTAGAGGGTCGGGTCGACGTCCTTGGCGGCGGCCGTCTCCAGCCGGATCATCGCCCGGTAGAACTCGGGGACCCGCTCGGCCATGGCGAGGCGGGGCGCGTGCTCGTGTGCGTACCCGCCCTTCTCCGCTGCGGTGGTGGTGGCGGTAGTCGTCGTCATGCTTCTCACCGTACGAGCGGGATGGCGCAGGAGTATGGTCCATTTCCATGGCGAACGACTGGGCCACTTTCGGGTCCGACCTCCATCTGGAACTGCGCGGACCACGCCTGCGCGCCGGACTCATGGACGCGCTCCGGGAAGCGGTGCGCAGCGGGCGCCTGGAGGCGGGCACCCGGCTGCCGTCCTCCCGGTCGCTCGCCGCCGACCTGGGCATGGCCCGCAACACCGTCGCCGACGCCTACGCCGAACTGGTCGCCGAGGGCTGGCTGACGGCCCGGCAGGGCTCGGGTACCCGGGTCGCCCGAAGGACCGCGCCGCGCAAGCAGGCCCCGCCGCCCCCGGCGCCCTCGCCCCGGCCCCTTCCCCGTCCCGGCGGCCCGGCGCACAACCTGAAGGCCGGCACCCCCGACCTCGCCTCCTTCCCGCGCGCCGAGTGGCTCAAGGCGTACCGCCGGGCGCTCACCGCCGCCCCGAACGAAGCCCTCGGCTACGGCGATCCGCGCGGCCGGATCGAACTGCGCACCGCGCTCGCCGAGTACCTCGCCCGCGCGCGGGGCGTGCACGCCCGGCCCGAACGGATCGTGATCTGCGCGGGCTTCGTGCACGGACTGATGCTGATCGGCGAGGTGCTGCGGGGCCGCGGGGTGCGGGACGTGGCGGTCGAGTCGTACGGCCTCGACGTCCACGCCGCCATCCTCACCAGGGCCGGACTCGGGACCCCGGCCCTGCCCTTCGACGAACGCGGCACCCGGGTCGAGGAGCTGACGGGCGCCGGGGGCGTCCTCCTGACGGCGGCCCACCAGTTCCCGCTGGGCGGCGCGCTGCCCCCGGACCGGCGGGCGGCCGTCGTCGACCGGGCGCGCGCCTCGGGGGGCTTCGTCCTGGAGGACGACTACGACGGGGAGTTCCGCTACGACAGACAGCCCGTGGGAGCCCTCCAGGGCCTCGACCCCGATCGGGTCGTCTACCTCGGTACCGCGAGCAAGTCCCTGGCCCCCGGGCTGCGGCTGGCGTGGATGGTGGTGCCGGAGAGCCTGGTGGGCGAGGTGGTGGCCGCGAAGGGGGCCGTGGACTGGGCGTCGAGCGCGCCGGACCAGCTGGCGTTCGCGGAGTTCCTGGGCTCCGGGGCGTACGACCGGCACGTACGGGCCATGCGGCTGCGCTACCGACGACGCCGGGACCAGCTGGTGGCGGCGGTGGCCGCGCACTCGCCGCAGACCCGGGTCAGCGGGATCGCGGCGGGCCTCCACGCCGTCCTCGCCCTCCCGCCCGGCACGGAACAGGAGGTCCTGAGGGCCGCCGCCTGGCACGGTCTCGCGGTCCAGGGCGTGAACCAGTTCCGCCGGCCCACCGTGGAGCCGACCCTGGACGGCCTGGTCGTCGGCTACGCCACGCCGCCGGACAGCGGCTGGCAGGGCGCGCTCCAGGCCCTGTGCCGGGTACTGCCCTGACCTGCCCCGAACCTGCCCTGACCTGCCCCGAACCTGACCGGCCCTGACCGACGCGGCCCGACCTGACCCGACCGACCCGACCGACCCGATCCGACCCGCCCCCGCCCTCGCCCCGTCAGGGCGTGCGGGGCCCCCGCTCGGGGGCCGGGGCCGCGCCCGCCCCTGCGTCCGTGTCCGTCCCCGTGCCCGCCCCTGCGCCCGCGTCCGCCCCCGCGTCCGTCCCTACGCCCGTCCCCGCGTCCGTGCCCGCCTCCAGGGTCTTCGGCTCGTCGGCGGCCCCCTCCGGCGCGGGCGGTTCGCCGAAGCGGGCCAGGGTCAGGGAGCCCGCCACGGCCACCGCGAAGCCGGTGACCGCCAGCCAGCCGAATCCCTCCCTCGTGCTGTCCCCGAGCCAGACCACCCCGACCACCGCCGGCCCGATCGTCTCGCCGAGCACCGCGCCCGCCGTCGCCGTGGTCACGGAGCCCCGCTGGAACGCCGAGGTCAGCAGCAGGAACGCCGCCCCGCCGCCCACGAGCAGCGCGTACCAGACCGGATCGGTGAAGTCGATGCCGTCGATCAGGCGGACCGCCACCTCCACCACCCCGAATCCGAAGCCCGCCCCGAGGCCGAGGACGAGCGCACGCGGCTTCTCCGGCAGCCGGCCCGCCACCACACCGAGCAGCAGCACCCCGAAGGAGACGGCGAGCAGCGCCCACCGCAGTGCCTCCGAGCCGTCCTCGTGGCCCTCCTTCCCCGAGGCGAACGCCAGCATCGCGAGCCCCGCACACACCACGGCGACGGCCGCCCACTCCACCCGGCTCAGCCGCACATGGAGCAGCCGCGAGGCGATGACCGCCGTGACGGCCAAGCTCGCGGCGAGCGCCGCGCCCACCGCGTAGATGGGCAGCGTCCGCAGCGCCACGATCTGCAGCGCGAAGCCCAGGGCGTCCATCCCGAGACCGGCGATATAGCGCCACTGCCGCAGCGCCCTCCACATCAGGGCGACGTCGACGCCCCCGCCCGTCCCCGGCTCCGTGGCACGGGCCGCCATCGCCTGGAAGACAGAGGCCGCGCCGAAGCAGAAGGCCGAAGCAAGCGCACAAATCATCCCGAGAAGCACGAAACGACTCTAGGGCGTGAGGCCGGAAATCACCGGCCTACACTGTGCGGTCGCGACTGTCGTGGCCACGACGGCCACGACCGCGAAGGGGAGGCGACGGACATGCGGAGGCTGAGGTCGAGCACGGTGGTGCTCGGCGGGATGGGCGTGCTCGCGGCGACGATCACCGCGTGCGGTTCGGAACCGGACAAGCGGTGTGTCGACCCGCTGACCCGTGAAGAGCTGCCCAGCTACCAGTGCGAGAGCGGTGGCGGCGACGACGACGATGACGGCACCACGCACCGGGGCTCGTACTACTACGGCGGTGCCGTCCGGAGCGGCAAGGTGAGCGGCGGCAGCTTCAGCAAGGCGGCCGTCGACACCGGCGGCTTCGGCTGTTCGGGCTCCGGCGGCGGCTGAGGAAGGCCCGGCACATGAAGCGGCACACCATCGAGCCCCGGCCCGACTGGCAGCGGATCGTCGAGGAGCAGGGGGTCATCTACCCGCTGACCCGCTACCCGGACGATTCGCTGCGCCCGTACTGGGACGAGAGCGCGTACTACTCCTTCACCCTGCCCGAGGTCGAGGCCCTGGAAGAGGTCGTCGAGGAGCTGCACGCGATGTGCCTGGCGGCGGCCGCGCACATCGTCGAGCGGGACCGGTTCGCCGAGCTCGGGATCGTCCATCCGAAGCTCGCGTCCCTGGTCGCCGAGTCCTGGCGGCGACGGGCCGAACTCCCCTCCCTCTACGGGCGGTTCGACCTGCGCTACGACGGTACGGGCCCGGCCAAGATGCTGGAGTACAACGCCGACACCCCCACCTCGCTCGTGGAGGCCGCGAGCCCGCAGTGGTTCTGGATGGAGGAGCGGTTCCCCGGCGCCGACCAGTGGAACTCCCTTCACGAGCGGCTCGTCGACGCCTGGAAGCGGCAGGCGCCGCTGCTGCCGCCCGGCCCCGTCCACTTCGTCCACTCGGACGGCGACGAGCTCGGCGAGGACCTGATGACGGTCGCGTACCTGCGCGAGACCGCCCAGCAGGCCGGGCTCGACACGGAGGCGCTCTCCGTCGAGCGGATCGGCTGGGACCGGCTCTCGCGCCGGTTCGTCGACGACCGGCTCCGCTTCATCCGCAGCTGCTTCAAGCTCTACCCGTGGGAGTGGCTGACCACCGACCGCTTCGGGCGGTACGTCCTCGACACCCTCGACAACGGCGGCGGGACCGGCACCACCTGCTGGATCGAGCCCGCCTGGAAGATGCTCCTCTCCAACAAGGCGCTGCTCGCGATCCTGTGGGAGCTCTACCCGGGCCACCCGAACCTGCTCCCCGCCTACCTCGACGGCCCGCGCGAACTCGCCACGACGACGGGGTGGGCCGCCAAGCCGCTGCTCGGCCGCGAGGGCGCGGGCGTCACCCTGCACGAGGCCGGTACGGAGCCCTTCGCACGGGACGGGGAGGCCTGCTGCTACCAGGAGCTGGCCCCGCTGGCCGACTTCGACGGCAACCGGGTGGTGCTCGGCGCATGGGTCGTCGAGAACGAGGCGGCGGGGCTCGGGATCCGGGAGTCGGCGGGCCTCGTCACCGACGAGTACGCCCGCTTCCTCCCGCACGTGATCCTCTAGGGGCCGCCAGGGAAGGCACGGGCGCCAGGGACGGCAGGGACGGCAGGGATGCCAGGGACGCCAGGGACGTCAGGGGTGCCAGGGACGGCACGGACGTCAGGGGTGCCAGGGGCGCCACGGACGTCACTGGCGCCACGGACGTCGGGGGCGCCTACTCGGGGACGTACTCCCTCAGCGGTGCGGGCTTGAGGCCGGCCGCCTCGGCCAGGTCGAGGGCCCGCTTCAGATCCTGCTCCAGGGTCTCGTTGAAGTGCAGCAGGATGATGTCGCCGGCCTTGAGGGTCGGCGTCGGCGGGGTCCACTGGCCCCAGCTGGTGAGGTCGTACGTCCACGTCACCAGGGCCTTCGCCCCGCAGGCGCGGGCGGCGGTCCTGGTCGTCGCGTCGTACGTGCCGTACGGCGGGCGCAGCAGTCGCGGGCCGTCGCCGAACTGGGCGAGGTGCTGGTCGCGGGCCCCGCAGACCTCCGCCTTCTGGCCGGCGGCGTCGAGCGTGGTGAGGTCCGGGTGGTTGACGGTGTGGTTCTCGACGCGGGAGCGGCCCTGGTTCAGCAGGGTGTGGAAGTAGCCGGAGTCGTACGAGTAGGCGCCCGGGAGCAGGAAGAGCGAGGCGGGCACCCGGCGGTCGAGCAGCAGCTTCGCCGCCGCGGGGTCGTGGTACCAGCCGTCGTCGATGGTGATGAAGACGACCGGGTCGGTGGTCTCGACGTGGGAGACCACCGGGACGGGCTCGGGCCAGGCCGCCTTCGGGGCGGAGTGGGCGGGTCCCGTGAACGCGCCGAGGAGCGCGAGGGGGACGAGGGCGGCGAGCGCGGCACGCACGGCGTGACGCAGACGGAGTCTCGGCATGGCGGCATCATTGGCCTAGACCAACTGCCGTGTCAATGGCCCGAGTTGCCCCGCCTCGGCCGGTACGGACACGCCTCCGCCCCCTTCCGAAACGGAGCCCGTCAGTCCGACAGCACGCCCCTCAGCTGCTCCAGGCCCCAGTCCAGATCCTCCTTCGAGATGACCAGCGGCGGCGCGATCCTGATCGTCGACCCGTGCGTGTCCTTCACCAGGACCCCGCGCTCCATCAGCCGCTCCGAGATCTCCCGGCCCGTGCCCCGGGCCGGCGCGATGTCCACCCCGGCCCACAGGCCGCGCCCGCGCACCGCCTCCACCGCCCCGCCGCCCACGAGCAGCCCCAGCTCGGCGTGGAGGTGCTCGCCCAGCTCCGCCGCCCGCTCCTGGAACTCGCCCGTCCGCAGCATCGCGATCACCTCCAGGGCCACCGCGCAGGCCAGCGGATTCCCGCCGAACGTCGACCCGTGCTCACCCGGCCGGAACACGCCGAGCACCGAACGGTCGGCCACCACCGCCGACACCGGCACCACACCGCCGCCCAGCGCCTTCCCCAGGATGTACACATCCGGCACCACACCCTCGTGCTCGCACGCGAAGGTCTTCCCGGTCCGGCCCAGGCCCGACTGGATCTCGTCCGCCATGAACAGCACGTTCCGCCGGCGCGTCAGCTCCCGCACGCCCGGCAGGTAACCGGCCGGCGGAACGAGCACGCCCGCCTCGCCCTGGATCGGTTCGAGCAGCACCGCCACGGTGTTCTCGGTGACCGCCGCTTCGAGCGCTGTGAGGTCCCCGTACGGAACGATCTCGAACCCCGGTGTGTACGGGCCGAAGTGGTCCCGCGCCTCGTGGTCCGTGGAGAAGCTGACGATCGTCGTCGTCCGGCCGTGGAAGTTGTTCCCCGCGACCACGATCTTCGCGTGCCCGTCCGGCACGCCCTTCACCTCGTACCCCCACTTCCGGGCGGTCTTCACGGCCGTCTCGACCGCCTCCGCCCCCGTGTTCATCGGCAGCACCACCTCCTTGCCGCACAACTCCGCCAGCTGCGTACAGAAATCGGCGAAGCGGTCGTGGTGGAAGGCGCGCGAGGTCAGCGTCACCCGCTCCAGCTGCGCCTTCGCGGCGTCGATCAGCCGTCGGTTGCCGTGCCCGAAGTTGAGCGCCGAGTATCCGGCGAGCATGTCGAGGTAGCGGCGCCCCTCGACATCGGTCATCCAGGCCCCGTCCGCCGAGGTGACGACGATCGGAAGGGGGTGGTAGTTGTGAGCGCTGTGCGCCTCCGCGGAAGCGATCGCGTCTTGCGTCCTCGACACGGGATCTCCGTTCGTCCTGCGGCCCGGTGGGTGGCTCGTGGCCCCCCTTCTTATCGTCGCTCGCATGCCGGAAGGGGAAACCTCGGCGGCGGCGCGCCAGCTAGTCTTCAAACACGCACGGCGACTGGCGTACGGGGAAGCGACCCCGGGGGAGCCGTGCGCGGCAGACCACACGGGGCGCCGCTCGCCTGGGCGTCACGGGACCCGACAGTCCCGCGTGGCGCCGCGCCTCACCCGCAGTGTCCCGGGACCCGCCGCAACGCCCGGAGGACACCACCGTGACCGTGCCCCAGCAGCACCCCGCCCTCGCCGCCGCCGACCCCGAGCTCGCCGCCCTCGTCGGCGCCGAGGAGCGGCTCCAGGGCGAGACGCTCCGCCTCATCCCCAGCGAGAACTACGTCTCCGCCGCCGTCCTCGAAGCCTCCGGCACCGTCCTCCAGAACAAGTACAGCGAGGGCTACCCCGGCCGCCGCTACTACGAGGGCCAGCAGAACATCGACCGGGTCGAGACCCTCGCCGTCGAGCGCGCCAAGGCGCTCTTCGGCGTCGACCACGCCAACGTCCAGCCCTACTCCGGCTCCCCGGCCAACCTCGCCGTCTACCTCGCCTTCGCCGAGCCCGGCGACACCGTCATGGGCATGGCCCTGCCGATGGGCGGCCACCTCACCCACGGCTGGGGCGTCTCCGCCACCGGCACGTGGTTCCGGGGCGTCCAGTACGGCGTACGCCGGGACACGGGCCTCATCGACCTCGACGAGGTCCGCGAGCTCGCCCTCAAGGAGCGCCCGAAGGTGATCTTCTGCGGCGGCACCGCGCTGCCCCGCACGATCGACTTCGCCGCCTTCGGCGAGATCGCCCGCGAGGCCGGCGCCGTGCTCGTCGCCGACGTCGCCCACATCGCCGGCCTCATCGCGGGCGGCGCCCACCCGTCCCCGGTCCCGCACGTCGACGTGATCTCCACGACCACCCACAAGACCCTGCGCGGCCCGCGCGGCGCGATGCTGATGTCCCGCGAGGAGCACGCCAAGGCCCTCGACAAGGCCGTCTTCCCCGGCCTCCAGGGCGGCCCGCACAACCAGACCACCGCGGCCATCGCCGTCGCCCTCCACGAGGCGGCCCAGCCCTCCTTCCGTGCCTACGCCCACGCCGTCGTCGCCAACGCCAAGGCACTCGCCGAGGCGCTCCTCGCCCGCGGCTTCGATCTGGTCTCCGGTGGCACCGACAACCACCTGATCCTGATGGACCTCACCCCCAAGGAGGTCCCGGGCAAGATCGCCGCGAAGGCCCTCGACCGGGCCGGGATCGTCGTGAACTACAACACCGTCCCCTACGACCCCCGGAAGCCCTTCGACCCCTCCGGTGTCCGCATCGGCACCCCGTCGCTCACCTCCCGAGGCCTCGGCACGGAGCACATGGCCCAGGTCGCGGAGTGGATCGACCGCGGTGTCGCCGCGGCCGGCACGGGCGACGAGGACGCGCTCGGCGCGATCCGCGCGGAGGTCGCCGACCTCCTCACCGCCTACCCGGCCCCGGGCCTCCCGACCTGACCCCGGTCTGCCCGACCTGACCCCGGTCTGCCCGACCTGACCCGGTCCTCCCGGCCTGACCCCGGTCCGCCCGGGTCAGGCCGGTCCTCAGCCGACCGATTCCGCCGTCCGGCGGGCCTGCTCCGGGTCCGGTATGCCTTCCAGGCGGAAGGTGAGCGCGCCCCCGCTCCTCGTCCAGAGGAGCGTGGGGCCCGCCGTCCGGACCTCATGGGTCCAGGCCGCGCCCGTCCCGTCCGTCATCGGGAAGGTCAGCAGATGGGGCTCCGCGAACCAGTAGCCCTGCGCGCCGTCCGGGAGGTCCACCCACCTCGGCCGCGTCGTCACCTGCTTGGCGAAGCCGATGTCCAGGCGGGCCGGGAACTCGTCCAGCCGGACCGATCTCTCCCCGTCGTGCCAGCACAGGCTGATCACCGCCCGGCCCCGCTCGGCCGACCCCGTCACCGCGACCGCGTCGGGCGGGCCGAGCGCGCCCGGCACCAGCGGTTCGAAGCCCGCCCTGCGCCCGGCCTCCGCCAGGGGGACCGGGTCGGGGCACCCCGGCACCGACGCGCCGGGCGGAGCGTGGCGGCCGTCCGGGTCGTACCGCACGGCGACCCCGCCGAAGCCGAACCAGTCCGCCACCGCGGCGCGCACGGGAGGGGTGAGCACCAGCACGATCAGCACGCCGGTCAGGCCCGCCACCAGCGCCCGCCACCGCTCCCGCAGCCACGCCCACACCGCCGACGCCCGCTCCGACACCCACGCCCACGCCGGCAACGCCCGCGGTGACGCCCACGACCAGGGCCGTCGCCGGACCGGCACGGGCGTCGGGACCCGCTCCTCCAGCAGCTGCGCGAGCACCCGCTCGGCCATGGATTCGCCGTCCACGTCCGGCACCCGCAGCCGCCGCCCCAGCTCCCGCAGCTCCTCCGGCAGCCGGTCCTCCGGCAGACGCTCGTCAGCCACGCTCCTCACCTCCCTCCAGCACGAGTCCCAGCTTCTTCAGCGCCCGGCTCAACCGGGACTTCACGGTCCCCCGCGGCCAGCCGAGCGCCTCGGCCGTCTCCGCCTCGTCCAGCTCCAGCAGATAGCGGTGGACCACCACCTGCCGGTGGTCCTCGCCGAGCCCGTCCAGGGCGTCGAGAAGCCGCCGGCTCCGCTCCCGCTCCTCGGCCGCGACCGCCGGGTCCGCCGACTCCGGTATCCGCGGCTCGGCCCCGAGCAGGTCCGCCTCCCGGTCGGCGACGGCACGCTGTCGACCCGCCGAGCGCACTGTGTTCCTGGTCTCATTGACGACGATCCGCAGCAGCCACGGCCGGAACGCCGCGCCCTCCTTGAAGCGCCCCAGCGAGCGGTACGCCTTGAAGAAGGCCTGCTGCACCACGTCCTCCGCGTCCGCGCCCGCACCCAGGGCGACCGCCGCCCGGAGCGCCACCGCCGTGTGGGCGCGCACCAGCTCCGCGTACGCCTCCGGCTCTCCGGCGCGTACCCGTGCGATCACCGCTCCCTCGCCGACGACGGTGCGGTCCCCCTCCCACGTCCTCACACCTTTGATACACCGGCAGTCGGGGATCGGTTCCCACACCTGAGAGAATGATGTGCATGGCCTCTGATCGTCCTCGCGCGCTCTCCGGAATCCAGCCCACGGCAGGCTCGTTCCACCTCGGCAACTACCTCGGTGCGGTCCGTCAGTACGTCGCACTGCAGGAGTCCCACGACGCCTTCTACATGGTCGTCGACCTGCATGCCATCACGGTCCCGCAGGACCCCGCCGAGCTGCGGGACAACACCCGCCTCGCCGTCGCGCAGCTGCTCGCCGCCGGTCTCGACCCGGACCGCTGCACCCTGTTCGTCCAGAGCCACGTCCCCGAGCACGCTCAGCTCGGCTGGGTCATGAACTGCCTCACGGGCTTCGGCGAGGCCTCCCGCATGACGCAGTTCAAGGACAAGTCGGCGAAGCAGGGCGCCGACCGCGCCACCGTCGGCCTCTTCACGTACCCGATCCTCCAGGTCGCGGACATCCTGCTCTACCAGGCCAACGAGGTCCCGGTCGGCGAGGACCAGCGCCAGCACATCGAGCTGACCCGTGACCTCGCGGAGCGCTTCAACGGCCGCTTCGGCGACACCTTCACCGTCCCCAAGCCGTACATCGTCAAGGAGACCGGGAAGATCTACGACCTCCAGGACCCGACGATCAAGATGAGCAAGTCGGCGTCGACGCCGAAGGGCCTGATCAACCTCCTGGACGAGCCGAAGGTCACCGCGAAGAAGGTCAAGAGCGCCGTCACCGACACGGACACGGTGATCCGCTTCGATCCGGAGAACAAGGCGGGCGTCTCCAACCTCCTCACCATCCTGTCCACCCTCACCGGGACGAGCATCGCCGACCTGGAGAAGAGCTACGAGGGCAAGATGTACGGCGCGCTGAAGACGGATCTGGCCGAGGTCATGGTGGACTTCGTCACGCCGTTCCGGGCCCGGACCCAGGAATACCTGGACGACCCGGAGACGCTGGACTCGATCCTGGCCAAGGGCGCGGAGAAGGCCCGTGCGGTCGCGGCGGAGACGCTGGCGCAGACGTACGACCGGATGGGCTTCCTGCCCGCCAAGCACTGAGTCCTAGGACCCTGGCCACGAGGGTGGTACAGGACGCACACTGGCGGCTGTACCACCACACCATTCGACGGACGACGGACGACGGAGGAGAACGACGTGGGGACCGTAACGCTCGGCGTTTCGATCGCGGTCCCGGAGCCCTACGGCAGCCTGCTCCAGGAGCGGCGCGCGGGCTTCGGGGATCCCGCCGCGCACGGCATCCCCACCCACGTCACCCTCGTCCCGCCGACCGAGGTCGCGGAGGAGCGGCTCCCGGAGATCGAGGCGCACCTCGCCGGTGTCGCCGCCGAGTACCAGCCCTTCCCCGTACGTCTGAAGGGCACCGGGACCTTCCGCCCCCTCTCCCCGGTCGTCTTCGTGAAGCTCAAGCAGGGCGTCCCCCTCTGCAACCGGCTCCAGCACCAGATCCGGGACGAGGCGGGACCGCTCGCGCGCGAGCTCCAGTTCCCGTACCACCCGCACGTCACCGTGGCGCACGCCATCTCCGAGGAGGGGATGGACCGGGCGTTCAAGGAGCTCGCGGCGTACGAGGCGGCCTGGACGTGCCGCTCCTTCGCGCTGTACGAGCAGGGCCCGGACGGCGTGTGGCGGAAGCTGTACGACTACGAGTTCGGCAGCGGCCGGCCGATCTCGGCCGTCCCGACGCAGGGCGGCAGCCCGGTCGACACGCCGACCGTCACCCCCGCCGGCTGAACCCACCGGACACCGGCCCACCGGACACCGGCCCTCAGGGCCCCGGCCCATCGGACACCGGCCCTCAGAGCCCCCGCCCTCACACCGGCAGGAGGCGGAAGAGCGGCCTCGGCAGGTGTCGTACCGCCGCCGTCACCATCCGCAGCGCCCCCGGCACCCAGACCGTCTCCGAGCGCCGCCGCATCCCCAGCTCGATCGCGGTCGCGACCGCCTCCGGGGTCGTCGTGAGCCGCGTCCCCGCGCGCCCGGCCGCCGCCCTCGACCGCACGGAGCCGGGCCGGACGACCATGACGCGCACGCCGGTGCCGTACAGCGCGTCCCCGAGCCCCTGGGCGAAGGTGTCGAGGCCCGCCTTCGAGGAGCCGTAGATGAAGTCGGCGCGCCGGGCCCGCTCGCCCGCGACCGAGGAGAGCACCACCAGCGAGCCGTGCCCCTGCGCCTGGAGTGCGCCCGCGCACACCAGCCCGGCCGAGACGGCGCCCGTGTAGTTGGTCTGCGCGACCCGGACGGCGGCGACGGGATCGGACTCGTCGTGCGCCTGGTCGCCGAGGATCCCGAAGGCGAGCAGCACCATGTCGACGGGGCCCTCGGTGAAGATCTTGCCGAGCCGTTCCTCGTGCGACTCGGTGTCGAGCGCGTCGAAGGGGACGGTCCGCACGTCCGCGCCGAGCGCGCGGAGCGAGTCCGCGGCGGCGGCGAGCGCGGGGGAGGGGCGGCCGGCCAGCCAGACGGTGCGGGTGCGGCGGGCGATCAGCCGGCGGGCGGTGGCGAGCCCGATCTCGGAGGTGCCGCCGAGGATGAGCAGGGACTGCGGGCCGAAGGCGTCCTTCATGGGCGTGCTCCTCAGAGGGCGATGGGTCTCGTCAGCCATGAGGGCGACCGTATAGCCGTGTCTGTCGCTTATGCAGTATTGCGTGGCGGTTCGTCGATATGGGCGAACGGGATGTCGGTCTGTCGGGATGTCGGTCACCGCTCCGCGCGCGCCGCCGGGGGATTCTCGTACCCGGGCCAACTCGCGGATCGCAGGCATCGCACGCATGGCGCGGATCGCACGGATCGCACGGATCAAAAGGGGTACGCGCACGACATGGACTGGCTGACCAAGCTCCCCGTCATCGGCCCCGTGGTCACCCGCTTCATGCGGACCCACGCCTGGCGCTCGTACGAGACCCTCGACGAGGTCCATTGGAGCCGGCTCGCCGCCGCGATCACCTTCCTCTCCTTCCTCGCCCTCTTCCCGCTGATCACCGTGGCCGCCGCGATCGGCGCCGCGCTCCTCTCCGACGAGCAGCTCGACCGGATCGAGGAGAAGGTCGCCGACCAGGTGCCCGGCATCTCCGAGCAGCTCGACATCAACGGGCTCGTCGCCAACGCCGGCACCGTCGGGCTCATCGCCGGCGCCCTCCTGCTCGTCACCGGCATCAGCTGGATCGGCGCCATGCGGGACTGCCTGCGGGCCGTGTGGGGGCTCGACGACGTCGAGGAGGGCAACCCGGTCGTCCGCAAGGGCAAGGACACGCTGGTGCTCCTCGGGCTCGGCGGTGTCGCGGTCTGCTCGCTCGCCGCGTCCTGGCTCGGCTCCACCGCCGTCGGCTGGACCGCCGACCGGGTCGGCATCTCCGGTGACGGGGCGGGCGGCTACCTGCTCCAGGCGGCCGCCGTCCTCGTCGCCGTCGCCGCCGACTTCCTGATGCTGCTGTACCTCCTGACGCTGCTGCCCGGCGTCCAGCCGCCCCGCCGCCGGCTGGTGGTGGCGGCTCTCATCGGCGCGGTCGGCTTCGAGCTGCTCAAGCTGCTGCTCGGCGGCTACATGAAGGGGGTCGCGGGGAAGTCGATGTACGGGGCGTTCGGCACCCCGATCGCCCTGATGCTGTGGATCAACTTCACCGCGAAGCTGCTGCTGTTCTGCGCCGCCTGGACGGCTACGGGTTCACGTCGGGGTCCAGCGGATCCCGGGAGCGACGACGACGCGACCCCGAAGCGGACAGCGGCCAGCGACGGTTGACGAGGAAGACGGCGCCGGCGAGCAGGACGAGCGCGCCGCCCGCGACGCTCAGCGCGATCCCGACCCCGCCGGACCTCTCCTCGGCCGCCGCGGGGGCCGCCGACCCGTCGGGGGCGTTCTTGCCGGGCGCGGGCGTCGCGCCCCCGTCCGTGCTCCCCGTGCTCCCCGTACCCGTACGGGCCGAGGTGGGCGGCACCAGCTCGCCCACCGGGGTCACCTTCCCGGCCGCAGCGAAGCCCCAGTCGAGCAGCCGGGCGGTCTCCTTGTAGACCGCGTGCTGCTCCTTCGACGACGGGTTCATGACGGTGACGAGCAGCACCTTCCCGCCCCGCTCCGCGACCCCCGTGAAGGTGGATCCCGCGTGCGTGGTGTTGCCGTTCTTGACTCCGGCGATCCCCTGGTAGGGAGCGACGCCGAGGTCGCCGGTCAGCAGCCGGTTGGTGTTCTGGATCTCGAAGGTCTCGCGCTTCTTGCCGGGCTTCTGCTCGCCGGGGAAGGCGGCGCGGGGTGTGGCCGCGTACTCCCGGAAGTCGGGCTTCTGCATGCCGTTGCGGGCGATGAGCGTGAGGTCGTACGCGGAGGAGACCTGGCCCGGGGCGTCGTAGCCGTCGGGGGAGACCACGTGGGTGTCGAGCGCCTGGAGCTCGGCCGCGTGGTCGTTCATGTCCTTCACGGTCTGCCGGACACCGTTGTTCATGCTCGACAGGACGTGGACGGCGTCGTTGCCGGAGCGGAGGAAGACACCGAGCCACAGGTCGTGGACGCTGTAGGTCTGCTTCTCCTTGATGCCGACGAGGCTGGAGCCGGAGCCGATGCCGGCCAGGTCCGCGGTGGTGACCAGACGGTTCTGCGACTTCGGGAACTTCGGGAGCAGCGTGTCCGCGAAGAGCATCTTGAGCGTGGACGCCGGGGCGAGCCGCCAGTGCGCGTTGTGCGCGGCGAGGACCTGCCCGCTCTCCGCGTCCGCGACGATCCAGGAGCGGGCGGACAGCTCCTTGGGCAGGACGGGGGCGCCGATGCCCAGCTGGACCTGCGTACCGGGCTTGCCGAGCAGCGCGCCGCCGACGGTGGACATCACGGCAGGCGGTTTGGGCTGCTTGTCCTTCTCGTCTTTTCCGTCCGCGTGAGCTGCGGGCGCGGCGGTGACGAGCGGCAGGAGTACAGCAGCGGCGACCGCCCAAGCGGTCCTATTCGAAGCAGACACGGTCGAGAACGTACAGGTACGGAACAGGGATCCGAACCCCACCGGGCGGTTCGTCCGGGCTCGTCCACCCGGACGCGGGGGCCGGGAGGCGGACGGTGATACTGGGGCCATGAAGCTCAGCCGTCGCGTCTCCTGGTTCCTGCTCGCGTTCGGGGTGTGGAGCTGGTTCATCTGGATCACTTTCGTCAAGAACCTCTGGAACGACGGGAGCGGCCTCGCCTTCGACGACGCGGGCGACCCGACGGCCTATTTCTGGGTTCATCTGCTGCTCGCCGTCACGTCCTTTGTCTTGGGGACGGTGATCGGAGTGCTCGGGTTGCGTGGGGTGCGCGCCGCGCGCTGCAACGCCGGTCACAGCTCTTAGGTCTCAAGCGAGAAAGAGGGGTTCGGGGCGTGCTCGCCTTCCTGCTGGTCCTGGTCGTGGTGCTCGCCGTGCTGGTGGGGGTCCACTGGTACGTGTGGCGACGGCTCGTGCGCGACGTGACGGTGCCGGGCGGTCTGCCCCGCCGGCTGGGCACGGTCGCCGTCGTCGCCCTGCCGCTGCTCTCGGTCGCGGCCCTGACCTCCTCGCGCGCCGGAGCGCCTTTCTGGTTCCAGCAGGTGGTGGCCTGGCCGGGGTTCCTCTGGCTCGCCCTGCTCCTGTACGTGACCCTGGCCCTGGTCGTCGGCGAGGCCGTGCGGCCCGTCCTGCGCCGCGCGCTCGCCCGCCGCGCCGCCCAGGCCGCCCCGGCCCCGGCCGCCCCGGCGGTGACGGCTCCCGAGCCCGCTCCGGCTCCGGCTCCCGAACCTGTGTCCGTACCCGAGAAGGCGTCCGCGTCCGCCCCCGCGTCCGACGTGAAGGAGCCCACGGCCCCGGCCGACGCCACCGCCTCGACCGACACTCCTGCGGCACCCTCGGCACCCTCGGCACCCTCGGCGCCCTCGGCGCCCTCGGCTCCCGAGACCCCGGCCGCGCCCCCGGCCGAGGTCTCCCGGCGGCTGTTCGTCTCGCGCGTCGTCGGAGGCTCCGCCGCGGCCGTCGCCCTCGGGACCGTCGGGTACGGCACGTACGGCGTGCTGCGCGGCCCCCGGGTCAAGCGCGTCACCGTCCCGCTCGCCAAGGTGCCGCGCGCCGCGCACGGCTACCGGATCGCCGTCGTCTCCGACATCCACCTCGGGCCGATCCTGGGCCGCGCCCACAGCCGGCGCATCGTGGACACGATCAACTCCACCCAGCCCGACCTGATCGCGATCGTCGGCGACCTCGTCGACGGCACCGTCGAGAACCTCGGCTCCGCCGCCGAACCGCTCGCCGAGCTCCGCGCCCGCCACGGCTCCTTCTTCGTGACCGGCAACCACGAGTACTTCTCCGGTGCCGACGCCTGGGTCGACCACGTACGCGAACTCGGCCTGCGCCCGCTGCGCAACGAGCGCGTGGAGATCGCCGCCGGCTTCGACCTCGCGGGCGTCGACGACGTCGCGGGGGAGAACGAGGGGCAGGGCCCCGACTTCGTCCGCGCCCTCGGCGACCGCGACCGGGCCCGCGCCGCCGTCCTCCTCGCCCACCAGCCGATCGTCATCCACGACGCCGTACGCCACGGCGTGGACCTCCAGCTCTCCGGCCACACCCACGGCGGCCAGCTCTGGCCGGGCAACTACCTCGCGGAGCTCGCCAATCCGACGGTCGCGGGGCTCGAACGGTACGGCGACACCCAGCTGTACGTCTCCCGGGGCGCGGGCGCCTGGGGACCCCCGGTCCGGGTCGGTGCCCCCTCCGACATCACGATCGTCGAACTCGCCTCGAAACAGGCGTAATCAGGGCTCGTCACTCCCCGCTCCAGGAGTGATACGTGCTGCTCATCGACTTAAAGTCCCATATCCCGGACATATACCTGCCGTGTGAAAGTTTCCCCTTCCGCTTGTGAAGATCGTGTGATTGGCTGACGGCATCGCGGCGTGTTCGGGGGGCGTCGTGCCCGCGGTGGTACGAAAAAAGGAAGCACGGCAATGCGGTCGACGGTCCGTCTGCGGATCCTCATCACTTGTGGAGTACTGGTGGCGGCCGGAGTCGGAGGCTGGCAACTCCTGCCCTCCGACGACGTCCGGACGGATCCGGTCAGCGTCGGCACGACCGACGAAGTCACTTCACTCGACCCGGCCGGCGCCTACGACGCCGGTTCCTGGGCCATGTACAGCAACGTCTTCCAGTCGTTGCTGACGTTCAAGCCGGGGTCCACGACCCCGGTCCCGGACGCCGCCGAGAGCTGCAAGTTCCTGGGGTCCGGACTCACCAAGTACCAGTGCACGCTCCGCGACGACCTCACCTTCGCCGGCGGGCGCAAGGTGACGGCCGAGGACGTCGAGTACTCCTTCGAGCGGATGCTGCGCATCAAGACGGACGTCGGTCCGCAGCCGCTCTTCCCGACGCTGAAGAACGTCGTGGCCAGTGGCCGCACCGTCACCTTCAACCTGAGCGGCCGGGACGCCACCTTCCCGCTGAAGGTGGCCACGGGCGCCGGCTCGATCGTCGACAAGGATCAGTACCCGGCCGACACGCTGCGCACCGGCCTGGCCGTCGACGGCTCCGGCCCGTACGTCCTCAAGGAGTACAAGCCGGGCGAGTCCGCGCTCCTGGAGCCCAACCCGAAGTACCGGGGCGCCATCACCAAGAGCGGCGGCCCCGTCCTCGTGAAGTACTTCGGCCAGTCCGAGGACCTCGCCGCCGCGTGGAAGTCGCAGCAGGTCGACGTCACGCACCGGCAGCTGCCGCCGAGCTTCCTCTCGACCCTGGAGAGCGACGGCAGGACCCGGCTCACCGAGGCGGAGAGCGCGGAGATCCGCAACCTCAACTTCAACGTCCGGCCCGGCTCGCCGATGGCGGACAAGGCCGTACGGCAGGCCGTCGCCGCGGTCATCGACCGCCCGGAGATCACCACCGGCGCCTACAAGGGCACGGTCGAACCGCTGTACTCGCTCATCCCGCAGGGCTTCGTCGGGCACAGCACCGCCTTCTACGACCTCAATCCCGCGCCGAGCGCGAAGAAGGCGGCGGAGCTCCTGGAGGAGGCCGGCGTGCGGACGCCGGTGGCCTTCACCTTCGGCGTCCGCAAGGACGCCACCTACGAGGCCGAGGCGGCCGAGGTCAAGCGGCAGCTGGAGGAGACCGGCCTCTTCGAGGTCAAGGTCGTCGTGGCCGACTGGAAGAGCTTCCAGAAGGGGTACGCGCGAGGCGCCTACGACGCGTACACCGTCGGCTGGCTCCCCGACTTCCCCGACTCCGACAGCTTCACCGCGCCCCTCGTCGGCACGCAGAACACGCTGCACAACGGTTTCTCCAGCAAGCGGATCGACACCCTGATCGCCTCGACGCAGCAGTTCAGCGACCGGTCCCGGGCGACCGGGGACTTCCGGGAGATCCAGGACGAGGTCGCCGACGACGTCCCGCTCGTCCCGCTGTGGCAGAAGAAGGACTACGTCCTCTCCACGGAGGCCGTGGGCGGATCCCAGTACCTCACGGACGGCACGGGCATCTGGCGCCTGTGGGAGCTCAACTGGATCTAGGGAGTGTCCGGCGGCTTCGGGGTAGCCCGCTTGGGCTTGCCCGAGGCCGCCATCCCTGCCGCCGTCGGCATGAAGTCGGCGAGCAGCTCGTGCGTCTCCTTGACGAGCGGCCGGAGGATCCGGAAGCGGGAGAGCGAGATCGCGCGGGCCGTGACCGGCGCGAGCCGCTCGACGAGCCGCCGGCTGTTGGCGGCGTTCTCCGAACGGTCGTACACCCAGAACAGCACGAGGCCCATCTGCTGGAGCCACAGCAACTGCGGAAGCGCCTCGGTGAGCTCCGGGTCGACCTTCACCGAAGCGCCGGAGATGACCCGCCGGTGGACTTCGATCGCCGCCTCGCGCGGGCCCTCCGACTCCGGTGAGAACGGGCTGAGCGGACTGTCCGGATCGGCGGCGTTCTTGAAGAACTGCGACGCGAACTCGTGGTACGGCTCCGCGATGTCGAGCCAGCCGAGGTAGACCCCCCGGATCCGTGCCGTCAGGTCCTTCTCGCCACCGGTCAGGATGGGCTCGACCGCGGCCTGGTGCTCCTGGGCGATCCGGTCGTAGAAGCCCTGGACGAGGTGCTCCTTGGACGAGAAGTAGTAGTACGCGTTGCCGACGGAGACCCCGGCCTCCTGAGCGATGGCCCGCATCGTCGTCTTGTCGTAACCGCGCTCCTTGAACAGCCGGAGCGCGGTTTCGAGGATGAGCGTGCGGGTCTGCTCGCTCTTCGGGGCCTTCTTCTCTTCCTTCACGTCCTTCACGCGCCCGAGCCTAGCCGGGCGGGCCGGGCACCTCGCAGCGCCCGTCCTCGCAGTCCGGCCCCTTGAGGGCCTCCCGCCACTTCGCGGCGGCGAGGACCGTCATCCGGGCGAAGGGCTGCCCCGCGGGGGTGGCCAGCCAGTGGGCCTTGGCCCGGTGGTCGGCCAGGGCCCAGAGGCAGACGATCCAGGCGCCGGTCTCCCGGTAGACCTGCCCCCGGTCCCCGACCACGGTGATCTCCCGCAGGGTGGCGGAGTGGTCGAGGGCCGGGAAGCGGCGCCGGGCCTCCTGGGAGCCGGCCGGGACGAGATCCAGCGGCACGAGCTGCCGCTGGCGCAGCAGCCAGTGCCTCAGGTGGACGCAGAGCGGACAGTCGGCGTCGTACAGCACGGTCAGACGTCCGACGGGCGTCCGTGCGGCCTGTGCCTGTGCCTGTGCCTGTGCCTGTGCCTGTGCCTGTGCCTTCGCCGGTTCCGGTGCCTGCGCCGGTGTCGGCGCTGGTGTCGCCATGGCCGGACCTCAGCCCTGCGGAGCGGGCGGGGCCCAGGGGCCGCCCTTGGGCGTCGCGGTCCAGCCCTGCGGACCGACCGGCGGTACCTGCTCGCGCTCCATCACGCCCCGGCGGCGGATCTTGTTGAGTACGTACACGTTGCCCAGGTGCATCACGCCGAGGACGAGCAGGACGACCCCGAGCTTCACGGAGAGCGCCTCGAAGAGGGCGCGGGCGTCGAGGACGGCCTCGTCCTGGCTCAGGTAGAGGGCGACGAAGCCGAAGTTGACGAGGTAGAAGCCGACCACGAGGAGGTGGTTGACGGCCTCGGCGAGCTTCTCGTTCCCGTGCAGGACGTCGGCGAGGAAGATCCTTCCGTTGCGGCTGAGCGTGCGGGCGACCCAGATGGTCAGCGCCACGCTGATCAGCAGGTAGACGATGTACGCGACGACAGTGAGGTCCATGCCCCACCCTCCCTTGAACGCGTTCAAAAGCTGTTGGGCATGACTGTAGACCTCCTCTTGAACGTGTTCAAGTCGCTGGAACAAACAGGTCGCCGTCCACCGCCCCACCACCTAGGGTCGCCGGGTGACGCTCTCTCATGACCTGGCCGGCCAAGGCCCCTCGACCGTCGTCCTGCTGCACTCCGGGGTCTGCGACCGCCGGATGTGGGACGGGCAGCTCCCCGCGCTCGCGGAGGCGGGCCACCGTGTCGTCCGCTGCGACCTCCGCGGCTTCGGCGACACCCCCGTCGATGCCCGGCACACCCACGCCGAGGACGTCCGGGACCTTCTCGACCACCTCGGCGTCGACCGGGCCGCCGTCGTCGGCTCCTCCTTCGGCGGCCGCGTCGCCCTGGAGTTCGCCGCCCGCCACCCCGGCCGGGTCTCCGCCCTCGCCCTGCTCGCCTCAGGCATCCCCGGCATGCAGCCGAGCGAGGAGCTGCGGGCCTGGGGCGACCGTGAGGACGCGATGCTCGACGCGGGGCACCTCGACGCCGCCGTCGAGCTCAACGTCGACACCTGGCTCGGCCCCGAGGCCGACGAGGCCGCCCGCGCCCTGGTGCGGGAGATGCAGCGGCACGCCTTCGAGGTCCAGCTCGCCGCGCCCGAGGAGTTCGGCCCCGTCGACCCCGGGGTCACCCCGGACGAACTCGCCCGCATCGAGGTCCCCGCCCTCGTCGCCGTCGGCGCCCACGACGTGCCCGACTTCCGGGCGGTCGCGGACCGGCTCGCCGGCCTCCTGCCCGCCGCCCGCCGGATCGACCTCGACTGGGCCGGACACCTCCCGGCCCTGGAGCGCCCCGACGAGACCGCCCGGCTGCTCGTCGACTTCCTGACCGAGGCGTACGCCGCCGCGTGGCACTGACGCCGACGCACGGCGCTGACACTGACACCGGCGCGCGGCGCTGACACTGACGTCGACGCGCGGAGTCGGCGCCGAGGCCGACGCGCCGCGCTGACGCGGCCTCAGCGGAAGCGCCGTACCCCCGGGACGAGCGCCGTGGCGAGGCAGCAGCCGCCCACCACCACCGCGGCCGCGAGCAGCGGCACCTCGGGCCCCCAGGCGGAGGCGGCGAGCGGGGCCAGGGCGTAGCCCAGCGGCATCGCGGCCAGCGAGAGCAGCCAGTCGTACGAGGTGACCCGGGCGAGCGCGTGGGCGGGCACCGCCCGCTGGACGGCGGTCTCCCACACGGGGGAGAGGAAGCCGAGCCCCGCCTGGGCGAGCCCGTAGGCCGCGATCGTCACCGGTGCGGGCGCGGCGACGGCCAGCAGGATCAGCGGCAGGGCGTACGTGGCGAGCCCGAGGTTCGCCATCAGGACCGGGCGCCGGGGGCTGACCCGGTCGGCGAGCAGCGCGCCGAGGAGGAAGCCGACGGCGCCGACCTGGAGCAGGACGACCCAGGTGGTGGCGGAGCCGAGCCGGTGCACGGCGATGGCGGGCCCGAGGGTCATCAGGACGGCCGCGGCGCCGTTCCAGGCGCTGTGGCCGATCAGGCTGGTCCAGTACCAGTCCCGGGAGCGGACCTCCTGCCAGCCCTCCGCCAGATCGGCGCGGAGCGAGCGACGGGGGATCCGTACCCGCTTCACCCGTACGGCCGTCAGGAGCAGGGCGCTGACGGCGAACGTGGCCGCGTCCAGGACGAACGCCCAGCCCGGGCCGACGGTCAGGACCAGGGCGCCCGCGAGCGCCGGCCCGCCGAGCCGGCTGGCGCTCCGGGCGACGGCCATCGCCGCGTTGGCGCGGTGCAGCGCCTCGGGCGCGACCGTCCCCTGGATCAGCGGCGAGCCGGTCGGCATCGCGAAGGCCCCGGCCGCGCCGCCCACCGCCTCGGCGGTCGCGAGGACGGCGAGGCTCGGGTCGCCGCCGAGCAGCTGGACGCCGACGAGGAGCTGGGCGGCGAAGCGTACGAGATCGGTGGTCAGCGCGACGGTACGGGCGTCGAAGCGGTCGCCGACGACCCCGCCCAGCGGCAGCAGGAGGAGCTTGGGGACCATCGCGCAGCCGAGGACGAGGGCGAGCGCCGCGGTGGAGCCGGTGGCCTCCAGGACGGCGAGGGCGAGGGCGGCGGGGATGGCGGCGTCGCCCAGGAGGGAGAGGGCGCGACCGGTGAAGAGGAGACGGAAGGGGCGGGTGCGCAGGGGATGGGGGACGGCGGCGGGCGCGACGGGGCGCACGGGTGCGGCGGGCATGAACCGCAGAGTATTTCGGTACCGAATAATTCGTCAACGAAATACTTTCCCTGGGGCGAACCCGCCCCTCGACGTACGATCACCCCATGGCGCTCCCCGACGAACCGCGTGCCCCTCGCGAACCCGGCGAACCGCGCGACTGGACCGATGAACACGTCGCCCGCTGGCAGCCCGTCCTGCCCGGCCTCGACCCCGTCGTCGAAGGCGCCGTCACCCGGATGAAGAAGCTCTCCGTCCACTTCCGCCGGGTCAGGGAGCAGTCCCTCGCCGACTTCGACCTGGAGCGCCACGAGTTCGACACCCTCCACAAGCTCGCCGGCCGCGGCGGCAGCGCCGCCCCCTCCGAGCTCGCCCAGGACCTCGACCTCGCCCCCGCCTCCGTCTCGGGCCGCCTCGACGCCCTGGAGAAGCGCGGATTCGTCCGCCGTACGCAGTCCACGACCGACCGTCGCAGGGTCGTCGTCGAGCTCACCGAGTCCGGCCACCAGACCTGGCTCGGCGCCATGGACGTCCTCGGGCACGAGGAGTACCGGCTCCTCGGCGTCCTCTCCGCCGAGGAGCGGAGCCAGCTCAACGACTTCCTGCGCCGCATCATGATCGAGTCGGAGACGACAGGCCCCCCTCACCCCTGGCACGACTGACCTACGCCGTCCCCCGGAAGGCGGCGCTCGCCATGTCCACGACCCGGGCCGTCTCCTTTGCCGTGTCCTTGCCGGTCGGCAGCGTCGCGTACACGACGACCCGCCCCAGGCCGCGCGTGGCGAACACCCCGCTCGTGTACCCGCGGTTCGAGCCCGTCTTGCCCCAGACCACCGGTCCGCCGTCGGGCAGCTCGATCCGCCGCAGGCCGCCGTAGCTGAAGTCGGCGCCCGGTATCGCCGGCGTCACGAACAGCAGGCTCCGCTCGGCAGGACGCAGCAGCCGGCCCCGCGTCAGCGCGGTGAAGAAGCGCTCCAGATCGGAGGCGCGGGAGACGATCCCACCCTCGGCCCACGCCCAGTCGTCGGCCGGCAGCGAGGTGTGGCGCAGGCCCAGTGGCCGCAGTATCCGGTCGCGGAGCTCCTCCGCGTACGACCGTCCGGTCACCCGCTCGACCACCAGGCCGGCGAGGAAGTAGTTGATGCCGTTGTACTGCACGGCCGTCCCGGGGGTCGTGGGAGTGCCGCAGGAGACCGCGGAGGTGACGACCTCCACCGGGGTGCCCGGCCGGACGCACTGCGGCTTCTGGAGGCCGCTGGAGTGGCTGAGCAGCTGCCCGACGGTGATGGGCTCGTACGAGGTGGGCAACAGCCCCGGCAGCAGCTCCTGGACCGTGTCGTCCAGGGAGAGCCGGCCCTCACCGACGAGCTGGAGCGCTATCGCGGCCGTGAACAGCTTCGTGACGCTGCCGGCGGCGAACTCCGCGTCGACCGGCCCCGTCCACTCCCCGGCGGTCC
This sequence comes from Streptomyces sp. NBC_00090, assembly GCF_045160815.1. Lineage (NCBI taxonomy): Bacteria > Bacillati > Actinomycetota > Actinomycetes > Kitasatosporales > Streptomycetaceae > Streptomyces > Streptomyces sp. NBC_00090. Next base: position 5,515,663 of record NZ_CP108224.1, read on the forward strand.
CTCGCCACCGCCCCTCCCGCCCGGTGACCCGCACCATCGCGCCCCGCACGTAGTCGTCGGGCAACCCGGCCAGAGCGGCCCGCAGGGCCGCCGCGTCGACATGACCCACTGGCGCGACGACCGAGGGAGCCCCCACGGCGGCCGGAGCCTCTGCAGGGGCCGAGGCCCCCGCGGGCGCGATCGCCGCGCCCGTCACCAACAGGGCGGCCACCATCGCGGCAGCCGACCAACGAGCCGTACGCATCCATGAGTTCGTCATGGATCAAGACTCCCCCGCGGCTCCGGCGCGGACCATCGGGGACGACCCTGGCCCGACCCGGACCCGCCCCCTACGGACACCCGCCGAGCTACGGACCACCCGCGCCCCTACGGGCCACCCGCCCTCTGCGGGCCACCCGCCGAGCTACGGACTGCCCCCTACGGACCCGCGCCCCGTAATGGAACGAAGCGTCAGACGCTCAGCGAGCGCGCGTAGTTGAGCTGTGACATCACCCAGTGGATGGTGTCCGGGCGCGCCGCCGGGATCATCGTGGAGTGGTGCTTGCCGCCGCTGTTCACCGTGACCTGGACGAAGCCCGTCGTGGTCTGCTCCTTCATGAGCAGGAACAGCAGCCCCAGGCCGCAGGCCGCGACGAAGAGACAGGCCAGCACGATGCCGACCGTCGAGATCTTCTCCTCGGTACGCGACAGGTCCATCGCGTTCCACACCGCCCCCCTGAGCGGCATGGGCCCCGCCGGGGTGAGGATCTGGTCACCGACCACGCTGATGTCCCCGAGGGCGAACCCGGGTGCCCCGCCCGTCGGGTACTGCGGCGGCACGACCACTCCACCCGGCAGCGTCGGCTGGTAGGCCGGTGCCTGGTAGGGCCCCGCCCCCGGTGTCGCGTCCTGCGGGTACCCGTACCCCGGAGTCCCGGCCTCCTGGCCAGGTCCCCACCTGTACTCCCCGTCCGCGTAAGGGTTCGGCTCGCTCATCAGTCCCCGCTCTCCACACAACTCTTCGCAACGGGAAAAGCCCGCTCCTGCACGCGCAGCGTACAGAAGCGGGCTTCACAGCCGAATGCTCGGCCGACGGAATGTCAGAAACGACGCGTGATCAGCGCGCGCTTGACTTCCTGGATCGCCTTCGTGACCTCGATGCCACGCGGGCACGCGTCGGTGCAGTTGAAGGTCGTGCGGCAACGCCACACGCCGTCCTTGTCGTTCAGGATCTCCAGGCGCTGCTCGCCCGCCTCGTCACGCGAGTCGAAGATGAAGCGGTGCGCGTTGACGATCGCGGCCGGACCGAAGTACTGGCCGTCGTTCCAGAAGACCGGGCAGGACGACGTGCACGCGGCGCACAGGATGCACTTGGTGGTGTCGTCGAAGCGCTCGCGGTCCTCGGCGGTCTGCAGGCGCTCGCGCGTCGGCTCGTTGCCCTTGGTGACCAGGAACGGCATGACGTCCCGGTACGCCTGGAAGAAGGGCTCCATGTCGACCACGAGGTCCTTCAGCACCGTCAGGCCCTTTATGGCCTCGACCGTGATCGGCTTCTCGGGGTTGATGTCCTTGATCAGCGTCTTGCAGGCGAGCCTGTTCTTGCCGTTGATCCGCATCGCGTCCGAGCCGCAGATGCCGTGCGCGCACGACCGGCGGAAGGTCAGCGTGCCGTCGACGTCCCACTTGATCTTGTGGAGGGCGTCGAGGACGCGCTCCTTCGGGTCGATCTCGATCTGGAAGTCTTCCCAGACCGAGGCGTCCGAGATCTCGGGGTTGAAGCGGCGGATCCGCATCGTGACCGTGATGTACGGGGAGGCGGCGGACTCCGCCTCGACCTTGTCCAGTACGGGGGTAGCCATCAGTACTTACGCTCCATCGGCTGGTAGCGGGTCTGGACGACCGGCTTGTAGTCGAGACGGACGGTCTCGGAGCCGTCCTCGCCGACCTCGCGGTACGCCATGGTGTGGCGCATGAAGTTGACGTCGTCGCGGTTCGGGTAGTCCTCGCGGTAGTGACCGCCGCGGGACTCCTTGCGCGCCAGGGCCGAGACGGCCATGACCTCGGCCAGTTCGAGCAGGTTGCCCAGCTCGATGGCCTCCAGGAGGTCCGTGTTGAAGCGCTTGCCCTTGTCCTGGATGGACACGTTCTCGTAGCGCTCGCGCAGCTCGGCGATCTTCTCGACCGCCGTCTTGATCGTCTGCTCGGTGCGGAACACCATGACGTTGGCGTCCATGGTCTCCTGCAGTTCGCGGCGGATGTCCGCGACCCGCTCGTGACCCGTGGAGTTGCGCAGCTTCTCGATCGTCGCGACGACGAGGGACTCCGGGTTCTCCGGCAGCTCGACGAAGTCGTGCTTGGCGGAGTACTCGGCCGCGGCGATGCCGGAGCGCTTGCCGAAGACGTTGATGTCGAGCAGCGAGTTGGTGCCGAGGCGGTTGGCGCCGTGCACCGACACGCAGGCGACCTCGCCGGCCGCGTACAGGCCCGGGACGACGGTGGTGTTGTCCGACAGGACCTCACCCTCGACGTTGGTCGGGATGCCGCCCATGGCGTAGTGCGCGGTGGGCTGGATCGGGATCGGGTCCGTGTACGGCTCGATGCCGAGGTACGTACGGGCGAACTCGGTGATGTCCGGGAGCTTGGCGTCCAGCTGCTCCGGCGGAAGGTGCGTCAGGTCCAGGTAGACGTGGTCGCCCTCGGGACCGCAGCCGCGGCCCTCGCGGATCTCCGTGTAGATGGAGCGGGAGACGACGTCACGGGACGCGAGGTCCTTCATGACCGGCGCGTACTTCTCCATGAAGCGCTCGCCGTCCTTGTTGCGGAGGATGCCGCCCTCACCGCGGGCGCCCTCCGTCAGCAGGATGCCCATGCGCCAGATGCCCGTCGGGTGGAACTGGAAGAACTCCATGTCCTCCAGGGGCAGACCGCGGCGGTAGCACGCGGCCTGGCCGTCACCGGTCAGGGTGTGCGCGTTGGAGGTCACCTTGAAGAACTTGCCGGTGCCGCCGGACGCGTAGATCACGGCCTTGGCCTGGAAGATGTGGATCTCGCCGGTGGCCAGCTCGTAGGCGACGACGCCCGCGGAGTGCTTCACACCGTCGACCTCGACGATGAGCTGGTCCAGGACGTAGAACTCGTTGAAGAACTCCACACCCTCCTTGACGCAGTTCTGGTACAGCGTCTGGAGGATCATGTGGCCGGTGCGGTCCGCGGCGTAGCAGGACCGGCGGACCGGGGCCTCGCCGTGGTTGCGCGAGTGACCGCCGAAGCGGCGCTGGTCGATGGTGCCGTTCGGGGTGCGGTTGAACGGCAGGCCCATCTTCTCCAGGTCGAGGACGGCGTCGATGGCCTCCTTCGCCAGGATCTCGGCGGCGTCCTGGTCGACCAGGTAGTCACCGCCCTTGACCGTGTCGAAGGTGTGCCACTCCCAGTTGTCCTCTTCCACGTTCGCGAGCGCGGCGGCCATGCCGCCCTGCGCGGCGCCCGTGTGGGAGCGGGTGGGGTAGAGCTTCGTCAGCACGGCGGTGCGGCTGCGCTTCGTCGACTCGATGGCGGCGCGCATGCCGGCGCCACCGGCGCCGACGATGACGGTGTCGTACTTGTGGATCTTCATGACGTGGATTACCTCAGCCCCGTGCCTAGCGGATGTTCGGGTCGAAGGTGAAGATCACCAGCGTGCCCAGAAGGATGGTGAACACCGTGGCGGTGTACAGCAGGCCCTTGAGCCACAGGCGCGTGTTGGCCCGCTCCGCGTAGTCGTTGATGACGGTACGGAGGCCGTTGGCGCCGTGCAGCATGGCGAGCCAGAGCATCAGCAGGTCCCAGACCTGCCAGAACGGGGACGCCCAGCGGCCGGCCACGAAGGCGAAGCCGATCTTGGAGACGCCGCCGTCCAGGAAGAGCTGGATCAGCAGGTGGCCGAGGACCAGGACGACGAGGACGACGCCGGAGAGGCGCATGAAGAGCCATGCGGCCATCTCGAAGTTGCCGCGGGTCGCCTTCGGCGTCTTGCCGGTGCGCTTGCGCGGGGCCTCGATGTACGGCGCGGGGTTGTCCACGTCGTACAGGGCGCCCTCGACGGGGCCGATGGCGGCGGAGGAGGTGGTGTCAGCAGACATATCTGGCGTCAGCTCCCGAACAGTTCACGTGCGGCGTGGCCGAGGACGGGGTACAGCGAGCCCGCCATCAGTACGACCCAGATGCCCACGACGGTCCAGAGCATCTGCTTCTGGTAGCGCGGGCCCTTGGACCAGAAGTCCACGGCGATGACACGGAGACCGTTCAGCGCGTGGAAGAGGATGGCTGCGACGAGGCCGTACTCCAGAAGAGCGACGATCGGCGTCTTGTAGGTCGCGACGACCTCGTCGTACGCCTCGGGAGAGACGCGGACGAGAGCGGTGTCCAGCACGTGTACGAACAGGAAGAAGAAGATGAGGACGCCGGTGACTCGATGAGCCACCCAGCTCCACATTCCTTCCCGGCCGCGGTACAGCGTTCCAGCCGGCACGGAAAAACCCTCCGGGAGCGGGGATCAGGGTCGGCCGGCTTCTCTGTCGGTCTGACCCGGCCGGGTACGGTCCACCGGCCCCGGTCATCGTAGCGACGACTTGTCGGTTCGCTCGCGCGGGGTCCATCGGTGTGATCAAACAGGCACGGACGGGCTATCCCACAAGCCGGAATCGCCGCTTTCCGGTCGGAATCACGCTTCGGAGTGTCGCCGTGTGAGCCCTTCGGCGAGCCGGAAGGCCAGCCGGGCGCGGGCCAGCCGCCGCAGCTCGTCGGCCGCGACCACCCGCTCCTCCTCTGGTTCGTTGCCGAGACGTGATCGGATTCCGGCCAGAACCTGGTCGAGCCGCTCCCCGGGCCGCACTCCTTCGAGGCTGATCACGAACGCGTGTCCGAAGCTGCTCTCGTACGCCGCGTGGGCGGCCCGCAGCGCGGTCCGCGCCGCCGACGGCGCGTCGGGGTGCGGCGGGGCGGAGGACTCGGCGGCCAGCGCCTCGTCGAGATCGGCGCGGGACAGGTCGTAACCGGCCTCGTCGGCGGCGGCGAGCAGGGCGTCGACCGTCGGGTACGGGCGGTGCGCCGCCACCCGTTCGGCCCAGCGCGGGCTGTGGCAGCAGGAGAGGAGCAGGGTCTCGGCCTCGGCGGGCGAGGCGGCGTTGAAACGCGTGAGGCCGTGGGGAGAGGTCTGGGGGGAGGCCTGAGGAGAGGGGCCCTTGTTCTGGGCAGGTATCGCAGGCGTGTCCGTGGAGCCCGGCTTCCGGCAGGGGGCATGGGTGTCGCTGGTCAGCGTGGGCTCCGGTACTCCGGGACGGGTGGGGTGGACGTGACTCAACGTTATCGACGGGACGAGGGAAGTGTCCGACGGATGCGCGAATTTCACCCGGAAGGGAGAGTTTCGGAACAAGTGATGGACGATCGGGTTCCGGTCCGCGGTTCCTTCCGGCTCGTTCCGCTCTCGTTCCGCCGCCCGGTCCGTGGTTTCTTCCGGCTCGTTCCGCCGCCCGGTCCGTGCTCGTTCCGTCCCCGGTCCGTTCCCCCGATTGGCCGGACCGGCCGCCGTACGGGAGGATTCCGAATGATGCGGTACTCCATACGGGGGCCCCGCCGGGGCCCCGCACTTCTGGCGACCGCGGTGGCACTGGCCACCGTGGCGGCCTGCTCGAACGGCTCTCCGTCCGGGTCGGGCCCCTCCCCCTCCGCCTCCTCCGCCTCCTCCCCTTCCGGTACGTCCTCCGATACGTCCTCCGGTACGTCCGCGAGCGCCGCGCCCACCAGCGCGCCACCGCCCAGCCCGACACCGACCCGGACCTACCCGCTCTCCACCGCACCCCGCACCGTCCCCGCCGTCCGCGACCACGAGGCCGCCCGCGGACCCGGCTGGAAGCCCACGCCCACCGCCGGGATCGTCGTCGCCACGGGCAGCGAGGGGCTCGCCGACGAGGCGCGGCTGCTCGCGGGGGAGCTCAAGATCGCGTACCGGGGCACAGTCGCCGCCCGCGCGGGCGACGTCGAGCTGGCCCTCGGCGGCAAGGGCGCCCCCGAGTCGTACACGCTCACCACCCGCGACGACCGGGTCAGGATCACCGGACCCGACCAGGCGGGCGTCTTCTACGGGACCCGCACCCTCAAGCAGTCGGTGAAGGGCTCGGGCGCGATGCCCGAGGGCACCGTCATCGACGCCCCCGCGAAGCCCCAGCGCGGACTGAACCTCGACATCGCCCGCAAGTTCTTCACCGCGGAGTGGATCGAGGCCCGGCTCCGGGAGATGGCCGACCTCAAGCTCAACCAGTTCGGTCTGCACTTCTCCGACGACCAGGGCTTCCGGATCGCCTCGGACACCCACCCCGAGATCGTCTCGGCCCAGCACCTCACCAAGGCCGAGGTGCGCCGGATCCTCGCCCTCGCGCAGACCCTGCACATCACCGTCGTGCCCGAGATCGACTCGCCCGGACACCTCGGCGCCGTCCTGCGCGCCTACCCCGACCTGCGGTTGCTCAATGTCCAGGGGGTCCCGCGCCAGGGTGCGATCGACATCTCCAAGCCTGCCTCGGCGCAGCTCGTGGACGAGCTTCTGCGCGAGTACGCGAGCCTCTTCCCCGGCGGCTGGTTCCATGTCGGCGCCGACGAGTACCAGGCGCTGACCGTCCGCTCCCCGGAGGCCTCCTATCCGCAGCTGGCCACGGCGGCCCGCCAGAAGTACGGCCCCCAGGCGAGCGTCCAGGACCTGGCGGAGGGCTGGCTGAACGACCGCGCGGCGGTGGTGCGCGACGCGGGCAAGGTGGCGAAGGCCTGGAACGACGGTTTCTTCCGGGGCGGGGTCGTGAACGCCGACAAGGGCATCGAGGTCGAGTACTGGACCGGCAAGGAGATCGGGGCCCGGCCGCCGGCCGAGTACCTGGCCGAGGGCCGCAAGGTCGTGAACCTCAACGACGAGTTCCTCTACTACGTCCTCGGCGAGCCGAACCAGTTCACGTACCCCACCGGGCGCCGCATCTACGAGCAGTGGACGCCGCTGGTGCTGCGGGGCACGACGCCGGTCCCGGCCCGGTACGACCCCCAGATCCTCGGCGCGCGCTTCGCGGTCTGGTGCGACCTGTCGGGCGCCCAGACGCAGGCGCAGGTGGCGGACGGGATCCGGCTGCCGCTAGCGGCGCTGGCCCAGAAGGTGTGGGACCCGGCGAAACCGACGCTGACCTGGGACCAGTTCAGGGCGCTCGCGGCGAAGGTGCGCTGAGGCGACCTGGCATTCCCCGTGGACGCGATCGTTCCGGGTCGCGTACGTTCCCCCGGCGGCGGCCGCGCAGCCGCCGCCGGCGCCTCGGGGAGGGGCGGCGCACGTTCCTGGGGGGAACCGCACACCCATGCAGCTCCGCAATTCGAACGGCCTTTCGTATGCCGTCGTCGTCCTGCTCGCGCTCAACCTCGCCTTCGACCTGCCGCTCGCCGCCGCTGAGATCCGGGCGCTGTCCGGTCCGGACGAGGCACTCTGGGCGACGACCTTCGTCGGGATCAACCTGAACCTCGCCTACAGCGTGGCCGCCACCCTGTACGGGGCGACCGCGATCGTCTTCATCATCTGGTTCCACCGGCTGCGGAGGAACGCCGAGGTCTGGGCCGGTGACCTGAGTCGGAGGCCGGGCTGGGCCATCGGCGGCTGGTTCATCCCCATCGCCAACCTCTGGATCCCGCGCGGGGTCGCCGTCGACATCTGGCGGGCCAGCCGTTGGCAGCCGTACGCCGCCGACGGCAGGGGCGAGCTGGCGCTCCTCAACAGCTGGTGGACGGTCTGGGTCGCCGGCGCGGTCGTGAACCGGATCGCTGTGCTGCTGTACAGGCGGGCGGAGACCGTCGACGCCCTCGCCACCGCCACGGCCTGGTCCCTCGCCGGCTACCTGCTGGACGCCGCCGCCGCCGTCCTCGCGATCCTCTTCGTCCGGCGTCTGACCTCTATGCAGCACACCAAGGTCACTGGCATGATTTCGGCCGCGCAGTGACGAAAAAGCGCCCCCCGGCGCAGTAGGGGAAGTACTGCGTCCGCATCGGGTGGCGAGGAGGCGTCCATGACGTCGGCGACGAGCCGGAGCCTGCTGGAACTGATCGACGGGGCCGACGAACGAGGTCTGGCCGCGGCCGGTCTCGCCTGCCTCGACCGCTGTCTGCCCCTGCTCGCCGCCGACCGGGGCGACGCCCTGCGCCCCGTGTGGGCGGCCGTCGCGCGCGGCGACGGGGGAGCCTGGGGCGAGGCCGCCGCCAAGGCCCTCGCCGAACTGGACGCCGAGGGCGGCGACGGTACGGGAGAGGGCGCCGTACGGGAGATGCTGGCGACCGCTCCGCCGGCGTGGACGGCCGAGGCCCTGCGCGCCTGGGCCGGCGCCTGCTCCGTCACCGCCCTCGACCTGCACGGCCGGTTCGACGCGGCCGGGGTGCCCGACGGGCTCGTCGAGCGCTGCCGGGCCGGGGACGCGGACGGTGCGGGCCCGCTGCTCGCCGGGGAGCTCCGCCGGCAGCAGGCCGTCCTCGAATCGGCCGCCCACGGCCCGACCGGACTGCGCCGGGTCCGTGAGCTCTCCGTCGAGGGCGGCCGGGTGCTGCGCGCGGTCGTCTCGCGCCGGGCCCGCACCGCCTGACCGGCCGGCCCCAGAAGGACTCCTGCTGGCCGGGCCGGCATCAGGACTCCTGGCCGGGGGCCGGCCTCAGGACCTGGCCGGACTCCTGGCCGGGGCCGACCTCAGGACCCCTGGCCGGGCTCCTGGCCGGTCTCCGGGGCCTGGATCGTGAGCGAGGCGATCGCCGAGGCGATCTCCCGCTCCGCCGTGGCCTTGTCGAGGCCGAGGCCGCTCAGCACGCCCGCGCCGTCCTCGTGCTCCAGGAGCGCCAGCAGGATGTGCTCGGTGCCGACGTAGTTGTGGCCGAGGCGCAGGGCCTCGCGGAACGTCAGCTCCAGGACCTTCTTCGCCGCCGCGTCGTACGGGACGAGCGCGGGTGCCTCGGCGACGGCCGGCGGCAGGGTCGCCGTGACGGCCTCGCGGACCTGGTCGAGGGTCACGCCCCGCGCGGTGATCCAGTACGCCGCGAGCCCCTCGGGCTCGGCGAGGAGGCCGAGGGCCAGGTGGGCGGGGAGGATCTCGTCGTTGCCGGCGGCCGTGGCCTCGTTCTGGGAGGCCATGACCACGTTCCGCGCCCGGGGGGTGAAGCGGCTGAACCCCGCGTTCGGGTCCATCTTCTCCGTGTCCGGCTCCTTGGGGACGAACCGCTTCTGGGCCGCCTGGCGGGTGACGCCCATGCTGCGGCCGATGTCGGTCCAGGAGGCGCCGGAGCGCCGGGCCTGGTCCACGAAGTGGCCGATGAGGTGATCGGCGACATCGCCGAGGTGGTCCGCCGCGATGACCGCGCCGGAGAGCTGCTCCAGGGCGTCGGGGTGGACCTTCTTGATCGCGTCGATGAGCTCGTCGAGACGGACGGGGACGTTCGGACCGACTGGATTCGTCATGAGGCAACCCTAGGTTGACACCCCTCCAGCGTCAACCTTCGGTTGACAGTGGGAGGGCGTAGTACTCCCAGGGCCGGTGATGAATCGGGAGAGAAGGGGGGAAATGGGAGACGACCGGGGCCGCCACCCCCCACAGGAGAGGCCCCGGTCGTCGTCCACGGAGCCGCAGCACGGCTCCGTACTCCATACAGCGCCGGGGGTGCGCTTTATGTCACACCGGCACGTGCACCCGCACGTGCGTCATGTGCGCGCCACACCCCCCGTCTTGAGGTTGCAAGTTGTACAAAGACCCCGGATCGCATGGACGTGATGCCGGAGCACGACGTAGCGTGCAGATGCGCGAGCCAGCGTGGCGGTGGTGACCAGCCGCGATGACGCGACGACGCGACCGACGAACAGGGTTTGGGGAGTGCTGGGGGACGACGCGGAGCTGACCGCCGCGGTGCTCGCTGCGCAGGACGGGGACGAGAACGCGTTCCGTACTGTGTATCGCGCCGTGCATCCTCGGTTGGTCGGCTACATACGCACACTGGTCGGCGACGGCGACGCCGAGGATGTCGCCTCGGAGTCCTGGCTCCAGATCGCGCGCGACCTCGACCGCTTCAGCGGCGACGCGGACCGCTTCCGCGGCTGGGCGGCCCGGATCGCCCGCAATCGCGCGCTCGACCACATCCGGATGCGCGGCAGGCGCCCCGCCGTGGGAGCCGACGAGACCGAACTCACCGACAAGCCGGCCGAGTCCGACACCGCGGGCGAGGCGCTGGAAGCCCTGGCCACGAGCCACACCATGCAACTGATCGCCCAACTCCCCCAGGACCAGGCCGAGGCCGTCGTCCTGCGCGTCGTCGTCGGCCTCGACGCCAAGAGCGCGGCCGACACCCTGGGGAAGCGACCCGGAGCCGTACGGACCGCCGCGCACCGGGGCCTCAAGAAACTCGCCGAACTCCTCGGGGCCGACGGAGACGTCGTCCCCCTGGAGGGTGTGCCTCCGCAACGCGGGCGCGGGCCGGGGTCCGTGGCCCCCGGCGGTGTGACGCATTCACGTCCGCGTACGCAGAAGGACATGTGATGGCCGACGAGCGCTACCAGTGGCTCGACCAGGAGGCCGCGGAGCGGCTGCTCCGCGGCGAGCCGGTCGACGCCCTCGACGACCCCGCGCGATCCGAGGTCCGGCGCCTCGCCGAGGCCCTCGAATCGGCCCGTAAGCACGCCACCGTCCCCGGCCCGCGGGCCGCCCGGGCCGGCGGTGTCGAACTGCCCGGGGAAGCGGCGGCACTGGCCGCCTTCCGCCGGGCCACCGCCGAACGCGCCGCCCTCGCCGCGGCCGCCGCCCCGCACGGCACCCTCCGCACCGACCACGGCGACCGCACCGACCTCGCCGAACTGGGCCGGGTGCGGCTCGCTCCGGTCACCGCGCCCGCACGCCGCTGGGGCCGTTCCGTACGGTACGGACTGGCCGCCGCGGTCGCCGCCGTCACGGTCGGCGGGGTCGCCGTCGCCGCGGGCACGGGCGTGCTGCCGCTGGTTGGCCCCGAGCCTGCGAGCTCCGTCACGGCCGTGGAGAGCCCGGACCCGATCGTCTCGGGCTCCGTGCAGAAGGACCCCCTGTCGCCCTCGCCGGCACCGGACGACACCGACCCCGGCTCGTCCCCCTCGCCCGGGGTCTCCTCCTCCCCGTCATCGCCCGTGTCCCCGTCGCTCACCTCGCCGCCGACCGGCCGGCACACCCCGGAGCCCGGCAGGACGACGCCGACCCCGGGCGGAAGCAAGAGCGTCGACGGCGGCACGGCGCTGAGGGAGAAGGCTCTCAACGCCTGCCGGGACTTCCGCTCGGGACGGCTCGACGAGGCCGGCCGCCGGCAGCTCACGAGCAACCTGCGCAGCGGCGAGACCCTGCGGCGGTACTGCGACCGGATCCTCTCCGGCGGTACGGGCGGGTCGGGCGGGTCCGGCGCGTCCGCCGATCCCCGGGAGGACGGCAGTGGCGACGGCAAGGACGACGGCAAGGACGACGGCAAAGGGGACGGTGCTGGCAGCCGTGACGACTCCCGGGACGGCAGCCGGAACGACAACCGCGGCGGTAGCGGCGGTACGGACGACGGCACGGGCGACGGCGCGAACGAGCGCCGGAACCGCGACTCCGGGGACCCGGACACGATCCGTCGCTGAGCCCTTCTCGTTCCAGGTGTGACACTTTTCGGGCCGGCGGCGCAGTATTGAGTGAGCCGACTGGTCATCGGCCGCGCAACGAGCCGGGGTTCCCCCCGTACCTACGGCTCGGCGCACCCGGCGCGGGTGGGGCACGTTCCCCCGGTCCCACCCGCGCCCCTTCTTCTCCCGCTCCTCCCGCTCCTTCCCGGGTCTACCAGTGGACGACGACCTTGTCGCCGACCTTCACCTGGTCGAAGAGGGCCGAGAGCTTCGCCCGGTCCCGGACGTTGACGCAGCCGTGCGAGGCCCCGTTGTAGCCGCGGGCCGCGAAGTCCGCCGAGTAGTGCACCGCCTGGCCGCCGCTGAAGAACATCGCGTACGGCATCGGCGTGTGGTAGATCGTCGACGTCCACTTGCGGGCCTTCCAGCCCACGCTGAACGTGCCCTCGCGGGTCGGGGTGTTCTCCGAGCCGAAGCGGACGTCCATGGACGAGACGACCCGGCCGTCGATCATCCAGGCGAGGGTCCTGCTCTCCTTGCTGATGCACAGCACCCGGCCGGTCATGCAGCGCGCGTCCGGGGTGTCCAGCTTGTTCGTGGTCGACGGCTTCAGCTCGTCGGCGGTCGGCTTCCGGCTCGCGGCGAGCAGCCGCTGCCAGGTCACCTCGTCGACCGAGCCCGTCAGCGGCAGCCCCTGCTTCTTCTGGAACGCCTTGACCGAGCCCGCCGTCATCGTCCCGTAGAAGCCCGTGGGGGCCCGGTCGAAGTAGTCGAGCTGCCGCAGCCGCGCCTGGAGCTCGCGCACCTGCTCGCTCTCGTCGCCGTCGCCCATGAGCGCCTTGGGCGCCGGCTCCTCGGTGTCGGGAGTGGCGGGAGCGGTGGGAGTGGCGGGCGTGGTGGAGGAGGCGGAGGGGGACGGCGGCTTGTCGTCCGTCGTCGGGGTGGGGGCGGCGGTCGTCGGTGCCTTCGACGACGGGCTCGCGCCGCCACCGCCTCCCGTTCCGGCCGCCTGGGCCGTACAGCCGGTGGCGAGTGCCACCGCCGCCGCTGCCAGTACCGCTCTGCGTATGACGGCCGAAGACCGCTTCATCGTTGCCCCCCGGGACGAGTCGTGTGTACGTAGGGATGCTCCCCACGCGCGTCCGGTTGCGCACGTGCGTACGGAAGCGCGCATCCTGTGAGGAAGGTCCCAGCGTGCTGCCCTCCATCGGCCGCACGCCCGCCGCTACAGTCCGTCGCGAGGGTCGGTACCGCTGAGTAGCAGGTCTATCGGAAGGCACAACACATGGCGCGCGAGTCGGAGTCGGGGCTGCCGATCGAGCCGGTCTACGGGCCGGGGGCTCTGGAGGGGTGGGATCCCGCCGAGAAGCTGGGCGAGCCGGGTTCGTACCCGTTCACGCGTGGTGTGTATCCCTCGATGTACACGGGTCGGCCGTGGACGATGCGGCAGTACGCGGGTTTCGGTACGGCGACGGAGTCGAACGCCCGGTACAAGCAGCTGATCGCGAACGGCACGATGGGTCTTTCCGTCGCCTTCGATCTGCCGACGCAGATGGGCCACGACTCGGACGCGCCGATCTCCTCGGGTGAGGTCGGCAAGGTGGGTGTGGCGATCGACTCGATCGACGACATGCGGGTGTTGTTCGACGGGATTCCGCTGGACAGGGTGTCGACGTCGATGACGATCAACGCCCCTGGTTCGCTGCTTCTGCTGCTGTACCAGTTGGTCGGTGAGGAGCAGGGTGTCGCGGCGGATCAGCTGACGGGGACGATCCAGAACGATGTGCTGAAGGAGTACATCGCGCGGGGCACGTACATCTTCCCGCCGAAGCCCTCGCTGCGTCTGATCGCGGACATCTTCAAGTACTGCCGGGCCGAGATCCCGAAGTGGAACACGATCTCGATCTCGGGCTATCACATGGCGGAGGCGGGGGCCTCGCCCGCGCAGGAGATCGCGTTCACGCTCGCGGACGGGATCGAGTACGTGCGTACGGCGGTCGCGGCCGGGATGGACGTGGACGACTTCGCGCCGCGGCTGTCCTTCTTCTTCGTGGCGCGTACGACGATCCTGGAGGAGGTGGCGAAGTTCCGTGCCGCCCGCCGGATCTGGGCGCGGGTGATGAAGGAGGAGTTCGGGGCGAAGAACCCGAAGTCGCTGATGCTCCGCTTCCACACCCAGACCGCCGGCGTCCAGCTGACCGCCCAGCAGCCCGAGGTCAATCTCGTCCGCGTCGCCGTCCAGGGCCTCGCGGCCGTCCTCGGCGGCACGCAGTCGCTGCACACGAACTCCTTCGACGAGGCGATCGCGCTGCCGACGGACAAGTCCGCGCGCCTCGCTCTCCGTACGCAGCAGGTCCTCGCCTACGAGACGGACGTGACGGCGACGGTGGACCCGTTCGCCGGCTCGTATGTGGTCGAGAAGATGACGGACGACGTGGAGGCCGCGGCGCTTGAGCTGATGGCCAAGGTCGAGGAGATGGGCGGGGCGGTCGCCGCGATCGAGCGTGGTTTCCAGAAGGGCGAGATCGAGCGTTCGGCGTACCGGATCGCGCAGGAGACGGACAGCGGCGAGCGGGTCGTCGTCGGTGTCAACCGGTACACGATCGACGTCGAGGAGCCCTACGAGCCGCTGCGCGTCGACCCGGCGATCGAGGCCCAGCAGGCCGAGCGTCTCGCCAAGCTGCGGTCCGAGCGGGACCAGGCGGCCGTGGACGCGGCGCTCGTGGAGCTGAAGAAGGCGGCGGAGGGCACGGACAACGTCCTCTACCCGATGAAGGACGCGCTCAGGGCGCGGGCGACCGTCGGCGAGGTCTGCAACGCGCTGCGCGAGGTGTGGGGCACCTACGTCCCCACCGACGCCTTCTAGGAACGTCGTCCCCACCAGCGCCTTCCAGGACGCTCCCCGCCGGCGCCCTCCGGGACCCTCCCCGCCGGCGCCCTCCAGGACCGGCGAACGGCCCGTGGACGCAGGTCACAGCGGAGTGTCGCACCCGTGTGCGACACTCCGCTCCATGCTGGGTGTCATCGATCTGCCGACCTATCTCGCGGGGCTCGTCCTCATCATCCTTCTGCCGGGGCCGAACTCGCTGTACGTGCTCTCCGTCGCCGCCCGCAAGGGAAGCCGGACGGCGTACAAGGCCGCCGCCGGGGTGTTCACCGGCGACGCGGTCCTCATGACGCTCGCCGCGCTCGGTGCGGCCTCGCTGCTCCAGACCACCCCGTTCCTCTTCATGATCGTGAAGTACGCGGGCGCCGGCTATCTGACCTGGATGGCCATCGGCATGCTGCGGGCCGCGTGGGCCATGTGGCGCGGCCGCGGCGAGGCGGCGGGCGAGGAGCCGGAGCAGGCCGCCTCCGCCACCGCACCCGGGGAGAACCCGTACCGCCGCGCGCTGATCATCAGCCTCTTCAACCCGAAGGCGATCCTCTTCCTGATCTCCTTCTTCGTGCAGTTCGTGGACCCGGCCTACGCGTACCCGGCCCTCTCCTTCCTGGTCCTCGGCACGCTGCTCCAGATCGGCAGCTTCCTCTACCTCACGATGCTGATATTCGGCGGGACACGGCTCTCGGCCGCGTTCCGGAGCCGCCGTCGGCTCTCCGCCGGGGCGACCTCGGCTGCGGGCGCGCTCTTCCTCGGCTTCGCCGCGAAGCTCTCGCTGGGCAGCGCCTGACCCTCCGTCCGACCCGGCCCGCTTGACCCTGACACGGTGTGAGGCCGTTCCGTGGGAGTCGTCATGTTCACCATCGGAGACTTCGCCCGGCACGGGCGGGTGTCGGTCCGCATGCTGCGTCACTACGACGCCATCGGACTGCTGCGCCCGGCCCGGGTCGACCCGCACACGGGCTACCGCTTCTACACCGCGGAGCAGCTGGCCCGGCTCAACCGCGTCATCGCGCTCAAGGATCTCGGCTTCACCCTCGAACAGGTGGGGGCGATCCTCGACGAGCGGTTCGACGCGCACGAGCTGCGGGGCATGCTGCGCTTGCGCCAGGCCGAGCTGGAAGCGGCCATGGAGGCGGCGCGGGCCCGGCTCGCCCAGGTCGGCGCGCGGCTCCGAGCCATCGAGACGGAGGGACGCATGTCCACCCAGGACGTCGTCGTCAAGAAGATCCCCGCCGTGCGGATCGCCGAGCTGAGCACGGTCGTCGCGAGCTTCGGCCCGCACGACATCGGCCCGGCCATCGGCCCGCTGTACGAGGAGCTGTGCGGCCGTCTGGAGGCCGCGGGTCTCACCGGCTTCGGCCCGGCGATCGCGTACTACGAGGACGCGGGCAAGGGGGACGGTTCGGTCGTCGTGCACGCCGGCATGACCGTGCCCGAGGGCACGGCCGTGGAAGGCGTCGAGGTGCACGTCCTGCCCGGCATCGAGCAGGCGGCGACCATCGTCCACCGGGGCTCGATGGACACCATCCTGCCGACCGCGCAGACCCTGGCCCGCTGGATGGAGACCAACGGCTACGAGTCGGAGCACTACGCGCGCGAGCTGTACCTGGAGTGCCCCGAGGACCGGTCGCAGTGGGTGACGGAGATCCAGGAGTCGATCGTCCGCGCCTGAGCCGGTGGGAAGGGCCCGGGACCCCCGCACGGGTCCCGGGCCCTGGCTTTTCTGTTGACGGGCACCCTGCGCGAGGGCTCCCTGGGCATGGGCCCCTTACTGGTGGCCCTTTACTGGCGGCCCCTTACTGGCGGGCCACCCCTTACTGGCGGGCCACCCCTTACTTGCGGCCCCTACTTGCGGGTCCCCTGCTTCCGCAGCGCCTTGCGCAGCCGCAGGGCGCGGCGCGCCAGGCGGCGGACCTTCGGGTGCCGGGGGACGGGCAGGCCGCCCGGCAGGTTCAGGACGGTGAGGCGGCGGCGGGTGAAGTGGTGCCGGGTGCGCTCGGCGAGCGGGCCCGACAGGTGCCGTGCCGCCGCCTCCCGCAGGTCCGCCCGGATCTTCGGCTGCATCGCGAAGCCGACGGCCGCGACCAGGTCGTTCAGGCCCGCCACGTCCGGGGCCGGACCGTCCGGCCCGTCCGCGCCGTCCTCCTCCAGGGGCGGGACGACCGCGTCCACGACGGTGAGCGGGATCCGGTTGCTGTTCTGGAACGGGGTGAGCCGCTCCAGGAGGGCGCCCGTCCCGACCCGGGCGGCCGGCAGCCCGTAGAAGGTGTGCGCGGTGAGCAGCGCGGTGGAGAAGCAGCCGACCACGAGGGCGGGCCGCAGCTCGCGGTAGAGCACCTCGGCGAGTACGGGCCGGTCCTCGACGGTCAGCTCGGCGCCGAGCCGCTCCGCCTCGTCCACCAGCGTCCGCGACCAGGCGTCCGGGGCCGTCGGGTGCGGCTTGAAGACGAGCCTGCGGTGGCCCCGGGCGACGGCGCCGCGGACCATCCGCAGGTGCAGTTCCTCCTCCTCGGCGGCGGTGAGGAGGTTCAGGGCGGCCAGGTACTGGCCGAGGAGGAGCGCCGGGCCCTCCGCCGCGGCCGCGGGGGCCGGACCGGCCAGCTCCTCGACGACCTTGGTGAACGCCTCCACCGGTACGGTCTCCGGCACCGCTCCGAACTCCGCGAGCAGCAGGGGTGCGAGCCCGGGGACGAGGTCCAGGTGGAGCAGCCGGCCGACCCGGCCGCCGATCAGCGGGTCGATCTTGTTGCGGGTCGGCCCGTAGCTCATCAGCCCGTCGGCGTACACGGTGATCGAGGCCTCGGGCAGCAGCTGGGCGATGGCGAGAGCGGGGGTCACCTGGATCGATTCCAGGGCCAGTTCGACCCGGTCGTCGCCGAGCCGCCAGAGCCGTCGCAGATGGCGCTGGAGCATCGGCAGGTCGCTCGGGCGCGGAGTCCAGCCGGCCGGGTGGAGCGGGGAGATCGTCTCGTTCCAGGAGACGACGGAGTCGAAACGGTCGCGGAGCCGCTCGAATCCCTCGGCCTGGTCGACGGCGGGGGTCGTCTCGGGGACGGCCGCGTTGTTGGTGACGAGGAGGATCCGGCGCTCGGCCCGGCCGAAGCAGCCGCTGTCCAGCGCGGCGGCCAGCGTCGCCGCCCCGTAGAGGGTGGAGGCGCAGAAGATCTGGGTGGTCCTTCGGGCGCTCATGCCGCCACCTCCGGGGAACCGCTCGCGGCCGCTCCGGACGTCGACACCGGCGCGGGCGCGGGCGTCGACACCGAGCCCGACGCCGACGCCGACGCCGAACCCGACACCGACACGGCGACCGGTGCCGGGTCCGGTGCCGCCGGCGGTGGGGCCGGGCGCCGCCTCCGCAGCCTGCGGAGCATCGTGGCGCGGTCCCCGCCCATCGCCGCCAGGGCCTCGTCGAGCACCCCCTGCGGCATCCGTCGCAGCGCGCCCGCGCTCATCGCCTTCAGCTGCCGCGCCACCTCGGGTTCGAATCGCCCGATCGCGCCGATGTGATGGGAAATCAGTGCGCAATAAGTCCGCACGGCCTTGGGAAGGAGGAGATCCGCGGCCGGATCCTTCGCCGTTTCCTCGATCACCTGGTCGAATGCGCGGATGAAATCCAATTGGCGGACGTCGCCGATCTGGGTGAGCGAGGTCGCGACTCCGCGCCGGTAGAAGACGCCGAGTTCCCCGATCGCCGCGAACGATTCCGCCTCGCGGTGCAGCTTCCAGATCCAGGGCCGGTCCTCGGCCGTCCGCAGCCCGTGCGGGAAGTGGAGGAGTCCGCGCTCCAGGAGCTGCCGGTGGTAGATCCCGGCCCACGCGTACGGGTAGTCGACCGAGGTCGTCCGGTGGGCGGGCAGTATCGCGTCCCGGGGGTCGAGCACCTCGCCGCGGCGGGGGACCGGCGCCCGGTGCACCGCGCGGTCGCGGCCGGAGACGGAGACGTGGTCGGTGCGCAGGAAGTCGCAGCCGAGCCCCTCGGCCGCGGCGACGAGGCGCTCGTAGTAGCCGGGGGCGAGCCAGTCGTCGCCGTCCAGGAAGGTGAGGTACTCGCCGCGGGCGGCGTCCAGGCCGGTGTTACGTGCCGTGGCGAGTCCCTCATTGCGCTCGTGACGGATCAGGACGGCACCCGGGAGCTCCCGCGCGGCCCGCTCGAGGAGCTCCGGGGTCCCGTCCGACGAGCAGTCGTCGACCAGCAGGAACTCGAAGTCCTCGCGGGCGTTGGCACGCAGGCTTGTGAGGGTGTCGGGGGCATATGTCTGCACGTTGAAGAACGGCACGACCACGGAGAGCTTGACCACGCGGCCGACGCTAGGTGCCGACCCGGCATTCCCCCCGACCGGTGGGGAGATATCTGGTGAACACCAAGCGGCGGGCCGCTTAACCACCTTTACCCGAAGGGAAATCCGCCCCTTCTCCGGCCGAATTCCGGCCATGTCCCGGGCCGCTTCAGAAGGCGGAGGTGCGCTGTTCACCCTTTGTTGTGGTCCAGTTGGGCCGGAAAGCGGAATGCCCTTCTAGCGTCCTCGACGTGCCAGCAAGCAGCAGAGAAGCGGTACGGGTCGCCGTACTCGCCGATTCCGACACCCGGTGGAAATGGGGCGCCCTCACCGCGCGCCGCATCACCACGGCGACAGCCGAACCCACCGGTTACGTCCTGCGCGGACGGGCCACGCCCACCGCGCGCCAACTCGCCGAGACCGGGGTGTCCACGACCACCCCGGGCGAGGTGACGGGCGCGGAGTTCCTGCGCGCCGTACGGGACGCGGAGGCGCGCGGCGAAGGGTACGACGTGATCGTCCTCGCCCTTGTCGGCGGCACCGTCCGGGCCGTCCTCCAGGGCCTGGCCGACCTGGCCCTGGAGCGACGCCCGGTGATCGTCACCGGCTACGTCGGCGTCGTCTACGAGAAGCTCACCGACGGGCTCCTCCTGCGCCACGGCGCCGATGTCGTCCTCGCCAACTCCCGCCACGACGCCGAGCGTTTCCGCGGCGTCTACGAGGGCGTCGGCGCCGGCGCCGACTCGGTCGTCGAGGCCGCCCTGCCCTTCCTCGGCGGCGCCCCCTACGCCCCCGAGGCCGGACGCGACAGCCTGGTCTTCGCCGCCCAGCCGTCCGTGCCCGCCACCCGGGCCGAACGGACCTACGTCCTGCGGCGGCTGATCGACCACGCCCGCCTCCACCCGGGCCGCGAGGTGCTCCTCAAGCTCCGCTCCAAGCCGGGCGAACACACCACGCACCTGGAGGAGTTCCCCTTCCAGAAGCTGGTGCGCGAACTCGACCCGCCCGCCAACTTCCGTCTCGTGTACGGGCACATGGGCGAGGTCCTCGACCGCACCGACCTCCTGGTCACCGTCTCCTCCACGGCCGCCCTCGAAGCCCTCCACCGCCGGATCCCCACCGCGATCCTCACCGACCTCGGGGTCCGCGAGGCGCTCGGCAACCACCACTTCGTCGGCTCCGGCCTGCTGACCTCCTTCGACGCGCTCGACAAGGGCCTCGCCCCGACCCCGGACGAGCACTGGCTCGCCCGGCAGGGCGTCGCCGCCGGAGACCACTCCGCCGCCGGCGACTCCTCCGGCAGCGCGTCCGCCGCCGGAGGCTCGTACGAGGCGGCCTTCGACGCGGCCCGCGACCGGGTCGCCGCACTCCTGGCGCTCCCCGCGCTGCCCCCGATCACCCCCTACTACACAGCGGAGACGGCCCCCGGCTACCTGCCCGGGATCCTCGCCCGCCACCGCCTGGACGTCACCGCGCCGGAGCCCCGCGAGAGCGGCCTGCGCCGGATCGTCCGGGAGGCGGCGCGGGGCGCGTACCGGCACGGCGTGCAGCGCGTGGCCCCCGTCATCCGCCGGCTTGGAGAACTCTGATGGCCACCACGACCACGACCACGGCCACCGTGCTCGCCGTGATCCCCGCGAGGGGCGGCTCGAAGGGCGTCCCCGCCAAGAACCTCGCCGCGGTGGCCGGCGTCCCCCTGGTGGCCCGCGCCGTCCGCGCCTGCCTCGGCGCCCGCCCGGTCACCCACGTCCTGGTCTCCACCGACGACGCCGCCATCGCGGCGGCGGCCCGCACCGCCGGAGCCGAGGCCGTGCACCGCCCCGCCGAGATCGCGGGCGACACCGCCACCAGCGAGGCGGCGGTCCTGCACGCGATGGACGCCTTCGAGGCCACCCACGGCCGGTCGGCCGACGTCGTCCTCCTCGTCCAGTGCACAAGCCCCTTCCTCACCTCCGCCGAGGTCGCCGAGACCGCCGAGCGCGTCGCCTCGGGCACCGCCGACACGGCCTTCACCGCCGCCCCGTCCCACGGCTTCCTCTGGCGCGACACCGACCGGGAAGGCGCCACCGGCGTCAACCACGACAAGGCGCACCGCCCCCGCCGCCAGGACCGGGAGCCCGAGTACCTGGAGACCGGCGCCGTCTACGCCATGGACGCGGCCGGCTTCCGTACGCACAAGCACCGCTTCTTCGGCCGTACCGAGTTCGTCGTCACCGACCCCGCCCGGGTCCTGGAGATCGACGACCCGCACGACCTCGCCCGCGCCAAGGCCCTCGCGCCGCTCCTCGACGAGCCCGCCACGCCCGGCTTCGCCGACGTCGACGCCGTCGTCCTCGACTTCGACGGCACCCAGACCGACGACCGGGTCCACCTCGACTCCGAGGGGCGCGAGTTCGTCTCCGCGCACCGCGGCGACGGCCTCGGCATCGCCGCCCTGCGCCGCGCCGGACTCCCCGTCCTCATCCTCTCCACCGAACAGAACGCCGTCGTCGCCGCCCGCGCCCGCAAGCTCAAGATCCCCGTCCTGCACGGCATAGACCGCAAGGACCGGGCCCTCAAGGAGTGGTGCGAGGCCGAGGGCATCGACCCGCAGCGCGTGCTCTACGCCGGCAACGACGTCAACGACCTGCCCTGCTTCCACCTCGTCGGCTGGCCCGTCGCGGTGAGCAGCGCCCACGACTCCGTACGGGCCGCGGCCCGCGCGGTCACCGTCACCCCCGGCGGCTCCGGAGCGATCCGCGAGATCGCCGCCTGGCTCCTCGGACCCGAGCTCGACACCCCCGCACCCCGCATCCCCAACTCTTAAGGAACAGCACCATGAGCACCCGTCTGCGCACCTTCGGCTCCAAGACCGCCGGCCCCGGACAGCCCGTCTACATCACCGGCGAGATCGGCATCAACCACAACGGCGAGCTCGACAACGCCCTCGCCCTGATCGACGTCGCCGCCGAGGCCGGCTGTGACGCCGTCAAGTTCCAGAAGCGCACCCCGGAGATCTGCACCCCGCGCGACCAGTGGGACATCGAGCGCGACACCCCCTGGGGCCGGATGACGTACATCGACTACCGCCACCGCGTGGAGTTCGGCGAGGACGAGTACCGCGCCATCGACGAGCACTGCAAGAAGCGCGGCATCGACTGGTTCGCCTCCCCGTGGGACACCGAGGCCGTCGCCTTCCTGGAGAAGTTCGACGTCCCCGCCCACAAGGTCGCCTCCGCCTCCCTCACCGACGACGAGCTGCTGCGCGAGCTCCGCGCCACCGGCCGTACGGTCATCCTCTCCACGGGCATGTCCACCCCGAAGCAGATCCGCCACGCGGTCGAGGTCCTCGGCTCGGACAACATCCTGCTCTGCCACGCCACCTCGACCTACCCGGCCAAGGCCGAGGAGCTCAACCTCCGCGTGATCAACACGCTCAAGGACGAGTACCCGAACGTCCCGATCGGCTACTCCGGCCACGAGACCGGCCTCCAGACCACCCTCGCCGCCGTCGCCCTCGGCGCCACCTTCGTCGAGCGCCACATCACCCTCGACCGCGCCATGTGGGGCTCCGACCAGGCCGCCTCCGTCGAGCCGCAGGGCCTCCAGCGCCTGGTCCGCGACATCCGCACCATCGAGACGGCCCTCGGTGACGGCGTCAAGAAGGTCTACGAGTCGGAGCTCGGCCCGATGAAGAAGCTCCGCCGGGTCCAGGGGCACGTCGCCGCATGACCGGGCAGCTGGCGTTCGTCGAGAGCCCGGTCCAGCTCCTCAACGTCCTGGAATGGGCGCACACGCAGGCGCCCGACCGGGCCCCCGGCGCGGCGCCCGCACCCGGAGCACCCGTGTCCGGAGCACCCGCACCCGAGGCACCCGCCACGGGCGGGACCGACTCGGGCGAGCCCGCCGGCACGTCCGCCGGCACCCCCGGTGCGGCGCCCCGCTCCACGGACGCCACCCCTCCGGGCGCGGCGCACGCCGCGCCCGCCCCCCTCACGGTCGTCGTCCTCTCGCCGACCGACCCCATGTCGCGGGGCCAGCTGCGCCGGATGGCCCAGCTGGCCCGCGACGAGGGCCTCACCGTCCGCTGGCAGGAGGCCCGCGGCGGCCGGGGCTCGCTCGTCCGCACCCTGCGGCAGCTCGCCGGGCCGCTGCGCTCGGCGGAGCGGGTCATCATCGGCGACCCGTTCTCCCGCTACGTCCAGCTGCTCCTGACGCTCTTCTCGCCCCGGCACCTGACCGTCGTCGACGACGGCACCGCCACCATGGAGTTCGCGGCGCAGCTGGGCCGCGGCGAGCGCCTGGTGCGCTGGCACCGCAAGGGGAACCTGGGCCCGCGCGAGCTGGTCCTCGCCCCGGTGACCTCGCTGGCCCGGCGGCGCCTCGCCCCGGCCCGGGGCCGTACGGTCGAGATCTTCACCTCCCTGCCCGTCGAGGCCCCGGCCGGCATCCAGGTCACGGAGAACTCCTACGCCTGGACCCGGACCCGCTTCGGCCCGCCGCTGCTCACCGGCGGCGCGGACCTGGTGGGCACCTCGCTCGTCGAGACGGGCGTGGTCGACGCCGGACACTACGCCCGGGTCGTCGGCGAACTCGCCCGCGCGCACGGCGCGACCCGCTACTTCGCGCACCGCAGGGAGAGCGCCGAGAAGCTGCACGCCATCGCGGTCGAGACCGGTCTCCAGGTGGTCCGGCCCGATCTGCCCCTGGAGCTGATCGCCCGCCGCGGCCCCATCGGACGGACGGTCGTCAGCTTTCCGTCCACGGTCGTGCACACCCTGCCACTGGCCCTCGCCGGTACGGGGGTGAAGGTCGCCGTCATCGAGATCGCGCCCGAGTGGCTGCGGGCGACCGCCTCGCCGCGCGCCCAGGGCTTCCTGTCCGGAGTGGCGGGGACGGCGGCCCACGAGGTCGACCGGCTCACCGCCCGGGCCGCCGGGGCGGCCTCTCCGGTCGACCGGCTCGAATTCGGCTGAGCGTACCCACACAGAAGGGGCTTCATGCCTGGCAAACCGAGATTCTTTCCCCTAACGGGCTGAACTTTTCGTGATCAACGGGCAGTTGACCTCCGAAGGGGCCTACCCTTCAAAAGGTGAACCAGTTGAAGTCCCGTGAGCCAGGCTCCGTCACCCTGCCCGGAACGCTGTCCGCACCCCTGCGCGCCGAACTGATCGCGTTCCGCAGGGACTTGCACATGCACCCCGAGCTCGGCAACCAGGAGTTCCGTACGACCGCCGCGCTCAAGGCCCGCCTGGAGGCGGCCGGCCTCGCGCCGAAGGTCCTGCCGGGCGGCACCGGACTCATCTGTGACATCGGGACCCCGGACCGTCACCGGCCGATGCTGGCGATCCGCGCCGACCTCGACGCGCTGCCGATCCCCGACGTCAAGACCGTCGCCTACCGCTCCACCGTGGCCAACCGCGCGCACGCCTGCGGACACGACGTCCACACCACCACCGTCCTGGGCGCCGGGCTCGTCCTCGCCGAACTCGACCGGCAGGGCCTCCTCCCGAACGCCGTACGGCTCCTCTTCCAGCCCGCCGAGGAAGTGCTGCCCGGCGGTGCCGCCGACGCGATCGAGGCCGGGGTGCTCGACGGGGTCGGCCGGATCATCGCCGTCCACTGCGACCCCAGGGTGGACGCGGGCCGGATCGGGCTCCGTCCCGGCCCCATCACCTCCGCCTGCGACCGGCTGGAGGTCACCCTCGACGGCCCCGGCGGACACACCGCCCGCCCGCACCTCACCACCGACCTCGTCACCGCCGCCGCCCGGATCGCCACCGACGTCCCCGCCGTCCTGGCCCGCCGCGTCGACGCCCGCTCCGGCCTCTCGGTCACCTGGGGACGCATCGAGGCCGGTCACGCCTGCAACGTCATCCCGCAGCACGCCGAGCTCTCCGGCACCGTCCGCTGCCTCGACCTGCCGACCTGGCGCGAAGCGCCCGACCTGGTCCACGCGGCGATCGACGAGATCGCGACCCTGCACCGGGCGAAGTCGACCGTGAACTACGTCCGGGGCGTCCCGCCGGTCGTCAACGACCCGGCCGTCACCGAACTGCTCGCCGGCGCCATGGCCGCCCGCCGCGGACCGTATGCGATCGAGGACACCGAGCAGAGCCTCGGCGGCGAGGACTTCTCCTGGTACCTGGAGCACGTCCCCGGCGCCATGGCCCGCCTCGGCGTCCGCACCCCCGGCGACACCAGGGTCCGCGACCTGCACGCCGGCGACTTCGACGTGGACGAGAACTGCATCGAGACCGCGGTGGAGCTCTTCACGGCCGCGGCCCTGCTGGACGCCACCGCCAGGCCCTGACGGACGCCACCGCCAGGTCCTGAGGGGCGCCGCCACCAGGCCCCGAGGGACACCGCGCCACGCCCAGGCCCGGTCCGACCCGATCCGTCGGACAGCCCCGGGAACCGGCTTCCGGCCGGACGGAGCCCCGTCATCCGTCCGGCCCACCGCTTTTCCCACCGTCGGCCCACAGCCCGGCGTGTCGCCCGTACGGCCCCTGTCCCGATGCCCTCCTCGGGCGGTATAACCGGCGGTACCGGGCCGAACGCCCCCGGTAGCTTCGGCTGGCCGGTTCGCGACGATCCGATAACGACTCATGAACGGGTCTTTAACTGACATCTACGCGCGTTACGATCGCCGCGAAACCAGCGCCGGAAGAGGCGCTTTCGGTCAGTCTTGAAGGGACCCTCCTCTTGCGCCGGATCACCAGGATCACGACCGTGGGCATCGCCTCCGCGGCGCTCGCTCTCTCCGCCACCGCGTGCGGCAAGTCTTCGACGGACTCCGGCTCCAGCCCGAGCGCGGACGCGAAGGCGACGAAGGCCGCCATCGCGTACGACATCGGTGGCCGCGGCGACCAGTCGTTCAACGACGCCGCCTACGCGGGCCTGAAGAAGGCCGAGGACGAGCTCGGCGTCAAGGGCGCCGAGGCCGAGCCGTCCGAGGGCGAGGGCGACGCCGACAAGGTGCAGCGCCTCACCGCGCTCGCGCGCGCCGGCAACAACCCGGTCATCGGTGTCGGCTTCGCCTACGCGCCGGCGATCGAGAAGGTCGCCAAGGCCTACCCGAAGACCACCTTCGGCCTCATCGACGACACGTCGAAGACCGGCCCGAACATCGCCAACCTGGTCTTCAACGAGGAGCAGGGCTCCTACCTGGCCGGCGTCGCCGCCGCCAAGGCGTCCAAGACCGGCACGGTCGGCTTCATCGGCGGTGTCGAGGTTCCGCTGATCAAGAAGTTCGAGGCGGGCTTCGCGCAGGGCGTCAAGGACACCAACCCCAAGGCGAAGGTGCTCGTCCAGTACCTGACCCAGCCGCCGAACTTCGACGGCTTCTCGAAGCCCGACCTCGGCAAGGCCGCCGCGCAGGGCCAGCTCGACAAGGGCGCCGACGTGATCTACGCCGCCGCCGGTCTGGCCGGCTCCGGCTCGATCGAGGCCGCCGCGACCGCCGGCAAGTGGGCGATCGGTGTCGACTCCGACCAGTACAACCAGGCGGGTCTGGCCTCCTACAAGGACCACATCCTGACCTCGGTCACCAAGGACGTCTCGGACTCCGTCTTCAACGTGATCAAGTCGGTCCAGGACGGCAAGCCGCAGTCCGGTGAGATCCGCTACGGCCTCGCCACGGACGGCGTCGGCCTGGCCGACTCCAACCCGGCGTACAAGAAGATGACCGATGTCACCGCCGCCGTGGACAAGGCGAAGCAGGACATCATCGACGGCAAGATCACGGTCAAGACCGCTCCGTAAGGACCAGCAGGTCACGACCTGAGCCCGGGCCCGGGATCCGGTGGCACCCCCACCGGATCCCGGGCCCTGGGCCTGCCGTCGAGACCCCGCCTGCCGGGCGGGGTCTGGTGCGCGCATCTGCCGCGTTGTCGTCGGTCGCTCATGCTCCGCATGGGCTCCCTCCTCCGCCTTGCAGCTGCACGCACCAGACCCCGCCCGGCCCGCCCTTCGGGCGGACGACGGGACCTCGACGGCGGGCCCCGGCCCCATTCCCCTACGGGTTTTCATTTTTAGGCAGCGCTACGCGTGTAGATGTCTCCCTGGCACGATAACTTCGCCCCGCCCTGCCCTCCCGCTCCCACTCCTTCCGGCCAAGGAGAGTGCGTCATCAACGCGTCCAGCCCCCCTGCCGTAGAACTGCACGGCATCACCAAGCGATTCCCCGGCGTCGTCGCCAACAAGGACATCGCCATCACGGTCCGCAAGGGCACCGTGCACGCCCTCATCGGCGAGAACGGAGCCGGCAAGTCGACCCTCATGAAGATCCTCTACGGCATGCAGAAGCCGGACGAGGGCACCATCGCCGTCGACGGCGAGCAGGTCACCTTCTCCAGCCCCGGTGACGCCATCGCGCGCGGCATCGGCATGGTGCACCAGCACTTCATGCTCGCCGACAACCTCACCGTCCTGGAGAACGTCGTCCTCGGCGGCGAGAAGCTCTACGGCATCGGCGCCAAGGCGCGGAAGAAGATCCTGGAGATCTCCGACGCGTACGGCCTCGGGGTCCGCCCGGACGCCCTGCTCGAGGACCTCGGTGTCGCCGACCGGCAGCGCGTGGAGATCCTCAAGGTCCTCTACCGCGGCGCCAAGATCCTCATCCTCGACGAGCCGACCGCCGTGCTCGTCCCGCAGGAGGTCGACGCGCTCTTCGACAACCTGCGCGAGCTCAAGTCCGAGGGCCTGACCGTCATCTTCATCTCGCACAAGCTGGGCGAGGTCCTGAAGGTCGCCGACGACATCACCGTCATCCGCCGCGGCACCACGGTCGGCACCGCCGACCCGAAGACCGCCACCACCAAGCAGCTCGCCGAGCTGATGGTCGGCAGCGAGCTGCCCTCCCCGGAGACCCGCGAGTCCACGGTCACCGAGGTCCCGATGCTCCAGGTCGAGAACCTGACGCTGCTCGAGAGCGGAGTCGCGGCCGCCCCGCTGACCACCGCCGCACCGGAGGACCCGTCGATCGGGGCGACCTTCCACGAGGAGCCCGCGGCGGGCCGCAAGCTGCTCGACGACATCTCCCTCACGATCCACAAGGGCGAGATCCTCGGCATCGCGGGAGTCGAGGGCAACGGCCAGACCGAGCTCATCGAGGCCCTCATGGGCCTGGCCACCCCCGACGCGGGCGTCATCTCGCTCGACGGCCAGGACATCTCCAAGGTCTCCGTGCGCAAGCGCCGCGAGGGCGGCATCGGCTACATCCCCGAGGACCGGCACCGCCACGGCCTGCTCCTGGAGGCCCCCCTCTGGGAGAACCGCATCCTCGGCCACGTCACCGAGGCGCCCAACTCCAAGCGCGGCGTCCTCGACCCGAAGGCGGCCCGCAAGGACACCGAGCGGATCGTGCGCGAGTACGACGTGCGCACCCCGGGCATCGACGTCACCGCGGCCTCCCTCTCCGGCGGCAACCAGCAGAAGCTGATCGTCGGCCGCGAGATGAGCCACAGCCCCAAGTTCCTGATCGCCGCCCACCCCACCCGTGGTGTGGACGTCGGCGCGCAGGCGCAGATCTGGGACGCCATCCGGGACGCGCGCCGCGAGGGCCTGGCGGTGCTGCTGATCTCCGCCGACCTCGACGAGCTGATCGGTCTCTCCGACACCCTCCGGGTCATGTACCGCGGCAAGCTCGTCGCGGACGCCGACCCCGCCACCATCACGCCCGAGCAGCTCGGCTCCGCCATGACCGGCGCGGCCAGCGGTCAGCTCGAAGGCGACGCAGAGCAGCCCGAAGACGGTGACGCCCGATGATGAAGTTCGACAAGGACAAGCTGATCCTGGGCGCGGCGGGACCGGTGCTCGCCCTGGTCTCCTCGTTCGTGCTCACCGTGCTGGTGCTGCTCGCGACGGGCCTCGACCCGATCGAGCCGATCCGGCTGATGATCGACAACGCCGGCTTCGCCGACATCCAGGTCCTGATCGTCAACCAGACCGGGATCTACTACCTGGCAGCCCTGGCCGTGGCCATCGGCTTCCGGATGAACCTGTTCAACATCGGTGTCGACGGCCAGTACCGGCTCGCGGCGATGGTCTCGGCCCTCGTCGGTGCCTCGATCGAGCTGCCCGGCCCGCTGCACATCCTGGTGATCGTGATCGTCGCGATGCTCACCGGCGCCTTCTGGGCCGGCATCGCCGGCATCCTGAAGACCACCCGCGGTGTCTCCGAGGTCGTCTCGACGATCATGCTGAACGCCATCGCGACCTCGCTGGTGGCCTACCTGATCCTGCCGAAGAACTTCGGCGTCCAGCCCGAGGGCTCGAACAACCTCACCACCGGTGAGATCTCCGAGTCCGGCTGGTTCCCGGGCATCGACATGGGCGAGGGCAACGGAGTCATCTACGGCTTCACCTTCGTCGCGCTCGCCCTCGGCGTCGTCTACTGGTTCGTCCTCAACCGCACCCGGTTCGGCTTCGACCTGCGCGCCACCGGCGCCAGCGAGTCCGCCGCCCAGGCCAGCGGCGTCGACGCCAAGAAGATGGTCCTCACCGCGATGCTGCTCTCGGGCGCGCTGGCCGGTCTCTCCGGCATGCCGACGCTGCTCGGTGAGTCCCACACGTACAGCCTCGACTTCCCCGTCGGTGTCGGCTTCACCGCCATCACCATCGCCCTGCTCGGCCGGAACCACCCGGTCGGCATCCTCTTCGCGGCCCTGCTCTTCGCGTTCCTGGACAAGGCGTCCAGCAACCTCGACGTGTACGGATACCCGAAGGAGATCACCAAGATCATGCAGGGCATCATCGTGATCGCGGTCGTCGTCTCGTACGAGCTCGTCCGCCGTTACGGCCTCCGCCGCCAGCAGCAGAAGGTCGGCGAGGAACTCGCCGCCGGCGGCGCCATCAAGACCGACAAGGAGGTGGCGGCGTGACCACCAGCACCGTTTCCAAGCCGAGCGCCGCGCCCAAGGGCGGCGGACGCCGCAAGCTCACCTGGCCGTGGATCATGCTGATCGTCGCGGCCGGTCTCCTGCTCTTCTCCCTCGTCAGGGCCGTCTCCGGGGCCAACGACCTCACCTCCGTGGGTCAGGTCTCCGGTGCGCTCCAGCTCGCCGTGCCGATCGGCCTCGCCGGTCTCGGCGGTCTGTGGGCCGAGCGCGCGGGCGTCGTCAACATCGGCCTCGAAGGCATGATGGTGCTCGGCACCTGGTTCGGCGCCTGGGCCGGCTACCAGTGGGGCCCCTGGGTGGGTGTCCTCTTCGGTCTCCTCGGCGGCGCCCTCGGTGGTCTGCTGCACGCGATCATCACCGTGACGTTCAACGTGAACCACATCGTCTCCGGTGTGGCGATCAACATCCTCGCGGTCGGCTTCACCCAGTACCTGTCGAACTTCACGTTCGCCGAGGCCGAGGGCGGCTCCTCCAAGCAGTCCCCGCGCATCGATCAGATCACCAAGATCACCATCCCAGGACTCTCCGACTGGCTGGCGGATCTCCAGGGCAAACACTGGTTCCTGATCTCGGACGTCGCCGGCATCCTCGGCGGCCTGGTCACCAACCTGTCGCTGCTGACCGTCGTCGCCGTCCTGCTGATCCCGGCCACCTGGTGGCTGCTCTGGCGCACCGCCTTCGGCCTGCGGCTCCGCTCCTGCGGCGAGAACCCGGTCGCGGCCGAGTCCCTCGGCGTGAACGTGTACAAGTACAAGTACATCGCCGTCACCACCTCCGGCGCCCTCGCCGGCCTCGGCGGCGCGTTCCTCGCGATCGTCGCCACCGGCATCTACCAGGAGGGCCAGACCGGCGGCCGCGGCTACATCGGTCTCGCCGCGATGATCTTCGGCAACTGGATGCCGGGCGGCATGGCGCTCGGCGCGGGCCTCTTCGGCTTCACCGACAGCCTCAAGCTCCGCGGCGGCGCCGAGAACGTCCACGCGCTGCTGCTGCTGGTCGCCGTGCTCCTGCTGATCGCCGCGCTGTGGCAGCTGTACAAGAAGAAGTACGTGGTCGCCGCGGTCTCCGCCGGCTTCTCCGCCACCTTCTTCCTCTGGTACGCGCTGACCGACGAGGTCCCGAGCCAGTTCGTCGACGCGGCCCCGTACATCACCACCCTGCTCGTGCTCGCCCTGTCGGCGCAGCGCCTGCGCATGCCCAAGGCGGACGGTCTGCCGTACCGGAAGGGCGAGGGCAAGTGACGACGGCCCTTCCGGAGGCCGACTGGGAGGCCCTGCGGGTCACGGCCCGCGAGGCCATGTCCCACGCGTACGCCCCGTACTCGGGCTTCCCGGTCGGCGCGGCGGCCCGTGTGGACGACGGACGGACGGTCTCCGGCTGCAACGTGGAGAACGCCTCGTTCGGCCTCGGCCTGTGCGCCGAGTGCGGGCTCGTCTCCGAGCTCCAGGCGACCGGCGGCGGCCGGCTCACGCACTTCGTGTGCGTGGACGGCCGGGGCGAGTCCCTGGTCCCGTGCGGCCGGTGCCGGCAGCTCCTCTACGAGTTCGGGGGCCCCGAGCTCGTCCTGGAGACGCCGCAGGGTTTCCGGACCCTCGACGAGATGCTCCCGCAGGCCTTCGGCCCGGGCCACCTCACCAAGTAGTACTTCGGAGCGACCCTTCCGGCACGATGGGAAGGGTCGCTCCTCCCTTTCCCCTCTATGCGCGTAGAAAGAGGCACCACCATGGACGTCATCTCCGTCATCCGCACGAAGCGGGACAAGGGCGAGCTGAGCCCCGAGCAGATCGACTGGGTCATCGACGCGTACACCCGCGGTGTGGTCGCCGACGAGCAGATGTCCGCCCTGGCCATGGCCATCCTGCTGAACGGCATGAACCGCACGGAGATCGCCCGCTGGACCGCCGCGATGATCGCGAGCGGCGAGCGCATGGACTTCTCCTCGCTCTCCCGCCCCACCTCCGACAAGCACTCCACCGGCGGAGTCGGCGACAAGATCACCCTCCCGCTCGCCCCGCTCGTCGCCGCCTGCGGCGTGGCCGTGCCGCAGCTCTCCGGCCGCGGCCTCGGCCACACCGGCGGCACGCTCGACAAGCTGGAGTCCATCCCGGGCTGGCGCGCGCTGCTCTCCAACGAGGAGATGCTGCACGTCCTGGACACGACCGGCGCGGTGATCTGCGCGGCGGGCGACGGTCTGGCGCCCGCGGACAAGAAGCTCTACGCGCTGCGCGACGTCACCGGCACGGTGGAGGCGATCCCGCTGATCGCCTCCTCGATCATGTCGAAGAAGATCGCCGAGGGCACGGGCTCGCTGGTCCTGGACGTGAAGGTCGGCTCCGGCGCCTTCATGAAGAATCTCGCGGACGCGCAGGAGCTGGCCCACACGATGGTCGGCCTCGGCGCGGACAGCGGTGTGAAGACGGTCGCGCTGATCACCGACATGTCGACCCCGCTCGGCCTGACCGCGGGCAACGCCCTGGAGGTCCGCGAGTCGGTCGAGGTCCTGGCGGGCGGCGGCCCGGCGGACGTCGTCGAGCTGACGATCGCGCTCGCCCGCGAGATGCTCGACGCGGCCGGCATCAAGGACGCCGACCCGGCGAAGGCGCTCGCGGACGGCTCGGCGATGGACGTCTGGCGCCGGATGATCGCGGCCCAGGGCGGCGACCCGGACGCCACCCTCCCGGTCGCCCGCGAGCAGCACGTCGTCACGGCCCCGTCGACCGGCGTCCTCACCCGCCTCGACGCGTACGACATCGGCATCGCCGCCTGGCGCCTGGGCGCGGGCCGCGCCCGCAAGGAGGACCCGGTGCAGGCGGGCGCGGGCGTCGAGCTCCACGCGAAGCCGGGCGACACGGTGACGGCGGGCCAGCCCCTGCTGACCCTCCACACGGACACCCCGGAGAAGTTCGACTACGCCCTGAAGTCCCTGAACGACTCCTGGGACATCGCGGCGGAGGGCACGTCCTTCACCCCGACCCCGATCGTCATGGACCGCATCGCCTGAGGATCGCCCTGGGCATATACCTCTGACACCTTCGGGTGAACGGGACCGGTGGACCAGCGCCGGTCCCGTTCGGCATGCTGGGATCGGTGACGCACCGATAGAGGAGACCGCCATGGGCGCACTCACCGTCGATCACTCGTCTTATGACTACGGGTGGGACGACCTGGTCCGGATCTGGGAGGAGACGGACGCACCCGAGGGCTGCAAGGTGGAGATCATCGAGGGGATCATCACCGTGTCACCGTCACCGGCCAGCCGGCACAACCTCATTGCCTCGCTCGTACATCGTCGTCTGATCCATACGATCCCGGAGGACTGGGCCGTGGTGCAGACACAGGCGATCGCCGTTCCCGCGCGCAGGGGTATGTACATTCCGGACCTGGCCGTTCTTCCAGCAGCAACCCTCGACGAGCCGGGCCAGTACGTGGCGGCAGGCGACGTCGAACTGGTCGCCGAGGTCACCTCACCGTCGAATGGGAACCATGACCGCATCAGCAAAGCCGCCGGGTACGCCGCTGCCGGGATCCCGCTCTATCTCCTCATCGACTCATTCGCGCCAGGCGGCCCAACCGTCACCCTGTATGGCGAGCCGAACGGAGACGTCTACCGCGTGCTGAGCGCGGTCAAGTTCGGAATGGAGATCCACCTCCCCGCCCCCTTCGGCCTCACCCTCGACACCGCCGAGTTCCCCGTCAGCTGAGCGGGGTTCCCAGCAGCACCGACAGCTCCCGCATGTCGTCGAACACCACCGTGCGCGGGCCCATCAGGCGATCGGCACGTGTCAGGCCGCCGCAGTAGCCGAAGGCGCGCATGCCGGCCGCGCGGGCGGCCTGGACGCCGTAGGGGCTGTCCTCGACGACCGCGCAGCGCTCGGGCGGGACGCCCATGCCGGCCGCCGCGTGCAGGAAGAGGTCCGGGGCCGGCTTGCCCCGGGAGACGTCGCGGGCGCTGAACATCCGGCCCTCGAAGCGGTCGAGCAGCCCGGCCCGTCCCAGGTTCTTGCGGATGCTGGTGTGGCTGCCGTTGGAGGCGAGGCAGTACGGGACGGCCAGGGCGTCCAGTACGTCCACGACGCCCTCCACGGCCGTCAGCTCCGCGTCCAGGGCGTCCTCGTACCGCTGCTTGAAGGGGGCCTGCCAGTCGGGCTCCAGCGGACGGCCCCTGCGCTCCTCCACGATCGCGGTGAGCATCTCGTGCGAGGAGCCGACGAACCGGTCGATCACCTCGGCCTCGGTGAACTCGGCTCCGAGGGCGGCGAACACCTCCCGGTCCACGCGGCAGTAGATCCGCTCGCTGTCCACCAGAACACCGTCACAGTCGAAGATCACCAGTTCGACAGGTTCGTGAGTCATGATCGCGAGCCTAGGGGGTAGTCGATCACCGATGAGTTCCGGGTCGAGGCTCGGTCTCAAGGCATGTGGACACCAGCCAACCGTTCGTCGTGACCCTGCCCGCCCGCCCCACCGGGGACGACGTGGCCCTGCTCTGCGCCGAGCTCGGCGCGGCCCCGCCCGGTGACGTCGTCTGCGAGGTCGGCGCGCTCGCGCACGCCGACCTCGCGGCCGTCGACGCCCTCGCCCGGCTGAAGCTCGCGGCCGGCCGCCGGGGCCACCGCATCCGCTTCCACGGAGCAGGACCCGAGCTACGGGCCCTGCTCCTGCTGACCGGGCTGGACGGGCCCCTGGGCCTCTAGCCGGGCCGGCAGGTCGAAGAGCGGGAACCAGCGCTCGGTGTCCAGGAAGAAGTCCATCCCGGCGACCTTGCCCTCGCGGAGCTCCAGGACGATCAGCGCCCACGGGCTGAAGCCGCCCGCCGGGTCCGGGTGGTACTGCGCGAACGCCGGGGAGCCGTTCGCCACGGTCGGCACCAGCTTCGAGCCGGCGCATGCCTCGCCGACGCCCAGCATCCAGCCCACGATGTCGTCGTGGCCGCGCAGCCACAGGTCGTACGGCGGCATGGACATGGTCGCGTCCTCGTGGAGGAGCGCGGTCAGCGCCTTCATGTCGTAGCCCTCGAAGGCGGCGACGTACCGCTCCAGGAGCGCCTTCTGCTCCTCGTCCAGCGGGTTCGCCGGGTCGGAGGCGGCGGGCGCCTGCTCGGCCAGGGTCGCGCGGGCCCGCTGGAGGGCGCTGTTGACCGAGGCGACGGAGGTGTCGAGGAGCTCCGCGACCTCGCTCGCCTTCCAGGCGAGCACCTCGCGGAGGATGAGCACGGCCCGCTGCTTGGGCGGCAGGTGCTGGAGCGCGGCCACGAAGGCGAGCCGCACGGTCTCCCGGTTCACGGCGGTCTCCGCCGGGTCGGCGACCGAGGGCAGGACCCGCCCGTCCGGGATCGGCTCCAGCCAGGTGATCTCCGGCTGCTTGACGAGCTGCGCCTGGGCGACCGGCGTGGGGGAGGTCAGGTCCATGGGCCGCGCCCTCCTGTTGCCCGCGTTCAGCGCGTCCAGGCAGACGTTGGTCGCGATCCGGTAGAGCCAGGACCGCAGCGAGGAGCGGCCCTCGAAGGTCTCGATGGCCTTCCAGGCCCGCACCATCGTGTCCTGTACCGCGTCCTCCGCCTCGAAGGAGGATCCGAGCATCCGGTAGCAGTAACCGGTCAGCTCCCTGCGGTACTTGTCGAGTTCGTCGGTCGTCGCCGCCGCGGCGTCACTCATCGGGTACACACCCCACTCACCCCTCACCGGCACCCGTTCGGTGCCGGTGAGAGGGAAGCTACCGCAGCCGACTGACAGCCGGGGTCAGGTTCCCGGCTTGCGTCCGTAGACGAAGACGTCGTCGCCGTTCCTGAGCAGGTTCCAGTACGCCTTGGCGTCGGCCGACCGCATGTTGACGCAGCCGCCCGAACCCGGCGGGTTCCACATGGACTTGGTCGTCGAGTGGAAGGCCTGGCCGCCGTCGAAGAACTGCGAGTACGGCATGGAGACGTGGTAGATCGTCGACCAGTGGTTGATGTTCCGCCAGTAGATCTTCTTGGAGCCGGTACGGGTCTCGGTGCCGTCCTTGCCCGTACGCACCGGCACCGGGCCGTACTTGAGGCGCGCGCCGTCCTGGATCCAGGACAGCTGGCGCGTCAGGTCGACGCAGGCGATCCGGCCCCGGTTGGTCGGGCAGGCGCCCGAGCGGTTGGGGTTGGTGCCGGCGGCCTTCTGCTGGAGCATCGTGTTCATCGTGCGCCAGGTGAGCGGCCCCGCGTACCCCATGGTCGGGGTGATGCCGTGCTTGCGCTGGAAGGCCTGGATGGCCTGACAGTCGCCGAGCGACTGGCGGCCGTCGACCGTCCTGCCGAGGAACTTCTCCACCTGCTTCTGGTACGGCCCCGTCGTCACGTTGCAGGACGCCGCCTGCGCCGGGGCCGTACCGAGCGCGATCGTCATCGGGACCACCATCGCGGTGAGACCGGTCGCGATTCCCGCTCTCTTCCCTATTCGACCCATGATTCGCTTCATGATCGTCAACTCCCCCTCGAGTCCTATGACTCAGGACGTCCGCGGGAGCGAGTCAGTTGCAGGCCGCGGCGAGCTGTGGCCGCCGCGCCGCGACCCGCGCGCTGTGGCTCCCGTACAGCGTCACG
The DNA here is from genome assembly GCF_045160815.1 of Streptomyces sp. NBC_00090. Lineage (NCBI taxonomy): Bacteria > Bacillati > Actinomycetota > Actinomycetes > Kitasatosporales > Streptomycetaceae > Streptomyces > Streptomyces sp. NBC_00090. The sequence continues at coordinate 5,551,901 of NZ_CP108224.1, forward strand.
GAGACCACGCCGAGGACCGCGACGAGGCCGATCAGGACCGTACCCGCCCAGCCGCCCGCGTGGAAGGCGATCGCGCCGAGCGTGCCGCCCGCGCTGCTGCCGAGGTAGTACGCGGACTGGTAGAGCGCCGAGGCCTGCGCGCGGCCCGTCTTCGCCGTACGGCTCACCGAGGAGGAGGCGACGGCGTGGCCCGCGAAGAACCCGGCCGTGATGAGGACCAGGCCCGCCAGGACCGCGGCGAGCGAGTCGGCGAGCGAGAGCAGCAGACCCGCGGCGGTGGTGGAGACCGCCAGGTAGAGCGCCCCGCGCCGGCCGAGCCGCCCGACGAGCTTCCCGGCGGCGGCCGAGGCGACCGTACCGACCAGGTAGACCAGGAAGATCGAACCGATCACGCCCTGCGGGAGCGAGAAGGGGGCCTCGACCAGGCGGTAGCCGATCACGGTGTACACCGCGCCGAAGACCGTCATGAACAGCGCGCCGATCACGTACAGCCGGACGAGCAGCGGGTCGGACAGATGCGTCCGCACGGCGCCGGCAAGGGCCTTCGGGTTCAGCGTGCCCGGCGTGAAGTGCCGCGCCTTCGGGAGCAGCGCACGGAACGCGATCACGCAGAGCAGGGAGGTCAGGCCGACGGCGGCCAGACCCGCGCGCCAGCCCCACATCTGGGCGACCCAGCCGGTCACGATCCGGCCGCTCATGCCGCCGATCGAGTTGCCCGCGACGAAGAGGCCGATCGCCGCGATCAGCGCCTTGGGGCGGACCTCCTCCGCGAGGTACGCCATCGCGGAGGCCGGGAGCCCGGCGAGCGCGGCGCCCTGGATGGCGCGGAGCGCGATCAGGGACTCCAGGCTGGGGGCGAACGGCACCAGGAGCGAGATGCCGACGGCGACCGAGAGGGAGGCGGTCATCATCGCGCGCCGCCCGAAGCGCTCCGAGAGGGCGCTGAGCGGCAGGACGCACAGGGCGAGGGCGCCGGTCGCGGCGGAGACCGTCCAGGAGGCGGCGGACGCGGTGGCGCCGAACTCGGCCGAGATGGCCGGGAGAAGGGCCTGCGTGGAGTAGAGGAGGGCGAAGCCGGCCAGTCCGGCGGCGAAGAGCGCGAGGCTCGTGCGGCGGTAGCCGGGGGCTCCGGGGGAGAGGCGGGTGTCGGCGGACGCGTGGGTGGCGGCCGCCTTGGTACTGGCGGGAGGCATGCCACGAACGTAGGACGATCCGTTTCATGCGTCCAATGCACGGAACTGCTGTAATCGTTCCCATGGTGCATGAGTACAGGTCACAGCCTCGGCTGTCACCGAACAGTAACGAAGAAGACATGGGACTGCTGCTCGCCCCGCGGCTCGCGTACTTCGCCGCCGTCGCGCGGCACGAGCACGTGACCCGGGCCGCGGCCGAGATGGGCGTGCCGCAGTCCACGCTCTCCCGGGCGATGGTCCGGCTCGAACAGGACCTCGGCGTCGCCCTCTTCGCCCGCCGCGGCCGCACGGTCTCCCTCACCCCGGCCGGCCGCCGCTTCCTCACCGCTGCCGAGAAGGCGCTCGCCGAGGTGGAGCGGGCCGCCGACACCGTACGGGCCGACGCCGACCCCACCGCCGGCCGGGTCGCCTTCGGCTTCCTCCACACCATGGGCTCCGAGACCGTCCCCGGCCTCATCCGGGCCTTCCGCGTCGACCACCCGCGCGTCCGCTTCACCCTCGTCCAGAACTACGGCGAGGCCATGATCGAGCGGCTCAGGGCCGGCGACCTCGACCTCTGCCTGACCTCCCCGGTGCCGGACGCCCCCGACCTGGTGGCCCGGCGCCTCGACGAGCAGCGGCTGCGGCTCGTCGTCCCGGACGACCACCGGCTCGCGGGCCGCAGGCGCGTCCGCCTCGCCGAGGCCGCCGACGAGACCTTCGTGACCCTGGAGCCGGGGTACGGGCTCCGCCGCATCACCGACGACCTGTGCGCGGAGGCCGGCTTCAAGCCCCGCGTCGCCTTCGAGGGCGAGGAGGCCGAGACCCTGCGCGGCCTGGTCGCCGCGGGCCTCGGCGTCGCCCTGCTGCCCCCGCCGGCGGTCCCGCGCCCCGGCGTCGTCGAACTCACCGTCACCGCCCCGCGCGCGGCCCGCGAGATCGGCGTCGCCTGGCTCGACGGCCACCCGGACACGGCCCCGGTGGCAGCCTTCAAGAAGTTCCTCCTGAGCCGCCGCGGCCACCTGCTCCCCTAAGGGCTGTCCCGTAATCCCCGGCGGGCGCGCGACGACAGCTACGGCGCCTCGCCGCGTTGTCGGAACGTCCGCATACATCCAGTATGCGGACGCCCCTCCGCCTTGCGACGCACCGCATCTGACGCCGCGCGCTGATCCACCGGGAATTACGGGACAGCCCTTAGGGCGTGTCTCGCCGATCGGGCCGGGCTCGCGGCGTGATCGACAAGACACCCCCTAAGACCGGCGGTACGAGTCCCCGAACCCCGCCGCGAGCGGCATCCGCAGGCCCAGCGGCGGGGGCGCGGCCAGCGCGTCCGTCACGGGGCGCGCCACCGGCCGGGCGAAGAGCGCGCCGAGCGCGAAGTCCGCGGTGAGGGCCTGGACCTCGGCCGCGTACTGGCGCAGGGCGTGCCCGTCCGAGTGGACCTCGAAGCGGCAGGTGTCGCGGTTGGCCTTCTTCGCCCGCTCCGCGAAGCGGAACGACAACTCCGGGTCCGTACGGGCGTCGTTCGTGCCGTGCACGATCAGCACCCGCCGCCCCACCAGCTGCCGCACCGGCTCCGGCTCCGCCGCCACGTCGTCCTCCGGCAGCCACGGGGCCAGCGCCAGGACCGCGGCGACCGCCGGGTGTCCGCCCGCCCGCAGTGCCGCCCGCGCCCCCATCCCGTGCCCGACGAGGCAGACCGGGACGTCGCCGTAGCGGCGTACCGCCTCCGCGACCGCCCAGGAGGCGTCCGCCGCCAGCTCCGCGTCCGTGCCGTTCCAGCCGCGCCCCCGGTAGCGGACGACATGGGCGGCGAGCCCGTCCGCCCGGCCCGCCCTGACGAGCCCGCGCCCCAGCGGCAGCATGGCCGCGTGCGCCCGCGCCGAAGCGCGCCGTCCCGACATCGGCTCACCGTCCGGCAGGAGCAGCGCCACGCCGCCCACCGCCGCCGACCGGGAACCTCCAACGGGGCGGCCGAGCCGGGGTCTCCGGGTCTCGGACGGTCCCACGAGTGCGTAGTGCGCCATGGTGGAACAGTCTCAGAAGCCGAGGTGTACGCCAGCGGTACGCGCGGTCACTGTTACGTATCGCCCCGGGAATGAACGCCCTTTCCCCTAACTCCGTTCGAAGCGGGACACGCTCCCGACGACCTCGAAGCCCTTCCGCCCGTACCAGCGGTGCGGCCAGTCGTCCGGTCGCGCGGTCAGGAAGCGGGTGGTGCAGCCCGCGTCGGCGGCCAGGCGCAGCGCCGTGTCGAGGACGGCCCCGGCGTGCCCCTTCCCGAGGTGGGCGCCGGCGGTGACCAGGTCCTCGATCTGCGCGACGCCGGTCGCCGGATCCAGGTACAGGTCCGCCCACGCGGCGACCTCGCCGTCGGCGGGGTACGCGGCGAGGAACCGTACGACCTCGGCGCCGTGCCGCCGGGCCGCGCGCCGTCCCACCATGTCGCGGACGTACTCCGGCGGCGCCTGCGGCGCGAAGCGGCTCCAGGAGGCGGTGGCGGGCTCCCGCAGCACGTCCAGGTCCACTTCCCGCGCCCCGCCGTGGGCGGGCACCGGGCCCCGGTGGCACATGACGAAGGACGTCGAGTGCCCGTACCCGGCCCGCTCCATCGGCTCCCGGCAGGCCGCGGCGAGCTCCTCGTCGAGGACCTGCACGTGGCGGTACGGGAGCGAGTCCTGGAGTTCGTCCGCGAGTCCAGGCAGCGCCTCCGGGTCGGTCCGCTCGTCGACCAGAAGGTGGTTGTTCCCCCGGGACAGCGCGTACGCGTCGTCGAAGGCCGCGAAGCCGCCGGGGAAGTCGACCGTACGGGCCGCCTGCCGCCGGCGGAAGGCGGACAGGAAGCCGTGGACGCGCGGGAGTTCGGGGTCGGTCACCGACGAGGTCATACGGGCAGCCTAAGAGGTCACCCTGACGGTGGTGATCGTGGCCAGGAGACGCGTGAGGCGCGTGAGGCGCTCGGCGGGCCGCGCGGCCGTGGGGGCGGTCATGTCACAGGCTCCTGTGGTCCTGATCGGTCACCGTCCACCAGGGCAGCAGCCGGTAATCGGTCGTGTCGGAGGGCTGCTCGGAACTCCACGCCGGCGGGTCCACCATCGTGAACCGGCCCCCGACCTGGAGCGCCATGATGCGCTCGCCGTTCCAGGTGCGCCCGATGCGCTGGAGCACCACGCGCTCCAGGTAGTCGCGCGGACGGCCTCGATGTCCCGGTCCGTGAGGTTGATCCACTCGCTCAGGTGGTGGCGACCGTCTTCTCCCCGGGTGTTCACCCGGACTCCGACGGCTTCGTTGCGTCGCATCGGGTTCGGTGCGAACAGCTTCCAGTCCTGGCCGAACTCCGGCTGGACGTAGGCGTCGATGGTGTCGTGGTGTTCCACGCTCAGGAAGATCAGGCCCAGATGGGTCACCAGGGCGCAGGCCAGCAGCACGGCGGTCGCGGCCAGCGCGGCGACCGAGGGCCGGGACCACGGGCGCGGCGACCGAGGGCCGGGACCACGGGCGCGGCGACCGAGGGCCGGGACCACGGGCAGGCCTCGTCATGCGTGGGGTGCGCCGGTTCGCCCTCGTCCGGGGGAGGCGGAGACTGCGGCGGAACCGCTGATCGAACGTACAGCGGTGCATTCGCTGGAGGATTCCAACACGTTCCTTTGGCCGGCCGGCCGGCCGCCCGTGCGGCGGGGGGAACGACAACCGCACGGGCGACCGGTCGACTTCAGCGGCGGACGCCGGTGGTGGCCGCCTTGCCGGTGGCTGCGGTCGTGCCCGTGGTGCCGGTCGTGCTCGACGGGCTGGTGGTTTGGTTGGTGATGGTCTGACCGGTCAGGCTGAGGAGTCCGGACGTACCGGTGAGTCCGGAGGTGTTGATGAGTCCGGACGGGCCGATGAGTTCGGACGTGTCGATGAGTGAGATATCGCCCAGGATCTGCGGAGCGAAGCTCGCCTCTGTCGCGCAGGAGCCCGTGCTGCCCTTGCAGTCGGTGTCGAGGGCCTGTGAAGCGCCGCCCATGCCGAGCGTCAGAGCGCCCGCCGAGACCGCGACGAGCAGTCCACGGATGTATCGCATGCCACGTTCCTTCCTGGTACCGGCGGGTTTCGGCCCCCGCCGTGATTGCCCCACGTAACCGCGCGCCGGCGCGACCAGAGATGTCCGGAGGAGGTGGTGTCGTCTCAACGGCTCAATAAGTCGTATGTGCGATGGCCTGAACGGTTCCCTTACCGCGACGCGCTGCTGTCGTGACATCAGGACATCCGCACGCGAGAAGGGTGGACACGGCCAGTGCGCCACGAGGAGCTCTCTACGCGCGTAGGGGCTAGAGTGCGGCAATGACGAGCCAGACCCCCAACGTCCCCACCGCGGACCAGATCCGCCGTGCCCCGAAGGTGCTGCTCCACGACCACCTCGACGGCGGACTGCGCCCCGGCACGGTCATCGAACTCGCCCGAGAACAGGGCTACCGACAGCTCCCCGAGACCGAGCCCGACAAGCTCGGCATCTGGTTCCGCGAGGCCGCCGACTCCGGCTCCCTGGAGCGGTACCTGGAGACCTTCGCGCACACCTGCGCCGTCATGCAGACCCGTGACGCCCTCGTCCGGATCGCCGCCGAGTGCGCCGTCGACCTCGCCGAGGACGGGGTCGTGTACGCGGAGGTGCGCTACGCCCCCGAACAGCACCTGGAGGGCGGTCTCACCCTCGAAGAGGTCGTGGAGGCCGTCAACGAGGGATTCCGGGAGGGCGAACGGCGGGCCAGGGCCAACGGCCACCGCATCCGGGTCGGCGCCCTGCTGACCGCCATGCGGCACGCGGCCCGCGCCCTGGAGATCGCCGAACTCGCCAACCGCTACCGCGACTCCGGCGTCGTCGGCTTCGACATCGCCGGCGCCGAGGCCGGCTACCCGCCCACCCGCCACCTCGACGCCTTCGAGTACCTCAAGCGGGAGAACAACCACTTCACGATCCACGCCGGCGAGGCGTTCGGCCTCCCCTCCATCTGGCAGGCGCTCCAGTGGTGCGGCGCCGACCGGCTCGGCCACGGCGTCCGGATCATCGACGACATCGAGGTCGCCGACGACGGCTCGGTCCGCCTCGGCCGCCTCGCCGCCTACGTCCGCGACAAGCGGATCCCCCTGGAGATGTGCCCCACCTCCAACCTCCAGACCGGCGCCGCCACCTCGTACGCCGAGCACCCGATCGGCCTGCTGCGCAGGCTCCACTTCAGGGCCACGGTCAACACCGACAACCGGCTCATGAGCGGTACGAGCATGAGTCGGGAATTCGAGCTGCTGACCGAGGCGTTCGGATACACGCTCGACGACATGCAGTGGTTCACTGTCAATGCGATGAAATCAGCGTTCATTCCTTTCGATGAACGCCTCGCCATGATCAATGACGTGATCAAGCCCGGTTATGCCGAGCTCAAGTCCGAATGGCTGTTCCAGCAGACCGCTGCGACCAGCGAGCCTTCCCACATGGAGGGCTGAACGCCACCCCCGCGAAGGGGTGCGGAGCGGCTGGGTGCGCGCGACACCCGGCCGCTTTCCGGTGTTTGCGGAGGAACCGTTGGCTGGTTAGGTTGCAGAGCCGCTCTGCATTCCCAGGATTTCCCCTCCCGGCTTTCCCCGAAGCCCCCGGATTCCACAAGGATGATTTTCAGATGAAGCAGTCTGCCGCCAAGAAGCTCGGTGTCGCCGCTCTCGGTGCCGCTTTCGCCGCTGCCGCCGCCGGCACGGCCTCCGCCGCGCCGTCCCTGCCGGTCGGCGCCGACGCGCTGGGCACGGTGACCCAGGCCGTCCCGCTGGGCGACGGTCTCACCGAGCTCCCCGACGGCGCCTCGGAGTCCCTCGGCGCGGGCCAGGGCGCCCTCGGCCAGGGCCTCGACCAGGGAGTGAAGACCCTCCCGGCCGCAGCCGGCCAGGCCACCCAGAACCTTCCGCTCGGCGCCGCGGCCGGCGGCCTCGGCGCCACCCCGCTCGGTGGCCTCCTCGGCGGCCTGCCGCTCCAGGGCCTGCCGCTCGGCTGACCCGAGCCGTACACGCCGAAGGGGCGCGCACCCGGAATCCGGGTACGCGCCCCTTCGGCGTGCGTACGGCCCCTCACTGCCGGGCAGCGGCCCGGGCCGTGACTACCAGGCCGTGCTCGCACTCTTCTCCGCCGGCAGGAACACCCACAGCGCCAGGTAGAGCAGGAACTGCGGGCCGGGCAGCAGGCACGAGACCAGGAAGATCACGCGCATCGTCGTCGAGGAGATGCCGAAGCGCCGTGCCAGCGCCGCGCACACTCCGCCGATCATGCGTCCGTCACGGGGGCGGGCAAGTGCGGCCATGGTGGGCTCCTTCGGAGTCGTTTCCGGGGCCCGTTCCTCGGGCTCCCGATGACTCCATACTGCTGCCGGAAGGGGGCGCGGGGCGTCGGTCTACCGGGCGATCGGGACCCTGGGAATCGTCGGGGTCGAACCCTGAGCCGCCTCGTTCCGCAGCAGGGGAGAACCCTTGCCCGACCCCGTACCCGCGGATGACACGGCCCGCTCCGCCTCCGACCTGCGGCGCAGCCGGGCCCGCCCGACGGGAACGAAGAAGAGATGGGCGAGCGCCACGCCCGCCGTGTTCAGGAGTACGGAGTCCACGTCGACGACCTGCCCCGGCACCGCGGTCTGCAGCAGCTCCACGGCCAGCGACATCAGCGCGCCGGCGGCGGTCGTCCGGGCGAGGGAGGCCCAGCGGGAGACGTCGAGCCGTCCGTCGGCCATCGGGAGCAGCACCCCGAGCGGGGCCAGGAGCAGCAGCCCCTCACCGATCAGCCGTGCCGCCTCGGCGCCGCCGAGGGCGAGATCGGCCCGTAGGCCGGCCAGGGGGATCGTGTTCGGCGCGGTCACCCAGGCCACGTCCCGTGGGCGCAGACTGACCCAGGCGACGAGCAGCAGATGCGCGAGGAGGAGGACGAACCCCACCACGCGGACGACCACGGCGGCACTGCCGCCCGAACCTTGACGCTGCACGCCCCCCAAGACGCCCACCACAGCGGAATCGGTTCCGCCGGACCGAATCCGGCCCGCGGAACCACCGCCGCGCCGGGCGCCGCCGGGCTCAGCCCGAGGGGGAGCCGGACGCCGAGCCGGAGACCTGGCCCGACGCGGAGCCCGAAGGGGAGTCCGCCGGGGAGCCCGAGGGTGAGCCCGCCGGGGAGTCCGAGGCGGAGCCCGAAGGGGAGTCCGCCGGGGAGTCCGCCGGGCCGGTCGGGCCGGCCGTCGGCGGGGCGGACTCCGGGCGTTCCCGCAGTTCGGTCGTGCACTGGTAGCGCTTCGGCGCGTAGGGGCCCGGCCCGCCGAGGAGGACCGTGTGGTCGCCCGCGCCCGCCGAGCTCTCCGCGAAGGTGCAGACGAGCTGCGAGAGCGCGATCGGCGCCAGGTCCTCCGGCTGCCGGCTCAGCCGCAGCGTGCCCGCCGGGTCGCCCCGGCGCCCGCTGCCGACCACCACCAGCGGACCGCGCACCGCGGTCGTGAACCCGGCCAGCCGCTCGTCGTCCGAGGGCTCGGCGAGGAGCTGCGCGAGCAGCCCGGTGGCCGTCCGCACCGGATCGCCGCCCGCCTTCTCCTCCAGCAGCGGAGTCCTGCGGTCCACCGCCTCCAGCTGCGAGCCGCACACCAGGAACACCCGGACGGGCACGCCCTGCACGGCCGTCGCCGAGGCGCTCTCCCCGGTCACGCTGCACGGGACCCGGGACGGGGCCGCGCCCGCGTCCACCGGCACGGACGTGGTCCTGATCCCGCAGCCGGTGACCAGCGCGGTGAGCGCGGCCGCCACCAGGGCGCCCGTGCCGGCCGTACGGCCGAAGGTGCGGCGCCTCACGCTTCCTTCACCTCGCCCTGGCTGCTGCGGGTCTGCACCTCGCGGGTGATCCCCGAGGCGTCCAGGGGCAGCCGCAGCACGAACACCGCGCCGTCCACCGCCCCGTCCTCGCCGACCGAGTTCGCGGCCGTGATCGAACCACCGTGGATCAGCGCGTTCTCCATGGCGATGGAGAGGCCCAGACCGCTGCCGTCCGACCTCGGCCGGGACGCGCTCGCCTTGTAGAAGCGGTCGAAGACGTGCGGCAGCACCTCCTCGGGGATGCCGGGGCCGTGGTCGCGTACCGCGATGACCAGCTCGTCGTCCTCCGTACGGACCGAGACCCGCACCGGCGAACCGCCGTGCTTGAGCGCGTTCCCGATCAGGTTCGCCAGGATCACGTCGAGGCGGCGCGGGTCGAGCGGCGCCACGATCCCGCGCTCGGCGTCGAGATCGACGGCGTCCAGCCAGGCCCGCGCGTCGATGCACGCGGTGATCTGGTCGGCGATGTCCACCTCGTCGAGGACGAGACGGGCGGTGCCCGCGTCGAAGCGGGTCACCTCCATCAGGTTCTCCACCAGGGTGTTGAGGCGATGGGTCTCGCTCACCACCAACGCCACCGCCGGGGCGATCATCGGGTCGAGCGAGTCCTGCTCGTCCTCCAGGACCTCGGTGACGGCGGTCAGCGCGGTCAGCGGGGTCCGCAGCTCGTGCGACATGTCGGCCACGAAGCGCCGGCTGGACTCCTCCCGCGCGCTCATGTCCGTGACCTTCTTCTGCAGGGACTCGGCCGCGCTGTTGAACGTACGTGTCAGATCGGCCAGTTCGTCCGCGCCGGTGACCCGCAGCCGGGTGTCGAGCTTCCCCTCGCCGAGCTGCTTGGCCGCCTCGCCGAGCCGGTGCACAGGGCGCAGCACGGTCGTCGCCGCGACCTGCGCGAGCAGCACCGAGCCGACCACCGCGAGCGCGGTCGCGATCCCCAACGACCAGGCGAGCGAGTTCAGATCGGCCTTCTCCGCGGCCAGCGACTTGTACATGTAGCCGGCGGGTCCGCCGCCGTCGATCCGCGTCCCGCCGACCAGGTACGGCGTCCCGCCCTGCTCCGTACGCTGCCAGAACAGGTGGTACGGATACGGGTTGGCCTCCGTCACCGGCCGCTCGGTGTCCACGGCCTCCCGCAGCGAGCGCGGCACGTCGGCCAGGGTGAAGTCGTCCGGGTCCGAGGCGCCGACGATCGGCTTGCCCGCGTCCCGCTCGCCGAGCAGCAGCACCTGGTAGCCGGCGCTGCCGCTCGCCATCTGCTCGGCGGTCCGCCGCAGATCGTCCTGGGTGGGCCGGAGCGGCAGCGTCGCCGCCCGGTTCTGCATCTCCTGCCGGAAGTCGTTGAGCGCCCCGTCCTGGGTACGGGTGAGCACGGCCTCACGGTTGAGCCAGTACGCGATGCCGGAGGCGGCGACGGCCGCGGTGAGCGCGACCAGGGCGAAGACGACGACGAGCCGCAGCCGCAGGCTGGAGAGCCGCAGCCGCGCGAGGATCCCCTTGCTCACGCAGGAACGTCCAGCCGGTACCCGACGCCACGGACCGTACGGATGAGCGTCGGAGAGGACGGCACGTCCTCCACCTTGGCGCGCAGCCGCTGCACACAGGCGTCGACGAGCCGCGAGTCGCCCAGGTAGTCGTGCTCCCACACGAGCCGCAGCAACTGCTGCCGGGAGAGCGCCTGTCCGGGCCGCCGGCTCAGCTCCAGGAGCAGCCGCAGCTCGGTCGGGGTGAGCTGGAGGTCCTCGCCGTTCTTGGTGACCGTCATCGCGGACCGGTCGATCACGAGGGAGCCGTAGGTCGCGGAGTCCGTCGACTCCCGCTCGCCGCGCCGCAGTACGGCCCGGATGCGGGCGTCGAGGACCCGGCCCTGGACCGGCTTCACGACGTAGTCGTCGGCCCCGGACTCCAGGCCCACGACCACGTCGATGTCGTCGCTCCGCGCGGTCAGCAGGATGATCGGCAACTGGTCGGTGCGGCGGATGCGCCGACAGACCTCGAAGCCGTCGATGCCGGGCAGCATGACGTCGAGCACGACCAGGTCCGGCCGCTGCTCGCGCAGCAGCTGGAGGCCGTCCTCACCGGTCGCGGCGGTGGCCACCCGGTGGCCCTGCCGGGACAGGGAGAGTTCGAGGGCCGTCCGGATGGCGTCGTCGTCCTCGATCAGCAGCAGAAAAGGCACGCCGTCATTCTGTCGCATTCGGCCGTCCGAGTTCGACCGCTCGGGGACTCGCTTCTGTTCCGGCCCCTGTGACACGGCTGTGACAGTCGGCGGACACCTCCATGAAGTCCGGAGGGCAAGCTTCTTGGCACACGGACAGAAACACACTCCAACCGACGGGGGGCGCGAGATGAACGCACTGCACAGCACCACCTCAAGCGCAGTAGTCACGCGTCTCCACGACGTCGTACGGAGCACCGAGAAGTCCGGCGCAGTGAACGGGCGGGGGTGCGTTCGCAGCGTCGGGCGTCAGCGCAAGGCGCCGTACATGGTGGCCGTTGCTGACGGGGGAGCGGCGTACGGGGAGGGCACGGGGGAACGCGTCAGCTGCTCGGAGGCCGAGTTCACGGCCTACGTGCAGGAGCGTCGTGCCTCCCTGTACGCCACCGCCTACCACCTGACCGGGGACCGGTTCGAGGCCGAGGACCTGCTCCAGAGCGCGCTGTTCTCCACGTACCGCGCCTGGGAGCGGATCAGTGACAAGGCCGCGGTCGGCGGGTACCTCCGCCGGACCATGACCAATCTGCACATCAGCGCGTGGCGCCGGCGCAAGCTCAACGAGTACCCGACCGAGGAGCTGCCGGAGACGGTCGGCGAGACGGACGCGATGCGCGGCACCGAGCTGCGTGCGGTGCTGTGGCAGGCGCTGGCCCGGCTGCCCGAGCTCCAGCGGACGATGCTGGTGCTGCGCTACTACGAGGGCCGGACCGATCCGGAGATCGCGGAGATCCTGGACATCAGTGTCGGCACGGTGAAGTCGAGCATCTGGCGCTCGCTGCGGCGACTGCGCGAGGACGAGGTGCTGAGCTTCGGCCGTGACGAGGAGGAGTCCTTCGGCGAGCTGGTGGCCTGAAGGCGGGGGGAAAGACCCACGGGGGCCCACGGGGGAAACGGGGCCTGCGGGGGGAGCACGGGGGACCGTACGGGGGGTACGGGGGAAAACGAAGCGGGTCGTACGAGCCGGGGGGGCTCGCACGACCCGCTTCGTGCGTTCCGGGCGGGTCAGCCGGCGGCCGGGGTGCGGTGGCGGCCCGCCGCCGCGGCGGCGAGGTGGCCCAGGGCCTCGTCCTTGGCACAGGGGTGGGCGCCCAGCTCGGTCTGACGGGCCACGATCGCCCGCTCGGCGCGCATCAGCCGCCAGCCGCGGCGCAGCAGGAAGGGCACGGACTTGCGCCCCTCCTTGAGGTCCCGGGCGAGCCGGCGGCGGAAGGTCGTCGAGGGACGGCCGCGCAGGCAGAGCGCGTCGGCGAGGACGTCCAGCTCACGGCAGCGGGAGACGATCTCGGCGGCGAAGATCCCCTCCGCCACGAAGAGCGGGGTCCGCTCGATGTCGAGCCGCTCGTGGTCCACCCGGGAGCTGGTGGCGATGTCGTACACGGGGACGTCGGTCCGTCCCGTACGGCACAGCTCGACGATGGCGGAGACGGCGGCGTCCGCGTCCCAGGACCGTGGGGAGTCCCAGTCGATGTCCGAACTGCCGTCGACGAGCGGGAGCGACGGGTCGTCGTGCTCCTTGTAGAAGTCGTCGAGGCGCAGGACCGGGAGGCCGGTGACGGCGGCGAGGGACGACTTGCCGGAGCCGGAGGGGCCCGCGAGCAGGACGACACGGGTCGGAATCGGTAGGGAACTCACGGGACACCAGTGTGAACCATTCCCCCGTGCAGGGGACCCCCGAGGAAGGCCGTTGGTATCGAGCATCACACCTCAACTACTGTCGGTGTCCGCCCTGTCACCCCTCGGAAGGAACACCATGGCGCGTCACGCAGAACCCCGGACCCCCCGTCGCAGCGCCCTGCTCAAGGCCGGGCTCACCGTCACGGCGGCGGGTGCGGCGGTGCTCGGCGCGGGTGCGGCGGCCCAGGCGGTCGCCCCGGTGCCGCTGCCCGTCGACTCGCTGAGCCGGACGGACGCCGCCGCGGCCGGGGCGGGCGCGCTGAGCGGGGTCACCCACGGGCTGGGCCCGCTGACCCGGCTCCAGCTCGACCCGCTGGCCAACACCGGCGTCGACCCGCTCGACAACGGCCTCGGCACCCAGGTCGCCGACTTCAAGCCGGTGGGCACGAACCTGGTGACCGACCACCTCACCAAGGGCGGGGCGGTGGCCGATCTGCCGGTGGCGGGGCCGCTGACGCAGGGGCTGCTCCCGTAGTCGGGGGCGGGCGGCTCAGCGTCTGGCGCGTCGCAGCCAGGCCGTCGCCGTACTCGGCTGTTTCAGGCGCGCGCGCCAGGGGCCGTCCGCCCGCCCCAGATGGACGAGGACCGGGCCCTCGGGCAGTGACAGGGACTCCCGGCGCCTGCCGATCTCGTTGATGTACGGCTGCAGGGAGTCCGGGAGGGTCGTGGGGTCGTCGTGCCCCGCCAGGTCGTAGGAGTCGACGATGAAGTTGCTGCTGCCGCGGTAGTGGAAGGCGACGTCGGTCGGCCCTCCCGTGTGCAGCAGGACGTTCGGGCCCCAGGACTCCATCGTGTCCTCCGTCAGGAGCTGGGCCGCCGCCAGCGGCAGGACCCGCCCCTGCCAGGGCCCGTCCGCCCTCAGCTTCAGCCGCAGTCGTCCGGTCTTGGGGACGACGTGGAGCAGGCGGCCCCGGAAGTCCCGCTCCGTGCTGTTGACGAGGAGGTCCACCTCCTTGTTCTCCGGGCTGAGGGTCCACACGCCGGTGTAACCGTCGGTCTTGAGGGCGAGTTCGACCACGACCGGGCCCGGCGGGAGGTCCTCGACGTCGATGACCGCGTTGCCCGGGCCCGAGAGCGTGCGCGGCTCGAAGACGGCCCCGAACGTCCAGCCCGACGGGCCTTGCGCGACGGGCGGGTACGGGTACGCGTACGGGACGGGGGCCGGGGCCTGGGAAGGGACCTGGATCTTGGCGGGGGCCGGGATGGGGGTCGGAACGGGGGCCTGGGCCTGGGTCGGGACCGGATCCGGGTCCGGGATCTGCGGCGTTTCCGGCGTCTGCGTCTGCGTCTGCGTCTCGGCCTCCGCCTCCGCCGGGGTCGCCGGGGAACCCTCCGGCGGGGAATCCTCCTCCGCCTCCTCCTCCGTCACGTCCACGCCGTGGTCCGCCGCCAGGCCGGCGAGGCCGTCCAGGTAACCCTGGCCGACCGCGCGGAACTTCCAGCCGCCCGCTCGCCGGTACAGCTCCGCGAGGACCATCGCCGTCTCGCCGCCTGCGTCCGTCACCTCGTACCCCACGACCGTCGTGCCGTCCGGCGCGAAGGCCTCGACGGACAGGCCGCGTACGTCCCGCAGCGCGCCGTTCTCCGTCGACGCGACCACGAGGACGCGGGAGATCTCCTCCTCGACGCCCGTGAGGTCGGCGTCCACCCAGACCGTGCCGTCCTCGTCGCCGGCCATGCCGCCGGAGAGCCGTACGGCGCCCGACGGGTGGACCGGGGCGCCGTCGAAGACGATGTCCGCGTCCCCCCGGACCCTGCCCCGCTCCGTCACGAGCAGCGCCGCCACGTCGATGTCGTTCCGGACGGCGATGCGCAGCACGGCCGTCGGGACGAAGACGTTGTCTCCCTTGATCAATCCCCTCATCATGAGCGGATCTTGCGGCCGACCGGGGGCGCGGGGCAAGAGCCGACGGCCCCCGGGTGCGTACACCCGGGGGCCGTCGTCGCGCTGTCGGCCGGAGCCGGCGGGAGCGGAGCTAGTACGAGGAGCCGCTCGCGCCCAGCGAACCCGTCGGGTGCCAGACCGTCTTCGTCTCCAGGAAGGCGGTCATGCGGTCCGTGCCCGGGGACTCGGCGAAGTCCTCCTTGCGCGGGCGCAGGACGCGCTTCAGGTTGTCCGCCGCCGCGATCTCCAGGTCGCGGGCGAGGTCGCGCTCGGTCGCGCCCGTCAGGTCGATCCCGTTGACGTCCTGGTGGGCCGCCAGGTGCGGGCCCATCTCGGAGGCCTTGCCGGAGAGGATGTTGACCACACCGCCCGGCAGGTCGGAGGTGGCGAGCACCTCGCCCAGGGAGAGCGCCGGCAGCGGGGACTTCTCGCTCGCGATCACGACGGCCGTGTTGCCCGTCGCGATCACCGGGGCGATCACCGAGACCAGGCCCAGGAAGGACGAGTCCTGCGGGGCCACGACCGTGACGACACCGGTCGGCTCGGGGGAGGACAGGTTGAAGTACGGGCCGGCCACCGGGTTGGCGCCGCCCACGATCTGGGCGATCTTGTCCGTCCAGCCCGCGTACCAGACCCAGCGGTCGATCGCCGCGTCGACGACCGCCGCCGCCTTCGACTTCGACAGGCCCTCCGCGTCCGCGACCTCGCGGACGAACTGCTCCCGGCGGCCCTCCAGCATCTCGGCGACGCGGTAGAGGATCTGGCCTCGGTTGTACGCGGTCGCGCCCGACCAGCCGCCGAAGGCCTTGCGGGCGGCGACGACCGCGTCACGGGCGTCCTTGCGGGAGGAGAGGGGCACGTTCGCCAGCCACTTGCCCTTGCCCGCCGCGTTAGCGGCTGATGTTTTAGCCGACACCTCGTACACCCGGCCGCTCTCGGAGCGGGGGAACTTGCCCCCGACGTACAGCTTGTAGGTCTTGAAGACGCTCAGACGCGTGGTCGATTCAGACATCGAGGTAGGCCTCCAGGCCGTGGCGACCGCCCTCGCGGCCGAAGCCCGACTCCTTGTACCCGCCGAAGGGCGAGGTCGGGTCGAACTTGTTGAACGTGTTGGCCCAGACGACACCGGCGCGGAGCTTGGACGCGACCGCCAGGATGCGGGAGCCCTTCTCCGTCCAGATGCCGGCGGAGAGGCCGTACTGGCTGTTGTTGGCCTTCGCGACGGCCTCGTCCGGCGTACGGAATGTCAGCACCGAAAGGACCGGGCCGAAGATCTCGTCGCGGGCCACCGTGTGCGCCTGCGTGACGCCCGTGAAGAGCGTCGGGGCGAACCAGTAACCGGCCGACGGGATCTCGCAGGCGGCGGTCCAGCGCTCGGCGCCCTCCGCCTCGCCCTGCTCCACCAGCGAGGTGATGCGGGCCAGCTGCTCGGAGGAGTTGATGGCGCCGATGTCGGTGTTCTTGTCCAGCGGGTCGCCGAGGCGGAGCGTGGAGAGGCGGCGCTTCAGGCTGTCGAGCAGCTCGTCCTGGATCGACTCCTGGACCAGCAGGCGGGAGCCCGCGCAGCAGACCTGGCCCTGGTTGAAGAAGATGCCCGTGACGATGCCCTCGACGGCCTGGTCGATGGGGGCGTCGTCGAAGACGATGTTGGCGCCCTTGCCGCCCAGCTCCAGGGTCACCTTCTTGTCCGTGCCGGCGATCGAGCGCGCGATGGCCTTGCCGACGGCGGTCGAACCGGTGAAGGCGACCTTGTTCACGTCCGGGTGCTCGACCAGCGCGGCGCCCGTCTGCCCGTACCCGGGAAGGATGTTGACGACGCCCTTCGGCAGCCCGGCCTGGCGGCAGATGTCCGCGAAGAACAGGGCGGAGAGCGGGGTCGTCTCGGCCGGCTTCAGGACGACGGTGTTGCCCGTCGCGAGCGCCGGGGCGATCTTCCACGCCAGCATGAGCAGCGGGAAGTTCCACGGGATGACCTGGCCGGCCACGCCCAGCGGGCGCGGGTTCGCGCCGTACCCGGCGTGGTCGAGCTTGTCGGCCCAGCCCGCGTAGTAGAAGAAGTGCGCGGCGACCAGGGGGAGGTCCGCGTCGCGGGTCTCCTTGATCGGCTTGCCGTTGTCCAGCGTCTCCAGGACGGCCAGCTCGCGGCTGCGCTCCTGGATGATCCGGGCGATGCGGAAGAGGTACTTGGCGCGCTCGGAGCCGGGCAGCGCCGACCACTTCTCGAAGGCCTTGCGGGCCGCCTTCACCGCGCGGTCCACGTCCTCGGCGCCCGCCTGGGCGACCTCGGAGAGGACCTCCTCGGTTGCGGGGGAGACGGTCTTGAAGACCTTGCCGTCGGCCGCCTCGACGAACTCGCCGTCGATGAACAGGCCGTAGGAGGGGGCGATGTCGACGACGGACCGGGACTCGGGCGCCGGCGCGTACTCGAATGCAGATGCCATGTTGATCAGTCCACCGTCACGTAATCGGGGCCGGAGTAGCGGCCGGTAGCCAGCTTCTGGCGCTGCATCAGCAGGTCGTTGAGCAGGCTGGAGGCGCCGAAGCGGAACCAGTGGTTGTCCAGCCAGTCCTCGCCCACGGTCTCGTTGACGAGCACCAGGAACTTGATCGCTTCCTTGGTGTTGCGGATGCCGCCGGCCGGCTTCACACCGATCTGCACGCCGGTCTGCGCGCGGAAGTCGCGCACGGCCTCCAGCATGAGAAGGGTGTTGGCGGGGGTGGCGTTGACCGCGACCTTGCCGGTCGAGGTCTTGATGAAGTCCGCGCCGGCCATCATGCCGAGCCAGGAGGCGCGGCGGATGTTGTCGTACGTGGACAGCTCGCCGGTCTCGAAGATCACCTTGAGGCGGGCGCGGTCGCCGCACTCCGCCTTGATCGCGGCGATCTGCTCGTAGACCTTCAGGTAGTGGCCGGAGAGGAAGGCGCCACGGTCGATGACCATGTCGATCTCGTCGGCGCCCGCGGCGATGGCGTCGGCCGTGTCGGCCAGCTTCACGGGGAGGGCGGCACGCCCGGCCGGGAAGGCGGTGGCGACGGAGGCGACCTTGACGCCGGAGCCCGCGACGGCGGCCTTCGCGGTGGCCACCATGTCGGGGTAGACGCAGACGGCGGCGGTCGTCGGGGTCGTGCGGTCGGTCGGATCGGGATTGACGGCCTTGGCGGCGAGCGCCCGGACCTTGCCCGGGGTGTCCGCGCCTTCGAGCGTCGTCAGGTCGATCATGGAAATGGCCAGGTCAATGGCGTAGGCCTTGGCCGTGGTCTTGATCGAGCGGGTGCCGAGGGATGCGGCGCGCGCCTCCAGGCCGACGGCGTCGACGCCGGGCAGCCCGTGGAGGAAGCGGCGCAGCGCACTGTCGGACGCGGTCACGTCGGCGAAAGCAGAAGCTGCGGATGCAGTGGTGGGCATGGTCACCAGTCGAGCATATCTACGCGCGTAGCGACCTGTACAGGGGAGAGCCTTCGGGGAGCCCGAGGTCACAGGGGGTCCGGCGGCGTGGTGGCTCTGTCGCGGAGGGGGTGGTGACCCCTGTCACAGGGCCGTGACATGGAGCGGACAAGTCCTGAATACAAGATCAATAGATTTCTTCTTGCAGCCAGCCAGACCTCACCGGAACCAGTCGGACCGAGAAAAAGCGGCATGCGACTCACGCCGGCCACACCTACCTGAATCACAGGAGTCGTTATGCGCACCGCCCTTCGCACCGCCGTCGCCACCGCCCTCGTCGCGGGCGTCGCGATCACCGCTCCGGCCTTCGCCGCCGGTGCCGCCTTCGCCGCCGACGGTCCGGTGGCCGTGAAGCCGGCCGCGACCGCGCCGGCCCCGGCCGGCACCGAGGCTCCCGAGGCAGGGGCGGCGGAAGCGGCAGGCGAGGCTGCGAAGACGACTGCTCCGAAGACGACGGCACCGAAGACCGAGGCTCCGAAGGCCGAGGCTCCGAAGGCCGAGGCCGTGGAGAGCCAGGAGAGCGGCACCTACGTCCGCACCCAGATCCTGCCGAACGGCGGCACGGCCAAGATCTTCAAGGCCGGCACGCTGCACCACATCGCCGAGCTCTACAAGGAGGGCCAGCGGGTCGGCACCCTCGACGCCGACAACCGCCCGGTCGCCGGCAACGACGACGGCACGTTCCTCGTGCTCTTCGAGACCGGCCTGACCTCCACCTGGCAGGGCAACTACGTCCCGGGCGCCCGGCCCGGCCTGTACGAGCTCGCGAACGGCTCCCGCGTGGAGCTCGTGGTGAAGCTCGGGGTCTGGACCCTCCAGACCGTGGAGAACGGCGAGACCCGCGTCCTGACCACCCTGAACGGCACCCGCAAGGTCGTGCAGTACGGCAAGGCCGTCATCGTCGTGGAGCCCGACGGCGGACTCGCCGCCTACATCAACGGCAGCGTGCGGCAGGCCGCCCCGCGGCTCGTCGAGGCCCCGGACACCACCCCCGCCCCCGCGCCCACCGCCGGCCCCGTCGTCACCATCGGCGAGTGCACCGTCCGGCAGGAGATCCCGTCCGTCTTCGCTCTGTTGACCGTGACGCTCACCAACGACCTGGAGAAGGGCCCGAAGGCCGTCCTCAAGGACGAGAACGGCAAGGCCATCGTCACCCTCGACCGCGCGACCGCGGCCGACCGGGGCATGGGCCTCACCATCAAGGGCGCGGACACCGTCACCCCGCAGCTCGGGCAGCGCACCCAGGGCGGCGACACGCCGTACCGGTGGACCGCCTTCCCGAAGCTCCCCAAGGGCTGCGAGAAGGACGCGACCGCCACCCCGGCGCCGACGGTCACCACCCCGGCCACCGGCAGCAACGGCAGCAACGGCACCACCACCAACAACGCCGGGCAGACCTCCGTCATCCCCAGGGGCGGTGTCGCCGCAGGCGCCCAGCTCGGTGCCGAGGGCGACTCCACCGCGCTGATCGCGGCCGGCGCCGGTGCGGCCTCGCTCGCCGCCGCGGGCCTCGGCTTCGTCGTCCTGCGCCGCCGGGCCGCCGCCCGCGTCTGACCCGTCCACACGTCTCCTCGCCCTTGACCCGAGCGGGAGCAGCACCACACCCCAGGCCGGCCGCCGCGCCCCACGCGGCGGCCGGCCACACCCCGTGCCGTCCGGAGCCCTCCCGTGAACCGTCCTCGTACCCGTAACGCCGCCGTCCTCCTCGTGACCGCCCTCGCCGCCCTCACCGGCTGCTCGGCCGGGCCCGGGGACCAGCCCGCCACCCCGCCCGCCCGCATCACCGAGGCCACCGCGCCCGCGCCGAAGGCGAGCGCCGCCCCCGTCCGGCCGCTGGCCCGCTCCGTGCCGGTCCGGGTCCGGGTCCCCGCTGCCGACGTCGACACCGGCGCCACCGGCTCCGTCCTGGAGCTGGGGCTCGCCGCCGACGGCACCGTCGAGGTGCCCTCGGTCGCGGACGCCGACCGCATCGGCTGGTACGACAAGGGCGTGACGCCCGGCGAGACCGGCCCCGCCGTCCTCATCGGCCACTTCGACACCGCCCGCGGCCCGGCGGTCCTGAAGAACGTCTCGCGGGTCCGGATCGGCGACGAGATCACCGTGACGCGGGCGGACGGAAAGGTCGCCGTCTTCCGGGTCGGGGAGCTGGAGCAGGTCGACAAGAAGACCTTCCCGACGGCCAAGGTGTACGGGGACACCGACCGCCCCGAGCTGCGCCTCATCACCTGCGGCGGCGAACTGGTCGACGGACACCGCCCCGACAACATCATTCTGTACGCGGATCTCGTGGCCGTGCGGGCCGCCTGAGCCCGCACGGGCCCGCTGAGGCACAATCGGCGGCATGACGACCCCGGAGCCGACCCCCGAGCCGACCCCCGAGCCGGGCCACGAGCCGACCCCCGAGCAGCCGTCGGCCGAGCAGCCGTTCGCCGACCGCGTGTTCCGTTCGCCCCTCGGGATCGCGAGCGGGGTGTTCCTGCTCGTCCTCGCCTGCCTCTTCGGCGGTGACGCGCTGATCCGCGGCGAGGGCCGGACCCCCTGGATCGCGCTCGCGGGGCTCGTCCTCGCCGTTCCGCTGATCGTCGCCTTCACGATCCGGCCGGCCGTGTACGCCAACGACAACCGGCTCCGGATCCGCAACCCGTTCCGGTCGATCACCCTGCCCTGGGCCTCGGTCGCCGACATCCGCGCCGGGTACTCCAGCGAGGTCTTCACCCAGGACGGCGCCAAGTACCAGCTGTGGGCCGTCCCCGTCTCGCTGCGGCAGCGGAAGAGGGCGGCGCGCAAGGCCGCCCGCGCCTCGCAGGACGACCCCCACGGCCGTACCTCCGTCACCGCCGACGTACGGGACAGCGCCTCCCGTACCGCGCCCACCGACAAGACCGTGGCCGATCTGCGCGAGCTCGCCGAGCACCGCGCCGGGAGCCCCGGCTCGCAGGGCGAGCCGCAGGTGCGCTGGGCGTACGAGATCATCGGCCCCGCGGTGGCCGGGCTGCTGCTCCTCGTCATCCTCCTCGCGACGCGCTGAGCCTCGCCCGCGACGCGCTGAGCCTCGGCGGTCCGCCGGCTCGGCACCGAAGGCAGCGCTCGACGGCAAGCAACCGCCTTTCACCTGTACGAGTGAAAGGGCCGGTGCGGAATCCCTCCCGCACCGGCCCTCCCGGTCCTCCTGGCCCTCCGGAGTACGCCCCTCGGGTCAGAGCCCCGCGGCCGTGCTCAGGTCCCGCTTGATCGCGGCCAGCACGTCCGCGCCCTTCGCGCGTGCCGTCGCCAGCTCGCTCGCGTCGGCGACCGGGACGACGACCTCCAGGTAGCACTTGAGCTTGGGCTCGGTGCCGCTCGGGCGGACGATCACCCGCGCCTTGTAGTCACCCTCCAGGTGGTAGCGCAGCCCGTCCGTCGGCGGCAGCGACTCCGTGCCCTTCGTCAGGTCCTCCGCCGAGACGACCGTCAGACCGGCCAGCGAGACAGGCGGCCGCTCGCGCAGCGCGGCCATCGCGTTCGCGATGATCCCCAGGTCCTCGACCCGCACCGACAGCTGGTCCGTGGCGTGCAGCCCGTGGGCCACCGCCAGGTCGTCGAGGAGGTCCGTCAGCGTCCGGCCCTGCTCCTTGAGCACCGAGGCCAGCTCGGCGACGAGCAGCGCGGCCGTGATGCCGTCCTTGTCGCGGACGCCCTCGGGGTCGACGCAGTAGCCGAGCGCCTCCTCGTAGCCGTACCGCAGACCTTCGACGCGGGCGATCCACTTGAAGCCGGTCAGCGTCTCCTCGTACCCGACCCCGGCCGCCTCGGCGATCCGGCCGAGCAGCGAGGACGACACGATCGACTCCGCGAAGACGCCCGTCGCGCCCTTGTGCACGAGGTGCGCGGCGAGCAGCGCGCCCACCTCGTCGCCGCGGAGCATCCGCCAGCCGCCCTCGACGGTGGCGTCCGGCACGGCCACCGCGCAGCGGTCGGCGTCGGGGTCGTTGGCGATGACGAGGTCGGGGTCCACGGCCCTGGCCGCCTCGAAGGCGAGGTCCATGGCGCCCGGCTCCTCCGGGTTCGGGAAGGCGACCGTCGGGAAGGCCGGGTCGGGCTCGGCCTGCGCGGCGACCAGCGCCGGCGGCGGGAACCCGGCGCGGGCGAACGCGGCCGTCAGGACGGACTTGCCGACGCCGTGCATGGCCGTGTAGACGGTCCGCGCGCTCCGGGGGGACCCGGGGGACAGGACGGCGTCCGTACGCGCCAGGTAGGCCTCCAGGACCTCGTCGCCGAGGGTCTCCCAGCCGGCCTCGGGCCGGGGCACGTCGGCGAGCGCGCGCACCGCGTCGATCTCGGCGGCGATCTCCGCGTCCGCGGGCGGCACGATCTGCGAGCCGTCGCCCAGGTAGACCTTGTAGCCGTTGTCGCGCGGCGGGTTGTGGCTCGCGGTCACCTCGACACCGGCGACGGCGCCCAGATGCCTTATGGCGTACGCGAGGACGGGCGTCGGCAGCGGGCGGGGGAGGACGGCCGCGCGCAGCCCGGCACCGATCATCACGGCGGCGGTGTCGCGGGCGAAGTCGGCGGACTTGTAGCGGGCGTCGTAGCCGACGACGACGAGGCCGCCGGTCTCTCCCTTGGCCTTGAGGTACGCGGCGAGTCCGGCGGCCGCGCGGATGACGACCGAACGGTTCATCCGCATCGGTCCGGCGCCGAGCTCGCCGCGGAGTCCGGCGGTGCCGAACTGCAGCGTGCCGGCGAAGCGGGCGGCGAGCTCGTCGGTGTCGCCGGCCTCGATGAGCCCGGCGAGCTCCTCGCGGGTCTCACGGTCGGGGTCCTCGGAGAGCCAGGCCTTGGCCCGGGCGAGGAGGTCGTCCTGCGTCACGGTGGGTGCCTTTCGGAGGTGCGGGAGTGTGGGACGGGAGCGGGGTGGGCCGCTGCGCGGAGCCTTTCCCCGCCCCGCCCCTTCCCGTAACCGGGGGCTTCGCCCCGGACCCCCGCGCCTCGAACGCCGGCGGGGCCGAAAGCCGGCCCGTCCGGCGTTCGAGGACCGGGGTCCGGGGCGAAGCCCCGGTCACGGGAAGGGGCGGGGTGGGGGAGAAGCCCCGCGCAGCGGCACCCGTCAGCCGTCAGATGCGGTCGAGGACGCGCGTCAGGAGCTCACCCATCCGCGCCGCCGAGTCACGGCCCGCCTGCAGCACCTCTTCGTGGTTCAGCGGCTCGCCCGAGAGCCCCGCCGCCAGGTTGGTGACGAGCGAGATGCCCAGGACCTCGGCGCCGGCCTCGCGGGCCGCGATCGCCTCCAGAGTGGTGGACATGCCGACGAGGTCGCCGCCCAGGACGCGGACCATGTTGATCTCGGCCGGGGTCTCGTAGTGCGGCCCGGGGAACTGGACGTAGACGCCCTCCTCCAGGGTCTCGTCGACCTCCTTGCACAGCGCGCGCAGTCGCGGCGAGTACAGGTCGGTGAGGTCCACGAAGTTCGCGCCGACGATCGGGGAGGCGGCCGTCAGGTTGATGTGGTCGCTGATCAGGACCGGCTGGCCGGGGCGCATGCCCTCGCGCAGACCGCCGCAGCCGTTGGTCAGGACGACGGTCCCGCAGCCGGCGGCGACGGCGGTGCGGACGCCGTGGGCGACGGAGGCGACGCCCCGGCCCTCGTAGAAGTGGGTGCGGCCGAGGAAGACCAGCGCGCGCTTCTCACCGATCTTGTACGAGCGGACCGTGCCGCCGTGGCCCTCGACGGCCGGCGGCGGGAAGCCGGGGAGCTCGGTCACCGGGAACTCGGCCTCGGGGGCGCCGAGGGCGTCGACGGCGGGCGCCCAGCCCGAGCCCATGACCAGGGCGACGTCGTGCTTCTCGACTCCGGTCAGCTCGCGAAGGGCTGCGGCAGCGGCCTCGGCGGCCTCGTACGGGGTGGCAGTTGCGTTCACTGACTCTCTCGCCTCGGGGAGGGGGGTCCGAGGGGAGCCCCGGACGGATTTGGTACGCGCAGAAGCGTAGCCGGAGAATCCCTACGCGCGTAGATGACGATGCTGACGGACATGCGATCGTTGTCTTGTCGTTTCCGACGAATGGCGTGGGGCGGGCCCCCGCACCGTCCGTCGGGCGTTCGCACATCCCCCGCCGGGCATCAGCAGGGACGCTTGCGCAACTCCATCACGTAGTCGTGCGGCGCGCCCGCCGACTCGGCGGCGTCCGCGATCTCGCCCAGGTACCGCGCGGACGGCAGCCCGCCCTCGTACGCGTTGAGGACGTACACCCACGCGGGCTCCTCGCCGTCGAGCGTGTCCACCCGCACCCGCATCCGCCGGTAGATGTCGAGGCCCACGCCCTCCCAGCGGTCCATGGACTCCTCGTCCATCGGCGCGATGTCGTACAGCGCCACGAAGACCTGGGAACGGGGGGCCTCCACGATGGTGGGCAGCGCACCCTCCCAGCCCATCTGCTCTCCGCCGAAGGTCAGCCTCCAGCCGTTCAGCCAGCCGGTGCCGCGCAGCGGGGAGTGCGGTGCGCGGCGGCTCATCAGCCGCGCGTCGAGGTTGCCGGCGAAAGCGGCGTAGAGCGACATGGGACCGAGGGTACGGGAGGGGCGGGGTGCCCGCCGATCCCCGAGGCGGCGACCCCGGGGATCGGCGGGACGCCCCCGGGGAGGCCCCGGCGCGAGGCCGCGCCGGTCGTGCGGGAGAATGGGGTACGCACTTGAAGCGTGCGGGACAATGGCGTACGCACTGCACCCCAGCGGGGGGACCCCCCGGCAGAACGAGACGCGAGGCGTAGATCCCAGTGACCCGGATCGTGATCATCGGTGGCGGACCCGGCGGATACGAGGCGGCCTTGGTGGGCGCCCAACTCGGCGCGGAGGTGACCGTCGTCGACTGCGACGGACTCGGCGGCGCTTCCGTCCTGACCGACTGCGTCCCCTCGAAGACGCTGATCGCCACGGCGGAGGTGATGACCACCTTCGACTCCTCCTACGAGGAACTCGGCATCATCGTCGCGGACGACACCCCCCACGTGGAGCAGGCGGCCCGCGTCGTCGGCGTCGACCTCGGCAAGGTCAACCGACGGGTGAAGCGCCTCGCGCTCGCCCAGTCGCACGACATCACCGCCTCCGTCACCCGGGCGGGCGCCCGGGTGCTGCGCGGTCGCGGCCGGCTCTCCGGCCGGCAGGCCGTGGACGGCTCCCGCCAGGTGATCGTCACCGCCGCCGACGGCACGGAGGAGACGCTCACCGCGGACGCCGTGCTCATCGCGACCGGCGGCCACCCGCGCGAGGTGCCGGACGCCAAGCCGGACGGCGAGCGCATCCTGAACTGGACCCAGGTCTACGACCTCAAGGAGCTCCCCGAGGAGCTCATCGTGGTCGGCTCCGGCGTCACCGGCGCCGAGTTCGCCGGCGCCTACCAGGCGCTCGGCTCCCGGGTCACCCTCGTCTCCTCCCGCGACCGCGTCCTGCCCGGCGAGGACCCGGACGCGGCTGCGGTCCTGGAGGACGTCTTCCGGCGCCGCGGCATGAACGTCATGGCCCGCTCCCGCGCCGAGTCCGCCAAGCGGGTCGGCGACCGGGTCGAGGTCACCCTCGCGGACGGCCGCGTCATCTCCGGCACCCACTGCCTGATGGCGGTCGGCGCGATCCCGAACTCGGCCGGAATGGGACTGGAGGAGGCCGGCGTCAGGCTGAAGGACTCCGGTCACATCTGGACCGACAGGGTCTCCCGTACGAGCGCCCCCGGCGTCTACGCGGCCGGCGACGTCACCGGTGTCTTCGCGCTCGCCTCGGTCGCCGCCATGCAGGGCCGTATCGCGATGTACCACTTCCTCGGCGACGCGGTGGCCCCGCTCAACCTGAAGACGGTCTCCTCGAACGTCTTCACCGACCCCGAGATCGCCACCGTCGGCTACACGCAGGCCGATGTGGACGCGGGCAAGATCGACGCCAAGGTCGTCAAGCTGCCGCTGCTCCGCAACCCCCGCGCGAAGATGCAGGGCATCCGGGACGGCTTCGTCAAGATCTTCTGCCGTCCGGGCACCGGCATCGTGGTCGGCGGCTGCATCGTCGCCCCGAAGGCGAGCGAGCTGATCCACCCGATCTCGATCGCGGTCGACAACAATCTGACGGTCGAACAGATCGCAAACGCTTTCACCGTGTACCCCTCCCTGTCGGGTTCGATCGCGGAAGTGGCACGGCAGTTGCACACCCGAAAGTCGGCGGGCGAGGTCTGACATCCCGTCCCGGCGCCCCTCCCGCCTGCGGGAACGGTTCGCCGACTCGGGCAACCCCCGGCAAGCCGGGGCATAGCCCTGGCACAAAACGGATCAACGGCGGGGTCTCCCATACCACTTGGAGGCCCCGTCTGTGCGCATCTTCTGCAATTCGGCGCATACTGCTGAAAACTATCGGCCGGTCACGTTACTGTCAGTTTCGTGTTCGCTGCAGAACGTCGCCAGTTGATCCTCGAAATGGTGCGAGCCAATGGGGCCGTGTCGCTCCGCGAGCTCGCCCGCGTCGTCCAGACCTCGGAGGTGACCGTACGGAGGGACGTACGGGCACTCGAGGCAGAAGGACTCCTCGACCGCCGCCACGGCGGTGCGGTGTTGCCGGGCGGATTCACGCGAGAATCCGGCTTCCCGCAGAAATCCCATCTCGCCACCGCGGAGAAGACGGCCATCGCCGACGTCGCCGCGAGCCTCGTCGAAGAGGGCGAGGCCATCGTCGTCGGAGCCGGGACGACCACGCAGGAGCTGGCCCGCCGGCTCGCCCGCGTGCCCGGCCTGACCGTGGTCACCAACTCCCTGCTCGTCGCCCAGGCGCTGGCCCATGCCAACCGGGTCGAGGTCGTCATGACCGGCGGCACCCTGCGCGGCTCCAACTACGCCCTCGTGGGCAGCGGGGCCGAGCAGTCGCTCCAGGGGCTGCGGGTCTCCCGGGCCTTCCTCTCCGGGAGCGGACTGACCGCCGAGCGGGGCCTGTCCACGTCCAACATGCTCTCCGCGAGCGTGGACCGGGCCCTCGTGCAGGCGGCGGCGGAGGTCGTGGTCCTCGCCGACCACACCAAGCTCGGCGCCGACACCATGTTCCAGACGGTGCCCACGGACGTGATCACGCGCCTGGTGACCGACGAGCCGCCCGCCCATGACGAGCGGGCCGCCTCCGAGCTCCAGGCCCTCGCCGACCAGGGCGTGCAGATCGCCGTCGCGGGTACGGGCGCGGGTCCCGGCGCGGCCGGCGGTGAGCAGCTCCCCCCGGGCGTCCGGCCCCGCCGTGACATGCCGCTCCCCGTCCAGCGCGGACGGATGGCGGCCGGTCAGTTCCGGGGACCGGGTGGGGGGATGGCCGCGGAGACGTTGGAGCGCACGGCCCGCGTCGCGGACATGCGGCGCCGCTGAGCAGTCACCTCATCGAGCGCCGAGGGACCCTCCCCCAGGGGTCCCACGCCGTCCGTACGCCGGCACACCTCAGCCCTTGAGTCCCCGCAGGGTCAGCGCGAGCAGGCGGTCCGCCAACTCCGCGTCCTCCGGGCACTGTTCCGCCGCCAGCGCGATCGCGTTGGTGAGCTGCATCAGGTCACCGATCGACACGTCGGCGCGTACCTGGCCCGCCTCCTGAGCGCGCCCGAGCAGCGCCTCGCCCGCCGCGCGCAGCGGCACGCTGCACGAGGCGAGCGCCGAACTCCGGTCGTACGAGGCGGACATCAGCGCGTGCGCGAGTCCCCGGTACTCACCCGCGTGGGCGATCAGGGCGCGCAGCCACTCCACGAGCGCCCGGCACGGCTCGTCGGCCCCGGCCAGCTCGTGCGAGCGCCGGAGAAGCGCCGCCAGGGCCTCCTGGAAGACGGCGTTCAGCAGATCGGCCCGGGTGGGGAAGTGGCGGTAGAGGGTGCCGATCCCGACGCCCGCGCGGCGGGCGATCTCCTCCAGGGGCGCGTCCGTGCCCTGTTCGGCGAAGGCGGCCCTGGCCTCCGTGAGCAGCCGCTCGTGGTTGCGGCGCGCGTCGGCTCGCATCGATGAAGGCCCTCCCCTTCCAGCAGGCACCCCCGAGACGAAGGGCCCGCAGGCGGGTGCCTGCGGGCCCTTCGTACCGTACGTGGTGCGACGGTCAGTCCTTGATGTCGCAGATGGTGGCGCCGGAGGTGACCGAGGCGCCGACCTCGGCGCTCAGGCCCTTGACGGTGCCGGAGCGGTGGGCGTTGAGGGGCTGCTCCATCTTCATGGCCTCAAGGACGACGATGAGATCGCCCTCCTTGACCTCCTGGCCCTCCTCGACCGCGACCTTCACGATCGTGCCCTGCATCGGCGAGGCGAGGGTGTCGCCCGAGGCGGTCGGGCCGGACTTCTTCGCCGCCCGGCGCTTCGGCCTGGCACCCGCCGCGAGCCCGGTACGGGCCAGCGTCATGCCGAGGGAGGACGGCAGGGAGACCTCGAGGCGCTTGCCGCCGACCTCGACGACGATCGTCTCGCGGCCCGACTCGTCCTCGTCGGCGTCCGCACCGGCCGGCGCGAACGGCTTGATCTCGTTGACGAACTCCGTCTCGATCCACCGGGTGTGGACCCGGAACGGGTCGGCGGTGAAGGCGGGGTCGACGACGACGGCCTGGTGGAAGGGGATGGCGGTGGCCATGCCCTCGACCTTGAACTCGGCCAGGGCGCGCGCGGCGCGCTGGAGCGCCTGCTCGCGGGTGGCGCCGGTGACGATCAGCTTGGCCAGGAGCGAGTCCCAGGCCGGGCCGATGACGGAGCCGGACTCGACGCCCGCGTCCAGACGGACACCGGGGCCCGAGGGCGCGTCGAAGACGGTGACCGTGCCGGGGGCGGGCAGGAAGCCGCGGCCCGGGTCCTCGCCGTTGATGCGGAACTCGAAGGAGTGACCGCGTACCGCCGGGTCGCCGTAACCGAGCTCCTCGCCGTCGGCGATCCGGAACATCTCACGGACCAGGTCGATGCCGGTGACCTCCTCGGTCACCGGGTGCTCGACCTGGAGGCGGGTGTTGACCTCCAGGAAGGAGATCGTGCCGTCCGTACCGACGAGGAACTCGACCGTGCCCGCGCCGACGTAGCCGGCCTCCTTCAGGATCGCCTTCGACGCCGCGTACAGCTCGGCGTTCTGCGCCTCCGTCAGGAACGGGGCCGGGGCCTCCTCGACGAGCTTCTGGTGGCGGCGCTGGAGCGAGCAGTCACGGGTGGAGACGACGACCACGTTGCCGTGGGTGTCGGCCAGGCACTGGGTCTCCACGTGACGCGGCCTGTCCAGGTAGCGCTCCACGAAGCACTCACCGCGACCGAAGGCGGCCACGGCCTCGCGCACGGCGGAGTCGTACAGCTCGGGGACCTCTTCCAGGGTCCGCGCGACCTTCAGACCACGACCGCCGCCACCGAACGCGGCCTTGATCGCGATCGGCAGCCCGTGCTCCTCCGCGAACGCCACGACCTCGTCCGCGCCGGAGACCGGGTCGGGGGTGCCGGCGACCAGCGGGGCGCCCGCGCGCTGCGCGATGTGACGAGCCGCCACCTTGTCGCCCAGGTCGCGGATCGCCTGCGGCGGCGGACCGATCCAGATCAGACCCGCGTCCAGGACCGCCTGCGCGAACTCCGCGTTCTCGGAGAGGAACCCGTAACCGGGGTGGACGGCGTCCGCGTCCGAGTCCTTCGCGGCCTGCAACACCTTGGCCATGTCCAGATAACTGGTCGCCGGAGTGTCACCGCCCAGAGCGAACGCCTCGTCAGCCGCCCGGACATGCAGAGCGTCCCGGTCCGGATCGGCGTACACGGCCACGCTGCCGATACCCGCGTCCCGGCACGCCCGGGCCACACGGACAGCGATTTCGCCACGGTTGGCGATGAGCACCTTGCGCACGATGGCTCCCTCCTTGAAACAAGCTGAGTTTAGGGACTGCCGACACGGCCTTTCGACCCGTCCCCAGTGGTGAGCTTGCCCACACGGAGCGTGACCCCGGGCCCGCTCGGGTCGTGAATTCCCTTGTCGCACCACGGTACGCAGGGTTCCTTTACGGCACAGTAGCTCCGAGGTGTGGCGCAGGTCTCTGTTCGTCCGGCCAGTCGCCATTCGGGTTTCTTTGTCGGGTCCCTACGAATGGGTCGATGATTCTTTGCCGAGCGGTGCGCCACCGCCCCCCGTGCGCGAACTCTTGTCCGGAGGTTTACCGGCCAGTAGCCTTCGCGCTGTCGATCGTACTGTCGGTAACAGTCGAATCCAGGGGGTGGCCGAGGTGGCCCGCAGACCGATAGCCCTCGTGACGGCGGCGGTGCTCCTCCTCGAGGCACCCGGAATCGTCGCGATCAACGCCGTCATGGCGCGCTTCCTGGAAATCCAGTCGATGTCCCTCGACGGCATGGACCCGGACGCGATGGTCGCCGGCACCTGGGGCCTCGGCATCGGCTCCGGCGTCGCCCTCCTCCTCTGCGGCCTCGTCGCCCTCCTCGCGGGCCTCCGCGACCGCCGCCCGGGCCGCTTCGGCCGGGGGCTGCTCATCGGCTGCGCCGTCGTGCACGGCATCCTCGGCGCGGTCGCCGTCGGCCTGATCGGCTGGGGCGCGTTCGCCTTCCTGATGGCGGTGGTCGGACTCGTCGTCCTCACCCTGGTGGCGTACGGGAAGGACGGCGGGAAGGCGGACGGGGAGGGGAGCGGGGCGGACGCCGACGCCCCCGACGGGGTGCCGACGCCCGCCTGACGCGCCCGGCGGCTCAGGTCCAGAGGTCGGTGATCCCCACGTCCAGCTTCCGGAGCAGCGTGCGCAGCAGCGGCAGCGACAGGCCGATCACATTGCCCGGGTCCCCGTCGATGCCGTCGATGAACGGCGCCGAGCGCCCGTCCAGGGTGAACGCGCCCGCCACGTGCAGCGGTTCGCCGCTCGCCACGTACGCCGCGATCTCCTCGTCCGTCGGCGAGCCGAAGCGGACCACGGTGGAGGCCGTCGCCGACTCGTAGCGCTTGGCGGCCGTGTCGTACACGCAGTGACCGGTCTGGAGGATGCCGACCCGGCCGCGCATCGTCTTCCAGCGGGCGGTGGCCTCCTCCGCGTCGGCCGGCTTGCCGAGGGCCTGCCCGTCGAGCTCCAGGACCGAGTCGCAGCCGATGACGAGCGCCCCGAACACCTCGGGCCGGGCGGCCACATGGGCGGCCTTCGCCTCCGCGAGGGCGAGCGCGAGCTCGGCCGGGGTCGGGGCGTGGACCTTGTCCTCGTCGACACCGCTCACGATCACCTCGGGAGCGATGCCGGCCTGCCGGAGCAGCCCGAGCCGGGCGGGGGAGGCGGAGGCGAGCACGACACGGCGCGGATCAGCAGTCATGGGGGCAGCGTAGCCAAGACGCCGTCTAGCGCGCGCTGACCACGATCATCTCCACCACCATCGCCAGCGCGAGGATCACGCCCGCACGGCGGAGCATCGCCTGCATCTCGCGCATGAACTTCGGCGGCTCGTTCTTCGGGTCGGACCACAACATGCTCCGATCCTCCGGGTGGGGCGCGCGTGGCGCCTGAGTACGGATACTCAAGCGCCCCCGTTCCGAAGGACTATTCGCGGAGACCGGAAGGCCGCTCGCGGACCGGCGGCCGCTCGTGGACCGGCGGTTACGCGCTGCGGAACACCCCGGCGCGCGCCGCCGCGAGCGCCGCCGCCGCGGCCCGTTCGGCCACATCCCCGCCGAGCTCCTCGTGGGTGACGGCGAAGCGGTAGTAGAGCGGCGCGGAGACGGCGCGGAGCAGCTCCACCGGGTCCGTGTCCGCCGGGATCTCGCCGCGTGCCGCGCCCCGGGCGACGACCGGCGCCCATTCGGCGAGCCGGGTCCGGTAGAAGCCGGCGAGCGCGCGGGCGCACTCCTCGTCGCAGGCGGCCGCGGCGATGACCGCGCGGAAGACGGCTCCCATCCGCGGCTCGGTGAGGGTGGACCTTACGAGCTCGGCGTTGGCCCGGAGGTCGCCCGCGAGGCAGCCGGTGTCGGCGGCGGGCAGGGACTGCTCCGCCATGTCGTGCAGGAGGTCGGTGACGAGGCCGACGGGGGAGCCCCAGCGGCGGTAGACGGTGGTCTTGCCGACGCCGGCGCTCGCGGCGATCCGGTCCATGTTCAGGGCGTGGAAGCCGGTGTCCGCGAGGGCGTCCCGCGTGGCGTCGAGTACGGCCCCGCGGACCTTCGCGGTGCGGCCGCCGGGGCGCAGGGTGCCGGGCGAGGCCGGCTGGCTCTCAGTCAAACGGGTCTCCTGTTCCATTAAGGCCTTCGACTCTGCTACGGTACGGGACATCTTAACGGAACTTGCTTCCCATTAAGGGGTCGTACGCATGGTCTCCCTCGATCTCCCCACCGCCACGGACCGCACCTCCGGCACGCCCCGTCACACCCCCGACCGTATGACCGGCCGGATGCGACTCGTCCTCGTCGTCCTCCTCCTCGCCCAGTTCATGCTGGCCGTCGACTTCTCGATCCTGAACGTCGCCCTGCCCGTCATCGGCCAGGGACTCGGCTTCACCCTCGGCGGCCTCCAGTGGATCGCCACCGCCTTCGCCCTCGCCGCCGCCGGCTTCACCCTCCTCTTCGGGCGCGTCGCCGACCTCGTCGGCCGCCGCCGCCTCTTCCTCGGCGGCATGGCGCTCCTCGGTGTCTCCTCCCTCGTCGGCGGACTCGCCACCGGCCCCGAGATGCTCATGGCCGCCCGGGTCGCCCAGGGACTCGCCACCGCCGCCGTCACCCCCGCCGGGCTCTCCCTGCTCACCGCCTCCTTCCCGGAGGGCCCGCTGCGCGCCAAGGCGCTCGGACTCAACGGCGCCCTCATGTCCGCCGGCTTCACCACCGGCGCGATCCTCGGCGGAGTCCTCACCGACCTGCTCTCCTGGCGCTGGGCCTTCCTCGTCAACGTGCCGGTGGCCCTCGCCGTCCTCCTCGTCGCCCCGGCCGTCCTCACGGAGAGCCGCCCGGCCGTCCGCCCCCGCCTCGACGTGCCCGGCGCGATCACCGTCACCGGAGGACTCCTCGCCCTCGTCTACGGCCTCACGGTCGCCGGCGAACACGGCTGGACCGACCCCGCCGCGCTCACCGCCCTCGCCGCGGGCGCCGCGCTCCTCGCCGCCTTCGTCCTCGTCGAACGGCGGGCCGCCTCACCGCTCGTCCCCGTGCACGTCCTGCGGCGCCGCACCGTCGTCTGGGGCAACCTCGCCGGGCTCGTCGCCTTCGTCACCGAGACCTCCCTGGTCTTCCTGATGACCCTGTACCTCCAGGACGTCCTCGGCTTCTCGCCGCTCGCCGCCGGCCTCTCCTTCGGCGTCCTCGGCGCCGGCACGATCCTCGGCGGTGTGTTCGCCTCCCGCTTCATCGGCCGCTTCGGCGCCCGCTCCGCCCTCGTCACCGGCGGACTCCTCCAGGCGGCCGCCACCCTCTCCCTGTACGGGCTCGGCGACGACCGGGGCAGCCTCTGGCTCCTGCTCGCCGCGACCTTCGCCGGCGGCGTCGGCAACATGCTCGCGATCGTCGGCTTCATGGTCACCGCCACCTCGGGCATCCCCGACACCGAACAGGGCATGGCGACCGGACTCGCGACCATGACCCAGCAGGTCGGCATCACCATGGGCACGCCGATCATGAGCGCC
The DNA here is from genome assembly GCF_045160815.1 of Streptomyces sp. NBC_00090. NCBI lineage: Bacteria > Bacillati > Actinomycetota > Actinomycetes > Kitasatosporales > Streptomycetaceae > Streptomyces > Streptomyces sp. NBC_00090. The sequence continues at coordinate 5,585,719 of NZ_CP108224.1, forward strand.
GTCGTCGTCACCGCGCCCGTGCTCCTCGACGGCATCGGCCTCGCGGTCCTCGTCAACGCCGCGATCGTCGCCGCCGGAGCCGTACTCGCCGGCCTCTTCCTCCGCCGTGCGTGAGCCCCTCGCACCGGGCACGCGAAAGGCCGGACCCCCCGCACACGGGGTCCGGCCTTTCACCGTCGACGACGGCTGGAGTGCTACACGGGCCAGTACGACCTGGCCCAGGCCCGCGGGCCCGGCCGGGCACGTACCGCCCGTGCGATGCGGGAGGGATCGGACCACCCCTCCGGTATCGCCGGGCCGCCACCCTCGGCGGACGCCGCCGCCGTGGCCGCGGCCCGGGCCTGGACCACCGCCAGTGCGGCGGCCAGCTCCTCCGGTGTCGGGTTTCCTCGTACGACCTTGATCACAGCGGCTCCTTCGGCGCGCGTACGGGGCTACAGCGGGATCTACAGCGGGATGTTGCCGTGCTTCTTCGGAGGAAGGGATTCCCGCTTCGTGCGGAGCTGACGCAGCCCCTTCACGATCTGCGGACGCGTGTCCGACGGCATGACCACACCGTCGATGTAGCCGCGCTCGGCCGCCGTGTACGGGTTGAGCAGGGTGTCCTCGTACTCCTGGATCAGCCGCGCCCGCTCCACCGCTGCCTTGTCTGCGTCTCCCGCCTCTTCGATCGTCCTGCGGTGAAGGATGTTCACCGCGCCCTGCGCGCCCATCACCGCGATCTGCGCGGTCGGCCACGCCAGGTTCAGGTCCGCGCCCAGGTGCTTGGAGCCCATGACGTCGTACGCGCCGCCGAACGCCTTCCGCGTGATGATCGTGATCAGCGGGACCGTGGCCTCCGCGTACGCGTAGATCAGCTTCGCGCCGCGCCGGATGATGCCGCCGTACTCCTGGTCCACGCCCGGCAGGAAGCCGGGCACGTCGACGAAGGTCAGCACCGGGATGTTGAAGGCGTCGCACGTCCGGACGAACCTCGCGGCCTTCTCGGACGCGTTGATGTCGAGACAGCCCGCGAACTGCATCGGCTGGTTGGCGACGACACCGACGGGGAAGCCCTCGACCCGGCCGAAGCCGGTCACGATGTTCGGGGCGAACAGCGCCTGCGTCTCCAGGAACTCGCCGTCGTCGAGGACGTGCTCGATGACCTTGTGCATGTCGTACGGCTGGTTGGCCGAGTCCGGGATCAGCGTGTCGAGCTCGCGGTCCTCGTCCGTCACCTCGGTGTCGGCGGACTCGGGGAAGGCCGGCGGCTCGGAGAGGTTGTTCGACGGCAGGTAGGACAGCAGGGACTTCACGTACTCGATGGCGTCCTTCTCGTCCCCCGCCATGTGGTGGGCCACGCCCGAGGTCGAGTTGTGCGTCCGCGCGCCGCCCAGCTCCTCGAAGCCCACGTCCTCGCCGGTCACCGTCTTGATGACGTCGGGGCCCGTGATGAACATGTGCGAGGTCTGGTCCACCATCACCGTGAAGTCGGTGATCGCGGGGGAGTACACCGCGCCGCCCGCGCACGGGCCGACGACCAGGGAGATCTGCGGGATCACCCCGGAGGCGTGGGTGTTGCGGCGGAAGATCTCGCCGTACATGCCGAGCGCGCTCACGCCCTCCTGGATGCGGGCGCCACCGGAGTCGTTGATGCCGATGACCGGGCAGCCCGTCTTCAGCGCGAAGTCCATCACCTTGATGATCTTCTGGCCGTACGTCTCGCCGAGCGCACCGCCGAAGACCGTGAAGTCCTGCGAGAAGACGGCCACCGGGCGCCCGTCGACCGTGCCGTAGCCGGTGACGACGCCGTCCCCGTACGGGCGGTTCTTCTCCAGGCCGAAGTTGGTCGACCGGTGCCGGGCGAGCTCGTCCAGCTCGACGAACGACCCTTCGTCGAGGAGCAGGGCGATCCGCTCGCGCGCGGTCAGCTTCCCCTTCGCGTGCTGCTTCTCCACCGCGCGCTCCGAGCCGGCGTGCGTGGCCTCGTCGATGCGGCGCTTGAGGTCCGCGATCTTGCCTGCGGTCGTGTGAATGTCGATCTCGTGCTGCTCTGCCGGCTCGGACATCGGGATGCGGCTCCCTGCCTGGTCACGGGGGGTTCGTTGACTACGAATGGGCTACTGCTGAGCTACTGACCCGTAGCGTATCGGCGCGGATACGGCCGCGCAGTGCGGTCTTTGCCACACCTAGTCTGACTTGCATGACGTCCTCTCAGGCCTCCGGCGGACCCTGGTCCGACCTCGACCGGCCCCCGCTCAACGCCCCCGCACTGCGTCGCGCGCTGGTGCAGCCCGACGGGCTGTGGACCTCGCTCGACGTGGTCACCACCACCGGCTCCACCAACAGCGACCTCGCCGCCCGCGCCGACGAGCTGCCCGAGGGCGCGGTGCTCGTCGCCGAGGAGCAGACCTCCGGCCGCGGCCGCCTCGACCGCAGCTGGACGGCGCCCGCCCGCTCCGGGCTCTTCCTCTCCGTCCTCCTCAAGCCCGACGTGCCGGTGCACCGCTGGGGCTGGCTGCCGCTGCTCACGGGCGTGGCCGCCGCGACCGGGCTCGCGAAGTCCGCCGGGGTCGACCTCTCCCTCAAGTGGCCCAACGACCTGCTGGTTTCCATCGGCGGCGAGGAGCGCAAGACCGGCGGCATCCTCGCCGAGCGGGCCGGCGAGGACGGCATCGTCGTCGGCCTCGGCATCAACGTCACGCTCCGTGAGGAGGAGCTCCCCGTCCCGGCGGCCGGCTCCCTCCTCCTCGCCGGCGCGGTCTCCACCGACCGCGACACCCTCCTGCGGGCCGTCCTGCGCTCCCTCGACCAGTGGTACGGGGACTGGGTACGGGCCGACGGCGACCCCGAGGCCTCCGGCCTCCAGGCGGCCTACACGGCCGACTGCGCGACCCTCGGCCGCCGCGTGCGGGCCGACCTGCCGGGCGAGCGGATGCTGGAGGGCGAGGCGGTCGCCCTGGACGGCGACGGACGCCTCGTGGTGGCCACGGAGGGCGGCGGCACCGAGGCGGTCGGCGCCGGCGACATCGTCCACCTGCGGACACCCGCCTGACTTCCACCTGCGGACACCCGCCCGACGGAGTAGGAAGGGCGGAGGAGTACCGGCAGGCCCCGGGCACGGCCAGGACACCGGCCGTGTCCGGGGCGGCCCGGCACGGCCCGGACACGGGCCACGTACGGGTCAAACAGCGGCAATGGGACGGAATGGCTCGCCGTTCAGGCGTGAGCCATTCCACACCTGTCGTATCGTGGAGCGCGATCCAGGCGACAGATCGGCAGGACAAGTGGGCAGGGAACGGGCAGGAGGCGGCCGGTGACCGTCGACGACGCGAACGCGGGTGGCGGAACGGAGCCGCCCACGTACCCCACCCCCCACCACGAGGTCGATCACACGGCGGAGCCGAGCGACGACCCCCTCGCCATCCGCCTCGAACAGCTCATCCTCGGCGCGGACCGCCGCTACACCCCCTTCCAGGCCGCCCGCACGGCCGGCGTCTCCATGGAGCTCGCCTCCCGCTTCTGGCGTGCGATGGGCTTCGCCGACATCGGCCAGGCCAAGGCGCTCACCGAGGCCGACGTCCTCGCGCTGCGCCGCCTCGCCGGCCTCGTCGAGGCCGGGCTGCTCAGCGAGCCGATGGCCGTACAGGTCGCCCGCTCCACCGGACAGACCACCGCCCGGCTCGCCGAGTGGCAGATCGACTCCTTCCTGGAGGGCCTCACCGAGCCGCCCGAGCCGGGTATGACCCGCACCGAGGTCACGTACCCCCTCGTCGAGCTGCTCCTGCCCGAGCTGGAGGAGTTCCTCATCTACGTGTGGCGCCGGCAGCTCGCCGCCGCCACCGGCCGGGTCGTCCAGGCGGCCGATGACGAGGAGATGGTCGACCGCCGGCTCGCCGTCGGCTTCGCGGACCTCGTCGGCTTCACCCGCCTCACCCGTCGCCTGGAGGAGGAGGAGCTCGGCGAGCTCGTCGAGGCCTTCGAGACGACCTGCGCCGACCTCGTCGCCGCGCACGGCGGCCGGCTCATCAAGACCCTCGGCGACGAGGTGCTCTACTGCGCCGACGACCCCGGCACCGCCGCCGAGATCGCGCTCCGGCTCATCGACACCCTCAGCAACGACGAGACGATGCCCGCCCTGCGCGTCGGCATCGCCTTCGGCACGGTGACGACCCGCATGGGCGACGTCTTCGGTACGACGGTGAACCTCGCGAGCCGCCTCACCTCCATAGCCCCGAAGGACGCCGTCCTCGTCGACGGCGCCCTCGCGAAGGAGCTGTCCAGGGCCGGGGACGCGCCCGTCTCGGAGGCGGAGGCGGCCGAGGAGGCGTCCCGCGCCGAGAAGGAGGGCCGCCCGGTCGCCACGTACCGCTTCGCCCTCCAGCCGATGTGGCAGAGGCCGGTACGAGGCCTCGGTGTCGTGGAGCCCTGGCTCCTGAGCCGCCGCCCCACCTAGGATTCCCCCGTGAACGCCTGTTAACAGCCGTTAACAGGCCCGGATCGGGAGGGTGTGCGGCATGTCCGAGCAGCGTTTTGGCGAGTTCGTGGTGGTCCGGCGGGAGGGGCACGTCGCGGAGCTGGTCCTCGACCGCCCCAAGGCGATGAACGCGGTCTCCTCCGAGATGGCCCGCTCCCTCGGCGCGGCCTGCGAGGCGCTCGCCGCCGACCCCGCCGTCCGCGTCACCGTGCTGACCTCCTCGAACGACCGGGCCTTCTGCGTCGGCGCCGACCTGAAGGAGCGCAACTCCTTCACCGACGCCGAGCTCGTCCGCCAGCGCCCGACCGCCCGCGCCGCCTACACCGGCGTCCTCGAACTGCCGATGCCGACCGTCGCCGCCGTGCACGGCTTCGCCCTCGGCGGCGGCTTCGAGCTCGCCCTCGCCTGCGACGTGATCGTGGCCGACGCGACCGCCGTCGTCGGCCTCCCCGAGGTCTCGGTGGGCGTCATCCCCGGCGGTGGCGGTACGCAGCTCCTCCCGCGCCGGGTGGGCGCGGCACGCGCCGCCGAGCTGGTCTTCACGGCCCGCCGGGTCGAGGCGACGGAGGCCCGCGAGCTCGGGCTCGTCGACCTCCTGGAGGAGGACGCGCGGACGGCCGCCCTGGAGCTGGCCGGGCGGATCGCGGCCAACTCGCCGGTCGGGCTGCGCGCCGCCAAGAAGGCCATGCGGCTCGGCCAGGGCCTGGACCTGCGGGCCGGTCTGGAGGTCGAGGACGCGGCGTGGCGGTCGGTGGCCTTCTCGGGCGACCGGGCGGAGGGCGTGGCGGCCTTCAACGAGAAGCGGAAGCCGGAGTGGCCGGGGGAGTGACCCCGTGAGTTTGTGACGCGCCCCCTCCCGGTTCCTGTTTCCGTCCCTATTTGCGCGAGATGTCACTTTCTGTGACGTCTCGCAGGGGAAAACGTGTCAAACCTCCCTAAGCTGGAGGAATGGGTGAGGACGTGCGGCTGCGGGCCGTAGTGGCGCTGGCGCAGGGGATGGCGGCGGCGCACACTCCACGTGAGTTCTGGCGGGCGGCGGCGCTCGGGTCCTGTGAGGGGCTCGACGGGAGCTTCGCGGCCCTGTCCGTCTGGGAGCGGGACCACGGCCGGCTGAAGGTCCTGGTCAACGCGGGGGAGCGGGCCGCGGGCGAGGAGGAGTTCCCGGACTCGGAGACGTACCCGGTGCACCAGTTCCCCGAGATCACCGAGTTCCTGCACGAGCAGTGGGCGGGCGGCGGCGAGCCGGACGCCTGGGTGGAGACCGCGACCGACCGGGTCCCGACCGGCCGCGTGGTCGGCCTCCGCAGGCGGGGGCGGGGCTGCTGCGTGGTCGCCCCGATCGTGCTGCACGGGCGGGCCTGGGGTGAGCTGTACGTGGCCAGGCCGCCCGAGGAGAAACCTTTCACCCGCGCGGACGCCGACTTCGCGACCGTCCTCGCGGCGGTCGTCGCGGCCGGCATCGCCCAGGCGGAGCGTCTGGAGGAGGTCCGCAAACTGGCCTTCACCGACCCGCTCACCGGGCTCGCCAACCGGCGGGCCGTGGACACCCGGCTCGACGAGGCCATCGAGCGCTACCGGCTCGACGCCTCCGTCGTGAGCCTGCTGGTCTGCGACCTCAACGGCCTCAAGCGGGTCAACGACACCCACGGCCACGCGGTCGGCGACCGGCTCCTCGAACGCTTCGGCTCCGTGCTCTCCCGCTGCGGGGCGCGGCTCCCCGGCGCCCTCGCGGCCCGCCTCGGCGGCGACGAGTTCTGCCTCCTCACGGTCGGCCCGACGGCGGACGAGGTGGTCGCGGTCGCCGAGGAGCTCTGCGTACGGGCGGCGGAGCTGGAGCTCGGCGAGGGCGTGGCCTGCGGGGTGGCGTCCACCGGTGACCCCATCGGCCCGCTCAGGTCGGCGCGCCGCCTCTTCCGGCTGGCCGACGCGGCCCAGTACCAGGCGAAGGCCGCGCGCTCGGCGAAGCCGGTCGTGGCGGGCCGGGACGGCACGGTCATCCGCCTCGCCGACGCCCCGCCGGGCGCCCGCGACCGCCGCCGCTTCCGCGACGCGCCGCCGGTGGTGCCGCCGCCGGAGGGTCCGCCTCGTGAGCCGTGAGACGGGGTGTGCGGGGCGTGCGAGGGCAGTGTGGGGAGTGCGGGGCCGTTGCGGGGCGTGCGAGGGAAGTGCGGGGCGTGCGAGGGCAGTGTGGAGCTCCGTGGGGCTCCGCTGTGGCGTTGTGCGGGGCCGTGCGGGCCTCTGCGGGGTCGGTGGGGCCGTGCGGAAGCCCGGCGGACCCCCGGGGGCCACCCGGCCCGCCCCCGAAGCGCCCTGCGCCGCCCTCACCTCCCTCACCGCCCCCGCCGCCCCACTCCGCCCCCGCCGCGCGGCGCGCGTCCTGCGCCGTCGGCGCCCCCGGGCGGCAGACTGGAACCCCGCCGACGATCACCGATTCGCCCAGGGTCACCCGGTAAGGGGTCGTCCCCCGTCGAGCCGGTGACGAAATCGCCTAGTGACAGGTCGGTCTTCAATCCGTAGGGTGCTGAATATGGATATGCAGACAGTCGTCCTCGGCACGTCCGGCACGACCCCGCAGGACGTCATCGACGTCGCCCGCCACGGCGCCCGCGTCGAGCTGTCGACCGAGGCCGTGCGCGCCCTCGCCGCCGCCCGGGACGTGATCGACGCGCTCGCCGCCAAGCCCGAACCCGTCTACGGGGTCTCCACCGGCTTCGGCGCGCTCGCCACCCGCCACATCAGCCAGGAGCTCCGCGCCCAGCTCCAGCGCAACATCGTCCGCTCGCACGCCGCCGGCATGGGCCCGCGCGTCGAGCGCGAGGTCGTGCGCGCGCTGATGTTCCTGCGGCTGAAGACCGTCGCCTCGGGCCACACCGGCGTCCGCCCCGAGGTCGCGCAGACCATGGCCGACGTCCTCAACGCCGGCATCACCCCGGTCGTGCACGAGTACGGCTCCCTCGGCTGCTCCGGCGACCTCGCCCCGCTCTCCCACTGCGCGCTCGCCCTGATGGGCGAAGGAGACGCCGAAGGCCCCGACGGCGTCCTGAAGCCCGCCGGCGAGCTCCTCGCCGCGCACGGCATCGCCCCCGTAGAGCTCAAGGAGAAGGAGGGCCTCGCCCTCCTCAACGGCACCGACGGCATGCTCGGCATGCTGGTCATGGCCCTCGCCGACCTCGACACCCTCTACAAGTCGGCCGACATCACCGCCGCGCTCTCCCTCGAAGCCCTCCTCGGCACCGAGAAGGTCCTCGAACCCGAGCTCCACGCCATCCGCCCGCACCCCGGCCAGGCCGCCGCCGCCGCCAACATGCTGGCCGTGCTCAAGGGCTCCGGCCTCACCGGCCACGCCCAGGCGGGCGAGGCCCCCCGCGTGCAGGACGCCTACTCGGTGCGCTGCGCCCCGCAGGTCGCCGGCGCCGGCCGCGACACGATGGCCCACGCCCGGCTCGTCGCCGAGCGCGAGCTCGCCGCCGCCGTCGACAACCCCGTCGTCCTCTCCGACGGCCGTGTCGCCTCCAACGGCAACTTCCACGGCGCCCCCGTCGCGTACGTCCTCGACTTCCTCGCGATCGCCGCCGCCGACCTCGGCTCGATCGCCGAGCGCCGCACCGACCGGCTCCTCGACAAGAACCGCTCGCACGGCCTGCCGCCGTTCCTCGCCGAGGACGCCGGCGTCGACTCGGGCCTGATGATCGCTCAGTACACGCAGGCCGCCCTGGTCAGCGAGATGAAGCGGCTCGCCGTCCCGGCCTCCGCCGACTCCATCCCGTCCTCCGCGATGCAGGAGGACCACGTCTCCATGGGCTGGTCCGCCGCCCGCAAGCTGCGCACCGCGATCGACAACCTCAACCGGATCATCGCGGTCGAGCTGTACGCGGCGACCCGGGGCATCGAGCTCCGTGAGGGTCTCACCCCGGCGCCCGCCTCCAAGGCGGCCATCGACGCGCTGCGCGCGGCCGGCGTCGAGGGTCCCGGCCCGGACCGCTTCCTCGCCCCCGACCTGGCGGCCGCCGACACCTTCGTCCGCGAGGGGAAGCTGCTCGCCGCGGTGGAGCCGGTCACCGGCCCGCTGGCGTAAGCACCGCACGAGGTACGCGACGAGGGCCCGCCCCCGGCTTCCGGGAGCGGGCCCTCCGTCACGTTCGGGGGCGTCGGTGTGTGCCCGTACGTGAGGGTGCCGCGTGCGCGAGCATCAAGAGGCGCGAGCCCCAGGAGGCGCGAGCCCCAGGAGGCGCGAGCCCCAGGAGGCGCGAGCCTCAGGAAGCGCGGCCCTGCCGGCGCATCGCCAGCGCCACGAATCCGGCACCGACGCCGAGGAATCCCGTCCCGCCGAGCAGATACGGCGTGGTGTCCAGGTTCCCGGTCTCCGCGAGGCGGTCGGTGAGTGCGGACGGGTCGTTCTGGGTCACCCCGACCCGTACCCCGCCCGGCTCGTCGGTGGCGTTGGCGGACGGCACGAACCACAGGGCACAGAGCAGCGTCCCCGCCGCGGTGGCGGTCAGGAGGGGGCGTCGGGCGGAGGACACGGAAATTTCGATCTCCCTTGCGGAAACCGCGCATTGGGTCGGTGCGTCGATGCTAATGAAAACAGCGGGTCGCGGGAAAGCCGGGAGCCCCCGGACCCTACGCTCCGACACATGAGCAATTCCGAGACAGCACGCTATGTACGGCTTCGCGTCGATGTCGTCCTGGAGGTCGACGGCCCGGCAGAGCTGACCGAGGCCGCCGAGCGCCGGATCGACACCGACGAGTTCATGCCGGAGGAGGAGCGCGTCCAGGCCCGCGCCGCCGCCCGCGAGGACAGCGCCGAGGCCCTCGCCCATCTCGTCGAGCCCTTCGACCTGATCCGCGACCTCCCCGGGATCGAGATGGTCCAGGCCTCCTGGAGCACCGAGGAGGTCGTGTACGACCCCGATGCCCTGGAGTGGGACCTGGGCGAGGAAGATGAGTACACCGAGGACACCGAGGACACCGAGGACACCGAAGACGGTGACCAGGGGGACGACGACCGGCCGTAGGGGCGAGAACCGGCCGCAAGGCCGGAAGACACCCTGATCACAGGCCCCGGGACGGCGTCCCGGGGCCTTTCGTACGGCTCCGGGAACCGGACGCACCACCCGTGCGTGTCGATCAGTGGCGTTCCCCACAAAGCGTCCGGTTCCGGAACCGGACGGGGTGTCATGGGTATGCAGGTAAGTGTTGGCAGGGAATCGGCGACGATGGAGATGCGTGTGATGACGGACGGCAAGCGCCGCAAGAGCCTGGCGGTCGCGGCCGCGGTGCTCGGCGGCGTATTGGTGCTCTCGGCGTGCAACGACGGCGACACGGGCGGCAGCGCCTCCGGTTCCGCGACGCCACCGTCACAGTCCCAGGTCGACGAGGCGGCGGAAGCGGCGAAGACGTCCAAGGCGCAGATCACCATCGCGCCCAAGACCGGCACGCAGAACGCGTCCATCAACAACGACGCCAAGGTCACCGTCGCCGAGGGCAAGCTCACCGACGTGACCATGACCTCCGCCGAGGGCGGCGCGGTCAAGGGCGAGATAGCGGCCGACGGCCTCAGCTGGAAGCCGACCGAGCAGCTCAAGCGCGCCACGGTCTACAAGATCGCGGCCACCGCCACGGACGCGGCCGGCCTGGAGGCGCACGAGAACTCCTCCTTCACGACGGTCTCGCAGGCCAACAGCTTCATCGGGAACTTCACCCCCGAGGACGGCTCGACCGTCGGCGTCGGCATGCCCGTCTCGGTCAACTTCAACAAGGCGATCACCGACAAGGCGGCCGTCCAGGGCGGCATCACCGTCACCTCCAGCTCCGGCCAGGAGGTCGTCGGGCACTGGTTCAACTCCCAGCGCCTCGACTTCCGCCCCGACGACTACTGGACCGAGGGCTCGACCGTCACGCTGAAGCTGGAACTCGACGGCGTCGAGGGCGCCGACGGCGTCTTCGGCGTCCAGCAGAAGACCGTCACCTTCAAGATCGGCCGCAACCAGGTCTCCACCGTCGACGTCGCCACCAAGACCATGACGGTCACCCAGGACGGCAAGACGATCAAGACCATCCCGATCTCCGCCGGCTCCCCGGAGAACCCGACCTACAACGGTCAGATGGTGATCTCCGAGAAGTTCAAGGAGACCCGGATGAACGGCGCGACGGTCGGCTTCACCGACGACGACGGCAAGGGCGAGTACGACATCAAGGACGTGCCGCACGCCATGCGTCTGTCGACGTCCGGCACCTTCATCCACGGCAACTACTGGGGCCCGGACTCGATCTTCGGCTCGGCCAACACCAGCCACGGCTGCGTCGGCCTGAACGACGCCAAGGGCGCCGGCGACCCGAACCAGCAGGCCGCCTGGCTCTTCGACCACTCGATCGTCGGTGACGTCGTGATCGTCAAGAACTCCAAGGACAAGACGATCGCCCCCGACAACGGCCTCAACGGCTGGAACCTGAGCTGGGCGGACTGGAAGGCCGGCTCGGCGGTCTGACCCCCCGCCGGCAGGCAGTAGGCAGTAGCCAGTAGGCGTACGGACGAGGCCCCCTCCACACGGAGGGGGCCTCGTCCCGTCTCTTCCCTGCTCCCGCACTACTCCCGTACGTCGGCGGGCTCGTCCACACCCCACTGCGCGAGCAGCCGCAGCGCGTCCGCCGAGGCCGACCCCGGCTCCGCGTGGTACGTCACGAGCACCAGGTCCGGATCGTCCCCGGCCACCTTCAGCGACTCGTACGACAGGGTCAACTCGCCCACCAGCGGATGCCGCAAGCGCTTCGTGCCGTGCCCCTTGTCGGTCACCGTGTGCGCCGCCCACAGCGAGCGGAACTCCTCGCTCTTCACCGACAGCTCGCCCACGAGCGCGAGCAGCTGCGGATCGTCCGGGTAGCAGCCCGCGTACAGCCGCAGCACGCTCACGACCTCGATCGCCTTGCACTCCCAGTCGATGTACAGGTCGCGCGCGTTCGGATCACGGAAGATCATCCGCGCCATGTTGCGCTCGTCCGGCTCCCACGCGGCGAAGTCGCCGAGCAGCGCCCGCGCCATCCGGTTCCAGGCCAGGATGTCGAGGCGGCGGCCCAGGACGAAGGCGGGCACCCCGTCCATCGAGTCGAGAAGGTGCGCGAGCCCCGGGCGGATCCGCTGCGGACGGGCGATCGCCGCCCGCTGCCGCTTCTTCACCGTCGGCTTCGCCAGATGCGTCAGATGCGCCCGCTCGGTGTCGCTCAGCCGCAGCGCCCGCGCGATCGCGTCCAGGACCTCCATGGAGACATTGCGCCCGTTGCCCTGTTCGAGCCGGGTGTAGTACGCCACCGACACGCCCGCCAGTTGCGCCAGCTCCTCCCGGCGCAGCCCGGGGACGCGCCGGTGCCGCCCGAACTCGGGCAGGCCCACGTCCTGCGGCTTCAGCCGGGCCCGCCGGGAGCGCAGGAATTCGCTGAGTTCGGCACTGAGGTCCACACGACGGTCCATACGACCCCATTATCGGCGCAGGGGCGGACGGACGGACGTCTGTTCCTGACCCTGCCAGTGGTAGGCACGCCGGTCGTAGGCAGAACAGGTGGCTGGGTGATGTCGTACGGCTCCGGCAGGCTTGCCACCATGACCACGCACGTTTCCGCATACGCCGCACCCGCCGCCAACGCCCCGCTGGAGCGCACCACCGTGCCGCGCCGCCCCGTCGGGGAGCACGACGTCCTCATCGAGATCAAGTACGCCGGCATCTGCCACTCCGACATCCACCAGGCGCGCGACGGCTGGGGCGAGGGCATCTTCCCGATGGTCCCCGGCCACGAGATCGCCGGAATCGTCACCGAGGTCGGCGCCGGGGTCACCCGGCACCAGGTGGGGGACCGGGTCGGCGTCGGCTGCTTCGTCGACTCCTGCCGGGAGTGCGCCTACTGCCGCCAGGGCCTGGAGCAGTACTGCACCCAGGGCATGACCGGCACGTACAACGCGCTCGACAAGAGCGGCGAGCCGACCTACGGCGGCTACTCCACCCACATCGTCGTCGACGAGAACTACACGCTGCGCATCCCCGAGGGCATCGCCCTCGACGAGGCCGCGCCGCTGCTCTGCGCGGGCATCACGCTCTACTCGCCGCTCGCCCACTGGCAGGCCGGCCCCGGCAAGAAGGTCGCGATCGTCGGCCTGGGCGGCCTCGGCCACATGGGCGTCAAGATCGCCCACGCGCTCGGCGCCGAGGTGACCGTGCTCAGCCAGTCGCTGAAGAAGCGGGAGGACGGCCTCAAGCTGGGCGCCGACCACTACTACGCGACGAGCGACCCGGAGACCTTCACCGCGCTCGCCGGCACCTTCGACCTGATCATCTCCACCGTCTCGGCGCCGCTGGACTTCAGCGCCTACCTGGGCCTGGTGAAGACGGACGGCGCCCTGATCAACGTCGGCGCCCCCGAGGAGCCCGTCGCGCTCAACCTCTTCTCCCTCATCGGCGGCCGCAAGACCCTCGCCGGCTCGATGATCGGCGGCATCGCCGAGACCCAGGAGATGCTCGACTTCTGCGCCGAGCACGGCCTGGGCGCCGAGATCGAGGTGATCGGCGCGGAGCAGATCAACGAGGCGTACGAGCGGGTCGTCGCGAGCGACGTCCGCTACCGCTTCGTGATCGACACGTCGACGATCTGACCCCCGGCGCCCCCCGCCCGGCGCTCCGGGGCATGACGTCAGGGGTAATCGACCTGTGCGCCATGCCCCGGCAGGCTGGTCCCATGACCGCATACGCGATGGCCAACCTGCACCCGAAGCCCGTCCTCGACGAGGAGGTCTTCACCTACATGGAGCGCATCCAGGCCACCCTGGACCCCTTCGGCGGCCGCTTCCTCGTCCACGGCGCCCCCGACCGCGAGGTCATGGAGGGCAGCTGGCCCGGCGCCGTCGTCCTCCTCGCCTTCCCGACGTACGAGAACGCCAGGGCCTGGTACGCCTCCGAGGCCTACCAGGCCCTCATCCCGCTCCGCGCCCGCCACATCCCCGGGGACATCCTCCTGATCGACGGCGTCCCCGAGAACTACGACCCGGCGACGACGGCGGCCCGGCTGCGCGGGGCGGCGAACGATCAGGCCCGGGCGCAGGAACAGGCCCAAGCCCAAGCCCGAACCCAGGCCCAAGCCCAGGCCTAGGCCTTCGCGACGCCGATCGGGCAGGAGACGCCCGTGCCGCCGATGCCGCAGTAGCCCGCCGGGTTCTTGTCCAGGTACTGCTGGTGATACGCCTCCGCAACATAGAACGGGCGCTCCCCGTCGGCCGGCAGGACGTGCGTGGTGATCTCGCCGTAGCCGGAGCCCGTCAGGACCTTCTGGTAGGCCTCGCGGGAGGCCTCGGCCGTCGCGGCCTGGGCCGGGGTGTGGGTGTAGACCGCCGAGCGGTACTGGGTGCCCACGTCGTTGCCCTGGCGGAAGCCCTGCGTCGGGTCGTGGGACTCCCAGAAGAGCTTGAGGAGCGACTCGTACGAGACCTTCGACGGGTCGAAGACGACCCGGACGGCCTCGGTGTGGCCGGTCAGGCCCGAGCACACCTCCTCGTACACCGGATTCGGCGTGTAGCCGCCCTGGTAGCCGACGAGGGTCGTCCAGACGCCCTCGGTCTGCCAGAACTTGCGCTCGGCGCCCCAGAAGCAGCCCAGCGCGAAGTCGGCGACCTCCAGGCCCTCCGGGTACGGCCCGAGGAGCGGGTTGCCGAGGACGGTGTGGCGCTCCGGGACGGAGAACTCCGGCTCGGGGCGGCCGCGCAGGGCCTGCTCGGGGGTGGGGAGGACGGGGGTGCGGGACAGGAACATGCGGCATCTCTCCTCGACGAGTCGGCAGTCCGCACAACAAGGGAGGGCCGGAAGGGATTCCCCTCCCGGCCCTCACCGGCGTCCCCGGCCCTCACCGGCGTCCCCGGCCCTCACTGGCGTCCGCCCGGGCCCGGGTGTCCGCCGCGCCCGCCTCAGCGCGGCAGCGTCACCGGCGAGCCGCCGTTCGACTCGTACCCCGCCACCGCCAGGTTCCGGAAGACCGTGTACTCCGCCGCCGGGTCCGCGCTCAGCGTCCACGGCACCGCGCCCACGTGTCCGTCGACCCGCACCAGCTGGTGCATGGCCTCCGCCCAGCGCTCCGACCGCACCAGGAACCAGACGAGCAGATGACGGACGTGCGCGAGCATCGGGTCGTCGGCCCGGGCCGAGTGGACCGCGTACAGCGCGCCCTCCACCGCCTTGCTCACCACGGCCGTACGGAAGAAGTCCTGCACGAGCACCACGTCCGGCACGTGCTCGTACACCGCGAACAGCGGCAGCGCCGCGAGCAGCGAGCCCCGCGGGGCGCGCGCCGCGGCCGTCGTCGCGAAGTGGTCGGCCTCCTGACGCGAACCGTGCCACTTCTCGCACCAGTAGTGCAGGGCCGCCAGATGCGCCCCCATGTGCTGCGGCGCCCGGTCGATCACCTTCGCCCACACCTGGTCGAACTGCTCGTGGCTGTAGCCGAGGCCGCGCGCCACGGCCAGCTGCGTGATGTACGGGACGGGGTCGCCGGGGGCTAGCAGCGCCGCCTCCTCGGTGACCTTCCGCGCCTCCTCCAGGATGATCCGGAAGTCGTCGGTGCCGGCGGCCGAGGAGCGCCACGCCTGCTGCACCAGGAACTCGGCGTGCACGGCCGCGCCGCCCGGGTCCTTCGGCGAGTCCGCCCGCCAGGCCCGCAGCCACGCCCCGCCCGCGCCGGGCTTCTCCTGGAGTTCGAGGGAGGCGGCGCCGGCGAAGGCCTGGACGCGCTGCCAGCGCGTCTCGCTCTCCTTGTCGGTGGTGGCGAGCAGCCGCGAGGCCGCCCGCCAGTCCTGGGTGGCCTGGACGACGTCGAGGACGTGGAGGAGCTCGTCGTCGGCGCCCGGCAGCCGCACGTCCTGTTCCTCCTGGCGCATGAAGCCGTACGCCTCCGGGTCCGCCGCGTCCGGCGCGCCGGGCGCGACCTGCCGGATGCCGCCGCCCCGGCGGCGCAGCAGGTAGGGGCCGAGGATGCCGAACAGCAGCCCCAGCGCGATCAGGAACCAGAGAATGTCCATGTGTCCATTGTCCAGGACACCCGCTGAGACGATCGAGGCGCCGGGGGGTGGTCGGCACTACGCTCCTGACCATGAGCGACCAGCACTCTCACCAGAGCTTCGAGACCCGCGCGATCCACGCGGGCAACACCGCCGACCCGCTGACCGGCGCGGTCGTCCCGCCCATCTACCAGGTGTCCACCTACAAGCAGGACGGCGTGGGCGGGCTGCGCGGCGGTTACGAGTACAGCCGCAGTGCCAACCCGACCCGTACCGCGCTTGAGGAGAACCTGGCGGCCCTGGAGGGCGGCCGGCGCGGTCTCGCCTTCGCCTCGGGCCTGGCCGCCGAGGACTGCCTGCTCCGCACGCTCCTCGCGCCCGGCGACCACGTGGTCATCCCGAACGACGCCTACGGCGGCACCTTCCGGCTCTTCGCCAAGGTCGTGCAGCGCTGGGGCGTGGACTTCTCGGTGGCGAACACCTCCGACATCGCCTCGGTGCGGGCCGCCGTCAACGACCGTACGAAGCTGATCTGGGTCGAGACCCCGTCGAACCCGCTTCTCGGCATCACCGACATCGAGGCGATCGCGGGCGTCGCCCGCCAGGCAGGCGTGAAGCTCGTCGTCGACAACACCTTCGCCTCGCCCTACCTCCAGCAGCCGCTGGCGCTCGGCGCGGACGTCGTCGTGCACTCGCTCACCAAGTACATGGGCGGGCACTCGGACGTCGTCGGCGGCGCCCTGGTGACGGCCGACGAGGCGCTCGGCGAGGAGCTCGCCTACCACCAGAACGCGATGGGCGCGGTCGCCGGGCCCTTCGACTCGTGGATCGTGCTGCGCGGCATCAAGACCCTCGCGGTGCGCATGGACCGGCACAGCGAGAACGCGACGAAGATCGTCGAGATGCTGACCCAGCACCCGAAGGTCGTCCAGGTCCTCTACCCGGGTCTGCCGGAGCACCCGGGCCACGAGGTCGCGGCCAAGCAGATGCGCTCCTTCGGCGGCATGATCTCGTTCCGCGTGGAGGGCGGCGAGGAGGCGGCGGTCGAGGTCTGCAACCGCGCGCAGCTCTTCACCCTCGGTGAGTCGCTGGGCGGCGTCGAGTCCCTCATCGAGCACCCGGGCCGCATGACGCACGCGAGCGTCGCCGGCTCCGCCCTGGAGGTGCCGGCCGACCTGGTCCGGCTGTCCGTGGGCATCGAGAACGTCGAGGACCTTCTGGCGGACCTCCGCCAGGCCCTGGGCTAGCCGGTGCGGAGGGCCCGGGCTTCCGTGGGGGCCCGGGCCCTTCCTCGCTCAGGTCCCGGGCAGCGGGTCCTTCATGGAGGCCCGGATCTCCTCGCGGAGTTCGGGTGTGTCCGTGTGCTCGTGCACGTCGACCGCGTGCGCGGTGGCGGCCCGAAGAACCTCGTCCTCCTCGCCCGAAATGTAGAGCGAACAGCCGGAGACGCTCGGGGTGTCCCGGCAGTCGGTTGCTTTCCTGGCCATGGCGACCTCCAGTCGGCCCCTTCTCCAGGCTAGGCCGGTCTTCACCACCCTTCGAGCGGTGGCGTCGTCGCCGCGGGCGGGACCTCCCACGGCCGTTCCACCGAGGCCCACACCGTGAACGCGAGCGCGGCGAGGACGAACAGCCCCCACAGCACCCGGCGCGCCACCCGTTCCCGGCGGGCCCGCCGGGACCCGCGCGACACGGCCCGTACGGCGAGGTCCGCCGGAACCGGCGGGTGCGGGGTGTCGAGGAGCCGCCGGACCGCCGCCTCCTTGTCCTCGTGCCGGGTCACGCGGCGGTCTCCCGGCCGGGGCCGGAGCCGCCTTCCCGGCCGGCGCCCGAATCGATCTCCGGACCGGCGCCCGGGCCGACCTCCCGACCGCCGCCCGGGGTGGCTCCCCGCCGTGCGGCCCCCTGCCGCGCGGCGGCCCGCAGCGCGGCGACCGAGCGGGCGCAGACGGCGCGGACGCGTGCCTCGGAAAGCCCGAGCAGGGCCGCGACCTGCTCCTCGGCCACCCCCTCGTACAGCCGCAGGACGACGACGAGCCGCTCCTGGGGGCCCAGCGCGGCCAGCGGACCCTGCCCGCCGTGGTGCCGCCAGGCGGTGCGGCCGAAGCGGGCGGCGAGATCGCGGCGGGCCAGGTCGTACGGGTCCTCGTCGGGCGACCGCGTCCACACCGCGTACGTATGGGCAAGGGAGGCGGTCAGCAGGGCCCTGGCATGGGGGTTGGCGGTACGGGACTCGGCGGTGAGCAGGGTCGCCGCATGCAGCAGCCGCCCCGCCGCCCCGGCCACGAACGCCTCGAACTCCCGGGTGCGGCGGGCCTGTTCACCGCCAGGTCCGATCCGATGCTCGCGCACCCCCTCATAGGAGGGCAGCGGGCGGCGGGGGTCAAGAGGTCGGCGCGGACTCCGTCGCCGAACCCCCGGAGGTGGTGCCCGGGTGGCCCGCGTGCGCCGACTGCCGTGCGGACAGGGCGGTGTTGAAGCGCGTGAGCAGGGTGCAGAAGGACTCGCGCTCGGTCTGCGTCCAGCCGTCCGTCACCTCGGCCATCAGCTGGCGGCGCGAGGAGCGGACCTCCTCCAGGCGGGCGAGGCCGCGCGGCGACAGCTGGAGCACGACCGCGCGCCCGTCCTCGGGGTGCGAGGTGCGCTTGACCAGGCCGGTGTCCACGAGCGGGGCGACCTGGCGCGTGACCGTGGAGGAGTCGATGCCCATGCCCGCGGCGAGCGCCTTCACGCCCATCGGGCCTTCCTGGTCCAGCCGGTTGAGAAGGAGGTAGGCGGCGCGGTCCATGGAGTTGCGGAGCTGCCCCGTGCCGCCGAGGCGCGTCTGCTCGGCCCGGCGCGCGAAGACGGCCACCTGGTGCTGGAGGGCATCGAGGAGACCGGGGTCGAGCTCAGTCGTCATGTCCTGAGATGTGGGCATGGCTGTGGGTCTCTCTCGTGCGGGGGTGGTCGGTTGGTGGGGGACAGAGTACGCGGCCCGCAGGGGGTCCGTACCGGGGCTTCGCAAACCCGGTTCGACGCCTGCCCGCCGAGCGGCCACGAGGCCGGTGAGCTGCGAGACTTGCTGTCATGAGCTTCCGTACGCGAGACCCCTTGCACGGCCTGATGCTGGACGATGTGCGCGGTGCGCAGAAGATGCTGTCCGGGGTGGCCCGGGTGACCGCGATAGAGGGCAGCCGCCACCTGTCGTCGCTGGTGGGGGCGCCGGTCCACTTCAAGTGCGAGAACCTCCAGCGGACCGGTTCGTTCAAACTGCGCGGGGCCTACGTGCGGATCGCCGGGCTGCGGCCCGAGGAGCGGGCGGCCGGGGTCGTCGCCGCCTCGGCGGGCAACCACGCGCAGGGTGTCGCGCTCGCCTCGCAACTGCTCGGTGTGCGCGCGACGGTCTTCATGCCGGTCGGCGCCCCGCTGCCGAAGGTCGCGGCCACCCGGGAGTACGGCGCCGATGTCCGGCTGCACGGCCACGTCGTCGACCAGACGCTGGCGGCGGCGGAGGAGTACGCGCGGGAGACGGGCGCGGTCTTCATCCACCCCTTCGACCACCCCGACGTCATCGCGGGCCAGGGCACGGTCGGCCTGGAGATCCTGGAGCAGTGCCCGGAGGTGCGCACCGTCCTCGTGGGCGTCGGCGGCGGCGGTCTGGCGGCCGGCGTGGGGCTCGCGGTGAAGTCGCTGCGCCCCGACGTGAAGGTGATCGGCGTGCAGGCGGAGGGCGCGGCGGCCTATCCGCCCTCGCTGGCCGCCGGGCATCCGGTGGTGATCGAGTCGCCGGTGACGATGGCGGACGGGATCAAGGTGGGGCGTCCGGGCGACGTCCCGTTCGCGCTGGTCCAGGAGTACGTGGACGAGGTCCGTACCGTCTCCGAGGACGAGCTGTCCTCGGCGCTGCTGCTCTGCCTGGAGCGGGCGAAGCTGCTCGTCGAACCGGCGGGGGCGAGCCCGGTGGCGGCCCTCCTCGGCGACCCGAAGGCCTTCCGGGGCCCGGTCGTGGCGATCCTTTCGGGCGGGAACGTCGACCCGCTGCTCCTCCAGCGGATCCTGCGGCACGGCATGGCGGCCGGGGGCCGCTATCTGAGCCTGCGGCTGCGGGTGACGGACCGGCCGGGGGCGCTCGCGACCCTGCTCGCGGTGCTCACGGTGGTCGACGCGAACGTCCTCGACGTGAGCCACGTGCGGACGGATCCCCGTCTGGGGCTCACGGAGGCGGAGGTCGAGCTGCACCTGGAGACGAAGGGCCCGGAGCACTGCCGGGAGGTCGGGGACGCGCTGCGGGACGCGGGGTACACGGTCCTGGGCTGAGCGGGCCGAGGCAGGTACGCGGCCCGGTCCCGAGGCAGGTACGCAGTCCGGTCCCGAGGCGCGGTGCGCGGTCCGGTCCCGAGGCAAGGTACACGGCCAGGGCCCGAGGCGTACGGGCTTCCGAAAACCCCGGAAAACAAGGCGCGGGGGCCAAGATCCTGCCCTAAACTCGGACGGAAACGCCCGAAATCTCCCCAGGTGAACTCCAGGAGAAGCCTTATGCCAGGCGCGATCTACGCCGAGGGTCTGGTGAAGACCTTCGGTGACGTACGAGCTCTGGACGGCGTCGACCTCGACGTACCCGAGGGCACGGTCCTGGGCCTGCTCGGCCCCAACGGTGCCGGGAAGACCACCGCCGTGCGCGTGCTGACGACCCTCCTCCAGCCCGACAGCGGACGGGCCCTCGTCGCCGGAGTCGACGTCCTGAAGCATCCCGAGGAGGTCCGCCGCTCGATCGGCCTCTCCGGCCAGTTCGCCGCCGTCGACGAGTACCTCACCGGCCGCGAGAACCTCCAGATGGTCGGTCAGCTCTACCAGATGAAGGCGAAGGCGGCGAAGGTACGGGCCGACGAACTCCTCGACCGGTTCAACCTCGCCGACGCCGCCGACCGCACCGCCAAGACGTACTCCGGCGGTATGCGCCGGCGCCTCGACCTCGCGGCGGCCCTGGTCGTCTCCCCGCCGGTCATGTTCATGGACGAGCCGACCACCGGCCTCGACCCCCGCAACCGGCAGGCGCTGTGGGAGGTCATCAAGGAGCTCGTCGCGGGGGGTACCACCCTGCTCCTCACCACCCAGTACCTGGAGGAGGCCGACCACCTCGCCCACGACATCTGCGTCGTCGACCAGGGCAAGGTCATCGCGCGCGGCACCTCCGACCAGCTGAAGGCCCAGACGGGCGGCGAGCGCGTCGAAGTCGTCGTCCACGAGCCGGAGATGATCGCGGGCGCCCGTGACGTCCTCGCCCGCTACGGCATCGCGGGCCTCGGCCACGGCGAGGTCTCCGTGGAGGACCACACCCGCATGCTGACCGTCCCGGTCTCCGGCGGCGCCAAACTGCTCGCCGAGGTCATCCGCGACCTGGACGCCGTCGGCGTCGAGATCGACGACATCGGCCTGCGCCGCCCCACCCTCGACGACGTCTTCATCTCCCTGACCGGCCACGCGGCCGCGCTGACGGAGGAGGAGAACGGCGTACCGGCACAGCAGGGCGGCGGCCCCGCCCGCAAGCAGGCGAAGGAGGCGGACCGATGAGCACCATGAACGACTCCCTCGTCATCGCCCGACGGAACCTGATCCGCATGACCAGGATTCCCGAGATGATCCTTTTCGGGCTGATCCAGCCGGTGATGTTCGTGATCCTCTTCACGTACGTCTTCGGCGGCTCCATGAGCATCGGCGGCAGCACCGATCCGGACGTCTACAAGAACTTCCTGATGGCGGGCATCTTCGCGCAGACGGTCACCTTCGCCACGGCCGGCGCGGGCGCGGGCATCGCCGACGACATGCACAAGGGCCTCATCGACCGCTTCCGCTCCCTGCCGATGGCCCGGGGCGCGGTCCTCACCGGCCGTACCCTCGCCGACCTCGTCCAGACCGCGCTGACCCTGCTGGTCCTCGCGATCGTCGCGCTCCTCATCGGCTGGCGCCCGGGGTACGCGGAGCCGACCAACTTCGGCAGGGTCATGGCCGGCTTCGGCCTGCTCCTCCTCCTCGGTTACGCCTTCACCTGGATCGGCGCCCTCATCGGCCTCTCGGTCCGCACCCCGGAGGCGGCGACGTCCGGCGGCCTGATCTGGCTCTTCCCGGTCACGTTCATCTCGAACGCCTTCGTGGACTCCAGCCAGATGCCGTCCTGGCTCCAGCCCATCGCGGAGTGGAACCCCTTCAGCGCCACCGTCCAGGCCTGCCGCAAGCTCTTCGGCGACCCGGGCCTGTCCCCGTCGGACGCCTGGCCGATGCAGTACCCGATCTGGGCGTCGCTGATCTACTCGGTCCTGATCGTCATCATCTTCCGCACGCTCTCGGTACGGAAGTACCGACGGGCGGACGGCTGACGGCACACGGCACCGATCACGGCAGATAGCCGGAGACGACGAGGCCGTCGGGGAGGGTGACGAAGACCGCCCCTCCGGCGGCCAGCGCGTCTCCGGACGCCTGTGGATTGAAGTCGTCCGGGAGCTCCGCGTAGAACTCCCCGTGGTCGTTCTCGTTCGCGGGACCGGACACGGCGTAGGACCGGATCTCGGCCTTCCCCACGGTCAGGACCCGATCGCCCACGAAGTAGATGTCGTCCGTCGCCTCCCGGAACACCGGGGCCGCCGCCCGCCACCGCTCCCGTCCGTCGGCCAGGTCGTACAGGACGAGACTCCCGCCCTCGTCCACGGCCACCAGACCGTCGGCGCGGACCGTGGGCCTGGCCGAAACCGCGGTGCCCAGGGTCCGCCGCAGCTTCAGCGTCGCCGCGTCGAGCACCGCCACGGACCCGGTGCCCGTGCAGAGCACGCTGCCGCTCTCCTCGTGCACGGTGAACTCCTGGCAGCCCTCCTCCCCGCGCGCCGCCTCCTTGCCCGTACGGGCGTCCAGGGCCACCGGCACGATGCCGAGCGGTACGAAGACCCGCCCGGCCGCCGCGACCGGCTGCTCCGGCAGGGCGTCGAGCGGGGTCCGCCACAGCTCCTTGCCGTCGGCGAGGTGCACGGCGGTGACCAGGCCGGTCCGCTCGTCCCGCATGTTGACGTACGTGGAGTAGAGGACCCCGTCCAACAGGTCGGTGCCCTTCACGGCCCAGTCGGCCCCAGGCCCCGGGACACGGCTCCGCTCCTTGCCGTCGAGGACTCCGTACGCGACGACCCCGTCCGGCCCCGTCACGTACGCGGTGTCGCCGACGACCGCCGGGTACTGGGCTCCGCTGCGCAGCCCCTCGCCCCGCCCCGGCACCTTCCACAGCTCCTTGCCGTCCGCCGCGTTCAGGCCGGTCACCGCGCCGCCGGAGCCGGGGCAGACCAGGACCTTCGGGGAGAGCGCGCAGGGGCCGACGCCCGCCTCCACCTCGGCCATCCAGGGCGACCAGCCACTCGGGCGGTACGCGCGGTCCGTGCCGGCCTTGCCGAAGTCGTTGGTGCGGCCGGTCCCGCCGTACGGCAGGACGACCTGGCTCAGGGTCTGTGGACCCGGGCTCCCCGACGCGCCGGGCACCGCACTCGCGCTCGGCGCCCCCGCGGCCCCACCGCCGGACCCGCCGGAGCCGTCGGCCCGGTTCAGCAGCACCACACCCACCGTCGCGAGCACGGCCACGGCCACAGTTCCCGCCACGACCGCGCCCCACGGCCGCCGGCGCGGCTCCACGGGAGCGGCTGTCGGCGTCACCGGCCGGTCCGTCACGGCGGTGGGGGAGTACGGAACGACCGGGCCGAGCGTCGGCAGATCGGCCACGCCCGCACCCGACGAGGCCGCCTCCCCGACGCTCCGCGCCGCCTCCCCGTACTCGGCGAGCAGCGACAGCACCCCACCGGGCCACGGGAAGACCTCGGGCGCACCACCGCCCCCGCCGCCGAGGAGCGACGCCAGCTCCCCGGCCGAGGGCCGCTCCGCCGGGTCGAGCCGCAGACAGCGCTCCACCACCGGCCGCAACTCCTCCGGCACCCCGGACAGTTCGGCGTCGGCCCGGGTGATCCGGTAGATCACCGCGGCCATCTCCTCGTCGTGGAACGGCCCCTGGCCGCTCGCCGCGTACGCGAGGACCGCGCCCAGACAGAACACGTCCGACGCGGGCACCACCGCCCGGCTCCCGACCAGGTGCTCCGGCGACATGAACCCGGGGGAGCCGATGACCAGCCCGGTCGAGGTCAGCGCCGTCGCCTCGAAGGCCTGGGCGATGCCGAAGTCGATCAGTTTCGGCCCGGCCGCGCCGAGCAGGACGTTGGCGGGCTTGAGGTCCCGGTGCAGCACCTTCACCCCGTGTACGGCCGCCAGCGCCGTGGCGAGCGCGACCCCCAGGGCCCGTACGGCCGCGACCGGCAGCGCCCCCGACCGCGCCACGGCCTCCGCGAGCGAGGGCCCCGGCACGTACTCCGTCGCCAGCCACGGCGAGGGCGCGTCGGCATCGGCGTCCACGAGCCGCGCCACGCCCGGCCCGTCCACGGTCCGCGCCGCCGCGATCTCCCGCCGGAAACGGGTCCGGAAGTCCCCGTCGACCTCCAGGTCCTCCCGCACGGTCTTCACCGCGACCATCCGGTGCGGATCGGCCGTCGGCGCGTCGGCCCGGCAGGCGAGGTGCACCTCGCCCATGCCGCCCGCGCCGAGCCGGGCGAGCAGCCGGTAGGGCCCGATGAGCCGCGCGGGCTGCCCCGGGGGCAGAGCTTCCAGCACCGAACAGGTCCTTTCAGAAGGTCACTTGGGGAGTTCGACGGAGGAGACGACGCCCTTGTCGAACACGACGTACGCGATTCCGCCCAGTGGCAGGACCTCCGGCTGCCGGATCTGCTTGAAGACCGAGATGCCGGTGGCCAGATCGAACTCCTCCTCCGGCGCGCGCGGCCCCGGAGCCCCGGGCACGGGTGTCACCGTGAGCCCGCCCGGTTTGCCGTCGGTGCCGATCCGGACGGTGTGGAGAGAGGAGTAGTCGGCGTACACGACCCGGTCGCCGGCGAGCAGCGGCGACGACCAGCTCTGGCTGAGCCCGGCGGGCACGGCCTTGGCCGGGAAGGAGGTGAGCGTCTTCCCGGTGCGCGGGTCGAGGATCCGCAGGCCCTTGTCGAAGGTCACGACGGAGTGCGGACCGACTGCCGTGGGGCTGGCCGAGCCGAGCGCGCCGGGCAGCGAGGCCTTCGAGGCGAGAGTGCGGGCGTCGAGCAGGTGCAGCGAGGTGTCGGTGTCGTCGCCGGACCCGGCGCCGGCGCAGTACGCCGACGTGGCGAGCACCTTGAGCTCGCGGCATGCCTTGGCGTCTGGGGCGGCCTGTCCGAGGAGGGTTCCCTTGCTGCCGTCGTACGCCACGAGCCCGCCCTGACTGAGGGCGTAGACGATCCCCTTCGCGTAGGCCACCGGCTCGTACGCCTTGCTGTCGGCGTGGGAGATGTCGCCGTTGGAGAGACCGTGTGACCAGAGTTGCCGGCCGTCGGCCAGGGAGAAAGCCGTCAGGGCGACCAGGCTTCCGGTGCTGTCCTCCGCGAGTTCCGTCGCGGCGAAGACGATTCCGTCGGCGACGAGGGGCCGGGTGTCCCAGAAGTTCTGCGGTCCCAGGGCCGGTTTCTCCCAGCGCACCACTCCCGTGTGCGCGTCGCGGACCTGGAGCGAGTACCCGGTGACGAGGACCACGGTCCCGTCGTGGACCGTGGGACGTGTGGCGGCCCCGCCCACGAAGGGTCGCCCGCTGGGGCTGATGTAGGTCTCGCCCGGGGTGTCCTTCGCGCGCGGCACATCCCACAGCTTCTTCCCGCTCGCCGGGTCCAGCGCCTCATACCGCCCGTCCGTCGTCCGGCACACCAGCACCTTCTCGCCGGCCGAGCAGCCGAACGCGGCCGCCGTCAGCTTCGACGTCCACGGCTTCCAGCCGGCCGGCCGCTGGGCGGCGTTCTGCGGGACGACCCCCGAGGCGTCGGCGAGGCCCCGGTCGTCCACGCCCGGGATGCGGGGCGCGGCGGGCGGGGCGGCCTTCGGCGGGGCCTGCTGCTTCTTCGCCTCGCCCTCCGGCCACAGCAGGTACGTACCCACACCACCGGCCACGACCGCGAGCGCCAGGACGGCGGCGAGCAGCCGCCCCCGGCGCCCGCGCGAGGGCGCGGCGCCCGGCGGGGCCGGGATCGGCGAGACCGGCGCCTGCGTCGGTACGGAGTGCAGCCCCGGCACCGCAGGGGTGACCACGGGCCCCCGGGGACCGGCCGCCGGGGCCACCTCCAGGAGCGGCCCGCCCGAGGCCACGAGCTGGGCGAGCTCCGTCCCGTACTCGCCGATGTGGTCCCGTACGCCCTCCGTCCACGGGAAGCGACTCCCCGCGTCCGCGCCGAGCAGCTCCGCGAGCTCGCCCGGCGTGGGCCGGTCCGCCGGGTCCAGGGCCAGGCAGGCGGCGACGACCTCGCGCAGCTCCTCCGGCACCCGGCTCAGATCGGCCTCGGCCTGCGAGACCCGGTACAGGACGGCGGCGAGCGGCCCGTCGCCGAAGGGGTCCTCGCCGGTCGCCGCGTAACAGAGGAGCGACCCGAGGCAGAAGACGTCGGAGGCGGCGGTCACGCGCCGGGCGCCCGCCACGTGCTCGGGCGACATGAAGGAGGGCGTGCCGACCATCACGCCGGTGGCGGTCATGGTGGTGGCGGTGCTGCTGCGGGCGATGCCGAAGTCGATGAGCCGGGGGCCGTCGACGGAGAGCATGACGTTGCCGGGCTTGAGGTCCCGGTGCAGGACCCCGGCCCCGTGCAGGTCGGCGAGGGCGCGGGCGATCCCGGCGCCGACCGCGCGCACGGTGGCGACGGGCAGCGCTCCGCCGCGCCGCACGGCCTGGGAGAGGCTGGGCCCGGGGACGTACGCGGTGGCCAGCCAGGGCACCTCGGCGTCGGCGTCGCCGCCGACGGGCGCGGCGGCGTACGGGCTGGCGACGAGCGCGGCGACCCGGATCTCGCGCCGGAAACGGTCCCGGAAGGCGGGATCGCCCGCGATGTCGCGCCGGACGGTCTTCACGGCGACGAAGACGCCGTCCTCCGCGCCGGTACCGGTGCCGCGCCCGAGGAAGACCTCGCCCATGCCGCCGGCGCCGAGCCGGGCCAGCACCTCGTACGGTCCGATCTGCCGTGGCGAGCCCTCGCGCAGCGGTCCCAGCACCTCGTCCACCCCCTTGTGACGCGTCGTCAGAGCCGCATCATTGCATGTGCATGCAAGGCAAAGGGCCGGACCCCCGAGGGGTCCGGCCCTTCACGCGGAGGCGCGGAAGACGGCGGCTCAGCCGGTGTACGGCTTGGCGCTGAGGATCTTCACCGTGGCCTTCTTGCCGTTCGGCAGCTCGTACTCGGCGTCGTCACCGGCCTTCTTGCCGTTGACACCGACACCGAGCGGCGACTGCGGAGAGTAGATCTCGATGTCACCGCTCGCGTACTCGCGGGAGGCGAGCAGGAAGGTCAGCGTGTCGTCCGGGTCGCCGTCGAACGCGATCGTGACGACCATGCCGGGCTCGACGACGCCGTCGTCCGCCGGGGCCTCGCCGACCTTGGCGTGCTCGAGCAGCTGGGTGAGCTGGCGGACCCGGAGCTCCTGCTTGCCCTGCTCCTCCTTGGCCGCGTGGTACCCGCCGTTCTCGCGCAGATCGCCCTCTTCACGTGCGGCGGCGATCTTGGTGGCGATCTCGGTACGCGCGGGACCAGACAGGTACTCAAGCTCTCCCTTGAGCTTGTCGTACGCCTCCTGGGTGAGCCAGGTGACGTTGTCGCTGGTCTGGGTCACAGGTGCTCCTCGTAGGTACTGGGAATACAAAGCATCGCCCTACACGGGCAGCAGGCGCTTTCCGGGTGGGCGAAACCACGAGCCTAACAATGAGTGGCGAAAAGCGGGAGGACATAGCCATCAAAGATGGCGTCACCCCAGGTCACGGTCGCGACCCGCCGGGACTCGTCACCCGGTCCCTACCCACCGCTACCGGGCCGTACACCCCACGAGCTCGGCACTGGTGGCGAGGGCGGTCGTACGGAGCTTGAAGACGCTGTCGACCCGGCCGGCGGGGTCGTCGATCCGGACGTCCTTGCGGGCCACCTCGGTGCCGTCCTCGGCGCGGGAGCGCAGCGTGCAGACGCCCTCGACGCCCTCGTCCTTGCGGATCTCCAGGTGCACCTGCACCTCGGTGGGGCCGACCACGTCGAACTTGATCATCTCGGCGCTGATCCTGCTGTCGACGACGTAGTGCCAGCCGAACCAGCCCATCAGGCCGAGGAAGAGGACCCCGAGTACCGCTCCGGTGACCCTGAGCTTGCGGTCGGCCCGCTCGTCCGCCGAGCGCCCGTAGCGCCCCTCGGGCAGCTGCTCGCGCACCGCGCTCATGGTGGATCCTCTCGAAGCCGGGGGTGGCGGAATTTTCACTCCCCCGATTCCGTCACTATAGAAGCCTCCCTCCGCGTCGAATCACTGAGGATCGAGTCTTGACTGAGCAGCTGCGACTGATGGCCGTTCACGCCCACCCCGACGACGAGTCGAGCAAGGGTGCGGCCACGATGGCCAAGTACGTGTCCGAGGGGGTGGACGTCATCGTGGTGACGTGCACGGGCGGCGAGCGCGGCTCGGTCCTCAACCCCCGGCTTCAGGGTGACCCCTACATCGAGGCGAACATCCACGAGGTGCGCCGCAAGGAGATGGACGAGGCCCGCGAGATCCTCGGCGTCTCCCAGGAGTGGCTGGGATTCGTCGACTCGGGCCTGCCCGAGGGCGACCCGCTGCCCCCGCTCCCCGAGGGCTGCTTCGCCCTGGAGGACGTGGACACGGCCGCCGGAGAGCTGGTCCGCAAGATCCGCTCCTTCCGTCCGCAGGTCATCACGACCTACGACGAGAACGGCGGCTACCCACACCCCGACCACATCATGACCCACAAGATCACGATGGTGGCCTTCGACGGCGCGACGGATGCCGAGAAGTACCCGGAGGCCGAGTTCGGCCCGGTCTGGCAGCCCCTGAAGCTCTACTACAACCAGGGCTTCAACCGTCCCCGCACCACCGCCCTTCACGAGGCGCTCCTCGCCCGCGGCCTTGAGTCCCCCTACGGGGAGTGGCTGGAGCGCTGGTCGGAGTTCGAGCGCAAGGAGCGGACGCTGACCACCTTCGTGCCCTGCGCCGACTTCTTCGAGACCCGCGACAAGGCCCTGATCGCCCACCGCACCCAGATCGACCCCGACGGCGGCTGGTTCCGGGTCCCGATGGAGATCCAGAAGGAGGTCTGGCCGACGGAGGAGTACGAGCTCAGCAAGGCGCTGGTCCCGACCTCCCTCCCCGAGGAAGATCTCTTCGCGGGCATCCGCGACAATGCCTGATATGAGCGCACACCTGGCACTGACCCAGCTTGTCCCCTTCGCCGCCGAAGAGCTGGACAAGAACAAGGTGACCCCCGGCGTCCTCGGCTTCGTCGTCTTCGCGGTCCTGGCCCTCGCGGTCTGGCAGCTGATGAAGTCGATGAACCGCCACATGGGCAAGGTCTCCTTCGAGGAGGCCCCGGACCCGGACGCCACCCCGGACACCCCGGCGGCCAAGGCCGCCGCGACCAGGAAGTAGCCGAAGCAGGCGAAGCAGCCGAAGCAGGCGGAAGACGACCGGAAGGCTGCCGGAAGGCGGCCGGACCGGCGGTCACGCGGCGCCCCGACGGCCCGTACCCCCGTGGTGCGGGCCGTCTGCGGCAGGATGGGCCCCATGGCGAACCGACTGGCCCATGAGACCTCTCCGTACCTCCTTCAGCACGCCGACAACCCGGTCGACTGGTGGCCCTGGTCGGCCGAGGCCTTCGAGGAGGCCCGCCGCCGCGACGTCCCGGTGCTGCTCAGCGTCGGCTACAGCTCCTGCCACTGGTGCCACGTGATGGCGCACGAGTCCTTCGAGGACGACGCCACCGCCGCCCTGGTCAACGAGCACTTCGTCGCGGTGAAGGTCGACCGCGAGGAGCGCCCCGACGTCGACGCCGTCTACATGGAGGCCGTCCAGGCCGCCACCGGCCAGGGCGGCTGGCCGATGACCGTCTTCCTCACCCCGGACGCCGCCCCCTTCTACTTCGGCACGTACTTCCCGCCCGAGCCCCGCCACGGCATGCCCTCCTTCCCCGACGTCCTGGAAGGCGTCCGGGACGCCTGGGCCGACCGCCGCGACGAGGTCGGCGAGGTCGCCGACCGGATCGTCAAGGACCTCGCGGGCCGCTCCCTCGCCTACGGCGGCGACGGCGTCCCCGGCCAGGAGGAGCTCGCGCAGGCGCTCCTCGGCCTCGTCCGCGAGTACGACGCCACCCGCGGCGGCTTCGGCGGCGCCCCCAAGTTCCCGCCGTCGATGTCCCTGGAGTTCCTCCTCCGCCACCACGCCCGCACGGGCTCCGAGGGCGCCCTCCAGATGGCCGCCGACACCTGCGAGGCCATGGCCCGCGGCGGCATCTACGACCAGCTCGGCGGCGGCTTCGCCCGCTACGCAGTCAACCGCGCCTGGGTCGTGCCCCACTTCGAGAAGATGCTGTACGACAACGCCCTGCTGTGCCGCGTCTACGCCCACCTGTGGAAGGCCACCGGCAGCGACCTGGCCCGCCGGGTCGCCCTGGAGACCGCCGACTTCATGGTCCGCGAGCTGCGCACCCCCGAGGGCGGCTTCGCCTCGGCCCTCGACGCCGACAGCGACGACGGGACGGGCAAGCACGTCGAGGGCGCCTACTACGCCTGGACCCCGGAGCAGCTCGCCGCCGTCCTCGGCGAGGAGGACGCCGCCCTCGCCGCCGCCCACTACGGCGTCACCGAGGACGGCACCTTCGAGCACGGCAGCTCGGTCCTCCAGCTCCCGCAGGAAGCCGGAGTCGCCGACGCCGACCGCATCGCCTCGATCGCGGCCCGCCTCCTCGCCGCCCGCGAGGAGCGCGAGCGCCCCGGCCGCGACGACAAGATCGTCGCCGCCTGGAACGGCCTCGCGATCGCCGCCCTCGCCGAGACCGGGGCGCTCCTCGACCGCCCCGACCTCGTCGAGCGCGCGACCGAGGCCGCCGACCTGCTCGTACGGGTCCACATGGACGAGTCGGCCCGGCTCACCCGTACGTCCAAGGACGGCCGGGCCGGCACCAACGCGGGGGTCCTGGAGGACTACGCCGACGTCGCCGAGGGCTTCCTCGCCCTCGCCGCCGTCACCGGCGAGGGCGCCTGGCTCGAGTTCGCCGGCTTCCTCCTGGACATCGTCCTCGACCGCTTCACCGGCGAGGGCGGCGCGCTCTACGACACCGCCCACGACGCCGAGGCCCTCATCCGCCGCCCCCAGGACCCCACCGACAACGCCACCCCCTCGGGGTGGACCGCCGCCGCCGGCGCGCTCCTCTCGTACGCCGCCCACACCGGCTCCGAGGCCCACCGCGCCGCCGCCGAGGGAGCCCTCGGCGTCGTCAAGGCCCTCGGCCCGCGCGCGCCCCGCTTCATCGGCTGGGGCCTGGCGGTCGCCGAGGCCCTCCTCGACGGGCCCCGCGAGATCGCCGTCGTGGGCGCCCCCGGCGACGCCGCCTTCCAGGAGCTGCGCCGTACCGCGCTCCTGGCCACCGCCCCCGGAGCGGTGCTCGCCTTCGGTGCCTCCGACAGCGAGGAGTTCCCGCTCCTGGGGGACCGGCCGCTGGTGGGCGGCGGGGCCGCCGCGTACGTCTGCCGTCACTTCGTGTGCGCGGCCCCGGTCACCGACCCGGGCGAGCTCGCGGAGCAGCTCCGGGGCTGAGACCCGGGTGGAACGGGGACGGCCCCGTCACCCCTCCGAGGAGGGGCGGCGGGGCCGCCGTCGCCGAGCGTCGTCGCTCAGCTGTTGCCGGCGCCGTTGCCGGACAGCACGGGGATGTCGCTGAGGATGTGCGACAGCGGCTCGTCACCCTTGGCCTGGGTGGAGTTCTCGGTGCACTGCTGGTTCTGCGGGGAGGACAGGACGTTGACGTCCTGGACCGCGATCGGGATGAGGCCGATCAGCGAACCGGCGTTGACCTTGGCCGGGAGGCCGACGCACGGCTTGTTCAGGGAACCCTGGACGAGCGCGAACTGCGGGCTCATGTTGCCGTAGGTGGCGGAGTTGCCGAACTCCTGGTGGGCACCGTTGCCGCTCAGCGAGGTGGTGCCACCGTCGTCGGCGATCGCGAGCGCCTGTCCGGCACCCGCCGCCGTCGCGCCGAGGACCGACGCGGCCACAGCAGCCGTAGCCAAGAGCTTCTTCATTGTTCAGGCCTTTCGGATTCTGGCTCGCGCTGAGTGCCGAGCCGTGCTGATCAACTGGTCAGAAGTCCGGAGGTTCCGGTAAGTCCACCGGACGGACTACGGGCAGATGAGCGAGGACCCCTTCGCGGGCCGGTACGTGGCCGCCGAGATCGCGCTGGGGGCGACGTCCCCGGCGGCCGGCAGCGGCCGGTCCTCGCGCAGCCGCCCGAAGACCTCCGCCGCCCCCTCCTCGTTCCAGGCGATCGTGGAACCGACGCCCGCGACGGTCGGGTTGAAGTCCCGTACGGGCACGGTCGCGAACTCCGTACGGTCCGGGGGCAGGTCCCGGAGCCGGGCGGCGAGCGTCAGCAGCTCCGCCGTCGAGATCCCGCGCTCCGCCGCCGCCGTCCCGCGCAGCGTCGCGGCGAAGGCCTTCAACTGCTCCGGGTCGTAGAGGATCCCGTCGCGGAGCCCTTCCAGGGTGTTGACGACGAACTGCTGCTGTTTGCGGATCCGGCCGAAGTCCATCTGCCCGTCCGCCTTCCGCGAGCGGACGTACTGGAGCGCCTCGCCGCCCCCGACGCGCTTGGTCCCGGGCTGGAGGTCGATGCCGGTGGCGGGGTCGTTGAGCGGCTCCGCCGTACAGACGGGCACCCCGCCGTCGACCTTGTCCACGGTGTCCATGAAGCGCCGGAAGTCGATCTCCAGGTACCGGTGGACGTCGAGCCCGGTCATCGACTCGACGATCTCCACCGCGAACGGGGAACCACCCTCCGCCCAGGCGCCGTTGATCTTCGCCGGGTGGGCGGCGTGCACCTTGCCGGTCCGCCGGTCGTGGTGGTCGGCGGGGAAGGCGGTGAGCGAGTCGCGCGGCAGGCCCACGACGTCGACCCGGTCGTTCTCCGCCGAGACGTGCACGAGCATCATCACGTCCGTGCAGTCGCACTCCTTCCCGCCGAGCCGGTAGCGCTCCTTCTCCGCCTCGGTGACGCCCCGCCGGGTGTCGAGGCCGACCACCAGGATGTTCAGCCCCTGCTCGGGGGAGGGGAGTTCGGTCGGGGCGGCGGCGAGAGCGCCGGGAACGAGGGCGGCGAGAGCGGTGAGTGCCGCGGGGGCGAGCAGCAGACGCCGGGGCCGCTTCGGGCGCGGGAAATTCATGCCCGCACGCTAATTCGACCCTGCTCGTACACAGGTACGCGACGCGACATGGACAGAGCCAATCACTCTTCTGCGGAGCCTGTGTAATGATGCGTGAATCGCAGCGGAAGGAGCGAAGATGGCGCCGGATCCCGGGAAATGGGAACGGATGGCCTTCATTCCGAAGAGCCGATATGTGAGTGACCCTCCCCCAGCCGACCGCACACCATTCCCGGTCTATTCCGCACTGGTGACGCAGTGGGTGCAGGCGGGGCGCACGGTGCCGGGAATGCCGGACCGGGAGTGGGAGCGGCTCATGTCCACCCCCGTCTGGCCGCACAGGTAGGACCCAAACGAAAGGGGCCGCCCCGGAGGGCGGCCCCTGACGTACGGAACGTCAGTTGTTGCCGACGCCGTTGCCCGAGAGGACCGGGATGTCGTCCAGGATGTGCGACAGAGCCTCGTCACCCTTGGCCTGGGTGGAGTTCTCGGTGCACTGCTGGTTCTGCGGGGAGGACAGGACGTTGATGTCCTGGACGGCGATCGGGATCGCGCCGATGAGCGAGCCGGCGTTGACCTTGGCCGGGAGGCCGATGCACGGCTTGTTCAGGGAGCCCTGGACGAGCGCGAACTGCGGGCTCATGTTGCCGTAGGTGGCGGAGTTTCCGTACTCCTGGTGAGCGTGGTTGCCGCTCAGCGAGGTGGTGCCACCGTCGTTGGCGATCGCGAGCGCCGGGGTCGCCACCGCGGCGGACGCGCCGACGATGGAGACGGCTGCGGCCGCAGTGGCCATAACCTTCTTGATCACGGGAGTTCCCTTCTAGAACCGGCTCCGTGCAGGGAGCGCCCTGATCAACTGGTTCCGGACGTTTGGGTTCCGCCGTGTCACCCCCTTGGCGGAGCGCACTCGACAGCGCGAAACGAGGTCCCAGTCGAACGAGTGAAGGGCCGGAACCAAAGCCCCCGGGCGCAGTTGATCCCGTCGCATCAATCAGGTCGATTGGTGGGAACAGGAACGGAATCACCGTGATCAAGAAGATTATGGCGGCTGCGGCTGTTACGGCCTCTGTTGTCGGCGCTTCCGCTGCGGCGGCCTCCCCGGCCCTCGCCATCGCCAACGACGGCGGCACCACCTCGCTGAGCGGCAACGGCGCCCACCAGTCGTTCGGCAACTCCAAGACCGCCGGTGACTTGAGCCCGCAGTTCTCGGCGGTCCAGGGCTCGCTGAACAAGGTCTGCCTCGGCGCCCCGGTCAAGGGCAACGTGGGCTCCGTCGTCGGCGTCCTCGTCCCGGTCGCCGTCCAGGACATCAACGTCCTGTCCTCCCCGCAGAACCAGCAGTGCACCGAGAACTCCACCCAGGCCAAGGGTGACGAGCCGCTGTCGCACATCCTGGAGGACATTCCGGTCCTCTCCGGGAACGGCGCCTACAACGGCTGATCCGCACCGCGCACGACAGGGCCGGAGGGAACGTCCACGTTCCCTCCGGCCCTGTTTCGTGCGGGCAATGGAGTGAAAGAGGAGAGGCCGTCGTTGTTTCGGTTTCCTTTGTGAGGCGTGTTCGTTGTGTGGTGTGCAGCGGAAACGTATTCCGCCGAGGAAAGGATCCAGACGCAATGAACTGTAAGAAGGCCGCGGCCGTCATCGCCGGAATCGTCATGGCCATGGGTGCGGCGTCGCCCGCCTTCGCGGACGCGGACGCGTACGGCGCGGCCATCGGTTCGCCGGGCGTTCTCTCCGGCAACGTGGTCCAGGTCCCGATCCACGCGCCGATCAACGTCTGCGGCAACAGCGTGAACGTCATCGGTGTGCTGAACCCGGCCGTCGGCAACTTCTGCGGCAACTTCTGAGTCCACAGCGGCACTCAGGCACAGGGGCCGGCCCCGGAGAGCACCCGCTCCCCGGGGCCGGCCCTCCCCTAGGTACCGACGGTGGCCTTCTCGCCCGTACGGGGCCGGCCGACCGTGCCGCCCCGGGCGCCCGACCGCAGCCGCTGCCGTACACCCCGCGCCAGCCGGCCCGCCGTGTACTCGGCGCCGAGGACGAACCGCATCGACGGTCCGTACGAAGGGGCCGTGAGCAGCCCGGCCAGGAAGAGGCCCGGCCACGAGGACTCGAAGAGGCCGCCGACCTGCGGAGCGCCGATCGCGCCGACCGTCCGCAGCGCACCGAGCAGCGCCGGGTCGAGCATCCCGGCCCGCTCCAGGCTCGGGGTGAAGCCCGTCGCGGCCACGACATGGTCGGTCTCCAGGACCGTCGTCCCCCCGGGGCCGGCGACGTCGAGCCGGAGCCGCTCGTCCCCGGTGACCTTCGCCGAGGTGATCCGCTGCCCGAGCCGTACGTCCCCGACGGCCGCGAACCGTTCCCGCAGCCACCACGCGCCCGCCGGACCCAGCGCCGAATCGAAGATCCGCTCGCGGGTGGCGGGCGGCAGCCGCCGGAAGATCCCCGGGGTGTCCGCGTAGAGCTTGTTGTGCCAGCCGCAGCCGAGGCCCGTGTGCGGGGCGCGCAGCGAGCGCCAGAGGCCGCGATCGAGGGCCGGGGGCAGGGTGTTCCAGTTCAGCCGGTCCGCGCGCGCGACGATCCGCACGGTGCCGGCTCCCCCTTCGGTGAGGAGCGCGGCCGTCTCCAGGGCGGCCTGACCGGCGCCGACGACGGTCACGTCCTGCCCGGCGAAGCGGTCGAGTTCGCCGTGGTGGCTGGAGTGGGTGACGTACCGCCGGGGCAGCCCCCGCAGCGGCCCCGGGATCTCCATGAAGGGCAGCACGCCGACGGCGAGGGCCACGGTCCGCGTACGGATCGACTCGCCGTCCTCCGTCCGCAGTTCGAAGCCCTCCGCCGCGGGGGCGACCGAGGCGATCAGACGTCCGTCGAGGGCGGGCACGGCCTGGCGGGCGAACCAGTCGCCGTACGAGGCGAAGAAGCCGACCGGCAGGGGCACGCCGTGCTCGGCCCGGACGCCCCGCGTCACGGCGTAGGCGTCGAGCCCGTACGCCCCCTCCGGGTCGGAGAGATGGGACGCCCACGGCTCCGACTTCAGGAACATGCCCGAGGGCATGGCGTGCCAGGACTCCATCGAGCGGCCGAAGGTCCGCAGGTCCAGCCCGCGGGCCGCCGCGTGCGCGGCCACGGACAGACCGTAGGGTCCGGCTCCGACGACCACCAGGTCGTACATCGACTTCGACATCGTGCCTTCCGTCCTCATCGTTCTCATCGTTGGGTGAGCTGGTCGGAGGGGGTGCGGGCCGACGGCGCCGGCAGGGTGGCCGGATGCGGCGCCCGGCCGGTCCCGAGCCGCCGGGCGAGCGCGCCGACGGCCCTGCGCAGGAGGTGCGTGAGCCAGGCGCGGCCCATCGCGAGCGCGGGTGCCGGGTCGTCGGCAGCGAACCACGCGCACTCGGTCCGCCGCGCGGTGCCGGGCTCGGCCGCGTACCGGCGGCGCGGGGAGGTGAGGAGCGAGAGCGCCGCGTAGTTCTCGACGACGAAGCGGCGGCCGTACGCGGGGAAGTGCGGCGGCACGGGCCGGCCGGTGAGGTCCAGGTGCATCGCCCGGACGACGTCCAGGCCGTCGGGGTCGGCGAAGAGCCGGAACTGCGCGCCGGGCCGGGGGTTGAAGTCGAGCAGGTGGTACGCGCCGGTGGACCGGTCGAGCCGGAAGTCCAGGTCGCAGACGCCCCGGTAGCCGAGCGCGTCGAGCAGCTCGCGGGCCGTCCGGTCCACGGCCGGGTTCACCGTCCAGCGGCCGACGGCCGTGAGCCCGGCCCCGTCGGGCCAGGACCGCTCCTTGCGGCCGGTGGCCCCCGCCGTGCAGTGGCCGGCGGAGTCCACGTACCCGTGGAAGAACCAGTCCAGGTCCCGGCCCGCCGGCAGGAGTTCCTGGAGCAGCAGCCGGCTGCCGGCCTCCGGGGTGCGCGCGTACAGCTCCCGCACCTCGGCGAGCGACCGCACGATCGACGTACTGCGCAGACCGCGGCCGGCCTGCAGCAGCCAGGGCCTGCTCCACTTGGCGACCACCGGGAGACCGACCGCCCAGGCCATGGCGGCGGCCTCGTCGGCGCAGGTGGGGAGTTCGGTACGGGGATGGGGCAGGCCGAGGGCCGCGCAGGTCCTGGCGAGCGCGGCCTTGTCCGCGACCCGCAGCAACTGCTCCTCGGTCTGCTCGGGCAGCAGGAAGCGGGGGGAGAGCTCGGCGCGCCGACGCGCCAGGGCGAGAGCGCTGATGTCGTCCAGGGGGAGGACCAGGACGGGATGTGACGGAGCGTCGGCCGTGGTGCCGCCGGGCTCGCCGGGATGGGTGCGATCGCCGGGATCGCCGAGATCGCTGAGCCCGCCGAGCCCGCCGATCTCGTCGGCGATGGTGGTCAGCAGGGCCACGAGCTCGACGGAGGAGGACGTGGCCGGGCGGGCGCGGACCGAGCGGAGATATCGGGAGCGGGCGACCGGACTGGTGCTCGATTCGATGACGGCATGGACCGGAATTCCGGCCCTTCCCAGCGAGCGCGCGGCGCCGAGAGTGCCGTGATGGAAGGGGTTCCGGTCGAGCCGCACAAGGACGGTGGGAACGCGGGTGTCGAAACTCTGACGGCGCGGCACGGCATGCCCCTTCATCTCGGGTGCCCCAACTGGGCGATGAAATCCTCTAATGGACTATTGATCAGAGGGGAGCCGAGTTCACGGTCGGCTCATTAGGAATACTTTCGGAGTATCGGATTGACGGATCATCAAAACGCGAGCGACGCGAACGACGTGAAGGAGCGGCCATGGCAGCTGCACATCGGAGAACATCGAAAGTGTGGCTGGGGGTGTTCACCGCCGGTCTCCTCGCCTCGGGCTCAGTCGTGCTGTCGTCTCCCGCCCACGCCACCGACTCCGTAACGACGAAAGACCCCGGACCGACTCTCTCCAGCGCCATGGGCGCCTTCCTCGACTCGGGCGCGCTCGGGGTCGCCCGCATCGGGGAGCTTCAGCGGTGGCTCGGCGGGCGCGAACTCCGCGTCGGCCACACCTACCTCCCGGGCGACCTCTGGAAGAACATCGAGGGCCCGCCCGGCTTCCTCGACGCCTGGGCGGACTGGCGCAACGAGCAGGCCGACCGGCTGTTCGTCCTCAACGTCCCCATGCTGGAGCGGAACGAGGCCGGCGTCTCCGACTACGAGGTCCGCCGCCAGCTCCAGCTGGGCGCGGCCGGGTACTACGACCACCACTTCAGGACCCTCGCCCAACGGCTCGTCGAGCTCCGGGCGACCGACACCGTCATCGTCCTCGGCTGGGAGATGAACGGCACGACGTACACCCACCGGTGCGCGCCGGACCCCACGGCCTGGAAGAAGTACTGGAACCGCATCGTCACGGCGATGCGTTCCGTGCCCGGCCAGGAGTTCCGCTTCGACTTCAATCCCAGCCGCGGCCGGGACGCCGTCCCGTGGACCGAGTGCTACCCGGGCGACGACGTCGTCGACATCATCGGCATGGACTCGTACGACCAGCCGCCGGGAGCGAGTTTCGACCAGCACGTGAGCGAGCCGTACGGGCTCCAGAAGCAGGTCGATTTCGCCGCCGAGCACGGAAAGCAGATCTCCTATCCCGAATGGGGGCTCTTCCGGAACGGCGACAACCCGGTCTACATGCGGCGCATGCTGGAATGGATGAAGCTGCACAAGCCGCTCTACCACACGATCACGGACTACTGTCCGCACGGCGTTTGGCAGTGCGACGACAATCCGCGCTCTTCGCTGGTGTTCCGTCAGATGCTGTACGGGACGGAACCGGAACTCCCGGAAGTCCCGGAACTCCCGGAAGTCCCGACGGATCCGGTGGACCCGGTTGATCCCGTGGATCCGGTCGATCCGGTGGACCCGGTTGATCCCGTCGATCCGGTCGATCCCGTCGATCCGGTCGATCCCGTGGATCCGGTCGATCCGGTCGATCCGGTTGATCCCACAGATCCGGTGGACCCTGTGGACCCGGTCGATCCGACGGACCCGACGGACCCGACGGACCCGACGGACCCGACGGTCCCGGTTCCGAAGCCCGAGCCCAAGCCCGAGCCGAAGCCTGAGCCGAAGCCCGAGCCGAAGCCGGAACCGAAGCCGGAACCGAAGCCCGAGCCGAAGCCGGAACCGAAGCCGGAACCGAAGCCGGAACCGAAGCCGGAACCGAAGCCCGAGCCGAAGCCTGAGCCCAAGCCCGAGCCGAAGCCGGAACCGAAGCCGGAACCGAAGCCTGAGCCCAAGCCGGAACCCAAGCCTGAGCCCAAGCCGGAACCCAAGCCCGAGCCGAAGCCCGAGCCCAAGCCCGACTGTTGGACCGTGAACCTCGGTTCGTGGGTCGAGAGTTGGATCGGCGGGCCCGTCTGTGTCCCGAAGGACTCCTGGAAGGACGAGGTCGACCTCGACTGGAAGGACGCGCTGAAGGGCGTCTGGCCCTTCTGACCGGACGGTGCCGGATCCTCGCGGCGGCGGCTGAGATCAGCCGCCGCCGTTCGGCGTCCGTCCGGGGAGCCGGGCGAGCGCCCGCCCCACCCAGGCCCGCTC
Organism: Streptomyces sp. NBC_00090; assembly: GCF_045160815.1. Taxonomy (NCBI): domain Bacteria; kingdom Bacillati; phylum Actinomycetota; class Actinomycetes; order Kitasatosporales; family Streptomycetaceae; genus Streptomyces; species Streptomyces sp. NBC_00090. The sequence goes on from NZ_CP108224.1 coordinate 5,625,034, forward strand.
CCGGGCCTGCCGGGCCGCCCAGCGGCGCCCGTCGGCGGCGCCCGCGCGCAGCCAGAGGAGCGGGGCCGTACCCCGCCCGGCGAGCATCAGCCGCTGGTTGCGGACGGCCTCGGGCCGCCAGTGGTGCTTGTACGCCTCGGTGCCGCGCAGCATGCTGAGCGTGGCCCGCCCACCGGTGCTGGTCTCGCGGGCCCCGTGGCGCAGCAGCATCGTCGCCACGTCGACCTTGCGGGCCCGCAGGGTCGGGTCGGCGCCGTACAGGTAGCCGCCGGCGAGCCGCGGGGACATCAGGGTCAGGTCGGCGGCCACCACGTCCCCGGCGAGCCGGAACTCGGTGACCATCGCGTCCCCGCGCTCCACCATGGGCCGGACGGCCCGCGCGAGGTGCTGGGCGAACCGCCGGCTCGTGTGCTCGGCGGTCACCCCCCGCCCCTGCCACTGGAGCTGATGGAGTCTCAGGAGCCGTTCGAGGGCGGCCGGGACCTCGTCGCCGGTGACGATGTGCGAGTCGATGCCGAGGGCGTCCAGCTTGCGCAGCTTGGCGCGGACCCGCTGGGCCTTCCCGGACGGGATCCGTTCGAGCAGCCCTTCCATGGGTACGGCGGGCAGCTCCAGGCAGAGCGAGTCGGGCAGCCGTCGGCGCGGCCCCCGCCAGCGGGCGAAGACCCGCTCGCTGGCCGCCCCGGGCCGCACCTCCCGCAGGTCGACCACCGCACCCCGGGCCGCCCTGGCGAGGGCCCCGGCCAGGGCTTCGGCCGCCTCGGGGCAGTCGTCGTCGAGGAGCACGTCCGTGAAGTCGGTGATCCTGCCGCCGAGCTGGGTGAGGACGGGCAGCGGGCCGCCGGCCCGCATCAGGGGTGCGGCGGCGACGAGTTCGCCGCCGTCCCGTCGTACGAGCACCACCCGCAGCGCACCCGGCCGGCCGTACGAGAGCCACCAGGAGTGCAGCCAGGAGTGGGACTGGAAGGGGGTCGCGGAGGAGCAGCGCCCGTACAGCGCCGTCCACTCGGCCGCCAGCCGCCCGAACCGCTCCTCGTCACGGCAGATCTCGGTCCGCAGGGCTCTCGGGGTCACACCGCCTCCGGTTCCGGCTGGTGCGAGGCGACCGCGGGGGCGGGCACCGCGGCGGGCGTGGAGGCGGGCACCGCGGTGCCTCCGGTGCCGGGGGCGCCGGGAGCGGCGGCGGTCTGCCGGGAGTGGCGGGCCTCGCCGCGCGCGGCGGAGCGCTTCGGGCGGACGAGCAGGACCAGGCCGCCGAGGAGCCCGCCCGCGCAGCCGCCGACGAGGGCGGAGAGCGGCGCGGAGGGGGAGACCGGGGCGACCGGCTTGGTGGCGCGGGAGAACTGGACGACCTTCACGCCCGTGCTGCCGGCGACGTGCGTGCTGTTGAGGACGAGCGCGCGGGCCACCCCGTCGGCCATGGACACGGCCTTCGCGGGCTGCTGGGCCCGGGCGGTGATCGAGATCATCGGCGCGTCCGGGGAGGTCGCCGCCTGGACGCTTCTGCGCAGGGTGTCGGCGGTGACCCCCGCCCACACCTGGGCGTCGCCGGTCACCGCGATGTCGGTGGCGACCCGCCCGTAGGCCTGGGCGAAGCCGAGCGCCGCCGCCGGGTCGGACTTCTCGGCCGGTACGACGATGACGTAGCTGGTCGCCGCGTACTGCGGGGTCTTGAGTGCTCCGTATCCGCCGCCGAGCACCGCTCCGGCGAGGACGGCGGCGGGGAGCACCGCCCAGCGGCCGGGGCGGCGCAGGCCGGCGGACGGGAAGGCGCGGGGTGGGGTGGTCTTCATGGTGCGGCTCTCTCACTTCGCGGGGGAGGGGGTGGCGTGGACGGCCTGGTCGTAGAGGGACATCAACTGCCCTGCGCTGCGCGTGATGTCGTAGCGGCGGGCGGCCGCCGGCTGTGGGAGCCGGGTGAGCCGGGCGTCCCGGATGCCGCGCAGCGCGGAGATCAGCTCGGACACGGACTCGCCGATCCGGCGGGCGCCGGGGGCCGCGTCCGGTGGCAGGTCGTCGATCGCGGGGCAGGTCACGTACAGCACGGGCAGGCCCGCGGCCAGCGCCTCGACGACCGCGAGCCCGAAGGTCTCGTCGGGGGAGGTGGACACGAAGACGTCCATGGCGGAGAGCAGTTCGGGCAGCGAGGGCCCCAGCGACGTGACGGACGGCGGGTCCTCGCAGGCCCCGACGAGCAGCACCCGGTCGGCGGCCCCGCACTCCCGGGCCACCCGCAGCAGTGCCTCGCGGTGCTCGCCCTCGCCGACGAGCAGCAGCCGGGCGTCCGGCACCGAGGCCACGGCCCGGACGAGCCGGTCGAATCGTTTCCCGGGGGTCAGCCGGCCCACCCCGCCGACGACGTGGGCGTCCTCGGGGATGCCGAGGACGCCCCTGGTGAGGCGGCGGGCACGGGCGTCGAAGGCGAAGCGGCCGGTCTCGATGCCGTTGGGCACGACCCGGATACGGGCCGGGGGCACGCCCCAGTCGGCGAGGCGGCGGGCCACGCTGGGCGAGACGGCGACCGTGGAGGTGCCGAGCCGCTCGGACGCCAGGTACAGGGCGCGGGTCCCCGCGGAGAGCGGACGGCCCTCGATCTGGACCTCGCCGAGCGAGTGCTCGGTGGCGATGACCCGGCGGACCCCGGCGAGTCGGGCCGCCAGCCTGCCGTACACGCACGCCCGGTAGAGGTGGGTGTGTACGAGGTCGTAGCGGCCCTGGCGGACGATCCGCGCGAGGCGGGGCAGCGCGCCGAGGTCGCGGTTGCCGGCCATGCCCAGATGGGTGACGGGGGTGCCGTCGGCCTCGATGCCCGCGGCGACCGCGCCGGGGTTGGTGAGGGTGACCACCCCGTGCTGGACGGGGAGGTGGCGCAGCAGGAGCCGCAGTTGCTGCTCGGCGCCGCCGATGCCGAGCCCGGTGATGACGTGCAGGACCTTCACGGCGCACCCACCACGGCGGGTCCGGCCTGCGCCCGGGAGGGGAACACGTCGACGGGATGGCGGCGGCGCAGCGGGTGCAGCACGCGCTTGGCGGTGAGCCGCCAGGGGGTGTCGTTCTCGCCGATGTGGACGCGGGGCAGGGCGTACGCGCCGGTGTGCGGGCCCGGATCGATCGCGCAGGCGTGGCGGTAGCCGGCCTTCCGTACGGCGTGGATCACGCGCGGGTCGACCTTCCCGTACGGGTAGCAGAAGCCGTCCACGGTCTCGCCGGTCATCTCCTCCAGGAGCTCGCGGCTGCGCCGGGTCTCGTCCGCGAGCGCCGAGTCGTCGGCCTCGGTGAGGGGGACGTGGGTGAGGCCGTGGGAGCCGATCTCCATGCCGGCCTCCGCGATCCGCAGGATGCCGTCCTCGTCGAGGAGCCGTTTGCGCGGGCCGTTGCCGTCCCAGGCGTTCTCCCCGCCCAGCCGGCCGGGCAGGACGTAGACGGTGGCCGTGAATCCGTGGCGGCGCAGCAGCGGCAGCGCCGAGTCGAGGAAGTCGGCGTAGCCGTCGTCGAAGGTGAGGCCGACGAGCCCCTTGGCGCGTCCGGCGGCGGTGGCGGCGAGCAGCTCCCGCACCGAGACACCGCGCAGTCCCCGGTCGCCGAGCCAGTGCAGCTGCCGGGCGAAGCGCACGGGGGAGACGGTCACGTGGTACGGGTCGTCACCGGGGTCCGTGATCGAGTGGTACATCGCCACCCACAGGGGCGGTTTCACCCACAGGGGCGGCTTCGGCAGCAGTCGGCGCAGCGCGGTGGGGGCGGGCATGGTCGGTCCTCCGTGAGGCGGAGCGGGGCAGGGGCGGAATCTCCGGCGCGTTGGCGGCGCAGGCGATGAAGAGCAGGAAGACGCCGATGACGACGAGGCTCGCGACGGCGACGGCGAGGGCGGCGGAGTGGACGGCGACCGAGCAGAGCCAGCCGGCGCCGGTGGCCCACGCGCCGGCGGTGGCGAGCCGGAGGAGCCCCTCGCCGAGCCGGTCGACCTGGACGGGCACGGCCTGGCGGTGCGCGCCGCGCAGCAGCAGGACGGCGGTGCACGTGATGCCGAGCGCGTTGGCGGCGGCGATGCCGACGGCGCCCCAGTAGTGGGCGCCGGGGATGCCGGCGACGGTGGTCGTGGCGAGTCCGGCGGCCATGGCGGCGGCCGGGTACCAGAGCGGGCGGGCGGCGGAGAAGTAGCAGCGGACCAGGGCGCCGACCATGGTCTGGCCCAGCAGGCCGAGGGCGTAGACCCGCATGACGGCGGCGGTGGCGACCGTGTCCGTACGTGCGAACTCGCCACGCTCGAAGAGGAGTTCGACGATCTTGGGGGCGGCGGCGATCACCGTGGAGGCGCCGACCAGGACGACGACGGCGGCGAGCAGCAGATCCCGCTCGACACGGCGGCGGGCCGCCTCGGTGTCGCCCGCCGCGAGGGCGCGGGCGACCACCGGGAAGCTGACCGTGCACAGCATCAGGGAGAGGATCATCGGCATCTGCGCGACCTTCTGCGCGTAGTTCAGATGCGAGATGGCCCCGGCGGGCAGCGGCGAGGCGAGGAACCGCTCGATGAGCGTCTGGGACTGGCGGCAGAGCGAGAAGGCGACGACGGGCGCGATCAGGCCGAGGACCAGGATGCGCCCCTCCTGCCCGACCCTGCCGCCGAGACCGCCCCGCCCGACCGCCCCGTCTCCGGGTGCGAGCGAGGTCGGCTCCTCCCTCGGCACCGGGCGGACGCGCAGCTCGCGGAGGAGCGAGGGGGCCTGGACGAGGACCATGAGGACCCCGCCGACCGCGACCCCGGCGGCGGCGGACCGCACCCCCCACGGCTCGCGCAGCACCAGGATGGTGCCGATGATGCCGACGTTGTACGCCACGTAGATCGCGGCCGGGGGCAGGAAGCAGCCGTGCGCGCGCAGCGCGGCCGAGCAGTAGCCCACCAGCGCGAAGGACAGCACACAGGTCGCGGTCAGCCGGGTGCAGTCGACGGCGAGCTGCGGGTCGGGCAGACCCGGGGCGAGGGCGGAGACGATCAGCGGCGCGGCGATGACGAGTACGGCGGCGGCGACGCCGACGCCGAGGGTGAGCCTGGGGAGCGTGCCGCGTACGAGGGCACGCACCGGATCCCCGAACAGGCTGCCGGAGCGGCGGGCGAGGGCCCGGGAGAAGGCGGGTACGAGGATCAGCGCGAGCGCGTCCTCGATGAGCAGCGTCGAGGCGAACTCCGGCACGGTCCACGCCACCAGGAACGCGTCCGTCTCGGCCCCGGCCCCGAAGTACCCGGCCAGGATCTGGTCCCGTACGAGCCCGAGCAGGGCCCCGACGGCGGTGAGCGCGGCGGTCACGGCGGCGGCCTTCGCGAGGAACCCCCGTCCCTCGGACGCGCCGGTGCGCGCCGTCCGGCCCCGGGCGTGCGCCCGGCGGCCACTGCGCGGCGCCTGCCCGGTGGCGCGGTGGCCGGTGGCGCGGTGGCTGGTGGCGCGGTGGCCGGTGGCGGGCGGCGGGCCCGGCGTCCGGCGCGCTCCGCCGGGCGTTCGGGGCCCGCCTTTGACTGCTCTTCCGACCGCTCCTCCGGGTGTGGCGCCGCACCCGAGCGCCACCGCCACCGGTGCCCGTACCGCCGGCTCCGGCACCGAGCCGGGGAGCACTCCGGTTCCCGCTCCCGCCCCCGCTCTCGCCCCGGCTCCCACCTCCGAATCGGCCCCCGGCAGCACGGCGGCCTCCGGGGCCCACGGGGAGTCCGTGGGCCCCGGAGGCGCGGTCGGCCAGGGGTCGGTCAGCGGGGCGCCGCAGGGCGGCCGGGGCGCGGAGCGCGGGGCGCCGGCCCACGGGGTGTCCGTGGGCTCCGGTTCCCCGGCCCAGGGGTCACGCACGCCGCACCCCAGCCAGCGACCACCAGGCCGCCAGACCGAACACGACCGACATCAGCACCGTCGAGGGGCCGCCGATGTCCGCGTAGAAGAAGTCGATGAGCTGCCAGGCCAGCAGGCCCGTCGCGACGAGCGCGCAGTCCGCGCCGATGCGCCGCCGCCGCAGCGCGCCGACGAGCAGCGCCACCCAGCTGCCCGCCAGGGCGAGCAGCCCCAGGAGGCCCTGCTCGCTGAGGACCAGGAGGTACATGTTGTGCGGGGAGAGCAGCGGCTGCCGCTGGAAGGCGGCGCCCGCGCCGGCCGTGTCGCTGCCGGAGGACAGGGCCAGCGAGGCGTTCGAGTCGCGGTAGGCGGGGAAGCCCTTGAGGCCGACGCCCGTGACCGGCTCCGTGCTCCACATCCGGCCGGCCGCCGCCCACATCGTGTACCGGTCCGTCACCGACTGGTCCGGCGCGGCCGCCACCTGCGTGATGCTCGCGACCCGCTCCTTCACCATCGCCGAACCGATCCCCAGGCCCCCGACGAGGACCACCGCCAGCGCCCCCGCCGCGAGCGCCACCCGGGCCGCCCGGCGCGGCCCCGAGAGCAGCAGCTGGATGCCGCAGGCGAGCACGGTCGCGATCCACGCGCCCCGGCTGAAGGACAGCACCAGCGGCAGGAAGAGCAGCCCCGCGCAGACCAGCGCCGCCGTCCGGGCCCGGCCCGGCCCGCTGCCGAGCGCGATCCCGGTGACGACGACGAGCCCGTACGACACGACCGTCGCCATGCCCATCACGTCGGTGGGACCGAAGGTGCCGACGGCCCGGATGTCCTCACCCATGTACGAGGCGCCCGTACCGGTCAGGTACTGGAGCACGCCCACCGCGCCCTGGAGTAGCGCGAGCCCGACGAGACCCCAGGCGACCACGGCGAAGTCCCGCCGGTCGCGGATCATCAGGAGCACGGCCGCCGGGACGAGGACGAAGATCTGCAGGTAGCGGGCGACGCCGGGCAGGCTCGCCGCCGGGTCGTTCGAGGTGATCGCCGCCAGACAGATCCCGAGCACGGGCAGGCCGAGGACGACGGCCGCCGCCCGGGTCAGCGGCCGGACCCCGCCGCGCAGCACCCGCACGAGACAGATCAGGACGAGGAGCCCGGAGGCCGCGTCCGCGATCGTGCCCGTACCGCCGGTGCCGCCCTGCGCGCCGCCACCGCCCGGGACGAGCAGCAGCGCGATCACGGCGAGGACCGGGGACAGCGCCCCGGCCCTGCGGACCCAGTCCCGTACGTCCTCGCGGGAACGGTCCCGTACCTCCGGGTCGACCGCCGGCACATGCGTCACGGCCGTGGCCATCCTCAGCTCCCTGTGGGTCGGACGAGCCCGGCCGCCGTACGCAGCAGGATGCAGACGTCCTGCCAGAGCGACCAGTGGTCGATGTAGTGGTTGTCGAAGCGGCAGCGGTCCTCGATCGAGGTGTCACCGCGCAGTCCGTGCACCTGCGCCAGTCCGGTGAGCCCCACCGGCATCCGGTGGCGCGCCGCGTAACCGGCGTGGATCTTGCTGAACTGGGCGACGAAGTAAGGGCGTTCGGGCCGGGGCCCGACCAGGCTCATGTCGCCGCGCAGGACGTTCCACAGCTGCGGCAGCTCGTCGAGCGAGCTCTTGCGCAGGAAGCTGCCGGCCGCGCTCATCCGCCGGTCGCCCGCCACGTTCCAGCGGGTCGCCGACTCGGTGTCGTCGGACGGCCGCAGCGTACGGAACTTGAGCAGCGTGAAGTGGCGGCCGTGCTGGCCCACCCGCTCCTGCCGGAAGAGGACCCCCGGACCGTCCGAGAGCCGTACGGCGAGCGCGCAGAGCAGCAGCACCGGCAGCGCGAGGGCGAGCGCGGGCGCGGCGAGCACGATGTCGAGCGCCCGCTTGGCGGTCAGCCCGCGCCGCTCGCCCGGCGGGACGATCCGGTGCCGGGCGTACCCCCACAGGTGGTCGCCCATCGGCCCGGTCTGCCGCTCGCCGCCGACCCGCCAGGTGGTGCAGCCGTAGTGCTGGAAGAGCGTCACCAGGCCCGGGTCGTCGTCGAGGAACACCGCGTCGCACACGCTGTTCTGGATGACCGCCCGGTGGATCTCCTCGGTCGTGGTGAGCACCGGAAGCCCGGCCTCCCCGGCCGTCCGGGGAGCGCCGCCCTGCTCCGGCACGCCGACGATCCCGACCGGCCGCACCCCGTACTCGGGATGCTGGGCCGCCGCGGCGGCGAACCGGCGCGCGGCCCCCGCCCCGCCGACGACCAGCGCCGAGCGCGGACGCTCCCGGGCCACCCGCCGGCGGCGGGCCAGCAGCACCGCGCGGACCAGGCACACCACGGCGACGTGCGTGGCGTAGGCGGCGCAGAGCCGCAGCGGCCCGATCGTCAGGGCGGGGGAGTACGCGGCGACACCGGCCGCCGCCAGACACCAGGCGACCCCGGCGCGGGAGGCCAGCGCGGGCAGCTCGTCGAGCGCCCGGGTGTGCGCGGCCGGCCGGTGGAGACCCCCGTGCCCGTCGAGGACGAGGACGAGCGCCGCGATCGGCAGCAGCAGCCGGGCGTCGTGGTGCGCCGTGCTCAGCAGCGCGGCGGCGGCCAGGACGGCGAGGCAGTCGACCGCCACGAGCGGCCCGACGCCGGACCGCCGTCGGGCGGGGCGGCGCGGCGGCGCGAGCCGGCCGGTCGTGCCGCGGCGCGGCGCGAGGGAGGCGAGGCCGAAGGCCTGGCCCGCCGTGGGCCAGGGGCCCGGCGAGGAGGGAACGCTGGTGCTTTCCGTGGTCACTGCGCAATCGGCTCTCTGTGCTCGGCCCCCCGCACGCCGGCCAGCTCGCGGTAGACGTCCGCGACGGCCGCGCCGGTGCGCCGGACATCGAAACTGCTGAGTACGTGTTCGTGGGCCTCGCGGCCCAGACGGTGCCGCAGCTCCGGCCGGCCGAGGAGGCGGCCGAGAGCGGCGGCGAGCGCGGCCGGGTCCTCGGGCGGGACCAGGCACAGGGGTTCGTGGGCGGGCGGCAGGCTCTCGCGCGCCCCGTCCACATCGCTGACGACGACCGGCCGGCCGCTCGCCATGGCCTCCAGGGGCGCGAGCGCCATGCCCTCCCAGCGGGACGGCAGGACGACCACGTCCGCCGCCCGGTACCAGGGGACGGTGTCCTCGACGGCGCCGGTGAAGCGCACCGAGGGGCCGGCCGCCGCCCGCAGGCGGTCGCCGTCCGGGCCGTCGCCGACCAGGACGAGGCGGGCCGTGGGCACCTCCGCGAGGACGGCGGGCCAAGCGGCGAGCAGCACGTCCTGCCCCTTCTGACGGCAGAGCCGGCCCACGCAGACGACGGTGGGTACGGGGTTGCCGGGCGGGCCCCCGGTCGCGAACCGGGCCACGTCCACACCGTTGTGGACGACGGACCAGTCGGCCACGACCCCGGCCGCCTCGCCGGTACGGCGCTCGGCCTCGCTCACACAGAGGATCCGGTCCGCCCACCGGGCGCCGAACCGCTCCCAGCGGCGGGCGAGCGAGGCGGTCGTCCCGGACACCGCCTCGAAGGACCAGGCGTGCGGCTGGTACACCGTCGGAACCCGTCCCCGCAGGGCGAGTCGGGCGCACAGTCCGGCCTTGGCGCTGTGCGCGTGCACGAGATCCGGCCGGACGGAACGGATCACTCCGGCCAACTCCCGTGTCTCGCGGACCAGTTGCGGACCGGGGTCCCGGCCGGCTCGCCAGTCGTGGGTCTCCGCGCCCTCGGCGCGGACGGCGGCGGAGAGGGAGGTGTCGGGTGGGCAGGCCACGACGACCCGCAGGCCGGCGGCGCGTTGCGTGCGGACCAGGTCGACGACGACACGGGCGACCCCGCCGTCACCCGGCTGGACGGCGTGCAGGACGGTGACGGACGCGGGGTCCGCTGCTCTTGGAGGCCGCACGTCAGCGCCGGACGTCCGCCTGGAGGAAGAGCGCACCGAGCCAGACGGTGTCCTTCCGGCTGCCGAACCGGACGTCGACACGGTCGGCCCCCTCGCGCAGTGCCCCCCGCAGATCGAAGACGTCGGAGTCGTACCCCAGGGTGTTCGTATCATCGGGAGAACGGACCGTCCGGCCGGTGCCGAATTCGGTGATGCTGGAGTTCATCACGTCGTCCGCGGAATTGGCGGAATCAGCGAGCCGGGTGGTCTTCGAGCGGCTCGTTCCGACTGCCAGGTAATCACCGGAAGTGCCCCGGTCACCGTCATAGGCGATCACCCCGAGCCGTCCGTCCGCACCCTTCGGATAACGCTTTCCGTCGACCGGGACACGCAGCTCGACGTCCCCCGGTCCGACCGTTTCGAAACCGTCCCAGACGGCCAGTCGGCGCAGCGGTTCGGAGGCCTTCTCGTACGCGGCGACGAGCGTCCAGCCGCCCCAGCCGCCGACCTTCGACCGCCCCATGGCCACATTGACCTGGGCGACGGTCCACTGGCCCGACCGGGAGGAGCGGACCAGCTCCGTGACGTCGGCGGAGGCCTGGAAGGCGTCGGCGCCCCCGGCCGTGCGGTGGCCGATCAGGGTGTCCGCGAGCAGCGCCTTGTACCGGCCGCCGGGCTCGGCGATCAGGACGCGGCCGTTGTCCTTGGGCGGCTTCTGCTCACCCACGCGCAGGTTGCCGCCCCAGTAGAGACGCGCCCAGCTCACCCGGGCACCCGAGGGAACCCGCAGCTCGGCGCGGCTCGAGTTGTACGTGTTCGGGTCGCTGTCGACGTCGACGTAGGTGATCGAGGCGCCGTCGTTGACCGACTCGCTGCCCTTCACGCCCTTCGCCGAGGTGTTGGCCGCGCGCACGATCCCGCCGTGCTGCTCCGCCTGGTAGCGCGGGGCGAAGGGGACGCGGGTGGCCTCACCGGGCTGGGGTGCGGCGGCGGAGGCGGCCGGCAGCGCGACGGACAGAGCCGCACACGACAGGGCGCACAACACGCTGCGACGCACAGCAGGAAACGCTGAATTCCGCATACAGGTTCTCCGCTTTGATGAGAGGAGGAAGGGAAGACCCGAGAAGGCCGGGAGAGGGGAAGGTGTCGTCCGCACGAAATGGGTGAACGCGCGGCCTGCCCGGAAGCAACGTTCGGGAACGTTATAACCCCGATGCGGGGCGATAGTAAGCATTAGATGCTCGGAAACGCTAACTCCCGTATCTACGAGGCAGGTTCCTCGTTGAGCGTGTTGCGCCATTCCACGCCCAGTCCCTCGAATGGCCCTCTTATGGCCCAAAGATCGGTTGAACGTCACCCGTTCGGGAGAGCAACCGATGAAAGGCCGATGCGTTGTTGTGAGAGCCGGGCCGAACAGTCCGCGCAGTCCGTGTTGGATGAATTCGATCGAGGAGCACTTCCCCATGTCCCGTATCGCCAAGGCCGTTGTCCTGACCGTGGGTGCCGCCGCCGCGGTCGCCGGTGCCGCCGGTGTCGCCGCCGCCGACTCCATCGCCGAGGGCGCGGCTGTGAAGTCCCCGGGCGTCGGCTCCGGCAACGTCGTCCAGGTCCCGGTCCACATCCCGGTCAACCTCTGCGGAAACACCGTGAGCGTCATCGGCGCGCTGAACCCCGCCTTCGGCAACGCCTGCGTCAACGCCTGATCTCGCACGGCGGATCGGTCCTTCCGAAGCCGGTGCGCCCACCCCCGACGGGGTGGGCGCACCGGCTTTTTCCTTGCTGGGACTGGATCGGTACTCGTTCGGCCGCACCCTCGTGCGCCGTTCGGTGCAACGGCGTACGCCCCTTCGAGGGTCAGGTCGGGAGGGTGGATTCACTCGAACGGAGACGTGGCGCTCCGTAGTTCTCCGATTGCGGAGGGCTATACCCGCAGGCACGGTGGGAGGGAAGTTGTCCGACGCATAAGGAAAAGGAACACATATGCGTCCCCTGGCTACACGCCGCCTCACCGCCCTGGCGATATCCGCCGCCATCACCCTCGGCTCGGCGGGACCCGCCGTCGCCGGCGAACACCACCCGTCCACCGCGGCCGACCGTGCCGACCGTGCCGCCCATGCGTCCCTCCCCGATGCCGCCGCCCTGCTGACCCAGGCCGAGGCGCTCGGCGAGCTCGGCGCGGTGACGACCCCCGTGACCGAACTCGTCACGGCCGCCCTCAAGGCCGACGAGGGCCAGCTGCCCGTCGCCGACGCCGACGCCCTCAAGGCCAAGATCGCGGCCGCCGTCGACCAGGCCAAGGACACGGCCCCGGCCCCGCTGCCGGAGACGCCCGCGCCCGACGTCCCCGTGACCCCACCGCCCGTCGAGACCCCGGTGGACCTGCCGGTGACGCCACCCGCTGTCGAGACGCCGGTGGACCTGCCCGTGAAGCCGCCGGTGGGCCTGCCCGTCACCGCCGGGGCGAAGGCGGCCGCCGGCAGTGCCGCACCCGCGGACGTCGTGGCCGACGCCCTCGCCACGGTCGAGAAGGCGGTCGCCGGTCTGCTCGCCGCCGTCACCTCGGGCGATGCCGGCGGAGTCGTACCGCAGGTGACCGCGACCCTGACCTCGCTGGTCAACCTGGCCGTGGCCACCGTGCTCGGCAGCGGCCTGCCCGCGCCGAACCTGGCCGGCCTGCCCGCTCTCCCGGTCGCCGCGCCGGAGCTGCCGGTCGACCCGCCCGAGCTGCCCGTCGACCCGCCGGTTAAGCCGCCGGTCGACGTCCCCGAGCTGCCGGTCAAGCCCCCGCTGCCCGTCAGGTAGTCGACGACACGAAGGCCCGTACCGGTCCGGCGTCCGCCGCACCGGTACGGGCCTTCGCGCGTATCGACGCGACAAATAGCACCGGTCGGCATCGATCGGGTGCAGTGTCGAGAAATCCTTCCTCCCGGAGTTTCCGGGGAGCAGACCTCTCGTTACAGAAGGCAGAGGAACACATGGGATTCGGCCAAGAAGCCTGTGTGGAAAGTGACTTGAAAGAACAGCGGAAGGATTCTCCCCATGAAGCCCACCAAGGTTGCCGCGCTCGTCGCCGGTTCGCTCGTGGCGCTGGGTGCCGCCGGGCCCGCCATGGCCACCGAGGCGCTGACCCCCACCAGCCTGAACGGTGGCCTGGAGGCGATCGCCGCCAATGGGCTCAAGTCGGACATGCTGAGCAGCACCACGGACGGCTCCCCGGTCAAGACCGTCACGGACGCGGTCGGCCAGGTCAACGAGGCGGGCAAGGGCGCCCCCGGGCTGCTCGGCGGCCTCCCGGCCGGTGTTCCGCTGGGCGGCTGATCGAATGATTTTCTGATCGGCCGCCGTGTGGCCCCCGCTCGGCGGGGGACGCCGCTCCCTACCCTCTGGTCAATCCCACGCGAACGTCGACGTGGACTGGCCGGTCGGAGCGAGGGGGGATCCTCGCCGGTCTCTCCCTTTCTCCGGAGGAAGAGCGGTATGCGGTCCATCATCAGCAGGAAAGTACTCACCGCAGCGGCAGCGACCGGCATTCTGTCCCTGACGGGCGGGTTCGCCCTTGCCGCCGACTCCCATGCCGGTACGGGCGATTCCCCCGGTCCCGGTACGGCGGGCCAGGTCCAGGCCCCGCTGCCGGCGGACGTCTGCGGCGAGAGTATGGAGCTCGGCGGCTTCGTCGCGGCGGCCGTCGGCGACCTCTGCGCCCAGGCGGGGGAACCCGACGGCTACGGCGACGAGCCGGGCGAGCCGACGCACCCTCCGACTCACCCTCCGACCTACCCTCCGACGTCTCCGCCGCATACGGAGCCTCCGTCGTCTCCGCCGCATACCGAGCCTCCGACGTCTCCGCCGCACACCGAGCCTCCGACGTCTCCGCCGCACACCGAGCCTCCGACGTCTCCGCCGCACACCGAGCCCCCGACGTCCCCGCCGCACACCGAGCCTCCGAAGCACACCACGCCCCCGCCGACCAACCCGGAAGAGCCGGGTGAGTGCGAGGAGCCCGCTCCCGGTGAGGAGCCGGAGCCCGGTTGCGAGGAGCCGACGGAGCCCCCGACGACCCCGCCGGGCGGCCCCGAGCTTCCCGACACCGGCAGCGACCCCGCGCTCATGGGAGCGGCCGCCATCAGCGCCGCGCTGATCATCGGCGGCTCCGTCCTCTACCTCCGGGGCGGACGGATCTCCCGCCGTCACTGACCCCGCGGGCTGACGTCACGTCAATCCAGGCCCTCGCCTTCACCGGTGAGGGCCTCCGGCGTTGCTGCACACGGGGGTATTCCGCCACGTTTCCCCCGAACGCCTCGTTCTCCAGGGCATGACTCTGCGCTCTCACGCCGGCATGGGAATCCTCATGACCGCACTCGCCTCCGCCGCCCTGGCCGCCCCGGCCGCCGCCGTCGAGGCACCGGTGATCGTCCCGCTCCAGGGCCTGGAGCCGGTGCTCCCGATGGACGCCCCCACGGTGGCCACCGGCGTACCCGTCCCGGTGCCCGGCGCGCCCACCGGCTTCCAGAAGGGCCTGGGCGCCCTGCCGGACGTCGCCCTGCCCAGCGTGCCGCTCACCGGCACCCTCCCGAAGACCGTGGTGGACGCGCCGCTGCCCGAGCTCCTGGAAGGCAGCGACCCCGGCCGTGCCCTCCTCAGCAGCCCGCACTCGGAGATGAGGGCGGCCACTCCCGGCGCCGTCGTCGGCAATCCGGTGGAGGCCCCGCGCGGCAACGGGCTCGGCGGCCTTCCGGACCTGGCGAAGCCTCAGGTGGGGCTCCTCACCCCCGTGCTGAGCGGAGCCCTCGACCCCCAGCTGGGTCTGGCGCCGACCGCGCACTGACGTCACCGCGTTCCCCGGGCGGGTGAAGACACGATTCTTCCCCGCCACCTCGGGGGTCGTTGATCGTTACAAGAGAAGGCTTGTCGCATGGCCGCGGCCCGTGGATCGAGGCCCGTCCCGTCGTAACCGGCGGCGGGCGCCCTCGGTCCGCGGGTCAATCTTTTCGGATTTCCCACGTCCCGTTCGGCCCAATGACCGTGACCAGCTCGGGACACCGGCGTTGAAGGGGAGTCGGCCGTGATTCCTGCGGTCGCTTTCCACGTCCAAGGAGTTCTTGATGTCTCGCATCGCGAAGGCTGCCGCTGTTCTCGCCGGCACGGGTGCCGTTGCCCTCAGCGGAGCCGGCCTGGCCGTCGCCGACTCGGGCGCCGAGGCCGTCGCCGCCCACTCGCCCGGTGTCGCCTCCGGCAACGTCGTCCAGGTCCCGGTCCACGTCCCGGTCAACCTCTGCGGCAACACCGTCAACGTCATCGGCCTGCTCAACCCGGCCTTCGGCAACACCTGCATCAACGCCGACGGCCACGGTCACGGCCACGGTGACGGGGGCTACGGCGGCTGATCCCCCCGCTTCGAGCGCGTGTCCCCCCGGCCCGGTGGGCCGGGGGGACACGCGTGTGTGCGGGGTCAGGCGTACCGGTAGATCCGGCTGTGGTCGAACAGCTCCGCCGGGGTGACCCCCCAGGGCGCCATCGGCTGGTGGCGGGCGACGACCTTGCGGTACTGGGCGTCCCCGAGCGGCGGCGGCTCCGCCGGGAGGTACGCCGCTCCGGGGTTGCGCTGCTGCCACCGCGACCAGACCAGGTCGACGAAGGAGTGGTGCAGCCAGAAGACCGGGTCGTTGACGGAGCCGCCGCCGAGCATCAGTCCGCCGACCCACCGGTGCACCCGGTTGTGGATCCGGAACCGCTCGTTGCCCCGGCCCGGAGCCCAGCCCTCCAGCCGGTTGCGGAAGCCGGAGGCGCTCGTCGAGTTCCAGGGCGCCACGTCGTACACCCGCTCCCGCATCACCTCGTCCAGCTGGGCCTTCGTGGGGAGCGCGATCGGATCGCGTGGGCGGCCGAAGTCCCGGGTCAGGAAGCGGGTTTCGGTCATGCTGTGCGTGACGTTCCACTGTCCGGTGGAGTGGGCGAAGGGGCCGGCCATGACCTGGAGGTCGGCGCGGCGCCCGTTCCCGCCCAGGAAGTCCTCGCCCCAGATCGAGGAGGCCGGGCTGTTGTCCCGGGTCCAGTCCCAGTACGGGACGGAGATCGTCGCGTCGAGCCGGCGCAGGGCTTTCTCGAACTCCAGCAGGAACAGGCGGTGCCAGGGCAGGAAGCTCGGCGCCATGTGGGCGGTCCGGAGCCGCCCCTCCCCGTCGGCCGTGTAGTGGTCGATATGGGTGCGGACGAACTCGTCGTACGTGCCGGTCCGCTTGAGCTCCAGGACGGCGGCGACGAACCTGCGGCGCTCGGCGCCGGTCAGATCGCGCTGGTTCTTACGCGTGTACACCACGCGGGCTCCCTCCCGTCGGGTCGGTGTGGACGCCGTGGGCGGCGGCGAACCGGGACAGCCGGGCCGCCCCCAGCTCGTCCACGGCGGCACGGGTGGCCGCCAGCGGCGTCGGGCAGGACTCGTAGTGGTCGATCGGCGAGACGTAACCGCCGTCGGCGCACCGCATCAGATGCAGCGGCCGGCCGTCGACGAGGGCCACCGGCTCGCCGGCGGGCCCGGAGAAGCCGCGGATGCGACGCCCCCCGTACATCTCGTCGAAGGCGAGCGGGTCGCGCGGATCGCGTGGATCGCGTGGATCGCGTGGCGCCCCGGACGGCTCTCCCGACGGGGTGCGGGTCGCGATACGGCCGAGCGCGCCGCCGGTGAAGGCGGTGACGGCCAGTGCGAAGAGGGACCGCAGTGCGACGCGGCGCGGGACGATCATGAGTGATCTCCTCGGGTCGGCAATTGCCCTCTGGGCACAACGATGAAAACCCGGGTTCGTTGCGGCGGAAATGCCGGCGGCGTGAATATCGGCCGTTCGAGTGAAAACGGCGCGGGGAAAGGGTGGTTGGGCCACTAGCATCCGGATTCATGACCACTTCCAATGTCGTTTCCTCGGCGCGCAGCGCCTCTCCGCTGGGAACTCTCACGGTGATTCCGTGGTCCAGCGAGCCCTCCGCCGATTCGGCCGGCACGCCGTTCCTCATGGCGTATTCGCTCGGCGACGGCCGGGACGGCCCGGAGGCCGGTCAGCAGGCGATGCGGACGGCCCTGGAGTCCATGGGTCTCTCGGTCGGCGACCGGCTCTTCGACCTGGAGAAGGACGCCGGGATCAACGCCACGCTGCTCGTCGAGGGCGGCTCCGCCGTGCTCAACCTGCCCTTCCTGAAGGTGCAGTGCCCGGTGCCGGACGAGTGGCAGGCGGCCGCCCGCGAGAGCGGACAGGTCTACCTCATCTGTTCCGTACGCCCCTGGCCCGAGGCGGTCCCCGGGCAGCCGGTCGACGAGGCGCGGCTGCGTTCCTTCGTCTCCGACGAGGAGATGCTCGCGGAGAGTGCCCACGTCCTGATGCCGGTCCGGCGCCTGCAGGGCTGAGCGGGAGAACGGAAGGGGGTCGCGGCATGGCGACGGTGAACGTACGGGGCGGGGTGCCGGGGCAGCGGCAGGAGGAGTCCGAGCGGGAGACCGCGGGGGAGGGGATCGGCGCGAGCCGGGCCTTCGCCTGGATGCTGATGATCACCGGGGCGGCCGGCGTGCTGGCCGGCTGGGTGATCACGATCGACAAGTTCAAGCTCCTGGAGGACCCCGGCTTCCAGCCCGGGTGCAGCCTGAACCCGGTCGTCTCCTGCGGCAACATCATGAAGAGCGAGCAGGCGGGGGTCTTCGGCTTCCCCAACCCGATGCTCGGTCTCGTGACGTACGCCGTCGTCGTCGCCGTCGGCGCCGGGCTGCTCGCCGGGGCCCGCTACCGGGGGTGGCTCTGGCTCGGCCTCAACGCCGGGATGCTCTTCGGGGTCGGCTTCTGCACCTGGCTCATGTACCAGTCGCTGTACGAGATCAACTCGCTCTGCCTGTGGTGCTGCCTCGCCTGGGTCGCCACCATCGTCATGTTCTGGTACGTGACCGCGCACAACGTCCGGGCCGGTCTGCTGCCCGCCCCGGCCGGGCTGCGGAGCTTCCTCGGCGAGTTCGCCTTCGCCCCGCCCGTCCTGCACATCGGGATCATCGGGATGCTGATCCTGACCCGCTGGTGGGACTTCTGGACGAGCTGACGTGAGCCGTCCTCCCACGGGGATTCCCCGGCCCTCCTGGCCGCGGGCCGCACTGACCGTGCTGCTCGCGGCCGTTCTGGTGTTCCTGCTGCCGTACGAGCGGCTCGCGCCCGGCGGGCGGCACACCGGGGGCCGGGGAACGCCCGAGCACGAGCCGCCGCCGGGGCCGCTGCCCGGGGTGCCCTCGGGCTTCTTCACCGGCTCCGACGAGGCCGGGGTGCGGCGGATCGCCCAGGTGCAGGCCTGGCTCGGCGGCGAGACGCTGACCGTCGGGCACACGTACCTGCCCGGCGACCGCTGGTCCAACATCGAGGGGCATCCGGCGCTCTTCGGGCCCTGGGCGCGCTGGTTGGAGGAGCGGCCCGGACGGCTCTTCGTCCTGAACGTGCCGCTCCTCGACCGCAACGAGGAGGGGCTGCCGGACGCGGAGGTGCGCACGGGGCTGCGGCGCGGCGCGGCCGGCGCCTTCGACGCCCACTTCCGGGTCCTGGGGGAGCGGCTCGTGGAGCACGGGCTCGGGGACGCGGTGCTGGTGCTCGGCTGGGAGATGAACGGCACCACGTACAGCCACCGCTGCGGTCCGGACCCGACGGCCTGGAAGGCGTACTGGCGGCGGGTAGTGGGGGTGCTGCGGGGGGTGGAGGGGCAGCGGTTCCGCTTCGACTTCACCCCGAGCCGGGGGCTCGACGCCGTGGCGTGGCCGCGCTGCTACCCGGGTGACGACGTCGTCGACATCATCGGGATGGACGCCTACGACCAGCCGGCGGGGCTCTCCTTCGACGAGCAGGTGACCGAGGAGTACGGGCTCGCGGACCACGTGCGGTTCGCGGCGGCGCACGGGAAGCCGGTCTCGTACCCGGAGTGGGGGCTCTTCAGAAACGGGGACAACCCGGTCTACGTACGGGGGATGCTCGACTGGTTCGCGACGTACCGGCCGGTCTACCAGACGGTCACGGACTACTGCCCGCACGGTGTGTGGGAGTGCGCGGACAACCCGGAGTCGGCGCGGATCGTCAGGGGCGCGCTCGGGGGCGCGTCCGGGGAGCCAGACCGTTCCTGAGGGTGTCGAGGGTCCGGTCGAGGAGCGGGATCAGGTCGTCGGTCCAGCCGCGCTCGGCCCAGTAGACGGTCGCCTCGCGGAGCGCGCCGAGGGCCGCCGCCGTGAAGATCCGTACCTCCAGGTCGTCGGCGTCCCGGCCGGACCGGTCGGCGAGGGCGCGGGCCAGCCGGCGGCCGGTCTCCGCGGTGGTCTCGGTGAGCCGGGCGCGTACGGAGGGGACCTCCACCATGAGGCGGGCCCGCAGCCGGGTCTCCTCGGGCTCCCGGTCGAGCGCGGTGCGGACCGCTTCGAGGACGACGGCGCGCAGGGACTCGAGGGGTTCCTCGCCGGCGGGGCGGGCGCGCAGCCGGGCCTCCATGAGGGCGTCGTTCTCGTCGGTGAGGACGATGTCCTCCCGCACCGGGAAGTAGCGCACGACGGTGGAGGGCGAGACCTCGGCCGCCGCCGCGATCCGGTCCGTG
The DNA here is from genome assembly GCF_045160815.1 of Streptomyces sp. NBC_00090. NCBI lineage: Bacteria > Bacillati > Actinomycetota > Actinomycetes > Kitasatosporales > Streptomycetaceae > Streptomyces > Streptomyces sp. NBC_00090. Next base: position 5,644,349 of record NZ_CP108224.1, read on the forward strand.
GTGGCGGCGTCCCAGCCCTCCTCGGCGGCGAGGCGGTAGGTGGCCTTCCGGATCGCCGCGCGGGTCTTGGTCTTCTTGCGTTCGCGCAGGGTGGGGCGGTCGGGCGTGTCGGCGGCCATGAGGTCATTCTGCCTGGTCAGGAGTGCTGGTAGGCCACGAGCGAGATGCCGACGTAGTGGACGATGAAGGCCGCGAGGGTCAGCGAGTGGAAGACCTCGTGGAAGCCGAACCAGTGGGGCGAGGGGTTCGGGCGCTTGAGGCCGTAGATGACCCCGCCCGCGCTGTAGAGCAGACCGCCGACGATGACGAGGACGAGGACGGCGATACCGCCGGCGCGCATGAAGTCGGGCAGGAAGAAGACGGCGGCCCAGCCCATCGCGATGTAGCAGGGCGTGTAGAGCCAGCGGGGCGCGCCGACCCAGAAGACGCGGAAGGCGATGCCCGCCGTGGCCGCCGCCCAGACCGCCCACATGAGCGGCTTGGCGGTGGGGTCGGGGAGCAGGAGCAGGGTGAGCGGGGTGTAGGTGCCCGCGATGATCAGGAAGATGTTGGCGTGGTCGAGGCGCCGCAGCACGGCCTCGCCGCGCGGTCCCCACTCGCCGCGGTGGTAGAGCGCGCTGATGCCGAAGAGCAGGCAGGCGGTGAGGACGTAGATCCCGCAGGCGATCCGGGCACGGGGCGAGCCGGCGAGGGCGACGAGCGCGATGCCCGCGACGATCACGGCGGGGAACATGCCGGCGTGCAGCCATCCTCTGAGCCGAGGCTTCGCCGGGAGCGATGGGGAGGTCTCGATCGACGGCGGATTCTCGACCGGGGTCGCTTCCGGCATGGCTGCAGTCATGGAACCGCATGGTACCTACGCCCCCGTAGGTACCGGATGCGAGTGGCGATGCTCACGTGTGCGGCCCCCTGGACATATGGGCGGATCCATCGGATGATCAAATGAGTGCGGTCGGCACCGGATGAGCAGCTACGAAGCATCCGGGTCGCGGCCCCCACGGGGCATACACCAAAAAAACCCCTCAACAAGGAGCAATCGTGGCGCGCGACAACGCGGCTCCCACCACCGTCCCGACTCAGCACCAGGAGCTCGTCTCCTGGGTGAACGACATCGCCGAGATCACCCAGCCGGACAACATCGTCTGGTGCGACGGGTCCGAGGGCGAGTACGAGCGCCTGTGCGAGGAGCTCGTCGCCAAGGGGACCTTCACGAAGCTCGACCCGGCCAAGCGCCCGAACTCGTACTACGCGGCCTCCGACCCCTCCGACGTCGCGCGCGTCGAGGACCGCACCTACATCTGCTCCGAGAAGGAGGAGGACGCGGGCCCGACCAACCACTGGAAGGCCCCGGCCGAGATGAAGGAGCTCTTCGCGGGCTCCGAAGGCATCTTCCGCGGTTCGATGCGCGGCCGCACCATGTACGTCGTGCCCTTCTGCATGGGCCCGGTCGGCTCCCCGCTCTCCGCCATCGGCGTCGAGATCACGGACTCCGCGTACGTCGCCGTCTCCATGCGCACCATGACCCGCATGGGACAGGCCGTCCTGGACGAGCTCGGCACCGACGGCTTCTTCGTCAAGGCCGTCCACACCCTCGGCGCCCCCCTGGAGGAGGGCCAGGAGGACGTGCCGTGGCCCTGCAACACCACCAAGTACATCTCGCACTTCCCCGAGAGCCGCGAGATCTGGTCGTACGGCTCGGGCTACGGCGGCAACGCCCTGCTCGGCAAGAAGTGCTACGCGCTCCGCATCGCCTCCGTCATGGCGCGCGACGAGGGCTGGCTCGCCGAGCACATGCTGATCCTCAAGCTGACCCCGCCGCAGGGTGAGTCGAAGTACGTCGCCGCTGCCTTCCCCTCTGCCTGTGGCAAGACCAACCTCGCCATGCTGGAGCCCACGATCTCCGGCTGGACGGTCGAGACCATCGGCGACGACATCGCCTGGATGCGCTTCGGCGAGGACGGCCGCCTCTACGCGATCAACCCCGAGGCCGGCTTCTTCGGCGTCGCGCCCGGCACCGGCGAGCACACCAACGCCAACGCCATGAAGACCATGTGGGGCAACTCCGTCTTCACCAACGTCGCCCTCACGGACGACGGCGACGTGTGGTGGGAGGGGATGACCGAGACGGCCCCCGCGCACCTCACGGACTGGAAGGGCAACGACTGGACGCCCGCGTCCGAGACGCCGGCCGCCCACCCGAACGCCCGCTTCACCGTCCCGGCCGGGCAGTGCCCGATCATCGCGCCGGAGTGGGAGGACCCGAAGGGCGTGCCGATCTCGGCGATCCTCTTCGGCGGCCGCCGCGCCTCCGCCGTCCCGCTGGTGACCGAGTCCTTCGACTGGAACCACGGCGTCTTCCTCGGCGCGAACGTCGCCTCCGAGAAGACCGCCGCCGCCGAGGGCAAGGTCGGCGAGCTGCGCCGCGACCCCTTCGCCATGCTGCCGTTCTGCGGCTACAACATGGGCGACTACATGGCGCACTGGGTCAAGGTCGGCGCCGACGCGGACGCCGCCAAGCTCCCGAAGATCTACTACGTGAACTGGTTCCGCAAGAACGACGCCGGCAAGTTCGTCTGGCCCGGCTTCGGCGAGAACAGCCGCGTCCTGAAGTGGATCGTCGAGCGCCTGGAGGGCAAGGCCGAGGGCGTCGAGACCCCGATCGGCATCCTGCCGACCCCGGAGTCCATCGACACCGAGGGCCTGGACCTGCCGGCCGAGGACCTGGAGTTCCTCCTCAAGGTCGACCGTGACGTGTGGCGCGAAGAGGCCGCCCTCGTCCCCGACCACCTGAACACCTTCGGCGACCACACGCCGAAGGAGCTGTGGGACGAGTACAACGCGCTGGTCGAGCGCCTGGGCTGATCCCGCACCCGAGACTCGTGGTGAGTTGCCCCGACATTCCGCCCTGACCAGTGGGGTCACGACGGCTCACCACGACGCTACCGGCCCCTGGAGCCCCCTCAGGCTCCGGGGGCCGGCGCATGTCCCGGCGCGTGCGCGGAACACGGCCGGTCAGTTGCCGCGCCCTTCGACGTAGCGCGTGTGGATCTCCTGGCGGATCGCCTCCGCCTCCCGGAGCGCCGCGGCGATCGCCGCCGCCTCCTCGTGGAGCGCGGCCAGCTGGCGCTCCAGGTGACTCTCCGGCGGTTCCGCGCCCGGGGTGAAGCGGGACCACCACCGGGTCCGTACGAAGGTGTCGACGGCCTCCGGGACGTCCTGGCGGACCGCGCGGGCCAGGACGTGCAGGTGCTCCGGGTCGCTCACCCAGCCCGGTTCGAGCAGCGCCTCGACGAGGGTGTCGAGCTCGGTGAGCCGCTCGCGCGTGGCGGGCGGCAGCTCCACCTCGGCCAGGTACGCGCGCAGCTTCGTGAAGTCGGCGCGCAGCGCGTCGAGTTGCTCGCCCGCGTCCGGGAAGTCCGGGGTGTCGGGCCGCTCGGGCGGGGCGATCAGCGCCCCCGCCCCGTACAGCCCCACGACCACCAGCGGCCACAGCGAGCCCGCGGCCCCGGTCAGGGTGAGCGCGAGACCGGCGAGGCCGGCCGCGCTGCCCGTCAGGTTCTTGCGGGACTCGGCGTACCGCAGGAGGCGGTTACTGGTAGCCACGGATCTCCTCGAAGGCGCCGTCCAGCGAACCCCGGGTGGCGTCGAAGAGCTTGCCGCCGGTCAGGCTCGCGATGTGGTCGAGCTCGCCGCGGTCGGAGTCCCCGAAGAGGATCGGGAAGACCGGCGTGCGCTGCTGCTCGGCGGAGAGGGAGCGGTAGAAGGTGTCGAAGGCGGAGGCCGGGTCGCCGTCGGTGTTCTCCCCGTCCGTCATGAGCACGATCGAGGTGAACGTGTCGCCGGGGGCCGTGCCGAGGAAGCGGTACGCCTCCTGGACGCTGGAGTAGATCGCGGTGCCGCCGGAGGCCGAGAGGTTCCGGGCGTCGGTCCGGATCGCGTCGAGCGCCGCCTTCGGGGCGGCCGGGTCGACCGTGTGCGTACGGACCTCGCCCTGCTTCACCGCGGAGCCGAAGGGCATCAGGGTGACCTCCTCGCGGTCCCGGAAGTCGCCGGTGAGCTCGGCGAGCGCCGTCTTGAGCCGTTCGAGGCGCTCGCCCGCCATGGAGCCGGAGGTGTCGAGCACGTAGACCGTGCGGGAGGGCCGCCGCAGGGTGTTGTCGTACGCGTCGAGGAGGCCGTCGGCGACGGCCCGGCTGCCGGGGAACGGCAGCTCGCGCCGCTGGTCCCGGGCGAGCGCGGTCGCCGGGCGGACGCCGGGGACGACCGGGCGGCGCAGGGTCGTCTCCGTGATCCGGCGCTGGGCGTCGGGGGTGCGCAGATAGGTGGTGAGCCGGCCGGCCGCCTCCTTCGCCTCGGCGCGGGCGGAGGTGAGCAGGGTCAGCGGGTAGTCGGCGGTCACGACCCCGTCGGACGGCCGGATCACGGTCAGCTTCACGGGCGCCGACAGCAGCACCGACTCGTAGTTGACGAGCGCGTCGACGTCGGTGCGGCGGCCGTAGGCGGTGGCGAGCCAGCCGGAGGAGCCGGAGGTCAGCTTCTGGCCCGTGAAGAACTCCTTCAGCCGGGGCGTGGCCCGGGTGACGTCCTGCTCGGTGAGCGCCGACTGGGCTCCGGAGAGCCCCGAGGCCACCGAGACCAGCGCGGAGAAACCGGAGTTGGAACGCATCGGGTCCGTCATGCCGTACGTCAGCTTCTTCTCGGCGACCGCCTTGTGCAGCTGCGACCAGGTGACCTTCGCCGGGTCCCAGCCGAGGCGGGTGACGGCGGCGGGCCGCACGCCGAGGGCGACCGGCGAGGTCATGATCGGGGTCTCGCCGGTGATCCGCCCGGCCGTGTCGGGGCGGAGCCGGAGGTAGTCGTTGGAGGAGAGCCAGATCGCGTCGTACGCCTTCTCCGCCTCGCCGGAGGCGATCTGCTCGACGGCGTCGAGGGTGCCGGCGTAGGTGGGGCGGACGGTGATCCCGGTCGCCTTGCGGGCCTCTTCCAGTACGGGGGCCATGTCGGCCAGCTCGGAGGAGGCGAGGACCCGGAGGGTGCCGGGCGCGTACTTCTTGCCGTACGGGTCGATCGTCGGGCCGCCCTGGCCGCCGACGGTGCTGTTGTCGATGGTGGAGCAGGCGCTGCCGGTGGCCGTGACGAGCAGGGTGAGGGCCAGGCCGGCGAGCGTCCGGGCCAGGAGGCGGGCGCGGGGGCGGAGGTGAGCGCTGGTGCGGGCGCGGGTCGTCATGCGGGGCCGCCACCCTCCAGGGCGCTGCTGCGGCGGCTGCGCTCCAGGTAGGAGCTCGCCTGCTGGAGCTCGACCGTCAGCGACTGGACCGTGGCCGCCATCGACTCCGTCGCCAGCACCTTGTACGTGTCGATGGCGTCGAGGGTCGAGTAGATCTGCTGGAACGCCGTACGGAGCGTCTCCGCGCCCACCGCCGGGTTCTCCGCGATCTCCCGGATGGCCTCGCCCTGCTGCGACAGCATCGCGGCGTTGCCGAGGATCAGGTCCTCGGTCGTCGACCGCAGGACGTTCACCTGCTCCGTGACCGTCCGCTGGTGCTCCAGGGCGGTGGCGAGCATCACGGCGATCCGCAGCGCCGACAGGGTGGTCGTCGCCGCCCGGTCCACGCCCTTGATCAGCTCGTCGTTGTTCCGGCGGACCACGTCCATCGCCATGTAACCCTGTGCGCAGACGGCGAGTTGGGTCAGCAGGTCCTGGTGCTTCTGCCGGACCGGGAAGAGGACGTCGGCGCGCAGCGCGTCCGCCTGGGCCCGGTCCGCTGTGAGGGCGACGCGCTCCTCCACGGCCGCGTCGAGCGCCTCGGTGAGCACCGCGTACTCCTGGAGCTTGCCCATGGTCTCCCACAGGCGCGCCCGCTCGGTCTGCAACGCGGCGTTGTCACGCGCCAGTTCGTCCTGTCCACCGCGGAGCGAGCCGACGATCCGGTTCAGGGTGGCCTGCGAGGAGGCGTACTTGGCGACGTGGTCGCGCAGCCTGTTGCCGCCGGGGAGCTTGGCGAGCAGCCCCTTGAGGCCCTTGCCGGGCGTGTCCCGGGGGTCCAGGTCCTCGACCGTGCGGCGGAGTTCGACGAGCGAGGCGCCGACCCGGGTCTGGGCGTCGCCGCCCGGCGCGCCCCTGCCGAGCGAGCGGACCGTGCGGTCGAGCATGCGGTTCGACTGCTGGGCGGCGGAGCGCATCTCGCCCGCGCCGAGCGCCGTGATCTCGCCGATGCGGCCCGAGAACTCGGGGGAGCGCGGGTCGAGTCCGGCGAGTGAGCCGACGTACTCGACGGCCCGCCGGGACATCTCCGCACGGGTGGCCTCGTCCAGCGGCACGACGCCGTTCACCTGCTCGGCGCGGACGGGCGGCACCGGCTCGGGCGGGGTCAGGACGAGCGGGCTGTCGTTCTCGGGCGGTGTCAGGGCCATCGTTCTGGGATCCTCGGGCCTGGTCATGCGGTGTCCCCCTGGTCGCGGGCCCGCAGCGCCATCTCGTGCAGCACCTTGCCGGTGGGCACGGGCGCCTGGCGGACGCCGGTCAGTGTCTGGTTGAGGTAGGCGGCGTGGGCGTGGGTGGCGGTCGTGAACTCGCTCGCCGCGCCCTGCGGCCGGAAGCCGTGGCGGACCGCGAGCTTGCGCAACTCGGGGTCGGTGGAGAGGAGTTCGCCGAGCGCCCGGCCGTTCTCGGTGAGCGGTACGAGGGTGTGGTCGCTGTTGACGGTGGTGTCCGGGTAGAGGACGACGAGGTCGCCCATGGGGCGGCCCGCGAGGAGCTGGGCGGCGACCTGCGACTCGTACACGAGGACCAGCGGGTTGCCGACGCCGCTGATGAAGTCGCGGAACGGGGCGTCGGAGCCCGTCTGTTGGGCGCCCTGTACCTGGATCAGCTTGCGCATCAGCGGCGCGGTGCGGGTCACGGCGGCCACGTCGCCCGCGACCCGGCCGCCGTCGGCGACGTAGCTCGCGGCGGCGAGGTAGAGGGCGCCGGAGTTGGAGGCGATCGGATCGGTGGAGGTGATGAAGAGGGTGCCGCTCAACTCCGCGTGGCCGGCGGAGCCCTTCAGCTGCTGCCAGGTCCGGTCCGCGCGGGCGGCGGCCAGGTAGGCGTCCATCTTCAGGGTGCCGGTCGTCCCGCGCGGGCCGAGGGTCGCGAGGCCGTTGCCCGCGAGGACCCGGGCCGCCGCGCTGTGCGCGACGACGACGAGCGGCGAGTAGAAGGGCCGCAGGGGGGCGGTGGTCGCCCTGTCCTTCGTCTTCGCCTTCGCGCGGAGCCCGTCGGCGGGCCCCCTGGAGGAAGGGAAGGCGAAGTCGTAGCCGTCGAGGGGCAGTTCGTCCATGTCCCAGGACCCGGAGGTCTCGGTGCCCACGGTGAACCCCTTGGCGGCCAGCGCCTTCACCACCTGCGGGTCGGCGAAGAACTCGGCCTTCTCCGACCCGATGACTCCTCGCACGGTCTTCGTTGCCGTGCCTGTGTCCTTGTCGCCGCCCGCCACGAGGACGGCGGCCACGCCGCCGAGGAGCAGGACGGCCAGGACGATTCCCAGGATGCGTCTCACGCGGGCAGCGTGCTCGCGGAAACCCACATTCCAGGGGGAGTTGGGTGTACGGGGGGTGAAGTGCCGATCCCGGTACCGAACCGGAGGGGGACGTACCGTGAAGCCCGGTGCATGGGGCGGCCCCGTAGGGGCTTGGGTGGCGCCCGGTCCGCGCGGTTCGTGACGCGCGGACCGGGGCCGTCAGGGGGCGCCGACCAGGGTCTCCCCGGTCAGTGCCGCGGTGTGCGCGTCCATGCGCTCGGCGGCGAGGATCGCGGCGGCCGTGTCGGCCCGGGAGGCGGCGACGAGCAGGGCGCGGCCCGCGAGGGCGTGGGCCTTCTGGTGCAGGTCCCGGGCGGGCGAGCCGCTCAGGCCGGCGTGGCGTGCGGGCGGTGCGCCGCGCAGCCGCGCCACCTGGCGGGCGATGAGCTCGCCCGCCTCCGTGTCGCCCAGCTCGTCGGTGACGGCGAGCAGGGCGGCGAGGTGTCCGGCGAGCTGGATGTCCAGCTCCTCCTCGCGGGAGCGGTGCGGGTACGTCTGGTCGTCGTCGGCCATCCGGTGGACCGACTTGGTGCGGATCGGTTCGTACATGGGATGGCCTCCTGATTGCTCTGGAGCCATCCTAGCTTAGATTCGGTCTAAAGTTGAGCCACGTCCGGATGCTGCTCGGGTGCAGTCCGGGACGGGTGTCCTCAGGGCTGGCTGTAGCCGTCCAGGAACCGGCCGATCCGGGTCACCGCGTCCGCCAGGTCGGCGGCCGCCGGCAGTGTGACGATCCGGAAGTGGTCCGGCTCGTGCCAGTTGAAGCCCGTGCCGTGTACGACCATGATCTTCTCGGCCCGCAGCAGGTCCAGGACCATCTGCCGGTCGTCCTTGATCTTGTAGACGTTCGGGTCGAGGCGCGGGAAGAGGTACAGCGCGCCCTTCGGCTTCACGCACGTCACGCCCGGGATCTGGGTCAGCAGCTCGTACGCCGTGTCGCGCTGCTCCAGGAGCCGCCCGCCCGGCAGGACCAGGTCCTCGATCGACTGCCGGCCCTGGAGGGCGGCGGCCACCGCGTGCTGCGCGGGCATGTTCGCGCACAGGCGCATGTTGGCGAGGATCGTGAGGCCCTCGATGTACGAGGTCGCGTGGTGCTTCGGGCCGCAGACCGCGAGCCAGCCGGAGCGGAAACCCGCCACCCGGTAGTTCTTGCTCATCCCGTTGAAGGTGAGGCAGAGCAGGTCGGGGGCGATCGCGGCGGTCGGCGTGTGCGTCGTGCCGTCGTAGAGGATCTTGTCGTAGATCTCGTCCGAGCAGACGACCAGGTTGTGGCGGCGGGCGATCTCCGTCAGGGAGCGGAGCATCTCGTCGTCGTAGACCGCGCCCGTCGGGTTGTTCGGGTTGATGATCACGATCGCCTTGGTGCGGTCGGTGATCTTCCGCTCGATGTCGGCGAGGTCCGGCATCCACTCCGCCTGCTCGTCGCAGCGGTAGTGCACGGCCGTACCGCCCGCCAGCGAGACCGAGGCGGTCCACAGCGGATAGTCCGGGGCCGGGACGAGGACCTCGTCGCCGTCGTCGAGCAGCGCCTGCATCGACATCTGGATCAGCTCCGAGACGCCGTTGCCGAGGTAGATGTCCTCGACGGAGAGCGGAATGCCCTTCGTCTCGTAGTGGCTCATCACCGCTCGGCGGGCCGAGAGCAGGCCCTTCGCGTCGCCGTATCCGTGCGCATCGGAGAGGTTGCGCAGCACGTCCTCGAGGATGGCGGGCGGACACTCGAAGCCGAAGGCCGCCGGGTTGCCCGTGTTGAGCTTGAGGATGCGATGACCCGCAGCCTCAAGCCGCATCGCCTCTTCGAGCACCGGACCCCGGATTTCGTAACAGACGTTGGCGAGCTTCGTGGACTGGATCACCTGCATGTCGAGAGCTTACGGCGCGGTGGGGCGGGACGCCTCGTGTTTTGGGACACGTCGGACACCGGCATGTCCCCGCAAGTCCGTCCTGAATGTGTCCGGAATGTGTGTGGACTCGCGTTGCGGTGTCGTGCTCCCTACAATTCGCGCCCATGAGTCACCAGGACAACAGCGTCTTCGTCGACGCCTCGGGGCGACGCGGCCGCATGGTGCGGTGGGGCGCGGCCGGGGTGGGCCTCGCCTGCCTCGGATTCCTCGGCATCGTCGTCGCCGGATCCTTCGGCGCCGGACCTGCGGGAGGGCCGCTGCCCTGGGCGGACGACGAGCGGCAGGACGCTCCCGCACTCATCCAGCCGGACCCCGCGGTGTCGGACGGCTCCGACGGCTCCGACGGCGCACCGGCGAGCTCGTCCACCCCGCGCGCCACGGCCGGCGCCTCCGACGCTCCGGCCACGCCGACGCCCACGGCCACGGCCACCACCGCGACCCCGTCGCCCAGGACCAGCACCGCCGCGGCCACGAAGGCCCCGTCGGCCTCGGCCACCCCCGGCGGGGGCGGCGGCACGGGTGGGGGCGGCGGCGAAACGACCGACTCGGGCCCGGGCAAGGCCGACGAGGCGCCGGGCGCCACGAAGCGCCCGAGGTGACGGGCGGCGGGCACGGGGGGACCGGGCACGGCGGGGCTGAGTACGACGGGGCTGAGTACGACGGGACCGGGTATGACGGTTCCGGGCATGGCGGGACCGGGCACGACGGTTCCGGGTACGACGGGACCGGGTACGGCGGGAACGGTTACGGGACCGGATACGACGGTCCCGGGTACGGCGGCTCCGGGCACCCCGGGAGCCACGACGGCGGGCAGGGGTACGCGTACGGCCACGGCCAGGGCTATGGCGACGATCGCGGCTACGGAGACGCGTCCGCGTCTGCGGAAGAGCCGACCGTGGTGTCCGCGACCCCGGAGCCGTACACCCCGTACGGCGTGGACGGCGGGTACGAGACCGGCGACGTCCCCGTGCCGCCCGTCGTGCCCTCCCCGCCCGTCGTGCCCTCCGCGCCCGGCGCCCCCCGCACGCGGCACGCGCTGCGCCGGGACCCCCGGGCCCACTGGGCCATGCTCTGCCTCCTGCTCCTCGTCGCCGCCACCGCGCTCGTCTTCGCCGGTTACGGCCGCCACGAGATAGCCGCAACCGCAGGGCCGCGGCCCCACTGCCCCACCGCCCCCGAGACCCGCGGCGAGGGCCCGGTCGCCCAGGTGGACCGCGACGGCGTCGTGCGCAGCGCCACCCCGCCCGACGGCACCGTGGCCCTCACCTACGACGGCGGGCCGAGCCCGGAGTGGACCCCGCGCCTCCTCGACGTCCTCGCCGCACGCCACGCGAAGGCGACGTTCTTCCTGACCGGCTCCGAGGCCGCCGCCCACCCCGACCTCGTCCGCCGCATCGTCTCCGACGGCCATGAGCTCGGCTCGCACACGTACACCGACGTCGACCTCGCCCAGGTCTCGGCCACGCGCGCCGACCTGGAGCTCTCCTTCACCCAGAACGCGCTCGCCGCGAGCACCGGCCTCGGCACCCGCCTGCTGCGGCTGCCGCACACCACCGGCCTCGCGACGCTCTGCGCCGACCAGTGGGAGGCCGGCCGCCGGGCCGCCGGGTCCGGATACGTCCTGGTGGCCGCCGACGGCAAGTCCGTCCTCCAGCTCACCGGCTCCCCCCAGGCCGTCGACGAGACCGAGAAGCTCCTCGCGCGCCCCGGCAGCACCCGATACACCACCGTCGGCCAGGCCCTCGGGCTCTCCGGCACCACGTACCACGTGTCCGTTCTCGCCGAATGGAAGGGCGCCGCCTTCGTCCAGGCCCAGAACGCGTCCCGGGGCTTCGCCGACGCCATGACCTGGCTGCTCGTCGTGGCCGGTGTCATCACCGCCGTCCGGCTCGCCCTGCTCCTCGGCGTCGCCCGCGTCCACGTCCGTCGCACCCGGTCCCGCCGCCGCGGCGCGCCCCGGCTGCCGCCCGTCACCGCGCCGGTCTCGATCCTCGTCCCCGCCTACAACGAGGAGGCCGGGATCGAGGCGACCGTCCGTTCCCTGCTCGCCTCCACCTACGAGGCGATCCAGGTCGTCGTCGTCGACGACGGCTCCTCCGACCGCACCTTCGAGATCGCCGAGTCCATCGACGACCCGCGGGTGATGGTGGTGCGCCAGCCCAACGCGGGCAAGGCGGCCGCCCTCAACACCGGCCTCGCCTGGGCCCATCACGACATCGTCGTGATGATCGACGGTGACACCGTCTTCGAGCCGGACGCGGTCCGCCGTCTCGTCCAGCCCCTCGCCGACCGCCGCGTCGGCGCGGTCAGCGGCAACACCAAGGTCGGCAACCGGCAGGGCGTCCTCGGCCGGTGGCAGCACCTGGAGTACGTGATCGGCTTCAACCTCGACCGGCGCATGTACGACGTCCTGGAGTGCATGCCCACCGTCCCCGGCGCCATCGGCGCCTTCCGCAGGGACGCGCTGGCCGGCGTCGGCGGGGTCAGCGAGGACACCCTCGCCGAGGACACCGACCTCACGATGGCGCTGTGCCGGGCCGGCTGGCGCGTCGTGTACGAGGAGTCCGCCATCGCGTGGACGGAGGCCCCGTCCACGGTCCGGCAACTCTGGAAGCAGCGCTACCGCTGGTGCTACGGCACCCTCCAGGCGATGTGGAAGCACCGCAGGGCGGTCGTCGAGGGCGGCCAGTCGGGCAAGCTCGGCCGCCGCGGCCTCCTCTACCTGCTGCTCTTCCAGACGGTGCTGCCCCTGCTCGCCCCGCTGGTCGACGTCTTCGCCGTCTACGGGCTGTTCTTCCAGGACCCCGGGCAGGCGCTCGCGGTGTGGCTCGGCTTCACAGCGGTACAGGTCGGCACGGCCGTGTACGCGCTCCGTCTGGACCGCGAGCGGTTCGAGCCGATCTGGACCCTCCCGCTGCAGATCGTCGTCTACCGCCAGCTGATGTACCTGGTCGTCGTCCAGTCGGTGGTCACCGCGCTCCTCGGGAGCCGGCTGCGCTGGCACCGGATGCAGCGCACGGGTACGGCCACCGAGACCCTGGAGCGGACCGGGGCGGGGTCCGGGGTGCGGCCCGCAGGATAGGTTGGCCCGTCATGTGGTTTTCGAGTGCCTCCGGATGCCGGTGGCTGGGTGCTGCCGGATCGCTCGCCGTCGCCGTGGGCGGGTGGGCCGCCGGGACGCTGCCCGTACGCGGCGGCTGGGGGCTGTGGGAGCCGCGCGGCTCCGCGCTCACCGTGGCCGGCGCCGTCCTCGCGTACCTCGGCCTGACCCTGCTCGTCGCCGCCTGGTGGCGGTACGGGGTCCTGCTCGCCCGGGGCGTACGGGACGGGGTGCTCGCGACCCTGGCCCTCTGGACCGTGCCGCTGGTGCTCGCCCCGCCGCTGTACAGCGCGGACGTCTACAGCTACATCGCGCAGGGCGCCATGGTCCTCGAAGGGCACGACGTCTACGGGGGCGGGCCCTCCGTCCTCGGCCCCGGCGACCTCGGCGCGGACGCCGCGGCGAGCGTCGGCGGCCACTGGACCGACACCCCCGCGCCGTACGGGCCGGTCTTCCTGCTCCTCGCCGAGGTGGTCGTGAAGGCGACCGGCGGGGCGATCGTGCCGGCCGTGTTCGGGATGCGGCTGATCGCCCTGGGCGCGCTCGCGCTGATCGTCTGGGCCGTACGGGGGCTCGGCGGGGGAGCGGGCGGCCGGGACGGCGCCCTGTGGCTGGCCGTGCTCAACCCGCTGCTGCTGATCCATGTCGTCGGCGGCATGCACAACGACGGCCTGATGATCGGGCTCATGCTGAGCGGCGTCCTGCTCGCGGTGCGCGGGCGGTGGGTGCTCGGCTGCGTGCTCGTCGGCCTCGCGATGATGGTCAAATCGCCGGCGGCGGTGGCCCTGCTCTTCATCGGGGTGATGGTCGCGCGCCGGGACGGGGGCGGCGTACGGGGTGTCGTGAAGGGGCTCGCGCTGCCGGGGCTCGTCTCGGGCGCGGTCGCCGTGGGGGCGACGGTGGCCGCCGGGACCGGTTTCGGGTGGCTGCGGACGCAGAGCGTCGCCGGGGCCATCCACACGGCGCTCTCGGTGACGAGCGACGTCGGGCTCGGGATCGGGCTGCTGGTCGCGGACGATCCCGATCCGGTGAAGGGCGTCGTCCAGAAACTGGGGCTGGTCGTCGCTGTCGGGCTGATTCTGGCGCTTGCGTGGCGGTCGTGGAAGGGGAGCCTGGATCCGGTGCTCGGGCTCGGGCTCTCGCTGGTGGCGCTCGTCGCGCTCTCGCCGATGGTGCAGCCGTGGTACCTGCTGTGGGGGACGGCCGTCGTCGCGGCGGTCGCCTGGCGGAGCCGGGCGGGGCAGGTGCTGGCGGTGCTGTCGGCGGCGCTGGTGTACGAGACCGCGCCGTCGGGGCGGACGCCTTGGTACGGGTTCGTGGTGGCGGGGGTCGTCCTGGCGGTGGGGCTCGTGTGGATGCGGCGGGAGCGGTGGCCGGCGGCGGCCCTGGACGGGGCCGGCACCGAAGAGGGCGCCGCCCCCGTGGGCAGCGGGCGGTAGGGGCGGAGGCGCCCGCGAGGGCGCCGTCCGTTGTGCCCACCCGTCCCGCCCTGCGGGACGATTGCCCACAACGGGTGCGGGGCGGGCGCGGGGCGATTGCCCACGACGGGTGGGGGCTCGGGCGGGGAGTGACTGTCTGCAACGGGCGGGGGTGAAGGTCGCGGGCAGGGGAGCGTCCCGCCGGTCAGGCCGTCGGGGTCCTTCGGACGGCGCGGCCCGCCAGGATGTCCGTGCGTTGACCGTCCTCCATGACGAATCTGCCGTCGATCAGGACGTGCGGGATGCCCACCGGGAGCGTGCGCGGGGTGGCGTACGTCGCTCCCGCCGCGACCGTCGTCGGGTCGAAGAGGACCAGGTCCGCCACGTACCCCTCGCGGACCAGGCCGCGGTCCGGGAGGCGGAGGCGGGCCGCCGGGCGGGAGGTCAGGTGGGCCACGCACTCCTCCAGCGAGAGGACGCCCAGCTCGCGCACGTACCGCCCCAGGTAATGGGGGAACGTGCCGTACGCCCGCGGGTGCGGCTTGAGGCCCTGGAGGATGCCGTCCGAGCCGCCGGTGTGCACCCGGTGCCGCATGATCGCCCGGACGTTCTCCTCGTGGCCCACGTGCTGGAGGATCGTCGTGCCGAGCCGGTCGTCGAGCAGGAGCCGGCGGGCCGTGGCCCAGCTGTCGAGGCGGCGGCCCACGAACTCCGCGAGGCCCGGGTCGGTCACCCCCGCGATCTCGATCGTGTCCCACTCGACCGGCACGCCGTGGCAGCCGTCCGAGCCGACGACTTCGAGGTGATGGCGGACGCGCTCGGCCGTCCCGTCGTCCCCGAGCCGTGCGAGCACCGCCTCCGGGCCGCCCTCGCCCGCCCAGCTCGGCAGCACGGCGACCAGGGTCGTGCTGCCGGGGGTGTACGGGTACGTGTCGAGGGAGATGTCGGAGCCCTGCTCCAGGGCCTCGTCCAGGAGGGCCAGGAGCTCGGGCGCCCTGCCCCGGTTCACGCCGAAGTTCATGGTCGCGTGCGCCAGATGGAGGGCGCAGCCGGCCTCGCGGGTGAGGGCGACCATCTCCTCGTACGCCCGGAGCGCGCCGGCGCCGTACGAGCGGTGGTGCGGGCAGTAGTAGCCCCCGTACGCCGCCACCACCCGGCACAGTTCGGTGAGCTCGGCGTCCGGCGCGTACATGCCGGGGGTGTAGGTCAGGCCGGAGGACATGCCGACCGCGCCCTGCTCCAGGCCTTCGGCGACGAGCCGCCGCATCCGGTTCAGCTCGGATGCGGTGGCGGGGCGGTCCTCCCAGCCGAGCGCGTACATCCGTACCGTCCCCTGGGGGACGAGGTAGGCGGCGTTGACGGCGATGCCCCGGCCGCCGTGCGCGCGGTCGAGGCGGTCCAGGTACCCGCCGACCGTCCGCCAGTCGAAGTCGATGTCGTCGCCGTGCCCGTTCCAGCCGGTGATCGCCCTGCGCACCTCCGCGAGCGTGCGGTCGTCGACCGGCGCGTACGACAGGCCGTCCTGGCCCAGGACTTCGAGCGTCACGCCCTGCGCGGCCTTCGCGCTGTGGTCCGGGTCGCGGAGCAGCGCGAGGTCGCTGTGGGCGTGCATGTCGACGAAGCCGGGGGAGAGCGCGAGGCCCTCGGCGTCCACGACGCGGCGGGCGGTGGGGCGCTGGCAGCCGGCGGCGGCGCCCTCCTTGACGATCGCGGCGATCCGGCCGCCGTCGATCGCCACGTCGGCCCGGTAGGAGGGGCCGCCGCTGCCGTCGACGACCTCCGCGTCGCGGAAGACGAGATCCATCGTCGAGAACCCTCCCGGCCGCTAGAAGTACGTGCGGATGTAGTCGACGACCGTGCCGTCCGCCTCGACCAGCGGGATCAGCTGCCACTTGTCGAAGGACGTGCACGGGTGGGACAGGCCCATGCCCACCCAGTCGCCGACCTCCAGGTCGGCGCCCGCCTCCGTCCGTACCCAGGCGTGCTGGTCGGAGAGGCCGGTGACGGCCATGCCCTCGGCGGGGCGGATCTCGCCGGTGCGGCCGTCGCGGACGACCTGCGCCTCGGGGAGGTGCAGGTCGTGGGCGGCGTCGCGCTTGCCGGCGTTGGTGAAGGCCTGATCGGGGGTGGGGCGGGAGACGACCTGCGACCAGAGGCGGAAGGCGGGCTCCAGGGCGCCCTCTTCGGGGACCCGGTTGAAGGGGGTCTTCTCGCGGTACTGCCCGTCGTCGTGCGAGACGTACGCGCCGGAGCGCAGCAGCCTCAGGACGGGGAGGGAGAGCTCGGGGATCTCCGCGAAGACCTCCGCGACCGCGTCGAACCACTCGCTCCCGCCCGCGCTCACCACGATCTCGCCGATGGCGGGGTCGAAGCGGCCGGCCTTGTCGAAGTCGGCCGCGAGCCCGACCAGCCGGTGCAGCCACTCCCTGACGCGGTCGATGTCGGCCTGGGGCATGGTGCCCTCGTACCCTGCGACGCCGACGAGCCGCAGGGTGGGGGCGGCGGCGACCGCGTCGGCGACGGCCGCGCACTCCGCCTCCGTCCGTACTCCCGTACGCCCGGTCGCACCGGCGGCCAGCTCGACGACGACGTCCACGGGGCGGGCCGCTCCGGCGGCGCGCAGGGCCTCGTCCATCAGCTCGACGCCGCGCACCGAGTCGACGTAGCAGAGGAAGTGGAAGTCGGGATCGGCGTCGAGCTCGGCGGCCAGCCAGCGCAGGGCGACGGCGTCGACGAGCTCGTTGGCGAGGAAGATCCGCGCGATGCCGTGGGCGCGGTAGACGCGGGCCTGGTGGGGCACGGCGGCGGTGATGCCCCAGGCGCCGTGCTCCAGCTGGCGGTCGAAGAGCTGGGGGGCCATGGAGGTCTTGCCGTGCGGGGCGAAGGCGAGGCCGTGACGCTCGGCGTAGACCTCCAGGAGGCGGAGGTTGTGCTCGACGGACTCGGCGGAGAGCGCGAGGACGGGGGTGGTGAAGCCGCCGGTGAAGAGGTTGCGCCGCTGGGCGGCGAGCTCGCCGACGGTCAGGCCCTCGGCGTCCGGGGGCAGCCCCTTGAAGCGGTGGTCGACTCGCTCGTTCGCCAGGTCGGGCACGGGGCCTCCTCGTCCTTCGTTGCACTGTGTGCAACAGTCATTGCGTATCCTGCTTATTGCTGTCTAACATCCGGGCCAAGGCCGGGTCAATGGACCCGTACGAGCGCGGGGAGCACCAGAGTGACCGGAACCCCGTCCGCGGGCACCGCCCCGGACTTCGTCTGCCTCGGCGAGTCCATGGTCACCTTCCTTCCCTCCCGGCCCGGCCGCCTCGCCGACGTCCCCTCCTTCGCCCGCGCGATCGGCGGCGCCGAGTCCAATGTCGCCTGCGCCCTCGCCGCCGCCGGGCACCGCGTGAAATGGGTCGGCCGCGTCGGCCGGGACGGCTTCGGACACCACCTGGTGGAGACGATCGGCGCGTACGGCGTGGACGTCACGGCCGTCGGCCGCGACCCGCACCGGCCGACCGGCGTGTACTTCCGCACGGCCACCGACCGGGCCACCGAGACGCACGAGGTCGTCTACTACCGGGCCGGCTCGGCCGCCTCCGCGATGTCGCCCGAGACCGTGCCGTACGGCTCCGTCGCCGATGCGCGGATCCTCCACCTCACCGGCATCACGGCCGCCCTCTCCGCGGACTGCCTCGCCCTGACGCGGGAGCTCACCGCCCCCCGTCCCGGCCGCCCCCTCGTCTCCTTCGACGTCAACCACCGGCCCGGCCTGTGGCGCGACGGCACCGCCCCCGACGTGCTGCTCGCACTCGCCCGCCGCGCCGACCTCGTCTTCGTCGGCGCGGACGAGGCGGAGGCGCTGTGGGGCCTCCGCGACCCGGCCTCGATCCGCGCCGTCCTGCCGGAACCGGCCGTCCTGGTGGTGAAGCGGAGCGGGGAGGGGGCGGTCGTGTTCGAGCGCTGCGCGGCTTCTTCCCCCACCCCGCCCCTACCCGAACCAGGGGCTCCACCCCCGGACCCCCGCGCCTCGAACTCCCCCTACGCCTGGCGGCCTGGGGGGACCCCCAGCGCGGCTGAATTCCCGCCCGCGGGGCGGAAACCTCCCGGCGCGCCCGGACCCGCACCCGGACCCGCGCCCGCACCCGCACCCGCGCCCGCATCCGACACCGTCACCTCCGTCCCCGCGCCCCGCGTCGACGTTGTCGCCCCCATCGGCGCCGGGGACGCCTTCGCCGCCGGATTCCTCTCCGCCACCCTCCGCGGGCTCGACATGACCGCCCGGCTCCGGCACGGCCACCTCATGGCCGCCGCCGCCCTCACCGTCCCCGGCGACGTCGCCGTCCCGCCCCGCCGCGCCCACGCCGACCGGCTCGCCGCCCTCGACGCCGGAGCCTGGGAGACACTTCACCTCGGCCCCGGCTGGACGGGGGACGACCAGGAGGTACGTACGCCATGAGCCAGACCGTCGACCGGGCGCTCAGCATCCTGCCGCTGCTCGCACAGGGCCCCGCAGACCTCGGCCAGGTCGCCGACCGGCTCGGCGTCCACAAGTCGACCGCCCTGCGCCTGCTGCGCACCCTCCACGAGCACGGCCTCGTCCACCGGCAGCAGGACCAGCGCTACCGCCTCGGTGCCCGCCTCTTCGCCCTCGCCCAGGAGGCCGTAGAGAACCTCGACGTCCGCGAGATCGCCCACCCCTACCTCGCCGCCCTCAACGAGCAGATCGGGCACACCGTCCACCTCGCCGTGTACGAGGAGGGCGAGGTCCTCTACATCGACAAGGTCGAGAGCCGCTACCCGGTCCGCATGTACTCCCGCATCGGCAAGCCGGTCGCGATCACCGTCGCCGCCGTCGCCAAGCTGCTCCTCGCCGACCTGCCCGAGGGGGAGCGCCGGGCGGTCGCCGCCAAGCTCGACTACCCCCCGTACACGCCCCGTTCGACCCCGAACGCCGCCGCCTTCCTCAAGGAACTCGCGGCCGTAAGCGAACAGGGCTGGGCCACCGACCTGGGCGGCCACGAGGAGTCCATCAACTGCGTCGGCGCCCCGATCCGAGGCGCCGACGGCCGGGTCGTCGCCGCCATGTCGGTCTCCGCGCCCAACGTGGTCGTCACGGCCGAGGAGCTCCTCGGCCTCCTTCCGCTGGTGCGCCGTACGGCGGACGCCATCAGCCGCGAGTACTCGGGCACCGCACCCGCGAGCACCTCTTCCGCCACCGCCACCAGCACCTCCGCCAACACCCCGACCAAGGACAACGGATGACCGAGAAGATCGCTCTCACCCCCGCCACCCACACCGCCCCGCCCGCGAAGTTCTCCCACGGCGTGAAGAAGGGCAACATCCTCCAGGTCGCCGGTCAGGTCGGCTTCCTCCCCGCCGTCGAGGGGCAGGCCCCGACGGTCGCGGGCCCGGCCCTGCGCGAGCAGACCCTCCAGACCTTCGCCAACGTCAAGGCGATCCTGGAGGAGGGCGGCGCGAGCTGGGACGACGTCATGATGATGCGCGTCTACCTCACCGACGTGGACCACTTCGCCGAGATGAACGCGATCTACAACGAGTACTTCGAGGAGCAGGGCCTCAAGGCCCCGGCCGCCGCCCGGACGACCGTGTACGTCGGCCTCCCGGCCGGCCTCCTCGTCGAGATCGACGCGCTCGCCGTCCTCGGCTGAGCTCCGGAGGCGGAGGCGGAGGCGGAGGCGGACGCGGGCGCGGACTCGGACGCGGGCGCGGGCGCGGACGTGGAGGGGCGCCCCGGCGTGCCGCCGCCGGGGCGCCCTTCCGCGTAGGCCTCAGAGGGTCAGGCCGTGCAGTACTGCGCCTGCTTGCCGATCGAGCGGTACATGCAGTCCGAGTTCTCCAGGAGCTGGAGGACGGCGTCCCGGTTGCGGCTCGTCTCGCGCTCGATGACCTCGTCGGGCGGGTAGAAGCCGCCGCCGCCGGACGACGACGGGTACATCTCGAACGTGTACCCGAAGATCCTGTGCACGCCCCACAGGTAGTCGTCGATCGACCCGTCCGTGATGTACAGGTCGCTGGACTGCTCGGGGGTGTAGCCGTTGCTCGCGGCCATCTTCCCGCCGACGGTCGCGAAGGCGTCGCGGTCGTCCTGGGTCATGCCGGGGGCGGTGTTGGCGGTGGTCCAGCCGAAGGGCCAGAGGACCAGCTCGCTGTAGGTGTGGAAGTCGATGGCCGCGGTGATCTGCTGCTTGCCGCCCACCACCCGCGAGCGGACGAAGTCGGCGACGACCTTCACCTCGGGGGCGGACTCGGGGGCCGTGCCCCGGTACGTCTCGGAGCTCTTGGAGCCCGATGAGCCGCCGCAGCAGCCCCACTTGTAGTTCCAGTTCCGGTTCATGTCCGTACCGATGTACGAGGAGCCGGAGTTGGGCTGCCGGTTCTTGCGCCAGCTGCGGTACGAGCCGGAGGCGATGTCGTACTCGCCGCCGTCCGGGTTGAGGTCGGGGACGATCCAGATCTCGCGCCCGTTCACGGCGTTGGTGACCCGGGAGTCGCTGCCGTACCCCGCGCCGAGTTCGCGCAGCAGGTAGAGCGCCATCTCGACCGTGAGGTGCTCACGGGCGTGCTGGTGGTGGGTGAAGAGGACCTCGGGCTCGCTCTCGTCGGTGGCGACGTTGTCGCTGATCTTGATCGCGACGATGTCCCGGCCCTGGTAGGTCTTGCCGATGACCTGCTTGCGCATGATGGACGGGTACTGGGCGAGCCGCTGGTCGATCTCCGCGTTCATCTCCGCGTAGTTGTGGTACCTCGCGTCGGCGGAGGGGAAGTCGAGCGGGCCGACGGCCTGGCCGCCGGGCTCGTCGTGGGAATGGCCGTCGGCCGTGTTCCGGTTCGGCGGTCCGGGGAGCGCGACCGGCCGGTAGCCGAGCGCCTTGAGCTTCCCGAGCTGCTCGGTGTTGGCGCTGACGACGACCGAGCGGGCGTCGACCTCGTCGATCGATACCCCGGTGACGGTGAGTGCGGTCCGGGCGGCCGGGGTGGACGGTCCGGCGATCTCGTACTGCCGGATCACCTCCTCGGCGCCGGAGGCGATACGGGCGGCGGTCGACGCCGGGTCGGCCCCGGCGGGTGAGGAGAGGGCGGAGAGGGGCGCCGCGAGGGCGAGCGCCACGAGGGCCGCGAGGGTGGCGGACCTTCTGCCGCGGGTGGGACGTCGCATGGTGTCTCCTGGGTGGGGAGTGTGGGGGAGTGCGACAAACTCGTGCGGGTGTCCGGCCACATGGTGATGGCATGTCATGGACCGGTCAAGGTGAGGAGTTCGGCCATACTGTCCCGCGTGGGGACCCTCATCGGCAGATACGTCATCGAACACAAGCTAGGCGAAGGCGGCATGGGAACCGTCTACCTGGCACGATCGCGCGGCGGGCGCGCCGTCGCCGTCAAAGTGGCGCGGCCGGAACTCGCCTCCGACCCGTCCTTCCGCGCGCGCTTCCGCGCCGAGGTCGCGGCGGCCCGTCGGGTCGGCGGCTTCCACACCGCGCAGGTCGTCGACGCCGACCCCGAGGCCGAGGCGCCCTGGCTCGCCACCGCCTACATCCCCGGACCGACCCTCGCCGGACTCCTCGCCGCCCAGGGCCCGATGGGCGAGGAGCGGCTCCGGACGCTCGGGGCGGCGCTCGCCGAGGCCCTGGAGGCCATCCACGCCTGCGGGCTCGTCCACCGGGACCTCAAGCCCGGCAACATCGTCATGGCCCCCGACGGACCCAGGGTCCTCGACTTCGGGATCGCCCGCGCCCTGGAGTCGACCCGGCTCACCGCCACCGGCTCCGCCTTCGGCACCCCCGGCTACCTCGCCCCCGAGCAGGCGCTCGGCGAGGAGGTGACGGGCGCCGCGGACGTCTTCGCCCTGGGCGCCGTGCTCGTCGCCGCGGCCGGCGGACGCCCCTTCGGGGAGGGGACACCGATGGGGCTCATGTACCGGTCGGTGCACGAGGCCCCGGACCTCGGCACCGTGCCCGAGGGGCTGCGCGGTCTCGTCGCGCGCTGCCTCGCCAAGAATCCGGCCGAACGGCCTACGCCGGACGAGATCCTGGACGCGCTGGGTGCGGGTGAGTCGGGTGAGTCGGGTGCGTCCGCGTCCGTGGCCGTGTCCGTGGCCACGGACGCCCCGGGGCCGGTCGACTCCGTCCGGGACGCGGTCGAGGAGGCGAACGGGCACGCCGTCCGGGACGCTGTCCCCGCACCCGTACAGGACGCCGTCCCCGCACCCGTACAGGACGCTGTCCCCGGACCCGTACAGGACGCCGTCCCCCTCCCCGTACAGCCGACCCCCACCCTCTTCGTACCGCCGCCGCCCCCGCTGCCGCCGCGGCCCGCGCCGGAGTTCGTGGCCGCCGACCGGGTGGGCGGGATCGCCGTCGACGCCGAAGGGGTGAGCATCCACCTCTACGGCGAGGAGGCCGACTTCACCTGGGCGGAGATCGGGGCCCTGGAGTACGGGCGGGTCCGGCGCGGCCGGGGGCTGCGGATCACCGTCACCCTCTACGACGGCAGCACCTACGTCTGCGAGCTCGACGGCCGCCGCGCCGCCCGGGTCGACGAGTGGACGGCCCTCCTCGACCTGGTCCTCGACCGGTATCTGCCCCGCACCTGACCGCGGGGGCGGAGGTACGCGACACGGCGCAGCGCCGCCGGGGGAGCGGCGGCGCTGCGGTGGATCCGAACGGCGGGGGAGGGAGGATCCCCCGGGGAGGGAGCCCCCCGGAGAGAGACCCCCCGTACCGCTAGGGGAGGTTGTGGACGTGCGGACCGACCGCGTTCGACCAGGCGTTGCCGGCCGTCGCGTCCCAGTTGGTCGACCAGGTCATGGCGCCGCGCAGCGTCGGCCAGGCCTGGGCCGGCTTGTAGGTGCCGCAGCCGGTGAGCTTGGTGAGGCAGTCGAGCGCGTTCTTCACGATCTGCGGGTCGACGTAGCCGCTGCCCGCGCCCCGGGTGGAGGCGGGGACGCCCAGGCCGACCTGGGACGGGTCGAGGCCGCCCTGGATCTGGATGCAGGCGAGCGCGGTGAGGAAGTCCACCGAGCCCTGGCTGTAGACCTTGCCGTCGCAGCCCAGCATCGAACCGCTGTTGTAGTACTGCATGTTGACGACCGTGAGGATGTCCTTCACGGCGAGCGCCGTCTTGAAGTACTCGGTGCCCGTGCTCTGCATGTCGATGGTCTGCGGGGCCATCGTCAGGACCATCGACGAACCGGCCTTGGCGGAGAGCTGGCGCAGCGCCTTGGTGAGGTACGTGGAGTTGATCCCGTGCTCCAGGTCGATGTCGACCCCGCTGAAGCCGTACTCCTGCATCAGGGCGTACGCGCTGTCGGCGAAGGCGGTCGCGCTCGCGTCACTGTTGATCGTGACGTTGCCCTTCTCGCCGCCGACCGAGATGATCACGGACTTGCCGGCCGTCTTCTTGGCCGCGATGTCGGCCTTGAAGTCGGCGACGGAGGTGTAGCCGACGGCCGGGTCGAGGTTGAAGACGATCTGGCCGGGCGTGGTGGTCGAGTCGGCGAAGGAGACGGCGATGATGTCGTACTGCGACTGGACGTCCCGCAGCTTCTGGACGGTCGCGCCGTTGTTGAAGTTCTGCCAGTAGCCGGTCAGGGCGTGCTTGGGCACGGCCGGGCCGGGGCCCGGGTCGGTGGGCTTCGCGGTGCGCGCCGACACGGCGGTGGACTTCGCGGACTCGCCGGCGGTGTTCGTCGCGGAGACCTGGAACTGGTACGCGGTGTCGGCGGTGAGGCCGGTGACCGTGGTGGAGGTGCCGGTCACCGTCTGCGGGTTGGCGCCGTCCCGGTACACCTTGTAGCCGGTGGCGCCGGAGACCGCGCCCCAGCTCAGGGCGACCGAGCTCGTGGTGACCGTGCCGGTGGCGAGGCCGGCCGGGGTGGCCGGGACGACCGGGTCGGGGTCCTGGCCGCCGCCCCCGTCGGGGCCGAAGACGCTCACGTCGTCGACGAGGTAGGGGGAGGTGCCGTACCAGCCGTGGGTGTAGATCTGGACCGAGGTGGTGCTCGCCCCGGTGGTGAAGCTGGTGGTCAGCTGCTTCCAGGCCGCGCTGTCGGGCGTCCAGGTGGAGACGGTGCCCGTGCCGGTCCCGGTGCCGCTCGCGCCGAGGTAGGCGTACCCGCCCTGGACCCAGGCGCTCAGCGTGTACGTGGAGTTGGGCTTGACGGTCACGGTCTGCACGCACTTGGCGTTGTCGAGACCGGCCGGCGTGGCCTTGAGGGCGCCGGCGCCGGTGCGTACCGGCGAGGAGACGGTGACGCCGCTCCCTGCGGAACAGGACCAGTTGGCGAGGCCGTTCTCGAACCCGGCGTTCTTGGCGACGTTGACGTCGGCCGCCTGGGCGGTGCCGGCTCCGCCGACGAGGACGAGCCCGGAGCCGACGGCGAGCGCGAGGGCTCCGCCGAGCCATCTGCGACCGTGCGGGCGGGTGGTGGTGCGGTCCACGTGCATCCTCCGGTGGGGAGTTGGGGATGTGGAGGTGCCGTACGTCGTCGTACGGAGGGGCTCGTACGGGGGGTACGAGGCTGGTGCTGGGGGTGCGGACGGTGGCCACCGCTGACGCAACAAGCTGGTCCAGACCAATCGCGTTGTCAAGACCTCTGGCAGCAAGCGGTGTTCGGCCGGGGTGAAAAGGGCCGAGGGGCCCAACCCCCGGCCCAACCCCCGGACCCACGCCGGACCCGCATCGGACCCAGGTCGGACCCATGTCGGATCCGCCCCGGGCCCGCCCCGGACCCGCCCCGGGCCCGAAGAAAGTGGGGAGAGCTTGGCGGATTGTGTGTTCACCACCCCGGGTGGCGTGGATAAAGTGCAGAGGCGGCGGCACCCTGCGGTGACGCCCCGAACGCGGTAGGTGATCTGCGGCCCCCGGGACTCCCGAGGCCGGAGGGGACGGGGGTCTGACGTGCCGACAGCGATCGCGGTCACCAGCGCCGACCTGGTGCTGCCGCCGACCGACCCGCAGACGCCGAACGCCGCCGTCCTCCCGCCCCCCGGTACCCGCTCCCTCGACGCCTCGATCGCCGACATGCAGCAGCTCCTCGCGCGGTACGGGAGCGTGGTCGTCGTCTGCCCGACTTCCGCCCCCGCCGCCGTCGAGCAGCGCCTGCACGCCGTCCGCGGCCTCCTCGAAAGCGACCGGATCGCGCTCGTCAGGACCGACCTGCCACCCCTCGGAGCAGCCGTACTCGTCCGGCAGCTACGCCAGTTGGCCGCCTGCGACTTCAGCCCTGGGGTCCTCGCCTCCGCCGCCCGGCTGCTCGCCCACTACATCTACGCCGGGGCCGTACTCGGCTCCGTCTCCCGCCTCGACCGCGTACCCGTCAGCCTCTCGTCCCACCTCAAGGGCTGGCTGCCGGGGGCACACTTCGCCGTCCTCGCCGGGCCCACACCGCAGATCGTCCGGGTCGGCGGATCGGCCGAGCAGCCCCTCGCGGGACCGGAGTTCGCCACGCAACTCCTCCTCGCCCGCGGCCAGCTCCAGACCGACTGGCCCGCCACCGCCCTCGTCCCCGCCTGGCAGATCCAGGGCGCCGTCCAGGAGACCGCGCTGCCCGAGACCTCGCCCGGCTGGTGGGGCACGGGCAAGCTCGTCGAGTTCGTCGCGTACCTGCCCGACCTGCCCGTTCTCTACCAACTCGTCGCCTCCGTACGGCGCGAGACCTGCCACTGGTGCGGCTTCGAGCTCATCGGCGACCGCTGCGGCTTCTGCGCGGCCCCGCTGACGGCCCTCCCGGCCCTGGTGCCGGAGCCCCGCCACGAGGCTCCGGCGCTCGACGCGGGGCCGGTTCACGGCACGCGTCCGGCGCACGGGTTGGCCCCCGCCCGCAGTGCTGCACCCGCCCTGGACCCGGCCCCGGCACGCGGGGCCGCGCGGGCCCTCGGCGCCGCTCCGGTGCGGGCCACGGGCGCCGCGACCGACCCCCGCACCATCCCATGAGCGGTCCCGCGTACCACCCCCGTCCGCCCAGACCCACGTCTCCGATCGAGGTAGTACGGCCATGAACTCCCGCCAGCGCCGCGGCGTGATCCTGTTGCTGCTCTCCGTCCTGTGCGCCCTCGGCGCCTTCGCCGGCGTCCTCACGGTCATCAGCGACGTGAACGCGAAGGTCGGCCCGGAGGTCACCGCGTACCGGCTCAAGGACGACGTGGTTCCCTACGAGCCTCTGAGGGCCTCCCAGTTCGAGAAGATCTCCATGCCCGAGCGCTGGCTCTCCGCCACCGCCGTCACCGATCTCCGCCAGATCGAGGGCAGGATCGCCGTCACCCGGCTGAAGGCCGGCTCCCTCCTCCAGAGCGACATGATCGTCGAGCGGCCCGAACTCAAGGCCGGCGAGCAGGAGATCGCGATCATGATCGACGCGGCCACCGGCGTGGCCGGAAAGATCACCCCCGGTGCCACCGTCAACATCTACGCCACCTTCGCCGGCGAGAAGAAGGGCGACCCCTCCCAGTCGCGGATGATCGTCGCCGGCGCCCGCGTCCTCTCCGTCGGCAAGCTCACCCCCATCAGCGACAGCAACGGCCGCGCCGGCCGCTCCGCCACCGAGGCCGTCCCCATCAGCTTCGCGCTCTCCACCCTCGACACCCAGCGCGTCGCGTACGCCGAGTCCTTCGCCGAGCACGTACGCCTCGCCCTCGTCGCCCCCACCACCGGCGGCGCCCCGGCCGACCAGCGCGACCGCACCTACACGCTCGACAAGGACAAGTGAGGCCGGTATGACCACCAGGATCCTGCCGGCCGTCGGGGACCCCGACGCGGCCCGGTCCGTCGTCACCCTGCTCAGCCAGCTGCCCGACGCCGAACCCGCCGCCCCCGTCACCGACTCCACCCAGCTCGTCGACACCCTCGCCCGGCTCGCCGCCGAGTCCCTCGACGAACTCCCCGAAGTCGTCCTCGTCCACGAGCGCATCGGACCCGTCCCCGCGCTCGACGTCGTCCGCGAGGTCGCCCTCCGCTTCCCGGCCGTCGGCGTCGTCCTCATCACCGCCGACGCCAGCCCCGTCCTCTTCTCCGCCGCCATGGACTCCGGCGCCCGCGGCCTCGTCACCCTCCCCCTCGGCTACGAGGAGCTCGCCAGCCGCGTCCAGGCCGCGGCCCAGTGGTCCGCCGGGGTCCGCCGCCACCTCGGCGCCGGGGCCGAACTCGCCACCGGGCCAGGCGGCACCGTCGTCACCGTCAGCGGCGCCAAGGGCGGCGTCGGCACCACCGTCACCGCCGTCCACCTCGCCCTCGCCGCCCGCGCCTCCGGACGGACCGTCGCCCTCCTCGACCTGGACCTCCAGGGCGGCGACATCGCCTCCTACCTGGACGTCCAGTTCCGGAGGTCGGCCGCCGACCTCGCGGCGATCACCGACATCTCGCCCCGCGTCCTCCAGGACGCCGTCTACGTCCACGAGACCGGCCTCGCGCTCCTCCTCGCCCCGGCGGAGGGAGAACGCGGCGAAGAGGTCACCGACCGCTCCGCCCGCCAGATCGTCAGCGCCCTGCGCGCCCGCCACGAGGTGGTCGTCGTCGACTGCGGCTCCCAGCTCACCGGCGCCAACGCCGCCGCGATCGAGATGGCCGACACCGCGCTCCTCGTCACCACCCCCGACGTGGTCGCGGTGCGGGCCGCCAAGCGGACCGTACGGATGTGGGAACGCCTCCAGGTACGGAAGGCCGAGGAGACCATCACCCTGGTCAACCGCCACCACCGGTCCACCGAGATCCAGCCGCCCCTCGTCCAGAAGATCACCGGCACCCGTACGGCGGGCATCTCCGTCCCCGCCAACTTCAAGGAGCTCCAGGCCGTCGTCGACGCCGGGCGGCTCCACGACCTCGACGCCCGCTCGACGGTCAAGCAGGCCCTGTGGTCCCTCGCGGGCGAACTGGGCCTGGTCCGGACGGCGGCCCCGGCGGCGGGACAGCCCGGCAAGCAGCTCGCCCGGGCCGGCGACCGCGGCTCGCTCGGCCTGCGCCGCCGCACCGGAGGCCGCTGAGCCATGCGGGCGCACCGGGACGACGGCAGAGGGCGGGGCGACAGCGGGCAGGTTGACAGTGGGCAGGTCGCCATCGAGTTCCTCGGCATGGTGCCGCTGATCCTGCTCACCCTCGTCCTGCTCTGGCAGGTCGTCCTGGTCGGCTACACGTACACCCTGGCGGCGAACGCGGCGGACGAGGGGGCGCGGGTGTGCGCGGTCGGCGGCGACTACAACGAGGCCGCGCTGCGGCACCTGGACGGGGCGTGGAAGAGCGGCGCCCGGGTGGGCGGCTGCTCCCCGAGCGGCGGCATGGCGACCCTGGTGGTGGAGCTCCGCGTCCCGGTCATCGCCCCGGGCGTGGGCGGCCTCTTCACCGTGGACGCCACGGCGGGCGCGATATCGGAGGAGGGCCTCAAACCATGAGAGACCAGCTCCGTACGAGAACCCGCGACCGGGGCCAGGCCGCCATCGAGTACCTCGGCTTCCTCCCCATCCTGCTCATCGTCGGCCTCACGGGCCTCCAGCTCGGCGTCGCCGCGTACGCCGCCCAGCAGGCGGGCACGGCGGCCCGTGCCGCCGCCCGGGCGGCGAGCACCGACGAGGAGGACGCGCCCGATCCTGACGCGGCCGCCCGGGCGGCGGCCGGCTGGGTCTCCTCCGTCAGGGTCGACCCCGGCGACGGCGAGGTCGTCGCCACCGTCAGCGTGCGCATTCCCCAGGTCGTCCCCTTCTGGGACTTCGACGACGTGACGAAGACCGCCACCATGCCGATGCCCGAAGAGGAGGACCTGCCATGAGCCTGCGCGCCCGGATCAACGCTCCGGAGGAGAAAGGCGCCGGAGCCGGCCGGGAGGACGGTCATCTCGTCGCCGCCTTCCGCGCCAAGCTCCTGGAGGAGATCGACCTCACCGAGATGTCCGCGCTCGCGGCCGCCGAACGGCGCGCCCGCCTGGAGCGCGTCCTCGGCCACATCATCAGCCGCGAGGGCCCCGTGCTCTCCACCGCCGAGCGCGCCCAGTTGATCCGCCGCGTCGTCGACGAGGCCCTCGGCCTCGGCGTCCTCGAACCGCTCCTCGAAGACGCCTCCATCACCGAGATCATGGTCAACGGACCCGACCAGATCTTCATCGAGCGCGCAGGCCGCGTCGAGCTGCTGCCGCTCCGCTTCGCCTCCCACGACCAGCTGATGCAGACCATCGAGCGGATCGTCTCGACCGTCAACCGCCGCGTCGACGAGTCGAATCCGATGGTCGACGCCCGGCTCCCCTCCGGCGAGCGCGTCAACGTCATCATCCCGCCGCTCTCCCTCACCGGGGCGACGCTCACCATCCGCCGCTTCCCCCGGGCGTACACGCTCCACGAGATGATCGGCCTCGGCTCCCTCGACGAGCAGATGCTGCTCCTGCTCTCAGGGCTCGTACAGGCCAAGTTCAACCTGATCGTCTCCGGCGCAACCGGCACCGGGAAGACCACGCTCCTCAACGCCCTCTCCGGTCTCGTCCCGGAGGGCGAGCGGATCATCACCATCGAGGACTCGGCCGAGCTCCAGCTCCAGCAGGCCCACGTCATCCGCCTCGAAGCCCGCCCGCCGAACATCGAGGGCCGGGGACAGATCTCCATCCGCGACCTCGTCCGCAACTCCCTGCGCATGCGCCCCGACCGCATCATCGTGGGAGAGGTCCGCGGCGGCGAGACCCTCGACATGCTCCAGGCGATGTCCACCGGCCACGACGGTTCGCTCGCCACCGTCCACGCCAACTCCGCCGAGGACGCCCTGATGCGGCTCCAGACGCTCGCCTCGATGTCCGAGGTGAAGGTGCCCTTCGAGGCGCTCCGCGACCAGATCAACAGCGCCGTCGACGTCCTCGTCCAGCTGACCCGCCACCCGGACGGCACCCGCCGGATCACCGAGATCGCCGTCCTCGCCTCCCACGGGCGCGAGCGCTTCCTGCTGGCCACGATCTGCCGCTTCCAGGCCGAGCCGCTCGCCGCCGACGGGCGGGTGCACGGCAGGTTCACGTACCACCCGCTGCCCCGGCGGGTCGCCGAGCGGCTGTACATGGCGGGTCAGCCCATCCCGCAGGCGTTCGGCGTGGCCGCGACCGACGCCGGGCTCGCCACCCGAGAAGCGAACTAGGAGCCGAGCTTCCATGACCGATCCCGTGTGGCTGACGCTCGGCGTGGCGCTGCTCTGCTGCGTCCTGGGCGTGGCAGGCGTCCAGCTGTACGCGAGCGGGGCCCGCCGGCACGCGGCGCTCGTCGCCCGGCTCGACGAGACGAACGAGCCCGAGGCGACCGGCCGCCGCAGGCGCCACTTCCGCGGCATCGACCGGCGCGTCCGCCGGACGGCCCTCGGCCGGAAGCTGGAGCTGCGCATCGCGGCCACCGGACTCGACGTCACCCCCGGCGAGTTCACCGTCGGCCTGGCGGCGACCGTCGCCGCCCTCTGGGCGGTCGGGCAGGCCGCGCTCTCGCCGTTCTTCGGCCCGATCTGCGGACTCCTCGGCGTGTGGGTGGCGTTGGGGTTCCTCGGCTGGCAGCGGCAGAAGCGCATCGAGAAGTTCATCAACCAACTCCCCGAACTCTCCCGCATCCTGGCCAACGCGACCCAGGCCGGACTCGCCCTGCGGATGGCGCTCAGCCTCGCCGCCGACGAGCTGGAGTCCCCGGCCGGTGACGAACTGGAGAAGGTGGCCCAGCAGCTCGCCGTCGGCACGTCCCTCGACGACGCCCTCGGCGAGCTCGCCGAACGGCTCCCCTCCCGCGAACTCGTCGTCCTCGTCACCACCCTCGTCCTCGCCAACCGGGCGGGCGGCACCGTCGTCTCCTCCCTCCGCAACCTCACCGAGACCCTGGAGGAGCGCAAGGAGACCCGGCGCGAGGTCCGCACCCAGCTCTCCCAGGTGAGCATGACCGCGTACGCCGTCCCCGTCATCGGCGTCGGCTCCCTCCTGCTCATCGACAACATGCAGCCCGGCGCCCTCGACCGCATGACCAGCTCGGCCGTCGGACAGTTCGCGGTGGTCGCCGCCTGCGCGCTGTACGTGGTCGGCTTCGCCGCCATCCGCCGCTTCTCCAAGATCGACGTATAGGGACGGGTGCCGTGGACCTCCTTCTCGCCCTGCTCGCCGGCCTCGCCGTCGCCGGCATCGCCTACGGCCTGCGCCTCTACCGCGCCGACGCCCGCCTCCCCGACGACCTCCGGCTCGCCCTGGAGGTCGGCGCCACCCGTACCGGCGCCGTCGACTCCGCCGTCGACCGCCTGGGCATGCGCTGGTCACCCGCCGTCCTACGGCTCATGGGCCCCAAACGGGTCAGCGCCGTACGCCGCCGCATCGACCTCGCGGGCAACCCGGGCGGACTCACCATCGACCGGTACGGGGCGAGGCGCGCCGTCTACGGCTTCCTCGGTGTCCTCGGCGGCCTGCTCATGCTCTCCAGGGGATCGGTCGTCGTCGCCCTGCTCCTCTTCGCCTTCGGCGCGTTCTGGACGGAGGTCGGCATCTGGTCCGCCGTCCGCATCCGCAAGGACCAGATCGAACGCACCCTCCCCGACTTCCTCGACGTCCTCGCCGTCGTCGTCAGCGCCGGACTCGGCTTCCGGCAGGCCCTCGAACGCGTCGCGGAGCAGTACGCGGGCCCCTGGTCCGACGAACTCCGCATCACCCTGCGCCAGATGGACATGGGCGTCAGCCGCCGCCAGGCCTTCGACGAACTGCGCCGCCGCAACGACTCCGAACAGGTCGCCCAGTTCGTCACGGCGCTCCAGCAGGGCGAGGAGCTCGGCGCCCCGATCGTCGACACCCTCATCCAGATCGCCAACGACATGCGGCGCACCGACGCCCAGAACGCCCGCCGCAAGGCGGCCAAGGCGGTCCCGAAGGCCACCATGGTCATCACGACCCTGATGGTCCCGGCGACGATGATCCTCCTCGGCGCGGGGCTCTTCCTGGGCACGGGCACCGACTTCGGCTCGGTCACGGGCGAGTGAGCCGCCGATGAAGCCGCCGGCGCCTTCCGGTTCCGCGATCCAGACGAACGCCCTCCAGGCGATGTGCCGCCAGGTCTTCGGCTTCCGCCTCGCGATGATCGCGCTCGCCGCCCCGGCGGCGCTGCTCGGGGCCGCCCCCGGCCTCCCCGTACGGCTCGTCGGCGCGGCCGTGGTCGTCACCTTCATGGGCTCGTACGTCCTCTTCAGGGACTGGGAACGCTTCGGCCCGCTCCTCCTGCGGCACCCCGCGCTCCTCGCCGCCGACACGCTCCTCGGCTCGCTGCTCCTCGTCACGGCGGGACCGCAGAGCACCCTCGCGTACGTCAGCGTCTGCACGCCGCTCCTCGCCGGCCTCGCCTACAGCTGGCGGGGCGCGGCCTTCTTCGCCTGCCTCCAGGGCCTCGTCCTGCTCGCCGTACGCGGGGACGTCCTCCTCCTCGCCGGGCTGTGCGTGATCACCGGCGCGCTCGGCGTGACCCTGCGGAACCTGCTGCTGCGGTTCGGGGCGGCCACCCAGGCGCTGTCGGAGGCACGGGCCGGACTGGCCGCCGCCCAGGCGGTCGAGGTGGAACGGGCCCGCCTGGCGCGCGAGATGCACGACTCCGTCGCCACCACCCTGCACGGCCTCGCGCTCGCCGCCGACGCCCTCGCCGCCTGCGACGACCCCGCCGAGACCAGGGAACGCGCCGAACTCGTCGCCCGCGCGGCCCGCCGGGCGGCGGCCGAGTCCCGCGAACTCCTCTCCGACCTGCGCAGCCAGTCGTACGGAGGAGTACGGGCCGGGGTCGACCTCACCTCGGAGCTGACCAACCGGGTACGCGACCTCACCTCCCGCTGGCAGGACTCCGGCATCGAGGCCGCCTACCGCTCCGTCGGCGACGGCACACCGCCGGTCGTGCCCTACCCGATGGCCCGGCAGCTCCTCTCCATCGCGGCCGAGGCCATGGAGAACGCCGTCCGCCACGCCCACCCCA
Organism: Streptomyces sp. NBC_00090; assembly: GCF_045160815.1. NCBI lineage: Bacteria > Bacillati > Actinomycetota > Actinomycetes > Kitasatosporales > Streptomycetaceae > Streptomyces > Streptomyces sp. NBC_00090. Next base: position 5,677,256 of record NZ_CP108224.1, read on the forward strand.
CCCGCATCGACGTCACCGCCGGCGTCCACGCGGGCCTGCTCCGCATCAGCGTCCGCGACGACGGCCGCGGCCTGCCGCCCGGCACCACCCTGGACGGCCTGCGCGGATCCGGCCACTTCGGCCTGGTGGGCATGGTCGAACGGGCGGCGGGCGTCGGCGCGAGGCTCCGCATCGGCCGGGGCGACGGCGCACGGGGCACGGAGGTCCGCCTGGAAGTCCCGCTGGGGGCGCGGCGATGACGGCCCCGCCCACGCTGACCGTCCTGGTCGCGGACGACAATCCAGTGGTACGAGCCGGGCTGCGGTCCCTGCTCGGGGGCAGCCCCGACCTCAAGGTGGTCGCGGAGGCCTCGGACGGCCGAGCGGCCCTCCGCGAAACGCTCCGCACCCGCCCCCACGTGATCCTCCTCGACGTCCGCATGCCCCCGCACGACGGCCTCACGGCCCTCCCGCACCTCGCGCGCCTGGCTCCTGTCCTCATGCTCACCCACAGCCGCGAACCGGAGACGGTGGAGGAGGCGCTGCGGCTGGGTGCGGGCGGGTATCTGGTCCACGGCGAGTTCACGGCGGAGGAACTGCTGAGGGCGGTACGTGACGTGGGGGAGGGCAGGCCACGGTTCACGGCGACGGCGTCGGAGGTGCTGCTGCGGTCCCTGCGGTCGGCGACTGTCTCAATTCCATTGCACGGCGAGGAACTTGTGTCACGGGCGCAACCCGATGTGACACAGTGCGGACTGAGTGTGAGAGAGGTGGAGGTGATGGAACTGATCGCCACGGGACTGAACAACCGGCAGATTGCCGCGACTTGCTTCATCACGGAGAAGACGGTCAAGAACCACGTCAACCGCATCTTCGCCAAACTCCACACCACGACTCGCGCCGAGGCCATAGCCTCCTGGCTGGGCACCAGGCCCACCCGATGACCAGGGCCCACGGATGGGCCCAAGGGCCCTGTCCGCCGACCCAACCGTCGGCGTACCGTGCCCGAGCGCAGGCGTCTGAACGCGGAGGGGACCACGATGAACGACGCGATGCTGAAGGCACTGACCAAGGCCAAGGTACGGGCATGGAGCCGCCTGGAAAGGCCGGCGAGGGACCGCGGGCAGACGGCGGTGGAGTACCTCGGGATCATTGTGGTGGTGGTGGCGATCGTGGTGGCGATCACCGGCACGGACATCGGTCAGTCGATCAAGACCGCCATTACGGACAAGATTGCCGAGCTGACAGGCGGGTAGCGGCGGGGGCTCAACGGGACTCCGGCCAGGCGTTTCCCGTCTACATTGCTGTTGTAGCAGGCCTCTTGTTCCTCGCCTTCGCCTACTTTGCTGTGGGGCAGGCCGCATTCACTCGGAATGGCGCCCAGACTGCGGCCGACGCAGCGGCGCTAGCGGCTGCGCAGGATGCTCGGGAGCAGCTGCGGGAGGGCTGGCTAGAGGTGGTCCTCGACCCTGGGCAGTGGGACGGGTTCGTTGACGGAGTGGAATACGTCGATTCCATCGCCGCGTGTCAGCAGGCAGCGGAATTCGCGGCCCGGAATGAGGCAGAGATCCCGGGGGGCGGCTGTGAGCGTCTCGCCTCAACAGGATTCCGTGTGACGGTACGTACGACGGGATCGGAGTCGCGGCCCGCAACGGCTTCTGCTGAAGCGGTGATCGAACCTCGCTGCGGTTTCACGAAGCCGGAACCCACGTTGGAGCCTACGCCCACGCCCACGTCACCTGGCGAGGAGGAAGAGGAGGGCCCGATCGTGGGGCTCACGTGCGACGGAGAGCCCTGGGAGGTCGATCCGGAGAACCCGGCCCTCCCCGATGCCGTCGACCTCTTCACGGTCCGACTGTCCGAATGACCTGCGACGACGAGCAAAGGAAGAGCGGTACATGAACGTGCGGTACGCAATGAATCGCCGGACATCGATGGCTGTCGTCGCTGTCGTGTCGACAGCTCTCCTTGTGGGCAGCTGCGGGGCTGAGGAGAAGCCAAGTAGTGGCAAGCCAGCCGCGACTACGGCTACTCCGCAGAAGACGCAGGGTGGGCAGGGCCAGCGCACCGCTGATGAACCGGTAGAGGCGGTGGCTGTCCTCAAGGGGCGTAAAGGTCTGGAACTCGCCATCAACTCGGTTGAACGAGACGCGGGTGGATTCCTCACTGTCAAGGGCCAGCTGCGCAATGGCGGGGACTCCGGCAGCGCTGTTCCCGCGCAGGTTAGTGGTGACGAGACAGAGGTGGTGAAGCATGGCACTTCGTTGGGCGGAGCCACCCTCGTTGATTCAGTGGGTAAGAAGAGGTACTACGTGCTGCGAGACACGGACGGGAGGCCCCTGACCACATCGGGTCTGAGCATCGTCTCGGCCGGCGACTCGATCGAGGTCTTCATGCAATTCCCCGCACCCCCCGCCTCCACCACAGAGGTCTCCTTCCAGCTCCCCACCTTCGAACCCGCCACCCTCAAACTCTCCTGAGGCGACGCCATGACGACGACGAACCGCCGCCTGGCCGCCCTGGCCCTCGTTTCCGTGGCCCTCTGGCCGCTGGCGACGCCCACCGCGCACGCCGACGACCCGCCCGGCTCCGCCGGCGTTGCCGCTGCACCGCCCGCCATCAACGCCAACGCGCCCGGGCTCATGCTTCCCGACGGGGCCACCCTCGCGCCCGCCAAGGTGCTCGACATCAAGCAGATCGTCGAGGAGGAGGGCGGCCAGCAGCGGCGCCAGGACACCAACGTGGACGTGACCTTCGCGCTCCAGGCGGAGGTGCTGTTCCCGAAGAACAGCGCCAAGCTGAGCCCCGCCGCCACCTCCCGCATCGCCGCGATCGCCACCGAGGTCGACAAGCTCGGCTCCGGACGCGTCCGGGTCTTCGGGTTCACCGACAACCTCGGGACGTACGAGCACGGGCTCAAGCTCTCGAAGCAGCGTGCCGTCGCCGTGCAGCAGGTGCTCGCGCGGAATCTCGACCCCGGCACGGCCTTCGACATCCGCGGGTACAGCGAGGACTACCCGATCGCCGACAACGGCACCGAGGAAGGCCGCAAGAAGAACCGGCGCGTCGAGATCTCCTTCCCTCGGACGACGGTCATCCCGCCCTCCCCCTAGAGGGTCAGCGCCGCCCGGATCGTCGCCGTCATGCGGTCCGGGGCCGCGAAGACCTCCCTCGCCGTGAAGCGCAGGACGCGGCGGATCTCCGGGCAGGTCTGGAGCGCGTTGAAGCGGGCGACGTCCCGGTCGTGGGCCCGGCGGGTGCCGTGGAAGGCGTAGCCCTCCACCTCCACCGCCAGGCCCGCCTCGCGGAAGAGGAAGTCGGGGCGCAGGACCCGTCCCTCCGCCGCGCGCAGCGCCGGCTGGGACTCGGGGAACAGGCCCGCGTCCCGTATCCGGAGGCGGGCCACCGATTCCGCCGGGGAGCCCGAGGCCGCCTCGGTCAGCGGTAGCCAGGCGCGGGCGCGGGGCCCGCCCGGCCGGGGCGCGGCGAGTTCGGCGGCCAGCTCCTCGTACCGGACGAGGGGGTCGCGCCGCACGCCCCCAACGGCCCTCCGCGTGAGCGCCGAGTCCGCCGCCACGACCGCCTCCTCCCGGTTGCCGCAGCTCCGTATGAGGTCCCCGACCGTTCGCGCCGGGGTCGTGGTCCGCAGCCCGCGCCGTACCGACCAGTCTCTGTCCTTCAGGAACGACGTGGCGTGGATCCGGTCCGTGTTCCGGTCCGTGTTCCGGGCGCCGTTCCGGTCGCCGCGCGTCGACCGCGTCGACCGGGACGACGCCGGCGCCGTGAATTCGAGGAGCCCCGGCCGCGCCCGCCCGCCGTCCTCGCCCAGCAGCTCGATGCGGTGCAGCCGCGCCGCCGTCCGGTGGCTGCACACCAGCTCCGGCCGGAGGAGCTGGAGCGCCGTCGCCCTCACCCGCCAGTCCACTTCCTTCCCCGGTGCCGCCCACGCGCCCCGGCAGATCCCCTGCCGGCCCTCCCGGCGCAGACAGCCCGTCAGCCGGCCCCGGGACCAGCCCGCCGCGAGCGCCCAGACCGTGAGGAGCACCCCGCCCCTCGCGAGGATCGCCAACTCGTACATACGCCCAACGATCCACGGAAGAGCGACACTTCGCACCCCCTGTGGAAAACCCGGAGAAAGTCGTCGTCAGGAAAACGCAAAAGCGACGGGACGCGCGGCCCGCGGAGGAGCATTCTGGATCGGAGTACCCGACACCCCTGGGCCGTTCCGAAGTGGGCTGCTGATGACATCGACGCCGAGTGTTCAGCTGGTCAGTGATCTCGTCACCCGGATTCCCGAGTTCCGGAGCGTGTACGAGACCCATGTGTTCACCCAGGGCGGTGTCCTGCCGCACGTCTTCTTCTGGGACGTCGTCCAGGGCACCGTCCGTTCCTTCCTCGGGGAGGACCCGGCCGCCGCCGACTGGCGCCGCACGCTCGACTTCCTGGAGGAGCAGTGCTGTCGCGGGGTCATCGGCATCGACGAGGTGATCATCACCTCGTTCCTCGGCGACCTGCCCTCCCCGCAGGAGCCGGGTCACGCCATCGTCCATCAGCTCGGCCCTGTCCTGTCCGCGAAGTTCGTCCGCATGAGGCCCCTCGGCTGAGAGGGGGGAGGGCGCCGGGATAATCGGGCGCATGTCCCTGCCCGGCCGCCCCTCCAGCCTCACCCGCCCCACCCCCACCCCCACCCGCCTCGCCGACCTCACCCGCCCCACCTTCACCCGCCCCACCCTCACCGCCCTCGGCGGCTACGCCGCCACCCGCCTGATCGGCCTCGCCGTCCTCGCGATCGCCGCCGCCGCGACCGGCAAGGACGGGCTGCACCGGCTCAAGGGCCGCTGGGACTCCGTCTGGTACGTCCGCGTCGCCGAGCACGGTTACGGGTACGAGGTCACCCTGCCGAACGGCGACGTCCACTCCGACCTGGCCTTCTTCCCGCTCCTCCCCGCCCTGGAGCGGGGCCTGTCCGCCGTCCTCCCCGTCGACGCGGCGACCGCCGGGCTGCTCGTCTCCTGGACCGCCGCGCTCGCCGCCGCCTGGGGCATCTACCGGTGCGGCGCGCATGTCGCCGGGGAGCGCGCGGGGGTGCTGCTCGCGGTCCTCTGGGGCGTGTACCCGACCGCGTTCGTGCAGTCGATGGCGTACACGGAGACGCTGTTCACCGCCCTCGCCGCCTGGTCGCTGTACGCCGTCCTGCGCGGCCGGTGGATCCTGGCCGGAGCCCTCTGCGCCGCCGCGGGGCTCACCCGGCCGACGGCCGCCGCGCTGATCGCCGCCCTCGGGATCACGGCCCTCGTCACCCTCGTACGGGAGCGGCGACTGCCCCTGCGGACGGTGGCCGGGGTGCTGCTCGCCCCCCTGGGCTGGCTCGCGTACGTCGCCTACGTCGGGGTCCGCGAGAAGAGCCCCACCGCCTACTTCGACGTCCAGGCCGCCTGGGGCAACTCCATCGACGGCGGCGTCGCCCTCGCCCGGTTCATCGTGGGTCTGCCCTGGCCCGCCGCCCTCGGGCTGTGCGCCGCGCTCGCACTCCTCGGCTGGCTCGTCGCCCTCTGCGTACGGCAGGGGCAGCCGCTGCCCCTGCTCGTCCACACGATCGGCGTCGTCCTCGTCTCCCTGGTCGGCGCCGCCTACTTCGGCTCCCGGCCCCGCCTGATGATGCCCGCGTTCGGACTGCTCCTGCCGCCCGCCGTGGCCCTGGCACGCCTGCGCGCGCGTGCCGCCGTGCCGGTCCTCGCCGGACTCGCCCTCGCCTCCGCCGCGTACGGGGCGTTCACCCTGCTCGGCTCGGGCCCTCCGTGACCTGGACGGAGACCCGCACGCCCGGCCGCAGACCCCACCCGGCCATCGCGCCCGCCTCCGCCTCCAGGACGTGCCGGCCGCGCGGCCTGACCATGCCGAGGCGGCCCGGCCGCATCGTGACCACGGACAGGACCCCGAGCGAGCGGTCCAGGTAGGCCACGTCGATCGCGAACCGCATGCCGAAGGTGTGCACGCTGTTCGTCGGCGTGATGAGCAGCGCGCCCGTGATCCCGTCCCGGCCGAGCAGCCCCCGCCGCCGCGCCCGGTACGACGCCGCCACCTCCAGAGGCACGGCGGCCCCGTCCGGCAGCGCCAACGTCCCTGTCCCGTCCGCCCATTTCCCCATGCGCCAGACCGTAGCGGTACGGGACCGTGGGGGTGTCCGGCGGATCATGGCCGGGTCCGCCGGACACCCCCTAAGGTCGGGTCCGTGTACGCCACGCTGATCACCGTCGCCGCCCTGTGGGGGGCCGCCGCCGGGCTGTTCGTCCCGCGCGCCGCGTACCGGCTCTCCGTACCGTCCGAGGAGCCGTGGCGGGACCGCTGCCCCGCCGGGCATCCGCTGGCCGGTCCCGCGCGCGGCTGGGTCGGCGGCCCCGGGCGGCGGGCCTGTGCGACCACCCCCGCCCCGCTCGCCGCCCCGCTCCTCACCGCCCTGGTCTGCGCCGTGCTCGCCGCGGCCACCGGCGGGCCCCGGCCCGAGCTGGCGGTCTGGCTGCTCGGCGCGCCCCTCGCCGTCCTCCTCGCCTGCGTCGACGCCCGCGTCCACCGGCTGCCGGACGGGCTGACCCTGCCGCTGGCCGTCGCCGTCCCGCTGCTCCTCGGCGGCGCCGAGCTCCTGCCGTACGACGCCGGCTCCTGGCTCCACGCGCTGCTCGGCGCGCTCGCCCTCGGCGGGGGCTACCTGGTGCTCTTCCTGGTCAACCCGGCCGGTCTCGGCTTCGGCGACGTCAAGCTCGCGCTCCCGCTGGGCGCCGCCCTCGGCTGGTACGGCTGGGGTGTCCTGTTCACCGGGGCCTTCGCGGGCTTCCTCCTCGGCGCGGTGTACGGCCTCGGTCTCGTCCTGCTGCGCCGCGCGGGCCGCTCCTCGGCGATCCCCTTCGGCCCCTTCATGCTGGTGGGAGCCCTGCTCGGGCTCCTTCTCGGGGCGTTCACCGCCCTCCCCTGAGGTGCCGGGAGAGTGGATCGGCGGTCTGCGCACGTCAACGCCGCGCCCTTGCCGGCCGGTCCCTCTTGGGAGGGACGGAACCCCGCCGCCACGCCGGGGCGCAAACCCGCCACGGGGCCTCACAGCCCTTGTCCCGCTTGGGATCCGGCGAATCCCGCGCGGTTCGTTCGGCGCACGTGGCGCGCAACACGACTAACGAAGGGTTATGGTGGAAACCCCCCCTCGGGCCGGTCCGTATCCCCCCCACGGACCGGCCCGTTTTTTCTTTCCCCGGCCTGCCGCCCCGGCCACTGCCGGCCCCGGCCCGAGCCACTGCCGGACCCGGGAAGGGGCTCAGCCCCGGGTGTCAGCCCCGGCCGGCCCAGATGTTCGCGCCCTTGGTGTCGACGGCGAACGAGTCGATCTCCTTGAGCTCCTCGCCCGTCAGCGGAGCGCCCGCGAGCGCGGCCACGTTCTCCTCCAGCTGGGCGACGCTGGACGCGCCGATCAGCGCCGAGGTCATCCGCTCGTCCCGCAGCACCCACGACAGCGCCAGCTGAGCCAGCGACTGTCCGCGGCGCTCCGCGATGTCCGCGAGGCCGCGCAGCCGCCGCAGCACCTCACTGGAGAGCAGCTCCGGGTCGAGGGACTTGCCCTGGGTGGCCCGCGAGCCCTCCGGGATGCCCTTCAGGTACTTGTTGGTGAGCAGCCCCTGCGCCAGCGGCACGAAGGAGATGCAGCCCATGCCGGCCGCCTCCAGCGTGTCGAGGAGGTTGTCGTCCTCCGTCCAGCGGTTGATCATCGAGTACGAGGGCTGGTGGATCAGGGCCGGGACGCCCATCTCCCTGAGGATCCGCGCGGCCTCGGCGGTCTGCTCGCTGTTGTACGAGGAGACGCCGACGTACAGCGCCTTGCCCTGCTGCACGGCGGAGGCGAGGGCCCCCATCGTCTCCTCCAGCGGGGTGTGCGGGTCGAAGCGGTGCGAGTAGAAGATGTCGACGTAGTCGAGGCCCATTCGCTTCAGGGAGGCGTCGAGCGAGGACATCAGGTACTTGCGGGAGCCCCACTCGCCGTACGGGCCGGGGTGCATCTCGTAGCCGGCCTTGGTCGAGACGATCAGCTCGTCGCGGTAGGGCGCGAAGTCCTGGGCGAAGAGCTTGCCGAAGTTCAGCTCGGCGGACCCGGGCGGCGGCCCGTAGTTGTTCGCCAGGTCGAAGTGGGTCACGCCGAGGTCGAAGGCGCGGCGCAGGATCCCGCGCTGCGAGTCGAGCGCGCGGTCGTCGCCGAAGTTGTGCCAGAGGCCGAGGGAGATCGCCGGGAGCTTGAGGCCGCTGCGGCCCGAGCGGCGGTACTCCATGGCGGCATAGCGGTCCGCGGAGGCGCGGTACAGGGGGGAATCAGTCACGTATCTCTGCTTATCACGGACTTGTGACAGTCCCGGGCTGGGAGCCTGTCGCCCGTGCGCAGTAGTGTGGCGGCTTGCGGACCGCCGCTGCCTGGCGGACCCGCCGCTGCATGGAGAGGTAAAGAACGGTGAACCTGCGCGACCTGGTGTACGGGCTCTACGCACGCCGGGTGGAAGGCCGCCTCGACCACGCCCAGGTGCCCAAGCACATCGGGGTCATCCTCGACGGGAACCGGCGCTGGGCCAAGGCGTCCGGCGGGACCCCGGAGCAGGGGCACAAGGCCGGCGCGGACAAGATCCAGGAGCTGCTCGGCTGGTGTGCCGAGACCGACGTCGAGGTCGTCACGCTCTGGATGCTCTCGACGGACAACCTGAACCGCCCCGAGGAGCAGCTCGTCCCGCTGCTCGGCATCATCGAGAACGCCGTGCGCGCGCTCGCCGCCGACGGCCGCTGGCGGGTCAACCACGTCGGCACGATGGACCTGCTGCCCGCCCGTACGCAGTCCGTGCTGAAGGAAGCCGAGCAGTCCACCCGCGCCAACACGGGGATACTCGTCAACGTGGCGGTGGGCTACGGCGGCCGGCAGGAGATCGCGGACGCGGTCCGCTCGCTGCTCCTGGAGCACGCGGAGCGGGGTACGAGCTTCGAGGAGCTCGCCGAGATCGTCGACGTCGAGCACATCTCGGAGCACCTGTACACGCGCGGCCAGCCCGACCCGGACCTGGTGATCCGTACGAGCGGTGAGCAGCGTCTGTCCGGATTCATGCTGTGGCAGAGCGCCCATTCCGAGTACTACTTCTGTGAGGTCCACTGGCCGGCCTTCCGCAAGGTCGACTTCCTGCGGGCCCTGCGCGACTACGCGGCCCGGCACCGGCGCTACGGCACCTGAGCCACGGCACCCGAACCCCCGAACGGCGCCAGGACACCCCCTGAAGGCGCCGGACACCCCCTTGCAGGAGGGGCCGGACACCCCTCGCGGAAGGCGCGCGGAACCGATCACCTCGTGTTCACGAACACGTCGTCATATGCCATGGCATGGCAGCCCCGGTTCGAGGGCATATCCCTGGTGAAGTGAGCGGCACGGAGACCGCCACCCGGGAGGCCCCTTGCACCAGGACGACCGTGCGGGACACGTACGGGAGAAGCGGAGGGCCGTGGTTCGGCCCGTGCATCGCGGCCTGAGCCCGGTCCCATTCCGTAGCGACACCGGTTCCGTCGCGCCCCGACCTCACAGGGGTCTTCAGAGGGGGTCTGTCCTTCCGTGGTGACAAGCACGAAGCGCCGCCTTAACGACCGGCGCACCTATGTTCTCGACACCAGCGTCCTGCTGGCCGACCCCAACGCCGTGTCCCGCTTCGACGAGCACGAAGTCGTGCTGCCGATCGTCGTGGTGACCGAGTTGGAGGCCAAGCGGCACCATCCCGAGCTCGGCTACTTCGCCAGGCAGGCCCTGCGGCTGCTCGACGACTTCCGGGTCAGGTACGGACGCCTCGACGCCCCTCTCCCCGTCGGGGAGCTGGGCGGCACGCTGCGTGTCGAACTCAACCATTCCGACCCCGGCGTCCTGCCCGCCGGCTACAGGTTGGGGGACAACGACTCACGGATCCTCGCGGTCGCGCGCAACCTCCAGGCGGAGGGGTACGACGTCACGGTCGTCTCCAAGGACCTGCCGCTGCGCATCAAGGCCTCCTCGGTCGGTCTCCTCGCCGAGGAGTACCGGGCCGAGCTGGCGATCACGGACGCCAACGGCTGGACCGGGATGTCCGAGCTGGCGCTCTCCGGGGAGCAGGTGGACCTGCTCTTCGAGCAGAACACGCTGTACGTCCCGGAGGCCGCCGAGCTCCCGGTCCACACGGGCCTGGTGCTCCAGTCCGAGCGCGGCAAGGCGCTCGGCCGGGTCACCTCCGAGGGGAACGTACGGCTGGTCCGCGGCGACCGGGAGGCCTTCGGGCTCCACGGCCGCAGCGCCGAGCAGCGGATCGCGCTCGATCTGCTCCTCGACCCGGACGTCGGCATCATCTCCATGGGCGGCCGGGCCGGCACCGGCAAGTCCGCGCTGGCGCTCTGCGCCGGCCTGGAGGCGGTCCTGGAGCGCCGTCAGCACCAGAAGGTGATGGTCTTCCGTCCGCTGTACGCGGTCGGCGGCCAGGAGCTCGGCTACCTGCCGGGCAGCGAGGCGGAGAAGATGAGCCCCTGGGCTCAGGCGGTCTTCGACACGCTGTCCTCGGTCGCCAGCCGTGAGGTCATCGAGGAGGTGCTCGGGCGCGGGATGCTGGAGGTCCTGCCGCTCACCCACATCCGGGGCCGCTCGCTCCACGACGCCTTCGTCATCGTCGACGAGGCCCAGTCCCTGGAGCGGAACGTCCTGTTGACCGTTCTGTCCCGTATCGGGGCGAATTCGCGGGTCGTGCTGACCCATGACGTCGCCCAGCGGGACAACCTCCGGGTCGGCCGGTACGACGGAGTCGTCGCCGTCGTCGAGAAGCTGAAGGGGCATCCGCTCTTCGCCCACGTCACCCTCACCCGCTCCGAGCGCTCCCAGATCGCCGCGCTCGTGACGGAGATGCTGGAGGATGGTCAGATCTGACCGTATTGGTACGGGTCTGCACCCGTACGGCAGTTGGCGCCGCCCGGCAAAGCGCAGGAGCTTAGCCGGGCGGCGCTCTGCTGTCCCGCATATTCGCCAAAACACCTGTGACTGCAGAGGTGTGAGCTTTCACACGCAACCCAGAATTGCCTTGCGGTGTCGCCGTCCGGCAAAGTCTTGCTTCCGTCAGGCCCCGCATACGGCACCCGTGCACCCTCAGCGGCGCACAACCCACGCACAACTCAACAGTCGTCCGCCGTATGCCGCCCACAGCACCACGGGCCCGTGTCTTCAGTGACCCAGTACGTCGGAGACCAGCGCCAGGGGCACGATTTCGCCCGCGTGGTCACCTGTGCGAGCGATGCTGGAAGGAAACCGTGTGAGCCGGATCTCGGTCCGGGGATTCGCGGTGGCTTCGGCCACTGCGGTCACCACCGTCGGTGCTGTCGTCGGCGTTGCCTCGGGCAATGTCGCTCAGCCCTCGGACGACAACTTCGAGGCCACCGCCGCCGACACCACGCTGCTCGCGGACATTCCCGCGGGGGAGCAGGCCCAGGTACAGGTCTCCTCGCTCTCGGAGCAGGCCGACGTCCAGGCCGCCGCCGCCGACGCCTCCGTCCGCAAGTCCGCGGAGGAGACGGCTCGTCTCCGTGCCGCCAAGGACGCCGAGGCCAAGAAGGAGGCCGCCGACAAGGCCGCCGCCGAGGCCAAGGCCGAGGAGGAGCGCAAGGAGCGGGAGAAGGAGGAGGCCGAGCGCGCCAGCCGTTCCTCCGTGCGCGACGCCTCCAGCTTCTCCGCGCAGGGGTCGTACACCGTCGCCGAGGTCAAGGCGATGGCCCGGCAGATGATCCCGGCCTCGCAGTTCCAGTGCTTCAGCAACATCGTGGACCACGAGTCCACCTGGAACTACCGCGCGGTCAACCCGTCTTCGGGCGCCTACGGCCTCGTGCAGGCCCTGCCGGGCAGCAAGATGTCCTCGGCCGGCGCCGACTGGCAGACCAACCCCGCCACCCAGATCAAGTGGGGCCTCAGCTACATGGACGGCCGCTACGGCAGCCCCTGTGGCGCCTGGTCGTTCTGGCAGGCCAACCGCTGGTACTAGTACCTGCGTGCTCAACCTCCGGGAGCCCCTCACCGTCCTACGGTGAGGGGCTCTTGCGTGTAGGTTGCGAAGGCCCATGAGCTTCCGGGGGAGTGGATGGGCCGAAGAACGAGCGGGGGGAAGAGGAAAGCGATGTCGAGACTGCCGGGATGGCTGGGGCGGCTGGGCGACAGCCTGAGCCGCATGGGCGAACGCCTGGACGAGCGCAGGGCCGAGGCGGAACGCGAGGATCCGATCGGCCCGCCGTACGCGGGCGAGGACGACCACGAGCCCGGCCGCACGAGCGGCGGCGCTCCCGCCGACGACACCGCCGCCCCCGCACCGAAGTCCTCGCGGCCGGAGGCCGGCACCGCCCCGGCCCCGCCCACCACCGCCCCGGTCGCCTCGGCCTCCTCAGCCTCCGCAGCCTCGTCGGTCGCCACGGACGAGGAGGCCGCGGACGCTCCCGGTCGCTCCGTCCCGGCACCGCCCTCGTACGCCCCCGCCGTCGCCGCCCGCCCCGACCCCGTCGCCGCGATCCCCTGGGGCATGCGCGTCGCGGCGGAGGCGAGTTGGCGCCTCCTGGTCTTCGCGGGCACGGTCTGGGTGCTGATGAAGGTGATCAGCTCCGTCCAGCTGGTCGTCCTCGCCTTCGTCGCCGCGCTCCTCGTCACCGCCCTGCTCCAGCCCACCGTGGCCATGCTGCGCAGGAAGGGCCTGCCCCGCGGCCTCGCCACCGCCGTCACCGCCGTCTCCGGCTTCGTCGTGATGGGTCTGGTCGGCTGGTTCGTGGTCTGGCAGGTCATGGACAACATCGACAATCTGTCCGACCAGGTCAGGGACGGCATCGAGGAGCTCAAGCGCGGGCTCCTCAACAGCCCCTTCCATGTGACCGAGCAGCAGATCAACGGGATCGCGAAGAACCTCAGCGACTCCATCGGCGCCAACGCCGAGCAGATCACCCAGGTCGGACTGCAGGGCGTCACGGTCGTCGTCGAGGCGATCACCGGCATCCTGCTCGCCATGTTCTCGACGCTCTTCCTGCTCTACGACGGGAAGAAGGTCTGGGAGTGGACGCTCAAGCTGGTCCCCGCCCAGGCCCGGCCGGGCGTCGCCGGAGCCGGCCCGCGCGCTTGGCGCACCCTCACCGCGTATGTGCGCGGCACGGTGCTCGTCGCCCTGATCGACGCGGTCTTCATCGGCCTCGGCCTCTACTTCCTCGACGTGCCGATGGCCGTGCCGCTCGCCGTCTTCATCTTCCTGTTCGCGTTCATCCCGCTGGTCGGCGCGGTGATCTCCGGCGCCCTCGCGGTCGTCGTCGCCCTCGTCACCAACGGCCTGTTCACCGCGCTCATGGTGCTCGTCGTCGTCCTCGCCGTGCAGCAGATCGAGGGCCATGTGCTCCAGCCCTTCATCCTGGGCCGGGCGGTACGGGTCCACCCGCTGGCCGTCGTCCTCGCGGTCGCGGCCGGCGGTCTGACCGCGGGCATCGGCGGTGCCGTCGTCGCCGTCCCGCTGGTGGCCGTCTCCAACACGGTGGTCGGCTACCTGCGCGCGTACAGCACCGAACAGGCCCTGCGCAGTACACCGGAACCGCGCGGCGCGACCGCGTTCGAAGTGGCCCCGACCCCGGCACCGGGCTTGTCGGTGGCCAAGGGGGAGAGCAAGTGATTTCGGAGCCGGAGCTGGTCGGCGGGGATGCCTTCGAGGCCCCCGAAGTCCTCACCGAGACCCCGCCGCCCCGCCCGCCCCGCGCCCGCCGCCCCTGGCTGTGGGCGCTCGGCGGCGCGGTGCTGGCCTCGGCGGTGTGGGGCGGGGGCCTCTACGCGTACGGACAGAAGAAGGAGCCGGGGCCCGACCTCGGCGGGTACAAGCCGGTGGAGAAGCTCTGCGAGCTGGCCGAGCTGAAGGCGCTCGGAGCGATCCTCGGCAAGCGGGGCACGGACGGTGTCGGTCCTGTCATGGACGAACCGGCGGTCAGCGAGTCCATGTGCTCGGCCACCTTCGGCGCTGAGGACATCGGGCAGGATCTGAGCATCACGTACACCCTGCACAAGGTGATCGACCCCGAGCCCGAGTTCGCGGCGATGGCCCAGCGGTACGGCAAGCTCCAGAAGATCGACGGAGTGGGCGAGCAGGCCTACTTCGACGACCAGGGCGAGCAGGGCGGGGTCCTCCGGGTCCTCGACGGCCAGGCCGAGATCGAGATCGAGCTCTACCGGCAGGGCGACTACGAGGTGGACGGGAAGCTGATCACAGCCCCGCCGATCGACCTCACCGGGGTCGACGTCCCGATGACCCAGGACATGCTCGCCCTCATGGCGGCGCTGAAGAAGTAGCCGGACCGGCATGACGAAAGGGCCCCGGGGCGCGATGCCCGGGGCCCTTCTCGTTCTCCGGCCACGCCCTACTCGGCGAGTACCGCTTCCGCGTCCAGCGTGACGCCGACGGCCTGGATCACCGCGGCGATCTTCACGGCCTCCTGGATCGTCTCGCGGTCGACACCGGCCTGGCGCAGGACCTGCTCGTGCGAGTCCAGGCACTGACCGCAGCCGTTGATCGCGGAGACGGCCAGCGACCACAGCTCGAAGTCGACCTTCTCGACGCCCGGCTTGCCGATGACGTTCATCCGCAGACCCGCGCGGAGCGTCCCGTACTCGGGGTCCGACAGCAGGTGCCGGGTCCGGTAGAAGACGTTGTTCATCGCCATGATCGCGGCGGCGGACTTGGCCGCCTGGTACGCCTCGGGCTTCAGGTTGGCCTGGGCCTCGGGCTCCAGCTCCCTGAGGACGATCGGCGAGCGCGAGGCGATCGCGCAGGCGAGGACCGTGCCCCAGAGCTGCTGCTGCGGGAGTTCGCTGTTGCCGATGACCGAACCGAGGTTCAGCTTCAGGTCCTTGGCGAAGTCCGGTATGGCGGCCTTCAGTTCGTCGAGAGCCATCTCAGATCACTCGCCCGAGAGCAGCGCGGCCGCGTCGAGGGTGCCCTCGCCCTTGTTCCAGTTGCACGGGCACAGCTCGTCGGTCTGCAGGGCGTCGAGCACCCGCAGGACCTCCTTGGGGTTACGGCCGACGGAGCCGGCGGTCACCATGGTGAACTGGATCTCGTTGTTCGGGTCCACGATGAAGACGGCGCGCTGGGCGAAGCCGTCCTCGCCCCGGACGCCGCAGTCGCTCATGAGCTCGTGCTTCGAGTCGGCGAGCATCGGGAAGGGCAGGTCACGCAGGTCGGCGTGGTCCTTGCGCCAGGCGTGGTGCACGAACTCGGAGTCGCCGGAGACGCCGAGGATCTGGGCGTCGCGGTCCGCGAACTCGTCGTTCAGCTTGCCGAACGCGGCGATCTCGGTGGGGCAGACGAAGGTGAAGTCCTTCGGCCAGAAGAACACCACGCGCCACTTGCCCTCGTAGGCCTTGTGGTCGATCTGCTCGAACTCCTTGCCGCTCTCCAGCGACACGCAGGCGGTCAGGTCGTAGGTGGGGAACTTGTCACCGACAGTGAGCACGCGCTCTCCTTGCGAAACGGGAAGGGTCCCTTTTGGGGCCTTCCGTGGGGGTTGGACGTGGTCACAGCATGGCACGGAGTGCATTGATCAGTGAAATAGCTAGAGTGGGTCGTGTTGATCGAAGGTGGTTATCAGTGGGATCCCCGTACAGCCCCCCGTACACTCCGCACCGCGGCAAGCAGCCCAGCCTTTCGCAGCTCAGAGCCTTCGCGGCGGTCGCCGAGCATCTGCACTTCCGCGACGCGGCGGCGGCCATCGGCATGAGCCAGCCCGCGCTCTCGGGCGCGGTTTCGGCTCTCGAAGAGGCACTCGGTGTCCAGCTCCTCGAGCGTACGACGCGGAAGGTGCTGCTCTCGCCCGCGGGGGAGCGGCTCGCGGTGCGCGCGCGGGCCGTCCTCGACGCGGTCGCCGAGCTGATGGAGGAGGCGGAGGCGGCCCAGGCGCCGTTCACCGGGGTGCTGCGGCTCGGCGTGATCCCGACCGTCGCCCCGTATCTGCTGCCCACCGTGCTGCGCCTGGTCCACCGGCGCTACCCGGAGCTCGACCTCCAGGTCCACGAGGAGCAGACCTCCTCCCTCCTGGAGGGGCTCGCCGCCGGGCGGCTCGACCTGCTCCTGCTCGCCGTGCCGCTCGGGGTGCCCGGCGTCACCGAACTGCCCCTCTTCGACGAGGACTTCGTGCTCGTCACCCCGCAGGGGCATCCGCTGGCCGGACGGGACGACATCCCGCGCGAGGCCCTCAAGGAGCTCAGGCTGCTGCTCCTGGACGAGGGTCACTGCCTGCGCGACCAGGCCCTCGACATCTGCCGCGAGGCCGGCCGCACCGGCGGCGCCGAGGTCACCACCACCGCCGCCGGGCTCTCCACCCTGGTCCAGCTGGTGGCCGGCGGACTCGGCGTGACCCTGCTGCCGCGCACCGCCGTGACGGTCGAGACAGCCCGTAACACCGCCCTGTGGACGGGGCTCTTCGCCGAACCGGCGCCCGCGCGGCGGATCGCCCTCGCGATGCGGACCGGGGCGGCCCGGCACGCCGAGTTCGCGGAGCTGGCGGAGGCGCTGCGGGGCGCGATGAAGGGGCTTCCGGTACGGGTGGTGGGCGCCGGTTCCTGACGCGGGTACGCGTGACGGGCGCCGTTCCCGGAACCCCCCGGTACCAGGAACCGCGCCCGTCTCGTACATGAGCCCGACGGGTTACTCCGTGCGCAGCCCGTCCGCGCGCATCAGCCGCCACAGGACCGGCATGCTCAGCAGCGTCACGGCCGCGATCAGCGCGACCCCGATCCCGACGACCGGCAGGAAGGCCCACCAGTCCTGGACCCGCTGACCGCCCATCCTCAGCAGGACGACCCCGAGGCCGAGCCCGCCCGCCACGGCGAGGACGAGACCGAGGGCGATCGGCACCGTGGTCTGCCACAGCACCGACCAGCTCAGCGTGGAGCGCCGGGTGCCGAAGGCGATCAGTGAGGAGAGCAGTCGCTTGCGGTCCCTGAGCTGCTCCAGGGTCGTCACCAGGAGCGAGGCCGCCACCAGCAGCATCGTCAGGGTCGAGCCGACCAGGATGCCGGTGCGGACGCTGGAGAACGCGGCGTCCCGCTGGGTGTCCTTCAGGTCGCGGACCCAGGACGTCGGATCGATGGCCGCCGCCGTGTTCCGTACGTGGTCGGCGGCGTCGGGCACGGCCGGGTCGAGCCGGACCATGGCCTGCGCGTCGGGCGTGTCGAGCCGGGCGGCGTCGATCGCCGACGGGGTGGCGAGGACGCCGTACTGGTACATGCCCGTCGGGTCGGGGCGGGAGTCCACGACCCGGGCGGTGGTGGGAATGCGCCACTGCGGCAGCGGGGTGCCCTTGGGGAGCTGCGGCGCGCTCGGGTGGGGATGCGGGTCGCGCAGGGCGACCGTGGCGCCGGGTCGTGCCGCCCTGGTGACGAAGGAGTCGTCGGGGTTGCCCTGTGCGCCGTGCGCGAGGAAGACGAACACGTCGCCGTCCGTGCAGGAGGGCAGCGTGGCGAACTCCTTGAGGGAGGCGCAGTCGCCGACCCTGATCGAGGCCGTTGGGGAGAACTCCTCGCCTCCCTTCAGGGGCCCGGGCCGCCACACCTGCGATTCGACGATGCCGATCACGCCGGTGACGCCCTCGGTCCGCTCGAAGCGGGTGATCATCCCGCGGGCTTCGTCGGCGCTCCTGGCATGGGCGCCGATCGCGATCTGGGCGCGGGAGGTGTCCTCGCCCGTGAGCTCCGTGAAGTCGTTCTCCATGGCCTGGAAGAGCATCTGGAGCGCGATCGCCCCGGTGGCCGCGACGACGATGCCGCTGACCGCGCGGGCCGCCGTTCCACTGCTCATCTGAAGCCTGCGGACGGCGAGTTGCCAGGCCACCGGACCGGCGTGCAGCCGCTTCACCCCGGCCTCGACGAGCCACGGCAGGAGGGTGGTGAGCCCGATCAGGGCGAGGGTGGTGCCGGTCGCGACGCCCAGGGTGTCGAGGCTGGTGTCGGTCGCCCGGACTTCGCCCATGAGCGGGACGAGCAGGGCGGCGCCGGCCACGAGGAACAGCAGCCGCCACCACAGCCGGCGGCGGCGCGGCACGGCGGTCCGGACGACTCCGAGCGGTTCGATCGCCACCCCGCGCAGGGCGAAGAGGGTGACCACGACCGAGGCGACGGGGACGGCGGCGAGGGCGAGGGCGGCGAGCGCGGGCATCGGCACGACGTCGGACGGATAGGCGTTGACGTCCCAGATGGTGAAGGCTCCGGCGAACTGCCGTGCCACGGCGAAGAGTCCGAGGCCCACCAGGAGGCCGAGCAGTGCGCCCGCGAGGGACTCGCCGGCCGCGATCCGCCGGGTCATGGCGGTGTCGGCGCCGACGAGCCGGAGCGCGGCGAGCCGTCGGTCGCGCTGTTCGCCGCCGAAGCGGACGGCGGTCGCGATGAAGACGAGCACGGGCAGGAGCAGGACGACGCAGGCGACGACGACGAGGAGGATGAGGAACGCGTTCATCGGTTCCTCGGGCACGGACCAGCCGTAGCGCGTCCCGCGCCCGTCGAGGTTGTCGGTGGTGAGGAAGCCGACGTGGGCGACGTACCGCAGCTCGGCCGGGCCGATGAGTCCGGCCTGCCCGATCGTCCCGGCCACCTTGTAGGGGAGCCGTTCCTTGAGCAGGGCGCCCTCGGGGGAGTCGAGCAGCTCGCGGAGCGCGGGGGAGACCAGCATCTCGCCGAGCGCGGGGAACGCGTCCGCGCCCGGGGGGACCGGGGGCGCGTCGCCTTCGGGGCGCAGCAGCGTGCCGCTGATGACGTCGTCGCGGTAGACGGTGGTCCGGCCGAGGTGGAGGAAGGAGTCGGGCCGGGGGCCGGTGGCCTCTTCGCTGCCGTCGACGGCGCGGACGGACTCCCGTACCTCCCGCTGGAAGAGCATGTTGGGCAGGGAGGCGGCGAGCAGCAGCAGCGCCACCCCGAAGCCGACGCCGGTCGCGGTCAGGAGTGTGCGGAGCCGTCCGGCGCGGCCGCCGGCGACCGCGAACCGGGCGCCGAGTGCCAGGTCGCGGGCCCAGGTGGCGAGGCTCATACGGCCCACTCCGTGTCCCGTACGGAGCCGTCGCGCACGACGATCTCCCGGTCGGAGTAGGCGGCGACGCGGGCCTCGTGGGTGACGAGGACGACGGCGGCGCCGGTGTCCCGGGAGGCGTCGGTGAGCAGGCGCATGACCCGCTCTCCGTTGAGGGAGTCGAGTGCGCCGGTCGGCTCGTCGGCGAAGATCACCCGCGGGACGGTGACGAGGGCGCGGGCGACGGCGACGCGCTGCCCCTGGCCGCCGGATATCTCGCCGGGGCGCTGGTCCGCGACGGTGTCGACCTCCAGACGGGCGAGCCACTCGGCGGCCCTGGCCTCGGCGGACTTCCGGCGCTCGCCGGCCAGCCGGAGCGGCAGGGCCACGTTCTCGACGCAGGTCAGCTCGGGGACGAGCTGGCCGAACTGGAAGACGAAGCCGAAGTCGGTGCGGCGCAGGGAGCTGCGCGCGCTGTCGGAGAGCGCGGTGAGTTCGCGTCCGTCGTAGGTGATCGTGCCCGCGTCGGGGCGCACGATTCCGGCCAGGCAGTGGAGCAGTGTGGACTTGCCGGAGCCGGACGGGCCCATGACGGCGACGACCTCGCCGGCCCGGAGGGAGAAGTCGGCGCCGGCGAGCGCCGGGGTGGGGCCGTAGGCCTTGTCGAGGCCGGTGGCCCGGAGGAGCGGGGCGGGGTTCATCGGCGGACCTCCTCGGCGAGCCGGTCGAGACGGGCGGCGGTCAGTTCGAGCCAGCGCAGGTCCGCTTCCAGGTGGAAGAGGGCGTGGTCGCAGATGAGCTGGTCGGCGAGGTCGCCGTCCTTCTTGCGCCGGGTGAGCTCCCGCATCAGCCGCAGGTGTTCGGAGCGCTGGACGTCGAGGAGCTCGGCGGCCCCGCGGCCGGTGAGCAGGGCCAGGACGACCTTGGTGTAGAGCGTGGACTGGAGGTACGGCTCCGGCTTCTCGGGGGTGGCGAGCCAGGCGGCGACATCGGTGATGCCGGCCTCGGTGATCGCGTACCGCTTCCGCTCGGGCCCGCCGCCCGCCTCGACGCCGTCGACGACGACGAGGCCGTTCTTCAGGAGCCGGGACATGGTCGAGTAGACCTGCCCGTAGTGCAGGGGCCGGTCGTGGCCGAATCGCTCGTCGAAGGCGCGCTTGAGGTCGTAGCCGTGGCGCGGTCCGGACTCCAGGAGCCCCAGAAGGGTGTGACCGATGGACATGCGCGTCACTGTACACGGGGTGTATACGCACGATGCATAGTGGCCGGAAGTCGCGCATGGAGCCCCTCGCCGCCCGATTCCGGGCACCCGCACCGCGCAACCATCGGGTCCGTTCGAGCGTCGGTTCCTCTGGGCATGGGTGCTGATTCTCACGTCCGGAAAAGGCGTGATCGGATCCCCTTTGTCTGCATCGTCGGTGTTAGCTTGCTGAGCTGATCCGGCGTGGACGGAGACGACACCGAGGCGCCGAGACACACGACGAGTGGAGCGACAGGACCCATGGGCCGACCGGACAAGAGCAAGGCGAAGAAACGCGGCATACGCCGCTTCTTCTCCTGGAAGAAGCTCCTGGGCACCTTCTTCGTGTTCTGCCTGCTCGCCATGGGTGCCCTGTACGTCGTCTACCTCATGGTCCCGGTGCCGACGGCCAACGCCGAGGCGACCATGCAGAGCAACATCTACAAGTACGCCAACGGCAAGATCCTCGCCCGCACCGGCGAGATCAACCGCGAGATCGTCGGCCTGGAGAAGATCCCCCAGCCGGTCCAGAAGGCCTTCGTCGCCGCCGAGAACAAGAGCTTCTACAAGGACAACGGCGTCGACATCAAGGGCACCACGCGCGCCGCCTGGTCGACCCTCACCGGCCAGGGCAAGCAGGGTGGTTCGACCATCACCCAGCAGTACGTCAAGAACTTCTACCTGAGCCAGGACCAGACGGCGACCCGCAAGCTCAAGGAAATGGTCATCGCCATCAAGGTCGACCAGGAGACGAGCAAGGGCGACATCCTCGCCGGGTACATGAACACGAGCTACTACGGCCGCAGCGCCTACGGCATACAGGCCGCCGCCCGCTCGTACTACGGCGTCGACGCCACCCAGCTCACCACCGCCCAGGGCGCCTACCTCGCCTCGCTGCTCCAGGCGCCCAACCAGTACGACTGGACCTCCGCGAGCACCACCGGCCGCAAGCTCGTCGAGGAGCGCTGGAACTACGTCCTCGACAACATGGTCGACGAGGACTGGCTCTCCCCGACCGAGCGCGCCGGCATGAAGTTCCCCGTGCCGCAGAAGCCCAAGCCCGCCCCCGGCATGGAGGGCCAGACCGGATACATCGTCGAGGCCGCCAACCAGGAGCTGATGCGCCAGGGCGTCAGCGAGGAGGACATCAAGGCCGGCGGCTGGACGATCACCCTCAACATCGACGAGAAGAAGCAGAAGGACCTCGTCAAGGCCGTCGACCGGCAGCTGGAGGCCAAGCTCGACCGCAAGGGCGACAAGAAGGACGCCACGGTCCAGGCCGGCGCCACCTCCGTCGACCCGAAGACCGGCGCGGTCGTCGCGATGTACGGCGGCGTCGGCGCCACCGAGCACTGGATGTCCAACGCGACCCGCCGCGACTACCAGCCCGCCTCCACCTTCAAGCCGATCGTCCTCGCCGCCGCCCTCGAGAACGGCTCGGAGACCCAGGACGGGCGGGAGATCGGCCTCGGCACGATCTACGACGGCACCAGCCAGCGTGAGGTCGTCGGCACCGACATCGACTTCGCGCCGGAGAACGAGGACGACCGCAGCTACGGCCCCGTCACCGTCCAGAAGGCCACCAACAGCTCCATCAACTCGGTCTTCGCCCAGATGATCGTCGACGCCGGTCCGGGCAAGACCAAGAAGACCGCCCTCGACCTCGGCATGAAGGACGGCCCGGACTTCGGCGAGACCCCCGCCATGTCCCTCGGCACCATGGGCGCCTCGACCATGGACATGGCCGGCGTGTACGCCACGCTCGACAACCACGGCAAGAAGGTCACCCCGACCCTGGTGAAGGCCGCCTCGCACAAGGACCGCAAGGTCGACGCCGTGGACGCGATCGGCAGCCAGGTCATCAGCCGCGAGGCCGCCGACACCGTCACCAAGGCCATGCAGGGCGTCGTGCAGAGCGGTTCCGGCTTCCGCGCCGCCGGTGACTACGACGCCGCCGGCAAGACCGGCACCTCCGAGAACAACCGTTCCGCCTGGTTCGTGGGCTACACCCCCGAACTCGTCACCGCCGTCGGCCTCTTCGGCGAGGACGCCAAGGGCAACCAGGTCACCCTGACCGACACCATCAACCCGGGCCGCGCCAACGGTGGCCGCACCCCCGCCCAGATCTGGGGCGACTACACCACCGGCGCCCTCGACGGCGGCTCCGACGCCCGCTTCGACCTGGAGACCGACAGCTCGACCCCGTACGAGCCGGACCCGGACCCCACTCGGACCACCGAGACCCCGGAGGAGCCGACCGAGGAGCCGACCACGCGGTCCCCGGACCCGACGCAGCCGCCGACCCCGACCGGCACCACGCCGCCGGAGCCGACACAGGACCCCGTCACCACGCCGCCCGAGCCGACCGGGGACCCGACGCCCCCGACGACTCCGCCGGACACCGGCGATCCGACGACCGAACCGCCGGTGACCGACGAACCCGGCCCGGGCCCCGAGCCGACCGCCAACGGCGACGCCGTCACCGGCCGCCCGGTGCGGTGACCGGGAAGCAGTGACGGCGATGGCCGGACCCCGCACGGGGGTCCGGCCATCGCCGCGTACAGCGGGTCCGTCGAGTCCTCAGCTACGCGTCGCCAGCTCGAACCAGACCACCTTGCCGCCCGAGAGCCGGGTCGCCCCCCACCGTCTGGCCAGCCGGTTCACCAGGAACAGACCGCGCCCGCCCTCGTCCGTGTCCCGCGCCCGCCGCTGCCGGGGCAGCTGTGGAGAGTCGTCGCCGACCTCGCAGCGCAGCACGTCCGTCCGCAGCAGCCGCAGCGTCACCGGCCGCTCCGCGTACCGCACGGCGTTCGTCACGACCTCGCTGATCAGCAGCTCGACCGAGTCCGTCAGCTCCTCCAGGTCCCAGCGGGCCAGCGCCCGCCGGGCGAGCCGCCTGGCCCGCCCCGGGGCCGCGTCCTCCGGCTCCAGGAACCAGTACGCCACGTCGCTCGGCGCGATGCCCTCGAAACGGGCCGCGAGCAGCGCGATGTCGTCGTCCCGGTCGCCCGGACCCAGCATGTCGAGGACGTCGTCGCAGAGCGCCTCCAGCGGCGGCGAGTGGTCCGGACCGGTGAGCTGCGCGGTCGCCGCGAGACGCTCCCGCAGCTGCTCGATCCCGGTCCACACGTCCCGCAGCCGGGACTCGACCAGCCCGTCCGTGTACAGCAGCAGCGTGGCACCGGCCGGGGCGTCCAGCTCGACCGCCTCGAAGTCGACCCCGCCGACCCCGATCGGGGCGCCGGGCGGCACCCGCAGCACCTCGGCACGGCCGCCGAGGTGGAGCAGTATCGGCGGCGGATGACCCGCGTTGGCCACGGTGATCCGGTGCGAGACCGGGTCGTACACCGCGTACATGCAGGTGGCCATCCGGTTCTCGCCGAGCCGCTGCGCCTGCTCGTCCAGGTGGTGCAGGACCTCCTGAGGAGGCAGGTCGAGACCGGCCAGGGTCTGCGCGGTGGTGCGCAGCTGGCCCATGATCGCCGCGGACGTCATGGAGTGGCCCATGACGTCGCCGACGACCAGGGCGACCCTGCTGCCGGGCAGCGGGATCGCGTCGTACCAGTCGCCGCCGACCCGGGCCGTCTCGGCCGCCGGAAGGTAGCGGGAGGCGAGCCGGACGCCGGTCGGCTGCGGGAGGGAGTCCGGCAGCATCGTCCGCTGGAGCTCGTCCGCGATGTACGCCTCGCGGCCGTACAGGACGGCCTTGTCGATGCCGAGCGCGGTGTGGGTGGCCAGCTGCGCCGCGACGAGCAGGTCGTTCGGCTCGAAACCGGCCCGCTCGGAGCGGCGCAGGAAGACGGCCGCGCCGATGACCCGGCGCCGGCCGCGCAGCGGGGCGAGTATCGCCCGGAGTCCGCCGGGCAGCGGATGCTCGGGGCCGAGGAGTTCGCCCAGCGCTGTCTTGGCGGCGGCGGAGTCGCCGAAGACCGGCCGCACCCCGCGCAGCACCTCGGCGAGCGCCCCGCCGGACCGCACCTCGCACAGCTCGGCCGCCGGCGTCGGATCGGGATCGGGTACGAGGACGAGCTCCTCGCCCTCCAGCTCGCTTAACCGGAGCCGGTCGGTGCGGCGCAGGCGCAGCACGAACGGCGCCACCGGGCGCTCGTCGCCCACCGGCAGCGGATCGCGCAGATAGACGAGGATCTCGTCGGAGAAGGTGGGCACGGTGGCCCGGCAGAGGCCGAGCACGATCTCGTCGAGGTCGAGCCCGCGCGCGATCCGGCGGGTCGCCGCCCCGACGAACCGCAGCCGCTCGCCCTCGCGCCGCGCGGCGCCGTCGGCGCCGCGCGCTCCGCCGGGGTGCTGCGGGGCCACGGCGACGGCCACGGCGCCGGGAGCGCCGCCCTGGCCACCTGGGCCGCCGTTGCCACCCGGGCTACCTGTGCCGCCCGGGGCGCCGGCCCCAGGGGCCGCGGCCGGGGCGCCGGTCGTCGGGGGCGTGTCCGTGCCGGGCGCCGCCTGGGCCGCCGGGCCGCCCGCCTGGGCGGGCACGTCGGAGGGCAGGCCGGCGGCCGCCGCCTCCTGGCGAGGGCGCGCGCGTTCCTGCGGCCGGGCAGCCAGGGGCTGCCGGCCTTCGTGGGAGGTGGGATGCTCCGTCACGCGTGGGGTTCCGTCCGTCCGGGCCGGTGGTGCGATGCACTCGCTCTTCTCGCCGATGCCGCGCCTTCGGCAGGGATAAACCCCTCGTATGCAGCGGATGTGGACGTTCCGCGAGAGGCGGCAACGGCAGGGGTCGGAACACCCGGGCGCACGTCCGGCACTGCTCTCCCCCTCGTGGATGACTTGTGGTCAGGTCCTGTGCTGTGCTGAGTCGTTGACGTGGTGGTCGATCGGTCTGACGTGTCGTTCGGCCCGCTTCTGCCGTGCGGAGGACGATCCTACGTTTGGACCCCGGGGGCGCATCAAGGGTCTCACGGTGCCGTGTACGCCGGAGTTCGGTCCCAGTCCACCGGAAGCTTCGGCACCGGCCAGGCCGGATCGGGCCGCCAGTCCTCCCAGCCGTCCGCGAACGGCGTGCCCCAGGACCCGATCAGATCCACCGCCCGCCGGCCGGCGGCCCGCACCCGCGCGGCCTGCTCCGGGTCCATCAGACCGGACCGCTGGGCCTGGGCGAACTCGTCCTCGTCCCGCCACAGCCAGCTGCGGTCGGGATAGACGGAGATGTCGAGGAAGTGGTCCTCGGAGTCGACGCCGCCGGACCAACGGGCCCGCGGCTCCTCCAGGTTCACGTACCAGCTGCGGAAGCGCCAGCCGCGCTCCCAGAACAGCCACACCGACCAGGGGTCCCCGGGCCGGGCCAGCTTGAGGACCCCGCTGCCGAACCAGTGCGAGCGTTCCGTGGTGCGCGGGGCGGTGTACCGGGTGGCGAGCGGCTCCTCGTGCACGGGTGTGCCGTCGGTGAGCACCGGCCGTACGCATTCGGTGCCGGGCGCCATCCAGACCGCGAGCATCTCGGGCGTGTCCTGGACGACGGTCACCGGCCGGCAGATGTGCACGGCTCCGGTGCCGTTGCCGCGGTAGCGCCAGAGGATCTGCTCCCCCGGCGCCCAGTGCTGAGGGCCGCCCGATCCTGTCATGCGCAGATCTTAGGTGTGCGCTCCCATCGCCGCTGCGGTACAGGTCACGGATGAGTCAGCATTCGCCCGAGGACGGGGCGGCCGTCGGCTGCGGACGAGGCGGCCTCGTCTACGGGTGGGTCATCCGCAGGACGTCGAGGGCCTCGTCCAGCTGCTCGACCGTGAGGTCGCCCCGCTCGACGTACCCGGACGCGAGCACCACCTCGCGGATCGTCCTCCGCTCGGCGAGGGACTTCTTCGCCACCTTGGCGGCCTCCTCGTAGCCGATGTACTTGTTCAGCGGGGTGACGACGGACGGCGAGGACTCGGCGTACTCGCGGGCGCGCTCGACGTTGGCGGTGATCCCGTCGACCGTGCGGTCCGCGAGGAGCCGGGAGGCGTTGGCGAGCAGCCGTACCGACTCCAGGAGGTTCTTGGCCATCACCGGCAGCATCACGTTGAGCTCGAAGTTCCCGGCGGCGCCCGCCACCGCCACCGTGGTGTCGTTTCCGGTCACCTGCGCGGCGACCATCAGGACCGCCTCCGGCACCACCGGGTTCACCTTGCCCGGCATGATCGACGAGCCGGGCTGGAGGTCGGGGAGGTTGATCTCCGCCAGGCCCGTGCGCGGCCCGCTGGCCATCCAGCGCAGATCGTTGGAGATCTTGGTGAGGGAGACGGCGACGGTCCTGAGCTGCCCGGACGTCTCCACCAGGGCGTCGCGGGCGCCCTGCGCCTCGAAGTGGTCGCGGGCCTCGGTCAGCGGCAGGCCGGTGGTCCGCGCGACCTCCGCGATGACGGCCGCCGAGAAGCCGGCCGGGGTGTTGATGCCGGTGCCCACCGCCGTACCGCCCAGGGGGAGTTCGGCGAGCCGGGGGAGCACGGCACGCAGCCGCTCGACGCCGTACCGGACCTGGGCCGCGTAGCCGCCGAACTCCTGGCCCAGGGTGACCGGGGTGGCGTCCATCAGATGCGTACGGCCGGACTTCACGACCGTCGCGAATTCGGCCGATTTTCGCTCCAGGGCGGCGGCCAGATGGTCGAGGGCGGGGATCAGGTCGTGGAGGACGGCGCCGGTGGCCGCGATGTGGATGGAGGACGGGAAGACGTCGTTGGAGGACTGCGAGGCGTTCACGTGGTCGTTGGGGTGGACGTCCCGGCCCTCGGGGAGCCGCTCGGTGGCGAGGGTGGCGAGCACCTCGTTGGTGTTCATGTTGGACGAGGTGCCGGAGCCGGTCTGGAAGACGTCCACGGGGAAGTGGTCGTCCCAGCGCCCCTCGGCGACCTCCTCCGCCGCCGAGACGATCGCCCCGGCCCGGTCCTCGTCGATCACCCCGAGCTCGGCGTTGACCTTGGCGGCGGCGGCCTTGATCCGGGCCAGGGCCTCGATGTGGGCGCGCTCCAGGCGCTGGCCCGAGACCGGGAAGTTCTCCACCGCCCGCTGGGTCTGCGCACGCCACTTGGCGTGCGCGGGGACCCGCACCTCACCCATGGAGTCGTGCTCGATCCGGTAACCCTCGGCTTCGTTCATTTCCTCGACCTTCCGCACGGTGCTCGTCCGGGGCGACCCCGAACCCCCCGAAAAAGATGAGCACTTGTCTTGTTCGATGTATTCCCAACCCGCGTACCGACCAGTAAAAACCGTGGGTAACCCCACTTCCAGGAGGCGCAATGAGGCGCACCAGGTACAGACTCCGCTGGCCCATCGCGGCCGTCGCCGCGGCCGCCGCCGCGCTCGGCACGATGACCGCGGCGGCCCCCGCCGGCGCGGCCGGCACCGGCACCGCCACCGGCCCGGCGGCGGTGACCGCTTCCGTACCGCTCCCGCCCGAGCTGGAGGCGATCCGCGCCGCCGAGGCGACCAGGATCTACGGCGACCCGGCCGAACGCCCCCTCGCCCAGCGCAGGACCGGCCTGATCTCCCTCGGCGACAGCGAGATCTCCGGCGAGGGCGTCGGGAGTTACGAACCCCCCACCAACGGCCCGACCAACTGGTGCCACCGTTCGCCCGACGCGGCGATCCACCGCACCGGCATCCCCGCGGACCTCACCTTCAACGTCGCCTGCTCCGGCGCGTACACCGGAAACATCCGGATCGGCGGCTCGAAGCAGTACGCCGACGAGCTCGTCCAGAGCGACAACCTCGCCGTCAAGGCCCGCAACACCCGGATCAAGATGATCCTGCTCGTCGCCGGAGCCAACGACGACCTGCAGTTCGGGCCCGTCATGACCGACTGCGTCCAGCGCTACCTGCTCCTCCAGGGCGCCTGCGAGCCCAAGTACGCCCCCGGCTGGCAGGCCCGCGTCGACGGACTCGTCCCCAAGGTCGAGCAGACCGTGCGCGACCTCAAGACCGTCATGCGCGACGCCGGATACGCCGACGGCGACTACAAGCTCGTCGTGATGGGCTACCCCAGCCCCATCGGCCCCGACTTCCACGACAACCCCGACTTCCCCGGGAAGCTGATCTGCGGCGGACTCGGCTACGACTCCGACACCATCTGGGGCCGCAACACCGCCGTCCCCGCCTTCGAACGCGGCATGCGGAAGGCCGCCGCCGAGACCGGAGCCGTCTACCTCGACAACTCGCGGCTCTTCCACGGCCACGAGGTCTGCATGGAGGACACCTGGGCCCGAGGCCTCTACATCGACCTCTCCAAGCCCGGCACCCCGGACGAGAACTCGGTCCGCCAGTCCTTCCACCCCAACGCGCGAGGACACGCCGCCTTCGCCTCCTGCCTCACGCAGATCTACGACTCGGGTCTCCGCGAGGCCAGTTGCGCCGACGTCGACTCCAAGGGCACACCGACCCTCTTCCCGCTCGCCTGGGACGACGCGTACAAGCCGCTGAAGAACCAGGCGACCGGCAACTGTCTGGACGTCGAGGCGGCCTCCTCGGCCAACGAGACCGGCGTACTCGGCTGGGACTGCCACGGCGGCCGCAACCAGGGCTGGTGGTACGACTCCGCCCGCCGGACCGTCCACACCCAGCTCACCCAGGACCGCTGCCTGGACGTGCCCGCCGCCGCCTACCAGGCCGGCCGGGCGCTCATCATCTGGAACTGCCACGGCGGCGCCAACCAGAAGTTCGTCCGCGACGGCGCCACGATCCGCCCCGCCGGCGCGACCGGACTCTGCCTCGCCCAGGGCGCGGCGAGGGAGCCGGTCCGGCTCCAGAACTGCGACGGCTCCGCGAACCAGAAGTTCGCGTAGCCGCACCCCACCAGGAACGCCGTGGCCCCCGTCCGGTGCGGGACGGGGGCCACGGCCCTGCTCGGGCGGCGCGCGGTGATCGGGATCAGCCGAGCTTCAGCGTCGTCCTGGCCAGTTCGTACGCCGGGAGCATCGCCCGGTGCTCCTCGGTGTCGAGTCCGCCGAGGTGGAGGATGACCGCCCCCTCCGGGGTGGCCACGGCGAGCGCCCGCTCCTCCTTGGTCTCGTCCATGACCTCGTTGTGCACGGTGTAGGTCACCTCGGTGGCGGGCAGCGCGCCCGCCTTCGTCTCCCGGTAGGAGACGGCCGAGGTCCCCTTCTCCGCCTTCACGAAGCCTTCGAGGGCGGCCCGGGCGGGGCCCTTCCCGGCCGTCCACACCCGCAGATAGCCGACGTGCCCGGCCGGCTTGGCGTCCACCTCGCAGCGGACCGTGGCCGGCCCCTGACGCGTGAGCACCGCGAACTCGGGGTTCTCGGGGTCCTCGATCGCGACCGGCTTCCACTCCTTCGCCAGGGTGAAGGAGACGGGCAGCCGGCAGGCCGTCCCGGGACCGCCGAGGGCCGCGCCCGCGGCGGCCGGAGCGGCCTCGGCCCCCGGCGCCGCGGCCTCCGTGCCCGCGGCCTCCGGTGCCCCGCTGGGCCGGGCGTGCGGGGTGACCTCGGGCAGCGGCTCGACCTCGCCACAGCCGGTCAGCACCCCTCCCACCAGGAGAGCGGCGGCCGGGACCATGATCCGTATCGGGTGTTTCATGCGCGTCAGCGTAGCGCCGGGCCGGGCGCCCACCGGACGGGCGGATCCGCGGTGGGGCGAGCGGGCGGACGGGCGGATCCGGGGCGGGCATCGGACAATGTGAAGCGAGCCGAGGGGGAGAGCCACCACCCGCAAGGAGGCAGGACATGTCCCGAAGCTTCAGGAGGATCGGTGCGCTCGGCGCCTGTACGGTCGCGGTCGTCACCTTCGGCGCCGCCGCCCCGGCGTCCGCCGCCACGACGGCGGCCGTGGACCTCGAATTCACCCTGTACGCCAAGGAGATACCCGGCGAACAGAGCGACGAGAGCGCTCCGGCACCCGTGGTCGGGGAGTCCTTCGCCTTCGCCGACGACCTTTTCAGGACCAAGGGCGGCGACAAGGTCGGCCGGGACGGCGTCAGTTGCACCGTGGTGCGCGCCGGGAACCCGAGCGACCTCCAGTGCGTGGGCACCTTCGCGCTGACCGGCGGCCCCGGTGGGCAGCTCGCCGGCCAGACGCTCCTCTCGGTCGACCCGTCCGACGACCAGCCCGCCGCGTTCGACATCGCGGTCACCGGCGGGACCGGCGACTTCAAGGACGTGCGGGGCTACATCCGGTCGACCCCGGACGGGGACTACTCGCGGATGGAGTTCCACCTCACCCGCTAGGCGGGCTCCGGTGGACGGGCCGTGGACGGGCTCCGTCAGGAGAGCTTGCCGCCGTAGTCGGGCAGCTTGAAGGCGCGTTCGGCGTGGCCGCCGACGATGTCGGTGGTGTTGTTGCCGATGTTCGCGATGATCGTGTAGCCCTTGGCCTCGATCTCCGCGCGCTTCTCCGTCTTGTACGCGCTGACCTCGGCGAACAGGTCGGGCAGCGAGCGCACGTAGAGGCCGTCGACCGGGTACCCGGCCTGCTTCAGGTTCCAGTCCGTCAGGGAGTGGATGATCCCCGGGCGCGCGGTGACGAAGAAGACCGCCACACCCTGCCCGTGGGCGTCGCGGACCAGGTCGCGGACGTCCGCGATGGCCGGGGTCGGCAGCTCCCAGAAGGGGTGGAAGTCCGTCTCCAGGGAGGAGTTGTCGATGTCGAGGACGATCGCCTGCTTCTCGCGGCCGGCGTCCTTCGCGCGCTCCTCGATGTACGGGCGGGCCTCGGCGACGACGGCGGCGACGTCCTTGCGCCAGGTCGCGTAGTCCACGTCCGCGAAGGCGGCGGCCGACGTCACGTGGGTGTCCGGGTCGGCCGCGTACGCGGCGGGCGCGGGGCCGACGACCAGGAGGCCGGTCAGGGCCAGCGCGGCCGTGGTGCCGGCGGCGACGCGCCTGCGGACCGGTGTGGTGGACGGGGCGTGCATGGAGGGCGTGGGGGATGCGGAACTCATGGGGGGCTCCCGAGTGGTCTACCGGCTCATTGGTTGACATGCTCGCGGCCAATACTGACCGGTAGGTAACGGGAGGTCTACCGGTCGGTAGCGAGAATCTGAGCGGAGATCGCCGACGCCCCCCGGTCCGAAGGGAAGGACCGGGGGGCGTCGGGCGTCAGACGTCGGGAGTCAGACGCCGGGCGCCGGGCGTCAAGCGTCGGGCGTCGGCGGCGAACCGTGAAGGTCAGACGAGACCGGGACCGCGCACCGGGATGTGCGTGAAGGTCGGCTCGGGCGCCGGGTTCTGGAAGAAGTCGTTGCCCTTGTCGTCCACGACGACGAAGGCCGGGAAGTCCTCGACCTCGATCTTCCAGACCGCCTCCATGCCGAGCTCCTCGTACTCGACGACCTCGACCTTCTTGATGCAGTCCTGCGCGAGACGCGCGGCCGGGCCGCCGATCGAGCCGAGGTAGAAGCCGCCGTGGCTGCCGCACGCGTTCGTCACCTGCTGCGAGCGGTTGCCCTTGGCCAGCATGACCTTCGAGCCGCCCGCGGCCTGGAACTGCTCCACGTACGAGTCCATGCGGCCGGCCGTCGTCGGGCCGAAGGAACCGGAGGCGTACCCCTCGGGGGTCTTCGCGGGGCCCGCGTAGTAGACCGGGTGGTCCTTCAGGTACTGCGGCATCTCCTCGCCGGCGTCCAGGCGCTCCTTGATCTTGGCGTGCGCGATGTCGCGCGCCACGACCAGCGGGCCGTTGAGGGAGAGCCGGGTCTTGACCGGGTACTTGGTCAGTTCGGCGAGGATGTCGTCCATCGGCTGGTTCAGGTCGATGGTGACGACGTCGCTCTCCTCGGAGAGGTGCTCGTCGGTCGTCTCCGGGAGGAAGCGCGCCGGGTCGGTCTCCAGCTGCTCCAGGAAGACGCCCTCGGCGGTGATCTTCGCGACGGCCTGGCGGTCGGCCGAGCAGGAGACGGCGATCGCGACGGGCAGCGAGGCGCCGTGGCGGGGGAGGCGGACGACGCGGACGTCGTGGCAGAAGTACTTGCCGCCGAACTGCGCGCCGATGCCGATCTTCTGCGTCAGCTCGAAGACCTTCTCCTCCAGCTCCTTGTCGCGGAAGCCGTGGCCGGTCTCGGCCGAGCCCTCGGAGGGCAGCTCGTCCAGGTAGTGCGCGGAGGCGTACTTCGCGGTCTTGAGCGCGAACTCGGCGCTCGTGCCGCCGACGACGATCGCCAGGTGGTACGGCGGGCAGGCGGCCGTGCCGAGCGAACGGATCTTCTCCTCCAGGAACTTCATCATGCTCGCCTCGTTGAGGACGGCCTTCGTCTCCTGGTAGAGGAAGGACTTGTTGGCGGAGCCGCCGCCCTTGGCCATGAAGAGGAACTTGTACGCGCCGCCGTCGGTCGCGTACAGCTCGATCTGCGCGGGCAGGTTCGAGCCGGTGTTCTTCTCCTCCCACATGGTGACGGGGGCCATCTGCGAGTACCGCAGGTTGAGCTTGGTGTACGCGTCGTAGATGCCCTTGGACAGGGCCTCCTCGTCGCGGCCCGGCGTGAGCACGTTCTGGCCGCGCTTGCCCATGACGATCGCGGTGCCGGTGTCCTGGCACATCGGCAGGACGCCGGCGGCGGCGATGTTCGCGTTCTTGAGGAGGTCGAGCGCGACGAACTTGTCGTTGGAGGAGGCCTCCGGGTCGTCGATGATCCGCCGCAACTGGGCCAGGTGTGCCGGGCGCAGGAAGTGCTGGATGTCGTGGATCGCCTCGGCGGCCAGCGTGCGCAGCGCCTCCGGCTCGACCTTGAGGAACGTACGGCCGTCGGCCTCGAAGGTGGAGACACCTTCGGAGGTCACCAGGCGGTAGGGCGTGGTGTCCTCTCCCAGGGGGAGCAGATCGGAGTACGCAAACTCTGGCATGGGGGCCATTCCTCACTCGGCAAGACGGCGCACCGCCTCAGTTGGCAGTGCGCCCTCAAGCGTAGAACGCGGCCGCGGTCCCGGTCCTGTGAGGTAAGGCTCACTTGGGACCGGGACCGCGCCGATGTGGCCGGTTTCCCTTTCCCGGCCGCGCACCCGCCCGCCCCCTGGTCGCGATCTATCGCGTTTCGCTAGGCTGACTCCGTGGACCTCGAAAAGAAGCCCGAACCCGAGAAGCAGCCGCCGCGGTCGGCCGCCCCCGCCGAGCCCGCCAGGGCGGAGCCCGTCCGGGCCGAGACCGCCCCCGCCGAGACCGCCCCGGCCGAGCCTGCCCGGGTCGAGCCCGCCCCGGCCGAGCCTGTCCGGGCCGAGCCTGTCCGGGGCGAGCCTGTCCGGGCTGCCGAGCCCGCCCGGGTCGAGACCGCTTTCGCCGACCCGCAGGGCTCGTTGCGGGCCTCCGACGCCGACCGGGACCGGATCGCGGACATCCTCCGGGACGCCCTGGCCGAGGGGCGCATCGATCCGGAGGAGCACTCGGACCGGATCGACGCGGTCTACCGCGCCAAGACCGTCGGCGAGCTGGAGCCGATCGTCAGCGACCTGCCGGGCGCCCGGAACCACCGCGAGCCCGAGCCGGCGTACGCCTACGGGTCCGACGACCCCCACGGCGAGGCGGACAGCCTCGTCGCGATCTTCTCCAGCACCACCCGCAAGGGCCGCTGGCGGGTGGGCCGCCGGACGAACGCCTTCGCGCTCTTCGGCAACATCGAGATCGATCTGACCGAGGCGATCTTCGCGCAGCGCCTGACCACCATCAACGCCACCTCGATCTTCGGGAACGTCGAGGTGCGGGTCCCGGAGAACATCAGCCTGCGCGGCAACGGCAGCGGGGTCTTCGGCAACTTCGAGGTCGTGACCCTGGAAGGCGTCGATCCACAGGCGCCGGTCGTCGTCGTCAACGGCTACTCGGTCTTCGGCAACGTCGAGGCGAGGCCCAAGCGCGGCAAGTGGATTACCGACCTCCAGGGCAAGCTGCGCAAACACCTCGGTCACTGACCCCGGCCCGGCCTCGGTCGCAGGCCCCGGACGCCGGACGGACCGGCGCGGTGGTCTCCACGGCCGCGCGGTGACCGGATGTCGTCTTCGGGTATCCGCAGTGCGGAACGGGGCGGCACGCAGTGCATAGGCGCGCGCACAGCGGGTAGGGCTGCTCCATCGCCGCTCTCGCGAAGCCGTCGTCAGGAGTAGACCGTGCTGCAACTGCCGCATCAGCCCCTCCAGATCGCCGCCGTCCCCCCACAGCGCACCCCCGCACGGGAGGACGAGGGCGGCCCCTGGCACGCGGAGGCGGTGTGCCGCCGGGACGAGGCCGGGCTGTTCTTCGCCCCCTCCAAGGAGCCGACCGCCGCGCGGCTCGCCCGGGAGGAGGCGGCCAAGCGGGTCTGCGCGCGCTGTCCCGTGATGGTCGAGTGCCGCGAGCACGCGCTGCTCCAGCCCGAGCCGTACGGGGTGTGGGGCGGGCTCACCGCGGCGGAGCGCCGCGTGGTCCTGGCCCGGCGCCGGCGGCGCGAGGTGGAGCTGAAGAAGGCGTCCGCGACCGATCGGATCGCCCAGGCGGGCTGACGGGGGAGCGGACGGCCGCCGCGGCCCGTACGGGAAGGGGCGCCCCCACCGCACATGGGGGCGCCCCTCTTCGTACCGTTCAGCCGGCCGTTCGACCGTCAGGCCGTTCTACGTTCAGGTCGTTCGACCGTCAGGCCGTTCCACCGCTCGCCTCACTTGGCGCGATCGAAGTCGATCTTGCTGTAGGCGCGCAGCTTCGAGAGCCGGTGCGTCGAGTCGATCTGGCGGATCGTGCCGGACTTCGAGCGCATGACCAGCGACTGCGTGGTCGCCGTCTCGGCGCGGTAGCGCACCCCGCGCAGCAGCTCGCCGTCGGTGATGCCGGTCGCGACGAAGAAGACGTTGTCGCCGCTGACCAGGTCGTTCGTGGAGAGCACCCGGTCCAGGTCGTGGCCGGCGTCGAGCGCCTTCTGCCGCTCGGCCTCGTCCTTCGGCCACAGCTTGCCCTGGATCACGCCGCCGAGGCACTTGATGGCACAGGCGGAGATGATGCCCTCGGGCGTGCCGCCGATGCCCATCAGCATGTCGACGCCCGTGCCGTCGCGGACGGCCATGATCGAACCGGCGACGTCACCGTCCGAGATGAACTTGATCCGGGCCCCGGTCTCGCGGATCTCCTTGACGATGCCCTCGTGGCGGGGGCGGTCCAGGATCATGACCGTGATGTCCTCGGGCGAGGAGTTCTTCGCCTTGGCGACCCGGCGGATGTTGACCGAGACGGGGGCGTTGATGTCGACGAAGTCTGCGGCCTCGGGGCCGGTGACCAGCTTGTCCATGTAGAAGACCGCGGACGGGTCGAACATGGTGCCGCGGTCGGCGGCGGCCAGGACGGCGATCGCGTTCGGCATGCCCTTGGCGTTGAGCGTGGTGCCGTCGATCGGGTCGACGGCGATGTCGACCTCGGCGCCGGTGCCGTCGCCGACCCGCTCGCCGTTGAAGAGCATCGGGGCTTCGTCCTTCTCGCCCTCGCCGATGACGACGACGCCGTTCATCGAGACGGTGGAGATCAGGGTCCGCATGGCGTTGACCGCCGCGCCGTCCGCGCCGATCTTGTCGCCGCGGCCGACCCAGCGGCCGGCGGCCATGGCGGCGGCCTCGGTGACGCGGACCAGCTCAAGGGCGAGGTTCCGGTCGGGGGCCTCGGGGGAGACGACGAGCTCGGGCGGCAGGTGATGGCTCTCGGTCATCGAAGCGCACCTTTCTGTACGGCGACGGCCGGGAACGGCGACGGCCGGAAGAACGAGGGTGCTCCGACTCTATCGGTACGTCGACAAAATGAGCAGAGGGGCCCACGTTTGAGCGCGGCACCGTGATGCGACGATGTGGGGCGTGGCAGGTATGCGAGGTAGGCAGACGGTGCGGGGGATGTTCCAGTCCCTCGGGGTGATCATGGTCGCGGCGGGAGTGATGTATCTCTTCATCCCGCACGACGAGAACGCGGCTCCGGTCAAGGCGAAGGACTACCGGGTCGAGCTCCTGACGGCCCAGCGGGCGGCGCCGTATCCGGTGCTGGCGCCCGAGGGCCTCGGCGAGGACTGGAAGGCGACGGTCGTCTCGTACAAGCGCGAGAAGGGCGACGCCTGGCAGCTCGGCTTCCTCTCCCCGGACACGCAGTACGTGGCGATCCACCAGTCGACGACGGCGCCGGGCAAGTACGTGCCCGAGGTGACCCAGGAGGCGAAGGACACCGGGAAGACGCAGACGGTGGCCGGCCAGGTCTGGCACCGCTGGGAGGGCCCGAAGTACGACGCGCTCGTCCGGACGGAGGGCGGCGCGACGACGGTCGTGACCGGCACGGCCTCCTTCGAGCGGCTGGCCGAGATGGCGGGCTCGCTCAGGTCGCAGAAGGCCTGAGACGTACGACGCCTGAGGCGTATGAGGCCTGAGGCGTACGACGCCTGAGACGTACGACACCCGAGATGTGCGACACGTGCGTACGGGAAGGGCCCCGCACTCCGTGAGTGCGGGGCCCTTCCCGGGTGTCTTCGGGCTCAGACGGTCGTGACGACCTCGTCGTAGGCCAGCCGCGGGGAGCGCGGGAACCAGGCGTCCTCGCCCGGCTTGCCGATGTTGACGACCATCAGCGGGGTGTGGTCGGCGTCCAGGAACTCCTTCTGGAGGCCGGCGAAGTCCAGACCGGTCATCGGGCCGGCGGCGAGGCCGGCGGCGCGGACGCCGACGATGAAGTACGCGGCCTGGAGGGCGGCGTTCAGCACGGCGGACTGCTCGCGGACCGGGCGCTCCGCGAAGAACATGTCCTTGGCCTGCGGGAAGTGCGGGAGCAGCGCCGGGAGCTCCTCGTGGAACTCGTTGTCCGCGGAGAGGATCGCGACCAGCGGGGCGGCGGCGGTCTTCGGCTGGTTGCCCTCGGCCATGTGCTTGACCAGGCGCTCGCGGGCCTCGGGGGAGCGGACCAGGGTGATGCGCAGCGGGGTCTGGTTGAAGGCGGTCGGGCCGTACTTCACCAGGTCGTAGATCGCCTGGACCTGCTCGTCGGTCACCGGCTCGTCGGTGAACGTGTTGGCGGTGCGGGCCTCGCGGAAGAGGAGGTCCTGGGCGGCGGGGTCAAGGGCGAGAGACATGCTGCGTACCTTCCGGACTGCAAAAGGGGATCGCTCGTACGGAGTTCAAGCGATGTCCTCGACAGTACGCGCATGATTGGTGAAACTTCAACTAATCCATCCGGATAGTGATCCGCTTCACTGCCGAGTCTACGCCAGGACCCGGCGGGGGCTACTCCTCCCCGCGCGAGGCCTCCGCCTCGCCCGCGCGCTCCGCCGCCAGAGAGGCGTCCAGCCGGGCCCGCGCGCCCTCCAGCCGCCGCCGGCAGACCTTCGCCAGCTCCTCGCCGCGCTCCCAGAGCGCGAGGGACTCCTCCAGGGACGTCCCGCCCGCCTCGAGCCGCCGGACGACCTCGATCAGCTCGTCCCGCGCCTGCTCGTACCCGAGCGCCGCCTCTTCCTCCGTACCGGCTGCCATCCGCTCCACCCTCCGTGTCGCTTTCTCTCTCGGTTTCTCTCTCGAACTCGATGATCCCCGGGGTCCGGGGCGCCCGGGGCTCGGGCCTCCCGCGAACGGGGTCCGGGGCCCGGGGCTCGGGCCCCGCGACCGGGGGCTCAGGCCGGATCGGCCACGCGCCGCACCGTGAACTCGCCCTCGGCGACCCTGGCCCGCAGCTCCTCGCCCTCCGCGACCTCCCCGGCGGCGCGGACCACCGCCCCGTCCGCCCGCTGGAGCACCGCGTACCCCCGCTCCATCGTCGCGGCCGGCGACAGCGCCCTGACCCGCGCACGCGTGTGCGACAGCTCCGAGTCCGCCCGGTCCAGGAGGTGCCCCAGGACCCGCCGGCTCCGCGCGAGCAGCGCGTCGATCTCGTCCTCGCGGACCTCGACCATCCGCTGCGGATGCTCCATGACGGGCCGCGCGAGCGCGTGCGCGAGACCGCGCTCCTCCCGCTCCAGGAGCCCGCGCACGGTCCGCAGCGCCCGGTCCCGCAGCCCGCGGACCCGGTCGAGCTCCTCCCCGACGTCCGGCACGACCTTCTTGGCCGCGTCCGTCGGCGTCGAGGCCCGCAGGTCCGCCACCAGGTCCAGGAGGGGAGAGTCCGGCTCGTGCCCGATCGCGGAGACCACCGGCGTACGGCAGTCGGCGACGGCCCGCACGAGCTGCTCGTCCGAGAACGGCAGCAGGTCCTCGACGCTGCCGCCGCCCCGGGCGACGATGATCACGTCCACTTCCTCGTGCGCGTCGAGCTCCTTCACCGCCTGGACGACCTGCGGGACCGCCTTCACGCCCTGCACCGGGACGTTCCGCACCTCGAAGCGGACGGCAGGCCAGCGACGCCGCGCGTTCTCCAGGACGTCCCGCTCCGCCGCCGAGGCGCGTCCGCAGACGAGACCGATCAGGTGCGGCAGGAACGGCAGCGGCTTCTTCCGGTCGAGCGCGAAGAGCCCCTCGGCCGCCAGGCTCCGCTTCAGCTGCTCCAGCCGGGCGAGCAGCTCGCCGATCCCGACCGGCTTGATCTCCACGGCCCGCAGCGACAGCTGCCCGCGCGGCGCGTACCACTCGGGCTTGGCGTGGACGACGACCCGGGCGCCCTCGGACACCAGGTCGGCGACCGAGTCGAAGACCTGGCGGTAGCAGGTGACGCCGATCGAGATGTCGTGCGAGGGGTCCCGCAGCGTCAGGAAGGCGACCCCGGCGCCGGGGCGCCGGGACAGCTGAGTGATCTGCCCCTCGACCCAGATCGCCCCGAGCCGGTCGATCCAGCCCCCGATCAGGCGGGAGACCTCACCGACGGGAAGCGGTGCTTCGGCGGACGTAGTCAGAGCCATGGACCGAGCGTAACCGCGCGGTACGACAACGTCAGGGCCGCGCGGGGGTCCGGGTCGTGCCCTGGAGGGCCAGGACGACGAGCCCGATCCCCAGCCACACCACGCCCACCACCTGTGCCGCGGCCGAGGCCTCCACGATCACCGCGATCAGGATCGCCGCCCCCACCACCGGCATGACGACGTGCTTCAGCCGGTGCGGCGGGCCCTCCGCCCGCCGCACCGCGAACCAGCCCACCACGCTCGCGTGCAGCAGGACGAACGCCGTCAGCGCGCCGACGTCGACCACCGACACCAGGTGGTCGAGCCCGTCGTCCCGCCGCGCCGCCCACAGCGCCGCGACCGTCGTCACCGTCGCCGAGACGAGCAGCGCCACCCGCGGCACGCCCGAGTCCGTCCGGGCGAGCAGGTGCGGCAGCCGCCGGTCGCGGCCCATCGCGAAGAGCAGCCGGCCGCCGGCCGCCTGCCCCGCGAGGGCGGCGAAGGCCGCGCCGATCGCCTTCGAGACCGCGACCAGGTCGTGCAGCCAGCCCCCGACGGACACGTCCACGGCGTCGTAGAAGGCGGAGCCCTGCTTCGCGGGATCCGCCGCGAGCTCGGCCGACGAGACCGGTTCGAGGAGGGCCACGAGCCAGGTCTGCGCCACGAACAGCACGCCCGCGAGCGCCAGACAGAACAGCAGCGCCCGCGCGACCTTCGCCGAACCGCCCGTGACCTCCTCCGCGAAGGAGGCGATCGCGTCGAAGCCCAGGTAGGAGAGGACGGCCACCGAGACTGCGCCGAGGACCGCGGCCGCCGAGAAGGCGCCGTCCCCGGTGAGCGGCGACCACCAGTCGCGCCGAGCCCCGTCCCGTACGAGCACCACCACCGCCGACACGACGAAGACCAGCAGGACGGCGATCTCCATCGCCAGCACGGCGAAGCCGACCCGGGCCGCGGCCCGTACGCCCCACAGGTTGAGCAGCGTCGTGACCACCACGGCGATCCCGGTCCACACCCACCGGTCCACCTCCGGGACCAGCGCCTCCATCGCGATGCCCGCGAAGAGATAGGCGACGGCCGGGATCAGCAGGTAGTCGAGCAGCGCCATCCACCCGGCGACAAAGCCGGGCCCCTCGCCGAGCCCCTTGCGGGCGTACGTGAAGACGGAGCCGGCCTGCGGCGCGACCCGCACCATCTGGGCGTAGCTGAACGCCGTGAACGCCATGGCGACGGTGGCCACGACGTACACCAGTGCGACGGCCCCGTGGGACTTGGCGTCGAGCGTGCCGAAGACGCCGACGGGTGCCATGGGCGCGATGAAGAGGAGCCCGTAGACGACCAGGTCACGGAAGCCGAGACTCCGACGGAGATCCGTATGTCCCGCGCGGGCAGCCACCTGCGATTCCTCGGCCATCCGGCCAGTCTCGGCCACCGTACCGATCAAAGCGCCGACCGACGCGGCCTTACGATGGGACGCATGACTGCAACGCCCGCGTCGACGCCCGAGTCCGCCCCCGCGACGAACCGCCCGAAGCGTGTCCTGCTCGCCGCTCCCCGCGGCTACTGCGCGGGCGTGGACCGTGCCGTGATCGCCGTGGAGAAGGCCCTGGAGCAGTACGGGGCGCCGATCTACGTACGCCACGAGATCGTCCACAACAAGTACGTGGTCCAGACCCTGGAGCGGAAGGGCGCGATCTTCGTCGACCAGGCGACCGAGGTGCCGCCGGGCAACATCGTGATGTTCTCCGCGCACGGCGTCGCCCCGACCGTCCACGAGGAGGCCCGCGAGGGCCGTCTCGCGACGATCGACGCGACCTGCCCGCTGGTCACCAAGGTCCACAAGGAAGCCGTCCGCTTCGCCAACGAGGACTTCGACATCCTCCTCATCGGCCACGAGGGCCACGAGGAGGTCATCGGCACCTCCGGGGAGGCCCCCGACCACATCCAGCTGGTCGACGGCCCCGGGGACGTCGCCAAGATCGAGGTCCGCGACCCCTCCCGGGTCGTCTGGCTCTCCCAGACCACGCTCTCGGTCGACGAGACGATGGAGACGGTCGACGCGCTGAAGGAGAAGTTCCCGCAGCTGATCTCCCCGCCGTCCGACGACATCTGCTACGCCACGCAGAACCGCCAGATCGCCATCAAGGAGCTCGCCGGCCAGGCCGAGCTGGTGATCG
Source organism: Streptomyces sp. NBC_00090 (assembly GCF_045160815.1). Lineage (NCBI taxonomy): Bacteria > Bacillati > Actinomycetota > Actinomycetes > Kitasatosporales > Streptomycetaceae > Streptomyces > Streptomyces sp. NBC_00090. Next base: position 5,718,433 of record NZ_CP108224.1, read on the forward strand.
TCGTCGGCTCGAAGAACTCCTCGAACTCGATCCGCATGGTCGAGGTCGCCAAGCAGGCCGGCGTCCCCGCCGCGTACCTGGTCGACTTCGCGAGCGAGATCGACGAGGCCTGGCTGGAGGGCGTGACCAGCGTCGGCCTCTCCTCCGGCGCCTCCGTCCCGGACATCCTGGTGCAGGAGGTCCTGGAGTGGCTGGGCGAGCGCGGCTACGCGGACGTCGAGATCGTCAAGACGGCCGACGAGTCCCTGACCTTCTCGCTGCCCAAGGAGCTCCGCAACAAGGACCTGCGGGCCGTGGCGGAGAAGCTCGGCGCGGGCGAGCCGGCCGAGCCGGCCGCCGCCGTCAAGCAGTAACTCCTCAACTCCTCGGAGTAACTCCAAGTAGTTCCTTCAAGGAGTAACCCCGCGCCACAGCCCTTACCGTGGGTCCATGAACGTCTTCGGAGTGGACATCGGCGGCTCGGGCATCAAGGGCGCCCCCGTGGATCTGGAGCGCGGAACGCTCGCCGAGGAGCGCCACAAGGTACTGACCCCGCAGCCCGCCACACCCGACGGTGTGGCGGGCTGCGTCGCGGAGGTCGTGGAGCACTTCGGCTGGACGGGACCGGTGGGGGTGACCTTCCCGGGCGTCGTGACCGGTTCCACGATCCGTACCGCCGCCAACGTCGACAAGGCCTGGATCGGCGTCGACGCGGGCACCCTGCTGGGCGAGCGCCTCGGGGGCCGCCCGGTGACCGTCCTCAACGACGCCGACGCGGCCGGGGTCGCGGAGATGACCTTCGGCGCGGGCCGGGGCCGCAAGGGCACGGTGATCCTGCTGACGCTCGGCACGGGCATCGGCTCGGCCCTCTTCGTCGACGGCCGGCTCGTCCCCAACACGGAGCTGGGCCACCTGGAGCTGAAGGGCCACGACGCGGAGACGCGCGCCTCCACGAAGGCCAAGGAGGACGAGGACCTCAGCTGGGAGCACTGGGCGAAGCGCCGGCTGACGAAGTACCTCGCGCACGTGGAGATGCTGTTCTCGCCGGAGCTGTTCATCATCGGCGGCGGCGTGAGCCGCAAGGCGGACAGGTTCCTCCCGCTCGTCGAGGGCATCCGCGCGGAGATCGTCCCGGCGGAGCTCCAGAACAACGCGGGCATCGTGGGCGCGGCGATGGCGGCGGGCGAGGCCTGAGGGGCGGGCGCCCCACCGACCGGTGGCGGAAGCCGTCCGACCGGGTGCGGGTCCTGCGTACGCGACCGGGCGTGGGTCCTGCCCGACCGGCCGTGGGTCCTGTCAGACCCGCCGGGGGTCCTGCGTACGCGACCGAGCGTGGGTCCTACGCGACCGACCGGGCGTGGGTCCTACGCGACCGGGCGGCGGCCGGGAGCGGCGGTCCGTCCGCCCGCGGCCGGCTCGCCGGGGCCGGAGGCCATCCGGGCGGCGGCAGCGGCGCGCTCCTGACGGCGTCCCATGTCCCGTACCTTCCGCACGCACGTGATGAGCCCGGCGACGAGGGTGCCGCCGTAGAGCCACCCGGCGTGCACGGCGAGGGCGGTCACGACCGCCATGGCCTGGCCGCCGAGCCCACCCGTACCGCCCGCGATGGGGACGACGCCGACGGCGAAGGCGATGGGCACGCCGATCGGGGCGGTGACGAGGTCGGCGGTCCTGACCCAGAGCGCGGTCAGGGCGCTGACCGGCAGGAACAGCAGCCCGAAGGCCGCGGGGGAGCCGTCGAGGATCAGACGGTCGAGGAAGCCGATCACCAGCATGGCGGCGGCGGCGAACAGTCCGGCGCCGAGCCCGGTGAGCCGGGGCGAGGGGAGCCGCCGCAGGGCGAGGACGACGGGCGGCACCGGCCGTGCTCCCGGCGGACGCCCGGAGCCGCGCACGGGGACGGCCGCCGCCGCTCCCGCGGCCCCGGCCCGCTCCACGCGGGCGCCGCCGGCACCCCGCCCGGCCCGACCCGTCACGCGGTACACGGCCGCGCCCTCCACGGCCGCGCCCTCCACGGCCGCGCCGTCCACGAGCGCGGCGGGCGGTGTGACGGGCGGCGTGACGGGGGTTTGCGGCCGTCGGCGGCCTTGCGGCTGACTTGTCCTGTGCTGCTCCACACCACCAACGTAGGTCGGGAGGGGGCGGGAAGCGGGTCCGGGACACGCCCTTTGGGTGACCTTGCCCCCGAGATCGACCGAAGGTCGGCGTCACTGGCCGGTTCACCCCGCCCGTAAACTGGGGGATCGGCCCCCCATCCACACTTCAGGAAGTCGCCACCGTGTCGCTCACGATCGGAATCGTCGGTCTGCCGAATGTCGGCAAGTCGACCCTGTTCAACGCCCTGACCAAGAACGACGTGCTGGCGGCCAACTACCCGTTCGCCACGATCGAGCCCAACGTCGGAGTCGTCGGTGTCCCCGACGCGCGTCTCGCCGTCCTCGCGGGCATCTTCGGCTCGCAGAAGATCCTCCCGGCGACGGTGGACTTCGTCGACATCGCCGGCATCGTGCGCGGTGCCTCGGAGGGTGAGGGCCTCGGCAACAAGTTCCTCGCGAACATCCGCGAGTCGGACGCGATCTGCCAGGTCATCCGCGCCTTCAAGGACGAGAACGTCGTCCACGTCGACGGCAAGGTCTCGCCCAAGGACGACATCGAGACGATCAACACCGAGCTGATCCTCGCCGACCTCCAGTCGATCGAGAAGGCGGAGCCGCGCCTGACGAAGGAGTCCCGCCTCCAGAAGGAGAAGGTCGCGGTCCTCGCGGCTGTCGTCGAGGCCAAGAAGATCCTCGAAGCGGGCGACACCCTCTTCTCGAAGGGCATCACCAAGGGCACGGAGCAGGGCGCCCTTCTCCACGAGCTGCACCTCCTCACCACGAAGCCCTTCCTCTACGTCTTCAACGTGGACGAGGACGAGCTGACGGACGAGGCCTTCAAGGACGAGCAGCGCGCGCTGGTCGCCCCGGCCGAGGCCATCTTCCTGAACGCGAAGCTGGAGCAGGAGCTCATCGAGCTGGAGGACGACGAGGCCCTCGAACTCCTCCAGTCGGTCGGCCAGGAGGAGCCGGGCATGGCCACCCTGGGCCGCGTCGGCTTCGACACCCTGGGCCTCCAGACCTACCTGACGGCAGGCCCGAAGGAAACCCGCGCCTGGACGATCAAGAAGGGCGCGACCGCCCCCGAGGCGGCGGGCGTCATCCACACCGACTTCCAGCGCGGCTTCATCAAGGCGGAGGTCATCTCCTTCGCCGACCTGGTCGAATGCGGCTCGGTGGCGGAGGCCCGCTCGAAGGGCAAGGCCCGCATGGAGGGCAAGGAGTACGTCATGCAGGACGGCGACGTGGTGGAGTTCCGCTTCAACGTCTGATGGGACGTGAATCAACGGCCTGACCTGCGAGAAGGCAGGTCAGGCCGTTGTGCTGTCCGCAGCAGTCCGCAGAACCTGGAGCGGCTACGTGTCGTAGACCGTGGAACGGTGTCCGACGTGTACGACCCACACCACTAGTTCCCCGTTGTCGATGGTGTAGACGACGCGATAGTCCCCGACTCGTAGGCGGCGGCGCTCAGGCTGGGATACGAGTGCGGTGGTGTTGAAGCCGAAAGGGTCGCTCTCCAGCTCTGTCAGTTTGGCCAGGATGCGAAGCGCCATGTCACGCGGGATCTTGCGCAGCTCGGCCTGGGCCTCGGGACGGAACACCGTGCGGTAGTCACTCACTGCGTGCCAGCGTCTCCCTCATCACGTCCTCGATCGGGACGCCGGCGGCCGGGCTCGCCATGCGCTCGTCGATGATGCGGTTGATCTCGCGCTCCTCCCACTCCTGGTACTTGCGCAGCACCTCGATCGAGACCACGGCGGCGACCTGCTTGCCGCGACGGGTGATGACAGTGGGTACGTCGTCGCGGTCGGCCCGTTCGACGACTTCGGCCAAGTGGGCGCGTACGTCGCGGATGGACTCTATGGGCAGCGGCTGAGTCATGACCCAAGGGTACCAAGTGTGCAATGTGTACACAACGCCTATGGGTCCCGGTCGGTGCCGGGGGTCAGTGGTGGCAGGACTACGAGGCGGCGCAGGCGGTGGGTGTGTGGTGTGGCGGCTCGGCCGCGGTCCGGGTGCGCGGCGGCGACCGCCCCGCCGGTCGGGCGTAGCAGTGCGGTGGCCGTGGAGTGGCTTGACGCCGGGGGGAGATGTAACAGAAACTGTTGCAACAAGGAGGGGTGATGGCGGCGAACAGTCGGTTGACCATCGCGACGCATGCGCTGGCCTGGCTGGCGTTGGCGCATCGCCGCGGGCAGGACGTGCTCACTTCGGAGCAGGTCGCGGCCAGTGTGAACAGCAATGCCGTGGTCATCAGGCGCAGCCTCGGCGATCTGCGTCGCGCCGGCCTGGTGGAGGTCCGCCACGGCGCGGGTGCGGGCTGGAGTCTGGCCCGTGCGCCGGAGGAGATCACCTTGCTCGAGGTGCATGACGCCGTCGATGCGCAGTCGCCGTTCGCTCTGCACCACACCGAGCCCAATCTGGAGTGTCCGGTCGGCCGCGGCATCCGGCCTGCCCTGAGCGGGGTCTACGGCCGGGTCGAGCAGGCCATGCGGCGGGAGCTGGCGGGCGCGACGATCGCCGACGTCCTTCGCGACACGCTGACGAACTAGCCGACACGCTGACGGCAGGACGACCGCCATGCCGTTTGCTGTAACAAAAATTGTTCCAATCGAGCGAGGGGCAAGACTGATGCATGCCGTACGGTGCCCCGTCCTCGAACTGCGGCAGTACACACTGCACCCAGGGCGGCGAGATGTGCTGATCGATCTGTTCGACCGGGAGTTGGTCGAGCCCCAAGAGGCCGTGGGCATGACCATCCTGGGGCAGTTCCGCGACCTGGACGACCCCGACCGGTTCGTCTGGCTCCGCGGCTTCGACGACATGCCGCAGCGCACCAAGGCCCTGGAGGGCTTCTACGGCGGGCCGGTCTGGCGCGAACACCGCGACGCGGCGAATGCGACGATGATTGACTCCGATGACGTGCTGCTCCTGCGGCCCGCCTCGGCGCACGGCGGGTTCCCCGTGCAGACCGGCGCCCGGCCTGCCCCCGGCGCCCCGGCGCTGTCGCCGGCGTCTGTCGTCCTTGCCACGATCTGGTACGGCAGCGAGCCGTTCGACGCGGCATTCGTCGAGTTCTTCCGGCAGCATGTGCTTCCCGTACTGGCCGAGACCGGCGGCGAGCCACTGGCGTACCTGCAGTCGGAACACGCCCCGAACACCTTCCCGGCACTGCCGGTACGGCTCCATGAGGAGGTCTTCGTGTGGTTCGCACGCTTCGCCGACGAAGGCCACCTCGACCGGCACCTGAAGCACGTGCAGCAGTCGGAACGCTGGCGGGAGGCGGTGCAGCCGACCCTTTCGGAACGTTCGGCCAGGAGCCCGCAACAGCTGCGGCTGACACCCACCGAGCGCTCGACACTGCGGTGAGCGCCAAGGGGGCCAGGCACTCGCCGTCAAGCATTCCAGGTCAGTCACCAGAGATTGCCGACAGGTTCGTCATTCAACGATGGCCGAAGAAAGGACGTGGCGTCGTGGGCGCACTGAGGGGCAAGGTCGCGTTGGTCACGGGCGGGAGTCGGGGCATCGGGCGGGCGATCGCCGAACGCCTGGCTCGGGACGGCGCGCGGGTGGGCGTGCACTACTCCGCCAACGCCGACGCGGCCGAGCAGGCCGTCGCGGCGATCCAGGACGCGGGCGGGTCGGCCTTCGCCATCCGGGCCGAACTCGGCGTCCCGGGCGACGCCGAGACGTCGTGGTCGGCGTTCGACGCGCATGCCGACGGGCTGGACATTCTGGTCAACAACGCGGGCATCGCGGACATGGGTGGCGTGCCGGCACGTCGCCGGAGATCTTCGAACGGGCTTTCGCCGTCAACGCCAAGGCGCCGTTCTTCATCGCGCAACAGGGGCTGGGGCGACTGCGCGACGGCGGCCGCATCGTCAACATCTCCACCAGCCACACCCCCGGCAAGCCCGAGCCCCAGCTGATCGCGTACGCGATGTCCAAGGCCGCAATCGACGTGTTCACCACGACCCTTGCCAAGTAACTCGGCCCCCGCGGGATCACCGTCAACGTCGTCAACCCCGGCGCGATCGACACCGACCTCAACGCCTGGTGGCTGCGCTCGGACGACGCGGCGCGCGAAGCCGCCGCCGCCCGCTCGCCGTTGGCCCGGGTCGGGGTGCCCGACGACGTGGCAGGCGTGGTCGTGTTCCTTGCCTCCGAAGACGCGGGCTGGGTCACCGGCCAGAGGCTCGACGCCACCGGTGGGGCCCTGCTCTAGCCTCCTGCGCCGTTGATCCCGCCGTGCCGCCCCGTGGTGGACGAGGGCAAGGTCCGGCCCACGCAATGTTGGGCCGGAGTCGGGCCTGTGCTCAGTCCGCAGCCAGTCCGCGGGACACCCGTAAACGGCCGTCGGGAGCCAACGCAGCCAACCAGGAAATCCCAGGTCAGAGCCCTGGAAGGGGCTCCGCCGCAGGTCAGAGCCAGCCCGCAGGCATTCCGCTTCAACGTCTGATCGCACGGGGAAGGGGCCGGACTCCGACGAGTCCGGCCCCTTCCCCGTACCCAGCCGGCCTTCAGGCCGTGCGGGGCGGGGTGAGCTTGTCCAGGTCCAGGCTGATCTCGAACGGCACTGGGCGCTGGAGGGTGCCGCGGAAGATGCCGGCGGGCGCGTAGGCGCCGGTGGGTCCGTCGAGCTCGTACACGTGGACGACGGGCGCCCCGGCCTCGTCCTCGACGCACCAGTAGTGCGGGATGCCGGCCTCCGCGTACTTGCGGAGTTTGACCGTACGGGCCCGGTGGGCGGATTCCGGGGAGACGACCTCGACGACGAGCTGGACGTCCTCAGGGGCATACCAGGTGCGGTCGGCGTCGAAGGACAGGCCCGTCAGCAAGAGGTCCGGCTCGGGGCGGTTGCGGGCATCGAGGCGGATCGTCATCTCGCGCTCGACCTCGAAGCCGGCCGGCGCCTGCGCCATGAGCGTGGTGGTCAGGGCGGTGACGACGCGGCTGTGCCAGGCCCGCTGGGGCGACATCAGGAAGACGAGTGCTCCGTCGACCAGCTCGGTGTGGCGCGGTGCTTCCGGAAGGCGGTCGAGGTCCTCCGCGAACCAGCCTTCCGCGCGCGGCGGGCGCATCCAGCCGGGCAGTGCGGTCATGAATCAACCCTAGCGTTCGCGGGCGCACGTGCGGATTCGGACGACGAGGGCGGGATCGGGAACTCCGCGTCGCGGGCGGCCCTCTCACCCCACGTATCCTCGACTGCTGGGTTCGGGGGACGGGGGACAAGGGATCGCGGAGGTATCAGGTGGAGTTCCGGCTGCTCGGCTCCGTTGCGCTGGTGACGGAGGACGGCGACGTAGCCCTGGGGCCCGCCAAGCGGTCCAGCCTGCTCGCCATGCTTCTGCTGCGGCCCAACGCCGCGGTGAACGTGGGGCAGTTGATCGACGCCCTGTGGGAGGACGAGCCGCCCACACACGCCAAGACCGTTCTCCAGGGGCACGTCTCGCGGCTGCGGGCGCTCCTCGCCGAGCAGGGGGCGGGAGCGTACGGGGTCGAGCTCGCCACCCAGGGTTCCGCGTACGTGCTGCGCATACCGGAGTCGCTGGTCGACGCGCACCGGTTTGAGGAGCTCGTCGCGCTCGCCGGGGTGCAGCGGCAGCCCGGTGACGCCGTACGGATGCTGCGCGAGGCCCTGTCGTACTGGCAGGGGCCCGCGCTCACCGGGACCGTGCACAGCCGGCCGCTGGAGGCGGCGGCCGGGGGCCTGGAGGAGCTGCGGCTGTCGTCGGTGGAGGCCCTGGCCGCCGCGTACGGGGCGCTCGGGGAGCACGGGCGGGCCGCCGCCGTGCTGCGTACCGAGGCCGTCGCGCACCCCCTGCGCGAGTCCCTGGCCGCCGCGCTGATGCTGGCGCTCGGCCGCGCCGGGCGCCAGTCCGACGCCATCGACTGGTACCACCGGACCCGGCGGCTGCTCGCCGAGGAGCTCGGGGTGGACCCCGGCGAGACGCTCGCCGAGGCGTACGCGACGCTGCTCCGTGCCGCCGAGCCCGTCGTCCGCGTACCCCGTCCCGCCCTCCCCGTCGAGGCGTCCGTCGAGGTCGCGGCGCCGGAGCAGCTGCCCCGCGCGCCGCGCGGCTTCACCGGCCGCGGCGCCGAACTGGCCGCCCTTGACCGGGCCGTCGGCGGTATGGTGGCGCCGCTCTGCCTCGTCACCGGGCCCGCCGGTGTCGGCAAGTCGGCCTTCGCCGTGCACTGGGCGTACGAGCGCCGCGCGAGCTTCCCCGACGGGCGACTTTTCGCCGATCTGCGCGGCTTCAGCGACACCCCCGCGCCCGAGACCGCCGCCGTCCTGCGCGAGTTCCTGCTCGCGCTCGGCGTTCCGGCGCTGCGGATCCCGGAGGCCGCCGACGCGCGGGGCGCGCTGTTCCGCTCCCTCACGGCGGGCCGCCGGCTGCTCGTCGTCCTCGACAACGCCCGCTCCTCCGAGCAGGTCAGGCCGCTGCTGCCGGGCGGCGACCTCTGCGCGACGGTCGTCACCAGCCGCGACCGGCTCAGCGGCCTCATCGCCTCCGACGCCGCCCGGCCGGTGCCGCTCGGGCACCTGCCGCCGGCCGACTCGGCCGCCCTGCTCGCCACCGTGCTCGGCGAGGCGCGGGTCGCCGCCGAGCCCGCCGCCGCCGAGCGGCTCGCAGGGCTCTGCGACGGGCTGCCGCTCGCGCTGCGCGTCACGGCGGCCCGGCTCGCCGAGCGGCCGCAGTGGACGCTCGGCGCGATGGTCGGGGAACTCGCCGACGAGCAGGTCCGGTTGATGCTTCTCGACGTGGAGGACGTCGGCGTCTCGGCGGCGCTGCGCCTCACCGTGCAGCAGCTGCCCGAGTCCGCCGCCCGGATGTTCCGTGCGCTCGGCCTGCACACCGGCTCCGATCTGGACCGGTTCGCGGCGGGCGCGCTCGCCGGCACGTCCCCCGCGCACGCCTCGGCCGACCTGGACCGCCTCGCCGCCGCCCACCTCCTCGCCGAGGCCGTCCCGGGCCGCTGGACCCCGCACGACCTGGTGCGTCTCTACGCCCGCCATGTCGCCCCGGAGGCCGACCCCGAGGGCCTGCCCCGCCTCCTGGACCACTACCTCTACACGGGGCTCGCGGCCGACGCCGCCGCCGAACCGGGCTCCCAGCCCTGCTACTCGCTGCCCGCCGACGCCCGACGGCCCGCCGCGACGCGGGAGTTCGAGGACCGTGCGGCGGCGCTCGACTGGTACGCGGCCGAACGCCCCGCCCTGGAGGGCGCGGTGGCCGCCGCCGCGGCCCTCGGCCTCCACGACCGGGCCTGGCGGCTCGCCCTCGTGCAGTGGCCGCTGATGCTCATGCGGATCGGGGACGGCTGGACGCCGCTCCTCGAGGCGGGGCTCGCCTCGGCCGAGCAGGAGGGCGACCTCGACGCGCAGTCGCGGACGCGGGCGCTGCTCGGCTGGGTGCTGCACGAGGAGGGGCGGGACGCCGAGGCGCTCGTCCACCTGGAGAAGGCGCCGATCCTCGCCGCCCGGGCCGGGGACACGGTCAGCGAGGCGATCGCGTACGTCAACTACGCCGCCGTCCTGGACGCGACCGGGGAGCACGAGCGGGCCGGACTGCTCATGGTCCACGCGGTCTCCCTCGCCGACCGCACGGGTCATCCGTCCACCCAGGTGCTGACCCTCCACCACCTGGCGACGCACTGCCTGAAGGCGGAGGAGTACGACGCGGCGCTCGCGCACACCGTTCGCGCCGGGGAACTGGTCGTCCCCGACGCGGTGGTCGTCCAGGCGCAGCTGCAGATCGTCCGGGGCGAGGCGCTGGCCGGCATCGGTCGCCTCGACGAGGCCGCTGACCAGCTGAGACGGGCGATCGTGGCGGCCGATGCGGCGGGCTTCACAGAGGGTTCCGCCCGGGCGGCGGAGCGGCTTTCGCGGCTGTCAGCGGATCGTTAGCGGTACGCAAGCGGGACGGAAGCGCCGGGCCGGAAGCTGGATACAGCACGCGGTAGTACGTACCGCGTCGACCGAACGCTTCACGGGGGAGAACCACCATGCGTACCCACCACAAGACCGGTGTCCTGGCCGCCGCCGCCATCGCCGCCCTCTCGCTGGGCCTCACCGCCTGCGGCGGCGACACCGGCAACGGCGCGAAGGACGCGGGGAGCGCCGATTCCCAGCAGCCCTCCGGCACCACGGACACCGGCACGGCGGACACCGCCTCGGGTGGGAACGGCTCGGGCGACGCCGCCGGTACGGCGGACCAGGCCGCGGTCAAGGGCTCCACCGCGGGCGGCTCGACCGCCGGGTCCGCGTCCGGATCCACGTCCGGGTCCACGTCCGGCTCCACCGGCTCGACCAGTGGCGCCAGTGACACCGGTGGCAAGGCCCCCGCCAAGGCCCGGGCCTGCGCCTACGGCGACGTCACGATCACGGCGGCGAAGGCGGACGAGGTCCCGACCGAGCACATCGTGCTCACCGCCACCAACACCTCCGGCCGCTCGTGCACCCTCCTCCAGTACCCGCTCATCGCCTTCGGCGACATCCAGACCGCCAAGGACGTGCCGGCCGTCGCGAAGAGCAGGCCGGACGCCCCGGTCGTCCTGAAGACCGGCGAGCGGGCGTACGCCAGTGTGCGTGTCGCGCTCGGCGGCGTCGACGAGGACAACAAGGTCGTGAAGAGCTTCAACGTGAACCTCTTCGCGGCCGAGGGCCCGGCCGAGGGCAGCATCGTCGTCAACGCCCCCGCCGGCGGCCTCGCGGTCGACGGGGCCGCGGCCAAGACGGGCTACTGGACGTACGAACTGCGCAACGGAGCCGACGAGTTCTGATCCCTACCGACGCACACGGCACGGAACGACCGGTGCGGCTTCACCGCCGGGCCCAGGCCTCCGCGAAGTCGCACCGGAGGTCGGCCCACCGGCGCTGTGCCTCCGGGGTGGACCCGGGGTCGTCGCGGAGGCCCGCCTCCGCCGCCACCCAGCCGTCCCAGAGGCCGCCCGGTGCGACGAAGCGGTCGGCGTACGAGGTGCCGAGCCCGGCGTCGAGGCGGAGCAGGGCCCCGAGGGCCTCGGGCTGGTCGTAGCGGAGTTCGGTACGGGGCAGGTACCGGTCCAGGTAGGCGGCGAGGAGCTCGGCGTCGGCGCGGGTGCCGAGGCGGGCGAGGGCGAAGCAGTAGCCCGCGCCCGCGTAGCAGACCTCGCTCGCCAGGAGCAGTTCGCCGAGCGGCTCGCGGAACGAGTCCCGCCGGTCCATCCCGATCAGCCACGCGGCGGTGAGGCGTGACCGCCACTCGTAGGCGAGGAGCGCGTGCAGTTCCGCGTCGGTGACCGCCACGGCGTCCTTCGCGAGACGGCGGGCGAAGCGGCGCCTCGGCGGGCGGCCGGGCAGCAGGAACCCGCCGCTCATCAGCTCCATGTAGCGCGGCCGACCCTTGTCCACCGGGGTCACGTACCGCTCCACGACGTGGCGGTGGCCGCTGTCGCCGGGATCCCGCAGGACGACCCGGCCGGCGGCTCCCGCCACATGCGCCTCGATCCCGGTCACCGTGCGTTCGCCGCTTCCGCTCATGGGCTCAGTCTCCCCGGGAACAGCGCCCACGGCCACCGTGTTTGTTCACGTATCACCGTCCGACGCACGGCCGGACCGCCGCCCGGTGACGAGGTGTCTCCCTCCTACCGCGCCAGGCCCGTCTTCGCGCCCGCCCCGCACAGCGGCACCACCGTGAGGCCGGGGCGGGGCTCGGCCGCCTTGACCGCCGCCCAGCAGGCCACCCCGGTGGCCTCGACGAAGAGGCCGCGGCCCGCCAGGTCCCGCTGGGCGGTGCGGATCTGGTCCTCGGTCACGGTCAGGAACGTGCCGCCCGACGCGCGTACGGCCCGGAGGATCTGGTGGGCGCGGGGCGGTGCCGGGATCGCGATGCCCTCGGCGAGGGTGGGGCGGGCGGGGGCGGGCGCGGTGATCTCGTCCGCGCCCGCGTGGAAGGCGGCGGCCAGCGGGGAGACGGCCTCCGCCTGGACCGCGACGAGGGCCGGCCGGGTGTCCACGAGCCCGTGGCGGTGCAGTTCTCCGAGGGCGAGCGCGGCGCCGAGGAGCAGCGTGCCGTTGCCGACGGGGACGACGATCGTGTCGGGGAGCCGCCCGCCGAGCTCCTCCCAGAGCTCGTACACGTAGGTCTTGGTGCCGTGCAGGAAGTACGGGTTGTAGACGTGCGAGGCGTAGAAGGTGCCGGGTTCGTCGGCCGCCTCCCGGGCGGCCCGGGCGGTGGCCTCGCGGTCGCCGGGCACCTCGGCGACCCGGGCCCCGTGCGCCCGGATCTGCTCAAGCTTCTTGGGGGACGTGCCCTCGGGGACGTACACGAGGGTGTCGAGGCCGGCCCGCGCCCCGTACGCGGCGACGGCCGTGCCCGCGTTGCCGCTGCTGTCGGCCACGACCCGGTCGAGGCCCCCGGCACGCGCCAGGCGCAGGGCGTGCGCGGCGAGCATCACCGCGCCCCGGTCCTTGAAGGACAGCGTCGGCATGAGGAAGTCGAGTTTGGCCGAAACCGACTCCGTGAGGGGGACGAGGGGCGTGCGGCCCTCCCCGAGGGTCACCTCGGGCCCGTACGGCATCGGCGGCAGCGCCTCCTCGTAACGCCACAATGAATTCACACGTGACGCGAGTGACGGGAGGGAGACCGGCGCACTCGCGAACTCCAGGTCCCAGGGGCCGCGGCACTTCGGACAACACCAGGTGAGCGCGTCCGTGGGCGACTGGACCTGGCAGCGGGAGCACACGTAGGCGGTCATGTCGGTCAGCATGACAGCCGTGTGGCGCGGGTGTTACGGCTCCGTCGTGACCCTTGTGAGATTCCTATGGATCCGTCAATCTTTCGCTCGGCAGCCGGACATGCGGAACGGCGTGGACATCTCGCGTCGTCTTGTCATGTCCCTGCCATACCCCCACAGTGACGCACCACCAATGAGGAGGACTCCCCACATGTCAGTGATGCGTGAGTCACGTCGCCGAATAGCCACGGCCGCGGCCATCGCGGTCGCCGCCCTCGCCCTCGGCTCCGCCGCCACCCTCCCGGCCGCCGCCGCACCGGCCGCCCCCGAGGGTGTCATCGAGAACGCCGGAGCCGAAGGCACCATCGCGGGCAGCTACATCGTCACCCTCGACGAGTCCGCGCAGGCCGAGACCGCCAAGGGCCGGGCGGTCGCCGCCAAGTTCGGCGCGAAGATCGAGCGGACGTACACCTCGGCGATCAACGGCTACGCCGTCGAGCTCTCCGAGGCGCAGGCGCGGAAGCTCGCGGCCGACCCGGCCGTGAAGTCCGTCGTGCAGAACCGCGTCTTCACGATCGACGCCACGCAGCCCTCCCCGCCGTCCTGGGGCCTCGACCGGATCGACCAGCAGGCCCTTCCGCTGAACCAGAGCTACAGCTACCCGGACTCCGCGGGCCAGGGCGTCACCACGTACATCATCGACACCGGTGTGCGGATCTCCCACAGCGACTTCGGCGGCCGCGCCTTCAACGGCTACGACGCCATCGACAACGACAACACCGCCCAGGACGGCCACGGCCACGGCACCCACGTCGCCGGCACCGTCGCGGGCACGTCGTACGGCGTCGCCAAGAAGGCGAAGATCGTCGGCGTCCGCGTCCTCGACAACTCCGGCTCCGGCACCACCGCGCAGGTCGTGGCGGGCATCGACTGGGTGACGCAGAACGCCGTCAAGCCGGCCGTCGCCAACATGAGCCTCGGCGGTGGCATCGACTCGGCCCTCGACACGGCCGTGCGCAACTCGGTCGCCTCGGGCGTCACGTACGCCGTGGCCGCGGGCAACTCCAACGCCAACGCGTCCAACTACTCGCCGGCGCGCGTCGCGGAGGCGATCACGGTCGGCTCCACGACCAGCACCGACGCCCGCTCCAGCTTCTCCAACTACGGCTCGGTCCTGGACATCTTCGCCCCGGGCTCCTCCATCACCTCGTCCTGGAACACGAACGACACCGCCACCAACACCATCTCCGGCACGTCGATGGCGACCCCGCACGTCGCGGGCGCCGCCGCCGTCTACCTCGCCGGCAACCCGACGGCGACCCCGGCCCAGGTCTCCACGGCCCTGACGACCGCCGCCACCCCGAACGTCGTCACCAGCCCCGGCACCGGCTCCCCGAACCGGCTGCTCTTCGTCGGCGGCGGTGGCACCACCCCGCCGCCCACCGGCCCGAAGTTCGAGAACACCGCGGACTACGCCATCGCCGACAACGCGACCGTCGAGTCCCCGGTCACCGTCAGCGGCGTGACGGGCAACGCCCCCTCCGCCCTCCAGGTGCCGGTGAACATCGTCCACACCTACATCGGTGACCTCCAGGTCCAGTTGATCGCCCCCGACGGCTCGGCGTACACGCTGAAGGCCTTCGGCACCGGCGGCAGCGCGGACAACATCAACACCACGTACACCGTGAACGCCTCCTCGGAGGTCGCCAACGGCACGTGGAAGCTGCGGGTCACGGACAACGCGAACGCCGACATCGGCAAGATCGACACCTGGGCCCTGCAGTTCTGAGCCGCCCCGGTAGCTGAACGGTGAGGGGCGGTCGCCTTCGGGCGGCCGCCCCTTCGGCGTGCCCGGGTCCGGCGGCCCTTGGGCGTGCCCGGGCCGTGGGGCGGATCCCCGGTCGCGGTGCGGACCCCCGGTCGCGGTGCGGGGCGGGTGACCGCGTACGATGCGCGACCGTTCGTTTGTTCGCACAAGACGCCCCAACAGGAGCACGTCACCCGTGGAGCCGACCCCGCCGCCCCAGCCGTCCCCCACACCTCAGGGGGCCCCGCAGCAGGGCTGGCCCGCCCCCGGCCCGTACACCTCGCCGGGGATGCCGTACGCGGCCGGTCCCTACGGGCCGCCCGGCCATCCCGGTGCGCCCGGCGTGCCCGGTCCCGGTCCCTACGGGCAGCCGCGGCGCACCACCAACGGCCTCGCCATCGGCTCCCTCGTCTCCGGCATCGTCTGCTGCCTCCCGCCCCTCGGCCTGATCCTCGGGCTGATCGCCCTCCCGCAGATCCGGAAGAGGGACCAGACGGGCAAGGGGCTCGCGATCGCGGGCATCGTCCTGTCCGCCGTCAGCTGCCTGCTGCTCGTCGTCGGCCTCGTGACCGGCTCCTTCGGCTCGTTCCTGAACAGCTTCAAGGAGGGCATGGACGAGGCGGCGCGCACCAAGTCCCCGTTCTCGCTGCGCACCGGACAGTGTTTTGGTGACGACGGCAAGCTGGAGGAGTACGCGACGGACGTCGAGATCGTCGACTGCGCGAAGCCGCACGACGGCGAGGTCACCGGCACCTTCAAGGTCACCGGCCACGACAAGTGGCCCGGCGAGTCCACGATCGACGAGCTGGCGGAGAAGCGCTGCGAGACGATCAACTCCGCGTACGCGCTGGACACCTGGGCCGTCCCCGCGGACGTCTGGCTGTTCTACTACATGCCGAGCCGCGAGAGCTGGCGCCTCGGCGACCGGACCGTGACCTGCGCGTTCGCCAGCGAGAAGCGGTCCTTCTCGGGTTCGGTGCGGTCCGACCCGGCCACCCTCACCGCCGACCAGGAGCACTTCCTGAAGACGGTCAACCCGATCGAGACGGTCAGCTACCTGGAGCCGGAGGAGGACCCGGACGAGGACTTCGCGGCCAACAAGGCGTGGGCCGGGGAGATGCTGGCGGCGATCGACGCGGCGCGCGGCGGCCTGAAGCAGCACTACTGGCCCGGCGCCTCCACGGCCCCCGTGGCGGCGCTCGGCAAGGAGCTCGACGCGGCCTCGAAGCTGTGGGGGAAGCTGGCCGGGGCGGCCGACGCGGACGCCTACTGGGAGGCCTACGACGCGGCTTGGGACGCCGTGCCCGAGGACCTGGGCGCGAAGGCGCGGACCGGGCTCGGCCTGACGGGCACGCCGCCGGTGCAGGAGAGCACGAGCGGCTCGGTCTGAGCCCGGCGGGAGGCACGCGTACGCGCCTGCGCGCGTATGCGTGCGTCCGCGCCGACGCGTGAGAACGGGGCCGGGTCTCCCTCGGGAGGCCCGGCCCCGTCGTGCGCGGACCGGAGGCGGTGGCCCGGCGAGCGGCGGCCCGTGACCGGCCGCCGCTCCCCGGGGCGCACCGCGGGCGGG
This sequence comes from Streptomyces sp. NBC_00090, assembly GCF_045160815.1. Taxonomy (NCBI): domain Bacteria; kingdom Bacillati; phylum Actinomycetota; class Actinomycetes; order Kitasatosporales; family Streptomycetaceae; genus Streptomyces; species Streptomyces sp. NBC_00090. The sequence goes on from NZ_CP108224.1 coordinate 5,734,607, forward strand.
CGGGGTCGGTCCGCGGTTCGGGGGGCGCCTCAGCGCCGGGTGAGACCCCGGTCGATCGCGGTGATCAGCTCACCGTCGGGGGTGTCGCCGTCGAGGGACCAGACCATGGCGCCGCCGAGACCCTGCCGGCGGACGTACTCCGCCTTGGTGCGCAGCACGGTGGGGTCGTCGTAGGTCCAGAGGGTGGTGCCGTCGAAGAGCCAGGCGTGGCCGTTCCTGTGCCCGCGGTAGAGCTTGTACGTGCCGGAGTCCGCGAGCTTCTTGAGGTGCTTGTAGTCCTCGGATCCGGCCGCCCAGGTGGCGGGGGCGGGGGCGGCCGCGGGCCGGCCGAGGCCGTCGCCGCCGCCGGTGACGCCGGTCCAGCCCTGGCCGTAGAAGGGCATGCCGACCACGAGCTTGTGGGCGGGGGCGCCGCGCCGCAGCCAGGACTTCACGGTCCCTTCGACGCTCCAGTCGTTCTTGGCGAAGAGCGCGGACTGCTGGGCGGTCGTCGTCTCGCCGGAGACGTGGAAGTCGTAGCCCTGAAGGTTCACGAAGTCGAAGTCCCGCATGATCTTGGCGACTTCGAAGCCGGCGTCGATCTTGGCGGGCGCGGTGGGCACGTACGCGCTGAGGTCGTACCGCTTGCGTTGGGGCAGCGAACGCCCGTAGGCGTCGAGCTGTGTGCGGAACTCCCGTACGAGCTTGGTGAAGTTGGGCTTGTCCTCGGGGCGGATCACGTTCCCGGGGGCGCCGTCCGAGCCGGGCCACTCCCAGTCCAGGTCGATGCCGTCGAAGAGTCCGGCCGCGGCTCCCGCGCCACCGCGGGCGCCGTCGACCGGCAGGTTGCCCTTGATGTACACGTCGATGCAGGAGGCGACCAGGGCCTTGCGGCCGGCGTCGGTGCGCACCGCGTCGGAGAAGTGGGCCGAGCCGCTCCAACCGCCCAGCGAGATCATGACCTTGAGGCCGGGGTTCGCCGCCTTGAGCTCGCGCAGCTGGTTGAAGTTGCCGGCGAGGGGCTGCTCGGCGGTGTCGGCGACGCCGTCCACCGAGTTGGCCGCGTCGACGGGGCGCGCGTAGTCGGCCCACGGGTCGGAGCCGGGGACGTTGCCCATCAGGCACTTGCCGTTCGAACCGACGATGCCGAAGGCGTAGTTGATGTGGCTGAGCTTCGCGGCCGTACCGCTCGTCTCCAGGTCCTTGACCTGGAAGTTCCTTCCGTAGATGCCCCATTGGGTGAAGTACCCGATGCGCTTCAGGGAGTGGGTCGGCGCGTGCGAGGAGTTCTGCGGCGGGGGTTGGTGCGCGTCGGCGGTGGGGGCCAGAGTGGCGAGGAGGCCGAGGGTGGCCGCGGCGGCGGCGCCGAAGGTCAGCTTGGTCAGGGCTCTGGGGCGCATGGGCTCGTTCCTGTGCGAGGCGGGATGGCGCGTTGCGGGATGGAGCGTGCGAGGTGGAGCGCGCGATGGAGCGTGCGAGATGGAGCGTGCTGGCAGGAACGTATTGGTCTGGACCAATAGAGGTCAAGGGGTGCGGCGCGCCTACTCGTGGTGACCGTGGGTAGCAATACCTGTCACCAGCCTGTCATCACTTCGAGTGAAACTTTGGCCCATGCTTGCGAATCGCGACCCACGGTTGTCAGTCTGTAGCTGTCAGTCAACCTGAGGGGAGTGTCCAGTGACATTCGGTGAGCAGCCCGCCTATTTGCGCGTGGCGAGCGATCTGCGGGAGAAGATCGCCAACGGCTCGCTTCCGCCGCACACCCGTCTCCCGTCGCAGGCGCGCATCCGCGAGGAGTACGGGGTGTCGGACACCGTCGCGCTGGAGGCCCGCAAGGTGCTCATGGCCGAGGGGCTCGTGGAGGGCCGGTCCGGCTCGGGGACGTACGTGCGGGAGCGCCCGGTGCCGCGCCGGATCGCCCGCTCCGGCTACCGGCCGGTGTCCGGCGCCACGCCGTTCCGGCAGGAGCAGGCGGCCGAAGGGGCCCGGGGGACCTGGGAGTCGAGCAGCGAGCAGGAGCCGGCCGCCGCCGAGGTGGCCGCCCGGCTCGGCATCGAACCGGGGGAGCGGGTGATGCGCACGCGGTACGTGTACCGGGACGGGGGTGAGCCCATGATGGTCTCCACCTCCTGGGAGCCGCTCGCGGTCACCGGCCGGACGCCCGTGATGCTGCCGGAGGAGGGCCCGTTGGGCGGCTGCGGTGTCGTCGAGCGGATGGCGGCCATCGACGTCGTCGTGGACAACGTGGTGGAGGAGGTCGGCGCCCGCCCCGGCCTCGCCGAGGAGCTCCTGACCCTCGGCGGGGTGCCGGGCCATGTGGTGATGGTCGTCGAGCGGACGTACTACGCGTCGGGGCGGGCCGTCGAGACGGCGGACGTCGTGGTCCCGGCCGACCGCTACCGCATCTCCTACCACCTGCCGGTCCGATAGACACGGCGTGCAGGGCCCTCGGGGGGCGCCCTGCCGACCGCTGAGCGGGCCTGGCTGTCCGGGCCGCGTGACCACGAGTTAACGGCGCGTCAGGCCGTGTAACCGACCGGCAATCGCGGACCGCGACGAGTCGTCATGCCCGGCTCCTACCTTCCTGCTCCGTACCCGCGATCCGGTCGGACGACAGGAACCCTCATGACGGACACCGTCACCACACCCACCCCGGAGCCGGGTGGGGGCACCTCCCAGGCCCTTGAGGCCCTGGGGGAGGTCGCGCCGCCGCCCGGGCCCCGCCGCAGCTACGCCAAGCTGGCCGCCGACGAGAGCCGCGAGGACTACTCGCTGCGCTACGCGCCGCACTCCTTCCGGCGCTGGTCGCCCGCCACCGTGGCCGGCACGGCCCTCGGCGGCATCGCCTACCTCGCCGACTTCGCGATCGGCGCCTCGATCGTCTTCACCTACGGCTTCGGCAGCGGTCTCGCCTCGATCCTCACCGCCGCCGCGATCATCTTCCTCACCGGCATCCCCATCGCCCGCGCCTGCGCGAAGTACGGCCTGGACATGGACCTGATCACCCGGGGGGCCGGCTTCGGCTACTTCGGCTCGACGCTGACCTCCCTCATCTACGCCTCCTTCACCTTCATCTTCTTCGCGCTCGAAGGCTCGATCATGGCCCAGGCCATGCACCAGGCCGTCGGCCTGCCGGTCGAGATCGGCTATCTGGTCACGACGCTGATCGTCATACCGATCGTCTTCCGCGGGATGGGCGCGCTGGCCAAGGTGCAGGCCTGGACCCAGCCGATCTGGATCATCGGCATGGTGCTGCCCTTCGCCGTCCTCGCCTTCGAGGCCCCCGACGCCTGGGGCGCCTTCGGCTCCTTCGGCGGTACGGAGGGGGCCGGCGCGGGCTTCTCGTGGATCGGCTTCGGCCTCGGTACGGGCGTCGCGCTCTCCCTGATCGCGCAGATCGGCGAGCAGGCCGACTACCTCCGCTTCATGCCCGCGAAGACGGAGACCAACAAGCGCCGGTGGGACCTCGCCGTGCTCGCCGCCGGACCCGGCTGGGTCGTCATCGGCGCGGCCAAGCAGCTCGGCGGCGCCTTCCTCGCCTTCGTCGCCCTGGAGGCCGTCGGCAAGACCCACGCCCTGGAGCCGATCGCCCCGCAGATCGAGGCGCTCAAGCCCTGGCTGGGCTCGTTCGCCCTGCCCGCCGCCGCGCTCTTCGTGATCGTCTCCCAGATCAAGATCAACGTCACCAACGCCTACAGCGGCTCGCTGTCCTGGTCGAACTTCTTCTCCCGCGTCACCCACCGCCACCCCGGCCGTGTCTGGTACATCTTCCTCAACCTCGCCATCGCGCTGACGCTGATGGAGATGAACATGTTCGCGGCCCTCAACAAGCTGCTCGGGTTCTACTCCAACGTCGGCATCGCCTGGATCGTGGCCGTCGCCGCCGACCTCGTCATCAACAAGCGGGTCGGCTGGAGCCCCCCGTACATCGAGTTCAAGCGCGCCTACCTCTACGCCGTGAACCCGGCCGGCTTCGGTGCCATGGTCATCGCCTCGGTCGTCTCGATCCTCGCCTTCTTCGGTCTCTTCGGCAGGTACGCGGAGGCGTTCTCCACGTTCATCGCGGCCGGTCTGTCCCTCGTCCTCTGCCCGCTGATCGCCTGGGCGACCAAGGGCCGCTACTACCTGGCCCGCCCGAACCCGGTGGCCGCGGCGGTCGCGGCGGCGACCGTCGACGAGCGGGCGACCCACACCTGCGCGGAGTGCGAGACCGCGTACGAGCTGCCCGACATCGCCGACTGCCCCGTCCGGTCCGGGCCCGTCTGCTCCCTCTGCTGCTCGCTCGACGCCGAGTGCGGCGACGTCTGCCGCAAGGACCCCGAGGGTGCCGGCAGCCCCGTCCTGATGCCGGTGCCGACCGTCCCCCGGGCCGCCTCCGAGGCCGCCCCCGGGGCGTGACCTTCGGCCTCCCTCCGTCGGTTACCGGCCGATCCGTATCTCTTTGTGAAAACACATATCCGCTGTGTAAAGGTCAGGCGTAAGCTCCGGCATATGCGGATTGCGGTTTCCCGGAGATCGTTGGAGATGCCCGGACCGGCGGAGGGAGAAGCCTGATGAGCGACAGTGGCGTTGTTCTTCCCTGGCTTGTCATACGGCAGGACGACAACGGCAACCGCTACCGCGTGGGGCGGTACGCGACCAAGGACGAGGCCCAGAAGATCGCGGACAGCCTCGACGACCGCGGCCACAAGCAGCTCTACTGGGTGGAGAGCATCGGCGGCCCGGCCCTCTGAGCCGGACGATCGCCGTCCGGCCCGGGCTACGCTCGCGCCCATGACGGAACGCACCACCGACCCCAGCGCACCCCACGAGCGCCACCACGGCACCGACCCCGGTGTCGTGGTCGTCGTCGCGGGAGCCGTGTACGACCGGGGGCGCCTGCTCGCCGCGCGCCGCAGCGCCCCCGCCGAACTCGCCGGCCGCTGGGAACTCCCCGGCGGCAAGCTCGAAGCGGGCGAGAGCCCCGAAGAGGCCCTGGTCAGGGAGTTGCGCGAGGAGCTCGGCGTCGAGACCGAACCGGGCGAGCGCATCCCCGGCGAATGGCCGCTGAAGCCCGGATACGTCCTGCGGGTCTGGACCGCCCGGCTGCTCTCCGGCGAACCGCGCCCGCTGGAGGACCACGACGAGCTGCGCTGGCTCGCCCGGCACGAGCTGGACTCGGTCGACTGGCTCGACCAGGACCGCCCCGCCGTCGCCGAGGCCGCCCTGAGGCTGCCGAGGGCCCCCGCCGACGGAGCGCGCGACTGAGTCTCTACGCCGTTCGTGCCACCGTGCGCCCGCTGCTGCGCCCGGCACGATATCCCGCCCCGAATATCGGGTATGTGCAGATTGTCCCCTTGGAATGGGACGTGGGCCTTCCTGCGGACACACGGCTGGGGAAGTGATCGGGTGTGATCGACACCGACGGCGACTGTGCCGAGTGGCACTTCCCGGCAGAGGCCAATGCCGTGCGCACCGCCCGCCATGCGGTGCGCGAAACCCTGAGGGCCTGGGAGCTCGACGCGGCCCTCGGTGATGTGACCGTCCTGCTGGTCAGCGAGCTGGTGACCAATTCGCTGCGGTACGCCTCCGGACCCATCGGTGTACGTCTCGTCCGCCCCCGCCTCGACGGGGCCGACCCCGTCCCCCACCCGGCGCTGCTGGTGGAGGTTTCGGATCCGCTTCCGGATCCTCCGATGGAGAGGCCCGCCGGACCGGAGGACGAGGGGGGCCGCGGACTCAGTCTCGTGGCCTGTTCCGCACGGCGCTGGGGGACCCGTAAGGGAAGGACGGGCAAAACCGTATGGTTCGAGCTGGCTCTCCCTGGTGAGTAAACAGGGTGGGACAACGATCACCGGTACTCGGTCCGAAACGAACGAGACCACCCTGTGATCGTGAACGTCGTGCCGTCGGGGCCTGCGGTATTGAATACTGCGGGAATGGCCGGTCCGGTGCGGTGAGCTGGAGGGGACGGTCGCGTGAGCGAGATATCCGAGACGGCGAGCGGCGTCATGTGGCAGAGCAGCCCGCCCGGCTCGATCTATGACTACATCCGGGTCGCGTCCTTCTCGATCGGGCCCGACGGGCTCGTCGAGCAGTGGAGCAGGCGAGCCGTGGACCTCTTCGGCGTCACCGCCGAGGAGGCCAGGGGCAAGGACCCGGTCGAGGCCTTCATGCCCGCCGACCTGCGCGAGCGCGGTCACCGGCGGGTCAAGGAGATCCTCGACGGCAAGGAGTGGACGGGCCTCGTCCCCTTCCGTGTGCCGGGTGAGGAACGGCCCCACGGCATCGCCGAGATGTACGTCATGCCGAGCGAGACCCAGTCCGGGGAGCGGGCCGCGCTGTGCATCGTCGTCGACGTCCGCGCCCTCCGCCGTATCGAGACCGACCTCGCCGCCTCCCAGGCGATTTTCGGTCAATCTCCCTTCGGGTTCCTCCTCTTCGGTACGGACCTCACCGTGAAGCGGGCCAACCAGCGCTTCGCCACCGTCTTCGGCGGCTCGGCCGACGACCACCGCGGCCGGACCGTCCACGACTACCTCGCCCGGTCCGAGGCCGACCGGATGACCGCCGCCCTCCGACGGGTCCTGGAGACCGGCGAGTCCGTCACCGATTTCCAGATCGTCGGCGCCGCACCCGGCGCCAGGGACCGCCGCCACTGGTCCATCAACCTCTACCGGGTGCACAGCGGCTCCGGCCGCCCGATCGGCGTCGCGGGCCTCGGCATCGACGTCACCCGCCGCCACAACGCGGCCCGCGAAGCGGCGAGCGCCCGCCGCAACCTCGCCCTCCTCAACGAGGCCGGCGCCCGCATAGGAAACTCCCTCGACCTGGAGGCCACCGCCCGCGAGCTCCTCGACGTCGCCGTCCCGGGCTTCTGCGACCTCGCCTCCGTCGACCTCTACCAGGGGCTGCTGACCGGGGACGAAGCGCCGCCGGGCCGGTGGGGGAGCTCCCACGACGTCGGCTACGGGGCGGGCAGCGCCGAGCTCCGCAGGGTCGCCTTCGCCAGCGCCGTCTCGGACACCCCCCTCAGAACCGACGAGGGGCACGGGCCGGGCGGCGGCTGTTGCGGACCCGTACCGATCGAGGTCGGGGCCGTCCACCGCTACCCCTTCAACTCGCCGTGCGCCGGGGCCCTGCGGACCGGCAGGATCCGGACGGTGCCGGGAGCCGAGGGCGAGCTCGTCCAGTCCACGCTGGTCGTCCCCATGGTCGCCCACGACACCGTCGTCGGACTCGTCCAGTTCTCCCGGACCAAGGGCAGCGAGTCCTTCGGGGAGCGCGACCGGGCCCTCGCCGTCGAACTCGCCGCCCGCGCCGCCGTCTGCATCGACAACGCCCGCCTCTACCGCCGCGAGCACGAGCGGGCCCTCATCCTCCAGCGCAGCCTGCTCCCGCCCGGCGACCCCGAGGCCGCGGGCCTCGACATCGCCTGCCGCTACCTCCCCGGCACCGCCGCCACCGAGGTCGGCGGCGACTGGTTCGACGTCATCGAACTGCCCGGCCACCGCACCGCCCTCGTCATCGGGGACGTCATGGGCCGGGGCCTGCGGGCCGCCGTCGCCATGGGCGAACTGCGCACCGCCGTCCGCACCCTCGCCCAGCTCGACCTGGAGCCGGCCGAAGTCCTCTCGCACCTCGACGAGATCGCCCGCGGCCTCGGCGCCCCCATCGGCACGCAGCAGTCCCGCACGCACAAGTCCCGCGGCCCCGAACTCTCCGAGGTCTACCTCGCCACCTGCGTCTACGCGGTGTACGACCCGGTCACCCGCCGCTGCACCTTCGCCAACGCCGGCCACCTCCCGCCCGTGCTCGTCGAACCGGGCGAGGAGGCCCTGCTGCTCGACGTGCCCCCCGGGATGCCGCTCGGGGTCGGCGGCGAACCCTTCGAGGAGGTCGAGGTCGAACTGCCGGAGGGCGCCCTCCTCGCCCTCTACACCGACGGGCTCGTCGAGTCCCGCGACCATCCCCTCGACGAGGGGCTCAGCGCCTTCCGACGCGCCCTCACCGACCCGGCCCGCCCGCTCGAAGACGTCTGCGACCGGGTCCTGACCAGCCTGGACACCGGGCACGGCGAGGACGACATCGCCCTTCTGATGGCCAGGATCCAGGGCCTGCCCATCGAAGCCGTGGGCGACTGGCGGCTGCCCAGGGAGCCCCGCTCGGTCGGCCGCGCCCGCGAACTGGCCCGCGCCCAGCTGAAGGGCTGGGACCTCGAACCGCTCATCGACACCGTCGAACTCCTCGTCAGCGAGCTCGTCACCAACGCGCTCCGCTACGGCGAGGGAGAGATCCGGCTGCGCCTGCTGCGCGACCGCACCCTCGTCTGCGAGGTCTGGGACGCCGGCCTGGTCCAGCCCCGGCGCCGCCGGGCCAGGGACACCGACGAGGGCGGACGCGGCCTCCAGCTGGTCGGGCTGCTCAGCTCCTCCTGGGGATCCCGCCGCACACCACGCGGCAAGACCGTCTGGTTCGAACTGGCCCTGCCCGACGGCGAGGGAACGGCCGAACCCACGGTCGAACAGCTCCTCAGCATGTTCTGACCGACGCCACCCACGGCGGGCGGCGCACCACACCGCCCGCCCGAGCCAGGACGGGACCCTGAGCCAGGACGGGACCCCGAGCCAGGACCGGACCCCGGGCCAGGGCAGGACCCCGAGCCAGGACGGGACCCTGAGCCAGGACGGGACCCCGAGCCAGGACCGGACCCCGGGCCAGGACCAGACCCCGGGCCAGGACCAGACCCCGGGCCAGGACCGGATCCCGAGCCAGGACCGGATCAGGCCTTGAGGGCGGCCAGCCGGGCCTCGATCTCCGCGCTGTCGCAGAGCGCGTCCAACTGCTCGAACTGGGCGTCCAACGAGGAGGCGGCGAGCTCCTGCTTGCCCATCGCCTTCGCCTCCTCCCGGCGCACCTTGTCCTCGAAGCGGCTCAGCTCGCTGGTCGGGTCGAGGACGTCGATGCCCTTCACCGCGTCCATCATCGTGTTCTGCGCCTGCGCCGACTTGGCGCGGGCGACCAGCTCGTCGCGCTTCGCCCGGAGCTCGCCGAGCTTGGCCTTCATCTGGTCGAGGCCGGTCCTGAGCTTGTCCACCACCTCGGTCTGCGCGGCGATCGTCGGCTCCGCCGTCCGCGCCTCCTTCTCCGACTGGAGCTGGCGGCTCAGCGCCACCTTCGCGAGGTTGTCGAACCGGTCCGCCTCCGCCGCCTGTCCGCCGGCCCGCAGCTCGTCCGCCTTCCGGCTGGCGGCCAGCGCCTTGCCGCCCCACTCCTTCGCCGCTGCCACGTCCTCCTGGTGGTCCTGCTCCATCAACCGGAGGTTGCCGATCGTCGCGGCCACCGCCTCCTCCGCCTCCGAGATGTTGCTCGAGTAGTCGCGGATCAGCTGGTCCAGCATCTTCTGCGGATCCTCCGCCTGGTCCAGCAGTGCGTTGATGTTGGCCTTCGCCAGCTGGGTGACCCGGCCGAGAACGGTCTGCTTGCTCATGGCTCTTCTCCTTGAGAGGGACAGAAAGGGGAAGACGGAACGCTCCGTCCTCAGAACCGGCCGCCGCCGCCCCGCCGGCCGCGCGTGCCGCTGCCGCCGAAGCTGCCTGGCCCGCCGCCGAAGCCTCCGCCCCCGAACCCCCCGCCGCCCCCACCGGAACCTCCACCGAACCCCCCATGTCCGCCTCCCCTTCCCCCGCCGAACAGTCCGCCGAGGATGATGCCGCCGAGCACGGCCCCGCCGAGCCCGCCGCCACCACTTCCTCCCACCCCTGTTACACCGCCCAGGCCGTTCGGGTTCCCATACGTCCGGACGTCCTGCTCGGCGAGGTCCTGGGCGCGCCGGGCGAGCGCGTCCGCCTGCTGGGCCTCCGCGAGGGCGGCCTGCGGGTCCTCGGCGGCGGCGAGCGAACCCGCCTTCTCCCAGCGGCGCTGGGCCTCGGCCAGCCGCGTACGGGCCTCACTGCCCACCGCGCCCCGGTGGGTGGTGACGTAGTCCGCGGCCGCGCCGATCGCCGAACGGGCCGTCAGCATCGCCTGATCGAGGAGCGCGCGGGCGCGCCGAGTGCCCGACTCGCGCTCCCGTGCGCCCTCCAGGGCCTCGTCGAGCGCCGAGTCGGCCTCCTCCACCCGCCGCAGTGCGTCGAGCGGGTCGTACCGTCCTGCCTCCACCCCGCGCCGCACCTCGGCGACGACGGACTCGGCACGGGCGATCCGGCCCTGGAGGTCGGCCGTGGAGACTCCTTCGGCCGTCCCCTTCAACAGGCCCCGGGCGTCCGCGAGGTCCGCGTCCGTCTCGGAGAGCGCGCCCGGCAGCTTGCCCACCGCCTCGGCCAGCTCCAGCGCCCGCCGGTCCACGGCCTCGACGAGCCGGGCCGTCTGGTCGACGGCGCCCTCGGCCGCCCGGATGTGCACGGCGGCCGCGCCGTTCTCCCCGGCGTCGATCTGCTGGCGGGCCTCGTTGATGTGGGTCGTCGCGAACACCAGCCGGTCCTTCGCCTGCTCGATGTCGCCCGCGATGGGGGAGGCGGCCGATTCCGCGTACCGCTCGCGCATCGCGGTCAGCGCCGCCTCGGCCAGCCCCATGCGTCCGGTCTGCTCGCGGAAGGCGGTCTCGACCGAGGCCAGCGCCTCGGGAGCGGTCCGCTCCAGGGCCCGGAGCCGGTCGAAGTCCTCGCTCTCGGCGTCGAGGCGGGCGTTCGCGTCGGCGCAGCGGCGGAGGATCTCGTCAAGCATGGTCCGGCGGGCCGAGTCGTCCTCGGGAAAGGAGTCGTCGAGCTTCTGCCGTACCCGGAACGAGGCCGTCAGCTGCTCCTTGGCGAAGGCCACCGCTTCGGTGAAGGGCCGCACGGCCTCCTCGCCGAACTGGGCGGACGCGAAGCCGAGCTCCTCCTGGCTGGTGCGGACGGCGTCGTCGGTGGCCACCAGCGTCTGCCCGGCCTGCCCGTCGAGCTCGTCCAGGGACGGCGGTACGGGCTCCTTCGGCGCGCCCCAGCCCTGCCCGCCCTGCGGGGTGGTGCGGGTCTCGGTCCGCCTGCGCCGTTTGGTGTACGCGTAGGCCGCCACGGCGCCCGCGCCGCCGACCAGCACCAACGGCAGGACCAGGTCGGACGCCGAGGTGCCGTCGTCGGCGGACGTGCCGGGGTCGGCGGGGCCGGGGGTGATCGACGGCGCCGGGACGGGCAGGCCGGCGAGGACGGCGGAGTAGCCGTTCGCCGCGCCGATGGCGGCACCCGCCCAGTCGTTCTGCCGCAGCGCCGGTTCGATCGCGGTCTGGGCCACCTCGTCGAGCTGCTCCTGGGTGAAGCGGGAGGCCGGGTCGGCGGAGTAGCCGTACCGGCGGTCGTGGGTGGCGACGGCGAGCAGGAGGTCGTCGAGTCCGAGGCCGTTGCGCTCCGCGGTGGCGTCGGCCCAGCTCTGCGCGGATCGCCCGGAGAAGTCCCGTACGTAGACGACGAAGAGCTGTATCCGCCGGTCGTCGTAGAGCTCGTCGAGGGCCTGGGCGACCGAGGTACGGCGGTCGCCGAGGGCTCCGACCCGGTCGGTGATCTGACCCTCCCGGGACAGGACGACGGGGTCGTCGGCGTGGGCACCGTGAACGGCGGGCACGATGAGCCACCACGCCGCCACCAGTACCGCGAGAAGGGTTCGGGTGGCTATTCGCGTCACAGATTGGAGGCTATGTCCGGGTATGCGGCTTCGCGACCGGACCGAGGCCGTCCGGAAACCGTTCGAGGCCGCTCGGCGTCCCTGTCGGTGGCCGCCTCTACGGTGGCACCAGTGGCAGGACGGCTTTTGGGGGGCTCGGGTGAACGGACGGTTGAGAGGCATGTGGCGGCGGGGGCGCTGGTTCGTCCTCGGGCTGGTGCTGGCGCTCGTCGTCCCCCTGTTCGCCGGAGCGGTCGCCCTGCGCCTCAACTACACGGGCGACGTCAGGGAGGACGCGCGGACCCGGGGCAAGGACGCCGTCTGGCTCGGACACGCCTGGGTCGACGGCCGGAAGAAGGACGCCGACCTCGCGGCGTTCGCGGCCCGGATCAAGGGCACCGGGATACGCGACCTGTACGTCCACGCCGGGCCGCTGCGGCACGACGGCACCCTGCCGGCGGCCAAGTACCCCCGCGCGAAGTGGCTGATCGACGCCGTCCACCGGACGATGCCGGGGATCCGGGTGCAGGCCTGGCTGGGCGACGTCCTCGCCACCGAGGGGCCCGACGGGCTGCGTCTGGACAAGGCCGAATCCCGGGCGGCCGTGGTCACCTCGGCCCGGCAGATCCTGGACGCCGGCTTCGACGGGGTCCACTTCGACCTGGAGCCGCTGCTCTCCGACGACACGAACTACCTGTCGCTCCTCGACGACCTCGGGGAGCTGACCCGGTCCCGGAAGGTGCCGCTCTCGGTCGCCGCCCACCAGATCGACCCGGTGCCGGCCGCGCACACGGTGAACGGCGCGCTCAGCGGCAGCGAGAAGTGGTGGTCGCAGGAGTTCTTCGGGCAGGTGGCCCGGCGCGTCGACCAGATCGCCGTCATGTCGTACGACACCTGGATGCCGCTGGAGGGCATGTACGGCGGCTACGTCGCCCAGCAGACGAGCCTCGCCCTCGAAGTGACGCCCGAGACCACCGACCTGCTGATGGGGCTCCCCTTCTTCCACGAGGACGACCTCGGCCACCACGAGAACGCGGAGACCGTGGCCGCCGCGGTCCGCGGCACGAGGCTCGGCCTCGGGCGCACGGACCACGACCGCGAGCGGTTCGGAGTGGCGCTGTACGTCGACTTCGCCGCGGAGGAGGGGGACTGGGCGGCCTACCGCGAGGGCTGGCACTGAGTCCGGACCGGCGGCGTCCGGATCGGCCCGGCGCCGGCCGTGCCCCCGCATGCGAGGGCCTTCCCGCCGAGGTGGAGGATGAGGCGTGGCGGCCCGACGCGCCGCCACGCCGAGGGGAGTACGCCATGACCAGTCGCCTGCTGATGCCCGTCAGGACCGCTGTCAGGACCGCCGGCGGGGGCGCCGGCCCCGTGCCGTCGTGGGAGGCCGCCGGGTCCACCCGCCCCACGCCGATCCTGGACCTGGAGCACCCGCGGGTCGCCGCGTTCGCGGCGGGGGTCCTGCGGGAGGCGGACGAGCGGGGCGCGGCGACGGAGCGCGCCCGTCTCCAGGTGGCCCACGGGATCATCGCCTCGACGGTCCGGCCGGTCTACTCCGTCGAGGACCGGCGCCGCGTGTCGCGGACGCTGCGGCTCGGCCGCGGCTCGTGCAGCCAGCGCATGGCGGTCCTGGAGGCGGTGGCCCGGACGCTCGACGTGCCCACCCGGGTGCGGGGCCTGCTGGTCGACGGCGCCTTCTGGTACCCGCGCTTCCCGAGGCTGCGCCCGTTCGTGCCCGAGGAGGTCCTGCTGGCCTGGCCGGAGTTCCTGCTCGACGGCGCCTGGGTGCCGGTGGCGGAACTCTTCGGCGTCAGCGGCGAGCGTACGGACGGAAGCGCGGACGGCTTCACCAACTCCGGTCCGGAGACGCTCTTCGAGGCCGTGGCCCGGACCTCGGTGGACTGGGACGCGCCGGCCGCGTGCGCGGGCTCCGCCGCCCCCTGCGACCTCTCCGCCCACCTCCGTACGGACCTCGGCCGCTTCGACTCGCGCGACGAGCTGTTCACCCGCCACGGCCAGACGCTGTGCCGCCCCGCGCGCACCCTCGCCGAGCCGGTCCTCGGCCGGTGGAGCGCGGGAGCGGCACCCCTGACGTCCGAACCGCCGACGTCCGAACCGCCGACGTCCGAACCCCCGACGTCCGCTACGCCTTCCGCCGCCTGATGGTGTTCCCGAGCCACACCAGCGGGTCGTACTTCCGGTCCACGACCCGCTCCTTCAGCGGGATCAGCGCGTTGTCGGTGATCCGGATGGACTCCGGGCACACCTCCGTACAGCACTTGGTGATGTTGCAGTAGCCGAGCCCGTGCTGCTCCTGCGCGCTCCTCCGCCGGTCGGTCCCGGTCTCCTCCGCCGCGTCCAGCGGGTGCATGTCGAGCTCCGCGATCCGCATGAGGAAGCGGGGCCCGGCGAAGGCCTCCTTGTTCTCCTCGTGGTCGCGCACCACATGGCAGGTGTCCTGGCACAGGAAGCACTCGATGCACTTCCTGAACTCCTGCGAGCGGTCCACGTCCTCCTGCCGCATCCGGTACTCGCCGGGGCCGAGCCCGGGCGGCGGGACGAAGGCCGGGATCTCCCGGGCCTTCGCGTAGTTGAAGGAGACGTCCGTGACCAGGTCGCGGACGATCGGGAAGGCGCGCATCGGGGTCACGGTGATGACCTCGTCCCGCGCGAAGACCGACATCCGGGTCATGCAGAGCAGTCGCGGCCGTCCGTTGATCTCGGCCGAGCAGGAACCGCACTTGCCCGCCTTGCAGTTCCAGCGCACCGCGAGGTCAGGCGTCTGGGTGGCCTGGAGGCGGTGGACGACGTCGAGGACGACCTCCCCGTCGTGCACCTCGACCGTGTAGTCGGTCAGCTCGCCGCCGTCGGTGTCGCCCCGCCACACCCGGAACCGCGCGTCGTACGTACTCATCGGCCCAGCTCCCCTTCCAGCTCGCCGTCGGCGAGGTACTTCGCCAGCTCCTCCTGCGCGAAGAGGGCGAGGAGGTCCGGACGGATGGGCTCGGTGCGGACCCGTTCGAGCCCGATGCCGTCGCCCTCGACACGGCACAGCAGGTTCACCGGCCGCCACTCCCGCACCATCGCCGGGTGGTCCTCCCGGGTGTGCCCGCCCCGGGACTCGGTCCTTTCCAGGGCGGACCGGGCCACGCACTCGCCGACCAGCAGCATGTTCCGCAGGTCGAGGGCGAGGTGCCAGCCCGGATTGAACTGCCGGTGCCCCTCGACCGTGACCCGGCGGGCCCGCTCCCGCAGGGCGGCGATCCGCTCCAGGGCCTCGGCCATCTCGCCCTCCCGCCGGATGATCCCGACGAGGTCGTTCATCGTCTGCTGGAGCTCCTGGTGGAGCGTGTACGGGTTCTCCGGAGGCCCCGCCGCCCCTGAGGACCCGGGCGCGAACGGCGCCAGCGCCTCCGCCGCCGCGGCCTCGACGTCGGCTGCCAGGACCCCGGAGCCCGCCCCGGACACCGCGTACTGCGCCGCGTACAGCCCGGCCCGCCGGCCGAAGACGAGCAGGTCGGAGAGCGAGTTGCCGCCGAGCCGGTTCGAGCCGTGCATGCCGCCCGCCACCTCGCCGGCCGCGAAGAGCCCGGGCACGCCGACCGTCGCCGCCGTCTCGGAGTCGACGGCGACGCCGCCCATCACGTAGTGGCAGGTCGGCCCGACCTCCATCGCCTCCGCCGTGATGTCGACGTCGGCCAGCTCCTTGAACTGGTGGTACATCGAGGGGAGCCGCCGCCGGATCGTCTCCGCCGGCATCCGGGTCGACACGTCGAGGAACACCCCGCCGTGCGGGGAGCCGCGCCCCGCCTTCACCTCGGCGTTGATGGCCCGCGCCACCTCGTCGCGGGGCAGCAGCTCGGGTGGGCGCCGGTTGTGCTCGGGGTCCTCGTACCAGCGGTCGCCCTCCTCCTCCGTCTGCGCGTACTTCTCCTTGAAGACGTCGGGGACGTAGTCGAACATGAACCGCTTGCCCTCGGAGTTCCGCAGCACCCCGCCGTCGCCGCGTACGGACTCGGTGACGAGGATCCCCTTCACCGAGGGAGGCCAGACCATCCCGGTCGGGTGGAACTGCACGAACTCCATGTTCACCAGCGGCGCCCCCGCGAGCAGGGCCAGCGCCTGCCCGTCGCCCGTGTACTCCCACGAGTTCGAGGTCACCTTGAAGGACTTGCCGATGCCGCCGGTCGCGAGGACGACCGAGGGCGCCTCAAGGACGTGGAAACGGCCGCTCTCGCGCTCGTAGCAGAAGACCCCGGCGACCTGGCCGTTCGCGCCCCGGAGGATCCGGGTGACGGTGAACTCCTGGAAGACCTTCAGCCGCGCCTCGTGGTCGCCCGTCTCGCGGTGGTCCTCCTGCTGGAGGCCGACGATCCTCTGCTGGAGCGTGCGGATGAGTTCGAGGCCGGTCCGGTCGCCGACGTGCGCGAGCCGGGGGTACTCGTGGCCGCCGAAGTTGCGCTGGGAGATCCGGCCGTCGGGGGTCCGGTCGAAGAGAGCGCCCCAGGTCTCCAGCTCCCAGACCCGCTCGGGAGCCTCCTGGGCGTGCAGCTCGGCCATCCGCCACTGGTTGAGGAACTTCCCGCCGCGCATGGTGTCGCGGAAGTGCGTCTTCCAGTCGTCGTGCTCGTTGGCGTTGGCCATGGAGGCGGCGATTCCGCCCTCGGCCATGACGGTGTGGGCCTTGCCGAAGAGGGACTTGCAGATCACGGCGGTACGGGCGCCCTGCCGGCGCGCCTCGATCGCGGCCCGCAGCCCGGCCCCGCCGGCACCGACCACGACCACGTCCCACTGCTGTCGCTCCACCACTGCCATGTCAGGAAAACCTCACGTCGGGAAACCTCACGTCGGAGAAGCTCACGTCGGAGACGCTCACGTCAGAAGAACCTCGGGTCGTCGAAGGTGCCGGTCGCGAGCAGGTACACGTACAGGTCGCAGACGGCGACGCTGATCAGCGAGGCCCAGGCGAGCTGCATGTGGCGCCGGTTCAGCCGCCCCGTCCAGGTCCACAGCCGGTAGCGGACGGGGTGCTTCGAGAAGTGCCGCAGCCGGCCGCCGACGATGTGCCGGCAGGAGTGGCAGGAGACGGTGTACGCCCAGATGAGGACGATGTTCACGAGGAAGACGAGCGTCCCGAGCCCCGCGTGCCCCCAGGCGTACGAGGCGTCGCGGAAGGTCAGCACGGTGTCGTACGTGAGGATTCCGGCGACCGGCAGCGCCGCGTAGAAGAAGTACCGGTGGATGTTCTGCAGGATGAGCGGGAAGCGGGTCTCGCCCGTGTACGTGCGGTGGGGTTCGGCGACCGCGCAGGCCGGGGGCGAGGCCCAGAAGCCCCGGTAGTACGCCTTGCGGTAGTAGTAACAGGTCAGCCGGAAGCCGAGCGGGAAGATCAGGATCAGCAGGGCGGGGGAGAGGCCCCACCAGCTGCCGAAGAGCTCCCAGTTCGGTCCGCCCTCCATGGGGACGCAGTTCGACGCCAGACAGGGCGAGTAGAACGGCGAGACGTAGGGCGCGGCGTAGTAGTCGGCGGCGGCGAACGCCCGCCAGGTCGAGTACGCCACGAAGGCGAGCAGACCGACCGCGGTGGCGGCCGGCGAGAGCCACCAGCGGTCGGTGCGCAGATGGTGGGCGGCGATGGCGGCGCGCCCCGGGGAGCGCACCCCCGTCGCGGATCTTTGGCCCGTCGGGGGTTCTGTACCTGTGGCCAACAGGGCCTCCTGCGGTCGGCTCCTACGGTCGGCTGCCGCCCTGGCCACCGGTCATGGCGCGTGGCGGTCGCGTGCTCCCAGTCCCTCGTCGTCCGAGTCCGTCCACAACCCGCTGTCGTACGGGGTGTCGGGGATGGTCACCAGGCCTTCGGCGCCCAGGCTCTCGGCGCGGCCCGCGGTCGGCGTCGGGGGCGTGCCCCGCTCCGCGGCGATACCGCGCTCCAGCTGTCCGACCGTGCGGACCAGGTCTTCGAGGCAGCGCTTGACGGCTGCCAGATCGTCCTGAACGGACATGGTTGCCCTCACTTCCGCGAGTGACTTCCGTGAGCGACTTCCGGTGAGCGACTCCGGAGAGTGTCGCGCGTCACATACCGCTTGGGAAGTCGTACGTACGGGATTCCGCCGGGATTCCACTCGTCCGGAGCGCTCCGCCCCCGGCGGTTGGGCCGCACGAGTGGGGTTTGCCGGACGTGCCGCCGTGTCGCCGTGGCCGGATCCGCTCCGTCCTTTTCAGTGTATGAGCAATAGGTCTGATCATCTCCAAATGGCATAAATCTGGACGAAGGGGTACAAGTCATGTCCCAGTTCGGCGCCCCTCGCGGGAGGACATGCTCCATGAGCCCCCGCTCCCGCACGCTCCGCTCCGTCGCCACCCTCACCAGCGCGGTCCTCGCCGTCACCGTGCTCGCCGGCTGCAGCTCCGACGACGGAGGCGAGGCCCAGGCCGCCGCGCAGGACAACGCGCCCGCCTCGCGCGAGCAGGTGGCCGACGGCGGCACCCTGCGCTGGGCCGTCGACGCGCTGCCCACCACCCTCAACAGCTTCCAGGCCGACGCCGACGGCGCCACCTCCCGCATCGCCGGGGCGGTGCTCCCCTCCCTCTACACGATCGACGAGCGGGGCAGACCGCGGCTGAACCCGGACTACCTGGAGTCCGCGCGGGTCGTCGAGACGGAGCCCAAGCAGGTCGTCCTCTACAAGCTCCACCAGCAGGCGGTGTGGAGCGACGGGCGCGAGATCGGGGCCCCCGACTTCGTCGCCCAGTGGCGGGCGCTGAGCGGCCGCGACACCGCCTACTGGACCGCCCGGAACTCCGGCTACGAGCGGATCGAGAAGATCGAGCGGGGCAAGAACGACCTGGAGGTGCGGGTCACCTTCGCCAAGCCCTACGCCGACTGGCAGTCCCTCTTCACCCCGCTCTACCCGAAGCAGGTGATGGGGTCCCCGAACGCCTTCAACGACGGGGCGCGCACCACCCTGAAGGCCACTGCAGGACCGTTCCTGCTGAAGTCGATCGACCGGAAGAGCGGTGATGTCACCCTCGCCCGCAACCCCCGCTGGTGGGGGCAGGCCGCCAAGCTCGACAGCCTCGTCCTCAAGGCCGTCCCGCGGGCCGACCGCGCCACAGCCCTCGCCGCGGGCAAGCTCGACCTGGCCGAGATCGACCGCTCCACGGCCGAGCGGATCGAGCGCGCGCTCCGGGACGCCCGCGCCGGCCGGAACGGCGCGCAGGCGGCCCTCGCCCACGGCCCCGGCTCGGCGATCACCCCCTCCAAGGCGTTGAAGTCCTGGTCCCTCGCCCACGGCTCCGACGGGGAGAAGTCGAAGGAGGTCCAGGCCGCCCGGAAGAAGAACCACGACGCCATCGTCCGGTACGCGACCCAGCAGAACACCCTCGCCGGCTTCGTGGTCCGCAAGTCCCTGGAGCCCGCCTACACCCAGCTCTCGCTGAACGGCGAGTCCGGCGCGCTCGCCGACGAGCGGGTACGGCGGGCGGTGGCCCGCGCCATCAACCGCCAGGAACTGGCCGAATCCGTACTCAAGCCGCTCGGCCTCCCGGCGACGCCCCCCGGCAGCCACCTGGCCCTCGCCGGTCAGGCCGCCTACGCGGACAGCAGCGACGCGCTGGGCGACCAGGACACCAAGGAGGCGCGGGCGCTCCTCGCCGACGCGGGCTGGGTCCCGGGCGGGGCGCTCCGGAAGCCGGCCGGCACGAAGGACGGCACCGAGGCCGGCAGCGAGGCGGAGAAGGAGAAGAAGAAGACCGGCGAGAAGGCCGAGGGCTCCGGCGACGCCAAGAAGAAGGCGGGCGACACCGCCTCCGACAAGAAGGCGGCCGACACCGCCTCCGACGAGGGCCTCTACATCGTCGGCGACGACAAGCCGGGTGACCGCAGGAACGTTCCCGCTCCCGTCATCGGCGCCGGCGGCCCCGAGAACGGCACCAACATCCTCGCCCCGGCAGCAGCCGCCGCCGGCCAGCGGGCCGCGCTCCTCGCCCGGGCCGAGGCACTCGACACCGGCACGGGCGCCGGGCCCCGGGCCGCCAAGCCGGTCGCCAAGCCGGACCGGGGCGTGGCCGGGGCCTATGCCCCGCTCGGCACCGCGGCCCCGGTGACCGCGCCCGACGCCGCGCTGGCCCTCGGCAAGGACGGCAAGCCGCTCAGCCTCCGCTTCGTCCTGCCCTCCGGACCCGGCTCCGAGTCGCTCCGGGCGGTGGGCGACCGGATCGTCCGGATGCTCGACGCCGTGGGGATCAGTACGCAGGTCACCAAGGTCTCCGACGACAGCTTCTTCAAGGACCACGTCGCCGCGGGCGACTACGACCTGGCCCTCTACTCCTGGCCTGCCTCCGCCTTCCCGGCGACCGACGCCCGGCCGATCTTCGCCAAGCCCGAGCCCGCCTCGGACGGCTCGCTCCTGGTCGAGCAGAACTACTCGCGGGTCGGCACCGACCGCATCGACCAGCTCTTCGACCAGGCGGCGGGGACGCTCGACGAGGAGGAGGCCCGCGAGCTCGTCCGCCAGGCCGACGCCCGGATCTGGGCCGCGGCCGGTTCCATCCCCCTCTACCAGCGTCCTCAGCTCGTCGCCGCCAAGGCCGACATCGTGAACGCGGGGGCCTGGGGCCTCGGCGCCCCCCGCTACCAGGACATCGGCTTCAAGAAGCCCGAATCCTCCAAGGGAGCAGAGCGAAACCGCTGAAAGCTCCAAAGCCGCCGAAACCGCAGGTCACAACCTCAGAAGCAGCTCAAGTTCCTTGCCCGCCGGTGATCCCGGCGGGCAGGATCGCGTCGGCCGCTTGACCCGGCCGTCCACTGTCACATCGCAGTCGCACCGCCGGCACCACATCGCAGTCGCACCGCCGGCACCACACCGATGCACCACGGCCGACCCACGGCTGCCCCACGGCCGACCCAGGCTGATCCACGGCTGACCCGCGGCCGACCCACCACGGCTGATCCACGGCCGACCCAAGGCTGACCCACGGCCGACCCACGGCCGACCCGGGCCGACCCACGACCGATCCACGTCGACGCACCGCCGATCCACGGCCGACCCACAGGCCGCCCAGCACCCCCCGATGCACGCCCGAACCCCTCAGTAAAACCTCTCGGATCCCGGGCGGGGAAGCCCCTTGCGCGGCAGCCCCGTACCATAGGACATAGCCGTGGCGCGTCCGCCCGGCGGGCGTACGAGGAACTGACGCCGCATCCCACGATCCGAGAGAAGCGCAAGCACCCATGCCCACGCGCCACGACATCCGTAACGTCGCCATCGTCGCCCACGTCGACCATGGCAAGACGACCATCGTCGACGCCATGCTCAAGCAGGCCGGTGCCTTCGCCGCCCACCAGCAGCTCGACGACCGCATGATGGACTCGAACGACCTGGAACGTGAGAAGGGCATCACGATCCTCGCCAAGAACACGGCGGTGAAGTATCACCCCAAGGACGGCGGGGCCCCGATCACGATCAACATCATCGACACCCCGGGCCACGCCGACTTCGGTGGCGAGGTCGAGCGCGGTCTGTCGATGGTGGACGCGGTCGTCCTCCTCGTGGACGCCTCCGAGGGCCCGCTCCCGCAGACCCGCTTCGTGCTGCGCAAGGCCCTCCAGCAGCGCCTGCCCGTCATCCTCTGCATCAACAAGACGGACCGTCCGGACTCCCGGATCGACGAGGTCGTCAACGAGACCTACGACCTCTTCCTGGACCTCGACGCCGACGAGGACCAGATCGAGTTCCCGATCGTCTACGCCTGCGGCCGTGACGGCATCGCCTCGCTGACCAAGCCGGAGAACGGCACCGTTCCCGCGGACAGCGACAGCCTGGAGCCGTTCTTCTCCACCATCCTGGAGCACGTCCCGGCCCCGTCGTACGACGAGGAGGCCCCGCTCCAGGCCCACGTCACCAACCTGGACGCCGACAACTTCCTCGGCCGCATCGCGCTGCTCCGCGTCGAGCAGGGCGAGCTGCGCAAGGGCCAGACGGTCGCGTGGATCAAGCGGGACGGCACGATCTCCAACGTCCGCATCACCGAGCTGATGATGACCGAGGCGCTCACCCGCAAGCCCGCCGAGGTCGCCGGCCCCGGTGACATCTGCGCCGTCGCCGGTATCCCCGACATCATGATCGGCGAGACCCTGGCCGACCCGGAGAACCCGATCGCGCTTCCGCTGATCACGGTCGACCAGCCGGCCATCTCCATGACCATCGGTACCAACACCTCGCCGCTCGTCGGCCGCGGTGGCACGGGCAAGGGCGCGGACGCCAAGTCCGCGGTCAAGCAGCGCAAGGTCACCGCCCGCCAGGTCAAGGACCGTCTGGACCGCGAGCTGATCGGTAACGTCTCGCTCCGCGTCCTCGACACCGAGCGTCCCGACGCCTGGGAGGTCCAGGGCCGTGGTGAGCTCGCGCTCGCCATCCTGGTCGAGCAGATGCGCCGCGAGGGCTTCGAGCTCACCATCGGCAAGCCGCAGGTCGTCACCAAGGAGGTCGACGGCAAGACCCACGAGCCCGTCGAGCGCCTCACGGTCGACGTGCCCGAGGAGCACATGGGCGCCGTCACCCAGCTCATGGGTGTCCGCAAGGGCCGTATGGACAACATGTCGAACCACGGCTCCGGCTGGGTCCGCATGGAGTTCGTCGTTCCGTCCCGTGGCCTCATCGGCTTCCGTACGGAGTTCCTCACCAACACCCGCGGTACGGGCATCGCCCACTCGATCCACGAGGGCCACGAGCCGTGGTTCGGCACGCTGACGACCCGCAACAACGGTTCGCTGGTCGCCGACCGCGCCGGCGCCGTCACCGCCTTCGCGATGACGAACCTCCAGGAGCGCGGTGTCCTGTTCACCGACCCCGGCACCGAGGTGTACGAGGGCATGATCGTCGGCGAGAACTCCCGCTCCGACGACATGGACGTGAACATCACCAAGGAGAAGAAGCTCACCAACATGCGCTCCGCCTCCGCCGACTCCTTCGAGGCGATCGTCCCGCCGCGCAAGCTGTCGCTCGAGCAGTCGCTGGAGTTCTGCCGCGACGACGAGTGCGTCGAGGTCACCCCGGAGGCCGTGCGTATCCGCAAGGTCATCCTGGACCAGAACGCGCGCGGCCGTGCGTCTTCCCGCGCCAAGAACGGCTGAGCAAGGCCGCATACGTCCGAGGGCGGCGGGGTAGATCATCGACCTGTGATCTTCGCCGCTCTCGACTGACATAGCGTCAGCACCGGAGCCCGGACCCCCACAGACTTGTGTGGGGATCCGGGCTTTTCGTCAAGTTCCGTCAACTTCATTTCGAAGGTCGAGTGTCCGCATATCGGCCATCGCTCTCCGGTACGTGTGTTAACGGTCCGTTTCGGGGGTGTCTGTCTGTGCTCAGTTTGTCCGTATTTCGGTATCCGGGGCCTTGGTGATGTTGTCAAAACGAGACCACTTAAGTGTGGTTTACAGCCCGGGCGTACTTAATAGTTGGCGTCATTGAGCTCGGGTCAATGGGTCACGCACTGTGGGGAGTGCCGACTCACGAGCACACTCGGGGTACTTGAGTGCAACGCCGTCAGGGGTGTCGGCGAATCTCGAAGTGCCCCTCTTGTAGTGACAAAGTGGACTCATGAGGAGGAACCCATGCGCGGTGCCAAGAGCGCCAAGTGGGTAACGGGCGCGATCATCGTCGCCCTGGCTGCGACCGCCTGTGGCGGGGGTAAGGGCGACGATGCCGGCAACGGCAAGGGCGCTGTTGACCCGAACGGAATTTTCTCTGTCGAGCTGGGCGAGCCTGAGAAGCCCCTGCTCACCGGTGACACGATGGAGTCCAACGGCTCCGCCGTCATGGCCGGCCTGTTCTCGACCCTGGTCGACTACAAGGCTGACGGCTCGCTGGAGATGATCAACGCCGAGTCGGTCACCACGACGGACTCGAAGACGTGGACGGTCAAGCTCAAGCCGGGCTGGACCTTCCACGACGGCACCCCGGTGACCTCGAAGTCCTACGTGGACGCGTGGAACTGGAACGCCAGCCTGAAGAACGCCCAGGGCCTCGCGTCCTGGTTCGCGGACATCAAGGGCTACGACAAGGTGCACCCGGACGCCGAGGGTGCCAAGCAGACCGCCGACAAGCTCGAGGGTCTGTCGGTCGTCGACGAGACCACCTTCAAGATCGAGCTCTCGAAGGCCGTCCCGTACTTCGGTCACAAGCTGGCCTACATCGTCTTCGCGCCGATGGCCGAGTCCTTCTACAAGGACCCGACCGCGGGCGGCCAGAAGCCGGTCGGCAACGGTCCCTACAAGTTCAAGAGCTGGGACCACAAGAAGAAGATCGAGATCACTCGATTCGACGGCTACAAGGGCCCGAACAAGGCGAAGAACGGCGGTGTGGTCTTCAAGAACTACACCACCCTCGAGGCCGCGTACGAGGACCTGAAGTCCGGCAACGTCGACGTCCTGCGTCAGATCGCGCCGAAGGACCTCCCGGTCTACCGCCAGGACCTCGGCGACCGCGCCGTGGACCAGGCGTACTCCGCGGTCCAGACGCTGGCCGTCGCCTTCTACTCCGACCAGTGGAAGAAGCCGAAGCAGGTCGACCCGCGCGTCATCCAGGGTCTGTCGATGGCGATCGACCGTGCCACCATCACCAAGACGGTGCTGCAGGGTACGCGTGAGCCCGCGACCGGCTGGGTCGCCAAGGGTGTCCTGGGCTTCCAGGAGGACGGTGGCGCCGGCGTCACCAAGTTCGACCCGGCGAAGGCCAAGGAGCTCATCAAGGCCGGCGGCGGCGTCCCCGGCAACAAGATCTCCATCCAGTTCAACGCCGACGGTGGCCACAAGGAGTGGGTGGACGCTGTCTGCAACTCCATCACCCAGGCCACGACCGTCCAGTGCGTCGGCGACGGCAAGCCGGACTTCCAGGCCGACCTGACCGCTCGTAAGACCAAGCAGGTCAAGTCGCTCTACCGCTCCGGCTGGGTGCTCGACTACCCGGTGAACGCCAACTTCATCTCCGACCTGTTCCGTACGGGTGCGGCCGGCAACCAGGGCGACTTCTCCAACAAGGAGCTGGACGCCAAGATCGCCAAGGCCGACTCCGCGGCGACGCTCGACGAGTCCGTGAAGCAGTTCCAGGCCATCGAGAAGGACCTGGTCAACTACATGCCGTCGATCCCGCTCTGGTACTACAAGGTCAACGCGGGCTACTCCGAGAAGGTTTCGGGCGTGGCTTACGGCCAGGACGGCGACCCGATCCTGACCGGCGTCGAGGTCAAGAAGTAATCACCCAAGCGTAGTCCGCACGCCGTCTCGGGACTGACGGATCGTCAGTCCCGTCTCGGTGCCTTACGCAGCGGCTGGGGGGCCCTTCCACGACATCACCATGCCCGAAACCGGGTATGGCGTCGGGGGAGGGCCCGTCGGTTGCCGCTGTCACATCTCAACGGAGGCATGATGGGGCGTTATGTCGCACGACGACTGCTCCAGATGATCCCGGTATTCATCGGGACGACCCTGCTGATCTTCCTCATGGTGCGCAGCCTGCCCGGTGACCCCGTGCTGGCGATGTTCGGCGACAAGGGCGCCGACCCGGCGACCCTCGCCGCGAAGCGCCATGAGCTGGGCCTCGACCGGCCCCAGTGGGTGCAGTACGTCACATATATGTGGGACATGATCTGGCACCAGGACTTCGGTACCCAGATCCGTAACGGACGCCCAGTCACGGAAGTGCTCGGCGACGCGTTCCCCATCACGCTCCAGCTGGCGGCCCTCGCGTTCGCCATCGAGCTGATCTTCGGCATCGGCCTGGGCATCATCGGCGGTCTGCGCGCCGGCCGTATGGCCGACAACGCGATCCTGATCTTCACCCTGCTGATCATCTCGATCCCGGTCTTCGTTCTCGGCTACATCATCAAGATGGTGTTCGCCTTCAACCTGGGGTGGATCGCACCGAACGTCAGTACCGAGCCGGTCCTGAGCGAGATGATCGCTCCGGCCATTGTGCTCGGCGGTCTCTCCCTCGCCTATGTGGCGCGACTCACCCGTACGTCCATGGCGGAGAACCTGCGCGCCGACTACATGCGTACGGCCGTCGCCAAGGGCCTGCCGCGGCGCCGTGTCATCGGCGTCCACCTGATGCGCAACTCGATGATCCCCGTGGTCACCTTCCTCGGCACCGACATCGGCGCCCTCATGGGCGGCGCGGTCGTCACCGAGGCGATCTTCAACATCAAGGGAATCGGCGGCGTCATCGCCGAGTCGATCTCCCGGCGCGAAGGTTCGACCCTGGTGGGCCTCGTCACCATCCTGGTGATCGTCTACCTCGTCACCAGCCTGCTCATCGACCTGCTGTACGCGGTCCTGGACCCGAGGATCCGGTATGCCTGACGTGACCAAGACCGCCACCGCAGTCGAGGACGCCGTCGCCACCCCCTCGGTGGACGCGTCCGCTCCGGCGGCCAAGGCGGAGAAGGCCCGCAGCCTCTGGGGCGATGCCTGGGCCGACCTGCGCCGCAACCCCTACTTCATCGTCTCCTCGGTGCTGATCGCGCTGCTGCTGCTGATCTCGGCGTGGCCGACCCTCTTCACCAGCGCGTCCCCGACCGTCGGTGACCTGGTCCACCACTTCCTGAGCAAGCCCGAGCTGGGCAACATCGGCTCGCCCGAGTGGCTGGGCTACGACCAGCAGGGCCGATCCGTCTACGCCCGACTGATCCACGGCACCCGCGCGTCGATCATCGTCGGCGTCTGCGTCACCGCGATCGTCACCCTCGTCGGCGGCGTCATGGGCATGATCTCCGGCTACTTCGGTGGCTGGGTCGACGCGGTCCTGTCCCGCCTGACCGACGTCTTCTTCGGCATCCCGTTCCTGCTCGGCGCCATGGTCGTCCTGCAGGCCTTCGTCGAGCGGACCGTCTGGGTCGTCGTCTTCGCCCTCGCGTTCCTCGGCTGGACCCAGATCACCCGCGTCATGCGCGGTGCCGTGATCACGGTCAAGCAGGCCGACTACGTCCACGCGGCCAAGGCCCTCGGCGCCGGCACGACCCGGATCCTCTTCCGGCACATCCTGCCCAACGCCATGGCCCCCGTGATCGTCGTCGCGACCATCGCGCTCGGCGGTTACATCTCGGCCGAGGCCACCCTGTCGTTCCTCGGCCTGGGCCTCGCCGCCCCGACCGTCTCGTGGGGTGTCGACATCTCCGCGGGTGTCGCCCAGATCCGAGTGGCCCCGCACGTCCTGCTCTGGCCCTCGATCATGCTGAGCCTCACTGTTCTGGCGTTCATCATGCTCGGCGAAGCCGTCCGCAACGCCCTCGACCCCAAGCTGCGCTGAGGAGGGCGTAAAAGATGAGCATCATCGACAACACCGCGACTGTCCCCGCGCCGCGCGGGGGAGCCGACCACAACGGTCCGCTGCTCGAAGTCCGCGACCTGCACGTCGAGTTCCACACCCGTGACGGTGTGGCCAAGGCGGTCAACGGAGTCAACTACTCGGTGAACGCCGGCGAGACCCTCGCCGTCCTCGGCGAGTCCGGCTCCGGCAAGTCCGTGACCGCGCAGGCCATCATGGGCATCCTCGACATGCCGCCGGGCAAGATCCCGCAGGGCGAGATCCTGTTCCGCGGCGAGGACATGCTGAAGATGTCCGAGGAGGAGCGGCGGAAGATCCGCGGCCGGAAGATCGCGATGATCTTCCAGGACGCGCTGTCCTCCCTCAACCCGGTCCTCTCCGTCGGCTACCAGCTCGGCGAGATGTTCCGGGTGCACCAGGGCCTGTCCAAGAAGGACGCCCAGGTCAAGGCCATCGAGCTGATGGACAAGGTCAAGATCCCCGCCGCCAGGGCGCGGGTCTCGGACTACCCCCACCAGTTCTCCGGCGGTATGCGCCAGCGCATCATGATCGCCATGGCGCTCGCCCTGGAGCCGGACCTGATCATCGCCGACGAGCCCACCACGGCTCTCGACGTGACCGTCCAGGCCCAGGTCATGGACCTCCTCGCGGAGCTCCAGCAGGAATACAACATGGGTCTGATCCTGATCACCCACGACCTCGGCGTCGTCGCCGACGTCGCGGACAAGATCGCCGTGATGTACGCGGGCCGGATCGTCGAGCAGGCCCCGGTGCACGAGCTGTACGGGCGCCCCGCGCACCCGTACACCCGGGGTCTCCTGGACTCGATCCCGCGCCTGGACCAGAAGGGCCAGGAGCTCTACGCGATCAAGGGCCTCCCGCCGAACCTGCTCCGCGTGCCCACCGGCTGCGCCTTCAACCCGCGCTGCCCCAAGGCCGACGACATCTGCCGTACGGAGATCCCGGCCCTGGCGCCGGTCACCGAGCAGGACGGCTCGGATCTCCCGGGCCGTAAGAGCGCCTGCCACTTCTGGAAGGAGACGATCCATGGCTGACCTCAGCAAGAACGACGAGGCCGTGGCCGCCGCCCTCGACGCCCCTGTGGGCCGTGGCGAGCCGATCCTCCAGGTGCGCAACCTGCAGAAGCACTTCCCGCTGACGCAGGGCATCCTGTTCAAGAAGCAGGTCGGCGCGGTCAAGGCCGTGGACGGGGTCTCCTTCGACCTCTACCAGGGCGAGACCCTCGGCATCGTGGGCGAGTCCGGCTGTGGCAAGTCCACGGTCGCCAAGCTCCTGATGAACCTGGAGCGGGCCACCGCCGGCGAGGTCTTCTACAAGGGCCAGGACATCACCAGGCTGTCCGGGCGCGCGCTGAAGGCCGTCCGCCGCAACATCCAGATGGTGTTCCAGGACCCGTACACGTCGCTCAACCCGCGTATGACGGTCGGCGACATCATCGGTGAGCCGTACGACATCCACCCCGAGGTGGCCCCGAAGGGCGACCGGCGCCGCAAGGTGCAGGAGCTCCTCGACGTCGTCGGTCTGAACCCCGAGTACATCAACCGGTACCCGCACCAGTTCTCCGGCGGTCAGCGCCAGCGCATCGGCATCGCCCGAGGCCTCGCGCTCAACCCGGAGATCATCATCTGCGACGAGCCGGTCTCGGCCCTGGACGTCTCCGTCCAGGCGCAGGTCATCAACCTGATGGAGAAGCTCCAGGACGAGTTCAACCTCTCCTACCTCTTCATCGCGCACGACCTGTCGATCGTCCGGCACATCTCGGACCGCGTCGGCGTCATGTACCTCGGCAAGATGGCCGAGATCGGTACGGACGAGGAGATCTACGAGCACCCGACGCACCCGTACACGCAGGCGCTGCTCTCCGCGGTGCCCGTGCCGGACCCGCAGGCCCGCGCCCACCGCGAGCGGATCATCCTCACCGGTGACGTCCCCTCGCCGGCGAACCCGCCGTCGGGCTGCAGCTTCCGCACCCGTTGCTGGAAGGCGCAGGAGAAGTGCTCCCAGGAGACTCCGCTCCTCGCGATCCCGCAGCGCTTCCAGGGTGTGGACACCCCGGCCGCGCACTTCTCGGCGTGCCACTTCGCCGAGGAGAAGCAGGTCGTCCCGGTGACACTGACGCACTGACGTACTGACGCGCCGAAGTATGAGGCGCACGGCACGACGAGGGGCGCCCCGGTCCGTACTGGACCGGGGCGCCCTTCGGCGTACGGTGCCGTCGGCGCTCGACACCCCTGGAGGGCCTCCCATGCGTCCCGGCTGCCCCAGGGCGACCGTCCGGGTGCTCTAAAAGTGCATACCCGTCAATATCGAGTGATATTGGGGCCTAAGTCAGAGTTAGGCACATATGGGAGGCACTCCATGCGCGGAGCCACGCACGCCAAGTGGGCCGCACTGGCCATCGCCGTAGCCCTCACGGCGACGGCCTGTGGCGGCGGCGACGACAGCGGCGGCGGCGGAGGGGCCGACGGCATCGTGACCTCCTCGTGGGGCGACCCGCAGAACCCACTGGAGCCGGCCAACACCAACGAGGTCCAGGGCGGCAAGGTCCTGTCCATGATCTTCCGCGGCCTCAAGCAGTACGACCCGAAGACCGGCGAGGCCAAGGACATGCTCGCCGAGAGCATCGTGACCACCGACTCGACCAACTTCACCATCACGGTCAAGGACGGCTGGACCTTCTCCAACGGGGAGAAGGTGACGGCCAAGTCCTTCGTCGACGCGTGGAACTACGGCGCCCACCTGAAGAACAATCAGAAGAACGCCTACTTCTTCGGCCAGATCGAGGGCTACGACCAGGTCCACCCCGAGGAGGGCGAGCCCACCGCCGAGACCATGTCCGGCCTCAAGGTGACCGGTGGCCAGACCTTCACGGTCAAGCTCACCCAGAAGTTCTCCACCTGGCCCATCACCCTCGGCTACGCGGCCTTCTCTCCGCTCCCCCAGGCCTTTTACGACGACCACGCCGCCTGGCTCTCGAAGCCCGTCGGCAACGGCCCCTACACCGTCGACTCCTACACCAAGGGCTCCGAGATGGCCCTCAAGCGGTGGGACGCCTACCCCGGCACCGACAAGGCCCAGAACGGCGGCGTGACCCTCAAGGTCTACACCGACAACAACACCGCCTACACCGACCTGACGGCCGGAAACCTCGACCTCGTCGACGACGTCCCCGCGGCCCAGCTCAAGAACGTCCAAGCCGACCTCGGCGACCGGTACATCAACGTCCCCGCCGGCATCATCCAGACCCTGTCGTTCCCGTTCTACGACCCCGCCTGGAACAAGCCGGGTCAGGAGAAGCTCCGCACCGGTCTCTCCATGGCGATCGACCGCAACCAGATCACCGAGACGATCTTCCAGAAGACCCGGACCCCGGCCGTCGACTGGACCTCCCCGGTCCTCGGCGAGGACGGCGGCTTCAAGAACATCTGCGGCGACGCCTGCACGTACAACCCCACCGAGGCGAAGAAGCTGGTCGCCGAGGGCGGCGGCATCCCCGGCGGCACCATGAAGATCTCGTACAACGCCGACACCGGCTCCCACAAGGAGTGGGTGGACGCCGTCTGCAACTCCATCAACCGGGCCCTCGGCAACGACCAGGCCTGCGTCGGCAACCCCGTCGGCACCTTCGCCGACTACCGCAACCAGGTCACCACGCAGAAGCTCAACGGCCCCTTCCGCGCCGGCTGGCAGATGGACTACCCGCTGATCCAGAACTTCCTCCAGCCGCTGTACTACACCAACGCCTCGTCCAACGACGGCAAGTACACCGACCCCGAGTTCGACAAGCTGGTCAACCAGGCCAACGCCGAGACCGACACCGCGAAGGCCGTCGGACTCTTCCAGCAGGCCGAGGAAGTCCTCCGCGACGACATGGGCGCCATCCCGCTCTGGTACCAGAACGGCAGCGCCGGCTACTCGGAGAGCGTCAGCAACGTGTCGCTGAACCCCTTCAGCGTCCCGGTCTACGACCAGATCAAGGTCAACTGACGTCGTAGCAGGTCGGCGGCGTACGGCCCGGCCCGCGGATCCCCGCGCCGGGCCGTACGCCTTCCTCACACCCCTACCCGGAGCCAACCCCCGGAGCCCCCCATGGGTCGTTATGTGATCCGGCGACTGCTGCAGATGATCCCGGTCTTCTTCGGCGCCACGCTGCTGATCTTCCTGATGGTGAACGTGATGGGCGACCCCATCGCCGGCCTGTGCGGCGACCGCCAGTGCGACCCGGCGACCGCGGCGCAGCTCGAGAAGGAATTCGGACTCGACAAGCCGGTCTGGCAGCAATACCTGACCTACATGGGCAACGTCTTCACCGGCGACTTCGGCACGGCCTTCAACGGCCAGGAGGTCACCGAGCTGATGGCCAGCGCCTTCCCGGTCACCATCCGCCTCACCCTCGTCGCCATCTTCTTCGAGATCGTCATCGGCATCAGCCTGGGCGTCCTCACCGGCCTCAAGCGCGGCCACCCCGTCGACACCTCCGTGCTGCTGCTGACCCTGGTCGTCATCTCCATCCCGACCTTCGTCACCGGCCTCCTCCTCCAGCTCCTCCTCGGAGTCAAGTGGGGCTGGATCAAGCCGGCGGTCTCCAGTGACGCCCCGCTGAACGAGCTGATCGTCCCCGGCCTCGTCCTCGCCTCCGTCTCCCTGGCGTACGTCACCCGCCTCACCAGGACCTCGATCGCCGAGAACAAGCGGGCCGACTACGTCCGCACCGCCGTCGCCAAGGGCCTGCCCCGCCACCGGGTCATCAGCCGCCACCTGCTGCGCAACAGCCTCATCCCGGTGGTGACCTTCATCGGCACCGACATCGGCGCGCTCATGGGCGGAGCCATCGTCACCGAGCGGATCTTCAACATCCACGGTGTCGGCTACCAGCTCTACCAGGGCATCCTCCGCCAGAACACCCAGACCGTGGTCGGCTTCGTGACCATCCTCGTCCTGGTCTTCCTGGTGGCGAACCTGCTCGTCGACCTCCTGTACGCCGTCCTTGACCCGAGGATCCGCTATGCCTGAGCAGCCTGAGCCGTTCGACGACGGCCGCGCGATCAACCACACCGGCGCCGGAGGCGGAACCGACCTCGCGATGGACGAGGGCGAGACGCTGGAGAAGACGCCAGGCGGTCCAGAGGGCACCGGCCCCGACAAGAAGCCGCGCTCCCTCTGGTCCGACGCCTGGCACGACCTGCGCCGCAACCCGATCTTCATCATCTCCGGGCTGATCATCATCTTCCTGGTGATCATCTCCATCTGGCCCCAGCTCATCGCCAGCGGCAACCCGCTCGACTGCGACCTCTCCAGGGCCCAGGAGGGCTCCCAGCCCGGCCACCCCTTCGGCTTCAACGGCCAGGGCTGCGACGTCTACACGCGTACGGTCTACGGGGCCAGGGCCTCCCTCGAGGTCGGCCTCTTCGCCACCATCGGCGTGACCCTCCTCGGCTCCGTCCTCGGCGGCCTCGCCGGCTTCTACGGCGGCGCCTGGGACGGCTTCCTCTCCCGCATCACCGACGTCTTCTTCGCCATCCCCGTCGTCCTCGGCGGCCTCGTCCTGCTCTCCGTCGTCAGCAACAACACCGTCTGGCCCGTCATCGGCTTCATGGTGCTCCTCGGCTGGCCGCAGATCTCCCGCATCGCCCGCGGCTCCGTCATCACCGCCAAGCAGAACGACTACGTCCATGCCGCCCGAGCGCTCGGCGCCTCCAACAACCGGATGCTGCTCCGTCACATCGCGCCCAACGCCCTCGCGCCCGTCATCGTCGTCGCGACCATCGCCCTCGGCACGTACATCTCGCTCGAGGCCACGCTCTCCTTCCTCGGCGTCGGCCTCAAGCCCCCGACCGTCTCCTGGGGCATCGACATCTCCGCGGCGGCCCCCTACGTGCGCAACGCACCGCAGATGCTGCTCTGGCCCTCCGGCGCGCTCGCCATCACGGTGCTCGCCTTCATCATGCTCGGCGACGCCGTCCGCGACGCCCTCGACCCCAAGCTGAGGTAGGGACCCATGCTGCTCGAAGTGCGCGACCTGCACGTGGAGTTCCACACCAGGGAAGGGGTGGCCAAGGCGGTCAACGGCGTCGACTACTCCGTCGACGCGGGGGAGACCCTCGCCGTCCTCGGCGAGTCGGGCTCCGGCAAGTCCGTCACCGCCCAGGCCGTCATGGGCATCCTCGACATCCCCCCGGGGAAGATCACCCAGGGCGAGATCCTCTTCCAGGGCCAGGACCTCCTGAAGCTCCCGGAGGCCGACCGGCGCAAGATCCGCGGCGCCAAGATGGCGATGGTCTTCCAGGACGCGCTGTCCTCCCTCAACCCCGTCCTCAGCGTCGGCGACCAGCTCGGCGAGATGTTCCAGGTCCACAAGGGGCTGTCGCGGAAGGACTCCAAGGCCAAGGCCATCGAGCTGATGGACCGGGTCCGCATCCCCGCCGCCAAGGAACGCGTCGGCCAGTACCCGCACCAGTTCTCCGGCGGCATGCGCCAGCGCATCATGATCGCGATGGCGCTCGCCCTCGAACCCGAACTGATCATCGCCGACGAACCGACCACCGCCCTCGACGTCACCGTCCAGGCCCAGGTGATGGACCTCCTCGCCGAGCTCCAGCGCGAACTCAACATGGGCCTCATCCTCATCACCCACGACCTCGGCGTCGTCGCCGACGTCGCCGACAAGATCGCGGTGATGTACGCCGGCCGGATCGTCGAACACGCCCCCGTCCACGAGATCTACAAGGCCCCCGCCCACCCCTACACCAAGGGCCTCCTCGAATCGATCCCGCGCCTGGACCAGAAGGGCCAGGAGCTGTACGCGATCAAGGGCCTGCCGCCCAACCTCCTGAACATCCCGCCCGGCTGCGCCTTCAACCCCCGCTGCCCCATGGCCCAGGACGTCTGCCGGACCGACGTACCCCCGCTGTACGACGTGACCGACTCCCCGGTGCCCCGCGCCAGCGCCTGCCACTTCTGGAAGGAGTGCCTCCATGGCTGAGGCGATTCTCGAAGTCCGGGACCTCCACAAGCACTACCCGCTGACCCAGGGCATCCTCTTCAAGAAGCAGGTCGGCGCCGTCAGGGCCGTCGACGGCGTCGACTTCGACCTCGCCGCCGGCGAGACCCTCGGCATCGTCGGCGAATCCGGCTGCGGCAAGTCGACCGTCGCGAAGATGCTGGTCAACCTGGAGCGGCCGACCACCGGATCGATCCGCTACAAGGGCGAGGACATCACCAAACTCTCCCCCCGCGCCCTCAAGGCCGTCCGCCGCAACATCCAGATGGTGTTCCAGGACCCCTACACCTCGCTCAACCCGCGCATGACGGTCGGCGACATCATCGGCGAGCCGTACGAGATCCACCCCGAGGTCGCCCCCAAGGGCTCCCGCCGCCAGAAGGTCCAGGACCTCCTGGACGTCGTCGGCCTCAACCCCGAGTACATCAACCGCTACCCGCACCAGTTCTCCGGCGGCCAGCGCCAGCGCATCGGCATCGCCCGCGGCCTCGCCCTCCAGCCCGAGATCATCGTCGCGGACGAACCCGTCTCCGCCCTCGACGTCTCCGTCCAGGCCCAGGTCGTCAACCTCCTCGAACAGCTCCAGTCCGAGTTCTCCCTCTCGTACGTGTTCATCGCCCACGACCTCTCGATCGTGCGGCACATCTCCAACCGGGTCGGCGTCATGTACCTCGGCCGGATCGTCGAGATCGGCACCGACGCCCAGATCTACGACCACCCCACCCACCCCTACACCCAGGCGCTGCTCTCCGCCGTCCCGGTCCCCGACCCCGACGCGCGCGCCCACCGCGAGCGGATCATCCTCACCGGCGACGTCCCCTCCCCGGCCAACATCCCCTCCGGCTGCCGCTTCCGCACCCGCTGCTGGAAGGCACAGCAACGCTGCACCCTGGAGGTCCCCCTCCTGGCCGTCCCCGCGGTCTTCCGCCTCACGGACAGCCCGGCGAAGCACGACTCGGCCTGCCACTTCGCGGAGGAGAAGCAGGTGGTGCCCCCGGAGAGCGGCGAGAGCGGCGAGAGCGGCGAGAGCGGAGAGAGCGGAGAGAGCGGGGGGAGCGGGGGGAGTACCGGGAACGGCGGGATCGGCGGGGGTGATGGGAGCGCCGGGAACGCCGGGAACGGCGGGAACGGCGGGACCGAGCCCAAGTCGCTTTAACGCACAGGCAACTCGACGGACTCGGCTCCGATATACGGACACGGCAGTCTCATCAACGTACGGCCGTGCGGGTGCCGTAAGCCGGCCGGGGCGCGCCATGTCGCCCCGGCCGGCTTCCTCTCTTTCTGAGGCTCGGTTCCCCTCCGGGGGCGCGGCAGGTGCTGGTGGGTTGGGCGGAACCGCTTGTTTCGGTCGGTCGCGACCGTGAGTATCGGGTCCGTGACTGTGACACGACCGGCACGTCTCACGGGCGCCGCGCTCTGCGCCGCCCTCGCCCTCATGGCCGCCGTGTGGATCCTCAAGGACCTCGCCGTGGTCGGCTCACCCACCGACCTCGCCTGGTCCTGGACCGGGGACCACCTCTTCCTGGCGAGGGGGCGGACCGCCACGTCGTTCCTCGACCCCCTGCTCCTCGTCGTCTCCGTCGTCACCGCCGTCGCGGCCCTGCGCTCGCGCCACGCGGCCTCCGCGCTCGTCGCCACCGGCGCCGTCACCCTCGCCCTGCGCCTCCCCGGCCTGTGGGCGCCCGGAAGCGGGGTGCTCATCACCTCGCTCCTCGAACTCGTTCTCGCCGCCGGCCTCGTCGCCACCGCCGCCGCGGGCCGCCGCCCGGCCGACCGCCCGTCCGAACAGCTCCCCAGCCGCCCCCGCACCGGCCCCGCCGTCGCCGCCGGAGTGCTGCTCGCGGCCGGCGCGCTCGCCGTGGTCCTGTGGGAGGCGTACTGGGCCGTCGAACTGCCCCCGGAGACCACCGTCGACCGGTTCGTCGGCGGCCGGTCCGTCTTCACCCTGCCCCTCGCGCCCCCGCCCGGCTGGCTGTCGGTGATCCTCGTCGCGCTGTACGGCACCGCCGCCGGCTCCGCCTTCGCCCGTGCCCGCCACGGCCGGTCCTTCGGCCTGCTCGCCGGGGCGTTCCTGGCGGCCGACGGGCTCATCGAGTCCGCGCGGGTCGTCCGGTTCTCGCTGATCCCGCACATCGCGGAGATCTCCACCGCCGAGCAGATGCACGTCCTCACCGCCGTCTTCGGGCTGTTCGGCGGGATCGCGGTGCTCGCCCTCCTCGCCGGGCGCGGCGTCCCGGTCGCCGCGCCCGTCCCCTATGCCCCCTACGGCCCGTACGGGTCGTACGGGCCGCCCCCGTCCCCGCCGTCCCCGCCGCCGCCCGGCTGGTGACCTACTCCGTCATGGCGAGCGACCTCCTCAGGAACTCCACCTGGAGCAGGAGGAGGTTCTCCGCCACCTGCTCCTGCGGCGTCATGTGCGTGACCCCGGACAGCGGCAGCACCTCGTGCGGCCGGCCCGCCGCCAGCAGGGCCGAGGAGAGCCGCAGCGCGTGCCCGAACACCACGTTGTCGTCGGCGAGACCGTGCACGACCATCATCGGCCGCACCGGCACCTCCGGAGCGGACAGACCGTCGTCGGTGAGCAGCGACTGCGCCGCGTACACCTCCGGTTCGTCCCCCGGGGCGCCCAGGTACCGCTCCGTGTAGTGGGTGTCGTACAGCCGCCAGTCCGCCACCGGCGCCCCCGCGACGGCCGCGTGGAAGACGTCCGGCCGCTGGAGCACCGCCCGGGCGGCGAGGTAGCCGCCGTACGACCAGCCGCGGATCGCCACCCGGTCCAGGTCCAGCGGGAACCGCCCGGCCAGTGCCCGGAGGGCCGCCACCTGGTCGTCGAGCGTCGGCGACAGATCGCGCAGGATCGACTTCTCCCAGGCGGGGGAGCGGCCCGGCATGCCCCGCCCGTCCGCCACGACCACCGCGAAGCCGTGGTCGGCGAACCACTGGGACGTCAGGTACGGGTTGTGCGCGGCGACCACCCGCTGCCCGTGCGGGCCGCCGTACGGATCCATCAGGACCGGCAGCGGCCCGTCCCCCTCCTCGTACCCCGTGGGCAGCAGCACCGCGCAGGGGATCCGCCGGTCGCCCGCCTCCGTGAGCCGCACCCGCGCGGAGATCACCGGCAGCTGCGCGTACGAGGCCACCACCGCGACCTGCTCGCCGTCCCGCAGCACCCGCGCCACGCTCCCCGGCGTGTCCGGCCGCGCCGAGACCAGGACCGTCACCGGCCCCGAGCGCACCGCCCCGTGCACCCCGATCCCCTCGGAGAGCCGCTCCGCCCCCCGGTCGGTCACCCGGTACACATGGATCTCGCCGGTCTCCGGCTCCGCGGCCGTCTCACCCGCCGAAGCCGATACGAGGACGTCGTCCTCCCCGAACCCGAGCACCGCCCTGACGTGCAGCGCCCCGTCCGTGAGCAGCCGCTCCCCGACGGCGAGGGCCCGGGCCCCGCTCTCGTCCGTGATGCGGACGAGCCGCCCGTCCGGAGCCCACGCCGGCACCCCCGGCAGCAGCTCCAGCCACGCCGGGTCCTCCTCCGCCAGCACGGTCGAGGTCTTCCCCGACTCCGGGTCCACCGACAGGTTCAGCTGGGCCCGCTGGTCCCGCGTCTGCACGAGCAGCAGCGGCGCCCCCGCGGCCGACCAGTGCACCCGCGCCAGGTACGGGTACCGCTCCCGGTCCCACACCACCTCCGTGCGGGTCCCGTCGAGGCACACGAGGAAGAGCCGCACCTCGGCGTTGGCCGTCCCCGCCGCCGGGTACGCGACCGACTGCGGCTCCCGCTCCGGGTGGGCCGGATCGGCGATCCACCAGCGGTGGACCTTCCGGTCGTCGGCACGCGAGACGAGCAGCCGGTCCGAGGCGGGCGACCACCAGTAGCCGCGGTCCCGACCCATGTCCTCCGAGGCGATGAATTCGGCCAATCCGTAGGAGACGTGCCCGTCCTCCGGGGCGG
Organism: Streptomyces sp. NBC_00090; assembly: GCF_045160815.1. Taxonomy (NCBI): domain Bacteria; kingdom Bacillati; phylum Actinomycetota; class Actinomycetes; order Kitasatosporales; family Streptomycetaceae; genus Streptomyces; species Streptomyces sp. NBC_00090. Next base: position 5,772,498 of record NZ_CP108224.1, read on the forward strand.
CGAGCTCCCGATCACCGGAACCGTCCGCTCCGACCACCCGCAGCGCGCCCTCCGTCACGTACGCGACGAACCGCCCGTCCGGCGAGGGCCGGGGGTCGAGCACCGGCCCCGGCACCGCGAGCTCCCGCGCCGTCCCGGCCCGCAGCTCCGCCGCGAACAGCCGCCCCGACAGGGCGAAGGCCGCCAACTCCACGGCCGCGTCCACCGCGTACGCCACGATCCCGCCGGAGCCCTCCCGGCTCCGCTCCCGGCGCGCCCGCTCCCGCGGCGACAGCTCCTCCTCCGCGCCCGCGAGCAGCACGTCCGGATCGGCGGCCACCCGCTCCACCGGACCGCCGCCCGGCGGCAGGTCGAGGACCCACAGCCGGTGCGAACGGTCGGTCCCGGAGGCCGATCTGACGAAAGCGACGCGCTCGCCGTCGGGAGAGACCGAGAAACCGCGCGGTACTCCCAGGGTGAACCGCTGGGTCCGGGCGTGCTGGCGGGGGAAGGAGAGCGCGGCCCGGGGTGTGGCCGACTGCTGTCGAGACGAGGTCATGCGGCCGAAACTAGCGCCGTGCGCCCCCCTCGTGCCTCCGTCCGCCGATCGATGCGATCGCACGGATAGTTATGATCCGTAGCGCTAGGTGGGTATGTACCCGACTGGCACATGCTCGCTGCCCGAACCGATCGAATATCCGACCGAAGAAGTGTGGAGGTGAACCGCCGTGGCACTCTCGATTTCGGCGGTGGTGCTGCTGGCGATCGTCGTCTTCCTGCTGATCCGGAAATCCGGGCTGAAGGCTGGACATGCGGCGATCTGCGCGCTCCTGGGCTTCTACCTGGCGAGCTCGTCCATCGCTCCGTCCATCAGCACCCTCACCACGAACGTGGCGGGCATGATCGGCGGCCTCAAGTTCTGACCTCGTAGGGTGGGGGCATGACGGATCTCCCCGCCCGTCGTCTGCTCCTCGTGCACGCGCACCCGGACGACGAGTCGATCAACAACGGCGCCACCATGGCCAGGTACGCGGCCGAGGGCGCCCTTGTCACCCTGGTCACCTGCACGCTCGGCGAGGAGGGCGAGGTCATCCCGCCCGAACTCGCCCACCTGGCACCCGACCGGGAGGACCGGCTCGGTCCCCACCGCGTCGGCGAACTCGCCGCCGCGATGACCGAGCTGGGCGTCACCGACCACCGCTTCCTCGGTGGCCCCGGACGCTTCCGCGACTCCGGAATGATGGGCGCCGAGCAGAACAAGCGCGACAACGCGTTCTGGAACACGGACGTCGACACCGCCGCGCCCCACCTCGTCGAAGTGATCCGCGAGACCCGCCCGCAGGTCCTCGTCACCTACGACCCCGACGGCGGCTACGGCCACCCCGACCACATCCAGGCCCACCGGGTCGCCATGCGCGCCGCCGAACTCGCCGCCGACCCGGACTACCGCCCCGACCTCGGACCCGCCCACACGATCGCCAAGATCTACTGGAACCGCGTCCCGCGCCCGGTCGCCGAGGCCGGCTTCGCCCGGCTCCGCGCCGAGGGCTCCGCCTTCCCCGCCGTCGCCGAGATCGCCGACGTCCCCGGCGTCGTCGACGAGGACCGGATCACCGCCGAGATCGACGGCGGCACGGAGCACACGGCCCGCAAGAGCGCCGCCATGGCCGCGCACGTCACCCAAGTCGCGGTCGACGGCCCCTTCTTCGCCCTCTCCAACGACCTGGGCCAGCCGATCTTCACCACCGAGTACTACGAGTTGGTCCAGGGCACTCCCGGCGCCCCCGCCGGCGTCCGCGAGACCGACCTCTTCGCGGGGGTGACCGCATGACCGCCTCCCGGTCCTCGGCCTCGTCCTCAGGGCGCTCCCGGTCCTCGGCCTCGGGTTCCTCGGGGTCCTCCGCCTCCTCGGGTTCCTCGGGTTCCTCCGCGAACGCCCTCCCGGTCTCCCGGAACGGCCGCTACGCCTGGTACGCCGGCCTGGTCGTCCTCGGCGCCCTCGTCGGCACCGCCGGAGCCCTCGTCCAAGCCGCCTGGTTCCCCGGCGGCTTGCTCCTCGCGCTCCTCGCCTCCGCCGGCCTGTTCTACGGAGGGATGCGCGCCACCGGCACCCAGGTCGGCGTCGCGGCCGCCGGCGGCGGCTGGCTCCTCGCCGTCATCCTGCTCAGTTTCGGACGCCCCGAGGGCGACGGCGTGTTCGCCGGGGGCATCGGCGAGCTGCTGTTCCTCTTCGGCGGCATGGCGATCGCTGTGATGTGCACCACGCTGTCCCGGCTTCCCCGACCGACCCCGTGAACAGGACGACTTGAGACCGGGGACGCCCCGACTTCGCCCGGATTGCCCGTCGTCGTTCACCCATGGGTCGGGTATGTGACGGCGGTGCCCAGTATGGTGGTGCGCGCCGCCGAACCGCCCGGGTTACACGAGCCTCAGCAAGAGCGGGCGGTGGAGCCAACCGGGAGATCCTGCTTTGAGTCGTGAAACTGGTCGAGAGACTGACAGTTCGTCCTCCGGCGCCCAGGGGCGCGGTGGAGCCGCGTACCCCTCGGGTACCCCGCCGTACGGATCCCGCCAGTATCCGTCGCTCCACCCCACGCAGGACGCGCCGGAGGAGACCGCCGCCGCGCCCGCGCCGCCGGAGGAGCCCAAGACCGAGACGACGCTGACGACCCGGATCCGGATCAACATCCCGGGTTCGCGTCCGATCCCGCCGGTCGTGGTCCGCACGCCGGTCGCCGAGGCGCCCGCGGCGGAGACGGCGCCGGAGCCCGCTCCGGTACCCGCGCCCGCCGCCGAACCGGCACCCGCGCCGGTGGCGGCACCGGAGCCGCCGGGCGCCGAGGAGGCCCCGAAGGCGCAGGGGAAGGAGACGAGCGACTGGTTCGCCCCGCGCAAGGCGGGACCGACTCCCCCTCCGACCCCCGCGTCGGCCCCCACCCCGGCCCTGCCGTCCGCCCCGGCGACGCCCGGCCCGCTCACCGCCGGACCGGACACCCCCGGCACCGGCTTCGCCGGCTCGGCGACCTCCGGTGTCCCGACGGTCGGCACGACCCCGTCGAGCCGCCCGGTGACGTCGTCCCCGAGCGCCGGCGTCGGCAACCCGCTGTACGACAGCGGCACCCCGGCAGGGGGCACGCCGAGGTACGAGGGAACCCCGGGCTACGACGCCACACCGGGCTACGACCCGACGCCCGGCTACGACGGAACGCCGGCGGGCGGGACGCCGATGTACGACGGGACGCCCTCGGGGGGCACGCCCATGTACGACGGCACGCCCGCGTACGACGGGACCCCGGCGGCGGGCACGCCCCGGTACGACGGGACCCCGGCGGCCGGCACGCCCACGTACCGAGGCCCGGCCGCGGGACCGCACGCGGGCCCGTCCGGCCCCACCACCGGCCCGGTCACCGGCACCGCCTCGCTCGGCGGACCGGCGCCGGTCGCGCCGTTCCCCGGCGGCACCGGCACGCCCCCGCGCATGTCCGACGACACCGCGATCCTGACCCCGCAGCAGCCCGCCCCGACCCCCGCCCAGGGGCAGGGGCCGCGACCGGGAGCGGCGCAGGGACGCGCGTCCGGCCAGGGCCTGGCCGCCGACGGCGGTGCCCACATCTCCGGCGACACCCTCACCAGCGGCATCCCGGTCGTCCCGCCGACGGCGGCCCGCCCGAACCTCACGCCGCGCATCGAGGAGACCCCGGCCCCGGCTCCCGCCGCCGCCCCGCGCCCCGCACCGACCCCCGCGCCGAGCCGCGCCCAGGCGAAGAAGGGCCGCTCCAAGCTGGCCCTCGCCGCCGCCGGCCTCATCGGCATCGCGGCCGTCGCCTACGGCGCCGGACTGCTCCTCAACCACTCCGACGTCCCCAAGGGCACCACGGTCCTCGGCGTGGACATCGGCGGCGGTACGAAGGAGGAGGGCGTCAACAAGCTGGAGACGGCCCTCGGCAAGCGCGCCCACACGCCGCTCCAGCTCAGCGTCGGCGGCAAGAAGGTCCAGCTGCCCCCGGAGAAGGCGGGCCTGGCCCTCGACAGCCAGGAGACCGTCCGCGCGGCCGCCGGCAGCGACTACAACCCCGTCTCGGTCATCGGCTCCCTCTTCGGCGGCGAGCGGATCGCCAAGCCGGTCTTCCCGGTCGACGACGAGAAGCTCGCCGTCGCCCTCCGGGACCTGGCGGGCGCCTCCGCCTCCGCGACCGAGGCCACGATCCGCTTCGCGCCGAACAAGGTCACGCCCATCGAGGGCAAGCCCGGCGCCGGAATGGACATCCAGCGCTCGATGATCTCCGTCCGGGACGCCTTCCGCGCCCAGGTCGAGACGGGCCAGAACAAGGTCGTCGAGCTCCCGGTCACCCCGATCCGTCCGTCGGTCACCAAGGCCGAGCTGGACCGGGCGATGAAGGAGTTCGCCACGCCCGCCATGTCCGGCGTGATCCGGATCTACGCGGGACCGAAGTACATCGACTTCGGTCCGGCGCGGTCGCTGCCGCAGATCCTCTCCATGAAGGCGGTCGACGGCCGCCTCGTCGAGGTCTACGACAAGAAGGCGATCGAGCGGCTCCTCGACGGCGCCTTCGACGGCATCATGATCACCAAGGGTGACGGCGCCAAGCACCAGGTCTCCGCCGACGACGTGGCCTTCGTGATGCGCGACGCCCTGATGGGCAAGACCAAGGCCGAACGCACCAAGGTCATCGACCTGACCGGCACGGGCTGAGGGCCGCCCGCCCCCGGCCGCTGAACGCGGCGCCCCGCACCCCCGCCCGACGACCCGTCGAGCGGGGGTGTCGCGCATCCGGCGCGGCCGTCGGCGCACAGCCGTGGCACGCGCACGGCGGGTACCGGAGGGTCTCCGCCGACGATCGTGACCCGTACCCGAAAAGCGCTCGCCGCCGGGGGCCGTCGCCGTCTAACATGATCCGTAAGGGCGGGGTCGTAGCACAGAGGTAATGCGCCGCGATGGCATCTCGGAGGACGCCGGTTCGAATCCGGTCGCCCCGCCCCCTTACTTCTCTCCGCCGTCCAGGCGCGCGGCATCGCCACGAACGCCGCCTGCTGCCGTTCGGCGCGACCCCGAGCAGGACCCGGCCCGTTCCGCCCTGCCCGAGCACCGCGACCGTACGGAACGGCCCCCCACAGGTGTGGTCAGTTCAGGCGCGCCCTCGCCGCCAGGGCCCGGCGGCGGATGGTCGTCGCCGACTCCGGGTCCACCGCGTCCATCACCCGCGCGTACGCCTCCATCTCCGCCGCCCCCGCCAGGAAGTCGCCGCGCTGGACGAGCAGCTCCGCGCGCTCGTAACGCAGCCGCGCGGGGTGGGAGGGGAGCAGCAGGGCGAGCTCCACGGCCCACAGGCCCACGTCGGAGCGCTCGGGTCGGGGGGCCGCCCAGGCGCGGATGTTGTTGAGGACGCGGAGCACGATCGCGCCGGGCTCGGCCGGGCGGAGCATGGAGCGGTCGAGGGCCTCGCCCGTCGCGCTCGCCACGAGGAGCTCCGCGTCCGCGTCCGTCATGGGCCGCCCGCCCGCGAAGGGGTCGGCGAGGTTGAGGTCGGCCGGGTCGCCGAAGCCCACGACGAAGTGGCCGGGGAGGCCGAGCCCGTACACGGGGGCACCGGCCCGGCGGGCCACCTCCATCCAGACGACGGAGAGCAGGATCGGCAGGCCCCGGCGGCGGCGCAGCACCTCGTGCAGGAGCGAGGACTCCAGGCGCTGATAGTCGGCGGGCACGCCCTCGAAGCCCTCCCGGTGGCCGAGGAGCGCGGCGAGCTCGGTGGCCCAGGCGCCGGTGGTGCGGGTCGCGTACGGGATGAGCCCGGCGAGCCGGTCGAGTTCGATCTCGGCCTCGTCGATGACCTGCCGGGTGACCGTGGGGTCGGCGACGGCTCCGACGAGCAGACAGAGCCGGGCGAGATCGGGCCGCTCGGACCGTGCCTCCTCCGCGAACTCCCGCCGCCAGTCGGGCACGTCCTCCGCCGGTCCGACCCCTGCCCCCGCCGGTCCGACCCCCGCCGGTCCGGCCCCTGCCGGTCCGATCCCCGCCGGTCCGGCCCCCGCCGGTCTGTTCCCCGCCGGTTCCTCGTCCGCCGGTCCCTCGTCTCCCGGTCCGGTCCCCGCCGGTCCGTCGCCCGTCCGTTCCTCCGGTCCGTCCGACCCGGCTCCGTGCTCCGTCACGCCTCCGTCACGCCTCCGACCATCGGTAGTGGTGGTAGTGGTGGTGGGCCGCGAAGCCCATCCCGTCGTACAACGCCCGGGCGCCGTCGTTCTCCGCCTCCACCTGGAGCCAGGCCGCCGACGCGCCCTCGTCGAGCGCCTGCCGGGCGAGCGCCGTCATGACGGACGTCGCCAGACCCCGCCGCCGGTGGGTGGGGTCGACCTCGACGGCCATAAAGCCCGCCCAGCGGCCGTCGACGACGCAGCGCCCGATCGCCGCCGGTACCTCTCCCGTGCCCGCCACGGACGCGAACCACACACTCGGGCCGGAGGCGAAGACCGCTCTTACCGCCGGGCTCGCCTCCCCGAAGCGCTGGTAGCGGCTGAGCCACTGCTCGTCGAGCGTGCGGGAGAGCCGTACGGCGGAGACGTCGGCGTCCTGGTCGCCGATCGGGGCCAGCGCCCCGATCCGTACCTCGGCGGAGACCTCGCGCCGCCAGCCGTGCCGGTCGAGCGCCGCGCACAGCAGCTCCTGGGTGCCCTCGGCGCCGGTCGAGGTCTGGACGTACGCGGGCAGCTTCCGGGCCGCGTACCACTCCCGTACGCGGGTCAGCGCCTCCGCCACCGGGACCCCGGGATCGCCGAGCGGCAGCGCGGAGTTGGCGCGGCGGGTGAAGCCGTCGGCGGCCCGCAGGGTCCACTCGCCGAGCGGCTCGCTCTCGACCGGCTGCCAGGCGCGCGCGGTGGCCCGCGCCAGCTCCGCGAAAGTGGCCGAGGGCCCCCGTCGGCGGGCGGGCGCGGGCGGCACGATCTTCCCCGCCGCCAGGGCCGTTTCCGCGATCCGGACGCTTTCACCGCTCTTTCGTGTGATCAGCAGCACACCGGAGTCCCACGATGTGAGAACTCCGACCGCGTCGGTGAACTTCTCGCCTGCTGCGGCCGAGTCCGTCACGTACCGAACGGAGACACGTTTTCCCACGTCAGCGCCGGTGATTCGGACCTCAAGGCGCCCTCCGCCGGTGAATTCCACAGCTTCTCCGCCCCTCCTGTTCGGATCGCCCTCAAGAACGGAGATACTAGGTGCGGGCATCGACGACGCCGCGCTCCCGCGCAGACCAGCCCTATCGAGGAGGAACGACAGCGTGACCTACGTCATCGCGCAGCCTTGTGTCGACGTCAAGGACAAGGCGTGCATCGAGGAGTGCCCCGTCGACTGCATCTACGAGGGCAAGCGGTCCTTGTACATCCACCCGGACGAATGCGTCGACTGCGGGGCCTGTGAGCCGGTCTGCCCGGTGGAGGCGATCTTCTACGAAGACGACACCCCGGAGGAGTGGAAGGACTACTACAAGGCGAACGTCGAGTTCTTCGACGAGCTCGGTTCGCCCGGTGGTGCCTCCAAGCTCGGCGAGATCGAGCGTGACCACCCCTTCATCGCCGCCCTGCCGCCGCAGAACGGCTGATCGACCGCATCCGGTCCCGTACGGCGTCGGTCGCCGTACGGGGCCGAGGCGTTTTCCCGTACGTACAGGAAGTGAGAGCCAACCCGTGAGCGCAGTCTCTTCGCGCCTGCCCGTCTTCCCCTGGGACAAGCTGGAGCCGTACAAGAAGACGGCCCTGGCCCACCCGGACGGGATCGTGGACCTGTCGGTCGGCACGCCCGTCGACCCGGTTCCCGCGCTGATCCAGGAGGCCCTGGTCGCGGCGGCGGACTCGCCGGGCTACCCCACGGTGTGGGGGACGAAAGAGCTGCGGGACGCGCTCACCGGCTGGTGCGAACGCCGTCTCGGCGCGGTGGACCTCGCCCACGAGAACGTGCTGCCGGTGGTCGGCTCCAAAGAGCTGGTCGCCTGGCTGCCGACACAGCTGGGGCTCGGCGCCGGCGACCGGGTCGCCTACCCGCGCCTCGCCTACCCGACGTACGAGGTCGGCGCGCGGCTCTGCGGCGCGGAGGCGGTCGTCTACGACGACCCCACGGAGCTGGACCCCGCCGGTCTGAAGCTGCTCTGGCTCAACTCCCCGTCCAACCCGACCGGCAAGGTCCTGAGCAAGGACGAGCTGACCCGGATCGTGGCCTGGGCGCGCGAGCACGGCGTCCTCGTCTTCTCCGACGAGTGCTACCTGGAGCTGGGCTGGGAGGCCGACCCGGTCTCCGTCCTGCACCCGGACGTCTGCGGCGGTTCGTACGAGGGGATCGTCGCCGTCCACTCGCTCTCCAAGCGCTCCAACCTGGCCGGCTACCGCGCCGCGTTCATCGCGGGCGACGCGGCCGTGCTCGGCGAGCTGCTCCAGATCCGCAAGCACGGCGGCATGATGACCGCGGCCCCGGTGCAGGCGGCGACGGTCGCGGCGCTCGGCGACGACGCGCACGTGGCCGAGCAGCGGGAGCGGTACGCGGCCCGCCGGGCGGCGCTGCGGGCGGCCCTGGAGGCGCACGGCTTCCGGATCGAGCACAGCGAGGCGAGCCTGTACCTGTGGGCGACCCGGGACGAGCCGTGCTGGGAGACCGTGGCGTACCTGGCGGAGAAGGGTGTCCTGGTGGCGCCCGGCGACTTCTACGGCGAGGCCGGGGAGCGGTTCGTGCGGGTGGCGTTCACGGCGACGGACGAGCGCGTCGACGCCGCGGTCAAGCGGCTCGGCTAGGGGCTGTCCGGCGGATCATGGCCGGACACAGACGTGAGGGCCCGGGGAGCAGGTGATGCTCCCCGGGCCCTCACGTGTTTCCGTGCCGGTTTCGTGCCGGGTCAGCCGATGGGCAGGCCGCCCAGGGACTGGCCGGCCGGCAGGTCGCCCAGGGCGCCGGTGGCCGGGCCCGTGGCGCTGCCGCCGGCGGCACCGGCGGTCTTGCCGACGACCTCGCCCGCGCTGCCGGCGGCCTCGCCGGTCACCTTCTGGGCGGCCGGGGTGGCGGTCTTGCCCGCCGCGCCGACGGTCTTGCCGGCGGCCGGGACGGCCGTGCCGACGGCCTCGCTGCCGGTCGAGCCGACGACGCCGGTGGCGGTCTGGGAGGCGCCGTCGACGGCGGTGCCCGCGCCGGCGGCGTCCAGGGCGGTGATGCCGCCGAGCGCGCCGGTGGTGGGCGCGATGCTGTGGTCAAGGGCGCTCGCGGAGCCGGCCGCACCGACCACGGGGGCTGCTCCGGCCGCGATGAGGAGGGCGGCGCGGGCGATCCGACGGGTCAGGGGGAGGGACATGGTGCTCCTTCGACGTGGTGCGACGAGTGGTGTTCGGACGCAGTGACAACCGGCCCCGGGGCGGGGGAGGTTGCGGCAGTCGAAGGTAAAGAGTTGGTAATGCGTCGTATTGTCGGGTGGGGAGGAAAACGGACGAACGTGTCATCGCGTGGACGCCTGGCGAACCGTCACTTCCCTTACGGGGCAAGGGAATTGACCTGTCGGGAGAGAGCGGGGAAAACCCCGCCGGAAGTACCGGAGAATTTCCCGGGATTCCGTCCGGGCACATGCCACGGCCGAGTGAGTAACCGTACGGGTGATCGGCTACTGGGCGAGCCGGATTCGGACGGTTCCCGCGGCGGAAGCACCGGCCGGAGCGCCCTCGGAGCCCGCTTCGGAGCCGGTGTCGGACCCGGCCTCGGAGCCCTCCGGGCCCGCCTCGGAGCCGGCTCCGGCAGTGGCTCCGGCAGTGGCACCGGAAGAGGCGGGGGAGGTCTTCTCCCAGCCCCCGGAGGCCTCGCTCGCGCGCCACACCCTGTCCCCGTACGCGACCTCCGTGACGCGCAGCTCGTCCGCCCGCGCCACCGCCCACTGCGCCAGCTCCCAGCCGCGCCGCTCGTCCGCCCCGGCCCCCGCCGCCGCCACCGCGCGCACCGGCACCACGAGCACCGGCGGCCCGGCCGCCGACCGGCCCGCGCTCGACCCGCCCGTGACCGCCTGAGGCGCCGCCGTTTCTCCGAAGGCCCGCACCAGCTCCGTACGCACCCGCTCCGGATCGCCCGGCTCGCCCTCCACGTCGCTCGCCGTACAGGTCAGCGCCGCCGGCGCCCGGCCCGTCAGCGCCGCGGAGAGGAGCGTGGCGTCCGGCTCGTGCTTCGCGTACGCCTGCGGGAAACCGCTGCGCTGCACCTTCTGCGCCGCCACCGTCAGCGGCATCCGCGAGTACCCCGGGACCTTCTCCAGGCCCTCGTAGAACTTCCCCGCCGAGTAGACCGGGTCCATGATCTGCGCCGGCGTCCCCCAGCCCTGCGAGGGCCGCTGCTGGAACAGGCCGAGCGAGTCCCGGTCGCCGTGCTCGATGTTCCGCAGCGCCGACTCCTGGAGCGCCGTCGCGAGCGCGATCGTCACCGCCCGCTCCGGCAGCCCCCGGGTGGTGCCCACGGCCGAGATCGTCGCCGCGTTCGAAGCCTGCTCCGGGGTGAACTCGTACCGGTTCTCGCCACTGCCCACACTGCACCGCGGTGTGCCCATGCTGCCCGTCACCTGGTGGAAGGCCACGTACGAGGCAAGGCCGAGGAGCGCGGCGAGGGCGGCCGCGGAGCGGGCGAGGCGGCCGCGACGGGCGGGGCGGGTGGGCTCGGACACGGGGCCCACCGTACTGGAGGCCGGGTTAGGGTCGGCACATGGCTGACATCACTCCGTACGAGACCCGGCTGGACCTCTCCCAGGACGGTGCCCTGCTCACCGCCGCCCTCGTCGACTTCCCGTCCGTGAGCGGTACGGAGCAGCCGCTCGCGGACGCCATCGAGCAGGCCCTGCGCGCCCTGCCGCACCTCACCGTCGACCGGTACGGCAACAACGTCGTCGCCCGTACGCGCCTCGGCCGCGCCGAGCGGGTCGTCCTCGCCGGCCACATCGACACCGTGCCGATCGCCGACAACGTGCCCTCGCGCCTCGACGAGGACGGCATCCTCTGGGGCTGCGGCACGAGCGACATGAAGTCCGGCGTCGCCGTGCAGCTCCGGATCGCCGCCACCGTGCCCGAGCCCAACCGCGACCTCACCTTCGTCTTCTACGACAACGAGGAGGTCGCCGCCGACCTCAACGGCCTCGGGAAGATCGCCGCCGCGCACCCCGACTGGCTGGAGGGCGACTTCGCCGTCCTCCTGGAGCCCTCCGACGCACAGGTCGAGGGCGGCTGCCAGGGCACCCTGCGCGTCATCCTGCACACCGCGGGCGAGCGCGCCCACTCCGCGCGCTCCTGGATGGGCTCCAACGCCATCCACACCGCCGCGCCGATCCTCGCCCGCCTCGCCGCGTACGAGCCGCGCAAGCCGGTCATCGACGGCCTGGAGTACCACGAGGGCCTCAACGCGGTCGCGATCCAGGGCGGCGTCGCCACCAACGTCATCCCCGACGCCTGCACGGTCACGGTCAACTACCGGTACGCCCCCGACCGCTCCCCGGCCGAGGCGCTCGCGTACGTGCGCGAGTTCTTCGCCGACTGCGACATCGCCGACTTCGTCGTCGACGACGAGAGCCCCGGCGCGCTGCCCGGCCTCTCCCACCCGGCCGCCGAGGCCTTCATGAAGGCCGTCGGCGGCAGCGCCCAGCCCAAGTTCGGCTGGACCGACGTGTCCCGCTTCAGCGCCCTCGGCGTGCCCGCGGTCAACTACGGCCCCGGCGACCCGATCTACGCGCACAAGCGCGACGAGCACGTCCCCGTCGACAGGATCCACCACTGCGAGGCACGTCTCCGCGACTGGCTGACTGCCTGACTTCCGTAATTTCGCGTTTCGTCACCTCTGTGGTCCTACGCTGACCGGACCAGAAGATCAGTGGATCGGTGGAGGGAGCAGGCCATGGGCATTCCCGAGGGAATGGCGAAGCCCGAGGAGCAGCGTCTCGGTCCGGTGCTGAGGCGCAGGGACCAGGTCCAGTCGGGCACCACGGACCAGCGGCTGCTCGACACCGAGGGCGACTCGGAGTGGGTGCACACGGACCCCTGGCGGGTCATGCGCATCCAGTCCGAGTTCGTCGAGGGCTTCGGAGCCCTCGCCGAACTGCCGAGCGCGATCAGCGTCTTCGGCTCGGCCCGCACGAAGCCGGACTCGCCCGAGTACGACGCGGGCGTACGGATCGGCCGGGCGCTCGTCGAGGCCGGTTTCGCGGTCATCACGGGCGGCGGCCCGGGCGCCATGGAGGCGGCCAACAAGGGGGCCCGGGAGGCCAAGGGCGTCTCCGTGGGACTCGGGATCGAGCTCCCCTTCGAGCAGGGACTCAACCCGCACGTCGATATCGGCGTGAACTTCCGGTACTTTTTTGTCCGGAAAACGATGTTTGTCAAGTATGCGCAAGGGTTCGTCGTCCTGCCCGGCGGCCTCGGCACCCTCGACGAGCTCTTCGAGGCGCTGACCCTGGTCCAGACCCGCAAGGTCACGCGCTTCCCGATCGTCCTCTTCGGTACGGAGTACTGGAAGGGCCTCGTCGACTGGCTGCGCGACTCGGTCGTCGCGGGCGGCAAGGCCTCGGAGCGGGACCTGCTGCTCTTCCACGTCACGGACGACGTGGAGGAGGCGGTGGCGCTGGTGACCAAGGAGACGGGCAAGTAGCAAGAACCAGCCCGTCCGGAGTCTGAGGACCGGGGTCCGGGGCGGCAGGTGCCGCCGGTCGGTTGTGGGCATGCGTTCCGCCGGAGCGGAACGGGTGGGCACAACCGACCACCGGCCGGCACCCGCCCCGCTACGCCAGTCCGCGCCGGGCCACGGCCGGCGGTCGATGCCCGGCAATGGACGCCACCATGTCCAGGACCTGCCGGGTCTCCGCCACCTCGTGCACCCGGTACACCTGGGCCCCCAGCCAAGCCGAAACCGCAGTCGTCGCCAAAGTACCGAGCACCCGCTCCTTGACCGGCCGGTCGAGCGTCTCGCCGACGAAGTCCTTGTTGGAAAGAGACACCAGCACCGGCCACCCCGTCTCCGCCATCTCGCCGAGCCGCCGCGTCGCCTCCAGGCTGTGCCGGGTGTTCTTCCCGAAGTCGTGCCCCGGGTCGATCATGATCCCGTCGCGCCGCACCCCCAGCGCCACCGCCCGCTCCGCGAGCCCCACGGTGACCCGCAGGATGTCGGCCATCACGTCCTCGTACGCGACCCGGTGCGGCCGCGTCCGCGGCTCCGCGCCGCCCGCGTGCGTGCAGACGAGCCCCGCGCCGTACTTCGCGGCCACCTCGGCGAGCCCGGGGTCGACCCCGCCCCACGCGTCGTTCAGGACGTCCGCCCCGGCCTCGCAGACCGCCGCGCCGACATCCGCCCGCCAGGTGTCCACGCTGATCACCACGTCGGGGTGGCGCCGGCGGACCTCGGCGACGAAACCGACCGTGCGCCGGGCCTCCTCCTCGGCCGTCACCTCCTCGCCGGGGCCCGCCTTCACCCCGCCGATGTCGATGATCGCCGCGCCCTCGGCCACGGCCTGCTCCACCCGGGCGAGCGCGGGCTCGTCCCGGAAAGTGGCGCCCTGGTCGTAGAAGGAATCCGGGGTCCGGTTCACGATCGCCATGATCACCGGCTCGTGCGGCCCGAATTCACGCCGTCCCAAGCGCAGCATCCCTTTTGTCCTCCCTCGCGTCCGTTCGCCTGCGACCCTAACCGTCAGTGGCGCATGGCACGATCGGCACGGGACGATTTCCACTCCGGGGAGAGGCGCGCAGGTGTTCTGGTTTCTGCTCATCACGATGGTCGTGGTCGTGGCCGCGGTGACTCTGGCCGTGGTCGGCGGCGGCGACAGCGAGGTGCTGCCCGAGGTGGCGCCGGAGCAGCTCGTCGACCCGCTCCCGGTCGCACGGCCGGTCGACCGCGCCGACGTCGAGGCGCTCCGGCTGCCCGTCGCGGTCCGCGGCTACCGGATGGCGGACGTGGACGACGTCCTGGTCCGCCTCGGCGCCGAACTCGCCGAGCGGGACTCCCGGATCGCCGAGCTCGAGGAGGCGCTCGCGGGAGCGTCCACCGGTGACGGAGAGGACGACCGCTCATGACGGAGGGCGGGGCGGTCCCGGGCCCGGACGGGCGACTGCGCTGCCCCTGGGGCCTGTCGACCGAGGACTACGTCGCGTACCACGACGAGGAGTGGGGCCGCCCGGTCCACGGCGACGACGAGCTCTTCGAGCGGCTCTGCCTGGAGGCCTTCCAGTCGGGCCTCTCCTGGATCACGATCCTGCGCCGCCGCGAGGGCTTCCGGCAGGCCTTCGAGGGCTTCCGCATCGCCTCCGTCGCCGGCTTCGGCGAGACCGACCGGGAGCGGCTCCTCGCCGACGAGGGCATCATCCGCAACCGCGCCAAGGTCGACGCGACCCTGGCCAACGCGAAGCTGCTCGCGACCTGGTCCCCGGGCGAGCTCGACGCCCTGATCTGGTCCTACGCCCCCGACCCGGCGGCCCGCCCGGCCCCGCGGACGGTCTCCGAGGTCCCGGCGGTCACGGACGAGTCGACGGCCCTCTCCAAGGCCCTCAAGAAGCGCGGCCTCCGCTTCATCGGCCCCACCACCGCCTACGCCCTGATGCAGGCGTGCGGGCTGGTCGACGACCACGTGGAGGGGTGTGTGGCCCGGGGCGTGAGGTGACCCCGGGCCGCTGGTCCCGGACCGGTCAGAAGACGTGGACGGGGGTGGCGGTGTCGTACACCGCTCGGTACTCCGGTGTGGCGAGGCCGCCCACGGCGTTGTTCGCGTAGACGTACAGCGACGAGTACTCGATCGTCCGCATGATGTCGCCGAGGCCGTCGCCGGTCACGTCGCCGGTGGCGATGAGGGGAGTGTCCGACGGCCAGGCGTACGGGAGCCTGACGCGGGCGCCGAAGGCGCCCCGGCCGTTGCCCGGGTAGAGCCAGAGGGTGCGGGAGCCGTCGCGGGCGACCAGGTCGGACCTGCCGTCCCGGTTCATGTCGCCGGGCGCCGCGAGCGCGTTCATGGCGTTCCAGCCGCCGCCGACCTTCGTGCGGGCCCCGAACCAGCCGCGGCCGTTGCCCGGGTACGTCCAGAGGACACCGGTGGTGTCCCGGGCGACCAGGTCGCGGCGGCCGTCGCCGGTGACGTCCCCGACCGCCTCGATCTCCTTCATCGTGTTCCAGCCGCCGCCGATCTTGACGCGGGGCTTGAACCAGCCCCTGCCGTTGCCCGGGTAGAGCCACAGCACGCCGGCCCGGTCGCGGGCGTAGACGTCCTCGTTGCCGTCGCCGTCGTGGTCGCCGTGGCGAACGAGCTTGGTCATGCCGTTCCAGCCGCCGCCGATCAGGACCCCCTTGGTGTTCCAGTTGGCGTCGCGTACGCCGTCGAGGAACCAGAGCCGACCGTCTTCGGCGCGTTCGAGCAGGTCGGCGATGCCGTCGTTGTTGAGGTCACCGAACCTGGACTCGGCCGGGAGGCTGCCCGGGCGGGGGGTGTCGCCGGCGACCCATTGCATCCAGGCCTGACCGGTCTCGACCTCCCACAGGGTGTCGGCCAGCCGGATCGAACCGATCGAGTTGTCGAGCTCGGACCAGGAGTCCCAGCTGAGGTCGGAACCGACGGGTTGACGGGGGCCGATGGTCAGGCTGTTGTTCCCCGAGTAGTTGGCGTCCTGGTAGGCGACGGCCCACTTGGAGCTGCGGTTGATGTAGGACGAGATCGTGTTGTTCCAGCCGCCCAGAGTCGGCTGGCTGGACGAGATGATCTTCATCTCGCCGCCGTAGTTCGGGTACTGGAAGACGCAGAAGTTGCCCGCCGGGCAGCGGAACTCGTCGGCCGACGCGGCGGGCGCGGCTGTCAGCAACGTGGCCAGGGAGGCCGCGGTGGTCACGGCGGCGGCCAGGGCACGCCGGACTCCGGAAGTGCGCTTCATGGCGCGGGATCCGTTCATGAGGAGAGTCAGAAGGCGAAGGTGCTGGGGCGGAGGTGGGCGAGCTCCAAGGGGGCGCGGAGACGTCCGTCGCCGGTGCCGGGGTAGACCCGCAGGTAGGGGTGGTCCTCCCAGTCGTAGGTGCTCGGGGCGTGCGCGACGATGTCGGGGCGGCCGTCGCCGGTGACGTCACCGAGACCGGCGAGCTCCTTGTGGCCGTTCCAACCGCCGGTGCCGATGAGCGTGCGGGCGCCGAACCAGCCGCGGCCGTTGCCCGGGTAGAGCCAGAGCTTGCCCGCCGTGTCGCGGGAGACCAGGTCGGCCTTCTTGTCGGAGTTCATGTCTCCGGCGCCGACGAGCTCGTTCATGGCCTTCCAGCCGCCGCCGACCTTCTTGCGCGGGCTGAACCAGCCCCTGCCGTTGCCCGGGTAGGTCCACAGGACGCCCTCGGCGTCGGTGGCGAGGAGGTCGCCCCTGCCGTCGCCGGTCAGATCCCCGGCCGCCGCCAGGTCCCGGACGGAGTTCCAGCCGCCGCCGACCAGGCGACGGGGCTTGAAGGCGCCGTTGCCGTCGCCGGGGTAGAGCCAGAGGGAGCCGGACGTGTCGCGGGCGTAGACGTCCTCGTTGCCGTCGCCGTCCTGGTCGCCGTGCCGGGTGAGCTTCGTCATGGCGTTCCAGCCACCGCCCACGAGCCGGTTGGTGCCGGGAGAGCCGTGGTGGTGAGCGGACCACAGCTGGCCGAACGCGTTGCGGCCGAGGACGTCGGCGTAGCCGTCGCGGTTGATGTCGCCGAAGGCGCCGGCGGCGGGGAGCGGCGCGGGCCGGATCCCCAGGGTGTCGTCGTAGAAGCCCGGGTGGCGGCTCTCCCAGCCGCAGAATTCGTCCGCCTCGGGGCCGATGTCGATGGAGCTCACCGTCCGGTCGAGGCCGGGGTACTGGCTCTCGTCGAAGGACGCCGAGTTGTACAGGAAGAGGGAGCCCTCGGGGTCGAGGCCGGGCTTCGGATAGAAGCACACGGCGTGCACGCCGGACTGGTTGTTGACGAAGGATCTGATGCGGTTGTCCCATGCCCCCAGGGACAGCATCGGCTTCCTGATGACCAGCATCTCGCCCTGGTACAGGGGCTGGCTGAAGGCGCAGACCGCCCCTTCGGGACAGCGTTCCGCGCCGTCGGCGGCCGCGGGCGAGGACAGGACGGTGGCGGACAGGCCCAGGGCCAGGCCCGCGGTGAGCGCGCCGCGAAGAAGGCGCGCGGAAGGAAGTGAACGCACGGAACCCCCCAGGTATGTGCGTACGAATGGTGAGCGGATCCTATAGATCCGCCCACCGCTCGTACGAACGGGTTCCCGTCGTCCGTCACTTCCCCAGGTAGCGGGGCTTCTCCTTGGCGATGAAGGCGCGGACCGCGATCGTGTGGTCCTCCGACGCGCCCGCGAGGGACTGGAGCTCGTCCTCCTTCTCCAGGGCCTCGGCGAGCGAGTGGTCGGCGCCGTACGCCAGGGACTCCTTCAGCGCCGCGTACGCCACCGTCGGGCCCTCCGCGAGGGTGCGTGCCACCTTCGTCGCCTCGGCCGCCAGGTCGGCGGCCGGGACCAGGCGGTTCACGATGCCGAGCTCGTACGCCTCCTGCGCGGTGATCGAGCGCGGGAAGAGCAGCAGGTCCGACGCCCGGCTCGCGCCGATCAGCCGGGGCAGCGTCCAGGACATGCCCGAGTCGGAGGTGAGCGCCACGCCCGCGAAGGACGTGTTGAACGCGGCCGTGTCGGCGACCACCCGGTAGTCCGCCGCGAGCGCGAAGCCGAAGCCGGCGCCCGCCGCGACGCCGTTCACGGCCGCCACGACCGGCTTCCGCATGCCGGTGAGGGCCCTGACGATCGGGTTGTAGTGGTCGCGGACCGTGTTCATGGTCTCGCGCGTGCCGGACTCGTGGTCCGCCATGAGGAGGCCCACGTGCTCCTTGAGGTCCTGGCCGACACAGAACGCCCGGTCGCCTGCCGCCGTGAGCAGCACGGCCCGTACGGCGGTGTCCGCCGCGGCCGTTTCCGCGGCGTCCCGGAGGGCGACCTTCGCCGCCACGTTCATCGCGTTCATGGCCTCGGGCCGGTTGAGCGTGATGGTGGCGAGCCCGTCGCTCACCTCGTACAGCACCGTGTCGGCCATGGGGTTCCCTTCGCCTCTTTGCGTGGTTGACCCGCCCAGCATGGCGGAGATCACCCGCACCGCCCATGTGAGCTGCGTCAAAGAAATCAGGGCGTCGATCCGATCAAGGGCGGCGCAGTATCGCAGCCCGATCGCCGAAATGTGGGGTTTTGAGAGAGCGCGTTGCGCAAGCGATGCCGATCGATGTTGGTCATCGGGTGCTGCGATGCGGGATAATGACCTGGAAGCAATGTGTTCGAAGCCGGTGAAGCGTGCTCCGCATCGAAGAGCTGCCCGGCTGACGATGAGCTGGTTTCAGGAAGGGGAACAAGCATGGCGGCCATGAAGCCGCGGACGGGTGACGGCCCGCTCGAGGTGACCAAGGAGGGGCGGGGCATCGTCATGCGCGTTCCGCTCGAAGGCGGCGGTCGGCTTGTCGTCGAGCTGACCCCGGGCGAGGCCGAGGCGCTGGGCGACGCCCTGAAGAAGGTCGTCGGCTGACCCGATCCTCCACGATTCCTCGCCACTGCCCCGGGACGGTTCCACCGTGCCGGGGCAGTGGTGTGTGCAGGGCGGTGCGATGGGTGGCCCCGTAGCGGTCCGGGCGGCCACGGTCAGCAGCCCCGGGCGGCCCCGGTCGGCCCGGTCGGGCCGGTCAGCCCCGGCGTACGGCGCAGAGCAGGCCGTCGCCCACAGGCAGGAGCGAGGGCAGCAGCTCCTGGCTCTCCCGCACCGCCCGCAGCAGCTCGCGGACCCGCAGGACCTCGGCCGGCTGGGCCGCCGAGTCGACCGTGCGGCCGTCCGCGAAGACGCCCTCGAAGCAGACGAGACCCCCAGGTCGCAGCAGGCGCAACGATTCAGCGAGGTAGTCCAGGTACTCCAGCCGGTCGCCGTCGCAGAAGACGAGGTCGTACCCGCCGTCCGCGAGACGCGGCAGGACGTCGAGGGCGCGGCCGGGGATGAACCGGGCCCGGTTGCCGGCGAAACCCGCCGCCCGGAACGCCGTCTTCGCGAACTGCTGGCGCTCCGGCTGGAGGTCCACCGTCGTCAGGACCCCGTCCGGCCGCATGCCGAGCAGCAGGTAGATGCCCGACACGCCCGTACCGGTGCCGATCTCCGCCACCGCTTTGGCGTCCGCCGTCGCGGCGAGCAGGCGCAGCGCGCCGCCGGTGCCCGGCGACACCGAGGGCAGCCCTGCCTCCCGGGCCCGCTCCCGGGCCCAGCGCAGAGCATCGTCCTCGGCGACAAAGGCGTCGGCGAACGACCAGCTCGTCTGCCGGTTGGCGGTAATGGCCCTCTCCTGTCCCCGTAGTTGACGCAACGGTGACTGTATCCGCTGTCAGCGGGAACCCGCAGATGGGACCGTGCGTTCACTAGGGGTGGGACGCGACGGCGGGCAGCCCGCCGAGCCGGTTCCAAATTCGCGTAAAGATTCTTATCCGGAGCTAACGGGCGAGGTGGCTATGGTAGGGGCTCCACTGGACACCACCAGAGCCGACAGGGGAGGTGCGGCTGCGCCTGTGGATCGGGGAGGAGTGCTTCGGCGTCTTCTCAGGTCGGCGGGTGAGCCGAAATCCGTGACCGACACCGCTGACCGAATCCGCACCACCGACTCCGCTCCCACCACCGCGACCTTCGCATCGGATGCGGAATCGCAGGCGTGGACTCCGCCCACCTGGGAGGAGATCGTCAGCACGCACAGTGGCCGGGTCTACCGCCTCGCCTACCGCCTCACCGGCAACCAGCACGACGCGGAGGACCTCACCCAGGAGGTCTTCGTCCGCGTCTTCCGCTCGCTGTCGACGTACACGCCGGGCACCTTCGAGGGCTGGCTCCACCGCATCACCACCAATCTCTTCCTCGACATGGTCCGTCGCAAGCAGCGCATCCGTTTCGACGCGCTCGCCGACGACGCGGCCGAGCGGCTGCCCAGCCGTGAGCCGTCGCCGCAGCAGGTGTTCAACGACACCCACTTCGACGCCGACGTGCAGCAGGCCCTCGACACCCTCGCGCCCGAGTTCCGCGCCGCGGTCGTCCTCTGCGACATCGAAGGACTGTCGTACGAGGAGATCGCCGCGACCCTCGGCGTGAAGCTCGGCACCGTCCGCAGCCGGATCCACCGCGGGCGCTCCCACCTGCGCAAGGCACTCAAGCACCGCTCGCCCGAGGCCCGGGCGGAGCGTGCGCTCACCTCCGTCGGATGGGAGGCAGGGACAGCGTGAGCGGCACCCGCCCCTCGTCGCCGACCCCCGCGGAACACCACCTCGGGGACCGGCTCGCGGCGCTCGTCGACGGCGAGCTCGGCCACGACGCCCGCGAGCGCGTGCTCGCGCACCTCGCGACCTGCGCGCGCTGCAAGGCCGAGGCCGACGCACAGCGCGCCCTCAAGAGCGTCTTCGCCTCCGCGGCACCTCCGCCGCCCTCGGAGGGCTTCCTCGCCCGGCTCCAGGGGCTTCCCGGGGGACCAGGTGAGCCTTCGGGCGGCCCCGGCGGGCCCGGAGCACCGCGAGGCCCCCTCGAAGAGCTCCTCGGCTCGGCAGGACTGAGGTCCGACGGCTTCGCCACCGCGGCGGTCGTCACCCCCCTCTCCCCGCAGCCCGGCCGCGGCTTCCGTATCCACGAGGTCGGCGACCGCGCCTCCGGCACGTCCGGGCGGGGCCGGCGCTTCGCCTTCGCGGCGGCCAGCGCCGTCTCGTTCGCGGCCATCGCCCTCGGCGGCACGCTGCCGATGGAGACCTCGGTGAGCGCGAGCGGACGCGGCGGACAGGGCACGGGCAGCGCGGTCACCCCGCTGCGCGCCACGGCCACGGGCGGCGCCCAGGGCGGCACGGGTGCCACGCGCGGCACGCGGTCCGGCGACCGCACGGGCGCCCAGTCCGTCGCCGAAGAGCCGCTCACCCCGCTCGCGGCCCGCCCCGCCACCCTGGCCGGCACCGTTCCCTCGGGCGCGGTTCCGCCGGACGCGGTGCGCTCCGCCGCGGCTCCGCTCGCGGAGGTACGGCTCCGGAACACCACCATGCAGTCGTTCTTCGCCCTCTCGCCGTTCATACGGCCGACGGGTCCGGCTCTCGATCTGGCCTTCGCCCCCGGTCCCAGCCCGGCGGCGAGCCCGACGATCGCACCGCTCGGCTCCCATCGCTGACCCGCGACCTGGTTGAATCCAGGGACAGGGGCGCCCGAGCCGGGGCGCGGACGGGTCAGCGGGTTGCGGGGAGAGCATGAACGACGGGAAGCCGAACTGGTGGAGCCGGCCTTCGAGCACACCGGAGGCGGCGCGGATACCCTCGCCGCCTCCGACCGACGGCGGTGACGGCGACTTCACGCTGCCCGCGCCCCAGCCTCCCGCCGAGGCCACGGCCGCGGTCGAGGACACGGCCGCCGTCCAGGACGCGGTCGTCGTCGAGGACGTGACCGTGGTCGCGTCCGTGGAGCCTCCGGCCGACGTCACGCCCGCTGATGCCGTGCCGGATGCCGCTCCCACCGTCCTGCTGACCAAGGGCGAGCCGGCCGCCGAGCCCGCCGCTCCGGTGGCCGAGGTCCCCGCGGCCGACGCGCCGCAGGTCCGGGCAGTGCCGGAGCCCGCGCAGCCCGCCCCCCAGGCCACCCAGACCCAGCCTCAGCCCCTGCACGCGCCCGACGAGTACCGGACGCCGCCCTACGGCGAGCCCGGCCCGTGGGCGCCCGCGCCGCCCGTGCAGCACCCGGCGGCCCCCGTGCCCCCCGTACCGCCGCAGGCGCACCCGCAGGGCCCCGTGCCGCCCCAGGCCCCCGTACCGCCCCAGCAGGCCGCCGTGCCGCCCGTACCGCCGCAGCAGCAGCACGGCGGGACCGCCCCGTGGATGCAGTACGACCCCTGGGGTGGGGCCGTCGGGGGCGTCGGTACCGCTCCGGCGCCCGCGAAGAAGTCCCGGAAGGGGCTCGCGCTCACCGGTGCCCTGGTCTTCGCCCTGGTCACCGGCGTCATCGGCGGCGGCATCGGCGCGTACGTCGAGCGGAACGGCGGGCTCACCACGGTCGAGCTGCCCCAGGCCGACTCCGGGGACACCGACCGCGCCCCCGAGAGCGTGGCCGGGATCGCCGCCAGCGCCCTGCCCGGCGTCGTCACCCTGCACGTCAGCGGCGGCGGCTCCTCCGGCACCGGCACCGGCTTCGTCCTGGACACCAAGGGCCACATCCTCACCAACAACCACGTGGTCGACGCGGCCGAGTCCTCCGGGGACATCTCCGTGACGTTCTCCAGCGGCGAGACCGCCCGCGCCAAGATCGTCGGCAAGGACACCGGCTACGACCTCGCCGTCGTCCAGGTCACCGGCGTCTCCGGCCTCAAGCCGCTGCCCCTGGGCAACTCGGACAACGTCCGCGTCGGCGACCCCGTCGTCGCCATCGGCGCCCCCTTCGACCTCTCCAACACCGTGACCTCCGGGATCATCAGCGCCAAGGAACGCCCGATCACCGCCGGCGGCGAGAAGGGCGACGGCACCGACATCAGCTACGTCGACGCCCTCCAGACCGACGCCCCCATCAACCCCGGCAACTCCGGCGGCCCGCTGCTCGACTCCAAGGCCCGGGTCATCGGCATCAACAGCGCGATCCGCGCCGCCGGCGGCTCCGGCGACGGCGACGGGGGCGGCGCCGGCCAGCCCGGCTCCATCGGCCTCGGCTTCGCCATACCGATCAACCAGGGCAAGCGCGTCGCCGAGGAGCTCATCAACACCGGCAAGGCCACCCACCCCGTCATCGGTGTGAGCCTCGACATGCAGTTCAAGGGCGACGGCGCCCGCGTCGGCGAGAAGGGCAAGGACGGCTCCGCCTCCGTCACCGCCGGTGGCCCGGCGGCCAAGGCGGGGCTCAGGCCCGGCGACGTCATCACCAAGGTCGACGGCCAGCGGGTGCACAACGGCGAGGAGCTGATCGTGAAGATCCGCGCCCACCGTCCCGGCGACAAGCTGCAGCTCACCCTGACCCGGGGCGGCAAAGAGCTGACGAAGACGTTGACGCTCGGTTCCTCGCAGGGCACCTGAGTGCCATGTGGCGGACACCGCAAGGTACCCGTCCGACGGTTTCGGCGGGTACCTTGGACCGGGCCCTGGACCCGGCGTGAAGGAGCTACTAGGTGTTCAGCGACATAGGCGCACTCGAGCTGGTGGCACTCGTGGTCCTCGCCGTGCTCGTCTTCGGGCCGGACAAGCTCCCGAAGGTGATCCAGGACGTCTCGCGCTTCATCCGGAAGGTCCGTGACTTCTCGGACAGCGCGAAGGAGGACATCCGCAGCGAGCTGGGGCCGGAGTTCAAGGACTTCGAGTTCGAGGACCTCAATCCGAAGACGTTCCTCCGCAAGCAGCTGGAGGGGAACGAGGACCTCAAGGAGCTCAAGGAGCTGCGCGGCACGTTCGATCTCAAGAAGGAGATGAACGACGTCGCCGACGCGGTCCACGGCCGTGATCCCCAGCCCTCCGCGGTCACCGGCTCCGCCAACGGGAGTGCCGCCGGAGGCACCCCGGACCTCCTCAAGAAGCAGGACAAGCAGGCTAATACGGACACGGTCGAGCGTCCGCCGTACGACTCCGACGCGACCTGACGACGGGCTGTCACCGAACCGACGCGTCCCGGTGGCTATCCTCCCTCTGTTGACGGAACGAGGAGGCGGCCGAGATGGAGACCACGAGTCGGGTGGAGGGCGTACCGACGGCCCGGCGTACCCCCGAGGGCTATCTGCGGGCACCCTTCGCCTGGTACGGCCTCGACGAGGCGTTCACCGGGCCACGCTGGCTGATGCAGGTCGGCACGGCGGCGGACGGCAGCGTGCAGCACGGTTCGACGGGGCACGGTGACGAGCCGTCCATAAAGTCGGACGCGCGCGGCGCGGAGAAGGAGCGTTTCGCCGTCGTGGTGACGGTCGCGTCGAGCCCGGTGCGGCGAAGCGGCGACGGCACGGGCGTCCTCGACGCCACCACGGTCTCCTCGGCGGCCTGGCTGGCCGGATCGGGGCTGCTCGTCCACACCTGGCCCGCCTCGCTCGACCACGGGATGCGGGACAACTGGCTGGACCAGCAGACCGAGACGGCGTTCGAGCTGGCCGACGACCTCGACGGGCCCGCCTGGTCGACGCTGTCGCTGCCCGTGGACGGGGTGCCGGTGCCGTTCCACTACCGCGAGTCGGAGTTCGGCTGGGTGCTGGCGGGGTCGGCCGCGGGGGTGCACATCGGGGCGTACGGGCGGGGGATGAGCGCGTACGGTCTGGGGTTCTCGCAGATCAAGGACCTGGAGGCGTACGCCTAGGAACGACAGGGCCCGGGCACGACAGAGCCCGGGCACGACAAAGAGGGGCGCCCCATCGGGGGCGCCCCTCTTTGTCGTGCCGTGCCTCAGAACTTGTTGCGCGGGGTGATGCCCAGGCTCATGCCCGAGAGGCCGCGTGCCCGGCCGCCCAGCTTGCCGGCGATCGCGCGGAGTGCCGCGCCCGCCGGGGAGTCCGGGTCGGACAGGACGACGGGCCTGCCCTCGTCGCCGCCCTCGCGGAGCCGCACGTCGATCGGGATCGAGCCGAGGACGGGGACCGTGGCGCCCGTGGTCTGCGTCAGGCCGTCCGCGACCCGCTGGCCGCCGCCCGTGCCGAACACGTCGACCATCTCGTCGCAGTGCGGACACGGCAGGCCCGCCATGTTCTCGACGACACCGACGATCTTCTGGTGCGTCTGCACCGCGATCGAGCCGGCCCGCTCGGCGACCTCGGCCGCCGCCTGCTGCGGGGTGGTGACGACGAGGATCTCCGCGTTCGGGACGAGCTGCGCGACCGAGATCGCGATGTCGCCGGTGCCCGGGGGCAGGTCGAGCAGGAGGACGTCGAGGTCGCCCCAGTACACGTCCGCGAGGAACTGCTGGAGCGCGCGGTGCAGCATCGGGCCGCGCCACACCACCGGGGCGTTGCCCGGAGTGAACATGCCGATGGAGATGACCTTCACGCCGTTCGCCGACGGAGGCATGATCATGTTCTCGACCTGGGTCGGACGGCCGTCCGCGCCCAGCATCCGCGGCACGCTGTGGCCGTAGATGTCGGCGTCGACGACGCCGACCTTCAGACCGTCCGCGGCCATCGCCGCGGCCAGGTTCACGGTGACGGAGGACTTGCCGACGCCGCCCTTTCCGGAGGCGACCGCGTACACCCGGGTCAGCGAGCCCGGCTTCGCGAACGGCACCTCGCGCTCCGCGCCGGTCCCGCGCAGCGCCGCCGCCAGCTCCTTGCGCTGCTCGTCGCTCATCACGTCGAGCGTGACGTCGACACCGGTGACACCCTCGACCCGGGATACGGCCTCGGTCACGCGCTGCGTGATGGTGTCGCGCATCGGGCAGCCGGAGACGGTCAGGTAGACCGTGACGGCGACCCTGCCGTCCGGTTCGATCTCCACGGACTTGACCATGCCGAGTTCAGTGATGGGCTTGTTGATCTCGGGGTCGTTCACCGTCGCCAGTGCTTCGAGCACCGCGTCTTCCATAGCCATACCGACGATGGTACGGCGCCGACCACCGGCCCATGAAAGGGCTGTCAACGGTCGGGTACGTCACTTCCGTGACCTTCGCCGGACGGGAATAGATCCCGGCGCTCCTCCAGCTCCCTGATCAGGTCCTGGAGCTCCGAGCGGATCCAGTCGCGCGTCGCGACCTCGCCCAGGCCCATGCGGAGCGCCGCGATCTCCCGGGTCAGGTACTCGGTGTCCGCGATCGACCGCTCGTTCTGCTTCCGGTCCTGTTCGAGGTTGACCCGGTCGCGGTCGTCCTGGCGGTTCTGCGCGAGCAGGATCAGCGGGGCCGCGTACGAGGCCTGGAGGGACAGGGCGAGCGTCAGGAAGATGAACGGGTACTCGTCGAACCTCAGCGACGACGGGGCGAAGATGTTCCACACGACCCAGACGATGATCGTCAGGGTCATCCAGACGAGGAAGCGCCCCGTCCCCAGGAAGCGGGCGATCCGCTCCGACACCCGCCCGAACGCCTCGGGGTCGTACTCCGGCAGCAGCCTGGCCCGGCGCTCGCGCGGCAGGTCGAGCCGGATGCGGGCCATCGGCCGCTCCCGGTCCCGCTCCCTCTCCTGCGTACGCTCAGCGGCCATTCGCGGTCCCCTCCTCGTGGAACTCGGTCTCCCGCCAGTCCTCCGGCAGCAGATGGTCGAGCACGTCGTCGACGGTGACCGCGCCGAGCAGCGAGCCGCCCTCGTCCACGACGGGCGCGGCGACCATGTTGTACGCGGCGAGATAGCTGGTCACCGCGGGCAGCGGGGTGTCCGGGCCGAGCGGCGGCAGGTCGCTGTCGACGAGCGAGCTGACCAGCGTGAACGGCGGGTCCCGCAGCAGCCGCTGGAAGTGCACCGTGCCCAGGTACTTCCCCGTCGGCGTCTCGTCCGGCGGCCGGCACACGTAGACCTGCGCGGCGAGCGCCGGCGACAGGTCCTGCTGGCGCACCCGGGCGAGCGCGTCCGCGACCGTGGCGTCCGGCCGCAGCACGATCGGCTCGGTCGTCATCAGACCGCCCGCCGTCCGCTCCTCGTACGCCAGCAGCCGGCGCACGTCGGCGGCGTCGTCCGGCCGCATCAGCGCGAGCAGCCGCTCCTTGTCCTCCTCGGGCAGCTCGGACAGCAGGTCGGCCGCGTCGTCCGGGTCCATCGCCTCCAGGACGTCGGCCGCGCGCTCCTCCTTCAGCTTGCCGAGGATCTCGACCTGGTCGTCCTCCGGCAGCTCTTCGAGGACGTCGGCGAGCCGGTCGTCGTCGAGGGCCGCGGCCACCTCGGCGCGCCGCTTGGGGGAGAGGTGGTGCAGCGCGTTGGCGAGGTCGGCGGGGCGCAGCTTCTCGAAGGTGGCGAGCAGGCTCTCGGCGCCCTGCCCGTGCTCCTCCAGGGAGAAGCCGGTGACCGCCGACCACTCGACGGTCAGCGTCTCGCCCTTGCGGCTCAGCACGCCGCCCTTCCCCTTGCGGACGAAGACCTTGTCGATCTCCCAGTCGCGGCGGGCGGGCAGCTGCTGGATGGCGACGTCGAGGACGGTGACCTCCTCGCCCTCCTGCCCGCCGGGGTCCACGAGCCGGACGCGCCGGTCGAGGAGCTCGCCGAGGACGAGCCGCTCGGTGGGGCGCCGCTCGAAGCGGCGCATGTTCACCACGCCCGTGGTGATGACCTGGCCGGACTCGACGCCGGTGATGCGGGTCATCGGGACGAAGACCCGACGCCGGCTCAGCACCTCCACGACCATGCCGAGCAGCCGGGGCGGCCTGCGGCCGACCCGGAGCATCGCCACGAGGTCGCTGACCCGGCCGACCTGGTCGCCGACGGGGTCGAAGACGGGGACTCCCGCCAGGTGGGAGACGAAGATCCGAGGGGCGCCAGCCGCCATGCCACGCGCCTCCCTCGGTGCCGCACGATGCGAGTCGTCGCAGAGCTTTGCCGGTGATTGCAGAGCTTTGCCGGGTTCAGGCTAGCCCGTACCGTTCCACCCCGCTCCGGCAGCGGCTCCGTCCGGCTGCCTGCGAGCGCGGCCATCCGGCCCGGGTACGCTGCGGTCTGCCGCTCCCCCTACTCGGCCCCCGGCACCGGACCCGGCGCTTCCGCCCGGCCCGGACAGGCTGTCGCGCGGCACCCCCACGGGCCACGGCCCGTCCTCCCCCCCCACGACACGAGAGGCAGCGCAGATGGCCCTTCGTCCCCCGTCATCGCGTATCCGCAGGGCCGTCGCGCCCCTGGCGCTCTGCGCCGGGCTGGCGGTCGGGCTCACCGCCTGCGCCGCCGATCCGGACGAGGGGACCAACGGGGTGGGCAGACTTTCCGCGCCGGAGATCGAGCGGAAGGCGCAGTCGACGGCGGACGCGGCGAAGGCGGTGCGGCTCTCCGGCACGCTGGTCAGCAAGGGCGGCACCTTCAAGCTGAACATGCGGCTCAAGCAGGACGGCGCCACCGGCTCGGTGACGACGAAGAACAGCACCTTCGAGCTGCTGCGGATCGGCGACGCGCTCTACCTGAAGGCGGACGCGGACTTCTGGGCCCACGACGACAAGGCCACCGACGAGCCCACCGAGGCGGACACCGAGGCCGCCGACAAGCTCGACGACATGTACGTGAAGGTGCCGCAGGGCGACCCCTCGTACAAGCAGTTCCGCGGCTTCACCGACATGGACGTGCTCCTCGACGGGCTGATCGGCCTGCACGGGGAGACGGTGAAGGGCGACCGCGACCAGATCGGCGGGACCCGCACGATCAAGGTCAAGGGCGGCCCGGACGGCGAGGGCGGCACGCTCGACGTGGCCCTGGACGGCTCCCCGTACCCGCTGCAGTTCGCGCGGGGCGGGGGAGCGGGCGTGGTGGTGCTCACGGAGTGGAACAAGGACTTCCCGCTCGTGCCGCCGACGAAGGAAGAGACCCTGGACTACGGCAAGCAGCTGCCGCGCACGTAGTCCCCGGGGTTCTCTGCGCCCCCGGTTCCTCGGGGTCCTCGCGGGTCCTCCGTGGCTTCGGGTCCTACTTCTTCCGGCGCTTCTTGAGCAGCAGCTTGGGGAGCGCGGCCGGCACCGGCCGGCGGGTCGTGGCCTCCGAGGGCAGCGGTACGGCGGCCAGGGAGCCGTCCGGCAGCTCCGTCGTCGAGGAGCGCGGTTCGAGGCGCAGGACCCGGCACTCGCGCGCCCAGCGCCCCGGCATCGCCTCGCCGTCGGAGGCGTTCAGCCGCTTGCCCTTCAGTTCGGCGACGGCCGCGTCCCACTCCTCCGTACCGGGGGAGAGTTCGCGTACGGCGGCCGTCCAGGCGACGAGCCGCCCGCCCTTGTCCTTGCTGCGGACCGTGACCTCGGCCGTCCCGCCGTCCGTCAGGCCCGGCAGCGGCTGCTCGCCGGGGCCGTCGCCGACGACGTGCGCGGCGCCGTCGTGCCAGACGTGCCAGAGCGCGCGGGCGGGCCCGCTGCCGCGCACCCAGACGAGGCCGGACTTCTTGGTGGCCTCCTCGACGAGGGCGGACCCGAGCAGCTCTTCTGTCATGGTCCGAAGCCTAGCGGGAGCCCCGCCACGACCCCGCTACAGCCAGCCGTTGCGCTTGAGCGTGCGGTGGATGGTGAAGCAGACCGCGATGATGCCGGTGAGCACCATCGGGTAGCCGTACTTCCAGTGCAGCTCGGGCATGTGGTCGAAGTTCATGCCGTAGACGCCGCAGACCGCCGTGGGGACGGCGACGATCGCCGCCCACGAGGTGATCTTGCGCATGTCCTCGTTCTGCGCGACGGTCGCCTGCGCCAGGTTGGCCTGGAGGATCGAGTTGAGGAGCTCGTCGAAGCCGACGACCTGCTCCTGGACGCGGGCGAGGTGGTCGGCGACGTCCCGGAAGTACTTCTGGATGTCGGGGTCGACCAGCCGCATCGGGCGCTCGCTGAGCAGCGCCATCGGGCGCAGCAGCGGGGTGACGGCCCGCTTGAACTCCAGTACCTCACGCTTGAGCTGGTAGATCCGGCCGGTGTCCGTACCGCGGGTGGAGCCCTTCGCGGCCGGCGAGAAGACGTCGATCTCCAGCTGGTCGATGTCCAGCTCGACGGCGTCGGCGACCGCGATGTAGCCGTCGACGACGTGGTCGGCGATGGCGTGCAGCACGGCCGAGGGGCCCTTGGCGAGGAGTTCCGGCTCGCCCTGGAGGCGGTGGCGGAGGTTGCGCAGGGAGCCCTGGCCGCCGTGCCGGACGGTGATGACGAAGTCGGGGCCGGTGAAGCACATGACCTCGCCGGTCTCGACGACCTCGCTGGTCGCGGTGAGTTCGGCGTGCTCGACGTAGTGGATCGTCTTGAAGACGGTGAAGAGGGTGTCGTCGTACCGCTCCAGCTTGGGTCGCTGGTGGGCGTGGACGGCGTCCTCGACGGCGAGCGGGTGGAGCCCGAACTCGGCGGCGATACCGGCGAATTCGGCCTCGGTCGGCTCGTGGAGCCCGATCCAGGCGAAGCCGCCGCTCTCCCGCACCTGGCTCATCGCGCCGCGGGGCGTGAGGCAGGTGCGGTCGTCGATCCGGCGCCCGTCGCGGTAGACGGCGCAGTCGACGACGGCGCTGGACGCGGAGTGGTCGCGGGTGGGGTCGTACGAGGTGTACGTGGTGGGGGTCTTGCGCAGGGTGTGCCGCAGGCTCGGCCGGACGGCGGCGCGCAGGTCACGGATCATCGACATGGGCATGCTCCTTCACGGAGAGGCCATCGGTGCGATGCGTGGCACAGCCCGGAATGGGGACGTTGAGCTATGTCGTCCACAAAGCGGGCGGCACCGGGGAATCGCGGTGACGGCGTTCGCTACAGACAGGCAAAGGCGAAATGCTCTTCCGTCGTGCGAGATGCCTGCCGGAGAAGGCGGGTCCCGTGCGGGACCAGGGTTCACCGGAGGGTGATGCGCACCGGGCTCGGGTGCGGGGCGGAAGAGCGGCTGGTACTGCCCGACCGACTTCGGTCCATCGCAGCCCCACCTCCTCCGGCCGGTCCCTCGTGAGGGATGACGTGTGACGAGTAATCAGGAGTTCGGGACTCCCGACCAGCGGCCAAGACTATCAGCCGACAGAGGGTCAATCCCTGACTTTGCCCGTTCCATACGCGCTTTATGCTCGACCCATGGGAGAAGTTCTTGCTCTGGTCGAGGCCCGGCTGCGGACGGCGCTCGGTGAACCGGACGCGCGGGCCGCGGTGACGTTTCTCGGCACCGACCGGATCGAGGTGCTCCGCTTCGTCGACGGTGACCTCGTGCGGTACGCCACGCTCGGGATGTCCGCACAGCCGATGGCCGACCCCACCGCCGCACTCGCGGACCCGGTGAAGGGCCCGCGCGCGGAACTCGTCCTCACCGTACGGGCCGGCCTCGCCGACACCGACAAGGTGCTGCGCCCGCTCGCCGTGCTCGCCTCCACCCCTCAGGTCGAGGGCGTGATCGTGGCCCCTGGCGCCTCGCTCGACGTCGGCGAGCCCCTCTGGCCGGGCGCCTCCTTCACCTCGGTCCTGGTCGCCGGGTCCGGCGGCCTGGTCGAGGACCTGGAGCTGGACGAGCCCATGGACCCGGTCCGGTTCCTGCCGCTGCTGCCGATGACCTCGAACGAGGCGGCGTGGAAGCGCGTCCACGGGGCCCAGGCCCTGGAGGAGCGCTGGCTGGCGCGCGGGACCGACCTGCGCGATCCCCTGCGCAGGTCCGTGAACCTGGACTGAAGCTGGGCTGAGGCCGGACTGGGCTTGGGCTGAGGCCGGACTGAACCTGGGCTGAGGCCGGATCGAACCTGGGCTGACGCCGGACTGAGCCTGGACTGGAGCCGGACTTGGCCTGGACCGGGGTCGGACTGGGTCCGGGCTGGGCCTGGACCGAGGCGGGCGCCCGGGAGGCCTGCCTGACCACCGCGGGTGAACGGCTCGGGCCGGACGGGTGATCGTCCGCAGCCGTCCTTGACGCGGGGCGCGAGGGGTAGGACCGTTGAGCCCTATGAGGGGCGAACCCAGTTGTCCGAAGTGCGGTGGCAGGGTCAGAGCGCCCGGTCTCTTCGCCGACTCCTGGCAGTGTGACGTGCACGGCTCGGTGCACCCGCTCCAGCCCGTGATCCCACCCAGCGTCGAGGCCCTCGGTGTCGTGGTGCACCGGTCCCACGTCCCGGTGTGGATGCCGTGGCCGCTGCCCGTCGGCTGGCTCTTCACCGGAGTGGCGTACGCCGGTGACGACCGCAGCGGCGGTCGCGCGACGGCCGTCGCCTGCTCGGGGCCCGGCCCGCTCGGCGGTATCGGTGAGCTGCTCCTGATCGCCGAGGAGCTCGGCGTCGGCCTCGGCGCCCGGTACGCGGGCATCGACGGACTCGATCCGGGCTCCGGCATGGCCATCGACAAACCGCCCCAGGCGAAGGTGCTCGCCGCCGGGCGTCCCACCCCGCTCTGGCACGTCACCGGCACTCCCCAGGACCGCGCGGTCTTCGCGGGGGAGGCGTGCGGCCTCTGGCTGTGGGCGATCGTCTGGCCCGAGCAGTCCGGCCTGCTGATGTACGACGAGCTGGTCCTGACGGACCTGCGGGACGCGGGCGCCGAGGTCGAGCTCGTTCCGTGCGGCGCGCTCACCCCGAGGCTGCTGGGTCAGGGCTGACGCGGCGGCGCCGGTGGTGACATTCCGTACGGGCGTGTTCGATTCGCCCGTTATGCTGGAGCGTCCCTCGTCCGTGCCGAGCCCCTGGAGTACCGCGTCGTGCGCATCGATCTGCACACCCACTCCACGGCTTCCGACGGTACGGACTCCCCGGCCGAGCTCGTCAGGAACGCGGCCGCGGCCGGACTCGACGTCGTCGCGCTGACGGACCACGACACCACCCGGGGCCACGCCGAGGCGATCCGGGCACTGCCCGAGGGGCTGACCCTCGTCACCGGGGCCGAGCTGTCCTGCCGGGTCGACGGCGTCGGCCTGCACATGCTCGCCTACCTCTTCGACCCGGAGGAGCCGGCGCTCCTCGCCGAGCGCGAGCTCGTCCGCGACGACCGGGTGCCGCGCGCGCGGGCCATGGTCGGCAAGCTCCAGGAGCTCGGCGTCCCCGTCACCTGGGAGCAGGTCGCGCGGATCGCCGGCGACGGCTCCCTCGGCCGCCCGCACGTCGCCGAGGCGCTCGTCGAGCTCGGCGTCGTACCGGACGTGTCCGGGGCGTTCACGCCCGAGTGGCTCGCCGACGGCGGCCGGGCGTACGTCGAGAAGCACGAGCTGGATCCCGTCGAGGCGATCCGCCTGGTCAAGGCCGCCGGCGGGGTCACCGTCTTCGCGCACCCGCTCGCCGTCAAGCGCGGCGAGGTCGTGTCCGAGGCCGCCATCGCCCGGCTCGCCGACGCCGGACTCGACGGCATCGAGGTCGACCACATGGACCACGACGAGGCGACGCGCGCGCGGCTGCGCGGGCTCGCGAAGGAGCTGGGGCTGCTGGCCACGGGCTCCAGCGACTACCACGGCAGCCGCAAGACCTGTCGCCTCGGCGAGTACACGACCGATCCCGAGATCTACGGCGAGATCACCCGCCGTGCCGCAGGGGCCTTCCCGGTCCCCGGCGCCGGGGGAGCCGTCTAGCCCCTCCCCTCAGGGGGCGAGGGCTCACGGGCCACGGGCCCATGAGCCCACGGCGTAGGGCGTACGGCCTTCGGTGGCCGCGGTAGGACGGCGGTCGTCCGCCTTCGGTGGCACGCTGCCGGTGGTCACCCGCCGGCGGTCACCTGTCCGTCAGTCCGTCGTCCGGCGTGGGTCGCCCCGTCCCGGTCGTGTCGGCCGTGGCGGCACCCCGCCCGGTGGTCGGCGTCCTCACGGTCGTCGCGCACGGTCTCCGGTACGGCCCCTCAGGTCGCGCGGCGAGCCCGGCTCGGCGTGCGAGGCCGCTGCCCGTACGGCTCCGTCGGGTCCGGTTCGCCGGTCGACGCCGGTGCCGGTCGCCGCGTGCGCCCGTATGTCCGCCCCGCCCCCACCCGTACCCCGTTCACGTCACCCCGCGCGGCTCCGTGCCCGTGTGGTGGACGTACTCATGCTGCTCTGCTGCCGGAATCCCAGATTCCGGCGGTGGGAGGCACACCCCACCGTTCGACCTCTCCCGCAAGGCACCCACCACCGTGTTCGACGTCGCCGTCTTCGGCTCGCTGTTCCTGACCCTCTTCGTGATCATGGATCCCCCCGGGATCACCCCGATCTTCCTCGCCCTCACCTCCGGTCGTCCGGCCAAGGTCCAGCGCCGGATGGCCTGGCAGGCCGTCGCCGTGGCCTTCGGGGTCATCACCATCTTCGGCATCCTGGGGCAGCAGATCCTCACGTATCTGCACGTCTCCGTCCCCGCGCTGATGATCGCGGGCGGTCTGCTCCTGCTGCTCATCGCGCTCGACCTGCTCACCGGCAAGACCGACGAGCCCAAGCAGACCAAGGACGTGAACGTCGCCCTGGTCCCGCTCGGCATGCCGCTGCTCGCCGGGCCCGGCGCGATCGTCTCGGTCATCCTCGCCGTGCAGCACGCCGACAGCGCCGCCTCGCAGGTCTCCGTCTGGACCGCGATCGTCGCCATGCACGTCGTGCTCTGGCTGACCATGCGCTACTCGCTGCTCATCATCCGGGTCATCAAGGACGGCGGCGTGGTGCTCGTGACCCGCCTCGCCGGCATGATGCTCTCCGCCATCGCGGTGCAGCAGATCATCAACGGCGTCACACAGGTGATCCAGGGCGCCTGACGCCCCTGGCGCCCGCCCCCCGGGGTCCTGCCCGCCGGCTCCTGACCTCCCTCGGGAGGTTCCGGCTCCGGACACCACTGCGCCCCCGTACGGATTCCGCTCTGCGAAGTCCATGCGGGGGCGCGGTGCGTGGGGTGGACCCGGCCTGTTACGAGGCCGAGGTCTCGGCGGGGCGGATCCAGATGCGCTGGCCGATCGAGGCGGCCTGCTGCACGATCCGATTGACGGAGGCGGCGTCCACGACCGTGCGGTCGACGGGGGTTCCGTCGACGTCGTCGAGGCGCAGGATTTCGAAGCGCATGGGCTTCTCCCTTCGTCTGAGTTGATCCTCCTGGTGGAGAACTGCGTTACGTATGGGTCCAACGACATGCATCCTGCAAACATTCCTTACGCTAAGGAAATTTTTCGGATGACTAACTACTGGCGGGTAGGAGAGTGTGGCGGCCCGGCCTCCAGCGGCGGAGAATGAGCCCCGTATGAACAACGCAGAGACCACCGACGCACCCATCGACGCGACCGCCGGAGCGACCGTCGACGACACTCCCGACGAGGCCGCCGGCGCCGAGCCGCATCCGATGGACGACCGCCTCCGCGCGCTCGACGCCCGCGTGGAGCGCACCAACGAGCTCCTCCAGCGGATGCTGGCCGAGGTAGCCAAAACCCCTTCCACCCACGCCATCTTCGTCGACGCAGGTTACGTCCATGCTGCGGCCGGGTTGCTGGTGGCGGGCACCGAGGACCGGCGCTCCTTCGACCTCGACGCCGAGGGGCTGATCGAGGCCTTCATCGACAAGGCCCGCACGATCTTCGCGGACAGCAGGCTGCTCCGCGTGTACTGGTACGACGGCGCCCGGCGCCGGATCCACACCCCCGAGCAGCAGGCCATCGCCGAACTCCCCGACGTCAAGGTGCGCCTCGGCAACCTGAACGCCAACAACCAGCAGAAGGGCGTCGACTCCCTCATCCGCACCGACCTGGAGTCCCTCGCCCGCCACCGCGCCATCAGCGACGCCGCCCTCGTCGGCGGCGACGAGGACCTCGTCTCGGCCGTCGAGGCCGCCCAGGGGTACGGCGCCCGCGTCCACCTCTGGGGCATCGAGGCGGCCGAGGGCCGCAACCAGGCCGAGGCGCTCCTCTGGGAGGTCGACAGTCAGCGCACCTTCGAGCTCGACTTCTGCCGGCCGTACGTCACGCGCCGCCCCGTCACCACGTACGAGAACGAGGGCGAGCCCCCGCCCTCCCGTGAGGAGGTCCGCTTCGTCGGCGCCCAGATCGCCGCGACCTGGCTCGCGGAGCGCGGCCGGGACCGGCTCGCCGAGCTCCTGCCCGGCGCGCCGTACCTCCCCGGGCCGGTCGACCAGGACCTGCTCGTCGAGGCGGAACGCCTGCTCAGCCGCTCCCTGCGCGGGCACGCCGCACTCCGCCGCGCCCTGCGGGACGGTTTCTGGCAGCACCTCAAGGCGCAGTTCTAGTACCGGCGGGCGGGCTGGATGGCGCGCGGCGGGCTGGATGGCGGACGGGCCGGACGGCTAGGACGCGGTACCGGTTCCCGCCCCCGCGCCTGCCCCCGCACCGGCTTCCGGGCCGGCTTCGCGGGCGGCGGCCCGCTCCCAGAAGCCGGTCAGGCGGTCCGTCAGTTCGCGCGGGTGCGAGACGTTGGGGGAGTGGCCGGCACCCGCGACCACCGTGTGGTGCGCGCCGGTGCGGGCCGCCGCCGCGGCGAGCTCCGCCGGCGGCCAGACCATCTCGTCCGCCCCGTACGCGATGTGCAGCGGCATCCGCAACCCCAGCAGCTCCGCCGTACCGTCCGGATCGCTCAGCAACAGCCGTCCCGCGCCCGCTAGTTGGGAGATCCGGGTCCGCATCCAGCGCCGCCGCAGGAAGCCCACGAGCTCCGGCGCGTCCACCGCGCCCGGCTCCTCGCCCCGGCTGTCCAGCCAGCACATCGCCTCCCAGACCCGCTCCTTGGGAAGCAGCGCCAGCGAGCCCCGCAGCACCCTGACCCGGATCCGCTGGGGCCTCGCGACCCGGCCGGGACCCGAGGAGAGCAGGGTGAGGGAGCGGAAGGCGCCCGGCGCGAGCGTCGCCGCCGCGCGGGCCACCAGGCCGCCGAAGGAGTGGCCGAGCAGATGGACGGGCCCGTCGCCGAGGGCGGCGGCCTGCGCGACCGCGTCGAGGGCGAGCGCCTTGCGGCGGTACGCGGCCCGGCCCCGGGGGCCGGGGCTCTCGTGCTGGCCCCGCCCGTCCACGGCCACCGCCCGGTATCCGGCCTCGCTCAGCGGCGCGAGCAGCGCCAGGAAGTCCTCCTTGCTGCCGGTGTACCCGGGCAGCAGCAGCACCGTCCCGCGCCGCTCGCCGACGGGCGTCGCGTCGAGGACGGCGAAGTCGCCCCGCGCGGTCACGAGGCGGCGGGCGCGGGTGCGGGGCGGCAGTGCGAGGGAACGGGGCTTGCTCATATCTGGACTGTAACGGCGGGGAGCGGAGGAGGCTCGGGGGCCCGTCCCGCCCGGGAGGCCGCCGTGACCGGCAGGCGAGGAGCGAACGCGGGACGGATGCCGAGGGGTCTGCGGACCGCATGCCGCGGGGTCTGCGGATCGCATGCCGAGGGGCGGCGCGTGGGGTCTGCGGACCGGTGGCCGAGGGGGCGGGCGCGCGGGGCGATCGGCGGGGCGGGCTGGCCCCCGGAGGCCACAACGCCGTGCGGCCCGGTCCCTGGGGAGGGACCGGGCCGCACGGGCGTTACGCGGTGGGGCTCAGCTCTCGGCCTTGGCCGCAGCCTTCTTCGTGGTGCGGCGGCGCGGAGCCTTGGGGGCCTCCTCGGTCGCCGGAGCCTCGACGGCTTCGGCGGCCGCGGCCTTCTTCGTCGTACGACGGCGCGTCGGCGTCTTCGGCTCCGAGGCGTCGGGCGCCTCGGCGGCGACGGCCTTCTTCGCCACGCGGCGACGGGGAGCCTTGGGGGCCTCCTCGGCAGCCGGGGCCTCGACGGTCTCGGCGACGACCTCGGCGGCCGCGGCCTTCTTGGTCGTACGACGAGCACGCGGAGCCTTGGGAGCCTCCTCGACGACCGCCTCGGCGGCGGGGGCCTCGGCCACCGCGGCCTCGGTCGTCACCGGGGAGCCGGCGGCCTTGCGGGCGGTGCGGCGGGCGCGCGGAGCCTTGGGGGCCTCCTCGACGACCGGCTCGGCGATCGGCTCGGCGGCGGGCGCCTCGACCACGGGGGCCTCGGCGGTCACCGGGGAGCCAGCAGGCCTACGGGCGGTGCGGCGGGCGCGCGGAGCCTTGGGGGCCTCCTCGACGACCGGCTCGGCGATCGGCTCGGCGGCGGGCGCTTCGGCCACGGGGGCCTCGGCGGTCACCGGGGAGCCGGCAGCCTTGCGGACCGTGCGGCGACGGCGCGGGGCGGGAACCTCGGCCGTGACCTCGGCGGTCTCGACGACCGTGGCGGCGGGCGCCTCGACGACCGGCTCCGCGACGGCCTTCTTGGCCGTACGGCGGCGCGGGGCCCTCTTCGGCTCCGCCGGGGCGTCCACGGGCGCCTCGACGACCGGGGTGACCGGGGCGGCGGGCGCCTCGACGACCGGGGTGACCGGGGCGGCGGGCGCCTCGACGACCGGAGCGTTCCGCAGGGCGGCCGCGGCGGTCTCCACCGTCTGGAAGGAGACGGTGTCCTCGACCGGCCGGATCACGCGGGGGCGGCGGCGCGGTGCCGGGGCAGCCTCCCGGGCCACGCGGGCCGGGGCGGCGGGCACGGCGGTCACGGCCTCCGGGCGGGCGGCGCGGGCACGACGACGAGGAGCCTTCGGCTCCTCCACCGGCGCCGCGGCGACGGGCGCCGGAGCGGCCTCGGCCACCGGAGCGACCCGAGTCGCCTCGGCCACCGGAGCGACCCGAGTCGCCTGGGCCACCGGAGCGGCCTGGACGGTCTGGACGGTCTGCGCGACCGGAGCGGCGCCGGGGCCGCCCGTACGGGTACGGCGACGGCGGCGCGGAGTACGCGGGCCGGACTCGGCCGGGGCGTCCTCGGTCACCGAAGCGACCGAAGCGACCGAAGCGACCGGGGCGACCGAAGCGGCCGGAGCCGCCGACGTGGTGGCCGGAGCCGTCGACACCGGGGCGTCACCGAACTCGCTGCCGCCACGGGTGCGCCGACGCTGACGCGGGGTCCGCGTACGGGCCGGACGCTCCTCGGTCTTCTCGGCCGGCTTCTCGGTCTTCGGGCCGCGCCCACGGCGTCCGCCGGGCTCGCCCAGGTCCTCCAGCTCCTCCGCGCCCAGACCCGCACGGGTCCGCTCGGTGCGGGGCAGGATGCCCTTGGTGCCCGCCGGGATGTCCAGCTCCTCGTAGAGGTGCGGGGACGAGGAGTACGTCTCGACCGGGTCGTGGAAGTCCAGCTCCAGCGCCTTGTTGATGAGCTGCCAGCGCGGGATGTCGTCCCAGTCGACCAGCGTCACCGCCGTACCCTTCGCGCCGGCGCGGCCGGTGCGGCCCACGCGGTGGAGGAAGGTTTTCTCGTCCTCCGGCGACTGGTAGTTGATGACGTGGGTGACACCTTCGACGTCGATGCCTCGGGCGGCGACGTCGGTGCAGACGAGGACGTCCACCTTGCCGTTGCGGAAGGCACGCAGCGCCTGCTCGCGGGCGCCCTGGCCGAGGTCGCCGTGGACCGCGCCGGACGCGAAGCCGCGCCGCTCCAGCTGCTCGGCGATGTCGGCCGCCGTGCGCTTCGTACGGCAGAAGATCATCGCGAGCCCGCGGCCGTTGGCCTGCAGGATGCGGGAGACCATCTCCGGCTTGTCCATGTTGTGCGCGCGGTAGACGTGCTGCTTGATGTTGGCGACGGTCGCGCCCTCACCGTCGGGCGAGGTGGCCCGGATGTGCGTGGGCTGCGACATGTAGCGGCGGGCCAGGCCGATGACCGCGCCCGGCATGGTGGCCGAGAACAGCATGGTCTGACGCTTGGCCGGAAGCATGTTCATGATCTTCTCGACGTCGGGCAGGAAGCCCAGGTCGAGCATCTCGTCGGCCTCGTCCAGGACGAGGACCTTGACGTGCGAGAGGTCGAGCTTGCGCTGGCCGGCCAGGTCGAGCAGACGGCCGGGGGTGCCGACGACGACGTCGACGCCCTTCTTCAGCGCCTCGACCTGGGGCTCGTACGCGCGGCCGCCGTAGATGGCCAGTACGCGGACGTTGCGCACCTTGCCGGCGGTCAGGAGGTCGTTGGTGACCTGCTGGCACAGCTCACGGGTCGGGACGACCACGAGCGCCTGCGGGCCGTCGGTCAGCTGCTCGGGCTTCGCCCGGCCGGCCTCGACGTCCGCGGGGACGGTCACGCGCTCCAGGATCGGAAGGCCGAAACCGAGGGTCTTGCCCGTGCCGGTCTTGGCCTGGCCGATGACATCGGTGCCGGTGAGGGCGACCGGAAGGGTCATCTCCTGGATGGGGAAGGGGGTGACGATGCCGACGGCCTCAAGGGCCTCGGCCGTCTCGGGAAGGATTCCGAGCTCTCGGAAAGTCGTAGTCAGGGTGCTGCCTCTTCTGTGGACGCGGCGCGAGGCGAACGAAGGGGGTCGTACCGTGCCGGGATACTTCCGGCCGGATCGGGAAGATCACTGCCGGGTGGCACGGGACCACTGCCGTCGCTCGAGCGTCGTACCGCTGAGGTGACCCTTCCGCGGGTCCGCCGGAAGGGCTGTCGGGCCGGAGCCGATCGGGCCACCGACCGGGCATCCTCATTCATGAGTCGGCCCACCGGATACGTCCGAACGTGCGAAAGCATGTCCGCATACTCAGCAGGCGCTTTATCACTGTACCCCGGAATCGCGCATGTGTGTCGGGAGAAAACGTGATGAGGGCACGGTCACACTGACTGACCAGGCCCTTCCCGGTGCCGAGAGCGGGCTATTGTGCGCTGCATGGAGACGCCTGACAACGCCACACCCACCGGGATCGCCGCCGAGGACTGGGCCACGGCATCCGCCGAGCCCCAGTACCGCGCCGCCGTGATCGACCTCCTCGGCGCGCTGGCCTACGGAGAGCTGGCGGCCTTCGAGCGGCTCGCCGAGGACGCCAAGCTGGCGCCGACGCTCGCGGACAAGGCGGAGCTGGCGAAGATGGCCTCGGCCGAGTTCCACCACTTCGAGCAGCTGCGCGACCGGCTCGCCGCCGTGGACGCCGAGCCGACCGCCGCGATGGAGCCCTTCGCCAAGGCGCTCGACGACTTCCACCGCCAGACCGCGCCGTCGGACTGGCTGGAGGGCCTGGTCAAGGCGTACGTCGGCGACTCGATCGCGAGCGACTTCTACCGGGAGGTCGCGGCCCGGCTCGACTCCGACACCCGCGGGCTCGTCCTGTCGGTGCTCGACGACACCGGCCACGGCAACTTCGCCGTGGAGAAGGTCCGCGCGGCCATCGACGCCGACCCCCGCGTCGGCGGACGGCTCGCGCTCTGGGCGCGCCGTCTGATGGGCGAGGCGCTCTCGCAGGCCCAGCGCGTGGTCGCCGAGCGCGACGCGCTGTCGACGATGCTGGTGGGCGGTGTCGCGGACGGCTTCGACCTCGCCGAGGTCGGCCGGATGTTCTCCCGGATCACCGAGGCCCACACCAAGCGCATGGCCGCGCTCGGTCTGGCCGCGTAGAGCCTGTCGTACGTGGTCGGGCGGCGCTGTTCACGCCGCCGCTGATCGTCGCAGCCGGCGCGAGGCCGGGCGGATCAGCAGCGAGAGCAGCACCGCCGCCACCGCCACGGCGCCGATCAGCGTGGCGAGGAAGTGGCCGGGGCCCAGCGCCCCGTGGGTGACGAGTGCGCCGAAGACTCCGCCCACCGCGCCGGTGGCGAGGACGGTCCCCCGGGAGGGGAGGCGGTCGGCCAGCCGGTGCGCGGCTGCCCACGCCAGGGCGAAACCGAGCAGGGCGGAACCGAGGGCTTCCAGGAACACGGCGGATCACCTCGCGAGTGGTGCGGGGCGGGTGGTGCGGTCGTAGCCCTCCTACCCCAGGCGTCCGGAACGCAATCCTCCCGTACCCCCTGACGTGCCCGTTCGGGCATACGAAAGGCCCGGCGGACCGAGACGGTCCGCCGGGCCTTTCTCATGGATCCGGGACTCAGAGGGCGCCGAAGCCCACCCGACGCACGGCGGGCTCGCCGAGCTCCACGTACGCGATCTTCTCGGCGGGGATGAGGATCTTGCGACCCTTCTCGTCCGACAGGCTGAGCAGCTGCGCCTTGCCGGCCAGTGCGTCGGCCACCGCGCGCTCCACCTCCTCGGCGGACTGCCCGCTCTCCAGAACGATCTCCCGGGGTGCGTGCTGCACGCCGATCTTGACCTCCACGGCTATGTCCCTCCGAACGGTCAGCGTTGCGCGATCTACCCGCGCCGTACGCTGCACACATTAGCCCGGTGAGGGGACGCGTACGGCTCAGCCGCAGCACGCCAGGAGCGAACAGCCCGCGGGAATGTTCCGTGGAGGCCCTGTCCGGTGGAGGTCCTCACCGGTTCTCGGCGCCCATCAGCGGCCCCCGGCGCTCCTCACCGGCCCTCGGCGACCTTTCAGTGGCCCTCGGCGCTCAGCTGGCCGTCGACCGGGTGCAGCGGGAAGCCGGCGATGCCGCGCCAGGCGAGCGAGGTCAGCAGCCCCACGGCCTTGTCGCGGGGGATCGGGGACTCGCTGGACAGCCAGTAGCGGGCCACGACCTGGGAGACGCCGCCGAGCCCCACGGCCAGCAGCATCGACTCGTCCTTGGAGAGGCCGGTGTCCTCGGCGATGACGTCGGAGATCGCCTCGGCGCACTGCAGGCTGACCCGGTCCACGCGCTCGCGCACGGCCGGCTCGTTGGTCAGGTCGGACTCGAAGACCAGCCGGAAGGCGCCGCCCTCGTCCTCGACGTACGCGAAGTACGCGTCCATCGTCGCCGCGACCCGGAGCTTGTTGTCCGTGGTGGAGGCCAGGGCCGTGCGCACCGACTGCAGGAGGGACTCGCAGTGCTGGTCGAGCAGGGCCAGGTAGAGCTCCAGCTTCCCGGGGAAGTGCTGGTAGAGCACCGGCTTGCTGACGCCCGCCCGCTCGGCGATGTCGTCCATCGCGGCCGAGTGGTACCCCTGGGCGACGAAGACCTCCTGGGCCGCGCCGAGCAGCTGGTTCCGTCGGGCACGTCGCGGCAGGCGCGTGCCCCGGGGGCGTGCTGCCTCTGTCTGCTCGATGGCGCTCACGCGGCCTCCCAAGAATCGTTCCATGCGCGCTGTCGCGCCGCGCCGCCATCGTACTTTTGGGTAACCCGGCTGTGCGCGGTGCGAACGCAGAATTTCACGGACCGGACGCCCTGGTCGACAGTCGATTCAAGGTTAAACCGAACAAATCAGCGGTAGTCGGCTTTCCCCTTAGTACGCGGCTTCCCGGATTTCCGGCGCTACTCAGCGGTAGTCGTCCTCGTCGAGGGTGACCACCCGCGCCTGGTCGGACGCGTCGGCCTCGTTCGCCGACTCCTGTTCGACATGGGTGCGGTGCTCGTCCTCGCGCTGCTGCAGTTCGGTGTGCTGCTCGGCCGCGTCGGCCTCGGGAATCTCCTGGTCGAGCACGACGTCCTCTTCCTCGGCGAATGTGTCCGGCTCGCTCGGATCGACAGTCATGCTGTTCCTTCCGGCGCGCGGGGTCCGCGGTCCTCTCCGATGGCCCTCCCTATGAGCGTAGGAGCACACGCGCCCCGCCGCACACGCACTTGTGACGGCACCCACACACGCCGCCGCGTGATCGTCTCGTAATATTGCGGCCATGTCCTCGACCGAGCTGCCGGAAACCCGGACCGCCGCCGCACCGCAGGCATCGCGGAGCCGCGCCGTACGGGTCGCCGACGGCGAGGAGCTCCGCTCCGTCGCCCTCCCCGGACTCACCCTCACCGTGCGCGCCCGGCCCGGCACCCGTCCCGGTCTGCCGCCCGCGCTGTACGTCCACGGCCTCGGCGGTTCCTCGCTGAACTGGTCCGCGCTCATGCCGCTGCTCGCGGACCTCGTCGACGGCGAGGCCGTCGACCTGCCCGGCTTCGGCGACTCGCCGCCGCCCGACGACGGCAACTACTCGGTCACCGGGCACGCCCGGGCCGTCATCCGGCTCCTCGACGCCGGCGGGCGCGGGCCGGTCCACCTCTTCGGCAACTCGCTGGGCGGCGCCGTCGCCACCCGCGTCGCCGCCGTCCGGCCCGACCTGGTCCGGACGCTCACCCTCGTCGCACCGGCCCTGCCCGAGCTGCGCGCCCAGCGCACCGCCTGGCCGACCGTGATGCTCGCGGTGCCCGGCGTCGCCTCGCTCTTCGCGAAGCTCTCCCGGGACTGGACGCCCGAGCAGCGGGTCCGCGGGGTGCTGTCGCTCTGTTACGGAGACCCCGGCCGGGTCACCGACGAGGGCCTCCGGCACGCCGTGGAGGAGATGGAGCGCCG
Source organism: Streptomyces sp. NBC_00090 (assembly GCF_045160815.1). Lineage (NCBI taxonomy): Bacteria > Bacillati > Actinomycetota > Actinomycetes > Kitasatosporales > Streptomycetaceae > Streptomyces > Streptomyces sp. NBC_00090. Next base: position 5,816,147 of record NZ_CP108224.1, read on the forward strand.
CCTGGAGCTCCCGTACTTCTGGGACGCGATGGCCCGCTCCTCGCGCGGCATCGTCGACGCGTACACCCTCGGCGGGCAGCACGGACTGTGGCGGCAGGCCGAGCGGGTACTCGCGCCGACGCTGCTCGTCTACGGTGGTCGCGACCAACTCGTCTCGTACCGGATGGGCCGGAAGGCCGCCGCCGCCTTCCGCGGCTCGCGCCTGCTGACCCTGCCGGACGCGGGGCACGTGGCGATGATGGAGTACCCCGAGACGGTCGCCCAGGCCGCACGGGAACTGATCGCCGATGACGGCGGGAGCTGATCCGGGGCGTGGGACGACATAGTCGCAAGGGCCCCGCGCCCTCGGCGAACGACACCGGGCGGAGCGCGGCGGCCGGACGGCCGGCGGGGCCGGCGGAGGCGCCGGGCGGGGCGGCACGGGGAGCGGCCGGGCAGGCCCCCGGCGCGACCGGGCAGGCCTCGGGCACGGGGCGCCGCCGCAGGGCGCCGGGCGGCGGCCCGGACACGGCGGGCACGCCCCCGTACGGGACACCCGGGTACGGGACCCCCGCGTACGGGGCGCCCCAGGGCGGACCGCAGGCGTACGGGACCCCCGCGCAGGGGACCCCGGCGTACGAAGGCCCCGGATACGGCGGTCCCGGATACGGCGGGCGTGGACGCCAGGCTCCCGCGTACGGCGCTCCCGGGTACGGCGGTCAGGCCTACGGCGGCGGGGACACCCCGGCGCACGGAACCCCCGGCACCCCGGCACACGGCATCCCCGCCTACCGGACCACGTCCGTACGCGGCGGGCATCCGCAGCACGACGAGGACGCCGCCCCGCGGCCCGAGGGGTACGGCCCCCGGCACGGCGCGCACCGGTCCACCGGACCCGAGCGGACCGCACCCCCGCAGGGCTCTCCCGAACACACCGCGTCCGAACAGGCCGCGCCCGGGGCGCCGTTCATCCCCGGCCCCCGGCGCGAGAGCCTCCCCGACACGGAGTCCCCGGCCGAAGGGGAGGCCGGCAGGACCTTCCGGGGCCGCACCCTGACCGGCATCGCGGCCGCCGCCGTCATCACCGTCCTCGCCGTCGTCGTCGCCGGACAGGTCGCCGACCGGGAGGCGGCCCCGCCCGTCGCCCGGGCCGCCGACGGGCCGGCCGAGCGGGCCTCGGGGGACGGCTCCGCCTCCCGCTCCGACGACCGGATCGCCCCGACCCGCCCGGCGTCCGCCGCTCCCTCCGCGTCCGCCGCGGCGCCTGCGCCGACGTACGAGCAGCTGATGACCCGGCAGTTCCCGATCGACCCGAAGCTGGACGGCTCGGGCGAGTTCGCGGCCGTACCGGGCGTCCAGAAGGCGCCCGGCAAGGGGCGTCTGGTCCGCTACCGGATCGACGTCGAGAAGGGCATCGGACTCGATCCCGGTCTCTTCGCCGCGGCCGTGCACAAGACCCTGAACGACAAACGCAGTTGGGCCGGTCAGGGGGCGATGACCTTCGAGCGGATCTCCACCGGGGAGCCCGAGTTCGTCATCACGCTCGCGAGCCCCGTCACCACGGGGGAGTGGTGCCGGAAGTCCGGACTCGACACGACCGTCGACAACGTGTCCTGCGACTCCGCCCAGACCCCACGCGTGATGATCAACGCGTTCCGCTGGGCGCGGGGCTCGGAGACCTTCGGGCCGAAGGCCATGCACGCCTATCGCCAGATGCTCATCAACCACGAGGTCGGACACCGGCTCGGCCACGGACACGTGAACTGCGGCACGCCCGGCGCGCTCGCTCCCGTGATGCAGCAGCAGACGAAGTCCCTGCGGATCGACGGAATCGCCTGTCGTGCCAACCCCTGGGTGTATCCGGGAAGTTGATGTTCCGTCCGGCCCGGCGGTGGTCACATTCCGAGACGCGTGTCTCAGGAATCATTGAACGCGCGTTGACATCGCGCGTGTGTTCGTAGATATTTCTCGGCATGTCGCACCGTCACGTCGCCTTCGATCGCGCCGCCATTGAGCTGGCGCTCATCGGCGTGACCGGGCACGCCGTCTCCGACGTTCTCTGTAGCTGACGCCTCCCCCGGGCCCTCCCGCCCGGGTGGTACCCCTGCCCGAGCGCACGTCGGCCCTTTTCTCCTTCGCGTACCGCCGACGCCTTCCGCGCCCGGGCTCTCTCCCCGCAGGCGCGGCTTTTCCGTACGTGTCGTTCCGGTGTTCCGGCATTTCCCCGGAAGCCGCCGCTCGCCGCTGCCTGCGTGGAATTCCCCTTTCCCCGCCCGCAGTTCTCCGAGAGGTCTTCTCCGATGCGTCAATCGTCCGTCATTTCGCGCCGCGTGGCAGCGGCCGCCGTCAGTCTCGTCCTGGCCTCGGGCGTCGCCGCCTGCGCGGGACCCGAGGACACCGGCGCCAAGGGAGCCACCTCCGGCAAGGCCGCGGGCACCCCGCAGAAGGGCGGCACGCTCACCGTCCTCAACACCGAGGCCCAGACCGACTTCGACCCGGCCCGCCTCTACACCTCCGGCGGCGGCAACGTCCCCTCCCTCGTCTTCCGTACGCTCACCACCCGCAACCGCGAGGCGGGCGCCGCCGGCAGCAAGGTCGTCCCCGACCTCGCCACCGACCTCGGCCGCCCCAACAAGGACGCCACGGAGTGGACGTACACCCTCAAGGAGGGGCTGAAGTTCGAGGACGGCACGCCCATCACCAGCGCCGACGTCAAGTACGGCATCGAGCGCTCCTTCGCCGCCGAACTCTCCGGCGGCGCCCCCTACCTGCGCGACTGGCTCATCGGCGGCGACACGTACCAGGGCCCCTTCAAGGACAAGAAGGGCCTCGCGTCCGTCGTCACGCCCGACGACCGGACCATCGTCTTCAAGCTGAAGAAGCCCGAGGGCGAGTTCCCCTTCGTCGCCACGCAGACCCAGTTCGCCCCCGTCCCCAAGGCCAAGGACACCGGCGCCACGTACGAGGAGCACCCCGTCTCCTCCGGCCCGTACAAGGTCGTCAAGAACGAGAACGACGGCGAGCGCCTCGTCCTGGAGCGCAACGAGCACTGGGACCCGAAGACCGACGAGGAGCGCAAGGCCTACCCGGACAAGATCGACGTCAGGTCCGGACTCGACGAGGCCGTCATCAACCAGCGCCTCGCCGCCTCCTCCGGAGCCGACGCCGCCGCCGTCACCACCGACACCAACCTCGGCCCGGCCGAGCTCGCCCAGATCGGCTCCGACAAGGAGCTCGCCGCCCGCGTCGGCACCGGCCGCTTCGGCTTCACCAACTACATCGCCTTCAACCCGAAGGTGAAGCCCTTCGACAACCCGAAGGTCCGGCAGGCGATCTCGTACGCGGTCAACCGCACCAGCGTCGTCAACGCCGCCGGCGGCTCCGCGCTCGCCGAGCCCGCCACCACCTTCCTGCCCGAGCAGAAGTCCTTCGGCTTCACGCCGTACGACCACTTCCCGGCCGGGAAGACGGGCAACCCGGAGAAGGCCAGGCAGCTCCTGAAGGAGGCCGGTCACCCCAACGGGCTCACCGTCACCCTGCTGCACTCCACCGCCCAGAACCGCACCACCAGCCCCGAGATCGCCACCGCCGTCCAGGAGGCCCTCGGCAAGGCCGGCATCACGGTGAAGCTGGACGGCCAGGAGCCCAACTCCTTCAACGAGAAGCGCTGGAGCGTCAAGGACGCGCCCGGCTTCTTCCTCTCCCGCTGGGGTGCCGACTGGCCGGCCGGCGGCCCCTTCCTCGCGCCGATCTTCGACGGGCGCCAGATCGTGGCCAACGGCTCCAACTACAACCACGCGCAGCTGAACGACCCGGCGGTCAACAAGGAGATCGACGAGATCAACAAGCTGACCGACCTCCAGGCCGCCGCCGCCCGCTGGGGCGCCCTCGACAAGAAGATCGGCGAGCAGGCGCTCGACGTGCCGCTCTTCCACCCGGTCTACAAGCGGCTCGTCGGCAAGAACATCAAGAACGTCGTCATCAGCGACTGGACCGGCGTCCTCGACATCTCGCAGGTCGCGGTCAAGTGACCGCTCTGACCGACACACCGTTCGCCGACACGTCGGCGCCCGTGGCGGGCACCCCCGCCACGGGCGCCGCCCGGCAGGTCTGGCGGCGGCTCCGTACCCGCCCCGCCGCCCTCGTCTCCGCCGGTGTCCTTCTCCTGCTCGTCGTCCTCGCCCTCGCCGCGCCACTGCTCGCCGCCCTGGAGGGCCAGGACCCGTACGCGTACCACGACGACCTCGTCGACTCGGCCCGCGGCGGCGTCCCGTACGGCTCCTTCGGCGGAGCGAGCGCCGACCACTGGCTCGGCGTCGAACCGGGCACCGGCCGCGACCTCTTCGTCCGCCTCCTCTACGGCGCCCGGATCTCGCTCCTCGTCGCCGTCGGCGCCACCGCGGTCCAGGTCCTCATCGGCGTCCTCGTCGGACTCGCCACCGGGCTCGGCAGCCGCTGGGTCGACGGACTCCTCGGCCGGATCACCGACGTGCTCGTCGCCCTGCCGATGCTCGTCCTCGCCATCGCGCTGACCGCCGTCGTCCCACGGGACTTCCCCCGGCCGCTGCTGCTGATCCTCGTCATCGGCCTGCTCGGCTGGGCGGGCACCTCCCGGATCGTGCGCGCCCAGACGCTCACCCTCAAGAGCCTCGACTTCGTCGCCGCCTCCCGCCTCGCGGGCTCCGGACGGTGGCGGACCGCCCGCCGCGAACTGCTGCCCTCGCTCGCCGCGCCCGTCATCACCTACGCGGCGATCCTCGTCCCCGGCAACATCGTCGCCGAGGCCTCCCTCTCCTTCCTCGGCGTCGGCGTCACCCCGCCCACCCCGTCCTGGGGGCAGATGCTGTCGACCGCGCAGACCTGGTTCCGGGCCGACCCGGCCTACGTCCTGCTCCCCGCCGGACTCCTCTTCGTCACCGTGCTCGCCTTCACCGTCCTCGGCGACGCCGTCCGCGCGGCCCTCGACCCCCGCGAGGCGAGCCGGCTGCGCGTGGGCACCCGTAAGGAGACCTCCCGATGACCCGCTACGTCCTCCAGCGGCTCGCGGGTGCCGCGCTCGTCCTCCTGGCGCTCTCGGTCCTCGTGTACGCACTCTTCTACCTGGCGCCGGGCGACCCCGCCCGGCTCGCCTGCGGGGAGCGCTGCAACCCGCAGCAGATCGCCCAGGTGCGCGAGCGGCTCGGCCTCGACGAAGGCGTGTTCACGCAGTACCTGCACTTCCTCCAGGGGATGTTCGCCGGCCGCGACTACACCACCGGCACCTCCGTCGTGCACTGCGACGCGCCCTGCCTCGGACTGTCGTACCAGGGTGACCAGCAGGTCACCCGGCTCATCCTGGAGCGGCTCCCCGCCACCGCCTCGCTCGCCCTCGGCGCGCTCGTCGTCTGGCTCGTCGTCGGCGTCGGCACCGGACTTCTCTCGGCGCTGCGCCGGGGCGGCCCCACCGAACGCGTCCTGACCGTGCTCACCCTCGCCGCGACCGGCACGCCCGTCTTCATCCTCGGACTGCTGCTCCTCATGGTGGTCTGCGCCTACCTCCAGTGGCTCCCCTTCCCGAGCTATGTGCCGCTGGGCGAGGACCCCGAGCAGTGGGCCTGGAACATGCTGCTCCCCTGGCTGACGCTCGGCTTCTTCGAATCCGCCAAGTACGCCCGCCTCACCAGGAGTTCCACCCTGGAGACGCTTGCCGAGGACCACATCCGCACCTTCCGCGCCTACGGCGTGGGGGAGCGGTCCGTCGTCACCCGCCACGCGCTGCGCGGCGCCGTCCCGCCGGTCATCGCGGTCAGCGCCGTCGACCTCGGCTACGTGTTCGGCGGGGCGGTGCTCACCGAGTCCCTCTTCGGCATCCCCGGACTCGGCAAGACCCTCCTCGACGGGGTGCGCTCGATCGACCTGCCGGTGGTGGTGGGCGTCGTCATGGTGATGGGCGTGGCCGTCGTCCTCGCGGGCGTCGTCGCCGACCTGCTGTACGCCGCCGCCGACCGAAGGGTGGTCCTGAGATGACCCCGCGCGACCCCTCACCCGACACCCCGCTCGTCGAAGTGCGGCACCTCACCGTCGAGTTCGACCGCGACGGCACCTCCGTACGGGCCGTCGACGGGCTCTCCCTCACCCTCGGCGAAGGCCGCGCCCTCGCCCTCGTCGGCGAGTCCGGCAGCGGGAAGTCCACCGTCGCCGCCGCCCTCCTCGGCCTCCACCGGGGCACCGGCGCGCGGGTCGGCGGCTCCGTACGGGTCGGCGGCATCGACGTCGCCACCGCCGGCCCCGCCGAGCTGCGCAGACTCCGCGGCGGGGTCGCCGCCACCGTCTTCCAGGACCCGCTGTCCGCCCTCGACCCCTACTACGCCGTCGGCGACCAGATCGCCGAGGTGTACCGGATCCACGCCGGCGGCACCCGCCGGGCCGCCCGCGCCCGCGCCGTGGAGGTCCTCGACCGGGTCGGCATCCCCGACGCGGCCCGCCGCTCCCGCTCGCGCCCGCACGAGTTCAGCGGCGGCATGCGGCAGCGCGCCCTCCTCGCGATGGCCCTCGCCTGCGAACCCCGGATCATCGTCGCCGACGAACCGACCACCGCCCTCGACGTCACCGTGCAGGCCCAGATCCTCGACCTGCTGCACGAGTTGCGGCGCGAGACGGGCACGGCGCTGCTCCTCGTCACCCATGACGTGGGCGTGGCCGCCGAGAGCGTCGACGAGGTGCTCGTCATGCGCGGCGGACGCGAGATCGAACGCGGGCCCGTGGAGCGGGTGTTGGGCGCGCCGGCGGAGCCGTACACGCGCAGGCTGCTCGCCGCCGTGCCCCGGCTCGACGGACCCGCGCGGACCGCCGAGCCGGCGCCCCGCGGTGAACCGCTCCTCGAAGCACTGGACCTGCGAAGGGAGTTCGGCCGCCGGAGCCGCGCGGTGACCGCCGTCGAGGGAGCCTCCCTCACCCTCCACGCCGGCGAGACCCTGGGCATCGTCGGGGAGTCCGGCAGCGGCAAGACCACCCTCGGCCGCATGCTGGTGCGGCTCCTCGACCCGACGAGCGGCCGACTCCGCTACCGGGGCGCGGAGATCGGCGCCCTGTCGGAGCGGGAGCTGCGCCCGTACCGGCGCGAGCTCCAGATGGTCTTCCAGGACCCCGTCGCCTCCCTCAACCCGCGCCGCTCCGTGGGCGAGTCGATCGCCGACCCGCTCCGCGCGGCCGGGGAGCGCGACGAGACCCGGATCCGCACCCGGGCGCGGGAGCTGCTCGACCGGGTGGGGCTCGAACCCGACCGGTACGGCGCCTACCCGCACGAGTTCAGCGGCGGCCAGCGCCAGCGCGTCGGCATCGCCCGCGCGCTCGCCGCCGAGCCCCGGGTCGTCGTCTGCGACGAACCCGTCTCCGCGCTCGACGTCACCACCCAGGCACAGGTGACCGCGCTGCTCGCCGAGCTCCAGGCCGAACTCGGCCTCGGGCTCGTCTTCATCGCCCACGACCTCGCGGTCGTCCGGCAGGTCAGCGACCGCGTCGCCGTCATGCGCGGGGGCCGGATCGTCGAGCAGGGCACCGTGGCGCAGGTGTACGGGGCACCCCGGGATCCGTACACCCGCCGGCTCCTCGCCGCCGTCCCCTCCCTCGACCCGGTCCTCGCGGCCGAGCGCCGGGGACGGCGCAAGGAGCTGGCCGTCGCCTGACTCTGAGTGACCGCACCACCGCGTACCGCGACAGAACGCGACCGGGGTGGGAAAGTTACGTGCATTCACCCCTTCCGGTGGTGCGACGGACAACCGTCCGTCGCACCACCGGTATCTCCGCTTACGTTCTTCCCGCTGCGAGTCGCCGGACCAACGGTGGCCGCCGTCAAGGGAGATCGGGGGTGTGCTCATGCGGATCGGACTGCTCACGGAGGGTGGCTACCCGTACGCCACCGGTGAGTCCGGACCCTGGTGCGAACGACTCGTACGCGGACTCGGGCAGCACCAGTTCGACCTCTACGCCCCCGGTCCCGCCGGCACCCCGCTGCCGCTGCCGCCGAACGCCCGGCTCGTCCGCACCGGGAACCCGGGCACCGCCGCCCCGGACGCCGAAGCCGGGAACCGCGGCCCCCGGAACCGCGTCGAGCGGGCCGCCCTCGGCGAGGACCGCGCCTCCCGCCGGGCCTACGGACGCCGCGAGCGGCGCCGCTTCACCGAGGGCTTCCGCGCCCTCGCCACCGGCCTCTGCGCCGAACACGACGAGACCTCCTTCGCCACCGGGCTCTACGCCCTCGCCGACCTCGCCCGCGAGCGCGGCGGACTGCCCGGCGCGCTCCGCTCCGACGACGCCGTCCGCGCCCTCGAAACCGCCTGCCGCGCCCCCGGCGCACGCCGGGCCGCGGCCGCCGCCGGCCTCCCCGACCACCTCGCCTTCGCCGACCACCTGGAGCGCGCCCTGCGCCCGCTCTCCCTCGACTGGTACGAGGAGGAGGCGCTCGGCGCCGTCGACCTCTGCCACGCCACCGCCGGAGGCACGACCGCTCTCCCCGGCCTCCTGGCCAAACGCTTCTTCGGAACCCCGCTCCTCGTCACCGAGTACGGCGTCCAGCTCCGCGCCCACTACCTCTCGGCGAGCGTCGCCGACCGGCCGGCACCCCTCCGCGCCCTCCTCGCCGCCCTCCACGGCCGGCTCGCCGCCGAGACCTACCGGCAGGCCGCGCTCCTCACCCCGGGCAACGCCCACGCCCGCCGCTGGCAGGAGAAGTGCGGCGCCGACCGGGACCGGATCCGCACCGTCCACCCCGGCATGGCGGCCGACCGCTTCGCCGTGGTCGGCGAGGACGAGGAGAGCGGCGACCCGACCACCCTCGTCTGGGTCGGCCGCGTCGAACCCGCCCGGGACCTCGTCGCCCTGCTGCACGCCTTCGCCGAGATCAGGGCCCGGCAGCCCGACGTCCGGCTGCGGATCGTCGCCGTGCCCGCCCGCGAGCCCGCCGCCGACGCGTACCTCCTGCACTGCAAGGGCTTCGCGGCCCAGCTCTTCCCCGACGAGGCCACCGGGGCGCACGCCGTCGGCGAGAACCCCGTCACCTTCGAGGAGCTCGGCGGACCCGAGGCGCCCACCCTGGAGGACACCTACGCCTCCGCCGCGGTCGTCGTCCTCTCCAGCGTCGTCGAGGGCTTCCCGACCAGCCTCGTCGAGGCGATGTTCTGCGCCCGCGCCACGGTCTCGACCGACGTCGGCGCGGTCGTCGAGGTCATCGGCGGCACCGGCCTCGTCGTCCCCCCGCGCAACCCCCGGGCGCTCGCCGACGCGTGCCTCGCGCTGCTGCGGGACCCCGAGCGCCGCTACCGGCTGGGCGCCGCCGCCCGCGCCCGCGCGCTCGAACTCTTCACCGTCGAACAGAACCTCAGCGCCTTCCGGGGCATCTACCTGGAACTCCTCTCCCACGCGCCGGTCCGCCACCGCTCCGGGGACGGCGTGCCCTTCGCCCACCCGGCCGAGGCCCACGTGCCGGGCAGCTGGACGCACCAGGCCGTGACCGCGGGCACAGGAGGCCCCGATGCCTGAAGGAGGCACCCCCATGCGCGGCACCGCCGCCCCCACGAGCCCCGGAGCCTGGGACGCCCGCTCCGAAGCCCTCCTCGGCACCCCGGCCCTGACCACGCTCGACGCCGGGGTCCACGACCTCCGCACCGCGGAGGACCCCGTCGACGCCATGGACGCCGCACCGTCCGGGATAGCCCCGGCCGCGTACGAAGGCGAGCCCGCGTACGAAGGCGAGCCCGTGTGCGAAGCCGAGGAACGTCCCGCGTACGAAGGCACGGACGCGAGCACCGACCTGCCCGCGTACGGAGCCGAGGAACGTCCCGCGTACGAAGGCACGGACGCGAGCACTGACCTGCCCGCGTGCGGAGGCGCCGACCGCCCCGACGCCCCGGAGCGCGGTCTCGCGTGGACGGCCGGCCCGCAGGGGCCGCCCCGCGCGGCCGAGCCGGAGGCCGAGGCCCCCGCGCCCGGCGGCCCGGCCGCCGTACCGGCCGAGGGGCCGGGTGCGCCGGCGCCCGCCCCCTCGGCCTCCGCCCCGCGGGCCCGGCGGGGGACCGCCGACCCCGTCAAGGTGCTCATGCACCGGCACCGCGAGCTGTGCGAGCGCGCCGTCGACCCGCTGGAGATCGCCGCCGGGCTCGAAGCGCAGGGGTTCACCGACCGGACCGCGGCCCGCTTCCGGCACCGGGACGTGTTCGCGCTCGCCGAGGAGCTGTACGCGCGCGTCCCCCGCCGACGCGAGACCCCGCCGGCCCCCGCACCGGGCGAGCGGGCCCGCGCGCCCTGGGTGCTCGCCGCCCTCGCGCCCGGCGCCGCCGCCGGGCTCGCCGGGCTCGGGCTCACCCTCACCCACGGCTCCGTCCGCCTCGCCGTCGCCGCGGCCGGCGCGCTCGGGCTCGCCGGGGCGCTGCTCCTCGCCGTCCGGCGCGGACCGCTCCGCGCCCCCGGCGGCCGGACCGTGCCCGCCGCCCGCCTCTGGACCCTCTGGCTGCTGGCGTACGCGGTCGGCGGCGACGGCCTCCTCGCCCAGGTGCTCACGGGCGGCCCCGACGGGCCCTGGGACCTCGCCCCCGGCCCCCTCCTCGCCCTCGCCCTCGCCGTCGCCCCGGCCGCCTGGGGCGCCCACCTCTTCGCGAGCCGGGCCCGCCGCCGGATCGCCGACAGCCGCGGACTCGCCGACTTCGCCGCCGGCGCCAGGCTCCTGCTCCTCGGCACCGTGACCCTCCAGCTCCTCGCCCTCGCCGCCCTCCTGGCCCTCACCGGCTTCAGCGCCGGGGCCCTCGCCCTCGGCGCGCTCCTGCTGCTCGCCCGGCTCCTCACCGTCCACGGCTTCCCCGAGACGGCCTCCGCCGCGCTCGCCGCCGCCTGCGCCGCCGAGGCGCTCGCCCTCGCGAGCGTCCTCGCCGCCCGTGTCCCCGCCCCCGGCTTCGACGCGCTCGCCGCCCCCGTGCGCGCCCTCGTCGACGCCGCGGGACCCGGGGCCGTACCCACCCTCGTCTGCGGTGCCGCCGCGCTCGGCCTGCTGGCCCACGCGACCGGCGCCCTCGCCCGGGCCTCCGCCCACACAGCCACCCCGTGAGAACCCCAGCGAAGGCCGGGCGACCACCGCAACCACCACCCGCCGACCCTCTCGCCGAGACACCTTCTCGCACCCGCGGAGCCGACGCCGCGGGCGTGCCCCGTCACCTCCCTCATCACCTCCCAAGGAGACCGAAGACCATGACCCCTCAACCCCCAGCACCGGCCGGTCGGCACGAAGGGGCCGCACGATGAGGGTGCTACTGCTCGGAGCCAACGGCTTCATCGGCCGCTTCGTCGCCGACCGGCTCCTCGCCGACCCGGCCGTCCACCTCACCGCCCTCGGCCGGGGCGACGACGCCGACGTGCGTTTCGACCTCGCCACCGGCAGCCCGGGCGCGCTGACCCGCTTCCTGGACGCCGTCCACCCCGGGGTCGTCGTCAACTGCGCGGGCGCCACCCGCGGCGGCGCCCGCGAGCTGACCCGGCACAACACCATCGCCGTCGCCACCGTCTGCGAGGCCCTGCGCCGCAGCGGCTGCGGCGCCCGGCTCGTCCAGGTCGGCTGCGCCTCGGAGTACGGGCCGAGCCAGCCCGGCTCCTCCACCGCCGAGGACGCCGTCCCCCGCCCCGGCGGCCCGTACGGGGTGTCGAAGCTGGCCGCGACCGAACTCGTCCTCGGCTCCGGCCTCGACGCCGTCGTTCTGCGGGTCTTCTCGCCCGTCGGCCCCGGCACCCCCGCCGGCTCCCCGCTCGGCCGCCTCGCCGAGGCGATGCGCCGCGCGATGCAGGCCGGGGACGGCGAGCTCAAGCTCAGCGGCCTCGGCGTGCAGCGGGACTTCGTCGACGTACGGGACGTGGCCAGGGCCGTCCACGCGGCCTCGCTCTCCGCCGCCCAGGGCGTCGTCAACATCGGCACCGGCCGCGCGGTCCGGCTCCGCGACGCCGCCGCCGTGCTCGCCCGGGTCGCCGGCTACACCGGCAACCTGCACGAGCTGGACGCCCCGCACGGCATGACACAGCGACCGATGATCGGCGCCCCCCGCACCGAGGGGACCATCGCCGACCAGCTGGCCGCCGCCCCCTACCCGTACCCCGACGGCTGCGGCCCCTGGCAGCAGGCCGACGTCCGCACCGCCCGCGACCGGCTCGGCTGGCGGCCCCGGATCAACCTGGAGGAGTCCCTCGCCGACATCTGGATGGAGGCGGCGTGTCGCATCTGACGACCACCGCGGCCACCGACGCCGTCCAGGCCCTCGGGGTGGGCGTCCCCGGCTACGCCCACCCGCTGCTCGCCCCCGTCGAGTGGGCCGAGCTGACCCGCCCGGGGACCCCGCTGCACTGGGCGGTGCTCAATGTGGCGGAGGGCCCCGGGAGCCGCCCCGACCCGCACTGCCTGGAGGCGGCCGGCAAGCTCCGCAGCGCCGGGGTGCGGGTCCTCGGCCACCTGGACCTCGCGCACGGCTCCCGGCGCTTCGGGGAGCTGGTCTCGGACGCCCACCGCTTCCTCGACTGGTACAAGGTGGACGGCTTCTACCTGGACCGCTGCCCCTCGGACCGGGCGGACCTGCCCGGTGTGCGGCGGCTCGCGGCCACCCTGGAGGCCGTCCTCGGCGGCGAGGCGCACCTCGTCCTCGGGCACGGCACCCACCCCTATCCGGGGTACGCGGAGACCGCCGACCAGCTGGTGACCTTCTCCGGCGCCTGGGCGGACTACCGCTGGTCACAGGTGGCGGAGTGGACCGCCGAGTACGCGGAGGCGAAGTTCGTCCACCTCGTGCACGGCGTCCCGCGCACGCACCTCGACGAGGCGCTGCGGGTGGCCCGCTGGCAGGGGGCCGGGACGATCTTCTTCACCGACCGCGCGGGTGGCCCGGGACAAAGCGCGCCATTCCACTCGCTGCCCGGCTACTGGGACGAAATCGTCTCGCGGATCGGACCGGGTGTCTCGGAATGAGAAGGAGCGTGGCAGTGTTACGGGGAGAACAACCGTACTGACATACCGACAACCGGAGTCCCCGTGTCGCTGCCACCCCTGGTCGAGCCGGCTGCCGAGCTCACCGTAGACGAGGTCCGCAGGTACTCCCGCCACCTGATCATCCCGGACGTCGGGATGGACGGGCAGAAGCGGCTGAAGAACGCCAAGGTGCTGTGTGTCGGCGCCGGTGGCCTCGGCTCGCCGGCGCTGATGTACCTGGCCGCCGCCGGCGTGGGCACGCTCGGCATCGTGGAGTTCGACGAGGTCGACGAGTCGAACCTCCAGCGCCAGATCATCCACAGCCAGGCCGACATCGGCCGCTCCAAGGCCGCGTCGGCCCGCGACAGCGTGCTCGGCATCAACCCGTACGTGAACGTGATCCTTCACGAGGAGCGGCTCGAGGCCGACAACGTGCTGGAGATCTTCGGCCAGTACGACCTGATCGTCGACGGCACGGACAACTTCGCCACGCGCTACCTCGTCAACGACGCGGCCGTGCTGCTGAACAAGCCGTACGTCTGGGGTTCCATCTACCGCTTCGACGGCCAGGCGTCGGTCTTCTGGTCCGAGCACGGTCCCTGCTACCGCTGCCTCTACCCGGAGCCCCCGCCGCCGGGCATGGTCCCGTCCTGCGCCGAGGGCGGCGTCCTGGGCGTGCTCTGCGCCTCCATCGGCTCCATCCAGGTCACCGAGGCGATCAAGCTCCTGGCCGGCGTGGGCGACCCGCTGGTCGGCCGCCTGATGATCTACGACGCCCTGGAGATGCAGTACCGCCAGGTCAAGGTCCGCAAGGACCCGAACTGCGCGGTCTGCGGCGAGAACCCGACCGTCACCGAGCTCATCGACTACGAGGCCTTCTGCGGCGTCGTGTCCGAGGAGGCCCAGGAGGCGGCGCTCGGCTCGACGATCACTCCGAAGCAGCTCAAGGAGTGGATCGACGAGGGCGAGAACATCGACATCATCGATGTCCGCGAGCCGAACGAGTACGAGATCGTCTCGATCCCCGGCGCGCGCCTGATCCCGAAGAACGAGTTCCTGATGGGCACCGCCCTCCAGGACCTCCCGCAGGACAAGCGGATCGTCCTGCACTGCAAGACGGGTGTCCGCAGCGCGGAGGTCCTCGCGGTGCTCAAGTCCGCGGGCTTCGCGGACGCGGTGCACGTCGGCGGCGGCGTGATCGGCTGGGTCCACCAGATCGAGCCCGAGAAGCCGGTCTACTAGGCGGCCGAACGGAGGGCCCGGATCTCGAGACGAGATCCGGGCCCCTTCTCATGCCCCGTCACGGGTCACGCCCCGCTACGAACCGCCCCGCTGGAGCAGGTCTTGCCGTACGCGGGGACCTTGCCGTCCAAGAGGTACGCGTCGACCGTCGCCGTCACGCACGACGACGTGCCGTACGCGCCGTGTCCTTCGCCCTCGTTGGTGACGAGGACGCCGACGCCCTTCCCGAGCTCCTCCGCCATCTTCTCCGCGCCCTCGTACGGGGTCGCGGGGTCCCCGGTCGTGCCGACGACCAGGATCGGGGCCGCGCCCGGGGCGCTCGCCTCCGGGGTCGCCCGCTCGCCCTTCACCGGCCAGTTCGCGCACCAGCCGGCCGTGTCCCAGGCCAGGAACGCCCCGAAGACGGGGGAGAGCCGGCGGAACTCGGGGATCAGCGCCTTCGCCTGCGCGGCGGTCGGGCGCTCGCTGGAGTCGGCGCAGGAGATCGCCCGCTGGGAGTGGGACTGGGTCGAGTAGTGGCCCTTGTCGTCGCGGTCGTTGTACCAGTCGGCGAGCTGGAGCATGGTGCGACCGCTGCCCCCCTCGGCCTCCTCCAGGGCCTGGGTGAGCATGGACCAGTTGGCCTGGCCGTACAGCGTGACGGCGATGCCCGTGAGCGCGAGGCCCTCGGTCAGCCGGCGCTCGCCGACGGTCAGCGGCTCGCGGTCCAGCTTCCGCAGCAGGCGGGCGATCCGCTCCGTGCCGGCCTTCGGGTCCTGGCCGGTGCTCTTCAGGTAGTTGTCCAGGGCCCGCTGGAAGCCGATCGTCTGGTGGCGGGCGTGTCCGGTGGTGTCGGCGGTCGGGTCGACGACCGCGTCGAGGACGAACCGGCCCACGTTCTTCGGGAAGAGGTGGGCGTAGACGCCGCCGAGCTGCGTGCCGTACGAGATCCCGAAGTAGTGGAGCTTCTCGTCCCCGAGGACCTGCCGGATCAGGTCCAGGTCGCGGGCGGTGGCGGTGGTCGTGGTGTACGGGAGGACCGTGCCGGCGCGGCGGGCGCAGCCGGCTCCGAAGTCGGCGCCGTCCGCGAGGTACGCGGCCTCCTCCGCGGCCGTGTCCGGGGTGAGGTCCACCGAGGCCTCGGCGGCGGCCTGTTCGGCGTCGTCCCGGCAGACGACGCCCGAGCTGCGGACCACGCCCCGGGGGTCGAAGCCGACGAGGTCGTACCGCTCGCCGAGCTTCGCGTACTCCTCGGCCGCCTGCGGCAGGATGTCGACGCCGGAGGCGCCCGGGCCGCCGAAGTCGAAGAGCAGCGAGCCGATCCGGCCGCCCTTGTCGCGGGCCTCCTTGCGGATCAGCGCGACGGGGATCGTCGCGCCGTCGGGCTTCGCGTGGTCGAGCGGGACCTTCACCGTCGCGCAGCGCCACTCCGTGCCGGGGCGCGGGCCGCTCTCCGGGGCGGCGCAGCGCTTCCAGTCGGGGCGCTGGCCGGTGAGGGAGGCGGGGAGCGCGGGGGCGGTGGCGGCAGCCGAGGGCTTGGCGTCGGCGGTCGACGGCGGGGTGGTGGTGGACGGGGCCGCCGTCGTGGTTCCGGTCCCGCTCCCGCCGCTCGTGCAGCCCGCGACCAGCAGTCCGGTCACCGCCAGCACCGTCATGCGTACACGTATGGACATGTGTTCCCCCAGGGTCCCGGCAAGGCCGCCCATCCTAGGGGTTGTGCACAGGGGTGTTCGCGGGGGTGTTCGCGGAGGTCCCCACCCGAGCCCGCACCGGGGCGTTCACTTGCAGACGGTTCCGGAGGCCGGCGGCTTCCCGGCCAGGAGGTACGCGTCCACGGCCTTCTTCACGCACGCGTTGCCGCTGTTGTAGGCGCCGTGGCCCTCGCCCTCGTACGTGAGCTCGACGCCGACGCCCTCGCCGAGCGCGTTCACCATCGCCCGCGTGCCCTCGTACGGGGTGGCCGGGTCGCCGGTCGTGCCGACGACCAGGATCGGCGCCGAGCCGGGCGCGGAGACGTCCGGGTTCTCCCAGGTGCCGGGCACCGGCCACTGCGAGCAGCTCGCGAGCGCCCAGCCCATGAAGTCGCCGAAGACGGGGGAGGCCTCGCGGAACTTGCCGAGCCGCTCCTTCGCCTGGCCCAGCGTGTACCGCTCCTTGAAGTCCACGCAGTTGATGGCGGCGTTGGCGGCCTGGATGTTGCTGTAGGTGCCGTTCTCGCCGCGCCCGTTCATCGAGTCCGAGAGGGAGAGGAGCAGCGCGCCGTCGCCGCCGTCGGCCGCGTCGAGCCCCTGCTCCAGATAGGGCCAGTAGTCCTTGGAGTACAGGGTCTGCGCGATGCCGTTGGTGGCCTGCGTCTGGGTGAGCTCGCGGTCGCCGATGCCCGGGATCGGCTCCTCGTCGAGCGAGGCCAGCAGGTCGGTGATGAAGGACTCGACCTCGGCGACGCTCGAACCGGGCAGGGTGCACTCGTCGCCGCGGTCCACACAGTCCTGGGCGAAGTTGTCCAGGGCGAGCTGGAAGCCCTTCGCCTGGCCGAGGGCGCCCTCCTCGACGCCCGCGTCCGGGTCGACGACGGCGTCCAGGACGGCCCGGCCCACGTTCTCCGGGAAGAGGTGGGCGTAGACGCCGCCGAGTTCGGTGCCGTACGAGATGCCGAAGTAGTGGAGCTTCTCGTCGCCGAGGACCTGGCGCATCAGGTCCATGTCGCGGGCGGCGTTCTCGGTGCCGACGTGCGGGAGGGCCGCGCCCGCGTCCCGCTCGCACCCGGCCGCGTACTTCTTCTGCGCGTCGGACAGGGTCCGCTCCTCGGCCGCGTCGTCGGGAGTGAAGTCCAGCGCGTAGTAGGCGTCGAGCTCCTTGTCGGTGGCGCACTCGACGGGTTCGCTGCGGCCCACTCCGCGGGGGTCGAAGGAGACGAGGTCGTAGCGGGAGCGCAGCGACTCGTACTCGTTGGCGAAGCCCGGCAGGCCGGTGACCCCGGAGCCGCCGGGCCCGCCGAAGTTGAAGACGAGCGAGCCGATCCGGTCGGCGCCCGCCCGGGCGCGGGCCCGGATGAGGGCCAGTTCGATGGTCTCGCCCTCCGGGTTCGACCAGTCCAGCGGCGTCTGGAGGAAGGAGCACTCCCAGGCGGCGCCGCCTGGGAGCGGCGAGGGCGCGGCCCCGCCGCCCTCGGCGGCGGACGGCGCCGGGCACGGGCTCCAGACCAGCTTCTGCGCCGCCAGCGCCGAGAGCCCGGCCGATCCGCTCGGCTTCGTCGGCTCGCCGGCGTTCTCTCCCCCGTCCGAGCAGCCGGCGGCGAGCAGCACGGTCGTGGCGGTGATCAGGGCGGCGCGCTGGGCGGCGGAGATCGGCATAGGGCCATGGTGGGCCGCCGTCCGGGCCTCCGCGCGGGGCGGAGGTCCATGCGGGTGGCGGCCCCGCGCCGTGGAGCAGCCGGCTACAGCGCCTCGCGTTTCGTCAGCCAGTTGAAGCAGATCCAGCCCGGGAGCACCGGGAGCCACAGGGTGAGCAGGCGGTACAGCAGGACCGCCGGGGTGGCGACCTCCAGGGGCAGGTGGCCGACGACGACCAGGCCGGCGGTGAGCGCGCCCTCGACCGCGCCGACGCCGCCCGGGGTGGGCGCCGCCGAACCGAGCGCGTTGCCCGCGAGGAAGACGACGGCGACGGTCGCGTAGCTGATCGTCTGGTTCCCGTGGCTGAAGGCCCGGATCGAGGCGTCCAGACAGAGGACGAACACAAGGGTGAGGAGCAGCATCCCGCCGATGCCGGTGAGCAGCTTCATCGGCCGCTGGAGGACGTCCAGCATGCGCGGCACCACACCGGCGAAGAGCGAGCGCAGCCGGGTCGACACGAACTTCCGCATGAAGGGGATCGCCGTCACCACCAGCACCAGCACCGCGACCGTCAGCAGACCGGCGATGACCGTCCTCGACGGGGTGAAGGACTGCGACTTCTCCGTCCCCGTCAGATAGCCGAAGGCGAGCAGGAGCAGGATGTGCGCCCCGAGCCCGAAGAGCTGGGACGCGCCGACGCTCGCCACCGCGAGCCCGGGCCGTACGCCCGCGCGCTGGAGGAAGCGGGTGTTCAGGGCGACACCGCCGACCGCCGGAGGGGCGACGATCTTCACGAACGAGCCGGCGACCTGCGCCGCCACCGTCCGCCAGAAGCCGACCCGCTCCGGTACGAAGCCCAGCAGGCTCATCGCGGCCGCCAGGTAGCTCACGGCGGAGAACAGGAACGCGGCGGCCACCCACCGCCAGTCCGCCTGGCCGACCGTCGACAGCGGCGTCCGGGCGATCTGCGACAGCAGGAAGTACGCGGCGACCGCGCCCGCGATCAGGCTGACCAGCGTCCGCGGCTTGATCCGCTCCAGACGGACCGGCTCCACCGGCGCCTGCGGACGGATCAGCAGCACCTGCCGGCGGATCTGCGCGAGCAGGTCCTCCTCGCGGGCCTCGTCGAGTGCCGTGTCGAGGGCCCGCTTCTCGGCCTTCTTGTCCGCCTTCTTCTCGGCCTTCGTGTCGGCCGGGACGTTCGCCCGGTCCGCCGCGGCCCCGGCCTTCGCGAGCTCCCGCTCGTGCTTGGCCGCCTCGGAGGCCGCGAGCACGGCCTCGCGCTCCCGCTTCGACCGCTCCCGCGCCAGCCTCCGCAGCGTCGCGCGCGTGGAGCGGCTCAGCGCGATCGGCTGGAGCAGCGGCAGACAGGCGGCGACGCTGTCCGGTCCGAGCACCTCCACGGCCGCCGCGACCGTCCGCTCCGCCCCGACCCGCAGGCCGAGGGTGGTGAGCAGCTGGGCGATGTCCATCCGCAGGATCAGGTCCCCGGCGGCGATCTCACCGCCCCGCAGGTCGGTCAGGAACACCCTGCCGGAACGATCCACCAGAATCGCGTCGCCCGCGAGCCTGCGGTGCGCGATCCGGCGCGACTGGAGCGCCCGCACCTGCCGCCACGCGCTGCGCACCAGGTCGTCGGTGATCTCCTTGTCGTCCAGCGAGTCCAGGCTCCGGCCGCCGATGTGCTCGTACACGAGCATCACGGCGTCCGGGCCGAGCTCCGAGGTGGCGATCAGCTTCGGCGCGTTCGCCCCGGCGGCGATCGCCGCGTAGGCGAGGAGCGCCTCCTGCTCCAGGGCCTGGCGCAGGGAGACGATCGACCTGCGGGTGGTGATCGTCCGCAGGGTGATCCGCCGCCACACGCGGTAGAAGAAGCCGTGCGCCTGCTGCTCGCGGTCGACGACGGTGACGTCGAGCGGCGGCCCGTCCTCCAGGGTCACGATGTAGCGGCGGCCCCGGTCCCCGCTGTCCGCCGCGTCGGGCACGCCCTCGGCGCGCAGCGCCGTCACCGGCTTGAAGCCGACCCGGCGCAGGCCGGCGAGGAGGGTCTGCCCGGTGGGCCGGACGTTCGGGGAGCCGACCGCGTACAGAGTGCCGTACGCCACGGTCCAGCCGATCAGCACGGTCAGGATGATCGACAGCGCGGTGGTGTAGCCGGCCACGAGCATCGTGAACGCGTCGAGCAGCAGCACCGCCCAGAGCGACACCCGCCAGCGGGGTCTTCGGGCCATGCCGACCGCGGTCATGTACGCGATGACGGGGGCGAGGTAGTTGTGCACCGGGTCGGTGAGTCCGCCGCCGGACTGCGGCTGGGTCAGCGCGTCCTGGATGGTGCCGGGCGCCGCCTGGGCCACCCAGAGATCGGTGGCGAGGGTGACGCCGTGCGCGAGGACGGCGGCGAGGACGCCGTCGGCGATGCGCAGCCCGTCCCGCTTGATCAGACGTTCGATGGCGAAGGCGACGGGGACCAGCAGGACGGCGATGGAGGAGACGAGGCCGGCGATCTTGACGAAGACGTCAGGGGCGCCGCCGGCGCCCTTGTTGATGTCCTCCTCCAGACCGGAGGTCGTGGCGTGCGCGAAGGCTGCGACGGCGATGACGAGACCGATGGCGAGGAGACCGGCGAGCAGCCGCATCAGGTCGGAGGGCCGGTGGACACGGGCGGCGAGCAGGGGCTCGTCCCCGGAGACCCGCTCGGGCACGTCGGCCTCGCCCCCCTCGGGAGGCTGCGTGTCCTGCCCCATCACCATGTCCGTCTCTGCATGCGCGTCGTGTCGTTCTCGTTCTTGTACTTGTCGCTCTTGATCTCGTATCACCAGTCACCGCCCGCACGATGGTGGCACGAAGAGCCGCCCCGCGGAGGCATCAGGGCCATGTCGGTGGGGTGAGGCAGGATGGTGCGGATGAGCATGGAGGAACCCGTGGGGGAGACCGGAGAACTGCCCGAGTACGCGGAGCGGGTGCTCGACGTCGCCGACGGGATCCCGCCCGGCCGGGTGATGACCTATGGCGACGTGGCCGAATGGCTGGGCGAGGGAGGGCCGCGTCAGGTCGGCCGTGTCATGGCCCTGTACGGCGGGACGGCGCCGTGGTGGCGCGTGGTCCGCGCCGACGGCACGCTGCTCCCCGGACACGAGCTGCGGGCCCTCGGCCACTACCGCGAGGAGGGCACCCCGCTGCGCGAGGCGGGTCCGGCGGCCGAGGGACACGTGCCGAGGATCGACATGCGGCGGGCGCGCTGGGACGGAACTCACACCTGAGGACGGAGTCCCCGGGGGCACGGGCCGGGCGGGCCCGGTGGAGCGGACGCGGTACGGAGCACGGCGCCGGATCCGGCGCGGAGTACGGCTCGGCGGCGGTCCGTTTCGCGTAACGTCGACGTTCGCGTCTTCCGCGGCGACGGCCGCCGCACAGGGGCGCCTCACCCGCACCACCACACCCCCCAGGACCGGCGAACCACGTGAGCTCCTCCTCCACCACCCGGCACGCTCCGCACCAGGGACAGCCGTACCCGGGTCCGGGCCGGCAGCGGACCCCGGGCGCGTACCGGCTGGTGCGTACCGCGCCGGCCCCGCTGGATCCCCCTCAGCTGGACGCAGCCCAGCGGGAAGTGGTTGACCACACGGGCGGACCACTCCTCGTCCTCGCCGGACCCGGCACCGGAAAGACGACGACGCTGGTCGAGGCGGTCGCGGCCCGGATGGAGCGGGGCGCCGACCCCGAACGCCTCCTCGTCCTCACCTTCAGCCGCAAGGCCGCCGTCGAACTCCGCGACCGGATGGCCGCCCGGCTCGGCGGCCGCCGCCCGCCGCAGGCCACCACCTTCCACTCGTACTGCTACGCCCTGATCCGCGCCCACCAGGACGCCGAGCTCTTCGCCGAACCGCTGCGGCTGCTCTCGGGACCCGAGCAGGACCTCGCCGTGCGCGAGCTGCTCGCCGGCCAGATCGACCTGGAGAAGGCCGGCCTCGGACGGGTCGGCTGGCCCGACGAACTGCGCGCCTGCCTCACCACCCGGGGCTTCGCCGACGAGGTACGGGCGGTCCTCGCGCGCTCGCGCGAGCTGGGCCTCGGGCCGGACGCCCTGGCCCGCTTCGCCGAGCGGGTCGGCCGCCCCGACTGGAAGGCGGCGGCCGGCTTCCTCGCCGAGTACCTCGACGTCCTCGACCTGCAGGGCGTCCTCGACTACACGGAGCTCGTCCACCGGGCCGTCCTGCTCGCCGGGAGCGTCACCCTGCCCGCGTACGACGCGGTGTACGTCGACGAGTACCAGGACACCGACCCCGCGCAGGTCCGGCTCCTGCACGCCCTCGCCGGCGGCGGACGGCGCACGGTCGTCGCGTTCGGCGACCCGGACCAGTCGATCTACGCCTTCCGGGGCGCCGACGTGAACGGCATCCTCGACTTCCCGGCCACGTTCGGCGGCGGTGGCGTGCAGGTCCTGCGCACCTCGCGGCGCGCGGGCGCGGAGCTGCTCGGGGCGACCCGGCTGCTCACCCAGCGGATGCCGCTGACCCGGCTCCCCGCCGACAAGGTCCGGGCCCACCGCGAGCTCGCGGCGGCCCGGGGCGGGGGCGGGGCGGAGGCGTACACGTACCCCACGGCCTCGGCCGAGGCCGAGAACATCGCCGACCTGCTGCGCCGGGCGCACCTGGAGGACGGCGTCTCCTGGCAGGACATGGCGGTCCTCACCCGCGCCGCGGTCTCCCTGCCGTCCCTGCGACGGGCCCTCACCTCGGCGGGCGTCCCGGTAGAGACGGACGCCGCGGACACCCCACTCCGCCACGAACCGGCGGTCGCCCCGCTGCTCCTCGCCCTCCGAGCGGTGTCGCGACCGGCAGTCGCACCCCCGGCAGCCCCGCTCCCGGCCGAGCCCGAGGCCGTGCCGGACTCGGTTGTGGGCGAGCCCGAGGCCGTGCCGGACCTGGTCGTGGCCGAGCCCGAGGCCGGGTCGGACCTGGTCGTGGCCGAGCCCGAGGCCGGGTCGGACCTGGTTGTGGGCGAGCCCGCCCTTGGGTCCGACCTGGTTGTGGGCATGCGTTCCGCCGGGGCTGGGGGTACCTCCCAGGCGGAGCTCTGGGGGAGGGTGGGCACAACCCACCACGGCGCCGCACCGTCGGCGCACCCTTCCGACCACGCGGCCGCCGAGCCCGCGGACGAGGCCTCGGACTCCGCGCCGCCCGCGCCGCCGGAAGCCGCCGACACCGACACCGACACCGGCACCGACACCGGCACCAGCACTGGCACCGACACCGGCACCGCCGGATGGCTCACCGTCGAGACCGCGCTCGAACTGCTCGCCTCACCGCTCGCCGGCGTGGACCCGGCCGATCTGCGGCGCCTCGGGCGGGCCCTGCGCGACGAGGAGCGGGCCGGTGGCAACCGGGTGCCGCCCCCCTCCGACGTCCTGCTGGCCCGCGCGCTCGCGGAGCCCGAGCGGCTCGTAGCCCACGACCCCTCGTACGCCCGCGGCGCCCGCCGCCTCGGCGAGCTCCTCCGCGAGACCCGCGCGCTCCTCGACGCCGGCGGCACCGCCGAGGAGGCCCTCTGGGTGCTGTGGAACGGCACCCCCTGGCCCGCGCGCCTGGAGCGCGCCGCCCTGCGCGGCGGACCCGCCGGGCGCAACGCCGACCGCGACCTCGACGCCGTCTGCGCCCTCTTCGAGACCGCCGCCCGCGCCGAGGAGCGCGTCGGCGGCCGCGGTGTCCTCAACTTCCTCGAAGAGCTCGACGCCCAGGACATCGCCGCCGACACCCTCACCCGCCGCCACACCCGTCCCGACGCCGTCCGCCTCA
The DNA here is from genome assembly GCF_045160815.1 of Streptomyces sp. NBC_00090. NCBI lineage: Bacteria > Bacillati > Actinomycetota > Actinomycetes > Kitasatosporales > Streptomycetaceae > Streptomyces > Streptomyces sp. NBC_00090. The sequence continues at coordinate 5,839,444 of NZ_CP108224.1, forward strand.
TGACCGCCCACCGTTCCAAGGGCCTCGAATGGAGCTTCGTCGTCGTCGCCGGTGTCCAGGAGGGCCTCTGGCCCGACCTGCGCCGCCGCGGCTCCCTCCTCGAAGCCGACCGCATCGGCCGCGACGGCCTCGCCGAGCCCCTCACCCCCGGCGCGCTCCTCGCCGAGGAGCGCCGCCTCTTCTACGTGGCCGCCACCCGCGCCCGCGACCGCCTCGTCGTCACCGCCGTGAAGGCGCCCGCGGAGGACGGCGACCAGCCCTCCCGTTTCCTCACCGAGCTCGGCGTCGAGCCGAAGGACGTCCCCGGCCGCCCCCGCCGCCCCCTCGCCGTCTCCGCGCTGGTCGCCGAGCTCCGTGCGACGACCGTCGACCCGGCCGCCTCGCCCGCGCTCCGCGACGCCGCGGTCCAGCGTCTCGCCTCCCTCGCCGCGCTCGCCGACGAGGAGGGCCAGCCGCTGGTCCCCGCCGCGCACCCGGACCGCTGGTGGGGCCTGTTCGAGCCGACGCACAGCACGGTGCCGCTGCGCGACCGCGACCGGCCGGTCGCCCTCTCGCCGAGCGCCCTGGAGAACCTCGCCACCACCTGTTCCCTCCAGTGGTTCCTGGGCCGCGAGGTCAAGGCCGCGGCCCCCGCCACCGCCGCCCAGGGCTTCGGCAACGTGGTGCACGTCCTCGCCGACGAGGTCGCCTCCGGCCACACCCCGGCCGACCTCGACGTCCTCATGGCCCGCCTGGACTCCGTCTGGGACGCCCTCGCCTTCGACGCCCCCTGGAAGTCGGCCCAGGAGAAGGCCCACGCGCGCGTGGCGCTGGAACGCTTCCTGCGGTGGCACGTCATGGACCGCGGCGGCCGTACCCCCGCCGCCTCCGAGCACGGCTTCGACGTGACCCTGGAGGCGGGGGAGTACGAGGTCCGCATCCGCGGCTCCATGGACCGTGTCGAGACCGACGAGCACGGCCGCGCCTACGTCGTCGACTTCAAGACCGGCAAGTCGGCCCCCACCAAGGACGAGGTCGCCCACCACCCGCAGCTCGCGGTCTACCAGCTCGCGGTCCGGGAGGGCGCGCTCGACGAGGTCCTCGACGGGCAGCGGCCGGAGCCGGGCGGCGCCGAACTCGTACAGCTGCGGCAGGCCGCCCCGAAGAAGGAGGGCGGCGACGCCCTGCCGAAGGTCCAGGCCCAGGAGGCCCTGGCCGGGGAGTGGGTCGGCGACCTGCTCGCCACCGCCGCCGGCCGGGTCCTCGACGAGCGCTTCACCCCCGCCACCGGTCAGCACTGCACGACCTGCGCCTTCCGGGCCTCGTGCAGCGCCCAGCCGGAGGGCCGCCAGATCGTCGAATGACGCCCTGTGTGGAGCGTCACGTTCCGACCCGTACATCCTTCGTTCGCCCTCGCAGGTCACTCTTCGCGGCGTCCCCCATAAGGGCGCTGTGAAGAGAAGCCGTGGAAGAACGCTGTGAGGGAGTACGCATGAGGGCCAACCGGAATCTCTGGGCGGCGGCGACGGTCTGTGTGGCCGTGATCGCCGGAGTCACGGGCTGTTCCCAGGGTGACGACAAGGCCGCCGACCCCTTCGCGGGACTCACGGCCGACGCCATCGCCGACAAGGCGGTCGCGACCACGAAGGCGGCCACCGCCTTCCACATGAACGGCAAGGGCAAGACCGACGGCGAGGAGATGACGATCGACCTCTCCGTCGACAGCAAGGGCTCCTGCAAGGGCTCGATGCAGGCCGCCAAGGGCGGCAAGGCCGAGATGCTCGGCACCGGCGGCGTCAGCTACATGAAGGGCGACGACGCCTTCTGGTCCTCCACCACCGGCGGGGAGGGGGAGTCGGCGGAGGAGGCCGGCGCCATGTCCGCGCTGCTCAAGGGCCGCTGGATGAAGATGCCGGCCGGCGGCGAAGGCCCCGACGCCTTCTGCGACCTCAAGACCATCGTCAAGGACATGGACGAGGAGACGCCGCGCAAGGGCATGACCCGTGGCGCCGACGCCGACGTCGACGGCACACCCGCCGTCACCCTCACGAAGAAGGGCACGAAGGGCGAGACCACGACCTTCTACGTGGCCAAGGACTCCGCCAAGCCGTACGTCCTCCGTGTCGTGGAGGCCGGCGGCAAGGAGCCCGGCACGGTCACCTTCAGCGAGTACGACAAGCCGGTCACGGTCACCGCGCCCCCGGCCGACCAGGTCGTCGACATGGCGGAGCTCGCCGGCGCGTCCTGACCCTCCCTCCGCCGCCTCGTCTCGCCCCGCCCGCCCCCGCGTCCCCGGCCCCTCGCCGTCCGGTCGCGGGCACGCGCGCGTGGGGCGAACCTGGTGGACAGGGGCGGGGAATCCGCGAGGAGGGCTCGCATGGCGTCCCACCGAAAGCTCCGCGCCGCGGCCGTGGTCTGCGCCGCCGTGGTCGTCACAGGACCCGCGCCCGTCGCGGCCTGGGCGGCGATGGGTGCGCCGGCCACCCCACCCGGCGCGGCGGCCCTCGCCCCAGCCGCGGCCACGACCCTCGCCCCGGCCCTCGCCCCGGCCCTCGCTCCGGCCCTCGCTCCGGCCCTCGCCCCGTCCGCGGCCCTCGCCCCGTCCCCGGACCCCTTCGCGGACCTCACCGCGGACGAGATCGCCGAGCGGGCGGTCACCGCCACGCAGTCCGCGACCTCGCTCCGGATGGTGGGCCGGGTCGACGCGGACGGGCAGCCCCTCGACATCGACTTCGCCGTCAACGACCGTGACGAATGCACCGGAGTGATGAAGATCGACGGCGGCACCGCCGAACTGCGCCGGATCGACGACGTCACGTACATGAAGGGCGACGAGGCCTTCTGGCGGGTCTCCATGACCTCTCAGGGCGTGCCCGAGGCCCAGATCGACCCCACGATCGAGCTCGTCAAGGGCCGCTGGCTGAAGATCGCCCCCGGGCAGGCCGGCAGCAGCGACCTCAGCGGCGTCTGCGACCTGAAGGGGCTCCTCGCCGACCTCGACAAGGACGAGGAGGAGCGCAGCGGACTCGTCCGGGGGCCCGACGGAGAAGTGGCCGACACCCCCGTCGCGACGCTGGTGAAGAAGAAGACCGGTGGGGAGACGACCACCGTCTCCGTCTCCGCGAAGGGCAAGCCCTACATCCTCAAGATGGTCAAGACGGGTGGCGACGAACCCGGCTCCATGGTGCTCTCCGACTACGACAAGCCGGTCGACGTCGTCGTCCCGCCCGCCGACGAGACGGTGGACCTGTCCAAACTGGACCCGGGCATGCGCGCGTGAGCCCGTGCCAGTGAGCCGGCGCCCCTTGAGCCTGCGCGCGTGAGCCCGCGCCCGTGAGCCGGACGCCGGCTGTGACATCGACGACAGGCCTGCCCGGAGCCGGGCCGGGCCGCGCTGTCGGTGGGTCCCGTTAGCCTCTTTGGGGTGACCGCACCTCTCACCGACCCCGAGCAGCTCAAGGAGCTCCTCGGCATCCCGTTCACCCCGGAGCAGACGGCCTGCATCACCGCGCCGCTCGCCCCGCAGGTCGTCGTGGCCGGAGCCGGCTCCGGCAAGACGACGGTGATGGCCGCCCGGGTGGTCTGGCTGGTCGGTACGGGACAGGTCGCCCCCGAGCAGGTCCTCGGCCTCACCTTCACCAACAAGGCCGCGGGCGAGCTCGCCGAGCGCGTCCGCACCGCCCTCGTCCGCGCCGGGGTCACCGACCCCGACGTCATCGACCCGGACGAGCCCCCCGGCGAGCCCCGCATCTCCACGTACCACGCCTTCGCCGGACAGCTCCTCACCGACCACGGCCTCCGCATCGGCCTGGAGCCCACCTCCCGGCTCCTCGCCGACGCCACCCGCTACCAGCTCGCCGCCCGTGTGCTGCGCGAGGCCCCCGGCCCGTACCCGGCCCTCACCAAGTCCTTCCCGACCCTGGTCACCGACCTCCTCGCCCTCGACGGCGAGCTCGCCGAGCACCTCGTACGGCCCCAGGACCTCACGGCGTACGACTCCGGGCTCCTCACCGCCCTCGCCGGGGCCAAGCTCAGCAACGCCGAGCTGCGCAAGATCCCCGAGGCCACCGCCGCCCGCCGCGAGCTGCTCGACCTCGTCGTCCGCTACCGCGACTCCAAACGCTCCCGCGACCTCCTCGACTTCGGCGACCAGATCGCCCTCTCCGCCGAGCTCGCCACCACCCGGCCCGAGGTCGGCGGCCTGCTGCGCGAGGAGTTCCGGGTCGTCCTGCTCGACGAGTACCAGGACACCTCCGTCGCCCAGCGACTGCTGCTCTCCGGCCTCTTCGGCCAGGGCACCGGACACGCCGTGACCGCCGTCGGCGACCCCTGCCAGGCCATCTACGGCTGGCGCGGGGCCTCCGTCGCCAACCTGGACGACTTCCCCGAGCACTTCCCGCACGGGGACGGCAGCCCCGCGAGCCGCTACTCGCTCTCCGAGAACCGGCGCAGCGGCGGCCGGCTCCTCGACCTCGCCAACCGCCTCGCCGCCCCCCTGCGCGCCATGCACGCGGGCGTGGAAGCGCTCCGCCCCGCGCCGGGCGCCGAGCAGGACGGCAGCGTCCGCATCGCGCTGCTGCCCACCCACGCCGAGGAGATCGACTGGCTGGCCGACTCCCTCGCCCACCTCGTCCGCACCGGCCGCGAGCCCGGCGAGATGGCGGTCCTGTGCCGGACCGCCACCGACTTCCCCGCGATCCACGCGGCCCTCGTCGCCCGCGACGTGCCCGTCGAGGTCGTCGGCCTCTCCGGCCTCCTCCACCTGCCCGAGATCGCCGACCTCGTCGCCGTCTGCGAGGTCCTCCAGGACCCGGGGGCCAACGCCTCCCTGGTTCGCCTCCTCACCGGCCCCCGCTGGCGGATCGGCCCCCGCGACCTGGCCCTCCTCGGGCGCCGCGCCCGGCTCCTCGTCCACCGGGGCGGCGACGAGCCCGACCCCGAGCAGCGGCTCGCCGCCGCCGTCGAGGGCGTCGACCCGGCGGAGGTGATCTCGCTCGCCGACGCGCTCGACACCTTCCTGGACTCCGGCGGCGCCGCCGACGACGGCCTGCCCTTCTCCGCCGAGGCCCGGGTCCGCTTCGCGCGCCTCGCCACCGAGCTGCGCGCCCTGCGGAGCTCGCTCGCGGACCCCCTCATGGACGTGCTGCACCGGATCCTCACCGCGACCGGCCTGGAGGTCGAGCTCTCCGCCTCCCCGCACGCGCTGGCCGCCCGCCGCCGCGAGACCCTCTCGAACTTCCTGGACGTCGCCGCCGGCTTCGCCTCCCTCGACGGCGAGGCGAGCCTGCTCGCCTTCCTCGGCTTCCTGCGCACGGCCGTCCAGTTCGAGAAGGGCCTCGACAACGCCCTCCCGGGCGGCGAGAACACGGTGAAGGTGCTCACCGCCCACAAGTCCAAGGGCCTGGAGTGGGACGTCGTCGCCGTCCCGGGCCTGGTCGCCGGCGCCTTCCCGAGCGCCCGCGCCCGCGAGGCGTGGACCTCCCAGCCCCAGGTGCTCCCGCACGCCCTGCGCGGCGACGCGGCCACGCTGCCCGCGATCGACACCTGGGACGCCAAGTCCCTCACGTCCTTCAAGAACGAGATGCGGGACCACCAGCACACCGAGGAGCTCCGCCTCGGCTACGTCACCTTCACCCGCCCCCGCTCCCTCCTGCTCGGCTCCGCCCACTGGTGGGGCCCGTCCCAGAAGAAGCCCCGGGGCCCCTCGGACTTCCTCCAGGCCCTGTACGAGCACTGCGCGGCGGGCCACGGCGACATCGAGGCGTGGGCGGAAGAGCCGGAGCCGGACGCGGAGAACCCGTCCCTGACGGAGAACACGAAGGACGAGGCCTGGCCACTCCCGCTGGACGCGGAGGCACTGATCCGCCGCAGGCAGGCGGCAGAGCAGGTCGCCGCCGCGCTGTGGGCAATCGTTCCGCAGGGCTCGGGGCGCCTCCCGGGCGCAGCTCCGGGGGAGGGTCGGCACAACCCACCCAGCGCAGCGCCCGACCTCTCGGACCCCGCCCCCGAGGACCTCTGGCCGGACGAGGACGAACCCGTCTGGGACGAGGAGACCCTCCCCGAGGACACCCACACGGACGCCGTACCCGCCCCGAGGGAGCCTGAGGCTCCGCCCTCGGAGCCGTACAGCGAACCCACCCCCGAGGACGCCCGCACGGACGTGGTCCCGGCACCGAGGGACCCGGAACCCACCCTCACTCCGGAGGAGCTCCGCACCATCGCCTCCTGGGACCGCGACCTCACCGCCCTCACCACCGAGCTCCGCCGCGCCCGCGCGACGACCCGGGACGTCCTGCTGCCCGCCTACCTCTCCGCCTCCCAGGTGCTGCGCCTCGCCGCCGACCCCGACGGCTTCGCCCAGGACCTGGCCCGCCCCATGCCCAGGCCGCCGCAGCCCGCCGCCCGCCGGGGCACCCGCTTCCACGCGTGGGTGGAGTCCCGTTTCGAGGAGCTGCCGCTGCCCTTCCTCGGCCCCGAGGAGCTGCCGGGCGGCGAGGAGTTCGCGGGGGAGCCGGAGATCCTCGACGAGCGGGACCTCGACGTCCTCAAGGAGGCCTTCGCCCGCACCCCGTACGCCCACCGCGCCCCGTACCGCGTCGAGGTCCCCGTCCACCTCACGCTCGCGGGCCGGGTCGTCCGGGGCCGGATCGACGCCGTCTACCGGGATCCGGACACCGGCGCGTACGAGATCGTCGACTGGAAGACCAGCCACCACCGCACCGCCGACCCCCTCCAGCTCGCGATCTACCGGCTGGCCTGGGCCGAGCAGCACGGCCTCGCGCCCGAGGACGTGGCGGCCGCCTTCGTCTACGTCCGTACGGGTGAGGTGGCCCGTCCCGCCCGCCTGCCCGGCCGTACGGAGCTGGAGGCCATCCTGCTGGGCGGGGCACCCTCGGGCGCCGGATAGGCTCGGAGGCATGAGCGAGACCCCGGACAGCGTCGTCCACGCCGTGCGTACGTACATCGAGCAGCACCGCACCACCTTCCTCGGCGACCTCGCCGAGTGGCTGCGCATCCCCTCCGTCTCGGCGCAGCCGGACCACTCCGGGGACGTACGCCGCAGCGCCGAGTGGCTCGCTGCCAAGCTGAAGGAGACCGGCTTCACCACGGTCGAGGTGTGGGAGACGGACGGCGCCCCGGCGGTCTTCGCCGAGTGGCCCTCCGGGGAGCCTGACGCCCCGACGGTCCTCGTCTACGGCCACCACGACGTGCAGCCCGCGGCCCGCGAGGACGGCTGGCACACGGAGCCCTTCGAGCCGACGGTGATCGACGGCCGGATGTACGCGCGCGGTGCCGCCGACGACAAGGGGCAGGTGTTCTTCCACACACTCGGGGTCCGCGCCCACCTCGCCGCCACCGGCCGCACCGCCCCCGCCGTCAACCTCAAGCTGATCGTGGAGGGCGAGGAGGAGTCCGGTTCGCCGCACTTCCGCGCCCTGGTCGAGGCACACGCCGAGCGGCTCGCCGCCGACGCCGTGATCGTCTCCGACACCGGCATGTGGTCCGAGACCACCCCCACGGTGTGCACCGGCATGCGCGGGGTCGCCGACTGCGAGATCGAGCTGTACGGCCCCGACCAGGACATCCACTCCGGTTCCTTCGGCGGCGCCGTGCCGAACCCGGCCACGGTCGCGGGCCGGATCGTCGCCGCGCTGCACGACGAGACCGAGCGCGTCGCGATCCCCGGCTTCTACGAGGGCGTCACGGAGCTCTCCGACGCCGAGCGCGCCCTCGTCGCCGAGCTCCCCTTCGACGAGGCGGCCTGGCTGCGCACGGCCAAGTCCCACGGCACGCTCGGCGAGGCCGGTTTCTCCACCCTGGAGCGGGTCTGGGCCCGCCCCACGGCCGAGGTCAACGGCATCGGCGGCGGCTACCAGGGCCCCGGCGGCAAGACGATCGTCCCCGCCTCCGCCCAGCTCAAGCTGTCGTTCCGGCTCGTCGCGGGCCAGGACCCGGCCAAGATCGAGCTCGCCGTACGGGACTGGCTCGCCGGACTCGTCCCGGCCGGCATCCGGTACGAGATCGTCTTCGGCGCCCCGACCCGTCCCTGCCTCACCCCCCTCGACCACCCCGCCCTCAAGGCGGTGGCCGGAGCCATGAGCAGGGCCTTCGACGGAGCCAAGGTCCGCTACACCCGCGAGGGCGGCTCGGGACCGGCCGCCGACCTCCAGGACGTCCTGGAGGCGCCCGTGCTGTTCCTCGGCATCTCCGTCCCGTCCGACGGCTGGCACGCCCCCAACGAGAAGATCGAGCTCGATCTCCTCATGAAGGGCGTCGAGACCACGGCTCATCTGTGGGGCGACCTGCCCGCCGCCCTGGGGCCCGCCCGAGCCGCCGCCGCGCGCTGAAACCACACACCGATCCGGGGGAGTTGGAAGCACCTGTGAGCAACTTGAAGCACGCGTCAACGGACCGGCCCGATCGTCCGATCTCGCTGACCGCACCGAGCGGCATCGACCGGGCCGCGCACCACCGCCTCGACGAGGCGTGGCTGGCGGCGGCCTGGAGCCACCCCACCACCCGCGTCTTCGTGGTCTCCGGGGGGCAGGTGCTGATCGACGACCGGCCCGACGGCACCACCGAGCTCGTCATGACCCCGGCCTTCGAGGCCCCGGTCACCGAGACCCACCGCTACTTCCTGGGCACGGACGCCGACGGTGTGTCGTACTTCGCGCTCCAGAAGGACTCGCTGCCCGGCCGCATGGACCAGTCCGCGCGCCCGGCCGGGCTGCGCGAGGCCGGACTGCTGCTCTCGGACCGGGACGCCGGCCTCATGGTGCACGCGGTCGCCCTGGAGAACTGGCAGCGCCTCCACCGCTTCTGCTCGCGCTGCGGCGAGCGCACGGTCATCGCCGCGGCCGGACACATCCGCCGCTGCCAGGCCTGCGGCGCGGAGCACTACCCGCGCACCGACCCCGCGGTGATCATGCTGGTCACGGACGAGGAGGACCGGGCCCTGCTCGGCCGCCAGGTGCACTGGCCGGAGGGCCGCTTCTCGACCCTCGCGGGCTTCGTCGAGCCCGGCGAGTCCATCGAGCAGTCGGTCGCCCGCGAGGTCTTCGAGGAGGCCGGTGTCACGGTCGGCGAGGTCGCGTACGTCGCCAGCCAGCCCTGGCCCTTCCCGTCCAGCCTCATGCTGGGCTTCTTCGCCCGCGCCACCTCCTCGGAGATAAACGTGGACGGCGAGGAGATCCACGAGGCTCGCTGGTTCTCCCGCGAGGACCTCGCCGCCGGCTTCGAGTCCGGCGAGGTGCTGCCCCCGTACGGCATCTCGATCGCGTCCCGCCTGATCGAGCTCTGGTACGGCAAGCCGCTCCCGAAGCCCGGCGACGTCGTCTGACGGAACAGGAAACCCCCGGCCGGTCACCTGCCGGTCGGGGGTCGTGTGTCCTGGGGTCAGACGCCGAGGGCCTGCTTCACCTGGGCAAGGCTCGGGTTCGTCATGACGCTCTCGGCCCCACCGTTGGCGGGAATCACGAGAACGGTCGGCACGGTCTGGTTGCCCCCGTTGGCCTTCTCGACGAACGCGGCCGACTCCGGGTCCTGCTCGATGTTGATCTCCGAGTACGCGATGCCCTCGCGGTCCATCTGGCTCTTCAGCCGACGGCAGTAGCCGCACCACGTGGTGCTGTACATCGTCACAGTGCCCTGCATGACCTGGCGCTCCTCTTGTTCGCTGACCGGTGCCGAGAAGGAGAACGTACGCCCGGGCCGTCCCATTCCCGGAATTCGTATGACCGGCGCCTCCAGCCTGTGGACGAGCCGCGTCACCGAGCTCGCCGGACCTGGCAGCATGGACAGGTGACAGCAGCAACGCACTCCACTCTCTTCCCGCAGGTCCCGGAGACGGCCGACGCGGTGCTCGACGGGCTCGACCCCGAGCAGCGCGAGGTCGCCCTCGCCCTGAACGGCCCGGTGTGCGTGCTGGCGGGAGCCGGCACGGGCAAGACGCGCGCCATCACCCACCGGATCGCGTACGGGGTGCGGGCGGGCATACTCCAGCCCGCCAGTGTGCTGGCCGTCACCTTCACCAACCGCGCCGCAGGCGAGATGCGCGGCCGGCTCCGGCAGCTCGGCGCGGGCGGTGTCCAGGCCCGTACGTTCCACTCCGCGGCCCTCCGCCAGCTCCAGTTCTTCTGGCCGAAAGCAGTCGGTGGCGACATGCCCCGGCTCCTTGAGCGGAAGATCCAGCTCGTCGCCGAGGCCGCCGCCCGCTGCCGGATCCGGCTCGACCGGAACGAGTTGCGCGACGTCACGGGCGAGATCGAGTGGGCCAAGGTCACCCAGACCGTCCCCGCCGACTATCCGGCCGCGGTCGCCAAGTCCGTCAGGGACGCCCCGCGCGACCCGGCCGAGATCGGCCAGATCTATGCCATGTACGAGCAGCTCAAGCGCGACCGCTCGGTGATCGACTTCGAGGACGTGCTGCTGCTCACCGTCGGCATCCTCCAGGACCGGCACGACATCGCGGATCAGATCCGCCGCCAGTACCAGCACTTCGTGGTGGACGAGTACCAGGACGTCTCCCCGCTCCAGCAGCGCCTGCTCGACCTGTGGCTCGGCGACCGCGACAACCTCTGCGTCGTCGGCGACGCCAGCCAGACCATCTACTCCTTCACCGGCGCCACCCCCGACCACCTGCTGAACTTCCGCAACCGCCATCCGAGCGCCACCGTGGTCAAGCTCGTCCGCGACTACCGCTCCACCCCCCAGGTCGTCCACCTCGCCAACGGACTGCTCAGCCAGGCCCGCGGCCGGGCCGCCGAGCACCGCCTGGAGCTCATCTCCCAGCGCGACCCGGGCCCCGATCCGGTCTACACGGAGTACGCGGACGAACCGGCCGAGGCCGAGGGCACCGCCCGCCGCATCCGGGACCTGGTCGCCGCCGGCGTCCCGGCCGGCGAGATCGCCGTCCTCTACCGGATCAACGCCCAGTCCGAGGTCTACGAGCAGGCCCTCGCCGACGCCGGCGTGCCCTACCAGCTCCGCGGCGCCGAGCGCTTCTTCGAGCGCCAGGAGGTGCGGGAGGCGGGCATCGCCCTGCGCGGCGCGGCCCGCGCCGGGGGCAACGACTCCCTCCTCGACGACGCCGAGGACCTGCCCTCGCAGGTCAGGGCCGTCCTCTCCACCAAGGGCTGGACCAGCCAGCCGCCCGCCGGCTCGGGCGCCGTCCGCGACCGCTGGGAGTCGCTCGCCGCCCTCGTCAGGCTCGCCGAGGACTTCGCCCGCGCCAAGGCCGGTGCCACCCTCTCCGACCTGGTCGCCGAACTCGACGAGCGGGCCGCCGCCCAGCACGCCCCGACCGTCCAGGGCGTCACCCTGGCCTCGCTCCACGCGGCCAAGGGCCTCGAATGGGACGCCGTGTTCCTGGTCGGCCTCACCGAGGGCATGATGCCGATCACGTACGCCAAGACCGACGAGCAGGTCGAGGAGGAGCGCCGCCTGCTGTACGTGGGCGTCACCCGCGCCCGGCTCCACCTCTCGCTCTCCTGGGCGCTCTCCCGCGCCCCCGGCGGCCGCGCCTCCCGGCGCCCCACCCGCTTCCTCAAGGGCCTGCGCCCCGGCTCCGGCTCGCTCGGCTCCGTCGGATCCGGCGCCGCCGGAGCGGCCGGCATCGAGCGGGGGCTCGGCGGCGGCCGGCGCAAGCCGCGCGGCCCCGTCCTGTGCCGGGTCTGCGGAGCGACGCTCACCGAGGCGGGCGCGATGAAGCTCATGCGCTGCGAGGACTGCCCCTCGGACATGGACGAGGGCCTCTACGAGCGCCTCCGCGACTGGCGCTCCGAGCAGGCGAGCAAGCTGGCCCAGCCCGCCTACTGCGTCTTCACCGACAAGACGCTGATGGCCATCGCCGAGCGCGTCCCGACCACGGACGGCGAGCTCTCCTCGATCTCCGGCGTCGGCGTCCGCAAGCTCGACCGCTTCGGAGCCGATGTGCTGGCCATCTGCGCAGGTGAGGAGGGCGGGGCGGGTGCCGACGAACTCTCTTGAAAACTCGTCGCGAAAATAGTTTGCGCCTGCCCCGTCAAGCGCCATAGGTTCTTAACCACGACAACAGCGGCTTCTTCGAAGCCCTGTCTTCGTGCTGTACTTGTCCAAATAAACATGAGGGTCCGGCTCGCACCCGAGCCCTCCGAGACGCCGAGAGGAGGCGATTACCCGTGATCAGCAACATCGAGACCAGCACCGCCGGCTTCGTCAGCACCGCCAAAATGACCGATCGCTCGATCGCCTTCGCCTGCTCGCTCGGCCTCTCCGGCTCTGCGTTCCTTGGCAGCGGTCTGCCCGTCACCGGTCTGTCCGGCCTCGGCATGACCGCCATTGAGCGCAATGAGCGACCGACCAAGGCACTGGAAGCTGTAGCAGCCGGCAAGGCCTCGGCCTATGCCTTTGCCGCGACCGGTGCCGGAATCCAGCAGCAGCGGCAGACGACGACGCACCACCACAAGATGTGGGCCTTCCGTGGGCTCGAACCCTGGAGTGATCCAGTCTGATCCATGATCAGACCGGCGCCTTCAGGGCCGCGGAACCCCACCCGGGATCCGCGGCCCTTCTGTTTGTCCCCGAACGGGGATGACGGAGCGAAGGGGCCTCGGGCAGAAACACCCGGTACCAGCCGAAACCCCGGCCAACAGGCCGGAACGACCAGACGAGGAAAGACCACCGTGCAACTCGAAGCGCACGCCCCGTCCGTACCGCCTTCCGAATCGATCTCCCTGCCCGGCCTCACGGAGGACCCCGCTTTGACCCCCCTCACCGCGCTCACCGCGCTCGACGACGCCATCGAGAACCTCGGCGTCCCGGTTCCCTGTCGCGCCTACGACCCGGAGGTCTTCTTCGCGGAGTCCCCGGCCGACGTCGAGTACGCGAAGTCCCTCTGCCGGACCTGCCCCCTCATGGCCGCCTGCCTGGCGGGTGCCAAGGAGCGGCGCGAGCCCTGGGGCGTCTGGGGTGGCGAGCTCTTCGTCCAGGGCGTGGTCGTCGCCCGCAAGCGGCCCCGTGGCCGTCCGCGCAAGAACCCGGTCGCGGCATGAGTGCCACCGGAACCATCGACCGCCCCCTCACGCACGATCCCCAGAAGCAGGACCCGATGACCACTTCCGCCAGCGAGCCCATCGGCTCCGCGACCCCAGTCTTCTCCCCCGCCGGCGCGCACACCGCGCGTCAGAACAGGACCCGCGAAATGCAACTCATCCCAGAAGCCCTGGCCCGTGCTCATATGCACGAGCGACAGCGTGAGGCCGAAGCGGAACGCCAGGCCGTGCGCCTGGTCGCCGCCCGGCGTATGCAGCGCCGCGCCGAGCGCGTCTCGCTGCGCGCCCGCCGCGCGCTCGCCATGGCCGTCATGAACTGAGCATCACCAGACACACCTGGCGCCCCTTCGGGGGCGCCCCCGCGGGGCCGGTCCGAACGGACCGGCCCCCGCGGTGCGTTGCCCGAGCCGCGGCGCCTCCGCCGGGCTATCGTCACGAGGATGAACGACGCCCGTACTCCCGAGGCACCCCTCGCCTGCGCGCGCTGCGGCAAGACCACCGACACCCTTCCGGTGACCTGGACGTGTTCGGTGGAGAACGGCCGGCGCGAGTACTTCTGCGAGGACTGCGCCCGCGCCAACATCCGCGCGATCGAGGGACGCCTCGACTCCGCCTGGTGGTGAGCCCCGGGGCGGCGGTGGCGGTCAGTCGGCGTCCGGCGCGACGAAGCCGGGCAGCCACTCCTCCAGCTCGTCCCGCAGCCGCACCGTCGCGTTGAGCTGGCACAGCACCCCGATGGTGCTCAACGTCACACGGTGTATCAAGAGGTACGAGGGCGGCAGGTTGAGCTGCTTGCCCAACTGGTGGGCGGGGGAGCGGGGGTCCGCGATCCGGGCGGCCTGGGCGCGCAGCCAGCCGCGGGTGAAGACGAAGGTCTCCGCCTCGGCCGGTTCGATGATCGGCAGCAGGTACTCCAGGACCGCGTCCGGGTCGAGGGCGACGGACTCCTTGACGAAGCCCTCCGCGCGGAGCAGCTCGTAGACGGTCTCGGCCTCACCGGTGAGCGTCATCCGCAGACAGACGCCGATCGTCTCCGGCAGCCCGCCCGGAAGCCGGTCCACGGTGCCGAAGTCGAGGACGCCGAGGCGCCAGCTCTCCGGATCCTCGTCCCCCTCGGCGCCGGGCAGCAGCCGAAAGTTCCCCGGGTGCGGATCGGCGTGCAGCAGGCCGGTGCGCGCGGGGCCCGAAAAGAGGAAGCGCGCCAGGAGCTGGCCTGCCCGGTCCCGCTGGGCCTCCGTGCCCTCCGAGATCACCTCCGACAGTGGGATCCCGTCCATCCACTCGGTCACGAGGACCTGCTCCGACTGGTGCACCACCGCCGGCACCACCACGTGGGGGTCGTCCGCGAAGACCTCCGCGTGCTCCCGCTGGGCCGTCGCCTCCAGGGCGTAGTCCAGCTCCTCGGAGACCCGGTCCCGCATCTCCGCGATCAGCGGTTTGATGTCCATCCCCGGAACGAGCGGCCCGAGGAGCCGGGCGAAGCGGCTCAGCTGGGTCAGGTCCGAGAGCAGGGCCTCCCCGGCGCCCGGGTACTGCACCTTCACCGCGACCTCGCGCCCGTCGTGCCAGACGGCGCGGTGCACCTGCCCGATCGAGGCGGCGGCCGCCGGCTTGTCCTCGAACTCCAGGAACAGCTCCCGCCATTCCTCGCCGAGCCGCTCCGCGAGGACCGCGTGCACCGTGCTCGTCGGCAGCGGCGGCGCCGCCTCCTGAAGCTTCGTCAGCGCCGCCCGGTACGGTCCGGCGACCTCCTCAGGAAGGGCCGACTCGAAGACGGACAGCGCCTGCCCGAGCTTCATGGCCCCTCCCTTCAGCTCGCCCAGCACCTTGAACAGCTGCTCGGCCGTGCGCTGCTGGAGCTCGCGGGCGACGAGCTCGGCGGACCTGCCGCCGATCCGTTTGCCCAGACCCCACGTGGCCCGCCCGGCGAAGCCGAGCGGCAACGCGGCCAACTTGGCGGTCCGGGTGACCGCCTTCCGGGGAAGATCAGACATGTGCCCCTCCAAATCCCAGACTGCCGTGCCGCGCAGGGCCGTTACCCCGCCATTGTGTCCTGCGCGCTTCCGGCCGCCGAGGCGCGCTCCCCTTCTCCGCCGCGCGCCGCCCCGCACGGGCAGGCCGGGTGCGGTCGCAGACGCTCCGCGCGCCACTCCAACAGGGGCAGTGACACCTCCCAGCGGGCGCCCGTGCTCGCCGGGAGGTCGCCGTCCAGAAAGGCGAGCGCGTGCGCGGCGGTGAGCCCCGCCACGGCGGTGGCCAGCGCCGGATCGCAGGCGGGCAGCGGATGCGGGGCGCCCGACCGCCACTGGGCGAGGAGCCTGGGGCGGACGGGCTCCCGGTCCGTCAGCTCCTCCTGAAGGCAGCGGGCACAGGCCGTCCCGCCCGGCAGGACGAGCGGCCCGACCGTCCCCGTCGCCTCCAGCACCCCCGCGTACAGATGGGGAGTTCCGGTGGAGATCCACGGCTCGGCCGGGAGCGGATCGGGGACGTACGCCCCGAGACCGTCCCGTGGTGTCACCACGACGAGTGACAGCCCCGGCTCGCCGTGCCCTTCACCCGGTCCGCCCGCTCCCACCGCTCCAGCCGCCGGGCCGGCGCGGGTGGCGCCCCGTGCCCAGCGGCCCACGAGGCGCCGGGCGGCCGTCGCCCGGCGCTCGCCGACCGCCTCGGCCGGCAGGCCGCCGGGGGCGGTCTCCCACGGCTCGACCCGGCCGGAGTCCAGCACCTCGACCGTGCCCACGCCCGCCGCGGACAGCAGGGCCGCCACCGTCGCCCCCACCCGACCCGCTCCCCGGACCTGGACGCGCAGGGCCCGCCGGGCGCCGAGTGTCCGTATCGCCCGGTCCGGCTCGCGGTGGACGACGGAGAGCGAGGCCAGGTCCGCGCGCAGGGGATCGAGCGCCCCGTCCACCGCGCCCGCGGCCGGACCCGCCCTCCCCGGCCGCCCGGTCGAGGCGTCCGCGAGGAGCCCGGCCGCCGCCAGCCGGCCGAGGAACGCCTCCAGGTGCCCGTCCGGCAGACCGAGCGCCCGCGCCTCGGCCCGCAGCAGCTCCGTCCCCCGGGTGCCGTCGAGCAGCCCGAGCAGCGCCCCGGTGGCCGTGTCGACGGGGCTCATCACCACCGCGTGCGCGGGGGTGATCCCGAACTGGACGCACTGGAGACTCCGCCAGGCGCGTCGCAGCGCCGGTTTCACCATCGGATGCATTTCCCCACCCCGTTCCCGCCCGCATTCATGATCGACAACGGCTCTCTTCCGTCGTCCTGAGTCGTCCTGAGTCGTACCTGAGTGGCTCTCAGCCCCTCTCAGTCCCTCTCGGTCGCTCTGAGAGGAGAATGCCCCGCCGCCGTGACGGTCGCCGAAAGTTGTCCACAGGCCGTGGGATTAGTCATTCGAATGGTCCGCGGTGGGGTCGGATCGTTCCCGAAACCACTCCGGAGGCGGGACTTCCCCCGCTCGCAGCGGGTAACGTCGGGGCCGTGCCCGCCGACCCACAGCGCAGCGTGACAAGCAAGCCGCCCCACGGCCAGGGGACGAGTGCTGTCGAGGTCCGCAGAAGCCCCCGGCGGAGCAGAACCGTCTCCGCGTACCGCGAGGGCGACCGGACCGTCGTGCTCATCCCCGCCCGGATGTCGGAGGCGGAGGAGCGGCGCTGGGTCACCGTCATGCTGGAGAAACTCGCCGCCCAGGAGAGCCGCAGCGTCCTCGGCGACCGCGAGCTCACCGAGCGGGCGCTGAGCCTGTCCCAGCAGTACTTCGGCGGCCGGGCCCGCCCCGGCTCCGTCCGCTGGGTCACCAACCAGAACAGCCGCTGGGGCTCCTGCACCCCCTCGGAGGGCAGCATCCGCCTCTCCCACCGGCTCCAGGGCATGCCCGAGTACGTCGTCGACTACGTCCTCCTGCACGAGCTGGCCCATCTGCTCGTCCCCGGCCACGGCCCCAGGTTCTGGCGGCTCCTGGAGGCCTACCCCCGCACCGAGCGCGCCCGCGGCTACCTGGAGGGCGTGGTCGCCGCCGCCCGCCTTCCGCACCTCCCGGCCGCTCGCGAGGAGTGACGCCGCCGATACGCGGCGGTGTGCGTGTTTCCCGATTCCGTACCGAAAACGACCTGCCCTGTCTCAATGTCGTGCACAGCCGTTAGCCTGGCGCGAGCATTCGCCATTCGGGATGGGGGACGGTCGTTACGCATGGCCAGGGAATTCCAACGCGGCCACAAGGCCAAGATCAGTGATCTGACCGCGGGTACCGATCTGTACGTGGGTGTGCAGATCGCGGCGCCCGGACTCAGTTTCGACATCAGCTGCTTCGGACTCGACGCGGACGAGCGGCTCTCCGACGACCGCTACTTCGTCTTCTTCAACCAGCCGAAGTCGCCCGAGGAGTCCATCCAGCTGCTCGGGGCCCAGTCCGGTGACGCCGAGTCCTTCCGCATCACCCTCGACCGCATCCCCGCGCACATCCACAAGCTCTCGTTCACCGCGACCATCGACGGCGCCGGCCAGATGTCCCAGGTCGGCCCCGGCCACCTGCGGATCGTGGCGGGCGGCGAAGAGGTCGCCCGGTACGCCTTCACGGGCGCGGAGTTCTCCACCGAGCGCGCGGTGATGCTCGGCGACTTCTACCTCAAGGACGTCTGGCGGTTCGCCGCCGTCGGCCAGGGCTTCGACGGAGGCCTGGAGGCGCTCCTGCGGAACTTCGGCGGCGAGGTCGCCGAAGAGGAGCCCGCCGCTCCGCAGGCGCAGGCCCCTGCCGCGGCCCCGGGCTTCGCCCCGCCGCCGCAGGCGACGGCGCCCCCGGCGTTCGGCGCGCCCGCCGCACCCCAGCCGCCGGCCCCCGCGCCCGCGTTCGGTGCCCCGCCGGCCCCGCCCGCGCCCGTGGCGCCCGCGCAGCCGGTCCACACGGCGCCCACGATGGTGGCGCCGCTGGCCCCCTCCCCGGTCCCGCCGCCCGCGCCGGCCCCCGCCCCGTACGGGCAGCCGCCGCAGCAGCCGCAGTACGGCCAGCCGCCAGGCCAGTACCCCGGTCAGATCCCGGGGCAGGCCCCCGGTCAGTACCCCGGCCAGGGACAGCCGCCGCAGCAGGCCCCGTACGGGCAGGCCGCACCCGCCCCGTACGGGCAGCAGCCGCAGTTCGGCCAGCAGCCCGCGGGCGTCCCGCAGGGCGTCCCGGCGACCGGCGCGGGGCTCGCCGCCGCGCTCGCGCCGTTCAAGGAGACCGCCACCGGCGCCCGCTGGACCCCGCAGAACCAGCAGCTCATGCGGGTCGACCTCGCCATGGGCGGCACACCCGTCCTCGCCCGCCAGGGCTCCATGGTCATGTACCAGGGCAAGGTCGACTTCTCCCACAAGGGCGCGGGCTTCGCCGGCCGGATCGTCGGCAACGCCACCGGCCAGGAGATGCAGCTGATGCGCTGCAACGGCCGCGGTCAGGTCTTCCTCGCCGAGGAGGGCGCCCACCTGCACCCGATCGAGCTCCAGGGCGACGGTATCTGCGTCTCCGCGGAGAACGTCCTCGCGTTCGACGAGTCCCTCCAGTACGAGGTCCGCCGCATCGAGGGCCACGGCATCCCCGGCGGCGCCCTGTTCACCATGCAGTTCCAGGGCACCGGCACCGTCGTCGTGAAGACCCACGGCGTCCCCGTCGTGCTGCCCGTCACGCCGACCACCTTCGCCGACTGCAACGCCGTCGTCGCCTGGTCGTCCGCGTCCCAGGTCATCCTCTCCAGCCAGGTGCGGCTCCGCCGCAACGCCTACCCGGGCCACAGCGGAGAGACCGTGAACCTCCAGTTCCGGGGCGCCCCCGGCAACTTCATCGTCGTCCAGCCCTACGAGGTCTGAGGGAGCCCGAAGTCATGAACCAGCAACTCGCGGGCTACGCCCCGACCCCCGTCGCGGCCCGGATGGAGAACCACGGCCGCACCATGCTGAAGGTCGCCATGGCCTCCGGCCAGGAGCTGTACGCGCGAACCGGCTCGATGGTCGCCTACGAGGGCTTCATCACCTACGAGCCCAACCCGCCCGCCGTCCGCCAGGTCGCCAGGGAGTGGGCCACCGGCGAGAGCACGCCGATCATGAAGTGCTCCGGCGACGGACTGCTCTACCTCGCCGACTACGGCGCCGACGTCGTCGTGATCAACCTCCAGAACGACTCCCTGTCCGTCAACGGCAGCAACCTGCTCGCCTTCGACGCGCACCTCCAGTGGGGCGTCGAGCGGGTCAAGGGACTCGCCAAGTTCGCCGGCCAGGGCCTGTTCAACGTGGAGATCGCCGGCACCGGCTGGGTCGCGCTCACCTCGCGCGGCACGCCGATCGTCGTCGACTGCGGCCGCGGCGAGGACGAGACCTACGTCGACCCCGACGCGCTCGTCGCCTGGTCGCCGGCGCTCAAGGTCAAGGGCAAGCGCAGCTTCAAGGCCTCCTCCCTCATCGGGCGGGGCAGCGGCGAGGCCTACCAGATGGCCTTCTCCGGCCAGGGCATCGTCGTCGTACAGCCGAGCGAGGACAGCACCGACCGCCTTCGGGTCCGGGGCTGAGGGGGAGCGAGAACACACCATGCAGAGCCCGCTTTTCAACCACGCCGAACAGCAGAGCCAGGAGCGGTACGTCATCCAGAACCCGCAGCTCCTGCGGGTCAGCCTGACCGGGCAGGACGACATCCTCGCCCGCAAGGGCGCCATGGTCGCGTACCAGGGGCTCGTCGACTTCGACGGCGAGTACCAGACCCCGAACCAGCGCCGGGCCCGCGCCCGCACGGGCGAGGGACTCGACCTCATGCGCTGCTCCGGCCAGGGCACGGTCTACTTCGCCAACCTCGCCCAGTACGTGCACGTCGTGGAGGTCGACCAGGACGGTCTGACCGTCGACAGCTCCTACGTCCTGGCGCTCGACTCGACCCTCCACACGGAGGTCATCGCCGTCGACAGCCAGTACGGCATCTCCGGCTCCGGCAAGTACCAGCTCAACATCTCCGGCCGCGGCAAGGTCGCCCTGATGACCTCGGGGCAGCCGCTGATGATGCAGGTCACGCCCGAGAAGTACGTCAGCGTCGACGCCGACGCGATCGTCGCCTGGTCCACCGGGCTGCGCGTCCAGATGCAGGCCCAGACGCACAACTCCAGCGTCCGCCGCCGCCGCGGCGACACGGGCGAGGGCTGGGAGCTCAGCTTCCTCGGGCAGGGCTTCGCGCTCGTCCAGCCCAGCGAGGTCATGCCCCCGCAGAACGCGGCCATCGGTCAGGGCATCGCCGCCCAGTTCGGTGCCGGACAGCAGGGCGCCCACGCCCAGAACCAGAACAACGCCTGGAACTGAGCACGGCACACAGTTGAGGGGCGGCCGCCGTGGCGACCGCCCCTCAGCCATGTCCCGCTACAGGCGTGCGAGCGTGCTCTCAAGGAGTCGCACCACCGACGTGTCCGCCACACCGGCCACCTCGTCGTACGCGAACCAGCGCAGGTCCAGCGACTCGTCGCTGATCTCCTCCGCCGCCCCCGCCGGGGCGAGCGCCGCGTACTGCACGTCCAGGTGCCAGTGACAGGGCGCCGGGATCGGGTGCCGGTCGAGCCGCACCGGACCGCCCGGCAGCAGCGTCAGGCCCGCGATCCCCGACTCCTCCGTCGCCTCCCGCAGCGCCACGGCCTCCATCGTCGGATCGTCGGGCTCGCAGTGACCGCCCATCTGCAGCCACATGCCCAGCTTCTTGTGCAGGGTCAGCAGCACCCGCTCGCGTGACGGGTCGATCACCAGTGCGCTGCCGGTGAGGTGACCCGCCCCGCAGGGCTTGTACATGCCGTCCGGATGGGCGCCCAGATGGTCCAGATAGACCTGCCGGAGCTCCTCCTGCCCCTCGTACTCCTTCAGTACGAGGAGCGCGTCGTCGTGCAGGGTCACTTCGCGTCGTCGTCCTTGCCCTCGTCGTCGGAGCGGCCCTTCGCCGCGTCGCCGAGCATCTTGTCGAGCTCCGAGAAGTCGAGGTGCTCGCGGTGGACGAAGCCGTCCGGGTCGTCCAGGTCGGTCGCCGTCGGCAGCATGTCCGGGTGCTCCCACAGTCCGTCCCGGCCGTCGACCCCGCGCGCGTCCGTGAGCGAGGCCCACAGGCGCGCCGCGTCACGCAGCCGCCGCGGACGCAGCTCCAGACCGATCAGCGTCGCGAAGGTCTGCTCGGCCGGACCGCCCGAGGCACGACGCCGGCGCAGCGTCTCGCGCAGCGCGTCCGCCGAGGTCAGCCGGGACTTGGCGGCCTCGTGGACCACCGCGTCCACCCAGCCCTCGACCAGCGCGAGCGCCGTCTCCAGCCGGGCCAGGGACGCCTTCTGCTGCGGGGTGTCCTCCGGCTGGAACATGCCCTGCTGGAGAGCCTCCTGCAGCTGCTCCGGTTGCGTCGGGTCGAGCTGGCCGACCGCCTCCTCCAGCTTCGAGGTGTCGACCTTGATCCCGCGCGCATACCCCTCGACCGCGCCGAACAGATGCGCCCGCAGCCACGGCACGTGCGCGAAGAGACGCTGGTGGGCGGCCTCGCGCAGGGCCAGGTAGAGACGCACCTCGTCCGAGGGCACGCCCAGGTCCTTGCCGAAGGCCTCGATGTTCAGCGGGAGCAGCGCCGCGCGCCCGGCCGGGCCCAGCGGCAGACCGACGTCGGTCGAGCCGACGACCTCACCGGCGAGCGCGCCCACGGCCTGCCCGATCTGCTGGCCGAACATGGCGCCGCCCATGGAGCGCATCATGCCGATCAGCGGGCCGGCCATGGCCTGCATCTCCTCCGGCAGGACATCGCCCATCGCCGCGCCGACCCGCTCGGCGACCGGGTCCACGAGCTGCTGCCACGCCGGCAGCGTCGCCTCGACCCACTCCGCGCGGCTCCACGCCACGGCCGTGCTCGCCCCCGAGGGCAGCGAGGTCACGCCGTCCAGCCACAGGTCGGCCAGGCGCACGGCCTCCTCGACGGCGGACTTCTCGGCCGGGCCCACACTGGCGTCCTTGGTGCCGTCCTCGGTGCCCTGGGCCACCACCTGGCGGGCGATCTGCTTGGCCATGTCCCAGTTCACGGGACCGCCCTCGTAGCTCAGCATCTGCCCGAGCTGCTGGAAGGCCGCACCCAGATCGTTGGGGTTCAGCGAGCCGAACATCGCCGCGAACGGATTGTCCGCACCGCCCGGGCCGCCCATGCCGGGCAGGCCGCCGAACCCGAACGGGTTCGCCCCGAACGGGTTGCCGCCCTGGCCGCCGGAGCCCTGGCCACCTCCGGCGGGGTCCTTCTTCTTGCCCTCGTCGCCGTTCTCCGGCTCCTCCGGCGGAAGGCCGAATCCGAATGGGGTGTCACTCACAGGTTTCCTCGGCTCGTAGGGCCGCCGGCCTCCTGCCGACGGCGACTGCCCGACCAGGGCCTGTCCAGACAGGCCCGCACACCACCAGCGTAGACATCCGGGCCGGAAATGGGCTCGGTGCTCCGCCGGGCCGTGCCCTGCGGCAGGATGGACGCCACCTGGTCCGTACGCGTTGTGCGTGTACGTACTGAAGACAACCGCTGGAGACGCCCGGTGAGTTCCCCAGATCCTCAGGTTCGCGCAGCGCGAAACCACTCAACCCGGTCCGCCGCGCGCGGACCCGTCGTCGCGGTCACCGGTGCCGCTTCCGGCGTCGGTGACCTGCTGACCAGGCGCCTTGCCGCCTCCGACGAGGTCAAGCAGGTCGTCGCGATCGACGAGCGCCGGGGCGAGGTCGCCGAGGCGCAGTGGCACATTCTCGATGTGCGCGATCCGGCCATCGCCGAGAAGCTGCGCGGCGCGGACGTCGTCGTGCACCTCGCCGTCGATCTCGACCTGGAGACCGACCCCGCCGCCCGAACGGCCTACAACGTGCGCGGCACGCAGACGGTCCTGACCGCCGCCGCGGCCGCCGGCGTGCACCGGGTGGTGCTCTGCACCTCCGCGATGGTCTACGGCGCCCTGCCCGACAACGACATCCCGCTCTCCGAGGACGCCGAGCTCAGGGCGACGGCCGAGGCCACCGGCGTCGGCGACATGCTGGAGATCGAGCGCCTCGGCCGCCGGGCCCCCCGCGCGCACCCCGGACTCAACGTCACCGTCGTCCGACCGGCCGTCCTCGTCGGCGGTACGGACACGGCGCTGACCCGCTACTTCGAGTCGCCCCGGCTGCTCGTCGTCGCCGGCTCCCGGCCCACCTGGCAGTTCTGCCACGTCGAGGACCTGGTGAGCGCGCTGGAGTACGCGGCCCTGGAGAAGGTCGACGGCGAGTTCGCGGTCGGCTGCGAGGGCTGGCTGGAGCAGGAGGAGGTCGAGGAGCTCTCCGGGATCCGGCGCATGGAGCTCCCCTCCGCCGTCGCCCTCGGCGCGGCGGCCCGCCTCCACCGGATCGGGCTCACCCCCTCCCCGGCGGGCGACCTCGCCTACACCATGCACCCCTGGGTGGTGAGCGTCGGACGGCTCCACGACGCCGGCTGGCGGCCCAAGTGGACGAACGAGGAGGTCCTCACGGCGCTCCTGGAGGAGGCCGAGGGCCGCCACACGGTCGCCGGCCGGCGCCTGGGCCGCAAGGACGCGACGGCGGCGGGCGCGGCCGGCGCGACCGTGGCCCTGCTCGGCACGGCGGCGCTCGTACGGCAGATGCGGAAGCGGCGCGGGATCTGACCCGCGCCGGGCGGGGTCCGGGTGCCGCCCCGGTGCGGCCGAGAACACACCCCGGGCCGGGCGGCCTGTAGAACCCTCCTACAGAGGGTTCCGACCACCGGTCGAAACCGCTATTCCGGGATGTCGGCGGCGTACGGCACCATGGGCGCATGGCACGCACCCACGACCACCCCGGCGAGCAGGCCGCCGCCGACCCGATCAAGCTCCTCGCGATCCGGGAGACCCCGCTCTCCGTGGACGAGGTCCTCCGGGCCGTCGGCGACGACGCTTCCGGCGGCACGACCCTCTTCGTGGGCACCGTGCGCAACCACGACGGAGGCGCGGACGTCGACGCGCTGGGCTACTCCTGCCACCCCACCGCGGACGCGGAGCTGCGCCGCGTCGCCGAGAAGGTCGCCGCCAACTATCCGGTCCGCGCGCTGGCCGCCGTGCACCGTGTGGGCGACCTCCGGGTCGGCGACATCGCGGTCGTCGTCGCGGTCTCCTGCCCCCACCGCGGAGAGGCCTTCGAGGCCTGCCGCAAGCTGATCGACGACCTCAAGCACGAGGTCCCGATCTGGAAGCACCAGACCTTCTCGGACGGCACGGAGGAGTGGGTCGGCGCCTGCTGAGCGCCCTCGCCCCCGGTCCCTGGCCGAAGGCCGGGGGAGGGTCGGCGCCTGCTGAGCCCTCGTTCCGGTTCGCAAGGCGACGCGCCGACAGCGCGTAGCCGAACGCCCGATTTGCGTAACCGGCCCCCAGGCACGAGCGTTGTTGGCACAGATGAAAGTCTGCTGATCAACTCACTGGGGATGGGAGGTCGGGATGGCAGCGCTGGCCTGGTTGCTGATTCCGCTTTTCGCAGTCGTCGGCGCGGCGATATGGGGAAGCTGGGCTTCGAGGAACAAGACGATAGGTGACGTGGCCGAGCTCGCCGGCTACGCACGCTTCCGGGACGCGATGGAGCGGTCCCACACGACCGAGGACCATGTACGGCCGGAGCGCGAGACGGCCACGACGGTCACCCCCGTCACCACGTCGACGTCCAGCTGACGCGGCCCGTCGGCCGCCCCGTACGGACCGCCCCAGGGGTGCACCCACAGACGAGTCCCGTACTGTCGTTCCATGCCACGCCGCACCGCGACGATGCTCGCCTCCACCCTGGTGTTGATCTCCCTGCTCATCGCAGGCGTCCTGATCCCGGTGCCCTACGCGGAGATGAGCCCCGGCCCGACGGTCAACACCCTCGGAGAGGCCAGGGGAGAGCCCGTCCTCCAGATCTCCGGACGCAAGACCTACCCGACCGACGGTCACCTCAACATGACGACGGTCCGCGTCACCAGCGCGGACTACCGGATGAACGCGGTCGAGGCCGTCTACGGCTGGCTCGCCCACGACAACGTGGTGGTGCCGCACGACACGCTCTACCCGGACGGCAAGACCGAGGAGCAGTCGAGCCAGGAGAACGCCGAGGAGTTCAGCCAGTCCCAGGAGAGCGCCAAGGTGGCCGCACTCGGGGAGCTGGGCATCCCGGTGACCAGCCGCGTCGTCGTCGCCACCGTCGTCAAGGACTCCCCGGCGGAGGGCGAGCTGCACGCCGGTGACGTCATCAAGGCCGTCGACGGTGTGGCCGTCACCGAGCCGGGTGACGTCGCCAAGCAGGTCACGAAGCGCAAGCCCGGCCAGGACGTCGAGTTCACGATCGTCCCCGCCAAGGAGGCGGCCGAGGCCGAGAAGGCGCGCAAGGAGCCGACCGTCACCCGGAAGGTGGTCATCAAGACCGCCACCTCGGAGGAGGGCGACCGGGCGATCGTCGGCATCCAGGCCGGGACCGACCACGTCTTCCCGTTCACGATCGACATCAACCTGGCCGATGTCGGCGGCCCCAGCGCGGGCCTGATGTTCGCCCTCGGCATCGTCGACAAGCTCACCCCGGAGAGCGTCACCGGCGGGAAGTTCGTCGCCGGCACCGGCACCATCGACGACAAGGGGAAGGTCGGCCCGATCGGCGGCATCGACATGAAGCTGGTCGGCGCGCGCAAGGCGGGTGCGGAGTACTTCCTCACCCCGGCCGACAACTGCGAGTCCGCCGCCTCCGACACACCCGACGGCCTGACCCTGATCAAGGTCGACACCATCGACGACGCCACGAAGTCGCTGGAGAAGCTCCGCAAGGGCGACACGGCGAACCTGCCGAGCTGCTCGAAGGGCTGACCGGTCCGGACACGGACGAGGGGCGCCCGGTCGAAAGACCGGGCGCCCCTTCTCCTTACCGTCGCCGTGTACCGGCGCGGCTCGGCCGTCCGGCGCGTCGGGGCCGGACAGGCCTAGGACTCGAAGGTCGCCGACAGCGCCTCGGCGAGTCCCGGCACCAGGTCGGGGCCGGTCAGCACCTCGGTCGCCGAGTCCTTCTCGCGCAGCCGGATCGCCGCCTCGCGCGCGCCGCTGCGCAGCACCGCCACGGTCATCCGGACCTCCTGGCGGTCGGGATGCGCGGCCACCCACTTGGCGAGCTGCTTCTCGCCCAGCCCCTGCGGCACCTGGGCCTCCGCCGACGGGGGCAGCATCAGCCGCTCCACCGTCAGAGCGCAGCCGGCGACGCCGTCGGGCCAGGCGATCGTGCCGAGGAAGTCGTCGAGCTTCTTCCCGCGGGGCAGCTTGTCCTGCTCGATCGGGGTGTAGGCGGTGGCGTCGTCGCCCAGGCCGAGCTGGGAGGCGAGGGCGGGTTCCTTGGCACGGAGCCGTGCGGTGTCGACGAGGGCGAACAGGCGGGCCGGCTGGTCCCAGCCGAGACCCGACGCGTACTCGTCGATCTCGAGTACCGCGCGGGTGAGGGGGCTCGCGGCCATCGCCGGGCCTGAGGGGGAAACGTTGGACATGACGAACATCCTGCCTCCTCTTCCCCCCAAGACGGGAACTAGGTAAAGCCTCAGTAAGTTGCACCAGTGGGCTCTACGATCGCGGGGCCTGCTTTCAGACGCATCAACATCGAGGGGCGCACGTTGGCTTTCCAGATGCCGGACCGCGGCGGAGGCCCGTCCGGGCCAAGGATGAGAGTCGGCCGGCCGTCACGGCGGGCCCGCACCCTGCTCATGACACTCGGGGTGCTGGCCGTGCTGGCCATGGCGTTCGTGATGTTCGCCGGGTTCTGGACGGACTGGCTCTGGTACCGCTCGGTCAAGTACTCGTCCGTGTTCACGACCACCCTGTGGACCAAGATCGGGCTCTTCGCGGTCTTCGGCCTGCTGATGGGGCTCGCCGTCGGCTTCAACATCTGGCTGGCGTACCGGCTGCGTCCGCCGCTCAGCGCGATGTCGCTGGAGCAGCAGAGCCTCGACCGGTACCGGATGGGTGTCGCCCCCTTCAAGAAGTGGGTGCTGCTCGCGGTCACCGTCCTGGTGGCGCTGATCGCCGGAGCCTCCGCCTCCGGCCAGTGGCGCACCTGGCTGATGTGGATCAACGGGGTGAAGTTCGGCCAGAAGGACCCGCAGTTCGGGCTCGACGTGTCGTTCTACGCGTTCGACCTGCCCTGGTACCGCTTCCTCCTCGCCTTCGGTTTCGCGGCCGCCGTCCTGTCCCTGATCGCCGCCGCGCTCACGCACTACCTGTACGGCGGGCTGCGGATCACCAGCCCCGGCGCCCGCGCGACCGCCGCCGCCACCGGTCACCTCTCGGTGCTGCTCGGCGTCTTCGTCTCGCTGAAGGCCGTGGCGTACTGGCTCGACCGGTACGGCCTGGCGGTGAAGTCCAGCGACTTCAAGGCCACCGGCAACTGGACGGGCCTGCGGTACGTCGATGCCAACGCGTACCTGCCGGCGAAGACCATCCTGTTCTGCATCGCCGCGATCTGCGCCGTGCTGTTCTTCGCGACGCTCTGGCGCCGCACCTGGCAGCTGCCGGTGATCGGCTTCGGTCTGATGGTCCTGTCCGCGATCCTGATCGGCGGCCTGTACCCGGCCATCGTGCAGAAGTTCCAGGTCCAGCCGAACGAGCAGGCCAAGGAAGCGCCGTACATCCAGAAGAACATCGACGCGACCCGCAAGGCGTACGCGATCGACGGGACGAAGCCGGAGAACTACTCGGGCAAGTCGACGGTGAAGGCCAAGGACCAGCTGCGCACGGACGCCGACTCGGCGGCCAGCTACCGCGTCCTCGACCCGAACATCGTCTCGCCGACGTTCCAGCAGCTGGAGCAGAAGCGGAAGTACTACCAGTTCCCGACGACCCTGGACGTCGACCGCTACCAGGGCAAGGACACGGTCGTCGGTCTGCGGGAGCTCAACATCAAGGGCATCCCGAAGCGGAACTGGATCAACGACCACTTCACCTACACCCACGGCTACGGCGCGATCATGGCCATGGGTACGCAGACGGACGCCAACGGCTCCCCGGTCTTCACCGAGGCCGGACTGCCGACGACGGGTGACCTCGGCACGTACCAGCAGCGGATCTACTACGGCGAGAAGACCGACCAGTACTCGATCGTGGGCGGCCCGCAGAAGGAGCTGGACTACGAGGAGAACGGCGAGAAGACCACCAGCTACAAGGAGAAGAGCGGCGTCAGCCTCTCCGGCGCCTTCAACCGCGCCGCCTACGCGGTGGCCTTCAGCGAGCCGCAGATCCTCTACTCCGGGGCCATCGGCGAGGGCTCGCGGATCCTCTACAACCGCACGCCCAAGGAGCGCGTCGAGGCCGTCGCGCCCTGGCTGACCATCGACGGCGACGCCTACCCGGCGGTCGTCGACGGGCGGATCCAGTGGATCGTCGACGCCTACACGACGACCAACGGCTACCCGTACGCCTCGCGCACCACGCTCGGCGACACCACGGCGGATTCCCTGACCGTGGGCAACCAGCAGCGCGCGGTCGTCGCCCAGCAGAACCAGGTCAACTACATCCGCAACTCGGTGAAGGCCACCGTCGACGCCTACGACGGCACGGTGAACCTCTACCAGTGGGACACGCAGGACCCGGTTCTCAAGACCTGGATGAAGGCCTTCCCGGACACGGTCAAGCCGAAGTCCGACATCAAGGGCGACCTGCTGGAGCACCTGCGGTACCCGCAGGACATGTTCAAGGTCCAGCGCGAGCTGCTGACCCGCTACCACGTCACCGACCCCGCGCAGTTCTACAGCGGCTCGGACGCCTGGCAGGTGCCGGACGACCCGACCAACAAGGACGGCAACGCGGTCCCGCCGTACTACCTGAGCATGAAGATGCCCGGGGACACGGCGCAGCGCTTCTCGCTGACGACGACGTTCACGCCGAGCGGCCGGCCCAACCTGGGCGGCTTCATGGCGGTCGACGCCGACGCCACCAGCAAGGAGTACGGCCGGCTGAGACTGCTGCGGGTCACCGAGGACGTGCCGGGCCCGGCCCAGGTGCAGAGCAAGCTCAACGGTCTGCCGTCCGTGGCCCAGTTCGTCCGGGACATGAAGGGCGCCGACTCCGACATCCAGTACGGCAACCTGCTGACCGTGCCGCTCGACGGCGGGTTCCTGTACGTGGAGCCGGTGTACGCCCAGGGACGCAACGCGCTCTATCCGCTCCTGAAGAAGGTCGCGGTGTCCTACGTGGACGCGGACCAGCCGGACGGTGACACGACCAAGGACACCACGGTGTTCGAGGACAACCTCACCAAGGCTCTGAACGCGGTCTTCGGGGTGGAGGCACCGTCGACGCCCACGACCCCGCCGCCGGGCACCACACCTCCGCCGCCGACGTCGAACGACGCCGCGCTGAAGCAGGCGATCGCCGACGCGCAGAAGGCGTACGACGCGGGTGAGGCGGCGCTCCAGAAGGGCGACTGGACGGCGTACGGCAAGGCGCAGGAGGACCTCCAGGCGGCCCTCCAGCGTGCCGCGGACGCCGGAGCGAAGCTGAAGTCGAGTGGGGCAGGCGGCTGACCTGAGGTTTTCCGTCCCCGCGTCGTGATACTGTGGTTTCACCGACGCGGGGTGGAGCAGCTCGGTAGCTCGCTGGGCTCATAACCCAGAGGTCGCAGGTTCAAATCCTGTCCCCGCTACTCAGAACGAGGGCCCGGATCCATAAGGATCCGGGCCCTCGTCGTGTGTCGAGATGACGGGGGGCACCGAAGAGCGGTACGGAGGGGGCGAGTTGGTGTGAGGCGTGTTTGACTTGTCTCTCTGTGGGCATGTCGACAAAACGCTGAGTGACCTCACTGGCTGCGGTATACCAGGTGTGCTCGGGTTGCGGGTGGTGCGACGATGGTATTTATGGGGGACAGGGCAACTCTGTTGGAGACAGGGCGGTTTGTGCAGCGGCACGCCAGAAACGCCGCAGACGAGATCATCGAGGCAGTGGGGGCCGTCGATGCGGCCGTCGACACCACCGCCGAGACCGATGCCGACACCGAGACCGAGACGGAAACCGAGAGCGAGGCGCGCCACCGGCGCGCGGCCGAGCGCGGAGACCTCGCCTCGATGAGCGCGCTCGGCGCGCTGCTGCTGCGCCGCGGTGACCTCGACGGTGCGGAGCCCTACCTGCGGGGTGCCACGGCCCAGGGGGACCGGGCCGCCGCCAACAACCTCGGTGTCCTGCTGCACCAGCGGGGGTACGCCGACGAGGCCGCCGGCTGGTGGCGGGTCGCCGCCGTCGCCGGCTCCGCGCCCGCCGCCCACGCCCTCGGCCGCCACCACCGCGAGCGCGGCGACGAGCCGGCCGCCGAGTACTGGCTGCGCCAGGCCGCCGAGCAGGGCCACGCCCTCGGCGCCTACGCCCTCGCCGACCTCCTCGAGCACCGCAGCGACGTCGGCGCCGAGCGCTGGCTCCGCGCCGCCGCCGAGCAGGGCCACCGCGAGGCCGCCTACCGCCTCGCCGTGGCGCTGGAGCGCCGCGCGACCGAGCCGGGCCGCGGAGGGCCGCACGAGGCCGGCCGCGGACCGCACGAGACCGGCTCCCGGCTCCGGGCGCCCGGCGGCGCGGGCGCTGTCCCGCCGGCCGGCCCCGGCGGCGTCACGGACCCCGACCCGCCCACGGCCGAGCCCACCGAGGCCGAGCAGTGGTTCCGACAGGCCGCCGCCCGGGGACACCGGCGCGCCGCCCTGCACCTCGGCGCGATCCTGGAGAAGCGCGGCGACCTCAAGGAGGCCGGCCGCTGGTACCTCAGCTCCGCCAAGGAGGGCGAGGCCAAGGCCGCCTGCGCGCTCGGCTTCCTGCTCCGCGACGCGGGCGACCAGGAGAGCGCCGCCGTGTGGTGGCTGCGCGCCGCCCAGGACGGCGACGGCAACGCCGCCAACGCCCTCGGCGCGCTCCACGCCGCCAGGGGCGAGCAGCAGACCGCCGAGCGCTGGTACCGGGCCGCCATGGACGCGGGCGACGTCAACGGGGCGTACAACCTCGGGCTGCTCTGCGCCGCCCAGGACCGGATCCCGCAGGCCGAGCAGTGGTACCGCCGCGCCGCCTACGCGGGCCACCGCGAGGCCGCCAACGCGCTCGCCGTGCTGCTCCTCCAGGCCGGCGACGCCAACGGCGCCGAGCCGTGGTTCTCCAAGGCCGCCGAGGCCGGCAGCGTGGACGCCGCCTTCAACCTGGGCATCCTCCACGCGGGCCGCGACGACGACCGTACGGCCCTCGTCTGGTACGAGCGGGCCGCCGCCGCCGGGCACACCGAGGCCGCCCTCCAGGTCGGCATCGCGGCCCTGCGCGACGGCGACGAGCGGACCGCCGAGCGGCACCTGCGGTGCGCGGCCGGCGGCGGCAGCGCCGAGGCCGCCTTCCGGCTGGCCACGGTCCTCGACGCGCGCCGGCCCGAGCCCGGCCCCGCCGTGCTCGGTGCGCCCCGGGACGAGAAGACCGAGTGCGAGGAGTGGTACGAGCGGGCCGCCCAGCAGGGGCACCGGCGTGCCCAGGTGCGGGTCGGGATGCTCGCCGCCGGGCGCGGCGACCTGGCGGAGGCCGACCGCTGGTACCGCGAGGCGGCGGAGGCGGGCAGCCGCAACGGCGCCTTCAACCTCGGGCTGCTCCTCGCCCGCGAGGGCAGCGAGCGCGAGGCCGCGCTCTGGTGGACCCGGGCCGCCCGGGCCGGCCACGGCCGCGCCGCGCTCCGGCTCGCGCTGCTCGCGGCGCGCCGGGGCGAGCTCACCGAGGGGCGTCACTGGTGCGCCCGCGCGGTGGAGCTGGGCCCGGCGGAGGTCGCCGAGCGCGCGGCCCGGCTGAGCGAGGCGCTGCACCAGGAGCTCACCGCGTAGCCCTGTCAGGGCCCCGGCGGAACGGATTTGCGCTGGTCGGGGGGCGTCCCGTAGAGTCGTGTTTACCGACGCGGGGTGGAGCAGCTCGGTAGCTCGCTGGGCTCATAACCCAGAGGTCGCAGGTTCAAATCCTGTCCCCGCTACTCAGTAGCAACGAAGGCCCGGATCCGATTTTGATCGGATCCGGGCCTTCGTCGTGCTGCGGAGTGTCGCGGAGTGCCGCGCTGGAGTACGAGAAGGGCCCCCGCCGGAAGCGGGGGCCCTTCTCGATGAAGTCGTGGCGGCGTCAGGCCGTCGTGGCGCAGCTCGGGCAGATGCCCCGGTACGTGACCTCGACGTTGGAGATCGTGAAGCCGAAGCGCTCCGTGTCCGGCAGGTCCGCCATCGGGTCGCCCGCCGGGTGGACGTCGCGGATCGCGCCGCAGCGGCCGCAGACCAGGTGCTGGTGCGGTCGGTGGGCGTTGGGGTCGTACCGCTTGGCGCGGCCGTCCGTCGCGACCTCGATGACCTCGCCGAGGGTGACCATCTCGCCCAGCGTGTTGTACACGGTCGCGCGCGAGATCTCGGGCAGTCGCGTGACAGCGCGGGCGTGGACCTCGTCGGCGGTCAGGTGCACATGATCCCCGTCGAGGACCTCGGCCACGACGCGCCGCTGCGCGGTCATCCGCCAGCCGCGGCCGCGCAGTCGTTCCAACAGGTCACTCATGAGGGCCAGCCTAACAGTCGGGGAGCTCGGTCCCGAACGGGTGTGACTTTGGAAGTTCACTTGACTTAGACAATGTCTATCGTAGGATCGATCCCGGCATTGGCCAAGACCCTGAAGAGGGTTCGGGTCGAGGACAGGACACGCAGGACATGACGCAGGAGGCGCACGTGACGCAGGGACCGCTCACCACGGAGGCCGGCGCGCCGGTCGCCGACAACCAGAACAGCGAGACGGCGGGCGTCGGCGGTCCGGTCCTCGTACAGGACCAGCTCCTCCTGGAGAAG
The DNA here is from genome assembly GCF_045160815.1 of Streptomyces sp. NBC_00090. NCBI lineage: Bacteria > Bacillati > Actinomycetota > Actinomycetes > Kitasatosporales > Streptomycetaceae > Streptomyces > Streptomyces sp. NBC_00090. The sequence continues at coordinate 5,872,273 of NZ_CP108224.1, forward strand.
CTCGCCCACTTCAACCGTGAGCGCATCCCGGAGCGCGTGGTCCACGCGCGCGGTGCGGGTGCCTACGGCACCTTCACGCTCACCCGTGACGTCTCGCAGTGGACGCGCGCCGCGTTCCTCTCCGAGGTCGGCAAGGAGACCGAGACGTTCCTGCGCTTCTCCACCGTCGCGGGCAACCTCGGCGCGGCCGACGCGGTCCGCGACCCGCGCGGCTGGGCGCTGAAGTTCTACACCGAAGAGGGCAACTACGACCTCGTCGGCAACAACACCCCGGTGTTCTTCATCAAGGACGCCATCAAGTTCCCCGACTTCATCCACACCCAGAAGCGCGACCCGTACTCGGGCTCGCAGGAGGCGGACAACGTCTGGGACTTCTGGGGTCTCTCCCCGGAGTCGACCCACCAGGTCACCTGGCTCTTCGGCGACCGCGGCATCCCCGCCTCGTACCGTCACATGAACGGCTACGGCTCGCACACGTTCCAGTGGAACAACGAGGCCGGCGAGGTCTTCTGGGTCAAGTACCACTTCAAGACCGACCAGGGCATCAAGAACCTCACCCAGGACGAGGCCAACCGCCTCGCCGGCGAGGACCCGGACTCGCACCAGCGCGACCTGCGCGAGGCCATCGAGCGCGGCGACTTCCCGACCTGGACCGTGCAGGTCCAGATCATGCCCGCGGCCGACGCGGCCGAGTACCGCTTCAACCCGTTCGACCTCACCAAGGTGTGGCCGCACGAGGACTACCCGCCGATCGAGATCGGCAAGCTGGAGCTCAACCGCAACCCGGAGAACATCTTCGCCGAGGTCGAGCAGTCGATCTTCAGCCCGGCGCACTTCGTGCCCGGCATCGGCCCCTCCCCGGACAAGATGCTCCAGGGCCGTCTCTTCGCGTACGGCGACGCCCACCGCTACCGCGTCGGCATCAACGCCGACCACCTGCCGGTGAACCGCCCGCACGCCACCGAGGCGCGCACCAACTCCCGTGACGGCCACCTCTACGACGGCCGCCACAAGGGCGCGAAGAACTACGAGCCGAACAGCTTCGGCGGCCCGTTCCAGACGGACCGTCCGCTGTGGCAGCCGCTCCCCGTCACCGGTGCCACCGGTGACCACGCCGCCCCCTCGCACTCCGAGGACAGCGACTTCGTCCAGGCGGGCGACCTCTACCGCCTGATGTCCGAGGACGAGAAGGGCCGTCTCGTCGAGAACCTGGCGGGCTTCATCGCCAAGGTCTCGCGGGACGACATCGCCGAGCGGGCGATCGACAACTTCCGCCAGGCGGACGGTGACTTCGGCAAGCGGCTCGACGCCGCGGTCCAGGCCCTGCGTGGCTGAGGGCGCTTGTCGTAGGTAGGGCGCGGGCCGGACTTCCGTACAGAAGTCCGGCCCGCTCCCGTGTCCGGCCGCTCCCGAGCCCGGTCGGCTCCCGAGCTCGCTCAGTTCGCGACGCTGTGCACCGGGATCCAGCAGCGGATGATGTCCCGTACGGAGACGATGCCGACGGGGCCCCGGTCGTCGAGGACGACGAGGTGACGGAAGCCGCCGTGTGTCATCGCCTCGGCCGCCTCCGCCAGGGTCCAGGTGGGCGCGGCGAAGACGACGTCGTGGGTGGTGTGGGAGCTCGCGGTCTCGAGGTCGGGGTCCTGGTCCCTGGCGAGGGAGTTGAGGATGTCGCGCTCGGTGAGTATGCCGAGCCCGCCGGCGTCGGTGTCGAGGACGACGGCCGCGCCGACGCGGCGCGCCGACATCAGCCGGGCCGCCTGTCGGAGGGTGTGGGCGGGGCCGATGGTGAGGACCACTGTGCTCATGGCGTCACGAACGAGCATGGGCGGAGCCACCTCCTTGGTGAACCGTTCGCGCCTCAACGAGAACCGATTCACAAGTTCACAAGTGGGGGGACTCTCAGAGTGACACCGGGGGAGAAGCCCGACAAGGGGGCGCGCGAGGCGCCCCCGGGGAGCGACGGCGGCGCTCGGCCCCGTACACCCGGCGGGTGTGATCGGTCCCGCACGCGCGGCACGTGCGATGGGACGCGCACGCGCGTCCCGCGGGCTCAGTCCTCCGCGCTCTCCTGGTTCAGGTAGCTCAGCAGCTCGCCGTGGAGCAGGCCGTTGGACGCCGCCGCGTTGCCGCTGTGCGGGCCGTGCCGGCCGTCCAGACCCGTGTAGGTGCCGCCCGCCTCCTGGACCACGATCGCCACCGCGGCCATGTCCCACAGGGACAGCTCCGGCTCGGCGCAGATGTCCACGGAGCCCTCGGCGACCATCATGTAGGGCCAGAAGTCGCCGTACGCGCGGGTCCGCCAGCACGCGCGCGTGAGGTCGAGGAAGCCGTCGAGCCGCCCCTGCTCCTCCCAGCCGCTCAGCGAGGAGTACGCGAAGGAGGCGTCCTCGAGGGAGGCCACCTTCGACACCCCGAGCCGGGTCGCCGAGGCCAGGCTGCGGCCCGTGTACGCGCCCAGGCCCTTCGCCGCCCACCAGCGGCGGCCGAGCGCCGGGGCCGACACCACACCCACCACCGGCTGGAAGCCGGTCTCGCCGGCCTCCATCAGCGCGATCAGGGTCGCCCAGACGGGCACCCCGCGCACGTAGTTCTTGGTGCCGTCGATCGGGTCGATCACCCAGCGGCGCGGGCCCGAGCCCTCCACGCCGTACTCCTCGCCCAGGATCGCGTCGCGCGGCCTGGCCCGCTGGAGCTGGCCGCGGATCAGCTCCTCCGCGGCCTTGTCGGCCTCGCTCACCGGAGTCATGTCCGGCTTCGTCTCGACCTTGAGGTCGAGCGCCTGGAATCGGTCCATGGTGGCCGCGTCGGCGGCATCCGCGAGGACGTGGGCGAGACGCAGATCATCGTGGTAGTCGGCCATGGTCGGCACTCTATCTCCGCGTGATCCCCGCGCGGAGAACCGTCCACCGGCGCCCTTGACAGTGCGGGGACGCCTGTCGACGCTGGGCACGGAAACGTTTCGGTCGGTCCGGGAGGCGAGGATGCCGACTGCCCGCGAGGCCCTGCTCTCCGCCGCGCTCGCCGCGCTCACCGACCGGTCCTGGTCCACCGTGCGGATGGTCGACCTGGCGACCGCCGCCCGGGTCTCCCGGCAGACCCTCTACAACGAGTTCGGCAGCAAGGAGGGGCTCGCCCGCGCCCTCGTACGCCAGGAGGCCGACGCCTATCTGCACGGTGTCCAAGCGCTGCTCGCCGCCCCCGGACCGCCCGAGCGGAACCTCGTCGCCGTCGCCGAGTGGACCGTCGCCCGGGCCGCCGCCCGCCCGATACTGCGGGCCCTGCTGACCGGGGCCTGGAACGAGCGGCTGCCCGTGCCCCGGCCCGTCAGACCCGGCGCCCGTCCCGCCCCCGTACCCGCCCAGCGCCGCGCCGACGCGGGACCGCCCGCGCCGGGCGAGCTCGTGGCGGCGACCGCGGCCTGCGCGGGCGAGCGGTGGGCGGCCGGGTGCGAGCTCGCCGTCCGGCTCGCCCTCAGCCACGTCGTCGCGCCCCCGGTGCCCTCCGGCCGGCCGGAGGGTCAGTGCGAGGAGCCGGAGAGCTGGAGGCCGATGACGCCCGCGATGACCAGCGTGATCGAGACGATCTTGAGGGTGGAGACGACGTCGCCGAGGAAGACCATTCCGTAGATCGCCGTACCGGCCGCGCCGATCCCCGTCCACACCGCGTACGCCGGACCCACGTCCAGCTTGCGCAGCGCGAGGGTGAGCAGCCCGAAACTGCCGAGGGCGAAGGCCGCGAACGCGATCGTGGGCCAGAGCCGGGTGAACCCGTGCGAGAGCTTCAGGCAGACCGCGAAGCCGGTCTCCAGGACACCGGCCACCACCACCAGCAGCCACGCCATGTCAGTGCCTCCCACGCCGTCGGTGACTGCTTTCGTCGCACTTGGTGCGATTATGCACTTACCGGCAGCGGTCGACCGTAAACGCCTACGGGTCAGTCGCCCTCGCGTCGCTCGCGGGTCGCGAGCAGTCTGCGCAGCGAGTACAGCCGCGCCGGGTCCGCGTGACCCTCCGCCACGAAGGCGTCGAGGGCGCAGTCCTGCTCGTCGTGGCTGCACGCGCGGGGGCAGTTCTCCGTACCCGGTACGAGGTCGGGGAAGGCGAGGATCACCCGGGACGGGTCGACGTGGTGCAGGCCGAAGGAGCGCACGCCGGGCGTGTCGATGACCCAGCCGCCCTGCTTGTCGTCGAGCGGCAGGGCGAGCGCCGAGGTCGTGGTGTGCCGGCCGCGGCCCGTGACCGCGTTGACCACACCCGTGGAACGCCGCCGGTCCGCCGGGACCAGGGCGTTGACCAGCGTCGTCTTGCCGACACCCGAGTGGCCGACGAACGCGGTGGTCCGGCCCTTCAGGTGCTCGTGGACCCGCTCGGCGGCGACGCCGTCGACGAACTCGTCGCGGGTGGTGACCACATGGGGGACGCCGAGCGCCCCGTACATCTCCAGGAGCGCGTCCGGCGACGCCAGGTCCGACTTGGTCAGGACGAGGAGCGGCGAGAGCCCGCCGTCGTACGCGGCGACCAAGCAGCGGTCGATCAGCCGGGGGCGCGGTTCGGGGTCGGCGAGCGCGGTGACGATCGCCAGCTGGTCGGCGTTGGCGACGACCACCCGCTCGTACGGATCGTCGTCGTCGGCCGTGCGCCGGAGCACCGAGCTGCGCTCGCTGATCCGCACGATCCGGGCCAGCGTGTCCTTCTCGCCCGAGAGGTCGCCGACGATCTGGACCCGGTCGCCGACCACGGCGGCCTTGCGGCCCAGCTCGCGCGCCTTCATCGCCGTCACGACCCGGTCGTCGACCAGACAGGTCAGCCGGCCCCGGTCGACGGTGAGGACCATGCCCTCGACGGCGTCCTCGTGCTTCGGGCGGATGGTCGTACGGGGACGGGTGCCCTTGCGGTTGGGCCGCTGGCGGATGTCGTCCTCGTCGGTGTTCTTGCCGTAGCGCCGCATGGATCAGACCCCGAGCATTTCGGTCCACATCATCGGGAAGTCCGGCAAGGTCTTCGCCGTCGTGGCCACGTCCTCGATCTCCACGCCCTCGACCGCGAGGCCGATGATCGCGCCCGCCGTCGCCATGCGGTGGTCGTGGTACGTGTGGAAGACGCCGCCGTGCAGCGGGCGGGGGCGGATGTGCAGCCCGTCCTCGGTCTCGGTCACGTCACCGCCGAGCTCGTTGATCTCCTTGGTGAGGGCCGCCAGGCGGTCCGTCTCGTGCAGCCGCAGATGGGCGACGCCGCGCAGGGTGGAGGGGGAGTCGGCGAGCGCCGCGACCGCCGCGATGCCGGGGGTCAGCTCACCGACCTCGCCGAGGTCCACGTCGATGCCGTGGATCCGGCCCGTACCCGTGAAGGTCAGCCCGGCCTCGGTCAGCTCGCAGGAGCCACCCATCTCGGTGAAGATCTCCCGCAGCGCGTCACCCGGCTGGGTGGTCCGCTCGGGCCAGTCCGGGACGGTCACCCGGCCGCCGGTCACCAGCGCCGCGGCCAGGAACGGCTGCGCGTTCGACAGGTCCGGCTCGACGACCAGGTCCCGGCCGCGCAGCGCGGAGGGCGCCACCCGCCACACGTTCGGCGCGCCGCCGTGCTCCGGCTCGTCGACCTGGGCGCCGACCGAGCGCAGCATGTCGACCGTCATCCGGATGTGCGGCAGCGAGGGCAGCTTCGCGCCCACGTGCCGCACCTCGACGCCCTGGTTGAAGCGGGGCGCGGAGAGCAGCAGGGCGCTGACGAACTGGGAGGACGAGGAGGCGTCGATCTCGACCGTGCCGCCGTCCAGGCTCCCGGTGCCGTTAACGGTCATGGGGAGGGCGCCCCGGCCGTCGTCCTCGATGCGGGCGCCGAGCGCGCGCAGCGCGTCGATCACGCCGTGCAGCGGACGCTCGTGGGAGCGGGGGTCCCCGTCGAAGCGCACCGGGCCGTCGGTGAGCGCCGCGACCGGCGGCAGGAAGCGCATGACCGTGCCGGCGTTGCCGACGTCGACGGTGGCCGGGCCGCGCAGCGGGGCGGGGATGATCCGCCAGGCCTCGCCGGTGCCGTCGGGGCCCACCCCCTCCTCGATCTTCACTCCGATGGTGCGCAGCGCCTCGGCCATCAGGAGGGTGTCGCGGGAGCGCAGCGGGCGGCGCAGCCAGCCGGGCTCGGAGGCCAGCGCGGCGAGGACCAGGCCCCGGTTGGTGACCGACTTCGATCCGGGCACGGTGACGGTCGCGTCGACGGCGCCGCGGGCGTACGGGGCGGGCCAGAGGTCGGAGGACGGGTCGGGGTGCACGGAAGCTGCTGCGGTCATGGACTCACTGTACGGGTGAGTCAGAAGCGCAGGAGCCAGCGCCCGCCGCCGATCAGGGCGGAGATCGAGACCGTGTGGAAGAAGAGGAGCCACACCCCCGGGTGCACATGGGTGAGGCGCGAGAGCTGGTCCGCGTCCGAGTCGGGGGCGCCGCCGTGACGGCGTTTCGCCTGGAGCTCGAAGGCCGGGCGGACGCCGCCGAGGAGGAGGAACCAGACCACCGCGTAGGCGAAGACCGACTGGACCTCGGGAGCGGTCAGCCAGGAGACGAGGAGGAAGGCCGCGCCCGTCAGGAGGACGGTGAGGATCCCGTACGCGTTGCGGACCATCACGAGCATCGCGAGCAGCAGGCCGGTCGCGACCCAGAGCAGCAGGGTGACCCGGCCCGAGCCGAGGAGGGCGGCGCCGCCGAGGCCGAGCAGCGGGGCGGCGGTGTACCCGGCGGCCAGCGTGAGGACCACGCCGAGACCGGTCGGGCGGCCCCGGGTCACGGTCAGTCCGCTGGTGTCCGAGTGCAGCCGGATCGCTTCGAGGCGGCGGCCGGTCGCGAGGGCGACGATTCCGTGGCCGCCCTCGTGGGCGATGGTGATCGCGTTGCGGGCCAGGAGCCAGACGCGGCGGGGCACGGTGACGGCGAGGGCGGCGACCGCGGCGGCGATCACCAGCCACTCGGCCGGGGCGGCCTGCGGGCTGAAGAGGTCCATCGTTCGGGCCGCTCCTCGGGAGGTCGGGGATCGTGGCAGTGTGGCACGTATGTGCGGACGGTATGCAGCGAGTCGGCGGCCCGAGGATCTCGTCGACGTCTTCGAAGTAGAGAAGTGGGAGCCGGAGGAGACCCTGGCCCCGGACTGGAACGTGGCCCCCACCAAAGAGGTCTGGGCGGTCCTGGAGCGTCCTCTGAAAGACGCCGGATCACGGCGTCCGGTTCGCCAGCTGCGCGCCCTGAAGTGGGGACTGGTCCCGTCCTGGGCGAAGACGCCGGAGGGCGCCGCCCGGATGATCAACGCGCGCGCGGAGACCGTGCACGAGAAGCCCTCCTTCAAACGCGCGTTCGCGGCCCGCCGCTGCATCCTTCCCGCCGACGGCTATTACGAGTGGGTGACCGGCTCCGGGGAGCGGGACCTGGAGGTCGAGGGGAAGAAGAAGCGGCCGCGGAAGCAGCCGTACTTCGTGACCCCCGCGGACGGCTCGGTCTTCGCGATGGCCGGTCTCTACGAGTTCTGGCGCGACCGCACCCTCCCCGACGAGCACCCCTCCGCGTGGTGGGTGACCTGCTCGGTCGTCACCACCGAGGCCGAGACGGGCCCGCTGGGGGTGGCCCCGGCCGAGGGCCCGCGCTCGCTCGCCGACATCCACCCCCGGATGCCGCTGATGCTGACGGAGGAGCGCTGGGACGCCTGGCTCGACCCGGCGCGCACCGACCCGGAGGAGCTGCGCGGGCTGCTCGTCGCACCGCCGGAGGGGCTGATGCGGGCCTACCCGGTGTCGACGGCGGTCAGCAACGTCCGTAACAACGGCCCCGAGCTCCTGACGGAGCTGGAGGGCCCGGAGGAGGGCACGCTGTTCTGAGCGGCCCGGCAGCGCGAGGGCCGGAAGCACGAGGCCCGGCAGCGCGAGCGCCGGAAGCACGAGTGTCGGCAGCGCGAGCGCCGGAGCACGAGCGCCGGAGCGCGAGCGCCGGAGCGCGAGCGCCGGGAGTGCCCGTCGGGTCGGGAGCGCGGGGGAGAGTACGGGAGCGCCGTGCGCCCGGCCGGGGAGCCTCGGACGGCAGGATGGGGACGTGACACAGTACGAGACCGTTTCCACGGACGCCGGTGAGGCCCGCGTCACCTGGTACGCCGGCGCGAAGCCGTGGGCCGTGCTCGCCCTCGGCCACGGCGCCGGCGGCGGGGTCGAGGCCCGCGACCTCCAGGCCCTGGCCCACGCGCTGCCGGCCCACGGCGTGACCACGGCCCTCGTCGAGCAGCCCTGGCGGGTCGCCGGCAAGAAGGTCGCGCCCGCGCCGAAGACCCTCGACACCGGCTGGCGCGGACTCTGGCCGGCCCTCGCCGAGCCCGGCCTGCCCGTGATCGCGGGCGGCCGCAGCGCCGGCGCCCGGGTCGCCTGCCGGACCGGGCACGAGCTCGGCGCCCGCGCCGTCCTCGCCCTGAGCTTCCCGCTCCACCCGCCGGGGAAGCCGGAGCGGTCCCGCGCCGAGGAGCTCCTCGGCACCGGCCTGCCCACGCTCGTCGTGCAGGGCGGCAACGACCCCTTCGGCCGCCCCGGGGAGTTCCCGGCGGGGGCACACGGTCTCGTCGAGGTCCCCTACGGCGACCATGCCTTCGCGGTGCCCAAACGCGCCCCCCTCACCCAGGACGAGGCCCTCGACGTGCTCGTGGACGGCGTCGTCGAGTGGCTCGTCACACTGCGCTGACACCGGCCCCCGTACCGGGAATGTTGAGCGGGGGACCTCTGTTGTGGAGAGCGTCGGTGTGAGAGCAAGGAAGAGGGAGTCCGTCGCATGGGTTCGACCATCTGCCCGGAGCGTGCGCAGGCCGCTGACCTCGACTGGACAGTGCTGCCCGCGCCCAAGGTCGCCCCGATTCGGGCGGCGGGCGGAGCGGTTCCTCGTCTATCCTCCGAAACGAGCGGGTCCGCCTTCGGGCTCGCCGCCGCGCTGGAGGAGGTGGGTCCGGTCACTGGGACCGACACAGGGACCGACGACGGCCCCGAGGAGACGACCGCGGAGCGCAACGCGCGCTTCGAGCGGGACGCCCTCGGCTACCTCGACCAGATGTACTCGGCCGCGCTGCGCATGACGCGCAACCCCGCGGACGCGGAGGACCTGGTGCAGGAGACCTACGCGAAGGCGTACGGCTCCTTCCACCAGTTCCGGGAGGGCACGAACCTCAAGGCGTGGCTGTACCGCATTCTCACGAACACCTTCATCAACTCGTACCGCAAGAAGCAGCGTGAGCCCCAGCGCAGTGCCGCCGAGGAGATCGAGGACTGGCAGCTCGCGCGCGCCGAGTCGCACATGTCGACGGGTCTGCGCTCGGCGGAGTCGCAGGCGCTCGACCACCTGCCCGACTCCGACGTGAAGGAAGCGCTGCAGGCGATCCCCGAGGAGTTCCGCATCGCCGTCTATCTGGCGGATGTCGAGGGGTTTGCGTACAAGGAGATCGCGGACATCATGGGGACACCCATCGGTACGGTGATGTCCCGACTGCACCGGGGCCGCCGCCAGCTGCGCGGCATGCTCGAGGACTACGCCCGCGACCGCGGGCTGGTACCCGCGGGCGCCGGAGAGTCGTCGAACGATCTGAAAGGCTCGGGCTCATGAGCTGCGGAGAGCCGCACGAGACGGATTGCTCAGAGGTCCTGGATCACCTCTACGAGTTCCTCGACAAAGAGATGCCCGACAGCGACTGCACCAAGTTCGAGGTGCACTTCGAGGAGTGCTCCCCCTGCCTGGAGAAGTACGGCCTGGAGCAGGCGGTGAAGAAGCTCGTCAAGCGCTGCTGCGGCAGTGACGACGTCCCCACCGACCTCCGCTCCAAGGTCATGGGCCGCATCGACCTGATCCGCTCCGGGCAGCTGGTGCCCGAGCAGGACATCACGGCGAGCGCCCCGGCGACGCCGGCTCCGCAGGAGTAACCGAACGACGGCCCGGCGCGTACGGGCCCGTCCGGGCCCTTCCCGGCCCGGCCCGTCCGGAACGAAGGCCGTCGCGAAGAGATTGCGGCGGCCTCGCGCATATATCAGCTTGTATCACCCGTTGGTGCGAATCGGCCGCAGCACCACCTCTCGGGCCGCCCCACTCGCTAGCGTGACCCGTGTGATGGGCGTGAAGGTCATTCCGCGAGCGGCACGCGTGTACATCGGCTGCGCCCTGCTCGCCGCCGGAGCGTCGGTCCTGCCCGCGCTGCGCCCCGGCGCGGCCACCCCCTGGGGCACGGTCGCGCTCCTCGCCGCCCTGTACGCACTCTGCGAACTGCCCGCCCGCTGCCGGTTACTCGGCCGCGCGCTCGGCGGCTCCGTCCCCGTGGGCACCGGCTCCTTCTTCCCCGTCCTCCTCGCCTCCGCGCTGCTCCTGCCGCCCGCGGCCGCCGCGCTCACCGCGCTCCCCGGCAGCCTCCTCGCCCGCGTCGAGGAGCCGCCCGCCGGGCCGCGCCGCGCCTGGCGGGCCGCCGCCACCACCCTCGCCGTCTGGGCCGCCTCCCTCTCCGCCGGCGCCCTGCACGGCTCCGCGGCCCTCGGACACGGCCGGGACGCCCCCGACTTCCCGTACGCGCTGCTCCCCGCCGGCGCCGCCGCGCTCACCTTCTGTCTGGTCCTGACCGCCCTCGACGGCGGCATCCGGGCCACCGCCGACGGGCTGCCGGCCGGGGCCGCCTGGCGCGGACTCCTCGGGCGGGCCCTCGCCCCGCACGCGGTCCACGGGCTCGCCGGACTGATGATGGCCGTGCTGTGGCGGAGCACGTACGGGCCGGCCGCGGCCCTCTTCGTGCTGCTGCCGATGTACATCTCCTGCTGGGTCTTCGCCCAGTACCACCGCGAACGGGCCGCCCACCAGGCCACCATCCGCGCCCTCGTCCAGGCCGTCGACATCAAGGACCGGTACACCCGCGGCCACAGCGAACGGGTCGGCCACGCCTCCGTCCTGATCGCCCGTGAGCTCGGCATGGCGGAGGACCGGCTCGACGTCGTGCGCTTCGCCGGCATCCTCCACGACGTGGGGAAGCTCGGCGTGCCCACCCGGGTGCTGCGCAAGGACGGGCCGCTGACGCCCGAGGAGCGCCGGGTCATCGAACTGCATCCGGAGTACGGGCACGAGATGGTCCGGGGCATCGGCTTCCTCGGCGAGGCCAGGGCCGCGATCCTCCACCACCACGAGCGCATGGACGGCAGCGGCTACCCGTACGGGCTGCACGGCGAGCAGATCCCCGAGTTCGCCCGGGTGGTCGCCGTCGCCGACGCCTTCGACGCCATGACCTCCACCCGCTGCTACAGCCGGGCCCGCCCGGTGCCGACCGCCCTCGCCGAACTGGAGCGGTGCGCGGGCAGCCACTTCGACCCCCGGATGGTCGGTGCCCTGGTGCGGGCCCTGGCCCGGCACGGCTGGCAGACCGGTGTCACGGCGGACGAGGCACCGCAGCCGCTGCCGCCGCCGAGGACACCGGGGCCGGACGAGGCGCGGCCGAGCCCGCGGCAGGACGCGCTGCCGGGCGCGCAGTCGGACGCGCAGGACGCGCAGGACACACGCCAGGACGCACAGCCGAGCCCGCAGCCGAGTGCGGAACCGGGTCCCGCCGGAAAGAACGTGCCCCCGGCGGGACCCGGTTCCGCCCTGACCGGCCGGCCGAAGGAGCGCGCGTGACACGACCCGGCTCCCTCACCGGCGGAACCGTGCACGGGGCCGCCCTGCTGCTTGGCCTCGCCGGCTTCGGCGCCACCCTCTGGTACGGCGTCGACGAACCGGGCAACGCCCTCGCCTTCGGCACGCTCATCGCCCTCGGCGAGCTCGCACGCTGGGGCGCCGCCCCCGACGAGAGGGAGCCCGCGCCGCTCGCCGCCGCCGGAGCCCTCGCGTACGCCCTGCTCGGCACGGACGCCGGGACCGCCACCACCCACGGCGTCCTCCAGATCGTCGCCGTCGTCGTCGCCGGCGGCCTCGCCGGGATCGTCCCCCACATCGCCCGGGGCCGCGGCCCCGGCGCCGACCACCTCGCCCGCCGCGTCCTCACCGTCGGCTTCGCCGCCCTCTGCTTCCAGCCCCTCTACAACTCCGGCGCCGTCGTCGACCACCTCGGCGAGGGCCCGTCGTACGCCTTCTTCCTGATGCTCCTGCTCGTCCTGACCGCCCTGTGCGACGCCGTGCTCGCCGCCCTCGTGCTCCGCGCCCGCACGGGATTCCCGTACGCCCCCCTGCTCCGCGACGAACTGCGCGCCCTCCTCGGCATCGGCTCGGCCGTCTGTGCCACCGGCGCCGTCATGGCGCTCGGCGTGGCCGCCGCCGGGCTGTGGGCGCTGCCCGTGCTCGCCGTACCGCTCCTGCTCACCCAGGTCTCCTTCCGGCGGTACGCGGCCGTGCGGACCGTCAACCGGCAGACCATCGCCTCCCTGGCCCGCGCCACCGAGATCGCCGGCTGCACCCCGCCCGGCCACGCCCGCCGGGTCGCCGCCCTCAGCGCCGCCGTGGGGCGCGAGCTGGGCCTCTCCGGAGCCGAGCTGACCGTCCTGGAGTACGCGGCGCTCATGCACGACATCGGACAGCTCTCCCTCGTCGACCCGGTCGAGGCCGGTGCCACCGCCCTCCTCCCCGCCGAGGAGCAGCGCCGGATCGCCCTGCTCGGCGGCGAGGTCGTCCGCAGGACCGGTGTCCCCGCGGCCGTCGCCGTGGTCGTCGAGCGGCAGGCCGACCCGTACCGCGAGCAACCGCTGCCCGCCCGGATCGTCCGGGTCGTGAACGCCTACGACGACCTGGCGGGCGACGGGGCGGGCGCGGCCCTCGGCGCCCTGGAGCGGCTCCGCCTGGGCACAGCGCGTGACTATCACCCGGACGTCGTCGAATGCCTGGCCAGGGTCCTGGCGCGGGGCGGAGCCGCTGGGGTGACCTCGGCCGTCGCTGGGTAACCCATGGGTAATGAGCGCGCGTCCGACCGGGCATGGTTGGATGCGAACAAGAGGGTGAAAGCGACCGGCAGGCGGGAATCGTGAGGATCTTCGGGAAGGTACGGCATCGGCCCTCCGCCTCGTGGCGGCAGGCCACCGACCGCGCGTTCACGCTGATCGGCGACGGCCGGTACGAGGACGCGGGCGCGCTGCTGACACGTGCGGCGGATCTGGAGCCCTGGCTCTCGGAGTCCTGGTTCAACCTGGCCCTGCTGCACAAGTTCCGGCACGACTGGGAGCAGGCAAGGGCCGCCGGGCTGCGCGCCGTCGCCCTGCTCGACAAGGAGACCGGCGCCCCCGACTGGTGGAACGTCGGCATCGCGGCCACCGCGCTCCAGGACTGGCCGCTGGCCCGCCGCGCCTGGCAGGCGTACGGGCTGAAGGTGCCCGGGGCCGCCGCGGGCACCGGTGAGCCCGCCGGCATGGAGCTGGGCAGCGCCGCCGTCCGGCTCTCGCCCGAGGGCGAGGCCGAGGTCGTGTGGGGCCGCAGGCTCGACCCGGCCCGCATCGAGGTCCTCTCCATCCCGCTGCCGTCCTCGGGGCGCCGCTGGGGCGAGGTCGTCCTCCACGACGGTGTGCCGAACGGCGAGCGCACCACCACGGCGGGCCCGTCGTACCCGGTCTTCGACGAGATCGAGCTGTGGGCTCCGTCACCCGTGCCGACCTGGGTGGTCCTCCTGGAGGCCGCCACCGAGGACGACCGGGACGCCCTGGAGCAGCTCGCCGCCGACGCGGGCTTCGCCGCCGAGGACTGGTCGTCCTCCGTGCGGCTGCTCTGCCGCGCCTGCTCGGAGTCGACCATGCCGAGTGCCGAGGGCGAGGGCGAGCACTCCGACCCGCACGACCACAGCGAGCCGGGACACCCCGGGCCGCTCGGCCACCGCTCGCCCGGCGAGCTGTGGGTGCCGGAGCGGGAGTGCGGCCTGGCCGCCCCGGCCGGCCTGGTGCGCGGGCTCCTCGACGGCTGGGTGGCGGACAGCCCCGACAGCCGTGAGTGGCGGGATCTGGAAGAGGTCTGCTGACCACTGGCCGTAGGCTGTACGGGATCGTTTACTGGGGTTCCGAGGAAGGCACGCGCCGGACATGACGCAGCAGGAAACTGACGAGCAGATCAACGAAGAGTTCGTCGTGGACACGGAGGACTGCGAGGCGCGCGAGCTCGCCCACCGCGAGCGCGGCACGGCCCGCCCGATCACCGTCGTCGGCAACCCGGTGCTCCACCGGGAGTGCCGGGACGTCACCGAGTTCGACGACAAGCTCGCGGCGCTGATCGACGACATGTTCGCCAGCCAGAAGGCCGCCGAGGGCGTGGGCCTCGCCGCGAACCAGATCGGTGTGGACCTCAAGGTCTTCGTCTACGACTGCCCGGACGACGAGGGCGTCCGGCACACCGGCGTCGTGGTCAACCCGGTCCTCGACGAACTGCCGGCCGACCGCCGCGTCCTGGACGAGTCCAACGAGGGCTGCCTCTCCGTGCCGACCGCCTACGCCGAGCTGGCCCGCCCCGACTACGCGGTCGTCCGCGGCCAGGACGCCGAGGGGAACCCGATCGCGGTCCAGGGCACCGGCTACTTCGCCCGCTGCCTCCAGCACGAGACGGACCACCTGTACGGCCGCCTGTACATCGACCGCCTCTCCAAGCGCGACCGCAAGGACGCCCTGCGCCAGATGGAAGAGGGCACCCCGCGCTACGAGGTCGTCCCGAACGACTGACCCCGGCGCCGTACGCGTAGACGAGGAAGGGCCCCGCACTCCAGGAGTGCGGGGCCCTTCCTCGTGTCCGTACGGACTAGAAGTCCTCGTCGAGGTCGACCGAGCCCTCGACCGCGACTTGGTACGCGGACGGGCGGCGCTCGAAGAAGTTGGTCAGCTCCTGGACGCCCTGGAGCTCCATGAACGCGAACGGGTTCTCCGAGCCGTACACCGGGGCGAAGCCGAGGCGCTGGAGGCGCTGGTCGGCGACGCACTGGAGGTACTCGCGCATCGACTCCGTGTTCATGCCCGGCAGGCCGTCGCCGCACAGGTCGCGGCCGAACTGCAGCTCCGCCTCCACGGCCTCCTTCAGCATGTCGGTGACCTGCTGCTGGAGCGCGTCGTCGAAGAGCTCCGGCTCCTCCTTGCGGACGGTGTCCACGACCTCGAAGGCGAAGTTCATGTGCATCGTCTCGTCGCGGAAGACCCAGTTGGTGCCGGTGGCCAGGCCGTGCAGCAGACCGCGGGACCGGAACCAGTACACGTAGGCGAAGGCGCCGTAGAAGAACAGGCCCTCGATGCACGCCGCGAAGCAGATCAGGTTCAGCAGGAAGCGGCGGCGGTCGGCCTGGGTCTCCAGGCGGTCGATCTTCTCCACCGAGTCCATCCAGCGGAAGCAGAACTGCGCCTTCTCGCGGATGGAGGGGATCTCCTCGACCGCGTCGAACGCGGCGGCGCGGTCGTCCGGGTCGGGCAGGTAGGTGTCGAGCAGCGTCAGGTAGAACTGGACGTGCACGGCCTCCTCGAACAGCTGGCGCGACAGGTACAGGCGCGCCTCCGGGGAGTTGATGTGCTTGTAGAGCGTCAGGACCAGGTTGTTCGAGACGATCGAGTCGCCGGTCGCGAAGAAGGCGACCAGACGGCCGATCATGTGCTGCTCACCGGGGGTGAGCTTGGCGAGGTCGGCGACGTCCGAGTGGAGGTCGACCTCCTCCACCGTCCACGTGTTCTTGATCGCGTCCCGGTAGCGCTCGTAGAAGTCCGGGTAGCGCATCGGACGGAGGGTCAGCTCGAAGCCCGGGTCGAGGAGGTTCTTGTTCTCGGTGGTGCTCATTACTGGCAGGCCTCGCAGGACTCGGGGTTTTCCAGGGAGCAGGCGAGGGCGTCCGCGTCGGGGGTCGCCTGCTGTACGGGGATGGTGGCGGCGGCCGTCGACGCCTGGGCGGCACGGGCGATCCGGGTCGCCGGGCGGGAGCGCAGGTAGTACGTCGTCTTCAGCCCCTGCTTCCAGGCGTACGCGTACATCGACGACAGCTTGCCGATCGTCGGCGTCTCCAGGAACAGGTTCAGGGACTGCGACTGGTCGAGGAAGGGCGTGCGGGCGGCGGCCATGTCGATCAGACCGCGCTGCGGGATCTCCCAGGCCGTGCGGTACAGCTCGCGCACCTCGGCCGGGATCCAGGTGAAGCCCGCCACCGAACCGCTCGCGTCGCGCAGCGCGTCCCGGGTCTGGGCGTCCCACACGCCGAGCCGCTTCAGCTCGGCGACGAGGTACGAGTTGACCTGGAGGAACTCGCCCGACAGCGTCTCGCGCTTGAAGAGGTTGGAGACCTGCGGCTCGATGCACTCGTAGACGCCCGCGATCGAGGCGATGGTCGCCGTCGGCGCGATCGCCAGGAGCAGGCTGTTGCGCATGCCGACCGCGGCGATCCGCTCGCGCAGGGCCGCCCAGCGCTCCGGCCAGTTGAGCTCCACGTCGTAGTGGTCCGGGTGCAGGACACCGCGGGCCGCGCGGGTCTTCTCCCAGGCGGGGAGCGGGCCGCTGCGCTCGGCGAGGTCGGCGGAGGCCTCGTACGCGGCGAGCATGATCCGCTCGGCGATACGGGTGGACAGCGCGCGCGCCTCGGGGGAGTCGAAGGGCAGCTTCAGCTGGAAGAAGACGTCCTGGAGGCCCATCGCGCCCAGACCCACCGGCCGCCAGCGGGCGTTGGAACGCCCGGCCTGCTCGGTCGGGTAGAAGTTGATGTCGACGACCCGGTCGAGGAAGGTGACGGCCGTGCGGACGGTCGCGTCGAGCCGCTCCCAGTCGATGTCCGAGCCCACCACGAACGCGCCGAGGTTGACCGAGCCCAGGTTGCAGACCGCGGTCTCGCCGTCGTCCGTGACCTCCAGGATCTCCGTGCAGAGGTTGGAGGAGTGGACGGTGTGGCCGGGCTCCGCGGTCTGGTTGGCCGTGCGGTTGGAGGCGTCCTTGAAGGTCATCCAGCCGTTGCCGGTCTGGGCCAGGGTCCGCATCATCCGGCCGTACAGGTCGCGGGCCGGCATCGTCTTGCGGGCCAGCCCCTTCGCCTCGGCGGCGTGGTAGGCGGCGTCGAACTCCTCGCCCCACAGGTCGACGAGCTCGGGAACGTCCGCCGGGGAGAAGAGCGACCACTCGGCGTCCGCGTTGACCCGGCGCATGAACTCGTCCGGGATCCAGTGGGCCAGGTTGAGGTTGTGCGTACGGCGCTGGTCCTCGCCCGTGTTGTCGCGGAGCTCCAGGAACTCCTCGATGTCCGCGTGCCAGGTCTCCAGGTAGACGGCGGCGGCGCCCTTGCGGCGGCCGCCCTGGTTCACGGCGGCGACGGAGGCGTCGAGGGTCTTGAGGAACGGGACGATGCCGTTGGAGTGGCCGTTGGTGCCGCGGATCAGGGAACCGCGGGCGCGGATGCGGGAGTAGGAGAGGCCGATGCCGCCGGCGTGCTTCGAGAGGCGCGCGACCTGGTGGTAGCGGTCGTAGATGGAGTCCAGCTCGTCCTGCGGGGAGTCCAGGAGGTAGCAGGAGGACATCTGCGGGTGGCGGGTGCCGGAGTTGAAGAGCGTGGGGGAGGAGGGGAGGTAGTCCAGACGGCTCATCAGGCCGTACAGCGCGCTGACCTCGTCGAGCGCGCGGACGCTCGTGTCCTCGGCGAGGCCGCAGGCGACGCGGAGCATGAAGTGCTGCGGGGTCTCGATCACCTTGCGGGTGATCGGGTGGCGCAGCAGGTAGCGGGAGAAGAGGGTGCGCAGACCGAAGTAGCCGAAGCGGTCGTCGGCGGCGCCGTCGATGGTGGCGTCGAGCCGGTCCGCGTGCAGCGCGACGAAGTCGGCGGTGCGGTCGGCGATCAGGCCCTCGCGGTGACTGACGGCCACGGAGGCCGAGAAGGAGACGGCGCCCTGGCCGGCCGCCTCGTCGGCGATGGTGATGGTCAGGAGCCGGGCGGCGAGCCGGGAGTAGGCCGGGTCGTCGGAGATCAGGCCGGCGGCCGCCTCGGTGGCCAGCTCGCGCAGTTCCGCCTCGTCCGACGTGGCGCTGCGGCCGCGCAGGGCGGCGGCGGCGACCTTGCCGGGGTCGGTGTCGGGGAGATCGGCGGTGAGATCGGTCAGGGTCCGCAGCAGTACGGTGCCGGGTCCGTCGCTCTCGATCGCCGTTACCGGATCGGCGGGCGCGATGGTCACGTGGGGCTCTCCCTCGCTCGGCTCGGGGCCGCGGCGGGGGAAGGCGGGCAGGCGGGCACCCGTGCTCGGGGTACGCCGCGTCCACCGGCCCACTCCGCGAGGCCCGGACGTCAGTGACACCCGGAACGGACGGACCGGGTGTGCTGTCGGCAGGTCCTCGGACTGACCTCGTACGCGCGTATGGGTACGAAGCACACCGTTGCGGGACAGTTCCGGATTCGCGCCGGATTTCCCTGCGTCGACAGCGAGGTTGAGCATACATGTGGGGGGCGCCGCTTGCGGCACCCCCCACATGTTGTGTCGCCCTGGTGTCCTCTGCGTGTCAGAACTCCAGGGCGTAGGTCCGCAGCCGGTGCCCGGGAATCGGCTCCCAGTCCCGCTCGGGAGTGCGGACGAAACCCATCCGCTCGTAGATCCGGTGCGCCGGGACCATCTTCGGGTCCGTGGAGAGCACGAGCCTCGCGCACTCCGGCACGGCCCGGGCGCGGTCCGCGCAGTGGCGTACGAGCGCCTCTCCGACGCCCCTGCCACGGGCCTCCGGCGCCACCACGAGCATCCGGAACTCGGCCTCGCCGGCGACGGCGATGTCCGCCCACGGGGTGGATCCGGGGGCGTAGGTGACCCCGCCGATGATCCGCTCCTCCGCGTCGACGGCGACGAGCACCTCGGCCTCGCGCGCCCGCCGCGCCGTGTCCCGCAGCACGTCCAGGTAGAAGTCGTCCGCCCCGTGCAGCAGCAGCCCGTCGTTCAGGTAGGTCCGCCCGGTGAGGTCACCGAGCTCCTCGTACTCCTCGGGCCGTACCGCCCTGATGGTGAAGTCCATGAGGGCAGTCTGCCCCGCGGGCACGGGAAAGGGGCCCGGGGTTTCCTTGGCGGAGATCCCGGGCCCCTGCGTCGTACCGCCAGGTCAGTGCGCTCCGGCGCCGACCTTCGGGTCCGCCTCGCGGCCCGCCTTACGGGACGGCGCGTCGGCCGTGTAGTCCTCGGGGGAGGTCTCGTCGACGCCCTCGGGGGCCTTGAGGGCCTTGAGGACGAAGGTCAGGACGACCGTGACGACGAGGTTGAGGACGAAGGCGGTGAGACCGATGTAGCCGATCTCGCCGATGCCCGGGATCTCGGCGGAGGAGCCGCCGAAGTGCTTCTGCGTCGGGCTGGCGACCCCGTACGCGGCGACCGTGCCGTAGACCATGCCGACGGCCCAGCCGGCGAGCAGCGCCCAGCGGTGGAACCAGCGGGTGAAGAGGCCGCCGACGAGCGCCGGGAAGGTCTGGAGGATCCAGATGCCGCCGAGCAGCTGGAAGTTGATCGCGACCGTCTTGTCCATGGTGAGGACGAAGGCCAGCGCGCCGACCTTCACCAGGAGCGAGACGATCTTGGAGACCTTGGTCTCCTGGGCCGGGGTCGCGTCCGGTTTGATGAAGTCCTTGTAGATGTTGCGGGTGAAGAGGTTGGCCGCGGCGATCGACATGATCGCGGCCGGGACGAGCGCGCCGATGCCGATCGCGGCGAAGGCGACGCCCGCGAACCAGTCCGGGAACATGGTCTCGAAGAGCTGCGGGATGGCGAGCTGGCCGTTCTTGACCTTGATCCCGGCGGCGATCGCCATGAAGCCGAGCAGCGCGAGCAGGCCCAGCATCAGCGAGTACAGCGGCAGGATCGTGGTGTTGCGGCGGATCACCTCACGGCTGCGCGAGGAGAGCGTCGCCGTGATGGAGTGCGGGTACATGAAGAGCGCGAGCGCCGAGCCGAGCGCCAGCGTCGCGTACGTCCACTGGCCGGCCTCGCCGGGGACGAGCGTGCCGCGCGGCTTGCCGGTCGCCGGGTTGGTCTGCGCGTAGGCCTCGCCGGCCTTCGCGAAGATCTCGTCGAAGCCGCCGAGCTTGATCGGGATGTAGATGATCGCCACCGCGATGACGATGTAGATCAGGGTGTCCTTGACGAAGGCGATGAGCGCGGGTGCGCGCAGGCCCGAGGAGTACGTGTACGCCGCGAGGACACCGAAGGCGATCAGCAGCGGCAGGTCCTTGATGAACCAGTGGGTGGTCTCGCCGCCGCCGACGCCCATCACGTCCAGGACGGCCTGGATGCCGACGAGCTGGAGCGCGATGTACGGCATGGTGGCGAGGATGCCGGTGACCGCCACCGCGAGGGACAGGCCCTTGGAACCGAACCGGCCGCGCACGAAGTCGGAGGTGGTGACGTATCCGTGCTTGTGCGAGACCGACCAGAGGCGCGGCAGGAAGGTGAAGATCAGCGGGTAGACCAGGATGGTGTACGGGACGGCGAAGAAGCCGGCCGCGCCCGCCGCGTAGATGGCCGCGGGGACCGCGACGAACGTGTAGGCGGTGTAGAGGTCGCCGCCGAGCAGGAACCAGGTCACCCAGGTGCCGAACGACCGGCCGCCGAGGCCCCATTCGTCGAGGCTGTTCTCGTTCTCGGCCTTGCGCCAGCGCGCGGCCAGGAAGCCCATGACCGTGACGGCCAGGAAGAAGAAGACGAAGACGCCGAGCGCCACGCCGTTCACGCCGTCCTTCATCGCGCGTCACCTCCCTTGCGGGCACGCTGGTCCAGCTGCCACAGCTTGTACGCGACCATGGTGAGCACGGTCGAGACCAGCACCCAGAGCATCTGGTACCAGTAGAAGAACGGGATGCCGGCGAAGAGCGGTTCGGCCTTCGCGTACGAACTCACCCAGAGCATCGCCACGAACGGCGCGAACAGGCAGATCGCGATCACCACCCGCAGGGGGGTGATGGTCGGTTGTTTCCCTTGTGTCGCTTCTGACACGGCGATTCCGTCCCCTCGCTGGTCACCTAGGTAATGGTGGGGAAATCTAGGGGACGCTTCCGCTTCACGGAACCCCTGTCCGTATAACGGATCTGACTGCCGTGCGGTTCAACGGTTCAGAGCCAGCCCTCCTTCGCGGCCCGCACCCCCGCCTCGAAACGGCTGCGCGCGCCGAGCCGGTTCATCAGCTCCGAGCTCATCCGGCGCACGGTCCGCAGCGAGACGCCGAGCCGCCGGGCCGCGATGTCGTCCGTGCAGCCGATGCCGAGGAGCATCAGCAACTCCCGCTCCTGGGGCGAGAGATCGTGCTCGTCGCGGCGCGGGGCCTCCCCGAAGGGGGTGCCCCCCTCCCACAGCCGGTCGAAGAGCACCAGCAGGGCGTGGACCAGACCGGGGCTGCGGACTTCGAGGGCGCCCGCGCGGCCGTCCTCCGGATCGACCGGGACGAGCGCGGCCTCGCGGTCGACGACGACCATGAGCATCGGGACCACGGGCACGGTCCGCGCCTCGCCGCCGAGTTCGCAGTACCAGCGCACGTACTCGACGGTCGGCGGGTCGTTGCGGAAGCTCTCCTGGTAGATCGACCGGATCCGCACGCCGCGTTCCAGGGCCAGTTGGTCGAGCGGCTGGCTGGCGTCCATCGTGTCGGGGAGCTGGGCCCCGCCCGGCAGCAGCGAGAGGCACTCGGTACGGGCGTTCGAGGCCAGGTCCTCCAGGCGCTCGCGGACGTTCTCCAGGCCCACGACCCGGTGCACCACGTCGTGCCGCGCCGCGCCGTCGGTGCGGTCGGCGTACGTGGCGAGGATGTCGGCCACCGCCCGCTCGGCGCGCTCGACCTGGCGCCGCCGCCGGGTCAACTCGGCCTCGGCCCGGGAGAGGAGGAAGGAGAAGCCGACCTCGGGGTCGAACGGAAGGACCTCCTCGGAATCGTCCTCCATGGCGACGAGCCGCGCCTCCGTGAGCCGGCCCAGCGCCTCGCGGACCTGCTCCTCGGGCCAGTCGAGCCGGTGGGCCATCTCGGCCACACCGTAGTCGGGCCGTTCGAGCATGAGCCGGTACAGGGTCTCCGCGGATCTCTCTATTCCCAGCGCCTCCAGCAAGGCGACATCCCCCCGAATGGTCCTGTCGTGCCGTTTACTTTCCGTGCCTGACCGTGCGGCCTCTGTGATGGTAGGCCGCTGCCGACCGTAGGACTAGACCAATGGAACGGCCGCGGGGATCCTCGGAGTTCGGCCATCGCCTGTCCGGCCAAACGCCTGTGCGGCGGGAGTTCATGATCCAGGATGGTCTAGTCCAACCGTCTTCGAGAAGGACTGTATCCATGGCGATCCCGCAGCGCACCCTCGTACTCGGAGCCCTGCCCTTCGGTACGACCGTCGACGAGGCCACCTCGTTCGCCGTGCTCGACCGCTTCACCGAACTGGGCGGCACCGTGATCGACACCGCCAACAACTACACGTACTGGGCCGAAGGTGGCACCGGGGACGAGAGCGAGGCGACCATCGGACGCTGGCTCGCCGCGCGCGGCAACCGCGACGGCCTCGTCCTCTCCACCAAGTGCGGCGGACGGCCCGCCTCCGTCGGAGCCTCGGAGCTCGAGGGACTCTCCGAAAAGAGTGTCAGGTCCGCCCTGGAGGACAGCCTGCGCAGGCTCGGTGTCGACCGGGTCGACGTCTTCTGGGCCCACCTGGAGGACCGCACGGTCCCGCTCTCCGAAACCGTCGCGACCCTCGCCGACCTCGTCGACGAGGGGAAGACCGGCGAACTCGGCGTCAGCAACCACGCCGTCTGGCGGGTCGAACGCGCCCGCGCCCTCGCCGGCGACCGCCCGCGCTACACCCACCTCCAGTACCGCCACTCCTACCTCCAGCCCCGCTTCGACAAGGCCCTCCCCTCCTCGGGACACGTCCACGTCACCAGGGAGCTCCTCGACTACGTGCGCACCGAGGGCGACCTCACGGTCTGGGCCTACAGCGCGCTGCTCTCCGGCGGCTACACCCGCCCCGAGGTGGGGATCCCCGCGGCGTACGACCACCCCGGCACCGCTCCGCGCCTCGCGGCACTGCGCGAGGTCGCCGGCGAACTCGGCGCGAGCGTCAACCAGGTGGTGCTCGCCTGGCTCCTCGACGGCGAACCGTCCGTCCTGCCCGTGGTCGGGGCGAGCCGGGTCGAGCAGGTGGAGGAGGCCATGGGCGCGCTCGCCCTCACCCTCGACCCCGACCAGCGGCGACGCCTGGACGAGGCGGGTTCCTGACGGTCCCGCGGGACGAGGCGGGTTCCTGACGGTCCCGCGGGACGAGGCGGGTTCCTGACGGTCCCGCGGGACGGGGAGGGGGTCGGGGCGCGGGGCCTGGGTGGGGCCGGGGTGCGGGGCTTCCCCGCGGGCCGGGCCCCTCCCCGTCTCACCCTGTCGGGGAGACCAGCAGCTCCTGCCCCCGGTGGTCGGAGAGGCCCGAGGCGGAGACCAGCGCGTAGCGGTGCACGCGCAGCCGCTCGTCCGTGAACGTCCAGTCCAGCCGCCACAGCGGGAACCCGTCGCCGCCCCAGGTGCCCGGCAGGAAGGAGGACGAGGCCGGCAGCGCGTCGCGGAACGCCCCCCGCAGCTCCTCCAGGTCACCCATGGCCGGGGTCGTGTTGAAGTCCCCCGAGATCAGCAGCGGACGGGGGTTCGCGCGGGCGTCCCGGAGCAGCGCCGCGTAGTGCTCCTTGCGCACGGCGTCGGTGTCGCGGACCACCCGGTAGAAGTCCGGGCTCAGCCAGCTGCGTTCGATGTCCAGCTGCACCGGGATGTGCACGTTGTAGAACGACACCACCGTGCCGTTCACGTCCACGTCGGTGCGCAGCACCTTGTTCCACTCGAACCGCTCCCGCCACGGCGAGGAGTCCTCCGGCGCCCGGCCCGGACCGACCGGGGGAGCGGCGACGACCGGGTACCGCGAGAGGGTGACCAGCTCCCCCCGCGCCACGAGGTGGTAGCCGGGGAACTCCGCGCGCAGCCGGGCGAGCCGGTCGATCTCCTTGTGCTTCCCGTCCTCCCGGGCCAGGTGCTCCTGGAGCAGGTAGACATCGGCGTCCTTGGACCGCAGATAGCGGTGGAACGCCTCCGGGTCGTCGGTCGAGTCCCAGTAGAGCGTGTTCCACGAGAACACCTTGAGCGCGCCCGCGGGGGCCGGGCCAGGGCCTCCGCCGGGAGCCAGCGCGCCCCAGTGGAGCCCCGCCCTCCCGGCCCCCGCCACCAGCAGCACCGCGAGGGCCGGGAGCAGCCACCGCCGGGTACGCCCGCGGGTCGCGGCGCACGACAGGGCGAACAGCAGGACGGGCACCGCCACGAAGGCCGGCGGGGGTACGAGGTCCGGCAGCAGCCACAGCCACCACCGCCCGCTCAGGAGCTGCCCCGGGACGACGAAGAGCGCCCACGCGGTGGCGGCGCCGATCAGCAGCGCGGGGGCCCGAAGCCTTCGGCGGGGGCGGCGGCCGGGGGCGGTGCGCGCGGCGCCGGTGCGGACGGCGTCACGGACGGCGTCGCCGGGGGCGCTCCCCGTCGCGGGGGCGTTCTCGGTGGTCTCGGCAGGTGCGCCGGGGCTCATGGGGGGATTCACGACCGGGAACGCTAGCAGTGCTCAACTCCCTCTGGTTTCCGCCGTGTTGACCGTCTCGAACTGCGAGAAGACGCGATACGCGATCGATATCCGGTCAATACGAGGACCCGGTGTGCTCTTCCCATGACGCAAACCGTGTCGGTCGTCATACCGGCCTACAACTCCTCACGCACCCTCGATGCCTGTCTGAGATCCGTCTTCGCGCAGACCCACCCCGTCCACGAGGTCATCGTCGTCGACGACGGCAGCACCGACCGGACCGCCGAGATCGCCCGGGCCCACCCGTGCGTCCTGATCGGCGGCCGGGGCAACCACGGTGTCTCCGCCGCCCGGAACGCGGGAATCGCCGCCGCCACCGGCGACGTCCTCTTCTTCCTCGACTCGGACGAGGCGCTCACCCCGGACTCGGTGGCCAACGCGCTGGAGATCCTGCGCCACGACCCCTCCTGCGGCTGCGTGCACGGCGTCATCGCGCCCGAGCCGCTCTTCGACGACGGGCCCGTCGAGTGGTACAAGGTGCTGCACGCCTACTGGTGGCGCGCTCGCGGCGCCGGAGTGGTGGAGACCGCGTTCTTCGCCCAGGCGGCCGTGCCGCGCGAGGTCTTCGACCGGCTCGGCGGCTTCGACGAGCGGCTGCGCGACTCGGAGGACCTGGAGTTCAGCGACCGGCTCGCCCCGCACTACCGCATCGTCCTCACCGAGAGGGTGATGGCCCGCCACGACGAGGAGCACCGGCTCGGTCCCCTCCTCTCGGAGACCTACCGCAGGGCCCTGCTGCTCGTGCCCGCCCTGCTCTCGGCCCGTCGCGGCGGACGGAGCAACCTGACGGCCAACAGCCCCGCGTCCGTACTCGCGGCGGCCCTCTGCCTCGGCTCCGTACCTCTGCCGCTGCTCGCGCTCCTCCTCTCCGCACCGTCTCCGGCCGTGCCGGTCCTCGCGGCCCTGCCCGTGGCCGGGCTGCTCGCCTTCTGCCTGGCCAACCTCGGTCTGCTGGGCTTCGCGGCACGACGGCGGGGCGCCGCCTTCGTCCCCTTCTTCACCGGCGTCCACCTCGCCAACCACGCCGCGCTGCTGGCCGGCGCCGCGCGGGGCGCCCTCCGCGCGCTCACCGCCGCGCGGCCCGGCACCGGTGACCGGCGGACACCCGAACGGGCGGCCGCGCGATGACGGTGTGGCTGCGCAGACTCCTCACCCCGGTCGTCGTGGCGGCCGCCCTGATCGGGGTCTTCTTCCTCGTCCGGGGCGAAGGGCCCAAGGTGGTCGAGGCGTTCGCCCACGCCGACGCCGTTCCCCTGATCGTCGCCTCGGTCGTCGCCAACGTCGCGGGCCTGGTCCTCGCCGTGCACGCCTGGCGGGCGCTCATCCCCGGCGACCACCCCATCCGCGGCCTCCGCGCCGCGAAGATCTACTTCCTCGGTCAGCTCAGCAAGTACGTGCCCGGCAGGGTCTGGGGAGTCATCACCCACGTGGCGCACGGCCGGGAAGCAGGCGTCCCCGGCGCCCAGATGACCTCCGCCTATGTGCTGAGCCTGGCCCTGACGCTGCTCACCGGTGCCGCCGTCGGGCTGGTCGCGGCCCCCGCCGCGCTCCCCGGCCACTGGATGTGGCTGTGCCCGCCGGCGCTCTACTTCCTCGCCGGCATCGTCCGGCCCGCGCTGATCACCCGGCCGGTGACGGCCGCGGCCCGGCTGGTGAAGCGGCCGGTCGTGCCGCCGCCGGACGGCGCGGTCCGCAAGGCCGTACTGCTCGCCATCGCCTCCTGGACCGCCTCGGGACTCCACCTGTGGTTCCTGCTCCTGGCCGTCGGAGCGCCGCCGTGGGCGGGGCTCGGCGCGGCGGTCGGCGGCTTCGCGCTGGCGACCGTGATCAGCAGCCTGGCGCTGATCGTGCCCGACGGCTGGGGCGTGCGCGAGCTGACCCTCACCGCCGCCCTCTCCACCGTCCTGCCCGGCGGCCTGGCCGCCGCCGCCGCGATCGCCAGCCGGCTGGTGTGCGTGGTCGCCGAACTCACCAGCTCGGCGGTCGTTCTCGCCTGGTCACGGGCCAGGACCGCCAAGTCCGCCAAGTCAGCCGGGTCCGCCCAGTCCGCCGGGCCCGCCGGGTCCGCCCGGACCGCCCGGACCACCCCGTTCGCCTCAGCCACCCCGGCCCCCGACCCCCTGTCCTTCCCCGCCACCCTCGTCGCCCCGCTCACCCGCACCGCCCCGATGGGAGAAGAAGCCCGTGTACACCCTTGACGACGCCGAGAAGTTCCAGGTCGACGAGGTTCACGACCTCTACCGCCGCTACGTGAACAAGAGCCAGGTGTCCCTGATGACCTCGTTCGGCTTCGGCCGCGAGCTCGTCCGGAGCGCCGAGGGCGCCTACCTCACCCTCGACGACGGCAGGCGGATCCTCGACCTGACCGGAGGCGTGGGCGTCCTCAACCACGGCCACAACCACCCCCGCATCCTCGCCGCCCGGGAGCGCTTCGCCCGCGACCGGCGCATGGAGGTGCACAAGACCTACTTCTCGCCCTACCTCGCCGCCCTCGGCCACAACCTGGCCGAAGTCCTGCCCGGCGACCTGAACATGGCGTTCCTGCCGAACTCCGGCGCCGAGGCCGTCGAGGGCGCGGTCAAGCTCGCGTACAAGTACCACAACGGCAAGCGGAACACGGTGCTGCGCGCGGACTGCGCCTTCCACGGCAAGCTGCTCGGCTCGGGCGGTCTCACCGGCCAGGCCCAGTTCGGCTTCCCCACGATCCCCGGCGTGGACACCTTCCGCTACGGGGACCTCGACTCCGTCCGCAAGGTCGTCGCCGCCCACCGCGGCGACGTCTACGCCCTCCTCATCGAGCCCTTCAGCGCCTCCACCATCCAGTGGTGCTCGGAGGAGTTCCTGCGAGGTCTGCGGGAGATCTGCGACCGCGAGAAGATCGTGCTGATCTTCGACGAGATCTACACCGGCTGGGGCAAGACCGGCAGCCTCTTCCACTTCATGCGCTACCCGGGCCTGATCCCCGACGTGCTCACCACGTCGAAGTCCTTCGGTGGCGGGAAGTCGTCCATCTCCGCCTTCGTCGCCCGCGAGCCGATCTTCCGCAAGGCGTACGACAACCTCGGTGACTCGCTGATCAACTCCACCTCCACCACCTACTACGGCTTCGGCGAGGAGTGCGCCACCGCCCTCGAAGCCGTCAACATCGCGGTGGAGGACGACTATCCGGCGCGGGCCCGCGCCCTCGGAGCCGTACTCGAACCCGGCCTCGAACGGCTCGCCAAGCAGTACCCCGACGAGATCGGCCGCGTGGCCGGCGCCGGAGCCCTGTGGGGCGTCTTCATCGAGGGCGGCCCCCGGATCCTGGACCTGGTCGCGAAGCTCGCGCCCGGCGGCATGGCCCGGGACCCGCGGTTCAAGACCAAGCTCGTCACCTGCGCCGTGATCAACGCGCTCTACCAGGACCACGGCATCTTCACGTACTACACGCTCAACGGCGACAACCCCCTCATCGTCGGCCCCTCCCTGGTCACCGAACCCGAGGAGGCCGAGCGCGTGATCGACGCCCTCGACGACGTCCTCGGCCGCGGACTGACCGGTCTCGTGGCCCGTTTCATCAAGCAGAAGGTGAGCTCCCAGTGGTGATCACGATCACCGGCGCGGCCGGCATGCTCGGCTCCCGCCTTGCCGAACGGCTCCTCGCGGAGGGCCACGACGTGCGGGGAGTCGACCTCAGGCCCGGCCCGGGCGTCCTGCTGACCGGCGACATCCGCGACCGGGAGCTCATGGACCAGGCCCTCGACGGCGCCGACGTCCTCGTCCACGCGGCGGCCGCCCTGCCCAGCTACCCCGACGAACAGATCCGCTCCATCATCATCGGCGGGACCAGGAACGTCTTCGCGGCGGCCAAGGCCGCCGGCACCCCCCGCGTCGTGCACATCTCCTCGACGGCGGTCTACGGCCTGCCCACGATCGTGCCCACCCCCGAGGAGTACCCCCGCGAGCCGGTCGACTGCTACAGCCGCGCCAAGGCGTCGGCCGAGGAGATAGCCGAGCGGTACCGGGCCGAGGGCATGTGCGTCCCCATCCTCCGGCCCAAGACCTTCGTCGGACCGGGCCGCATGGGCCTGTTCTCGATGCTCTTCGAATGGGCCGAGGAAGGACGGAACTTCCCCGTCCTCGGCAAGGGCGACGTACGGATCCAGATGTTCGCCGTCGACGACCTCGTCGACGCCGTCGTCACCGTCATCACGGCACCCGACGACGTCGCGAACGACACCTACAACCTCGCGGCGGCCGAGTTCGGCACCATCCGGGAGGACTTCCAGGCGGTCCTCGACGCAGCGGGCCACGGCAAGCGGGTCGTCGGACTGCCCGCGCGCCCCGCCCTGAGCCTGCTCAACGTCCTCCAGCGGGCCAAACTCTCGCCGGTCTACGGCCGACTGCTGCACAAGCTGATGGACGACTCCTACGTCAGCATCGACAAGGCCAAGGCCAGGCTCGGATTCACCCCGCGGCTGTCGAACGCCGACGCCGTGCTGCGCACCTACGAGTGGTGGCGCACCGCCCGCCACACCGTCCCGGAGGCGGGAGCCACCGGCCGCACCAGCCGAGACCCGTGGAGCCAGGGCCTGTTGTCCACCGCGAAGATCTTCTTCTGAGAGGCCGTGCCATGACCACCCAGCTCACCGGACACCCCGGTGCCCCGGCACGGGTACGGCCGGGAAGACTGCCCGCGCCGCTCGCCCTGACGAGACCCGGCCAGTGGCCCAAGAACCTGCTCGTGGTGCCCCTGGCCCTGCTCGGCGGCACCCTGGACACCACGACCGTGGCCCGGGTCCTCGTCGCCCTGGGCGCCTTCATCCTCGCCTCGTCCCTCGTCTACGTCCTGAACGACATCGCCGACGTGGAGCGGGACAAGCGGCACCCCGTCAAGCGCCACCGGCCGCTGGCCTCGGGGCGGATGAGCACGGCCTCCGCCGTGACCACGGCGCTCGTGCTCGGAGCCCTGCTCGTCCCCGCCCTGTTCACCCTCGGATCCGGGGCCGCCCTGATCGTCCTGCTGTACCTCGCCGTGAACGGCGCCTACAGCTGGAAGCTCAAGCACCTCCCCCTCCTCGACGTCTTCGTCGTCGCCACCGGCTTCGTGCTCCGCCTCCTCGGCGGCTACGAGGCCGCCCACCGGCCGGTGGAGATGTGGCTGGTTCTGACCGTGCTGGCGTCCTGCCTGGTCCTGATCCTGGGGAAGCGGCGGCACGAGCTGAGCGTCTCGGGCACCGGGCACCGGCCGGCGCTCGTCGGCTACTCGGCCCACTTCCTCGACCTGGTCCTGGTGCTGTGCTCGGCCCTGACCCTCTTCGGGTACCTGCTCTACCTGCGCACCGAATCGGGCTTCGGGCAGTACGCCCTGCTCACCGTCGTGTGCGCGCTCTTCGCCCTCTTCCGCTACCTCCAGATCGTGATCGTGGACGGCGGCGGGGGAGAGCCCGTCAAGACGCTGATGCGCGACCGGGTCATGCTCGCCAACTCCGCCGTCTGGGGTGCGCTGCTCATCCCGCACATCGCCGCCGCCTGACCCCTCCCTATCGCCCTCATCGCCCTGATCACCCTTATCACCGACGAGGAATCCCATGTCCGAACGCCTCGTGTCGGTCGTCGTCCCGATGTACAACGACCGTCGCACCATCGACCTCTGCCTGCGCTCCATACGCGAGCAGACCCATCCCCACATCGAAGTGATCGTCGTCGACGACGCCAGCACCGACGGCTGCGCGGAGATCGCCGCCACCCACCCGGTCCAGCTCGTCCGCGTCCCGCGGAACGGCGGACCCGGCTCCTCCCGCAACGAGGGCGTCCGCCGCTCCAAGGGCGAGATCGTCTTCTTCCTGGACGCCGACCTGACCATGCACCCGGAGGCGGTGGCCGAGGCCGTCGCGCTCTTCGACGAGAACCCCTCGTACGGCGCGGTGTTCGGCATCCCCGACAAGGAACCGCTATTCGAGGAGCCCCTCGTCGGGCAGTACCGCATCCTCCAGTACTACTACTGGCGCAAGAGCGCCGAAGGCCTGGTCAGCGGCGGCTTCTACGCCCTGGGCGCCGTCCGCAGGTCCGCCTTCATGGAGGCCGGCTGGTTCAACACGGCGCTGCGGCAGACCGAGGAGATCGACCACGCGGAGCGGCTGGCCGCCCGGTGGCCCATGCTGCTCACCTCCCGGATCAGGGGCAGGCTCTCCGACGAGAGCCGGATGCGACCCCTGCTGCGCAAGGCCTTCGTCCGCAGCCGGCTCCGGGTGCCGTTCTACCTCGACCGGGGCCGTGCCATGCAGGGCATGGAGACCGGGGGGCGTGCCGTCGCCTCCGCGCTCGGCGGTCTCGCCGTCGCGGCCCTGCCCTTCGGGATCCTCCAGCCGGCCGCGCTCCTCGTCTCGCTGGGCGCCCTCACCGGCTCCGTCCTCGCGGACCTCGGGCAGTACCGCTTCACGCTCCGCGAGCGGGGCCTTCTCTTCACGGCCTTCTTCACCGGCGCCCATCTGCTGGTGAACGCGGCGGTCGTGGCGGGGCTCGCGACCGGTCTCGTCCAGTACGGGGCGAGCCGGCGCTTCCGCAGGATGTACCAGCCGCAGGAGAGCCTGGCATGACCTCGCGGAGCCCCCTGGCCGCGGACACCGATGCCCGGGCCGCCGAGCGGACGGCGGAGGTTGAGGTGGAGGCGGAGGTTGAGGCGGCGCCCGGCCGTCCGCGCCGGATCGCACGCCTCCTCAGGCTCTGGTACGGCCGACTGGTCCTCGGACTCGCGGCGCTGTGGCTGCTGTACGCCGTGGCACGCGTGCTGCTGAGCGACCGCTGGCACTGGTCCCTCGCGCTCGACGCCGTACCGCCCCTCTTCCTGGTCGGGGCCCCGCTCGCCCTCCTGGCCGCCGGTGCCGCGGCGTGCGGACGCCGCCGCCCCCTGGCGACCGCCGTCTCCGCCGTGGCGCTGGCACTGGCCCTCACCACCGGCTCCGGTCTGAACTGGCCCGCCCTCTGGCGCGATCCGGGCCCGGTGCCGCCCGGCGTGCTGCGCGTCGTCTCGCTCAACACCCAGTACTGGGGGAAGGCGGCCGGCACCGACCGGCTCTACGCCTACCTGCGCGAACACCCCGCCGACGTGTACCTCCTCCAGGAGCACGTCGCCTGGACCCCCGGCCTGGGGGAGGCCGGCTACGTCCGGCTCGACGACGACGAGGAGCTGCGCAGGGAGTTCCCCGGCCACCACATCGCCCGGCGGGGCGAACTGCTGACCGTCTCGCGCTTCCCGATCCTGGCGCAGGCCTCGGTGGGCCGCCGGCCCCTTCCCGCCCCGGGGCCGGAGCCCGAGTTCGGGCAGGAGTTCCTGCGGGAGAAGGTGCTCCGGACCGATCTGGCCGTCGGCGACAAGGTGCTCAGCACGTACAACGTGCACATCACCGTGCCCATGGCGCTCGACAACCTCAACCCGTTCTCGGAGTTCGACCACGACGCCTACTTCCGCCGCAAGTCCGCCTGGCGGCAGGAGGAGCTGCGCGGTCTGGAGCGGGACGTGGCGGACAACCCCCACCCCTCCGTGATCGCCGGGGACTTCAACACCACGGCCGCGTCACGGTCGCTGGACGGGCTGCGCGCCCGCGCCACGGACCTCACCCCGCTCAGCACCGAGTTCCTGCCGCTGAGCTGGAAGTACGCGTCACCGGGGGAGTTCGCCTGGGACAGCGTGTTCAACCGGCCCCTGCCGTTCTTCCGGCTGGACTGGGCCTTCACGGCCGGTGGGGCCCGGGCGCACCGGTACGCCTTCGTACCGGCCGACGGGCTGTCCGAGCACCGGATGCAGGACCTGCGGATCTCCTTCTGAACGCGGTCGGGCGCTCAGGCGCTCAGGCACTCTCCGAGGAGGATCGACCTCTCCAGTCCGCTGAGCTTCGGGCCGGGCTCGATCCCCAGCTCCTCGACGAGCGTCAGACGGATGCGCCGATAGGCGGCCAGCGCCTCGGCCGTCCGGCCGGAACGGTGCAGGGCGAGCATCAGCTGGGCGTGCAGCTGCTCCCGGAACGGGTGCGTCGTGGTCAGGGCCATCAGCTCGCCGATGACGTCCTCGTGCCGGCCGAGGGTCAGTTCGAGGCCGAGCCGCTCCTCGGTCGCCCGGATCCGCAGTTCCTCCAGGCGCCGGATCCCCGGATCCAGGGCCCGGCTCGTCTGTCCGGCGAGCGCCGGCCCGTTCCACAGGGCGAGTGCGTTGCGCAGCTCCAGTACGGCCTCGGCCCTGCGGCCGCCTTCCGCCAGCAGGCGGGCCCGCTGCACCCGGGTCTCGAAGACGGCGGCGTCCACGTCGTGGGGTCCGAGGCGCAGGCGGTAGCCGTACGAGTGGGTCTCGATCAGTCCGGTGGCACCGGCCCCGGCGAAGGCGCGGCGCAGCGTGGAGACGCAGATGCGGATCTGGGTGCGGGCGCTGGCCGGGGGGTGGGGGCCCCAGACGGCCTCGACGAGGCTCTCGACGGAGACGGCCCAGTCGACCTCCAGCGCGAGGGCGGCCAGGACGGTCTGCGCACGTCTGCCCCCGAGGGGCACCGGGCGGTCGTCGACGGTGGCACGGAGGGGGCCCAGGATATGGACGAACACGGCTGAATTCCCCGTTCACTTCTCTATGCGTCCGGTCGGCACGTCCTGCGCGGACCGGCGGAGGGGTTGCGGGAGGGTGCGGGAGGGTTCACAGGAGTCTGCAGTCGGCGATGGCGTAGCCGCTGAACTCGGGAGACCGCCCCAGCATGCGCAGGCAGATGCCCAGCGCGCGCCCGATGGCGTCGAGTTCGTCGGGACAGCCGACGCACAGCGCGATCCGGACGGAGTCCTCGGCGACCAGCGCGCGGGCGGTCTCGACGGGGTCCGTGGGCTCGACGGCCCGGTACAGCGCCGCCAGCACGCCGTCGGGGGTGAGGCGCTCGGTGTCCGCCGCGGCGGACGCGGACATCGAGATGCCGATGAGGTAGATGGTCGGTCCTGCGGGGGAGAGGGATGGTCTCGTGGGGCGCGGAGTGTGCCGGTCAGCCCCACGAGAAGCCGTCGGAGGAGTCGCCGGCCGGCGTCGGCGCGGGCGCCGGGTCGGTGATCGGGGCGGCGGCCGGGTCCGCGGCGAGGACCCGCGCCGACGGGGCCGCGTCCGGGCCGGTCGCGGCAACGGCGGACGGCCCCGTGGCGGCACCGGCGGACGGGCCGGCGGTGGCGAGGAGGACGCCGCAGGCGGCGAGCGGGGCGGCGGCGAGGACGAGGCGGCGGACGGAGGAGCGCATGGCGGATACACCTCTGGCGAGTCGGGATTCCGTGGATTGTGTCGATTGCCCCTTCCTGGGGCCCTTTCGACACGTCCAAGAATGCTCGTACGCGGTGGGGCTGTCAGTGCTTTGCCCCTGGCAGCAACCGCCCGGACGGTTGGCGCCACCCCGCGGCGGCTCGTCCGGAGCGGGCCCCACCAGGGCGTTCGCGGGTGGTGTCACGTTGCTGCCGCGTACAAGGTGCCTGGGGGCGTCATATCGAACACGGCCCGGCCCGAGGCCCCGGAAAAGAGGCCCCGGAAAAACGGAACGAGGGGGGTCACCGATTGCTCGGTGACCCCCCTCGTCCGGTGTGCGGATCCGCTCAGCCGTTGGGCCGCTTGAGGCGCGCGACGAACTTGTACCGGTCGCCGCGGTAGACGGACCGTACCCACTCCACCGGCTCGCCCTTGGCGTCCAGGGAGTGACGGGAGAGCATGAGCATCGGCAGGCCCACGTCCGTACCGAGCAGCCCGGCCTCGCGCGGGGTGGCGAGGGAGGTCTCGATGGTCTCCTCGGCCTCGGCGAGGTGCACGTCGTAGACCTCGGCCAGCGCCGTGTACAGCGAGGTGTACTTCACCAGCGAGCGGCGCAGCGCGGGGAAGCGCTTGGCCGAAAGATGGGTGGTCTCGATCGCCATCGGCTCGCCGCTCGCGAGGCGCAGCCGCTCGATGCGCAGCACCCGGCCGCCGGCCGAGATGTCGAGCAGTCCGGCGAGCGTGTCGTCGGCGGTGACGTACCCGATGTCGAGGAGCTGCGAGGTGGGCTCGAGGCCCTGCGCACGCATGTCCTCCGTGTACGAGGTGAGCTGCAGGGCCTGGGAGACCTTGGGCTTCGCCACGAAGGTGCCCTTGCCCTGGATGCGCTCCAGGCGGCCCTCGACGACCAGCTCCTGCAGGGCCTGGCGCACGGTGGTGCGCGAGGTGTCGAACTCGGCGGCGAGTGTCCGCTCGGGCGGGACCGGTGTGCCGGGCGGCAGGGTCTCCGTCATGTCGAGCAAATGCCGCTTCAGTCGGTAGTACTTGGGCACGCGCGCGGTGCGAGTGGCGACGCCGCCCTCCGGCTCCGTGCTGCCCGTGTCCGTGGCCATGGCCTGCCTTCCCGACTCCTGTGCTGCTGCCGTCACCGGCTCCTCCGTCTGTAGCGGCTCACATGGTGGCACGGACCGGTCACGGGTCGTCGCCCTCCCTCAGGTGTCGGTCCGATAACGGACGCGACTGCCCTTCTTATACACCCTTGACACCCCTAAAGGTCTAGGCCAAGCTCCGGGTACTGGTCTAAACCATTAAAGACCAGGTCCCAGCCCCACGAGCACTACCCGACGTATGTCTTCGCGCGGTGGGCAGGGGTTGCAGGCATCCCTGAGGAGGGTGGCGTGAAGCGCAAGCTCATCGCGGCGATCGGCGTCGCGGGCATGATGGTCTCTATCGCTGCGTGCGGTTCCGACAGTGACAAGGGTAAGGACGGCGCCAAGGCGTCGGCCGGGGGCGACAAGACCCTGACCGTCTGGGTCATGGACGGTTCCGCGCCCGACGCCTGGATGGCCGAGGTGAACAAGGCCTTCGAGGCCAAGCACCCGGGCGTCAAGGTCAAGGTCGAGAAGCAGATCTGGAACGGCATCCAGGAGAAGGTCACCACCGCCCTCTCCGAGGACACCCCGCCGGACGTTCTGGAGCTCGGCAACACGCAGACCGCGGGCTACGCCGTCACGGGCGGCCTGGCCGACCTGTCCGGCGACAAGGCCACGCTGGGCTACGACGCCTGGAACAAGGGCATGGTCGCGTCCAACGAGCTGGACGGCAAGCTCTACTCGGCCCCGTGGTACGCCGCCAGCCGTGTCGTCGTCTACGACAAGGCCGCCTACAAGAAGGCCGGCGTCACCCCGCCGAAGACCCGCGCCGAGTGGATCGACGGTCTGAAGAAGCTCAAGGCCTCCGACCCGAAGTCGCAGGCGATCTACCTGCCGGGCCAGTCCTGGTACGTCCTCGCCGGTCTCATCTGGGACGAGGGCAGCGACCTGGCGGTCAAGGACGGCGACAAGTGGAAGGGCAACCTGTCCTCCCCCGAGGCCGCCAGCGCCGTGAACTTCTACAAGGAGCTCGCGTCCTACTCGACCGCTCCGAAGGACAAGGACGAGGCGACCCCGCAGCAGTCCACCGACGTCGTCCCCAAGGGCGGCGTGGCGTCCTGGATCGGTCTCGGCTGGGAGGCCGGCGGCGCGATCGACGCCATGAAGAAGGCCGGCAAGACCGCCGACTTCGGCTACT
This sequence comes from Streptomyces sp. NBC_00090, assembly GCF_045160815.1. Lineage (NCBI taxonomy): Bacteria > Bacillati > Actinomycetota > Actinomycetes > Kitasatosporales > Streptomycetaceae > Streptomyces > Streptomyces sp. NBC_00090. The sequence goes on from NZ_CP108224.1 coordinate 5,908,333, forward strand.
TCCCGATCCCGGGCAAGACCGCCGACAAGCCGGGCTCCGTCTTCCTCGGTGGCTCGAACCTCGCCATCGCCGAGCGCTCCAAGAACAAGGACCTCGCGAAGGAGTGGCTGGCGCTCGCCGCCGGCAAGGAGTACATGACGAAGTACGCCGCCGCCACCGAGGGCGCGCTGCTTCCCAACACCGACGCCGCGCAGTTCAAGCCGGCCGCGGGCTCCTTCGCCGAGGCCATGGCCGCGTCGTCCGTCTCCGGCAAGGTCACCCCGGTCACCCCGGGCTGGGCGAACGTCGAGACCGCCCCGAACCCGATCAAGGACTACATGACCAAGGTCCTGAAGGGTGAGGACGCCAAGGCGGCCGGCGAGGCGGCCGACAAGGTCATCAACGAGCGCATCAACCAGCAGTAATCCGTAGCCCGGCGGTGCGGCCGGTACCGCACCGGCCGCACCGCCGGCGCTTCATGAGTGATCAGCGGCCCGCTCCCCCGGGCCGCGCCCCGGTGGGCGCGGGAGCCCCAGAACCGCGAGGAATAAGACCATGACCGTGGACTCCCAGGGGACGGCGACCGCCGGTCCCCAGGACGCGCCCGGGAGGGCGGCAGGGAAGTCTCAGACTCCGCCATCCCCTTCCGGCCCGAAGGAAGTCCTTCAGCCTTCGCGTGGCAGACGTTCCCTGCCCGGCGGGCTGCTGCCGTACCTGCTCGTCGCGCCTGCCCTGCTGTCCATGGCGGTGCTGCTGCTCTACCCGCTGATCCGCAACGTGATCCTCTCCTTCCAGCAGATCAACCGGAAGGAGTTCATCACCCGCGAGTCCGTCTGGGTCGGCTTCGACAACTACACGGACCTGCTCAGCGATCCCGACTTCTGGACCGTCGTCGTCCGAAGCGTCGTCTTCACCGCCGTCAACGTCGCCCTCATCATGGCGATCGGCACCGGCATAGGCCTGCTGCTGAACCGCCTCGGCAAGAAGATGCGACTGGTCCTCTCGCTCGCCCTGATGTTCGCCTGGGCCATGCCGATCGTCGCCTCCGTCACGGTCTTCCGCTGGCTCTTCGACGAGCAGTTCGGCGTCGTGAACTGGCTGATGCGCACGCTGGGCTTCGCCGGCTACGAGCAGCACAACTGGTTCGAGACCGGTTTCTCCGCCCTGGTCATCATCATGATCCTGCTCGTCTGGGGCTCCATCCCGTTCGTCGCCCTCAACATGTACGCCGCCCTGACCACCGTCGGGTCCGAGCTGTACGAGGCCGCCAAGATGGACGGTGCCAGCGGCTGGCGGACCTTCTGGGCCGTGGTCTTCCCGAACCTGAAGTCCTTCTTCCTGATCACCACGTTCCTGGAGATCATCTGGATCTTCAAGGCGTTCGCGCAGGTCTACGCGATGAACCTGGGCGGCCCCGACCGCGGTTCCGAGACCCTCCCGGTCTTCGCCTACATCGAGGGTGTCGGCCAGTTCCACTACGGTGTCGCCGCCGCCATCTCCATCCTGACGATCGTGATGCTCATCGCGGTCATGTCCTTCTACTTCCGCCTGATCCTGAAGCAGGAGGAGGAGCTGTGAGCACCACCACCCAGACTCCGCAGAAGCTGCGCACCAGGAAGCCGCTCACGGTCGGTACGGTCGCCAAGAACGTCAGCGCCCTCGTGCTCGCGGTGGTGTTCGTCTTCCCCGTCTACTGGATGTTCTCGTCCTCGCTGAAGCCGCAGCACGAGATCATGACGAAAGACCCCGTCTTCGTCTTCACGCCGACGCTGGAGAACTACACGACGGCGACCGGTGTCGACCTCTTCTGGACGTACGTCACCAACAGCCTCATGGTCACCGTCGGCGCCGTGCTCCTGGCCCTCGTCGTCGCCCTGGCCGCGAGCTTCGCGATCGCCCGCATGAAGTTCAAGGGGCGCAAGGGCATCGTCCTCACCGTGATGCTGGCGCAGATGGCCCCCTGGGAGGTCATGGTCATCGCGATGTACATGATCTCCCGTGAGAACGACATGCTGAACAGCATTCCGACGCTCACGCTCATCTACTTCGTGATGGTCCTCCCCTTCACCATCTGGACCCTGCGCGGCTTCATCGCCGCCGTCCCGGTCGAGCTGGAGGAGGCCGCGCAGATCGACGGGTGCACCCGAGGCCAGGCGTTCCGCAAGGTGATCTTCCCGCTGCTCGCCCCCGGCCTGATGTCGACCTCGCTCTTCGGCTTCATCACGGCCTGGAACGAGTTCGCCATGATCCTCATGCTGAACAAGGAAAAGGAGTCGCAGACGCTGACGCTCTGGCTGACCCAGTTCCAGACCGCGTTCGGCAACGACTGGGGCGCCACCATGGCCGCCTCCACGCTCTTCGCCCTCCCCGTGCTCATCGTGTTCCTCTTCCTCCAGCGCAAGGCCGTCGGCGGCATGACCGCCGGCGCGGTGAAGGGATAACGGCGTCTCATGACCACTCTCGTACACGGCACGTCCACCCTGACCAGGGACGCGCTCACGGTTCTCCAGCCCGGCTTCGTCGGCACCACCGCCCCCGACTGGCTGCGTCGCCACATCGGCGAGGGCCTGTCGTCGGTCGGCCTCTTCGGCCGGAACATCGTCAGCCCGGAGCAGCTCGCCGCGCTCACCGCGCAGCTGCGGGCCGAGCGGGACGACGTCCTCGTCGCCATCGACGAGGAGGGCGGGGACGTCACCCGCCTGGAGGTCAAGGAGGGCTCGTCCTTCCCCGGGAGCTACGCCCTGGGCAGCGTGGACGACGTCGAGCTCACCCGGGCCGTGGCCCGTGAGCTCGGCCGCCGCCTCGCACAGTGCGGGGTCGACCTCAACTGGGCGCCCTCGGCGGACGTCAACTCCAACGCCGAGAACCCGGTCATCGGCGTCCGGTCCTTCGGGCCGGACCCGGACCTGGTCGCCCGGCACACCGTGGCGTACGTCGACGGCCTCCAGGGCGTCGGGGTCGCGGCCTGCACGAAGCACTTCCCCGGACACGGCGACACCAACGTCGACTCGCACGACGCGCTGCCCCGGATCGATGTGGACCTCGCCACACTGCACGCCCGTGAGCTGGTACCTTTCCGCGCCGCCATCGCCGCGGGTACCAAAGCCGTCATGAGCGCGCATATCCTGCTGTCCGCGCTCGACCCGCACCGTCCGGCCACCCTGAGCCCGCAGATCCTCACCGGTCTGCTGCGCCAGGAGCTGGGCTTCGAGGGGCTGATCGTCACCGACGGCATGGAGATGCAGGCCGTCGCGGCGACGTACGGCATCGAGCGCGGATCCGTCCTCGCCATCGCCGCGGGCGCCGACGCCATCTGTGTCGGCGGCGGGCTGTGCGACGAGGACACCGTACTGCGGCTGCGCGACGCGCTGGTCGATGCGGTACGGACCGGTGAACTGCCCGAGGAGCGGCTGGCCGACGCCGCGGCGCGCGTGCGCGCCCTGGCGGCCTGGACCCAGTCGCACCGGGCCAGGGGGGCTGAATCGGCGTCGGGCGCGGCAGTGCAGGAGGGGACCGCGCCCGGCGCCGACATCGGACTCGTCGCGGCCCGCAGGGCCCTCGAGGTGACCCGGGGAGAGCGGCTGTACACCCCGGTGGACGCCGCTCCGTACGTGGCCTCCTTCACCCCGGTCGCGAACTTCGCGGTCGGTGACGAGACGCCCTGGGGCATCGCGGCGGAGCTGGAGCGGCTGCTGCCCGGCACGGAGACCGGATCGTACGACGAGGCCTCGGTGGACGCGGTCCTCGCCGCCGCGGGGGAGCGCCGGATCGTCGCGGTCGTCCGTGACGCCCACCGCCACCCGTGGATGACCGAGGCCCTGGACGGCCTTCTCGCGGCCCGCCCCGACACCATCGTGGTCGAGATGGGCCTCAACGAGGCGGAGCCCCGCGGGGCCCTGCACATCGCCACCCACGGCGCGGCCCGCGTCTGCGGCCGCGCCGCCGCGGAGGCCGTGGTCGGCACCGGCTCCTGACCGACGCCTCCGACGCCCGCACGACGAAGGGGCCCGGCACCTGAACCAGGTGCCGGGCCCCTTCGCCGTATCCCTCGGATGCCCTCGGATGCCGTTAGATGCCCTGCCAGGCGGGCTTGGCGGCGAAGGTCTGGCGGAAGTAGTCCGCGAGCTTCAGCTTGGAGGCGGCGGCCTCGTCCACGACGACCGTGGCGTGCGGGTGCAGCTGGAGCGCGGAGGCCGGCACGAGCGCCGCGACGGGGCCCTCGACGGTCTGCGCGACGGCCTCGGCCTTGCCCTCGCCGGTGGCGAGCAGCACCAGGTGACGGGCCTCCAGGATGGTGCCGATGCCCTGGGTGATGACGTGGTGCGGGACCTGCTCGATGTCGTTGTCGAAGAAGCGCGCGTTGTCCACCCGGGTCTGCTCGGTGAGCGTCTTGATCCGGGTGCGGGAGGCGAGCGAGGAGCACGGCTCGTTGAAACCGATGTGCCCGTCGGTGCCGATGCCGAGGATCTGCAGGTCCACCCCGCCGGCCTCGGCCAGCGCCTTGTCGTACGCCTCGCAGGCCGCCTGGACGTCCTCGGCGGAGCCGTCGGGGCCCATGAAGGCCTCCTGGGAGAGCCCGAGCGGCTCGACGACCTGGCGGAGCACGGTGGAGCGGTACGACTCCGGGTGCCCGGAGGGCAGGCCGACGTACTCGTCCAGCTGTGCGATCCGGGCGCGGGAGGCGTCCACGGAGCCGGCCGCGACCTGGGCGATCAGGGCGTCGTAGATGGGGATCGGAGTCGAACCCGTGGCCACGCCGAGCAGCGCGTCGGGCTTGCGGCGCAGGAGGCCGGCGATGCCGTCCGCGATGAGCTCGCCGCCCGCCTTGGCGTCCTTGACGATGACAACTTCCACGCTGTGCCTGCCGATCTGGTGAGGGGCTGGTGAGGAGCCATGTGGTATAGACCAATCTAAGCGCAAATCTAGCAGAGGGGAGGCCTTCTCCTCATGCCGTTCCGCCTTGCGGACGGCACCGAAACCATCGTCTGCCGCACCCGTCACCCCAGCCACTCGGACCCCACCGGCCAGGCCCCGTGTCCCACCGCCGGGCCCCGTGCCCCCTGCGCGTCGGCTCAGGCCAGCGAGCCGCCCGTGGCGTCGATCCAGTGGCCCGTCACCCAGCGCGCGTCCTCGGAGGCCAGGAAGGCCACCACGTCCGCTATCTCCGCCGGTGTCCCGACCCCGTTGAGCGCCGACATCGCCGCCGCCCCGGCCCAGGCCCGCTCGTCGCCCCGCAGCCAGCTCGCGTTGATGTCGGTGTCCACGATCCCCGGCGCCACCGCGTTGACCGTGATCCGCCGCGGCCCGAGGACCTTCGACAGATAGGTGGTGAACACGTCGAGCGCGCCCTTCGACATCGCGTAGGCGATCGTCTCCGGCATGAGCGCCGCCTTGCTCAGGCCCGTCGAGACGTTGATGATCCGCCCGCCGTCCCGCAGCCGCTCCGCGCCCAGCTGCGCCAGGAAGAACGGCGCCTTGGTGTTGACCGCGAAGACCCGGTCGTACTCCTCCTCCGCGATCGTCCCGAACGGCCGGCTCGCCCCGATCCCGGCGTTGTTCACGAGGATGTCCAGGCCGTCAGCGTGCTCGTCGAAGGCCGCCCAGAGCTCCGCCGCGTCCCCCGGGGTGCCCAGCTCCCGCCCGATCGCGAAGGCCTCTCCGCCCGCCGCCTCGATCGCCGTGACCGTCTCCTTCGCCGCCGTCTCGTTGCTCCCGTAGTGCACCGCGACCCGCGCGCCGTCACGGCCGAGCCGCTCGGCGATCCCCCGCCCGATGCCCCGGCTTCCGCCCGTGACCAGTGCCGTCTTCCCCGCGAGCACGCCCATGGCGACGCCCCCCTCATTTCTTTAGTGGTCGTTACGGAAAAACCGTACCCCACCTTCCGTAGTGCGCGCTATAGAATTCACTCCATGGTGACGAGACAGCGCGGCCGCCCCCGCTCCTTCGACCGGCTCACGGCCCTGGAGCAGGCCACGATGGCCTTCTGGGAGCACGGCTACGAGACGACCTCCGTCTCCGACCTCACCCGCGTCATGGGCATCAGCGCGCCCAGCCTCTACGCGGCCTTCGGGGACAAGAGGACGCTCTTCGAGGAGGTCGTCGAGGCGTACGCGGGCTCGTACGGGGCGTACGGCGGCCGGGCCTTCGCCGAGGAGCCGACGGCCCGCGGCGCCATCGGGCGCGTCCTGCGCGAGGCGGCGGAGCTCTTCACGGAGTCCGGCCACCCGCACGGCTGCCTGATGATCTCCGCCGCGGTCAACTGCTCGACCCCGGAGGTCGAGGAGGCCCTGCGGGCGCGACGGGAGGCCAATCTGACCTCCTTCGAGGCCCGGATCCGCCGGGGCGTCGAGACGGGGGAGCTGCCGCCGGGCACCGATGCCCGCGCCCTCGCCCGCTTCAGCGGTGCCGTCCTCCAGGGCATGTCCCAGCAGGCCCGCGACGGGGGGTCGCGGGAGGATCTGGCGGCGGTGGCCGAGTGGGCGATGGAGGCCTGGCCGGCGGAGCAGGCCTCGGGAGCGGCCCGGTAGGCGCCCCGAGGGGGCCTCAAGGGGGCCTCAGCCCCGAGGGGGCGCCTCGGGGGCGGCCCCAGCCCCGGCGGGCGGCCTGCGAATCGGCCTCGGAACCGGCCCCGGAAACACCCGCGGGCCGCGGCGCCTGACGGGACCCTCAGCCCGCCCGGCACCGCAGCCCGGAGTTGCTCGGCCGGGGGTGTGCGGTCCCACGGCCGTGTGGGAGGTCTCGACGCAGTCAGGGCAGAGAGCGTCGGGTACCTCGTTCCATCCTCCTGTGCGGGGAGGATGGAAGCTCTATTGCGTCATTGTGGACTAGACCATTCTTGTCTGTCCATCCACACGAACGCGGTCCTTCCCGGTCCATCCTCCAACACGGAGGCCAGGAGATCCAGGTTCACGGACCCTGCAATTCCGCAGGTACCCTCGCAACGTGCCCTCCATGAACGACCTCGTGCGCCAGCACACAGCCCTGAGCGACTCCGACCTCGAGTGGCTCCACCTGCTGGTGTCGGAGTGGCAGCTGCTCTCCGACCTCTCCTTCGCCGACCTCGTCCTGTGGGTTCCTACCCTCGACGGCACGCGATACGTCTCCGTCGCGCAGATGCGGCCGAACACCGGCCCCACCTCCTACCAGGACGACATGGTCGGCCACCTGGTGCCGCGCGGCCGCCGCCCCCTGCTCGACGCCGCCCTCGACGAGGGCCGGATCGTCCGCGAGGGCGACCCGGAGTGGCGCGAGGAGGTCCCGGTGCGGGTGGAGTCCATCCCCGTGCGCCGCGAGGGCCGGGTCCTCGGCGTGATCGCCCGCAACACCAACCTGCTCACCGTCCGCACCCCCTCCCGGCTGGAGCTCACCTACCTCCAGTCCGCCTCCGACCTCGCCCAGATGATCGCCGCCGGATCGTTTCCCTTCCCCGGCGAGCAGGTCGACATGGACTCCTCGCCCCGCGCCGGCGACGGCCTGGTCCGCCTGGACGCGGACGGCGTCGTCCAGTACGCCTCGCCCAACGCCCTCTCCGCGTACCACCGGCTCGGTCTCGCCGCCGACCTCGTAGGCCAGCACCTCGGCCAGATCACCGCCGAATTCGCCCCCTCCCGCGGCCCGGTGGACGAGGCCCTGGTCAAGCTGGCCTCCGGCTACGCGCCGCGCGAGTTCGAGGTCGAGGGCAGCGGCGGGGTGATCCAGCTCCGGGCGATCCCGCTCAAGCCGAAGGGCACCCGGATCGGTTCGCTCGTCCTGCTCCGTGACGTCACCGAACTGCGCCGTCGCGAGCGCGAGTTGATCACCAAGGACGCCACCATCCGGGAGATCCACCACCGGGTGAAGAACAACCTCCAGACGGTGGCCGCCCTGCTGCGCCTCCAGGCCCGCCGGATGGACTCCGACCAGGGCCGCGAGGCGCTCAACGAGGCGGTACGGCGCGTCGGTTCGATCGCCATCGTCCATGAGACGCTGTCCCAGAACCTGGACGAACGGGTCGAGTTCGACGAGATCGCCGACCGGGTGATCGCGATGGTCGCCGAGATCTCGCCCGGCAAGGTCACCTGCCGGCGCAACGGCCGCTTCGGCATCCTCGACGCCGAGGTCGCGACCCCGCTCTCCATGGTCCTGACGGAGATTCTCCAGAACGCCCTGGAGCACGCCTTCACCCAGGGCGAGCAGGGCACCGTCGAGGTCACCGCCGTCCGCGGCGAGCCCCGCGCCGACGCCCGGCTCCTGATCACGGTCCAGGACGACGGCCGCGGTCTGCCCGAGGGATTCGACCCGCAGCGGGCCGGCAACCTCGGTCTTCAGATCGTACGGACGCTGGTGGAGGGGGAGTTGGGCGGCAGCTTCGACATGGTGCCCGGCGCCGGGCGCGGCACGAAGGTGATCCTCGACATCCCCGTACACCCGCAGAAGTGAGGTTCGGCCCCCGCCCGGCGGCGGGGGAGCGGGCCCCGTGACGTACAGCAGCGAGCCCCGGACCGAGGAGATCGGTCCGGGGCTCGAATGCTGTGGGTTACTGCTGCGCGCTGCGACTCGAGGGCGGTGATTGCATACGCGATGTATGCGCCGCTGGCCTCAGGCTTTCGGTGGGGCGTCAGGCGCTGGCGTTACGCGCCCGGTTGCGAGCGGCACGACGCTTCATTGCGCGGCGCTCGTCCTCGCTGAGGCCACCCCAGACGCCGGAGTCCTGGCCGGACTCGAGCGCCCACTGCAGGCACTGCTCCATGACGGGGCAGCGGCGGCAGACGGCCTTGGCTTCCTCGATCTGCAGCAGCGCAGGACCGGTGTTGCCGATGGGGAAGAACAGCTCGGGGTCTTCCTCACGACAAACGGCGTTGTGACGCCAGTCCATGGCTGCTACCTCTCTTGGTGTGACATGTCTTGATGTGACATGCAAGTTGCTTGTGAATGTGAACGCTTTCACGAATCCCCCCGCAAGGGAAGGGCCGACTGCCAGATGAACTGGTGTGGTCCAGGTGTTGAGGAGGGGTTCTGGCTCTCAGTGGAGGCCGGTCTTGCGGGCCGTCCCGATCGCCAAGAAGAGACTCGCAAACCTCGGCAACGGATACAACCCCTTCCGGAAAGTTTTTTTTGATTCCTCGGTGTCTGCTAGGTCACAGCCGTACTTCTAAGGGATGGATGCCAGCCTAAACGTTCGAGTGAAAGGACTTTGGGCCCTTCCACTCACACAATCACACGCAGTGCACGGCGTACGCCTGTGAACGTCACGCTCGTACGCAGTCCGAGGTGGTCTCCGTCCATCTGGAGGGGGAGCGGGACCTTGGAATGCAAGGTGAAGTCGGTCAGGTCGTGCAGGGATATGGCGTGCTTGCCCCGCGGACCCCGTTCCGGCGTGGAAGTGAGCAGCTGAGTGGCGTACCGGGCCACCGCCGGGGTCGAGAGACGGCTCAGTCCGAGCACGTCGAGAGCGGTCTCGAAGGACGCCTCCGGGGACGCGTACACCGGACGATTGCCCAGGTAGGTCCAGGGGGAGGTGTTGCAGATTATGGAGAGGACCAGGTCCTCGACCGGCTCCGCGCCGGGGCGCTCCAGGGTGATCGTGCCGTGCCGCCGGTTCGGTTCCTCCAGGAACTGGCGGAACACCTGGCGCAGATAAAGGGCGTGTGTGGATCTCTTCCCGCGCTCCCTCTGCTGTTCGACTCGGCCGATGACGCTCGCGTCGAATCCGAGGCCGGCGCAGAAGGTGAACCAGCGCGAGGGCACCGCCTCGTCCTCGGTGCCCGGCGTCCCGGCCGCGAGCCCCAGGCTCACTGTGCGTGCCCGCCGCTCACGCAACGCGTCGAGCAGGGCGCCGGTCGCCTCCACGGCGTCGTTCGGCAGTCCGAGCGCGCGGGCGAAGACGTTGGTCGAGCCGCCGGGGACGACCGCGAGGCCCGGCAGCCGGTCCGGATCGGGCCCGCCGTGCAGCAGACCGTTGACGACCTCGTTGACCGTGCCGTCGCCGCCGAGGGCCACGACGAGGTCGATGTTGCCCGAGTCGGCGGCCCGCCGTCCCAGGTCGCGCGCGTGCCCGCGGTACTCGGTGGTGACCGCCTCCAGCTTCATCTCGCTCGCCAGCGCGTGGATGAGCACGTCACGGGTGCGGGCACTGGTGGTGGTGGCTGCCGGATTGACCACGAGAAGTGCGCGCATGAGCGCCAGGGTACCTACCCGGCGGTACCGATCCCAGCCCATGCCCACCCGCCGGACACCCGCCGGACCACAGGGCGGGACTTCCGGGCCGGGTCTTCGGGGCGGCCGGTTACCCTGCCCTCTATGAGCAGCAGTACGGAGCAGACCCCCCGCCCCACCCGCCTCGCCGCCGCCGCGGCCGTGGCCGGAATCGAGGCCCTCGGGCTCGTCGCCGGTGGCGTGTACATGCTGGTGAACTCGCTCACGGGCGAGGCCGGCGACCTCACCGGAGCCCTGACCGGCGCCGTGACGCTTGTCGCACTCGGCCTGATCCCGCTCGCCGCCGCCCGAGGCCTCTGGCTGCGCCGTGCCTGGAGCCGCGGGCCGGCCGTCATCACGCAGATCCTGGCGCTGCCGGTCGCCTGGCAGATGCTCCAGGCGGACAGCGCGATGATCCCGGCCGGCATCGTCCTCGGCGTCCTCGCCGTCACCGGGCTCGTCCTCCTGGTGAACCCGGCCACGACCGAGGCGCTCGGCATCCGGCGCCCCGGTCAGGACCCTTTGTAGAGCCTTCGGCCCTACTCCTCCACCAAAAGTTTCTCCCGAAGCGACGCCAGGGTCCGAGCCAGCAGCCGAGATACGTGCATCTGCGAGATGCCGACCTCCTGCGCGATCTGCGACTGCGTCATGTTCCCGAAGAAGCGCAGCAGCAGGATCCGCTTCTCCCGGGGCGGCAGGTCCTCCAGGAGTGGCTTGAGTGACTCGCGGTACTCGACACCCTCCAGGGCCTCGTCCTCCGCGCCCAGCGTGTCCGCCACGGCCGGCGACTCGTCGTCCGTGTCGGGGACGTCCAGGGAGAGCGTCGAGTAGGCGTTCGCCGACTCCAGGCCCTCCAGGACCTCCTCCTCCGAGATCCCGAGCCGCTCGGCCAGCTCGTGCACCGTCGGGGAGCGGCCGTGCTGCTGGGAGAGCTCCGCCGTCGCCGTGGTCAGCGAGAGCCGCAGCTCCTGGAGGCGGCGGGGCACGCGGACCGCCCACCCCTTGTCGCGGAAGTGGCGCTTGATCTCGCCGACGACCGTCGGGGTCGCGTATGTCGAGAACTCGACCCCGCGCTCCGGGTCGAACCGGTCCACCGACTTGATCAGGCCGATCGTCGCCACCTGCGTCAGGTCGTCCAGCGGCTCGCCGCGGTTGCGGAAGCGCCGGGCCAGGTGCTCCACCAGCGGCAGGTGCATCCGGACCAGCCGGTTGCGCAGCTCCGCCTTCTCGAGGGAGCCCTCCGGCAGCTCGCGCAGCTCGACGAAGAGGGCGCGGGCGCCGCTCCGGTCGTTCGGAGCCGGGACGACGGGGGCCTCCGGGGCCTCGCCGGCCTCTTCGGCCGCGTCGGCCTTCTCCGTCTCCGCCGCAGCCCCGGCCACCTCGGCCGCCTCCTGCTCCGGGCCGGCCTCTTCGGCGCTCCGCGTGCCGGAAGCCTCGGAGGAGCCCACGGAGGAGCCCTCGGAAGCCCTGGAGGTCTCGGGGTCCGCCGAGACGCCGGGTGTCTCGGGAACCACGTGGTGCTGCTCGTGCTCGCTCATCTGGTCCGCCTGCTCCGTAGCGACCTCATGCGGCCGCGCCTGCTGCTCAGGGATGCCGGCCGTCGCGTCCCCGCTCCTCACGCCGGGCCTGGCCCCGCGCCGCGCTGTTTGTACAGGCTGATCGAGACCGTACGGTCATCGGCCACCGACGACTCCACCTTCCCGGCCAGTGCCGACAGCACCGTCCAGGCGAAGGTGTCCCGCTCCGGCGCCCGGCCGTCGGTCGTCGGGGCGGAGACCGTCACGTCCAGCGAGTCGTCGACCAGCCGGAAGACACAGCTGAGGACGGATCCCGGCACGGCCTGCTGGAGCAGGATGGCGCAGGCCTCGTCGACCGCGATCCGCAAGTCCTCGATCTCGTCGAGGGTGAAGTCCAAGCGCGCCGCGAGGCCGGCCGTGGCCGTACGCAGCACGGACAGATAGGCACCCGCAGCGGGCAGCCGGACTTCCACGAAGTCCTGGGTCCCGGGCTCGCCTGTGATCTGGGACACCCTCACCTCCAAGGTGGCACAAGCTCATTCGGGGTCCGGGGGGAGAGGCCCCGAACCGGGCGGTACGCAGGGGGCTGCGCAGTCCGCCGTGACGCTATCGCGATCCGTCCCGCCGTGTCGCCGCAAGCCCCGCGGTCCCCCGTTCACAGCTCGTCACCCATGGTAGGCCCACGGGTGCGGACGGTGGACAGGGGTTTTGCGGGGCCGGAACCGAGCGACCGGCGGAGGGATGACGTACCCAACCGCGAGGCGGTCGAACCGTCGGAAGGACGGCCGGACGAACCGCCTGTCGGACGGCGGTCAGACGATCGCACCGTCCACGAAGCACCAGCGCCAGGCCTCGCCCGGTTCGAAGGTCCGCATCACCGGGTGCCCGGTGGAGGAGAAGTGCCCCGTCGCGTGCCGCCCCGACGAGGAGTCGCAGCAGCCGACGTGCCCGCAGCTCAGGCAGAGCCGCAGCTGCACCGGGTGCGTCCCGTCCGCCAGGCACTCGGGGCAGGTGTCGGCCAGCGGCGCCGGTTCGGGGCGCGGCATTTCGGCAACGTGGAGGCACTCGCTCATGATGGCCAGGTTACGTTGCGGCAGGAGACGGGGACGGGCATGGACGCACTGCAGCTGGTGGCACTGGTGGCGGCGAGCGCCGCGATCGCGGGGATCGCCCGCAGGACCCCGGTGCCGGCCCCGCTGCTCCTGGTCGCGGCCGGCCTCGCCGCCTCGTACGTCCCCGGAGTGCCCGACTACACGCTCGACCCGCACATCGTGCTGCCGCTGATCCTGCCCCCGCTCCTCTACACGGCGGCGGTCGAGTCCTCCTACCTCGACCTGCGGGCCAACATCCGGCCCGTCGCCCTGCTCTCCGTCGGCTACGTCCTCTTCGCCACGGTGGCGGTGGGCTGGCTCGCGTACGTCCTCGTCCCCGACCTGCCGCTCACCGCCGCGCTCGTGCTCGGCGCGGTGATCGCCCCGCCGGACGCGGTCGCCGCCACCGCCATCGCCCGCAAGCTCGGTCTGCCCAACCGGATCACCACGATCCTCCAGGGCGAGTCCCTGGTGAACGACGCCACCGCCATCACCGCCTTCAAGGTCGCCCTCGCGGCGGCGGTCGGCGAGGGCATCAGCTGGGCCGGCGGCATCGGGGAGTTCGCGCTCGCGTCCATCGGCGGGATCGGCGTCGGCCTGGTCCTCATGGTCCCCATCCACTGGCTCCGCCGCGGCCTCGGCGACTCCCTCCTCCAGAACACCCTCTCCCTCCTCATCCCCTTCGTCGCCTACGCGGCCGCCGAGGAGGTCGGCGCCTCCGGAGTCCTCGCCGTCGTCGTGGTCGGCCTCTTCCTCGGCCACCGCGCCTGGCAGGTCGACTTCGCGACCCGGCTCCAGGAGGAGGCCGTCTGGAAGATGGTCGCCTTCGTCCTGGAATCCGCCGTCTTCGCCCTCATCGGCCTCCAGCTGCCGTACGTCGTCCAGGGCCTCGGCCAGTACGGCATCGGAGAAGCGGTCCGGTACGCGGTCGGCGTCTTCGTGGCCGTCGTCGTCGTCCGCTTCGTCTGGGTCTACCCGGCGACCTTCCTGCCCCGATGGCTCTCCGCGCGCGTGCGCGAGCGAGAGCCGGGGGTGGACTGGAAGGCTCCGCTCGTCGTCGGCTGGGCCGGCATGCGCGGAGTGGTCTCCCTCGCGATCGCCTTCTCCATCCCCGTCGTCACGGACGGGGTGGAGTTCCCGGCCCGCAACCTCGTCCTCTTCCTCACCTTCACCACCGTCATCGGCACGCTGGTGGTGCAGGGCCTCACCCTGCCCCCGCTCATCCGGTTCCTGAAGCTTCCCGGACGCGACCGGTACGCCGAGACGCTCGCCGAGGCGCAGGCCCAGAGCGAGGCCTCCCGGGCCGCCGAGGAACGCCTCGACGAGCTCCTCGCCGACGAGCGCAACGCCCTGCCGCAGCCCCTCGCCGACCGGCTGCGAACGGTCCTGGAACGGCGCCGGAACTCCGTGTGGGAGCGGCTCGGGGCGGTCAACGAGGCCACCGGGGAGACGGCGGACGACACCTACCGGCGGCTCTCCCGCGAGATGATCGACGCCGAACGCGAGGTCTTCGTGCGGCTGCGCGACGCGCGCCGGATCGACGACGAGATGATGCGTACGCTGCTCCGCCGGCTCGACCTGGAGGAGGCCGCCGCGTACCGCGAGGAGATTGCGGACTGAGGCGGTGGTCCGGGGCGGCGGATCGGGGCGGCGGGCTGAGGCCGCGGACCGGGGGCGGCGGACCGGGGGCGGAGGACTAGAGCGGGTCCGGCGCGCCCGTCACCACCGCCGCGATCCGGGTACCCGCCGGGAACGCGCCCTCCTCCGCGAGGGTCACGAGCCCGTGCAGCATTTTGGCGACATACAGCCGCTCGATGGCGAGTCCGTGCCGCGCCTCGAAGTCCTGTGCGAACGCCTCCAGAACCGGGCTCGTACGGGCGTAACCGCCGCCGTGGAAGCGCTCGTCGAGGGCCCAGACGCCGCGCGGGCCGCCGAACGCCGCCTCCTGGAGGGAACGGACCTCCGCGCCCAGGAAGCCGCCCTTGAGGACCGGGACGCCCACTGCGCGCTGCCCGGGGGAGAGGCCGGCCGCGAGGCCCGCGAGGGTGCCGCCCGTGCCGCAGGCGACGGCGACCACGTCCGCCGCCCCGGCGAGCTCGCGGCCCAGCTCCACGCACCCGTGCACGGCGAGCGTGTTGCTGCCGCCCTCCGGGACGACGTACGTGTCGGCGGGGGCCCCTGCCAGCAGCGCGGCCAGCGTGCCGGGGTCGTTCTTCGCGCGGTACGTGGCGCGGTCCACGAACTCCAGCCGCATCCCGTCCGCCGCGCAGCGCGCGAGGGACGGGTTGAGCGGGCGGCCGGCGAGCTCGTCGCCGCGGACGATCCCCGTCGTGGGGAAGCCGAGGAGCCGGCCGGCGGCGGCCGTCGCGCGGAGGTGGTTCGAGTACGCGCCGCCGAAGGTGAGCACGGGCCGGCCGTCCGCCGCGCGCAGGTTGAGCGCGAGCTTGCGCCACTTGTTGCCCGGCAGGTCGGGATGGATGAGGTCCTCGCGCTTGAGCAGCAGCGTGAGACCGCGCCGGGTGAAGCGCTCGTCCTCCACCGGCTCCAGGGGTGAGGGGAGCCGGGGCCGCAGGCGGGAGAGGTCGAACGCGTTCACCCGGCCATTGTCCCGACCGCGCGGGCCGACCGCGCGGGCCGGTCGCTCGGCCGTCGCGCGGGGCGGTGCGCGGCGGCCGTGCGGGCGCCGGTCGCTCGGCGGTCGCGCGGGCCGGTTCGGTTCAGCGCAGCACGTCGGCGACGCGCTCCCGCATCGAGGCCATCGTGAAGCCGCGCGGGTCCACCTTCCCCGGCTGCCACTCCCGGTGCCCGATGACCGAGCGCTGCGTCCAGCCGTGCACCCGGCACACGGCCGCCGCCGCCTTCGCGATGGCGTCCAGCTGGACCTTCGGCCACGGGTCCTTGCCGTCCCCGAGGTTCTCGCACTCGAAGCCGTAGAAGTGCCGGTTGCCGTCCGTCGTGGCCTCGTCGTCCGGCGGCAGGCGCTTCTCGGCGATGACCGCCCTGAGCACCTCGTCGTCGCCGAGCCCCGCGTGGTTGGCGCGGCCGTAGCCGACGAGGTGGACGGTCCCGTCCTTGGCGATCACGCCGTGGCAGAGCGGCCCCGGGAGGGCCTCGTAGCCGTCCCGGCAGATCCGGACGGTGCTCGCGGTGCCCCGGGTCACGGTGTGGTGGATCATCACGCCGTGCACCGGGCCCCAGGGGCCCTTGTGGTTGCGGTTGTGGGTGGACCAGTCGCCGACCTGGACGACCGCGAGGCCCTCGTCGCGCAGCGCGTCGAGGAACCTGCTCGCGGACATGGGTGAGGCCATGACCGACTCCCTTCCGGGGGAACGGGTGAGCTTCCGGAGTACCGGAGTCCGCCACTCGACTGCCATCCGTTCGGGCCGTGTGCGAGCCGATCCGGACACTGTGGCGTGGGGCCGGTGGTGCTCCTCTGTTCGGGGGGAAATCGCGTGACATGCCCCGAAGATCGTCGAACAGTCCCACCCGAATGTGTAATGGCGCGGACACACTCCGTGCTGAAAGGCTTCCCTCGAAACTCAGGCATACGAGAGGGAGTTCCATGTCCGTTGGTTCGGTTGGCGACGAGGTCCGCGTGGATCAGGCACCGCAGCAGAGTCTCGGTACCGCCGCAGCGCGGAACCTCGCCACGACCACCAAGTCCGCCCCGCAGATGCAGGAGATCACCTCCCGGTGGCTGCTGCGCATGATGCCGTGGGTGCAGGTGCAGGGCGGTACGTACCGCGTGAACCGCAGGCTCAGCTACTCCGTGGGTGACGGCCGTGTCACCTTCGTCCAGACGGGTCAGCGTGTCGCGGTCATCCCCGCCGAGCTCGGCGAGCTCCCCGCCCTGCGCGGATACGAGGACGAGGACGCCCTGACCGAGCTCGCCTCCCGCTGCACGCAGCGGGAGTACGCGGCGGGCGAGATCATCGCGCCCGTGGGCGCGGCCACCGACCGCGTGTACCTCCTCGCGCACGGCCGCATCGAGCAGATCGGCGAGGGGCCGTACGGAGACGAGGCCGTCCTCGGTGTCCTCGCCGACGGCGCCTACCTCGGCGAGTCCGCGCTGGTCCGAGACGACGCCGTCTGGGAGTGGACCGCCCGCGCCGCCACCGCCTGCACGGTCCTGGAGCTCACCCGGGACGACGTACGGAACCTCGCGGACCGGGCCGGCTCGCTCGCCGCCCACCTCGCGGGTGTGGCCGCACTGCCCGATCAGCGCACCAACAACTACGGCGAGGCCGCGATCGACCTCTCCGCCGGCCATGTCGGCGAGGCGATCGTCCCGCACACCTACGTCGACTACGACGCCTCGCCCCGCGAGTACGAGCTCAGCGTCGCCCAGACCGTGCTGAAGGTGCACAGCCGCGTCGCCGACCTCTACAACCAGCCGATGAACCAGACCGAGCAGCAGTTGAGGCTCACGGTCGAGGCGCTCCGCGAGCGCCAGGAGCACGAGCTCATCAACAACAAGGAGTTCGGTCTCCTCTCCAACTGCGACTACGGGCAGCGGATCCAGCCCCACGACGGCGCCCCCAGCCCCGACGACATGGACGAGCTGCTCTCCCGCCGCCGGGGCTCGAAGCTCTTCCTCGCCCACCCGCGCGCCATCGCCGCCTTCGGGCGCGAGCTCAACAAGCGGGGCCTCGTGCCCGAGACCATCGAGGTCAACGGCAACCGCATCCCGACCTGGCGCGGTGTGCCGATCTTCCCGTGCAACAAGATCCCGGTCTCGGACGCCCGGACGACCTCGATCATCTGCATGCGTACCGGCGAGGCCGACCAGGGCGTGATCGGCCTCCACCAGACCGGCCTCCCCGACGAGATCGAGCCCAGCCTCTCCGTCCGCTTCATGGGCATCGACGAGCAGGCGATCATCTCCTACCTGGTCACGGCCTACTACTCGGCGGCCATCCTCGTCCCGGACGCGCTCGGCGTCCTGGAGAACGTCGAGGTCAGCCGCTGGCGTTGAGCCGCCGAACGCCCCGGGGGCGGGGTTCGAACCCTCCCGCCCCCGGGCGTTCCCCGGCGCCGGCGCCGCGCAGCATCGCAGCGCGGTATCTCCGCGCATCGCCGCGAAGGACATGAAGGAAGTGACCGTGACCATGACCAGCGCGGATACCGTCACCGACGGTCAGGGGGCCGTGATGCTCCTGGACCAGACGCGGACCGCTGTCAATCCCCAACTCCGCTCGACCGTCGAGTCCCTGCCGGGCTCCATACGGCGTGTGGCGATGTACCACTTCGGCTGGGAGCACGCCGACGGCACCCCGGCCGCGGGACAGGCGGGCAAGGCGATCCGCCCGGCCCTGGTCCTCGCGGCGGCCCGCGCCCTCGGAGCCGAGTCGGCCCAGGCCGTGAAGGCCGCCGCGGCGGTCGAGCTCGCCCACAACTTCACCCTGCTCCACGACGACATCGTCGACGAGGACCCGACCCGGCGGCACCGGCCCACCGCCTGGACCGTCTTCGGGATCCCGGACGCGCTGATCGCCGGCGACGCGATGAGCGCCCTCGCCCTGCGGCTGCTCGCCGAGGACCCGCACCCCGCGTCGGCGGCCGCCTCCGCGCGCCTCGCCGCCTGCGTCATCGAGCTCTGCGCCGGGCAGCAGGCGGACTGCGCCTTCGAGCAGCGCGCCCCGCGTGACGTCACGCTCGACGAGTGCCTGGCCATGGCCACCGCCAAGACCGGGGCCCTGCTCGGCGCCTCCTGCGCCATCGGCGCGCTCTACGCGGGCGCGGGCGAGGAGGAGGTCGCGGCGATGGACTCCTTCGGCCGGGAGGCCGGACTCGCCTTCCAGCTGATCGACGACCTCATCGGGATCTGGGGCGACCCGGACCGGACGGGCAAGCCGGCCGGCGCGGACCTCGTCGCCCACAAGAAGTCGCTGCCGGTGGTGGCGGCGCTCGCCTCGGGGACCCCGGCGGGGGACGAGCTCGCCGAGCTGTACTCCCGTCCGACCCTCGACGCGGAGGCGGTACGGGCGGCGGCGGACGCGGTCGAGCGGGCCGGCGGCCGGGACTGGGCGCAGGCCCAGGCGGCCGAGAGCATGGGCCGCGCCGTCGAGTACCTGGCGCAGGCGGTTCCGGATCTGGCGGCGGCGGGGGACCTGCTCGCCCTCGCGGAGTTCGTCACCCGGCGTACGCGCTGACGCCCGGGGCCGTGGTCACGCCTCGGGGACGATCCGGTTGACCACGGTCTCGACCAGGTCGTCCAGGTCCCGTTCGGCGTGGAGGCCGGGGACGGTGAAGTGGTCGAGCAGCAGCCCGGTGAGGGCGAGGTAGAGCACCCGGACCGTGTCCGCGTCGCCGGGCATCCCCGAGTCGACGTGCAGCCGGATGTTCATGGCGAGGTCGGCGCGGAGCACCTCGGTGAATCGGTTCCGCAGCTCCGGGCGGCGCGCGGCCTCCAGGCGCAGCTCGAAGAGGCCCAGGTAGCAGGTGCGCTCGGTGGTCATGCGCCGGGCGACCCAGCGCATCAGCTCGACGACGAGGGCGCGGCTGGGCTCCGGCAGCAGCGCGGCGTCGATGGCGCCGGGCTCGGGGGTCAGCCGGACGAAGATCCGCTCGGCGACCTCGGAGAGCAGCTGGTCCCGGTCGTTGAAGTAGTTGGACGACGTGCCCGTGGGGACCCCCGCCCCGGCGTCGACGGCCCGGAAGGTCAGCCCGCGGGCACCTTCGTCGGCCAGGACCTCGATCGCGGCGTCGAGCAGCGTCGTACGGCGTTCCGGGTTTCTGGCCACGTCGGGCCCCTTCCGTGCTGAGCGTCCTTCTTCGAGCTCTCCAAGCTCTCCAAGCTCTTCGAACTCTTCCGACTCTTCGAACTCTTCGAAAATAGGGCTTGCGTAACCACTACAGGTGAAGCACTATATCCGTCGTGGTTGCGACTGCAGCCCACTTCCCGAAGACGAAGAGGACCGGTTTGCGCAAGCTCACCTACTACATCGCCTGCACCATCGACGGCTTCATCGGTGACCCCGAGGGCGATGCCGCGTCCATGTACAAGTTCGTGGACGCGCCGCTCCTGCAGTTCATGGGTGCCCGCTACCCGGAGACGATCCCGACGCAGGGTCGGGAGACGGTCGGGATCGACGGCGACAACAAGCGTTTCGACACCGTCATCCAGGGGATGCGGTCGTACCAGCTCGCGCTGGACATCGGCGTCACCAGCCCGTACAACCACCTGCGCGAGTTCGTCGCCACCCGCTCGCTGGCCGAGTCGCCCGACCCCAACGTCGAGCTGATCGCCGACGACCTCGTCGGCCGGGTCCGTGAGCTCAAGGCCGAGGACAGCCCCCTGGGCATCTGGCTCTGCGGCGGCTCCACCATCGCGGGCGAGCTCATCGAGGAGATCGACGAGCTGGTCATCAAGACGTACCCGCAGGTCTACGGCTCCGGCATGCCGATGTTCGGCGCCGGCTTCGAGCCCCGCGACTTCACGCTGGGCGAGGTGCACACCTTCGACAACGGCGTGCTCGTCCGTACGTACACGCGGAAGCGGTAGCGGCGGGAAGCGGGTCCGTGCGGGGCGACCTACCCTGGAAGCATGGGTGAAGAGGAGCCTCGCACGACGCGGGACCCCCGGGTCGAGTTCACTTGCCCGGCCTGCGGCCGACCGCGCGCCACCGTGGCCACCCGGCACAAGGTCCTCGGGGCCTGGGTGCCGGAGTGGCACGTACAGCCCTGCGGCAATCCGGAGTGCCGACTGCACGAGGGTGCGGAAGCCGCCAGCACGCAGGTGACCGGCAAGAACGGTGAGATCGGGAGAAGTCCGACCACTGGGTGACCGGACGAGCGCCGGAGCCGGTCATACCGCTACAGTCCGCGCATGTCATCGGAGTCGACGGAAGTCTGGACCGGCTGGTACCGGGACCGCAGCGGCGCGGAAGCGATCGTCATCACGGCCGACGGGCGGCGGGTCGCCACCCGGATCAGGGGGGTCGAGTACACGGGCGCGACCTTCGCCGCGCTCAGCGCTGCCGAGGAGGGCGGGCAGGCCCTCGGAGGCTGCGTGCTGGAGTGGGACCTGCCGCTCCCCGTCGTCATGGACGGCGTCTCCCAGCCGGCCACCCTGAGCTGCCTGCTGACGCTCGGTGAGCGCTCGGACCTCAGCCTGACGCTCCACTACGGTGGCGCCGCCTTCGAGTCGTGCGTCGCCGGGGGTGACTTCGACGGGGCGCTCGAACGGGTCCGGCGCCAGCTTCCGCCCGGTGCGGACTTCGGCCGCCGTCTTCTCCAGGCGGCCTGACACCCCCGCGTCCCGGACCCGGTCCCGGACCCCGAACCCGAACGCCGGACGGCGGCGCCCCTCGCGGGGCGCCGCCGTCTTCTTCGTGCGGGGAGATCCCCCGGGGCCGGACGGTCAGGTGGCCGGACGGTCAGGAGGTCTTGAAGGCGGAGGCGAGCCCGTACCGCCACAACTGGTCGACGCGGGAGCGCTCCTGGGCGTTCGGCTGGGCGTTCTGGCAGGACGTGCCGGGGCCGCCGCCCGACATCAGCTCGCTGCACGGGCCGCTGTAGTGGTCCGGCAGGCCGAGGACGTGGCCGGTCTCGTGGGCGGTCACCCGGGTGGAGTTGTACTGCTGGTTCTGCCGGTAGTCGAGGAAGATGTAGCCGCTGCCGTGACCGTCGGTGCTCGCGTACGAGCCGCGCGAGTCGTTGCCCTCGTAGTACCGGAAGTCCGGGTTGCTGCCCTCGACGAGCCGGACGTTCACCACCGAGCTGTTCCATATCTGGGTGGAGCGGGCGATCTGGGTGCGGAAGGTCGGCGCGTTGGACGCGCTGTAGACGACGGTGACGGCGACCGCGCCCGGGTTGGCGGCCCGCTTCTTCGCCACCGACTTCACGACGGCGTCGAAGAAGGCCTGGTTCGCCCTGGCCTCCTCGGCCGACCCGGCGTACGCCACGGTGGCGGCGCCGGCGTCCACGGCCGCGGCCGGGGCCGTGCCGAGGGAGGCGGCGAGACCGAGGCCGAGGGCGGCGGTCAGCACGGAGTTGAGGACCTTGGGGTGACGCATGGGGGGCTCCTCCTGTAGGGGGTCGGAGCGAGTCTCGGGGAAGCCGGGGCGGGTGGGGATGATGTCAACCACCGATAGCCCGCTCGCATCACCCTCGCCGCGGGCATGTAACTGCCTTGCAAACCAAGGTATTTGACGCCATCCGGCTGTCTGGTGCGACGCAGGCCGCCGCCCTACCCTCGGGGCATGGAGCTGGAGGTGAGACATCTGCGCGCGCTCTGCGCCATCGCGGACGCGGGCAGCCTGCACAAGGCGGCGCGGCAACTGGGCATGAGCCAGCCCTCGTTGACCACCCAGCTGCGCCGGATCGAGAACTCCCTGGGCGCCGAGCTCTTCTCCCGCGGCCGCACCGGCTGCCTGCCCACCCCGCTCGGCCGCTCCGTGCTCAGCCGCGCCCGCCCCCTGGTCGCGGACATGGCCGCACTGGTCACCGAGACCCGGGCCGCGGTCGCCCGCGCCGACGGCCCCGGACTCCGCGTCGGCTCCACCGCCAGCCGGGCGCTCCCCGGCTGGCTGCGCCGGCTCCGCCAGCGGCTGCCCGGCACCGACGTCGGCCTCCGGGTGGACGTCTCCGCCAACGCGCTGCTGCGCACCGTCGCCGACGGCCAGCTCGACGTGGCCTTCGTCCACGAGGTCGAGGGCTGCCCGTTACGGGTCCCCGAGGGCCTGCAGCGGCGGGTCCTGGTCGCCCGCGAACCGCAGTTCGTCTCCATGGCCCGCGACCACCCCGCCGCCGCCCGGCCGGTGGTCGACCTCGCCGACCTCGCCCGCGACCACTGGATGGTCGACCCGACCGTGGACGGCGAATGGGACGGCCTCCGACGGGTCCTGAGCGCCGCCGGCATCGACCCGCCGCTGCTCCACGGCGACTACCACACGGCCGCCTCCCTCATCGTCCTCGGCGAGGCCGTCGCCCCCTGCCAGCCGACCTCGGTCCCGCGCGAGGACATGGCGATCCGGCCCCTGCGCGGCGATCCGCTGGCGGTCCGGCTCCTGCTGTACGCGCGCCCCGGGGCGGCCCTGGACACGCTGTACGCGGAACTGGCCGCCGCCTACCGCGAGGCCGCCCTGCGGGCCGTCCCGTACCGCGAGTGGCTGTGCCGCCAGGGCGCGGAGGCCGGGCTGTCGGTGGGACCGTGCATGATGACCGTATGAGCGATCCTGACGGTGGCGGCGGGACGGCCGTCGTGCGGCACGCCCGCCCCGAGGACCTGGGGCGGGTCGTCGAACTCGTCGCCGAGCACGCCGCCTACGAGAAGGCCGCGCCCCCGGCGCCGGACCTGGCGACCCGCCTCTCCCGCCTCCTCTTCGGCGCCGGGTCCCGCCTCCGCTGCCTCGTCGCCGAGCTCCCGGACGGCAGCCTCGCGGGCTATGCCACCTGCGCGCCCGAACTCTCCACCTGGGACGGCGCCGAGTACCTCAACATGGACTGCCTCTACCTCACCTCCACGGCCCGCGGCCACGGCCTCGGCCCCCGCCTGGTCGAGGCCGTCCGGGAGGAGGCGCGCGCCCTGGGGCTGGCGGAGACCCAGTGGCAGACCCCGGCGTGGAACGAGGGCGCGATCCGCTTCTACGACCGCCTCGGCGCCACCTCCAAGGAGAAGCGCCGCTTCAGCCTCCCGGTGGAACCGATCCAGGGATCCCAAGCCTCAAGCCTCAAATCCTCGCCGACGCCGGCGAGGTCGGCTACGACGCCCTCGCCCTTTCCGGTGACGGAACACCTGCGGGGCTGACGCGGAGACACGAAGGGGCCCGACTGCCAGGCAGCCGGGCCCCTTCGCGCAGGAGGGGAAGGTCAGGCCTTCTTGGTCTCCCAGAAAATGCGGTCGATCTCGGCGATGAGCTCCAGCGCCTTCTCGCCCGTCTTCGGGTCGGTCGACGCCTTGGCGGCCGAGAGGGCCTTCAGGGTGTCGTTGACCAGCTGGTTGAGCTCGGGGTACTTCTCGAAGTGCGGGGCCTTGAAGTAGTCGCTCCAGAGCACGGAGACGTGGTGCTTCGCGAGCTCCGCGCGCTGCTCCTTGATGACCGTGGCGCGGGCACGGAAGTGCGCGTCCTCGTTCGCCAGGTACTTCTCCTGGACAGCCTTGACCGACTCGGCCTCGATGCGGGCCTGGGCCGGGTCGTACACGCCGCACGGGAGGTCGCAGTGGGCGCTGACCTTCACCTTGGGGGCAAACAGGCGGGAGAGCATTGAGCCGTCCTTCCTCGTGATCGTCTTCTCAGGTGGGACATTACTCGGTGAGAAGGGCGTTTTCGCGGGCGCCCCCTGGGGCTTAGGTCAAAAGTCCAGGGTCACCATGGGACTCGTGTACGAGTGGACGAGGCGAGTCGGCGGGAGGATCGGCTAGTGGGCCGGGAGTGCGGATGAGGGAATCGGGGCCGGAGCGGGTGGAAGGGGCCGGGGCGCCGTTCGGGATCGCCGAGGTGACGGGGGTGTCGATGGTGCCCACGCTGCTTCACGGCGATCAGTTGCTCGTGCACTACGGCGGACGGTTGCGGCCGGGTGTCGTGGCCGTGCTGCGGCATCCGCTCCAGCAGGATCTGCTCATCGTGAAGCGGCTGATCGAGCGACGCGACGGCGGCTGGTGGGTGCTGGGTGACAACCCGGATGCCGAGGGGGACAGCCGGGTCTTCGGGGCCGTACCGCCCGAGCTGGTTCTCGGGCGGGTGCGGGCGCGGTACCGGCCGGTGACGCCGGGGCGTCAGCGTTCGGCCGGGGTGGTGCTCTCCTGGCTGGTCTCGGCGGTCAGGCCCGTGTGGTCGGACCGGTCGGCCTCCAGGCGCTTGCGGGCCCGGTAGGCGGCCACGTTGGCGCGGGTCGCGCAGCGGTCCGAGCAGTACCGGCGGGAGCGGTTGGTGGAGGTGTCGAGGTAGGCGTTGCGGCAGGGCGGCGCCTGGCACAGGCCGAGCCGGTCCGCGCCGAACTCCGTGAGGTGGAAGGCGAGGCCCATCGCCGCGATGGCCGCGTAGCCCGCGGTCGCGTTCGAAGGGTGGTCGGCGAGGTGCATGTGCCAGCGGGGGCGGCCCTCCTCGTCGAGGGTGTCGTGCCCGGAGATCTGCGGGCTGACCGGGAACTCCAGGAGCAGCGAGTTCAGCAGGTCCACGGCCCCCGTGTGGTCGCCCTCGTCGGCCGCGGTGAAGACCGCCCGCAGGCGGGCGCGGACCGAGCGGAAGCGGGTCACGTCGGAGTCGGTCGCCCGCCGGGCCATCTGGGTGGCCGGTCCGAAGAGGTCGCGGATCACCTCGACGGAGGTCAGGGCGTCCTTGTTGCGAGCCGGCTCCTCGGTGTTGACCAGACGCACGGCGTAATCCGAGTAATAGGCCAGTTCCACTTGTAGTCCTTACTCCGGCGGGCTAGGGTCTCGGTCGGAAGGGGTAACGCCTGTTTCCCCTTCGAGGGTATTACGAAGAGGGGAGGGTACGGCGATGACCGGAACCGACTGGGCGGCCTGGCAGCAGAGCTGGGACCGTCAGCAGGAGTGGTACATGCCGGACCGCGAGGAGCGGTTCCGCGTGATGCTCGACATGGTCGAGGCGATCGTGGGGCCGAAGCCCCGCGTGCTCGACCTCGCGTGCGGTACGGGAAGTATCACGGATCGGCTCCTCCAGAGGTTCCCGGAGGCGACCAGCACCGGCGTCGACCTCGACCCCGCCCTCCTCGCCATCGCCGAGGGGTACTTCGCCGGCGACGAGCGCGTCACCTTCGTCAGCGCCGACCTCAAGGACCCCGCGTGGGCCGCGCGGCTGCCCCACGACTCGTACGACGCCGTCCTCACCGCCACCGCGCTCCACTGGCTCCACAGCGAGCCCCTGACCGCCCTCTACGGGCAGGTCGCCGGCCTCGTCCGGGACGGCGGCGTCTTCATGAACGCCGACCACATGATCGACGAGGCCACGCCCCGCATCAACGCCGCCGAGCGCGCCCACCGCCACGCCGTCATGGACCGCGCCAAGGCCTCCGGCGCCCTGGACTGGGCCGAGTGGTGGGCCGAGGCCGCCGAGGACCCGGTCCTCGCCGAGCCCACCGCCCGGCGCTTCGAGATCTACGGGGAGCACGCCGACGGCGACATGCCCTCCGCGCGCTGGCACGCCGACACCCTCCGCGCCGCCGGCTTCGGCGAGGCCCGGCCCGTCTGGGCCTCGCCCTCCGACACCCTGCTCCTCGCCGTGAAGTAGCCCCGAACGCGGGAAGGGGCGGTACGGGTCACCCCGTACCGCCCCTTCCCCGTATCCGTACGCGTTACAGCACCTTGGACAGGAACGCCTTCGTCCGGTCGTGCTGCGGGTTGCCCAGGACGTCCCGCGGGTTGCCCGACTCGACCACCACGCCGCCGTCCATGAAGACCAGCGAGTCGCCGACCTCACGGGCGAAGCCCATCTCGTGCGTGACGACGATCATCGTCATGCCCGACTCGGCGAGGTCCCGCATGACGTCGAGGACGTCACCCACGAGCTCCGGGTCGAGCGCCGAGGTCGGCTCGTCGAAGAGCATCAGCTTCGGCTCCATCGCCAGCGCTCGGGCGATGGCGACGCGCTGCTGCTGGCCGCCGGAGAGCTGGGTGGGGTAGTTCCCGGCCTTGTCGGCCAGGCCGACCCGGTCCAGCAGCCGCTCGGCCCGCTCGCGGGCCACGGCCTTGGACTCGCCCTTCACCTGGATCGGCGCCTCCATGACATTGCCCAGGGCCGTCATGTGCGGGAAGAGGTTGAAGCGCTGGAAGACCATGCCGATGTCCCGGCGCTGGGTCGCGACCTCGCTGTCCTTCAGCTCGTAGAGCTTGCCGTTCTTCTCCCGGTAGCCGACCAGCTGGCCGTCGACCGAGAGCCGGCCGCCGTCGACCCGCTCCAGGTGGTTGATGCACCGGAGGAAGGTCGACTTGCCGGAGCCGGACGGGCCGACGAGGCAGAAGACCTCGCCGTTCTGAACCTCCAGGTCGATGCCCCGGAGGATGTGGGCCGCGCCGTAGGACTTGTGGACGCCTTCGGCCTTGACCATGGGCTGGCCGGTCATCGTGACCCCTCCGGAGAGCGCTTGAACGTGAGCAGGTTCGCCTTGACCCGCTGCAGCGGGGTGGGCGGCAGGTTGCGGGTCGAACCGCGGGCGAAGCGGCGCTCCAGGTAGTACTGGCCGACGCTGAACACGCTGGTCAGGGCCAGGTACCAGATCGAGGCGACGAAGAGCATCTCCATCACGGCACCGGCCGTGCTGCCGATGTTCGACGAGGCCCGCAGCAGCTCGCTGTACTGCACGGCCGAGACCAGCGACGAGGTCTTCAGCATGTTGATGAACTCGTTGCCCGTCGGCGGCACGATCACCCGCATCGCCTGCGGGAGCACGATGCGGCCCATCGTCTTCGTCTGGGACATGCCCAGCGCGTGCGCCGCCTCGGTCTGACCCTCGTCGACCGACTGGATGCCCGCGCGGACGATCTCCGCCATGTAGGCGCCCTCGTTGAGGCCGAGGCCGAGCAGCGCCACCATGAACGGCGTCATGACGTCCACGGTCTCGTTCTTGTAGATCGGCCCGAGGTCGATGTACTGGAAGATCAGCGACAGGTTGAACCACACCAGCAGCTGGACGTAGACCGGGGTACCGCGGAAGAACCAGATGTACAGCCAGGCGACCGCGCCCGTCACCGGGTTATTGGACAGTCGCATCACGGCGAAGACGACGCCGAGGACGAGGCCGAGGGCCATCGAGGCGACGCTGATGATGATCGTGTTCCACATGCCGCTGATGACCGACGGGTCGAACACCTTGTCCCACACCGTGTCCCAGATGATGTTGCCCTGGGAGAAGGCGTAGACGAGCCAGCCGAGCAGTGCGACGACCACGACGGCGCTGACCCAGCGCCCGTAGTGCCGCACGGGGATGGCCTTGATCGCCTCGTACGGGGAGCCCGAGGCGCCGGACCCGGCCGGAGCGGCGGCCGGGTCCTTGCTGATCTTGTCAGTCACGACGACTGCCCTTCAGTGGAGCGGGGAGGTCACTTACCGGCGTTGACGGTGGCCGACTTCACGGCGCTGTCCTCGACGTTCCACTTCTTCAGCGCATCGGCGTAGGTGCCGTCCTTGATGATCGCGTCGAGGGCCTCCTTGACGGCGTCGCGCAGCTGGGTGTTCTCCTTCGAGACACCGATGCCGAAGAGGCCGACGTCGCTCTGGCTGCCGACGACCTCGAAGTCGTTGCCGCCGCCCGAGGTCTTCGCGATGTACGCGGCCACCGGGTAGTCGTTGAGGTCGGCCACGGCGCCGCCGGCCTTGACGCGGGTCTGGGCCTCGGCGTCGGTGTCGAAGGCCTGGATCGTCAGCTTGTTGGCGCCGCACTTCGTGGCCTGGGCCTTGAAGGTGTCCTCGTAGATCGTGCCGCGCTGGACGGCCACGGTCTTGCCGCAGAGGTCGTCGAGGGTGTTGATGCCCTGCGGGTTGCCCTTCTTGACCAGGAGGGAGACGCCGGAGCTGAAGTAGTCGACGAAGTCGATGCCCTTGCCGATCTTCTTCCCGTTGTCGTCCAGGCCCTCCTGGCGCTTCTTGTTGTCCGTCATCGAGGACATGATCAGGTCCTGGCGACCGGTGTAGATCGAGGTGATCAGACCGTCGAAGGTGCCCGAGGTGAACTTGAACTCGACGCCGAGCTGCTTGCTCAGGGCCGCGGCGATGTCGGGGTCGACGCCGACGATCTTGCCGCCCTCGGTGAACTCCATCGGAGCGTACGAGGCGTCGGTGCCGACCTGGATGACACCGGCCTTCTGGATGTCGGCCGGGAGCTTCGAGAAGAGCGGGGCGGCGTTGGTGGCCGCGGAGCCGCCGCTCGTCGGGGTCGCGGAGCCGCCCTCGGTCTGGTCGCCACAGGCGGTCAGCAGCACGGAGCCGACGACCGCGATGGCGGCGACCGCGGCAAGACGGGAAGTGCGGGTCTTGGCGGTCGTACAGCGCGTGGAGCGGGTCATGATCGGGTTCCTCCGGCGTGTGAGGGATTTGCCAGCTGGGTCACGGACGCGTCTTCGAGTGTCGTGACCTCGTGTGATTACGGCATCTTGCCATTCGGACTGCCTCAAACCGACGGCCACGGATGTCAAAATCGGGTAACGGGTGACCGCCGAATCCCGACAGGCCGGTACATCAAGGCCGGATCTTCTCCGGGATCCCTTCCCCACCACCGGAGAATCTCCGGTTTATCTCACCATTCGGGCGAGCCGAAGACCGCCATTCGGGTGCAGTACCCATCTATCGGGACATCGGGTGACGTGTCGCTCTCCGTCCCCGTCTCGATGCACTCGGTATGAGTCGCATCACCGAGTGGTTATGGACTCGTCTGCGGTGCCGTCCGTCCGGTAAGAAGGATCCTTACACCCCTCATCCGGGGCTCAGGGCGCGTTGTGCGGCGCGCCCGCGCGGCTGCCAGACAAGGCGGCCGCGGTGCCTCCCCACCCCTCCTCAACCAGGAGTGGCCACCCTCAAATGAAACAGACCTAAGGGGTCAACCCAATGGCAGCGGAGATCGTCAATCCTCGCAATGACAGCGGTACGGAAGGAGCTCCCGAGGAGCTCTTCGATCCTGTCTTCGCCCTCCACAGGGGCGGCAAGATGGCCGTGCAGGCCACCGTCCCCCTCCGGGACAAGGACGACCTGTCCCTCGCGTACACGCCCGGCGTCGCAAAGGTGTGCACCGCGATCGCCGAGCAGCCCGAGCTGGTCAACGACTACACCTGGAAGTCCCAGGTCGTGGCCGTCGTGACCGACGGTACGGCGGTGCTCGGCCTCGGCGACATCGGCCCGGAGGCCTCCCTCCCGGTCATGGAGGGGAAGGCCATCCTCTTCAAGCAGTTCGGCGGCGTGGACGCGGTCCCGATCGCCCTCGCCACCACCGACGCCGACGAGATCGTCGAGACGGTCGTCCGGCTCGCCCCGTCCTTCGGCGGAGTGAACCTGGAGGACATCTCGGCGCCGCGGTGCTTCGAGATCGAGCGCAAGCTCCAGGAGCGCCTCGACATCCCGGTCTTCCACGACGACCAGCACGGCACCGCGATCGTCACCCTCGCCGCTCTCCGTAACGCGGCGAAGCTGACCGACCGGACCCTCGGCGACCTGCGCGCGGTCATCTCCGGCGCCGGTGCGGCCGGAGTCGCCATCGCCAAGTTCCTGCTGGAGGCCGGCCTCGGCGACGTCGCCGTCGCCGACCGCAAGGGCATCGTCAGCCGAGACCGCGAGGACCTCACCCCGGTCAAGCGCGAGCTCGCCGAGATCACCAACAAGGCGGGCCTGGTCGGCTCCCTGGAGACCGCCCTCGCCGGCGCGGACGTCTTCATCGGCGTCTCCGGCGGCACGGTCCCCGAGGAGGCCGTCGCGTCCATGGCCCCGAACGCCTTCGTGTTCGCCATGGCCAACCCGAACCCCGAGGTCCACCCCGACGTCGCGCACAAGTACGCGGCCGTCGTGGCGACCGGGCGCTCGGACTACCCGAACCAGATCAACAACGTCCTCGCGTTCCCCGGCATCTTCGCCGGCGCGCTCCAGGTCCGGGCCTCCCGGATCACCGAGGGCATGAAGATCGCCGCGGCGAACGCGCTCGCGGACGTGGTCGGCGACAAGCTCGCCGCCGATTACGTGATCCCGTCGCCGTTCGACGAGCGGGTCGCCCCCGCCGTGACGGCCGCGGTGGCCGCCGCCGCCCGTGCGGAGGGCGTCGCGCGCCGCTGAGCTCGTTCCTGAGCCCCGACAGGGCCCCGTTCCGCACGCCGGGACGGGGCCCTGTCGCGTGCGGCGGAGGCATGTGTCACACGGGTGCGTGGTTCCGTCACGCGGCTGTCGGACCCTAGGGTCGGGGCCATGTTCGCTGCCTACGCCGCCCGAATCGACCGTGACCAGCCGCTGAACGGACTCGAATTGGGCGAACGCCCCGAGCCCGAGGTCCGGCCCGGCTGGACCACCGTCACCGTCAAGGCCGCCTCGCTCAACCACCACGACCTGTGGTCGCTGCGCGGGGTCGGGCTGCCCGAGGAGAAGCTGCCGATGATCCTCGGCTGCGACGCCGCCGGGATCGACGAGGACGGCAACGAGGTCGTCCTGCACTCCGTGATCGGCCAGACCGGCCACGGGGTCGGGCCGAACGAGCCCCGCTCCATCCTCACCGAGCGGTACCAGGGCACCTTCGCCGAGCGTGTGACCGTACCCAGCTGGAACGTGCTGCCCAAGCCGAAGGAGCTCTCCTTCGAGGAGGCCGCCTGTCTGCCCACCGCCTGGCTCACCGCGTACCGCATGCTCTTCACCAACGCCGGTGTACGGCCCGGGGACTCGGTGCTCGTCCAGGGCGCGGGCGGCGGCGTCGCCACCGCGGCTATCGCCCTGGGCAAGGCGGCCGGCCTGCGGGTCTTCGCCACCAGCCGCGACGAGGCCAAGCGCAAGCGCGCCGTCGAACTCGGCGCCGTCGAGGCGTACGAGCCGGGGGCGCGGCTGCCGCAGCGCGTGGACGCGGTCATCGAGACCGTCGGTGCCGCCACCTGGTCCCACTCGGTCAAGTCGCTGCGGCCGGGCGGCACCCTGGTCATCTCGGGGGCCACGAGCGGGGACCGCCCCGCGCACGCGGAGCTGACGCGGATCTTCTTCCTGGAGCTGAAGGTCGTCGGCTCGACGATGGGCTCCAAGGACGAGCTGGAGGACCTGCTGTCCTTCTGCGCCGCGACGGGGCTCCGGCCGGTCGTCGACGAGGTCCTGCCGCTGGACCGGGCGCGGGAGGGCTTCGAGAAGATGGCCTCCGGCGAGCTCTTCGGAAAGATCGTCCTGACGACCTCTTGATGGAGCGTCAGATGAGCTGATGGGATCTCCGGCACTGCGAACACACCGTCGTGCCGGAGGTTTCCCGTGCTCCCTGTGTTGCGATCGTTGCGATTGACCCTGACGGCCGGCGCCGTCCTCGCCGCGCTGCTCGCGCCGGCGACCGCCCACGCGGAGCCCGGTGGTGACGGCAGGTCGGCCGGCGTCCGCGAGGCCTCACCCGGCGGCATACCCGCACTGACCGACGAGCGCGGCCGCACCCTCACCCTGCGCGGCTGGAACGTCGAGGACAAGGCGAACCGCGGCGACGCCGCCCTCTCCGCGATCACCGAGAACCACTTCCGCGACATGCGCGCCAAAGGGTTCAACTTCGCCCGCCTCCTCGTCTTCTGGGACGACCTGGAGCCCCGCCCCGGCCAGTACAGCCAGACCTATCTGCGCAAGATCGAACGCGTCCTGGACTGGGCCGGGAAACACGACGTCAAGGTCCTCGTCGATGCCCACCAGGACGTCTTCGGCCCCGCCTTCGGCCACCGAGGGGTGCCCGCGTGGGCGACCAGGACCGACGGCCTGCCCTTCACCCCGCACCCGGACGACTGGTTCTCCGAGTACTTCGAGCCCGCCGTCCAGCGCGCCTTCACCCACCTGTACGAGGACGAGGACCTCAGGCTCGCCCAGGCCCGCATGTGGCGGGTGCTCGCCGACCGCTTCGAGGACCACCCGGCCGTCCTCGGCTACGACCTGATCAACGAGCCGATGGGCGAGGTGCGGGAGGGCGAGGACCTGGCGACGGCGGCCCGCCGCATCGAACGGGACCAGCTGACCGCCATGTACAACCGCCTCGCGGACGCGGTCCGGTCGGTCGACCCCGACAGCTGGATCTTCGTCGAGCCGACCCCCATCGTGGGCGAGGGCGTGCCCACCGGCCTCGGGCGGATCGACGACCCGAAGGTCGTCTACGCCCCGCACTTCTACAACACCGGCATGGAGGCGGGCGCCGACTACGACCCCGCCGCCGGCTGGATCGAGAACTACGAGCGGGCCGTCACCGTGTACCCCGCGGAGTACAAGGTGCCCGTGGTGGTGGGGGAGTGGGGCCCCCTCAACAACTCCCTGCCGAACATGAACCGCTTCTACCGCGAGGCGATGTCCTCCCTCGGCCGCTACAGCTCGGGCTGGGCGGGATACGTGTGGTGCTACGGCGGCGGCTACTGCGCGGTGGACGGCGCCGGCACCTTCCGCACGAACAAGGAGCTGACCGCCGAGCCCTACGCGGAGGCGGTCGCGGGCACGGTCCGCTCCGCGGCCTACGACCCGGCGACGGGGGTCTACCGCCTCGCGTACGACTCCGCGGGGCGGCGCGGCCCCCGGGTCACCGAGCTCTCCCTCCCGCCCGGCGACTGGCGGGTGACGGCCCGGGGCGGGGCGCTCGTGCTCCGCGAGGACCGGGGCAGGGCCTGGATCCTCGCGGCCCCGGGCGCCCGGGTGACGGTCACCGCCACCCGGGGCTGACCCCGAGCCGGCGCACCGTGCCCGGCGCCCCGCGCTCAGCTCTTGCGCTGGGGCCGCAGCAGTCCCGTGATCCGGATCGCCGCCGTCGAGAGGTGGCGGCGGGTCTCGGTCAGCTGCTCCTGGCTCACCCCGTGGTCGCGGGCCGCGTCCCGGATCTCGTCCCGGAAGCGGTCGAGCAGCCGGTCGAGATCGCGGCCCGGATCGCCCGAACCCTCCGTCTCCCGCGCCCACTCCGGAGTCTCGGCCTCGTCGACGGAGCCGACGGCATCCGCTGCGTCTGCGGCATCGGTGGCTTCGGTGGCTTCGGTGGCTTCGGTGGCTCCTGAGGCCGGAGCCGTGGCGAACGGCGTGTCCTTGGCCGCCGCCTTCGGGTGGGTCGTGCCCGCCACCAGCCCGCCGAGCTGGGCGGTGATGTCCGAGATGCCCTCCCAGACCCCCTTCGGCCAGTCGCCCCGCGCGAACCGGTCCTGGACCTCCTCCTGGACCTGCTGGGCGATCCGCTGGAACTCCTTCGCCTGGTGGCGGGCCGACTGGGCCTCCGCTTTGGCCTGGCGGGCCTGTTCCTTCCACTCCTGCTTGGCCCGGCGCAGCTCCTCCTTGGCGTCGGCGAACGACGAGGCCTCCGCCTGCCGGGTCCGGCCCGCCGCCGCGCGCATCTCGCTGCGCACCCGGCCGGCCGCGCCGCGCACGTCGTCGCGGATCTCCGCCGCCAGCTCGGAGACCGAGTCGCGGATCTCCTGCTCCAGGTCGGTCAGTTCGGCCCCGCGCCCGGCCAGCTCGGCGCGGCCCGCGTCGGTGATCGAGTAGACCTTCCGGCCGCCCTCGCTGGCGTGCGTGACGAGCCCCTCGGCCTCCAGCTTGGCCAGTCTCGGGTAGACCGTGCCGGCCGAGGGGGCGTAGAGCCCCTGGAAGCGCTCCTCCAGGAGCCGGATCACCTCGTAGCCGTGGCGGGGGGCCTCGTCGAGCAGCTTGAGGAGGTAGAGGCGGAGGCGGCCATGGGCGAAGACGGGCGGCATCTCAGAGCACCTTTCCGGTCGCGGAGGGAGCGGGGGAGGGGGTGGACCCGGTGTCCTCGTCCGCCTCGGGGCGGCGGAGCAGGGCGATGGAACCGGAGACGGTGGTGGCCTTGAGTGTGCCCCGGCCCGAACCGAGGGTGCCGGTGATGGACTTGGTGCCCCACTGGCCGCCCACGCGCAGATCCTCGAAGGCGTTCGACACGGAACCGCTCGTGGTGCTCGCCTCGACCTTGGCGTCGGCCGGGTGCGGCAGCCGGATGGCGACCTCGCCGGAGACGCTGGTGAGCCGTATGTCGGCCGGCGGCCCGTCGAGCTCGGCCGGGTCGAGGTCTATCACCATGTCACCGCTGACCGTTTCGGCCTTCACGGAGCCGCCCGCGCCCTCGATCACCGTGACGGAGCCGGTCACCGAGGTGATCCGCAGGGCGCCCGTGACCGACTGGGCCTCCAGGCTCCCGGAGACGCTCTCGGCGCGGACCGGGCCGGAGAGGCCGAGGAGGGTGGTGTCACCCGTGACGCCGCGCACCTCCGTACGCCCTCTGATGCCGGAGACGACCGCCTCGGCGGCGACCGCGCCCACCTCGACGTCGACGCCCGCGGGGACGGCGACGGAGACGACGGCGCGGCGCCGGTGTCCCTTGCGGTCGAGCCACTTGAGGAGGCTCTTCCAGTGCAGGTCCTCATAGGTCACGGTCAGGGTGGAGCCCTCCTGCGACACGATCAGCGGCGGGCCCTCGATCTCGGAGATCTCGACGCGGGCGGAACTCTCGTCCGTCCCCACCACGTTCACCGTGCCGTTGACGATGAGGACTCGCAGGCGCGTCACGGGATCGGCCGGCGCCAGTTTCGTCGGCTCGGTGACGGACCACTCTGTCATGGTGCTGACCTCCCGCTTCGGCAACGCAACATATCGTGACTCTCGATAGACACGATATATCGCGGCCAGAGGAAGTCAACCCTGACTCTCCCCCGATACGTAGGGGGCAATCACCGCCGTACATGGACAAATTGGCTAGCGTGGGGCCATGAACGCGACACCCGGATCGAGCCCCTCAGGGGCGCTGCTGCTCTGCCGTGCCGACCCCGCCGCGGTCAGGCCGCCGGCCCAGCTGCTGAGGGAACAGCTGCTCCTCGCCCCCGCGGGCGACGACTGGAGCGTGCTCGTACCGGAGGGGAAGCCCTGGCTCCACGGCGGCGAATCCGTCGAGCAGGTCGTCACCGGCTGGGGCACAGCCCTCGCCGTCTCCGCCGCGACCTGGCCCGTCCTCGCGCTGTGGTGGGACCGAGACCGGGCCGGGATCACGCTCGCCGCGGGCTTCCGCCGCACCGTCGGCTACACCTGGCTCGCGGACGGCACCCCCGTCGGCGAGGACGAGGCCATGCGTACCTTCGCCGCCCGCCTCGGCCTCGACCCCGTCCTGGACGTGCAGGCCCTCGAACCGCTCACCGCACCCGACCCGGACGCCGACGCCGACAGCCGGCTCGTGGGGATCGTCGTGGTCCTCGCCCGCACCGGCCTCGCCCTGCCGACCGGGCTCGTACCCGGCGACAGCGCCGACCGGCTCCGCTCCGTCGCCCTGGCCCAGGGCGCCGAACAGCTCGAATGGCACGGCTGGCGCGACACCGTGCGCGCCGAACTGGAGGTGGTGGAGGAGGGGCCCCTCGGCCCGTACCTGCGCGGCCCCAAGGCGCGCGTACTGGGCGGGGCGCAACTCGCCGCGGGCGTGCCGCTGCTGATCTGGGGCATCGGCCGGCGCAGCGGCGGCTGGGCGACGGCGGGGGCACTGCTCGTCGCGCACGGCGCGCTCGGACTCGTCTACGACCGGCTGCGGGACCGCTGGCCCCGGGACCGTTGACCCCGGGGCCGGCCGCGCAACCGGCCGCGCAACTGACCCCGGAACCGACTCCGCAACTGACCCCGCGGCTGACCGCGAGGCCGGGAACGCTGCCTACTCGTCCTCGTCCTCGTCGTCGTCCAGACGGGCAAGCCAGGTCGCGAGGCGCTCGACCGGCACCTCGAAGTCGGGGTTGAGATCGACGAAGGTCCGCAGCTGCTCGGCGAGCCACTCGAAGGTGACCTCCTCCTCGCCGCGCCGCTTCTCCAGTTCCTCGATGCCACGGTCGGTGAAGTACATGCGATCAGGATAGGCCGTACCTCTCACGTCCCCTGTCGCCCGTCAGTCCCACCGATTAGCCTTCTCCATCATCGTTTCGGGGAGCGGGGGCCTGCCGTGGCACACGGGATCGCTCGAATTCGGCTGGACGACGGAACGCCCGTGTGGGCGCGGATCAGCGAGGCGGAGGAGCTCGGCAGGGGCGGCGGGTTCCAGGACACCGGCGTCAGGGACCGGGTGGTCTCGATGGCCGGAGGACTCACGGACGTGGTGCGCGGGGTGGTCGGCTCGCTGCGCGCGGGGCTCGAACCGCAGGGACCGGTGGAGGTCGCCGTCAGCTTCGGCATCGAACTGTCGGCGCAGTCGGGCAAGGTGATCGGGGTCCTCGCGGACGGCGCGGGCAAGGCATCCGTGAACGTCTCCCTCACATGGACCGAACCGGGCCCGGAACCGGCTCCGGAACCGGCTCCGGAACCGGCTCCGGAACCGGCTCCGGAACCGGCTCCGGAACCGGCTCCGGAATCGGGCCCGGGTCCGGAACCGGACCCCGCGGCCACCGCCGCACCCGGCCCCGAGAGAGGCCCGGACGGGCGCCCGGCGGCCGATGGCGCGGCATGAGCGCCTTCGACGCTCTCGTGCGCCCCGCACTGGTACGCATCGCCGCTCCCGGCGGCGGGTATGACCCGCTCGGCGACCGGTACTGGGGCACCGGCTTCTTCATCGCCCCCGGCTGGGTGCTGACCTGCGCCCATGTCGTGGCCGAGGGGGGAAGCGCGGTGTGGAGGAGCGAGCCGGCCGTCGGCATCACCTGGGAGGACGGCAAGACCACCCGTGAGACCACGGGCACGGTCGTGCTCGCCCTCCCGCGCCCCGACCGGCCCGAGGACCCGCCGGACCGCTGGGCCTTCCCCGACATCGCGCTCCTCCGCGTGCCCGGCACGCAGAAGGCGTCCTGCGTGCGCCTCAGCGAGCGCCCGGCGGTCTGGCCGGCCGCCGTCAGCCTGCACGGCTGGTCCAGGGAGACCGGCGAGCTCGGCATCCGGCACGTCCACGGCACGCTCAACGGCAGCGACGGGCAGGCGCTCGTCACCCGGGGCGTGATGCCCGTCGAGGGCTGCTCGGGCGGCCCCGTCGTCGACCACGCCCAGGGCGCCGTCGTCGGGCTCAACAAGGGCCGGGGGGCCGACGGAGGCGCCGTCGTGCCCGTCACCGCCCTGCGCGCACTGCACGACCTCCCCGGCGGCGAGGCGATGGGCGAGGCGCTGCGCGCCCACGACCGCTACCACCTCGCCCGCTACCGCTCACTCGACGACCGGCCCGACTGGACCCGCGCGCAGCTGCTGTTACCCGGCACCCAGGGGGCCGGCCCCGGCCTGCGCACCCAGCTGCACGGCCACTTCGCCGAACTGCCCGCGCCCACCGCCCCCGGCGAGATCATGAACCTGATCGACCAGGTGAAGGCCTGGATCAGGGACGACAGCCTGCCGGACGCGCTGGAGGACGACCCGCGCACATGGAGCGAGGGTGCCGGGCTCCTGCGCGGCCTGCGCGCCCCCCGCCGCGACGAGGCGCGCGACCTCGACCTGGACGCCGTGCTCCTGTACGCGGCCCACGTCGTCCGGCACCTCGCCGGGCGATACGGCGAGCGGGCCGACACGGCGGGCCTCACCCGCTGGATCGTCGACGAGTCGGGCGACGCCGACCGCCACCTCCGGCGCGAGATCGACCGGCTCGTCACCCCCGGCAGGCCCGCCCCGCTCTCCGTACGCGAACCACGCGCGCGTGCCGACGTCCTCCTGGAGATCGACACCCCCCGCTACGACCGGCGCTATCCGTGGCGGGTCAAGCTGCTCCTCGACGGGCACACGGTCAGCCCGCTGCACTGCGACGACCGAGGCGTCGAGCGCGCCAGGCTCCGGGAGACCCTGCGTGAACCCCTCGCGGACGCCCTGCGGCGCGGAGACAGCGGCGCGCACCTGGCAGCCGTCGAGGCGGTGCTGCCGCGCGAGCTCTTCGACGAACCGCTCGACACCTGGCGCCTCGAACCCTCCCAGGAGCCCGAGGACGCCTGGTCGGCCACCCTCGGCCAGCGCAGGATCGTGGTCATCCGGGATGCCCGCCGCCACGACAGGGAACCGTCCCCCGAGTGGCGCGACCGCTGGGAGGCGGCGGAGCGCGGGCCGCTGCGCGCGGCCCCGCTGCGCGCCGAGGTGCCCGGCGCGGGCCGGGACGCCCACACCGCGCGCGTGCACCGGGAGACCTGGGCGGAGACCTACGACCGGCTCCGCGAGGCCGAGGGCGGCATCGTCCCCGTCTACTGCGGCCCGGTGGGCAGCGGCGACGGACTCATGGCGATGAACGCGGCGCTCACCGCGGGCCACCCGCTCGCCCTCTGGCGGACCGGCGCCCACGACCACACCGACTGCGAGGAGTTCCACGAGCGGGCCCACCGGCTGCTCCTCAAGGCCGAGTCGGCCCAGGGGCTGCGCAACCCCGTCCGCTCCCTGCGCACCCGCGCTCCCGACCGGTCCGCCCTGGCCTGGGCCGAGACCATCGCGGTGCTGTACGACCCGCCCGACCGCCCACCGCACGGCGGGCGCCTGGAGGTCCCGCCGCTGCTCGGCGAGGGGGACGAGTGACCCGGGGCGCCGACCCGCGAACGGGTCCGCGTACAGACCCGCGAACGGACTCGCGAACGGGGCCGCGAACGGGGCCGCGAACGGACCCGCGAACGGACCCGCGAACGGACCCGCGAACGGACCCGCGAACGGACCCGCGAACGGACCCGCGAACGGACCCGCGAACACGCCCGCGAAGGGGCCGGATTGAGGGTCGGCAGGCTCCCGCGCCGGGCGGTACGTTCTACGGGCCCGGCATCGACACCACAGCCAGGAGGAGTCCATCGTGAACGATTGGCGGATCTACCGTGGTGCCGGTCTTCCGCACGACGAGATACAGCGACTGCCCGCCCCGCCCCCCTGGCGCGACTTCTCGGCCGGCGGTGCCGACGACACCCTGGCCGGCTCCGACCGACGGCTGGGCGTCCGGCGGCGACTCGTCCAGAACCACCACCCCCGGCCCGCCGAGACCGACGCGGTCAACGCCGCTCTGTACCTGCGGCGTCCGCTCCTGGTCACCGGCAACCCCGGCACCGGCAAGTCCACCCTCGCCCACGCCGTCGCCCACGAGCTGCGCCTTGGCCGCGTACTGCGCTGGCCGATCGTCAGCCGTACGACCCTGCAGGACGGCCTCTACCGGTACGACGCCATCGGCCGCCTCCAGGACGTCCAGCTGGAGCGCGCCCAGGCCGGGTCGCCCGGTTCCGCCGCCGCGGCCCCGGCCGGCATCGGCTCGTACATCCGGCTCGGCCCGCTGGGCACCGCCCTGCTCCCCTCCGAGCAGCCCCGCGTCCTGCTCATCGACGAGCTGGACAAGAGCGATCTCGACCTCCCCAACGACCTCCTGAACGCCCTGGAGGAGGGCGAGTTCGCCATCCCCGAGCTGGAGCGGCTCGCCGACCGCGAGCCCGTCGTGGAGGTGCTCAGCGACGACGGCCGCAAGGTGCCCCTGTACGGCGGCCGGGTCCGCTGCACCACCTTCCCCTTCATCGTGCTCACCTCCAACGGCGAACGGGACTTCCCGGCGGCCCTGTTGCGCCGCTGCATCCGCCTGGAGCTCGAAGCGCCCGGCGAGGAGCAGCTCGGCGCCATGATCGAGGCCCACCTGGGG
Source organism: Streptomyces sp. NBC_00090 (assembly GCF_045160815.1). Taxonomy (NCBI): domain Bacteria; kingdom Bacillati; phylum Actinomycetota; class Actinomycetes; order Kitasatosporales; family Streptomycetaceae; genus Streptomyces; species Streptomyces sp. NBC_00090. Next base: position 5,948,252 of record NZ_CP108224.1, read on the forward strand.
GCCGAGGCCGCGGCGGGGGAGGAGGAGCAGGGCATCGTCCGGCGCTTCCTCAACCGCGAGCCCGGCGAGGTGATCGCCACCGACCAGCTCCTCAACGCGCTCTATCTGACCCAGCACGCCTCCCGCGCCGAACGGGTGACGAGGGAGCGCATCGAGGACATGCTCATGCAGCCGCTCGACCAGCCGAGGTGAAGGACGGATGCACCGGAGGCATCTGGAGGAGCTCACCCGCAGACTGAGGGCGGGTGGCCAGGACCCGACCGCGGAGGACATCGCCGACGCCGTCTGGCTGTCGCGATGGCTGCCCGCCGCCTCCCGGGAGTCACCGGAGTCACCGGATTCGGACCAGGGATCGGGCCAGGAGCCGAGCCGGCGGTCGTCGCCGGGCGAGTCCTCCGGGGACCCTCGACTCCCCACCGAGGAGCGAGATCCGGCCAATCGTGACGCTCACGGGGAGCGATCCGGGGACGGGTCGACGGCGCCCGATTCCGTCTCCCTCGTCACGAGCACCGGAGCCACCGGAGGCAACGGAGGCCCCGGAGGTCACGGTGGCCAGGGAGGTCACCGAGGCCCCGGTGGTCATGGAGACCACAGAGGTACGGGAGGGGCCGGAGGAGACGCCGACCCCGGGGACACGGACAGCGCCGGGCGTACGGAGCGGGGCGCGACCCTGCCCGTCCGCGCCCCCGGCGCCAACGCCCTGCCCGGCCTCCTCGGCCTCCAGAAGGCCCTCCGCCCCCTGCGAGGCTACGCCCTCGTCCCGCACCGCCCCGGCGAGGGCAGCCTCGACGAGGAGGCCACCGCCGAGCGCAGCGCCGCCGCCGGCATCCTCACCCCCGTCCTGCGGCCCACCGCCGGCCGCCGCCCCGACATCCAGCTCCTCATGGACACCGGCCCCGCCATGGTCGTCTGGAGCCGCATGGTCGAGGAACTCCGCCAGGCCTGCCAGCAGTCCGGCGCCTTCCGCGACGTCCAGGTGCACCGGCTCCACGACACCGGCGACGGCCCCCCGCTCGTCACCACCACCTCCGGCGCCGACGGCCGGCCCCGGCTCCGCCCCGTCGACCAGCTCCACGACCCCACGGGCCGTCGGCTCACCCTCGTCGTCAGCGACTGCGTCGGCCCCCTCTGGCAGCGCGGCGCCGCCCAGGGCTTCCTGCGCCAGTGGCCCCGCCGCTCCCCGCTCGCCGTGGTCCAGCCGCTGCCGCCGCGCCTGTGGCCCCGTACCGCGCTCCCCGCCGAACCCGGGACCTTCACTCGCCCCGCGACCCCCGGCGGCCACACCCGCTTCCGCTCCGACGACGACCCCTGGGGGCCGCCCGCCCCCGGCCGCCGGGCCGTCCCCGTGCTCACCCCCACCCCCGAGGCCTTCGCCTCCTGGGCCCGGCTCCACACCGGCCACGGAGGCAACGCCGTACGAGGCTGGGCCGCCTGGCTCGACCCCGAGACGACACGGCCGCGCACCCCGAGGACCCCGCGCGCCCCGCGCGGCGACGAGGAGCTGCTCCGCGCCTTCCGGGCCAGCGCCTCACCCGGCGCGATCCACCTCGCCGTCCACCTCGCGGCGGCCCCGCTGACCCTCCCCGTCATGCAGCTGGTCCAGCGCGCGATGCTCCCGGACACCGGCCCCATGGAGCTGGCGGAGGTCCTGCTCAGCGGGCTCCTGCGGCGACTGCCCGGCCCCACCCCGTACCCCTGCTTCAGCTATCCGCCGGGCGTCCAGCAGCACTTCCTCGGTTCGCTCGACCCGAGCGCCGCCGCCCTCGTCCTCAAGCACTGCTCCGCATACGTGGAGCGGAACTTCGGCCAGGGCATGCGCAACTTCCCCGCGCTCGCCGCCGCCCGCCTCGCCGGCACCGAAGCCGAGGAGGGGTACGGGCCCGAGGTCGGCGCCACCGCCCTGCCCGAGGCGACGGACGAGCCCCTCGGGCCGGAGGGCGCCGAGACCGAGCTCTTCGCCCGCATCCCCGCGCGCGTGCTCCGCTTCTACCACCCCGACCTCATCACCCCCGACCCGCTCACCGAGGCCCGCAGCCTCCTCGCCCAGGGCCGCACCCAGTCCGACCCGGCCCTCCTCGCCGGTGCCCGCGAGCGTGCCGAGGCGGCGCTCCCCGCCGCCCCCGTCGAGGCCCGGACCGTCCTCGGACTCGTCCTGTACGCGGAGGCGGGCACCGCGCTCGCCCGACGCTCCCACCGGCGCCGCGAACTCCTCGACCGGGCCGCCGACATGCTCGTCGGCGCCGCCGGCCTGGCCCGGCCCGGCGGCGAGGCATGGGCCGAGGCCCGGCTCGAACTCGCCGTCGTCCACCACGCCCTGTGGCGCGACACCGACGAACCCCACCACCTCGACGAGGCCCTCGCCGCCCTCGCCGAGGACGCCGACCAGTGGCCCGAGACCGCCCGGCACACGCTCCATCTGCGCCGCGGGCGACTCCTGCTGGCCAGGGGCGACGGCGAGGCGGCGGCCGGAGAGCTGACCGCTGCCCTCGCCCTCCGGGAGAGCGCCGCCGTCCTCCTCGACCTCGCCGACGCCCTGCGCCTCACCGAGGCCGACCCGGCCCGCGTCGGACCCGTGCTCGACCGCGCGGAGCCCCTCATCGGCGACGGCCGCGCCCTGCGGCTCCGCTTCACGACCGCCCGGGCCAGGCTGTACGACACCGCCGGTGACGGGGCCGCCGCCGACGCGGCGTACGAGGAGGCCACCCTGCTCGCCCCCGCGGAGAGCGAGCAGCGCGGCCGGATCCTGCTGACCTGGGGCGAGTCACTGCTGCACCGGGCCGGCGCCGACACCGGCACCGCCCCCGTGGACCGGGCGGAGGGGGTCCTGCGCGAGGCCCTCACCCGGCTGCCAGCCGGCGCGCCCGAGCGGTCCGGGGCGCGGACCCTGATCGGCAGCGTGCTGGCGCTCCGCTTCCACCGCGCCGGGTTCCTGCCCGACCTCTTCGAGAGCCGCCATCTGCTCGAACAGGCCGTCCGCGGCACCGACGCCCCCGGGGCGCGCTCCGAGGCGTGGCTGCAACTGGGGCGGGTGAGGCTGGAGTTGTCCGAGTCCGCTCGGGACGGCGTGATCGGCGACGCCCTCACCGCGTACCGCAACGCCTGGGAGGACGCGCGCGCCGCCCACGGCGACGCCCCGGGCACGGTCACGGGCGCCCGTGCGTTGCACGCGCAGGGAGCGGTCCTGTGTCTGATGGGCCGACCGGTCAGGGCCCGCGCGGCGCTGCGGGCCGCCGACGAGCAGTGGCGGCGGTTGACGGGCCGGCTCGTGGAGGTGGACTGGGCCGATGTGGAGCGGACCAGGGCACTGCTGAGGGAGACGGAGGGGGCGACGGGAAGGGAGTACGGGAGGGCTTCGGCCGAGGAGCGGCGCAGGATCACGCCGCCCTGGTGGGCCTGGAGCGGCGCCACCGGATGAGCACCGGATGAGCACCGGGCGAACACCGGACGGGCACCGGACGAGCACCGGACGGGCTTCTTCGATCGGCTGGATAACGGGGGCGCGAATGGGCGCAGTTGAATCGAATGGGTTTCCGGTCTCCTGGCGTCGGGAAGAACCGCTGCGCCGCTACGACCGTGGGGGACAGGCGTCGGTGAGGAGGAGCCGAGAGTGTTCGAGCGTACGGAGTGGGCGACCGGTGTCGGCCGGAGTACCGGCCGGTCTCCGCGACTGCCCGATCTCGCCGCCGTCGATCTGCGGACCTTGCGCGTCATGGACGACGCCGTCCTCGGCGCGGCGGTCGAGAGAGTGCTGCTCCACCCCTCGGATCTGGTCGTCTCCTGGCCCGAGGACGCCCTCGTCGACTGACGCCCGGGCGCCCCGGACGTTTCAAGACGCCCGGGCGCCCCGGGCGCCCCAAGATGTCCGGGCGCCCCGAGTGCGACGCTCTCCGTCCCCGGTCGGCTGGTGCGTGACGGCAGCCCGCGCCCGGAGGCGGGAGTGATCGCCGCGCCGCCGCGCCCCGCGGCCTTCGCCGCGCTCGCGGCCACCCGTCCCGCCCGGGCCGGCGCGTCCTTCCTGCGCTCCGGGGCGCACGCCCGCCGCCTGCTGCTGCTCAAGGCCCTGCTGGTACGGGTGCGGCGCCATCGGGAAGAGGTCGCGCCCGAGACCCTGCGCGGCTTCGAGACGGCCTGGCGCCTTCTGGAGCGGACCGAGCGCGCGGCCCCCGCCGTGGTCCGTGCCGTCCTCGACTACCCGACCACCGGGGCCTGGCTCGCCGCCGCCCTGACCGAACCCGCGGGCCCCGGCCTCGACCGGCACCTGGCCCGCCTGGAACTGATCGCCGTCACCGCCGCCCTGCGCGCGGGCCGGCCGCTCGACCTCGTGGTCCAGGCCCCCGGCGGCGTGCTCTCGCTCCCGGGCGTCGGGAGCGTCCTGGTGGCCCCGGGCCCGGTCCGGCTCACCTCCCGCGCCCAGGTCGTACGGATCCACCCCGACGGCGAGCGAGGGGCCCCGGCCGCGCTCCTCCGTCTCACCGACGGCCGCGCGGGCGCCGTGACCGGCAGCGGCCCCGGCTGGCGCGACCTGCGCGGTCTGCCGGGCGGAGCCGCCACCCTGGAGGACCTGGACCCCTACCGGGTGCCGCCCGGCGGTGTGGGCACCCCGGCCCGGCTGGCGGCCGAGCGGCCGGACATCGACCACGCGGCCTGGTCGGGACACTGGCGCGCCGCCCGGGAGCTGCTGCGGCGTACCGACCGGGAACGGGCGGCGGAGGTCGGGCGGACGGTCGGCGCGCTCGTGCCGCTCGTCCCGCAGGGGCCGCGCTCCGTCGGCGCCACGCTCAGCGTCGCCCCCGGGGCCGTCCTGATGACGCCGTCGGCCGGCGCCTCCGACATGGCGGAGACCCTCGTCCACGAGCTGCACCACAGCAAGCTGTCCACCCTCCACGAACTCGTCCCGCTCTACCGGCCCGGCCGCGCGGTGCTGTACCGGGTCGGCTGGCGCACCGACGAGCGGCCGGTCGCCGGGGTCTTCCAAGGGGCCTACGCCCACCTGGCGTTGGCCGATCTGTGGCGGAGGGCGATGGACGCCCCGGGGGTGCCGGGACCGTGGAGCGCGCGGGCCGTCCAACAGTTCGACCATGTCCACGATCAGGTGGGCGAAGCGCTGGCGATGCTGCTTGAATCCGATGAACTGACCAATGAGGGGCGGGAGTTCGCCCGGCAAATGAGGCAGCTCCATGCGAGCCTCGGCGCGAGCCCCAGGGCCCGTGGGTAACACTGTGCCCACGGCACATGACACTGCGTTGCGCGTGAGCGGGACGGGAGACGTACAGATGGCGGAACAGCGGTCGGGCGGAGGGGCGGAGAGCCACGGCGGCAGGTCCGCCCCCGAACACGTCCTGGTGGTCTTCCCCGGATACCACCGGCCCTGGGCGGCCTGGATCAACCAGCGCCTGGAGGCCCACGGCGTACGAGCCACCCTCCAGCGGTGGGACCCGCCCCGCGAGGTCCCCCTTGAGGACTCGCTCGGGGACCTGCTCCTCGCCCGCGGCCAGGTCCTCCTCGTCCTCAACGACTGGTTCTTCGAGCTGGGCCCCCGGCCGGCCGGCGAGTGGAACGACGTCCTGCGCGGCTTCGTCGCCGCGCAAGCCGACCGCTTCGCCGCCGTCAACCTCACCAACCGCACGCTGCTCCCCTCCACGGCGGTCCTCGAACCCGTCAGCCTCTGGGGCGTCGGCGAGGAGGAGGCCGAGGCACGGCTCCTCAGCAGGCTCGCCGTCGAACCCCGCAGGGCGTCCGGCCGCCGTCTCCCGGCGAGCGCCCTCGCCCGCTACCCCGACACCCCGCCCGAGATCTGGGGCGACGTCCCCCGCCGCAACCCCCGGTTCACCGGCCGCGACGACCTGCTCACCGAGCTCCAGGAACGGCTCATGGACGCCGAGCGCGGCAACGCCGCCTGCACCCTGCTCGGCATGTCCGGCATCGGCAAGACCCAGATCGCCGCCGAGTACGCCCACCGCTTCAGCCCCGACTACGACGTCATCTGGTGGGTCAACTCCGACGACCGGAACATCCAGCGCGACCGCTTCGGCGAGCTCGCCGTCGAACTCTCCCTGCCCACCGGAAGCGAACCCGGCGAACGCATCCGCGCCGTCCGGGAAGCCCTCCGCCGCGGCGACCCGCACGCCCGCTGGCTCGTCGTCTTCGACGGCTGGGACGACACCGACGGCATCGACGTCATGCTGCCGCAGGGCCCCGGCCACGTCCTCATCACCTCCCGCAACCGCGGCTGGCGGGACCACACCGACGTCCTGGAGATCCCCGGCTTCGACCGCTCCGAGTCCACCGGCTACCTGATGCGCCGCGCCCCGCAGCTCGACGCGGCCGAGGCCGACGAGGTCGCCGCCGAGTTCGGAGACGTACCCCTGCCGCTCGTCCAGGCCGCCGCCTGGCTCGGCGAGTCCGGCATGGAGGCCCCCGAGTACCTGCGCATGGTCCGCGACGGACGGCTCTCCACCGTCGACGAGCCCTCGCCCGGCGACGGCATGCCCAACGCCTCCCTGACCTCCTGGTCGATACTGATCAACCGACTCCGCCGCGCCCAGCCGCAGGCCATCGACATCCTCAGCCTGTGCGCCTCCTTCGCCCCGGGCCGCATCCCGCTCGGCATCGTCCGCGCCTACCCCCAGGCCCAGCTGCCCGAGGACCTCCGCTGGATGGCGACGGACCTGCCCGCCTGGACCCGCGCCCTCGACACCCTCGTCAACTACTCGGTGCTCACCCGCGAGACCCGCGGCCCCATGACCACCGACGACGTCGGCCCGCACCAGGAGTCGATCCACATGCACCGGCTGGTGCACGACATCGTCTCCCGGCTCACCGACGGCGAGCACCGCGACGCCCACCGCAAGGCCGTCCGCACCCTGCTCGCCGAGGCCGACCCCGGCAACCCCACGGACAGCAGGCACTGGCCCCGCTACTCCGAACTCCTGCCCCACCTGGAGCCCTCCGGAGCCCTCCGCAGCACCGACCCGCGCATCCAGGTCGCCGTCCTCAACTGCCTGCGGTTCTGCGACCGCAGCGGCGAGTACAAGGCGGGCATCCGGCTGGCCCAGCGCATCCGCCACCAGTGGACCTCCTTCATGGAGCCGCTCGCCCCGCACATGCAGGAGCTCACCACCCTGGAGGGCGACATCCTGCGCCGCTACGGCCGGTTCCGGGAGGCGTACGACCTCGACCTCGCCCAGCGCGACCGACTGGCCGCCGCCGCGACCGGGAACGACCTCGGCCAGCTCCAGACCAAGATCTCCATCGCCCGCGACCTGCGCTTCCTCGGCCAGTACCAGGAATCGGAGCAGCTCCAGCGGGAGGCCCTCGCCGAGGCCCGCGACCTGCTCGGCGAGACCCAGTTCCTCACCCTCGTCGCCCGCCACAACCTCGGCGTCGTGCTGCGGATGCTCGGCCGCTACCAGGAGGCGTACGAGCAGGACACCGACACCCTCGCCCGCTGCGAGACCGTCCTGCGCCCCCGGCACGCCTCCACGCTCAACTCCAACAACGCCGTCGCCCAGGACCTGCGCCTGCTCGGCCGCTACCGCGAGGCCCTCGGCCGCCAGGAGGCCAACGTCCGGCTGCACGTGAAGATCCTCGGGCCCCAGCACCTCCACACCCTGTACGCGCGCAGCCAGCTGGCGCTCTGCCGCCGCCGGGAGGGCGGCTTCCAGCAGGACATCGGCTCCATGATGGCGAGCGTCCTGGAGCACCTGGAGCAGGCCTACGGCCGCGACCACTACGTGACGCTGTCGGCCGTCACCAACTACGCCAACTTCCTGCGCGAGCACGGCGACCTCGACCTGGCCAGGGAGCTCATCACCGAGGCGGAGGCCGGCTACCGCGCCCTCCTCGGCCCCGCCCACCCGGTCTCCACCGGCGTCCTCGCCAACACCGCGCTGGTGATGCAGGCCTCCGGCGAGCGGGCCGCGGCCCTGACCATGCTGGAGTCGGCGCTCGCCGGACTCACCGCCACGCTCGGCTCCGACCACCCCTGGGTGTTCGGCTGCGCGCTCAACGCCAGCGCCGCCCGCAACTTCAACGGACGGGTCGTGGAGGCCGCCGAGCTCAGCCGGGACACCCTGCGCCGGGCCCGGCACGTCCTCGGGAACGAGCACCCGCTGACCCTCTCCTGCCAGGTGGCGCTCGCCACCGACCTGCGCGGTCTGCGCGAGACCGACGAGGCCGGGAAGCTGGAGGAGGACGCCCTGCTCACCCTCACCAGGACGCTCGGCGCCCAGCACCCCCACACGCTCTCGGCCCGCCAGCGCAACCGCCCGTACTGGGACTTCGAGGCCAACCTCTGACGTCCCGGGAGAACGCCGGAGGCCCGGCACCCCGAGTGGGGTGCCGGGCCTCCGTACGTGGTGGTCCGAGGACGACGATCAGGCGTCGAAGACCTCGTTGACCAGCTGCTGCTGCTCCGCCTGGTGGCGCTTGGCCGAGCCGACCGCCGGGGAGGAGGAGTGCGGACGCGAGATCCGGCGCAGGCGCTCGCCCGCCGGGATGTCCGCGCCGACCGCCAGGTCCAGGTGGTCGATCAGGTTGAGCGCGATGAACGGCCAGGCACCCTGGTTCGCCGGCTCCTCCTGGGCCCAGATGTACTTCGCGGCGTTCGGGTACTTGGCGATCTCGGCCTGCAGCTCGGCACCCGGCAGCGGGTACAGACGCTCCAGACGGATGATCGCGGTCTCCGTGTCGCCCCGCTTCTGACGCTCGGCCTCCAGGTCGTAGTAGACCTTGCCGGCGCAGAAGACGACCTTGCGGACGTCCGCGGCGTTGACGGTCGTGTCGCCGATCACCGGGCGGAAGCCGCCGGTGGTGAACTCCTCCACCTTCGACGCCGCGGCCTTCAGACGCAGCATCGACTTCGGGGTGAAGACGATGAGCGGCTTGTGGTGCGGGTTGTGGACCTGCCAGCGCAGCAGGTGGAAGTAGTTCGACGGCAGTGTCGGCATGGCGACCGTCATGTTGTCCTGGGCGCACATCTGGAGGAAGCGCTCCGGGCGCGCGGACGAGTGGTCCGGGCCCTGGCCCTCGTAGCCGTGCGGCAGGAGCAGCGTGACGCCGGAGGTCTGGCCCCACTTCTGCTCGGCCGAGGAGATGAACTCGTCGACGACGGTCTGCGCGCCGTTGACGAAGTCACCGAACTGGGCCTCCCAGACGACCAGGGAGTCCGGACGGGTCAGCGAGTAGCCGTACTCGAAGCCCATCGCCGCGTACTCGCTGAGCAGCGAGTCGTAGACGTTGTAGTGGGCCTGGTCCTCGGCCAGGTAGAGCAGCGGGGTGAAGTCCTCGCCGGTCTCCTGGTCCACCAGCACCGCGTGGCGCTGGCCGAAGGTGCCGCGACGGGAGTCCTGGCCAGAGAGCCGGACCGGGGTGCCCTCCATCAGCAGGGAGCCGATGGCGAGGGTCTCGCCGAAGCCCCAGTCGATGGTGCCGTCGTCGATGGAGGCGGCGCGGCGCTGCATCTGCGGCATCAGACGCGGGTGGACCGTGATCCGCTCCGGGATGCTGACCTGCGACTCGGCGATCCGCTTCACGACCTCGGCGGAGACCGCCGTGGTGACGGCGACCGGGAACTCGGCGCGGGCGTCCGGGACGTGCGCCGGGGTCGGGGCCGCGGTGGCCTCGCGGACCTCCGCGAACACCTTCTCCAGCTGGCCCTGGAAGTCCTGGAGCGCCTGCTCCGCCTCTTCGAGGGTGATGTCGCCCCGACCGATGAGCGACTCGGTGTACAGCTTGCGCACCGAACGCTTCTTGTCGATCAGGTTGTACATCTGCGGGTTGGTGAACTGCGGGTTGTCGCCCTCGTTGTGACCGCGGCGGCGGTAGCAGATGAGGTCGATCACGACGTCCTTGTTGAACGTCTGGCGGAACTCGAAGGCGAGCCGCGCGACGCGGACCACGGCCTCCGGGTCGTCGCCGTTCACGTGGAAGATCGGCGCCTCGATCATGCGGGCCACGTCGGTCGCGTACATCGAGGAACGCGAGGACTCCGGGGCGGCGGTGAAGCCGACCTGGTTGTTGATGACGATGTGGACCGTGCCGCCGGTGCGGTAGCCGCGCAGCTGCGACATGTTCAGCGTCTCGGCGACGACACCCTGGCCGGCGAAGGCCGCGTCACCGTGGAGGGCGACCGGCAGGACGGTGAAGTCCGTGCCGCCCTTGTTGATGACGTCCTGCTTGGCGCGGACGATGCCTTCCAGGACCGGGTCGACCGCCTCCAGGTGCGAGGGGTTGGCGGCCAGGGAGACCTTGATCTCCTCGCCGTCGAGACCGGTGAAGGTGCCCTCGGCGCCCAGGTGGTACTTGACGTCGCCGGAGCCGTGCATCGACTTCGGGTCGAGGTTGCCCTCGAACTCGCGGAAGATCTGCGCGTACGACTTGCCCACGATGTTCGCGAGGACGTTCAGACGGCCGCGGTGGGCCATGCCGATGACGACCTCGTCGAGGCGCGACTCGGCGGCCGAGTCGATGACCGCGTCGAGCAGCGGGATGACGGACTCGCCGCCCTCCAGGGAGAAGCGCTTCTGGCCGACGTACTTCGTCTGCAGGAAGGTCTCGAAGGCCTCCGCCGCGTTCAGCCGGCGCAGGATCCGGAGCTGCTCCTCGCGCTCCACACGGGCGTGCGGGCGCTCGACGCGGTCCTGGATCCACTTGCGCTGCTTCGGGTCCTGGATGTGCATGAACTCGACACCGGTGGTGCGGCAGTACGAGTCGCGCAGGACGCCGAGGATGTCGCGGAGCTTCATCATCGACTTGCCGGCGAAGCCGCCGACCGCGAACTCCCGCTCCAGGTCCCACAGGGTGAGGCCGTGCTCGGTGATGTCCAGGTCGGGGTGCTTGCGCTGCTTGTACTCCAGCGGGTCGGTGTCGGCCATGACGTGGCCGCGGACCCGGTAGGAGTGGATGAGCTCGAAGACGCGCGCGGCCTTGGTGACGTCGTCGTCGTGCGACGCGTCGATGTCCTTGAGCCAGCGGACCGGCTCGTAGGGGATGCGCAGCGCCTTGAAGATGTCGTCGTAGAAGCCCTGCTCGCCGAGGAGGTAGTTCGCGACGACGCGCAGGAACTCGCCGGAGGCGGCACCCTGGATGACCCGGTGGTCGTAGGTCGAGGTCAGGGTCATGACCTTCGAGATGCCCAGCTTGTTCAGGGTGTCCTGGGAGGTGCCCTGGAACTCGGCCGGGTAGTCCATCGAGCCGACGCCCATGATGACCGACTGTCCGGGCATCAGACGCGGCACGGAGTGGACGGTGCCGAGGCCGCCGGGGTTGGTCAGCGAGACCGTGACGCCGGTGAAGTCCTCCATCGTCAGCTTGCCCACGCGGGCCCGCTTGACGATGTCCTCGTACGCCTGCCAGAACTCGAAGAAGTTGAGCGTCTCGGCCTTCTTGATGCCCGCGACGACGAGCTGGCGGTCGCCGTTGGGCTTCACCAGGTCGATCGCGAGACCGAAGTTCACGTGCTCCGGCTTGACCAGGGTCGGCTTGCCGTCCTTCTCCGCGAAGGAGTAGTTCATCGACGGCATGGCCTTGATCGCCTGCACCATCGCGTAGCCGATGAGGTGCGTGAAGGAGATCTTCCCGCCCCGGGCGCGCTTCAGGTGGTTGTTGATCACGATGCGGTTGTCGAAGAGCAGCTTCACCGGGACGGCGCGGACGGACGTGGCCGTCGGCACCTCCAGCGAGGCGTTCATGTTCTTCGCGACCGCGGCGGCGGGGCCGCGCAGCGTGATCAGCTCGGGACCGGCGGGAGCCACTGTGGCCTCCTGGGCCTTGACCGGGGCGGGAGCGGCGGCGGCGGGCTTCGCGGCGACCGGGGCGGCAGGGGCCGCGGCCGGCTTCGCCGGAGCCGGAGCCGGAGCCGCGGCGGGAGCCGGGGCCGGAGCGGGCACGGAGGCCTGAGCGGCCGCCGGAGCGGCAGGCGCGGCCTGTGCGGGGCCCGTCTGCGGCGCGGCGGGGGCGCCCTGAGTGGACTGCGTGGTGGGGGCCGGGGCGGCCGGGGTCTCCGACGCTCCCGGCTTGTAGTCGGCGAAGAAGTCCCACCAGGCACGATCGACCGAATTCGGGTCCTGGAGGTACTGCTGGTAGATCTCGTCGACGAGCCACTCATTGGCACCGAAGGCGGTCGCAGGGTTCTGACCCTGCCCGTCTTGGTCGGTCGGGGAGCTCGGGGTACTGGGGGACTGAGACGACACGGCGGCAACCGCCCTCTTCCGCTTCACAAGGTGATGGACAGCGGAAATAAAGGCTACGCCTGTCCGGCCGGGAGGTGCAGGCCGGGCACTCCAACGTCGCGCAAGTCACACTTGACGAGGTGTTTCGGAGACGTGAATGGCGGGAAACAAGCGTGGTTCCGTACGTGTGAGGGTACGGAAAAGCGGGGGCGCGGCCCTCTTCGGCCGCATCCCTGATCGCACCCCGTTCACGTGCACGCAGGTCCTGCTCACGTACACGCAGAACGTGCTCTTCCGGTTCGAACCCTACGTCAATCTCTCAGCGGAAGGCTGCCCGGAAGAGTGACCCGGATGCGGCAGCCCCGTGACGATTCGGCCACGCCGATCCCGCCACCGTGCAGATCCACCGCCCAGCGGGCGATCGCGAGCCCCAGTCCCGTGCCGCCGTCGCTGCCCGGACCCTGCCGGTGCGCCACCGTGCCCCGGTTGAACCGCTCGAAGACCTTGTGCCGCTCCGACTCCGGGATGCCGGGACCCTCGTCCTCGACCTCCAGCTCCAGCGAGTCCGGATACGGGCCGCGCCGGGCCCGCACCGTGACCCGGCCGTGCGGCGGCGAGTGCTTCACCGCGTTGTCGATCAGATTGGCCATCACCTGGTGGAGCCGCTCCGCGTCCGCGTGCGCGACCAGCTCGGGCGGCGACACGTCCAGGTGCAGATGGACGTCCGTACGGTTGTGCAGCCCCGAGGTGGAGAACAGGCCGCGCTGGGACGCGGCGAGATTCGCCTCCCGCAGCACCCCCGACAGATACGGCCAGACCTCGAAACGGCTTGCCTTCAGCGTGACGACACCGTTGTCAAGACGTGACAGGTCCAACAGCGTCTCCACCAGCCGGCCGAGCCGCTCCGTCTGCTTCAGCGCCGAGCGCATCGTCTCCGGATCGGCCTCGGACACCCCGTCCACGACGTTCTCCAGGACGGCCCGGAGCGCGGCGATCGGCGTGCGCAGCTCGTGCGAGACATTGGCGACCAGCTCCTTGCGGTGCCGGTCGACGGCCTCCAGGTCGTCCGCCATGCGGTTGATCGTCGAGGCGAGGGCGCCCAGCTCGTCCCGCCGGTCCGCGCCCCGCACCCGGCGGCTGAAGTCGCCCCGCGAGATCGACCCGGCCACCGTCGTCATCTCGTCCAGCGGCGCCGTCAGGGACTGCGCCACGAACTGGGTGATCAGCAGGGTCGCGATCATCGCGAAGATCGTGATGTACCGGAACTCGGTGGAGGTACGGATCGCCACCAGCGCGAGACACGAGGTCAGCAGGACCGCGCCGACGACCAGGGCCCCCAGCTTGGTCTTGACCGAGATCACGATCCGGCGCCGGGCGGGCCGCCGCGCGGCGCCGCCGGCCCGGGCGGGTCCGGCGCCCTCCGTGCCCGTGCCCCCGGTGCCCCCGGTGCGCATCCGCCGCCGGCTCACGGCGCCGGGGTCTCCAGCGCGTACCCCACGCCGTGGACCGTACGGATGCGCTCTGCCCCGATCTTCCGGCGCAGCGCCTTGATGTGGCTGTCCACGGTCCGGGTGCCCGAGGCGTCCGCCCAGTCCCACACCTCGGCGAGGAGCTGCTCCCGCGAGAGGACCGCCCGCGGGGTGCTCGCCAGGCAGACCAGCAGGTCGAACTCGGTCGGGGTCAGGTGCACGTCCTCGGAGCGCACCCGGACCCGGCGCTGCGCGTGGTCGATCTCCAGCTCGCCCAGGCGCAGGATCCCGCTGCGCGGGGTGACCGCGGCCAGCGCGGCCCGCTCGACCCGGCGGAGCAGGACGTGCACCCGGGCCGCCAGCTCGCGCATCGAGAACGGCTTGGTCATGTAGTCGTCGGCGCCGACGCCGAGCCCGACCAGCATGTCGGTCTCGTCGTCCCGGGCGGTGAGCATCAGGACCGGGACGGGGCGCTGGGCCTGGACCCGGCGGCACACCTCCAGGCCGTCGAAGCCCGGGAGCATCACGTCGAGGACCATCAGGTCCGGCTGCCAGGCCTCGGCGGCGTCGACGGCCGCCGGGCCGTCCGTCGCGGTCTGCACGACGAAGCCCTCGGCGCGCAGCCGGGCGGAGATCGCTTCCACGATCGTCGCGTCGTCCTCGACCACGAGCACCCGCCGCTGGGCCCCGGGAGTGGCCGCCGCACCGTGGTGAGTGGTGTGTGTCTGCTCCATTGCCCCGCCTCGCGTCGCCGATGTCGGTGCAGCAGCCTAGAGGTACGGGTGGCGTCCCGGCTATCCAGGAGCTGTCCAGGAGCTATCCGGGACGGACGGCGAGGTGGACCACGTCGGGGACGCCCCGGGCAACGGGGATCTCTTCCGTCCGTACCCCGCTGAATCCGGCATTCCGCAACGAGTCCTCGAAATCGGCCGACGGTCGCGCCGACCAGACGGCGAGCACGCCACCGGGGTTGAGCCGGGCCGCGCAGGCCGCCAACCCCTCGGCGGAGTACAGGGTTTCGTTGTCCTCGGTGACCGTCCAGTCCGGCCCGTTGTCGATGTCCAGGCAGAGGGCGTCGTACGTGTCGGGGGAGGTGCGGAGGTGGGACACCAGGTCCGTGTGCAGGATCACGGTCCTCGGATCGGCCAGCGCGCTCCCGGAGATCGCGGCGAGGGGGCCCTCGCGGTGCCAGTCGATGATGGCGCCCTCCCGCTCGGCGACGACGATCCGGCCCCAGCTGGGGTCGGCCGCCGCGTGCGCGAGGGAGAAGCCGACGCCGAGGCCGCCGACGAGGACGGAGGCGCCGGAGCGGGCCTCCTCGGGCAGGGCGGCCAGGGCCGCGTCGACGAGCAGCCGCTCGGAGCGCCCGTCGGAGGTGTCCATCAGGAAGGTGCCGTTCGCGATGATCTCGAAGTGCTCCGCACGGCGGCGCAGGACGACCTCTCCGTACGGTCCTTCGCGGCGGTCGAGGGTCACGGGGCTGGTCAACGTCGGTCACTCCGCTCTCGTCTCGGCAGTGGGTCCCGGCCATCCTCGTGGGGCGGGGACGGCCGGGACAAACACTTAACGGAGTCGCGGGGTCACACGGTGCGGCGACGGGTGGAGTCGCCGGTCACGGGTCACGGGGCACGGGTCCACGCGGATACGGGGTTACGGGCGCGGGGCCTCGTGCTCCACGAACCGCTCGATCCGGTTCAGCTCGCGGCGGGCGTCGGCGTCAGGCTGCCGCCGCCCTGCCCGCCTCCCACTCGTGGCCGATCGAGCGCAGCAGCTTCGGGTACACGCCCAGGTACCGGAAGGGCTTGATCCCCGCCATGTAGACGCCCCCGAGCAGACCGTTGGGCTTCACCAGGACGGCCATCCGGGCGCGGTGGCGGTCGGGGTCGCCCGGCGCGGGGTCCGGGACCCAGCTGATGTGCATCACCGCGTGCACGGTCCGGTTGGCGCTCTCCGCCACCCACTCCTCGTGCGTCTGGTAGACGGAGGTGAACGGCACCGCCTGCAGGTCGGGCCCGCGCGTCCCCTCGCGCAGGTCCTCCGGCAGCCGCTCCCGGAGGGAGCCCACCCGCGAGTCGAGGCCGGCGTCCGCCTTGTCCCAGCCGAGCAGCGCCCCCAGCTTCCAGCGGATCGCGAAGAGCGTACGGACCACGGGGGTGGAGAGGGCGGTTCCGTCGCCGTTCGTGAACTGCCGCACCAGGCGGTCGAGTTCGTCCGGGCCGCCCGTGACGGGCAGCTCCCACACGTCCTCGACCTGGAAGTCCCCGGCGAACTCGTGGATCCGCCACGGGCGGGAGGTGTGCGCGGTGCGGGGAAGTCTCATGGTCGTACCCCTGTTCCTACGTCGGTCCACGTCTATACGGTGGCGTATAGATCAAGCGTAGACCCGTCTGTACGGCACCGTATAGTCGGGTGGAGAAGTGGCGCGGTGAGGAGGGACACACCATGGGTACGATCCGCACACCCCGCGGCCGGTGGATCGAGGAGGGACTCCGCGCGCTCGCCGAAGGCGGCCCGGAGGCCGTCCGGATCGAGCCCCTCGCCCAGGCCCTCGGCGTCAGCAAGGGCGGCTTCTACGGGTACTTCGCCAACCGCGACGCCCTGCTCGCCGAGATGCTCGACACCTGGGAGCGCGAGGTCGCCGAAGCGGTGATCGAGCGGATCGAGAGCGGCGGGGGAGAGGCCCGCGCCAAGCTCGGCCGGCTCTTCGACTTCGTCCAGGACGTCGCCGACGGGCCGGTGACCGGCCTCGCCGTCGACCTCGCCGTCCGGGACTGGGCCCGGCGCGACGAGACCGTCGCCGAACGGCTCCGCCGCACCGACAACCGGCGCATGGAGTACCTGCGTTCGCTCTTCGGGAGCTTCTGCGCCGACGAGGACGACGTCGAGGTCCGCTGCCTGATCGTCTTCTCGCTGCGCGTCGCCGACCGCTTCATCGCGGTCGACCACGGCGGGCGCACGCCGGCGGAGATGTCGGAGCTGACGAGGGACTGGCTGCTCAGGTAGGCGTGGCCGTGATGCGCGCTGGTGCTCAGGCCTCGCCGGTCGTACGGCGGGAGCCCCGCCACGCGTACAGCGCCGTACCCGCCGCGAAGGCGACGGCGGCGACCGCCCACGCCTCGCCCTCCGGGCCGGGGCGCGTCACCCAGCCCCACCAGGCCGCGCCGCCGTCCGTGCCGGAGGGGGCCGCCAGATAGACCACGCCGACGTAGAAGGTCGGCGGCAGCCAGCTCAACCGGGCGCCGACGAGCGTGGCGGCGGCCGCCGCCACACCGACCAGGCCCAGGGTGTTGCGTACGACGGCGGGCGCGCCGAACTCCTCCGCGTGCCCCGGCACCGCGAGCGCGAGCAGGGCCACGGCCAGCGCGGTCGGCGCGAGGACGTGCGCGAGACGGCGGGGCCACCAGGCGCGTACCGCCGTACGGTCCAGCTCGTCGCTCGGCGTGTGCAGACTCGTCCCGATCACCCCCGCCGCGAGCAGCGGGCCGAGGACCACGACCGGCAGCCGGGCCGTGTGGTCGAAGTCCGGCAGCGATACCAGCCACCAGGCCGCCCAGGCGGCGGCCGCCGCCGTGCCGAGCAGGGCGGCCAGCGCGCCGGGCAGGCCGCGGGAGCGCAGGTAGTGCCTCACGGGATCGGCACCTCGTCCGGGTGGCAGGTGTTCGCGGCCAGGAAGCGGGTGAGGTAAGCGCGCTGCTCGGCCGGGGACTTGGCTTCCAGCCGGTCGATGTAGGGCTGGGCGCCGGTGGTGTCGGGGCCGTAGCCGACCGGGGTCGGCGCCAGCCACTCGGTCACGGCGAGGTTGATGTAGCTCGCCCGCTCGGCGTTCGGACCTGCGCCGTCGCCGGGCTCGCAGGAGTCCGAGAACAGCCAGTTCACGGCCGAGTTGAGGTACAGATCGGGGTGGGCGAGCCGGCCGCGTACCGCGTCCTGCCCGACGGCGGGCAGCGCGACGTCTCCGGGGAGAGCGGGTCCGCCCAGGCCGCTCACCCAGCGGACCGGGGCGCCGGGCACTCCCTTGAGGTGCGCGCTCAGCGGGGCGAGAGCCGCCGAGACGTCGGGCAACAGCGACTCGTCCACCGCCGTCAGGCACACCTGCGGCGTGCCGTCGTCGCAGACCTGACGGGACAGGGCCGGGTCCGGGCGCCACGGGCCCACGTCCTGCGGCAGCCGCTGGATCAGGCCGGCGGCGCCGACCGCGACGGCCAGCGGGACCAGGGCGAGCACCCGGAGGCGCGCCGGGCGCAGGCCGTACGCGAGGAGCGCGGCGAGCGCGAGCCCCGCCGTCCACGCCATCGACACCGGGCCGAACCACCACACCGGCCGGTCCCAGATGCCCTGATGCTCCCCCGCCGGGGAGAGCCAGCGGGCGGGGCCCTCCGTGTAGGCGCCGAGCCCGAGGACGACGTACCCGACGATCCCGAGCAGCGGGGCCGCCAGCCGCCACCGGATGACCCGCCCGGCGAGATGGCCGAGCGCGCCGAGGGCGGCGACGGCTACCGCGTCGGCGGCGACGAGTTCGAGGAAGGGGCGGCCCGCGGAGACGTACGGCCAGGTGGCGAGGAGGCAGACGGCGTCGGCGAGCAGCAGCCCGGCGGCCGGCCAGAACGCGGACGGGCCGACCGCGACCAGGAGGCGGCGCAGCGGGGAGCGGGGGACGGACTCCCACAGCTCCGTCGTCCCGCGCCGCCGGTCCCGGCCGCCCTGCCAGCAGCCCGCCGCGAGCGCGAGGGGGCCGCAGAGCAGTCCGGCGGCGACGTGGAGCAGGTTGGTCGCATCGGCCCAACGGCCCTGCCAGTCGGGCGCCTTGCCGTACATCGTCACGAGGACGGTGAGGGCGACGGCGGCACCGGTCCACGGGCCGAGGCCGCGGCGCAGCTCGGTACGGAGCGGAGAGGGCGCGCGTACGGGCACGGGCCCCTCCGTGCGGGGAGGGGTGAGGGTCGCGGTCATCGGAGCGGCTCCTTCGGGAGGGCCGGGACGGGCGCCGCGTCCGTGGCGGCGGCTCCTCCGCGGGGGCCGGGACGGGGCGCAGTGGTCGTGGCGGCGGCTCCACCTCGCGGGCCGGGCGCGGGTGCCGTGTGCGGGCCGGGCATGGGGGCCGTCTTCATCGGAGCGGCTCCTTCACGCGCCGCCCGGCGGCGTCGCCGGCGAGGCGGGCGCGGTGGGCTCGCAGGGCGGCCGTGTACCCGCGCTCGATGGCGTTCGTCGTCGAGTCGTCCGGATCCGCCGACTCGCCCCCGAGCGAGGCGAGTTCGGCGGTCGTGCCGCGGAAGGCGAGCAGTCCCGACTCGATCAGGGCGACATCGGTGCAGGCCGCGGCCACGTCCTCCACCAGGTGGGTGGAGACCACCACCGTCGCCTCCGTGCCGAGCTCCCGCAGCAGCGCGCGGAAGTCGACCCGCTGCTCCGGGTCGAGACCTGCCGTCGGCTCGTCGAGCAGCAGCAGCTCCGGTTCGTTCACGACGGCCTGGGCGATGCCCGCCCGCCGGACCATGCCGCCCGACAGCGTCTTCATCCGCGCGTCGATCCGGTCGGCGAGCCCGACCCGTTCGACGGCCCGCTCCACGGCCGCCGGGGCCCGGTCGGCCGGCACCTCCTTGAGCCAGGCCACGTACGCGACGAACTCCCGGACCGTGAAGGCGGGGTAGTAGCCGAACTCCTGCGGGAGGTAGCCGAGGCGGCGCCGGATCGCGGTGCGTTCGCGGTGGCTCGCGACGTCCCCGCCGAGCAGCTCCACCCGCCCGGAGGCGGGCGCGGCGACGGTCGCGAGGACCCGGATGAGCGAGGTCTTCCCGGCGCCGTTCGGGCCGAGCAGGCCGTGGACGCCGGGGGAGAGGGACAGGTCGAGCGCGTCGAGGGCGACGGTACGGCGGTGCCGGACGGTCAGTCCGGTCACCGCGACCGTGGCAGGCTGGTTCACCGGGTCTCCAGGTGGTCGAAGGAACGGCGCCGCAGCACGAGGAGGGCCGCGCAGGCGAGTGCCGCGGCGGCCCAACTCCCTTGTGCCACGGGGCCGGAGAAGTAGTCGGCGAGTGCCTCGGAGCCGGCCGTCCGGCCGGCCCCCGTGTCCGGCTGCCCGAGGAGCGGGCCGGTCACGGCGAGCAGCCACCCGCCGGCGAGCGTCGCGGCCGCCGCCCGGCAGCCGACGAAGGAGCCGAGCGCGAGGGTCGCCAGGGTCAGCGCGAGTCCCGGCAGCAGCCAGGCGGCCACCCCCGGGAACCCGGCCACCGGCGGCAGCAGCGCCCCGCCCGCGGTCAGCAGCGGGACGCAGACGGCGAGCACGGCGGCGGTACGGGTGAGCAGGAGCCGCAGCCCGCCGGAGGGGGTGGCGGCGGTGATCTCGTACAGCGGGTCGGCGTGGCGTCCGTACGACACGGCGACCCCGCCGAGCGGGAGCACCGGGGAGACGGCGAGCAGCCAGCTCCGGGCGCCCTGCACCCCGGCCCCGTAGGCCAGGGCGAAGGCCCCGCCCAGGACGAGGGCCACGGCGACGACCCAGGACCCGCGCAGGGCGGGACCGGCGGCCCACCAGAGCCTCGCCCACCGCCCGAGCGGGCTGCCGGCCGCCACGGCCGGCGCCGGCCGGTGCCCCACGGACGTCAGGAGCTCCGCCCGTACGGCGGCCAGGGCCGGGCCCGCCGCTCCGGCGCGGACGGCGGCCGAGACGCGGCCCGCGCAGGGCGAGCAGGACTCGACGTGCTTCTCCAGGGACCAGGCGTCCGTCTCGGGGGCCGCGCCCTCCGCGTACCGGAGCGCGAGCGCGTCGGTGACGTGCCAGTCGGCGACGTGCCGGGGGGACGTCATGCGGTGCCTCCCAGGGGGTACGGGCCGCCGGCGCCGAGCGCGGCGCGCAGTTCGCGGCGGGCGCGCAGGGCGCGGGTCTTGACGGTGCCTTCGGGTATGCCGAGGAGCCGGGCGGTCTCGCGGGTCGTCAGCCCGTCGACGACGGTCGCCCGCAGCACCTCCGCCAGCTCGGGCGAGATCCGGTCGAGGGCCGCGCCCACCTCCCCGTACTCCAGGCCCGCGAGCACCCGTTCCTCGGCGGAGGGCGCGGGGGCGGCGGGCTCCGGTGGCACGGCGGCGGCCCGTTCGGTGCGTTCGGCACGGGCCCGGGCGCGCTGGGCGTCCACGAGCCGCCGGGCGGCGATCACCCAGAGCCAGCCCCCGGCCTCGCCCCGGCCGCGGTGGCCGCCGGCCGAGCGCCAGACCGTGACGAAGGTGTCCTGGAGGACCTCCCGCACCGTCTCCTCGTCCGGGCAGCGGCGGGCCAGCCGGGCGTGCAGCCAGCCCGCGTGCCGGTCGTAGAGGACGGCGAGCGCCTCGGTGTCCCCACGGGCGACCGCGCGCAGCAGCGCCGCGTCGTCGTCCTCGTCTCCCCCTGCGGGGCCTCCCCCTGAGGGGCGCAACAGTCTCACGCCCTCTCTATCGCGCCCGGACCCCGGTTCGGTTCACGGCGGGTCCGACGGCCCGGCGCATGCACCTGCCGGCGCCCCGGCTCACGGGCCCGTCGGCGCCCGGCTCACGGGCTCGTCGGCGCCCGGCTCACGGGCTCGTCGGCGGGCCGCCCTCCGGGAGGGCGGCGAAGACGCGCTGGAGGGCGGGCGGGCGCTCGCCGTCGCCCGCGACGACGAGGTGGTGGCGGTAGGTGATGAAGTACTGGAAGCCGTCGGCGATCGGGCTGCCGGTGGGCCGCGCCGGGACGCGCGCGTAGGCCGGGTCCTCCAGGGCGGCCCGCAGTTCGGCGACCTCGGCCGGGGTCTGCTGCCCGGTCCGGGGCGGCTTGGAGCCGGAGCGGCTGGTCCAGCTGCCGTCGTAGTGGACGACGAGCTGGTTGCGGACCCCGGCGAGGCCGCCGCTGACGACCACCTCGACGAGGACCTCGCCGGGCTGCGGCTCCTCGCGGGGAGCGGTGGGGGCCGGGGTCGGGGCGGCGGTCGGGGACGCCGTACCGCTCGGCGTATCAGGCGCGCTCGGCGTACTCGCCGTACCGGGCGCACTCGCCGTGCTCGGCTCCGGTGGCGCCGGGGGCACGCTCACGCCCGACGCCGGTCCGCCCGGCGCGGGCTCCACCCCGGGGCCGCAGGCGCCCGCGCCGCCGGTCAGGACCGCGACCAGAAGCAGGGTCCCGCACCACTTCCGCCGTACGCGCATGCCTCGCACCATGGATCGAGCATGCCCCGTACGGGGTGCCTCGCGCAGCCGGACGGTCAGCTTCCCGACCGGACGATCCCGGTGAGGGGCCCGCGGTAGCGCCAGTCGAGGGAGTCGTAGAGCGCGAGGCCATCCGTGGTCGCGGACAGCACTCCGGTCTCGGCGCCGGCCTGCGCGGCGGCCGCCTCCAGGGTGCGCATGACGTTCGCGCCGAGGCCGCGCCGGCGGTGCGCGGCGTCGGTCTCGATCTGGTCGGCGACGGCGGTGGAGCCGGTCGGGGCGATCTGGCCGCGCGCGGCGAGGGTGCCGTCCGGGGCGAGGACGCGGACCCGGATGACCCCGTCGCGGACCTCGGTGGTCCGCGCGTACCCCTCGGGCGGCGCGGGGCGGGCGCCCGGGTCCAGCGGCTTGACCATCATGAAGCCCGGGTCGTCGGGGACCGTCCACCCCTCGGTGATCCACGGCGCCACCTCCTCCGGGGCGGCCATCACCTTGAGCCAGCTGTACGGCTCGGTGAGCCGCGCGCAGAGCGCGCCGACGGAGGCCGCGTCGGGGGCGGGCAGCACGTGCCGCACGACGTGCCGGGGGAGGCCGACGTCGATCCGGTGGCCCCAGGGCTCGGCGACGGCGGGCGGGGTCCCCCGGGAGACGGTCCAGCCGGCCACCCAGGCGGAAGTAATAGCTGCAATATCCATGCAGTCATTACATCTGCTGCTCACGGCCCCGCGTCGGGGTGATCGCTGAGAGCGAACGGCGGCAGGGGAACATTCCTGGGCTCACGTGCATTGAGTCCGTACAGCTCAACTTGACTGCCGAAGGGGAGATCATGGCTTCTGCGTCCATGGCGTCCGCGCCGCTCACTCTGCCTGTGCTGCCGCTCGACGACGAGGTCGTGCTGCCCGGGATGGTCGTGCCGCTGGACCTGTCCGACAACGACGTACGGGCCGCCGTCGAGGCCGCCCAGGCCGCCGCGCGCCCGGGCGGCGGCAAACCGCGGGTGCTGCTCGTGCCCCGCGTCGACGGGACCTACGCGGGGACCGGCGTCCTCGGCACCGTCGAGCAGGTCGGGCGGCTGTCCGACGGCGACCCCGGCGCGCTGGTCCGCGGCCGCGGCCGGGTGCGCATCGGCGCCGGTACGACCGGACCCGGCGGCGCCCTGTGGGTCGAGGGCAGCGCCGTCGAGGAGACCCTGCCCGAGCCGCTGCCCGGCTCCGTGACCGAGCTGGTCAGGGAGTACAAGGCGCTGGCCACCAGCTGGCTCAAGAAGCGCGGCGCCTGGCAGGTCGTCGACCGCGTCCAGCAGATCGACGGCGTCGGCGCCCTCGCCGACAACGCCGGCTACTCGCCCTTCCTCACCGTCGAGCAGAAGGTCGAGCTCCTGGAGACGGCCGACCCGGTCGCCCGCCTCAGGCTCGCCACCGCCCAGCTCCGCGAGCACCTCGCCGAGCAGGACGTCGCCGAGACCATCGCCAAGGACGTCCAGGAGGGCGTCGACAAGCAGCAGCGCGAGTTCCTCCTCCGCCGCCAGCTCGAAGCGGTCCGCAAGGAGCTCCGCGAGCTGGGCGACGGAACCGACTCGCCGGCCGACGAGTCCGACGACTACCGCGCCCGCGTGGAGGCCGCCGACCTGCCCGAGAAGGTCCGCGAGGCGGCCCTCAAGGAGGTCGACAAGCTGGAGCGGTCCAGTGATCAGTCCCCGGAGGGCTCCTGGATCCGCACGTGGCTGGACACCGTCCTCGAACTGCCCTGGAACGAAAGGACCGAGGACCAGTACGACATCCCGGGCGCCCAGGCGATCCTCGACGCCGAGCACGCGGGCCTGGAGGACGTGAAGGAGCGCATCACCGAGTACCTCGCGGTGCGCAAGCGCCGCTCCGAGCGCGGTCTCGGCGTCGTCGGCGGCCGCCGCGGCGGAGCCGTCCTCGCCCTCGTCGGCCCGCCCGGCGTCGGCAAGACCTCGCTCGGCGAGTCCGTCGCCCACGCGATGGGGCGGAAGTTCGTCCGCGTCGCCCTCGGCGGCGTCCGCGACGAGGCCGAGATCCGCGGCCACCGGCGGACCTACGTCGGCGCCCTGCCCGGCCGGATCGTCCGGGCGATCAAGGAGGCCGGGTCCATGAACCCGGTGGTCCTGCTCGACGAGATCGACAAGGTCGGCTCCGACTTCCGGGGCGACCCGGCGGCGGCGCTCCTCGAAGTGCTCGACCCCGCGCAGAACCACACCTTCCGCGACCACTACCTGGAGGTCGAACTCGACCTCTCCGACGTCGTCTTCCTGGCCACGGCCAATGTGCTCGAAGCCATCCCGGAGGCGCTGCTCGACCGCATGGAGCTGGTCAGGCTCGACGGGTACACGGAGGACGAGAAGGTCGTCATCGCCCGCGACCACCTGCTCCCGCGCCAGCTGGAGCGGGCCGGCCTGGAGCCGGGCGAGGTCGTCCTGGAGGACGCCTCCCTGCGGAAGCTCGCCGGGGAGTACACCCGGGAGGCGGGCGTCCGCACCCTGGAGCGGGCCATCGCGCGGCTGCTCCGCAAGGTCACGGCCCAGCACGAACTGGGTGGCCGCGAGCTGCCGTTCACGGTCACCCCGGAGGACCTGCGGGCCCTGATCGGGCGGCCGCACCACGTGCCGGAGTCGGCGCAGGACCCGGCGGAGCGCCGTACGGCGGTGCCGGGCGTCGCCACCGGGCTCGCGGTGACCGGCGCCGGCGGTGACGTCCTCTTCGTGGAGGCGTCCCTCGCCGACCCGGAGACCGGCGCGGCCGGCCTGACCCTCACCGGCCAGCTGGGCGACGTGATGAAGGAGTCGGCGCAGATCGCGCTCTCCTTCCTCCGCTCGCACGGCGCGGAGCTGGAGCTGCCCGTCACCGGCCTCAAGGAACGGGGGGTGCACATCCACTTCCCGGCGGGCTCGGTCCCGAAGGACGGGCCGAGCGCGGGCGTCACGATGACGACCGCCCTCGCGTCCCTGCTGAGCGGCCGGCTTGTCCGTACGGACGTGGCCATGACCGGCGAGGTCTCCCTCACCGGCCGGGTCCTCCCGATCGGCGGCGTGAAGCAGAAGCTGCTCGCCGCGCACCGGGCGGGCATCACGACGGTCGTGATCCCCAAGCGGAACGAGGCCGATCTGGACGACGTCCCGGCCGAGATCCTGGAGAAGCTGGAGGTCCACCCGGTGACGGACGTCCGGCAGGTCCTGGAGATCGCGCTGGCCCCGGCGGCGGTGCGGGTGGGCGTCGCCGCGTGACCCGGCGCGCCCGGCGCACCTGGTGCACGGGAGGGCCCGGCGCCCGGCGCACCGGCTGACCCGGTGTGAAATCCCCGCGCGGGAGCGGGGTGTCCTTCGTGGACACCCCGCTCCCGCGTGCGCGTATGTCAGTGAGGACTGGCATGCTCGTACGCATGAACGAAGACGCCTTCTGGGCTCTCATCGACGAGTTGAGCCGCCGCCCGGGTGACCGGGACGAGCGGCTGGAGTGGCTGCGGGCGGAGCTGGTACGGCGGCCGGCGGCCGAGAGCGTGGCGTTCCAGGTGCGTCTTGAACTGGTCTGCGAGGCCGCCGGGACGCGCGCGGTCTGGACGGCGGCGAACCGCGTGGAGGGCGGCGCCTGCACGGACGACGGCTTCCACTACTTCAGGCTCTGGCTGGTGGGGCAGGGGCGGAAGGTGTACGAGTCGGTCGTCGCCGACCCGGACGCGCTGGCCGACGTGCCCGGGCTGCGGGTGCTCGTGGGGCGCCACCGCAACGAGTGGCACGACGACGAGTGGCCCGAGTGGGAGGAGCTCGACTACGTCGCCCAGGACGTGTACGACGAGCTGACCGGCCAGGAGGACGACGACGGCGACGAGTTCCTCGACGCGGTCGAGGAGGCCGAGGAGGAGCTCGCGGAGGAGCTCGGCGAAGAGTTCGGCGAAGGCTTCGCGGGGGAGCTCGGCGAGGACTTCACGGGGGAGAGGGAAGAGGGCGGGGAGCCTCGGGGCGCTCGGCCGGAGGGGGTGGCCCTGCCCCGGCTCAGCGCCCTCTTCCCGCTCGGGTAGTCCGACTCCGGGACGGACCCCGGACGGACCCCGGACGGCCCCCGAGGGTCGTCCGAGGGTCGTCCGGGGAGGGCGTCAGGAGGCGGACGGGTTCCGGCGGCGGCCCAGGAGCAGGGTGCCCGCCGCGAAGGTGGCGAGGGCGCCCGCGCCCGCGAGGGCCAGGGGGAGCGGCGAGGAGGGGCTCGCGGCGGTCTCGGCGGAGAGCGCCGGGGCCTGCTCGTCGCCGCCGTGGCCCGCGTGGCTCACGGTGGAGAGGTCGGTGCCCGCCGCGATCTTCGCCTCGGTCGGGGCCTGGGCCGTCACCTGGGTCTGCGCCGCCGCCGTGCCGCCGAAGGTGACGTCCGAGCAGCTGTAGAAGGCCTCGGGGCTGTCGTTGCGCTGCCACACCTTGTAGACGATGTGGCGGCCGGTGCGGGCCGGCAGGGTGCCCGTGAAGTTGTAGTAGCCGTCCGTCGCGGTGCGGGTGGTGTTGTAGACGGCGACCGGGGTCGCGTCCAGGTCCGACCACTTCAGGGGCTGCGTCGGGTCGAAGCCCGCCTTGGTGATGTAGACCGTCATCGTGCCCGAGTGGGCCGCCGTCGCCCGCACCTTGAAGTCGAAGGAGCCCGCGGCGACCGCCGTCGCCGGCCAGTCGGTGCGCGCCCAGTCCAGCGCCCGGTACTTGGCGCGGTTCGCCGAGCAGAGCTTGCCGTCCGGGATGAGCGCCTGGTGCTGCCCGTCGGCGTTGGCGATGTTGACCTCGTTCCAGTCGTAGAGCGGCTGGGTGCCGGAGTCGGCGACGAGGTCCTTGCACACCTGCGACTTGGGCGTCTCGGGGCCCTCGGCGTAACAGGCGGCCACCCGGCTCACGGGGTTGAAGACGGCGCCGTGGGCGCCGGCCGTGGCGGGGGTGAGGCCGACGAGGGCGGCGGCGGACAGGGCGGAGGCGGCGACAGCCGAGGTGCGGCGGTACGAGGGCATGCGGGGGCTCTCTCTCGTGCGTGGGGGAGAACGGGACGAGCAACGCGCGCTGGGTGCGAGGAAGTTGAATTCCGGGCGACCGCCGTAGAGCGTCGCATTGGTCCATACCAATGAGCAAGAGGGTGGGCGGAAAAAGCCGGAGCGGCCCCCCCGGGGTGCCGCACACCCGGGGAGCCGCCGCGGAGCGAGGGGGGCGAGAACGGCCAGGTCAGCCGTTCGCCAGCGCCTGGACGCGCGAGAGGTCGCCGTTGAAGTGATTGTGGTCGCCGACCGTCGGGCCGGAGGAGGTGTACTGCCACATCGTGTAGTACAGCCAGCCGGCCGGGAGTTCGCCGACCTCGGAGGCGTACCGCGCGATCCACAGCGGGTTGGTGGAGGCGAAGCCCCCGTAGTTGCCGGTGCACTGCTTCCACCAGCTCGTCGCCGTGTAGATGACGGGGTCCCGCCCGGTCCGGTACTTGTACCGGTTCACGAAGTCCCGGATCCAGGTGACCATCCCGGACTGGGTCTTGCCGTAGCAGGTCGCGCCGTACGGGTTCCACTCGATGTCGAGGACGCCCGGCAGGGTCTTGCCGTCGTTCGACCAGCCGCCGCCGTTGTTGACGAAGTAGTCGGCCTGGGCGGTGCCGGTCGTCGTGTCGGGGGTGGCGAAGTGGTACGTGCCCCGGATCATGCCGACGTTGTAGGAGCCGGTGTACTGCTGCGTGAAGTAGGTGTTCTTGTAGTAGGTGCCCTCCGTCGCCTTGACGTAGGCCCATTTCACCCCGCTGTTCCACAGCGTGGACCAGGCGACGTTCCCCTGATGGCTGGAGACGTCCACCCCCTCCGTCTGGACGGCCTGGACGGAGATGCCGCCGGGAGCGCCGCTGCGGCCGTCGTGTTCGAGGACGCCCATGCCCATGTGGGCGGAGCCGCGGGCGGGCACCTGCCGCGCACCCGGGTCCGGGGCGGCGCCGGCGGGGCCGGCGAGGGGGAGGAGGAGGGCCAGGGCCGCGAGGGCGGCACCGGCGAGGGTCGTTCCGGATCTGTGCACACGCATGCGTGCCTCCGAAAGGCTCGGTGGGGGAGCAGTTGGGGAGCTGTCGTGCGGGGCGGTGTCGTGCGGGGATGTCGACATATCCTGGTGTGGACATGTCACTCCGTCGGGAGAGACGCTACGCACGTAGACCCGCCCGACGGAAGGGGGTCCGGATACCGCCGTTGGTCTAAGCCTGCGAAATACTGAAGGAGCTGCGGTGATGACCGTGCCGGGAAGAAACTTTCAGCGGCCGGAAAATCGCCGGAGAGAAACCGGCAGCCGCCGGGAATCCGCCGGAGAACGCCTGGGAGGTGCTGACGTGCACGGAAGCGGTACGGGAAGTGAAGGCCGGGCCGTCCCGCCCGCGGGCGTGGATCCCGAATTCCTCGCACTCGAACGCGAACTGGCGGTCTTCCTGCGCCGCGCCCGCGCCCAGTCCGGCGAGATGGCCCGCGCGGTCCACCCCGAACTGGAGCCCGCCGCCTACGGGCTCTTCGTACGGCTCGACGACGCCGGCCCCCAGCGGGCCACCGAGCTCGCCGGGTACTTCGGCGTCGGCAAGGCCACCATGAGCCGGCAGCTGCGCGCGCTCGAGGTGCTCGGGCTCGTCGTCCGCGACCCCGACCCCGCCGACGGGCGCGCCTCCCTGGTGCGGCTCACGGAGGAGGGCAGGGACCGCTTCCGGCACGTGCGGGACGCGCGGCGCGAGCGGTACGTCCGCAAACTCGTCGACTGGGACCGCGCGGAGGTGGCCGAGCTGGCACGGCTGCTCCACCACTTCAACGTCCGCTCCGAGGGCTGAGCCTCTTCAACGTCCGCTCCGAGGGCTGAGCCCGAGTCCGAGTCCGAGTCCGAGGACTGAGGCTCAGGACCGCATCCCAGGGCCGCATCCCAGGGCCGGAACAGCCTCAGGTCAGCTCCGCGTACACGGCCGTCGCGTCGTCGTGGAGCTTCCAGCGGCGCACCCCGCCCGCCCCCGCGTCCGCGGTCTCCAGCGCCCGCACCCGCCGGAGCAGGCCCGACGGCCCCTCCTCGCGCAGGACGCCGAAGCACTCCGTCCAGTCACCCTCGCCGAACAGCTCCACCCACCGGCTCGCCCCGTCCGTGAGCGCCGCCAGGGCCCGTACCCCGGCGCGCGGGGTCGTCCCCGTCAGCGCCCGCTCCGCGACCGCCGGGTCGGCCGCCGCCGTGAAGAAGCCGCCCTCCCGGTTCCGCAGCCGGTCCGTCGCCTCACGGGAGCGCAGGGTCTCGTCCGGAATCAGGTCGAGCCGGTCGTCGAGCACCGCCCGCACCGTCCCGTCCGGCGCCTCCAGGAGGAGCGCGGAGTCGGAGAGGACGAGATGCTCGACCGAGGCCTCGTCCCAGCGGGCCAGGACCACGGTTGCCTGTGGCGTTCGCACGTGAGAAAGGTCACAGGTGTTCCGGTGGGCGTCCGCGGTGCGCCGGATTGCCCGCGCCAGGATCTCGCGCAGGGGCATGTCTGGGCGAGAAGCGGACAGTTCGGTCAAAGCTCCACCCAGTCGCGCGGTGAACCACGGCACGTCGTGCACACAACCGTCATCACCGGCGGGTGGTGTGACGCCGTCGAGGACGACGATCGTCCCCCCACCCCCCGAACCGGGCAGAGCTGCGGCCACCCAGTCTTCATTGGGGCGTTCGGGGCTGCCGGGGAGAGTGCTGACATCGCTGCGCATGCGTTCCAGTGTGCCCGTCCCGCCGCGCACCTTCACGACACCTTCAAAGGGCCGGAAATGGCCTGTACCAACCAGGAGAAGGCGGTGGGAGGGGCGGAATCGGGACCTCCGCCGAGCTGCGGGCGGGCATCCTGCCAAAGCCTGCGCGGAAGATCCAACCGACGGTCATCAGAGGCCCTCGGCGGCCACCCCGGGGAGTTGTTCGCCAACTCATGAGTGCTGTTCACTCGTTCGGGTGGCGGAGCGGCTGATGCGCGTCCCCTTCCCAGAAGCGCTGGAATGGTCGGAAGCCGTACCAGGGGTGGGGGCGCTCCACGTGACCGGCCGTCACCTCTGCTTTGTGGGCGGACGAGTCAAGAATGCGAGCACCGGTGCAGATGAAGCGGCCTCGGAGCAAGAACGGCGCGCGGAGCCAGACCCCCGGTGTACCGCCGACCCCGGTCGGCACCGCCGCGGTGCCCACCGGCGGCCACCCCTCCGAGCCTGCCGCGGCGCTTCCCGCGCAGCCTCCCGCCGGCCGCGCCAAGCGCGTCCGCAACCGCCTGGTCGCCGGCGTCGCCCTCGTGGGCGTGACCGTCCTCGTCGCCGGAGCCCCCGCGATCCTCGCCGCCTCCGCCGACCTCACCGACTCCCAGCGCCTGGTCACCCTCGCCGAGCTCGACCGGCAGGCCGTCACCCTCGCGCACTCCCTCGCCGACGAGCGCGACGAGGTCGTCGCGTACATCGCCGCGGGCCGCGACGGCCAGACCGGTGACGCCAAGGACAAGCGCCGGATCACCGACACCCGGTCCACCCGCGTCGACCGCCAGATCGACGAGATCCGGCCCGCCGCCGCCACCGAGCTCCGCCGCGACCTCGCCGGGGTCCCCTCCATCCGCCGCGCCGCCCTCACCGGCAAGGGCACGGCCCTGGAGGCCCACAAGGCGTACTCGGACGTCATCGCCAAGCTCCAGGCCCTCGCCGACGAACTCGCCGAGCAGACCCCGGCCCGCGCCGCCGACACCGCGCTCACCGAGGCCACCCGCGCCCCGGCCGCCCTCGGCCGCGCCGTCGAGCAGGCCTCCGCCGCCCGCGGCCTTCTCCTCGCCGCGCTCGCCGTGCCGCAGCCCGAGCCGACCGGGGACGTCCACTACGACCCCGACACCGGCACCTACGTCCCCGACGTACCCGAGGGCACCGCCGAGGCCGACCGCACCCGTGACGCCCTCACCGCCGCCGCCCAGCAGGCCCGCGTCCGCGAACTCGCCGCCCTCGGCGACTTCGACCAGGCCGCCGGCGCCGCCGCCCGCGACTCCCTCGCCGCCACCGTCGCCGGCCCCGACGTCAAGAGCGCCGAGCGTTCGCTCGCCACGCTCACCGACCAGCCCCGGCTGACCGACACCGAGCGCGAGACCGACCCGGCCGGCCTGGAGGCCGCGCTGTCCGCCCGTATCGAGCAGATGCGCGGTGTCGAGTCCGCCCTCGCCGCCGACCGGGTCGAACGCCTCGGCGCGCTCCGCGACGACGACGTCACCGCCCTCGAAGTGCGCATCGCCTTCCTCGGCGGCTGTCTCCTCGTCGCGATCGGCATCTCCACGTACGTCGCCCGCACCCTCACCCGGCCGCTCGCCGTGCTCCGCCTCGGCGCCGCCCGGCTCGCCGGGGCGCCTGAGCCGCACACCGAGGAGCCGGTCCGCTTCACCGGCCGCAACGACGAGTTCGCCCAGGTCGTGCGCTCCCTCAACACCCTGCACGGCAAGCTCTCCGGCCTCTCCGCCCGCAGCGAGCGACTCACCGGCGAGCACGCCGACCTGGCCGCCGCCAAGGAGTCGCTCGGCGCGGAGCTCGCCACCCAGCGCGCCGACCTCCAGGGCCGGGTCGCGCTGCTCACGGCCGATCTGGAACGCCTCAGGGGCACCGTCCACCACGACTTCGTCAACCTCTCGCTGCGCAGCCTCGGGCTCGTCGAGCGGCAGCTCGGCGTCATCGAGAAGCTGGAGGAGCGCGAGCAGGACCCGGACCGCCTCGCGACGCTCTTCAAGCTCGACCACATGGCGACCGTCATGCGCCGCCACAGCGAGAACCTCCTCGTCCTCGCGGGCCACGAGCACGTCCACGGCCACGCCGGGCCCGTCCCGCTCGTCGACGTGCTGCGCGCCGCCGTCAGCGAGATCGAGCGGTACGAGCGGGTCACCATCCAGTCCCTGCCGCCGCACGCCCAGATCGCCGGCTTCGCCGCGGACGACCTGAGCCACCTGATCGCCGAACTCCTGGAGAACGCCACCTCGTTCTCGCCGCCCGACGCCGAGGTCCAGCTCTCCGGCTGGCTCCTGGAGACCGGCGAGGTGATGCTCTCCGTCCAGGACGCGGGCATCGGCATGACCGACTCCCGGCTCACCGAGCTCAACGCGCGCCTCGCCGAGGCCGACGCGGGCGGCTTCGAGGGCGAGGGGCTCGGCATGCGGGTGACCGCCCTGCTCGCCGCCCGCCACGGCGTCCGCGTCCAGCTGCGCGAGCAGAAGCCGGGCGGTATCGCGGCTGTCGTCGTCCTGCCGCTGCCCCTGCTGCCCACGGCCCCTCCGGCGGCCGTGTCGCAGCCGGTACGGGTGGCGGGCACGGCGCCCACGCTCCACCTGCCCGGTTCGGCGGCGGAGGCCAACTCCAACACCCTGCCGTCCCGCACCCGCGACCCGCTGGTGGAGGCCGCGGAGCGCGCGTTCCTCGCGGCCGAGGCGGCGGGCGAGATCCGGGCCACGGAGCCCGAGCTGCAGTACGAGCCCGAGCCCGAGCTGCAGTACGAGCCGGAGCCCGCGCAGCAGCAGCGGCACGAGCCGCAGCAGCGCCACGAGCCCGAGCCGGAGCCGCAGCCCGCGCAGCAGCGGTCCGAGCCCGAGCCCGCCCGCTTCGGGGAGTCCGTCGCCGAGACCACGCTCCAGGTCCGGCTGCCCGACCCGCCGCCCGAGCCGGACTCCCACGAGCGCGCCGCCGACGGGGACGCCGTCCGCGCCGACCACGCCGAGTCCCCGGCCGCACCCGCCCCGCCCGCCCCCACCGCCCCGGAACCGGTCTCCGACCAGCCGGTTCCCGGGCCGCGCCCCGCGCAGTCGGAGCGGATCACCGACAAGGGCCTCCCCAAGCGCACCCCGCAGGTGGTCCGCCAGCCCGGTGCCGCCACCACCCCCCGCAAGGGCGGCGTGGACGCAGAGGCCCTGCGCCGTCGGCTCGGCGGCTTCCACCAGGGTGCCAAGGCCGGGCGCCGGGACGTGGAGGCGGAGATGGACACGGAGCGGATAGAAGACGCAAAGCCTGCACGTACAGAGGAGTTGACGGGGGACACAGTCGAGGAGGCACGCAGTTGACTGCGACCGGAACGTTCGGACTGAGCACGGAGGCCCGCAACCTGCAATGGCTGCTGGGCAATCTCGTGGAGGAGGTGCCGGGAGTCCGCTCGGTCGCCGTCGTCTCCTCCGACGGGCTGATGCTGCTCTCGTCCGACCCGGCCACCCAGCAGGCCACGACGGCCGCCGCCGACGCCGGCCGTCCCGACGGGCCGCGCGGCTCCAGCGCCGACCTGGCCACCATCGTCTCCGGCATCGGCAGCCTCACCATCGGCGCGGCCCGGCTGATGGACGGCGGCGGGGTCAAGCAGACCATGGTGGCGATGGAGGAGGGTAGCGTCTTCGTGATGTCGATCAGCGACGGCTCGCTGCTCGGCGTGCACGCCACTCCCGACTGCGACATGAGCGTCGTGGCGTACCACATGGCGCTCTTCGTGGGCCGCGCCGGGCACGTACTCACCCCCGAAGTCCGCAGCGAGCTGCGCAAATCGATGGAGAGCACCCAGTGACGTCCGTGTCCTTCGAGTATTCGGGGTTCCACGCCCACAAGCTGCCGGTACGGGGAGACGGGCGGCGCCCCGCGCGCGTACGCCCGTACTCGCTGACCGGCGGCCGCACCCGCTTCGGCCACGTCCTGCTCGTCGAGACCTTCGTGGCCGCGCTCGAAGCGGCGCCCGCCCGCAAGGTCCTGACGGACGGCGGGCCCGGCGCCCGCGGCCTGATGCCGGAGATGCGGGCCATCGTCGAGATCTGCCGCCGGATGCGCACGGTCGCGGAGATCTCGGCGCTACTGAAGATGCCGTTGGGGGTCGTCCGGGTGCTGCTCAGCGACCTGGCCGACCAGGGAAAGATCCGTGTGTACGGGACCGGTCACGGTACCGGCCAGCCCGACCGCGCGCTCCTCGAAAGGGTGCTGAGTGGACTCCGTCGTCTCTGACGCCACCGCCGTCTCCGAATCACCGGTGGATGCTCCGGCGGTCGCCGGTATTCCCGCACAGCCCCAGGCCGATCCGTACGAACCGGAACCGGACACCGACGACGGCGTCCAGGACTGGCAGCTCGACCACACACGGGCCCCGATCGCGACGAAGATCGTGGTCGCGGGCGGCTTCGGCGTCGGCAAGACCACCTTCGTCCGCGCGGTCTCGGAGATCACCCCGCTCCAGACCGAGGCGCTGATGACCCGGGCGAGCGAGGAGACCGACGACCTCACGTCCACCCCGGACAAGCTCACCACCACCGTGGCGATGGACTTCGGCCGGATCACCCTCGACAACGACCTCGTGCTGTACGTCTTCGGCACGCCGGGCCAGCAGCGCTTCTGGTTCATGTGGGACGACCTGGTGCGCGGGGCGATCGGGGCGATCGTGCTCGCCGACACGCGCCGGCTGACCGACTGCTTCCCGGCCCTGGACTACTTCGAGAGCTGCGGCCTCCCGTACATCGTGGCCGTCAACCACTTCGAGGGCACCGAGCGCTTCGATCCGGACGACGTCAGGGAGGCGCTGACCGTCTCCCCGGACGTGCCGGTGGTGATCATGGACGCGCGCAAGCGCTACAGCGTCGTCGAGACCCTGCTCTCCGTGGTCGCGCACGCGCTCGAAGCCACCCCCGAATAGATCCAACAGTCGCCAGGAGCCCCGCCCATGCGGAAGATACTCATAGTCGGCGCCGGCCAGTCCGGCCTGCAGCTCGCCCTCGGACTCCAGACGCAGGGGTACGAGGTCACCCTCATGTCGAACCGCACGGCGGACGAGATCCGCGCCGGGCGGGTCATGTCGACCCAGTGCATGTTCGACACGGCCCTCCAGCACGAGCGGGACCTCGGCCTCAACTTCTGGGAGTCCCAGGCCCCTCGTATCGAGGGCCTCGGCGTCTCCGTCGCCGGCCCCGACTCCACCCGCGTGATCGACTGGGTCGGCAGGCTCGGCGGCTACGCCCAGTCCGTCGACCAGCGCGTGAAGATGGCTGGCTGGATGGAGACCTTCGCCCAGCGCGGCGGCCAGCTCGTCATACACGGCGCGGCCGTGGGCGACCTGGACTACTTCTCCCGCAACTACGACCTGGTGCTCGTCGCGGCGGGCAAGGGCGAGCTGGTCTCCATGTTCGGCCGGGACGCGTCCCGTTCGCCGTACGCGGAGCCGCAGCGTGCGCTGGCCGTCGCGTACGTCCACGGCCTCGGCCCGCGCCCCGAGCACCCGGACTTCGACGCGGTCCGCTGCAACCTGGTCCCGGGCGTCGGGGAGCTCTTCGTCATGCCGACGCTGACGACCGGCGGCCGCGCCGACATCCTCTTCTGGGAGGGCGTCCCCGGCGGCCCGCTCGACGCCTTCCAGGGCGTCAAGGACCCCTCCGAGCACCTGGCGCTGACCCTGGAGCTGATGGAGAAGTTCACGCCCTGGGAGTACGCGCGGGCCACCAAGGTCGAGCTGACCGACGCCGGCGGCACCCTCGCCGGCCGGTACGCGCCGACCGTCCGCACCCCGATCGGCCGGCTCCCCGGCGGCGGTCTCGTCCTCGGTGTCGCCGACGTCGTCGTCGCCAACGACCCGATCACCGGCCAGGGCTCCAACTCGGCGTCCAAGTGCGCCGCCGCGTACCTCGCGGCCATCGTCGAGCACGGCGACAAGCCCTTCGACGAGACCTGGATGCAGGCCGCCTTCGACCGCTACTGGGACACCGCGCAGCACGTCACCAAGTGGACGAACGCGATGCTGGGCGTCCCGCCGGAGCACGTCCTGAACCTGATCGGCGCGGCGGGTCAGCTCCAGCCGGTCGCCAACCGCTTCGCGAACGGCTTCAACGACCCGGCCGACTTCGAGAACTTCTTCTTCGACCCGGAGAAGACGAACGCGTACCTGGCCTCGGTCTCCGGCAGCTGACAGGCGCCTGACGGCGAAATCCGGTCGTGGGATCGCGCCAGGGTGTTCGATCATGGGGTATGCCTCCCTCCAACACCCTGGCCCGCGTGGACGCGGACCTGGCCGCCGGCCGTGTGCCGATGGCGCGCCAGCGCCTGTGCGGCCTCGTCTCGTCCTTCCCGCACGACCTGACCCTCCGCCGCCGCCTCGCCGAGGTGTACCGGCTCTACGGGGACGCGGCGGAGGCCGGGCGCTGGATGTACCTCGAAGAGGACCGGGACGCCGACGAGACCGCCGCCTTCGAGGAGCGGTACGGGTCTCCCGGCCGGCGTATGAAGGCCCTCGCCTGGCGCGGCCCCGAGACACTGGCCGGCACCGCCGTGGCCGAGGAGCGGCTGGTGGCGGTGCGGACCGCCTGCGCCGAGGAGCTGGGGCACCCGGTCGACTGGGACGATCCCGCCTCCTACGAGGAGCCGGCCGAGGTGTACGTGGCTCCTGACGAGCCGTGGACGGTCGGCGGCGTGCTCGCGGGCGTGGGCTGCGGCGTGGGTGTCATCGCCTTCGTGTCGGTCTGGGTGCTCGGCGTCATGTCCCTCTTCGACTGACCGGAGCCGGAACGTGCGGCCTCCGCCCGGCGGACCGCGAGCGGGGTCAGGAGGCCGGTGAGCGCGA
Source organism: Streptomyces sp. NBC_00090 (assembly GCF_045160815.1). Taxonomy (NCBI): domain Bacteria; kingdom Bacillati; phylum Actinomycetota; class Actinomycetes; order Kitasatosporales; family Streptomycetaceae; genus Streptomyces; species Streptomyces sp. NBC_00090. The sequence goes on from NZ_CP108224.1 coordinate 5,984,599, forward strand.
AGAGGGCGCCGACGACGAACCAGCCGGGCCGCCCCCAGGTGACGCAGAGGGCGATGAGGAGGCCGGGGCCGAGGGCCTCGGAGAGGCCCGCGCCCAGGCCGAAGACGCCCAGGTACTGGCCGGTGGCGCGGGGCGGGGCGAGGGCGAAGGAGAGCTCGAAGCCGCCCGCGGAGTGCCACAGTTCGCCGACCGTGTGGATCACCACGGCGGTCAGCAGCAGGGCGACGGCCGCCCACGCCGGGACCCCCGCGGAGAGCGAGACCAGTCCGCAGGAGGCGAGGAAGGCGGCTCCCGCGCGACGGTAGGCGCGGCCGCCGGCCCGGGGCGTGTCGATGCCGCGGCTCGCCCGGACCTGGAGCCCGACGACGATGACGGTGTTGGCGAGCATCGCGCCCGACACCAGCCAGTGCGGGGCGGTGGTGGACCCGACCAGCCAGAGCGGGATCGCGACGGTGAGCACCTTGAACTGGATGGCCATGACGCCGTCGAGCGCGGTGAGCACGAGGTACGGCCGGTCCCGCAGGGCGATCCAGCGGGGCCCGTCGACGGCGGGCGCCGGGGCGACGGGCGGCAGGAGCACCAGGACGGCCGCGGCGGCGGCGAACGCGAGCGCGTTGCCGACGACCAGGATCCGGTACGCGTCGAGAGTGCCGACCTGGACGGCCCAGCCCGCGAGCAGCGCGCCGAGGGAGATGCCGACGTTGGTGACGGCTCGCAGGTAGGAGCGGAACTCCTGCGGCCGGTCCCCTCCGTAGTGCCGGATCAGCGGTGCGCGGGCGGCGAGCCCGGCCGCCTTCGCCCCGGTGGCCGTCGAGACGGCGAGGACGAACGGCCAGAAACCGTCCGCGAGGACGAAACCGGCCGTGGCCAGCGCCTGGACCACCAGGGTCGCCGCGTACACGGCGCGGGCTCCGAGTCGGTCCGCGAGATGGCCGACGCCGATGCCCACGGCCAGCGAGAGGAGTCCGGCGATGCCGAGCCCGAGCCCGACCGTGGCGGCGGGAAGGCGCACGGCCTGGGTGAAGTACAGGACTCCGGCGGTCAGGAAGAGGCCGCTGCCGACGGTGTAGACGAAGTTCGAGGCGGCCAGGGTGCGTTGGGGTCCGGTGTCCGGCAGCAGCTTGGGCATGGCGGGGCTCCGAGTCCAGACGGAGGAATGTAAGGACCCGTAAAGCTTGGCGCTTATTACTTGCGAGGGCAAGGGGCTTACGGGGAAGGGGAGTTCACAGCCGGTCGTACCCCTCGTCCCCGCCGTCCTTCGCCCCCGCCGGAAGCGCCGGCGGCGAGTACGCCTCCAGGGCCTCCCCGCCCGGATCGGGGCGGACCGCCCCGAGCAGCGGGTTCGCGGCGACGGGGGAGACCTTCACCTTCCCGCCGGGCCGCGGCGCCTGCACCACCAGGCCCTCGCCGAGGTAGAGCGCGACATGCGTGGCGCCCGGGAAGTAGACCACCAGGTCGCCCGGGCGCAGCTCGGACAGCGGCACCCGGGGCAGCGTCGCCCACTGCTCCTGGCTCGTCCGCGGAATCTCCCGTCCGGCGGCCGACCACGCCTGCTGGGTCAGCCCCGAGCAGTCGTACGACTCCGGGCCCTCCGCCCCCCACACGTACGGCTTGCCGATCTGCTCCACCGCGAAGCGCAGGGCCGCCGCGCCCGCCCGCGACGGAGTGCGGAGGCCGTTGAGGGCGCCGGAGTCGAGGAGTTCGCGCTGGGCGCCCGCGGTCTCGGCGCGCTCCAGCTCGGTGAGACGGGCGAGCTGCTCCGTGGAGAGGGACGCGAGCAGCTTCTCCACCTCCCGCAGTTTCGCCGTCACCTCGTCGCGCCGGGTCCGCTGTGTGGCGGCCAGGGTCTGCTGCCGGTCGAGCGCCTTGCGGGACGCGCTCGCGAGCGCGTCCGCCTTCTGCTCGGCCCCTTCGAGCCGCGAGATCGTACCGGCGCGGTCGCGGGCCGCGCGGGACAGCAGACGCCCCTGGTCGAGGGCCGACTGGGGGTCCGGCGCGAAGAGCACCTGGAGGTAGGAGGAGAACTCCGTCCTGCCCTGGTACTGGTCCCTGGCGAGCCGCCCGGCCTCGGCCCGGCCCCGGGCGAGGGCGGTACGGGCGGCGGTGAGCCGGGCGGTGACCTTCTTGGTGTCGGCGGCCTGGAGCTTGAGCGCCTCCCCGGTGGCGTTGAACCGCTCGGTGGCCTCCTCGGCCCGCTGGTAGAGCGTCCGCAGCCGGGAGAGGAGGGTGGCGACGGAGTCGCCGCCGGACGGCGGCAGCGCGGCGGCGTCGTCGTCTGTCGCGTCTGTGTCGGCGGGATCGGCGGGATCGGCGGGATCGGCGGGATCGGCGGCGTCGAGGGGCTCGCGAGGGTCCGCGGGGCCGGCGGGGTCTGCCGGATCGGTGGGATCGACGGGATCGACGGGATCGACAGGGTCGGAGGTCGCGCTCGGGTCTCCCGGATCCGCGGAGGCGTCCGGGTCCACCGGGCCGACCGGTTCCGCCGATGGATCCGCCCAGGCGATCGGGGCCTCCACCGGTGGGTCCGCGGGCGGGTCCGACGGTCCGGCGCCCGCCGCCGGCGCCACCCCCGAGAGCGCCGTCGCCGCGGCCAGTGCCCCCGTGCAGACCGTACGCAGCAGCCTTCGCGACACGTCACCACCTCCACGGGGATGATGACGTGTCACTTCATCCGATTAACGTATGGATCGGGGCGCGTCCGGCGCGCTCACCCGTTCGGCTCAGTGCCCTTCGGCTCGGCGTCCTCCGCCCCTGCCCCGCCGCCCGGCTTGGACCACGGCCACCTCAGCTCCCGCCGCTCGCGGCCCTCGGGGACGTACTGGTAGACCCAGCCGCGCTGGAGCCCGAGCCGTTTCGTGTGGCCCGCGGGCTCGCGCCGGTACGCGTACAGGGTCGGCGGGCGTCCGTCGTGGGCCGGGACCGGCACCTCGTACCACTTCGGCGGGTGGCCGGTCGGGCCGGTCAGGATCGGCAGGACCCGGCCGTCGAGGGGGCCGCCGCGGAAGGGCGTGTTCTCGCTTCTCACCCCTCCAGTCTCTCCCGCCTCGCCGGCTCACAGCAGATGGGCCGCCTCGCCCACCACCGGGATCACCTTGCGGGCCAGTGTCGCCACCGGCCCGTCGGGCGTCTCCTGGGCGAGGAGCCGCTTCACGACCGCCGCCGTCTCCTCGTCGCTCGCCGTGGTCGCCGCGAGGAGGGCGACCAGATGGTCCACCAGCCACTCCCTCAGCTCCCGCGCCGGGGGCTGCTTCTCCGCGTCGAGCCAGATGAGCGAGGCCGCCTCGACGGCCGCGATCCACGTCCGGACCATCATGCCGAGCCGGGGGCCGGGCCGCTCCACCCCGAGGTGGACGAGGATCTGCTCGGCGGCGGCCCGCCGCACCTCGTCCACGATGGCGGTGGTCCGGGAGGTCTCGGCGACGCTGCCGCCCCGCAGCAGGGCGCTGAATCCGGCGTCGTGCTCGTCGACGAAGGTCAGGTAGCGGTCGAGGACCCGGCCGAGCCGCTCCGTGGGCGCCCCGACCGGCGGCTCGGTGAAGCAGCGGTTCAGGGCGTCGGCCGAGGAGCGCAGGGCGGCCTCGTACAGCTGCTGTTTGCCGCCGGGGAAGTAGCGGTAGACGAGGGGCCGCGAGACGCCGGCCGCCTCGGCGACGTCGTCGAGCGAGACGTCCTCGGGCGTCCGGTGGGCGAAGAGCCCCAGGGCTGCTTCGAGGAGCTGCCCGCGCCGCTCCTCGACACTGAGCCTGCGGTACGCGGGCGTGGCGGCACTCGTCATGCTCCGCAGCGTAACCGCGGAACGCGCCGGTCAGGCGCGCGGTCCCGAACCGGCTCCGGCCGGGCGGGCCGCCTCACCCCGGTCTCCGCTCTCCGGCCTCCGGTCAGGCGAGGAGTCCCGAGGACCGCCAGAGCCGGCGGCCCGCCCCGCGCAGTACGCCGATGTCGTCGAGGAAGTCCGTCAGCCGCCTGGCGCCGGACTGCATGATCTCGCGCCGGTGCCCGCTCGCCCGCACCTGGGCGACGGCCTCGCGCCGGTCAAGGCCCACGGCCTCGTACACCTGCGGGTTGACGAAGCAGGTGGAGAAGACCCGGGCCGCCTCGCCGCAGCTCAGCCGGGTGAACTCCTGCTCCCAGCGCGGGGCGGTGACCATCTGGCGGCGCAACTCCTCGCGGGCGTAGCGGACGTGGCGGGCCTCCTCGACCACATGGATCCGGGTCACGCCGCGGACGAGGGTCTGCACCCGCTCGTCCGGGAAGGTGAGCCGCTGCATCCAGTCGAGGATCTCCTCCCCGAGCAGGGTGGAGGCGAAGGAGCCGGGGGTGGTGGAGACGGTCTTCAGGAGGCGCGCGAGGTTGTGGTACATCCGCGGGACCGGGTACGCGGGGGTGCCGCCCCGCTGGATGAGCCGGGCGAACATCATCGAGTGCCGGCACTCGTCGGCGATCTCGGTGAGCGCGTAGCGGACGTGATGGCTGGTCAGGGACTTGTCGTAGATGTGCCGGACGAGCAGCTGCATCAGGATGATCTCGAACCAGATCCCGAGCGAGGCGAGCGAGGCCGCTTCGTGGCGCGAGAGCGCGATCCGCTGGTCCTCGGACATCCGGCGCCACAGCGGGGTGTCGTAGAGGGAGAGGAGCTCGGGCGGCCAGAACCACTTGCCGTCCTCGAAGGGGGTGTCCCAGTCGAGCTCGGTGTCCGGGTCGTAGGAGTGCTTGCGGGAGGACTCCAGGAGCCGCTCGGCGACCTGCTCACGGTCGCGCAACGGCCCCAGGGCGTCCCGGAGGAGGCTGAAGTCGGGCTCGGCGAAGGGGGTCATGGTGGGACACCTCGCTGGGCTCGCCGTCGAGTTACCGGGGGTCACTTCTTATGAGACTGCCCGTCAGCAATAGCGTCAATCCCTTGCGTGCGACTTGTTGACGATCCGTCTACCAGCGTGTGAGCCTGACGGGAGGACTCGTACGGAGGACTCGCAGCAAGGACCCGTACGAAGGACCGGCGCCACGGACTCGCACCACCGACTCGCACCACCGACTCGCACCACGGGAACGGCCATCCGACCCCCGAAGGAGGCGTCAGTGTCGACGCGCGACCTCTACACCACGGCCCCGCCCACCTCCACCTGGCAGGTGCCCGCCACCGGCGCAGCCCGCTTCTCCTGGGAGTACGAGGAGGGCCGCGAACGCCTCCTCGCCCTCTACCAGAAGGGCAAGGACAAGCAGTGGGACGGCGCCACCCGGATCGACTGGTCCCTGGAGGTCGACCCGTACGACCCGCTCGGCACCCCCGACGAGGTCCTGACCCTCCACGGCACCCGCCACTGGGCGAGGATGACCGAGAAGGACAAGGGCGACCTGCGCCGGCACTACGCCTCCTGGCAGTTCAGCCAGTTCCTCCACGGCGAGCAGGGCGCCATGATCTGCGCCGCCCGGATCGTCGAGTCCGTCCCCGACCTGGACGCCAAGTTCTACTCGGCCACCCAGACCATGGACGAGGCCCGGCACGCCGAGATCTACGGCCGCTTCCTCCACGAGAAGATCGGGATGCTCTACCCGATCAACGACAACCTCAAGGGCCTGCTCGACGACACCCTGCGCGACTCCCGCTGGGACATGCCCTACCTCGGCATGCAGGTCCTCATCGAAGGTCTCGCCCTCGCCGCCTTCGGCATGATCCGCGACACCACCGACAAGCCGCTCCCCAAGCAGATCCTCGCGTACGTGATGCAGGACGAGGCCCGGCACGTCGCCTTCGGCCGGATGGCCCTGCGCGACTACTACCGGCAGCTGTCGGACGCGGAGCTCCGCGAGCGCGAGGAGTTCGTCATCGAGGGCTGCTACCTGATGCGCGACCGGCTGCGCGGCGTCGAGGTCCTGGAGAACTTCGGCATCCCGCGGAAGGAGGCGGAGGAGCTGAGCGAGCAGAGCGAGTTCCTGCACCTCTTCCGCAAGCTCCTCTTCAGCCGGATCGTCCCCTGCGTCAAGGACATCGGCCTCTGGGGCGAACGCCTCCAGAAGGCCTATCTGGACATGGGCGTCTTCGACCTCGGCGACTCCAACCTGGACCTGCTGATGACCCAGGACGAGGAGATCGCGGAGCGGCTCGACGCGGAGCGCTTCGCGGCGGAGGAGCGGGCGCGGGTGGCCGAGGTGGAGCGGGCGATCGCGGAGGGCGGGGAGTGACGGCGTGCGGGGAGTGACGGCGTGCGGGGAGTGACGGTACGTGGGGAGTGACGGTACGCGGGGAGGCGTGACGCGGGAGGTTCCCTACCTCCGCGCCTCCGCCTCCAGCCGCAGCGCCTCCCGCATCACCGCCTTCGCGATCGGGGCCGCGCTGCCGCCCCCGCTGATGTCCGTACGGGAGGCCTCCGCGTCCTCGACGACGACCGCCACCGCGACCGCCGGCTGGGCCGTGTCCTCCGCCTGCGCCCAGGCGATGAACCAGGCGTACGGGGTGCCCGTGTTGCCGAAGCCGTGCTGCGCGGTGCCCGTCTTGCCGCCCACCAGGGCCCCCGGGATCGCCGCGTTGCCGCCCGTGCCCTCCTCCACCGCCTTCACCATCAGGCGCTGGAGCTGGATCGCCGTCGAGGGGTTCATCGCCTGCCGGTAGCTGCGGCGGCCCGTGCGGTCGACCGTCGTCCCGCCGGAGGTCGTGGTGCGGTCGACGAGGTACGGGTGGGCGATCTCCCCGTTGTTGGCCACGGCCGCCGCGACCATCGCCATCTGGAGCGGGGTCGCCGTCGTGTCGAACTGTCCGATCGACGAGAGCGCCAGCTGGTCCGGGCTCATCTCCCGGTCGAAGTCGGACCTGGCGACCCAGGACGGCACCCGGAGCCCCGTGTCGTTGAAGCCGAACCGCTCCACCGCGTCGACCATCCCCGTCAGGCCGACCTCCACGCCGAGCCCGGCCATCACCGTGTTGCACGACCACTGGATCGCGTACGCGAGCGACGCGTCGGCGCAGCCCCGCGCCTCGTTCGGCAGCACCTGCCGGGTGCCCGGCAGGACGAACGGGTCCGGGGTGTCCGTCGGCGCGTCCACGTCCCGCACCACCCCCGCGTCCAGGGCGGCCGCGGCCGTCACGATCTTGAAGGCGGAGCCCGGTGGGTAGGTCTGGCGCAGCGCGCGGTTCAGCATCGGCTGGTTCGGCGAGGAGTTCAGCCGCTTCCACTCCCGCTTGGTCTCCGCGCCCGTCCCCGAGAGGACCCCGGGGTCGTACGAGGGGGAGCTGACGAGCGCCAGGACGCGACCGCTGGACGGCTCGACCGCGACGACCGCGCCCCGCTTCCCGTCGAGCCCCCGGTAGGCCGCCTCCTGCATGGAGGCGCGGACCGTCGTCACCACGTCGCCGCCGGGCTGCCGGCCCCGGGTGAGGTCGTTCCAGAGCGGCAGCGGCGCGAGCATCGGGTCCGTCCCGGCGAGGATCGCGTCCTCGGCGTGCTCGACGAGCGTGGTGCCGTACGTCTGGGAGGCGTAGCCGGTCACCGGCGCGTACAAGGGGCCCTGCCGGTAGGTCCGTTCCCAGCGCAGCTGCTGTCCGCTGTCCCGGGAGCCGGTCACCGGCTTCCCGTCGACGACGATCTCGCCGCGCGGCTCCGCGTACCGGGCGATGACGATCCGCCGGTTGGCCGGGTGGTCGTCGAGGGACTCCGCCTCGACGACCATCACGCGGGCCGCGTTGACGAGCAGCGCGACGAGGAGGACGAGGCAGAGCGCGGCGGCCCGCCGGATGTACCGGATCACTGGGCGTCCTCCCTGACCGGGGCGAGGGTCCCGGTGTCGGCGGAGTCGGGCTGCGGCGCGCGGGCCGAGTCGCTGACCCGGATGAGGAGCGCGACGATCACCCAGTTGGTGACGACCGACGAACCGCCCTGGGCCAGGAACGGCATCGCCATGCCGGTCAGCGGGATCAGCCCCATCACCCCGCCCGCGATCACGAAGACCTGGAGCGCCACGATCGAGGCGAGCCCGATCGCGAGCAGCCGTCCGAAGGGGTCGCGCAGCGAGAGGCCGGCGCGGTAGCCGCGGGCGACGAGCAGCGCGTACAGGAGGAAGAGCGCGGTCAGACCGACGAGCCCCAGCTCCTCGCCGGCCGTGGCCAGGATGAAGTCCGACTTCACGGCGAAGCCGATGAGGACGGAATGGCCGAGACCGAGCCCCGTACCGAGCATCCCCCCGGCGGCGAAGGAGAAGAGCGACTGGGCGAGCTGCCCCGGTCCGTCGCCGGCCCGGATCGAGGCGAAGGGGTCGAGCCAGTCCTCCACCCTGGTGTGGACGTGCGGTTCGAGCGAGCCGACGAGGAAGGCCCCGGCGGAGGCCAGGACGAGTCCGACCGCGATCCAGCCGGTCCGCCCGGTCGCCACGTACAGCATGATCACGAACAGGCCGAAGAAGAGCAGCGAGGTGCCGAGGTCCCGCTCCAGGACGAGGACGCCGACGCTGAGCAGCCAGATCGCCACGATCGGCCCGAGCACCCGGCCCGTGGGGAACTGGAACTTCCAGATCCGGCGGCCGGTGTACGCGAGGGCGTTGCGGTTGGCGGAGAGGTACGCCGCGAAGAAGACGGCGAGCAGGATCTTGGCGAACTCGCCGGGCTGGAAGGAGAGCCCGCCGATCCTGATCCAGATCTTGGCGCCGTTCACCGGGGGGAAGAAGATCGGCAGGATCATCAGGGCGAGCGCGGCGGCCACGGAGACGTACGCGTACCCCTGGAGCGTGCGGTGGTCGCGCAGCAGCAGGACGACCACGATGAAGAGCGCCACCCCGAGCGTCGACCAGACCAGCTGCGTCGCCGCCGCCTGGTCGTTCGGCGTCTCCAGGTCGAGGCGGTAGATCAGCGCCAGCCCGAGGCCGTTGAGCAGGACCGCGATCGGCAGCAGCAGCGGATCGGCGTACGGGGCGCGGAAACGGACCGCGAGATGGGCGACGAGCGCGAGCAGGCCGAGCCCGGCCCCGTAGCGGGCGGCGTCCGGCGGCACGGCGCCGCTGCGGGCGAGGCCGACCGCGGCGTAGCCGTAGACGGAGATGAGGACGGCGCAGACGAGGAGGGAGAGTTCCACGCCGCGGCGCTTCGGGATGCGTACCCCGGGCGGGGGAGCGTCCGTTCGCGTTGCGGTCATGGCCGCAACGTAGCAAGCGGTATGCCCTATGTCCCTTTTGTGTGACGGTGTGCCGTGGGGTGCTGTTCAGTCCTCGGGTACGGGGTCGGCGAGCCGCACGTACTCCGGCAGTCGGAGCAGGGCGACGGCACCGCCGTTCTTGTGGGTGGACGTGGAGGTGGGGGTGTCGGGATCGCGTCCGGGTCCGGGTCCGGGGTCGGCGTTCGTGAACACGAGCTCGGCGCCGATCACCTCCGCCTGCCCCGCGGCGATCGTCAGCCCGAGCCCGTGTCCCTTGCCCCCGCTCTCGGTGCGGAAGCGCTGCGGACCCGACTCCAGCAGGTACGCGGGGTAGCCGGGGCCGTGGTCCCGTACGGCCACCGTCGGCCCGTCCACCGTCACCACCACCGGAGGGGCCCCGTGCTTGTGCGCGTTGGCGACCAGATTGCCGAGCACCCGCTCCAGGCGCCGCCGGTCCGTCTCCACCGTGGCCTCCCGGACGACCCGCACCTCCGTGCTCGTGCCCGAGGCGCGCACCACCCGCTCGGCGAGCGGGCCGAGCTCGTGCACCGCCAGGTCCACGGTCTCGTTGCGGGCGTCGAGCCGGGAGATCTCCAGGAGGTCCTCGGTGAGGCCGCGCATCGCCCGCACCCTGTCCCGTACGAGCTCCGATGGCCGCCCGTCCGGCAGCAGTTCGGCGGCGGCCGAGAGTCCGGTCAGCGGGGTCCGCAGCTCGTGCGCCACATCGGCGGTGAACCGCTGCTCGCTCTGCAGCTTGCGCTGGAGCGAGGAGGCCATCGTGTCGAGCGCCCCGGAGACCGTCGCCACCTCGTCCTGCGGGCGCGAAGGGTCCTCGGTACGGGGGTCGTCGACGCGCGCGTCCAGGTCGCCGGCGCTGATCCGGCGGGCCACCTGGGCCGTCAGGTGCAGCCGGCGCGTGACCCGGGTGACGGCGAAGGCGCCGACGAGGAGGGTCGCGCCGATGGCGAGGACGGAGGAGCCGAGGATCGACCGGTCGAGCGCGTCGATCGTCTCGGCGCCCTGCGTGTAGTCGATGCGGACGGCGAGGGCGCGGCCGTCCGCCGGGCCCGCCGCCCACATCGTCGGCCGGCCCTCGTGGTCCGCGACCATCGTGCCGCGCTCGCCCCGGGCGGCGAGCGCCCGCAGCGGGGCCGGGAGCCCCTCGGGGTCGACCCCGGAGAAGCGGGGGAGCGGCTCGCCCGCCTCGTAGAGCCGGCTGACCTCGGTGAGCCGCGTGAGCGCCTTCTCCCGCGAGTCGTGCACGGTCTGGCCGGCGACCGAGACGTGGACGAGGATGCCGAGCAGTGCGGCGAGGGCGCAGCACATGACCGCGATGAAGACCGCGGCCTTCCAGGTGAGGGTCGCCGTCCAGGCGGGCAGCCGGGGCATCCGGGGTGACCGGGGTGACCGGGACATCCGGGGTGGCTGGGGCGGCCGGGGCGGCCTCACGGGGTCGGCTCCGCGGGCGGCTGGACGGGCAGGGGGACGGGCGCCGGCAGGGCGGGCGTGGGCGTCGGGCTCACGAGACGGGGCGCGGGCACGGCAGGGGTGCCGGTGCCGGGGGGCTTCACCCGGACGATCTCGTCCCGGGTGGGCAGCATGCTGTGCTGCTCCTCGTCCCAGGACCAGGCGGTGCGGTACTCGTACCCGGGGATGCCGGCCGAACTGACCCTCATGATCAGGTCCCGGCCGGCCAGCTCCACCATGATGACCTGGTCGACGGTGGACATGATGCGGGTGAGGCCGCCGTTCTCGGCGAGGTAGACCCGCACCCCGACCTGCTGGTCGGGCATCCGGATCCCGACGATCAGCTCGTCACGGCCGTTGCCGGTGAGGTCGCGGTAGTACGGCCGCATGATCGGACAGGCGCCGGGCTTCGCGGCGCACGCCTCGATCGCCCGGGCGGTCTCCTCGTACATTCCGTCCCCGCCGGAGTACGTGCCGGGATGCGCGAGCACCTCGGCCCGGACGACCGACACGGGGTCGACGCCGTGCACGTCGTTGTCCTGGACCTGCACGCCGGGGACGCGCTGGATGTCCGTCTCGCCGTAGTCGATCGGCGGATCGGTCGCGGGCGGCAGGTCGGGCCAGAGCCGGACGGGCCCGACGGCGGTGGGGGTGGGCCCGGCGCTCTCGAGCCCGCCCTCCCCGCCGCCGCAGCCGGTGAGCAGGAGCCCGCACAGCACGCCGAAGGCGGCGATGAGCTGCGGGCTGCGCGGTCTCACAGGGCTCCTCGGGACGGACGACGGCAGGGTGGGGTGTCCCGTAGACCCTATTCAACGGGACGTCCTATTTGTCCACCCGCTGGGTGCGGCCGGTGCCGTGGGGCGTGCGAGGGAGCGATGCGGCTCGGGGACGCTGCTCAGGGATGCCGTTCCTGGATCGGGCCGGGCCGTTCCAGGATCGGGCAGGACGCGACCGAGCGAGGCCCGACGGAGCGAGGCCCGACCAGGCCCGACCTGATCCGATCCGGCCCGGCTGATCCGACCCGACCATGCCCGACCCGACAGGGGCCCAGCCCCCGGGCCTGCCTAGAACGCGCCCCGCTCCATCCTCGCCAGGGCCGCCCTGCACAGGGTCAGGAGCTTCTCGTCCTGGTGGATGTCGTGGCTGCCGGAGCCGCCCTCACGGGCGTTGTGGCGGCGTCTGCGGGTGAGCTCGGTGAGGATCGTGAGCTGCGCCTCCGCCGCCGCGGGCCCCATCTCCGCCAGACACTCCGCGATGTCCACGCGCGCGTGCCGGTTCTCCTCCCAGGCCGCGAGCAGCACCGGAAGGGCCTGCTCGGCCCGGCCGGAGATCCGCCACAGGGCCGTCGCGCTGCGGACCCGTACCCACAGGTCCCGCGAGGCCAGGCCGGGCCACAGGGCCGGGGCCGACACCGCCGCCGCCGGGCCGATCGCGCCCAGGGCCAGGGCGGCGCAGCACCAGTCCGCACCCGAGGAACCCGGCCGCAGCCAGCGCTCCAGGGCCGGCAGGACATCGCCCCTGTCCCCCTCGGCCGCCCAGACCGCCCGTGCCGCCGCAGTGGCGACCGCCGCGGAGTCGGCGCTCAGGAACCCGCGCATCTCCGGTACGGCCTCCCGTGCCGCGGGCCCGAAGGACGCGAGGGTACGCAGGGCCGCCTCCCGCACCCAGTCGCGCCGGTGCGCCGGGGCGCCGCGCAGGACCCGCAGCACCTCGGGCAGCGCCTGGCCGCCCCGTACGGCCCCGAGGGCGTACAGAAGCGGCGCGGCCCGGTCGTACAGCCGCTCGTCGAGGTCGACCTCGGCGAGCCGGCGCCGCAGCAGCGGGGCGAGGGTCGCCGCGGCGGGGCCGAGGCCGTCCACGGCGTACAGCAGCTCGCGCCGGACCTCGGTCTCCTCCAGGGCGCGGGCGAGCAGGGGGACCGCGCGGGTGTCCCCGGCGCGGGCCAGCGCGAGGAGCGCCCCGTCCCGCCCGGACCGCCCACCGAGCGCGGCGAGCCCGCCGAGGGCGTCGGCGCCGTCGCGCGTACCCCTGCCGGCCCGAGCGGCACCGGGGCCGCCGGCAGGGGCCCCCGCCCCCGTCAGCCGGGTCACGAGCGCGTCGGCGGCGGGCCCGCCCAGTTCGAAGAGGCGCTCCAGGAACGAGGTGGCGGCCTCGCGGAGCCGCGGCTCCGGGTCGTGGAGCTGCGCGCCCACGAGCCGGACGACCTCCTCGTACCGCCCGCGCCACACCCGTATCAGCCCGCCGCACAGCCAGATCGCGTCCGAGCGCTGCCACCGGTCGGGGCTGCGCAGCTGCGCGAGGATCAGGGCGATCCGGTCGTCGACGCGGTCGTCGAGAGCGGCGTGCAGGGTCCGCAGCAGCTCCTCGGTCCAGGGGGCGGGCCGCCCGGCCGCGTGCTCCTCCAGGAGCTCCCGGACCTGGCCGACGAGCGTCGGCGTGCCGGGCCACCCGCTGTCGGCGCCGGTGCCGCCGTCGAAACCCGCGAGGTCGTCAGGACCGCTGTCGCCGCCGTGCGGGGCGGTGCCGTACGGGGCGGAGCCGTGGGAGGAGGCGCCAGGCGAGGACGCTCCGTTCGAGGACGCCCCGTTCGGGGACGTTCCGTTCGAGGCGGTCCTGATCTCCTCCAGGAGCTCCGTCACCCACCGCACGATGTCGTCCGGAATCTCGCCCGGCGCGCAGCGCGCCAGCTGGGCGAGGGCCGCGAGCCGGAGCCCCGGGTCCTGGGCGGCGCGGGCGAGCCAGTCGAGCCACTCGACGGTCTCGGCGCGCAGGGCGGCGTGCCGCAGGGCGATCCGCCCGACCGAGGCGACCAGGGAGAGCCGCACCTCGGTGTCCCGCTCGACGGTGAGGCGCTCCCGCAGCAGGGTCAGTACGCGGGCGGGCTCGGGGTGCAGCGAGGCCAGCGCGCAGGGCGCGGCGAGCCGGACCTCGGGGTCCGGGTCGGAGACGAGCCCGAGGAAGACGCCGGCCCCGGCGGCGACGGCGGCCGCGGCCATCGCGTAGTTCGCGGCGGGGATGAACTCCTCGTCGTCAGGGTCGAGTTCATCCAGCTCCTCGTCGTCGTCCAGCTCGATCCCGCCGATGCTGGTGAGCAACTCGATGATGCAGCCCCGGTCCTGGACGGCGGGGTCGGCGACGAGTTCGAGGAGGAAGGGGATGCAGGCGAGCGTCGAGTCGTAGACGTCGCCCTGGTGGTGCACCGCCCCGTACATGCCGTCGAGGGCGGTCTCCCGTTCGGCGGGATCGGCGGAGGCGAGTCCGCGGAGCAGTGCCGGCACGTCGTCCGCGGGGCCGTAGGCGTGCCCCAACGAGGCCCAGTCGACCTCCTCGATCCCCGTCAGCATTGCCAGGCCGCCTTCCCCGTGAGCGCTGTACCAGTGAGCAAGTGTGCACCACAGGAAGGGCAACAACGCCTAGCCGACGACACCGGCCGCGCAGGGGGCCCTCTTTGCGCTCTCTTTCCGCCATGTACGGGGCGGAGCAGGGTGGTTGCTCTCGGTATGCGTCGCGCGGGCGGCCGATGCCCCTTGCCGCGGCCCTCGTCGCCCCTCATGCCTCCGGACTCTCGTGCCGCCTCGGCCGCGACCCTCCGCCCAGCCCCCTTTGCTCGGCCTCCGCTCGGCCCTCCACTCAGCCCCGCGACGCGGCCCCCAACCCGCCCCCCTACGCGGCCCTCTGCCGGACACCCTCCTCTCACCCGACCTCTCGGCCGACCTCTCCGTCGACCTCTCAACCCTCCGACCGAACCCGGACGAAAGCCACGTTGTCGTGCCGCCCGGCTACCTGGCGCAGCTCGACGGGGAGTGGAGGCTCCACGGGCCGCACCGGCCCGTGTTCCGGGTCCTCCGTGAGCGTGCCGACGCGGTCCCCCACCAGGTCGCCGACCTGGCGGGACTGCACCGGGGTCAGCCGGGGAGAGGTGATCGCGGTACGGCCGTCGGGTCGCCGTACGAGCAGGGCGCGGGGCCGCTCGGGCGGGCCGACGACGCCCAGCAGCACGCCGTCGTCGGTGTCGGCGTGCCGGATCTTCCGCCAGGCCCACGTACCGCCGGCCCGGTAGGTCGAGCTCAGCGACTTCGCGACGATCCCCTCGACGCCCACGGCCCGCAGGTCGCGGAACCACCCCCGGGCGGTCTCCTCGTCGAGGGTGGCCAGGACGCGCTGGAGGGGTGCTTCGGCCTCCCGCAGGGCCGCCCCGAGCAGCTCCCACCGGTCGCGGAGCTGCAGTCCTCGCACGTCACGCCCGGGTACGGCGAGCAGGTCGAAGGCGATGTACGAGACCGGGACCCCGGTCCGTACGCGGTCGGTGTGCGAGCGGAGCAGGTCGGTGAAGCTCAGCCGCCCCTCCCGGTAGGCGCACAGCTCGCCGTCGAGCACGATGCCGGGTGGCAGCTGCCGGCGCAGGTGGGCGGCGATGTCGGGGAACTCCGGCGTGAGGTCGCGGCGGGAGCGGGACTGGAGGACGACCTTCCCGTCGTCGAGGACGAAGGCGAGGGCGCGGAACCCGTCCAGCTTGAGGGAGTACTGGAGCTCCCGGGGCGGCTCCGCCTGGGCGGGGATCTCGTCGGCGGAGCGGGGCCGCATGGCGTCGACGGGCGGCGGCAGCGCCACGGCCCCGAGCCCACCGGAGGCGCCCAGGCTCCCGCCACTTCCACCGACGCTGCCGCCCCCATCGGCCCCCGCGCCCCCGCTGCTCCCGCCCGCGCCTCCGCTGCTCCCGCCGGCGCTCATGGCACGCTCCCCGCCCGCTCGGGCGCGAAAAGTGGCGCCAGGAGCTCTCCGTACCGCTCCAGACGTGGCGCGATGTCGTCCATGAGGAGAACGAGATCCTCCGGATCCGCGGTGGGGGCGGCGCAGCGCTCCACCTCGTCCCAGGTGACGGGCGCCGACACGGTGGGCCTGGCCCGCGCCCGCAGGGTGTAGGGGGTGGCGGTGGTCTTGGCGGCGGCGTTCTGGCTGTGGTCGACGAAGACCTTGCCGGGGCGCAGGGCCTTCGCCATCCGGTGCACGACGAGCCGGGGCAGCTCCGCCTCCGCCTCGACGGCGAGCTGTCGCGCGTACGCCGAGACCTGCTCGGAGGGCGTGGGCACGACCGGGACCAGCAGGTGCAGCCCCTTGGACCCGGTGGTCTTGGCGAAGGCCTCCAGGCCGTCCGCGGCGAGCCGCTCGCGCAGGTGGAGCGCGACCCGGCAGCAGTCGACGACGGTCGCGGGCGGCCCGGGGTCGAGGTCGAACACGAGCCGGTCGGCGACGGCGGGGGAGGAGGCCCGCCACTGGGGCGTGTGGAACTCGACGACCAGGTTCGCGGCCCACATGAGCGAGGCCAGGTCCTGGATCACGACCTGTCGGGCCCGGGGGTCCTCGGAGCGGGGCACGGGGGTGGAATCCACCCAGGAGGGCGTGCCGGGCGGAGGGTTCTTGGTGAAGAAGAGCTGCCCGTCGGGGCCGTCCGGATAGCGCAGGAAGGAGACGGGCCGATCGCGCAGATGGGGCAGGATCGCGGCTGCGACGGTGGCGTAGTAGTGCAGCACCTCGCCCTTGGTCGTACCGGTGACCGGGTGGAGCACCTTGTCCAGGTTGCTGAGCGCCAGGCGCCGCCCCTCCACCTCTGTGATGGGCGTCATACGACGAGAATCCCATGTTTCCCGATATCCCTGGGCAAAAGGGAAGACGTGCGCGCTGGTGAACGCCACCGAGAGCCGGTCCGTCTCGTCCCGCCAGATCCATACCGAGGACGGCGGCTCTCTGCGGGTCACGGCTGTCGCGTGCCGATCCAGGGCATATCAGGGCAGCCCAGAGCCGAATCGGGTGAGTGTGTCGGTGTGCGACAGGGGGGCGCGGGGGTGGAGCCGGGTTCAGGCGGAGGCCCGCTTGGTCGTCTTCTTGGCCGCGGTCTTCTTCGTGGTGGCCTTGGCCGTGCTCTTCGTAGCGGCGGTGGTCTTCTTCTTCCCGCCGGCTTCCTTCGGTGATGCGGCGGCCTTCTTCGCCGTGGAGCCTGTCGCCTTCCTGGCCGGCGCCGCCTTCTTCGCCGGAGCCTTCTTCGCTGTCTTGCGGACGGGCAGGGTCCGGACCTCGGCCTCCGTCTCCTCGGCGGCACCGCGCTCCCCGCGCGACTTCTTGGCCGCGCGGACGCTGTTCTCCAGGGCGGCCATGAGGTCGATGACCTTGCCGCCCGTGGGGGCGGCTTCCTCTTCGTGCGGTAGCTCGACACCCTGGAGCTTGGCTTCGATCACTTGCTGGAGGGTTTCCTGGTACTCGTCGTGGAGCGCGGACAGGTCGAAGTCCTGGGACAGCATGTCCATGAGGGACCTGGCCATCTGCATTTCCTGGGGCCGGATCGTGAGGTCCGCCGTCTCCGGCGCGACGCCGGCGGCCGGCCGGACCTCGTCGGGCCAGAGGCACGTCTGCAGCACCAGCGTGTCCTCGTGCACTCGGAGCACGGCGAGTGACTCTCTCGACCGGATGGCGATCTTCGTGACGGCGATCTGTCCGGCCTCGGTCAGAGCCTGCTTGAGCAGGGCATAGGGCTTGGCGGCCGCGCGGTCGGAGGTGCCGACGTAGTAGGCCTTGGAGAACATCAGCGGGTCGATGGTCTCGGCGTCGACGAATGCCAGCACGTCGATGAGCTTCTTGCTGGGGAGGGGGAGGTCGGCGAGGTCCTCGTCGGACAGCATGATCATGCTGCCGTCCGGGGCCTCGTAGCCCTTGGTGATCTCCTGGTAGGGGATCTCGACGTCCTCGGCCTCGCACACGCGCCGCTGCCGAACCCTGGAGCCGTCCTTTTCGTGCACCTGGCGGAGCGGGATGTCGTGCTCCTCCGTGGCCGTGAAGAGCTGGACCGGGATCGTGACCAGCCCAAACGATATGGCCCCTTTCCAGGTCGCTCTCATGCCGGCGCTCCTTCCCTGGGACCCTCAGGCTAAGCCGAGGCCAGACGCCGCGACACTCGGCGACACCGCGAGGCCGTCCGGCCGGTCGGACGAGGCGACGGCGCAGTCCACCAGGAGGTGAAGCCTGGTGGCCGGACGGGTGGTCTCAGCGCCAGTCGTCGATCACATAGGCGTCGGGGTGGCTGTAACCGGGCTCGTTGGGCCGGTGCATCGTGACGCCCTGCAACCAGGTGCGGAAACCATGGTCGATCATGCGCCGATAGGCATCCGGGCGGCCCAGGTTCATCCCGGCGTCCAGCTGACTCAGCCCGCGCTCGGCCGCGAGTTGCTCACATGCGTCGAGCAGTCGCTCGAAGCGGTCGGCGGCCTCCGGGCCAGGGCGTACGGTGCCGAATTTGACGAAGCACACGTCCTCGCCGGCCTCCGATCCGGCTCCGCAGTGGCAGACGGCCAGGCCATCGAGCTCGGAGCCGCCGCCCTGGAGCAGGATGGTGTCACCGAGTCCCTGTGCGTGCACGGCGACGATCTCGCGTTCCAGGTCCAGGCCCTCGTACACGGCCCCGGTCAGTGCGCGACAGGCGCTGAGGCAGGCGGGCTGCTCGGCGGCAGGCAGTTCGCCGTACATCACCCGGCCGGGGACCGCGGAGCTGCCCGCGACTTGCTTCTTCATGATGGCCGTGAGGAATCGGGGCCAGAAACCGTACTTGCGGTAGAGCTCAAGGTGCTTGGGGCTGTGCGAGAAGGTGAACAGGCCCAGGTGGCGGTTCCCCCAGGTGTCGAAGCAGTCCATGACCGGATCCATGAGGCGCCTGCCGACGCCCTGGTCCCACAGGTCCGGACGCACGGTCAACGGTCCGAAGTACCCGACGCTGCCCCAGTTGGCGGCGAAGTTCGATCCGGCCAGTTCACCCTCGATCGTCGCGGCGAAGGCCGCTTGCGGATCGGCCGCCCAGCGTGTGCGGACGTAATCGGCGGTCCCGAAGAACGTCTTCGGCTCGGGGAACCCGAGGAACGTCCCGAAGGCGACCCGGAAGATCTCATCGGCCTGATCCAGGTCCGCCTCGGCCAACGAGCGGACTGACACCAGGCCCGCGACGGTCCTCCGCTCCGCTGCCGGTGAGGTCATCGCTCTCTCCTTCTCGGACCCCCGTTTCATCACACCACGAGCAGCACCGCATGGCGATGCGAAAGATCCACCGACAGCGGAGGCCGGTGACCAGGCCCGATTGCCTTGCCTCCCCGCCCGTGAGCGCAGGACGCCGACACCGATCACCCGGCCCGGTCCCACGACCCACCCCCCACTCACGATCCACCACCCACTCCCCCCCCACCCCTAACCCACCCCTCACCCACCCCTAGCCCACCCCTCACCCACCCCAACTCACCGCAGAACGGACGGACAAGACCGTCCTTCGGACAACAGCAGGTCAAATTCTTGTTGCAGACCTGTCAAACGATCACCTTCGCTGGCACGCTCACAGCCGCACCCCCCCCACGACCCCCACGTGTTTCAGCGAAGGAGCCCGCGTGATCCGCCAGCAGTCCTCGCAGCGCCGAACCGCCGCCGCCACCACCGCCCGTGCCGCCGCCCTGATCGCATCGGCCGCCATGGTCGTCGTCGGAGTCCAGACCGGACCCGCCAGCGCCGATGCCCAGCGCGAGGCCGGCGCGACCGCGCTCGTCCTCACCGGCCCCCAGCGCGCCGCCGCCGTGCAGGAGGCCCAGGCGGGCGCCGCCACCACCGCCAAGGCCATCGGCCTCTCCGACCGGGAGAAGCTGGTCGTCCGCGACGTCGTCAAGGACGCCGACGGCACGGTCCACACGCGCTACGAGCGCACCTACGAAGGTCTGCCGGTTCTCGGCGGCGACCTGGTCGTGCACCAGAAGAAGAACGGCTCCCGGGCGACGACCAAGGCGACCGGCGCCCGGATATCGGTCCCGAGCACCGAGGCCGAGGCACCGGCTGCCACGGCGAAGAGCACGGCCCGCAAGGTGATCTGGGCGGCCACGGGCAAGCCGGCGCTCGCCTGGGAGACGGTCGTGACCGGCGTCCAGCACGACGGCACGCCGAGCGAGCGCCACGTGATCACCGACGCGACCACCGGCAAGGAGCTCCACTCCTACGAGGCGATCGAGACGGGCGTCGGCAACACCCAGTACAGCGGCCAGGTCACGCTCGGCACGGCGCCCTCGTTCACGCTCACGGACGCGACCCGCGGCGGTCACAAGACGTACGACCTGAACGGCGGCACCAACGGTACGGGCTCCCTCTTCACCAACAGCACCGACACCTGGGGCAACGGCCTGGCGACGAACCGGGAGACCGCCGCCGCGGACGCCCACTACGGCGCGGCCGTCACCTGGGACTTCTACAAGAACGAACTCGGCCGCAACGGCATCCGCGGCGACGGCGTCGCCGCCTACTCGCGGGTCCACTACGGCAACGCGTACGTCAACGCGTTCTGGTCGGACTCCTGCTTCTGCATGACGTACGGCGACGGCACGAACAACCTCAAGCCGCTCACCTCCCTCGACGTCGCGGGCCACGAGATGTCCCACGGCCTGACCGCCTCCACCGCGGGCCTGCGCTACAGCAAGGAGTCGGGCGGCCTGAACGAGGCCACCTCCGACATCCTGGGCACCTCGGTCGAGTTCTACGCGGCCAACTCCACCGACGCGGGCGACTACCTCATCGGCGAGAAGATCGACATCCGCGGCAACGGCACGCCGCTCCGCTACATGGACAAGCCCAGCAAGGACGGCAACTCCGCCGACTTCTGGTCCAGCTCGGTCGGCCGCCTCGACGTCCACTACTCCTCGGGCCCGGCGAACCACTTCTTCTACCTGCTGTCCGAGGGCAGCGGTACGAAGACGATCAACGGAGTCACCTACGACTCCGCGACCTACGACGGCTCCACCCTCACGGGCATCGGCCGCACGAAGGCCTACAAGATCTGGTACAAGGCGCTCTCGACCTACATGACCTCCTCCACCAACTACGCCGGCGCCCGCACGGCCACCCTCCAGGCGACGGCCGACCTCTACGGCGCGACGAGCCCGGAGTACACGGCGGTGTCGAAGGCCTGGACCGCGATCAACGTGAAGTAACTCCCGCTCCCAGCACACAGAAGACCCCGCCCCCGGCGCACCCGCCGAGGGCGGGGTCTTCCTGCACGCCAACCGCGTACCCGGGCAGCAGCCCGAATCGGCGTGCCCGCGCACTGCTTGTGGAGTCCCGCTCGCCAACCTCCGGTCAGTCCGACGGGTTCAAGCGCGGGGCATTCGGGCGAACTGAAACGTGGCCCTGTCACCCCTGAGGTGTCATGGGGGAGTGACTGGGAACTTCGACCTTCGGCACCTGCGCCGAATCGCACGGCGAGGTGCGGAGGGCCGGCGTACGCGGCCGGCGAGTGACCAAGCCGGCCCGAACCGGAGTACAGGAGAACGCGTTCAGTGGCTCGGACTCGCCGTAGCAGCGCTGCCGGGTCTCGCCGCGGTGGTTGCGGTGCTGTTCACGTGGGTGACAGTGGGGCAGGCCAAGGATGAGATCCGGCTCGCAGAGCACGGCCAGATCACCAGCCGATTCAACGTCGCGGTTCAAAATCTGGGGTCCAAGACCTTGGACGTCCGCCTCGGGGGCATCTACGCGCTACAGCGCATCATGCAGGACTCACCCCGCGACCATCCGACCATCGTCGCGGTCCTTTCGGCGTACGTGCGCGAGCATGCTCCCGATCCGAAAGGGGCGTCCACGGGGGCCGATCACAGACCTTCCACGGACATTCAGGCGGCTGTCACCGTACTGGCCAGGCGAAACCCGGAGCCGGATGCAGATGCCGTGGTCGACCTGCAGTTCTCCGATCTCCGGGCTGTGCGATTGGACCACCCGCATCTCGGAAGCGCCAACCTCGCCTACTCGGACTTGAGATTCGCTGTCCTGTCCTACTCGGACCTTTCGAATGCGGACATCGGCCACGCTTCCCTCAGTGGCGCAGATCTGGCCGACTCGCAGCTCAGCGAAGTGGATCTGCGCGGATCGACGCTCACAGGCAGTCGTCTGATGCGCTCCGATCTCCGCAGGGCGGACCTCACCGGTGCGGAGCTCGCCGATGCCCGCCTCGCAGGCGCGAACCTCACCCGAGCCAACCTCACTGGCGCGAACCTCACCGGCGCTGATCTCTCGGGAGCCAACCTCACGGGGGCGAACCTCACCGATGCCAACCTGACGCTCGCGAATCTCGTCGGCGCAAACCTCGCTGGAGCCAACCGAACGAGGACGAAGTTCACCACGGAGTCGGACCTGTCCGTCCCTGCTGAAACAGCCCCTGCCGCGCCCGACTAGCCACGCTCCGAGGCCCCTGGAATCGGCCGGGGATTCCAACCCTGTGGGGTCTGCGGATCCCGTTTCGCGCCCCGGCCCGCTGTTGAGGCAGTTGCCCTGAATTGCGCCGCCGCCTCGCCACTCGCCCAGCGTCGGTACGACCTCCGGCACTCCGCGCTCTCCACGTGGCTCAACGCGGGTGTGGACGCCACAGAGGTCGCCGAGCGCGCCGGCAACAGCGTGGAGGTGCTGTTGAGTCGGTACGCGAAGTGCCTCGACGGGCGCCAGGAAGTGGCGAATCGACGGATCGAGGACCTGCTCCGCGAGTACGAGTGAGAGGCGAGTGAAGCACCCCGCGAGGCCCTGGGACCTGTCCCGGGGGCTTCGTGGTTTGTGGTCTCTCACCTGGCGCGATGTCCAGTGGCGAATCACGTATCGAAGCCGCTGCGCGAGTACGCGTGATCGAGCGAGGTGCACTGTCGGTGCCGTCCCCTACGCTGCCCCTTCACGAGGACAGCTCAAGGGGGAGGGGACAAGGATGGGCGGTAACGCGTGGACTCAGACGGGCCAGTATCAGCGTGATCTGACAGCTGCGTTCCGGCAGGCCCGAGTGGAGACGCTCGCGCGGGACGACCACGGCTTCGAAGGGCGATCCATCGAGGAGTTGTGGCGGGACCCGGCATGGCACGAGTACATCTTCACTGGTGGCACGGGAACCGTGCTGGACTTCCCTCACATGATCGATGCCACGGACACGGACGACGGTCCGTTCATGCGTCCGCTGACCGATGACGAGGTGCGCGCCTGGTCCCCCGACGGTCAACCCACGTACGAGGAATGGGACGAGGCTCTCGACTCAGGGCAGTTGGACTTTCCCGATCGCGCCCAGGGCAACTGCACCGTGCTCTATCGCGACGGCGAGCCCGCTCAGATCGGCTACTGGGGCGTGACTGCCGACTAGTGGGACGGCATCGTTTCCCACGCGAGGCACCTGGGACCCGCCCCGGTGCCTTCTGCGTTCCCGCCCTCTCACCTGCGGCTTCGCTCCACGGCCCAGGCCGCGAATAGGCCGCAGCCCCCGACACACAGCCACTCAGCCCGGCACACGCCTGCACATACAACAAGACCCCGCACTCAGCGTTTCCGCTGATCACGGGGTCTGTGTGGCACTTCTTGCGAAGTGCCCCCGGCAGGATTCGAACCTGCGCACACGGCTCCGGAGGCCGTTGCTCTATCCCCTGAGCTACGGGGGCGTCCGCCGCGTTCGGCGGCGACGGGTTGAACACTACCAGCTCGTGAGGCGTGCCTGTGAACAGGTATTTCCGTGGTGTCACCAGGGGCTGGGTCCCCCGCACGGGTCGGAAGTGGGCAAAACCCGGACGCAGCCGCTCGGGGCGTCCTACTCTCGTTCGTGTGTCAGGCGTGTCCGGTCGGGTGCTCGTTGTCGACGACAACAAGGTGATCCGGCAGTTGATCAGGGTCAATCTCGAACTCGAGGGGTTCGAGGTCGTGACCGCGGCCGATGGTGCCGAGTGTCTGGATGTCGTTCATCAGGTCTGTCCTGATGTCGTCACCCTCGATGTCGTCATGCCCCGCTTGGACGGGATCAAGACGGCCGAGCGGCTGCGTGCCGATCCGAGGACCAGACATCTGCCGGTGGCGATCATCAGTGCCTGCGGTGAGCACGAGGTGGCCGGCGGGGTCGGTTCCGGTGTCGACGCCTTTCTCGCCAAGCCCTTCGAGCCCTCCGAGCTCGTGCGCGTCGTGCGTCAGTTGATGCACCGCGAGCGGCGGGAGCGGCGGGAGGCCACCGGGCAGGACGGGGGAGAGGAGCCGCCCGCAGCAGAGGGGCGGCAGGACACCCGACGCGCAGGGAGTCGGCCCGGTCCCCTCTGAGGGTGAGCGAGCGGGTGAGGGTGGGGGAGAGGCGTGCGGGTGGTACGCGCGCCGGGCCGGGTCCGCCCCCGGGTGCCCGCATGGCGAAACCGGTTCGCGTTCGGCCCCCCCTCCTCCCCTAGGCTTGACCCGTGACCCCCGCGGATCTCTCCCTCACCGTGCTGCGCGCCGTGCGCCGTGCGGTCGACGACGGTGCGCTGCGGGTCGAGGTGCCCCCGCGGGTCAAGGTCGAGCGGGCCCGGCCCGGTGGTGCCGGGGAGTACGCCAGCAACGTCGCCCTCACCCTCGCCCGGTCGGCCGGGCGCAGCGCGCTCGACGTCGCCGGGATCATCGAGCAACGGCTCCGTGACGCACCCGGGATCCGCCGTGTCGAGATCACCGGGCCCGGCTTCCTCAACTTCACCCTCCAGCGCGACGCCGGCGGCGAGCTCGTCCGTACGGTCCTCGCCGCCGGATCCGCGTACGGGCACGGCACCGCCCTCGCCGGTACCACCGTCCGCTTCGCCGAGGCGGCGGAGCCGCGCGCCGTCGTCGTCGCCGAGACCGTCGTACGGCTGCTGCGGTCGCAGGGCGCCGACGCCGGGTTCGGTGGCGGCGGCGAGCGGATGTACGTGCGGCCCGGGGCGTACGACGTCGAGGGCCTCGGCGCCGACGCGGCCCGCTGGGCCCTCCTGCGGGCCGCGCCGCACGACCGGCCCCTCGACGGGCCGCCCCTCCTCGTCCAGCACGAGCGCAACCCCCTCTTCCGGGTGCGGTACGCGTACTCCCGAGTCCGGCGGCTGCTCGTCAACGGCGAGCAGCTCGGCGTCACCCCCGCCCCCCACGCGGCACCCGGGGCCCCCGCCCACGAGGCCGCTGCCCACAACGCCCCCGCCCACGACGCCCCCATCGAAGCGACCGCGCTTCTCGGCGTTCTCGGCGACCACCCCGTCGTCCTCCTCGCCGCCGCCCGCCACCGCGCCCCCGACCGGGTCGCCCGGCACCTGGAAGCCACCGCCGACGCGCTGCTCGCCTTCCAGCACACCGTTCTGCCGCTCGGCGACGAGAAACCCTCGGCCGCCCATCGTTCCCGGCTGGCGCTCGCCGAAGCCGCCGGGACGGTGCTCGCCGGTGGCCTCTCCGTGCTCGGCATCAGCGCACCCGACCGGATCTGAAAGAGCAGAAGAGCAGACATGAGCCGTTCCGCCCACCCCGCAGGGCCCCGCCACGCCGACGTCCTCACCGAGGGGCACTACTCCGCGCCGCCCGCCGACCTCAACGTCCTCGACCCGAAGGTGTGGGCCCGGACCGTCACGAGGGACGAGCGGGGGGTCGCCACCGTCGGCGGCCTGAACGTCAACGACCTCGCCGAGGAGTTCGGCACCCCCGCCTACTTCCTCGACGAGACCGACTTCCGCGCCCGCTGCCGCGCCTGGGCGGAGGCCTTCGGCAAGGACGCCGACGTGTTCTACGCCGGGAAGGCGTTCCTCTCCCGGGCCATCGTGCGGTGGCTCAAGGAGGAGGGGCTGAACCTCGACGTGTGCTCCGGCGGGGAGCTCACCACCGCGCTCTCGGCCGGCATGCCCGCCGAGCGCATCGCCTTCCACGGCAACAACAAGAGCGAGGACGAGATCCGTACGGCCGTCGAGGCCGGGGTCGGGCGGATCGTCCTCGACTCCTTCCAGGAGATCGCCCGCGTCGCCCACATCGCCCAGTCGCTCGGCAGGCGCCAGCGCGTGCAGATCCGGGTGACGGTCGGCGTCGAGGCCCACACGCACGAGTTCATCGCGACCGCGCACGAGGACCAGAAGTTCGGTATCGCGCTGGCCGGCGGGCAGGCCGCCGAGGCCGTCCGGCGGGCCCTCAAGCTCGACGGTCTCGAGCTCATCGGGATCCACTCGCACATCGGCTCCCAGATCTTCGACATGGCCGGCTTCGAGGTCTCCGCGCGGCGTGTCGTGCAGCTGCTCGCCGAGGTGCGTGACGAGCACGGGGTCGAGCTGCCCGAGATCGACCTCGGCGGCGGTCTCGGCATCGCGTACACCTCCGAGGACGACCCGCGCGAGCCGCACGAGATCGCCAAGGCGCTGAGCGAGATCGTGACGCGGGAGTGCGAGGCCGCCGGTCTCGCCACCCCCCGCATCTCCGTCGAGCCCGGCCGCGCCATCGTCGGGCCGACCGCCTTCACGCTCTACCGGGTCGGGACCGTCAAGCCCCTCGAAGGGCTGCGCACGTACGTGAGCGTCGACGGCGGCATGTCGGACAACATCCGCACCGCCCTGTACGACGCCGAGTACAGCGTCAGCCTGGTCTCGCGGACCAGCGACGCCGAGCCGATGCTCTCCCGGGTCGTCGGCAAGCACTGCGAGAGCGGTGACATCGTCGTACGGGACGCCTTCCTGCCGGCCGACCTGGCGCCCGGCGACCTCATCGCCGTGCCCGCCACCGGCGCGTACTGCCGCTCCATGGCCAGCAACTACAACCACGCACTCCGGCCGCCCGTCGTGGCCGTCCGGGACGGCGAGGCGCGGGTCATCGTCCGCCGCGAGACGGAGGAAGATCTCCTGCGCCTCGACGTCGGGTGATGAAATAGTCGAGTCATAGTCGAGTGATGAAATAGATGTCTCAGGATCCGGACAGGGGGCGGAAACCCCCGTCCGGTGAGTGAGACTGGACCCACCGTAGAAATACGAAGCAGAAGTACGAGAAAGAGGTCGGATGATGCGTACGCGTCCGCTGAAGGTGGCGCTGCTGGGCTGTGGAGTGGTCGGCTCAGAGGTGGCGCGCATCATGACGACGCACGCCGACGACCTCGCCGCGCGCATCGGCGCCCCGGTCGAGCTCGCCGGCGTGGCGGTCCGCCGCCCGGACAAGGTCCGCGGAGGCGTCCCGGCCGAGCTGATCACCACCGACGCCACCGCCCTCGTCAAACGGGGTGACATCGACGTGGTCGTCGAGGTCATCGGCGGGATCGAGCCGGCCCGCACCCTCATCACCACCGCCTTCGAGCACGGCGCCTCCGTCGTCTCCGCGAACAAGGCGCTCCTCGCCCAGGACGGTGCGACGCTCTACGCCGCCGCCCAGCAGCACGGGCAGGACCTGTACTACGAAGCCGCGGTCGCCGGCGCCATCCCGCTGATCCGCCCGCTCCGCGAGTCCCTCGCCGGCGACAAGATCAACCGCGTGATGGGCATCGTCAACGGCACGACGAACTTCATCCTCGACAAGATGGACAACTCCGGCGCCGGGTACTCCGAGGCGCTGGACGAGGCCACCGCCCTCGGTTACGCGGAGGCCGACCCGACCGCCGACGTCGAGGGCTTCGACGCCGCCGCGAAGGCCGCCATCCTCGCCGGGATCGCGTTCCACACGCGCGTGCGCCTCGACGACGTCTACCGCGAGGGCATGACCGAGGTCACCGCCGCCGACTTCGCCTCGGCGAAGCAGATGGGCTGCACCATCAAGCTGCTCGCGATCTGCGAGCGCGCCGCCGACGGCGGGTCCGTCACCGCGCGCGTGCACCCGGCGATGATCCCGCTGAGCCACCCGCTCGCCTCCGTCCGCGAGGCGTACAACGCGGTCTTCGTCGAGGCCGACGCCGCCGGGCAGCTCATGTTCTACGGCCCCGGCGCCGGCGGTGCTCCGACCGCCTCCGCCGTCCTCGGCGACCTCGTCGCCGTGTGCCGCAACAAGCTCAACGAGGCCAACGGCCCCGGCGAGTCCGCGTACACCCAGCTGCCCGTGAGCCCCATGGGCGACGTGGTGACGCGGTACCACATCAGCCTCGACGTGGCCGACAAGCCGGGCGTCCTCGCCCAGGTCGCGACGGTCTTCGCCGAGCACGGCGTATCCATCGACACGGTGCGCCAGCACGGTCGACAGGACGGAGACGGCGAGGCCTCTCTCGTCGTCGTCACCCACCGCGCGCCCGACGCCGCCCTCTCCGGGACCGTCGAAGCGCTGCGCAAGCTCGACACCGTACGCGGTGTCGCCAGCATCATGCGTGTTGAAGGGGAGTAAAGGACCCATGACCAGCAAGGGCACCCACCAGTGGCGCGGCATCATCGAGGAGTACCGGGACCGCCTTCCGGTCACGGACGCGACGCCGGTCGTCACGCTCCGTGAGGGCGGTACGCCGCTCGTCCCCGCTCAGGTCCTCTCTGAGCGCACGGGCTGCGAGGTGCACCTCAAGGTCGAGGGCGCCAACCCCACCGGCTCCTTCAAGGACCGGGGCATGACCATGGCCATCACCAAGGCCAAGGAGGAGGGCGCGCAGGCCGTCATCTGCGCCTCCACCGGCAACACCTCCGCCTCGGCCGCGGCCTACGCGGTACGGGCCGGCATGGTGTCGGCCGTCCTCGTGCCCCAGGGCAAGATCGCGCTCGGCAAGATGGGCCAGGCCCTCGTGCACGGCGCGAAGATCCTCCAGGTCGACGGCAACTTCGACGACTGCCTGACGCTGGCCCGCAGCCTCTCCGAGAACTACCCGGTGGCGCTGGTCAATTCGGTCAACCCGGTCCGCATCGAGGGCCAGAAGACCGCCGCGTTCGAGATCGTGGACATGCTGGGCGACGCCCCCGACATCCACGTGCTGCCCGTGGGCAACGCCGGGAACATCACGGCGTACTGGAAGGGCTACACCGAGTACGCGGCCGACGCCATGTCCACGCACCGGCCGCGCATGTGGGGCTTCCAGGCCTCCGGTTCCGCGCCGCTCGTGCGCGGCGAGATCGTCAAGGACCCGTCGACGATCGCCACCGCGATCCGCATCGGCAACCCGGCCTCGTGGGACTACGCGATCGCCGCGCGCGACGAGTCGGGTGGCTTCATCGACGAGGTGACGGACCGTGAGATCCTGCGCGCCTACCGCCTGTTGGCCGCCCAGGAGGGCGTCTTCGTCGAGCCGGCCTCGGCCGCCTCGGTCGCCGGTCTGCTGAAGGCCGCCGAGCAGGGCAAGGTCGACCCGGGTCAGACGATCGTCTGCACCGTCACGGGCAACGGCCTCAAGGACCCCGACTGGGCCGTGGCCGGCGCGCCGCAGCCGGTCACCGTTCCGGTCGACGCCGCGGTCGCCGCCGAGCGCCTCGGTCTGGCCTGATCCCACCCCCCTGCGCGGGGTGAAGCACTGATCGAAACCCGATCAGGAACGTACATAGGCGCACAGGTTGGCCCGCGACACGCATCGTGCGCCTCCTGTGCGCCCTATGTCGCCACAGAACCTTCCTTCGATAGGCTGTACCGAACCCGCCCCGACGCATATGCGCGGTGTTGTTGCCGTTGTCGCCTCCGAGGCCGAAACGGACCCCGGGTCCCCGTGTACCTCTCTTGAACACCAGCTGTCTGAAATACCTGTTGCCGCAATCAAGGAGAGTCATCGAGCGATGGCCGGTCCAGCGTTCCGCGCCGCCGCCGTACGGGTGCGCGTCCCCGCCACCAGCGCCAATCTCGGCCCGGGCTTCGATGCCTTCGGCCTGTCGCTGGGCCTCTACGACGACGTCGTCGTCCGGGTAGCCGACTCGGGGCTGCACGTCGACATCGCCGGCGAGGGTGCGGAGACCCTCCCCCGCGACGAGAGCCACCTGCTCGTACGATCCCTGCGCACGGCCTTCGACCTGCTCGGCGGGCAGCCGCGCGGCCTCGAGGTCGTCTGCGCCAACCGCATCCCGCACGGTCGCGGCCTCGGCTCCTCCTCCGCCGCCATCTGCGCCGGCATCGTCGCCGCCCGCGCCGTGACCATAGGCGGGGACGCCAAGCTCGACGAGGCGGCCCTGCTCGAACTCGCCACCGAGATCGAGGGCCACCCCGACAACGTCGCCGCCTGTCTGCTCGGCGGCTTCACGCTCGCCTGGACCGAGTCCGGTGCCGCGCGGGCGATCAGGATGGATCCCTCGGATTCCATCGTTCCGGTGGTTTTCGTTCCCGGAAAGCCCGTACTGACCGAGACCGCCCGCGGCCTGCTGCCGCGCACCGTCCCGCACGTGGACGCCGCGGCCAACGCCGGGCGCGCCGCCCTCCTCGTCGAGGCCCTGACCCGCCGCCCCGAGCTGCTGCTCGCGGCCACCGAGGACCGGCTGCACCAGGAGTACCGGGCCCCCGCGATGCCCGAGAGCATCGCTCTTGTGAACCGGCTGCGGGCGGACGGCGTCCCCGCGGTCATCTCCGGCGCGGGCCCCACGGTCCTCGCGCTGGCCGAACACGGGACGGCCGACAAGGTCGCCCGGCTGGCGGGCGAGGGCTGGGCCGCGAACAGGCTCGACCTCGACGCGTCCGGAGCGAGCGTGCTGCCACTGGCGCCCTAGGGCGTGGCGGCGGGGGCGCCGGGCAGCGCCCCCGCAGCGCTCCGGACACGAGATTGCCGGTGAGTGAGAGGGGGAATGTTTGTTGGAGCCGGTAGTGTTAACCTCAAGTCTGCACCCGACCTCTTTGTGGAGCGGTGCGCAGTGTCCCCATCAGGGACCACCATTCTTCCGGGAGCCTCCTCAACTGCCTGAGCAGCCTGCCTGAGCAGTTTTGAGCACGCTCCGGAACCGGCGCGACACCCCTCGCTCTTTCCAGTGAGGGCCGAGCAGGGGGCCTCGGGCCGGACCCACAGCACGTTTCTCTCTCCGCCGTACCCGGCGGGACCACCGCCCCGGACACGGTCCACAAGCCAGGACCCTGCCGGACAGCACAACCGGTCGCCGAGCCAGATGGCCGACGTCCGCTCCAGGGAAGGACCCTTCGTGAGCGACACCACCGATCTGATGGGCGTGACTGCCGACAACAGTGTCGACACCACCGCGCCCGCCGCAGGTGCTGCCACCGGCGGCACCGCACGGCGCCGCCGCTCCGGCACCGGCCTCGACGGCATGGTCCTGGCCGAGCTGCAGCAGGTCGCGTCCGGCCTCGGCATCAGGGGCACCGCGCGGATGCGCAAGAGCCAGCTGATCGAGGTCATCAAGGAGGCGCAGGCCGGCAGCGGATCCGCCGCCCCCGCCAAGGCCGCCGAAGCCACCGAGACCAAGCCGAAGCGCCGCGCCACCGCCAAGACCCGTACGGGCGAGACCGCGGCCGAGGCCGCCGCGCCCAAGGCGGAGAAGGCCGAGAAGGCCGTCGCCCAGCAGCAGATCGACATCCCGGGCCAGCCTGCCAGTGACGACCAGCCGGCCGGTGAGCGCCGTCGTCGTCGTGCCACCGCCCCCGCCGGTTCGCCGGAGGGCGAGGCCAAGGCCGAGGCCGCCCAGGTCGTCAAGACCGAGGCCCGCACCGAGGCCGCCCGTACCGAGGTCAAGGCCGACACGCAGACCGACGCCAAGGCCGAGGGTGCCGTCGACGGCGCCGAGGGCCGTGGCCGCCGTGACCGCGGTGAGCGCGGGGAGCGCGGCGAGCGCCGTGACCGCCGTGACCGTCAGCGCGACCGCGGCAAGGGCGACGAGCAGCAGGGCGGTGGCCAGGGCGGCCAGCGTCAGCGCCAGGGCGGTCAGGGTCAGGGCCAGGGCCAGGGCCAGGGTCAGGGCCAGGGTCAGGGCCAGCAGCAGGGCCAGGGCCAGAGCCAGCAGGGCGGCCAGCAGGCCGGTCCGCAGGACGACTACGACGACGAGGCGGGCGGCCGTCGCGGCCGTCGCGGTCGCTACCGCGACCGCCGTGGCCGTCGTGGCCGTGACGACTTCCAGGCCGGCGAGCCGCAGGTCTCCGACGACGACGTCCTGATCCCCGTCGCGGGCATCCTGGACATCCTCGACAACTACGCGTTCATCCGGACCTCCGGCTACCTGCCCGGCCCGAACGACGTGTACGTCTCCCTCGCCCAGGTCCGCAAGAACGGCCTGCGCAAGGGTGACCACGTCACCGGCGCCGTGCGTCAGCCGAAGGAGGGCGAGCGCCGCGAGAAGTTCAACGCGCTGGTCCGCCTGGACTCCGCGAACGGCATGGCCGCCGACTCCGGCCGCGGCCGCCCGGAGTTCAACAAGCTGACCCCGCTCTACCCGCAGGACCGGCTCCGTCTGGAGACCGACCCGGGCGTGCTGACCACGCGGATCATCGACCTCGTGTCGCCGATCGGCAAGGGCCAGCGCGGTCTGATCGTGGCCCCGCCGAAGACCGGCAAGACCATGATCATGCAGGCGATCGCCAACGCGATCACGCACAACAACCCCGAGTGCCACCTGATGGTCGTCCTGGTCGACGAGCGTCCGGAAGAGGTCACCGACATGCAGCGGTCGGTCAAGGGCGAGGTCATCTCCTCGACCTTCGACCGTCCGGCCGAGGACCACACCACGGTCGCCGAGCTGGCCATCGAGCGCGCCAAGCGTCTCGTGGAGCTGGGTCACGACGTCGTCGTCCTGCTCGACTCGATCACCCGCCTGGGCCGCGCGTACAACCTCGCGGCGCCGGCCTCCGGCCGCATCCTGTCCGGTGGTGTCGACTCGACCGCGCTCTACCCGCCGAAGCGCTTCTTCGGTGCGGCGCGCAACATCGAGGACGGCGGCTCGCTGACCATCCTGGCGACCGCGCTCGTCGACACCGGTTCGCGCATGGACGAGGTGATCTTCGAGGAGTTCAAGGGCACCGGCAACATGGAGCTCAAGCTCGACCGGAAGCTCGCCGACAAGCGCATCTTCCCCGCGGTGGACGTCGACGCGTCCGGTACCCGTAAGGAAGAGATCCTGCTCGGCAGCGACGAGCTCGCCGTCACCTGGAAGCTGCGCCGTGTGCTGCACGCGCTCGACCAGCAGCAGGCGATCGAGCTGCTCCTCGACAAGATGAAGCAGACGAAGTCGAACGGCGAGTTCCTGCTCCAGATCCAGAAGACGACTCCTGGCGGCAAGAACGACGACTGACGTGTGACGTGACCTGCGTCATACGTCAAGGGTGCGGCCCCGGCCTCGTAACCCGGTCGTGACCTGCGTAAACCACTGCGCCCACCGTGCCCGCACGGTGGGCGCAGTGCGTTGCTCGCCGAAACCTCACAGATCCATATGCAACCCTTTCGGGCGCTTCGCCGTCACATATGGTGAACCGAGGGCCCGAGGGATGATGATGACCGAGCAGAACAGCAGCGGCCGAATACGCCCCCGACGCCCTTGGGGCGTGGGGGGACCCCCAGGCGCGGGCAGCGGCCGCCGCCGCAAGCCGCCCGCCAGGCGCCGCCGCCTCGCGATCCTCCTGTCGGGGGTCGCCGCGGTCCTCGTCCTGGGCGGGGCCGGTCTGGGGTACGTGTACGTGAAGCTCGACGGCAACATCAAGGGCGTCGACATCAACGCGCAGCTCGGCGCCGAGCGTCCCGACGACGTCGACAACGGCTCCGTGGACATCCTCGTCCTCGGCTCCGACTCCCGCTCCGGCGACAACGCCGAGTACGGCAAGGACGAGGGCGGCGCCCGCTCCGACACCGCGATGGTCGTCCACGTCTACGAGGGCCACAAGAAGGCCAGTGTCGTCTCCGTCCCCCGCGACACCCTCGTCGACCGTCCGCGGTGCGCCGACGAGAAGGGCACCTCCGTCCCCGGCGAGACGCGGGCCATGTTCAACACCGCG
The DNA here is from genome assembly GCF_045160815.1 of Streptomyces sp. NBC_00090. NCBI lineage: Bacteria > Bacillati > Actinomycetota > Actinomycetes > Kitasatosporales > Streptomycetaceae > Streptomyces > Streptomyces sp. NBC_00090. Next base: position 6,017,781 of record NZ_CP108224.1, read on the forward strand.
TACGAGGTCGGCGGCCCCGCCTGCGCCGTCAAGACCGTCGAGGCGATGTCCGGCATCCGCATGGACCACTACATCGAGGTCGACTTCACCGGCTTCAAGAAGCTCATCGACGAACTCGGCGGCGTGGAGATCACCACCACCCAGCCCATCAAGGACACCAAGAGCCACCTCGACCTCGCCCCGGGCACCCACACCCTCGACGGCGAGCAGTCCCTCGGCCTCGTCCGCACCCGCAAGAGCGTCGGCGACGGCAGCGACCTGGGCCGCATCCAGCTCCAACAGGCCTTCATGAAGGCCTTCATCGACCAGGTCAAGGACGTCGGCGTCTTCACCAACCCGGCGAAGCTCCTCGACCTCGCCGACGCCGCCACCAAGGCCATCACCCCCGACTCGGAGCTCGACTCGGTCCAGGAGCTGATGGGCTTCGCCAAGGGCCTCTCCGGCATCGGCCCCCGGAACGTGCACATGATCACGCTGCCGGTCGAGTACGACCCCGCCGACCCGAACCGCGTGGTGCCGCTGGAGGCCCAGTCCCGGCAGGTCTGGACGGCGCTCAAGAAGGACGTGCCGATCCCCGCGTCGGCGACGAAGGACGCGGCCACGGGCAAGGCGGACGGTGTCGTGAAATAACCCCCCCCGGACCGCCCCCGGGCCCTCTCCAGACCGCCCCCAGACCCTCCCCGGACCGCCTCCAGGCCCTCCGCGGATCATCCAGGACCGCCCGGCGGGCAGCTCAGGAATACTTTCGGCCCGACCCCGGTTTGGGGAGATGCGGCCGGTCCTGGCAGACTGGTACGTCGGCCCCGGTTCACGTCTGCCGCAATCCGCGGCGGCGACCCGGCGCCCTCCCGAAACTAGGAGACACCTTGAAGCGCGAAATTCACCCCGAGTACGTCGAGACCCAGGTCAGCTGCACCTGTGGCGCGTCGTTCACCACTCGTAGCACCCTGACCGAGGGCACCATCCGTGCCGAGGTCTGCTCCGAGTGCCACCCGTTCTACACGGGCAAGCAGAAGATCCTCGACACCGGCGGCCGCGTGGCCCGCTTCGAGGCCCGCTTCGGCAAGGCCGGCTCCGCCGCGAAGTAGCGAGCCCCTGCGCCGGTCCACGGTCGCCCCGCGCGGGTGGCCGGGACCGGCGCTTTGCCGTCCCCGTAGCAACTGACGAAAACCCCAGGAGCCCCCGATGTTCGAGGCGGTCGAGGAACTGGTCGGCGAACACGCCGATCTCGAGACGAAGCTCGCGGACCCTTCGGTCCACGCGGATCAGGCCAACGCGCGCAAGCTGAACAAGCGCTACGCCGAGCTGACCCCGATCGTCGCCACCTACCGCTCCTGGAAGCAGACCGGTGACGACATCGAGACCGCCCGCGAGTTCGCGCACGACGACCCCGACTTCGCCGCCGAGGTCAAGCTGCTGGAGAGGCAGCGGGAGGAGCTGACCGACAAGCTCCGCCTGCTGCTCGTCCCGCGCGACCCCAGCGACGACAAGGACGTCATCCTGGAGATCAAGGCGGGCGCCGGCGGCGACGAGTCCGCCCTCTTCGCCGGCGATCTGCTCCGCATGTACCTGCGGTACGCCGAGCGCGTCGGCTGGAAGACCGAGATCATCGACGCCACCGAGTCCGAGCTCGGCGGCTACAAGGACGTCCAGGTCGCCGTGAAGACCAAGGGCGGCAACGGTGCCACCGAGCCCGGCCAGGGCGTCTGGGCGCGACTCAAGTACGAGGGCGGGGTGCACCGCGTGCAGCGCGTGCCCGCCACCGAGTCGCAGGGCCGTATCCACACCTCCGCGGCCGGTGTGCTCGTCACGCCCGAGGCCGAGGAGGTCGAGGTCGAGGTCGTCGCCAACGACCTGCGCATCGACGTCTACCGCTCGTCGGGTCCCGGCGGCCAGTCGGTCAACACCACCGACTCCGCCGTCCGCATCACCCACCTGCCGACCGGCATCGTCGCCTCCTGCCAGAACGAGAAGAGCCAGCTCCAGAACAAGGAGCAGGCCATGCGTATCCTGCGTTCGCGGCTCCTCGCCGCCGCACAGGAGGAGGCCGAGTCCAAGGCCGCCGACGCCCGTCGCAGCCAGGTCCGTACGGTCGACCGGTCCGAGAAGATCCGGACGTACAACTTCCCGGAGAACCGGATCTCGGACCACCGCGTCGGCTTCAAGGCCTACAACCTGGACCAGGTGCTCGACGGCGATCTGGACACCATGATCCAGGCGTGTGTCGACGCCGACTCGGCCGCCAAGCTGGCCGCGGCGTAAGTTCCGTAAGCCCCACCCCGCACCACGGAGGACCAGCGTGAACCTGCTGCTTGCCGAGGTGGCCCAGGCCACCCAGCGGCTGGCCGACGCCGGCGTTCCCTCACCGCGTTTCGACGCGGAGGAACTCGCCGCGTTCGTGCACGGCGTCAAGCGGGGGGAGCTGCACAACGTCAAGGACGCGGACTTCGACGCCCGCTACTGGGAGACGATCGCCCGCCGCGAGGCCCGCGAACCGCTCCAGCACATCACCGGGCGGGCGTTCTTCCGCTACCTGGAGCTCCAGGTCGGCCCCGGCGTCTTCGTGCCCCGCCCCGAGACCGAGTCGGTCGTCGGCTGGGCCATAGACGCCGTACGCGCCATGGACGTCGTCGAACCGCTCATCGTCGACCTCTGCACCGGCTCCGGGGCCATCGCGCTCGCCATGGCCCAGGAGGTGCCGCGCTCCCGCGTGCACGCCGTCGAGCTCTCCGACAACGCGCTCGTGTGGACCCGGAAGAACGCCGAGGGCTCCCGCGTCACCGTCCACCAGGGCGACGCGCTGAGCGCCCTCCCTGAGCTCGACGGCCAGGTCGACCTGGTCATCTCCAACCCGCCGTACATCCCGCTCACCGAGTGGGAGTACGTGGCGCCCGAGGCCCGTGACCACGACCCGGAGATGGCCCTCTTCTCCGGCGAGGACGGCCTCGACACCATCCGCGGCATCGAGCGCACCGCCCACCGCCTGCTCCGCCCCGGCGGCCTCGTCGTCATCGAGCACGCGGACACCCAGGGCGGGCAGGTGCCGTGGATCTTCAACGAAGAGGCCGGCTGGGCCGACGCCGCCGACCACCCGGACCTGAACAACAGGCCGCGCTTCGCGACCGCCCGCAAGGCAATGCCATGACCGCCATGACGAACGACGTGTACGAGGAGGCCGGGAACTGATGGCACGGCGATACGACTGCAACGAGGCGACCGACCGTGTGACCGGTCTGCGCGAGGCCGCGTCCGCCGTCCGTCGGGGCGAGCTGGTCGTGCTGCCCACCGACACCGTGTACGGGATCGGGGCGGACGCCTTCAGCAGCGAGGCCGTCGCGGACCTGCTGGCCGCCAAGGGCCGGGGCCGCAACATGCCCACGCCCGTGCTCATCGGCTCCCCGAACACCCTCCACGGCCTGGTCACGGACTTCTCCGAGCACGCCTGGGAGCTCGTCGACGCCTTCTGGCCCGGCGCGCTGACCCTCGTCGCCAAGCACCAGCCCTCCCTCCAGTGGGACCTGGGCGACACCCGGGGGACCGTCGCGATCCGGATGCCGCTGCACCCCGTCGCGATCGAGCTGCTCACCGAGGTCGGCCCGATGGCCGTCTCCTCCGCCAACCTGACGGGCCACCCGTCGCCCGAGGACTGCGACGCGGCCCAGCAGATGCTGGGGGACTCCGTCTCCGTGTACCTCGACGGCGGCCCCACGCCCGGCATCGTCCCCTCGTCCATCGTCGACGTCACGGGCCGGGTGCCGGTGCTGCTGCGCGAGGGCGCGCTGTCCCCGGAGGAGCTCCGGAAGGTCGTACCCGACCTCGAGGTGGCCAGTTGACCGCCCCTGAGGGGCGTGGCATAGCGGGGTTCGACGACAGCAGCACCTTCCGCATCCTCCACGTCAGCACCGGCAACGTCTGCCGCTCGCCGATCACCGAGCGGCTGACCCGTCATGCCCTGTGCGACCGCCTCGGCGACCCTCTCGGCGGCGGCCTGATCGTGGAGAGCGCGGGCACCTGGGGCCACGAGGGCGCCCCCATGGAGGCCAACGCCGAACTGGTCCTCGCCGACTTCGGCGCGGACTACAGCGGCTTCGTGGGCCGTGAGCTCCTCGACGAGCACGTCATCCGCGCGGACCTCGTCCTGACCGCGACCCGCGACCACCGGGCGCAGGTCATCTCGATGGGCCACTCGGCGGGACTGCGCACCTTCACCCTGAAGGAGTTCACCCGACTGGTCCGCGCGATCGACCCCGCCACGCTCCCGGACCCGCGCGACGAGGGCATGGTCGAACGCGCCCGTGCCCTGGTCCGCGCCGCCGCGGCTCTACGCGGGTGGCTCCTCGCCCCCTCGGTGGACGCGGACGAGGTCAACGACCCGTACGGGGCCCCGATCACCTTCTTCCGCTCGATCGGCGACGAGATCAACCAGGCGCTGGAACCGGTGGTGACGGCCCTGACCGGCGTCTCGGCCCGCGACTGACGCTGCTCGGCCGCGCCCCCGCCCCGGCCACGTCCGGCGGTCGGACACCCCTAGGGGCCGAGCCGGTGTCAGGGGCGCGTCGGGATGCGCGCGCGAGGGGCGCGTCGGGGGAAGCGCGCCTACATTGGTGCTGACATCCCTCCACGCCCGGAGTCAGCCATGCCGGTCACCGCTCCCCCCGATGAGGAACTCGACGTCCTGCGCCGGCAGGACCCGGAGATCGCCGACGTGCTGCTGGGCGAGGCGCGCCGGCAGAGCGACAGCCTGCAGCTGATCGCGGCCGAGAACTTCACCTCGTCCGCGGTCCTCGCCGCCCTCGGCTCCCCGCTCGCCAACAAGTACGCCGAGGGCTATCCCGGCGCCCGCCACCACGGCGGCTGCGAGTACGCCGACGCCGCCGAGCGGATCGCCGTGGAACGGGCCACCGCGCTCTTCGGAGCCGACCACGCGAACGTGCAGGCGCACTCGGGCTCCTCGGCCGTCCTGGCGGCCTACGCGGCCCTGCTGAGGCCCGGGGACACCGTCCTGGCCATGGGCCTGGAGCACGGCGGGCACCTCACCCACGGTTCGCCCGCCAACTTCTCCGGCCGCTGGTTCGACTTCGTCCCGTACGGCGTCGACGCCGAGACCGGACTCGTCGACTACGAGCAGGTCGCCGCACTCGCCAGGCACCACCGCCCCAAGGCGATCGTCTGCGGCTCGATCTCCTACCCCCGCCACCTCGACTACCGGATCTTCCGCGAGATCGCCGACGAGGTCGGCGCCTATCTCATCGCGGACGCGGCCCACCCCATCGGCCTGGTCGCCGGGGGAGCGGCCCCCAACCCCGTCCCGTACGCCGACGTGGTCTGCGCGACCACGCACAAGGTCCTGCGCGGCCCGCGCGGCGGGATGATCCTGTGCGGCGGCGAGCTCGCGGGGCGGATCGACCGGGCGGTGTTCCCGTTCACCCAGGGCGGCGCCCAGATGCACACGATCGCGGCCAAGGCGGTGGCCTTCGGCGAGGCGTCCACCCCGGCGTTCGCCACGTACGCCCATCAGGTGGTGGAACACGCGAGGGTGCTCGCCGCCGCACTCGCCGCGGAGGGCTTCGCGGTGACCACCGGCGGGACCGACACCCACCTCATCACCGCCGACCCCGCGCCCCTCGGCGTCGACGGCCGCACGGCCCGCGCCCGGCTCTCCGCCGCCGGCATGGTGCTCGACACCTGTGCCCTGCCCTACGGGGAGGGACGCGGCATCCGGCTCGGTACGGCCGCCGTCACCACCCAGGGGATGGGTGCCCCGGAGATGGCCAGGATCGCCGCGCTGTTCACCTCGGCGCTGCGTGACGACCCCGCGGAAACGGCGCGGGTACGGGCGGAAGTACGCGCCCTGACCGGCCGATTTCCCCCGTATGGACGCTGAGGAAAGTCTCACCGCAACCGTTTGGGTGGCACCGGTGTCTCCAAGCACATGGACGGCACGGCTAGGGTGTGGGGCTGAGATGGCCAGCGATTCCTGTGGGGCAGCCCGTGCGTGATTACCTGCTGACGCTCTGTGTCACGGCCGCGGTGACCTATCTGCTCACCGGTCCGGTGCGGAAGTTCGCCATCGCGACCGGGGCGATGCCGGAGATCCGTGCCCGCGACGTACACCGAGAACCGACACCGCGGCTCGGTGGCATCGCCATGTTCTTCGGACTGTGCGCGGGGCTGCTGGTCGCCGACCACCTGCAGAACCTGAGCAGTGTCTTCGAGCTGTCCAACGAGCCTCGCGCGCTGCTCTCCGGCGCCGCGCTGATCTGGCTGATCGGCGTCCTCGACGACAAGTTCGAGCTGGACGCGCTCATCAAGCTGGGCGCGCAGATGATCTCGGCGGGCGTGATGGTCGCGCAGGGTCTGACGATCCTGTGGCTGCCGATCCCCGGCGTCGGCGTGGTCTCCCTGACCCCCTGGCAGGGCACGCTCCTCACGGTCGCCCTGGTCGTCGTCACCATCAACGCCGTCAACTTCGTCGACGGTCTCGACGGCCTCGCCGCCGGCATGGTCTGCATCGCCGCCGCGGCCTTCTTCCTGTACGCCTACCGGCTCTGGTACGGCTACACGATCGAGGCGGCCGCCCCCGCGACGCTCTTCACCGCCATCCTCATGGGCATGTGCCTGGGCTTCCTGCCGCACAACATGCATCCGGCGCGGATCTTCATGGGCGACTCGGGCTCGATGCTGATCGGCCTGATCCTGGCCGCCTCGGCGATCTCGATCACCGGCCAGGTCGACCCGGACGCGCTGAAGATCTTCGAGGGCTCGACCCGTGAGGCCACGCACGCCGCCCTGCCCGTCTTCATCCCGCTGGTGCTGCCGCTGACGATCATCGCGATCCCGATGGCGGACCTGATCCTCGCGATCGTGCGCCGGACGTGGAAGGGCCAGTCGCCGTTCGCGGCCGACCGCGGGCACCTGCACCACCGGCTCCTGGAGATCGGGCACTCGCACAGCCGCGCGGTGCTGATCATGTACTTCTGGTCGGCGCTGATCGCCTTCGGGACGCTGGCGTACTCGGTCCACTCGGCCTCGATGTGGATCGTGCTCGGGATCACCGTGCTGAGCGCGATCGGTCTGGTGCTGCTCCTGCTGCCGCGGTTCTCGCCGCGGGCTCCGCGCTGGGCCGAGGCCGTCGTGCCGCCGCGCTACCGGCGCCGCAAGCCGGCCCTCGTGCCGGAGGTCGCCGCGAGCGTCGAGGCAGAAGAGGGCGCGGACGTGGCGGACGAGCGGGTTCCGGTGCCCGCGGGGCTCCACGGGGCCACCGCCATCGGCAACCGCGGGCGCTTCTCCGATCGACGGAAGGCCGGAACGCCGAGTTGACGAAAGCCGCTTCGGCGGCCATTAGCAGACAACTCGCCCTCGTGCCGTGCACACACGCGCGGACTAACCCTCATGTGTGACAGTTGGCACACCTTACGGGTAAAGAACTACTCAAATAGTTTGTGATACCGTTCACGAGACCCGGCGACAGTGCCGAAAGACCGTAGTGCGACGGTCCGTTGGCCCCGAGACCCACCTCGGACCGGGCTTACGCTCGTCCATGACGACACCATCGCCCCCTCCAGCAAGCGGAGACACCGCCATGCCGTCCAACGACGCACGCATCCTTCTGCACACCATCGTTCCCACCGCTGTCGTCGGCGTTGTCGCCACGGTCATCAGCGGCGTGCTCGCGGGTGGCAAGGGGGCGATCGGCGCCGTCGTCGGCACTCTGGTCGTGATCCTCTTCATGGGTATCGGGCAGTTGGTTCTGCAGCGGACGGCGAAGTCGCTTCCGCACCTCTTCCAGGCCATGGGGCTCATGCTCTACACGGCCCAGTTGCTGGTGCTCTTCATCTTCCTTGCCTTGCTCAAGAACACCACGCTGTTCGACTTCAAGGCCTTCGCCTTCACGCTGCTCGCGACAACCGTGGTGTGGGTCGCCGCGCAGGCCCGTGCCTACATGAAGGCCAAGATCACGTACATCGACCCCGGAAACACGGGGTCGAAGTCGTGAAGGGTAGGGCCGGGATAAAGCCACGTTCGGCTTCCTGCTATCGTCCGGTGCCAACTGCGGCACTGCGGGCGCGGGCATCCGAGCTGACGCCTGTCCCAGCGCGAGGCTCGATGCCGAACCGCCGCCCCCTTATCCGTAAGACCAGTCCAGTGCCGACCCGCGGCTGCGTGCCGCGCCGACACAACGAGGTTGCCGTACCTATGCGCCACGCTGAAGGAGCCCGCGGTGAGTGCTGACCAGACGCTTGCCTTCGACCCGGATTGCCACATCTTCAGTGGATGCGGCTTCCCGGCTCCGGGCCTGCACACGTTCATGTACGAGCCCATCGCCACGGTGGCCGGCATCGAGATCACGAAGCCGATGCTGCTCGCCGTGCTCGGGTCGATCGTGGTCGTCGGGTTCTTCTGGGCCGCCTTCAACAAGCCCAAGCTGATCCCCGGCAAGATGCAGATGGTCGGCGAGGCCGGTTACGACTTCGTGCGCCGCGGCATCGTCTACGAGATCATCGGCAAGAAGGACGGCGAGAAGTACGTCCCCTTCATGGTGTCGTTGTTCTTCTTCGTCTGGATCATGAACCTCTGGTCGATCATTCCGCTCGCCCAGTTCCCGGTCACCTCGCTGATCGCCTTCCCGGCCGGTCTCGCGCTGATCGTGTACGTCATGTGGATCTCGCTCACCTTCAAGAAGCACGGCTTCGTGGGCGGCTGGAAGAACATCGTCGGTTACGACAAGTCCCTCGGTGCCATTCTCCCGATGGTCGTCGTCCTCGAGTTCTTCTCGAACCTTCTGATCCGGCCCTTCACGCACGCGGTGCGACTGTTCGCGAACATGTTCGCCGGTCACCTGCTGATCGTGATGTTCTCGCTGGCCACCTGGTACCTCATGAACGGCCTCGGCTTCGTCTACGCCGGCGCCTCGTTCGTGATGGTCCTCGTGATGACCGCCTTCGAGCTCTTCATCCAGGCCGTCCAGGCGTACGTCTTCGTCCTCCTGGCCTGCAGCTACATCCAGGGCGCGCTCTCCGAGCACCACTGAGCGATCCGTCCCGGATCGTAGCTTCACCCCCAATCCAACAGTCGTCCGGTGGCCAACCCCCACCGGGTCATTGAAAGAGAAGGAAGTAACGGCATGTCCGCTGCTCTCGAACTGGTCAACCTCGCCGCCCCCGGTGACTCCGCCAAGACCACCCTCGTCGGCAACGTCGCGTCCATCGGCTACGGCCTCGCCGCGATCGGCCCCGGCGTCGGCGTCGGCATCATCTTCGGTAACGGTACGCAGGCTCTCGCCCGCCAGCCCGAGGCTGCCGGCCTGATCCGCACCAACCAGATCATGGGCTTCGCCTTCTGTGAGGCGCTCGCCCTCATCGGCATCGTCATGGGCTTCGTCTACCAGTAAGCCGGACCGACAGCCCGATTCTTTTACGGAAGGCACTGATGTGAACGCGCTTCTTCTTGCGCAGGCGGAGGAGCCCCAGCCTCCTCTGATCCCGCATCTTGACGAGCTCGTCATCGGCCTGATCGCCTTCGTCATCGTCTTCGGCTTCCTCGCCAAGAAGCTTCTCCCGAACATCAACAAGGTTCTGGAGCAGCGTCGCGAGGCCATCGAGGGTGGCATCGAGAAGGCCGAGTCGGCCCAGATCGAGGCTCAGAGTGTGCTGGAGCAGTACAAGGCCCAGCTCGCCGAGGCCCGCCACGAGGCCGCGCGTCTTCGCCAGGAGGCGACGGAGCAGGGCACCGCGATCATCCAGGAGATGAAGGCGGAAGGCCAGCGCCAGCGCGAGGAGATCATCGCGGCCGGCCACACGCAGATCGAGGCCGACCGCAAGGCCGCGTCCACCTCGCTGCGTCAGGACGTGGGCAAGCTCGCCACCGACCTGGCCGGCAAGCTGGTCGGCGAGTCCCTCGAGGACGTCGCCCGCCAGAGCCGCACGATCGACCGCTTCCTCGACGAGCTCGAGGAGAAGGCAGAGGCCGTCCGATGAACGGAGCGAGCCGCGAGGCACTGGCCGCCGCCCGTGAGTCCCTCGACGCGCTGACCGACAACACCTCGGTCGACGCGACGAAGCTCTCGGACGAGCTTGCCGCCGTCACCGCGCTGCTCGACCGCGAGGTGTCGCTGCGCCGGGTCCTGACCGACCCCGCGCAGTCGGGTGAGGCCAAGGCCGAGCTCGCGCAGCGACTCCTGAGCGGTCAGGTGGGCGGCGAGACCGTCGACCTGGTCTCCGGCATGGTGCGCAACCGCTGGTCGCGTTCGCGCGACGTGGTCGACGCGGCCGAGGAGCTGGCGAGCATCGCCGACCTCACCGCGGCGCAGAAGGCGGGAGCGCTCGATGGCGTCGAGGACGAGCTGTTCCGGTTCGGCAGGATCGTGTCCTCCAGCAACGAGCTCCGCTCGGCGCTGACGGACAAGGCCGCCACGGCCACCGCGAAGAGCGAGCTGCTCCGCAGCCTGCTCGGCGGCAAGGCCCACGCGACCACCGAGCGTCTGGTCGTCCGTCTGGTGACCCAGCCCCGGGGACGTAGCCTGGAAGCGGGACTCGAGTCCCTGTCCAAGCTCGCCGCGGCGCGCCGGAACCGGATGGTCGCGGTCGTGACCTCGGCGGTGCCGCTGTCCGACCAGCAGAAGCAGCGCCTCGGTGCCGTTCTGGCCAAGCTGTACGGCCGGGCGATGCACCTGAACCTGGACGTGGACCCGACGGTCCTCGGCGGGATCACCGTGCAGGTCGGCGACGAGGTCATCAACGGGACCATCGCGGAGCGCCTCGGCGAGGCGACCCGACGACTGGCCGGCTGACGGCAGCAGCCACCACAAAGCAACAGGCAACACCAGCATCACCAGCGGCCCGGTTGGGCCGTGCAGAGATTGCAGAAGATTCCTGGGGGTCGGCCCCCAGACCCCTTAAGAAACTTCGGGCCCAACAAGGAGAGCAGGGAACCCAGATGGCGGAGCTCACGATCCGGCCGGAGGAGATCCGGGACGCACTGGAGAACTTTGTCCAGTCGTACCAGCCGGACGCGGCCTCGCGCGAGGAGGTCGGCACGGTCAGCCTGGCCGGTGACGGTATCGCGAAGGTCGAGGGTCTTCCCTCGGCCATGGCGAACGAGCTGCTGAAGTTCGAGGACGGCACCCTCGGCCTCGCGCTGAACCTCGAAGAGCGCGAGATCGGTGCGATCGTCCTCGGCGAGTTCAGCGGTATCGAGGAGGGGCAGTCGGTGCAGCGCACCGGCGAGGTCCTCTCCGTCGGTGTCGGTGAGGGCTACCTCGGCCGCGTTGTCGACCCGCTCGGCAACCCGATCGACGGTCTCGGCGAGATCGCGACCGAGGGCCGCCGCGCCCTCGAGCTGCAGGCCCCGGGCGTTATGGCCCGTAAGTCGGTGCACGAGCCGATGGAGACCGGCTACAAGGCCGTCGACGCCATGACCCCGGTCGGCCGCGGCCAGCGTCAGCTGATCATCGGCGACCGTCAGACCGGCAAGACCGCGCTGTGCGTCGACACGATCATCAACCAGCGCGACAACTGGCGCTCGGGCGACGTGAACAAGCAGGTTCGCTGCATCTACGTCGCCATCGGCCAGAAGGGCTCGACCATCGCGTCCGTTCGCGGCGCCCTGGAAGAGGCCGGCGCGCTCGAGTACACGACGATCGTCGCCGCCCCGGCGTCCGACCCGGCCGGCTTCAAGTACCTGGCGCCGTACACCGGTTCCGCCATCGGCCAGCACTGGATGTACCAGGGCAAGCACGTCCTGATCGTCTTCGACGACCTGTCGAAGCAGGCCGACGCCTACCGCGCCGTGTCGCTGCTGCTGCGCCGCCCGCCGGGCCGTGAGGCCTACCCGGGTGACGTCTTCTACCTGCACTCGCGTCTCCTCGAGCGCTGCGCGAAGCTCTCGGACGAGCTGGGTGCCGGTTCGATGACCGGTCTTCCGATCGTCGAGACCAAGGCGAACGACGTGTCGGCGTTCATCCCGACCAACGTCATCTCCATCACCGACGGCCAGTGCTTCCTGGAGTCCGACCTGTTCAACGCCGGCCAGCGTCCGGCCCTGAACGTCGGTATCTCGGTCTCGCGTGTCGGTGGCTCCGCCCAGCACAAGGCGATGAAGCAGATCTCCGGTCGCCTCCGCGTGGACCTCGCCCAGTTCCGTGAGCTGGAGGCGTTCGCCGCCTTCGGTTCCGACCTGGACGCGGCCTCCAAGGCGCAGCTGGAGCGTGGACAGCGCATGGTCGAGCTGCTCAAGCAGGCTCAGTACCAGCCGATGCCCACCGAGAACCAGGTCGTCTCCGTCTGGGCCGGTACCACCGGCAAGATGGACGACGTCCCGGTCGTCGACATCCGCCGCTTCGAGGCCGAGCTCCTGGCGTACCTGCGCCAGAGCCACTCGGGCCTCATGACCTCCATTCGTGAGGGCGGCAAGATGTCCGACGACACCCTGCAGTCCGTCGGTGACGCCATCGCGGAGTTCAAGAAGCAGTTCGAGACCTCTGACGGCAAGCTGCTGGGCGAGGACGCTCCTGCCGCCGTCAACGTCTCGAAGTGACGACGGAAGGGACCTGACTCATGGGAGCGCAGCTCCGGGTCTACAAGCGTCGCATCAAATCCGTCACCGCGACGAAGAAGATCACCAAGGCGATGGAGATGATCGCCGCCTCGCGTGTCGTCAAGGCGCAGCGCAAGGTGCAGGCATCGACTCCGTACGCGACCGAGCTGACGCGAGCGGTCACGGCGGTGGCCACGGGTGCGAATGACAAGCACCCGCTGACCACCGAGGCGGAGAACCCGGTTCGCGCCGCGGTTCTGCTCCTGTCGAGCGACCGCGGTCTGGCCGGCGCCTTCAACTCCAACGCCATCAAGGCGGCGGAGAAGCTGACGGCGAAGCTGGAGGGCGAGGGCCGCGAGGTCACCGTCTACGTCGTGGGCCGTCGTGGCATCGCGCACTACAACTTCCGCGAGCGGAAGCTGGCCGGCACGTGGACCGGGTTCACGGACCAGCCGTCGTACGGCGACGCCAAGACGATCGCGGCTCCGCTGATCGAGGCGATCGAGAAGGACACGGCGGAGGGCGGCGTGGACGAGCTCCACATCGTCTACACCGAGTTCGTCTCGATGATGACGCAGACCGCGGTCGAGGCCCGGCTGCTGCCCCTCAGCCTCGACGAGGTGACGAAGGAGGCCGGCGGCTCGGACACGCTCCGTCCGCTGTACGACTTCGAGCCGTCGGCGGAGGACGTCCTCGACGCCCTGCTGCCTCGGTACGTCGAGAGCCGTATCTACAACGCGCTGCTCCAGTCGGCTGCCTCCAAGCACGCCGCCACGCGCCGCGCGATGAAGTCGGCGACCGACAACGCGGGAGACTTGATCAACAATCTCTCCCGACTTGCCAACGCGGCCCGCCAGGCCGAAATCACCCAGGAAATCAGCGAGATCGTCGGTGGCACCGCAGCCCTGGCCGACGCGACCGCGGGGAGTGACAAGTAATGACGACCACTGTTGAGACGGCCGCCGCCACGGGCCGCGTCGCCCGGGTCATCGGCCCGGTCGTCGACGTGGAGTTCCCCGTCGACGCGATGCCGGCGATCTACAACGCGCTGCACGTCGAGGTCATGGACCCGACCGAGGAGGGCGCGACCAAGACGCTGACCCTCGAGGTCGCCCAGCACCTCGGTGACGGCGTCGTCCGCGCCATCTCCATGCAGCCCACCGACGGCCTGGTCCGCCAGGCCCCGGTGACCGACACCGGCACGGGCATCACCGTTCCCGTCGGTGACGTCACCAAGGGCCGCGTGTTCAACACGCTGGGTGAGGTGCTGAACGCCGATGCCTCCACCGTGGCCGACGCGCCGCGCTGGACGATCCACCGCAAGGCCCCGGCCTTCGACCAGCTCGAGTCCAAGACCGAGATGTTCGAGACCGGCCTGAAGGTCGTCGACCTTCTCACCCCGTACGTCAAGGGTGGAAAGATCGGTCTGTTCGGTGGTGCCGGTGTCGGCAAGACCGTTCTGATCCAGGAAATGATCGTCCGTGTGGCCAAGCTGCACGACGGTGTTTCGGTCTTCGCGGGCGTCGGCGAGCGCACCCGTGAGGGCAACGACCTCATGGTCGAGATGGAGGAGGCCGGCGTTCTCGACAAGACCGCGCTGGTCTTCGGCCAGATGGACGAGCCCCCGGGCACCCGTCTGCGCGTGGCCCTCGCCGGTCTGACCATGGCGGAGTACTTCCGCGATGTGCAGAAGCAGGACGTGCTGTTCTTCATCGACAACATCTTCCGCTTCACCCAGGCCGGTTCCGAGGTGTCGACCCTGCTCGGCCGTATGCCCTCCGCGGTGGGTTACCAGCCGAACCTGGCCGACGAGATGGGTCTCCTCCAGGAGCGCATCACCTCGACCCGTGGTCACTCGATCACCTCGATGCAGGCGATCTACGTCCCCGCGGACGACCTGACCGACCCGGCTCCGGCCACCACCTTCGCCCACCTCGACGCGACGACGGTTCTCTCCCGTCCGATCTCCGAGAAGGGCATCTACCCGGCCGTGGACCCGCTGGACTCCACGTCCCGGATCCTGGACCCGCGCTACATCGCGCAGGAGCACTACGACGCCGCCACGCGCGTCAAGGGAATCCTGCAGAAGTACAAGGACCTCCAGGACATCATCGCGATTCTCGGTATCGACGAGCTGAGCGAGGAGGACAAGCTCGTTGTCCACCGCGCCCGCCGTGTCGAGCGCTTCCTGTCCCAGAACACCCACGCGGCGAAGCAGTTCACCGGTGTGGATGGTTCGGACGTTCCGCTCGACGAGTCGATCGCCGCGTTCAACGCGATCTGCGACGGTGAGTACGACCACTTCCCCGAGCAGGCCTTCTTCATGTGTGGTGGTCTCGAGGACCTCAAGAAGAACGCCAAGGAGCTTGGCGTCTCCTGAGCCCCGTGCTCGCCGAGAGGGGCGGGATCCGTCCCGCCCCTCTCACCACGCCCACTAGAATTGACCCCAACACCCGGCACGACCGCCGGGTGGTGACCCGAGGAGCCACCCTTGGCTGCTGAGCTGCACGTCGAGCTGGTCGCCGCGGACCGGAGTGTCTGGTCCGGCGAGGCCACCCTGGTCATCGCGCGTACCACCTCCGGCGACATCGGCGTCATGCCCGGCCACCAGCCGCTGCTCGGTGTGCTGGAGTCGGGCCCGGTGACCATCCGTACGAGCGAGGGCGCGACTGTCGTCGCCGCCGTTCACGGCGGATTCATCTCCTTCGCCGACGACAAGCTGTCTCTGCTCGCGGAGATCTGCGAGCTGGCGGACGAGATCGACGCCCAGCGCGCCGAGCGCGCGCTGGAGCGTGCGAAGTCGGACTCCGACGCCGCCGCCGAGCGGCGCGCCGATGTCCGGCTGCGCGCGGTAGCGGTCCGCTGACGGTCCGCGCCGAGTAGTAGTGCCCTCAGCCGCGGCACGGTCCGGAATTTTCCGGACCGTGCCGCGGCTGAGGCGATGCAGATGCACGTGTATTTCGGTTCGGTCGGCTGTGCCGGCTACGGGACGCAGCGAGGAGGTCGGTGAAGATGTTCCTCGCTCTGCTCGTGTGCGGCCTGGTCGTCGCACTGGTGGTGATCGGGCTCTTCGTCTTCGGCTTGCGCCGGAGGCTGATCCAGCGCGCCGGCGGCACCTTCGACTGTTCCCTGCGCTGGGACATTCCCGACGAGCCGGATCCGACCGGCAAGGGCTGGGTGTACGGCGTCGCCCGCTACAGCGGTGACGAGATCGCCTGGTTCCGTGTCTTCTCGTACGCGCCCCGCCCGCGCCGTGTCCTGGAGCGTTCGGCCATCGTGGCCCTGGAGCGCCGGATGCCGGAGGGCGAGGAGGAGCTCGCGCTGCTCTCCGACGCGGTGATCCAGGCCTGTACGTACGACGGGATCCGTCTGGAGCTCGCGATGAGCGAGGACGCGCGGACCGGTTTCATGGCCTGGCTGGAGGCGGCGCCTCCTGGGCAACGGGTAAATGTGGCCTGAATTCCTTGCCCGTTGATGGGGGTCCCCCCGGACGAAGTCTGGGGGAGGGTGAACGTCACGTCATACACGAAGAAGCGGGGGACGGCGTGCTGCGCCGTCCCCCGCTTCTGTCGTACGTGCTAGTTCAGGCCGGTGTTGATGGCGCCGACGAGCTCGCCGTTGCCGGTGTCACCGCTGAACTCCCAGAAGAACGCGCCGCCCAGGCCCTGGTTCTTCGCCCAGCTCATCTTGGACGTGACCGTGGCCGGGGTGTCGTAGCTCCACCAGTTGGTGCCGCAGTGGGCGTAGGCCGTGCCCGCGACGGTGCCGGTGGCGGGGCAGGAGCTCTTGAGGACCTTGTAGTCCTCGATGCCCTGCTCGTACGTGCCGGCCGCCGGGCCGGTCGCCGTGCCGCCGGGGACGGACTGGGTGACGCCGGTCCAGCCGCGGCCGTAGAAGCCGATGCCGAGGAGGAGCTTCGAGGCGGGGATGCCCTTCGCCTTGAACTTGGCGATCGCCTCGGCGGAGTTGAAGCCCGCCTGGGGGATGCCGGCGTAGGAGGTGAGCGGGGAGTGCGGGGCCGTCGGGCCCTTCGCCGCCCAGGCGCCGAAGAAGTCGTACGTCATGACGTTGAACCAGTTCATGTACTGCGCCGCGCCCGCGTAGTCGGCGGCGTCGATCTTGCCGCCGGCGGAGGCGTCGGCCGTGACGGCCGCGGTGACCAGGTTGTTGGCACCGAACTTGGCGCGCATGGCCTGCATCATGTTCTTGAAGGAGGCCGCACCGCTGGTGTCGCAGGAGAGGCCACAGGCGTTCGGGTACTCCCAGTCCAGGTCGATGCCGTCGAAGACGTCGGCCCAGCGCGGGTCCTCGACCAGGTCGTAGCAGGACTGGGCGAAGGCGGTCGGGTTCTGCACGGCCTGGCCGAAGCCGCCGGACCAGGTCCAGCCGCCGAAGGACCACAGCACCTTGATGTTCGGGTACGCCTTCTTCAGCTTGCGGAGCTGGTTGAAGTTGCCGCGCAGCGGCTGGTCCCAGGTGTCGGCGACGCCGTCGACGGACTGGTCGGCGGTGTAGGCCTTGTCGTAGTCGGCGTAGGCGTCACCGATGGTGCACTTGCCGCCCGTGACGTTGCCGAAGGCGTAGTTGATGTGGGTGATCTTGGACGCGGAGCCCGAGGTCACGATGTTCTTCACGTGGTAGTTGCGCCCGTAGACGCCCCAGTTGGTGAAGTAGCCCATCTTCACGGCGTTGGGGAGGGGAGTGCCTCCGCCGCCGCCGGTGGTGTGGACGGGGACCGGGCCGGCGGCGGGGCCGGTCTGGTCGATGGTGTCGCGGGCGACGACCGTGTAGCTGTAGTCGGTGCCGGCGGTCAGGCCCTGGTCGGTGTACGTGAGACCGGTGAGGGTGGTGACCTTGGTGCCGTCGCGCAGGACGTCGTAGTTCTTGACGCCCTTGTCGTCGGTCGCGGCGGTCCAGGTCAGCTTCACCGAGGTGTCGGTGATGTCGGAGGCGACCGGGGTGCCGGGGGCCGAGGGCGGGTTGTCGCCCGGCTGGGAGGTGCCGTCGCAGGCGGCGCCGTTGATCTTACAACCGGTGGGCGCCCCCGAGCCGGAGCCGTTGTAGCCGAAGGAGATGGAGGCGCCGGGGGCGAGGGTTCCGTTCCAGCCGACGTTCTTGGCGGTCCAGTGGGTACCGGAGCTGGTGACGGTGGCGTCCCAGGCGGAGGTGACGGCGGTGCCGGTGGGGTAGTCCCACTCGACGGTCCAGGAACTGATGGTGGTGGTACCGGTGTTCTTGATGGTCCAGTTGGCGCCGAAGCCGGTGCCCCAGTCCTGGGTCTTGGTGTAAGTGGCCGTGGCCGAGGTGGCCGCTTCGGCGGGGCTTGCGAGGCCGACCATGGCGGCCAGCGGCAGGATCAGGGCGGTGAGACCGGCGGCGGCCCGGTGTCTGAACCCTGTTCTGCGCGTCGGTGCTTGAGTGCTCAACGGTGCTCCTCAAGTTGCGGACGGACAAGATGGGGGTGGTCCGTGAAGATGCGCGCGCCCCGCGAGCGTAGGAAGGTCTGGACCAATCGTCAAGAGGTCCAGACCAACGTTGCCGACTCCGCCTAGACGCCCAACTCCTGCGCCAGGACCGCCGCTTGGACCCGACTGCGCAGCTCCAGCTTCCCCAGCACCTTGCTGACGTGCGTCTTCACCGTCGCCTCCGCCATGTCGAGGCGTACCGCGATCTCCGCGTTCGACAGCCCCCCGCCCAGCGCCGACAGCACCTCCCGCTCCCGGGGCGTCAGGGCGTCGAGGACCGCGGGATCCGTCCCCGGCGTCGTCCGCGCCGGCCGGCCCGTCGCGGCGAACTCCGCGATCAGCCGCCGGGTCACCGCAGGGGCGATCAGCCCCTCGCCGCGCGCCACCGTCCGTACCGCCTCGATCAGCTCCCGCGCGTCCGCGTTCTTCAGGAGGAAGCCCGCGGCCCCCGCCCGCAGCGCCCCGAACACGTACGCGTCCAGATCGAAGGTGGTCAGGACGAGGACGTCCGCCAGCCCCTCCGAGACGACGATCCCGGTCGCCGTCACCCCGTCCATCCGGGGCATCTGCACGTCCATCAGGACCAGGTCGGGGCGCAACTCGCGCGCGAGCTCCACCGCCTGCTCCCCGTCCGCCGCCTCCCCGACCACCTCGATGTCCGGGGCGCTGCCCAGGATCAGGACGAGCCCGGACCGCACCGCGCTCTGGTCCTCGGCGACCACCACCCGCACCGTCATGCCCGCTCCCCGTCCGCCCGCACCGTCATGCCCGCTCCCGCCGTGTCCGCCCGCACCGTCATGCCCGCTCCCCGTCGCTCGCGTCCACGGGCAGCTCCGCCCGTACCCGCCACCGCTTCCGTCCTTCGTCGTCCGTCACCGGAGCCGCCTCGAAGACCCCGCCGAGCAGGGCCACCCGCTCCCGCATCCCCACCAGGCCCGCTCCCGAACCGGGCGCGGTCGGCCCGGGCCGCTCCCCGTACGGGCTCGTCACCCGCACCCACAGCGCCCCCGGATCCTGGCCCAGGGTCACCCGCACCTCGCCGGGAGCCGCGTGCTTGAGCGCGTTCGTCAGGGACTCCTGCACGATCCGGTACGCGGCCAGCTCCACCGGCGCCGGCAGTCCCCTCGCGTGCTCCCGGGTGTCGTCCAGGACGACCGCGAGTCCGCTCGGCTCCGCGTTCGCCGCGGACTGGGCCACGAGCGCGTCCAGGCCGGCGAGCGTGGGCGCGGCGGCCGGCTCCGTGTCCCCGCTGCTGTCCCGCAGCAGCCCGATGAGCCGGCGCATCTCCGCGAGGCCCGCCACGCTGTTCTCCCGGATCACGGTCAGCGCCTGCCGGGTGGTGGCCGGCTCGTCGAGCGAGAGCGCGGCCGTGGAGTGGATGGCGATCGCCGACAGGTGGTTCGCCACCATGTCGTGCAGCTCGCGCGCCATCCGGGAGCGCTCGGCCACCACCGCCTGGGTCCGGTCCATCTCGGCGAGCAGCGCGGTCTGCTCGGCGCGCAGCCGGGCGGCGTCGGCCGCCTCCCGGTGGTTGCGGACGATCGCGCCCGTGATCGCCGGGAGGAAGGAGATCATGCCGGTGATCACGCCCACGAGAAGCCCGATCGCGTTCTGCCACCAGACCAGGAAGACCACCGTGACCGTGACGGTGATCAGGCCCATGGTGTACGGGATGCGCCGGGCCTGGGCGGGCGTGCCGTACACCACCGCCGCGTAGACCACGTCCGTGAACATCAGGACCGTGGCGAGGTTCCCGTTGGTGAACTGGTCGCCGACGATCGCCAGGGTGCCGACGATCAGGGCGGTCCGGGGAGTCGCGCGGCGCAGGGCCTCCATCGCGGCCATCACGGTCAGCGGGATCAGCGTCGCCCAGCGCGGCCCGATGACGTGGTCGCCGGTCACGAAGAGTCCGAACGACCACAGGATCAGGCCGCCGACCAGCCCGGTGGCGGCGATGTACAGGTCGATGCGGTGCGGGCGGGGGAGCGTCACGTACCCATCCAACACGCCCCCGTGCGGGGGGACCTCCTCGTCCGGGCCGATCCGTCCCTCCGTCGAAGGATGTAGCCGGACTTCGTCACCGGCGACGAGGAATCACGCCCGGACCCACGGGACGCTGAGGGGGAACCGAAAGGGGAACGTCGTGATCGTCGCGCTGATCGTGATCTGCGAGGTGGGCTTCTGGGTCCTGCTGGCCGCCGGCCTCGCCACTCGCTACCTCCTGAAGATGCCCAGGGCGGGCATGGCACTGCTGCTGTGCGAACCGCTCCTGGAGGTCCTGCTCCTGGTCGTCAGTGTGATCGACCTCAAGAACGGGGCCGAACCGAGCTGGCGGCACGGTCTCGCCGCCGTGTACATCGGCTACACCGTCGGCCACGGCCACCGCACCGTGAAGTGGCTCGACGGCCACGCCGCCCACCGCCTCGGCGGCGGCCCGCCGCCGCAGAAGCCGCCGCAGTACGGCATGGCGCGCGCCCGCCACGAGGGCCGGGTCTGGCTCGGCTCGGTGGTCGCCGCGTCCGTCGCCTCCGTCCTGCTGCTCCTGGCGATCTGGTACGTCGGAGACGACGGGAACACCGACGGGCTGCGGAGCTGGATCTTCGGCGCCTGGCGGGCGGCGGGCATCCACGGCCTGATCGCGCTCACCTACGCGATCTGGCCGAAGAAGGCCCCGCAAGCTGACTCAGCGGTCGCCGCCCGGGACCCAGAGCACGTCCCCGACCTCCTTGTTCGCGGTCCGGGCAAGGATGAAGAGCAGGTCCGATAGCCGGTTGAGGTACGTGGCGGTCAGGGCGTTCATCGTCTCGCCGTGCACCTCCAGGGCCGCCCATGTGGAGCGCTCCGCCCGCCGGACCACCGTGCACGCCTGGTGCAGCAGCGCCGCCCCGGGCGTGCCGCCCGGCAGGATGAAGGAGCGCAGCTTCTCCAGCTCCTCCAGGAAGCGGTCGCAGTCGGCCTCCAGCTTGTCGACGTACGACTGCTCGACGCGCAGCGGCGGGTACTTCGGGTCCTCCACCACCGGCGTACAGAGGTCCGCGCCCACGTCGAACAGGTCGTTCTGGACCCGGACGAGGACCTTCACGACCTCCTCGTCCAGCTGCCCAAGGGCGACGGCCGTGCCGATGACGGCGTTCGCCTCGTTGGCGTCGGCGTAGGCCGAGATCCGCAGATCCGTCTTGGCGGTCCGGCTCATGTCGCCGAGGGCGGTGGTGCCCTGGTCGCCGGTACGGGTGTAGATGCGCGTCAGATTGACCATGGGGTCAGCCTAGTTACGCGCCGGCCCTCCGGAACGTCCGTGTGCCGACCGTCACGGCGAGCGCCGTCAGGCCGAGGGCGACGAGCACCCCGTACAGCATGGCCGGTGTCGTGTAGTGGCCGATGTACGCCTCCCGGACCGCGTCCACCAGATAGCGGAACGGCATGAGGTGCGAGAGCACGTCCAGCCAGCCGGGGGCGAGGGCCATCGGCAGCATCAGGCCCGAGAGCAGCATCGCCGGCATCGCGAGCGTGTTGACCGCGGGGCCGAACTCCTGGGGGCTCGGCAGCTTCAGGGCCAGCGTGTACGAGAGCGAGGCGAGCGCCGCGGAGAGCAGCGCCACGAAGCCGAAGCCGATCAGGATGCCGGGGAGCGGCGCCCCGAGGCCCATCGGAAGGGCCACCAGGACGAGCAGCACCGCCTGGAAGACGAAGAGCGCGGCGTCCCGCAGGACCCGGCCGAGCAGCAGCGCCAGCCGGCTCACGGGGGTGACCCGCATCCGGTCGAACACGCCCCAGCTCTTCTCCATGATGATCGAGAAGCCGGCGAACGAGGCGCCGAAGAGGCCGAGCTGGAGCAGCAGGCCCGGGACGAGGATCTGCCAGGAGTCGCCCTCGCGGCCCAGTGGGAGGCCGGTCAGCAGCGGCCCGAAGAAGAACAGGTAGAGCAGCGGCATCAGGGCGCCGAAGAAGATCTGGAACGGGGAGCGCAGGGTCTGGCGGGCGTAGCGCCCGAAGAGCAGCGCGGTGTCGTGGAGAAGCATCGGGTCCTCGTGTGGTGGCGCTGGGGGGTGGCGTCGATCGGGCCCGGCCTGATCGACAGGACACCTCTAGACGGCTACGGGGGTGGTGTCGGCGGGGGCCGGGTCGCGTCCGGTGATGGCGAGGAAGGCGTCCTGGAGGGTGGTCACTCCGTGCTCGGCCTTGAGGGCGGCGGGGGTGCCCTCGGCGACGACCGTGCCCCTGTCGACGATCACGAGCCGGTCGGCGAGGGCGTCGGCCTCGTCCAGGTAGTGCGTGGTGAGGACGACGGTGGTGCCGTGTTCGTCGCGCAGTCGTCGCACCAGGGCCCACAGGTCGGCGCGGCTGCCGGGGTCGAGGCCGGTGGTCGGCTCGTCGAGGAAGAGGATCTCCGGCCGGTGGGTGAGCCCCATCGCGAGGTCGAGGCGGCGGCGCTGGCCGCCGGAGAGCGCCGGGGTCCTCCGGTCGAGAAGTTCGGTGAGGCCGAGCTCCGCCGCGAGCTCCTCGGCGCGGGCCGCCGCCCGCGCCCGGCCCAGGCCGTAGAGCCTGCCCTGGAGGACGAGCTCGGAGCGGACGGTCTCCTGGGGGTCGAGGCCGCCGGACTGGGCGACGTACCCGATGCGGCGGCGTACGGCCGCGGGGTCGCCGACGAGGTCGTGGCCGGCGACGGTGGCGGCGCCGCCGGTGGGCGGGAGCAGCGTCGTGAGCATCCGGAGGGTGGTCGTCTTGCCGGCGCCGTTGGGGCCGAGGAGTCCGAGGATCTCGCCGGGCCGGACGGTCAGGTCGATTCCGCGGACGGCCTCCACGGGGCCGTTCCTGGCGGGGAAGGTCCGGGCGAGCCCGGCCGTGCTGATGATGGGCATGGCGACCACAAAAACAGAGTCACTGAAATTTTGCAATCCTACCAAGTTTTCAGAGGCTCCGAAATTTCAGGGAGCCTAGGATGGCGGCATGGCCGAGGGACTCAGGGAACGCAAGAAGCGCGAGACGAAGCAGCGGATCTCCGACATCGCGACCGGGCTCTTCCTGGAGCACGGCTTCGTGACCGTGACCGTCGCGGACGTCGCCGAGGCGGCGGACGTCTCCGTCAACACCGTGTACAACTACTTCCCGGCCAAGGAGGACCTCTTCCTCGACCGGATGGACGGCGTCACCCAGCGCCTCGCCCGGATGATCCGCGGCCGCGACCGGGGCGAGTCCGCCGCCGGGGCGGTCCTCCGCGAACTGCGCCAGTCCATCGGCGCCGTCTCGCCCGCGTACGGACTCATGGACGGCTTCGACGCCTTCATGAACGTCATCGAGCACGCCCCCACCCTCAAGGCCCGGCTCTTCCACCTCCAGCAGCAGGTCCACGACGCCGTCGTCGCCACCCTGCGCGAGGAGACCGGGGCGGCCGCCGACGACCCGCTGCCGCTGCTCGTCGGCGGTCAGCTCGCCTGGATCGAGAACACCGTCGTCGCGTACATCACCCGGGAGATGACCGCCGGACGCAGGGCGACGACCGTCTCCCGCGAGGCCCTCGTGCTCCTCGACGAGATCGAGGAGCTGCTGAGCGAGAAGGTCCTGACGTACGCCGTGCGCGAGGGGTGAGGGCCCGGGGGGCCGCCTGAGGGCCGAGGGGCAGCCCCCCCGGGCCTCAGGCCGCCCCCGGGCCTCAGGCCGCCCCCGGGCCTCAGGCCGCCCGGACCGTCGGGCGGTGCGACACCCCGGCCGCGAGCGCGCGGGCCGCGCGTACCGCGTCCTCCTCCGTGGTGAAGCGGCCGAAGCCCACCCGGATGCTGCCCCGGATCCGCTCCGGCGTCAGACCGGCCGCCGCGAGGACGTGCGAGGGCTCCTGCGCCGAGCTGTTGCAGGCCGAACCCGTCGACACCGCGATGTCCGTGACCTCCAGGAGCAGCCGCTGGGCGTCCGTGCCCTCGAAGGACAGGTTCACCGCGTGCGGCAGGAACCCCGGGCCCGTGCCGCTGTTCAGCTCGTACGGGACCAGCTCCGCGAGCGTGGAGAGGAACCGCTCCCGCAGCCCGGCCAGTCGGGCCGCCTCCTCCTCCCGGCCCGCCGCGAGTACGCCGACGGCCGCGCCCAGACCGATGACCGCGGCCGTGTTGACCGTGCCCGCGCGCAGTCCGCGCTCCTGGCCGCCGCCGTGCAGGAGGGGCGCCAGCGGTGCGCGGTCGGACAGGCCGTTGGAGACGTACAGCACGCCCACGCCCTTCGGGCCGTAGATCTTGTGCCCGGAGAAGGTGAGCAGATCGACCCCGAGGGCCCGGACGTCGACGGGCAGCGAACCCACGCCCTGGGTCGCGTCGCAGTGCAGCGGCACTCCCGCGGCCCGGGTGACCGCACCGATCTCCGCCACCGGCTGGATGGTGGAGATCTCGTTGTTCGCCAGCATCACCGAGACCAGAGCGGTGTCCGGCCGGAGCGCCGCCGCCACCTGGCGCGCGGAGACCCTGCCCTCGCCGTCGACCGGCAGCACGGTCACCTCGTGCCCCGAGGCCCGCAGGGAACGGCAGCTGTCGAGGACGGACTTGTGCTCCACCGCCGTGGTCACCACATGGCGCCGCTCACCGGGTGTCACGACACCCTTGATCGCGAGGTTGTTGCCCTCCGTCGCACCCGAGGTGAAGTAGATCTCGCTGCGCGCCGCCCCGATGAGCCGGGCGACGGCTCCGCGCGCCCGCTCGACCTCGCGGAAGGCGCGGATGCCGGCCGCGTGCGGGCTGGACGGATTGGCGTAGCAGTGGGTGGCGGCGAAGGTCATCGCGTCGACCACCGCCGGGTCCGTCGGGGTGGTCGCCTGGTGGTCGAGATAGATCGTTGCCATGCCTGTGCTCCCTGTCCTCTTCCTGGCTCCGGGTGGTGGCGGTCGGTCAGAAGTCGTGTGCGGTGTAGGGCAGGGCGATCGGATCCGCGCAGGCCGCGTCGGCGAAGACCAGCACGATCTCCTCGTCGGGGCCCGCCTGCGTACGGAGGTAGATCTCGGCGCCCTTGGTCACCTTGTCCCGGTCGGCGAGTGAGCTGATGTCGACGACATGGCGGTGGGCGCAGTCGGGGAAGGCGGCCCGCAGCCGGTCGAAGTAGCGCGCGAAGTACTCGGCGACGATCAGCGGACAGCGCGGTACGACGTGGTCGCCCTTGACGACCCCGGCGAGCACCTTCTCGTACTGGCGTGAGCGGAAGAGGATCTCGTCCCCGTCCCGGGAGAACAGCGGGTGCTCCGCCGGTTCGCGCAGCCGCCGCTTCATGGCGCGCGCGGAGCGATTGCGCAGGGTCCGTTCGCGGGTGACGGTGAAGGAGGCCCCGGCCCCGGCCGCCGCGGCGGTGAGCGGGGTGAGGTCGGTCGGCGCGGGGCCTGCGGCCGGCAGCGTGCAGACCTCGTCGGAACAGGACACGCCGAGGTCGTTGACGATGACGTCGTACACCACCTTGTTGCCCCGGTGCAGGTGGCGGGCGGCGGCGCCGGTCTCCAGGGCCAGGGCGAAGGAGGTGAGTGAGAACTCCCCGATGCCGGCGGTCGATTCGAAGTAGCCGCCGGCGACGAGGACCGCCGAACGGGCCGAGGTGCTGACGGTCTCCAGGAGGGGTGCGACCCGTGGCGGGACGGTGGGCTTCTTGGAGGTGGCGAGGACGTTCATCAGTGCACTCCGTTCTTCCGGTGAGGGGAGCGATCGGCCGGTGCGGGGAGCTCGGGGGCGGGCGGCCGGCGGGCCGTGCCGACGGCCGCGGCGACCACGCAGAGGACGGCGGCCCATTGGGCGGGGGAGAGGCGTTCGCCGAGGAGGGCGAGGCCCACCAGGGCCGCGATGACCGGCTCCACCGTGGACAGCACGGCGAAGACCCGGGGCGGCAGCCGCCGCAGCGCGGCGAACTCCAGCGAGAAGGGGATGACGGTCGTCAGCACCGCCACCGCCAGCGCCGCCCCGAGCACCCCCGGCTCCAGCAGGACGGCGGGGGAGGGCAGGCCGAGCGCGGGAGCGGTGGGCAGCGCGAGGACGGCGGCCACGGCCAGACCGAGCGCCAGCCCGGAGCCGCCGGGGACCGCGCGGCCCACCCGGGCGCCGAGCAGGATGTAGCCGGTCAGCGCCGCTCCGGTGAGCAGGCTCGCCGCGAGGCCGACCGGATCGTCCATGCCGCGCGTTCCGCCGAGGACGAGCAGGCCGACGGCCGCGACCGCCACCCAGAGCCGGTCGAGCGCGCGGCGCGAGGTGAGCGCGGCGAGCAGCAGGGGGCCGCTGAACTCCAGCGTGACCACGACGCCGAGGGGCAGCCGGGAGGTCGCCTCGTAGAAGGCGAACTGCATCACGGTGAAGACGGCCCCGTAGGGGAGGAGCAGGCGCCAGTGGGTGCGCAGGAGCCGTGGCGAGGGCCGGGACAGCAGGCAGAGGAGGGCGGCGGCGATGATCAGGCGCAGCAGGGTCGCGCCGGCCGGGCCGGTCTCCTCGAAGAGCCGCTTCGCGAACGCGGAGCCGAACTGCAGGCTGACCATTCCGGTCAGGAGCAGAAGGGGGGCGGGTGCGGCCCCCAGGGCGTACGGACGCATGACGGCTCCTCCTCTCCCGGTCTCGGCCGTCGGACGGATGCCCGAGACTCTATACCCCCCAGGGGTATGACGCGACGGGAAGGGGGTGCGGAAGGGGTGTCGTGAGTGTGACGTCCGTCAAAGAGGGCGTGACGCGCATTACTTAGCGGTCACATGGCGCCCCGCGACCGCTAATCTCCGCCGGAGAGTCAGAAGTGAACAGGCGTGGAGGGGTGGAACATCGTGGCCAGGAAGCTCGCCGTCATCGGGGCCGGACTCATGGGATCCGGCATCGCGCAGGTCTCGGCACAGGCGGGCTGGGACGTCGTCCTGCGTGACGTCACCGACGCCGCCCTGACCCGCGGCACCGACGGCATCAAGGCGTCGTACGACCGGTTCGTCGCGAAGGGCCGGATGGACGCGGCCGACGCCGAGGCCGCCCTCGGCCGGATCACCGCCACCACCGAGCTCGAGGCCGTCGCTGACGCCGACATCGTCGTCGAGGCCGTCTTCGAGAACCTCGACGTCAAGCACGAGATCTTCCGCTCGCTCGACAAGGTCGCCAAGGACGGCGCCGTCCTCGCCTCCAACACCTCCGCGATCCCGATCACCAAGATCGCCGCGGTCACCGAGCGCCCCGAGGCCGTCGTCGGCGCCCACTTCTTCTCGCCGGTCCCGATGATGCAGCTCTGCGAGCTCGTCCGCGGCTACAAGACGAGCGACGCCACCCTCGCCACCACCCGGGAGTTCGCCGAGTCCGTCGGCAAGACCTGCATCGTCGTCAACCGTGACGTGGCCGGCTTCGTCACCACCCGCCTCATCGCCGCCCTCGTCGTCGAGGCCGCCAAGCTCCAGGAGTCGGGCGTCGCCACCGCCGAGGACATCGACATCGCCTGCAAGCTCGGCTTCGGTCACGCCATGGGCCCGCTCGCCACCGCCGACCTCACCGGCATCGACATCCTGGTGAACGCGGCCAACAACATCTACACCGAGTCCCAGGACGAGAAGTTCGCGCCCCCGGAGCTGATGCGCCGGATGGTGGACGCGGGTGACATCGGCCGCAAGAGCGGGCAGGGCTACTACAAGTACTGAGGCTGACCCACCACCCTGCCCTCACTCCGTGGGGTGAATTTCGGTACCGGTTCGCTGACAAGGCGCAACGCTTCTGCCAGTGCGGCAGTCAGTTGTTGCGAAGACGGAGCACTCTCGGGGAGCGCATATGCACATCAGGGGCGACCACGTCGAGCTGGTCGTCGGGGGCCGCCTCGACGTTCGCAGCGCGGCGGACGCCCGTACGGTCCTGCACTCGGCCGTCGACGACGGAGTCGGCGATCTGGTGCTCGACCTGACCGGCCTCGACTCCTGGGACGCGACCGGGCTCGGCGTGATCATGGGCGCCCACCGGAGAGCGGGCCGCTGCGGCCGGCGACTCGTCCTGCGCGGGGTGCCGCCCCAGATGCAGCGGCTGCTCGTGGCCACCAAACTGCACCGCATCCTCGCCATCGAGGGCGGCCTCGCGGCGGAGTCCCTGCCCCGGGTGTGAGGCGGCGGGCGGACCTCGAGTGTGAGGCGGCGGGCGGACCCCGGGTGTGAGGCGGCCGGCGGACCCCGGGTGTGAGGCGGCAGATGGCCTCCGGGTGTGAGACGGCGGGCGGAAGTGACAGGCGGGACACGGCTCTGTGAAGCCACTGTGTGAACCAGGCGTCACGCTCAATCCTCACAAGACCGTGACGTCTTGGTCTCCGGGGCACCCCGCCTGTTCCCGAGCGCCTGACCACGGTCTAGGGTTCGGTCGCCTGCACATTGACGGACCCACCCGGCGGGCACCTGACACCGCTTCTTGGGGGCTTGCACCATGGACCCGATCAACCCTGGGTCAGAGGAGTACGGTCACGGCACCGAGGGCGAGGACGCCCGCCCCGCACTCGGCTCCGCGCTGCCCGAGCGCTCCCCCGCGTCCCCGGCCCGCGCCCGCGTCGTCCGGCTCGTCTCCGGCGAGCTGCTCCTCACCGTCAACCCCGTCGACGGCAGCGAGATCGAACCCTGCCCGCCGGGCCAGGAGCCCGCGGCCCCCCGCCGCCGCACCCCCGAGGAGCGCGCCGAGGCCGCCCGCGCCGCCGCCCCGTCCGTACCGGCCGGTCCCCCCGCCCCCACGCTGCCCCTGCTCGAACGCCAGGAGCAGCGCGAGCAGCTCGCCGTGACCCTCGCCCGCGGCCGCTCCGCGCGCCTGACCGGCCCCGCGGGATCCGGCCGCACCGCCCTCCTCGACGCGGTCGCCGCCGACTGCGCGGAGCTCGCCCCCGACGGCGTCGTCCGCCTCTCCGGCCACCACCGCACCCCCACCGAACTCCTCCACGAGCTCTTCTCCGCCGTCCGGTACGCCCCGAACCACCGGCC
This sequence comes from Streptomyces sp. NBC_00090, assembly GCF_045160815.1. NCBI lineage: Bacteria > Bacillati > Actinomycetota > Actinomycetes > Kitasatosporales > Streptomycetaceae > Streptomyces > Streptomyces sp. NBC_00090. The sequence continues at coordinate 6,046,692 of NZ_CP108224.1, forward strand.
CGACCGGACCACTCTCCTCGACCGGCTCCGTGACATCGGCGCCGTCGTCGTCGTCGACGACCTGGAGTTCGGCGGCGCCGCCCTCGACGAGCTCCTCACCGCGGCCCCCGAGTGCGCCTTCCTCCTCGCCGCGGGCCCCGACGCGCCCGCGCCCTCGGCCGACGCCCACGTGGAGGAGGTCGCCCTCACCGGCCTCGGCCGCGGCGCCGCCCTCAAGCTCCTGGAGAGCGCCGTCGGCCGCACCCTCACCGACGAGGAGGCCAACTGGGCCGGCGACCTCTGGTTCGAGTCCGAGGGCCTGCCGCTGCGCTTCGTCCAGGCCGGGGCGCTGCTGCGCCAGCGCGACCGACTGCGCGTCACCCCGGCCGAGTTCGACGCCTTCGGCGCCCTCGAAGAGGCCTTCGGGCCGACCGACCCCGCGGCGGCCGCCGCCGTCGCCGCCGCGGCCTTCGACGGGGTCGACGACCCCGACGTCGAACTGCGCGAGATACCCCTGCCCAGCCTCGGTGAGGGCGCCGCACCCGCCGCCCTCCTCGCCTCCCGCCTGAGCCGCTCCGCCCAGACCGCCCTCCGCTTCGCCGTCGCCCTCGGCGGAGAGCTCCCGCACCAGGCCCACCTGCCGGCGCTCGTCGGCGACACCCACGCCGACGCCGCCCTCGGCGAGCTCATGGCCTGCGGCCTGCTCTCCCCGGTCGGCGCCCGCTACCGGCTCGCCGCCGGAGTCCTCACCCAGCTCCTCGCCCACGGGTACGAGCGCGAGGCCGGCGACCGCGTCCACAGCGCCGCCCAGCACTACGCCTGGTGGGCCGGCCACCCCTCCGTCACCCCCGAGCGCGCCGCCGCCGAGTCCGACGCCCTGCTCGCCGCCCTCGCAGCACTCGTCCCCACGACCGGCACCGGAGCCGACACCGATGGAGAGCGCCGGGCCACCGCCGTCCTCCTCGCCCGCGCCGCCGCGCCCGCCTTCGCCGCCGGACTGCACTGGGGCGCCTGGGAGCGGGCCCTGCGCACCGGGCAGGAGGCCGCCCGGCTGACCGGGGACGTCGCCGAGGAGGCGTACTTCCACCACGAGCTCGGCGTCCTCGCGATCTGCGCCGGGAACCTGGAGCGGGCCCGCGCCGAGCTGGAGGCCTCCATCGGCATGCGCGGGGTGCTCGCCGACAAGCGCGGCACCGTCGCCGGCCGCCGGGCGCTCGCGCTCGTCGCCGACCTCTCCGGGGAACACACCACCCCCGTCGGGCTCCGCGTCGAGGAGCCCGTCTCCCCGCCGCGCGGGACCCCCGCCCTCCGGCGCACCCCCGACCGCCCGGCACTCCCGGGCCCCGGCCCGGAGGCGCTCACCGCGCCGCTGCCCGGCGGTCCCGTGGCGGGCCCGGCGAAGACCGCCGCCTCGGCGATCCCCGCGTTCCCCGACTTCGCCGACGAGGGCCCGACGCTCATCACCCGCCCCGACACCGTCCGGGGCGGCGGCCGCCCGGGCATCAAGGGGGGCATCCTCAGCGGCGCCCGCCGCAACCTCGTCGCGGTCGGCGCGGGCGCGCTCCTGGTGGCCGTCCTCGGCACGGTCGTCACCCTCGGCGCGACCTCCGGCAACGGCGAGGACCCGGCCACCAACCGCGTCACCTCCGACGGCACGGCGACCGACGGCGGCACCGACGACGGCCTCGACGGCGACGAGCCGCCGACCGAGGGCGAGGCGGGGGAGACCGGCGGAACGGGTGACCCGAGCGACCCGGCCGACCCGGGCGACACGGGCGAGCCGACGCACTCCGGTTCTCCGAATCCCTCCGGCACCGACAGCGCCTCGCCGTCGACCTCGTCGACGAGCCCCGGCGCCACGGGCACCCCCAGCACCTCGGGCTCCCCCTCGCCCACGGACAGCCCGACGGGCACCACCGCCCCCACCCCGACCAAGGCCCCGACGAGCACGTCGACCACCCCCGGCGGGCCGCGTCCGACGACCACGCGCCCGACTCCGACGACCACGCCCCCGGTGCCTCCGACGACGACCCCGGCGCCGACCACGACCCCGCCGACGACCCCGCCGCCGACGACCACTGCTTCGGCGACCGAGGAGAACTCTCCGAGCATCTCCGCCTCGGCGACCCTCGGCGGCCCGTCCACCTCCGACGGCCCCAGCGCCTCGGAGACGACCACCGCCTGATCCCGCGTACGGAGACGGGGACGGCCCCGGGCGCGCTCACCGCACCCGGGGCCGTCCCCGCCGTACCGGCCCGCGCCGGTCCGTACCGTCCTAGAAGAGCCGCAGCTTGTCGTCCTCGATACCGCGCAGCGCGTTGTAGTCGAGGACCACGCAGCCGATCCCGCGGTCCGTCGCGAGCACCTTCGCCTGCGGCTTGATCTCCTGCGCCGCGAAGACGCCCTTCACCGGCGCGAGGTGCGGGTCGCGGTTGAGCAGCTCCAGGTAGCGGGTCAGCTGCTCGACGCCGTCGATCTCGCCGCGCCGCTTGATCTCCACCGCGACCGTCCCGCCGTCCGCGTCGCGGCACAGGATGTCCACCGGGCCGATCGCCGTCGGGTACTCGCGGCGGATCAGGGTGTACCCCTCGCCGAGGGTCTCGATGCGGTCGGCGAGCAGCTCCTGGAGGTGGGCCTCCACGCCGTCCTTGATGAGGCCGGGGTCCACACCGAGCTCGTGCGAGGAGTCGTGGAGGATTTCCTCCATCGTGATGATCAGTTTCTCGCCCGCTTTGTTGATCACGGTCCAGATGCCCGCCTCACCGTCGACACCCTCCTTCAGGGTGCACGGCGGGGACATCCAGTTGAGCGGTTTGTACGCCCGGTCGTCCGCGTGGATCGAGACGCTCCCGTCGGCCTTGATCAGGATCAGACGGGGCGCGGAGGGCAGGTGGGCCGTGAGCCGACCCGCGTAGTCCACGGAGCAACGGGCAATGACGAGACGCATGGTCGCCAACGCTACAAGACGGGCGCTCTTCCGCGCGATTCGGGCATCATCCCGAGCCGAACACCCGTCGGTTATCAGCCGGTTGTGTTCCCAATCTTCTGGTGCGGCCAGGTCTGCGCGCTTACCGTGGAAGCAGGAGGTCGTCGTCCGTGCACGCTGCGTGGCGTACGGACGGCCTTCGCCCCTGCCCGCAAGACCCCGTCCGCGGGGTCGCGAGAGGAGAACCCATGTCGCTCGACGTCTCACCGGCACTGTTGGAACAGGCCGAGCGAGGCGAGGTCGACGAAGCCGACTTCGTCGACTGCGTCCGGACCTCCCTGCCCTACGCATGGGAGATGATCAGTTCTCTGGTGGCTCAGCTGAAGGTCGACGGCGGAGAGTTCGCCGACAACCAGACGCCGCCGCCGAATGAGCAGGCACGTGGTCAGCTGCTGCGCGCGCTCGCGAGCGATGCCATTCGTGGCGCCCTGCAGCGGCACTTCGGGGTGCGTCTCGCCTTCCAGAACTGCCACCGCGTGGCGGTGTTCCCGCTGGACCCGTCGGTGGACGAGCGGCTCGCCCGCTTCACGTCCGTACGGGGGCAGCTTCTCAACCAGTCGCCGGAACTGCGCGACTGCTGAGATTGAGCCATCGTTCTGCCGCTCCGCATCGCGGGAGCGCGTCCGATGCGTGCCGACACGCGTCGGGCGCGAGGAGATGCCGGAGCGGCAGCCCGCCTCTTTTGCCGGGGCCTTCTCCGCTAGGGCTTCCGCCCCGGGTTTCCTCCCTCAGGGCTTCGCCCCTCGGGGCGTCGTTTCGGCGCTGCTCAGCTCAGCAGCGGCAGGACCTCGGAGCCGAGCCGCCGGACGTTCTCCTCGGTCGCCGCGAGGTCGCCCGAGCCCTCCGCGAGCAGGGCGAAGCGCGTGATGCCCGTGCGCTCCGCCGTCGCCGCGAGCCGGTCGGCCGCGAGCCGGGGAGTGCCCACCGGGTGCAGCCGGCACAGCAGCTCCGTGTACGCCACGGGGTCCCGCATCACCCGGTGCCGGCCGTCGACCGTCACGTGCGCGTCGAGGCCCTGCTTCAGCCAGCCCGGCATCGCCTTCACCAGCGCCTCGGCCGCGTCCGCCCCCCGGTCGGCGAGCTGGGCCACCCCCGCCGAGACGTGCCCGGCCCCGATCCGCGCGATCTCGTCCGGGTCCCGCCCGGCCTCCCGCGCGCAGCGCGCCCAGGCCGCGACCATCTCGGCCTTGTCCTCGTCGCCGCAGTGCATCCCCAGCAGCATCGGAAGCCCGCGCTCAGCGGCCAGCCGCACGCTCTTCGGCGAGGTACAGGCGACCACCACCTCGGGGCCCGGGTCGCCGCCGATCAGCTCGTCGGGGCGGGGCACGACCGCGACCTCACGGAAAGCGAATCGTTCCCCCTGGGCCCCGACACGGGGCTCGCCGAGCCACCGCAGCAGCAGGTCGAGCGATTCGGGGAAGCCTCCCTCGTACGCCGCGAGACCCGCGCCGAACACCTCCAGGTCGACCCAGGGACCGCCCCGGCCCACCCCGAGGGTGAATCTGCCGCCCGAGGTGAGGTGCAGCAGGGCCGCCTGCTCGCCCAGGGCGACCGGGTGGACGGTCGGCAGCACACTCACCGCCGTGCCCACCCTCAGCCGCCGGGTGCGCCCGAGGAGCAGCGCGGCGAGCGTCACGGCCGAGGGGCAGACCCCGTACGGCACGAAGTGGTGCTCGGCGAGCCAGACGGAGTCGAGCCCCGCCTCCTCGGCGACCTCGGCGGTCCGCACCGCCCGGTGCAGTGCCTCGCCCTGTCCCTGTCCCGGGAACTGGGCGGCCAGAACGAACGTACCCACGCGCATCGCCTTCTGCCTCCTTGCGGCCGACGCGTATCACCCCTCGCATCGGCAACAACGTCTGACACGTGCCAAAGGCAACGGCCGTTCATGAAGTTCTTGCGATTTTCGGCTAAGCCGCCGCGGACAGGGCCAGGGGCACCACGACGCGGCCCTTAGGCTGGACAGAACGGTCCGTATTCCCAGACCCCGTGAGGTGTGCCCGTGTCCCCGCGCCACAACCGTGCCCGAGGCGGCGAGAAGCCCGAACAGCAGCCGGGCGACCACGGCGACCGGTACGGCGGTGCGCAGCGCAGCGAGACCTGGCAGGGCGAGGAGTGGTACGTCCGCCTCGTCGCCGGAGCGAGCTCGCCCGGCAAGCGCTACCGCTGCCCCGGCTGCGACCAGGAGATCCCGGGCGGAGCCCCGCATGTCGTCGCCTGGCCCGAGTACGGAGGAGTCGACGACCGGCGCCACTGGCACAAGGCGTGCTGGAGCGCGAAGGACCGCCGCACCAGCAGGGTGCAGCGGTCCCGTAACGCGCCGAAGTACTAGGGCCTGTGTCGAAAGCCCCTACACGTCCCGGCTGTTCAGCAGGGCGTAGGCGCCGCCCAGGGCCACGGCCGCGACCCCCGTCATGATCAGCAGCGGCTCCCAGCCCACCGGGCCCCCCTCGCCGAACGGCGCGGCGTCGCTGTACAGCGCGATCATCTGCGAGGGGATCGAGTAGGTGAAGAGCCACTCCTGCACCGACCGGAGCGCCTCCGAGAACATGAACAGGGCCGCCACCAGCGGGAGCAGCAGCAGGCCGATCATCACCGTGATCGCGCCGGCCGAGTGCCGGATGAGCGTGCCCAGCGCCAGCGACATCAGGCCGAGCATGGCCAGGTAGGCGCCCGCCCCGACCGTCGCCCGCAGCCACTCGACGGTCGTCGGCTCCGCCGCGTCGACCATCGCCACCTGGACGACCGCCACCAGCGTCGCGAAGACGGTGGTGACCGTGAAGACCAGCAGGAAGAAGACGAGCGCCTTCGCCGTCAGCACCCGGGACCGGCTGGGGCAGGCCGTCAGGGTCGTCCGGATCATGCCCGTGCCGTACTCGGAGGCGATCGTCAGGACGCCGAGCGTGATCACGCAGATCGAGGCGGGCAGCATCCCGAAGAAGCCGAAGCCGAGCGCGGACTCCTCGCCCATCGGCGCCTCGGAGGTCGCGGCGATCGCGGCCACACCCAGGCCGACGGCGAGCATCAGCAGGATCATGACGCCGAGCGTCCACATCGTCGACCGCACCGAGCGGATCTTCGTCCACTCGGAGGCGAGGGCGTCACCGAGGTGCGCCCTGCGGACCGGGATGGGGGAGACGTAGGAGTGCGGCGCCGGAGCGTGGTGGTGGGCGGGGGCGGTCATCGGGCGTCCTTGGGGGTGTCGCTCGGCTGCGGGGTGCTCGACGGGGAGGGGGCCGGGGCGGCCGGCGGCGGCGGGGCGTACGAGCCCGGCGCGGGCGCCTGCGGGCCCGCCGCGTACGGGTTCTGCCCGGGCGGCGGCGGGGCGTACCAGCCCTGCTGCGGGACCTCGGGGGCCACCGGCTGCGGCGGCATCCCGTACCCCGGCTGCCCGGGCTGCTGCGGCGCCTGGAGGTGGGCGAGCCGGTCGTCGGTGGAGCGGTAGTCCACCGCGCCCTGCGTCAGCCGCATGTACGCCTCCTCCAGCGAGGCCTGGTGCGGGGAGAGCTCCCAGATCCGTACGTCCGCGCCGTGCGCCAGGTCGCTGATCCGCGGCAGGGGCAGGCCCGTCACGCGCAGCGCGCCGTCCGGCTCGGAGAGCACCTGGCCGCCGGCCTCGGTGAGCACCGCCGTCAGCTTCTCCCGCTGCGCCGGCTCGGTCTGCGGGGTCCGCACCCGGGCGAAGTCCGCGGAGTTCGCCGAGATGAAGTCCGTGACGCTCATGTCCGCGAGCAGCTGCCCCCGGCCGATCACGATCAGATGGTCCGCCGTCAGCGCCATCTCGCTCATGAGGTGGCTGGAGACGAAGACGGTCCGGCCCTCGGCGGCCAGCTTCTTCATCAGGTTCCGGACCCAGAGGATGCCCTCCGGGTCGAGGCCGTTGACCGGCTCGTCGAAGAGCAGGACCTGAGGGTCGCCGAGGAGCGCCGCCGCGATGCCGAGCCGCTGGCCCATACCGAGCGAGAAGCCCTTCGAGCGCCGCTTGGCCACGTCCTGGAGGCCGACGACGCCGAGGACCTCGTCGACCCGCTGCGCCGGGATGCCGGCCAGCTGCGCGAGCGACAGCAGATGGCTGCGCGCGCTCCGCCCGCCGTGCACCGCCTTGGCGTCGAGGAGCGCGCCGACCTGCCGGGGCGCGTTCGGCAGCTGCCGGAAGGGGTGGCCGCCGATCGTCACATGACCCGCGCTGGGCTGGTCGAGCCCGAGGATCATGCGCATCGTCGTCGACTTCCCGGACCCGTTGGGGCCCAGGAAGCCGGTGACCACACCGGGCCTCACCTGGAAGGAAAGGTTGTACACGGCCGTCTTGGCGCCGTAGCGCTTCGTCAGGCCGACTGCCTCGATCATTCTCCAGCCCCATCGACAGGTAGGTCGCATCCATGTCGGGGCGTGGTGGCCGAAGGCCGGAGCCCCCCGTATGAATGAGGAGCTTATCCAGCCGTTGACGGTTCCGGCGAAGCGGAAGAGAACGTCCGGGGGATTCCCTGGTCCTCCCCTACGGGGTCAGGCATCCCGCTTCTTGAGCACCAGGTAGCCGCCGAGGAGCGCCGCCACCACCCAGATCAGCATGATCCCGAGCCCGCCCCACGGCCCGTACGGGGCCTTCTCCGAACCCATCGCGTCCGGCACCACCTGCATGATCTTGGAACCGGCCTGGTCGGGGAAGTAGCGGGCGACCTCCTTGGCCTTCGGGACCGCGGAGAGGATCTGCGAGATCAGGAAGAAGAACGGCACGAGGATGCCGAGCGACAGCATCGAGGAGCGCAGCATCGCCGCCACACCCATGGAGAAGATCGCGATCAGGCCCATGTAGAGCCCGCCGCCGACCACCGCGCGCAGCACGTTGTCCGCGCCGAGGGTGGTGCGGTGCTCGCCGAGCAGGGCCTGGCCGAGGAAGAAGGAGAGGAAGCTGGTCGCCAGGCCCACGAGCAGGGCAAGGGCGCCCGCCACCGCGATCTTCGAGAAGATGAAGGTCGCGCGCTGCGGTACGGCGGCCAGCGAGGTGCGGATCATGCCGGAGGAGTACTCGGTCCCCACCACCAGGACACCGAAGACCACCATGGCCAACTGACCGAGGATCATCCCGGAGAAGCTGAGGAAGGTCGGGTCGAAGGTCGCCTGCTCCACCTCGGAGAGGTTTTCGAACTCCGACTTCATGAGCGCGCACAGCGCCCCGCTCATCGCCACCGTGACGAGGAGGGCGCTCGCCAGCGTCCAGACGGTCGACGACACCGTCCGGATCTTGGTCCACTCGGACTGGAGGACCGCGGATGCCGCTGCCATCGTTCAGGCTCCCTCGGAGGTCGAGCCCCACTGGGGGCGGGGCGCCGACGCGGCGCCGTGTACGTCGGTGCCGTGCGCGTGGTACTCCACCGCACCGGCCGTCATCTGCATGAAGGCCTCTTCGAGCGAGGCGCGCTGGGAGCTCAGCTCGTGCAGGACCAGCTGGTTCTCGGCCGCCAGCTCGCCCAGCTTCTCGGTGGTCGCCCCGTCCACCTCGAGAGTGCCGTTGCCCGACTCGACCGCGACAAATCCGTTGGCGTGCAGCACGTCCCGCAGGCGTTCCTGTTGCGGCGAACGCAGCCGCACATAACTCCGCGAATTCTGCTGGATGAAATCCGCCATCGAGGTGTCGGCCAGCAGCTTTCCCTGCCCGATCACGATCAGATGATCGGCCGTCAGCGCCATTTCACTCATCAGATGGCTGGAGACGAAGATCGTCCGGCCCTCGGCGGCGAGGGCCTTCATCAGATTGCGGATCCAGTGAATTCCCTCGGGGTCCAGACCATTGACGGGTTCGTCGAACATCAGGATCTCGGGATCGCCGAGCAGCGCGGAGGCGATACCGAGCCGCTGGCCCATGCCGAGGGAGAAGCCCTTCGACTTCTGCTTCGCGACCTGCGTCAGGCCCACCAGGTCGAGCACCTCGCCCACCCGGGCCTGCGGGATCCGGTTGGACTGCGCGAGGCAGAGCAGGTTGTTGTACGCGGACCGGCCGCCGTGCATCGCCTTGGCGTCGAGCAGCGCGCCGATGTACTTCAGCGGCTCGGCCAGGTCCCGGTAGTGCTTGCCGTCGATCCGGACCGTCCCGCTGGTCGGATTGTCCAGATCGAGCATCATCCGCATCGTCGTCGACTTGCCCGCCCCGTTCGGCCCGAGGAAGCCGGTGACGACGCCCGGCCGGACCTGGAAGGAGAGATGGTCGACCGCTGTCTTCGTCCCGTAGCGCTTGGTCAGGCCCTCAAGCTCGATCATGCGTACCAAGCTAAGGGCGCGCAAAACCCCCCGCCACCGGAATGACAGGGGGTTTCTCGTGGTGCCGCGAACTCGCGGACTCGTTGCCGAGCCGACGTGTCAGCGGGACTGCTGGGCCGGGACACCGGCCGAGCGCTCGTCGTCGATCGGGGAGCCGGCCGCCGCGACGGCGGCACCCGTCAGGGTCGCCAGCATCTCGCGGACGTTGGTCAGCTGGGCGTTGATCGAGTCCCGGCGGTTCGTCAGCGCCGCGAGCTCGCGCTCCGATTCGCTGCGGATCCGGTCGGCCTTCGCGTTCGCGTCGGCCACGATGTCCTCGGCCTGGCGCTGCGCGGTCTCCACCGTCTGACGGGCCCGGCGCTCCGCGTCCGTACGCAGCTTCTCGGCCTCCAGGCGGAGCTGCTCGGCGCGGTGCTCGATCTCCGCGAGGCGCTTCTCGGCCTTCGCCTGGCGCGAGGCCAGGTCGCGCTCGGACTGCTCGCGGCGCTTCGCCAGGTTGGTCTCGAAGTCCGCGGCGGCCTGGGCGGCCTTGGCGCGGGTCTCCTCGAAGAGGGCGTCCGCCTCCTCACGCTTCGACTGCGCGTCCTTCTGCGCCTCGCCCCGCAGCGAGTTGGCCTCGCCCTGCGCCTTCTCGACGATCCGGACGCCCTCGTCCTCGGCCTTCGACTTCCGCTCGGCCGCGAAGGACTCCGCGTCGTTGCGCACCTGCTGGGCGGCCGACTCGGCCAGCTCGCGGTGCTGCTCGGCGGCGCGACGGGCCTCCTCACGCAGGTCCTTCGCCTCCTCCTCGGCGAGCCGGAGGATCTTCTCGACCCGGGCGCCGAGGCCCGCGTACGACGGCTCGGCGTCGGAGACCTGTGCCTGGGCGTTCTGCGTCTCGAGGTGGAGCTCCTCGATGCGCTTCTCCAGAGAGGTGATCCGGGAGAGGGCACTGTCACGGTCGGCGACGAGCTTGGTAATGCGGTCGTCCACCTGACCGCGGTCGTAACCACGCCGCACTAGCTCGAAGCCGAAGGGGGAGGAAGTGTCGCTCATGGGGTTCCTGTCGAATGAGACCGGTGAGGTGTTAGAGGGAATCCTAGGGGCCGAAGCGGCGTGTCATCGAGCGTATGCCCGTTTGATCTGGAGAATGTCCAGCCTTTTGAGTGGCTAGCCGTCCAGGGACTTGCCACTCGAACGGGTGACGCCCATCGAGGCACCGGCCTTGGCGCTCACCGCCCCGGCGGACTTCGTCCCCGCCGACGGCGTCTCGAAGGACTCCAACGCCTCCAGTACGTCCTGGACACGGGAGATCTCGGCATTGATGTCCTCGCGCCTGCGCACGACCACCTCGAGCTCCCGCTTGCCCTCCGCGACGGTCTTCTCGGCCTCGGCCTCGGCCTCGGCCCGGATCCGCTCGGCCTCCGCCTTGATGCCCTCGGCCTCCGCGACGAGCGAGGCCTTCTTCTGCTCGGCCTCCTTGAGCAGCGCCTCCGCCTTCCGCACCGCGGCGATCCGGACCTTGCTCGCCTCCGAACTCGCCTCGGAGACCAGCTCCTTCGCCTTCTCGTCCGCCTCGGTCCGCTGCTCCGTGGCGGCCTTCACCAGCTTGTCGACGCGCTCGCCGGCCGTCTTCATCTGCTCGGCCGTCTCGCGCCGCGCCCGCTCGTGCAGCTCCTCGATCTCGCCCTCGACGCGGCCCCGCAGCTCCTCGGACCTGTCCCTTATGGCCGTCGCGTCGCTGCGCGCCCCGACGAGCAGTTCGTCGGCGTCCGTACGGGCCTTCTCCACCAGCGAGTTGCCCTCGACGGTCGCCTCGGCGACGATCCGCTCGGCCTCCTTGCGGGCCGCGCCGACCATGGTGTCCGCCTGCGTCTCGGCCTCGGTGGCGGCGCGCAGCGCCTCCTCCTGGGCCTTCGCGATGAGCTGGTCCGCCTGCTCGGCCGCGTCCGAACGCTTCCGCGCCCCGGCCTCACGGGCCTCGTCGAGCGTCCGGTCAGCCTCCTCGCGCGCCTCAGAGCGCATCTGCTCGGCCGCCGCCTCGGCGTCCGCCCTCAGCCGCTCCGACTCCGCGCGGATCCGCTCGGCGTCCTGCTGCGCGGCGCCGACCGTCGCCTCCGCCTCGGCGCGCGCGTCCGCGGTGACCGCGTCGGACAGCTCGCCGGCCTCGCGGGTGAGCCGCTCGGCCTCGCTCGTCGCCTCGGCGATGAGCGCGTCGGCCTGTTCGGCGGCGTCGGAGCGGCGCTTGTCGGCGGCCCTGCGGGCCTCGTCGAGGACCTGCTCGCCGTCGGCCAGCGCGGCGTTCCGCAGGGCCTGGGCGTGCGCCTCGCCGTCGATCTTGACCTGCTCGGCCTCGGTACGGAGCCGCAGGGCGTCCTGCTCCGTCGTCTCCATGAGCTCGACCGCCTCGGCGGTGAGCCGCTCGGCCTCGCTCGTCGCCTCGGCGATGAGCGCGTCAGCCTGTTCGGCGGCGTCGGAGCGGCGCTTGTCGGCGGCCCTGCGGGCCTCGTCGAGGACCTGCTCGCCGTCGGCCAGCGCGGCGTTCCGCAGCGCCTCCGCGTGCGCCTCCCCGTCGGCCTTGACCTGCTCGGCCTCGGTACGGAGCCGGTGGGCGTCCCGCTCGGTGCTCTCCAGGAGCTCGGCGGCCTCCGTCGTGAGCCGCTCGGCCTCCGCGGTCGCCTCCGAGGTGACCCGCTCGGCCTCCGCGTTCGCCTCCGCCGTGAGCCGCTCGGCCTCGCTCGTCGCCTCGCCCACCAGGGTGTCGGCCTGCTCGGCCGCGTCGGAGCGGCGCTTGTCGGCGGCCCTGCGGGCCTCGTCGAGGACCTGCTCGGCCTCGGCGCCGATCCGCTCCGCCTCCGTACGCGCCTCGCCGACCACCGTCTCGGCACGCTCGGCGGCCTCCGAACGGATCCGGTTCGCGTCGTCCCGGGCGTCCGCCCGGGTACGGGCCGCGTCCTGTTCGGCCGAGGCGAGCGAGTCCGTCACCTCGGTCCGTACCCGCTGCGCGTAGTCGGCGGTGTCGGCACGCAGCTTCTCCGCCTCGGAGATCGCGTCCGTGACCGTCCGCTCGGCCAGCGCCTTCGCGGCCTCCGACTCCTCCTGGGCGCGCGCCCGGGTGCGGGAGGCGTCCTCGGACGCCCGCTCCCGCTCCTCGTACGCGTCGCCGCGGACCCGGTCCGCCTCCTCCTGCGCCTCGGAACGCGTCCGCTCGGCCGCGTGCTCGGCGGCGCTGCGCAGTCCGGCGATCTCCTCGTCGGCCTGCTCGCGCAGCCCGGCCACCGAGTCCCGCACCTCCTGGGCGGTCTGCTCGGCGGCGGTGACCATCTCGGTCGCCCGCGCGTCCGCCTCCTCGACCAGGCGCTGCGCCTCGGCCTGCGCCTCCTCGACCCGCTTGCGGGCGGCGGCGAGCAGCTCCTCGGACTGCTCGCGGGCGTGCTCGCGCTCCCGGCCGGCCTCGGAACGGGCCGACTCCAGCGTCTCCTCGGCCTCCCGGCGGCGCCGGACGGCCTCCTCCTGCGCGGCGGCCAGCGCCTCGGCGGCCTCGGCGGCCACCCGCTCGGCGGCGGCCGCGGCCTCCGCCCGCACCCGGTCGGCGGTCTCCTGCGCCTCCGACCTCAGGCGCTCGGCCTCCTCGGCGGCCTCCGTGCGGAGCCGTACCGACGCGGTCTCGGCCTCGGTGCGCGTGGTGTACGCGTCCGACGAGGCCTCGGCCCGCAGCCGCTCGGCCTCCTGCTCGGCCTGCTCCTGGAGCGTACGGATGCGCTCGGCGGCCTCGGTCCGCAGCCGCTCCGTCTCCTCGGCCGCCTCGCGCCGCATCAACTCGCTCTCGGCCCGGGCGTCGGTGAGCTCCTCGCCCGCGGCCGCCACCTTGGCCTCGGCCTCGGTGTGCAGCCGGGTCAGCTCCTCGGCGGCCTCGGCGCGGCGGGCCTCCGCGGCCCGCTCGGCGTCCGCGCGCAGCCCGGCCGCGGCCGCCTCGGCGGCCTCCTTGACCGAATCCGCCTGCTCCTCGGCCTCGGCGCGCAGCCGCTCGGCCTCGGCGCGGGTCCGCTCCAGGGTCTCCTCGGCCTGGGCGCGGAGCGTCTGGGCGCGCTCCACGGCCTCCGACTTGACCCGCTCGCCCTCGGCGCCGGCCTTGGTGCGCAGCTCGTCGGCGTCCGTACGGGCCTTGGTCAGCAGCTCCTCGGCGGTCCTGGCCGCCTCCTCGATCTGCTGGAGGGCCTCGCGCCGGGCCTCGCCGCGGATCCGCTCGCCCTCCGCGATGGCCTCGGCGCGCAGCTGCTCGGCCTCGCCGCGCAGCCGGCGGGCCTCCTCCTGGAGCTCGACCGTCTTGGCGCGGTACTCCTTGGTGTCGTCCTTCGCCGAGCCGAGCAGTTCGTCGGCCTGCTCCTCGGCCCGGGTCCGCAGCCGGTCCATCTCGGCCTCGGCCTCGCGGCGGATCCGCTCGGCCTCCTCGGAGGCCTTGCGGGTGGTCTCCCGGGCGTCGTCGGACGCCTTGGTGAGGATCTCCTCGGCGTTGCGCGCGGCCTTGGCGAGCGCGGCGGCGGAATCCTCCGCCACCGCCGTACGGGCCTTCTCGGAGGCCTCCGTGACCAGCTTCTCGGCCTCGGCGGTCGCCTCGCGGAGCTTCTCCTCGGCCTCCGCCTTGAGGGCCTCGGCGTCCTTGGTGGCCTCGCCGACGAGCCGGGCGATCTCCGTCTTGGCCGTACGCGTGCGCTGTTCGTTGACGGACTCGGCGGAGGCGAGCTGCTTGGCGGCGGCGTCCTTGGCCTCCGAGAGGGCCTTCTCGGCCTCGGCGCGGGCCTGGCGGAGCTTCTCCTCGGCCTCCTGCATGCGCTGCTCTGCGGCGCGGGAGAGCTCGGTGGCCTGGCGGCGGGCCTGGTCCGTCTCGGCGGTGGTCGTCGAGCGGAGCTGCTCGGCGTGGCTCGTGGCCTCCTGCGCCTGGCTGGAGGCGGCGCCCAGGAGCCGCTCGGCGTCCTTGCGGGCGCGCAGCAGGATCGCCTCGGCCTCGGCGCGGGCGGCCTCCGCCTCGCTGCCGACGCGGCGGCTGGTCTCCTCGGCGAGCCGGGTGGCCTCGGCGCGGGCGGTGGCGAGCGACTGCTCGGCCTCCGCGCGGGACTCCTCCATCAGGCGGCGGGCCTGCGACTCCGTACGGGCGCGCAGCTGCTCGGCCCAGGCGACGTTCTCGTTGACGTGCGCCTCGACGGTCTGCCGGCGCTCGTTGAGCTCCTGGTCGAGCTGCTGGCGGCGCTGGACCGCCTCGTTGTGCAGCTCCGCCTGGAGCCGGGCCTGGTGCTCGGCGTGCTCCTGGAGGATGCGCTGCGTCTGGGCGCGCGCCTCGCGCAGCTCCCGCTCGGCGTCCTGGCGGAGCTGCTCCGCCTGCGCCTGCGCGTTGCGCAGCAGCTGCTCGGCCTGGTATCCGATGTCCGCGCTGTCGTAAGCGGGCCGGGACGCGATGGTGCGGCGCGCCTCGTGGAGCTTGGCGCGCAAGACCTCGACCTGGTAACCGAGGTCCTCGGCGTGCTGGACGGCCTTCTCCCGCTCGGTCTTCAGCCGGTCCATCTCGGCTTCGAACCGGGCGAGATGGTCGTCTTCAGCTCGGTGGCTCTCCTGGCGTTCGTAGCCCCGCACTGCGCGGTCCCATCCGTCCCCTGGTCGCAACACTCCAACGAGCACCGGCCTCACGGACGAGGACGGACCCCCGGGGAATCGTGACAGATCGGACGACCCCGACATCCCGACTTCGGTGCCACGCGGGGCAGCCCCGACCGGCCCCGGCCCGGAGCCGCCCACTCTACCGGGCCAGGAATCCGGAGGTCAGTGCTCCGCTGAGGAGTGGTCAGCGGACGGCTTCGCCGAGGTGACCAGTTCCGTGAGCACGCCGTGGCAGTCCTTGGGGTGGAGGAAGGTGATCCGGGAGCCCATCGAGCCGATCCGCGGCTCGTCGTAGAGGACGCGGACACCCTTCCCGCGGATCGCCTCGGCATCACCGTCGACGTCCGCCGTACCGAAGGCGATGTGGTGCACGCCCTCGCCGTTCTTGGCGAGCCACTTGCCCACCGCCGAGTCCTCCCGGGTCGGCTCCAGGAGCTGGAGGTAGGAGGCCCCGCCGTCCGAGGTCTCGTTGATCTTGAGCATGGCCTCGCGGACACCCTGCTCGTCGTTGACCTCGGTGTGGAACACCTCGAATCCGTACGTCGCACGGTAGAACTCGACAGTCTTGTCGAGGTCGAAACAGGCGATCCCGATGTGGTCGATTCGCGTCAGCATGCCCCTAGTGCAGCGCCAGAAAGGCGGTTACGCAACGTGCGCGCGATCACACCGGCTGCCCGGTGACCGTGAGCCGCGCCCCTCAGTACATTGGCGGTAAACCCTCGTTCACTCCTCATCCCTAGGGGCCGTGCCTCATGTCTGGAACGACCGGTACCACCTCAGTGATCGTCGCGGGCGCCCGCACGCCCATGGGTCGCCTGCTCGGCTCGCTCAAGTCCTTCTCGGGCGCGGACCTCGGCGGCTTCGCGATCAAGGCCGCCCTCGACCGTGCGGGCATCGGCGGCGACCAGGTGCAGTACGTGATCATGGGCCAGGTGCTCCAGGCGGGTGCCGGGCAGATCCCCGCCCGCCAGGCCGCCGTCAAGGCCGGCATCCCGATGAACGTCCCCGCCCTCACCATCAACAAGGTGTGTCTGTCGGGTCTCGACGCCATCGCCCTCGCCGACCAGCTGATCCGCGCCGGCGAGTTCGACGTGGTCGTCGCCGGCGGCCAGGAGTCGATGACCAACGCCCCGCACCTGCTGCCGAAGTCCCGCGAGGGCTACAAGTACGGCGCGATCGAGATGCTCGACGCGATGGCGTACGACGGCCTCACCGACGCCTTCGAGAACATCGCCATGGGCGAGTCCACGGAGAAGCACAACAGCCGCCTGGGCCTCCAGCGCCCCGAGCAGGACGAGATCGCCGCCCTCTCGCACCAGCGCGCCGCCGCCGCCCAGAAGAACGGCATCTTCGAGGCCGAGATCACCCCGGTCGAGATCCCGCAGCGCAAGGGCGACCCGGTGATCTTCGCCAAGGACGAGGGCATCCGCGCCGAGACCACGGCCGAGTCCCTCGGCAAGCTCCGTCCGGCCTTCGCCAAGGACGGCACCATCACCGCCGGCACCTCCTCGCAGATCTCCGACGGCGCCGCCGCCGTCGTCGTGATGAGCAAGGCCAAGGCGGAGGAGCTGGGCCTGGAGTGGATCGCCGAGATCGGCGCCCACGGCAACGTGGCCGGCCCGGACAACTCGCTCCAGTCGCAGCCGTCCAACGCGATCCGGCACGCCCTGAAGAAGGAGGGCCTGACCGTCGACGACCTCGACCTCATCGAGATCAACGAGGCCTTCGCCGCGGTCGCCGTCCAGTCAATGAAGGACCTCGGCGTTACCCCCGAGAAGGTGAACGTCAACGGTGGCGCCATCGCGCTCGGCCACCCCATCGGCATGTCCGGCGCCCGCGTGGTCCTGCACCTCGCCCTGGAGCTCAAGCGGCGCGGCGGCGGCATCGGCGCGGCGGCCCTCTGCGGCGGTGGCGGCCAGGGCGACGCGCTGATCGTCCGCGTCTCCGGCAAGTAAGTCACCTCACCCGGGCCGGATCAAGGTCGGGCCGGGCCAGGACAGGACAGGCAAGGAGCTTCGTACATGGTGGACGTCCCCGCACTCGTCGCCCAGGCGCGCGAGGGCAGGCCGCGGGCCGTGGCCCGGCTGATCTCGCTCGTGGAGGGGGCGTCCCCGCAGCTGCGCGAGGTGATGGCGGCGCTCGCGCCGCTGACCGGCAACGCCTACGTGGTGGGCCTGACGGGCTCGCCCGGCGTCGGCAAGTCCACGTCGACCTCCGCGCTCGTCTCCGCGTACCGGCGGGCGGGCAAGCGGGTCGGCGTCCTGGCCGTCGACCCGTCCTCCCCGTTCAGCGGGGGCGCGCTGCTCGGCGACCGGGTCCGGATGTCCGAGCACGCCTCCGACCCGGGCGTCTACATCCGCTCCATGGCCACCCGCGGCCATCTGGGCGGTCTCGCCTGGTCCGCCCCGCAGGCCATCCGCGTCCTGGACGCGGCCGGCTGCGAGGTGATCCTGGTGGAGACGGTCGGCGTCGGTCAGTCCGAGGTGGAGATCGCCTCCCAGGCCGACACCTCGGTCGTCCTCCTCGCGCCCGGCATGGGCGACGGGATCCAGGCCGCCAAGGCGGGCATCCTGGAGATCGGCGACGTGTACGTGGTGAACAAGGCCGACCGGGACGGCGCGGACGCCACCGCCCGCGAGCTCAACCACATGCTGGGCCTCGGCGAGGCGCGGTCCGCGGGTGACTGGCGGCCGCCGATCGTCAAGACGGTCGCGGCGCGCGGCGAGGGCATCGACGAGGTCGTGGAGGCCCTGGAGAAGCACCGCGCCTGGATGGAGGAGCACGGGGTGCTGGCGGAGCGCCGCCGGTCCCGTGCCGCGCGCGAGGTGGAGACCATCGCGGTCACGGCCCTGCGCGAGCGGATCGGGGACCTGCACGGCGACCGGCGCCTGGACGCGCTCGCCGAGCGCATCGTCGCGGGCGAGCTCGACCCGTACGCGGCCTCCGACGAGCTGGTCGCGAGCCTGACGGGCAACTGAGCGGTACGTACGCGAGAGGGCCTCCCCGGCGATCCGGGGAGGCCCTCTCACGTGTGTATGTACCGCCCGACGGCCGCTACGGCTTGCCGCGGCGCCCGCGCAGCTGCTCCGCGATCGGCTTCAGCGACTCGTGGAGGTCACCGAGGGCCTCCGGGCTGAGCTGGTCGATGAAGTGCTTCCGCACGGCCTCGACGTGGTGCGGGGCGACCTTCCGCATGGTCTCCATGCCGTCGTCGGTCAGGACCGCGTAGAGTCCGCGCCGGTCGGACTCGCAGTTCTCGCGGCGGACGAGTCCCGCGTTCTCCATCCGGGTGATCTGGTGGGAGAGCCGGCTCTTCGACTGGAGGGTGGCCGTGGCCAGGTCGCTCATGCGCAGCCGCCGATCGGCCGACTCCGAGAGGTTCACCAGGATCTCGTAGTCGTTCATCGTCAGGCCGAAGGGCTGGAGGTCCCTCTCCAGCTGGTGCATCAGCATCCTGTTGACGTCCAGGAACGTGCGCCAGGCGCACTGCTCGCCGTCGGTGAGCCACGCGGTGGCCGTCTCGGTCTCCATATATGGATTCTACCTAAGAAGTTGAATTCTTGACTAAGCCTGGGAGTGTGACGCCGGGCACCGGGCGCCGCGCGTCGGGCACCGGGGGTCGGGCGCCCCGGTCCTCGACACGAGCGCAGACGTTCGAGGGCGTCACACTCCGCAGACTACCGCTCACCCGCTGGGGAGATTGTGCCCCTGCCCTGGGTGGGCCGGAATCCGCCTACCGGCAGGTAGGTATGGACGAGGCCGAATCGCGTATGCCGTGTCGTCACCTGTTCGGGTGGCTCCACGGAATCGCGGAAGCGGGCGATATCGCCGCTCCACCTTGGCGTCATGGGGGAGCTGAGCGGAGGCGTAGAGACCGGGCATGCCCGGTACACCTACCGTCTGCGGGTGTCATCGGCCGCGCTTGCCGCGCTGCTCGATGAGTGGAACCGGTGCCGATGGGTGTGGAACGAGTGCGTTGCCTCCTCGCGTGCCGCACACAAGGCGAAGGAGGCGTGCGGTCCCGCGCGCCTGGACCGGATGCTGACCGGCTGGCGCGGAGAAGCACGAATGGCTGCGCGCGGGTGGCTCGGTGCCGCAGCAGCAGATCATTCGGGACTTCGCCAAGGCACGCGCGAAGGCCTTGAGCGACATCAAGGCCCGGCGGCCGATGCCGCAGCGGGCGGGGATGCCCCGGTTCAAGAAGAGGGACTTCGCCGACCCGACAATGCTCGTCCGGGCAGGTCTGGCCCCGGCTGGTGCTGATCGCAGAAGACCCGAGGTCCCGCCGGGGCATCAGGCAGCGTGAGCCAGGAACTTCCTGCCCTGGGGCAGGGGGCAGTCAAAGGCCGAAGCGACGCTGGAGGTCTCCGAGCTGGCCGGGAAGGCGCGGTACGGAGCCGGGCACGCTCTGGCCGGAACCGTGCGCTCCGTGCCCGCCCGGCACGCCCGCCTGCGCCGGAGGCCCACCGATCGCCCGCTCCGGCATGAGCAGCTCCGTCGACTGGAGCAGCACCGTGCCCGCGCCCACGAACTCGAACTGGTGCTCCTCGCCCGAGGTGCCGCCGAGGCCCGTCAGCGCCCGCACGCCGCCCATCACGCCCGTCATGTAGCCGTGGTCGTAGTGGTGGCACGGGGAGGGGCAGTCCGCCCAGCCGACCAGCGCCTGCGGGTCCACCCGCATCGGCGGCTCCATGAAGACCACCGGACCGTTCGACGCGGCCACGAACTTGCCCGTGCCGATCAGCGTCACGAAGCCCGGCACGATCGACTGCTTCAGCGCGAGAGTGGGCTGGTAGGCGAGGAGGTTGCCCGAACGGATCGTCAGGTTGCCCTCGTCCAGGTCGAACGAGTTCACGTCGAAGGCCCGGTCCGCGAGCAGCATCTTGCCGCTGCCCTCCGCGACCACCCAGTCGCTCGCGTGCAGCGGCGAGTGGAAGGACGTCCGGACCAGCCGGTCGAGCCGCCCGTGCCCGATGCCGTTGAACTCGATCCGCCCGTAGTAGGCGATCATCTTGCCCTTCTGCAGGAACCACTGGGAGCCCTTGAGCTCCACGCAGAAGGTGTACGGGTTCACGTTGTCGTCCGACGGAAGCGTCGTCGGGTCGTGGATCACCGGGGTGCTCACAGCTTCTCCTCCGAGGCCTGGACGTACACCGCGCCGCTGCCGCTCAGCTCCAGCTGGAAGGCCTCGCCCGAGCCGCGCCCCACCATGTCGCGCCAGCCCAGCGCGGTGGAGAGCTTGTTCCGTACGTCGCCGTGGTGGGCCACGTACGCCTGCGGGTCCACGTGGACCGGGCGACCCGGGGCGATCGGCAGCTCGACGACCCCGCCGTGCGCCATGACGGCCACCGAGCCGTGGCCCCTCAGGGTGGTGGTGAAGAGGCCCTGGCCGCTCACCTGGCCCCGGACCATGCCCATGACCCCGCCCTGCGAGCCCATGAACATCGTGCCCTGCTCCAGGGTGCCGTCGAAGGCGAGGAGCCGGTCGGCCTCGACGTACAGGGTGTCGCCCGTCAGCGCGATCACCTGGATGTGGTGGCCGCCGTGCCCGAACATCACCGTGCCGTTGCCCTCGACGGTCATCAGCGGCGTCGCCTCGCCGGCCACCCGGCGGCCGATCATCGACATCAGGCCGCCCTGGCCGCCCGCCGTGTTCGGCGTGAAAGTGACGTCTCCGCGGTACGCGAGCATCGCGCCGCGCTGACTGAACATCCGCTGCCCGGGGATGACGGTCGCCTCGACCATCTTCGAGTTGATCTCGCGGAACGGCATCAGACGTCGCCCCCGATCGTGTTCCGCTCGCTCGGCTGGACGTACACGAGGCCGTCCCCCTCGAAGCGGATCTGGAAGGCCTCGCCGCCGCCCTCGCCCATGAGGGTGCGGAAGGTCACACCGGACTGGAAGTGCTGCTGGAGGTTGCCCTGGTGGGCGATGTACGCGCCGGGGTCGACCTGGAGCGGGTACTGCGGGGTCACCCGCAGCACGACCGCAGGGCCGTCGGACGTGATCGCCGCCTGGCCGGTGCCCTCGACGGTGGTCGTGAAGAGGCCGTTGCCGGTGGCGCCGCCACGCAGGCCAGTGAAGGTGGTGCCGGTGCGCAGCCCCGCGTCGGTGCAGAGCAGATTGCTCGCCTCGACCCAGAGCTTGTCGCCGTGCAGGGACACGAGGTTGATCTCGGAGGCCCGGTCGGCGAACCAGCAGGTTCCCTGGCCGCGTACCTCCATCACCTCCATCTGCTCACCGGTGAGCCGGCGGGTCACCATGCCGCGCAGACCCTCACCGCCACCGCTCATCTTCTTGAACGCCATCTGGCCGTCGTAGGCGACCATCGAGCCGTTCTTCGCCTTGACGGCGTCGCCGGTCACGGAGACGGCGAGCACCTTGCTGCCTTGGAGTCGGAACGTTGCCACCCGCTGAAGGTACTGGGGACCCGGATAAAGAGACAGCAAAGTCGGCGTGCACAATGGACGGGCCCTTGTGCATCCGTTCACAAGATCGAACGAAGGTGACCCCCTCCGTGGACATCAAGACCGCTTCCTCCCTCCACCGGCTCCGGCTCGTCTCCGCGCCGGAGGCCGTCTCGTTCCTGCTCCTGCTCGTCTGCTCGGTACTCAAGCGGACGACGGACTTCAACGCGGTGCCGGTCATGGGTGCGATCCACGGCGTGCTGTTCATCCTCTACGTCCTCTTCTGGCTGGACGCCTGGAACCGCACCAAGTGGAGCTTCGGGACCGCCGCGCTCTACTTCGTCCTCTCGGTGCTGCCCTTCGGCGGCTTCTACGCCGAGCGGAAGCTGAAGCGCGAGGCCGCCGACGCGGTCATCGCCTCGCGCGCCCGCGCCGAGGGCGTGCAGGCGTGATCGTCGCGTTCTCGGTGACCCCGCTGGGTGTGGGGGAGGAGGTCGGCGAGTACGTCGCCGACGCCGTCCGGGTCGTCCGGGAGTCCGGGCTGCCGAACCGTACCGACGCCCGCTTCTAGAAGATGCAGCCACCTCGATCGAGGGTGAGTGGGACGAGGTGATGGACGTCGTGAAGCGTGCCGTCGCCGCCGTGGAGGCCCGGGCGCCGCGCGTCTCCGTGGTCATGAAGGCCGACATCCGTCCGGGCGTGACGGACGGGCTCACCGGCAAGGTCGCCACCGTCGAGCGGTACCTGGAGGGCTGACCGCCCCCGACTCGCGAAACCCCGGTCCTGTCCCAGGGCCGGGGTTTCTTGTCGTCAGTCGGTTGAGCGAGTGCTCAAAATCGGCTACCTTCACTCGCGGGGCGGTTTTGAGCAGTCGCTCAAGATGCCGTATGAGCTGGGAGAACATCGATGGGTCTCTACATCGAGACGCGGGTGCGCGCGGACCTGGAGACGCTCTGGGAGCGCACTCAGGAGCCCGACCGCCACCAGCGGTGGGACCTGCGGTTCACGGAGATCGCCTACCTCCCGCGCGCCGAGGGCGAACCTCAGCACTTCCGGTACGCGACCCGCGTCCTGCCCTTCCTGGTCGTCGCCGGCACCGGTGTCTCCGCGGGGGAGCGCCACCGGGCCGGCGGTGACCGGGTCTCCGCCCTCCGTTTCGCCTCGCCCCACCCGCTGTCGCTCCTCGCCGAGGGCAGTGGCTACTGGCGCTACATCCCCACGCCCGAAGGCGTCCGTTTCCTCACCGGCTACGACTACCGGCCGCGCTGGGGCCGCCTCGGCCGCGCCAGCGACCGGCTGCTCTTCCGGCCCCTGATGGGCTGGGCCACGGCCTGGTCCTTCGACCGGCTGCGGCTCTGGTGCGAGCGGGGCATCACCCCGGAACGCTCCCGCGACCGCTGGCTCCTCGAAACCGCCGCCCGGATCCTGCTCGTGGCGCTGCCGTTCACCGCCGCCGCCCTGCCGCTCGGCGCGCTGTCGCTCGCCGCCGTCCCGCTCACCGTCCTCGGGCTCGCCGCCGCCCTCCTCGTACCGCCCTCGTCCCGCACTCCCGCGGCCCGCCGCTGTCTGCGCACCGCGCCCGCCCGCAGCCGGGAGCCGCGGCTCCTCGCCACCCTGGAGCAGCCGTGACGACCCCGAAGGTGACCTCGATCTTCCGCACCGCCATGGGGGACGCCGCCTTCGAGCGGCTGCACCCGGAGCTCCAGCGGCGCTTCTCGGTGGGGCTCGCGAGCGGGGAGATGTGCGTCGGGCGGGGCGTCATGGACCGGATCTGGCACGGCCGGGCCTTCGTGAAGCCGTTCCTCGCGGTCGGCGGGGTGCGGAACATCCTGCTGCCCCGCACCGGCCGGGACGTCCCCTTCACCGTCGAGAACGTGCCGTACGCCGACTCGTACGGGCGGGAGACCGTCACCTTCGTCCGGACCTTCGCGCTGCCCGGCGGGCCCCGGCGCTTCGACGCGACGATGGTCCACAGCCCCCAGCGCGGCTGTGTCCTCGACTACCTCGGCACCCATCAGCACCTCGCCAGCGATCTGCACCTGTCCGCCGAACCCGACGGCTCGCTCCTCATCACCTCCGGCGAACACCGCTTCCGCGAGGGCCCGTTGGACGTGCGCGTCCCGGAACTGGTCGGCGGCCGGGCCGAGGTCCGCGAGTCCTTCGACGAGCGCACCGGCCGCTTCCGCATCAGCGTCCGGGTGGTCAACCGGTACTTCGGGCCTCTCTTCGGGTACGAGGGGTCCTTCGCCGCCGAGTACGCCGACGTACGCTCCCACGGGGTGCGCGCGGGGCTGCGCCCGGTGCGCGAGGAGGTACGGGCGTGAGCGGGGACGCCGTGAGCGGGGACGTCGTGGGCAGGGACGCGAAGAGCCGTAAGGCCGCGGCGCAGGACGCCCGGAGTCGGGAGACCCGGGACAAGCTCCTCGAAGGCGCCCTGCGCACCCTCGTCGAACAGGGCATCGCCAAGGCCTCCGCGCGGGCCATCGCGACCACCGCCGGAGTCAACCAGGCCCTGGTCTTCTATCACTTCGGCTCCGTCGACGAGCTGCTCGCCGCCGCCTGCCGGCGCGGCGCGGAACTGCGGGTCGCCCGCCACCGCGAACGGCTCCGCTCCGTCGGCAGCCTCTCCGAGCTGCTGGCCTTCGGGCGGGAGATGCACGCCGAGGAGCGGGACGCCGGTCATGTCGCCGTCCTCGGCCAGCTGCTCGCCGGGGCCCAGACCCACCCCCGGCTCGCCCCGGCCACCGCGGCCGGACTCGACCTCTGGATCGCCGAGATCGAACAGGTCCTCGTCCGGGTCCTCGCCGGAACCCCGCTCGCCGAGTTCACCGACCCCGCGGGGCTCGCCCGCGCGGTCGCCGCCTCCTTCATCGGCCTCGAACTGTACGAGGGCGTCGACCCGGCCGGCGCGGAGGCCGCGCTCGCCGCCCTGGAGCAGCTCGGCGTCCTGATGGCCGCGGTCGAGGAGCTGAACCCGGTCGCCCGGAAGGCCGTCACGTACACGCTGCGTCGGCAGGGCGGTCGTACCCGGTAAAGACGCCCACTCGGACTACTCCAGTCGACACACCGAACATTTGCCCCTTTTGTTGGGGTATCGACCTGTTCGACGACAGCTGGAGGCACCGTGCGGCCGGGAGCCTACGACTACGACACCTACAGCCGACTCGCCGGTCCTCTCACGGAGCCGGACCCGGTGGCCTACACGGTGCAGTACAGCAGTCTGCTCTCGAAGGAGCCGCACCGAATACGAGCCGTCCTGCTCATGTGCCTCGCGCCGGTCCTCTCGGCGCTGCTGCTCGCCTACCTCGTCTGGCCGAGCCACTGGACCGTCCGCGAGGGAGCCGAACCCTGGCTCGTACGCCTCGACACCGTGATGCTCGTGTCGATCGGCCTCATCTGCTTCTTCATGCTGGTGAACGTCACGTCCATCGCCCACGCCACGATGGTCGCCCGCGACCCGATACCCGTCAGAGAGGAGCCGGGCACCCGCGTCGCCTTCCTCACCACGTACGTCCCGGGCAAGGAACCGCTCTCCATGGTCCGCGGCACCCTCGAAGGCGCCGTCCGGCTGCGCCACGACGGGCCCCTGGACATCTGGCTCCTCGACGAGGGCGACTCCGCCGAGGCGAAGGCGCTCTGCGCCGAGCTGGGCGTGCGCCACTTCAGCCGCGCCGGCATCCCCGAGTGGAACCGCAGGAAGGGCGTCCACAGGGCGAAGACCAAGCACGGCAACTACAACGCCTGGCTCGCCATGCACGGCGACGCCTACGACTTCTTCGCCTCCGTCGACACCGACCACGTCCCGCTCCCCAACTTCCTGGAGCGGATGCTCGGCTACTTCCGCGACCCCGACATCGCCTTCGTCGTCGGACCGCAGGTGTACGGCAACTACTCCAACATCGTCACCAAGGCCGCCGAGTCGCAGCAGTTCCTCTTCCACGCCCTCATCCAGCGGGCCGGTAACCGCTACCACGCGCCCATGTTCGTCGGCACCAACAACGTCGTCCGGATCTCCGCCCTCAAGCAGATCGGCGGCCTGTACGACTCCGTCACCGAGGACATGGCCACCGGCTTCGAACTGCACCGCAGGAAGAACCCGTGCACCGGCCGCTACTGGCGCTCCGTCTACACCCCCGACGTGCTCGCGGTCGGCGAGGGACCCAACTCCTGGACGGACTTCTTCACCCAGCAGCTGCGCTGGTCCCGGGGCACGTACGAGACGCTCGTCAAGCAGTTCTGGAAGGCGCCCTTCCGCACCCCGCCGGGCCGCTTCCTCAACTACACGCTGATGCTCGTCTACTACCCGATGACGGCCGTCAACTGGTTCGTCGGCATCCTCAGCTGCGTCCTCTACCTGTGGTTCGGCGCCTCCGGCACCCAGGTCTCCACCTCGATCTGGCTGATGATCTACAGCGACGCCGTCGCCCTCCAGATCGGGCTCTACCTCTGGAACCGGCGGCACAACGTCTCGCCCCACGAACCCGAGGGCTCCGGCGGCCTCGCCGGCATGGCGATGTCCGCGCTCTCCGCCCCCATCTACCTCAAGTCGCTCGGCTCGGCGGCCCTCCGCACCCGCGGCCGCTTCGTCGTCACCCCCAAGGGCGGCGAGGCGAGCCCCGACCGGGTCGCCACCTTCCGCATCCACCTCTACTGGGCGGCGGTCCTCATCGCCTCGCTCGTGGCCTCCGTCCACTTCGACAACACCCACGCGGCCATGCGCACCTGGGCCGCCCTCGCCCTGGTCATCGCCCTGGCCCCGGTCGCCCTCTGGGCCTGGACGACGGTACGGGCACGGCGCGTGCGGCGGGTCCGGGACCGCGCCAGGGTCCGCGCCCGCGCCCGCGGCCTCGCCGACGCCCGCGAAGGCGTCACGGTCCTCCCGACGACCGTCCCGCCCGCGGCGACCAGCCCCGCCCCCACGACGACCGGAGGGAACTGAGACATGGCCCACCGGCCGTCGAAGAAGTTCAAGAAGACCCTGGTCGGCACCGGTGCGGTCGTGGTCCTCGCCGCGCTCAACGCCCCCGCCGCCGTCTCCTTCGCCGAGGAGAAGTACCACGCCTACAAGATCGCCCAGCCCGGCTACAAGCGGGAGTTCGGCTCCTGGGCGGAGGTCGACGTCCCCGACGAGTACCGCATCAACGCCATCCACGCGGCCCTCCTGCACACCGGCAAGGTGCTGCTGATCGCCGGCTCGGGCAACGACCAGAAGAACTTCGACGCCGGGACCTTCGAGACCATCCTCTGGGACCCGGCGAACAACACGTTCAAGAAGATCCCCACCCCGGTGGACTTCTTCTGCTCCGGCCACACGCAGCTCCCCGACGGACGGCTGCTCGTCGCCGGCGGCACCGCCCGCTACGAGGTCCTCGGAGACGGGGTGGAGAAGGCCGGCGGCGGCATGCGGGTCAAGAACGAGAGCCCCGACAAGGCGGTCACCCTCAAGAAGGGCACCGTCTTCCGCTCCCCGTCCGGGGTCGAGTACGTCTCCAAGTTCGACGTGACCGTCCCCAAGGCCAAGCGCGAGTTCGAGATCTCGTACTCCAAGAGCGGCCAGATGAAGCCCTGGGAGACGAAGGTCACCGCCGCCGAGGCGCGGGTCTTCGTCGAGGCCAGGAAGGCGGGCCCGCAGGGCCTCACCACCGAGGCCGCGCAGTACGAGGTCGTCGGCCTCAAGGGCGAGGCCGCCGACAACGTCTACGGGCTCGCGCAGAAGCTCACCACCGAGAAGCAGGACTTCCAGGGCATCAGGGGCGCCTACGAGTTCGACCCCCGGGCCGAGAAGTACATTCCGGTGGCGCCCATGAAGGACGCCCGCTGGTACCCCACCCTCGTCACCCTCGACGACGGCAAGGTCCTCGCCGTCTCCGGGCTCAACGACGTCGGCGACGTCGTCCCCGGCGACAACGAGATCTACGACCCCGCGACCAAGAAGTGGTCCAAGGGACCCTTCCGCTACTTCCCCACCTACCCCTCGCTCTTCCTCACCAAGGGCGGCAAGCTCCTCTACACCGGCTCCAACGCCGGCTACGGCCCCGCCGAGAAGGGCCGCGAACCCGGCCTGTGGGACCTGGAGAAGAACTCCTTCACCAAGCTCGGCGGCCTCACCGACCCCGACCAGCTGGAGACCTCCGCCTCCCTGATGCTGCCGCCCGTCCAGGACCAGAAGGTCATGGTCCTCGGCGGCGGCGGGGTCGGCGAGTCCCCGAAGTCCACCGCCCGCACCTCCATCGTCGACCTCTCCCAGGACAGCCCCGTCTTCACCGACGGACCGGCGCTCCCGCAGGGCACCCGCTACCTCAGCAGCGTCCTGCTGCCCGACGACACCGTCTTCACCAGCGGCGGATCGGAGCAGTACCGGGGCCGCAGCGGCAGCGACATCCTCAAGGCGCAGTTCTACGACCCGGGCACCAACGCCTTCACCGAGGCCGCCGAGCCCACCGTCGGCCGCAACTACCACTCCGAGGCGCTGCTGCTCCCCGACGGCCGGGTCGCCACCTTCGGCTCCGACCCGCTCTTCGACGACAAGGACAACACCAAGCTCGGCACCTTCGAGCAGCGCATCGAGGTCTTCACCCCGCCCTACCTCCACAAGGCGGGCACGGACCGGCCCGTCCTGGGGGAGGGCTCGCGGGAGCTCGACCAGAACGGCCGCGCCACCTTCAAGACCAAGGACGCCGGACGGATCGTCAAGGCCCGGCTGATGCGGCCCAGCGCCGTCACCCACACGACCGACGTGGAACAGCGCTCGGTGGAGGTCGGCCTGACGCGGGGACAGGACAGGATGACCGTCACCGTCGACGTACCGCAGGACCGCACGCTCGTCCCGCCCGGCTGGTACATGCTCTTCGTGACGGACGCGGACGGCATCCCCTCCGAGGCGAAGTGGATCCAGGTGGGGTGAGCCGCCCCTTCCGGGGCCGGTGCCCCGGCCGATGCCTCAGGCCTTGGCGCCGCCGCTTCGGCCGCTGTCTCAGGCCCTGGCGCGCCGGGCCAGCCCCAGGGCGTACTCCGGCCACCAGGTCCCGGCGGACGGGCCGCCCCGGCACTGACCGTCCGAATCGCCGGGGCGCTTGATCCACAGATAGGCGTCGACCAGCTCGTCCCCGGTCCGGTCCGTCGGCGGTACGCCGAGGGACCGGCCCGGCGGATTGCACCAGGCCTCCTCCCGGTCACCCGGAAGGGGACCGGCGCCGTTGCGGCTGGTGTCCACCGTGAAGTGGGTGCCGCCCAGCAGCCCCGAGAGCGTCGAGCCGAAGCCCTTCACCGCTTCGTTCGTCTGGAAGTTGGAGACGTTGAGCGAGAAGCCGTCCGCGCGGGCGATCCCCGCCCGGCGCAGCGGCTCCACCAGCTTGCCCGGGTCGTCGATCCACGCCGGATTGCCCGCGTCCAGGTAGACCCGGGTGCGGGGCTGCCGCTTCAGCCGCTCGATCGCCTCGGCGAGCAGCCCGTAGCGCTCGTCGTGGTACTGCGCAGGGGTGCAGCCGTCCACGATGTGCGGCACCGCGTCCGGCTCGAGGACGACGATCGCGGACGTGTCCCCGATAGCGGAGGCGAAGGAGTCGACCCAGCTCCGGTAGGCCTGCGCGTCGTGCGAGCCGCCCGCCGAGTACATCCCGCAGTCGCGGTGCGGGATGTTGTACGCGACGAAGACCGCGGTCCGGCCCTCGGCCACCGCGCCCCGGACCGCGCGCGTGACATCCGGTACGGGGTCGTCCCCGGCCGGCCACTCCGCGACCGGCCGCTCCGCGATCCGCTTCAGGACCTCGGCGTCCTCGGCCCTGCCCTGCGCCTGGTACTCCCTGACCTGCTTCGCCGCGTCGCTCTCCGGGTCGACCCAGAAGGGGGAGCCGGCGGAGGGCGGGCCGACCGGTGTCTTCGGGGACTCGTCCGTGGAGCATCCGGTCAGGAGCAGCGCGGAGACGAGGGCCAGGGCGGCGGCGGTGGCGGTGCGGCGGGACATCCGGCCCCCAGGGTGGCGATGGAAAATCGGGGCCATCGTGACATGACGGTCAGTCGGTTCCGGGCTGCGACACCGCGATCCCCAACGGCGTCCGCTCGTACAGCACCTGGTGGCCGTACCGCCGGGAGGTCAGCAGCCCCGCGTCCCGCAGCACCGTCAGATGGGCGGAGACGGAGGAGGGTGCGAGGCCGAGGCGGTGCGCGAGCGCCGTCGTTCCCGCCGGCTCGTCGAGGGCGCACAGGACGTCCGCCCGGGCCCGGCCCAGCAGCCGGGCGAGCGCCTCGGGGGTACGGTCCCGGGGCTCGGCCCACAGCCCGCCGATCCCGCGCGCCGGGTAGGCCACGGTCGGCTGCCACGGCGGATCGAAGCCGCTCACCACATCGGGCCACGTGAACACCGACGGCATGAGGACGAGCCCCTGCCCGTCCAGCGGGCGGTCGTGCTCCCCGGGATAGGCGACCCGGAGCGTGGCGGTCTCGGCGGCCCAGTCGAAGGCCGGGTGCAGCTCGCGCAGGAGCCGTTCGAGGCCGCCCTCCGCGAGCCGGCGCGAGTGGTACGCGACGTCCGCCTCCAGGAGCGCCCGCAGCCGGGGCCACTCGGGCGCGATCAGCGCCTCCCAGGCCGCCTCCAGGAGGTCGGCGAGCCGGCCCACCGCACCGGCCGGATCGTCGAGCAGCCGGCGCCCCTCGTCCGTACCGGCCGCCCCCGGCGTCTCGGCGAGTGCCCGCTCGATGTCGACCAGGACGAGGGCCGGGTCGGTCTCCCGTACGGCGGTGATCTCCTCCTCGAAGGTGGCGGCCGGCCCGAGCGGCGGCGGGTAGAGGGAGTCCGGGCTGTGCCCGCGGAGCGGCATGAGGAGGTGCAGCGGCCCCAGGTCGAGCCCGCGCGCGGCGCCCGCGATCCGCCGTAGCCACGGCAGGTGGTAGCCCTGCTTTCCGGGTCGCGCGAGGACCCGCACGGCGGAGTGCGTCTCCCAGAGCGGCGAGATCGCGAACCGGATCCGCAGCGGGTCGGCCTCGCCGAAACGCAGGTGGTACGGCACGGGGCCCTCTCTCGGGACTCGGGGAGGCGCGGGCTCGGGCTTGGGGGCTCGATGCGGCGGAACATTCGTCTGGAGCCGAAAGTCTAGGGCGAGGCCCCCGTGCGACGGCACGCTGCCGCCATGCCGACGCACGACTCCCTGGACACACCCCTGCCGTCCTCACCGCCGCACGACCGGACCCCCGCCGGCCCCGCCACCCCGCCCGCGCTCCCGACGGGCGGCGGCCGGTCCGACGACCTGCCCGGGGACCGGTCCGGCGATCGGTCCGGCGATCGGTCCGGCGACTGCCCCGGCGACCGGTCCGGCGACCGGTCCGGCGACCGGTCCGGCGACCGGTCCGGCGACCGGCCCGGCGGCCGGTCCGACGACTGCCCCGGCTACCGGCCCGGCGACCGGCCCGACGACCGGCCCGGCTACCGGGCCGTGTTCCGGGTGCGGGAGTTCCGGTTCGTCTTCGTGGCGCACCTCCTCTCCCTCCTCGGGGTCGTCGTCAGCGAGCTCGCGCTCACCGTGCTCGTCTACGACCTCACCCGCTCCCCGCTCCTCTCCTCCCTCACCTTCGCCCTCGGCTTCCTCCCCTACCTCGTCGGTGGCACCCTCCTCGCGGGTCTCGCCGACCGCCTCCCGCCCCGCCGGATCCTCGTCGTCTGCGACCTGATCTGCGCCGCCTGCGTCGCCACGATGGTCGTCCCCGCCACCCCCGTCGCCGTCCTGCTCGCCCTGCGCTGCGCCATCGCCGTCGTCTCGCCCGTCTTCAACGGCACCCGCATGGCGACCCTCGCCGACATCCTCGGGGAGGGGGACCTCTTCGTCCTCGGCCGCTCCCTCCTGCGGATCGTCTCGCAGAGCGCCCTCCTCACCGGCTTCGCCGTCGGTGGCGTCCTCCTCACCGTCGTACCGCCCCGCGGCGCACTCGTCGTCACCACCGTCACCTTCCTCGCCTCGGCGCTGCTGCTCCGCCTCGGCACCGCCCGCCGCCCCGCCCGCGCCGGGAAGTCCGCGGGCGGCGGGCTCTCCGGCACCTGGGCGGTGCTGCGGAACCGGCGGGTGCGCGCCCTGATGCTGATGTTCTGGGTGCCGCCGCTCTTCGCCGTCGTACCCGAGGCGCTCGCCGCCCCCTACGCCGACGAGATCGGCGTCTCCACCGCCGCCCTCGGTCTCCTCATGTGCGCGCTGCCCGTCGGCACCATCGCGGGCGAGCTCCTCGCCGGCTCCTTCCTCGGCGCGGCGGCCCGCTCGCGGATCGTGCTCCCGCTCGCCGTGACCGGCGTCCTGCCCTACCTCCTCTACGCCCCCGAGCCCGGCGTCGCCCTCGCGGTCGTCGCCCTCTTCCTGGCGGGCGCCACCGGCGCGTACACCCTCGGCCTCGACGCCTGGTTCGTCGCCGCCGTCCCCGAGGAGCAGCGGGGGAGGGCCATGACCCTGATGACGGCGGGGATGATGACCGTCCAGGGGGTCGGCATGGCCGGGGCCGGGATCGCGGCCGAGTTCGCCCCCGTCCACACGGTCGTCGCGGGCACGGGCGTCGTCGGCACGCTCTGTCTGCTCGTCGCCGCCGCCGAACTGAGGGCGTCCGGGGCGACCGAGAAATGAGACGGGGCTGACCGTCAAGTTCCCCATGGGTAAGGTCGACGCGTGCCGAAGCCGCTCAGTCTCCCCTTCGACCCCATCGCCCGAGCCGACGAGCTCTGGCAGAAGCGCTGGGGCCCGGTCCCCTCGATGGCCGCGATCACCTCGATCATGCGCGCCCACCAGATCCTCCTCGCGGAGGTCGACGCCGTCGTGAAGCCGTACGGGCTGACCTTCGCGCGGTACGAGGCCCTGGTGCTGCTCACCTTCTCCAAGGCGGGTGAGCTGCCGATGTCCAAGATCGGCGAGCGGCTGATGGTGCACCCCACCTCGGTGACGAACACGGTGGACCGGCTCGTGAGGTCGGGCCTGGTCGACAAGCGACCGAACCCCAACGACGGCCGCGGCACCCTCGCGACCATCACGGAGAAGGGGCGCGAGGTGGTCGAGGCGGCGACCCGCGACCTGATGGACATGGAGTTCGGGCTCGGCGCGTACGACGCCGAGGAGTGCGGCGAGATCTTCGCGATGCTGCGCCCGCTTCGGGTGAGCGCGCACGATTTCGACGAGAGCTGACCCGCGCGAAGATCGCCCGGAACGTGCCGTTACGCTCGACGGCATGAAATCCAGCGTGCTGACCCGCTACCGCGTCATGGCGTACGTGACCGCCGTCATGCTGCTCGTGCTCTGCACGTGCATGATCTTCAAGTACGGGTTCGACATGGGCGAGGACGTGACCTTCGCGGTCTCCCAGGCCCACGGCGTCCTCTACATCATCTACCTGGTCTTCGCCTTCGACCTGGGCTCCAAGGCCAGGTGGCCGTTCGGCAAGCTCCTGTGGGTGCTCGTGTCCGGGACGATTCCCTTCGCCGCGTTCTTCGTCGAGCGCAAGGTCGTCCGCGAGACGTTGCCGCTGGTCACGGACGGTTCTCCGGCCGCCGTCAAGGTCTGACCGCACCGCCCGGCGCGCCGCGCCGGGCGGTTGGCCATCGACATTTACTAGGACGTCCTAGTAAATTCGAGTCATGGACGCTGACGCCATCGAGGAAGGCCGCCGTCGCTGGCAGGCCCGTTACGACAAGGCCCGCAAGCGGGACGCCGACTTCACCACGCTCTCCGGCGATGCCGTGGAGCCCGTCTACGGGCCCCGGCCCGGCGACACGTACGAGGGGTTCGAGCGGATCGGCTGGCCCGGTGAGTACCCCTTCACCCGGGGACTCCACGCGACCGGCTACCGGGGCAGGACCTGGACCATCCGCCAGTTCGCCGGCTTCGGCAACGCCGAGCAGACCAACGAGCGGTACAAGATGATCCTGGAGGCCGGTGGTGGCGGCCTCTCCGTCGCCTTCGACATGCCGACCCTCATGGGCCGCGACTCCGACGACCCCCGGGCCCTCGGCGAGGTCGGCCACTGCGGTGTCGCCATCGACTCCGCCGCCGACATGGAGGTCCTCTTCAAGGGCATCCCGCTCGGCGACGTCACCACCTCGATGACGATCTCCGGCCCCGCCGTCCCCGTCTTCTGCATGTACCTGGTCGCCGCCGAGCGCCAGGGCGTCGACCCGGCCGTGCTCAACGGCACGCTCCAGACCGACATCTTCAAGGAGTACATCGCGCAGAAGGAGTGGCTCTTCGAGCCCGAGCCCCATCTGCGCCTCATCGGCGACCTGATGGAGCACTGCGCGCAGGGCATCCCCGCGTACAAGCCGCTCTCCGTCTCCGGCTACCACATCCGCGAGGCCGGGGCGACGGCCGCGCAGGAGCTCGCCTACACCCTCGCCGACGGCTTCGGCTACGTGGAGCTGGGCCTCTCGCGCGGCCTCGACGTCGACGTCTTCGCCCCCGGCCTCTCCTTCTTCTTCGACGCGCACCTCGACTTCTTCGAGGAGATCGCCAAGTTCCGCGCCGCCCGCCGGATCTGGGCGCGCTGGATGAAGGAGGTGTACGGCGCCAAGACCGACAAGGCGCAGTGGCTCCGCTTCCACACCCAGACCGCCGGTGTCTCCCTCACCGCCCAGCAGCCGTACAACAACGTCGTCCGTACGGCGGTGGAGGCCCTCTCCGCGGTCCTCGGCGGCACCAACTCCCTCCACACCAACGCCCTCGACGAGACCCTCGCGCTGCCCAGCGCGCAGGCCGCCGAGATCGCGCTCCGCACGCAGCAGGTGCTGATGGAGGAGACGGGCGTGGCCAACGTGGCCGACCCGCTGGGCGGCTCCTGGTACGTCGAGCAGCTCACCGACCGCATCGAGGCCGACGCCGAGAAGATCTTCGACCAGATCAAGGAGCGCGGCCGCCGGGCCCACCCGGACGGGCAGCACCCGATCGGGCCGATCACCTCCGGCATCCTGCGCGGGATCGAGGACGGCTGGTTCACCGGCGAGATCGCCGAGTCCGCCTTCCAGTACCAGCAGTCCCTGGAGAAGGGCGACAAGCGGGTCGTCGGCGTCAACTGCGCCCACGGCTCCGTCACCGGCGACCTGGAGATCCTGCGGGTCAGCCACGAGGTCGAGTGGGAGCAGGTCCGGGTCCTCGGCGAGCGCAAGGAGCGCCGCGACGACGCCAAGGTCCGCGCCTCGCTCGACGCGATGCTCGCGGCGGCCAGGGACGGCTCGAACATGATCGTCCCGATGCTGGAGGCCGTCCGCGCCGAGGCCACGCTCGGCGAGATCTGCAACGTCCTGCGCGACGAGTGGGGCGTCTACACGGAGCCCCCGGGCTTCTGAGACGCCGATACGACGACGGGGGCGGTACGGGAATTCCCGTACCGCCCCCGTCGCTTGCCGTGCGACCTGACTTACTTCGCGGCCGTGCCCAGGATCTTCGCCGGGGTGATCCGGACCACCACCCGGACCTCCTCCGGCGGCAGTTCCAGGTACTCCTGGCCGGCGCCCTCGCCCTCGTAGCTCTCCGCTAGCGCCACGGCCAGCGCACGGCCGGTGTCCTCGGAGACCGTCGCCGTACCCCGTATCTCCGCGTAGAGCAGCGGGTCGTGGCGGTCGTGGACGGTGAGGCTGACCCGGGCGTCGGCCCGAATGTTCTTGATCTTGCGGCGGCCGTCCTGGCTGGAGATCAGCAGGTCGTCGCCGTCGCGGCCGACCCACACGACCGAGGTCTGCGGGGAGCCGTCGGGCTGGATCGTGGCCAGCACGGCCGGGTTGACGTCGTCGAGCAGGGCGCGGACGGAGTCCGTGAGGTGAGTCGTCACGGCCGCCACGGTAGGCGGTGGCCGGCGGGCCGCGCCCGCGACTTTCCGCCGCCCCTCTCAGCCGAGGGCCGCCACCGCGCCCAGCCCTCCGACCAGGAGGGCCGAGAGACGCGCCACCCACTCCTCGTCGACCGGCTCGGCGCTCACCAGGGCGCGGTGCACGACCGCGCCCGCGATCACGTCGAAGATCAGGTCGTCCGTGGCGTCCACCGCGACCGGGTCGCGGTCCGAGGGGAGTTCGCCGCGGAGCTGCGCCCGCCGGCGGCCCGCCAGGACGAGCCGCTTCTGGCGGTCGACGATCGAGGCGCGGATGCGCTCGCGGAGCGGTGCGTCGCGGGTCGACTCGGCCACCACCGCCATCAGGGCCGTCTTGGTCTCCGGGCGTTCGAGGAGCGCCGCGAACTGGAGGACGACGTGCTCGATGTCGGCCTGGAGGGAACCGAGGTCGGGCAGTTCGAGTTCATCGAAGAGGACGGCGACGGCGTCCACCACGAGCTCGTTCTTGTTGGCCCAGCGGCGGTAGAGGGTCGTCTTCGCAACCCCGGCGCGGCCGGCGACGTCCCCCATCGTGAGCTTGGACCAGCCGAGGTCGACCAGGGCGGCCCGGGTCGCCTCCAGGATGGCCGCGTCGGCCTCGGTGGAGCGGGGGCGTCCGGTTCGGCCGTTGCGGGGGGTACTGCTGCACATGGACGTCGACCATACCCGTCGGTAGGTACGGCGCCA
Organism: Streptomyces sp. NBC_00090; assembly: GCF_045160815.1. NCBI lineage: Bacteria > Bacillati > Actinomycetota > Actinomycetes > Kitasatosporales > Streptomycetaceae > Streptomyces > Streptomyces sp. NBC_00090. The sequence goes on from NZ_CP108224.1 coordinate 6,082,452, forward strand.
GAGGCGCGGGATGTGAGGCAGTTCACCGAGCGGATCGCTGCCGCGCCCTCCCCGCCGCTCACCCAGGAGAGTTACGCTACGACCTGTAGCGAAAGGCCTGAGCGGCCCCAGCGACAACCAGCCGCCGGGTGGGGACCCGGCAGGCACCGGGTGGGGACCCGGTGCGGAACGAAGACGAAGAACCGTGTTGTCCACGCGTCTCGCACACCGGCGGGAGATGCGCGGACGGCACGGTTCAGCCATGACTTACCGGTTACGCGCGCGGAGGGGGGAGGATGTACGCATGCAGCCCCGAAACATGTCCATGAGCGGCGTCGTCGACCTCGCCGCGGTGAAGGCGGCCGGAGAGGCCAAGGCCAAGGCGGAGCAGGTCCGGGCCGAGGCCGCCCGGCAGGGTGGCTCCGCCGCGGTGCCCCCCTCCGCCCTGGTGATCGACGTCGATGAGGCCGGCTTCGAGCGCGATGTCATCCAGCGCTCCGCCGAGGTTCCGGTCGTCCTCGACTTCTGGGCCGAGTGGTGTGAGCCGTGCAAGCAGCTCGGCCCCCTTCTGGAGCGGCTGGCCGTCGAGTACAACGGCCGCTTCCTGCTCGCGAAGATCGACGTCGACGCCAACCAGATGCTGATGCAGCAGTTCGGCATCCAGGGAATTCCGGCCGTTTTCGCGGTGGTCGCCGGTCAGGCGCTGCCGCTCTTCCAGGGCGCGGTGCCCGAGGCCCAGATCCGGGAGACCCTCGACCAGCTGATCCAGGTCGGCGAGGAGCGCTTCGGTCTCACGGGCATCGCCGTGGACGGCGACGCCGACGGTTCGGTGCCCGCCGAGCGCCCGGCCGGCCCGTACGACGCCCTTCTCGAAGCGGCCATGTCCGCGCTCGACGCGGGTGACCTGGCCGGCGCCGTCCAGGCGTACAAGAACGTGCTCGCCGACGACCCGGCCCACCCGGAGGCGAAGCTGGGCCTGGCCCAGGCCGAGCTCCTCGCCCGGGTGCAGGACCTCGACCCCGCCGTCGTACGCAAGAACGCGGCGGACGATCCGGCCGATGTCACCGCGCAGATCGCCGCCGCCGACCTCGATCTGGTGGGCGGTCATGTGCAGGACGCCTTCGGGCGCCTGGTGGAGGCCGTGCGCCGCACGGCGGGCGAGGACCGGGACGCGGCGCGACTGCGGCTCTTGGAGCTGTTCGAGGTGATCGGCTCCGACGACCCGCGCGTGACGGCGGCCCGGCAGGCCCTCGCCCGGGTGCTTTTCTGAGGCGTTCCTGACCCGCCGGATCGTCCGACGATTTGGCGACACAGCGACATGCGGCGGCCGCGCTTTACCAAAACTTGGTAATCGCGGCCGCTGTTACTTGCAGTAAATCGAACCGAGGATTCTGTCCGCCTTCATACGGCTATCTGCTGATATTGATCATCACCCGACCGCACCCTGTGTGGCCGTTCGGTGCCGCCCCGCCATGCCCCGGTTATCCACCCGTTACTAGCGAGTAACGAACCCCCTTGTGCAGGCGCCGGGAATGGACCACGATCGGCGACGCTCGGTCCGAACCGCACCACCCCGGCAACCAACCGGGACGCGACGAGGGTCCCCACCGGGCGGGTCGGTGCCCCAGGCGCCGACCGTGGACAGGGGGGTTCCCGCTCTCACCGAACGGGGCCTGTCCAATCAGGCCACGCTCAAAGGCGTGGCTCATGGTTGTCGCTCGGGGGTGATCGCCGGTGATTCGGACGCGCAACGCGCCGCCTGATGCCTCGGCGCTCCCCTTCCCGAGGACGTAGCACTTCTCCCATCCCAGGACGGGCCCCCGGCCCTTCCGGAGATGTACGTCCGAGAAGGAGGAATTCTCATGAAGTCCCAGGTTCGTGGCGGGACCAGATGGAAGCGGTTCGCCGTCGTCATGGTGCCGAGCGTGGCCGCGACGGCCGCGATAGGTGTCGGCCTGGCCCAGGGCGCGCTCGCCGCGTCCTTCAGCATCTCCGGCCAGGATTTCAAGGTCTCGGCCGACAGTCTTGTCGGCAAGGACTTCGTCCAGTACGGCAGCGTCGACGGCGGCAAGGACCTTGAGGGCAAGGACTTCGCCACGCCGGTCGCGGTCTCGGGCTTCTCCGAGGCCTGGATCACGAACATGTGCCAGTCGGTGGTCACGCCGAAGGTGCCGTTCGTCGGCGACGTCACGCTCCGGCTCGAGGCCGGAACGGAATCGGGCAAGAAGGTCTACGCGAAGGGCATCTACCTCGATGTCGCCGAGCTGCAGGCCGACGCCGAGTTCGGCAACATCGACATCGGCGTCGCCGCCGGTGCGCTGAACACGGGGCCTGACGGCAAGCCGATCGAGGGCAAGCCGGGCATCCAGCCGAACACCAAGGCCAACCCGTACGGCTTCGCGCAGCGCGCCAAGGACGCGACGCTGCTCGACGTCAAGCAGAAGGCGTGGGCCACGACGGCCGCCACCTTCAAGCTCCCCAACCTGCACCTGTCGCTGCACAGGGGCACGTCGGCGGAGTGCTACAAGGACTGACCTGGTCCGGAGGGTGGGGGCCGTCACGCGCGGCCCCACCCGCTCCAAAGGTCGGTACCTTCTTCACTTTTCTCAGCAACACCGCTTCCAGGGAGCTGTTTCCATGAGCGCCGAGACCCCCGCCTCCCGCGAAGTCCCCCAGGAGAACCGGTTCAAGGTCTGGCGGCAGACCCGGCCCTTCTGGGCGGGACTGTTCACCATGATCGGCGGCGTGCCGATCGCCTACCTGCCCTACGGGGACATGCGGCTCGGCAACATGACCCTTGCCATGCAGACGACCGCAGGAGCCGGCGCGCTGATCATCGGCGTCCTGCTCATCACGCTCGGCCTCACGATGTGGTTCCAGCCCATCGTGCGGGTGTTCGCGGGCGTCGCGACGATCGTCCTGGCACTCGTCTCCATCCCGGTGTCGAACTTCGGTGGCCTCGTCATCGGGTTCCTCTTCTCCCTGATCGGCGGCGCCATGTCCGCCGCCTGGGCGCCCGCGCCCCCGGTCGAGGAGACCGCCGACGCAGAGCACGACGGTGAGCCGGAGGCCTCGGACGAGGCCGGCTTTGAGCCCGGGACCGAGGTCGTGGCGGCGGCCGGCGTCCCGGAGCAGCGCGAAGCGTACGAGCCGGCGACCGAAACGACGATCGACGCCAACGGCGGGAGGAACAGTGCGGGGTGACGAGACTCAGTCGGCGCTCGCGAAGGAGGGCCCGCGGCACGCGGCCCCGCGCAAGTCGCTGCTGAACAGGATCCAGGGCCCCGCGGGCAAGGCGATGGCGCTTGCCGCCATGCCGACCGCGGTGTTCGTGGGCATGGGCCTCTCGCCCAAGCTCGCACTCGCCGACGAGAAGGACATCCCCTTCGCGCCGGGTCCCTGTGTGACCCGCTCGGACGAGCCGACTCCCGAGGAGACGGCGAAGCCGACGGAGAGCGCGAAGCCGACGGCCACCCCGTCGACGACCGCCGGCCCCACCTCCACCGCGACGTCCACGCCGACGGCCACCGCGACCACGACCGCGGCCCCGACGGCGACCGCCACCGCGACCCCGACGCCGACCGCGACGGAGACCGGGCAGGCGACCACGCAGTCGACCACGCAGCGGACGGGTGCGGAGGCGACGACCGCGCCCGCGCCGACGGCGACGCCCACCGCCACCCCCTCGCCGACGAAGTCCGTGAACCCGCTCGACCCGCTGGGTCTGGGCGACGCCCTCAAGGACCTCTTCGACGGCCCGGACCCGAAGCCGACGGCCACCACGGCCGCACCGACGACGGCGGCACCGACCACGGCCGCCCCGCAGGCGTCGGCGACGACGGCCCCGGCGGGCAGGACGACGACCGACGACGAGCCGAAGCCGGCCGCGACCGCCACGGCGACCGCCACGGCCGAGCCGAAGGCGACCGAGGACCCGGCCGCCGACGCGACCAAGAAGGCGATCGAGAAGGCCGCCGACAAGGCCGGCGCGACGGTCGAGGAGCTCCCGGAGAGCTCCAAGGGCCTCGACCCCAAGAAGGACGAGTCCATACCCGACGGCGCCAAGCCGCGCTTCCCGTGCCCCGAGCCCGACCCCGAGGCGCTCGCGGCGGCCGAACTGGAGCCGGGCATCCCGCTGCTGCCGGACGACCCGTGGCGGCTGGAGAGCACGCTCCTCACCCTCAAGGGCCTCAAGTACCACGGCATCGTCGAGGTGAAGACCGGCAGCGGCAAGATCAAGAAGGTCCTGAAGTTCACCGCGACCGGGATCGACATCAAGGACCTGCACCAGCTGACGGTCCACTCCGAGGGGCTCACGGGCCACGTCCGCTCCGACAAGGGCTCGACGTCGACCATCACCGACGGCACGGTGACCATGTACACGGAGGAGCTGAAGGGCAACCTCTTCGGCCTCATCCCGATCACCTTCAGCCCGGAGACCCCGCCCCCGCTGGACGTCCCCTTCGCCTTCTTCACCGGCGTGAAGCTCAAGCAGGCGGGCCAGTTCGGCGGCACCCTCAGGGTCCCGGGCCTCCGCAACACGGTCGAACCCGGTTGATGGGACCGGTCATGATCTGATCCCCGGTCGAACGACGGTGGGCCGCACCCCTTCTCCAGGGGTGCGGCCCACCGTCGTATGCGAATCAGACGGGACGTCAGGCGTGCTCGGCGCCACCGAGGTGGTGGACGCGGACCATGTTCGTCGTGCCGGGGACGCCGGGGGGCGAGCCGGCCGTGATGACCATGGTGTCGCCCTCGCTGTAGCGCTGGAGCTTGAGGAGCTCGGCGTCCACGAGGTCGACCATCGCGTCCGTGTTGTCCACGAACGGGACGAGGAAGGACTCGACGCCCCAGCTCAGGGTGAGCTGGTTACGGGTGTTCTCGTCCGTCGTGAAGGCGAGGATCGGCTGCTGCACCCGGTAGCGGGAGAGGCGGCGGGCCGTGTCGCCGGACTGGGTGAAGGCGATCAGCGCCTGGCCGCCCAGGAAGTCGGCGATCTCGCAGGCGGCGCGGGCGACGGAGCCGCCCTGGGTGCGCGGCTTCTTGCCCGGGACCAGGGGCTGGAGGCCCTTGGAGAGCAGCTCCTCCTCGGCCGCGGCGACGATCTTCGACATCGTCTTCACGGTCTCGATCGGGTAGGCGCCGACCGAGGACTCGGCGGACAGCATGACCGCGTCCGCGCCGTCCAGGATCGCGTTGGCGACGTCGCTCGCCTCGGCGCGGGTCGGACGCGAGTTGGTGATCATCGACTCCATCATCTGGGTGGCGACGATGACGGGCTTGGCGTTGCGGCGACACATCTCGACGAGGCGCTTCTGCACCATCGGGACCCGCTCGAGCGGGTACTCGACGGCGAGGTCGCCACGGGCCACCATGACCGCGTCGAAGGCCGCGACGACGGCCTCCATGTTCTCGACGGCCTGCGGCTTCTCGACCTTGGCGATGACGGGGACGCGGCGGCCCTCCTCGTCCATCACCTTGTGGACGTCCTTGACGTCGTTGGCGTCGCGGACGAAGGAGAGGGCGACCATGTCGCAGCCCATACGGAGCGCGAAGCGGAGGTCGTCGACGTCCTTCTCGGAAAGGGCGGGGACGTTGACGGCCGCGCCGGGCAGGTTGATGCCCTTGTGGTCGGAGATGACACCGCCCTCGACGACGATCGTCTTGACGCGGGGGCCCTCGACCTCGACGACCCGCAGCTCGACGTTGCCGTCGTTGATCAGGACCTGGTCGCCCTTGGAGACGTCTCCGGGCAGGCCCTTGTAGGTGGTGCCGCAGATGGACTTGTCGCCGGGGACGTCCTCGGTGGTGATGGTGAACTCGTCACCGCGCACCAGCTCGACCGGGCCCTCGGCGAAGGTCTCCAGGCGGATCTTGGGGCCCTGGAGGTCGGCGAGGACGCCGACCGCGCGGCCGGTGTCCGCGGAGACCTGCCGGACGCGGTCGTACCGCTCCTGGTGCTCGGCCTGGGACCCGTGGCTGAAGTTGAATCGGGCCACGTTCATACCGGCCTCGATGAGAGCCTTCAGCTGCTCATACGAGTCGACGGCGGGGCCCAGCGTGCAGACGATTTTGGAACGGCGCATGAGGCGGATCCTATCGGTTTGTTTCACTGCGGAATATTCCGACTGGCGGAAAGTACAAATGGGCGCGGGCCCGCTCAAGCGTTCACTCGTTCGAGCTCGCCGAGCTCTGAACGAGCGCGAAACTCTGCCGTGCGATTTCGAGCTCCTCGTCCGTCGGCACCACCGCGACCGCCACCCGCGCGTAGTTCGGAGAGATCAGCCGCGCCTCGTCGGAACGGACGGAGTTGAGGTCCGCGTCCACGGCGAGCCCCAGCTCCTCCAGACCCGCGATCGCAGCCTCCCGCACCGGGGCCGCGTTCTCGCCGACCCCCGCCGTGAACACCACCGCGTCCACCCGGCCGAGCACCGCGTAGTAGGCGCCGATGTACTTCTTCAGCCGGTGGATGTAGATCTCGAAGGCGAGCGTCGCCGCCGGATCGCCCTCGTCCACCCGGCGCCGGATCTCCCGCATGTCGTTGTCGCCGCAGAGCCCGACCAGGCCGGACTTCTTGTTCAGGAGTACGTCGATCTCGTCCGCCGACATGCCCGCCACCCGCTTGAGGTGGAAGGTGACCGCCGGGTCGATGTCGCCCGAGCGGGTGCCCATCACCAGACCCTCCAGCGGCGTCAGACCCATCGAGGTGTCCACGCAGCGGCCGCCCGCCACCGCCGAGGCGGAGGCCCCGTTGCCCAGGTGCAGCACGATCACGTTCACCTCCTCCGGCGCCCGGCCGAGCAGCTTCGCGGTCTCGCGCGACACGTACGCGTGCGAGGTGCCGTGGAAGCCGTACCGCCGGATCCGGTGCGCGTCCGCCGTCGCCACGTCGATCGCGTACCGGGCGGCGGACTCCGGCATCGTCGTGTGGAAGGCCGTGTCGAAGACCGCCACCTGCGGCAGGTCCGGGCGGAGCGCCATCGCCGTACGGATGCCCGTGAGGTTCGCCGGGTTGTGCAGCGGCGCCACCGGCACGAGCCGCTCGATCTCCGCGAGCACCTCGTCGTCGATCACCGTCGGCTCGGTGAACCGCAGCCCGCCGTGCACCACCCGGTGGCCGATCGCGGCCAGCTCGGGGGAGTCCAGGCCGAGGCCGTCCGCCGCCAGTTCCTCGGCGACCGCCTTCAGCGCGGCCGCGTGGTCGGCGATCGGCCCGTTCTTCTCGCGCTTCTCCCCTCCGCCGCCCTGCAGCGGGGTGTGCACCAGCCGGGAGGTCTCCTCGCCGATCCGCTCCACCAGGCCGGCCGCGAGCCGGCTGCCGTCCGCCATGTCGAGGAGCTGGTACTTGACGGAGGACGAACCGGAGTTGAGGACGAGGACGCGGGTGGGGGTGCCGGTCATGCGGGGAGCTCCTGACCCTGGGAGGGGACCTGGGACTGGATCGCCGTGATGGCGACCGTGTTGACGATGTCGCTGACGAGCGCGCCGCGCGAGAGGTCGTTCACGGGCTTGCGCAGACCCTGGAGCACCGGGCCGACGGCCACGGCGCCGGCCGAACGCTGCACGGCCTTGTAGGTGTTGTTGCCCGTGTTGAGGTCGGGGAAGATCAGCACGGTCGCCTGCCCCGCCACCTCCGACTCCGGCAGCTTCGTCGCCGCGACGGAGGGCTCGACGGCCGCGTCGTACTGGATCGGGCCCTCGATCCGCAGCTCCGGATGCGCCTCGCGGACCAGCTTCGTCGCCTCCCGCACCTTGTCGACGTCGGCGCCGGAGCCCGAGGTGCCGGTGGAGTACGAGAGCATCGCGATCCGCGGCTCCACGCCGAAGCGGGCCGCGGTGGCCGCCGACTGGGCGGCGATGTCCGCGAGCTGCTCGGCGTTCGGGTCCGGGTTGACCGCGCAGTCGCCGTACACGAGCACCTTGTCGGCGAGGCACATGAAGAAGACCGAGGAGACGATCGACGCCTCCGGCTTCGTCTTGATGATCTCGAAGGCCGGGCGGATCGTCGCGGCCGTGGAGTGCACCGAGCCGGAGACCATGCCGTCGGCCAGGCCCTCCTGCACCATCAGGGTGCCGAAGTAGTTGACGTCCGTGACGACGTCGTACGCGAGCTCGACGGTGACGCCCTTGTGGGCGCGGAGCGCCGCGTACTTCTCGGCGAACGCGTCGCGCAGCTCCGAGGTCTGCGGGTCGATCAGCTGCGTGTCACCGAGGTCCACGCTCAGGTCCGCGGCCTTCTTGCGGATGGTCTCGACCTCGCCGAGCAGCGTCAGGTCGCACACGTCCCGGCGGATCAGCACGTCGGCGGCGCGCAGCACGCGCTCCTCGGTGCCCTCGGGGAGCACCACCCGGCGCCGGTCGGTGCGTGCCTGTTCGAGGAGCTCGTGCTCGAACATCATCGGGGTGACCCGGCCGCTGCGGGCGACCGAGACCCGCTTGAGGAGGTCGACGGTGTCCACGTGCCGCTCGAAGAGGCCGAGGGCGGTCTCCGCCTTGCGCGGGGTGGCGGCGTTCAGCTTGCCTTCCAGGGCGAAGAGTTCGGTCGCGGTGGGGAAGCTGTTGCCGGGTACGGAGATGACCGGGGTGCCGGGCGCGAGCCGGGCCGCCAGGGTCAGGATCTCCTCGCTGGGCCGCTCGTTGAGGGTGAGCAGCACGCCGGCGATGGGCGGGGTGCCGGCCGAGTGCGCGGCGAGCGCGCCGACGACCAGGTCGGCCCGGTCCCCGGGGGTGACGACGAGACAGCCGGGGGTCAGCGCGTTGAGGAAGTTCGGCAGCATCGCTCCGCCGAAGACGAAGTCCATGGCGTCGCGCGCGAGGCCCGCGTCGTCGCCGAGGACGACGGAGGCGCCGAGGGCGTGGGTGATCTGGGCGACGGTGGGCGCGGCGAGCGCCGGCTCGTCCGGCAGGACGTAACAGGGCACCGGCAGCCGGGCGGAGAGCCGCTCGGCGATGGCCTCCCGGTCCTCGCCCGCCACCCGGTTGACGATCATCGCGAGCACGTCGCAGCCGAGCCCGTCGTAGGCCCGGAAGGCGTTGCGGGCCTCGGCCCGTACGGACTCCGCGGGCTGGCCCTTGCCGCCGACCACCGGTATGACGGAGGCGCCGAACTCGTTGGCGAGGCGGGCGTTGAGCGCGAGCTCGTCGGGGAGCTGCGTGGCGGCGAAGTCGGTGCCGAGGACGAGGACGACCTCGTAGTCGCGGGCCACGGCGTGGAAGCGGTCGACCAGCTGGGAGACCAGCTCGTCGGTGCCCCGCTCGGCCTGGAGGTCGGAGGCCTCGTGATAGTCCATGCCGTAGACCGTCGAGGGGTCCTGCGAGAGCCGGTAGCGGGCCCGCAGCAGGTCGAAGAGCCGGTCGGGGCCGTCGTGCACCAGGGGCCGGAACACCCCCACCCGGTCCACCTGGCGGGTCAGGAGTTCCATGACTCCCAGCTCGACGACCTGACGGCCGTCTCCGCGGTCGATCCCGGTCACGTACACGCTGCGCGTCACGCCGTGGTCTCCTGTCCAGTCCTGCGGAACGGGGCGCTCCTGGGGAACGGGCCGGGAGATGCCTCTCGGCACCCTCACGGCCCGTGTGTCGGTCGCTCGTGCTCCATCGCCCGCGCGTCAATCGACGGTCCTCGGAATACCCCTATAGGGCGGCATTACCCCCTTGACAATACCCCCGCCACTGGTTACGTCGCCCGCCGGACGAAGGGCCCGGAACCCCGGGGCGAAAGGCCTTCGCAGGGGCTCCGCGAGGGCCCCGGGAGGGACGCGCGGCGCGGCTACGAGCACGCCCGTCGGGCCGGGCGTGTGAGAATTGACGTGGCTCATCTGGACCGCGACCGAGCAGGAGACACAGCACGATGCGCATCGGAGTTCTCACCGCAGGCGGCGACTGCCCCGGCCTGAACGCAGTGATCCGGTCGGTCGTGCACCGGGCGCTGACCGGCCACAACGACGAAGTCATCGGCTTCGAGGACGGGTTCAAGGGCCTCCTCGACGGCCACTACCGGCCCCTCGACCTCAACGCCGTCAGCGGCATCCTCGCCCGCGGCGGCACGATCCTCGGCTCCGCTCGACTGGAGCGCAACCGGCTGCGCGAGGCCGCCGAGTCGGCCCCCGACCTGGCCAGGCAGTACGGCATCGACGTCCTCATCCCGATCGGCGGCGAGGGCACCCTGACCGCCGCCCGGATGCTCTCCGACGCCGGCATGCCCGTCGTCGGCGTCCCGAAGACGATCGACAACGACATCTCCTCCACGGACCGCACCTTCGGTTTCGACACCGCCGTCGGCGTCGCCACCGAGGCCATGGACCGCCTCAAGACCACCGCCGAGTCCCACCAGCGGGTGATGGTCGTCGAGGTGATGGGCCGCCACGCCGGCTGGATCGCGCTGGAGTCCGGCATGGCCGGCGGCGCGCACGGCATCTGCCTCCCCGAGCGCCCCTTCCAGGTGGACGACCTCGTCAAGATGGTCGAGGAGCGCTTCGCACGCGGCAAGAAGTTCGCCGTCATCTGCGTCGCCGAGGGCGCCCATCCGGCCGAGGGCTCGATGGAGTACAAGAAGGGCAAGATCGACCAGTTCGGTCACGAGCGGTTCCAGGGCATCGGAAACCTCCTCGCCGTCGAGCTGGAGCAGCGCCTCGGCAAGGAGGCCCGCCCGGTCATCCTCGGCCACGTCCAGCGCGGCGGCACGCCGACCGCGTACGACCGGGTGCTCGCCACCCGCTTCGGCTGGCACGCGGTGGAGGCGGCGCACCGCGGCGACTTCGGCCGGATGACCGCGCTGCGGGGCACGGACATCGAGATGGTGCCGCTCGCGGAGGCCGTGACGCAGCTCAAGACCGTTCCCGAGAACCGCATGCGCGAGGCCGAGTCGGTCTTCTGACCGTCCTCGCTCCGGGACCCGCACGCACCGAGTGGCCCCGACCCTCCCCCCGTGGAAGGTCGGGGCCACTCGTCCGTGACTGGCATCACCACCGGAAATGCCGAGTTCCACTCTTGAGCCGGAGCACGAGATCAACAAGGCTTGGGGCCTGTCCCGGACATGTCCCAACCCTGTCCGGCGGAAGGGGGAGGCGCGGATGATGCCGGGGGAACGGGCTCCAGACCCGCGGGAGGCGCGGAGCCCCGCGGAGTTCCTCGCGCGGCTCCAGGCGCTCAAGGACTGGTCGGGTCTGACCTACCGAGAGCTCACGGCACGGGCGGAGGCGCGCGGTGAGGTCCTGCCCCGGTCCACCGTGGCGAACATGCTCTCCCGCACCACCGTCCCCCGCGAGGAGCTCCTGACCTGCTTCGTCCGCGCGTGCGGGGTGGGGCCGGAGGATCTGGGGGAGTGGCAGGCGGTACGGAGGGAGCTCGCGGCGCGAGGGGTGTACGAGCCCGTCGACGGCGATCCGACGGGCGCCGGACCCGTGGCCGCAGCCGTCTCCGCGGCCGATCCGCAGGCCGTCTCCCCGGCGGATCCGCAAGCCGTCTCCGCCCCGGCGGATCCGCAAGCCGTCTCCGCCGCGGCCGATCCGCCGGTCCTCTGGCCCCGCGACCCGGCCGAGCCCCGGCCCCCGGACGCCGTATCCGGGACCGCGGCCCGGCCCGGGACCCGGTCCCGGGTACGGCGGGCCCTCGTCGCGGCGGTCGCGCTGGCCGGTCTCGTACTCGCCGGAGTCAGCCTCGTCGCCGTCCTGAGGGACGGGCACGGCGCACACCCGCCCCGTACCCTCACCGCGCCGGCCGCCGGAGACGTCCGCATCCGGGTGATCGGCCAGGACCTGTGCCTCGGCGAGCGGCGCGGCGCCCGCAGCGGCCAGATCCACCAGGTGCCGTGCGCCGACGCGAAGGTGCCCCTCTACTCGCTGGCGGAGACGGCCGGCGGCCGGTGGAGGATCGTTTCGGACCATCCCGACTACGGCCCCGGCTGCTCCGGCATACCCTCCGGCGGCCGGATACCCGGCGCCGCGTACGAGGACTCCGAATGCGGCGATCCGAGCCGGGTGGAGGAGTTCGCCCTGGAGCCGTACGGCACCCCCGTCGAGGGCTACCGGATCGTTCCGGCGGACTCGGCGACGCCCGGCAGCTGCGTCACCGTCGTCGGGGACCGCTCGGCGGCCTGGGCGCGACTGGCCCAGGCCCCCTGCGCACCGGACGCGGCGGGCCAGCTCTTCAGCTTCGACCGCCGCCCCTGAGGGTGTCCCGCCGATCGGGACCCGTCGTCAGGCCGGCGAGGAGAGGGCGGTCCGGGCGATGTCCACGGCCTTCGTCTCACAGGTGTCGGCGGGGTGCTCCACTCCCTTGAGGTCGACGCGTACGACGAGATTGCCGTCGCGTACGCGCAGGGAGCAGTCGATTCCTTCGGCGGCCGCGGCCCAGTAGGCATCGTCGCCGAAGGGGAGATCCGCCGTGCGCGTGGCGCCCCGGCCCTCGTCGAACTCGTTCTGCTGGCGTTCCGTCGCGTTCCCGGCCCCGTCGCTGATCCTCAGGGTCCACCAGACCTCGGCGTCGACGGGGTCGGCGTTCCAGGTGCAGCGGGTCTCCGAGCCGGTGGGGAACGTGACGGAGACGTCCTCCTCGGCCGTCCTCGTGGCCTCTGCGAGCGGGGGAGCCATCGTCTGGCAGCCGGGCAGCGTCAGGTACTTGTCCGCCGCCGGGCCTCCGTTCCGCAGCAGGAAGTACCCGCCGACGGCCGCTCCCGCCAGCGCGAGCACCACCGAGGTGGTGAGGACGACGACCTTCGCGCGCCCCCGCCGCCGCACGGGCGGCGACGGATGAGGGGCGGGCGGTTCGGCCGTCGTGGTCGGGCCGACGGCGGTCCTGAGAGCGGTCGGCGCCATCTGCACGGGCATGGGTACGGGTGTGGCCATGGGCGCGGGCGCGGGTGAGGCCATGGGCATGGGCATGGGCGCGGGCGCCGCGGCCGGTGCCTGAGCGGCGTGCGCGGAAGCCGGTACCGTCGCCGTCGCCGTGCGTACGGGCGCCGCCGCGGCCGGGGGCTCCGCCTCGTCGACCAGGATCGCGCCGATACGAGCCTGCTGCGCGGCGACCATGCCGTGGACCGCGGACGGCCAGGGGCGGGCGGTCGGTGGGACCGGGCCGAGCAGGGTGAGCAGCCGCGCCGGGGTCGGGCGAGCGGCGGGGTCCTTGGCGAGACACTCCTCGACCACCCCGCGCAGCCCCGCCGGCACACCGCTCAGATCGGGAGCGTTGTGGACGACGTTGTAGAGGGTCTGGAGGGTCGAGGTGCCGGCGAACGGAACCCTGCCCGTCAGCGCGAGCGCCAGGACCGCCCCGAGCGAGAACACGTCGCTCGCCGGAGTGAGGTCCTTGCCCTCCGCCTGCTCGGGAGACATGAACGGCGGGGAGCCGATGACCCAGCCGGTCTGCGTCAGCTCGGTGACACCCGTGGGCTCCGCCGCCCGCGCGATGCCGAAGTCGATGACCCGGACCCCGTCCTCCGCGAGCAGCACGTTCTCGGGTTTGAGATCACGGTGGATCAGGCCCACCCGGTGGATCTCTACCAGCGCGGTCGTCAGACCGAGGGCGAGTCTGCGCGCGGCCGGCTCGGGCAGCGGACCGGCTTCCCTCACCGCCGTCCCCAGTGAGGGTCCGGTGACGAACACCGAGGCCAGCCAGGGGAGTTCGGCGTCCGCGTCGGCGTCCATCACGGCCGCCGTGTACGCGCCGGACACCGTGCGGGAGGCGGCGACCTCGCGCCGGAAACGGGTCCGGAAGTCGTCGTCGGAGGCGAACTTGGGGTGCACCTGCTTGACGGCGGCCAGCCGGCCGTCGCGTGCCGCGCCCAGGAACACCCGGCCCATGCCGCCGCGGCCGAGCTCGGCGAGCAGACGGTACGGACCGACCTCGGACGGCTCGGAGTCGTCGAGCGGTTCCATCACAGCCTCCCCACCGGGCCGTGTCGCTCTCTGTCCGGTCCCACTGCTCGCATGACTCCTCGACCTCCCCCTCGAACGCAGCAGGATCCTACTGGGCCGGGCGGCCGGGGCGGAGCTCAGCGGGGGTCCACCAGCCGGACCCTGAGCGCCGTCACCACCGCCGGGTCGAGCCCGACGTGGCCGGTGACGTACCCGTACACCGAGCCGTACCGCTCCCGCAGGTCCGCGAGGAACAGCCGGATGATGTCGGCCGGCGCCCGGCCGTACCCCGGCCAGCGGAGCTCGCGGCCCGGGTGGGTCGCCCGCCAGTCGGCGATCAGCCGCTCCGTGGCCAGCTCGGTGAGCGCGAAGTCCGCGAGGATCTCCTCGTCGGGGACCTCCAGGAGCGCGAGGACGACGGCCGCGAGGAGCCCCGTGCGGTCCTTGCCGGAGGCGCAGTGGAAGACGAGCGGGCCGTCGGCCGAGGCGATGACCTCCAGGGCCGTACGGAGCTCTTCCGCCCCGTCCTCTGCGACCTCGGCGAACCGGTCGGCGAGGTAGCGCCAGGGATCGAGGTCCGGGTCGATCTCCGCCTGGTCGTACGGCCGGTGCTCGATGGACAGGTTGTGCCAGGAGACCTCCTCGGTCTCCGGCAGGCGGCCCTTGGCGTCGATCTCCCACGGGTAGCGCAGGTCGATCACGGTGTCCACGCGCAGCGCGCGGAAGCGGGCGAGGTCGTCGGTACCGGCTCCGGCGAGCTTGGCCAGGGAGTCGGAGCGGTAGAGGGTCTCCCACCGCACGGTCCCGCCGTCGGCGGTCCGATAGCCGCCCAGGTCACGGAAGTTGTGGAGTCGCTCGAAGGGTATGTGTCGTTGTCTCACGGACGTCAATCTACGGCCCGGGGAACGCAGTTCCGAGGCTCCGAGGCTCCGAGGCTCCGGGGCTCGCTAAGGGGCGCCGAGGTCCGGAGCTACGGACCCACCGCCGCCCAGAAGTGCCCGGTGATCTCCTCCAGGTACGCGCGCCCCTCGTCGCCCGTCGCCGCCGAGGCGCCCCAGCTGCTGGTCGCCGCCATCCGCGCGTGGTAGTCCGTGTGCAGCCGCTGCAGCGCCGACTCCACGATCCGCTTGGGCAGCGGCACCATCTTCACGGCCGGCTTCACGTAGGCCTGCCAGCGGGTGGTGGCGGCGCCGCGCAGCAGCTCGGCGAGGCTCTCGTCGCCGCCGGTCGCCGTGATCAGCTCGCGCGGTCCCAGGCCGAGGAGCTCCGCGAGGGCGGCCGTCTGGCGCTCGGTGCCCCGCCAGCGGCCCTCGTCCTCCATCCGCTGGTACGCGTGGGCCGCCAGGCCCACCCGCCGGGCCAGCTCCTCCGGGGCGAGCCCGCGGGCCAGCCGGTGCTCGCGCAGGGTCGTGGCGGCGGCGATCAGCTCGGCGGGGGCGCACCACAGCACGCCCGCGAGGGCGGTGAGCTCCTGCTCGGTGGGGCGGATGTGGCCGCGCTCCCAGGCGACGACCGTGTCGGGAGTGACGAGGAGGCCGTACTGGGCGCGCAGGCCGTACGCGACGTGGCCGGGGTCCATGCCGAGGCCCTCACGCAGCCGGCGCGCGGCCAGGGCGTTGAAGGGGGGAGAGGGTTGGTGCACCCGGCCAAGGTAGGTGCGGAGGGTGACGGCTGGCTACGGTTCGTTCGCCCAACCTGCGACGTCGTAGGAACGTGGGAACCGATCAGTAACCGCGGGAGCGGCCGTCGAGCCAGCGGTACTGGAGCTCGGGGCGCCCGATCTGACCGTACTGCGGGGCGCGTACGGCCCGGCCCTCGGTCACGAGGTGCTCCAGATAGCGGCGGGCCGTGATGCGGGAGATCCCGACCGCGGTGCCGGCCTCGGCGGCGGTGAGACCGGCGGGGGTGTCCCGGAGGGTGCGGGTGACCGCCTCCAGGGTCGGGGCGCTCAGCCCCTTCGGCAGCGTGGCCGGGTGCGGGGCCCGGAGCGTGGCGAGCGCCCGGTCCACCTCGTCCTGCCCGGAGGCCTCCCCGGCGGACGCCCGGAACTCCGCGTACCGGGCGAGCCGGTCCCGGAGCGTCGCGAAGGCGAAGGGCTTCAGGACGTACTGGACGACGCCGAGGGAGACGCCCTCGCGGACGACCGCCAGGTCGCGGGCGGAGGTCACGGCGATCACGTCGGCGGAGTGCCCGGCGGCGCGCAGCGCGCGCAGCAGCTGGAGGCCGTGGCCGTCGGGCAGGTAGAGGTCGAGGAGGATCAGATCGACCGGCGTCCGGTCGAGGACCCGCACGGCGGCCGCCCGGGAGTGCGCGACCCCGACGACGGTGAAGCCCTCGACCCGCCCGGCGTAGAGCGCGTGGGCGTCGGCCGCGACGGGGTCGTCCTCGACGACGAGGACCCGCAGGGGAGTCGCGTTCACCGTGCCACCCCGGTCCCGGCCGAAGCCGCCCCGGACGCGCCCGTGGCCCGTGGCGCCGCCCCGGACGCGCCCGTGCCTCGTGGCGCCGCCCCGGCGCCGTCCGCACGCCGCGTGCTGGCCGCGGCCCCGGGCCCGGCTTCGGCCCCGGCCTCGGCTCTGGCCCCGGCCTCGGCCCCGGCTCTGGCGGCGGCCTCGTCGTCGGCCCCGGCCCCGGCGGTCGCCCTCCCGCCGGCCGGCGGGAGCGCCGTGTCCTCGCGCGGCAGGGGCAGCCGTACGGTGAACTCCGCGCCGCCCTCCTCCGCGTCCGTGACGTCCAGGGTGCCGGAGGCGCGGGAGACCGCCTGACCGACCAGGGCCAGGCCGAGGCCCCGGCCGGGGCCGCGGGTCGACCAGCCGCGGCCCAGGACCGCGTCCCGGTCGGCCGGGCGGACGCCGGGGCCGTTGTCCCCGACCCGCAGCAGCAGCTCGCCGTCGCCCGTCCGGGCCGCGACCGTGACGGTCACCCGCGCGTGCGGGGTCCCGCCGGCCGCCTCGACCGCGTTGTCGATGAGGTTGCCCAGGATCGTGACCAGGTCGCGGGAGGGCAGGGCCGCCGGCATCCGGCCGTCGTCGATCCGGCTCTCCTCCGTCAGGACGAGCTCCACGCCCCGCTCGTTGGCCTGCGCCGCCTTTCCGAGCAGCAGCGCCGCGAGGACCGGTTCGCCGACCGCGTCGACGACCCGGTCGGTGAGCGCCTGCGCGAGCTCCAGTTCCGCCGTCGCGAACTCCACCGCCTCGGCCACCCGCCCCAGTTCGATGAGCGACACCACCGTGTGCAGCCGGTTCGCCGCCTCGTGGGCCTGGGAGCGCAGCGCCTCCGTGAACCCCCGCTCGGAGTCCAACTCACCGGACAGCGCCTGGAGTTCCGTACGGTCCCGGAGGGTGACGACGGTGCCGCGCCGTTCCCCGCCCACCACCGGGCGGGTGTTGACCACGAGCACCCGGTCGGCCGTCAGATGCGTCTCGTCCACCCGTGGCTCGGAGGAGAGCAGCGCGCCCGTCAGCGGCGCGGGCAGGCCGAGTTCGGCGGCCGGGCGGCCGACGACCCCGTCGTCCAGACCGAGCAGCTCCCGCGCCCCGTCGTTGATGAGGGCGATCCGCCGCCGCCCGTCGAGCATCACGAGCCCTTCCCGTACCGCGTGCAGGGCCGCCTCGTGGTAGTCGTGCATCCGGCTCAGCTCGGCCGCGTTCATGCCGTGCGTGTGGCGGCGCAGGCGCGCGTTGACGACGTACGTGCCGGCGCCGCCCAGCGCGAGCGCCGCGCCCGCCATGCCGAGCAGGGCGGCGACCTGCTCCCGTACCTGCTCGCTGATCTTCTCGATCGTGATGCCCGCGCTGACGAGGGCGACGACCCGGCCGTCGTCGTAGACGGGAGCCACGGTCCGTACGGACGGGCCGAGGATCCCCAGGTGCGTCTCGGAGAAGGTCCGGCCCCGCGCCGCCTCCTCGATGTGGCCGAGGTACGTACGGCCGATCTGCGCCGGCTCGGGATGCGTCCAGCGGGTCCCGTCGGGGGCCATGATCACCACGAAGGCGACGCCCGCGTGGCGGCGCAGCGACTCCGTGTACGGCTGGAGCACCGCGGTGGGGTCGGCCGAGCGGGCCGCGGCCACCACGGAGGGGGAGTCGGCGACGGCCGCGGCGGTCGCCGTGGACTGGCGCCGCGCGGTCTCCTCGGCCTGCGCCCGGTCCGTGACGTACGCGAAGGCCGCGCAGCCGGCCACGACGACGGCCACGAGCACGACCTGCATCGCGAAGAGCTGGCCGGCCAGGCTGCGGGGGCGGGGACGGGGAAAACGCATGCGGGTAAGTGTGCACGGCGGAATTTGCGCCGGGGCATTGCGTTCCCGAATCGTTCTCTTGCCACACCGGGCCCCGACCTCGGCCCTGCCGCCCCTCCCCGGACCGGCGTGATGTTTCGGTCGTGAACGAAACGTACGCAACCGTGACCCCGGTCACAGGCTGATGGATAGTCGCGGAGTCCACCGGGACGTGGACACCCATCAGCGCGAGGAGGACCCCGTGGCCGCACGACGGGACCGTACCCACTATCTCTATCTGGCCGTCATCGGCGCCGTACTGCTCGGCATCGCGGTCGGCTTCCTGGCGCCGGGCGTCGCCGTCGAGCTCAAGCCGCTGGGCACCGGCTTCGTCAATCTGATCAAGATGATGATCTCGCCGATCATCTTCTGCACGATCGTCCTCGGCGTCGGTTCGGTCCGGAAGGCGGCGAAGGTCGGCGCCGTCGGCGGCCTCGCCCTCGGCTACTTCCTCGTGATGTCGACCGTCGCACTCGCGATCGGCCTGGTCGTCGGCAACCTCCTGGAGCCCGGTTCCGGCCTCCACCTCACCAAGGAGATCGCCGAGGCGGGCGCCAAGCAGGCCGAGGGCGCGAGCGAGTCCACGCCGGAGTTCCTGCTCGGGATCATCCCCACCACCCTCGTCTCCGCCTTCACCGAGGGCGAGGTCCTCCAGACCCTCCTCGTCGCGCTGCTCGCCGGCTTCGCGCTCCAGGCGATGGGCGCCGCCGGTGAGCCGGTGCTGCGCGGGATCGGCCACATCCAGCGGCTCGTCTTCCGCATCCTCGCGATGATCATGTGGGTCGCCCCGATCGGCGCGTTCGGCGCGATCGCGGCCGTCGTCGGCGCGACCGGCGTCGACGCCCTCAAGTCCCTCGCCGTCATCATGATCGGCTTCTATCTGACCTGCGGGCTCTTCGTCTTCGTCGTCCTCGGCGCGATCCTGCGACTGGTCGCCGGTATCAACATCTGGACCCTCCTGAAGTACCTGGGCCGGGAGTTCCTGCTGATCCTCTCCACCTCCTCCTCGGAGTCCGCGCTGCCGCGGCTCATCGCGAAGATGGAGCACCTGGGCGTCAGCAAGCCGGTCGTCGGCATCACCGTGCCGACCGGCTACTCCTTCAACCTCGACGGCACCGCGATCTACCTGACGATGGCCTCGCTCTTCGTCGCCGAGGCGATGGGCGACCCGCTCTCGCTCGGCGAGCAGATCTCGCTCCTCGTCTTCATGATCATCGCCTCGAAGGGGGCGGCGGGCGTCACCGGCGCCGGCCTCGCCACCCTCGCGGGCGGCCTCCAGTCGCACCGGCCCGAACTGGTCGACGGGGTGGGCCTGATCGTCGGCATCGACCGCTTCATGAGCGAGGCGCGCGCCCTCACCAACTTCGCCGGCAACGCCGTCGCCACCGTCCTCGTCGGCACCTGGACGAAGGAAATCGACAAGGCACGTGTCGCGGAGGTCCTCGCCGGACACATCCCCTTCGACGAGAAGACCCTCGTCGACGACCACGCCCCCGCCCCGGTCCCCGACCAGCGGACCGAGGAGGGCGAGGAGAAGGCCCGCGCGGGCGTCTGACCCCGACCGGGGGGGCCGCGTCCTGCCGGATCCCGGGCCTTGAGCCGGATCCGGGCTCCGGGAGGACGCGGCGACATCCCGTGCGGGTCAGCCGGAGGCCGGCGGCGCGCCGTCCAGCTCCGCCAGCTCCTCCGCCCCCAGGTCGAGACCGGCCGCCGCGGCCGAGTCCCGTACCGTCTCCGGCCGGCTCGCTCCCGGGATCGGCAGCACCGTCCCCGACCGGCTGAGCAACCAGGCGAGCGCCACCCGCTGCGGGCTGACGCCCCGCTCCCGCGCCACCCGGTGGAAGCCCCCGAAGTCCGGGTCCTCCTCCAGCGCGGACGCCCCGTCCAGCGAGCTGCGGGAGATCCCGCCCAGCGGACTCCACGGCAGGAAGGCGAGACCGAGCTCCGCGCAGAGCCGCAGCTCCGCCTCGCTCTCCCGGACCGCCGGCGAGTAGCGGTTCTGTACGGAGGCCAGCCCGTCGCCCAGGATCTCGCGGGCCAGCAGGATCTGCTCCGTGTCCACGTTCGAGATCCCGGCCAGCCGGATCGTGCCGGCGTCGAGCAACTCCCGTATCGCACGCAGTGATTCGGCGTACGGGACGGCCGGGTCCGGCTTGTGCAGCTGGTACAGGCCGATCGGGGTGGAGCCGAGCCGCCGGGCCGAGGCCTCCGCCGCCCGCCGCAGGTGCGCCGGCCGGCCGTCCACGGTCCAGCCCCCGTCCGCCGTCCGCCCGCGCCCGCCCTTCGTCGCGACCAGCACGTCGTCCGTACGGCCCCCGTACGAGGCCAGGGCCCGGGCGACGAGCAGCTCGCCCTCGCCCGGCGAGCCGTCCGGCGGGTGGTAGGAGTCGGCGGTGTCGAGAAGCGTCACGCCCGCGTCGAGGGCCGCGTGCAGGGTGGCCGCGGCCCGGGCCGCGTCGGGGCGGCCCTCGATGGAGAGCGGCATCGTGCCGAAGCCGATCGCCCCGACCCGTACGTCCCCCAGCGTCCTGAGCCGCATCAGCGCGCCGCCGCGGAGTCCGCCGCCCCGACGTCCGCCGCCCCGAGGTCCGTCGCCTCGGAGTCCGCCGTCTCAACGTCGGCCGCCTCGAAGCGCATCGCCCCGACCGTCTCGGAGAGCGCCCGCGGAAGCCACTCGGCGCAATGCCGGAAGGAATAGCCGAGTGCGGTGGCGCGGGAGTTGTCCATCCCGTACGAGCGGGCGAAGGAGAAGGGCGAGACCTCGCCGACCTCCACCTCCCGGAAGACCGTCCGGCCGCCCGTCAGCTTCTCGATCTCCGCGCAGATGTCGGCCGTGGAGAGCAGACCGTGGGAATGGGCGTTCACCGGCCCGGTGAATTCCGCCTCGACCGCCCAGGCGAGGAACGCGGCGATCTCCTCCACGTACACATAGGTCGCCGGGTGGTTCACCACGGGCACGGTGATCGGTTCGCCGGCCCGGATCCGCCGCGCGTAGTGGTCGATCCGGCCCGTGAAGTCGTCGTCGCCGCCCACCACGTGCGCGACCCGCACCGAGGTCCAGGCGAACGGGGACCCGGCCGCGAACACCGCCTCGGCCTGCCGCTTCCCCTCCCCGTAGTGCTCCTCGCGGAACTCCGGATCCTCCCAGGCCAGGCCCGTGTCGACGGTGACCGCGGCCAGGTCGAGGACGGACTCGGCGACCGGTACGGGCGAGTCCTCGTACCCGTACACCTCCACCGTCGACGTCATCACGTAGCGCCCGGTACGCGTCCCGAACACCCGCAGGGCGATCTCCGCCTGGCGCGGGGTGTAGCAGACCTGGTCCAGGACGACGTCGAAGGAACGGCCCGCCAGAACGGATTCCAGGGCGGCCTCGTCGTCACGGTCGGCCACGAGGTGCTCGATTCCCCCCGGGGTGCCGGAAGAACCCCGGTTGAGCACCGTGATCCGATGTCCGGATTCCCGCAGCAGGGCGATGACCCGCTTTCCGAAATAGCGATTTCCGCCGATGAGCAGAATGTCCATCACTCTCAACTCCCTTGATTCGCAGGACAAGTGTTACGTTGTCCGCTCGCTGCCTGAAGGGGGAATCATGGGAGTCCTGGCCGCCGCACCGAAGGAACCACGGCCTGCGCGCCCCGCCGCCCACGAATCCTCGGCTGCCGCTTTCGACCCCATCGACCGGCAGATACTGGACCTCCTGCAGAGCGACGGCCGGATCAAGCTCAGCGAGCTCGGCCGCCGCGTCCGGCTCAGCCCCGCGGCCGTCACCGAGCGGGTCCGCCGGCTGGAGGCGAGCGGGGCGATCACCGGCTACGGCGCCCATGTCTCCCCGGCCCGGCTCGGCTACGGCATCCAGGCCTTCATCCGGGTCGACCCGCACGGCGGCTACACCCTCAAGCACCCGCGGACCCTGGAACTGACCGCGCGCCCCGAGGTCCTGGAGGTCCACCACGTGGTGGGCGAGGACTGCTGGATCCTCAAGGTCGCCGTCACCGACACCGTCCACCTCGAAGACGTCCTGGAGCAGACCTCGGCGCTCGGCAGGACCACGACGTCGATCGTGCTGTCGTCCCCGGTGGAGCGGAAGCCGCTGCTGCCGCCCGACGGAACTCGTCCTTGACAGCCCCGAGGGCCTGCGGTTGAGATGGAGGAACTCGCGTCGCGTGTCGGTCCGTGCCGGAAAGCGGAGACATGGAGGCAAGAGGACGGTTGGGACGGCTTTGCCTCTCCACTTCACCACACAGATCATCGATGAATTCCGCACCGGCGCCGGGAAACCCGGCGGCCCCTTCGAGGGACGGGTGCTTCTCCCTCTGACCACCGCCCCGCCCGAGGCCGGCGACCGGGTGGCCCGGTGAGCCCTTCGAGGTCACTTCTTGCCTTGACGTCGGCGTCAAGGCTTACGTTCGGGGACATGCGCATCGGAGAGCTGGCCGAGCGGGCGGGAACCACCACGCGGACTCTGCGGTACTACGAGTCCCGTGGCCTGCTGCCCGCGCGGCGCACGGAGCAGGGGTACCGCACGTACGACGAGGACGACCTGCGGCTCCTCCAGCAGATCAGGACCCTGCAGGACTTCGGGTTCGAGCTGGAGGAGACGCGGCCGTTCGTCGACTGTCTGCGGGCGGGGCACCCCGCGGGGGACGCCTGCCCCGCGTCGATCGCCGTCTACCGGCGGAAGGTCGCCGAGCTGGACGGGCTGATCGCAGAGCTCCGGGCGGTACGCGCCCAGGTGGGCGCCCAGCTCCTGCGGGCCGAGGCGGAGTTGCCGCACGGCCCGGAACCCCGGTGCGAGCTCGGTTCGGAGTGGGACACGGAGACGGATCCGGAGACGGGTCCGGACAGGGAGGGGTGACGGGGATGACGACGCACACGCAGGGCGTGGCCGAGGTCACGGACGCGGACTTCGGCACGGAGGTGCTGGGCGCCGGGCTGCCGGTCCTGGTGAAGTTCACCGCGGTGTGGTGCGGGCCGTGCCGGCAGCTGACGCCGGTGCTCGCCGCGATCGCCGCGGAGGAGTCGGAGCGGCTGCGGATCGTCGAGATCGACGTGGACCGCAACCCGGAGACCACGACGAGGTACGGGGTGCTCGCGACCCCGACGCTCATGGTCTTCCGGGCGGGCGAGCCGGTGAGGTCGATCGTCGGGGCCCGCCCGAAGCGCCGCCTCCTGGAGGAGCTGGAGGACGTGCTCGCCTGACCGGGCCGGTCCGCGAGACTTTCGCCAGGGCATACAGAAATACCCCGACTAGAATTGACAGTCGGGGTATTGCCTCGCGTATATTAATGGATTCCGTGCCCGGACATACCGAAAGCACGGAGAAGTTCAATAAACGCACTGTATCGCGCCGGGAGTCGAATTGTCAACCGAGGAATTTCGGAACGAGCAGCAATTCATCACCGATCTGTACGCACGACTCGACGACCTGAGGGACCGGGCCGAGGCGGCCGTCGCCCAGGCCCTGCGCACCCCCGGGGTGGGCAGCAACCAGGGCCGCCTCGAACGGGACGTGACGGTCGCCGAACAGTCCGGGCTGCTCGCCGCGTTCGACGCGGGGGAGAGCGGGCTCTGCTTCGGCCGGCTCGTCTTCCGCGACGGCCGCGACCACCACATCGGACGGATCGGCATCCGCAGGGACGACCCGAACCGCACCCCCCTCGTCGTCGACTGGCGCGCCGAGGTCGCCCGGCCCTTCTACCTCGCCACCGGGTACGAGCCCATGGGCCTCTCCCGCCGCCGGCACATCAGCACCCGGGGCCGCGAGGTCACCGCCCTCCACGACGAGGTGCTCGACCTCGCCGACGCCACCCGCACCGGGCACGAGAGCCGCGACGCCGACGAGGTGCTGCTCGCCGCGCTCGACGCCGCCCGCACCGGCCGCATGCACGACATCGTGCAGACCATCCAGGGCGAGCAGGACGCCATCATCCGCTCCCCGCACCACGGCGTCCTCGTCGTCGAGGGCGGCCCCGGCACCGGCAAGACCGCCGTCGCCCTGCACCGGGCCGCGTACCTCCTCTACGCCCACCGCGAGCAACTCGCCAAGCGGGCCGTCCTCATCGTCGGCCCCAACCCCGCCTTCCTCGGCTACATCGGCAACGTCCTGCCCTCCCTCGGCGAGACCGGCGTCCTCCTCGCCACCCCCGCCGAACTCTTCCCCGGCGTCCGCGCCACCGGCACCGACACCCCGCGCGCCGCCGCCGTCAAGGGCTCCGCGGCCATGGCCGGGGCGCTCGCCGCGGCCGTACGGGACCGCCAGCAGGTCCCCGAGCGCGGCGCGCCCCTCGTCGTCCCGCACGAGGACGGGGACCTGGTCATCGACTGGGACATGGCCCTGGAGGCCCGCCACAAGGCCCGCGAGACCGTCCTCCCGCACAACCTCGCCCGCCCCTACTTCGTCTTCCGCGTCCTGGACGCGCTCGCCGAACAGCTCGCCGACCGCATCGGCGCCGACCCCTACGGCGGACCCAACTTCCTCGGCCCCGACGACCGCGCACTCCTCGCCAAGGGCATCGCCGCCAACCCCGACGTCCACGCCGCCGTCGACACCCTCTGGCCCGCCCTCACCCCCCAGGAGTTCCTCGCCGACTACCTCGCCGAGCCCACCCACCTCGACGACGCGGACGCGGCGGCGATCCGGCGCGACTCCGGGGAGTGGACCCCCGCCGACGTCCCCCTCCTCGACGAGGCCGCCGAACTCCTCGGCGAGGACGACTCGGCCGCCCGCGCCGCCCAGGAGGCCGAGCGGCAGCGCCAGATCCAGTACGCGCAGGGCGTCCTCGACGTCTCGTACGCCTCGCGCACCTACGAGTTCGAGGACAAGGAGGAGCTGGACGAGGACGCCTCCGAGGTCCTCTCCGCCCACGACATCATCGACGCCGAGCGCTTCGCCGAACGGCACGAGGAGGCCGACCACCGCACCGCCGCCGAACGGGCCGCCGCCGACCGCACCTGGGCCTTCGGCCACATCATCGTGGACGAGGCCCAGGAGCTCTCCGCGATGACCTGGCGGCTCCTCATGCGCCGCAGCCCGACCCGCTCCATGACCCTGGTCGGCGACCCCGCCCAGACCGGCGACCCGGCCGGCGTCGGCGCCTGGGAGCGGATCCTCGACCCGTACGTGCAGGACCGCTGGGAGCACGTACGCCTCGGCGTCAACTACCGCACGCCCGCCGAGATCATGGCGGTCGCCGCCGAGGTGCGAAGGACCGCCGACCCGGGCTTCGAACCGCCCCGGTCGGTGCGCTCCACCGGCGTGGAACCCTGGGACCGGACCGTCGACGACCCGGTCAAGGAGGCCGCCGACGCGGTCGCCGCCGAGCTGCGGTCCGAGGGCCGGCTCGCCGTGATCGCCCCCGAGGAGCTGCTCCCCGGCCTGGTCGCCGCCCTTCCGGACGCCGCCCACGGCACCGCCCCGGACCTCACCCGGCCGGTGGTCCTCCTCGACCCCCGGCAGGCGAAGGGCCTGGAGTTCGACACGGTCCTCGTCGTCGACCCGGAGGGGATCGTGGACGGCGCCCCGCACGGGGTCAACGACCTGTACGTGGCGCTGACCCGGGCGACCCAGCGACTGGGTGTGATCAGGAGGGCCGCCCCGGCCGTCACGCCGGCCTGAGCCAGACCGTCGCCAGCGGCGGCAGCGTCATCCGCACGCTCGACGAACGGCCGTGCCACGGCACCGACTCGGTCTTCACCGGGTCGGTGCCCACCACGTCCCCGCCGCCGTACCGGGCGGCGTCCGTGTTCAGGACCTCCGCCCAGGCGGCGAAGGTGTCCGGCACCCCGAGCCGGTAGTCATGCCGGACGACCGGCGAGAAGTTCGACACGGCGAGCAGCGGCGAACCGAAGCCGTCGAAGCGCAGGAACGCGAAGACGTTGTCCTCCGCCGCGTCCCCGGCCACCCACTGGAAGCCGTCCGGGGCGGTGTCCCGCTCCCAGAGCGCCGGGTGCGCCGCGTACACCGTGTTCAGGTCCCGCACCAGGTCCCGGACGCCCCGGTGGTCGGGCTCCGCCCCGTACGCCGGGTCGAGCAGCCACCAGTCGGGCCCGTGCTCCGCCGACCACTCCGCCCCCTGCGCGAACTCCTGACCCATGAAGAGGAGTTGCTTGCCGGGATGGGCCCACATGAAGCCCAGGTAGGCCCGGTGGTTGGCCCGCTGCTGCCACCAGTCGCCCGGCATCTTCGAGACCAGCGACCGCTTGCCGTGCACGACCTCGTCGTGCGAGATCGGCAGGATGTAGTTCTCGCTGTACGCGTACACCATCGAGAAGGTCATCTCGTGGTGGTGGTACTTGCGGTGCACCGGCTCCTTCCCCGCGTAGCCGAGCGAGTCGTGCATCCAGCCCATGTTCCACTTCATGCCGAAGCCCAGACCGCCGAAGCCGCCCGGCCCGACCTGGTCCGTCGCCCGGGTCACCCCGTCCCAGGCCGTGGACTCCTCGGCGAAGGTGACGATCCCCGGGCAGCGCCGGTACACGGTCGCGTTCATCTCCTGGAGGAAGGCCACCGCGTCCAGGTTCTCCCGCCCGCCGAACTCGTTCGGCAGCCACTCGCCGTGCTCCCGCGAGTAGTCCAGGTAGAGCATCGAGGCCACCGCGTCCACCCGGAGCCCGTCGAGGTGGAACTCCTGGCACCAGTAGACCGCGTTGGCGACGAGGAAGTTCCGCACCTCCTTGCGCCCGTAGTCGAACTCCAGGGTCCCCCAGTCGGGATGGTGCGAGCGGCGCGGGTCCTCGTGCTCGTACAGCGGACGCCCGTCGAACTCGGCGAGCGCCCAGTCGTCCTTCGGGAAGTGCGCCGGGACCCAGTCCATCAGGACCCCGATCCCCGCCCGGTGCAGGGCGTCGACCAGGTGCTTGAAGTCGTCGGGAGTGCCCAGCCGGGCCGTCGGCGCGTAGAAGCCGGTGACCTGGTAGCCCCAGGAGCCGCTGAACGGATGCTCGGCGACGGCCATGAACTCCACGTGCGTGAAGCCGAGGTCGCGGACGTAGTCGGGCAGCTGCTCCGCCAGCTCGCGGTACGTCAGCCCCGGCCGCCAGGACGGCAGGTGGAGCTCGTAGACGGAGAGCGGGGACTCGTGGTGCGGGCGGGCGCCGCGCCGGTCCATCCACTCGGCGTCGTCCCACGCGTGGTGCGAGGCGGTGACGACCGACGCGGTGTTCGGCGGGCACTCGGTGCGGCGGGCCATCGGGTCCGCCCGCACGGTGTGCGAACCGTCCGGGCGGGTGATGTCGTACTTGTAGACGGCGCCCTCGCCGATGCCCGGCAGGAACAGCTCCCACACGCCCGTCGATCCGAGCGAGCGCATCGGCAGCCCCGTGCCGTCCCAGTGCGTGAAGTCACCGGTGACCCGGACTCCGCGCGCGTTCGGCGCCCAGACGGCGAAGCGGGTGCCGGTCACGCCCTCGTGGGTCAGCGTGTGGGAGCCGAGCGCCGTCCACAGCTCCTCGTGCCGCCCCTCGCCGATCAGGTGCAGATCGAGCTCACCGAGGGAGGGCAGGAAGCGGTACGGGTCGACGACGGCGAGCTCGTCGCCACCGTCCTCGTAGCGGACCCGCAGCTCGTACGCGGGCACCTTGCGCAGCAGCGGCAGCAGGCACGAGAAGAGCCCGTCGCCGTCGTCGTGAAGCGCGACGCGACGACCCTTGGCGAGGACGGCGACCTCCTTCGCCCACGGGCGCAGCACACGCACCACGACCCCACCGCGCACCGGGTGCGCACCGAGAACGCCGTGCGGATCGTGGTGCTCACCGGCGAGCAGCCGGGCGCGGTCGCCCGGATCGAGGGGTGGCGCCTTCCGCACGGCGGTCCGGTCCGATGCGGGCGTCTTCCTGGCGCGCGACGTCTTGCCTGCGGATCGGGCGGTCACGGGGGTGCCTCCTGGAGGGCGAGGGGAACAGGGGTACGGGGTAGGCAACGGTGGGGTGCGGGTACGGGACACTCGGCCGAACGGGGCGCGTGGCGGTCGCCGCAGGCGAGAGCGGTAGGGGAGAGGGCGACGATTGGGCCGAACGGGTCGCCCCCGCCCGGCCGGTGCCCCCGCCGGCCGTCGGGCGCGGGCGGGGCGGGGGCTCGTGGTGGGTCATGGTGAGGTCGCGAGGCGTTCGATCGCGGACATGGGGACCGGGAGCCAGTCCGGTCGGTGGCGTGCCTCGTAGACGACCTCGTAGACCGCCTTGTCGGTCTCGTAGGCGCGGAGGAGCGCCGGGTCCGTGCGCGGGTCGGCGCCCGACACCTCCGCGTAGCCCGTGCAGTAGGCGGCCCGGCAGCGGGCCGCCCAGTCCGCGTTCCACGGACGGTGCGTGCGGGCCGCGTAGTCGAAGGAGCGGAGCATTCCGGCGACGTCGCGGACCGTGGGCTGGGGACTCCGCCGCTCGTCCAGCGGCTTCGCCGGTTCGCCCTCGAAGTCGATGACCGCCCAGCCGCCGTCGGAGCCCCGCAGGGTCTGCCCCAGATGGAGGTCGCCGTGGATGCGCTGGAGGGCGCCCGCGCCGGGGGCGTCGCCGGCCGCCGCGAAGACGGCCCGCAACCCCGGTACGTACGGCAGGAGTGCGGGCACCGCCTGCGCCGCCGCGTGCAGCCGCCGGTCCATCGCCGCGGCGAGGTGCTCGGTCTCGGACCGCCGCAGTCGCCGGGTCGGCAGCGCGTCGGCGAGCGCGAGGTGCACCTCGGCCGTGGCCCGGCCGAGGGCCCGCGCCTCGGTGGCGAACTCCCGCCCGTCGGCGAGCGCGTCGAGCGCGAGCCGCCAGCCGTCCCGGGAGTCCCGCAGATAGGGCTGGAGGACGCCGAGGGTCGCGGCCCCCGACTCGAACCAGGCGACCGGAGCCGGTACGCGGGCGCAGCCGGCCCGGCTCAGCGCGAGGGGCAGTTCCAGGTCGGGGTTGGCGCCCGGACTGACCCTGCGGAAGATCTTCAGGATGTACGAATCGCCGTACACCAGCGATGAGTTGGACTGCTCTGCGTCGAGCACCCGGGGGGCGAGCGCGGGTGGCAGGGCGGTGGTCGCGTGGAAGCGCAGCGGGCCGGTCCGGCCCGGGGCGCGCAGCCGCTCGTAGAGGAGTCCGGCGAGCCGCGGGTCGCGCAGCCCTTCGTAGACCGCGCGTCCGGCGAGCGGGCCCTGTCTGATCCGCCCGATCAGGGCGGGGGCGAGGCGGGGCGGCAGCTGGGTCCGTACGCCCAGGAGCAGTTGGTAGCAGTCGGCGGGTGTTCCGGCCGGGCGGCCGGGCTGTTCGACCCGTACGAGCAGATGGAGGAGACCGGGTCCCGTGCCGTCCAGGGGCAGCAGCTCGGTGGCCGCTTCCAGCGTGAATCCGGTGACCCGGCGGCCCTTGCCCGCGAACCAGCGCTGCCGGGGCAGCCATTCGTGGAGCAGGGGGGCGAGGGACGGAAGGAGGGCGTCCGAGGCCCGGGTGGTGGATGCGGTCTCCGGCATGGCATCGCGTCCTTTCCCCGGGGCGCGCAGTTGGCTGTTGTAGGCGTTCAAATGCGCAGAGTGTCCCGGATGGCGGCTTGGACTGTCCGGAAGTGCGGGACGTGTCGGAAGGGGAAGATCCGTATGGGCCCGGCAAGAAGGCCCGTATGGACCTGAATCGTGTGTGGGACACAGTGCCCAGAGGGGGACGGGGGAAACCGTCCCACCCCGGACGAATCCGAACTGACCGTCGGTCAGTGCTTCTTGAGACGGAACCAGTAGAACCCGTGTCCCGCAAGGGTCAGGAGGTAGGGCAGCTCGCCGATGGCCGGGAACGTCACCCCGCCGATCAGCTCCACCGGCTGGGTGCCGGCGAAGCGCCGCAGGTCGAGCTCGGTCGGCTGCGCGAACCGCGAGAAGTTGTTCACGCAGAGGACGAGATCGTCACCGTCCTCCCTCAGGAAGGCGAGCACCGCCGGGTTGGACGCCGGGAGTTCGGTGTACGTCCCCGTGCCGAAGGCCCGGTTCTGCTTACGGATCTCGATCATCCGCTTCGTCCAGTGCAGCAGCGAGGACGGCGAGGCCATGCCCGCCTCGACGTTGGTCACCTGGTAGCCGTGGACCGGGTCCATGATGGCCGGAAGGTAGAGCCGCCCCGGGTCGCAGGAGGAGAAGCCCGCGTTCCGGTCGGGAGTCCACTGCATCGGGGTGCGGACCCCGTCCCGGTCGCCCAGCCAGATGTTGTCGCCCATGCCGATCTCGTCGCCGTAGTACAGCACCGGCGAACCGGGCAGCGAGAAGAGCAGCGCGGTGAAGAGCTCCATCTGCTTGCGGTCGTTGTCGAGGAGCGGGGCGAGCCGCCGCCGGATGCCGATGTTGGCCCGCATCCGCGGGTCCTTGGCGTACTCGGCGTACATGTAGTCGCGCTCTTCGTCCGTGACCATCTCGAGGGTGAGCTCGTCGTGGTTGCGCAGGAAGATGCCCCACTGACAGCCGGAGGGGATCTCCGGGGTCTTCGCGAGGATCTCGGAGACCGGGTACCGCGACTCGCGCCGCACCGCCATGAAGATCCGCGGCATGACCGGGAAGTGGAAGGCCATGTGGCACTCGTCGCCGCCCGAGCGGAAGTCGCCGAAGTAGTCGACGACGTCCTCCGGCCACTGGTTCGCCTCGGCGAGCAGGACCGTGTCCGGGTAGTGGTCGTCGATCTCCTTGCGGACCCGCTTGAGGAAGCCGTGGGTCGCCGGAAGGTTCTCGCAGTTGGTGCCCTCCTGCTGGTACAGGTAGGGCACCGCGTCGAGGCGGAAGCCGTCGATCCCCAGGTCCAGCCAGAACTTCAGCGCGGAGAGGATCTCCTCCTGCACGGTCGGGTTCTCGTAGTTGAGGTCCGGCTGGTGCGAGAAGAAGCGATGCCAGTAGTACTGCTTGCGGACCGGGTCGAAGGTCCAGTTGGAGGACTCGGTGTCGACGAAGATGATCCGCGCGTCCGCGTACTGCTTGTCGTCGTCCGCCCAGACGTAGTAGTCGCCGTACGGACCGTCCGGGTCGCGCCGGGACTCCAGGAACCACGGGTGCTGGTCGCTCGTGTGGTTCATGACGAAGTCGATGACCACGCGCATTCCGCGCTGGTGGGCGGCGTCGACGAACTCGACGAAGTCGGCCAGGTCGCCGAACTCGGGGAGCACCGAGGTGTAGTCGGCGACGTCGTAGCCTCCGTCCCGCAGCGGGGACTTGAAGAACGGCGGCAGCCAGAGGCAGTCCACGCCCAGCCACTGGAGGTAGTCCAGTTTGGACGTGATGCCCTTCAGGTCGCCGACGCCGTCGCCGTTGCTGTCCTGGAAGGAGCGGACGAGGACCTCGTAGAAGACGGCCCGCTTGAACCAGTCGGGATCGCGGTCCTTGGCGGGGGTGTCCTCGAAGGTGTCGGGGACGGGCTCGTTGACAGTCATGTTGTGGGTGACCCTCCGGTCTGCGGGGACGGTCGCAGGACGAGGACGTGCGCGGGTGTGACACCCGGCTCTAGGCGCACGTAGCTGGCCCTGCCCCAGTGATAGGTCTCGCCGGTGAGCTCGTCGCGCACCGGCACGGTCTCGTGCCAGTCGAGGCCGAGTTCCGGCATGTCCAACGAGACCGTCGCCTCCTGGGTGTGGTGCGGGTCGAGGTTGACGACCATCAGAACGGTGTTCGAACCCGATCGCTTGCTGTACGCGATCACCTGCGGGTTGTCGGTGTCGTGGAAGGTCAGGTTCCGCAGCCTGCGGAGCGCCGGGTGACGGCGCCTGATCCGGTTCAGGGCGGTGATGAGCGGAGTGATCGTCGCCCCGGCCCGCTCCGCCGACTCCCAGTCACGCGGCCGCAGTTCGTACTTCTCCGAGTCCAGGTACTCCTCGCTGCCGTCACGCAGCGGGGTGTTCTCGCACAGCTCGTACCCGGCGTACATGCCCCAGGACGGCGAGAGCGTCGCGGCCAGCACCGCCCGCGCCTCGAACGCGGGCCGGCCACCGTCCTGGAGGTAGGCGTGCAGGATGTCGGGGGTGTTCACGAAGAAGTTCGGCCGCATCTGCGCGGCCGTCTCCCCGGACAGCTCGGTGAGGTACTCCGTCAGCTCCTCCTTGGTGTTGCGCCAGGTGAAGTACGTGTACGACTGCTGGAAGCCGATCGCGCCGAGGGTCCGCATCATCGCGGGCCGCGTGAAGGCCTCCGCCAGGAAGATCACGTCCGGGTCGGCGCCGTTGATCTCGCCGATCACCCGCTCCCAGAACACCACCGGCTTGGTGTGCGGGTTGTCGACCCGGAAGATCCGCACGCCGTGGTCCATCCAGTGCCGCAGCACCCGCACGGTCTCCGCGACGATCCCGTCCATGTCGGCGTCGAAGGCGATGGGATAGATGTCCTGGTACTTCTTCGGCGGGTTCTCCGCGTACGCGATCGAACCGTCCGGGCGGTGGTGGAACCACTCCGGGTGCTTCTCCACCCACGGGTGGTCCGGCGAACACTGGAGGGCGAAGTCCAGCGCGATCTCCAGACGCAGCTCCCGGGCGCGCGCCACGAACGCGTCGAAGTCCTCGAAGGTGCCCAGGTCCGGGTGGAGCGCGTCGTGCCCGCCCTCGGGGGAGCCGATCGCCCACGGCACGCCCACGTCGTTCGGAGAGGCCGACAGGGAGTTGTTCGGGCCCTTGCGGTGGGTCTCGCCGATCGGGTGGACCGGCGGCAGGTACACCACGTCGAAGCCCATCGCCGCGACCGCCGGGAGCCGTTCGGCCGCGGTCCGGAAGTTCCCCGGAACCGTACGGCCCTTCACCTTCCGCACGCCCTCCGAGCGCGGGAAGAACTCGTACCAGGAGCCGAACAGGGCCCGCTCCCGCTCCACCTGGAGCGGCAACGCGGGCGAGGAGGAGAGGAGTTCGCGCAGCGGGTACCGGTCGAGGGAGTCGACCACCCGCGGGGCGAGCGCCGCCGCGAGCCGGACGGCGGCCGGACGGGCCACGTCACGCAGCGCGTCCGCGGCGGCGAGCACGGCCTCCCGGCCGCCGCCCTTCTTCGGGACGCCCTTCGCGGCCCGCTCGTGCAGCTCGGCCCCCTCGGCGAGGACCAGTTCGGAGTCGATCCCGGCCGGGATCTTGATCTTCGCCGTATGGCGCCAGGTGGCCAACGGATCGCTCCACGCCTCGACGGTGTACGTCCATCGGCCCTCGGCGCCGGGGGTGACCTCGGCACCCCATCGGTCGGTACCGGGGGCCAGTTCACGCATCGGGGTCCACGGGCCGGGGCGGCCCGACGGGCCACGAAGTACGACATTGGCGGCGACCGCGTCGTGGCCTTCGCGGAAGACGGTCGCCGTCACCTCGAAGGACTCTCCGGCCACCGCTTTCGCGGGGCGCCGGCCACAGTCGACCAGCGGGCGTACGTCCAGTACGGGAATGCGTCCCATGAGCGGATTCACGGCATCACCTGACGGGTTACGGGGGTGCGGGTGGTGGTGCGCTCTTTTTAGCTCCGTCGACGGCCGGCGGGTTGCGGGCATGGCCGCTCCTGTCCGCGTTCACTCGAATGGCGGGTCCACAGGGAGTACGGGGTCCGATACGGGGTTCACGGGGGACGGTTTCGGGGGTGTACCGGAGGAGCCTTCCCCCGGTTCCCGGGTGAGCAATCCGGCGCCTTGTTAACTACTCGGACGTAGCCGTGCGGGCAAGTGCCCGGACGACCGGAAACGAGCCCCGCTTGCCGTTCTTTGGGGCTCGGTTCGCCTCCGGGGCACCCCTTTTTTCGGGCTCGGTTCGCCTCCGGGGCGCTCCAGCCGGGCTCACGGGGTCGACCGTGCTCGAATCGCTCGTTCCTCACGATCCTCCGCGCGCTCGACCCCGTTCCCCCGGCGCGCCCCTTCGGCTCACTCGCCCTGGCGGACGCCAAGCGGCCCCGTCCGAGGGGGACGGGGCCGGTTCCCGCGCGGCGGGTCAGTGGCGCGAGGACGTGTCCGGCTCCTCCGAGTCCGTCGACCAGACCTGCCAGGGCTGGCGGGCCACCCACTCCTCCACCGGGGCCGGTTCGAGCGCGAGCACCTCCGCCGACACCCCGTCGTCACCCGCCATGAGCAGCGGGTCCGTCTCGCTCGCCATGAAGTGGTAGACCCCCGCCACCCCGGCCGCCGCCTCCGGGCCGACGAGTTCGGCCAGTCCGTGCTCGAAGTCGACCGGATCCAGCTCCTGGTACCGCACCGTCCGGCCGAGGCCCCGGCCGAAGGCGGCCGCGAGTTCGCCACCGGTCAGCGCCGTCGAGCCGCCGATGTCGAAGGTGCGCCCCTCCAGGCCCTCCCCGGTCAGGGCCGCGAGGGCCGCCTCGGCAAGACCCCGGTGCGAGAGCCACGCCGTCCGCGCGGACTCCGGCAGCGGATAGGCGAGCACCCCGTCGTCGACGAGCGCGGGACCGTTCCACGGCGAGAAGAGGTTGTCGAGGTAGACCGGCGGCCGGATCACCACCAGCGGCACCCCGCTGTCCCGCAGCACCTCCTCCGCGAGGCGGCGCGTCTCGAACGCCGCGTACTCCGTCGGCCCGTGCGGGATACGGGTGTTGGTGTTGAAGACCAGCCGGAGGACACCCGCCTCCAGGGCCGCGTCCGCGACGTTCCGCGCGTACGCCTCCACCCGCTCCGGGGCGTACACCAGCGGCATCGTGACGAACGCGTGCGTCGCCCCCTCGAAGAGCCGCCGCACCTCGGCCCGCCGCCCCAGGTCGCCGGCGAGGAAGAAGGCGCCGGGAAGCGGCGGCCGGTCGGCCTCCGGGCGCCGCGTCAGGGCGCGCACCCGGTGGTGCCGCTCGACCAGCAGGCGGGCCACCGCGCCGCCCTGGAACCCGGTCGCGCCCACGACCGCCACCCGCATCGGAATCTGACTGGACATGTGTTTCTGAGGCCCTTCGATAGGCTGTCGCTGCTGTCGTGTCGGCTGCTTCCAGGCTCGCCGCGACGGCTTCGGCCGTTCAATTAACAAACCGGGGCGGAAGTTGAAGGATCGTCCATGGAAACCGTGGGAACCGACCGTCACGACCAGTGCGCGCGGCACGACACCAGTGCCGAGCGCGAGGACCTGCTGAGCGAACTACTGAAACCCCTCCGGCTCACCGGAGTCTTCGACAGCCGCTGGCACGTCCGCGCCCCCTGGGCCATCGAGGGCGACGCCGAGCGCAGCTGCGCCGTCCTCCACTACGTCGTCGAGGGCGACTGCTGGATCACCACCGACGGGGAGGCCTCCGTCGAACTGCACGCCGGCGACCTCGTCGTCTTCCCCACCGGCACCGCGCACCGCCTCTCCGACCGGCCCGAGCGCCAGGGCGTCCCCCTCAAGGCCGTCCTGCCCGAACGGCAGCCCGGCACCTCCGGCGAGATAGTCATCGAGGGCACGGGACCCGAGGCCCGGCTGCTCTGCGCCGGACTCCACTACGACGCCAGCGCCGCCACCGGCCTCTACACCTCGCTGCCCTGGGCGCTCGTCCTCGACGGCGCCCAGGTCGACCGCGAACCCCTGCTCCGCGACACCCTCCGGCTGCTCGCCGCACCCGACCGGCCCGTCGGCCCCGGCGACCGGCTCATCACCCTGCGCGCCTTCGAGATGGCACTCGTCCTCGCGCTCCGCCCGCTCCTCCGCGAACTCGCCGACAACCCGGCCTCGCTGCCCCTGCTGCGCCACCCCGGCATCAGCCGGGCCGTGGTGATGATGGCGACCCGCTTCGCCGAACCGTGGACGATCGACTCCCTCGCCCGGGAGGTCGGCATGTCCCGCTCCGCCTTCACGGCCGCCTTCCGCGACCTGGTCGGCGAGTCCCCGGCCCGCTACCTCGCCGCCCGCCGCATGCAGGAGGCCGTACGGCTCCTCTCCGAGACCTCGCTCCCGCAGTCGGCCCTGCCCGCCCGCGTCGGCTACCAGAGCGCCGTCGGCTTCCACCTCGCCTTCCGCAAATGGTTCGGGGTGACACCGGGCGAGTACCGCGCGGGGGTCGTCAGGGCCGCCTGATCCCGGTAGCGCGCCGCCCGATCCCGGTGGCGCGCGCCTGCTCCGGGGGCGCGGCCCGGACCGGGCGCGTGCCGCCCGGTCAGGCCGGCGCCGCCGGGTCCAGGCGGCGCGCCGGGGCTGGCCGGTTCTTAAGAACCCCTGGACGGACGTTCATTGCCCGGACGGACCTCGCCGGACAGGCTCGGGACGGCAGAGCCGTGACACCCGAGGAGAGGCGAGCGACCGGTGACGAGGTCCGGGCAGGAGTATCTGGAGGCGCTGCGGGACGGGCGCGAGATCTGGCTCGACGGGGAACGGGTCAAGGACGTCACCGCACACCCCGCCTTCCGGGCCTCGGCGGCCTCCTTCGCCGGTCTGTACGACCTCGCCGACGACCCCGTGCACCACCCCGTCCTCGTCCAGGGCGGAGTGCGCCGCGCCTACGCCGTGCCCCGCTCGTACGAGGACCTGGTGGCCCGGCGCCGGGCCTTCCGTACGACGGCCGAGGCGAGCTACGGCTTCCTCGGCCGCACCCCCGACTACATGGCCGCCGGCGCGGCCGGCTTCGCCGCCACGCCCGCCGTCTTCACCGGCGAGACCTACGACGGCGCCGGGCAGGCCCTCGCCTTCCACCGCCGGCTCGCCGAGGGCGACCTGCACGCCGCCTTCACCCTCACCAACCCGGCCTCGGGCCCCGGCGAGGACGACCTCACGCTCCGGATCGTCGAGGAGCGCGACGGCGGGATCGTCGTCCGCGGCGCCAAGACCATCGGCACCGGGGCGGTCTTCGCCGACGAGATCCTCGTCGGCACCATCGAGCCGCTGGCCGACGACGACACCGAGCACGCCGTCACCTTCTCCTTACGGCTCGACACCCCCGGCCTCAAGCTCATCTCCCGCACCTCCTACGAGGAGCGCTCCCGGTCCGTCTTCGACCACCCGCTCTCGTCCCGGTACGACGAGAACGACGCGATGCTCGTCTGCGAGGACGTGTTCGTGCCCTGGGAACGGGTCCTCACCTACCGGGACCCCGCCACCACCGGCGCCATCTGGTGGCGGACCCCGGCCTACCTGAACTTCGTCCACCAGTCCGCCACGCGCTTCTGGACCAAGCTGGAGTTCCTCACCGGCCTCGCGATCCTCGTCACGCGCTCCCACGGCACCGAGAAGCTGCCGGCCGTCACCCAGGCCCTCGGCCGGCTCCTCGGCATGGTCGCCCAGGCCAAGGCCTTCGTGCTCGCCGCCGAAGCCTCGTACGAGGAGGTCGACGAGGGCCGCGGCGGGGTCCGGCCGGGCCAGGAGATCTCCTTCGCCCAGCGGATCATGGCCGGCGAGCTCTACCCGCGCGCCGTCCAGGACATCAAGCTCCTCGCGGGCGGGGCCCTCGTCCAGCTGCCGGCGAGCGGCCGGGACCTCCTCCACCCCGAACTCGGGCCGCTGGTCCGGCAGTACTTCCGCACCCCGGGACACCCCGCCGAGGACCGCCTCAAACTCCTCAAGCTGGCCTGGGACGCGCTCGGTTCCGAGTTCGCGGGCCGCCACGAACAGTACGAGCGCTTCTACCACGGAGCCCCGCACGTCTACCTGACCATGCAGACCTGGGCGGGCTCCGCCGGGGCGTGCGAGAGACTCGCCCAGACCTGTCTCGACGGCTACGGCCTGGGGACGACCCGGTGACGACACCGCGACCACGACCACGACCAGGGGGGCCGCGGCGCGGGGCGCTCGTGCTCCTCGCCGCCACCCAGCTGCTGCTGATCACGGACACCGCGATCGTCAACGTCGCCCTGCCCTCCGTCGGCGCGGACCTCGGCTCCGGCTCCGCCGGCCTCTCCTGGGTCGCCAACGCCTACCTGATCACCTTCGGCGGACTGCTCCTCCTCGGCGGCCGCGTCGCCGATCTCCTCGGCCACCGGCGGGTCTTCCTCGCCGGCCTCGCCCTGCTCGCCGCGGCCTCCGCCGCCGGCGGCCTCGCCCCCGGCGCCGCCGCCCTCGTCGCCGCCCGGGCCGCCCAGGGCGTCGGCGCCGCCCTCGCGGCGGCCGCCGCCTTCGCCCTGCTGCTCCTGCTCTTCCCCGACGGCCCCGCCCGGCACCGGGCGCTCGGCGCTTTCGCCGCGATGGGCGGCCTCGGCGGCGTCCTCGGCACGGTCCTCGGCGGCGTCCTCACCGATCTCCTCGGCTGGCGCGCCACGTTCTGGCTGAACGTCCTGCTCGCGGCCGCGCTCGCCGCCCTCGCCCTCCGCCTCCTCGACGACCACGCCGGACGCGGCGGCCACACCGGTCGCGGCGGCCACACCGGTCGCGGCGACCACGCCGGTCGCGGCGACCACGGTGGGCGCGGCGACCACGCCGGACTCGACGACCACGGCGGGCGCGAAGACCACGCCGGACTCGACGACCACGGCGGGCGCGAAGACCACGCCGGTCGCGACGGCTTCGACCTCGCCGGGGCGCTCACCGCGACCGCCGGACTCGGGCTCGTCGCCTACGCGCTCGTCGGCGCGGCCGAGTCCGGCTGGAGCTCCGCCCGCACCCTCACCGCCGGGGGAGCCGGACTCGCCCTGCTCCTCGCCTTCGCCGCCGTCGAGACCCGCGCCGCCGCACCCCTCGTCCCGCCCGCGGTGCTCGCCCGCCCCGCGCTCCGCCTCGCCAACATCCTCGCCGCGCTCGCCCAGACCACGCTGTTCCCGATGTTCTTCCTGGTCAGCCTCTACCTCCAGAGCGTCCTCGGATACGCGCCCCTCGGCGGCGGCCTCGGCCTGCTGCCGCTCTCGCTCGTCGTCGTCGCGGTCGCCCCGCAGACCGGCCGGATGATCTTCCGCATCGGCCTGCACCGGACCATGACCCTCGGCTTCGCACTGCTCTGCGCCGGCACCCTGTGGCTGGCCCTCGCGCTCACCGCCGACGGCACCTTCGCGACCACGGTCCTCGCGCCCAGCCTGCTCCTCGGCGCCGCGCTGCCGCTCGTCATGGTCACCACCAACGTGGCCGCCACGGCCGAGGCCGCGCCCGAGGAGACCGGACTCGCCTCCGGCCTCGTCAACACCAGCCAGCAGTTCGGCTCCGTCCTCGGCCTCGCCGTCCTGGTGGCCGTCGCCGCCTCCCGTACCGGGGCGGGGGAGGCCGCCCGCGCCACCGCCGAGACGGCCGGCTTCCGCGCCGCGCTGCTCACCGGCGCCGCCCTCGCCGCCCTGGCCGCGCTGCTCTCCGTACGCCTCCACCTCCCGGAGCGGGCCCCGGCACCGGAGGACGCCGGTGCCGGTGTACCGGAGCGACGCTGACCGGCACCACCTTCCGAACGATGCCCACGACCACCAGGCGAGTGAGCCGAAGGGGCGCGCGGCTGTCGAGAGGGAGAGCGCGCGGAGGTCCCGAGGAACGAGGGACCGAGCACGGTCGACCGTCGACAGTCGCACGAGCGCCCCGGAGGCGAACCGAGCCCCAAACGAAGAGGAGCGAACCTTGTTCGGCGATCCGCGTCATCGGACCGAGGACATACGTGCCGCCGACCCGCTGGGAGCCGACGCCCTGCTCGCCGCGGTGCCCGCGATGAACGCCCGGGGCGACACCGCCGCCCTGACCGTCGCGCTGCGCGCCCTGGTCCCCGATCCGGACCGGGCCGCGCAGTGGTGCGTCGG
The DNA here is from genome assembly GCF_045160815.1 of Streptomyces sp. NBC_00090. NCBI lineage: Bacteria > Bacillati > Actinomycetota > Actinomycetes > Kitasatosporales > Streptomycetaceae > Streptomyces > Streptomyces sp. NBC_00090. The sequence continues at coordinate 6,122,100 of NZ_CP108224.1, forward strand.
GTCCGCGCTGGCGGCGATGCGGGACCTCGGCATCCTGCTCGGTTCGCTGAAACGGCACGGGGTGCAGCCGCTCGCGGCCGTACCGGAGGTGCTGCCGGTGCTGGAACTCCTCGGCCGCCGCACGGACATGGTGCCGCGGGACACGGTCCACCACTACACGACCTGGAACCCGGTCGGCCGGCGCCGCCGCTCGTACACCGGCCATCCGACGGAGGCCCGCCTCCAGGAGGCGGTGCGGATGGTCTTCCCCGGCCTGGTCGCGGCGCTCGACGACTGCTCCCGGATCGCCCGGCTCGAACCGTACGACCCCGGGTTCGCCGCGGCCCTGGACCGGGTCGCCCGTCATCTGCGGGCGATGGTGGACTCGATCGACCTCACGGTCGCGGAGGTCTCCCCGGAGTACTTCGCGCTGACCCTGCGGCCGTACTTCGAGGAGGTCGAGGTCGCGGGCCGGGACTACCTGGGGCCGGCCGCCGCTCAGGTCCCGCTGTGGCTGGTCGATCTGACGCTGTGGCAGTGCGACCGCTCCGACCCCGCGTACGACGGCTTCGTGGCCGAGTCCCTGCCGTACGCGCTGCCGGCCTGGCGGGAGTTCCACGCCCGCCACCGGGGCGGGGTGTCGGCGGTGAGCAAGGTGTCGGCCGCGGCCTCCTGGGAGCAGGTGGACCGGCTGCCGACCCCGCTGGCGGCCTCGGCGGCGGCGCTCGGCCGGGTGCTCCGCGTGCTCAAGACGTTCCGGGCCCGGCACATCGGCATCGCCCGCAAGGCGTACAGCGACGACCTGCGCCTGTACGAGGAGGGCAGCGGCGGCGCCCCGGTCGCGCTGCTGCGCTCGATCCTCGACCTGACCAGGGAGAACGAGACCATGGTGCGCCGCGCGACCGTGCGGCGCAGTCCCGCCGGGGCGCCTGTCGGGCCGACGGCCGCGTAGCGGCGCGAAAGGAGCAGTCGATGTCCCTCCACGCTTCCGCCCTGTACGGACAGGGCCCGCACGTCGTGATCGCCGGCGGCGGTGTCGCCGGGCTCACCGCCGCGCTCTCGCTGCACGCCGCCGGATTCGAGCGCATCACCGTCGTCGAGGCGGCGCCCGCGATCCGCCCGGTGGGCGCCGGGCTCAACCTGATGCCGAACGCGGTACGCGAACTGGCCGCCCTCGGCCTGCTCGACGCGCTGGAGGCGGGTGCCCTGCCCACCCGCGAGCTGCGCTACTACCACCGCTCGGGCAGCCTGATCTCCCGGGAGCCGCGCGGGCTCGGCGCGGGGTACCGCTGGCCGCAGCTCTCGGTGCACCGCGCGCACCTCCAGCAGGTCCTGGCCGGGGCGGTACGGGCCCGGCTCGGCGCGGCGGCGCTGGTGACCGGGGTCCGGGTGACCGGGGTGGAGCCGCTGCCGGACGGCCGGACCCGGCTGTGCCTGGAGCACCGGTCGGGGGCCGTCAGGGGCCGGGCCTCGCTCGAACCGGACGTGCTGGTGGGGGCGGACGGCATACGTTCGGCGGTCAGGGCCGCGCTGCATCCGGGCGAGGGCGGGCCGCCGTGGAACGGGATGCTGGTGTGGCGGGGGGTGTCGCGGATGCCGGCGCGGGCGGTGGGTTCGTTCATGCTCATCGCGGGCGACGACCGGCAGAAGGCGGTGGTGTACCCGATGAGCCGGCCGACCGGTCCAGGCCGGGAGGTCCTGGTGAACTGGGCGCTGGCCCGCCCGGCGGACTCCGGATGCGTGTCCGCGGAGGAGCCGTCGCGGGGCGACTGGAACCGTTCCGTTCCCGTGGAAACGTTTCTCCCCTTCTACGAGGGCTGGGAGTTCGACGGGGTCAGCGTCCCCGACGTACTGCGCGCCGCCGACACCGCGCACGAGTACCCGATGGTCGACCGCGAACCCCTGGACCGCTGGACCCACGGCCGCACCACCCTCATCGGCGACGCCGCCCACGCCATGTACCCGATCGGCTCCAACGGGGCCACCCAGTCGATCGTCGACGCGCGCGCCCTCGCCCACGCGCTGGCCCGGCACGACGACCCGGCCGAGGCCCTCGCCGCGTACGAGCGCGAGCGCCGGCCCGCCATGACGGCGCTCCAGCGCGCCAACCGCCGGCTCGGCCCCGAGGTCGTCATCAACCTCGCCCACGAGCGCGCGCCGCACGGCTTCACCGACATCCACGAGGTCATCCCCGCCGAGGAACTCGCCGCCATCGCCGGGCGGTACGCCGCCACCGGGGCCTTCGACCCGGCGACGGTCAACCGGGGCTCCCCGTACGAGGTGCCGCTCCCGGCGATCGGCTGAGGCGCTCGGCCGTCGCGCTGTGGCCGACCCGCCATGTGCCCCGACCGGCCCTGGCCGACACGCCACATGCCCGACGCGCCCCGGCCGACACGCCACGCGCCCCGACGCGCCGTGGCCCGGCGGGGCGCCGTGCCCTAACGTCGGAGCGGAACGACGGACGCACAGCGTGGTGCGTCCACTCCGCTCCGTACTCGCCTGCGAAGGTGGAACGCGTGAAGGCAATCCGTCGATTCACCGTGCGTCCCGTCCTCCCCGACACCCTTCGACCCCTCGCCGAGCTCGCGCACAACCTGCGCTGGTCCTGGCACGAGCCCACCCGCGCGCTCTTCGCGTCCCTCGATCCCGAGGGACGGACCGGCGCCGACCCCGTCCGGATCCTCGGCGCCCTCGAAGCCCCCCGGCTCGTCGCGCTCGCCGCCGACCCCGACTTCCTCGCCCGGCTGACCGCCGCCGCCGAGGACCTCGACACCTACCTGCACGCCCCCCGCTGGTACCAGCAGGCCACCGGGCACGCGGCCGAACCGCCGGCCGCCCTCGCCTACTTCTCGCCCGAGTTCGGCGTCGCCGCCGCCCTGCCCCAGTACTCCGGCGGCCTCGGCATCCTCGCCGGCGACCACCTGAAGTCCGCCAGCGACCTCGGCGTCCCGCTGATCGGCGTCGGCCTGCTCTACCGGCACGGCTACTTCCGGCAGTCCCTCGGCCGCGACGGCTGGCAGCAGGAGCACTACCCCGTCCTCGACCCCGGCGAGCTGCCGGTGACCCTGCTCCGCGAGGCCGACGGCGCCCCCGCCCGGATCACCCTCGACCTGCCCGGCGGGCGCAGCCTGCACGCCCACATCTGGATCGCCCAGGTCGGCCGCGTCCCGCTGCTCATGCTCGACTCCGACGTCGAGGAGAACGCCCCCGGCGAACGGAGCGTCACCGACCGGCTGTACGGCGGCGGCAGCGAGCACCGGCTCCTCCAGGAGATGCTCCTCGGCATCGGCGGGGTCCGCGCGGTCCGGACGTACACCCGGCTCACCGGTACCCCCGACCCCGAGGTGTTCCACACCAACGAGGGCCACGCCGGGCTCCTCGGCCTCGAACGCATCCGCGAACTCCAGGAGGAGGGGCTCGACTTCGACAGCGCCCTGGAGACCGTCCGGGCCGGAACCGTCTTCACCACCCACACCCCCGTCCCGGCCGGCATCGACCGCTTCGACCGGAGCCTGGTCGCCCGCCACCTCGGCGAGGACGGCGCGCTCCCCGGCGTCGACACGGGCCGCGTCCTCGCCCTCGGCGACGAGACCCCGCTCGGCGGCGAGCCCGGCGTCTTCAACATGGCCGCCATGGGTCTGCGCCTCGCCCAGCGCGCCAACGGCGTCTCCACCCTCCACGGCGCCGTCAGCCGGGCCATGTTCGCCGGACTCTGGCCGGGCTTCGACACCGAAGAGGTGCCGATCACCTCGATCACCAACGGCGTCCACGCCCCCACCTGGGTCGCCCCCGAGGCCGCCCGGCTCGACCGGGACGTCACCGACCGGGAGCTGTGGGAGGTGCGCCGCACCCTGCGCGAACGGCTCGTGACCGACGTACGGGAACGCCTCCGCGCCTCCTGGCGGCAGCGCGGGGCCGCGGCGGCCGAGCTCGGCTGGACCGACACGGTCCTCGACCCCGACGTCCTCACCATCGGCTTCGCCCGCCGGGTCCCCTCGTACAAGCGGCTCACGCTCATGCTGCGGGACAAGGACCGGCTGCGGGCGCTGCTGCTCCACCCCGAGCGGCCCGTGCAGCTCGTCGTCGCGGGCAAGGCGCACCCGGCCGACGACGGCGGGAAGCGGCTCGTGCAGGAGCTGGTCCGCTTCGCCGACGACCCCCGGGTCCGGCACCGGATCGTCTTCCTGCCCGACTACGGCATGGAGATGGCCCGCGACCTCTACCCCGGCTGCGACGTCTGGCTCAACAACCCGCTCCGCCCCCTGGAGGCCTGCGGCACCAGCGGCATGAAGGCCGCCCTCAACGGCTGCCTCAACCTCTCCGTCCTCGACGGCTGGTGGGACGAGTGGTTCGAGCCCGAGTTCGGCTGGGCCATCCCCACCGCCGACGGCGCGGCCGCCGCCGACGAGGAGCGCCGCGACGACCTGGAGGCCGCCGCCCTCTACGAGCTGATCGAGCGCCGGGTCGCCCCCCGCTTCTACGACCGGGGCCCCGACGGGGTGCCGGCCGGCTGGACGGCGATGGTCCGGCGCACCCTCGCCGACCTCGGCCCGAAGGTGCTCGCCGACCGGATGGTCCGCGAGTACGTCGAGCGGCTCTACGTCCCCGCGGCCGCCGCCCGCAGGGCCCTCACCCCGGCCCGGGCGCGGGAGCTCGCGGCCTGGAAGTCCCGGGTCAGGGAGGCCTGGCCCAAGGTCTCCGTCGACCACGTCGAGGTCGGCGACGGGCTCGCGGACGAGCTGGAGCACGCGGAGCTCGGCGCGACCCCGGTCGTCCGGGTCCGGGTCGCCCTCGGCGCGCTCGGCCCCGACGACGTCGAGGTGCAGGCGGTCACCGGCCGGGTCGACTCCGACGACACCCTCGCGGACACCCGTACCGTCTCACTGAAGCCGGCGGGCCGCCCGGACCTGGAGGGACGGCAGCCGTACGCCGGCACCCTGGAGCTCGACCGGACCGGCTCCTTCGGCTGCACGGTCCGCGTCCTGCCCGCACACCCGCTCCTCGCCCACCCGGCCGAACCGGGCCTCGTGGCACTGCCGGAGGAGACGACGGGGGAGGGAGCGGGCGTCCTGCTGCGGTAGCCGGCGTCAGCGCACCTCGGCCTTGTCGGCGAGGTGCCCGTCGACGAAGCAGAGCCGGTACACCGGGACCGCGGCGAGCAGCGTGGAGCGGTAGTACCGGCACTCGTCCATGCCGGGCGGCTCCGTCGGAACGCCCTTCGGCGGGCCGTCCAGCGGGTGGTCGGGCAGGTCCTCGGCGTCGGTGATGGCGGTGAGGGTCTGGCCGATCCGCATGTGGCCGTAGTCGTCCGGTTCCAGGTACGACTGGTGCTGGGTCCACAGGGCGACCCCGGCCATGAGGAGGCCGAGCGCGGCGAGCAGCGCGAGCGGGATCCAGATGGCCTGGGCGAGGCCCTTGCGGACCTGGCGGCGGACGCGGTCCAGCTCCCGGGCCGAGGTGGGCGCGGCGGGGGAGGAGGTCGGGGCGCCGGAGGGCGCCCGGCGCGGCAGGGCCGCCCGGACCGCGAAGCCCCCGTCGGACGTGGGGCCGTGGGTGAGGACCCCGCCCGCGAGCCGTACCCGCTCGTCGAGGCCGACGAGTCCGGTGCCGCCCGAGGCGAGCGGCGAACCGGCGGTTCCGGGGCCGCTCACGACGTCCACGGTGACGCGCTCGGGACGGGCGTCGACCCGGACGTCCACGCTGCCGCCCGGCGCGTGCTTGGCCGCGTTGGTGAGCGCCTCCCGGACCACCCGGTGCAGCGCCCACCCGGCCATCCCGTCCGGTTCGTGCCCCTCCCCGGCCACCGTCAGGGTGACCGCGAGGCCCGAGGCGCGGGCGCGGGAGACGAGCTCCTCGACCGGCTCGCCGCCCGGCGCCGTGGGCGCCGGGTCCTCGTCGGGCTGGCGCAGGACGCCGATGACGTCCCGGAGGCGGGCCGTCGCGTCGGCCGCCGCGCGGCGCAGTTCGCCGGCCGCGTGCTGCTGCGCGGGGCCGAGGGCCGGGTCCACCTCCAGGGCGCCCGCGCGGACGGCGATCAGGGCCAGGTCGTGGCCGAGCGAGTCGTGCATGTCGCCGGCGATCCGGGAGCGTTCCCGCAGCCGCTCCCGGTCGGCGACGGCGGCCTGCTCGCGCTCCATCCGGTCGGCGAGCTCCCAGCCGCTGTGCACGAGGCGGTCGTACTGGCGTACGTAACGGCCGATCAGCCAGGGTGCGACGATCGCGAGCGCCAGCGCGAGCAGCAGGGTGAACCACTGGCCCAGCGAGGTGCCGGTGAGCCGGGTGAGGAACAGCCCCACCGCCGCCACCGCGACGAAGAGCCACAGCGCGCCCCGGGTGTGCTCCTGGCGGCGTCCGGCGAGGTAGCCGAAGGCGATGAGCGCCAGGCTGTACGAGGGGGTGAACAGCTCCAGGGTGGCGGGGAGGCTCAGCGCGACCGTGACCGTGATCGGCGCCAGCGGCCACCTCCGGCTGATGGCGACGCAGCCGCCGAGCACCACCACGCCGACGGCGACCTGGGTCCAGCTCCCGCCGTCGTTGGGGTCCGACCTCAGCAGGACCGGGACGCAGAGCAGCAGCCACAGCCCCAGGTCGAAGAGGCGTTCACGCATCGGGGACCACGCCCGCCTCGTACGCGAGGACCGCGAGCTGGACGCGGTTGCGGAGCCCCAGGCGGCCGAGGACGGCGCTCACGTGCGCCTTGACGGTGCCCTCGACGACGTACAGGCGCTCGGCGATCTCCTGGTTGGAGAGCCCCGCGCCGAGGAGGGCGACGACCTCCCGCTCCCGGCCGGTGAGCGGGGCCAGGCGGGCCCGTGCCTCGGCGGCGCGGCCGAGGCGTTCGCCGCCCAGGGTGTCGATGACCCGGCGGGCGACGGCGGGGGAGAGGGCGGCGCCGCCCCCGGCCACGGCCCGGACCCCGGCGATGAGTTCGCGCGGGTCCCCGGACTTGAGCAGGAAGCCGCTGACGCCGACGGCGAGCGCCCGCGCGATGTAGGCGTCCTCCGAGAAGGTGGTGAGCACGACGGCGGCCGTGTCCGGGACGGTCCTGCGCAGCTCCTCGGCGGCGCCGAGCCCGTCGAGCCGGGGCATCCGGATGTCGAGCAGGGCGACGTCGGGCCGGTGGACGCGGGCGAGTTCGACGGCCTCGTGGCCGTCGCCGGCCTCGGCGACGACCTCGATCCCGGGGTCGGTGGTGAGGATGGCCCGGACCCCGGCCCGGATCATCGTCTCGTCGTCCGCCAGCAGCACCCTGATCATGCGCCCCAGGGTATGCAGACGCGCGGACGCCCGGAGGGAACGTTCCCTCCGGGCGTCCGTCACTTCACTTCAGGCGGTGCGCTTCAGGCAGGGCCTTCTCGGGTTACGGGAAGGTCAGCTTGAAGTTGTTGATGTAGCCGGTGTCGATCGAGGCCTTGTCCTGGACGCGGAGCTTCCAGGCACCGTTGGCGACCTCGGACGAGGCGTTCACGGTGAAGGTCTGGAGGATGTTGTCGGCGCTGCCGCCGGACCGGTTGCTCAGGCTGTAGACCGAGCCGTCGGGAGCGACGAGGTCGACGACGAGGTCACCGCGGTAGGTGTGGACGATGTCCACGTCCACCTTGAGGGTGGAGGGCGCGTTGCCGGTGATCCCGGTGACGTTGACCGTCGAGGTGACCGCGGCGCCGTTGTCCGGGATGGAGACGTCGGCCGCGTTCTCGAAGACCGTGCCCGTGGGCGGCTCGGTGCCGCCGGGGCGGGTACCGACGTTGACACCGGCCCAGGCGTGCTGGACGGCGAGAACCTCGGGGCTGCCGGCGCCGTACAGCTCCGTGGCCACCGCGACGGTGCCCGTGCGGGCGCCGGCGTAGTTGGTGGAGGAGTTGAACTTGGTGGTGAGCGCCTTGAACCAGATCAGCGAGGCCTTGTCACGGCCGATGCCGGTGACGGGCAGGCCGTCGGAGGTCGGCGAGTCGTAGTTCACGCCGTTGACGGTCTTGGTGCCGCTGCCCTCGGAGAGCAGGTAGTACCAGTGGTTCGCCGGACCCGAGGAGTAGTGGACGTCGACGCTGCCGATGCCGGAGTACCAGTAGTCCTTGGACGAGCCGTCCTTGCTCGGCTTGTCCATGTAGCGCAGCGGCGTGCCGTTGCCGCGGATGTCGATCTTCTCGCCGACGAGGTAGTCGCCCTTGTCCTGGGCGTTGTTGGCGTAGAACTCGACGGCCGCCGCGAAGATGTCCGAGGTCGCCTCGTTGAGGCCGCCGGACTCGCCGCTGTAGACCAGGCCGGCGGTGACGGAGGTGACGCCGTGCGTCATCTCGTGCGCGGCCACGTCGATCGAGGTGAGCGGCTTGGCGTTGGCCGAGCCGTCGCCGTACGTCATGCAGAAGCAGGAGTCCTGCCAGAAGGCGTTGACGTACGCGTTGCCGTAGTGGACCCGGGAGTACGCGCCGGCGCCGTCACCGCGGATGCCGGAGCGGCCGTGCACGTTCTTGTAGTAGTCCCAGGTGACGGCGGCACCGTAGTGCGCGTCGGCGCCGGCGGTCTCCAGGTTCTGCGGGGTGCCGTCGCCCCAGACGTCGTCCGAGCCGGAGAAGAGCGTCCCGGTGCCGGACGTACCCCGGTTGAGGTTGTACGTCTTGTGGTTGCCGCGGGTCGTGTCGGTGAGCGTGTACGAGGGCGCGGTGCCGAGGGTCACCTGGCCGCTGTACTGGGTGTTGCCCGTGCCGGTGTGCACGGCCTGCCACTCGTACAGCTTCGCGCCGGTCTTCGCGTCCGTCACGACGTGCAGCTCGTTCGGGGTGCCGTCGTGCTGGAGGCCGCCGACGACGGTCTCGTACGCGAGGACGGGGGCGCCCGAGGCCATCCAGACGACCTTGCGCGGGGCGCGCTCGGCGTCGGTCTCCTTCGAGCCCTCCGCCTTGGCGAGGCCGAGGGCCTGCTTCTCGGCGGCGGCCGGGGCGACGGTGGCCGCGAGGTCGACGTTCTTCAGCTCCGCGCGGGAGGACTTGGTGACCCCGGTGGTCGCGCCGGCCTTGGTCTCGGCGACGATCAGGTCACCGCCCAGGACGGGCAGCCCGGCGTAGGTGCGCTCGTAGCGCGTGTGGGTCGTGCCGTCGCGGTCCTGCACGACGTCACGGACGACCAGCTTCTCCTGGGCGCCGAGGCCGAGGGACTTGGCCGTGGCGGCCTTGTCGGCGTCGGCCGCCTTGATGAGCGCGGTGCGCTCGGCGGGAGTGAGGTCGGCCGGGAGCTTGCCGGGGTTCGCCGAGGTGCCCTGCTGGGCCTTCGGGGCGATGGTCCAGGGATCGTCGGCCGCGGTGGCGGCACCTGCCTGGACGCTCACGGCGAGCATGGCGGCGGCAGCGATCAGAGCGCCGGTCGCGGTGGCGCGACGGCTGGGCGTGGATCTCACGCAGACTCCTTATGCGAGGGGGGTACCGGCGGACTGGGTGGGCCCGACCGGGCGGAGCAAGGAGAGCTGTGGAGCACGTACGGGTGAAGCACTGAACATTGATGCGAAGAGCCGGGGAGAGAGTGACAGGAATGACGGGGACCTGTCATGAGTGCGTCGGCAAGTTGGCCAAAAATCGTTCGCTGCCCGGAAGTCGGTGTTCGTTAACCGGACGTTTCGTCGATCATGGACGCGATGCCGTCCAGCGTTCGCCGGAGCCCGAATTCGAAGAGCGCGTCCAGGTCCAGACTGAAGTCTCCGCCGCTGGTCACCAGGTTCAGCTCGGGGTACGAACCGCCCGCCTGAATCGCGTCGAAGCGTGGCTCATTCTGTTCCATCCACTCGCCGTCGGAGATCCCCGTGTCCTGGCGCGCCTGCTCCTCCAGATCGGCCGCCATCGACAGCCCCTGGACATAGGCGAAGACCAGCAGATGGACGTGGATCTTCTCCGCCTGCGTCAGCGGAGTGCCCCGCAGCGACCGCAGCACCCACTCCATGTACGCCATCGCGTTCGGCGCGGCGACCGGCCGCGTGAACGAGGCCATCGCCTGCGCCATCCACCGGTGCCGCTCGTACACCCCGCGCAGCCAGCGCGCCCCCCGCTCCAGGCCCACCCGCCACTCCGCCGGCACCGGCCCCAGCGGCACCTCGCCGCAGGCCGCGTCCGCCATCAGCCGCACCAGCTCGGCCTTGCCCGGCACATGGCGGTACAGCGCCATCGTCGAGACCCCGAGGGGGTGTCCGGCGGATCATGGCCGGGGTCGTGGCGTGACGACCACCGTGCCCACCCCCGGCTCGGGCCGCACCAGACCCTCCTGGCGCAGCACCGCGAGCGCCTTCGTGGCCGTCGCCACGCCCCACTCGCGCGTGACGGCCCGCGTCGACGGCACCCGTCGCCCGAGGGCGGGGACTGTCAATCATCGCGGGGCAGGGAGGCGCCCGTATGTCCAGGGCGGATGTGTACGTTGCTCATCGGTGATCACGCTGCGCTGGCGCTTGGGTATGGAAGCGAACTGTGTGTGCAGGCTTCCGTCAATATCAGTCGATTTGTGGAATCGTGGTCATGGGCTTGCCCGTGTGATCTAGCTTCGAGGTGTGAGTGAACGTGCGATGGTCAAGCGTCAGTTCGGGCATCGGGCCCGACTCACGCTGACGCCTGTGCAGATTCGGCTCATTGACAATCAGGCACACGCTGCCCGGACGATGTGGAACCTGCTGCACGACTGGTGGACGATGATCCCCAAGTCCCAGCGCTCTCTGGCGGCTGCTGATGCGGCGATCCGGCAGGGCCGCAAGGACGTCGAATGGCTCGGTGTCCTGCCCGCGCAGGCCGCGCAAGCGGTGTTGAAGACGTACTTCCAGTCGTGGAAGAACTGCTGGGACGGCCGGGCGGATGCGCCGAACTTCAAGGCCCGATTCCGCACGGTGATGTCGGTGGACATTCCGCAGGGTCGGGACCTGCATGTCATCCGTGTTCACCGCCGTTGGGGCCTGGTCAACATCCCCAAGGTCGGCCGTGTCCGGTTTCGCTGGACCAAGGAGCTCCCGGTCGGCAAGCGCTCCAGTAACGACAACCGGATCACCGGAGCCCGGCTGGTCAAGGACGTGCTCGGCTGGCACATTGCTTTCCGTGTCCAGACCCTGGAATCCCGGCCCGAGGCGCACACCGGTCCTGAGGTTGGCGTCGATGTGGGCGTCAACCTCTCTCTCGCCCTTTCGGACGGGCAGTCCTACGACCATGACGAGTGGCTGACTCGGCAGGAGGAAGCGAAGCTTTCCCGACTGGAGCGGCGGGCCGCACACCGCAATAGCTTCCGTAAGCGTGGGGAGAAGGCCTCTCGGCGTCTGCGGGGTACGTATGACCGGATCCAGGCACTTCGTGCGAGAGCCAAGCGCAGGCACCCGGACTGGCAGCATCAGATCACCGCCGACATCTCCAAGAAGTACGGCACCGTCGTGGTGGAAGCACTCACCGTCACGAATATGGTCAAGTCCGCCAAGGGAACCATCGATCAGCCAGGGAAGAACGTCGCCCAGAAGTCCGGCCTGAACCGCTCTATCAGCCAGGAGGCGTGGAGCCGCACGTTCGAGCTGCTGACGTACAAGACAGTCCGCAACGGCGGCACGCTGGCGAAGGTCCCCGCCCCTGGCACCTCCCAGCGCTGCTCGGCATGTGGTCGCACCACGCCGGGCAGCAGGGAGAACCAGGCCACGTTCGTGTGCAAGAACCCCGACTGCGGCTGGTCAGGCAACGCCGACCACAATGCATCCAGGAACGTCTTGCACCTGTACCGGATGGGCCTCGCGCTCGTCCCGGCTGCCGGAAGGGCAGTCGCCAGGCGCGCCCGACGCGTCAAGCCCACCGCCGCGAGGCAGGGGGGAATCTCCTGGCGCGAGCCAGGAGACCACTTCAATTCGCCATCCCCTCCATCAACGCCACGGCACCGGAAAACGCGTGGCGAGCGATAAGGGCGCGGCCCGAATGCCTCCACCTGGTCCTGCCCACGGGCGCAACCAGGGCCCGGCAAGCCAAGGCCCTCAGCCCACCAGGCTGTCGCGCCACGCTCGGTGCAGGCCCGCGTAGTGGCCCTCGCCCGAGACCAGGCTCTTCGGAGTGCCGTCCTCGACCACCCGGCCCGACTCCATCACCAGGACCCGGTCCGCCACCTCGACCGTCGAGAGGCGGTGGGCGATGACCACCGCCGTACGGCCCGCCAGGACCGTGTCCATCGCCCGCTGCACCGCCCGCTCGCCCGGCACGTCCAGCGAGCTCGTCGCCTCGTCCAGGATCAGGACCGCCGGGTCCGCGAGCAGCGCCCGGGCGAAGGCCACCAGTTGGCGCTGGCCGGCCGAGATCCGGCCGCCGCGCTTGCGTACGTCCGTGTCGTAGCCGTCCGGGAGGTTCGCGATGAACTCGTGGGCCCCGATGGCCTTCGCCGCCTCCTCGATCTCGTCGCGGGTCGCGTCCGGTCGGCCGATCGCGATGTTCTCCGCCACCGTGCCGGAGAAGAGGAACGCCTCCTGGGTCACCATGACCACGCCTCGTCGCAGGTCCGGTGTGGTGAGATCCCGCAGGTCGATGCCGTCGAGCAGTACCCGGCCGTCCGTCGGGTCGTAGAAGCGGGCCAGGAGCTTGGCGAGCGTCGACTTGCCCGCGCCCGTCGCGCCCACCACCGCCACCGTCTGGCCCGCCGGGATCGTCAGGTCGAAGGCGGGCAGGACCTCGCCGCCCGTCCGGTACGCGAAACGGACCTTCTCGAAGACCACCTCGCGGCCGGGTGCGTCCGTGCGGTTGGGCAGTTCCCGGGGGGCTGTCGTCTCCGGGACTCCCGGCTCCTGGGCCAGGAGGCCCGCGATCTTGGCGAGGCTGGCTGCCGCCGACTCGTACGAGTTGAGGAACATGCCCAGGCGGTCGATCGGGTCGTACAGGCGCCGCATGTACAGCACGGCCGCCGCCAGGACGCCCAGCTCCAGCGTGCCGCCCGCCACGCGGTACGCGCCCCACAGGCACATGCCCGCCACCGCCGTGTTCGCGACGAGCCGCGAACCGACGACGTAGCGGGCCATCTCCAGGAGCGCGTCGCCGTTGCTGCGCTCGTGCCGGTGGTTGAGCACCGCGAACTCGGCGTCGTTGGTCTCCTCGCGGCGGAACGCCCGGACCGGCCGGATCCCGTTCATCGTCTCCGCGAACTTCACGATCACGCCCGCGATCGCCGTGGACCGCTCGGCGTAGACCGCGCCCGCCCGGCGGCGGTAGAGCCGCACCAGGAGGTACAGCGGGACGAAGGAGGCCACCGCCACCGCACCGATGCCGAGGTCCAGCCAGAGCAGGACGGCGGCGATGGAGACGAAGGAGAGGACCACGCCGATCAGTTCCTGGAGGCCCTCCGAGAGGAGTTCGCGGAGTGACTCCACGTCCGTCGTGGAGCGGGAGATCAGCCGGCCCGAGGTGTAGCGCTCGTGGAAGTCCACGCTCAGGACCTGGGCGTGACGGAAGATCCGGCCCCGGAGGTCCAGGAGCACGTCCTGGTTGACGCGGGCCGCCACCCGTACGAACGCGTACTGGAGGACTCCCGAGAGCGCGGCGCAGAGCAGGTAGCCGAGCGCCACCGCCGCCACCGGGCCGTGGTCCCCGGCCCGGAACGCCGGGACGCCCCGGTCGATGGCGTACGCGACGAGCAGCGGGCCCGCCTGGACCGCCGCCTCCTTGACGAGGAGGATCAGCGCGGCGGCCGTGACCCGCAGGCGGTGGCTGGCGAGCAGGGAACGCAGCAGCGCGCCCGTCGCCCCCTGGGGTGTCGGCAGGTCGTCGCGGTCGAAGGGGTCCGCGGGCGGTGTGCCGGGGAGGGGAGCCTCCTGGGCCTCGTCCCTTGTCGCGACGGTGGTGTCCGTCATCGGTTCTCGTTCCCCTCGTCGTCGGACCTGTCCGCGCCGGACATCAGCCAGGCGTACTCCTCGCTGCTCCGCAGCAGTTCCTGGTGCGTGCCCACCGCCGTGATGCGGCCCCGCGAGAGCAGCGCGACCCGGTCGGCCAGCATCACCGTCGACGGGCGGTGCGCCACGACCAGCGCCGTCGTCTCGCGCAGGACCTCCCGCAGGGCGGCCTCCACCCGCGCCTCCGTGTGCACGTCGAGCGCCGAGAGGGGATCGTCGAGGACCAGGAAGCGGGGCCTGCCGACCACCGCGCGGGCCAGCGCGAGCCGCTGCCGCTGACCGCCCGACAGGCTCAGGCCCTGCTCGCCGACCTGCGTCGCCGTCCCGTCCGGCAGCCGGTCGACGAAGCCGTCCGCCTGCGCCACGCCCAGGGCGCGCCGCAGCTCCGGCTCGCCGGCCCCGGCCCCGGCGCCCATCAGGACGTTCTCCCCGACGCTCGCCGAGAACAGCGTCGGCTCCTCGAAGGCCACCGACACCAGGGTCCGCAGCCGGTCCCGCTCCATCAGCGCGATGTCCTCGCCGTCCAGCAGGATCCGGCCGCCGGTCGCCTCGTGCAGACGCGGTACGAGCGCGGTGAGCGTCGTCTTGCCGGAACCCGTGCCGCCGACCAGGGCCAGCGTCTCGCCGGGCCGGATGTGCAGATCGATCCCGTCCAGGACGGGCGGTGTGCCGTCCGGCGCGTCCGGGTAGCGGAACGACACGGATTCGAAGCGCACCCCGTCGGATCCGTCCGCCGGGGTCGAGGAGGCGGCCGTCTCCGCCTCCTCCTCCGCGTCCATCACCTCGAAGTACCGCTCCGTCGCGGTCGCCGCCTCCTGGCTCATCGCGAGCAGGAAGCCGATCGACTCCACCGGCCAGCGCAGCGCGAGCGCCGTCGAGAGGAACGCGACGAGCGTGCCCGCCGACAGATCGCCGTCCGCCACCTGCACGGTGCCGAGGACCAGAGCCGCCCCGATGGCCAGCTCGGGGACGACGGTGATGACGGCCCAGATCATCGCGAGCAACCGGGCCTTGGTCAGCTCGGTGCCCCGCAGCAGCTCCGCGAGGGACCGGAAGGCCCGGGCCTGGCTGCGGTGCCGGCCGAAACCCTTGACGATCCGGATGCCGAGGACGCTCTCCTCCACGACCGTCGTCAGGTCGCCCACCTGGTCCTGGGCGCGGCGCGCCACCACCCCGTACCGGCTCTCGAAGAGCGAGCAGACGATCACCAGCGGCAGGACGGGAGTGAGCAGCACCAGGCCGAGGGACCAGTCCTGGGCGAGCAGCAGCACGTATCCGGCGAGGATCGTCACGGCGTTGACCAGCAGGAAGGTCAGCGGGAAGGCCAGGAACATCCGGACCAGCATCAGGTCGGTCGTCCCGCGCGAGAGCAGCTGCCCCGACGCCCACCGGTCGTGGAAGGCGATCGGCAGCCGCTGGAGCCTGCGGTACAGGTCGGACCGCATCCGTGCCTCGACCCCGGAGAGCGGCCGCGCCACCAGCCAGCGCCGGTACCCGAAGAGCACGGCCTCGGTGATCCCGAGGAGCAGCAGGTACAGCGCCCCCAGCCACACCCCGCCCGGATCGCGGTCCGCGACGGGCCCGTCGACCATCCACTTCAGGACGAGCGGAATGACGAGCGACAGACAGGAGGCGACGATCGCGACGAGCGCGGCCGCGAACAACCGCGCCCGCACGGGCCGGACGTACGGCCACAGCCGCAACAGCGTGCGCACCGCCGAGCGGTCGGGGGAGGAGGTCACGGGGGAATCCTCGGTGGACTGGTCCGGGGGCAAGGGTTTCTCGGGCATCAGGTCCGACCATACGGTTCACCACTGACACGTCTCATCCGTTTTTCGGCCGTACGCGCACGCTCCCGCGGCCCCCGGGGTCGTACCGGCCGTCAACCGATCGGTTGATGCCGCTTCGAGCGCGATGGCCGATACCGACGGCCGGGCCGGATCGACAGGCTGGGGCCATGACAGCGATCGAGGTGCGGGGACTGCACAAGGCCTACGGCGACCGGAAGGTCGTCGACGGGGTCTCCTTCGAGGTCGGCGAGGGCGAGATCTTCGGGATCCTCGGACCCAACGGCGCCGGCAAGACCACCACCGTGGAGTGCGTCGGGGGACTGCGGACCCCCGACGAGGGGCGGGTGCGCGTCTGCGGGTACGACCCCGGCACACAGCGCGACGAGGTCACGAGGGTCCTCGGCGTCCAGCTCCAGGAGAGCGAGCTCCAGCAGAAGCTGACCGTCCGTGAGGCGCTCGACCTGTACGCCTCCTTCTACGAGCGGCCCGCCGACCGGCACGCGCTCGCGGAGCGGCTCGGGCTGCTGCCCCACCTGAGGACCCGCTTCGGAAAGCTCTCGGGCGGACAGAAGCAGCGGCTCTTCATCGCCCTCGCGCTGATCGGCAGGCCCAAGGTCGTCGTCCTCGACGAACTCACCGCGGGCCTCGACCCGCGCGCCCGCCGCGAGGCCTGGTCGCTCGTCGAGTCCGTCCGGGCGGACGGGGTGACCGTCCTGCTCGTCACCCACTTCATGGAGGAGGCACAGCGTCTCTGCGACCGGATCGCCGTCATCGACCGGGGCCGGGTCGCCGCCCTCGACACCCCCGACGGGCTGATCGGGCGGTCGGCCGCCGCCAAGGAGATCTCCTTCGCCGCGGCCACCCCGCTCGACCCGGCGGAACTCGGCGCGCTGCCCGGGGCCACGCGCGTGGCGACGAGGGACGGCCGGACCGTCGTCGACGGCACCGACGAGACCGTCGCCGCCTTCGTCTCCCTCCTCGCCCGCCGGGGCGTCACGGCCGGCCAGCTCCGGGTCACCGACGCCACCCTCGACGACGCCTTCCTCGACCTGACAGGAGCCGACCCCCGATGAGCGCCACCGTCACCACGACCGCCACCACGAAGGCCACCCGCGCCACCCGCGCCGTCCTGCGCACCGAGGCCCGGCTCTTCACCCGGGAGCCAGGCGCCCTGTTCTGGGTGATGGTCTCGCCGACCGTCCTGCTCGTGATCCTCGGCCTGATCCCCTCCTTCCGCGAGGCCTCCGCCGACCTCGGCGGACGCCGGGTCATCGACCTCTACGTCCCCGTCGCCGTCCTCTTCGCCCTGATCATGTCCGGGCTCCAGGCCATGCCCCCGGTCCTCGCCGGCTACCGCGAACGCGGCATCCTGCGCCGGATGTCCACCACCCCCGTACGCCCCGGGGCGCTGCTGACCGCCCAGCTCGCGCTGCACGCGGCCGCCGCGCTCGTCTCCTCGCTGCTCGTGATCACGGTCGGCCGCCTCGCCTTCGGCGTCGCCCTGCCGGCGAACCTCCCCGGCTACGCCCTCGCCCTGCTCCTCGCCGTCGCGGGCGGTCTCGCGCTCGGCGCCGCCGTGTGCGCGGTCTCCCGTACGCAGAAGATCGCCACCGCCGTCGGCTCGGTCGTCTTCTTCCCCACCATGTTCACGGCGGGTGTCTGGGTGCCCGTCCAGGCGATGCCCCGTACTCTGCAGCAGTTCGTCCAGCTCACCCCGTACGGCGCCGCCTCCAGGGCGCTGGACACGGCCATGTCCGGCGGCTGGCCCGGCTGGGCCGCGCTCACCGTGATGGGCACGTGGACGGTCCTGCTGACCGCCGCCTCGGTGCGCTGGTTCCGCTGGCAGTGACCGTCCGCGAGTGAGAGCGGAAGAGGGAGAAGGAGAGGGCCCGATGCCCACCACCGTCGAGGAGCGCTGGCGCCAGTTCTTCCGCTGGGGGCCCTACGGGCTGCTCGCCGTCGCCACCGTCATCTCCGCCGCTGCGGCGGAGATGCTGATGAGCGGCGGGGAGGAGGTCGCCGCCGGGGCCCTGGTACTCGCCGCGCTCGTCCTCCAGGCGGGGTGGAACCGCCACTGCGCCCGGGCCGCCCGCGCGCGGGACCGGGAGCCCGGCCCCGACGCCGAACCGCCCGGTACGGCGCCCGTGCTCGTGTTCGGGGCGCCCGGGCCCGCCTCCGTCGGCTACTTCACCCTCCGTACCGCCCTGGCCTTCGCCCTCACCTGGCTCAACCCCTTCTTCGCGATCTACGCCTGCATCGGCTACTTCGACGCCGAGCACCTCCTGCCCCGCCGCGCCTCCCGCGTCGGACTCCTCGTCACCGCCGTCACCATGGCCGGCTCCCAGTCCGGCGGACTGCCGCCCGCCGCCCTCGTCAACTGGCTGGCCTTCGGCGGACTGTTCGCCCTCAACCTCTCCCTCGTCGCCGTCTTCTCCCACCTCGGCGGCAAGGAGGCCGAGAAGGCCGCCGAACGCGCCACCACCATCGCCGAACTCGGCCGCACCAACGCCCGCCTCGAACAGGCCCTCGCCGAGAACGCGGCCCTCCAGGCCCAACTCCTCCTCCAGGCCCGGGAGGCCGGGGTCGCCCACGAGCGCCGCCGGCTCGCCGCCGAGATCCACGACACCATCGCCCAGGGCCTCACCGGCGTCATCGCCCAGCTCCAGGCCGCGGCCGCCATCCCCGACCGCGAGCGCGCCGACGTCCACCTCCGGCGGGCCGCCGACCTCGCCCGGGACAGCCTCGGCGAGGCCCGGCGCTCCGTGCGGAACCTGAGCCCCGTCGCCCTGGAGCACGACACCCTGCCCGAGGCCCTGCGCAAGACCGTCGCCGAATGGGCCGAACGCACCGGCGTCGACACCCGGTTCACCGTCACCGGCACCGAGCTCCCGCTCCACGGCGAGGTCGCCGCCACCCTCCTGCGGATCGCCCAGGAGGCCCTGTCCAACGCCGCCCGCCACTCCGGCGCCTCCCGGGCCGGCGTCACCCTCTCCTACATGGACGACGAGATCACCCTCGACGTACGGGACGACGGCCGCGGCTTCGACCCGCTCGCCCGGCCCGGACACGACGCCACGGGCGGCGGGTTCGGCCTCGACGGCATGCGGTCCCGCGCCGAACGGCTCACCGGCTCCGTCACCGTGGAGACGGCCCCGGGCGAGGGCACGGCGATCTCCGCCCGCGTACCGTGGGGCGCGCCATGACTGACATCACCCTTCTCATCGTCGACGACCACCCCGTCGTCAGGGACGGCCTGCGCGGCATGTTCACCGCGGCCGGCTCCGGCTTCCGCGTCCTCGGCGAGGCCTCCGGCGGCGTCGAGGGCGTCGAACTCGCCCTGCGCCTCGACCCGGACGTCGTCCTCATGGACCTGCGCATGCCCGCGGGCAACGGCGTCGACGCCATCGCCGAACTCACCCGCCGCGGCGCCCGCTCGCGGGTCCTCGTCCTCACCACGTACGACACGGACACGGACACCCTCCCGGCGATCGAGGCGGGCGCCACCGGCTACCTCCTCAAGGACGCGCCGCGCGAGGAGCTGTTCGCCGCCGTACGCTCCGCCGCCGAGGGCCGCACCGTCCTCTCCCCGGCCGTCGCCACCCGCCTGGTCACCGCCGTCCGCACGCCCGTCGCCGTCGCCGACACCACCCTGTCCGCCCGCGAGAGCGAGATCCTCGGCCTCGTCGCGAAGGGCACCGCCAACCGCGCCATCGCCGCTGAGCTCTTCATCAGCGAGGCCACCGTGAAGACCCATCTCACCCACATCTACGGCAAGCTGGGCGTCAAGGACCGCGCGGCCGCCGTCGCCGCCGGCTACGACCGCGGGATCCTGGGCCGTTCCTGACCGCCCCCTCAGGCCTTCACCCGCAGCAGCACCGTCGAACGCGCGCCCACCGTGATCGGCTCCCCGCCGCGGTACTCCGTCCCCGGTGCGCCCGACTGGTCCTCCCGGGCGGTGTCCACGACGAGCTCGTACGACTCCGCCCACGGCGGTCCCGGCAGCCGGAACTCCAGCGGCCGGGATCCGGCGTGCAGGACGGCGAGGAAGCTGTCGTCCGTGATCTGCTCCCCGCGCTCGTCCCGGCCCGGGATGTCGCGGCCCGAGAGGTACAGACCGAGCGTCGCCGTCGGCGCGTACCAGTCCCGCTCCGTCATCTCGCCGCCGTCCGCGCCGAACCAGGCCAGGTCCCGCAGCCCGTCCGCGCCCTGCGGCCGTCCGGAGAAGAACGCCCGGCGGCGCAGCACCGGATGGCGGTGGCGCAGGGCGAGCAGCCGCCGGGTCAGGGCGAGGAGCTGGGCCCGGCCGGGGTCCTCCGGCAGTGACCAGTCGAGCCAGCTGATCTCGTTGTCCTGGCAGTAGGCGTTGTTGTTGCCGCCCTGGGTGCGGCCCATCTCGTCGCCGGCGACGAGCATCGGCACCCCGGTCGACAGGAGGAGGGTGGTGAGGAGGTTGCGCTGCTGCCGGAGCCGCAGCCCCTCGATCCCCGGGTCGTCGGTCTCGCCCTCGGCCCCGCAGTTCCAGGAGCGGTTGTCGTGGGTGCCGTCCCTGTTGCCCTCGCCGTTGGCCTCGTTGTGCTTCCGCTCGTACGTGACGAGGTCCCGGAGGGTGAAGCCGTCGTGCGCGGTGACGAAGTTGACGGAGGCGTACGGCCGCCGCCCGCCCCAGGCGTACAGGTCGCTGGAGCCGGAGAGCCGGTAGCCGAGGTCCCGCACGTCGGGCAGCGCGCCCCGCCAGAAGTCCCGTACGGCGTCCCGGTAGCGGTCGTTCCACTCCGTCCACAGGGGCGGGAAGGCGCCGACCTGGTAGCCGCCGTTGCCCACGTCCCAGGGCTCGGCGATGAGCTTGACCCGCCGCAGCACCGGGTCCTGGGCGATGACCGCGAGGAACGGCGAGAGCATGTCGACGTCGTGCATCGAGCGGGCGAGCGCCGCCGCCAGGTCGAAGCGGAAGCCGTCGACGCCCATCTCCGTCACCCAGTACCGCAGCGAGTCGGTGATGAGCCGCAGCACCTGCGGCTGGACGACGTGCAGCGTGTTGCCGCAGCCCGTGTAGTCGGCGTACCGGCGCGCGTCGGACTGCAGCCGGTAGTAGCCGCGGTTGTCGATGCCCTTGAGGGAGAGGGTGGGGCCGAGCTCGCCCGCCTCCGCCGTGTGGTTGTAGACGACGTCGAGGATGACCTCGATCCCGGCCGCGTGCAGCGCCCGCACCATCCGCTTGAACTCGCCGACCTGCTGGCCGGTCGTCCCGGAGGAGGAGTAGGCGGCGTGCGGGGCGAAGTAGCCGAGGGAGTTGTAGCCCCAGTAGTTGCGCAGACCGCGCCGGAGCAGATGGTCCTCGTGCGCGAACTGATGGACCGGCAGCAGCTCGACCGCCGTCACCCCGAGCCGTACGAGGTGCTCGATCGCCGCCGGGTGCGCGAGCCCCGCGTAGGTGCCGCGCAGCCGCTCCGGGATGCCGGGGTGCTGCTGGGTGAAGCCCTTCACGTGCAGCTCGTAGATGACCGAGTCCTGCCAGGGCGTCTTGGGCCTGCGGTCGTCCGACCAGTCGTCGTCGTCCTGGACGACGACCCCCTTCGGCACGTACGGGGCGGAGTCCCGGTCGTCGCGGACGGTGTCGGCCACATGCTGCTGCGGCCAGTCCCGCACGTGCCCGTACACCTCCGGCGGCAGGGCGAAGTCACCCTCGACGGCTCGGGCGTACGGGTCGAGGAGCAGCTTCGCCGGGTTCCAGCGGGCTCCCGTCCACGGGTCCCAGCGGCCGTGCACCCGGAAGCCGTACCGCTGTCCGGCGCCGATTCCGGGCACGAAGCCGTGCCAGATCTCATGGGTCAGCTCGGTCAGCGGCAGCCGCAGCTCCGTGCCGTCCCCGTCGAAGAGGCACAGCTCCACCGCCTCCGCGCCCCCCGCCCACAGGGCGAAGTTGGTGCCCCTCACCCCGTCGGGGCCGACCCGGCAGCGGGCACCGAGGGGCGTCGGCGCCCCCGGCCACACCGGTGGCCCGGCCCGCTCCAGGGCATGCTCCTGTACCGCCTCCTGCTCGGCTGCGCTCGACACCGTCCCGGCCTCCTGCGGCTCGTGGGCCCGCACCCCGGGGAGCGGCGGCGTCCCGGCCGCCGCTCCCTCGCGTCGCTCTTTCCCGTCGTCCTCCCTGTTCTGCCCGCACGGCCGTGCTCCCAACATGGCCCGCACGCACGTTTCCCCTGGAGGGTGGGGATCGTTGGGCCGGGAGTGAAACGTGTATGGAAGCGGGCGAGGTACGCCCTGGCGGTGGCGGGACTGATGGCGGGCCTCGCGGGATGCACAGGAGCGGACGGCGGCGGGGGCATCGACATCTCCCTGCCGGGTAAGGCACGGGCTCCCGGGGACGTCATCCGGATCAGCCCGGAGGACGGCAGCCGGGGGGTGCCGGCCGAGGGTCCCGTCGAGGTGAGGGTGGACAGCGGACGGCTCGAACGGGTGACGGTCGTCCAGGTCGAGGACGCCCAGCGGACCCGGGTCGCCGGCGAGATCTCGGCGGACGGGCTGCGCTGGCGTCCCCGGGCGGACGCCCGGCTCGCGCTGGCCGCCAAGTACAGCGTGGACGCCGTCGCGCTCGACGCGCACGGCCGGCGCTCCGCCCGGCACACCACCTTCACCACGGTGGTGCCCGAGAGCCGGTTCATCGGCTACTTCAAGCCGGAGAACCGTTCCACTGTCGGCGCCGGCATGATCGTCTCCTTCTCCTTCAACCGGCCCATCGAGAACCGGGACGACGTCGAGCGGGCCATCCGGGTCACCTCGGACCCGCCGGTCGAGGTGGTCGGCCACTGGTTCGGCAAGGAGCGGCTCGACTTCCGCCCCGCCGCGTACTGGCAGCCGGGCACGGAGGTCACCGTCGAGCTCGCGCTCCGCGACGTCGAGGGGGCGCCCGGCGTGTACGGCATCCAGCGCAAGAAGGTCGGCTTCACCGTCGGCCGCTCCCAGGTCTCCGTGGTCGACGCCGCCGCGCACACCATGGAGGTCCGCAGGAACGGCGAGGTCCTGGCGACCGTGCCGATCACCGCGGGCGCGCCGAAGACCACCACGTACAACGGGAAGATGGTCGTCACCGAGCTGTACGACGTGACGCGGATGGACGGGCGGACGGTCGGCTTCGGCGGCGAGTACGACATCAAGGACGTCCCGCACGCGATGCGGCTCACCGAGTCGGGGACCTTCCTGCACGGCAACTACTGGGCCTCGCCCGACACGTTCGGCTCGGCCAACGTCAGCCACGGC
Organism: Streptomyces sp. NBC_00090; assembly: GCF_045160815.1. Taxonomy (NCBI): domain Bacteria; kingdom Bacillati; phylum Actinomycetota; class Actinomycetes; order Kitasatosporales; family Streptomycetaceae; genus Streptomyces; species Streptomyces sp. NBC_00090. Next base: position 6,144,990 of record NZ_CP108224.1, read on the forward strand.
TGTGTGGGGCTGCGGGACGAGAAGGGCGGCAGCGCGGATTCCCCCGCGGGCTGGTTCTTCGAGCGGACGCTCATCGGCGACGTGGTGGAAGTGGTCAACTCGCGTGACCGGAAGGTCGCTCCCGACAACGGGCTCGGTGGATGGAACATGGACTGGATCCGTTGGAAGGCCGGTTCGGCGCTGCGCTGAGCCCTCCGTGTCCGCTCGCGCTCCCGAGGCGCTCTCTCCCTCGCGTTCCTCATGTCCCCCTCGTCACCAGGCCACCTCTGCTCTCCGTATCACTTTGATCGGGACGGAACGGTGACATTCGCGAGGATCTTTCGTGTCCTGCGGTGTGATTATCTAGCGCCGTGTGCGCGAGCGGATGCGCACGGGGGTGGGGCCGTGGCGTTGCCAGGCCGTGTGAGGGGAGACGACCACAGTGAACGGGCAGCCGATATCGGGGGCATCGGTAGGAGCGACCGGCCGGCGCGGCCGACGGCGCGGGGGCGTCCGTCTGCAGGCGCTGGCCGCGGGGGCACTGCTCCTCGTGCTCACCGCCTGCGGCGGCGGTGAGACGGCCACCGGCGGTGGCAAGGGGGGCCAGGACCCGGCGTCGCAGGGGAGCGGCAAGCCGGACAACGCCGCCTCCCAGGCGGTCGTGACGGTCCTTCCGAAGGACGGCGCCGACTCGGTCGCCACCAGCGGTGCCCTCAAGGTCACCGCGGAGCAGGGCAAGCTGACGACGGTCACGGTCGCCGACTCCAAGGGCGCCGCGGTCGAGGGCAAGATCGCGACGGACGGCGCCAGCTGGACGCCGACCGCCCATCTGTCCGCGGGGACCCAGTACAAGGTCCACGCGATCGCGAAGGACGCCGAGGGCCGTGAGTCGGCGAAGGACACCACCTTCACGACCCTGGTCCCGAAGAACACCTTCATCGGCCACTACACGCCGGAGGACGGTTCGACGGTCGGCGTCGGCATGCCGGTCTCCGTCAACTTCACCCGGGGCATCACCGACCCCGAGGCCGTCGAGAAGGCCATCAAGGTGACGGCCGAGCCGGCCGTGGAGATCGAGGGGCACTGGTTCGGCAACGACCGCCTCGACTTCCGCCCGGAGAAGTACTGGGCCGCCGGCACCAAGGTCACCGTGCACCTCAACCTGGACGGCGTCGAGGGCCGCCCGGGCGTCTACGGCAAGCAGAAGAAGACGATCACCTTCACCATCGGCCGCCGTCAGGTCTCCACCGTCGACGCGAGCGCCAAGACGATGAAGATCGAGCGGGACGGCACGATCATCAAGACGCTGCCGATCACCGCGGGCGCCCCGTCGACGACCACGTACAACGGTCAGATGGTCATCAGCGAGAAGTTCAAGGTGACCCGCATGAACGGAGCCACGGTCGGCTTCGGCGGCGAGTACGACATCAAGGACGTCCCGCACGCGATGCGTCTCTCCACCTCGGGCACCTTCGTGCACGGCAACTACTGGGCCCCGAAGAGCACCTTCGGCTCGTCCAACGTCAGCCACGGCTGCGTCGGTCTGCAGGACGCGCGCGGTGCGGGCGACAGCTCGATGCCAGCGGCATGGTTCTACGACAGCTCGATCATCGGCGACGTGGTGATCGTGAAGAACTCCAAGGACAAGCAGATCAAGCCGGACAACGGCCTCAACGGCTGGAACATGGACTGGTCGGAGTGGACCAAGTAGTCCACCGCTCGTACGTCTGAAGGGCCCGGTGCTGTGAGCAACAGCACCGGGCCCCTTGCCGTTAACGGCCACTAACCTTCCTTCCATGACTGTGAACCTCGAAGTCGCCGATGGCGTCGGCACGATCCGCCTCGACCGCCCCCCGATGAACGCCCTCGACATCGCCACCCAGGACCGGCTGCGCGAGCTGGCCCAGGAGGCGACCGACCGCGACGACGTGCGGGCCGTGATCCTCTACGGCGGCGAGAAGGTGTTCGCGGCCGGCGCGGACATCAAGGAAATGCAGGTCATGGACCACGTGGCCATGGTCAAGCGCTCGCGCGCCCTCCAGGACTCCTTCACCGCGATCGCCCGCATCCCCAAGCCCGTCGTCGCCGCGATCACCGGCTACGCGCTGGGCGGCGGCTGCGAGCTCGCGCTCTGCGCCGACTACCGGATCGCCGCCGACAACGCGAAGCTGGGCCAGCCGGAGATCCTCCTCGGCCTGATCCCGGGCGCCGGCGGCACCCAGCGGCTCTCCCGGCTGGTCGGCCCCTCCCGGGCCAAGGACCTCATCTTCACCGGCCGGATGGTGAAGGCCGACGAGGCCCTGACCCTCGGCCTGGTCGACCGGGTCGTCCCGGCCGCCGAGGTGTACGAGCAGGCGCACGCCTGGGCCGCCAAGCTGGCGCAGGGTCCGACGGTCGCCCTGCGGGCCGCGAAGGAGGCGGTCGACCAGGGTCTGGAGGCCGACATCGACACCGGTCTCGCCATCGAACGCACCTGGTTCGCGGGGCTGTTCGCCACCGAGGACCGCGAAATCGGCATGCGCAGCTTCGTCGAGGAGGGCCCGGGCAAGGCCAAGTTCGCCTGAGCCGTCTCCGAGGGGGCCGATTCCACCGGAACGGCCCCCGCCGACGGCTCCGTGCGGCCATGATGGGGGGCATGGCGGGCCTGGATGGTAGGGAACAACCGTGGCAGCGCGGCAGCGCCGCCGCCGAGCGGTGGCCACCGGCCGCGGATGACGAACAGGTCGCCGACGTACTGGAGTTGTACGGCAACCCGGCCGAGGAGGATGTGCGGCTGCCGTCCCGCCCGGAGTCCGCGTGGGTGGCCCGCCGGCTCACGCAGGCCGTGGTCCTGCGGCAGTGGGGGCTGGGCGCGCAGATCGCCGAGCACGCGGTGCTGCTCGTCTCCGAGCTCGTCGGCAACGCCGTCCGGCACACCGGCGCCCGGGTCTTCGCGCTGCGGATGCACCGGCGGCGCGGCTGGATCCGGATCGAGGTCCGCGATCCCTCGCGCGGGCTGCCCTGTCTGATGCCCGTGGCCGAGCTCGACACGAGCGGCCGGGGGCTCTTCCTCGTCGACAAGCTCTCCGACCGCTGGGGCGTGGACCTCGCGCCGCGCGGCAAGACGACCTGGTTCGAGATGCGGGTCGTCGACCGCGCCTGAGGGTGCCTCCGTACGTACGAATGCCCCGTTCGCACGCCCCTGGTACGTCCCCCCGTACGCGCCCCCGGCATGCACGAAAGCCCCCGTCCGCCGTAGTGCGGCGCCAGGGGGCTCTCGTGTGGTGCACCGTGGACGGGGGGGGTGTATCCACGGCTGCTATGTCGACCTGGCCCGGGTCAATGGGGGTCGTGGCTCCGACTATGGCAGACAGGGGGCCTTGCCGCCAAAAGTCCCTACCGGGGCAGAGTCGGACAAAGCGGGATTGATCGTCGATGAATCATTGGTGATCTATGGCACCCGCCTTGCAAACATTGAATGGCTATGCGGTTCATCGGGTGTTTCCTGGGCTCGTCCGCATGCTGGACGCCCCTGCGTGATCGCCAAACGTCCTGAATCGGCCTAATCATCACGATTCGGTCGAGATCCTTCTTTACTGGTCGGGTGAAGCAGACCGACCGCCGCGGGGCCCTCCGGGCGGGCGCGGCCGCCGCCCTCGCGGGAGCCCTCGCCACCGCCTGCGGTACGGAGCCCCGCCCCGCCCCCGACTCCCGGCGCTCCACCCCCACCCCCACGTCCCCGCGCCCGGCCCCCGCCTCCCGAGGCGCCGGCCCCGCCCCCGCGCCGGTCGCCGCCCCGGCCCCCCGCCGCTTCCCCGGCCTGCCCGAGGAGATCGTCCACGGCCCCCGCGACCGGCCCCGGGTCGCCCTCACCTTCCACGGCCAGGGCGACCCAGCCCTCGCCCGCACCCTCCTCGCCCAGGCGGAGGAGGCGGGCGCGCGCGTCACCGTCCTCGCCGTCGGTGCCTGGCTCGACGAACACCCCGACATGGCCCGCCGCGTCCTCGACGGCGGACACGACCTCGGCAACCACACCCAGCACCACACCGACATCAACACCATGACCGAGGCCGAGGCCCACGCGGAGATCCGGGCCTGCGCCGACCGGCTCCGCCGCCTCACCGGCTCCGTCGGCAGCTGGTTCCGGCCCTCCCGCACCCAGTACGCCGCCCCCACCGTCCTGCGCGCCGCCCACCGCGCCGGATACCCGCACACCCTCTCGTACGACGTCGACCCCCTCGACTTCACCTCGCCCGGCGCCGCCGCGATCGTCCGCGACGTCGCCGGATCCGTCCGGCCCGGATCGGTCGTCAGCCTGCACTTCGGCTACCCGGACACCGCCGCGGCCCTGCCCCTCCTCCTCGCCGACCTCGACCGCCGCGGACTGCGCGCGGTCACCACCACGGAGCTGCTGACCTGATGGCACACCCCACCCGGAGAACCAGGACCCTCCTCGCCGCCGCCCTGCTCGTCACCCTCGCGGGCTGCGGCATCGCGAACCAGGGCGAGAAGGGCGCCACCGGGGTGAAGAAGGCCGCCGCCCCCGCCGTACCGAAGCCCGCGGCCGCCCCCACCGGGCTCCCCGGCATGCCGCCCCTCCTCGACCCGAACGACGTCTACGCCGCCGACCGGCCGAACAAGCTCTCCCCGGTGGTCAGGAACTTCCCCTCCCGGGTCTACGTCCCCAACACCAACTCCAACACCGTCTCGGTCATCGACCCCGCGACCTTCCAGGTCGTCGAGACCATCCCGGTCGGCGTCCAGCCCCAGCACGTCGTCCCGTCCTGGGACTTGAAGACCCTCTGGGTCAACAACAACCGGGGCCACACCCTCACCCCCATCGACCCCGCCACCGGAGTCGCGGGCAAGGCGGTCGAGGTCCACGACCCGTACAACCTCTACTTCACGCCGAACGGCAAGTACGCCGTCGTCATGGCCTCCCTCGACCGCGAACTCGTCTTCCGCGACCCGCACACCATGGAGCGGAAGAAGACCGTCCCGGTCAGCTGCTACGGCGTCAACCACGCCGACTTCTCCGCCGACGGACGGTACTTCGTCGTCTCCTGCGAGTTCTCCGGCGAACTCCTCAAGGTCGACACCGAGAAGATGGAGGTGATCGGCCAGCAGAAACTGCCCTTCGAGGGCGCCATGCCCCAGGACGTCAAGATCTCCCCGGACGGGAAGACCTTCTACATCGCCGACATGATGGCCCACGGCATGTGGGTCCTCGACGGCGAGAAGTTCACCACCCCCACCCTGCTGGCCACCGGCAAGGGCGCCCACGGCCTCTACGTCAGCCGGGACTCGCGCGAGATGTACGTCCCCAACCGCGGCGAGGGCTCCATCTCGGTCTTCGACTTCGAGCAGAACAAGCTCACCAAGAAGTGGTGGCTGCCGGACGGCGGCTCCCCCGACATGGGCGGCGTCTCCGCCGACGGCAAGGTCCTGTGGCTGTCCGGCCGTTACGACTCCGAGGTGTACGCGATCGACACCACCAGCGGCAAGCAGCTCGCCCGCATCCCCGTCGGCGGCGGCCCCCACGGCCTCGCCGTCTACCCACAGCCCGGCCGCTACTCCCTCGGCCACACGGGCGTCTTCCGGTAGGGCTCGGTTCACCTCCGGGGCGCTCGAGCCGGGCGAGCGGGAGCCGGCGGGGGAGCCCCCGGCAGGGCGTCGGCCACCGTGAGGAGGCCGATCGTGTTCATACCGCCATCATCCGGCAGCGGCGGGCCAGCTAATCTGACCACCGTCAGAGAAGCACCGAGAAGGGGCGGAAGCAGTGGCGGACATCGAGTCGGCACGCACGGCATTCAACAAGTTCGACGTGGACGGGGACGGCTTCATCACCGCCGCGGAGTACAAGAGCGTCATGGCGCAGCTCGGCGACTTCAACGTCACCGAGACGGTGGCCGAGGTCCTCATCAAGCAGCGCGACGCCAACGGCGACGGCGTCCTGTCCTGGGACGAGTTCTGGGCGCACTTCAGCAAGGCCTGACCCGCCCACCCGGGCGGGCGGCTCAGTCTGAGTTGCCGCCCGCCCGGGGCTCGGTGACGATCGTCCGGTGACGCTTCCCGGACCCCTCGGTACCCCGAGCCGTCTGACGGCGGCGGTCCTCGCCGCGGTCGCCGTACTCACCGTCGCCCTGCTGGGCGCCGGCCTCGCCCAGACGGGCACCGGCGAGCTCCGGATTCCCGCGGCCGGCACCACCACGCTGCTGCGCCTCCTCGTCCTCGCGGGCCTCGCCGTCCACGCCGGCGAACTCGTGGGGCACCGCCTCGCCGGGGAGGGGCCGCGCCCCCGTGCCCTCTCCGTGCCCGCCGCGCTGCTCGCCGCGGCCGCCTCCGCCGGACTCCTGCTGCTCCTCGCCGCCGTCAGCGGACTGAGCCTGCCCGTCGTCTACGGGCTGCGTGAGGGCCGTCTCCTGCTCGTCACCACCAACGCCTTCGCCCTCGCCGCCCTGTGCGCCGCCTCCCGGCGCCCGGCCCTCGCCGCCGCCCCGCTCGCCGTCGCGGTCGCGGCAGAGGCGATGCGCGCCCACCCCGAGGCGTACAGTCCCGCCGTCGGCGTCGGACTCGCCGTCGTCCACCTCACGGGCGCCTCGCTCTGGTTCGGCACGCTCCTGTACGTGCTGCGCACCATGCGGCTGCGGCGCGGCGGGCGGGAGGTCCTCGTCCGCTACGCCCGGATGGCCGCCTGCGTCTACGCCGCCCTCGCGGTCACCGGCACCGTCTCCACCCTGCGGAGGCTGCCGCTGGACGCCGTCCTGACCACGGCCTACGGCCGGGTCCTGCTGGTCAAGCTGGTGCTGTTCGGCGGGGTCAGCCTGCTGGCCCTGGTGGCCAGGAGCCGGATGGTGTCCGGCGGCGACGCCGAGACACCGGCCCGGACGGAGGTGGCCGTGCTGGCAGCGGTCATGGTCGTCTCGGCGCTCCTCACCGTCGTGCCGGACCCGCACTGGATCGCGCCCTGAGGGATTCGTCCGGAGAGGGCGCTCAGCCCCGCAGGGCCACGTGGAAGGACGAGGCCCACAGCACGGCCGCCGCGCCCAGGCCCACCACCGCACGGACCGTCTCCGCCGGGGCGCCGGCCGCCAGGACGGCGAGACCCACCAGGGCGACCGCCGTCAGGAAGACCGCCGTCCACGTGTACTGCCCCTGGTCGAAGAGGCGCGCCAGCGGGAAGAAGTGCAGACCGACGACGAGGCAGATCCCGACCGGAACGAACTCCGGGTGGCCCGAGGCGTTCGACGCGGCGATCACCCCGAAGATCGCCACCAGTTCGGCCGCGTTGACCAGACCGACCCCGCGGTTCCACTTTTCCGGCAGCCGTACGGTCCGTGTCACCGGTCCGGCGGTGCCCCGGCGAGCCGCCACCACAGCACCGGCCGTCACGATGACCGCGAGGACGCTGACGATGCCCGACACCGGCTCCGACGCTATCCCGGAACCTCCCGCCAAGGCCCAGACGAGGGCGAACACGGCGAGGACGATCGCGCCGCGGCGGCGCAGGCTGCGCGTGAGGGCGAGGCACTCCGCGTCGGCGGTCTCCGTAGTCATGACGTGGACACTACAGGCGGCGCCTCGGCGGGGTGGCCCTTCGCGGGACAGCGTGATCCCTCTCCTTTCCTGTCCCCGGCACCGCGGGTGCCGTCGGGCGGCGCTCGCCCTCACCCGCGAGATGGATCGCGCCGTTCACGCCGCCCGAAGCGTCCGAGTCCCTCGTCGGGCCGGTGGTGCCGCCCGGTGTCCATCGCACGCGCACCGAGCCTTTGCGCGTAACGAAGCTACGTCCGGGTAAGCCTTGACGCTTCGACTCCTGCACTGCCACGGTTTGCTCGAAAGCGATCGGCATCGGGCTCGACTACGCATAACCGCGCACCATCAGTGTTCTCGGCTGCATTTCTCATGTCATCACCGCACCCCCTGACGGGATGCGGCATGCCCAGCCGCGCCCGTTGCCGTGCGTCCCCCTCCACCGTAAGGAGTCCCCCTTGCGCTCTTCGCGCCCACGGGGCAGAAGCTTCGCCGCTCTCGCCGTTCTCACCCTCGCTCTGGCCGTGCCTCTGCCGGCGACGGCCACGGCGGTCGAGCCCGCCCCGGCCATCGTGCCGCAGCCCGTCTCCCAGACGAACTCGACCGGCAGTGGCTTCACTCTCACCGCGCAGACGCCGGTGAACGTCATCTCCTCCAGCGATCCCGACGCGGCGGGCGTGGGCTCGTACCTCGCGGGGCTGCTGGCTCCGGCGACCGGTTACACGCTTCCGGTCACCACCACCTCCCAGCCCGCGAGCCAGGCCATCGTCCTGAACCCCAACGGTTCGTCCAGCCTGGGCGCCGAGGGCTACACCCTGGACTCGAGCAGCACCGGTGTGACGGTGACCGCGTACGGGGCGCAGGGCCTGTTCCGCGGGGTGCAGACCCTGCGGCAGCTGCTGCCGGCGGCGATCGAGTCCACTTCGGTCAAGCCGGGTCCCTGGACCGTGGCCCCCGTGCAGATCTCGGACTCGCCCCGGTACTCCTACCGTGGCGTCATGGTCGACGTGGCCCGCCGCTACTTCCCGATGTCCCAGCTCAAGCGGTACATCGACCAGGCCGCCACGTACAAGATCAACACCCTGCACCTGCACCTGACGGACGACCAGGGCTGGCGTATCGCGATCGGCGCGATACCGAGCCTGACGACGGTCGGCGCGAGCACGCAGAGCGGCTTCACCGGCGGCACGAACTGGTACTACACCGCGGCGGAGTACCAGGAGATCGTCGCCTACGCCAAGTCCCGCTTCATGACCGTCGTCCCGGAGATCGACGGTCCGGGTCACACCAGCGCCGCTCTCGCGTCGGTCGCCAACCTCAACTGCAACAACACCGCGATCAGCCCGTACTCGGGCTTCGACGTGGGCATCAGCCTCTACTGTCTGAGCGACGCCCAGCACGTCTCCAACGTCAGCGGCTTCCTCACCACCGTGATCGACACCGTGGCGGCGATGACGCCCGGACCGTACGTCCACCTCGGCGGTGACGAGACCCCGGCGGCCACCCCGTCCCAGTACGCCTCCTACGTCTCGGCCGCGACCGCGGCCGCGACCGCGCGGGGCAAGACGGTGATGGGCTGGCACCAGCTCGGCCAGTCCACGATCCCCGCGAACAGCATCATGCAGTGGTGGGGCGACGCCGACGACCGGGGCAGCATCGGCACCTCCAGCGAGACCGAGGATATCCAGTTCGTCCGCAACGCGGTCCAGCAGAACGCCAAGTTCGTCATGTCCCCCTCGGACCACGCGTACCTGGACATGAAGTACGACTCCTCGACGCCGTACGGCCTGTCCTGGCAGGGCTACGTCCCGCTGAGCAAGGCGTATGACTGGGACCCCACCACCTCGACGGCCAAGCTCAACGGCACCGGCTCACTCGTCCCGGCCGACAAGATCGCCGGCGTCGAGGCCGCCCTGTGGGCCGACCGCGCGTACGCCGGCAGCAACCAGCTGCCCACGTCCACGAGCCAGTTCCCCGAGCCGTACGTCTACGCCGAGCACATGACCTTCCCGCGCCTGCCCGCCATCGCCGAGATCGGCTGGTCGCCGCAGTCCACCCACAACTACACCGACTTCAGCAACCGTCTGGCCACCCACGGCGCACGCTGGACCGCGGCGGGAATCGCCTACTACGCGGCCCCGGACGTTCCCTGGTCCGGCGGTGGCGGCTCCGGCGGCGGCGTCTTCAACGGCGTCCACACCGTCGCCACCGGCGGTCAGGCCCTGACCGTCCCCAAGAAGGGGACCAACGGCACCCAGCTCACCACCTCGGCGCTGGTCGGCGGCAACAGCCAGAAGTGGACCTTCACCGAGCAGCCGGATGGCTCCTACACTCTGGTCAACGTCGCCTCCGGGCTCTGCGTCGACGTCAACGCCGGGTCCATGTCCGCCGGCGCCTCCGTCATCCAGTGGACGTGCAGCGGGACCACCAACCAGCGGTGGACGGTCGCGGCGGCCACCGGCGGCGGCCACACCCTGACCTCGGTCAAGAGCGGCCTCGTGATCACCACCGCCTCGACGGCCAACAACGCCCCCGTCACCCAGCAGCCCGCCAGTGGATCGGCGCTGCAGCGCTGGACCATCGGATGACACGTCAGGCCTGACGGTCTGATGACGGCCTGACGGCCCGGCGGTGCGGTCACCGGCTTCGACCGGTGACCGCACCGCCGCCTCCGCATACCGACGCGGCCGGTGTCGACGTCCCCGTGTCCGACTGCGGCCGGATCTCCGAGCGCGGACACGGACGGCAGGCGTGTGGCCGATTCGTCCCCGAGTCCTGGCGCGCGGCGGTCTCATGGACTGCCCGGCCTCGTCCTCGAAGACGGCCCAGGCTCCACGGGCCGCCGTGGCGCATTTGCCTGCGGCCAGACCTCCTTTCCACAGCTTGACCGCCGACTCGTCGCGCAAGTTCAGTACCCGGCTTCACCGACAGGCTGGAAATGGTCGCTGAAGCACGGTGGACAGACCGTGTTCGCGAGAATACAGTGAGTTCGGGGCCTGCGAGAGCAGGAAATAGGGGGCGGAGTGACATGAATGGCGGCTGCAATGCCGCCTTTTCTGCGATTCGGCGGACTTCCTTTCTACGGGAAGTTACTCATGGAGCCGATGAGGCCACGCGGTTCATCCCGATGCAATCCTCTATCTCGGTATTCAGTGCCACAAAGGATTCCGCCATCGGCACTGAATTCGACTCGCCCAAGACGCACTCACACCGCAGGAGAGGCAATCATGCACTTATCGGCAGCTGACCTCGCAAAGCTCGGGGACGCGCCCATCACGATCCAGTCGACGTTCTTCCCGAATATTCACCTGCGCATGGACGGGACCGGGGTGACCTCCTTCACCGGCTCCGGCGGCGGGACGGTCAACTGCCAGTACGGCACCGGCCCCTGGACCGGGTACAAGGTCCGGCCGCAGGAAGACGGGTCGTACGCCTTCGAGTCGGTGGCCTTCCCGAACGTGTTCCTGCGCTTGGACGGCGCCGAGGTCCCCGCCACCATGGCCGGCGGGGGGAAGGTCAACTGCCAATACGGCGCCCACCCCTACGAGAAGTACCACCTTCGCGCCCAGGCGGATGGTTCGTTCTCCTTCGAGTCGGCGGCCTTCCCGGGTGTCTACCTGCGCATGGTGACCGGCAGCGGGGTGACCACCGCCACCGGCCCCGGCGGAACGGTGAACTGTCAGGTCAACGCCAACGGCGGCGAGCACGAGAAGTTCTATCTCGACAGGGCCTGATGGCCGGGTCGCCGGGGAGAATCTCACGCCTGGTTTCGCAGGCGGTTTCTCGCGAAATCGTACGTGACGTGGGGTAGACCTCTCCGGAAACTCGAAAGTGCCTTCTCCGCCGGGAAGCGGGGAAGGCATTTTCCGCTGAGGCAATCGTGGCTCAGGTCGGTCGGTCGTCCTGTCCGGTACGTGATGGAGACTGAGAGATTCCAGGGCCTTTCCACCTCGTAAGCAGGGAAAGCCCTGACAGCGCTGAAAGATGGAAACGTGCTGTCAGAGCCTGAAGCCTCAGCACTCGATGATGTTCACCGCGAGACCGCCGCGTGCGGTCTCCTTGTACTTCACGCGTATGTCGGCCGCATGTGGTGGTGGTTCTGACCTGCTAATTTAGCGCGACAAGCGCGCTTTGCGTCATGTCAGGGATTTTTTAGGGACTTCGTGTCGCCGGTTACCTGCAAGGTATCCGACGGTGTGTGACGTTCCTGAGTGGAGGCAGACGTTTGGCGCCCATGCAGACGTTCGACTACTTCATCGGGGCGCTGTGCGCGTAACGCCGACGGGGTGTCTACGCATTTGCTGTGGAGGGTTTGGCCAGGCTTGGTTGCTACCTGGGGTGGCGGTAGATCCGCGGGAGTCGTGACGACTTCAGCAGTCGCTCAAGCGACGGGACCCCGTCGTGGTAGATGGCTGGGCCTGCTGCGCCGGGCATGAGCCGGCGCAGCGCACGCGTTGCGATGTCGGCGAGGGTTGCGCCGACCTCGCCGTCTATCGCGATATTCATCGTGCCGATGAGATGAATCTCGCGATCGTCCCACTTGTCGATGTGCTCCGTGAGGAAGTCCACCGCCACAGACTGTCGACGGGCAAGAAGTAGCAGCTCGCATGCGTGCACGGCGTCGTGGAGGTCGAAGCGGAGGCAGGCTGTGAGCTCCGACGGTCCAGGCCCCGGTTCCCAGCAGGTAATGAGCCTTTTCCAACCTCACGCTGACGCGTGGTGAAGGACGAGGACGGCCTGGATGATCGCTGTGATGCGGTTGGTGCTGCAGCGGAGCTTCCGTAGGAGACGCCAGCGCTTCAGGGTGGCCATGGCCTGCTCGCCGAGGCAGCGGATCTTGGCGTGTGTGCTGTTGTGGCGGCGCTGCCACCGCTTGAGGCGACGGCCGCGGAAGGGCACCCGGATGGAGCCGCCGGCGCCCTGGTATGCCTTGTCGGCCCAGCACTTGAGGCCGGCGTCGGTGAGTGCTTCGACGATGCCGTGGGTGCGGGCGGCGGTCAGGTCGTGGGTGGAGCCGGGCAGCGCGGGCGAGGCCCACAGCAGGCGTCCGAACGGGTCGGTGAGGACTTGGATGTTCATGCCGTGGCGCTTGTGTTTGCCTGAGTAGTACGGGGTGTCGGCGGCGATCCGGTCGATCGGCAGCAGGGTGCCGTCCAGGATCACGAACGCCTTGGTCCGCGCGATGCGCATCGCCTCGGCCAGGGTGGGCGCGAGCGCGGCCAGCACGTCGACGGCCTCGCGTATGTAGCGGTATGCGGTCGCGATGCCGATACCGAACCCGGCGGCGAGCTGGGCGTAGGTGTCACCGCACCGCAGATGGGCCAGGGCGAGGAGAGCCTGACGACCGGCGGTCAGACGCCGCCACCGGGTCCCGATCTTCCCTCGCCGGGCAGCGAGTCGTCCGGTCAGGTACCGCAGGGTGCGACTGGACAGGTCGATCGACGACGGGTAGACGAGCACACGAAGCTCCTGGTGGCTACGGGCGATCTTGGTCGAGAACCCGTCTACCAGGAGCTTCGTCGTTCCGCAGATCCGTCCAACACGCGGCCAGCGCGGTCAGGTTGGAAAAGACTCAGTGCCCGGCAGGGAGGCCGCCGAAGCGCGGGGATCTGAACAGCTCGGCAAGCCTGCTGAGGTTGTTGCGCACCGCTGGCAAGTCCGGGAAGCGCTGGTACTCCGACGCCCCGATCAGCACCACACGGGTACCGTCGGGATCAGGCAGACTCATCACCTGTTTCCGGAGCCCGACGGCGCCGATGACTCTCCCGTGTCAGTCGCCCCTGAAGCTCCGCCGGGAGGCGCGGACGCCAACAGATCCACGACTCGGCGAAGGGTTTCCTCCGACGTATCGTGCACGGTCACGGTCGTACCGTCGCGGTCGAAGGTCACGGTCCCTGCGGCGAAGGGCGGGCTGCTCGCCAGGCGACCACGATGTTCACCAGCAAGCTTGCGGCGGCAAGGCCATTGCTGACGAACATGTTGATGGTCTCGCCCGCGTTCATGCGATCAGAAGCTTCAGGGGCTTGTGTCAGGTCGGCCTTCGCGTGACGCCGGAGTTCGCGATCCTGTCTGAGCCAGTAGTAGAGATCGTGCGCCGCTGCGTCGTCACCCTCTGCGTCGACCTTGATCTGCATCTCCACGACGTCTCCCCCTACGATCCCTGGTGCCCAGCGCTCACGGCATGGAGTAGTAGCCGGTCCAACGCTCCTGCCGCAGCTATCAACCAAGCCTGCTTCTGCGTCGTGTTGGCCGGAGTGATGAGGAGCTGCGTACCGGCTGCGCACTGGCCTTCCGCGCAGCGCTCTGATCCGCGCAAGGGGTGGGTCGAGGCGCGGCCTCACGGTCAGACCTTGATGATGCGGACGCTGGGGCCGCAGAGCATCAGGAGGTCTTCGGGGTCCGATGTCAGGACGGTCACTGGGGCCGGCGAGGTGAGCGCGGTGGCGGCCACGATGGCGTCGAGGGCGTACTTGTGGCCGTGCAGTCCGGCCGTGGCCAGGAGCTTGCTCGCATGGCGGGCGATGGCTTCGTTGGGCGGGATGATGTTCACTCGGGAGACGGCATAGTCGAAGCGGGCCTGGTTGACCTTGGGGTCGCGTGCTTCGACGAGGGTGACGGAGCTGGTGACGACGCGGATGTCTTCGGCTTCGGCTGCCGTCAGCCACTCGGTGATCTCAGGTGTGCGTCGTACCAGTTTGGACAGGCCTTCGCAGTCCAGGACGAGCGTGCCGCTCACGCGGCGTCCGCCGAGCTGGCCGTCTCGCCGCGGAGGACCGCACGTTTGGCGTCGACGGCCGACTGGTCGACCGGGCCATGGTCGGCTTCCGCGTCCTCGATGAGTTCGCGCAGTCGGTCCCGCTCCAGTTGGCGCTGGATGAGGGACTCGACGTAGGCGGACATGCCTCGCTTGCCTGTACGTGCCTTGAGGGCAGCGATGGTGCCTTCGTGGAGCGAGACCGATACGGGTCGGACGGGTCCTTCGCCGGGCGCAGGAGAGGTAGCCATGGGACCCAGTTTAACAAGACTCTTGTTATTGAATAAGGTGATGGTTCGATCTGCTGTGCCCGAGGGACATCATCGCTGCGCGGGTGCCGCGAACTTCCAGGTCACACGCCCATCAGTGGGGGATCCGCCAGGGACTGCTCAGGGACTTTCACGTCTGTCCCAGGGAGATTCCAGGGACTTTCCGCCGTGCAAGCAGGGAAGGCCCTGCCAGCGCTGAAAGATGGAAACGCGCTGGTCAGGGCCTAGAACCTCAGCACTCGATGATGTTCACCGCGAGACCGCCGCGCGCGGTCTCCTTGTACTTCACGCTCATGTCCGCGCCGGTCTCCTTCATGGTCTTGATGACCTTGTCGAGGGAGACCAGGTGGTTGCCGTCGCCGCGCATCGCCATCTTCGCGGCCGTGACCGCCTTGACCGCGGCCATGCCGTTCCGCTCGATGCACGGGATCTGCACGAGTCCGCCGACCGGGTCGCAGGTCAGACCCAGGTTGTGCTCCATGCCGATCTCGGCCGCGTTCTCCACCTGCTCGGGGGAGCCGCCCAGGACCTCGGCGAGCGCGCCTGCCGCCATCGAGCAGGCCGAGCCGACCTCGCCCTGGCAGCCGACCTCGGCGCCGGAGATGGAGGCGTTCTCCTTGAAGAGCATGCCGACCGCGCCGGCCGCCAGCATGAAGCGGACCACGCCGTCCTCGTCCGCTCCGGGCACGAAGTTCATGTAGTAGTGCAGGACCGCGGGGATGATGCCGGCCGCGCCGTTCGTCGGGGCGGTGACCACCCGGCCGCCCGCCGCGTTCTCCTCGTTCACGGCCATCGCGTAGAGGGTGATCCACTCCATCGAGAGCGCCGCGGGGTCGCCCTCGGAGCGCAGCTTGCGGGCCGTGTTCGCGGCGCGGCGGCGCACCTTCAGGCCGCCGGGCAGGATGCCCTCGCGGGACATGCCGCGCGAGACGCAGGCCTGCATGACCCGCCAGATCTCCAGGAGACCCGCGCGGATCTCCTCCTCGGTGCGCCAGGCCTTCTCGTTCTCCAGCATCAGGGAGGAGATCGAGAGGCCGGTCTCCTTCGCGAGCCGCAGCAGCTCGTCACCGGTGCGGAAGGGGTACTTCAGGACGGTGTCGTCCAGGACGATCGGGTTCTCGCCCTGCACGGCGTCCTCGTCCACGACGAAGCCGCCGCCGACCGAGTAGTACGTCTTCTCCAGGACGAGCGCGCCCTCCGCGTCGTACGCGAAGATCGTCATCCCGTTGGCGTGGTACGGGAGCGCCTTGCGGCGGTGCAGGATCAGGTCGGCGTCGAAGTCGAAGGGGATCTCGTGCGCGCCGAGGAGGTTGATCCGGCCGCTCGACTTGATCCGCTCGACCTCGTCGTCCGCCGTCTCGACGTTCACCGTGCGGGGCGAGCTGCCCTCCAGGCCGAGGAGGACCGCCTTGGGGGTGCCGTGGCCGTGGCCGGTCGCGCCGAGCGAGCCGTACAGCTCCGCCCGTATCGACGCGGTGTGGGCGAGCAGGCCCTCGTTCTTGAGCCGGCGGGCGAACATCCGGGCCGCGCGCATGGGGCCCACCGTGTGGGAGCTCGACGGGCCGATGCCGATCGAGAACAGGTCGAAGACCGAGATGGCCACGGAAGGACTCCTTGTGGGGGGCTAGACGCCGTTGTCTGCCGGGGTGGTGCAGAGAAGCGTGCAGAAAAGCGTGCGGTCGTGCGTGCGTGACGGCGCGACGACATGGGGTGGGGCACCGCGCTCACTGTCCAGTGTGCGCGGTGCCCCGGAAGTATCGTACGAACGAAGTCGGAACTAAATCGTACGAAATTACTTCAGGCCGGGGTACAGCGGGTGCTTGTCGGCCAGCGCGGTCACCCGGGCCTTGAGGGCCTCGGCCTTCTCCGCGTCGAAGCCCGGCTTCAGGGTCTCCGCGATGATGTCGGCGACCTCGGTGAAGTCCTCGGTCCCGAAGCCGCGGGTCGCGAGCGCCGGCGTACCGATGCGCAGACCCGAGGTGACCATCGGCGGACGCGGGTCGTTCGGAACGGCGTTCCGGTTGACCGTGATGCCGACCTCGTGGAGACGGTCCTCGGCCTGCTGGCCGTCGAGCTCCGAGTCGCGCAGGTCGACCAGGACCAGGTGCACGTCCGTACCGCCGGACAGGACCGAGACACCGTGCGCGGTGACGTCGTCCCGGACCAGACGCTCGGCGAGGAGGCGGGCGCCGTCCAGGGTGCGCTGCTGGCGCTCCTTGAACTCCTCCGAGGCCGCGACCTTGAAGGAGACGGCCTTGGCCGCGATCACGTGCTCCAGCGGGCCACCCTGGAAACCGGGGAAGACCGAGGAGTTCAGCTTCTTCGCGAACTCCTTCTTCGCGAGGATGATGCCGCCGCGGGGGCCGCCGAGCGTCTTGTGCGTGGTGGAGGTCACCACGTCCGCGTACGGGACCGGGTTCGGGTGCAGACCGGCGGCGACCAGGCCCGCGAAGTGGGCCATGTCGACCCACAGGTAGGCCTCGACCTCGTCGGCGATCCGGCGGAACTCCGCGAAGTCCAGCTGGCGCGGGTAGGCGGACCAGCCCGCGATGATCACCTTCGGGCGGTGCTCCTTGGCGAGGCGCTCGACCTCGGCCATGTCCACCAGACCGGCCTCGTCCACGTGGTACGCGACCACGTTGAACTGCTTGCCGGAGAAGTTCAGGCGCATGCCGTGGGTGAGGTGGCCGCCGTGCGCCAGGTCCAGACCCAGGATCGTGTCGCCGGGCTGGGCGATCGCGAAGAGGGCGGCCTGGTTCGCGGAGGCGCCGGAGTGCGGCTGGACGTTGGCGTACTCGGCGCCGAACAGGTCCTTGATCCGGTCGATCGCGATCTGCTCGGCCACGTCGACGTGCTCGCAGCCGCCGTAGTAGCGGCGGCCCGGGTAGCCCTCGGCGTACTTGTTGGTGAGGACGGAGCCCTGGGCCTCCATGACCGCGACCGGAGCGAAGTTCTCCGAGGCGATCATCTCGAGGGTGGACTGCTGACGGAGGAGCTCGGCGTCGACGGCGGCGGCGACGTCCGGGTCCAGCTCGTGGAGGGGAGTGTTCAGAAGCGACATGAATCGATCCCTAGGGGGTCTCGGGTCCGGTCTCAGTTCCCGGCGGAGAACGCGGTGTACTCGTCGGCGGTGAGCAGCTCGTCCGGCTCGCCCGCGACGCGTACCTTGAACAGCCAGCCACCCTCGAACGGAGCCGTGTTCACCAGCGACGGGTCGTCCACCACGTCCTGGTTGGCGGCGACGACCTCACCCGAGACGGGGGAGTACAGGTCGCTCACGGACTTCGTCGACTCCAGCTCGCCACAGGTCTCGCCCGCGGTGACGGTCGAGCCGACCTCGGGGAGCTGGGCGTAGACGACGTCACCGAGCGCGTTGGCCGCGAACTCCGTGATGCCGACCGTCGCGACGCCTTCCTCGGCGGCCGACAGCCACTCGTGCTCCTTGGTGTAGCGCAGCTGCTGGGGGTTGCTCATGACCTGATTCTCCTGGATCGGGGGAGTACTGATGAACGGTGGTCTCGCGAGGTGAGACCCGGGGTGAGACGACTGCGTCACTTCTGGCGCTTGTAGAACGGCAGCGCCACGACCTCGTAGGGCTCGTGGGTGCCGCGGATGTCCACACCTACACCCTGAGTGCCGGGCGCGGCGTGCGCCGCGTCCACGTACGCGATCGCGATCGGCTTTCCGAGGGTCGGGGAGGGGGCGCCGGAGGTCACCTCGCCGATGACCTCGCCGTCCTTGACGACGGAGAAGCCGGCGCGCGGGACCCGGCGGCCCTCGGCGATCAGGCCGACGAGCTTGCGCGGCGGGGCGGTCTCGGCGCGCTCGGCGGCCTTCTCCAGCGCCTCACGGCCGACGAAGCGACCCTCGTTGGTCGTCTTCTCGAACTTGACGACCCGGCCGAGACCGGCGTCGAAGGGGGTGAGGGCGGTCGTCAGCTCGTGGCCGTAGAGCGGCATGCCCGCCTCCAGGCGGAGCGTGTCACGGCAGGACAGACCGCAGGGGATCAGGCCGACCGGGGCGCCCGCCTCGGTCAGCGCCTTCCAGACGCCCTCGGCGTGCTCGGGCTTCAGGAACAGCTCGAAGCCGTCCTCGCCGGTGTAGCCGGTACGGGCGATCAGCGCGGGCACGCCAGCGACCGTGCCGGGCAGACCGGCGTAGTACTTCAGGCCGTCCAGGTCGGCGTCGGTGAGCGACTTCAGGATGCCGGGGGACTCCGGGCCCTGGACCGCGATCAGGGCGTACGCGTCACGGTCGTCGCGCACCTCGGCGTCGAAGCCTTCGGAGCGGGCCACGAGCGCGTCCAGGACGATCTGGGCGTTGGAGGCGTTCGCCACGACCATGTACTCGGTCTCGCCGAGGCGGTAGACGATCAGGTCGTCGAGGATGCCGCCGTCCTCCTGGCAGATCATCGTGTAGCGGGCACGGCCGACGCCCACCGTGGAGATGTTGCCGACGAGGGCGTGGTCCAGGAGCTCGACGGCCTGCGGACCCGTGACGGTGATCTCGCCCATGTGGGAGAGGTCGAAGAGGCCCGCCTTGGTGCGGACGGCGATGTGCTCGTCCCGCTCGCTGGCGTAGCGCAGCGGCATGTCCCAGCCCGCGAAGTCGGTCATGGTCGCGCCCAGGGAACGATGCAGCGCATCGAGGGCGGTCAGACGGGGGGCAGTGCTCATGGGGTGGCTCCCGGATCCCAAGGGCGGTTCGGTGACGAAACACATGACGGGCGAGGACGTCCTCCCCATCTGTCATGGAACCTGAGAGGTTCACCGAGAGCATCTCGTCACCGAGAGGTCGGCTTGCACCTTGGGTGGGGACACGGCAGGGTGTCCCGCTTTTCAGATCTGCCTCATCCACGCGGTACGGGGCCTGAGAGATTCAAGGGAGGGTCTTGCTCCTTCGGCGTCCGGCGCACGGGGCGTCCGGAACTCTCCCGCGCGGATTCGAGCGGCCGGTATGAGGTTGTGTGGCGACTGTGCGCGCCTGGCGCGGACATCATTGCACGCGTGCTCCGCGTGGCACATCACTTGTATCTCATTACCGCTTCTTTACACTTTATGGGCAAGGGTCTTCCGAGGCCCGGCAGGGGGAGCAGCGATGAGGATCCAGCACACCGGTGCATACGCGGCGGGTACCGGCATACCGTCCCAGCGCGCCCGCGCCCGGACCCGCCGCCGCGGCCGGATCCTGCGGGACCTGCGCGAGCGCGGCGGGCGGGGCCCCCGTGCCCTCACCTTCGCGGCCGGCGACCTCGTGGTCGTCTCCGGGCTGCCCGGAAGCGGCAAGTCCACCCTCATGAAGCGCGCCGCCGACGGCCGGGGCATCGACTCCCAGGACGCCCGCGAGCACTGGGAGGCCCGCATGCCGCGCCTCCTGCCGTACGCGCTCTACCGTCCCCTGGTCCGGCTCGCGCACTACGCCGGACTGCGCCGCGCCCTGCGCTCCGGGGCGAGCGTGATCGTGCACGACTGCGGCACCCAGTCCTGGGTGCGCGGCTGGCTCGCCCGCGAGGCGAGACGCCGCGGCGGAGCCCTGCACCTGATCCTGCTCGACGTCGCCCCGGACACGGCGCGGGACGGCCAGCGCGCCCGGGGCCGCGGGGTCTCCGCGTACGCCTTCGCCCGGCACCGGCGGGCCGTCGGCCGGCTCCTGCGGACCGCCGAGTCCGGCAGCCTGCCGCCCGGCTGCGCCTCGGCGACCCTCCTGGACCGGGACGCCGCGGACGCCTTGCGGAGGATCGGATTCCGCGGGGTGGCCTGAGAGCCGTACCACTTTCGTACCCACCGCTTTTGGCCACGACCGCGTCAGGGCGGCGTTAGGGTGCTGCGGGGTGGTGCGGGAGGGCGCGCCCCCGCGAGAAGGGGAAGAGGACCGTGGACGTGACGTGGCCGGGCAATGAGCTCGAAGAGGTGCTGGCCGCCTCGCTCGGCAACCCCGCCGCCGGGGGCCGACTGGTCGAGGTGCTGGGCCGCAGCCAGGTCTGGGTGCCCCTGCCCAACGGCGGCGGCCCCGACAGCCCCGACCTGGACCTCGCCACCATGGAGATCGACGGCGCGGCCTACGTCCCCGTCTTCAGCTCCGAGGAGCAGCTCCTCGCCTGTGTCGGCGGCCACATGTCCTTCACCGTCGCCCCGGCCCGCGACTTCGCCCGCGGGCTGCCCCCGCAGCTCGGCATCGCCGTGAACCCCGGTGGCACCGTCGGCCTCCCGCTGCCCCCGCCCGCCGTCGCCGAGCTCTGCCGCGCCGGCCGCACCCCGCTCGACGGCCCCGCCAGCGGCGGCCGGGTCCGCCTCTTCGAGCCCGACTGGCAGGACGACCCCGTCGACTTCCTCGCCGCCGCCTCCGCCGAGTTCGAGGCCACCGGCGTGGTCGCCACCGCCCACCGCGCGCTCGCGAGCGTCGAGGGCACCGAGCCGGTCCTCTTCATCGGCGTCCGGCTCCTCCACTGGGAGGGCGCCGACCGCACCGCGCCCCTGGACGCCCTCGGCCGCGCCCTCGGCCGGGTCGAGGTCGCCTGGCCGGTCAACCTCATCCTGCTCGACATGGCACAGGACCCGGTCGGCGACTGGATGCAGGAGCGGGTGCGCCCCTTCTACCGGCGTGCCGCCGGGTGAGCGGCCACCTCGGGGGTGTCCGGCGGCTCTGAGCCGAGGCGGCCCTAAGCTGAAGGAACTGAATCGGTAGCTGGACAGACGTGGTGAACGGAAGAGGGGTGGGACCCAGGGTGAGCGCGTCAGGCACCGCTGCGGCCGGACAGGTCGAGCACATGCTGCGCCAGGTGGCACCCGGACGCTACGACGCGTACGAGAGGCTGCTGCACGCCCTGGCCGACGGCGAGGTCTGGATGCTGCTCTGGCAGGGCTCGCCCGGCTCGCCCGACGCCCAGTACGGGAACATGGAGGTCGACGGCTTCGGCTACGCGCCCTGCGTCACCTCCGCCCAGGAGCTCGCCGCCTCCGGCTGGAACCGCGCCCACGAGCTCGTCACCGGCCGCGAGATGGCCCGCGCCCTCTACCCCGACCGCTGGGGCATCTGGCTGAATCCGCACGCCCCCGGCGGCGGCGTCGGCATCCCCTGGGCCGATCTGCGCCGCATCGCCACCGGCCTCGACCGGATGCCCGCGGGACCCCTGCGCGTCAGCGAGCCCGCGCTGGAGATCCCGCAGTTCTACGCCCTGCTCACGCAGAACGCGCACCGTACGTCGGCCGTCCGGTCGCTGCGCCGCGGCTGGGTGCAGCCCGCGCTCGGCTCCCCGTACCTCGCCATCGGCCTCGACCTGTACGACACCTCCGCGGCCGCCGTCGACACGGTCCGGGCGATGATGCGCCAGTCGATCTCCGCCGTGCCCGACGGGCTGCCCGTCTC
Source organism: Streptomyces sp. NBC_00090 (assembly GCF_045160815.1). NCBI lineage: Bacteria > Bacillati > Actinomycetota > Actinomycetes > Kitasatosporales > Streptomycetaceae > Streptomyces > Streptomyces sp. NBC_00090. Next base: position 6,166,869 of record NZ_CP108224.1, read on the forward strand.
GACCGTCGCGCTCTCCGACGCGTACGACCCGGTGGCGCTCTGGCTGGGTGCCAACGCGCGCCCCTTCTACGACCGCGAGGCGCACGCGGGACGCGGATCCGCCGCCGTTCCGGGGTACGGCTACCCTCCGCCGACCCCGTCCGGATACTGAGACGTCACGCTTTCACCCTTGCTTCCCACCGGCCTCCGGAGTCTTCTCCGGAGGCCGTCGTTCGTCCCAATACCGCACCTCGAACGCCTAGTTGCGCTACATGTCCGATTGGGGGGAAGAGGACCCGAGATGGTCCGCTCAGGTGATCACGACGTCCGGATAACGGAAGTCGCAGCACCGCATCACGTTTGAGCAAACATTCCTCGTCAGGGCTGGCGGGTGATCGCGAACGCATTGAAGACTCCCCGGAACACCGGGCGTTCGGCTCCTATCGAACCGATGCCCAGCAGGTTGTTCCACCGAGCCGCTACCCGCGGCAGGGCAAGGGCCGGCTACCGGCGGCCGAGAGGGGTCCTCACCACGATGACGGCACCACTGCACGAGACGAGTGCGGGCGAGTCGACCGCCACCGTCGTCGGCACGCCCGACGCTCCCGGCACACCGGACAACTCCGGCACCCCCGACACCTCCGCCAAGGCGATCCAGGGGCGGTCGCCCTGGCAGATCGCCTGGACCCGCCTCAAGCGCGACAAACTCGCCCTCGCCGGCGCCTTCGTCGTCGTCTTCCTCATCCTGGTCGCGATCTTCGCCCCGGTCATCGTCGGACTCCTCGGCCACCCGCCGGACGAGTTCCACGAGGACCAGATCGACCCGCTCTTCGGCACCCCGATCGGCTCGTGGGGCGGCGTCAGCTCCGACTTCCTCCTCGGCGTCGAGCCCGTCAACGGGCGCGACGTCTTCAGCCGGATCGTCTACGGCGCCCGGATCTCGCTGCTCGTCGCCTTCCTCGCGGCGGTCTTCGCGGTCGTCCTCGGCACCGTCCTCGGCATCGTCGCGGGTTACTTCGGCGGCTGGATCGACGCGGTGCTCAGCCGGGTCATGGACGTGATGCTCGCCTTCCCGCAGCTGCTCTTCACGATCGCCCTGGTCTCCGTCCTGCCGAACGAACTCCTCGGCCTCGACGGCTCCGGCGTCCGTATCGCCGCCCTGGTGGTCGTGATCGGCTTCTTCGGCTGGCCGTACGTGGGCCGCATCGTCCGCGGCCAGACCCTCTCGCTGCGCAACCGCGAGTACGTCGAGGCCGCCCAGAGCCTCGGCGCCGGTCGCCTCTACATCCTCCGCCGCGAGCTGCTGCCCAACCTGATCGCCCCGATCACGGTCTACGCGACCCTCATGATCCCCACCAACATCCTCACCGAAGCGGCGCTCAGCTTCCTCGGCGCGGGTGTGAAGCCGCCCACCGCTTCCTGGGGACAGATGCTGTCGACGGCCATCACCACCTACGAGGCGGACCCTCTCTTCATGGTGATCCCCGGCCTCGCGATCTTCATCACCGTTCTGGCGTTCAACCTCTTCGGCGACGGCGTGCGTGACGCGCTCGACCCGAAGGGCTCCCGCTGACCGCTCGTCGACGACACCCAAGACCCGCCCCTGCCGCTGGCGACAGGAGGCTCATCCCCCAACGGCGGACCGACGTAACGGCCGCCACTATCCCGGAGGTTGCGAGACCCATGACTCTGATGAGCTCTCAGAGGCGCAGAATCGCCGCGGGCGCGCTGCTCGCGGCGGCCACGATGGTCGTCACCACCGCCTGTGGCGGCGGCGAGAGCGGCGGCGGCGACAAGGGCAAGGGCGGTGCGCCCGGCTTCAACGCCGGTGTGAACAAGGTCGCCAACGCCTCCGACAAGAAGGGCGGCGAGCTGAAGTTCATCGGCTCGCAGGACGCGGACTTCTGGGACCCGCAGCGCGGCTACTACGGTTTCGTCTGGGACTTCGCCCGCTACTACACGCGCCAGCTGGTGACCTTCAAGGCGGAGCCGGGCGCCGCCTCCACCGAGCTCGTCTCCGACCTCGCCACCGACACCGGCAAGGTCTCGGCCGACGGCCTCACCTACACCTTCACCCTGAAGGACGGGGTGACCTGGGAGGACGGCAAGCCGATCACCTCCAAGGACATCAAGTACGGCATCGAGCGCATCTGGGCCCAGGACGTCCTCTCCGGCGGCCCGATCTACCTCCAGCAGGTCCTCGACCCCAAGGGTGAGTACAAGGGTCCGTACAAGGACACCTCCGCGGACAAGCTCGGCCTCAAGGCGATCGAGACCCCGGACGACAAGACCATCGTCTTCAAGCTGCCGGTCGCCAACGGTGACTTCCTGCAGATGCTGGCCATGCCCGCCGCGTCCCCGGTCCGCCAGGACAAGGACACCAAGGCCAAGTACACCCTGAAGCCGTTCTCGTCCGGCCCGTACAAGTGGGAGTCCTACACTCCCAACAAGTCCCTCAAGCTCGTCCGCAACGACAAGTGGGACGCCAAGAGCGACAACGTCCGCAAGGCGCTGCCGGACAAGATCAGCGTCACGTTCACCACGAACGCCGACGACATGGACAACCGTCTGGTCGAGGGCGAGTACGACCTCGACATCAACGCGACGGGTGTCGGCGCCGCCGCCCGCCAGAAGGTGCTCCAGCAGCACAAGGGCAACGTCGACAACCCCCAGACGGGCTTCATCCGTTACGCGGTCTTCCCGCAGACGGTCATCCCCAACATCGAGTGCCGCAAGGCCATCATCTACGCGGCCGACTCCAAGTCCCTCCAGACCGCCCGCGGCGGCCCGCAGGCCGGTGGCGACATCGCCACCAACATGCTGCCGCCGGCGCTCAAGGGTGCCGACGCGAAGGCCGACCCGTACGGCAAGCTCGCCGGCGCGCCGGACCTCGCCAAGGCGAAGGAGGCCCTGAAGAAGTGCGGTAAGCCGGACGGCTTCAAGACCACGATCGCGGTCCGCAACAACAAGAAGATCGAGATCGCGACCGCCGAGTCCCTCCAGCAGTCGCTGAAGGCCGTCGGCATCGACGCCCAGATCGACCAGTTCGACGGCGCCCAGACCTCCGGCATCATCGGTTCGCCGAAGGTCGTCAAGGACAAGGGCTACGGCATCATCATCATGGGCTGGGGCGCCGACTTCCCGACCGGTCAGGGCTTCCTCCAGCCGCTGGTCGACGGCCGCTTCATCCTCCAGAGCGGTAACAACAACTTCTCCGAGCTGAACGACCCGGCCGTCAACGGCCTGTTCGACCAGGCGCTGAAGGAGACCGACCCGACCAAGGCCGGCGAGCTCTACAAGCAGATCAACACCAAGGTCTCGGAGGCCGCGGTCTACCTGCCCTTCACCCACGAGAAGAACATCATCTGGCGCAGCTCCCGGCTGACCAACGTGTACACGGCGGACGCCTACAACGGCCGCTACGACTACGCGTCGCTCGGCGTCGTCAAGTAATCCGCTCCGCTTCACCGGCGCACCACCCGCCGCCAGGTCCGAAGGGCAGGTGATGGCCGAGGGCGGCGGCCGGGGGACCCGATCGGGTCCCCCGGCCGCCGACCGGCCGACCGCATGCTTGCATACATAGTCCGACGGCTCTTCGCAGTCGTCGCGATGCTGCTCGTCGTCACCCTCGTGACGCTCAGCATCTTCTTCCTCATCCCCAAGATGACCGGCAGTGATCCTGCCGCGATGTTCGTCGGCAAGCAGGCGGATCCGGCCGCCATCGAAGCCGTCCGGCAGAAGCTGGGTCTGGACGAGCCGATCCTGGTGCAGTTCTGGCACTTCGTCTCCGGCATCTTCGTCGGTCGTGACTACACCGGCGGTGGCGACACCATCCACTGCGCGGCGCCCTGCTTCGGCTACTCGTTCCGCAGTGAGCAGGACGTCTGGTCGATGCTGGTCGAGGCATTCCCCGTCACCCTCTCCATGGTGATCGGCGCCGCCGTGCTGTGGCTGGTCCTGGGTGTCTCCACGGGTGTCGTCTCCGCGCTCAAGCGGGGCACGGTCATCGACCGCGTGGCGATGATCACGGCTCTCTCGGGCGTCTCGCTCCCCATCTTCTTCACCGCCATGCTGGCGATGCTGGTCTTCCGCACCCAACTGGACTGGGTCGACGCCACGTACGTGCCGCTCTCCGAGTCCTTCGGCGGCTGGTTCGGCGGCCTGCTGCTGCCCTGGGTGACGCTCGCCTTCCTGTACGCGGCGATGTACGCGCGGCTCACCCGCGCCACCATGCTGGAGGTCCTCGGCGAGGACTACATCCGTACCGCGCGGGCCAAGGGGCTCCCGGAGTCGGTCGTGCTCGGCAAGCACGCCATGCGCTCCACCATGACCCCCATCCTGACCATCTTCGGTATGGACCTCGGCGCCCTCGTCGGCGGCGCGATCCTGACCGAGACCGCGTTCAGCCTCCACGGACTGGGCGCCCTGGCCATCCGGGGCGTCAACGAGCGCGACCTGCCGCTGATCCTGGCCGTCACCCTCATCACCGCCGCCTGCGTGGTCATCGCCAACCTCGTGGTGGACCTTCTCTACGCAGTGATCGACCCCCGAGTGAGGCTCGCATGACGGACAAGCTGACGAAGACCGGCGCGGCCGTGGAAGAGCCCGTCGCCTCCGGGACGTCCGCCCCTTCCGGGAAGTCCGCCCCCTCCGACGCCTTCCTCGACGTACGCGACCTGAAGATCCACTTCCCGACCGACGACGGTCTGGTCAAGTCGGTCGACGGGCTCAGCTTCCAGCTGGAGAAGGGCAAGACCCTCGGCATCGTGGGCGAGTCCGGCTCCGGCAAGTCGGTCACCTCGCTCGGCATCATGGGCCTGCACACGGTCGGCCAGTACGGCCGCCAGAAGGCGAAGATCTCCGGCGAGATCTGGCTCAACGGCCGCGAGCTGCTCTCCGCGGACCCCGACGAGGTCCGCAGGATGCGCGGCCGCGAGATGGCGATGATCTTCCAGGACCCGCTGTCCGCGATGCACCCGTACTACACGATCGGTCACCAGATCGTGGAGGCGTACCGCGTCCACAACGACGTCGACAAGAAGACGGCGCGCCGGCGGGCCGTCGAACTCCTCGACCGGGTCGGCATCCCCGAGCCCGCCAAGCGGTTCGAGAACTACCCGCACGAGTTCTCCGGCGGCATGCGCCAGCGCGCGATGATCGCCATGGCGCTCGTCAACAACCCCGAGCTGCTCATCGCCGACGAGCCGACCACCGCGCTCGACGTCACCGTGCAGGCCCAGATCCTCGACCTGATGCGCGACCTCCAGAAGGAGTTCGGCTCCGCGGTCGTCATCATCACCCACGACCTCGGCGTCGTCGCCGAACTCGCCGACGACATCCTCGTGATGTACGGCGGGCGCTGCGTCGAGCGCGGGCCGGCCGAGTCCGTCTTCTACGAGCCGCAGCACCCCTACACCTGGGGCCTGCTCGGCTCGATGCCGAGGATCGACCGCGAGCAGACCGAGCGGCTCATCCCGGTCAAGGGCAACCCGCCCAGCCTCATCAACATCCCGAGCGGCTGCGCCTTCAACCCCCGCTGCCCGTACGCGGACGTTCCCAAGGGCGGCATCACGCGCACCCAGCGGCCCGAGCTGGCCCTCGCCGGCGAGCGGCACTACTCGGCCTGCCACATGCCGCAGGAGGAGCGGACCCGCATCTGGACCGAAGAGATTGCGCCGAAACTGTGAGCGACAACATGGAACCTCTGCTCAAGGTCACCGGCCTGAAGAAGCACTTCCCCATCAAGAAGGGGCTTCTCCAGCGCCAGACCGGTGCGGTCAAGGCGGTCGACGGGATCGACTTCGAGGTCCTGCCCGGTGAGACCCTCGGCGTCGTCGGCGAGTCCGGCTGCGGCAAGTCCACGATGGGCCGGCTCATCACCCGGCTCCTCGAACCCACCGACGGCACCGTCGAGTTCCAGGGCAAGGACATCTCCCACCTCGGCGTCGCGGGCATGCGTCCGTTCCGCCGGGACATCCAGATGATCTTCCAGGACCCGTACGGCTCGCTGAACCCGCGCCACACGGTCGGCACGATCGTCTCGGCCCCCTTCAAGCTCCAGGGCGTCGAGCCCGAGGGCGGCGTGCGCAAGGAGGTCCAGCGCCTCCTCGGCCTGGTGGGCCTCAACCCCGAGCACTACAACCGCTACCCGCACGAGTTCTCGGGCGGCCAGCGGCAGCGCATCGGCATCGCCCGCGCGCTGGCCCTGAAGCCGAAGCTGGTCGTCGCGGACGAGCCCGTCTCCGCCCTCGACGTCTCCATCCAGGCGCAGGTGGTCAACCTCCTGGACGACCTCCAGCAGGAGCTCGGCCTCACGTACGTGATCATCGCCCACGACCTGTCGGTCATCCGGCACGTCTCGGACCGCATCGCGGTGATGTACCTCGGCAAGATCGTCGAGCTCGCGGACCGCAAGTCCCTGTACGAGAACCCGATGCACCCGTACACCCGGGCCCTGATGTCCGCGGTCCCGATCCCGGACCCGCGCCGCCGGGGCGCCAAGAGCGACCGCATCCTGCTCACCGGCGACGTCCCGTCCCCGATCGCCCCGCCGCCGGGCTGCCGCTTCCACACCCGCTGCTGGAAGGCGACGGAGCTCTGCAAGACCCAGGAGCCGCCGCTGGTGGAACTCCGCCCGGGCCAGCGCGTGGCCTGCCACCACCCGGAGAACGCGGAGTTCCTGACGATCCCGGGCGCCCGGGAATCGGTCGAGATCACGAAGCCCGAGGCGGCCGAGGCGACCGAGGCCGCCGTGTCGAAGACGGAGGCCGCGCCCGCCGCGGCGAAGTCCGAGACGGCGAAGTCCGAGACGGCGAAGTCCGAGACGGCGAAGTCCGAGACGGCGGAGGCCGCCGCCGAGGCAGCGGAGCCGTCGGTCGAGGGCGACGCACCGAAGGCGTGACCCCGAGAGGCCCCTGCCGCGCGGACGCGGCAGGGGCCTCCGGCGTACCCGGGCCGCTGCCGGCTCCCTGGTCGCCCCTGGACGCCCGCCGCACGGCAGTGGGGCCGGGGGCCGGCGCCCGCGGCGCGGAGCGGACGCGCACGGGGGTTCGGGGGCGGAGCCCCCGGTCCCGTCAGGGTTTCGGGGAGGGGCGGGGTGGGGGAGCCGCCGCCCCCTCAAGAGCAACCGGCACAATTGGGCGGTGCTCCACGATCTGTTCAGCCCCGATGTCCAGCACGCCCTGGACCTCGTCGGCATCTTCGTCTTCGCCATCTCCGGCGCCCTCCTCGCCGTCCGCAAGAACTTCGACGTCTTCGGCATAGCGGTCCTCGCCGAGGTCACCGCCCTCGGCGGCGGTCTTCTCCGCGACCTGATCATCGGCGCCGTACCCCCCGCCGCCTTCGCCGACCTCGGCTACTTCGTCATGCCGCTGGTCGCGACCGTCCTCGTCTTCTTCCTCCATCCTGAGGTCGAGCGGACCCAGACCGCCGTCAACGTCTTCGACGCCGCCGGCCTCGGACTCTTCTGCGTGACCGGTACGACGAAGGCGTACGACTACGGCCTCGGCCTCACCTCCTCCGCCGCGCTCGGGCTCGCTACGGCCGTCGGCGGCGGTGTCCTGCGGGACGTGCTGGCCAACGAGGTGCCGTCCCTGCTGCGCTGGGACCGGGACCTGTACGCCGTGCCCGCGATCGTCGGAGCGACGATGGTGGTCCTCTGCATCCGCTTCGACGTGCTCAACGCGTACACCAGCGGCGCCGCCGTCCTCACGGCCTTCGTGCTCCGGCTCCTCGCGATGCGCTACCACTGGCGGGCGCCCCGCGCCTGGAACCGCCGCTCCTCCGCCCGCGAGGAGCCCGAAAAAGCTACCGCTCAGTAGCTAGCTGCGGTACCGTCGGAACCATGAGCACGAGCACCGAGACGAACGCCGTCGAGACCGTGAAGGCGACGGCCGCCCCGACGGCCGAGTTCGACCGCGACACCGCCGTCACCCTCCGGGCCCCCGGTGTCTACGACGCCGACCTCTCCGCCGGCTGGACGATCATCCACGCCGTCAACGGCGGCTACCTCCTCGCCCTGCTCGGCCGCGCCCTCGGCGACCACCTCCCGCACCCCGACCCGTTCACGATCTCGGCGCACTACCTCACGCCGTCCGTGCCGGGCCCCGCGGTGATCCGGACCGAAACCGTCCGCACCGGCCGGACGCTCTCCACCGGACAGGCCTCGCTCTTCCAGTACGCCGAGGACGGCACCGAGGTCGAGCGCATCCGCGTCCTCGCCTCGTACGGCGACCTCGACGGCCTCCCCGACGACGTCCGCACCACCGCGACGCCGCCCGCGATGGCCCCGATAGAGAACTGCTTCAGCGCCTCCGACAACCCGGCCCCGAGGATCCCCGGCTCCTCCGCCATCGCCGACCGGCTGGACCTCCGCCTCGACCCGGCCTGTGTGGGCTGGGCGATCGGCGCCCCGTCCGGCAAGGGCGAGATGCGGGCCTGGTTCGGCCTCGCCGACGGCCGCGAGCCGGACGCGCTCTCCCTGCTGCTCACCGTCGACGCGCTGCCGCCGACCTCCTTCGAGCTCGGTCTCAAGGGCTGGACCCCGACCGTGGAGCTCACCACCCACATCCGCTGCCGCCCGGCCCCCGGCCCGCTGCGGGTCTCCATCACGACCCGCAACCTCGCCGGCGGCTTCCTGGAGGAGGACGCCGAGGTCTGGGACAGCGCCGACCGCCTGGTCGCCCAGTCCCGCCAGCTGGCCCGCGCCCCGCGCGCCTGAACACCCGGGCCCCGGGCCCACCGACGACCCGGGCCCAGGGGTCAGGACGCCCCGGGCCCCGTCGTGAGCGGGGGCGTAAACAGGCCAGGCGCCGGGGCCGCCGCGGTGGGCTCGTAGAATCGACCCACCATGGCTTACCTCGACCACGCCGCGACCACGCCCATGCTGCCCGAGGCGATCGAGGCGATGACCTCCCACCTCGCCGTCGCGGGCAACGCCTCCTCTCTGCACGCCGCCGGACGGCGGGCCCGGCGGACCGTCGAGGAGGGGCGCGAGACGCTCGCCGCCGCTCTCGGCGCGCGGCCCAGCGAGGTCGTCTTCACCTCCGGCGGCACCGAGGCCGACAACCTCGCCGTGAAGGGCCTCTACTGGGCCCGCCGCGACGCCGACCCCCGCCGCACCCGCGTCCTCGCCAGCCCGGTCGAGCACCACGCCGTCCTCGACGCCGTCGACTGGCTGGCCACGCACGAGGGCGCCGAGGTGGAGTACCTGCCGGTCGACCGCCACGGCCGGGTGCACCCCGAGGCCCTGCGCGAGGCGATCGCCCGTGACCCCGGTTCCGTCGCCCTCGCCACCGTCATGTGGGCCAACAACGAGATCGGCACCGTCATGCCGGTCCGCGAACTCGCCGACGTCGCCGCCGAGTTCGACGTGCCCCTGCACGCCGACGCCGTCCAGGCCGTCGGTCAGGTTCCGGTCGACTTCAGCACCTCCGGTCTCGCCGCCATGACCGTCTCCGGCCACAAGATCGGCGGGCCGTACGGGATCGGCGCCCTCCTCCTCGGCCGCGAGTACACCCCCGTCCCCGTCCTGCACGGCGGCGGCCAGGAGCGGCACGTCCGCTCCGGCACCCTCGACGTGCCCGCCGTCGCCGCCTTCGCCGTCGCCGCCCGGCTCGCCACCGAGCGCCGCGAGGAGTTCGCCCGCGAGATCGGCGCCCTGCGCGACGAGCTCGTCGGCGCCGTCCGCTCGGTCGTCCCCGACGCGATCCTCGGCGGCGACCCCGTCGAACGGCTCCCCGCCAACGCCCACTTCACCTTCCCCGGCTGCGAGGGCGACTCCCTGCTCCTCCTCCTCGACGCCGCCGGCATCGCCTGCTCCACCGGCTCCGCCTGCACCGCCGGCATCGCCCAGCCGAGCCACGTCCTGCTCGCCACCGGCACCGACCCGGACCTGGCCCGGGGCACCCTGCGCTTCTCGCTGGGCCACACCTCCACCAAGGAGGACGTGGCGGCGGTCGCCGAGGCGATCGGCCCGGCCGTCGAACGGGCCAGGACCGCGGGCCTCAGCTGAGGCCCACCCCCGCATCCACCTCACACGGGCTTCTTCGACGCCTCGCGCACCAGCCGCAGATAGCGGTCCCAGTCCCAGTGCGGCCCGGGATCGGTGTGGTCGGTGCCCTCGACCTCCACGTGCCCGATGATGTGCTCCCGGTCCACCGGTATCCCGTACCGCGCGCAGATGTCGGCCGTCAGCCGCGCCGACCCCGCGTACATCGCGGCCGTGAAGTCCTGCGGCCGGTCGACGAAGCCCTCGTGCTCGATGCCGATGCTCCGCTCGTTCATGTCGCGGTTCCCGGCGTGGAAGCCGACGTCGAGCTCCCGGATCATCTGCGCCACGTGACCGTCCTTGCGGACGACGTAGTGCGCCGCCGCCCCGTGCCCCGGGTTCTTGAAGACCTTCAGCGCGGTCGCGTAACTGCCCTGGACGACATGGATGACGACCCGGTCGATCCGGTAGTCGTCCGGCCGGTCGGCCCGCCGCCAGTTCGCCCGCGCCGCCGAGCTCCACTCGGCGCCCTTGTGGTCGAGCTCTCCGTCGACCCGCTTCTTCTCCATGCCCGGCAGCCGCCACCACAGCCGCGCCAGCTCGTCCCGGGCCAGTGCGGCCGTACCCACCACGGCGACCCCGCCGCCGAGCAGCACGGCCCGCCGCCCCACCCGCCTGTCCGACCCGCTCCCCTTGCTCCCCATGCACCAGAGAACGCTTACTCCCGCGACCAAGGTTCCCGGGCCCCGTACCCTGGTAGGGCTATGACTCAGACCCCGCCCTCGCGCCCCCGCACCCTCCGGGTCCTCGCCGCCATGTCCGGCGGCGTGGACTCCGCCGTCGCCGCCGCCCGTGCCGCCGAAGCAGGCCACGACGTCACCGGCGTGCACCTCGCGCTCTCCGCGAACCCGCAGTCGTTCCGTACCGGAGCGCGCGGCTGCTGCACGATCGAGGACTCGCGCGACGCGCGCCGGGCCGCCGACGTCATCGGCATCCCCTTCTACGTGTGGGACCTCGCCGAGCGGTTCCGCGAGGACGTCGTCGACGACTTCGTCGCCGAGTACGAGGCCGGCCGTACCCCCAACCCCTGCCTGCGCTGCAACGAGAAGATCAAGTTCGCTGCGCTGCTCGACAAGGCGCTCGCCCTCGGCTTCGACGCGGTCTGCACCGGCCACTACGCCACGGTCGTCCTCAACGAGGACGGCACGCGGGAGCTGCACCGCGCCTCCGACATGGCGAAGGACCAGTCGTACGTCCTCGGGGTGCTCGACGAGAAGCAGCTCGCGCACGCGATGTTCCCGCTCGGCGACACCCTCACCACCAAGGACGAGATCCGGGCGGAGGCCGAGCGGCGCGGACTCGCGGTCGCGAAGAAGCCCGACAGCCACGACATCTGCTTCATCGCCGACGGCGACACCCAGGGCTTCCTCGCCTCCCGGCTGGGCAAGGCGGAGGGCGACATCGTCGACGAGGCGGGCGCGAAGATCGGCAGCCACGACGGCGCGTACGGCTTCACCATCGGCCAGCGCAAGGGCCTGCGGATCGGCCACCCGGCCGCCGACGGCAAGCCCCGCTACGTCCTCGACATCTCGCCCGTGAACAACACCGTCACCGTCGGCCCGGCCGAGGCCCTCGACGTCACCGCCCTCACGGCGATCAAGCCCCGCTGGTGCGGCACCGCCCCCGAGGGCCCGGGCCGCTACACCGCCCAGCTCCGCGCCCACGGCGGCGAGACCGAGGTGACGGCCGCCCTCGCGGACGGCGAGCTCACGGTCGCCTTCGCCGAGCCGGTCCGCGGCGTCGCCCCCGGCCAGGCGATCGTGCTCTACGACGGCACGCGCGTGGTCGGCTCGGCCACGATCGCCACGACGACCCGCCGCACGACGGAGCCCACCCCCGCGTAGGGCGTGTGTCGAAAGTCCCGCCTGCCGGGCGGCGCCCGGCACGCACGCTCGCCGCGTTGTCGGGATCACCCCGATACATCCAGTATCGGGGCGACCCTCCGCCTTGCGATCGCACGCACCGGACACCGCCCGGCCTGCCCTTCGGGCAGACGGCGCTACTTTCGACACACGCCCTGGCTCCGGCGCCTACGCCGCCCCGCTCGTCTCCCGGTCGTCCGTCAGGAAGTCCTCCAGGACCGGCGCCAGGACGTGCGGGGCCACCTCGTGCGTCTGGCCCGTCAGCGTGCGGTGGCGGGCCCGGGGGAGTACCGCCGTCAGGGCGCGGGCCGCCCGGCGCGCCCACACCGGGCTCGCGCCCCCGTCGACGACCAGCACGCGCGCGTGGACCCCGGCGAGGCGCCGCTCCGGCACCGTCCCGTCGCCGAGGACGGCGTGGTCGTACGCGAGCGTCGACGCCAGCTCCTCCCGGCCGGGCCAGGCCACCGGTACGGCCGACTCCGCCAGGAACAGGTCCAGGGCGGCGCCCCGCTGCCCCCGGCCGAGCAGCGCCGCCGCCCTGCCGTGCGGTACGGCGGCCTCCGCCGAGTACGGCGGCTCGTACACCGACACGGGACCCGTCGACAGCCCGGCGGCCACCGCGGCGAGCGCCAGGGCGCCCCCCGTGCCCGTCCCGTGCAGCGCCGCGCCGGCCCCGGCCTCCCCGACCACCGCCGCCAGGTCCTCGATCTCCCGCTCCACCGCGTACGGTCCCGTGTCGCCGCTCCCGCCGCGCCCCCGCCGGTCGTACGCCACGACCGAGAAGCGCCCGGCCAGGAACCCGGCGAGGGGCCGCTCGCTCGCGGCCGTGCACAGGGTCCCGCTCACCAGGACCACCGGCGGCCCGTCCCCGTACCGCTCGTAGGCGATCGGCGTCCCGTCCCGGGACGTGACCCGTCCCCGGACCCTGCTCAGCGTGGTGTCCACCTCGTCCATGGCAGTGCAGACCCGGCCCGTCACCGGAACTCATCGCCACGCGGGGGGATTTCCCGAAGAATCTTGGAAGCCGCTGGTCAGGCCCTACGGTGGAGCGCATGAACATCTGCGTCTTCCTCTCCGCCGCCGACCTCGACGAGCGCTACACCGCCCCCGCGCGCGAGTTCGCCGGTCTTCTCGGCAAGGCCGGTCACACCCTCGTCTGGGGCGGCTCCGACTCGGGACTGATGAAGGTCGTCGCCGACGGCGTCCAGGAGGCGGGCGGCCGACTCGTCGGCGTCTCCGTCGACTTCCTCGCCGCCAAGGCCCGCCCGAACGCGGACGAGATGGTCACCACCCGGGATCTGGCCGAGCGGAAGGCGCTCCTCCTCGCCAAGTCCGACGCGATCGTGGTCATGGTGGGCGGCACCGGCACCCTCGACGAGGCCACCGAGATCCTGGAGCTGAAGAAGCACGGCAAGCACGCCAAGCCGGTGGTCCTGCTCAACACGGCGGGCTTCTACGACGGTCTGAAGGCCCAGTTCCACCGCATGGAGGACGAGGGCTTCCTCCCGCTCCCCCTCGCCGACCTCGTCTTCTTCGCGGAGGACGGCCGGACGGCCCTCGCGTATCTGGAGGACAACATCGGCTCCCGCTGATGGGAGCATGGCTCCCATGGCTACACATGTGATCACCGGAGCCGGTTCCGGCATCGGCGCGGCCGTCGCGCGCCGCCTCCACGCGCGCGGGGACGACCTCGTGCTCCACGCGCGTGACGCGGGGCGGGCCAAGGAGCTCGCCGCCGCCTTCCCCGGCGCCCGGACCCTCGTCGGGGACCTGGCCGACCCGGACCGGCTCTCCTGGGCCTTCTCGCACCAGAGCCTCCCCGACCGGGTGGACGGCCTCCTGCACATCGCGGGCGTCGTCGACCTCGGGCCGATCGGGGAGCTCACCCCGAAAGCCTGGCACCAGCAGCTCAACGTCAACCTGGTCGCCCCCGCCGAGCTGACCCGGCACTTCCTGCCGCAGCTCCGGGTCTCCAAGGGCCATGTCGTCTTCGTGAACTCGGGCGCCGGGCTCAACGCGCACGCCGAGTGGGGCGCTTACGCGGCCTCGAAGCACGGCCTGAAGGCCCTCGCGGACTCCCTGCGCCACGAGGAGCACGCCAACGGGGTGCGGGTGACCTCGGTCTACCCGGGCCGCACCGCGAGCCCCATGCAGGCGAAGGTGCACCAGCAGGAGGGCAAGGAGTACGACGCGTCGAAGTGGATCGACCCGGAGTCGGTCGCGACGGCGATCCTGACGGCGATCGACCTGCCGCGCGACGCCGAGATCAACGACCTGACCGTCCGTCCGGGACGGTAGGACGGTGGACATGAGCGACACCGGCGTGAGCGGAACCGGCGTGAGCGGCACCGACATCAGCGGCACCGACATGAGCGACACGAGACTCTGGTCCCCCGCCACCGGCGTCGGGTCCATGCCCGGCGGCGACGCGCGAGAGGCGGCCAGGACGGTCACCGGCTCCTTCGAGGACTTCCCCTTCCTCGCGGAGCTGCCCGCCCGCGGGCCCGGCGCCGACATGATCGGCCGGACCATCGGCATGCTCGTCGACATGTACGCGCACGTCGAGCCGAGCGGCTGGCGGATCAGCGACCGGCCCGGCCGGGACACCAAGCGGGCCCGCTCCTGGCTCGGCGAGGACCTGGACGCCCTGGAGGAGTTCACCCAGGGGTACGAGGGCCCGCTCAAGGTCCAGGCCGTCGGCCCGTGGACCCTCGCCGCCGCCCTGGAACTGCGCGGCGGCGAGGCGGCCCTCGGCGACGCGGGCGCCTGCCGCGATCTGGTCGGCTCCCTCGCCGAAGGACTCCGCACCCACCTCGCGGAGCTGGCCAAGCGCGTCCCCGGCGCGCGGGTCGTCCTCCAGCTCGACGAGCCCTCGCTCACCGCCGTCCTGCGCGGACACGTCCGCACCGCCAGCGGCTACCGCACCTACCGGGCCGTCGACCGGCAGGTCGTGGAGAGCGCCCTGCGGGACGTGATCGCGGTCCACGACGGGCCGGTGGTCGTCCACTCCTGCGCCCCCGACGTCCCCTTCGCGCTGCTGCGCAGGGCCGGCGTCGCCGGGGTCTCGTTCGACTTCGGGCTCCTCACCGAACGTGACGAGGAGACGATCGGCGAGACCGTGGAGGCCGGCACGAAGCTCTTCGCCGGTGTGGTGCCGTCCACCGACGGCCCGTTGTCGGACCCGGGCGGTAGCGTCATGGGTGTCAGGACGCTGTGGCGCAGGCTGGGGCTGAATCCGGGGATTCTCGCGGAGTCCGTGGTCGTCACCCCCACGTGCGGGCTCGCGGGCGCTTCGCCCGCCTACGCCCGTGCGGCGCTCGCCCACTGCGCCCGGGCGGCGAGATCGCTCGCGGACAACCCAGAGTGACCGGGTTTCGAGGCACGGGAGGACGGACGAAGGTGGCAGTCGAACAGGGGGCCCCGCCCGCCGAGGCACGGGAGAAGCACGCCGACCTGGCGGAGCGGATCGAGGAGCACCGCTTCCGGTACTACGTGAAGGACCAGCCGGTCATCAGCGACGGCGAGTTCGACACGCTCCTGCGCGCGCTCGAAGCGCTGGAGGAGGAGTACCCGGAGCTGCGCACGCCCGACTCGCCGACCCAGAAGGTCGCCGGGCAGTACGAGACCGACTTCACCTCCGTCGAGCACCGGGAGCGCATGCTCTCCCTGGACAACGCCTTCGACGACGAGGAACTGGCCGCCTGGGCCGAGCGGATCGCGCGGGACGTCGGCACCCCCGACTACCACTACCTGTGCGAGCTCAAGGTCGACGGCCTGGCCGTGAACCTGACGTACGAGCACGGGCGGCTGACCCGGGCCGCGACCCGCGGCGACGGCCGCGCCGGCGAGGACATCACGCCCAACGTGCGGACGATCGCCGACATCCCGGACCGGTTGCACGGCGACCGCGTCCCGGAGCTCGTCGAGATCCGCGGCGAGGTCTACTTCCCGATGGAGGCCTTCGAGGGGCTCAACGCCCGCCTGGTGGAGGCGGGGGACAAGCCCTTCGCCAACCCGCGCAACGCGGCGGCGGGTTCCCTCCGCCAGAAGGACCCCAAGGTCACCGCCTCCCGTCCGCTCCACATGGTGGTCCACGGCATCGGCGCCCGCGAGGGCTTCGACATCGACTGCCTCTCCCACGCCTACGAGCTGCTGCGCGAGTGGGGCCTGCCGACCGCCCGGCACAACAGGGTGGTCGACTCGCTCGACGGCGTGCGGGAGTTCATCGCGTACTTCGGCGAGAACCGCCACTCCGTGGAGCACGAGATCGACGGCGTCGTCGTCAAGCTCGACGAGATCCCCCTCCAGGGCCGCCTCGGCTCCACCGCACGCGCCCCGCGCTGGGCCATCGCCTGGAAGTACGCGCCGGAGGAGGTCAACACCAAGCTGGTCGACATCAAGGTCGGTGTCGGCCGCACCGGTCGCGTCACGCCGTACGCGCAGGTGGAGCCGGTGACGGTGGCCGGGTCCGAGGTCGAGTTCGCCACCCTCCACAACCAGGAGGTGGTGAAGGCCAAGGGCGTGCTGATCGGCGACACGGTCGTGCTGCGCAAGGCCGGCGACGTGATCCCCGAGATCCTCGGGCCGGTCGCCGACCTGCGGGACGGCAGCGAGCGGGAGTTCGTGATGCCGGCCGAGTGCCCGGAGTGCGGGACGCCGCTGAAGGCGATGAAGGAGGGCGACATCGACCTCCGCTGCCCGAACGCACAGACCTGCCCCGCCCAGCTCCGCGAGCGGCTCTTCTTCCTCGCCGGACGCCAGTGCCTGGACATCGAGAACTTCGGCGCGGTCGCCGCGGCGGCGCTGACCCGCCCGCTGGAGCCGGCCGAGCCGCCGCTGGTGGACGAGGGCGACCTCTTCGACCTCACCATCGAGCGGCTCCTGCCGATCAAGGCGTACGTCCTCGACCCGGACAGCGGGCTCCCCAAGCGGGACCCGAAGACCGGCGAGGCGAAGATCGTCACGGTCTTCGCCAACCAGAAGGGCGAGCCGAAGAAGAACGCCCTGTCGATGCTGGAGAACATCGCGGCGGCCAAGGAGCGCCCGCTCGCCCGCTTCATCAACGGACTGTCGATCCGGCACGTGGGGCCGGTCGCGGCCGAGGCGCTGGCCCGTGAGTTCCGCTCCCTGGAGCGGATCGAGCAGGCGAGCGAGGAGGAGCTCGCGGCCGTCGACGGGGTCGGCGGGATCATCGCCGCCGCCGTGAAGCAGTGGTTCTCCGAGGAGTGGCACCGCGAGATCGTGCGCAAGTGGCGCGCCGCTGGAGTCGCCCTGGAGGACGAGGGCGCCGGCGAGGACGAGGGCCCGCGTCCGCTGGAGGGCCTCACGGTCGTGGTGACCGGCACCCTGGAGAAGTTCACCAGGGATGGCGCGAAAGAGTCCCTCCAGGCGCTCGGAGCGAAGGTGACCGGTTCCGTTTCGAAGAAGACCGCCTTCGTGGTGGTGGGTGAAAACCCTGGTTCGAAGTACGACAAGGCGATGCAGCTGAAGGTTCCGGTTCTCGACGAGGAAGGCTTCTCGGTCCTGCTCGAACAGGGTCCCGACGCCGCTCGGGAGGCCGCGGTCCCGGTCGCCGGGTAGCCGCCCTCCACCCCGCGAAAAGCTCACCCGTTCGGCGCATACCAGATCGTTACGGGTGGCCGGTCCGCATTCGGGCAAGACATGGAGAGCGCTGCCCGTCGGAGCCCTCGGCGGCCTAGTGTGGTGACCGTGCGTCTTGTCCCGCACGGCCGAGCGAGGGCTTGCCGGTCGGGCGTGCCCAGGACGAACGGCCAAGTGGCATGAGGAACGGCCGCCCGGTGGCGGCCGCATGGCGGAGGGCCGGACCACGGACGGCCGCGCGACCGCGGCCCATCGCACACCGACGGCACCGCCGCCTGTGAGAGGGACGGGAATGGAACCGACCGAGAGCGCCGCCCCGGGCCCACGGCCGTACGGCCGTGTGGTCCCCACGGGCTTCCCCTCCCGGCTGCCCGCAGCCGTGGTGGGTATCGCAGCCGTCGTGCTCGTCGTCGGCCTCCAGCGGGCCCTGAGCACCGGACACGGACTCTTCCCCGGCGGGGTCGTCGGCTGGTCCCTCGCCCTCCTCACCGGCCTCATCGTCGGCCACCTGGTCGCCCTGGGCCGCGACCGCTGGTGGGGCGGCACCGGCTCCGGCGCCGCCCTCACCCTCGCCGTCCTCCTGCTGTACGGCTGGGTGCCCGCCGGACTGGTCTCGCTGACCGTCGTCGCCCTCGTCGGCGCGGCCCGCCGGCACCGCTGGCGCCAGGGCCTCCTGCACGGCGCCGCCGACGTCCTCGGCGTCGGCGCCGCCGCCCTCGTCCTCGCCCTCTTCGGAGACGTACCGACCGTCGAACAGCCCTGGCAGCCCCTCGACTGGTCGATCGAGGACCTCCCGGAAGTCGTCCTCGCCGCGGCGGCCTATCTCGTGGTGACCCGGATCCTCCTGTGGTACACGCTCGCGCCCCAGGGCCGCGGACTGCCCACCATCGCCCGCACCGCGCTCCTCCGGCAGGGGCTCGTCGCCGTCGCCCTGCTCGGCATCGCCCCGCTCATCTGCGTCGTCGCCGCCTCCCGGCCCGTCCTGCTGCCGCTCTTCGCCGTCCCCCTCATCGCCCTCGACTCCACCCTCTGGATCGCCCGCGCCCGCGCCGAGGAGCAGCTGCGCGACCCGCTGACCGGGCTCCCCAACCGCCAGTGGCTCCTGGAGCGGGCCTGGACCGCCCTGGAGGAGGCCGAGGGCGTAGGCACCCGCGCCGCCCTCGTCCTGATCGACCTCGACCGTTTCCGATCGGTCAACGACACCCTCGGGCACCTCGCGGGTGACCGCCTCCTCCTCCAGATAGCCGACCGGCTCCGGCTCGCCCTGCCGCACGGAGCCGAGGCCGCCCGGCTCGGCGGAGACGAGTTCGCCGTCCTGCTGCCCACCGCCGACTCCACCACCAGCGCCCAGCGCGTCGCGCGCCACCTCGTCGCCGAACTCTCCTCCCCGCTCGACCTCGACGGACTCACCCTCGTCCTGGAGGCCAGCGCCGGCGTCGCTGTCTTCCCCGACCACGCCCTCGACGCCGAGGGCCTGCTGCGCCGCGCCGACGTCGCCATGTACCAGGCCAAGCGGGACCGCACCGGTGTCGAGGTCTACGAGTCGAAGCGCGACTCCAACACCCCCGACCGGCTCGGCCTCCTCGGCGACCTGCGCCGCGCCCTCGACGCCGGCGACGTCGAGCTCCACTACCAGCCCAAGGTCCGCTTCGACGGCCAGGTCGCCGGCCTGGAGGCGCTCGTCCGCTGGGTCCACCCGGAGCGCGGAAAGGTCCCGCCGGACGAGTTCATCGCCATCGCCGAGTCCTCCGGCCTCATGCCCCACCTCACCGAGTACGTCCTGGAGACCGCCCTCGCCCAGGTCGCCCGCTGGCGCGCCCAGGGCCTCAACGTCCCGGTCGCCGTCAACGTCTCGCCGCGCGACGTCCACACCCCCGGCTTCGCGGGCGCCGTCGCCGCCCGCCTCGCCCGCCACGGGGTCCCGGCCGGAGCGCTCCAGCTGGAGATAACCGAGCACGTGCTCCTGGAGGACCCCCAGCGGGCCGCCGACACGCTCAACGGGCTCACCGGCCACGGCGTCAAGATGTCCCTCGACGACTTCGGCACCGGCTACTCCTCCCTCGTGCACCTGCGCCGGCTGCCCGTCAGCGAACTGAAGATCGACCGCTCCTTCGTCGCCCGGCTCGCCGTCGACACCGAGGACGCCGAGATCGTCCGCTGCACCCTCGACCTCGCCCACTCGCTCGGCCTCGTCGTCGTCGCCGAGGGAGTGGAGGACGACGAGACCTGGGAGCGCCTCCGCGACCTGGGCTGCGACGCCGTCCAGGGCTGGCTGGTCGCCGCGGCGATGCCGCCCGCCGAAGCGACCGCCTGGCTCCTGGCCCGCGGCGAACACGGCTGGCGCCGCCCCGCCGACATCGCGGCCGAGGTCGAGCTGGACCACCCCTCGGGCCAGGTCGTGCAGTAGGGGGTCGACCGATCGGGCCCGGCTCCGGCCGAACCGTTTCACGGGGAGCGGCGCGGGCCCCATAGGATGGGCCAACACCATCAAGCTCACCCCGTGAGGATCCGCATGCCTGGCATCACGCGCGAGGAGGTCGCCCACCTCGCACGGCTGGCGCGTCTGGAGCTGAAGGGCGAAGAACTCGATCACTTCGCCGGCCAGCTCGACGACATCATCGGCGCGGTCGCCCGCGTCTCCGAGGTCGCCGACCAAGACGTACCGCCGACCTCCCACCCGCTGCCGCTGACCAATGTCATGCGCGCGGACGAGGTCCGTCCGTCGCTCACCCCCGAGCAGGCGCTCTCCGGCGCCCCGGCCCAGGAGCAGCAGCGTTTCAAGGTGCCGCAGATCCTGGGGGAGGACTAGTCATGACGGACAACATCATCATCAAGCTCACGGCCGCCGAGATCGCCGGGAAGATCGCCGCGGGCGAGCTCACCGCCGTCCAGGTGACCGAGGCCCACCTGGCCCGTATCGAGGCCGTCGACGAGAAGGTCCACGCCTTCCTGCACGTCGACCGCGAGGGCGCCCTCGCCCAGGCGCGCGCCGTCGACGAGAAGCGCGCCCGGGGCGAGAAGCTCGGCCCGCTGGCCGGCGTCCCGCTCGCGCTCAAGGACATCTTCACCACGGTCGGCATTCCGACCACCGTCGGTTCGAAGATGCTCGAGGGCTGGATCCCGCCGTACGACGCGACCCTGGTCAAGAACCTGAAGGCCGCCGACGTCGTCATCCTCGGCAAGACCAACATGGACGAGTTCGCGATGGGCTCCTCCACGGAGAACAGCGCCTACGGTCCGACCGGCAACCCCTGGGACCTGACCCGGATCCCCGGCGGCTCCGGCGGCGGCTCCTCGGCCGCCCTCGCGGCGTACCAGGCCCCGCTCGCCATCGGTACGGACACCGGCGGCTCCATCCGCCAGCCCGCCGCCGTCACCGGCACCGTCGGCGTCAAGCCGACCTACGGCGCGGTCTCCCGCTACGGCATGGTGGCCTTCTCCTCCTCCCTCGACCAGGGCGGCCCCTGCGCCCGTACGGTCCTGGACGCGGCGCTGCTGCACGAGGCGATCGCCGGGCACGACCCGCTCGACTCGACCTCCATCGACGCCCCGGTCCCGCCGGTCGTCGAGGCCGCCCGCAACGGCTCGGTCGCCGGCATGCGCGTCGGTGTCGTCAAGCAGTTCCGCGGCGAGGGCTACCAGGCCGGTGTCGTGCAGCGCTTCGACGAGTCCGTCGAGCTGCTCAGGTCGCTGGGCGCCGAGATCGTCGAGCTGGACTGCCCGACCTTCGACCTCGCCCTGTCGGCGTACTACCTGATCGCGCCGTCCGAGTGCTCCTCGAACCTGGCCCGCTTCGACGCCATGCGTTACGGCATGCGGGTCGGCGACGACGGCACGCGGTCCGCCGAGGACGTCACGGCCCTCACCCGTGAGGCCGGCTTCGGCGACGAGGTGAAGCGCCGCATCATCCTCGGTACGTACGCGCTGAGCTCCGGCTACTACGACGCGTACTACGGCTCGGCGCAGAAGGTCCGCACGCTCATCACCCGCGAGTTCGAGAAGGCCTTCGAGGAGGTGGACGTGATCGTCTCCCCGACGACCCCCACCACCGCCTTCCCGATCGGCGAGCGCGCCGACGACCCGATGGCGATGTACCTCGCGGACCTGTGCACCATCCCGACCAACCTGGCCGGCAACGCCGCCATGTCGCTCCCCTGCGGCCTCGCGCCCGAGGACGGTCTGCCGGTCGGCCTGCAGATCATCGCTCCCGCCATGAAGGACGACCGGCTCTACAAGGTCGGCGCCGCCGTCGAGGCCGCCTTCGTGGAAAAGTGGGGGCATCCGCTGCTTGAGGAGGCTCCGTCGCTATGAGTGCCATGGCAAAGAAGGCCAAGAACTTCAAGAAGTCCAAGACCGGCGTCTACGTCTCGCTGGCGACCACCGCGTTCGGTGCCATCAGCGTCGCGAAGCAGGCCAAGCTGGCCCGCAACGACAACGACATGCTGCGGCTGATCGACTCCGCCGTGTCCGCCGCCGCCATCGTTACCGGCCTGGCGATCCTCTACCGGGAGCTCAAGCGCCTGGGCGACGACGACGTCCTGCTGGGCTGAGAGGGAAAGTCTCACCGTGACTGTCACTGAACTGCTGTCGTACGACGCGGCCCTCGCGGCGTTCGACCCCGTCATGGGCCTGGAGGTCCATGTCGAGCTCGGCACCAAGACGAAGATGTTCTGCGGCTGCTCGACCGAGCTGGGCGCGGAGCCGAACTCGCAGACCTGCCCGACCTGCCTCGGCATGCCCGGCTCGCTGCCGGTGGTCAACGCGATCGGCGTCGAGTCCGCCATCAAGATCGGCCTCGCGCTGAACTGCGAGATCGCCGAGTGGTGCCGCTTCGCCCGGAAGAACTACTTCTATCCGGACATGCCGAAGAACTTCCAGACCTCCCAGTACGACGAGCCGATCGCCTTCAACGGCTACCTGGACGTCCAGCTGGAGGACGGCGAGATCTTCCGCGTGGAGATCGAGCGCG
This sequence comes from Streptomyces sp. NBC_00090, assembly GCF_045160815.1. NCBI lineage: Bacteria > Bacillati > Actinomycetota > Actinomycetes > Kitasatosporales > Streptomycetaceae > Streptomyces > Streptomyces sp. NBC_00090. The sequence goes on from NZ_CP108224.1 coordinate 6,189,328, forward strand.
CCCACATGGAGGAGGACACCGGCAAGTCCACCCACATCGGTGGCGCGACCGGCCGCATCCACGGCGCCTCGCACTCCCTGCTCGACTACAACCGGGCCGGCATCCCGCTCATCGAGATCGTCACCAAGCCGATCGAGGGCGCGGGCGAGCGGGCCCCCGAGGTCGCCAAGGCGTACGTCGCCGAGCTGCGCGAGCTGATCCGCGCCCTCGGCGTCTCCGAGGCGCGCATGGACAAGGGCCAGATGCGCTGCGACGTGAACCTGTCGCTGCGCCCGAACGGCACCAAGACCTTCGGCACCCGCTCGGAGACGAAGAACGTCAACTCGCTCCGTTCGGTGGAGCGCGCGGCGCGCTTCGAGATCCAGCGCCACGCGGCCGTGCTCACCTCCGGTGGCACGATCGTGCAGGAGACCCGTCACTTCCACGAGGACGACGGCTCCACCACCTCCGGCCGCATCAAGGACAACGCCGAGGACTACCGGTACTTCCCGGAGCCCGACCTCGTCCCCGTCGCCCCGGCCCGCGCGTGGGTCGAGGAGCTGCGCGGCGGTCTGCCCGAGCTGCCGCGGGTGCGCCGCAACCGGCTGCGCGAGGAGTGGGGCGTGTCCGAGCTGGACATGCAGTCCATCCTCAACGCGGGCGCGGTCGACGCGATCGTCGCCACGATCGAGGAGGGCGCGGACGCGGCCTCGGCCCGCAAGTGGTGGATGGGCGAGCTCGCCCGTAACGCCAACGAGCAGGGCGTCTCCCTGGAGGAGCTGGCGATCACCCCGTCGGACGTGGCCCGGGTCTCCGCCCTGGTCGCCGCCGGTGATCTGAACGACAAGCTGGCCCGTCAGGTCATCGAGGGCGTCCTCGCCGGCGAGGGCACCCCCGACGAGGTCGTCGAGAAGCGCGGTCTGAAGGTCGTCTCCGACGACGGCGCGCTCGGCGCGGCGGTCGACGAGGCCATCGCGGGCAACGCGGGCATCGCCGACAAGATCCGCGGCGGCAAGGTCGCCGCGGTCGGCGCCCTGGTGGGTGCGGTCATGAAGGCGACCCGCGGCCAGGCGGACGCGGCGCGCGTGAAGGACCTGATCCTGGAGAAGCTGGGCGTCAGCGAGGGCTGAGCCTCTTCTCGTACGGACATGTGAGCGGCCCCGCACCGGAGTTCCGGTGCGGGGCCGCTCGTCGTCGTACGCGCTACCGCTTGAGCAGCGGGGCGGCGATGACCGCGTTGCCGGAGTCGGTGCAGGTCGCCTCCACCTTGAGCCGCAGCCGCAGGGCCCCTTCGATGTTCAGGGACTTGGTGATCGGCTTTCCGAGGTCCACGGTCTCGTTGAAGAGGGCGGGCTGGTCGTCCACGGAGATGACGACCCGTGCGGACTCGATCCTGGAGCCGTCGTCGATCCCGGCGGTGAACTCGAAGGTCTTCCACTCGCGGTTGAGGTCGTACTCGACGTACGCGCCGTTGTAGCAGTCGCCGATGAGGGCGGCGCCGTACTCCTTGGTGTCGATCTTCGCGCTGCCGATGGCGAAGTCGTCGGGTTCGCTGACCGAGGCGAGGGCGGTCAGATCGGCGACGGGCAGGTCCCGCACCGAGCCGGGGTCGTCGGTCGGGCTGGCGGAACCCTCCGGGTCCGTGGCCGGGGTGTCCGTCGGTTCCTCGGAGGTCGGCTGCTCGGAGGTCGGCTCCTCCGTGGGCTCCTCCGTCGGGGCTTCCGTCGTGGGCTCCGTCGTGGCGGGCGCGGAGGTGGTGGCCACGGTGGACGGGCCGCCGCCGGCCCTGTTCTTGCCGTCCTCGCCCTCCTTGTCGCCGAGCAGCTGGACGCCGATCACCGCGAGGACGGCGATCAGGACGACCCCGGCAGCGGCACCGATGAGGGGGCCCTTGCGGCGGCGGCGCCGCGGCTCGGGTGCGGAGGGAGCCGTCGACGCGGGCGCGGACGCCGCGGGAGGCGTCGGGGGACCGAAGCCGGGCGTCGCGACGGTGGGCGGCTCGGCGGACGGCTCCGGTACGAGGGGCTGCGGGGCCACGACGGGCTGCGGGGCCACGGGCTGGGGAGCCACGACCGGCGGCTGGGCCACCGGCGGCTGGGCCACGGGTGGCTGGGCCACCGGCGCGGCCACCGGCGTGGGCGGCGGGGTCGCGGGCGGGGGCGGGCCCACGGGAGGTGCCACCGGCGGTACCGCGGGCGCCGCCACGGGCCGCGCGGTGGGGACCGGCGGGACCGCGTCCTGGACCGTCGCGGGGCGCGAGGTCGTCGTGGACACCATCCCGTGCCGGACGTCCTTCACCCAGGACGACAGGGAGAGCGGGCGGCGGTCCGCGTCGGCCGCCGCGATGCTCAGCACCCGCTCGCGCTGCTCCGCCGGCAGCCCCGCGATCTGCGGGAGCGCGCTGAGCGCCGCCACCAGCTGCTCGGGCGCGGTGGGCGGGGACTCCCCGCTGAGCAGGAAGTACGCGATGGCGCCGAAGGCATAGCGGTCGGTGCTCGGGGTGCGCTTGCCCGCGAAGATCTCCGGTGCCGCGTATCCGGGGGTGAACCACACCTCGGCGGTCTGGTGGTCGGCGGTCAGTTTGCTCAGACCGAAGTCGACCAGGGTGGCCTGGCCGTGCTCGTCGACCATGACGTTGCCCGGGGACAGGTCGCCGTGGACGACGGTCCGCCCGGAGGGCGTGGCCTTCCCTGAGTGCAGCCAGTCCAGGACGTCCGCGAGCTGCTCCAGGGTCCGCATCACCTCGCGCCGCTCGCCCGGCGTGGTGAGCGTGCGCTCGGCCCGCCAGTCGCGCAGGTCGAGGCCGTCGACGTGGTTCATGACGAGCACCAGGGCCCGGCCGGTGATGCTTCCGGACTCGCCCGGGCGGTGGATCGGCGGGCCCTGGAAGTGCTCCCGTACGCCGACCACACCCGGCCGGTGGACAAAGCGCAGCAGCTCGGCCTGCTCGTTCCACTTCTGGCTGATCCGCTCGAACACCTCGGGCGTGATCGTCGTCTTCGAGTCGAGGATCTTGACGACGACGGGCTCCGTGCCGCCGGCCAGCTGGATCTCCGCGAGATAGAGCACGGCTTCGCCGCCCCGCCCGATGGACCGGAGGAGCCGGTACCGGTCAGGAGTGGAGTCGGGCCCGATGTGGTGTGCCGTGTTGCTCAATTTTCCCCCAGGGCACAGTGATTGACTGAGGATCAGCTTGCCGTTCCGGTGTGTCGGAGGTCAACGCGGGAGTGGTCCCGCACAATGGTCCGGTGCTCCGGGGCCTCCCGGCGCGGGGCGAAGATGGCCGGAGATCGCTTGGATTCCCGGCGCGTCCTCTTGGACGTTCACCGCCACGCCCCCGTCGGGTCTTCTCGACGTCATTCCGCCTCACTACCGTCCCCGGCGTACCACCCAATGGCTCGAAGGCGAACCATTGGCCGTCGACTGGAGGTCGGTCTTGTCATCCGAGATGTCCCGCAGAAGGCTCCTCGCACTGGGCGGCGGCGCCCTCGGCGTCGCGGCGGCCGGCTCGTTGCTCCCGCCGTCGCTGCAGGCCGCGATGGCCGCGGAGCCCCCGGCCGGGGGGTTGGCCGCGGTGCGGCACGTGGTGATCCTGATGCAGGAGAACCGTTCCTTCGACCACTACTTCGGGACCCTCCGCGGGGTCCGCGGATTCGGCGACCGCAACGCCATCGAGCTGCCCTCCGGCAAGCCGGTGTTCGAGCAGCCGGCCGCGCTCGGCCGGACCGTCCTGCCGTTCCCGATCCGCGGGGCCGCCGAGACGCAGCAGAAGGACCTCCAGTACATCGGCGACCTCGACCACTCCTGGAGCGGCGGCGGCAAAGCCTGGCGCGGCGGCTGGATGGACGGCTGGGTCTCGGCCAAGACCGCCGCCACCATGGCGTTCTACGACCGGCAGGACATCCCCCTGCACTACGAGCTCGCCGACACCTTCACCGTCTGCGACGCGTACCACTCGTCCGTCCACACCTCGACGAGCCCCAACCGCAACCACCTCTGGTCCGGCTGGACCGGCTTCGAGGCCGACGGCAGCCGGGCCGTCACCAACGCCGCCTACGCCGAGGGCACCCACCCCGGCTACGGCTGGTCCACCTACGCCGAGCGGCTCGAAGCCGCCGGGCGGAGCTGGAAGACGTACACCGAGTGGGAGAACTTCACAGACAACAACATCGAGTTCTTCACCACCTTCAAGAAGATCGCCCGGAAGGCGCTCGCCGGGACCGGCGGGCACACCTTCATGGAGTCGTTCTACGCCGCCGTCCGCGACACCGACGACACCACGGAGCGGACCCGCCTCCTCGGCCTCCTGGAGGAGGGCGTCGCCGGCCTCACCGAGGCCGAGCGCTCCCTCTTCGAGCGCGGACTGCGCCGCGTCGAGAGCGGCACCCTCGCCGACGCCTTCCGCGCCGACGTCGCCGCGGGCACCCTGCCCGAGGTCTCCTACCTCGTGCCCTCCGCGATCGACTCCGAGCACCCCGGCTCCTCCTCGCCGATCGCCTCCGCCACCCTCGTCTACAAGGTGCTCGACGCCCTCGGCTCGCACCCCGACGTCTGGCGTCACACCGTCGTGCTGATCAACTACGACGAGAACGACGGCTTCTTCGACCACGTGCCACCGCCCGTCCCGCCCACCGAGAACACGGACGAGCGCTGGAAGGGCCAGCCCACCGGCCTCGGCATCCGGGTCCCGCTGCTCGTCGTCTCCCCCTGGTCGGTCGGCGGCTACGTCTGCTCCGAGACCTTCGACCACACCTCCGTGATCCGCTTCCTGGAGAAACTGACCGGGATCGCCGAGCCCAACATCACCCCCTGGCGCCGGGCCGTCACCGGCGACCTCACCTCCGCCTTCGACTTCAAGCGGGGGCGCCGGCAGCCGCCCGTCGAGCAGCCCGGACCGATCCCGCCCTTCACCGGCCGCTGGCGGCCCCAGCCCCCGGCCGTCCAGCGGATGCCCGTCCAGGAGCCCGGTGTCCGCCCGGCCCGCCCCCTGCCGTACCAGCCGGACGCCTCCGCGACCGTCGGGCCCGGGGCCGTGACCGTCGCCCTGCGCAACACCGGCAGGGCGAGCGCGCACTTCGCCCTCTACCCGTACGCGGGAGAGTTCGCCGTCCCGCAGCATCGGGACGTCAGGGGGACGGGGGAGTGGACCGTCCCCGTATCGGGTGATCGTTACCGCTTCACGATCACCGGCCCGAACGGCTTCCGCCGCGAGTTCGAGGGCCCCGCCATGGGCGGCGCGGAACTCGCCACGCGCCTCGACCACCACGACCGCGACCTGCACCTCACCGTGCGGAACACGGGCCCGGCCCCGCTCGCCTTCACCGTCCGGCCCCTCGGGTACGTCGACGAGCGCGACCTCGCCGACTGGACCCGCACGGTCACCGTGAGGCCCGGGAAGACCCGTACCGTCGTGCACTCGGCCGCCGACGCCCACGGCTGGTACGACGTCGAGGTGACCGCGCCCGGCGGCTTCCGCCGCCGCCTCATGGGTCACATCGAGAACGGTCGCCCCAGCGTCTCCGGATGACTCCACTCCGTGCGCGGGGGTTCGGGACCTCGGTCCCGAACCCCCGGACACGGCTGTGAGCATCGACACGAAAGGGGCAAATGATCAGGTTTGGCTGCGAGAGTGGGCGCGATTAGGTCATGCGTTCTTCTCGGGCTGTTCCCGTGCAAGATCCACGAACCAACCAGGGAGCACGTCCTTTGGCAGCCATCGCCCGATGGTGCATCCGGCACCGTCTCGTCGTCGTTCTCCTCTGGCTCCTCGCGCTCGGCGGGGTCGGCACCGGTGCGGTCCTGGCCGGCAACGCCTACTCCAACGACTACGAGGTCCCCGGCACCGAGTCGGGCCGGGCCACCGCCCTCCTCGACCGCGGCTTCCAGGGCCTCGGCGGCGACAGCGACACCATCGTCTGGCACACCGAACAGGGCAGCGTCCGCGCCGACGCCGTCGAGCAGCGCATGACCGCGATGCTCGACAAGGTCGCCGAGCTGCCCGGGATCGCCGCCGTGACCTCGCCCTACGGCGACACCGCGGGACAGATCAGCGAGGACGGGCACACCGCCTACGCCACCGTCACCTTCGGCGCCCAGGCCGACGACATCCCCGAGGCGCAGGCCGAGGCGCTCGTCGACACCGCCAAGGCCGCCGAGGCGGAGAGCGAAGGCCTCCAGGTCGAGCTGGGCGGCACCGCCGTCGCCCTCACCGAGGCCCCCGGCGGCCACATCGCCGAGGTCGTCGGCGTCGCCGTCGCGGCCGTCGTCCTCTTCCTCGCCTTCGGCTCCCTCGCCGCCTCCGCGCTCCCCATCGCGACCGCCCTGGTCAGCGTCGGCATCGCGTACTCCGGGATCGTGCTCCTCGGCCATCTGATGACCGTCGCCGACTTCGCCCCCATGCTCGGCATGCTCGTCGGCCTGGGCGTCGGCATCGACTACGCGCTCTTCATCGTCACCCGGCACCGGAAGGGCCTGAAACGCGGGCTCTCCGTCCCCGAGGCCGCCGGGATCGCCGTCGCCACCACCGGCCGCGCCGTCGTCTTCGCCGGGGCCACCGTCTGCATCGCCCTGCTCGGCATGCTGATCCTGCGGCTCAGCTTCCTCAACGGCGTCGCCATCGCCGCCTCCCTCACCGTCGTCCTCACGGTCGCCGCCTCCATCACGCTGCTGCCCGCGCTGCTCTCGTTCATCGGCATGCGGGCCCTGTCCCGGCGCGAACGGCGGGCCCTCGCCGAGCACGGGCCGCAGCTCGAGCTCCCCACGGGCTTCGCCGCCCGCTGGTCCGCCTTCGTCGAGCGCCACCCGAAGCTCCTCGGGGCCGTCGCCGCCGTCGTCATGGGTGTCCTCGCGCTGCCCACCCTCTCGCTCCACCTCGGCACCTCCGACCAGGGCAACGGGCCCGCCACCGCCACCACCCGGCAGGCGTACGACCTGCTCGCCGAGGGCTTCGGGCCGGGCGTCAACGGCCCCCTCACCCTCGTCGCCGGGCTCGACGGCGCCGACGACCGGGTCGCCCTCGACCAGCTCCCGGCGGCGCTCTCCGCCACCCGCGGGGTCGCGTCCGTCTCCCCGGTCACGTACAACAGCTCCGGCGACACCGCCGTCCTCACCGTCGTCCCCGACTCCTCGCCGCAGTCCAAGTCCACCAGCGAGCTCGTCGACCGGCTCCGCCAGGACGTCCTCCCCAAGGCCGAGTCCGGCACCTCCCTGGAGGTGCACGTCGGCGGCGTCACCGCCTCCTACGACGACTTCGCCGAGATCATCATCGGCAAGCTGCCGCTCTTCGTCGGCGTCGTCATCGCGCTCGGCTGTCTGCTGCTCCTGCTCGCCTTCCGCTCGATCGGCATCCCGCTCAAGGCCGCCGCCATGAACGTCGCCGCCGTCGCCGCCGCCTTCGGCATCGTCGTGGCGATCTTCCAGTGGGGCTGGGGGAGCGAGCTCCTCGGCCTCGGCAGTGCCGGACCGATCGAACCCTTCCTCCCCGTGATCATGGTCTCCGTCCTCTTCGGGCTCTCCATGGACTACCAGGTCTTCCTGGTCAGCCGGATGTACGAGGAGTGGCTGGAGACCGGCGACAACCGGCGGGCGGTCCGGGTCGGCCTCGCCGAGACCAGCCGCGTGATCAACTCCGCCGCCGTCATCATGATCTCGGTCTTCCTCGCCTTCGTCCTCTCCGGTGACCGGGTCATCGCGATGTTCGGCATCGCGCTCGCAGCGGCGGTCGCCCTCGACGCCTTCGTCCTGCGCACCCTGCTCGTCCCCGCCCTCATGCACATGCTCGGCGGGGCGAACTGGTGGCTGCCGAAGCGGCTCGACCGGATCCTGCCCCGGATCAGCATCGAACCCCCCGAGTCCCGTGCCGCCGCGGACGCCCGTGCGAAGATCCCCGGGCAACGCGTGACGGATTCGACGGCGGAGGAGAACGACGATGTTCGCGATATCGCTGGGTGACGACGGGGCCGAGCTGCGGCCCCTGGAGCCCTGGCAGGCCGAGGAGTTCCTCGCCCACATGGACCGGGGCCGGGAGTTCGTCGGAGAGCACATCGCGCTCCCGGACTTCGTCGCGGACCTCGACTCCGCCCGCTCCTTCCTCCGCTCGTACGCCGAGAAGGCCGCGAACGACGCCGGACGCGTCTACGGCATCTGGACCGACGGCACGCTCGTCGGCGGCGTCCTCTTCCGGACCATGGACGTCGAGTACGGCACCGCCGAGGCGGGCTGCTGGCTGGAGCCCGCCGCCGCGGGGAAGGGCCTGATCACCCGGGCCTGCCGGGTGATCATCGACTGGGCGGTCGAGGAGCGCGGCATCCACCGCGTCGAATGGCACGCCTCCTCGAAGAACGAACCGAGCATCGCCGTCGCCCGCCGCCTCGGCATGACACGGGAGGGCGTCCTGCGCGAGAACTATCCGTACCGCGGCACCCGCTCGGACACGGAGCTCTGGGCCGTCCTCGCCCCCGAGTGGCGCGCCGCCCGGGCCGCGGCGAAGGCGCAGGCGCGGCCGGAGCCGTCCTGAGACGGCTCCCACATGAGAGCCGTCTTAAGACAGCTCTCATGTGGGCCGCCTAGCGTGCGCCGCATGGACATCACGAAGACCGACGCGAAGACCGACGAGAAGACCGAGGGCACGGCGCCGGAGCCGGAGGCCGAGGTCGCGGCCCCGGCCGAGGAGCTCGTCGACCCGCTCGCCCCGCAGGACGCCGAGCGGACCGCGTCGGCCGACGCCGCCCCGGCGGCCACCGACCGGGAAGCCGTCGACCTGGACGAGGACGACCTGGACGACGAGGACGATCTCGACGACGAGGTCTCCGGGACGGCCCCCACCGGCATCGGCGCCGGCGGCGCGGCCGTCGTCTCCGCCGCCCTCGGCGCCGTCGCGCTGACCGGCACCTGGACCGGCAAGGTCGTCTCCGAGCGCGAGACGCTTCTCGGGCAGATCAAGACCTCCCAGTCCGCCACCCCGGCCCAGCAGATCTCCGAGATCTACGGCGACGCCTGGCACAGCACCGCACTGGTCAACGGCGTCTTCTCGCTGCTCGCACTGGTCACCGCCGTCCTCGTCCTGGTCCTCGTCCGTCCCGAGCGCCCCGCCTGGGTCCGGGCGGTCGCGCTCGCCGGCGCCGTCCTGGGCGGTCTCGGGCTGCTCCTGTCGGTCGGTACCTACTTCGACCTCTTCCTGAGCCTGCCCACCGCCGGCTCCTGAGACGGGTACGCACTCCGCCTAAGGACCCCCTGAGGTCCGCCTAAGGCCCCCCGTACCCCGAACATGCGGCACTCGCCCGATGTGACGGCACCCCCTGGGAACCGAGAGTAGAGGCATCGCAAGGAGCGATACCGAAACCCGAAGCGACCAGGGAGCACCCGATGTTCGAGTACGAACTCCACCGCATGAACCACGCCCAGCTCGTCCGCGAGGCCGCCGCCCAGCGCCTGTCCCACGAGGCCGCCGAGTCCACCGGCTCCGCCCGGGGCCTGCGCCGCCTCGGCCGCCGCAGCGGGGGCCATGACACGGAGGGGCCGGTGAGCGGCACCGGACGCGGTCACTTCGTCCGGGCCGCGTGACCCCCGTATGAGCGACCGTGCGGATGGTTGTGCGATGCTCGGCGCCGTGGAGACCAGGTCAGTCAGCCCCGTCTTCGTCGGCAGAGCCGGCGAACTCACCGCCCTCACCGAGGCGCTCTCCCGCGCGACCGCGGGAGAGCCGCAGGCTCTGCTCGTCGGGGGCGAGGCGGGGGTCGGCAAGACCCGTCTCATCGAGGAGTTCCTCGACACGGCCTGCGACCGGGGCGCCGTCGTGGCCGTCGGCGGCTGCGTCGAACTCGGTGCCGACGGTCTGCCCTTCGCGCCCTTCGCCACCGCCCTGCGCTCGCTCCGCCGCAAGCTGCCCGACGAACTGACCGCCGCCGCCGACGGCCAGGAGGGCGAGCTCGCCCGACTCCTGCCCGAGCTGGGCGACCCCGGCAGCCACGAGTCCTCCGAGGAGGACTCCACCGCCCGCCTCTTCGAACTCACCGTACGGCTCCTGGAGCGGCTCGCCGCCGACCGTACGGTCGTGCTCGTCCTGGAGGACCTGCACTGGGCCGACACCTCCACCCGGCACCTGCTCACCTACCTCCTCCGCACCCTGCGCCGCGGCCGGATCGTGGTCGTCGCCAGCTACCGCGCCGACGACATCCACCGCCGCCACCCGCTGCGCCCCCTCCTCGCCGAGCTCGACCGGCTCCGCACCATCCGCCGCATCGAGCTCTCCCGCTTCACTCGCACCGAGGTGCACCGCCAGCTCACCGGCATCCTCGCCGCCGAACCCGCCCCCGGGCTCGTCGAGGAGGTCTTCGAACGCTCCGACGGCAACGCCTTCTTCGTCGAGGAGCTCGTCGTCTCCCACGAGGCCGGCTGCGCCCCGGGCCAGCTCAGCGACTCCCTGCGCGACCTCCTGCTCGTCCGGGTCGAGGCGCTCCCCGAGGACGCCCAGCGGGTCGCCAGGATCGTCGCCGAGGGCGGCTCCACCGTCGAGTACGGCCTGCTCGCCGCCGTCGCCCGGCTCACCGAGGACGAGCTCATCGAGGCGTTGCGGGCCTCCGTCGGCGCCAACATCCTGCTCGCCGTCCCCGACGGCGACGGCTACCGCTTCCGCCACTCCCTCGTCCGCGAGGCCGTCAGCGACGACCTGCTGCCCGGCGAACGCTCCCGCCTCAACCGGCGCTACGCCGAGGCCCTGGAGGCCGACCCCACGCTCGTCCGCCCCGACGAGCGGGCCACCCGGCTCGCCACCTACTGGTACCACGCGCACGACCCGGCCAAGGCCCTGCCGGCCGTCCTCCGCGCCTCCGTCGCCACCCGCAAGCGCCACGCCTACGCCGAGCAGCTCCGACTCCTGGAGCGGGCCATGGAGCTCTGGGACGAGGCCCCCGCCGAGATCCGCCGCGAGCTCCGGCCCATGGACTACGCCGAGGCCTACCCTCCCTGTGGCTGCGACCCCGAGACCACCCCGCTCAGCTACCTCGACCTCCTCGCCGAGGCCGCCGTCGCCGCCCGGCTCAGCGGCGAACGCGAACGCGCCCTCAAGATCGGCCGGATGGCGCTGCACCTCCTCGACAGCGAGGACGTGAACGACCCGCTGCGCGCCGCCTGGTTCTGGACCGAGAAGGCCCGCCTCCAGTCCAACCTCGGCCGCGGCGACGGCTCGGAGGAGATCGCCCGCGCCCAGGAGCTCGTCAAGGGCCTCCCGCCGTCCGCCGTCCACGCCGTCGTCCTCGTCGGCGCCGCCGGCTGGGGCATGCTCCGCAACCCCGGCCCCGAGGCCCTCACCGCCGCCGAACGCGCCGTCGAGTACGCCCGGCACGTCAGGGCCGAGTCGATCGAACTCAACGCCCGCCTCACCCTCGGCACCATCATGACCGCGGCCGGGGACGTCGAGGCGGGTCTCGCCGAGATGCACGAGGTACGGGAGCGCACCACGGCCCTCGGCCAGTTCAGCGAGGCCTCGCGCGCCCACATCAACATCTCCTCCTCCCTCGAGGCCCTCGGCCGCTCCCGCGAGGCCGTCGAGATCGCCGACTCCGGCATCCGCCTCGCCCGCTCGTACGGACTCGTCGACAGCGTCGGCTGGGTCGAGGCCAACCGCGCCGAGTCCCTCTTCTCCCTCGGCCGCTGGGACGAGGTGCAGGAGGCCGCCGAGCGGCTCCAGCGCTCGGCGACCAGCACCAAGCCCCGCGGCTCGGCCTCCCTCCGCCTCGCCCAGCTCGCCGCCGCGCGGGGCGAGCTGGAGGCGGCCACCCGCCACCTCGCCGACGCCTGCGCCGTCTACGGCACCCGCGACCCGATCCCGCAGTACACCCTGCCCATGGCCCAGGTCGCGATCGCCGTGGCCGCCGCCGAGGGCCGGGTCCGGGACGTCCGGGCCCAGCTCGCGACCGCCGCCGAGGGCGGCTTCCCGCCCGGCACCCACCGCTACGGCTGGCCGCTCGTCCTCACCGCCGCCACCGCGGAGGCCGACAGCCGGGGGCTGCCCGCCGCCGACGAGGGCCGCGCCGAGGCGCTCGCCCTGATCCGCGACTGCGTCCGCCGCCTCGCCGCCCCGGCCCCCGTCTGGGCCGCCCACTCCCAGCAGGTCTCCCAGGAGCTGGCCCGCGCCGAGGGCCGCGAGTCCGCCGCCCGCTGGACCGAGATCGTCGCCGCCTACGAGCCGCTGGAACGCCCCGCCCAGCTGGCCCGCGCCCGCCACCGCCTCGCCGACGCCCTGCTCGTCGAGGGCGGCCGCCGCGAGGAGGCCGTGGCCCTGCTCCGCGAGGCCCACGCCACCGCCGTCCGCCTCGGCCACCGACCGCTCCGCGAGGACGTGGAGCTCCTCGCCGCCCGGGCCCGCCTCTCCCTGGCGCCCGAGAAGCAGCCCCCGGCGCCCGCCGAGCCCGGCGACGACAGCTTCGGCCTGACCCCGCGCGAGCAGGACGTGCTGCGCCTGGTCGCGGCCGGCCGCACCAACCGGCAGATCGCCGAGGAGCTCTTCATCTCACCGAAGACGGCGAGCGTCCACGTCTCCAACATCCTCGCCAAGCTCGGCGTCGCCGGCCGCGGCGAGGCCGCCGCCCTCGCCCACCGCCTCCACCTCCTCGACGTGGCCATCTGACCCAGGGCGGGGGACCGCGACCGCCCCCGGGCGGGGGATCCGTATCGTCACGCGCCCCGAGGTCAGGTCTATCGGCCCGCGTGACGGGTCCGCGTCCCCCGGGTCCTCCCTGGTCAGAGCCTGTCGCCGCCGTTCCTCCTCGGCGTGCCTGTGCCCCGGGGCGAAGAGCTCCGCCATCGGACCGAACACGGTCACCGCCTCCCTCACGTCACCTCCAGCCGGAGGATCCTGTCGTCGCCGGGCTCGGGCGTGCCCCGGGTGTCGGTCTCGCTGGTCACCAGCCAGAGCCGGCCGTCGCCCCCGGCGAGGACCGTGCGCAGGCGTCCGTACTCACCGGAGAGGAACGCCTCGGGGTCCCCGGAACGTTCCGCGCCGGAGAGCGGGACGCGCCACAGTCGCTCGCCTCTGAGCCCGGCCATCCAGATCGCGCCCCGGGCGTAGGCGATCCCGCTCGGGGAGGCCTCCGAGGTCGGCCACTGGGCCACCGGGTCCACGAACCCCTCCCGGCCCGCCCGCCCCTCCGCCTCGGGCCAGCCGTAGTTCCGCCCCGGCTCGACCAGGTTCAGCTCGTCCCAGGTGTTCTGCCCGAACTCGGCCGCCCACAGCCGCCCGGCCGCGTCCCAGGCGATCCCCTGCACGTTCCGGTGTCCGTACGAATAGACCACCGAGCCGGCGAAGGGATTGCCCGGCGCCGGCCGGCCCTCCGGAGTCATCCGCAGGATCTTCCCGCCGAGGGAGGCCCGGTCCTGGGCCAGACCGGTGACACCCGTCTCGCCCGTCCCCGCGTACAGCATCCCGTCCGGTCCGAACGCGATCCGTCCGCCGTTGTGCACGACGCCCTTCGGGATGCCGGTCAGCACCGGCATCGGCGCCCCGAGCCGGTCACCCTCCGCCCCTCCGTACCGCATGCGCACGATGCGGTTGTCCGAGGAGGCCGTCAGGTACGCGTAGACCCAGCCGTCCCGCACCGCGAGCCCCATGAGCCCGCCCTCGCCGCCCGGGACCACCCCCGGCACCTCGCCCAGCGAGGTCTTGGCGCCGCTTCTCCCGTCGACCCGGGTGATCGTCCGCTCGTCCCGCGAGGAGACCAGCAGATCGCCCCCCGGCAGCTCGGCGAGGCCCCAGGGCGACTTCAGGCCCTCGGTGAGCGTGCCCGCCACCGCCACCCGCCCGCCGGGAGACGCCCCAGATGCCGAAACCGACGCCGACGCCGACACGGAGGCGGACGCGGACGGTGGAGTGGACTCGGGCGCGGAGGCGGACGTCGGTGGAGCCGCACCGGGTCGCTCCTCGGTACCGCCCGAGGAGCAGCCCGCCACGAGCACCAGCACGGCGGCGCCCCACAGGGCCTTCAGAACAGCAGGACGGCTCATGGTCCGGTCCCCTTCGACGAGTCGAGCGGCATCCCTACACCCTTGATACACCGCTCGGCCCGAACAGGTTCCCGACCGCCGACGACGACCCCCAGGGGGCGCTCGATCCCGCTCAGTCCCAGGAGCCCCGGGGTGCCGGAAGCGCCGCGATCTCCGCGAGGTCCGCCGCCGTCAGCCGCAGACCGGCCGCCCGCGCGTTCTCCACCACCCACCGCTCCCGCTTCGCGCCCGGCACCGGCACGACGTGCGGCCCGAGTCCCAGCACCCACGCCAGCGCCACCTGCGCCGGGGTGACGTCGGCCCCGTGCCGCGCGGCCACCCTCCGCAACCCCGCCACCAGCGGCTGGTTCGCCGCCATCATCTCGGCCGTGAACCGGGGGTGCCGGGCGCGCGGATCGTCCGACTCGAAGCCGCCGCCCGGGGTCAGCGTCCCGGTCAGGAAGCCGTTCCCCAGCGGCATGGCCGCCAGGAAGCCCACTCCGCGCGCCGCGCACCACGGCAGCAGCCGCACCAGCGCCTCGGGCGACCACACCGACAGCTCGGCCTCGACCGCCGCCACCGGGAACACCTGCTGGATCCGCTCCAGTTGGCGAATCGTTCCCTCGTAGCCGTCACGGGCGGCACCGGTCGCGCCCCTGCGCGCCGACCGTGCGCCGACCGCGCAGAGCCCGAGCGCCCGCACCTTGCCCGCCGACACCAGCTCGGCCATCGCGCCCCAGGTCTCCTCGACGGGCACCTCGGGGTCCGCCCGGTGCAGTTGGTAGAGGTCGATCACATCGGTCTGGAGCCGCCGCAGGGAGGCGTCGCAGGCCCGACGCACGTACCCCGGCCTGCCGTTGGCGACCACGTGCTGGTCGCCGACGAGCAGCCCGCACTTCGTCGAGACGAAGGCCTCCGCCCGCCTCTCCTTCAACACCCGCCCCACCAGTAGCTCGTTGGTGAACGGCCCGTACATGTCGGCGGTGTCGAGCAGGCTCACCCCGGCGTCCAGTGCCGCGTGCACGGTCCGCAGCGAGCGGTCCCCCCGTTGCTCCGAACGGCTGTACGCCCAGTTCATCGGCATGCACCCCAGGCCGATCGCCCCCACGTCGAGCGCCGTCGCCCCGATACTCCTGCGCTCCACCTGCCGGTACCCCTCCCTCTGCCGTCCCCCAAAGTAACCAATGGCGCGCGGGGTTCTTCGCATAGCCTCCCGGTCATGAGATTCGAAGACACGGCCGCCGACGTGTGGCTTCCGGTTCCGGCGGACGAGATCGAGGGACTCCCCGCGCCGGGCGAGTCGGGACTGAACTACCGCTTCTGGGACGGCGGACCGGAGTTCCCCGCCGATCCCGCGCACTGCGCCTTCTACGTCGTCCCGTACATGAAGGGGTCGGAGATCGCCGTGCGGCCGCTGGCCGCGATGACCTCGGTCCGGGCCGTGCAGACCCTGTCCGCAGGCATCGACCACGTCGTGCCCGGCATCGGCTCGCTGCAGCCCGGCGTCGCCGTCTGCAACGCGAAGGGCGTGCACGAGGCCAGCACCGCCGAGCTCACCCTCGCCCTGATCCTGGCCTCGCTGCGCGGCATCCCCGGGTTCGTGCGCGGCCAGGACGCCGAGGAGTGGCGGGCCGGCTTCTATCCGGCGCTCGCCGACAGGTCCGTACTGATCGTGGGGTACGGATCGATCGGCGCCGCCATCGAGGACCGGCTCGCGCCGTTCGAGTGCGCGCGGGTGGCGCGCGTCGCGCGCTCCGCGCGCACCACAGAGCGCGGCCCGGTCCACGCCCTCACGGAGCTGCCCGCGCTGCTTCCGGAGGCCGACGTGGTCGTCCTCTCCACTCCGCTCACGCCCGGGACCCACCACCTCGCCGACGCAGGCTTCCTGGCCAGGATGAAGGACGGGGCGCTCCTCGTGAACGTCGCGCGGGGGCCGGTCGTCGACACGAACGCGCTGCTCAAGGAGGTCGAGAGCGGACGGATCACGGCGGCGCTCGACGTCACCGACCCGGAACCGCTGCCGGCCGGGCATCCTTTGTGGCACGCTCCCGGTGTCCTGATCAGTCCCCATGTGGGTGGTTCCACTTCGGCGTTCATGCCGCGCGCGAAGAGGCTGATCGCCGGGCAGCTGCGGCGGTTCGCGGCGGGGGAGGAGCTGGACAACGTCCTGCTCACCACCGGCTGAGCCCGGAGGGCCGCGGCGGGCCGCGCGCCCCCTGAGCGCGCCGCCCGCAAGCCCCCGGGTGGTCACGGAGAGTACTGCGACCCTGTCCCTGAGTGACGATCCTGGTGTATCGTCCGGAGGCGGGGGACTGCGTCGATGACGGGCTGACGCTGGGGAGCGAAGTGACGGGTCATCAGAATCCGAGGGGGGCTACGGGTGAGGCACGGCCGGAGGACCGACGATCCGACTCGGCGGCGACGCCGGCGGCGAGCCTCCCGCGCCTCGCTGCCGGCCTCGCGCGTTCGGTGCCGGACCAGGCCACGCCGCGCCGCGCGCCACGCGCCGCCGGGCCTCACGACTGCGACGGGCACGCCCCCGGGGATGCCGAGGAGCCGCCCGCGCGTCCGCACGAACCGTCCGGGTGCGGTGGCGCGACGCCGGAGGGTCCCGTGAGCGCGCCCGGGGCGGTCATCGCGCGCAGCCCTGTCGGCGGCGACTCCGGGCACTCCGGCCGCGACCGCCCCGGGATCGGCTCGATCCTCGCCCAGATCGCCCTGGGCCTCATCTGCGCGGGCTACACGACCGGCGCCTCGCTCGGCTGGGGCTCCCCGGAGCTCGCCCTCTTCATGGGCGATTTCGGGCTCAGCGCCGCCGCGCTCACCGCCGCCGTCTCCTGCTCCCTCTACGCCCGGGCCCACCGCGGCAGCGACCGCCCCGCCTGGCTGCTCTTCGCCTTCTCCTCCCTCATGGCCGCCGCGGGCAACGCCGTGTGGGGGTGGTACGAGGTCGTCCTCCGGACACCGGTGCCCGACTCCTCCGTCGCCGACCTCTTCTTCCTGCTCTTCGCCCCGCCCGCCGTCGTCGGACTCCTCGTCCTCGCCAAGAAGCCCGTCACCCGGGCCGGCTGGGTCTGCCTCGCGCTCGACGCCTGGCTCATCGGCGGCTCCCTGCTCACACTCTCCTGGAGCCTCGCCCTCGCCCGCACCGCCCACTTCGAGGGCGAGTCCGTCGCCCAGACCGCCCTGGAGCTGGCGTACCCGCTGCTCGACATCGTCCTCGTCAGCATGGTCCTGGCCCTGCACTTCCGGCGCTCCCAGGCGAACCGCTCGGCGACCAACACCGCCATCGCCGCGCTCGCCCTGACCGTCCTGTGCGACGCCCTGTTCACCTCGCCGCTGCTCCGCGAGAACTACGCCTCGGGCCAGCTGCTGGACGCCGGCTGGTTCGCCGGTTCCCTGCTCCTCGCCTACGCGCCCTGGGGGGTGCGCCGTCTGCCCGACAGTACGACCGCCGCGCGCGGCCCATGGCTGCACAGCCGCCCCGTGGCCGGCTCGCTCGCCGCCCTCACCCCGTACCTCGCCGCGGCGGTCTGCACCCTCGGCATCCTCTACAACGTGGTCGAGGGGCGCAGGGTCGACCGGGTCGTCGTCCTCACCGGCTGCGCGGTCGTGCTCGCCCTCGTCGTACGGCAGGGCATCATGCTCCTCGACAACATCGCCCTCACGCACGAACTGGCCCAGAAGGAGAACCACTTCAGGTCCCTCGTGCAGGGCTCCAGCGACGTCATCATGATCGCCGCGCCGACCGGGATGCTCCGCTACGTCAGCCCGGCCGCCTCCGGCGTGTACGGCCGCGAGGCCGAGGAGCTCATCGGCTCCGAGCTCGCCTCCCTCATCCACCCCGAGGACCTCGGCGCCGTCGTCCACGAGGTGCGCCGGTTCCTCGCGGCCTCGCCCGCCGAGGAGCCCACCACCCGGATCGAGTGCCGTTTCCGCTCCGGCCGCGGCGACTGGCTCAACGTCGAGTCGACCGTCAACCGCCACCAGGGCGGCCTGATCTTCAACAGCCGGGACGTGACCGAACGGGTCCGCCTCCAGGCCCAGCTTCAGCACAACGCGGAGCACGACCCGCTCACCGACCTGCCCAACCGGGCGCTCTTCACCCGGCGCGTCCGGCAGGCGCTCGGCGGCCGCCGGTCCTCCGACCCCGGCACCGCCGTGCTCTTCATCGACCTCGACGGCTTCAAGGGGGTCAACGACCGCCTCGGCCACCAGGCGGGCGACGACCTCCTCGTCCAGGCCGCCCGCCGCCTCCAGGACTCCGTGCGGGCCGGGGACACGGCCGCCCGGCTCGGCGGCGACGAGTTCGCCGCCCTCATCCTCGGCGACGGCGGCCGCGACCAGGCCGCCCGCGAGAGCCAGGTCCAGGAGATCGCCGACCGGCTCCGGCTCACCCTCTCCCAGCCGTACCGCGTGGACGGCGGGAACGAGGTGCGGGTCGCCGCCTCCATCGGCGTCGCCTTCGCCGAGCCCGGCATGGAGGCGGGGGACCTCCTGCGCAACGCCGACCTCGCGATGTACCGGGCCAAGGCCGCGGGCAAGGACCGGGTCGAGCTGTACGCCCCCCAGATGCAGGCCGACGTGGTGCGGCGCAGCGAGCTGGCCGCCCGGCTGCGCACCGCCCTCCACGACGGCGAGTTCGCCCTGCTCCACCAGCCGGTCGTCGACCTCGCCACCGGCCGGATCTCGGCCGTCAGCGCCCAGGCGCGCTGGCGCTCGACCCAGGGCATCCTCTTCACCCCCGCCGAGTACCTGCGCGTCACCGACGACGGTGAGCGCACCGCCGAGCTCGGCCGCTGGCTCCTGGAGGAGGCCGTGGAGCAGGCCGCCGAGAGGGCGGGAATCGGCCATCGTGCGCCGGTCGCCATCCGGCTCTCCGCCCGCCGCCTCCTGGACCGCTCGCTCCCGCTCGGCTCGATCGAGTCGCTGCTCACCCGGCACGGGCTGCCCTCCGGCTCGCTGATCATCGAGCTCGCCGACAGCGACCCCCGGACCTCGCTCGACGATCTCGAACAGCGGCTGGTGACCCTGCGCCGTCTCGGGGTGCGGATCGCCCTCGACGGATTCGGCGGCGGACATGTGGCGATCGACGCCCTTCGGCGGCTTCCCGTCGACATACTGAAGCTGGACCGGGGACTCGTCGAAGGCGTGGTCGAGTCCGCCCGCCTCCGCAAGATCACCAGAGGGGTGCTCCGCATTGCCGGCGAACTCGGGATGCAGACCGTCGCCGAGGGCGTCGACGTGCCGGAGCAGGTGCTCGCGCTGCGCGCCATGGGCTGCACCCACGCCCAGGGCATGGCCTTCTCGGGCCCGCTCGACGAGTACCGCCTGCGCAGAGCCCTCGTACGGGACGAGTACCCGCTCCCCGGCGCGGTCCCCGTACGTGTCGGAAACCGTCCCCCGTTCCGCTCAAATACTGAGACGCCCGTCCCACCCACTTGACAGTAACAAGGTGCGAGAGGGAGGGTCAGTGCCATGCGCACCCGAATTCTCGTACTTGGAAAGCGCGTCGGCTGAAGCAGGGCCACCGTAGGCCCGGCTGAGAATCACCCGACGCGCTCCCCTCGCTTGCCTCACGGCACGAGGGGTTTTTTGTTGCACCGGCTCACCCCCAAGTCGTCCCAAACCTCGCAAAAACCCTCTGCTTCGAGAAGAGATGCTGATGACCGACCAGGCCACCGGGCACCATCCGCAGCCGCGGCCCCGTAGCGGCGCGCAGGCCGCCACCGTCGAGCACGTCACGGGTGCACAGTCCCTCATCCGTTCTCTCGAGGAAGTGGGCGCCGACACCGTCTTCGGCATTCCGGGCGGCGCGATCCTCCCGGCCTACGACCCGATGATGGACTCCCAGCGGGTCCGCCACATCCTGGTCCGGCACGAGCAGGGCGCGGGCCACGCGGCCACCGGCTACGCCCAGGCCACCGGCAAGGTCGGCGTCTGTATGGCGACCTCCGGTCCCGGTGCGACCAACCTGGTGACCCCGATCGCCGACGCGCACATGGACTCGGTCCCGCTCGTCGCGATCACCGGCCAGGTCGCCTCCAAGGCCATCGGCACGGACGCCTTCCAGGAGGCGGACATCTGCGGCATCACGATGCCGATCACCAAGCACAACTTCCTCGTCACCAAGGCCGAGGACATCCCGCGGACCATCGCCGAGGCCTTCCACATCGCCTCCACCGGCCGCCCGGGCCCGGTCCTGGTCGACATCGCCAAGGACGCCCTCCAGGCGAAGACCACCTTCAGCTGGCCGCCGCAGACCGACCTGCCCGGCTACCGCCCGGTCACCAAGCCGCACGCCAAGCAGATCCGCGAGGCCGCGAAGCTGATCACCGCCGCCAAGCGGCCCGTCCTCTACGTCGGCGGCGGCGTCCTCAAGGCCGGCGCCACCGGCGAGCTGAAGATCCTCGCCGAGCTCACTGGAGCCCCGGTCACCACCACCCTGATGGCCCTCGGCGCCTTCCCCGACAGCCACCCGCTGCACGTGGGCATGCCGGGCATGCACGGCGCGGTCACCGCCGTCACCGCCCTCCAGAAGGCCGACCTGATCGTCGCCCTGGGCGCCCGCTTCGACGACCGCGTCACCGGCAAGCTCGACAGCTTCGCCCCGTACGCCAAGATCGTCCACGCGGACATCGACCCGGCCGAGATCGGCAAGAACCGCGTCGCCGACGTCCCGATCGTCGGTGACGCCCGCGAGGTCATCGCCGACCTGGTCCAGGCCGTCCAGGCCGAGCACAGCGAGGGCAACAAGGGCGACTACACCGCCTGGTGGAGCGACCTGAACCGCTGGCGCGAGACCTACCCGCTCGGCTACGACCTGCCGGAGGACGGCAGCCTCTCGCCGCAGCAGGTCATCCAGCGCATCGGCCAGCTCGCCCCCGAGGGCACGATCTTCGCCGCGGGCGTCGGCCAGCACCAGATGTGGGCGGCCCACTTCATCGACTACGAGCAGCCGGCCACCTGGCTGAACTCCGGCGGCGCCGGGACGATGGGGTACGCGGTCCCCGCCGCGATGGGTGCCAAGGCCGGTCTGCCGGACCGCACGGTCTGGGCGGTCGACGGCGACGGCTGCTTCCAGATGACCAATCAGGAGCTCACCACCTGCGCCCTGAACAACATCCCGATCAAGGTCGCCATCATCAACAACGGCGCCCTCGGAATGGTCCGCCAGTGGCAGACCCTCTTCTACAACCAGCGCTACTCCAACACCGTCCTGCACTCCGGCCCGGACGACGTCCAGGCGAACAAGGGCACCCGTGTCCCGGACTTCGTCAAGCTCTCCGAGGCCATGGGCTGTGTCGCCCTGCGCTGTGAGGACCCGGCCGACCTGGACAAGGTCATCGCCGAGGCGAACGCCATCAACGACCGTCCGGTCGTCGTCGACTTCATCGTCCACGAGGACGCCCAGGTCTGGCCGATGGTCGCCGCGGGCACCTCGAACGACGAGGTCATGGCCGCGCGGGGCGTCCGCCCCGACTTCGGCGACGGCGAAGACGACTGAGCGCGCAGAGCGAAAAGGAAGAGACCCAGACATGTCCACCAAGCACACGCTCTCCGTTCTCGTCGAGAACACGCCCGGCATCCTCGCCCGGATCGCCGCGCTCTTCTCCCGCCGGGGCTTCAACATCGACTCCCTCGCGGTCGGCGTCACCGAGCACCCCGACATCTCCCGCATCACCATCGTGGTCAATGTCGAGGACCTGCCCCTGGAGCAGGTGACCAAGCAGCTCAACAAGCTGGTCAACGTCCTGAAGATCGTCGAACTCGAGCCCAGCGCCGCCATCCAGCGCGAGCTCGTCCTGGTGAAGGTCCGCGCCGACAACGAGACCCGCTCCCAGATCGTCGAGATCGTGCAGCTGTTCCGCGCCAAGACCGTGGACGTCTCGCCCGAAGCGGTGACCATCGAGGCCACCGGTTCGAGTGACAAGCTGGACGCCATGCTCAAGATGCTGGAGCAGTTCGGCGTCAAGGAGCTCGTCCAGTCCGGCACGATCGCCATAGGGCGTGGTTCCCGGTCCATCACGGACCGGTCCCTGCGGGCCCTCGACCGCAGCGCCTGAGAGTCATCGGAGGTCAACCGCGGGTCCATCCGGCGGTCCGACTGACGAGACCCCAAAGCCTCCCTCAAGCGCTCCGCCGTACGGTGGGACGCAACACCAGCACCTCAAGGAGATTTCCAGTGGCCGAGCTCTTCTACGACGACGACGCCGACCTGTCCATCATCCAGGGCCGCAAGGTCGCGGTGATCGGCTACGGCAGCCAGGGCCACGCCCACGCGCTGTCGCTCCGTGACTCCGGTGTCGACGTCCGCGTCGGTCTCCAGGAGGGCTCGAAGTCCAAGGCCAAGGCCGAGGAGCAGGGCCTGCGCGTCGTCTCCGTCGCCGAGGCGGCGGCCGAGGCCGACCTCATCATGATCCTGACCCCGGACCCGATCCAGGCCAAGGTCTACGAGGAGTCCATCAAGGACAACCTGAAGGCGGGCGACGCCCTCTTCTTCGGCCACGGCCTGAACGTCCGCTACGGCTTCATCGAGGTCCCCGAGGGCATCGACGTCGCGCTGGTCGCCCCGAAGGGCCCGGGCCACCTGGTCCGCCGCCAGTACGAGGAGGGCCGCGGCGTTCCGTGCATCGCCGCCGTCGAGCAGGACGCGACCGGCAACGCCTTCGCGCTGGCGCTCTCGTACGCCAAGGGCATCGGCGGCACCCGCGCGGGCGTCATCAAGACGACCTTCAAGGAGGAGACCGAGACCGACCTGTTCGGTGAGCAGGCCGTTCTCTGCGGTGGCACCGCGGCGCTTGTCAAGGCGGGCTTCGAGACCCTGACCGAGGCCGGCTACCAGCCGGAGATCGCGTACTTCGAGTGCCTCCACGAGCTGAAGCTCATCGTCGACCTCATGTACGAGGGCGGCCTGGAGAAGATGCGCTGGTCGGTCTCCGAGACCGCCGAGTGGGGCGACTACGTCACCGGCCCGCGGATCATCACCGACGCCACCAAGGCCGAGATGAAGAAGGTCCTCGCGGAGATCCAGGACGGCACCTTCGCCAAGGAGTGGATGGCCGAGTACCACGGCGGCCTGAAGAAGTACAACGAGTACAAGACCCAGGACGCCAACCACCTCCTGGAGACCACCGGCAAGGAGCTGCGGAAGCTCATGAGCTGGGTGAACGACGAGGAGGCGTAAGCCTCCGGGGACGGGGCCGGACACTGTGTCCGGCCCTTTCCCGCACCGTTGGACACCTCGTCCAACCACGGACGGGTGATCCTTCCAACGAGGCGTATGAGCTGCGCCGACGCACCACTACACTTCTCAACAACATACGCGTCAGGCCCACAGCGTCGTGCGCTTTCACGCGGCAAGCCCCCTCCACCGCCTGCGGCCGTCGGGACGGCCGTCCGCACTGGATCTGTGAGGACTCACGTGAGCTCGAAACCTGTCGTACTCATCGCTGAAGAGCTGTCGCCCGCCACCGTCGACGCGCTGGGCCCGGACTTCGAGATCCGGCACTGCAACGGCGCCGACCGCGCCGAGCTGCTCCCCGCCATCGCGGACGTGGACGCGATCCTGGTCCGTTCCGCGACCAAGGTCGACGCCGAGGCACTCGCCGCCGCGAACAAGCTCCGGGTCGTCGCCCGTGCCGGTGTCGGTCTGGACAACGTCGACGTCTCCGCCGCCACCAAGGCCGGCGTGATGGTCGTCAACGCCCCGACCTCGAACATCGTCACCGCCGCCGAACTCGCGTGCGGTCTGCTCGTCGCCACCGCGCGCAACATCCCGCAGGCCAACACCGCGCTGAAGAACGGCGAGTGGAAGCGGAACAAGTACACGGGTGTCGAGCTGAGCGAGAAGACGCTCGGTGTCGTCGGCCTCGGCCGGATCGGCGTCCTGGTCGCCCAGCGCATGTCCGCCTTCGGCATGAAGATCGTCGCGTACGACCCCTACGTGCAGCCGGCCCGCGCCGCCCAGATGGGGGTGAAGCTGCTGGCCCTCGACGAGCTCCTGGAGGTCGCGGACTTCATCACCGTCCACCTGCCGAAGACCCCGGAGACCCTCGGTCTCATCGGCGACGAGGCGCTGCACAAGGTCAAGCCCTCCGTCCGGATCGTCAACGCCGCGCGCGGCGGGATCGTGGACGAGGCGGCGCTCTTCTCCGCCCTCAAGGAGGGCCGGGTCGCCGGCGCGGGCCTCGACGTGTACGCGAAGGAGCCCTGCACGGACTCCCCGCTCTTCGAGCTCGACCAGGTCGTCTGCACCCCGCACCTCGGTGCCTCCACGGACGAGGCGCAGGAGAAGGCCGGCATCGCCGTCGCCAGGTCGGTGCGTCTGGCGCTCGCGGGCGAGCTGGTCCCGGACGCGGTCAACGTCCAGGGCGGCGTCATCGCCGAGGACGTGAAGCCGGGTCTGCCGCTCGCCGAGAAGCTCGGCCGGATCTTCACCGCCCTCGCGGGCGAGGTCGCGGCCCGTCTCGACGTCGAGGTCTACGGCGAGATCACCCAGCACGACGTCAAGGTGCTCGAACTCTCCGCGCTCAAGGGCGTGTTCGAGGACGTGGTCGACGAGACCGTGTCGTACGTCAACGCCCCGCTGTTCGCGCAGGAGCGCGGCGTCGAGGTCCGTCTGACGACGAGCTCCGAGTCGCCCGACCACCGCAACGTCGTCACCGTGCGCGGCACGCTGTCCAGCGGTGAGGAGGTCGCGGTCTCCGGCACGCTGGCCGGCCCCAAGCACCTCCAGAAGCTCGTCGCGGTCGGTGAGTACGACGTGGACCTGGCGCTCGCCGACCACATGGTCGTGCTGCGCTACGAGGACCGTCCGGGTGTCGTCGGCACGGTCGGCCGGATCCTCGGCGAGGCCGGTCTGAACATCGCGGGCATGCAGGTCTCCCGCGCGGAGGAGGGCGGCGAGGCGCTCGTCGTGCTCACCGTGGACGACACGGTGCCGGTGGCCGTCCTGGCGGAGATCGCCGAGGAGATCGGCGCCGCCTCGGCCCGCTCGGTCAACCTGATCTGA
Organism: Streptomyces sp. NBC_00090; assembly: GCF_045160815.1. Classification (NCBI taxonomy): domain Bacteria; kingdom Bacillati; phylum Actinomycetota; class Actinomycetes; order Kitasatosporales; family Streptomycetaceae; genus Streptomyces; species Streptomyces sp. NBC_00090. Next base: position 6,214,298 of record NZ_CP108224.1, read on the forward strand.
CGCGCCTCGTACGCGCACGCGTACGCACGCACGTATCCGTACCCGGTCTCTAGACGATCGTCTTACACGATTGTCTAGCGGCCGGGTACAGTGCTGTCATGGGACACAAGGAAGACCTGCTCGAAGGCGCCAAGCGCTGTCTCCTGGAGAAGGGGTACGGGCGCACCACGGCCCGCGACATCGTCGCCGCCTCGGGCACCAACCTCGCCTCCATCGGCTACCACTACGGCTCCAAGGACGCCCTGCTCCAGCAGGCCTTCCTCGCGCTCACCGAGGAGTGGGGCGAGCAGGTCGGCCCCGCGGGCACCGGCGAGGAGAAGCGGGAGCTGCCGGCCGACCCGTACGCGCGCTTCCACGCCGTCTGGGAGCAGGTCATCGCCGCGGCGGAGGCGAGCAGGCCGGTCTGGAAGCTCCAGACCGAGATCGTCACCCGGCTCGACGACGACGAGAAGCTCCGCGACGCGATCAAGGAGCCGCAGCGCGAGGGACGGCTCGGCATGGCCGAGGGCTTCCTCGGCATCGACCCGGAGGCGGACCCCGAGAAGGCCCGGGTGGCCGGACTGCTCTGTCAGGCCCTGGCGACCGGGGTGATGATCCAGTGGATGGTCGACCCGGACACGGCGCCGACCGCCGACGACCTCACGGAGGGGCTCAAGATCCTGATGGGGGAGCAGGGCTGACGTTCCGCCACCGTTGTCCGCGAGGTGAGAGGGACCGGCGCTCCCGCCGTCCGAGGGGTGAGAAGGACCGGCGCTCCAGCCGTCCATGATGCGGGCCGTCGATTGACCGTCTTGCGCCACTCCGGCTATGTTGCGCGCCATGCACCGTTCCGCGCTTCTCACGACACGAGGTCACGTCGACCTGAAGCGTGTGTGCTCCGCCGCGTGTCCGTAGGCCCGCGAGCCCACGGCGCGGACCGCGCGGATTCCTGACACCCCGAGAGCACCACCGGGGGGAGTGGACCCGCGGCGCGCCGGCGCTCCGCCGAGAGCAGCGCTCCCGCCCGGGAGCTTCGAGCGTCTGCCCGCCTCCGGAACACCCCGGCCCACCCGGCTTTCCGGTACGCCGCCCCTCCCCGCCGCCGTACCCGCGGCCGGGGAGGGCGGCCGCACCTCGCGCGGCGGCGGTACGCACCACCGCAACGGACCCGAAGAAGGCCCTCGTGGACAGAACGCGCATGTCCTCCTCCCGCCCCGTCCCCCTGCGCCGCTCGGACATCCCGTCCGCGACCGTCCCGCCACGGCGCGCCTCCAGCACCGGCGCCGTGCTGGGGGCGATCCTCGACCACGGCCCGGTCGCCCGCAGTACGATCGCCCGGCTCACCGGTCTCTCGCCCGCCTCGGTCACGGGCCACTGCGCCACCCTGATCAGCAGGGGGCTCATCAAGGAGGGCCCGGAGACGGCCGGTCCGCGGGGCCTCGGCCGTCCGCACATCCCCGTCGAGATCGACACCGAGCGCTACCTCCTCGCCGGTGCGCACATCGCCGTCACCCACACCACGCTCGCCCTCATGGACCTGCGCGGACGTCTGGTCTCCGAGGAACGCCTCCCGCACACGAGCACCGAACCGGCCGAGGTACTGGGCCGGGTGGCGGAAGGGCTGCGCCGGATGCTCGCCGCCCACGGCTCGGGCCGGACCGCGCTCGCGCTGGGCGTCGCCACCGGGCACTGGGTCGACCCGGCCGCCGGGGTCGTGCTCCACCATCCGCAGCTGGGCTGGCGGCACGTCCCGGTGCGGGAGGTGCTCGCCGAGGCCACCGGGCTGCCCGTTCATGTGGACAGCCACTCGCGCGCCCTCGCCCGCGCCGAGCAGCTCGTCGGCGTCGCGTCGACCCGGGCCAGCGCGGTGGTGCTGTTCGTCGGCAACGTGGTGGACGCGGCCTTCGTCTCCTCGGGCACGGTGCACCAGGGGCCGAGGTTCGGCGCGGGCAACGTCGCCCACCTGCCGGTGGGGACGGGCGACGGCAGCACGACGTGCGTCTGCGGCGTTCCCGGCTGCCTCCAGTCCGAGGTGTCGGAGCCCGCGATGCTGCGCCGGGCCGCCCGGCAGGGCCTCCGCGTCGCGACGTTCCCCGAGCTGTTGGGGCGGGCGGTGGAGGGGGAGGCGGCCGCGGTCGCGCTGTTCCGCCGGCGGGCCCGGTTCGTCGGGAGGGCGGCGGCCGTCCTCCTCGACATGTTCGACCCCGAGGTGCTGGTGGTCGTCGAACCGGGTGCCGGCCGACTGGCCCCCTGCCTGGCCGAGTTGCGGGCGGTCACGGCCGAACGGTCCCTGGTCTGCGACGATCCCGAGCGGTCCGTCGTGCCGAGCAGCTTCACCGGCCGGGTGCTGGCCACCGCGGGACCGGCCGTCGCCCTCGGCGCCCTGCACGACGATCCGCTCGGTCCCTGGCCCGCGCTGCCCGCGGTGTCCTGACGGCGGGCGGGGGAGGGTCGTGCGCCCTCCCCGCCGTACGCCGGTACGCCCGCCTGTACGTCCGCCCGTGCGCCCGCGCCCGTGCGCCCACCCGTACGTCCCCGTACGGCCGGCGAATACGGACTTAATTCAGAGAGTTGCATTGTTGACCGGGTCGGATCGCGGACGGGAAGATGTATTCATGAGCAGCCCGCAGAGGACCCGACGCCACGTGCCGAATTCGGCACCTGTCCGGCGTTCCTGTTGTCCCTGCCGCGTCGCCCGATAATTAGAGCGGTATTCCCGACTTCCGCTCACGCTCCCGCTGACGCCCCCGGATTCCACGCGTGCGCTTTTCCGTGCGCGTGACGTCCCGGCCTTCCGTCGCCGTGCCCCTGTGGCGCCGCGGTCCCTTCGTACCGCCGTGCCCTGGTCCGCCGTGCCCGGGTCCCGCCCGCGCCCTCACCGTCCCGTACGCCCCTCTCCGTCGCCCGGGGGAATCATGACTGTCTCGTTGTCCTCGCATCCCGCGGCCGGTCTCGCACCCGGCCTCTTCAAGCAGGCCTTCCGCGCCTATCCGGCCGGCGTCGTGGTCGTCACCGCGGACGCCGGAGCCGGCCCCGTCGGCTTCACCGCCACCTCGCTCACCTCCCTCTCCCTCGAACCGCCGCTCCTCTCCTTCGGCATCGCGACCCGCTCCTCCTCCTGGCCGCACATCGAGCGCGCCGCGTCGGCGGTCGTCAACTTCCTCGGCGCCGAACAGGAGGACCTGGCCAGGCGCTTCGCCACCAGCGGGATCGACAGATTCGCCCACCCCACCGGCTGGCGGCGGCTCGCCGAGGGCGCCCCGGTCCTCGACGGCGTCACCGCCTGGCTGCGCGTCGACATCGAGCAGCTCGTCCCCGCCGGCGACCACCGCATCGTCATCGGCCGTGTCGTGGACGCCTGGCAGGACACCGACCGCCGGCCGCTGCTGTTCCACGACGGCGGCTACCACTCCCTCTGATCTCCCCGCCCGCGAGCACCGCACCCGACAGGAACTCCTCCCATGCCTTCCTTCCCGCACTCGCCACCGTCCCCGGCCCTCGCCCGAAGAGGATTTCTCGCCCTCGCGTCCGGCGCCGTCCTCGCCGCCGCGGGATGCGCTCCCCAGACGAGCAACGCCGCCCATTCCGTACCGCTGAAGGAGTTGCCCACCGGGCCGCCGCCCGCCGGAACGTCGCTGACCGTCGCCGTCCGCAGTTCACGCATTCAATTCGAGGAATCGGGGATCGGAAAGAAACTTCCCTTCACCGTCTCCGAGTGGCCCAATCTGAGTGCCGGACCCGACATCATCCAAGGATTCCGGGCGCACTCCATCGACCTGGCCAGCAACGCCGGAATTCCGCCGATCCAGGCCGAGGCCATCGGCGTGGAGTCCCGCATCGTCGCCGTACAGGTGCGCAGGAAGCCCTCGTACGTCTTCGCCACCGCACCCGGCGCCGAGCTCCGCAGCGTCGCGGACTTCCGGGGCAAGAAGATCGCCTTCTCGCAGGGGCAGGCACAGGGCGTGGTCGTCCTGCGCGCGCTGAAGCAGGCCGGGATCGCCCACGGCGACGTCGATCTCGTCGAACTGCCGAGCACCCAGTTCCTCACCGCGCTGCAGTCCAAGCAGGTCGACGTCGCACCCCTGGGCGAGCCGACGCTCACCAAGTACCTGACCCAGTACGCGAAGGACGGCGCCCGCCGGGTGACCACCGACGTCATCGACCTGCTGACCGTCCTCTGGGCCCCCGTCGAGGTGCTGAACGACCCGGCGAAGGCCGCGGCCGTCCGCAGCTTCATCCCGCTGTGGGCCCAGGGCGTGGTGTGGGCGTGGGAGAACACCGACCGCTGGATCGACGCCTACTACGTCAAGGACCAGGGCGTGAAGGAGGCCGACGGCCATCGCATCGTCGCCTCCCTCGCCAAGCCGCAGTTCCCCGTCTCCTGGGACAAGGCCATCGCCTGGGAGCAGGAGACCGCAGACCTGCTGGCCGAGGGAGGGTTCGTACCGAAGCTCGACGCCGCCTCGCTGTTCGACCGGCGCTTCGAGGGCCTCGCGTCCGGCGCCGTACCCGCCCAGTACCGGGAGGGGTCATGACCGACGCCCTGACCGATGTCCGCCCGCTCGTCCCGGCGGACGCACCCGCCCCGCCGCGGGAGCCGGACGGCACGAAGGCACCCGCCCCCGCGACCGCGACCCGGAAGCCGGCCGCCGCGCCCCCGGACGCCGGCGCGGCGCACCGCACCCGCATCCACAGGCGGCGCCGTCTGGGCCCCGGCCGGGGCGTTCCGTTCGGCCGGCTCCTCGGCCCCGCGCTGGTGGTCGCCGTCTGGTGGACCGCCTCCGCGGTCGGCTATCTGGACCCGCGCATCCTCTCCGGGCCGGGAGCGGTCGTCGCCACGGCCGTCGAGCTGATCGAGGACGGGCGCCTCCAGGGCAATGTGCTCGTCTCGTTGCAGCGGGCCGGCCTCGGGCTGCTGCTGGGGGTCGGTGCGGGAGTGCTGCTCGCCGTCACCGCCGGACTCAGCCGTACCGGCGAGTACCTCGTCGACGGGCCTCTCCAGATCAAGCGCGCCATACCGTCGCTCGCGATGCTGCCGCTGCTGATCCTCTGGCTCGGCATCGGCGAGCAGATGAAGATCACCGTCATCGCCCTCGGCGTCGCCGTGATCGTGTACGTCAACACCTACGCCTCACTGACCAGCATCGACAGCCGTCATGTGGAGCTCGCCGAGGTGCTGGAGCTGCGCCGATGGCAGTTCCTGCGCAAGGTCGTCCTGCCCGGTTCGCTGCCCGGCTTCTTCGTGGGGCTGCGGCTCGGCGTCACCTCGTCCTGGCTGGGGCTGATCGTCGTCGAGCAGGTCAACGCCACCAGTGGCATCGGTTACATGATGTTCCAGGCCCAGCAGTACGCCCAGTCCGACGTGATCATCGTCGGACTGGTGGCCTACGGAACCTTCGGTTTCGCCTCCGACGCCCTCGTACGAGCCGTCGAGAGGAGGGCCCTGTCATGGCGACGCACGCTGGCGGGCTGACGAAGGAACACGACCCAAGCCCCTCCGACCTCAAGGCTCCGGTCCCCGACGGGCAGGCTCCCGAGGCAGGGCCCGCCGTACGGGCCGGCCGCCTGGTCCGCCGCTTCGGTGACCGGATCATCCTCAAGGAGATCGATCTCGCCCTGGGCGCAGGGGAGTTCACCGCCCTCCTCGGGCGCAGCGGCTCCGGTAAGTCCACCCTGCTGCGCGCCGTGGCCGGCCTCGACCACGACGTCGAGGGTTCGGGGGAGCTGCTCGTTCCCGACCGGGTCTCGCTCTCCTTCCAGGACTCCCGGCTGCTGCCGTGGCTGCGGGTCCTGGACAACGTGACCCTGGGGCTGCGGGGGCCCGGCGCCCATGAGCGCGGCCGGACCGCACTGGCCGAGGTGGGCCTCGCCGGCCGCGAGCGGTCCTGGCCGCACGAACTGTCCGGCGGTGAACAGCAGCGGGCCGCGCTCGCCCGAGCGCTCGTACGCGATCCGGAACTGCTCCTGGCCGACGAGCCGTTCGGCGCGCTCGACGCGCTGACCCGGATCAAGATGCACGATCTGCTGCGCGAACTGTACGAACGCCACCGGCCCGCTGTCCTCCTCGTCACCCACGACGTCGACGAGGCCGTCGAACTCGCCGACCGCGTCCTCGTCCTCGACGAGGGGCGCATCTCGGTCGACCTCACCATCGACCTCCCCACCCCGCGCAACCGGCGTGACCCGCGGTTCCAGCAGTACCGCGACGCCCTGCTCGCCTCGCTCGGCGTGCACTCCGCACCGCACACCCCCGCCCCCCGCCAGGAGGACCACTCCCATGCCGCACACGCCTGACCGTCCCGCCCGCAAGCCCCTCCACCTCAACGCCTTCCTGATGTCGGTCGGCCACCACGAGGCGGCCTGGCGCCTCCCCGAGAGCCCCGCCGACGGCGGCACCGGCATCGCGCACTACCAGAACCTCGCCCGCATCGCCGAACGCGGCCTGCTCGACTCGGTCTTCCTCGCGGACAGCCCGGTCCAGCACGGGGACCCCGGGCGCCGGCCCGTCAGCAAGCTGGAGCCGACCGTGCTGCTCACGGCCCTGGCCGCCGTCACCAGCCACATCGGGCTCATCGCGACCGCCTCCACCAGCTACAACGACCCCTTCAACCTGGCCCGCCGCTTCAACTCGCTCGACCATGTGTCGAACGGGCGGGCCGGCTGGAACATCGTCACCACGGCCGGAGCGGACGCGGCCCGCAACTTCGGCCTCGACGACACCCCGCTGCACCGCGAGCGCTACCGGCGCGCGGCCGAGTTCGTCGACGTGGCCACCAAGCTGTGGGACAGCTGGGCCGACGACGCGGTGGTGGCGGACAAGGAGGGCGGGATCCACGCCCGCGCCGACCGGGTCCGGCCCGTCGGCCACCGGGGCGAGTTCTTCCGGGTGGAGGGGCCGCTGAACGTCGAGCGCTCCCCCCAGGGCTACCCCCTCCTGGTGCAGGCCGGGTCGAGCGAGGACGGCAAGGACTTCGCCGCCCGTTACGCCGAGGCGGTGTTCACCGCCCAGCAGACCCTGGAGGAGGGCATCGCCTTCTACAAGGACGTCAAGCGGAGGGCGCTCGCGCTCGGCCGGGACCCCGACGGCATCAAGATCCTCCCCGGCATCGTCCCCGTCATCGGCGACACCGAGAAGGAGGCCCGCGAGCTGGACGCCGAACTCGACCGGCTCATCGTGCCGGAGTACGCCAAGCGCCAGCTGGCACAGCGGCTGCGGATCGCGCCCGACGACCTCGACCTGGACGCCGAACTGCCCGAGGACATCCCGACCGAGGACGACATCGAGGGCGCGAAGAGCCGCTACACGCTGATCGTGGAGCTGGCCCGCCGGGAACGGCTCACCGTGCGCCAGCTGATCGGACGGCTGGGCGGCGGCCGGGGACACCGTACGTTCGCCGGTACCGCCGAGCAGATCGCCGACACCATCGAGCACTGGTACGTCAGCGGCGCGGCCGACGGCTTCAACATCATGCCGGCCGTCCTGCCGTCGGGCCTGGAGGCCTTCGTCGACCGGGTGGTGCCGCTCCTTCAGGAGCGCGGGCTGTTCCGCACCGAGTACACCGGCACCACCCTGCGGGACCACTACGGCCTGCCCCGCCCCGCCAACCGCCTCTTCGACACCGTGGAGCGCGACGCCGGCCACCTCGGCATCGGTCTGGTCGAGGCCCGGTGAGCGACTGTCCCCCGCACCAGGGCGGCGGCCCTGCCCCGGGAGCGGCGCGCCCCGGCTGGGCGCGCCGCCTCGGCGGGTACTGCCTCCGCCGCCGCACCGACCTCCTGCTCGCCTTCGGCGCCGCGGCCGTGGCCGCCGTCGCCACCGCCACGCTGCCCCTCCTGCTGCGCCATGTCGTCGACGGTGTCGCCGATTCCACGACGGCGTCCCTCACCCCCTGGATCCTGCTGCTGACCGGCATCGGCGCCGTGCGCTTCGCCGGGAGCTTCGTCCGCCGCTACTGCTCCGGCCGGCTCTCCCTGGGGGTCCAGTACGACCTGCGCAACGACGCCTTCGCGGCCCTGCTGCGACTGGACGGCACGCAACAGGACGACCTGCGCACCGGCCAGGTGGTGAGCCGCTCCATCTCCGACATCACCCTGATCCAGACACTGCTGCAGTTCCTGCCCAACATGACCGGCAACGCCCTGATGTTCGGCGTCTCGCTGGTCTTCATGGCCTGGCTCTCGCCGCTGCTCACCGGCGTCGCCCTGGTCGTCGGCCCGCTCCTGTGGCTGATCGCGCTGCGCGGCAGGCGCACGCTGTTCCCCGCCAACTGGCACGCCCAGCAGGAGGCGGCCGAGGTCGCCTCCGCCGTCGAGGCCACGGTCACCGGGGTCCGGATCGTCAAGGGCTTCGGCCAGGAGCGGCGCGAGCTGGAGGGGCTGGAGCGCCGCGTGCGCGGACTGTTCTCCTCGCGGCTGCGCGTCGTCGCGTTCACCAGCCGCTACAACCCGGCATTGCAGGCCGTCCCCGCGCTGGGACAGGTGGCGGTCCTCGTGTTCGGCGGCTGGCTGGCGCTCGACGGCCGTGTGTCGCTGGGCACCTTCCTCGCCTTCACCGCCTACCTCGGCTCCTTCGTCACCCCGGTCCGGCAGGTGGCGACCCTGCTCACCGTCTGGCAGCAGGCCAGGGCCGGCGCGGAGCGCGTCTTCGAGGTGATCGACGAGGAGCCCGGGATCACCGACGCCCCGGGCGCCCGCGACCTGTCCACGGACGTCCGCGATCCGTCCGCCGACGCCCCGGGCGCCGGTGGCCCGCCCGCCGGCCTTCCGGGGCTCGCCTGGGACGACGTGACCTTCGCCCACGGGAACGGCGAGCCCCTCCTGGACGGGTTCAGCCTGGACGTACGCCCGGGGGAGACGCTCGCGCTCATCGGCCCGGCGGGATGCGGCAAATCCACCGCCGTCGCGCTGCTGCCCCGCTTCTACGACACGGGGGCGGGCACGGTCAGGGTCGGCGGGCACGACGTCCGCGAGCTCTCCCTGGCCGGTCTGCGCTCCCGTATCGGCTTCGTCTTCGAGGAGAGCCTGCTGCTCTCCGACACCGTACGGGCCAACATCGCCTACGGCCGTCCGGACGCCGACGACGAGGAGATCCGGGCGGCCGCCCGGCTGGCGTGCGCCGAGGAGTTCGTCCAGCGGCTGCCCGACGGCTACGACACCCTCGTCGGGGAGCAGGGTCTGACGCTCTCCGGCGGCCAGCGCCAGCGGATCGCGCTCGCCCGCGCCCTGCTCGGCGACCCCGCCGTCCTGGTCCTCGACGACGCCACCTCGGCGATCGACGCCCGGGTCGAGGCCGAGATCCACGCGTCCCTGCGCGAGGCCGGGCGACGGTGTACGACGGTCCTCGTCGCCCACCGCGAATCGACGCTGGAGCTCGCGGACCGGATCGCGGTCATGGACGGCGGCCGGATCGTCGACACGGGCACCCTGGACGAGCTGCGCTCCCGCTCGGCGCTGTTCCGCGCGCTCCTGGCCATGGACGGGGACGAAGGGGAGCAGGTGGCGGCCCCGGCCCCGGCGCGGGGCGTCACCGAGGAGCTCTGGCGTCGCCCGGCGGAGTCCGGGCCCGTCCACGACGAGTCCACGGCCGTACGGGCCGCCAACGCCCTCGCCGAGGCCGCCGCCACCGCGGGGCCGGGCCGCGGCGGACCGGGTGGCGGGGTCCTCGGCTCCGCACCGCCCACCCCCGAGCTCCTCGCCGCCCTCGAACGGCTTCCGCTGCCCGAGGACGACCCGAAGGTGCCACTGGAGCAGGCGGTCTCGGCCGATCCCCAGTTCCATCTCGGCACCCTGCTGCGGCCCTTCCGGCTGCCGCTGCTCGCCGGACTGCTCCTCGTCGCCGTGGACGCCCTCGCCCAGATCGCCGTCCCCGTCCTCGTACGCCACGGCGTGGACGGCGGCGTCGCGCACCAGGCCCGGGGCGTCCTGCTCGCGGCATCGGCCACGGCCGCCGTCGTCGTCGGCCTGAACTGGCTCGTCGGCGTCGCCCAGGTCCGCACCACCGGACGCACCGGCGAGCGACTCCTCTACACCCTGCGGATCAAGACCTACGCCCAGTTGCAGCGACTCGGCCTCGACTACTACGAGGGGGAGCTCGGCGGCCGGATCATGACACGGATGACCACCGACGTGGACGCCCTGTCGAACTTCCTGCAGACCGGCCTGATCACCGCGGTCGTCAGTCTTCTCACCGTGTTCGGCGTCCTGGCCGCGCTCCTCGTGATCGACGCCGGCCTCGCGCTCGTCCTGCTCGCCGCGCTGCCGCTGCTGATCGGCGCGACCGTCGTGTTCCGCCACTACTCGGTGCCCGCCTACCTGGAGGCCCGGGAACGGATCAGCACGGTCAACGCCTGCCTCCAGGAGAACGTCGGCATGCTGCGCGTCACCCAGGCGTTCCGGCGCGAGCGGCACAACGCCGACCACTTCGCCGCGCTCGCCTGGTCGTTCCGGGACTCGCGGCTGCGCGCCCAGCGCTACATGGGCACCTTCTTCCCGTTCGTGGAGTTCCTCGGCACGCTGTCCACCGCCGCGGTCCTCGCCGTCGGCGTGGGACAGGTGCGCTCCGGGGAACTGACCGCCGGGACGCTGATCGCCTTCCTGCTCTACGTCGAGCTGTTCTTCTCGCCCATCCAGCAGCTCTCCCAGGTCTTCGACGGCTACCAGCAGGCGGTCGTCGGGATGAGCCGGCTGCGCGCCCTGATGCGTACCCCCGTCGCCACGCCCCAGGCGGCGGCACCGCGCCGGGTGACCTCGCTGCGCGGTGAGATCGAGTTCGACGACGTGTCGTTCCACTACGCGGGCGGCCGGGAACGGGACGTGCTCCACGGCGTCCGGCTGCGCGTCGCCCCCGGCGAGACGGTCGCGCTCGTGGGCACCACCGGCGCGGGCAAGTCCACGGTCGTCAAGCTCCTGGCCCGGTTCTACGACCCGGTGGCCGGGACGGTACGGGTGGACGGGCACGACCTGCGCGACCTCGACCTGACCGGCTTCCGCCGCAGGCTGGGCATCGTGCCGCAGGAGCCCCATCTGTTCGGCGTCACGGTCCGCGACGCCATCGCCTACGGCCGCCCGGACGCCACCGACGCCGAGGTGGAGGCCGCCGCAAGGGCGGTCGGCGCCCACGACACGGTGGCCGCGCTGCCGGCCGGCTACCTGACGCCCGTGGGGGAGCGGGGCCACGGCCTCTCGGCCGGGCAGCGTCAGCTGCTCGCGCTCGCCCGGGCCGAGCTCGTCGACCCCGACGTCCTGCTGCTCGACGAGGCGACCGCCTCGCTGGACCTCGCCACCGAGCGGCGGGTGGCCGCGGCGGTCGACGCGCTCAGCCGCAGGCGCACCACGCTCGTCGTCGCGCACCGGCTCACCACCGCGGCGCGCGCCGACCGCGTCATCGTCCTGGAGGCGGGCACCGTGGTGGAGAGCGGCACCCACGCCCAGCTCCTCGCGGGCCAGGGACCCTACCGGCGCCTCTGGGACGCCTACCGGCAGAGCACCACGACCACCACGACCACCTCGACCACCTCGACCACCTCGACCACCTCTACCACCACCGCCCCGTCCGCCGGTCCGGCGGCGGAGCACGACGACCGACTCGTTCAAGGGAGTGCGCGATGACCACCGAACACCGCCTGCTGGGCCGCACCGGCGTCAGGGTGAGCCCGCTGTGCCTGGGCACGATGATGTTCGGCGCCCGCGGCAACACCGACCACGCCGACAGCGTCCGCATCATCCACCGGGCCCTGGACTCCGGAATCAACTTCGTCGACACCGCCGACGTCTACTCGGCAGGGGAGTCGGAGACGATCGTGGGCAAGGCCCTCGCCGGAGGCCGCCGGGACCACGTCGTCCTGGCCACCAAGTTCCACGGCAGTCTCGGCGAGGACCCCAACGAGCGCGGCAACAGCCGGCGTTGGATCGTCCGCGAGGTCGAGAACAGCCTGCGCCGCCTCGGCACCGACTGGATCGACCTCTACCAGGTGCACCGGCCCGAGCCGGAGACCGATTTCGACGAGACGCTCGGCGCCCTGACCGATCTCGTCCGCCAGGGCAAGATCCGCTACATCGGCACCTCCACCTTCGAACCCTCCGCGATCGTCGAGGGCCAGTGGATCGCCGAGCGCCGGGGCCGCGAGCGCGTCGTCGCCGAGCAGCCGCCGTACTCCCTGCTGGCCCGCGGCATCGAGCGCGAGGTGCTGCCCGTCGCCCAGCGCTACGGGCTCGGCGTGCTCACCTGGAGCCCGCTGGCCGGCGGCTGGCTCTCGGGCCGCTACCGCAAGGGGGCGGAGCAGCCCGCGTCCAGCCGTAGCGACCGGCAGGCCGCCCGCTTCGACATCGGCGACCCCGAGAACGCGGCCAAGCTCGACGCCGCCGAGGCGCTGGCCCAGCTCGCCGAGGAGGCCGGACTGACCCTCGTCCAGCTCGCGCTGGCCTTCGTCCTGGAGCACCCCGCCGTCACCTCGGCGATCATCGGCCCGCGGACCTTCGAGCAGCTGGAGGCGCAGCTCGGCGCGGACCGGATCCGGCTGAGCCGGGACGTCCTCGACCGGATCGACAAGATCGTGCCGCCGGGCACGAACCTGTCGGCCCGGGACGCCGGGTACGTGCCGTCCGCGCTGGGGGAGCCCGAACTGCGCCGCCGTCCCCGGCCCTGACCTGCCACCGGGCGACGGTTACAGCTTGGCCGACTTCAGGGACATGTGGAGCAGCAGTCGGTCCTCGCCGTCGTCCAGGTCCAGGCCCGTGAGCTGTTCGACCCGGGACAGCCGGTAGTAGAGGGTCTGCCGGTGGATGCCCAGGGCCGCCGCCGTGCGGCCCGCCTGGCCCGCGTTGTCGAGGAACACCTCGGCGGTGCGGGCCAGTTCGGCGTGGGCGGGGGCGAGCAGCGGTGCGACGGCGGGGTCGATCTCGGGGTGGTAGAGCGCCGCGAGCAGGCGGTACGGGCCGATCCCCGCCCACTCCGCGACCGGGCCGAGCTTCGGCTGCGCCGTGGCGGCACGGGCCGCCGTGCTGGCCTCGCGCCAGGCCGCCGGGAGCTCCGTGAGGCCCCGGCGGGGGGTCGCGATGCCGGCCGGCGCGGCGGCGCGCAGCCGGTCCGCGGCCGTGTGGGCGGGGGAGAGGTCCTCGGCCGTGCGCAGCCGTACGAGGACGGCGAGGGACTCGGCCTCCGGGAGCGTGGCGACCGCCGCCGCGCCGGGGACCGCCCGGATCGAGGGGGCCTCGCCCTGCCAGGGGGTCACGCAGACGACGGTGTGCAGTCCGTCCGCGCTGGGGCCCAGGGCCGCGCGGAGCGCCGCGACGGCCATGTCGCTCTGCCAGCCGCGCCCGGCGGTCAGCACCGCGGCGAACTCGCGGGAGAGGTCGGCGTCCGCGCGCCCTTCGTCGGCGAGGAGCCCGCCGATCCGGGTGGCGACCTCCATCGCGGCCGTGAGCTGGGCGTCCGTGGGGCCGGGCTCGGCGTCCAGCAGCCAGACGTACCCGAGGACCACACCCCGATGGCGTACGGGAAGGCAGATCCGGTCCCGGAACACCCCGGCGTCCGGGGCGGCCGGGATGCGGACCGGGCCCGTCGCCCGGGTGATGCCGAAGCCCTCGAACCAGGCGCGGACCGCCGGGGTCGACTTCCGGGTCAGGATCGACCGCGTCCGGACGGGGTCCATCGCGGCGTCGTCGTCGCTGTCGTGTGCCCCGAAGGCGATCAGCCCGAAATCTCGGTTCTCCAGCGTCGCCGGGGTGGCAAGGAGCGCGGAGATCTCGTCCACCAGTTCTTGGTAATCGCCCTTCACGGCGCCATTCTCGCACCCCCCTCAGACATCTGTATGAGTTGCCGCGCACGGATGCGTGACAGCTGTCGATGGCAGAGGATCGGAGCGATCCATAGGTTTCACGGTGGTTCTCCGTGCTGTTACCCGTTTCTTACGAAAGACCGGGTACAGCGCCATTCGTCACCCTGTCCTTCTGGAGGTGCCCCGTGCTGGGTCCCGTGATTCTCGCCGCGTCGCGCAGCGACAAGATGCGCCGTCTCGTGTCGGCCGCCCCCGGGACCAAGCAGGTCGTCGCCCGCTTCATAGCCGGTGAGTCGGTCGGTGACGTCGTCCCGATCGTCCGGGAGCTGAGCGACCGCGGCCTGGAGGTCACCCTCGACGTCGTCGGTGAGGACATCACCACCGTCGAGCAGTCCTACGCCGCCCGGGACGCGTACCTGGAGCTCATCGGCCGTCTCAAGGAGCTGGGCCTCGGCGCCCGCGCCGAGATGTCCGTCAAGCTGTCGATGTTCGGCCAGTCGCTGGAGGGCGGCCACGAGCTCGCCCTCGCGAACGTCCGCCCGGTCGTCGAGGCCGCCGCCGAGATCGGCACCACCGTCACCCTGGACGCCGAGGACCACACCACCCTCGACTCGATGTTCGCCATCCACGAGGAGCTGCGGAAGAGCTTCCCGCAGACCGGCTGCGTCATCCAGGCGTACCTCTTCCGTACCGAGGACGACGCCCGCCGCCTCGCCGCGAACGGCTCCCGCGTCCGGATCGTGAAGGGCGCCTACAAGGAGCCCGCCTCCGTCGCCATCCAGGACAAGCCCGAGATCGACAAGGCGTACGTCCGGATCATGAAGATCCTGATGGACGGCGAGGGCTACCCGATGATCGGCTCCCACGACCCGCGCCTGATCTCCATCGGCCAGGAGCTCGCCCGCCGCGCCGGGCGCAAGCTGGACGAGTACGAGTTCCAGATGCTCTACGGCATCCGCGGCGAGGAGCAGAACCGGCTCGCCGCCGAGGGCCACCGTATGCGCGTGTACACCGCCTACGGCACCGACTGGTACGGCTACTTCATGCGCCGCCTCGCGGAGAAGCCGGCCAACCTCCTCTTCTTCGTCCGCTCCATCCTCACCAAGGGCTGAGCCCACCTCTCACAAGGAGTATCGAGACCCATGGACGCTGTCACCCAGGTCCCCGCTCCGGTCAACGAGCCGGTGCACAGCTACGCCCCCGGTTCCCCGGAGCGCCTCCGTCTTGAGGTCAAGCTCAAGGAGCTGGCCGAGAACCCGCGCGAGCTGCCGATGACCATCGGCGGCGTGAAGCGCCTCGGCGGCGGCGAGGAGTTCAAGGTCGTCCAGCCGCACAACCACAAGGCCGTCATCGGCACCTTCCGCGGCGCCACCGAGCAGGACGCCCAGGACGCGATCGACGCGGCCCTGGCCGCGGCTCCGGCCTGGCGCGCGATGGCCTTCGACGACCGCGCGGCGATCATCCTGCGCGCCGCCGAGCTGCTCGCCGGCCCGTGGCGCGAGACGCTGGCCGCCTCGACGATGCTCGGCCAGTCCAAGACCGCCCAGCAGGCCGAGATCGACACCCCGTGCGAGCTCGTCGACTTCTGGCGCTTCAACGTGGCGTACGCCCGCCAGATCCTGGCCGAGCAGCCGCCGGCGAACTCCCCGGGTGTGTGGAACCGTCTGGACCACCGCCCGCTCGAGGGCTTCGTCTACGCGATCACGCCCTTCAACTTCACGGCCATCGCGGGCAACCTGCCCACCGCCCCCGCCCTCATGGGCAACGTGGTGGTCTGGAAGCCGTCCCCGACGCAGACGCACTCCGCCGTGCTCCTCATGGAGCTCCTGGAGGAGGCCGGCCTGCCGAAGGGCGTCATCAACCTGGTGACCGGCGACGGCATCGCCGTCTCCGAGGTGGCCCTGAACCACCGCGACCTGGCCGGTATCCACTTCACCGGTTCGACCAGGACCTTCCAGCACCTGTGGAAGACGGTCGGCACCAACATCGAGAAGTACCGCTCGTACCCGCGGATCGTCGGCGAGACCGGTGGCAAGGACTTCGTCGTCGCCCACCCCAGCGCCGACCGGGCCATCCTGAAGACCGCGCTGACCCGCGGCTCCTTCGAGTTCCAGGGCCAGAAGTGCTCCGCGTCCTCGCGTGCGTACGTCCCGGCCTCCATCTGGAACGACGGCTTCAAGGAGGAGTTCGCGGCCGAGGTCGACGGCATCACCATGGGTGACGTCACCGACCTGTCGAACTTCATCGGCGCCGTCATCGACGAGCGCTCGTTCGCCAAGAACAAGGCCGCGATCGACCGTGCCGCGGCCGACCCGACCTGCACGATCGTCGCCGGTGGCACCTACGACGACTCGGTGGGCTACTTCGTCCGCCCGACCGTCATCGCGTGCACCGACCCGGAGAACGAGGTCTTCAAGGCCGAGTACTTCGGTCCGATCCTGGCGATCCACGTCTACGACGACAGCTCCGCCGACGCGTACGACGAGATGCTGACCCAGATGGAGTCGGTCTCGGACTACGCCCTCACCGGCTCGGTCATCTCCGGTGACCGCGCGGCCGCCGCGTACACGATGGAGAAGCTCCGCTTCGCCGCGGGCAACTTCTACATCAACGACAAGTCGACCGGCGCCGTCGTCGGCCAGCAGCCCTTCGGCGGCGGCCGTGCCTCGGGTACGAACGACAAGGCCGGCGCCCCGCAGAACCTGATGCGCTGGACGCTGACCCGCGCCATCAAGGAGACGCTGGTTCCGCCGACCGAGTACGGCTACCCGCACATGGGCTGACGCCCCCCGCCTCGCGAGAGGCACCGCCTCGTAGAGGCCCCCTGACACCGCCCCCCTCCTCTTCCCCCAATTGAGGACGGGGGCGGTTCTCATTCCCCGACGCGGCGCTTCAGGAAGTCGCCGATCAGCCCGGCGATCGCCGGCGCGTGGGTCTCCAGGGCGAAGTGGCCCGTGGGGAGCAGGTGGATCTCGGCGTCCGGGAGGTCGCGGCGGAAGGCCTCGGCGCCGGCCGGGACGAATACCTGGTCGCCCTCGCCCCAGACGGCGAGGAGCGGCACCCCGGAGGTGCGGAAGTACTCCTGGAAGGCCGGGTAGAGGGCGAAGTTGGTGCCGTAGTCGGCGATCAGGCCGAGCTGGATCTCGTCCTGGCCCTCGCGGGCCATCAGGGCGGCGTCGTGGTGCCAGGCGTCCGGGTCGAGGAGGTCGCGGTACTCGGCGGGGACGCCCGTCTCGTACTGCCAGCGGATGCCGTCGAGGGAGCGGATGCCCCGGACCGGCTCCTCGGTCTCGGGCGTGCGGTTCTCGATCAGGGCGAGGACCGGGGCCCAGGCCTCGGCGCCGAGGCCCTCCTCGTAGGCGTTGCCGTTCTGGCTGATGACCGCGGTGATCCGCTCGGGGTGGGCGAGGGCGAGGCGCAGGCCGATGGGGGAGCCGTAGTCCTGGATGTAGAGGGCGAACCGGTCCAGACCCAGGGCCTCGGTGAACTCGGACGTGAGCGCGGCCAGTTCGGCGAAGGTGTAGTCGAAGTCGGTGGCGGAGGGGGCGGCGCTGCGGCCGAAGCCCAGGTGGTCGGGGGCGATCAGCCGGTAGTCGTCGGCGAGCAGCGGGATCAGGTCGCGGAACATGCGCGAGCTGGTGGGGAAGCCGTGCAGCAGCAGGAGCACCGGGGCGTCGGCGGGCCCCGCCTCGCGGTAGGCGATGTCGTGGCCGCGGACGGTGACGGTGCGGTGGTGGGTCGGCAGCACGGTCGTCATCTCTCTAACCCCTTATGCGTGTGTGACTGGTTACGAGAGGACTCAATCAGGTATGCGTCTAACCTGTCAATGGATTGAGAGTGGTTAGCCAGGGTGTGGGAGCCTGGGCGCATGACCGTGAGGACCGCGCCCACTCATGCAGTCGGGGCCGTTCGGCTCCACTCCGTACGCGAGATGCTCGACACCGCCTTCGACGGCGACTTCGCCGACGAGGACTGGGACCACGCCCTCGGCGGGGTGCACGCCTGGATCGAGGACGGACGGGGCGTCGCCGCCCACGGCGCCGTCGTGATGCGACGGGTGCTCCACCGGGGCCGCTCGCACCGCGTCGGCTACGTCGAAGGGGTCGCCGTCCGGGGCGACCTCAGGCGGCGGGGGCTCGGCGGGGCGGTCATGGCCGAGCTGGAGCGGGTGATCGACGGCGCGTACGCCTTCGGGGCGCTGAGCGCCTCGGACGAAGGGGCCGCGCTCTACCGGGCGCGCGACTGGCGGGTCTGGGGCGGACGCCTCGCGGTGCTCGGCCCCGAGGGGATCGTCCGCCTGGCGGAGGAGGAGGGCTCCGTCTTCCTGCGCCCGGCGGTCGGCCGGACGCTGCCCGACGCCGCCGCCCCGCTCGTCTTCGACTGGCGGGACGGCGACGTGATGTGAGGGCCGCCGGCGGGGCGGCCATGTGTGTGCGGGCCGCCGATGGGACGGCT
The DNA here is from genome assembly GCF_045160815.1 of Streptomyces sp. NBC_00090. Lineage (NCBI taxonomy): Bacteria > Bacillati > Actinomycetota > Actinomycetes > Kitasatosporales > Streptomycetaceae > Streptomyces > Streptomyces sp. NBC_00090. Next base: position 6,232,507 of record NZ_CP108224.1, read on the forward strand.
GCGTGATGTGAGGGTCGCCCGTCAGGCCTTGTCGTTCCCGGCCTCGCGCCGCTCCCGGTCGACGTGGCCCTTCCTCGTCTCCAGGCTCGCCGTGTACGTGGCGCCGATCGCCCAGCCCACGCCGAGCATCGCGAACGTGTACCCCGGCAGCCCCAGGTCCGTCAGGGGGATCGCCAGGCAGGCGAGGACGGCGATCGCCCAGATCGCCAGCGCCACCTTGCCCCGGCGGCTGAGGAACAGCCACCCGCGGGGGCGCACCGGTGGGGCCGTCAGGCTCCCCGCCGGTCCCGCGCTCGCCGCCTTCGGGCGCTTGAAGTAGCCGTACACCATCCACTCGCCGCACAGCTCCCAGCCCTCGGGCTCCAGTTCGCCCAGGACCTGCTCGCGGCGGCCGCCCTTGAGCACCTCACGGCGGTACTCCCAGAGCAGCGCGGCGCCCGGCGCCCGGCGGCAGACGAACCGCCCGAGCGCGTCGAGCGACTCCACCTCCCAGCCCTGGTCGCCGTGGACGGCCAGCATCCGGCGGTCGTTGAAGATGTCCGCCGTCCAGGTCCAGTTCTCCGCCCGCCGGTCCGGCTCGGTGGGGCGCGGGGCGAGGCCCCCGAGCTGCGCCGCGAAGGCGGCGGCCGGGCCGAACTCCTCCCGCGGGTCCGTCCCGGTCTCGGCGAGGTGTCCGCGGAGGTCCTCGACGGTCGCGGTGACCTGCTCGTCCGGCACGCCCGCGGTGCGCAGCGCCTCGGTCAGCTCGGTGAAGTACCTGTCGGAGTCCGTGGTCGTGCTCATGTCGTGCTTCCCCCTGGGTGCAGCGTGGTCTCGACGGCGCGGTGGAAGCGCAGCCAGTCGCGGCTCTCGTCGGCGAGGTGTTCGCGTCCCCGCGCGGTGAGCCGGTAGTAGCGGCGTCCCGGTCCGCGCTCGGCGGCGCGGAACTCGGCCTCCACCAGACCGGCTTCCTCCAGGCGGTTCAGTACGGGATAGAGCGTCCCGCCCTTGATCTCGCCGAGTCCCGCCTCGGCGAGCGCCTTGGCGATCTCGTACCCGTAACTCTCGCCGTCGGTCAGGCGGGAGAGGACGAGCAGGTCGAGGACTCCCTTGAGCCAGCTGGATCTGCGGTCTGCGGCCATGGGTGTATTGGATCACCAGCTAGGTAGGAATGCAAACTAGATAGGGATGCCGGTTCTCAGGGGGTGGCCGGCGTCCGCGGGCCGTCGCGGGGTGACCCTCGCGCGACCTCCCGAGGACTCTCGGTCCCACGCCGTCTCAGATAGTAGGAAGTCCGAGTAATTGTGGAGACAGATGCGGGCCCCTGCCCTAGCTTTGTAGAAGCCGAACGTCTCGCTACATCAGCGAATGGCGGTCGAGAGCGCGACGCCCCTGTGCAGGCAACCCCTGCGGCGGCGCTCCCCGCCCCTGCCGGCACCTTCGATCACCACTGATCTCCGCACTTTCGGATCACCACTGATCTCAAGGAGTCGATCCCTCATGGCCGCTCAGACCGCCCGCCGCGTCCGCCACTCCGTCAACCGTTCCAGCGACGAGGCTCGCCAGAACGCCGCCGCCGCCCTCCAGCGCGCCCTCGACCGCCGTGACAACGGCGGCTCCACCGGCCACTGACGCCGACCTCGGCCCATCGCCCGTACGGGCCTGTCCGTTCGTCCACATGATGGACGGAACGTGTCAGACGGTGGGACGAATAGTAGGGTGCCGACATGTCTCACAGCATCAATCTCGCAGTCATTCCCGGCGACGGCATCGGCCAGGAGGTCGTGGCCCAGGGCCTCAAGATCCTCGCGGCCGTCCTTCCCCAGGACGTGAAGCTGGAGACGGAGGAGTACGACTTCGGCGCCAAGCGCTACCACGCCACCGGTGAGACCCTCACCGACGCCGACCTCGACTCCCTCAAGAAGCACGACGCCATCCTGCTCGGCGCCATCGGCGACCCGTCGGTGCCGTCCGGCGTCCTGGAGCGCGGCTTCCTGCTGAAGCTCCGCTTCGCCTTCGACCACCACGTGAACCTGCGTCCCTCGAAGCTGCTCCCCGGCGTCGCCACCCCGCTCGCCGGGCAGCCCGAGATCGACTTCGTCGTGGTCCGCGAGGGCACCGAGGGCCCGTACACGGGCAACGGCGGCACCATCCGCAAGGGCACCCCGCACGAGGTCGCCACCGAGGTCTCGGTCAACACCGCCTTCGGTGTCGAGCGCGTGGTCCGGGACGCCTTCGCCCGCGCCCAGGCCCGTCCGCGCAAGAAGCTGACGCTGGTGCACAAGAACAACGTGCTGACCTTCGCCGGCCACCTGTGGACGAACATCTTCACCAAGGTGGCCGAGGAGTTCCCCGAGGTCACCACCGACTACCTGCACGTCGACGCCGCGACGATCTTCCTCGTCACCGACCCGGCCCGCTTCGACGTGATCGTCACCGACAACCTCTTCGGCGACATCATCACCGACCTCGCCGCGGCCGTCTCCGGCGGCATCGGCGTCGCCGCCTCGGGCAACATCAACCCGAGCGGCGAGTTCCCGTCCATGTTCGAGCCGGTCCACGGCTCCGCGCCGGACATCGCGGGTCAGGGCAAGGCCGACCCCACGGCCACCGTCCTCTCCGTCGCCCTGCTGCTGCGCCACCTCGGCTACGAGGCCCAGGCCGTCCGGGTGGAGGAGGCCGTCGCCGCCGACCTCACCGAGCGGGGCGACTCCGTCCGCACGACGGACGAGATCGGCGACGCGCTCGCCGCGCGAGTAGCGAGCTGACCCGCGCCGACTGACATCTGACAGCAGCCGCCGGGTCGCACATCGCACCCGGCGGCTGTACCTGTGCGGCCGGGTGGTGCCACCATCGAACCCTGGACCGCGCTCACCCGTTTCGTGCACCGGTCCCCGCGAGCGATAATCGAACGTGGGGCCGCGGCATGCGGGCATGCTCGGACGTCCACACAGTCATGGACTTCAGCCGTCGACTGAGGTGTGAACGCGGTCCTACACACACAACCGGTGAAGGACACGCACTCATGACGACGCCCACGATCGAGCTCAAGCCCTCCTCCAGCCCGCTGTCCGACGCGGAGCGCGAGGCGATCCTGGCCAACCCCGGATTCGGCCGCCACTTCACCGACCACATGGTCACCATCCGGTGGACCGAGGGTCGCGGATGGCACGACGGCCAGCTCGTGCCGTACGGCCCGCTGCACCTGGATCCGGCGACGAACGTCCTGCACTACGCGCAGGAGATCTTCGAGGGCCTGAAGGCCTACCGCCGCCCCGACGGCTCGGTCGCCAGCTTCCGTCCGGACGCCAACGCGCGCCGCTTCCAGTCCTCGGCCCGCCGTCTGGCCATGCCGGAGCTGCCCGTCGAGACCTTCGTCGAGGCCTGTGACCTCCTCGTCCGGCAGGACAAGGCGTGGGTTCCGGAGCACGGCGGCGAGGCCTCGCTCTACCTGCGCCCGTTCATGATCGCGACCGAGGTCGGCCTGGGCGTCCGCCCTGCCAACGAGTACCTCTTCGTCGTCATCGCCTCCCCGGCCGGCCCGTACTTCCCCGGTGGCGTGAAGCCCGTCTCCATCTGGCTCTCCGAGAACCGCGTCCGCGCCGTCCCCGGCGGCGTCGGTGACGCCAAGACCGGCGGCAACTACGCGGCCTCCCTGCTCGCGCAGGCCGAGGCGGCGCAGAAGGGCTGCGACCAGGTCGCCTACCTCGACGCCGTGGAGCACAAGTGGGTCGAGGAGCTCGGCGGCATGAACCTGTACTTCGTGTACGGGAACAAGCTCGTCACCCCGACGCTCACCGGCTCGCTGCTCGCCGGCATCACCCGTGACTCGCTGCTGAAGCTCGCGGCGGACCTCGGCCTGGAGCCGGAGGAGGGCCGCGTCTCCATCGACCAGTGGCAGGCGGACTCCGCGAACGGCACCCTGACCGAGGTCTTCGCCTGCGGCACCGCCGCCGTGATCACCCCGGTCGGCACGGTCAAGTCCGAGCGGGGCGAGTGGCAGCAGTCGGGCGGCGAGCCCGGCGAGATCACGATGAAGCTGCGCGACGCGCTGCTCGCCGTCCAGACCGGCAAGGCCGAGGACGCCCACGGCTGGATGCACGAACTGGGCTAGTCGCCGACCCGCGTGGTCGCCGACCTGCGAGCGGCGACTTCGCGAGCTCCTACTCGGTTCCCACCAGGGCTTCCGGGGCCGTCACGGTCCCGGGAGCCCTGTTCGGCGTCAGTGCGGCGTACAGCGCCCCGCCCACGACCCCCGACAGCACGAAGCTGCAGTCGATCCCGCCCGTCAGGGCGAGCAGCGGCCCCTCGTAGAGCGGCGTCGACACCCCGGCCAGGCCGACCGCCGCGCCGACCGCCCAGGACGCGGTGGCGCGCGGGTGCCAGCCCGCCGAGAACCAGTAGATCCCGCCGCGCGAGCGGCGGTTGTAGACCTGGAGCGCCTCCGGGTCGTACGTCCCCCCGCAGCGCACGTGCCCGATCAGGGTGATCACCGCCCACGGGGTGCCGATCGCGGTGAGCAGCAGGACGAACGAGGTCATCGCCGTCTGGGCGTCCGAGGCGAAGTGCCCCAGGAAGACGAAGGCCGTCGCCACCGCCGCGACCACCAGCGTGGCGCGTGCCCGGGTGGCCCGGGGCAGGATGGCGTCGAGGTCGAGCCCCATCGAGTACAGCATCAGCCCGGCGTTGCCGACGGACCCGGCGGTGGCCGCGAGGAGCAGCGGCACCAGGTACCAGGCGGGGGAGGCGTCGACGAGCGGCCCCGCGTAGTCGAGGGCCCCGCGGGCCGCGAGCGCCGTGTACGTACCGAAGAGCTGCGGGACCAGCAGGCCGACCAGCAGGCCGAGACAGGTGGCGCGCCAGACCTTCCGCCCGCTGTACCGGGCGGGCGAGATGTACCGGGTGTAGTCGCCGAGCAGGGTGATGAAGGCGACCGGCCCGCTGAGTCCGGCCGCCACCGCGGCGAGCAGCCAGGTCGGCCAGAAGGAGCCGAGCAGGTACGGGGTCTCCGGTACCGCCGCCGTCGTGAAGTCCCCGGAGTAGGCGACCAGGCCGAGGGCGAGGAGCACCGTCATGCCGACCGCGAGGGCCTTGCTCAGCCTGAGCAGCAGCCGGTAGCCGTACACCGCGGCGACCGCCGTGCAGGCGGCGAGCAGCGCGTAGACGGCGGCGTGCGAGGCGCCGCCGGTCGGCAGCCCGACCAGCCGGGCCAGCGTCCCGACCATGACGTCTCCGCCGATCCACAGCGTCAGCGCGGTGTAGCCGAGGGAGAGCAGCAGCCCGACCACCGAGCCGACGAGCCGGCCGCGGACGCCGAAGAAGGCGCCGGAGGAGGTGGAGAGGTTGGTGGCGGTACGGAGGGAGACGAGCGCGAGCGGGGCGGTGACGGCGACTCCGACGAGGGTGCCGGCGACGACGGAGGTGACCGAGGCCCAGAGGCCGAGGCCGAAGGAGACCGGGAGCCAGCCGAAGACGATCACCCCCAGGCAGAGGTTGGAGCCGAGCAGGATCGAGACGAGGTCGCGGGGGCCGCTGGTGCGTTCGGCCTCGGGGATGGTGTCGACTCCGCGCTGTTCTATCGGCATGGCGCCTCCTGGGGGTCCTGGGGGACGGGAGCGGTTGCATATTTAGAGTGACGCTCAATGTGACTTACGCCTGTCGGCCACGTCAATCCTTGGCGGCTCGCGTCTCAACATTTAGAGTGTCGCTCAAACAGGAGGTGTTTCGGACGTGCGACTGACCCCCACGGAACGCGACCGGCTGCTGCTCTTCGGCGCCGCCGAGCTCGCCCGCGCCCGCCGGGCCCGGGGCCTGCGGCTCAATGTCCCCGAGGCGACCGCGCTCATCGCGGACACCGTGTGCGAGGCGGCCCGGGACGGCAGACGACTCGCCGAGGCGATCGCCGCGGCCCGCTCCGTCCTCGGCCCCGACGACGTCCTCCCCGGCGTCGCCGACGTGGTCACCGAGGTCCACGTCGAGGCCGTCTTCGACGACGGCTCCCGCCTCGCGGTCGTCTCCGACCCGATCGGCGGAGGAAGCCTCGGCCAGGAGGCGCCGGGAGCCCTGCTGCCCGGCCCCGAGCACCCGGAGCCGGCGCCCGCGCTCACCCTTCCCGTACGGAACACGGCGACCGTGCCCGTCAGCGTCACCTCCCACTTCCACTTCTTCGAGGCCAACCCGCGCCTCGACTTCGACCGGGCCGCCGCCTACGGCATGCGGCTCGCCATCCCGGCCGGCGCCTCCTTCCGCTTCGGCCCGGGCGGCGCGGCCGAGGTCGGCCTCGTGCCGATCGGCGGCGCGCGCGTCGCCATCGGCTTCGCCGGCCTGGTCGACGGGCCGCTGGACGCGCCCGGCGCGAAGGAAGAGGCCCTGCGCCGCGCGGCGGCCTGCGGCTACCTGGGAGCCCCGTCCGAGGAGGGCAACTGATGGACCCGTACGAGTACGCCTCCGTGCACGGCCCCCGCGCCGGCGACCGCGTCGTCCTGGGCGACTCCGGGCTCGTCGTCCGCGTCGAGTCCGACTCCCAGAAGCACGGCGACGAGTTCCTCGCCGGCTTCGGCAAGACCGCCCGCGACGGCCTCCACCTCAAGGCCGCCGCCGTCCGCGAGACCTGCGACGTCGTCATCAGCAACGTCCTCGTCATCGACGCCGTCCAGGGCATCCGCAAGGTGTCCGTCGGCATCCGCGAGGGCCGGATCCACGCCATCGGGCGGGCCGGCAACCCCGACACCCTCGACGGCGTCGACGTCGTCGTCGGCACCGGCACCTCGATCGTCTCCGGCGAGGGCCTCATCGCCACCGCGGGAGCCGTCGACACCCACGTCCACCTCCTCTCGCCCCGGATCATGGAGGCCTCGCTCGCGAGCGGCGTCACCACGGTCATCGGCCAGGAGTTCGGCCCCGTCTGGGGCGTCGGCGTCAACTCGCCCTGGGCGCTGCGCCACGCCTTCAACGCCTTCGACGCCTGGCCCGTCAACATCGGCTTCCTGGCCCGCGGTTCGTCCTCCGACCCGGCGCCCCTCGTCGAGGCCCTCGCCGAGGGCGGGGCGAGCGGCTTCAAGGTCCACGAGGACATGGGCGCCCACACCCGCGCCCTCGACACCGCACTGCGCGTCGCCGAGGAGCACGACGTCCAGGTCGCCCTGCACAGCGACGGCCTCAACGAGTGCCTCTCCGTCGAGGACACCCTCCGGGTCCTGGACGGCCGGACGATCCACGCCTTCCACATCGAGGGCTGCGGCGGCGGACACGTACCCAACGTCCTGAAGATGGCGGGCGTGCCGAACGTCATCGGCTCCTCCACCAACCCCACCCTGCCCTTCGGCCGCGACGCGGTCGCCGAGCACTACGGGATGATCGTCTCCGTCCACGACCTGAAGACCGACCTCCCCGGCGACGCCGCCATGGCGCGCGACCGGATCCGGGCCGGGACGATGGGCGCGGAGGACGTCCTGCACGACCTCGGCGCGATCGGGATCACCTCCTCCGACGCGCAGGGGATGGGAAGGGCCGGCGAGACCGTACGCCGGACCTTCGCCATGGCCGGGAAGATGAAGGCCGAGCTGGGCTCGCTGGAGGGCGACGGCGCGCACGACGACAACGCGCGCGTCCTCCGCTACCTGGCCAAGCTCACCATCAACCCGGCGATCGCCCACGGCCTCGCACACGAGATCGGCTCGATCGAGGTCGGCAAGCTGGCCGACATCGTGCTGTGGCGGCCGGAGTTCTTCGGCGCCAAGCCGCAGCTGGTGCTGAAGTCCGGCTTCCCCGCGTGGGGGGTCGTGGGCGATCCGAACGCCGCCACCGACACCTGTGAGCCGCTCGTCCTCGGACCGCTGTTCGGAGCCCATGGCGCCACGGCCGCGGACATCTCCGTCGCGTTCGTGGCGCAGGCCGCCGTCGACCTCGGCTCCGACGCGATGCCGACCCGCCGCCGCCGCGTCCCCGTGCGCGGCACGCGCGGCATCGGACCGGCCGACCTGCTCCTCAACTCCCGTACCGGAGACGTACAGGTCGACGACCGCACCGGCCTCGTCTCGCTCGACGGCTCGCCGATCCGCTCCGAGGCGGTCGAGTCCGTCTCCCTCAACCGCCTCTACTTCCTCTAGGACCCTGTGATGACCTTCCGCATGCCCGCCGAGTGGATGCCGCACGAGCGCACCTGGATGGCCTGGCCCAGCCCCAACCCCACCTTCACGAACGAGGAGGAGCTCGCCGAGGCGCGCACCGCCTGGGCGTCCGTGGCCCGGGCCGTACGCCGCCACGAGCCGGTGACGATGGTCGTCGCCCCCGGCGACGCGGAGTCGGCCGCCGAGCTCCTCGGCCCGGAGATCGACCTGGTCGAGCGCGAGCTCGACGACGCCTGGATGCGCGACATCGGCCCCACCTTCGTCACGAACGGCACCGAACTGGCCGCCGTGGACTGGGTGTTCAACGGCTGGGGCGCCCAGGACTGGGCCCGCTGGGAGCACGACTCCAAGATCGCCCGCCATGTCGCGGACCTCTCCGGCGTCCCCGTACTCGCCTCCCCCCTCGTCAACGAGGGCGGCGCGATCCACGTCGACGGCGAGGGCACGGTCCTGCTCACCGACACCGTCCAGCTCGGCGCCGGCCGCAACCCGGAGTGGACCCGCGAGCAGGTCGAGAACGAGATCCACGCCAAGCTCGGCACCACCAAGGCCATCTGGCTCCCCAACGGCCTCACCGGCGACTACGGCCTCTACGGCACCCAGGGCCACGTCGACATCGTCGCCGCCTTCGCCCGCCCCGGCACGGTCCTCGTCCACAGCCAGCAGAACCCGGCCCACCCGGACTACGAGCGCTCGCGGATGCACGTGAACATCCTCCGCGGCCGGACCGACGCCCAGGGCCGCCCCCTGGAGGTCGTCGAGATCCCGGCGCCCACCGTCCTCAAGGACGAGGAGGGGGAGTGGGTGGACTACTCGTACATCAACCACTACCTCTGCAACGGCGGCGTGGTCCTCTGCGCCTTCGACGACCCCCACGACGAACTCGCCGCCGAGATCTTCCGCCGCCTCTTCCCGGAGCGCACCGTGACCCTGGTCGACGCGCGGACGATCTTCGCAGGTGGGGGCGGTATCCACTGCATCACCCAGCAGCAGCCGAAGGTCTGAGCCGGGCGGGCCATGAGGTAGAACGTACGAGTGAGTCAGAGCAGCAGCCCACCGCCCCACCCCCGCCGCCGCAACCAGGCCGCCCCGCCCCGCGAGGACGTGCTCGCCGCCGCCATGGGCACCATCGCCGAGCGCGGGCTCGACGGGCTCACCATGGCCGGGCTCGGGCGGCAGGTCGGGATGAGCAGTGGGCACCTGCTCTACTACTTCCGCACCAAGGACGAGCTGCTGCTGCAGACCCTGGAGTGGAGCGAGGGGCGGCTCGGTGCCGAGCGGAGCGCGCTGCTCTCCGGGCCCGGGAGCGCGCGCGAGCGGCTCGACGGGTACGTCGACGTGTACGTGCCCGACGGGCCGCGCGATCCGCACTGGACCCTGTGGCTGGAGGTCTGGAACCGGTCGCAGAACGCCGACGACGACGCCCGGGCCCGCCAGGCCGCCATCGAGGGGGCCTGGCACCGGGACCTCGTGGCGATCCTCGCCGAGGGGGTCTCGCGGGGGGAGTTCCGGGCGGTCGACCCGGACCGGTTCGCCACCCGTACGAGGGCTTTGCTCGACGGCTTCAGTGTGCATGTGGCCGTCGGGATTCCGGGCACCGGGCGCGAGCAAGTCCTCGCCCACGTACGGGAGTTCATCGAGCAGGACCTGCTGCCGCGACCGTAACGCACGCAAGTACACAGGATCGTTGCGCGCTACAGCCTTGTTGCCCGGGTGGGACCTCCGGCACGGTTCCGGTCCATGGGACGAGATCACTGGAAGAAGATCTGGGTCGGCTCCGCCGGCAACATGGTCGAGTGGTTCGACTGGTTCGTGTACGCGAGCTTCGCCACCTACTTCGCGGGCGCCTTCTTCCCCGAGGGGAACGACACCGCCAAACTCATGAACACCGCCGGCATCTTCGCCGTCGGATTCTTCATGCGGCCCGTCGGCGGCTGGCTCCTCGGCAGGGTCGCCGACCGCAAGGGCCGCAAGACGGCGCTCACCCTCACCGTCACCCTGATGTCCGCCTCCGCGCTCCTCATCGCCATCGCCCCCACCTACGCCGTCGCCGGCTACGGAGGCGCCGCCGTCCTCCTGGTCGCCCGCCTCCTCCAGGGCCTCTCCGTCGGCGGCGAGTACGCCGCCAGCGCCACCTACCTCACGGAGGCCTCGGCGCCGGAGCACCGCGGCTTCGCCTCCAGCTTCCAGTACGTGTCGATGACCGCGGGGCAGGTCCTCGGCCTCGGACTGCTGATCGTCCTCCAGCGCACCATGTCCGACGCGGCCCTGCACAGCTGGGGCTGGCGCATCCCGTTCGTCATCGGCGCCCTCGGCGCGGCCGTCGTCTTCTACCTGCGCCGCACGATGCTGGAGACGGAGGTGTACGAGGAGAGCGCGGGCGACGGGGTCGCCCGCGGCGAGCAGGGCACCCTCAAGGCGCTCTGGGCGCACCGGCGCGAGGCCTTCCTCGTGGTCGCCCTCACCATGGGCGGGACCGTGGCCTACTACACGTACACCACGTACCTCACCAAGTACCTCTCCAACTCCGCCGGACTCCCCAAGCAGACCGCGACCCTGGTCTCCTTCTGCGCCCTGATCGTCTTCGCCTGCCTCCAGCCGCTGGCCGGCCGGCTCTCCGACCGGATCGGGCGCCGCCCGCTCCTCATCACCTTCGCGGTCGGCTCCACCCTCCTCAGCGTGCCGATCCTGTCGATGCTGAAGCACGCGGGCTCCTTCTGGCCGGCCCTCGGCCTCTCCCTGCTCGCGCTCCTCGTCGTCACCGGCTACACCTCCATCAACGCCTGCGTGAAGGCCGAGCTCTTCCCGACCGGCATCCGCGCCCTCGGCGTCGCCCTCCCGTACGCCATCGCCAACGCCCTCTTCGGCGGCACCGCCGAGTACGTCGCCCTGTGGTTCAAGGACGCGGGCATCGAGTCCGGCTTCGCCTGGTACGTCGCGGGCTGCGCGGCCGTCTCCCTGATCGTCTATCTCTCGATGCGGGAGACCCGGGACATCGACCTGGGCCGGGTCGGCGGCTCCGGCTCCGGCGGCCCCGACACCCTGCCCGGACAGAAACGAGATCAGCTGCCCGTATCGTGAGATCGCCGTCCCGACGGCCCCTCACCTGTGTCAGACTTCCGGCGTGCTTGCTACCACGATGATTATCGGCAGCGGCGCGCCGGTCCGCAGTGGCCACTGAATCGCGGCACGATCCCCGCGGCAGTGGACACCGTGCCCCAGACCCGCGCGCAGACCTCTCGCACCCGCGAGGGGTTTTTTCGTTTTCCGGCCCCACCCCTGCCGGAAACGGACGACGCGTGAGAATGGGGGCAAGTGGATCCAGACCTTCCGGAGCCACATCCGACAGGAGCCATCACAGTCATGACCACGGAGAACGGCGAGAGCCGGCGCCTCGACGAGCACCACGTCGACGACAGCTTCCATGTCTTCGACACGACGCTGCGCGACGGGGCGCAGCGTGAGGGCATCAACCTCACGGTCGCGGACAAGCTGACCATCGCGCGCCACCTCGACGACTTCGGCGTGGGCTTCATCGAGGGCGGCTGGCCCGGCGCCAACCCGCGCGACACGGAGTTCTTCGCCCGCGCCCGGCAGGAGATCGCGTTCAAGAACGCGCAGCTCGTCGCCTTCGGCGCCACCCGCAGGGCCGGGGGCAACGCCGCCGAGGACCCGCAGGTCAAGGCGTTGCTCGACTCGGGCGCTCCGGTGATCACCCTCGTCGCCAAGTCGCACGACCGGCACGTCGAGCTCGCCCTGCGCACGACGCTCGACGAGAACCTGGAGATGGTCCGCGACACCGTCTCGTACCTGACCGCCCAGGGCCGCCGCGTCTTCGTCGACTGCGAGCACTTCTTCGACGGCTACAAGGCCAACCCGGACTACGCCAAGGCCGTGGTCCGCGCCTCGTACGAGGCCGGCGCCGACGTCGTCATCCTCTGTGACACCAACGGCGGCATGCTCCCCGCCCAGATCCAGGCCGTCGTGGCCACCGTCCTCGCCGACACCGGTGCCCGCCTCGGCATCCACGCCCAGGACGACACCGGCTGCGCCGTCGCCAACACCCTGGCCGCCGTCGACGCCGGCGCCACCCACGTCCAGTGCACCGCCAACGGCTACGGCGAGCGGGTCGGCAACGCCAACCTCTTCCCGGTCGTCGCGGCCCTGGAACTCAAGTACGGCAAGAAGGTCCTCCCCGAGGGCGCCCTCGCCGAGATGACCCGCATCTCGCACGCCATCGCCGAGGTCGTCAACCTCACGCCCTCCACCCACCAGCCGTACGTCGGCGTCTCCGCCTTCGCGCACAAGGCCGGGCTCCACGCCTCCGCCATCAAGGTCGACCCCGACCTCTACCAGCACATCGACCCCGAGCTCGTCGGCAACACCATGCGGATGCTCGTCTCCGACATGGCGGGCCGCGCCTCGATCGAGCTCAAGGGCAAGGAGCTCGGCGTCGACCTGGGCGACGACCGCGCGCTCGTCGGCCGGGTCGTCGAGCGGGTCAAGGAGCGCGAGCTCCAGGGCTACACGTACGAGGCGGCCGACGCCTCCTTCGAGCTGCTGCTCCGCGAGGAGGCCGAGGGCCGGGCCCGCCGCTACTTCCGTACGGAGTCCTGGCGCGCGATCGTCGAGGACCGCCCCGACGGCATCCACGCCAACGAGGCCACCGTGAAGCTCTGGGCCAAGGGCGAGCGGATCGTCGCCACCGCCGAGGGCAACGGCCCGGTCAACGCCCTCGACCGGGCGATGCGGGTGGGCCTGGAGCGGATCTACCCCCAGCTCGCCAAGTTCGAGCTGGTCGACTACAAGGTCCGCATCCTGGAGGGCCGCCACGGCACCGAGTCCACGACCCGGGTCCTCGTCACCACCAGCGACGGCAACGGCGAGTGGGCCACGGTCGGCGTCGGCGAGAACGTGATCGCGGCCTCCTGGCAGGCCCTGGAGGACGCCTTCACCTACGGACTCCTCCGGGCCGGGGTCGACCCCGCCGAGTAGCCGCGCGTCGTACCGGCCCTCCGGGGCCGGTACGCCCCAGCATGTCCGGTATGAATGGTCATACGTTCCGGGCGGCGCGGACGGGCATGGCGGCGGCCGTCGCGTCCGGCGCCGTCCTCGCCGGATGCCTCACGGCGACAGCCACAGCCACGGCCACGGAGGCCGTGCACCCGACCACGCGGCCCCCGGACCCGGTACGCGTCACCGCCGCCCCGGTCACCACGGTGGCCGAGGGGGCCACGGCCCGCGTCCGTCTCACCGTCGACTCCGCCCGCCCGCTGACCCACCCGGTGACGGTCGGCTGGACGACGGCCGCGACCGCCCCCGGCCCCGCCACCGCGGCGGGACCGGGCGACCGGGCGGCCGCGCCGACGCGCGCCCCTCGTGCCGGGGTCGCGGCCCCCGGCCGGGACTACCGGGCGGCCTCCGGCACGGTGACCTTCCCCGCCGGAAGCAGGCCCGGGGCCGCGCGCACCCTTGAGGTCGCCACCCTCCGCGACCGCGTGCCCGAGACCGCCGAGGCCGTGCCGGTCACGCTCGACGTCACCGGTGCCACCGCGCCGGAGCGTGCCCCGCTGGTCGTCGTGGACGCGCACGGGCTGCCCTACCTCGACCCGGCGCGCCCCGTCCGGGAACGGGTCGCCGACCTCCTCGGGCGGATGACGCTCGCCGAGAAGGCCGGCCAGATGACCCAGGCCGGCCGCAACGGCCTCGCCGCCCACGAGGACATCACCTCCTACGCCCTCGGCTCGGTGATCTACGAGGCCGAGCCGGACGGCTCACCGGCGCAGACCCCCGAGGCCTGGCGGAAGGTGACGGACACCTACCAGTGGTACGCCCGTGCCACCCGCCTCCAGATCCCGCTGCTCCTGGCCACCGACGCCGTGCACGGCCACGCCTTCGTCAAGGGCGCCACGGTCATGCCCCACAACATCGGGCTCGGCGCCACCCGCGACCCCGCGCTCGTCGAGCGGCTCGCCGCGATCACCGCCGAGGAGACGAGGGCGACGGGGATCGCCTGGAACTTCGCGCCCTGCGTGTGCGTCGTGCGCGATGTGCGCTGGGGCCGTACGTACGAGTCCTTCGGCGAGGACCCGGAGCTCGTGGCGTCCATGGCGGTCGCCGTGCGGGGCCTCCAGGGCGCCGCCGACGGCCGTGACCTCGCCCGCAACGACAAGGTCCTCGCCACCGCCAAGCACTTCGTCGGGGACGGCGGCACCGCCTACGGCTCCGGTCGCCCCCCGTACGTCATCGACCAGGGCGTCACCCGGATCGACCGGGGCGAGCTGGAGGCGGTGCACCTCCCCCCCTTCCGGCGGGCGATCGGACTCGGGGCGGGCGCCGTCATGCCCTCGTTCTCCTCGCTCGACCTGACCGGCGAGCGCGGCGGGCCGGTGAAGATGCACGCGCACGGCGAGATGATCAGCGGGCTGCTGAAGAGCGAGCTCGGGTTCCGGGGGCTCGTCGTCAGCGACTGGGAGGCCGTCGACCAGATGCCGGGCGACGCGGTCACCGACGTACGTGACGCGGTCAACGCCGGCATCGACATGAACATGGCGCCGCTCACGTACAAGGAGTCCGGCCGGATCATCGCGGACGAGGTCGCCGCCGGCCGGATCCCCCTCGCCCGGATCGACGACGCGGCCGGCCGCGTGCTGGAGCAGAAGTTCCGCCTCGGCCTCTTCGAGAAGCCGTACGCCGACACCACCCACCTCGCCGGGATCGGCTCCGCCGAACACCGGGCGGCGGCCCGCGAGGCCGTCGCCCGGTCGCAGGTGCTGCTGAAGAACAGCCGGGGCGTGCTGCCGCTGCGCACCGGGCGGCGGCTGTACGTCGCCGGGTCCAACGCGGACGACCTGGCCAGCCAGGCGGGTGGCTGGACCGTCGGCTGGCAGGGCGCCGGGGGGCGGGAGATCCGGGGCACCACCGTTCTGGACGGCATCCGAAGGGCGGACCCGCGGGCGCACGTCACCTACTCCGAGGACGCCTCGGCGCCGACCGCGGGACACGACGTGGGCGTGGTCGTCGTCGGCGAGACGCCGTACGCGGAGGGGGTCGGCGACGTCGGCGTCAACGGCCACGACCTGGAACTGTCCGCGGACGACAAGAAGGCCGTCGACCGGGTCTGCGCCGCGATGCGGTGCGCGGTCCTGGTCGTCTCCGGACGTCCGCAGCTGATCGGCGACCGGCTCGGCGCGATCGACGCCCTGGTCGCCTCCTGGCTGCCGGGCAGCGAGGGCGACGGCGTCGCCGACGTGCTCTACGGCCGGCGGGCCTTCACCGGACGCCTGCCGCTGAGCTGGCCGAAGTCGGCCGAGCAGCTGCCCCTGAACGCGGGCGACCGTGACTACGACCCGCAGTTCCCCTACGGCTGGGGCCTCACCACCCGGGCCGGCGCGAGCTGACCGCACAACAGTCCGATCGGGAGGTCTGAATATGACGGTTTTGGGGTAATTCAGGTGGTATGAGGACGAGGATTCCGTTGCTGTCGGCCTTGGGCGGGCTGCTCCTGCTGCTGCTCCTGGCCCTGGCCCCCTCTGCGGGCGCCAGGGCCGCGGGGATCCCGGACGCGGCCGCGGCCCTGAAACAGGGCCCGGTGTACGTCGACCCGGGCGCCGCCGACCAGCTCTCGCAGGCCGAGGCGAACGCCCTCGCCCAGAAGATCAAGGACGCGGACAAGCCGCTCCTCGTGGCCGTCCTGCCGGCGTCGGCGGAGTTCCCCCCGAATGGCCTCATCGACAACCTGCGCGCCCAGACCGGGGTCACCGGCCTGTACGCCGTGCGGCTCGGTGACCGGTTCGACGCGGGCGTCGACCCCTCCGTGATGTCCCCGGCCGCCGTACAGAACCTCGTGACCTCCGTGAGCGGGCCCGGCGCCGACACGGCCACCCAACTGAACGACTTCGTCGACCAGGCCCTCCCCGCGATGCGCGGCTCCGCCCCCGACTCCTGGGGCTCCGTCGGCACGGACTCCGGGGTCCCCGTCGCCGGACTCGTCACCCTCGGTGCCGTCGTCGCCGTGAGCGGCGCGGGCGCCTACGCCGTCGTCCGCCGCAAGAGGCTCCGCAAGGAGGCCGAGGAGCGGGCCGCCCTCGACAAGCTGCGGGTCGTCGTCGACGAGGACATCACCGCCTTCGGCGAGGAACTCGAACGCCTCGACTTCCACCCCGGCGAACCCGGCGCCGACGACGCCATGCGCGACGACTACGAACGCTCCCTCGACTCGTACGACAAGGCCAAGTCCCTCATGGGCTCCGCGACCCACCCGCACGACGTCCGCGCGGTCACCGAGTCCCTGGAGGACGGCCGCTTCTCCCTCGCCGCCCTCGCCGCCCGCCGTGAGTCCCGCCCGCTGCCCGAGCGGCGCTCCCCCTGCTTCTTCGACCCGCGCCACGGCCCCTCCACCGAGGACCGCACCTGGACCCCGGCCGGCGGCACCGCCCGTCAGGTCCCGGTCTGCACCGTCGACGCGACCCGCCTCGACGACGGCCTCGACCCCCTCGCCCGCACCGTCGACACGGACTCGGGCCGCCGCCCCTACTGGGAGGCGGGCCCCGCCTACGGCCCCTGGGCCGGCGGCTACTTCGGCGGCGGCCTCCTCCCCGGCCTCCTCATGGGCACCATGCTCGGCTCCATGCTCGCCACCCCCGCGTACGCCTCCGAGTACGGCGGCGGCGATTTCGGGGGCGGTGACTTCAGCGGCGGCGACTTCGGGTCGGGTGGCGGCTTCGGCGGCGACTCGGGCGGCTTTGGCGGCGGTGACTTCGGCGGAGGCGGCGGATTCGACGGCGGGGGCGGGTTCTGACCGGTCAGACCAGGGGCTTCACCGACATCAGCAGATGCCGGTGGGTCGGCTCCGGGGCGTCGGTGAGGAGGGCCCGCTGGCCGGGGCCGAGGAGGTGGAAGCGGACCTCCGGGGCGTCCAGGGAGCTCAGCGCGTCCAGGAGGTAGCCCGGGTTGAAGGCGACGGTCATGGACCCCGTCCCGGTCCCGGTATCGGTCCCCGTCCCGGTCCCGGTCCCTGTCCCGGCGAAGGAGCCGGGGAGGTGCTGGGAGGCCACGTCGTCCTCGTACCCCGCCTGGAGGTGGACTCCCGAGGGGGTGAAGGTCAGCTGGACCGGGCTGTCGCCCTCGGCGACCACCGCGACCCGTCTGACGGCCTCGGTCAGCGGCGCCCGCTCCGTGACCGCGAGGGTGTGCTCCCCGAGGGCGAAGAGCTTGTCGTGGCGGGGGAGCCGTCCGTCGAGCAGCCGGGTGGTGGTGCGCATGCCGCCGCTCTCGAAGCCGATCGAGCCGGAGTCGAGCGCGAGACGGGCGGGGCCGGTCCCGGCCAGGGAGCGGGCGATCTCGGTCAGCCGGCGGGCCGGGACGACCACGTCGGCGGACCCGGCGGACCCGGCGGCTTCGGCCGACTGCTCGGCCGCCGCCGTGCCCCTCCCGGCGTCGGGGTGCCACTCCAGGGAGCGGACCGCGTAGCGGTAGCGGTCGGTGGCCGCCACCGTCATGGTCGTGCCGTCCAGGGCGAGCCGTATCCCGGTCAGGACCGGCAGGGAGTCGTCCCGGCCCGCGGCCACCGCCACCTGGCCGACGGCCGTGGCGAACGCGTCCCCGTCCACCAGGCCCCGGACCTCGGGCAGCGCGGGCGGGGCCGGGTAGTCGTCTACGGGCAGCAGCGAGAGGCCGAAACGGGCGTCTCCCGAGGTCACCGTGAGGCGGGCGCCCTCCACGGCGAGCTCCGGGCGACCGCGCGGCAGCACCTTGCAGATGTCGAGGAGCCGGCGTCCCAGCACCAGGGCCCGGCCCTCGACGAGGGTGTCGGCCTCGACCTCGATGCGGGCGGAGGCCTCGTGGTCGAGGCCGGAGACCCGCAGCCGGCCCTCCGCCGCTTCCAGGAGCAGCCCGCCGAGGACGGGCATCGGAGAGCGGGCCGGGAGCACGCGCGCGGCCCAGGCCACGGCGTCCGTCAACACGTCGCCGTCGATACGGAATTCCATGCCGACGACGCTAGCGACCGCCACTGACAACGGCGTTGACCAGCAGGTTCCGGCCGCGTCCACGATCAGGCGATGACGTTCGGCTCGTTCGCGCTCTCGGCGCTGCTGCTGTGAGGACCTGATTGATTTCTAGCACTGCTAGACAAGAGAGCGCTGATAGGTCTAGCGTGGTGCTATCAGTCCTAGCGCCGCTAGATTCACTCCCTGGGGGAACCATGAAGCAGTACCGCGCCGCCACCGTCCTGTCCGTCCTCCTCGGCCTCGCCTGCCTCTGGTTCGGCATCAACTTCCTGTTCGCCCCGGAGACCGCCGCCGCCGGCTTCGGCATCCCCTCCTGGCCCGAGGGCGACGCCGCCGGATACTTCGCGCTCAAGGCCGTCCGCGACCTCGCCAACGGCGCGATCGTGCTCACCCTGCTCGCCCTCGGCAAGCGCCGCCCGCTGGCCTGGGTGATGCTGCTCCTCGCGATCGTCCCCTTCGGCGACGCCCTCGCCGTCCTCGCCCACGGAGGCGGCTACGCCGAGGCGCTCGGCATCCACGCGGCGACCGGCGTCGTGGTCCTCCTCACCGCCGGTCTGCTCTTCGCGACGTCCCGGGACGGAGCCGGGACGAACTCGGCCGCGCGGGAAGGGAATCGCGCCCTCCACCGTTCTACGGTCTGATCACGTCCACGGTCTGATCACGCAACGGCACGCAGGGGAGAGAGTGCGATGAGCGACGTCCGCGTCCACGGCACGGTGGAGCCCGGATTCGAGTCCGTACGTGAGGTGTTCGCGGAGATCGCCGCGAACGAGGCCCGCGACGGAGGCGCCCAGCTCGCCGTCCACCACCACGGCCGCCTCGTCGTCGACCTCTGGGGCGGTGACGGGGTCGACGGGGACTCCCTGCTCGGGCTCTACTCCTCCTCCAAGGGTGTCATGGCACTGGTCACCGCCCTCCTCGTCCAGGAGGGCGAGCTCGACCCGGACCGCGAAGTCTCCTCCTGGTGGCCCGAGTTCGCCGCCGAGGGCAAGGGGGCGATCACCCTCCGGCAGCTGCTCGCCCACCGCTCCGGAGTGATCGGCGCCGACGGCGGCCTCTCGCCGGAAGAGCTCGCCGACGACCGCCTGATCGCCGCCCGCCTCGCCGGGCAGCGCCCCTACTGGGAGCCCGACACCGGCCACGGCTACCACGCCCTGGTCATCGGCGCCCTCGTCGGCGAGGTGGTCCTGCGGGCCACCGGCCGGACGGTCCAGGAGCTGTACGAGGAGCGGGTCCGCGCCCCGTACGGCATCGACTACCACCTCGGCCTGCCCGAGGAACTGGAGCCGCGCTTCCGTACGGCCCTGCCGATGCTGCCCACCCCCGCCGAGCAGGCGCTCCTCGCGGAGAACCCGATCGCCCCGGACAGCCTCATGGCCATCGCGTTCAACTTCCACGCCGACCCGCCCTTCGACATCGTCGGCTACGCCAACTCCCGTGCGGTACGCGAGCGGGCGCCGCTCTCCGGCGGCGGCATCGGCTCCGCGCGCGGCCTCTCGCGGATGTACGCGACGATCGCGGGCGAGCTCGACGGCCGCCCCCCGCTCCTCGCGCCCGACACCCTTGCCGAGGTCGCCCGGATCCACTCGGCCGGCACGGACCTGGTGACGGGGGCGGAGAACGCCTTCGGGCTCGGCTTCGTCCCGCTGGCCACCCGCCACCCGTCCCTGAGCCCGGCCGCCGTCGGCCACAGCGGCGCCCCCGGCTCCCAGGCCTTCGCCGATCCGGCGACCGGCCTGGCCTACAGCTACGCCCGCCGCCGCTTCGCCTTCGCCGGAGGCCCGGGCGCCGCCGAGAACGACCGTCTGGTCCCGGCCGTCGTCGAGGCGGCGGCGAAGGCGGGCTGACCGGCCCCGCGCGAACGCCGAGCGCCCGCCTTCCGCTGCTGCGGAGGGCGGGCGCGCTCGTGTGGCCGGTTGGTCGGGCGGCGGACCGGGTTGGTCAGGCGGCTGACCGGTCGATCAGGCGGCGGCCTTGATCGCGGAGATGTCGAAGTTCAGCTTGACCTTGTCGCTGACCATCACGCCACCGGTCTCCAGGGCCGCGTTCCAGGTCAGGCCCCACGCGGAGCGCAGGATCTCGGCCGAGCCCTCGAAGCCGACGCGCTCGTTGCCGTAGACGTCGGTGGCCGTCCCGTTGAACTCCAGGTCGATGGCGAGCGGCTTCGTGACGTCCTTGATCGTCAGGTCGCCGGTGACCCGGTACTTGTCGCCGCCCAGCTGCTCGGCCTGCGTGGAGCGGAAGCTCATCAGCGGGAACTGCTCGGCGTCGAAGAAGTCGCCGCTGCGCAGGTGGCCGTCGCGGTCGCCGATGCCCGTGTCGATGGAGGCGATCTGGACGTCGATCGAGGCGGAGGAGGCGCCCGGGTTCGAGCCGTCCAGCTTCAGCGCGCCCTCGTGCTCGGCGAAGGTGCCGCGGACGTTCGTGACCATCGCGTGGCGGACGGTGAAGCCGATGCTGCTGTGGGCCGGGTCGATGGTGTAGTCGCCGGTCAGGGCGGCCAGGGCCGGGTCGACGGGGAGGGTGGCGGTGGCGACGGCGGACTCGTTGCTCTTGCGGGTGAAGAGACCCATGACTGACAGCTCCTTGATCGGCGTTTGTTGAACCTTCAACGAGAATGACTGTAGACCCATTCCGTTCAACTTTCAACATCTGTGGAAGATGTTCACCCGGGCGGCGCCGAAAGACGGCCGACGCCCTCTATCGGACGCGCGTAGAACTGCGGCACCATCTCCCTGCGCCACCGGATTCCCCGGCTCCACCCGCGCCACCGGATTCACCCGCACCAGCCGCTCCACCGGCTTCACCCGCGCCACCGGCACCACCTGCACCGCCGTCCCCAACCGTCACGGTCACCAGCAGGAGGCACTCCCGATGAAGCTCCGCTCCGTCCTCACCGCCCTGGCCCTCGTCCTCGGGGCGCTCTTCGCGCCCGGCGTCGGCGTCCTCACCGCCGCCGGCGAGGCCCACGCGGTCACCAAGATCAGCCACGCCACCGCGACCTCGATGTTCAGCTCCTCCGGCATCACCTGGTCGTCGTCCGGCAACTGCTCCAACCGGTACAACTCGACCTGCACGTCCTTCGAGCAGCTCAACCTCGCCACCGCCCAGGGCGCCCAGACCCTCAGGAGCGCCAGCGGCTGCGCCCTCAACATCACCGGCGGCACCGAGACCGGGCACGCGAGCGGCACGTACTCGCACTGGAACGGCTACAAGCTCGACTTCAGCAAGTACACCTGCCTCGGCAACTACATCAAGAACACCTTCACCTACATCGGTCTGCGTGGTGACGGAGCCCCGCAGTGGAGGTCCGGCGCGGGCAACGTCTACGCCGACGAGGGCAACCACTGGGACGTGACCTTCTACAACTGCGGCGGCTGCTGACCCCCGCCGACCCCCGCCCTACAACTGCGGCGGCTGCTGACCCCCGCCGACCCCCGCCGTACCCCAAGAAGCCCCCTTCGGACGTCACTTGGACTAACCGAAGGGGGTTCTTGGACTGGAGGGGCCCTCAGTGCGCGATCTCGTTGACGGTGCCGCGGGGACGGGGGCCAACTAGTGCGCATGCCCCTCCCCCCTTCGCGAAGGATCCGTGCGGCCTGCGCGCTCGCCGCCGCTTCATCCGCCGTGTTCGCCCTGGCCGGGCCCGCCGTCGCCGAGCCCCGGGCGCGACTCGCCGAGGACGCCGCCACCGCCGCGGCCGTCATCGCCTCCCCGCAGCTCTCCGTCGCCGTCGCCGAGGACTTCCCCCGCGTCCTCTCGTACACCGACCGGGCCGGCGGCGCCCGCATCCTCGGCAGTACGGCCCCGGTCACGCAGGTCGTCCTCAACGGCACCGCCTACGCAGTCCAGGCCAAGGGCGCCCCCGTCCTGACCGCCGCCACCGCCGCGTACACCCTCGCCTTCCCCACCCTCCCCGGCGTCGAGATCGACGCGAGCCTGAGCGTCGAGGGCCGGACCACCACCTTCCGGGTCACCGCCGTCCGCGACACCGAGGCCTTCCGCGTCGGCACGCTCGACATACCCGGCCACGACCTCGTCTCCGTGGGGTCCGCGGACGGCGGGGCCGCCACCGCCTTCACCCGGCTCGACCCGGACTCCACCCGTACCGCCGACGTCTTCGCCCAGGTCACCGCGGGCACCCCGGCGGAGACCGCACCTGTCGGCGCGAGCTACGCGATCGTCAACACCGGACAGCTGGCCGCAGCCGTCGAGTCGAACTCCAGCTACGACAAGCCCTCCGGCGCCTCCGCCCGCGACGGCGCCCGCTTCTGGCACCAGGCCCGTACGCACACCTCGGCGACCGGCCCCGAGACCCGCGTCGGCGTCTGGTCCGGCCAGTGGACCTACCGTGGCGCCGGCGCCCCGCTGCCCGAGAGCGGCGACGGCCTGCCCTGGGCCAAGGTCGTCGTCACCCCCGACGCCAACGCCGACGGCACCACCGACTGGCAGGACGGTGCCCTCGCCTTCCGTACGATCGGGATCAAGGCCCCCGGCAGCGAGCAGACCCCCGACCGGGTGGTCGCCCACATCCCGTTCAACTTCGCCTCGCAGGCCACCCACCCCTTCCTGCGGACCCTCGACGACGTCAAGCGGATCTCGCTCGCCACCGACGGGCTCGGCCAGTTCGCCCTGCTCAAGGGGTACGGCTCCGAGGGCCACGACTCGGCGCACCCCGACTACGGCGGCAACTACAACAAGCGCGCCGGCGGCCTCGCCGACCTCAACACCCTCCTCAGGGAGGGCAAGAAGTGGGGCGCGGGCTTCGGCGTCCACGTCAACGCCACCGAGTCGTACCCCGAGGCGAGGAACTTCAGCGAGACCCTCGTCGACAGGACCAAGCCCGGCTGGAACTGGCTCAACCAGAGCTACTACATCGACCAGCGCCGGGACATCAACAGCGGCGACCTCGCCCGCCGCTTCCAGCAGCTCCGCGACGAGACCGACCCCAACCTCTCCGCGCTCTACATCGACGTCTACTCCACGCACGGCTGGATCGCCGACAAGACGGTCCAGGCCGTCCAGAAGCAGGGCTGGAACATCGCCACCGAGTGGTCCGAGAAGTTCGAGCGGGCCTCCCTCTGGTCCCACTGGGCCAACGACCTCGACTACGGCGGCGCCACCAACAAGGGCCTCAACTCCCAGATCGTCCGCTTCATCCGCAACGGCGAGAAGGACGTCTGGAACAACCATCCGGTCCTCGGCCAGACCGCGCTCGTCGACTTCGAGGGCTGGACGGGCGAGACCGACTGGAACGACTTCACCGCCAACATCTGGCAGCGCAACCTGCCCGCCAAGTACCTCCAGCAGCACCGGATCACCCGCTGGAACGGCAACGACATCACCTTCACCGACGGGGTCCGCGGCACCGTCGAGAACGGCCGCCGCACCTTCCACGAGAACGGCCGCAAGGTCCTCGACGGCGAGAACTACCTCCTTCCCTGGGACGCCGACGGCGACGCCGGCGGCGGCCGGAAGCTCTACCACTACAACAAGGCCGGCGGCACGAGCAGTTGGGCCGTCCCCGCGGGCGCCGGCTCGTACTCCGTGTACAAGCTCACCGACAACGGCCGCGTGAAGACCGCGACCGTGCGGCCCACCGGCGGGAAGATCACCCTGGACGCCGTCGCCGGGCAGCCCTACGTCCTGTACCCCGACCGCGCGCCCGCCCGGACCGCCCCGAAGTGGGGCCAGGGCACCCCGGTCAAGGACCCCGGCTTCAACGACGCCAAGCTCGGCTCCTGGACCAAGGCGGGCACCGTCGCCCGTGACACCGACGCGCAGGGCCGCAACAGCGCGAAGCTCAGCGGCTCCGCCACCGCGTCCGTACGCCAGCGGATCACCGGCCTCACCCCGGGCGAGCGGTACACCGCCTCCGCCCTGATCGAGGTCGAGCCGGGGAAGACCCGCCCCACCACCCTCTCCGCCGGCGGCCGGACCGTCACCGTCGAGCGCTCCGCCCTCGACGACCGGGTCGCCGCGTCCGACTGGAACGGCACCCGCCTCCAGCGCGCCAAGGTCACCTTCACCGCCCCCGCCGACGGGTCCGCCCCGCTGCGGATCGAGGCCGCGAGCGGCAGTGCGGCGACCGTCCGGATCGACGACGTACGGATCGTGGCCAACGACCCGGCGACGAAGGCCGGAGCCGCCGTGTACGAGGACTTCGAAGCCGTCGACCAGGGCTGGGGCCCCTTCCTGAAGGGTGACTCCGGCGGCACGACCGACCCCCGCACCCACATCGCCCAGCTGCACGCCCCCTACACACAGGCGGGCTGGAACGGGAAGCCGATCGACGACGTCATCGGCGGCGCCGAGTCCCTCAAGTCGCACGACGAGAACAGCGGACTGGTCTACCGGACCGCGCCCTGGACCGTCCCGATGAAGGACGGGAACAGCTACCGCGTCGAGTACGACTACCAGTCCAGCCACGCCGGCGCGTACGAGTGGGTCACCGGCTACGACCGGACCAACGGCAACGGGCCGGCCGTCGAGACCCGCCGCACCCCGATCGGGCAGCAGCGGACCACCGGGCACTTCTCCGAGACCGTGACGGCCGGCTGCGGCGACACCTGGACCGGGCTCCGCAAGCGCGGCGACGCCCCCGACGGCGCCGACTTCGTCCTCGACTCCTTCACCGTCACCGACCTCGGCCCGGCCGCCGAGCGCGCCGCCTGCGGCACGCTCGCCCTCACCGCCCCGGAGACCCTGGAGCCGGGCCGCGCCAACGAGATCACGGCCGCCTTCAGCAACGACGAGGCCGCCGCGATCACCGGCGCCCGGGCCGCGCTCACCCTCCCCGAGGGCTGGACCGCCGAACCGGCGGCGCCCGTCGCCCTCGACACGGTCGCGGCGGGCGGCAGCACCACCGTCACCTGGCGGGTGACCCCGCCCGTGGACGCCGCCTACCGGCCCTACACCCTGGCCGCCGGGGTCACGTACGCCCTCGGGGGAGGCGAGCGGAAGCTCACCGCCGCCACCACCGTCCGCACCCTGCCCCCGCCGCCCACCGCCGACAGCTGGGCGAGCGACCTCGACTGGACCTCGGCCACCAACGGCTGGGGACCCGTCGAGCGCGACCTCTCCAACGGCGAGACGGGCACCGGAGACGGCTCCCCGCTGCGGATCGGGGGAGTGACGTACGCCAAGGGCCTCGGCAGCCACGCCCCCGCCAAGGTCCGCTACTACCTGGGCGGCCGCTGCACCTCCCTCACCGCGGAGGTCGGGGTGGACGACGTCCAGACCAGCCGCGGCACGGTCCGGTTCAGCGTCCTCGCGGACGGTACGGAGAAGGTGAAGTCCCCGGTCCTCGGGGCCACGGACACCGCCTGGTCGCTGACCGCCGACGTCACCGGCGCCTCCTACGTCGAGCTGGTCGTCGACGACGGGGGCGACGGCAACGGCAACGACCACGCGGACTGGGGGAACGCCCGCTTCCACTGCGGGAGCTGAGCACCCGGCACCGGACGGCAAGCGCTTACGGCCGGCCGGTGCCGTGCTCATTGATTGCGTCGGAAATCCGGTGTTACACCAGGCGGCGAACGGTCTCCACCACTTCCCCCGGGAGGCTCCCGTGCCCGTGCCCGTCCCCGCCTGGTCCCGCCGCACCTTCCTGATCACCGCGTCCGCCGCCTCCGCCGCCCTCGGACTCCCGCTCCCCCTCGCCCACGCGGCGGAGGCGGAGGGGGAGTTCGAGGCGCTACGGCTCCGCTGGCTCGACCTCCAGCTCGGCTCCGGCTTCGACGCCGGCGCCGAGCCCTACGCCTCGCGACTCGCCGAGACGGGCACACTGGCCCGTACCTTCCGGGCCTCCATGGCCCCCACGCCCACCACCCTCTGGCCCGGGGTCCCCTTCGACCCGCCGGCCGGCATCACCCAGAGCTACAGCCGCCTGTGGACCATGACCCAGGCGTACGCGCAGCCCGGCACCGGCCTCACCGGCGACACGAGCCTCCTCGCCGCCGTCCTGACCGGCCTCGACCACCTCTCCGCCACGGTCTACCGCGCGGGCGCCCCCCGCTACGGCAACTGGTGGGAGTGGCAGATCGGCAGCCCCCGCCTCCTCATGGACATCGTCGCCGCCCTCCACCCGCACCTCGGCGCCGAACGGATCGCCGCCGCCTGCGCCGCCGTCGACCACTTCGTCCCGGACTCGGTGCTCACGGAGTACAGCGGGACCTCCACCGGCGCCAACCGCGTCGACCTCTGCCGCTCGGTCGCCCTGCGCGGTGTCCTCGGCGCGGACCCCGCCAAGATCGCCCTCGCCCGCGACGCCCTCTCGCCCGTCTTCCCGTACGTCACCCAGGGCGACGGCCTCTACGCCGACGGCTCCTTCGTCCAGCACACCTGGGTCGCCTACTCGGGCACCTACGGACAGGTCATGCTCGACGGACTCGGCCGGCTCTTCTCGCTCCTCGCCGGGTCCACCTGGGCCGTCACCGACCCGAACCGGCAGATCGTCCTCGACAGCGTCGAGAAGGCCTACGCGCCCCTCATCTACGACGGCCTGATGATGGACAGCGTCAACGGCCGCGCCATCAGCCGGGGCCTCCTCAAGAACGACGACCGCCGGATCATGCGCTCCGACCACTTCCACGGTCAGGGCGTGATCGCGGCGATGGCGCTCCTGGCCGGCGGGGCCTCCGTCGCCGAGCGCGACCGGTGGCACGCGCGCGTGAAGGGGTGGATCAGGCGCGACACCGTCTCCCCGATCCTCGCCGCCCGCCAGTTCGGCGTCGCCGACCTCGCCCGGCTGCACGCGGTCGCCGCCGCACCCGTCCCCGCCGCCCCCGAACCCACCGGCCACCGGCTCTTCGCCGCCATGGACCGGGCCGTGCACCGCCGCCCCGGCTGGGCCGCCAACATCTCCATGGCCTCGAACCGGATCTCGTACTACGAGTGCGGCAACGGCGAGAACCCGCGCGGCTGGCACACCGGTGCCGGAATGCTCTCCTGGTGGACCCCGGACCTCGGGGACCAGTACACCGACTGGTTCTGGCCCACCGTCGACCCGTACCGCCTCCCCGGCACCACCGTCTCCACCAAGCGCCTCGCCGACCGGGCCGGCGGCGAGTGGGGAGCGCCCAAGCCGGCCGTACGGTGGGTGGGCGGAGCCACCGACGGCGAGTACGCGGCCGTCGGCCAGCACGTCAAGGGACTCGGCTCCACGCTGGAGGCCCGGAAGTCCTGGTTCTGCGCGGCGGACGCGGTCATCTGCCTCGGGGCGGGGATCACCGCGGCCGACGGGGTGCCCGTCGAGACCGTCGTCGACAACCGCCTCCTCGGCGAGAGCGGCGACCGGGCGTTCACCACCGGCGAGCGCTGGGCGCACCTGGACGGCCACGGCGGCTGGGTCTTCCCCGAGGGGGCCGGGAACCTCCGCACCCTCCTCGACGACCGCACCGGGGCCTGGAGCGACATCAACACCACCAGCTCTCCCGAGCGCCGCACCCGCCGGTACCGGACGCTCTGGCTGGACCACGGCACGGACCCGGCCGCCGCCTCGTACACGTACCTCCTGATGCCCGGCGCCTCCCGGCGCGGGATCGCGGCACGCGCCGCGGACCCGGAGTGGCTGCACGTTCTCGACAACACCGCCGAGCGTCAGGCGGTCGCCGTCCCGTCCCTCGGACTCACGGCCGCCAACTTCTGGCAGGCCGGTACGGTGGGCCGCCTCACGGTCACCGCCCCGGCGAGCGCCCTCGTCCGCAGGCGCCGCTCGGTGCTCGATCTGCGGGTCGCGGAACCGCCCCGCACGGGGCAGCCGCTGGAGCTCGTCTGGGACGGACCGGTGCGCCGGGTGCTCACCCACGACCCCTCGGTGGAGGTGCTCGCCACCGGGGCATCGCTCCGGCTGCGGATCACTCCCGGTGCCGGTGGCGCCACGCACCGTTGTGAAGTCCTCGTCTAGTCTTCTATGGAGACCCTACAAACACGAGGGGTGTTCGGCTGTTGACTCGGGCCGGGCGGGCGACGGTTCTGTCCGGCCCCACCAGGATTCGACACGGGAGACTGTACGGAGTCGACTGCGGGGTTTTCTTGTTGGATTCCATAGGGTCGGTACATGACCGTTGTGGACCAGATCCCGAGCGAGCCCGCTGACGCCCGTGGCCGAGTGGCCGAGCTGCACGTCCTGCGCGAGCAGGCTCTCCGTGGCCCGAGTGACCGCGCCACCGAGGCCCAGCACGCGAAGGGCAAGCTGACCGCGCGCGAGCGCATCGAGCTGCTGCTCGACCCTGGTTCCTTCAACGAGGTCGAGCAGTTGCGGCGGCATCGGGCGACGGGGTTCGGCCTGGAGGCGAAGAAGCCGTACACCGATGGTGTGATCACGGGTTGGGGCACGGTCGAGGGCCGGACGGTCTTCGTGTACGCGCACGACTTCCGGATCTTCGGTGGCGCGCTGGGTGAGGCGCACGCGACGAAGATCCACAAGATCATGGACATGGCGATCGCGGCGGGTGCTCCGCTTGTCTCGCTGAACGACGGCGCGGGCGCCCGTATCCAGGAGGGTGTCTCCGCGCTCGCCGGTTACGGCGGGATCTTCCAGCGCAACACCAGGGCCTCGGGTGTCATCCCGCAGATCTCGGTGATGCTCGGCCCGTGCGCCGGCGGCGCGGCCTACTCCCCGGCGCTGACCGACTTCGTCTTCATGGTCCGTGAGACCTCGCAGATGTTCATCACCGGTCCGGACGTCGTCAAGGCGGTCACCGGCGAGGAGATCACCCAGAACGGCCTCGGCGGCGCCGACGTGCACGCCGGGACCAGCGGGGTGGCGCACTTCGCGTACGACGACGAGGAGACCTGCATCGCGGAGGTCCGCTACCTGCTGTCGATGCTCCCGCAGAACAACCGCGAGAACCCGCCGGCCGTCGCCTCCGAGGACCCGGCCGACCGCCGCTCCGAGGTCCTCCTGGACCTGGTCCCGGCCGACGGCAACCGCCCCTACGACATGCACAAGGTCATCGAGGAGCTCGTCGACGACGGCGACTACCTGGAGATCCACGAGCGCTGGGCCCGCAACATCATCTGCGCGCTGGCCCGGCTCGACGGCCAGGTCGTCGGCATCGTCGCCAACCAGCCCCAGTCGCTGGCCGGTGTCCTGGACATCGAGGCCTCCGAGAAGGCCGCCCGCTTCGTGCAGATGTGCGACGCCTTCAACATCCCGATCATCACTCTTCTGGACGTCCCCGGCTTCCTGCCCGGCGTCGACCAGGAGCACGGTGGAATCATCCGCCACGGCGCGAAGCTGCTGTACGCGTACTGCAACGCGACCGTGCCCCGGATCAGCCTGATCCTGCGCAAGGCGTACGGCGGCGCTTACATCGTCATGGACTCCCAGTCCATCGGCGCCGACCTGACGTACGCCTGGCCCACCAACGAAATCGCGGTCATGGGCGCCGAGGGCGCCGCCAACGTGATCTTCCGCAAGCAGATCGCCGACGCCGAGGACCCCGAGGCCATGCGCACCCGCATGGTCAAGGAGTACAAGGCCGAACTGATGCACCCGTACTACGCGGCGGAGCGAGGCCTGGTCGACGACGTCATCGACCCCACCGACACCCGCCAGGTGCTCATCCGGTCCCTCGCGATGCTCCGCACCAAGCACGCCGACCTGCCGTCCCGCAAGCACGGCAACCCGCCTCAGTAAGAGGAGCCATTCACGTGAGCACCCCTGCCAATCTTCTCCGTGTCGAGAAGGGCCACGCCGATCCCGAGGAGCTCGCCGCCATAACGGCGGTCCTGCTCGCCCGCGCGTCCGCCCGCCCCGATGAGGACGCGGCGGCGCACGACGGCCGCTCCACGGCCGGCTGGCGCCGCCTGGAGCGCCAGTCGGGCTTCCGCCCCTCCCACTCCTGGCAGGGCTGACCCCCGCCGCACCGAAGGCCCCCGCTCCGTCCAGGAGCGGGGGCCTTCGGCGTACCGGCGTACCGGTGTACCCGTACCGGCGTACCGGTACACCTCAACCGAGAACGGAGGCCCCGCGCACCGACCGGTGCGCGGGGCCTCCGCGAGAATTCTTACCGACGTCCGTCGGGACTACCGCAGGCGGGCCATGAGGGCGTGCTCGACGAGGGTGATGAGCGCGCTCTTGGCGTCCGCGCGGTGGCGGGCGTCGGTGATGATGATGGGGGTGTCGGGGCCGATCTGGAGCGCTTCGCGGACTTCCTCGGGCTGGTAGGGCTGGTGTCCGTCGAAGCCGTTGAGGGCGATGACGAACGGCAGGCCGCTGTTCTCGAAGTAGTCGACCGCGGGGAAGCAGTCGGCGAGGCGCCGGGTGTCGACGAGGACGACGGCGCCGATGGCGCCGCGGACGAGGTCGTCCCACATGAACCAGAAGCGGTCCTGACCGGGGGTACCGAAGAGGTACAGGATCAGGTCCTGGTCCAGGGTGATGCGGCCGAAGTCCATGGCGACAGTCGTCGTCGTCTTGTCGCCGGTGTGCGTGAGGTCGTCGATGCCTGCGGAAGCAGACGTCATGACGGCCTCGGTACGCAGCGGGTTGATCTCCGAGACGGCGCCGACGAACGTGGTCTTGCCCACGCCGAAGCCGCCCGCCACCACGATCTTCGCGCTGGTGGTTGAGCGGGCTGCACCGCCGCTAGAGCTTGCGAAGTCCACTGAGCACCCTTTCGAGCAGTGTCACGGCTGGCTGGCCGCCGGCGGCTTCGTCGCCGCCTGGCTGGTGGATGGCGACGAGTCCGGCCTCCGCCAGGTCGGCGACGAGGATTCGGGCGACGCCGAGGGGAATGGAGAGCAGGGCCGAGATCTCGGCGACCGACTTGATCTCGATGCACAGCTGGCAGATCCGCTGGTGCTCGGGCAACTGCCCCTGCAGCCTGGCCAGATCGGCCGTGGTGCTGACCAGCGCCTCGATGGCGAGCTGGTAGCGCGGCCGGGTCCGGCCGCCGGTCATCGCGTACGGACGTACGAGCGGGTTGTGCCCGCCCGTACCACCGCCGGACGAGGAGCGCGAGGAGCTCGGCGAACCCGCGGGCGTGTGCTGGCCCTGCGGCTGCTGCCGGTAGGGCTGCGAAACACCCTGTCTGCTCGGGGCGGAGGGAAAGTTGAACCGGTTCTGCGCGGTGTCGCCCAGCGGCGCCTGGTGCGCGTCATATCCGTTGTAGTGGCTTGCGCCCGGGGGTGTTCCCACGTCTCCTCCTCCGACTGCCTCGCGGTCCATGTCCCTTGGAACCGCGCCACCGCACCTTACGGTGCGGTGACGTGAAACGCACTGTCTGTCTGTTAGTTGAGAAGACTTCCCTGAAGCTCCGCCCGGAGGTCAGGAGTGAGGACGGAGCCCGCGCGGTCCACGAGCAGGGCCATCTCGTAGCCCACGAGGCCGATGTCGGCCTCCGGGTGGGCGAGCACGGCCAGCGAGGAGCCGTCCGAGACCGACATGATGAAGAGGAAGCCGCGCTCCATCTCCACCACGGTCTGGTTGACCGCACCACCCTCGAAGATCCGGGACGCGCCCGCGGTCAGCGAGGTCAGTCCGGAGGCGACGGCCGCCAGCTGGTCGGCTCGGTCACGAGGGAAACCCTCGGACATCGCCAGCAGGAGTCCGTCGGCGGAGACCACCACGGTGTGGGACACCCCGGGGGTGTTGTCCACGAAGTTGGTGATCAACCAGTTCAGATTCTGCGCCGCCTGGCTCATGCTCACACTAACGCTCCTGGTTGTAGGTACTGCCCGGGCCGAGGCCCGATCCGTTCGTGTCCGTTCCCGCGTTGCGTCCCTGCTGGACGCCGCGGCGCAGGTTGCTCAACCTGCCCCGTACGTCCTCGGGTGCGCGGGAGACCTGGGGGCCGCCCTGCGGGGTCTGCTCCGCCGTGCCCTCGACCAGGTTGGCCTTCGGGACCCGTCGGGGAAGACCGGACGAGGTGACCCCGCCCGCCTTCGGGTCCTTGAGCTTCCCGGCCCGCTGCCAGCGCTCGTCGTTGGTCGAGCGCCAGGCCTCGGAGCCTTCGGCTTCGTTCTGCGCCTGCTCTACCGACCCCGCCGGCTGCTCGGCCTGCGTCGGCTGCGGGGCCTGTGCGGGCTGCTGCGCCTGTGCCGGCGGTGCCTGTCGCGGCGCCTGCTGCGTCTGCGGGGCGACGCTGCCGCGGCGCGGCAGACCTGCGTCGGTCAGCGCGTGGCCGGCGTCCGGAGCGGGGTTCGGAGTGGGACCCGGACGGTCGAAGCCTACGCGGTCGGGGGCCTGTTCGGGAGCGCTCGGAGCAGATTCCGATTCCGCTCCGTACTGCTGTCCGTAGCCGCCCTGGTAAGCGCTCTGATCCTGCCACTCTCCCTGGTGGGCGTGGGGATCGAACGCGTTGCCGTACTGCTGGTGTTCGGTTTCCGCAGTCTCGTACGAGGCTTCCGCATAGCCGGTCTGCGGGTACGTCTCGTAGCCCTGCTGCGGGTAGCCGTCGGCGTATTCCCGGCCGTACTCCTGCGGGGGCTGCTGCACGTAATCCTGCTGGGGCTGCGCGTACTCCTGCGCGTGCTCCTGCGCCGGGGCGTACTCGCCCGCGTACTCCTGGCCGTACGCCTCGGGCTGCGCGTACTCCTGGCCCTGGCCGTACTCCTGCGGGGCCTGGTCGTACCCCTGCGCGGCCGGCTCCGACTCGTCGCGGAAGAGCGGGCGGTCGCCGCCCTGCGCCTGGGTGCCCAGGGTCGCGCGCCGTCCCTCGCGGTTCAGCGAGCGGTTGACCGGGTCGAGCGACTGCTCACCGTCGCCCTGCTCCTCGTAGCGCGAGTCGTCGAAGCCGAGGTCGGCCGCGGTCAGCATCGCCTGCGGGGCCGGGGCCTCGAAGATGTTCGGCTGCTGCTGCCGGGGAATGATCTGCGAGACGGTGAAGTCGTCGTGGACCGGCTGCTCGCCGCCACCGCCGTGCGTGATCGCGTCCGGCAGCATGACGAGCGAGGTCGTCCCGGCCTGCTCGCCCGAGGGGCGCAGCTGGACCCGGATGCCGTGCCGGTCGGCGAGGCGGCCGACCACGAAGAGGCCCATGCGCTGCGAGACGGCGGCGTCCACGGTCGGCGGGTTGGCCAGCTTGTGGTTGATGTCCGCGAAGTCCTCGGCGGTCAGGCCGATGCCCTTGTCGTGGATCTCGACCATCACGCGGCCGTCGGGGAGACGGGTCGCGGTGACGCGCACCTTGGTCTGCGGGGAGGAGAACGTGGTGGCGTTCTCCAGGAGCTCGGCGAGCAGGTGGACGAGGTCGGTCACGGCCTGGCCGTGGATCTCGGCCTCGGGCACGCCGGCCAGCTCGATGCGCTCGTACTGCTCCACCTCGGAGGAGGCGGCGCGCATGACGTCGACCAGCGGGACCGGCTGGTCCCAGCGGCGGCCCGGCTCCTCGCCGGCGAGGACGAGGAGGTTCTCGCCGTTGCGGCGCATACGGGTCGCCAGGTGGTCCAGCTTGAAGAGGTTCTCCAGCTGGTCCGGGTCGGCCTCGTTGTTCTCCAGGTCGGTGATGAGGGTCAGCTGGCCCTCGATCAGCGACTGGTTGCGGCGCGAGAGGTTGGTGAAGATCGCGTTGACGTTGCCCCGGAGCATGGCCTGCTCGGCGGCGAGCCGGACGGCCTCGCGGTGGACCTGGTCGAAGGCGCGGGCGACCTCGCCGATCTCGTCCTGCGAGTCGATCGGGATCGGCTGGACGCGGGTGTCGACCCGGCCGGGCTCGGTACGGGACAGCTGGTCGACGAGCATCGGCAGGCGCTGCTCGGCGATGCCGAAGGCGGCGGTGCGCAGCTGCTGCATCGAGCGGCTCATCTGGCGGGCCATCATCCCGGCGAGGATGAAGGCGGCGAGCAGGGCGATGACGACGATGGCGCCGTTGACCCAGGCGTCCGTCTTGGCCTCGTCGGAGATCTTGACGGCCTCGGCCACGGCCTTGTCGACGAGCGACTTCTCGGCCTCGGAGTAGCCCTCGAACTTGGCGGTGGCGATGGCCATCCAGGTCTCGGCGGTGATGCCCTGGGCCTTCAGGGCCGCCAGGGCCTCGGGGTCCTTGGCGGTACCGATCGCGGAGGCGGCGCCGGAGTAGACGGAGCCGTCCTTGCCCTTGGGCAGCTCGACGTCGGCGGCCTGCATCTGCTTCGCGCCCTCGGCGGCCTTGCCGGCCATGATCTTCTTGAGGAGCTCGACGTCCTCGGGCATACCGCCGGAGCTGTACTCGCCGAGGGCGATCTGCTCCAGGTAGTTGTACGAGTTGAAGGCCACGGACTGCTGGGCGAAGACCGCTTCCTGGCGGCTGGGCCGGACCAGGAGCTGGGTGCCGATCGAGCGCTGGAGCGACTCGGCGCCCTTGGCGAGCTGGACGGCGTAGACGCTGCGGCCGTACGCGGTGACGTTGCCGGTGCCGAGGCCGAGCTCGTTGGAGAACTCGGTGAGGTAGTGCTGGACGCCGGTGTACCCGAGCTGGGTGTTCACCGGGTCGAGGGAGCGGCTGTACGCGGCCTTGCGCAGCGCCTCGAGCTTCGGCTCCTCGTCCCTGAAGAGCCGCAGACGGCGCTCCAGGCCCTGCCCCGAGGGAAGGTTCTTGGCCGCCTCGTCGAACTTGAGGCGGGCGGCGTCGGTCGCGGCGTACGCCTGCGTGACGTCGTCGCTCTTGCGGTCCTCGGGGGTCTTCGCGGCGAGCAGCGGAGCGGCGGTGAGGTCACGCTCGTTCAGCAGGGCGGTGCTGTACTCCGAGGCGGCCCGCACGATGAGCGCCGTCTTCTCGGCGTCCTGCGCCTCCTGCCAGGTGTCGATCGACCCCTTGACCTGGAAGCCGCCCATGACGAGGCCGACCAGCACGGGTATGAGGAGGATCGCGTTCAGTCGGGTGGGTACCCGCCAGTTCCGCGGCGACAGCTTGCTGGAGCTGCCCGGAGCGGCCGCGGTCGGCGGCGGCGTCACGGGCACGTCCGCAGGCGACACGGCTGTGCGCGACGGCGGGGTGAAGTTGCCCCGCGTCTCCTGCTCCGCGGAGCTTTCCTTGCTGCGCCTCACTCGACCAACAACCTCTCGGCGTCGGCACCTACGTTGTGCCGGTGTTTCGTTCAGGGCCGTACTACTCGGGAGTTCATGAATTGCAGCACGTGAAGGGGTTCCGTTCCAAACAGTGGGACGGAACCGCTTTTCGCGGTCCGGACCGCGAATAAAACGGGCATAAAGAGCGAGCCCCGCCAAATGGCGGGGCTCATGTGAGCGCAGTGACACCGATTGGATGCGTCGGGTGTCCGAGGCGCCCCAATTCTCTGTCGAAACGTTATGAACACGAGGGCGGCCGTGTCGAAGGACACAGACCGCCCCCAGGCAGGGGCATATGACAGACGCACGGGTCCGTGCGCTGGTCGACGGGCCGGTCGGGTTCCCCCGGTCCGCTACTTCAGGCGGGCCATGAGGGCGTGCTCGACGAGGGTGATGAGCGCGCTCTTGGCGTCCGCGCGGTGGCGGGCGTCGGTGATGATGATGGGGGTGTCGGGGCCGATCTGGAGCGCTTCGCGGACTTCCTCGGGCTGGTAGGGCTGGTGTCCGTCGAAGCCGTTGAGGGCGATGACGAACGGCAGGCCGCTGTTCTCGAAGTAGTCGACCGCGGGGAAGCAGTCGGCGAGGCGCCGGGTGTCGACGAGGACGACGGCGCCGATGGCGCCGCGGACGAGGTCGTCCCACATGAACCAGAAGCGGTCCTGACCGGGGGTACCGAAGAGGTACAGGATCAGGTCCTGGTCCAGGGTGATACGACCGAAGTCCATCGCCACCGTGGTGGTGGTCTTGCCCCCGGTGTGGGTCAGGTCGTCGATCCCCGCCGAGGCGGAGGTCATGACGGCCTCGGTACGCAGCGGGTTGATCTCCGATACGGCGCCGACGAACGTGGTCTTGCCCACGCCGAAGCCACCCGCCACGACGATCTTGGCGCTGGTGGTCGACCGGCCCTGAGAGCCGGTACCGCCGCTAGAGCTTGCGAAGTCCACTGAGCACCCTTTCGAGCAGTGTCACGTCCGGCGTGCCGCCGGTCTCTCCGTTGCCCGGCTGGTGGATCGCCACCATGCCGGCCTCCGCCAGGTCGGCGACGAGGATCCGGGCGACACCGAGCGGCATCGACAGCAGCGCCGACACCTCGGCCACCGACTTGACCTCACGGCACAGGTGGCAGATGCGCTGGTGCTCGGGCAGCAGCGTGGCGAGGTGCGCCGGGTCGGCCGTGGTGCTGACCAGCGCCTCGATGGCGAGCTGGTAGCGCGGCCGGGTCCGGCCGCCGGTCATCGCGTACGGACGCACCAGCGGCTGGTCGCCCTCGTATCCGTACTCGTCGACTGAGGCGCCGTACGGATCGTGAGAGGCGGGGGGCGGGGTCATGAATCCTCCGGGCGTGACAGCGAACTTCCGCCGTCTGATGGGGCCGGTGGGGGGCCGGGTGGGGCGGCCGGACGATGAACGTGCCAGGGCGGTACGGAGGGGCGTACCGCCCTGTCGGTCGGTCGATGCGTGATGGGGGTCCGTGACCGATGGGTGGACCGGCTAGTGGAGCAGGCTGCCCTGGAGCTCCGCGCGGAGATCAGGGGTGAGTACGCTGCCGGCCCGGTCGACCAGCAGCGCCATCTCGTAGCCCACGAGGCCGATGTCGCACTCGGGGTGCGCGAGTACGGCCAGCGAGGAGCCGTCCGAGACGGACATGAGGAAGAGGAAGCCGCGCTCCATCTCCACCACGGTCTGAGCGACAGGACCGCCCTCGAAGATCCGGGACGCGCCCGCGGTCAGCGAGGTCAGTCCGGATGCGACCGCCGCCAGCTGGTCGGCGCGGTCGCGGGGGAATCCTTCGGACATGGCCAGCAGGAGTCCGTCGGCGGAGACCACCACTGTGTGGGACACCCCAGGGGTGTTGTCCACGAAGTTGGTGATCAACCAGTTCAGATTCTGCGCCGCCTGGCTCATCGCGTTCACTAACGCTCCTGCTGGTGGTTCGGACCGAGGTGGTGGTTACCCGTGGTCGAGTTACCCGCCTGTCGGCCCTGCTGGATGCCGCGGCGCAGATTTGTCAGCCGGCCGCGGACGTCGTCGGGTGCACGCGAGACCTGGGGGCCGGCCGTGTGGGCCTGCTCCTGTGCGGTCCCGGGTACGAGGTTGGCCTTCGGCACACGCCGAGGAAGGCCGGAGGTGGTGACGCCGCCGGCAGCGGGCTTGCGCACCCGCTCCGCCTGACGCACCAACTCGTCGTTGGGCGAGGTCCGCCAGGCGGCCCCGCCGTTCTGCCGGCCGTCACCGGCGCCGGCACCGGCCGGGCCTCCGGCCGGACGCTGCTCCGCCGGAGCGGGGGCCTGCGGCGCGGCCGGGGCCTGCGCCTGCTGCGCGGCCTCCCGCTGCGCCTGCTCCTGGTGGAACCAGTTGGTCTCCAGCGTGTCGTACAGCGGGGTACGACCGTCGCCCGAACCGGCCGGCGGCAGTGCCTCCGGACGGCGGGGCTGCTGGAGCTGGGGCTGACGCGGCTGCGGGGCCTGCCCCTCGGCCGGGCGCGGGGCACCGAAGTCGCCACCGCCGCTCCGCTGCCTCGGGGCCGGCGCCTGCGGGGCCTGCTGCGGGGCCTGCTGGGCCTGCGGTACGTAGGGCTGCCGGCCGTACTGCTGCTGCTGGCCGCCCTGGTAGGCCTGGGGCTGCTGGCCCTGCTGCGGCTGCTGGCCCTGCTGGGGCTGCTGCGGGGCGCCGAAGTCGGGGCGCGGGAACTGGCCCGTGGAGCCGGGACCCTGCGGGGCACCGAAGTCGGGACGCGGGAACTGCGCCGTCGACGCCGGGTCCTGCACACCGCCCGGGTACGCCTGGATCTGCGGGGCCTGCGGCTGCTGCTGGCCCTGCTGGCCCTGCTGCGGGGCACCGAAGTCGGGGCGCGGGAACTGGCCCGTGGAACCGGGGCCCTGAGGGGCCGCCGGAGCCGCGTACCGGCCCGTCGTCTCCGGGTCCTCGTGACCGCGCGGCGCGTCCAGCGGGGACATCTCCTGCTGCGGGCGCCGAACCGGCTGCTGCGCCGGGTCGTTGCCCCAGCTCGCGGCCTGCGGGCGCTGCTGCTGCGGGTTGCCGCCGGGCAGCTCGGCGCGCGGGAAGCCGTACCCGCCGGGCTGGTCGCCCTGCGGGGCCTGCTGCGGAGCCTGCGACTGAGGGGCCTGGGACTGCGGAGCGTGCTGCGGAGCGCCGGGTCCGGCCTGCGGGGCACCCTGGTTGCCCCACACGTCCGTACGGGACGGGATGGCGCTCGCCGCACCACCGATCAGACCGCCGGTGCCGGGGCCCGGACGCAGCGGGTCCTGCTGCTGCGGGGCCGGGGGGACCTGCGGCAGCTGCCCGGTCTGGTCCAGCTGGGCGTTCTGCGGCTGCGCGGTACGGGACGGCTGGGGGCCACCCGTGAGCGGGGCGCCGTCGCGGCCGGGCAGCGCGGCCCGCGGACCGCTCGTACCGACCTGACCGCGCGCGGCACCGGCACCGGCACCGAGCCGGCCGGCCGCCGACGAGGGGGCACCGCCCGGAACGCCGGGCCGTCCGCCGCCGGGGCCACCGGCCGCGCCGGGACCGCCGGGGACGCGGCCGCCGGGGGCGGAGGCACCCGGGGGCATCGCACCCTGGCCACCGGCGCCCGGCTTGGGCGTGGGCTTCTTGTTGCCCTGGGCGACGTCCACCGGAAGCATGACGAGCGCCGTCGTGCCGCCCGAGTCGGAGGGGCGCAGCTGGATGCGGATGCCGTGTCGCAGGGACAGGCGGCCGACCACGAACAGACCCATGCGTCGGGAGACCGAGACGTCCACCACGGGCGGCGAGGCGAGCCGCTCGTTGATCGCGGCGAGGTCCTCGGGGGAGAGGCCGATGCCGGTGTCGTGGATCTCGACGAGCACCCGGCCGTCGGGCAGCGCGTGACCGGTGACCCGGACCTTGGTCTGGGGGGAGGAGAACGAGGTGGCGTTCTCCAGCAGCTCGGCGAGGAGGTGCACGAGGTCGTTGACGACCCGGCCGGCGACCTCGGTCGCCGGGACCGCGGCCAGCTCGATGCGCTCGTACTGCTCCACCTCGGAGGCGGCGGCACGGAGCACGTCGACCAGCGGGACCGGGCGGGTCCAGCGACGGCCCGGCTCCTCACCGGCGAGGACGAGGAGGTTCTCGCCGTTCCGGCGCATACGGGTCGCGAGGTGGTCCAGCTTGAACAGCGAGGAGAGCTGGTCGGGGTCGGCCTCGCGGGACTCCAGCTCGGAGATGAGCGAGAGCTGACGCTGGATGAGGCCCTGGGAACGGCGCGAGAGGTTGGTGAACATCGCGTTGACGTTGCCCCGGAGGAGGGCCTGCTCGGCGGCGAGGCGGACGGCCTCGCGGTGCACGTCGTCGAAGGCCGCGGCCACCTGGCCGATCTCGTCCCGGGAGTGCACACCGACGGACTCGACGGAGGTGTCGACGTCCTGCGGGTCCGACTCGGAGAGCTGCTTGACGAGCTCGGGCAGCCGGTCCTGGGCGACCTTGGTCGCGGTGTCCTGGAGCCGGCGCAGCGAGCGGATCATCGACCGGGCCACGACGAAGGCGCCGATGAGCGAGACGCCGAGGACGAGGAGGATCAGGGCACCGTTGATGATGGCGTCGCGCTGCGCCTCCTGGCGCAGCTCACGGGCCATCGACTCCATGTCGCCGAGCAGACCGCGCTCGATGCGGTTCATGGCGGTGATCTTGGTGCCGTACTCGTCGGTGAAGTTGAGGTGACCGCGCTTGGTGCCGCCGGGCATCGCCTCGTCCGACTTCAGCACGCGCTCCGCGTACTTGTCGGCGGCGGTGATCGACGGGTCACCGGAGTTCAGCGACTCGGTCCGCTCGGTGGCGTCACCACCGGCCGACTCGTAGATCGCCTGGAAGGACTTGAGCTCGACGCCCTCGGAGTTGAGCGCGGCCTCGCCGTAGAGGCGGTCACCCTGCTGGATCCGACCGGCGGTCTTGTCGCTCGCGGGGAGCGCGGCGGCGATGATCGCCTGCTGGATGGAGGCGTACTCCTTGGCGGACGAGAAGGCGGCGAGCGCCCGGGTCCGCTTGATCATCTCGGGGTTACTGGTCGCCTGCGCCATGTCCTGGGACAGGCTCAGCAGCGAGCGGATGAGACGGCTGTACGCCTCGACCGTCACCGAGTGGGCGACGCCCTTCTCGTAGGCGTTGCCGCGGATCGTGTTGAGCTGGATGACCTGGGAGGCGATCTGGCTGACGTTCTGCCGGATGCTCCGCAGCGCCTCGTCGCCCTCGGTGCTCGGGATCTCCTCGGTGGCGTCGAGGAAGGCCTTGTACTCGCGGTCGGTCCGCTTGCGCGGGTTGGAGACCTGGTAGTCGCTGACGGGCCTGCCGTTGGCCAGCGGACCGGCGGAGAGGTCACGCTCGGCCTGGAGGGCCTGGGCGAGGTCGGTCGCCTCACGGGTCAGCTTGGTCAGCAGCTGCATGTGGTCGAGCTGCTCGATGTCCTGGAGCGACTCGCTGATACGGATGCCGCCCAGGGTGGTCGCCGCGACCACCGGGAGGGTGAGCAGCGCGACCAGACGCGTGGAGATGCGCCAGTTGCGCAGGGCTATTCGCGGGCCGACCTCGTTCTCGGCCCTGGCCTTGGGGGGAGCCGCGGTGGGCTCGGCGGGTGCGGCCTTGACGCTCGCGCGCCTGCCGTCACCGCCGTCGCCGGACGGTCCCTGACCCTGGTTGGGGGTGTGCGAGGCCGAGGGACCGCGGTCGGTCCCGGCACGCGGTTCCTGCTCCGCCGGAGCTTCGGCTCGGCCCTGACGGGCCTGGGGAGACCCCGAGCCATCCCTCTTGAAACGTCCCTGCACTAGCGTCGCAACCTCTGGACCAGGCGTCCTTCCGGGTGAACGGAGAGGACGGTGTCGGCGTTTTTGGGACGCGTGGTGCGCCCCAGGGTGGTCGTCGGTGACCGGCGCAGATCCCCCTTCCCCGCCACTTGCCCGGCGCTGTGTGCGCCTCCTGCGCGCCGGCTTGAAACCCGCGGCGGTGCGTGGAATTCCAGCACAGTGCCGGATCTCCAACAAGGGCCGAGTATCGCGCCCGTAGGG
The DNA here is from genome assembly GCF_045160815.1 of Streptomyces sp. NBC_00090. Lineage (NCBI taxonomy): Bacteria > Bacillati > Actinomycetota > Actinomycetes > Kitasatosporales > Streptomycetaceae > Streptomyces > Streptomyces sp. NBC_00090. The sequence continues at coordinate 6,273,656 of NZ_CP108224.1, forward strand.
GGATGACAACCAGTGGCCGGTGTGTCACCCCATGTAGAAGATGATCACGGAGGATTGGGACTTTTCCACTCCAATGGCTGGGCGTACCCGTGTGTCCCAGTCGCGATGATCAGGAGCGGAATAGAGCATTCAGTGGTGGAATGCCCGTTTCCGTGACGGGTCATGGCAGTCCGTAATGCCTGGAATGTGGAGTGATTGGTGAGCAAACTCACACGATGATCGATGCCTTAGCCATGCATTCGAAGGGAATCGCATGTTTAGCCTGACGCTTTACACGATGCTCGCGCCCGCAGGGGCGCCCGTCCCGGGACAGGGTCTGAACACCGCGATGAAGACGACGACGCTCCACACCACGGCCAACCCGCGCCGCTCCACCCTCGTCCACCTCGAGGACGCCGCACAGCTCGGCCGGGGCGCCCAGCCCGAGTACGCGGCCGAACTGCCGGGACGGACGGCCAACCCGCGCCGCACGATCCTCATGACCGCCCCGGCCCCCTACGAGCCGGCCCCCTACGCCTCCGCGTCCCGCTAGCCGGCACCGCCCCGGGCCCGTCCCGAGCTCCCGGGAGCTCGCCGCGAGCTCACCCCACCGGCACGCTTCGCCCCGGCGATATCGCCGGTCGGCCGCCCCCGCGCCGCGTTAGCCTGGAGCGTCAGACTCCAGCAAGTACCAAGTGAGGGGCGACAGCACTCGTGCGCATCGCCAGATTCTCCATCGACGGCAATGTGGCCTTCGGCGCCGTCGAGGGCGAGGGAACCGTCGAGTCCGGCGGCCTCGTCCTCGACATCATCAAGGGCATCCCGTACACCGACTTCGAGCTCAGCGGCACCAAGGTCCCGCTGAGCAAAGTACGGCTCCTGCCGCCCGTGCTCCCCAACAAGGTCGTGGCCATCGGCCGCAACTACGCGGAGCACGCGGCCGAACTCGGCAACGAGGTCCCCGAGGTCCCCGTCGCCTTCTTCAAGCCCACCACCTCGGTGATCGGCTCCGGCGACGCCATCGAGTACCCCTCCTTCTCCAACGAGCTGCACCACGAGGCCGAGCTGGCCGTGGTCATCGGCCGCATGTGCCGCGAGGTCCCCCGCGAGCGCGTCAAGGACGTCATCTTCGGCTACACCTGCGCCAACGACGTCACCGCCCGCGACGCCCAGCAGCGCGAGAAGCAGTGGGCCCGCGCCAAGGGCTTCGACACCTCCTGCCCCCTGGGCCCCTGGGTGGAGACGGGCATGAGCATCGCCGCCGCGAGCGACCTGACCATCCAGGCGACGGTCAACGGCGAGCAGCGCCAGCTGGGTCGGACGAGCGACATGATCCGCTCCATCGAGGACCTGGTCGTCCACATCACCGAGGCCATGACGCTGCTCCCGGGCGACGTCATCCTCACCGGCACCCCCGCCGGGGTCGGCCCCCTCAACGTCGGCGACGAGGTCGCCGTCACCATCGAAGGCATCGGCACTCTCACCAATAAGGTGATCAAGCGTGGCTAACGCGAACATCCGCGTCCGTTTCTGTCCCTCGCCGACCGGCAACCCCCACGTGGGCCTGGTCCGCACCGCTCTCTTCAACTGGGCCTTCGCCCGGCACAACGAGGGCACCATGGTCTTCCGCATCGAGGACACCGACGCGGCCCGCGACTCCGAGGAGTCGTACAACCAGCTGCTCGACTCGCTGCGCTGGCTCGGGCTCGACTGGGACGAGGGCCCGGAGGCCGGCGGCCCGCACGCGCCGTACCGCCAGTCGCAGCGGATGGACATCTACAAGGACGTCGCCGACAAGCTGCTCGCCGGCGGCTACGCGTACCACTGCTTCTGCACCGCCGTGGAACTGGAAGCCCGTCGTGACGCCGCCCGTCTGGCCGGCAAGCCGTCCGGCTACGACGGCACCTGCCGCAACCTGAGCGCCGAGCGCATCGAGCGCTACCGCGCCGAGGGCCGCGAGTCCATCGTCCGCTTCCGGATGCCCGACGAGCCGATCACCTTCGACGACCTCGTCCGCGGCGAGCTCACCTTCACCCCGGACAACGTCCCGGACTACGGCATCCTCCGGGCCAACGGCGCCCCGCTCTACACCCTGGTCAACCCGGTCGACGACGCCCTGATGGAGATCACCCACGTCCTGCGCGGCGAGGACCTGCTCTCCTCCACCCCGCGCCAGATCGCGCTCTACAAGGCGCTGATCGAGCTGGGCGTCGCCAAGGAGATCCCCGCCTTCGGCCACCTGCCGTACGTCATGGGCGAGGGCAACAAGAAGCTCTCCAAGCGCGACCCGCAGGCCTCCCTCAACCTCTACCGGGAGCGCGGCTTCCTCCCCGAGGGCCTCCTGAACTACCTCTCCCTGCTCGGCTGGTCCTTCTCCGCCGACCAGGACATCTTCACCATCCCCGAGATGGTGAAGAAGTTCGACATCGCCGACGTCAACGCCAACCCGGCGCGCTTCGACCTCAAGAAGGCCGAGTCGATCAACGCCGACCACATCCGGATGCTGGACGTGAAGACCTTCGCCGAGGCCTGCGAGCCCTGGCTGAAGGCCCCGCACGCCAACTGGGCGCCCGAGGACTTCGACCGCGCCGCCTGGGAGGCCATCGCGCCGCACGCCCAGACCCGTATGACGGTCCTCTCGGAGATCACGGCCAACGTCGACTTCCTCTTCCTCGCGGAGCCGGTCTTCGACCAGCCCTCGTGGGACAAGGCGATGAAGGGCGAGCCGGCCGCGCTGCTCACCACGGCCCGCGAGAAGCTCGTGGACGCCGACTGGAACGACCCCGAGTCCCTCAAGAACGCGGTCCTGGTCGCCGGCGAGGCCCACGGCCTCAAGCTCGGCAAGGCCCAGGCCCCCGTCCGTGTCGCCGTCACCGGCCGCACGGTCGGCCTCCCCCTCTTCGAGTCCCTGGAGATCCTGGGCAAGGAGAAGACCCTCGCCCGCATCGACGCGGCGCTGGCGAAGCTCGCCGCGTAAGGGACGCCCGTACGGGCCGCGCGGTACGGTCGGGCCATGGCCATCCGCGCGGTCCTGTGGGACGTGGACGACACGCTCTTCGACTACGCCCGTGCCGACCACGTCGGCATGAGCGAGCACCTGACGGCCGAGGGCCTGGTCGACGGATACGACTCCGTCGACCAGGCCCTCGGTCGTTGGCGGGAGCTCACCACGCTCCACTGGCGCCGCTTCGAGGCCGGCGGGGTCGACTTCCAGGAGCAGCGGCGGGAGCGGGTCAGGGACTTCCTGCGGGAGCCGGGGCTCGGCGCCGAGGCGGCCGACGAGTGGTTCCAGCGGTACGTCGCCCACTACGAGGCGGCCTGGGAGCTCTTCCCCGACGCCGTCCCCGTGCTCGACCTGCTGGCCCGTGACTACCGTCACGGGATCCTGTCGAACTCGAGCATCCACAACCAGGACCACAAGCTCCGTGTCCTGGGCGTGCGCGACCGCTTCGAGGCCGTCCTCTGCGCGGCCGAGCTCGGTGTCGCCAAGCCCGCCGCGGAGGCCTTCCACGCGGCCTGTACCGCCCTTGGCCTGGCCCCGGGCGAGGTGGCGTACGTCGGGGACCAGCCCGACATCGACGCGCGGGGCGCGGTGGAGGCGGGGCTCCTGGGCGTCTGGCTGGACCGCGCGGACAGCGGCGGCCGGCCCGAGCTGAACCGGATCACGGACCTTCGCCAGCTCCCCGCCCTGCTCGGCGGGCATACCCGTTTTGGAGCACCGTCCACCTTCGGGTAATGTTCTTTCTGCGCCGAGGGGAACAAGCCGAAAGGCAAGAGCCCGGAAAGCGCAAACCGAGCAAGATCCCCCTGGTGGGGACGTTGCCCCGGTGGCCTATGGTGTAATTGGCAGCACGACGGTTTCTGGTTCCGTTAGTCTTGGTTCGAGTCCAGGTAGGCCAGCTCGCAGAGCTCATCTGCAAATCGTGGATGGCATCCACAAAGCCCCCGTTGTGTAGCGGCCTAGCACGCCGCCCTCTCAAGGCGGTAGCGCCGGTTCGAATCCGGTCGGGGGTACAGATCCATCCTGCGGATCACTTGGGTAGCTCCCGGTGGATCCGCGGTGACATCACCCGGCTCATGCCGGGTGGGATCGCTAGGGCCCCCGTTGTGTAGCGGCCTAGCACGCCGCCCTCTCAAGGCGGTAGCGCCGGTTCGAATCCGGTCGGGGGTACGGTGTAACCACCATGGCCTATGGTGTAATTGGCAACACTACGGTTTCTGGTACCGTCATTCTTGGTTCGAGTCCAGGTAGGCCAGCTCGCAGAGCTCATCTGCATCCGCGGATCTGATCCGCAAAGGCCCCCGTTGTGTAGCGGCCTAGCACGCCGCCCTCTCAAGGCGGTAGCGCCGGTTCGAATCCGGTCGGGGGTACGAGACGAAGAAGCCCTTCCCTTCGGGGGAGGGCTTCTTCGCTGTTCGCCATCGGACGGACAACTCCGGCCCACCGCTGCGGCGTTGAAGCGGTGGGCCGGTGATGAACAGGAGGGACGGAGCGCGTCAGCCGTTGCGGCGGAGCGCCTCGGAGAGACGGGCGGCGGCGTCGATGACCGCCTGGGCGTGCATACGACCCGGGTGGCGCGTCAGACGCTCGATCGGGCCGGAGACCGACACGGCGGCCACGACGCGGTTCGAGGGGCCGCGTACGGGCGCGGAGACGGACGCGACGCCCGGCTCCCGCTCACCGATCGACTGGGCCCAGCCGCGGCGCCGTACGCCCGACAGGGCCGTCGCCGTGAAGCGGGCGCCCTGGAGGCCGCGGTGCAGCCGCTCGGGCTCCTCCCAGGCCATCAGGATCTGCGCGGAGGAGCCGGCCTTCATGGTCAGCGTCGAGCCGACCGGGACGGTGTCCCGCAGGCCCGACAGCCGCTCGGCCGCCGCCACGCAGATGCGCATGTCGCCCTGGCGCCGGTAGAGCTGGGCGCTCTCGCCGGTGACATCGCGCAGATGCGTCAGTACGGGGCCGGCGGTCGCGAGCAGGCGGTCCTCGCCGGCCGCGGCCGCGAGCTCCGAGAGGCGCGGTCCGAGGATGAACCGGCCCTGCATGTCACGCGCCACCATCCGGTGGTGTTCCAGTGCCACGGCGAGACGATGTGCCGTGGGTCGTGCGAGTCCCGTCGCCGCGACCAGTCCTGCGAGGGTGGCCGGACCGGACTCCAGGGCGCTCAGGACAAGGGCTGCCTTGTCGAGAACGCCTACGCCGCTAGAGTTGTCCATGCAACGATATTCGCGTCTCACTCTGTGAAACGCAAGTTCAATTTCCCGAGGAACTTGTCACTCTGGTGAGGCGGCCGCACAACGGCCCGCGAAACGGGTCTCTAGTTGTGCCGGCGTAGACGTCGGCCGGAGGGAAAGCGATGGGTAGGACACTCGCGGAGAAGGTCTGGGACGACCATGTCGTCCGGCGCGCCGAGGGCGAGCCCGACCTCCTCTTCATCGATCTGCACCTGCTGCACGAGGTGACCAGCCCCCAGGCCTTCGACGGCCTGCGCCAGAACGGCCGGCAGGTGCGGCGCCTCGACCTCACCATCGCCACCGAGGACCACAACACCCCGACCCTCGACATCGACAAGCCCATCGCGGACCCCGTCTCCCGCGCGCAGCTGGAGACCCTGCGGAAGAACTGTGCCGAGTTCGGCGTCCGGCTGCACCCGCTGGGCGACGTCGAGCAGGGCGTCGTCCACGTCGTGGGACCGCAGCTGGGTCTGACCCAGCCGGGCACCACCGTCGTCTGCGGCGACTCGCACACCTCCACGCACGGCGCCTTCGGCGCGCTGGCGTTCGGCATCGGCACCAGCCAGGTCGAGCACGTGCTCGCCACCCAGACGCTGCCGCTGGCCCGCCCCAAGACCATGGCCATCACGATCGACGGCGAACTGCCCGAGGACGTCACCGCCAAGGACCTGATCCTCGCGATCATCGCGAAGATCGGCACCGGCGGCGGCCAGGGCTACATCCTGGAGTACCGGGGCTCCGCCATCGAGAAACTCTCGATGGAGGCCCGGATGACCATCTGCAACATGTCGATCGAGGCCGGCGCCCGCGCGGGCATGATCGCCCCCGACGAGACCACCTTCGCCTACCTGGAGGGCCGCGCCCACGCCCCCGAGGGCGAGGACTGGGACGCCGCCGTCGCGTACTGGAAGACGCTGAAGTCGGACGAGGACGCCGTCTTCGACGCCGAGGTCGTCATCGACGCCGCCGCGCTGGCCCCGTTCGTCACCTGGGGCACCAACCCCGGCCAGGGCGCGCCGCTTTCGGCGAACGTCCCCGACCCGGCTTCGTACGAAGACGCTTCGGAGCGCCTCGCCGCCGAAAAGGCCCTGGAGTACATGGGGTTGACCGCCGGACAGCCGCTGCGCGACATCAAGGTCGACACCGTCTTCGTAGGCTCCTGCACCAACGGCCGCATCGAGGACCTGCGCAACGCCGCAGGACTGCTCCAGGGCCGCCAGGTCGCCGACGGCGTCCGCATGCTGGTGGTCCCCGGCTCGGTCCGGGTCGCCCTGCAGGCCGTCGAGGAGGGCCTGGACAAGGTCTTCAAGGAGGCCGGGGCCGAATGGCGGCACGCGGGCTGCTCGATGTGCCTGGGCATGAACCCCGACCAACTGGCGCCCGGTGAGCGCTCCGCGTCCACCTCCAACCGCAACTTCGAGGGCCGGCAGGGCAAGGGCGGCCGGACCCACCTGGTCTCCCCCCAGGTCGCCGCCGCCACCGCCGTCCTGGGCCACCTGGCCTCCCCGGCCGATCTGTCCGACGTCGCCACCACCGCGGGGGTCTGAGGAACCATGGAAGCTTTCACCACGCACACCGGCCGGGCCGTCCCGCTGCGCCGCAGCAACGTCGACACCGACCAGATCATCCCGGCGCACTGGCTCAAGAAGGTCACCCGCGACGGCTTCGAGGACGGGCTCTTCGAGGCCTGGCGCAAGGACTCCGAGTTCATCCTCAACCGCCCGGAGCGGCAGGGTGCCTCGGTCCTGGTCGCCGGCCCCGACTTCGGCACCGGCTCCTCCCGTGAGCACGCCGTCTGGGCGCTCCAGAACTACGGCTTCCAGACGGTCATCTCCGCCCGCTTCGCCGACATCTTCCGCGGCAACTCGCTGAAGAACGGCCTGCTGACCGTCGTCCTGCCGCAGGAGACGGTGGACGCGCTCTGGGAGCTGACCGAGGCCGACCCCACGGCCGAGATCACCGTCGACCTGGAGCAGCGCAAGGTCCTGGCCGCCGGGATCGACGCGGACTTCGAGCTCGACGAGAACGCCCGCTGGCGTCTGCTGAACGGACTCGACGACATCAGCCTCACCCTTCAGAACGAAGCCGACATCGCGGCCTACGAGGCGGCCAGGCCGTCCTTCAAGCCCCGTACAATTACGGTCTGAGCAGCGCTTTTCCAAGACTGCGCCCCCCACTGTCCGGTGGGGGGCGCAGTCGCTTGTTGGGACCCTGTCGGGCGACAACTCGCCCTAGATGGCACAATCGGTGCATGGAACGCGACAGCCAACTCGAGCTCTACGAGTCAGTCGCCGCCCGATTGAAGGAAGCGCACACAAGAGTGCGCTCACTGCAAGTCCCGGAGGGCGTAAGGATGGCGCTGTCCCGGAAGCTGCTGGTCGTGACGGCCGCGGCGAAGCACGATCTCAAGGACGCGGCAGCGCGTCTGGACCGGTTGATGAAGGACCTCGACGAGGGCCGATTCCCAGAGGACGACTGACACCAGGAACTCCGCAGCGGCTCTTCTGCGTTGCGGCACTAGGGTGATTAGCCCGTTTCGTGTTTGATTTGCGGTATATACATGCCTAACGTGCGAAAAAGCTTGAACACTTTCGTTCTGGCAATGTCTCCGAAGGGGAAGACGTGAACAAGGCGCAGCTCGTAGAAGCGATTGCCGACAAGATGGGCGGTCGCCAGCAGGCCGCCGAAGCCGTCGACCACGTGCTCGACGCCATCGTGCGTGCCGTGGTCGCGGGCGACCGGGTCTCGGTCACGGGCTTCGGCTCGTTCGAGAAGGTCGACCGTCCGGCCCGCTACGCCCGCAACCCGCAGACGGGTGAGCGCGTCCGGGTCAAGAAGACCTCGGTTCCGCGCTTCCGTGCAGGTCAGGGCTTCAAGGACCTGGTCAGCGGCTCGAAGAAGCTCCCCAAGGGTGGCGAGGTCTCCGTCAAGAAGGCCCCCAAGGGCAGCCTCACCGGTAGCGCCGCCGCGACCGTGAAGAAGGCCGCGGCCAAGAGGGCCACCACCGCCAAGAAGGCCGCCGCGAAGAAGGCGACCCCGGCGAAGAAGACCACGACGGCCGCCGTGAAGAAGGCGACCCCGGCGAAGAAGACCACCACCGCGGCGGCGAAGAAGACCACCGCGGCGGCGAAGAAGGCCACGACGGCGGCGAAGAAGACCACAACCGCCGCCGCGAAGAAGACCACCACCACCGCCGCGGCGAAGAAGACCACCGCCAAGAAGACCGCGCCGGCCGCGAAGAAGGCCACGGCGACGAAGGCGCCCGCGAAGAAGACCACGGCGCGCAAGACGACCGCCAAGAAGGCCGCCGCCAAGAAGTAGGACGAGCGGTACCACCCGCCGGGCCGGGCTCCCCACCAAGGAGCCCGGCCCGCGGCGCGTCAGCGGCCCTTCGTACGGGGGAGAAGGCCCGCTTCGTCAGGGGGAGGGAACCCGCTTCACAAGGGGGGGAAGGCCCGCTCAGAAGGTCTGGAGCGTCACCAGGGTGATCCGCGGGACGGCCCCGGAGGCGGCGCCCGGCTCCACCTCGATCCGCACCCGCTGGCCCGGCCGCAGCAGCCGCAGCCCGCCCGCCTCGAAGGCCTCCGCCCCGAATTCCACCGGGGTGCCGTCGTCGAGCAGCACACTTCCGCTGCGGGTCTCGGGGTCGTACGTGAACGCGGTCGCCTGCATGGACCGCAGCCTATCCGGCCACCGGCAGCCACCGGGCGGCCGTCCGCGGGCCGAGCCCCAGCGCCCGGGCCGCCGCCAGATCCTCGCCGGTGTCCACGTCCCGGCGTACGGAATCCACCCCGGTCAGCCGTATTTCCACCGCGCCCGACGACAAATGGCGCAGCCTCGACGCACCCCCGAATGCCGGTTCCAATTCCACCCCCGGACCCGCCGAGAGGAATGTCGTACCTATTTCGGCGGCATCCGCGAGAAATGCTCTCGGAAATTTCCCGGCCGCGTCCAGGACCCGGGCCAGTTCTTCGGTCCGCAGCGCCGGCAGATCGGCGTTGAGCGCGGCCACGCGCGCGTGCGGCCGCCGCTCCCGCACGGCCCCGACCCCGTGCGCCAGCGCCGCGTTGAGCCCCGCCGCCGGGGCGTCCGGCACTATCCGGGCCCCCAGGGCCGCGAGCGCCTCACCGGCCGCCGGATCGTCCGTGACGACCACCACATCCCGTACGCGCGCGCAGTTCAGCACCGCCCCCACCGTGTCCTCGGCGAACGCGAGGGCGAGCCGCGGGCGGAGCAGGGCTCCCGCCGCCGCGGCCAGTCTGCTCTTCGCCAGGGCAAGGGGCTTCAGGGGTACGACCAGGGACCAGCCGTCGTCCGCATCGCTGTTCATCGGGGCCTATTCTGTCCCGCCCGCGCCGCCCGCCGGAGGCCCCGGGGCGTACCGTGTCCTCGACAGACCAGGAGCATGGGGCGACACTTGACCCCCTGCCAGCCAGTCCCGGAGAAAGGTGTCCGAGTGCCCCGCCGCAGAATCGGCTTCTGGTACCGCCTCGCGGCGGTCATCGCCAAACCCCCCCTGGTGGTTCTGTTCAAGCGGGACTGGCGCGGTATGGAGCACATTCCGGCCGACGGCGGATTCATCACCGTGGTCAACCACAACTCCTACTTGGACCCGCTGTCCTACGCGCACTACCAGTACAACACCGGTCGTGTCCCGCGTCTCCTCGCCAAGGCGGGCCTCTTCAAGAGCCCCTTCGTCGGCATGATGCTGCGCAACACCGGCCAGATCCCCGTCTACCGCGAGACCACCAACGCGCTGGACGCCTTCCGCGCCGCCGTCGACGCCATCGAGCGCGGGGAGTGCGTCGCCTTCTACCCCGAGGGCACCCTGACCCGGGACCCCGACATGTGGCCCATGGCCGGCAAGACCGGCGCCGCCCGCGTCGCGCTCCTCACCAAGGTCCCGGTCGTCCCGGTGGCCCAGTGGGGCGCCAACCTCGCGATGCCGCCGTACGCCAGGGAGAACAAGTTCAGCCTGTTCCCCCGCAAGACGCTGACGGTCCAGGCCGGTCCGCCGGTCGACCTCTCCCGCTTCGACGGCCTGGAGCCGACGCCGGAGGTGCTCCGCGAGGCCACCGAGGTCATCATGGCCGCCATCACCGCCCTCCTGGAGGAGATCCGCGGCGAGAAGGCGCCCGCCGAACCGTACGACCACCGCAGGGCCCGCCTCGAACAGCGGCGCAAGGCCGCCGAGGGAGGCATCAAGTGACCAAGGCAGCCGTCTTCGGCAACGGATCCTGGGGCACCGCCTTCGCGATGGTGCTCGCCGACGCGGGCTGCGAGGTGAGCCTCTGGGGCCGCCGCGCGGAGCTCGCGAAGGAGATCAACGCCACCCGGGTCAACCCCGACTACCTCCCGGGCATCGAACTCCCGCGGGCGATCACGGCCACCGCCGACCCGGCAGAGGCCGCGCAGGACGCCGACTTCACCGTCCTCGTCGTCCCCTCCCAGACCCTCCGCGGCAACCTCGCCGCCTGGAAGCCGCTGCTCGCCCCCGACACCGTCCTCGTCTCCCTCATGAAGGGCGTCGAACTCGGCACCGCCGAGCGGATGAGCGAGGTCGTCATGGAGGTCGCGGACGTGCCCGCCGAGCGCGTGGCCGTCCTCACCGGACCCAACCTGGCCCTGGAGATCGCCGCCCGGCAGCCCGCCGCCGCCGTCGTCGCCTGCGTCGACGAGTCGGTCGCCCAGCGCTTCCAGACGGCCTGCATGACCCCGTACTTCCGCCCGTACACGAACACCGACGTCGTCGGCTGCGAGCTCGGCGGCGCGGTCAAGAACGTCATCGGGCTCGCCGTCGGCATCGCCAACGGCATGGGGCTCGGCGACAACTCCAAGGCCACGCTCATCACCCGCGGCCTCGCCGAGACCACCCGCCTCGGCCTCGCCATGGGCGCCGACCCGCTCACCTTCTCCGGCCTCGCCGGCCTCGGCGACCTGGTCGCCACCTGCTCCTCGCCGCTCTCCCGGAACAACACCTTCGGCACCAACCTGGGCCGCGGAATGACCCTCCAGGAGACCATCGCGGCCACCAAGCAGACCGCCGAGGGCGTCAAGTCCTGCGAGTCCGTGCTCGATCTGGCCCGCCGCCACGGTGTCGACATGCCGATCACCGAGACGGTCGTCTCGATCGTCCACGAGGGCAAGCCGCCGGTCGTCGCCCTCAAGGAGCTGATGTCCCGCAGCGCGAAGTCCGAGCGCCGCTGACGCAGGCGTGACGCACGCGCGACGCCCGCCGCTGACGGAGGCGTGACGCACGCGCGACGCACCCGCGAAGGCGCGGTGGCCCTGCCGCTGCGCCGGACGCGCGGGGAGGGAGCGGGGCGCTCAGCCGTTCGGGAGCCGCAAGGTACGCTCATCGCGATATGAGCGAGAACACCCAGAGCCCCCGCAAGCCGCGCGTGGCCGTCGTCTTCGGCGGTCGCAGCTCCGAGCACGCCATCTCCGTCGTCACGGCGGGCGCCGTCCTGAGCGCCATCGACCGGGACAAGTACGACGTGCTGCCCATCGGCATCACGACGGACGGGCGCTGGGCGCTCACCGCCGACGCCCCCGAGCGCATGGCCATCGCCGACCGCGCCCTGCCGAACGTCGCCGACCTGGCCGAGTCCGAGGAGGGCGGTGTCGTCCTCTCCGTCGACCCCGCCAACCGCGAGGTCGTCCTCAGCGAGCCCGGCGCCGTCCCGCGGGCCCTCGGCGAGGTCGACGTGGTCTTCCCGATGCTGCACGGCCCGTACGGCGAGGACGGCACCCTCCAGGGCCTCCTGGAGCTCTCCGGCGTCCCCTACGTCGGCGCGGGCGTCCTCGCCTCCGCCGTCGGCCAGGACAAGGAGTACATGAAGCGGGTCTTCGTCTCCTTCGGACTGCCGGTCGGCCCGTACGAGGTCATCCGCCCGCGCGAGTGGGAGCAGAACCCGGCCGCCGCCCGCAAGAAGATCGTCGAGTTCGCCGCCGACCACGGCTGGCCGCTCTTCGTGAAGCCGGCCCGCGGCGGCTCGTCCATGGGCATCACCAAGGTCGACGACCTGTCCGGCCTGGACGCAGCCATCGAGGAGGCCCGCCGCCACGACCCGAAGATCCTCGTCGAGTCGCTCCTGCGCGGCCGCGAGATCGAGTGCGGCGTCCTGGAGTTCGAGGACGGCCCGCGCGCCAGCGTGCCGGCCGAGATCCCGCCCGTCACCGACCACGACTTCTACGACTTCGAGGCCAAGTACATCGACTCGGCCTCCGGCATCGTCCCCGCCCCGATCGGCGACGAGGCCACCGCCGAGGTCCAGCGCCTGGCCGTCGCCGCGTACGAGGCGGTCTCCTGCGAGGGACTGGTCCGCGCCGACTTCTTCCTCACGGAGGACGGCGAGTTCGTCATCAACGAGATCAACACGATGCCCGGCTTCACGCCCATCTCCATGTACCCGCGCATGTGGCAGGAGAGCGGCGTCGGCTACTCCGAGCTCGTCGACCGGCTGATCCAGGCCGCGCTGACCCGCTCCACGGGCCTGCGCTAGCCACCCGCCCCGAGGGGCGGCCGAGGCTCCCCGGCCGCCGGGCCTCTCAGAGGCTCGGCGGCACGGCCTTCGCCACGGGGGCGGCGAGATCCGCGAGCGGCGTCGCGTCGTGCGCGTACCGCTCGTCCAGCGTCACCTCGACGTACGCCTTCCGATATGTCGAGGTGAACCGGGGCCCGCTGCCCTCCGGCCGCTCCAGCATCCAGTTCACCCCGTTCGCCTCGACGGCCTGAGCATTCGGATCGCTCATCTTTTCGGGCCGGGGGACCCCGCAGCGCAGTACGATCGCACCGTCACCCCACCCGGCGGTCAGCTCGGAGCCGGGCTCCGGATCACTCCGTTCCAGCCCCGCCACGGTGTCGGGCAGCTCCTTCTCCAGCGCCTGGCAGAAGGCCGCCTCCGCCGCCGGGGGACGGGGGACCGCGACGGACGCCCCGGCGTCCGACGAGGAGCAGCCGGTGGCGGCCAGCAGCAGGACGGCCGTCACGGCGGCGGGCAGGCCGAAGGGCCGGTGGGAAGACGTCACCGGCCAAGCGTAGACGGGGGCTACAGATGAACGACCGGGCAGGTGAGGGTGCGCGTGATGCCGTCCACTTGCTGGACCTTGGCGACCACCATGCGGCCCAACTCGTCGACCGTGTCCGCCTGCGCGCGCACGATCACGTCGTAGGGACCGGTCACGTCTTCGGCCTGGAGCACCCCCGGGATCTTGGAGATGGTGTCGGCGACGGTCGACGCCTTGCCCACCTCGGTCTGAATGAGGATGTACGCCTGTACCACGGAACCTCCAGGGCGACCACGAGGATCTTGTGGGAGAAAGAGACGCCACGGTACCGCGTCGCCGCGGGCCGCGGGGAGACCTGCGCGTCCCGGGGCACTCGCGTTGTGGCGTACGCACGACAGAAGTTGACGGTCTACTTGACGGTACCCAGCACGGTGACGGCCCGCGACCCGCGGCGCGCCCAGACGCGCCCCCGCCTGCCGGCCGGCACGAAGACACGAGGTGAGACGCGGTGAAGGGCACAGTCGGAGAGCTGGGCGAGTTCGGGCTCATCAGAGAGCTCACGTCCCGGCTCACCTCCACCCCGGCGGTACGGATCGGGCCCGGCGACGACGCCGCGGTCGTCTCCGCCCCCGACCGGCGCGTGGTGGCCAGCACGGACATCCTCCTCGAAGGACGTCATTTCCGCCGCGACTGGTCGACGGCGTACGACGTCGGCCGCAAGGCCGCCGCACAGAACCTCGCCGACATCGCCGCGATGGGCGCGGTCCCCACCGCGCTCCTCCTCGGCCTCGTCGTCCCCGCCGAACTCCCCGTCACCTGGCCCACCGAACTCATGGACGGGCTGCGCGACGAATGTCAGGTCGCGGGCGCGGCCGTGGTCGGCGGCGACGTCGTCCGCGGCGACACCATCACCATCGCCATCACCGCCCTCGGCGACCTGCGCAACCACGACCCGGTGACCCGGGGCGGGGCCCAGCCGGGCGACGTCGTCGCCTACACCGGCTGGCTCGGCTGGTCCGCCGCCGGATACGCGGTCCTCTCCCGCGGCTTCCGCTCCCCCCGCGCCTTCGTCGAGGCCCACCGCAGGCCCGAGCCGCCCTACCACGCCGGCCCGGCCGCCGCCGGGCTCGGCGCCACCGCCATGTGCGACGTCAGCGACGGACTCATCGCCGACCTCGGCCACATCGCCGAGGCCAGCAAGGTCCGCATCGACCTGCGCTCCGGGCTCATCGACATCCCCACCCAGATGAACGACATCGGCCAGGCCGTCGGCGTCGACCCCATGCAGTGGGTGCTCACCGGGGGAGAGGACCACGCCATCGTGGCCACCTTCCCGCCCGACGTGAAGCTCCCCGCCCGCTGGAAGGTCATCGGCGAGGTCCTCAACCCCTCGGCGCTGCCGCAGGTCACCGTGGACGGCGCGCCCTGGCACAGCGCCGGCGGCTGGGACCACTTCGGGGAGACCGAGTGACGGGCAGGCCGCCGCTGGTGCTCACCGTCGCCGGATCCGACTCCGGCGGCGGCGCCGGCATCCAGGCCGACCTGAAGACGATGCTCGCGCTCGGCGTCCACGGCATGAGCGTGCTCACCGCCGTCACCGCCCAGAACTCGCGGGGCGTCCAGGGCGCGTGGGAGCTGCCCGAGGAGGCCGTACGGGCCCAGTACCGGTCCGTCGTCGACGACATCGGCGTCCAGGCCGTGAAGACGGGCATGCTGGCCTCCGCCGGCCTCGTCGAGACGGTCGCCGAGCTGCTCGCCGCGACGGACGCTCCGGTGGTCGTGGACCCGGTCGGGGTCTCCAAGCACGGGGACCCGCTCCTCGCCGCCTCGGCGCTCGACTCGGTCCGGACGAAGCTGCTGCCGGTCGCGACCGTCGCCACCCCCAACCTGGACGAGGTGGCGCAGCTCACAGGCGTCCACGTCGTCCACGAGAGCGACATGCGGGTGGCGGCCGAGGCGATCCTGTCGTACGGGCCGCGCTGGGCCCTGATCAAGGGCGGACACCTGCCGACGGGCGGGGAGGCCGTGGACCTGCTCACCGACGGCACCGAGGAGCAGTGGCTGCGCGCCCCCCGGCACGACAACCGGCACACGCACGGCACGGGCTGCACGCTCGCCTCGGCGGTGGCCTCGGGGCTCGCCAAGGGCCTGACGGTGCCGGAGGCGGTGCGACAGGCCAAGGAGTACGTGACCGGGGCCATCGCCGCCGGATTCGCCCTGGGCTCGGGCATCGGCCCGGTCGACCACGGCTGGCGGTTCAGGGCGTGACCGCTTCGAGCCGTGACCGCTTCAAGCCGTGATTGCTTCAGGCCGTGATTGCTTCAGGCCGTGATTGCTTCAGGCCGTGATTGCTTCAGGCCGTGATTGCTTCAGGCCGTAAACGCCTCCGGCCCGCTGGCCCCCGCCCCGTACGGGAGGGATCAGCGGGCCGGAAGGTGTTTCCAGGTAAGGCAAGAGGCCGGTTCACCTAGGTGAACCGGCCTCTCAAGGCAACCGCAGGGGCTGCGCTACGACGGAACGTCGCAATTAGCGCGAGACCTTGCCGGCCTTGATGCACGAGGTGCAGACGTTGAGCCGCTTCGGCGTCCGACCGACCACGGCACGCACGCGCTGGATGTTCGGGTTCCAGCGACGGGACGTACGGCGGTGCGAGTGCGAAATGTTGTTGCCGAAGCCCGGCCCCTTGCCGCAGACGTCGCAGTTGGCAGCCACGGGTCACTCCAAAAGCTTCAGAATTACAGTGAAATCCGGCGCACCGGAATCAGGAGTCTGAAGTGGCTTGCCGGGGGATGGCCCGGTGTGAACCGGGCAACCGAAGCAGCATACAACGCCTGCTGCGGTGGAACGAAACTACCATGGTCTGCGCCGACCTCGCCCCGGGCCCAGGTCACGAGCAGGACACCCCGGGTCTACGCTGCGGTGAGCTCACCGCCGAAGGAGGCCCCCCGTTGTCGCGAGCCCTTCAGCCTTTCGAGGAGCTCGTCGAGCTCGACGCCGAAGCGCTCCGCACCTGGTGCGTACGGGCGCTGGACGCCCTCGGGCGGGAGCGCGAGGAGATCGACGCGATCAACGTCTACCCGGTCGCGGACGGGGACACCGGCACCAACCTGTACCTGACGGCGGAAGCCGCCCACCAGGCCGTCGAGGCCGTCTTCGCCGCCACCGAACCCGACGCCGCCGAGACCGTATGGGCCATGGCGCACGGCGCCCTGCTCGGCGCCCGCGGCAACTCCGGGACGATCCTCGCCCAGCTGCTGCGCGGCATGGCGGGCGTGCTCGCCGAGGGACGTGACGGTGATCACCTCGCCCGCGCCCTGGCCGAGGCCGCGACCGCGGCACGCCGGGCCGTCGCCCACCCCGTCGAGGGCACGATCCTCACCGTGGCCTCCGCCGCCGCCCTGGCCTGCACGGGCGGCGGCCGGCTCGCGGACGTGGCGGGAAGCGCCTACGAGGGGGCCAGGACCGCCCTCGCCACCACCAGGGGCCAACTGGACGTCCTCGCCCGCGCCGGGGTCGTGGACGCCGGCGGAAAGGGCCTGGTGACGGTCCTCGGGGCGCTCGTGGAGACCCTGACCGGACGGACCCCGACCCGCCCGGACACGCCACCGCACGGCGTGGTCGTGCCGGCCCGGCCCGCCGCGCCCGAGGAGTGCGGCACCGACGAAGGCCCCGCCTACGAGGTGATCTACCTCCTGGAGGCCGAGGAGGCCGCCGTGGACGTGCTGCGGTCCCGCCTCGACGCCCTGGGGGAGTCCCTGGTCGTCGTCGGCGGCGACGGGCTGTGGAACGTCCACGTGCACGTCGACGACGCGGGCGCCGCCGTCGAGGCCGGCGTCGAGGCCGGCCGGCCGTACCGGATCCGCGTCACCCACTTCGCGAGCACCGCGGCGACCCCGGACGGACGCGCGGAGCGCACCCAGCGCGCGGTGGTCGCCGTCGTCCCCGGCGAGGGCCTGGCCGGACTCTGCGCCGAGGCGGGCGCCACCACCGTCCAGACCCGGCCCGGCGAACCGCCCGCGGGCGACGAACTCCTCGACGCGATCCGACGGGCGCACGCCCGCGAGGTCGTCCTGCTGCCCAACGACACCGAGCTGCGGCAGACGGCGGCCGCCGCCGCCCAACGCGCCAGGGCGGAGGGCATCCGCGTCGCCCTCATCCCGACCCGCGCCGCCGTCCAGGGCATCGCCGCCCTCGCCGTCCACGAACCCGACCGGCGCTTCGACGAGGACGTCGTCGCCATGACGGCCGCCGCCGGCGCCACCCGCTACGCCGAACTCGCCGTCGCCGAGCGCCAGTCCTTCACCTCGGCCGGCGTCTGCCAGGCGGGCGACGTCCTCGGCCTCATCGAGGGCGACGTCGCCGTCATCGGCCAGGACCTCACCGACACGGCCCGCACCGTCCTGGACCGCATGCTCTCGGCGGGCGGCGAGCTCGTCACCCTCATCGTCTCCGACGACACCCCGCCCGACCTGGCCGCCGCCCTGGAGAGCCACGTCCGCCGCGGCTACCTGGCCGTCGACACGACCACGTACCACGCGGGCGAAGGGGCCCCACCGCTGCTCATCGGAGTGGAGTGAACCCCGACTGTCGGTCCGGTGGTGTGCAATGGAACGCGTGCCCGCGCTCGACGAACCACTCAAGAAGTCCCTCGGCCCCGCCACCGCCAAGGTCATGGCCGAGGCACTCGACCTGCACACGGTCGGTGACCTGCTCCACCACTACCCCCGCCGGTATGCCGAGCGCGGGGAGCTGACCACCCTCTCCGACCTGCCGCTCGACGAGCACGTCACGGTGGTCGCGCAGGTCGCCGACGCCCGTGTGCTCACCTTCAACGGCTCCAAGGGACGCGGACAGCGCCTCGAAGTGACCATCACCGACGGCAGCGGCCGTCTCCAACTGGTCTTCTTCGGCAAGGGCGTGCACAAGCCGCACAAGGACCTGCTGCCCGGCACCCGCGCGATGTTCTCCGGCAAGGTCTCCCTCTTCAACCGACGCCTCCAGCTCGCCCACCCCGCGTACGAACTCCTCCGCGGCGACGGCGACGAGGCCGCCGACAGCGTGGGCACCTGGGCCGGGGCCCTCATCCCGATCTACCCGGCCACCACCAAACTGGAGTCCTGGAAGATCGCCAAGGCCGTCGACGCCGTCCTGCCGCAGGCCGAGGACGCCGTCGACCCCCTGCCGCCCGCCCTGCGCGAGGGCCGCGGCCTCACCGAGCTGCCCGACGCCCTGCGGAAGATCCACCGACCCCGTACGAAGGCCGACGTCGCCGACGCCCGCGACCGGCTCAAGTGGGACGAGGCCTTCGTCCTCCAGGTCGCCCTCGCCCGCCGCCGGCACGCTGACACCCAACTCCCCGCCGTCGCCCGTCGCCCCGTCCCCGGCGCCATCCTCGACGCCTTCGACGCCAAGCTCCCCTTCACCCTCACCGACGGCCAGCGGAAGGTCTCCCGCGAGATCTTCGACGACCTCGCCACCGACCACCCCATGCACCGCCTCCTCCAGGGAGAGGTCGGCTCGGGAAAGGCGCAGCCTCTCGACTCGCTCGTCCTGACGCCTGAGGGCTTCAGGAGAATGGGGGATATCTCAGTGGGAGACCAGGTCGTGCTCCCAAGCGGCGAGATCAGCTTGGTCGACGGTGTCTTTCCCCAGGGCGACCGGGAGGTATGGCGTCTCGTACTGTCCGACGACACTTCCGTCGAATGTGATGACGAACATCTGTGGATCGTCGGAACAAGCTGCGCGTGGGACCGGGGACAGACGCCGAAGGTCATGACGACTCGCGAGATCCGCGCGGATACGTTCAAGGCCGATGGTTCTTCGAAGTGGTATCTCCCAGTGGCCACCCCGGTGGATCTGTCCGACGGCACCTCACCGCCTCTCGACCCCTACCTGTTCGGTCTGTTGCTGGGCGACGGATCCTTCCGGCACAACCTGCGCCTTTCGACGGCCGACGAGGAAATTCTGGCTGCCGCGCGTTCGATTCTGGCTCCGGATTGTGCGGTCACACCGGTTCCCGGCTCGCGTTGCGACTACAACATCGGGCTGTCAGCCCCCAAGGGTGACACCCGGCGGAACCCTGTGATCAGCGTCTTGCGTGAGCTCGATCTCTGGGGGCTCACTTCGCACGACAAGTTTCTGCCCCTCGCCTTCAAGAACACATCGATCAAGAACCGTCTCGCGGTCCTGCAAGGGCTCATGGATACCGACGGGACTGTGGACGCCCAGGGCATGAGCGTGTCGTTCTGTTCGGCCTCCCGGCCGCTGGCGGACGACGTGGCATGGCTGGTTCGTTCGCTGGGAGGGCGGGCTCGAGTGCTGCCGAAGAAGGCAGCGTTCAATGTCTCGATCGCATTGCCGGACGAATACGTCCCGTTCCGGCTCGCTCGGAAGGCGCGTCGCATGCGCCCGAGGCCGAAGTACAACACCTTTCGACGGGGGATCCGCGCGGTCGAGCACGTCGGGCGCAAGCCCGTGCAGTGCATCAGTGTCGCGGACCCGAGTCATGCATACGTGACTGATCACTTCACCGTGACGCACAACACGATGGTGGCCCTCCGCGCCATGCTCGCCGTCGTCGACGCCGGGGGACAGGCCGCGATGCTCGCGCCCACCGAGGTCCTCGCCCAGCAGCACCACCGCTCGGTCACCGAGATGATGGGCGAGCTCGCCGAGGGCGGGATGCTCGGCGGCGCCGAGCGCGCCACCAAGGTCGTCCTGCTCACCGGCTCCATGGGCACCGCCGCCCGCCGCCAGGCCCTCCTCGACCTCGTCACCGGCGAGGCGGGGATCGTCATCGGCACGCACGCGCTGATCGAGGACAAGGTCCAGTTCCACGACCTCGGCCTCGTCGTCGTCGACGAGCAGCACCGCTTCGGCGTCGAGCAGCGCGACGCCCTGCGCGGCAAGGGGAAGCAACCGCCCCACCTCCTGGTGATGACCGCCACCCCCATCCCGCGCACGGTCGCCATGACCGTCTTCGGCGACCTGGAGACCTCCGTCCTCGACCAGCTGCCCGCCGGCCGCTCCCCGATCGCCACCCACGTCGTCCCCGCCGCCGACAAGCCGCACTTCCTCGCGCGCGCCTGGGAGCGGGTGCGCGAGGAGGTGGAGAACGGGCACCAGGCGTACGTCGTCTGCCCCCGCATCGGCGACGAGGAGGACCAGAAGAAGAAGTCCAAGGCGTCCCCCGAGGACGAGGCCGAGAAGCGCCAGCCGCTCGCCGTCGTCGAGATCGCCGAGAAGCTCCGTACGGGCCCCCTCACGGGCCTGCGGATCGCCGTCCTGCACGGCCGCATGCACCCCGACGACAAGGACGAGGTCATGCGCCGCTTCGCCGCCGGCGAGCTCGACGTCCTCGTCGCCACGACCGTCATCGAGGTCGGCGTCAACGTGCCCAACGCCACCGCCATGGTGATCATGGACGCGGACCGCTTCGGCGTCTCCCAGCTCCACCAGCTCCGCGGCCGCGTCGGCCGCGGCTCCGCCCCCGGCCTCTGCCTCCTCGTCAGCGAGATGCCCGAGGCGAGTCCCGCCCGGCAGCGACTCAACGCCGTCGCCGCCACCCTCGACGGCTTCGAACTCTCCCGCATCGACCTCGAACAGCGCCGCGAGGGCGACGTCCTCGGACAGGCCCAGTCCGGCGTCCGCTCCTCCCTGCGGGTGCTCACCGTCATCGACGACGAGGAGGTCATCGCCGCCGCCCGCGAGGAGGCCACCACCCTCGTCCTCGCCGACCCGGACCTCGCCGCCCACCCCGGACTGCGCACCGCCCTCGAAGCCCTGCTCGACAAGGACCGGGAGGAGTACCTGGAGAAGGGCTGACCACGGGGCGGCGGCGGCCGCCATAAGCTGTTGCGTACGCAATGGCTTACGGAGAACGAGGACACCGATGACCCGCGTGATCGCCGGCACCGCCGGCGGACGCCGACTTGCCGTGCCCCCCGGCACCGGCACCCGCCCCACCTCCGACCGGGCGCGCGAAGGCCTCTTCTCCACCTGGGAGGCCTTCCTCGGCACCCTCGACGGGACCCGGGTCGCCGACCTGTACGCGGGCTCCGGCGCCGTCGGACTCGAAGCGCTCTCCCGGGGCGCGGCCCACGCCCTCCTCGTCGAGGCGGAACCCCGCGCCGCGAAGACGATCCGCGAGAACATCAAGACGCTCGGTCTGCCCGGCGCCGAACTGCGGACCGGCAAAGCGGAACAGATCGTGACGGGACCGGCCCCGGCCGACCCGTACGACCTGGTCTTCCTCGACCCGCCCTACGCCGTCGCGGACGACGATCTTCGCGAGATCCTCCTCACACTCCGCTCGGAGGGCTGGCTCACGGGCGATGCCCTCGTCACCGTGGAGCGCAGCACCCGAGGCGGGGAATTCGGCTGGCCGGCCGGTTTCGAGCCACTGCGGGCCCGTCGCTACGGCGAGGGAACGTTTTGGTACGGTCGCGCCGCCTCTACGTGCGAAGACGCACGATGACCGGACCGGAGAGCGAGGGACCAACGTTGCGCCGCGCCGTCTGTCCGGGGTCATTCGACCCCATCACCAACGGACATCTCGACATCATCGCCCGCGCCTCCAAGCTGTACGACGTCGTACACGTCGCGGTGATGATCAACCAGTCCAAGAAGGGGCTGTTCACCGTCGAGGAGCGGATCGAGCTGATCCGCGAGGTCACCGCCGACTTCGGCAACGTCGAGGTGGAGTCCTTCCACGGACTGCTCGTCGACTTCTGCAAGCAGCGGGACATCCCCGCCATCGTCAAGGGCCTGCGCGCCGTCAGCGACTTCGACTACGAGCTGCAGATGGCCCAGATGAACATCGGCCTCTCGGGCGTGGAGACCCTCTTCGTCCCCACCAACCCGACGTACAGCTTCCTCTCCTCCTCGCTGGTCAAGGAGGTGGCGGCCTGGGGCGGCGACGTCTCCCACCTGGTCCCTCCGCAGGTCCTCGGCCGACTGACCGAGCGCCTCGCGCAGAAGTGACGCCCGGCCACCGCCGCTGACACTCCGTCACCTGGTGTCGGACGGGCGGCGACTGCCCTTACAGTCGTCCCGTCCGTCTCCATCCAGCTGTAGAGAGTGGCGAGCACCCGGTGGACGTGCAGAAGAAGCTCGACGAGATCGTCGCGACCGTACAGGGCGCCCGTTCCATGCCCATGTCGGCATCCTGCGTGGTCAACCGCGCCGAGCTGCTCGCCCTGCTCGAAGAGGTGCGGGAGGCCCTGCCCGGCTCCCTCGCCCAGGCCCAGGAGCTGATCGGCGGCCGTGAGCAGCTGGTCGAGCAGGCCCGCCAGGAGGCCGAGCGGATCATCGAGGCCGCCCACGCCGAGCGCGGCTCGATCGTCTCCGACACCCAGGTCGCCCGGGAGTCGCAGGGCGAGGCCGACCGGATCCTCGCCGAGGCCCGCCGCGAGGCCGAGGAGGTCCGCGCCGAGGCCGACGACTATGTCGACTCCAAGCTCGCCAACTTCGAGGTCGTCCTCAACAAGACCATCGGCTCCGTCGACCGGGGCCGCGAGAAGCTCCTCGGCCGCGGCCCGGGCCTCGACCGGGACGGCTACGCGGACGAGGACGCCCCCGAGTACAGCGCCGACCCGCAGACCCTGATCAGCCGGGCCGACGAGTATGTGGACGCCAAGCTGGGCGCCTTCGAGGCGGTCCTCAGCAAGACCCTGGAGGCCGTCGGGCGCGGCCGGCAGAAGCTGCACGGCCGGATCGCCACCGACGACCTCGGCGAGCACATGGCCGCCCAGGACGGCCTCGGCGGCACGGTGCACACCAGCGACGCCGACTACCTCGCCGGACTCGCGGAGCTCGCCGACCCCGAGCCGGTCCAGATCCCCGCGCAGGCCCCGGCGCCGATCGCCGCCCAGCAGCAGCCCGACCCGTACGGCTACCAGCAGCCGCAGCAGGACCCCGCGTACGGCTACCAGCAGCAGCCCGACCCGTACGGCTACCAGCAGCAGCCCGACCCCTACGCGTACCAGGGGCAGTACGGCTACGAGCAGCAGCAGTACCCGCCGCAGCCCCAGCAGCAGGCGCCGTCCGCCGCGCTCGACGAGACCAGCTTCTTCGACACGAGCATGATCGATCTGGAGCAGCTGCGCCGGTACGAACAGGGACAGTAAGGGGCACGGGCCCCGGATTGGGCCCTGAGCGAAGCGTCCAGTATCCTGGCTCTTCGGTCGCGCGTATTCCGCGATCCTTGCTGCCCACACGTCGGCAGCCCCCTCACGATTCGATCGATCCGAAAGCAGGAAGAGCCCTGAGCACGCGCCTCGACCACCGCAACCCCCTCGTGTTCGACACACACGAGCTGGGGCGGCGTCCTGGTGCCCTCCAGCGGATCTCGCGTTCGGTCGAGGCCCCCACGGACCTCGGCGTCGAAGGGGTCATCGGAGTGCCCGAGGGCGCTTCCGTGGAAATCGATCTCCGTCTCGAATCGGTCATGGAAGGGGTGCTTGTCACAGGCACCGCCCGTGCATCGGCCGAGGGGGAGTGCGTAAGGTGTCTGGAGCCCGTCGAGCTTGATCTCGACGTGGACTTCCAGGAGATGTTCTCGTACCCCGACTCCGACGACCGGGGCCGCTCCAAGGCGGCCGCGGACGACGAAGCCGAGGAAGACGAGAGCGTGATCCCCCTCGAGGACGGCATGTTCGACCTCGAACCCGTGCTGCGTGATGCGGTGGTGCTCGCACTGCCGATGCAGCCGGTGTGCCGGGAGGACTGTGCGGGTCTGTGTTCCCAATGCGGAGCCAGCCTGAACGAGAACCCGGACCACCACCACGACGCCGTCGACATTCGTTGGGCGGCACTGCAGGGACTCACCGGTTCGCTGGGAACCGATGAGAAGGACAACATGAGCGGCAAAGCCTCTGACGGGGACGTCCGAAGCGCCGCCGAGAAGCAGGAGAAGTAGCCGTGGCTGTTCCGAAGCGGAAGATGTCGCGCAGCAACACGCGCCACCGCCGGTCGCAGTGGAAGGCTGCGGTCCCCACCCTGGTTTCGTGTGAGCGTTGCCAGGAGCCGAAGCTGCAGCACATCGCGTGCCCGAGCTGCGGCACCTACAACAAGCGCCAGGTCCTCTCGGTCTGATTGGGCTGGTGAGAGGCGCAATGTCTGAGTCCCGCAAGACGGACGACAAGACGGACCATGCCTCGTCCCACACGCTTCTGGAAGGGCGGCTCGGCTATCGGCTCGAGTCCGCCCTTCTGGTGCGTGCGCTGACCCACCGCTCGTTCGCGTACGAGAACGGCGGTCTGCCCACCAACGAGCGGCTGGAGTTCCTCGGGGACTCCGTGCTCGGCCTGGTGGTCACGGACACGCTGTACCGCACCCACCCCGACCTGCCCGAAGGCCAGCTGGCCAAACTGCGGGCCGCGGTGGTCAACTCACGTGCACTTGCGGAGGTCGGTCGCGGCCTCGAACTCGGCTCCTTCATCCGGCTCGGCCGGGGCGAAGAGGGCACGGGCGGCCGGGACAAGGCGTCCATCCTCGCCGACACCCTTGAAGCGGTGATCGGCGCGGTCTATCTCGACCAGGGCCTCGACGCGGCGTCCGAGCTGGTTCACCGGCTCTTCGACCCGCTGATCGAGAAGTCCTCGAACCTCGGTGCCGGCCTGGACTGGAAGACCAGTCTCCAGGAGCTCACCGCGGCCGAGGGCCTGGGTGTGCCGGAGTACCTCGTCTCCGAAGAGGGCCCGGACCACGAGAAGGTCTTCACTGCTGCCGCCCGCGTCGGTGGTGTCTCGTACGGCACCGGCACCGGCCGCAGCAAGAAGGAAGCGGAGCAGCAGGCCGCGGAGTCGGCGTGGCGCGAGATTCGCGCGGCCGCCGACGAGCGCGTGGCAGCGGCCAAGGCCGCCGCCGAGCGCGGCACGGGAGAGGTCGCCGACCCCTCTCCGTCCGTGAACGGGGCGACGGCCTGACGGCCTTCCCCCACCGCTTCCCGAGAACCCCGCCCCAGGGCGGGGTTCTCGTCTTTTCCCCGTCACGTCCTCCCTGTTCGCGCGGCCGGTAGGGTTGAACCGCTGTCGATCGAAGACGTCCGGAGGAGTCCCGTGCCCGAGCTGCCCGAGGTCGAGGTCGTACGGCGTGGTCTGGAGCGCTGGGTCGCCGGACGGACCGTGACCGAGGTCGAGGTGCTGCACCCGAGGGCCGTACGACGCCACCCGGCGGGCGGCGAGGACTTCGCGGCGCGGCTCAAGGGGCAGCGGTTCGAGGTGGCGCGACGCCGCGGCAAGTACCTGTGGCTGCCACTGGCCGACACCGGCACCTCCGTGCTCGGGCACCTCGGCATGAGCGGCCAGCTCCTCGTGCAGCCGGAGGGCGCCGCCGACGAGAAGCACCTCCGCATCCGGATCCGCTTCGACGATGCGGCCGGCACCGAGCTCCGCTTCGTCGACCAGCGCACCTTCGGCGGACTCTCGCTCCACGACCAGACCCCCGACGGGCTGCCGGACGTCATCGCGCACATCGCCCGGGACCCGCTGGACCCAGAGTTCGACGAGGCCGCCTTCCACCGCGCGCTGCGGCAGCGCCGTACGACCGTGAAGCGGGCCCTGCTCGACCAGTCGCTGATCAGCGGTGTCGGCAACATCTACGCGGACGAGGCGCTCTGGCGGTCGCGGCTGCACTACGACCGGCCCACCGTCACGCTCACCCGGCCGCGCTCGGCGGAGCTCCTCGGGCACGCCCGGGACGTGATGAACCAGGCGCTCGCGGTCGGCGGCACCAGCTTCGACAGCCTGTACGTGAACGTCAACGGCGAGTCCGGCTACTTCGACCGCTCGCTCGACGCCTACGGGCGCGAGGACGAGCCCTGTCACCGGTGCGGTACGCCGATGCGCCGGCGCCCCTGGATGAACCGCTCCAGCTACTTCTGCCCGCGCTGCCAGCGCCCGCCGCGCCCGGGCGTGTGACGGGGCGGCCCGTCAGGCCGTGACGGATCGGTGGTCGTTCAGGTCGTGACGGGGGTCGCGCGCTCCGCGTCGTAACTCTCCCGGGCCGCCTCCACCTGGGGCATGCGGCCCTCGACCAGCTGGATCAGGCCGATCAGCCGCTCCGCTATCTCACGGCCGAGCGGGGTGAGCCGGTAGTCGACCCGCGGCGGGTTCGTGGGCTGTGCGTCGCGGTGGACGAGGCCGTCGCGCTCCAGCGCGTGGAGCGTCTGCGACAGCATCTTCTCGCTCACGCCGTCGACCCGGCGCCGCAGCTCGTTGAAGCGGAACGTTCCGTCGTGCAGGGCGCCGAGGGTCAGGCTGCCCCAGCGGCCCGTCACGTGCTCCAACGTGCCGCGCGAGGGACAGGCCCGCGCGAACACGTCGTAGGCGAGGTGGTCGTCAGTCATGTGTTCCACCGTACTCGCGTGCAGCGCTTACTGCCATGAGTGCGCTAACTGCGAGCTTGCGCTATCCAAAAGTTAGTGCTCTACTTCTGGTCATCGCCCCGCAGACCTCTTCGAGGAGCTCCTTGTGACCACCCCCGTCGTCTCCATCGCCTACCACTCCGGCTACGGCCACACCGCCGTCCTCGCCGAGGCCGTCCGCGACGGTGCCGTCGACGCGGGCGCCACCGTCCACCTGATCAAGGTCGACGGGATCACCGACGCCGAGTGGGAGCTGCTCGACTCCTCCGACGCGATCGTCTTCGGCTCCCCGACCTACATGGGCACCGCCTCCGGCGCCTTCCACCAGTTCGCCGAGGCCACCTCGAAGCGCTGGTTCTCCGACGCCTGGCTGGACAAGCTCGCCGCGGGCTTCACCAACTCCGGTTCCAAGAGCGGCGACAAGCTGCACACCCTCCAGTTCTTCCAGACCCTCGCCGGCCAGCACGGCATGACCTGGGTCAACCTCGGTCTGAAGCCCGGCTGGAACAGCAGCGAGGCCTCCGAGAACGACCTCAACCGCCTCGGCTTCTTCTCCGGCGCCGGCGCCCAGACCCACACCGACCTGGGCCCCGAGGGCGTCCACAAGGCGGATGTCGCCACCGCCGAGCACCTCGGACGCCGCGTCGCCGTGACCGCCCGCACCTTCGCGGCGGGCCGGGCCGCCGTCTGACCGCGGCGCCTGCCGCTACGCGAAAGGGCCCCGTCACCGGAGTGGTGACGGGGCCCTCTCGCGTACGGGGACAGCCCGGCGGGATCGGCTCGGCGGGCTCGGCTCAGCGGCCGAAGTCCTGGGTCCACCAGGGGCCGCCGTCGGCGAAGTACACGCCGACGCCCAGCGTCGTGTACTCGCAGTTCAACATGTTGGCGCGGTGGCCGTCGCTGTTCATCCAGGAGTCCATCACGGCAGCCGCGTCCGCCTGGCCGCGCGCGATGTTCTCGCCGGCCAGACCCGAGATGCCCGCCTTCTCCGCACGCGCCCACGGGGTGGCCCCGTCCGGGTCCGTGTGGTCGAAGAAGCCGCGCTGCGCCATGTCCACGCTGAACGCGCCGGCCAGCGCCGCGAGCTGCGCGTCCGCGCGGACCGGGGTGCAGCCCACCTGGGCGCGCTCGGCGTTGACCAGCCGGAGGACCTCCGCCTCGGCCGCCTCGGCCCGGTCGGCGGTCGAGGGGGCGGCGGTCGAGGGGGCGGCGGACGTCTCCACCGGAGCCTCGGTGGTCGGATCCGGCTTCGGGGCGGCCGGCTTCGTGGTGGGCGCGGCCGTGGTGGGCGCGGCCGTGGTGGGCGCGGCCGTGGTCCTGGGAGCCGCGGGCTTGGGAGCCACAGGCTTGGGCTTGCTCGTCGACTTCGACGGGCTCGGCTTTGGACTCGGCTTCGCGGAGGTCGACGGTGCGGCCGAGGGTGAGGCGCTCTTGCTCGCACTCGCCTTGGCGCTCGGAGTCGTGCTCGCGCCGGTGCGCTTGCCCGAACCCGCCCGGGTCCCCGTACCGGCGCTCGTCCCGCTCGTCCCGCCGTCGGCCGGGGTCTGCGTCGTCCCGCCCTGCGTCGTCAGTTCGGGAGCCTGTCGTGACTGGACCTGGCGCTCGCCCGTACCGGCGTTGCCGATGGTGAAGGTGTCCCCGCCGGGCAGCAGGCCGGAGGCGACGGCCACCGCTCCCACCGCGACCGCGGCGGAGGCGCCGAGCAGGCCGGTGCGCACGGGGCGCCTGCGGCGATCCCCCCGGTGTCGACGGTCCGTACCGGCCGCGTAGTCTTCTGCGGCGGGTGCGGCTCCGGAGCGACGGTGGCGTCCCATCTGCTGCCCTGCCTTTCCTCTGCGGATCGCGGATCGCGGAACTCCGCCGATCGCTGCGGTTCTTTGCTGGTCTTCGCGGTTCTTTGCTGATCTTTGCTGTCGGCACGGTTCGGGCCGACAGTCGAATGGCGCGCGCCCGAACGGGTGAGGCGTATTCCGACGGGACTGTACGCGAAGAGAAGCAGGGGTGGCGTGCTCATCGGGCAATCCGCCCGTTAGCGTTCAGTCATGAGTGATGACGTACGGATGACCGCCTGGGTGCGCGGCCGGGTACAGGGAGTGGGATTCCGCTGGTTCACCAGGGCAAACGCACTGGAGATCGGCGGCCTGGTGGGCTTCGCCCTGAACCTCGACGACGGCCGGGTACAAGTGGTGGCCGAGGGCCCGAGTGAGAATTGCCACCGTCTGCTCGACTGGCTCCACACGGGCGACACGCCCGGCCGCGTGGACGGCGTGACAGAGATATGGGACACGCCGCGCGGCGGCTACGAGAGCTTCGCCATCCGCTGACATCCGTGCCGCCGACCCCTCTCCGGTGACGGGGAGGGGCGTTGCGGGGACGCGCGGTAACGGGGGTGCGAGGGGTGAAAGCCCCTGGTGGTTGCCAAGATGTGCGCGCCATGGAAGGCTGCGCGGTAAGGATGATCGCCACGCCCCGAGGCACCGGGTCGAGAGGCACCGCTGCTTGCCGCGCGGCCGCCGACTCCCCGGTCGCCCCTTCGAACGGGGCGTGATCGTGTTGACCGTCAAACTTTTTGGTGAGACGCTGGAATCCCCGCGCACCTTAGCTGTTTGGCAGTAATGAACCGGCACGATGTACTGCCGAGCACCGCGGGTGCGAATCCCTCACGACCCACACCGCAATCGGTCGGTCACTCAGTGTGGAGGACCATCCATCATGGCAAAGGCGCTTCTCGGTTACGTCGGCGGCTCCGACCCGCGACTCCTCGCCGAGATGCGACGGCTTCAGCAGCGCGTCCAGGATCTGGAATCCGAGCTGGTACGGATCCAGTCCGAGAACGACACGCTCGCGGCTGCCGCCGCTCATCACCAGGGAGAGTCGCTGCTCGACAGCATCGATCTCGACGTACCCCAGGCGGAGCCTGCGCTCACCTGATAACCCAGCCCCGAGGGGCCAGGTGGGAAACACTCCGTCCGCCACCGTCGACCGGACAGCCAGGTCGGCGCAGCCGGACAAGGCACAACTGGATATGCAAGGGGCGCTTCGGCGTCCCTTCTTTCTTTCACCCGCCGTTTCCCCCACGGCCCACCCCTGGCCACCCCTCCTCACCCGAGGATCTGCCCTGCACCTTCGCGGGTGAAACGCGTGGGCCCCGGTAGAGTCCCCGGGGTGCACCTCAAGGCCCTGACCCTCCGAGGCTTCAAGTCGTTCGCCTCGGCCACCACACTGCGGTTCGAACCCGGAATCACCTGTGTCGTGGGTCCCAACGGATCGGGCAAGTCCAACGTCGTGGACGCCCTGTCCTGGGTCATGGGCGAGCAGGGCGCCAAGTCGCTGCGCGGCGGCAAGATGGAGGACGTCATCTTCGCCGGCACGACCGGGCGCCCGCCGCTCGGCCGCGCCGAGGTCTCGCTGACCATCGACAACTCCGACGGCGCGCTGCCCATCGACTACGCCGAGGTCACCATCACCCGGATCATGTTCCGGGGCGGCAGCAGCGAGTACCAGATCAACGGCGACACCTGCCGGCTGCTCGACATCCAGGACCTGCTCTCCGACTCCGGCATCGGGCGCGAGATGCACGTCATCGTCGGACAGGGGCAGCTCGACTCCGTCCTGCACGCCGACCCGATGGGTCGCCGCGCCTTCATCGAGGAGGCCTCGGGCGTCCTCAAGCACCGCAAGCGGAAAGAGAAGGCGCTGCGGAAGCTGGACGCGATGCAGGCCAACCTCGCGCGCGTGCAGGACCTCACCGACGAACTGCGCCGCCAGCTCAAGCCCCTCGGCCGGCAGGCCGCCGTCGCCCGCCGCGCCGTCGTCATCCAGGCCGACCTGCGCGACGCCCGGCTCCGGCTCCTCGCCGACGACCTCGTCCACCTCCAGCGGGCGCTCACGGCCGAGATGGCCGACGAAGCGGCGCTCCTCGCGCGCAAGGAGGCCACCGAGACCGAGCTGCGTGCCGCCCTCGCCCGCGAGGCGGAGCTCGAAGCGGAGGCCCGCGCCCTCGTACCCCGGCTCGAACGAGCCCAGCAGAGCTGGTACGCCCTCTCGCAGCTCGCCGAACGGGTCCGCGGCACGATCTCGCTCGCCGACGCGCGCGTGAAGAGCGCCACCGACGCCCCCGCCGAGGAGCGGCGCGGCCGCGACCCCGAGGACCTGGAGCGGGAGGCCGCCCGCGTCCGCGAGCAGGAGGCGGAGCTCGAAGCGGCGCTGGAGGCGGCCGAACGCGCCCTGGAGGACACCGTCGCCCATCGCGCCGAGCTCGAACGCGCGCTGACCGCGGAGGAGCGCCGCCTCAGGGACGTGGCCCGGGCCGTCGCCGACCGGCGCGAGGGCCTCGCCCGCCTCCACGGCCAGGTCAACGCCGCCCGCTCGCGCGCCGCCGCCGCCCAGGCCGAGATCGACCGGCTGACCGCCGCCCGGGACGAGGCGGGGGAGCGGGCGGTCGCCGCCCAGGAGGAGTTTGAGCGGCTGACGGCGGAGGTCGGGGGCCTCGACGCCGCGGACGGCGAACAGGGCGAGCGGCACGAGACCGCCCGCCGCGAACTCGCCGAGGCGGAGCGGGCGTTGAGCACCGCCCGAGAGGCGCTCGGCACCGCCGAGCGGAGCCGGGCCGCGACCCGCGCCCGGCACGAGACGCTCGCCCTCGGCCTGCGCCGCAAGGACGGCACGGGCGCACTGCTCTCCGCCGGCGTCACCGGACTCCTCGGCCCGGCCGCCGAACTCCTCACCGTCACCCCGGGATACGAGATCCCCGTGGCCGCCGCTCTCGGCGCGGCGGCCGACGCGATCGCCGCCACCGGGCCGACCGCCGCCGCCGAAGCCCTCCGCCTCCTCCGCAAACAGGACGCGGGCCGCGTCTCCCTCCTCCTGGCCGACGCACCCGAGCCCACCCCGGAGCCCGCAGCGGCCCCCGGCGCCGAGGGCTGCCTCCACGCCGCCGATCTGGTCCGCGGTCCCGCCGAACTCCTGTCGGCGGCCCGCCGGTTGCTGGCCGGAACCGTCGTCGTCGACGGCCTGGACGAGGCCGAGCGGCTCGTCCGGACCCACCCGGCGCTGACCGCTGTCACCGCCGAAGGGGACCTGCTCGGCGGGCACTTCGCGCACGGCGGGTCCGCCGGCGCCCCCAGCCTGCTCGAAGTCCAGGCCTCGGTGGCCGAGGCCGCCGAGGAGCTCGACGAACTGACCGTACGCTGCGAGGATTTGACCACCGCGCAGCGGCAGGCCGACGAACGCCGCCGCACCGCGGGCGCGCTCGTCGAGGAGCTGGACACCCGCCGCCGCGCCGCCGAGCGGGAGCGGTCCGCCGTGGCCGGGGAGCTCGGGCGGCTCGCCGGACAGGCCAGGGGAGCGGCGGGGGAGGCCGAGCGGACCGCCGCGGCCGTCGTCCGCGCCCAGGAGGCCCTGGAGAAGGCGGTCGCCGAGGCGGAGGAGCTGGCCGAACGGCTGCTCGTCGCCCAGGAGGCCACCGCATCCGGCGACGAGCAGGACGAGACCGCCACCTCCGTCCGCGACCGGCTCGCGATCGACGGCTCCAACGCGCGACAGACCGAGATGGAGGCGCGGCTCCAGGTCCGTACCCATGAGGAGCGGGTCAAGGGGCTCGCGGGGCGCGCCGACTCGCTCGACCGGGCGGCCCGCGCCGAACGGGAGGCACGCACGCGTGCCGAGCAGCGCCGGGCCCGGCTCCAGCACGAGCGCCGGGTCGCGGGCGCGGTCGCCGCCGGCGCCCGCGGGCTCCTGGCCCACGTCGAGGTCTCGCTCGTCCGCGCCGAGCGGGAGCGGGTGGCCGCCCAGGCGGCGCGCGCCGACCGTGAGCAGGGGCTGACGGCGGCCCGGGCCCGCGCCCGGGACCTCAAGGCCGAGCTGGACAAGCTGACCGACTCCGTCCACCGGGGCGAGGTGCTCGGCGCGGAGAAGCGGCTGCGGATCGAGCAGCTGGAGACGAAGGCCCTGGAGGAGTTCGGCGTGGAGGCGACCGCGCTCGTCGCCGAGTACGGCCCCGAACAGCCCGTGCCCCCGCCGCCGTCCGCGGAGGGGGAGGCATCGCCCGAGGACGCGGAGGCGTCGCCCGAGGGCGCGGAGGCGTCGCCCGAGGGTGCGGAAGACCCGCACTCCCGGCCGCGCCCGTTCGTCCGTTCGGAGCAGGAGAAGCGGCTCAAGGCCGCCGAACGGGCGTACCACCAGCTCGGCAAGGTCAATCCGCTGGCCCTGGAGGAGTTCGCGGCCCTGGAGGAGCGGCACCGGTTCCTCTCCGAACAGCTGGAGGACCTGAAGAAGACCCGGACCGATCTCCTTCAGGTCGTGAAGGAGGTCGACGTGCGGGTGGAGCAGGTCTTCACGGAGGCGTACCGGGACACGGCCCGGGAGTTCGAGGGCGTCTTCTCGCGGCTGTTCCCCGGCGGCGAGGGCCGGCTGATCCTCACCGACCCGGACGACATGCTCACCACCGGCGTCGACGTGGAGGCCCGCCCGCCGGGCAAGAAGGTCAAGCGGCTCTCGCTGCTCTCCGGCGGCGAGCGCTCGCTGACGGCCGTGGCGCTGCTCGTCTCGATCTTCAAGGCCAGGCCCAGCCCGTTCTACGTGATGGACGAGGTCGAGGCGGCGCTCGACGACACCAACCTCCAGCGGCTGATCCGGATCATGGAGGAGCTCCAGGAGTCCTCGCAGCTGATCGTGATCACGCACCAGAAGCGGACGATGGAGGTCGCGGACGCGCTGTACGGCGTGTCCATGCAGGGCGACGGCGTCTCGAAGGTGATCAGTCAGCGGCTGCGCTGACGTCCATCTCTTCAAGTCTTGAAGTCATGGCACCTCCTTGCGTTCTTAAAGTCATACGACATCGACTATTGACTTCGAAACTTGAAGGCATAGTCTCTGCAACGTTGCTTTTACCTTCACGTGGTGAGCGGCGTGATGTTGTGCGCCACTGGAAGGGCTTGCCCCCCACCCAGGAGTCCATGTGACCAGCACCGCGCAGGCGCCCACGCCGCCGCCGTCCGAAGGCCGAGCGGCGCATCCTGACCACCTCGGCCACGTCATCTTCATCGCGGCCTCCGCCGCGATGGGCGGCTTCCTCTTCGGATACGACAGCGCCGTCATCAACGGCGCCGTCGAGGCCATCCGCGACCGCTACGACATCGGCTCCGGCACGCTCGCCCAGGTCATCGCCATCGCCCTGATCGGCTGCGCCATCGGCGCCGCGACCGCGGGCCGGATCGCCGACCGCATCGGCCGCATCCGCTGCATGCAGATCTCCGCGGCGCTCTTCGCCGTCAGCGCGGTGGGCTCCGCACTGCCCTTCGCCCTCTGGGACCTCGCCTTCTGGCGGGTCGTCGGCGGCTTCGCCATCGGCATGGCCTCGGTCATCGGCCCCGCGTACATCGCCGAGGTCGCCCCCGCCGCCTACCGCGGCCGCCTCGGCTCCTTCCAGCAGGCCGCGATCGTCATCGGCATCGCCATCTCCCAGCTGGTCAACTACGGCATCCTCCAGCTCGCCGACGGGGACCAGCGCGGCGAGATCGGCGGCCTGGAAGCCTGGCAGTGGATGCTCGGCGTGATGGTCCTCCCCGCCCTCCTCTACGGCATGCTGTCCTTCGCGATCCCCGAGTCCCCGCGCTTCCTCATCTCCGTCGGGAAGACCGACCGGGCCAAGGAGGTCCTCGCCGAGGTCGAGGGCCACGGCATCGACCTCGACGCCCGCGTCGCCGAGATCGACCGGGCCATGCGCAGCGAGCACAAGTCCACCTTCAAGGACCTGCTCGCCGCCGGCAGCCGGTTCAGGCTGCTGCCCATCGTCTGGGTCGGCATCGGACTCTCCGTCTTCCAGCAGCTCGTCGGCATCAACGTCGCCTTCTACTACTCCTCGACGCTCTGGCAGTCCGTCGGCATCGACCCGTCCAGCTCGTTCTTCTACTCGTTCACCACGTCGATCATCAACATCATCGGCACCGTGATCGCGATGCTCCTGGTCGACCGCGTCGGCCGCAAGCCGCTCGCCCTCGTCGGCTCCGTCGGCATGGCGATCGCTCTCGCCGTCGAGGCCTGGGCCTTCTCCGCCGACCTCGTCGACGGCAAACTGCCCGAGACCCAGGGTGTCGTGGCGCTCGTCGCGGCCCACGTCTTCGTCCTCTTCTTCGCCCTCTCCTGGGGTGTCGTGGTCTGGGTCTTCCTCGGCGAGATGTTCCCCAACCGGATCCGCGCCGCCGCCCTCGGCGTCGCCGCCTCCGCCCAGTGGATCGCCAACTGGGCCATCACCGCCAGCTTCCCGTCCCTCGCGGACTGGAACCTCTCCGGCACCTACATGATCTACACGTTCTTCGCCGTGCTCTCGATCCCCTTCGTGCTCAGGTACGTCAAGGAGACCAAGGGCAAGGCGTTGGAGGAGATGGGCTAATCCCCGCTGCCCCTCTCCTCACCCATGGAACTGCCCCGGCCCGAGGCCCTATGCCCCGAGCCGGGGCAGTACGCCGTCGCAGAACAGCCGCAGACTCCGCCACCCCTCCTCGACCGGCATCCCGCCGCACAACGGATGCAGCACCAGGCTCTCCAGGCCGAGCACCAGGCACTCCTGCGGAGTCACCACCCGGTACACCCCCTCCGCGCGCAGCTCCGCCACCGTCGTCGCGGCCGACCGCACCGCCGAGCGGATGTCCTTCGACTGCCAGGAGGCGTACGTCCGCGCCTCGTGCAGGAAGTGCTCCCCGTACTCGGCCCAGGTCCGGTCCGGATCCTCCGACAGGTGCAGCAGCGGCGTCTCCTCGGCCGGCATCATCGTCCAGCCCTCCGTGCCGTACTCGGCACACCGCTCGCGGTAGTACGCCTCGAGCTCCGGCAGGTGCGCGCTCGGGAAGAACGGCAGCCCGAGCCGGGCCGCCCGCCGCGCCGCCGCCCTCGACGAGCCCCCGACCAGCAGCATCGGATGCGGCTGGGTGTACGGCCGCGGGGTGACCCGTACCGTACGGCCCTGATACGTGAAGGGCTCGCCGGTCCAGGCCGTCAGCAGGGTCTCCAGGAGCAGGTCCTGGAGCTTCCCGCGCCGGCCCCAGTCGACCCCGCGCTCCTCGTACTCCTCCGGCCGGTAGCCGATCCCCGCCACCGTCACCAGCCGGCCGCCGCTCAGCAGGTCCAGGACCGCGATGTCCTCCGCGAGGCGCAGCGGATCGTGCAGCGGCCCGATGATCGCCGAGACGGTGACGGCGATCCGCCCACCCGTCTCCCGGCCGCCGCCCCTCAACGAGGCGCTGCGCGCCACCCCTCCCATCGTCGCCCCGAAGACCGCGCCCGCGAAGGCGAAGGGGGAGGGCAGCCAGTTGTTCGCGACGCCGTGGTGCTCCTCGGTCTGGACCGTGTCGACCCCGTGCGCGTCGGCGTGGGCGGCCATCTCGACGGCGGCCCGGTAGCGGGCCGCGAGGGAGACGGGGGTCGCGTGCGGGTCGACGAGGTTGAACCGTACGACTGTGAAGGGCATGGGAAGTCCCCCTCCGCTGGTGGGATGCCGGCGAAGGGGGACGCTATCTGACGTGGCGTCAGATGGAA
Source organism: Streptomyces sp. NBC_00090 (assembly GCF_045160815.1). Lineage (NCBI taxonomy): Bacteria > Bacillati > Actinomycetota > Actinomycetes > Kitasatosporales > Streptomycetaceae > Streptomyces > Streptomyces sp. NBC_00090. The sequence goes on from NZ_CP108224.1 coordinate 6,309,777, forward strand.
ACGGTCTCGCGGACCTGAGCCGGCTCCGCCGGAGCCTTCGCGGGGCTACGCGGCAGCACGGCGTACAGCGCACCCGCCACCACGATCGTCGCCGCCCAGCCGAGACCGTTCTCACCGATCCACGACGAGGCCAGCGGACCCGAGAACCAGTCGACCTTCGTGAACAGCAGACCCACGAGCAGCGCCACCGCCCACGCCGCCATCGCCTGCCAGGCGAAACCGCCCCGGTACCAGTACGCGCTGGTCCGGGTGGTGTCCATCAGCGCCACCGCGTCGTACGACCCACGGCGCAGCATGTCCACGCCGAAGACCCCGATCCACGCCGAGAACGCCACCGCGAGCAGGGTGAGGAAGGAGATGAACGAACCGATGAAGCTGGTCGCCACCACCATCAGCAGGAAGCCGAAGACCAGACTGATCACCGCGTTCACGCTGACCGCCGCCGCCCGCGACACCCTGATGCCCAGGGTCTGCGCCGTGAACCCGGCCGAGTACATCGACATCGAGTTGATCAGCAGCATCCCGAGCAGCGCGATCACCAGATACGGAACGGAGATCCACATCGGGAGCAGCTCACCGATGAAGGAGACCGGGTCCTGCGCCGAGGCCAGGTCCGGAGTCGACACCGCCATCACCGCGCCCATCAGCACCATCGGCAGGACCACGATCCCGGCGCCGCCGACCGTCGAGCCGACCATCGCCTTCGAGGAGGCCGTACGGGGCAGGTAGCGGGTGAAGTCGGGGCCCGACGGGACCCAGCTGATGCCACCGGCCGCGATCGTGCCGATGCCCGCGACCATCATCGCGGTCGAACCGGCCGGCTTGTCGAAGACCGCGGACCAGTCGGTGTTCGCCACCAGATAGACCAGGACCAGCACGGAGAACGCGCCGAAGAGGTACGTGGACCACTTGCTGCACACCCGCAGCGCGTGGATCCCGAGGCCCGAGACCAGGAAGGTGCAGGTGACGAAGAGCAGCAGCGTCACCACGATGAGGAGCGTGTTCGACTTCACGCCGAAGAGCAGGTCGAGCACGGTCAGCACCGCGTAGGCGCCGGTCACCGCGTTGATGGTCTCCCAGCCCCAGCGGGCCACCCAGATCAGCGCACCGGGAAAAAGGTTTCCCCGCTGACCGAACACGGCCCGCGACAGCGCCATCCCCGGCGCCCCGCCCCGCTTCCCCGCGATCGAGATCAGGCCGACGATCCCGTACGAGAGCACGGGCGCGGCGATCGCCACGGTCAGGACCTGCCAGAAGTTCAGGCCGTTGAAGACGATCAGGCCGGCGCCCATCGTGAGCAGCAGCACACTGATGTTGGCCGCGACCCAGGTCGGGAAGAGCTCGCGGACCCGACCGGTCCGCTCGGCGTCGGGGACCGGCTCGAGACCGCGGGTCTCCATGGCGCCGTCGTGCGTCGCGCCTACGGCTTCGGAGGCGTCGTGGGGCATGGGGGTACTCCGTAAAGATGTGGGGGAGCCATACAGGGTACGTGCTCCGCCTTCGGGCCCCTCGTGGCCGATACTGGTACGCGTTATGGAACTCATCCTTGCTGTAGTCATCGCTCTGGTCGTCGCGGTCGCCGTGACGAGCGGGCTCGTGATCAGCGGCCGCAAGAAGAAGCAGCTGCCGCCGGCCGAGCCGCCGTCCACCACGCCGACCATCACCGCTCCGCCCGCCGAACCGCACGTCGGCGAGGAGGCGGAGACGCCGCGGGAGGAACCACGCCGCACGGTCGAGGAGGTCGAACTCCCGACGGGCGAGGAGGCCGCCGAGACGCCGGCCGCCGTCGAGGACCCCGTCGTCGCGGCGCCCCCGGCTCCCGAGATCGAGGTGCCCGAGCCGACCGCCGGTCGTCTCGTACGGCTCCGCGCCCGGCTCGCCCGCTCCCAGAACTCGCTCGGCAAGGGGCTCCTGACGCTCCTCTCGCGCGAGCACCTCGACGAGGACACCTGGGAGGAGATCGAGGAGACCCTTCTCACCGCCGACGTCGGCGTCGCCCCCACACAGGAGCTCGTCGAGCGGCTGCGCGAGCGGGTCAGGGTGCTCGGCACCCGCACCCCGGAGGAGCTGCGCGCCCTGCTCCGCGAGGAGCTCATCACGCTCCTCGGCCCCGATTTCGACCGCACGGTGCACACCGAGAGCCCCGCCGACGTGCCGGGCGTGGTCATGGTCGTCGGCGTCAACGGCACCGGCAAGACCACCACCACCGGCAAGCTGGCCCGCGTCCTGGTCGCCGACGGCAAGTCCGTCGTCCTCGGCGCCGCCGACACCTTCCGGGCCGCCGCCGCCGACCAGCTCCAGACCTGGGGCGAGCGCGTCGGCGCCCGCACCGTGCGCGGACCGGAGGGCGGCGACCCGGCGTCGATCGCCTTCGACGCGGTCAAGGAGGGCATCGCCGAGGGCGCCGACGTCGTCCTCATCGACACCGCGGGCCGCCTCCACACCAAGACCGGCCTCATGGACGAGCTCGGCAAGGTCAAGCGCGTCGTCGAGAAGCACGGCCCGCTCGACGAGATCCTTCTCGTCCTCGACGCCACCACCGGCCAGAACGGCCTGATCCAGGCCCGCGTCTTCGCCGAGGTCGTCGACATCACCGGCATCGTCCTGACCAAGCTCGACGGCACCGCCAAGGGCGGCATCGTCGTCGCCGTCCAGCGCGAGCTGGGCGTCCCGGTCAAGCTGATCGGCCTCGGTGAGGGCCCGGACGACCTGGCCCCCTTCGAGCCGGGCGCCTTCGTCGACGCCCTGATCGGCGACTGACCGCCGTACGCGCGAACGCTCGCACGCGCCGAGCGCTCACGGGTGAGGGCCCCCGCCACGAACCGGCGGGGGCCCTCACGCATGTCCTGGGCTCAGAAGTGCGTCCGGTGACAGATGTACGCCAGCGTCCCGAGCAGCAGCCGCGCCTGCGGCGGCGCCCCCGCCGTGTCCAGCGTCGGCGGCCGCAGCCAGAGCACCGGACCCAGACCGCCCAGATCCGACGGGGGAGCGGTGACGTGGGCGCCGGGCCCCAGACAGTGCAGGTCCAGATCGGCGTCGTCCCAGCCCATCCGGTACAGCAGCTGCGGCAGCTCGGCCGCCGCGCCGGGCGCCACGAAGAACCGCGCCCGGCCGGTCGGGGTCGCGCACACCGGGCCCAGCGGCAGCCCCATGCGCTCCAGCCGGACGAGCGCCCGGCGGCCCGCCGCCTCCGCGACCTCGATCACGTCGAAGGCCCGGCCCACGGGAAGCATCAGCGCCGCGCCCGGGTACTCCGCCCAGGCCTTCGTCGCGTCGTCGAGACCGGCGCCCGCCGGCACCGGTTCGGCGAAGGAGAGCGGATGCGCCCCCGGGGCCGTGCACGCCGGATCCCCGCAGGAGCACTGGCCGGAGACGGCCCGAGCCCCGGGGACCACGTCCCAGCCCCACAGTCCTGTGTACTCGGCCACCGCTGTGCACTCCGTGGTGCGTACGCGGCGGCGCGCGCCGGACCGCATCTCACGAATGCCGCCGATCGTGAAGCCCATGCCCCCTCCAACGGGTCGAACGCGCCGGTGGTTACGACCCGGAGCATCGTCGTCACCTTTGGTCACGATCCGTCGCCCCCAAATGGCGCGCGGTCGTGGGAGGGGTGGTGCGGGCCGTCGCGCGCGCCTCTCCGCGCATCCGTCCGCCGACTCCGGTTCGTCGCATGTCAAGTGAATCGCGTCCAGCCGGTGGCGAGTTCATTCGAAGGGGTGGCGAATGGTGGCGTTTCTTGAATCGCCCTCACGGGAGAGGTGATCGTAGGATTACTTTCGGTACTCGAACCCCGGGCCCGCTTGTGCGCGCGGGTATGCCGGAGGCAACCCGGTTTCCCGTCCGAAGGAGCGAGAACCCCGGACGAGAGCCGCGCGAGGCGGCATTCTGATAGGGGTTCGCATGACAGGCAATCAGGTGGATGGGGGCGTTCCAGTGGGCGGCAACGGCGCAGACGGTACGACTGCCGGCAAGCGCCCGAACGAGCAGCTGGGCTCGTGGTTCGTGCGCAGCGGCTGGTCCAAGGGCGAACTGGCACGGCAGGTGAACCGCAGGGCGCGCCAGATGGGCGCGCACCACATCTCCACCGACACCTCGCGCGTACGCCGCTGGCTCGACGGCGAGCAGCCCCGCGAGCCGATCCCGCGGATCCTCTCCGAGCTGTTCTCCGAGCGCTTCGGCTCCGTCGTCGCCGTCGAGGACCTCGGCCTGCGGACCGCCCACCAGTCCCCGTCCGTCTCGGGCGTCGACCTGCCCTGGGCCGGCCCCCAGACCGTCGCCCTGCTCAGCGAGTTCTCCCGCAGCGACCTCATGCTCGCCCGGCGCGGCTTCCTCGGCTCCTCGCTCTCGCTCGCCGCCGGACCCACCCTCATCGAGCCGATGCAGCGGTGGCTCGTCCCCACCCCGGTCACCGACATCGAGCGCCCCGAGTCCCTCGTCGACGCCCGGCGCCCCAACCGGCTCTCCGAGATCGAGCTCGACCTCCTCGAATCCACCACCGCCATGTTCCGCAAGTGGGACGCCCAGTGCGGCGGAGGGCTCCGACGCAAGGCCGTCGTCGGACAGCTCCACGAGGTCACCGACCTCCTCCAGGAGCCACAGCCCGCCGCCACCGCCAAGCGCCTCTTCACCTGCGCCGCCGAACTCGCCGAACTCGCCGGCTGGATGAGCTACGACGTGGGCCTCCAGCCCACCGCCCAGAAGTACTTCGTGCTCGCCCTGCACGCCGCCAAGGAGGCCGGGGACAAGCCCCTCGGCTCGTACATCCTCTCCTCGATGAGCCGCCAGATGATCCACCTCGGCCGGCCCGACGACGCCCTCGAACTCATCCACCTCGCCCAGTACGGCAGCCGCGACTGCGCCACCCCCCGCACCCAGGCCATGCTGTATGCGATGGAGGCCCGCGCCTACGCCAACATGGGGCAGCCCTCCAAGTGCAAGCGGGCCGTCCGGATGGCCGAGGACACCTTCGCCGACGTCGGCCTCGACGGCGAGCCCGAGCCCGACTGGATCGGCTTCTTCTCGGAGGCCGAACTGAACGGCGAGAACTCCCACTCCTACCGCGACCTCGCCTACGTCGCCGGGCGCTCCCCGACCTACGCCTCCCTCGCCGAACCCGTCATGGAGCGGGCCGTCGAGCTCTTCGAGAAGGACCCCGACCACCAGCGGTCGTACGCGCTCAACCTGATCGGCATGGCCACCGTCCACCTCCTCAAGCGCGAGCCCGAGCAGTCCGTCGTCCTCGCCGAGAAGGCCCTCGGCGTCGCCCGGAGCATCCGCTCCGAGCGGGTCAACAACCGGCTCCGCAAGACCGTCGACCACGCCGCCCGCGGCTTCGGCGACGTCGCCGAGGTCGTCCAGCTCACCGACCGGCTCACCCAGCTCCTGCCCGAGGCCGCCGAAGCGGTCTGACCCCTCCCACAGCACTCCACGACCCCGCCCACGGCCGTCACAGGCCCCTCCCGCGGCCCTCAGGGGCCCCTCCCGCGGCCCTCCCGCCGCCCCTCGGCACCGGGAGCGGCCCGCCAGACTCCGGCCGCGCCGGACGTCCCGTACTGCCCGACTCGGCTCCCCCGCCGCAAGGTCACACGGACGCCCGGCGCGGCCGGTTTCGTGCTCCCCCGCGCGATCCCGGGCGGTCCCTCGCGCGATCCCGGGCAGCCCCCCGCGCGATTCAGGCCAGCCCCCCGCGCGATTCCGGGAGGGTACTTCCGTGACCCGCCCGTGACCCTGCCGTTCACGGCCACGTAACACGCCCCACCCCTTCGTCACTGCGCCGAAACATCGAGCGGCATCGGCGGAAACCGCGCTGCGCGAATCTCTGGCCCATAACCGGCCACGCCCCTCGCGGCCGGCCGCTCTCCGGCCCCGCCCCGCACAGGCCGTACCGACGACGAGGAGACGCCGATGGCACCAGCCATCACGACCCTGGCCGCAGACGCCCCCGAGCTGTCTGCCGCCAACACCGGGTTCATGCTCATCTGCTCCGCCCTGGTCATGCTGATGACCCCGGCTCTCGCCTTCTTCTACGGAGGCATGGTCCGCGTCAAGTCCACCCTCAACATGCTGATGATGAGCTTCATCAGCCTCGGGATCGTCACGATCCTCTGGGTGCTCTTCGGCTTCAGCCTTGCCTTCGGCACCGACATCGGATCGATCATCGGCTGGTCCTCCGAGTACGTCGGCCTCAGCGGCATCGGCGTCACCGAACTCTGGGACGGCTACACCATCCCGGTGTACGTCTTCGCCGTCTTCCAGCTGATGTTCGCGATCATCACGCCCGCCCTGATCAGCGGCGCCCTCGCCGACCGCGTCAAGTTCACGGCCTGGGCCCTCTTCATCACCCTGTGGGTCACTGTTGTCTACTTCCCCGTCGCCCACTGGGTGTGGGGCTCCGGCGGCTGGCTCTTCGAGATGGGCGTCATCGACTTCGCCGGTGGCACGGCCGTCCACATCAACGCCGGTGCCGCGGCCCTCGGCGTGATCCTCGTCATCGGCAAGCGCGTCGGCTTCAAGAAGGACCCGATGCGCCCGCACAGCCTCCCGCTGGTCATGCTGGGCGCCGGTCTCCTCTGGTTCGGCTGGTTCGGCTTCAACGCCGGCTCCTGGCTCGGCAACGACGACGGCGTCGGCGCCGTGATGTTCGTCAACACCCAGGTCGCCACCGCCGCCGCCATGCTCGCCTGGCTCGGGTACGAGAAGATCCGCCACGGCTCCTTCACCACCCTCGGTGCCGCCTCCGGCGCCGTCGCCGGCCTCGTCGCGATCACCCCGTCCGGCGGCGCCGTCAGCCCGCTCGGCGCGATCGCCGTCGGCGCCATCGCCGGTCTCTTCTGCGCCATGGCCGTCGGTCTCAAGTACAAGTTCGGCTACGACGACTCCCTCGACGTCATCGGCGTCCACCTCGTCGGCGGTGTCATCGGCTCCCTCCTCGTCGGCCTCTTCGCCACCGGCGGCGTCCAGTCCGACGTCAAGGGCCTCTTCTACGGCGGCGGCCTCGACCAGCTCGGCAAGCAGGCCGTGGGAGTCTTCGCCGTCCTCGCCTACTCTCTGATCGCCTCCGCGATCCTCGCCCTGATCATCGACAAGACGATGGGGATGCGGGTCAGCGAGGACGACGAGGTCTCCGGCATCGACCAGGTCGAGCACGCCGAGACCGCGTACGACTTCAGCGGAGCCGGTGGCGGCGCGTCCTCGCGCTCCACCGCCGCCCCCGCCCCGGCCGTCACGGAGAACAAGAAGGTGGACGCATGAAGCTCATCACCGCGGTCGTCAAGCCGCACCGGCTCGACGAGATCAAGGAAGCCCTCCAGGCCTTCGGCGTCCACGGCCTCACCGTCACCGAGGCCAGCGGATACGGACGCCAGCGCGGCCACACCGAGGTCTACCGCGGCGCCGAGTACACCGTCGACCTCGTCCCCAAGATCCGCATCGAGGTCCTCGTCGAGGACGAGGACGCCGAACAGCTCATCGACGTCGTCGTGAAGGCCGCCCGAACCGGCAAGATCGGAGACGGCAAGGTGTGGAGCGTGCCGGTCGAGACCGCCGTAAGGGTCCGCACCGGCGAGCGCGGTCCGGACGCACTGTAAGCACACGAAGGAGCCGCCGGGTGACGAGCCTCGAAGCGAGTACACAGACCGAAGATTCGGGACCCGGCGGTTACGCGGCGGCCCGGCTGCTCCTTCTCCATGAGAAGGAGCGGTCCGGGCCGCCGCGCCGTAACGCCCTGGCCCGGCTCACCGACGACTGGCTGGCCGGCCTCTTCGCCGCCGCCGCCCCGCCCCGCGGGACCGCCCTCGTCGCCGTCGGCGGCTACGGGCGCGCCGAACTCTCCCCCCGCAGCGACCTCGACCTCCTCCTGCTCCACGACGGCAGCGCCGACCAGGCGGCCGTCGCCGCCCTCGCCGACCGCATCTGGTACCCCGTCTGGGACCTCGGCATGGCCCTCGACCACTCCGTCCGCACCCCCGCCGAGGCCCGCACCACCGCCGGCGAGGACCTCAAGGTCCAGCTCGGCCTCCTCGACGCCCGGCACGTCGCCGGAGACGCCGGCCTCGTCGCCGCCCTCCGCACCACCGTCCTCGCCGACTGGCGCAACCAGGCACCCAAGCGCCTCCCCGAACTCGACGAACTCTGCCGTGACCGGGCCGAACGCATGGGGGAGCTCCAGTTCCTCCTCGAACCCGACCTCAAGGAGGCCAGGGGCGGACTCCGCGACGCCCAGGCCCTCCGCGCCGTCGCCGCCTCCTGGCTGGCCGACGCCCCCCGCGAAGGCCTCGACGCGGCCCGCCGCCGCCTCCTCGACGCCCGTGACGCCCTGCACCTCTCGACCGGCCGGGCCACCGACCGGCTCGCCCTCCAGGAACAGGACGCGGTCGCGCGGGAACTCGGCCTCCTCGACGCCGACACCCTGCTCCGCGAGGTGTACGAGGCCGCGCGGATCATCTCGTACGCCACCGACGTCACCTGGCGCGAGGTCAACCGCGTCCTCAAGTCACGCTCCGCCCGACCCCGGCTGCGGTCCCTCCTCAGCGCTAGGCCCGGCGCCGCGAAACCGCCCGTCGAACGCACCCCCCTCGCCGAGGGCGTCGTCGAGATGGACGGCGAGGTCGTCCTCGCCCGCACCGCCAAACCCGAACGCGACCCCGTCCTCCCCCTGAGGGCCGCCGCGGCCGCCGCCCAGTCCGGCCTGCCGATCTCCCTGCACGCCGTACGCCGCCTCGCGGCCGCCGCCAAACCCCTGCCCGTGCCGTGGCCCGCCGAGGCCCGCGAGGAACTCGTCACCCTCCTCGGCGCGGGCGAGGCGACCGTGCCCGTCTGGGAGGCACTGGAGGCCGAAGGGCTGATCACCCGCCTGCTCCCCGACTGGGAGCGGGTGCGGTGCCGCCCCCAGCGCAACCCCGTCCACACCTGGACCGTCGACCGCCACCTCGTCGAGACCGCCGTACGCGCCGCCTCCCTCACCCGCCGCGTCGGCCGCCCCGACCTCCTCCTCGTCGCCGCCCTCCTCCACGACATCGGCAAGGGCTGGCCCGGCGACCACTCCGTCGCCGGCGAGACCATCGCCCGCGACCTCGCCACCCGCATCGGCTTCGACCGCACCGACACCGGCGTCATCGCCACCGCCGTCCGCCACCACCTGCTCCTCGTCGAGACCGCCACCCGCCGCGACCTCGACGACCCCGCCACCGTCCAGTCCGTCGCCGCCGCCGTCGGCACCCTCGGCACCCTGGAACTGATCCACGCCCTCACCGAGGCCGACGCCCTCGCCACCGGCCCCGCCGCCTGGTCCTCCTGGCGCGCCTCGCTCGTCGCCGACCTGGTCAAACGGGTCGCCGGCGTCCTCGCGGGCGAAACCCTCCCCGACCCCGAGGCCGCCGCGCCCAGCGCCGAACAGGAACGCCTCGCCATCGAGGCCCTGCGCACCGGCGAACCCGTCCTCGCCCTCCACACCCGTACCGAAGCGGCCGTCGACCCCGAAGCCCCCGACGACGACACCCCCGAACCCATCGGCGTGGAACTCGTCATCGCCCTGCCCGACCAGCCCGGCGTCCTCCCCGCCGTCGCCGGCGTCCTCGCCCTCCACCGGCTCACCGTTCGGGCCGCCGACCTCCGCGCCGTCGAACTCCCCACCGGCCTCGGCTCCGGCGCGGTCCTCGTACTCGACTGGCGCGTCGCCGCCGAGTACGGCTCCCTGCCCGAGGCCACCCGGCTCCGCGCCGACCTCGTCCGCGCCCTCGACGGCTCCCTCGACATCCCCGCCCGCCTCGCCGAACGCGAAGCGGCCTACCCCCGCAGGCGCGGCCTCACCGCCCCGCCGCCCCGCGTCACCGTCGCCGCGGCCGACTCCCGCCTCGCCACCGTCATCGAGGTCCGCGCCCAGGACGCCCCCGGCCTCCTCCACCGCATCGGCCGCGCCCTGGAGGGCGCCGCGGTCCGCGTCCGCAGCGCCCACGTCTCCACCCTGGGCGCGAACGCCGTCGACACCCTGTACGTGACCCGCCCCGACGGCTCCCTGCTCCCCGACGAGGAGGCGGTGGACCTGGCCCGGGCACTGGAGTCGGCGCTGCGCTGAACCCCGGAACCGCCCCGCCGCACGACCCGCCCCACGACCCGCCCCCGCCCACCGGATCCGGTGGGCGGGGGCACATCCTCCGAGCGGCCCGATACCCTGGAGGGCAGTCCGACCGCCCCCGACACCTGAGGATCCGCGACCGCCGTGTTCGATACCCTCTCCGACCGCCTTGCAGCGACCTTCAAGAACCTCCGCGGCAAGGGCCGTCTGTCCGAGGCGGACATCGACGCCACCGCGCGCGAGATCCGTATCGCGCTGCTCGAAGCGGATGTCGCCCTGCCGGTCGTCCGGTCCTTCATCAAGCAGGTCAAGGAGCGCGCCCTCGGGATCGAGGTCTCGCAGGCCCTGAACCCCGCCCAGCAGGTCATCAAGATCGTCAACGAGGAGCTCATCGCCATCCTCGGCGGCGAGACCCGGCGCCTGCGGTTCGCGAAGACCGCCCCGACCGTGATCATGCTCGCCGGTCTCCAGGGTGCCGGTAAGACGACCCTCGCCGGAAAGCTCGGCGTCTGGCTCAAGAGCCAGGGCCACTCCCCGCTGCTCGTCGCCTGCGACCTCCAGCGCCCCAACGCCGTCAACCAGCTCTCCGTCGTCGCCGACCGCGCGGGCGTGGCCTTCTACGGCCCGCAGCCGGGCAACGGCGTCGGTGACCCGGTCCAGGTCGCGAAGGACTCGATCGAGTACGCGCGGACCAAGATGTACGACGTGGTCGTCGTCGACACCGCCGGCCGCCTCGGCATCGACCAGGAGCTGATGCAGCAGGCCGCGGACATCCGCGACGCGGTCTCGCCCGACGAGATCCTCTTCGTCGTCGACGCGATGATCGGTCAGGACGCGGTCAACACCGCCGAGGCCTTCCGCGACGGCGTCGGCTTCGACGGCGTCGTGCTCTCCAAGCTCGACGGCGACGCCCGTGGTGGTGCCGCGCTCTCCATCGCGCACGTCACCGGCAAGCAGATCATGTTCGCCTCCAACGGCGAGAAGCTCGACGACTTCGACGCGTTCCACCCGGACCGCATGGCGTCGCGCATCCTCGGCATGGGCGACATGCTCTCCCTCATCGAGAAGGCCCAGCAGACCTTCGACGAGGACGAGGCCGCCAAGATGGCCTCGAAGCTCGCGTCGAAGAAGGGCCAGGACTTCACCCTGGACGACTTCCTCGCCCAGATGGAGCAGGTCCGCAAGATGGGCTCCATCTCGAAGCTGCTCGGCATGCTGCCGGGCATGGGCCAGATGAAGGAGCAGATCGCCAACATCGACGAGCGGGACGTCGACCGCACGGCCGCCATCATCAAGTCGATGACCCCGGGCGAGCGCCACGACCCGACCATCATCAACGGCTCCCGCCGCGCCCGTATCGCCAAGGGCTCCGGCGTCGAGGTCAGCGCGGTGAAGGGCCTGGTCGAGCGGTTCTTCGAGGCCCGCAAGATGATGTCCCGCATGGCGCAGGGCGGCGGCCTGCCGGGGATGCCGGGCATGCCGGGCATGGGCGGCGGCCCCGGCCGGCAGAAGAAGCAGGTCAAGCAGGCCAAGGGCAAGCGCAAGAGCGGCAACCCGATGAAGCGGAAGGCCGAGGAGCAGGCCGAGGCCGAGCGCCGCGAGCAGGCGCAGCAGGGCGGCGCCTTCGGTCTCCCGGCGGCGGGCCAGAGCCCGAAGGACTTCGAGCTCCCGGACGAGTTCAAGAAGTTCATGGGCTGAGCGAAGCCGTACGAGGGGCCCGGAGCGGTGTGAAACCGCCCCGGGCCCCTTTTCGCGCCTCTTCACTCCGGGGGATCGCCCGCGATGCCGGGTTTCTCCCGCTCTTCGATACTGGGGCCACTGCCGCCCCGAGGAGAGTCACGTGGCCAACCCCGTACCCCCGCGCGACCGGACCGATCAGCCCTGGCGCTCGGAAGGGGCCCCGCCGCCCCCGCCGGCCAAGAGGAAGATGCCGGGCGGCTGGGGCGGACTCATCCTCACCGCGCTCGCCGTGTACCTGCTCGCCAACGTCGTCCTGTCGTTCTTCAACGAGGGCGACGGGCCGAACGTCTCGTACACCGAGTTCAGCAAGCAGGTCGCCGCCGGCAACGTCACCAAGATCTACTCCAAGGGCGACGCGATCCAGGGACAGCTGAAGGAGGAGCGGCCCGTCCCCGACGGCAAGGGCGACTACACCAAGTTCACCACTCAGCGGCCCGCCTTCGCCGACGACGACCTGTGGGCGCAGCTGACCAAGCAGAACGTCACCGTCACCGCCGAACCCGTCGTCCGGGAACGCAGCTTCCTCGCCAACCTCCTCATCTCGCTCGCCCCGATGCTGCTGCTCGTCCTGCTGTGGGTGTTCATCGCCCGCCGGATGCGCTCGGGCATGGGCGGCATGGGCGGCGGCATGCTCGGCCGGAAGACCCCGCCCAAGCCCGTCGAGCTGGAGGGCGGCAAACGCACCACCTTCGCGGACGTCGCCGGCATCGACGAGGTCGAGAGCGAGCTCAACGACGTCGTCGACTTCCTGAAGAACCCCGCCGCCTACCGCGAGATGGGCGCCAGGATGCCGCGCGGCGTGCTCCTCGCCGGCCCACCCGGCACCGGCAAGACCCTGCTGGCCCGGGCGGTCGCGGGCGAGGCCGGAGTGCCCTTCTTCTCCGCCTCCGCCTCCGAGTTCATCGAGATGATCGTCGGCGTCGGCGCCTCCCGGGTGCGGGAGCTCTTCGCCGAGGCCCGCAAGGTCGCCCCCGCGATCATCTTCATCGACGAGATCGACACCATCGGCCGCGCCCGCGGCGGCGGCTCCGGCATGGGCGGTCACGACGAGCGCGAGCAGACCCTCAACCAGATCCTCACCGAGATGGACGGCTTCACCGGCTCCGAGGGCGTCATCGTCCTCGCCGCCACCAACCGCGCCGACGTCCTCGACCACGCCCTCACCCGGCCCGGCCGCTTCGACCGGATCGTCCACGTCAACCCGCCGGACCGGGGCGGGCGCGAGGCCATCCTGAAGATCCACACCCGGGAGATCCCGCTCGCCAAGGACGTCGACCTGGAGCACGTGGCCCGCACGACCCCGGGCATGACCGGCGCCGAACTCGCCAACCTCGCCAACGAGGCCGCCCTCCTCGCGGTCAAGCGCGACCAGCGGGCCGTCACCCAGTCCGACCTCTCCGACGCCCTGGAGAAGGTCCAGCTCGGCGCCGAACGGCCGCTGGTCATGCCGGAGGAGGAGCGGCGCCGCACCGCCTACCACGAGAGCGGCCACGCCCTGCTCGGCATGCTCCAGCCCGGCGCCGACCCGGTCCGCAAGATCACCATCGTGCCGCGCGGCCGGGCCCTCGGCGTCACCCTCTCCACCCCCGACGTCGACAAGTACGCCTACACCGAGGAGTACCTGCGCGGCCGGATCATCGGCGCCCTCGGCGGCATGGCGGCCGAGAAGGTCGTCTTCGGCGTCGTCACGACCGGTTCCGAGAGCGACCTGGAGCAGGTCACCTCCATCGCCCGGGGAATGGCCGGCCGCTGGGGCATGAGCGAGCGCGTCGGCCGCCTCACCGCCATCCCCAGCGACGCCCAGCAGGCCTACGGCCTCTCCGCCGCCCCCGCCACCCTCGACACCGTCGACGCCGAGATGCGCCGCATCGTCGACGAGTGCTACGAGAGCGCGGTACGACAGCTCCGCGAGCACCGCCCCCAACTGGACGCCCTGGCCGCCGCCCTCCTCGCGAACGAGACCCTGGAGGAGGCCGCGGCCTACAGCGCGGCGGGCATCACCCGCCCGGGCCGCGAGGACGCCTGACCACGGGTGCCCACGGGCCCTACTGCACCCGGGCGAGCACGTACCGGAAGACGTTCGGCATCCACACCGTCCCGTCCGCGCGGACGTACGGGGCGAGCGCCTCCTCGATCTCCTTCTCCACCTGCGAGGGATCGCTCGCCCGCACCGCCTCGTCGAACGCCCCCGTCGACAGCAGGCCGCGCACGGCGCTCGACGCGTCCGCGTACCCGAACGGGCACGCCACCCGCCCCGACCCCGCGGGCCGGAGCCCCGCCCCGGCCACCAGACCGTCCAGATCGACACGAGGCGACGGCGCCCGGTCCGCGAGACGCGCCGCGACGACCCGCAGCACCGGCTCCGTCGCGCACCGCTCCGGCGGCCCCCACCCCGCGAGAACGACCGTCGCGCCCGACTGCGCCGAACGGGTGAGCGCCGCGAGCTCCGGCAGGAGCCCGTCCGTCGCGTGGAACGCCGTGATCACGTCGTATGGGCCGCCGCCCTCCGGCACGCCCTCCGTGACCACCACGTCCTCCGGAAGACGTTCCCTGGCCAGCTCCACGCGCGCGTGGTCCCGGTCCACACCGGCCACCCGCGCACCCCGCGCCGCCGCCATCAGCAGCGCCAGGCCGGAGCCCGAGCCGAGGCCGAGCAACCGGGACCGCGCCCCCACACCGACGCGGTCGTACACCGCCTCGTAGAGCGGGACGAGCATGCGTTCCTGGATCTCGGCCCAGTCACGCGCGGGGTGGTGCGGGACGAGCGTAGGTGTCATGGAAAGAGCCCCAATCCGTGCCTGGACGACAGCCCCCCGTAGTCAGGGAACTGCGCATCCCCGGCCGCGTCCAGTGCTCGCGCCGCACCGATTCGCCCGGGGGAGGGGCGGTGCGTGCCCCCGCACGCGGACCCGGTAATGTCCCCGCAACGCTTCCCTCATGTCTCCGCAACGCTTCGCACCCCCCTCCCGGGCCGTCCCGGGACGCGTCGGGAACCCCTTCCGGGGGCGTGCGCACCACGGATATGCGCCAGGGCGTATGCGCCACTACGCACCAGCTTGACGCCCCCTGCGCGCCTTCTCCGCAGATCAGCGCACTGGCCCTCGTCAGGACGCATCAACGGCAACTGACGGGTAAGTGCAAAATATTTGGGATGCCCCGGAATGGAACCCGGGGGCACTTCGGCTCGTTGTACACGACGTGAGCACGACACCACCTGTTCTCGCCGCAGAGCTGGCACAGGCGTGGGCCGACATTCAGCGGCACCACCCCGAGCTGCCCGATCTTGCCGCGCCCGAGTCCCTGATCGGAGAGTCCTCGTCCGCCTGCGGCGCCGAGCTCTCCTTCGAGCGACTGCTCCACGAGGCAGTCCACGGCATCGCCGCCGCCCGGGGGGTCCGCGACACCTCCCGCGCAGGCCGCTATCACAACCGCAGATTCCTCGCGATCGCCGAGGAGATGGGGCTCGACCACCCCGAGGAGCCACACGCCAGCAGCGGCTTCTCCCTGGTCACGCTCAACCCGGAGGCGCGGCGGCGCTACCGGCCGACCATCGAGCGGCTCCAGCGGGCCCTCAAGGCCCACATGGTCGCCACGGCGACCGACACCAAGCGCTCCTTCCGGGGCCCGGCCGCCCGGCACGGTTCCTCCGGCGGCGGCGTCCGCGTCAAGGCCGTCTGCGACTGCGGGCGGAACGTCCGCGTCGTGCCCTCCGTGCTGGCCCAGGCCCCGATCGTCTGCGGCGGCTGCGGCAAGCCCTTCCGCATCCCGGAGACGGTGGGCGCCGCCGGCTGACGCTCAGGGGGTGCCTCGTCGGTCAGGCCGGGCGAGCGGCCGGCCTGACCGACGAGGCACCCCCTCGGCGTGTGGCACAATGGCTAGCTGTACTCGACAGTCGCATAGGACCCCTCTCTCCTCCGGCTGACGCGTCCATCGGGCATACGAGTACCGCAACCCCACGTGGCATCTCAAGTGCCCAACCACGTCAAGACCAGGAGACACCACTCCAGTGGCAGTCAAGATCAAGCTCAAGCGCCTCGGTAAGATCCGCCAGCCCCACTACCGCATCGTCGTCGCCGACTCCCGCACCCGCCGGGACGGTCGCGCGATCGAGGAGATCGGCCTCTACCACCCGACGTACAACCCGTCGCGTATCGAGGTCGACTCCGAGCGTGCGCAGTACTGGCTGTCCGTCGGCGCCCAGCCGACCGAGCCGGTCCTCGCCATCCTGAAGCTCACGGGCGACTGGCAGAAGGCCAAGGGCCTCCCGGCCCCCGAGAAGGCGCTGCTCGTCCCCGCCACCAAGGAGGCGAAGCGCGCGTCGTTCGACGAGTTCGCGAAGACCCTCGAGGGCGGCGACGACAAGGGTGAGGCCATCACCCCGAAGGCCAAGAAGGCCGACAAGAAGGCTGACGAGGCCGAGGCCGCGTCGACCGAGTCGACCGAGGCCTGAGCATGCTCGAGGAGGCTCTCGAGCACCTCGTGAAGGGCATCGTCGACAACCCCGACGATGTGCAGGTCGCCTCGCGCAACCTGCGCCGTGGCCGCGTGCTGGAGGTCCGGGTGCACCCCGACGACCTCGGCAAGGTGATCGGCCGCAACGGCCGCACCGCGCGTGCGCTGCGTACCGTCGTGGGCGCCATCGGCGGCCGTGGGATCCGAGTCGACCTCGTCGACGTGGACCAGGTCCGCTGAACAAGTCGGCCACATCGGTTGAATGATGTGCCGGCACGGGCCGGGGAGGGCTTACGAGCCCACCCCGGCCCGTTGTCGTTTGTGTCGTACGAGCTGTGTGACAGGAGAGTGTGGAGCAGTGCAGTTGGTAGTCGCGCGGATCGGCCGCGCCCACGGCATCAAGGGCGAGGTCACCGTCGAGGTGCGGACGGACGAGCCCGAGCTCAGGCTCGGCCCCGGAGCCGTACTGCTCACCGACCCGGCCTCCGCCGGGCCGCTGACCATCGAGACCGGCCGGGTCCACAGCGGGAAGCTGTTGCTGCGCTTCGAGGGCGTCCGCGACCGCACCGGAGCCGAGGCCCTGCGCAACATCCTCCTCATCGCCGAGGTCGACCCCGAGGAGATGCCGGAGGAGGAGGACGAGTACTACGACCACCAGCTCATGGACCTCGACGTCGTCCTCGCCGACGGCACCGAGATCGGCCGCATCACCGAGATCTCCCACCTGCCGTCCCAGGACCTCTTCATCGTCGAGCGCCCCGACGGCACCGAGCTGATGATCCCCTTCGTCTCGGAGATCGTCACCGAGATCGACCTGGAGGAGCAGCGGGCCGTCATCGACCCGCCGC
The DNA here is from genome assembly GCF_045160815.1 of Streptomyces sp. NBC_00090. Taxonomy (NCBI): domain Bacteria; kingdom Bacillati; phylum Actinomycetota; class Actinomycetes; order Kitasatosporales; family Streptomycetaceae; genus Streptomyces; species Streptomyces sp. NBC_00090. The sequence goes on from NZ_CP108224.1 coordinate 6,326,889, forward strand.
CCGGTCTGATCGACGACCGCGCCGAGATCGTCTCCTCCCGCGAGGAATCCGGCGAGGAGTCCGGCGAGGAGTCCGGGGAGAAGTCCGGGGAGGAGGAGGCATGAGGCTCGACGTCGTCACGATCTTCCCCGAGTACCTCGAACCGCTGAACGTCTCCCTCGTGGGCAAGGCACGCGCGCGAGGCCAGCTCGACGTCCACGTCCACCACCTGCGCGACTGGACCTACGACCGGCACAACACGGTCGACGACACCCCGTACGGCGGCGGCCCCGGCATGGTCATGAAGACCGAGCCCTGGGGCGACGCGCTCGACCAGACGCTCGCCGACGGCTACGAGGCCGGCGCCCACGGCCCGGTCATCGTCGTACCGACCCCCAGCGGCCGGCCCTTCACCCAGGAACTCGCCGTCGAGCTCTCCGAGCGGCCCTGGCTGATCTTCACCCCGGCCCGCTACGAGGGCATCGACCGCCGCGTCATGGACGAGTACGCCACCCGCATGCCCGTCTACGAGGTCTCCATCGGCGACTACGTCCTCGCCGGCGGCGAGGCGGCCGTCCTCGTCGTCACCGAGGCCGTCGCCCGCCTCCTGCCCGGCGTCCTCGGCAACGCCGAGTCCCACCGCGACGACTCCTTCGCCCCCGGCGCCATGGCCAACCTCCTGGAGGGGCCCGTCTACACCAAGCCCCCCGAGTGGCGCGGCCGGGGCATCCCCGACGTCCTGCTCAGCGGGCACCACGGCAAGATCGCCCGCTGGCGCCGGGACGAGGCCTTCCGGCGCACCGTCGCCAACCGGCCCGACCTCATCGAGCGCTGCGATCCGACCGCCTTCGACAAGAAGGACCGCGAGATCCTCTCCATGATGGGGTGGGCCCCCGAGCCCGGCGGCCGATTTTGGCGCAGGCTCGACGACGTGGAAGAATAGGCCGCTGCCGTCCGCCCGGCGCGCGCCCCTGCCACAGGGGGAACGACGCCCGCCAGGGACGAACGGCATCCCAGACATCCGAACGTACCGCTGATGACCTGTGGCATCAGCGAGGAAAGAGACCTCCATGGCCTCCCTGCTCGACCAGGTCAACGCGGGTTCGCTCCGCTCCGACCTCCCCGCCTTCCGCCCCGGCGACACGGTCAACGTCCACGTGCGCGTCATCGAAGGCAACCGCTCCCGTATCCAGCAGTTCAAGGGCGTCGTCATCCGCCGCCAGGGCTCGGGCGTCAGCGAGACCTTCACGGTCCGCAAGGTCTCGTTCTCCGTCGGCGTCGAGCGCACCTTCCCGGTGAACAGCCCGATCTTCGAGAAGATCGAGCTCGTCTCCCGCGGTGACGTCCGTCGCGCCAAGCTCTACTACCTGCGTGAGCTGCGCGGCAAGGCTGCCAAGATCAAGGAGAAGCGCGACCGCTGAGCCCCGGCTCACCGCTCACGCGAAGCTTGCGGGTCCTCGCACAGACGGGCCGGATAGGCTCTGTCCCCGATGGACACCGAAGCACAGCACACGGAGCGCGACCCCTCCACCGACACGGAGGCGGGGTCGCGCTCCGCGCGCGTTTCCTGGCGGCGCACGGGAATCACGGGCGTCGCCTGCGTCCTCTTCCTGCTGCTCCTGAGCCACTTCGTGGCACAGCCGTTCCTGATCCCCAGCAGCTCGATGGAGCCGGGGCTCCAGGTCGGCGACCGGATCCTCGTCAACAAGCTGGCATACCGTTTCGGCAGCGAGCCGGGCCGGGGTGACGTCGTCGTCTTCGACGGCACCGGCTCCTTCGTACGCGAGGACCTCGACGGCAATCCGGTCACCGGACTCCTGCACGACGCCGGAGCCGCCCTCGGACTCGCCGAACCCGACGAGACCGACTTCGTGAAACGGGTCGTCGGCATCGGAGGCGACCGGGTGGTCTGCTGCGACAAGGACGGCCGCCTCACCGTCAACGGCGTCCCCGTCCAGGAGCAGTACGTGATGCTCGGCGACCGGCCGTCCAGCGTCCCCTTCGACATCGTCGTCCCCCCGGACAAGCTCTGGGTCATGGGCGACCACCGCAGCCAGTCCAGCGACTCCCGCGACCACCTGGGCAACCCCGGCGGCGGCATGGTCCCCGTCGACAAGGTCGTCGGGCGCGCCGACTGGATCGTCTGGCCCTCCGACCGCTGGTCCACCGTCGCCCCCGGCACGGCCGCCTTCGACGCCGTACCGGCGCCACCGGCCGACGGACACGTCACGGGCCCCCATGGGTAGCCGCGGCCGCCCGTCCGGCGCGCCCGCCGACGGACCCGGCACCGCACCCCTGCCCGGCCGGGCCGAGCGGCGCAGACTCGCCCGCAAGGTCAAGCGGCGCCGTCAGCGCTCCGCGATCCGGGAGATCCCGGTCCTGATCACCGTCGCCGTCCTCATCGCGCTCGTCCTCAAGACCTTCCTCGTCCAGGCGTTCGTCATCCCCTCCGGCTCCATGGAGCAGACGATCCGCATCGAGGACCGGGTCCTCGTCGACAAACTCACCCCCTGGTTCGGCTCCCGCCCGCAGCGCGGCGACGTCGTCGTCTTCAAGGACCCCGGCAACTGGCTCCAGCAGGACGCCGCGCCGGCCGCCGAGGACCCCATCGGCGTCAAGCAGGTCAAGCAGGCCCTGACCTTCATCGGACTGCTGCCCTCGGCCGACGACCGCGACCTCATCAAGCGGGTCGTCGCCGTCGGCGGCGACACCGTCCGCTGCTGCGGCGAGGACGGCCGCCTCACCGTCAACGGCGTACCCCTGGACGAGCCGTACCTGCACCCGGGGAACAAGCCCTCCACCATCCCCTTCGAGGTGCAGGTCCCGGAGGGCCGGATCTTCGTCCTCGGCGACCACCGGTCCGACTCGGCCGACTCCCGCTTCCACCTCGACGAGAAGGACCGCGGAACCGTCTCCGAGGAGCAGGTCGTGGGGCGCGCGGTCGTGATCGCCTGGCCCGTCGGACACTGGCGGCGCCTGGAGGAGCGCGAGACCTTCGCCGCCGTACCGGACGGGCTTGCGGGTTCCGAGCCCGCGCTCGGTCTGTCGCATAGTGTGTCCCAGCGGAATCTGAACGGATTGCCCGGGCTCCCGACCCCTGCGGAACTTCTGCTCGTTATGGGAGTGGTGGGCCTGTCCCTGTTCCGGGGCAGGCGATCGCACGGAGTGAGGAGTTGATGTGGGGGATTTGGCCGTCGGCGCACGATCCGGACACGATGAGCCCGAGAAGAGGGCCGACGAGGCCATCGGTGACGACGTGACGGGTGACGACGTGACGGGTGACGAACTGGCGCACGACGACGAGGAGGCGGGCAAGCCGGGGAAGGGCCCGAAGAAACCGCGTTCCTTCTGGAAGGAACTGCCCCTCCTCATCGGCATCGCCCTGGTGCTCGCGCTGCTGATCAAGACCTTCCTGGTGCAGGCGTTCTCGATCCCCTCGGAATCGATGATGAACACCCTGCAGCGCGGTGACCGGGTCCTCGTCGACAAGCTCACCCCGTGGTTCGGCTCCGAGCCGGAGCGCGGCGAGGTCGTCGTCTTCCACGACCCGGGCGGCTGGCTGGAGGGCCAGGAGACCCCCGAGCCGAACGTCGTCCAGAAGTTCCTCAGCTTCATCGGCCTCATGCCGTCCGCAGAGGAGAAGGACCTCATCAAGCGGGTCATCGCCGTCGGCGGCGACACCGTCTCCTGCAAGGAGGGCGGCAAGGTCGTCCTCAACGGCAAGGCCCTGGACGAGACCTCGTACCTCGCCCCGGGCTCCGTCCCCTGCCAGGACTCCTTCGGCCCGATCAAGGTCCCCGAGGGCCGCATCTGGGTCATGGGCGACAACCGCCAGAACTCGCTGGACTCCCGCTTCCACCAGCAGCTCCCCGGCGGTGGCACCGTCGCCAACGACCAGGTCGTGGGCCGTGCCGTCGTCATCGCCTGGCCCGTCACCCGCTGGGCCACCCTCCCCGTACCCGACGTCTTCGACCAGCCCGGCCTCAACCAGGCCGTGGCCGCCGCACCCCTCGGCGCGGCCGGACTCGCCGGAGCCCTCCCGCTGGTGCTCTGGCGCCGGAAGAAGCACACGGCAGGGCATACCGCCGAGTAGTGACCCGCGGGTAGATTGCCGTCCCGGACCGTCGACAGACCTCTGGGGTGCGCATGAGCGGAAACACACGAGTCAAGGGCGGCCGCGGCCGCCTCGGCAGCATGCTGTCGGGGCTGGCCGTGGCCCTCGGCTCCGCGCTCTTCCTCGGCGGATTCATCTGGGGAGCCGTGCTCTACCAGCCGTACACCGTCCCCACCGACTCCATGACCCCGACGATCGCCGTCGGCTCCCGCGTCCTCGCCGAACGCATCGACGGCGACGAAGTACGACGCGGCGACATCGTCGTCTTCACCGACCCCCTGTGGGGCGGCTCCCCGATGGTCAAGCGCGTCGTCGCCGTCGGCGGCGACACAATCGCCTGCTGCGACGCCGACGGCCGGCTCACCGTCAACGGCAAGGCCGTCCACGAGCCCTACCTCCGCCCCGGCATCGGCGGCCGCATCGTCGCCTCCGGCCAGGACTTCTCCGCGACCGTCCCCGAAGGAAACCTCTTCCTCCTCGGCGACGACCGCCACACCTCGCTCGACTCCCGCAGCCACCTCGACGAGGCCGGACAGGGCTCCGTGCCCCGCTCCACGGTCATCGGCAGGGTCGACGCCGTCGCCTGGCCCGCCAACGGCCTCCTGGAGCCCGCGACGGGCTTCGCCGCCCTCCCCGGCGGCATCTCCCGGCCCGGGCCCTTCACGGCCCTCTTCACGGCGATCGTGGCCGGGTGTGTACTGATCCTGGCGGGAGCCGCGTGCGGGCCGGTGGCGCGCCTCCTGACCCGGCGACCGGCCGGGACGGGAACCGGAGCGCGAGCCGGGGGACGATCCGGGGAACGTCCCGGAGGACGCCCCGGGGGACGGGAGAAGGTGGGCACATGACAGATCCCGCCCCGGACCGGGCCTCTCTCACGGAACCGGATCCCGCACCGCCGACGGAACCGGATCCCACACCGCGACAGGTCGCCAGAGTCGTCCTCCTCGATCCCGACGACCGCATCCTGCTCATGCACGGATACGAACCGGACGACCCCGCCGACACCTGGTGGTTCACCCCCGGCGGAGGGCTGGAGGGCGACGAGACCCGGGCGGAGGCCGCCCTGCGCGAACTCGCCGAGGAGACCGGCATCACCGACGCCGAACTCGGACCCGTGCTCTGGCAGCGGTACTGCTCCTTCCCCTTCGACGGACGCCGCTGGGACCAGGACGAGTGGTACTACCTCGCCCGCGTCCGCCGAACCGGCACCGAACCCCGGCCCCAGGCCCTCACGGAGCTGGAGACCCGCAGCCTCGCGGGCCTCAGATGGTGGACCTCCGCCGAACTGTCGGCGGCCCGTGAGACGGTGTACCCGACCAGACTCGCCGAGCTGCTGCGCACGCTGCTCGACGAGGGACCTCCGAGTGCACCGGTGGTTCTCGCCCCGGAAATCGTTTAGGGGCGCGCACGGCTGGCGCACAATAGGTGGACGCACGGCTGAAGGGGAACATGCCATGAGCGCCGAGGACCTCGAGAAGTACGAGACCGAGATGGAGCTGAAGCTCTACCGGGAGTACCGCGACGTCGTCGGGCTGTTCAAATACGTGATCGAGACCGAGCGGCGCTTCTACCTCACCAACGACTACGAGATGCAGGTGCACTCGGTCCAGGGCGAAGTCTTCTTCGAGGTCAGCATGGCCGACGCCTGGGTCTGGGACATGTACAGGCCCGCCAGGTTCGTCAAGCAGGTCCGCGTCCTGACCTTCAAGGACGTGAACATCGAGGAACTCAACAAGAGCGACCTCGAACTCCCCGGCAGCTGACACCGGAGCCGCCGCCAAGGGGGAGCGAACCACCCCCAGGGGTGAGCGAGTTCTCCACAGGCCTCCAGCCGTCCACAGCGCCGCACACGGTCCGCCTCACCCCGTCACAGTCGGTGACGGAGGTGGTACCCCATGAACAGGACCCAAGCCCTCGGACGGTACGGCGAAGAACTGGCCGCCCGCCGGCTCACCGCGACCGGCATGCGCATCCTCGCCCGCAACTGGCGCTGCGGCCGCACCGGAGAGATCGACATCGTCGCCCGCGACGGCGACACCCTCGTCATCTGCGAGGTCAAGACCCGACGCCACGGCACCTACGAACACCCGATGGCCGCCGTCACCCCGACCAAGGCCGAACGGCTCCGCCGCCTCGCCGACTGCTGGCTCGACCACAGCGGCACCCCGGCCCCCGCCGGCGGCGTCCGCATCGACCTCATCGGCATCGTCCTGCCCCACAAGGGCGCCCCCGTCCTCACCCACGCCCAGGGGGTGGCCTGATGGGATTCGCCCGCACCTGCTCCGTCGCCCTCGTCGGCGTCGAAGGCGTCGTCGTCGAAGTCCAGGCCGACCTCGAACCAGGCGTCGCCGCCTTCACCCTCGTCGGCCTCCCCGACAAGAGCCTCAGCGAGAGCCGCGACCGCGTCCGCGCCGCCGTCGTCAACTCCGGCGCCGAATGGCCCCAGAAGAAACTCACCGTCGGACTCAGCCCGGCATCCGTCCCCAAGAGCGGCAGCGGCTTCGACCTGGCCGTCGCCGCCGCCGTACTCGGCGCCGCCGAACGCATCGACCCCCGCACCATCGCCGACCTCGTCCTCATCGGCGAACTCGGACTCGACGGCCGCGTCCGACCCGTCCGAGGAGTCCTGCCCGCCGTCCTCGCCGCCGCCGACGCCGGCTACCACCAGGTCGTCGTCCCCGAACAGACCGCCGGCGAAGCATCCCTCGTCCCCGGCGTCTCCGTCCTCGGCGTCCGCACCCTCCGCCAACTCATCGCCGTCCTCACCGACGAACCCGTCCCCGACGAGGAACCCACCGAGGAAGGCCGACCCGACGCCATGCTCGCCGGACTCCTCGTCCCCGGCGCCGGCATCGGCACCGGACTCACCACCGGCCCCACCGAAGGACCCGACCTCGCCGACGTCGCCGGCCAACACCGGGCCCGCCGAGCCCTGGAGATCGCCGCCGCAGGCAGCCACCACCTCCTGCTCTCCGGACCGCCCGGCGCCGGCAAGACCATGCTCGCCGAACGACTCCCCGGCATCCTCCCGCCCCTCACCCGACAGGAATCCCTCGAAGTCACCGCCGTCCACTCCGTCGCCGGCATCCTCCCGCCCGGCGAACCCCTCGTCCGCCGCGCCCCCTACTGCGCACCCCACCACTCCGCCACCATGCAGTCCCTCGTCGGCGGCGGCAACGGCCTCCCCAGGCCCGGCGCCGTCTCCCTGGCGCACCGCGGAATCCTCTTCCTCGACGAAGCCCCCGAGTTCTCCGGCAAAGTCCTCGACGCCCTCCGCCAGCCCCTCGAATCCGGACACGTCGTCATCGCCCGCGCCGCCGGCGTCGTCCGCCTCCCCGCCCGCTTCCTCCTCGCCCTCGCCGCCAACCCCTGCCCCTGCGGACGGCACACCCTCCAGGGCGCCGGCTGCGAATGCCCCGCCTCACTCGTCCGCCGCTACCAGGCACGCCTCTCCGGACCCCTCCTCGACCGCGTCGACCTCCGCGTCGAAGTCGAACCCGTCACCCGCGCCGACCTCCTCGGCCAGGGCGGACGAGGCGAAACCACTGCCACCGTCGCCGACCGCGTCCACGAAGCCAGAGCCCGCGCCGCCGCACGCCTCGCCGACACCCCCTGGACCGTCAACAGCGAGATCCCCGGACACGAACTCCGTACCCGCCACCTCGCCGCACCCGGCGCCCTCGCCACCGCCGAACGCGACATCGAACGCGGACTCCTCACCGCCCGCGGCCTCGACCGCGTCCTCCGCGTCGCCTGGACCGTCGCCGACCTCGCCGGACACGACCGGCCCGACAGCCAGGACATCGCCCTCGCCCTCGAAATGCGCACCGGCATCGCCCGCGGCGTACCCGTCGGAGCGGGGGAGCGCACATGACCGACCACCACGACCCGGACGAGCGAATCGCCCGCGCCACCCTCACCCGAACCGTCGAACCCGGCGACGAACACGCCGGCCGCTGGCTCCGCCGATACGGAGCCACCGGCTTCCTCGACCGGCTCCTCCACCCCGGCCACGACCCCTTCCCCGGCACCGGAACCCCACGCGTCGACAGCTGGCGCCGCCGCGCCACCACCGCCGAACCCACCCGCGACCTCGACACCGTCCACCACCTCGGCGGCCGCTTCCTCATCCCCGGCGACACCGAATGGCCCCGTCAACTCGACGACCTCGGCGACGCCCGCCCCCTCGGCCTCTGGATCCGGGGCCCCGCCGACCTGCGCACCTGGGCCCTGCGCTCCGTCGCCCTCGTCGGAGCCCGCGCCTGCACCCCGTACGGCGCCCACACCGCCGCCGACCTCGCCACCGGCCTCGCCCGACACGGCTGGGTCGTCATCTCCGGAGCCGCCTACGGCATCGACGGCGCCGCCCACCGAGGCGCCCTCGCCGCCGGCGGAGCCACCGCCGCCGTCCTCGCCTGCGGCGTCGACACCCCGTACCCCCGCGGCCACGGCCAACTCATCGGCCGCATCGCCGAACAAGGACTCGTCATCGGGGAACTGCCACCCGACAGCCACCCCACCCCCAGCCGCTTCATCCTCCGGAACCGGGTCATCGCCGCCCTCACCCGCGGCACCGTCGTCGTCGAGGCCCAGCACCGCAGCGGCTCCCTCGTCACCGCCCGGGCCGCCGCCCGCCTCGGCCGCCACACCATGGGCGTCCCCGGCCCCGTCACCAGCGCACTCTCCGCCGGCGTCCACGAACTCCTCCGCGGCGACGCCACCCTCGTCACCGACGCCGAGGAGATCATCGAACTCGTCGGCGACATGGGCGAACTCGCCCCCGCCCGGCGCGGCCCCGTCCTCCCCAGAGACCTGCTCGCCCCCACCACCGCACACATCCTCGAAGCCGTCCCCGCCCGCGGCCCCACCCCCACGACCGCCATCGCCCGCCGAGCCGGAACCACCCCCGACGACACCCTCGCCAAGCTGTACGAACTCCACTCCCTCGGCTTCGTCGAACGGCACGGAGAGGGCTGGCAGTTGACGAACACAGCTACAAGGGGGTCGAACGCGCGGCGAGGCGATACTTGACCTGGAGCATTCGGGTGACAGGGTGAAGCCGATGAGCAACCGAGTTCTCTCGGCCGGATCCGAGGGGCCGACACGCGCCACGGCCCGGGTTCGAAGATGTGGCCGACGACGTCCACCCGCACCGGCGCGATCCGCAGATGTTCGCGCACCGCAACAGCGCACTCACGCTACGCTCACCAGGATTCCCCACAGGACACTCCCACCGACACACCCGACAGCAGAACGGCTCAAGGCAACGCATGCCCCAGCACACCTCCGGGTCTGACCGCGCTGCGGTGCCCCCAGCCGCCCGGGGCGCCGTGCGACCACCCGCACCGACCTCGCTCGACGAGCTGTGGCGGTCCTACAAGGACACGGGCGACGAGCGGCTGCGGGAACAGCTGATCCTGCACTACTCGCCGCTCGTCAAGTACGTCGCCGGACGTGTCAGCGTGGGGCTGCCGCCCAACGTGGAACAGGCCGACTTCGTCTCCTCCGGGGTCTTCGGCCTCATCGACGCCATCGAGAAGTTCGACGTCGAGCGCGCCATCAAATTCGAGACGTACGCCATCACCCGCATCCGCGGCGCCATGATCGACGAACTCCGCGCCCTGGACTGGATCCCGCGCTCCGTCCGCCAGAAGGCGCGCAACGTCGAACGCGCCTACGCGACCCTCGAAGCCCAGCTCCGGCGCACCCCCTCCGAGAGCGAGGTCGCCGCCGAGATGGGCGTCACGCTGGAGGACCTGCACTCGGTTTTCAGCCAGTTGTCCCTGGCGAACGTGGTCGCCCTCGAAGAGCTGCTGCACGTCGGCGGAGAGGGCGGCGACCGGCTCTCCCTGATGGACACCCTGGAGGACACGGCGGCGGACAACCCCGTCGAGGTCGCCGAGGACCGAGAGCTCCGCAGGCTGCTCGCGCGTGCGATCAACACCCTCCCCGAGCGGGAGAAGACCGTCGTCACGCTCTACTACTACGAGGGGCTCACCCTGGCCGAGATCGGCCAGGTCCTCGGCGTCACCGAGAGCCGCGTCAGCCAGATCCACACCAAGTCCGTCCTCCAGCTCCGTGCCAAGCTGGCCGACGTCGGACGCTGACCCGCCCGGGGGCGGTCGTACAGTGGAGCCGTGCCCAGGATTCGAGCGGCCTCCGTGGCCGAGCACCGGACGATGCAGCGAGGCGCCCTGCTGGACGCCGCGCGTTCCCTTCTGTCCGAGGGCGGTACGGAGGCGCTGACCTTCCCCGCACTCGCCGAGCGCACGGGCCTGGCCCGCTCGTCCGTGTACGAGTACTTCCGCTCGCGCGCGGCCGTCGTCGAAGAGCTCTGCGCGGTCGACTTCCCCGTCTGGGCCGCCGAGGTCGAGACCGCCATGGCCGGTGCCGATACGCCCGAGGGCAAGGTCGAGGCGTACGTCCGCACCCAGCTGGCGCTGGTCGGCGACCGGCGCCACCGGGCGGTCGTCGCGATCTCCGCGAGCGAACTGGACGACGGCGCCCGCGAGAAGATCCGCGCGGCCCACGGCGGCCTCGTCGCCATGATCGTCGAAGCCCTCGCCGCGCTGGGCCAGCCCCAGCCCCGCCTGGGCGCCATGCTCCTCCAGGGCGTCGTCGACGCCGCCGTCCGCCGCATCGAACTCGGCGCGGCCGAGGACCCCACGGAGATCGCGGAGGCCGCGGTCACGATGGCCCTGCACGGCGTAGCCGGCCCCGGCCCCTGCGCCTGACCCCTGGGCGCGAACCTGTCCCCTGGGCGCGAATCTGTCCCCTGGGGGCCTCCCCCTCCCTCCCCCCACCCCCCACCCCCTCCCTCCCCCCGGTCCCGTCTGCTCCGTCGCCCCCTCAGGTCGTGGCGGATCCGTGTTCGTCAGTCGTCCGGTGGTAGGAGGCGTGACGGGGGCCTGCTCACCAGGGGCAGGGGGTTCAGGTAGGTGTCGCCGCGGAGCAGGCCCCAGTGGAGGCAGCTCCGGGGGCAGTGGGTGCCCGGGGCGACGCGGGCGACGGGGGTGCCCGCCCGGACCGGGGTGCCCGCTTTCACGAGCGGGGTCACCGGGGAGAAGGTCGTGCGCAGTGGGGGAGTGCCCGTGCCCGGGAGGGTGAGGGTGAGGACGCCGCGGCCTCCGACGGGGCCCGCGAAGGAGACCGTGCCGGCGGCCGGGGCGAGGACCGGGGTGTCGGGTGGGGCCGCCAGGTCGATGCCGCGGTGGCCGGGGCCGTACGGGCCGGCCGGGGGCTGCCAGCCGCGGAGGATCTCCGTCGGCGGCGGGGACACCGGCCACAGGAGGCCGAGGGTCAGGATCAGGGTCGTGAGGTGCATGGGGAAAGGTTCTCCGGCCTGACCGGTTCGGGACCGTCTCGGACGGTTTCTGTGGACTACTCGGCGGTTGTGGACAGTGCCGTCACCCGCCGCTCCCGGGGTCCCGTACACTTCCTATGGCGACTCGGGTCACCGGGTCGACTTCGCACGCCCCGCCATCAACCTTCACAGGTCGTGGCAGCGCCTTTCGGTCCCTCGTGGGCATGGCGCGTCGGGGCGTCAGGAACACAACCGAGAACCCAAGGAGATACGGCCATGGCCGTCGTCACGATGCGGGAGCTGCTGGAGAGCGGCGTCCACTTCGGTCACCAGACCCGTCGTTGGAACCCGAAGATGAAGCGCTTCATCTTCACGGAGCGCAACGGCATCTACATCATCGACCTGCTCCAGTCGCTGTCGTACATCGACCGCGCCTTCGAGTTCGTCAAGGAGACCGTCGCGCACGGCGGCTCCATCATGTTCGTCGGTACGAAGAAGCAGGCCCAGGAGGCCATCGCCGAGCAGGCGACGCGTGTCGGCATGCCGTACGTCAACCAGCGTTGGCTCGGTGGCATGCTCACCAACTTCTCCACCGTCTACAAGCGTCTGCAGCGCCTCAAGGAGCTCGAGCAGATCGACTTCGAGGACGTCGCCGCCTCGGGTCTCACCAAGAAGGAGCTCCTGGTCCTCTCGCGTGAGAAGGCCAAGCTGGAGAAGACCCTCGGTGGTATCCGCGAGATGTCCAAGGTGCCCAGCGCCGTCTGGATCGTGGACACCAAGAAGGAGCACATCGCCGTCGGCGAGGCGCGCAAGCTCAAGATCCCGGTCGTCGCGATCCTCGACACCAACTGCGACCCCGACGAGGTCGACTACAAGATCCCGGGCAACGACGACGCGATCCGCTCCGTCACCCTGCTCACCCGCGTGATCGCCGACGCCGTCGCCGAGGGCCTCATCGCCCGCTCCGGCGCCGCGACCGGCGACTCGAAGCCGGGCGAGAAGGCCGCCGGCGAGCCCCTCGCCGAGTGGGAGCGCGACCTGCTCGAGGGTGAGAAGAAGGCCGACGACGAGGTCCAGACCTCCGCCGAGACCGAGAAGGTCGCGGACGCCGAGGCTGCCGACGCCGCCGAGGTTGTCGCCGAGGCCGTCGCCGAGGCTCCGGCCGCCGAGGCCGAGGCCGAGGCCGTCGCCGAGGCTCCGGCCGCGGACGCCGAGCAGGCCTGACCCTTCAGGACCTTCGGGTGATGACGGCGGGGGCCCACGAAGCCCCCGCCGTCCACCCGTGGACCCGCCCGATCTTTCAGACTTCGAGAGAGAAACAGACTCATGGCGAACTACACCGCCGCTGACGTCAAGAAGCTCCGCGAGCTCACCGGCGCCGGCATGATGGACTGCAAGAAGGCCCTGGACGAGGCCGACGGCGATGTCGACAAGGCCGTAGAGGCCCTGCGCATCAAGGGCCAGAAGGGTGTCGCCAAGCGTGAGGGCCGCTCCGCCGAGAACGGCGCCGTGGTCTCCCTCATCGCCGACGACAACACCTCCGGTGTCCTCGTCGAGCTGAAGTGCGAGACGGACTTCGTCGCCAAGGGTGACAAGTTCCAGGCCGTCGCCGACCAGCTCGCCGCCCACGTCGCCGCCACCTCCCCGGCCGACCTCGCCGCGCTGCTCGCGTCCGAGATCGAGGCCGGCAAGACCGTGCAGGCGTTCGTCGACGAGGCCAACGCCAACCTCGGCGAGAAGATCGTCCTGGACCGCTTCGCGCAGTACGCCGACGGCTTCGTCTTCTCGTACATGCACCGCACGATGCCGGACCTCCCGCCGCAGATCGGTGTCCTCGTCGAGTTCGACAAGGCCGACGCCGCTGTTGCCAAGGGCATCGCCCAGCACATCGCCGCCTTCGCGCCGAAGTACCTCACCCGTGAGGACGTTCCGGCCGAGGTCGTCGAGACCGAGCGTCGCGTCGCCGAGGAGACCACCCGCGCCGAGGGCAAGCCCGAGGCCGCGCTCCCGAAGATCGTCGAGGGTCGCGTGAACGGCTTCTTCAAGGAGGCGACGCTGCTCGGTCAGCCGTACGCCCTTGACAACAAGAAGTCCGTCCAGCAGATCCTGGACGAGGCCGGTGTCACCCTGAAGCGCTTCACCCGCATCAAGGTCGGCATCTGAGTCCGTCCGCGAACGCGACGGACACCGGACCCCGGTAGGGTCTGAGGCAGTCGTCCGCCCCCGCGCAGGACGACCGCAGATCTGACGAGGAGGCCATTGCCGTACGGGATACCGCGAGGACCCAAGGCAATGGCCTCCTTCGTATGTGCACGAGGAGATCTCCATGAACCAGGGCGCCGTACAGGGCGACGACAACAACGGCAAAAAGGCCGGCCGCTACATGCTGAAGCTGTCCGGAGAAGCCTTCTCCGGCGGTACGGGCCTGGGCGTCGACCCCAACGTCGTGCACGCCATCGCGCGTGAGATCGCGGCGGTCGTACGCGACGGCGCGGAGATCGCGGTGGTGATCGGCGGCGGCAACTTCTTCCGTGGCGCCGAGCTCCAGCAGCGCGGCATGGACCGGGCCCGCTCCGACTACATGGGCATGCTCGGCACCGTGATGAACTGCCTCGCGCTCCAGGACTTCCTGGAGAAGGAGGGCATCGACTCCCGCGTCCAGACCGCCATCACCATGGGTCAGGTCGCCGAGCCGTACATCCCGCTGCGGGCCGTGCGGCACCTGGAGAAGGGCCGCGTGGTCATCTTCGGCGCGGGCATGGGCATGCCGTACTTCTCCACCGACACCACCGCTGCCCAGCGGGCCCTGGAGATCGACGCCGAGGCCCTGCTCATGGGCAAGAACGGCGTGGACGGGGTCTACGACTCCGACCCGAAGGCCAACCCCGGCGCGGTCAAGTTCGACGCGCTGGAGTACGGCGAGGTGCTCTCCCGCGACCTCAAGGTCGCCGACGCCACCGCCATCACCCTGTGCCGGGACAACAAGCTCCCGATCCTCGTCTTCGAACTGCTCACCGAGGGCAATATCGCTCGCGCGGTGAAGGGTGAGAAGATCGGCACGCTCGTGAGCGACCAGGGCACCCGGGCCTGACACCCGAACCGGGAACCGCCCCGCAAGGGGATGGACAGAGCCCTGCCGGTCGTACCCACCGTGCAGGACACAACGCGACGACACGCAGGAGCATGTGGTGATCGAAGAGACCCTCCTCGAGGCCGAGGAGAAGATGGAGAAGGCCGTCGTGGTCGCCAAGGAGGACTTCGCCGCGATCCGCACCGGCCGTGCGCACCCGGCGATGTTCAACAAGATCGTGGCGGACTACTACGGTGCCATCACCCCCATCAACCAGCTGGCGTCGTTCTCCGTTCCGGAGCCGCGCATGGCCGTGGTGACCCCGTTCGACAAGAGCGCGCTGCGCAACATCGAGCAGGCCATCCGCGACTCGGACCTCGGCGTCAACCCGAGCAACGACGGCAACATCATCCGGGTGGTGTTCCCCGAGCTGACCGAGGAGCGCCGCCGGGAGTACATCAAGGTGGCCAAGAGCAAGGCCGAGGACTCGAAGATCTCGATCCGCTCGGTGCGCCGCAAGGCCAAGGAGTCCATCGACAAGCTCGTCAAGGACGGCGAGGTCGGCGAGGACGAGGGCCGTCGCGCGGAGAAGGAGCTCGACGACACCACCGCGAAGTACGTCGCGCAGGTGGACGAGCTGCTCAAGCACAAGGAAGCCGAGCTGCTCGAGGTCTGATGAACGACTCTTCCTGGGGGGCCCCGGGCGGCATCGGCCGCAGGGGACCCGACCAGGGGCCTGCCCCGGCGGGTCCCGCATACGATAGGCATCAGGCGGCGCAGACTCGGCCCATGCCCATCGTGCCCGACGTTCCCGCCGGCGGATTCCAGGACGGTCACGGCCGGGGGGCCGCTCACCCGAGCGGTCCCCTGTTCCGTGACGAGACGCCGCACGAGCACCCGCAGGAGCCCATGTCCAGCCCCACCCCGCCTCCGCCGCCCGCGCCGACGGCGCCCCGGCAGAAGAAGAGCGCGGGGCGTGACCTGGGCGCGGCCATAGGGGTCGGAGTCGGCCTCGGCGCCGTCATCATCGCCTCGCTGTTCATCTGGAAGCCGGCGTTCGTCGGGGTGATAGCGGTCGCGGTGGTCGTGGGTCTGTGGGAGCTCACCTCCCGCCTCCAGGAGCGCAAGGCGATCAAGGCTCCGTTGGTGCCGCTCGCGGTCGGCGGTGCGGCGATGGTCGTCGCCGGCTACGTCCGGGGCGCCGAGGGTGCCTGGGTGGCGATGGCGCTGACGGCGCTCGCGGTGCTCGTCTGGCGGATGACGGAGCCCCCCGAGGGGTATCTGAAGGACGTCACGGCGGGTGTCTTCGCCGCGTTCTACGTGCCGTTCCTCGCGACGTTCGTGGCGATGCTGCTCACCGCGGACGACGGTCCGCAGCGGGTGCTGACGTTCCTGATCCTGACGGTGGTCAGCGACACCGGGGCGTACGCGGTCGGCTGGCGCTTCGGCAAGCACAAGCTGGCGCCGAGGATCAGCCCCGGCAAGACCCGCGAGGGTCTGGTCGGTGCGGTGGCCTTCGCGATGGGGGCGGGCGCGCTGTGCATGGAGTTCATGATCGACGACGGGGCCTGGTGGCAGGGCCTGATCCTCGGTCTGGCGGTGGCGGCGAGCGCGACGCTCGGTGACCTCGGCGAGTCGATGATCAAGCGTGATCTCGGCATCAAGGACATGGGCACGCTGCTCCCCGGACATGGCGGGATCATGGACCGGCTGGACTCGTTGCTGCCGACGGCGCCGGTGGTGTGGTTGTTGTTGGCGTTGTTCGTCGGCACCGGGTGATCGGGCGGTCGGTTTCGTCCGTCGGATCGGGTTGACGGACAGCGGGTACTCTGGAAGGGCTCGTGGCGTGCGCGCCGCGGGCCCTTCCGTCGTCCTCGCCGCCGCGGGGACGGTCCAGTGAGGTCTCCTGGCTTCGGCATCGGCTTCGTCATCGTCATGCCGCGCTCCCCCGTCGGGGATGTCAGACCTCGTGCCTTTTGAGGAGACACCCGATCGTGGCCCGTCCAGTGCCCGGAGAACTCACTTTCGTCGCCCCGCGCGGAGCCAAGAAGCCGCCGCTGCACCTGGCCGACCTGACGCCCGCCGAGCGGAAGGAGGCCGTCGCCGCGATCGGCGAGAAGCCGTTCCGCGCCAAGCAGCTGTCGACGCACTACTTCGCGCGGTACGCGCACGACCCGGCCGAGTGGACCGACATTCCTGCGGCCTCGCGGGAGAAGCTGGCCGGGGAGCTGCTGCCCGACCTGATGTCCGTGGTGCGGCACATCTCGTGCGACGACGACACGACCCGTAAGACCCTGTGGCGGCTGCACGACGGCACGCTCGTGGAGTCGGTGCTCATGCGCTACCCGGACCGGGTGACCATGTGCATCTCCTCGCAGGCCGGCTGCGGGATGAACTGCCCGTTCTGCGCGACCGGGCAGGCCGGTCTGGACCGGAACCTGTCGACCGCCGAGATCGTGCACCAGATCGTGGACGGGATGCGGGCCCTGCGGGACGGGGAGGTGCCCGGGGGACCGGCGCGGCTCTCCAACATCGTGTTCATGGGCATGGGCGAGCCGCTCGCCAACTACAAGCGGGTCGTCGGTGCGATCCGGCGGCTCACCGATCCCGAGCCGGACGGTCTGGGGCTCTCGCAGCGCGGGATCACCGTGTCCACGGTCGGTCTCGTGCCGGCGATGCTGCGCTTCGCCGACGAGGGCTTCAAGTGCCGTCTCGCGGTCTCGCTGCACGCCCCCGACGACGAGCTGCGCGACACCCTGGTGCCCGTGAACACGCGCTGGAAGGTGCGTGAGGTCCTGGACGCCGCCTGGGAGTACGCGGAGAAGTCGGGGCGCCGGGTCTCCATCGAGTACGCGCTGATCCGTGACATCAACGACCAGGCGTGGCGCGGTGACCTCCTGGGCCGGCTGCTCAAGGGGAAGCGGGTGCACGTCAACCTGATCCCGCTGAACCCGACGCCCGGGTCGAAGTGGACGGCGTCCCGCCCGGAGGACGAGAAGGCCTTCGTCGAGGCCATCGCCCGCCACGGGGTTCCGGTGACCGTGCGGGACACCCGAGGTCAGGAGATCGACGGTGCCTGTGGACAGCTGGCGGCCGCCGAGCGCTGACCTTGTACCCTGAGCTCGAACACATCTCCATATTCCGACAGGGGAGCGCCACAGCGCTGAGAGTGCGGTGACGTGCTTTTCGAACAAGCACAGCGACCGCAGACCCTCTGAACCTTGCCCAGGTCATTCTGGGTAGGAAGTTCGGTCGTAACTCGAGCTGTTGCGCCCTGCCCACCTTCGGGTGGGCGGGGCCGCGTCTCTTCCTGGTCATACCCAGGAGGAATCTCAGTGAGCACCACCATTTCGGCGAGCACGAAGAGAATGGCCGCCGCCGCGCTCGTCGCGGCGCTGGGCGTCACCACCCTCGCCGCCTGCGGCACGGAGGACGTCCGCGACGCCGCGGGCAAGACCGGCGCGCCCGCGCCGAAGACCGTCACCCTCGTGAGCCACGACTCGTTCAACGCCTCCAAGGAGGTGCTGGCGGAGTTCACGAAGCAGACCGGTTTCACGGTCAAGGTCCTCAAGAGCGGGGACGCGGGCGAGGCCGTCAACAAGGAGATCCTGACCAAGGGCTCCCCGCAGGGTGACGTCTTCTTCGGCGTCGACAACACCCTGCTCTCGCGCGCCCTCGACAACGGGATCTTCGTCCCGTACGAGGCGAAGGGCGTGGACCGGATCCCGGCCGCGTACCGGCTGGACGCGGAGCACCGGGTCACCCCGGTCGACTCCGGCGACATCTGCGTCAACTACGACAAGAAGTACTTCGCGGACAAGAAGCTGGCGCCGCCGCAGACCTTCGACGACCTGGCGGAGCCGGCGTACAAGGACCTCCTCGTCGTCGAGAACCCGGAGCGGTCCTCCCCGGGCCTCGGCTTCCTCCTCGGTACGGCCGCGAAGTACGGCGACGAGGGCTGGCAGGACTACTGGAAGAAGCTGAAGGCCAACGGCGTGAAGACCGTCGACAGCTGGGAGCTCGCCTACAACCAGGAGTTCTCCGGCTCGGCCGGCGGCAAGCAGGCCAAGGGCGACCGTCCGCTGGTCGTGTCGTACGCCTCCAGCCCCCCGGTCGAGGTGCTGTACGGCGAGCCGCAGCCGAAGGTGGCTCCCACCGGGGTCTCCACCGGCACCTGCTTCCGGCAGATCGAGTTCGCGGGTCTGCTGAACGGGGCGAAGAACCCCGAGGGCGGCAAGGCGCTGATCGACTTCCTGATCTCGAAGAAGTTCCAGGACGACATGCCGCTCCAGATGTTCGTCAACCCGGTCGCGAAGGACGCGACGCTGCCGGAGCTCTTCACGAAGCACGGTGTCGTGATCGAGAAGCCGGAGACCATGGCGCCCGCGAAGATCGCGGAGAAGCGTGACGCATGGATCCAGCAGTGGTCGTCGCTCGTCCTGAAGTGACACGCGGCCTCACCGTGAAGCACGGCCTCCGGGGGAGCGCGGCGCGGCTGGGCCTCATGGCCCTGCCCGTCGCGTTCTTCGGGGTCTTCTTCGCCTGGCCCGTCGCGTCGATCGTCGACCGGGGGCTGCGGCCCGACGGCGTCTGGCGGTTCGGCCGGATCGGCGAGACGCTGAGCCGGCCGGACATCCTCGACGTGCTCGGTTTCACCGTGTGGCAGGCGGCCGCCTCCACCGGTCTCACCCTGCTCGTGGCGCTGCCGGGCGCGTATGTCTTCGCGCGCTTCGACTTTCCCGGCAAGAGCGTGCTGCGGGCCGTGGTCACGGTGCCGTTCGTGCTGCCGACCGTGCTCGTCGGGACGGCCTTCCTGGCGCTCGTGGGGCGGGGCGGTCTGACGGACGAGCTGTGGGGGCTGCGGCTCGACACCAGCGTGTGGGCGATCCTCCTCGCGCACGTCTTCTTCAACTACGCGGTCGTCGTGCGGACCGTCGGCGGCCTCTGGTCGCAGCTCGACCCGCGCCAGGAGGAGGCCGCCCGGGTCCTGGGCGCCTCGCGCTGGACGGCCTGGCGGACGGTGACCCTGCCGGCGCTCGTGCCCGCCGTGTCGGCGGCCGCCCTGATGGTCTTCCTCTTCACCTTCACCTCCTTCGGCGTCGTACAGATCCTCGGCGGGGACGCGTACTCGACCCTGGAGGCCGAGATCTACCGGCAGACGGCCCGGCTGCTCGATCTGCCGACGGCCGCCGTCCTCACGCTCGTCCAGTTCGTCGCCGTCGGGGCGATCCTGGCCGTGCACGCGCGGACGGTGCGACGGCGGGAGACCGCGCTGCGGCTCGTGCCGCCGGAGCGGACCGCGCGCCGGCCGCGCGGCGCCGGGCAGTGGGCGCTGCTCGCGGGCGTCCTCCTCTCGGTGGCCCTGCTGATCCTGCTGCCGCTCGGCGTGCTCGTGGAGCGCTCCTTCGCGGGGCCGCAGGGGTACGGGCTCGGCTACTACCGGGCGCTCGGCTCGCTCGACGAGTCCGGGACCTTCCTGGTGCCGCCGCTGGAGGCGATCGGGAACTCGCTGCGGTACGCGGTGGCGGCCACCGCCATCGCGGTGCTGATCGGCGGGCTCGCGGCGGCCGCGCTCACTCGGCGGGCCGGGCGGCTCGTGCGGGGCTTCGACGCGCTGCTCATGCTGCCGCTCGGGGTCTCGGCCGTCACCGTCGGCTTCGGGTTCCTCATCACGCTCGACGAGCCGCCGTTCGATCTGCGGGCCAGCTGGATCCTCGTACCGCTCGCGCAGGCCCTGGTCGGCGTCCCCTTCGTCGTACGGACGATGCTGCCGGTGCTGCGGGCGGTGGACGAGCGGCTGCGGGAGGCGGCGGCCGTGCTCGGTGCCTCGCCGTGGCGGGCCTGGCGGGAGGTGGACCTGCCGCTGGTGCGGCGGGCGCTCCTGATCGCCGCCGGGTTCGCCTTCGCCGTCTCGCTCGGCGAGTTCGGCGCGACCGTCTTCATCGCCCGGCCGGACAGCCCGACGCTGCCGGTGGCGGTGGCCCGGCTGCTCGGCCGGCCGGGTGAGCTCAACTACGGGCAGGCGATGGCCCTCTCGACGATTCTGATGGTGGTGTGCGCGGTGTCCCTGCTGCTGCTCGAACGGCTGCGCACCGACCGGACCTCCGGGGAGTTCTGATGCTGAGGCTGGACGGGGCGACCGTGCGGTTCGGGGAGCGGGCCGCGCTCGACGCCGTGGACCTGGAGGTCGCCGAGCACGAGATCGTGTGTGTGCTCGGGCCCAGTGGCAGCGGCAAGTCCACGCTGCTGCGGGTCGTCGCGGGGCTCCAGGCGCTCGACGGCGGCCGGGTGCTGCTCGGCGGCGCCGACCAGGCGGGGGTGCCGGTACACCGGCGGGGTGTGGGCCTGATGTTCCAGGACCATCAGCTGTTCCCGCAGCGGGACGTCGGCGGAAACGTGGCCTTCGGTCCGCGGATGCGGGGTGCGGGGAAGGCCGAGCGGGCGGAGCGGGTGCGGGAGCTCCTCGACCTCGTCGGGCTGCCGGGTGCGGAGCGGCGCTCCGTGGCCGCGCTCTCCGGCGGCGAGCAGCAGCGGGTGGCGCTGGCCAGGGCGCTGGCGCCGCGGCCCCGGCTGCTCATGCTGGACGAACCCCTCGGGCAGCTCGACCGGGGGCTGCGGGAGCGGCTCGTCGTCGAGCTGCGGCAGCTCTTCGGAAGGCTCGGGACGACGGTCCTCGCCGTCACCCACGACCAGGGCGAGGCCTTCGTGCTCGCCGACCGGGTCGTGGTGATGCGCGACGGGCGGATCGCCCAGTCGGGGGCGCCGCTCGATGTGTGGCGGCGGCCGGCCTCGGAGTTCGTGGCCCGTTTCCTCGGCTTCGACAACGTGGTGGCGGGGCGGGTCGCCGGGACGGTCGCGGAGACCGTGTGGGGGAAGGTCCCGGTGCCGGAGGGCTCGCCGCAGGGGGAGCGGCGGCTTCTCGTGCGTCCCGGCGGGGTGCGCGTCACCGCCGTGGCGGAGGGGGCGTCGGCGGCCTGGACCGTGGATTCGCGGACCTTCCGGGGCGACCGCGTGGCGGTACGGCTCCGTCCGGCGGACGGGCCGTCGCTGGAGGCGGAGTTCCCGCTGCGGGAGGCGCCGGAGGTGGGCGCCGGGGTGGACGTGGGGTTCGCGGTGGAGGACGTCGTGGTGCTGGGCGACTGACCCGGGTCAGGGCCTGGCGCGCCCGTCGTGGAGCGCGCGCAGCCAGGGCTGCCGGACGGCGGGCAGGCGCGCGAGCGTGGCGCGGAACACCTGCTGGTCCGGCTGGAACATTCCCCACGGGTGGTCGGGCGGCGGGTAGTCGTAGTCGTCGCGGAGGACACCGTCCGGGAGCGTGCCCGACGCCGGAAGCGGTGACGTCTCGCGGGGGAGTGCGAGGTGGGCCCACACGTCGGGGGCCAGTGGTACGACCGCCGTGGCATCGGACGGCGGTCGCCAGGGCTCGCCCGTGCGCGGATGTCGGGGTACGAGGGCGATGTCGGGGGCCGGGGCGGCCGTGCCGGAGGCGGGCAGCCCGGGACCGGCCAGGGCCACGGACTTCGCGACGGGCCCCCGGGGCAGCAGCGCGGCCGCCGCGCGGCCGAACAGATCGGTGACGGGGCCGTCGGGGAGTGTCACCGGCCCGCCTTCCGAGGCCACCAGGAGATGGGCGAGGGCTGTGCCGACCGCCGCCGTCCACCGGGGATCCCAGCCACCGTCCGGGGTGACGGGGGACGTGCCGTGACGCTTCGGCGCTACGCTCTCCCAGCCGGCCGGCGGGGGAGTGGCCTCTCCGGTGGGCACCCGGCGCACGGCGTCCGGTTCGAGCCACACCGCCTGCCAGAGCGAGCAGTCGTCGATGCGGGTCGCGACGGGGAGGCCGCACCGCTCGCACGCCAGATTGGGGCCGTCCCGGCCGTCCGGGCCGAAGCAGTCGCCGGCGCACTTCTCGGGGATCAGGACGGTGCCACGCGTGTCGCCCGGTGCGACGACGATCCTGCCCGGCGCCCCGAAGGAGACCGAGTACACCGGAGCGAAGACGCCTCGGGCCGCGGCCTCGGCCTCCCCGATCTCCTCCCACGTCCGCCACGGAGGCCCGGACGGCGCCGGATCGACGGCGTACGTCCCGGGCTCCATCAGTGGCGGGAGCATCAGGTGCCAGACCGACTGGTGAGCGTGGGCGGGGAGCGCGACGGGGGACAACGGCGCGGTCAGCGCGGTGCCGCACCCTCTGCACACGAACTCGTCCACGTACTCTCCCCCGGCCGCCGTACCTGCGGATTCTCTCCGCGTGGCGTATCGGCGGCCAACGGGTTTTCGCCCGGACCGGGTCGTGCTCCTCATGCCTTCGCCAGCCGCTCCAGGGTCGCCGGGGCCTCGCCGATCGAGTCCACCAGGGCGATGCGGGTCGCCATCGGGCGGTCGGCGGCGAGGGATTCCAGGAGGGGCCAGGCCGGGAGCCGTTCGGCCCAGTGGGCGCGGTCGACCAGGACCATCGGGGTGGGGGCGCCCAGGGAGCCGTAGTAGTTCGGGGTGGCGTTGGCGAAGATCTCCTGGACCGTGCCCGCCGCGCCCGGCAGGAAGACGATGCCCGCCGTGGAGCGGGCGAGCAGGCCGTCCATGGGGGTCCCCCCTGCTCGAGCGGAGCCGAGAGCTTGGGGGAGGAGGGCGTTGGCGAAGTACTTGGCGATGTGGCCGGCGAAGGGGTTGGGCGGCTCGTGGCCGTAGAACCAGGTGGGAATGCCGACGGAGTCCCCGCCGTGCGGCCACCTGGCCCGTACCGCGAAGGCGGCGCGGGCCCACTCCGTCACGGAGGGGGTGAAGGACGGGGCGGTGGAGAGGACGGCGAGGGCCGCCGGCAGGGTCTCGTCGGGGAGCGGTGCCAGGTACGCGCCGAGGTTCGCCGCCTCCATCGCGCCCGGTCCGCCGCCGGTCGCCACGGTGAGGCCGGAGCGGGCCAGCGACCTGCCGAGCCGGGCGGCGCCCGCGTACGCCTCCGTGCCCCGGCTCATCGCGTGCCCGCCCATCACTCCGACGACCCGGGCTCCGGCGAGGAGCTCGTCGAGGGCGTCGGAGACGGCGTCGTCGTGGAGCGAGCGGAGCATCGAGGAGAAGATGTCGCCGTCGGCCCTGGTCCGGCCGAACCAGGCGTACGCGAGGGCGTCGGGCGTCGACTCGTATCCGGCCTCGGTGATGCCGTCGAAGAGTTCCCCGGGTCCGTAGAGCCGTGACCGGTAGGGGTCGAACGGCAGGTCGGGCACCGGCGGGAAGACGAGCGCCCCGTCGACGCGGACCTTGGCCGCGGCCTCCGGTTCCATGGGGCAGCCGAGGAAGACGGCGCCGGCCGCGGAGGCGGAGAGCAGGGCGAAGGTGCGGTCGGTGAGGTCGACGGACTGGACGCGGAGCCCGGCGAGCGCGCCGGGCCTGGCGAGTGCCGCGTCGAACTCGTCGAGCGTGTGGATCTCGCGCCCGTGCCCGCGCGGACCGGGGGGCCGGTGTGCAGGAGGAGGCGTCGCCATGGGCCCACGATAGGGGCCCCTTCCCCCGGGCCGCCCGTCGGCCGGTCTGCCTCTCGGCCGGTCTGCTGTCGGCCTGGCAGCTCGTCGGCCTCGCAGCTCGTCGGACTGGCGGCCCGTCGTCCCGTCAGCCCGTCAGGGGGAGGGCCGCGAGCTCCGCAACGATCCAGGTGAGCGGCAGGAAGACCGAGACGAGGGCGCCCGCCCGCATGAGGGCGGCCGTGCGCAGGACCGTGGGCGGGGCGCCGAGCCGGAGGAGCGCCTCGGTGGTGTGGGTGCGGCACTGCTTGGACTCCAGCGCCGCCGTCAGGAGCGTCGCCGTGGTGCAGGCCATGACCAGGGCCGCGCCCAGGCCGGTGAGCGGTCCGAAGGCGGCCGGGCCCGTGCCCGAGGAGTACAGGGCGGCCGCCGCCAGCGCCCCGGAGAGCACCGCGCAGACCACGCCGAGCGGGCGGCCGATACGGCGGGACTCGTCCATGAGGACACGGCCCGCGAGCAGTCGGGTGGCGCCCGGCCGGACGGCCTGGAGGAGGCGGCCGCAGCCGTAGGTGAGCCCCGGGCCCGCCAGGGCGAGACCGCAGGCGGTGAGCACCCAGCCGGCGAGGACGCCCGCCGGGCTGCCGTCGAAGCGGCCCGGGAGCGGGAGGCCGTCCCCGCCGCCGCTGCGGCCCGCGTACGTCTCGACGGCCAGGCCGACCGCGACGAGGGCGACGCCCCACGGCAGTCCGGACGGGACGGGCTTCTCGACGCCCTCCGGCTCGACGGGGGCCGTGCGCGGGCGCAGTGCCAGGCCGGCGGCCGTGGCGGCGACGACCGGCAGGATCGCCAGCAGTGTGAGGGCGGCGGCGAGCGGCATCGGCTGGTCGGCGGCGAGGAGCTCGGCCGCCGCGCCGTCGAAGGGGAGCCCCGTGATGTCGCCGCGCAGGTGCAGGTAGAAGAGGAGCGCGACCATGGAGCCGAGGGTGCAGGTGACGGCCGTCGAGGCCGCCGCGACCGCGGTGAGCCGGACGGGTCCGAGCCCGATCGCGGAGAGGCCGGGGCGCGGGCGGGTGCTGGGGTCGGTGCGGGCCACGGCCACGGAGAACTGGACGGTGGCGGCGAGCGGCAGGGCGCACCAGAGCAGGCGCAGCACGGAGGTCGAGGACTGGGCCGGGTGCCCCACGGCGTATCCGAGGGTGCAGAGCAGCAGGAAGCCCACCCCCGCGGACGCGGCGGCGACGAGGAGCCGCCGGGTCAGGACGAGGGGGTGGGTCCCGCGGGCTAGACGGAGAGCGAGCACGCGGCGACGCCCTCCGCCCCTGACGCCGGGGGTACGGTGCCGACCCGGCGTCCGTCGAGGAGGGCGACCGTGCGGTCGGCGAGCGCCGCGACCTCGCCGTCGTGGGTGGCGAGGAGCACGGTGATGCAGTGCGAGCGGGCCGCGGCCGTCAGGGTGCGCAGGACCTGCGCGCCGTCGGCGCGGTGCAGCGTGGCGGTGGGTTCGTCGGCGAAGAGCACCGAGGGGGTGGTGACGAGGGCGCGGGCGATGGCGATCCGCTGGCGCTGGGATTGGGTGAGGGCGTGCGGGCGCCGGCGGGCGCAGCCGCCGATGTCGAGGCGGTCCAGCCATTCGAGCGCGGCGGTCTTCGCGGCCCGGTGGGAGGCCCCGCGGAGCAGCAGGGGGAGGGCGGCGTTCTCCCAGCCGGTGAGTTCGGGGACGAGGCCCGGTTCGGGGTCGATCCAGCCGAAGCGGTCGCGGCGGAGCCGCTCGCGCTGGGCCTGGCTCAGGGTGTGGACGGGGCCGCTGTTGAACCAGACCTCGCCCTGCTGGGCGACGAGCTGCCCGGACAGGCAGCGCATGAGGGTGGTCTTGCCGCTGCCGCGCGGGCCGACGAGGGCGAGGATCTCGCCTTCGCGGACGCCGAGGGAGACGCCGCTGAGGGCGTCGGAACCGCCCAGGGCGCAGTGCAGGGAACGCGCCCAGAGCACGTCGTTGTCCGGTGGGGCCATCGCGTACACCTCGATGTCGGATCCGATCTGTGTTCCCCCGTCCGGGGGAACGAAGAGACGGGCCTTTCGGTCACTGGCGCCGTGGGAAATCAGGGGGCGGCCAGGGGAGCGACCTGGAAAGCGACCAGGGATGCACCGTAAGGATTCAGATCGGTTTGTACGGACAGCACGCGGCCCGGGCCGCCGCCATCCACTCGGATGGCGGCATGCCCGGGCCCGTGGTCACGCCGTGAGGGCGGCGTGAGGTCCTTCGCCCCGCGGGGCGGGGAGGATCAGAGCTTGGTCCACGCCTCGGTGAGCACCGAGCGCAGGATGCCTTCGATCTCGTCGAAGGTGCCCTGGTCGGCGATGAGCGGCGGGGCCAGCTGGATGACCGGGTCGCCACGGTCGTCGGCCCGGCAGTACAGGCCGTTCTCGAAGAGCGCCTTGGAGAGGAAGCCGTAGAGCACGCGCTCGGTCTCCTCGTCCGTGAAGGACTGCTTGGTGGCCTTGTCCTTGACGAGCTCGATGCCGTAGAAGAAGCCGTTGCCGCGGACGTCGCCGACGATCGGGAGGTCGTGCAGCTTCTTCAGGGTGTCGAAGAAGTTGCCCTCCTGGTCCAGCACGTGCTGGTTCAGGCCTTCCTTGTCGAAGATGTCGAGGTTGGCGATCGCGACCGCCGACGACACCGGGTGGCCACCGAAGGTGTAGCCGTGGAGGAAGGTGTTGTCGCCCTTGTAGAACGGCTCCGCTATGCGGTCCGAGACGATGCAGGCGCCGATCGGGGAGTAGCCCGAGGTCATGCCCTTGGCGCAGGTGATCATGTCGGGCACGTAGCCGAACTTGTCACAGGCGAACATCGTGCCGAGGCGGCCGAAGGCGCAGATCGTCTCGTCGGAGACGAGGAGCACGTCGTACTGGTCGCAGATCTCGCGGACGCGCTGGAAGTAGCCGGGCGGCGGCGGGAAGCAGCCGCCGGCGTTCTGCACGGGCTCCAGGAAGACGGCCGCGACGGTGTCGGCGCCCTCGAAGAGGATCTCCTGCTCGATCTGGTCGGCGGCCCAGCGGCCGAAGGCCTCCGGGTCGTCGCCGTGGATCGGGGCGCGGTAGATGTTGGTGTTCGGCACCTTGTGCGCGCCGGGGACCAGCGGCTCGAAGGGGGCCTTCAGGGCGGGCAGACCCGTGATGGACAGGGCGCCCTGCGGGGTGCCGTGGTAGGCGACCGCACGCGAGATGACCTTGTACTTGGTGTGCTTGCCCTGCAGCTTGAAGTACTGCTTGGCGAGCTTCCACGCGGTCTCGACGGCCTCGCCGCCACCGGTGGTGAAGAACACCTTGTTCAGATCGCCGGGGGCGTAGTCGGCCAGACGCTCGGCGAGCTCGACAGCCTTGGGGTGCGCGTACGACCACACCGGGAAGAACGCGAGCTCCTTGGCCTGCTTGTACGCGACCTCGGCAAGCTCCTCGCGGCCGTGTCCGGCGTTGACGACGAACAGACCCGCGAGACCGTCGAGGTAGCGCTTGCCCTTGTCGTCGAAGATGTAGGTGCCCTCACCACGCACGATGGTGGGAACGGGCGAGTTCTCGTACGACGACATGCGGGTGAAGTGCATCCACAGGTGGTCGTAGGCGGTCTTGCTGAGGTCCTGGCTCACTGCTATCGGGTTCCCCACATATAGGTCTGCTTCTTGAGCTTGAGGTAGACGAAGCTCTCGGTGGAGCGCACGCCGGGGAGGGTGCGGATGCGCTTGTTGATCACATCCAGCAGGTGGTCGTCGTCCTCGCAGACGACCTCCACCATGAGGTCGAAGGAGCCCGCGGTCATCACCACGTACTCGCACTCGGCCATGGCGGTCAGAGCCTCCGCGACCGGGTCGAGGTCACCCTCGACGTTGATGCCGACCATCGCCTGGCGCCGGAATCCCACGGTGAGCGGATCGGTGACGGCGACGATCTGCATGACGCCCTGGTCGAGCAGCTTCTGCACGCGTTGGCGCACGGCGGCTTCGGAGAGGCCGACGGCCTTTCCGATCGCCGCGTAGGGACGGCGACCGTCCTGCTGGAGCTGTTCGATGATTGCCAGGGAGACGGCATCGATCGTCGGGGACGAACCGGTCCCGGTTCTGGAGTCTGTGCTTCGACTGGCCACACCTTCACTGTGCACCGAGACTCGTCGGTCTGGCAACCCCGGAGCGATGTAATTCGTTGCGTGAGGGCTCGAATCTCACTGAATCCGAAGTTGGTGGGGGTCGGGCCTGTTGAAAGCGTCAGCCGAGCGACTAGGCTGAGGTGTCTCACCCATCGGGACACCGCACAAGGACGTGCGACGACAGAACGTGACAGGAGGGGTGGCAAGTGACCACCGAGCTGCGCCGGCTGCGTAACTACATCAACGGGGAGTTCCGCGACGCGGCCGACGGCCGCACCATCGAGGTGGTCAACCCGGCCACCGGCGAGGCGTACGCGACCTCCCCACTCTCGGGCCAGACCGACGTCGACGCCGCCATGGAGGCCGCCGCGGCCGCCTTCCCCGCCTGGCGCGACAGCACCCCGGCCGAGCGCCAGAAGGTGCTCCTCAAGATCGCCGACGCCTTCGAGGAGCGCGCCGACGAACTCGTCGCCGCCGAGGTCGAGAACACGGGCAAGCCGACCGGCCTCACCGCGAGCGAGGAGGTGCCGCCGATGGTGGACCAGATCCGCTTCTTCGCCGGTGCCGCCCGCATGCTCGAGGGCCGTTCGGCCGGCGAGTACATGGAGGGCATGACCTCCATCGTCCGCCGCGAGCCCGTGGGCGTCTGCGCCCAGGTCGCGCCGTGGAACTACCCGATGATGATGGCCGTGTGGAAGTTCGCCCCGGCGCTCGCCGCGGGCAACACCGTCGTCCTCAAGCCCTCGGACACGACCCCCGCGTCGACCGTCCTGATGGCCGAGATCATCGGGCAGATCGTGCCCAAGGGCGTCTTCAACGTCATCTGCGGCGACCGGGAGACGGGCAAGGCCATGGTCGAGCACCCGACCCCGGCGATGGCCTCCATCACCGGCTCGGTCCGCGCGGGCATGCAGGTCGCCGAGTCGGCGGCCAAGGACGTCAAGCGCGTCCACCTGGAGCTGGGCGGCAAGGCGCCGGTCGTCGTCTTCGAGGACACCGACATCGACTCGGCCGTCGAGGGCATCTCGACCGCGGGCTTCTTCAACGCGGGCCAGGACTGTACGGCCGCCACCCGCGTCCTCGTCCACGAGTCCATCCATGACGAGTTCGTCGCCGCGCTCGCCAAGGCCGCCTCCGAGACGAAGACCGGCCAGCCGGACGACGAGGACGTGCTCTACGGGCCGCTCAACAACGCCAACCAGCTCAAGCAGGTCACCGGCTTCATCGAGCGCCTCCCGGCGCACGCCAAGGTCGAGGCCGGCGGCCACCGCGTCGGCGACAAGGGCTACTTCTACGCCCCGACCGTCGTCTCCGGCCTCAAGCAGGACGACGAGATCATCCAGAACGAGGTCTTCGGGCCGGTCATCACGGTCCAGTCCTTCGCGGACGAGAGCCAGGCCCTGGAGTACGCCAACGGCGTCGAGTACGCCCTCGCCTCCTCCGTCTGGACCAAGGACCACGCGCGCGCGATGCGCATGTCCAAGACCCTCGACTTCGGCTGCGTGTGGATCAACACCCACATCCCGCTGGTCGCCGAGATGCCCCACGGCGGCTACAAGAAGTCCGGCTACGGCAAGGACCTCTCCGCGTACGGCTTCGAGGACTACACGCGCATCAAGCACGTCATGACCTCGCTGGGCTGATCCCCACCCGCGCACGACACGCGGCCCCGGCATCCTGGTCGACAGGGTGTCGGGGCCGCGCGCCGTCGCTCGACGGAGCGTCCATTGCCGCAGGTGGCGGCGGGTGGGGATGCTGTCCGGGTGAGAGCGACAGCCAGGAACACCATGTCCCGACGGTCCCTGCTGCGCGGGATCGGCGGTGTCGGGGCCGCCACGGTGCTCGCCGGATGCGGGGTGCCCGCCGCCTACGTCGACGAGCGGGACCGGGCCGGCCGGGACCTGTCCGCGCGGGACCGGAGGCTCGACTTCGCCAACTGGCCGCTCTACATCGACACCGACGACGACGACACGTCGAAGCGCCCGACCCTGAACGCCTTCCGCGAGCGCACCGGGATCTCCGTCCGCTACACGGAGGAGATCAACGACAACGACGAGTTCTTCGGCAAGATCGGCCCGTCCCTGATGAACCACCAGGAGACCGGGCGCGACCTGATCGTCGTCAGCGACTGGATGGCCGCCCGCTTCGTCCGCCTCGGCTGGGCCCAGGAGATGGACCGCGCCGCCCAGCCCCACGTCGCCGAGCACCTCGACCCGCAGCTGCTCTCGCCCGCCTTCGACCGGGGCCGGCTGCACAGCGTGCCCTGGCAGTCCGGGATCACCGGCATCGCGTACAACCGGAAGAAGCTCGGCCGGGAGCTGCGCTCCACCAAGGAGCTGTGGGCCGACGACCTGCGCGGCAAGGTCACGCTCCTCTCCGGTCTCGACGAGTCCTTCGCCCTGCTCATGCAGGGCAACGGGGTCGACGTCACCCGGTGGACGAGCGACGACTTCCACGCCCTCTGCGAGCAGATCGAGGGGCTCGTCCGCCGCAAGCACATCCGCCGCTTCACCGGCAACGACTACATCAAGGACCTCTCCACCGGCGACGTGATCGCCTGTCAGGCGTACTCCGGTGACGTCATCCAGCTCCAGGCCGACAACCCGGACATCGAGTTCGTCGTCCCCGAGGAGGGCGCCGAGCTGTGGGCCGAGTCCCTCCTGATCCCCAACCGGGCCCAGCACAAGACCAACGCCGAGAAGCTGGTCGACTACTACTACGAGCCCGAGGTCGCCGCCGAACTCGCCGCCTGGGTCAACTACGTCTGCCCGGTGCCGGCCGCGCAGAACGTCCTCGCGGACTCCGGCGACGAGGAGTTGGTGGCCCTCGCCGAGGACCCGCTCATCTTCCCGGACGCGGACATGCGGGGACGGCTCGCCATCGCCCGCGACATCGGCCCCGACGAGCGCCAGGCCTACGCGAAGAAGTGGAACGCGATCGTGGGCCTGTGAGGGAGAGGCCGTGGCCAAGGGACCGTGGCCAAGGGACCGTGATCGAGGGGCCGTCAGCGAGGGCCGCGGCAAGGCGACCCCCGTTTTTGAACGTGTTCATTAGGGGCGTACGCTGCCGTCATGAGCGACTCGAACGGGCCGAGAGCCCTTCTCACGCGCATCCGCGGCTGGCTGGTCGTCTTCGTCGTCTGCCTGGTCCTGAGCGGCGCCACCGCCTTCCCCCTCGTCACCGAACTCCGGCTGGTGGACGAGGCGCTGGACTCCTGGGCGGCCCCCTTGGCCGAGCTGTTCCCCGGGCTCGCCGAGTGGATCACCCGGGTGCGGGGCGGCGTCGAGGCCGCCGACGCGCAGGCGCCGTACCTCCTCTACGGAACCGACTGGCTGGCCTTCGCGCACCTCGTCATCGCGGTCGCCTTCTACGGCGTGTACCGCGACCCCGTCCGCAACATCTGGGTCGTCGAGTTCGGGATGATCGCCTGCGCCGGCATCGTCCCGCTCGCCCTGATCTGCGGGCCGATCAGGGACATCCACTTCTGGTGGTCGGTCATCGACATGTCGTTCGGCGTCTTCGGAATCCTGCCGCTGCTCGTCGTACGCCGGATGATCAAGCGCCTGGAGGCCGCGACGACGGCTCCGGAGCCGGCGGCCGTACCCGCGTAGCGGCCGCCCGGACCGCCGCCGTCACCCGGTCCAGGGGTACGCCGGTGGGGACGGTCACCCCCACGGCGGCGACCGTCCCGGCCGGGCCCCGCACCGGGGCGGCCACCGTGATCTCGCCCAGCCGGTACTCCTCGGCGCAGACCGCGAGGCCCTCCGTACGGACCCGGGCCAGCTGGGCCGCCAGCACCGCCGGGGAGACCACCGTGTGGCGGGTGTGGCGAGCGGGCCGGGCGAGGTCCGTCGGGGGAGCGGTGAGCAGGACCTTGCCGTACGCCGTCGCATGTCCCGGCAGCCGCTCCCCGCTCACCAGGCACAGCACCCCGTCGGCCCCCGGGCCGGGGAGCACCGCCACGTCCGCGTGACCGCCCGTCCTGGCGCCCAGGGCCCGGAGCGCCGGCAGCGCCGCGTCGAGGAGACCGCGCGGGCAGGGCGCCGCCGCGCCGAGCGCCCGCAGCCGCAGACCCAGCCGGTACGTGCCGTCCGTGCCCCGCTCCAGACCGCCCCAGGCCACCAGCTCCCGCACCATGCGCAGGGCCGTCGGCGCCGGGAGCCCCGTCCGCGCCGCGATGTCGGTGAGCCGCAGCGCCACCGGACCGCCCCGCGTCACGTCGAAGGCGTCCAGTACCGAGAAGAGCCGTCCCGCCACGCTCTCGCCCATGTCGCCGACCGTGCCTTTCACTCAGTGGAAGCCCGGGCTTCCGTGCCACACCGGCCCCGTACGAGGCTCAACGCATGAACCTCGGTCTCGCTTCCGACACCCTGCTCTCCACCACCCGCGCCGTCCGCCACCGCCTCGACCTCACCCGGCCCGTGCCCCGCGAGCTCCTGGAGGAGTGCGTGGACCTCGCCGTCCAGGCGCCCACCGGCCGCAACCGGCAGCGCTGGCACTTCGTGATCGTCACCGATCCGGTCCGCCGCGCCGCCCTCGCCGACCTGTGGCGGGCCGCCCTGACCGCGCCCGGCGCCCACCAGCCGCTGCCGGACCGGGACGTGCGCAGGGCCGAGGTCGCGCCCGGCGTCATGGACCGCGTGTACTCGGGCGTCGGGCACCTGCACCGGCACCTGCACGAGGTGCCCGCGTACGTCATCCCCTGCGTCGAGGGCCGCACCGAGGGCGCCACCGTCACCCACCAGGCCGGCACCTGGGGGTCGATCCTGCCCGCCGCCTGGAGCTTCATGCTCGCCGCCCGCGAGCGCGGGCTCGGCACGGTGTGGACGACGGGGAACCTGCCCATGGAGCGGGAGTTCGCGCGCTTCCTCGGCATTCCGTACGAGCACGTGATGCAGGCCGCCTTCATCCCCGTCGCGTACACGATCGGCACCGACTTCCGGCCCGCCCGGCGCATCCCGCGCGAGCAGGTGCTCCACTGGGACGCGTGGTGAACCGCCGCCCCGGGCGGGTGATCAGTCGGGGAGGCCGTACGCCGACACCATGACGGTCAGCGCCGTCCGGTTCATGTCCTGGCCCTTGGCGTCGGTGGAGTTGACGCTGTAGACGAGGGTGCGGGCACCGTCACGGGTCGAGGCGATGGCCGTGTTGTAGCCCCAGCGGCCGCCCGTCTTGCCCCACACCTCGCGCCCGCCGAGCCGCTTCATCGACAGGCCGACGGCGTACGCGGCCGGGGCGCCCGTCTTCAGGTCCGCGACCTTCGGCAGGGTGAACATCTCCTCCAGGAGCGGCCCGCGCACCACCCGGCCCGCGAACAGCGCCCGGGTGAACCGCTCCAGGTCGGCGGTGGTCGAGACGAGGTCGCCGGCCGCCCAGCCGTCCGTCGTCCCCCACACGGAGACGTCGCGCAGCCCGGTCGTGCCGTCATCGAGCAGCATCCGCTGGTAGCCGTGGTTGTACGGGCCGTCGATCCCCGGGTCCGTGCCCGGGAAGTAGCTGTCCCGGAGACCGAGCGGGCGCAGGATCCGCCGCTCCACCTGCCGCTCGTACGTGTCGCCCGTGACCCGCTCCACGATCAGGCCGACGATCGTGTAGCCGATGTTGAGGTAGCGCTGCTTGGTGCCCGGCCGGAACTCGCGCGGCTTCGCCGTCGCCGAGCGGACCATCGCCTCCGGGGTGTGGACCAGGAAGCGGTTCGCGTACCACTCCTCCACGGTCGTGCCCGGGAAATCGGGGGCCGGGATGCCGTGCGTGTGGTTCAGGAGCTGGCGGACGGTCACCGTCGCGTACCGGCCGGGGATCAGCTCCGGGAGGTACGAGCGGGCCGACCGGTCCAGGTCGATCCGGCCCTCGGCGGCGAGCTGGAGGACGGTCGCCGCCGTGAACACCTTCGTCACCGAACCGGCCCGGAAGCGGGCGCCCGGGTCCGCCGGGGCGCCGCTCTCCAGGTCGTGGACGCCCGAACTGCCCTGCCAGGAGCCCTCGGTGCCGCCGACCCGGACCAGTGCGGCCGTGGCGTCGGCCCGGGGGAGCCCCGCGATGGCCGCGGACATCGCCGCCTCCAGGGAGGGAACCGACGCCTCCGGCGCGGCGGACGTCGGGGCCGCGGCACCCGTCGGGGTCGTGGCGTTCGCCGGGGTCGCGGCCGCGGCCGGGACGATCGCCGGTCCCGCGGCGACGCCCAGGACCAGGGCGGCGGCGAGCAGCGTGCGGGTGGACTTCCTCATGGTCAACTCCGTGGGTGTGAGCCGTCGTTCTCGATGGCTCCATCCTGCTGACCGGCGGCGATCCGCGGATCGCCCGCACCGGCGGTCCTGCGGGGGTCAGTTCCTCGCCGACGCGGGGGAGGAACCGGGACCCGTGCCTCCCCCGGGCGGGGGAGAGCCCGCCGCGACCAGACCCGTCTCGTACGCGCAGATCACCGCCTGGATCCGGTCGCGCAGCCCCAGCTTCGCAAGCACGTTCCCCACGTGGGTCTTCACCGTGTGGTCGCTCACCACCAGCTCGGCCGCGATCTCCGCGTTCGACAGACCGCGCGCGAGGAGCAGCAGCGTCTCCCGCTCCCGGCCGGTCAGCGCGTCGAGCCGGGGGTCCGGGCCGGGGGCCGTCCGGCGCGGCCCGCCCGAGGTGTACTGCTCCACGAGCCGCCGGGCCACGGACGGGGCGAGCAGCGAGTCGCCCGCCGCCACGACCCGTACCGCGTGCACCAGGTCGTCCCTGCGCACGTCCTTGAGGAGGAAGCCGCTCGCCCCCGCGTGCAGCGCCTCGTACACGTACGCGTCGGTGTCGAAGGTCGTGAGGATCACCGTCCGGCAGCGGGACTCCGCGCTGATCGTCCGGCAGGCCTCAATGCCGTCCGTCCGGGGCATCCGGATGTCGAGCAGCGCCACGTCGGGTGTGTGGCGGCGCACCGCCTCCACCGCCTCCGCGCCGTCACCGGCCTCCGCCACCACCTCGATGTCCGGCTGCGCGTCGAGGATCATCGCGAAGCCGCTGCGGACCAGCTCCTGGTCGTCGGCGACCACCACCCGGATCGTCATGCCCCCACCTCCGCCGTGGAGGGTACGGGCCCGGTGGCGACGGGCAGCAGCACCCGCACCTCGAAGCCCCGGCCGCCGGGGCCCGGGCCCATCGCCGCCGTACCGCCGTGCGCGGCGGCCCGCTCCCGGATGCCGACGAGGCCGTGGCCGCCGGAACCCGCCTGCGGGCCGCGCCCGTCGTCCGTCACGGTCACGCGCAACACGCTCTCCTCGCAGGTCAGCCGGATGTCGATGGTGTGGGCGCGGGCGTGCTTGACCACGTTCGTCAGGGCCTCCTGGACGATCCGGTAGACGCTCGCACCGGTCGACGAGGGCAGGGAACGGACCCCGCCCTCCGTCGCGTAGGTGACGGCGAGGCCGCTGGCCCGGACCCGCGCCACCAGCTCGGGGATGCCCGCGAGGTCGGGCTGGGGCTCTCGCGGGGCGGTCCCGCTCTCGGGCCGTTCGCGCAGCACCCCCAGCATCTGCCGCAGTTGGGCCATCGCGTCGCGGCCGGTCGCCGAGATCGCCTCGAAGGCCGCCTCCGCGCGCTCCGGGGCCGTGCGTACCGCCACCGGCCCCGCCTCCGCCTGCACGACCATCAGGCTCACCGCGTGCGACAGGATGTCGTGCATCTCCCGTGCGATCCGGGCCCGTTCGCGGGCGGCGGCCCGCTCGGCCTCGATCCGGTGCTCCCGCTGCCGGGCGTCGTGGAGTCGGCCGAAGACGTACGCGGCCCCGAACACGAAGAGGGAGAAGGTCAGTTCACGCGCCGACTGCGTGTTGAGCCAGACCGAGACCGGCACCGCGACGACCAGCAGCGCCGCCGTCACGAGCCGCTTCCACGGCGGGGAGAGCACGGCGATCGTGTAGACGCCGACGAGCCCGGTGTACGGCAGCGGCTGCCCGGGCCCCTCCAGGGCGAGCTTGTACAGCGCGCTCGCCGCCAGGATCGCGAGCAGGACGGCGAGGGGCGCGCGCCGCCGCCAGACCAGCGGCAGCACGGTGAGCGTCGTCAGGCCGTACGCGGGCCAGGTCGCCGGCTCCACCTCGGGCGGGCGCGGCACGACGAACGGCATCGTCATCGCCGCCTGCACGAGGAGCGCGATCCCGATGTCCACCGCCCACGGGTTCGCGCCGGCCCAACTCCGCGCCCGCGCACGCCAGTTCCGTACGGCCCCGGGTATGTCCCCGCTCGTGGCCCCCCGTGTGTCCATTACGGCTTGCGGCCCACCGCGCCGAACTGCGCCACCTCGGCCGCGCCCTCGGAGCGCCAGCGCGCGCAGGAGACGATGCCCGGCTCCAGCAGGTCGAGCCCGTCCAGGAAGGAGGTGAACTCGGCCCGGCTGCGGGCGGTGATCGGCGGGGTCGCGTTCTCGTTCCAGAAGGCCATGGCGGCCTTGTTGCCCTCGCCGCCGAGCTCCGGCTCCTGAGTCGGGTGGGTCAGGACGAGGTAGCTGCCGGAGGGGGCCGCGTCCATCAGGGTCCGCACGATCGACCGGGCCTCGTCGGTGTCGAGGACGAAGTTGAGGATGCCGAGCATCAGCACCGCGACGGGGCGGGAGAGGTCGAGCGTCGCGCCGGCGACCGCCAGGATCTTCTCCGGGTCCTGCGCGTCCGCGTCCACGTACTCGGTCACGCCCTCCGGTGCGCTCGTCAGGAGGGCCCGGGCGTGGGTGAGGACGATCGGGTCGTTGTCGACGTAGACGATCCGGGCGTCCGGGGCGACCCGCTGCGCCACCTCGTGGGTGTTGTCGGCGGTCGGCAGGCCCGTACCGATGTCCAGGAACTGGCGCACACCCGCGTCCGCGGCCAGGTGGGTCACCGCCCGGCCGAGGAACGCCCGGTCCGCGCGGGCCACTTCGCCGATGCTCGGGTAGAAGGCGGTGACCTGGTCGCCGACCGCGCGGTCCACCGGATAGTTGTCCTTGCCGCCCAGCCAGTAGTTCCACACCCGGGCGTTGTGGGCGATGTCGGTGCGGATCCGGTCGTTCATGCGCGAGCCTTTCGCAGGACGGCGGCGAGTGTGTCGACCCGGTTCGTGGTGACCGAGTCGACCCCGTTCAAGATCAGCTTACGCATGGTGCGGGCGGTGTCCGCCGTCCAGGCCGAAACGAGCAGACCGTCCCGGTGCACCCGCTCGGTCAGCGCCCGACTCACCAGGCCGAAGCGGTAGTTGAGCCACTTCGGGCGCACCGCGTCGAGCAGCACCGGCCGGGGCGGGGCGAGCGTGGTCCAGGTCAGGGCGATCTCGGCGGAGGGGTCGGCGGCCCGCACCTGGAGCATGGCCACGGAGCCGGCGCAGTAGTACACCCGCTCCGCCGCGCCGCACTCGCGGACCGTGCCGACGATCGTGCGGACGGAGTCCTCGTTCCCGCCCGGCAGGTCCAGCATCAGCCGGTGCGGCCCCGCCGTGATCAGCGCCTCGCGCAGGGTCGGCACGCCGTCGCCCGTCAGCTCGCGCAGCAGCTCGTACGAGAGCCCGGACAGCGGCCGGTCGTGGCCCCACAACCGCTTCAGGGTGTCGTCGTGGAGGAGTACGGGCACCCCGTCCCTCGTGAGCCGGACGTCGACCTCCACCGCGTCCGCCCCCCGCTCGATCGCCGAGGCGATCGAGGGGAGCGTGTTCTCACGGACGCGGTACGGGTCGCCGCGATGACCTACGACAGTGACAGGGCGCATGGCCCCATTCTCACCGCCGTCAGCGCGCCAGCCAGCCGTCCGTGTACGTGTCGATCTCCGCGGCGATCCGGGCCTTGCCGGCCGCGTCGAGGAAGGAGGCCTCCACCGCGTTCTTGGCGAGGGCGGCGAGACCGCGCTCGTCGAGGCCGAGGAGCCGGGCGGCCACCGCGTACTCGGTGTTGAGGTCCGTGCCGAACATCGGCGGGTCGTCGCTGTTGACCGTGACGAGGACCCCGGCCTCCACCATCTGCCGGATCGGGTGCTCGTCCAGGGTGGCGACGGCCCGCGTGGCGATGTTGGAGGTCGGGCAGACCTCCAGGGCGATGCGGTGCTCGGCCAGGTGCGCGAGGAGCGCCGGGTCCTGGACCGAGCTGGTGCCGTGGCCGATGCGCTCGGCGCCCAGGTCGTTGATCGCGTCCCAGACCGTCTGCGGGCCCGTCGTCTCGCCCGCGTGCGGGACCGAGCGGAGACCGGCGGCCCGGGCCATGTCGAAGTATGGCTTGAACTGGGGGCGCGGCACCCCGATCTCCGGGCCGCCGAGGCCGAAGGAGACCAGGCCCTCGGGGCGCAGGCCGTCGGTGGTGGCGAGCCGCGCGGTCTCCTCGGCGGAGACCAGACCGGCCTCGCCGGGGATGTCGAAGCACCAGCGCAGGATCGTGCCGAACTCGGACTCGGCCGCCTTGCGGGCGTCCTCGATCGCCGCCATGAAGGCGCGCTCGTCGATGCCGCGGCGGGTGGAGGAGTAAGGGGTGATGGTGAGCTCGGCGTACCGGATGTTCTGCCGGGCCATGTCCCGGGCGACCTCGAAGGTCAGCAGCCGGACGTCCTCGGGGGTGCGGACCAGGTCGACGACCGACAGGTAGACGTCGATGAAGTGGGCGAAGTCCGTGAAGGTGAAGTAGTCGGCGAGGGCCTCCGGGTCCGTGGGGACCTTGGAGTCCGGGTGCCGGGCGGCGAGCTCGGCGACGATCCGGGGCGAGGCGGATCCGACGTGGTGGACGTGCAGCTCGGCCTTGGGGAGGCCCGCGATGAACGGGTGGAGATCGGTCATCGGATCATCGTAGGCCGGACGGTTCCCTCTCAGGGGTGAGGTCGTAGCATGGCGTGACCACGATGGGGGAGGCCCATGTCTGACAACCGAGACCAGCCGCAGGGCGGGTACGACCCGGCGGACCCGTGGGCTCCGCCGAACCGCGACGGGGTGGAACTGAGCAGGCCGATGCCGTCGACGCCGCCGGTGCACGACCAGCAGACGGTCACGTCCATGCCGGCCGCGACCGGCCCCGGCGGCGAGGTTCCGCCGCCCCCGGTCGCCCCCGGCGGCCCGGCGGCCACGCCCGGCGCCTACGGACATCCGTCGGCCGCGCCCACGCCGGGCTACGGCTACCCGTCGGCCGCGACCACGCCCGGCTACGGATACCCGGCGGCCACGACCCCGCCGCCCTCGTACGGCTACCCGCCCGCCTACGGCGCCCAGCCGGGCTGGGGTGCGGCCCCGGCGAACGGCATGGGTACGGCGGGGATGGTGCTCGGCATCATCGCCGTCGCGCTGTTCTGCTTCTACGGTGTGCCGAGCCTGGTGCTGGGCGTGCTCGCCCTGATCTTCGGCATCATCGGCCGCAAGCGGGTCCAGCGCGCGGAGGCGACGAACAGCGGCCAGGCGACCGCGGGCATCATCCTCGGCTCGATCGGCATCGTCCTCGGTGTTCTGATCATCGCCTTCTGGGGGTGGTTCATCGCCAACATCGACGAGTACGAGTCCGGGTCCGGCGATACGTACGGGTCGAACCTGGTGGTCGAGAGCGTCCGCTAGCCCGACCAGTACGCACCACGCGGCGGGCCCCGCACCTCACCGGGTGCGGGGCCCGCCGTGTTCACCCACTCCGCAGCCGGTCCCGCGCCTCCATCAGGGCGAAGCCCAGGAGGTTCAGGCCGCGCCACCGGGCCGGGTCGTGGGCCCGGGCGTCGTCGGCCGCGAGTCCGATCCCCCAGATGGGGTCCACCGGGCTCGCCTCCACCAGGACGCGGGTGCCCGTGCCCAGGAGGTACGCCCGCAGGGCCTCGTCCGAGGAGAACTTGTGGACGCTGCCCTCGACGACGATCCCGAAGCGCTCCCGCTCCCACACCGCCCCGTCGAAGCCCCGCACCAGTCGGCCGGCCTTCTTCGCCTCCGCCGGGGTACGGGCGGTCAGCGCGGCCCGCTCGGCCTCCGCGTCACCGAAGAGGCGGGCCTTGGCCGCCATCATCCAGTGCTCGGCGGTCGCGTACGGCACCCCGTCGACCACGAAGGGTGCGGGCCACCACTGGCTCAGGCAGCTCGCCGAGAGGCGCCCGTCGGGGTGCGGGCGGTGGCCCCAGAAGTGCAGCCACTTGACCTGCGCACCCCCGTTGACCTGCTGCGTCAGCGCGTCGATCTTGTTCATGCACGCGAGTGTGGCATCCGCCACGGACACTCCGTACGGAGATTTTCCGGCCACCTCGACAGATGGTCGACCGATTCCGTCGCGTAATCAAAAGGCAACAACGGAATCCCTTGTTGGGGAGGCATCCCCATGTCAGGATCGGCACTCAATTCGAGCTGGGACAACGGAGAGCGTCATGGGCAACCGCTTCCAGGTGACGGACCGCTTCGCGGACGGCGCACAGTACATCGGCGGACGGCTCCGGGCCGGAACCTCCGACCGGGAACACACCGTCGTCAACCCGGCGACCGGGGAGGGCGTCTATACCTACCGGCTCGCCTCCACCGCCGACGTGGACGAGGCCGTGGCCGCGGCGAAGGCCGCCTTCCCCGGCTGGTCGGGAGCCACCCCGGGCGAGCGCTCCGACGCCCTCCACCGCTTCGCCGGCGTCCTCGCCGACTGGGCCGAGGACATCGCGCGGGTCGAGTCGCTCCAGGCCGGCAAGCCGCTCCGGCTCACCACCGAGTTCGACGTACCGGGCACGATCGACAACACCGCCTTCTTCGCGGGCGCCGCCCGCCACCTCCAGGGCCAGGCGGCCGCCGAGTACAGCGGCGACCACACCTCGTACATCCGGCGCGAGGCCATCGGCGTCATCGGCTCCATCGCGCCCTGGAACTACCCGCTCCAGATGGCCGCCTGGAAGATCCTCCCGGCGATCGCCGCCGGCAACACGATCGTCCTGAAGCCCGCCGAGATCACCCCGCTGACCTCGCTGATGTTCGCGCAGGCGGCGACCGAGGCCGGCATCCCCGACGGTGTCATCAACATCGTCAGCGGCTCCGGGCGGATCGTCGGCGAGCACCTCGTCGGCCACCCCGACGTCGTCATGACCTCCTTCACCGGCTCCACCCCGGTCGGCAAGCGCGTCGCCGAGGTCGCCACCTCCACCGTGAAGCGCCTCCACCTCGAACTCGGCGGCAAGGCCCCCTTCGTCGTCTTCGACGACGCCGACCTGGAGGCCGCCGCCAACGGCGCCGTCGCCGCCTCCCTCATCAACACCGGCCAGGACTGCACCGCCGCCACGCGCGCGTACGTCCAGCGCCCCCTCTTCGACGCCTTCGTCGCGCGCGTCGCCGAGCTGATGGAGACCGTCCGCCTCGGCGACCCCTTCGAGCCGACCACCGACCTCGGCCCGCTGATCAGCCACGCCCAGCGCGACAGCGTCGCCGGCTTCGTCGAGCGCGCCCGCGGCTACGCCACCGTCGTCACCGGCGGCGAAGCCCCCGGCGGAGACCTCAAGGACGGCGCGTACTATCGTCCGACCCTGATCACCGGCGCCGCTCAGGACAGCGAGGTCGTGCAGTCGGAGATCTTCGGACCCGTCCTGGTGGCCCTGCCCTTCGACAGTGACGACGAGGGCATCCGGCTCGCCAACGACACCCCGTACGGCCTCGCCGCCTCCGCCTGGAGCCGGGACGTCTACCGGGCCAACCGCGCCACGCGGGAGCTCAGGGCGGGCTGCGTCTGGGTCAACGACCACATCCCGATCATCAGCGAGATGCCGCACGGCGGCACCAAGGCATCGGGATACGGAAAGGACATGTCGATGTACTCCTTCGAGGAGTACACGCAGGTCAAGCACGTGATGTTCGACAACACCGCGGTGGCCGCGAAGGACTGGCACCGCACGATCTTCGGGGACCGATAGCCAGTTGCCGCCCGACCAGCGGCGAAACCATCCCGAAAGGGCACAGCGCATGGAGCAGTACGAGCCCGAAAGCCTGTCCGCCGCGCAGCTGGCGGCGGTACGGCGCAGCATGACGAGCGGCCGGGGCGCCCTCAGCCGTCGTTCGATGCTGCGCGCGGGTGGCGTCGGCGCGCTCACCGTCGGCGGTCTCGCCGGCCTGAGCGCCTGTGGCATCCCGCCGGCCAAGCGGGAGGGCCAGGGGCCCACCTCCACGGACGTCTCGGCCAAGGAGAAGAGCCTCGCCTTCTCCAACTGGACCGAATACATGGACATCAGCGAGGACGAGAAGTCCCGTCCCACGCTGGAGGCGTTCACGAAACGCACCGGGATCAAGGTCAAGTACACCGAGGACATCAACGACAACGTCGAGTTCTTCGGCAAGATCAAGCCGCAGCTCGCGGCCGGCCAGGACACCGGCCGCGACCTGATATGCGTCACCGACTGGCTCGCCGCCCGGATGATCCGGCTCGGCTGGGTCCAGAAGCTCGACCCCGCGAACCTCCCCAACGCGTACGCGAACCTCTCCGCCCAGTTCCGGCGCCCCGACTGGGACCCGGGCCGCTCCTACTCGTACCCCTGGACGGGCATCTCCACCGTCATCGCGTACAACTCCAAGGCCACCGGCGGCAAGAAGGTCGACTCGGTCACCCAGCTC
Source organism: Streptomyces sp. NBC_00090 (assembly GCF_045160815.1). Lineage (NCBI taxonomy): Bacteria > Bacillati > Actinomycetota > Actinomycetes > Kitasatosporales > Streptomycetaceae > Streptomyces > Streptomyces sp. NBC_00090. The sequence continues at coordinate 6,369,456 of NZ_CP108224.1, forward strand.
CTGGACGACCCCGCGCTCAAGGGCCGGGTCGGCTTCCTCACCGAGATGCGCGACACCGTCGGCATGACCCTGCTCGACATGGGCAAGGACCCGGGCGACTTCACCGACGCCGACTACGACCAGGCGATCGGCCGGCTCCAGAAGGCCGTCGACAAGAAGCAGATCCGCCGCTTCACCGGCAACGACTACACCTCCGACCTGGACAAGGGCGACCTGGCGGCCTGTCTCGCCTGGGCCGGTGACGTCATCCAGCTCCAGGCGGACAACCCGGACATCAAGTTCGCGATCCCGTCCGCCGGATACATCACCTCCAGCGACAACCTGCTCGTCCCCGCCCAGGCCAAGCACAAGACCAACGCCGAGAAGCTCATCGACTACTACTACGAGCTTCCCGTCGCCGCGCAGCTCGCCGCGTACATCAACTACGTCTGCCCCGTCGACGGGGTGAAGGACGAGCTCGCCAAGATCGACCCCGAGCTCGCGAACAACACGCTGATCCTCCCGGACAAGGCCATGGCCAAGAAGTCGCGCGCCTTCCGCTCGCTCACCAGCGCGGAGGAGACGGCGTACGAGGAGAAGTTCGCCAAGCTCATCGGCGCCTGAGTCCGGCCTCGTCCACCTCTCTCACTCCCCTGGGACAGCAACCCATGACTGACAAGACTGCTCACACTGGAAAGAACACGGGCGGCGGCGACGTCCGTCTCACCGGGATCAGCAAGGCCTACGGCTCCTTCACCGCCGTCCACCCGCTCGACCTGACCGTCCCGCAGGGCTCCTTCTTCGCCCTCCTCGGCGCCTCCGGCTGCGGAAAGACCACCACGCTGCGCATGATCGCCGGCCTGGAGGACCCCAGCACCGGCACGATCTTCCTCGGCGACAAGGACGTCACGGACCTCCCGCCGTACAAGCGGCCGGTCAACACCGTCTTCCAGTCCTACGCGCTCTTCCCGCACATGGACATCACCGAGAACATCGCCTTCGGTCTGCGCCGGCGCGGTATCAAGTCGGTGAAGAAGCAGGTCGACGACATGCTGGAGCTCGTCCAGCTCGGCGACAAGGCCCGCCACAAGCCGCACCAGCTCTCCGGCGGCCAGCAGCAGCGCGTCGCCGTGGCCCGCGCGCTCATCAACCACCCGCAGGTCCTCCTCCTCGACGAGCCGCTCGGCGCGCTCGACCTCAAGCTGCGCCGTCAGATGCAGCTGGAGCTCAAGCGGATCCAGACCGAGGTCGGCATCACCTTCGTGCACGTCACCCACGATCAGGAGGAGGCCATGACCATGGCCGACCAGGTCGCGGTGATGAACGGCGGCCGGGTCGAGCAGCTCGGCGCCCCCGCCGACCTGTACGAGAACCCGCAGACCACCTTCGTCGCCAACTTCCTCGGCACCTCCAACCTCATCGAGGCCGAGGTCCTGGAGACCGGTTCCGACGTGGTGGTCTCGGCGGGCGGCGGCAAGCTCCGCGTGCCCGGCGACCGCTGTACCTCCGCGGTCCGCCAGGGCGGCAAGGTGCTCGTCGGCGTCCGCCCGGAGAAGATCTCGCTCGCGCACGCCGACGACGCGGGCTCGATCGCCGACGGCCGCAACCGGGTCACCGGCCGGATCGTCGACTCCTCCTTCATCGGCGTCTCCACCCAGTACGTGGTGAACTCGCCGGCGGGCGCGGAGCTCCAGGTCTACGAGCAGAACGTCGACAGGCGTGCGGGACTCCTTCCCGGTGCCGAGGTCGTCCTGCACTGGAACCCGGCGCACACCTTCGGGCTCGACGCGGCGCAGGACATCGACGCGGGTGTGGAGACGGTGGAGGACGCCGGATGAGCACTTCCACTCTCACGAAGGAGGAGGCACCGCAGCCGGTCGCGGAACCGGTGCTGCGCAAGCCCTCCACCCGCAAGCGGCTCGTCCCGTACCTGCTGCTGCTGCCCGGCATCGTCTGGCTGCTCGTCTTCTTCGCGCTGCCGCTGATCTACCAGGCTTCGACGTCGATCCAGACCGGCTCCCTGGAGCAGGGCTTCGAGGTCACCTGGCACTTCCAGACGTACCGGGACGCCTTCACCGAGTACTGGCCGCAGTTCGGCCGTTCCCTGCTCTACGCAGGGACCGCGACCATCCTCTGCCTGCTGCTCGGCTACCCGCTGGCGTACGTGATCGCCTTCAAGGCCGGCCGCTGGCGCAACCTGCTCCTGGTCCTCGTCATCGCCCCGTTCTTCACCAGCTTCCTCATCAGGACGCTCGCGTGGAAGACGATCCTCGCGGACGACAGCGTCGTGGTGGAGACGCTCAACGCCCTCCACTTCCTCGACGTCACCAGCTGGCTCGGCTGGACCGAGGGCGACCGGGTACTCGCCACCCCGATGGCGGTGGTCTGCGGTCTCACATACAACTTCCTGCCGTTCATGATCCTGCCCCTCTACACCTCCCTGGAGCGGATCGACGGCCGGCTGCACGAGGCCGCGCGGGACCTGTACGCCTCCCCGGCGACCACCTTCCGCAAGGTGACCTTCCCCCTGTCGATGCCCGGCGTCGTCTCCGGCACCCTGCTCACGTTCATCCCGGCGAGCGGTGACTACGTCAACGCCGAACTGCTGGGCTCGACCGACACCAAGATGGTCGGCAACGTCATCCAGTCGCAGTTCCTGCGGGTCCTCGACTACCCGACGGCCGCCGCGCTCTCCTTCATCCTCATGGCGATCGTGCTCGGCATGGTCACGGTCTACATCCGCAAAGCGGGAACGGAGGACCTGGTCTGATGCGTTGGATCCGTCGGAACCTCGTCGTCATCGCGGGCCTGCTCACGCTCGCGTACATGATCCTGCCGAACCTCGTGGTGATGGCGTTCTCCTTCAACAAGCCGAAGGGGCGCTTCAACTACTCCTGGCAGGAGTTCTCGCTCGACGCCTGGAAGGACCCGTGCGGCGTCGCCGACATGTGCGCGTCGCTCTCGCTCTCCCTCCAGCTCGCCGCCTGGGCGACGGTCGGCGCCGTCGTCCTCGGCACGCTGATCGCCTTCGCGCTCGTCCGCTACCGCTTCCGGGCGCGCGGCGCGGTCAACTCGCTGATCTTCCTGCCGATGGCGATGCCCGAGGTCGTCATGGCCGCCTCGATGCTCACCCTCTTCCTCAACATGGGGATCGAGCTGGGCTTCTGGACGGTCCTGATCGCCCACATCACCTTCTGCCTGTCGTTCGTCGTGACGGCGGTCAAGGCCCGGGTCGTCTCCATGGACCCGCGCCTGGAAGAGGCCGCGCGTGACCTCTACGCGAGTCCCACGCAGACCTTCCTGCGCGTGACCCTGCCGATCGTCGCGCCCGGCATCGCCGCCGGTGGCCTCCTCGCCTTCGCGCTCTCGTTCGACGACTTCATCATCACCAACTTCAACGCGGGCTCCACCGTCACCTTCCCCATGTTCGTCTGGGGCTCGGCGCAGCGCGGAACCCCCGTTCAGATCAACGTCATCGGCACCGCGATGTTCGTCCTCGCGGTACTGATGGTGATGGCCGGTCAAATCATTACGAACCGGCGCAAGAAAACAGCAACAGCCTGAGCAATAGGCAGCTCAGGCACCGAAGGAGTTGGAAACCATGGCCCCAGTTGCCATGCGTCTCGCTGCACAATCTCTCTCCGACGCCCAGCCCGTCCCCTTCTGGCTGGAAGATCCCGGCAAGCCCGGAGCCCTGCCCGCCCTCACCGGCACCGAGAAGTGCGATCTCCTCGTCGTCGGCGGCGGCTACAGCGGACTGTGGACCGCGCTCCTCGCCAAGGAGCGCGACCCCTCCCGGGACGTCGTACTGATCGAAGGCCGCGAGGTGGGCTGGGCCGCCTCGGGCCGCAACGGAGGCTTCTGCGCCGCCTCCCTCACACACGGCTTCGGCAACGGGCTCGCCCGCTGGCCGGGCGAGCTGCCGAAGCTGGAGGAGCTCGGCGAGCGGAACCTCGACGCCATCGAGGAGGCGGTCGCCCGCTACTCCCTGGACTGCGACTTCGAGCGCACCGGCGAGATCGACGTGGCCACCGAGCCGTACCAGGTCGACGAGCTCGCCGAGGTGTACGAGGAGATCGACCGGCTCGGCCTCGCCGACGGCCTCGAACTCCTCGACCAGGACGCCGTCCGGGCCGAGGTCGACTCGCCCACCTTCCTCGGCGGCCTGTGGGACCGCCGCGGCGTCGCCATGCTCAACCCGGCCAAGCTGGCCTGGGGCCTGAAGCGGGCCTGCCTCGACCTGGGGGTGCGGATCTTCGAGAACACCCCCGGTCTGGAGCTGGTCTCCGTCGGCGCCGGCATGGGCGTGCGCACCCCGTACGGCCGGGTCCTCGCCGGCCGGGTCGCGCTCGGCACCAACGTCTTCCCGTCGCTGGTCAAGCGGGTCCGCCCGTACACCGTCCCGGTCTACGACTACGCGCTGATGACCGAGCCGCTCAGCCCCGAGCAGCTCGCCTCGGTCGGCTGGAAGAACCGGCAGGGACTGGGCGACTCCGCCAACCAGTTCCACTACTTCCGGATCACCGCCGACAACCGGATCCTGTGGGGCGGCTACGACGCGGTCTACCCCTTCGGCGGCAAGCTCGACGCCGAGATGGACCAGCGCCCGGAGACCTACCTCAAGCTCGCCGAGCACTTCTTCCGCTGCTTCCCGCAGCTGGAGGGACTCCGCTTCAGCCACGCCTGGGGCGGCGCGATCGACACCTGCTCGCGCTTCTCGGCCTTCTTCGGTACGGCGCACAAGGGCAAGGTCGCGTACGCCGCCGGGTTCACCGGCCTCGGCGTCGGCGCCACCCGCTTCGGCGGCGACGTCATGCTCGACCTGCTCGCGGGGGAGCGCACCGAGCGCACCGAGCTGGACATGGTCCGCTCCAAGCCGCTGCCGTTCCCGCCCGAGCCGATCGCCTGGGCCGGCATCGGCATCACCAAGTGGTCGCTGGCGCGCGCCGACGAGAACGGCGGCCGCCGCAACCTCTGGCTGAAGGCCATGGACCGCGTCGGTCTGGGCTTCGACAGCTAGGGCGTGTGTCGAAAGTCCCGCCTGCCCTTCGGGCAGACGGCGCTACTTTCGACACACGCCCTAGATCCTCCGGGAGCCGGCTCCTCCGAGCCGACGGCCGTCCGGCGGCGGGGTCACGGTGTACGCCGTGCCCCCGCCGCGCCGTCCGCGCCCACCCGGGCCAGCTCGCCCTCGCCCTCCGTGTCGACGTGCGGCAGGATCCTGTCCAGCCAGCGCGGGGTCCACCAGGCCCACTTCCCGAGCAGGGTCATCACGGCGGGTACAAGCAGCAGCCGCGCGACCGTCGCGTCGATGAGCACGCTCGCGGCCAGGCCGAGCCCCATCATCTTCACCACGATGCTGTCGTTGAGGATGAAGGCCGCGAAGACGCTCACCATGATGAGCGCCGCGCAGGTGATGACACGGGCCGTGATCTCCAGGGCGTGTGCCACGCTCCCCTTCGCGTCGCCGGTGCGCAGCCACGCCTCGTGGACCCGCGACAGCAGGAAGATCTCGTAGTCCATGCTCAGGCCGAAGACGATGGCGAACATCATCATCGGCACGTAGCTCTCGATGGGCACGTCGCCGGAGACCCCGAGCGCCGGGCCGCCCCAGCCCCACTGGAAGACGGCGACGACGACGCCGTACGAGGCGGCGATGGACAGCAGGTTGAGCACCGCCGCCTTGAGGGCGACGAGCGGGCCGCGGAAGACGACCAGGATGACGAGGAAGGCCAGGGCCACGACCACCGCGATGATGAGCAGCAGCCGACTGGAGACGATGTCGAGGAAGTCCACCTGGGCGGCTGTGGTGCCGGTGACGTACGTGGCCGCGGTGGTGCCGCTGACCGCTTGTGGGAGGACGTCGTCGGCCAGGTGGTTGGTCAGGGACGTGGTCTTCTCGTCCTGCGGGGCGGCGACCGAGTAGGCCGTGGCGATCAGGACGTCGCCGTCCGAGGTCGGCGTGAGCGGGGTGATCAGGGCGGCGTCGGGAACCCCGGTGAGAGCCTTCTGTGCCTGGCTCGCGAGCGAGGAGCGGTCGGCCGCGGGGACCGAGGTCTGGTCGATCACCAGCGTCAGCGGCCCGTTGGAGCCGGGTCCGAAGGCCGAGGACATCAGGTCGAACGCGCGCCGGTCGGTGAAGGACTTCGGGTCCGCGCCGTCGCCGATGTGTCCGAGCTGGATGGAGAACAGGGGGATGGCGAGCACGGCGAGGACGACGACGCCCGAGGTCAGGTACCACCAGGGACGGCGTTCCACGCGCAGGGCGTAGCGGTGCCAGGTGCCGTGCGCGTCGCCGGTCGTCTCCTCGGTCTCGGCGATCGGTTTGCGCAGATGCAGCCGGTCGATGTGGCGCCCGACCAGTCCGAGCATCGCCGGGACGAGCGTGAGGGCTCCGGCGACGGCCGTGACCACGGTGGAGGTCGCGGCGAGGCCGAGCAGTCCGATGAAGCTCAGTCCGGAGACCCACAGTCCGCCGAGGGCGATGATGACGGTGCAGCCCGAGACGAGGACGGCCCGTCCGCTGGTCGCGGTGGCGATTCCGGCCGCCGTGACCGGATCCTGGCCGTTCATCAGCAGCTGCCGGTGCCGGGTGATCAGGAAGAGGGCGTAGTCGATGCCGACGCCGATGCCGATCATCGTGGCCAGGGTGGGGGAGACGGTCGCGAAGGTCCACACGGAGGCGAGGAGGCCGAGGATCGCGAGGCCGCAGATGGCCGCCACCAGGGCGGTGACCAGGGGCAGTACGGCGGCGATCAGGCTGCCGAAGCCGATGATCAGGACGATGATCGCGACGCCGAAACCGATCGCCTCGCTGGTCCGGTCGTCCGCCTCGGGCCGGGCCAGTTCACCCAGTGAACCGCCGTACTCGACCTGGACCCCGGCGGTGCGCAGGGGTTCCACGGCGCTGTCCACTCCGGTCAGGTAGTCGTCGCCGAGGGTGCCGGGCTGGACGTCGAAGCGGACGGTGATGTAGCCGGTCTTCCCGTCGGTGGACAGCGGGCCGACATTGGGGGTGCCCGCGGGAGGGGTGGGCGGCGGGGTGCCGGGCGGCGGCAGCGGGCTCGTGGCGTTCAGGACGTGCGGGAGCTTCTGCAGCGAGTCCACGGCGGACGAGACCTGGTCACCGACGTCGGTGAGCGGCTTGGCGCCGTCGTACAGCACCACCTGTGCGCTGTAGCCGCCGGCGGCGGGCTCGTGCGCGCGCAGCACGTCGAGCCCCTCCTCGGACTGGGTGCCCGGCAGCGAGTAGTTGTCGGAGTACTCGCCGCCGTACGCGTTGTTCAGCGCCATCAGGGCGCCCAGGGCCACGATCCAGGCGACCAGCACGACGACGAAGTGACGTGCCGACCACTCGCCCATCCGCCGCAGCAGGCCCTTGCCGGAGGGACGGCCGTCCGGAGTGGTACCGCCCGGTGCGGTACCACCCGGTGACTGGGGAAACGGCATGGGTACTCCCGTGGCGAGGGCGGTGTGACCGGGCGTGCGGAGGCCCATACGAACACGGGGGGACGGGCGGGAGAGGGAAGCCGCCGACCCGGCCCCCCGCTGTCCACCCGATCGGGCGCCCGAAGGGCGTCGGTGCGCCTGGTGTACACCCCCTGGCGTATCCGCTCATTCGCCGTGTGACCCAGCTCGCCGGCAATCGGTGGTCCGAACCCGCGTAATGATCGGCACCGACCCCGCTCTCTGCGTGTGGACAACGTGTCCGCACAGAGAAGGGAGGCCGTAGGCCATGACTGGTTCGGGGGCGGCCAAGACCGCGGTGGAGTGGCTGGCGTCGGTGGCACCGGATCCCGAAGCCTGCCGGTGGGAGTGGGAGCGCAACCCCCACGGGGTCGCGCTGCTGCCCGCCGGAAGGCGTTGGGACGTGCTGATCCTGCCGGGGGAGCTCGGCTATCCCACCCTCGACGTGCTGACCCGTCTGGTGGACCGGCCGGGGCCCGTCCTCGCCGACTTCGGCGACGCCCGGATCGGCTTCTTCGTCCCGTCCGGCACCGCCGCCCGCTGGCTCGGCACCGGGGTGCGCAGCGCCGGCCCCGGCACCTGGATCGTGGTCCCGTACCCGGGACGGCCGGCCGGCGGGGTCCGCTGGCTGGTGGCGCCGGACGGCATGGGCACCCTCAACGACACCTCGCTCCTGGAGCTGGCGATGCACGAGGCGGCGGGGCAACTGGCCAGGGGGGACGGGGGAGGGGCGGGGGTCTGACGCGCGCCGCGTACGGCGGAGGCCAGGGGTCTGACGCGCGCCGCGTACGGCGGAGGCCAGGGGTCCGACCCGCGCCGCCGATGGTGCAGGCCGGGGGTCCGACCGGCGCCGCCGACGGGGCCTGGCCCGGGGGCCGGCTCAAGTCCCGGAAGAGACAGAGGTCTTGACCAGTTGATTGGTCTGGACCATGCTGTGGCGCGCTCCACCTCGATTCCCCCACCCCCGGAGGCAGTTGTGGACCGCACCAGACCCCTCACCCTGCTGTTGGCGGGCGCCCTCGCCGCCGGCGGACTCATGGCGATCACCCCCGTGGCGGCCCAGGCCGCCGACGCCGAACTCGCCCGCAACGGCGGCTTCGAGGCCGGCCTCGACGGCTGGACCTGCACGGCGGGCAGCGGCACCGTCGTCTCGTCACCCGTCCACGGCGGGACGAAGGCGCTCCAGGCCACCCCGGCCGGCAGCGACAACGCCAAGTGCTCCCAGACCGTCACCGTCAAGCCCAACTCCTCGTACGAGCTGAGCGGCTGGGTCCGCGGCAGCTACGTCTACCTCGGCGCCTCCGGCACCGGCACCACCGACGTCTCCACCTGGACGGGTTCCGCCCCCGACTGGCAGCGGCTGACGACCCGGTTCACCACGGGCGCCTCGACCACCTCGGTCACCCTCTACACCCACGGCTGGTACGGCACCCCCGCCTACCAGGCCGACGACCTCTCCCTCTTCGGCCCCGGCGGCGACCCGGTCCAGCTCCCGGCCGCCCCCGCCGGCCTCGCGGCCGGCTCCCCGACCTCCACCACCGTGCCGCTGACCTGGACCGCGGTCTCCGGCGCCACCTCGTACAACGTCTACCGGGGCACCACGAAGATCCAGACGGTCACCGGCACCTCGGCCACCGCGACCGGGCTCACGGCCTCCACCCCGTACACCTTCCAGGTCACGGCCGTGAACAGCGCGGGCGAGTCCCCGAAGTCCGCCGCCGTGACCGCCACGACGACCAGCGGCGGCGGGGGCGGCAACCCCGGCCTGCCCGCGCACGCCCTCGTCGGCTACCTCCACGCCAGCTTCGCCAACGGCTCCGGCTACACCCGCATGGCCGACGTCCCCGACTCCTGGGACGTCATCAACCTCGCCTTCGGCGAACCGACCTCGGTGACCTCGGGCGACATCCGCTTCTCCCTCTGCCCGGCCACCGAATGCCCGAACGTGGAGTCCGTCGCCGACTTCAAGGCGGCGATCAAGGCCAAGCAGGCCGCGGGCAAGAAGGTCCTGATCTCCATCGGCGGCCAGAACGGCCAGGTCCAGCTCTCCACCACCGCCGCCCGCGACACCTTCGTCTCCTCCGTCTCGAAGATCATCGACGAGTACGGGCTCGACGGCCTGGACATCGACTTCGAGGGCCACTCCCTGTCGCTCCAGACCGGCGACACCGACTTCCGCAGCCCGACCAGCCCGGTCGTCGTCAACCTGATCTCGGCGGTCAAGTCCCTGAAGGCCAAGTACGGTTCCGGCTTCGTCCTGACGATGGCCCCGGAGACCTTCTTCGTCCAGCTCGGCTACCAGTACTACGGCTCCGGCCCCTGGGGCGGCCAGGACCCGCGCGCGGGCGCCTACCTCCCGGTCATCCACGCCCTGCGCGACGACCTCACCCTGCTCCACGTCCAGGACTACAACTCGGGCTCCATCATGGGCCTGGACAACCAGTACCACTCGATGGGCGGCGCCGACTTCCACATCGCCATGACCGACATGCTGCTCACCGGCTTCCCGGTCGCCGGCAACAGCGAGCGCTTCTTCCCGGCGCTCCGCCCCGAGCAGGTCGCCATCGGCCTCCCGGCCTCCACCCAGGCGGGCAACGGCCACACCAGTCCGGCCGAGGTGAACAAGGCCCTCAACTGCCTGACGAGGAAGACCGACTGCGGCTCGTACCAGACCCACGGCACCTGGCCCGCCCTGCGCGGCCTGATGACCTGGTCGATCAACTGGGACCGCTACAACCAGTGGGCGTTCTCGAAGAACTTCGATTCGTACACGTGGAGCTGACCCCCAGGACCAACAGCCCCAGGCAGAGGCTGGCCAGCACGTCCAGGGGCCAGTGGTAGCCCCGCAGGACAAGACCGGTCCCCGTCACCGCCGTCAGCACGGCGGCGACGGGGATCAGCCGGTTCGAGACGAGGAAGGCCGCACCGAAGTACGCGACCATCGCGGTGGCCGTGTGGCCCGAGGGGTAGTAGCCCTGCGCCCAGGGCTCCAGGGGGCCGGGACGGGCCGTCCACTCCTTCAGCGGAATCACCAGGAGCGGTACGAGGGCCATGGCGAGCCCCGCGTACAGGGCGGCGAGCCGCCGGCCGCGCCACACCGCGTACGCCATCGCGCAGCCGAGGACCGGAAGGGCGACCGTCATGTTGCCGAGGTCGGAGGCGAGTTCGCTCAGCGAGCGGGGGACCGTGTCCACCAGGGAGAGCGAAACCCGCTCGTCGAGCCTGGTCAGGGGGCCGTGGACGAGCACCTGCCAGGTCACGACGGCGAGGGCGACGAGCGCCGAGAAGAGAGCCGGCCGCCCTGGAACAGGGGGGGTGGTTCCAGGGCGGCCGAGGGGATCGGGCTGCCGCGCGCCCCGGGGGGTGTGGGGCGGGCGGCCATCCGATCGGTGAGGAGTCCCGGAGCATGAAGCTCCAGCGGTGTGCGCCAAGGCGCGGTGTGGGCGGGGCTGGGGAGGCTCCGCCCGGGGTGTTTCTCTCATCTGCAGAAACCGTACGCCAGAGAAGAGGGGGCCGACAGCGGGAAGGGCATCCCGCCATCGGCCCCCCACAGAGTCTTCACACGGTGTGTGAGAACAGGGCCCGTTCGGCTCAGATCTGGGCGAACGCGTTCTCGATGACGTCGAGTCCCTCGTTCAGCAGGTCCTCGCCGATGACCAGCGGCGGCAGGAAGCGCAGCACGTTGCCGTAGGTGCCACAGGTCAGGACCAGCACACCCTCGGCGTGGCAGGCCTTCGCCAGCGCCGCGGCGGCCTCCGCGTACGGCTCCTTCGTCACCGGGTCCTTGACCAGCTCGATGGCGATCATGGCGCCGCGACCGCGGATGTCGCCGATGGCGGGGAACTTCTCCTGCATGGCGGTGAGGCGGGCCTTCATGACCTCCTCGATGCGCCGGGCCCTGCCGTTGAGGTCGAGCTCCTTCATCGTCTCGATGGAGCCGAGCGCACCGGCGCAGGCCACCGGGTTGCCGCCGTAGGTGCCGCCCAGACCGCCGCCGTGGACGGAGTCCATGATCTCGGCGCGGCCGGTGACGGCGGCGAGCGGCAGACCGCCCGCGATGCCCTTGGCGGTGGTGATGAGGTCCGGGACGATGCCCTCGTCCTCACACGCGAACCACTGGCCCGTGCGGCAGAAGCCGGACTGGATCTCGTCGGCGACGAAGACGATGCCGTTGTCGTTGGCGAACTTCACGATCGCCGGCAGGAAGCCCTTGGCCGGCTCGATGAAGCCGCCCTCGCCGAGGACCGGCTCGATGATGATCGCGGCGACGTTGTCGGCGCCGATCTGCTTGCTGATCTGGTCGATCGCCTGGGCGGCGGCCTCGGGACCGCAGTTCTCGGCACCGGTCAGCCAGCGGTAGCCGTAGGCCACCGGCACGCGGTAGACCTCGGGGGCGAACGGACCGAAGCCCTGCTTGTACGGCATGTTCTTCGCCGTCAGCGCCATCGTGAGGTTCGTACGGCCGTGGTAGCCGTGGTCGAAGACGACGACGGCCTGGCGCTTGGTGTACGAGCGGGCGATCTTCACCGCGTTCTCGACGGCCTCGGCGCCGGAGTTGAAGAGCGCCGACTTCTTGGCGTGGTCGCCCGGGGTCAGCTCGGCGAGCGCCTCGCAGACCTCCACGTAGCCCTCGTACGGCGTCACCATGAAGCAGGTGTGCGTGAAGTCCTGGAGCTGCGCGGCGGCGCGGCGCACGACGGCCTCGGCGGAGGCGCCGACCGAGGTCACGGCGATGCCGGAGCCGAAGTCGATCAGGCGGTTGCCGTCGACGTCCTCGATGATGCCGCCACCGGCCCGCTTGGTGAAGACGGGCAGCGTGGAGCCGACGCCACCGGCGACCGTGTCGAGACGGCGGGCCTGAAGCTCCAGCGACTTCGGACCGGGGATGGCGGTGACGACGCGCCGCTCCTGCGGGACAGCGTTCATGCGGGGCTCCTGGGGGTGTTCTGGACGCACTTGCGGGTTTCCTCCGCAGGCTAGGCGCGCGGGAGGGCGAGAGGCATGCGCCGATCGGGAGTGGTGGCGGGTGTGTCGTTGTCCGGGATGGACATGGCGGCTCCGCTACCACCCCCAAGGGTGAGCGGTTACGCCGCTCGGCGGTGATCGGCGGTGATCGGCCGTACGGGTGGGCGAAACCCCTCCGGGGCGCTTCCGGCCCACTAGATTGACGGTGGCACAGATGCGGCGACCTGGCTGTTCAGGGGGCAGGGGTTCATGGAGACCGACGGCACGTACGAGTCACGCGACGCCAGGGGGCACGCGGTTCCGCGTCCGTCACCGCCCCCGCCCGGCGCCGCACCCGCCGTCCCCCCGACACGGCCCGGTCCCGCGGGGCCCGTTCCGCCGGCCAACACGGGGCCCGCCGTGCCGTCGGCGCCGCCCGGACACACGGGACCCGTCGTACCGTCGCCCGGACCCGCCGCGCCGGCCGCCGCGCACTCCGGCCACCCGGCGCCGGCCGCGCACCGGGGGGCCGTTCCCCCGCCGCCCGTTCCCCCGCCGCCCGGGCACGCGCCCGGACGGGTCGCCGTCGCCGACTGGCTGCGCGTCCCCCGGCCCGCCGCCGACCCCGGGGTCTGGCGCCTCGGGCACCGGCCGCGCCCCGCCGAGGCGCCCGAGGAGGTGCCCGCCCGCCGGCTCTTCGCGGGAGCCGCGATCGCCCTGCTCAGCGGCTGGCTCCTCTGGTCGCTCCTCTGGAACGGCTACCTCGGCGGCTACTGGCTCTGGCCGCTCTACCTCCTCACCCCCGACTCCTGGGTCGGGGACATGGCCTTCGTCTGGGCCTGGCGCGTCTACGTGGGCGTCGTCGCCGTCGGCCTCGCCGTCTTCTTCGCCCGCATCGGCCACGTACCGGACATCTGGCGCCGCTACACCCGCAAGAAGGAAGCCCCCCTCCCGCCGCCCCCGCCCGGCGCCGACCCCGTCGACTGGCCCGAGATCCGGGACGCCGGACTCGCCGACACCGCGCGGACCCTCTCCGAGGCCACCCGGCAGGGCACGCTCGGGGACGTCGACTACGCCCGGATCGGCCGCGCCTGGCAGGGCGTCCGCTCCCGCCCCGACCGGCTGCCCGCCTTCACCGAGGCCGTCCGCACCCGGGGCGCCGCCGCCTGCGCCCATCCCTCGGGCATCCGCGACCTGCCCGTCCGCACCGCGACCCACGACCTGGCCACCGGACAGGTCCTCATCGGCACCGCCGCCGACCACCCCCGCAACCCCTACGCCCGCCGCACCACCGGCGTCGCCCTGGAGCCCGCGCTGCTCGGCACCTCGCTGCTCGCCGTCGGGCCCGCGGGCTCCGGCAAGACCGCCCGGCTGATCCGGCCGGTCGTCGAGTCCCTCTGCCTCCAGGCCCTGGCCAACCGCACCGCCGTCGTCGCCGTCACCGCCCACGGCGCCTCCCTCGGCACCGAGGAGGCCTTCGACCTCGTCGTCGCCGTCGGCCGCCCCGACTCCACCCACGACCTCGACCTGTACGGCGGCTCCGACGACCCCGACGAGGCCGCCCGGATCCTCGCCGAGGCGCTCGTCGGCGACCTCGTGGCCGACAGCCGCCGGGCCGCCACCGCGCTCGCCCAGCTCATCGGCCCCTTCCGGGCCGCGTACGGCCGCTTCCCCGCCGTGCCCGAACTGCGCGAACTCCTCTCCGGCACCCCCGCGGCCCTCGACGCGCTCCGCACCGCTGTCGCCGCCGACCCCGCCCAGCTGCGCGAGCTCGACGCCCGGCGGCGGCAGGCCGAGCGCGGCGACGACCCCGGCGTCCTGCTCGCCGAGCGCATCGCCTTCCTCGACCGGCCCGCCTTCGCCGCCTTCTTCGCCACCGGCCCGGCGGAGCGGCCGCAGTTCTCCCTCCGGGCCCTCGAACACCCCCTCCGGGTCCGCGTCGACCTCCCCGAACGCGGCCATGCCGAAGCCTCCCGGATCGTCTCCCGGCTGCTCCTCGCCCAGTTCACCGAGGCCGCCCTCGGCCGCCGCGACCGCTCCCTCTTCGCCTGCCTGGTCCTCGACGACGCCACGTACACCGTCACAGGCGAGGCCCTCCGGGCCGTCCAGCGGCTCCGCTCCGCGCACGCCGGGGTCGTCCTCGCCCTGCGCAGCCTGGAGGACGTGCCCGAGGCGCTCCGCGGACCGCTGCTCGGCGCGGTCGGCTGCCGGATGGCCTTCGCGGGCCTCGCGCCCTGGGACGGCGGACGGTTCGCCGACGCCTGGGGCACGGAGTGGGTGCAGACGAAGGACGTCACCAACCGGCAGATCATCTCCGACGAGCCCCTCACCAAGGCCCTCCACGCGGTGCGGCGACTGGTGACGGGCAAGGCGACCACCGCGGAGGCCGTGACCGTACGGGAGGTGGAGCGGCAGCGCTGGTCCGCCTCCGACCTCGCCCACGCCGTCCCGCCGGGCCACGCCGTCCTCTCCCTCACCCATGTGCGCGGCGAACACACACCGCCGCTCCTCGTCGAGCTCCGCGGCTGAGCCGAGCGCCGCGGCCGAGCGGGTCCCGTAGCCGGGCCGAGCTTCGCGGCCGAGTGGGTTCCGCGGCCGGGCCGAGCTTCGCGGCCGAGCGGGCTCCGCGGCCGAGCGGGTGCCTTTCGGCCCTGGCACAATCGGGGGCGCCGCTCGGCTGAGCGGCGCCCCCTCGCCCAAAGGTCCGACGGTCCCCAATGCCGCCCACCCTCGCCTCGCTCGTGCAGCACTCCGCCCTCAAGCTGATCGTCCGCGCGGGTGAGGACCGCCTCGACACCCCCGTCCGCTGGGCCCACGTCAGCGAGCTCGCCGACCCCGTCCCGTACATGGAGGGCGGCGAGCTCCTGCTCACCACCGCACTCACGCTGGACGCGGAGGACCTGGAGGCGATGCGCCGCTACGTGCGGCGGCTGCTCGGCGCGGGGGTGGTGGGCCTCGGCTTCGCCGTCGGCGTCAACCACGACTCCATCCCGGCCGCCCTGCTCGAAGCGGCGCGCGAGGAGCACCTGCCGCTCCTGGAGGTGCCGCGCAGGACCCCGTTCCTGGCGATCAGCAAGGCGGTCTCCGCCGCCATCTCCGCCGACCAGTACCGGGCCGTCACCGCCGGCTTCGAGGCACAGCGCGAGCTGACCCGGGCCGCGCTCGCCGAGGGACCGGAGGCGGTCGTCGCCCGGCTCGCCGCGCACGTCGACGGCTGGGCCGCGCTGTACGACACCTCCGGCACGGTCGTCGCCGTCTCGCCCGAGTGGGCGGCGCGCCGGGCCGCCCGGCTCACCCCCGACGTGGAGCGGCTGCGCGACCGGCCCGCGCCCGCGAGCGCCGTGGTCGGCGGCACGGACGACCGCGTCGAGCTCCAGTCGCTCGGGTCCGGGCGGCGGGTGCGGGGCGCGCTCGCGGTCGGCACGGGCGCGCCGCTGGGCACGGCCGAGCGGTACGCGGTGCACTCGGCGATCGCGCTGCTCACCCTCACCACGGAACGTTCCCGCTCGCTCCAGGCGGCGGAGCACCGGCTCGGCGCCGCCGTCCTGCGGATGATGCTCGCGGGCCAGCCGGACCACGCCCGCGCGGTCGCGGGCGACGTGTACGGCGGGCTGCTCGACGCGCCCTTCCGGCTGGTCGTCGCGGAGGCCGCCGGGGGCGAGACGGCGGGGGAGGCCCCGCTGCCGGTCCTCGCCGAGGCGCTGGAGACGGCCGCCGCGCGGGCCGGCGAGGCGGTGCTCACGGTCCCCGAGAGCGAGGGGCGGCTCGTCGTCCTGGCCGGGGACGGGGGCGCCGTCGTCACGGCCTGCCACGGGTACGCGGAGCGGGAGGCGGAGGAGGCCGGGGTCGTCGTCGGGCTCTCGGCCCCGGCCCGACCGGTCGCCGCGGCGGCCGCGTACAAACAGGCGGAGCAGGCCCTCGCGGTGGCCCGGCGGCGGGGCCGCGCGCTCGTCGAGCACGAGGAGCTGGCCGCCGGCTCGGTCCTGCCGCTCCTCGCCGACGACGCGGTACGCGCCTTCGCCGACGGGATGCTCCGTGCGCTGCGGGAGCACGACGCGACGGGCCGCGGCGACCTGGTCGCCTCCCTGCGCGCCTGGCTCTCCCGGCACGGCCAGTGGGACGCGGCGGCGGCGGACCTCGGCGTCCACCGGCACACCCTGCGCTACCGGATGCGGCGCGTGGAGGAGATCCTGGGCCGCTCGCTGGACGACGCGGACGTACGGATGGAGCTGTGGCTGGCGCTGAAGGCGACGGGCGAGGACACCCCGTAGAGGGACCTCGACGGGGTCCGTCTGGAGGGCCCCTCGGACACCCCGTAGAGGGCCCCCCGGGAGAGGGCGTCTACTCGCCCGCGGCGTTGTTTCCGTCGCTCTGCCGCAGGCTCCGCCGTCGGTTGTCGCGCACCAACTCGCCGCCGAGCAGGGTCACCATGGCCACCGCGCGGACCCAGCGCGGGCCGCCCCGCGAGGCCCACACGACGCACGCACACCCTCCGACGGCGAGCACCAGGACGCCGATCAGAACCATCAGGATCATGTTTTCCCCCATTACTGTCGCGGTCGGGGTCATCCTGTCACCCCCGCGCCGAGGGGCCTTTACCCCGCCTCGGCCGTCCAGATTCCGGTATCCCTGCCCGAATGCGGGCAGTTTTCTTGGTCATTGCCTCCTGGACTGCCTACTCTCCTGCACATGACAAGCCCCGCCGTCGATCCGGCCCCCGAGGCGCAGCAGGCCGCCCCCGAACCCCGCACCGCCTCGCCCGCGGCGTCCGCCCGTCGGATCACCGGCGCCGTATGGGCCGCGCTCGGCATCGTGTACGTCGTCTGGGGCTCCACGTACCTCGGCATCCGGATCGTCGTCGAGACGGTGCCGCCCTTCCTCTCCGGCGGCGCCCGCTTCGTCACCGCCGGACTGCTCCTGGCCGGGATCATCGCCTGGCGGCAGGGCCCCGCCGCCCTCAAGGTGACCCGTCGACAGCTCGCCTCGGCCGTCCTCGTCGGCCTGCTCCTCATCCTCGGCGGCAACGGCCTCGTCGTCCTCGCCGAGACCTCCATACCGTCCGGCCTCGCCGCGCTCCTCATCGCCGTCGTCCCCGCCTGGGTCGTCGTCCTCAAGGCCGTCTCCGGCGACCGGCCCACCCTCGGCGGCACCGCCGGCGTGCTCCTCGGCCTCGCCGGCCTCGCCGTCCTGACCCTCCCCGGACTCAGCGGCGACGTGCGGATCGGTGGCGTCCTCCTCGTCGTCGCCGCGACGCTCTGCTGGTCCGTGGGCTCCTTCTCCTCCTCGCGCCTCCCGATGCCGGCCAACCCCTTCACCGCCAGCGCGTACGAGATGATCGCCGGCGGTCTCGCGGGCCTCGCCGTCGGCCTGCTCCGCGGCGAGCAGCACGGCTTTGAACTCTCCGAGGTCTCCACCCGCTCCTGGGCCGCCCTCGCCTATCTGGTCGTCTTCGGCTCGCTGATCGCCTTCACCGCGTACGCCTGGCTCCTCCAGGCCGCCCCGATCTCCCTGGTCGCCACTTACGCGTACGTCAACCCCGTCGTCGCGGTCGCCCTCGGCGCCCTCGTCCTGAACGAGGCGCTGACCTGGCCGCTCCTCCTCGGCGGCGCGATCGTCGTGGCCGGCGTCTGGCTGATCGTCTCGACCGAACGGCGCAGGTGAGGGCGGGCCCGGGCGGGGACGGGCCGCGGTAGCTCTTCGGCCGAAGCGGACAGCGCCGACACCCCACTACTCCATACCGGACAAGCCCGCGCTCGGCGCCCCGGCCCTAACGTGTGACGTGAGCGATCGCTCGCACCCCCGATACGGAAAGGGCCGGGACCGCAATGACGACCACCCACGCCTTCTGGCTCGCCGGCCGCGAGGCCACCGGCGAGGCCACCTTCGACGTCACGAACTCCTTCGACGGACGTCTGGTCGGCAAGGTCAGCGTGCCCACCGAGGCCCAGGTCGAGGAGGCCGTCGCCGCCGCGCACGCCGTCGTCGACGAGTTCGCCGCGACCCCGGCGCACGTCCGCGCCGCCGCCCTCGACCACGTGTCGAAGCGGCTCGCCGAGCGCACCGAGGAGATCGCCCTGCTGATCTCCGCCGAGAACGGCAAGCCCGTCAAGTGGGCCCGCGGCGAGGTCGGCCGTGCCGTCTCCGTCTTCCGTTTCGCCGCCGAGGAGGCCCGCCGCTTCAACGGCGGCGAGGCCCAGCGCCTCGACACCGAGGCCGGTGGCGTGGGCCGTCTCGCCCTCACGCGCCGTATCCCCAAGGGCGTCGTCCTCGGCATCGCGCCGTTCAACTTCCCGCTGAACCTCAGCGCCCACAAGGTCGCCCCGGCCATCGCCGTCGGCGCCCCCATCATCCTCAAGCCGGCCCCGTCGACCCCGATCTCCTCCCTGATCCTGGGCGAGATCCTGGCCGAGACCGAGCTGCCGGCCGGCTCCTGGTCGATCCTGACCGTGCCGAACGACCGCATGCCCGCCCTGGTCAAGGACGAGCGCCTCCCGGTCATCTCCTTCACCGGCTCCGACAAGGTCGGCTACGCCATCCAGGAGTCCGTGCCGCACAAGCACTGCACCCTGGAGCTCGGCGGCAACGCCGCGGCCGTGGTCCTGCCCGACTGGTCCTCCGAGGCCGACCTGGACTGGGCGGCGACCCGTATCGCCACCTTCTCCAACTACCAGGGCGGCCAGTCCTGCATCTCCGTCCAGCGTGTGATCGCCGACGCCTCGGTCTACGACCGCCTGGTGCCGAAGATCGTCGCCGCCGTCGAGGCCCAGGTCACCGGTGACCCGTCCGACTCCGCCACCGACGTCGGCCCGCTGGTCGACGAGGCCGCCGCCCAGCGCGTCGAGTCCTGGGTCGACGAGGCCGTCGCGGCCGGCGCCAAGCTCCTCGCCGGCGGCAAGCGCGAAGGCGCCACGTACGCCCCGACCGTCCTCACCGACCTCCCGGCCGACGTCGCCCTGGCCCGCGCCGAGGTCTTCGGCCCGGTCCTGACGATCGCGAAGGTCGACGGCGAGGCCGAGGCCTTCGCCGCGGTCAACGACTCCGACTTCGGTCTCCAGGCCGGTGTCTTCACCCACGACCTGCAGACCGCCTTCCGCGCCCACCGCGCGCTGGAGGTCGGCGGCGTGATCGTCGGCGACGTCCCGTCCTACCGCGCCGACCAGATGCCGTACGGCGGCGCCAAGCGCTCCGGCGTCGGCCGCGAGGGCGTCAAGTACGCCATGGACGACTACACGTACGAGCGCGTCCTCGTCCTGACGGGCCTCGCGCTCTAAGACGTGCGGGACGGGTGAGACGTACGCCCCGTACGTCTCACCCGTCCGCGAGACCAGGCGGTCCGGGCCCACTGTGCGGGGGCCCGGGCCGCCTTTCGCCTTTCGGGACCCGCGGAAATCGGGTACGACGGACAGAGCCCCCTCGGGGGCGCCCCAAGCCCCGACGAGCGGCGAGGTGAGCATGTCCGCACCCACCCAGCGGCCCAAGGTCACCGAACGCGAGGCCCGGCAGACCGCCGAGGCAGCGCGCGAGCAGGACTGGCACAAGCCCAGCTTCGCCAAGGAACTCTTCCTCGGCCGGTTCCGCCTGGACCTCATCCACCCCCACCCACTCCCCGCCGACGAGGACGTCCGGCGCGGAGAGGCCTTCCTCACCACTCTCCGTACGTTCTGCGAGACCCGGATCGACGGCGCCCGCATCGAACGCGAGGCCCGCATCCCCGACGAGACGATCACCGGTCTCAAGGAGATCGGCGCGCTCGGGATGAAGATCGACCCGGCATACGGCGGCCTCGGCCTCACCCAGCTGTACTACAACCGCGCCCTGGCCCTCGTCGGCTCCGCGAGCCCCGCCGTCGGCGCCCTGCTCTCCGCGCATCAGTCGATCGGCGTACCGCAGCCGCTGAAGCTCTTCGGCACCCAGGAGCAGAAGGACGCCTTCCTGCCCCGCCTCGCCCGCACCGACCTCTCCGCCTTCCTCCTCACGGAGCCCGACGTCGGCTCCGACCCGGCCCGCCTCGCCACCACCGCCGTACCGGAGGACGACACGTACGTCCTCGACGGCGTGAAGCTGTGGACCACCAACGGGGTCGTCGCCGACCTGCTGGTCGTCATGGCCCGCGTCCCCGCCTCCGAGGGCCACCGCGGCGGCATCACCGCCTTCGTCGTCGAGGCGGACTCGCCCGGCATCACCGTCGAGCACCGCAACGCCTTCATGGGGCTGCGCGGCCTGGAGAACGGCCTCACCCGCTTCCACCGCGTCCGCGTCCCGGCCGCCAACCGCATCGGCCCCGAGGGCAGCGGCCTCAAGATCGCCCTCACCACCCTCAACACCGGCCGCCTCTCGCTCCCCGCCGTGTGCGCGGGCGCCGCCAAGTGGTGTCTGAAGATCGCCCGCGAATGGTCGGGAGTCCGCGAGCAGTGGGGCAGGCCCGTCGCCCGCCACGAGGCCGTCGGCACCAAGATCTCCTTCATCGCGGCCACCACCTTCGCCCTGGAGGCCGTCGTCGACCTCGCCTCGCAACTCGCCGACGAGGACCGCAACGACATCCGCATCGAGGCCGCCCTCGCCAAGCTGTACGGCTCCGAGATGGCCTGGCTGATCGCCGACGAACTGGTCCAGATCCGTGGCGGCCGCGGCTACGAGACCGCCGACTCCCTCGCCGCCCGCGGCGAGCGTGCCGTCCCCGCCGAGCAGGTCCTGCGCGACCTGCGGATCAACCGGATCTTCGAGGGCTCGACCGAGATCATGCACCTGCTGATCGCCCGGGAGGCCGTCGACGCCCACCTCTCCGTCGCCGGCGACCTCATCGACCCCGACACCTCCCTCTCCGACAAGGCGAAGGCCGGCGTACGGGCCGGCGGCTTCTACGCCCGCTGGCTGCCCGGACTCGTCGCCGGAGCGGGCCAGCTGCCCGGGGCGTACGGAGAGTTCGGCGACCTCGCCGGTCACCTCCGGTACGTCGAGCGGACCTCCCGCAAGCTCGCCCGCTCGACCTTCTACGCGATGTCCCGCTGGCAGGGCCGCATGGAGCTCAAGCAGGCCTTCCTCGGGCGGATCGTCGACATCGGCGCGGAGCTCTTCGCCATGAGCGCCGTCTGCGTACGGGCCGAACTCCTCCGCACCACCGGCGACCACGGGCGCGAGGCGCACGAGCTCGCGGACGCCTTCTGCCGCCAGGCCCGGCTGCGGACCGAGGAGCTCTTCGGCCGCCTCTGGTCCAACACCGACGACCTCGACCGGCGGATCGTCGACGGAGTCCTCGACGGCCGGTACACCTGGCTGGAGGCCGGCATCGTCGACCCCGGCGACGACGGACCGTGGATCGCGGACGCCACGCCGGGGCCGTCCACGCAGGAGAACGTCCACCGGCGCGTCCCCTGACGGGGCGGCCCGTGTTCCGCCATGCGGAACGCGGGCCCGTCCGGCCGGACGAAACGGCAGGATGACGGCCGTGACCGTCATCGACATCCCCGGCTCCAAGTCCGTCACCGCCCGCGCGCTCTTCCTCGCCGCCGCCGCGGAGGGCACCACCACCCTCCTCAGGCCGCTCGTCTCCGACGACACCGAGGGCTTCGCCGAAGGCCTCACCGCCCTCGGCTACGCCGTCCGCCGCGAGGCCGAGGCCTGGCACATCGAGGGCCGCCCCGCGGGCCCCGGCGCGGACACCGCCGAGGTCTACTGCCGCGACGGCGCCACCACCGCCCGCTTCCTGCCCACCCTCGCCGCCGCCGGCCACGGCACGTACCGCTTCGACGCCTCCGCCCAGATGCGGCGGCGGCCCCTCGGCCCCCTCAGCACCGCCCTGCGCACCCTCGGCGTCGACCTCCGGCACGGCGAGAAGGAGGGCCACCACCCGCTCGCCGTCCACGCCCACGGCGTGAAGGGCGGCGCGCTCACCCTCGACGCCGGGCAGTCCTCCCAGTACCTGACGGCCCTGCTCATGCTGGGACCCCTCACCGCCGAGGGCCTCGACATCACCGTCACCGACCTGGTCTCGGAGCCGTACGTCGAGATCACCCTCGCGATGATGCGGAGCTTCGGCGCCGAGATCCGCCAGGACGGCCGCACCTACCGGGTCGCCCCCACCGGCTACCGGGCGCAGACGTACGGCATCGAGCCCGACGCCTCCACCGCCAGCTACTTCTTCGCCGCCGCCGCGCTCGAACCGGGCCGCTCCGTCACCGTTCCCGGCCTCGGCACCGGCGCCCTCCAGGGCGACCTGGCCTTCGTCGACGTCCTGCGCCGCATGGGCGCCGACGTCGAGACCACCGCCGCCGGGACGACCGTCCGCTCCACCGGCACCCTGCGCGGACTCACCGTCAACATGCGGGACATCTCCGACACCATGCCGACCCTCGCCGCGATCGCGCCCTTCGCCGACGGCCCCGTCCGCATCGAGGACGTCGCCAACACCCGGGTCAAGGAGTGCGACCGCCTCGACGCCTGCGCCGAGAACCTGCGCCGCCTCGGCATCACCGTCCGCACCGGCCCCGACTGGATCGAGATCCACCCCGGCACCCCCACCGGGCCCGCCGAGATCGCCACCCACGGCGACCACCGGATCGTCATGTCCTTCGCCGTCACCGCCCTGCGCACCCCCGGGATCACCTTCGACGACCCCGGCTGCGTGAAGAAGACCTTCCCCGACTTCCACCGGGTCTTCGGCTCGTTTGTCCACACCCCGTGAAGACCGCGCGGTCTTTGCGGCAAGAATGGGGGGCATGAGCGACCGCCCCTCTCCTCTCGCCGATCCGCACATCGCCTTCGACGTGTCCGAAGGACGCCGGGACATCGTCGTCCTCGGCTCGACCGGGTCCATCGGCACCCAGGCCATCGACCTCGTGCTGCGCAACCCCGACCGCTTCCGGGTCACCGCCCTGGCCGCCTCCGGCGGCCGGGTCGGACTGCTCGCCGAGCAGGCGCACCGGCTGAAGGTCGCCGCGGTCGCCGTCGCCCGCGAGGAGGTGCTGCCCGAGCTGCGCGAGGCGCTGAAGGCGCTGTACGGCTCCGAGCCGCTGCCCGAGCTCCTGGCGGGGCCGGACGCCGCCACCCAGCTGGCCGCCTCCCCGTGCCACACCGTGCTCAACGGCATCACCGGCTCCATCGGCCTCGCGCCCACGCTCGCCGCCCTCGAAGCCGGCCGCACCCTCGCCCTCGCCAACAAGGAGTCGCTGATCGTCGGCGGCCCCCTGGTCAAGGCGCTTGCCAAGCCGGGCCAGATCATCCCGGTCGACTCCGAGCACGCGGCCCTCTTCCAGGCGCTCGCCGCCGGCACCCGCGCCGACGTCCGCAAGCTGGTCGTCACCGCCTCCGGCGGCCCCTTCCGCGGCCGTACGCGGGAGCAGCTGGCCCACGTCACCCGCGAGGACGCGCTCGCCCACCCGACCTGGGCGATGGGCCCGGTCATCACGGTGAACAGCGCCACCCTGGTGAACAAGGGGCTGGAGGTCATCGAGGCCCACCTGCTGTACGACATCCCCTTCGACCGCATCGAGGTCGTCGTGCACCCCCAGTCGTACGTCCACTCGATGGTGGAGTTCACGGACGGCTCCACGCTCGCCCAGGCGACCCCCCCGGACATGGGCGGCCCGATCGCCATCGGCCTCGGCTGGCCCGAGCGCGTCCCGGACGCGGCCCCCGCCTTCGACTGGAGCAAGGCCTCCACCTGGGAGTTCTTCCCGCTCGACACCGAGGCCTTCCCGTCGGTCGGGCTGGCCCGGCACGTGGGCGACCTGGGTGGCACGGCCCCCGCCGTCTTCAACGCGGCGAACGAGGAGTGCGTCGAGGCGTTTCTCGCCGGGCGGCTGCCGTTCAACGGAATCATGGATACGGTCACAGCGGTCGTCGCGGAGCACGGCGTTCCCGGCACGGGAACCTCCCTCACCGTCCCGGACGTCCTCGAAGCGGAGACCTGGGCACGGGCCCGGGCCCGAGAGCTCGCAGTGAAGGCAACGGCGGAGGCGCGCGCATGACCGAAGTGCTCTTGTACACGCTGGGCATCGTGCTGTTCGCCCTTGGCCTCCTCGTCTCCATCGCGTGGCACGAGCTGGGTCACCTCTCCACCGCCAAGCTCTTCGGCATCCGCGTGCCGCAGTACATGGTCGGCTTCGGCCCCACGATCTGGTCGAAGAAGCGGGGCGAGACCGAGTACGGCATCAAGGCCGTCCCGGCCGGCGGCTACATCCGCATGATCGGCATGTTCCCGCCGGGCGACGACGGCAAGATCGAGGCCCGCTCCACCTCGCCCTGGCGCTCGATGATCGAGGACGCCCGCGAGGCGTCCTACGAGGAGCTCCAGCCCGGCGACGAGTCCCGGCTCTTCTACACGCGCAAGCCGTGGAAGCGCGTGATCGTGATGTTCGCCGGACCCTTCATGAACCTGGTCCTGGCGGCGGCGCTGTTCTTCGGCTCGATGATGACGCTGGGCGTCGAGGGCCAGACGACCAAGGTCGCCGGCGTCCAGAAGTGCGTCATCAAGCAGAGCGAGAACCGCGAGAAGTGCGCCTCGGGCGACCCCGTCTCCCCGGCCTACCGGGCGGGGCTGAAGGAGGGCGACAAGATCGTCGCCTTCAACGGCACACCGGTGGCGGACTGGGACACGCTCTCGGACCGCATCCGCGACACCATCGGGGCGGCGACGATCACCGTCGAGCGGGACGGCCGGAGCGTCGACCTGCACCCCACACTCGTCTCCAACAAGGTGCCGATGAAGGACGAGGACGGCCAGGTCGTCCAGCCGGTCCGGTACATCGACGCCGGTTACCTCGGCTTCGCCTCCAAGACGGAGGTCGCCGCCCTCGGCTTCGGCGAGACCACCGAACGCATGTCCGACCTGCTGGAGAACGGTGTCCAGTCGGTCATCGCCCTCCCCGGCAAGATCCCCGGCCTCTGGGACGCCACCTTCGGCGACGGGGAGCGGGCCAAGGACTCCCCGGTCGGCGTCGTCGGCGCCGCCCGGCTCACCGGTGAGCTCATGAACATCGAGGCGCCGCCGACGACGATCCTCGTGATGTTCATGAACCTCCTGGTGTTCTTCAACGTCTCGTTGTTCCTGTTCAACATGCTCCCGCTGCTGCCGCTCGACGGCGGCCACATCGCGGGCGCCCTGTGGGAGTCCGTACGCCGCCACACGGCCCGGATCTTCAAGCGCCCCGACCCGGGCCCGTTCGACGTGGCCAAGCTGATGCCCGCCGCGTACGTGGTGGCCGGCGTCTTCGTCTGCTTCACGCTGCTCGTCCTCGCCGCCGACATCGTCAACCCGGTGAAACTGACGTAGCCCCGGACGATGTTCCGGACACAGCTCCAAAGGGGGCCCGACCCGCTGGTGTCGGGCCCCCCGCCCCCGGGGCGGTAACCTCGGAGACCTGAGACCGCCGACGCACAACCTTGAGGTTGCACAGAAGATGACCGCGATTGCTCTCGGTATCCCGACCGTCCCGACCCGGCTCGCCGAGCGGCGCAAGAGCCGGCAGATCCAGGTCGGCAGCGTGGCCGTCGGCGGTGACGCCCCCGTCTCCGTGCAGTCGATGACGACGACCCGCACCTCCGACATCGGCGCCACGCTCCAGCAGATCGCCGAGCTGACCGCCTCCGGCTGCCAGATCGTGCGCGTGGCCTGCCCCACCCAGGACGACGCCGACGCGCTCGCCACGATCGCCCGGAAGTCGTCGATCCCGGTGATCGCCGACATCCACTTCCAGCCGAAGTACGTCTTCGCCGCGATCGACGCGGGCTGCGCGGCCGTCCGCGTCAACCCGGGCAACATCAAGCAGTTCGACGACAAGGTCAAGGAGATCGCCAAGGCGGCCGGCGACGCCGGCACCCCGATCCGGATCGGCGTCAACGCCGGCTCGCTCGACGCGCGGCTCCTGAAGAAGTACGGCAGGGCCACCCCCGAGGCGCTCGTCGAGTCCGCCCTCTGGGAGGCCGGCCTCTTCGAGGAGCACGGCTTCCGCGACATCAAGATCTCGGTCAAGCACAACGACCCGGTCGTGATGGTCGAGGCCTACCGCCAGCTCGCCGCCCAGTCCGACTACCCGCTGCACCTCGGCGTCACCGAGGCGGGTCCGGCCTTCCAGGGCACCATCAAGTCGGCCGTCGCCTTCGGCGCGCTCCTCGCCCAGGGCATCGGCGACACCATCCGCGTCTCGCTCTCCGCGCCGCCGGTCGAGGAGATCAAGGTCGGCATCCAGATCCTGGAGTCGCTGAACCTGCGCCAGCGCCGCCTGGAGATCGTCTCCTGCCCGTCCTGCGGCCGCGCCCAGGTCGACGTCTACAAGCTCGCGGAGGAGGTCACCGCCGGCCTCGACGGCATGACCGTCCCGCTGCGCGTCGCCGTCATGGGCTGCGTCGTCAACGGCCCCGGCGAGGCCCGCGAGGCCGACCTCGGCGTCGCCTCCGGCAACGGCAAGGGCCAGATCTTCGTGAAGGGCGAGGTCATCAAGACCGTCCCCGAGTCGAAGATCGTCGAGACCCTGATCGAAGAGGCGCTCAAGATCGCCGAGCAGATGGAGAAGGACGGGGTCGCCAGCGGCGAACCGACCGTGGCCATCGCGGGTTAAGTACTGAGGGACCAGCCCTGCCAAGCCCCGTCGCCCGCTCCGGGTGGCGGGGCTTCGTGCTGCCAGAGGCGTGCTCCGCGACCCTCCGGGTAAAGTGCGGGAATCAGCAGATCCGTACCGTGAGGCCCCCTCGTGTTGACAGAGACCACCACCCGGGTCCTCGAACCCGCCGATCTCGGCGCCGCCCTGGCCGTCCTGGAGAGCGCCCCCGTCGAGAACGCCTTCGTGACCGCCCGCGTCCAGGTCGCCGGACTTGATCCCTGGCGGCTCGGCGGCGAGATGTGGGGCTGGTACACCGAGGGCCGGCTGCGCTCGCTCTGCTACTCCGGCGCCAACCTCGTCCCCATCTGCGCCACCCCCGCGGCCGTCCGCGCCTTCGCCGACCGGGCCCGCAGGATCGGCCGCCGCTGCTCCTCGATCGTCGGCCCCGTCGACCCCACCACCGAGCTCTGGCGGCTCCTGGAGCCCAGCTGGGGCCCGGCGCGTGACGTCCGCGCCCGCCAGCCGCTGATGGTCGCCCAGACGCCCTCCACCACCGTCGCCTCCGACCCCTTCGTGCGCCGCGTCCGCAAGGACGAGATGGAGGTGATCATGCCCGCCTGCGTGGCCATGTTCACCGAGGAGGTCGGCGTCTCCCCGCTCGCCAACGACGGGGGACTGCTCTACCAGGCCCGGGTCGCCGAGCTCGTCGGCGCGGGCCGCTCCTTCGCCCGGATCGAGGACGGCAAGGTCGTCTTCAAGGCCGAGATCGGCGCCGCGACCCGCCAGGCCTGCCAGATCCAGGGCGTCTGGGTCGCCCCCGAACACCGCGGCAAGGGCCTCTCGGAGACGGGCATGGCCGCCGTCCTCCAGTACGCCCTCGCCGACATCGCACCGGTGGTCAGCCTGTACGTCAACGACTACAACACCCCCGCCAGGGCCTCGTACCGCCGGGTGGGCTTCCGCGAGACCGGCGCCTTCATGAGCGTGCTGTTCTGAGGCCCCGGCCGCTTGTAGGGTGCGCCGCATGGATGACGCAGAGGTCATGATCGGTCCGGTCAATCTCGCCGCCCGGGTGGACGAGGCCCTCGCCGTGCAGGCGGTCGCCTTCGGCCTGGACCGGGACGAGATCGCCGTACGCCGCCACATCGTGCTGCGCCACCTCATGAGCCCCGGCGCCCGCGCCTACGGGGCCACCACCCCCGACGGGCGGCTCGTCGGCTTCGTGTACGGGATGCCCAACGACCGGACCCACTGGTGGTCCACCGTCGTGGAGCCGTACCTGCGCGCCACCGGCACCGCCGACTGGCTCGACGCCTCCTTCGTCATCACCGAGCTCCACGTCCACCCCGACTTCCAGGGGCGGGGCGTGGGCCGCGAGCTGATCACCACCATCACCGACCGGGCCGCCGAGCCCCGCTCGATCCTCTCCGCGATCGACACCGACTCCCCGGCCCGCGGCCTCTACCGCGCCCTCGGCTACGACGACCTCGCCCGCCAGGTGCACTTCCCGAGCGCCGCCCGCCCGTACGCGGTGATGGGCGCCCCGCTGCCCCTCCTGCGACGGAACTGATTTCTCCGAGGCGGGGCCGCCCGGCTAACCTCGGGCCCATCACCCTCCCCCATTCTCGGCGGCGCTCGAACGGGGGACCCCCATCCGGCAGGAGTACGAGAACCATGGCCAACGTACCGGTCCAGCGCATGTCGAAGTTGATGGCGAAGACGCTGCGCGACGACCCGGCGGACGCCGAGGTCCTCAGCCACAAGCTCCTCGTCCGCGCCGGCTACGTCCGCCGCACCGCCGCCGGCATCTGGAGCTGGCTGCCCCTCGGCAAGAAGGTCCTAGCCAACGTCGAGCGCATCGTCCGCGAGGAGATGGACGCCATCGGCGCCCAGGAGGTCACGCTCCCCGCCCTGCTGCCGCGCGAGCCCTACGAGGCGACCGGCCGCTGGGACGAGTACGGCGCCGAGCTCTTCCGCCTCCAGGACCGCAAGGGCGGCGACTACCTCCTCGGCCCGACCCACGAGGAGATCTTCACCCTCCTGGTGAAGGACCAGTGCTCGTCCTACAAGGACCTGCCGGTCATCCTCTACCAGATCCAGAACAAGTTCCGTGACGAGGCCCGTCCCCGCGCCGGCATCCTGCGCGGCCGCGAGTTCCTCATGAAGGACTCGTACTCCTTCGACACCGAGGACGAGGGCCTCGCCCACTCCTACGCCCTGCACCGCCAGGCGTACCAGCGCGTCTTCGAGCGCCTCGGCCTCGACTACCGCATCTGCGCCGCCACCGCGGGCGCGATGGGCGGCTCGAAGTCCGAGGAGTTCCTCGCCCCGGCCGAGGCCGGCGAGGACACCTTCGCCGACTGCCCGAACTGCGACTTCGCCGCCAACACCGAGGCGATCACGTACGAGCTGAAGCCGGTCGACGGCTCCGGCGTCGCGGCCGCCGAGGAGATCCCGACCCCCGACACCCCGACCATCGAGACGCTCGCCGCCTCGCTCGGCGTCCCGGCCTCCGCCACGCTCAAGAACCTCCTCGTGAAGGTCGACGGCGAGATCGTCGCCGTGGGCGTGCCCGGCGACCGCGAGGTCGACCTGGGCAAGGTCGAGGCGCACTTCGCGCCGGCCACCGTCGAGATGGTCACCGAGGCCGACTTCGCCGAGCGCGGGGACCTCGTCCGCGGCTACGTCGGCCCGCAGGGCCTGGACAAGGTGACGTACATCGCCGACCCGCGCGTCGCGCCGGGCACGGCGTGGATCACCGGCGCCAACAAGGAGCACACCCACGCGAAGAACGTGGTCGCGGGCCGTGACTTCGAGGTCGACGAGTACGTCGACGTCGTGGTCGTCCAGGAGGGCGACCCCTGCCCGAAGTGCGGCACCGGCCTGAAGCTGGACCGCGCCATCGAGATCGGCCACATCTTCCAGCTGGGCCGCAAGTACGCCGACGCCCTCAAGCTCGACGTCCTCGGCCAGCAGGGCAAGCCGGTCCGCGTGACCATGGGCTCGTACGGCATCGGTGTCTCGCGCGCCGTGGCCGCGCTCGCCGAGCAGACCGCCGACGACAAGGGCCTGTGCTGGTCCGCCGAGGTCGCCCCGGCCGACGTCCACGTCGTCGCCGCCGGCAAGGCGCTCCAGACCGAGCTGGCCCTCGAGGTCTCCGACAAGCTGGCCGCCGCGGGCCTCCGCGTCCTGGTCGACGACCGCGCGGGCGTCTCCCCGGGCGTCAAGTTCACCGACGCGGAGCTCATCGGCGTCCCGAAGATCCTGGTCGCGGGCCGCCGCTCCGCCGAGGGCGTCGTCGAGCTGAAGGACCGCCGCACCGGCGAGCGCGAGGAGCTCACGGTCGACGAGGCGATCGCCCGCCTCACCGCCTGACGCAGGGACACACGACGGAGGGGCCGGGCCCGCGTGCCCGGCCCCTCCGCCGTGTCACCACCTGCCGCCGGGCCCCGCCGCGCGCACGCGGCAGGTCCGCCCGCGCAGGGCTCACACGCCGGCGTCGTCCGGCTTCGGTGCCGGATCCACCGACGCGCCCGTCAGGTCCTCCACCGCATCCACCGCATCCCCCCGCCCTTTCAGATACGCCTCGCTCAGCGGCGCGATCTCGGGCGTGGGCTCGGGCGTGGGCTCGGGCGCGGGCTGTGCACCCGTCGACCCGTGTTCCGCCCCCGGAGCCGCTCGCTCCAGGAACCGCAGCAGTTCCACCGGGATCGGCAGCACCAGCGTCGAGTTCTTCTCCGCCGACACCGCCATCACCGTCTGCAGCAGCCTCAGCTGCAGCGCCGCCGGCTGCGCGGACATCACCCCCGCAGCCTCGGCCAGCTTCTTCGACGCCTGGAGCTCCGCGTCCGCGTTGATCACCCGCGCCCGCCGCTCCCGGTCCGCCTCCGCCTGCCGGGCCATCGAGCGCTTCATCGTCTCCGGCAGCGAGACGTCCTTGATCTCGACCCGGTCGATCGCGACGCCCCACCCCATCGCCGGGCTGTCGAGCATCAGCTCGAGGCCCTGGTTGAGCTTCTCCCGGTTGGACAGCAGATCGTCCAGGTCGCTCTTGCCGATGATCGAGCGCAGCGAGGTCTGCGCCATCTGCGAGACGGCGAACTTGTAGTCCTCCACCCGCACCAGCGCGTCCGCCGCGTCGACCACCTTGAAGTAGACGACGGCGTCGACCCGTACCGTGACGTTGTCCCGGGTGATGCCCTCCTGCGCGGGAACGGGCATCGTGACGATCTGCATGTTGACCTTGTGGAGGCGGTCGACGACCGGCACGATCATCGTGAATCCGGGTGAACGTATCTCGTTGCGCAGCCGGCCGAAGCGGAAGACGACCCCGCGCTCGTACTGCTTCACCACGCGCGCCGCCGCGCCCGCGTACACCGCGACCGCCGCACCCGCGGTGGCCACCGCTATCAACAGCTCTTCGATCATCACGGCCCCCTGGAATCGAGCCGAACGGTACAAAAAGGGTATTCCCTTAGAGCCAGCCCGCGAACTCCAGAAGCAGTTCCGCGTCCTGCCGCCGTCCCGCCGTGAGCGCCCGCGTCCCCGACTCGACCGCGCGGAACAGGGTCCAGCCGCGCAGCCGCTCCCGGTCCATGTCCAGGGAGTCCGCCAGCTTGTTCACCCGCCGCCGGGCCGTCGAGGCGCCCGCCGAGGCGCCGACCAGGTCCTCCACCCGGTCGCGGACGAGCCGGGCCAGGTCGTAGGCGCGCTCGCCGACGAGCGGCTCGGGTCCGACGGCCAGCCACGGGGCCCGGTCGCCGGCCAGCACCTTGCCCTGACGGAAGCAGCCGTGCAGCAGCAGCGACTCGGACGGGGCGGCCACGAGCTCCTCGCGGGCGGCGAGCGCCGCCGCCGTCAGGTCACCGACCGCCGGGTCCGCGCGGTACGGCTCCATCGCCGCGGCCTGCCGTTCCGTCCGCGCGGCGACCGATTCGAAGCCGTGCTCCACCGGGGGGTCGACCCACAGCTTCCGTACGGTGCCCGCGGCCTCCAGGAGCGCCTTGGCCTCCGGCAGGGAGCGCAGCGACACCTCGGGGTGCAGCCGTTCGAGGACGAGTCCGCCCTCGGCGGTCTCGTCGAGCAGCTGGACGGCGCCCCAGCCGCTCCAGTGCGCCAGCGCGTCCCGTTCCAGGTCGGGGCGGGCGAGCGGCGGCGCGATCTTGAGCGCCGCGGGGGAGCCGTCGGAGCGCCGGACGAGGAGGACCAGACTGCTCCGCCCGCCGGGGGCCATCACCCGTTCGGCGTCCAGCGAGGCGTGGTCGAGCACGGTCCGCGCATGCTCCGGCAGCGGCCCGAGCCACTCGGTCGCCGCGGTGTCCCCGTACGTCTCGCCGAGCGCCCGTACGAGTCGCTGCGGCGGTTCGAAAGCCATGCGTGCGTTGTCCTTCTGACGTTCGGTCGCCCTGGTCGGGGCCGGGCTCATACCCGCTCGGCGAGCCCAGGAAAGGTTACGTCGCTGCCGCGCCAGCGGACGGCGCGTACCGCCGCCTCCCGCAGCGCGGCGGCCGCCTCGCGCCGCAGCGGGCCCTCCGCGGCCCGGACGAGGTCGGAGTACACCCCGGCCACCCGGTCCTCCAGGACGGCCGCGAGCCGCACCGCCGCGGCCGGGTCGGTGACGCGGAACGGCAGCTCGTAGGCGGCCGCGGCGGCCGCCGGGGCCGCGCCGAGGTCGCGCACGGTCCGGCGCAGCGCGTCCCGGCGCGCCCGGTGGGCCTCGTACGCGGCCGTGGCCTCCGCCCTGCGCTCCGTACCGATGCGGCCGCCGACGACCCCGTACCCGTACACCGCCGCGTGTTCGGCGGCCAGCGCCGCCCTGGCCGCGTCGAGGGCGCTCATGCCGGTGCTCCTTCGGTCAGCAGATAGGCGTGCGCGGCGCCGGCCGCCGCCACGGAGGCGAGCAGCCGGGCGTACTCGGAAGGGGCGGTGAGCAGGGCGGTCGTGTGCCGGTCGGAGGTGGTGCGCTCGGCCGCCGCGAGCTCCTTCAGGGCCGTCCGGGGGTCCGCCGCCACCCGTACCGGTACCGGTGACGCCGTGGCCGTGGCCGTGGCGGAGGAGGTAGCGGAGGTCTTGGCCGAGGCCGTGGGAGTCGGGGAGGCCGTCGTACCGCCCTCGCCGAGGGCCTTCGCGTGCGCCGCGACGGAGCGCCGCAGCGGGTTCAGCCGGGAGGCCAGGGCGGGATGCGCGGAGAGTGTCGCGTCGTAACGTTCCAGCAGGGTCCGCGAGGCGGTCACCGAGCGGAGCCGCAGGGCCGCCTCGGCCCGCGCCACCCGTTCGGCCTCCAGCTCGGCGGCGCTCGGCCGCCGCGTACCGGAGCCGCCGTCGGAGGAGTCGGTGCAGCCCACGAGGGCCGTCGCTCCCGCCGCCGCGCCCGCCATGAGGAGTGCGCGCCTGCCCGTCGTCGTCACGCTCTCTCCCTCGTCCGCCGTCCGTTGTCGAAGATCGTCGAGATCACCGCAGGCGAGCGTACCCGCGGCCCCCGGGGCGATGGACGGCAACACCCTCCCGGACCGGATACCCTTTGGTCTGACACGCGACGAAACCCACAACAGCACACGCGGCCGAGGAGTCACCCGGATGAGCACCACCCAGAGCGACAGGCTGCGCGGACTCATTGAGCCGCTCGTCCACGCGAAGGACCTGGATCTGGAAGAGATCGAGGTGTCCCGGGCCGGCCGTCGTGGACTGCTGCGCGTCGTCGTCGATTCGGAAGAGGGCGTGGAGCTGGACGCCTGCGCCGAGCTGAGCCGTGAGATCTCCGAGAAGCTCGACGAGACCGACGTGATGGGTGAGGGCGAATACGTCCTCGAAGTCAGCTCCCCCGGCGCCGACCGCCCCCTGACCGAGCACCGCCACTACGTGCGGGCGACCGGCCGGCTGGCGAAGCTCCAGCTCGTCGAGGGCGACGAGCTCGTCGCCCGGATCCTCGCCGTGGACGAGGACGGCCTCGACCTCGAAGTGCCGGGCGTGAAGGGGCGCAAGCCCACCGCCCGCCGGGTCGAGTTCGCCGACATCGCCAAGGCGCGTGTCGAGATCGAGTTCAACCGCAAGGACAAGAAGGAAGAGGAGGCGTAGCCGTGGACATCGACGTGAAGCTTCTCAAGGGCTTGGCGAATGAGAAGGAGATCTCCTTCGACCTGCTGGTCGAGGCGATCGAGTCGGCCCTCCTCATCGCCTACCACCGCACCCCCGACGCCCGCCGCCACGCTCGTGTGGAGCTGAACCGGCAGACCGGGCACGTGACGGTGTGGGCCAAGGAAGACCCCTCCGAGCTGGAGGAGGGCCAGGAGCCCAAGGACTTCGACGACACCCCGTCGGACTTCGGCCGGATCGCGGCGAGCACCGCCCGCCAGGTGATCCAGCAGCGGCTGCGGGACGCCGAGAACGACGTGACGTTCGGCGAGTACGCGCGCCGCGAGGGCGATGTCGTCGCCGGTGTGGTGCAGCAGGGCAAGGACCCGAAGAACGTCCTCGTCAGGCTGGACGACAAGCTGGAGGCCATCCTTCCGGTGCAGGAGCAGGTGCCGGGCGAGGACTACTCGCACGGTCTGCGCGTGCGTACGTACGTCGTCCGGGTGGCTCGTGGTGTCCGCGGTCCTTCCGTCACCCTCTCGCGCACACACCCCAATCTGGTGAAGAAGCTCTTCGCCCTGGAGGTGCCGGAGATCGCCGACGGCTCGGTCGAGATCTCGGCCATCGCCCGTGAGGCCGGTCACCGCACCAAGATCGCCGTCCGTTCCACCCGTTCGGGCCTGAACGCCAAGGGCGCCTGCATCGGCCCCATGGGCAGCCGCGTCCGCAACGTGATGGCGGAGCTGCTCGGCGAGAAGATCGACATCGTCGACTGGTCGGACGACCCGGCCGAGATGGTGGCGAACGCGCTCTCCCCGGCGCGGGTCTCCAAGGTCGAGATCGTCGACATGGCGGCCCGGTCCGCCCGGGTGACGGTGCCGGACTACCAGCTGTCGCTGGCGATCGGCAAGGAGGGCCAGAACGCCCGCCTCGCCGCGCGTCTGACCGGCTGGCGGATCGACATCCGTCCGGACACGGAGCCGACCGGTCCGCAGGACTGAGACCGTTTTTGGCCAACAGCTGTTCGATTTTTGCCCCAAACGGGCGAGGTCGGTACGGGGAGGTAGACTTAATCGTGTCTGGCCGGACGCAAGCCCGCGTATGCCCTGAACGAACCTGTGTGGGATGTCGGGAGCGAGCGGCCAAGAGCGATCTACTGCGGATCGTGGTGAACAAGGACGAGTGTGTTCCGGATCATCGCGGTACGCTGCCCGGCCGGGGTGCGTACCTGCACCCCGCCGTGGTCTGTCTCGACCTGGCGGTCCGCCGCCGAGCGTTCCCGAGGGCCTTCAAGGTCCAGGGCCCGCTCGACACCGCGGAACTCCGTCACCACGTCGAGCGGTCGGCACCGCAGTGAAGAAGTACGGCACGGATCACCGTGCGGTCAGGTACCTCGCGAGTTGGAAGTAGGTCGAGATTGCGATGAGCACTCGATGAGTACGCGATGAGTACGCCCATGAAGTAGCGACGGTCCGGCGGTAACCGGACCTAAAAGGAGCGAAGTGGCTAAGGTCCGGGTATACGAACTCGCCAAGGAGTTCGGCGTAGAGAGCAAGGTCGTCATGGCCAAGCTCCAAGAACTCGGTGAATTCGTCCGTTCGGCGTCCTCGACAATCGAGGCGCCGGTCGTGCGCAAGTTGACTGACGCTTTGCAGGGTCCCGGCGGCAACGCCGGCAAGACCGCTGCCAAGCCCGGCGCGCCCCGCAAGGCAGCGCCCTCCCCCGCCGCGCCGAAGCCGGCGCCGGCAGCCCCCGCGCCGTCCCCGGCGCAGGCAGTACGTCCCGCCGCCCCGAAGCCTGGAGCGCCCACCCCGGCGCCCAAGCCCGCGGTCGCGGAGAAGCCCGCAGCGGCGCCCACCTCGGGCTCGCGTCCCACCCCGGGTCCGAAGCCCCCGGCCCCGCAGAAGCCTGCGCCGGCCTCCCCGGCTCCGACGACTCCGGAGTTCACCGCGCCTCCGGCGGCCCCGGCCGCCGCGCAGCAGCGTCCCTCCGGCGCGACCCCGGGCCCCCGCCCGGCGGCTGCCCGCCCCGCCCAGCAGGCCCCGCGCCAGCAGGGTCAGGGCCAGGGTGCCCCGCGTCCGCAGGGCCAGGGTGCCCCTCGTCCGGGCGGTGCCCGTCCGGCCGGTCCGCGTCCGGGCAACAACCCGTTCACCTCGGGCGGCTCCACCGGCATGGCGCGCCCGCAGGCGCCCCGTCCCGGCGGCGGCGCCCCGCGTCCGCAGGGCGGCCCCGGCGCCGCTCCGGGCGCTCCGCGTCCGCAGGGTGGCCCCGGTGGCGCCCCGCGTCCGCAGGGCCAGGGCGGCGCCCGTCCCACCCCCGGTGGGATGCCGCGTCCGCAGGCTCCCCGTCCGGGCGGCGCGCCCGGCGGTAACCGTCCGAACCCGGGCATGATGCCGCAGCGTCCCGCTGCCGGCCCGCGTCCCGGTCCTGGCGGTCGTGGTCCCGGTGGTCCCGGCGGTCGTCCGGCCGGCCCCGGTGGCGGCGGCGGCGGTCGTCCCGGCTTCGCCGGTCGTCCGGCCGGTCCCGGCGGTGGCGGCGGCGGCTTCGCCGGTCGTCCCGGTGGTCCCGGTGGCGGCGGCGGCGGTCGTCCGGGTGGTCCCGGCGGCGGTGGCGGCGGCTTCGGCGGTCGTCCCGGTGGCTTCGGTGGCCGTCCCGGCGGTCCGGGTGGCCGTGGTGGCACGCAGGGCGCCTTCGGTCGCCCCGGCGGTCCCGCGCGTCGTGGTCGCAAGTCGAAGCGTCAGAGGCGCCAGGAGTACGAGGCCATGCAGGCCCCGTCCGTGGGCGGCGTGATGCTGCCTCGCGGTGGCGGCGAAGTCATTCGCCTGTCGCGCGGTGCGTCCCTCACCGACTTCGCCGAGAAGATCGGCGCCAACCCGGCGTCGCTCGTCGCGGTGATGATGAACCTCGGCGAGATGGTCACGGCGACGCAGTCGGTCTCCGACGACACGCTGACGATGCTCGGCGAGGAGATGAACTACACCGTTCAGATCGTCTCGCCGGAGGAAGAGGACCGCGAGCTCCTCGAGTCCTTCGACATCGAGTTCGGCGAGGACGAGGGTGGCGAAGAGGCTCTGGTCTCCCGTCCGCCGGTCGTCACCGTCATGGGTCACGTCGACCACGGTAAGACCCGACTTCTCGACGCGATCCGCAAGACGAACGTCGTCGCGGGCGAGGCCGGTGGCATCACCCAGCACATCGGTGCCTACCAGGTGGGTACCGAGGTCAACGGCGAAGAGCGTCGCATCACCTTCATCGACACCCCGGGTCACGAGGCGTTCACCGCCATGCGTGCCCGTGGTGCGAAGTCGACCGACATCGCGATCCTCGTGGTCGCGGCCAACGACGGCGTCATGCCGCAGACGATCGAGGCGCTCAACCACGCCAAGGCCGCCGGCGTCCCGATCGTCGTCGCGGTCAACAAGATCGACGTCGAGGGTGCGGACCCGACCAAGGTCCGCGGTCAGCTGACCGAGTTCGGTCTGGTGGCCGAGGAGTACGGCGGCGACACGATGTTCGTCGACATCTCCGCCAAGCAGGGTCTGCACATCGACTCCCTGCTGGAGGCCGTCGTCCTCACCGCCGACGCCTCGCTCGACCTGCGGGCCAACCCGAACCAGGACGCGCAGGGTATTGCGATCGAGTCCCACCTCGACCGCGGTCGCGGTGCCGTCTCGACCGTCCTGGTCCAGCGCGGAACGCTGCGCATCGGCGACACCGTGGTGGTCGGCGACGCGTACGGCCGCGTCCGGGCGATGCTCGACGACAAGGGCAACAACGTCGAGGAGGCGACCCCGTCGACTCCCGTCCTGGTGCTCGGTCTCACCAACGTGCCGGGTGCCGGCGACAACCTCCTGGTGGTCGACGAGGACCGTACGGCGCGTCAGATCGCCGAGAAGCGCGCTGCGCGTGAGCGCAACGCCGCCTTCGCCAAGCGCGTCCGCCGGGTGTCCCTCGAGGACCTCGACAAGGTGCTCAAGGCCGGTCTCGTCCAGGAACTCAACCTCATCATCAAGGGCGACGCGTCCGGTGCGGTCGAAGCCCTCGAGGCCTCGCTGCTCCAGCTCGACGTCGGCGAAGAGGTCGACATCCGTGTCCTGCACCGCGGTGTGGGTGCGGTCACCGAGTCGGACATCGACCTGGCCATGGGCTCCGACGCCATCGTCATCGGCTACAACGTCCGTGCGGCCGGCCGTGCCGCGCAGATGGCGGAGCGCGAGGGCGTCGACGTCCGGTACTACTCGGTCATCTACCAGGCCATCGAGGAGATCGAGGCGGCCCTGAAGGGTCTCCTCAAGCCGGAGTACGAAGAGGTCGAGCTCGGTACGGCGGAGATCCGCGAGGTCTTCCGCTCGTCCAAGCTGGGCAACATCGCCGGTGTCCTCATCCGCTCCGGCGAGGTCAAGCGCAACACCAAGGCGCGCCTCGTCCGCGACGGCAAGGTCATCGCCGAGGACCTCACGATCCACGGTCTGCGCCGCTTCAAGGACGACGTCACCGAGATCCGCGAAGGCTTCGAGGGCGGTATCAACCTCGGAAACTTCAACGACATCAAGATCGACGACGTCATCGCGACGTACGAGATGCGCGAGAAGCCCCGCGCCTGATCGCGTCCGATCGCAGCAGTGAGCCGGGGCCGGTCGGTGGAAGTTATTCCGTCGATCGGCCCCGGCCGTTGCGTGTACGGTTCTGGTGTCCCTGCCGAGCGACGGCCCGGCAGGCCACCGAACCCGAACCGGCGGGACATCCGGCACCGCATGTACGTGGGGACTCTGTCCTTCGATCTGCTCCTCGGCGACGTTCACTCGCTGAAGGAGAAGCGCTCCGTTGTCCGACCCATCGTCGCCGAGCTCCAGCGCAAGTTCTCCGTGAGCGCGGCCGAGGTCGGCGACCAGGACCTCCACCGCAGGGCCCGGCTGGGCATCGCGCTGGTGTCCGGGGACCCGGGGTTCGTATCGGACGTGCTCGACCGCTGCGAGCGGCTCGTGGCCGCGCGTCCCGAGGTGGAGCTGCTTTCGGTGCGCCGCAGGCTCCACACTGATGAAGACTGAATGAGCAAGGCAAAGAAGGAGAAGGACCAGTGGCCGACAACGCGCGGGCGAAGAAGCTGGCAGACCTCATCCGGGAGGTGGTCGCCGAGAAGCTGCAGCGCGGCGTCAAGGACCCCCGCCTGGGTACGCACGTGACCATCACGGACACCCGCGTCACCGGTGACCTGCGGGAGGCCACGGTCTTCTACACGGTCTACGGCGACGACGAGGAGCGGGCGAGCGCCGCGGCCGGTCTGGAGAGCGCCAAGGGCGTCCTCCGTTCGGCCGTGGGCCGCGCGGCGGGGACCAAGTTCACCCCGACCCTGACGTTCATCGCCGACGCCCTCCCGGAGAACGCCAAGACGATCGAGGACCTCCTCGACAAGGCGCGGGCCTCGGACGCCCAGGTGCGGGAGGCGTCCTCGGGCGCCGCCTTCGCGGGCGAGGCCGACCCCTACAAGAAGCCGGGCGAGGACGAAGCCGCCGAATGAGCAACGCAGCAAAGACGCCCGACGGCCTTGTCATCGTCGACAAGCCGTCGGGCTTCACTTCGCATGACGTCGTGGCCAAGATGCGCGGGATCGCCAAGACCCGCCGCGTCGGCCACGCGGGCACGCTCGACCCCATGGCCACGGGCGTCCTCGTCCTCGGCGTGGAGCGGGCGACCAAGCTTCTCGGTCACCTCGCGCTGACCGAGAAGGAGTACCTGGGCACCATCCGGCTGGGGCAGAGCACGATCACCGACGACGCCGAGGGCGAGATCACGGCGTCGGTCGACGCTTCGAAGGTCACCCGGGAGCAGATCGACGCGGGCGTGGCAGAGCTGAGCGGCGCCATCATGCAGGTGCCGTCGAAGGTCTCCGCGATCAAGATCGACGGCAAGCGGTCGTACGCGCGCGTGCGCGGCGGCGAGGAGTTCGAGATCCCGGCCCGTCCGGTCACCGTCTCCTCGTTCCAGGTGTACGACGTCCGCGAGGCGACCGCCGAGGACGGCACGGCCGTCGTCGACCTGGTGGTCTCGGTCGTCTGCTCCTCCGGTACGTACATCCGGGCGCTCGCCCGGGACCTCGGTGCCGGGCTCGGTGTGGGCGGTCATCTGACCGCGCTGCGCCGCACCCGGGTCGGCCCGTACAAGCTGGACGCGGCCAAGACCCTCGACCAGCTTCAGCAGGAGCTCACGGTCATGCCGGTCGCCGAGGCGGCCGAGGCGGCGTTCCCGCGCTGGGACGTCGACGAGAAGCGGGCCAAGCTGCTCCTGAACGGCGTCCGTCTCGAGATGCCGAGCTACCCGGCGGGTGCGGTCGCGGTCTTCGGACCCGAGGGGACGCTGCTCGCGCTGGTCGAGGACCAGCGGGGCAAGGCCAAGAGCCTCGCCGTCTTCGGCTGAGGTCCTGAGGTCACGTGGCCTTGAGGCCTTGAGGCCTTGAGGTCCTGAGGCCTTGAGGTCCTGAGGTCCTGAGGTCCACGCCCGGGGCCGACGCCCCGGGCTCAAGCCGTCACTGTGGGGCGGGTACGCGCGCGTGCCCGCCCCGCAGTCCCCCTCCAGTACACATCTGTCCGCCGAAGCCCCAGGATTCACTCCATCGGGGAGGCGCTCGGAGTGAACCGGGGGAGCGTCGGGGGGCGCGTTTCCCGACTCGGCCCTCCGGGTGATCACCGGCGACCTACCGTCGACCCCATGGGACGCGGGGACCTGGCGACGCTGGTACGCATCTGTGATCCGGCGGGCCGGCCGCGCGGCACCGGATTCCTCGCCGACCACCACGGCACGGTCGTCACCAGCCACGAAGCCGTCGACGGGCTCAGCCGTGTCGTCCTGCACGCCCCCGGCGACCTGACCTGGCTGGCCGAGGCCGAGGCCGTCACCGCCCTGCCGGAGAGCGGCCTCGCGCTGGTACGGACCGAGGGGCTCGGCGTCCGCCCCCTGCCGCTCGCGACCCGCCCCGAGATCGAACCCGGCACGTACGTACGGATCGCGGCCCACGGCTGGCGCGAGGCGCGGGTCCTCGGCCCCGCCGCCGTCACATACGCCGCCACCGACCGCTTCCACGTCCTCGCGGACGCCCTCGAACTCGCCATCGGCACCGAGGGCGCCGAGGCGCTCCGCCGCGGCGGCCGGGCGGCCGGCGGCCCCGTCCTCGACACCGACACCGGCACCGTCCTCGCCGTCCTCGGCACCGCCCTGCACGGCGAGCGCCCGGCCGCCGGATACGCGGTGCCACTGCGGCCCGAAGGCCCGCTCGCCGTCCTGCTGCGGCGCAACGCGGCCACCGTCCCCGCCTACGGACCGGACCTCAACCTCGCCGGAATCCTGGAGCTCAGCGCCACCTCCTCCGGCCCCGTACGGGAACCCGACCCCTGGCCCGAGCCCGTCGAACGCCCCGAGTGCGTGCGCGAGTTCGCCCGCTTCACCGCCGGCGAGGCGCCGGTCCTCGCCCTCGTCGGCGCCCCCGGCACCGGCCGCACCACCGTCCTCGCCGCGCTCTGCGCCCGCCGCGCCCGGGGCGTCGCACCGGCCCCCACCGTCCGGCTGCGCGGCGCCGACCTGCGAGCCGAGGACCCCTCGCTCGCCGAGGCCGTCGGCCGCGCCCTGAGCCGGGCGGGCCTGATCGTCGCCGCCTCCGGGGCCCTCGGCGACACGGCGACCGCGACCCCCGAGCGGGCCGCCGCCCTCGCCCGGGAGGCGGGCCGGCCGCTCCTCGTGGTCCTCGACGGCCCCGAGGAGATGCCGCCGCTCCTCGCCCACCGCCTCGCCGACTGGACGGCCGCCACCGAGCGGTGGCTGCGCACCCACGGGGTCCACCTCGTCACGGCCTGCCGCCCCGAGCACTGGGACCTCGCCGGCGCCCTCTACACCCCGCACGCCCTGCACCGCCCGGCCGAGGGGAGCGGGGGCGGCCGGCCCGCCGCCCTGACGCTCGGCGCCTACTCGGAGGCCGAGGCACGGGCCGTACGGCAGGGGTACGGGATCGGGGAGACCGACCTGGCCGAGGCGGACGCCCGCCACCCGCTCGCCCTGCGGCTCCTCGCCGAGGTGCGGGCGGCGCTCCCGGGCGAGGTGCCGGGGCGGCCCGGGCGGGAGGAGATCTTCACCGCCCACCTGGACCTGATGTGCCTGCGCGTCGCCGTCCGGGTCGCCGCCGGCTCCCGGCCCCTGGTCCGGGGGAACGCCGTGCGGCTGCTCGCGGCGCGGGTCGCCGGCCAGGTCCACGAGGCCGCCCGCCGCTGCCTCGGCCCGGGGCACGGCGTCCTCGACCGGGCCTCCTTCGAGGAGCTGTTCCCGTGGCGGGAGGGCTGGGCCTCGGCCGTCCTCACCGAGGGCCTGCTCGTCCCCGCGGGCTCCGGCTACCGCTTCGCCCACGAGGAGCTCGCCGACTGGGTGCAGGCCGCCCACCTCGACCTGGACACCGCGCTGCACGCACTGGTCCACAGCCGCCACGAGGAGGCACCCCTCTCGGAGACCGGTTCCGTCCCGGGGCGCCCGGGGACGCCGGAGACCCACGACGGAGCGCAGCCGCCCTCGGCGGACTCGCACGCTCCCGCTCCTTCGGCGCTTCCCTCCGGCTCGTTCGGCGGGACCTCCCCCGTCGACGTCCCCCGGCAGCGGACCGCCGCCGAGGCGAAGCCCGCGTCAGGCCGACTCCCCGTACCCCGCCACCGCATCGGCCCCGTCCTCCAGGCGATGCTGCGCCTCCACCGCGAACAGGGACCGGCCGCCCTCGCCTCCCACCTCTCGGCGCTCGTCGAGTCGCTCGACCGGTTCGCGGACGGGGGCGGGGACGGGGGCGCGCAGGACGGGGGCGGGGACGGGGGCGCGCAGGACGGGGGAGTGGACGGAGGCGCGGGGGACGCCGCGCCAGAGTCGCCGGGTGGGGAGGGCCGGTCCTTCGGCGGCGAGGCCGCCGCCCCCGCCGTACCCGCGGCCCTGTCCGCCGTGGCCGGCCCGTACGCCGTACCCGAAGCGCTTGCCCCCGTACCCGAAGCCCCTTTCGCCGTCCCCGCCGTCCCCGCGGCCCCCGCCGCCCCCGCCGCCGTGCCCCCGGCCCCCGCCGCCGTGCCCGGTCCGTACGCCGACGCCGTCTGGTGGGCGGCCCGGCTGTTCCGGGAGACCGTGCGCCGGGTGGGCGACCCGCGGCCGTACCTGCCCGTCCTCCGGCTCCTCGCCGACCGGATCGGGGGCCGGCGAGCACGCCACCCGGTCTTCGCCGCCTTCGGCACCGCGTTCTGGCAGGAGCTCCCGCTCGGCGAGGACGAGCGGATCGACCTGCTGCGCCGGCTCGTGCCCGCCGATCCACCGCCGGGGCGGGAGCCGGGCGACCGCTGCCTCGACACCGTCGCGGAACTGCTCGCCGCCGACCCCCGGGGAGTCCAGCCGCTGCTGTGCCGCTGGTTCGGTGACGAGCGCGCGCTGCCCGCCGCGCCCCACACCACCGTCGCCACCACCGCTCAGGCCCTCCTGCACACCCACCGGGCGCTCGCCGTCGACGACCTGTGCGAGGCGCTCGTCGCCACCGCCCACCCGCTGGCCGACGGGCTGCTCGCCGCCCTCGCCGAGGACGAGCCGGCCGCGCTCTGCCGGGCCGTCGACCGCTGGGCCCACGACGACGGACGCCCCGAGCGCCGGGTCGCCGCCGCCACGTACGGGCACCTGGTCGCGGGGCGGCTCACCACCCCCGCCGACCGCGAGCTCCTCCGCTACGCCGCCCTCGCCCTGCTCGCCCGCCCCGGCGACCAAGCCCTCCACGGACCCGCCCTCGGACTGCTCGTCCGCGATCCGCAGACCCGCGCCCGCCACCTGCCGCGCGCCATCGCCGAGCCCCGGGTGCCCGCACACGCCCTCGCCGAGGCCCTCACGACCCACCCCGAACCGGTCCTGACCGCCTTCCGGTCCCGGCTGCACGGCACCGGTGACGAGGCCGCCGCCGCCCTGCGCGCCCTGGCCGAGGTCGACACGCCCGCCCTCACCCGCCGCGTCGCCGCCCTCGTCCGCGACTACGTCGCCCGGCTCCCCGAGGGCGCCCGGCACGTCGCCGGCTTCGTCGACCGGCGGTTCGAGGACGGCC
Source organism: Streptomyces sp. NBC_00090 (assembly GCF_045160815.1). Taxonomy (NCBI): domain Bacteria; kingdom Bacillati; phylum Actinomycetota; class Actinomycetes; order Kitasatosporales; family Streptomycetaceae; genus Streptomyces; species Streptomyces sp. NBC_00090. The sequence continues at coordinate 6,413,544 of NZ_CP108224.1, forward strand.
CGGCGGCCAGGGCCGTCCTCTTCCCCCTGGTCTCGGGGCTGATCCGGGGCCGCCCCGCCGCGGTCCGCCGCGCCCTCGCCCCGGTGCTCGCCGCGCCCGGCACGGGCGCCTCCCGCCATCTGCGGGCCGAGCTGCTCGACGTACTCCTCGAACACGAGAGGTACGAGGCCGAGACCGGCGAGCTCTCCGTCCTGGACACCCTCCTGTCGGCCGCCGCCGAGGGCGCCGCGCGGCGCAGCGAGCCCCGCACCCGGGAGCTCGTGCACCGGGCCGGCGCGCTGTACACCCGTACGCCCGAAGGCCCCGGACGGCTCGACCGGGTCCTCGCCGGGCTCGCCGGTGAGCGTCCCGGCTTCGCGGCGCTCCTCGTCGGCTGGACCCTCGCCGCACCGGGGGAGTGGGTCCCGCTGCTCGGCCCCGAGACCCTCCGGGTGCTGCGGAGCCCCGGCACTTCCATGCCGATGCGGACCGACGGCCGTGGGCATGGCAGTCTTAGACCTGCGTAATCGGCGAACAGGCGGACGAGGAGCGGTCACAGTGCAGCGCTGGCGTGGCTTGGAGGACATCCCCCAGGACTGGGGGCGCAGCGTCGTCACCATCGGCTCCTACGACGGTGTGCACCGCGGGCACCAGCTGATCATCGGGCGCGCCGTCGAGCGCGCCCGTGAACTCGGCATCCCCTCGGTCGTGGTCACCTTCGACCCGCACCCCTCCGAGGTCGTGCGGCCCGGCAGCCACCCGCCGCTGCTCGCCCCGCACCACCGGCGCGCCGAGCTGATCGCGGGTCTCGGCGTGGACGCGGTGCTCGTGCTGCCGTTCACCGCCGACTTCTCCCAGCTGTCCCCGGCGGACTTCATCGTGAAGGTGCTCGTCGACAAGCTGCACGCCAGGGCCGTCATCGAGGGCCCCAACTTCCGCTTCGGGCACCGGGCCGCGGGGAACGTCGCGTTCCTCGCCGAGCTCGGCGAGACCTACGACTACGAGGTCGAGGTCATCGACCTGTTCGTCAGCGGGTCGGCAGGCGGCGGCCAGCCCTTCTCCTCCACCCTCACCCGCCGGCTCGTCGCCGAGGGCGACATGGCCGGGGCGGCCGAGATCCTCGGCCGCCCGCACCGCGTCGAGGGCATCGTGGTCCGCGGCGCGCAGCGCGGCCGCGAGCTCGGCTTCCCGACGGCCAACGTCGAGACCCTGCCGCACACGGCGATCCCGGCGGACGGTGTCTACGCGGGCTGGCTGACGGCCGCGGGCGAGCGGATGCCCGCGGCGATCTCCGTCGGTACGAACCCGCAGTTCGACGGCACGGAGCGGACGGTCGAGGCGTACGCGATCGACCGCGAGGGACTCGACCTGTACGGGCTCCACGTGGCCGTGGACTTCCTGGCGTACGTGCGCGGCATGCTCAAGTTCGACACCCTGGACGACCTGCTCCGGGCGATGGCGGCGGACGTGAAGCGCAGCAGCGAGCTGACGGAGACCTACGACCGGGAGAACCCCCAGGCGTAGAGCCTCCGTACGGCTCGCCCCACCACGTCCACGGGGCGGCCCGCGAGCGCCCCGGCCGACCGCCTCCCGCGGTCTCAGGCCACCGCGTCCCGCGTCACCCAGTGGCACGCCACCGCCCGCGAACCGCCGCCGCCGAGGACCGGCAGGCCCTCGCCCCGGCAGCGGTCCGCGACCGGCGCCGCCTCGCCCGAGGCGAGGATCTGGCAGCGGGCGTGGAAGCGGCAGCCGGACGGGATGCGGGACGGGTCCGGGGGCTCCCCGGTCAGCACGACCGGAGCGCCGCCGGACTCCGGCAGCACCGACAACAGCGCCCGGGTGTACGGGTGTTGCGGAGCCGTCAGGACGGACTCCACCGGCCCGGTCTCCACGACCCGGCCCAGGTACATCACCGCCACCCGGTCCGCGATGTTCCACGCGAGGCCCAGGTCGTGCGTCACCACCAGCGCGGAGAGGCCGAGTTCGTCCCGCAGACGCAGCAGCAGCGCCAGGATCTCGCCCCGTACGGACGCGTCCAGGGAGGCCACCGGCTCGTCGGCGACGATCAGTTCGGGCTCCAGGACGAGCGCGCCCGCGATGACCACGCGCTGCCGCTGCCCGCCGGACAGCTCGTGCGGATAGCGCAGGAAGAAGCGCTCCGGCGGCCGGAGCCCGGCCCGCGCGAGCGCCCCGGCGACCGCGGCCCGCTCATCCTGCGTGGATCGGTGGACCCCGTGGATCCGCAGCCCCTCCGCCACCGCGTCGTACACGGTGTGCCGCGGGTTCAGCGAGCCGCTCGGGTCCTGGAGGACCAGCTGCGCCCGCTTGCGGTAGGCCTTGAGGGCCCCGGAGGAGTACGCGAGCGGCTTCCCGTCGAAGGAGACCGTGCCCGACGTCGGCCGCACCAGGCCGAGGAGCGAGCGGGCCAGCGTCGTCTTGCCGCACCCCGACTCGCCGACGAGCGCCACGATCTCACCGGCACCGATGTCCAGGTCCACCCCGTCCACCGCGCGCGCGGGCGGCGCGCCCCGCCGCCCGGGGAAGACGACGTGCAGCCCGCTCGCCGTGAGCAGCGGGCCCGCGGGGGCCTCCGTGCTCAGGACGGCACTCACGGCGGTGTTCATGACGCACTCCCCACGTGTACGCAGGCGGCCCGGCGCCCCGCGCCCGCCTCCCGCAGTTCCTGGTCCTCCGCCGCGCAGGCGTCCACCGCCACCGGGCAGCGCGGATGGAAGGCGCAGCCGCCCGGCAGGTCCGCCGGGTCCGGCGGGTCGCCCGGCAGGCCGCGCGGCGCCCGCCGGGACGCGAGGTCCCCGATCCGGGGGAACGCCGAGGACAGCGCCCGCCCGTACGGGTGCTCGGCGGCCTCGTACACCGCCCGTGCCGGGCCCTCCTCGACGACCCGTCCCGCGTACATCACGGCGAGCCGGTCGCAGGTGTCGGCGAGGACGGCCAGGTCGTGGCTGATCATCAGGAGGCTGATGGACTGCTCGGCGACGAGCCCCTCGATCAGCCGGAGGATCTGCGCCTGGATCATCACGTCGAGCGCGGTCGTCGGCTCGTCCGCGACGATCAGCCGCGGGTCGCAGGCGAGCGCCATCGCGATCATCACGCGCTGCCGCTGCCCGCCGGAGAGCTCGTGCGGGTAGGCGGCGGCACGCGCGGGCGGCAGCCCGACGTGCTCAAGGAGCTCGCCCACGCGCCTGCGGGCCGCCGCCGGGGTCGCCCTGCCGTGTACGAGCAGCGGCTCGGCGATCTGGTCGCCGATCCGGTGCACCGCGTTGAGCGAGTGCATCGCGCCCTGGAAGACGATCGACGCGCCCGCCCAGCGCACGGCCCGCAGCCGTCCCCACGACATGGCGAGGACGTCCTCCCCGTCGAGCAGGATCTCGCCGCCGATCCGCGCCGAGGCCGGCAGGAGCCGCAGCAGCGCGAGCGCGAGCGTGGACTTGCCGCAGCCGGACTCGCCCGCCACCCCGAGCTTGGTCCCGGCCTCCAGGGTCAGGTCGACCCCGCGCACGGCGGGCACGGCGGCCGGGCCCGTCCCGTACGTCACCCGCAGATCCTTGATCTCCAGCAGGCTTCGCGTGCTCAACGCCCCACCCCCAGCTTCGGGTTGAGAACCGACTCGACGGCCCGGCCGCACAGCGTGAACGCGAGCGCGACCAGCGCGATCGCGATGCCCGGCGGGGCCAGGTACCACCAGTGGCCGGAGGAGACGGCGCCCGCCTCCCGGGCGTCCTGGAGCATCCCGCCCCAGGAGACCACCGTCGGATCGCCGAGCCCGAGGAAGGCGAGCGTCGCCTCGGTGAGGATGGCCGTCGAGATGCCGAGCGTGGTCTGCGCGAGGACCAGCGGCATCACGTTCGGCAGGACGTGCCTGCCCATGACGTGCCGGTGGCCGCCGCCGAGCGCGGTCGCCCGCTCGATGTACGGGCGGGACTCGACCGCGATCGTCTGCGCCCGCACGAGGCGGGCCGTCGTCGGCCAGGAGGTCACGCCGATCGCCACGACCACCGTCCACATCGACCGGGACATGACCGTGGCGAGCACGATCGCGAGGACCAGGGTCGGCATCACCAGGAACCAGTCGGTGATCCGCATGACGACCGTCGAGAACCAGCCGCCGTAGTGCCCGGCGATGATCCCGACCAGCGTCCCGATGGCGACCGAGAGGGTCGCCGCGAGCAGCCCCACGAGCAGCGAGATCCGCGCTCCCCAGATCAGCAGGCCGAGCAGTGAGCGACCGAACTGGTCGGTGCCGAGCGGGAATTCGGCGCTCGGGGGCTCCAGGGCCGTGCCCGGCGCCTGCGTCACCGACTGGACGTCCGCGCCGACGGTCAGCGGGGCGGTCAGGGCCAGCAGGGCGATGAGGGCGAGCGCGCCGAGACCGAAGAGCCCGGCCCGGTGGGTGCGGTACTGCTTCCAGAAGCGGGCCACCGAGGCCCGGCGGCGTGCCCACACCAGTGACGTCCTGGTGGAGGTCGTGTTCACGGACGTCATCGGCCCACCCGGGGATCGAGCAGCGGATAGAGCAGGTCGGCGATCAGGTTCATCAGGATCATCGCTCCGGCGAAGACCACGAACAGGCCCTGCACGAGCGGCAGGTCGGGCACGCTGAGCGCCTGGTAGAAGAGCCCGCCGAGCCCCGGCCAGGAGAACACCGTCTCCACCAGGATCGAACCGGCCGCCACATGCCCCAGGTTGATGAAGATCATGGTGACGGTCGGCAGGAGCGCGTTCGGTACGGCGTGCCGGCGCCGTACGACGTCGTCGCGCAGCCCCTTCGCCCGCGCCGTCGTCAGATAGTCGCCGCCCATCTCGTCGAGGAGCGAGGAGCGCATGACGAGCAGGGTCTGCGCGTAGCCGACGGCCACGAGCGTGACCACGGGCAGGACCAGGTGGTGGGCGACGTCGAGGACGTACCCGAAGCCGGTCTCGCCCGTCCCCGACTCCATGCCGCCGGTCGGGAAGAGCCCGGGGATCGGCCCCATGCCGACCGAGAACACGATGATGAGCAGCAGCCCGAGCCAGAAGGAGGGCACCGACCACAGGGTCAGCGCGAGCCCGGTGTTCAGCCTGTCGCCGGTGCCGCCGTGGCGCCAGGCCGAGCGGGTGCCGAGCCACAGTCCGAGCGCCGAGTAGATCACCACGGCGACCCCGGTGAGGAGCAGCGTCGCGGGCAGCTTCTCGGCGATCAGCTCCCCGACGGGGGCGCGGAACTGGAACGAGGTGCCGAGATCGCCGCTCAGCGCCTTGGCGCAGTAGTCGGTGAACTGTTGCCAGAGCGGCAGATCGAGTCCGAACTGGTGTCGGAGCGTGGCGAGTTGCTCGGCCGACGTGGGGACGCCGTGGGTCATCGCCTTCACCGGGTCACCGGGGATGATCCGGAAGAGGAAGAAGCTGGTGACCAGTACGGCGAGGAGCGAGACGAGCGCGCCGCCCAGCTTCCCCGCCGCGTGGCGGAGATAGCCGAGGGAGGAACCGGTGCGGGGTGCGCCGTCCGTGGCGGGGGCCTTCTCGGCCCGCGCCACGTCGGCGGCGGTGCTTGCCGTCGTCACGTCCTACTCGCGGTCGTCGGCGGTGGTGCGGCGGCGCATGCGGAGGAGGACGACGACGCCGGCCACGACCACCACGGCCGCGCCGATCCCGACGATCACCCCGGTGGACGAGCCGCCCTCCGAGTCCCCGGACGCGGAGGCGGCGGGCACGGCTGACCACCAGCTCCAGTAGCCGTCCTGCCCCCACAGGTTGCCGGCGGCCTCCGGCATCGTCGTGATGGACTTGATCTGGTCCGTGCGGTACGCCTCAAGGGCGTTCGGGTAGGCCATGACGTTCATGTACCCCGTGTCGTACAGCCGGGACTGCATCCGCCGCACCAGATCCGCCCGCTTGGCGGCGTCGTACTCCACCGCCTGCTGCGCGTAGAGCGTGTCGAAGTCCTTGTCGCAGATGAAGTTGTCGGTGGCGCCGGTGTCCTTCGGCGTCGCAGGGAGCGTGCCGCAGGTGTGGATCGACAGCACGTAGTCCGGGTCCGGGTTGACCGACCAGCCGTCGAAGGCCAGGTCGTAGTCGCCCTTGACCCACGGGTCGGAGACGCTGTCCAGGCATTCGACCTTCAGCCCGATGCCGAGCTTGCCCCACCACTCCTGGAGGTACTTGCCGATCGCCTTGTCGTTCGGGTCGGTGGCGTGACACAGGATCCGGAAGTCCAGCGCCTTGCCGTCCTTGCCGACCCGCTTGCCGTCGGCGTTCTTCCGGTACCCGGCGGCGTAGAGGAGCTTCTCCGCCCCGACCGGGTCGTAGGCCCGCTTCTGCGCGGCCTCCGGCTTCCAGAAGTACGAGCCGAAGCGCGGCGGGATGTATCCCTCGCCCTCGACCGCGTGGCCCTGGAAGACCTTGTCGACGATGGTCGTCCGGTCGACGGCGAGGAAGAGCGCCTTCCGTACCGCCGGGTCGAGCAGTGCCTTGTGGCCGTTGCCGAAGGTCTTGCCGTCCTGGGAGCGGGCGCCCGGGTTGGTGGCGATCGCGAAGAAGCGCCGGCCGGGAGCGTCGTTCACCTTGATGTTCTTCTGCGACTTCAGCGCCGCCGCCTGGGCGGGCGTCAGGTTCGGTACGAAGGACACCTCGCCCTTCTGGAGCGCGGCGACGGCGGCGTCACCGTCCTTGTAGTACTTGAACACCAGCTCGTCGAACTTGGGCGCGCCCCGCCAGAACGTCTTGTTCGGCTTGAGCTTGATGTACTGGTCGACCTTGAAGTCGGTGATGACGAAGGGGCCGTTGCCCACGATGGGGAACTGCTGGTCGTTGTTGAACTTCGAGAAGTCGCCGACCTTCTCCCACACGTGCTTCGGCACGATCGGCACGTCGAGCGCCGTCATCGTCGCCTGCGGCTTCTTGAGCTCGATGACGAGCGTCTGCGGGTCGGTGGCGGTGACCTTCCTGAAGTTGGACGTGAAGCTGCCGTTCGCGGTGGCGGCGTTCGGGTCCGTCATCATCTTGTTGAAGGTCCAGGCCGCGTCCTCGGCGGTGGCCTGCTTCCCGTCGGACCAGGTCGAGTCCTTGCGGATCGTGTACGTCCACGTCAGCTTGTCGGGCGAGGAGGTCCACGCGGTCGCCAGGCCCGGGACCGTCCGGGCGTCCTTGGCGTCGTAGTTGGTGAGGTACTCGTAGGCCAGCCGGTGGATGCTGGTCGAGGTGAGCTTCTGGGCCAGGAACGGGCTCAGCGAGTCGATGCTCTGCGAGACGGCCACCGTGAGGGTGGTGCCGCCGCCCTTCGCGTCACCGGCCGTGGCCTGGGCGACCGGGGCGGCGGGGGCGGCCTGCGAGGCCTGTGCGGCCTGGGGGACGACCGCGAACGAGGTCGCGGCGACGCCCGTGGCGAGAAGCAGCCGGAGGAGTCTTCGGGGGGCGGCCGGGCGGGAAGGGACCTTCGTGACCATGACCATAGGACGTGACCTCGTGTCGTGGATCTTGGGGGCGCCAACTGGTGAAGCGAAGGTCTATCAGCGGCGGACGACCGCGTCAACGATGCCTCAAACCCCTTGTGGGCTGCGGGAATGCCAAGAGGCTCCGTATCGGACGACCGATACGGAGCCTCATTGGTCTACGCCTGTGACGCCCTACTGCTGAGGGGCTGGCGGCGCCTGCGGCGGCCCCTGGGGGTCGGCCTGCGGGGGCAGCGGCTGCCCCGGCTGGGGCTGCGACGGATCCTGCGGCGGCTGCTGCTGCCAGGCCTGCGGCACCCCGGGGTGACCCGGCTGACCCGGCTGTCCGGGCTGCTGCGGATAGGGCTGGGGAGCCTGGGCGGGGTACGGCTGACCGGGCGAGGGCTGCCCCGGCGCGTACTGATCCGGTGCGTACTGACCCGGCTGAGGCTGACCCGGCTGGGGGTACGCCTGCTGCGGGTAGGGCTGTCCGGGCTGCTGGGGCTGCGCGGGATACGGTTGACCGGCCTGCGGCGCCTGGGGCGCGTACGGCTGTCCGGGCGCGGGCTGCCCGGGCGCGTACTGGCCGGGTGCCGGCTGCCCCGGCGCGTACGGACCGGGCATGGGCTGACCCGGCATCGGCTGACCCGGCTGGGGGTAAGCCTGCGGCGGGAACTGACCCGGCATCGGCTGGCCCGGCGCGGGCTGACCGGGCGCGTACTGCTCGGGCATCGGCTGGCCCGGTGTCTGAGCGCCCGGCATCGGCGGGGCCATGTGCGGAGGCATCCCGCCCTGGCCGTCGCCGGTCCACAGCCCCTGCACCTGCTGCGCGCGGACGAAGTCCTCGGCCACCATCGCCGACAGGTGGAAGTACGCCTCCCGCGTCTTCGGCCGCATCATGTCGAGGTCCACCTCGGCACCGGCCGACAGGTGCTCGTCGAAGGGCACGACCACGACACCGCGGCAGCGGGTCTGGAAGTGCTGCACGATGTCCTCGACCTTGATCATCTTGCCGGTCTCACGGACACCGGAGATGACCGTGATGGAGCGCTGCACCAGGTCCGCGTAGCCGTGCGCGGAGAGCCAGTCCAGCGTCGTCGACGCGCTGGAGGCGCCGTCCACGGAGGGCGTGGAGATGATGATCAGCTGATCGGCGAGGTCGAGGACCCCGCGCATGGCGCTGTACAGCAGACCCGTACCCGAGTCCGTGAGGATGATCGGGTACTGCTTGCCGAGCACGTCGATCGCGCGCCGGTAGTCCTCGTCGTTGAAGGTCGTCGAGACGGCCGGGTCGACGTCGTTGGCGAGGATCTCCAGCCCGGAGGGCGCCTGCGAGGTGAACCGGCGGATGTCCATGTACGAGTTGAGGTACGGGATCGCCTGCACCAGGTCGCGGATGGTCGCCCCGGTCTCGCGCCGCACGCGGCGGCCGAGGGTGCCGGCGTCCGGGTTGGCGTCGATCGCCAGGATCTTGTCCTGCCGCTCGGTCGCCAGGGTCGCCCCGAGCGCGGTGGTCGTCGTGGTCTTGCCGACACCGCCCTTGAGCGAGATGACCGCGATCCGGTAGCAGGAGAGGACGGGCGTCCGGATCAGCTCCAGCTTCCGCTGCCGCTCCGCCTCCTCCTTCTTGCCGCCGAGCTTGAAACGGGCGGCGCTGCCGGGCGTACGGCTGGACTTCGGCTTCTGCTTGTTGTTCCGGAGCAGCCGGTCGGAGGAGAGCTCGACGGCCGCGTTGTACCCGAGCGGGGCGCCCGGCACGGACCGCTCCCGCTGATCGTGCGTCACGGGCGAGGGCCAGGCGGCCCCGGTCCGCGGATCGACCGGCGGCTGCGCCTCCTGCGGCGGCACGGCGCCGGGGTGCGGGTAGCCGTACCCGTCGGAGGCCTGCGCCTGCGGCGGCACACCACCCGGACCACCGTGCTGCTGCTGCGGGTATCCGTAACCGCCCTGCGGCGGCTGCGGGGGCGTACCGGGGTGCGGGAAGCCGTAGCCGCCCTGCGGAGTCTGCGGGGGTACGGCCCCGGGCTGCGGGTATCCGTACGCGCCGGGAGCCTGCGGCGGCACGGGAGTCTGCGGCGGTACGGCCCCGGGCTGCGGGTATCCATACGCGCCGGGGGTCTGCGGCGGTACGGGCGCGGGCGCGGCGGGCGCGGGCGCGGGCCCGGGCGTGCCGGGCACCGCCGGGGCGGTCCAGGCGGCGGTGGGCGGCAGCGGCGCGGCCGGAGGCACCGGCTGGGCGCCCGGGGCCGGCTGCGCCGGCCACTGCTGCGCGGGTCCGGGCGCGGCCGGCTGGAACGACGGCGGCAGCGGCGGCAGCCCCGCCCCACCCTGCGGGGCGACGGGCGGATAGGCCCCGTGGGCCGGGTCGGGCTGGGGCGCGGCGCCCGGGAAGGCTCCCGGAGCGGCGTCGGGCTGGGGCGCGGCACCCGGGAACGGTCCCGGAGCAGCGGGGGCGAAGTCCGGCTGCGCGGCGCCGGGGAAGGGCGACGCCGGAGCGGCGTCGGCCGGAGACCCGGCACCCGGGAAGGCTCCCGGAGCCGTGGCGTCGCCGGTCTCGGAGTCCTCGGCCGGTGCGGCGACGACGCCGTGCTCCGTACCGCTGTCCGAGTCGGCAACAGGAGCAGGGACAGGAACAGCACCAGCGTCAGAAACAGCGTCAGCGTCGACGTCGGTGTCGGCCTCGGTGTCCGCCGCGGGGGCCGACGGGGTGTCCGCCGCCTCACCGTCGGCGTCGGGCGCGGCCGTCACCACGTCGTCCGAGCTCGTCGCGTCCACGTTCGCTTCCGCGTCGGCCGCCGTCGTACCGGCGGAGGCGTCGCCCTCGACGGTTCCCGGCGTCTCGGCACCGTCCGTGTCGGAGGCTTCCCCGCCGGCGGCCTCGGCCCGCGCGGCCTTCGCCGCGGCCGAGCGCTCGGCCATCTCGCGCTTGAGCGCGCCGGGGGAGAAGCGCATGGTCGCGCCGCTCTCCACGTCGCCGCCACCGAACGGCTCACCGGCCCCGGCGGTCGCCGACACGGGCGCCTCGGGAGCGGGCACGGGAATCGGCAGAGGCGCAGGCGCAGGCGCAGGCGCGGGCGCAGGGACCGGCACCGCCCCCGACACCTGCGGAGGCACCGGCGCGGGCGGCACCACAGCGGCCGGCCTCTCCGGCACGGGGATGGGTGCCACGGGAGCCACAGGAGTCGCGGGGGCCACAGGAGCCACAGGAGCCACAGGAGCCACAGGCGCTACCGGAGCGACAGGAGCCGTAGAAGCCACAGGAGCCGCAGGCGCCGCCGGCGGCTGCGCCCCCCAGCCGGGCTCGAAGCCGCTGCCCGCCGGAAGCCCGGGCACCCCGACCGGCGCCCCGCTCGGCGGCGGGGGAGTGGCACCGCCCGCCGCCGCACCGCCCGACGCGTTCTGCGTGTACCAGGCGGGCGGGGTGTAGTCGATGGTGAACTCACCCGTCATCTCGGCGGGATCCGCGTCGGACTGATCGTCGGCGGGCGGATTCCAACCCCCGTGGATCTCGTCGCGATCGCCGTTCACTTTGCCTCCTGGTGTGGTCGAGCACCCTTGTGCCGTTGTGGGCGGGGCCCTTCCAGCCTAAACGGCGCGGCATCCCCCGGGCAGGCCCGGCGGCCGCTCCGCGAGCGCCGTTCCGACCGGGTCGAAGCCCCCAAGTGACCCGTTCGCGCCGCAGAGTGAGAACCCCGACCGTTCAAAACGATGCAAAAACGGACGTACTTGAACGACTTCGTGCCGCTCGGTCCATTCAGTCCATCCGGCGCGCGCCGCCCAACAATCCGGTCTCGGCGTCCGTCGCCTGTGTCATGACGAACTGCCGGTCGCCCGCGGTGCACCAGAGCGTCACCCCGTCCGCGAGCGTGGACAGCGCCTCGTACTCGTGGCGCGGGAGGCTCATGATGCGGCCGATCTGCGTGGCCTCGTCCGGGGAGACCCGCTGGATTCCGACCAGCGAGGACTTCTCCAGGAGGCGGGGCGCGACCGGGCTCAGATACGGGAGCAGCGTCACGACCGACTGCCAGGGCGCCGACACGACACGGCCGCGCGGCGGCCGCATGCCGCAGTCGCGCACCACGACGACCGGGCTGCCCGCCGAGGCGCCCTGCGGCGGCACCCGGCCCACGTCGTGCAGCGAGATGCACGGCTGCCCGCCGCCCGCGGCCTGCGCGAGCGCGGTCCACGCCTGCGCGCGGCCGGTCTCGACGGCCACCCGGGCACCCGTCGCGGCGGCCCGCAGCGCGAGTACCTGCGCGGTCCACAGACCGCCGATGAGCGTGACGTCGTAGGGGACGGGCCGGTTGATGCCCAGCACGGCCGGCCGGTTCTCGGCGTCCACGCCGATCACCATGCCGTCGTCGCCGACGGGCAGGGCCAGCGCGTCGAGCTGGTCCAGGGGGACCGAGTGCCGGTCGCGGCGTGGCCCGACGAGCCCGAAGCCGAAGCGGGGCCGTGCGTCCCGCCCCGTACGCCCGGAAGAGCGGTCGGACCGCGAGGCGCGGCGGGAGGGCGACGAGCCGGAGGAGGCTCCGGAGGCCGACGGCGTACCGAAAGAGGCGTGGGACATCAGCGCGCACCCCCCAGCGGCAGCGTCGCGAGAATGCCCGGCACCTGTTCCCGGTCCAGTCGCACCAGGCCCGTCCTCACCCCGCGCGCCGCGCGCTCCAGTTCGTGGCGGGCGGTCACCAGTTCCTCGTCGCTCCGCCCGGTGATCCGCACGTGCCCGGTCACCGTCACCTCCTGCCGGTCCCCGCCGCTCAGCGTCAGGCTGAACGTCGTCGCGAGCGCGGGCAGCGAGGTCAGCAGGGCCACCAGCTGGGGCATCGAGGCGCCCCCGCTGCCGCCGGGACCGCCCAACTGGGGCCAGCGCCCCACCCAGTACGTCGTGTGCCGCCGGTCGTCGACCCGCCAGGTCCGCGCGGTCTCCTGCGTCCGCCGGGTCTGCGCCTGCCCCCGGCCCGCCTGCGCGATCGCCATCGGGCTGGCGCAGGTCGAGGTGGCGATCGCCGCGGTCAGCTCCTGCTCGGTCAGCACGCTCGCCCGGAACCCGGCGCCGGCCAGCCGGCTCGCCAGCTGGTCCGCCGCCCGCACCACGCACTTCTGCGCGCCCGTCATGCCGCCGCCGCGGGCGGCGACCGCCTCCGGGCACAGCTCGGGGTCGAGCTTGAGCGCGATCCAGGTGATCCGCACCGCGGGCGAACCCGTCTGCGCCTGGAGCGGCCCGTAGTTGCGCGCGGCCATCGACTGCGCCGGAAGGTGCGGCGCGGGCGCGGGCTGCGTGTGCTGCACGATCTGCGCCGACTCCAGCCGGATGCCGTCCACGGTCAGGACGTCCCGGACCAGACCGACGGGCAGCGGCCGGGCCGCCCGGTCGGGCCGCAGCGCCGTACCGTCCGACTCGACCCGCAGCACCGCGGTCAGGAAGGTGCCGTCGCCGATCATCCCGACCGGCCGCCGGTCGCGGTCGCTGTACGCGTACGTCCGCAGCGCCGGGTCGCACTCCACGACCGGGGCGAGCCCCGGCTCCGTGCCCTCCGGGACGGTGAAGGAGGCCGCCCGGCGCGAACGGGCGCGCAGCGCGAAGAAGGTGCCGAGCCACTCGGGCAGGGACCGCCGGTGCCGGCGCACGAGGGCCAGCAGGACGAGCACGACGGCGACCACGCCCGCGGGTACGAGCATCAACTGGTCGACGACCCAGGCGACGGCGAGCAGTGCCGCCGCCACCTCTATCAGTACGAGCTGTTGCAATCGGAACGAACCGAAGTGTCCGGGTCGTGCCTGGAGTCTCGGTGAGACCGAGGAAACGGGTCCCGTGGAAGGGGGTGCGGAAGTTGTGGCCGCGCCGGGCCGCGTCCGCGTGGCGGAAGCCATGATGGAGAATCCCCCTCAATTCGTCCCGATCGCCCTGGCCCGCCAGGGCTTTGGCGGCCGGATCACCCTACCCGCCCCACGAACCCCACGGGACAGCAGGCATAGTAGGGGGCCGGTCCGACAGCCGGGGCCCGGGTGCCACCTCCCCCGGACTCCGCGCGAAGACTGCGCCTGACGAGAAACGGGGACTCATGGCATCGCGCCGGGACGAACTCAACGCGTACACCTTTGCGAAGAAGCGCACGGTGGCGGCATTCCTCCAACCCTCGCCCTCCGGTACGGAGGAGGGGGCACCGAAGCCGCTGCGTGCGATCATCCCCGGTCTCATCGTCGGCGCGCTGGTCATGGCGGGATTCGGCGCCTGGGGCATGTTCAGCCCGCAGGCGCCCAAGGGCTGGGACGTCCCGGGCACCCGGGTGATCGTCGGCAAGCAGTCGACGACCCGGTACGTCGTCCTCGAGACCGGCAAGGGCAAGGACAAGAAGACGCTGCTCCACCCCGTCCTCAACCTCGCCTCCGCCCGTCTCCTGCTCAACCCCGACCAGTTCAAGGTCGTCCAGGTCGACGACAAGAAGCTCGACCAGGACAAGCAGCGCGGCCCGATCCTCGGCATCCCCTACGCCCCCGACCGGCTGCCCGGCGCGGACGACGCGGGCAAGGAGAAGCGCTGGGCCGTCTGCGAGCAGCCCGGCGGCGGCAAGGGCTCCAGCGTCCAGAAGGCGACCTTCCTCTTCGCCCAGCGCGACCTCCCGCGCACCGAAGGCGCGAACAGGCTCGACGACGGCGAGATCCTCTACGTCAAGGGCCAGAAGGGGAGCGCCCAGTTCCTCGTCGACCACACCGGCACCAAGTACCCGGTGAAGGCCGACTCCGCCGGACTGCTCACCGCCCTCGTCGGCCTCGGCAGGGAGCCGCAACCCGTCACAGACGACTGGCTCGCCACCCTCAAGACCGGCGACGCCGTGGACTTCCCCCGCCTGGAGGGCAAGGTCGGCTCCTCCGCCGACATCCCCGGCAACACCCTCACCGGGACCGAGAACCGGGTCGGCATGGTGCTCCTCGCCCAGACCGGCTCCGGCCCCCAGCACTACGTCGTGCTGCCCGGCCGGGTCCAGCCCGTCTCCGGGTTCACCGCCTGGCTCCTCATCAACTCCCCGGAGACCGGCGTCCTCGACATGGACGGCGAGCCCACCACCGTCGACGCCTCCTCCTTCGCCCCCGACCCGAAGGTCTTCAACGGCGGCGCGCGCTGGCCGCAGCGGAAGTCCACCCAGGTCAACGCCGTCACCGGCGCCGGCGCCCGCGACACCGTCTGCAGCGTCCTCACCGACGTCGACGACAGGGGCAACACCACCCTCACCACCTGGGCCGGCACCGAGTACCCCGCCGAGATCACGGCGGGCGGCACCAGCACGTACGTCACCCCCGGCAGCGGCCTGCTCTACACCCAGGTCCAGGGCAAGCAGAAGACGCCCGACGGCTCCCTCTTCCTCGTCACCGACACCGGACTGCGCTACGCCGTCCAGGCCAACGGCGACAGCGACGCGGCCCGTTCGGAGATCGGCACCGGCGACCAGGAGAAGCAGACCGACGGACGCCCGGAACCCTCCGAGGCCCAGAAGCGTCTCGGCTACGAGAAGGTCGTGCCGCTCCTCGTCCCGATCGAATGGTCGGAGTTCCTGTCGAAGGGCCCGCGGCTCGACACCAACAGCGCGCGTCAGCCGCAGGGTTCCTAGGGGGGTGGCACCGGTGACGACGACACACCGCACGGCGGCCGCCCTGCTCACCGCCGCCACCCTGACGGGGCTGCTGGCGACGCCCGCGGCGGCGGCCGCGCCCGGGCCGGGGGCCTGGACGCTCGACGGCAGCGGCGAGTGCACCTTCCCCATGAAGAAACAGATCGAGGGCACCCCCTGGCCGCTCCAGCGGGTCCTCCTCGACGAGCTCTGGCAGGACACCAAGGGCAAGGGCGTCCGGGTCGCCGTCATCGACACGGGGGTCGACGACGTCAATCCGCAGCTGCGCACCGCCGTCGACGCCAAGGCGGGCAAGGACTTCCTCAAGCCCGACAAGG
This sequence comes from Streptomyces sp. NBC_00090, assembly GCF_045160815.1. Lineage (NCBI taxonomy): Bacteria > Bacillati > Actinomycetota > Actinomycetes > Kitasatosporales > Streptomycetaceae > Streptomyces > Streptomyces sp. NBC_00090. Next base: position 6,428,898 of record NZ_CP108224.1, read on the forward strand.
AGAACCCGGGCTTCGGCGACGAGCTGCGCGGCAAGACCGACGGCACCGTCGACGAGGTCGGCCACGGCACCAAGGTCGCCGGCATCATCGCGGCCCGCCCCCGGAGCGGCACCGGCTTCGTCGGTCTCGCCCCCGAGGCGACGATCATCCCGATCCGCCAGAACGACGAGAAGAACAGCGGCAAGTCCGACACCATGGCGCTGGCGATCGACTGGGCCGTCGCCAAGGGCGCCGACGTCATCAACATCTCGCAGGACACCACCCAGGCCCTCGACGCCGACTCGGACATGGGCAGGTCGATCGCCAAGGCGATCTCGAAGAAGATCGTCGTCGTCGCGTCCGCGGGCAACGACGGCATGGACGGCAAGCTCAAGACCACCTACCCGGCGGCCTTCCCCGGGGTCCTCGCCGTCGCCTCCTCCGACCGGAACAACGAACGCGCCGTGTTCTCCCAGTCCGGCACCTTCGTGGGCGTCGCCGCCCCCGGCGTCGACATCGTCTCGACCGTCCCCGGCGGCGGCCAGTGCGTCGACAACGGCACGAGTTTCTCCGCGCCGTACGTCGCCGGCGTCGCCGCCCTGCTCCGCGCGAAGTACCCCGAGTGGAGCGCGGCCCAGATCGTCACCCGGATCGAGCAGACCGCAGTCCGCTCCGTCAACGGACGTGACAACTACGTCGGCTGGGGCGTGGTCGATCCGGTGCGGGCGCTCGCCGACACCCCCGGGACGCCGCCGTCCACGCCCACGCCCGACCCGGGCCCGCCCAAGCCGCCGGCGCCCGAGCCGGCCCGTCTGGCGCTGTCGGAGACGCCCCAGGAGCGCTCCGAACGGCTTGCCACCTACGCGTTGGGGATCGGTGGTGTGCTGGTGGCCGTGGTCGCCGGAGCCGCCACCGTGATCCGCGACAGCCGCCGCAGGAGAGGGGTTCGTTGAACCACGTACCGGCCAAGTATCCGGTGTCTCCTTTGCAGTTGGAACTGCCGCCGTCAATGGATAAAGTGACCGCTGGGGGCACGGCAGTGCGAACCCAGCACGGGGGCGGCATCAGAAGATTCCCGTCCGCATCACAAACGGAAGGCCCGACGGCCCGGCCGTCGACGCCGCCGAAGGAAGAAGGGGCAAGATGTCGAAAGACCTGAACGTAACCAGTGCCGAACAAGTCAAGCTCGCCGGCCGGATCCAGGACTTCTCCGACGAGCTCCAGTCCCGCATCACCAACCTCAATGGCGTGGTGGACCGCGTCCAGGCGGGCTGGCAGGGCGCTGCGAGCAAGGAGTACGACCGGGTTCAGAACGACCTGAACCAGCGTCTGCGCAGCATGCGCAACGAGCTCTCCAAGCTCGAAGAGATGATGCGCATGAGCGCCGACGGGTTCTCGCGCGAGGAGGAGGACCGTCTGCGGTCCTTCCGCACGATGGACGCCAGCGGCGGCGCCGGCGGCGGCGGCAACCAGAGCGCCATCCTCGGCGTCTGAGCCACTCGACCAGTCCTCCGCGCCACTCTCACTCCAGGAGTCAACACCATGACCACTGCGGTCAATTACGACACCGTGACGCAGGCGGCGGCCGACACCCGCCTGACCTCCACCACCCTCACCCAGAAGCTCGACGACCTCATGGCCGAGGTCAACCGCGTCGCCAACAACTGGGAGGGTGAGGCCAAGATCGCGTACCGCGAGACCCAGGACCGCCTGACCCGCGACATGGCCGGCATGAACCAGGACCTGGCGCGCATCGCCCAGCTCCTCGACGAGTCGGTCGTCGGCTACCAGGACACCGACAGGGGCAACGCCGCCCGCTTCCGCATGTGACATCCCGCGGACACGCGTGAGGGGGTGGCCCGTTCCCACGGGCCACCCCCTCACGCGTACCGCCGGCTACCGCAGGTCGAACTCGCCGTCCCGGGCGCCGAGGACGAAGGCGTCCCACTCGGCCTTCGTGTAGCGCAGCACCGTCTCCTTGTCGAGCGAGGAACGCATCGCCACCGCCCCCTCGGGCAGGTGCGCGATCTCCACCCGCTCCTCGTCCGGGCTGGTGCCCGGCGCGCCCTGCCACTCGACGCCGGAGATGTCGAGCGCGTACAGCTCCTCCTTCTGCCGCTGCTTCTCGGCGGCGAGGGCGCTGTCGGCGGCGCTCCGCGAGGAGCTGTCGACGACGCTCTCCGGGGAAGTGTCGGTGGTGGTGCTGGCGTGTGCGTCGGTCATCGGCGCTTTCCCTTCGCGGTGGTACGGCGGTCCCGTCCACAGTAGTGGGACCGCCGTACCCGAACGGCGGGAAATCCCGCCTCCGCCCGTACCGCTCCGCTCAGTGCTGTTCCGGCAGCCAGCCCAGCTGCACCAGCGGCGTGCCCCGCTTGCGCGACACGAACGTGCCCCGGCCCGGAGGCATCGGCCGCGCCCGGACGTTGCCCAGGATGTCGCCCTCCTGCGGGTCGCCGGAGAGCAGCACGCCCTGCGCGCCCAGCTCCTTCATGCGCTGCATGAACGGCTCGTACATCGCCCGCGAGGCCCCTCCGGCGCTGCGCGCCACGATGAACCGGATGCCGACGTCCCGCGCGAACGGCAGGTTCTCGACCAGGACCGACAGCGGATTCCCCGAGTTGGTGGCCACCAGCTCGAAGTCGTCGACCAGCACGAACAGTTGCGGACCCGACCACCAGCTCCGGTCCCGCAGCTGCTGCGGCGTGATGTCGGGCTTGGGCGCCCGCTTCGTCATCACCGTGTTGATGGCGTCCATGTGCATCTGCATGGCCGAGGCCATCGGCGCGTACTCCAGGAGGTGCGAGGGCGCGACCGCCTCCAGCATCGTCCGCCGGTAGTCGCCCACCACGATCCGCGCCTGCTCCGGCGTGTACCGCTCGCACAGCTGCTTGGCGATCAGCCGCAGCAGCGCCGTCTTGCCGGACTCGCTCTCACCGAAGATCAGGAAGAACGGATCCGACTCGAAGTCGACGAACACCGGCTCCAGGTTCGTCTCGTCGATGCCGATCGCGATGCCGTGCTGCGGGTACTCGAAGCCCTTCGGCAGCTGCTCGGCCGGCAGCCTGCGCGGCAGCAGCCGCACCGCCGGGGCCGGAGCCCCGGTCCAGCTCGCCTTCACCGCGCGGACGAACGCCGACGTGCCCTCCGAGAGGTCGGCCGCCGAGCTCGATCCGTCGATCCGCGGCAGCGCACCCATGAAGTGCAGCTTCTCCGCCACCTGGCCGCGTCCCGGCACCCCGGCCGGCACGTTCGCCGCGACCTTGCGGTCGAACTCCGAGTCCATGACGTCACCGAGCCGCAGTTCGAGCCGGCCCAGCATCTGGTCCTTGAGGGCCGCCCGCACCTCCATGTACCGGGCGGCGGTGATCACCACGTGGATGCCGTAGCCCAGACCGCGCGCCGCGATGTCGGCGACGAACGGCTCCAGCGTGTCGTAGTCGTTGCGGAAGCCGCCCCAGCCGTCCACGACCAGGAAGACGTCTCCCCAGGCCTCGCCCGGCAGTTCGCCGGCCGCCCGCTTGCGCCGGTAGGTCGCGATCGAGTCGATGGAGTGCGTGCGGAAGAACTCCTCCCGCCGGTTGAGGACCCCCATGACCTCCGCGACCGTCCGCCGCACCCGCTCCGGGTCGAGCCGCGACGCCACCCCGCCGACATGCGGCAGATCGGCGAGCGAGATCATGCCGCCACCACCGAAGTCGAGGCAGTAGAACTGCACTTCGGCCGGGGTGTGGGTGAGCGCGAACGACGAGACGAGGGTCCGCATCAGCGTCGACTTGCCGGACTGCGGACCGCCGACCACCATCATGTGACCGGCCGCGCCGGAGAAGTCCCGGTACAGCACCTCACGCCGCTGCTCGAACGGCTTGTCGATGAGCCCGAGCGGCACGGTGAGCCCGCCCTGGCGCGTGTACTCCGTCGCCGTGAGCCCCCGGTCCGCCGTCTGCGCGAGCCCCGGAAGCAGCTGGTCCAGCGAGGGCGCCTGGTCGAGCGGCGGCAGCCACACCTGGTGCGCCGGGACGCCCTGCCCCTCCAGACGGCGCACGATCACGTCGAGGACCGTGTCCGCGAGCGCGTCGTCCTCCTCCGCACGCCGCTCCGCGAGGTACGCCGGGTCCGGCGCCGCGTACACCACGGGCACCGGCGACGCCGTGAACAGCGCGGGCCGCCTCTCCACCGGCAGCTGCCCGATCTCCAGCCGCGGCCCGCCCGCCCGGTGCGTCCCGGAGACGTACGCCGCCTTGAAGCGGGTCATCTCGTCCGTACCGAACTTGAGGTAGCCCGAACCCGGCACCGACGGCAGGTGGTAGGCGTCCGGCACACCGATCGCCGTCCGCGACTCCGCGGCCGAGAAGGTCCGCAGACCGATCCGGTACGAGAGGTACGTGTCGAGGCCGCGCAGCTTGCCCTCCTCCAGGCGCTGCGAGGCGAGGAGCAGGTGCACACCCAGCGAACGGCCGATGCGGCCGATCTGGATGAACATGTCGATGAAGTCCGGCTTGGCGGTGAGGAGTTCGGAGAACTCGTCGATCACCAGGACCAGCGAGGCCAGCGGCTCCAGCGGGGCACCCGCCGCCCGCGCCTTCTCGTAGTCGTGGATGTTGGCGTAGTTGCCCGCCGAGCGCAGCAGCTCCTGGCGCCGCTGCAACTCGCCGCGGATCGCGTCGCCCATGCGGTCGACCAGCGTCAGGTCGTCCGACAGGTTGGTGATGACCGCCGCCACGTGCGGCATCTGCGACATGCCCGCGAAGGTCGCGCCGCCCTTGAAGTCCGCGAGGACGAAGTTCAGCGTCTCCGAGGAGTGCGTCACCGCGAGACCCAGCACGAGCGTCCGCAGCAGCTCCGACTTGCCGGAACCCGTCGCGCCCACGCACAGACCGTGCGGACCCATGCCCTCCTGCGCGGCCTCCTTCAGGTCCAGCATGACCGGCTGGCCGTCCTCGCCGACACCGATCGGCACCCGGAGCCGCTCGGCCACCGTCCGCGGCCGCCAGGTCCGCGCCACGTCCACCGACTCCGCGTCCCCGAGGTTCAGCAGATCCGTGAAGTCCAGATTGGCGAGCAGCGGCTCGTCGTCGTCCCCGCCGCCCATCCGCAGCGGCGCCAGCTGACGGGCCAGCGCCTCGGCCGCCGGCAGGGACATGCCGTCCGGCAGCCCCTCGTACGAGAAGCCGCCGCCGAACTCCAGGTAGAGCCGGCCCGGCCGTACCACCACCGAGAGGCCACCGCGCGGCTCGTCGAGCTCGCCCGAGACGACCTCCACGATCGTCACGCCCTGCAGCCCCTCGGCCGCCGCGAAGAGCGAGTCCGGCGGCACCATCCCGCCGTCCAGGATCACGACCACGTGCGGCTGGTCGAGCACCGGCTGGTTGTCCTTGGAGAACCGCGGCCGCCCGTCCAGCTTCGAGCGGATCAGGTTCTCGAACTCGCCGAGGTCGTCACCGAACAGCCGCTTCGTACCGGCCCCGTCGACCTGCCCGGGCACCTGCGTGTGCGGCAGCCACTTCGTCCAGTCCCACCGCTCCTGCGAGGCCCGCGAAGCGACCACCGCGAGCATCAGGTCGTCGGGGGAGTGCAGCGTCACCAGCTGCGCCACCAGCGCGCGCGCCGCCGCCTGCGCCGACTCCGGCTCGCCCGACACCGTCACGTGGTAGAAGGCCCGCAGCGAGACCGCCATCGGCAGCCCGTCCAACGTGCCGTGCACCGCGAGGAACTGCTGCATCGCGCCCGCGCACAGCGGCTCCAGCTCGTCCACCGGAGCCGTGTCCGGCGCGACGAGCGGCGTCGCCAACTGGTGCGCCCCGAGCCCGATCCGCGCCTGCCCGAAGTCGTTGTCGCCGACCCGGCGCTCCCACACCCGCGAGCCCTCGGCCACGACCGACCACAGCTGCTCGGGGGAGGGGTGCAGATACAGCTGCGCGTCCCGCTGCTTCCGGGCCGTACGGCGGACCGTACGCCGGGTCTGCGCGAGGTATTTGAGGTAGTCGCGGCGGACATCGGCCATTTGCCCCTGCGTACCGCGACGGAATCTGACGAACTGGGCGACGGCCATCGCGACCGTCGACGCCAGCATCAGCACGCCCATGATCCGCATGATCGGCGACGGCGTCATGAAGAAGAAGACCACCGACGAACCCATGCCGAGCATCGGCAGGAGCTGCATCAGCGCCGACTCCTGCTGTCCCCGCGGAAGTTCCGGCGGAGACTCCAGGACCAGTTCCTCACCGGGCACTTCCGGCGGAAGCGCCCTCGGCGGGCGTTTGACGACGATCTGGCTCACCGGCGCATCAATCCCTCGTAGGAGGCGGGCTCGTGGCGGGAGCATCCGCGCCGGCACCCCTGTCGGCAGCCGGGTGCGCGGACTTCCCCCATGGGACGGCGATCCTACTTGCAGCCCCCACCGGCCGTCCCCGGTAGGGTGGCGCGCGCATCGTGCGCAACCGCGAATCAGGGGGTCCAGACACGTGAGTACGACCGCAGCGACCGGCTTCTGCCGCGTCACCGTCGTGGCGCCGGACAGCCGCATCGACGTCGCGCTCCCGGAGGACATCGCCGTCGCCGACGTCTACCCGGAGATCCTGCGGCTCACCGGGCAGACGCAAACGGCGGGCACTCCCACCGGCTACCACCTGGTCCGCCGCGACGGGTCCGTCCTCGACGGCGCCCGCACCCTCGCCGCCCAGCAGGTCCTCGACGGCGAGGTGCTCTCCCTGCGCCCCTTCGCCCAGTCCCTGCCGCCCGCCGTCTACGACGACGTCTCCGACGCCGTCGCCTCCGCCGTCACCCGCGACCGGCACCTCTGGGGCGACGAACTGCTGCGCGGCGCCGGACTCGTCGGCGGCGTCCTGCTGCTCGTGCTCATGGGCTTCGTCCTCTGGTTCGCGGACCCGGTCCGCCACGACATGCACAGCCTCCCCGGGATCATCGCCGGCGGCGCGGGCCTGCTCCTCACCGCCTTCGCCGGCGTCCGCGCCCGCGTCTACGGAGACCGGGCGACCGCCGTCGCCCTCGGCCTCGGCGCCCTGCCCCTGCTGCTCATCGCGGGCTCCGGCATCGTCGGCCCCGACGCCGGCGCCGGCCCCGGCCGCCTCCAGTTCCTGCTGGGCTGCGTCACCGTCCTGGTCGCCTCCGTGGCCCTCGTCGCGCTCACCCCCAGCGGAGACGCCCCCTTCGTCGCCGCCACCTTCCTCGCCACCGTCGGCACCCTCGCCACCTTCGTGATGATCCTCACGGAGAGCTCCGCGACGGAGACCGCAGCCGTCTGCGCCCCCGTCGCCATCGGCCTGGTCGCCTTCCTGCCCGGCCTCTCCGCCCGCTTCGCCCGGCTCCCCATCGGGTACGCCGCCCCGCGCAGCGCCGCCGACGACGAGTTCCTCGGCGACCCCCAGCAGCAGGCCGGCGACGACGCCCAGCCCGTCGACGGCGAGCGCATCGCCCTCCAGGCCCGTCGCGGCCACGAGATGCTCCTCGGCCTGGTCGGCGGCTGCGCGGCCGTCGTCGTCGGCTCCGCCGCCGTCCTCGGCTTCGCCGGAAACCTCTGGGGCCAGCTCCTGGCCCTCGCCGCCGGCCTGGCGATGCTGCTCCGCGCCCGCCTCTTCCGCTACACCTCGCAGGTCGCCTGCGTCCTGGTCGCCGGCATCGCCGCGATCGCGCTGCTCGTCCTCGGCCTCTCCCTGAACCCGCCGGCCGACCTGGTCAAGGACCTCCTGATGTACGGGGACCGCGGCGGCCTCGACATCCGTACGATCTGGCTCACCGCCTCCGTCGCCGCCGGAGCCTCACTGATCACCGCCATCGGCCTGATCATCCCGAGGAAGGGCCTCTCGCCCTTCTGGGGCCGGCTCCTCGACCTCGCCGAGGGCTTCGTCCTCCTCTCCCTCGTCCCGCTCTGCCTCGCCGTCCTCGACGTCTTCATGGCGGTCCGCTCCCTCACCAGCAAGTAGCCAGCCGGCAGCCGCGGGCCGGGCCCGCGCGCGGGCCCGCTCCGCCGAACTGGTACGCTGTGTGACGGCCGTTTGTGTACGCGCTCCCGGAAAGCCCCCGACCTGCTCGGGAAGCCTCTGGAAGCTGCGCCCATCGGACCTTCGCCCGTCGAGTCACGGAAGCTTCCCCTGAGATCTAGACCAGGGGCACTCGCGGGCGCACGAACACTAAGAGGAGATCAGCGTGGCTCTCGACGCCGCTGTCAAGAAGCAGATCATGACCGAGTTCGGCACCAAGGAGGGCGACACCGGCTCCCCCGAGGTCCAGGTCGCCATGCTCTCCCGTCGTATCTCGGACCTGACCGAGCACCTCAAGCAGCACAAGCACGACCACCACTCCCGTCGTGGTCTGCTGATCCTGGTCGGCCAGCGCCGCCGCCTGCTGCAGTACCTGGCCAAGAAGGACATCCAGCGCTTCCGTGCCCTGGTCGACCGCCTCGGCATCCGCCGCGGTGCGGCCGGCGGCGCCAAGTAAGGACGCCGTGAAGGGAGCGGTTCCCACTTTCAGGGGGCCGCTCCCTTTGCTGTACGTGCACAAAGTGCACACAGACACTTAGTCTGGTCGCACAACCCCATACGACGGACGAGCGAGGAGCCGCCGGCTCGCCGCCGGTCCTCGGTAGTGGCCCCCGGAAGATGCCGGGTGCTTCGATCGAAGACCGGCCCGCACCCAAGGCGCGTCTCTCCGCCCCGTCGACACCGTCCCCGGCCACACGGGCCCCGGACGCAAAGACGAACACGTAGGAGAAACCACTAGTGGAGAACGAGACCCACTACGCCGAGGCCGTCATCGACAACGGCTCCTTCGGTACCCGCACCATCCGCTTCGAGACGGGCCGTCTCGCCAAGCAGGCCGCCGGCTCCGCCGTCGCCTACCTGGACGACGACACGATGGTCCTCTCCGCGACCACCGCCTCGAAGAAGCCCAAGGACCAGCTGGACTTCTTCCCCCTGACGGTCGACGTCGAGGAGCGGATGTACGCGGCCGGCAAGATCCCCGGCTCCTTCTTCCGCCGGGAGGGCCGCCCCTCCGAGGACGCGATCCTCACCTGTCGCCTGATCGACCGCCCGCTGCGCCCCTCCTTCAAGAAGGGCCTGCGCAACGAGATCCAGATCGTCGAGACGATCATGGCGCTCAACCCCGACCACCTGTACGACGTGGTCGCGATCAACGCCGCCTCCTGCTCCACGCAGCTGGCCGGCCTGCCCTTCTCCGGCCCGATCGGCGGCACCCGTGTCGCCCTGATCAAGGGCCAGTGGGTCGCGTTCCCGACGCACACCGAGCTCGAGGACGCCGTCTTCGACATGGTCGTCGCCGGTCGCGTCCTGGAGGACGGCGACGTCGCGATCATGATGGTCGAGGCCGAGGCCACCGAGCGCACGATCGAGCTCGTCAAGGGCGGCGCCGAGGCGCCGACCGAGGAGGTCGTCGCCGCCGGTCTCGAGGCCGCGAAGCCCTTCATCAAGGTCCTCTGCAAGGCCCAGTCGGACCTCGCCGCCAAGGCCGCCAAGCCCACCGGCGAGTTCCCGGTCTACCTCGACTACCAGGACGACGTCCTGGAGGCGCTCTCCGCCGCGGTCAAGGGCGAGCTCGCCCAGGCGCTCACCATCCCCGGCAAGCAGGACCGCGAGGCCGAGCTCGACCGCATCAAGGAGCTCGCCGCCGAGAAGCTCCTCCCGGCCTTCGAGGGCCGCGAGAAGGAGATCGCCGGTGCCTACCGCGCGCTGACCAAGAAGCTGGTCCGCGAGCGCGTCATCAAGGACAAGGTCCGCATCGACGGCCGTGGCCTCACGGACATCCGTACGCTCGCGGCCGAGGTCGAGGCCATCCCGCGCGTGCACGGCTCGGCGCTCTTCGAGCGTGGCGAGACCCAGATCCTGGGCGTCACCACCCTCAACATGCTCCGCATGGAGCAGCAGCTGGACACCCTCTCCCCGGTGACCCGCAAGCGCTACATGCACAACTACAACTTCCCGCCGTACTCCGTCGGCGAGACCGGCCGCGTGGGCTCGCCCAAGCGCCGCGAGATCGGCCACGGCGCGCTCGCCGAGCGCGCCATCGTGCCGGTCCTCCCGACCCGCGAGGAGTTCCCCTACGCGATCCGTCAGGTGTCCGAGGCCCTCGGCTCCAACGGTTCGACGTCCATGGGCTCGGTCTGCGCCTCCACCATGTCCCTGCTGAACGCCGGTGTGCCCCTCAAGGCCGCCGTCGCCGGTATCGCCATGGGTCTGATCTCCGAGGAGATCGACGGCAAGACGCACTACGTCGCCCTCACCGACATCCTCGGTGCCGAGGACGCCTTCGGCGACATGGACTTCAAGGTCGCCGGTACGAAGCAGTTCGTGACCGCGCTCCAGCTCGACACCAAGCTCGACGGCATCCCCGCCTCGGTCCTGGCCGCCGCGCTGAAGCAGGCCCGTGACGCGCGTCTGCACATCCTCGACGTGATGAACGAGGCGATCGACGTTCCGGACGAGATGTCCCCGAACGCGCCGCGCATCATCACCGTCAAGATCCCGGTGGACAAGATCGGTGAGGTCATCGGCCCCAAGGGCAAGATGATCAACCAGATCCAGGAGGACACCGGCGCCGACATCACGATCGAGGACGACGGCACCATCTACATCGGTGCCCAGCAGGGCTCGCAGGCCGAGGCCGCCCGCGCCACGATCAACGCGATCGCCAACCCGACCATGCCGGAGGTCGGCGAGCGCTACCTGGGTACGGTCGTCAAGACCACCACCTTCGGTGCGTTCGTCTCCCTGATGCCCGGCAAGGACGGTCTGCTGCACATCTCGCAGATCCGCAAGCTCGCCGGTGGCAAGCGCGTGGAGAACGTCGAGGACGTGCTGGCGATCGGCGCCAAGGTCCAGGTCGAGATCGCCGAGATCGACCAGCGCGGCAAGCTCTCCCTGATCCCCGTGATCGCGGACGAGGACGCCGCCGACGCGAAGGACGACACCGACCAGTGACGTCCCGTAGTTCCGTGACGACGGCCCGCCCCTCTTCGGAGGGGCGGGCCGTCGCCCGTACCCAAACGCTTCTCCCGGGCAAGGACGGCATCGGCACGGTCCGCCGCACGACCCTCCCCGGCGGCCTGCGGATCGTCACCGAGACCCTGCCCTCCGTGCGCTCCGCCACCTTCGGCATCTGGGCGCACGTCGGCTCCCGGGACGAGACGCCGAGCCTCAACGGCGCCACCCACTACCTGGAGCACCTCCTCTTCAAGGGCACCCACAAGCGGTCCGCCCTCGACATCTCCGCCGCGATCGACGCGGTCGGCGGCGAGATGAACGCCTTCACGGCGAAGGAGTACACCTGCTACTACGCCCGGGTCCTCGACACCGACCTGCCGCTGGCGATCGACGTCGTCTGCGACATGCTCACCGGCGCGCTCGTCCTCGAAGAGGACGTGGAGGCCGAGCGAGGGGTCATCCTCGAAGAGATCGCGATGACCGAGGACGACCCCGGCGACGTCGTGCACGACCTGTTCGCGCAGACGATGTTCGGCGACACCCCGCTGGGCCGCCCGGTCCTCGGCACCGTCGACACGGTCAACGCGCTCACCCGCGGCCAGATCGCCCGCTTCTACAAGAAGCACTACGACCCGACCCACCTGGTCGTCGCCGCCGCCGGCAACGTCGACCACGCCACGGTGGTACGCCAGGTCCGCCGCGCCTTCGAGAAGGCCGGCGCCCTGACCCGTACCGACGCCGTCCCCGTCGCCCCCCGCGACGGCCTGCGCACCATCCGCACGGCGGGCCGCGTCGAGCACCTGAACCGCAGGACCGAGCAGGCCCACGTGGTCCTCGGCATGCCGGGCCTGGCCCGCACCGACGAGCGCCGCTGGGCCCTCGGCGTGCTGAACACCGCCCTCGGCGGCGGCATGTCCTCCCGCCTCTTCCAGGAGGTCCGCGAGAAGCGCGGCCTGGCCTACAGCGTGTACTCGTACACCTCGGGCTTCGCCGACTGCGGCCTCTTCGGGGTGTACGCGGGCTGCCGCCCCAACCAGGTCCACGACGTGCTGCGGATCTGCCGGGACGAGCTCGACAAGGTCGCCTCCGACGGCCTCACGGACGAGGAGATCGTCCGCGCCGTCGGCCAGCTCTCCGGCTCGACCGTCCTCGGCCTCGAGGACACCGGTGCGCTCATGAACCGCATCGGCAAGAGCGAGCTCTGCTGGGGCAGCCAGATGTCGGTCGACGACATGCTCACCCGTATCGCCGCGGTCACCCCGGACGACGTCCGGGCCGTCGCCCGCGATGTACTGGACCAGCGGCCCTCCCTGTCGGTGATAGGCCCGTTGAAGGACAAGCAGGCGGACCGCCTCCACCAAGCGGTCTCCTGATCCCGAGCCCCTTTAAGGAAACAGAGCAATGAGCAAGCTGCGCGTGGCGGTCCTCGGAGCCCAGGGCCGTATCGGCTCCGAGGCGGTCAGGGCCGTCGAGGCCGCCGAGGACATGGAACTGGTCGCCGCCCTCGGCCGGGGCGACAAGCTGGAGACGCTCACCGACGCGGGAGCCCAGGTCGTCGTCGAGCTGACCACCCCGGCCTCGGTGATGGAGAACCTCGACTTCTGCGTGCGCCACGGCATCCACGCGGTCGTCGGCACCACCGGCTGGACCGAGGAGCGCCTCGCGCAGCTGCGGACCTGGCTCGCGGCCTCTCCCGAGACCGGTGTCCTCATCGCCCCGAACTTCTCCATCGGCGCGGTCCTCACCATGAAGTTCGCCCAGATCGCGGCCCCGTACTTCGAGTCGGTCGAGGTCATCGAGCTGCACCACCCGCACAAGGTGGACGCGCCCTCGGGCACCGCCACCCGTACGGCTCAGCTGATCGCCGCGGCCCGCGCCGAGGCCGGCCTCGGCGCCCAGCCGGACTCCACCGAGACGGGCCTCGAAGGGGCCCGCGGCGCCGACGTGGACGGCGTCCGCGTCCACTCCGTGCGCCTGGCGGGCCTCCTCGCCCACCAGGAGGTCCTGCTCGGCGGCGAGGGCGAGACCCTCACCGTCCGCCACGACTCGCTGCACCACTCCAGCTTCATGCCGGGCATCCTCCTGGGCGCCCGCCGCGTGACCACCGCTCCGGGCCTCACCTTCGGCCTGGAGCACTTCCTGGACCTGGGCTGACGGTCATGGGCGGAAAGATCACGTACGTCTTCCTGGCCACCGTCCTCGTCCTCGTCTTCGGGGTGGTGGCGATGGAGGGCGTGCTGCTGCTCCTCACCGGGGAGCCGGCCGCCATGGGCATGGGCGCGGTGGCGTTCCTGCTGCCGGCCGTCGGCGGCTGGTTCCTGTGGAAGAACACCCGGTTCGCCCGGCAGGCGGGCCGCCTCGCCACCGAGCTGGAGGCCGAGGGCGGCCTGCCCGTCGACGAGCTGAAGCGCACGGAGGGCGGCCGGATCGACCGGGACTCGGCCGACGAGGTCTTCGCCCGGCGCAAGGCCGAGACGGAGGACTCCCCGGAGGACTGGCGCTGCTGGTTCCGGCTCGCGGTCGCCTATCACGACGCCCGCGACACCCCCCGGGCCCGCAAGGCGATGCAGCGGGCCATCGCCCTCCACGAGGGACGTACGGTCAGCGCGTAGCGGCCGGGACGACGCCGTACTCGGCGTTCCAGGCCTCGACCGTGTCGGCCGCGCGGTCGAAGGCCTCGACCCGGGAGAGGAAGTCGGCATTGTGGTCGGTGAGCAGCAGCAGCTGCTCACCACCCTGCCGGCCGAGCACCAGGGCCTGGCCCTGGACCGTGCGGGGCAGCCCCAGCCAGCGCACCGGCTGCTGCACGGTCCGTACGGAGGTCACCTTCGCCCAGGGCACGGTGGCGGTGACGAAGAAGCCCACGCGCCGCACGCCAGCGCGGCTCACCCAGGTGCCCACGCGGAGCATCCGCAGGGCGGCGAGGATGACGAGCACGGCGATCCCGAGCGTGACGGCCGCGGCGGCGAAGCCACCGGCGGCGACGATGATCACGGCCGCCAGCAGCACGAACGACGCCAGCAGCAGCGCGAGCGCCGCCGCTCCGACCCGCCACGACCCCGGACGGTACGGACGACGCCACTGGTCGTGGTCGTCGAACGGCAGGGCGATGTGGTCGGTCGTGTCAAAAGCACGGTCGGCCGTCAGGAAGGGCAGGGGCACGACAGGTCCTCACTCACAAGCACGCTCGAAGGGGCAGTGCCCGGTGAGGCTACCTCAGCGGTTGTCGGAGGCTTCGGACTGCTGCTGTCGAGTGGTGGAGTCCCCCGACTGGAGGGACGGCATGCCGAAGATCAGCGACCCGGCGAGGCCGGCCACGACGGTCAGCCCGATCAGCGTACGGCCCATGATCTGTGAGGCGCTGAGGCGCTCCCTGGGTGGCGGAGTGACGTTACTGCGGAAGTGGTCGGCCTCCGCGACGAACGCGAACGGTACGGCCTCTCGCCGGCGGAACATCAGGGCCACTCTCCTCTGTCGTCATCTCTGTCGTCGTCGTGCTTCATCGGTACAGACGACGGAACCGACGTTTTGGTGCCCTATTTCACCAAAGCGGCCGAATCTCATCCCTCAGTAGGACGTCGTTAGAGTGGCGGCTGCAACATCCGAATGGAAGGACCGCTGGTGAGCGACACCCCCGCCGAGAACGTGAAGATCGACTTCCGGAGCGACGTCACCGTTGATCTGGTCAAGAGCGCGGCGACCGACTCCGACGTCGTCTGGGCCGCACGTGTCTCCACGGCGGGGGAGGAGTCCCTCGAAGAGCTCGAGAAGGACCCGGAGCGCTCGAAGGGGCTCATCAACTACCTGATGCGGGACCGCCACGGCAGCCCCTTCGAGCACAACTCGATGACGTTCTTCATCAGCGCCCCGATCTTCGTGTTCCGCGAGTTCATGCGGCACCGCGTCGGCTGGTCGTACAACGAGGAGTCGGGCCGCTACAGGGAGCTCCTGCCGGTCTTCTACGTCCCGGACGCCTCCCGCAAGCTGGTCCAGGAGGGCCGCCCCGGCAAGTACGTCTTCGTCGAGGGCACCCAGGAGCAGCACGACCTGGTCGGCCGCTCCATGGAGGACTCGTACCGTCAGGCGTACGCCACGTACCAGGAGATGCTGGCCGCCGGCGTGGCCCGCGAGGTCGCCCGCTCGGTCCTCCCGGTCGGTCTCTACTCCTCGATGTACGCCACCTGCAACGCTCGCTCGCTCATGCACTTCCTCGGCCTGCGCACCCAGCACGAGCTGGCCGCGGTCCCGTCCTTCCCACAGCGTGAGATCGAGATGGTCGGCGAGAAGATGGAGGAGCACTGGTCCCGGCTGATGCCGCTGACCCACGCGGCCTTCAACAGCAACGGCCGTGTGGCCCCGTAGGGCACACATGTCCGAAACGCTCACACGAAGTGTCCGTATTGCGACGTTTCACGAAGTTCATCTAGGCTGATCAAACGGACCCGGCACTGCCTGAACCCCCGAGCAGGCAGTGCCGGGCTCCTCTTCTTCCTGTGCCCCTCGGGGACACCCGGCGCTGAGCAGCGAGTAGCGTGTTACCCATGGCTCCGATCTCCACTCCGCAGACCCCCTTCGGGCGGGTCCTCACCGCCATGGTCACGCCCTTCACGGCGGACGGCGCACTCGACCTCGACGGTGCCCAGCGACTGGCCACCCATCTGGTGGACGCAGGCAACGACGGCCTCGTCGTCAACGGGACCACCGGCGAGTCCCCCACCACCAGCGACGCGGAGAAATCGGAGCTGGTACGGGCTGTCCTGGAGGCGGTCGGAGACCGCGCCCACATCGTCGCCGGCATCGGCACCAACGACACCCACCACTCCGTCGAGCTCGCCCGCACCGCCGAGCGCGACGGCGCGCACGGCCTCCTCGCCGTGACGCCGTACTACAACAAGCCCTCGCAGGAGGGTCTCCGCCGCCACTTCTCGGCCATCGCCGACGCCACCGAGCTCCCGGTCATGCTCTACGACATCCCCGGCCGCAGCGGCGTCCCGATCGACACCGAGACGATCGTCCGCCTCGCCGAGCACCCCCGGATCGTCGCCAACAAGGACGCCAAGGGCGACCTCGGCCGCGCCAGCTGGGCCATCGCCCGCTCCGGCCTCGCCTGGTACTCCGGCGACGACATGCTCAACCTGCCGCTGCTCTCCGTGGGCGCCTGCGGCTTCGTCTCCGTCGTCGGCCACGTCGTCACGCCGGAGCTCCGCGCCCTCCTCGACGCCCACCTGGGCGGCGAGGTCCAGAAGGCGACCGAGATCCACCAGAAGCTGCTGCCGGTCTACACCGGCATGTTCCGCACCCAGGGCGTCATGACCACCAAGGCCGCCCTCGCCCTCCAGGGCCTCCCGGCCGGCCCGCTGCGCCTCCCGCTCGTGGAGCTCTCCGCCGAGGAGACCGAGCAGCTCAAGGTCGACCTGGCCGCCGGCGGGGTAGAACTCTGACAACGGACTTCACAACTGAACACTGACAACAGCAAGTGCACGAATGTCATGCGCGCCACGTGCCCGACCGGCACGTGGCGCGCGTGGTGAGGAGAGTCTTTTGAGTCATCCGCATCCTGAACTCGGTGCCCCGCCGAAGCTCCCGAAGGGCGCCCTGCGCGTCACCCCGCTCGGCGGGCTCGGCGAGATCGGCCGGAACATGACGGTCTTCGAGTTCGACGGCCGTCTGCTCATCGTCGACTGCGGCGTCCTCTTCCCCGAGGAGGAGCAGCCGGGTGTCGACCTGATCCTGCCCGACTTCACCATCATCCGGGACCGTCTCGACGACGTCGAAGGCATCGTGCTCACGCACGGCCACGAGGACCACATCGGCGCCGTCCCCTACCTGCTCCGGCTCAAGCCGGACATCCCGCTCATCGGCTCCAAGCTGACCCTCGCCCTGATCGAGGCCAAGCTCCAGGAGCACCGCATCCGCCCCTACACCCTTGAGGTGAAGGAGGGCGACCGGGAGATCCTGGGCTCGTTCGACTGCGAGTTCATCGCGGTCAACCACTCCATCCCGGACGCCCTCGCGGTGGCCATCCGCACCCCCGCGGGCATGGCCGTCGCGACCGGCGACTTCAAGATGGACCAGCTCCCGCTGGACGGCCGCCTCACCGACCTCCACGCGTTCGCGCGTCTGAGCGAGGAAGGCATCGACCTCCTTCTCTCGGACTCCACGAACGCCGAGGTCCCGGGCTTCGTCCCGCCGGAGAAGGACATCTCCAACGTCCTGCGCACGGTCTTCGCGAACGCCCAGAAGCGCATCATCGTGGCCAGCTTCGCCAGCCACGTGCACCGCATCCAGCAGATCCTCGACGCCGCCCACGAGTACGGCCGCCGGGTCGCCTTCGTCGGCCGTTCGATGGTCCGCAACATGGGCATCGCCCGCGACCTGGGCTACCTGCGGGTCCCGGCCGGTCTCGTCGTGGACGTGAAGACCCTCGACGACCTGCCGGACGACGAGGTCGTGCTCGTCTGCACGGGTTCCCAGGGCGAGCCCATGGCGGCGCTGTCCCGCATGGCCAACCGGGACCACCAGATCCGCATCGTCCCCGGCGACACGGTCATCCTGGCCTCGTCCCTCATCCCGGGCAACGAGAACGCGGTCTACCGCGTGATCAACGGCCTGACCCGCTGGGGCGCGAACGTCGTCCACAAGGGCAACGCCAAGGTCCACGTCTCGGGCCACGCCTCGGCCGGCGAGCTGCTGTACTTCTACAACATCTGCCGACCGAAGAACCTCATGCCGGTCCACGGCGAATGGCGCCACCTGCGCGCCAACGCCGAGCTCGGCGCGATGACGGGTATCCCCAAGGACCACATCGTCATCGCCGAGGACGGCGTCGTCGTCGACCTCATCGACGGCAAGGCCAAGATCGTCGGCAAGGTCCAGGCGGGTTACGTGTACGTCGACGGCCTCTCGGTCGGCGACGTCACCGAGGCCCACCTCAAGGACCGCCGGATCCTCGGCGACGAGGGCATCATCTCGGTCTTCGTGGTCGTGGACTCCTCGACCGGAAAGATCGTGAGCGGCCCGAACATCCACGCCCGCGGCTCCGGCATCGAGGACTCGGCGTTCGACGCCGTGGTCCCGAAGGTCGACCAGGTCCTGAACAAGTCGGCCCAGGACGGCGTCGTCGAACCCCACCAGCTCCAGCAGCTGATCCGCCGCACTGTCGGCAAGTGGGTCTCCGACACCTACCGCCGGCGCCCGATGATCCTCCCGGTCGTCGTGGAGGTCTGACCAGCGCCACACCGGAGCGGGGCCCCTCGATTTGCATCGGGGCGCCCCGCTCCAGTACGTTTACGGCTCCGCCAGACCGGGAAGTCCCGGCGCCGCTGTGCGCCAGGACGGGTGAACGGGAGGCGGAAATACCGACTCAGAACTTCTGATAAAGTCGGAACCGCCGAAAGGCCCCAGAGCAAAAGCGAATGGGACCGGAAAGCACCGAGGAAATCGGATCGGAAAGATCTGATAGAGTCGGAAACGCAAGAACGAAGGGAAGCCCGGAGGAAAGCCCGAGAGGGTGAGTACAAAGGAAGCGTCCGTTCCTTGAGAACTCAACAGCGTGCCAAAAATCAACGCCAGATTAGTTGATACCCCGTCCATCTTCGGATGGTCGAGGTTCCTTTGAAAAAGTCCACCCCTTGGGGTGGCACACTACAGCGAGGACGCTGTGGACAGTCGGCCCTATTCCGGCATGACTGTCCCGCTCAACGCGAGTGTCTCACCGGCCGTATTAATTTACTGGCCGAGTAAACATTCACGGAGAGTTTGATCCTGGCTCAGGACGAACGCTGGCGGCGTGCTTAACACATGCAAGTCGAACGATGAAGCCCTTCGGGGTGGATTAGTGGCGAACGGGTGAGTAACACGTGGGCAATCTGCCCTTCACTCTGGGACAAGCCCTGGAAACGGGGTCTAATACCGGATAACACCGGCCTCTGCATGGAGGCTGGTTAAAAGCTCCGGCGGTGAAGGATGAGCCCGCGGCCTATCAGCTTGTTGGTGGGGTAATGGCCTACCAAGGCGACGACGGGTAGCCGGCCTGAGAGGGCGACCGGCCACACTGGGACTGAGACACGGCCCAGACTCCTACGGGAGGCAGCAGTGGGGAATATTGCACAATGGGCGAAAGCCTGATGCAGCGACGCCGCGTGAGGGATGACGGCCTTCGGGTTGTAAACCTCTTTCAGCAGGGAAGAAGCGAAAGTGACGGTACCTGCAGAAGAAGCGCCGGCTAACTACGTGCCAGCAGCCGCGGTAATACGTAGGGCGCAAGCGTTGTCCGGAATTATTGGGCGTAAAGAGCTCGTAGGCGGCTTGTCACGTCGGGTGTGAAAGCCCGGGGCTTAACCCCGGGTCTGCATCCGATACGGGCAGGCTAGAGTGTGGTAGGGGAGATCGGAATTCCTGGTGTAGCGGTGAAATGCGCAGATATCAGGAGGAACACCGGTGGCGAAGGCGGATCTCTGGGCCATTACTGACGCTGAGGAGCGAAAGCGTGGGGAGCGAACAGGATTAGATACCCTGGTAGTCCACGCCGTAAACGTTGGGAACTAGGTGTTGGCGACATTCCACGTCGTCGGTGCCGCAGCTAACGCATTAAGTTCCCCGCCTGGGGAGTACGGCCGCAAGGCTAAAACTCAAAGGAATTGACGGGGGCCCGCACAAGCAGCGGAGCATGTGGCTTAATTCGACGCAACGCGAAGAACCTTACCAAGGCTTGACATATACCGGAAAGCATTAGAGATAGTGCCCCCCTTGTGGTCGGTATACAGGTGGTGCATGGCTGTCGTCAGCTCGTGTCGTGAGATGTTGGGTTAAGTCCCGCAACGAGCGCAACCCTTGTCCTGTGTTGCCAGCATGCCCTTCGGGGTGATGGGGACTCACAGGAGACCGCCGGGGTCAACTCGGAGGAAGGTGGGGACGACGTCAAGTCATCATGCCCCTTATGTCTTGGGCTGCACACGTGCTACAATGGCCGGTACAAAGAGCTGCGATGCCGCGAGGCGGAGCGAATCTCAAAAAGCCGGTCTCAGTTCGGATTGGGGTCTGCAACTCGACCCCATGAAGTCGGAGTTGCTAGTAATCGCAGATCAGCATTGCTGCGGTGAATACGTTCCCGGGCCTTGTACACACCGCCCGTCACGTCACGAAAGTCGGTAACACCCGAAGCCGGTGGCCCAACCCCTTGTGGGAGGGAGCTGTCGAAGGTGGGACTGGCGATTGGGACGAAGTCGTAACAAGGTAGCCGTACCGGAAGGTGCGGCTGGATCACCTCCTTTCTAAGGAGCACAGTACCGATTGCAGGCAAATGTTCTGCACGGTCAGCTCATGGGTGGAACGTTGATTAGTTGGCGTGAGCGAACCTGTTGGTTCTTCGAGTACTGCTTCGGCGTGGAAAGAAGAGTCCGG
Source organism: Streptomyces sp. NBC_00090 (assembly GCF_045160815.1). NCBI lineage: Bacteria > Bacillati > Actinomycetota > Actinomycetes > Kitasatosporales > Streptomycetaceae > Streptomyces > Streptomyces sp. NBC_00090. Next base: position 6,449,234 of record NZ_CP108224.1, read on the forward strand.
TGGGTGGCTCACGCTTGGCACGTTGTTGGGTATCTGAGGGTGCGGCCGTATGGTCGTTGCCTTCGTGATGCCGGCCCCAGTGAACTCATCGGCTTGTCCGGTGGGGTGATGGGTGGCTGGTCGTTGTTTGAGAACTACACAGTGGACGCGAGCATCTGTGGCCAAGTTTTTAAGGGCGCACGGTGGATGCCTTGGCACCAGGAACCGATGAAGGACGTGGGAGGCCACGATAGTCCCCGGGGAGCCGTCAACCAGGCTTTGATCCGGGGGTTTCCGAATGGGGAAACCCGGCAGTCGTCATGGGCTGTCACCCATGCCTGAACACATAGGGCATGTGGAGGGAACGAGGGGAAGTGAAACATCTCAGTACCCTCAGGAAGAGAAAACAACCGTGATTCCGGGAGTAGTGGCGAGCGAAACCGGATGAGGCCAAACCGTATGCGTGTGATACCCGGCAGGGGTTGCGCATGCGGGGTTGTGGGATCTCTCTTTCACAGTCTGCCGGCTGTGAGACGAGTCAGAAACCGTATGGATAGGCGAAGGACATGCGAAAGGTCCGGCGTAGAGGGTAAGACCCCCGTAGCTGAAATTCATGCGGCTCGTTTGAGAGACACCCAAGTAGCACGGGGCCCGAGAAATCCCGTGTGAATCTGGCGGGACCACCCGCTAAGCCTAAATATTCCCTGGTGACCGATAGCGGATAGTACCGTGAGGGAATGGTGAAAAGTACCGCGGGAGCGGAGTGAAATAGTACCTGAAACCGTGTGCCTACAAGCCGTGGGAGCGTCGCTCATTGGGTTTACCCAATGGGTCGTGACTGCGTGCCTTTTGAAGAATGAGCCTGCGAGTTTGCGGTGTGTTGCGAGGTTAACCCGTGTGGGGAAGCCGTAGCGAAAGCGAGTCCGAATAGGGCGATTCAGTAGCACGCTCAAGACCCGAAGCGGAGTGATCTAGCCATGGGCAGGTTGAAGCGGAGGTAAGACTTCGTGGAGGACCGAACCCACCAGGGTTGAAAACCTGGGGGATGACCTGTGGTTAGGGGTGAAAGGCCAATCAAACTCCGTGATAGCTGGTTCTCCCCGAAATGCATTTAGGTGCAGCGTCGTGTGTTTCTTGCCGGAGGTAGAGCACTGGATAGGCGATGGGCCCTACCGGGTTACTGACCTTAGCCAAACTCCGAATGCCGGTAAGTGAGAGCACGGCAGTGAGACTGTGGGGGATAAGCTCCATGGTCGAGAGGGAAACAGCCCAGAGCATCGACTAAGGCCCCTAAGCGTACGCTAAGTGGGAAAGGATGTGGAGTCGCAGAGACAACCAGGAGGTTGGCTTAGAAGCAGCCACCCTTGAAAGAGTGCGTAATAGCTCACTGGTCAAGTGATTCCGCGCCGACAATGTAGCGGGGCTCAAGCGTACCGCCGAAGTCGTGTCATTGCAGCGTATAGCCCCAACGGGTGTTGTGATGGGTAGGGGAGCGTCGTGTGCCGGGTGAAGCAGCCGCGGAAGCGAGTTGTGGACGGTTCACGAGTGAGAATGCAGGCATGAGTAGCGATACACACGTGAGAAACGTGTGCGCCGATTGACTAAGGGTTCCTGGGTCAAGCTGATCTGCCCAGGGTAAGTCGGGACCTAAGGCGAGGCCGACAGGCGTAGTCGATGGACAACCGGTTGATATTCCGGTACCCGCTTTGAAACGCCCAATATCGAGCCCATTAATGCTAAGGCCGTGAAGCCGTTCCGGACCCTTCGGGGAAAGGAAAGTGGTGGAGCCGTCGATCCAAGGTGGTAGTAGGTAAGCGATGGGGTGACGCAGGAAGGTAGTCCAGCCCGGGCGGTGGTAGTCCCGGGGTAAGGGTGTAGGGCGTGTGATAGGCAAATCCGTCACGCATTAAGCCTGAGACCTGATGCCGAGCCGATTGTGGTGAAGTGGATGATCCTATGCTGTCGAGAAAAGCCTCTAGCGAGTTTCATGGCGGCCCGTACCCTAAACCGACTCAGGTGGTCAGGTAGAGAATACCGAGGCGTTCGGGTGAACTATGGTTAAGGAACTCGGCAAAATGCCCCCGTAACTTCGGGAGAAGGGGGGCCATCACTGGTGATCGGATTTACTCCGTGAGCTGGGGGTGGCCGCAGAGACCAGCGAGAAGCGACTGTTTACTAAAAACACAGGTCCGTGCGAAGCCGTAAGGCGATGTATACGGACTGACGCCTGCCCGGTGCTGGAACGTTAAGGGGACCGGTTAGTCACATTTCGGTGTGGCGAAGCTGAGAACTTAAGCGCCAGTAAACGGCGGTGGTAACTATAACCATCCTAAGGTAGCGAAATTCCTTGTCGGGTAAGTTCCGACCTGCACGAATGGCGTAACGACTTCTCGACTGTCTCAACCATAGGCCCGGTGAAATTGCACTACGAGTAAAGATGCTCGTTTCGCGCAGCAGGACGGAAAGACCCCGGGACCTTTACTACAGTTTGATATTGGTGTTCGGTTCGGCTTGTGTAGGATAGGTGGGAGACTTTGAAGCCGTGACGCCAGTCATGGTGGAGTCGCCGTTGAAATACCACTCTGGTCGTGCTGGATGTCTAACCTCGGTCCGTGATCCGGATCAGGGACAGTGTCTGATGGGTAGTTTAACTGGGGCGGTTGCCTCCCAAAGGGTAACGGAGGCGCCCAAAGGTTCCCTCAGCCTGGTTGGCAATCAGGTGTTGAGTGTAAGTGCACAAGGGAGCTTGACTGTGAGACCGACGGGTCGAGCAGGGACGAAAGTCGGGACTAGTGATCCGGCGGTGGCTTGTGGAAGCGCCGTCGCTCAACGGATAAAAGGTACCCCGGGGATAACAGGCTGATCTTCCCCAAGAGTCCATATCGACGGGATGGTTTGGCACCTCGATGTCGGCTCGTCGCATCCTGGGGCTGGAGTCGGTCCCAAGGGTTGGGCTGTTCGCCCATTAAAGCGGTACGCGAGCTGGGTTTAGAACGTCGTGAGACAGTTCGGTCCCTATCCGCTGCGCGCGCAGGAATATTGAGAAGGGCTGTCCCTAGTACGAGAGGACCGGGACGGACGAACCTCTGGTGTGCCAGTTGTCCTGCCAAGGGCATGGCTGGTTGGCTACGTTCGGGAGGGATAACCGCTGAAAGCATCTAAGCGGGAAGCCTGCTTCGAGATGAGTATTCCCACCTCCTTGAGAGGGTAAGGCTCCCAGTAGACGACTGGGTTGATAGGCCGGATGTGGAAGCCCAGTAATGGGTGGAGCTGACCGGTACTAATAGGCCGAGGGCTTGTCCTCAGTTGCTCGCGTCCACTGTGTTAGTTCTGAAGTAACGAACACGCCCCCCTTCGGGTGGTGCGGCGGTTCATATCTTCATAGTGTTTCGGTGGTCATAGCGTTAGGGAAACGCCCGGTTACATTCCGAACCCGGAAGCTAAGCCTTTCAGCGCCGATGGTACTGCAGGGGGGACCCTGTGGGAGAGTAGGACGCCGCCGAACAACCCGCCCTTTTAGCTCAGTCGGTAGAGCGTCTCCATGGTAAGGAGAAGGTCAACGGTTCGATTCCGTTAAAGGGCTCCACTTGAAAAGGCCCCCGCCATTTGGCGGGGGCCTTTTTGCGTTTGCGTGGCGGGTGGGGGTGCGGCGGCCCCGGTTGGGGGCCGCCACATCAGTGGGTCAGTGGAGGTCGGGCTCTCGGAGGCGCATGGCCAGGATGGCCATGTCGTCGGAGGCGGGGGCCTGGGCGAAGCGCTCGACCGCGCGGAGGACACGGGAGGCGACCGCGCCGGCCGTCAGGCCCGTACACGTCCTGAGGACTTCGGCGAGGCCGTCGTCGCCCAGCATGCGGGTGCCTTCGCGGCGCTCCGTCACTCCGTCCGTGACACAGAGGAGGACGTCGCCCGGGTCGAGCGTGATCGTCTGCTCGTACAGCTCCAGGTCCTCCATGACACCGAGGAGCGGCTGCGGCTCTGCCGCCGGCTCGACCGTGCCGTCCTGGCGGAGGCGCAGCGGCAGGGGGTGGCCCGCGCAGACGACCTTCAGGATCGCGGAGCCGTCCTCCTGCGGCCGCATCTCCCCGTAGAGCAGGGTGAGGAAGCGGCTGCGGGCGCCCTCGTCGAGGATCGCCGCGTTGAGCCGCTCCAGGACGGCCGGGCCGCTGAAACCCTCCCGGGCCAGGAGGCGCAGGGCGTGACGGGCCAGGCCGGTGACGGCCGCGGCTTCCGGGCCCGTACCGCAGACGTCGCCGATGGCGAATCCGTACGCGCCGTCGCGGATCGGGAAGAGGTCGTAGAAGTCACCGCCGACCTCGTTGCCCTCGCCGGCCGCGCGGTAGATGACGTCTACCTCGACGCCGGGGATCACCGGGAGGCCCGGCGGGAGGAGGCTGCGCTGGAGGGACTGGCTGATCGCCACGCGCTCCGAGTAGAGGCGGGCGTTGTCCAGGGCCAGGGCGGCACGGCGCGAGAGGTCCTCGGCCAGCTCCAGGATCTCCTGGCGGAAGTGGTCCTCCGAGGGGCGGCCGAGGGTCAGCATGCCGATGACACGGTTACGGGCGACCAGTGGCAGGACGACGGTCTCGCCGGCGACCGTGCTCGCGGTCGCCAGGGTGGTGTCGATGCCGGAGGAGAGCGGGCTCGTGGGGTGGTCGAGGGCGCGGACCGAGGCGCTGAGCGCCGCTCGGTGGGCGGCGTCGCCGGGGGCCGTCCAGACCCGGGCGCCGGGGGTCGGCACCGGGTCGGGCGGGGCGATCGAGGAGAGCAGGTCCTTCAGGCCGTCGATGCGGTCCTCGTCCTCGTGGAGCACGTACGAGAGGTACGGGTCGGAGGCCTGGTCGGCGATCGTGTAGACCGCGCACCAGGTGGCGAGGGTCGGGACCGTCATCTGGGCCATCAGGGCCAGGGTCTGGTCGCGGTCGAGGGTGCCGGCGAGGAGGTCGGAGGCCTCGACCAGGAAGCTGAGTGAGCCGCGGCGGAGGCGTTCGAGCTCGCCGAGGCGGGCCGACTCGACCGCCAGGGCGATGCGGTCGGCGGCGAACTGGAGGCGGAGGGCCTCCTCGTTGGAATAGCGGTTCGCGGACTCCGCGGCCACGCCCAGGGAACCGGTGAGCCGGCCCTCGACCTTGAGCGGGACGGTGACCACCGAGCGCATGCCGGTGCCTTCGAGGAGGGGGACGGCGCCGGGGACGGCCGCCAGGTCCTCGTGGACGGCGGGCATCCTGGCGGAGCCGTAGCGGCTGGCGCCGGTCTCGACGGGGACGCGGGCGAAGCGCTGGCGGGCGGCCGGGAGTCCGGTGGTCGCCCGTACTTCGAGCTCGGTCTCGTCGTCGGTGGCGAGCAGGAGGAAGGCGGCGTCACCGTCGAGCATGTCGCGGGCGCGCTCGACCGTGCGCTGGAGGAGGCCGTCGAGGTCGTCGGGGGCCGGGGAGCCGATGAAGACCTCGAAGGGGTCCGTGGCGCGGCTCTCGGAGCCCGGTTCGGCGGCGGGGCGCTGCGGGGTCTGGAGGACGGCCCGCTCGTGCTCCCGTACGAGGAGACAGACGGTGGAGGGCTCGCCCTGGGTGTCGCGGACCCGGAGGTGGGAGGCGTAGACGGGGATGACGCGGCCGTCGGCGCAGCGGATGCCGTAGCTGCCCTCCCAGCGGGAGAGGCGCAGGGCCTCGGCGAGGCCGGTGCCGATGCCGGGGGTGTGCGGCCAGGCGGCGAGGTCGCCGAGGGGCTTGCCGGTGACCTGGTCGGAGGCGTAGCCGAAGAGCTCCTCGGCGTCCTCGTTCCAGGCGGTGACGGCTCCACCGCGGTCGATCTGGGTGACGGCGACGCGGACGCGGCTCTCGGCGGCGGGGAGGAGGGCGTCGGGGAGGACGGGGCCGGCGGAGCGGGTGCCCACCGGGCGCTGGGGGAGGTCGAGGTGGAACCAGACGTGCTTGCGGGTGGGGGAGTAGTCGACGCCCCAGCGGTGCGCGAGGGCGGCGCAGAGCAGCAGGCCCCGGCCGTTCTCGCGGTCCGGGCTGCCCAGGGAGCGGCCGTTCTGGACGGGGATCTCGCGCTCGGGGTAGCGGTCGGCGACCTCGACGCGGATGCTGTCCTCGGCGCGGAGGCAGAGGACCTCGGCGGAGGTGCCCGCGTGGATGACGGCGTTGGTGACGAGCTCGCTGGTCAGGACGACGGCGTCGTCGACGAGCTCGGGGTGCCCCCAGCCCTGGAGGGTGTCTCTGACGAAGGCGCGGGCGGCCGCGACGGACCGCCCGACGGGCTCGAAGCTGGCAGTCGCCCGCGCGGTGATCACAGCACTCCTCGTACGCGTCTCGACGCCCGGTTCTGCCATGATCGGTCTGTCCCTCCCACTGCCCGGTGGTCGTGCGCACACCACACCGACCCCGCCGGGCGGACCGGGGTGGTTGGACAGCCGTAAGCCAGGTTACTTACCTTCGCTGTCCGCGCGGATGCCGGTCATCACAGTTTCCGTCCCCCGGGGGTGGGGACGCTGTGCGAAGCTGCCGAACTGTTATCGCCTGGTTCGGTGGCGGTGAAACACTGGGCAGGCTATCGGCGAGAGCCGGAAGCGTACGGTCGACCCCTTTCGGGAGGGACACGGTGGAGTCTGGCACGGCGGCGCGACGTGGCGGCAGCGGCACGCGCGCGAGGGGCGGGCGTCCTCGTGGGGGGACGGTCCAGGTGGACGAGGCGGCGCTGGAGCGGTTGCTGGCCGCACTGGTGTCGATGCGGGACGGGAACTTCCGCAAGCGGCTCACGATGTCCGGCGACGGGGTCATGGCGGAGATCTCCGCCGTGTTCAACGAGGTCGCGGACCGGCAGATGCACGTGACGGGCGAGTTGTCGCGGGTCCGGCGGGTGGTCGGCCGCGAGGGCAAGCTGTCCGAGCGGCTGGAGGCGGGGGCCACCGAGGGGGCGTGGGCCGCGGCGATCGAGGCCGCGAACGCGCTGGTGGACGATCTGGCGCGGCCGGTGTCCGAGGTGGGCCGGGTCCTGTCCGCGGTGGCCGAGGGCGACCTCGACCAGCGGATGGACCTGCGTTCGGAGGGTGCCGACGGAGCCGTACGGCCGCTGCGCGGAGAGTTCCTGAAGGTCGCGCGTACCGCCAACAACCTCGTCGACCAGCTGTCGGTCTTCGCCTCCGAGGTGACGAGGGTCGCCGTCGAGGTGGGTACGGACGGCAAGCTGGGCGGGCAGGCGCAGGTGCGCGGGGTGTCCGGTTCGTGGAAGGACCTCACGGACTCGGTCAACACGATGGCGAACCGGCTGACGGCCCAGGTGCGGGACATCGCGCTGGTGACGACTGCGGTCGCGGACGGCGACCTGTCGCAGAAGGTCACCGCGAACGTCGCCGGCGAGATGCTGGAGCTGAAGAACACCGTCAACCGGATGGTGGACCAGCTGTCGTCGTTCTCCTCCGAGGTGACCCGGGTCGCCCGTGAGGTGGGTACGGAGGGCGAGCTCGGCGGCCAGGCCGAGGTGGCCGGGGTCGCGGGCGTCTGGAAGGACCTCACCGATTCCGTCAACACGATGGCGGGAAATCTCACCAATCAGGTGAGAGGGATCGCCGAGGTGACGACCGCGGTCGCCAACGGTGATCTGTCGCAGAAGGTGCGGGTCTCCGCGCGCGGTGAGATCGCGCAGCTCGCGGACACGATCAACCAGATGACCGAGACGCTGCGGACGTTCGCCGACGAGGTGACCCGGGTCTCCGGTGAGGTCGGGGCGCAGGGTCTGCTCGGCGGTCAGGCGCAGGTGCCGGGCGCGGCGGGTACGTGGAAGGACCTCACGGACTCGGTCAACACCGTCTTCCGGAACATCACCACGCAGGTGCGGGACATCGCGCAGGTGACGACGGCGGTGGCCAACGGTGACCTGTCGCAGAAGGTCACGGTCGACGTGGCCGGCGAGATGCTGGAGCTGAAGAACACCGTCAACACGATGGTGGACCAGCTGTCGGCCTTCGGTTCCGAGGTGACCCGGGTGGCCCGGGAGGTCGGGGTCGAGGGTCTGCTCGGCGGTCAGGCCGAGGTGCCGGGCGCGGCGGGTACCTGGAAGGACCTCACCGACTCGGTGAACACGGCCTTCCGGAACCTGACCGGTCAGGTGCGGGACATCGCGCAGGTGACGACGGCGGTGGCCAACGGTGACCTGTCGCAGAAGGTCACGGTCGACGTGGCCGGCGAGATGCTGGAGCTGAAGAACACCGTCAACACGATGGTGTCGCAGCTCTCGTCCTTCGCGGACCAGGTGACGCGGATGGCGCGGGACGTGGGTACCGAGGGCCGGCTCGGGGGTCAGGCGCGGGTGGACGGCGTCTCCGGTCGCTGGCGGGAGCTCACGGACTCCGTGAACTTCATGGCCGGCAACCTGACGTCGCAGGTGCGGCAGATCGCGCAGGTGACGACGGCCGTGGCCCGTGGTGACCTGTCGCAGAAGATCGACGTGGACGCGCGGGGCGAGATCCTGGAGCTGAAGAACACCATCAACACGATGGTCGACCAGCTCTCCGCCTTCGCGGACCAGGTGACCCGGGTGGCCCGTGAGGTGGGTACGGACGGCCGGCTCGGCGGTCAGGCGCAGGTGCCGGGCGTGGCCGGGGTGTGGCGTGATCTGACGGACTCGGTGAACGGCATGGCCGGGAACCTGACGACCCAGGTCCGTAACATCGCGCAGGTCGCCACGGCGGTCGCCCGTGGTGACCTGTCGCAGAAGATCGACGTGGACGCGCGGGGCGAGATCCTGGAGCTGAAGAACACCCTCAACACGATGGTGGACCAGCTCTCGAACTTCGCCGAGCAGGTGACGCGGGTGGCCCGTGAGGTGGGCACCGAGGGAATCCTGGGTGGTCAGGCCGAGGTGCAGGGGGTCTCCGGCACCTGGAAGGACCTCACCCAGTCGGTGAACTTCATGGCGAACAACCTGACGATCCAGGTGCGCAACATCGCCGAGGTCACGACGGCGGTCGCGATGGGCGACCTCTCCAAGAAGATCACGGTGGACGCCCGGGGCGAAATCCTGGAGCTGGTGACGACGGTCAACACGATGGTCGACCAGCTGTCGAACTTCGCGGACGAGGTCACGCGGGTGGCCCGTGAGGTGGGTACGGAGGGCATCCTCGGCGGCCAGGCGCGGGTGCGCGGGGTCACCGGTACCTGGAAGGACCTGAGCGACAACGTCAACCTGATGGCCAACAACCTGACCAGTCAGGTGCGGAACATCTCCCGGGTCTCGGCGGCGGTCGCCAACGGCGATCTGACGAAGAAGGTGACGGTCGAGGCGCGGGGCGAGGTCGCCGAGCTCGCCGAGACCGTCAACACCATGGTGACGACCCTGTCGTCCTTCGCGGACGAGGTCACGCGGGTGGCCCGCGAGGTGGGTACGGAGGGCGAGCTGGGCGGCCAGGCCCGGGTGCCGGGTGTCTCCGGCACCTGGAAGGACCTGACCGAGTCGGTGAACTCGATGGCCGACAACCTCACCGGTCAGGTGCGGCAGATCGCCGCCGTCACCACCGCCATCGCCAAGGGCGACCTCACCAAGAAGATCGACATCGACGCGCGCGGTGAGATCCAGGAGCTGAAGAACACCATCAACACGATGGTCGACCAGCTGTCGAACTTCGCCGAGGAGGTCACCCGCGTGGCCCGCGAGGTGGGCACCGACGGGCAGCTCGGCGGCCAGGCCCGGGTCCGGGACGTGGAGGGCACCTGGAGCGATCTCACCGAGTCCGTGAACGAGATGGCCGGGAACCTCACCCGGCAGGTGCGGGCCATCGCGGCCGTCGCCACCGCGGTGACCCGCGGTGACCTCAACGTCAAGATCGACGGTGTGGACGCGGCCGGCGAGATCCAGGCGCTCCAGGACAACATCAACACGATGATCGCCAACCTGCGCGACACCACCCTCGCCAACGACGAGCAGGACTGGCTCAAGAGCAACCTGGCCCGTATCTCCGGCCTCATGCAGGGCCGCCGGGACCTCGACGACGTGGCCTCGCTCATCATGAGCGAGCTGACGCCGGTGGTCTCGGCGCAGCACGGCGCCTTCTTCGTGGCCATGCCGACGGGCTCCGCCCACAGCGACGCCGAACTCGTCGGTGAGGGCGACGGCTCGTACGAGCTGCGGATGCGCGGGAGTTACGGATACTCCACCGGGTCCATGCCGACCTCGTTCCGCCCCGGCGAGACGCTCATCGGGACGGCCGCCGAGGAGAAGCGGACCATCCAGGTCAATGTGCCGCCGGGCTATCTGAAGATCTCCTCGGGGCTCGGGGAGGCCTCGCCCGCGCATGTGATCGTGCTTCCGGTGCTCTTCGAGGGCAAGGTCCTCGGGGTGATCGAGCTGGCCTCGTTCCAGCCGTTCACGCAGATCCAGCGGGACTTCCTCAACCAGATCGCCGAGCTGATCGCGACCACCGTCAACACCATCAGCGTCAACACCAAGACCGAGGTGCTGCTCCAGCAGTCGCAGGAGCTCACCGAGCAGCTGAAGGAGCGTTCGGCCGAGCTGGAGCACCGTCAGAAGGAGCTCCAGGGCTCCAACCTGGAGCTGGAGGAGAAGGCCGAGCTGCTGGCCCGGCAGAACCGCGACATCGAGGTGAAGAACACCGAGATCGAGGAGGCCCGGCAGGTCCTGGAGGAGCGTGCCGAGCAGCTCGCCGTCTCCATGCGGTACAAGTCCGAGTTCCTGGCCAACATGTCGCACGAGCTGCGTACGCCGCTCAACTCGCTGCTGATCCTGGCCAAGCTGCTCGCGGACAACGCCGAGACCAACCTCACGCCGAAGCAGGTCGAGTTCGCGGAGACCATCCACGGTGCCGGTTCGGACCTGCTCCAGCTGATCAACGACATCCTCGACCTGTCCAAGGTCGAGGCGGGCAAGATGGACGTCTCGCCGACGCGGATCGCGCTCGTCCAGCTCGTCGACTACGTGGAGGCCACCTTCCGGCCGCTCACGGCGGAGAAGGGGCTCGACTTCTCGGTGCGGGTCTCGCCCGAGCTGCCGGCCACGCTCCACACCGACGAGCAGCGGCTGCTCCAGGTGCTGCGCAACCTCCTCTCCAACGCGGTGAAGTTCACGGATTCCGGTGCGGTGGAGCTGGTGATCCGGCCGGCGAGCGCGGACGTGCCGCAGTCGATCCGCGAGCAGCTCCTGGAGGCCGGTTCGCTGCGCGATCCGGAGGCCGATCTGATCGCGTTCTCGGTCACCGACACCGGGATCGGGATCGCGGCGAGCAAGATGCGGGTCATCTTCGAGGCGTTCAAGCAGGCCGACGGCACGACCAGCCGGAAGTACGGCGGTACGGGTCTGGGGCTCTCGATCAGCCGGGAGATCGCACGGCTGCTCGGCGGCGAGATCTTCGCGGCGAGCGAGCCGGGCCGCGGCTCGACCTTCACGCTCTACCTGCCGCTGAGCCCGACGGAGCTGCAGTCGAACGGCTACGGGCAGGGGGCGTCGGAGGCCGAGGACCAGCAGGGCGCCGAGGACGGGGCGAGCGGGGCCGTCCACACCTTCCCGCACTTCCCGCCGCCGCCCGTACGGACGGAGGCGCGGTCCGGGGCCGGGGCGCTGTTCCGGCACCGGCGGAAGGCCGCGGCGGAGGCGACCGGGGCGCGGACCGCGGTGCCGTGGCAGTCGGGTCAGCAGGCCGCCGCGGACCGGGGGGAACCGGAGGCGGAGGTCGTGCCGCGTCGTACGTTCGGCTTCTCGGGCGAGAAGGTGCTGATCGTGGACGACGACATCCGTAACGTGTTCGCGCTCACGAGCGTCCTGGAGCAGCACGGTCTCGCGGTGCTGTACGCGGAGAACGGGCGCGAGGGCATCGAGGTCCTGGAGCAGCACGATGACGTCACGGTCGTGCTCATGGACATCATGATGCCGGAGATGGACGGATACGCGACGACGACCGCGATCCGGCGGATGCCGCAGTTCGCGGGGCTGCCGATCATCGCGCTGACGGCGAAGGCGATGAAGGGCGACCGGGAGAAGGCGATCGAGTCGGGCGCCTCGGACTACGTGACCAAGCCGGTCGACCCCGATCACCTGCTGTCCGTCATGGAACAGTGGATGCGGGGGAAGTGACTCCGGCCCGGGGGTCCGCGCGGTGCTCCGCGCGGGCCCCCCGGTTCCGCTGACGGGCTGTCGCCACAGGCGTGTGAGAGGGCGGGATACGGGGAACCTTCTGGTCTCCCACCGCGTTTCTGCTACGTGCACAGTGACATCGCGGTGACAGGGTGTGGCGACGGGCGGGGTGCGGCTACGATGACCGGCACAAGGACGGACGGCGCTAGGGAGTCGTCTTCTGGGGCGGCGCCCGGTGCTTCCCTCGGTTCGGGGAGCCGGGGTGAGCCGTTGCCGGGACGAGGAGGACGGGGCATGGTGCAGAAGGCCAAGATCCTCCTGGTCGATGACCGGCCGGAGAATCTGCTGGCGCTGGAGGCCATTCTCTCCGCGCTCGATCAGACGCTGGTGCGGGCATCGTCCGGGGAGGAAGCGCTCAAGGCGCTGCTGACGGACGACTTCGCGGTCATCCTGCTGGACGTCCAGATGCCGGGAATGGACGGTTTCGAGACCGCGGCGCACATCAAGCGGCGTGAGCGGACCCGGGACATCCCGATCATCTTCCTCACCGCCATCAACCACGGCCCCCACCACACCTTCCGGGGGTACGCGGCCGGCGCGGTCGACTACATCTCGAAGCCCTTCGACCCGTGGGTGCTGCGCGCCAAGGTCTCGGTCTTCGTCGAGCTCTACATGAAGAACTGCAAGCTGCGCGAGCAGGCCGCCCTGCTGCGGCTGCAGTTGGAGGGCGGCGCGGAGGGCGGTCACGGCAAGGAGTCCGCCGGTCTGCTCGCCGAGCTCTCGGCCCGCCTCGCCGCCGTCGAGGAGCAGGCGGAGGCGCTGTCGAAGCAGCTCGACGACGACTCCGCCGACGCGGCGGCCGTCGCCACCGCCGCGCACCTGGAGCGCAAGCTCACCGGGCTGCGGCGGGCTCTGGACGCCCTGGAGCCGGGCACCGGCGCCGCGCCTACGCTGCCCGCCCAGAGTTGACGTTCCGTCAACCGGCGGAGCCTGGTGATCCGGCGTCAGCTTCGCACCCCTGCAAGGACGACACGATCGGGTGAGGCGGACAGCCCGTCCCCTCACCGGTAACCTCAGCATCATGGCTTCACGTACGTCCGGCAAGGGTTCCCAGGGCACGGCGGGCACCGCAAAGCCGCGCGCCGGCCGGACGACGGGCGTCGCGAAGAAAGCGGCGCCCGCGAAGTCCCCCGCCAAGCCGCCCGCCAAGCCGCCCGCGAAGAAGGCGGCGGCCAAGAAGGCCGCGCCCGCCAAGCGCCCGCCCGCGCGGAAGCCCGCCGCGAAGAAGGCCCCGCCCCGCCCGGCCCCGTCGCCCACCGGAGGCGTCTACCGGCTCGTCCGCGGAATCTGGCTCGGCCTCGCCAACGCGGTAGGGGCGATGTTCCGGGGGATAGGGCGCGGAGCCAAGGGCCTCGACCCGGCGCACCGCAAGGACGGGCTCGCGCTGCTCCTGCTCGGCGTCGCGCTGATCGTCGCCGCGGGCACCTGGTCCAATCTGCGCGGCCCGGTCGGCGACCTCGTCGAGATGCTGGTCACCGGGGCCTTCGGCCGGCTCGATCTGCTGGTGCCGCTGCTCCTCGGGGCGATCGGCGGCCGGCTGATGCTCTACCCGGAGAAGCCCGAGGCCAACGGCCGGATCGTCATCGGGCTCTCCGCCCTCGTCATCGGCGTCCTCGGCCAGGTCCACATCGCGTGCGGTTCACCGGGCCGCGGTGACGGGACCGAGGCCATGCAGGACGCGGGCGGTCTCATCGGCTGGGCCGCGTCCCAGCCCCTCGTCTTCATGATGGGCGAGGTCCTCGCCGTACCGATGCTGGTGCTGCTCACGATCTTCGGCCTGCTCGTCGTCACCGCCACCCCGGTCAACGCCATCCCACAGCGGCTGCGCGCCCTCGGCGCCCGGCTCGGCATCGTCGAACCCGCCGACGAGCCGGCCGAGGCCGAGGGGTACGAACGGCACGAGGGGTACGAGGGGTACGACGAGGGGTGGCGCGAGGCCGCGCCGCGGACCGCCCGCCCCGCCCGTCGCCGGGCGTCCGGGCCGGCGGAGCCGTACGACGTGGACCGGGCCGAGGCGGAGCTCCTGGGGCGGCGCAGCGGACGCGGCCCGCGCCGCTCCGCCGCGCCGGCTTCCTTCGACCACGGCATGGACCCGGTGGACGTCGCCGCCGCCGCGGCCGCCGCCCTCGACGGCGCGGTGCTCAACGGCATGCCGCCGTCGCCGATCGTCGCCGACCTGACCAGGGACGTCACCGCCGAGCGGGATGCCGCCGTGGCCGCCGCCGGGGAGAGCGCCGGGCCCGCGGCCCCGCCCAAGCCGGCCGGACCGCCCGTGCCGTCGGCGCGCGGGGGCGAGCGGCGCTCCGGCGGGGGCGTACCCGATCTGACCAAGCCCGCGCCCGAGCCGACCGATCTGCCGCCCCGGGCCGAGCAGCTCCAGCTGTCCGGTGACATCACGTACTCGCTGCCGTCGATGGACCTGCTGGAGCGCGGCGGGCCCGGAAAGACGCGCAGCGCGGCCAACGACGCCGTCGTGGAGTCGCTCTCCAACGTCTTCACCGAGTTCAAGGTCGACGCGGCCGTCACCGGCTTCACCCGCGGTCCGACGGTCACGCGGTACGAGGTCGAGCTCGGCCCCGCCGTGAAGGTCGAGAAGATCACGGCCCTGACGAAGAACATCGCGTACGCCGTGGCCTCCCCGGACGTGCGGATCATCTCGCCGATCCCCGGCAAGTCGGCGGTCGGCATCGAGATCCCGAACAGCGACCGCGAGATGGTCAACCTCGGGGACGTGCTGCGGCTCGCGGACGCGGCGGGTGACGACCACCCGATGCTGGTCGCGCTCGGCAAGGACGTCGAGGGCGGCTACGTGATGGCCAACCTGGCGAAGATGCCGCACATCCTGGTCGCGGGCGCCACCGGCTCCGGCAAGTCCTCCTGCATCAACTGCCTGATCACCTCGGTGATGATAAGAGCGACCCCCGAGGACGTCCGGATGGTCCTCGTCGACCCCAAGCGGGTCGAACTCACCGCCTACGAGGGCATCCCGCACCTGATCACCCCGATCATCACCAACCCCAAGCGGGCCGCCGAGGCCCTCCAGTGGGTGGTGAAGGAGATGGACCTCCGCTACGACGACCTGGCGGCCTTCGGCTTCCGGCACATCGACGACTTCAACCAGGCCATCCGGGACGGGAAGATCAAGCTGCCCGAGGGCAGTCAGCGCGAGCTCAACCCCTACCCGTACCTCCTGGTCATCGTCGACGAGCTCGCCGACCTGATGATGGTCGCGCCGAGGGACGTCGAGGACTCGATCGTCCGCATCACCCAGTTGGCCCGCGCCGCCGGCATCCACCTCGTCCTCGCCACCCAGCGGCCGTCGGTGGACGTCGTCACCGGCCTCATCAAGGCGAACGTGCCCTCGCGGCTCGCCTTCGCCACCTCCTCGCTCGCCGACAGCCGGGTCATCCTGGACCAGCCCGGCGCCGAGAAGCTCATCGGCAAGGGCGACGGGCTCTTCCTGCCGATGGGCGCGAACAAGCCGACCCGCATGCAGGGTGCCTTCGTCACCGAGCACGAGGTCGCGGCGGTCGTACAGCACTGCAAGGACCAGATGACGCCCGTCTTCCGGGAGGACGTCACCGTCGGCACCCGGCAGAAGAAGGAGATCGACGAGGACATCGGCGACGACCTCGACCTGCTGTGCCAGGCCGCCGAACTGGTCGTCTCGACGCAGTTCGGCTCGACGTCGATGCTCCAGCGCAAGCTGCGCGTCGGCTTCGCGAAGGCCGGCCGGCTGATGGACCTGATGGAGTCGCGGAACATCGTCGGGCCGAGCGAGGGCTCGAAGGCGCGGGACGTGCTGGTGAAGCCGGACGAGCTGGACGGGGTGCTGGCCGTGATCCGCGGGGAGTCGGGGGAGTAGCGGCGGGGGGACGGGGTACGCGGTCGGGACAGGCGAGTCGAGGTCGGCCTGGCGGTCGGCAGGACCATCCGGCCGAGACCGGCGTACCCGATCGAGACCGGGCCGAGACTCACTCGTAAGGGAACAGTGGGCAACCGTTTCCCCTGCCCGCACGTCAAGTTGGACGGTGGGACAGAAGGATGTCCCAGCCTCATGGCGTACAAACAGCACCCGCCCGGTTGCCCCACCCTTTCGTACCACCCATAGACTGAACGTCCAGCAGGTGGCTACACGCTCGAAAGGCGCTCTCGTGTCCATCGGCAACTCCCCCGAAGACGACCGGACGTTCCCGGCAGACGACCGGGACGCGATCGGTCGCACTCTCCAGCAGGCCCGAATCGCCGCCGGTCTCACCGTCGAAGAGGTCAGTGCCTCCACCCGTGTCCGGATTCCGATCGTGCACGCGATCGAGGAGGACGACTTCTCGCGCTGCGGCGGCGACGTCTACGCCCGCGGTCACATCCGCACCCTCGCGCGCGCCGTCGGTCTCGATCCGGCTCAGCTGATCGAGCAGTACGACGCCGAGCACGGTGGCCGTCCTGCGCCCACCCCCGCCGCCCCGCTCTTCGAGGCGGAACGTATCCGCCCCGAGCCGCGGCGGCCCAACTGGACCGCCGCGATGGTCGCGGCCATCGTCGCCGTCGTCGGTTTCGTCGGCTTCACGATGTTCGACGGGAACGAGGCTCCCAAGGGCACCACCGCGGCCGACGGCGGCCCGGCCCCGGCGCCGGAGAAGGCGACCTCGGCCGCGAAGCCGAAGCCGGTCAAGCCCGTGGCCCCGAAGCCGACGGAGAGCGCGATCGCCGCGGTCCCGCAGGACAAGGTCACGGTCAAGCTCACCGCCGTCGACGGCAAGAGCTGGATCTCGGCCAAGGCCCACGACGGGAAGCTGCTCTTCGACGGCCTCCTCCTGGAGGGCGAGTCCAAGACCTTCCAGGACGACGAGCGGATCGACCTGGTGCTGGGCAACGCCGGCGCCATCGAGCTGCACGTCAACGGCAAGAAGGTGGAGGAGAAGTTCGAATCCGGCCAGGTCGAGCGGCTCACCTACACCAAGGGCGACCCCGAGGCCGGATGATCCACCAGGACCCCTCGGGCCCGTGATGTGACCTCTGTCGCGCAGGTGAACCCTGCGCGACGGGGTAACGGCCGGGACGAAGTAGTCTTGAGTCCATGCCCGAACGCCGTACCGTCGCCCTTGTCACTCTTGGCTGCGCCCGTAACGAGGTGGACTCGGAGGAGCTTGCAGGCCGCTTGGCAGCGGACGGCTGGGAGCTCGTCGAGAACGCCGAAGACGCGGATGTCGCCGTCGTCAACACCTGTGGATTCGTCGAAGCCGCCAAGAAGGACTCCGTCGACGCCCTCCTCGAAGCCAATGATCTGAAGGACCACGGCAAGACCCAGGCCGTCGTCGCCGTCGGCTGCATGGCCGAGCGGTACGGCAAGGAGCTCGCCGACGCCCTCCCGGAGGCCGACGGCGTCCTGGGCTTCGACGACTACGCCGACATCTCCAACCGCCTCCAGACCATCCTCAGCGGTGGCAGTGTCGAGGCCCACACCCCGCGTGACCGGCGCAAGCTGCTGCCGCTCTCGCCCGTGGAGCGCCAGGCGGCCGCCGCGGCCGTGGCCCTGCCGGGACACGGCGCCGTCGAGGAGCCCGAGAGCGTACCGGCCGACCTGACCGACCTTCCCGAGGGGATCGCGCCCGCCTCCGGGCCGCGCGCGCCGCTCCGCCGCCGGCTGGACACCAGCCCCGTCGCCTCCGTGAAGCTCGCCTCCGGCTGCGACCGCCGCTGCTCCTTCTGCGCCATCCCGTCCTTCCGGGGCTCCTTCGTCTCGCGCCGTCCCTCGGACGTGCTCAACGAGACGCGCTGGCTCGCCGAGCAGGGCGTGAAGGAGATCATGCTGGTCTCCGAGAACAACACCTCGTACGGCAAGGACCTCGGCGACATCCGGCTCCTGGAGAGCCTGCTGCCCGACCTGGCCTCCGTCGACGGCATCGAGCGCGTCCGGGTCAGCTACCTCCAGCCCGCCGAGATGCGCCCCGGTCTCATCGACGTCCTCACCTCGACCGAGAAGGTCGCGCCCTACTTCGACCTCTCGTTCCAGCACAGCGCCCCGGACGTGCTGCGGGCCATGCGCCGCTTCGGCGACACCGACCGCTTCCTGGAGCTCCTGGAGACCATCCGGTCCAAGGCCCCGACGGCCGGTGCCCGCTCCAACTTCATCGTCGGCTTCCCCGGCGAGACCGAGGCGGACTTCGCCGAGCTGGAACGCTTCGTCACCCACGCCCGGCTCGACGCCGTCGGTGTCTTCGGATACTCCGACGAGGACGGCACCGAGGCCGCCACGTACGAGCACAAGCTCGACCAGGACGTCGTCGACGAGCGGCTCGCCCACCTCTCCCGGCTCGCCGAGGAGCTCACCGCGCAGCGCGCGGAGGAGCGGATCGGAGAGACCCTGGAAGTACTCGTCGAGTCCGTCGACGAGGAGGACGGCTGGATCGGCCGCGCCGCCCACCAGGCGCCCGAGACCGACGGCCAGGTGGTCCTCACCACGGCCGACGGTACGAGCCCCGACCTGGCTCCGGGCCGTATGGTCAGGGCGAAGGTCGTCGGCACGGAAGGCGTCGACCTGGTGGCCGAGTGTCTTTTCGAGGAGGCAGCCAGATGACCGGAGTCCCGGCATCCGCGACGGGCGGGACCGGTAGGCCGGCGCCCCGCGGAAAGCTGGGCACTGCGGCCGTCAACCAGGCCAGCCTGTGGAACATCGCCAACATCCTCACCATGATCCGGCTCGTACTCGTGCCGGCCTTCGTGGTGCTCCTGTTCCAGGACGGCGGTCACGACCCCGCCTGGCGCGCCTGGGCCTGGGCCGCGTTCGCCGTGGCCATGATCACGGACGTCTTCGACGGGCACCTGGCCCGTGCCTACAACCTCGTCACCGACTTCGGGAAGATCGCCGACCCGATCGCCGACAAGGCGATCATGGCCGCCGGTCTCATCAGCCTCTCCGTGCTGGGCGACCTGCCCTGGTGGGTGACCGGGGTCATCCTGGCCCGCGAGCTGGGGATCACCCTGATGCGGTTCTGGGTGATCCGGCACGGGATCATCCCGGCGAGCCGCGGCGGCAAGATGAAGACGCTCGCCCAGGGGACGGCGGTCGGCATGTACGTCCTCATGCTCACCGGTCCACTGGCCACCCTGCGCTTCTGGGTGATGGTGGTGGCCGTCGTGCTGACGGTCGTCACCGGTCTGGACTATGTGCGACAGGCGGTCGTTCTGCGCCGCCAGGGCCTCGCGGAGGAGCGGGCGGCCGCGCGGTCGGAGGCGGCGACGCGATGACCGAGGCCGCCCGGGTGCTGGCACTGCTCGCGGAGCGTGGTCACACGCTGGCCGCCGCGGAGTCGCTCACGGGTGGTCTGGTGGCCGCCGAGCTCACCGGCGTACCCGGAGCCTCGAAAACTTTCCGGGGGTCGGTCACGGCCTACGCCACGGTCCTCAAGCACGAACTCCTGGGTGTCGACCGTGCCCTCCTCGCGGAGCGCGGCGCGGTCGACCCGGAGGTCGCGCTGCAGATGGCGGCCGGTGCGCGGGCCCGGCTGGGTGCCGACTGGGGGATCTCGACGACCGGCGTCGCGGGGCCCGAACCGCAGGACGGACAGGCCGTCGGAACCGTCTACGTGGCGGTCGCGGGGCCGACCGGAGCGGGCGCCGGAGCCGGGAAAGTGGTCTCGTTGAGGTTGAACGGCGACCGCGCGGAAATCCGTAGAGAGAGTGTACGGAGCGTGTTGGCACTGCTCCGTGAGGAACTCTCGGGAAATGCGCGGGCACAGGATACGGAACGGAACGGGGGGAATTGATGTTTGCAGCCCTGAGTGAACACGACATCGCTCCCCGCACGGCCGCAGCGCGAGGCGGTACGGTGGGGCGTGAAGGATGCGGCTACGCGGTCCGAGGAGGGAGCCACCGATGATTCTGCTCCGTCGCCTGTTGGGTGACGTGCTGCGTCGGCAGCGCCAGCGCCAAGGCCGTACTCTGCGCGAAGTCTCCTCGTCCGCCCGAGTCTCGCTCGGCTATCTCTCCGAGGTGGAGCGGGGGCAGAAGGAGGCTTCCTCCGAGCTGCTCTCCGCGATCTGCGACGCGCTGGACGTACGGATGTCCGAGCTCATGCGTGAAGTGAGCGACGAGCTGTCACTGGCCGAACTGGCCGAGTCGGCAGCGGCGAGCGAACCGGTGCCGACGCCGGTACGCCCGATGCTCAATTCGGTGTCGGTGACGTCGGTGGCCGGTGTGCCCACCGGGCGGGTGACCATCAAGGCGCCCGCGGAAGCGGTGGACGTCGTCGCTGCCTGAACCGAAGTGGGGCGAAGCCCCGGTCGGTGCCCCGTTGTGGGCGCCTGCCGGGGCTTTTCTCGTTCCGGTTCACTGACGGGTCTCTTTCCGGGGCTCCTTCCGGGTCTTCTCCCCGGTACCTGCCCGGTACCTGCTCGATCCGAGATTTCGGGCGATTTGTTTGAGATGCCGGGTTCCGGTGAGGCGTGCCATGGTGGGGGGAACGTACGACTGGTTGGAGATCCCGCATGTCTGTCGTGAAGAGCCCGCTGTCCGAGGCCGACCTCAAGACGGTCGGCAACGCGCTCCAGGGGGCGCTGGTCGATCTGGTCGACCTCGCCCTCGTCGCCAAGCAGGTGCACTGGAACGTCGTCGGTCCGCGCTTCCGCTCCGTCCATCTGCAGCTCGACGAGGTCGTCGACACCGCACGGCTGCACTCCGACACCGTGGCGGAGCGTGCCTCCGCGCTCGGCGTCAACCCGGACGGGCGCTCGGCGACGGTGGCCTCGTCCAGTGCCATCGGAACGGTTCCGGAAGGGTGGATCAAGGACGTCGATGCGGTCAAGATCCTGGTCGCCGCGCTGGGAGCGGTCATCACCCGCATGCGGGAGAGGATCGACGCGACCGGCGACCCCGACCCGATCAGCCAGGACATCCTCATCGGTCTGACGGGCGACCTCGAGAAGCACGCGTGGATGTTCCAGGCGGAGAGCGTCTAGGGCCAGGTGGAGCCGGTGGCCGGGGTTCCCATGGCGATACGTGCGGTGTGCGCCGGGTCTGCTTCCCGTGCGCCCTCCCGCAGGGTGATCCTGCCGGTCTAGCGTCGACCGCAGGAGGCGGCCATGGTACGGCGACGTGTTCCGCCGGTGACGCTCGCGCTGATCGCGATCGGGCTGGTGGCCGGGGGGCTCTGGTGGTGGGCGGTGCTGCGCCTGCTCCTCGTGCCAGGGGAGGCCGGCCCGGTCGAGGGGGCGGTGGCCGCGGGCGGCTGGGGACTGAGCCTGCTGCCGGTGCACGTCGCCGCCTCGTCGCGGAGGCCGGGCGCGTCCGCGCGAAGTGTCACCAAGGCATCGCGACGCCGCCGTTGGGGCGCAGGATCTGCCCCGTCGTGAACGAGGAGGCGTCGCAGGCGAGATGCAGGACCGCGTGGGCGATGTCCTCCGCCTCACCCACCCGGCCCAGCGGCGAGTGACGGATCATCGCGGCCTCCGCCTGCTGCTGGGCGGCCGGCTCGTGGCGGTCCGTCATGGGGGTGCGGATCCAGCCCGGGGCCACCGCGTTGACCCGGATGCCGTGCCGGCCGACCTCCACCGCCAGCGTCTTCGTCAGCTGGACGACGGCCGCCTTGGCGACGCTGTAGCAGACGAGGCCGGGGCTCGCGGTGTCCATCGCGCCCGAGGCCATCGTGACGATCGAGCCGGCGGTGCCGGAGGCGATCATCGAACGGGCCGCCTCCTGACAGGCGTACAGAACCCCCTTGAAGTTGACGGCGAGGACGCGGTCGAGGTCCTCGTCGCGGGTCTCCAGGACCGTACTCGTGTGCATGATCCCGGCGACGGCCGCCATGACGTGGAGGGGGCCCGCGGAACGGACCGCGGCGGCCAGGGCGGTCCGGTCGGTGACGTCCAGGGTGTGCGCGTGCGCTGCGCCTCCCGCGCCGGTGACGAGCGCCGCGGTCTCCTTCAGGCCGTGCTCGTCGCGGTCCGCGCAGTGCACGGTCGCGCCGGCCCGGGCGAGGAGCAGCGCGGTGGCGCGGCCGATCCCGCTCGCGGCGCCGGTGACGAACGCGGTGCGGCCGGTGAGGTCGTACGCCGAGAGGGTCATGCCCGGACCGTACGACCAGATCTGACGGATCGTCAATTGGCGTGGGGTGTGGTGTCGTTGTCGGTGCCGAGGTCTTCCCGGGTGGGGCCCTGCTGGCAGCCGGGGCACCAGTACGTGACCCGGTCGCCGAGCTCCGCCTTCCGGATCCGGGCGCCGCAGCGCAGACAGGCGTGGCCCTCGCGGCCGTAGACGTGGAGTGGGGTGCCGGGGCGCCGGGTGGTCGTGGTGCGCCGGTCGGGGCGGTCCTTGTTCACCTCCAGGAGGCGGTGGGCGGTCGCCACCAGGCGGGCGGGGACGTCGGGGCCGAGGTCGCCGACGGGGAGCCACGGCGTGACGGCGGCGAGGAAGGCCAGCTCCGACTTGTACACGTTGCCGATGCCGGCGAGGTTGCGCTGGTCGAGCAGGGCCTCGCCGAGCGGCCGGTCCGGATCGGTGAGCAGTCGCCGCACGGCCTCCTCGGGGTCCCAGTCGGGGCCCAGGAGGTCGGGGCCGAGGTGGCCGACCGCGCGGGACTCCTCGGCGGTACGGATCAGCTCCAGGACCGGGAGCCGGTAGCCGTACGCGGTGGACTGCTCGTTCCCGAGGATCGCCCGGATCTGGTGGTCGGGGCCGCCGCGCGGGCGCTCCCCGGTGGCGAACACCCGCCAGGCGCCGTCCATGCGCAGATGGGAGTGGAGGGTGAGACCGCCCTCGATCCGGGTGAGGAGGTGCTTGCCGCGCGGGGTGACGTCGAGGACCGTGCGGCCGGTGAGGTCGGCGGTCGCGAACCGGGGCACCCGGAGGTCCGAGCGGGTCAGGACCCGCCCGGCCAGCGCGGTGTGCAGGCGGTGCGCGGCCTGCCAGACGGTGTCTCCTTCGGGCACGGTTCCATGATGCCGGGTCGTGGGGAGCGGGGAGCGGGGAGCGGGGAGTGGGGAGCGAGGAGTGGGGAGTGGGGGCGAGGGGCGCGGGCCTCAGGCGCGTAGGCGGAGCCCTCTCGGGGTGGCGAGGAAGCCAGCCGTCTCCAGGGGGCGGGCGAGGGGTGAGGTCAGGGCCGTGGCGCCGTTGATCCGCTCCACCGTGACCGTGCCCAGCGCGCCCGCCCGTGCCGACGCCGCCAGCGCCTCGGCCGCCGCCGTCAGGGCGGGGTCGTCGGGCTCGGACGGCCAGGACAGCAGCGTCTTGCCGCCGCGCTCCATGTAGAGCGTGAGCTCGCCGTCGACGAGGACCACCATCGCGCCCGCCTTGCGGCCGGGCTTGTGGCCGGCGCCGGTCGGCGGCTCGGGCCAGGACAGCGCCGCCCCGTACGCGTTCGCCGGGTCCGCCGCCGCGAGGACCAGCGCGCGCGGGCCTGCCGCCGCCTCCGCGCCCCGGTCGCGGGCCGTCGCAGCGGCCCGCAGCCGGTCCACGGCCCCGTCCATCGCGAACTGGGCCGCGCCGAGGCCCTCCACGACATAGCCACGCCGGGCCTGACCGCTGTCCTCGAAGGCGGACAGGATGCGGTACGTGGCCGAGAAGCCGCCCTCCACGCCCTCGGCGGCCACCGCGCCCCTGGTGACCACGCCGTGCCGGTCCAGGAGGGTGCGGGCGAGGGCGTGTGCCCGGTGGGTCGGCTCCGGCTCGACGGCCGGCAGCAGCGACCAGCGGCCGGAGACCGTCGGCGGTCCCGTGCGGGACGCCGGGCGGGCGGCGGCGCTCAGCGTGCCGTACCGGCCGCGCGGGACCGTGCGGCGCGCGCGGTGGGCGGTCGACCCGGCGGTGCGGCCCGAGCCGAGCAGCGAGCGCAGCGGGGCGAGGGTGTCGTTGGTGAGCCGACCCGACCAGGCCAGGTCCCAGAGCGCGTCGGCGAGCTGCGGGTCGGTCGTGTCCGGGTGGGTGGTCGCGCGGACCTGGTCGGCGATCTGGCGGAAGAACAGGCCGTACCCGCCGGAGAGGGTGGTGAGCACCGACTCGTGCAGCGCGGACAGCTCCAGCGGGTGCGGCGGCGGGAGGAGGAGCGGCGCCGCGTCCGCGAGGTAGAGCGAGATCCACCCGTCCTTGCCGGGCAGCGATCCGGCGCCCGCCCAGACCACCTCGCCGGTCGTCGTCAGCTCGTCGAGCAGCGCCGGGGAGTAGTCCCGGACGCGGGACGGCAGGATCAGCTTCTCCAGGGCGGAGGCGGGCACGGGAGCGCCCTGGAGCTGCTCGATCGCGCGGGCGAGGCCGTCGATGCCGCGCAGGGCCCCGCCGCCCAGGTGCTGCCACTGGGGCAGGAAGGTGGCGAGGGCCGCCGGGGGCACCGGCTCCAGCTCGTGGCGCAGGGCCGCGAGGGAACGCCGGCGCAGCCGGCGCAGCACGGCCGCGTCGCACCACTCCTGGCCGATGCCGGAGGGATGGAACTCGCCCTGGACGACCCGGCCGGCGGCGGCGAGCCGCTGGAGGGCGCCGTCCGTGACGGCGGCGCCGAGTCCGAAGCGGGCGGCGGCCTGCGAGGAGGTGAAGGGGCCGTGCGTGCGCGCGAAGCGGGCCAGGAGGTCGCCCAGCGGGTCCTTCACCGGCTCGGTGAAGGCCTCGGGCACACCGACCGGCAGTGCCGTGCCCAGGGCGTCACGGAGCCGCCCCGCGTCCTCGATCGCCGCCCAGTGGTCGGCTCCTCCGATCCTGACCCGGATCGCGCGCCGGGACCGGGCGAGGTCGGGCGCCCAGCCCGCCTCCGCGCCACGCTCGCCGAGTTCGGCGTCGGTGAGCGGGCCGAGGACCCGCAGCAGGTCGGCGACGCCCTCCACGTCCTTGATCCGCCGGTCCTCCGTCAGCCACTGGAGCTCCCGCTCCAGCTCGGTCAGCACCTCCGGGTCGAGGAGCTCGCGCAGCTCCGCCTGGCCGAGCAGCTCCGCGAGGAGCCGGGAGTCCAGGGAGAGCGCGGCCGCGCGCCGCTCGGCGAGCGGGGAGTCGCCCTCGTACAGGAACTGCGCCACGTAGCCGAAGAGCAGCGAGCGGGCGAAGGGGGAGGGCTCGGGGGTGGTGATCTCGACGAGCCGGACCCGGCGGGCCTCGATGTCGCCCATCAGCTCGGTCAGACCGGGCACGTCGAAGACGTCCTGGAGGCACTCGCGGACGGCCTCCAGGACGATCGGGAAGGAGCCGAACTCGCTCGCCACCTGGAGGAGCTGGGCCGCCCGCTGCCGCTGCTGCCAGAGGGGGGTGCGCTTTCCCGGGTTCCGCTTGGGCAGCAGCAGGGCGCGCGCGGCGCACTCGCGGAAACGGGAGGCGAACAGTGCGGAGCCGCCCACCTGGTCGGTGACGATCTGGCCGATCTCGCCCTTGTCGAAGAGGGCGTCGGCCGCGCCGACGGGCGCCTTGTCCGGGTCGTACGTCGTGTCGAGGTGGCGGCCGGGGTCGACCGGCTCGTGGTCGAGGAGGTCGAGCCCCATGTCCAGGCCCGCTTCCAGGCCCATCAGGTCCGCGTCCGGAAGGCGCAGCACGATCCCGTCGTCCGCGTGCATCACCTGCGCGTCCATGCCGTACCGCTCGGCGAGCCGCGCGCCGAGCGCCAGCGCCCAGGGCGCGTGCACCTGCGCGCCGAACGGCGAGTGGATGACGACCCGCCAGTCCCCGAGCTCGTCCCGGAACCGCTCGACCAGGATCGTCCGGTCGTCGGGGACGTGACCGCAGGCCTCGCGCTGCTCGGAGAGGTACGCGAGGACGTTGTCCGCGGCCCAGGCGTCCAGGCCCGCGGCGATCAGCCGCAACCGCGCGTCCTCAGCCCCGAGGGCGCCGAGCTCCCGGAGGAACGCGCCCACCGCACGGCCCAGTTCGAGCGGACGGCCGAGCTGGTCGCCCTTCCAGAACGGCAGCCGGCCCGGCACCCCGGGAGCGGGGGAGACGAGCACCCGGTCCCGGGTGATGTCCTCGATCCGCCAGGACGTGGTGCCCAGCGTGAAGACGTCGCCGACCCGCGACTCGTACACCATCTCCTCGTCGAGCTCGCCGACCCGGCCCCCGCCCTTCTTCGGGTCCGCGCCCGCGAGGAACACGCCGAACAGGCCCCGGTCCGGGATCGTGCCGCCCGAGGTGACGGCGAGTCTCTGCGCGCCCGGCCGGCCCGTGACCGTCCCGGCGACCCGGTCCCAGACCACGCGCGGGCGCAGCTCGGCGAAGGCGTCCGACGGATAGCGGCCCGCGAGCATGTCGAGCACACCCGTGAACGCCGACTCCGGAAGCGAGGAGAAGGGCGCCGCCCGGCGCACCAGCGCCAGCAGCTCGTCCACCTGCCAGGTGTCGAGCGCGACCGTCGCGACCAGCTGCTGCGCCAGCACGTCCAGCGGATTGGCCGGGATCCGCATCGATTCGATCGAGCCGGAACGCATCCGCTCCGTGACCACCGCCGCCTGCACCAGGTCGCCCCGGTACTTGGGGAAGACCACGCCCGTCGAGACCGCGCCGACCTGGTGGCCTGCGCGCCCCACGCGCTGGAGCCCGGAGGCGACCGAAGGCGGCGACTCGACCTGCACCACCAGGTCGACCGCGCCCATGTCGATGCCCAGTTCCAGGCTGGACGTGGCCACCACCGCGGGCAGCCGGCCCGCCTTGAGGTCCTCCTCCACCTGGGCGCGCTGCTCCTTCGACACCGAACCGTGGTGGGCGCGGGCGAGCAGCGGCGGGGCACCCCGAGCCGCCCCCGACTGGGCCATGACCTCGGCCGGGGGAGAGCCCTCGGGGAGCGGCTCGCCGGTCGCCCGCTCGTACGCGATCTCGTTGAGCCGGTTGCACAGGCGCTCGGCCAGCCGCCGGGAGTTCGCGAAGACGATCGTCGAACGGTGGGCCTGGACGAGGTCGGCGATCCGCTCCTCGACGTGCGGCCAGATCGACGGTTTGTCGCCGCCGTCCTTGCCCTCGGAGGCCGGGGAGCCTCCCAGCTCGCCCATGTCCTCGACGGGGACCACGACGGAGAGGTCGAACTCCTTCCCCGACGGCGGCTGGACGATCTCCACCGCGCGCCCCGGGGAGAGATAGCGGGCCACCTCGTCCACCGGGCGGACCGTGGCCGACAGGCCGATCCGGCGCGCGGGCCGGGGCAGCAGCTCGTCGAGCCGCTCCAGGGAGAGCGCCAGGTGCGCCCCCCGCTTGGTGCCCGCGACCGCGTGGACCTCGTCCAGGATCACCGTCTCCACGCCCGACAGGGCCTCGCGGGCGGCGGAGGTGAGCATCAGGAACAGCGACTCGGGGGTGGTGATCAGGATGTCCGGCGGCCGGGTCGCGAGGCTCCGGCGCTCGGCGGCCGGGGTGTCACCGGAACGGATGCCGACCCGGACGTCCGGCTCGGGCAGCCCGAGCCGGACCGACTCCTGCCGGATGCCGGTCAGTGGGGAGCGCAGATTCCGCTCGACGTCCACCGCGAGCGCCTTCAGCGGCGACACGTACAGCACGCGGCAGCGCTTCTTCGGCTCGGCCGGCAGGGGCGACGACGCCAGCCGGTCCAGGGACGCGAGGAAGGCGGCCAGCGTCTTGCCCGAGCCGGTCGGCGCGACGACGAGCACGTCGGAACCCGCGCCGATGGCCTTCCAGGCCCCCTCCTGCGCGGCCGTGGGCGCGGTGAAGGCCCCCGTGAACCAAGCACGGGTCGCGGGGGAGAACGAGTCGAGCGCGGACCTGACCATGTCCCCCATCGTGCACCCGCCCACTGACAACCGCCCGGACCTGGGGAAACCGGCTCGTGGCCGGGGGCCGTGCGGGCGGCGGGGCGAGGCGGCGCGGCGAGCACCCGCGTGAGCCCCTGACGCAGAATGGAGTCATGGCGAGCGGGGAGCGGGCACGGTACTGGCAGTACTCCGAGCTGCCCGGGGTCGACCTCCTGCACGCCCACTACATCCGCAAGGCCTTCGCCCGGCACACCCACGAGACCTTCGTCTTCGCCGCGATCACCGAGGGCGTCGAGGCCTTCCACTACCGCGACGAGCTCGTCCACGCAGGGCCCGGACAGATCGCCCTGGTCAACCCCGACACCTCGCACACCGGGCACGCGGGCGTGCCCGAGGGCTGGACCTACCGCACGATCTACCCGGACGCGGGGCTCATCCGGTCGATCGCCGCCGACACCCTCGCGCTGCGCGGCTCGGTCGGCTTCACCGCGCCCGTCATCGACGACCCGTACGCCGCACGGCTCGTCGTCGGCGTCCACCGGGCCGCCGAGGAGGGCAACGCGCTCGCGGCGGACAGCCTGCTCCGGCTGGTCACGGCGCGGATGCTGCGCAGCCACGGCGGGCTGATCACCCCGCTGCCGCCCCGCTCGGCCGGCGCGCGGAACGCGGCACGCGCGCGTGCCGTCCTGGAGGAGCGGATGGCCGACCCGCCGACCCTGGAGCGGCTCGCCACCGACCTCGGCACCAGCCCCTTCGCCCTCCTGCGGGCCTTCCGGGAGGTGTACGGGATGCCGCCGCACACCTGGCTCACCGACGCGCGCGTGCGGCGGGCCAGGCGGCTGCTCGACGCGGGGACGCCTCCCGCAGAGGCGGCCGTCGCCGTCGGCTTCACCGACCAGCCGCACCTCAACCGGCACTTCACCCGGAGTGTGGGGGTGCCTCCCGGCGCTTACCAGCGGTCGCGGGGTGCGAGCGGGAGCGGGAGTGCGGGTGCGGGCTCGGGCGGGGTCGGGGGCGGGAGCGCGGGTGCGGGCTCGGGCGCGGGCGTGGACGCGGGTGCGTTCGCGGGTGCAAGAACGTACAAGACCGGGCTGTCGGCGGACACGTAACGTCCCTGACGTGGCAGAACAGACAGCACCTCCCGTCATACGGGACGACGGCGCACGGGCGAAGCCCGACGCGGCCGTCGTCCGCGACGCCCTCGGCGTCGGCATCGCCGTCGGACTCTCCGGCTTCGCCTTCGGCGTGACCTCCGCCGGTTCCGGCCTCAGCCTCCTCCAGACCTGCGTACTCAGCCTGCTCGTCTTCACCGGCGCCTCGCAGTTCGCACTCGTCGGAGCGCTCGCCGCGGGCGGCAACCCCTTCACAGCCGCCGCCGGGGCCTTCTTCCTGGGTACCCGCAACGCCTTCTACGGACTGCGGCTCTCTCAGCTCCTCGCCCTGCCGAAGGCCGTCAGGCCGTTCGCCGCGCACTGGGTGATCGACGAGACCACGGCGGTCGCGCTCGCCCAGCCGTCCCGCCGGGCCGCCCGCCTCGGCTTCACCGCCACCGGCCTCACCCTGTACGTCCTGTGGAACCTCACCACGCTCCTCGGGGCGCTCGGCGCCGAGGCGATCGGTGACACCGCGGCCTGGGGGCTCGACGCGGCCGGCCCGGCCGTCTTCCTCGCCCTGCTCGCCCCCATGCTGAAGTCGGCGACCGAGCGGGCCACCGCCGGGATCGCCGTCCTGCTGGGCCTCGGACTGCTCCCCGTCCTGCCCGCCGGGGTCCCGGTCCTCGCGGCGGCGCTGGCCGCGCCCGTCGTGCTGTGGTTCCAGGGCCGGCGCATGGCCCCGCCCGGAGGCGGGAGCGTGGAGAGCGGAGGCGGCGAAGCGGCGGAGACGGCGGAGATGGTGGAGACGGCGAAGACGGTGGAGGAGGAGTCCCGATGAACGTGTGGATCGCGATAGGTCTGACCGCCGCCGGGTGCTACCTGGTCAAGCTGCTCGGCCTGCTCGTCCCCGCCGGCGCGCTGGAACGACCGCTCGTCCAGCGGCTGGCCGCCCTGCTCCCCGTCGCCCTGCTGGCCGCGCTCACCGCGCAGCAGACGTTCAGCGCGGGCGGTGCCCTCGTCCTGGACGCCCGGGCCGCCGGGCTCGCCGCGGCGGCCCTCGCGCTCGTGCTGCGGGCCCCGTTCCTGGTCGTCGTGGGCGCGGCCGTCGTCGTCACGGCGGGGGTACGTGCCCTGGGCTGGTGAGCCCCGGGCCCGTACCTCCGCGGTCGGCCCCGGCACCCCCGCCGTGGGGCCACACCGGCACCCCCTCAGTGCGCCACCGGCACCCCCACCGGCGGGGTCTCCGGGACCCCCAGGCGGTCCGCGTCCCGCTCCGGGCGGAGGAACAGGGCCGTCAGGGCGCCCGCCACCGCGAGCAGACCGGCCGTGAACAGCCAGCCGTTCTCGTACCCCTGGGCCGCCGTCGCGCCCGCGTCGACGATCCCGCCCAGGACCAGCGGCGCCAGGACCCCGCCCAGGGCGAAGACGCACACCACGGCACCGAGCACGATCCCGCGCTGCGACGGCGGGGTGATCCGGGCGACCGCCGTCTGGCTGACGGTCATCATCGGCAGCGCCAGGGCCATCGGGCCGAACATCATCGGTACCCGCAGCCAGTCCGCTCCCGCCGTCGCGAAGACCGTCACCGCGGCGGCGGAGAGCAGGAGCAGCACCCCGGCGCCCGCGCCGGCGGGAAGACGACCGGGCCGGCCGCGCCGGGCCGCGCGCTGGGCGACCACGCCGTGCACCAGCAGGACGACCCCGTTGGCGACGGCTCCCGCGCCCACCATCAGACCGGCCCGGTGCGCGTCCCAGCCGAGGACCGTCTCCAGATAGTCCGGCAACCAGGTCAGCTTCGAGCTCATCAGCCAGTACGCGGCGAACGAGCCCACGCTCGCGGTCAGGAAGGTGCCGCTCAGCAGGATCCGGCGCAGCGGTACCTCCTCCGCCGCGCCCTCCGTCCCGTCGGCGGCCCGCCCGTCCGCACCGACCGGTGGCGCGAGCGGCCCCTCGGAGCCGTACCGGTGCCAGACGGCCGCCCAGACCAGGCCGATCACGCCGACCGTCCCGAAGGCCCAGCGCCAGCCCCAACCGGAGATCACCGCGGACAGGACGGGCGCGGCGACCGCGACCCCGGCCGCGGCGCCCACCATCAGGACGGCCGTCGGCAGGTTCCGGTCCCGCTGACCGAACCAGCCGTGCAGATGGTGGACCGCGACCGGGGCGGCCGGGCCCTCCGCCGCGCCGAGCAGCACGCGCGTGAGGACCAGCGTCCCGAACCCGGCGGCCGCCCACACCATCGGCAGCTGGGCCGCCGACCACGACAGCGCCATCCCGAGCAGCAGGACCGAGGTCCGTACCTTCCGCGTCAGGGCCGACACGGCGAGCGCCGACACCGAGAAGAGCGCGAAGAACGCCGCCTGGGCCGCCCCGAACTCCTGCCGGGAGATGTCGAACTCGCGCATGATGTCCGGCCCGGCGAGACCGAGGACGGCCTTGTCCGCGAAGTTGACCAGCATGAACCCGAGCAGCAGCCAGGTCGTTCCCCAGGGGGTGCCCGGTACCGCCGGGCCGGGCGCGCCCTTCGAGGGCCGCCCCGCCGTCCCTGTCCGCCCCGCCTTCGCCGTCCGCCCCGCCTTCGTGGGCCGCCCCCTCCCCGCGGGCCCGCTCATCCGCAGCACAGGTCCTCTTCCGCGACCACGCCCACGCTGATCGCCCCGGCGGCCCGCTCGCGCCCGGCGGCCGAACGGGTCAGCTCCGTCGTCACGTCCGTGCCCTCGGCCACCGCCGCGGACTCCGCCGCCGCCCAGTGGAACACCCCGCGCGCCATCGTCGACGTCTCGCGCCCGGCCCGCGTCCCGTAGACCCGGGCCCGGATCCTGGCCACCGCCACGTCCTCGGGGGCCGCGAGCGCCGCCGTCTCCGCCAGGTGCGAGGCCAGCCGCAGATCGCCCTCCTCCAGGAGCCGGACCGCCCGCTCGGCGAGGGCGAGCGCCCCGCCGGCGGCGTCGGCCAGCTCGGCAGCGACGGCCGCCTCCGGGGCCGGCTTCAGGTTCGCCGGATTCTGGTCGTACCAGCCGCCCCACAGCCGCCACAGGTTCCGTACGACGAACTCCGGCTCGTCGTAGGCGGGGTGGAGGTACGGCTTCGCCAGCAGCTCCTCGGGGACCTTCACGCCGTGGATGACCGCGTCGAGCCGCAGCCCGGCGTTCATCAGGTCGCGGGTCTGCGAGCAGAGCGATTCGAGCAGCGTCGCCGTGTCGTCCAGGGCCGTCGCCACCCGGTCCGCGCCGACGATCGGGATGCCGTGGCCGGGCAGCAGCACCTCGGCGCCCAGCTCGCCCATGGCGCGCAGCGCCCGCGCCCACTTCTCCGGGTAGCGCTGCACCTTCTGCGGGTTGCCGGCGTTGGGGGAGTTCCAGATGAAGAGATCACCCGTGCAGAGGGTTTTGAGCTCCGGCACCCACACATAGGTGTGGTCGTCGGTCTCCCCGCGCGCGTGGAACAGCTCGAACGTCAACTCGCCGTGACGGACGGTCAGCCGGTCCCGGTAGGTCGTGTCCGGGTAGCGGTACGTGGTCGGCCATTCGAGGCCCGGTACGCCGAACTGGCGCCGGTTGATCCATGAGTTGTAGCCCGAGGTCTCCACGTACCGGTCGAAGCGGGCGGCCACCGCCTCGTGGGCGATCACCTCCGGCCGTACCGGCTCGGCGTCGAAGGGAGCGACCCCGAAGACGTGGTCGACATGGCCGTGGGTGTAGACGACGGCACGGACCGGGTCCGGGCTGAAGGCGCGGACCGCCGTGGCTCCTGCGCAGCCACGCCCTCGGCATGTACGTGCTGTGGCAGGCGCTGCGCGAGGTGGCGCTGCCCGGTGACGAGGCGGCCCTCGTCGAACTCGCCGACCTGCTCCTGGAGGCCCAGCAGGGCATCGTCGGCGCCGTCGCCGAGACCTATCTCGACGAGCGCTCCGCCCTGGAGACCGAGCGGCGGGCCCAGCGTCGCTCCCTGTTGCGCGGGCTTCTCGACGGGACGCTGTCCCCGGCGCTGCTCGGGGTCGCCCCGTTCGGGATCGACGGGCCGTGCCTCGTACTCGCCGTCGGTGGCGGCGTAGGCGTAGGCGTAGGCGTAGGCGTTGTCGACGGAGTCGGAGCCGGTGTCGGTGTCGGATCCGGGGAGGGAGACGTGGCCGCTCGCAGGAGGCTGCGCCGGGTCCAGACCGCGCTCGACCACTGCTTCGGCGTGGAGGTGCCCGCCCTCCTCGACATCGGTACGGAGCCGGGGCGGGCGATCGTCCCCGGCGCCGCCGAACCGCTCGCCGACCTGGCACGGCGGCTCTCCCGGGCCGCGGGCGTCACGCTGCGGGTCGCCGCGGTGCCCGCCGACGGCCCGGCGGAGGTGCCGGAGGCCGCCCGCATCGCGGGAGAGGTCCTGCGGGTCGCGGCCGGGTGCGGGCTGCCGCCCGGGCTGCACCGGCTCGACGACGTACTCCTCGAGTACCACCTGTCCCGGCCCGGGGAGAGCGGCCGGCGGATCGCGGCCCTCCTCGACCCCGTCGCCGACCGCCCGGAGCTCCTGGAGACCCTCCGCGTCCACCTCGCCCAGGGGCAGGACCGGCGCGCCACGGCCACCGCGCTCGGGCTGCACCCCAACACCGTCGACAACCGGCTCGCCCGGCTCGCCGAGCGGACCGGCATCGACCTGGCGACGCCGAGGGGCACGGCGACGGCCCTCGCGGCCCTGCTGCTGCGCGAGGCGCCGGAGGTGTAGGGCGGTCGGCGGTCCCCCCCCGAAGGTGCCCAGCCGGTCCGGGGTCAGTCGACCGGGCGGCCGTGGGCGCGGAGGGTGCGGAGCGCCTCGACCGTGACGATCGGGCGCCACTCCAGGGCCGACCCCGGGGCCCAGGGCTCCCAGCGGATCGGCCAGCCGCCGTCCTCCTCCTGGTCGGCCGCGAGCCGGTCCAGCGAACGGGCCATCTCCTCCTCCGTGAACCAGTGACTCGCCAGTGAGTGCGGCACGCGCGCGTAGTCGTGCGGAAAGTGGTGCTCGCCGGGCGCGTACCCGTCCGCGACCGGGTACTCCTCCGGCCGGTCCGGGTCGAGGACGGCGAGCCGCTGGTCGCGCACCAGCCTCCCCAGCCGGTCGGCCGCCGCCTCCGCGCGCGGGCGGTCCGGGACCCCGTCCAGGAAGGCGACGGCGGCCTGGATCTCGTACGGATGGGACTTCTCCAGCGACTCCACCGCGGCCCAGCAGAACTCGGTGGCCCGGAACAGCCACGCGTGCCACACCTGGTTGCGGTGGAGCAGCCCGACCACCGGGCCCGTGGTGAGCAGCGCGCTCGGCGGGGAGTCGACGACCGGGACGAACGGCGCCGAGGGGTAGCCCCGCTGGGACGGGTGGATCGCCGGGAGCGCCCCCTCGTGCGTCGAGATCTCGGTGAGGTAGCGGCAGATCCGCTCGACCCGCATCCCGCCGCAGCGGCCGATGGAGTCCAGGACCCGAAGCGCGTGCGCGGTGTGGAGGGGCTGGCTGACCGGTCCGCGCAGGTCGGGTTCGAGGGCGTGGCCGTAGCCGCCGTCCTCGTTCAGGTACGCGGTGAGGGCCGTCTCGACCTGGTCCGCGCCACCGCGCAGGAAGTGGTAGGAGAACCGGCGCTGTTCGAGGACGCGGGCCGTCAGCCAGACGAAACGCTCGGCGCGGGCCAGAGGAGTCGAGGGCGGCGGGGAGAGGGGTTTTTCGGCCATGCTCCGACCGTAGGGCGGAAAGTCGCGGTGACAAGGCCTGCGGAGCGGGCTGCACTCTTGGGAGCGGGATACTGGGTTCATGCGGTTGACGATTTTCTGGGAGCGGATGGCGGACCACTTCGGTGCGTCCTATGCGGAGTCCTTCGCGAGCGACCATGTGATGGCGGAGCTCGGCGGGCGGACGGTGCGCGGCGCGCTGGACGACGGCTGGGAGGCCAAGGACGTGTGGCGGGCGGTCTGCGCCGCCGTCGACGTCCCCGCCGACAAGCGATGAACTGCCGGTAGACGGTGGGGTGACAAGCAGGGATGCGCGGGGCCCCGGGTGGAATGTCCGTGCGGTGCGCGAGACTGGCGGGGTGGCCCCGACTGACGACACCGGCAAGACCGACCCGACCGACAAGGCAGCCCCGACCGACAAGGCTGCCCCGACCACACCACCGGCGGCTCCGGCCACCGGGCCAGCCCCCGCTCCTGCTTCGGCTGCCGCTCCCGACGCCGCTTCCTCGGTACCCGCGGCTCCCGCGGCGGCCGGTGCCGCTCCGGGGGCGGCCGCGCGGATGCCCCGCTGGCTCCCCCGCGCGCTCGTCCTGGCCCTCGCGCTCTACGCCTGCTTCCTGCTGGGCAGCTGGGCGTTCCACCAGCTCGTCGGACTGCTGGTCAACATCCTGCTCGCGTTCTTCCTCGCCCTCGCCATCGAGCCGGCGGTCGGGCGTATGGCGGCGCGCGGGATGCGCCGCGGTCTCGCCACCTTCCTCGTCTTCCTCGCCGTCCTGGTCTTCAGCGTCGGCTTCGTCGTCCTCCTCGGTTCGATGCTCGCCGGGCAGATCGTGGACATGGTCGAGAACTTCCCCCAGTACCTCGACTCGGTGATCAACTGGATCAACGAGAGCTTCGACACGGACCTGTCCAGGGTCGAGGTCCAGGACAGCCTGCTGAGCTCCGACTGGCTGCAGAAGTACGTGCAGAACAGCGCGTCCGGGGTGCTCGACATCTCCACCACCGTCCTCGGCGGCCTGTTCCGGCTCCTGACGATCTTCCTCTTCTCGTTCTACTTCGCGGCCGACGGGCCCCGGCTGCGGCGCGCGCTCTGCTCCGTCCTGCCGCCGGCCCGGCAGACCGAGGTGCTGCGGGCCTGGGAGATCGCGGTCGACAAGACCGGCGGCTACCTCTACTCGCGCGGCCTGATGGCCCTCATCTCGGGCGTCGCGCACTTCGTCCTCTTCGAGATCCTGGACGTGCCGTACGCCCCGGCGCTCGCGGTCTGGGTCGGTCTGGTCTCGCAGTTCATCCCGACCATCGGCACGTACCTCGCCGGGGCCCTGCCGATGCTGATCGCCTTCACCGTCAACCCCTGGTACGCGCTGTGGGTGCTCTGTTTCGTCGTGATCTACCAGCAGTTCGAGAACTACGTGCTCCAGCCGAAGGTCACCTCGAAGACGGTGGACATCCACCCGGCGGTGGCCTTCGGCTCCGTGATCGCGGGGACGGCGCTGCTCGGCGTGGTCGGCGCGCTGATCGCGATCCCGGCCGTCGCCACCCTCCAGGCCTTCCTCGGCGCCTATGTGAAGCGGTACGACGTGACGGACGACCCGCGCGTCCACGGGCACCGGCGGTACGGCGAGGCGGTGGTGGCCCGGCTGCAGAAGGCCCTGCACCACAAGAAGGAGTCCTCGCAGGAGGAGTCCTGACGGGGGACCCCTTGTCGGTTTTTTGTCGGTACGCCGCCGTCGTGGCTCTCAGAGGTACGACGGGCGGGTCACCCGGTGCCGGAAGGCGTGCCAGGTCCAGGCCTGGACCGCCACGAGGAGGGGGGTGACGACGAGGAGGGTGGGGACGAGCAGGGACAGAGTGGCGGGGGAGGCGGCCTTCCCGGCCAGCGGGAGGGCGGTTCCCGCCCAGAGCGGCAGCCCGCCGAGGAGGACGCCGGTCAGGGCGAAGGACCGCCACGGGCGCCCGGAGCGGCCGACGAGCCCGCGGGCCCGCTCGTACGGGAGTCCTGTCAGCCGGAGCGTGGCGAAGCCCAGCCCGTGCGCGGCGAACAGGGCGGCGACGGCGAGGGCGGTGAGAACGGCCGTCGCGCCGGTGGCGGGCGCGTAGGGCCGTCCGGTGAGCAGGGCCGCGAGCAGCCAGCCCCAGGAGAGCGCGACGGTCCAGCTGCCGGCCGTCACGGCGGTGTCGCAGCCGGCGCGCCAGCGCGGCCCCGGGCCCCGGCCGCGCGACCAGAGCGCCGCGTCGCGGACGATCCAGCCGGTCAGCAGGGCCACGAGCACCGGGGACTGGCCGCTCAGGAGCTCCCCTTCGAGGGCGGGGAAGCAGCCGACGAGCACGCCCGCGGTCGCGACCAGCCAGACCTCGTTGCCCAGGAAGAAGGGCGCGAAGGAGGTGAGGACGAGGCGCCGCTCGCGGTCGCCGCGCCCGAGCCAGGGGGTGAGCATGCCGGTGCCGATGTCGGCTCCGGCGAGGACGAACCAGCCCGCGGCGAAGAAGGCGAGCAGGGCTATGGCCAGGGTCTCCACGGAGGGCTCCTCGGGGTGGCGGGGGACAGTGACGGGGGTCAGTAACGGGGGTCAGTAACGGGGGGCGGGGAGCGCGTCGGCGGGGTCGGGTGAGGGGGGCCCGCCCTCACCGCCGTCCCGGTCCGGGCCGTCTCCGTTCCCGCTGCCGCTGCCGCTCCCGTCCCCGTTCGTGTCCCCGCTCCCGTCCCCGTTCGCGTCCCCGTCTTCGCTGTCCCGGCCCGGCCGGTCGTCGTGGCCGAGCCCGGACTCCACGGGGCCGCGGCGGGCATGCCGGGCGAGGAGCCAGGCGTTCAGGACGGCGAGCAGGGCGAAGACCGTGGTGAAGACGGTGAGGGAGATCCGCATGGTGCCGGGGGAGAGGTCCGAGACCGCGTCCTCCGTCTTCAGCAGCCCGTAGACGACCCAGGGCTGTCGCCCGGCCTCCCGGAAGACCCAGCCGCTGATCATCGCGAGGTACGGCAGCGGCACCGCGGCCATCAGGACGAGATGCCAGAGCCGGAACCGGAAGACGACCTTCTTGAAGCAGGCCAGGATCACCCCGGCGAAGCACAGGTACATCATCAGGGCGAAGCTGATCAGCATCACCAGACCGCCGCCCCTGGTCCACGCCTCCGATGGCACGTAGTCGCCGGGCCCGAAACGGGCGGACAGCTCCGCCTGGAGCCGCGCGATCTCTGCCGCCTTTCCGCTGAAGACGGCCGACTTCATCGGCTGGAAGGTGGTGAGGGTGGCGAACTGGATCCCGCCGAAGACCGCGGCGGCCATCAGCGCGGGCGCCGACACGAACACCCCGATCCGCAGGCTGCGACCGAAGAACTCCCACTCGGGGGTGCGCCGGAAGAGGTGGTACGCGCTCACCCCGGCCATGA
The DNA here is from genome assembly GCF_045160815.1 of Streptomyces sp. NBC_00090. Classification (NCBI taxonomy): domain Bacteria; kingdom Bacillati; phylum Actinomycetota; class Actinomycetes; order Kitasatosporales; family Streptomycetaceae; genus Streptomyces; species Streptomyces sp. NBC_00090. The sequence goes on from NZ_CP108224.1 coordinate 6,487,173, forward strand.
AGAACCCGGCGGTGAGCAGAGCCCCCGCGAGCACGTGCCCGAAGGCGAGGAGCGCGGAGGGGTTCGTCAGCACCGCGACCGGGTCGTCGAGCACGAGCTCCCCGCCCTCGGAGGCGTACCCCACGGGGTGGTTGAGGAAGCCGTTGGAGACGAGGATCCAGTACGCCGACGCGTAGGCGGTGAGCGCGACGATCCAGATCGCGGCCAGATGGGCCCAGCGGTTGAGCCGGTTCCAGCCGAAGATCCACAGGCCGAGGAAGGTCGACTCGACGAAGAAGGCCACGATCGTCTCCACCGCGAGCGAGGCGCCGAGGATGTTCCCGGCCTCGTGGGTGAGCCCGCTCCAGGCCATGCCGAACTGGAACTCCATCACCAGGCCGGTGACGATCCCGACCGCGTAGTTGATCACGTACAGCTGGCCCCAGAAGCGCACCATCCGGGCGTCCAGCGGCTTTCCGCTGAACGTGGCCCTCGTCTGGAGCCCGGCCACGACCGTGACGAGCCCCAGGGTGAGCGCGACGAAGAGGAAGTGGCCGCCGGCGGTGAGGGCGAACTGCAGCCGCGCGAGATCGAGTACGTCCTGATTCACCCTGGCAGTGTCCGCGCACGGTCAAGTGGCGGGCATCGGCCCGGGGAGGACACTTTCCGTACCCCACGGGTTGCGACGCCCCACGCGCGCGTACCCCGGGAGTTGCGGCTCGGGGTCCCTGACCCTTAGGGGTGGGTGGCCTGCCGATCTGGTCGGGACCGGGGCCCCGGAGTCCCGGAGTCCCGGAGTCCCGGAGTCCCGGAGTCCCGGAGTTCAGGAGTTCCGAGGCCTCGGGGTCAGGTCAGCCAGCCGGGGGTGATCATCCCGGACTCGTACGCCAGGACGACGAGCTGCGCGCGGTCCCTCACGGCCAGCTTGGTCATGATCCGGCTGACGTGGGTCTTGGCGGTGGCGGGGGAGAGGACCAGGCGGCCGGCGATCTCGTCGTTGGAGAGCCCCGCGCCCACCAGGCCGAGCACCTCGCGCTCCCGCTCGGTGAGGGCGTCGAGCCGGGGGCTCGGGTCCGGCTGCCGCCCGGCCCCGCCGGCGCGCTCGGCGAACTCGGCGATCAGACGGCGGGTCACGGCGGGGGCGATCAGGGCGTCGCCGCGCGCCACCACCCGTACGGCGTGCAGGAGTTCCATCGGCTCGGTGTCCTTGACCAGGAAGCCCGACGCGCCGGCGCGGAGCGCCCCGTACACGTGGTCGTCGGCGTCGAAGGTGGTCAGGACGACCACCCGGACACCTTCGAGCCGCTCGTCGGCGGTGATGCGCCGGGTGGCTTCGAGCCCGTCGAGAACCGGCATGCGGATGTCCATCAGGACCACGTCCGGGCGGAGTTCACGGGCGAGAGCGAGGGCCTGCTCGCCGTCCCCGGCCTCGCCGACGACCTCGATGTCCTCCTCGTCGGACAGGATCGACCGGAAACCGGCCCGGACCAGGGTCTGGTCGTCGGCGAGCACGACACGGATCATCGGGGGTCCCCTTCGGGCACTGCGGGTGCGTCGGGTGCGGTGGGATTCGTGGGCGTCGTGGTTTCGATGGGGGGTGTGGTCGCGGTGGGCGTCGTGGTTTCGGTGGGGGGTGTGGTCGCGGTGGGGGTCGTGGGTGCGGTGAGCGGGAGTCGGGCGTCGACGAGGAAGCCGCCGTCGGTGTTCCGGGCGGTGAGTTCGCCGCCGAGCGCGCGGGCCCGTTCCGCCATGCCCCCGATGCCGCTGCCCACCGGCCCGTCCTCGGGCGCGCCCCCGCCGTCGTCCGCGATCCGCAGCCGCAGCGCGCGCGTGCCGGGGGCCTCGCCCATGGCCACGTCCCAGTCGAGAGTGATCCGCACCGTGCGGGCGCCCGCGTGCCGGGTCACGTTCGTCAGCGACTCCTGCACGATCCGGTACGCGGCGAGGTCGACCGGCGGCGGTAGCGGTACGGGCGTGCCCGTGACGCTCGTACGGACGTCGAGCCCCGCGCTCCGGGCACGCTCGACGAGGTCGCCGAGCAGAGCCAGACCGGACGTGGGGGAGGTCGGTGTGGCCTCGTCGGCCCGGCGCAGCACCCCGAGCGTGGCCCGCAGCTCGCGCAGCGCGTCCTTGCTGGTGGCCTTCACCGCCTCCAGGGCCTCGGCGGCGGTGGCGAGCCCGGACTCGGGCGCCGGGTTCTTGCCGAGCCGGTGCAGCGCGGCGCCGGACTGGACGTGGATCAGCGAGACGCTGTGGCCGAGGATGTCGTGCAGTTCCCGGGCGATCCGCAGCCGCTCCTCGGTGGCGCTCTGCCGGGCCCGGGCCTCCTGCTCCCGCTCGGCGGCGAGCGCGCGCTGCTCGACCTCGTGCAGGTAGGCGAGCCGGGTGCGCTGGGCGCGGCCCACGGCGACGAGACTGATCAGCCAGCCGGCCAGCATGGCGAGCGAGGTGTCGTCGATCTGCCGGTGTCCGGGCTGCTGGCGGATCTCGCCGAGGCCGACCGCGAGCAGGGTGACGGCGGCGAGCGCGACGGCGGCGGCGAACCGGCCCTCGGCGGCGGTGGTGTAGAGCGCGAGCGCGAACGCGATCATGAGAGGGCCGTCCTGTGCGGACAGCGGGTAGTAGACCACGCAGGCGAGGAGCGTGACGACGGCGACGGCGACCGGCTGCCGTCGCCGGAAGTACAGGGCCCCGCAGCCGAGGAGGACGAGCGCCCAGCCGAACACCGTGCGGAGCGCCGGCTCGCTCGTGTACTGCGCCGAGACGAGCGTCCAGACCGCCACGACGAGCAGGACGGCGCCCGCGACCAGGGCGTCGGCGGCGCGCGGCGACAGACCGCCGCCGGGGCGGGCGCGGTGGGGGAGGGGCATGCGTCGAAGGATAGGCGGCGGGCGATCGAGGGGCTCCGCGTCGGGGACTCCGTGTCCTGGCCGCGAACTGGACCTGGGCCGGCTCCGGAGCGGTCCCGGCCCCGAAGCGGCCCCGGCTCCGGAGCGGTCCCGGCGCGGGAACGGCTGCTCCGGGGTCTGAGTTGTATAGTCAAAAAAGTTAGTAGTGGTGGTGGGGGAAGGTGGGTCTCATGTCGGACGGCACGTTTCTGCGGTACGTCGCCCTGGGGGACAGTCAGACCGAAGGGGTCGGGGACGGCGACGACACCCTCGGCCTGCGCGGATGGGCGGACCGGCTCGCCGAACTCCTCGCCCGTGCCCACCCGGACGTGCGGTACGCCAACCTGGCCGTACGGGGCCGGCTCGCCGGCCAGGTGCGGGCGGGGCAGCTGGCCCCGGCGCTCGCGCTGCGGCCGGATCTCGCCAGCGTCGTCGCCGGTGTCAACGACCTGCTGCGCCCCCGCTTCGACGTGGAGGAGACGGCCGGACACCTGGAGGCGATGTTCGCCGGGCTGACCGGCCAGGGGGCCCGTGTCGTGACCCTCACCTTCCCCGACGTCGGGCGGCTGATCCCGCTGGCCCGCCCACTCGGCTCCCGGGTCGAGGCGCTCAACGAGCGCATCCGGGAGGCCGGGCGCCGGCACGGCGTCACCGTCGTCGAGACCGGGCACCACCCGGTCGTCACCGACCCCCGGCTCTGGAGCGCCGACCGGCTGCACGCCGCTCCGCTCGGCCACGCCCGGATCGCCGCCGCGGTCGCCCAGGTCCTCGACCTGCCGGGCAGCGACGACAGCTGGACCCGCCCGTTGCCCCCGTCGCCCCTGCCCGTGCGCGTGGGCCTGCGTGCGGCGGGCGCCGAGCTGCGGTGGGCCGGGGCCTTCCTCGGGCCCTGGCTGGGCCGGCGTCTCCGTGGCCGCTCGTCGGGCGACGGCCGCCGGGCCAAGCGCCCGGAGCTGTCGCCGGTGACGGAGGTGGTGGAGGTGACGACAGAGTGAGCGGGGCCGATCCGGAGTCGGGCGACGGCCGTGGGGATCGCCCGGGCGAGCTCGCCCGGGCGATCACCGAGCGGTTCGGTCTCGACGCCGACGGGTACCGGCACGGGCCGTGCCGGGCCGAGCGGGAGGCCGACGGCGGCGCGTGGACGCTGGTGTGGACCGACGGGCCGACGGTCGGCCAGGTGCTGCGGGAGGTGGGACCGGGGGCCGGACCGGAGGCCGCGGAGCCGCGCTGTCGGCGCGTCCTCTCGGAGGAGACCGTAGCCCTCGGCGCCGTCCGCCTCGCGACGGGGGACGGCGCCGAGGGCGACGGTGTCCGGCCGGCGATCACCCCGGAGGCCGTGGAGCGGCTCTGGTTCGACGTGCCGTTCCCGCGGCCTGCCACCGACCGAGAACGTGCGCTGGTCTACGCGGTGGTCTATGAGGCCCACGACAACGAGCGCAGAAACCGCGTCGCCGACGGACGGATCTGCGACCTGGTGGCCACGGCGGGCCTCGCGCGGTTCCTGGAGCGCATGCGGCTCCCCCTCACCCCCGCGGAACTCCTGACGGCCCGCTACGCCGCCGCCCACGGTCACCCGGCCTGGCGGTACCGGCTGATCCCGATGGCCGTGCCGGCGCTCCTCCGGGCGGTCCTCGCGGACCGCGCCGCCTCGCCCGAGCTGCTCGCCGCGGCCCTCACGCTCGTACCCGAGTGGGAGGGTGAGCGCGAGGGCGCCGCTCCCGAGCTCCGCGAAGCCGCGACCGCGCTGAGGGAACGCCTCCGCCGCACGTGGCCATGAAGTCTGCGGCCGTGAAGTCTGCGGCCGTGAAGTCTGCGGCCGTGATGCCCCGGCGGGGGCCGGCGGTCATCGGGGCAGGCCCTGCGCCTTCCACTGCGTTCGAGGGCAGCCGCTCACATCGGGGCGCTCTACTCGGTCTCGCTCGGCTGCTCGGCGGCGTGGGAGCGTCGGTGGGCTGCGACTCGCTCGCGGGTCGCGCATCGGCGGGAGCAGTAGCGGCGTTCCGGACCGCTGCCTTGGGCGATGAAGGCGTTCTGGCAGCTGGGTGATGCGCAGACCCTGCCGGGCGGGCGTTGACGGTCCCAGACGAGGACGGTCAGGGCCATGCAGGACGAGGCGAGGAGCCACTCGTCCCAGGGACCGTCGTCGTCGCGGTCGAGGTGAGGATGCCAGGGAGTGCTGCCGCCGTGCGAGGTCAGGCGGAGCGGTCCGGTGTGTTCGTGCAGGAGGCGGTTGAGGGTGGCCGCGGCGCCGTCGGCGTCCTCGGCGGCGAAGACCTCTCGCAGGAGGGAGGCGGCCGTGCGCATCCCGGCGACATCGCCGGTGGTGAGGTCGATGGGGCCTGTCTCACCGTAGGCACGGAGCACGTCGGCGACCTCGGCCGGGTCGGGACGGTCGCCGGCGAGAGCGTTGATCAGGGCGGCGGTCCGCCGAGCCGTGGTCAGCACGGAGTGCCGGCCGGACCAGTCGTCGCTGTGGGAGGGCATCTGGGGAATGTAACGCATCTTGCTGACTTTTGAGTTACCTCCGTAACGTCTCGCTGATGAAAGAGCGTTACTCACTCCGCTTCCATCTCGCCGGAGCCATGGCGGCTCGCGCCGGGGACGAGATGTCAGGACCGGCACTGATGCTGGCGGGATTCGCCCTTGCCGGATCGACCACCGACGCGTCGTCCCTGCTCGCGGGCATCACGCTCTCCGCCGCGATCGGGGGCCCGGTGCTCGGGGTGCTCCTCGACAGGGCGGGGCGACCGGGAAGCCTGCTGGCCGGCGCCCTTGTCCTGTACGCGGCGGGGCTGGGGATGATTCTCGTGGGGCTCGGCCGGTTGCCGTTCGCCGTCGTCATCCTGATCGCGGTGTTGACGGGGCTGCTGGGGCCGGCCCTGTCGGGCGGATGGACGGCCCAGCTGCCCCGTGTGATGCCGAGTGACCGCCTGCCGCGGGCGAACGCGCTCGATGCCATGACGTTCGGCCTGGCGAGTCTGGCCGGTCCGGCTCTCGCCGGCGGAGTGGCGGAGGTGCTGGGAGCCCCGGCGGCCGTGGTGGTCTCCGTGGTGCTCATCGCCCTGGCGCTGCCCTTCGCGTGGATGGTGCCCGCTCGTCCGGGTCCGGTGCGGGGCGCTCGGACAACCTCGGTGATCAGCAATCTCGCTGCCGGAATGCGGGTCATCGCCGGAAGGCGGCCTTTGGCCCGGGCGACCGTCACCTCGGTCGTCTCCTGCGTCGCCCAGGGCATGCTGACGGCGTGCGTCCCGCTTCTGGGCGAGCGCGTCCTGGGCGGGGCAGGCCGCGGCGCGGTGCTGCTCTCTTGTGCGGCGGTCTCCGCTCTGGTGGCCAACGCCGTACTCGCCCGGTATCCGTGTTCGGTCTCCCCCGACACGATCATCTGGGTCAGTGTCCTCGTTCAGGCTGCCGCGTTGGCCTTGGCCGCGTGGGGTCGCCCCGTCGCGCTCATCGTGGCCGTACTCATGGCGGGGATCGGTGAAGGACCCCAGCTGGCCGCCTTGTTCGCAGTCCGCCACCGGGAGGCGCCAGAACACCTGCGCGGCCAGATCTTCACCACCGGTGCCAGCCTGAAGATCACGGGATTCGCTCTGGGGGCGGCGGTTGCCGGACCGGTCGTGGCCCGGTCTCTTCCGGGGGCCTTGGCGCTCGCGGCGAGTGTGGCGGTCCTCGCGGCGCTGGCCTTCTTCGCGATCCCGTCGGTCCCCGAAGTCGTCGGCGGCGGACAGCGAGGCCGCCGGGGGAACGGTCCGTAGCGCTCGCGGGTCGCCGCGTGGCGTGCTTGACAGCAAAATCGAACATCCATTCTGATGGAAGTCCGGCCACTGGGAATCGTGGGCTTGTCGGCGAGTTGTCCACAGGTCGGAGGGGACGCCGGGGCCCATTGTCAGTGGCAGGGGTTAGCGTCTTTCACATGAAGCGATCGACTACAGCAAACCGGGTGGAACCCATGGCAGGAACCGACCGCGAGAAGGCGCTCGACGCCGCGCTCGCACAGATTGAACGCCAATTCGGCAAGGGCGCCGTGATGCGCATGGGTGACCGCGTCCAGGAGCCGATCGAGGTGATCTCCACCGGATCGACCGCGCTCGACATCGCGCTCGGCGTCGGCGGACTGCCGCGCGGCCGTGTCGTGGAGGTCTACGGACCGGAGTCCTCCGGTAAGACGACCCTGACCCTGCACGCCGTGGCCAACGCGCAGAAGGCCGGCGGCCAGGTCGCCTTCGTGGACGCCGAGCACGCCCTCGACCCCGAGTACGCCAAGAAGCTCGGCGTCGACATCGACAACCTCATCCTGTCCCAGCCGGACAACGGTGAGCAGGCCCTCGAGATCGTCGACATGCTGGTCCGCTCCGGCGCCCTCGACCTCATCGTCATCGACTCCGTCGCCGCGCTCGTCCCGCGTGCGGAGATCGAGGGCGAGATGGGCGACTCGCACGTCGGTCTGCAGGCCCGTCTGATGAGCCAGGCGCTCCGGAAGATCACCAGCGCGCTGAACCAGTCCAAGACCACCGCGATCTTCATCAACCAGCTCCGCGAGAAGATCGGCGTGATGTTCGGCTCGCCGGAGACCACGACCGGTGGCCGCGCCCTGAAGTTCTACGCCTCGGTGCGCCTCGACATCCGCCGTATCGAGACCCTCAAGGACGGCACGGACGCGGTCGGCAACCGCACCCGAGTCAAGGTCGTCAAGAACAAGGTCGCGCCCCCCTTCAAGCAGGCCGAGTTCGACATCCTCTACGGCCAGGGCATCAGCCGCGAGGGCGGCCTGATCGACATGGGCGTGGAGCACGGCTTCGTGCGCAAGGCGGGTGCCTGGTACACGTACGAGGGCGACCAGCTCGGCCAGGGCAAGGAGAACGCCCGTAACTTCCTGAAGGACAACCCCGACCTCGCCGACGAGATCGAGAAGAAGATCAAGGAGAAGCTGGGCGTCGGTGTCCGGCCCCAGGCTCCGTCGGCCGAGCCCGGCGCCGACGCCGCGGCCGGTGTCGACACGGCCGGCGCGGACGACGCCGCCAAGACCGTCCCGGCACCCGCGACGAAGACCGCGAAGGCGACCAAGGCCACCGCGGCCAAGAGCTGAACCGGTGACCGGTCGCACCGAATGGCCGGGTGACAGCCCCGACTCGTCGAGGGCCGAGAAGGAGCTGTCACCCCAGGATCCGGCTGAGCGGGCGCGCGCGATCTGCCTGCGCCTGCTCACCGGGACCCCCCGCACGCGCAAGCAGCTGGCCGACGCCCTGCGCAAGCGGGAGATCCCCGACGACGTGGCGGAGGAGGTCCTCTCCCGCTTCGAGGACGTCGGGCTCATCGACGACGCCGCCTTCGCGGGGGCCTGGGTGGAGTCCCGCCACCACGGCCGGGGCCTCGCCCGGCGGGCGCTCGCCCGGGAGCTGCGCACCAAGGGCGTCGAGCCCGCCCTCGTCCAGGAGGCGGTGGACCAGCTCGACTCCGAGCAGGAGGAGGCCACGGCGCGCGAGCTCGTCGACCGCAAGCTGCGCGCCACCCGCGGTCTCGACCGCGACCGGCGTCTGAGACGCCTCGCGGGGATGCTCGCCCGCAAGGGGTATCCCGAGGGCATGGCCCTGCGGGTCGTCCGCCAGGCGCTGGAGGCCGAGGGCGAGGACACGGACGGCCTGGACGAGTCCTTCTGACCCTGGGGGGGGAGAGAAGGACTCGTCCGGCCGGGGGCTTTCCGTGTCGGCGCCCGAGCCCGCTGCCCGGCCGGGTGGTCAGGCGTGGGTGGCGGGGAGGTCAGGCGTGGGTGGCGGGGAGCAGGACCGGGAGGCCCGCCGCCTTCCAGGCCTGGAAGCCGCCGATGAGGTCGGTCGCCCGGTGCAGGCCCAGGCGGCGCAGGGACTCGACCGCCAGCGAAGAGGCGTAGCCCTCGTTGCAGAGGACCACCACCCGCAGGTCGTGGCTGTCCGCCTCCGGCGCGCGGTGGCTGCCCAGCGGGTCGAGCCGCCATTCCAGCTCGTTGCGCTCCACGACCAGTGCGCCCGGGATCAGCCCGTCCCGGGCCCGCAGGGCCGCGTAGCGCGTGTCCACCAGGAGCGCGTCACCCGCCTCGTACGCCTCGTGGGCGGCGCGGGGCTCGATCCGGTCGATGCCCGACCTGATCCGGTCGAGCAGCTCGTCGATGCCCACTCGCCCGTCGCCCACCCGTTCCTCGCCCACTCGCTTGTCGCTCAGCCGCTCGTCGCCCGCTCGCTCGTCGCTCAGTCGTTCCTCGCCGCTCACTGCCAGTCCTCCGGGCGCTCGACCTGCTCAAGGCGGAGTACCGCGGCCGTCCGGCTGAAGCGCCGGATCAGGGGGAGCGGCGGGTAGTAGGCGTGCACCGACACGGCGTGGGTGTCCGGGGACTCGTTGAGCACCTCGTGGACGTGGTGGCGGCCGAAGGCCCGGCCCATGCCCTCCGACAGCCGACGGGAGCGGTCGAGGCCGTCGGCCAGTTCCAGGGTCTTCCAGCCGCTCGCCGGCAGCCGTACCGCGAGCGCGTTCTCGGTCAGCGTGCCGCGCGCGGTGGCGAAGGCCCCCAGCGACTCGGCGTGGTCGTGCCAGCCGGTGCCCGTGCCGGGCGGCCAGCCGATGAGCCAGGCCTCGCTGCCGCCGGGGCCGTCGAGCCGCACCCAGGTGCGGCCCTCGGGGTCGAGCGGCAGGGAGTCGACAAGCGTCCGGTCCGCGGCCGTTCGGCGGACGAAGTCGAGCAGTTCGGCCGCCGTGGGGGCGCCGGAGGGAGGAGAGGAGACGGCGGGGGTGGCAGAGGTGGGGACAGGCTGGGGCACGGGTGACCGTCCTGAGGTTCGCGAAGGACGCGCGACGGCACAGGGCACACGGACGTACGTCAGTGGCGGGGCGCGCGCGGAGAAGGGGGCGAAGTCAGCAGGACGGGCGACACACGCAGCCCGCGTAGCGGACGAAGTCCATATGGACTCTCCGCCACAGGCGCACATCGGTGTCGGTCACGCTCCGGAGTACACCATGCGCGCCCGCCGGAATCAATGCATGTCCGCCGTGCGGTCACCGGCGGTGGACAGTGCGGCGGCCGCCGCGGCGGAGGCCGGCGTGGCCTTCTCCGCACCCTTACCCTTCTCCGCCCCCTTCCCCGCGCCCCTGCCCGTGCCCTTCCTCGCTCCCGTCTCGGCTCCTGTCTCCGCCCCCGCCCCCGTCTCCGGTTCGGCCTCGGCCGTGGCGGAACCGCCGCGGGCCGCGTCGGCCGCCGCGTACAGCTCCTCCGGACGGACCCCGGCGAAGGAGGCGACGAGGTGCCCGTCGGGGCGCACGAGCAGGACGGCGTGGGCCGGAGCGCCCGGGTACGCCTCGGTCACCAGGACCTCGGCCTTCGCCGGGAGAGCGCGGACGGCCTCCTCCAGCCGGGGCATCATGCCGGCGCTCCGCCAGTGCTGCTGGTCCCACACGCCGGTTCCGGGCGCGACGAGGAGGACCAGGAGACGGCCCTGGCCGAGCCGGTCCCGGAGCCGTACGGTCGTGCCGTCCGGGGCGGTCACCCGGACGTCCTCGACCGGCGCACCCGTCGGAGTACCCACAGGCGTCTGCCCGGCGGCGCTCGGAGGCGCGAGGGGGGAGTGCGGGTACGCGGGGGGCGCGCCGAGGGGGCCGCGCCCCACGTGGCCGTCGGTCAGCAGGACGTCGTGGCGCGCGGTCCCCGGGAGGTACGTCCGCAGGCCTCCGCCGCCGCGCAGCGCCGGCAGCGACTGGTCCGCCGCGCGCAGCCGGGAGGCCACGGCCGTCCGCCGCTCGCTCTGGTAGCTGTCGAGCAGCCGCTCCGAGGCGCCGTGGTGCCAGGTGTGGGCGAGCTTCCAGGCGAGGTTGTCCACGTCCCGGAGCCCCTCGTCGAGGCCCTGGGTGCCGACCGCGCCGAGCAGGTGCGCCGCGTCCCCGGCGAGCAGCACGCGGTCGACCCGCCAGCGCCGGGCGAGCCGCTGGTGGAGGGTGTGGACGCCGGTGTCGATGAGTTCGTACGGGGGTGTCACCCCGTCGCACCAGCCGGCCAGGGTCTCGCGGATGCGGGTCACCAGCGCGTCCGGGGTGACGAGCTCGCCGCGGGGCGGGAGCAGCCAGTCGATCCGCCAGACGCCGTCGGGGAGCGGGCGGGCGATGACCTCCTCGCCGCCGCCCCGCCACGGGGGCTGACGGTGCAGCAGGGCCTCGCCGGGCCAGGGGAGTTCGGTGCGCAGCGCGGCGACCGCGTGCCGTTCCACCGCCGTACGCCCGGGGAAGCGGATGCCGAGCAGCTTGCGCACGGTGGAGCGGGCGCCGTCGCAGCCGACGAGGTGGCTGCCGCGCCACCAGGTGCCGTCCGGGCCCCGGGTGTGGGCGACGACCCCGTCCCGGTCCTGCTCGATCGTGTCGAGCCGGGCCTCGGTGACGAGCCGGACGAGCTTCTGGTGGGCGATGGCGTCGCGGAGCCCGCGGGCGAGGGCGTGCTGCGGGATGTGCAGGGGGGCGGCCGGGAGGGCGGGGGAGTCGGGGTCCTCCGCCCACTCCTCCGTACCGCTGAGCCCCAGGTCGAGCGGGGTGTGGCGGGTCAGCTGACGGCGGCGCATGCTGCGCCAGCCGACCCAGCGGACGCCCTCGTCACGGAGGGTGGTGCAGCCGAGTCGCTCGACCATCGCGGCCATGTCGGCGCGCAGGACGGCGGTCCGCGCGGGGCGCGGTTCCTCCTTGCCGTCGCCCTCGTCGAGGACGACGCTGGGCACGCCCTGCGCGGCGAGCGCGAGGGAGAGCGCGAGGCCGACCGGCCCCGCGCCCACGATGATCACCGGGTCCACGGCGCGGCTCCTGAAGGCCGGACGGTCATGAGGGCAGCACAGCTGAGTGTGGCACGAGCCCGGTGGTTGATCACAGACCGTATGCAACCCACTGAGGGTGCTTGCGTCAAGCGACGGGGTGGGCGCGGTGCGGTTGACATGAAGTCAGTACCGCTCCGGCCCACCCCTGTTGTCGTGCGGACCCCGTCGGGGTCAGGCGCCGCTGACGGCGTCCGTCTTCACGTCGGCGGCTCCGGCCTGGGCCGGGAGGGTCACCGAGGCGGACTTCTTGCCCTGCCGCAGGCGCCTCTCCAGGCGTCCGGCGAGGCTGGTGAGGATCGCGTTGAGGACGATGTAGATCAGCGCGATGACCGTGAACGTGGCGATCGTGTTGGCGCCGTAGTTGGCCGTGATCTGCCGGTTCTGGCTGAGCAGCTCCGCGTAGCCGAGCATGGCGCCGCCGAGCGCGGTGTCCTTGACGATCACGACGAGCTGGCTGACCAGGGCGGGGAGCATGACGGTCACGGCCTGCGGCAGCAGGACGTACAGCATGGTCTGGCTCTTGCGCATGCCGAGGGCCTCGGCCGCGTCGCCCTGGCCCCGGGGCAGGGAGAGCACACCGGCGCGGACGACCTCGGCGATCACGGAGGCGTTGTAGAGCACCAGGCCGGTGACGACGGCGTACAGCGGGCGGAAGTCCGAGCTGATCGTCGTGAACTCCCGGTACAGGGCGGCCGCGAACATCATCAGCAGCAGCACCGGGATGGCGCGGAAGAACTCGACGACCGTGCCGGCGGGCACCCGTACCCAGCGGTGGTCGGAGAGCCGGCCGATGCCGAGGAGGGCGCCGAGCGGCAGCGCGATCACGATCGAGAGCGCGGCGGCCTTGAGGGTCTCCATCAGGCCGGGCAGCAGATACGTCGTCCAGACCTGGGAGTCCGTGACGAACGGCTTCCACTTCTCGGCCGCCAGCTGGTTCTTGTCGGCCATGGCGGACAGGACCCACCACGCCACCAGGCCGAGGACGGCCAGGAAGGCGATCGTGTACACGACGTTCCGCCGCTTGGCGCGGGGGCCGGGAGTGTCGTACAGGACGGAACTCATCGCTTCACCGCCAGACGCTTGGCCGCCCAGCCCAGGATCAGGCCGGTGGGGAGGGTGAGGAGGATGAAGCCGAACGCGAAGACGGCGAAGACGGCGAAGAGCGCGTCGGCCTCGTTCTCGATCATCTCCTTCATCAGGAGGGCCGCCTCGGCGGCGCTGATGGCCGAGGCCACCGTGGTGTTCTTGGTGAGGGCGATGAGGACGTTGGCGAGCGGGGTCACCACCGCGCGGAAGGCCTGCGGGAACACGACCAGGGTGAGGACCTGGGTGAAGCTCAGGCCCAGGGCGCGGGCCGCCTCGGCCTGGCCGGGCGGGACGGTGTTGATGCCCGAGCGCAGCGCCTCGCAGACGAAGGTGCCCGTGTACGCGACGAGTCCGAGGACCGCGAGCCGGAAGCCGATGTCCTCGGAGCGCCCGCCGCCGAGTGTGACGCCGAGCGTCTGGTTGAGGACGAACGAGCAGGCCACGAGGACCACGGTCAGCGGGGTGTTGCGGACGAGGTTGACGTACGCGGTGCCGAAGGCCCGCATCATGGGGACCGGGCTGACGCGCATGGCGACCAGGGCGGTGCCCCAGATCAGCGAGCCGATCGCCGAGTAGAGGGCGAGCTTCGCCGTCACCCAGAAGGCGCCGAGCAGGTCGTACTGCCCGGAATCAAGAAAGTCGAACACGATGCCCGCGCTCTCCCCTGGTGGTCGGTCGGTGGGACGGCCGGTGCGTGGGCAGCGGCCGGTGCCGGTGCGACGGCCGCCCCGGGACGGGGGCGGCCGTCACGGCCGGAGCGGGTCAGGTCAGTTCTCGACCTTCGGCGCGGGCTCGTACTTGTAGCCGGAGGGGCCGAAGTGCTGCTTGACGAGCTTCTCCCAGGTGCCGTCGGAGACCATCTTCTCCAGCGCCTGGTTGATCTTGCCGCGCAGCTCGTCGTCGCCCTTCTTGACGCCGATGCCGTACTTCTCGTCGCTCATCCGGAGACCGGCGAGCTTGAACTTGCCCGCGTGCTCCTTCTGCGAGGCGTAGCCCGCGAGGATGGAGTCGTCGGTGGTCAGGGCGTCGACGGCCTTGTTCTCCAGGCCGGTCAGGCACTCGGAGTAGCCGCCGAGCTGCTGGAGGTCGGCCTTGGGGGCGAGCTTGTCCTTGACGTTCTGCGCGGAGGTCGAGCCGGTGACCGAGCAGAGCTTCTTGGAGTTGAGGTCCTCGACCTTGGTGATCGAGCTGTCGTCGGAGCGGACGAGCAGGTCCTGGTGGGCCAGGAAGTACGGACCGGCGAAGTCGACCTCCTTCTTGCGCTTGTCGTTGATCGAGTAGCTGGCGACGATGAACTTCACGTCGCCGTTCTTGATCAGGTTCTCGCGCTCGGCGCTGGGCGCCTGCTTGAAGTTGATCTTGTCCTCGGCGTAGCCGAGCTCCTTGGCCACGTAGCGGGCGACGTCGACGTCGAAGCCGGCGTACGTGCCGTCCGGAGTCTTCAGGCCGAGGCCGGGCTGGTCGAACTTGATGCCGACGTTGATCTTGTCGCCGTTGCTCCCGGAGTCGGAACCGGTGCCACAGGCGGTGGCGGTCAGCGCGAGGACGACGGCGGCCGCGGCGGCGGCGGAGATGCTGCGAAGCTTCATGGAGGAAGGTCCCTTGAGTAGACGTGAGTTGGGAAGAATAGGTCCGAACTCGCTCAGTGGTGAAGGATCTTGGAGAGGAAGTCCTTGGCCCGGTCGCTGCGCGGGTTGCTGAAGAACTCCTCGGGCGTCGCCTGCTCGACGATGCGCCCGTCGGCCATGAAGACGACCCGGTTGGCGGCGGAGCGCGCGAAGCCCATCTCGTGGGTCACGACCACCATCGTCATGCCGTCCCGCGCCAGTTGCTGCATGACCTCGAGGACCTCGTTGATCATCTCGGGGTCGAGTGCCGAGGTCGGCTCGTCGAAGAGCATGACCTTCGGGCCCATCGCGAGCGCGCGGGCGATCGCCACGCGCTGCTGCTGGCCGCCGGAGAGCTGAGCGGGGTACTTGTCCGCCTGGGTGCCGACCCCGACCCGGTCCAGCAGGGCACGGGCCTTGGCCTCGGCGGCCTTCTTCTCCGTCTTGCGGACCTTGATCTGACCCAGCATCACGTTCTCGAGCACCGTCTTGTGCGCGAAGAGGTTGAACGACTGGAAGACCATGCCGACATCGGAACGGAGTCGGGCGAGCTCCTTGCCCTCCGCGGGCAGCGGCTTGCCGTCGATGGTGATGGTGCCGGAGTCAATGCTCTCCAGCCGGTTGATCGTTCGGCACAGCGTCGACTTGCCGGACCCGGAAGGCCCGATGACGACCACGACTTCGCCGCGGGTGATCGTCAGGTCGATGTCCTGGAGGACGTGCAACGCGCCGAAGTGCTTGTTCACCTCGGACAGGACGACCAGGTCGTCCGCGCTGCGCGGGGCGCCCTCGGGACCCTTGGACACTGACACTCCGCTCATGGGCCTCTTGCTCCGTCCTGCTCGGTTGGGGAGGACACTAGAGACCCGATGAGACGACCGTCATCACATCTGAGCGGAAATTGAGGATAACGATCCGGTCGCAAACGGACACACCGCGTGAAGGCGGCGCCCGGGGCGTACCGGGTGGATAACAGAAACGTCGGCGAAACAGGGGGAGACTTGACTGTGACGCCGATGATCGGCGTTCATGCCCTGGTGCCACCTGGTACACAGAGAGCCGTCATCGAGACGCGACCGACGCGACCACGGACCCGGACGCGCATCACGGAGGAGGTACACATGCGACTGCTGCTCGTCGAGGACGACGACCACGTCGCCGCCGCCCTCTCCGCCATCCTGGCCCGGCACGGCTTCGCCGTCACCCACGCCCGCAACGGCGAGGAGGCGCTCCAGGCCGTCCTGCCCACCGCGCAGGGCGAGCGGCCCTCGTACGGGGTGATCCTCCTCGACCTCGGCCTCCCCGACCAGGACGGCTACCAGGTCTGCGGCCGCATCCGGAAGCTCACCACCACCCCGGTGATCATGGTGACGGCCCGCGGCGACGTACGCTCCCGGATCCACGGCCTCAACCTCGGCGCCGACGACTACGTCGTCAAGCCCTACGACACCGGCGAGCTCCTCGCCCGGATCCACGCCGTCAGCCGGCGCAACGCCGGGACCGAGGAGACGGCGGCGGGCACCGGCGGTGCCGCCGACGGCACCCTGCTGCGGCTCGGCTCCGTCACCATCGAGCTGCCCACCCGACGGGTCAGCGTCGACGGCGAGGCCGTCGCCCTGACCCGCAAGGAGTTCGACCTGCTCGCGCTCCTCGCCCAGCGCCCCGGGGTCGTCTTCCGCCGCGAACAGATCATCAGCGAGGTCTGGCGCACCAGTTGGGAGGGGACCGGCCGCACCCTGGAGGTGCACGTCGCCTCCCTGCGCTCCAAGCTGCGGATGCCCGCCCTGATCGAGACCGTGCGGGGCGTCGGCTACCGCCTGGTCGCCCCCGCCGCGTAACCCCCGGCCGGCCCACCCGTGCGCACCCGTCTCCTCCCGCTCCTCATCATCCTGATGGCCGGGGTCCTGCTCGCCCTCGGCTTCCCGCTCGCCGCCAGCCTCGCCGCCTCCGAACAGCAGCGGGTCGTCGTCGACCGGCTCGACGACGCCGCGCGCTTCGCCGCCCTCGCCCAGTTCGTCAGCGAGAGCAGCCCCGGCACCGACGAGCGGCAGGCCACCCTCGGCGGCGAGCTCGCCAGCTACCACGACGTGTACGGCATTCGCGCCGGCATCTTCTACCGCGACAACCGGGCCATGGCCGCCGCCCCCGAGGACTGGGTCGTCCCGTACGAGGGGGAGGGCCGCCGCGCCTTCGGGGAGGCGCTGCTCGGGCGCCGCAGCCACAACCCGCCCCAGGTCTGGCCCTGGCAGGGCCAAGCACGGCTCACCATCGCCTCCCCGGTCGTCCGGGACGGAGACGTCGTCGCCGTCGTCGTCACCGACTCGCCCACCGGACAGCTCCGCTCCCGCATCCTGCGCGGCTGGCTGCTGATCTTCGCGGGCGAGGCGGCCGCGATGCTGGTCGCCATCGGCGCGGCCTTCCGGCTCACCGGCTGGGTCCTGCGACCGGTCCGCGTCCTCGACTCCGTCACCCACGACATCGCCACCGGACGGATGAACTCGCGCGTCGCCGCGACCGGCGGGCCGCCCGAGCTGCGGCGTCTCGCGCTCTCGTTCAACGAGATGGCCGACAACGTCGAGGACGCGCTCGAACAGCAGCGGGCCTTCGTCGCCGACGCCTCCCACCAGTTGCGCAACCCGCTGGCCGCGCTGCTCCTGCGGATCGAGCTCCTCGCCCTGGAACTGCCCGAGGGCAACGAGGAGATCGCCTCCGTACGGACCGAGGGCAAGCGGCTCGCGCAGGTCCTCGACGACCTCCTCGACCTGGCGCTCGCCGAGCACGTGGCGGCCGAGCTGCGGCTCACCGACGTCGGCGCGCTGGCCGCGGAGCGGGTCGCGGCCTGGCGGCCCGTCGCCGACGACAAGGGCGTCCGGCTGACCGGGGAGTGCGGGGCGCTGACGGGGTGGGCGGATCCGGTGGCCCTCTCCAGCGCCCTCGACGCGGTGATCGACAACGCGCTGAAGTTCACCCCGGCCGGCGAGGAGGTCACGGTCACGGTCTCGGTGGACCCGGGCGGGGCGAACGTCTCCGTCGTCGTCGCCGACCAGGGTCCCGGCCTCACCGAGGACGAGCTCGTCCGCGTCGGCGACCGCTTCTGGCGCTCCGGCCGCCACCAGAACATCAAGGGCTCGGGGCTCGGCCTCTCCATCACGCGCGTCCTGCTGACGGCGGGCGGCGGCGGCCTCGCGTTCGCGCCGAACGAGCCGCACGGCCTGCGGGTCACGGTCAGCGTCCCCCGGAACGCCCCCGTCGAGCGGGAGGGCCACGGCTACTCCGAGCGACGGTAGGCGTGGAGGGCGCGGTACGTGTCGCGGGTCACCGAGGGGTGGCCGAGCCCTCGCCGACGGTCAGGGCCGAACCGGTGGTCAGGGCCGCACCGAACCAGCGGTCAGGGCTTCACCGAGCGGTAGTAGCGGCGGGCGCCCTCGTGGAGCGTCAGGGGCTCCGTGTAGATCGCGGTCCGCAGGTCCACCAGCTGGGCCGGGTGGACCTGGCCGCCGATCTCGTCGCGGCTCCTGATCACCGTACGGGTGAAGCCCTCCACCAGGTCCGGATCGGCCTCGACCGTCGTGACCAGGAGGTTCGCCACGGCCAGCGTCCCGACCTGCTGGCCGTCCTGCGCCTTCGCGTACGCGTCGGCCGGGATCACCGCCGACCGGTAGTGGCGGGTGGACTCGCCGACGTCGTGCAGCCGGTCGACCAGGGTGCCGTCCAGCGGGATCAGCCGGACCTCGAAGCGCTCGGAGAGGGTCTGCACGGCGTGGGTGGGCAGCCCGCCCGACCAGAAGAACGCGTCGAGGTCGCCGCTCTCCAGATGCCCCGGCATGGTGTCGATGCCCGCCGAGACCGGCTCGATGTCCCGTACGGGCGCGAGGCCGGCCGCCGCGAGGACCCGGTCGGCGATCAGTCGCACACCCGAGCCGTCCTGGCCGACCCCGACCCGCAGCCCGCGCAGGTCCTGGACCTTCCGGATCGCCGACCCCTTGCGCACCACCAGCTGCACGTAGTCGTCGTACAGCCGGGCGCAGCCGCGCAGCCGCTCGAAGCCGGGCTTGCGCTCCCGCTGGTACTGGGCCACCGCGTCGGCCGTCGCGACGGTGAAGTCCGCCTCGCCCGAGGCCACGCGGGCCAGGTTCTGCTGGGAGCCCTCACTGTCCGTGAGCCTTATCGACACCTCGGGGAGGTCCTCGGCGAGGGCCTGCTTGAGGAGCTTCCCGTACCGCTGGTAGACGCCGGTCGGCACACCCGTACTGAAGGTGACCGTGCCGCTGGGGGCGGGGGAGCCGAAGGGAACCAGCCACCAGACGAGCGCCCCGCACACCACGAGCAGCGCGGCCGAGAGTGCCAGGACACGGCGGCGGGCGGCACGGGAGAGGGAGGCGAACATGGAGGCGATCCTGCCAGCTCACCGCCGCCGCTGGCCAGGGACGGGCGGTGTGAGGCGTTCGCGCGGGGGCCGGCGAGGGCCCCCGCGCGAGGCCCGGGGAGGGGTGGCGGCGGGGTCAGTAGGCGAATCCGGACTTGCCCGTTTCCCGGTGCGGGCGAGGACGAACGAGTCGGACGAGGAGGTGTCGCCGGCCGAGACCTGGTCGACGTCGCCGCGGAAGAGGCTGGTGACCGAGGACGGGCTGAGGCTGTCGGTCAGGGTGCCGTTGCCGAGCTGGCCGGTGCGGCCCGCGCCCCAGCTCAGTACGGTCGGGTTCCCCTCGTTGGCCGTCGCCGCCGGGGCCAGGGCCGGTACGGCGGCGAGGGCGGCGGCCGCCGTGAGGACGGCCGCGGCGAACGTCCGGCCGCGCGGTGCGGCGGGGCCGGGCCGGGGGCCGCGCAGCGGAGTGCGCGCGGGAGTGCGTCATGAACGGGACATGGCTCTGCTCTCCTTCGACGGGGACATACGGGAGCGCGGCGTCCGGCCGCAGCCGTCCGCGTCCGCGGGGTGGGCGGAGGCGTACGGGGCCGGGCGCGGGTCATGCGAACACGTCGTGCCGGGCCTTTGGGCGTGGGGCGCCCACGGCCGGTGCGACGACCGGGACAGGCCGTCGGGCACATGAGCAGACTGTCCGAGAATGATCACTGCAGCGAGCTGGAACGGCTGAAACACCCGTCTGACGGACGCCCGTTCGGGGTCGTGCTCCGGGGGCGCACTCGTCCGCGGTGCGCGCCCGTCGGGAGGCGTCGGCGGGTGGCCCCGGCGGGCCGCCGAACGGCGGCGCCCGGGGGAGTGAGAGACCCCGTCGCATACGGTCGGCCGCCCTCTCGCGCGCACCCCGGATTCCCTACGAACGAGTGGCCCGGCGGGCCCGGTCGCAGCCCGCGAACTGCCCGCCGTCACCCCGTCCGAGAGGTCCCGAGTGCGCTCCGCCGAAGCGGTGAGCGGGCCCCGCCGTGCGCGCCGCGCCGTGTGTCCTGCCGTGGCGCCGGGGCCCCGCCGGTTAGCGTCGGAAAGCGCTCGGTGATCTTGAGGACAGTCCCCTGTCCGCCCCTGGCATCCCCTTCCGAGCTCACCAACTCACCCCTGTCCCAAGGGAGTTCCCATGCCTTTCGTGAAGGCTTCGCCACGCCGCGCCCTCGGCGCCGGCCTGCTCGCGGCCGCCCTGGCCCTGCCCATGGCCTCCGTCGCACACGCGGAGGAGTGCAAGCCGGAGGACCAGGCCTGTCTGGACAAGGAGGCCAACGCCAAAGAGGCGAAGAAGATCGAGGAACAGCAGAAGAAGACCCAGGAGTCGGCCGGCAAGGCCGACAGGGACATCAAGGACGTCGGCAAGACTCTCGACGAGTGCCCGCCGAGCTCCGGTTCCTGCACGGGCAAGCTGACCTCGGGCAAGGGCGCATCCGAGGAGAAGGGCCTCGAGGACATGACCGAGACCATCTCCACGTACGAGCCGGAGCCCGCCGACAACGCGCAGACCGCGGTGACCTCCACCTGCGCGGAGTTCCCGGCCTCCTTGCCGCAGGGGGCCGGCGATCCGGGACAGTCCCCCTTCCCGGCCTCGCAGCTCTGCTCGCTGCTCGGCTCCTGAGCCGCCCCTCCTGAGCGACCTTCTCCCGTACGCCCCCCTCCCGTACGACCCGTCCCGTACACCCCCACCCGCGCCCCGTCCCGAAGGGTTCCTCCGCCATGCCTCCGCGCCGTCCCCGCGCCAGCCTGCCCTCGCTCGCTCGCCCGCCCCCTCGCCCTCACCCTCGCCGCACCCCTCGCCGCACCCCTCGCCCTGCTCGTCCCGCCCGCCGTCGCCGAGGAGGGACCGGGTGAGACCCCCGCCCCCCGTGCCGTCGCGCCCGCCGATGGGCAGGCCGCGCCCGCCGCGCAGGCCGTGTCCGTGCTCAACGGCGACTTCGCCGACCCCGTCATGAAGGGCGACGGTCCGACCACCGTCGGCATCGACTTCTGGAACGGCCTCAACCAGCGCTACTCGCCCACCGCTTCGGGACGCACCGACGGGTCCCACGGCGTCGCCCTCCAGAAGGACGGCAACACCCTCCAGCAGCGGCTGCGCGGAGTCCGCGCGGGAGCCAGTGTCACCGTCAGCTACGAGGACAGCCCCGCCGTCTCCAAGGAGTGCACCGGGGAGCAGGTCGTCAACGGTCAGCCGTACGCGGTCACCGGCTCCGGCGGACCGGTCCGCGAGGTCACCACCTCAGGAGACCCCGACCGTACGAAGGGCAAGCCGGGGACCGGCCGCTGGACCGCCCGCAGCTACGAGTTCACCGCCGGCGAGAACGAGCCGATGCTCACCTTCACCACCCGGGTCACCGACTCCCGTACGCATGTGACCTGTTCTCCGATGATCGCCCGCATCCGGGCGATCGAGGTGCCGCCGGTCCTCGACAAGACCGTCGACAAGACGGCGCTCGGCACCTCCGAGGCGTACAAGGGCAACGAGCGGGAGAGCACCCTCCACAACGCCGCCGCCGCGTGCAACGGGGAGAACGCCTGCACCTTCCGGCCCGACACCCGCACCTCCTTCCGCTACTACGACCGGGCCCGGGTCGTCGGCGAGGCCTTCGTCAACTGCACCCGCAACCCGCTGGAGCACTCCCGCCTCCTCTCCTACGCCGAGCGCGGGCACGACAGCGTCGCCCAGGCCTACGCCGCCGCGAACCTCCCGCTCAACGAGGTGGCCAGGCTGCCCACTTCGGGCGTGCGGGAGGAGGACGAGAAGCGGGTCAAGGAGCGCCCCATGGCCACGCAGTTCGCCCTCGCCTACGAGAGGACCTGGCAGCGGCCGTGGCAGTGGTTCAGCAGCGACCAGCGGACCGTCGTGGAGAAGATCCAGCCCGGCGAGGTGAGTTGGGTCGAGATGCAGCCGAGCCGCGAGCGGGTCGAGGGGTGGTTCGTCAGCAAGAAGGACGACTACCGGCTGCACGCCGTGATCGACGGGCCTTCCCGCGCCGTGCCCGACCGGCTGCTCCAGCGCACCGGGCCCATGTCCGAGGCCGAGAAGCAGCGTTGTGCCGCCGCCCGGCCCATGACCACGACGCCGGTGGGCGCGGACGCGCCCGCGAGCTCCAGTGACAAGGGCCTCTTCAGGATCCCGGCGCCGACGACTCCGGGCGCGCGGTCCGTGAACCGGAGCATGCCGCTGGAGTGACCTCGTGACCCGCTCGTCGCGACGACGGCTGCGTACGATGACCGGGAAGCGGGAGGGGGCGCGGGCGTGACCGATCCGGATCTGCGGAAGCTGCGGGTGCTGAGGGAACTCAGCGAGCGCGGCACCGTCAGCGCGGCCGCCCAGGCGCTCCACCTCACCCCGCAGGCCGTCTCGCAGCAGATCAGCGCCCTGGGACGGGAGTTGGGCGTCCCGCTCACCGAACCGTCCGGGCGCCGGCTGCGGCTCACCGGCGCGGCGCGGATCGTGCTCCGGCACGCCGACGCCGTCTTCACCCAGGTCGAGCAGATGCGCGCGGAGCTCGCCGCGCACCGGAGCGGCGAGCGCGGTGAGGTCGCGGTGGCCGGCTTCTCCACCACCCTCTCGGCCCTGATCCTGCCCGCCGTGGCCCGGCTGCGGGAGACGAGGCCGCTGCTGCGGACCTCGCTGGCCGAGGTCGACCCGCCGGAGAGCTTCTCCCTGCTCCACCGCGGGGAGACGGACGTCGTCATCTCCGCGGACACCGCGCTGAACCCGGGACCGGCGGGCGAGGACGGCCGGTTCGACGCGCGCTTCCACCGGGTCGCGCTCTGCGAGGACCCCTTCGACATCGCCCTCCCCGAGGGACACCGGCTCCTCGACAGCCCCAGGCTCGTCCTCGCCGACCTCGCCCGGGAGACCTGGATCTTCGCCACGACGGGGATGTGCCACGACATCGGCGTCGCCGCCTGTACGGCGGCCGGGTTCACCCCGCAGGCCTCCCACGCCATCGGCGACTGGGACGCCACGCTCGCGGCGGTGCGGCTCGGCCTGGGGGTCGCGCTGGTCCCGCGGATGGCCAGGCCGGCGCCGCGTCCCGAGGTGACGGTGCGCGCGTTCACCGAGCAGGCGCCCTCGCGTACGGTCTTCGCGGCCGTGCGGGAGGGCAGCCAGACCTCGCCGGAGATCGCCGCCGTCCTGGACGCGCTGCGTACGGTGGCCAGGGCGGCCGTCGCCGCCTGAGCCGGCCGGGGGACCCGCTCGGGTCCCCGATTCGCCACGGGGCGTGGACGGTACCGTCCAGCAGACGTTGCTGGACCCGCCCGATGGCCGGTGCGAGGCTCGTTCCCGTACCGCGGCGAGCTCCGCGCGTCCCCCTTCTTCTCTTCCTTCCTTCTTCCTTTACTCCTTGCCGAGCCCTCCGGAGAGCGGGAACACCCATGTCCAAGGCCACGTACACGCGGCTGGCCGCGCTGAGCCTCATCTGGGGCTCCGTATTCCTGTGGATCAAGATCGCCGGGTACGGGTTCTCACCGGTGCAGATGGTGCTGATCCGGCTCGCGCTCGGCGCCGTCGTCATCCTCGCCATCGGGTACGCGAAGGGACTCGGGCTGCCCAGGGAGGCGGCGACCTGGGGGCATCTGACCGTCGCCGCGCTGCTCGGCAACGCGGTTCCGTGGACCCTGTACGCCGAGGGGGAGATCGCCGGCTCCAGCAGCGTCGCCGCCGTCGTCAACGGCAGCGCACCGATCTGGACCCTGGCGGCCGCCCTGCTGCTCGGCCAGGAGAAGCGGGTCTCCGGTTTCAAGGCGGGCGGTGTGCTCCTCGGTCTCGGGGGCACCGCCCTCATCGCCTCGCCGTGGAACTCGGCCTCGGCGGGGACG
This sequence comes from Streptomyces sp. NBC_00090, assembly GCF_045160815.1. Taxonomy (NCBI): domain Bacteria; kingdom Bacillati; phylum Actinomycetota; class Actinomycetes; order Kitasatosporales; family Streptomycetaceae; genus Streptomyces; species Streptomyces sp. NBC_00090. Next base: position 6,510,778 of record NZ_CP108224.1, read on the forward strand.
GGTTGGAGCATCCTCTGCTTCGTCCTCGGCTCGATCAGCTTCGGCGCCAGCTTCGCGTACATGGGCAAGTTCCTCGTGGGCAAGGGCATCCCGCCGCTGATGCTGGCCGGTGGGCAGCTGAGCGCGGCCACCGTGCTGCTGCTCGTCGCCTTCCCCTTCCTGGGCCTCCAGACCATCACCTGGCGCACCGACTCGGTGATCGCGGTGCTCGTCCTCGGCGTGGTCTGCACCGGATGCGCCGCCCTGCTCAACTTCGAGCTGATCATCAAGGACGGGCCGACGGTGGCCTCGACCGTGACGTACCTGATGACCGCGGTGGCCGTGGTCCTCGGCGCCGTGGTGCTGCGGGAGCCGCTCGGCTGGACGGTGTGGCTCGGGGCGGTCGCGGTGCTCGCCGCCACCGGTCTGCTGCGGCGGAAGCCGCGTCCGGCGCCGGAGGCCGCCGAGGTCGCCGAGCCTGCCGAGCCCGCCGAGGTCGCCGAGCCCGCCGAGCGCCGCCGCTGAGCACCCTCATGTGTGCTGATCGGCGCGTCTCATCGGTGCCCCGAGGGATGGTGTCGGAGGCTCCGGCAGCGCCCGTGACCTGGGGCGACGCACGCCGTCGCCGGTATTCCGCCCGGTCGGCGCGGCCCCAGGGGCCGGGCGCCCGTCCCGTACCGTCCGACTGGTCTGGTCAGCCTGTCTATTGACGGACAGTCACCTAATCGCACAGTGATACGATCTGCGCGCAAGCGGGGCGGGCGGATAAGCGCAGGAGCATACCTCCGACTTCGGGGGTGTTCCGGGCAGGCGTCCCGATATGGGCGGTCCGCCGGTGCACCGCATTGACGGGAATTCAGTAACTGGCCGTCGGTCGCCTGAAGAGAGTCTTATGACGGAATACATACAGAACCCGCTGCTCTGGGCTCTGTCGGTCCTCGTTCTTGTCGCCATCGCCGTCATCGTCCGCCAGCGCAAGGCGGCCCAGACGTTGAGGCAGCAGATCGGCGGGCTCCGGAGCCACTACTCCGACCTGGAGAACCACTACACACAGTCCGTCGAAGCGGCGCAGGAACAGGCCGATGAAGCGACGAAGACCGTCCTGAAGTCCGCGATGCGGACGCTCCAGGGTCTCGCCGCCGAACAGCAACTGGTCGTCTCACGGCTGCAGAGCAAGTACGGCGAGTCCGCCCTGCTCCAGGATCTGCTCGAGATCGACCACACCAACTCGCAGTTCGGCCGGCGTGCGCAGTCCATCGCCGTGCTCTGCGACGGTTGGCTCGGCCGCCACCGCGACGTGGCGTCCGTGTACGACGTGGTCCGCAGCGCCCAGGGCCGGATCCGCCACTACCGGCGCGTGGAGATCCTCTCGCGCGTCGACTTCGGCATCACCAGCCGTGCCGTCGAACCGATGGCGCTGGCGCTCGCCGAACTCCTCGACAACGCCACCAGCTACTCCAGCCCGGACACCGTCGTCGAGATCAACATCCGCACCGTGCCCAAGGGCGTGTGCATCGTCGTCGACGACGCGGGCGTCGGCATGAGCGACGAGGAGCGGGCCCGCGCCGAGGGGCTGCTCACCAGCAACCGCGTCACCGGCGTCTCCAGACTCGGCAACCCGCCGCAGTTCGGCTTCGCGGTGATCGGCGTGCTGTGCGAGCGCTTCGGATTCGAGGTGTCCGTGGACTCGTCCTCCCCCTACGGCGGCGTGCGCGCGGTCGTCCTGCTGCCGCACGAGCTGCTCACCAGCGTGCCGGTGCAGAAGCCCGCGGCGCCGCCCGTGACCACTCCCGGCGTACCGCACCCGGCCGGGCCCGAAGCCGTGCCCGCCACGCCCTCGACCGACGACGGCCTGCCGAAGCGGCGCCGCAAGCGGCCGATGGCCATCGTGCCCAGCAGTACGCCCGCACAGGCTTCGAGCCGCTCCGAAGTCGAAGCGGCGGCGATCATGGGTGCCTTCCAGCGAGGCACGCAGTCCGGCCGGGCCTCCGTCCCGGAGGGGTCGGACCGGACGAGCAGCACATCTGGTGCAAGCAGCGAAGGACATGAGGTCTCGTGAACGACGATCTGTCATGGATGCTCGACAGCGCCCTGGAGATTCCCGGGGCGCTGCACGCGGTCCTGATATCCGCCGACGGCCTGTTGATGGCCAGGTCGAACGACTACGACAAGGACAACGCGGACCGCGTCGCTGCCGCGATGAGCGGTGTGCAGTCGCTGAGCCGTTCGCTCGGCTTCTTCTGCGAGGACCCGCGCGCGCAGTGGCGGCAGACCCTGGTCGAGTTCGACGGCGGCTGGGTCTTCCTGATCTCCGCCGGTGAGGGCGCCTACCTCGGCGTCTCCGCGTCCCCGGACGTCGACATGGCGGACATCACCTTCCGGATGCAGCAGCTCGTCGGCCAACTCGGCAAGGTGCTCATGACGCCGCCGCGCGAGAGCCTCGGCACGCGCTCATGACGGGACATGAGGAGTGGGAGCCGGAGGCCGCCGAGCTGGTCCGGCCGTACGTCATCACCAAGGGACGCGGCCTGCCCGACGAGCAGCAGCTCTCCCTGATCACGCTGGTGACCGCGGCGCCGGAGGAGGGCCAGCGGCCCACCCGGCTCTCCCCCGAGGAGCAGCGGCTGCTCGACATCTGCTCCGCCGGCTACCTGTCGGTCGCCGAGATCTCCGGCCACACCCGGCTCCCGCTCGGCGTGGTGAAGATCCTGCTCGCCGCCCTGACCGAGGGCGGCTACCTCGTCACGCGCTCCCCGGTGCGCCGGGCCGTCCTCGCCGACCGGGAAATCCTGGAGGAGGTGCTGAATGGTCTCCGCGCCAAGTTTGGGTAAACAGGACTACGTACGCGACGGGGCTTCGCAGATCCCGGTGAAGATCCTCGTCGTCGGACATTTCGCGGTGGGCAAGACCACGTTCATCGGCTCGATCTCCGAGATCGAGCCGCTGACCACCGAGGAGCGGATGACGCAGGCCGCCGAGCACATCGACGACCTCAAGGGCGTCCGGAGCAAGACCACCACCACGGTGGCCATGGACTTCGGCCGGCTGACCATCAGCGACCGCATCGTGCTGTACCTGTTCGGCACCCCCGGCCAGCAACGGTTCGTGCAGATGTGGGAGGACCTCGCGCGCGGGGCCCTCGGCGCGCTGGTCCTCGTCGACCCCGAGCGGCTCGCGGACTCCTTCGGGGTCATCGACCTGATCGAGCAGTACGGGCTGGAATACGCCATCGCCGTCAACCACTTCGACGGCTCGCCCCTGCGGGACGAGCCGGCGCTGCGCGAGGCGCTGGACCTGCTCGACGACACCCCCGTCGTCACCTGCGACGCGCGCGACGAGAAGTCGTCCGCCGACGCACTGACCACCCTGGTCCGCTTCTTGCTGGACCGCGCCCGACAGGAGCAGTAGCCGACATGGACACCCAGACCCCCGCCCCGGCACCCCCGCCCGGCTGCCCCGCCCACGCCTCCGGCGCCCGGGTCCCGCTGCACGGACCGGAGTTCGCCGCGGACCCCCAGGCGTTCTACGCCTACCTGCGCCACAACGGGCCCACCGCGCCCGTGGAGCTCGCCCCCGGGGTGGAGGCCACTCTCGTCACCGACTACGCGACGGCGCTCCAGCTGCTCCAGGACTCCGCGTCCTTCCGCAAGGACGCGCGCCTGTGGCGGGACTTCAACGAGGGCCGGATCCCGCGGGACAGCCCGGTCGTGCCCCTTCTCGCGTACCGGCAGAACTGCATGTTCAGTGACGGCGGCGAGCACCTGCGGCTGCGCCAGGCGATCACGGACAGCATGGCCCGGGTCGACTCGCACCGGCTGGCCCGGAACACCGAGCGGATCTCGGACTACCTGATCTCCCAGTTCAGCTCCCGCGGTTCGGCGGACCTGCTCGGCGACTACGCCAAGCAGCTCCCGCTGTTCGTGTTCAACGAACTCTTCGGCTGCCCGGCCGGCATCGGTGACCGGGTGCTGTTCGGCATCTCGGGGATGTTCGACGGGGTGAACGCCGAGAAGGCGACCGCGGTGCTGTTCGGGGCCGTGCAGGAACTGGTCACGCTCAAGCGGAGCCGGCCGGGCGAAGACGTCACGTCCTGGCTGATGCAGCACCACGCCAACCTGACCGACCAGGAGATGGTCGACCAGCTCGCCCTGCTCCTCGGCGCGGGCGCCGAACCGCTGCGCAACCTCCTCGGCAACACCCTGCACCGGCTGCTCACCGACGACCGCTACGCCGACGGCGGCGGTCTGATCGGGGAGGCGCTCGACGACACGCTGTGGGACAACCCGCCGATGTCGAACTACGCGCCCCACTACCCGGCCGTGGACATGGAGTTCGCGGGCGAGAAGGTGCAGGCCGGGGAGCTGATGCTGGTGAGCTTCGCCGCCGCCAACTCGAGCCCCGCGCTGGCGGCCGCCCGCACGGCCGGCAGCAACCGGTCCCACCTGGCGTGGAGCGCGGGCCCGCACGGCTGCCCGTCCAAGGAGCCGGCCCGGCACATCACCGTCACGGCCATCGAGCACCTGCTCAACCGCCTGCCGGACGTCGAACTCGCCGTACCGGAGGACAGCCTGATCTGGCGTCCCGGTCCCTTCAACCGGGCCCTGGCCACGCTGCCCTCCAAGTTCACCCCCGTCCCGTCGTCGGGACGCGGCGACGCGCGGGCCGGCGCGGCCGCCACCGCGTCCGGCGCGCACTCCGGCGGGGAGGGCAAGGACGAACGGAAGGGCCGCTGGAGCCAGTTCCTGTCCTGGCTCACCAACTGATCGACAAATTTTCCACTGCCTCAAGATCCCTGCATGAGTATTCGATCGCAGGGGTAGTGATCGACGCGGCATCAGTGTTGCGTATGAGGTAGAGGAGCTGTCGTGGACCACATATCCACCGACACCGCTTTGTCAGAGTCACCACCCCGTGTCGGTTCGCACCGGGATACCCGCCCTCGTCGGCGGGTATCTTCATGCAGACCCCGCTTCCTGGCGGGGGGTTGGTGACCGACTTGCTCTCCGACATCTCTCCGGATCCGGGGGCCGGCACGCTCGGCACCTTCACCCGGGCCCAGTTGGTACGCCTCTGCGACGTCGCGGGACTCTCTCCGGCCGACACGGAGGCGTACGCGCAGACCCTGGTCGAGGCGCTGGGTCCGGCTGCCGAGCGGTCGCTGGCCCTGCCGCCGCCGACGCGTACCTTCCTCTCCGACGACCACACCCCCGTCGAGTACTCGCTCTCCTTCAGCCCCGGCCGGGCTCCGGCACTGCGCGTGCTGGTGGAACCGGGCTGCGGCGCGGACACCCGGGCGGAGAACGGCCGGATCGGCCTGGAGGTCGTCCGCGCGATGGCCCGGCGCTGGGACTTCTCCACCGAGCGGCTCGACGAGATCGAGGACCTCTTCTTCCCGGCCGAGCCGAAGGGCCCGCTGGCGCTGTGGATCGCGCTGGAGCTGCTGCCCGGCGGCGTGCCCAAGGTCAAGGTGTACCTGAACCCGGCCGCGTCAGGGGCGAAACGTTCCGCCAAGACCGTACGGAAGGCCCTGCGCCGACTCGGCTACAAACGGGCGTACGCGGCGCTGCCGAAGGCCGACGGCCACCCCTTCCTCGCCCTGGACCTGGGCCACTGGGAGACGCCGCGGGTGAAGGTCTACGCCCGGCACCTCGACCTGTCGGCCGCCGAGGCGGGCGGTCTGTCCCGTACGGGCTCCGGCCCGGGGCCGGCGGAGATCCAGGAGTTCTTCCGGGCCACCGCCGCCGCCGACGACCTCGACCGGCGGCCCGGCCTGTCCTGCCACTCCTTCACCGAGACGGAGACCGGACGCCCCAGCGGCTTCACCCTCCACATCCCGGTGCGCGACTACGCCCGCGACGACGGAGAGGTCCTCGACCGGGCGGTGGACGTCCTGCGGAGCCACGGCATGGACCCCGCCCCGCTGGTCCGGTCGCTGTCCGCCCTCACCCCGCGGCAGCCGAAGGACGGAGTGGGCCTCATCGCCTACCTCGCGCTCGCCCACCAGCAGGGCCACCCGCCCCGGGTGACCGCGTACCTCTCGTCGGAGGCCTACGCCGTCAGGCCGCCGACGGAACTGCTGCGCCGCGCGGCGGCGCGGGTCTAGCGGCACCTCGACGGCGAAGCTCCCGGTGGATCTCCACCGGGAGCTTCGCCGTACAGGGGGCCGGGCGCGGCGCCCGGCCGGGCCTTCGGACTTCAGACGTTCTGGAGCCCTCGCATCTCCTGGAGGTAGGGGCCGACGTCGACCTGGATGGAGGTGCCGCCCTCCGCCGTGCCGTAACGCTCGGCGATGCCGCTCAGGTACGCATCGATCTCCTCGCGCATCGCGTCCGCGTCCGGCAGAACGACCTCGCCGCCGATGATGCGCGCGACCCAATGCGTCTGGCCCTCCACGAGCCGTGTGATCGCGCCCATCGGGCGGACCAGGCCGACGAAGTACAGGCCGGGTCGGCCGGGAGCGACGACCCGCCGGTACAGCTCGACCGACCCGCCCGGCCCGGCCGGGCATCCCTCGGGCAGGAACGGGAAGTCCATGCGGTAGCCGGTGCAGTAGACGATCGCGTCGGCCTCCTCCGACGTCCCGTCGGTGAAGACCACCCGCCTGCCGTCGAGGTGGTCGATCCCCGGCCTGGGGGTCACCGCGCCGTGGCGTATGCGGCTGAGGATCTCGTCCGAGATGGTCACGGGGGAGGAGAAGAGCGGGTGGTCCGGCTCGGGCAGGCCGTAGTCGGAGAGCTTGCCCCGCGCGATCCGCAGGGCCTCCTCGGCGAAGGCGATCTGCTCGGGCAGGGACATGGCGGTGAACCACGGCTCCTCGGCCATCTCGTCGACCGATATGCCGTGGAGCTGCTTGGGAACGATGTGCAGCCCCCGGCGCACCGAGAGCACGGTGCGCGCGGCATGCCGGGAGAGGTCCGTGGCGATGTCCACCGCCGACGCCCCGAGGCCCACGACGACGACGCGCTGCCCGGCGAAGTCGGCCCCGTCCTGGTAGTCGACGGAATGCAGAATCCTGCCGGCGAACCCGTCGGAGCCGGGCGGCGCGGGCTTCGGCAGCGTCGGCACCGTGTTGTGCCCCGACGCGACGACGACATGAGCGAACCGCCGCGACTCCAGCGCCCCGTCCGCCGCCCGGCTGACGACCGTCCACGACGCGTCGTCGCCCTCCTGCCGCACCGACACGACCTCGACGCCGAACTCGACGCGGTCCAACACCCCCGCCCATTCGGCGAAGGACCGCAGATAGGCCGCGATCTCGCTGTGCCGCGGATAGACGGGGTACGCGTCGGGCATCGGGAACTCGGTGTACCCCGTCAGCTGCTTCGCGGTGTTCAGATGCAGCGACTGATACCCGGGCCCCGGCTCGCCGGCCGCCGGCTGCCGCCAGATCCCGCCGACATCGACCGCCCGCTCAAGACAGACAAAGTCGATCCCCTTGCCCGCCAGAGCGTGTGCGGCCGCCAGCCCCGACAGCCCCGCACCGATCACGCACACACTCAAGGTTTCTCCCACAGAACAGACACTCTCCATTCGAACGAGCATTCACTGCCCACCCGTCCCCCGCCTCACACCCCCAACACCCGCAACACCTCCGAGGAACGCGTCACACCCACCGCGCCTCCGCCGAGCAGGCGACAAGCACACCCACCTGCGTCTCGGCGACCGAGAGACGTGGTCAGGACTCCAGATAGCGCAGCACGGCCAGGATCCGGCGGCTGTAGCCGTCGGCCCTGTGCAGCTCCAGCTTGTCGAAGACGGCGTTGAGGTACTTCTCCACCGCGCTCAGGGAGAGGTGCAGCTGCCGCGCGATGGCCGCGTTCGTGTACCCCTGGGCCAGCACCTCCAGCACCTCGCGTTCGCGCGGGGTGAGCCGGGCCAGGGGATCGCCGTGCGTGCTGCGCACCACCAGCTGCCGTACGACCTCCGGGTCGAGCGCCGCCCCGCCCGCGTGGACCCGCTCCAGCGCGTCGAGGAACTCCTCGACCTGCGCCACCCGGTCCTTGAGGAGATAGCCGACCCGCTCCGCCCCGGCGGCGAGGAGCCGGGCCGCGTAGCTCCGCTCGACGTGCTGCGAGAGCACGACGACACCGACGTCCGGCCACCGCTCGCGGATCTCCACGGCGGCCCTCAGCCCCTCGTCGGTGTGCGTGGGCGGCATCCGGATGTCGACGACCGCGACGTCCGGGCGGCGCCCCTCGACCTCCGCGACCAGGGTCACCGCGTCGCCGAGCGCGGCCACGACCTCGTGGCCCTCCTCGACGAGCAGGCGGACCAGCCCCTCCCGCAGCAGGGTCGAGTCCTCGGCCAGGATCACGCGCACGGCAACTCCGCGACAAGAGTGGTGGGTCCCCCGAGGGGGCTGTCGACACGCAGGACGCCGTCGAGCGCGGCGACCCGGCTGCGCAGGCCGGTCAGCCCGCTGCCCCCGGGGTCCGCGCCGCCCCGCCCGTCGTCCACGATCCGCAGCGTGAGCAGCGGGCCTTGGCGGGACACGTGGACGGAGACGGAGGAGGCCGAGGCGTGCTTGGCGGCATTGGTGACGGCCTCGGACACGACGAAGTACGCCGCCGTCTCCACGGGCCGGGGCAGCGGCCCCGCGACCTCGAACCGGATGCGCAGCGGGACGGCGCACCGCTGCGCCACCCCGCCCAGCGCCTCTTCGAGCCCCAGGCTGTCGAGCGCGGAGGGGTACACCCGCCAGGCCACGTCACGCAGTTCGGCCAGGACGTCCCCGGCCTCCCGGTGCGCCTGGAGGAGCAGGGCCTCCGCCTGTTCGGGGTCGCGGTCCCGGCTCCGGCGCGCCCGGCCGAGCAGCATGGCGAGCGCCACGAGCCGCTGCTGCACGCCGTCGTGGAGGTCGCGCTCGATGCGCCGGCGCTCGGCGTCCACGGCCTGGACGACGGCGGCCCGGCTGACGGCGAGTTCGTCGATCCGGCGCCGGAGCAGCTCCCGCTCGGAGGGCCCGAAGCACGCGCGGGCGAGCCGGGCGTCCAGCGCGGCCAGCGCGTGCAGGCCCTGGACGTCCAGGAAGAGCAGCACACCGCCGAGGAGCAGCTGCGGGAGCAGCTCCGCCCAGCCGAGCGTGCCGCGCACGACGCCCCCGACGAACAGTCCGGCCAGGACGGCGCCGAAGCCGAGGAGCCCGAGGACGATCCCGTACACCAGGCCCGTCCAGCTCCGGACCGCGAGATAGCGCAGCAGCCGCCGGTCCGAGACCGTGTACGGGCCGGGGAAGCGGTCGCCGAAGAAGGCGGAGCGGCGCCGGCGTTCAAGGGCCGCGAGGCGCCGCGCCCCGGCCGTCAGCCTCCGCCGGGCCCGTGGCCGGGTGCGGGGCCACAGCAGGAAGGGCCCGAGGACGGCCCCCGCGACGAGGAAGAACAGCGCACCGAGCAGGGCGGTGAGGCACCCGAGGAGGGCGCCGGCGAACCGGCTCGTCAACGGAGCCACCGCGCCGCCCTGTCCAGCCCCTTCGACCACTTCGACCCCTTCGACCCCTTCGGCCCAGGCCCCTTCGGTCCCCGCCTCTTCGACGCCGGCCCCTTCGACGCCCGCCCCTTCGACCCCTTCGTCCCCTCGCACGGTCCCCGAGGCTAGTGCCACCCCCGGGCCCGTACAAGATCGTCCGAATGGCCCAGGCCCCCGCCCGCCGGTCACGAGGTACGGCGGTGCTGGGCGCGCCCGCGTCCCCGGAGCCGTACGGCGAGGTACGCGGCCAGGGCCACGAGGGCCAGCACCAGGACGGCCTTGGAGACGATGCCGACGTACCCCTCGACCAGGTCCCAGCGGTCCCCGAGCCAGTACCCGGCCAGCACGAGCACGCTGTTCCAGACGAGGCTGCCGACCGTGGTGAGGAGGAGGAAGACGGGCAACGGCATCCGTTCGACGCCGGCCGGCACGGAGATCAGACTGCGGAAGATCGGCACCATCCGCCCCAGGAGCACCGCCTTGGTGCCGTGCCGCGCGAACCAGTCCTCGGTGCGCTCCAGATCGGAGACCTTCACCAGCGGCAGCCGCGCCCACAGCGCGTGCATGCGCCGGCGTCCGAACAGCGCGCCGATCCAGTAGAGGGCCACGGCCCCGACCACCGAACCCAGGGTCGTCCAGAAGAGCGCCGAGGCCAGGCTGAGCACCCCCTGCCCGGCGGCGAAGCCGGTCAGGGGCAGGATCACCTCGCTGGGCAGCGGCGGGAACAGGTTCTCCAGCGCGATGGCGAGCCCCGCTCCGGGCCCGCCCATCGTCTCGACGAGCCCCGCGGCCCAGCCGGCGACACCGTCGGCGGGTTCCTGGGCCTGGGCCAGAAGGAGCTGGTGGCTGAGCGGCATGGTGGGGTCTCCAAGGTGGCGAGGCTTCCCGGGACGCTCCGTCCCGGTCACCTCTCCACGCTAGAAATCCCAGCTCAGCCCCGGTATGAGGCTTCCCCTCCAGCACCCTGCGGAAAACCGCAGGGGGGCGGCTCCGGCGGGTCGGCCCGCCGGAACGGGCCGTCAAGGGCCGCCCACTGGAGCAGCATGACGGTCTTGGCGTCGGCGATCCTGCCGTCGCGGACCATGGCGAGCGCCTCCTCGAAGGGGAGCTCCACGGTGGTGATGTCCTCGCCCTCGGCGGCGACCCCGCCGCCACCCTCGGAGAACCCGGCCGTGTCGTAGGGGGCGGCGAAGAAGTGCACCCGTTCGGTGACCGAGCCGGGGCTCATGTAGACCTCGAAGACGCGCTCGGCGGCGCCGATGACGAGTCCGGTCTCCTCGGCGGCCTCCCGCCGGACCGCCTCCTCCGGGCCGTCGTCGTCCAGGAGCCCCGCCGCGGTTTCGAGGAGCATGCCGTCGGGGTGGCCGTTGACGTAGGCGGGGAGGCGGAACTGACGGGTCAGCAGCACCGTACGGCGGTCGGTGTTGTGGAGCAGGACGGTCGCCCCGTCGCCGCGGTCGTGGGTCTCGCGCTGCTCGCGGCTCCAGTGCCCGTCGCTGTGCAGGAAGTCGAAGGTGGTCTTGCGCAGGACGTACCAGTCGCAGGAGAGCACCTCCACGTCGACGATCCGCACGCGCGGGTTGCCGGTGAGGTCGCGGCCCTGCCGGTCCAGGCCGGTGCGGCCGCGACGGTCGGGGGTGTCGATGCCGGCGGTCATCGGGCGGCCGGGACGGCGGCCAGGTCGCCGTACACGTCCAGGCCCTGCTCACGGGCGTGCGCGACCATCATGTCCGCGCCCTCGGAGGGGCCGCCGATCCGCAGGACCGCGTCGCAGCGGGAGAGCAGCCGGTCGGCGACGGGGTGGAAGATCTCCTGGAAGAGCGCGTCGCCGGGGGCGGCGCCGCCGGCGGTCTCCAGGAGCGGCAGGGCGAGGGCCTCGCCGGTGACCGGCAGGTGCCCGGCGCGGAAGAGCACGAGAGCGGTCTCGTTCATCGCCCGTACGTTGGCTTCGAGCTTGAGGGGGTCGTCGCCGGTGCCCGAGCGGTAGGGGCCGGCGACGAGGATCATCAGCGAGCGGGGAACGGTGGTCACGGGCGGATCACTCCTCGGTACGTTCGCGAGTACGGCGTGCGGATACAGGCGGATTCAGGCCAGGACCGTGTCGACGCCCGCGTCCCGCAGCGCGTCCAGCGACAGCGGGCCACCGGGATGCGTGGCGGCGTCCTCGGCGGCCCTGTCGGTGACGAAGTGGTGCACCGCGGCGAGCGGGGCGACCCGGCTGAACGCGCGCACGCCCAGCTTGGTCGCGTCCGCGACCGCGACCGTGCGGCCGGCCCGGGCGAGCCCGGCCTGCTTGACGGCGGCGTCGTCCAGGGAGAACTCCGACCAGCCGTGCTCGGCGTGCACGCCGCCGATGGACATCAGGAAGCAGTCGAAGGCCAGGGACTCCAGCGTGCGCAGGGCGAGCGGGCCGACGAGCGAGCGTTCGCCGGGGCGGGACCGGCCCCCGACGATCAGCAGATCGATCCCGGGCCGGTCGGCCAGGACCACCGCGGCCTGGAGGCTGAGCACGGCGACCGTCAGCGGGCCGCGGGCCGCCAGGTGCTCGGCGACGTGCACGGTCGTGGTCCCCGCGTCCAGCAGGACGCGTGAGCCCGGCTCCACGAGCGCGGCAGCCGCCGCGCCCAGCCGGTCCTTGGTGGCGGCCTGCCACGGCTCCCGCGCGGAGAACCCCGCGTGCTCCTCCCGTACGCGGGTCGCGACGGCGCCCCCGTGCACCCTGCGGACCAGGCCCTGACGCTCCAGCGCGTCGAGGTCCCTGCGCACGGTCATTTCCGAGACGCCCAGTCGATGGGAGAGCTCCGACACGGAAACCCGGTCGGAGCCCTGCACCAATCGCAGGGTCAGGTCCAGACGATTGGCGACACCCATGACTCGTTTCTATCACGGTCATGTTCGAATGAACACTCTGATGTGTGAATGGCGGAGAACGGACCAGCCGGGGCACTCCCCGGACCGCCTACCCTGGTGACTCATGACCAGCAGCAGCGACCGGAGTCCCGCAGTGAGCGTTGAAGGATCCAAGACCTACGAGATTCGTACCTACGGGTGCCAGATGAACGTGCACGACTCCGAGCGGCTCTCCGGTCTGCTGGAAGAGGCGGGCTACGTGCGGGCGCCCGGCGGGTCCGACGGCGATGCCGACGTCGTGGTCTTCAACACCTGCGCGGTGCGGGAGAACGCCGACAACAAGCTGTACGGCAACCTCGGCCGGCTCGCGCCGATGAAGACCACGCGCCCGGGCATGCAGATCGCCGTCGGCGGCTGCCTCGCCCAGAAGGACCGCGACACCATCGTCAAGAAGGCCCCCTGGGTCGACGTGGTCTTCGGCACGCACAACATCGGCAAGCTGCCGGTGCTCCTGGAGCGCGCCCGCATCCAGGAGGAGGCGCAGATCGAGATCGCCGAGTCGCTGGAGGCCTTCCCCTCCACGCTGCCGACCCGGCGCGAGTCCGCCTACGCCGCCTGGGTCTCGATCTCCGTCGGCTGCAACAACACCTGCACCTTCTGCATCGTCCCCGCGCTCCGCGGCAAGGAGGAGGACCGCCGGCCCGGCGACATCCTCGCCGAGATCGAGGCCCTGGTCGCCGAGGGCGTCTCCGAGATCACCCTGCTCGGCCAGAACGTCAACGCGTACGGCTCGGACCTGGGCGACCGCGAGGCCTTCTCCAAGCTGCTGCGCGCCTGCGGGCAGATCGAGGGCCTGGAGCGGGTCCGCTTCACCTCCCCGCACCCCCGCGACTTCACCGACGACGTGATCGCGGCGATGGCCGAGACGCCGAACGTGATGCCGCAGCTCCACATGCCGATGCAGTCCGGCTCGGACTCGATCCTCAAGGCGATGCGCCGCTCGTACCGGCAGGAGCGTTTCCTCGGGATCATCGAGAAGGTCCGCGCGGCCATTCCGCACGCCGCCATCTCCACCGACATCATCGTGGGCTTCCCCGGCGAGACCGAGGAGGACTTCGAGCAGACGATGCACGCCGTCCGCGAGGCCCGCTTCGCCAACGCCTTCACCTTCCAGTACTCCAAGCGGCCCGGCACCCCGGCCGCCGACATGGACGACCAGATCCCCAAGGACGTCGTGCAGGAGCGCTACATGCGCCTCGTCGCGCTCCAGGAGGAGATCTCCTGGGAGGAGAACAAGAAGCAGGTCGGCCGCACCCTGGAGGTCATGGTCGCCGAGGGCGAGGGCCGCAAGGACGGCGCCACGCACCGCCTCTCGGGCCGCGCGCCCGACAACCGGCTCGTCCACTTCACCAAGCCGGAGCAGGACGTCCGGCCCGGCGACGTCGTGACCGTCGAGATCACCTACGCCGCCCCGCACCACCTGCTCGCCGAGGGCCCGACGACGTCGGTACGCCGTACCCGCGCCGGCGACGCCTGGGAGAAGCGCACCACCGAGGCCGCCGCGAAGCCGGCGGGCGTGCTGCTCGGGCTGCCGAAGATCGGCGTCCCGGAGCCGCTCCCCACGGCCGACGCACCGGCCTGCGGCAGCCACTGACGGCGAGGGCGCGGGCGCTGACCCAGGCCCGGCGGTGACGAGGGCGGCGCCGACCCGGGCCAGGTAGCAGGGAGGGCGCGGGGCTGACCCGGGCATGACTGACCCGGGCCTGGCGGTAGGAAGGGTGCGGCGCCGACGCGGGGCGCAGCAGTGACGCGGGCGCGGCGTGACGGCGCAGTAGGGTGCGGATCATGCTTGTCGCCGCAGCCGTCTGCCCCTGCCCGCCGCTCCTCGTACCCGAGGTCGCGACCGGCGCCGCCCCCGAGCTGGACGCCGCGCGGACCGCCTGCGCCGATGCCGTCGGACTGCTCGCCGCCTCGCGCCCCGACCGGCTGTACGTCGTCGGACCCTCCGGTGAGGGCGCCGACGGCGTCTTCCCGGCCGGTACGGAGGGTTCCTTCGCCGGCTTCGGGGTCGACCTCTCCGTACGGCTCGGCGACGGGCCCGCCGGCGATCGCCCGCTGCCCGCGAGCCTCACCGTCGGCGCCTGGCTCCTCGGCCGCGCCGACTGGACTGCCGCGCCCGTCGAGGGCCTGGCGGTGGGCGAGCGTGAGGCGGTCGAGGCCTGCGCGGCGACCGGCCGCGAGCTCGCCGCCTCCGCCGACCGGGTCGCGCTCCTCGTGATGGGGGACGGCAGCGCCTGCCGGACCGTGAAGGCCCCCGGCTACCTGGATGAGCGGGCGGCCGGCTTCGACGCGGAGGCGGCCCGCGCGCTGGGCGCGGCCGACGTGGCCGCGCTGCTCGCGCTGGACGAGGAGCTCGCGTACGAACTGAAGGCGGCCGGCCGCGCGCCCTGGCAGGTCCTCGCGGGCGCGGCCGAGGGCGCCGGCCTGGAAGGCCGACTCCTCCACGAGGACGCCCCGTACGGGGTGGAGTACGTCGTCGCCGCCTGGTCCTGACGACTCGAAGCCTCGAAGCCTCGAAGCCTCGAAGCAGCGACGCAGCGGCGCAGGAACGCAGGAACGGCGGACGGCCGCGGAGCGTGATGCTCCGCGGCCGTCCGCCGTGCGGAGGGACTGTCGGGTTCGGGTGACGCCGGTCGTCAGGCGGCCGGCGGCGGGGTCGCGCCGCCGCTCCCGGGCGTGCCGTCGTCCTTGTGGCCGATCCGGTCAACCGCGTCCTTGGCCTTGCCGGTACCGGACTGGATCTTGTCGCTGTACTTGCCCTTGGTCTTCTCGTCGACCATCTTCGCGGCCTTGTCGAGGCCGTGGTCGATCTTCCCGCCGTGCTGCTGCGCGAGGTCGGCCACCTTGTCCTTGGCAGGAGCGAGCTTGGCCTTCAGCGAATCCAGGAGACCCATGGGGCACCTTCCCTCCGCGGACCCTCTGGGGGTCCGTGTTCCGTGTCCTGCCCCCAGGACCCCGGGGGCCTACTTGCGGGCGCCTTCGCCTGCCTCGTTGTCCGCGGCGGCCTCGGCGGACTGCTGCTTCGGGATCTCCACGACCTCGGCGGCGACCGCTCCGGCCGCCGCCTTGTCCGTATCGACGTCTTCCGCACCGTCCACCGCCACGGCCTCAGGTGCGGCCTCGGCCCCAGTCGTCCCGTCGCCGTCGCCGTCGCCGTCGCCATCGGCCTCGGCCGTGACGTCGCCCTCGGCCTCACCGCCGACTTCGGCATCGACCGCCGCCCGGGTCTCCGCGGCCCCGGCTTCCGTCACGTCGTCCTCCGACGGCCCGACGGCCCCGGTCTCCTCCGACGAGGCCTCGACCACTTCCTTCTTCTTGCGGCGAAACAATGCAAAAACGCCCATATTCACTCCATAGCGTACTTGGATGGGAGGGTCTCGGCGGTGATCGACGGCCGGAACCTTGCAACAGGCAACGAAGTCGGATGGGGGCCGTCACGTAGCTCATTCGGGGACGGGCCGGGAGGTTTGCGAGACTGGTGCGGTGAGAAGTGCAGCTCCCGCCCCGCGGGTCATCGCCGTCGTCGGTCCCACTGCGGCCGGAAAGTCCGATCTGGGCGTATTTCTGGCCCAACAGCTCGGCGGCGAGGTCGTCAACGCCGACTCGATGCAGCTCTACCGGGGGATGGACATCGGCACCGCCAAACTGACGCTGGAGGAACGGGGCGGCGTCCCGCACCACCTCCTCGACATCTGGGACGTGACCGAGGCCGCCAGCGTCGCCGAGTACCAGCGGCTGGCCCGTGCCGAGATCGACCGGCTGCTCGCCGCAGGCCGCACCCCCGTCCTCGTCGGCGGTTCGGGGCTGTACGTACGGGGGGCCGTCGACGCCCTGGAGTTCCCCGGGACCGACCCCGCCGTCCGGGCCCGGCTGGAGGCCGAACTGGAGGAGCGCGGCTCCGGCGTCCTGCACGCCCGGCTCGCCGACGCCGACCCCGAGGCGGCCCGCGCGATCCTCCCCAGCAACGGACGCCGCATCGTCCGCGCCCTGGAGGTCATCGAGATCACGGGCAAGCCCTTCACCGCCAACCTCCCCGGCCCCGACTCCGTCTACGACACCGTCCAGATCGGCGTCGACGTGGGCCGCCCCGAGCTGGACGCGCGGATCGCCGCGCGCGTCGACCGGATGTGGGACGCCGGTCTCGTCGACGAGGTGCGCACCCTGGAGGCCCAGGGGCTGCGCGAGGGCCGCACCGCGGCCCGCGCCCTCGGCTACCAGCAGGTGCTCGCGGCGCTCGCGGGGGAGTGCACCGAGGACGAGGCGCGGGCCGAAACCGTGCGCGCCACCAAGCGCTTCGCCCGTCGCCAGGACTCCTGGTTCCGCCGCGACCCACGCGTCCACTGGCTCAGCGGAGCCGTCGAGGACCGGGGGGAACTCCCGCGGGACGCGCTTTCGTTGGTCGAACGAGCGGTTACAGCCTGATCACGTGATGGCATCGGGACGCCCTGCCAGTCCGTTCGGTGGTCAGGAGCGTGCCATCATCGAGCATCGATCGACCAAGTGGAGTCCGAGTGGGGAGGGCGCGTGGCGATGGAGGCCGGCCCTCGTGACAGAGAACAGCAGGAAGCGGTCCTGGGCGACCCGACGGGCGGTGCCCCGGTCGGAGCCCCTGGTCTGACACCGGACGGACCTGACGACGCGGAAGGTACCGCCGTCGAGGTGGACGCCGACGAGGTCGAGGTCGAGCTCAGGCCGCAGCGCCGCCTGCGGATCTGGCAGCTGGCCCCGATCGTGGCCCTCGCCGCGGTCGGCTCCCTGATGTTCGCCTTCCCGCTCGCCTTCGGCTCGGGCGACGGCGGAGCCGTCCTCGCCATGCTCGGACTGCTGATCAGCTCCTGCGCGGCCGGGTGGGGCATGATGGCCGCCCGCAAGGTCGGCTACACGTGGCCGGGCCTCCCGCAGCGCGGTTCCGGCGAGCGCCCCGACTGGCGCGTCCTCGCCCTGTACGTGGCGATGATCGCCGTCCTGGTCGCCCTGGCCGTCTGGCGCGTCGCCCGCCTCCGCTGAGTTCTCCGCGCTCGAGTCCCGGGCGCTCGAGGTCTCCGCGCTCCAGTTCTCCGTGCTGGAGCTCTCCGCGCTTCCCGTGGTGGACGTCCGTGCTCCCGCTGTGGACGTCCGTGCTCCCCATATGGACGGCCGCGCCGCTTGTCGGCACCGCCCCGTACAGTTGATCTCGTGACCAGCACGCAGACCTCGCCGCTCCCCTTCCTCAAGGGCCACGGCACCGAGAACGACTTCGTGATCGTCCCCGACGCGGACAACGCCGTCGAGCTGACCGCAGGCGCGGTCGCCAGGCTCTGCGACCGGCGGGCCGGCATCGGCGGGGACGGGCTGCTGCACGTCGTGCGCAGCGCCGCCCACCCCGAGGCGCGGCACCTCGCCGACGAGGCCGAGTGGTTCATGGACTACCGGAACGCCGACGGCTCGGTCGCCGAGATGTGCGGCAACGGGGTCCGGGTCTTCGCCCGCTACCTGGAGCACGCCGGGCACGTCACCGCGGGCGACGTCGCCGTCGCCACCCGGGGCGGGATCAAGCGCGTCCACCTCGACAAGGACGGCTCCGTCACCGTCTCCATGGGCCGCGCGGTCCTCTCCGAGGCCGGGGTCACCGTCTCCGTCGACGGCCGCAGCTGGCCCGCGCGGAACGTGAACATGGGCAATCCGCACGCCGTCGCCTTCGTCGAGGACCTCGGCCACGCGGGCACGCTGTACACCGAGCCGCCCTACGAGCCGGCCGCGGTCTACCCGGACGGGGTGAACATCGAGTTCGTCGCCGACCGCGGCCCCCGGCACGTCGCCATGCGGGTCCACGAGCGCGGCGCCGCCGAGACCCGCTCCTGCGGCACGGGCGCGTGCGCCGTCGCCGTCGCCACGGCCCGCCGCGACGGCGCCGACCCCGCCGTGAGCGGCACCCCCGTCACGTACACCGTGGACGTCCTCGGCGGGACCCTCGTCATCACCGAGCACCCCGACGGCGAGATCGACATGACCGGCCCCGCCGTCATCGTCGCCGAGGGCACCATCGACCCCGTGTGGCTGGCCGCCGACCGGAACTGAAACGGTCAACGATTGATTTGTCGCTCGAATGGGTGATCCGATTCACGCTGAGCGAGAGCATGACTGCGCCACGTGGTGGGCTCGGTAGCATCAAGCACCGGCCCCCCGGGCACGCCTGGCCCGCCCACCGCCGGTCGACGTTGCCGGAGGTGCCCCATGAGCGCAGAGGCCACCAACCCAGTGAGCGCGGCGGAAGCCGCCGTCACCGACCCGACCGTCCGCAGACGCGGACGCGCCCGGATCGACCTGCGCCGCCTCGGCCGCGCCGCCCTGCTCGGCGCCACCGCCGGCCCGGCCCCCCGTGACCGGTTGCCCGACGCCATCAGCCATGTCGCCGAGGCGCACCGGGCCCACCACCCCGAGGCCGACCTCTCCGTACTGCGCCGGGCCTACGTCCTCGCCGAGTCCTCGCACCGAGGCCAGTTCCGCAAGAGCGGCGAGCCGTACATCACGCATCCGCTCGCGGTCACCCTGATCCTCGCCGAGCTCGGCGCGGAGACCACCACGCTGACCGCCTCGCTCCTCCACGACACCGTCGAGGACACCGAGGTGACGCTCGACCAGGTGCGCCGGGAGTTCGGCGACGAGGTCGCCTACCTCGTCGACGGCGTCACCAAGGTGGAGAAGATCGACTACGGCGCCGCCGCCGAGCCCGAGACCTTCCGCAAGATGCTCGTCGCCACCGGCAACGACGTCCGCGTCATGTCGATCAAGCTCGCCGACCGCCTCCACAACATGCGCACCCTCGGCGTGATGCGGGCCGAGAAACAGGCCAGGATCGCCAAGGTCACCCGGGACTTCCTCATCCCGCTCGCCGAACGGCTCGGGGTCCAGGCCCTCAAGACCGAGCTGGAGGACCTCGTCTTCGCGATCCTCCACCCCGAGGAGTACGAGAACACCCGCGCGCTCATCGCGGGGGACGCGCACGCGGGCGACGCGCTCAGCGCCGTGGCCGAACAGGTCGGCGCCGTCCTGCGCGAGGCCGGCATCGGCGCCGAAGTCCTCGTCCGCCCACGCCACTTCGTCTCCGTCCACCGCGTCCGCCTCAAGCGCGGCGAGCTGCGCGGCTGCGACTTCGGGCGGCTCCTCGTCCTCGTCGCCGAGGACGCCGACTGCTACGCGGTCCTCGGCGAGCTCCACACCTGTTTCACCCCGGTGATCTCCGAGTTCAAGGACTTCATCGCGGCACCCAAGTTCAACCTGTACCAGTCCCTGCACACGGCGATCGCCGCCCCCGACGGCGCCGTCGCCGAGATCCTCATCAGAACCCACCGCATGCACACGGTCGCCGAGGCCGGAGTCGTCGCCCTCGGCAATCCGTACGCGGGCCAGGAGCCGTACGCAGGCCCGACGCCGACCTCGGGACAGGCGCCGTCGACGGGGCAGCCCGTCCCCGACCCCGTCCCGGATCCCGTTCCCGCCCACCCCGTCCTCCCCGTCCTCGCCCCCGACCCGCAGGCCGAGGACGGTGAGCGCGTCGACCCCACCCGCCCCGGCTGGCTCTCGCGGCTCCTCGACTGGCAGCAGTCCGCCCCCGACCCCGACACCTTCTGGACCTCGCTCCGCGCCCACCTCGCCGAGGACGACGAGATCACCGTCTTCCGTGCCGACGGCAGCGCCCCCGGCACGATCAGCCTCCCCGCCGGAGCCAGCTGCGTCGACGCCGCCTACGCGCAGCACGGCGAGGCCGCCCACGGCTGCCTCGGCGCGCGGGTCAACGGCCGCCTCGCACCCCTGAGCACCGTCCTCGGCGACGGCGACACCGTCCAGCTGCTGCTCGCCCAGGACACCGTGTCCGGGCCCTCTCCCGAATGGCTGGACCACGCCCGTACCCCCGCCGCCAGGATCGCGATCACCGGCTGGCTCCAGGCCCACCCCGAGGCCGTCGCCGCTCCCGCGGAGGTGGGCCCCCGGCCCCAGGCCAGCGTCACCGCCGACCGGCGCTCCGGTGCGGAGCTCCACGCCGACCTGGACGGCGAGCCGCCCACCGCCGTCCGCCCCGCCGGCTGCTGCACCCCCGTACCGCCCGACGAGATCACCGGCTTCCGCGTCCGCGGCGGCTCCGTCACCGTCCACCGGGCCGGCTGCGCGTCCGTCGACACCATGCGCGGGGTGGGCCGCGAGCCCGTCACCGTCCGCTGGGGCGACACCCCCCAGTGCCGGGTCACGCTCGTCGCCGAGTCCTTCGGCCGGCCCCGGCTCCTCGCCGACCTCACCGAGGCCATCGCCACCGCAGGGGCCGCCGTCGTCGCCGCGACCGTCGAGCCGCCCAGCGAGCAGCGGGTCCGCCACACCTACACGCTCCACCTCCCCGACGCCGCCGGCCTCCCCGCCCTCATGCGGGCCATGCGGGACGTGCCCGGGGTGTACGACGTGAGCCGCGCCCGTCGCCGGACGGCGGCCGAGCCGCGTCAGGCATGACGTGACATGACCCCCTTCGGGTGGCGGGCGAGCGCGCCGCCCGGAGGAGCGGCGGGCGCCCTGGTAGCCGTAGGGCCAGTCCTCCGGAAAGGCCCTGGCCCATGCCGCCCATGCAGCCCATGCCGCCCACGCCACCTGTGCAGCCCACGCCGCTCGTCCCCGACCCCCGCCCCCGGCCCCGCGCGAGGTGGCTGCGCGCAGCCGTCCTGGTCGCCGCCTCGACCGGGCTCGTCGCCGCCGCCCTGCCCGCCCCGGCGCCCCTCGGCATCGGCGACCCGCTCTTCCCGCACCTCGGCAACCCCGGCTACGACGTCCTCGCGTACGACCTCGCCCTCACCTATCCGGGGGTCAACACGAAGCCGCTCGCGGCCGTGACCCGGATCGACGCCCTCGCCACCGAGGACCTGGAGCGGCTCAACCTCGACTTCACCCACGGGACGGTCTCCGCCGTCACCGTCGACGACCTGCCGGCCGCGTACACGAGCAGCGGCGAGGACCTGATCGTCACCCCCGCCGTGCCGATCGACGCCGGCGAGCCGATCGAGATCACCGTCACGCACACCAGCGACCCCACCGGCCCCGCCGACACCGGCGGCTGGGTCCGTACCGGCGACGGGCTCGCCATGGCCAACCAGGCGGACGCCGCCCATCGCGTCTTCCCGTCCAACGACCACCCGGCCGACAAGGCGTACTTCACCTTCCGGATCACCGCCCCCAGCGCGCTCACCGCCGTCGCCAACGGCCTGCCGACCGGCCGCGACAGCCACGGCGCCACCACCACCTGGACCTACCGCACCCGCCACCCCATGGCCACGGAGCTCGCCCAGATCTCCATCGGCAGCTCCACCGTCGTGCACCGGGCCGGCCCCCGCGGGCTGCCCGTACGGGACGTGGTGCGCACCGCCGACCGGGAGCTGATGGAGCCCTGGCTCCGCAAGACCCCCGGCCAGCTGGAGTGGATGGAGCGGCAGGTCGGCCCGTACCCCTTCGAGACGTACGGCGTGCTCGTCGCCGACGCCGACACGGGCTTCGAGCTGGAGACGCAGACCCTCTCCCTCTTCGAGCGCGGCCTCTTCACGGAGCCGGGCTACCCGGAGTGGTACGTCGACTCGATCATGGTGCACGAGCTCGCCCACCAGTGGTTCGGCGACAGCGTCTCGCCCCGCACCTGGTCCGACCTGTGGCTCAACGAAGGACACGCGAGCTGGTACGAGGCGCTGTACGCGGAGGAGATGGCCGGGAAGTCCCTGGAGCGCCGCATGAAGGCGGCCTACGCGGCCTCCGACGGGTGGCGGGCGGACGGCGGGCCGCCGGCCGCCCCCGAGCCGCCCTCGCCCGGCCACAAGATCAGCCTCTTCCGGCCGGTCGTCTACGACGGCAGCGCCCTCGTCCTCTACGCGCTCCGCCAGGAGATCGGCACCGAGGCCTTCCGGCGCCTGGAGCGCCGCTGGGTCGCCGACCACCGGGACGGAACCGCCACCACCGCCGACTTCACGGCCCTGGCCGCCGAGATCGCCGGACGGGACCTCACCGCCTTCTTCCGCGCCTGGCTGTACGCGGCGAAGACCCCGCCCATGCCCGGACACCCGGACTGGCGCACCCGCCCGGCCGAGGCCGCCCGCACCGCGCCGAAACCGGGATGACGGGCGCGGCCGGGCCGTGCCACCATCTTCAGGTCGGCGACGCGGCCGGAACCGGGAATCTTCCGGTGCCGTCACGCGTTGCGACGGATACAGAACCCTCGCTTCATTCGACGTAAGGACCCAATGACCTCCTCTTCTTCCCCTTCCCAGGACGAGCAGCGCTTCGCGGAGACGAGCCGTACCGAGAGCCTTCGGGCCGATGCCCTGATGGAAGAGGACGTCGCCTGGAGCCACGAGATCGACGGAGAGCGGGACGGCGAGCAGTTCGATCGCTCCGAGCGCGCGGCCCTGCGCCGCGTCGCCGGCCTCTCCACCGAGCTCGAGGACGTCACCGAGGTCGAGTACCGCCAGCTGCGCCTCGAGCGCGTCGTGCTGGTCGGCGTCTGGACCTCGGGGACCGTGCAGGACGCGGAGAACTCCCTCGCGGAGCTCGCGGCCCTCGCCGAGACGGCGGGCGCCCTCGTACTCGACGGCGTGATCCAGCGCCGCGACAAGCCGGACCCGGCGACCTTCATCGGCTCGGGCAAGGCGCGCGAACTGCGCGACATCGTGGTCGAGACCGGCGCCGACACCGTCGTCTGCGACGGCGAGCTCAGCCCCGGCCAGCTCATCGCCCTCGAAGACGTCGTCAAGGTGAAGGTGGTCGACCGGACCGCCCTCATCCTCGACATCTTCGCCCAGCACGCCAAGTCCCGAGAGGGCAAGGCGCAGGTCGCGCTCGCGCAGATGCAGTACATGCTGCCGCGACTGCGCGGCTGGGGTCAGTCGCTCTCCCGTCAGATGGGTGGCGGCGGCGGTGGCGGCATGGCCACCCGTGGTCCCGGTGAGACCAAGATCGAGACCGACCGGCGCCGCATCCGCGAGAAGATGGCGAAGATGCGC
Organism: Streptomyces sp. NBC_00090; assembly: GCF_045160815.1. Lineage (NCBI taxonomy): Bacteria > Bacillati > Actinomycetota > Actinomycetes > Kitasatosporales > Streptomycetaceae > Streptomyces > Streptomyces sp. NBC_00090. The sequence goes on from NZ_CP108224.1 coordinate 6,534,135, forward strand.
CGGGAGATCGCGGAGATGAAGACCGGCCGCGACATCAAGCGGCAGGAGCGCCGCCGCAACAAGGTGCCCTCGGTCGCCATCGCCGGATACACCAACGCGGGCAAGTCCTCCCTGCTCAACCGCCTCACCGGGGCGGGCGTGCTCGTGGAGAACGCCCTGTTCGCGACCCTCGACCCGACCGTGCGCCGGGCCGAGACGCCCACCGGCCGGGTCTACACCCTGGCCGACACGGTCGGCTTCGTCCGGCACCTGCCGCACCACCTGGTCGAGGCGTTCCGCTCCACCATGGAGGAGGTCGGCGAGTCCGACCTCATCCTGCACGTGGTGGACGGCTCGCACCCCGCGCCGGAGGAGCAGCTGGCCGCCGTGCGCGAGGTCTTCCGGGACGTCGGCGCGGTGAACGTCAAGGAGATCGTCGTCGTCAACAAGGCGGACGCGGCGGACCCCCTGGTCCTCCAGCGCCTGCTGCGGACGCAGAAGTACTCCATCGCCGTCTCGGCCCGTTCGGGCCAGGGCATCGCGGAGCTGCTCGCGCTGATCGACGCCGAACTGCCGCGTCCCGAGGTCGAGCTGGAGGCCCTCGTGCCGTACACGCACGGCGGTCTCGTCTCGCGGGTGCACGCCGAGGGCGAGGTCGAGTCCGAGGAGCACACCCCGGAGGGCACCCTGCTCAAGGCCCGGGTGCACGAGGAGCTGGCGGCGATGCTCGCGCCGTACGTCCCCGCCGCGCACTGAACCACGGCAACCACTGAGGGCGCTGCCCCCTCCCTTGACGGGGAGGGGGCAGCGCCCTCGGCGGTTATGCGGTGCGGTGCCGACGTGGTGCGGGGCTCGCGCGGTGCCGTGCAGACGCGGCGCCGTGTCGGCGTGGTGCCGTGTCGACGTGGTGCGGTGTCGCGGGTCGCGTCAGCGGGCGAACTTCTTGCTGACCATCTCGTGGGCCGCCTTGGCGCCCTTGCCCAGCTGCGGTCCGGCGAGCCAGCCGTTGCTGCCGGCCGGGCCGATCGAGGTGTTCGACACGAGGGCCGTCTTCCCGTTCGGCATCACCCGGAACCAGCCACCGCCCGAGGAACCGGCGGTCATCGTGCAGCCGATCCGGTACATCGTCGGCGTGGCCGGAGCCGTGGTGAGTCGCGTCGGGCGGTCGAGGCACTTGTGCATGATCAGACCGTTGTACGGAGCGGCCTGCGGGTAGCCCCAGGCGCCCATCGTTCCGGACTGGGCGGCGGTCGGCGCGGAGAAGTCGACCGGCAGCGCGGCGCCGACGGTCTCCTCAAGCGACTTGCCGCCCCGCTCGGGCTGCACGTGCAGCACGGCGTAGTCGTACGGCCAGGCCTGGTTCGTGCCGCCGCGCTGGATCCACTCGCCCGAAGTCACGGCCCAGTCGGCCCAGTACTGGCCGTAGGGCGCGATCTCGTGCGGCTTCGCGTTGCGCAGGGCGGAGGCCGACTTGCCGAGGTCGTTGTAGGCCGGCACGAAGGCGATGTTGCGGTACCAGCCGCCGCTCTTGCCCGCGTGGACGCAGTGCCCCGCCGTCCAGACCATGTTGGACTTCCCGGGCCGGCGCGGGTCCTTCACGATGGTGCCGGAGCAGACCATGTGGCCCTGCGGCGAGTCGAAGAAGATCTTCCCGACCGGGGCCGCGTTGCGGTGGTACGGCGTCTTCTCGCGCTGCGCCTGGACGGGGCGGGGCGTCGGGTCGGTGCCGCCGGTGCCGGCCTGCGCCGTGATCGTCTGCTCCGGGCTCTTCGCCGACTGCATGCGCGTCGGGTCCCAGAGACCGTCGATCACCGGGTTGACGAAGTCCTCGGCCTCACGGAGCCAAGTCGCATGGTCCCAGTTCTTCCACTCGCCGTTCTTCCACTTGTCCAGGTCGACGCCGTGCTCCTGGAGCTTGTCGGCGAGGTCCTTGGCGAGGTCGCCGCCGGCGTCGCCGGTGGCTCCGGCCGCGGGCGTGGAGCTGCTCGCCCCGGCGGCCGGCTTGTCGGCGGCCGGGGTCTCGGTGGGGCCGCAGGCCGTGGCGGTCAGCGCGAGCGCCGTGGCCAGGCCGAGGACGGCGGGTAGGAGTCGTACAGAACGCATGAAGTGAATTCCCCCTGTGATGTGTTCCGCGTCGTGATGTGTCACGCGTCCGGGACCGGTCATGTGTCCGGGAGCGTTCACGCAGCCGGGACCGGTCACACGTCCGGGACCGGTCACACGTCCGGGACCGGTCACGTATCCCGGGCCGGTCGCACATCCGGGACCGGCCACGCCTCAGGCGCGATACCGCCTTGACGTTGCCATGGACGTGTCATCCGCGGTGCACAGTATGCCGGTTGGGCCGGACGTGGGTCGGACATGGAGGGAGGCGGGACCCGGGGGTCCCGCCTCCGTGCCGTGCCTACTGCCCGGCGTACTTCTTGCTGACCTCGTCGAAGATGGCCTTGGCCTCCGGCCCGAGACGCGGACCCGCGAGCCAGCCGGCCGTCGACGGGCCGATCGAGGTGTTCGACACCAGCGCCGGCTTGCCGTCACTGCCCTGGGCCACCCAGCCACCGCCGGACGAACCACCGGTCATGGTGCAGCCGATCCGGTACATCGTCGGCTGCTCCGCCTTCAGGGACAGCCGGCCCGGCTTGTCCTGGCACTGGAACATCTTCTGGCCGTCGAACGGGGGCGCCGCCGGGTAGCCGGTCGCCGTCAGGCTCGCGATCTTCGGCACGGCCGGCGCGTTGAACTCCACCGGAAGCGCCGAACCGACGGTCTCCTCCAGGGACTTGCCCGAGCCGCCCTTCTCCGGGGTCACCTGGATGACCGCGAAGTCGTACGGAGCGCCCGCGCCGCCGGTGGACGCGCCCTCGGCGATCCACTGGTCGGAGGTCTTGACCCAGTCCGCCCACCACACGCCGTACGGCGCGATCTGGTCCCGCGTCGCCTTCTCCAGGTCGGAGGTGGGCAGCGCGGCGTCGTTGTACGAGGGCACGAAGGCGATGTTGCGGTACCAGCCGCCCTGCTTGCCCTTGTGCACGCAGTGCCCGGCCGTCCAGACCAGGTTGGACTTGCCCGGGTGCGCCGGGTCCTTCACCACGGTGGCCGAGCAGACCAGCGAGCCCTCGGGGCCGTCGAAGAAGACCTTCCCGGACTCGGGAGCGTTGGCGTGGTACTTCGGGGCGACGGCCTTCGCCTTCACCGCGTCCGGAGTCGGGTCGGTGACACCCTCGTCACCCGAGATGTCCTCCTCCTCGACCGGCTTGTCGGGGCGCTCGGCCTCCCGCATCCGGTCCGGGTCCCAGAGGTCCTCGATGATCGGGTTGACGAAGTCCTTCGCCTCACGCAGCCACTTGTCGTGGTCCCAGTTCTTCCACTCGCCGTTGCGCCACTTGTCGAGGTCGATCCCGTGTTCCTTCAGACGGTCCTTCAGGTCCTCCGGAATCTTGATCTTGTCGGCCGGGTTCAGGCTGGCGGGCGCGCTGGGCTTGTCTCCCGCGTTCTCCTCGCTCGGGCCGCATGCCGTCGCGGTGAGCGTCAGCGCCGCGACGGCGGAAGCCGCCATCAGCAGCGGACGAATCGATCGCATCTCGTGATCCCCCTGGGACTACATCAACGTGTGCATGGGTGAACGTGCGGCCGCGTCCTCGCGGACGGCGACCGACGGCCCCCAACTATGCCGGTGCCGGAGGGGACGGTACCCGCCCCGCCACCGGTTCCGGATGCGGTACAGCCGTTGCCGTGCCGTGATCCGGGACACGCCAAGTTCTTGCCACCGGGCCGTGATCCCCGGCAGTTCCCGTCGTTGGTACGTACGGGGGACACAACGGCGGCGTTCAGGACGGCCCTTGCGGCGGATCGGCGACGTCCCGATGTGCAACGCAACTGTTACAGCGGGAGGACATCGAGCCGTGGCCGTGACCGAATCAGCTCCGGCCGTCGCACCGGCCGCGCGGGCGCAGGACCCGACGGACGACGGAGCGCACGACGGGACGTACGACGCGACGCGGGACGGCACGCGCGCTGCGGCGCACCAGGACGGCAAGGGCTCGTACGAGTCCATCCTGCGGCGGCAGTCGCAGCGCGAGTCCGCCGCCCGCACCTACGCCCGCTCCCTGCCGATCGTCCCCGTGCGGGCCCGCGGCCTGACCATCGAGGGCGCCGACGGCCGCCGCTACCTGGACTGCCTCTCCGGCGCCGGGACCCTCGCCCTCGGCCACAACCACCCCGTGGTCCTGGAGGCGATCAGGAAGGTCCTCGACTCGGGCGCACCGCTCCACGTCCTCGACCTCGCCACCCCCGTCAAGGACGCCTTCACCTCCGAGCTGTTCGCCACCCTGCCGGGCGAACTCGCCGACAACGCCCGCATCCAGTTCTGCGGACCGGCCGGCACGGACGCCGTCGAGGCGGCCCTCAAACTCGTCCGCACCGCCACCGGCCGCGACGGCCTCCTCGCCTTCACCGGCGCCTACCACGGCATGACGGCCGGCGCCCTCTCCGCCTCCGGCGGCGCGACCGACGTCCGCGTGACCCGGCTGCCCTATCCGCAGAAGTACCGCTGCCCCTTCGGCGTCGGCGGCGACCGCGGCGCCGAACTGGCCGCCCGCTGGACCGAGACCCTCCTCGACGACCCCAAGAGCGGCGTCCCCGCCCCCGCCGGAATGATCGTCGAGGCCGTCCAGGGCGAAGGCGGGGTCCTCCCCGCCCCCGACGACTGGATGCGCCGGATGCGCCGGATCACCGCCGACCGCTCCGTCCCGCTCGTCGTCGACGAGGTCCAGACCGGGGTCGGCCGCACCGGAGCGTTCTGGGCCGTCGAACACAGTGGCGTCGTCCCCGACGTCATGGTCCTCTCCAAGGCCATCGGCGGCTCCCTCCCGCTCGCCGTCATCGTCTACAGGTCCGAGCTCGACGCCTGGGAACCCGGCGCCCACGCCGGCACCTTCCGCGGCAACCAGCTCGCCATGGCCGCGGGCACGGCCACCCTCGCGTACGTCCGCGAGAACAAGCTCGCCGAACGGGCCGGCATCCTCGGCGCCCGTATCCTCGGCCGACTCCAGGGCCTCGCCGCCGCCCACCCCTGCGTCGGCGACGTCCGCGGCCGGGGCCTGATGATCGGCGTCGAACTCGTCGACCCCGAAGCGGCCGGTCCGGACGACCCCGTCCCGCCCGCCGCCCCCGCCCTGGCCCTCGCCGTCCAGCAGGAGTGCCTCGCCCGCGGGCTCATCGTCGAACTCGGAGGCCGCCACTCCGCGGTGGTCCGGCTCCTGCCCCCGCTCACCCTCACCGACGAGCAGGCCACCGCGGTCCTCGACCGCTTCGCCGACGCCCTGGCCGCGGCCGAACGGGCCCACACCCCCGCGAAGGGCGTCCCCCGGACCGCCCCCGGACCGTCCCACTGATCCCGGACCGTCCCACCGACCCCGGACCGCCCCCCGGACCGCCCCCCGGCCCCACCCCAAGGAAGCCCCCCGTGAACGCCACCCCCACCTCTTCGGCGCCCGAGACCACAGCACCCCTCGCCGTCGAGGAGCCCACCGTGCCGCGCCAGCACCCCGGACCGTACGACCTCCGCCCGGCCCGCCCGACCGCCGCCGGAGCCCTCGCCTCCGATCCGCTGGACGACCCCGACCCGCAGCGCGCCGCCGACGTGGCGGCCATCGAGAACCTGCTCCGCTGCTGGATCCGGGAGAAGAACCTGCCCGCCCCCGACTCCGCCACCCTGCGCGTCCCCCTCGCCGCCAGCGGCACCGCCCTCCTCGTCCCCGTCCGCTACTGGTCGGCCACCGGCTGGCACCGCTTCGGCGCCCCCTCCCTCGAAGGCCTCCCGGCCACCGCCCCGACCGTCGACGCCGTCACCGTCGCCGCGCTGCTCAGCCGCGAGACCGGCCGCCCCGAGGGCACCGAACTCGTCGGCCGGGTCGCCGACTCCGCGCGCCGCACCGCAGACTTCCTCGCCGAGCGCCGCCGCGACCCCCGGCCGCACCCGGACGCCGACCTCTTCCTCGCCGCCGAACAGGCCCTGCTGCTCGGCCACCCCCTCCACCCCACCCCCAAGAGCCGGGAAGGACTCTCCGAGGCGGAGTCCCGGCTCTACTCGCCCGAACTCCACGGCGCTTTCCCCCTCCACTGGATCGCCGTCGACCCCACCGTCCTGGCCTCCGACTCCGCCTGGACCGAACAGGGCCGTCACGTCACCGCGGAACAGCTCACCTCCGGCCTCGCCGAAGGGCTCACGCTCCCCGCCGGCACCGCCCCCCTGCCCCTGCACCCCTGGCAGGCCCGCGAGCTCCTGCACCGCCCCGACGTCCGGGCCCTCCTCGACGCCGGCCTGCTGCACGACCTCGGACTGCACGGCAGCCCCTGGCACCCCACCTCCTCGGTCCGCACCGTCCACCGCCCCGGCGCACGGGCGATGCTCAAGCTCTCCCTCGGCCTGCGCATCACCAACTCCCGCCGCGAGAACCTCCGCAAGGAGCTCCACCGCGGCGTCGAGGTCCACCGGCTGCTGCGCACCGGCCTCGTCGACGAGTGGCAGGCCGCCCACCCCGGCTTCGACATCGTCCGCGACCCCGCCTGGCTCGCCGTGGACACCCCGGACGGCACCCCCGTACCCGGACTCGACGTCATGATCCGCCACAACCCCTTCGGGCCCGGCGACGACGCCGTCTGCATCGCCTCCCTCACCACCCCCCGCCCCTGGCCCGGGACCACCACCATGCGCTCCCGGCTCGCCGACGTCGTCGGCCGGCTCTCCGCCCGCACCGGCCGTCCCACGACGGCCGTCGCCGCCGAGTGGTTCCTGCGCTACCTCGACCAGGTCGTCCGGCCCGTCCTCTGGCTCGACGGCCACGCCGGCATCGCCCTGGAGGCCCACCAGCAGAACACCCTGGTGCTCCTGGACCCGGACGGCTGGCCCGTCGGCGGCCGCTACCGCGACAACCAGGGCTACTACTTCCGCGAGTCCCACCGCGCCGAGCTGGAGAGCCGCCTCCCCGGCATCGGCGCCCACAGCGACACCTTCGTCTCCGACCAGGTCACCGACGAGCGCTTCGCCTACTACCTCGGCATCAACAACGTCCTCGGCCTGATCGGCGCCTTCGGCGCCCAGCACCTCGCCGACGAGCGCGTCCTGCTCGCGGCCCTCCGCAGCTTCCTCACCTCCGCCACCGGCCTCGGCTCACCCCTGCCGCACCGGCTCCTGGAGGCCGCGACCCTGCGCAGCAAGGCCAACCTCCTCACCCGCCTGCACGGCCTCGACGAACTCGTCGGACCGGTCGACACCCAGTCCGTCTACGTCACCGTCACCAACCCCCTCCGCCACTGAACCCGCCGCCGGAGCACCCACGCCCCGACCGCACCGCCGAGAGGAGAGCGCCACCGTGCCACCCACCAGCCCCCCGGTCGACCCGCCCGGGGACGACACCCTCGACCTGAGGGTCGACGACCTCGTCGCCCTCCTCGCCGCCGGAGAGCCCCCACGCTCCCCGGACGGCCGTCCCGGCGACGGGGACCTGCTCGACTCCGTCGCCGACTGGGGCCCGACCACCACCCCCTTCGGCACCTTCCAGCTCGTACCCGTACGCCTCGAACGGGACCTGCCGCTCCTCACCCGATGGATGAACGACCCCGCCGTCGCCGCCTTCTGGGAGCTCGCCGGTCCCGAGACCGTCACCGCCGGGCACCTCCGCGCCCAACTCGACGGCGACGGCCGGAGCGTCCCCTGCCTGGGCGTCCTCGACGACGTGCCCGTGAGCTACTTCGAGATCTACCGCGCCGACCTCGACCCGCTCGCCCGGCACTACCCGGCCCGCCCCCACGACACCGGTATCCATCTCCTCGTCGGCGGCGTCACCGACCGCGGCAGGGGCATCGGCACCGCCCTCCTGCACGCCGTCGCCGAGCTCGTCCTCGACCACCGTCCCCGATGCGCCCGGGTCGTCGCCGAACCCGACATCCGCAACACCCCCTCCGTCTCGGCCTTCCTCAGCGCCGGCTTCCGCTACGCGGCGGAAGTCGACCTCCCCGACAAACGAGCCGCGCTCATGATCCGCGACCGCACCCTGCGTCACGCTCTGTGAACACCCTCTGACTTACATACACCGCTCGACCCACAGCGGTTCCCACTCCGAGGAGTCCTCGTGTCGATGTCCCCTGCACCCCACGACTCCGCACAGCCCACCCCTCCCACCACGCCCCCCGCGCCCGAACTGCTCGCACCCCCCGAGCTGACGTCGGCCGCCTGGACCCGGGCATCCTCCCGCCTCCTCGCCAAGGCCCTCGCCGAGTTCGCCTACGAGGAGATCGTCGAACCCGTCCCGGTGGACGGCGACGAGCCCGACCGCCACGCGCTCCGCCTCGACGACGGCACCGCACTCACCTTCCGTGCCCGCCGCGGCGCCTACGGCAGCTGGCAGGTCACCGCCGACTCCATCACCCACGAGGGCCGGCCCCTGACCGACCCCTTCGACTTCCTGCTCCGCGCCCGGAACCTCCTCCGCCTCGACGGCGCCACCCTCGGCCACCTCATCCGCGAACTCTCCGCCACCCTCACGGCCGACGCCCGCCTCGACCACACGGCCCTCACCGCCGACCGGCTCGCCGAGCTCTCCTACGCCGAACTCGAAGGCCACCAGACCGGCCACCCCTGGCTCGTCCTCAACAAGGGCCGCATCGGCTTCTCCGCCACCGACGCCGCCCGCTGGGCCCCCGAGGCGCGCCGCGCCACCCGACTGCCCTGGATCGCCGTCAGCAACCGCATCGCCACCTACCGGGGCGTCGCCGGCCTCGAAACCCCCGACCGCCTCTACACCCAGGAACTGGACCCCGAGGTCCACGCCGCCTTCCGCGCCGAACTCGCCGGCCGCGGACACGAACCCGACGAGTACCTCCTGCTGCCCGTCCACCCCTGGCAGTGGGACGAGGTCCTGCTCCCGCTCTACGCCCCGGCCGTCGCCGCCGGCACCGTCGTCCCGCTCTCCGCCGACGGCGACCTCCGCCTGCCGCAGCAGTCCGTCCGTACCTTCCTCAACACCAGCCGCCCCGAGCGCCACACCGTCAAACTCCCGCTGTCGGTGCTCAACACCCTCGTCTGGCGCGGACTGCCCACCGAACGGACCCTCGCCGCCCCCGCCGTGACCGCCTGGGTCCACGGGCTGCGCGACGCCGACCCGTTCCTCCGGGACGAGTGCGGAGTGATCCTCCTCGGCGAGGTCGCGTCCGTCACGGTCGAGCACCCCCTGTACGACCGGCTGCCCGAAGTCCCCTACCAGTACAAGGAACTGCTCGGCGCGATCTGGCGCGAGCCGCTCCGGCTGCCCCCGGGCGAGCGCGCCCGCACCCTCGCCTCGCTGCTCCACACCGACCCGAACGGAAGGGCGTTCGTCGCGGAGCTCGTCGAGCGGTCCGGGCTCGACCCCGCCGTCTGGCTCCGGCACCTCTTCGGAGCCCTGCTGCCCCCGCTGCTGCACTTCCTCTACCGGTACGGCACGGTCTTCTCGCCGCACGGCGAGAACGCGATCGTCGTCTACGACGGCGAGGACGTCCCCGTACGGCTGGCGATCAAGGACTTCGTCGACGACGTGAACGTCAGCGCCCAGCCGCTCCCCGAGCACGACACCATGCCGGCCGACGTCCGCTCCGTACTCCTCACCGAGGAACCCGGCTTCCTCACCCAGTTCATCCATTCGGGGCTCTTCGTCGGTGTCCTCCGCTATCTGGCACCGCTCTGCGAGGAGCAACTCGACGTGCCCGAGACGGAATTCTGGTCCCTCGTCCGCGCCGAGATCATGCGCCACCAGGCACGCTTCCCCGAGCTGAAGGAACGGTTCGAGCTCTTCGACCTCCTCACCCCCCGGATCGAGCGGCTCTGCCTCAACCGCAACCGTCTGCACCTGGACGGCTACCGCGACCGGCCCGAGCGCCCCCACGCGGCAGTCCACGGGACCGTCCCCAACCCGCTCGCGTGAGGCGCTCGCGTGCTCGGGCTGTCAGTGCCGCCCCGTAGGCTGGAAGCGCTATGACGAAGCCATCCCTCCCCGACCTCCTCCACGCCGCCGTCGCCGCCGTCGGCGGCACGGAGCGCCCCGGCCAGGTCACCATGGCCGAGGCCGTGGCCGAGGCCATCGACGACAACTCCCACCTCCTCGTCCAGGCCGGCACCGGCACGGGCAAGTCGCTCGGCTATCTCGTGCCGGCGCTGGCCCAGGGGGAGCGGGTCGTGGTGGCGACGGCCACCCTGGCGCTGCAGCGCCAGCTCGTCGAGCGCGACCTTCCCCGGACGGTCGACGCGCTGCATCCGCAGCTCCGCCGGCGCCCGCAGTTCGCCATGCTCAAGGGCCGGTCGAACTACCTCTGCCTGCACCGGCTCCACGAAGGGGTCCCGCAGGACGAGGAGGACGGCCTCTTCGACCCCTTCGAGGCGGCCGCCCCCACCAGCAAGCTGGGACAGGACCTGCTGCGGCTGCGGGACTGGTCCGACGAGACGGAGACCGGTGACCGGGACGACCTGACCCCGGGCGTCTCCGACAAGGCCTGGGCCCAGGTCTCGGTCTCCTCCCGGGAGTGCCTGGGCGCGAGCAAGTGCGCGTACGGGGCGGAGTGCTTCGCCGAGGCGGCCCGCGAGCGCGCCAAGCTCGCCGACGTCGTCGTCACCAACCACGCACTGCTCGCCATCGACGCCATCGAGGGCGCCCCGGTGCTCCCGCAGCACGAGGTGCTGATCGTCGACGAGGCCCACGAGCTGGTCTCCCGGGTCACCGGCGTCGCCACCGGCGAGCTCACCCCCGGCCAGGTCAACCGCGCCGTGCGCCGGTCCGCGAAGCTCGTCGACGAGAAGGTCGCCGACCAGCTTCAGACCGCGGCCGAGGGCTTCGAGCGGGTCATGGAGCTCGCCCTGCCGGGCCGCCTGGAGACGGTCCCGGAGGACCTCGCGTACGCGCTGATGGCGCTGCGCGACGCGGCCCGCGCCGTGATCACGGCCCTGGGCTCCACCCGCGACCGGTCCGTGCAGGACGAGGACGCCGTCCGCAAGCAGGCCATGGCCTCCGTGGAGAGCGTCCACGGCGTCGCGGAGCGGATCACCCAGGGCTCGGAGTGGGACGTCGTCTGGTACGAGCGGCACGACCGCTTCGGCGCCTCGCTGCGGGTGGCTCCGCTCTCCGTCTCGGGCCTGCTGCGGGAGAAGCTTTTTACCGAGCGCTCCGTGGTCCTGGCCTCGGCCACCCTCAAGCTGGGCGGCGACTTCAACGGGGTCGGGGCTTCGCTCGGACTCGCCCCCGAGGGCACGACGGGGGACGACCTGCCCGTATGGAAGGGCATCGACGTCGGCTCCCCGTTCGACTACCCCAAGCAGGGCATCCTGTACGTCGCCAAGCACCTGTCCCGCCCCGCGCGCGACGGTGAGCGGGGCGACATGCTCGACGAGCTCGCCGAGCTGATGGAGGCGGCCGGCGGGCGCACGCTCGGCCTGTTCTCCTCCATGCGGGCGGCTCAGCAGGCGGCGGAGGAGCTGCGGGGCAGGAACCCGGAGCTGCCGATCCTGCTCCAGGGCGAGGACACCCTCGGCGAGCTGATCAAGAACTTCGCCGCCGACCCGAAGACCTGCCTCTTCGGCACGCTCTCGCTGTGGCAGGGCGTGGACGTCCCCGGTGCCAGCTGTCAGCTGGTGGTCATGGACAAGATTCCGTTCCCGCGGCCGGACGACCCGCTGATGAGCGCGCGGCAGAAGGCGGTCGAGGAGGCCGGTGGCAACGGCTTCATGGCGGTCGCCGCCACGCACGCGGCCCTGCTGATGGCCCAGGGCGCCGGCCGGCTCGTGCGGGCGACGGGTGACCGGGGTGTCGTGGCCGTGCTCGACCCCCGGCTGGCGACGGCCCGGTACGGCAGCTACCTCAAGGCCTCGCTGCCCGACTTCTGGTACACCACCGACCGCAACCAGGTGCGGAAGTCGCTGGCGGCGATCGACGCGGCGTCGAAGGCGGCGAGCGGCTGAGCCCCTGACCCTGCCGTGTGTCCGTACACACGGCAGGGCCCCGGGACCGGCGCAGTGGGTCCCGGGGCCCGGTCAGAGCCGGCGAGGGGTGTCAGACCCGCCGGAGCACCGCCACGACCTTGCCGAGGATGGTGGCCTCGTCGCCGGGGATGGGCTGGTACGCCGCGTTGTGCGGGAGGAGCCAGACGTGCCCGTCCTCGCGCTTGAAGCGCTTGACGGTGGCCTCGCCGTCGAGCATGGCGGCGACGATGTCGCCGTTCTCCGCGACGGGCTGGCGGCGGACGGTGACCCAGTCGCCGTCACAGATGGCGGCCTCGATCATCGAGTCGCCGACGACCTTCAGGACGAAGAGCTCGCCGTCACCGACCAGCTGCCGGGGGAGCGGGAAGACGTCCTCGACGGACTCCTCGGCCAGGATGGGGCCGCCGGCCGCGATCCGGCCGACCAGAGGGACGTACGACGCGGCGGGCTTGCCCGTGGTGTCCGTCGGCTGCGTGCTGGGCTGGTCCGAGCCGCGCACCTCGTACGCCCGGGGGCGGTGAGGGTCGCGCCGGAGGAAGCCCTTGCGCTCCAGGGCCATGAGCTGGTGAGCCACCGACGACGTGCTGGAGAGCCCGACGGCCTGGCCGATCTCGCGCATCGACGGCGGGTATCCGCGCCGCTGGACCGAGTCGCGGATGACCTCGATCACCCTGCGCTGCCGGTCGGTGAGGCCGGAACTGTCGGCCCTGATGCCTGGAGGTCGTCCGGGAAGAGCGCGGGCGGGTCGCCCGGGCTCCTCGCCGTTCATGGCTGCGTCATTCATGGCGTGCACCGGCTCGAGTCGGCCCTGGGAGCGGTCCTGGGCGGTGATGGTGGCACTGTCTGCGGTGGTGGTCACGTCGTCGGCCCCTCTCGAATTTGTCTCCCTGGCTGGCACAACGGTAGTGGCTTTCGAAAGGTTGCGCCAAACACACGTTCGAGTGAAAATTCGCAGATTGCCTTACGCGTGTACGTGTGGGGGTGTATGAGTACCGTCATTCCGACGCACTCCGTGATCCCAATTCGGTCATTACGGTAGCCTTCGCCGCTGGGTCGCGGGCAGTCGGTGTGCCCTCCCAGTGTCGCACCCGGGAGCGCGGAACCGCGGGAGCCCGCGGTCCGCGACACGCGGAGGGGGTCGAATCGCCCCCAACCCAAGATCTAGTGGTTGGATGGCACCGACCGCCCAGGGGTAGTGGTCCCCGGTCTGCCGGGGGTGCTCGCATCACCTATGCTGGAGGTCGCTTCGCAGGGTCCTGGCGGGCCGGGCGAGGTTCATCAGTCGTGCCGTGAGGGAGGGTCGGAAGCCATGCACTGCCCCTTCTGCAGGCACCCCGACAGCCGTGTCGTAGACAGTCGCACCACCGACGACGGGACGTCGATCCGACGCCGTCGCCAGTGCCCCGACTGCTCTCGCCGCTTCACCACGGTGGAGACGTGCTCGCTCATGGTGGTGAAGCGGTCCGGTGTCACCGAGCCCTTCAGCCGCACCAAGGTCATCTCCGGAGTGCGCAAGGCGTGCCAGGGGCGACCGGTCACCGAGGACGCCCTCGCCAAGCTCGGCCAGCGGGTCGAGGAGGCGGTGCGCGCCACCGGCAGCGCCGAGCTGACCACCCACGACGTGGGTCTGGCCATCCTCGGCCCGTTGCAGGAGCTCGACCTCGTCGCGTACCTGCGCTTCGCGTCCGTGTACAAGGCCTTCGACAGCCTGGAAGACTTCGAGACCGCCATCGCGGAGCTCCGCGAGCGGTCTCCCGCTGAGAATCGCGGGACCGGTGCGACCCCTGAGGTCCCCGTTCCCGCCATCGCCGCCGACTGATCGGCGGTCCGGGCCCACCGCGGCCCGGCGACCGGCCGCCCGAGCGGCCCGGCAGACGTGCCCCGAGTGACCCGTGCGGTCCTCGTGGCAGCAGTACCGATAGACGTACAGAAGACGGTGCCCTGGGACTTTCTGGGTGCCAAAGTGTGTTTTGCCCGTATATGGGAGGCGGCATGACAGAGACGGCGAGCGGCCCGGCACGTGGTTCCCGCAACAAGGGAACCAAGTCGGCGAGCAAGGGCCTGCGTATCGAGCGCATCCACACCACCCCTGGCGTGCATCCGTACGACGAGGTGGCCTGGGAGCGTCGTGACGTCGTCATGACCAACTGGCGCGACGGCTCGATCAACTTCGAGCAACGTGGCGTCGAGTTCCCCGACTTCTGGTCGGTGAACGCGGTCAACATCGTCACCAGCAAGTACTTCCGCGGGGCGGTAGGTACCCCGCAGCGCGAGACCGGTCTCAAGCAGCTCATCGACCGGATCGTGAAGACCTACACGAAGGCCGGCGACGACTACGGGTACTTCGCGTCCCCCGCCGACGCCGAGATCTTCGAGCACGAGCTGGCCTATGCCCTCCTGCACCAGATCTTCAGCTTCAACTCGCCGGTCTGGTTCAACGTCGGCACCCCGCAGCCCCAGCAGGTCTCCGCCTGCTTCATCCTGGCCGTCGACGACTCCATGGAGTCCATCCTCGACTGGTACAAGGAAGAGGGCATGATCTTCAAGGGCGGCTCCGGCGCCGGCCTGAACCTCTCCCGCATCCGCTCCTCCAAGGAGCTCCTCTCCTCCGGCGGCAACGCCTCCGGCCCGGTCTCCTTCATGCGCGGCGCCGACGCCTCCGCGGGAACGATCAAGTCGGGCGGCGCGACCCGTCGCGCGGCCAAGATGGTCATCCTCGACGTCGACCACCCCGACATCGAGGACTTCATCGAGACCAAGGTCAAGGAGGAGGAGAAGATCCGCGCCCTCCGTGACGCGGGCTTCGACATGGACCTGGGCGGCGACGACATCACGTCCGTCCAGTACCAGAACGCCAACAACTCCGTCCGTGTGAACGACACGTTCATGAAGGCCGTCGAGGCCGGCGGGAAGTTCGGCCTCACGTCCCGCATGACGGGCGAGGTCATCGAGGAGGTCGACGCCAAGTCGCTCTTCCGCAAGATGGCCGAGGCCGCCTGGGCCTGCGCCGACCCGGGCATCCAGTACGACGACACGATCAACCACTGGCACACCTGCCCCGAGTCCGGCCGCATCAACGGCTCGAACCCGTGCAGCGAGTACATGCACCTGGACAACACGTCCTGCAACCTCGCCTCGCTGAACCTGATGAAGTTCCTCAAGGACGACGGCATGGGCAACCAGTCCTTCGACGTCGAGCGCTTCGCCAAGGTCGTCGAGCTCGTCATCACCGCGATGGACATCTCCATCTGCTTCGCCGACTTCCCCACCGAGAAGATCGGCGAGAACACCCGCGCCTACCGCCAGCTCGGCATCGGCTACGCCAACCTCGGCGCCCTGCTGATGGCGACCGGCCACGCGTACGACTCCGACGGCGGCCGCGCCCTCGCCGGTGCCATCACCTCCCTGATGACCGGCACCTCGTACAAGCGCTCCGCCGAGCTCGCCGCGGTCGTCGGCGCGTACGACGGATACGCCCGCAACGCCGAGCCGCACCAGCGCGTCATGCAGCAGCACGCCGACGAGAACACCAAGGCCGTCCGCTTCGACGACCTGGACTCGCCGATCTGGGCCGCCGCGACGGAGTCCTGGCAGGACGTCGTCCGCCTCGGCGCCAAGAACGGCTTCCGCAACGCGCAGGCGTCGGTCATCGCCCCGACCGGCACCATCGGTCTCGCGATGTCCTGCGACACCACCGGCCTCGAGCCCGACCTCGCCCTGGTCAAGTTCAAGAAGCTGGTCGGCGGCGGCTCGATGCAGATCGTCAACGGCACCGTCCCGCAGGCCCTGCGCCGCCTGGGTTACCAGGAGGAGCAGATCGAGGCGATCGTCGCCCACATCGCCGAGCACGGCAATGTGATCGACGCCCCCGGCCTGAAGGCCGAGCACTACGAGGTCTTCGACTGCGCGATGGGCGAGCGTTCCATCTCCGCGATGGGCCACGTCCGCATGATGGCCGCCATCCAGCCGTGGATCTCGGGCGCCCTCTCCAAGACCGTGAACCTGCCGGAGACGGCCACGGTCGAGGACGTCGAGGAGGTCTACTTCGAGGCCTGGAAGATGGGCGTCAAGGCGCTCGCGATCTACCGCGACAACTGCAAGGTCGGCCAGCCCCTCTCCGCCAAGAAGAAGGAGGAGGAGAAGGTCGAGGTCACCGCGAAGTCCGAGGCGACGATCCGCGAGGCCGTCGAGAAGGTCGTCGAGTACCGTCCGGTCCGCAAGCGTCTGCCCAAGGGCCGCCCGGGGATCACCACCTCCTTCACCGTGGGTGGCGCCGAGGGTTACATGACCGCCAACTCCTACCCGGACGACGGTCTCGGTGAGGTCTTCCTGAAGATGTCGAAGCAGGGTTCGACCCTCGCCGGCATGATGGACGCCTTCTCCATCGCCGTCTCCGTCGGTCTGCAGTACGGCGTTCCGCTGGAGACCTACGTCTCGAAGTTCACCAACATGCGCTTCGAGCCGGCCGGCATGACGGACGACCCGGACGTGCGGATGGCGCAGTCGATCGTCGACTACATCTTCCGCCGCCTGGCGCTGGACTTCCTGCCCTTCGAGACCCGCTCCGCCCTCGGCATCCACTCGGCCGAGGAGCGTCAGCGTCACCTCGACACCGGCTCGTACGAGCAGTCCGAGGACGACGAGGTCGACGTCGAGGGTCTGGCCCAGTCCGCGCCCCGCGCCCAGGAGCTGAAGGCCGTCCCGGCCCCGGCCCCGATCGCCGAGGTTCCGGCCCCGAAGCAGGCGCACACCTCGGCGGAGCTCGTCGAGATGCAGCTGGGCATCAGCGCCGACGCGCCGCTCTGCTTCTCCTGCGGTACGAAGATGCAGCG
This sequence comes from Streptomyces sp. NBC_00090, assembly GCF_045160815.1. Taxonomy (NCBI): domain Bacteria; kingdom Bacillati; phylum Actinomycetota; class Actinomycetes; order Kitasatosporales; family Streptomycetaceae; genus Streptomyces; species Streptomyces sp. NBC_00090. The sequence goes on from NZ_CP108224.1 coordinate 6,550,950, forward strand.
GGCCGGCTCCTGCTACATCTGCGAGGGCTGCGGCTCCACCAGCGGCTGCAGCTGAAACTAGGCGGCATCGCATCTGCCGCACCCTGCGGCAGGTGTAGCCGCCTCGCCTGAACAGCAGGTCATGAAGGGCGCCGACGGCGAGTCGGCGCCCTTCGTGCTGTCTGCGGCCTGCCTGCCTCACCGTGCGCGGTGGCGATCGGGGCGGCGGTGGCGAACTTCTGCATGGTTTCTGCTCCTCTTGCGTTTCCTGCGCTGTTGTTTCCGGCAACGCAAAAGCTACGTTGCGTTCAGAGATCGAGTGACAGAATCGTTGCGTCATGTCCGCGTTAGTGTAGGTCGGGATGGAGATTTCATTGCAACGACTTCGCGGATAATGCAACGAGATTGACCGCGCTCATTGCAATGGGGTGAGTGTGAACGCCACGGTGCGCGCCAGGGAGAAGTGGCGAAGGGGCGCCGACCACCGGTCGGCGCCCCTTCGTCGTCCCGCGCGGCCGGTCAGGACGGCGCGGAGCCCAGTACCGCGGCGAAGGCCCGCGGGTCGGCGTCGAAGCCGCGGCTGATCGAGCGGTACGACCAGCCGTCCGCTCCGTCACGGGTGAACTCCACGACCGTCGCCGACAGGGCGTCCGGCACGTCGGCGAAGTCGTGTGTCAGGAGGTCGGTGTACCCCTCGCGGACCCGTACGCCCGTGTTCGCTATGTCACCGAAGGCCAGTCGGCCGCCGCCCTGTTGTATGGCCACGCCCACCACCACGCGCGCGTAGCGCGGCGCGAGCCGGTCCAGCTCCAGCGTCATCGCCTCGTCGTAGCCGAAGCCCTGGCCCGTGCGGCTGTCGCGGTGGAGCGTGATCGTGCCGTCGGGGGAGCGGCTGCCGAAGTGCACCAAGTGGACCGGTGACCCGTACGGGGCGTCGGCCGCGAAGACGCCGGCGACGAGATCCAGGTCGCGGGCCGGCGAGCCGGCCGGGGCAGGGTCCCACTTGAGCGTCACCTCGACCCGCGCCACCCCTTTGTTGAGTCCGCTCACGGTGCTTCCCCTCTCCCGCACGCCCCCGCGCGCGCCTCGCCTCGACCGTCGCCCCGCTCGAAAGCCCGTGGTTGCGGGGAGATTGCTCATGGTGTCATGGGGCTACGACAGTGAACCCGACGGTTGAGGGGGAGAGCGGTTTGTGGAGTGGTGACGAGCTGGATCTCGACGCATATCTGGCTCGAATCGGTGGCGACAACGGGCGGCTCGGAGAACTCGCCCCCGATCTGAGGACCTTGACGGCCCTTCACCGGGCGCACGTCCTGTCCATCCCGTTCGAGAACCTCGACGTGGCTCTCGGTAGGCCCGTCCAGTTGGACCTGAAGAGCCTCCAGTCCAAGCTCGTCCGTCGCCGCCGGGGCGGCTATTGCTACGAGCAGAACTCACTCCTCGCGGCGGCTCTCGAACGTATCGGCTTCCGGGTGGCCGGGCGCGGGGCACGCAACCGCACGCGGGGCGCGACGCTGCTGCCCGTCACGCACGCCCTGCTCGTCGTCGAGGTCGAGGGCGAACAGTGGCTCACCGACGTCGGGTTCGGTTGGCAGGGGCCGCTGGAGCCGGTGCCGCTGCGCGCCGGCGCGCGCGTGGAGCAGGGGGGCTGGACGTTCGGGATCGGGGTCGAGGACGAGGGCATCCACGTCCTGCGCTCCTTGCGCCCGCACGGCTGGACCGATCTGTACGCGTTCTCGCCGCAAACCCTGTACCCGGGTGATTTCACGGTCATGAACCACTTCAGCTCCAGCCACCCGGAGTCTCGCTTCCTCGGCCAGGTCGTGGCGCAGCGGCCCGGGGTCGACGTGCGCAGGGCCCTGGTCCGCGAGACGCTGACGACGGTGGGCACGGACGGCGGCTCCGAGGAACGGGTACTGACCGTCGGCGAGTTGGCGGCGACTCTGGAGCGCGATTTCGGCATCGAGATCGACGACGAGGAGCGCGCGGGCTTGGAGCGACTGCACCCGTCGGGTGTCTGACGCGGTCTGCCGGGGCGCTCCTCGGGCCCGTACGATGGCGCGGTGCTGGTCAAGTGGATTCGCTGCACCGTGGTGGACCGTCGAGGGTTCGAGCGGGGACAGCGGAAATGGGCGGGGCTGCTGGGTGAGCCGGGATTCCGGGGCCAGGGCGGCGGGTGGAGCCGGGCTCGTCCGGATGTCGCCCACATCTTCGCGTTCTGGGAGAGCAGGGCCTTCTACGACTCGTTCATGGCGCGGTCGCACGATCGTCTGGCGACCTCGCAGGTGGGTACGTACAAGGACATCCAGGTCAAGCTCTTCGACCACCGCTTCGACGTGAAGACGGGGTTCGAGCCCCGGTTCACGGATGCCGACGTGGCGCGCGTGGCGCACTGCCGGGTCCACGAGGACCGCGCCGAGCACTTCGCGCTCATGCAGGAGAAGGTCTGGAACCCGGCGATGGCCGGATCTCCCGGCATGCTGCGGGGGCTGTTCGGCGAGGCGCCGGGCAGCGAGTTCATGGTCCTGTCGATGTGGCGGTCCGCCGCGGAGCACGGAAAGTACCGGGTGGAGCGGGTGGAGCGGCTCGGGCTGCGGGCCCGGACCGACGCCGACGTGGCGGCGCTGACCGGCGACGTGGTGCAGCTCGAAGCGGCCTGGACCGTCTGAGAACACGCGGTCCCGGCGTAGTCCCTGCGGATTCACACGCCGGGGCCTACGCCGGGCCTACGCGGGATCCAAGCAGCGACCTACGCCTGGATCTCGCCGGTATCCACGCGGCGACCAACGCCGGTATCCACGCGGCGACCTACGCCGGATGGGCTCCGACCGGGGCCTCGGCCGAGCCCGCCCCGGGCCGTCGATCTAGGGTTCGGGGTATGGCACGACCGCGGCGCATCGTTCTCGTACGGCACGGAGAGTCCGAGGGCAATGCCGATGACACGGTGTACGAACGCGAGCCCGACCACGCGCTCCGGCTGACCGATACGGGGTGGCGGCAGGCGGAGGAGACGGGGGAGCGCCTCCGGGAGCTCTTCGGGGAGGAACCGGTCAGCGTCTACGTCTCGCCGTACCGCCGTACCCATGAGACCCTCCGGGCCTTCCGGCTGCCCCGGGAGCAGATGCGGGTGCGGGAGGAGCCGCGTCTGCGGGAGCAGGACTGGGGGAACTGGCAGGAGCGGGAGGACGTACGCCTGCAGAAGGCCTACCGGGACGCGTACGGGCACTTCTTCTACCGCTTCGCCCAGGGGGAGTCGGGGGCGGACGTCTACGACCGGGTCGGGGCCTTCCTGGAGAGCCTCTACCGCAGCTTCGAAGCCCCCGACCACCCGCCGAACGTCCTGCTCGTCACCCACGGCCTGACCATGCGCCTGTTCTGCATGCGCTGGTTCCACTGGACGGTCGCGGACTTCGAGTCGCTGTCGAACCCCGGCAACGCCGAGACCCGCACGCTCCTGCTGGGCGAGGACGGGAGGTACCGCCTGGACCGGCCGTTCGCACGCTGGCGTACCCCGGAACCGTACGGCCACACCGGATAGAGTGGCTGAGCGATGACCGCTGACTCCTCATTCGACCGGCGCTTCGACCGCGCCCTGGCCAGCCTGCGCGGGCTGTCCGTGGGAGACGCCCTGGGCTCCCAGTTCTTCGTACCCGCCCACTACCCCCTGCTGAAGCGGCGAGAGCTGCCGCCCGGCCCCTGGCAGTGGACCGACGACACCGAGATGGCCTGCTCCGTCCTGGCCGTCCTCGCCGGCCACGACCGCATCGACCAGGACGCCCTCGCGATGTCCTTCGCGGAGCACCACGACTTCGACCGGGGCTACGGGCCGGCGGTCAACCGGATGCTCCGGCTCATCAGGGAGGGCGGCGACTGGCGAGAGCTGGCTGCCGCGCTCTTCAAGGGGCAGGGGTCCTGGGGCAACGGCGCCGCGATGCGGATCGCCCCCCTCGGCGCCTGGTACGCGGACGACCCGGAGCAGGCGACGCACCAGGCCGAGATCTCCGCGTACACGACACACCAGCACCGCGAGGCCGTGGTGGGTGCCATGGCCGTGGCCGCCGCTGCCGCCCTCGCCGCCGACCCCGCCGGACCGCCCACACCGGAGGCCCTGCTCGACGGGGTCGTCGCCCTGGTGCCGCGCAGCGCGGTGGGGGCCGGTCTGCGCCGGGCTCGCGACATGCTCGACTACGGAGACGCGGGCACGGTCGCCGCGGTGCTCGGCAGCGGCCGGCGGACCAGCGCTCACGACACGGTGCCCTTCGCCCTCTGGTCCGCGGCGCGGGGGCTCGGCGACTTCGAGCGGGTGTTCTGGACGACCGCCCAGGTCGGCGGCGACGTCGACACGACCTGTGCCATCGCCGGCGGTGTCGTGGCCTCCGCGGTGACCGGTGCTCCGCCGGCCGACTGGCTGCGGCAGACCGAGGAACTGCCGGGGTGGGTCCCGGCCGGGACGGTCTGAAGGTCTGAACATCTGCACGTCCGAAGCTTCTTCTGAAGCTTGTGGTGTCCCCCGATCCCCTTGCGTGGGGGTCGGGGGACACCGGCGTACTCAGGGGCGTACGGCCCTGCTCGGGCCGCCGGTCCCCGCGTAGGCCACGGGACCGGTCAGGCCGCCGGCCTCGCTCGGGCCAACGGCCTCGCTCGGGTCACCGGCCCGGGTCAGGCCACCGGCCCCGCCGCCTCCGCCCGGCCGCTCAGTGCCTCCAGGTCGCTCTTGCGGACCCGGATCACCAGCACTGCCGTGACCAGCGCGATCAGGACCATGGCGACCGCGGCGGTGAAGGCCGAGGAGATGCCCGCGGTCAGCGCCTCGTGGCCCCAGGGAGCGGGCAGCTCCTTCGTCTTCGCGAACGCGGCCTGCTGTTCGGGTGTGGCATCGGCGAGGAAGGAAGGCACCTGCCTGGCGCCCTCTTCGCGGCTCGCCGTGCCGAAGACCGTGACCAGGATGGACAGGCCGAGCGAACCGCCGACCTGCTGGGTGGCGTTGAGCAGGCCCGACGCGGCACCCGCCTCGTGCGGGGCGACCCCGGAGACGGCCGTGAGCGTGAGCGTCACGAAGTTGAGCCCCATGCCGAAACCGAACAGGACCATCGGGCCGAGTACGGCACCGGCGTAACTGCTGTCCGACGTGATGAACGACAGCCAGAAGAGCCCGATGCCGGTGATCGCCGAGCCGCTCACCATGAACGGCTTCGGCCCGAGCACCGGCAGCAGCCGCTGCGCGAGTCCGGCACCGGTGACGATCGCGACCGTCACCGGAAGGAAGGCGAGACCGGACTGGATCGGGCTGTACCCCAGGACGTCCTGGACCCACAGGACGATGAAGAAGAACATGCCGAACATGGCGGCCGAGAGGCTGAGCATGATGACGTACGTGCCCGAGCGGTTCCGCTCGGCGAACATCCGGAGCGGGGTGATCGGCTCCTTGGCCCGCGACTCCACGACCCCGAAGGCCACCAGCAGGACCACCGCCGCGACGAAGGAGCCGATGGTCAGCGAGTCCTCCCAGCCCTTCTCGGACGCGCGGATGAAGCCGTAGACGAGGGCCGCCATGCCCAGCGTCGAGGTCATGGCGCCCGCGATGTCGAAACGGCCCGGGTGACGCTCCGACTCCGCGATGTAGCGCGGGGCGAGGAAGGCGATCAGCAGGCCGATCGGCACGTTGACGAAGAGGACCCAGCGCCAGTCGAGCCACTCGGTGAGCATGCCGCCCGCGAGCAGCCCGATCGCGCCACCACCGGCGGAGACGGCGGCGAACACGCCGAACGCCCGGTTGCGCTCCGGTCCTTCGGGGAACGTCGTGGTGATCAGCGCGAGGGAGGTGGGTGAGGCGATGGCGCCGCCGACGCCCTGCAGGGCGCGTGCGGCGAGCAGCTGCCAGGGCTCCTGGGCGAAGCCGCCGAGCAGCGAGGCGAAGGTGAAGACGAGGATGCCGGCCATGAAGACCCGGCGGCGCCCCAGGATGTCTCCTGCGCGTCCGCCGAGGAGCAGCAGGCCGCCGAAGGTGAGCGTGTAGGCGCTGAGCACCCACGAGAGGTCGGTGGTCGAGAAGGAGAGCGCGTCCTGGATGTGCGGGAGCGCGATGTTCACGATGGTGGCGTCGAGGACGACCATCAGCTGGCAGGCGGCGATGACGGCCAGCGCGATACCCGGCCGGCCTCCGGCGCGAGCGGTCGCATTCTTGGTCTGTGTGTCCACCGGAGAAGTTGTCACTATGGATCCCCCACGGAAGAATTAGTGAACGCACCCGTTCACTGTCCTCCAAGGTAGTGAGTCCCCGTCAGTGAACGCAACCGTTCACTGGGCACTGCCGAAGCCCCGCCCCGCCCCGATGCTCCACCCCGATGCTCCACCCGATCGACTCGCCCAACGGAGAGATCCTGATGGTTACTTCGCGCTCCACGGCCGCCGCCCGGCCGGAGGGGTCGGTACTGCGACGCCGCGGACCCGTACTGGAACGGGCCATTCTGGAGGCCACGCTCGAACAGCTGGGCAGCGTCGGCTGGAACGGTCTGACGATGGAGGGTGTCGCGCTCGGCGCGCAGACGGGCAAAGCGGCGGTGTACCGGCGCTGGCCGTCGAAGGAGGACCTGGTCGCGGACGCCCTCCGGGCCGGGCTGCCGACGCTCGACGAGGCGCCGGACCGGGGGAGCGTCCGGGAGGACCTGTACGCGCTCTGCCTGCGCGTCCGCGACGTGATGTTCTCCAAGCCCGGGTCCGCCCTGCGCGCCGTCCTTCACGAATGCGACGCCGACTCCGCCGAGAGGTTCCACGAGCTGATCGTCAAGGGAGTCACCGAGCCCTCGAACCGGCTCTTCCGGGACGTGCTGATCCGTGGGATCGATCGTGGTGAGGTGCGGGCCGACGCGGTCGACGGCCTGGTGCTCGATGTCATCCCCGCTCTGATGATGTACCGCTCAAAGGTTTGCAAGAGTGAATGGACCGATCGTGAGATCGCGGATGTGATCGACCGGGTCATGGTGCCGCTGATCCGGGCCGGGCGGGGCTGAGGCCTGGCTTGCGGGGAGGGGTCGAGGCCGGGCCTGCGGAGGGGCTGCGGCCGGGTCTGCGGGGTCCGAGAGGAAGCCGGGTATCGCGGGCGGCACCGGGCGGCGTAACCTGGCTTGCGCCATGCCGTACGAACCTCCCACCCACACTGTCGAGCGATCGCTCCGAGCGACCACCGGCGCCAGGATCGTCGCCGGAGTCGACGAGGTCGGGCGCGGGGCGTGGGCCGGTCCCGTCACCGTGTGCGCGGCCGTCACGGGCCTGCGCCGACCCCCCACCGGGCTCACCGACTCCAAGCTGCTCACGCCCAAGCGCCGCACCTCGCTGGCCGCGGAGCTGGAGCAGTGGGTCACGTCGTACGCGCTCGGCGACGCCTCCCCGCAGGAGATCGACGAACTCGGGATGACCGCGGCGCTCCGGCTCGCGGCGGTCCGGGCCCTCGAAGGGCTTCCCGTACGGCCGGACGCCGTGATCCTCGACGGCAAACACGACTACCTCGGCACTCCCTGGCAGGTCCGTACGGTGATCAAGGGCGACCAGTCCTGCGTCGCCGTGGCCGCCGCCTCCGTGATCGCGAAGGTCCGGCGGGACGCCCTGATGGCGGAGCTCGACGCCGAGTCCGAGGGGTGTGCCGCGTTCGGCTTCGCGGCCAACGCGGGCTACCCTTCGCCGGTCCACAAGGCCGCGCTGGAGGAGCTGGGCCCCACCCCGTACCACCGTCTCTCCTGGTCGTACCTGGACGCGTTGCCCCGCTGGCGCCACCTCAAAAAGGTCCGCCTCGCGGCGGAGGCGGCCGCGCTGGAAAGCGGGGGCCAACTCGGCTTCGACTTCTGAACTTCCGGCTGCCGAACCCTTCCTGAGGGCCTGCCGAGCAGCCGGGGTGCACCTGTGTGCCCACCCGCCGATGCCTCGCGCAGCGGCGTTTGATAGACATCCACCCATGCCTCTCACCCCCGAGGAGCCTCAGATTCACGAGAGCGCCCAGGGTCCCCGCGCCACCGCGGCCGCCGGCCGTCCCGCGTCGACCCCTCGTCCCGTACCCGGCCCGCGTTCCGCGGCCTCCCCGCGTCCCGGGCGTCCGGGCCCCGGCCCGGCCAGGCCCGGCCCGCCGGCCCCGCGCCCGCAACCCGCTGCTGCGGCGCAGTCTCCGGCGACCACCCCGGAGAATCGTTCCGACCAGCCTTCCGCTCCGCAGTTCCAGCTGATCCCGGCCCCGGTCGACGGCGCGCTCGACGCCGCCGAGGAGGCCCTGGACCTGCTCCTGGAGAGCGGACGCGCGCCCGGCGACGTCCTGGTGCTCACCACCGGTGAGCAGCACCCGTGGGCGGCGCACGAGCTGTCCTTCGGCGAAGCCGCCTACTGGGCCCAGCAGGACAGCGGCGAGGACGTGTTCTTCGCGGACGCCGCCGCGGTCGAGCGGGCCGCCACCCGGCCCGTGGTGATCGTCGCCGTCAACGGCGGAAGCGACGAGGCCACCGCCCGCGCCCTGCCGCTGGCGATGACCCGTGCGGGCGCGCTCCTGGTCGTCTGCGGCGACCAGGAGCGCGTCGCGGCGATCCTCGGCGCCGGAGTCTGACCGGACCGTCGGTTGGGAACCTGCCGGAGCTGAGCCCGCTGGACGCCTGAGCCCGTTGAGCCCGCTGGACCGGAGGCCCGGTCCGGCGGGAAGGCATCGGGCGTGCGTCGTGCGTCGTGTCTCGTGCTTCGGACGTTGTTGCCGTTGCCGTTGCCGTTGCCGTGGCCCGCAAGCCCGCGGCCCGTGCCTCGTACGCCGTGCCTCGCGGGTGCGGGCGTCAGCGCGCGGCGGCCCGGCGCAGGGGTTCGGACGCGCCGCTCGCGGTTCTCGGCGTGAGACGGCCGAGTTCGGCCGACTCGCTCCCGAGTGACTCCGGGTGCGAGTCGGAGCTCGGGCGACGGCCTCCGCGGCCCTCGCCGAGCACCTGCCAGCCCCCTCGCGTCAGGGTGATGTACGCGCCGCAGCGGAGCCCGTGCAGCGTGCAGGCGTCCCGGAGCCCCCACATCCAGGCCCCGTCCTCCTCGGTCCAGCGCTCGTCGCCCTCGCGGCAGTAGAGGAGGACCGCGGTCCGCACGGGCGTGCGGCGCCGGAGGTCGTGCGGAATGACGCGCCGCAGATGCGCCAGGAGCGCGTTCCGGAACTCCCAGCCGTCCGCCGGATTGGGGCGGCGGACGAACGAGGCGCTGGCGGCGAGCCGCTCCTCGTGGTCCAGGACCGCCACGACCGCCGTCGCGGGCGTGGGCGCGTGACGCGAGTGCAGTCCGCTGACGACGTCACGAGGATTGCGCAGCAGGGGAATTCCCGCCGCTGCCCACTCGGCCGGTTCGAGCATCCGAGCGAGGCGGCTGGTGGACTCGGTCGACGATCTGGTCGAGGTGGCTGTGGGCGGAGCGAATCCGAGGGTCACGGTCCTCCCTTCGGATACGCGCCCGCGCGGCGGGCAAGGTCGGGTGAGGGCGCACCACGGCACGGTCCTTCAGGGCCGCTGACGGGCCGTGCGGGGCGGTTTCCCAATTCTGGCTTGGCCCGTGCGTGAGCGGCAATGAGCAATTGAGGTCGCTGACGGGATTGCGGCGGTATGCCTTTCATATCCCTGCCCAGTTGCCCATTGTTCACTCCCCGTTTCCCCTCCTGTTTCACCTCCGGGCGGCAGGCATCAGTGGAAACACTCCTTCCGCTCCCGCCCTCCGAGTCTCCGCCGCCCCTCCGGGCGTCCACCGCCCCTCCGCTCCGCCGCCCTCGGCCGACGCGCGACGGTGACCCACCTCGCGCGGCCCGTCACACTGAGTGAGTTGGGCGATTGTCAGTGCCATCGGGTTGCATGGAGACATGGACAACCAGGAGCTCCGCGCCGAAGCAGATGCCATCCTCGCCGAGCTCGTCGGGGCCCCGGGGGGTTCGGCGCGGTTGCGGGAGGACCAGTGGCAGGCGGTGGCCGCTCTGGTGGAGGAGCGCCGGCGGGCCCTCGTGGTGCAGCGCACCGGCTGGGGCAAGTCGGCGGTGTACTTCGTCGCCACGGCTCTCCTGCGGCGGCGGGGTTCGGGACCCACCGTGATCATCTCGCCGCTGCTCGCCCTGATGCGCAACCAGGTCGAGTCGGCCGCGCGGGCCGGTATCCAGGCGCGCACCATCAACTCCGCCAACCCGGAGGAGTGGGACGCCATCTACGAGGAGGTCGAGCGCGGCGAGACCGACGTTCTCCTCGTCAGTCCGGAGCGGCTCAACTCCGTCGACTTCCGCGAGCAGGTGCTGCCCAAGCTCGCGGCCACGACCGGTCTCCTGGTGGTCGACGAGGCGCACTGCATCTCGGACTGGGGTCACGACTTCCGGCCCGACTACCGGCGGCTGCGGGCGATGCTCGCCGAGCTCGCCCCCGGCGTGCCGGTGCTGGCCACCACCGCGACGGCCAACGCGCGCGTGACCGCGGACGTGGCCGAGCAGCTGGGCACCGGGGCCGGCGAGGCGCTGGTGCTGCGCGGCACTCTGGAGCGGGAGAGCCTCCGCCTGGGCGTGGTCCAGCTGCCGGACGCCGCGCACCGTCTGGCCTGGCTCGCCGAGCACCTGGACGAGCTCCAGGGGTCGGGGATCATCTACGCCCTGACCGTGGCCGCGGCCGAGGAGGCGACCGCCTTCCTGCGACAGCGCGGCTTCACGGTGGCCTCGTACACGGGCCGCACGGAGAACGCCGACCGGCTGCAGGCCGAGGTCGACCTGCAGGAGAACAGGGTCAAGGCGCTGGTCGCGACATCGGCGCTGGGCATGGGCTTCGACAAGCCCGACCTCGGTTTCGTGGTGCACCTGGGGTCGCCGTCCTCTCCCATCGCCTACTACCAGCAGGTCGGCCGCGCCGGCCGAGGGGTCGAGCACGCCGACGTCCTGCTGCTGCCGGGCAAGGAGGACGAGGCCATCTGGCGCTACTTCGCCGATACCGCCTTCCCGCCCGAGGCCCAGGTCCGGCAGACCCTCTCGGCCCTCGCCGCCGCGGGACGGCCGCTGTCCGTACCGGCCCTGGAGGCGGCGGTGGATCTTCGCCGGACCCGGCTGGAGACCATGCTCAAGGTGCTCGACGTGGACGGGGCCGTCAAGCGCGTGAAGGGCGGGTGGAGCTCCACCGGCCGGGAGTGGATCTACGACTCCGAGCGGTACGCGTGGGTGGCCCGGCAGCGAGCGGCCGAGCAGCAGGCCATGCGCGACTACGTGAGCACGTCCACCTGCCGGATGGAGTTCCTCCGGCGCCAGCTGGACGACGAGGGGGCCGTCCCGTGCGGCCGCTGCGACAACTGCGCGGGGCCCTGGGCGGATTCCTCCGTCTCGTCGGAGACGCTGACCGGTGCGGCGAAGGAACTGGACCGCCCGGGAGTGGAGGTCGAGCCGCGCCGGATGTGGCCGACGGGGATGCCCGCACTTGGCGTCAACCTCAAGGGGCGTATCCCCGCCGGGGAGCAGTGCTCGACCGGCCGCGCCCTGGGGCGCCTCTCGGACATCGGCTGGGGCAACCGGCTGCGCCCCCTGCTGGCCGACAACGCGCCGGACGGTCAGGTCCCCGACGACGTCCTCAAGGCCGCGGTGGCCGTCCTCGCCGACTGGGCGCGCTCGCCGGGCGGCTGGGCAGCGAACGTCCCGGACGCGTCCGCCCGGCCGGTCGGCATCGTCGCCGTACCGTCCCTGACCCGCCCTCAACTCGTCGGCTCCCTCGCCCAGGGCATCGCGACCGTCGGCCGCCTCCCCTTCCTCGGCACCCTGACGTACACCGGGCCGGACGGTGCGCACACGGCGCGCCGCAGCAACTCCGCCCAGCGCCTCAAGGCGCTCTCCGGGGCCTTCGCCGTCTCGGAGGACCTGGCCGCCGCCCTGGCCGCCTCTCCCGGGCCGGTCCTGCTCGTGGACGACTGCACCGACTCCGGCTGGACCCTCGCCGTCGCTGCCCGCCTGCTCCGCCAGGCCGGCAGCGAGCGGGTTCTTCCGCTCGTCCTCGCCGCCGCGGGCTGAGTTCACTCCCCGAGGAGCCGGCCGCCCCGACCTGGGCGGTCGGCTCTGCCATGCCCTGGCCTGCCAAGACCTGCCCTGCCCTGCCGACAAGGGACCCGAATCATAGGCGTGTTGGCGCCGTCGCGGTATCGGCCTGTGGACAACTCCGCACGCTGACGAACACCGCGTTCCGGGAGTTATCCACAGGGGTTTCGGAATTCGGGAGAACACGAGACCGTCCTGACCATGAACGCGAATCAGCACGAATCCAGCGGACCCTCCCGTACCCAGCAGATCACCCTGCGCGGCCCGGCGGAACTGGCCGACGCTCTCCCCTTCATGCTGGGCTTCCACCCCACCGACTCCGTCGTCCTGGTCGCGCTCCACGGCGAGCACGGCCGCTTCGGCGGCCGCGTCAGGCTCGGCATCCCGCGCTCGCCCCGCGAATGGGCGTCCACCGCAGACCATCTCGCCGAATGCCTCGTCGAGGGCGGCGACCGGCACGGCGCCCGGCCGGACGGGATCGTCGTCTTCCTCTGCCAGGACCCGGAGCCCGGCGAGACGGGCCGCAGGGTCATGGAGCGGCTGCGCCCCTTCGCCCAGCGACTGCGCACCGCCTGCGGATCCCTCGACATCCCCGTCTACGAAGCCCTCTGCATCTCCGACGGTCTCTACTTCTCGTACTGCTGCCCCGACGCGCGGTGCTGCCCGCCCGACGGCACGCCCCTCGCACTCACCGGCACCTCGGTGATGGCCGCGACCGCCGCCTACGTCGGGGTTCAGCTACGGGGCTCCCTGCGCGACATGGAAGCGCGGTTCAAGCCCTCCGCCACGCCCTCCGCCACGCCCTCCGCCACGTCGTCCGCCACGTCGTCCGCCACGTCGGCGGACGAGCCGCAGCGTGCCGCCCTCGACGCGGCCGCCGCGGCCATCGTGCCCCGGATCCTCGAAGACCCCGCGAGCCGGGGGCGGGAGGAGGTGCGCGAGGCGACGCTGCGTACCGCCCGCGAGGTCCTCCGGAGGTTCGCCAACCCGGTGGGCGGCGCGGCCCGGGCTCAGCCTTCCCCCGGTGTGGCGGAGCGGGACGCGGCCGATGACGCCCTCATCGGGACCGAGGAGGCGGCCGTGCTCATCCTCGGCCTGCAGGACCGGGTCACCCGGGACCGCGCCGCCGAATGGATGGAGGGCTGGGAGGGCACCGCCGCCCTCCGGCTCTGGCGCGTCCTCGCCCGGCGCTGCGTCCCGCCCTACCAGGAGCACGCCGCCGCACCCCTCGCCCTCGCAGGCTGGGCAGCGTGGTCCACCGGCGACGAACCGACCGCCCGGGTCGCCCTGGGGCTCGCGCTCGACGCCGACCCCGAGTACGTCTTCGCCCGGCTGCTGCACCAGGCCTGCAACGAGGGGCTGGACCCCGAGTCGCTGCGCTCCTGCCTGAGGAGCGAGCGGGACTCCAGGGCAGCCACGGCGCAGACCGCCGCTCCGGCGCCCTCCCGGCGGGTCCGGACCCGCGGTGCCCGCCCGCAGGGCGTCCGGCAGGGCCTCGCGAAGCCGGGACGGCAGACCGGCGGATCGCAGCGCGGGACAGCGGCCGGAGTCCGGCCGAGCGGCCCCGCCGCGGGCAGGCCGGGGAGCGGTGCCCCGCGTCACGGCGGGCAGCGCGACACCAGGAGCGGACGATGACGACCGTGACCCGGCCGCCCGCGCACGCGTTCAGCTCTCTGACGGAGTCGTACGAACTGTGCCGCCGGCACCCCGCCGGCCGCCCGGACCGCACAGAGAGCAGCCCATACCCGCCATGGCCCTCAGCCCCGTCCCGGCCCCCGGACGCCCCGCAGGACACCCGAACGGACACGCCTACAGACACCCGAGCGGACACGCCTACGGGCCGCCGTCCGGAGTGGGCGCCGCGCCTCCGCGCGCGGCGCGGCCGGGCGAGCTGCCCTCGGTGCACGGCGCTCTCCTCTGCGTGGCCCTGCCCGCCCTCGCGATCTGCGCCGAGCACGGCCAGCTCACCGGGGACGGCCCGGAGGGGGTGTACGTGGCGGGACGACGGCTGCTGTCCCGCTGCGTCCTGCGGGTGGCCGGACGCGAGCCCGTCGCCCTTCAGGGCCGCATGGCCGCCGCCGACCGGGCGGTCTTCCTCGGTGTCCTGCGTGTCCCCGGGGACACGGGACCCGATCCCGGGCTCTCCGTCGAACGCTCGCGAGGTGCCGACGGAACCGAGCGCATCACCCTGCGGAACGCGACCGGCCGCCCCCTCCGCCTCCCGGTGGAAATCGCTCTGGGCACGGATCTCGCGCACCTGGGCGCGGTGGCGTCCGGCCGGACCGGACCCGAGCTCACCGCCAGCGTCCACGGCACCGGACTGCGCTGGACCGCGGGCGACGGACGGTCCGTCGCCGTCACCGCGGACCCGCCGCCCATGGACTCCCTGGCAGCGGCCGGCGTACTGCGCTGGGAGGCCGAGCTGGCCCCCGGCGGCCTGTACACGATCCAGCTGCGGGTGCGCGGCGACCGGATGGCCGGGCCCACGGCCGGCTCGGGCGGAGGCTCCGGACGGCCCGGCGGCCACCTCCTCTCCGAGGCGCGGGCCGAGGGCGACGACCCGCGCCCGACGGAGCTGCTGCGCACTTCCGTCGAGGATCTGCGGGCCCTGCTCCAGCGCGACCCCGCCCACCCCGCCGACGTCCATCTCGCGGCCGGCGTCCCCTGGCGCTGCGGACCGGTCACCGCCGAAGCGCTCTGGGCGGCCCGGATGGTCCTTCCCCTCGGAACGCGACTCGCCGCCACCACGCTCCGTGCCCTGGGCCGCGCCCAACTCCAGGGTTCCGGACCCGAGTCCGGCCGCATCCCCGGACCCCTCAGGGACGCGGGCCCGCACCTCCCGCCCCGCTGCACGGGCATCGAGGCGACCCTCGCCTTCCCCGCCGTGCTCGCCGAGGCCCGCCGCTGGGGGCTGCCCGCCGCCGACCTGGAGGAGCTGCTGCCCGTCGCGGAGCGCTGCCTCGGCTGGCTGCGCCGTACGGCCGCCCGCAGCGGCCTCGTACCCGACCCGGGGCCCACCGGGCCATGGCGGGCGGAGACCCAGGCGCACGCGCACCGCGCGGCCCTGCTCGGCGCGGACCTGCTCGACGCCTGCGGGAGGCCCGACGGGGACGCGCTGCGCGAGAGCGCACGGACCCTGCGCGAGCGGTTCCGGCGGGAGTTCTGGCTCGACGACCCGGCAGGGGGCCGGCCCGCCGTCGCCCGGGCCCCGGACGGCCGGACCTGGTCCCCGCTGGGCGGCTGGGCCGCACACCTGCTCGACACCGGTCTGCTGGGCGGCGGCCGGCACGCCCAGGGACTGCTGGACAGGGCGGAGACCGAACAGGTGGCCAGACTGCTCGGCACCCCGGCCCTCGACTCGGGGTGGGGGCTGCGCGGGCTGGGCGCGAAGGAGCCCGGACACAACCCCTTCGGCCACCGGGCCGGCGCGGTCCGGGCGCACGAGACCGCGGTCGCCGTCGCGGGACTCGCCGCCGCCGGTCACGAGAAGGAGGCCGCCGCCCTCCTGCGCGGACTGCTCGACGCCGCGGAGGCCTTCGCGTACCGCCTCCCCGAGATGTACGCGGGGGAGCAGCGGACGGCGGGTGGACGTCCGGTACCGCACCCGGCCGCGTGCCGGCCGGCGGCCGTCGCGGCCGCCGGAGCGGTGCAGGCGCTCGTCGCCCTCGCCGGGATCCGCCCCGACGCTCCGGGGCGGTCCGTGTCGGTGCACCCCATGGCCTCGGCCCCGCTGGGGGCGATCCAGCTGTCGGGGCTCGTGGTGGCGGGAGAGCCCTTCGCCGTACGGGTCGGCAGGCTCGGTCTCGGTATGGTCGAGGAGGCCGCCGAGGGCCTTCAACTGGGGGTGTGACGGGATGTCGGGCGCAGACACGAGGGAAGCTTCGCGGCAGGGCGAAGAAGTCGTCGCCGATACCTCGCCGAAGCGTGTTTATCGTCAGGGAGACGACTATGATCGCGGCATGTCTCCCTACGACCCGTCGGCCTATCCGCCTTTCGCCGTCACCGTCGATCTGGTCGTGCTCACCGTGCGGCGCCATGCGCTCTGCACCCTGGTCGTGAGGCGGGGAGAACCGCCGTTCCAGGGGTGCTGGGCGCTCCCCGGCGGCTTCGTCCGCGAGGGCGAGGACCTCGGTGCAGCGGCCGCCCGCGAGCTGATCGAGGAGACAGGTCTCTCCGCCCACGACCCCGGCGCCCCGCCGCCCGCGTCGGGGAACGGCGCACATCTGGAGCAGCTGGCGACGTACGGGGCACCCGGCCGCGACCCGCGCATGAGGGTGGTCAGCGTCGCGCACCTGGCGCTGGCACCGGACCTTCCCGCGCCGAGGGCCGGCGGAGACGCGAACAGCGCCCGCTGGGCACCGGTCGAGGAGCTGCTCGGCGAGGACGTGACCGCGGGGGCGGAGACGGAGCGGACCGAGACGGCCCTGGAGGCCGGGAAGAGGGGGGCCGAGCCGCTCGCCTTCGACCACGCCCGGATCCTCGCCGACGGCGTGGAGCGGGCCCGCTCGAAGATCGAGTACTCCTCCCTGGCCACGGCCTTCTGCCCGCCGGAGTTCACTGTCGGAGAGCTGCGGCGCGTCTACGAGGCCGTCTGGGGCGTCGCCCTGGACCCGCGCAACTTCCACCGCAAGGTGACCGGCACGCCCGGCTTCCTCGTTCCGGCCGGCGGCACCACGACCCGTCAGGGCGGCCGCCCCGCCCAGCTCTTCAGGGCAGGTGGGGCCACTCTCCTCAACCCGCCGATGCTGCGCCCCGAAGTCTGACCGCCCCGGACATCCGGCGCCCCAGGGCGCCAACCATGCACCCGAAGTCCGAAATGTAGCGTTATCTTGCTGCGGTAGCGCCGCCCTGCCGCGGAGCGGTGTCACCTACCGCGAGAGAAGCGATGCTCCAGGCAATCGGACTGACCAGTACTCCCCGCCGCGATCGCCCGCCCGCCGTGGCCGATCTGACCTTCGACGCGCGGCCGGGTGCCGTGACCGCGCTCCTCGGCCCCGCGGGTTCCGGGAAGACGACCGCGCTCCGGCTCATGCTCGAACTCGATCCGGGCCGCGGGATCACCCACTTCAGGGGCCGGCCGCTGCATCGGGTCGCCCGTCCGTCCCGTGAGGTGGGCGTGCTCCTCGGCGATGTCCCCGGGCATCCCTCCCGGACGCTCCGCGGTCAGCTGCGGATGCTCTGCGCCGCAGGGGGAACTCCCGTCGCGCGGGCCGACGAAGTGCTGCGGTCCGTGGGCCTGGCCGGGCTGGAGGGGCGGCGGATCGGCACCCTGCCGCTCGGCGCGGACCGCCGACTCGGCCTCGCCTGCGCCCTGTTGGGGGCCCCGCACGCCCTGCTGCTCGACGAGCCGGCGGCCGGACTCTCCAGCACCGAGAGCGCGGGGCTGTACGAGCTCCTCCGCGCGCACGCGGCCGGTGGGGGGACGGTGCTCTACACCACGCGGGACCCCAAGGACGCGGCCCGCAACGCCGACCGGGTCGTCACCCTCGACGGCGGTCGCGTCGTCGCCGACCAGGCCGTGACCGAGTTCGCGCGCACCCGGCTGCGCCCCCGGGTCGCCGTCCGCACCCCCCATGTCGCCCGGCTGGCCGCGGCAGTGACCCAGGAGGCCAGGGCCGCCCGCCGACCGGTCGAGGTGGTCGCGGAGGACGGCAACCTGCTGTCCGTCTACGGCAGCGACTGCGCCGCCGTCGGCGACACCGCGTTCCGGCACGGAGTGGTGGTCCACCGCCTCGCGGACGAGATCGGCGACACGGGTCCCGCTCCCCGAGCCGAGGGGGGTGACCCCGACGGGAGCGGCGCTCCCGAGCAGGAGGCCGCCCGGCGCGGGACACCTCCGTCCCGGGGCGTGGAGGGGGCGCCAGGGGCCGCCGGGAGCGGTGGCGGGGCCGAGGGCCGGCCCTCCGCCCGGAGGCCGGCCCGGTCGCCCTCGCGGCCGATCCGGTACGAGCTCCACCGGCTCGTGGGCGTGCCGAGCACCGCGCTCGTCGTGGCCGTGGTCCTGCTCGTCTCCGCGGTCCTCGCCGTGCTCCTCGGGCGCGGAGGCTCGGCCGAGCTGCCCGTCGTCCTCGCCGGCTGGCCGGCGCTGTCCCCGCTGCCGCCCGCCGCGCTCGGGGCCGGCGTGATCGGCGCCTTCTCCTTCGGGGAGGAGTACCGGTACCCGGCGCTCACCGCCGGCCGTGGGACCGTGCCCCGCAGGCTCGGCCTGCTCCTTGCCAAGCTCGTCGTGGCGGCGGCCGTGGCCCTCGCCCTCGGGGTGCTCGTCGTGGCGGCCGATCTGGGGGCCCTGCGGTTCTTGTACGGCGGCGAGTTGGTTCCCGTACCGGACAACTGGCCGGCGCTCTGTGCGAGTTGGCTGGGGCTGCTCGTCGGCTGCGCCTGGGCCGGGGTGCTCGGAGCCGGAGTTTTCCGGGCGGCGGCCGCCGGTGTGGCCGCGGTCCTCGCCGTACCGGTGGCCTTCGTGCCGTTGCTGCAGCAGGTGCTCACGGGGCCCTCGGTCCGGTCGGTCGCCGGACTGCCCGCGCGGCTGCGCGAGTTCGCCGGTCCGCAGTGGTCGCCGGCCGCCGACCGCTGGTTGGCGGGGGTGGTGCGGGTGGTCGGACAGCCCGCGGGGGTGGCGCTCTCGCTGGTGTTGACGGGGTTGCTCTGTGCCTATGTGTTCACGGGGCTTCGCCGGAGGGCCCGTTGGTGATCAATTACGGACCGAAAGGTTCCGGCTCGCGGGTAACTTCCTTGGAAAATGCCCTCTATGTCCGAAAAATCGTCAATTGCGCAGGGGGCGCCGATCACCCTTTCGTGTGCTTTTCACCAAAGACCTCAAGGGTCACGGAAGCAACGCCGACAAAGGATGCGTGAGTACCCTTGCGCACACCATGATGACCGCCGCCCGTTCCGTCGAGTCCGGCCTCGGCGCCCCGGGCGATCTCGACCGCTACCCCTACGCGGAGGCGCCCGGCGCCGGCCGCGTGGGTCCGCCCTCCTGGGAGGGCGTCGACACCGATCTGGGCCGCGTCGGCCGCCGGTCCGCCGGCAGCCGGGGCCGGGGGCTGCACGGTCAGCTCGTCCAGCAGCTCGGCCAGATGATCGTCTCCGGCGATCTCGGCGCCGACCGCCCTCTCGTCCCCGAGGAGATCGGTCAGCGGTTCGAGGTCTCACGCACCGTCGTGCGCGAGTCGCTGCGCGTGCTGGAGGCCAAGGGTCTCGTCAGCGCCCGGCCGAACGTCGGCACCCGGGTCAGGCCCGTCAGCGACTGGAACCTCCTCGATCCCGACATCATCGAGTGGCGCGCCTTCGGCCCACAGCGCGACAACCAGCGTCGTGAGCTGAACGAGCTGCGCTGGACGATCGAGCCCCTGGCCGCCCGCCTCGCCGCCGGACACGGCCGTGAGGACATCCAGCAGCGCCTCGCCGACATGGTCGAGATCATGGGGCACGCGTTCGCACAGGGCGACGCGGTCACCTTCTCCCGCGCGGACACCGAGTTCCACTCGCTGCTGATCCAGCTCGCGGGGAACCGGATGCTGGAGCACCTCTCCGGCATCGTCGGCGCCGCGCTCCAGGTCTCCGGCGGTCCCGTCACGGGCTGCGACCGTCCCGGTGAGGCCTGCCTCGGGCACCACGCCCGTATCGTGGACGCCCTGGCCGCCGGGGACGCACAGGCCGCCGAATCCGCCATGCGTCAGCTGCTGACCGCGCACCCCGAGGTGGAGCGCGTCGTTCCCGCCCCCCGCGAACACTGACCGCGGACCGTGGCCGGGAGCGCGGAGGCGTACGCATCGCGTGCCGCCGGGTCCGAGCGTGGTCCGGGGAGCCCGGCAGGGTTTCCCCGGATGGCGCCAGGGTTCCGGCGGCGCGAATGTCCCAGATCTACCGGTTCGGCCGCTTCGTCGTGAATGGGGTGTGACTCGGGCCACGAAGATTGGGCGTAACACTCCTCCGAGCCGTGCGATGACCTAAGAGGTGACAGCCGAGGAAGGAATACAGCAGCCGTCGTAGGCGCTGTGCAGTTCCCCGGTCCAACCCGCGCCGTCGGCACCTTCCGTCGACGGTCGTCGGCTCCGGCCCTATCCAGGGCGGGGCCGGAAGCCGTTTCCATCGTTCCGAGAGGTTGTTCGTGTCGGCCAGCACATCCCGTACGCTCCCGCCGGAGATCGCCGAGTCCGAGTCTGTGATGGCGCTCATCGAGCGGGGAAAGGCTGATGGGCAGATCGCCGGCGATGACGTGCGTCGGGCCTTCGAAGCTGACCAGATTCCGCCAACCCAGTGGAAGAATGTTCTGCGCAGCCTCAATCAGATCCTCGAGGAAGAGGGTGTGACGCTGATGGTCAGTGCAGCGGAGTCGCCGAAGCGCGCCCGCAAGAGCGTCGCAGCGAAGAGCCCGGCCAAGCGCACCGCCACCAAGACCGTCACCGCCCGCACGACCGTGACGAAGACCACCGTCTCGGCGACGGCTCCTGCGGCGGACAGCGACGACCTGGCCGACGAGGCCGGATCGCCCGCCAAGAAGGTGGCCGCGAAGAAGACCGTCGCCAAGAAGACGGCGGCCAAGAAGACCGTCGCCAAGAAGACGGCGGCCAAGAAGACCACGTCCAAGAAGGACGGCGACGAGCTCGCCGAGGGCGAAGAGCTCCTCGAGGACGTCGCGCCCGGCAAGGGTGAAGAGGAAGAGACCGAGGGCGAGAGCAAGGGCTTCGTCCTGTCCGACGAGGACGAGGACGACGCTCCGGCGCAGCAGGTCGCCGTCGCCGGTGCCACTGCCGACCCGGTCAAGGACTACCTCAAGCAGATCGGCAAGGTCCCGCTCCTCAACGCCGAGCAGGAGGTCGAGCTCGCCAAGCGCATCGAGGCCGGCCTGTTCGCCGAGGACAAGCTCGCGAACTCGGACAAGCTCGCTCCGAAGCTCAAGCGCGAGCTGGAGATCATCGCCGAGGACGGCCGCCGGGCCAAGAACCACCTCCTGGAGGCCAACCTCCGTCTGGTGGTCTCCCTGGCCAAGCGCTACACCGGCCGCGGCATGCTCTTCCTGGACCTGATCCAGGAGGGCAACCTGGGTCTGATCCGTGCGGTCGAGAAGTTCGACTACACCAAGGGCTACAAGTTCTCCACGTACGCCACCTGGTGGATCCGCCAGGCGATCACCCGCGCCATGGCCGACCAGGCCCGCACCATCCGTATTCCGGTGCACATGGTCGAGGTCATCAACAAGCTCGCGCGCGTGCAGCGTCAGATGCTCCAGGACCTGGGCCGCGAGCCCACCCCGGAGGAGCTGGCCAAGGAGCTCGACATGACCCCTGAGAAGGTCATCGAGGTCCAGAAGTACGGCCGTGAGCCGATCTCCCTCCACACCCCGCTGGGTGAGGACGGTGACAGCGAGTTCGGTGACCTCATCGAGGACTCCGAGGCGGTCGTGCCGGCCGACGCGGTGAGCTTCACGCTCCTCCAGGAGCAGCTGCACTCCGTGCTCGACACGCTCTCCGAGCGTGAGGCGGGCGTCGTCTCGATGCGCTTCGGCCTCACCGACGGTCAGCCGAAGACGCTGGACGAGATCGGCAAGGTCTACGGCGTGACCCGCGAGCGGATCCGTCAGATCGAGTCGAAGACGATGTCGAAGCTGCGTCACCCGTCGCGCTCGCAGGTGCTGCGCGACTACCTCGACTGATCCGTCCGAGGCGGCATAGCCACACGCGAAGGGCCCGGTTCCCCGAGAGGGAGGAACCGGGCCCTTCGCGTGTGCGCGGGTGCACGGGGCCGACGCGTGCTGGACGCTGGGTGAACCGACATCAGCGGAGAGTCAGGAGGCTCCATGCGTGGTTCCTTCACCCGAGCATTGACGGGTGCCCTGGGCCTGATCACGGCGGCGGCGGGGCAGCTCGCCACAGCCGCCCCCGTGGCCGCCGACAGCGTCGTGGTGGGCGGCCGACAGGCCTTGATCACGGACGCGCCGTGGGTCGTGGCGCTGTCCAGCCGTGACCGGTTCGGGGGTACCCGGGCGGGGCAGTTCTGCGGGGGCGTGGTGGTCGCGCCCACCAAGGTGCTCACAGCGGCCCACTGCCTCGGCCGAGAGGTGCTCGGCGGCGAGCCGTGGGAGGTGCGCGACTTCGTGGTCATCGCGGGCCGTGCCGCGCTGCGAGGGCAGGGCGGGCAGGAGGTGAGGATCTCGGAGACCTGGGTCAATCCCGACTACGACCCGACGGCGAACTCGGGCGATCTCGCCGTGCTGACGCTGGCGAGCGCGCTGCCGCAGTCGTACGTGATCGGAGTCGCCCCCGCGGGGGACCCGGCGTACACGCCCGGCACGGAGGCGGACGTCTACGGCTGGGGGGACACGACCGGCAACGGGACCTATGCCTCCACGCTGCGGACGGCACGCGTCCAGGTCCTGCCGGACACGGCGTGCGAGCGGGCGTACCCGGGCGGTTTCGGCGTCCCGTACCGCAGCGACACGATGCTGTGCGCGGGCGACCCGCAGGGCGGCAGGGACGCGTGCCAGGGGGACAGCGGCGGGCCGCTCGTCGCCAAGGGGCTGCTCGTCGGCCTGGTGTCCTGGGGGAGTGGCTGTGGGCAGGCGGAGAACCCGGGTGTCTACACGCGGATCTCGGCCGTGCTGCCGGAGCGCGTCTGACCGGACGGCTCCGGTCCCGGGTACGAGAACGGGCGGCCATCCCCCTTGCACGCGGGGATGGCCGCCCGCAGTCCGGTCAGCGACCGGATATGGGCTCGTCGGGGGTGCGAGGCGTCAGTGCTCGTCGCCCGTCGTGCGGGCAGGCACGTCCGTGAGCCGGTCCGTCTCGTCCTGTATCTCAGCGGCGATCTTCTTGAGTTCCGGCTCGAACTTGCGGCCGTGGTGGGCGCAGAAGAGCAAGTCACCTCCGCTGGTCAGGACGACACGCAGGTATGCCTGGGCGCCGCAGCGGTCGCAGCGGTCAGCGGCCGTCAGGGGGCTCGCGGGGGTCAGAACAGTAGTCACGTCGCCTCTTCTCTAGCTCGACGAGCTGTCGTACCAGGGTCAACATCCAACCAGGCCGGAAACGTTCCCGCTCGTGGCTTTTCCTCGAAACTTTTTCCCAAGGTGGCTGTCTGCTGCCGGTTGGCGGCGAATGAGCCGTATTGCTTCGCTCTACGGATTTCGCGTTGCTTGTGTAGGTGCGCCCTCCCGGCGTGGTTGCCGGTTGTTGATGAGGACGTGCCCGGAGCCTAAATGGTTCATGCCTGGAAGGGAACGTGATGTTCGCTTCACCCCATCGAGGGATCGAACATCCATACGACCCTGGACTAGCATGAGGAATCGGGGAGGGTGGCGTGACAACGGCTCTACCAGGCATCGGTACCCTCTGACCGGTGAACGACGCCGGGCCTTACCCCACCGGGCCAGTTTTCAAATTCAGCGAGGAGCGAACCGCGTGACCGCCGAAACGTCCGTGCCGTCCAGTGCGCTGCTGACCGCAGACCGTGACGCTTCCAACTACACCGCGCGGCACCTGCTCGTACTCGAAGGGCTCGAAGCGGTCCGCAAGCGCCCCGGTATGTACATCGGGTCCACCGACAGCCGCGGCCTGATGCACTGCATCTGGGAGATCATCGACAACTCGGTCGACGAGGCCCTCGGGGGCTACTGCGACCACATCGACGTCATCCTCCACGACGACGGCTCCGTCGAGGTCCGGGACAACGGCCGCGGCATCCCGGTCGACGTCGAGCCGAAGACCGGCCTCTCCGGCGTCGAGGTCGTCATGACCAAGCTGCACGCCGGCGGAAAGTTCGGCGGCGGCTCGTACGCCGCTTCCGGCGGCCTGCACGGCGTCGGCGCCTCCGTGGTGAACGCCCTGTCGGCCCGCCTCGACGTCGAGGTCGACCGGAACAGCTCCACGCACGCGATCAGCTTCCGCCGCGGCGTCCCGGGCATCTTCACGGAGCAGGGCCCCGACAGCCCCTTCGACCCGGGCAACGGCCTGCGGAAGAGCAAGCGCGTCCCCAAGACCCGGACGGGCACGCGGGTCCGCTACTGGGCGGACCGGCAGATCTTCCTCAAGGACGCCAAGCTCTCGCTGGAGACCCTCCACCAGCGCGCCCGGCAGACCGCCTTCCTCGTGCCCGGCCTCACCATCGTCGTCCGTGACGAGCGGGACCTGGCCGGGATCGGCAAGAGCGAGGAGACCTTCCGCTTCGACGGCGGCATCAGCGAGTTCTGCGAGTACCTCGCGCAGGACAAGGCCGTCTGCGACATCCAGCGCCTCACCGGCATGGGCACCTTCAAGGAGACCGTCCCGGTCCTCGACGAGCGCGGGCACATGACCCCGACCGAGGTCACCCGCGAGCTCGCCGTCGACGTCGCCCTGCGCTGGGGCACCGGCTACGACACGACGGTCAAGTCCTTCGTCAACATCATCGCCACCCCCAAGGGCGGCACCCACGTCTCCGGCTTCGAGCAGGCCATCACCAAGACGGTGAACGAGGTGCTGCGCTCGGCCAAGATGCTGCGCGTCGCCGAGGACGACATCGTCAAGGACGACGCCCTGGAGGGGCTCACGGCCGTCGTGACGGTCCGTCTCGCCGAGCCGCAGTTCGAGGGCCAGACGAAGGAGGTCCTGGGCACCTCCGCCGCCC
This sequence comes from Streptomyces sp. NBC_00090, assembly GCF_045160815.1. Lineage (NCBI taxonomy): Bacteria > Bacillati > Actinomycetota > Actinomycetes > Kitasatosporales > Streptomycetaceae > Streptomyces > Streptomyces sp. NBC_00090. The sequence continues at coordinate 6,575,569 of NZ_CP108224.1, forward strand.
GCCGGATCGTGGCGAACGTGGTCGCCAAGGAGCTCAAGGCCTTCCTCACCTCCACCAAGAGGGACGCCAAGGCACAGGCCCGCGCCGTTCTGGACAAGGCCGTCGCCGCGGCCAGGACCCGGATCGCGGCCCGCCAGCACAAGGATGCGCAGCGCAGGAAGACCGCGCTCGAGTCCTCCTCGCTGCCGGCCAAGCTCGCCGACTGCCGCAGCGACGACGTGGAGCGCAGCGAGCTCTTCATCGTCGAGGGCGACTCGGCCCTCGGCACGGCCAAGCTCGCCCGCAACAGCGAGTTCCAGGCCCTGCTGCCGATCCGGGGCAAGATCCTCAACGTCCAGAAGTCCTCGGTCTCGGACATGCTCAAGAACGCCGAGTGCGGGGCGATCATCCAGGTCATAGGAGCAGGCTCGGGCCGTACCTTCGACATCGACGCGGCCCGCTACGGAAAGATCGTCCTGCTGGTCGACGCCGATGTCGACGGTGCCCACATCCGCTGCCTCCTGCTGACGCTCTTCCAGCGCTACATGCGGCCCATGGTCGAGGCGGGGCGCGTCTTCGCCGCCGTACCCCCGCTGCACCGGATCGAGCTCGTCCAGCCCAAGAAGGGCCAGGACAAGTACGTCTACACGTACTCGGACAACGAGCTGCGCCAGACCCTGCTGGAGTTCCAGCGCAAGGGGGTCCGCTACAAGGACTCCATCCAGCGCTACAAGGGTCTGGGCGAGATGGACGCCGACCAGCTCGCGGAGACCACGATGGACCCGCGCCACCGCACCCTGCGCCGGATCAACATCGGCGACCTGGACTCGGCGGAGCAGGTCTTCGATCTCCTCATGGGCAACGACGTGGCACCCCGCAAGGAGTTCATCACCAGCTCGGCGGCGACCCTCGACCGCTCGCGCATCGACGCCTGACAGGGGCGACCGACCGGATCGGGCCGTGCGGTACGCATATCAGCACGGCCCGGTCGGGCCACCTGGGAGAACTGTCACCTGATGGGGTGAAGAGAGGGAGGAGAAGAGTCCGGGATCTTCCTGCTCTGTCCATCCTTGGGCACGCGGCCGAAACGGTTCGCTGACAAGGAGAGTTGGCCGGTGGAGCAGGTGGACAATCAGGAGGGGCGCGACGTTTCGGCGGTGCCGATCGACGCCTCCGGGTACGACACGGCAGTGCCCCGACAGCGCGATCCCGGCGCGGCGGAGATCTACCTGGAGGTCCAGCGGAGCCCCGCCTTCCAGGAAGTGCGCCGACGCTACCGCCGGTTCGTCTTCCCGGCCACCCTCGCCTTCCTGCTCTGGTACCTCGCCTACGTCGTCGCGGCGACCGCCGCACCCGGCCTCATGGCACGGCCGGTCGCCGGGGCGGTGAACGTGGCGATGGTCGCGGGGCTCGGACAGTTCCTCACCACCTTCCTGCTGACCTGGGCCTACGCGCGCCACGCGCGGCTGCGTAGGGACCGGGCCGCCCTGGAACTGCGCTGGGACACGCAGGAGATGACCAGAGGGGCGGCGCAGCGGTGACCGGAGACCACCAGACCCTGGCGCTCGTGCTCTTCAGCGTCTTCATCGCCGTCACCCTGGGCATCACCACGTGGGTGAGCCGCGACCGGCACGGATCGGCGGAGGAGTTCTACGCCGGGGGCAGGCTGTTCTCGCCCCTGGAGAACGGATTCGCCATCGCCGGCGACTACATGTCCGCCGCCTCCTTCCTCGGCATCTCCGGGCTGATCGCCCTCTACGGCTACGACGGCATGCTGTACTCCGTCGGCTTCCTCGTCGCCTGGCTCGTCGTCCTCCTGCTCGTCGCGGAACTGGTCCGCAACTGCGGGCGGTTCACCCTCGCGGACGTCGTCGCCGCGCGGATGTCCGAGCGGCCGGTGCGGATCGCCGCCGGCACCTCCTCGGTGGCCGTCTCCGTGCTCTACCTCGTGGCCCAGATGGTCGGCGCCGGAAGCCTGGTCGCCCTGCTCCTCGGGGGAACCAGCGAGGCGGCCCGCTCCTGGACCGTCATCGGCGTGGGGGCGCTGATGGTGGTCTACGTGTCGCTCGGCGGCATGCGGGCGACCACCTGGATCCAGATCGTCAAGGCGGTCCTGCTCATGGCGGGCACGATCGCGCTGACCGTCCTCGTCCTGTTCCGCTTCCACGGCGATGTGAACGGCCTGCTCTCCGCCGCGGCCGACCGCAGCGGCCACGGACGGGACTTCCTCGGCCCCGGGCTGCGCTACGGGGGCGACTGGACCGCCCGCCTCGACTTCATCAGCCTCGGCATCGCCCTCGTGCTGGGCACCGCCGGACTGCCGCACATCCTGGCGCGCTTCTACACCGTGCCCACCGCCCGGGCCGCCCGCCGCTCCGTCGTCTGGTCCATCGGCCTCATCGGCAGCTTCTACCTGATGACCATCGTGCTCGGCTTCGGCGCGGCCGCGCTGATCGGCCCCGCCGAGGTCCGCGCCTCCAGTGCCTCGGGGAACACCGCCATCCCGCTGCTCGCCCTCGATCTCGGCGGGGGAGCGGGCTCCACCGGCGGCACCGTGCTCTTCGCCGTCGTCGCCGCCGTCGCCTTCGCGACCATCCTCGCCGTCGTCGCCGGGATCACGCTGGCCTCCTCGGCCTCCGTCGCCCACGACCTGTACAGCTCGCTGCGCCGTCGGCACACGAAGCAGTACAGCGAGGTGACCGTGGCGCGGCTCGCGGCCGCCGTGATCGGCGCGGCCGCCATCGGTCTCGGGCTGCTCGCCCGCGATCTCAACGTGGCCTTCCTCGTCGGCCTCGCCTTCGCGGTCGCCGCCTCCGCCAACCTGCCCGTGCTGCTCTACTCGCTGTTCTGGCGGAAGTTCACCACCCGGGGCGCCGTCTGGTCGGTGTACGGCGGGCTCGTCCCCGCGGTGCTGCTCGTCCTGCTGTCACCGGTGGTCTCGGGCAGCCCGGAAGCACTGTTCCCCGGCGTCGACTTCCACGTCTTCCCGCTCCAGAACCCGGGTGTGGTCTCCATCCCGCTCGGATTCCTCGCGGGCTGGATCGGTACGGTCACCTCGACCGAGCCGCCGGACGAGGCGCGGCACGCCGAGACCGAGGTCCGGGCGCTGACGGGGGCCGGGGCGGCCTGAGCGGGCGGGTCCCTCAGGAGGCGGGCGGTGAGGCCGCCCAGGCGTACCGGTGCTCGGGGCGTCCCGTCTCGCCGTACCGCAGCGAGAGGCGTACCCGGCCGGTGCGTTCGAGGAGCTTGAGGTAGCGCTGCGCGGTCTGGCGGCTCACGCCGGCCCGCTCGGCGATCTCCTGCGCGGAGAGCGGCCCGTCCGCGGCGAGCAGCACCTGCCGGACCAGCTCGGCCGTGGTGGGGGAGTGCCCTTTGGGCAGGTCGGGGGCGACGACACCCGCCGCGAGGACCCCGAAGATCCGGTCCACCTCGGCCTGCTCCGCCTCGCCGCCGCCCCCCAGGGCCTGCCGGAGTGCCGCGTACGCCTCCAGCTTGGTGCGCAGCCCCGCGAAGTTGAACGGCTTGACCAGGTACTGGAGGGCGCCGTGCCGCATCGCCGCCTGCACGGTGGCCACGTCCCGGGCCGCCGTCACCATGATCACGTCGCACTGGTGGCCGCGCGCGCGGAGCTCACGTACGGCGGCGAGGCCGTTCTCGTCCGGCAGGTAGTGGTCCAGGAGGACCAGGTCCACCGGGTGCTCGGCCAGGGCGGCGAGCGCCTCGGCGGTCGAGTGGGCGGTGGCGGAGACCCGGAAGCCGGGCACCTTCGCGACGTAGGCCGCGTTGATCCGCGCCACGAGCACGTCGTCGTCCACCACGAGCACGTCGATCATCGGGCCTCCCCGGCGGGTTCCGGCGCGACGGCGCTTCCGGCGGTCGAGTCGGTCGAGTCGGTCGAGTCGATCGCGGTGGTCCCGGCGGGTCCGGCGGGTCCGGGTCCCGGCTCCGATGCGGGATCGGGATCGGTCAGGGCGTCCGGCAGGACGACGGTGAACTCGGCCCCGCCTTCGCGGCCGTCGGTCACCCGGGCCGTGCCGCCCCGGCGCTCGGCGAGCCGGCGGACGAAGGCGAGCCCGAGACCGCGCTTGCCGTGGGACGGCGGTTCCTTCGTCGACCAGCCCTCGGTGAAGATCAGCTCGCGGCGCTCCTCGGGAACACCGGGGCCGCTGTCGGTGACCCGCAGGACGACCGTACGGCCCTCGGTGCGGAAGGCGACCTCGATGCGGGCGCCGGGGGCGCCGGCGACGGCGTCCAGCGCGTTGTCGATCAGGTTGCCGACGACGGTGACCAGCTCACGGGGGTCGACCAGCCGGTCGGGCAGCAGGGACTCCGGGGAGAGCCGCAGCGAGACCCCGCGCTCGGCGGCGACGGTCGCCTTGCCGACCAGGAGCGCGGCGAGCAGCGGGTCGTGGATCTTCTCCGTGACCTGCTCGGCGGTGGCCCGGTGCACCCCGACCACCTCGGTGACGAACTCGACCGCCTCCTCGTGCATGTCCAGTTCCAGGAGGCCGAGGAGGGTGTGCAGACGGTTGGCGTGCTCGTGGTCCTGGGCGCGGAGGGCGTCGATCAGTCCCCGGGTCGAGTCCAGCTCGCGCCCGAGCCGCTCCAGCTCGGTGCGGTCGCGCAGGGTCGCGACGGCGCCGCCGTCGTCCGTGGGCATCCGGTTGGCGATGAGGACCCGGTGGCCCTGGACGGTGACCAGGTCGTCACCCGTGACCCGGCCGGCGAGGACGTCGGCGGTACGGCCCCGGCCGAGGACCTCGTCGAGGGGGCGGCCCGCGGCCTCGGGGCCGAGGCCCAGGAGCCGCTGGGCCTCGTCGTTCATGAGCCGCACGGAGCCCGTGCGGTCGATGGCGACGACACCCTCCCGGATGCCGTGCAGCATGGCCTCACGCTCGGCGAGCAGCGCGGAGATGTCGGAGAAGGCCAGGTCGTGCGTCTGGCGCTGGAGCCGCCGGGAGATCAGATACGCGGCCAGGGCCCCCACGGCGAGCGCCCCGCCCGCGTACGCGAGGAGGCCCGGGATCGCGGCGAGGAGCCGGTCGCGGACGCTGTCGTACTCGATGCCGACCGAGACCGCGCCGACGATCCGGCCGTCCGCGTCGCGCAGCGGCGCCTTGCCGCGTGCCGAGCGGCCGAGCGTGCCGCTGTCGATCTCCATCACCTCCTGCCCCGCGAGGACGGCGCTCGGGTCGGTGGAGACGCGACGGCCGATCTGGGCCGGGTCGGTGTGCGACCAGCGCAGCCCGCGGGTGTCCATGACCACGACGTACTCGGCGCCGGTGGAGGTCCGGATCCGTTCGGCCTCCGTCTGCACCGGGCCCCGCGCGGAGGGCGGGGTGCCGGTGAGGTCGGCGGCGAGCCGGGGCGAGGCGGTGGTCTCGGCGATGGCCAGGGCCCGTCGCATCGCCTGATCGTCGAGCTGGGCGCTCAGCGGGGCGAGGAAGAGCCCGGTGGCGAGGACGGTCACACCGGTCGCGATGGCCAGCTGCATCAGCAGGACCTGCGAGAACACCCGCTGGGGCCACCCGAACCGCCGACGGCGCGCGAGGGGCCGTGCGGGGCTGGTCTGTGCGGGGCTCATGGCAGAAAAGGTAAGCGGCCGGGAGCCGCGACCGGAAATGCCGGGGCGGACGCGAGCCTGTCGGCCGGGCGCATGGAACACCGGGAGCGGGCGGCGACGGCCGGGGGCGGGGTTGGCAGTGGCAGGACGGCGGGGCGCCCGGTCCGGCTGTCGGACCGTCCCGGCGGCGCGCCCCGCCCCTGGGACCGTCCCGGTCGCCGGGGCGATCCCGCCTATCCTGGGGCCTCCCACGTCCGTGGGAGGCACGCGCGACCGGAGGCACGACCCTTGACCACGCAGCAGATCCCCGTCGTCGTCCTGGCCGGGTTTCTCGGGGCCGGGAAGACCACGCTCCTCAACCATCTGCTGCGCAGCGCCCGGGGTACCCGCATCGGGGTCATGGTCAACGACTTCGGTGACATCGGCATCGACGCGATGACCGTCGCCGGACAGGTGGGATCCACCGTCTCCCTCGGCAACGGCTGCCTGTGCTGCGCCGTCGACGCGAGCGAGCTCGACGAGTACCTGGAGGTCCTGACCCGGCCCGAGTCCCGGCTCGACGTGATCGTGATCGAGGCGAGCGGCCTGGCCGAGCCGCAGGAGCTGGTCCGCATGGTGCTGGCCAGCGAGAACGAACGGATCGTCTACGGAGGGCTCGTCCAGCTTGTCGACGCGGCCGAGTTCGATGCCACCCGGCGGCTCCACCCCGAGACCGACAGGCACCTCGCCCTCGCCGACCTCGTGGTCGTCAACAAGGCCGACCGGGTCTCGGAGGACGGGCTGCGGGCCGTCCGGGACACCGTGGCCGGCCTCGCGGGACGCGCCGCCGTGGTCGAGGCCTCCCACGGCCGGATCGAGCCGGAGCTGCTCTTCGACCGGGTCGTCCCGGAGGACGAGATCGAGGGCCAGATGTCGATCGAGGACATCCTGTACGGCCCCGGGGACGACACCCACACCCACCCGCACGCGGCCTACGAGACCCTCTCGCTGACGGCCTCGACCCCGCTGCACCCGCGCCGGCTGATGACCTTCCTGGACTCCAGGCCCGAGGGGCTCTACCGGATCAAGGGCTTCGTCGACTTCGGCGTCGCCGACCCGGACAACCGCTACGCCGTGCACGCGGTCGGCCGCTTCCTGCGCTTCTACCCCGAGCCCTGGCCCGCCGGGGAGGAGCGGCTCACCCAGCTCGTCCTGATCGGCTCCGGCATCGACGCCGCCGGCCTGCGCAAGGAGCTCGCCGGATGCGAGCCGAGCGGCCCGGAGGACACCCCCGACGAGCACAGCATGTGGGGTGTCCTGCGCTACGTGCGGCAGACCGACGAGGAGCCGGACCAGGCCGGGGACGCCCCGCTCTCCTGACCTCCCGCGGGCCGGTGGGACTCCCGCCGGCCCGGGGCGGATCAGAGGCCTTCGGCGGCCTCCTCCACGGCGTCGTCCGCGATGGCCTTGCCCATCGCGGCGGAGACCTCGGCGAGCAGCGCTGCCTTCCGCGCGGCGAAGAACGCGGAGAAGTCGTCGGCCGCCATGTGCTCGGGCGCCACGAGGTGCGACCGGATGTGTCCGTGGACCTGCTCGGACGTCGTCTCCGCGCTCCTGGCCAGCTTCACCAGGTACTCGGAGGGCGCGTTGCCGCCGATGATCCGGTTGGTACGGGCCGTCAGCGGGGTCTTGTTGACGATGGAGTTGGAGAGACCCGCGTCCTTCCCCGCGCCGTGGCACCACACCTTCGGGAAGATGTGGTGGATGTCGATCGACTCGTCGAAGTACTGGGTGATCTCGGCCTTCTGGCCGGTACGCCAGTCCAGCGCGCCCGCCTTGAGCAGCAGGGCGTAGATGCCCTTGTACGCGGCGCTGTTGCGCGTCCGGAGGGTCAGCAGCCGGCCGGGGGCGAACTGCGCGGCCTCGACGGTGCGGGGCTCGCCCAGGGCACCGCGTATCCAGCCCACGACGTCCGGCAGGTCGTGGCTGAACCGGGTCTCCGTCGAGCCGCCGTACAGCTCGCCGAAGACACCGCACCAGTACCAGCGGGCGAGCTTGTCCTGGGCCCCCGCGCTCTGCGCGTCGTCGCCCGCGACGGCCAGGATCGCGGCGAGGGGGATGAGCTGGGTGCCGTACGGCAGGAACCGGGTGTCGAAGACGTACAGCTGGTGCAGGAACTTCGCGGCGCGCTTGAACCCCTCGACGACGAGCGGCGCGAAGCGCACGTACTCGTCGAGCGCGAGCTCCAGCATGTCCTTGCGCTTGCAGCCGACGCGCGGCAGGCGCTCCTCCGGGACCCCGCTCCGCACCGCGTCCTCGCGGCGGGCGGCCGTGGCCAGCAGGGTCACCGACTGGAGGAAGTCGGTGTTCGAGACGTCCTTGAGGATGCGGTACTTCGGCGCGTCCCAGGCCGCCTTCACCTGCGTCTCCCAGTGCTGCCTGAGGTCGAACTCGTCCGCCGCGAAGGTGGCCGTGAGCAGCTCGAAGACGGTGAGGGAGACACCGCCCGTGTTGACGTTCTCGAAGACCTGGCAGACGGCCTGACGGGCCGTGTTCCGGCCCAGGGAGATCACGGGCACCTGGTAGCGGTCGAAGTGCCGGAGGAACCTGTCGTCGAAGTCCTGCCAGAACAGGAGCTTGTCCCGGTCGAAGTCCCAGTGGGTCTGGTAGCCCGACACCCACTCGCGGGGATTCAGGACGTACTTCAGCGGGAAGAGGAGGGCCTCGTACTCCTTCTCCGGAGTCGAGTAGTCCTCGATCACCTCGCCGCGGAAGTTCTTGACGATCCTGTCGCGCGGCAGGAAGCGGATGGCGTCCTCGCGGTCGGTCTGACCGTCCATCACCGCCTGCATGTCGGCGTAGAACCAGCCGGACACCCGCTGCTTCCGCAGGTCCTGGGTGACCACCGGCTCGTCGAGCTTGATCGACTGGAAGAGCGAGGTGAGCCGCTGCTGGCCGTCGAGGACCAGGGTCTCCGGCTCGACGCCCGGGGGCGGGGTGGCCCCCTCGATCGGCCGGTGCTTGAAGCGGACGTCCCCGCCGGACTGCAGCGTCATGACCGTCCCGACCGGGAAGCCCTGCGAGACCGACGCGAGCAGCGCGGTGATGTTCGGATGCGGCCACACCCAGCCCCGCTGGAACTCGGGGAGCTGCGCCCTGCCGTCCTCGACCTGCCGGAGCAGATCACGTAACGGGCGCTTGTCGATGCTGAATGCTTCGTCCGTCAACGCGGCCTTCCTTCGCTCGGGACCGGACCGCCGGCGCAGGGCCCGGCCGATCATCGGGCCGAGGCTACCTGCCCTCCGGCAGGCGCGTCCGGCGGACCGTGGACCGAGACCAGGAAGGGGGACGGGGGCGGTCCGGTGGGGCGGCATGGGAGGACCCCCGTGGGGGCAGGCCGTGTGGCCGGCCCCCACAGGGGTCCTGTCGTGGCGCCGGGTCGGTCAGGCGGGGCCGGCGACGACCTCGACCGGGTGGGGGAGCGGGGTGCCCGAGCCGTCGCGGCGCGGGTCCGCCTCCGGCAGCTGCACCGGGGTCCCGTTCTTCTGGGCGGCGCGGGCGGGAGTGGTGCCCGCCCAGGCCAGGATCAGGACGTCCTCGCCCTTCAGGAACCGCTGGCAGCGGACGCCGCCCGTCGCGCGGCCCTTGCGCGGGTACTGGTCGAAGGGGGTCAGCTTCGCCGACGTGCCCGAGGCGTCCAGGGTGCCCGTGGAGCCCGCGACGGTGAAGACCACGGCGTCCGCCGCCGGGTCCACGGCGGTGAACGAGAGCACCTCGGCGCCCGTGGTCAGCTTGACGCCGGCCATGCCGCCGGCCGGCCGGCCCTGCGGCCGTACCTGCGCGGCCGGGTAGCGCAGCAGCTGGGCGTCCGAGGTGATGAAGACCAGGTCCTCCTCGCCCGTCCGCAGTTCGGTCGCGCCGACGATCCGGTCGCCCTCCTTGAGGGTGATGACCTCCAGCTCGTCCTTGTTCGCCGGGTAGTCCGGCACCACGCGCTTCACCACACCCTGCAGGGTGCCGAGCGCAAGACCCTGCGAGGACTCGTCGAGCGTGGTCAGGCAGACCACCGACTCGTTCGTCTCCAGGGACAGGAACTCCGAGAGCGGCGCGCCGCCCGCGAGGTTCGGGGTGCTCGCGGTGTCCGGGAGCTGCGGCAGGTCGATCACCGCGATCCGCAGCAGCCGGCCGTCGGAGGTCACCGCTCCGACGTCACCACGCTGGGTGGCGGCGACCGACGACACGATCAGATCGTGCTTGGTCCGCGGTGCCTCCGGGTCGACCGGCGGCAGCTCCGCCGTCGCCGTACGGGCCAGCAGACCGGTCGAGGAGAGGAGCACCCGGCACGGGTCGTCCGCGACCTCCAGCGGCACGGCCGCGATGGGCGCGCCCGCCGACTCGAGCAGGACCGTCCGCCGGTCGGTGGCGAACTTCTTCGCGACCGCGGCCAGTTCCGCCGAGACCAGCTTGCGCAGCTCGGCGTCGGAGTCGAGGATCCCGGTCAGCTCGTCGATCTCGCCGTTGAGCCGGTCGCGCTCGCTCTCCAGTTCAATCTTGTCGAACCGGGTGAGGCGGCGCAGCGGGGTGTCCAGGATGTACTGCGTCTGGATCTCGCTCAGGGAGAAGCGCTCCATCAGGCGCTCCTTGGCCTGCGCGGAGTTGTCGCTCTCCCGGATGAGCCGGATGACCTCGTCGATGTCGAGGAGCGCGACGAGCAGGCCCTCGACCAGGTGGAGCCGGTCGCGCTTCTTGGTCCTGCGGAACTCGGAGCGGCGGCGGACGACCTCGAAGCGGTGGTCGAGGTAGACCTCCAGGAGCTCCTTCAGGCCGAGCGTGAGCGGCTGACCGTCGACCAGCGCCACGTTGTTGATGCCGAAGGACTCCTCCATCGGCGTCAGCTTGTAGAGCTGCTCCAGGACCGCCTCCGGCACGAAGCCGTTCTTGATCTCGATGACGAGACGCAGACCGTGGTTGCGGTCGGTGAGGTCCTTGACGTCCGCGATGCCCTGGAGCTTCTTGGAGCCGACGAGGTCCTTGATCTTGGAGATGACCTTCTCGGGACCGACCGTGAAGGGCAGCTCGGTGACGATGATGCCCTTGCGGCGCGCCGTCACCGTCTCCACGGTCGTCGTGGCGCGGATCTTGAAGGAGCCGCGGCCCGACTCGTACGCGTCCTTGATGCCCGCGAGGCCGACGATCCGGCCGCCGGTCGGCAGATCGGGGCCGGGCACGAAACGCATCAGGGTCTCGAGGTCGGAGTTCGGGTGGCGGATCAGGTGGCGGGCGGCCGCGATCACCTCGCCGAGGTTGTGCGGCGGCATGTTCGTCGCCATGCCGACCGCGATCCCGGACGCGCCGTTGACCAGCAGGTTCGGGTAGGCGGCGGGCAGCGCCACCGGCTCCCGCTCCTGGCCGTCGTAGTTCGGGGAGAAGTCGACCGTGTCCTCGTCGATGGACTCGGTCATGAGCAGCGCGGCCGGGGCCATCCGCGACTCCGTGTACCGCATCGCGGCGGGCGGGTCGTCGTTGCCGAGGGAGCCGAAGTTGCCGTGGCCGTCGACGAGGGGCAGCCGCATGGAGAAGGGCTGTGCCATGCGGACCATGGCGTCGTAGATGGACGCGTCGCCGTGCGGGTGGAGCTTGCCCATCACCTCGCCGACGACGCGGGCGCACTTGACGAAGCCGCGCTCGGGCCGGAGCCCCATCTCGTTCATCTGGTAGACGATGCGGCGCTGTACGGGCTTCATACCGTCGCGGGCGTCGGGGAGCGCGCGCGAGTAGATCACCGAGTACGCGTACTCGAGGAAGGAGCCCTGCATCTCGTCGACGACGTCGATGTCGAGGATCCTCTCCTCGTACGCGTCGTCCGGCGGCGGTGTCTTCGTGCTGCGGCGGGCCATCGCGGCTGCGGCTCCTTCACCAACATGGTTGATCTGACGCGGACCATTGTGGACCGTGCCACCGACAACGCCGACCGCGACCCGGAAGAGGGACATCTCGAAGGGGCGGGAACTTCGCCAGGTGTCGGCGCGCTTGCATACAGTGGCAGGACTTTTTCACATCGCGATCGAAGGGACGTACATGCCCATGGGTCACACGGCCACGGCCGAGGCCGGCTCCGGCGGCCTGACAGCGACCGAGCACCGGTTGGCGAACGGCCTGCGCGTGGTGCTCTCGGAGGACCACCTGACCCCGGTCGCCGCGGTCTGCCTCTGGTACGACGTCGGTTCGCGCCACGAGGTCGCGGGCCGCACGGGCCTCGCGCACCTCTTCGAGCACCTGATGTTCCAGGGCTCGAAGCAGGTCCACGGGAACGGTCATTTCGAGCTGGTACAGGGTGCGGGCGGCTCGCTCAACGGCACGACGAGCTTCGAGCGCACCAACTACTTCGAGACCATGCCCACCCATCAGCTGGAGCTCGCGCTCTGGCTGGAGGCCGACCGCATGGGTTCGCTGCTCGCCGCCCTGGACGACGAGTCCATGGAGAACCAGCGGGACGTCGTCAAGAACGAGCGCCGCCAGCGCTACGACAACGTGCCGTACGGCACGGCCTTCGAGAAGCTGACCGCGCTGGCCTACCCGGAGGGCCACCCGTACCACCACACGCCGATCGGCTCCATGGCGGACCTGGACGCGGCCACGCTGGAGGACGCGCGGAACTTCTTCCGTACGTACTACGCGCCGAACAACGCGGTGCTGTCGGTCGTCGGCGACATCGACCCGCGGGAGACCCTCGCCTGGGTCGAGAAGTACTTCGGCTCGATCCCCTCCCACGACGGCAAGCTGCCCCCGCGCGACGGCTCGCTGCCCGAGGTCATCGGCGAGCAGCTGCGTGAGGTCGTCGTCGAGGAGGTGCCGGCCCGCGCCCTGATGGCCGCCTACCGGCTGCCGCACGACGGGACGCGCGAGTGCGACGCCGCCGACCTGGCCCTGACGGTCCTCGGCGGCGGGGAGTCCTCCCGCCTGCACAACCGCCTGGTCCGCCGCGACCGTACGGCCGTCGCCGCCGGCTTCGGCCTGCTGCGGCTCGCGGGGGCGCCCTCGCTCGGCTGGCTGGACGTGAAGACCTCCGGCGGTGTCGAGGTCCCGCAGATCGAGGCGGCCGTCGACGAGGAGCTGGCCCGCTTCGCCGCCGAGGGGCCGACGCCCGAGGAGATGGAGCGCGCGCAGGCCCAGTTGGAGCGCGAGTGGCTCGACCGGCTCGGCACCGTCGCGGGCCGCGCCGACGAACTGTGCCGGTTCGCCGTGCTCTTCGGCGACCCGCAGCTCGCCCTCACGGCCGTCGACCGGGTCCTCGACATCACCGCCGAGGAGGTGCAGGCGGCCGCCAAGGCCAAGCTGCGCCCCGACAACCGCGCGGTGCTCGTCTACGAGCCGGTGACCACCGAACAGAGCGAGAGCGACAGCGACGAGGAAGAGGGAGCGGACCAGTGACCGACGCTGCCGTGTCTTTGACCAGCATGGACTTCCACCCGCAGCCGGAGCCGGGCGTCGCCAGGCCCTGGGCCTTCCCGGCCCCGGACCGCGGAGCGCTGGACAACGGTCTGACCGTGCTGACCTGCCACCGCCCCGGCCAGCAGGTCGTGGCCGTGGAGCTCTACCTGCCGGCCCCGCTCGACGCCGAGCCGGCGGGTCTCGACGGCGTCGCCACGATCATGGCCCGCGCGCTCTCCGAGGGCACGGACCAGCACAGCGCCGAGGAGTTCGCGGCCGAGCTGGAGCGCTGCGGAGCCACGCTCGACGCGCACGCGGACCACCCGGGCGTACGGGTCTCCCTGGAGGTGCCGGTCTCCCGGCTGCCCAAGGCGCTCGGGCTGCTCTCCGAGGCCCTGATCGCCCCGGCCTTCCTGGAGACCGAGGTCGAGCGCCTGGTGCGCAACCGCCTGGACGAGATCCCGCACGAGACGGCCAGCCCGGCCCGCCGGGCCGCCAAGCAGCTCTCCAAGGAGCTCTTCCCGGCCGAGTCGCGGATGTCCCGGCCGCGCCAGGGCACGGAGGAGACGGTCGCCGCGATCGACGCCGCCGCGGTCCGCGCCTTCTTCGACGCGCACGTCCGCCCCGGCACGGCCACCGCCGTCGTCGTCGGCGACCTGACGGGCGTCGACCTGGAGAAGGTCCTCGCCGAGACGCTGGGCGCCTGGACCGGCGAGCCGGCCGAGCCGCTGCCGATGCCGCCGATCACCGCCGACGACACCGGCCGGGTCGTCGTCGTGGACCGTCCCGGCGCCGTCCAGACCCAGTTGCTGATCGGCCGGATCGGCGCCGACCGGCACGCGAGCGTCTGGCCCGCCCAGGTCGTCGGCACGTACTGCCTCGGCGGCACGCTCACCTCGCGGCTCGACCGGGTCCTGCGCGAGGAGAAGGGCTACACGTACGGCGTGCGGGCCTTCGGTCAGGTGCTCCGCTCCGACGCCGCGGGGAACGGCGCGTCGATGCTCGCCATCAGCGGCTCGGTCGACACCCCGAACACCGGCCCGGCACTTGACGACCTGTGGAAGGTGCTGCGGACCCTCGCGGCGGAGGGCCTCACCGACGCCGAGCGCGAGACGGCCGTGCAGAACCTGGTGGGGGTGGCGCCGCTCAAGTTCGAGACGGCGGCCTCGGTCGCCGGGACGCTCGCCGACCAGGTGGAGCAGCACCTCCCGGCCGACTACCAGGCCCAGTTGTACGCGCGTCTCGCCGACACCGGCACGGTCGAGGCGACCGCGGCCGTGGTCAACGCCTTCCCGGTGGACCGGCTCGTCACCGTGCTCGTGGGCGACGCGGCGCAGATCGTGGAGCCGGTGCGCGCGCTCGGCATCGGTGAAGTCACCGTCGTGACCGGCTGATCGCTCCTCGGATCCGCCGGTGGATGGCCCCGACGTCATGGTTTCGTCGGGGCCATCCGCTTTGTCCGAATTGATGTCAAGGGTGGCTGTCTGCCCTGTGGCATGTCTTACAAAGTGGCGTGTCTGTTTGGTGATTGAAAGACGATCCGCATAGCGTCGGTGCGGCTGTTCGTCAGGTGCACGTGCCGCGTCCGCGGCAACGGACAGTCATCGCCGAGTCCCCGTCAGGCGCGAGCCTGGGGAGCCGGGGACCCAACACGTCCCTGGGGTGAATCGGGCGCCTTCGTCTCGTACGGAGGGGCTCGTAGGAGACCTTCCTGCTCCGAACCCGTCAGCTAACCCGGTAGGCGAGAAGGAAGGAAAGGATCAGCCACTACATGGCGTTCACCCGTGCCACCGGGAAGCATCGTGGTCCGAGCCGGATGGCGCGCCGCAGCGTGGGCATCGCCGGCGTCGCGACGCTCGCCACCACCGGGGTGATCGGAACCTTCGCCTCCCCGGCGCTCGCCGCCGACACGGACAACCGCTCCGCCGAGGACACCGGCCTCACCCAGGTGATCACCGAGGACTCCCTCGCGGACCGGGTCAGCGCCCAGGTCGCCGCCCAGGAGCAGGAGGCCTTCGAGGCCGCCGCCAAGGCGAAGGTCGAGGCCGAGGCCCGGGCAGAGGCGAAGCGCAAGGCCGAGGCCCGCGCCAAGGAGGTCCGCGAGGAGAGGGAGCGCGCCGCCCGCGAGGCCGAGCGCCGCCGGCTCAACTCCTTCCAGCTCCCCGTGGCCGGCTCGTACGTGAGCACCGGCTACAAGGCCGGCGGCTCGCTCTGGTCCTCCGGCAGCCACTCCGGCATCGACTTCCACGCCTCCTACGGCAGCCGGGTCGTCTCCGTCGGCTCCGGCACCGTCGTCGAGGCCGGCTGGGGCGGCGCGTACGGCAACAACATCGTCATCCGGATGCACGACGGCACGTACACCCAGTACGGTCACCTCTCGTCCATCGGGGTCTACGTCGGCCAGACCGTCGAGCCGGGCCAGCAGATAGGCATCTCGGGCTCGACCGGCAACTCGACCGGCCCGCACCTCCACTTCGAGGCCCGGACGAGCTCCGAGTACGGCTCCGACATCAACCCGATCTCGTACCTCCGCGCCCGCGGCGTCAGCCTCTGACACCACCCGGATCGCGTCGCAAAAGCCCCGGCTCGTACTGAGCCGGGGCTTTTCGCTGGCCAAAACATATCCCTGGATTCCGTCGGGGCATCGGAAATTTCGGCGTGCTGCAATAGAGTCGCAGAACAGAAGCAGAACGGACGCGGAACAGGCATCGCTCGAATTGTCTCGCGCGGATCAAGGCGGAGGTCGGACATGCGCGTTCCCGCGCAATCGGTATGCACGGCGATCCGGGACGACATCGTCTCCGGTGTCTTCGAGCGGGGTGGCCGGCTGACCGAGGAGCAGCTCGCGCGCCGCTACGGGGTCTCTCGTGTCCCGGTCCGCGAGGCCCTGCGCACGCTGGAGTCCGAGGGCTTCGTCGTCACCCGCCGCCACGCGGGCGCCCATGTCGCCGAGCCCACCGAGCAGGAGGCGGCCGACCTGCTCGACATGCGGGCGCTGCTCGAACCGCTGGGCGCCGCCCGGGCCGCGCAGCGGCGCACGGAGGCGCACCTCAAGGTGTTGCGAGGGCTGGTCAGGCTGGGGCAGGAGCGGGCCAGGCGCGGCCAGGGCGAGGATCTGCGCTCGCTGGGCGGCTGGTTCCACGAGACGCTCGCCCAGGCCTCCGGCAGCCCTGCCCTGACGGCGCTCCTCACCCAGCTCCGGCACAAGATCGCCTGGATGTACGCGGTCGATCAGCCGGCCCAGCCCGTGGAGGCCTGGGCCGAGCACGGCGCCATCGTGGACGCCGTCGCGCGCGGCGACGCCGAGCGGGCCAGGGCGCTGACCGCGCTGCACGCGGAGCGCTCACTGGGGCTGCACCGCCTCAAAAGGCCGGAGCGCGGCCGTGTGAGGGTTTCGCAACATGTCGTCAACACGTCGAGTGCCCGGAATTAACGCGCGCGCCGTATACAAAGAATAGGAATTCGCTGGAGCTGATTTGTGCTGCCCGAAAATACCGGCTCCGGCAAATGCGAAACCGCGGCCACCGGAATTTCGGCGGCCGCGGTTTCGTCGTACGGGAAAGGCGGGGTCAGACGGTCTCGGGGAGTTCGTCGAGGCCCTCGGCGACGAGCTTGGCGAGACGGTCCAGCGCGATCTCGGCGCCGTCGGCCTCCGAAGCGAGAACGATCTCCTCGCCGCCCTGCGCGCCCAGGCCGAGCACCGCGAGCATCGACGCGGCGTTCACGGGGGTGCCGTCGGACTTGGCGATCGTCACCGGAA
This sequence comes from Streptomyces sp. NBC_00090, assembly GCF_045160815.1. Classification (NCBI taxonomy): domain Bacteria; kingdom Bacillati; phylum Actinomycetota; class Actinomycetes; order Kitasatosporales; family Streptomycetaceae; genus Streptomyces; species Streptomyces sp. NBC_00090. The sequence goes on from NZ_CP108224.1 coordinate 6,592,281, forward strand.
CGCCGGAAGCCGTGGCGGCACGGACGAAGATGGACGCGGGGCGGGCGTGCAGGCCCTCGGCCCAGCCGACGTTGACGCGGCGCTCAGCCATGGTGTTGCCCTTCAAGTCTCAAGCGGGTTGTCTAGACCAGTCTCTCATGCGGTGCGCGGTGCTCGTGCCGACCTTCGGCCCGGCCCGGACCGCCCTTCGGCCTTCCCCACCTTGCACGGCGCGCACCCGCCGCGCGACCGGTGCCGGTGTCGTGTCCCGGCCGTAGGCTGGCCCCATGCAGAGCGCGTCGGAGCAGTCGGAAGCGGCGGATCGACCGGCACCGCCGGCAACACCGGAGCACGCCTACCCCGATCACTGGGAGGCGGACGTGGTGCTCCGCGACGGCGGCACCGCGCGCATCAGGCCCATCACCGCCGATGACGCCGACCGGCTGGTCAGCTTCTACGAGCAGGTCTCGGACGAGTCGAAGTACTACCGCTTCTTCGCGCCCTACCCGCGCCTCTCCGCCAAGGACGTCCACCGCTTCACCCACCACGACTTCGTCGACCGGGTGGGCCTCGCGGCGACCGTCGGCGGGGAGTTCATCGCCACCGTCCGCTACGACCGCATCGACGACCGCGGGATGCCCGCCTCGGCCCCGGCCGACGAGGCCGAGGTCGCCTTCCTCGTCCAGGACGCCCACCAGGGGCGCGGAGTCGCCTCCGCCCTCCTCGAACACATCGCGGCCGTCGCGCGCGAGCGGGACATCCGGCGCTTCGCGGCGGAGGTGCTCCCCGCCAACACCAAGATGATCAAGGTCTTCACCGACGCGGGCTACACCCAGAAGCGGAGCTTCGAGGACGGCTCCGTACGGCTCCACCTCGACCTCGAACCGACCGTCCGCTCCCTCGCCGTCCAGCGCGCCCGGGAACAGCGCGCGGAGGCGCGGTCCGTGCAGCGGCTCCTCACCCCCCGCTCCGTCGCCGTCGTCGGCGCCGGACGCGCACCCGGCGGCGTCGGCCGGACCGTCCTGCGCAATCTCCTCGGCGCCGGTTTCACCGGGCGCGTCCACGCGGTGAACGCCGCGCTCACCGACGGACCGGCGGAGCTCGACGGAGTCCCCGCCCACCCCTCCGTCGGGGCCATCGGCGAGCCCGTGGACCTGGCGATCGTCGCCGTCCCCGCCGACCGGGTGCCGGAAGTCGTCGCGGACTGCGGCGAGCACGGAGTGCAAGGACTCGTCGTGCTCTCCGCCGGCTACGCGGAGAGCGGGCCCGAGGGCCGCGAGCGGCAGCGCCAGCTCGTCCGGCAGGCCCGCTCGTACGGGATGCGGATCATCGGACCCAACGCCTTCGGGATCATCAACACCTCCGAGGACGTCCGGCTCAACGCCTCGCTCGCCCCCCAGATGCCGACCCCCGGGCGGATCGGGCTCTTCACCCAGTCCGGCGCGATCGGGATCGCGCTCCTCGCCGGGCTCTACCGGCGCGGCGCGGGCCTCTCCTCCTTCATCTCGGCCGGCAACCGCGCCGACATCTCCGGCAACGACTTCCTCCAGCACTGGTACGACGACCCCGGGACGGACGTCGTCCTCCTCTACCTGGAGTCGATCGGCAACCCCAGGAAGTTCACCCGGCTGGCCCGGCGCACCGCCGCGGTGAAGCCGGTCGTGGTCGTCAAGGGCGCCCGGCACAGCGGCAGCGCCCCGCCCGGCCACCGGGTGCCGGTCACCCGCATCCCGCACGCCACGGTCTCGGCCCTCCTCCGCCAGGCCGGGGTGATCCGTGTCGACACCGTCACCGAACTCGTCGACGCCGGACTGCTCCTCGCCGCCCAGCCGCTGCCGGCCGGGCCCCGGGTCGCGATCCTCGGCAACTCCGAGTCGCTCGGCCTCCTCACGTACGACGCCTGCCTGACCGAGGGACTGCGCCCGCTGAGGCCGCTCGACCTGACGACGGCGGCGGTGCCGGCGGACTTCCGGGAGGCGCTGGCGGCGGCGCTCGCGGACGAGACCTCCGACGCGGTCGTCGTGACCGCGATCCCCTGGGTCGGGGAGGACGGCGCCACCGAGTTCGGCGACGGGGAGGTCCTCGCGGCCTCCCTGCGCGAGGCCGTCGCCTCCGCCCCGGCCCCGGCGAAACCGGTCGTCGTCGTCCACGTGGAGATGGGCGGCCTCGCGGAGGCCCTCGCGGTCGCCACGAGCACCCGCCCGGCGGCCACGAGCACCCGCCCGGCCGCGACCGGCACCCGCCCGGCTCCGGCGGGAACCCGCCCCGCCCCGGCGCCCTCCGCCACCGCTTCCCCCGCCGACCCGGCCCCGGCCCCCGACCCGGCCCCGGCGCCGGTCCTCGCCCAGGAGGCCACCATCCCCGCCTACCCCGCCGCCGAGCGGGCCGTGCGGGCGCTGGCCGAAGCCGTGCGGTACGGGCAGTGGCGGCGACAGGCCGCCGACCCCGGGCGGGTGCCCGAGTACGAGGACATCGACGAGGCCGGGGCCGCCGCGCTCATCGAGCGGGTCCTCGGCGCCGGCGGCGACGCGGACCCGCGGGGTGTGACCCTCGACACCGGGGAGGCCGGGGAGCTGCTCGCGCGGTACGGGATCACCGTCCTGCCGACCCTCCCCGCGCCCACCCCCGACGAGGCCGTCGCCGCCGCCCGCCGCCTCGGCTACCCCGTCGCCCTCAAGACGACCGCGCCCCACCTGCGCCACCGCCCCGACCTGGGCGGCGTCCGGCTCGACCTCGCCACCGAGGAGCAGCTCCGTACGGCCTACGCCGAGCTGACCGAGGTCCTCGGCAAGCCCGCCGAGATCCAGCCGGTCGTCCAGGCGATGGTGCCCCGGGGCGTCGACACCCTCGTCCGCTCCGCCATCGACCCCGCCGTCGGAGCCGTCCTCTCCTTCGGCCTCTCGGGCGCGGCCTCGGAGCTCCTCGGCGACATGTCCCACCGACTGGTGCCGGCCACCGACCGGGACGCGGCCGAGCTCGTACGCTCCATCCGCACCGCCCCGCTGCTCTTCGGCTGGCGCGGCTCGGCCCCGGTCGACACCCCCGCCCTGGAGGAGCTCCTGCTCCGGGTCTCGCGGCTCGTCGACGACCACCCCGAGGTGGTGGCCGTCTCCCTGGAGCCGGTCGTCGTGGCCTCCGGCGGACTCTCCGTCCTCGGGGCCACCGTCCGGCTCGCCCCGCCGCCGCCCCGTACCGACCTCGGCCCGCGCCGCCTGCCGAGTTACTGAGGACCGGAAGGGGCCCCACGGCCCCGTAGGATGGAGTCCATGGCAAAGAGCGGTACGACGACCCAGGGGCTGCGCGCGGCGATCGAGCGCAGCGGCTACTACCCGGCCCTCGTGGCCGAGGCGGTGGAGGCCGCCGTCGGCGGCGAGGCCGTCGCGTCGTACGTGGTCCACCAGGAGACCACCTTCGACGCGAACGAGGTCCGGCGCCACGTCACCGTCCTCGTCCTGACGCCGCACCGCTTCATCGTCAGCCACACCGACGAGCAGGCCGCCGACACCAGCTCCCCGACGCCGTACGCCACGACGTCCACCGAGTCCGTGAAGCTCGACCGGATCTCGTCGGTCGTCGTCAGCCGCGTCGTCGCCAACCCCGAGTCGTACACCCCGGGCACGCTGCCCCGCGAGGTGGTCCTCACCATCGGCTGGGGCGCCGTCTCCCGCATCGACCTGGAGCCCGCCGCCTGCGGCGACGCCAACTGTGACGCCGACCACGGCTACACGGGCAACGCCACCGCCGACGACCTCAGCCTGCGGGTGAGCGAGGCCGGCGACGGTCCGGACACCGTCCGGCAGACCCTGGCCTTCGCCCAGGCACTCTCCGAAGCCATCGCGGCCACCGCCGCCACCACCCGCTGATGGTCCAGCCCACCGCCGTGGCCCACGGCTGGCCCGACGATCCGGTCCCGCTGGCGCTCGACACCGCCCCGCTGCCCGAGTACACCTTCGGCTCCCTCGGCGACCTGCTTCCGACGCTCGTCGCGGGACAGGGCGTGCCCGGTTTCACCCCGCGGATCGCCGAGCTCGCCCCGGCCGACCGGAACTGCGTCTTCCTGATCGACGGCCTCGGCTGGGAGCAGATCAAGGCCCACCCGGACGAGGCGCCCTATCTGACCTCGCTCCTCGGCTCCTCGCGCGGCGGCACGGGCCGCCCGGTCACCGCCGGCTTCCCCGCGACCACCGCGACCTCGCTCGCCTCGGTCGGCACCGGCCGCTACCCCGGTACGCACGGACTGCCGGGCTACACCGTCCGCAACCCCGCCACCGGCGACCTGATGAACCAGCTGCGCTGGAAGCCGTGGACCGCGCCGCGCGTCTGGCAGCCGTACCCCACCGTCTTCCAGCTCGCGCACGAGGCCGGGATCCACACCGCCCAGGTCTCCTCCCCGATCTTCGAGCAGACCCCGCTCACGCAGGTGGCGCTCAGCGGCGGAACGTTCCACGGGCGGCTCTCCGGCGAGGAGCGCATGGACTTCGCGGCCGAGCAGCTCGCCGCCGGCGACCGCTCGCTGGTCTACACGTACTACAGCGAACTCGACGGCGCCGGACACCGCTTCGGCATCGACTCCGACGCCTGGCGCGGCCAGCTGATGTTCGTCGACCGGCTCGTGCAGCGTCTCGCCGAGCAGCTGCCGCCGCGCTCCGCCCTCTACGTCACGGCCGACCACGGCATGGTCGACATCCCCTTCGACGAAGAGCACCGCATCGACTTCGACGAGGACTGGGAGCTGCGCGCGGGCGTCGCCCTGCTCGGCGGCGAGGGCCGGGCCCGCCACGTGTACGCGGTACCGGGTGCCGAGGCGGACGTCCTCACCTGCTGGCGCGAGGTGATCGGAGAGCAGTTCTGGGTGGCGAGCCGCGACGAGGCCATCGCCCTGGGCTGGTTCGGCGACGAGATCGACGAGCGGGTGTACGGCCGGATCGGTGACGTGGTCGCCGCGGCCGACGGCGACGTCGCGATCACGGCGTCCGTCAACGAGCCCCACGAGTCGGCGATGGTCGGCATGCACGGGTCCATGACCCCCGCGGAGCAGCTCGTCCCGCTGCTCGAAGTCCGTTCCTGACCCCTGCGCCGCCCGTCCCCTCCCACGACCTGAAAGGTCCCCGACCCGTCATGCCCGAGCTGGTCTTCTTCTCCGGAACCATGGATTGCGGGAAGAGCACTTTGGCGCTCCAAATTGGACATAACCGGTCAGCCCGGGGGCTTCAGGGCGTGATCTTCACTCGCGATGACAGGGCGGGCGAGGGCAAGCTCTCCTCCCGGCTCGGTCTTGTGACGGAGGCGGTCGAGGCAGGCGAGGGCATGGACCTGTACGCCTATCTGGTGGGCCAGCTCTCACAGGGCGGCAAGGCGGACTACGTGATCGTGGACGAGGCGCAGTTCCTCGCCCCGGACCAGATCGACCAGCTCGCCCGTATCGTCGACGACCTCGACATGGACGTCTTCGCCTTCGGCATCACGACGGACTTCCGGACGAAGCTCTTCCCCGGTTCGCAGCGGTTGATCGAGCTGGCGGACCGGATCGAGCAGCTCCAGGTCGAGGCCCTGTGCTGGTGCGGCGCGCGGGCCACGCACAACGCCCGTACGGTGGGCGGCGAGATGGTCGTCGAGGGTGAGCAGGTCGTGGTCGGGGACGTGAACCGGCCGTCGGAGGAGATCGGTTACGAGGTCCTCTGCCGCCGTCACCACCGCCGCCACATGACCTCGGCCTCGGCCCGGGCCGGCGTACTGTCCCCGGACGTCCTCCCGGTCAGCAACGCCTGACAGCTCCAAGGTACTGTTGTCGGCTGCGACTTGGACGGGCGTCCCGATTCAGCCCGCAAGTGTGGCGTCATTTTGCTGGAAATAAGGAGGGGCGGTGGCGGCTGTCGGCGCGTGAACGTGGCTCTGGCAAGAGTTCGTAGCCGGAGATCACCTCGGTGACACGGTGGGGCGGCCCACATAGCGGGCAGTCTGTGACTGTGCTCCCACGCACGTCGAGGCCTTCCAGCCCGGACAGGGGGCCGAGACACCGTCGTAAATTCGCGCGGAGAGCATGACGGAGCCCACTGCGGCAATAGGTCCCCAGCTCGACCTGTTGCCCACGTTCGGCCTGCACGAGGCTGACGGACTGCCACGAGTACGCGTGCAGTCCCGACCGGCGGCTACGAAATCCTGCAGTGAGCGTTTTCAGCGTGGCCACTGATCGGATGACGCCGGTGAGGTTGAGGTGAGGGCCGCAACACACAAGGCCCCCGTGCCGTTGGTGGAGGTGTTCGAAGTCTCAACCCGCCGGCACAGGAGCCTCGTTGGTTCCCTATCCTGCCGCACTCGACCTCCCGCATGCCCTTGTCGAGTGGGTCACGATGCTCGTCGTCACCCGTGAGGGTGACCGACGGTGCAAGCTCCCGCCACACCAGCGTGCGCTCGTCGCTCTGGTGTACCTGCGCCGCCACGACACCCTCGCCCGGATCGCGTCCGGGTTCGGGATATCCGTCGGCACCGCCCACGCGTGTGTCACCGCCGTGACCGGCCTGCTCGCCGACCGGGCCCCGGGCCTGCTCAAGACTCTGCGCGAGCATGATCCGGAGTTCGTCCTGCTGGACAGGACCCTCGCCGAGTGCGACCGAGTCGGCGACAGCCGGGCCGACTACTCGGCCAAGCACCGCCGACACGGCGTGAACGTCCAGGTCGTCACCGACCCCACCGGTGAGGTCCTGTGGATCTCGCCCGCACTGCCGGGCCGCACCCACGACCTGACCGCAGCCCGCACCCACCGCATAATCCGGATCTGCGAACGCCAAGGCGTCCCCATCCTCGCCGACCGCGCCTACCAGGGCGCCGGCCCCTGGCTCACCACCGGACTCAAACGCCCACCGGGCGGCGAACTCACCCTCACCCAGCGCACCGTCAACCGGGCCCTGGCTGCGGCGAGGGCACCGGTCGAACGCGGGATGGCACGGCTGAAGTCCTGGCAGATCTTCCGCAGATCCCGCATCAGCCCCAACCGCATGACCGTCATCGCCAAAGCCGTCCTCACCCTGGAGAGGCAACGTTGAAAACGCTCCTTACCGTGTTGGCGGGTTGATTCCGGTCCTTCGTACGATCGGGAGACCCAGGGGCCTGGGTGTGGCTTAAAACGCTCATGCCGTGGGTGTGGCTTTGACTGATTGGCCGCCCAGCGCCCCGCGACGACACGGCCACTCATTGGGATGAGCGAACACAGATCGCTTCGTAAGGACACGTCGGCGTGGTCGTCTGCAGGGACCAGTCAACCCATCGACGAGGGAGGCTCGGGTGCCCGAGCTCTGGGCGGGGACGGATGCCGGCAAGGCCGCGCATCACTGCACGGTGATCGACATGGACGGGACGAAGGCACTCTCGCGCCGGGTGCCGAACAACGAACCCGAACTGCTGGAACTGATAAGCGACGTCCTCGTATTGGCCGAGGGCAGCCCCGTGACCTGGGCGGTCGATCTGAATGCCGGTGGTGCCGCGCTTCTGATCGCCCTGCTGGCAAGCCACGGCCAGCGACTCCTCTACATCCCCGGCCGCACTGTTCACCACGCGTCTCGCGGCTACCGGGGCGATGGCAAGACGGATGCGAAGGACGCCTACGTCATCGCCGATCAGGCACGGATGCGCCGGGATCTTCAGCCGCTGCAGGAGTGGAACGAGATCGCGGTGGACTTGAAGATCCTCACCGCCCGCCGTTACGACCTCGCCGCCGACCGCACCCGCGCCATCAACCGGATGCGAGCCCAGCTCCTGGAGTACTTCCCCGCCCTCGAGCGGGCCTTCGACTACGCCGCGTCCAAGGCCGCACTCATCCTCCTCACCGGCTACCAGACACCCGCCGGCCTGCGGCGGACCGGCACGAGCCGGCTGGCGACATGGCTGAAGAACCGCAAAGTCCGTGGCGCCCAGGCCATCGCTGACACCGCCGTCGCCGCGGCTCAGGCCCAGCACACAGCCGTGGCGGGCGAGAGCACCGCCGCGGCCGTGGTGCACACCCTCGCCAAGGCGGTGCTGACGCTGGACGAGGAGATCGCGGACATCGACAGGCAGATCGCGGCCCGGTTCGGCGAGCACCGCGACGCGGAGGTGATCCTCAGCATGCCCGGCATGGGCCCCTTGCTCGGGGCCGAATTCATCGCCTGCACCGGAGGGGACATGGACGCCTTCGGCAGCTCGGGTCGTCTCGCTGGGGTCGCCGGCCTCGCACCGGTCCCGCGGGACTCCGGACGCATCAGCGGCAATATGCGCCGACCACACCGCTACCACCGCCGACTCCTACGCGTCTTCTACCTCTCCGCCCAGATCGCCGCCCGGTTCTGCCCCACCTCGAAGACCTTCTACGACCGCAAGCGAAACGAAGGTAAGAGCCACAAGCAGGCGATCCTCGCCCTCGCCCGCCGCCGCCTCGACGTCCTCTGGGCGCTGATACGCGACCATCGCACCTTCACCACAGCACCTCCAGCACCCGCTCACGCACCGGCTTGACCAGCTCATTCCACGTCACCAGACCGCTTGACAAACATGATTGGGAATCAGTGGCTTGGCCGGGTCTAGCGGTAGCACGACGCCCGCGTCACCTCACTCCGTCCGGGGCCGACCTTCCCAGGGCGGCGGCCCGACCTGAAGTCGAATCTGCTGGTCGCGGTCGACCAGGCTCACCACGGTCCCCTCGACTGTTTCACCGACCTCCGGGAGTGGTGCCGGAGTCTCGCTGCCCGGATCGCCCGGGTTGTACGACACGACGTCGACGAACCCTTTTACCGCAGGTGCTTCCTCCAGCTCGAGGAATACGCCGAAGTTGAAACGGGCTTTGACGACTCCCCGCGCGGTGGAGCCGACTGGGTACCTGTCCTTGGCCTTCTGCCATGATTCTGCATGCGTCACTTGTGTCGGATCCTTGGGTATTTGTTGAGCTCTTCCACCACGGTGTTCGGTATCTCAAGCTCTGTCAGTGGGCCGCCTTCGTATGGGCGCTCATATTGTGCGTAGCGTGCATCGTAGTCCGCCTTCGGAATCCTCACCTCGATGATTCCTTCACCGTAGTGAGGTGCGTACTTCTCGGCGAGTTCCCGTTCCTTCGCGAAGTAGACGAGGCCGTTCATGTAGGGGTCGTCCGGGCCGCCGGGGAAGTTCTCCTCCAGATATCCGTCTCTTTCCTGGGCATCGCCTTGATTCCTCTGCGGCGCCTTCCAGAGGGACTGTGTGTCGTCGTCAGGACACTCGGGTGCGAGCCCGAGGTGGTCGCTCCAGGTGTGCGGGTTGTGGACGTAGACCGCCGGGTTCGGGGCGGGCGCCAGGCCGAGGGGGTCCGGGGAGAGATAACGACCGGTCTGCGGGTCGTAGTGCCGACGGAAGTTGTGGTGCAGACCCGATTCCGGATCGAAGTACTGGCCGGGAAACCTCAGGGGCGTGTACGCCGTACTGGTGGCGGCCCAGGTCGTGCCGCCCCAGAGCGTGCCTCGAGTGCGCCAGGCTATGTCGCCCTTCTCGTCGATGAGTTCGCTGGGGGTGCCCACGAGGTCGGTCACGATGGCGAAGAAGCGTGTGTCGACCTCACTCTGGGGCGTGTCCCGCCCCAGGATCCGTTCGGTCTGGGCCAGGGGCCGCAGACCGTCGTGGTCCCAGGTGAGAGTGACCGGGTGTGGCAGGAAGTCCGCGCGGGTGGTCTGCTCGCAGAGAGTGCTGCCGTCCCAGGTGAAGTCGGTCCGCTCCACGATGCTCGCACCGTCCGCGGCCAGACGTTGTTTGGCGATGCGCCGGCCGACGGGGTCGTACGCGTAGCGCCACCGAGCACCGTCGGGTGTGGTGACCGAAACGAGGCGGTCTTCGGCATCCCACGTGTAGTGCCAGGTGCTGGGCTTCCGCGAGAGATGCTTCTGCCGGCGAAGCACAACGCGCCCCTGTGCGTCGTGCTCGTAGCGCACGTTTCCCGCCTCGATGAGACGTGTGCCGGAGTAGGCCCGGCGGCCGGTGGCCTCCTGGCCGGGATGGGACGCGGGCCAGGAGGCCTCGGTCTGGCTGCCGGTCTCGTCGTAGGCGTACCGCTCGGACCATCCCTCGGCGGTGACCGCGGTGACCCTGCCTCCGGCGTCGAGGTCGAAACGGCGGCTCCCCGAGAGCCGGTCGTCGACCCCGACGAGATGGCCGTCCGCACGGTAGGTATACGTGCGGTGCTGTGCCGGACGGCCCCGACCGGTGACGTGCTGGACGGCCACCCGGCCCTGCGTGTCGAACGTCTGGGTGACCGCGACCGACTCACCAATGCGGCGGGCCAGCTCATGCCCGGCCGCGTCCCATTCGAAGGTGATGGTCCGCCCGTTGGTCCGGAGCGAGGTCCGGCGGCCGGCGGCATCATAGGTCCAGCTGGAGTGGGCTCCGGTGGGTGTGGTGCGCGCGATGCGACGGCCCGCCGCGTCGTAGGCGAAAGTCGTCGTCCTGCCGTTGACGGTCTCCGAGATGACGCGTCCGCTCAGGTCCCGGGTCCGGCTCAGTTCCGCGTCCGGGCCCGTGATCCGTGCGATGCGCCCGGCGTCGTCGTAGGCGTAGGCCGTCACGGTGCCGGAGGCGTCCTTGCTCGTGGCCTGGCCGAGCTCGTTGTAGGCGAACCCGACCCGCTGCCCCGCACCGTTGAGACGTTCGGTCAGGCGCCCCGCGGCATCGTAGGCGTAGGACAGCACGCGTCTGTCGAAATCCGTCTCGGAGACGAGTCGGCCCGTACTGTCGTACGCGTACCGCCAGGTCAGGCGCCGAGGGTCGGTGACCGCCGTGAGGCGCAGCTCGGTGTCATACGCGAACTCGTACCTGACGCCGTCAGGTCCGGTACGCGCGGACAGCTTGTCGAAGTGGGTGTACTCGAAGCGGGAGACCGCGCCCATGGCGTCCGTGTGGGCGACACAGTTCCCTTCTCCGTCGTACGTCCAGGACTGCTGGGTACCGTCGGGCTCGACGCGGCGGGCGGGCCTGCCCTCCACAGTCCATTCGAGATGAGTGGTCGCGCCGAGCGCGTCCGTGATGCGCACGGGGCGCCCGAAGGAGTCCCGCTCGTACCGGGTGAGTCCATCGAGTGGGTCGGTCACCATGACGGGGAGCCCGGCGCTGTCGCACCGCACGCGGGTCACGTTTCCCAGTGCGTCCTCGACGGCTGTGAGTCGCCCTGCCCGGTCATAGGTGAAGAGTGTGGTGGAGCCGGTCGGATCGGTCTCGACCGTTCGATTGCCGCGGTCGTCGTAGGCCAGCGCCCGTACGGCTCCACCAGGTGCGCTGACCGTCGTGGGGAGATTCCGCTCGTCGTAGGAAGCCGTGGAGGTCTGTCCGTCGGCCCAGGTGATCCCCGTCCGGTTGCCTTGCTCGTCCCAGGTGTACGTAGTGGTGTGGCCGAGAGGGTCGGTGAGAGAGAGGGGACGGTCGTATCGGTCCCAGGTCCGGCGGATCGTATGGCCCAGCGCGTCGGTCTCCGAGACGACCTGGAGGCGGTCGTTGAGGACGTAGACCTTTGCCGCGCCCGTCGAATCCGTGAAGCGGGTGATCCGGTCGCCGGTCTCGGGGTGTGTGTCGTACACGAACGTCGCGGAGAGGCAGCCGTCGGGGCCGACGGTGCGCACGACCCTGCCGGCGGCGTCGTAGGCGTAGCGGTAGGCGGAGCCGTTGCGGTCGGTCCAGGAGGTGATCCGGCCGTCGGGGTCGTAGCTGAGCCGCAAGGGCAGGTCGGAGGAGTTGACGACCTCGGTGAGGTTGCCGCGCTCGTCGTGGCCGAAGCGCATGACGGTGACCGGGCCCTCGGGTGTGCGCAGGGCAAGCGCGTGGACGCGGGCGTTCTCGGTGGTGACCTGGACCGTGTATCCGCCGCTGTGGGTGACAGCGGTCGGGGTGCCGTCGGGGTGGCGGGAGAAGGCCATGTGGTTGTCGTTGCGGTCCTTGACCTCGGTGAGCCAGTAGCCGATGGAGGCGTGGTAGGGGCTGCCGGTGAAAGACCGGGTGAGTCCGGTGTGCGGGTCGGTGACCTGGTAGGTCGTTCGGTCCTCGACCTGTCCGCCGTGGAGCAGCGCGAGGCGCGGGCCCTCCAGGGGCAGGACAGGCTCGCCACCGGGCGCGGGCAGGTTCGGGTAGACGAGGAGGGAGCCGTCCTCACGGGCCCAGACCGCGCCGGCGCCGAGGGGGTCGAGTTCGAGGCGTTCGTCCAGGGTGGAGGCCCAGCTGCGGCCGAACCAGTGGCCGTAGCGGTAATCCGACAGGTGTGTGCGGCTGAGGACGAGCGGAAGGCTCCCCGGCAGGGACAGGTCCGTCTGCCGCAGGGTCATCTCGCCGGTAGCGACGTCGACCGGGTCGGTCTCGCAGGTCTTCTTCCTGAGCTCGATGCCGTGGCGGCGTGGATCGGAGGCGGCATCCCTCAGCGGCTCCGGCCTTGCCTGTGCCGTGCCGAGGCCGTCGGCCTTGCGGTTGCCGGTGCCAGGCCTGCCGTTCGGGCCGTGTTCGTCGTCGGTGCTCCTGCGCTGGCGGACGAGGCGGTCGCGGATGGCGTCGTCGTTGTTCTTGTGGTCGACGGATATCTGCTTCACGACCCTCGGCAGGGTCTTGCCGACGTGGTCGCCCATCGTGTTGGCGGACTTCTCCAGGGCGCCCATGGCCTTCTCGATGACCGGGTCCAGGGCGTCGGCGATGCTGTCCCGGCCCTTGTTGCGGCCCTGAGCCGTCTTCGCCTTCGTCAGCTTCCCGGCGGTCTTGCCGTGGATCCCGACGCTCACACCGTTCAGCTTCGTACCGGCGTTGTCGTGCTCGTCGTGCTCGATGTGGAAGCCGTTGCCCCCCGGGCGACCGCCGCCGCCCCCGTCGACCGAGGCGAGGTTCAGGCCCTGCTTCGCGCCCTGGACACCCTGGTCGAAGCCGTCCTTCCCGGCCTGCTTCGTCTGGTCGAGGTTCACCCCGTTCTGGACGCCCAGGGCGTCCATACTGACCTGGACCACCAGATCCGCGGCCATGTTCTCCAGCGCCGCCACCGCCGGTTCGGTCATCACCCCGACGATGTGACCGACCGCCTCCTCCATCGCGCCCGTGATGAACTTCAGCAGCTGCTTCTTCGTGTAGGCGATCGCACCGGCGCCGAGCAATGCCGACAGACCACCGGTCACCGGGATCAGCGCCATGGCCAAACCGGTCTGGCCAGCCAGGATGCCGAGCTCCGCGACCGCCTTCCACTTCATGGCCTCGATCGCGCCCGCCGCCATGTCGAGTGCGCCCGCGATCGTACGGGCCCCGGACACGATGTCCTTGAGGTGCTTGCCCTTGACCTTGCCCCAGTGCTCGTTCAGCGCGTCCATCGCCTCGCCGTGACCCGACGACAGCAGGCGCTCCATGTGGTTGTTGGCGAGCTGGCCGTCGTCGGCGAGGTCGTCCGCGAACTCCCGCAGCGCGTCCGCCATCTCCCGGTAGGCGTCCTCGTCCACGTTGGGCCAGTTCACCCCCACCAGGTCAAGGAGTGTGTCCGCCCAGTCCGGCACCGTGACAGCCATGAACCCAACTCCCCCGTACGCACAACATTTCCTAAAATGCTTGTGCGAAGAAAGCTTTCACGGCAACACCGACCGGAGCAAGGCGACTTCGGCGGCCCGGGCGCCACCACGCGTGAGAGCGCGAGCCCGCCACCCACGGGGAACATGAGTTTCCAGCCTCTTAACCGGAGTGCCTCCGGCCGGAATCCGTCTTGTCGAACCCGCCCATCCTGGCGTGACCGGGCGCACGGGTAATCAGCAAATCGTTCGCCTTGGCGAAGTCGAAGCCGGCTCTGTGTGCCTCCGGAGAACCCGAGACCCTTGTGTTTTGCGGGCCGTGTCCCGGTGCCGCCCTTCACGTCGAGCCCGGGTCACCACCTGTGGGTTCCGCGCGCGGGCTGCCGGAACCGGCAGGAGCGATGTTGGATGGCCAAGTAACAGGACCTCTTCAGACCAACTCTGTTCGGGAACTGGGTGTCTTCGACTCGGCAGTACCGGAGATCCGTAGCGATATCTCTCCGACCTCACGGTGCTTGGCTGAGTCGGCTGACCGGCGGGGTGAATCGATACGATCACCGGGTAGCCAACTCGTGGGGGTTCTTCATGGTCGCGGTGGGACGCAGTCGGCCTGCTGCCTGGCGGAAAAATGTCAACGACCGTGCCCTTGCACAGGTAGAGGGCTGTCTGCGGGATCCAGAGGTGTACCGGGAACTCAAGGAGATCGTCGATCGGATGATCTCGCCCGAGTACCAGGGGCGCGGGCTGATCGAGCTGCTACAGAACGCCCATGACGCCCATTCCTCACATTCCGCCGATGGTCGGGTCGAGATCGTCCTGGACGAGCAAGAGGGCGAACACGGTGTCCTCTACGTCGCCAACGGAGGCCGTCCGTTCAGCACACGTAACTTCAACGCGTTGTGCCGTATCGGGCGTTCCAGCAAACGCCCTGAGGAAGGCATCGGCCACAAGGGAGTGGGCTTCAAGAGCGTCTTGCACTTCAGCGAGGCCCCCGAGCTGTACAGCGTCGCACAGGTCGGCTCCAAGGTCTTTGACGGATACCGCTTTCGCTTCGCCCTGCCAGAGGACATTGACCGCCTGGCCGAGCAGATCGTTTCTGGCGTGCAGGACCCGTCGGGCCTCCTGCACGAGAACCTGCCTCGCCTCAGGGTGCCGGTCGTCCTCGAAGCGGTCCCGGAAACGGTCCGGCGTTTCGGCCCACGCGGCTTCGTCACCGTAGTCAGGGTGCCGTTGCGCTCGGCTGAGGCGCGAGAGGCGGCCCGTGCACAGATCCGTGAACTCATGGACGGCACAGCACCGTTCGAGCTGTTTTTGGATCGGCTCGTTCAGGTGACGCTGGACATCCGGTCGGAGAGCGGCCGACAGCGCAAGCGTTACGACCGAAAGGTTCGGCCGCTGTACGGATTCCGAGGACTCAAAGTCCAGGAGATCACGTTGCGCGGGCGGATGCGCCTGATCGTCGTGCGGGCCAGGGTCGACGAAGGACTGGCTCGAGACGCGATAGCGTCCAACATACGAGACGGTTCCATGAGTGCCGACTGGACGGCGTTGGAAAAGAAGGCCGAGGTGTGCGTGGCCGTCCCGGCGGGAGAACCGCTGCCGGATGGGCGCCTCTACGCTTTCCTGCCTATGGGGACACAAGCACCTTGCCCGATACCTGGGTTCGTGCACGCGCCGTTCTTCGTCGAGCTCAATCGACGGTCATTCAACGAGGCGAACCCCTGGAACGACCTGCTGCTCGATACTGCCGCGACGGCATGCGCCAGAGCGGTCCTGCTCGCTGGCGAGGGCCGGGTCGATGTCCCCGCGGGTGCGCTTGTCGATCTGATGTGCTGGGCGCCCGCCCACCTGGATCGCCTGGGAACATCTTGCCAACACCTCGGCGAGGACTTGGACGGCATCCCGTTCATGCCCGTACTCGCGCCTTCGGGGGAGCGAACCTCGCTGAAGAAGGGATACTTGTGGAAGTGCCCGGACTCGTCGCGGGCCTTCACACCCGCAGTCCTCGCGGCTATCGGTACACCGAACCTCATCGATCCAGGACTGCAACCGGTCCGTCGGCGACGCCTGCTCGCTCTCGCCGAAGCCCGCAGGTATCCCTTGCCCCCGCCGCGGACCGTGACCCTGAGATGGGCGGAGCAACTGGCAGCGGCGATGCAGCGCGACGAGTTCGACGCGGACCGATGGGCTGACTACTACGCCGACTTGTCTGAATCCTTCCCCGATGGCGCCTCCTTGTCCGGTAAGACAATCATCCTGACCTCCGAGGAAACCCTGGCATCGGCGGGCCATGACGCTGTCTTCCTGGAGCCGGGCCGTGCGGAGTCACCCACCCTGCCCACCCTGCCCGACGGCCTGTCGGGCAAAGTCTCCTTCCTCCACGGAGCGATCCACAGCTCTGCCCGACGTGGCAAGCGCCGACCGACAGGGTTGCGCTGGCTGCGTTCACAGCGGCTGGTCCATGCGTACGAACCGGAGTCCGTCCTGCGCGCCGTCAGCTCGGTCATGCAGCAAGACAGGCAGGACGAGGACACTCGGCACCAGTGCCTCCTCTACGCCTGCGCGGTATCCGGCACGCTCAGCCGCCCGCCCAAACTTGCAGACTTCCCCGTGCCGGTCCGCGACGGATGGCTGAATGCCGACCAGGCCATGTTCGGCCGCGGATGGCCGGGCAAGGAGCAACTGGTGGACGATACCCTCGTCCGCTTCCTCGAAGGTATTCGCGATGTGCCGGCCTTGAGGACGACCGCAAAGCGGCTGCTGAGAACCGCGGACCAGATCTGCGCCAATACGGGTATCTCAGCGGATGCCATGCGACGGTTCCTCGAACACCAGGGTGTACACCATGGTTTGCGACCGCGCTACGAGCAGTCCCGAGGCAGCGTGCGGGGCTCAGCTCTCAACAGGCCGCAGTTCTTCGCGGGAATGTCGAACAGCACCGCCAGAGCCGGCTTCCGGGACCAGTGGCGGGACGCCGCCTTGCGTTGGCCCGGTCGCAGCCAGGTCGCGTACGAGACCGTGGACTATCACCCGGCGCGTACCTGGCTGCCCGTGCTGCCCGGCCAGCACGACTATGACGCTTTCGACGACCACAGCCGCAGGCTGTACGCGGAACTCATCGTCCACGGCTTGGCGACCTGGGGTGACACCGACCTGGAGATGAGGTTCGTCCGGTCATCCGACAGGTCCGGCACTCGGTGGCCGACTCCCCTTGCGGTCTTCCTCACTCAGGAGGAATGGATTCCCCAGACCCCGGTCGGGACGGACGACGGTACCTTCGCAGCCGCCGACACCGCATGGTGGTGGTCGAGCGAGCAGCCCCCGCCCAACTACGTGGGCGTCGTGACCGCCGCCCTGCGCCGCAGGCACACCCCTAGGGTGCTCGATCGGCTGCGCCTCCTTGGCATCCGCTCCTGGGACGACCCGAAAACGGCGAGCGACCGAGTCAAGGAGCTGCCCGCTCTCGTACACCGGCATCCACATCTACGCACAGGGGTTCACCGGTACGAGGTGAGCCGCGAGTACGAGAAGGCGTGGGCGGAACTGCTCCCGGTGCACGAGCCTGCCGTGCGGGCAGGAACGATGGCTCCGTCCTGCCTTCTTCTCTCGCGAGCGGACGCGCTGGAGATTCATGAAGAGGGGTCCGAGGAAGGCGAGACCGTGTATGTGCCAGACCCTCAAGGAGTACAGGAACACAAGCTGCTTGAACGGGCGCCGGTTCCGGTGCTGCCCATCATGGACAAGGCGCTGGGTCGTCGGATCGTGGCATTCCTGCAGGCGCGGTCGCACTTCGAGGTACGTTGCGCCGGCGAGGCGGAACTGGAGATCAGCGTCGGTGTACTTCCCGCCCGACAAGCCCCTAGGGAATCACTTGTCGGCTACGCCGGTGCGTGGCTGAAGACTCTCGTGACCGCGGTGGTGGACCTCGACGAGGAGCGCGCCTCCCGGCAGGACCCCGTGTTCCTGCCGGAGGTCGATCGCCTGCTCCAGGCGTGTGTGTTCACCGTGACGCAGAACCTCGTCATCTGGATCGCCGGGCACCGCGTTGAGGCATCCGATGCAGAACGCTGTCTCCTGTACCAGGACCCTGACGAGCCCTGCCTCGTCATACGACACACCGGGGCGCTTACTCCCTGGCACGTGCTGCGGCATGCGGCCACGGCGATCAGCACACTGATCGGTACGCCCTACTTGGCCGCACAGCTGCGTACGGCCCTCTCTGAACTGGCCGATCGCTGCCCTCGGACTGAAGCGATCACTGACGGGGACGTTGCCGCCGCGCTCGGCATCCCGCTTGGGCGGCTCGAACTCGTCGTCGCGGACCGTGCGTCCCGGCGCTCCGGCAGCGCCCAACTGCTACCCCTGCTTGCCTGCGTCGATATCGACGGCGCGGAGGAACTGCGCCGCCGCATGGAAAGCTTCAACGACCGGGCCCAACTCCGCGAGTGGTTGGTGAGTCGACTCGATCCGGGCCGTGTCGACATGCTCCTGGGGCTGCTCGACGACGATGACCGGTCACGCCAACTGGAACTTCTTGACGTCCCCTTGGCCACCGCGAATCGAGCTTGGCGCACCCTGGGCCTCCCCGTCATCGACAATCGGGCCGGGCACCACCGTCAGTTCGAGGCATGGCTGGAGCGGGAACGACCGGCACTCCAAGAACGAGTCAGGGATGCGTTCGCTCATGTTTTCCGCTCCGGCGGTGACCTTTCCGAATACGTCCGCCTGCGCGTGCTGCCCGGCCTTGCGCCCGACGCGGATTGGCACACGACGTACTGGAATCTGTCCTCTGAGCTCCTGGCAGCCCGCGCGGACAGCTGGGTGGCAACCCACATGCCGACGTCGCCCTGTCAGCCGACAACTACACCGCTGCGCCCACTCGTCGAAGTGCGCGAAGGGACCATCGCGGCGATCCACACGCATCTGCCGCGACTGCGTGGTCTCGTTGAGGAATGGGTGCAGCACACGGGAGGAAGGGAGGAGTCGCTCCCCGATGCCTCGGAGATCATCCAGGAGCAGGATGGCGACGGTTTGCTCGACTTCGAGATTCCCTCAGCTCGGGACCTTGCCAACTGGCTGAGTGAACTCGGGCATTGGCCGACAGGTATGCCCGTCGCGCATCGGCGTGCGGATCTCGCACTGGAGAAACGGAATCCGCCGATTCCGGCACAGCGCCCGGGGCTGGCTCCGACCTCAGGACCCGGTCATGCGACGGTGGTTCCACCCTCCGGTCTCATGTTCAACGGCACGGCACTGCCAATTCAGCGAGACGACCTTCGCGAGCTCGCTCACAAAGTGGGGGCAGGGCTCACTGCCGAGCAACTGGCCACGCCTGCACGGGAGGTAGCGGGCCTAGCACCCCGAGCGCCTCGGCCACAGGGCTCTGGGTATCAGGGAACCGGCGGCGGTTCGGGCGGACGTGTTACTCCGGCGGACCCGGACGCAACCACAGCGGTCGGCCTTGCAGGGGAAGCAGTTGTAGCGCGCTGGCTCCAGGTGCAGTTCGGTGTTCCTCCCGAGGTCTCCTGGAAATCGAGTCTGCGCCGCCATGTTCTTGCGGGTACGGGAGACGACCACTTGGGCTACGACTTCCGCATTCATGAAGGCGGACGGACGTATCTGTTTGAGGTGAAGGCTTCCGTTGGCAGCAGCGGAAGGATCATTCTGGGTGATTCGGAGGTGGCTCGCGCCTCCCGTCTCGCTCCGCATGAGACGTACACCATCGTCTATGTGTCCGACGTCCTGGACGACGCTCGGCGACGTATCACCCCTCTTCCCAACCCATTCAGCGCGCCCAACCTGGCTGGGTACGAACTTGTCAGCACCAAGATGACGCTGCGGTTCGACCTCGCGAAGGAGTGATGGCCCGGGCGGAGCAGGTCTCACGCGACCGCTTTCTCACGGCTGGGGAGCGCGCCCCGACGCCAGGCGCGCTCGTTCTCCGGCGGCCGTACACGGAACCCGCTCCATCGCCGGCCTGGGCCCGGGGTGAAGGGGCCTGGACGGGAGGCGGTAGGCCTCTGGGCGTGGACGTTCCATAGTTGGTGGATGGTCAAGCAAGAGCACTTTGGCGCTCCAAATTGGACATAACCGGTCAGCCCGGGGGCTTCAGGGCGTGATCTTCACTCGCGATGACAGGGCGGGCGAGGGCAAGCTCTCCTCCCGGCTCGGTCTTGTGACGGAGGCGGTCGAGGCAGGCGAGGGCATGGACCTGTACGCCTATCTGGTGGGCCAGCTCTCACAGGGCGGCAAGGCGGACTACGTGATCGTGGACGAGGCGCAGTTCCTCGCCCCGGACCAGATCGACCAGCTCGCCCGTATCGTCGACGACCTCGACATGGACGTCTTCGCCTTCGGCATCACGACGGACTTCCGGACGAAGCTCTTCCCCGGTTCGCAGCGGTTGATCGAGCTGGCGGACCGGATCGAGCAGCTCCAGGTCGAGGCCCTGTGCTGGTGCGGCGCGCGGGCCACGCACAACGCCCGTACGGTGGGCGGCGAGATGGTCGTCGAGGGTGAGCAGGTCGTGGTCGGGGACGTGAACCGGCCGTCGGAGGAGATCGGTTACGAGGTCCTCTGCCGCCGTCACCACCGCCGCCACATGACCTCGGCCTCGGCCCGGGCCGGCGTACTGTCCCCGGACGTCCTCCCGGTCAACAACGCCTGACAGCATCGACCGTCAGGTTCTACGGCCGTACGCGGAGCGGAAGATGAATGTCGACGCTGGTTCCCTCTCCGGGCTTGCTGTCGACCGTGGTGCGCCCGCCGATCGCCGCGATGCGGTCCGACATACAGCGCAGTCCGTTGCCGTCATGCGTGTCCGGGCCGATGCGGTCGGCGTCGAAACCGATGCCGTTGTCCTTGACCCGGACATGGGTCCAGAGGCGTGTGACGCGGCTGGTCACCGTGATCCGGTCGGCCGCCGCGTGCTCGAAGCAGTTGCGCAGGCATTCACGTACGGCGAGGAAGATCTGATGCCGCGAGGAATCGGGCACCAGACGCTCGGCACCGGTGGCGGAGAAGGTGACGCGGACCGAGTCGGGCGCCGCCTGCGCGGCGAAGGACTCGACCGATTCCCGGAGCGGCGGCACCACGGTCTCCTCGCGCAGGCCGGTGACCAGGTCGCGCGCATGACCAAGGGCTGAACGCAAGCAGGTTCCGGCAGCGGCGAGATGCCCGTCGGGGTCTTCGTCGTGTTCTGCCCGGAGCTCGAGGCGGCGGAGTGCCACGGAGAGATTGGTGCCGAGCCCGTCGTGCATCTCACGGGCCAGCCTGCGTCGTTCGTGCCACAGGTCGCGGTGGGCGTCGGCCGGCACGGGCCGGGCGGCGCTCTGCCTGCGGATGGCCCGACCGATCGGCTGGATCAGCGCGATCGCGCGGGCGACGGCCTGCGTGGAGTGTGTGCCCGCCAGGACGTGCAGCAGGGCGCACTCGGTCAGCAGGCTGCCCGCCGCAGAGGTCAGTTCCGGGGTCAGGGCCGCCAACTCAGGTCCGTGGGGTGCGGGTTCGGCGGCTGCGCCGTCGACCTTCACCGCGACGTCATCGAGGATCCGGTGAGCGCAGGCGGTCAGCGCTGCCCGTACCGCGAAGGTGTCCAGTTCGAGTTCACGGTCGAACTCGAGTGCCGAGTGCAGCCGGTGCTCGAAGAGGCGAAGGATCGCACCGGCCTCATGCGGAAGCAGCACCCCGTGGGGCAACTCCGCCTCGTCCACGTGCTGTTGGGTGCAGCGCTCCAGCGGCCCGAAGCGGCGTCCGGACCCGCTGCGGGGTGCAGGAGCGTACGGCGAGACGGACCGGCTCAGACCGTCCTGCAGAGCGGCCGCGAATCCCCGGCCCACAAAGGATTCCAGCATTCCGATCCCGGACTGGCCGGCCGGAAGAGGTCGTATCTCCATGATCAGCCTCGTTCGAGTATGCCGACGGAGCTCTCCGCGGGCTGAGGTTGAGTCGGGCGGATACGGAAAATAACAAACCGGTGTGACTGTTTGTCAAGCGGGAACGGCCCATGGCTTCTGTGGATCTACGGCTCGCAGGCCGTTGACCTGGTGGTATATCGCCTCTTGAGTAAAACCAGTCGGACGGTTTTTCTGGGAGGTCTGGGGGAGTGCCGACCCGGTCGGCCGGGTCGGCTGGGTCGAGCTGGGTCGAGCCGAACGCGCGTCTGCGTAGACGCGCGTGACCGGCGCCGGAGGGTGTCAGTGAGACCGGGCGTCCCTGGTGGGCGTCAACTGCCCTGGAATGCCCGGCGTGCCGGCGCACGCCGAGTCCGTACCGCTCGGATCGAGACCTCCCAGTATGCGCTGGGCGGCCACCGCCGGCAGCAGCAGCTGCCAGAACCCCGTGAGCGAATAGTGGGACAGCCAGTTCGTGTCGCTTCTGCTCAGCACTTCGAATCCGGTGGTCGCGGCCACCACGGTGGCGACGAATCGCTCCTGTGGCACCCCCGTCGCGAGCACCTTCTCGCGCGCGGCCTGTGCCACGAGTCTCTGCACGCATCTCTGCCACTGCCGACGGAGGCTGAGATCGGTGTGCAGTCCTGTTTCGCAGTTGAGCCGGAACCCGGCGCGCACCACCACCTCCCCGTGCAGCAGGTGTGCCAGCGCGTGCGAGAGGTTCACCAGTGCCTGCAAGGCGTTCACCCGCACCAGCCCGGCATCGTCCGCCGCCCGGCGCAGGGAGTGGGCGGCGGCCGTCTCGACGGCGTCGGCCACGGCGGCCTTGTTCGCGAAGTGGAAGTGCAGGGCGCCACGGCTCACCCCGGCGCCCGAACTGATCTCGTCCAGACTGGCTTTGACATAACCGTGCCGCTCGAACAGCTCGGCTGCCGAGTGGATCAGCGCGTTGCGGGTACGGGCGGCCCGCTCCTGTTTGCTCACTACTTGGCTCCCGTCGCGAACGTGTGCCTAACGGATAGATCAAACCAGCATGCCGGTTTGATTTCCACTAGTTGGGGCCGACACTCCCAAATGGCCGAGTATCGATCATTCCGCTTGCTGGAACGCGAGGTCAACCAGGCGAGGGTCATGCTTGCATGAAGGGTCGCACAAGGGCCCCGAAAAATGCGGTCAACTGGTTCAATTCGGACAGTCGTTCGAGTGGGAGTCCAGGGAAACTCCAGGTGGGACTCAAACCACTTTGACAAACCGCCAGCGCGGTTTGTAATCTATTGTCGAACGTCTACTTGGGATGCGCCTGGTGCGCGGACATGGGGGAGACACACGATGGATGGGCAGCCGACAGACCTACTAGCACCGCGGATACCGCGACACCACGACTCGGAGTCCCTGGCGGGGCAGGCCCCCTACGAACCGGTGGCGGAACCGGTCGCCCGCCCGCGTCGGGAGGCGCTGCGGATCCTTGTGGTGGAGAACGAGACCCGAGCCGCCGACTCCTTGGTGCTCGGCCTGCGCCGGCACGGTTACCAGGCCGAAAGTGTCGCGACCGGCGCCAAGGCACTCCAGGTGCACCGGAGCGCTGACCTGATCCTGCTCGACCTCGATCTGCCCGACCTGGACGGTCTCGAGGTCTGCCGCAGTGTCCGGGCCACCTGCGAAACCCCGGTCATCGCCGTCACCGCGCGCGACTCCGAACTCGACCGGGTGCTGGGCCTGCAGGCCGGCGCGGATGACTACATGGTCAAACCCTACGGCTTCCGCGAGCTGATGGCCCGGATGGAAGCGATCATGCGCAGGGTCAGGCCGCCGCAACCCCTCGAGCAGGTCATCATGCGCGGTCCGCTGACGATCGACGCCGGCACACGGGAGATCCGCCTCGACGGCCGGTCCGTCGAGGTGACGCGCAAGGAGTTCGACCTGCTGCACCTGCTGGCCTCCCAGCCCGAAACGGTCATCTCCCGCAAGCAGCTGATGACCCAGGTCTGGGACGACTCCTGGTCGCGGCCGGGGCGCACCATCGACACGCACGTCAGCAGCCTGCGCAGCAAGCTCGGGGCCAGCAGCTGGGTCATCACCGTACGAGGGGTCGGCTTCCGGCTCGGCCATCCCTGAGCGATCGCCGCGGCCGGGCCGGCTCGCCCCTCAGGTGCGGCCCGGGAGTTGACCAAGGTCTGTACTCAAGGGCGTTGATCCCTGAAGCACGCTCCGGTGAGGGTGAGAGAGGTATCCGGACTGTCTGGAGGAGGGAGCCATCGTGCGCAAGGTGCTCATCGCCAATCGAGGCGAGATCGCTGTCCGTGTTGCCCGGGCCTGCCGGGATGCCGGGATCGTGAGCGTAGCCGTCTACGCCGACCCGGACCGGGACGCTCTGCATGTGCGTGCCGCGGACGAGGCGTTCGCCCTGGGCGGCGACACACCGGCGGAGTCGTATCTGGACATCGCCAAGGTGCTGGCCGCGGCGAAGGACTCGGGTGCGGACGCCGTCCACCCCGGCTACGGCTTCCTGTCGGAGAACGCCGAGTTCGCCCAGGCCGTGCTGGACGCGGGGCTGACCTGGATAGGTCCGCCGCCGCAGGCGATCCGTGACCTGGGTGACAAGGTCGCGGCCCGGCACATCGCGCAGCGTGCCGGTGCCCCGCTGGTCGCCGGTACGCCGGACCCGGTGTCGGGCGCGGACGAGGTGGTGGCGTTCGCCGAGGAGCATGGCCTGCCCATTGCGATCAAGGCGGCGTTCGGCGGTGGGGGGCGTGGTCTGAAGGTGGCCCGCACCCTGGCAGAGGTCCCGGAGCTGTACGACTCGGCGGTCCGTGAGGCGGTCGCGGCGTTCGGCCGGGGCGAGTGCTTCGTGGAGCGCTATCTCGACAGGCCGCGCCATGTGGAGACCCAGTGCCTGGCCGACTCCCATGGCAACGTGGTCGTCGTCTCCACCCGGGACTGCTCGCTGCAGCGCCGCCACCAGAAGCTCGTCGAGGAGGCCCCGGCGCCGTTCCTGACCGAGCAGCAGAACACCCAGCTGTACGCGGCCTCGAAGGCGATCCTGCGCGAGGCCGGTTATGTCGGGGCGGGCACGGTGGAGTTCCTGGTCGGCACCGACGGCACGATCTCGTTCCTGGAGGTCAACACCCGTCTGCAAGTGGAGCACCCGGTCACCGAAGAGGTCACCGGCATCGACCTGGTCCGTGAGATGTTCCGCATCGCCGACGGCGAAGCCCTCGGCTACGGCGATCCCGAAGTGCGCGGCCACAGCTTCGAGTTCCGGATCAACGGCGAGGACCCGGGCCGCGGCTTCCTGCCCGCGCCCGGCACCGTCACCCTCTTCACCCCGCCCTCCGGCCCCGGCGTCCGCCTGGACGCTGGCGTGGAGACGGGCAGCGTCATCGGCCCGGCCTGGGACTCGCTGCTTGCCAAGCTGATCGTCACCGGTGCCACCCGTGAGCAGGCCCTGCAGCGCGCCGCCCGGGCGCTGGGCGAGTTCACGTTGGAGGGCATGGCCACCGCCATCCCGTTCCATCAGGCCGTCGTCACCGACCCGGCGTTCACCGCCGATCCCTTCCGCGTCCACACGCGGTGGATCGAGACGGAGTTCGTCAACACCATCAAGCCCTTCTCCGCCGTGCCCGACGCGGAGGCCGAGGACGAGACGGGCCGCGAGGCGATCGTCGTCGAGGTCGGCGGCAGGCGCCTGGAAATCTCCCTGCCCTCCAGCCTGGGCATGACATTGGCCCGTACCGGTCTGGCCGCCGGCGCCAAACCCAAGCGCCGCGCCGCCAAGAAGTCCGGCCCGGCCGCGTCCGGCGACACCCTCGCTTCCCCGATGCAGGGCACCATCGTCAAGGTCGCCGTCGAAGAGGGCCAGGAAGTAGCCGAAGGCGACCTGGTCGTCGTACTCGAAGCCATGAAGATGGAACAGCCGCTGAACGCGCACAAGGCAGGCATCATCAAGGACCTGAGCGCGGCCGTGGGCGCCTCGCTCACCTCCGGCGCCGCGATCTGTGAGATCAAGGACTGAGCCGGTCGTACATCCGCGGGAACCGCCGCGCGCTTCGAGTCCATGCCGAAGCGCGCGGCTTCGGCCACGCGGTCCGCCGCACGCGGGCCGCCGGGCTGATGCGCGAGAACGGCATCGTCGTCCGTCACCCGCGCAAGCAGAGGCGCCGGCCGCGGTCGCGGCCCGCGGCGGTGAGGTCACCGGGGTGATCTCCCACGCGCCGCGGACCGCGCCACCTCATCGCCGGCGACCGGGGGGATCGGCGTCAGGCCGAGCGGCGCGGGGTGCTGAGCGTCCGCAGGACGTCGGCGTGGTGGTAGTAGGTGCGGCCCTGCTTGCTGTGGCGGCGCCAGTTCTGCTGGCTCGCGTGGCGGTAGACCGTGCCCGACGGGATGCTCCACAGCCGGGCGACATCGGCCGCGGTGAACCAGGTCACCGGCTGCGCCTCGGGCTCGCCCGTTCCGTACCGGTCGGCCCGTGTCCCGCCGCCGTCCTCTCCGCTCGCGGCCAGCTCCGTACGAGCGTTGAGCCGACGGCTCAACTGCAGCCACTGGTGGCCGAGCCAGTGGTGCTCCGGGGAGGCGTCACAGCTGATCTCGGTCGGCACCGCCGGACGATCCGGGCGGACCACGGCGGTGAGGCTGCCGGGGCATTCGCTCTCCACACAGTCGCCGATGGCCACCCGGCGCTGCGGGCCGGGGTCGATCACCCGCCATGCGCCGCGCGCCAACCGGGCGACCTCCAGGGAGAGATCGCCCGCCGCCTCATGGGAGGCGAGCCAGTCGGCATGCCGCCGCAGAAACTCGGTGAGCAGCGGGACCGTGCGCCGCGGACCATGAACGCGGCGCTGTTCGGCGACCACGGCGGACCAGGAGGCGAGCACCGAGAGAATGGTCGAACGGACCTCCAGCGCAGCGGTGTTGAGGGGCATCCCCGGCAGCGCACCACCGGAGGTCTTCTCCCGCGTACCGTTCGAGCTGCCGTCGATCCGCCGCACGCACTCCTCGTACAGGGCCGGCAGCCGCCCGAGCTCCGTGACGAGGCGTTCCCGGCATGGCAGGCACAGCTGGGTTCCGGTGACGGCGAGGCGCCTGGCCTGCCCCGCGGCCTCCCGGCGCCGGCATCCCGCGCCCGCGCACGTCGTGGTCCCCCTGGCCGTACGGATCGTTCCGTGGATCACCGTAGCCCCCCGTTCGTCATTGTCTGCAGGAATGGCACCGTAATTCCTGTATTCAGTACCGGACAAGCATCGGAGCGCATTCTGTGGAAGCTCTGACATGTATTTCAATGTTCTCTCGCATGCTGCGGAACGGCTGACGTCGGCCGTCTTCGGCGGGCGGAGTTTGCGTGCCCCTGTAACTTCTCTGACCAGCTGATTCCCGTCATGTAGCTACGTGACGGAACATTGCGGAGACCTGAACAGCGAGGTCTTGTGATCCCTTTCCGGAGCGAAGAAGCTTATTGCTAGCTTCCGCTGTTCTGTCTTGAGCCGCGAGTGCTTCCGCATTCATGCGGCCGGGAAGTGCGAATGCGTCAACCCTTGAAGGAAACCCCGAGATGGCCAAGGAGAGGTACATGGACGCAGCAGTGATTGTCGTGGGCGCGGGCCCCGCCGGAATGATGCTGGCGGGCGAACTGCGGCTCGCGGGAGTCGATGTCGTCGTCCTGGAGCGCCTCAAGCAGCGCACCGGGGAGTCCCGAGGGCTCGGCTTCACCGCCCGCACCATGGAGGTCTTCGACCAGCGGGGCATTCTGCCGCGCTTCGGTGAGGTCGAGACCAGCAACCAGGGGCACTTCGGCGGTCTGCCGATCGACTTCGGCGTTCTCGAAGGCGCCTTGCAGGCGGCCAAGACGGTCCCGCAGTCCGTCACCGAGACCCACCTCGAGCAGTGGGCCGGCAGCCTCGGCGCCGATATCCGACGCGGCCACGAGGTGCTCTCGCTGACCGACGACGGCGACGGTGTCACGGTCGAGGTGCGCGGCCCCAAGGGCGAACACACCCTGCGCGCCGACTACTTGGTCGGCTGCGACGGTGGACGCAGCCTGGTGCGCAAGGCCGCCGGCTTCGACTTCCCCGGCACCCCCGCCACGATGGAGATGTACCTCGCCGACATCAAGGGCATCGAGCTCGCGCCGCGCATGATCGGCGAGACACTGCCCGGCGGCATGGTCATGGTCGGCCCGCTGCCCGGCGGCATCACCCGCATCATCGTCTGCGAGCGCGGCACCCCGCCGCAGCGGCGCGAGACCCCGCCCTCCTTCGACGAGGTCGCCGACGCCTGGAAGCGGCTGACCGGGGATGACATCTCGCACGCCGAGCCGGTCTGGGTCAGTGCCTTCGGCAACGCGACCCGCCAGGTCACCGAGTACCGTCGCGGCCGCGTCATCCTGGCCGGCGACTCCGCGCACATCCACCTGCCCGCCGGCGGGCAGGGCATGAACACCAGCATCCAGGACGCGGTGAACCTCGGCTGGAAGCTCGGCGCCGTCGTCAAGGGCACCGCGTCGCAGGACCTGCTGGACACCTACCACAGCGAGCGGCACGCGGTCGGCAAACGGCTCCTGATGAACACCCAGGCCCAGGGCCTGCTGTTCCTCAGCGGACCCGAAGTGCAGCCGCTGCGCGACGTACTGGGCGAGCTCATCACGTACGAAGAGGTCGCCAAGCACCTCGCCGCCATGGTGAGCGGTCTGGAGATCACCTACGACGTCGGCACCGGCAGCCACCCGCTGCTCGGCAAGCGCATGCCCCATCTGGAGCTGACCGGCTCGGGCCGCAAGACCTCCAGCACCGAACTGCTGCACTCCGCTCGCGGTGTGCTGCTCGACCTCACGGACAATCCCCGCCTTCGCGCACGTGCCGGGGCCTGGTCCGACCGTATCGACATCGTCACCGCCACCCCGGGCGCCGGCCCCGCGGCCGGCGAACTCGAGGGCACCACGGCCGTGCTGATACGCCCCGACGGCTATGTCGCCTGGGCCGCCCCCGGCAGCCACCACGACCTGCCGATGGCCATCGAGCGCTGGTTCGGCAAGCCGTCGGCCGCTTGAGCACCGCCGCGCATCCGCTCAGACCAGCACGTCAAAGGGAGGAACACCGAATGGCTACGCCGCAGGCAACGATCGCGCGGGTCCAGGCCGGTCCGGCGGAGGAGCGCCGGGCCGTCGTACGGGCGGCGCGCACCGTCTTCGCCCGTGAAGGCTGGACACACAGCACCATCGAGGCCATCGCCGCCGAGGCCGGCCTCGAACAGGCCATGGTCGAGCACTACTTCAAGGACAAGGAGCAGTTGCTGCTCTCCGTCCTGCTGGACAGCGCCGCCTCCGTCGCCGCCGCGCTGACGGTCGTCGCCGAGGACCACCTGGGCCAGGTCACCGATCTGGAGCGGGACCTCACCGCTCTGGGCCGCGCCTGGCTGACGCCGCTGACCGCCTTCCCCGAGCACTTCGCCATCGTGCGGCACATCGGCGCCGAGGTCACCCGGCTGCCGGCCGGAGTGCTGGAGATGTGGCAGACCGCGGGACCCCGCCAGGCCCAGCGTGAACTGGCCCGCCGACTGGCGCTCATCGCCGACGCGGGACTCCTCGACATCGCCGACGCCGACCACGCCGCCGGACGCTTCATCCAGCTGGTCGCGGGCCAGGTCGTCCAGCGGTCGTTCCACGGCGCACTCCCGCTCGCGGACTTCGAGACCGACGCGCTGGTCGCCGACGGGGTGGCGGACTTCGTCCGCCTCTTCAGCCCCGCATCCGTCCGCTGAACCGCGAACAGCCGCCCAACCACGGAAGAGAGAAGACATGCACAGCACCCTGATCGTGGCCCGGATGGACGTGCAGTCCAGTGTCGAGGTCGCCAAGCTCTTCGGCGAGTTCGACCAGACCGAGATGCCGCACCGCATGGGTACCCGGCGCCGCCAGCTGTTCTCGTACCGGGGCCTGTACTTCCACCTGCAGGACTTCGACGGCGAGAACGGCGGCGAGCTGATCGAGGAAGCCAAGACCGACCCGCGGTTCGTCCGGATCAGCCAGGACCTCAAGCCGTTCATCGAGGCCTACGACCCGGCGACCTGGCGGTCCCCGGCCGATGCCATGGCCACCCGCTTCTACGACTGGACGGCAGCTCAGTGATGCCGTTCCGCGCCAACACGAGGGGAGGCCACCGCTAGTGGGCCGCCGGGTAGTAATCACAGGGTTGGGAGTGCTCGCGCCGGGCGGTATCGGCGCCAAGAACTTCTGGAGTCTGCTGAGCGAAGGACGCACAGCGACCCGGGGGATCACCTTCTTCGACCCCTCCTCCTTCCGATCCAGGGTCGCGGCCGAGGCCGATTTCGATGCCGCGTCGCACGGACTGACTCCGCAGGACATCCGCCGCATGGACCGCGCCGCCCAGTTCGCCGTGGTCACCGCACGTGAGGCGGTCGCCGACTCCGGACTCGACCTCGCCGGGTTCGACCCGTACCGCACCGGTGTCACCATCGGCAGCGCGGTCGGCGCGACCACCGGGCTCGACGACGAGTACCGCGTGGTCAGCAACGACGGCCGGCTCGACCTGGTCGACCACACCTATGCGCCGCAGCACCTGTACAACCACTTCGTGCCGAGCTCGTTCGCCGCCGAAGTGGCCTGGGCCGTGGGCGCCGAGGGTCCGGCCACCGTGGTCTCCACCGGTTGCACCTCCGGCCTCGACTCGGTCGGCCACGCCGTCGAGCTGATCCGTGAGGGCACCGCCGACGTCATGATCACCGGCGCGACGGACGCCCCGATCTCGCCGATCACGATGGCGTGCTTCGACGCGATCAAGGCCACCACGCCGCGCAACGACGACCCCGAGCACGCCTCGCGGCCCTTCGACGGCACCCGCAACGGCTTCGTCCTCGGCGAGGGCAGCGCCGTCTTCGTACTCGAGGAACTCGAGAGCGCGAAGAAGCGCGGAGCGCACATCTACGCCGAGATCGCCGGCTACGCCTCGCGCTGCAACGCCTTCCACATGACGGGCCTTCGTCCCGACGGCCGGGAGATGTCGGAGGCCATCGACGTGGCCCTCGCCGAGGCGCGGATGAACCCGGACCAGATCGACTACATCAACGCCCACGGCTCCGGCACCAAGCAGAACGACCGGCACGAGACCGCCGCGTTCAAGCTGAGCCTCGGCGAGCACGCGTACCGCACGCCGGTGAGCTCCATCAAGTCGATGGTGGGTCACTCGCTCGGCGCGATCGGCTCGATCGAGATCGCCGCGTCCGTGCTGGCGATGGAGAACCACGTGGTGCCGCCCACCGCGAACCTGCACACCCCCGACCCTGAGTGCGACCTCGACTACGTCCCGCTCACCGCGCGCGAGCACCGCACCGACGCGGTCCTGACGGTCGGCAGCGGCTTCGGCGGTTTCCAGAGCGCGATGGTGCTGGCCCGTCCCGAGAGGAGCCAGGCGTGACCGCCAAGACGATCATCACCGGTATCGGCGTCGCCACCCCCAACGGGCTCGGCGTGGACGACTTCTGGGCCGCGACCCGGGTCGGCAAGAACGCCATCGACAGGATCACCCGCTTCGACGCCTCGTCCTACCCGTCGCAACTGGCGGGTGAGATCAGGGGGTTCGAGGCGTCGGACCACCTGCCCAGCAGGCTGATCCCGCAGACCGACCGGATGACCCGGCTCGCCCTCGTCGCGGCGGACTGCGCCTTCGAGGACGCGGGCGTCAAGCCGGGCGACATTCCCGAGTTCGACATGGGCGTCGTCACCGCATCGACGTCGGGCGGCTTCGAGTTCGGCCAGAACGAGCTGCAGAAGCTGTGGAGTCAGGGCAGCCAGTACGTCAGCGCGTACCAGTCCTTCGCGTGGTTCTACGCCGTCAACAGCGGCCAGATCTCCATCCGCAACGGTATGCGTGGCCCCAGCGGTGTCGTCGTCAGCGACCACGCGGGCGGTCTCGACGCGATCGCCCAGGCGCGCCGGCAGATCCGCAAGGGCAGCAAGCTGATCTTCTCCGGCGGCTTCGACGCGTCGATCTGCCCATGGGGCTGGGTCGCGCAGATCGCCGGCGGCCGGCTGACCACCAGCGACCAGCCGGAGCGCGCCTATCTGCCCTTCGACGCGGCGGCCAGCGGCTATGTGCCCGGCGAAGGCGGCGCGTTGCTCATCCTCGAGGACCAGCAGTCGGCCCTCGAGCGGGACGCCGCGAACGTCTACGGCGAGGTCGCCGGCTACGGGGCGACCTTCGACCCGAAGCCCGGCAGCGGCCGTGAGTCAGGGCTGCGCCGCGCCATCGAGGTGGCGCTCGCCGATGCCGGTGTCGAGGCGGGCCAGGTCGACGTGGTCTTCGCCGACGCCGCCGGCACCCCGCGGCTCGACCGGGAGGAAGCCGACGCCATCACCGCGGTGTTCGGCCCCGCCGGGGTCCCCGTCACCGCGCCCAAGACGATGATCGGCCGCCTCTACTCCGGCGCGGCTCCGGTCGATGTGGTCTCCGCGGTCCTGGCGATCCGCGAAGGCCTCATTCCGCCGACCACCAATGTGGTGCTGTCGCCCGACTACGACATCGACCTGGTGACCGGCCAGCCGCGCACCGCCTCGGTGCGTACCGCGCTGGTGCTCGCCCGGGGCTACGGCGGCTTCAACTCCGCCGTCGTGATCCGCGCCGTCGACTAGACCTCCGCCGCCGCCCTCTCCCCCACGGGAGCGGCGGCGGGTGCTCCACCGCCCCCGCCCTCCTTCCCCACGGGAGCGGCGGCGGGTGCTCTCCACCGCCCCCGACCTCCTCCCCCACGGAGGCGGCGGGTGTTTCACCTGACCCCGCGCCGGTGTACCAGGTGCGGCAACTCATGAAGGGACCCACATGTCGAAGCAGGAATTCACCATCGAGGACCTCAAGCGCATCCTCCTTGAGGGCGCCGGCGCGGACGAGGGCGTCGACCTCGACGGCGACATCCTCGACGCCGACTTCGAGGAGCTGGGCTACGAGTCCCTCGCGCTCCTGGAGACCGGCGGCCGCATCGAGCGGGAGTACGGCATCTCCCTCGACGACGAGATATTCACCGACAACCGCACCCCGCGAGCCCTCGTCGTGGCGATCAACGCGTACCTCGGGGAGCTCGCGTCCGCCGCGTAGCGCGCAGCCGGGCCCATACGCCCCTTTGTGGCACCGCCGCGCCGTAGCCACGGCGCGGCGGGTGCCCAAGCCATCGAGTCCCCCCTTTCCCTTGGAGAAGAGAGTCATGTCGCAGCAGGACAAGCGGGTCGCCCTCGTCACCGGCGCCACCAGTGGAATCGGGCTCGCCGTCGCCCGCCTCCTGGCCACCCAGAACCACCGGGTGTTCATCGGTGCGCGCAACGCCGAGAACGTCGCCGAGACCGTCAAGCAGCTGCAGAGCGAGGGCCTCGACGTCGACGGCACCACCCTGGACGTCCGCTCCAGCGCCGATGCCCGTTCCTTCGTACAGGCCGCCGTCGACCGTTTCGGCACCGTGGACGTGCTGGTCAACAACGCCGGGCGCAGCGGTGGCGGCGTCACCGCGGACATCGACGACGAGCTGTGGAACGACGTCATCGACACCAACCTCAACAGCGTCTTCCGGCTGACCCGCGAGGTGCTCACCACCGGCGGTCTGCGCGACAAGGACCGCGGTCGCATCATCAACATCGCCTCCACCGCCGGCAAGCAGGGCGTCGTGCTCGGCGCCCCCTACTCGGCCTCCAAGCACGGCGTCGTCGGCTTCACCAAGGCCCTCGGCAACGAGCTGGCTCCGACCGGCATCACCGTGAACGCGGTCTGCCCCGGCTACGTCGAGACGCCCATGGCGCAGCGTGTCCGTCAGGGCTACGCGGCCGCGTACGACGCCACCGAGGAGGCCATCCTCGAGAAGTTCCAGTCGAAGATCCCGCTGGGCCGCTACTCGACGCCCGAGGAAGTCGCGGGCCTGGTCGGCTACCTGGCCTCCGACACCGCCGCCTCCATCACCTCGCAGGCGCTCAACGTCTGCGGCGGCCTCGGCAACTTCTGAGCCGACCGTCCGATCGGGCAGCCCGTCGAGCGGGCCGCCCGACTCGTATCCGAACCCCGAACCGAGGAGCATGAGCATGTCGCAGCCCGGCCTGCGCGAGGTGGAGCACGAGATCACTGTCTCGGCCCCGGCCGCCGCCGTCTACCGTCTGATCGCCGAGGTGCAGAACTGGCCCCGGATCTTCCCACCGACCATCTACGTCGACCACGTGGAGCAGGGTGAGGGCGAGGAGCGCATCCGCATCTGGGCCACCGCCAACGGCGAGGCCAAGAACTGGACTTCGCGCCGAACCCTGGACGCGGAGCAGCTGCGGATCACCTTCCGCCAGGAGGTCTCCGCGCCCCCGATCGCCTCGATGGGCGGCACCTGGATCATCGAACCCCTCTCCGGGAGCGAGTCCCGTGTCCGGCTCCTGCACGACTACCGGGCCATCGACGACGACGCCGAGAGCCTCGCGTGGATCGACGAGGCCGTCGACCGCAACTCGCGCTCGGAGCTCGCCGCGCTGAAGCAGAACGTCGAGGCGGCGCACGCGGCCGAGGACCTGACGTTCTCCTTCGAGGACACCGTCCAGATCAACGGCTCCGCCAAGGACGTCTTCGACTTCGTCAACGAGGCGGGGGAGTGGCCCGAGCGGCTGCCGCACGTCGCCACCGTCCGCTTCGCGGAGCCGTCCCCCGGCCTGCAGGAGCTCGAGATGGACACCCGTGCCAAGGACGGCTCGGTGCACACCACCAAGTCGTACCGGGTGACCTTCCCGCACGACAAGA
The DNA here is from genome assembly GCF_045160815.1 of Streptomyces sp. NBC_00090. Taxonomy (NCBI): domain Bacteria; kingdom Bacillati; phylum Actinomycetota; class Actinomycetes; order Kitasatosporales; family Streptomycetaceae; genus Streptomyces; species Streptomyces sp. NBC_00090. The sequence continues at coordinate 6,626,418 of NZ_CP108224.1, forward strand.
TCGCCTACAAGCAGGTGACGCTGCCGGCGCTGATGACGCTGCACACCGGCTACTGGACGTTCGCTCCGAACGAGCAGGGCGTGGCTGCCTCGTCCCAGCACACGGTGACCATCAACACCGAGAACATCACCAGGATCCTCGGTGCGGACGCGACCGTCGACGACGCCAAGGACTACGTCCGGAGCGCGCTGAGCACCAACAGCCGCGCCACCCTGGGCTACGCCAAGGACTACGCCGAGCGCAAGGCGGCGTGACCATGGCCGGGGACTGCACCGAAACCCAGGTGATCGTGGTCGGGGCGGGCCCGGTCGGGCTCTTCCTCGCGGGCGAGCTGCGGCTCGCCGGCGCGGACGTGGTGGTCCTCGAGCAGCTCACCGCGCCGACCACCGAGTCGCGCGCCTCCACCCTGCACGCCCGCACCATGGAGATCCTCGACGGCCGCGGCCTGCTCGCGCCGCTCGGCGAGATACCGAACGAGCCGAAGGGCCACTTCGGGGGGATCCCGCTCGACCTCACACTTCCCAGCCCGTACCCGGGTCAGTGGAAGGTCCCGCAGACCCGCATCGAGGAACTGCTCGGACAGTGGGCGGAGGACCTCGGCGCGGACATCAGGCGCGGTCACGAGGTGACCGGGCTGACCGTGACCGAGGACCACGCCGAAGCCGAGGTGCGCACGGCCGGGGGAACAACGGCGTTCTTCCGGGCCGATTACATCGTCGGCTGCGACGGCGAGGACAGCGCCGTTCGCCGCCTGGGAGGCTTCGACTTCCCCGGCGCCGACGCGGAACGCGAACTGCTGCGCGCCGACGTGGCGGGCATCGACATCCGCAATCGCCGCTTCGAGCGGCTCGACGGAGGACTCGCCATCGCCGCCCGGCGTCCCGACGGAGTGACCCGGGTGATGGTGCACGAGTTCGGCGCTCGGCCACGCGGTACGCAGCCACGGTTCTCGGACATCGCCGACACCTGGAAGCGCGTCACCGGGGAGGACATCAGCGGCGGCACACCGCTGTGGGTGAACTCCTTCGGTGACGCCTCCCGGCAGGCGGCCACCTACCGTGACCTCCGGCTCTTCCTGGCGGGCGACGCGGCACACCAGCAGATGCCGATCGGCGGCCAGGCCCTCAACCTCGGGCTGCAGGACGCCGCCAACCTCGGCTGGAAGCTCGCCGCGCGGGTGACCGGGCGAGCCCCGGACGGCCTGCTCGACAGCTATCACAGGGAACGGCACGCCGTCGGCCAGGAGGTCCTGAGCAACATCAGGACCCAGGCGCTGCTGCTGCTCGGCTCGCAGGAGGTCGACGCGGTCCGGCAGGTCTTCGCCGAGCTGGTCGAAGAGAGCGAGAACGTACGGGCCCACCTGGCCGGAAAGGTCTCCGGCCTGGACATCCGTCACGACATGGGAGCGGGCGACCACCCCCTGCTCGGCGCGCGACTGCCGCACTGGCAGCTCACCACCGACGAGGGATCGCTCACCAGCACCGAGATCCTGCGCCCCGGGCGGGGCGTCCTGCTCCTGCTGCCCGGCGACCACGCCAGGCAGCAGGAGGTGCGCACCGTCGCCGCCCGCTGGGCCGGCCCGGTGCACACGGTGACCGCCATCTCGCACCCCGAGGCCGTGGCGGGCGCCGACGCCCTCCTGGTGCGCCCCGACGGCTACGTCGCCTGGGCCGGCACCGGGGGAGCGGACCTCGAGGAGGCGCTGGACCGCTGGTTCGGCGCGCCGGCATCCGCGCAGTCGGTCAAGTCGCGGCAGACCCAGGGGGATCCGGCATCCGCCGGGTCCCGGAAGACCCCGGCGACTTCGGTACCGACGAAGTCGTCGGACACAGCAACGGCGAAGAAGTGGAGAACAGATATGGGCAGGCTCACGGGCAAGACCGCGCTCGTCACGGGCTCGAGCCGGGGCATGGGCCGCGCGGCCGCCGTACGCCTCGCAGAGGAGGGCGCGCTGGTCGCCGTCCACTACACCTCTCGCAAGGACGCGGCCGACGAGGTCGTCGCCTCGATCGAGAAGGACGGCGGCCGGGCCTTCACCGTCCGCGCCGAGCTCGGCGTCCCCGGCGATGTGCACGAACTGTTCCTCGGGCTCGAGAGCGGCCTGCGGGAGCGCACCGGTGGCACCGACCTGGACATCCTGGTCAACAACGCCGGTGTGATGGGCGGAGTCAAGCCCGAGGACACCACGCCGGAGAAGTTCGACGAGCTGTTCGCGGTCAACGCCAAGGCGCCGTTCTTCCTCATCCAGCGGGCCCTGAAGAACATGCCCGACGGTGGCCGCATCATCAACATCACCTCCGGCCTTACCCGCTTCGCGAACCCGGACGAGATCGCGTACGCGATGACCAAGGGCGCCGTCGACCAGCTCGCCCTGCACTTCGCGAAGTACCTCGGCCCCCGCAACATCACCATCAACTCCGTGGCGCCGGGCATCACCCGCAACGACAACCCCGTCTTCGGCATCCCCGAAGTGGTGGAGCAGATGGCGCTGATGTCCACCTTCAACCGCGTCGGCGAGCCGGAGGACGTCGCCGACGTGGTGGCCTTCCTCGCCTCCGACGAGGCCCGGTGGATCACCGGCTCCTTCGTCGACGCCACGGGCGGCACGCTGCTCGGCTGACCCGCCCGGCCCGACAGACCGCCGGCGCGCAATTCCCCCGTCGCGCCGGCCGGGTCGGCCGCGGAACACCTTCCGCGGCCGACCCACCCCTTGACCGAAGCCAGTCACTCAACCTCTACGGCGGAACGGGATCATGACACGTTCGAGGACACCCCGGGCCCCTGCGCCGGCCGAGGCCGACGGGCGGTGGAGCCCTGCCCTGTGGGGCCTGCTGTTCGTGCTCGCCGGAAACATGCTCATCGACGCCCTCGAGGTGTCCGTGGCACTGGTGGCACTGCCCTCCATCGGCGAAGACCTGGGCCTGGCCACAGCCCAACTGCAGTGGGTCGTCTCCGGCTTCGCCGTCGGCTTCGGCGCGCTGCTGCTCTTCGGCGGCCGGGTCGTGGCACTGCTGGGCCGCCGGCCGGTCTATCTGGCCGCGCTGCTCGTGTTCGCCGCCGCGTCCCTCGTGAGCGCGCTCGCGGACAGCGCGACGCTGCTCGTGGCCACCCGTTTCGTGAAGGGGTTCTGCGCCGCGCTGACCGCGCCCACCGGGCTCGCCATCATCGCGTCCACCTTCCCCGAGGGCCCGGCGCGCAGCCGGGCGCTCTCGGTCTACACGCTCTTCGGCGCCAGTGGCTTCTCGGTGGGACTGCTCCTGTCCGGGGCGCTCACCGAGGTGAGCTGGCGCTGGACCTTCGCCTTCCCCGCACCGGTCGCACTGCTTCTCTTCGTCGCCGGGCTGCGGCTGATCCCCCGGGACAGGCCCGACCCGAAGACGCCTCGGCGGTACGACGCCGCGGGCGCCCTCAGCCTCACCGGGGCGATGCTGGTCCTCGTGTACGCGATCGCCTCCGGGCCGGTCGCCGGCTGGGACCATCCGCGCACCATCGGCGCCTTCCTGCTCGCGGTGCTCCTCGCGGTGGTCTTCATACGCGTGGAACTCACCGTCGAGCAACCGCTGTTGAACCTGGAGCTGTTCGCCCACGAGCCGCTGGTGCGCTCCGCGCTCGGCGCCGGCGCCCTGAACGGCTCCTATCTGGGACTGCTTCTGGTGAGCACCCTGCACCTGCAGCAGCGGGAGGGCTTCGGCCCGCTGCAGACCGGGCTCGCCTTCCTGCCGGCCGCCGTACCACTCGCCCTCACCGCGCTGCACTCCGGGCGGATCGTCACCCGGTTCGGGCCGGCCCGGCTGATCGCGGCGGGAGCCGCGGCCGCACCCCTCGGCTACGCGCTCTACCCGCGCGACGGCGGCACCGTCCACTACGCCACGGACGTGCTGCCCACCCTGCTGCTCGTCGGCGCGGCGTTCGTCCTCGCCTTCACCGCCTTCCACGTGCAGGCCACCGGGTCGGTTCCGGTCGCGCAGCAGGCGATGGCCGGCGGCCTCTACCAGACAGCCGTCCAACTGGCGGCGGCACTCATGACCGTGCTCTGCGCCGCGCTGTACCCGACGGGCCGGGGGCCGGTGCTCGTGCTGATCACGGCCGTCGGAATCGCCGGCCTGGTCGTGGCACTCCGTGGCCTCGCGACGCGGCGGGTGGCGGACGCGGCCGCTCACCACGCCCGTTCGGCCGGACCCATGAACGACCCACGTCATCGAGCTCAGGACAGGACATGACAGCGATGCCACAAGCCGGCCGGGCGTGCCCGTCCGCCGCCGAGGTGAGCGTGCCCGATCGCGCCGCGCTTGCCGCGGCGGACCACAGCGAGCGCAGCAGCATGCTCGACACCTACGTACGCCAGGAGCTCGGCCGGCTCCTGGGTATTCCACCGCAGAGCGTGGACACCACGGACCGGCCGATGAACAGCCTGGGCATCGGCTCGATCGCCGGTCTCGAACTCCAGTACCGGATGGAGGCCGCCCTTCAGGTCGAACTGAACCTGCAGATGCTGTTGCTGGCCAACAGCGCCGCAGAGCTGGTCGACTGTCTGGCAGGCCAGCTCGGAGAGGCCCGCACCTCGCCCCGGAGCGACTCCGGGGTCATGGCATGACGGGGGAGCACAGAGCTGTGCTCGGCCGGCCTTCGCGTCAACCGGAGCCGAAGGGGCAGCAGTTCACCGTCTCCAAGGACCGGGTCGACCTGTGGCTGATGCGCCGCCACGACGAGACGGACGGGGCGGCGCTCGACACGTCGGAGCTCGACGAAGCGGAGCGGCACAGGGCCGCATCGTTCATCCGCCCGGCGGACGGGCTGCTGTACGCCACCGCTCATGTCGCCCTCCGCAGGCTGCTCGGCCGCTACACCGACACCAGGCCCCAGGACATCCGGTTCGTCCGCGAGCCCTGCCCGGGGTGCGGCGGGGCACACGGCCGACCGGCCGTGGCGCCGACGCCGGCCCGGCTGCCCCTGCACTTCTCCCTGTCGCACAGCGGTGGACTCGCCCTGGTGGGCGTGGCGGCCGCCCCGGTCGGGGTGGACGTGGAGAGACTGCCCCGCCAGGAGAGCGTCGAGATCTGCGGCAAGGCCCTGCACCCGGACGAACAGAGCGAGTTGGCGGACACCTCGGCGGAGGAACTGAAGGCTCGCTTCGGCCAGATCTGGACCCGCAAGGAAGCCTTCCTCAAAGGGATCGGCACCGGACTGAGCCGTTCCCCCGCGGAGGACTACCTCGGCGTCGACGACCGGCGCCACCCACCCGGCTGGACCGTGCTCGACATCCCCTGCACCGCCACGCACTCCGCCGCGGCCGCGGTCCGGGGGGCGGCTCCTCGCTCGGTCAACGTCCGCTGGCTGAACGGGGACTGGCTCCGCGCCCCGGGCACCGGCGGCGGAGCGGACGTATCCGAGCCGGCCGTACCGGCACTCGCCTGCTGAGGCGTACCGGTCGCCCGGCGACCCCTGCTGACCGATGACAAGGACGTGACAGGATGAACCGCACCGCATTCGTCTTCCCCGGGCAGGGCTCACAGCGAGTGGGCATGGGCAGGCACCTGCTCGCCCAGCGGCCCGATCTGGTGGAGACCTACTACCGAACCGCCGACGACGTGCTCGGCATACCCCTGTCGAGGCTGAGCTGGCACGGTCCCGGCCGGGACCTCGACGACCCGGCGGTCTCGCAGCCGGCCATCCTGCTCACCAGTCTGGTCACCCTGGAGGTCCTGCGCGGGCAGGGTGTCGAGCCCGACGCCGTCGCGGGACACAGCCTCGGTGAGTACGCGGCGCTGGTCGCCGCGGGCGTTCTGGAATGGACGGACGCGCTGCGCCTGGTGCGGCTGCGCGGTGAGCTGGTCGCCACGGTCGACGACCAGGTGCGGGGCGCCACCGCCGCGGTGCTCGGCCTCGACCGCCCCGCAGTGGCCCGCCTGTGCGCCGAGGCCGCCGCGGCCACCGGTCGTACAGTCGAGATCAGCGGTGACAACGGCCCCGGCCAGACGGTGGTTTCGGGCGAGGCCGAGGCCGTGACCCGGCTGATGCGAGCGGCGCGCGCCGCCGGGGCCACCCGGGTGGCGGAGCTGCGGGCCGGCGGTCCCTTCCACTCCAGCCTGTTGCGCGGCATCGAGGCGGAGTTCACCGAGGCGTTGATCACCACCGAGTTCCGGGACCCCCGCATCCCGCTGGTCTCCAGTGTCACCGGATCCCGGGTGTCCACCGCCAACGAGGCGATCGTCGCCCTGGGCCTCCAACTCACCCGCCCGGTGCGCTGGACCGAGGCGGTCCAGCTGCTCGGCGCGACGGGCGTGGACCGGTTCATCGAGACCGGGCCCGGTCTGGTGCTCGGCGGCCTGGTCCGGCGCATCGCACCGCAGGCGCGCGTCCATGCGACGAGCAGTGCCCGCCAACTGGCGCTGACCACCCATGCTTTCGCTGCCACAGACAGCGCCGTCTGACCATCGACCCACGGAGAGGTGAAACCACATGCCCCCAGTAGATGAGACGATCCACGGCCGCATCACCGAACTGGCCGAGATCAAGGAGTCGGCGCGCAGCGGCCCCGACCCGGCCGCCACCGAGCGCCAGCACGCCAAGGGCAAGCTGACCGCCCACGAGCGGATCGGGCTGCTCCTGGACAAGGGCTCCTTCAACGAGGTGGAGCCCCTGCGCCGGCACCGGGCCAGCGGCTTCGGCCTGGAGCACAAGAAGCCGTACAGCGACGGGGTGATCACCGGCTGGGGCAGTGTCCACGGCCGCACGGTCTTCGTGTACGCCCACGACTTCCGGGTCTTCGGCGGCGCACTCGGCGAGGCCCACGCGCAGAAGATCCACAAGATCCAGGACCTGGCCGAGTCGGCCGGCGCACCGCTGGTCTCGCTCAACGACGGCGCGGGAGCCCGTATCCAGGAGGGCGTGACAGCGCTCGCCGGTTACGGCGGGATCTTCCAGCGCAACACCAGGGCCTCGGGTGTCATCCCGCAGATCTCGGTGATGCTCGGCCCGTGCGCCGGTGGCGCGGCCTACTCCCCGGCCCTGACCGACTTCGTCTTCATGGTCCGTGAGACCTCGCAGATGTTCATCACCGGTCCGGACGTCGTCAAGGCGGTCACCGGCGAGGAGATCAGCCAGAACGGCCTCGGCGGCGCCGATGTGCACTCCGCCGTCTCCGGCGTCGCGCACTTCGCGTACGACGACGAGGAGCACTGCATCGAGGACGTGCGCTACCTGCTGTCGCTGCTGCCCGCCAACAACCGGGAGCTGTCGCCCGTCGAGCGCTCGGGCGACCTGCCCGACCGTCTCAACGAGTCGCTGCTCGACCTGGTCCCGGCCGAGCCCGGACAGTCGTACGACATCCGTAAGGTCATCGAGGAAGTCGTCGACGACGGCGAGTACTTCGAGGTGCATCCGGCCTGGGCGACCAACATCGTCTGCGCGCTGACCCGGCTCGACGGCCATGTCGTCGGCATCGTCGCCAACCAGCCCGCCTCCATGGCCGGCGTCCTGGACATCGAGGCCTCCGAAAAGGGCGCGCGCTTCGTGCAGTTCTGCGACGCCTTCAACATCCCGCTGGTCACCCTGGTCGACGTGCCCGGCTTCCTGCCCGGCGTGGACCAGGAGCACAACGGCATCATCCGGCGCGGCGCCAAGCTCCTGTACGCGTACTGCAACGCCACCGTGCCCCGGGTCTCGCTGGTGCTGCGCAAGGCGTACGGCGGCGCCTACATCGTCATGGACTCCCGCTCCATCGGCGCAGACCTGGCCCTGGCCTGGCCCACCAACGAGATCGCGGTGATGGGCGCCGAAGGCGCGGCCAATGTCGTCTTCCGCCGTGAGATCAACGCGGCCGAGGACCCCGAGGCCGTACGCGAGCAGCGCATCGCGGAGTACAAGGACGAGCTCATGCACCCCTACTACGCGGCCGAGCGCGGACTGATCGACGACGTCATCGATCCGCGCGAGACCCGTTCGGTGCTGATCCGCTCGCTCGCCATGCTGCGGGCCAAGCACGCGGACCTGCCCTCGCGCAAACACGGCAACCCGCCGCAGTGAGCCGAAAGATACCTGTCAGCCCGCGTCATCCCTTGGTCAACTCTCTTGCCCGAGGCGCATGTGCCGCAGAAGCTCGATTCTGACTCTCTCTGAATTCCCGTCTCTCTTCCAGGTCTTAAGGATGTCATGACTGCAGCACAAAGTGGTGAGCGTTCCTACGAGCAGCGTTGTGCGCAAGCGGTCAATGCGCTGCATTCGATCTCGTATTTCACCCCGGACCTGGGAGTGGAACTCGAGAAGTTCGGAGTCACCGATCCCCTGAGCGTCTACCTCGCGTGCCGCTCGGCACCGCTCGGTGCGGTGGACGCCCCGGTCGTGACCGCGGTCTTCCACGGCTTCGCCCCCGCCTTCGTCGCGGAGCGCGTGCCCGCGGTCTGGGACTCCGTGTCGCCGAAGCAGGCGGTCCTCGCGCGCCAGAGGGCCATCGGTACGGCGCTGGAGCGGCTGCTCGGCTCCGAGGTCATCCGGTCGGAGGAGATGGCGGAAGCGGCGAAGCTGGCCACGGCCGCGGCGTGGGGGGCCTCCTTCCCCGGGCGCCCGCTGTACGCGGCCAATGCCGGCCTCGAGCAGCCCGCCGACCCGCACATCGCGCTGTGGCACGCCGCGACCATGCTCCGGGAGCACCGGGGCGACGGGCATGCGATCGTGCTCGGCCATCTCGATCTGATCGGGGTCGAGGCACTCGTCCTCGACTGCGCCAGTGAGCGTGGCATGCCGAAGGAGGTCGTGATGCCCCAGCGCGGGTGGTCCGAGGAGGACTGGTCGGCCGCGCGGGAAAGGCTTGTCGACCGCGGCCTGATCGACGGTGCGGGGGCGTTGACCGCCCGTGGGGTCGCGCTGCGGGAGGAGATGGAGCACGAGACCGGCCGGCTGGACCGGGCACCGTATGCGGCCCTGGGCGACGCGGATGTCGAGAAGCTGGCCCGGTACGTCCGCGGCCTGGTCACCACGGCGGCCGAATCCGGGGCGTTCATGCCGCAGCTGCGGGAGTTCTTCGCCCCGGCCGCCGACGCCTGGAACCGCCTCTGACGCCGATGCCCGGAACCGCCTCTGACGCGGTCCCCGACATGGCCGTGCGCCGCCGCTTCGGGCGGCCCGCCGAGTGAGAGCCGAAGACCTGACCACACCAGGGGAGACAACAACCATGCCCAGTTCCACCGCCCAGCTGTCCACCAACCCGGATATCACCCGCCCCGATTCCCACGTGGTCCACATGAGCTACTGGTTCGTGGACGGCGCGGACCAGGGGCGCGCGGTGCTCGACGAGATCATGGACGTCTGGGACGGCTCGCCCCGGCCCGACGGCATCCTCTCGTTCTCCTGTTACCTGAGCACGGGGAACGATCTCGTACTGACGTACGCGCAGTGCACGGACGATGCCGTCTACCGGTCGTTCACGCGTGGCCTGAGCCTGCCCGCAGGCCCGGCGAGCACAGCTCCGATCGAGTACCGACTGCACCGCGACGTCCTGGTCGACACGACAGGGCAGGCTCCGGGCGCCATGGTCGCCGCCAGCTTCGACGTGGACGGTTCGGAGCGGCAGCGGAGCATCGTCGACGCGATCGTGAGCAATGTGGAGAGTGCGTCTGCGGACGAGCAGGCGGGTCTGATCGCTGCCCACTTCCACCTCAGCGTCGACGGCAGCCGCGTGCTCAACTTCGCGGAGTGGACGGACGACGAGGCGCACATCGAGTTCCTCGGGGGCGATCTGAGCCGCAGGTCGCTGGAGATCGCCAACGAGATGCCGGGAGTCCGTCCCCTCGGTTTCAAGCGCTACCACCTCTACCGGAGCCTCGCCGCGTGACCGCACCCCGGACCGGCTGACAAGACCGACAAGACCGACCATCCGGCACTCAGGCCTTCCGGTCGGCCAGGACGACCTGTTCGCCGGCCGTGCGGCATCCCCGCCGGGTGCGTCGCCTGATCCCATGGAAACCGGCGACTGCACCGAGCGCGAGTGCGGCCCCGTCACCGACGACGGCTTCGCCGGAAACCGCGCCCCGCGGGCCCTTGGCACCGCCATGAACGCGCATCCCTCACCGGCGAAGGCGCCGGCAAAGGCGCCGGCCCATGCCCACAGGCCTCCTCGGCTCCTGTGACATCCCCTCCGCGGCGGCCCCGCCCGGCCTTCTCCGTACGCCCGTGACGGGCAGACACGACAAGGAGACCCGTATGACCTCCCTCCCTTCCACTCTCGATCCCGCCTATCTGGAGGAGAGACTGCGCGTCCTGGAGGACCAGGCCCAACTGGCCGACCTCGTGGACCGGTTCGTCTACGGACTCGACGAATCGGCCCCACTGGCCGAGGACTGGTACCGCTCGGTGCTCACCGAGGACGCCCGGCTGAACCTCCCCAACGGCACCCACCAGGGCATCGACGGGCTGCCCGGTTTCATGAGCGCCCCCAAGGCGATGTGGGCGGGCACCCAGCACTACGCCACCAACTGCGTCGTCGACGCGCAGGGCGACCACGCCTCGGTACGCGCCAACGTCCACGCCGTGCACGTCCCGCACGACGGATCCGCCCCGCTCTTCACCGGCGGCGCCCACTACGACGTACGGGCCGAGCGGACCAAGGAGGGCTGGCGCATGGCGGAGCTGAACGTGACCGTGAAGTGGACCGCGGAAGGAGGGCGCGGGTGACCCCGGGACCCCGGTCCTCCACGTATTCGCCCAGCGAAGAAGAATTTCGAGCATGCCCCCGAAACAGGGGCGAGAGGAAGATTCTGCGATGAAAGCCCTGGTGTTGTCGGGCGGGTCCGGGACCCGTCTGCGGCCTTTCAGTTACTCCATGCCGAAGCAGCTCATCCCCATCGCCAACAAGCCGGTTCTCCAGCACGTCCTGGAGAACATCTCCGCTCTCGGCGTCACCGAGATCGGCATCATCGTGGGCGACCGGCTGCCGCAGATCAGCGCCGTCCTCGGGGACGGTTCGGCTCTCGGCGTGAAGATCACCTACATCCCGCAGGAGAAGCCGCTGGGTCTCGCTCACTGCGTGAGCCTGGCCCGGCCCTTCCTCGGCAACGACGACTTCGTGATGTACCTCGGCGACAACATGCTCACCGGGGGAGTCCGGCGCATCGCCGAGGAGTTCGCCGCAGCCCGCCCCGCCGCGCAGATCGTCGTCCAGAAGGTCGCCGACCCCACCGCCTTCGGAGTCGCCGAACTCGACTCCGAGGGCCGGGTGGAGCGGCTGGTCGAGAAGCCCAAGGAGCCGCGCAGCGATCTCGCGCTGGCCGGCGTCTACTTCTTCACCCCCGCCATCCACGCGGCGGTCGACGCCATCGTGCCCAGCCCGCGCGGCGAGCTGGAGATCACCGACGCCATCCAGTGGCTGGTGACCGAGGGGGCCGACGTCCGGGCCAGCGAGTACGACGGCTACTGGAAGGACACCGGCCGCGTCGAGGACGTACTGGACTGCAACCGCACCCTCCTGGACGACCTCAAGCCGCACACGGCGGGCGAGGTCGACGAGACCAGCACCCTGGTCGGTCCGGTCGTCGTCGAGGAGGGGGCTCGGGTGGTGCGCTCGCGCATCGTGGGCCCGGCCGTCATCGCCGCCGGCACGGTCGTCACCGACAGCTACATCGGCCCGTACACCTCCATCGGCAAGGACTGCGTGCTCAGCGACACGCACATCGAGCAGTCCATCGTGCTGGACGGCGCGACCGTCTCCGAGGTGCGCGGTCTGCACAACTCCCTCATCGGCCGCTCCGCCGCCGTGGTGCCCGCCGAGCACGACACCGTCCATCACCGGCTGGTCGTCGGCGACCACACCCGAGTCGAGGTAGCGGCATGAAGAAGATCCTGGTCACCGGCGGTGCGGGCTTCATCGGCTCGCACTACGTCCGGACCCTCCTGGACGACGGGTACGAGGACTGGGCGGGCTGCCATGTCACGGTCCTCGACAAGTTGACCTACGCGGGCAACCGCGACAACCTCCCGGCGTCGCACCCCCGCATGACCTTCGTGCACGGCGACATCTGCGACACCGAGCTGCTGCGCGGGCTGCTGCCCGGCCACGACGCGGTGGTCCACTTCGCCGCCGAGTCGCACGTGGACCGGTCCCTGGAGTCCGCCGAGGAGTTCGTCCGGACGAACGTGACCGGCACGCAGCGGCTCCTCGACGCGGTCCTCGCCGCCAAGGTCCGCCGTGTCGTGCACGTCTCCACCGACGAGGTCTACGGCTCCATCGACGAAGGTTCCTGGACGGAGGAGTGGCCGCTCGAGCCCAACTCCCCCTACTCCGCGTCGAAGGCCTCCTCCGACCTGCTGGCCCGCTCCTACTGGCGCACCCACGGGCTGAATCTCTCGATCACCCGCTGCTCCAACAACTACGGGCCCTATCAGCACCCGGAGAAGCTCATCCCGCTGTTCGTCACCAACCTCATCGAGGGCGAGCAGGTCCCGCTGTACGGCGACGGCGGAAACATCCGCGAGTGGCTGCACGTCGACGACCACTGCCGGGCCATCGACCTGGTCCTCAACCGGGGCCGGGCGGGCGAGATCTACAACGTCGGCGGCGGCAACGAGCAGACCAACCTGGCCATCACCGAACGGCTCCTGGAGCTGACCGGGAGCGACTGGTCCAAGGTCCGCCGCGTCGCCGACCGCAAGGCGCACGACCTGCGCTACTCGCTCGACGAGACGAAGATCAGCGAAGAGCTCGGGTACGCCCCGCGCATCCCCTTCGAGGAGGGCCTCGCTTCCACCGTCGCCTGGTACAACGACAACCCGAACTGGTGGAAGGGCACCAAGCACGGCACGGGCGAGGCCGGCGCCAACGGGACGGCCGGGTGAACACCGGCGCCCCCGCCGTGCTCGTGCTGGGCGGCACGGGTTTCCTGGGCCGCCACATCGCGGCCGGCTTCGCCGCCGTGGGCGCCCAGGTCGTCCCGGCCGCCCGCCACGGCGCCACCCGGGTCGACCTCACCGCGGCCGACCCGGGCCCGCTGGCCGCGCTGCTGCGCGACGTCCGCCCCGACGTCGTCGTCAACGCGTCCGGCCGGGCCTGGGCGGCCGGCGTGGAGGAGATGTCCGCGGCCAACTGCGACGCCGTCGCCGCCCTGGCCGCGGCCCTCGCCGAACTTCCCGTCCGACCCCGCCTGATCCACCTCGGCAGCGTCCACGAGTACGGCCCCGGCACCGTCGGCGCCGGTACCCGTGAGGACCACGAGCCCGCCCCGGTCACCGACTACGGGCGCTCCAAGCTCGGCGGCACCCGGGCCGTGCTCGACGCCGTACGGACGAAGGAGCTGGACGCGATCGTGCTGCGTCTCGCCAACGTCTGCGGCCCCGGCACCCCCCGCGGCAGCCTGCTCGGCTCGGTCGCGGCCCGCCTGGCCGAGGCCCACGCCGCGGCCGGCGCGGCGGCGGAACCGGTGGAGCTGCGGCTCGCCCCGCTGCGCGCCCACCGTGACTTCGTCGACGTACGGGATGTGGTGGACGCCGTTCTCACGGCGGCCGGGACTCCGCGCCCGGCCCACCCGGTACTCAACATCGGCAGCGGGGCGGCCCGGCCGATGCGCCGGATCATCGACCGGCTGGTCGCGCTGAGCGGACTGCCGGTGCGGATCGTCGAGGACACGGGCGACCCGCGTCGTACGGACGCCGAGTGGCAGCAGCTCGACATCACCCGGGCCCGCCGGGTCCTGTGCTGGTCGCCCGCCCGCGGCCTGGACACCTCACTGAGCGACCTGCTCGACGCCGCACGCGCAGAGCTCACCACGCAGACAGTCATCGAGAGGAAGTCATGAGCGTCCACAAGGAAATCGCCCTGGACGAGGTCCGCAAGTTCCACCAGGACACCCTGCCCGACGGCAGGTTCGTCCCCGGCACCACCGAGATCTGGCCCGCGGGCGCGGTCCTCGACGAGCGCGACCGCACGGCCCTGGTCGAGGCCGCCCTGGAGATGCGGATCGCTGCCGGACCGAGCTCGCGCAAGTTCGAGTCGCGGTTCGCCCGCAAGATGGGGCGCCGCAAGGCGCATCTGACCAACTCCGGCTCCTCCGCCAATCTCCTCGCCATGACGGCGTTCACCTCGCACCTGCTCGAGGACCGCCGGCTGAGGCCGGGCGACGAGGTGATCACCGTCGCGGCGGGCTTCCCCACCACGGTCAACCCGATCATCCAGAACGGGCTCGTCCCCGTCTTCGTCGACGTGGAGCTCGGTACCTACAACACCACCGCCGCCCGGGTCGCCGCGGCGATCGGCCCGCGCACCCGGGCGATCATGATCGCGCACGCTCTGGGCAACCCCTTCGAGGTCGCGGAGATCGCCCAACTCGCCGAGGAACACGATCTGTTCCTGATCGAGGACAACTGCGACGCGGTCGGTTCGACCTACGACGGGAAGCTGACCGGCACCTTCGGCGACCTCGCGACCGTCAGCTTCTATCCGGCCCACCACCTGACCATGGGGGAGGGCGGCTGCGTACTGACCTCGAACCTGGCCCTTGCCCGGATCGTGGAGTCGCTGCGCGACTGGGGCCGGGACTGCTGGTGCGAGCCGGGCGAGACCAACAAGTGCCTCAAGCGGTTCAAGTACCAGATGGGCACGCTGCCCGAGGGCTACGACCACAAGTACATCTTCTCGCACGTCGGTTACAACCTGAAGGCGACCGACATCCAGGCCGCCCTCGGGCTGACCCAGCTCGACAAGCTGGACGACTTCGTCGACGCCCGCCGCCACAACTGGAGCCGGCTGCGCGACGGCCTGGAGGGCGTACCGCACCTGATCCTGCCCCGGGCCACCGAGCGCAGCGAGCCGAGCTGGTTCGGGTTCGCGCTCACCGTGGACCCCGAGGCCCCGTTCAAGCGGGCGGAACTGGTGGATTTCCTCGAGGACCGGAAGATCGGCACCCGTCGGCTCTTCGCCGGCAACCTGACCCGCCACCCGGCCTACATCGACCAGCCGCACCGCATCGTCGGCGACCTCACCAACAGCGACATCATCACCGAGCACACCTTCTGGGTCGGCGTCTACCCGGCACTGACCGACGAGATGATCGACTATGTCGCCTCCTCGGTACGGGAGTTCGTGGCGTCTCGCGGATGACCGCCGAGACACCTCCCGCGTCGCCACCCGGACGGAGAGCGGCGGCCGCGGTCTCCCCGCCCGCAACCCGCGTCGGCCCGCCCTCGGCCTGACCACCGAGCCGACCTCGTCACCGGCGCCCCGGACGGCTTCTGCAAAGCCCCACCATCGATTTCCCAGGAGTGCGCGATGCGCGTCATGTTCACGATCCTCCCGGCGACGGCCCATCTGTTCCCCGTCGTGCCGCTGGCCTGGGCGCTCAAGAGCGCCGGGCACGACGTCTGCGTGGTCAGCCAGCCGGATCTGGTCGGCCCGATCACGGCGGCCGGACTCACCGCGGTGGGCCTGGGCGAGCCGCTCGACCACACGCCGAAGGCAGGGGAGGAGGAGAGCGAGAGCGAGCAGCCTGATCCGTGGGCCGGCGTCGTTCCCTCCGCGTCCGAGGCACACCTCTGGGACTTCTTCCACCGCCGGGTGCTGCCCGCCCTGCCCTTCTACTACCCGGCCGAGCCGGGCCCCGGCGGCGTCACCTTCACGGACGAACTGGTCGCGTTCGCCCGCCGGTGGAAGCCCGACCTGGTGCTCTGGGACCCCGCGTGCATCCCCTCGCCGATCGCCGCGCGGGCCGCCGGCGCGGCGCACGCCCGCCTGCTGTGGGGCCTGGACTACTTCGCCTGGTCGCGGACGCTCTTCGCCCCGGGGGAGGACCCGCTGACCAGTGTGGTCCGCCCCCTCGCCCAGCGGCACGGGTACGAGGTGGACGAGGAGCTGCTCCTCGGCCAGTGGACCGTCGACCCGGTGCCGCCCCGGCTGAGCCTGCCGCTGGGCCTGCCGACCGTGCCGGTGCGCATGATCCCGTACAACGGCGGCTCGGAGATACCGCAGTGGCTCCTCGAGGAACCGGAGCGGGCGCGGGTGTGCGTCTCGCTCGGGGTCACCACCCGGGAGCGCTCCAAGGAAGGTCACATCCCGCTCGGTGACCTCCTCGAAGGGCTCGCGGAGCTGGACGCCGAACTGGTCGTCACCGCCAACGCGCAGCAGCTCGCCTCCCTGGGCACCCTCCCCGAGAACGTCAGGGCCGTCGACTACGTCCCGCTGACCCTGCTGCTGCCGAGCTGCGCGGCGATCCTGCACCACGGCGGCGGCGGCACCTTCACGGCCGCGGTGACGCACAGCGTTCCCCAGCTCATCGCCCCCGGCGTGCAGGGCGACTTCCTCGACACCGCGCGGTACGTCGAGGAGCGCGGGGCCGGCCTCATCGTCGACACGCCCCGCTTCACCGTGGAGGCGGTCCGGGACCAACTCGCCCGGATCCTTGCCGAGCCCGGCTTCCGGAAGGGCGCGGCCGTGCTCCGCCAGGACCTCCTCGACCAGCCCGGCCCGGCCGACATCGTGCCCGAACTGGAGCGCCGCACACTCCGGTTGCCGCGTGACGAAGGCGACGGACACGCGGTCTGACGCCGACCACCACGGCGTGATCGAACCCACCACCGATACTGATCCCTCACCGTCCTCCCCCGAACAGGAGCCCCCCATGCCGGCACAACCGCAGCCCGTACGCATCGAGATGGTCCTCGACGTCATCTGCGCCGCGTCCTACATCGGATACACCAGGCTGGCCAAGGCAGTCGTCCGGCACCGCGCGTCCGGCGGCGACGTCGAGTTCGTCTTCTCGCCCTTCCAGCTGGCACCGGAGGCGACCGGCGAGGGCGAGCCGCTGCTCGACGCACTGCGCGAGGTGTTCGGCGAGGCGGCTGCCGCGCACACCACCCAGGTCGCCGCGGACGCGGTGCACGACGGCCTGGAGCTGAACTACGACCGGGCCATCGCCACCAGCACCTTCGGCGCGCATCACCTCATCGCCGTGGCGAGCGGGCAGGGCAAGGGGGAGGAGGCCGTCGAGCGGCTCTTCCGCGCGCACTTCACCGACGGGCTGAACATCGGTGACCCGGCCGTCCTCGCCGACCTGGCCGACGGACTCGGCGTCATCGTCCGGGAACCGGCCGGGGAAGCGCTCCAGGCGGAGCTCGACCGGGTGCGCCGGCTCGGCGTGCGGGGCGTTCCGCTGTTCACGTTCAGCGCCGGCCCCACCGTCTCCGGCGCGCAGAGCGAGGACGCGTTCCTGCAGATGCTCGTCAAATCGAGCAACCCGTCCGTCAACTGATGTGAATCCTTCGGCAATTCACTTGTTTCTTCCTTTCGACGAGTAGAGCGTAGCGGCACGTGTGCGCCGCATCTCCTGGCAGACGTCCGTGCGGCGACATCCGAGGAAATGACGTCGACAGGGATGTGGAACGGCAGTGCACATAGCAGAGTTGGATATACCCGGGGTGTTCGTCGTCACCCCGGAACTCCGTAAGGACGAACGCGGCTCCTTCTTCGAAGGAATGCGGGCGGACGAGTTCGAACGGGTCATGGGGCGGTGTTTCGTACCGCGCCAGATCAATTACTCGGTGTCGCAGAAGAACACCCTGCGCGGCATCCACAGCGTGACCAGCCCCCCGGGCCAGGCGAAGTTCGTCACCTGCGTCCGGGGGGCCCTGCGTGACTTCGTGGTGGACCTGCGGCCGGGCTCACCCACCTTCGGGGCGTCCGCGAGCAATGTCCTGGACCCCGAGTCCGGCCGGTCGGTCTTCGTCCCGGAAGGCGTCGGCCACGGCTTCCTCGCCCTCGCCGACGACTCGTGCATCTCCTATGTCCTGTCCAGCGTGTACGTGCCCGGCACCCAGATCGACATCAACCCGCTCGATCCCGACCTGGCCCTCCCCTGGGGCTGGACCCAGCCGCCTCTGATGTCGCCGAAGGACTCGAACGCCATGTCGCTGCGGCAGGCCCAGGAGGCCGGACTGCTCATGCCGTACCGCGCCCCGGAAGCCCGGCACCCCGCCTGACCATTCGTCATGTCCCTTTATCCCACCCTCAGGAGTACGCCATGTCGGCTACGTTCGCCACGACCGCAGTCGGCCCGACTGCCCTGCAACCCCGCGAGGACGCTGCGATCGCCGACCGGATAGCCCGGTCGGCGGCGAGCACGGCCGGCGCGCAGCTGAGCACCGAGGCCTTCCCGGACTGGCTCGAAGGGCGCCGCAGGGCGCACCGGTTCAGGGTCGACCGGATCCCGTTCGACGCACTCGACGGCTGGTCGTTCGAGGAGGGCACCGGGAACCTGGTGCACCGCAGCGGCCGGTTCTTCTCCGTGGAGGGACTGCACGTCACCCACGAGGGGGGCGCGTTCCCCCAGTGGCACCAGCCGATCATCAAGCAGCCCGAGGTCGGCATCCTGGGCATCCTGGTCAAGGAGTTCGACGGGGTCCTGCACTTTCTCATGCAGGCCAAGATGGAGCCCGGCAACCGGAACCTGCTCCAGCTCTCGCCGACCGTGCAGGCCACCCGCAGCAACTACACCAAGGTCCACGAGGGCTCGGACGTGAAGTACATCGAGTACTTCGTCCGGCCCGGCAAGGGCCGGGTCCTGGCCGACGTGCTCCAGTCCGAGCACGGCTCCTGGTTCCTGCACAAGAGCAACCGCAACATGATCGTCGAGGCCGTCGGCGACGTACCGCTCCACGAGGACTTCTGCTGGCTGACCCTCGGTCAGATCGGCGAGCTCCTGCACCGGGACAACGTCGTCAACATGGACTCCCGTACGGTGCTGGCCTGCGCCCCCTTCCCGGACGCGGCCACGGGCGCGCTGCACTCCGACACGGAGCTGCTGTCGTGGATCACCGCCGAGCGCTCCCGGCACGACGTGAGCGCCCGCCGGGTGCCGCTTGACGGGCTCCCCGGCTGGCGGCGGGGCGAGGAGTCCATCGACCACGAGGACGGCCGGTACTTCCGTGTCGTCGCGGTGTCCGTCCAGGCGGGCAGCCGCGAGGTCTCCGGTTGGACCCAGCCGCTGTTCGAGCCGTACGGCCTCGGCGTCGCCGCCTTCCTGACCCGAAGGATCGACGGGGCGCTGCACGTCCTGGTGCACGCCCGCGTCGAGGGCGGCTTCCTCGACACCATCGAGCTCGGCCCCACCGTCCAGTACACCCCCGACAACTACGCCCACCTGCGCGGCGACAGCCGCCCCGGCTACCTCGACGAGGTGCTGGCGGCCGGGCCCGACCGGATCCGCTACGAGGCGCTGCACTCGGAGGAGGGCGGCAGGTTCCTCAACGCGGAGAGCCGCTACCTGCTGGTCGAGGCGGACGAGGCGACCGCCCCGCTCGACCCGCCCGCCGGGTACCGCTGGGTCACGCCCGGCCAGCTGACCTCCCTGGTCAGGCACGGCCGCTACGTCAACGTCCAGGCCCGCACCCTGCTCGCCTGCCTCCACGCGACCGGGGCAGGTGCCTGATGGACGCCCTGCGGATCGGCGTCCTCGGCTGCGCGGACATCGCACGCCGCCGCATGCTGCCGGCGATGGCGGCGACGCCCGGCGTGCGGGTCGCCGCCGTCGCGGGCCGCGACGCGGACCGGGCGCGCGAGCTCGCCGGACGGTTCGACGCCCGCCCGGTGCACGGCTACGCCGCTCTGCTGGCCCGGGACGACATCGACGCGGTGTACATACCGCTGCCCGCGGCCCTGCACGCCGAGTGGGCCGAGGCGGCGCTGCGCGCCGGCAAGCACGTCCTCGCGGAGAAGCCGCTCACCACCGACCTCGCCGCCACGGAGCGACTGTTCGACCTGGCGACGGAGTCCGGCCTGTTCCTGATGGAGAACGTCATGTTCGTCCATCACTCCCAGCACGCGGCCGTCGAGAAGCTGGTGGCCGACGGGGCGATCGGCGAACTCCGCGCCTTCCACGCGGCGTTCGCGGTTCCCCGGCTGCCCGCCGGTGACATCCGGTACCGCCCCGAACTCGGCGGCGGCGCCCTGTGGGACACCGGGGTGTACCCGCTGCGGGCCGCCCTGCGCTTCCTGGGCGAGCGGCTCGACGTCGTCGGCGCGACCCTCTCGCACGGCCCCGCCGACTCGGTGGACACCTCGGGCGCGGTGCTGCTGCGCGCCCCGGAAGGGGTCGGCGTCCAGCTCTCCTTCGGCCTCGACCACGGATACCGTTCGATGTACGAGCTGTGGGGGAGCGAGGGAAGGATCACCGTCGAGCGGGCGTTCACCCCGCCCGCCGACCACCGCCCCCGGGTCCGTGTCGAGCGGCGCGGCGACACGCGGGAAGCGCTGCTGCCCGCCGACGACCAGGTGGCGCGCACGGTCACCGCGTTCGCCCGAGCCGTGCGCTCCGGAGCGGCCCCCGACCCGGTGATGGTCAGTCAGGCCCGACTGCTCCAGGCCGTCCGGGCCCGGGCTCAGGGCCTGTCCGGCGGATCAGGGCCGGACAGGCCCTGGATGTGAGCACGACCGCCAGGTGATTCCCCCTGGTACGACCTGATGCAGCGCCGTCCGCCCATTCCGTACCGGGCGGGCGGCGTCTGTCCGTCCGGGGCCCGATCGGCCGGTCCGAAGGCCCGGCTCTCACGGACCCGAAACAGGAGTCGTCCGGAAAGGACACAGAACGTGAGCACCGCTACCCCCAGTCCCGCTCTCGACGCCGAGCACCTCTTCCGCGTGGAGAAAGGTGTGCCCACCGAGGAGGAGATGGCCGCACTCGCCGTGGTCCTCCTCATGCGGATGTCCGGCACGCCGAGCGCCACCGCGGAGCCGGTTCCCGCGCCCGCCGAATGGCGCCTCGACCGTGCCCACGGCCACCGTGCACCTCGCAGCTGGCGCTCCGGAGTGCGGCGCCCCGAGCCGGGCACCGGAGAGCCCGGATGACGAGACTCGAGACAGCCCCGACGATGCCTTCCGACACCGGCCGGGCCGCGCGGTCGTACACCGTGACACCCCTTCGTACGCTCGTACGCCGCCGCATCGCGTGGAGCTTCGGCCGCCGCCAGGGGCCGCTGAGCAGGACCGACTGTCCGCTCCCCGGTCACCCCTCCCTCGGACCTTCCCATCCTTCCGTGCACGAGGAGTTCTGATCGCATGGCGCAGCCATCACCATCCGGTGTCCCGGAGATCCGCGAGATCACCCTCGATGCCGACGGCGTGCCGATGTCCGCGCTGCTCGCCGAACCGGCCACGATGCCGCCGCGTGCGGTGGTGGTCGCCATCCACGGCGGCGGCATGCGGGCCGGCTACTTCGACAGCCGGTCCCGCCCCGGGCTCTCGCTCCTGGCTCTGGGGGCCGAACTCGGCTACACCGTGCTGGCCGTCGACCGCCCCGGCTACGGTCTGTCCCTCGCGCAGCTGCCCGAGGGACAGACCGTGGCCGACCAGGCGGTCACCCTGCACGCCGCGCTCGCCGACTTCGCCGCCACCCGTGACACCGGGGCGGGCTTCTTCCTCGTGGCCCATTCCAACGGCGGCAAGCTCGCGCTGGCCGCCGCCGCGGATGAACGCGGTGGCGACCTGATCGGCTTGGACATATCCGGACTCGGCAACCGCCTCGCCGTGGACCCGCACCAGCTGCCCGGCAGCGGCAGGCACGGAGACTGGCGCCGGCACTGGGGAGCCCTGCGGCTCTATCCGCCGGATGCCTTCCGGCTCGGCCGCGCGCTGGTCTGCCCGGTACCGGCCGCCGAAGCGCTGCAGGGGCCGCTGTGGCCGGAGCTGTATCCCGGCATCGCGGCCCTGGTGCGGGTGCCGGTGCGTTTCACCTTCGCCGAGCAGGAGCAGTGGTGGCTGTTCGACGAGGAGGCCATAGCCGCTCTGCGGCATCCCCTGTCAGGGGCGAAGACGACGGTGGACCTCCAGCCGGACGCCGGGCACAACATCAGCCTCGGCTGGGCGGCCCGTACCTACCACCTCAGGGCGCTCGGGTTCCTGGAGGAGTGCCTTCTGGCGAAGGACGCGGCACCGCCCGGGCCCCGGCCGCGGAGCAGGCAGGCACAACCCGACAGCGGAGGAGAGGACAGCCGGCATGCAGACGCCCGTCGAGCACACACGTACGCGTGAGAACCGGATCGCGGGCCGCGGTGGTCTGCGTGAGGCGTCGGGAGGGTCTGCCGTCGAGACCGGATCCGGGCGGCCCGTCCTCCTGGCCGGCGAGGACGAGGACATCCCCGACCACCACATCTTTCGTGGCATCGACTGACAGCAGGAGGATCCCCTTGGTCACCTACTTCGACGCCGTCAACGAAGCGCTGGAACGCCTGGACGACATGGGGTACGAGCGCGGGGAACGCGGCGAACTGGTCAACCACGGCCCGATGGCCGCCGAAACGCTGGCCGTCCTGGGCCACGGCGACCAGATCGGCACCTGGGTCGAGCTCTACCGGACCAAACCGCATCACGACAGGCCCGCACCCTCCTTTCCCCTCGACGCGTCGGACGAAGCCTCCTGGTGTGCCGCGTTGGGAGATTTCGGCCGGGCCGGGGACTGGGAACGGCTCTTCGTCCGGGAACTGGCCGATGCTCCCTGGCGCGACGTGCTCGTCCGATGGTGGCCACGACTCATCTCCGGCCTCCTGGCGGGCATCACGCACGGCGCGATCCGTACGGCGCACGCCGTGCGCAGCCTGGCCGGCACCCCGGATCCGAGTCGGGCGCAGCTGACCGAGCTCGCGCGAGGGCTCGCCTACTGGGCGGCCCGCTACCGCAGCCTTCCGGGGAACGCGGACTTCCACGGAACGATCAGCCTGGCGCAGGCCGTCGCGGAGCTTCCTCGCGAGCTGCTGGAGGACTTCCTGCACCCGCCGAAGGCCCGAGTGGCCTCTCGGGAGAGGCTGGGCCGGATCGCCGAACTCCCCGGGTACACCGAGGCGTTGCACGCCGTCGCCGCGCAGGACCCGCAGCTGCTCCTGAGTGATATGACGGCCGAGTTCGCCGGTCTCTATCTCGTCCACACCGAGATCTATCCCATTCCACTGCTCCACGGTGTGACGCTTCCGGCCGCCGTCAGGATCGTCCTGCCCCATCTTCCGACGGAAATGCATCTGCCGACGGTGGCCGCCGTCTGGCAGCTCCATGTGGCGCTTCTCCTCTCCTTCACAGGCGGTCGTCGTGGTGAGGACACGGCACTCGAAGTCGCACTGATATCCGAGGTCCCGCCATTTCACGAACTGGTGGCCCGCTCCGTGGAGCACAAGGACGAACACGTCATCAAATTCACCGAGGCGTGTCTGCGCGAGAACGGCCTGCGCCCCGACCCCCGCTACGCCGCCGCGGCCCAGGCAGCGCATCAGCGCATTCCCGTCCCTGAACTCGGCCTCATTCCGTGACCGGAGGGGCGTCGGCTGACCTGGATCGCACGTTCCTCTGACGTAGACGACAAGGATTTGTAGAACCCCACAGGGATATGAACCGCACTCCCTTGACGTCGGATTCCCGGTCGAAGAAGCTGATTATTGGGTTTCGGTTGAGCTGGGGGAATCCGGATTCCAGAGATCGCGCGCGCACCTGGCGTCACATCCATGCCGGTAAAAGGTAACTGAATCCGGCGGTTTTCCCATCGGGCCAAAATCTCTCGGCCCGGCCACGCAGGATGCTACAAAGATTGGAAGAGTTCGCTATGCAGGAGAACCCCATCAAGCTTGCCGTGATCATCGGCAGTGTACGCGGCGGCCGATTCGGCCCGACAGTCGCCAACTGGTTTGTCGAGCAGGCGAAGAAGAACGGCGAGTTCACGGTCGACCTCATCGACCTGGTCGACTTCCCGCTGCCCATGGAGATGCCGGCGTTCGGCGAGGAGCCCGACGACGCGACGAAGGCGGTGTCCGACCGGCTCTCCGCGCGGCTCCACGACGCCGACGCCTTCGCGGTGGTCACCCCCGAGTACAACCACACGGTCTCCCCGGCGCTGAAGAACGCCATCGACTGGTTCTTCGAGGAGTGGGCCCTGAAGCCCGTCGGCCTGGTCTCCTACGGTGGCATGGGCGGCGGCCTGCGCGCCTCCGAGCACCTGCGCCAGGTGTTCGCCGAGGTCCACGCCACGACCGTGCGGGACATGCTCAGCTTCCACAACGCCTGGGGCGACTTCGAGAAGGACGGCCAGCCCGCGAGCCCCGCGGGCAGTGAGGACGCGGCCGTGAACCTGCTGAAGCAGGTCGCCTGGTGGGCCGAGGCGCTGCGAGAGGCCCGCACCAAGGGTACGTACAAGCTGCGCTGAGGCCGCGCCCGCTCCGTACGAAGTTCCGGGCACCGGTCACCACACTGGTGCCCGGCGCTGTTTCCCGTATGTCGTGCCCAAGACGTTGCGATACCTGGGAGTACCCCGCCATGAAAGCACCGACGAGCACCGGCCGCAGCGGCGTGCTCCCCATCCTCATGCTCGCGTCGACCCTCTCCGTCATGGCGGGGGCCGTCATCTCCCCCGTGCTGGAGGTCATCCGGGGCGACCTCGAACTCAGTGCCACGGCCGCCGGCCTGATCATCACCACCCACGGACTCTCCATCGCGCTGGCCAGCCCGGTCGTCGGCTGGATGATCGACCGCTGGGGCGTCCGCACCCCGCTGGTCTGGGGACTGCTGCTGTACGGGATCGCCGGCGGCGCCGGGGCGTTCACCAGCTCCTACGCGGCCCTCATCGCCACCCGCGTCGCCTTCGGCGCCGGTGCCGCCGCGGTGTTCGCGGGCACCACGGTCGCTCTCCTGTCGCTGTACACGGGGGAGCAGCGCGACCGCGTCATGGGCTGGCGCTCCACGGCCATCAGCCTCGGCGGCGTCACATGGCCGCTGCTGGCCGGGGCCATCGGCGGCATCTCGTGGCACGCCCCCTTCGCGATCTACTTCGTGGGCATCCCGCTGGGCCTGGCCGCGCTGCTGATGCTGCCGGCCACCCAGGGCGCCGGCGACAGGTCGGGCGCGCCCAAGGAGCGCATTCTTCCGGTGCTCGGCCGGCGCCCCGCACTGCTCGGCTACTACGCGCTGTTCGCCGTCAGTTCCGTACTGCTCTACGGCCTGGCCGTGTTCCTCCCCATCCGGCTCGGGGAGATCGGCGTGGAGCAGCCGTTCCTCGTCGCCGCCATCGGCGCCACCGTGTCGGTCGCCATGAGCCTCATCGGCTTCGCGTACGCCAAACTCCGGGCCTCGATGGGCTACGGCCCCCTGCTGCGGCTGACCGCCGCCTCCTGGGTCCTCGCCTTCGCCTCGCTCGGGCTGACCGGCAACGTCCCGATGATCGTCGTGGGCTCGGGCCTGTTCGGCCTGGGCATGGGCATCCTGATGCCGGCCGTCACCGTACTGATCGGCGACACCGCGCCGCCCTCCCTGCGCGGCCAGGCGACCGCCCTGTCCGGTACCGCCTCCTTCGCCGGGCAGTTCGCCTCCCCTCTCGTCCTCGGCCCGCTGATCGACAGGACCTCCGTGCAGACGGGCTACCTGGCGTCGGGCGGTGCGGCCACGGTGCTGCTCCTGATCCTGCTGGCCGTCCGGATCAAGGATCCGGCCACGCCGCAGGACGGCGAGGCCGAGCAGGCCCCCCGTGAACCCGTTACTTCCGAGGAGAAGTCATGAAGGTCCTGTTCATCCCCGGCGGCAGCGCGGCCACCATCTTCGGCCTGGTCCCGCTCGCCCATGCGCTGCGCGGCGCCGGCCATGAGGTGATCATGGTCTCGACGCAGGACATGATGCCGGTCGTCACCGGCACCGGCATCCCCGGCACCGCCGTGACCTCGCGCGACATCTGGCACTACGTCACCACGGACCGCGAGGGGAACCGCAAGGAGGAGACCCCTCTCGACCTGGAAGGGCAGGCTCTTTCCACCGGCCGCTGGTTCGCGCAGATGGGTGCCGACTGGCTCCCCGTCCTGCTCGACATGGCCAAGGGCTGGACGCCCGACCTGGTAGTCGGCGGATCCATGTCGTACGTGGCCCCGCTGGTCGCCGCCCACCTGGGCATTCCCTACGTACGCCAGGCCTGGGACATCGACGACTCCAACATCCAGGACCGCGGCGCGGAACTCGAACTCCGCCCGGAACTGGACGCCCTGGGCCTTGACCGGCTCCCCGAGCCGGACCTGCGGATCGAGCTCTGCCCGCCCAGCCTCACCCCGCCCGAGGTCGCCCCGGCCGAGCTCATGCGCTGGCTCCCCGGCAACGTGCAGAGCGCGCTGGAGCCCTGGATGTTCACCAAGGGCGAGCGGCGCCGGGTCTGCGTCACCTCGGGAAGCCGCGCCAGCAAGGAGCGCGAGCACACCTTCGAGTTCCTGCAGGCCGTGGCGCGGAACATCGCACCGCTGGACGTCGAGATCGTCATGCCGGCGCCGGAGAAGCTCGCGGTCGAACTGCGCAAGGTGATCCCCGGCGTCCGTGCCGGCTGGATTCCGCTCGACGTCCTCGCGCCGACCTGCGACCTGGTCGTCCAGCACTCGGGCGGCGCCACCACCCTGACCGCCCTGAACGCCGGCGTGGCCCAGCTCATCATCCCGGAAGCCGTGGTCTTCGAGGCACCGGCACGGCGGATCGCCGACTACGGCGCCGCGCTCACGCTGAATCCGGCGGAGGCCACGCCGGAGCGGGTGGCCTCGGCCGTTGCCGAACTGCTCGCAGACCCCTCCTACACCGAGCGCGCGCGGGAACTGGCCCAGGAGATCGCCCGCCTGCCGCTGCCGTCCGACATGGTCGGCCGACTGGAGAAGCTCGCCGCCCGGAACCAGCGCTGACCGTCTGCCCCGAGCGGACGTCCCTGACCCACCCATCCAGGAGACAGACGTGATCAATCTCTTCCAGCCGCAAGTGGGCGAGGAGGAACTCGCCGCCGTGGCCGAGATCTTCGAGAGCAAGTGGCTGGGACACGGCCCGCGCACCCAGGCGTTCGAAGCCGAGTTCGCCCAGCACCTGGGCGTTGAGGCGGACCGGTTGGTCTTCCTCAACTCCGGTACGGCCGGGCTGTTCCTCGCCATGGAGATGCTGAACCTGTCCGCGGGTGACGAAGTCGTGCTGCCGTCGACGAGTTTCCTCGCCGCGGCCAACGCCATCGTCGCCCATGGCGGACGTCCGGTCTTCTGCGATGTGGCCCCGGAGACCCTCAACCCCTCCTGGCAGGACATCGAGGCGGCCGTCTCGCCGCGCACCAGGGCCGTGGTCGTCCTGCACTACGGCGGCTACCCCGGCCACATCGTGGAGATCGCGGAGCGCTGCCGCGCCCTCGGCATCCAGCTGATCGAGGATTCCGCCTGCTCCCCGGCCTCCCGGGTCGACGGCAAGGCGGTCGGTACCTTCGGCGATCTGGCGATGTGGAGCTTCGACGCCGCGAAGGTCCTGATCACCGGCGACGGCGGCATGCTCTACGTCCGCGACGCCGAACAGGCCGCACGGGCCAGGCGACTGGCCTATCACGGCCTGGTGCAGGCCACCGGGCTCGCCTACGCCAAGGTCTCGCACCGGTGGTGGGAGCTGGAGGTCCCCGAGGTCGGGCGCCGGGTCATCGGCAACGACCTCACCGCCGCCATCGGCCAGGTACAGCTGCGCCGGCTCGGCGAGTTCATCACCCGCCGCCGCGAGATCGTGGACCTGTACGACCGCGAGCTGGCCGACGCCGACGGGCTCCGGCTGCCGCCGGAGCTGCCGGCCGGACACGAGTCCTCGTACTACTTCTACTGGGTGCGGATGAGCGC
Organism: Streptomyces sp. NBC_00090; assembly: GCF_045160815.1. Taxonomy (NCBI): domain Bacteria; kingdom Bacillati; phylum Actinomycetota; class Actinomycetes; order Kitasatosporales; family Streptomycetaceae; genus Streptomyces; species Streptomyces sp. NBC_00090. Next base: position 6,654,015 of record NZ_CP108224.1, read on the forward strand.
GGCCATCCGGGACCAGGTCGCCTCCGAGCTGCTCGCGGCCGACATCTACACCACCTTCCGGTACGCGCCGCTGCACAAGGTGCCCACCTACGCCTCCGATGCCGTGCTCCCGGGCAGCGACCAGGCCGCGGGGGAGACGCTCTGCCTGCCGATCCATCCCGGGCTGACCGACGGCGACGTCCTGACCGTGGCCGCCACGCTGCGCAAGGCGGTCGAGGCGCTCAGCAAGGAGCCGGTCCCGGGCGACCAGGCCTGAGGCAGGCCTGCACGACACGGCGAGTGGTGCCTACCGGTCACCCTCGTGGGCTCTCCTCCATGGCGACACGAGGGGCACACCCGGCAGGCCGGGTGTGCCCCTCGTGTCTGCCGTGCGGCCTCCGGTCTGCACCGGCCCTGACCGTCCTCTGACGCCGGCACCACCCAGTTGAAGCACACCGCAAGAACCTCACCGAAGCCTGATCCGGGATGTATTGAACCGGGGCCCGGGACCGAACAGGGTGGATGTCGTCGCCCTGTGCCCCAAAGCGGCTCCGGGAAGCATCACGGTGAGGAGAACAGTGAACGTAAAGGAAGTCCGGAGGTTGGACCGGGTGATCATCCGGTTCGCGGGTGACTCCGGTGACGGTATGCAGCTCACGGGTGACCGCTTCACCTCGGAGACGGCCTCGTTCGGCAACGACCTCTCGACGCTGCCCAACTTCCCCGCCGAGATCCGGGCGCCCGCCGGCACCCTGCCGGGGGTGTCGAGCTTCCAGCTGCATTTCGCGGACCACGACATCCTCACGCCGGGTGACGCCCCGAACGTGCTGGTGGCGATGAACCCGGCGGCACTGAAGGCGAACATCGGGGATCTGCCGCGGGGCGCGGAGATCATCGTGAACACGGACGAGTTCACCAAGCGGGCGATGCAGAAGGTCGGCTACGAGACCTCGCCGCTGGAGGACGGCTCGCTCGAGGCGTATCACGTGCATCCGGTGCCGCTGAACACGCTGACCGTGGAGGCGCTGAAGGACTTCGCGCTGTCGCGCAAGGACGCGGGCCGCTCGAAGAACATGTTCGCCCTGGGGCTGCTGTCGTGGATGTACCACCGGCCCACCGAGGGCACCGAGAGGTTCCTGCGCACCAAGTTCGCCAAGCAGCCGGAGATCGCCGAGGCGAACGTGGTCGCGTTCAGGGCGGGCTGGAACTTCGGTGAGACGACCGAGGACTTCGCGGTCTCCTACGAGGTGGCGCCGGCGACGAAGGCGTTCCCGCCGGGCACGTACCGCAACATCTCCGGGAACCTGGCCCTGTCCTACGGGCTGATCGCCGCGGGCCGGCAGGCGGATCTGCCGCTGTACCTGGGCTCGTATCCGATCACTCCGGCCTCGGACATCCTGCACGAGCTGTCCCGGCACAAGAACTTCGGGGTGCGCACCTTCCAGGCCGAGGACGAGATCGCGGCCATCGGCGCCTCACTGGGTGCGGCCTTCGGCGGGTCGCTGGCGGTGACCACCACCTCCGGGCCCGGTGTGGCGCTCAAGTCGGAGACCATCGGCCTGGCGGTCTCCCTGGAGCTGCCGCTGCTGATCGTGGCGATCCAGCGCGGCGGTCCCTCGACCGGGCTTCCGACCAAGACCGAGCAGGCCGACCTCCTGCAGGCCATGTACGGCCGTAACGGGGAGGCGCCGGTGCCGGTGGTGGCGCCCAGGACGCCGGCCGACTGCTTCGACGCGGCGATCGAGGCCGCGCGGATCGCGGTCACCTACCGCACCCCGGTCTTCCTGCTCTCGGACGGCTATCTGGCCAACGGCTCCGAGCCGTGGCGGATCCCGGAGACCGATGAGCTACCGGATCTGCGGGTGCGGTTCGCCCAGGGCCCCAACCACACCCTGGACGACGGCAGCGAGGTGTTCTGGCCCTACAAGCGCGACGAGCAGACCCTCGCGCGCCCCTGGGCGATTCCCGGCACACCCGGCCTCGAGCACCGCATCGGCGGCATCGAGAAGCAGGACGGCACCGGCAACATCTCCTACGACCCGGCCAACCACGACTTCATGGTCCGCACCCGGCAGGCCAAGATCGACGGAATCCGGGTACCCGACCTCGAAGTGGACGACCCGTCCCCGGGCTCTCGACCTGGCTCGAGCGAGGGAGGCCCCACCGACGGGGCCAGGCTCCTGGTGCTCGGCTGGGGTTCGACGTACGGACCGATCACCGCGGCGGTACGCAGGGTCAGGGCCGCCGGCGGCGCCGTCGCCCAGGCGCACCTGAACCACCTCAACCCCTTCCCCCGCAACCTCGGCGAGGTACTCGCCCGCTACGAGCGCGTCTTGATCCCGGAAATGAATCTGGGCCAGCTCGCCACCCTCGTCCGCGCCAAGTACCTGGTCGACGCCGAGTCCTTCACCCAGGTCAACGGCATGCCCTTCAAGGCCGAGCAGCTCGCGGTCCGTATCCAGGAGGCCAACGATGCCCGCTGAGGCCCTGTCCCTCGTACCCCGATCCGAAGTCGCCCTTTCGGCCAAGGACTTCAAGTCCGACCAGGAGGTCCGCTGGTGCCCCGGCTGCGGTGACTACGCGGTTCTGGCCGCCGTGCAGGGCTTCATGCCCGAGCTGGGCCTGGCCAAGGAGAACATCGTCTTCGTCTCGGGTATCGGCTGCTCCAGCCGTTTCCCGTACTACATGGACACCTACGGGATGCACTCCATCCACGGCCGCGCCCCGGCCATCGCCACCGGACTGGCCTCCTCCCGCCGCGACTTGAGCGTGTGGGTGGTCACCGGCGACGGCGACGCCCTGTCGATCGGCGGCAACCACCTCATCCACGCCCTGCGCCGTAACGTGAATCTGAAGATCCTGCTGTTCAACAACCGGATCTACGGCCTCACCAAGGGCCAGTACAGCCCGACCTCCGAGGTCGGAAAGATCACCAAGTCGACGCCGATGGGCTCGATCGACACACCGTTCAACCCGGTCTCCCTCGCGATCGGCGCCGAGGCGTCCTTCGTCGCCCGCACCGTCGACTCCGACCGCAAGCACCTCACCGACGTGCTGCGCCAGGCCGCCGCCCACCCCGGCACCGCTCTGGTGGAGATCTACCAGAACTGCAACATCTTCAACGACGGCGCCTTCGAAGCACTCAAGGACAAGCAGCGGGCCGAGGAAGCCGTCATCCGACTGGAGCACGGGCAGCCCATCCGCTTCGGTGCGGACGGCGCGAAGGGCGTCGTCCGCGACGCGATCACCGGTGACCTCGAGGTCGTCGCCGTCACCGAGGACAACCAGTCACGGATCCTCGTCCACGACGCGCACGCGCCGTCCCCGACCACGGCCTTCGCCCTGTCCCGGCTCGCCGACCCCGACACCTTGCACCACACCCCGATCGGTGTGCTGCGCAGTGTGGACCGGCCGGTCTACGACACCCGGATGTCCGACCAACTCGACGCCTCGATCGAGCAGAACGGCAAGGGCGACCTGGGAGCGCTGCTCGCAGGCGGCGACACCTGGACCGTCGTCGGCTAGGGCCTGTCTTTCGGATCCTCTGACGGGCAGTGCGCTCCTCGCCAGGCCATCGGACCGCTGGACTCCGGGACGACCGTCGAGCCTTCGCCTCCGGGCGGAGGCCCGACGGTTCGGGTCGCTCCGAGACGCGTCACTCCCAGACGCGAGCCGGGCGAGCCCATTCGTCCGCTCCGTCCCCGAGCCGCCTGTCGGCGGCGATCGGGATGGCCCCGAGGAACTCGGAAGGCAGGTCGAAGGCATCGACCAAGGCCATCATGTGGGGTGCCAGGCCGGCGATGACACCGTTGACGAGGTACGGGAGCATACGGACGTGATCGGCGGTCAGGTGGCCCTCCGCGAGCAGATCGCCCGTGTGACCCTCGATCTGACGGAGCAGGAACAGCCTGCACAACTCCTCGAGGAGCGTGCGCGTCGCGTCGCTCTCCGCCTGGGCCACCGCTTCGATGAAGGCGTCGGCGGCCTTGAGGCCGGCGTAGGCCGAGACCATTTCCAGGGCAGGGCCGGATGCCTCGTTCCATCGGCCGAGCGGATCGCCCTTGGGACCTTGACGCAGCGCCGTACGAGCCCGCGACTGCCAGAGCGCTACGACTTCGGTGAGGAGATCGCGGAGGAAGGGAAGGCTGGTCAGTGACATGTCGGCGGGCGGCGTGAGGGGACGGGCGCGGCGCTCCATGTCCTGCCCGAAGAGCATCTCGGACCCGGCCTTCACCCAGATGACGAGGTTGTCCCCCTCGGCGGTGATCCCGCCTTCGATGTTCTGAGTCAGCTCGGAGATGCCGTTGGCGGGGAAGAACCCCTGTGCCCCGCAGCGTTCGCGGGCCTCGGTCGTCAGTGCCCGGGCCTGCCAGGTGATCCAGCCCTTCGCGATGGCGATGAGCCGTTCCACGTCCGCCCGCTCCTGAGGGGTGTGCTCCATCCATCGGGACACCGTCGTGCGGTGGAGGAAGGTCATCGCGTACGCCGTGGCGAGGCCGTGGAGAAGGCGGCCGTGATGACTGCGGTGCGCCGCCAGGGGCACGCGCTCACCGAGCTTCGGGCCGCTGATGTAGCGCGAGTGGGCGTGGCGTACGGCGATGGCCAGGGCCGCGCGGGACATACCGAGGGTTCCGGCGCTCATGCAGAGCTTCCCGGCGGTGACGCGGCCGACCGAGCGCAGGAAGCGCTTGCGCGTGCTGCCGACCTCACTGTGGAGACGGCCTTCGCCGTCGAGGCGGCCGTGGGCTGCCTCCAGCAGGGCTTCACGGGGGAGCCTCACGTGCTCGAAGGCGGTGAGGCAGTGGTCCACGGGGGTGCCGGTACGGTCGGGGAGCTTGCGGACGTGGATCCCGGGAAGGTGGCCGTTCTCGTCGCTCAGCCGGGTGAGGAAGAGGAAGACTCCCTGGTCCTCGCCGTCGATCACGAGACGGGCCGCGACGACGGCGCTCTTCGGCCCGCCGGCCAGGCTCGTGTTCGGCATGAACTTCTGGGCGCCCGGGGTCGGTGTGTGCAGGATAAAACCACCTGTCTCGGGGTCCAGTACGGCAGTGGTCCGGAGTGCCGGAGCGTCGTTGCCGTGGTCCAACTCCGTACAGAGAAACGTTCCTGTGCTGCGCATCGAGGTGAACTCGGAGAGGTCGCGCCCGCCGGCGCCGTTCTGATGATCGAGCAGGCTGCCCAGGAACAGGTTGTAGTGGATGCTGGCGAGGGTGCAGACGCCCCCGTCCGCGACTCCGACCCACTCGTGCAGAGCGGAGAGCAACCGCGCGTCCCCCGCGAGGTCCAGGGGAGAGTCGACACGGGTGTTGACCGATCGCAGGCGCTCGTACGCGAGGGCCGTGCGGTCGCCGGGGGACAGGCCGGCGCGGTGACGGAACTCCTCTGTGGCGAGTAGTTGTCGCCATGAACCATGGACGCGGTTCCTGTCGTCCTGATCGAAGAGCAGGTGTGCCAGTTCCCGTCGTAAGGGAGAGGCGCCCTCGACCGGCTCGACGCTCGTGCGGCGCTCCGGGCGCCGCTGCTCGGGTATGCGCCCCGGCTCCGCTTCCCGGGACGGACTTGTGGCTTGGAACGTCAGGATGGTCATGGTCAAAGGCCCCTCTGAACGCCGTCAGCGACTGATGAGGACCATAAAATACCTACCAACCGGTTTAATCAACAGGAGTCCCCCCTTGAAAAACCGGCTGACTGGTTTTATCCTTGGGCGTGTTGCAGCGCTCCGCGGCCGAGGGAGGTCCGTAATTACCGCTTTTTGGTGATTCTGGATGACCGTTCCTTGAGGTAAGGGCCCATCAGCGTGCCTGGGTAAGATTGATACCGGATGGTTTCTTTCTCTGGAGGTGGGCTGTGGTACGGCAAGAACGGGCTGTGCGAACGCGTCAGGCAGTACTGGTCGCGGCTGCGGAGGTCTTCGATCAGGTCGGGTACGACGCGGCGTCGATCTCCGACATCCTCACGCAGTCCGGCGTGACCAAGGGGGCCCTTTACTTCCATTTCCCGTCCAAAAGGGATCTGGCTCAGGGGGTCCTGGACGCCCAGGTCGACGCTCTTCCGGCGGTCCCCGTGCGGGAACTGAAGCTGCAACAGTCCATGGACGAGGCGCTGTTGCTGGCCCATCTCCTCCAGAAGGGGACGGGTGACCCGATCGTCAGCGGCAGCGTGCGCCTGACCGTGGACCAGGGGTCGAGCAAGGACGGCCTGGACCGGCGCGTGCCGATGCAGCGGTGGATCGATCACACCCAGAGCCTCTTCGAAGAGGCCAAGCTGGCGGGGGAGATCCTGCCGCACATCGATGTGGAGTCGATCACGAAGCTGGCCGTCGGCGCCTTCACCGGAGTCCAGGTTCTGTCGAACATCATGACGGAACGCGAGGACATGTCGGAGCGGGTCATCGACCTCTACCAGAACCTCATGGCGGCCATCGCGGCACCGACGGTACTCGCCCGGCTCCAGTTCGATGCGGGACGAGGCGCGGAAGTGTACGAGGAAGCTGTACGACTGCGGGACGAGAGGAGCGAGCTCGCCTCGCCCTGAGCCGTCGGCGCGATCCGTCACGGGAACACCTGCGCCGAAGGCGGCGGGGAGTGTCCGTGGGGGAACCGGATCGCGCTCACACCACACCAAAACACACGGGGGATCACACGATGAAAGCACCTGCATGCCCTTACGCGCTCGACGTCCTGGGACGTGACCTCGCGGGCGAGGCCGTCATGTTGCAGCGGCAGGGGGCCGCTGTGGAAGTGGAACTGCCCGGCGGAGTCCTCGCCTGGGCAGTCACCCGGCAGCGGTACATCAAGCAGGTACTTGGGGACCCCCGGGTCTCCAAGGACGCCCGCAAGCACTGGCCGGCATTCCGTGAAGGGCGCATAACCGACCAGTGGCCCCTCTATCCCTGGGTGGCGAACGAGAACATGCTCTTCGCCTATGGCGAGGACCACTCCCGTCTCCGCCGCCTGGTCGCGGGAGCGTTCACCGCCCGCCGCACGGAAGCGCTCCGCGGCCGTGTGGAGGCGATCGTCGCGGAACTGCTGGACGGCCTGGAGCTGCTGCCCGGCGACGAGCAGACCGATCTGCGGGCGGTGTTCGCCAAGGTCCTGCCCGTGAAGGTGATATGCGAACTGTTCGGGGTTTCGGACGCCGACACGAGCCCTCTGTGCTCCGCCCTGGACACCGTCTTCGACACCACCGTCAGCGGTGAGGAGATGGCCGCGGCACGGCTGCGGGTCTTCGGGATGCTGGCCGCGATCGTCCAGGAGAAGCGTTCGGCACCCGGCGACGACCTGACGTCCGCCTTGATCGAGATCCGCGACAACGGCGAGGGGCTCCAGGAGCAGGAACTCCTCGGAACCCTGTACCTCATGATCGCGGCAGGGCAGGAGACGACCTGCACGTTGATCGTCAACGCCCTCGCCGCCCTGCTGACCCATCCCGAACAGCTGGAGCACGTCCGGGCGGGCCGGGCCGACTGGAACGACGTCGTCGCCGAGACCATGCGGACCCGTAACCCGGCGGCCTTCTCGCCCATGCGGTTCGCCGTGGACGACATCGACCTGGACGGCGTGTCGATCAAGAAGGGCGACCCCATCCTGGTGTCCTTCGCCGCCGCCGGGATCGATGCGGAACAGCATGGAGCCGACGCCGCCACATTCGACCTGATGCGTCCCGGACGCCGCGAGAACCTCGGCTTCGGGCACGGTGTCCACCACTGTGTCGGAGCCCCGCTGGCCCGGTTGGAGGCATCCGTCGCCCTGGCCCGGATCCTGGAGCGTTTCCCGCGGATGACGATGGCCCGCCCGGTGGAGGAGCTCGACCCGATGGGATCCTTCATCGTCAACGGATACAGCTCGCTCCCCGTTTTCCTGAACCCGGCAGCCGCCTGACCACGATTCGGTAGTAGCCGTCTGACCGCGATTCGGCAGCCGCCCGACCGCGATCCCTCCGATCCGCCGCCGCGCGGAGGCAGGGCAGGCCGGAGCCGCTCCTGAAGCCCCGAGCGTGGAAGTCCTGGCCGTGTGTACCCCGGCCGAGCTGCCTCGTCCCCTCTCCGTGCGGCCAACCCACCAGCCGGACCCGGCCGTTGCCGCGGGACCGGAGGGTCAGCATGAACAGCGCGAGTCGATCCGCGGCCGCGCCCGCCGCCCCGCCCGCCGCCCCGCGAGCAGGCGGGGGAGCGTGGCGCCCTTACCCGCCGGAGCCCACCCCGGGCCGAAGAGCGGCTCCATCAGCCGCGACAGCCCGGCGAGTTCCTTCTTCGGTGGCGCCATCGGCTGCGCGTGATCACCGGACCGCTGCGCCCGCCACCGTCGACTCGGAGACAGGTCTGTTTATCAGGGAAATAGCGCGGTTTTCCCGTACCTGTCGAGCCATATGATGACTGCTGGCGACTCGAAGAGAACCTACTGGCCGGTATACGTCCCATCGAGACCCGATGTTGCCTCTGGCGGGGGCAGGCAGGTAGGGCCGCCGGCCGCTAGGGCGCCTCGGCGGTACCCCTCGCTCCACAGGGCTCCGCGCAGTCGGCGATGGCGCTTTCTCGACGTTGCAAGGTAAACCGCACAGGCGGTTTGTTAGGGTAATATGTGAACGTACCCATCACGCCGACCTGTTGTCCCGCAAGCGCGGCGACCCGCCTCAGCAACCGTACGAAGACGGGCAGTCGGCCGGAGGGCCGCTGGCCCCGCAGCGAGGAGAGCCCAGATGGCCATGCAAGATCGCGCGGTTCGCACCAGACGGGCGCTGGTCCAGGCCGCCGCCGAGGTGTTCGCCCGGGAGGGGTTCGTCCAGGCGTCGCTGACCTCCATCAGCAGGACGGCGGGAGTGAGCACCGGCGCGCTGCACTTCCACTTCGAGAGCAAACTCGAACTGGCCCTGGCCGTCGAGGGGGAGGCCTGCCGGATCCTTCGGGAGCAGATCTGTGGGCAGGGCGGTGATCCGGACGGCAGCAGGTGCACCCATCCGCTGCAGCGTCTGATCGAGGCCACGCACCTGCTGCTGCTGCGACTCCGTGACGATCCGGTGGTCCGGGCGGGGTTCGGGCTCGGCGCGCGAGGTGCTCTGGGGCCGGACGGCGGCGCGGGTCTGCGGGGCCAGTGGAGGCGCTGGGTCGAGGAGGTGCTCGACGAGGCGGGGCGCAGGGGGGAGCTCGCCGAAGGGGTCGTCGGCGCCGACGCGGCGCTCGCGGTGGTAGCCGCGACCGTGGGGTTCGAGGCCATGAGCGTGGGGGCTCCCGAGTGGCTGGACCCGGCCACGGCCGACCGGTTCTGGGGTGTGATGCTTCCCCGTCTGGCGGCGCCCCCGATCCTGGACCGCAACAGGCGCCATCCGGCGAATCGGGGAGCGCTTGTGCCGGCGGACCCTGCCGCGGGGCTGTAGCGGGCCGCCTCGTGACCTCGGTGACGGCCCGCGCCGACGCGCTCTCCCCGATGCGGGCGCTCGGGGCCGTGCCGGGTCCGGCCTTGAAGGCGCCGGGCGTGGCGCGTTACGCCTCCGGGGGCGCGGCCGCCGGCCGGAGTGAGCGGGTCAGGTGGTCGAGCGCGTCGCCGCTGACGGGTGCCGTGCCCGTGAGAGTGCCGACCAGCGCCTGGGCGAGGAGGGTCGCCGTACCGATCCGGGCGTCCTCGCGCTCGTCGCCGGTGACCTTCCCGATCACGGCGTCGCGCACCGCCCGGGAGATGTCGGCGCTTCCGAACAGCTCGGGGAAGGAGAGCGCCATCATGCAGACCCCCACGTTGGCGGAGAGGATCGACTGCCCGGCCAGCTCGGGGGTCATGCGCAGGCGTCCGGCGTCGCGGCAGCGCTCCACGGCCGTCAGGAGGATGGCCTGCGCCTCCTTGATGGCCTGCGGCTTGGCATCGCCCGTCGGCGTGAACATCAGGCGGTAGAGGTACGGGTTGCGGAGCGCGAACGCGACGTGGCTGTCCCAGGCCGTACGCAGGTCCGCCACCGGATCGTCCGTCAGCGGGTTGCGCCTCTTCTCGGCGAGGAAGCGCGCGAAGCCGATGTCGGCGACCGCGGTGAGCAGGCCCTGCTTGTCGCCGAACTGGCGGTAGATCTCGGGCATGCCGACCTTCGCCCGGTCGCAGATGGCCCGGGTCGAGATCGCCAGGGCGTCCTTGGTGGCGAGCAGTTCCTCGGTGGCTTCCAGGATGCGCTCTCGTGCCGTCGACATGGCTCTCACGATAACAGCGCTAACAGGGGGGACCTGGGCGTTTGTGGTGCTTGAGCCCCCCGTCGGGCGCCCTCGCGGGAGTTCTGTTATCGATGATTACGGAATGTGTTAGCGTAGAAAACGCCGCCTCCCCCTCCATCCCCCCGTACGCATCGAAAGGAACCGCCATGACCGCGTCCACCACCCTGCGTGAGGTGATCGGCCTTCCCCAGGAGCTGCCGCGACTGGCCGACTCGGCCCTCATCATGATCGACTTCCAGAACACCTACCGCGGCGGCGTCATGCGGCTCGACGGTGCCGAGGAGGCCGTGGCCGCCGGCGCCCGACTGCTCGCCGCCGCCCGGGCCGCCGGCGCGCCCGTCGTGCACATCGTGAACGACGGCGGCGAGGGCACCCCCTACGACATCCGGGCCGAGGTCGGCTCGATCAGTGACGAAGTCGCCCCGATCGAGGGCGAGAAGGTGGTCGTCAAGCAGTTCCCCAACGCCTTCCACGCCACGGACCTGGAGCAGACCCTCAAGGAGCTCGGCGTCAGCGGCGACCTGGTCATCGCCGGGTTCATGACGCACATGTGCGTCCTCTTCACCGCGCAGGGCGCCTTCAACCTCGGCTACCGCCCGACCGTCGTCGCCGAGGCCACCGCCACCCGGCCGCTTCCGGCGCCGGACGGCACGGTCGTCGCCTCCGAGGTGCTCCAGGCCGCGAGCCTGACGACGGTCTCCGACCTCTTCGGTACGGTCGCCCGTACGGTCGACGAGCTCGTGTCCCTGACACCGGCCGCCTGACCCGCTCGACGACGGCCGGGCGACACCATGGGGCACCGGGAGTTCACCCGGGGTGTACCGGAACGGCGCCTGATGATCGGTTACGGGTCGCCCGCCTCGGCGGTAATGGCGGTCGACCCGTGACGTTCCCTCTCCGGGCGTTCCCGCTCCACCCGCCCCTTGGAGGTCGTGTGCCCCCCGCCGCCGAGACCGTGCTCGACGAGGTCGACGGCGAGAAGGGGGAGGGCGCGAACCGGCGCGGGCCCGGCTCCCTCGTACGAGCCCTGCGGGCCCCGGCCGGCGCCGCGCCGCTCGCCGCCGCCCTGCTCACCACCGTGCTGCTCTGCGTCGCGACCGCGCTGTCCCGCACGTACCCCTTCGGGCCGGTGACCAGGAACATCGTCGACCTCGGCCAGCAGTACCTGCCGTTCCACGCCTACTGGCGCGCCCTCCTGCTCGGCGAGACGCACGGCGACGCCTTCCTCAACTGGAACTCCGGCTTCGGCTCCAACTTCCTCGGCGACATCGGGACCTACCTGAGCAGCCCCTTCGACCTGCTCGTCGTCCTCTTCCCGGCGGACCGGATCGAGCTCGCCCTCTACGTGGTCACCGCCGTCAAGATCGCCGCCGCGGGAGCCGGGGCGGCGCTGCTGCTCCTGCGGCTGCGCCCAGGACCCTGGCCGGTCGCCGCCGTGCTCGGCACCGCGTACGCCCTCTCCGGATGGACTCTCAACTACGGCGCCACCGTCCCGATGTGGCTCGACGGACTCGTCGCCTTCCCGCTGCTCTGCCTGGTCGGCGAGTGGGCCCGCACCGGCCGCCGTCCCGTCCTCGGCCCCCTCGTCGTCGCCCTGTCCTGGATCGCCAACTTCTACACCGCCTACATGGCCACCCTCGGCGCCGCCGTCGTCCTCGCCGTCCGGCTCCTCACCGCGGAGGAGAGCGCGACCGCCCGGCAGCGGATCGCGGGCGCGCTCCGGGCCGCCCGGGGCGTGCTCATCGGCATCGGGCTCGCCGCGCCGCTCGTCGTGGTCGTCTTCCTCGCCACCCGGGTCGCCGACCCCACCCCGGTGACCACCTTCGCGCCCGCGCCCTGGACGGACGTCCTCGCCCGCTTCCTGCCCGCGACGGCGAGCGTGGACAGCCCCGCCCTCTTCATCGGTACGCCCGCCCTCGCCCTCGCCCTGACCCTGCCCTTCAACCGGGCCGTCGCCCCCCGCGTCCGGGCCGGCTGGACGGCGGCCGTCGTCCTGGTGACGCTCTCGCTCCAGTGGGAGCCCACCCATCTGCTCTGGCACGCGGGAGCCTCGCCCAACGGCCTTCCGTACCGTCAGACCTTCGTCCTGTGCGGCCTCCTGCTGATCGCCGCCTGGCTCTCGGTCGCCCAGGGGGTGCCCCGGCCGACCGCGCTCCTCGCGGGCGGCGCGCTGCTCGGGACCCTGGCGTGGGCGGCCCGGGGGAGCGTCGACATCGACGACCGGACCTTCCCGGCCTTCCTGGCCTCCGCGGGCCTGGCACTTGCCGCCGTCCTCCTCGCCCGGGAGGGCATCCGGCGGAAGGAACCCCGCGTCCTCCCCGCCCGGGAGGGCACCCGGCGGAAGGAACCCCGCGTCCTCCCCGCCCAGGAGGGCACCCGGCGGAACGCCACCCGCGTCCTCCCCGTCCTGGCCGTACTCCTCCTCGTCGCCGCACAGGCGGGCGAGACGGTCGTCACCGGGAAGCGGATCGAGGAGCAGCAGCGCAGCGAGGTCGCCTGGTCGCCCCGGATCGGCCCCTGGCACGCGTCGGCGGCCCGCGAGGTCGCGCGCGCGGACGGCTGGCCCCGCTTCCGTACGGACCCCGGAGAGGTGCCCGGCGGCAACGACGTCCTGATCGTCGGAGGCCAGGGCGCCGACTACTACAGCAGCCTCACCGCCGACGTGACCTCCTCCACCCTCTCCTCCCTCGGCTTCGGCCACTACGCCAAGGGCCGGCATCCGGTCACCCTCGACAACCCCGTGACGGACGTCCTCTTCTCCATCGGCACCCGGATGCGCTCCGAACCCACGGAGCCGGTACGGCAGGACGCACGGCCCCGCGCCACGGTCACCGTCGCCACGACCCCCGTACCGCCCCTGGTGACGGTCCGCCCGCGCGGTCAACGCGCCCCGCGCCCGGGGGACTCCGCCTTCGTCCGGCAGGAACTCCTCCTCGGCGCCTCGGTGTACGAGCTGCCGCCGGAGACACGCCGTACCGGACGCACCCTCACCGCCCGCTGCCCGGCGGGCTCCGAAGTCTGGTTCTGGGCCCCCGAGTACAAGGGCTCGGCGGCCCTGGCAGGGGCGGCCGCCGTCGACTTCGAGGGGAAGCCACCCGCCGTACGCGCCCCCATGCGGGCCCTCGGCGCCGTGCCCGCCTCCGGCGACGTGAGCATCGACCTGCTGCCCGAGGCCGGGATCAGGCTGCCCCGCCAACCCGTCGGCTGCCTCGTCCGCGCCCGGCTCGACTCCGCCGTCCGGCAGCTGACCGCCACCGGCGCCACCCGGGTGCGCGCCGGCGGCCACGGCGTCACGGCCGAACTGCCCCCGGGCAGCACGGGCGTCGCCGTGCTCGCGGCCCCCCGCATCTCCGGCTGGCGCTGCGCCGCGGGAGACGCGGCGCCCGGACCCGCCCGCGCCTACCAGGGGCTCGTCGCCGTCCCCCTCGACGGGCGGGCGACCACGGTCAGCTGCTCCTTCCGGCCGCCGGGGCTGCGCCTCGGCGGCGCCGTCGGGGCGGCCGCGCTCCTCGCCCTGGCCGCGACGGCGTTCCTGCACCGCCGCTCCCTCCGCGCCCGTCCCTGACGGGTTTCCACCAGGGACGGCAAGAGTTCACCCGGAGTGCACGCGCGGATCGTTCACCCGGAAAACCGGACGGCTACTGTGCCCGCCGTACCGGCGTTTAATTGTTCGATTCAGTGTGGGGATTCCGAGTGCCTGAACTGTCCGTCGTCGTCCCGTTCCACAATGTCGGGCCCTACGCTCCCGACACCCTGCGCAGTCTCGCGAACAATGCGAACCCGGAATTCGAGTTCCTGCTGATCGACGACTGCTCGACGGACGACACCCCGGAAGTCCTCGACCGCTGGCGCGACCGTCTGCCCAACGCCACCGTCATCCGGCACGAGACGAATCTCGGCGTCGCCCAGGCGCGCAACACCGGAATCGACGCGGCACGGGGCGACTACCTCACCTTCCTGGACGGCGACGACTGGTACGCACCCGGCCACCTGAGCGCCGCCGTGGCCGGAATCTCCCGCCTGGACTGCGATTTCGCCCGTACCGACCACGTCCTCGCGGAAGGCCGGAAACGCCAGATCCGCTACGCCCCCGCCAAGCGCCGCGACACGGTGATGGACCCCAGGGACGGCATCTCGCCCGCCAGCATGGTGACGATGGTCGACTATCCCTTCGTCCCCTTCGGCATTTACAGCGGACGGCTCTTCGAGAACGGCGCCTCGCGTTTCGAGACCTCCCTGAGAACGGCCGAGGACCGCCTCTGGATCTGGCGTCTCCACCTCAAGGCACGCACGTTCGCGGCCCTTTCCCTGCACGGTGTCTTCTACCGGCGAGGCGTCACCACCTCGCTCACCCAGATCACCGACAACCGTCAGCTGGACTTCATTCCCTCGTACGACCTGCTGCTCGACGACGTCTCCCGGGACGCCGAGGCGGACCGCTTCCTCCCGAAGGCGGTCCGCACCTACTGCGCGATGATCGCCTTCCACATGGGCAAGGTCGGGAAGTACGAGCCCGCCGTCGCCGAACGGCTCCGCGCCGACGTCGGAGACGCCCTGCGACGCATGCCGCAGCAGGTCCTCGACGAGACCCTCGCCACCATGGACACCCCGCGCAGCACCCTCCTCCGGAGCCTGCGCGAAACCGGAAGGACCGCCTGACCCATGGCTCCCGACACGAACCCCGCCATGGCCCCCGGCACGGCCCCCGACCCCCGCCGGGTCCAGATCTTCCAGGTGTCCACCCTGTACGGCGCCGCCACTCTGGCGGCGGCGCTCGACGCCGGACAGTTCGGCCCCCGCGCGGACGCCCGCCGGCTCCTGCTGATCTCGCACAACGCCGAGATCCCGGAGACCGCGTTGCGCCTGGAGACCATGACCGGCTACGAGCGGATCGCCGCCCGCTTCGACTCCACCCTCGACTGGAACGAGACGGTCCACCCGTACCACCCCGCCACCTGGGCCCCCCGGCCCGAGGAGGCCCCGCTCTGGCAGCGCGTCCTGCGGACCGCCTGGGACCTCGGCACCGCCCCGGTCGAGGTGATCGTCGAATCCATCCAGGTCAACCCCGCCAAGGCGCTCGCCGCCGTCTTCGCCGAGAGCTCCGTGGAGGTCTACGCCGACGGCCTCATGAGCTACGGCCCGACCCGCTCCGACCTCGCGCAGTCGATCGCCGTCCGCATCCGGCGGGTCCTCCACCTCGACCTGGTCCCGGGGCTGCGGCCCATGCTCCTGAGCGAGTACGGGGTCGAACCCGAGCTCGTACCCGACGGCGCCTTCCGCGCGGTGCTCGCCGAGATCGCCGAGGCCTCCCGCGCCGAGGAGGCGGAGGGCGCCCCCGGAGCCGGGGAGGGGGATTCGCCGGTCGCGCGGGCGATCGCCGCCGAGCCCACGGCGCTCCTGCTCGGCCAGTACCTCGCCGCCCTCAACCTCCTCACCGCCGAGGAGGAGGAGGAACTGCACGTACGGATGCTGCGCGGAGCGGCGGCGGCCGGACACCGCTCGGTGGTCTTCAAGCCGCACCCGACCGCGCCCGCCCGCTACTCCCAGGTCCTCGACGAGGAGGCGGAGCGGGCCGGCGTACGGCTGACGGTCCTCGACGGGCCGCTGCTCGCCGAGACCTTCTACGAGCGGTGCCGGCCCCGGCTCGTCGTCGGCTGCTTCTCCACGGCGCTGCTCACCGCGGCCGTCTACTACGACATCCCCGTCGCCCGCGTCGGCACGGCCGAGGTCCTCGAACGGCTCACCCCCTTCGAGAACAGCAACCGGATCCCGCTCACCGTCGTCGACCACCTGGTCGCGGACCTGGAGGGGGGCGAGGAACCCGCGGTCCCCGGAGCGGCCCCGGCCTCGCTGGCGCCCCTGGTGCGGGCCGTCGGGTACTGCATGCGGCACAAGAGCCACCCGGGGCTCCGCGAGGAGGCCACGCGCTTCCTTGCCGAGCACCACGCGGAGCCCGGCATCGCGCACCACTTCACCCCGGAGCGGCTGACCCAGCTCGGTCTGCCGGGCGCGACGGCGGCCACCGCCCCGGAACCGGCCGGCGGCACGTCCCGGCTCCGCCGCGGCCTCGCACGGGCCCGCCGGGGCTGAGCGGGTCAGCGGTCGGCGGACCTCACGAGCGTGAACACCGCGCCCTCCGGGTCCGTCACCAGGGTGAGCCGCCCGGCGGTGCCGTTCCGCGGCGGCTTCAGCACATGACCGCCGAGCTCCGCGACCAGCCGGGCGGCCCCGTCGGCGTCGTCGACCTCGAAGTACGTCATCCAGTGCGCGCCCCGGTCCCGGGGCAGCGCGTTGCCGACGCCGTGCAGGGAGGCCACCGGGCGCTCGTCCAGGTGGAGCGTCGCGAAGTCGAAGTCGGCGGAGACGACCGGCTCCACCTCGTAGCCGAAGACCGACCGGTAGAACTTGCCGACCGAGGACGTCTCGTACGTGAGGAGCTCGTTCCACACCGGGGTCCCGGGCGGCCCCGCGGTCGCGATGCCGTGGTGCGCCTCCGCCTGCCAGACGCCGAAGACCGCGCCGGTCGGGTCGGAGCAGATCGCCATCCGGCCCGCCTCGCCGGCGTCCAGCGGGCCCACCGCGACCGTGCCGCCGCAGCAGCGGATGGTCTCCGCGGTCTCGTCCGCGTCGTCGGTGGCCAGATACGTGGTCCAGGCGATGGGCAGGTGCCGGTCGGGCGGCAGCTGGCCGATGCCCGCCACCTCCTGGCCGTCGAGCAGCGCCCGCACGTACGGGCCGAGGGGCTGCGGGCCGGGGACGAATTCCCAGCCGAAGAGCGCGTTGTAGAACTCCTGTGTCGCGTCAAGCCCGTGCACCATCAGGCTCACCCAACAGGGTGTACCGGGTGTGCGCCGAGTCGCCTCGGTCATCGTCACTCTCTCCTCGGACCGTCGTCGTGGCCGTGCCGCGTGCGTCAGGGCCGATGGTCGCACCGACGGGCGGGCGGCGCGTCCCGGCCGCACAGCCAGTGGCGCGTTGTCACGGGAGGACGCCGGGTCGTCCTCCCGCGGCCGTGCCGCTGCGCGAGGATGGACCCATGAAGCCCATCATCTCCGTAAGCGAACTTCGTAGCGAGTCGGCCGGGCCGCGTCCGCCGGTCCTCCTGGACGTCCGCTGGACGCTCGGCGGCCCGCCCGGACGACCCGCGTACGAGGCCGGCCACATCCCCGGGGCGGTCTACGTCGACCTGGACACGGAACTCGCGGGGCCGCCCGGGAGCGGCGGCCGGCACCCGCTGCCCGGCGTGGCGGCCTTCGGGGCCGCGATGCGCCGAGCGGGTGTCTCGGCGGAGCGGCCCGTCGTCGTCTACGACGGCGGCCTCGGCTGGGGCGCGGCCCGCGCCTGGTGGCTGCTCCGCTGGGCGGGCCACCCGGACGTGCGGGTCCTCGACGGAGGCCTCGCGGCCTGGACGGGGGAGCTGTCCGAGAAGAGCCCCGAGCCGGAGCCGGGGGACTTCCGCCCGGCGCCCGGCGCCCTGGGGCTGCTCGACGCGGACGAGGCGGCGGCGCTGGCCCGCGCCGGGCTGCTCCTGGACGCCCGGGCGGCGGAGCGGTACCGCGGCGACGTGGAGCCGATCGACCGGGTCGGCGGGCACATCCCGGGCGCCGTCTCCGCCCCGACGACGGAGAACGTGGCCGAGAACGGCCTGTTCCTGGGTGCCGGCATCCTGCGGGACCGCTTCACCGCCCTGGGCGCCGCCGAGGGCACGCCGGTCGCCGTCTACTGCGGCTCGGGCGTCTCCGGCGCCCACGAGGTCCTGGCCCTGGAGATCGCGGGCATCCCCGCGGCCCTCTACGCCGGCTCCTGGTCGGAGTGGTCCGCGGACCCGGCCCGCCCGGTCGCCACGGGCCCGGACCCCCAGTGACCCCGCGGGACCCGGGACCCGGGGCCGAGGCATAGCCGCACCCGCACCCGCCCCCGTACGCGAAAGGGCCCGCGCCGGCAATCGCTCGGCGCGGGCCTTTCATGTACCAGGGCGTACAGGCGTACGGAACAACAGGTGCGTACGGAGGTCGCCGCTACTCCTGCTTCTTCCTCCGGGTGCCGAAGACGATCTCGTCCCAGCTGGGCACCGCCGCGCGGCGGCCCGGGCGGACGCCGTCCGCCTCGGCCTGGCGGTCGGTGGTGCCCGTCAGGCGGTCGCGGTGGCCCGACACCGCGCGCGGCATCAGGACGTCGGCGTACGCGGAACCCGCGCCCGCCGAGGCGGCCGGGGCCGGCGGCTCCTCCGCCTCCGACTCCTCGGAGGGCTCCGTGTCCGCGGGCTCGGGCACGACCATGTCGCCGCGGAAGCTCGGCACGGCCTCCAGGAGGCTCGTCAGCGTGTCCCGCTCCTCCTCCGGCTCGGGAGCCGGGGCGGGCGTCCGCTCCAGACGGTCCAGCTGGCGGTCGAGCGCCCGGTCCAGGGGCCTGTCCCGGGGCAGCCGGGCGATGCGCGGCACGAAGGGGAAGCTCGGCTCCGGCGCGGCGGCGATGGTGTCGTCCGTCTCGCCGATCAGCGCCCGCGCCTCGTCGTCCACGGCCTGTACGAGCCGCCTGGGCGGGTCGTACGTCCAGCTCGCCGTGTGGACCTCGCCGGCGACGCGGTAGACGAGCAGCACCTCCCAGGTGCCGTCGTCGCGCCGCCACGAGTCCCACTGGACGGTGTCCTTGTCGGCGCCGCGCAGCAGCAGCCGCTCCTGCACCGCCTCGCCGAGCTGCGGGCCGCTGTTCTCCCCGGGCCTGCGGACCGGGGTCTTGCGGGCCCGCTCCGCCATGAAGGCGCGCTCCGCCAGGACGGGGCCCTCGAAGCGCCGTACGCGGTCGACGGGGATGCCGGCGAGCTGGGCGACCTCCTCGGCGGAGGCACCGGCACGTATCCGCGCCTGGATGTCACGGGGGCGGAGGTGGCTCTCCACCTCGATCTCGATCTGGCCGAGGCGCGCACGGTCGTTGCGCACGGCGGCGCGGAGCCGCTCGTCGATCGGAAGTGTGTACTCCGTGCTGTCAGCAGCCTTCAGCACCAGTCGTGTGCCGTCGTTGGAGACGGCCACGACACGCAGTTCGGGCATGGGGACCTCCCGGGTGGTGCCTGCCGACGTCACGTGCGTCGCTGCTTCCGCTAGTCGAGTGTGGCCTGCCCGGGTGCAGCCTGCCACTACCTTGCCGAGTTGCCCGGCGTGTCGGGCATGGACCCTGGGACGCCGTTATGGCACGGTTACCTGATCGCCACTCAGAGTGACTGACGGTCACGCTGTGCAGCGGGTCTCCGTGCGGTGCAAGGCGCCGCCGGTTCGAGTGCCACGTTCGGCCCCCTCCCCGATCCCGGGCACCCGTGAAGGCGTCCGGACCCAGGGTTCGCCAATGTACTCCATTCGGGCCACTTGGGTGGACCGGCGCGCCGCCCAACTTCTCGGGCGGTACGGGAGTTGAGTCTCCGCGATCTTCCCCTCACGTGTCGCTCTTCACAGAACCAACAGAAACGGAACTATTCGCTTCGCCCATTTGTCCCTTCTGGGTGCAAGGCGAACGGAAGAACCGTCAGGGGTTGGAGATGCGTCACAGGCCGGAGACCGACACGGACGAGCCGGAGAAGCGGGAGGAGCCGAAGGAGGAGCCGAAGGAGGAGCACGCGGACGAGGAGAAGGAGGGCGGCAGGAGGAGGATCGACCTGAGCGTGGCCCAGGTCTCGGGCAGCGCCCTGGCCGCGGTCATCGCCGCCAAACTCGCCTCCACCCTCGGTGTGTACGGCACGATCCTCGGCGCCGGAGTGATCAGCGTCATCGCCACCTGCGGCGGCCCGCTCTTCCAGCACCTGTTCAAGCGCACCGGAGAGCAGGTGCGCGACGCGACCACGGCCGCCGGCAAGCCGAGGACCCGTCAGGTGCCGCTGTCGGCCGCACGGCCGGCGCGGGACGCCGGCGACCACACGCTGATGCTCGGCACGGTCGCGCCCACCGCCACGTACTCCGGCGCGTCCGAGCCCGAGGAGGAGTTCGGCGCGGCGACGACCCACGGCACCCGCGTCCGGGGCTGGAAGCGCCCGATGATCGCCGCGGCCCTGGTCTTCGGCGTCACGATGGGCGGCATCACCACCTACGAACTGGTCTCCGGCCAGGACTTCAGCGGCACCCAGGGGGCCACCACCTTCGGTTCCGTCGTCCGTGGCGGCGGGCACTCCGGCCAGGACGCGCCGGACCGGGGCGAGACCCCCGCTCCCACGCCGTCCGGCTCGGCCGGCGACGGCGGACAGCGGGAGGACGGCGACGGCACCCCCGCGACGGGCGTCACGCCGGACCCGGGCGATCAGGGCACCGAAGGCACCGGCACCGCGACCCCGGACCCGGAGCCGACGCCCACGGACTCCACGGACCCCACCGGTTCCACCGGCGGCGAGTCGACGCCCACCCCGACGCCGACCGGCCCCACGGCCGATCCGGCCGATCCGGCCGATCCGACGGAGCCCACGGAGCCGACCGAGCCGACGCAGACCCCGACCACCGGCGCCGCCGACCCGGCGGCCCCGGACCCGGCCGGTGCCGGGACCGGCACCGGGTGACCGTCAGTCGCCGAGGACCCGGCGCAGGTAGTCGTTGCCGAACAGCCGGTCCGGGTCCAGCCGGTCGCGCAGCGCCGTGAACTCGGCGAAGCGCGGGTAGACCTCGGAGAGGTAGGCGGCGTCACGGGTGTGGACCTTGCCCCAGTGGGGGCGCCCCCCGTGCGCCGTCATGATGCGCTCCACCGCGGTGAAGTACGCGCGGTGGGGCGTTCCCTTGTAGAGGTGGACGGCGATGTACGCGGTCTCCCGCCCCGAGGCCGTGGACAGCGCGATGTCGTCGGCCGGCGCCGTACGCACCTCCACCGGGAAGCTCACCTTGAGCGGCGAGCGCTCGACCATCGCCTTGACCTCCCGCAGCGCGGCGACCGCCGCCTCGCGCGGGAGCGCGTACTCCATCTCCAGGAAGCGCACCCGGCGAGGCGAGGTGAAGACCTTGTACGGGATGTCGGTGTAGGTACGGGCCGACAGGGCCCTGCTGGAGACCTTGGCGATCGAGGGGATGACCGGCGGGACCGCGCGCCCCACCGAGCAGGCCACCTGGAAGAGCCCGTTGGAGAGGAGCTCGTCCTCGATCCAGCCGCTGACCCTTCCGGGAGGAGCTGCGGGGCCCGCGCTGCGGTTGTTGCGCTTGGTGTTGCAGTTGTCCGTGTGGGGGAACCAGTAGAACTCGAAGTGCTCGTTCTCCGCGTGCAGCGCGTCGAACTCCGAGGTGACCCGGTCGAAGGTCATCGGCTCCTCGCGCGCGGTGAGCAGGAAGACCGGCTCCACCGCGAAGGTGATGGCCGTGACCACACCGAGGGCGCCGAGCCCGATCCGGGCGGCCGCGAAGACCTCGGGATTCTCCTTCTCCGAGCAGGTCAGCAGCCGCCCGTCCGCCGTCACCAGCTCCAGCTCGCGGATCTGCGCGGCTATCGAGGCGGAGTCGCGGCCCGTGCCGTGGGTGCCCGTGGAGGTGGCCCCGGCGACGGTCTGCTCCATGATGTCGCCCATGTTCGTGAGCGACAGGCCCTCCCGGGCCAGCGCCACGTTGAGCCGCTTGAGCGGGGTGCCCGACTCGACCGTGACGGTCATCGCCTCGCGGTCGATGCGCCGGATCCCGGTCAGCAGCCCGGGCCGGATCAGCACCCCGTCGGTGGCGGCGATCGAGGTGAAGGAGTGGCCGGTGCCGACCGTCTTCACCCGCAGGCCGTCCGCGGCCGCCCGGCGCACCGCCTCGGCGAGCTCCTCGGCCGAGGCCGGGCTCACCTCCCGTACCGGACGTGAGGTGACGTTCCCCGCCCAGTTACGCCACGGGCTGCTCTCCGTCCTGGCGCTTCCCGACCCCGCTGTTGTCGTCCCGCTCACGCTGCCCCTCCCGGTTCGGCGCCGGCCTGCTCAGCCGGCGGTGTCCGAGGAGACCCACCGCGACCGCGAGCGCACCCGAGACGACGGGCACCACGTACCCCGCCTCCGCCCCGGACGCGTCGACCACCCAGCCGGCGGCCGAGGAGCCGAGCGCCACGCCGATCGCGAGCCCGGTACCCGTCCAGGTCATGCCCTCGGTCAGCTTGGTGCGCGGTACGTGCGCTTCGACGAGGGCCATCGTGGTCACCATCGTCGGTGCGATGGAGAGGCCCGCGACAAAGAGCGCCACGGCCAGCAACGGCAAGTTCCCGGCCAGTAGGAGGGGGATCATACTCACGGCCATCGCGCAGACGCCCAGGAGCCAGCGGCGGGACGGCTCGCCCTTGAGGTGCAGCAGTCCGAAGACGGCGCCGGCCAGACAGGAGCCGAGGGCGTAGACGGCGAGGACGAGGCTGGCGGCCGCCTTGTGGCCCTGCTCCTCGGCGAAGGCCACGGTCACGACGTCCACCGAGCCGAAGACGGCCCCGGTGGCGACGAAGGCGAGGGCGAGGACCTGGAGACCGGGGGAGCGGAGCGCGGACGTGGTCTTCTCGCCGCTCTCCCGGGGGTGCGGCACGGGCTCCGTGGCGCGCTGCGCGGTCAGCCAGAAGACGCCGACGGCCAGGAACATCCCGGCGAAGAGCGGGCCGGCCTCGGGGAACCAGGTCGTCGACAGACCGATGGAGATGATCGGACCGAAGATGAAGCACACCTCGTCGACGATCGACTCCCACGAGTACGCGGTGTGCAGGCGCCGCTCGTCGCCGCGGTAGATCTCCGCCCAGCGGGACCGGGTCATCGCCCCGATGCTCGGCACACAGCCGATCACGGCCGTGAAGACGAAGAGCGTCCAGTCGGGCGCCTCCTGCTGCACGCAGACGAGCAGGCCGGCGGCACCGGCGAGCGAGATGAGGGTCGCGGGGCGGAGCACCCTGCGCTGCCCGTGGCGGTCGACCAGACGCGAGACCAGGGGGCCGAGGACCGCGGCGGACATCGCGAGCGCCGCCGAGAGCGCGCCGGCGAGGCCGTACCTGCCGGTGACCTGCGAGATCATGGTGACGACGCCGATGCCCATCATGGACAGCGGCATCCGGCCGAAGAATCCGGCGACGGAGAACGAGGTGGTTCCGGGGGCCGCGAAGATCGCGCGGTAGGGGCTGGGCAAGAGGCTCTCCGGATCTCCGTGCTTCGGAGCTGGCTCCGGGCGACGACTCAACACGTGTAATTAATAGCTAAAGCCTACGGTGTTGAAGTCGATCGGTCATCCCCCTTTTCGGACAGGCGCCGCCGGGCGCTCCGCCGGGCGCTCCGTCGGACGGACGCCGTCGGACGGACGTCCGTCGGACGGGCCGCGCCCGCCGCCGTGGGGCGGGCCGCGCCCTGCCGTGGGACGAACGCCGTCGGACGGGCCGCGCCCTCCACCGCCGGAAGCGGGTGGGAAGATCGGTGCCATGTCCGATCAGCACGATCCCGCCCCGTACGACGCCCTGCTGCTGCTCTCCTTCGGCGGCCCCGAGGGCCCGGACGACGTGGTCCCGTTCCTGGAGAACGTGACGCGCGGCCGAGGCATCCCGAAGGAGCGGCTCAAGGAAGTGGGGCAGCACTACTTCCTCTTCGGCGGCGTCAGCCCGATCAACGACCAGAACCGCGCGCTGCTCGACGCGCTGCGGACGGACTTCACGGAGGCCGGTCTCGGCCTCCCGGTCTACTGGGGAAACCGGAACTGGGCGCCGTACCTCACCGACACCCTCCGCGAGATGATCACCGACGGCCGGCGCCACATCGCCGTCCTCACCACCAGCGCGTACGCCTCCTACTCCGGCTGCCGCCAGTACCGCGAGAACCTCGCCGACGCGCTCGCCGCCCTGGAGGCCGAAGGGCTCCCGCTGCCCCGGGTCGACAAGCTCCGGCACTACTTCAACCACCCCGGCTTCGTCGAGCCCATGGTCGAGGGCGTGCTCGCCTCCCTCGCCGACCTCGACGCGTCCGTCCGGGACGGCGCACACCTCGCCTTCACGACCCACTCCATCCCCGACTCCGCCGCCGACAGCTCCGGCCCGGTCACCGAACACGGCGAGGGCGGTGCCTATGTGCGCCAGCACCTCGACG
The DNA here is from genome assembly GCF_045160815.1 of Streptomyces sp. NBC_00090. Taxonomy (NCBI): domain Bacteria; kingdom Bacillati; phylum Actinomycetota; class Actinomycetes; order Kitasatosporales; family Streptomycetaceae; genus Streptomyces; species Streptomyces sp. NBC_00090. The sequence goes on from NZ_CP108224.1 coordinate 6,678,212, forward strand.
TGGCGCGGGTGATCGTCGAGGCGGTCCGCGAGGAGACCGGCGTCGCGTACCCCTGGAAGCTCGTCTACCAGTCCCGCAGCGGCGCCCCCCACATCCCGTGGCTGGAGCCCGACATCTGCGACCACCTGGAGGAGCTGCACGGCGCCGGGGTGCCCGCGGCCGTCATGGTCCCGATCGGCTTCGTCTCCGACCACATGGAGGTCCTGTACGACCTCGACACGGAGGCCACCGCCAAGGCGGCCGAGCTCGGCCTGCCCGTCCGGCGCTCCGCGACCGTCGGGGCCGACCCGCGCTTCGCCGCGGCCGTCCGCGAGCTCGTCCTGGAGCGCGCGGCGAACGAGCGGGGGGCCCGGGCCGAGCGGTGCGCCCTCGGCGCCCTCGGCGCCTCCCACGACCTGTGCCCCATCGGCTGCTGCCCGGCCAGGGCGGAGCGGCCGGCGGCGGCCGGCGCCGACAGTCCGTACGCGTAAGGAGTCAGCGTGACCGACGTGACCGACCCACTGCTCACCGAACTGCTCGACCTCGGCCTGGAGGCCGCCCGGCGGGCCGGAGCGCTGCTGCGCGACGGCCGGCCGGACGACCTGGCCGTGGCGAAGACCAAGTCGAGCCCCATCGACGTGGTCACCGAGATGGACATCGCCGCCGAGAAACTGATCACCGGCTTCCTCGCCGAGCACCGCCCGCAGGACGGCTTCCTCGGCGAGGAGGGTGCGTCGAGCCCCGGGACGAGCGGGATCCGCTGGGTCATCGACCCGCTCGACGGCACGGTGAACTACCTGTACGGCCTGCCCACCTGGGCGGTCTCGATCGCCGCCGAGCGGGACGGCGAGACCGTGGTCGGCGTCGTCGACGTCCCGATGCGCGGCGAGACCTACCGGGCGGTCCTCGGCGGCGGCGCGTACGCGGGGGAGCGGCGCCTCGCCGCCCGCCCCTCGCCCGAGCTCGACCAGGCCCTCGTGGGCACCGGCTTCGGGTACATCCAGTCCCGGCGCGCCCACCAGGCCGACGTCGCCCAGCGCGTGATCCCGCGCGTCCGGGACATCCGCCGGGGAGGCTCGGCCGCGATCGACCTGTGCGACGTCGCCGCCGGCCGCCTCGACGCGTACTACGAGCGCGGCCTCAACCCCTGGGACCTGGCGGCGGGGGCGCTCATCGCCCGCGAGGCGGGCGCCCTGACGGGTGGCCGACCGGGGGAGCCGGAGTCGGGCGAGCTGACCGTGGCGGCCTCGCCGGGCGTCTTCGCGCCGCTCCAGGAGCTCCTGGAGGAGCTCGGGGCCTGGCACGACTAGACCGGAGCCGCCCTCCCGTCAGGAGGACGTGCGAGGGCCCCGGAGCCTGGACGGCTCCGGGGCCCTCGCACGCGTGGGTCGGGTCGGGTCAGACGCCCGGCGCGGCGACCTCCACGCCGTGCTCGGCGGCCAGGCGGTGCAGGTCCTCCAGCTCCGCCAGCTCGACGTCCGCGAGGAAGTCGTCGCCCGTCTCACGAGCGTGCGTGAGGTCAGTCTGAGCGGCCCTGATCCGGTGCAGCAGTCCTGCGGTGAAAGCGTCCATCGTGCGCCCCCTCGTCGTGGGTCCGGTGGCACGGGGGTGTGCCGAGGGTGGGTGGATCACACACTGCTGCCTCTGGGGGACAGAAGGCGGTAGGTGGCGCGCCACATACAGGGCGTGATCACGGGGTGTGCAGACGTCCTCCCCACCCGCTTCCGGGCAGAAACCTCAACTGGCCCGTGAATCAGGTGAATTCTTCGTGGGCCACCGTTCGAGGGGTCAAACGCCCGACCGTGCGCCCCCTCCTCACCACCCCCCACGCCCCGCCCCCAGCACAGCCGTCTTACAGCCGGTTTACGCGCGTACGGGGCAGGATGGACACGCACAGTCAGTGCTCAGGTTTTCAGCCGGTCTCCCTGCGGGCGGCGGCTCAAAGGGAAGGAATACGACGTGCGCGTACTCGTCGTCGAGGACGAGCAGCTGCTCGCCGATGCGGTGGCCACCGGACTGCGCCGGGAGGCCATGGCGGTCGACGTCGTGTACGACGGCGCCGCCGCCCTGGAGCGCGTCGGGGTGAACGACTACGACGTCGTCGTCCTCGACCGCGACCTCCCGCTCGTCCACGGCGACGACGTCTGCCGCAAGATCGTCGAGCTCGGCATGCCCACGCGCGTGCTGATGCTCACCGCGTCCGGCGACGTCAGCGACCGGGTCGAGGGCCTGGAGCTCGGCGCGGACGACTACCTCCCCAAGCCCTTCGCCTTCACCGAGCTCACCGCGCGCGTGCGCGCCCTCGGCCGGCGCACCACCGTGCCGCTCCCGCCCGTCCTGGAGCGCGCCGGGATCAAGCTCGACCCGAACCGCCGTGAGGTCTTCCGCGAGGGCAAGGAGGTCCAGCTCGCGCCGAAGGAGTTCGCCGTCCTCGAAGTCCTCATGCGCAGCGAGGGCGCCGTCGTCTCGGCCGAGCAGCTCCTGGAGAAGGCCTGGGACGAGAACACCGACCCCTTCACCAACGTGGTGCGCGTCACCGTCATGACCCTGCGCCGCAAGCTCGGCGAGCCCCCGGTCATCGTCACCGTGCCCGGCTCCGGGTACCGGATCTGACGCGATGGCCACGACTCCCGCGCCCCACCCGCAGGCGCCTCCGAAACCGACCTGGGACCCCCGGGACCCGGTCCGGCCGCTGCTGCGCCCGACCATCCGCATACGACTCACGCTGCTGTACGGCGGGATGTTCCTGATCGCCGGCATCCTGCTGCTCTCGATCATCTACCTCTTCACGGCGCAGACGCTGAGCGACAGCGCCTCCGAGCTTCCCTTCAAGGTCGTCGAGGGCAAGGTCCAGCCGACCACCTCCTGGTGTCAGCTGCCCGTCCAGGGGACCGGGGAACAGCTCAACGAAGCCGTCTCGGTCTGTCTGCGGCACCAGAGCGACCTGGCCCTGGACGACCTCCTGCGCCGCTCGCTCTTCGCCCTGCTCGGCCTGAGCATCATCGCCTTCGCCTTCGGCTACGCCATGGCGGGCCGGGTGCTCTCCCCGCTCGGCCGGATCACCCGCACCGCCCGCCAGGTGGCCGGGTCCGACCTGGCCCGCCGGATCGAGCTGGACGGCCCCGACGACGAGCTCAAGGAGCTCGCCGACACCTTCGACGAGATGCTGGAGCGCCTGGAGCGCGCCTTCACCGCCCAGCAGCGGTTCGTCGCCAACGCCTCGCACGAGCTGCGCACCCCGCTCGCGATCAACCGCACGCTCCTGGAGGTCCACCTCTCGGACCCCGGGGCGCCGGTGGAGCTCCAACAGCTCGGCAAGACCCTGCTCGCCACCAACGAGCGCAGCGAACAGCTCGTCGAGGGCCTGCTGCTGCTCGCCAGGAGCGACAACCAGATCATCGAGCGCAAACCCGTCGACCTCGCCGAGGTCGCCTCCCGCGGCATCGACCAGACGCACGCCGAGGCCGTGGCCAAGGGCGTCGAGATCAGGGGCGAGCGCGCGCCCGCGGTGGTCCAGGGCAACGGCGTACTGCTGGAGCGGATCGCGCTGAACCTGCTCCAGAACGCCGTCAGGTACAACGTGCCGGAAGGAGGCTGGGTGGAGGTCACCACCGAGATCGAGGACGGCCAGGCGGTCCTGGTCGTGTCGAACACGGGACCGGTGGTCCCCGCGTACGAGATCGACAACCTCTTCGAACCGTTCCGGCGGCTCCGGCAGGAGCGCACCGGCAGTGACAAGGGGGTCGGCCTCGGCCTGTCGATCGCGCGGTCCGTGGCGCGGGCGCACGGCGGCCGTATCATCGCGGAGCCCCGCGAGGGCGGTGGTCTCGTGATGCGCGTCACTCTGCCGATCTGACACACTGCACGAGCCGACCGGTTCCGTTCGCTTTGCGCGGAATTCCCGGGCCCTGATTCTGAGACGCTCATGTGTGATCGATCACAGGAGAGGGTGTCCGGACCTCCACTCTCCGTGACCGAGAAATCCCTCGGAAAACCAGGAAAAGTCCGGGTTTCCGGGGCCCGGAATGACGGGAAGTACACGGGGTGGCGCCTGTGAAGGGCGCCCGGAGGACCGTGTACGGTCCGGTTCGCCACCCGAAGCCGATCACTCATGAGAGGGCGCGACGGGTGTCGATTGAGTAACAGACCTTGATGTGAGGCAAAATCTCCGCCTCAGGTCGGGCACAAGTCCGACCTCTCACGCGTTACGTGCGCTGAGACACCGCAACCACCCAGAGGGGGAGAGCGACATGGCAACGGATTACGACACCCCACGCAAGACCGACGACGACGTCGACTCGGACAGCCTTGAAGAACTGAAGGCTCGCCGGAACGACAAGTCGACCTCGACGGTCGACGTCGACGAGTTCGAGGCCGCGGAAGGCCTGGAGCTGCCCGGCGCCGACCTTTCGAACGAGGAGCTCGCCGTTCGGGTCCTGCCCAAGCAGGCCGACGAGTTCACGTGCATGAGCTGCTTCCTCGTGCACCACCGGAGCCAGCTGGCCCGGGAGAAGAACGGTCAGCCGATCTGCCGCGACTGCGACTGAGACTGCTCGGCCGTGGCAGGCGACACACCGTCCCGGAAGCGGCGTCTGCGGCTCCCTGGGAGCTCGGAGACGGACAAGGGCGGCACAAGCCCGGCAGAGGGTGCCCAGAAGGCCCCTGAAGCCGAGCGGGCCGCCCCCCTGCCCTCCCCCGGTGCACGTGACGACGAGCGGGGCCGTTCGGCCTCGCTCGAAGCAGTCGTCGCGGACATCGAGGCGGTAACCGGTTCGCGTGTCGAGCCGGCTGCCGGTTCGGGCACCGGACCGGATTCGGCACGGCTCCCCGCGGAGCGGGCCGAGGTCCGGGCCTCGGCGCGCCAGGCCCGCCTGGACGCCGTCAAACGGCTGGCCAACCCCGCGCGGGCCCAGCTGGACAGAATAAAGATCGACTCCGACCGTATCGAGGCCGTCCGGCGCGGCGTCGCGCAGAGCGTCAGGGACGGCGTGAGGCGCGGCGGCGACAGCGCCAAGGCCGGCATCGGCCATCTGGCGGATCGGTTGATCGACCTCGCCCCGCGGATCCCGGTCCGCGACCTGGCGACCCTGCGCAGACACTTCCCCGGGCTCGGACCCGAGGCGATCGCCGACAAACTCGTCATGGGCGCCGCGAACGCGAGCTCGACCGTCGGCGCGGGCGTCGGCGCCGCCGCCATGCTTCCCGTACCCCCGGCCATGCCGGCCGAACTGGCGGCCGAGATCACCGGCGTCGCCGCCGTCGAGCTCAAGCTCATCGCCGAACTTCACGAGGTGTACGGACTGCGGCCGCCAGGCCGGATCACACAGCGCTCGACCGCCTATCTGACCTCCTGGGCCGAGGAGCGGGGCATCGACCCCACCAGGCCCACCACCGTCAACGCGGCACTCGGCGGGCAGCTCAAGCGCGAGCTGCGCCAGCAGATCATGAAGCGCATGGTGCGCAACCTGCCGAACCTCATGCCCTTCATGGTCGGCGCCGCCGTCGGCGCGGTCATGAACCGGCGCGACACCAAGAAGCTCGCGGAGCACATCCGCAAGGACCTGCGAGCCCGCCAGATCCCCTGGGACGACCTCCCCGAGCTGCCCCCGCTGGACCAGCCCGAGAACCCCAAGGAGATCGGCTTCTAGCTCTCCCCGCCGGGCCGGTCACCACCACCGCCCGGGCGGGGCGGCCCGACGGCGACCTCGGCGCGCGTACGGACTCCTGGGACGGGCCCAGGCGCCTCCCGGGACTGGCTTGCCCAGGCGCGGTCCAGCGCCTCCTGGGACGGGCTGCCCAGCGCGTACCAGCGCCTCCTGGGACGGGCTCAGGCGTGTACGACCCGGCCGGGTCAGGCTTCGGCGCGTACGGACTCCAGCGCCTCCACGAGCGCCTCCGGCGCACGGCTGGACAGGTACACGTACGGCGTCGGGTCCGCCGGGTCCGTGACCTCGACACGTACCGCCCCCGGCACGTAACTGCGCATCACCATGAAGGCGCGCGGGTCGGCCTTGTACGAGCGCCAGGCGCGCGCCTCCTCCGCGTCCAGGACCTCGGCCGCCCCGAGTGCCGAGACCGGGATCCGCGCCTCGCCCGCCACCAGCGAACCGGCCACCACCCGGATCCGGGCGGAGCCGTACGAGGAGACCGCCGCCCCGGCGAGCACCGCCGCCACGATCACCCCGCCCAGCATCGGGACCGCCCCCATCGGGGACATGACCAGACCGCCGGACAGACCGAGCAGGCCCGCGATCACCCACCACGAACGGGGAGCCGTCAGCCGCTCGTCGAAGCGCGGCGCGGCCGCCGCCGAGGCCGGGGCCGTCACCTGGGACGATTCGGCGGGCGCCCCGACGGGCTCCCCGACGGAGGTCTCGACGGACGACTCGGCGGACAGCCCGGGCGAAGGCTCGGAGGAGGGGGCGGGGGACGGCGCGGAAGGCTGCATGCGTCCAAGCTTGGCACGGCGCGACCCGCGCCCGGCCGCGCGGGTAAGGTCTGCGCCTGTGACTGCAACATCTGCCGCCCTCACCCCGCCGGCCGACGCCATACCGCCGGTGCGCCACCCCGACGCGCCGGCCCCCGGCGAGCTGCTCGGTTCGCACTACGAGTACTGCTTCGGGTGCGGCGGCGGCCAGCCCCACGGCCTGCACCTGGAGGCGCGGGCGGGCGAGGGCGTGACCGTCACCGCCGAGTTCACCGTGACCCCCGACCACCAGGGCGCCCCCGGCCTCGCGCACGGCGGCGTCCTCGCCACCGCGCTCGACGAGACCCTCGGCTCCCTGAACTGGCTGCTGCGGGTCATCGCCGTGACCGGCAGACTGGAAACCGACTTCGCGCGTCCCGTCCCGGTGGGCACCGTGCTCCACCTGGAGGCCGCGGTCACCGCCGTGCACGGCCGCAAGATCTTCTCGACCGCCGTCGGCCGGATCGGCGGGCCCGAGGGCCCCGTCGCCGTCCGCGCGGACGCCCTCTTCGTCGAGGTCAAGGTCGACCACTTCATCGACAACGGCCGGCCGGAGGAGATCCAGGCGGCCATGTCCGACCCCGACCAGGTCCGGCGCGCCCGCGCCTTCGAGGTGAACCCCTGATGAGCAAGCCCATCGACGTACTGATCCGGCTCCTGGACCCCGAGGTGCCGGTCCCGGCCTACGGGCACCCCGGCGACGCCGGCGCCGACCTCGTGACCACCGAGGCCGCCGTCCTCGCCCCCGGGGAGCGCGCCGTGCTGCCCACCGGGGTCTCCATCGCGCTGCCGGACGGGTACGCCGCCTTCGTGCACCCCCGCTCCGGCCTGGCCGCCCGCTGCGGAGTCGCCCTGGTGAATGCCCCGGGGACGGTGGATGCCGGGTACCGTGGAGAGATCAAAGTGATCGTGGTCAATCTCGACCCGCGCGAGAGCGTGCGGTTCGAGCGGTTCGACCGGATTGCCCAACTGGTCGTCCAGCAGGTCGAGAAGGTGCGCTTCCACGAGGTGGCGGAGCTTCCCGGCTCGGCGCGGGCCGAGGGGGGCTTCGGGTCCACCGGCGGCCATGCCGCCGTGGACGGCTCAACGGGTGGGAATCGATACGCTTCGGTCGTATCCGACCGGGAAGGACAGTGACGTGTTCGGACGTCGCAAGAAGAGCGGTGCCGCTGAGGACGCAGCGGGCGAGGCCGAGCAGGGCGTCGAGGAGGTCGAGGCCGGCGACGGCGCATCGGCCGAGGCGCCGCGTCGGGTGAACCTTCCGCCTGCGCCCCGGCCCGACGGACCGTGGGACATCTCCGAGGTCTCCACGCCGGAGGACGGCCGGGTCGACCTCGGTGGCGTCTTCGTGCCCGGAGTCGAGGGCATGGAGCTGCGGGTCGAGGTGGCGGGTGACGCGATCGTCGCGGCCACCGTCGTCCTGCGCGACAGCGCCGTGCAGCTCCAGGCCTTCGCCGCCCCGAAGAACGAGGGCATCTGGGGCGAGGTCCGCGACGAGATCGCGACCGGCATCATCCAGCAGGGCGGTGTCATCGACGAGGTCGAGGGCCCCCTCGGCTGGGAACTGCGGGCCCAGGTGCCCGTGCAGCTGCCGGACGGCAACCGCGGCGTACAGCTGGTGCGCTTCGTGGGCGTCGACGGGCCCCGCTGGTTCCTGCGCGGAGTGATCTCCGGGCAGGGCGCGGTGCAGCCCGAGGCCGCCGGACTCCTCGAACAGATCGTGCGGGACACCGTGATCGTCCGCGGTGACGGTCCCATGGCCCCGCGCGACCCGATCGTCCTCAAGCTCCCGAACGACGCGCAGATGGTGCCGGACGGTGTCCAGCAGGAGGAGCAGGCGAACTCGCGCTTCTCCGGCGGCATGGGGCAGCTCCAGCGCGGCCCGGAGGTCACCGAGATCCGCTGAGCCGCGATTCCGATTCGGAACGTTGATGGTGGGCCGCTTCCCGTACGACTCGTACGGGAAGCGGCCCACGGTCGTTTCCGGGTCTGGCCCTGGGGCCCGGCCGCGGACCATACTGGCGGGCGCATGTGTTCGAGGAGGGGGAGTACAGGGTGAGTGAGAGCAGCACGCGATCCGCGACGGCCGTCGCCGAGGACCCGGCCGGCCTGCCGATGGTCCGCGTCGAGGACCTCCGCCGCTCGTACGGCACGGGCGAGGCCGCCGTCCACGCCCTGCGCGGGGTCTCCTTCGACATCCCGCGCGGCGAGCTCGTCGCCCTCAAGGGCCGCTCGGGATCCGGCAAGACGACGCTGCTCAATCTCGTGGGCGGCCTCGACAGCGCCGACGGGGGCCGGATCGTCATCGACGGCACCGACCTCTCCACGCTCGGCGAGAACGGGCTCCTCGAGCTGCGCCGGGACCGGATCGGCTTCATCTTCCAGTCCTTCGGGCTCCTCCCGATCCTCTCCGCCGCCGAGAACGTGGGCGTACCCCTGCGGCTGCGGAAGGCCGATCCGAAGGAGCGCGAGGAGCGGGTCGCCCTGCTGCTCTCCCTCGTGGGCCTCGCCGACCACGCTGCCCAGCGGCCCGGGGAGCTCTCCGGCGGCCAGCAGCAGCGGGTCGCCATCGCCCGCGCCCTCGCCAACAAGCCGGCCCTGCTGATCGCCGACGAGCCGACCGGGCAGCTGGACGCGGAGACCGGGCTCGCCGTCATGGAGCTGCTGCGCGCGGTGGTGCGCAGCGAGGGCTGCACGGCCCTGGTCGCCACGCACGACCCCCAGCTCCTGGGCCTGGCGGACCGGGTCCTGGAGCTGAGCGACGGCGAGATCATCGAGCACTGACGGGCCGGGCGGCGGGCCGGGTGGCCGTCCCGCCGACGTCCGGACATCAGAATCACGTCAATACCGCCCCGGGGCCTCTCCCGGTGCGCGGAATGTCCGATTGGCTGGACGTATGGTCATGCCATGGGACGCGGCAAGCTTCGGATCTACCTCGGCGCTGCGCCGGGCGTCGGCAAGACGTACGCGATGCTCTCCGAGGGACACCGCCGGGTGGAGCGCGGCACGGACTGCGTGGTGGCCTTCGTGGAGCACCACGGACGGCCGCGTACGGAGGTGATGCTGCACGGCCTGGAGCAGGTGCCGCGGCGGACCCTGGAGTACCGGGGGGCCACCTTCACCGAGATGGACGTCGACGCGGTCCTGGCCAGGAAGCCCGCCGTCGCCCTCGTCGACGAGCTCGCCCACACGAACGTCCCCGGCTCCCGGAACCCGAAGCGCTGGCAGGACGTGGCCGAGCTCCTCGCCGCCGGCATCGACGTCGTATCGACCGTGAACATCCAGCACCTGGAGTCCCTGGGCGACGTCGTCGAGTCGATCACGGGCGTACGGCAGAAGGAGACCGTCCCGGACGAGGTCGTCCGCCGGGCCGACCAGATCGAGCTGGTCGACATGTCCCCGGAGGCCCTCCGGCGCCGGATGGCGCACGGCAACGTGTACACCTCGGACAAGGTCGACGCGGCCCTCTCCAACTACTTCCGCCCCGGCAACCTCACCGCCCTGCGCGAGCTGGCCCTGCTCTGGACGGCCGACCGGGTCGACGAGTACCTCCAGCGGTACCGGGGCGAGCACAACATCCGCTCCACCTGGCAGGCCAGGGAGCGCATCGTCGTCGGCCTCACCGGCGGTCCCGAGGGCCGCACGCTCATACGGCGGGCCACCCGGCTGGCCGAGAAGGGCGCGGGCGGCGAGGTCCTCGCCGTCTACATCGCCCGCAGCGACGGCCTCACCGCGGCCTCGCCCAAGGAGCTGGCCGTCCAGCGGACCCTCGTCGAGGATCTCGGCGGAACGTTCCACCACGTCATCGGCGACGACATCCCCTCCGCGCTGCTGGAGTTCGCGCGCGGGGTCAACGCCACCCAGATCGTCCTCGGCTCCAGCCGCCGCCGCACCTGGCAGTACATACTCGGCCCCGGCGTCGGCCAGACCGTGGCCCGGGACTCCGGGCCCGACCTCGACGTCCACATCGTCACCCACAGCGAGGTCGCCAAGGGGCGGGGCCTGCCGGTCTCGCGCGGGGCGCGCCTCGGACGGTCCCGGATCCTCGGCGGCTGGCTCGTCGGCGTCGCCGGGCCCGTCCTCCTGGCCCTGCTCCTCACGCACGTCGACGCCGACCTCGGCCTCGCCAACGACATGCTGCTCTTCCTCGCGCTGACCGTCGCCGCCGCGATGCTCGGCGGGTTCCTGCCCGCGCTCGCCTCGGCGGCGGCCGGATCCCTGCTCCTGAACTGGTTCTTCACCCCGCCCGTCCACCGGATCACCATCGCCGACCCCAAGAACATCGTCGCCCTCGCCGTCTTCCTCGGCGTCGCGATGGCGGTCGCCTCCGTGGTGGACCTGGCCGCCCGCCGCACCCATCAGGCCGCCCGGCTCCGCGCCGAGGCCGAGGTGCTGTCGTACCTCGCCGGCAGTGTGCTGCGCGGCGAGACCAGCCTCGACGCCCTCCTCGAACGGGTCCGCGAGACCTTCTCGATGGAGACGGTGACGCTGCTGGAGCGGGCGGACGAGGTCGAGCCGTGGACGCAGGCCGCGAGCGTGGGACCCCACCCGGTCGCCCGGCCGGAGGACGCCGACGTGGACATGCCCGTCGGCGACCGCCTGGCCCTCGCGCTCACCGGCCGGGTCCTCCCGGCGGAGGACCGGCGGGTGCTCGGCGCCTTCGCCGCCCAGGCGGCGGTCGTCCTCGACCGGCAGCGGCTCGTGGGCGAGGCGGAGGAGGCCAGGAAGCAGGCCGAGGGCAACAAGATCCGTACGTCCCTGCTGGCCGCCGTCAGCCACGACCTGCGGACCCCGCTCGCGAGCATCAAGGCCTCCGTCTCCTCCCTCCGCTCCGACGACGTCGAATGGTCCGAGCAGGACCGCGGCGAGCTCCTGGAGGGCATCGAGGCCGGCGCCGACCGCCTCGACCACCTCGTCGGCAACCTCCTCGACATGTCCCGCCTGCAGACCGGCACCGTCACCCCGCTGATCCGCACGGTCGACCTCGACGAGGTCGTCCCGATGGCCCTCGGGGGAGTGCCGGACGGCAGCGCCGAGCTCGACATACCCGAGACGCTGCCGATGGTCGACGTCGACAAGGGCCTCCTGGAGCGGGCCGTCGCCAACATCGTCGAGAACGCCGTGAAGTACAGCCCGGAGGGCGTACCGGTGGTGGTCGCCGCCAGCACCCTGGGCGAACGGGTCGAGCTGCGCGTCGTGGACCGCGGCCCCGGGGTGCCCGACGAGAGCAAGGACGGCATCTTCGAGCCGTTCCAGCGCTTCGGCGACGCTCCCCGCGGCGCCGGCGTCGGACTGGGCCTCGCGGTCGCCCGCGGCTTCGTCGAGGCCATGGGCGGAACCCTCTCCGCCGAGGACACCCCGGGCGGCGGGCTGACCATGGTGCTCACCTTCAGGGCCGTACGGGGCGGGGCCCCGGCGCCGCCCGCCGACCTCCCGGCGCACGCCGTGAGCTGAACCGCGCGCACCGCGCACCGCGACCCGGTCCCGTACCGCTCCCTGCGGTGCCTGTCCCCGTACCGCCCCACCGAAGAAGGAAGGTCCCCCTCCATGACCCGGGTCCTCGTGGTCGACGACGAGCCACAGATCGTCCGCGCCCTGGTGATCAACCTCAAGGCGCGGAAGTACGAGGTCGACGCCGCACCCGACGGCGCCACCGCCCTCCGGCTGGCCGCCGAACGCCACCCCGACGTCGTCGTCCTCGACCTCGGCCTGCCCGACATGGACGGCGTCGAGGTCATCAAGGGCCTGCGCGGCTGGACGAGGGTGCCGATCCTCGTCCTCTCCGCACGGCAGACCTCCGACGAGAAGGTCGAGGCGCTCGACGCGGGCGCCGACGACTACGTCACCAAGCCCTTCGGCATGGACGAGCTGCTCGCGCGGCTGCGCGCGGCCGTGCGCCGCGCCGAGCCGGTCGGCGGCGTCGAGGACGGGGTCGTGGTCGTCGAGACCGAGGGCTTCACCGTCGACCTGGCCGCGAAGAAGGTCAACCGCGGAGGACGGGACGTCCGGCTCACCCCCACCGAGTGGCACCTCCTGGAGGTCCTCGTCCGCAACGGCGGGCGGCTGGTCAGCCAGAAGCAGCTCCTCCAGGAGGTCTGGGGCCCCTCGTACGGGACGGAGACCAACTACCTCCGGGTGTACATGGCGCAGCTGCGGCGCAAGCTGGAGGCCGACCCCTCGCACCCCCGCCATTTCGTCACCGAACCGGGCATGGGCTACCGCTTCGAACGGTGAAGCGAACGTCGTGCGTACAGCCGCTCCTCGTGGAGGTGGAGGCCGGTACGCTTTCTGTATGAGTGCTGCACCGCGTACAGAGAAGCCGGCCGGACGGTTCCGCCGGATGCTCGACCGGCTCTCCTCCACCACGGAGGACCTGGAGTCGGAGGAGCTCCAGGAGGACGCCGAGGCCACCGGGTGCACGCGTATCTGTGACTGCTCCGACCGCCAGATAGTCAAGGTGACTGGTACCTTGCGCACGGTCACGCTGCGCCCCCGTGCCGGTGTGCCCGCGCTGGAGGCCGAGCTCTTCGACGGCACGGCCCCGCTGGACGTCGTCTGGCTGGGCCGCCGCTCCATCGTGGGTATCGAGCCGGGCCGCAAGCTGATCGCCTCCGGCCGGATCTCCATGAGCCACGGCCGGCGGGTCCTCTTCAACCCCAAATACGAGCTCCGACCGCTCGGACAGGAGTAGCCGGTGACGTCCCTCGACAAGCCGACCACGGATCAGGACGCCCAGGCCCCGCAGGACGCCCAGGCCTCGAAGGAGGTCACCGAGGCCGCGCTGTTCGAGGCCTTCGGCGGACTGCGGGGCATGATCGAGACGGTCCTGCCCGGCCTGCTCTTCGTCACGATCTTCACGATCAACAAGGACCTGCACATCTCGGCGATCGCCGCGCTCGCGGTCTCGCTGGTCCTGGTCGCCGTCCGGCTGATCCGTCGCGACACCGTCAAGCACGCCTTCAGCGGCGTCTTCGGCGTCGCCTTCGGCGTCGTCTTCGCGATGATGACGGGCAACGCCAAGGACTTCTACCTGCCGGGCATGCTCTACACCCTGGGCCTCGCCCTGGCGTACCTGATCACCACCCTCGCGGGCGTTCCGCTGATCGGCCTGATCCTCGGCCCGGTCTTCAAGGAGAACCTCTCCTGGCGCACCCGCAACCCGGGCCGCAAGAAGGCGTACGCGAAGGCCAGCCTGGCCTGGGGCTTCATCCTGCTCGCCAAGTGCGCGATCCTCTTCCCGATGTACTGGTGGGCCGACACGACCAAGTTCGGCTGGGTCCTGGTCGCCCTGAAGATCCCGCCGTTCCTGCTCGCGGTCTACCTCACCTGGGTCTTCCTCGCGAAGGCGCCGCCGCCGATCGACGTCTTCGCCGAGATGGAGGCCGAGGAGCGCGCCGAGAAGGCCCGCAAGGAAGCCGCGCGGAGCACGCCGGAGGCCTGAGAGCCACCGCTCGAACGCCTTGTACACGTCGTACGCGGAAGGGCCCGGAACCTGGTGACAGGTTCCGGGCCCTTCCCCGTACGAGAGAGATCCGACGAGGCACGAGAGAGCCGGACGAGCTCTACGACTCGGTGGTCTCGCGGCGGACCTGGAGCAGGTCCTCCAGCTGCTCCTCGCGGGCCTGCGCGGCCACGAACAGCAGCTCGTCGCCGGCCTCCAGGGTCTCCTCGGTGCTCGGCGTCAGCACCCGCGAACCGCGGATGATCGTCACCAGCGAGGTGTCCTGGGGCCAGTCCACGTCCCCGACCGAGGTGCCGGCGAGCGCCGACTCCGGCGGCAGCGTCAGCTCGACCAGGTTCGCGTCGCCGTGGCTGAAGCGGAGCAGCCGGACGAGGTCGCCGACGCTCACCGCCTCCTCGACCAGGGCCGACATGAGGCGCGGCGTCGAGACGGCGACGTCCACGCCCCAGGCCTCGGTGAACAGCCACTCGTTCTTCGGGTTGTTCACGCGGGCGACGACCCGCGGCACGCCGTACTCGGTCTTGGCGAGCAGCGAGACGACCAGGTTCACCTTGTCGTCGCCGGTCGCCGCGATCACCACGTTGCAGCGCTGGAGCGCCGCCTCGTCAAGGGAGGTGATCTCACACGCGTCGGCGAGCAGCCACTCCGCCTGCGGCACCCGCTCCACCGAGATGGCCGTGGGGGCCTTGTCGATCAGCAGGACCTCGTGCCCGTTCTCCAGGAGCTCGCCCGCGATGGAACGGCCCACCGCGCCCGCGCCCGCAATAGCGACACGCATCAGTGACCGCCCTCCTCAGGACCCTCGGCGAAGGCCTCCTCGACCTTCGCGATCTCCTCCGTACGCATCATCACGTGCACCAGGTCGCCTTCCTGGAGCACCGTCTGCGAGGTCGGCAGAATCGCTTCGCCCAGTCGGGTGAGGAAAGCGACGCGGACGCCGGTCTCCTCCTGGAGGCGGCTCACCTTGTGCCCGATCCAGGCGGGGGAGGTGTGCACCTCCGCGAGCTGCACGCCGCCGCTCGGGTCGCGCCACAGGGGCTCCGCACCGGAGGGGAGCAGTCGCCGCAGCATCTGGTCGGCGGTCCAGCGGACCGTCGCGACCGTCGGGATCCCGAGGCGCTGGTAGACCTCGGCACGGCGAGGGTCGTAGATCCGCGCCGCCACGTTCTCGATGCCGAACATCTCGCGCGCGACCCGCGCCGCGATGATGTTCGAGTTGTCGCCGCTGCTCACCGCGGCGAAGGCACCGGCCTCTTCGATCCCGGCCTCACGCAGCGTGTCCTGGTCGAACCCCACGCCCGTGACCCGGCGACCGCCGAAACCCGACCCCAGACGACGGAAGGCCGTCGGGTCCTGGTCAACGACCGCGACGGTGTGCCCCTGCTGTTCGAGGGTCTGCGCGAGAGCGGCTCCCACTCGCCCGCAGCCCATGATGACGATGTGCACGTCCCCTTACCCCGCACTCCTGATCGCCTTACTGACCTGCGAAAACACCCTGCTCACAACTTTCCTCGCCCGATCGGCCCGGGCCGCGGCGGGCAACGCCCTGCCGGGTTGCCCGGTCCGAGCTTATGCGGCAACGCTGGCGGGGACCGCATCCGAGGTGGTACTCAGGGAGATTCGGTGCGGATCGGGGGTGCCGGTGCGCATGGCGGATTTCGAACGCTTACGATCCTCTCCGTGTCCAAACTGACCGACGTGCCCAAACGGATCCTCATCGGGCGGGCCCTGCGCAGCGACAAGCTCGGGGAAACCCTTCTCCCGAAGCGCATCGCCCTCCCCGTCTTCGCCTCCGACCCGCTGTCCTCGGTGGCGTACGCACCCGGTGAGGTGCTGCTCGTCCTCTCCGTCGCGGGCCTGTCGGCCTACCACTTCAGCCCCTGGATCGCGCTCGCGGTCGTCGTCCTGATGTTCACGGTCGTCGCCTCGTACCGCCAGAACGTGCACGCGTACCCGAGCGGCGGCGGCGACTACGAGGTCGCCAACACCAACCTCGGGCCGAAGGCCGGACTCACCGTCGCGAGCGCCCTGCTCGTCGACTACGTCCTGACCGTCGCCGTCTCGATCTCCTCGGGCATCGAGAACCTCGGCTCCGCGATCCCCTTCGTCGTCGAGCACAAGGTGGCCTGCGCGGTCGCCGTCATCGTGCTCCTCACGGTGATGAACCTGCGCGGGGTGAAGGAGTCGGGCAGCCTCTTCGCCATCCCGACGTACGTCTTCGTCGCCGGTGTCTTCCTCATGATCGCCTGGGGCGCGTACAAGGGGATCGTCCTCGACGAGACCATGAAGGCCCCCACCGCCGACTTCGAGATCAAGCCCGAGCACCAGGGCCTGGCCGGCTTCGCGCTGTTCTTCCTGCTGCTCCGCGCCTTCTCCTCCGGCTGTGCCGCCCTCACCGGCGTCGAGGCGATCTCCAACGGCGTCCCCGCCTTCCGCAAGCCGAAGTCGAAGAACGCGGCCACCACGCTGTTCCTCATGGGCGGCCTGGCCGTCACCATGTTCTGCGGCATCATCTTCCTGGCCCTTGCCACCGACGTGCGGATGGCCGAGAAGCCCGCCCAGGACCTGCTGCTCAACGGCGAGCCGGTCGGCGAGGGCTACGTCCAGGACCCGGTCATCTCGCAGGTCGCGGCGGCCGTCTTCGGCGACGGGACGTTCCTCTTCGTCGTCCTGGCCGCCGCCACCGCCCTCGTCCTCTTCCTGGCGGCGAACACCGCGTACAACGGCTTCCCGCTCCTCGGCTCGATCCTCGCCCAGGACCGGTACCTGCCGCGCCAGCTGCACACCCGCGGCGACCGCCTCACCTTCTCCAACGGCATCGTGCTCCTCGCCGGCGCCGCCGCGCTCCTCGTCTGGGTCTACGGGGCCGACTCGACCAAGCTGATCCAGCTGTACATCGTCGGCGTCTTCGTCTCCTTCACCCTGAGCCAGATCGGCATGGTCCGGCACTGGAACCGGCACCTGAGGGAGGAGCGGGACCAGGCCAAGCGCCGCCACATGATCCGCTCCCGCGCGATCAACACGTTCGGCGCCTTCTTCACCGGCCTCGTCCTCGTCGTCGTCCTCGCCACCAAGTTCACCCACGGCGCGTGGGTCGCCCTGCTCGGCATGGTGATCTTCTACGGCACGATGTCCGCGATCCGCCGGCACTACGACTCGGTGGCCGCGGAGATCGCCGCCGCCGAGGAACGGCCCGACGAGTACGTCCGCCCCTCCCGCGTCCGCTCCGTCGTCCTGGTCTCCCGGCTCCACAAGCCGACCCTGCGGGCCCTCGCCTACGCCAAGCTGCTGCACGCCAACGAGCTGGAGGCGCTCACCGTCAGCGTCGACCCGGAAGAGACCAAGGCGCTCAAGGAGGAGTGGACCCGGCGCGGCATCAACGTGCCGCTCAAGATCCTCGACTCGCCGTACCGCGAGATCACCCGGCCGGTCGTCGAGTACGTCAAGAACATCCGCCGCGAGAGCCCGCGCGACGCCGTCTCGGTCTACATCCCCGAATACGTCGTCGGCCACTGGTACGAACACCTGCTCCACAACCAGAGCGCTCTCCGCCTCAAGGGCAGGCTCCTCTTCACCCCCGGCGTCATGGTGACCTCCGTCCCGTACCAGCTCCGGTCCTCCGAGGCCGCCAAGAAGCGGGCCCGGAAGCGCCAGGACTGGAACGCGCCGGGATCGGTCCGCCGCGGCCCGGTCGAGAAGGGCCAGAAGGAACCGGCCGCCAAGAGCAACTAGACTGGTGGGCTGCTGTCCCCCAGCAGCCCACCATCTCTTCCTCTTGGAGTCCCCCCGCATGCAGAACGCACCTGTGTCCTCACTCGTCGGGGAGGAATACGAGGTCGAGGTCGGCCCGGTGGCCCACGGCGGCCACTGCATCGCCCGCACCGAGGCGGGCCGCGTCCTCTTCGTCCGGCACGCGCTGCCCGGCGAGAAGGTCGTCGCCCGCGTCACCGAGGGCGAGGAGACCTCCCGCTTCCTGCGCGCCGACGCGATCACGATCCTCGAGCCCTCCAAGGACCGCGTCGAGGCCCCCTGCCCCTTCGCCGGCCCCGGCAAGTGCGGCGGCTGCGACTGGCAGCACGCCAAGCCCGGCGCCCAGCGCCGCCTCAAGGGCGAGGTCATCGCCGAACAGCTGCTGCGACTCGCCGGGCTCACCCCGGAGGAGGCCGGCTGGGACGGCACCGTCATGCCGGCCGAAGGCGACAAGCTGCCGCCGGGCGAGGTCCCGCAGTGGCGCACCCGCGTCCAGTACGCGGTCGACGCCGAAGGCCACGCGGGCCTGCGCAAGCACCGCTCGCACGAGGTCGAGATCATCGACCACTGCATGATCGCCGCCCCGGGCGTCTCGGAGCTCGGCATCGAGAAGCGCACCTGGGAAGGCATGGCCACGGTCGAGGCCATCGCCGCCTCCGGCTCGAACGACCGCCAGGTCATCCTGACCCCGCGCCCCGGCGGCCGCCTCCCCCTGGTCGAACTGGACAAGCCGGTCTCCGTCCTCCGCGTCGACGAGAAGGACGGCGGGGTCCACCGCGTCCACGGCCGCGCCTTCGTCCGCGAGCGCGCCGACGAGCGCACCCACCGCGTCGGCAGCGGCGGCTTCTGGCAGGTCCACCCGAAGGCCGCCGACACCCTCATGAAGGCCGTCATGCAGGGCCTCCTCCCGCGCAAGGGCGACACGGCCCTCGACCTCTACTGCGGCGTCGGCCTCTTCGCGGGCGCCCTCGCGGACCGGGTCGGCGACCAGGGCGCGGTCCTCGGCATCGAGTCGGGCAAGCGCGCGGTCGAGGACGCGCGCCACAACCTGGACGCGTTCCCGCGCGTCCGCATCGAACAGGGCAAGGTCGAATCGGTCCTCCCGCGCACCGGCATCACCGACGTGGACCTCATCGTCCTGGACCCGCCCCGCGCCGGCGCCGGCAAGCAGACCGTCCACCACCTGGCCGGCCTCGGCGCCCGCCGCATCGCCTACGTCGCCTGCGACCCGGCGGCCCTCGCCCGCGACATCTCCTACTTCGCGGACCGCGGCTACCGCGTCCGCACACTCCGCGCCTTCGACCTCTTCCCGATGACGCACCACGTGGAGTGCGTGGCGATTCTGGAGCCGGTCAAGAAGGACGCCAGAGCTAGGGCTTTGTGAGGGCGCTTTATGGGCGGTGTGGGCGTTGCGGGCGATATCTTGGCGCTGAAATGACGCTCGTGACGCTTGTTCTGATGGGTTGTCAGGCACGCTTTTGCTCCCGCCGCCTGGAGGCGTCCCCTGTATCCCCAGCACCCCGACCCCGCTTCTGTTCCTAACCCCTCCTAGTGGGTCACTCCCCGTCATCTCACGGGTTCTCCCACCTTCAGCGCGAGCGTGAAACACGACCTCGTCGCGGTGTTCGCCTCCTCGCTCGCGTCACCTCATCCCGTTCGGCGCCACACGCTTCCCACCCAGTCCGGGCGGTGGCTGACGGTCCAGCGGTCCGAGGGGGACCGCCGCAGGAGGGCTCGCGAACCGCCGCCACGGAACAGCCCCGGGCCTGGATCGCGCCCTGTGCCTCGCCCCACCACGAAGCCCCAGCATCGTGCTGCTCACGCTGGGGCTTCTTGGTGGGGCGCTCAGCCTTCGTAGCCGGTGCCCGGCTCGTAGTCGTCGGGGACGTCCTCGTTCGTCTCGGTGTCCTCGTCGGCCGATGCCTCTTTGGGGGTGATTCCGGGGTCGGCGCCGCTGTAGTCGTCGATCTCGCTCATGTCCCTGCTTTCGGTCGGTGGGATCTGGCACCCGCTCAACGAGCCGTCGCGGCAGGGAGGCGTTCGGCTGGACGTGTGAGTGGGGCGGGCAGAGAGGGGCCGGCCCAGCTCTTCGCTCTGGAGAACGAGGGCCCTGACGACCAAGGCCCGCTCGGTGACGTACCCGAGGAGGGATGAGTGCGTCCGAGCGAGGCGGAGTGGAATGACCTGACCGGACCGCATGCCGAAGAGGCCGGCCCGCGTCGGCGCGGGCCGTGTCTGCTTCGGGCCTCCTTCCGCGCGTGCGGCTTCTCCTGAACCAGGTGTCGTATTCTGCTAGTTCGCTGATCTTCCCGTCGGCATCAGGAATCGGGGCACGACCGTGTCGTTGTTTCTGCATCGTTCGAACCAGACCAAGCTTCTGCGTCGGACCGCCGTGGACCGGTGCAAGTACTGCGGCACGCCCATCGAGTGGTACGAGCGGTACGACAGTCTCCGGATCCCGCTCTCCCCGGAGTTCCCCGCGAGGCCGGTTCCGCCGAAGATGCGCTGGCATCTCAACCGGGGAATCGCCTACCCCGGCGAGGATCCCTACACGAAGTACTGCCGCATTCCTCATCCAGCCGTCTGCCCCGCGGTCGACCACCACGATCTCCCTCCAGAGCTGGAGGACGTTGTCACCCGGCTCGCGGTACGGATGCGCGGCCGGATCGAGCGGGGTGAGTTCACGCCGTACATCGAACCGGTGGAAGAGGAGGAGGTCGCCGGCCCGGACCCTGAGGAGGTCGAGGAGATCCGGCATGTCATCTCGTACTACGGGACTCTGCGGATCGCGCCCTGCGAGATCCATGAGCTCCGGTGCATCGCGACCGAGTCCACGACCGGGCAGCGGTGCGAGAACGGGGTGTTCGACCTCGACGAGGGGAAATGGGAAGAGGTCGAAGTCCCCCACGCTCCCGGCCGGCAGGGTCAGCAGATCTTGTCCACGACGGGTGGTCGCATGTGGGCGTGGGCAGTTCATGACTTCAACTACCTGCGTCGCTGGTGGAAGCAGCACTGCGTGGACCACTACGGGTCCTCGGCGCCCGATCACGTGAAGTTCGAACTGGTGCAGTTCCATCCGCTCATCCATGGCGATTACATCCTCACCCGGCGCCCAGAGGGCTACGAGCGGACTCCGACCGGTCGGGAAATCGTGATTCACGACGGCCCCACCGGCGAGCACACCGTCTGCGCGACGGACGGCTGCTGGCACTCCACCTTCGGCTCGCAACCCGAGGGGTGGCTCTGCTGGAACTGCGACCGTGCAGAGAAGCGCCGCGCACGGGTTCACCGGCAATGGCAGCACCTGGCTGACGGCCACGACACCTCGTGACCGCTGTCACGCGAGAGCCCCGAGACGCCGCGAACGTGGCCCGCGTGCACCTTGTCCGCGGGCGGATTGAATCCGCCTGCCCGCCCCTCCTGGCGCGGATTCGAACGAACTGACGGTTAAGGAGCGTTGCATGGTCGACCACTTCGGCGGATTCGAGTACCTGGCCGGCTCGGAACGTGGCACTCAGTGGGACGAGAGGGTCCCGATCCCCACCCCCTGGGAGGCCTTCACGACCGCTGCCGATCTGACCTTCCGACGTAAGGTCGGTGTGGTCGTCGAACGCGGAACAGCCGAAGCGGCCGTCGGTCGGGACGTTGCCGTCCACGCTGCCGAGCAAGGCATCCCCACCCTGCTCTACACGGCTCATCCGCCCGCGAACTTACCCGACTTGCTCGTCATCGACCCGATTCCGCACCCGACCGCCCAGCACGTCATGGACCGTGTGGCGCGACCGCCTCGGGGCCGGCGGTTCGGACTCGTGGTCATGGAAGGCCATGAACGCCTTCGCCCACGGGAGCGGTACATCCCGGACCAGTACGACCCGATCGACGACCCGATCGATGACCTGGACTACGAGCCGCCCACCGAGGCCGAGGAGCTGCTCTGGTCCCTCCGCGAGATCGCGATCAACACCCCGCTGCTGCTCACCACCACCATCACAACGCAGCCGGACGTGTCGCGCACTCTGGATCAATGGCTCGACGCCGACCATCCCGCCGTCGTGCTCACCGAGATCTGCAAGCCGGTGATCACTCTTCACCGCTCGAACGACCGGACCGTCGACGCGCGGCTTCAGCTTGGCGCCTATGGCCTCCACGGCCGGCGCGTCGCCCTGGACTGGGCCATGCCGTGAGACGGGAGCGGGCTCATGACCGTACGACGACAGGCCTGTGCGGTCCGGTGCGACAGAGGAGTGGGTGCGGGGACACGGGCCCACCGATCGGTTCTGAGCGAGGCCGAGATTGAGCACCCGTAGGCGGAGCAGGCCGGCTCGGCCGGATCGTCCGGGCTCAGCGGCGTCGAGAACCACATCGATCCGGTCACTCCCGCGAGAATCGGACAGGTGTGTTCGTCCCTGCCGGTAGCTGCCCCCGGTGCGTAACAATGATGGCGATGACCGTCGCCACCTCGGCCGATTCGGCTTCCGAGCCAAACGGATTCGGCCCCTTCGCCCACCTCACTGTCCGGAACACTCCGCTCTACCGCCAGGTGATGCGGGTGTTCCTCGTGGCCAAGGAGCGGTTCGCGGTCCATCTGCGCCCCGAGGAGGTGCATGCCGCACTTCCGGCGGAGATCCGCCCCGCCGAGCCGGAGGCGGTCGTCGCCGCGCTCGACAGGCTCGTGGTCTGGGGCAATCTGAGGGCCGATCCGGACACCGCGCGGGTCACAGCCGTCGAGGACTTCTACCGGAAGCGGTTCATCTACCAGCTCACGCGCGAGGGGGAGGCGGCCGAGGCGGCGCTGTCCGCCTACGATGAGGCGCTCGGCCGTCGCGGAGCTCTGCAGACCGTCGCGCTGCACGACATCGTCACCCAACTGCGCGCACTCCTCGTCCTGGCCGCCGAGGACGAGCCCGACCCCGCCAAGACACACCTGACGCTCGACACCCTGGCCAACCGGTTCGGCGCACTCGCCGACAACGCCCGGGCCTTCATGGGATCGCTCCAGAGAACCATGGACCTGCACGACGTCGAGCACGAGGTCTTCCTCGCGTACAAGGACCGACTCATCCAGTATCTGGAGCGGTTCATCCAGGACCTGATCACGCTGGGCGGGCGGATCGCCCGGCTGATCCTGGAGCTGGAGGAGAGCGGCGGGGTGGATCCGCTGCTGAGGGCAGCCGCCCGGCGCGAGGCCGCCGACGCCTCTCCGGAGGAGGCCGCCGACGCCGAGCGGGAGGTGTACGAGCGGTGGGCCGCGCGCTGGGAGGGGCTCGGTGCGTGGTTCATCAGCAGGGACGGACGCGAGTCCCAGGCCCGGCTCCTGCGCAGCCGGGCTCTCGGTGCGATTCCACAGCTCCTGACGGTCGTACGGGCACTGAACGAGCGCAGGGCAGGGCGCTCGGACCGGTCCGCCGACTTCCGGACCCTGGCCCGCTGGTTCGCCGAGGCACCCGACGATGACGCACGCCACCGGCTCTGGAGGACGGCTTTCGGTCTCTATCCCGCCCGGCACCTCACCGTCGACGCCGACACTCTCGCCGCCCGGGCGGCGAGTCCTGTCCCGGCCGCCACACCGTGGGCCGGGGCGGAGCCGTTGCGGATCAGCCCCCAACTGCGCCGCACCGGGAGCTACGAGCGGCGCGGCAAACCCCGCAAGGTCGAGGACCGGGAGGCGAGGCGGCGCGCTCTCGCCGAGGCGGCCTCCAAGCAGGCTGCGGAGACCGCCGCCGCCCGCGTTCGGCTCACCACCGACGGCGTCACGCGCCTGTCCGAGCTCGGCGAGCTCGACCCGGGCTCCTTCGGCCTGTTCCTCCAACTTCTCGGCGACGCGCTGGCCACGTGGCGCCCGGGAATGAGGCACACCGTGGCGACCAGCAACGACGGCTCCATGGAGATCCGGCTCACCGCGCTCGCCGGAGGCACCACTGCGGAGGTCCGTACGCTCCACGGCATCTTCAGCGGCCCGGACCACCTCATCGAGATCGTCGACCTGACGGACGGAGTCGACCTGACGGACGGAGTCGCCCTGGCCGATGGAGATGTCGACCGATGACCACCCCCCTCGCCGAGGTACTGGAAGGCCAGCACGCCGCCGACCTGCGCAAGGCAGGGCGTGCCCTGCTGAAACACCCGCTCCTCCTGGCGCACGGCCGGTACGCGGACGAATTCCGCCTCGTCCGCCGGCACGCGCCGGAACTCCGGGAGTGGTTCGACCGCAACACCGGCTGGTCCCTCCAGACGGACGCCGAGACGGCACGGCTGCGCAAGATCCCCGGCGTACTCACCGACCCCACGCATCCCGCCCGCGAGGCGAGCCGCGGTACCGCCCCCTTCACCCGCCGCCGCTACGTTCTGCTCTGCCTCGCGCTGGCCGCCCTCGAACGCGGCGAGGCCCAGATCGCCCTCGGGCGCCTCGCCGACCAGATCGTCCTCGACGCCGCCGATCCCCGACTCGCCGCGACCGGGATCGAGTTCGCCCTGGAACGCCGTGACGAGCGCCTCGACCTCGCCGCCGTCGTACGGCTTCTGCTGGAACTCGGCGTGCTGCGCCGGGTGGCCGGCGAGGAAGAGGCGTACGTCAGCGGGGCGGGCGACGTCCTGTACGACGTCGAACGCCGGGTACTCGCCGGACTTCTGGCCTCCCGCCGCGGCCCCTCCACCGTCCAGGCCGAAACCCTCGACGACCGCCTCGCCGAACTCGTCGCCGAAACCGCCCTGGACAGCGACGAACTGCGCTTCCGCGCGATGCGCCGCTCACTCACCCGCAGGCTGCTCGACGACCCGGTGCTCTACTACGACGACCTCACGGACGCCGAACTCGGCTACCTCACCCGGCAGCGCGGCTTCCTCACCGCCCGGATCACCGAGCTGACCGGACTGGTCGCCGAGGTACGGGCCGAGGGGATCGCCATGGTCGACCCTGACGACGACCTCACCGACCTCCGCATGCCTGAACAGGGCACGCATGGCCACGTCACCCTGCTGCTCGCCGAGCACCTGGCCGGCGCCGACGGACCCGTCACCCTGGACGAGCTGGCCCTCCGAGTCCGTGAACTCGCCGCCCAGCACGGCGGATTCTGGTCGAAGTCAGCCCGGGAGCCGGGCATGGAGCCCGAGCTCGTCGAACACGCCGTCACCCGACTCACCGCGCTCGGCCTGGTCTCCCGCACCCCGGACGCGGTGGCGGCACGCCCCGCCCTCGCCCGGTACGCGGTCGGCGAGACCGTCATCCGCGGACCCGGCTCCGACCCCGTGCCTCCGCAGCGAAAGGCCACCACGTGAACCGCCTCCCCACCCCACGGCGTTCCCGCTGGCAGCCCCTGCGCGTCGGGCTCGTCGACCTGTTCCACTACGACGTGGAGGAGTTCCACTTCCGGGACGGACGCCTGCTGCTCCGTGGCAACAACGGCACCGGCAAGTCCAAGGTGCTCGCCATGACCCTGCCGTTCCTGCTCGACGGCGACCTCAGCCCGCGCCGTGTCGAACCCGACGGCGACCCGGGCAAGAGGATGGAGTGGAACCTGCTCCTCGGCGGCGAGCACCCGCACTCCGAACGGCTCGGCTACACCTGGATCGAGTTCGGCAGGCTCGACGACACGACCGGCGAGCAGCACTTCCGTACGCTGCTGTGCGGGCTCAAGGCCGTCAGCGGCCGGGGTATTGCCCGCCACTGGTACGCCGTCACCCGCCTTCGCGTCGACCACGGCTCCGCCGAACGCACCGAGGCGACCTTCGGGCTGCTCGACGCCACGGGCACGGCCCTGTCCCGGGACCGCCTCGCCGAGGCCGTCGCCGGGCACGGCATGGTGTACGACCAGGCCAAGACGTACCGCAGAGCGGTCGACGAAGCACTCTTCGGCCTCGGCGAGCAGCGATACGCCGCTCTGGTCGACCTGCTCATCCAGCTGCGCCAACCCCAATTGTCCAAGCGGCCCAACGAGGCGGCTCTCTCCCGGGCTCTCACCGAGGCGCTGCCCCCCATGGACCAGGCCGTCATCGCCGACGTGGCCGAGGCGTTCCGATCCTTGGACGAGGAGAAGGACGAACTGGCCGCCGCGTCCGCCGCCGAGCGGGCCGCCTCCGCCTTCCTGGAGCACTACCGGCGGTACGCGCGGATCGCCACCCGGCGCCGCGCCCGGCTTCCCCGCGCCGAGCACTCCCGTTACGAGCGCGTGCAACGAGATCTGGCCGAGGCTCAGGTACGGCGAACCCGCGCAGAGGAGAAGCGAACGGCGGCCGAAGAGGAGATCGGTTCCCTGACCGAGACCGGGGAACGCCTGCGGGCCCAGGAGAAGGCGCTGCGCGAGGCGCCCGAGATGCGCGACGCCCGAGAGCTCGAGCATGCCGCGCAGGCCGTGACACGGACGGCGCAGGCGACAAACCGGGCGCGGGGGGACCGGGCGCAGGCGGACGCCCTCCACACCAAGGCACTTGGGCGGCTCGGCGCCGCCGAGAACCGGCTGCGTGCCACGCGAATCCGAGTCGAAGAGACCCTCGCCCACGTGCGGGCGCAGGCGGCCGCCGCGCGCGTCGCCCTGCCGGCGGACGATCCGCTGCCCGAGCCCGAGCCCGAGCCCGAGCCCGAACTGCGCCGCGCCGTCGAGGACGCCGCGTCCCGCACCCAGCGGGCGCTCGCCCACGTCGAGGGCCTCCTCGAAGCCTCCGAGCGGGCTGCCGACGCGCACCGCCGGGCGTCGGGACGCCTCGACGAGGCGGAGACGGACCTCGTACTGGCCGACGAGACGCACGGTGAGGCGGAGAGGGGTGCAGCGCGGGCAGGCCGGACCCTCCTGGACGACGTACGCGAACGCGCCCGCGTCTGGCAGGAGCTTGCCTTCTCCGACGAGACCGGTCTCCTGGACGAACTCCAGGAATGGACCCACCACCTCGACGGCCCCTACCCGGCGCGGGTCCATGCCACCCGGGCGCACAGCGCCCGCTCGGCGTACCTCGCCGACGAGGCTGCCGAAGCCGCCCGCAGAGCCTCGGAGCTGGCGGCGCGCACCGACGAGGCACGGCGGGAGCTCGCCGCACTGCAGGCCGGCGGCGGACGCGAGCCCCAGCCCCCGGCGACGCGTACCCCCGGCCTTCGTGAACAGCTTCCGGGCGCGCCGCTCTGGCGCCTGGTCGACTTCCGTGACGGACTGCCCGAATCGGAGCGCGCCGGGCTCGAAGCCGCACTCGAAGCCTCCGGCCTCCTCGATGCCTGGGTGCTGCCCGACGGCACCGCCCTTGGCGCGGGCTGGCACGACGTCCTGCTCTCCCCGTCGAACGGACCGGTGAGCGGCCCCTCCCTGGCAGACGTGCTGAGCCCGGCCGTGGACCACGGCGACGGACAGGCAGCTGCCCTGGACGAGACGACGGTTCCCCGACTGCTGGCCGCCATCGGACTCGGTCGCGGGGGAGAAGCCGGGACATGGGTGGCATCCGACGGAAGCTTTCGGGTCGGTGCAGTCACCGGCACGTGGGCCAAGCCCGCCGCCACGTACATCGGCGAGGGCGCGCGCGAGACGGCCCGCCGGGCCCGCGCTGCCGTGCTCGGCATCGAACTCACCTCTCTGCGCGAGGAGTCGGAGACACTCGCGGCTCGTGCCGCGGTGATCGCGACACGCCGTCGCACGCTCGACGCCGAGCTTGCCGACGTGCCCGACGAGGCGGCGCTCACCAGGGCACACGCCCTCGTGAGCGCCGCCGCCGAGACCGTACGCAAGGCCCGCGCAAGGTACGAGGAGCGTGCTGCCAAGGTCACCGAGGCAGCCGGGCACTCCGAGAGCGCCGCCACCGAACTCGCCGAGGGCGCCGCTGATCTGGGGCTGCCCGCCGACCGGGCCGGACTCACCGCCGTGCGCCACGCCCTCGGCTCCCTCGACATCGCGCTGGCCGCCCTCTGGCCCGCGCTCCGCGAACAGGGCGAGACCGTACGGCAGGTGGACGACGAGCGCGCCGAGGCGGCCGAGGCGGAGCAGCGGGTCATCGACCTCGCCCAGCGGGCCGAAGACTCGGCGCGCGAGGCGGCGGCGGCCGACGAACGCCACCGGACCCTGCGCTCCACCGTCGGAGCCGCCGTCGCCGAACTCGAACGGCGCCTCGCCGAGACCGCCGAGGCGCAGCGGATCCGCGAGACCGACCAGAAGAACGCCCGACGGCGTCACGCCGAGGCGGACCGGGAGGCCGGCCGGGCCGAGGGGCGGATCGAGCAGCTGGAGAAGGACCTTGCCGAAGCCGTCGACGCGCGTGCGCAGGCCGTCGCCGCGCTCCAGCGCTTCACGGCCACCGGCCTCGTCGCGGTCGCGCAGCCCGAGCTTGCGGTCCCCGCCTCGGACGACGGCCCCTGGGCCGCCACCCCGGCCATCGCGCTGGCCCGCGCCATCGACTCCGGCCTGTCGGCCACCGATGACACGGATGCCGCTTGGGAACGCGTGCAGCGCCGGCTCAGCGAGGAACTCAAGACCTTGCAGGACACCCTGTCCAGGCACGGGCACAGCGCCTCCGCCCGCATGGTCGAGGACGGCATGGTCGTGGACATCGTGTATCAGGGCCGCGAGCGGGCTGTACCCGAACTCGCCGACGCGCTCGCCGCGGAGGTCGGAGAGCTCACCCGCATCCTGTCCGCCCACGAACGCGAGATCCTCGAGACCCACCTGATCACCGAGGTCGCCGGCACCCTCCAGGAACTCATCGGCACCGCCGAACGGCAAGTGCGGGACATGAACACCGAACTGGAGGACCGCCCCACCTCCACCGGCATGAAGCTCCGCCTGGTGTGGCGGGCCTCGCGCAAGGCCCCGCCCGGACTCGCCCAGGCCCGTGACCGGCTGCGCCAGTCGGCCGACGCCTGGACGGCCGAGGACCGCACGGAGGTCGGCGAGTTCCTCCAGGCCCAGATCGCCCGCCAGAAGTCCGACGACGGCTCGGGCAGCCGACTCGAACAGCTCACAGCGGCGCTCGACTACCGCTCCTGGCACGAGTTCGGTGTCGAACGCCACCAGCACGGGCGCTGGGTCCCGGCCACCGGCCCGGCCTCCGGCGGCGAACGCGTCCTCGCCGTGTCCGTACCGCTGTTCGCCGCCGCCTCCTCGCACTACGCGAGCGCGGGCAGCCCGTACGCGCCCCGCCTGGTCACCCTCGACGAGGCGTTCGCCGGCGTGGACGACGACTCCCGCGCCAAGTGCCTCGGCCTCCTGAGCGCCTTCGACCTCGATGTGGTCATGACCAGCGAGCGGGAGTGGGCCTGCTACCCGCAGGTGCCCGGCATCGCCATCGCCCAGCTGTCCCGGATCGACGAGGTGGCGGCGGTCCTCGTCACCCGCTGGGAGTGGGACGGTACGCGACGGCAGCGCCGCGAGGACCCCGTACGGCACGCGCCCCAGGACACGTCCGGCGTAGCGGAGCCAGAGCCGCTGTGGAACTGAGACACGAGCCCGAGACCGGAGCGGTCGACGGCCCGCGGCTCGCTCGGCTGCTCGGCACACCGGACCTCGCCTGGCTCGTCGAACGAGCGCGCCGACGTCTGGTGAGCGGACTACCCCTGACCGGTTCCGTGTCCCTGGGCGACCCCACTCCGGCCCAGCGGGCGGCGGTCGAACGACTGCTCGCCCGAGCCCCCGGTGGCGGCAGGTCCCTGACCGTAAGGCTCGACGCGGTCGACGCCGTGCTGCGCCGCTCGGGTGCAAGCCCCGACGGCCTCGCCGCCGCCGTCGAAGCGCTCATCGGCCCCGTCACGCCGCTCGCCCAGGCCCGGTACGAGGAGGAGGCCGCCTGGGAGCGGGCGCACGCCCCCCTCGAAGAGCTCGCCGCGTCGGTTCCCCCGCTGGCGGCCTGGGCCGCCCGGGTACGGGCCGACGGCCTCGCGCGACGCCTGGGCCGAGCCCCCGACACCACGCACAGCCTGCTTGCCGGGGCGTGCGCCGCTCTGCTTGCGCTTCCCGCCGATCCGGCCGTCTCGCTTCCCGCCTTCGCCGCCCAGGTCCTCGGCTCGGCCCACGCCCTTGACGACGGCACACCGCTGGCCACGCTCACCCTCTCCGGGGCCCGCGCGCTGACCGGCTTCCCCGATGGCCAGGGCGCCGAATGGCGACGCGAGGCGTGGGCCTCGGCGGGACTGCTCCGGGACGAGCTGTCCTCGACCGTCCTGACGCTGAATCTGCGCGGCACTCCGTGGTTGGACCGGATGGCTGAAGAGGGCGAACCGTGCGTGCTCACCCTTCGCCAGCTCACCCGCCGGCCACCGGCTGTCGCCCCTCCGATCGTGTGGATGTGCGAGAACCCGACCGTCCTCGCGGCGGCGGCCGACACCCTCGGCCCCGCGTGCCCACCCCTGGTCTGTCTCCAGGGGCAGCCCTCCGCCGCCGCCCTCACGCTGCTCCGAGGGCTGCACGAACACGGAGCGACCCTGCGCTACCACGGTGACTTCGACTGGGGCGGCCTTCGTATCGCCGGCGTCCTCCACCGCCGCCTCCCGTGGCGGCCCTGGCGCTATACGGCTGCGGACTACCGTGCCGCCGTGTCCCGCGGCACCTCCCTCTCGCTGTCACCGCTCGTCGGCACTCGGACGGAGAGCCCCTGGGAACCCGCTCTCGCGGCGGCCCTCGCGGAACTCGGCGCACGTGTCGAGGAGGAGACGGAGCTGGACATACTGTTGTCCGACCTCGCGTGAGGTGTCCGGGTGCTCGAGGACAGGCGTTTGCGCTGCTACAAGCCGTGGCGGTTGAGCAGTGCCAGCAGATTGCGCTTGCGTTTCTGGGCGGCGCGCAGGGTGGTCATGTAGGCGGTGAAGGCGTTCTCTGTGCCGAGGGCGTGGTGGCAGGCGCGGGCGCTGAGCAGGAGTTCCGTCAGGTGCTCGTACGTGGCGTCGCCGGTGCGGGTGAGCAGGGGGCCGATCAGGCGCAGGTAGACGGTCAGGGCGTCGGCTGGGCGCCGATCCCGGGTGCGATCGGCGAGGGCGAGCCACTGGCGGCTGTCGGCGTAACCTTCCTCGGCCGCCTCCCAGGCCGCTTCGTGGTCGCCGTCGTCCAGGAGGGCGTCGACCAGGGCCGAGCCCGAGGGGCCGAGGTTCTCGCGGAGCCGGGCATCTGCGCGCAGTGCGTCCAGTGCCCGTGTCCGTTCGGTCTCGTTCCAGCAGTCGGCTGACCGGGCCGCCCTGCGCAGGTCCTGGTACGTGGCCAGTGAGCGGCGGCGGAGCAGGACGTCGCGGCGGACCGCGACGACGTCTGCTGCGCGACCGGTCCGGGTGTAGCGCTCGCAGACGAAGTCCACCAGACGGGTCTCCGGGCCGAGGCCGGGTTCGGCCTCAAGAAGGCCGCGTTCCGCCCACTCCAGGGCCTCGGCCGGACGGCCCGCCCGATCCAGTTCCTGGGCGATCTGCAGGTGCGTGGCGCCCGACGGAGCCAAGTCCGTCGCGTGGAGGGCGATCAGCGCGTCCACGCTGCCCTCCGCACGCATCAGCTGTTCCATGAGGTACCGCTCTGCCCAGCCCTTCGGGTTGTCGCGCAGGGCTGCGGCGGCCCGTTCGTGGGCCCGTGCCAGGCCCGCCGCGCCCAGGACGTCCGCGTAGTCGGGCAGGCGGATGTCGGTGGCGTCGCTCAGGTCGCCCAAGAGGTGGTCCACCAGCCAGTCGGCGGTCCGTTCCGGGTCGGGGCGGGCGTTCCGGCAGGCCTCCAGATGCACTGTGGCCAGGCTGTTCGCCACGTCGCCGATGACCCCGTCCGAGTCGTCGATCTCCCCGTACGTCCTGGCGAGGGCCTCGATCGCACTCCGGGCCACTTCCACGGCTTCCGCCGCCCGGCCGGTATCCGTCAGGGCGCTCAGTGCGGACACGGCCTCGGCGGCCTGGAGCCCGTAAGCGCGTGCGTCCGCGTATTCGACGTAGCCGTACCGGGCGAATGGCCGGGTGTCGAGAAGGCCCACGATGTGCTCGCGTACGGCGCCGAGGTCGTCGCCTGCGGCGGCCGCCCGCAGTTCCAGCCGACGGCGCAGGTCGCGGTCGGCAGTGATCTGCTCCCGTACGAGGCAGAGGAGTTCGTCCCGGCTACGGGATTCCAGCCAGGTGGTGAGCTGCCTGCTGCGGGACGCGGCGGCGGCCCGCAGCTGGGGTACGGATTCCGTCTGTCGCAGGACGGCCAGTCCCACCGCCACGCAGTGCTTGCAGAAGTTGCCCTCTTGCCCGTACGGGCAGTCGCACCGGCCGGTGACCCCGTTCGCGCACTCCGTCAGCTCGACCTCGTAGGTGTCGGTGCCGTCGACGGTCGCAGCGATCGACCTCTCTCCGATCTCCAGCGCGGACACGGAGGGCAGGTAGCCGACACCACGCTCGAACGACCGAGACCCGGCCAGCCGGCGCAGCTCGTCCTCGCTGAAACCCAGTGCGTTGCTCATGGCTCTCATTCAACGCGATCGGGCACGTGCGCAAGCACGGTCGAGTGATGCACGGTCACCTGGCGAGCGAGGACTTCATGCCCCAGCCGCCGGGTAGCGGCGGTCCTCGTGAGGCTTGTCTGACGCTTGCCGCCACCTGGAGCGCCTACAGATGGGACAACGCCGTCTGCCGGCAGTCCATGATGGCGATGACGGGCACGCCCGGCTCGACGCGGTACGTCCCCTGAGAACAAGGAAGTCCATGGCCACGGAACGAAGCATCCGGACGAACTTCGCCTTCTATCCCCCCGATGGGGACGGCGGAGCCTGGCACGCCACGCTGGAGTCCCTGGAGCGGGCGTTGCGGGAGGCGTTCCCCGATCCCACCATCGGGCACCGGCGTTCCGGCGTGCACGAGATGCCCGTGCTGGACTTCGAGATCGAGCTGACGCCGGACGTGTGGCTGGACGGTACCGCGGCCATCACCGAGCCCGACCATGCCTACATCACCCTCACCGATGTGACCGCGGACGAAGCCGGCGCCTTCGCCCTCTGGTTGCGCGACTCCCTCGCCCCGGCGCCGAACCTCGTGCGCTTCGCCAGCAGCATCGCCATGGCGAACGGCGAGGACAACCCCTCGCCGCTGCCGGCCCAAGGGAGCCGTGAAGACATCAGTGA
The DNA here is from genome assembly GCF_045160815.1 of Streptomyces sp. NBC_00090. Lineage (NCBI taxonomy): Bacteria > Bacillati > Actinomycetota > Actinomycetes > Kitasatosporales > Streptomycetaceae > Streptomyces > Streptomyces sp. NBC_00090. The sequence goes on from NZ_CP108224.1 coordinate 6,710,893, forward strand.
CCTGCTGCGCCGACACCTCGACGCATTCGACTACTGACCGGCGACATCAAGCGGACTGCCGCCTGTGTGACGCTGCTTCCCGTTGCTCGGATCGGCCGACGGAACGTAGGACCGCAGTTTCACAGACCCGGATGCTCCCCAGGGCCGTGCGTGTGGGGCGGGGCAGCGGTCAGCGGGTCCAGCGGGGCAGGGTTATGGCGGTTAGCAGGAGGCTGTTCGTGGCGCGCCAGGTTCCTTTGAAGGTGGGGAGTCTCGTGCCGGATACCAGGGGGCCCGGGACCAGGAGTCGTGCGGTGAACGTGCCTGTGGCCGGGTGCACCGTGACGTCGCACTCCAGGAAGTCCAGGAAGGTGTGGGTCAGGGGGAACCAGGTCTTGTAGACGCTTTCCTTGGCGCTGAAGACCAGTCGGTCCCAGCAGATCTCCGGGCGGTCCGCGGTCAGTTGGGTGAGGCGGGTGCGTTCGGCGGGGAGCGTCACCAGGTCCAGTACGCCTTCGTTGGGCAGCGGCTCGTTGCGTTCGGCGTCCATGCCGAGGCTCACCACGTCGGACGAGCGGGCCACGGCCGCCGCCCGGTAGCCCGTGCAGTGCGTCATCGTGCCGACTATCCCGGCCGGCCACCCCGGCGCACCGCGCAGGCCCGGCAGCAGGGGGGCCGGTGGCTCGCCCAGGCGGCCGAGTGCCGTTCTGGCGCAGGATCTGACGGTGGCGAACTCCCGGCGTCTGACCTCGGCCGCGTTCGCCACCACCGCGGCCTCCTCGGGGAAGAGGGAGGACACGGGGGCGTCACCGAACGTCTCCATGATCTCGACCGTGCGGGGGAGGAGGTCCCTCATCAGGAGGCTCATCGCTGTTCCGTCTCGCATGCCGGCGTCGCTCACTGCGGGGGGTTGCCGTGCTTGCGGGACGGCAGGTCGGCGTGCTTGGTGCGGAGCATCGCGAGGGACCGGATGAGCACCTGGCGGGTGTCGGTGGGGTCGATGACGTCGTCGACCAGGCCTCGCTCCGCCGCGTAGTACGGGTGCATCAGTTCGGCCTTGTACTCCTTGACCATGCGGGTGCGCATGGCCTCGGGGTCCTCGGCGTCGGCGATCTGCTTGCGGAAGATCACGTTGGCGGCGCCCTCGGCGCCCATGACCGCGATTTCGTTGGTGGGCCAGGCGTACGTCAGGTCGGCGCCGATGGACTGGGAGTCCATGACGATGTAAGCGCCGCCGTACGCCTTGCGCAGGATCAGGCTGATCCGGGGCACGGTCGCGTTGCAGTACGCGTACAGCAGCTTCGCGCCGTGGCGGATGATTCCACCGTGCTCCTGGTCGACGCCGGGCAGGAAGCCGGGGACGTCCAGAAGAGTGATGATCGGGATGTTGAAGGCGTCGCACATCTGCACGAAGCGGGCGGCCTTCTCGGAGGCCTCGATGTCCAGGACACCGGCCAGCGACTGGGGCTGGTTGGCGACGATGCCGACGACCTGGCCGTCGAGCCGGGCCAGCGCGCAGATGATGTTGCGGGCCCAGCGCTCGTGGATCTCCAGGTAGTCGCCGTCGTCGACGAGCTCCTCGATGACCTTGTGCATGTCGTAGGGGCGGTTGCCGTCGGCCGGGACCAGGTCGAGGAGGACCTCGGAGCGGCGGTCGGCCGGGTCCTCGGAGGCGACGGTCGGCGGGTTCTCGCGGTTGTTCTGCGGGAGCATCGACAGCAGGTAGCGGACCTCCGCGATGCAGGTCTCCTCGTCGTCGTACGCGAAGTGCGCCACCCCGCTGGTCCCGGCGTGCACGTCGGCGCCGCCGAGGCCGTTCTGGGTGATCTCCTCGCCGGTGACCGCCTTGACGACGTCCGGACCGGTGATGAACATCTGCGAGGTCTCACGGACCATGAACACGAAGTCGGTCAGCGCCGGGGAGTAGGCCGCGCCGCCGGCGCACGGGCCGAGCATCACCGAGATCTGCGGGATGACACCCGAGGCCCTGGTGTTGCGCTGGAAGATCCCGCCGTAACCGGCGAGCGCGGAGACACCCTCCTGGATACGGGCGCCCGCACCGTCGTTCAGCGAGACCAGCGGAGCACCCGCCGCGATCGCCATGTCCATGATCTTGTGGATCTTCGTCGCGTGCGCCTCACCCAGCGCGCCACCGAAGATCCGGAAGTCGTGCGCGTACACGAAGACCGTCCGGCCCTCGACCGTGCCCCAGCCCGTGATCACACCATCGGTGTACGGCTTCTTCGCCTCCAGGCCGAACCCCGTCGCCCGATGCCGCCGCAACTGCTCGACCTCCATGAACGAACCAGGGTCCAGGAGTTGGTCGATGCGCTCGCGCGCCGTCAGCTTGCCCTTCGCGTGCTGCGCGGCGGTCGCCCGCTCGCTCGGGCCGTCCTGTGCCTGCTCCCGCAGGGCGTGCAGCTCGGCCACCCGACCGCGGTTGTCGGGCGTCGGCGCGGGGGAGGTGCGCGGGTGGTCGTCGAGGACGGTCATGACTTTCGCTCCTGTCGCTCCTGCTGCTGGTGCTGCTGCTCGGGATGCTCCTGCCGCTCCTGCCGCGTGGCCGTGGTGGGGCCCGGCAGGATCTGTACGGGGCGGCCGGGCGGCGTGGCGCGCCGGCTCCACTCCCGTGGATAGCCCAGCGACACCTCCTGGTGCGGCACGCCCTCCGACCACAGCAGACGGGGGATGTGGAGGTGGCCGTAGACCACCGCGGCCGCACGGAAGCGGGTGGGCCAGTCGGCGGTCGCCTCCGTGCCGCACCACAGGGCGAACTCCGGGTGGCGCAGGATGCGGGTGGGCTCGCGTACCAGCGGGAAGTGGTTCACGAGCACCGTCGGCAGGTCGGCCGGTATGGCGGCGAGCCTGGCCTCGGTTGCGGCGAGGCGGGCCCGGCACCAGTCGTCCCGCGTCGGGTAGGGGTCCGGGTGCAGGAAGTACTCGTCCGTGCAGACGATCCCCGCCTGCTCGGCGACCGCCAGGGCCGCCGACTTGTCGTACGTTCCCGCCGGCCGGAACGAGTAGTCGTAGAGGACGAAGAGCGGCGCTATCACGCAGGGGCCGCCCGGGCCCTCCCAGACCGGATAGGGGTCCTCGGGCGTCACCACGCCCAACTTCCGGCAGATCTCGACGAGATGGTCGTAGCGACGGACGCCCCGCAGCTGGACCGGATCCTCGGGAGGTGTCCACAGCTCGTGGTTGCCCGGCGCCCAGATCACCTTGGCGAAACGCTCGCTCAGGACGCGCAGCGTCCATTCGACGTCGGCCACCAACTCGCCGATGTCACCGGCGATCAGCAGCCAGTCCGCGTCGGATTCGGGCCGCAGCCGTTCGACGATGTCACGATTCTCCGCGTATCTGATGTGCAGGTCGCTGATCGCCACCAGCCTGGCGCCGCCCTCCGCACCGGAGCGCTGCCCGGTCGGGGGCCGGCCGCCGTCGCGGATCTCGTACGTCATCGCATGCTCCGTCCGTCGGGCCGACGCGGCCCGCACCGGGTCCTCGGCTCGAAAGTGGGGGGTCATCCTGGTCGGTTCCCGAGGCCCACGAACACCGCGTCGGTGTGGGTGGGGTGTTCCGTTCGCCACCAGGATGCCTTCGGCGTCACGCGCTCGGACGCCGCGGGGTCACCGGGTCACGCGTACCGGGAGGGTCCGGGGGCAGATGATCTGCATCGGGTCCTCGAACTCCAGGCCAGAGTAGTCCACTTCGATTCGGTCGAATCGGTCGAAGAGGGCGTTGAGCGCGATCTTGACCTCCAGGCGGGCCAGCGGAGCGCCGAGGCAGAAGTGGATCCCCTGGCCGAAGGCGATGTGTCCGCTGGTGTCGCGGTGGATGTCGAAGGTGTCGGGGTCCGGGAAACGCTCCGGGTCCCGGTTGGCCGAGCCGACCCACAGGGTCACCAGCTCGTCCTTGCCTATCTTGTGTCCGTCGATCTCGGTCTCGACGGTGGTGACGCGGGCCACCCGCGAGAACGGCGGGTAGAGGCGCATCAACTCCTCGATGGCACCGGGGAGAAGATCGCGGTCGGCCCGGATGGCGGCGAACGTCTCGGGGTGGCGGTCGAAGGTGAGGAGCGCGTTGCCGACCATCGCCATGGAGGCGGCGTGGCCGGCGAACAGGGTGAGGCCGACCAGGCCGATCAGGTCGCCGTCGCGCAGCGGCTTGTCGTCGATGGTGGCGTTGGCCAGCCCGCTGAGCAGGTCGTCGGCCGGGTTCTCCCGCTTGATCGCCACGTGCTTGAGGATGTACTCGTTCATCTCCCGGATGGCGGGAGCGATCTCGTTCTCCATCACCTCGGGCGGCGGGGTGGCGGCGTCGAGCGCGCCCAGCGCCTCGCCCCAGCCCTTGTACAGCGGCACGTCCTCGGCCGGCAGGCCGAGCATCTCCGCGATCACGATGATCGGCAGAGGGTAGGCCAGCGTCTCCATCAGGTCGAAGGTGTCCTGCCCGGCCACCTCGTCGAGCAGGGAGTCGGTGATGCGGGCGATCCGGTCGGCCAGGCCGTTCACGGCGCGCGGGGTGAAGACGCGGTTGATGACCTGGCGCAGCTTCCGGTGATGGGGCTGGTCGCTCGTGACCAGGTTGCCCATGAGGAACAGGTCGAAGTCGGGCTGCGGCTCGTTGTACAGCCGCACGGTGTCCGAGGAGAACGTCTTCGGGTCGGTGAGTACGCGGCTGATGTCACCGTGGCGGAACAGCTGCCACCCGTACTCGTCGTCGCGCTGGATCGGGTTCTTGTCGTGCATCTCGCGGAACCACGTGAACACGGAGTCCACGGGCTCGGTCGCGGAAGTGGTCATCGCTTGCTGCCCCTTTGAACTGATGGGTGCCGACGGGTTGTTCAGAGACCGATCATGGAGCGGTAGATCCTGCGATCGGCCTCGGGCCCGACCAGGCCGCGGTTGTTCGGCGCGGCCGCCGGCAGCGGCGAGAGCGTCGGCGAGCCGGCGACCCGGAGGCCCGACTCGATGGCGCCGTCCATGTAGCCGCTCCAGCCGAGGGCGAGGTCGTCACCGGCGAACTTGACCTTCCCGAAAGGCTGGCTGATCGCGCGGTGCAGCCGGGTCAGCTGGTACGGCTGCCGGAAGGCGGGACCGCCGAGGGAGAACTCCTCCGCCTGCCAGTCCGTCACGGTGAAGCTGCGGAGGCTCGCCTGGGGCATGATCTGCTTCACCGCGGCCTCGACCTGCGCGTGGCTGGTGACGTCGAGCGTGGGATCGACGGTGAACGCCACGACGGGGGCGTTGTCGTTCATCCGGCCCATGATGGTGATGCCGTAGCCCTCGGGCGCCTCGGCGATGAACCGATCGGTGGGGTTGGTCAGATCCAGCCAGAGCTTCTTCTGGCGCGGAACACCGTATCCCTGGGTGGTGGCGTCCCGATACGCTGTGGGAAGAGCAGGGCTGAAGGTGATCTTCTTCCAGACGTTGACCGGCACGGCCATGATGACCTCGGTCGCGGTGTAGGTCACCCCGGTCCGGGTGAGGACCTTGACCTGGCCGTTCTTCTGAGTGACGGAAGAAACCGGGGAGTTGAGCACGAGGTGCGGCGCGCCGTCGGCGAGGATCGCGTTCGCCAGGGACTTGGTGCCGCCCTGCATGCGGTACGTGTTGATGCCGGCGAAGCCCTCGTAGTTCCAGCCCGACAGTGCCCACCACTGTGCCAGCTGGGTCAGTGCGCCCCGGGTGCTCGGCGCACCGTACAGCGCGGTGGTGCTGGTCATCCGGATCTCGTCCTGCGGCGCGAAGGCCAGCTGGTTCAGCCGGTCGCGCAGGGTCACCCCGTCCAGCGGCGTGACCAGGTCCTCGCGGGTGAAGGGCTGGTACGGCTTGGGGAAGTAGTTCGTCGCGCCGTCGAAGAAGGGCGTGAACAGCTCGCCCTGCCGGGTGTAGGCCGTGATCGGGTCGAACTCCGCGAACCCGCTCAGGGTCGGCATCAGCACGCGCTCCGGGCCCGCGTCGGCCACGATCGGCAGGGCGTAGCGGGACAGTTCACGCCAGACGTGGGGCTGCTTCGGGTCGACCCAGGCGCCACCGCGCTCGATCTCGTAGTCGTTGAACGTATCGGTCCAGGTCCGCCCGCCGATGCGGTTGCGCGCCTCGATCACGAGGACCTTACGGCCCTTCTTGCGCAGCTCGCGGGCGGCGGTGAGACCGGCCAGGCCGGCGCCGATGACGATCGTGTCGTAGACGCACTGGTCGGCGTCGGCGGACTTCGCGGCGTCGGCGGCCTCGGCGACCGCGGGGAGGCTCATGCCGAGGGCGGTACCGGCGGCGACGAGGCCGCTCGCCTTGAGGGCGGTTCTCCTGGATATGGACTTGCTGCGGCTTTCCATGTGGATTTCCCCGTCTTTGATTCGTCGTGGATTCGAGCTGCGAGCTCGACATCCGGGCTTCGGCCGTCGAGCTTCGATACGAGCGTTGATGCGAACTTTGAAACGAGCCCTGGTACGAGCGTTGATACGAGCCCTGGTACGAGAGCGGTGCCGCGGTTTCGGGCATCCCGAGCAGAGCCGGGAATCCGGATCGCGACGCGCGTCGTCATCGCGAAGCGCGTCGCCCGGATTCCCGGCTCTGATCTGTCAGGCGTGGGGGAGCGTTCAGGCGGTGGGCTTGCGGAACTGCTTGATCATCGACGCGTAGCTGTTCTCGACGTCACCGTCGGCCACGGCGCGCTTCGCCAGCTCCAGGAAGAACTTCGGCAGCTCGGTGTTGACACCCAGCGTCTCGCTCTCGTGGACGAGGTGCTCCATGCCGCCCACGTGGACGGCGATGGTGGCGTCGGTGGCCGGGAAGGTGCCCTCGTCGATCTGCTGCGCGTACGCGGCGACGTACTCGGACGTCACGTTGATCGCCGTGCTGGCGAGGGTCGCGAAGGTCGTCGCCTTGACGTTCGCCGTGCCCAGGAGCGCGGCACCGTGGAGGAAGCTGTTCAGGACGCCCCACATGATGCTCAGCACGGACATGTCGTACAGCGCGGAGAGACCGGGGTCCTCGTCGAGGTAGACGGTGCCGGAGTCGCTGAGCGCCTGGAGGGTGGCCTGGTGCTCCTCGAAGGCGGCCTTCGGGCCGGAGTAGAGCAGCACGGCGTCGGCGGTGCCGACGGCGTCGGGCAGCGCCAGGATCGCACCGTCGAGGTAGGCGCTGTCGAGCTTGGTCGCCCACTCGGCGGTCTCGCGCGCCTGGCCGGAGCTGGCCGTGGTCAGGTTGACCAGGGTGCGGCCGGCCAGCGAGGAGCCGACGGGCTCCAGCAGGGCGTGGACGGCGTCGTAGTCCGAGACACAGACCACGACGAGCGGGCTGGCCTCGACGGCGCTCTTGACCGAGTCGGCCAGGGTGGCGCCCTTGGCGACGAGGTCCTCGGCCTTGCCGGCCGAGCGGTTCCAGACGGTGGTCGGGTGACCGTTCGCCAGGAAGGCCGAGGCGAGCGCGTGGCCCATCAGCCCGAGACCGACAACGGTGACCGGCGACTGGGGGGCTGAAGTGTTCGACATGTGTGCTCCTCTGTGTCCCCGTGCGGCGTCCACCGCGACGGGTGTGATTGATCGGTCGCCGGCCCCGGGAAGGGACACGGCGGCTTCGTTCGCCCCCGTTGGCAGGCGTGTCGCTTACGCCTGCTCCTCGTCCTCGAGACCCCACGGGCCGCTGACACCGAAGGGGTTGTCCACGACGTAGCGCCAGTAACCGTCCTCGCCCCGCTGGAGCACGTCGATGGCCACGCCGGCCAGCGGCTCCGGGTTGCCGTCCTCGCCGATCGTGTCCATCGTCCAGTCGACGACGAGCATGGCGAGGTCGCCGACGACGAGCTGCTGACGTACGGTCGCGTCCACCTGGGGCTTGCGCTTCGCCAGGAATTCGGCGACGTATTCACGGCGTTCCTGGCCGCGCAGCGGCTTTCCCGGCTCCCACATACCGACCGCGTCGTCAACGTACATGGCGTTGACCGCCTCGACGTCTCCGGCGTTGAAAACAGTTCCGAACGCCTCCTGGTGATTGTCTATGTCGCTCACCAGATGGATCTGGTCGTTGCTCACGGTGCACCGCTCCATTCGAATTCTGGGAACCCGGAATAGGTCTGCCCGAATAGGTCTGCCCGAACGCTACCGGGAGGCCTTCCCCGATCCGGTCTCCTGCCGGTAATCGCGCGCATTACCCCGGCGCGCCGGTTGATTACCGAGGAGAGACCGGCTCCCCGGCGGGGCGCGTCGGGGGAGGTGGGCGGCGCGAGGCGCTGTTCGGATCGGGGGTGGGGAGGGGTGCGGGAGGGGTGCGGGAGGGGCACGACCATGTTGCGGGCGGGCGAACGCCGGTGGAACGTCGTGCGAGCCGACAGGCCCTCGTGGAAGAGCGAGGGTGAGCGGTCTTCCCTCGGTAATTGAATCGGCATCGTGTGCGCGCACGCGTGATTACCGGTAGGAGACCGGCCTCCGCAACCCGCGCTGGTAGCGTGCGGGCAGATTTGTGCGGGTACCGCGGGCGCGAATGGAATCGAATGCGCCGTGGTCCGGGGAAATTACATGCCGGTGACCGAAGCGTAAATAGACCGGCTGGTTTTCAGCATAGCGCCGATCCTGCTGCTCGGAAGGCGGGAGCCGGAATCGGCCGACGTCACCGAGTCGCCCGGTCGGGCGATTGTTCCAGATGCGAAGAACAGGTGGACGCCGGCCGAGCGCGCCGGTGAGCCGTCGAACAGTGGATCGCTCCGCTGTTCATATGCGAGGAGGGTCATGATTTCTTCATCAGTTCCGTCCACGGCGCCCGATCCGGCGGCGCGGCCGTCGGCTCCGTGGCGGTCATGGCATCGACCGCTGGTCCTGGCCGCCGCGGCGATGGTGCCGGTGGCGATCGTCTCCGCGGTGGGGCTCGTCGTCGACGACCGCGTCATCGCGGACTCGCCGATCTGGTTCAAACCGTTCAAGTTCTCGCTCTCCTTCGCGGCGTACTGTCTCTCCCTTTCCTGGATGCTGACGCTGCTCCCTCGCGGGCGACGCGTGGGCTGGTGGGCGGGGGCGATCGTCGCGGTGGCGAGCGTCATCGAGATCGTGATCATCGCGGGGCAGGCGATGCGCGGGAAGCGCAGCCACTTCAACTACGAGACGTCCTTCGACGAGCTGTTGTACAACGTGATGGGCGGCACGGTCATCGCCCTCTGGCTCGCCACGCTCGTCGTCGCGGTGCTGCTGATCCGCGCCCGCATGGCCGACCGCGCGTCCGCCTGGGCGATGCGCTGCGGAGTCGTCCTGGCCCTCGCCGGGACCGCCGTCGGGTTCCTGATGTCGGAGCCGGCGCCGGGGCAGCGGATGGGTGTCGACAAGGTGGTCGGCGCGCACAGCGTCGGTGTGCCGGACGGCGGTCCCTCGCTGCCGCTGACCGGCTGGTCGACGACCGGTGGCGATCTGCGGATATCGCACTTCTTCGGCATGCACGCGCTCCAACTGCTTCCGCTGCTGGTCCTGGTGCTGATCACCCTCGCGCCGCGCTACGCCCGCCTCGCCGACGACCGGCTGCGGCTCCGCCTCGTGCTGCTCGCCTCGGGCGTGTACGCCGCGGTCTTCCTGCTGCTGCTCTGGCAGGCGCTGCGCGGTCAGCCGCTGACCCACCCGGACGGTGCGACGCTGGCGGTGGCCGGCGTGATCCTGGTGGCCGCCGTACTCGGGACCTACGGGTTCCTGCGGGCTCCGGCTTCCCCTCGGGGCGGGACCGCGCCCGAAGCCGAAGTAGCCGAGGCCGAAGAGGCGGCGGCGGTGAAGGGGCTCACGTAACGACCGTCTCGTGAGCGCGTTTTCGCGTTCACGCTCCGCCGCGGCCGGCCATACCCGACGTGCCCGTAACCGACGTGCCCGTACCCGACCGCCCGCACCACGACCACCGGCCCACCGGTGACCGTGGTGCGGGCGGTCCGCGTGTGGTCAGAAGCCGTTGAAGAAGCCGTACACCCGGCTGATCTGGCCGCCGTCGAGCAGGGCGACGTCGGAGCCGCTCACCACCGGCGGGCGGCCGGCGGGGCCGACCTGCCACGTGAAGTGGACGGCGTCGTGGTGGGTCAGCACCGTGCCGTGGGTGAACAGCATTCCGGTGAAGTTCTTCTGTGCGGCGCCGATGTAGTTGTCGATGGCCGTAGTGCCGTCGGCGACGATGGTCGGATCGGTGTACGTGGCGTTGGGAGTGAAGAGTTCGTCAATCAAAGCCCGTCGAGTCCGGCCATCCGTTTCGTTCCAGATCGCGATGTACTTTCCGACCAGCTGGGTAACGGCATTCTTATCCATGGCAGATGACTATATCACCGGCTGTGCGGTGGGAATTCCAACTCGCCGCTGTAGATGGGGAGTTGACCCTGCCATTCGCGGAATTGGCCGGAAAGGCAAGTAGGTGTTCGGCCAAATCCGGTTGCGCCGGAAGCCGTGCCGGGGGCGATGGCCCCCGGCACGGCTTCCGGCGCGGTCAGGTTACTCCTCCGGTTATCCCGCCTGAGCGGGGGAGGGGAAATAGCCCGCGTTGACGAAGAAGTCCACGTACTTCTCGAACAGTTCGCGATCGATCGACGGGCATTCGATGCCGGTGTCCCGAAGCGCGTACTCGGTGTCCGAGACGTCGATCGGCGGATAGGTGGACGTGCCGTTGCCGGCGTTCATCCCCTCGAACGAATCCAGCAGCGGGGCGACGGCGTTCTTCTTGTCGGAGCGCACGCGGGCCGACCACGAGGGCCAGTCGAGCTCGGGCAGCTCGTACCCGAACGACCTGAGGTGGCCGACGAACTCCGTGAACGTCTGGTTCTGCCGGTTGTAGAGGTGGAAGGTGCGGCCCGCGGTGTCCTCCCGCGTCGAGAGGGCGGTGATGGCCCCGCTGACGTAGTCCACCGGAACCATGTGGATGACGCCGGCGAGGCTCTCCGGCACCGCCTTGGTCTCCAGCAGGCCCTTGAGGCTCAGCCAGATGAAGTCGCGCGTCTGGCAGGCGCCCCTGACCCGGTCACCGCACACGACGTCCACGCGGTAGATCGAGACGGGCAGTCCGCGGTTCCTGCCGAGCGCGATGACCTGCTCGGCCACCCACTTGCTCTGCAGGTACCCGTTGTGCAGCAGGTGCGCGGGACCGGTCGGGTCCGTCACGGTGGCCGGGGCCGCGTCCGGGCCGGGCGCGGGGAACACACCCGTCGTCGACACGTAGTGCACCGGAACCGTCCGGTGCGCCGCGGCCAGCCGCAGGATCTCCCGGGTGCCGCCCACGTTCCCCGAGGCGAGCTCGGTGTACGGCCGCAGCCAGCTGACCGTCGCGCCGGCGTGGTAGACGACGTCGACCCGCCGCGCCAGGTCGTCGAAGACGGACTCGGTCAGGCCGAGCCGCTCGGCGCTCAGGTCGCCGACGTGGACGGAGAGCCGGTCCAGGTCGATGTCGTCCTCGACCTGGTACCAGGCCGCGTTCTCGAGCAGCCTGCGGGTGGCGTCGGCCCGGTCGGTCCCCCGGACCAGGCAGTGCACCGTGCCCCTGGTCGTCCGCATCAGGTCGCGGAGGAGGAACGCGCCGAGGAAGCCGGTGGCGCCGGTCAGCAGGATCTCGTCGGGATCGGTGGCCACGCGGACGACCTCACCCGCCGGGCGGACGGACTCGTCGAGGTACACCTCGGCGGCGAAGTCGACCGAGGCGGCCCCGGGGCCCCCCTCGGTCGCGGCGACCAGGACGGTGCACAAGTGCTCGACCAGGGCGTTCGGCGTGGGGTGCTCGAAGATCAGCGAGGGCGGCAGCTTCAGCGCGGTGGCGTCGGCGAGCCGGTTCCGCAGCTCCACGGAGAGGAGCGAGTCGAACCCGAGGGCGGAGAAGAGCTGGTCCCCGTCGATCGCGCCCGGTGCGGAGTGTCCCAGTACCAGCGCCACTTCCCGGCGGACGAAGTCCGCCACGACCTCGTGCCGGCGTGCCTGGGGCAGGCCCGTCAGCCGCTCGGCGAGAAGCACGGGCTCGGCCGGGGAATCCCCGGAACCCCCGTCGGCGGTCCCGATCAGACGGCGCAGCAGCAGCGGCGCCCGGCCGGCGTGGGAGCGCAGCGCGGCCAGGTCGACCGGGGTGACGACCAGCGCGGGCTGGTCGGCCCGGAGCGCGCTGTCCAGCAGCTCGGGACCGGTCTCCGCCGTGATGGCGAGCAGACCGGAGCGGCCGATCCGCTTGAGGTCGGCCTCGGACAGGTGTCCGCTCATCCCGCCCTCGTAGTCCCACAGTCCCCAGGCCAGCGAGGTCGCGGGCAGTCCGAGTCCGGCCCGGTGGCCGGCCAGGACGTCGAGGAAGGTGTTCGCCGCGGCGTAGTTGGCCTGGCCGGAGCCGCCGATGACACCCGCGATGGACGAGAACAGGACGAAGGAGTCCAGGTCGTGCCCGAGGGTCAGCTCGTGGAGGTTCCACGCGGCCTCGGCCTTGGGGCGGAGCACGGCGGCCAGCCGGTCCGGGGTCAGGTCCTGGAACATGCCGTCGTCGAGCACACCGGCGGCGTGCACGACCCCGGTCAGCGGGTGCTCCTCCGGGATGCCGTCGAGCAGCGCGGAGAGCGCCTCCCGGTCGGCGAGGTCGCAGGAGACGACACTCACCTCGGCGCCGAGCCCGGTGAGCTCACCGGCCAGCTCCGTCGCGCCGGCCGCGGCGGCGCCCCGCCGGCTGACCAGCAGCAGCCGGGACACGCCGTGTGCGCGGACCAGGTGGCGGGCGAAGAGACCGCCGAGCGCGCCGGTTCCGCCGGTGATCAGGACCGTGCCGCCGGGGCGCCACGGCGTACCGCCGGGCGATTCACCGTCCGGTGCGGCCTGGGCCAGACCGGGTACGAGGACGTCGCCCGAGCGGACGGCGATCTGCGGCTGCCCGGACGCCACGAGGGCGGGCAGGGCCGCCGTCGAGGCCGGGTCCTCGTCGACGTCGACGAGGACGATCCGGTCGGGCGCCTCCGACTGCGCCGAGCGCAGCAGCCCCCAGAGCGGCGCCGCCACGAGGTCCGAGGCGTCCACGCCGGCCCGGCCGGTCGCCACGGCCCCGCGGGTCAGGACGACCAGCGGAGTGTCGGTGGCCCGCTCGTCCGCCAGCCACGACTGGACCAGCGTCAGCACCCGCTGCGCGGCCTCCTCGGCACGCCGGGGAACCTCACCGCCGGAGGAGAAGACCAGGGGGACCAGGAGCGCGTCGAAGGACGCGTCCGAGCCCAGGGCGGTCAGGGCGTCCGATACGTCGTCGAAGCGGCCTCCGACGGCGAGTTCCGGCAGCTCGGCCGCGTCGTTCCCGGTGATCCCGTCGGACCCGTCGACGGACAGTGTCGCCAGGGCCGGCGCCGTGGCCGGCTCCGCCGGGGCGAAGGGGGTCCAGTCGACCCGCAGCAGCGCGTCCCGCGCACTCGGCGCGGTCGTCGCCGACGAGGCGACCGGTGCCGGGGCGTGCTCCACCCAGTACCGCTCATGCTGGAAGGGGTACGTCGGCAGCCCGACCCGCCGAGCGCCGGTTCCGCCGAAGAAGACGGACCAGTCCACCGGGATCCCGGCGGTCCAGAGGCCACCGAGCGCCGCGACCACGTCGTGCGCCTCGGCCCGGCCGTTGCGCACCGAGGCCACGGGGGTGATCGGCGCGTTCTCGGCGACCATGGCCGAGAGCACGCCGGCCGGACCCAGTTCCAGGGTGACCGTCACGTTCTGGTCGGCGAGGGTGCGGGTCGCGTCGAGGAAGCGGACCGGTCGCCGTACCTGATCGACCCAGTACTCGGGGGAGCAGAGCTCCTCCTTGGTGGCGATCCGGCCGGTGACCGTCGACACGACGGGGATGTTCGGCGGGTTGAGGGAGACCTTCCGCAGCACCTGGCCGAACTCTTCGAGCATCGGGTCCATCAGCGGCGAGTGGAAGGCGTGGCTGACCGTCAGCTGCTTGACGCGACGCCCCCAGGAGCGCACCGTCTCGCCGATCTCCTCGACGGTCTCCCGGTCCCCGGACACCACGGTCGAGACCGGGCCGTTGACGGCGGCGATCGCCGCGGATCCACCGGACCGCAGCAGCAGGGGCGCGATCTCCTCCTCCGTGGCCTGCAGCGCCGCCATCGCCCCGCCCTCGGGGAGCGCCTGCATGAGCCGGCCCCGCGCGGTGACCACGGCCGCCGCGTCCTCCAGCGACAGCACTCCGGCCACGTGCGCCGCGGCCAGCTCGCCTATCGAGTGACCGGCGAGGAAGTCCGGGTTGATCCCCCACGACGCGAACAGCCGGAAGAGGGCGACCTCCAGCGCGAACAGCGCGGGCTGGGCGTACCGCGTCTCGTCGATCGCGTCCTCGACGTCGAGGACCTCGCGCAGCGGCCGGTCCAGGTGCGGGTCGAGCTCGGCGCAGGCCGCGTCGAACGCGTCGGCGAACACCGGGAACTCCTGGTGCAGCGTCCGGCCCATGGCGACGCGCTGGGCGCCCTGGCCGGTGAAGAGGAACCCCAGCTTGCCCTTGCTCCTGCCCGGTGTGACGGGGGCCGCGGTACGGACCCCGCCCTCGGTGAACGTACCGAGCGCCGCGAGCAGCGAGGCGCGGTCCGGGCCGACGACGACGGTCCGGTGCGGCAGGTCCGCACGCGTGGTGGCGAGCGAGTAGGCGACGTCCAGGGCGGAAGGGCTGGTACCGGAGCCGCCGCCGTTGGAGCCGGATTCGGCCCCGGCCCCGGCGAACGCCACCAGGTTGCGCGCCTGGGCGTGCAGCGCCTCCTGGGTCTTGGCGGAGAGCACCCACGGAACGAACGGCGGCGCGGACGCCGGGACTTCGGCCCGCTCCTCCTCGGGGGCCTGCTCCAGGATCACGTGCGCGTTGGTGCCACTGACCCCGAACGCGGAGACCGCGGCCCGGCGCGGCCGGCCCGTCTCCGGCCACGGACGCTCCTCGGTGAGCAGCTCGACCGAGCCGGCGGACCAGTCGACGAGCGGAGTCGGCTCGTCGACGTGCAGCGTCCGCGGCAGCGCCTCGTGCTTGAGCGCCTGGACCATCTTGATCACTCCGCCGACCCCGGCGGCCGCCACGGAGTGCCCGATGTTGGACTTCAACGAGCCCAGCAGCAGGGGGCGTTCCGTGGTGTGCGCGGCGCCGTAGGTGGCCAGCAGGGCCTGGGCCTCGATGGGGTCACCGAGCCGCGTACCGGTGCCGTGGGCCTCGACGGCGTCCACGTCGGAGGCGTCCAGCCGTGCCTCGGTGAGCGCGGCGCGGATGACCCGCTCCTGGGACGGGCCGCTGGGGGCGGTGAGGCCGTTGGAGGCGCCGTCGGAGTTGACCGCCGACGCCCGCAGGACGGCCTGCACCCGGTGCCCGTTGCGGATCGCGTCGCTGAGCCGTTCGAGCAGGAGCAGTCCGACACCCTCCGACCAGCTGGTGCCGTCGGCCGAGGACGAGAAGGACTTGCACCGGCCGTCGGGCGCGAGCCCGCGCTGCCGGGCGAAGTCGACGAAGCCGCCGGGGGTTCCGCCGATCGTCACGCCGCCGGCGAGCGCGAGACTCGACTCGCCGGTACGGAGCGACTGCGCCGCGAGGTGCATGGCGACCAGGGACGACGAGCACGCCGTGTCCACGGTGATGGCCGGACCCTCGAAGCCGAAGGAGTACGAGATGCGGCCGGAGGCGACGCTGCCGAGCTTGCTCGTCAGCAGGTAGCCCTCCAGCTCCTCCGGGCCCACCAGCCCCAGGTAGGACTGCTCCACGGCGCCGATGAAGACACCGACGTCGGAGCCCTTCAGCGTCGTGGGGTCGATGCTCGCGTGCTCGAAGGTCTCCCAGGCGGTCTCCAGCAGTACCCGCTGCTGCGGGTCCATCGAGAGTGCCTCGCGGGGCGAGATCCCGAAGAAGGAGGCGTCGAACTCGGCCGCTCCTTCGAGGAATCCGCCCTCACGCGTGTACGTCGTGCCCGGGACGTCCGGGTCGGGGTCGTAGAGGGCGTCGACGTTCCAGCCGCGGTCGGAGGGGAATTCGGTGATGCCGTCCCGCCCGTCCGCGACGAGCTGCCACAGATCGTCCGCCGAGCGCACGCCGCCCGGGAAACGGCAGGCCATGCCCACGATCGCGACCGGTTCCGCCCGGCCCGACTCCAGCTCCGCGATGCGTTGCCGGGCCTTCTTCAAATCAGCGGTAACCCATTTCAGATAATCCGCCAGTTTCTTCTCGTCCGCCATGGGAAGGTTCACCTGTTCTTGAGGTCGGGCGGGAATCAGTTGGTGGCGCGACCGAGTTCGTTGTCGATGAAGTCGAGCAGTTCGGCGGTCGATGCCGATTCGAGCGAGTCGGCCGGATCCGTGTCGGCCCCGTCCCCGGGTGCCGCGCCGGTCTCCAGCCACCGGGACAGGAGCGTCTGCAGCCGGACGGTGATCGCCGCGCGGTCGTCGTCGGCGTCCGTGCCGGCCTCGGCCGTCAGCAGGCCCTCCAGCTCGTCCAGCACGTCCAGGGCGGCCGATCGGGGCGCCGCCGTGTCGTCGGTCGCGATGCGGCTGAGCAGGAACGCGGCCAGCTTCGACGGAGTCGGGTGGTCGAACACCGAGGTGGCGGGGAGCGGGACACCGCTCATCGTGCTCAGCCTGTTGCGCATCTCCACCGCCGTGAGCGAGTCGAAACCCAGCTCCCGGAACGGCTGCTCGGGGTCGATCGCGGACGCGTCGCTCCTGCCGAGCACCGCCGCCACCCCGCCACGGACCAGATCGAGGACGAACTCCTCGCGCTCGGCACCGGCCATCCCCGAGAGCCGCTGCTCCAGCGACACCTCGGCGCTCTTCGCCGACGTGCGCTCCGGGGCGGGCGCCAGCAGCCGCAGCAGCGGGGAGACCCGGTCGAGTGCCCGCAGCGCGTCCTGGTCGAACGGCGTGACGGTCACCGCGGGCCGGCCCACCGAGAGGGCGGCGTCGAAGAGCGCCATGCCCTCCTCGGCGCCGATCGGGACGAAGCCGTCCCGGGCGTACCGGGCGCGGTCGATCTCGCCCAGTGCCGCGTTGATGCCGCCCTCGACGTCCCACAGGCCCCAGGCCAGCGAGACTGCGGGCAGTCCGTGGGCGCGACGGTGCTGGGCGAGCCCGTCGAGGAAGGCGTTCGCGGCGGCGTAGTTCGCCTGCCCCGGCCCGCCGAACAGTCCGACGGACGAGGAGAACACCACGAAGGCCGTCAGGTCCGCCTCGCGCGTCAGCTCGTGCAGATGCCACGCGGCCTCGGCCTTGGGGCGCAGTACGGCGTCCAGCTGCTCCGGTGTCAGCGTCGGGAGGAGGCCGTTGTCCAGCACTCCCGCCGCGTGCACGATCGCGGTCAGCGGCTGGTCGGCCGGGATCCCGCCGAGCAGCGCGGCGAGGGCTTCGCGGTCCGCGACATCGCAGGCGGCGATGCGCACCGTCGCGCCCAGCTCGGTCAGTTCGTCCCGCAGCTTGTCGGCTCCCGCCGCCGCCTCGCCCGTGCGGCCGGTCAGCAGCAGGTGTGTGACGCCGTGCTCGGTGACGAGGTGGCGGGCGACGGTGGCGCCGAGCAGGCCGGTGCCGCCGGTGATCAGGACGGTGCCTTCGGGCGTCCACACCGGGCTGTCGGGGGTGGTGCGTACGGCGGAGGCGCGGATGCGGTTCAGCCGGGGGGCGCTGAGCCGGCCCGCGCGGATCGCGGCCTGGGGCTCGTCGGCGGCGAGCAGGGCGGTCAGCAGGGCCGAGGGGATCGGCTCCGTCTCCGTATCCGCACTCCTGTCCGAAGCCGTGTCGCCGTCCGGGACGTCGGTGTCCAGGTCGACGAGCACGATCCGGTCGGGGGCCTCCGACTGCACGGACCGGACCAGGCCCCACACCGCGGCGGCCGCCGGGTCGGGTGCCTCGGTGTCCGCGGTGGCGACGCCGCCCCGGGTGGCCACGACCAGGCGGACGCCGGCGAACCGCTCCTCGGCCAGCCACTCCTGGAGGAGGGCCAGCGCACGGTGGGCGGGCCCGCCCGGCGCGTCGGCCCGCTGGAGCGCCGCCGGCGGTACGAGGAGGGCGTCGGCCGCGAATCCGGCCGCGAGCGCCTCCCCGAAGGCCGTCAGGTCCGCGTACGACGGGACGTCGGCCGACCCGGCGGCGGGACCGCCGAGCACGGCCCAGGCCGTCGACCGGGCGGACGGCTGGACGAGGTCGGGGATCCAGGAGACCTGGTGGAGCGCCCTGATCGGGTCCGGCCCGTACGGCTCCGAGCCCGCGCCGGCCGTCGCCGACTGCTCCAGCCAGAAACGTTCCCGCTGGAAGGGGTACGTCGGCAGGTCGGCCGTACGCGCACCGGTCCCGGAGAAGAACGCCCGCCAGTCCACCGGCACGCCGCGGGTGTGCAGCACCCCGAGCGCGTTGACCAGCGTGCGCGGTTCGGACTTGCCCTTGCGCAGGGAGGCGATGGACACGGCGTGTTCGGCACTGGCGGCCGCCATCGCCGAGAGGACCCCGTCGGGGCCCAGCTCCAGCAGGGTCGTGACGCCCTCCGCCTCCAGGGTGCGCACCGCGTCGAGGAAGCGCACCGGGTTGCGGATCTGGTCCACCCAGTAGTCGGCCGAGGTCCATCCGTCGCCGGACTCGACCTCGCCGGTCATCGTGGACACGACGCCGAACTTGGGCCGGTGGAAGGTCAGTTTCTTCGCGATCGCGCGGAACTCCTCCAGCATGGGGTCCATGCGGGGGGAGTGCGAGGCGTGGCTGATCGGCAGGACCTTGGTGTTCCGGCCCCGCTCCTTCCAGATCGCCGCGACGGCGTGGACGGGCTCCGCGTCGCCCGAGATCACCACCGCGTTCGGGCTGTTGATCGTGGCGACCACCGCCCGGTCGGTGCCGACCAGGGTCTCCAGCACCTCCTCCTCGGTCGCGGCTATGGCGACCATCGCGCCGCCCTCCGGCAGGGCCCGCATCAGCCGGCCGCGCGCGGTCACCAGGATCGCGGCGTCGGGCAGCGACAGGACACCCGCCAGATGCGCGGCGATCAGTTCGCCCGTGGAGTGGCCCACCAGGTAGTCGGGGTGCACCCCCCACGTCTCCAGGAGGCGGAACAGCGCCACACCGACCGCGAAGAGCCCGGCGAGGGTGTAGTCGATCTGGTCGAGCTCGTCACCCGACTCGATCACCGTGCGCAGCGGACGGGGCAGATGCTCGTCCAGCGCGTCGCAGACCTCGTCGAAGGCCGCGGCGAACGCCGGGAAGGTCTCGACCAGTTCGCGCGCCATCCCGATGCGCTGGGCGCCTCCACCGGTGAACATGAAGGCGATCCGGCCCTCGTCCTTGGTGCCGAGGACGGCGCCGGTGCCGTCCTCCGCCAGGGAGGAGAGCCCGCTGAGCAGCTCGTCGCGGTCGTCCGCGACCACCACGGCGCGCTGTCGCAGCGCGGAGCGGGTGGTGGCCAGCGAGTGGGCCAGGTCGAGGGGGTCGAGGTCGGCGCGGTCGACGAGGAGCGCGCGGATGCGCTCGGCCTGGACACGCAGCGCCTGCTCGGACCGGGCCGAGAGGACGTACGGCAGCGTCGGCGGCACGACCGACGGCGTCGGCTTATCGGCAGGCTCCACCGACTTCTCGGCCGACTTCTCCGCCGACTTCCGAACCGTCTTCCGCGCGGGCTTCGCCGACGCCTCGGCCGACTTCGCCGGGGCCTCGTCGGGGGACGCGGGGGCCCCGGCGGGCTCCTGCGGGGCCGGCTGCGGTGCCTGCTCGATGATGACGTGGGCGTTGGTCCCGCTGAAACCGAACGAGGACACGGCGGCCCGCCGCGGCCTGTCCAGCTCCGGCCACTCCCGCTGCTCGGTGAGCAGGTTCAGCACCCCGGCGTCCCAGTCGACGTGCGGCGTCGGCTCGTCGGCGTGCAGGGTCTGCGGCATGACGCCGTGGCGGATCGCCTCGACCATCTTGATGATGCCGCCGACCCCGGCCGCGGCCTGCGTGTGCCCGATGTTGGACTTGAGCGACCCCAGCCAGAGCGGCTGGTCGGCCGACCGCTCGCGGCCGTAGGTGGCGAGCAGGGCGTTGGCCTCGATCGGGTCACCGAGAGGCGTGCCGGTACCGTGCGCCTCGACGACGTCGACGTCGGCGGAGGACAGTCCCGCGTTGGCGAGTGCCTGACGGATGACCCGCTCCTGGGCGGGGCCGTTGGGCGCGCTCAGCCCGTTGCTGGCGCCGTCCTGGTTCATCGCCGAGCCCTTGAGCACGGCGAGCACCCGGTGGCCGTTGCGCTGGGCGTCGGAGAGCCGTTCCACCAGCAGGAGGCCGGCGCCCTCGCCCCAGCCCGTACCGTCGGCGGAGGCGGCGAAGGACTTGCACCGTCCGTCGGCCGACAGGCCGCGCAGCCGGGAGAACTCGACGAAGGCCTGCGGCGTGGACATCACGGTCACGCCGCCGGCCAGGGCCAGGTCGCACTCGCCGCGGCGCAGTGCCGCCGCCGCCAGGTGGATGGCGACCAGGGAGGAGGAGCACGCCGTGTCGACGGTGACGGCCGGCCCCTCGAGGCCGAAGACGTAGGACAGCCGGCCCGAGGCGACGCTGCCGGCGCTGCCGCTGTAGAGGTAGCCCTCGAACTCCTCCGGCGGCAGGTGCGGGCGCGATCCGTAGTCGTGGTACATCGTCCCGACGAAGACACCGGTCCGGCTGCCGCGCACCGAGTCGGCGGATATGCCGGCGCGCTCGAAGCTCTCCCACGCCGTCTCAAGCAGCAGACGCTGCTGGGGGTCGGTGGCCAGGGCCTCCCGCGGCGACATCCCGAAGAACTCCGGGTCGAACTGGTCCGCGTCGTGCAGGAACCCGCCCTGGTCGGTGTACGACTTGCCGACGCTGTCGGGGTCGGGGTGGTAGAGCCGGTCCAGGGGCCAGCCCCGGTGCTCCGGGAACGGGGACACGGCGTCGACGCCGTCGGCGACCACCTGCCACAACCGCTCGGGCGAGTTCACACCGCCGGGGTAGCGGCAGGCCATCCCGACGATCGCGATGGGCTCGCGGTCCTTCTCTTCGATCTCGCGCAGGCGTCTGCGGCTTGCCTGGGCATCGGCGACAGCACGCTTGAGGTACTGGCGGAGTTGGTTGTCGTCGCTACTCACGTGCTCAGCTCCCGGGATCGTCCCAGGAGAGGCACCTGCCGGCTCCTCGTAACGTGCACGACATCTTCCTTTCCCGGATACCTTCTCGTTCGACTCACAGTCCCGGCATTCTTACTCGAACACGGCCGTGACGCAGTAATTGAGCTCTCCTTCCGCGTTGAATTCCTGCCGATGACCGTGGACTTACTTGCCGATTAGCGGCCGATGGAAGGGCCGTGTGCGAGATCACCGTATGATTCCGGGTCAAGTAGACCTTCGAATGGTGGGGAATCGATCCGAAGATGAACCCGGTGATTGAAGAACTCGAACTCGCGGAGCCCTACATCGGGGGCCTGCTCGCCTCGCTCGGACTGGGTGTCCAGTACCTCAGGGCGGAGGGAAACTCGCTGTTCTACCGCGATTCCGCAGGTAGCGAGGTTTCGGTGCTCGACATGGTCGGCGGTTACGGCTCGACGATCATCGGCCACAACAACCCCGAAATCGTCGCCTACGCGAAGAGCCTGTTCGACCAGCGAATTCCGATTCATGCGCAGCTCTCCGAGCACCCGATCGCGAATGAGGTCGCGCAGAAGGTCAATCGGATAATTCAGCGTGAATTCGAGACGTCGGACGCGTACTCGGCGGTATTCGCCAACAGTGGCGCCGAGGCGTTCGAGATCGCGATCAAGCACGCCGAATTCGACCGGCTCATGAAGGTGGCCGGCCTGGCCGAGGAAATCGGTACGAACGTCGAGAGCGCCCGCTCGGCCGTTTCCGCCGGCGCCGGGATCCTGGTCGACGAGGCCCACGCCCGGCTGAGCGCGGACGCGGGACTGTCCGGCGACGCGGGAGTGGACGAGGTGATCTCCGGGATCACCCGGGTCAACGGTGAGCGCATGGCGGCCGCGCCGGTGTTCCTCGCCCCCGAGGGTTCCTTCCACGGAAAGCTGGTCGGCAGCGTCCAGTTCACGCACAACGCCGACTTCCGGACCCCGTTCACGTCACTCGCCGTGCAGTGCCGGTTCGTGCCGATGAACGACCCCGACGCCCTGGCCAAGATCATCGAGGCGGAGCGGCGGACGCTGTTCGACCTCGTGGTCGAGGGCGGGACGGTCCGCGTCGTCGAGCGCGACCTGCCCACCATCGGTGCGTTCGCCCTGGAGCCGGTCCAGGGTGAGGCGGGGATCAGGCCGTTCGACCGCGAGACGGCGCTCCGCATCCAGCAGGCGTGCGCCGCGGTCGACTGTCCGATCATCGTCGACGAGATCCAGAGCGGCATGGGCCGCACCGGCGCCTTCTTCGCCAGCTCGCACATCGGCCTCCAGGGCGACTACTACACGCTGGCCAAGAGCCTGGGCGGCGGCATCACCAAGACGGCGATGACGCTCGTCCGCAACACGCGCTACCGCAAGGAGTTCGAGCTGGTGCACAGCTCGACCTTCGCCAAGGACGGCTTCTCCACCCTGGTCGCCGGCCGGACGCTTGACCTGCTGGAGGCGGAGGACGGCGAGGTCTACCGACTGGCCGCGGAGCGCGGAAGCCGCCTCCTCGAGATGCTGAATTCGCTCCGGGACGAATTCACGACCGTCATCAAGGACGTGCGCGGCAAGGGCCTGATGATCGGCCTGGAGTTCCACGACCAGTCCGATTCCGCATCGGCGGCCATCGCCGGATACGCCGGCGCCGGTCTGTTCGGCTACGTGCTCTCCGGATACCTGCTGCGCCTGCACGCCATTCGGATGTTCCCCACCGCGAGCGCCGCGAACACGCTGCGGCTCGAACCCTCCGTATACCTCACCGACGCCGAGATCTCCCGGCTGGAGTCGGGGCTGCGCAGCCTGCTGGTCCTGCTCCGGGACGAGGACGGCTCCGGACTCCTGCCGGCGGAACCGGCGGAGTAATCGGGAGCCTGCGCTCCTCAGGAAGCGGGTTCGCGGAGACCCGGTATAGCGAAGTCTTCCACCAGAGCACCGCGCCGAACGGCATCGCGGCTGTCTGAAATCACGAAGGAAAGAGCTATTTAGATGACGACATGGCATGACGGTTACGAGGGCGATCGTGACGAGATGGTCGCGATCGTCGGAGTATCTTGCCGGTTGCCTGGGGCGATCGGAATAGCAGAGTTCTGGAGTCTTCTGACTGACAGCCGGGATGCGGTCACCGAAATTCCGGGTGAACGCAGGGCCCGAATATCGGATTCGGTGCGGTTCGACGGCGGTACGCGGTTCGGCGCGTTCCTGGACGCGGTCGGGGACTTCGACGCCGGGTTCTTCGGCATCTCGCCGCGCGAGGCCGCGGCGATGGACCCGCAGCAGCGACTGGTCCTGGAGCTGACCTGGGCGGCGCTGGAGGACGCCGGGATCGTCCCCGCCGAGCTGGCCGGCTCGGCCGCCTCGGTGTTCGTCGGTTCGCTGCGCGAGGACTACACCAGCCTGGTGCTCAGCGGCGGCGACGACGCGATCACCCCGCACACGAACACCGGTACGCATCGCGGAATCATCGCCAACCGGGTCTCCTACGCCCTGGACCTGCGCGGCCCGAGCGTCGTCGTGGACACCGCGCAGTCCTCCTCGCTGGTCGCGGTCCACATGGCGGCGCAGAGCGTGCGCTCGGGCGAGTCGTCCGTCGCCATCGTCGCCGGCGTGAACCTCAACCTCCTCGCGGAGGGAGCGCTCGGGGCACAGCGCTTCGGCGGCCTCTCGCCGGACGGACGCAGCTACGTCTTCGACGCCAGGGCGAACGGCTACGTCCGGGGCGAGGGCGCCGTGGTCATGGTGCTCAAGCCGCTGACGGCGGCCCTGGCGGACGGCGACGACGTCTACGCGGTGGTGCGCGGCAGCGCCACGAACAACGACGGTGCCACCCCCGCCCTGACCGTGCCCGACGCGCAGGCGCAGGAGCGGGTGATCCGGGCCGCGTTACGGCGGGCCGAGGTCACCCCCGACCAGGTGCAGTACGTGGAACTGCACGGCACCGGAACCCCGGTCGGCGATCCGATCGAGGCGGCCGCGCTGGGCGCGGTCTTCGCGGGCCGGGGCAGCGGCACCGCCGAGGAGAGCGACCCGCTGCCGGTGGGTTCGGTCAAGACCAACGTCGGCCATCTCGAAGGCGCCGCGGGCATCACCGGTCTGCTCAAGACCGTGCTCGGCATCAGGCACCGTCGGCTTCCCGCGAGCCTGAACTTCGACACGCCCAACCCGGCCATCCCCCTCGACGAGCTCGGGCTGCGGGTCAACACGGACCTCTCCGACTGGCCGCACCCGGATCAGCCGCTGATCGCCGGTGTCTCCTCGTTCGGCATGGGCGGTACGAACGCCCACGTGGTCCTGAGCGAGCCGCCGCCGACCGACCGCTCGGCGACCGAAGACCTCGCGACCGGGGACCCGGCGACCAAGGCCACGGCGACCGAGCCGGGCGACCGGCCGGTCCGCGTCCCCGTTCCCGTCTCGGGGCGGACCCCGACCGCGCTGCGGGAGCACGCCGCGCTGCTGCGGGACACGGAACTCGCCCCGTACGACCTCGGCTTCTCCCTCGCGACGACCAGGACGGCGTTCCGTCACCGGGCCGTCGTCCTCGCCGCCGACGCCGACGAGCTGCGCACCGGCCTGGACGCCGTGGCGAACGGGACCCCCGCGCCGAACGTGATCTCCGAGGCGGTTTCCGAGGAGGGCTCCGACGAGTCGGCCGAGGCCCCGGAGGCCCCCGAGGCACTGGAGGCCCTGGAGGCTCTCGCGGCCGAGTACGTGGGCGGCGCCGACGTCGACTGGACGGCGGCGTTCGCGGGGCTCGGGGCCCGGCGGGTCCGGCTGCCCGGCTATCCGTTCCAGCGGGAACGTTTCTGGACGGGCGAACGGCGGGCCCCGGAATCGGCGACCGGTTCCTCGGCGACGGCCGGAACGGACGCGGCCGCCCTGGTCAGGGAGCACGTGGCGGAAGCGCTCGGCACGGGCGAC
The DNA here is from genome assembly GCF_045160815.1 of Streptomyces sp. NBC_00090. Classification (NCBI taxonomy): domain Bacteria; kingdom Bacillati; phylum Actinomycetota; class Actinomycetes; order Kitasatosporales; family Streptomycetaceae; genus Streptomyces; species Streptomyces sp. NBC_00090. Next base: position 6,735,828 of record NZ_CP108224.1, read on the forward strand.
CCGGAGCGGGTCGAGCTGGACACGAACTTCCGGGACCTCGGGTTCTCCTCGCTGATGACGGTGGAGCTGATCGAGAGCCTCTCCGCCGCGACCGGGAAGGCCCTGTCGAGCGGTCTGCTCTTCGACTACCCGACGCCCGAGGCCCTGATCGCCTACTTCACCGAGCACGGGATCGACGCGGAGCACGCGGGCGGGATCCCGCGGACCTTCCGGCCGGCCCGGCGCACCCCCCTCTCCTTCGACGGGGACGAGGACCGGGACACGATCGCGATCGTCGGCATGGCCTGCCGCTTCCCCGGTGGGATCGAATCCCCCGAGGACCTCTGGCGGGTGGTGTCCGAGGAGCGGGACGTCATCGGTTCCTTCCCGGCCGACCGCGGCTGGCAGCCCGGTGACGGCTACTCCCGGGTCGGCGGTTTCCTCGACACCGCCGCCGAGTTCGACGCGGCGTTCTTCGGGATCTCCCCCCGGGAAGCCCTGGCCATGGACCCGCAGCAGCGGCTGCTGCTGCAGACCACCTGGGAAGCGCTGCAGCGGGCCGGCATCGACCCGAAGTCCCTGCGGGGCAGCCGTACGGGTGTGTTCGTCGGCGGCACCGCCTCCGACTACGGCCCGCGGATGCACGAGGCCGGCGACGACGTGAAGGGCTACGTCCTGACCGGCACCACGACCAGCGTGCTGTCCGGCCGCATCGCCTACCAGTTCGGCTTCGTGGGCCCGACCCTCACCGTGGACACGGCCTGCTCGTCCTCGCTGGTCGCCCTGCACCTGGCGGTGCGCGCGCTGCGCGACGGGGACGCGTCGGCGGCGGTCGCCGGTGGCGTGACCGTGATGGCCACGCCGGGCATGTTCGAGGAGTTCTCGAGGCAGCACGGGCTGGCCGAGAACGGCCGGTGCAAGCCGTTCTCGTCCGACGCCGACGGCACCGGCTGGGCCGAGGGCGTCGGCATGCTGGCCCTGGAGCGCCTGTCGGACGCCCGGCGGAACGGTCACCCCGTACTCGCCGTGATCCGGGGCAGCGCCATCAACTCCGACGGCGCCTCCAACGGCCTGACCGCCCCCAGCGGCCTCTCCCAGCAGCGTCTGATCAACACCGCGCTGGCCGACGCCGACCTGACCACCGCGGACGTGGACCTGCTGGAGGCCCACGGCACCGGTACCTCGCTCGGCGACCCGATCGAGGCGGAGGCGATCCTCGCCACGTACGGGCAGGACCGGGAGGAGCCGCTCCACCTCGGCTCGCTGAAGTCCAACATCGGCCACTCCCAGGCCGCCGCCGGCGTCGCCGGCGTGATCAAGGTCGTGCAGGCCATGCGGCACGAGGTGCTGCCGCGCAGCCTGCACGTCGACGCCCCGACCCCCCGCGTGGACTGGGAGTCCGGCCAGGTCGAGGTGCTGACCCGGGCCAAGGAGTGGAAGCGGGGGCAGCGGCCGCGCCGCGCCGGCGTGTCCGCGTTCGGCATCAGCGGCACGAACGCCCACGTCATCCTCGAACAGGGCGAGAAGACCCCGACGGCCCTGGTCTTCACCGGCCAGGGCGCGCAGCGGCCCGGGATGGGACGGGAGCTCTACGCCGAGTACCCGGTGTTCGCGCGGGTCCTCGACGAGGTCTGCGCCGCGTTCGACCCCTACCTGGACCGCCCGCTGAAGGAGCTGATGTTCAGCTCCGAATCCGGCGCGGACTCGGATCTCAACCAGACCCGCTACACCCAGCCCGCGCTGTTCGCCTTCGAGGTGGCCCTCGCCGAACTCGCCGCCGAGCAGGGGCTCGTCGCCGAGCTCCTCGCCGGGCACTCCATCGGCGAGCTGGCCGCCGCCTACGTCGCCGGGGTGTACTCCCTGCCCGACGCGGCGAAGCTGGTCGCCTCCCGGGGCCGGCTGATGCAGCAGGCCCGGTCCGGCGGCGCGATGATCGCCGTGGAGGCCACCGAGGCCGAGATCGTCGAAACCCTGGTCGACGGCGTGGTGGTGGCCGCGGTGAACGGCCCCACGGCCGTGGTGATCGCCGGTGACGCCGACGCCGCCGCGACCGTCGCCGCCGGCTGGCGGGACCGCGGGCGCCGCGTCACCCAGCTGACCGTCAGCCACGCCTTCCACTCCCCGCACATGGACGAGGTGCTCGACGAGTTCCGGGAGGTCGCCGAGTCCATCGAGTACCGGCCGCCGCGGATTCCGGTCGTCTCCACGGTCACCGGGCGGCTCCTGCCCGCCGACGTGTCCGGGTACGCCGAGCACTGGGTCGGCCAGATCCGCGGCACCGTCCGCTTCCACGACGCCGTGTCGGCGCTGCGCGAGGCCGGCGCCGCCGTGTTCGTCGAGGCCGGCCCCTCGGCCGCGCTGACCCCGCTCATCAGGTCCGCCGGAATCACCCGGGCCATCCCGCTCGGCCGGCCCACCGGCTCCGAGGTGGACGTCCTCCTCTCGGGTCTGGCCAGGCTGCGCGGCGAGGAGCCCACCCACGCCTTCCGCCGGGACCGGTACTGGCTGCCGCCGCGCTCGGCGCGCGCCTCCTCGGGCCATCCGCTGCTCGACTCCGTGGTGGAGCTGGTCGACCGGGACGAAGTGGTCTTCGCCGGCACCCTCTCGCTGGCCGAGTACCCGTGGCTCTCGGGACACGTCATCAACGGCACGCCCCTGCTGCCCGGGACGGCGTTCCTGGAGCTGGCCCTGTTCGCGGGGGAGCGGGTCGGTCTGCCCGAGGTGGCCGACCTGACCCTGGAGAGCCCGCTCGAACTCCCCGGCCCCGCACAGTCCGCCGGTCGGTCCGGCGGCGGTTCGGTCCAGGTGCAGGTCACCGTGCAGGACCGCCAGGTGACGATCCACTCGCGGCGGGACGGGGAGCAGGAGTGGACCCGGCACGCGTCCGGCCTGCTCACCGAAGCCGACTCCGGAGCGGCGCCCGACCCGGCCGACCGGCTGGAGTGGCCGCCCGCCGGCGACCCGGTGCCGGTCGACGACGCCTATGACCTCCTCGCGGAGCGGGGATACGAGTACACCGGCCTCTTCCGCGGACTGCGGGAGGTCTACCGCGACGGCGACACCGTGTACGCCGAGGTCCGCTTCCCGGACGGACACGTCCGTTCGGAGGCCGGCTTCCTGCTGGACCCGGCGCTGGTCGACGCGGTGCTGCACCCGATCGTGCTGGGCCTGGTCGACGGCGGGGAAGGGACACGACTCCCGTTCGCCTGGAGCGGTGTACGGCCGCACACCGATGTCACCGGCGGCACCGAGTTCCGCGCCCGGATCACCCCGACGGGCGGCGGCGACACGTACGAGCTGCTGCTCGCCGACGCGACGGGCGCCCCGGTCGCCACCGTCGACGGGCTCGCCCTCCGGGCACCCGCCCGGAACGACGCCGTCCCCCTGTACGAACTGACCTGGCAGCGCCAGGGATCCGCCGCCGAGGGACGTACCGCCGACGCCGAAGGCGCCCACGACCTCGATCCCACCGTCGTCGAGGTGACCCCCGCCGACGATCCGACGAGCGTGACGGCCCGGTACCTCGGGGACATCCGGAACTGGGTGGCCGCCGAGCACGAGCCCCACGAGCGGCTCGTCCTCGTCACCCGCGGCGCGGTCGCCGTCACACCGGACGAGCCGGTCACCGACCTGGCCGCGGCCGCGGTGTGGGGCCTCGTACGGACGGCCCAGAGCGAGTACCCCGACCACGTCGTCGTGGTGGACCTCGCCGGCACCCCCGACGCCGCCGCCACGGCGGACGCGACGGAGGACATCCTCGCGGCCGTACGGACCGGGGAGCCCCAGATCGCCGTGCGGGACGGTGAGTTCCTCGTACCGCGCCTGGCCAAGGTCGCCCAGGTCACCGAGACCGCCGAGACCGCTGTGGGCACCACCGCCACCGCCAGCGGCACTGGCAATGCCTCCACCTCCGGCACCGAGACCGGCCTCGGATGGAACCCCGACGGCACGGTCCTGATCACCGGCGGCACGGGCGGGCTGGGCGCCCTCATCGCCCGGCACCTCCACCACCGCCACGGCCTCCGGAACCTGCTGCTGGTCAGCCGCCGCGGCCCGGACGCCCCCGGCGCCGCCGAGCTGGTCGCGGAGCTGGACGGCGCGCGCGTCGCAGCCGTCGACGTGACCGACCGGGCGGCCCTGGCCGGCCTGATCGACACGGTGCCCACCGACGCGCCCCTGACCGCGGTGATCCACACCGCCGGTGTCCTCGACGACGCGACGATCACGGCGCTCACCGAGGAGCGCATCGCCACGGTCATGTCGGTCAAGGCGGACGCCGCACGGCACCTGCACGAACTCACCGCCGACCTGGACCTCGACGCCTTCGTCCTGTTCTCCTCGATCTCCGGTCTCCTCGGCACCGCCGGCCAGGCCAACTACGCCGCCGCCAACAGCTACCTGGACGCGCTCGCCGCCCACCGCCGCACCGGCGGACGGGCCGCGACGACGCTGGCCTGGGGCCTGTGGCAGGAAGGCATGGGCCAGTCCCTCGACGAGGCCGGCATCAACCGCTGGACCCGCTCCGGGATCGCGCCGCTCACCGCCGAGCAGGGACTCGCCCTGTTCGACCGGGCGATGACCGGGGACGCGGCACTGCCGGTCCCCGCCGTCCTCCAGCCGGCCCAGCTGTCCGGCGTCGAACTCGTCCCCACCGTGCTGCGCGGCCTCGTCAGGCGCCGCGCCAAGCCGGCCGGGACCAGGCCGGCCGGACGCACGGGCCAGGCGCTGACCGCGAAGGACGCCCAGGGCCTCGTCCGGACGGCCGCGGCCGCGGTGCTCGGACTGCCGAACCCGAACGCGCTCGACCTGAGCAAGGCCTTCCGGGAGCAGGGCTTCGACTCGCTGGCCGGCGTCGACCTGCGCAACCGGCTGATCGCCTCCACCGGGCGACAGCTCCCGGCGACCCTGGTCTTCGACCACCCCACCCCCCAGGCACTGGCCGCGTTCCTCGCCGAGGACGCCGACACCGCCTCGGGCGAGCAGCGCTCCGGCGGTGCGAGCCGGTCCCGGCGGAACAGGGCCCGGACCGACGAGCCGATCGCGATCGTCGGCATGGCCTGCCGCTTCCCCGGCGGGGTGCGCTCCGCCGACGACCTGTGGCGGCTCGTGCTGGACGGCCGGGACGTCATCTCCGAGTTCCCGACCAACCGCGGCTGGGACCTGGGCAGCCTGTACCACCCCGACCCGGACCACTCCGGCACCAGCTACACCCGACAGGGCGGGTTCCTGCACGAGGCGGACCTGTTCGACGCGCCGTTCTTCGACATGTCCCCGCGGGAGGCCCTGGCCACCGACCCCCAGCAGCGGCTGCTGCTGGAGACGGCGTGGGAGACCTTCGAGGACGCAGGGATCGACCCGGCCGTCCTGCGGGGCAGCCGGACCGGTGTCTTCACCGGCGTGATGTACGACGACTACGCCTCCCGGCTCGCGGTCACCCCGCGGGAGGTGGAGGGCTTCCTCCTGACCGGCAACACCTCCAGCGTGATCTCCGGGCGACTGGCCTACACGTACGGGCTCGAGGGCCCGGCGATCACCGTGGACACCGCCTGCTCGTCCTCGCTGGTCGCCCTGCACCTGGCCGCGAAGGCGCTGCGCTCGGGAGAGGTGGACCTCGCCCTGGCGGGCGGCGTCACCGTGATGTCCGGACCGAGCACGTTCGTGGAGTTCTCGCGCCAGAAGGGCCTGTCCACGGACGGCCGGTGCAAGTCGTTCTCGGCCGACGCCGACGGCACGGGCTGGTCGGAGGGGGTCGGACTGCTGCTGGTGGAACGGCTGGAGGACGCCCGCCGCAACGGTCACCAGGTGCTGGCGGTGCTGCGCGGTTCCGCGGTCAACTCCGACGGCGCCTCCAACGGCCTGACCGCGCCGAACGGCCCCTCCCAGGAACGGGTCATCCGCTCCGCCCTCGCCGACGCGGGCCTGTCGGCCGCGGACGTCGACCTGATCGAGGCGCACGGCACCGGTACCCGGCTCGGTGACCCGATCGAGGCCCAGGCCCTGCTCGCCACGTACGGCCAGGACCGCGACGAGCCCGTTCGGCTTGGCTCGCTGAAGTCGAACCTCGGGCACGCCCAGGCCGCCGCAGGCGTCGGTGGCGTGATCAAGGTGATCCAGGCGATGCGGCACGGCATCCAGCCGCGCACCCTGCACCTCGGTGAGCCCTCGCCGCACGTCGACTGGTCCGCGGGCCACATCGAGCTGCTCGCCGACCGGGAGGAGTGGCCGGACCACGGCCGGCCGCGCCGCGCCGCGGTCTCCGCGTTCGGCATCAGCGGCACCAACGCCCATGTGATCCTGGAGCAGCCCGAGAACCTCACGCGTCCCACCAGGACCGCGGGCGGGCTCGCCCTTCCCGGCGGCACGTCCGCCACGACTGACCCCGACGCCGCCCACGCCGCCACGGCCGGTGCCGGCGGCACGGCCGGCACCGCCCACCCCACGGTGCCGCTGCTGCTGTCGGCCCGGGACGAGCAGGCGCTCCGTACGAGGGCCGCGCAGCTGCGCGCGTACCTGACCGAACACCCCGACACCGACCTCGTCGACCTCGCGGGGACCCTCGCCACCCGGCGCGCCCTGCTGGACCGGCGGGCGGTCGTCATCGGCTCCGACGGGGAGTCCCTGCTGCGCGGCCTCGACGCCGTCGCGACGGGCACCTCCGGTGGACCCGGAGTGGTGCGCGGGACCGGCACGGGCCGGGGCGCGACGGCGTTCCTGTTCACCGGACAGGGCGCCCAGCGGGCCGGCATGGGACACGAGCTGTACGAGCGCTCGCCCGTCTACCGCGCCGCCCTCGACGAGGTGTGCGCGCACTTCGACGCCGTACTTGAACGGCCGCTGCGCGCGGTCCTGTTCGCCGAGCCCGAGAGCGCGGACGCGGCCCTGCTCGACCAGACCGCGTACACCCAGGCGGCGTTGTTCGCCGTGGAGGTGTCGCTCCACCGGTTCGCCGAGCACTACGGCATCACCCCGGACTACCTGCTCGGACACTCCGTAGGCGAGGTGGCCGCGGCACACGTGGCCGGAGTCTTCGACCTGCCCGACGCCTGCCGTCTGGTGGCCGCCCGGGGCGCCGCGATGCAGTCCGCCCGGGACGACGGCGCGATGGCCGCCCTGGAGGCGACCGAGGCGGAGGTCCTCGACACGCTGGTGGCCGGGGCGGGGATCGCCGCCGTCAACGGCCCCCGGTCCGTCGTGGTCTCCGGCGACGACGGCGCCGTCACCGCGATGATCGGACACTGGTCGAACGAGGGCCGCCGCACCCGCCGGCTCTCGGTCAGCCACGCCTTCCACTCGCACCACATGGACGAGGTCCTGGCCGGCTTCCGGGCCGAGCTGGACACCGTCACCTTCCGCGAGCCCCGCATTCCGATCGTCTCGGACGTGACCGGGGAGATCGCCACCACCGAGCAGCTGACCTCGCCGGACTACTGGGTCACCCACGTCCGGGAGGCCGTCAGGTTCCTCGACGGCGTACGGACCCTGCGGCGGAACGGTGTCACCGAGTTCGTCGAGATCGGCCCGGACGGCGTGCTCGCCGTGCTCGCCTCCCAGGCGGTCGCGGACGAGGCCACCGACGAGCCGAGCGGTGTCTCCGTACCGCTGCTGCGTTCCGGACGGGCCGACGCGGAGACCGTGTTCGCGGCCTTCGGCGCCCTGGGCGTCCGGGGCGTACCGGTGGACTGGGCGACGGTGTTCCCGGAGACCGAGCGCGTACCGCTGCCGGGATACCCGTTCCAGCACCGCCGCTACTGGCTGGAGACCCCGGTCTCCGGGCACCCGCTGCTGGACACCGCGGTGGAACTCGTCGACGGCGAGACCGTGCTGACCGGCGAGATCACCCCCACCGGCTGGCTGGGCGAGCACCGGATCCGCGGCGAGATCGTCCTGCCCGGCACGGCGCTGCTCGACATGACGCTGTACGCCGGGGCCTGGGTGCACAGCCCGGCGGTGGCCGAACTGACGGTCACCACCCCGCTGATCCTCTCCGAGGACGGCCCCACGACGATCCAGATCCGGGTCGGCGCCCCCGACCCGAGCGGCGGCCGTTCGGTACTGATCCACTCGCGGCCGGCGACCTCCGGCTCCGACGAGGGGGCCGAGGGGACCGAGGGGGCCGAGTGGACGCAGCACGCGCACGCGCTGCTCGTCCCCGAACTGCAGGCGCCCCCGGCGGAACTCCCGCCGACCGGGCCCGAGATCGACCTGACCGGGGCCTACCAGCGGCTGAGCGAGCAGGGTTACCACTACGGCCCCGCGTTCCAGGGCCTCCAGGCGGTGCGCCGCGACGGCGAGGACCGCTTCGTCGAGGTGGAGCTCGGGCAGCGGTACCGCGGCGAGGCGAACCGGTTCGGGGTGCACCCGGCCCTGCTCGACGCCGTCCTGCACGTCCTGCTCCCCGGCGTCGCCGACCCCGACGCCCAGCTGGTCCTGCCGTTCTCCTGGACCGGGGTCACCCGCCACGCGACCGGCGCGACCGCGGTACGGGCGAGGGTCACCGTGCGGGGGAACACCGCCCGCCTGGAGGTCCACGACCGCGACGGCCACGCGGTCCTGACCGTCGACGAACTGGCGCTGCTGCCCATCGGGGGGAGCCACACGCCCCCGGGGCTGCACACCGTCGTCTGGCGGGACGCCCCCGCGTCCGACGCCTCCGCCGAACCCGCGGTACTCCACCGCGTACCGGCCGGCCCCACCGCCGCGACGGACGCGGCGCGCGAGATCCCGGCGGCGGCCAGGGCCGCGGTCCACTCCGTCCTCGCCGAACTCCGCGAGGCCCTCACGGAGGAGGACGAGCGCAGGCACGCCTTCGTGATCACCCCGGAGCCGGCGAGCGCCACGATCCGCGGCCTGATCCGGACCGCCCAGTCGGAGAACCCGGGCAGGTTCACGCTGATCGAGGCCGACGGATCGGCCACCGACGCGCAGCTCGACACCGCTCTCCGCACGACGGAGGCGGAGCTGGCGATCCGGGACGGCAGGATCCTGGCACCCCGGCTCACCCGGCCGACCGGTACTCCGGCGGGCGAGGAGAGCACCGGAGTGGAGTGGGGCGCGGGCCCGGTACTGATCACCGGAGCCACCGGCACCCTCGGCACGATCCTGGCCAGGCACCTCGTCGTGAAGCACGGCGTCCGCCAGCTGGTGCTGCTGAGCCGCCGGGGCGAGGCCGCGCCCGGCGCGGCCGGACTCCGGGACGAGCTGGTCGGCCTCGGCGCCGCAGTGAGCCTGGTCGCCGCCGACGTGACCGACCGGCAGGCACTGGAGCGCGTCTTCGCCGAGCACGAGCCGGCCGCCGTGGTGCACACCGCGGGAGTGGTCGCCGACGCGACCCTGGCCGGACTCACCGTCGAGCAGATCGACACCGTGCTGCGCCCGAAGGTGGACGCGGCCTGGAACCTGCACGAACTGGCCGGTGACAGGCCGCTGGTCCTGTACTCCTCGATCACCGGGCTCCTCGGCACGGCGGGCCAGGCGAACTACGCCGCGGCCAACTCGTTCCTGGACGCCCTCGCCGAGCACCGCCGTGGCCTCGGCCGGCCCGCGGTCTCCCTCGCCTGGGGCCTGTGGGCGGAGAGCAGCGGCATGTCCGAGCAGCTGACCGAGGCGGACCTCCAGCGACTGGCCCGCTCGGGCCTGCGCCCGCTGGAGACCGCGGAGGGCCTCGACCTCTTCGACGCCGCCCTCGACACGATCGGTGGGACCGGTTCCGCGGTCCTCGCCCTGACCCGGTTCGACCGGACCGCCCTGCGCGCCCGGACCGACCTCCCCGGGATCCTCCGCGATCTGGCCGGACCGGCCGCGACCGCGAAGAGGACGTCCACGCCGAACGGCGACACCCGCCGGCCGGGAGGGGACGCCCCGTCGTCCGCCCCGGCGGTCGACCCGGCCGACGTCGAGGAGCTCGTACGCCACCACGTCGCCGCCGTGCTGGGCTACGCCGACCCGGGCGAGATCCGGGAGGACCGCTCCTTCAGCGAGCTCGGCTTCGACTCGCTGACCGCCGTCGAGCTCCGCAACCAGCTGAGCACCGCCGTCGGCCTGCGGCTCCCCTCGACCGTCGTCTTCGACCACCCCAACCCCGCCTCCCTCACCGAACACCTGCGGAGCCTCGTCTCGGTCACGGAGCCCGCGGTCGCCGCGGACCCGGCGCGCGCCGGGAACCGGTCGGCCACGGCCGGGGACGGTGACGACGACCCGATCGCGATCGTCGGCATGGCCTGCCGCTACCCGGGCGGCATCGCCTCACCGCTGGACCTGTGGAACCTGGTCGCCGACGGCCGGGACGCCACCTCGGAGTTCCCGGTGAACCGGGGCTGGCCGGCCGACCTGTACCACCCCGACCCGGACCACCTCGGCACCTCCACCACCCACCGCGGCGGATTCCTGCACGACGCCGACCGGTTCGACGCCGAGTTCTTCGGGATGTCCCCGCGGGAGGCGCTCGCCGTCGACCCGCAGCAGCGGCAGCTCCTGGAAACCACCTGGGAGGCCGTGGAGAACGCGGGCCTGGACCCGCAGGGCCTGCGCGGCAGCAGGACCGGCGTGTTCGTGGGCGTCATGTACAGCGACTACGGCTCCCGGCCGGACCTGTCGCCCGAGGGCGTCCAGGGGTACCTGTACAGCGGCAGCGCCGGCAGCATCGCCTCCGGCCGGCTCGCCTACACCTTCGGCTTCGAGGGACCGACCCTCACCGTGGACACCGCCTGCTCGTCCTCGCTGGTCGCGGTGCACCTGGCCGCGAGCGCGCTGCGGCGCGGGGAGTGCGACCTCGCGGTGGCGGGCGGTGCGACGGTGATGTCCTCGCCGACCGCGTTCGTGGAGTTCTCCCGCCTGCGGGGGCTCGCCGAGGACGGCCGGTGCAAGTCGTTCTCCGACGACGCCGACGGTACGGGCTGGGCCGAGGGCGCCGGCATGCTCCTCCTGGAGCGGCTGTCCGTCGCCCGGCGCAACGGGCACCGCGTGCTCGCCGTCGTCCGTGGCTCGGCGGTGAACTCCGACGGCGCCTCCAACGGCCTGACCGCGCCGAACGGCCCCGCCCAGGAGCGGGTGATCCGCGCCGCGCTCGACTCGGCCGAGCTGGCACCGGCCGACGTCGACCTGGTGGAGGCGCACGGCACCGGGACGAAGCTCGGTGACCCGATCGAGGCCCGGGCCGTGTTCGCCACCTACGGACGCGACCGGGACAACCCGGTTCTGCTGGGATCCCTGAAGTCGAACATCGGGCACACCCAGGCGGCCGCCGGCGTGGGCGGGATCATCAAGGTCGTCCAGGCCATGCGGCACGGGATCGCCCCCGCGACCCTGCACGTCGGTACGCCGTCCCAGCACGTCGACTGGTCCGCGGGCGAGGTCGAACTGCTGACCACGTCCCGCCCGTGGCCCAAGGGCGAGCAGCCCCGCAGGGCCGGCGTGTCCTCCTTCGGGTTCGGCGGCACCAACGCCCACGTGATCATCGAGGAGGGCGAGCTGTCCGCGGTCGAGGAGAGCGAGCCGTCCCCGGTCGACGTGAAGCCCGAATCGGCCCCGGTCGACTCCGCGCGGCCCCCGATTCCGTGGGTGCTGTCCGCCCGTTCCCCGCAGGCCCTCGTCGAGCAGGCCGAGCGGATCGCCCGGCTCTCCACGCCGGACGAGGCCCTCACCCTGGCGACCCGTTCCGCGATGCCGTACCGGATCGCGGCGACCAGCCCGGAGGCCCTCGGCCGGGCCGTCCCGGTGCGGGCACCGGGAGGCCGCCTGGCCTTCGCGTTCACCGGCCAGGGCGCGCAGCGCCTCGGAATGGGGCGCGAACTCGCCGCCGCGTACCCGGTGTTCGCCGAGGCGTTCGACGAGGTCTGCTCCCACTTCGAGGCCCCGCTGAGCTCCCGGATCCGGGAGGCGATCGCCACCGGCGAGCACCTGGACGAGACCGGCACGGCGCAGCCCGCGCTGTTCGCCGTCGAGGTAGCGCTGTTCCGGCTGATGGAGTCCTGGGGGATCAGGCCCGACCTGGTCCTCGGCCACTCGATCGGTGAGCTGGCCGCCGCGCACGTCGCCGGAGTGCTGTCACTGCCCGACGCGGCCCGGCTGGTCGCCGCCCGCGGCGGCCTGATGCAGGCACTGCCCCGTGGCGGCGCGATGGTCGCCGTCGAGGCGAGCATCACCGAGCTGGACGCACAGGACCTGCCCGACGACGTGACGATCGCCGCGGTCAACGGTCCCACCGCGATCGTGCTGTCCGGCGCCGAGGCAGCGGTGCTCTCCTTCGTGGAGAAGGAGTTCACCAGCCGGAGCCGGCGCACCAAGCGGCTCACGGTCAGCCACGCCTTCCACTCGCCCCTGATGGAGCCGATGCTGGACGACTTCCGGGCGGTCGCCCGGGAACTCACCTACAACGCTCCCGCCATCCCCGCGATCTCCACGGTCACCGGGCAGAGCGCCGAGGAGTGGACCGACCCGGAGTACTGGGTCAACCAGGTCCGGGCGACCGTCCGCTTCCACGACGCCGTACGGACCGCGCGCGCCGAGGGCGTACGCACGGTCCTGGAGGTGGGCCCCGACGCGGTGCTCACGGGCATGATCGCGGCCGCCTTCCCCGCCGAACCGTCCGACGACACGGCGGACGACGTCGTCGCGGTGCCCCTGACGCGGGCAGGCAAGTCCGAACCGGACACCGTCGTCACGGCCCTCGGTGCGCTCTTCACCCGGGGCGCCCGGATCGACTGGCCCGCGGTGCTGCCCGGCGCCCGGCAGGTCGACGTGCCCACGTACGCCTTCCAGCGCAAGCGGTACTGGCTCGCCCAGACCGGACAGGCCGACGTGACCGGCGCCGGACTGCGGTCCGCCGAGCACCCGCTGCTGGGCGCGGCGGTCGACCTCGCCTCGGACGGCGGGGCCGACACGGGCACCACGGTGCTGACCGGCAGGCTCTCCCTCTCCACCCACCCGTGGCTGGCCGAGCACCGGGTGCGGGGCGCCGCGATCGTGCCCGGCACCGCGCTGATCGAGATGGCCGCGTCGGTGGGGGCGGTGGCGCAGCTCACCGTCACCGAGCCGGTCGTCGTACCGGACGCCGGCGCGGTCACCCTCCAGATGGTGTCCGACGGCACCGACATCACCGTCTACTCCCGGCGCGAGGACGCCGAATCCGGTGACGGGCCGTGGACCAGGCACGCGAGCGGAACCCTGGAGACCGAGGAGGAGCGGCCCGCTCCGGAGGCCGAGCCGTGGCCCGACGGGCTGACGGAGATCGACCTCACCGGGGCGTACGACCGGGTCGCCGAGTACGGCTACGGGTACGGTGCCGCCTTCCGCGGGCTGAGCCGTCTCCAGCGGCACGGCGAGGAGCTGTTCGCCGAGATCGAGGCGCCCCTCGAACTGGCCGCGCTGGCCGAGCCGGCCGAGTCGGCCGGCGGGTTCGTCGTGCACCCGGCGCTGCTGGACGCGGTCCTGCACCCGCTGCTGCCCGACGTGTCCGCCGCCGGACCCGCCACTCTGCCCTTCGCCTGGACCGGAGTGCGCTTCCACGCGGGCGCTCCGGCCACGGCCGGGACGGTGCTGCGGGCCCGGATCACCCCCACGGGCTCGCAGGCGGTGCACCTGTTGGTGACCGACGACGACGGCCGGGTCCTCGTCGAGGTGGACGAGCTGGTACTGCGCCCTCTCACCGGTTCCCCGACCGGCGCCCCGGCCGGCGAGAACCTCGTCTACACGCCGGTCTGGCGCGGTCTTGACCTGGCCGAGGCCGCCGTCGACGGGCGGTCGGACGGCTCCGAGGACGAGGTGGTGCGGGTCGATTCCGGTACGGGTGATCTCCCGCAGCGGGCCCGGCACGCCGTACACCACACCCTCGGGGTGCTGCGCGACTGGCTGGCCGAGCGCACGAGCGGACGCCTCGCCGTCGTGGTCGGTGACGACCTCGCCCACGCCGGTGTACGCGGTCTGGTGCTCAGCGCCGCGACCGAGAACCCCGGCCGGTTCGTCCTGGTGGACGGGGCGGAGCTGTACGACGCCGCCGACGTCCAGGAGACCGTCACGGGCCTCCTGGCCGGGACCGACAGCGATGACGAGCCGCAGGTCCGGGTCCGCGGGGGCGAGGTCCTCGTCCCGAGGCTGGCCCGGCACGAGCGAGCGGCCGACCCGCGGCCCGAAGCCCCGGAGGAGTCGGGGAGCACCGCGATCCCGTGGAGCGAGGGCACGGTGATGATCACCGGTGCGAGCGGTGCGCTGGGCACGGTGCTCGCCGAGCACCTGGCGCGGCGCCACGGCGCCACGTCGCTGCTGCTGGTCAGCCGGAGCGGCGCCACTCCGGAGATCGAGTTCTCCGGGGAGGACGTCGAGGTCATCGCGGCGGCGTGCGACGTCACCGACCGCGAGGCGCTGGCCGCACTCGTGGGACGCCACCGGCCGGTGGCCTTCGTCCACGCCGCCGGTGTACTGGCCGACGGCACGGTGGACGGGCTCACCGCGGAGCAGATCGACACCGTGCTCCGGCCCAAGATCGACGCCGCCTGGAACCTGCACGAGGTGGCGGGGGAGAAGCCCCTGGTGCTCTACTCGTCGATCGCCGGCCTGCTCGGCACCGCGGGGCAGGCGAACTACGCGGCGGGGAACACCTTCCTGGACAGCCTCGCCGAGTACCGTCACTCGCTCGGTCTGCCCACGGCGTCCCTGGCATGGGGTCTGTGGGAGACCGGGATGGGGGACAGCCTGTCCGAGGCGGACCGCAGGCGGATCTCCAGGCTCGGACTGCGCCCGATCGCCGTGGCGGAGGCCCTGGCCGCCTTCGACATCGCCGTCGGGGCGATCGCCGGCCCGGCGACCGACGGCGGCCGGAGCCCGGTGTTCGCCGTGACCGGGATCGACCGGGCCGCCCTCGGCGCGGCCCCGAACCCGCCCGCGGTCCTGCGGGACCTGGTGCCCCGTCCCCGGCGGGCGGCGGTACGTCAGGCCGACCGGCCCCGGGCGGCCGAGCCCCGGTCCGGCATCCAGTGGCAGAAGCCGGGTGCGGTACTGGACCTGGTCCGTCGTGAGGTCGCGGCCGCGCTGGGACACGACGACGTGTCCGCGATCGCGACCGGGGTGCCCTTCACGAAGCTGGGCTTCGACTCGCTGACGGCGGTGGAACTGCGCAACAGGCTGGTGGCGGCCACCGGTGAACGCCTGCCCACCACGCTGGTGTTCGACCACCCGACGGCGGCCACCCTCGCCGAGTACCTGCGGAACCTCGTCGCGGCGCAGCAGGCCGCACCGCTCATCGACCAGTTGGAGGCGCTGATCCGTGAGGGCAGCCTCGACTCGGGGGTAGTGGCACGGCTGCGGAACCTGCTCGGCGGTGCTCCGGCCGCCGGAGCCGCCACCGACGGCGTCGACGCGGAGTTCGAGAAGGTGCTGGAGGACGCCGCCGACGAAGAGCTGTTCGCCCTGGTCGACGAGCTCGACTGAGCGTCGCGAGGGGCGGACCGGGTCACGTCGTCTGATCCACGACGTGACCGGTTCCCGGTCGAGGCGGAGTGCGCTGCATGCACTCCGTCCCGACCGGGGACCACGCCGCTGTCAGCTCACCGAACGCTCGTCGGGGAAGGAGTTCGTCCCGACGACGAGCGGCAGGGCCCGGAGGAGCCGGGCCCGCTTCGCGGACACGGAGTCGGGGGAGCCGAAGATGCGGTGGAAGATGCGCCATGTCGACTCGGGGATGCAGTCCCCGATGATGTCGATCAGGTTCTCGAAGAGCCGGGCGACGGCATCGACCGACAGGGGCTCCAGCAGGATTCGCGCACTGTTCCCCTGGGCCCAGCCCCACTGGGGGAACCTGCGGTGGAAGTTCTTGTGGGCGCAGGCCACGACCAGCAGCATGCCGGGCTGGCTGAAGGATCCGAGCTTCTCCAGAAAGGCGAGCGTGGACTCGTCGGCGAGATGGAGGTCGTCCACCGCGATGATGACGGGGTGCTTCGCGGCGAACGCGTGCACCACCTCCGCCGGCTCACGGCCCTGGAGCCCCGATTCCGGATCGCTCCGTCCCGTGGCCTCGAACTGGTCCATGGATTCGAGCTCGTGGTACAGCGACCGCAGTTCGGTGACGACCGCGTGCGGATCGATGCTCACCGACCTGCTCACCCGGTACCTCAGGATCAGGGGTGACGTCTGGTCCTTCTCCTTGAAGAGCTTGCAGAACTCGACCAGGAGCCTGCTCTTCCCCGTCCCGTGGTCGCCGAGGATGGTGACCAGATGAGGTGTGCCGCGCCGCTCCGCCCGCTCGAACGTGCTCTGGAGCATCTCGATCTCGTGCTCCCGGTCGATGAACGGCTTGGTGTCGACCGGATAGTCCGCCATGCGCGCCTCGGCGACCCAGTACGGCAGATGCCCCACAGCCATCGCCGGGTAGGAGACGAGGTCGGAGGTCAGGAGCCTGGTGCGATCGGACACCCAGATCATGCCGACCGGTACCTGCGGGAATATCTCCCAGCACTGGTCCAGGAGCGTGCCGTTGGCCGACACCTGGCTCTTCTCCGGCGGAGCGTCGGAGAACGCGTGCATGTCGCCGGTGGTCACCATGGCCCTGATGGTGAGCCCGTGGGTGTTCTCCTCCGACATGTCGAGACTGTCGCGCAGCAGCAGGGCGAGCTGCGTGGCGCGCGAGGCGTTCTCCTTCGGATCGTCGAGGTCGAAGAGGGCGATCGTGGCGGAACCCACGGACGCGAGAACCTCTCCGCCACAGCATTCGACCCCGATCCGGACCAGGGTGTGGACCCCGTCGAGCATCTCGTCGACATCGGTGGGGTGCGCCGAACTCACGCCGGCACCCACATGTGCGCGCACGATCATGACGCTTGCCTCGCGCCGGTGGGACAGGGTCTGGGCCGGCGGCACGGCGTCCGGCCGGCTCGCCGGTTCCCGAACGTCCCGGACCGCCGGAACTTCCGATGTCTCCTGCGCTTCTGTCAGGTCCGGCGCGGGCTCGGGCTCGTCGGGCGGGTACGGAGCGAGTCGTGCGCCCACATCGGCCGGGTTCTTCACCCGCTCGGCATCGCCCGCCGTCACGCTGTCCCGGGAGAAATCACCGAGCGCCGGATCGTGCGACAGAATGCGCTGCTGCAGGTTCCGCAACCACGGTCCCGGTTCCAGCCCGAAATTGTCGACGAGCTCGACTCGCGTCCTGTTGTAGACGTTCAATGCCTCGGTCTGGCGACCGGAGCGGTAAAGGGCCGTCATGAGCAGGCCGCGAGTCCGCTCCCGTGAGGGTTCGGCTTCCGCGAGCTTCTCGATCCCGCCGAGCACCTCCCGGTGGTGACCGCATTCCAATTCGGCTTCGAAGTAGAGTTCTTGGGCATCGATACGTGAGTTCTCGATAACATTCGACTCGGGCCAGACGATCCCCGCCTCCGCGAGGTCGGCGAGCACCTGCCCGCGCCACAGATCGAGAGCGCCCCGCAGGATCGAGGCGGCGTCCGCGGGGAGCCCCTCGGTCATCTTCTTGCGACCGAGCTCCAGTCGGCGATGGAAGACATGGAGATCGACCATGTCCTCGTCGACGCTCAACATGTATCCGGGCGACTGTGTGGTCAGGGTCGGGAGCGAGTCACGTGCTCGCAGCGAGGTCAGCACCGACCTGAGCGACCAGACGGAGTTCTGCAGTATTTTGCGCGCCGTGACCGGTGGATCGTTGTCCGGCCAGAGCGAGTCCACTAATTTGCTCGTCGCCACCACTTGGTTCGACTCGAGAAGGAGACGGCCCAGCAGTGCCCGCTGTTTCACGCCGCCAAGAATTGCCCGTTCGTCGTTGTGGACGAGTTCCAGTGGACCGAGCACACGAAACTGAATCATGACTTCCTCCCCGTATTTTCACTGTCACGAATCGGCCCTTCCGCTGATGCTGCGCGTCGGTCGCGGATGTTGGGCACATCCGGCGCAGCCGTTGCGAAGGTACTAAAAGACCTAGTAGATTGGGTCGTGGTCGAGTACTGCCCCATGCTGCCTTGAGCGCACGCCTGACCCAGTGATGATCACGGGTTTCTGCGTCCCCTGCGCGCAAGGGTCTGCGGGGTGTCAGGGCGGGTGGCGGCCTCAAAGGGCCGCGAATGATTCCGACATGGCGACGAGAAATAGCCGTCGGGTGTGGTGTCCAACCTCTGGATATGAAAGATCGCCTGACCCCCCGCTTGGCGCTTGGTCGACACTCTCCACGAGGAATTCTATCACGCAGGGCTCAATCGCCGGTGTGACGAGGCGCTCAGATCGCCCCCTCGGAGACGGCGTCCCCATCGTGTGCGATCGCTCGGTCTCCGCTGGTCAGGCAGGGTTCCGAGCGGAACGGGACCGGTGCGGGGCCGAGGTGCGGGCGGGCCGGGCGCGGACCCGCCGTCCGGCCTCGGCGTCCGGCCTCGGCGTCCGGCCCCGGCACCCTCCTCGCCGTCCGGCGTCCGGCGGTCGCGGCCCCGGCCGAACTCCTTCGCGCGGAACCCTTGTGGGCTTCATGTGGGTAAGTAAAATGTCACACACTATATAAGGGAGTCATTCATGGTCCACGAGCACGTTCCCGCGCACCGCGCCCACCCCTGGCACGGCATCATGGTCGCCACCGCCCTCCCTTTGCGCGACGACCGCTCCGTCGACTACGACGCGTACGCCCAGCACGTGGCCTGGCTGATCGCCAACGGCTGCGACGGCGTCGTGCCGAACGGCTCCCTCGGCGAGTACCAGACCCTCACCGACGAGGAGCGCGCCCGCGTCGTCCGTACCGCCGTCGCGGCCGCCGGCGACGGGGCGCGGGTCATGCCCGGCGTCTCCGCGTACGGGAGCGCCGAGTCCCGCCGCTGGGCGGAGCAGGCGGCCGAGGCGGGCTGCGGCTCGGTCCTGCTGCTGCCGCCCAACGCCTACCGGGCCGACGAGCGGGCCGTACGCGCCCACTACGCGGAGGTCGCCGAAGTCGGCCTGCCCGTCGTCGCGTACAACAACCCCCTCGACACCAAGGTCGACCTCACGCCCGCGCTGCTCGCGCGCCTGCACGCCGAGGGCAGCATCGTCGCCGTCAAGGAGTTCAGCGGAGACGTCCGCAGGGCGTACGAGATCGCCGAACTCGCCCCGGAGCTGGACCTGCTCATCGGCGCCGACGACGTCCTCCTCGAGCTGGCCCTGGCCGGCGCGGTCGGCTGGATCGCCGGGTACACCAACGCCCTTCCCCGCAGCTGCGCCACCCTCTACCGGGCCGCCGTCGCCGGCGACCTCGACACCGCGCTCCCGCTCTACAAGTCCCTGCACCCGCTCTTCCGCTGGGATTCCAAGGTCGAGTTCGTCCAGGCGATCAAGCTCTCCATGGACCTCGCGGGCCGCCACGGCGGAGCCACCCGGCCGCCGCGCCCGCCGCTGACGCCCGAGCAGGACGCCGTCGTGCGCGCCGCGACCGAGAAGGTCCTCGCCGCGGGTCACGCGTGAACCCGGCACACCAGGAACGATCGTCCCTCCGTCCGTACCTCCGAAGGTGAACCCATGCGTACGCGTCATGTCTTCCACGCCGTCGACTCGCACACCGAGGGCATGCCCACCCGGGTGATCACCGGCGGCGTCGGGGTCATCCCCGGTGCCACGATGGCCGAGCGGCGGCTGCACTTCATCGAGCACCTGGACCACCTCCGTACGCTCCTGATGTTCGAGCCGCGGGGCCACGCGGCGATGAGCGGCGCGATCCTCCAGCCCCCCACCCGCCCCGACGCCGACTACGGAGTCCTCTACATCGAGGTGTCCGGGCTGCTGCCGATGTGCGGACACGGCACCATCGGCGTCGCCACCGTCCTCGTCGAGACCGGCATGGTGCCGGTCGTCGAACCCGTCACCACCGTCCGCCTCGACACCCCGGCCGGACTCGTCAGCGTCGACGTCCGCGTCGAGGACGGCCGGGCGTGCTCCGTCACCTTCACCAACGTTCCCGCGTTCTCCGTCGGACTCGACCTCAAGACGGAGGTGCCCGGTCTCGGCACCGTCACCTACGACCTCGCGTACGGCGGGAACTTCTACGCCTTCGTCGAGCTCGACTCCCTGGGGCTGCCCTTCGACCGCGCCCACAAGGACGAACTGCTCGCCGCCGGACTCGCCGTCATGGAGTCGATCAACGCGGGACCCGACCGGCCCGTCCACCCAGAGGACCCGGCCTTCGCCGGTGTGAAGCACGTCTACCTCGCCGCGCCCGGCTCCGACGCGACCCGCTCGCGCCACGCCATGGCCATTTACCCCGGCTGGTTCGACCGTTCCCCCTGCGGCACCGGGACCAGCGCCCGCATGGCCCAGCTGCACGCCCGGGGACTCCTTCCCCAGCACACCGACTTCGTCAACGAGTCCTTCATCGGGACGGAGTTCACCGGGCGGCTCGTCGGGGAGACCGTCGTGGGCGGGGTGCCCGCCGTCGTCCCGACCGTCACCGGCCGGGCATGGATCACCGGCACGGCCCAGTACTTCCTCGACCCCGAAGACCCCTTCCCCGCCGGGTTCCTCCTCTGAGCCCCCGCTTCGGCCCCGGTCGGACACCGCACCCCTGGACGGAGAAACGTGACATTGTACGATGCCCCTCCCTGACTTCTCGGAGGGCGCACGATGGGTGACCTGAAACAGTACGGCCTCGTGAGAGCGCAGGAGCGGCTCCGCGACCAGGTCGCGCACGCCCTCCGGGCCGCCCTGATCGCCGGCGAACTCCGCCCCGGCCAGGTCTACTCGGCCCCCGGCCTCGCCGCCGACCTCGGCGTCTCGGCGACCCCCGTCCGTGAGGCGATGCTCGACCTGGCCCGGGAGGGCCTCGTCGAGCCCGTCCGCAACAAGGGCTTCCGCATCACCGAGGTCAGCGAACGGGACCTCGACCAGTTCACCGAACTGCGCACCCTCATCGAGGTCCCCACGATCGGCCGCGTCACGGAGAGGGCCACCCGGGAGCAGCTGGAGGAACTCCGTCCCATAGCCGACGAGATCGTCTCCCGAGCCCGGGAGCACGACCTCATCGGCTATCTGGAGGCCGACCGCCGCTTCCACCTCGCCCTCCTCGCGCTCTCCGGCAACGACCGCCTGGTCGAGACCGTGGGGGAGCTGCGCAAGCGCTCCCGCCTCTACGGCCTGACCGGACTGGACGAGGCGGGCAGACTGGTCTCCTCCGCCGAGGAGCACCTCGAACTCCTCGATCTGATGCTGGCCGGAGACGCGCGCGGCGCCGAGGCGTGCATGCTCCGCCACCTCGGCCACGTGCGCTCCCTCTGGGCCGAGGGCCGCGACGAACCGGTCGGCCGGGCGACGACCCGGTAGGGCGATCGGAGGGGGAGCGCGATCGGAGGGAGGACGATCGGAGGGGAGGACGATCGGAGGGGGAGGGCGGAACGGCCTGATTCCGTCCCGGGCGTGTGCCGGAGCACGTCAACTCGGCCACGCCCAGAGGGATTCGAACACTCTGGACAGCGCGACGGCTCTCTATATGCTGGCGCCATGCTCTCTGCCGCCGCGACGTCCGCGAACGCCACCGCCTCCTCCGCGTCCACCCCCACCACCGCCTCGCGGCTGGGCAACGTCGCGTCGTCACCGGTACGGGAGATCCTGGCGCTCACCGCGCGACCCGAGGTGATCTCCTTCGCCGGGGGCCTGCCCGCCCCCGAGCTCTTCGACGTCGCGGGCATTCGCGCGGCGTACGACCGCGTCCTGGCCGAGAACCCGCAGCAGGCGCTCCAGTACTCGACCACCGAGGGCGACCCGGAGCTGCGCACCGCGATCGCCGCCCGGCTCGCCGCGCGCGAACTGCCCACGGACCCCGAGGACCTGCTGGTCACCACCGGTTCGCAGCAGGCCCTCACCCTCCTCACCACCGCCCTCGTCGAGCCGGGTGACGTGGTGCTCGTCGAGGACCCCTGCTACCTCGCGGCCCTCCAGACCTTCGCCTTCGCCGGCGCCCGCGTCGTCCCCGTACCCACCGACGACCAGGGACTCGTCCCGGCCGCGCTCGAGGAGATCGCCGCGCGCGAGAAGGCCACGCTCCTCTACCTCGTCCCCACCTTCCAGAACCCCACGGGCCGCACACTCCCCGCCGAGCGCCGCGCCGCCGTCGCCGAGGCCGCCGCGCGGCACGGATTCTGGATCGTCGAGGACGACCCGTACGGAGAGCTCCGCTACGACGGCGAGCGCGTCCCCTGGATCGCCGCCGACCCCGCGGCCGCCGACCGGACCGTCCTCCTCGGCTCCTTCTCCAAGGTGATGGCCCCCGGGCTCCGGCTCGGCTTCCTGCGCGCCCCCGCCGGGCTGCGTCGCGCCTGCGTGATCGCCAAGCAGGCCGCCGACCTGCACACGTCGACCATCGACCAGGCCGCGGCGGCCCGCTATCTGCGCGACAGCGACCTCGACGCGCACGTCGCCGTGATGCGGGCCGCGTACCAGGAGCGCAGGGACGCGATGCTCGACGGCCTGGCGGCCGCGCTGCCCGACGGCAGCCGCTGGAACCGCCCCGACGGCGGCATGTTCATCTGGGCGACCCTTCCCGAGGGCCACGACGCGACCGCACTCCTCAAGACCGCCATCGGTCACGAGGTGGCGTACGTGCCGGGGGCGCCGTTCTTCTGCGGGGAGCCGGACCCGGGCGCGATGCGGCTGTCGTTCACCACGCACTCGGCCGAGGAGATCCGGGAAGGTCTGCGCAGGCTGGCCAAGACCTTCGCCTGACGGTCCCACCGTCCTTCACCCCATCACCTCGTGTCGTTGTTGGGCCGAACGGGTGAGGAGCGGGAGGATGTGCCCATGAGTAGGTACGAGAGGTACGACGTCACCGACGAGCAGTGGGAGGGCCTCGCCCAGGTCGTGCCCCTGCGCGGCCGTGACGAATGGCCGTCCAGGGTCGACCACCGCACGATCCCCGAGCAGTACGAGTCCGCCGAGCAGCGCCGCATGGTCGTGCTGCGGGTCCAGGTGTTCGCCGACGCCCGTGAGGTCGCCGAGTACCTCGTCGCCCAGATCCCGGTCCTCCTCGATCTGACGAGCGCCGACACGGATGTCGCCAAGCGCATCCTCGACTTCAGCAGCGGGGTCGTCTTCGGTCTAGGCAGCGGGATGCACCGCGTCGACCGGAACGTTTTTCTGCTCGCCCCGGCCGGTACGGAGGTCGAGGGTGCGGAGGGCGAGGACGAGGAGGAGGTCGTGGGCGGCCGGTCCTCCGGGGTCCCCCGTTCGTAGGAAGGTCATCTGGACGTAACGGTTCGTCAGAGGGCGGGCTGCGTACGGTCCGGGCATGGACCTCACCGGCGGCAGCACGCTCGCCCGCACGCCACACGCCCACCCCTCCGGCTCCGTACCCGCCGACACCGCTCCTTCCGGGAGCGGCCGTTCAGGGGCTGCCGATCCTTCCGGCGCCGCGGCCCCCGGCGGCGTGCCCGAGGCGCGGGGGCCGGCGGACGCGGAGCGCCTGGCGCCGTCGGTGCGCAGATCCCCCGCCGGGCGGGGGGCCGCCCGGCCCGCCGTCACCGAGCTGCGCCTCTCCGCGTTCGCCGGCCACCGCGGCGCCGTGCACGCGCTCGGGCCGGTCACCCTCTTCGCCGGGCCCAGCGGCAGCGGCAAGTCCACCACCCTGCGGGCGTACGAGGCGCTGGCCCGGCTCGGCGCGGGCGACCCCCTCGACGAGGTCTTCCCCGACGCCGCCGACTGCGTCCCCGAACGCGCCAGGCCCGACGCCCAGGGCCGGCGCGGCTTCCGGATCGGGTGCACGGTCGACGGACCGGCCGGCCCCGTCCACCTCGACCTCGCCGTCCAGGCCGAACCCCGGCTCCGTATCGTCGGCGAGCGGCTCACCCGCCGGGGCCGCACACTGCTCGCCACCGCGCTCCGCGACCCGGGCCGCACCACCGTCCAGGCCGAGTGGCACACGGCCGGCGCCACCCCCGTCACCCGGGCCCCGCTCCCCGACGACCTGCTCGGTACGGCCCTGCTCCCGCTGCGGGTCGCGGGCAAGACCCCCGGCCAGCTGGAGGTCCTGGCCGCCGCCGAACAGCTGGTCATCGGCGTGCGGTCCGCCTTCCCCTGCGACCCCCGGCCCGAGGGGATGCGGGCCCCCGTCCTTCCCGGCGAGGGGCGGTTGCGGCGCGGCTGCGCCAACCTCGCCGAGGTCCTGCACCGCACGCACACGGACTGCCCGCGCCGGCACCAGCGCCTCGCCGCCGTGGCGGGAGCCGGCTGCGCGGGGCCCGTCGCCGGGCTCGGTGTGCAGGAACTGCCGGAGGGCACCGTCCGCGCGGTCCTCGAAAGGGGCGGCCGGCTCCCCGCTACCCCGCTCGGCCGGCTCGCGGACGGTGAACTGCGCTACCTCGCCCTGGCGCTCACCCTGCTCACGGGCCCCGGTGTGCTCGCGATGGACCGGATCGCCGAGGTGCCCGACGCCATGCAGAGCCTGACGCTGCTCGCCGACGGCCTGGACCGGGGGCTCGACGGGCGCCAGGTGCGCGAACTGCTCGACCTCGCCGCGGGCATCGCCGCCGACGGCCACATCCGGGTCGCGGCGGCGGTCGGGGAGCGGACGGCGGGGGAGGCGCGGCGAACTCCCGGGGTGACGGTGGTAGACCTGACCGGGTGACGGACAACGAGGCAGGGAACGCGGCAGTGAGCGGGGCGGGGCACGAGGCAGTGAGCGGGGCGGGGCAGGAGGCTGTGAATGCGGCAGGGCGTGAGGCCGTGAACGCGGCAGGGAACGACGTGGCGGTGCTGCAGCGGCGGCTGGCCGAGTTCGCGGCGGCCCGCGACTGGCAGCCGTACCACACGCCCAAGAACCTGGCGGCGGCGCTCAGCGTGGAGGCGGCCGAACTGCTGGAGATCTTCCAGTGGTTGACCCCCGAGCAGGCGGAACGGGTGATGGACGAACCCGAGTCGGGGCACCGGGTCGCCGACGAGGTGGCCGACGTGCTCGCCTATCTGCTCCAGTTCTGCGAGGTGCTCGGGGTCGATCCGCTGGCGGCGCTGGCGGCGAAGATCGACAGGAACGAGGTCCGATTTCCCGCCCGGAGACGGGCCGGAGGGGGTGACGACGGGGCCGAGACGGGAGATCGTCACTCTTCGGAGTGATCGACTTTTCCCCATCGGGCCTACTGTCCACAGATTTCCGAATTCCCCTGGTGATGAGGCTCAGGCTGCCTCACTCTGGGTAATGGAATGAGTGGGCGGTAAGTCGTACGAACGGGGGCGGCGTTGATGGAGGCAGAACGGCTCATCGCGGCCGGGCGGCACGCGCTGGCGGAGAGCGGGACGGCACAGGACATCGTGGCGGAGGCCTGGCAGGCCCAGGCCCTCGCCCAGGCGATAGGAAGTCATCTCGCGCTCTGCGGGCCGCTGGAGGTGCGCGGCGAGGCGCGCGGACTGAGCGAGATCGGGGAGTACCCGGCCTGGGGGGCCGGTGGGCCGCGTGCGGCGCAGCTGACGGAAGTGGGCGATCCGAGTGCGGCGTTGACCGCGCTCGGGGCGCTGCTCGGTGAGGTGGGGATCGCGCTCGTGGGGGTGGCCTGCGCCACCGACGAGGAGGGGCTCTACTGGCAGTGCATCGAGGCCATCGACGCGGTCGACGAGTCGAGCGACCGGGTGGGCGGGATGCTGCGGCGGCTCGCGGTGCGCGGCCATGAGAGGGCCCGCCCGCCCGACCGGGCCCGGGGCAGGGCGGGCCCCGGGCCGGGTCCGGCGTGAACGGCGGACGGCGATCGGCCGGGGGCTGCGTGGTGCCGGGGAGGTTCTAGAAGGAGGGCCGCGCGTTGCCGTGGTCGGAGCTGTGGTGGCCAGAGCCGTGGTGGTCGGGGCCCTGCCGGCCGGAGCCGGGCCGCAGGGGCTGCGGGTCCGGGCGGTCGGCCGAGGACTGGAGGTCGGCGTCCAGTTGGGAGAGGTCGGCGGAGAGCGCCGCCATCAGCTTCTCCATCTGCTGGAGCAGGCCCTTGGGGGCGCCGGCGTCCTTCTGTGCGGGCACGGACGGCGGAGCGGAGGGCTCGGGCACGGCCCGCTCCGGCGCGGCTTCCTGGGACATGGGGACTCCTCGGCGCGGACCCCGCCGTCGAGGGCGGGGACACGAGAGAGAACGACGCACCGGCAGCGGCCGCCGGCACGCGGGCCGGGCGGTCCGGCTCCGCCCGAGCCAACGACGGGTCCCCGGCCCCGGTCACTGGCCGGGGCGGACGCGGCCCGCCAGAGGGTCCGATATTCACCCGCCAGGGCCGGAGCGGACCGGGAGCTGACGGAGAGGTTGACACGCATCCCTCGCGCGGTACAGACATCCTTAAGGGGCGGCCCGCTGAGGACCGCCCCTTTGGGCGTTGCTAGTTGCGCTTGAGGTGCTGAAGGCCGACGAGCCCCGCGCCGGAGAACACTCCCCATGAGGTTCCGGCGGCCTTGAGTGCGTCGAGCGACTGTCCGCCAAGCTGTGTGACGGCGATGAAGGCGAAGAGGCCAACCACGAGACCCCCGAGAACGACGATCACAAGATCGCGGACCGGGTGCGTACATGTGGTGGCGGTGTTGGACGACACGCTGTTTCCTCCCGAGATATCGCTGACGCGTGCTGCATGAAGACACACCTCACCTGTGGGTGAAGTCTCCATGGGGAAGCCGAAGGGTCGGGCTTCCGAGCCTCCGCCAGGACGGCGAGGGCCAGTAACGTCAGTTCGACTCCTGTCAATTCGGGGTAGGGCACAGCCACCACAGTGTGGTTCCAAACAGCGCTGTGGCACGGATGACGGTATCGCAGGCCTAACGCCAGTGCAACGGAACGTAGTTCAGCGGTAGAGCGCCGGCTTTGGGATTCGGAGGCCGCAGGTTCGAATCCTGCCGTTCCGACGTAGCACCCCGACGGCCATTGGGCCCGGGGTTGAACCCCTGGAGCCCACATGCCCCGAGTGACCGTCCCCGTGACCACCCCAACCCGTGACGGCGTCGCCCTGACGACGACTGCGGGCAACGCGACCGACAATCACGTGATGACCAACGACGGCCGAACCGTGGTCCTGGTGAAGAACACCGGGGCGACGGTGGCGCGCATCGTCACGTTCCGCATCGCACGGACCGTCGACGGCCAGGCGGTAACGCACCGGACGGCGTCGCTTGTTGCAGGTGAACAGAAGATCTTCGGCCCGTTCGACGTCCAGGACTACGGCGGTCAGATGCAGATCGACGTGGCCCACGCGGAACTGACGCTGACACCGATCACGCTCTGACGAGGAGGCCGCATGGCGCGCATGCTGGGATCTGCGGGTTACGAAGGGACAGGCTGTATGCCTCGTTGCCGGGCGTCGCACAGACCACGGCCCAAGTTCATGCCGAAGGTCATGAGAGCCCGCGAGACGCGCTCCTGGCGCCGGGAATGGGCAGAGGGCGACTACGACGCAGCGACCGAGCGGCACACGCTTGAGTGGATGCGCCTGCGTCCATCGGGCCGGCGGATGTTGGAGTTCATCGAAGCCATCGACGGCCCGCTAGGCGTGTGGAACTCCTGACTCGCGCCGGCGGAACGTCAGGCTGACGAACCTGCCCAAGCCCTCGCCTTCTGGTACCTGGCTGAGCAACGTCCAGCCGATCGCTTCCACGTCCATGATCGCGCGAGCGACGTCACCGTCCTGATTCTTTGGTGACGGGGACGGATGGAAGCGGTAGCTGAAGACGGTGTCCCCGCGCTTGAACGCCTCGCCGGCAGCGTCCTGTATCGACGGCAGCGCGAGCTTCTTCAGCAGCTTCTTCAGCATGCCCTGAGCGTAGGGCGTGAGCGTGACGCACGTGAGCGTCAACGGCGTCGACGTCGGGAAGCTCGCGAGCGCTCCGAAGGTCAAGATCGGGACGCGAGCCGGCCAGGCGGTCACCACGATGACGCTGGAGCTCGTTCCGAGCCGCCTGGAGATCCGCGGCGAGCTGGCCGACGGTGATCGTCGGGAGCCCCGCGCCGGCTTCGCGGCCAAGATCGAGTAGCCCAGACCAGGGGGGTGACCCCCAACCGGCAAACGTCCTGACCGTACAGGTGCTGGTCCCCTCCCCGTGTACGGGTCTGGGAGATCTGGGCGAGGCCGGTCGGCTCTGCCGCGCGGTAGGCCCGGAGACGGCCGCACAGCCCTTCCAAGGGGCATCGGGGTGTCGACCTAGCCCCGAAAGTGTGACTCGCCGGCATGGCCGACGCTATGAAAGGTGCAGGTGGGAGGCTTGAAAGTGTGACGCGCTCCTACTATGCTGAACCCATGAAGAGGACGTGCGCGATGTGCCCCAACGAGCTGCCGCTCATGGCGCGCTCGCACGCACGCACCTGTTCCCCTCGCTGTCGTAAGGCACTGTCCCGCGCAGCGAAGAACGCGCTTCCCGAAGAGCTGACGACCCGCGACAGGTGGGTACGTAGAGCCGCGGGTAAGGTCCCGCTGACGACGGCCGGCACGGCTGCTTCGTCGACGAACTCGCGGACCTGGAGCACCCACAAGGACGCCACCGCTTCGACGGTCGGCGTAGGTCTGGGCTTCGTCCTCTCGGACGCCGACGACATCGCGTGCATCGACCTGGACCACTGTCTCAACCCGCTCACGGGCCGTCTGGCGCCGTGGGCCGCAGCCATCCTCCGAGACGCGGGCACCACCTACGTAGAGGTGTCCCCGTCCGGAGACGGGCTGCACATCTGGGGCCGTGCGGACGTCCGACAGGGACGCCGCATTCGACGCCCCGACGGTACGGCCGTGGAGATCTACGGGACCGGCCGATACATCGCAATGACGGGACGCCGACATGGTTCCTGCCCGTCGATCCTCGCGGACCTCTCCGCGGTGGTTTCCAAGCTGACGGCGTAGCGGCTAGCTCCCGCCTGTGAACTCCTTCACAGCTACCGCGACGGCTACAAGCAGACTGAGCAAGCCGAAGATGGCGCCAAGCGCCGTGTTGAGATTGGCATTGGCGACGAGCTGATTCCACCATCCCGTGGGCGCAGGGGCTACTTGGGCTCTGAACGAGAGTAGGAAGTCAGCCGCTGCGTGGGGTATGAGCAGGACTATCGTCGTCGCCAGGACGAACGCGATGGCATCACTTGGTGATGGGAAGTCCTTAGTTCCGACCCAGCGCAGCATCGACCACAGAAGCGACGTCTGCCACAGCAGGCATAGAAGCGCGATGAACTTCGTGAACTTCCTGAGCACTTGGGTGCGCCGCAGATCAGAGACGAGCTGGTGCAGCTTGTCTTCAGCCCTCGTGCGGGTCGAGTGGCGCACCTGAAGGCGGGTATCCCAACTGAGATCCCACGTCATGAAGAACCCTAGGAAGAACTGCCGGGTCCGCCCTGCTCGGTCGCCGAATGTCACTGTAACAACAGGGCTGGTGGGTGTGGTTGCTTCGCTTACCTGGAGCTCAAGTTGCTTGATGGGGCGCTGCCCCACCAGGTTGGCGATGTCGTCTAGCGATGCGTGCCGTGCTTCAAAGTCCTTCCCCCACGCGGTCCACTGCACCACCGCGCCGGGGACACCGGCGGTTGCAGTCAGCTGCACTGCGTCGAGGTGTGCCCGCTTTGGACGGCACCCGACGAGCCGTTCCCCAAGATCCCACGTCAACATGCGCCGCAATCCAGCGAACCGGTGGCCGCGAGCACACCGGCTGGAAGCGCACAGGAGGTGACATCGCCGGACCAGGCGCCGCCGCAAAGCGCCGCCAGTGCAGTACAGCCTGACTGCCCCCAACCCGAAGGCCCCCAGCCTGCCGCTGTGGGCCTTTCGCATGCCCACAGCGAGAGGTACCCCCATGACCGACCCGACCACGTGCCTGCGGCCGAACTGCACGCGCACGCCGATGCCGACGATGACGACCACTGGAGACATCGTCGTCGATCCGTACTGCTCCGTCCTGTGCCGGATGTGGGCGGAATACGCCCTTGAGCTAGTACGGACGCCATGGTCACCCCGCACTGAGTGGGAGTCCCGGCAGATGCTCACCCTTGACGCCGCGCTGAACGGTCGTGCACAGCCAACGGAGACCATCTGATGCCCGTCGACCACGACATCGTCGGCAGCGTCGGTGTCGGCGTCGTGCCGATCGCCCCAAACTTCCACCGTCACATGCAGCGGATCGCGATCCCTGCGGCGGATCGGGTCGGACAGGAAGCCGGACGGATCATCGGCGACCGCATGAGCGACGAGATCGCTCGGCGGGTTGCGGCTGCCCTGCCTCAGGCGGTCCAGGCCGGAGGGCAGGCTGCGCAGCGCCAGGCAACGCGGCAAGGCTCCGACACGGGTGGCGCCTTCGCGCGCTCGCTGCGGACGAAGCTCGAAGCCGCCTTCAAGGCCATGCCGAAGCTCGACGTCCGGCTCAGTGACACCGGCGTAGACGCCGAACTGGCCCGCCTTTGTGCCCGCATGGAGATCCTCGCCGGCAAGCGCATCGGCATCGACGTTGACGTGGCAGCCGCGGAGGCGGAGGTCCGTCGTATTGACGCGGAGCTCCAGCGTCTCGGAGCGTCCCACCCGAACATCGCGGTCCGGGCGGACACAGCTACTGCCCGCGCGGCACTGGCGGAGCTCCGAGCCGAGATTGCGGCTGTGGACGCCGCTGACGTAGACCTGAACGTCGACGTCGACACGTCGGGCGCCAGGTCCGCGCTGATGTCGCTCGGGATTCAGATGGCCGTGCTGATGGCCATTCCTCTCGGCCCCGTCATCGCCGCGGGTCTCGGCTCTGTGGTCGCCATGGCGACGGCTGCTGGCGCAGGAGTTGGCGCCTTCGCTCTTGCGGCCGTCCCCGCCATCAAGGGCGTGACGGAAGTACTCACTGCGCAGAAGGCAGCGCAGGACGACGCCGCGAACGCCGCTCTTCGTGGTTCCGCCGCTACGGCCCGAGCTGCGCAACAGGCAGCGTCGCAGGCTCTTCAGCTTGCGGGCGCACAGGCTTCTTTGGCGACGGCCTATCGCAACGCGGAGCGCTCGATCGTTCAGTCCAACCGGGCCATCGAGGACGCGGAACGGGCCCTCGCACAGACCGGTATCCGTGCCGCGGACCAGCGTCGCCAGGCGGCTGAAGCCGTCGAACGCGCGGAACGGTCCCTCACCGACGCCAAGCGTGACGCGCTGAAGGCGGAGGAGGATCTCGCCAAGGCTCACCGCGAGGTGTCGGAGGAGCTCGCGAAGCAGCGGGAAGAGCTGGAGAAGCAGCGTAAGGAGCTGTCTAGCCGGCTGGAGGACTCCGCCCTCGACGAGCGAGACGCCGTTCTCCGCGTCAAGGAGGCGCAGGAGGAGCTTGCTCGGGTCATGAAGGATCCGAAGGCTACGACGCTCCAGCGCGAACGGGCGCAGCTCGCGGCCGACGAGGCGGAGCACGCTCTCAAGCGTCAGCGTGAGGAGATCAAGGAGATCCAAAACGAGCTCTGCGCTTTGCCACGCATCGCATAACTCGGCACCCCGACTCGGAGGTCACCTGCACCGCCCGGTGCCTTCGCGCCGGCTGCGGGTGGTCCGTCGCCCCGACGTCTGACGCGAAGCGGGCTGACGTGGACTGCATGGCGCACACGGGAGAGACCGGGCACGGAATCTTTGCCCGACAGTACGAGGACGTGGCCGTCGTGGTGCGCGACGAGTGAAGCACGCCATCGCCGTCACACTCGGCGCCGCCCTGTGGGTGTGCACCGTCGCGGCCATAGTCGCTCGACTCTAGATTTCCGCTTCCCCCTCACGGCCTCATCTGCGGGGACTGTCCCGAGCTGGGGGAGCGGAGCCAGGCCCGTGTGGACGGTCCTCGCGAGACCCCCACTCGGTGAGCGGGCGGGACGCATGTCGATAGAGGTCGGCTACGCGCCCCGCCCGTGCAACACCTCTGACCGGCTGGCGCATGCAGAGTGGGTCTTGTGGCTGCCTGGAGCGCCCGCGCCGTCGCCAAGCCGGGGTGCCTGGACCTTCCCTCGGCTAAATGGGCCCTGGAAATCGATGCGCACGAGAAGCCGAAGAGCAACGGCGGAAACATGTACGGGCACAGTGAGCTGTACGTCGGACGCTTCCGCCTCCTGTCGGACGAGACCTTTACGGACGAGAAGGGGAACACGACGATCCTCGACGACGAGGTCCTGATGAAGCAGGCGCGGGAGTTGCTGCCCGACTTGCAGCACGCCTGACCCCTGACAGCCCCCGTCATCCTCCCCCGTGGAGGGCGACGGGGGCTTTTGCGTGCCACGATGGAAGTACTTGCAGGTCAGGGCTCATATACAAGGTAGGTAGCAACGTGTCCGCTCCGACCACTACCTCGGCATGGGCTCCTCCGACGGGCTTCCCGGGCCGACGGACGCTTGGATCACCCTGGCCGGGCTGGCCAGGGAGACGAAGCGGATCCGCCTCGGCACCCTGATGACCGCCGGTACCTTCCGGCTGCCCGGAGTCCTCGCCATCCAGGTCGCCCAGGTCGACCGGATGTCCGGCGGACGGGTCGAACTGGGTCTGGGCGCCGGTTGGTTCGAGGAGGAGCACAAGGCCTACGGCATCCCGTTCCCCAAGGAGAAGTTCGGCCGGCTGGAGGAGCAGTTGGCGATCGTCACCGGTCTGTGGGAGACCGAGCTCGGCAAGACCTTCTCCTACGAGGGGGAGTACTACCGGCTCACCGACTCGCCCGCGCTGCCCAAGCCCGCTCAGGACCGGATCCCCGTGCTGATCGGGGGGCACGGCGCGGGCCGTACCCCGAGGCTGGCCGCGCGGTACGCGGACGAGTTCAACATCCCGTTCGCCTCGCTGGAGGACAGCGAGCGGCAGTTCGGCAGGGTCCGGGCCGCCGCGGAGGCGGCGGGGCGGCCGGCCGGAGACCTCGTGTACTCGAACGCGCTGGTCGTCTGCGTCGGCCGGGACGACGCCGAGGTGGCCCGCCGGGCCGCCGCCATCGGGCGGGACGTGGCCGAGCTCAAGGCGAACGGTCTCGCGGGCTCGCCCGCCGAGGTCGTCGACAAGCTCGGGCGGTACGCGGCCATCGGCTCCTCCCGGGCCTACCTCCAGGTCCTCGACCTGGAGGACCTGGACCACCTGGAGCTGATCTCCGCACAGGTCCAGTCGCAGCTGGGATGAGCGGGGAGATCCGATGAAGCCGGTACGTACGCTCGCCGAGGCCCTCCGGGAGGGGCCGCTCGTTCTCGACGGCGGGCTGTCCAACCAGCTGGAGGCGCAGGGCTGCGACCTCTCGGACGCGCTCTGGTCCGCGCGGCTCCTGGCCGACGCTCCCGAGCAGATCGAGGCGGCCCACGCGGCGTACGTACGGGCCGGCGCCCGGGTGGTCACCACCGCCTCCTACCAGGCCACCTTCGAGGGCTTCGCCCGGCGGGGCGTGGGCCGGGCGGAGACGGAGCGGCTCCTCGCGCGGAGCGTGGAGCTCGCCCGGGCGGCGGCGGAGGGGGCCGGGGAGGAGGTCTGGGTCGCCGCGTCCGTCGGGCCGTACGGCGCGATGCTCGCGGACGGGAGCGAGTACCGGGGACGGTACGGGCTGTCGGTGCGGGAGCTCGAACGGTTCCACCGGCCCCGGATCGAGGCGCTCGCCGCGGCCGGGCCCGATGCCCTGGCGCTGGAGACCGTGCCGGACGTGGACGAGGCGGAGGCGCTGCTGAGGGCGGTCGAGGGGTGCGGGGTGCCCGTGTGGCTCTCGTACACCGTCGAGGGCGGGCGGACCCGGGCCGGACAGGAGCTGGCGGACGCCTTCGCGGTCGCCGCCGGGAACGCCCGAGTGGTGGCGGTCGGGATCAACTGCTGCGACCCGGCCGGGGCGGGGGCCGCCGTGGAGCTCGCCGCCGCCGTGACCGGGAGACCGGCAGTGGTCTATCCGAACAGCGGGGAGCGCTGGGACACGGGGGCCCGGGGCTGGCGTGGTGCCGTCGCCTTCGACCCGCCCAGGGCAGCCGCCTGGGCGGGAGGCGGAGCCCGCCTGATCGGTGGCTGCTGCCGCGTCGGTCCGTCCGCGATCGCCGCTCTGGCCGGGGCCCTCGCCTCCGGGACGCCCAAGCCGCCGTCGTAGGCGGCGGGGCGCATGCACCCCACGTCGTCGCCCTCGTCCGCGCCGGAGCCCGCTTCGCACAAGGACACCTCGGCGAACGCCCTGAAGCACACGCGGCCTGACACACCTCAATCGGTCCTGTGTCTGTGCGGACGATTAGTGTTCGGCAGCGTGAGCGAGTCGGGAGGGGTAGTCATGGCTGAGGATCCGATCGACCTGATCCGTCTGGAGGGGGACGGCAACAGCGTCATTCTCCGGATCACGGAGAAAGAGGAGTGGAAGCGTCACACAGAGACCGATGCCCTGGTCGGAGAGTTCCTGGTCGAT
Source organism: Streptomyces sp. NBC_00090 (assembly GCF_045160815.1). Lineage (NCBI taxonomy): Bacteria > Bacillati > Actinomycetota > Actinomycetes > Kitasatosporales > Streptomycetaceae > Streptomyces > Streptomyces sp. NBC_00090. The sequence continues at coordinate 6,770,040 of NZ_CP108224.1, forward strand.
ACGCCCTTCGTCCGTGGCACCCTCAAGACCTGGATCTTTCTCGAGGACCTGCGGCAGTGGCAGCAGGCCCTGGACTCGCTCGACGCGGGACAGGACATCGCCTGGCGCGAGGGGGAACGCGCTCCGTGGCTGTTCATCGAACTCGACGAGGACGATGACCGGTGTCAGGTCACGATCAAGGACCACTCATCGTCACTGACGACGGTGACGGTCACCGTCCCACTGGTCGATGCCTGGTTCGACGACGCATACCGACGCCTTGACTTGGTCTGGGAGAAGACCTGGCCCACGACCGAAGACTGAACCATGGCCGACGAAGGAGATCGCCGGCCTCTTTGTGTGGGGCGATCTCTCAGGCGCTCAAGGCGGACTACGGGTCTTCTGCTGTCCACGGGTAAACCAGTACCGCCATGAGCCCGCACCTGCCCATACTCGACACGTGTTCCTGACGATCTCCACCACCGGCAACGAGCAGAACCCCGCCACTGACCTGGGGTTTCTGCTGCACAAGCATCCCGAGCGGGCGCAGGCGTTCTCGACCTCGCACGGCACCGCGCATGTCCTCTATCCAGAGGCGAGCGCCGAGCGGTGCACCGCGGCACTCCTCCTGGAGGTGGATCCCGTGGCGCTGGTGCGCCGCGGCAAGGGCAAGGGCCGGGGCGGCGCCCCCGACGCCGCGCTCGCGCAGTACGTGAACGACCGGCCCTACGCGGCGTCCTCGCTGCTGGCCGTCGCGCTCGCGAAGGTCTTCAAGACCGCGCTGCACGGCGTGTGCCAGACGATGCCCGAGAGGGCCGCCGCTCCGCTGCCCCTGCGGATCGAGGTCCCCGCGCTCCCCGCGCGCGGCGGTGCCGACCTCGTGCGCGCGCTCTTCGCGCCGCTGGGCTGGCACACGGTGGAGGCCGAACCGGTCACGCTGGACGAGGAGTTCCCCGAGTGGGGCGACTCCCGCTACGTACGCCTGGTCCTGGAGGGCGAGCTGCGGCTCGCGGACGCCCTCAACCAGCTGTACGTCCTGCTGCCCGTCCTCGACGACGCCAAGCACTACTGGGTCGCGCCCGACGAGGTCGACAAGCTGCTGCGCGCCGGGGACGGCTGGCTCGCCGGTCACCCCGAGCGGCAGCTGATCACCGCGCGCTACCTGTCGCGCCGCTGGGGCCTGACCAGGGAGGCGACGGAACGCCTTGAGCTGGTGCGGCTCGCCGAGGCCGAGGGGCTGGAGGTCGAGGACGTCGACAACGCCGTCGACGAGACCAGCGACACGGAGGAGCGGCCGGTGCCGCTCGCCGAGCAGCGCAGGGAGGCGATCCTCGCCGCGCTGCACACCGCCGGAGCGGCCCGCGTGCTCGATCTGGGCTGTGGGCAGGGTCAGTTGGTGCAGTCGCTGCTCAAGGACGTGCGCTTCACCGAGATCGTCGGCGTCGACGTGTCCGTACGGGCACTGACCGTCGCCGCGCGCCGGCTCCGGCTCGACCGGATGGGGGAGCGGCAGGCCGCCCGGGTCACGCTGCTCCAGGGCTCGCTCGCGTACACCGACAAGCGGCTCGCCGGCTACGACGCGGCCGTGCTCAGCGAGGTGATCGAGCACCTGGACCTGCCGAGGCTGCCGGCTCTGGAGTACGCGGTGTTCGGCTCGGCCCGGCCCCGTACGGTGCTCGTGACCACGCCGAACGTCGAGTACAACGTGCGTTGGGAGTCGCTCCCGGCCGGACACGTCCGGCACGGCGACCACCGCTTCGAATGGACCCGGGAGGAGTTCCGGGGCTGGGCGGCAAGTGTCGCCGGGCAGTACGGGTACGGCGTGGAGTTCACCCCCGTCGGCCCCGACGACCCCGAGGTCGGACCGCCCACGCAGATGGCCGTCTTCACCCGTACCGAGGCCACGACCGCCGAGAAGGAGGATCAGGCATGACCACCAGCATCAGCACCACCGCCGGCACCGGGCAGCGCAACCTGCCCGTCACCGACCTGTCCCTCGTGGTGCTCGTCGGCGCCACCGGCTCCGGCAAGTCCACCTTCGCCCGGCGGCACTTCAAGCCGACCGAGATCGTCTCCTCCGACTTCTGCCGGGGGCTCGTCGCCGACGACGAGAACGACCAGTCCGCGAGCAAGGACGCCTTCGACGTCCTCCACTACATCGTCGGGAAGCGGCTGGCGGCGGGGCGGCTGACCGTCGTCGACGCCACCAACGTGCAGCAGGAGGCCCGGCGCCAGCTCGTCCAGCTGGCCAGGTCGCACGACGTGCTGCCCATCGCGATCGTCCTCGACCTGCCCGAGCAGGTGTGCCGCGAGCGGAACGCGGGCCGTCCCGACCGCGCGGACATGCCCGCGCACGTCATCCAGCGCCACCGCCGCGAGCTGCGCCGTTCGCTGCGCGGACTGGAGCGCGAGGGCTTCCGCAAGGTCCACGTCCTGCGCTCCGTCGAGGAGGTGGAGGCCGCCGGGATCGTCCTGGAGCGCCGCTTCAACGACCTGCGCCACCTCACCGGCCCCTTCGACATCATCGGTGACATCCACGGCTGCCGGTCGGAGCTGGAGACCCTGCTCACCGAGCTCGGTTACGAGGACGGCCACCACCCCGAGGGGCGTACGGCGGTCTTCGTCGGCGACCTCGTCGACCGGGGCCCCGACTCGCCGGGCGTCCTGCGCCGGGTGATGGCGATGGTCGCCGCGGGCGACGCCCTGTGCGTCCCCGGCAACCACGAGAACAAGCTCGGCCGCTGGCTGAAGGGGAGGAAGGTCCAGGAGACGCACGGACTCGCCGAGACCATCGAGCAGCTGGCGGGCGAGAGCGAGGAGTTCCGCGCGGAGGTCGCGGAGTTCATCGACGGGCTCGTCAGCCACTACGTCCTCGACGGCGGCGCGCTCGTCGTCTGCCACGCGGGTCTGCCGGAGAAGTACCACGGCCGGACCTCCGGCCGGGTGCGTTCGCACGCGCTGTACGGGGACACCACGGGGGAGACCGACGAGTTCGGGCTGCCGGTGCGCTACCCGTGGGCGGAGGACTACCGGGGCCGGGCCGCCGTCGTGTACGGCCACACGCCCGTACCGAACACCTCGTGGATCAACAACACCATCTGCCTCGACACCGGAGCCGTCTTCGGCGGGAAGATGACCGCGCTGCGCTGGCCGGAGCGCGAACTCGTCGACGTACCCGCCGAGCAGGTCTGGTACGAGCCGGCCCGGCCGCTCGTGACCGAGGCGCCCGGCGGGCGCGAGGGGCGCCCGCTGGACCTGGCCGACGTGCACGGCAGGCGGATCGTGGAGACCCGGCAGCTCGGCAACGTCGCCGTGCGGGAGGAGAACGCGGCGGCGGCCCTGGAGGTCATGAGCCGCTTCGCCGTCGACCCGCGGCTGCTCGCCTACCTGCCGCCGACCATGGCCCCGACCGCCACCTCGCGCGCCGAGGGGTACCTGGAGCACCCGGTCGAGGCCTTCGCCCAGTACCGGGCGGACGGCGTCGAGCGGGTCGTGTGCGAGGAGAAGCACATGGGCTCCCGGGCGGTGGCCCTGGTCTGCCGGGACGAGGAGGCGGCCCGCGAACGCTTCGGCGTCACCGGGGTGACCGGCGCCCTGCACACCCGTACCGGACGGCCCTTCTTCGACGATCAGCACGTCACCGAGCAGGTCCTCGACCGGCTGCGGACCGCGATCGGCGCCGCCGGACTGTGGGACGAGCTCGACACGGACTGGCTGCTCCTCGACGGGGAGCTGATGCCGTGGTCGCTCAAGTCGGCCGGGCTGCTGCGCTCGCAGTACGCGGCGGTCGGCGCCGCCTCCGGCGCCGTCCTTCCCGGGGCGGTCTCCGCCCTGGAGCGGGCGGTGGCGCGCGGGGTCGAGGGGCTCGACGGGCTCCTCGCCAAGCAGCGGGAACGGGAGGTGGACGCGGCCGCGTTCACCGAGGCGTACCGCAGGTACTGCTGGCCGACCGAGGGCCTGGAGGGCGTGCGGTTCGCGCCCTTCCAGCTCCTCGCGGTGCGCGGGCGCTCGCTCGCGGCCGTACCGCACGACGAGCAGCTGGCCTGGCTCGACCGCCTGGTCGAGCACGACCCGACCGGACTGCTCCAGGTCACCCGCAGGCTCGTCGTCGACACCGGCGACGAGGCCTCGGTCCGCGCGGGCGTCGACTGGTGGCTGGAGCTGACCGGGGCCGGCGGCGAGGGCATGGTCGTCAAGCCGCTGGCGGCGCTCGTCCGCGACGCCAAGGGGCGGCTCGGGCAGCCGGGCGTGAAGGTGCGCGGCCGGGAGTACCTGCGGATCATCTACGGCCCCGAGTACACCCGACCGGAGAACCTGGAGCGACTGCGGCAGCGTTTCCTCGGGCACAAGCGTTCGCTCGCGCTGCGCGAGTACGCGCTCGGCCTGGAGGCGCTCGACCGGCTCGCGGGCGGCGAACCGCTCTGGCGGGTCCACGAGGCCGTCTTCGCGGTCCTCGCATTGGAGTCGGAGCCGGTCGACCCGAGGCTGTGATCCGGGAGGTCCCGGGGCTGCGATCCGGGAAGTCCCGGGGCTGCGATTCGGGGAAACCCCGGGGCAGTGATCCGGGGAGGTCCCGGGGGCTCCGAACCGGGAGGTCCCAGGGCGCTCCGATCCCGCCGGCGTCCAGGGGCTCTCCCGGGCGTTCAGCGGCGCTTCGGTGCGGCTTCCGTGGCTGTTCCGCGATTCTTTCGTGCTGCTCCGACGGGGGGCGCAGGGGTGCAGAGAACGGCGCTCCCCTGCGCCCCCCGTGTGCGTTGACGCGATCGTTCCGCACCTCTAGCGTTCTTCACCCCATGAGGTGACACAGTGTCAACTGTGTGGCGACGCACGCCACATGAGGTGGGAACACACGCGCGAGAGGCCCCGGTCGGCCGCCGGTGGGCGGTCTTCCCCGGAGGGTCCGCAGACGGTACGGGGGTGAGCGGGAGATGAGTCTTTTCGGCCAGGACCGCTCCTTCCTCCACGCCCTTCCGGCGGCAGACCGCCGTTCCCTGCTCGCCGAGGGCGCCCGCCGCGTCTACGAACCCGGGGAGGTGATGATCCGCGAACGCGAAACCACCGCCTACGTCCTCGCCCTGCTCTCCGGCTGGTCCGTCGTCTCCGTCGGCACCGAGCGCGGCTCCCGGCTCATCCTCGCCCTGCGCGGGGCCGGCGAGGTCGTCGGCGACCTCGCCGCCGTCGACCTGCGCCCGCGCAGCGCCACCGTCACCGCCCTCGGCACGGTCGAGGCGGTGGCCGTCTCCGGCGACCGGTTCCGGCGCTTCCTCGCCGCCCGGCCGCACGCCACCTCGCTGATCATGCGCCAGCTCGCCACCCGGCTGCGCAGCGCCGACGTCGAACGCCGCGCGCTCGCCTCCGAGACCGTCCTGCAGCGCCTCGCGGCCCGGCTCGTCGAACTGGCCGAGCGCGCCGGCCGGCGGGCCGACGCCGGGACCGTACTGGAACTGCCGCTGCCCCAGCACGACCTGGCGGCGGCCATCGGGGCCACCCGGGAGGCGGTGGCCAAGGCGCTGCGCCTGCTGCGGGAACAGGACGTCGTCCGCACCGCGAACCGCACCGTCATCGTCATCGACATGCGGGTCCTGGTGCTGCTCGCCGAGGGGCGTGCGCGCCCCCGCGCGGAACAGGCGGACGAATCTCCGCCCGATGTGTAAACGGTTACATCGCCAGTCGCGGAACGCGGCCAGTCTGGAAACGCACCACCACGGCACCAGCGGCACCACGGCATCACACAGGGAGTCCGAGTGAGCAGTGCGGGAGCGAACGGGGCGCACGGGGAGGCGGCTTCGCGCCGGGAAGCCGTCTCGGGCGGGATCCACCGGTTCGTCGTCTTCGGCGACATCTGCGGGTCCGGCACCCTGGACATGGCCGAGAAGGAGCTGCACCGCGCGGCGATGTACGCGGCGTTCGACGAGGCGTACACCTCCGTCGGCGTCGAGCCCGGCACCTTCCACCAGGAGGACAGGGGGGACGGCATCCTCGCCGCCCTGCGCCCCGACGTGCCGCCGACGCTCATGGTCGGACGGTGGATCGACACCCTGTACGAGAGCCTCCGCGCCCACAACAAGGGACGGAGCCGGCGGCTGCGCCTGCGGATCGGCATGAACGCCGGGCTCGTGGTCCAGGACCGGCACGGGCTCGCCGGGCGGACGGTCGATCTCGCCGCACGGCTCTGCGACAGCCCCACGGCCAAGCGGATCATGACGGAGGCCCCCGAGGTCGACCTGCTCGTCGTGGTCTCCGACTGGCTGTACGGGAACGTGGTCGCGGAGGGCGGCCGGTACGTGGAGCCGGCGCACTACCGGCGGTCCCGGATCAGGTCCAAGGAGACCGACGAGGCCGCTTGGTTCCACGTGCCGCGCAGGACCGCACCGCCCCTCATCGGACCCGAGGGGGAGGTGGCGCCCGAGGGGGCGACGGTGCCTGAGGGGGAGACGGCGCCGGAGGGGGCGGCCGGGCCCGAGGGGGCGGCCGGGCGGCAGCGGGCGCGGGTGCGGGTGGAGGGCGCGGAGACCGGCGTTGGGCCGTCGCGGGGGGACGGCCCAACGCCCCGAACCGGCGGGGGGAACCGCACGTACAACGTCGGGGGAGACCTGCTCGACGTCCACGGCAACACGATCCACGGGGACTTCACCGGATTCAGCAAGGGCTCGGGGGCGGGTGAGTCGAAGTGAGCGACCAGGACGACGGCGCCTCCTCGAACGAATCCCAGGACGCGGGCCGCGACCCGGGCGACCGGGGCGGCGACCGGGGCGCGGACAGGGGGTCGGACCGGGGCTCGGAGCGGGGATCCGACCGAGGATCGGACAGGGGATCGGACAGGGGATCGGACCGCGGATCGGAGCGGGGATCGGACCGCGGCTCCGGCCGGGTGGACCGGGAAGGCGAACGGGCGGGCGGCTCCGACCGGGGGGACGGCGCAGGGGACCAGCCGCGCGAGCCGAGCGTCTTCGAGACCGCCGACCGGGGCCCCCTCGGCGGCGAGAGCGACACCGGCGGCGCCGCCACCGCCCGCAGGGCCGTCCGGACCTGGGCGAGCGCGGCGGGTGACCGCCACACCACCATCCAGGGCGACGGCACCGTCTTCGAGGGCCACCAGATCTTCGCCCTGTACGGCTCCGACCGCGCCGCGCACTTCGTCCAGGGCCCCGTCCCGCCCGAGACGCTCGTCCACCTCGGCCAGGTGTACTGCGAGACCGCCGGCTACCAGCGGATGAAGGAACGGCTCCGCGACCACCGGGTCCTCGTCCTGTGCGGCGAGCCCGGCAGCGGCCGCAAGGCCACCGCGCTCGCCCTCCTCGACGAACTCACCGGCGGCAAGGTGTTCCGTCTCGACCCGCGCCACGGCGTCGACGAGATGACGGAGGAGGTCCTCCAGGAGGGCGGCGGCCATCTCCTGGAACTGCTCGCAGAGGACGTCCGCGCCGAGGGCGAGCCACGGCACTCCCGCTCCGGCCCGGGCGACCGCGCCGCCGCCCGCCGCCCGGCCACGCGACTCTCCGAACTGCACCTGGACCGCTTCGGCGACCTGCTGCGCGGCCGGAACGCGTTCGGAGTCGTCCTCGTCGAGAACGGCGAGCTCGCCGACCGGCTGCTGCGCGGACGGTACGGGACGTACTGCGCCCCGCCGCCGGCCGACGAGGTCCTCCACCGTCACCTGCGCCTCCAGCTGCGCGCCGAGCCCGGCGAGGCCCTCGGCGCCGCGCGGGCGCTCGCCCGGCGGGCCGACGTCGTGACCGCCCTCGGCCTGGAGGAGCTGCGGCCGCGCGAGGCCGCCCGGCTCGCCGACCACCTCGCCCGGCACTGGCGCGGCGAGGTGACGGACGATCAACTCCTCTCCGACTGCGCCACCTTCGTGACCTCGCAGGCCCGCGAGTGGTTCGCCGGGGCCGACCGTCCCGGCACGCTCCCGGAGGCGCTCCCCGTCCTGAACGCCGGAGCCTTCCGTGTCGCCGTCGCCGTCTTCGACGGCTCCGCCTACAGCCTCGCCGCCGAGGCGGCCGAACTCCTCGCCTGGGAGCTCGCCGTCACGCTCGACCCCGAACACGCCCCGGGCAGGCGGCTGTTCGGGACACACGCGGAGCACCGGCCGGTGCTCGCCCGCGCGGTCCTGGAGGACGGCGAGCTGGACCTCGGACCGGCCACGGTGCCCATCCGGGCCGTCCGCTTCCAGGGCGAGGCGCTCGCCGGTGCCGTCCTCGGCGAGGTCTGGCACGGCTACCACAACGTCCGCGGACCGGTGGCCCGTTGGCTGCGCGCCCTCTGCGACGACGTGCGCCCCGAGGTGTGGGTACGGGCCTCCATCGCCGCCGGCGTGCTCTGCTCCTGGGACTGGATCCACGGCTTCCGCGAGCTGGTCGTGCCCCTCGCGGTGACGGACGAGCCGGTCGCCCGGATGGCCGCGGCGACCGCGCTCGCCGAATCGGCCCGCGACCCGCGCATCCGGCCGGCCGTCGCCGACGTGCTCAAGAACTGGGCGGTGTCAGGGGAGGACGCGCTCGTCGGGACCGCCCTGCTCGCGCACGGCTACGTCCTCGCCGCCGGGGACGTGCCCGGCTCGCTCGACGCCCTCGCCCGGGTCGTCAGGACCCGCGAGGCCACCGACGGCGACGTGCTCGCACCCGCCTCCTTCAGTGTGGCCCGGCTGCTCGCCTCCGGTGAGCCCGAGCCCGTGCTGAGCCGGCTCCACCAGTGGCTCGACGACGGACGCATGGTCCTCGCCAACCTGGTCCACCTCACCGTCATCCGCGCGCTGAACACCCGGACCACCCATCTGTGGGGACTGCGGGACGTACCCGAGCTCGACCCGCACGCGTCCCGCCCGCTGGTCACCGCGCTGCTCGCCACCCGCCCCGAACTCGCCCCCGAGCTGGCCAGGCTGCTCCGGCACACGCTCGCCACGGCCCGCTCCGGGGGAGCGGCCCTGGAGGCCCTCGGGAGTCTGATCCGGCGGGCCGCGAAGGACCCGGAGGCACTCGGACACGTCTGCCGCTTCCTGCCGCTGCTCGCGGTGGACCGCCGCGACCGCGACCGCCTGAGGGGCCTGCTGAACGAACTGGTCCGGGACCGCGACCGGCCCCTGGACAGGGGCGCGGCGCGCCGCATGTGGGACGCCGTGACGGAAGGAGCCAACCGATGACCGGGCCCGAGCAGAACAGGAACGCGCGACCGGACGAGCGGGCGCGGTGGGACGAGCGGGGACCGGACGGGCGGGGGCCCGACGGGCGGGTGCCGGACGGCCGGGCACGGCAGCGGTACGAGGAGCCGGCCGAGCGCGCGCGGGACGAGCGGGATCGGCAGCGGTACGACCGTGAGCGGCAGCAGTACGAGCGCGAACGGCGTCAGTACGAGCGGGAACGGCGGCGGTACGAGGGGCGGGGCGACGGGGTGAACGGGGAGCAGGACCGGGACCGGGACCGGGAAGAGGGGCGCGAGGCGGAGCAGGGGGACGAGTGGGGGCGGGAGCGCGGTCAGGAAGGCCGCGGGTGGGAGCGGGAGCGGGCGCGGGAGCGCGAACAGCGGAGCGCGGACGGCTCCGGCAGGCCGCGCGGACCGCTGCTCGGGGAGTACGCGCCCCCGTACCGCCGCCGGAGCGGCCGGGTCGCCGCGGTGCTCCTCTACCGCAACGGCGGTCACCGCGTGGTCTGGCCGGACCGCAACGAGGACGTCAACAAGCCCATGCTCGGCTCTCCCTACACCGTCTTCGAGGTGCAACTCGGCCGCAACGTGACGGAGTTCCGGCTCCAGCTGCCGGCCGCCGGGGACGGTGTCTTCTTCGAGGCCCTCGCCAGGGTCCAGTGGGTGGTGACCGATCCGCACCTCGTTGTCCAGGAACAGGTCGAGGACGTGGCCGAGTTGCTGCACGACGAACTGCTCGACCGACTGCGTCGGCTCTCCCGGAGGTTCCGGATCACCGAGGCGCAGCGCGCCGACGAGGCGGTCCGGGAGGAGCTGAGCGCCGGACGCCTCGTCCTCGGCCGGGACATCGGACTGAAGACCCGCGTCCACGTCTTCATCGACCTCGACGACTCGGTCAAGGCCGAGATCCACCGGCGTGACCGGATCGGCGTCACGATGGAGGCCGATGCCCGCGAGGCCGAGGCGGAGCGCCGCAGGGACGAGGCCGAGCGGGTCCGGGTCGCCGATCGCGCCCGCGAGATGGAGGCCCTCTTCCGGCGCGGTGACCTGGCCCAGATCGCCCACCACATGGCGATGCACCCCGACAAGCAGTGGGAGATCCGGACGCAGCTCCAGCGGGAGCGGCGCGAGGGCCAGGAGGACTACCTGGCCGTCTTCAACCGACTGCTCGACACCGGGGTCCTGGAACGGCACGACATCGGCGAGCAGATGTACCAGGTGCTGATGTACCTGCGGACCCAGACCAGCAACGTCGTCGGCGGCATCACGGACCACGTGCTCAACCCTTCGGGCGGCGCGGGTCCGCGGGCGCGGCGCGCCCTGGAGGAGGGACTCCCGGAGCCGAGCCGCCCCGACTGGGACGACGAGCACGGGGAGAGCCGTGGGCGTGGGGAGGGCCGGGAGACCCGGGAGACCCGGGATACCTGGGAGTCCAGGGAGGCACGGGAGTCCCGGGAGGCACAGGAGGCCCAGGAGACCAGGGAGGCCCGGGAGCGTGGGGAGCGCGCGGACGACCCTCCCGAGCGCCGGGTCTACGAACCGACCCGTGTCGAGTCCGGCTCCGACCGGGAGCGTGAGCGGGGCAGGGGACGGGACCGGGACCGGGACGGGTACGGGGACGGGTACGGGGAGCGGGGCCGGCGGGACGGCGGCCACGACCGGTACGAGGCGGACGACCCGTACGACCGGAGCGACCCGTACGAGCGGAACGACCGGAGCGACCGGGGCGACCGGAGTGACCGCGACGAGCGGTACGACCGGTTCGACCGCGACGACCCGTACGACCGCGGGGACTCCGACCGGTCGCGGCGGTCCGCGCGGCCCATCCGCCCCGCCCGCCCCAGCTCCGAGTTCGACGACTGGGACGACGCATGACGACCCCGGAACCGACATCAGCCTCGATCGGGCCCACGCCCCCGCCCCCACCCCCGGACGACCCGACCGCGGTCCCGGCCCCGCGGGCGAACCCGGTCCCCGCGTCCGCCCCGGCCCCCGTGGCGCCCGAGGAGCTGCGGTTCATGGCCGAGCGGCTGCTCTCCACCGTCAGGGAGGACATAGGGCGGGCCGACACCAAGGCCGCGATCCTGCTCTCCGGCGCGCTCGCCTTCCTCGCGGTGGTGTTCTCCGGGGACCACGCCCCGATGCCCACGGGCGGGGCCGGGCTCGTCCTCCTGCTCCTGGCGGGCGCGCTGTGGACGGCCGGCGTCCTGATGCTCGTCTCGGTGGTCCTGCCCCGCACCCGGATCGGGGCGGACCGCACGTTCCTGCGGGAACTGGCGTCCGGGCCGTCCGAGCGCGAACTGCGCGAGCGGCTCGCCGCGCCCGGCGCGGACGCCACCGGCTGGCTCCTCGAACAGGCCAGCGTGCACGGACTCGTGCTCGCGGCGAAGTACCGGTGGCTGCGCCTGGGCGTCTTCGCGCTCGCGCTCGGCGCCCTCCTGGCCCTCTTCAGCGAACTGTGGTGAGAGTGACGATGCAGTGGACGAACAAGGGGAGCGCCCTGCTCCTCGCCGGTGCGCTGCTGGCGCTCTCCGGCCCGCTCGCGGCAGCCGGGACCCCCGGCGCGCCCCGCGCGCCCCGAGTCGCGACCGCCGGGCCCGCGGAGGGGCCCGACCCGATCGACTTCGCCGTCGTCGTCGACCAGTCGGCCAGCCTGGCCGACAAGGACCTGGCGCGCGAGACGGAGGCGGCCGCGCTGCTCGTCCAGGGCGAGATTTCCGAACGCTCCCGGGCCACTGTCATCGGCTTCGGCAGCTCCGAGAAGTCCGGCCAGTCGCCCGTACGCGACGTCTGCGCGCTCACCGTCGCGGACGCGGCGGGCCGTGAGCGGCTCAGCGACTGCGTGCAGCAGCTGAACCGCCGTGACGCGGCCCGGATGGGGCCGGGCACCGACTTCCCGGCGGCCATCCGCCAGGCGGTCACCCGTCTCACGCAGAAGAACCCGCCCAAAACCCCCGCCCCCGCCCCTGCCGCCGGAACCGGCACGGCCGCGAAGCCCCTCGTCACCCCCAAGGTCGTCTTCCTGCTGACCGACGGCAGGCTCGACGTCTCCGACAGCCCGCAGTACGGCACCGACCCCGCCAACCGCCAGTCCAACGGCGAGCGCCGGCTCACCGAGGAACTCGCCCGCGCCCGGGCGGCCGGCATCCAGATCTGGCCCCTCGGCTTCGGCGGCGAGATCGACCGCGCCGCCCTCACGGCCATGGCCGAGGGCGGCTACCGGGGCGCCTGCTCCGACGTGCCGGGTTCCGTCCCCCGGATGCGGGTCGTCGGCACCTCGGCCGAGCTCGACACGGCGCTCCAGGAGACCTTCGCCGCCGCCCGCTGCGCCCGGATCGCACACGGCACCGTCGGCAAGCCGCCCGCCGACCTGACCGTCGTCATCCCGCCCATCGCCACCGACGGATCGCTCACCGTCTCCAAGCACGACCCGAAGGTACGGGTCACCTACTACGACCCGGCGGGCCGCAAGGTCCCGACCCGGGGCGAGTTCGAGGGCTCCACCTTCGAGGTCGGCGGGCAGGACGGCCCGGTCGAGGCGCTACGCGTGAAGAACCCGCTGCCGGGCCGCTGGCGCGTCCACATCGAGGCGCCGGAGGGCCACCGCGACCGCGAGGTCGCGGTCCGGGCCATCTGGCAGGGCATGCTCGGCTCCGACGTCACGCTCGACCCGGCCTCGCCGCGCGCCGGTGAGAAGGTCACCGTCGAGGTCCGGATGCAGACCCGGCGCGGTGTCACCGTCACCGACCCCCGTCAGCTGGCCGGTCTCGCGGTCGCGGCCGAGCTGCGTGGCGCGGGCTTCACGCCCGTCACCTTCCGGCTCGCCGACGACGGGAAGGCCCCCGACCGCAGGGCGGGCGACGTCCGGTTCACCGGCACGCTCACCGTGCCCGCCGGTGCCACCGGCGACCTGGAGTTCACCACCCGCATGTCGGCGCCCGGCGTCACCTCCGACCGGCGCCCGCTGCACGCCCGGACCGCCCAGGGTTCCCCGCTCCTGACCGCGGGGCTCGCCCTCGACCGGGCCACCGTGCACCCCGGAGGCTCCTTCCGCGGCGTCCTCGACGTCACCAACAACGACTCCGCACCGCGCACCCTGCGGCTCGCCCTGGAGAACGTGACCCCCGGCGCCGGACTCACCCTCTCTCCGACGACCGTCACCGCACCGCCGGGCGGGAGCACCCGGGTCCCCTTCACGGTCGGCGTCGGGGGCGGGGCGCCCCTCGGTGAACTGGGCGGCCGGATCACGGTCGTGGACACCGGCGACGGCGACCTCCTGCTCGACGGCGACTTCCTCGACGCCCTGATCGTGGCCCCGCCGACCTGGTGGGACCGCTGGTGGAAGGCCGTCGTCGGCGGGGCCGCTGGCCTCGTCCTCCTCGCGGCCTTCGTCGGCATCCGGACGGCGGCCGGGATCCGCCGGCGCGACCTGACCGGCGTCACGCTCGAACTCCACGAGGACGGCAGGATCCTCGACACGCTCACCATCCGCCGGGGCCAGAGCGCCCGAGGCGCCTTCCCCTTCGCGATCGACGACGTGGGGGGCGCTCCGCCCACCCTCCGCCGGGCCCGCGAGGGCTCCTCCTCCGGCGTCCACGTGCTGCGCCGCACGAGCAGCGGCGAGCTGCTGCTGCGTCCCCGGGGCGGCGCGCAGGTCTCCGTGCGGTCCGGCGAGCCGACCGGCCTCGACGCGTACGAACTCGTCGTACGGGGCGGCGGAGCGGGCACCGCGGGCAGGTCGGGCCGCGCCCGCACCGGCTTCGGAGCCCGCACCGACTCCCGTACCGACTCCTTTACGGACGACGGCTTCCGCGGGGGAGACGGCTTCGGTACGGACGACCCGTTCCTCGGGGACGACGGCTTCGCCTCCGGCTCCCGTACGGACGAAGGCTTCCGATCCGGTTCCCGGGCGGACGACGGCTCCGGCTCCCGTACGCGTACGGACCGGGGAGGCCGCGTCCCGAGGCCGGGCCGGTTCGGCCGGTTCGGCCGCGCCGGACGGTCCGACGGCACGAGCGGCACGAGCGGGACGAGCGGGACCCGTGGCGCCCGTGGCGCTCGTGGCGCCCGCGGCGACGAACCCACCACCACGACCGAGACCGGAACCGGAATCAGCACGGGCACGGGCGGTACCAGCGCAGGGGACCCGGACCCCAATTTCTGAACGGGCCCCCAAAGGAGACGACATGAAGATCTACCAGCCCATGCTCTTCGTCGGGCTCGGCGGCACCGGCGGGCGCATCGGCAGCGAACTCGAACGCAGCCTGCGCCGGGAGCTGTGCGGACCCGACGGCACCGACCTGGTCGACGGCGGCCGCCGGCTGCCCTTCCAGCTGCCCGACTGCCTCCAGTTCGTCTACGCCGACTTCAGCGAGGGGGAGCTGCTGAAGCAGCCGCAGTTCCGGGCCAAGGGCGCCGAGGGCGCGGCCTTCGGCCGTACCTCCCGGATGATCCGGGACCTGCTGCCCACCGACTACGACTCCTCGCCCGAGGTCACGGACATGCTGCGCGTCTCCGTCCCCGAGGAGACCCGGCTCTGGCTGCCGCCCCAGATGCGTCAGCCGCGCGTCGCCCCCCTCAACAGCGGCGCGGGGCAGCTGCCGACCGTCGGGCGGGCCGCGCTCTTCGCGACCCTCCGCTCCGGCCTCGAACCCGTCCTGCGCCAGCTCCGCGAGGCGATCGGGGCCATCGGCCAGTCGGCCGGCGACCTCCAGCGGGTCGGCGGCGGCCGTATCCGGGGCTGCGACGTCTTCGTCGCCTTCTCCGTCGCCGGCGGCACCGGCGCCGGCATCTTCTACGACTTCATCCACCTCATCGGGCACGAGTTCCGCAACGCCAAGGTGCCCGGCGTGAAGATCTACCCGCTCGTCGTCATGCCCTCCGCCTTCCCGCCCGAGGCGGGCGGCGGACGCGAGGCCGAACTCAACTCCGCCCGCGCCCTCGTGGACCTCTCGCGGCTCGTCGACGACCAGAACGTGCCCGACTCCCCCGACACCGTCAGTGACGTCAAACAGCGCAGCCGGCTCAGCGTCAGGTACCCCGGTGACACGGTCGTCGCCCTGCGCCCCGCGACCATGCAGACCGCCTTCCTCTTCTCCAAGCCGGCCGTCATCGGCAGCGAGGACCTGCGCCGCTCCATCGCCGCCATGGTGATGTCGCTCATCGGCACCGAGCTCAGCGAGAGCAACGGCTCGGCGACCCACGCGGAGGACGACTACCAGTCCTTCGCCGAGAGGTTCGTCAACAAGGCCGTGGAGCGCGTGACTCCGGCCCGTTCCGGCATCGGCTACCGGGGCATGTCCACCAGCCTCGCCGCCTCCCTCACCGTTCCCGTCGACGACCTCGCCGAGATCGTCGCGGCCCGGCTCCTCGCCCAGGCCGTCCGCGGCATGGAGGAGCGGGCCCGGCGGCCCGCACGGGACGGACAGGAGCTCGTCCGGGACCTCTTCGTCCGCTCCGGCGTCGGCAGACTCTGGAACCGCGAGGCTCCGGACGTCCCCGGACCCGAGCAACTCCCCAGGGGGCGGCGGGACATCGCCCAGGAGCTCCAGCACCGGATCGGCGACATGGACGACGCCCTGCGCCGCCTTGACGCCAATCTCGCCCGCGAGATACCGCGCCTCACCGAGGACTTCAGGCCGGGCTCGGGCGCCCGCGAACTCCTCGGCCTCATCGGCCCGTTCCAGCTCGAAGCCGTCCTGCGCGGGCTGCCCGGCCACCCCGACAGGGTGGCCAGGGTGGGCTTCACCGGCATGCTCGACAACCGGCGCAACGAGCCCGAACGGCCCTCCCACGTCCAGGCCTCCGCCCCGCCGATCCCCCGCATCAAGGGGAGCGTCGGCGGCGTCGTACCGGCCCGGTGGAACGACCCCGACGTGCAGCAGGCGCTCGCCGCGCAGCAGGCCTGGTACCAGTGGCGGGCACGGAGCCTCTGGCATCGCGGCTGGCAGGCCGGCGAGTCCCAGTGGCGGCCGGCGCTGGGCCGGATCGTCAACGAGCTGGGCGAGCTCACCAAGATGCTCCGCGACCACGAGCAGAACGAGGCCCGGGTCTTCGCCGAACGCCGCCGCGAGCTCTACCGCGACGACCGTGCCGGCATCGCCTACCTCCTGCCCCCGCAGAACACCCTGCGAGCCTTCTACGACGACGTCATCGACCGGCTCGCCCAGAGCGAGGGCCTCCCCGAGGCCA
Organism: Streptomyces sp. NBC_00090; assembly: GCF_045160815.1. Classification (NCBI taxonomy): domain Bacteria; kingdom Bacillati; phylum Actinomycetota; class Actinomycetes; order Kitasatosporales; family Streptomycetaceae; genus Streptomyces; species Streptomyces sp. NBC_00090. The sequence continues at coordinate 6,786,348 of NZ_CP108224.1, forward strand.
CCGACGCCGCGACCCTCCTCGACCGGCTGGTCCGGCCCGAGGACTGGAAGCGGGCCCTCGACGCGGTCCTCCGCCCGTCGGGGGCGGCGGTCAAGGAGATCAAGCAGGTTCTCGAACGGCGGGTCAAGCAGCTCTTCGGCGAGGCCAACGAGGCCCAGTTCACCCGCCCCCTGCTGCCCTCCATGGAGCTGCTTCTGCGGGCCGCCGCCGGGGACGAGGCCGCCGAGGCGAAGATCGACCCGCGCTGGCTCGGCCAGTTCCGCGCCCGGCTCGCCGGACTGCTCCCCGTCGGCTTCGTCCCGGACGGCAGCGGCCCGATGAAGATCCTCATCGTGCACCCGGCCAGCGAGTCCGACGGCCGGGCCGCCGGCTTCCTCAGGCAGGAGCTCAACCTGCCCGCGAAGGCCACCCAGGAGTACCGGGCCGTCGACACCGAGTCCCTCACCGTCGTCCTCTTCCGCAGCGGCATGAACCTCACCGACATCTCCGAGGTCCGCAACGTCCTCAGCCTCTGGTCCGAGGCCCGGGACTCGGCCGGGGAGGACGACTTCCTGCACTGGCGGCAGCGGCTCGGCTACCAGGACGACTGGCTCGTCGCCACCGAACAGGACCGGCAGCGCATCATGCACCGACTGCTCTGCGCGATGTGGAACGGCAACATCGACACCGAGGGCCCCGAAGAGTCGCCCCACCTCGTCCGGATCCGGCTCCAGGAGGGCGAGTCCGCGACCATGTCGCTGCGCCTGGAGGACTTCGACGGCTCGCTCTCCAGCTGGGCGGGGATGCTGCGCGCGTACGAGCGCTGGGCGCTGCTCGACGAGGGACAGATCATCGAGGTGTTCTGCGAACGGCTCATGCGCACCCTGCCCAAGGGGCTCGCGCAGGTGCCCGCGCCACCGTCACCGCTCTTCACCCACTTCGTGGAGCACGTCGCCCCGCGCCAGTTCGTGCTGCTCGACCGACTCGAGGCCGAGTACGCCCAGTACGGCGACACGGACATCGAATGGCTGGCCCCGCTGCGCCACTTCTGGGAGGTCACCTACCCGGGCGCCCTCAACATGCGCTTTCCCGCCTCGTCCCGCGCGACCCGCTCCACCCTGCGCGCCCTCTTCGACCGCCACGGCCCGGGCGGCCGGGCGGGACGCGGGCAGGGGCACGCGGGGCAGGGGCACGTGGGGCAGGGCCGTCCCCGGCAGGGGCAGGCCGTGCCCGGACAGGCTTCCCGGGGGCAGGGCCAGGGCCCGGGCCAGTGGCAGCGGCCCGGTCCCGATCCCCGGGAGAGGTACGGGTACGAGGCCGGGCCCGAGCGTGAGCCCGCCGCCGGACCGGGAGCCGGACGGTACGAGCAGCACGGCCAGTACAGCCAGCACGGCCAGCACGGCCAGCACGGCCAGTACGAGCAACACGGCCAGTACGAGCAACGTGGTCAGCACGGTCAGCACGGTCAGCACGGTCAGCACAGGCAGGACGAGCAGCACCGGCAGTACGAGCAACACGGGCAGCACGGTCAGCACGGACAGTCCCAGGGGTCCGCGTACGAAGGTGCGTGGGAGGAGGATCCCGAGCCCGACTTCGAATCGGACGGCTACCCCTGGGACCAGGAAGGTGAGGAGGAGTGAACCACCGCGTCATCCCTGAACGACCCCTGCCGGGCCACGCCGTCTGCCTCGACCTGCGGGCGGGCGGGCCGGACGACCCCGGCGCCGCCGTCCGCGCCGCGCTGGACGTCCCACAGCCCGGCGGCGAGCGCCGGTTCCTCGTCGTCGACGAGGCCGCAGGACTCGTCGCCCACCAACTCCTCTACGAGCGCCTCTCCTCCTACGGCCCCGCCCAGATCGTCTGCCTGGCCGTCGGCACCCGCGGCGAACGGACGCTGCGCCGCACCCTGGCGCTGCGCCCGCCCGCCGCCGGAGTCCTGTGGCTGCTGGACACCCCGGGCGACGCCGTCCCCGGCGACGCCGTCCTGCGCCCGCTCGTCGAGGTGCTCTCCACCCCCGAGGTCTTCGACGCCGTCCTCGGTTCGCTCGGCGGGGTGGTGCACGGCGTGGCCGTGCCCGCTGTCAGGGTCCTGGAGCACGACCTCACCGACGAGGCCCGCGCGCGGGCCTGGCGCCAGGCCGTCGAGGGGCTGACCGGCCCCGAGGTCCCGGCCGGTGCCGCCTCCGCCGAGCAGGTGCCGGGCGCGCTCGCGCTCCTCCTCGACGAGGGCGTACCGCGCTCCCTCGCCGGCCACGACTGGCTTCCGAGGGTGGGCAGGGCGGGGGCCGAACTCGCCGCCTGCCAGGAGGCACTCGAAGACGCCGTCGACGGGTACGAGCGGGTGCGGGGCGCGGCGGGACTCCTGACCGGAGTCGGCCGTACCGTCGATCTGCCGGGGGACGTCGAGCGGCTGACCCGGGAGCTGGCCCGGTTCCGTACGACCGTCGCGGACGCGTTCGGCGCCGCGGGCGGCACCCGGCTCACCGCGGAGCACCGCGGGGTGCTCCGCGACCGGGGGGTCGAACTGCCCGAGATGCCGCGGGAGATCTCGCGGGCGGGGATCGTCCCCGCGCTGCGGGACCACACGTACGAGATGATCGGCAAGGGGCTGCCGTTGCGTTCCGTGGCGGCCCGGCTCTCCGCGCTCTCCGCGCGCACCGCCCCGGCGGGCAGCGCCTCGCGGCTCGCCCGGCTCGACGCGATCTGCGGGCCGGAGCGGCTGCGGCGCCTGGGGGGCCGGTATCCCTTCACGGCCGGCGGGTCACGGCCTGCGGCCTTCGCCCTCACCGGACTGCTGGCGCTCCTCGCCGGGGTCTGGCCGGTGCTCGGCTGGTTCCTCGGCCCGGCGACCGGCCTTCTCGCCGCCGGACTCGCCCATCTGATGCTGCGGCGCAGGCCCAACCGCTCGCCCGACGGGCGGATCGACGGCGGCGGTGCCACGGGCGCCGCGCCCCGGCTCGCCGGCGGAGTCCTCGGCGGCCTCGCCGGCGCGGGCCTCGGCCAGTTCCTCGCCCTGCCGACGTGGGCGGGGGCCGCGGCGCTGACCGTGTCCGTGGTGGCGGTGGTCCTGCTCGCGCTGCGCGACTGGACCCGGGCCGTGGACGACTGGTGGGCGCGGGCGGATCCGGAGGAGGCCGGCCGGATCCTGCGGGAGACGCACGCCCTGGTCGTGACGACCGCCGTGCACGACTGGCTCTTCGCCGAGGTGCGGCACCACTGCTCGGCCGGGGCGGGGGCCGTGGCCCGGCTGCTGCGCGGTCTCGCGGAGACCGCCGACGGATACGGCGGCGCGCAGGTGCAGGAGTGGGACACCTGGGCGGACGAACCGCCGGAGCCCGCGCCGAAGCAGGGCCCGGTCGGCGGCCCCGACACCACTGCCGCCGCCTGGAGCTGGGACGACTGGGGGGACGGCGCGGACGACGCCTGGTCCGACCTGGACGACGCGCCTCCGGTACGGTCGTCGGCCGCGTCCCCGTACCCGCCGCCGTCCCCGGCCTTCTCCGAGGACCCGGCCCACTCCGTCGGCCCGGCCCACTCCTTCGACCCGTCCACCTTCGCGGACCAGCCCTCCTCCGCGTACCCGCCCTCCTCCACGTACCCCTCCTCACCGTCCCGGCCGGCCCCGGGGGCCGCCGCCGACATGCCGGGCGGCCTCCCCTCCGGGCCCGCCCCGGCGTGGCTGGAGCGGCGGTACGGGGACGGGGGCCCCGCGCTCGTCGACACGCTCGTCGGCGATCTCGTCGCCGGTACCGTCCTCATCCTCGACGGATGCTGGGCGGGCATCGAACGGGACCCCGGAGGTGCGGAGCGGGTGGCACGGGCGGCGCAGGGGCAGCGGCTCACGGAGCTCCTGGACGAGACCCGGCTCCGCCTGGAGCGCGACGTGGCCGCCTCGGCGCCGCCACCGTACGAAGGCCTCCGCGACCTCGGCGCGTTCACCTCGCTCGCGGCGTTCACCGACCGCTCCGAGCGGCCCGACGCGGCCCGCCTGACCGGTGTCGCACCGGACGCGGTGGCCCGGCTGCTGCTCGCCGACGACGACCCCGGCGGCACGGTCGCGCTCTGCGGCCCCGAGCACCTGCGGCTTCTCTCCCACGACCCGCTCGCCGCCCGGCAGGTCCGCTTCGTGCCCGAGGCGATGCGGCGCGGCGCGGCGGGTGACGACATCTGGCGGGGCACCGCCGAGGACGTGGTGTGGACCGGCGCGGGACGGCACGCGGGCATCCTCCGTCTCGTACCGCTGCGCGCGGACGTCGTGCACACCGTCCGCGCCGAGGAGGCGGGAGAACCGTGACAGACCCGAACCACCCGAACCACCCGAGCGACCCGATCGATCCGAACCACCCGGACCACCTGAGTGAGCCCATGAGTCCTCCGCATCCGTACTACGAGGAGCTGCCGTTCCTCAACCCCCGCGAGGAGGCGGTCCGCTTCACCGTCCGGTACGGCGACGACCGCCGTCCGCCCGGCCGCCCCGGCGTGCTCGCGCGCCGGGCCACCCTCGGCGCGGGATGGCCGGTCCTCCAGTTCCGGCTGACCGCGTCCGCGCAGGCCGACCCCCAGGCGTACGCCCTCCTGGAGCGCGAGGTGTCGGCCGCCGTGGCCATCGAACGGCGTTACGGCGCGGAGAAGTTCGGGGCCGTCTTCGCCAGGGTCGTCGGCTTCGACCTGACCGCGCCCGAACCCTTCGTGCTGTACCGGCTGCCCGGCGGCCGGCCGCTCACCGAGTGGACGGGCCGCCTCGGCCCCGAGGAGCAGGAGCGGATCATCGGCCAACTCTCCCTGGCCGTCAGGCTCCTGGAGGAGGCCGGGCTCGTGCACCGGGCCGTCGGGCCCGACACCGTACGGTGGGACGGCGCCCACGTACGGCTCTGCGAACCCTTCGCCGCGCTGCGCGCGGGGGAGGAGCGCGAGCCGTTCGGCGGCGCGCCCTGGGCATCGCCCGAACAGCGTGCCGGGCTCGGCGCTGCCGACCCGCGCGACGACCTGTGGTCCGTCGCCCAGCTCGGCTACTACCTCCTCTCCGGCCGCCCCGCCCGGGGCGAAGGGCCTCCCGGGGACCTCGGCGACTACCGCCGCCTCGCCGCCCTGGGGCAGAGCGGCCTCTTCTCCCCGAGGGCCGCGGAACGGCCGAGGCCTGCCGAGCTCATGCGGCTCCTGAACGTCCCCGACCCGCTGGCCGCAGCCGTCGGCGCCGCCGATCCGCTCGCCCGGTGGCACGCCCAGTACGACACCCAACTGGCCCGCAAACGCGTGGCGTTCGGCGGCGACCGGCCGCCGGAAGCGGAGTGGCCGGCCGATGCCCTGCCGGACGCCGTCTCCGATCCCCGCTCCTCGCGCACCACCTTCATCGGCCGCATCTTCGGGGGAGGGGAGGACCCCTTCCACCCCGCCGGTCCGGGGGCCCCGTCCGAGCCGCTGCCGGGCCCGTCGGCGCGGAGCCGGATGTGTCCGCACTGCCTGCTCCCCGTCGAGTACGACGAACGGCTGCTCGTCACCATCGACGCCAAGGGCAACCGGATCCCGCTCGACCTCAGCGGGGAGCGCCGCCCCGCCCATGTCGCGGACGCCCTGCGCAAGGCCTACCACCTGTGCCCGCACACGGCGGAGGGCGACGAGGAGCACGAACTCCCCGTGCCCTACCTCACCAACGGCGAGCCCCTCACCGTCGCCCTCGTCGGCAGCTCCTCCGTCGGCAAGACCCACCTCCTCGCCGCGATGCTCGGCGAGATCGAGCTCGGCGGCCTCGCGCCGTACGGACTGCGGTGCCGGCCGCTCAACCCCGAGGCGCACCGCACCTATCTGCGCGAACGGGTGCAGAGCCTCCAGCAGGGACGGCAGTTGGGCCGCACCGGGCAGCAGACCTTCGCCCGGTTCGCCGACGGGCTCCTCGTCTCCGCCGGCGGTGGCACGCCCCGGCCCGTCGTCTTCTTCGACCTCGCCGGCGAAGACCTCGCGCAGGACGGGGAGGTGGCCCGCTTCCTCATGGGCGTCGACGCCTTCGTCTTCGTCGTGGACCCGCTGCGCGCGCTCCGGCTGCCCGCCCTCGACCCGGTGCGGGACCAGAGCGGGCTGCGCCGCCGCGACCTCGGCGACGAGGCCTTCGCCACCGTGCTCGACCGCATCCCGAGGCAGCGCGGCGGACTCGTCGCCGCCCCGGCCGCGCTCGCCGTCAACAAGAGCGACCTCGTGCGCTTTGAACCGTCCGTCGACCGGTGGCTCGGCCGGGCGCTGCCCGGCCGCTTCGACCCCGCCGAGGCGCGCGACGAGAGCCGGGACGCGTACGCCTTCCTCGCCCACCACGCGAGCGCCGCCTGGCTCAAGCCCTTCGACGACTGCGCGAACTGCTCCCTGCACTTCGTCGCCGCGACCGGCGGGCAGGCCCGCGGCGACCGCTTCCCGCACGGCGTCCGGCCGCGCCGGGTGCTGGCACCACTGCTGTCCCTGTTCGCCATGTGCGGGCTGCTGCCCGGGGCGGAGCCGATGGAGGGGAACGTCCGATGACACGGTCGGAGAACGAGGTCGACCAGATCGTCTTCCGCTGGGACAGCGAGAACGCCTCGGGCAGCACCGGCTTCGGCCCGGTCGCCTGGTCAGGGCCCCGGGACGAGGCGGAGGCCCTCTTCCGGATCTCCGGCCCCATGCTGCGCGCCAGCGGGGAGGAGACCCGGCCCGCCCTGATCCGGCTCCAGCAGCGGGCGGGCGTGATGCTGATCCGGCGCACCCCGTTCACGGACGCCGACGGCGGGACCTCCGTCCTCTGCCACGCGCTCGTCGGCTCGCCCGCCCTCCTCGACCCCGCCGTCTGCCTCGGTCTCCACGCCTGGAACTGGGAGGGCGCCGCCGTGGACGTCGCCGTGGCGCGCGGCAGGCTCCCCGTCGTACGGGAGGAGGTCCTCGTACCGGCGACGGGCCGCGGACAGGGTGACCTCGACGAGACGCTGCCGTACGTGACGGAGGAACTCACCGGAACCGTCGCGGAGTTGCTGCGGAACCCCGAGGACCGGTTCACCGTCCTCGACGAACGGGGCGACACCGCCTGCCCCGTGCTGTGGGGGCTGCACAGCATGTTCGGCGCGCTCACCGACCGCCACTGGACCTTCGCCAGCCACGACACCGTCGAACTGCCCGCGATGCGCTTCGTGTTCGTGGGCCGCTGGTCGGGCGCGGCGAGCCCCAACACCGGGCGCCGCCGCGTCGACCCGCGTGAGCGGTCCGGCGACCGGGCGGAGGAGACCGCGGCCCGGCTCGTCCGCCACCACCTGCGCGGGGTCGCGGAGGGCGACGGCGGCGAGTACGCGGTCGGCAGCGCCCTCCACGAGGCGGCGTCCGCCCGCCGGGCCCCGCTGCTCCTCGACACGGCCGCCCGCGCCCTCGACGCCCTCGACCGCCGGAGCGGCCCACCCCCGAACCCGCGCTCCCGTCCCGGCCGGGACCCCCGGTACGCGGCCGCACCGGACCCGCGGTATCTGCCCCCACGGGACGCGCGGCAGCCGTCCGCACCGGACGCGCGGTACCCGTCCCGGCCGGACGCGCGGCGCGCCCCGGGCTCCCCGGACAGGGACGGCTCGTCCCCTCTCCCGGACAGGGACAGGGACAGGGACAGGGACAGGGACGGGGACGGGGACGGCTCGTCCCGTTTCCCGGACGGGCGGCACGCCCCGACGGCCCGGGAGGCCGAGCGGCCTCCGGGGCGGAGTCCCGTCCCTCCGGACGCGGGGTACTCGCCGACCTCCCCGGACGCGGGACGTGCTCCCGCCTCCCCCGAGCCCTGGGGCGGCCGTCGGGAGTCGCCTCACGAGGACCGTCCGCTCCCGGACCGTTCCCGCCCCCCGATCCCGGAGCCCCGGCGCCCGGCGGGACCGTACGGGGAGGCCTCGTACGGGGACGCCCCCGGCGGGGCCGACTCGTGGGCCGCGGAGGTCCCCGAGACTCCACCGCACCCGGCCGGCCGTCCCGCCGGCCATCTGCCGGACGACCGCACCCGGACCGCCCCCGACACCCCGGTCGCCCCCGCTCCGGTGTCCGGCACCGCTCCCGTGTCCGGCACCGCTCCCGACACCGACACCGCTTCTGTGCCCGACACCGGCCCCGCCCCCGCCCCCGGACCCGAATCCGCCCGGCCCGCCCCCGTCCGGGGGCACGACCCGTACCCCCGGCCCGTCCTGCCGTTCGTCGGCGCCCAGTGGACCGGCCCCGGCGAGGGCGGACGGCTGTCGTGGGCGAGGAAGTGGTGGGGGCGGGAGCGGGAGGACGAGACCGGGCTCGTGCACCGGCTGCCGACCGCACGTGACGTGGACGAGGCCCGCGGGTTCGTCGAGCGCGCCGGCAGCCGCGAGCTGCTCGCCGCCCTGCGCCGCCCCCAGGTGTACATCGTGGTCACCCTCCTCCTCGGCGAGATCGCCCGACGCCTGCCGGCCTGGGAGCATCCGCTGCGCCGGGAGCTGTGCGAGGTGGTCCTCGGCCGGGAGCTCTGGGCGACGGCGTCGCCCGGCGCCGAGCGGGACCGCTCCGAACCGCCCGAGGAGCAGCGCGCGTCCAACGCGGCCGAGCTGCACCGCTGGGCCGTCCGCCCCCTCCTCGGCGGCGGTGACGCCCCGGTCGGCACGGTCGCCGCGCTGCTCGCCCGGCTCCGTACGAGCCCCGTGCCGTCGGCCCGCGAGGCCTTCTGGCAGATCGTCGACGGCGACCGCCCCGGCCTGCCCGACGCGGTCTGGCTCACGCTCCTCAAGGAGGCGTACGGCGTCCCCCGCACCCCGTACACCACATCCACCCCGTACACCGCACCCACCACGCACGGCACGGCCTCCCCGCACGGCACCCACCACGCCCCACCCCACACGGCCTCCCACCCGGGCCCCGGCTCCTCCCACCCGGGCTCCTCCCACCCCGTCGCCTTTCCGCCGGACGACGACGAAGCCGCCGCCAACGGCTACACCCGGCGTTTCCTGATCCGCACCGGGGCGGTGCTGGGCCTCCTCGTCGGCGCGATCCTCGTCGCCGTCGCGCTGAGGTGATGCGGCCGGATCCGTAGGCCCGAAAGACGGGCCGCGGCCGCCCGGCTCCGTCAGGATGGGCGCATGGGATTCCATGTCGATTCCGAGACCGGGCGGCTGCGCCGCGTCATCCTCCACCGCCCCGATCTGGAGCTGAAGAGGCTCACGCCGTCCAACAAGGACGCCCTCCTCTTCGACGACGTGCTCTGGGTGCGCAGGGCCCGTCAGGAGCACGACGGTTTCGCGGACGTGCTGCGTGACCGCGGGGTCGAGGTGCATCTCTTCGGGGACCTGCTGCGCGAGTCCCTGGAGGTGCCGGCCGCCCGCGCGCTGGTCCTGGACCGGGTCTTCGACGAGAAGGAGTACGGGCCGCTGGCCGCCGACCACCTGCGGGCCGCGTTCGACTCGCTGGACGCCGCCGCGCTCGGCGAGGCGCTCGTCGGCGGCATGACGAAGCGGGAGTTCCTGGCGGGGCACCGGGAGCCGACCTCGGTCCGCTTCCACGCCCTCGACCTGGACGACTTCGTCCTCGGGCCGCTGCCGAACCACATCTTCACCCGGGACACCTCGGCCTGGATCTACGACGGCGTCTCCATCAACGCGATGCGCTGGCCGGCCCGGCAGCGCGAGACGGTGCACTTCGAGGCGATCTACGGGCACCACCCGCTCTTCGCCGGCCCGGAGGCGGGTCCGTTCCACCACTGGTCGGAGGGGCAGCGGGACTACCCGTCGACGATCGAGGGCGGGGACGTCCTCGTCATCGGCAACGGCGCGGTGCTCATCGGGATGAGCGAGCGCACCACCCCGCAGGCGGTGGAGATGCTGGCGCGCGGCCTGTTCGCGGCTGGTTCGGCGCGCACGATCGTCGCGCTCGACATGCCGAAGCGGCGCGCGTTCATGCACCTGGACACGGTGATGACGATGGTCGACCAGGACACGTTCACCCAGTACGCGGGGCTCGGCATGCTCCGCTCGTACACGATCGAGCCGGGCGACGCCGGGCAGTCCCTGCGGGTGACCGACCATCCGCCGGAGCAGATGCACAGCGCCATCGCCGCGGCCCTGGGGCTCCAGGACATCAGGGTCCTGACGGCGACCCAGGACGTGCACGCGGCGGAGCGCGAGCAGTGGGACGACGGGTGCAACGTGCTCGCCGTGGAGCCGGGGGTGGTCGTGGCGTACGAGCGGAACGTCACCACCAACACCCACCTGCGCAAGCAGGGCATCGAGGTGATCGAGATCCCGGGGAGCGAGCTGGGCCGGGGGAGGGGCGGTCCGCGCTGTATGAGCTGCCCGGTGGAGCGGGACGCGATCTGAGCGCTCGTCCACAAGAGGGGCTGTATATAAATGCTGAAGTGCGTATAGACTTCCAGGGTTGATACCGCCGTCCCCTCGACCCGTACCCCCAGGAGCGCGTCCCATGGCCACAGACCTCATCGGCCGCCACTTCCTCAAGGAGCTGGACTTCACCGCCGAGGAGTTCCGCGGCCTGATCACGCTCTCCGCCGAGCTCAAGGCCGCCAAGAAGTCGGGCGACGAGGTCCAGCGGCTGCGTGGCAGGAACATCGCCCTCATCTTCGAGAAGACCTCCACGCGCACCCGCTGCGCCTTCGAGGTCGCCGCCGCCGACCAGGGTGCCTCCACCACGTACCTGGACCCCTCGGGCTCCCAGATGGGGCACAAGGAGTCGGTCAAGGACACCGCCCGCGTGCTCGGTCGGATGTTCGACGGCATCGAGTACCGGGGCGACAGTCAGGCCGCCGTCGAGGAGCTCGCCGCCTTCGCGGGGGTCCCCGTCTTCAACGGGCTGACCGACGACTGGCACCCCACCCAGATGCTCGCCGACGTGCTCACCATGACCGAGCACACCGACAAGCCGCTGGACGGGATCGCCTTCGCCTACCTCGGCGACGCGCGCTTCAACATGGGCAACTCCTATCTGGTCACCGGCGCGCTGCTCGGCATGGACGTGCGGATCGTGGCCCCGAAGGCGTACTGGCCGGCCGAGGGCGTCGTGGCCGAGGCCCGCAAGCTCGCCGAGACCAGCGGCGCCACGATCACCTTCACCGAGGACGTGGCGGAGGGTGTCCGGGGCGCCGACTTCGTGATCACCGACGTCTGGGTCTCCATGGGCGAGCCCAAGGAGGTCTGGGACGAGCGGATCGCCGCGCTCTCCCCGTACTCCGTGACCATGGACGTGCTGCGGGCCACGGGGAACCCGGACGTCAAGTTCCTGCACTGCCTGCCCGCCTTCCACGACCTGGGCACGGCGGTCGGCCGCGACATCCACGCCCGGCACGGCCTGACCGAGCTGGAGGTCTCCGACGAGGTCTTCGAGTCGGCGCACTCCGTCGTCTTCGACGAGGCCGAGAACCGGATGCACACGATCAAGGCGGTCCTGGTCGCCACGATGGCGGGCCCCGCCTAAGCGGGTCGGGCATGCGTGAGGGGGGTCGGGCACGTGTGCCCGACCCCCCTCACACGTGCCCGACCCCCTCGCGGTGCACCACCTGATATGTACGGGCCGGGCGCCGCCGCTCGCGGCTCGTCACATCTCCCGGTGGCGGCGCTGAGCCGGTATCGAGGGGAGCGTGAACCAGACCGCCTTGCCGTGCGCGGTGGGGCGGTGGCCGCAGTCGCTGCTGAGCGCCCGGATCAGGAGGAGGCCGCGGCCGTGTTCCTGCCAGGGGTCGACCTCGGTGCCGGGGTCGGGGCAGACGAGCTCGCCGGGGCGGGCCGGCTCGGAGTCGTGGACCTCGACCTGGCAGCCGGCGGGTGCCGAGAGCAGCTCGACGACCAGCTCGATGGGGCCGAGGCCGGCGGTGTGCTCGACGGCGTTGGCGACGAGCTCGGCGGTGAGCAGCTCCGCGGTGTCACTGTCGGGGCGGGCGGCGACCGCGGGGTCGATGTCGTTGAGCGCGGTACGGATCAGGGCGCGGGCGATCGGTACGGCGGCGGTCGTGTGGGGCAGCTGGACACGCCAGGAGGTGACGGGTCCGGCGGCTTCGGGTCCGGTGCCGGTGGGTCCGGCGACTTCGGGCGGGATGGCAGGCTCCCTTCACCGATGGGGCGGGTGGGCGAGTGGGACGGAGGTGTCCCGAGACGTCCTGGTTTCAACCTTACGAGGTGTGAATTCCGCGTCCCAGAGCACCCCTCCCTTGTGGGTAGGGACTTCCGTCACGACTTTCCCGGGACCTTCCGAGCTCCGAGCTCACACCCCCTTTATCGCGTAGTCGTGACGACGGTCACAACATGGTGATACCCTCCGAACGGAGGAAGGAGGCCGTTCCGGATGAGCCCCTTTACCGGATCCGCGACCCGCACCGAACGCTGGCGGCACCTGCGCCTGGACATCGACGAGGGCGTCGCCACCGTCACCCTCGCCCGCCCCGCCAAGCTCAACGCCCTCACCTTCGGCGCCTACGCCGATCTGCGCGACCTTCTCGCCGAGCTCTCCCGCGAGCGGTCCGTCCGCGCGCTCGTCCTCGGCGGCGAGGGGCGCGGCTTCTGCTCCGGCGGCGACGTCGACGAGATCATCGGCGCCACCCTCTCCCTCGACACCGCACGTGTCCTCGACTTCAACCGCATGACGGGCCAGGTCGTCCGGGCCCTCCGCGAGTGCCCCTTCCCGGTCGTCGCCGCCCTCCACGGCGTCGCCGCCGGCGCCGGGGCCGTCCTCGCCCTCGCCGCCGACTTCCGGATCGCCGACCCCACCACCCGCTTCGCCTTCCTCTTCACCCGGGTCGGCCTCTCCGGCGGCGACATGGGCGCGGCCTACCTGCTGCCCCGGGTCGTCGGGCTCGGCCACGCGACCCGGCTCCTCATGCTCGGCGAACCCGTCGGGGCCGCCGAGGCCGAGCGCATCGGCCTGCTGAGCGAGCTGACCGAGGAGGGCGCCGCCGACGCCCGCGCCGCCGTCCTCGCCCGCCGCCTCGCGGACGGGCCCGCCCTCGCCCTCGCCCAGACGAAGGCCCTGCTCACGGCCGAGCTCGACATGCCGCTCGCCGCCTCGATCGAGATGGACGCGGCCACCCAGGCCCTGCTGATGCACGGCGAGGACTACGCGGAGTTCCACGCCGCCTTCACGGCGAAGCGCGCCCCGAAGTGGCGGGGCCGCTAGCCATGGCCGCCCCCCGGCCCACCCGGCCCGAGCGGATCGCCGTCATCGGCGGCGGCCCCGGAGGCCTCTACGCCGCCGCCCTCCTCAAGCGGCTCGACCCCGCCCGCGAGGTCACCGTCTGGGAGCGGAACGCACCCTCCGACACCTTCGGCTTCGGCGTCGTCCTCTCCGACGAGACCCTCGGCGGCATCCGGGACGCCGACCCCGCCGTGTACGAGGCCCTCGGCCGCGAGCTCGTCCGCTGGGACGACATCGACGTCGTCCACCGCGGCCACCGCACCACCTCCACCGGCCACGGCTTCGCCGCCCTCGGCCGCCGCCGTCTCCTGGAGCTCCTGCACGCCCGCTGCACCGAGCTCGGCGTACGGCTCCGCTTCCGCACCGAGGCCCCGCCCGCCGCCGAGCTCGCCGCGACCCATGACCTGGTCGTCGCCGCCGACGGGGTGCACAGCCGCACGCGTGAGGCGCATGCCGAGCACTTCCGCCCCACGATCACCACCCACCGCTGCCGTTACATCTGGCTCGCCGCGGACTTCCCCTTCGAGGCCTTCCGCTTCGAGACCGCCGAGACCGAGCACGGCGTGATGCAGCTCCACGCCTACCCCTTCTCCCGCCCGTCGCCCGACCACGACGACCCCGCACCCACGCCGTCCGGGCCGCCGAACCCGCCCGGATCCTCCACCGTCATCGTCGAGATGCGTGAGGAGGTCTGGCGGGCCGCCGGGTTCGACGAGCTCGACGAGGCCGAGTCCACCGCCCGCTGCGCCAAGTTCTTCGCCGAGGCGCTCGGCGGCCGGGAGCTGCGCTCCCACCGCTCCGCCTGGACCGCCTTCCGCACCGTCGTCAACGAGCGCTGGTCGTACGGCAACACCGTCCTCATCGGGGACGCCGCCCACACCGCGCACTTCTCCATCGGATCCGGCACCAAACTCGCCGTCGAGGACGCCCTCGCCCTCGCCCGGCGGATCGGCGAACACCCCACCCTCGCCGAGGCGCTGACCGCCTACGAGGCCGAGCGGCGCCCGGTCGTCGAGTCCACCCAGCGCGCGGCCGCCGCCAGCCTCCGCTGGTTCGAGGAGCTCGCCGACCACGTCGACCGGCCGCCCCGCCGCTTCGCCTTCGACCTGCTCACCCGCAGCCGCCGCGTCACCCACGCCAACCTGCGGCTGCGCGACCCGGCCTTCACCGCCACCGTCGAACGCGACTTCGGCTGCCCGCCCGGCACCCCGCCCATGTTCACCCCCTTCCGGCTGCGCGGCCTCACCCTGCGCAACCGGATCGTGGTCTCGCCCATGGACCTGTACGTCGCCGAGGACGGCGTCCCCGGCGACTTCCACCTCGTCCACCTGGGCGCCAGGGCGCTGGGCGGCGCCGGGCTCGTCATGACCGAGATGGTGTGCGTGAGCGCCGAGGGCCGCATCACCCCCGGCTGCTCCGGACTGTGGACCGACGAACAGGCCGACGCCTGGGCCCGGATCACCGCCTTCGTCCACGACCGGTCACCCGGCACGGCGCTCGGCGTCCAGCTCGGCCACTCCGGCCGCAAGGGCTCCACCCGCCGCATGTGGGAGGGCATCGACCAGCCGCTGCCGGAGGGCAACTGGCCGCTCGTCGCCGCCTCCCCCCTCCCGTACCGGCCCGGCGTCAACCAGACCCCGCACGCCCTCGACCGTGCCGGACTCGCCTCCGTACGCGAGGAGTTCACGGCCGCCGCCCGGCGCGCCGCCCGCAGCGGATTCGACCTGCTCGAACTGCACGCCGCCCACGGCTACCTGCTCTCCGGCTTCCTCTCCCCGCTCACCAACCACCGCACCGACTCCTACGGGGGCACCCTCGACGGCCGGCTGCGCTTCCCGCTCGAAGTCTTCGACGCGGTGCGGGAGGTGTGGCCCGAGGAACGGCCCATGACCGTCCGCGTCTCGGCGACCGACTGGGCCGAGGGCGGTACGAGCCCCGAGGACGCCCTCGCGATCGGCCGCGCCTTCGCCGCGCACGGCGCCGACGCGATCGACGTCTCCACCGGCCAGGTCGTCCCCGACGAGCGCCCCGAGTACGGCCGCTCCTACCAGACCCCGTACGCCGACAGGCTCCGCAACGCGGTCGGCGTCCCCGTCGTCGCCGTCGGCGCGATCTCCTCCTGGGACGACGTGAACTCCCTGCTCCTCGCGGGCCGCGCCGACCTCTGCGCCCTCGCCCGCCCGCACCTCTACGACCCGCACTGGACGCTCCACGCGGCGGCCGAGCAGGGCTACCAGGGCCCGGCCGCGCCCTGGCCGGACCCCTACCTGGCGGGCAGCCGCCCACCCCCGACCGGCCGCAGGGACACGTACTGACAGGTCCTACTCCGTCGGCAGCCAGGACGGCCACCACGGCGGGACGTTGGAGCCCGGGCACAGGCCGGAGTCGCCCGGATAGCCGTCCGGGGTCGCCTGGCCGCCGACGTACCACCAGGCGAACCACCCGGCCACCGCGAGCACCGCCACCAGCTGGGCGAGCGCCCGCACCGGGCGCGGGGCGTGCACCGTCGCCGTACGGGCGAGGACCGCGACGACCACGGCCGCGAGGGCCGTCGCCCCCGTCAGCACGATCATCTCGAAGCTGTGGGCGAAGCGGTGCTGAGGCTCCCAGGCCGCGTCGCAGTAGGCCCGGGCCCGCGCGACGACCACGCTCGCCTGGTAGACGACGGCGATGCCCACCGGCATCGCCATGACCCACGCCGGCCACTGCCCCCGTGACACCGCGTATGCGCTCATGCCTCCTGAGGACGGTCCCCGGTCACGAACGGTTGCACGAACTCCGCGCCCCGGTCCCGCAGCAGCCCGTGCAGGGCGGCGAAGACCTCCGCCGAGCGCCGGCCCGGCCAGTCGTCGGGCAGCAGCTCCGCCGGCAGCACCGGGTCCGCGTACGGCAGGCGCCGCCAGGAGTCCAGGACGAGCAGGTACGCCCGGTAGGCGTCCTCCGCGCCGCCCGGCGCCGTACGCCAGGCCCGCAGGACCGGCTCGTGGGCCGCCAGGAACTCCTCGTGCAGTCCCGCGATGGCCGGCAGGTCCCACCAGCGGGCCACCGCCCCTGCCGTCGCCGTGTAGCCCAGGTGCTCGCCCCGGAAGAGGTCCACGTACGGCGAGAGCTCCAGGCGCTCCAGGGTGTTCCGCGTCTCCTCGTACAGCCGGGCGGGCGCGATCCAGACACCCGGCGCCGCCGTGCCGAAGCCCAGCCGGCCGAGCCGGGAGCGCAGCAGGTGCCGCTTGTGCCGCTCGGCCTCGGGGACCGAGAAGACGGCCAGGACCCAGCCCTCGGAGAGCTTCGGCTCCGTCCGGGCGTAGATCCGGCGGTCGCCGTCGTCGAGGAGCCTCCGGGCGTCGTCCGAGAGGGCGTACCCCGCGGCCCCGTCCGCCGTCCGGCGCGGCAGCAGCAGCCCGCGCCGCTTCAGCCGCGACACCGAGGAGCGCACCGAGGGCGGGTCCACGCCGAGTACCCCGAGCAGCCGGATGAGCGCGGCCACCGGCATCGGGGAATCGTCGGGCGTACGGCCGTACGCGCCGTAGAGGGAGACGATCAGGGAACGGGGAGTGTGCTGCTCGGCCACGTGATCACTTTAGGGGGTGGTCCGGGGGGTGGTCCGGACGGGCCCGGCGCCGGATCAGACCGGGTCGCGCAGCCGGAAGCGCTGGAGTTTTCCGGTCGGGGTGCGCGGCAGGGCGTCCAGGAAGACGATCTCGCGGGGCGACTTGTACGGGGCGAGGCGGGCGCGGACGAAGGCCCGCAGGGCGGCGGCCATGGCGGAGTCGCGCGGCACCCCCTCCCGTACCACCGTGTACGCCACGACGACCTGTCCGCGCAGCTCGTCCGGGCGGCCCACGACCGCCGTCTCGACCACGTCGGGGTGGTCGAGGAGCACCTCCTCGACCTGGGGGCCGGCGATGTTGTACCCGGCCGAGATGATCATGTCGTCGGCCCGTGAGACGTAGCGGAACCAGCCGTCGGGCTGCCGGACGTACGTGTCGCCGGTGACGTTCCAGCCCTCCCGTACGTACTCGGCCTGGCGGGGATCGGCCAGGTAGCGGCAGCCCACCGGGCCGCGGACGGCGAGCAGCCCCTCCTCGCCGTCCGGGACCTCCCGTCCCTCGTGGTCCACGATCCTGGCCTGCCAGCCGGGCACCGGGCGGCCGGTCGTGCCGGGGCGGATGTCGCCGTCGGCGGCGGAGATGAAGATGTGCAGCAGCTCGGTCGCGCCGATGCCGTTGATCAGGCGCAGGCCCGTCCGGCCGTACCAGGCCGACCAGGTCGCCTCCGGCAGGTTCTCGCCCGCCGAGACACAGCGCCGCAGCGAGCTCACGTCGGGGGCGACGCCCTCGGTCAGCTCGTCGAGCATGACCCGGTAGGCGGTCGGCGCGGTGAAGAGGACCGAGACCCGGTGCCGTTCGATCGCCGCGAGCAGCTGTTTCGGCCCGGCCTGTTCGAGCAGGACCGCGCTCGCCCCGGCCCGCAGGGGGAAGACGACGAGCCCGCCGAGGCCGAACGTGAAGGCGAGCGGCGGCGAACCGGCGAAGACGTCGTCGGGCAGCGGGCGCAGGACGTGCGCGGAGAAGGTGTCGGCGACGGCGAGGACGTCCCGGTGGAAGTGGACGCAGCCCTTGGGCCGGCCGGTGGTGCCGGAGGTGAAGGCGATGAGCGCGACGTCGTCGGCGGCGGTCGCCACCGCCTCGTACCGGCCGGGGCGGCGGGCGGCGAGGGCCAGCAGGTCGTCCGGGCCGTCCCCGCCGAAGGGGGTGACGCGGAGCCCGGGGATCCGGGCGGCGAGGAGCTCGTCGAGGGAGTGGGCGTCGCAGAGCGCGTGGGTACAGCGGGCCGCGTCCGCCATCACGGCCAGTTCGGGTGCGCGCTGCTGGGCCAGGACGGTGACGGCGACGCCGCCGGCCTTCATCACGGCGAGCCAGCAGGCGGCGAGCCAGGGGGTGGTGGGGCCGCGCAGGAGCACCCGGTTGCCGGGCAGGACCCGCAGGTCGGAGGTGAGGACATGGGCGATGCGGTCGACGCGGTCCCGCAGCTCTCCGTAGCTCCACACCCCGCCCTCGCCGTCGTGGAAGGCGGGCCGGTCCGTGCCGAATCGTTCCACCGTACGGTCGAGGAGTTCGGCCCCGCAATTGAGCCGGTCGGGGTAGGCGAGCTCCGGCAGGTCGAAGAGGAGGCGCGGCCACCGCTCCGGTGGGGGCAGCCCGTCGCGGGCGAAGGTGTCGAGGTGGGCCGAGGGTGTCAGCTCCATGAGTCCGTCCCCCTGTCGTGGTGGGGTCGCTCAACGCCACACGAGCGTATCGTGTTGGTGACGACAGTCAACGGTTCGCGACAAGGGCGCCGGAGGGCGTCGGAGAGGGCCCACATGCCCGCATTCTCGCTCGATCCGGAACAGATCACCTGGTGTGCGGAGCTCCGGGACCTCGCCGCCGAGCGTCTCGTACCGCTCGCCGAGAAGGGCGCGCCCGGCCGCGTCAACCGCCCCCTCGTCGCCGCCCTCGGCGAGCTCGGCCTCCTCGCCCGCCTCTTCGACGCCGGCGCGCTCGACCTCTGCCTCCTGCGCGAATCCCTCGCCCAGGCCTGCACCGAGGCCGAGACCGCCCTCGCCCTCCAGGGCCTCGGCACCCACCCCGTCGCCGCCTTCGGCACCCCCGAGCAGCGAGCCCGCTGGCTCCCCGAGGCCGCCGCCGGACGGGCGGTCGCCGCCTTCGCGCTCTCCGAGCCCGGCGCGGGCTCCGACGCCGCCGCCCTCGCCCTCGACGCCGTCCCCGACGGGCACGGCGGCTGGCACCTGCACGGCGAGAAGCGGTGGATCTCCAACGCCCCCGAGGCCGACTTCGCCACCGTCTTCGCCCGCACCACCCGCGGCGCCGGCTCCCGGGGCGTCACTGCCTTCCTCGTCCCCGCCGACCGGCCCGGACTCGGCGGCGAGCCCCTCGACATGCTCTCCCCGCACGCCCTCGGCACCCTCACCTTCGACGGCGTCCCCGTCGGCCCCGAGGACCTGCTCGGCGAACCGGACCGGGGCTTCCGGGTCGCCATGCACACCCTCAACCTCTTCCGGCCCAGCGTCGGGGCCTTCGCCGTCGGCATGGCCCAGGCCGCCCTCGACGCCGCCGTCGCCCACACCGCGGCCCGGCCCGCCTTCGGCGGCGTCCTCGCCGACCTCCAGGCCGTCTCCCACCGGATCGCCGAGATGGCCACCCGCACGGAGGCCGCCCGCCTCCTCGTCTACGCGGCGGCCACCGCGTACGACAGCGGCGACCCGGACGTGCCGAGGCGCTCCGCCATGGCGAAACTCCTCGCCACCGAGACCGCGCAGTACGTGGTCGACGCGGCCGTCCAGGTGCACGGAGCGGTCGCGCTCCAGCGGGGCCACCTCCTGGAGCACCTCTACCGCGAGGTGCGCGCACCCCGCATCTACGAGGGTGCCACGGAGGTCCAACGAACGATCATCGCGAAGGAGTTGTACGCGGCGCAGGCCGCCGGACCCGCCCGGACGACACGACAGGAGGTGGGTTCCGCATGAGCCTCCACCGCCACAACCCGGCCGAACTGGCCCCGCCCACCGGCTTCACCCACGCCGTCACCGCCACCGGCACCCGCCTGGTCTTCCTCGCGGGCCAGACCGCGCTCGACACCGCCGGAGCAGTCGTCGGGGACACCCTCCCCGAGCAGTTCACCACCGCCCTCGGCAATCTCCTCACCGCCCTGCGGCACGCCGGCGGCACCCCCGCCGACCTCGCCCGCGTCACCGTCTACACCACCGACGTCGACGAGTACCGCGCCCACGCCCACGAACTGGGACGGATCTGGCGCCGGTTGGCGGGCCGCGACTACCCGGCGATGGCCGTGATCGGAGTCGTACGCCTCTGGGACGAACAGGCGCGGGTGGAACTGGACGGCTTCGCGGTCCTCGACGAGCCCGCCCACGCCTGACCCGCCGGGACCGCGATTGATCAACTGGTCACCCGAACGGACCGGGCTTAGTGTCGAAAGGTGGACTGACCGGCCCACGGCTCCCCAGTGAGGGCGCGATGCGCCATGAGGTAGCCATGACCAGTGATCCGAAGCCGACGACTCCGACCGCGACGACCCCGCGCAAGCACGACGGGGACGGCAAGGGCATCGCCCTGTTCGTGATCGCCTCCTGTCAGCTGATGGTGGTCCTCGACATCACCATCGTGAACATCGCCCTGCCGGACATCCAGCAGTCGCTCGATTTCTCGACGACCAGCCTGTCCTGGGTCGTCAACGCCTACACCCTCACCTTCGGCGGACTGCTGCTCCTCGGCGGCCGCGCGGGTGACATCCTCGGACGCCGCAGGGTCTTCATCTTCGGCGTCCTGCTCTTCGGGTTCGCCTCCCTGCTCGCGGGCTTCGCCCAGAGCGACTGGCAACTCCTCGCGGCCCGCGCCCTCCAGGGCGTCGGAGGCGCGATCGCCTCGCCGACCTCCCTCTCCCTGATCTCCACGACCTTCGAAGAGGGCCCCGAACGCAACCGCGCCTTCGGCGTGTTCGCGGGTGTGTCGGCGGGCGGCGGCGCCATCGGCCTGCTCGCCGGCGGCATCCTTGTGGAATGGCTCGACTGGCGCTGGATCTTCTTCGTGAACGTTCCGATCGCCCTGCTGATCGCGTTCCTGACACCCCGGCACGTCAAGGAGTCCGCGCGCCAGCCCGGCCACTTCGACGTGACCGGCGCGCTCACCTCGACGCTCGGCATGGTGGCGCTGGTCTACGGCTTCATCCGCGCCGCCCAGGAAGGCTGGCGCGACCCGTACACGATCGCCTCCTTCGCCGCCGCGATCGTCCTGCTCGTCTCCTTCGTCCTGGTGGAGCGGCGCTCCCGCCAGCCGATCACCCCGCTGCACATGTTCGCCGACCGCAACCGCGCGGGCACCTACGGCATCATGCTCTGCCTCGCGGCCGCGATCTTCGGCATGTTCTTCTTCCTCACGCTCTTCGTGCAGCAGGTCCTGGACTTCAGCCCGCTCGAAGCCGGCCTCGCCTTCCTCCCGGTGAGCGCCGTCATCGCGGTCGCCGCCGGGATCACCTCCCAACTCCTGCCCAAGTTCGGCCCGAAACCCTTCATGGTGGTGGGCGCGCTCTGCCTGGCGGCCGGTCTCTCCTGGCTCACCCTGACCAACATCGACTCGACCTACCTGGGTTCGATCCTCGGTCCGATGCTGGTCTTCAGCTTCGGCATGGGGTTCATGTTCGTCTCGCTGACCCTGATGGCCCTCTCCAACGTCGCCCCCAAGGACACCGGGGCCGCCTCCGGCCTGCTCAACGCGACCCAGCAGGTGGGCGGTTCGCTCGGCCTGTCGATCCTGGTCACGGTCTTCGGCACGGTCAGCCGCAACGAGGCGGACGACCAGGTCCCGGCCTTCCTCGCCCAGGCGACCCCGCTGGAGAAGGCCCGCTTCGCCGAAACCGGCCAACTGCCCCCGCCCTGGAGCGACGAGGTCCTCACCGCCGGAGTCTCGGCCGGCTTCATCGTGGCGGCGGTCTTCGCGGTCCTCGCCCTCGTCATAGCCCTGGTCGCCATCCAGGTCCGCCCCTCGGACATCGAACGCCTCAAGGGAGGCATGGTCCCGGGCGCCTGAGCTTCCGGTGCCCGGCATATCGCGCTGGGCTTGAGAAGCCCCCGCCAATACAAGGCGGGGGCTTCTGCTCGGTTGCCTAGATGTTTGCCGCCGATCGGGACGAAGACCGACGTCGCTTTCCGTCGTGGCCCGCAAGGGAGACCGCCGGGCACCTGCCGGTGCCCGGCGGTGTGGTCCGGTCCGGTGGTCATCCGGCCGGTCCGGTGGGGGCGGTCACTCCGCCCACGGGTCGAGCCCCTGCTCCAGCAGGCGCTCCTCCTCGCTCTCGCTCAGGAAGAGTGCGGGATACCTGCCCCAGAGCGAGAGGTCGCTGAGGGGGTTTGCCGGGAACTCCGCCCGCAGGACGCGGACGAGGAACTCGACCATTCCACAGTCGTGGCGCTGCCAGACGCCCTTGCCCCGGCGGTACACGAGCAACGGCCATGCGGCCGGGTCGTCGCCGGAGGCGTCCCAGCAGATGATGTCCGCCGCCGCGTCGGAACCCCAGGCGATGAGCCGTGGCTGCGCCCCCTCGAGCTCGGGCTCCTTCCCGAAGCTCGCCCAGGCGTCCTCGGCGGTGAGGGTCTCCACGAGCATGCCGCCGTAGGGCGACGTCAGCTCCTCCGCCTTCGGCTCGGGGACCTGGACCTGGAAGAAGTTGTCGATCGCCCCGGGTCCCCACACCTCCATGAAAGCGCGGTAGTCGGGCGGGAACCCCGTGCCCCACGACTCGCCCATGCGGGCCCAGTCGACGGACGTGTCGGGTGCCGCCTTCGGCGGCATGAGCTGCCGCAGCGTCTCCACATCAGTCATCGCGGTGCCTCCTTCTCCTTCCGGTCGCCGTCATCCCATCGATCCCGTCGGTATCTGTCGGCCGGTGGCCGGGTCGTCGAACGTGCCGAGGTTGCGGCCGCGAGTAGCGAGTCCACGTACTCCTTGGTGAGGCAGGAGGTCATGCCGGTGGCACGGCTGCCCTTCACGAACCGGTGCGGTTCTTCCCGGTTCTCCGTGGTACTTGGGAGGGTGCGGGTTCTCCGCACCCTCCCAAGAACCCAGCGGATCTGGATGCCGGACCATCACGGGTTCGCGCCGTGATCACCGCCGCATCCCAATCGGCCGGGCTACCGGGCAGTGGCAGGAACCTTGATCCGGCCGGTGAAGATCCCTCGCGTGTCCGCCTGGAGCTCCTGCTTGTACCGGAGCTGACGGCCCTCGTGCGGGATGGCGAACCCGAAGGAGGAACGATGGGTAGTCATCCGGTAAGTGCGCGCGTCCAGGGTAAGGGTCTCCTCGAACGATCCCAGTACGATTTGTTCCTCACTCGCCGTGACCCCAGCCTTCCGTAGCTTGGCCAGCGTGGGCTGGAATTCCCGGGCGGCCTTCGCTACAGCCGGTCGTTCCGTCCGGTCGGCCAGGTGCGCGGCGGGGATCCGCAGCTGGAGCCTGATCTCACCGCCGGTCCTTGTGACCACGATCCGCTCATCCCCCTCGATGTACGTGGCAAAGGAGGCAAGTGCGGCCAGCGGGTCCTCCACCTTGGCAGCGATCTCCGGGTTGCTCAAGGGTCCCCTGGTCCAGGGAGTGCCAGGTGCGCCTTCCCGCACGTACCCGGTACCGTCCGCGGCGAACACCTCCTCGGCCTCACGCTTGCCCTTGCTGAGAACCGTGCCGCTCTGGTGCAGGGCCTCCGGGCTATCGGTTCGTTCCACGGTGGCGGAATACGAGGCGGCGCTACCCTGCTCCGCCGGAGCGCCGGTCTGTTTCAGCGACTCCTTGCCCATTACTGCGAAGGTCCACCCGGTTTGGGCGTCCATGGCCGTCCTGGCTCGTGTCAGCAGATCCGCGGCGTCGTTCCCTGGAGCCTTCGACGCGCCCGTGGCCGACACGGAGACTTTCACGGAGCCGGCCGCCGGGCTCGGGGCCTTCGTTCCACAGCCGGTTGCCGCGGTCAGGATGGCCAGACCTGCCGCAGGCCAGAGGAGCCGGCTCCTCATCGCCCACGTCCGGGGCGGTGTATCTGCATGTCTTCTCCACTCGTCCGATGTGCGTGGGCGTCTGCGGCGCCGGCCGCAGCCGGCGCGCGCCCTGCGATCACCCCGCAGAGATAACGGGGGCAAAGAATACAAAGGGTGTAAGCGGCGGTGCCGCCGACCGTGGAAAAGTGATCGGCGGCACCAGGGTGTTCCGGATGATCATTGTGACGGCGCTGGAAGCGCTGCTGCGGATGCGGTCGGCGGTGGGAACTCCCCAGCCGTAGCGGCGGATCACCTGCCACGTCACGTCGCCCTTGGCGAGCTTGGGGGCACGGGCCTCTTGAACGGGCAGGGTTCGACCATGGCAGCGGTCCACTGGGCCTTGTGGACGAGCAGGGAGCGGACCGTCTCCGCCCACAGCCCGGGTAGGTGTTCATCGCGGTGGCGGCGAGGGCCGTGCCGGAGCTCCCGCCGAGCGCGGCATGGCACGGCTGAAGTCCTGACAGATCTTCCGCAGATCCCGCATCAGCCCCAACCGCATGACCGTCATCCCAAGGCCGTCCTCACCCTGGAGAGGCGACGCTGAGAGGGCTCACTGATGGGGGGCACCTCTCACGCGGGCGGCGAGTGCCCGTTGAACCCGGCGGAGCGCGAGGAGCTGCGGCGCCCGCGCATGCAGGTCCGTGGGCATCGGCTGCTTCGACCGGCCCTCCGCGGCCCCTTGGCCATCTCCCGTCTGCTGTAGGGAACCGAGGGTGTCAGCCGACCTCCGGTCTGGCAGGGCTACTTGAGAGGCCACTGCTCCGGCCGGAGGATGTCACGCTCAGGAATACGCGATCTTCACCACGGCGTCGCCATTCGACGCGGCTTCCGCGTAGAAGGATGCGACGTCACGGAGGACGGTCGCCAGATAGCGCGCGAACTTCTCTCCGATCTCGTCTCCGAACGCCGATGCCATCGCGTCGAGGCTGTCGTTCACTCGACGCCCCGGATCGACAGTGGCGAGGTGGTCCGACACTCTTCGCACGTCGTCGGGCCGCAGGGCGACCAGGACCTCCGTCTCGGTACGCCCCAGGAACGCGCCTCCGAGGACGGGCTGATATCCGGCCTCATGGGTTTCCGGCGACCCTCCCGTGAATGCCGCATGCACCACTTCCCACTCTTTGGAGAGGTCGAGAAGAAGTCCGGCGTCCTGTGCCGCGGTGAACCGTTCCTCGTCGGACTTCAGGGGGACTTCTGCTAGAACACTCTCGGCATTCATGGCCTCCAATTCCTTGGGCTGCAATCGGAAAAGCCTGATGATAAGGCTCATGGAATTCTCACTCCCGTCCTTCTGTGGCATATAAGGGGCGCGGAGGACTCCGTTGCCGGCACCGCGCTGCTCGACCAGGTCGCCACCGACCACCCGGGCATCCGCAAGGTGTGGGTCGACGGCGGTTACCGTCAGCACCTCGTTGAGCATGCCGCCACCCTCGGTATCGACATGGAGATCACCGCCCGCAAGCCAGGGGCTTCACCCGGATCCCGAAGCGGTGGGCGGTCGAGCGAACCTACGGCTGGCTCATGCTCCACCGCCGCCTCGCCCGCGACTACGAAACCCTGCCACCCGATCCGAAGCCGTGATCCACATAGCCATGACCGACCGCTCGCCGGACTCGGTGAGCGGGAAGTCCGCGCCTTCCGCCGTGTGCATCTGGTTGTAGAACTTCGACTCGGGGTCCTGCACCCACCAGTGGCGGTCGTCGACCTTGGTGTACGGCATGGCGGTCCCACCGGACTCGACACCGAAGCCCTCGGTGGTCGTGTACGTGCCCGAAGGCGTGGTGTACGTGCTCTGCTTGCGCGTCGCGCCGTCCACGACATCGTTGGAGCCGACGCGTCCGGCGCTCGTGGAGAACTGCGCCTTCCAGCCGGAGGAGCCCTATTGCGTACACGCCTCACGACCTCTGGCGCAGCCGCCCGGAGCCGTGAGCCCCCCCGCACCCGCGAACCGCGTCCCCTGATGAGTCATCCCCTCGTACGTAACTCCCCATGTCGGACGGCCCCGTCAGCCCTTGACCTCTGATCCTGGACACATGAGATGCGGAGAACCCGGCGTCGAACCGGCCTGACGAACCGGGAGGTATCCCGCGACCGTTCGTTGTCGCCGCGTCGAAGGGGCGGTGCTGTTCCGGAGGGTGCGGCAGGACCATGCCGGGCATCGGCAGGTCCCTCGCGGTCGTACGGGGCGCTGGAGCGGTACGGGGATCCAGTCACCTGCCCGCGGGAGTCGTCGTCGTGCGGTCTCGGCGTAACGTTGGACCGGACGGCTCTCCATCAGGGTGGCGGCCCCGTAGTGTGCCGACTCGGGCGCAAAGTCCCAGAGAAGTCCCACGAGGCACGCCATGCCTCCCGCCATTGTGCATGGTTGCAGGTCAGGATGGTTGCGTCGGCAATTTCCTGACGATTTTTCAGATGTCCCGGAAGATCTCGATCTGCGCGCCGACCGAGTTGAGGCGCTCCGCCAGTTCCTCGTAGCCGCGGTTGATGACGTACACGTTCCGGAGGACCGACGTGCCCTCGGCCGCCATCATTGCCAGGAGGACGACCACCGCGGGGCGCAGGGCCGGCGGGCACATCATCTCGGCGGCGCGCCAGCGGGTGGGGCCCTCCACCAGGACGCGGTGGGGGTCGAGGAGTTGGAGGCGGCCGCCGAGGCGGTTGAGGTCGGTGAGGTAGATGGCGCGGTTGTCGTAGACCCAGTCGTGGATGAGGGTCTTGCCCTGCGCCGTGGCCGCGATGGCCGCGAAGAAGGGGACGTTGTCGATGTTCAGGCCCGGGAAGGGCATCGGGTGGATCTTGTCGATCGGCGCCTCCAGTTTGGAGGGGCGGACCGTCAGGTCGACCAGGCGCGTGCGGCCGTTGTCCGCCGCGTACTCCGCCGAGCGGTCGTGGTCCAGGCCCATCTCCTCCAGGACCGCGAGCTCGATCTCCATGAACTCGATCGGGACCCGGCGAATCGTCAGCTCCGACTCGGTGACGACCGCGGCGGCCAGCAGGCTCATCGCCTCGACCGGGTCCTCGGAGGGGGAGTAGTCGACGTCCACGTCGATCTGGGGCACGCCGTGCACGGTCAGGGTGGTGGTGCCGATGCCGTCGACCCGGACGCCGAGCGCCTCCAGGAAGAAGCACAGGTCCTGGACCATGTAGTTGGAGGAGGCGTTGCGGATGACGGTCACGCCGTCGTGGCGGGCGGCGGCGAGGAGCGCGTTCTCGGTCACCGTGTCGCCGCGCTCGGTCAGGACGATGGGGCGGTCGGGGGAGACCGAGCGCTCGACCTGGGCGTGGTAGATCCCCTCGGTGGCCGTGATGTCCAGGCCGAAGCGGCGCAGCGCGATCATGTGCGGCTCGATCGTGCGCGTACCGAGGTCGCAGCCGCCGGCGTACGGCAGCTTGAAGCGGTCCATGCGGTGCAGCAGCGGACCGAGGAACATGATGATCGAGCGGGTGCGGATGGCGGCCTCGGCGTCGATGGACTCCATGTCCAGCTCGGCCGGCGGCACGATCTCCAGGTCCACCCCGTCGTTGATCCAGCGGGTGCGAACCCCGATGGAGTTGAGGACCTCCAGGAGCCGGAAGACCTCCTCGATGCGGGCGACCCTGCGCAGGACCGTGCGGCCCTTGTTGAGGAGCGAGGCGCAGAGCAGCGCGACACAGGCGTTCTTGCTCGTCTTGACGTCGATGGCCCCGGAGAGCCGGCGGCGTCCGACGACGCGGAGGTGCATGGGTCCCGCGTAACCCAGGGACACGATCTCGCTGTCGAGGGCCTCGCCGATCCGGGCGATCATCTCAAGGCTGATGTTCTGGTTGCCGCGCTCGATCCGGTTGACGGCGCTCTGGCTTGTGGCCAGTGCCTCGGCGAGCTGCGTCTGTGTCCAGCCGCGGTGCTGCCGGGCGTCACGGATGAGCTTGCCGATGCGTACGAGGTAGTCGTCTGCCATGGCGTCACGTTATCTCAGATATGAGATGGAGATCGTCATTGGGGTGGGCCGTCAGGGTGACAGGCTGTGCGCGGTCGGGTGACGCGGTTCGTACAGGGGCAGTTCGGTGCCGCTCGGCAGCCGGACGGCGGCGAGCAGGCCCCAGAGCTGCTCGGTGATGGGGCGTGAGATCTCCGCGCCCCGGTCCTCCAGGGTCGTCAGGGTGGCGGTGATGTCGTCGCACATGA
Source organism: Streptomyces sp. NBC_00090 (assembly GCF_045160815.1). Classification (NCBI taxonomy): domain Bacteria; kingdom Bacillati; phylum Actinomycetota; class Actinomycetes; order Kitasatosporales; family Streptomycetaceae; genus Streptomyces; species Streptomyces sp. NBC_00090. Next base: position 6,814,220 of record NZ_CP108224.1, read on the forward strand.
GGTAGACCTCGTGGTGCGGCTCGCCCTCGGTGGGGTGGACGGCCACCTCGGCGGGTGGCAGTTTGAAGATGAGCCAGCCCCGCCCGGCGTCCACGTGGCCGAAGCCGAGGACGTCCTTGAGGAAGGCCCGGTCGGCCTCCGCGTCACGGGTGTAGAGGATGACATGCGCGCCGCTGAACATGGACCGATCGTCGGCCCGCCGGGCGGCCCCGGCAATCGGTGCGCGGCCGTACGGGTTCCCCGCCCGGATTTCCGGCCGGTCTCCGGCCGCCCGGGCATGACCGCGCGGCGGGGATGCACTAGAGTTATCTCGACATCGAGATAACTGCTTACGGCGCACCGTGGCCGCCTGCCCGGTAAGGGCTCCCTAACTTAGCCTTACCTTAGCGGATCGGCGAGGGGTCGTGGCGGCAGCATGACGGTAGTACGCGCACATTGATGAAGGAGACTGTCGTGTCGGCGAACAGCTTCGACGCCCGCAGCACGCTGCGCGTGGGCGACGAGTCGTACGAGATCTTCAAGCTGGACAAGGTCGAGGGCTCCGCGCGCCTCCCTTACAGCCTGAAGGTCCTCCTGGAGAACCTGCTCCGCACCGAGGACGGCGCGAACATCACCGCCGACCACATCCGGGCCCTCGGCGGCTGGGACTCGCAGGCTCAGCCGAGCCAGGAGATCCAGTTCACGCCCGCCCGCGTGATCATGCAGGACTTCACCGGCGTGCCCTGTGTCGTCGACCTCGCCACCATGCGTGAGGCCGTCAAGGAGCTCGGCGGCGACCCGGCGAAGGTCAACCCGCTCTCCCCGGCCGAGCTGGTCATCGACCACTCCGTCATCGCCGACAAGTTCGGCACCGCGGACGCCTTCGGCCAGAACGTCGAGCTGGAGTACGGCCGCAACAAGGAGCGCTACCAGTTCCTGCGCTGGGGCCAGACCGCCTTCGACGACTTCAAGGTCGTCCCGCCGGGCACCGGCATCGTCCACCAGGTGAACATCGAGCACCTGGCCCGTACGGTCATGGTCCGCAACGGCCAGGCGTACCCCGACACCCTCGTCGGCACCGACTCCCACACCACCATGGTCAACGGCCTCGGTGTGCTCGGCTGGGGCGTCGGCGGCATCGAGGCCGAGGCCGCGATGCTCGGCCAGCCGGTCTCCATGCTCATCCCGCGCGTCGTCGGCTTCAAGCTGACCGGCGAGCTCCCGGCCGGCACCACCGCCACCGACCTGGTCCTCACGATCACCGAGATGCTGCGCAAGCACGGCGTCGTCGGCAAGTTCGTCGAGTTCTACGGTGAGGGCGTCGCCGCGACCTCCCTCGCGAACCGCGCCACCATCGGCAACATGTCGCCGGAGTTCGGCTCCACCGCCGCGATCTTCCCGATCGACGGCGAGACGCTGAAGTACCTCAAGCTCACCGGCCGCTCCGAGCAGCAGGTCGCGCTCGTCGAGGCGTACGCCAAGGAGCAGGGCCTCTGGCTCGACCCGGCCGCCGAGCCCGACTTCTCCGAGAAGCTGGAGCTCGACCTCTCCACGGTCGTCCCGTCGATCGCTGGCCCGAAGCGCCCGCAGGACCGCATCGTCCTCGCGAACGCCGCCCAGCAGTTCGCCCAGGACGTCCGCAACTACGTCGACGAGGTGGACGAGGCGGGCAAGGAGTCCTTCCCGGCCTCCGACGCCCCGGCGAACCACCCCAACGGCGCCCCGTCGAAGCCGGTCACCGTCACGGCCCCCGACGGCTCGACCTACGAGATCGACCACGGCGCCGTCACCGTCGCCGCGATCACCTCCTGCACCAACACGTCGAACCCGTACGTGATGGTCGCCGCCGCGCTCGTCGCGAAGAAGGCCGTCGAGAAGGGCCTGACCCGCAAGCCGTGGGTCAAGACCACCCTCGCCCCGGGCTCGAAGGTCGTCACCGACTACTTCGACAAGGCGGGCCTCACCCCGTACCTCGACAAGGTCGGCTTCAACCTTGTCGGCTACGGCTGCACCACCTGCATCGGCAACTCCGGCCCGCTGCCGGAGGAGGTCTCCAAGGCCGTCAACGAGCACGACCTGGCCGTGACCTCGGTGCTCTCGGGCAACCGTAACTTCGAGGGTCGTATCAACCCCGACGTCAAGATGAACTACCTGGCCTCGCCGCCGCTGGTCGTCGCGTACGCCCTCGCCGGCTCCATGAAGGTGGACATCACCAAGGACGCCCTCGGCATCGACCAGGACGGCAAGCCCGTCTACCTGGCCGACATCTGGCCGACGGAGGCCGAGGTCAACGACGTCGTCGCCAACGCCATCGGCGAGGACATGTTCAACAAGTCCTACCAGGACGTCTTCGCGGGCGACGCCCAGTGGCAGGCGCTGCCGATCCCGACCGGCAACACCTTCGAGTGGGACACCGAGTCCACCTACGTCCGGAAGCCCCCGTACTTCGAGGGCATGACGATGGAGACCACCCCGGTCACCGACATCGTCGGCGCGCGCGTCCTGGCCAAGCTGGGCGACTCGGTCACCACCGACCACATCTCCCCGGCCGGCGCCATCAAGGCCGACACCCCGGCCGGCAAGTACCTCACCGAGCACGGTGTGGACCGTCGTGACTTCAACTCCTACGGCTCGCGCCGAGGCAACCACGAGGTCATGATCCGCGGCACCTTCGCCAACATCCGCCTGCGCAACCAGATCGCGCCGGGCACCGAGGGCGGCTTCACCCGCGATTTCACCCAGGCGGACGCGCCGGTGTCGTTCATCTACGACGCCTCGCGCAACTACATCGAGCAGGGCACCCCGCTCGCGATCCTGGCGGGCAAGGAGTACGGCTCCGGCTCGTCCCGCGACTGGGCCGCCAAGGGCACCGCGCTCCTCGGCGTCAAGGCCGTCATCGCCGAGTCGTACGAGCGCATCCACCGCTCGAACCTCATCGGCATGGGCGTCCTGCCGCTCCAGTTCCCGGAGGGCGCCAACGCCGAGTCCCTCGGTCTGACCGGCGAGGAGACCTTCTCCTTCACCGGCGTCGAGGAGCTCAACAACGGCGTCACGCCGCGCACGGTGAAGGTCACCACCGACACCGGTGTCGAGTTCGACGCGGTCGTCCGCATCGACACCCCCGGTGAGGCGGACTACTACCGCAACGGCGGCATCATGCAGTACGTGCTCCGCAACCTGATCCGCGGCTGACGCGATCTGATCGGGTAGTACGGAAAGGCCCCGCTCCTCGGAAGAGGAGCGGGGCCCTTTCGTTGCCCTGGAACTGATCGGAACGATCAGAACATGAGGCGGTACGTGTTCCAACCGCTGGTGCCGATGAGCGCACGCGGCTTGAACGGCGCGGCCGCGCTGCCCGTGCCCGAGTAGCGGTAGAGCTTGCCGCTCGAGTCGCGCGCGAGCAGGTCGCTGCGGTTGTCCCAGTCGAGGTCGCCGACACCGACGAGGCTGTTGTAGACGCCCCAGCCGCCGCCGATCTTGGTGCGGGCGGAGAAGGGCGCGGTGTAGCTGCCGGTGCCCTTGTACAGCCACAGGACACCCGAACCGTCGCGCGCGACGATGTCGGCCTTGCCGTCACCGCTCAGGTCGCCGACGCCGGCGATCTGGTTGTAGGCGCCCCAGCCCCCGCCGATCCGCTTGCGGGTGGTGAGCTTGCCGTTGTCGTAGCCGAGGTACAGCCACAGGACGCCGGCCGAGTCACGGGCGATGAGGTCCGCAGCGGCGCCGCCGCCGAGGGTGCCCGGCGAGACCAGCTTGTTGTAGATGTTCCAGCCGCCACCGATGGTGGTGAACTCGTTGGAGGCGGACTCGCCGGCGGCGTAACCGAGGTAGCCGTCGTTGTACAGGATCCAGGCGTCGTCGGCGTAGCCGTCGCGGTCGTTGTCGGCCTGCTGCGCGGCCTTCACGCTGCCCCAGGTGCTGTTGGCGTAGTTGCGCGCCTCGTAGGTACCGGTGCCGGTCGGCTTGTACCAGTAGAGGGCCGAGCCGGAGACGCCCTGCAGGGCACGGTGCTCGACCGTGGCGGCGGCCGCGGTGGCGGCGGCTGCCGAGGCCGCCGGGGCGGCGGCGGGTGCGACGTCGGCGGCGCGCGGGGCGACCGGCGCCTCCGCCGCGACCGCGGCCGTCGTGGTGCTCACGAGGGCGGCCGTTATCGCCGCGACCGTGACACGGGACAGAACGCCCGTGCGGTTCAGGCCAGAAGAGTTGGCCACGTAATACTCCAGATCCGTATGGAATGAGGCAGGTCCGCCGTGACTCCGTCGCGGGGACGGGGCATCGGCGGGACCTCTATGATCCCGGATCGTCCTTATGGGATCTTCACCTGGCGGCTGGTCTGTGACACAACTGTTTCGATCCCGGACATATGTCCTTTTTGACCCTTAGATTCTGGGCAACGTTGTCAACCTCCCGCGCGGGACTCAAGTAGGGGTCATGCCCGATGGCGTGTCAAGAGTGTTGCCGAGCGGATGCTTGGACGAAACGCCGCAGAACCAGCCTGCTTATCGCGGAGGTCTCAACTCGGGAAAGATGGCTGTCGAAACCTGCTTTCGATCTTGCTCCGGTGAAGGGAAGTGGACTATACCTGTCGGCGTCCAGCCAGTCGGAGTGATCCGGCTACGGCCCGACGCGTGCACGACCCGGCTGCAATTGACCGCGGTGGCGGGGCCCTTCGCCTGAGGCGAGTGAGTACGGGCGACCGGTACACCGCCTGAGTCCTGAATGAAGGCGAGGACTTGAGCATGGGATCCACCTCCGCACACGACAATGAGGGCCTTGGCCGTCGCGATCTGATCAAGCGTTCTGCCGCTATCGGTCTGATCTCCGTGCCGACGATGGGCTTCCTCTCCGCCTGTGCGAGCAGTGACAGCAGCGGCAACGGGAAGGTCGAGAAGGGCACGAAGTCCGAGAAGAACCCGCTCGGGGTGAACGAGTCGGCCGAACTCGACTTCGTCCTCTTCGACGGCGGTTTCGGACAGCAGTACGCCAGGGACGCCATCAAGATCTACGAGACGAATTACCCCAAGGCGAAGGTCAAGTTCACCCCGACCCAGAAGATCACCACCACGCTGCAGCCGCGCTTCAACGGCGGCACCCCGCCGGACCTCATCGACAACTCCGGCGCCGAGCAGATGGACATGGGTGTCCTCGTCGGCCAGAAGCAGCTGGCGGACCTCACCCCGCTCCTCGACTCGCCCTCCATCGACGACCCGAAGAAGACGGTCCGCGACACCCTGCGGCCCGGCATCGTCGAGATGGGCCAGTTCGACGGCGACCCGGTGTGGATCATGTACTACGCCTACACGGTCTACGGCGTCTGGTACTCGCAGAAGCTGCTCGACTCCCTCGACGCCAAGTATCCCGAGACCTGGGACGAAATGCTGGCCGTCTGCGAGAAGGCCAAGAAGAAGGGCATCGCCGGCTGGACGTACGCGGGCAAGCACCCGTACTACGTCCCCTTCTCGCTCTACCCGATGATCGCCAAGGTCGGCGGCCGCGAGGTCCTGGACGCCATCGACAACCTGGAGCCGAAGGCCTGGGAGCACCCCGCGGTCAAGGCGTGTTTCGAGGCGTACTACGAGCTCGTCCGGAAGGGGTACATCCTCAAGGGCACCCCCGGCCTCGACCACATCCAGTCGCAGACCGCCTGGACCGAGGGCAAGGCGCTGTTCATCCCGAACGGCTCCTGGGTCGAGAACGAGGCCGCGAAGACCATGCCGGCCGACTTCAACCTGGCCGTCTCCGCCCCGACCGGCATCGACGCCTCCGACAAGATGCCCTTCGGCACCATCTGGGCGTCCGGCGGCGAGCCCTTCATCGTCCCGGCGAAGGCGAAGAACGCCGAGGGCGGCATGGAGCAGCTGCGCGTCATGCTCAGCGAGGCGTCCTCCAAGAACTTCACCCAGTCCGTGAAGTCCCTGACCGCCCTCAACGGCGGCACCGACGGCATCGAGCTGACCCCGGGCCTCAAGTCCGGCGTCGCCGCCCTGGAGAAGGCCGGCCAGAACGTCGTCAACCCGCGTCTGCAGGACTGGTACGTAGCCCTGCAGAAGGAGAAGATCGGTGTCGCCGGTATCGGCGAGCTGATGGCCGGCCGCGCGACCCCGGCCGAGACGATCAAGAAGATCCAGAAGTTCGCCGACGACGCGGCCAAGGACTCCTCGATCAAGCACTACAAGCACCAGTGAGCAGTGCCGGGGCCCCTTCCCGCCGACCGGGAGCGGGCCCCGGCCCCCTAGCGCGCGGCACCAGCGGCGCGCCTCCGCGGGAAGATCGGGGTCGGTAGGAATGCAACACGGCAAGTACCGTTTCATCGTGGGGTTCCTGGCGGTCCCCCTCGCGCTCTACGCGCTGTTCGTCATCTGGCCGTTCATCCAGTCCATCTACTACTCGTTCACGGACTGGACCGGGCTGAGCCCCGAATTCGGGATGGTCGGGTTCGACAACTACAGCAGAATGCTGGACGACGACATCTTCTGGAAATCGCTCCAGCACAGTCTGACCTTCGCGGTGGTACTGCCGCTGGTGACCGTCGGGCTCGCGTTGTTCTTCGCCTTCATGCTCAATGTCGGCGGTCGGCGCCGCAGGGGAGCGGCCATCGCGGGTGTACGCGGATCGTCGTTCTACAAGATCGTCTATTTCTTCCCGCAGGTGCTGTCGATCGCGATCGTCGCGCTGCTCTTCCAGTTCGCGTACAACCCGAACAGCGGAGCGATCAACTCCGTACTCAAGGGTGTCGGTCTCGGCAGCATCCAGCCGGACTGGCTCGGTGATCCGGACCTCGCCCTCATCTGCGTGATGGTGGTCCTCGTCTGGTCCACGGTCGGCTTCTTCGTGGTCCTCTTCTCGGCCGGTATGGCGTCGATTCCGCGCGACTTCTACGAGGCGGCGCTGCTCGACGGCGCGAGCCGCTTCACCACCTTCTTCAAGATCACCCTGCCGCTGCTCTGGGACACCGTGCAGTCCGGGTGGATCTACATGGGCATCCTCGCGCTCGGCGCGGAGTCCTTCGCCGTGGTCCAGATCATGACCGTCGGCCCCAGCGGCGGCGGGCCCGACTACTCGACCATCGTCCTGCCGCTGTACGTGTACCAGAAGGCGTTCCGGGACGGTCAGGCCGCCTACGCAACGACCATCGGTGTCGCGCTCCTCCTCGTCACCCTGGCCTTCGCGGCCGTCGTGATGAAGCTGGGCCGGCGCGAGCGGCTGGAGTTCTGATGAAGACGACCGACACTGCCACCACCGGCGTCGAGAGCCCCGGCTCCCCGGCCGGCCCGGGTCCCGTGATCACCAAGACGACGGCCTCCGCCCCGCGCAGGACCGCCAAGGCCGAGGGCGCGACCCTCAACGTCTTCTCGCACGGCATGCTCATCGTCTGGGCGGTCATGGTCGTCATGCCGCTGCTCTGGGCGGTGATGACCTCCTTCAAGACCGACCGGGCGATCTTCACCTCGCCGTGGTCGCTGCCCGACAAGCTGCACTTCGAGAACTGGTCGCGCGCCTGGACCGAGGCGCACATGAGCGACTACTTCCTGAACACGATCCTGGTGGTCGGCGGCTCGCTCATCGGCACGCTCCTCTTCGGTTCGATGGCGGCCTACGTCCTGGCCCGCTTCGACTTCCCGGGCAACCGCTTCATCTACTTCCTCTTCATCGGAGGAATGAGCTTCCCGATCATCCTGGCGCTCGTGCCGCTGTTCTACGTGATGCAGAACATCGCCCTGCTCAACACGCTGCACGGCCTGATCCTCGTCTACATCGCGTACTCGCTGCCGTTCACCGTCTTCTTCCTCACGGCCTTCTTCCGCACCCTGCCGTCCTCGGTGGCGGAGGCGGCCTTCGTGGACGGCGCCTCGCACACCCGGACCTTCTTCCAGGTGATGCTGCCGATGGCGAAGCCCGGCCTGATCAGCGTCGGCATCTTCAACTTCCTCGGCCAGTGGAACCAGTACCTGCTGCCGACGGTGCTCAACACCGAGCCGGAGAAGAAGGTGCTCTCGCAGGGTCTGGTCCAGCTCGCCGTCAGCCAGGGCTACAAGGGCGACTGGTCCGGTCTCTTCGCCGGTCTGGTGATGGCCATGCTGCCGGTCCTCGCCGCGTACATCATCTTCCAGCGGCAGGTGGTGGCCGGTCTGACGGCCGGCGCCGTGAAGTGATCCCCGGGCCCCACCGGCCCTCCCCGCGACCCCGAAGGGCCCCCGGCGCACCGCGCGCCGGGGGCCCTTCCCATGGTCCGGGGAAGCGTGTGAGACAGGCCGCCAACCATTCAAGGTCTTGACGGGGAGCACGGCGAAAGCGTCCCCTTAGAGTTCACATGTTGGAGAAAACGGTGGGAGTGAGTGAGTCGATGGAGACTCCGGGGTCGCAGACGTCTCTGCACAGGGCCAATCTCGAACGGGTCGTCCGGGCGGTGCGCATGGCCGGCTCGCTCACCCAGGCGGAGATCGCCCGGGCGACGGGACTGTCCGCCGCGACGGTCTCCAACATCGTGCGGGAGCTGAAGGACGGCGGAACGGTCGAGGTCACCCCCACCTCCGCGGGGGGCCGCCGGGCCCGCAGCGTCTCCCTCTCCGGGGACGCCGGCATCGTGATCGGCGTGGACTTCGGCCACACCCACCTCCGGGTCGCCGTGGGCAACCTCGCCCACCAGGTACTCGCGGAGGAGGCCGAGCCGCTCGACGTGGACGCCTCCGCCGCGGAGGGCTTCGACCGGGCGGAGCAGCTGGTCACGCGGCTGATCGCGGCCACCGGGATCGGCCGGGACAAGGTGATCGGCGTCGGTCTCGGCGTACCGGGCCCCATAGACGTCTCCTCCGGGCTGCTCGGCTCGACCTCGATCCTGCCGGGCTGGAGCGGTATCAATCCGGCCGAGGAGCTCTCCCGCCGCCTCGGCGTCCCCGTGCACGTCGACAACGACGCCAACCTCGGCGCGCTCGGCGAGCTGGTCTGGGGCAGCGGGCGGGGCGTGAAGGACCTCGCGTACATCAAGGTGGCCAGCGGTGTCGGTGCCGGCCTGGTCATCGACGGGCGGGTCTACCGGGGGCCCGGCGGCACCGCGGGCGAGATCGGGCACATCACCCTCGACGAGTCGGGTCCCGTCTGCCGCTGCGGCAACAGGGGCTGCCTGGAGACCTTCACCGCCGCCCGTTACGTACTGCCGCTGCTGATGCCCAGCCACGGTCCCGACCTGACCATGGAGCGGGTCGTCCAGCTGGCCAGGGCGGGGGACCCCGGCTGCCGCCGGGTGATCGCCGACGTCGGACGGCACATCGGCAGCGGCATCGCCAACCTCTGCAACCTCCTCAACCCCAGCCGGGTGGTGCTCGGCGGCGACCTCGCGGAGGCAGGTGAGCTGGTGCTCGCGCCCATCCGGGACTCGGTCTCGCGGTACGCGATCCCCAGCGCCGCCCGGCAGCTCTCGCTGGCCCAGGGGGCGCTCGGCGGCCGTGCCGAGGTGCTCGGTGCCCTCGCCCTCGTCCTGAGCGAAATGGGCGATTCGACCCTGTTGGAGAGTGCACTGCCGACTGCCGCGCCGACCTCCACGCCTGCCTTCACTTAGATAACGAACGCCACCGTTGTCATCTCGTTAAGGATTTACTTCTTGACGGCAGTGTTGCAGCCGAGTTGACTTCGTGCCACCTCGGCCGCAACGTCGCGGCCTCGTCAGGGAGGCAAACCCCACATGAACGCAGTGACGCGTCGTGCCGTCATAGCCACGGCCGCGGTCTCGATGGCCCTCTCGCTCGCCGCCTGCGGCCAGGCCGGCGGCGGAGACAGCGAAGACAAGGGCAGCTCGACCAAGATCGGTCTGCTCCTTCCCGAGAACAAGACCTCGCGCTACGAGGCTCTGGACAAGCCCCAGTTCGAGAAGGCCGTCAAGGCCGCCTGCTCCGACTGCGAGATCGTGTACAACAACGCGGTCTCCGACGTCGTCAAGCAGAAGCAGCAGTTCGACCAGCTGATCGCCGACGGCGTGAAGGTCATCGCCCTCGACCCGGTGGACTCGGCCAAGGCCGCCGGCTGGGTCAAGGACGCGAAGGCCAAGGGCGTCAAGGTCGTCGCGTACGACCGTGCCGTCGAGGGTGCCGACGCGTACGTCAGCCACGACAACAACAAGGTCGGCGAGCTCCAGGGCCAGGCCCTGCTGGCCGCCCTCGGCACCAAGGCCGCCGCCGCCAACGTCGTGATGATCAACGGTGACGAGAAGGACCCGAACGCCGGGCTCTTCAAGAAGGGCGCCCACACCGCCCTCGACGGCAAGGTCGGCAAGATCGCCTACGAGGCGTCCGGCGAGTGGGACCCGAAGGTCGCGGGCGAGAAGATGTCCGCCGCGATCTCCTCGCTCGGCAAGGACAAGATCGGCGCGGTCTACTCCGCGAACGACGGCATGGCCGGAGGCATCATCACCTCCCTGGAGAACGCCGGCATCAAGGGCATCCCGGTGGGTGGCCAGGACGCCGAGGTCGCGGGCATCCAGCGCATCGTCGCCGGCTCGCAGACCTTCACCATCTACAAGTCGCCGCTCCAGCTGGCCCCCGAGGCCGCCAAGTTCGCCGTGAACCTGCTCCAGGGCAAGGAGCTCGGCGCGCAGGGCGAGACCGACGGCGTGCCCTCCACGCTCTTCCCGCCGGTCGTGGTCGACAAGGCCAACATCCAGACCACGGTGATCAAGGACGGCATCTACAAGGCCGCCGACATCTGCACCGCGGACCTCGCCGCCAAGTGCACCGAGCTGGGCATCAAGTAACCCCCTGGGCCGGAGCCCCGAAGGCTCCGCGCCCGAACCGGGCCCCCCGGCCCACCCCCGGCGACGGACCCCCCGTGCCCCGCGCCTCCGCCCCTCCCCGGCCTCCCCGCCCCACATGAACCGGCCCCCCGGCCAGGTGCCATGTGCAAGAGGTGAAGGCTGCGCGCGGCGGAGGCGCGCCACACGGGACCCGTCCCCCTTACGCCGTCCGGTTCCCGGCCGACCCAGACCCCGCTGTCGGTCCGGGAGCCGGACGTGCAAGCCCCCTCAGATTTCGGCGCCGCTCGGCCGGCGCGCCATGCCCGCCGCCGTACCGGTGGCGAAGGAGTTGGTTCACGTGTCCCAGACGCCCGTGCTGGCGTTGCGAGGGATCTTCAAGCGGTTCGGAGCGGTTCAGGTCCTCTCCGGTGTCGATCTCGAAGTCCACGCAGGAGAGGTCGTCGCGCTCGTCGGCGACAACGGAGCGGGCAAGTCGACGCTCGTCAAGACGATCGCCGGCGTGCACCCCATCGACGAGGGCGCCATCGAGTGGGAGGGTGAGCGGGTCGAGATCAACCGCCCGCACGACTCCCAGAACCTCGGGGTCGCGACCGTCTACCAGGACCTCGCGCTCTGCGACAACCTGGACGTCGTCGCCAACCTGTTCCTCGGCCGGGAGATCAAGAAGGGCGGCGTCCTCGACGAGGTCGCCATGGAGAAGCGGGCGAAGGACCTCCTCTCGACCCTCTCCATCCGCATCCCCAGCGTCCGCATCCCCGTCGCCGCCCTCTCCGGCGGCCAGCGGCAGGTCGTCGCCATCGCGCGCGCCCTCGTCGGCAACCCCAAGATCGTGATCCTGGACGAGCCGACCGCCGCCCTCGGCGTCGAGCAGACCGCCCAGGTCCTCGACCTGGTCGAGCGACTGCGCGAGCAGGGCCTCGGCGTCATCCTCATCAGCCACAACATGGCCGACGTGAAGGCCGTCGCCGACACCGTCGCGGTGCTGCGCCTGGGCCGGAACAACGGCACCTTCCCGGTGGCCACCACCACGCACGAAGAGATCATCGCCGCGATCACGGGAGCCACGGACAACGCCGTGACCCGCCGCCAGGCCCGCAACGCGGAGGTAGCGAAGTGAGCAAGACCCCGCAGTCCGCGAGCGACCAGGCGGCCGTGCCCGACCCCCGCACCCCGGACGAGCAGGCCCCGGTGACCGAGACCCCGGCCGCCGCCGCGATCCCCGCCGTCGACCCCCGCCTCCTCGTCCGCGAGCAGGGCCTCAAGGGCTACGTCGACGAGTTCAAGCGCAAGATCCGCTCCGGCGAGATCGGCTCGCTCCCGGTCGTCGTCGGCCTCATCGTCATCGGCATCGTCTTCCAGGCCCTGACCGGCAACTTCATCACCTCGTACAACCTCGACCAGATCACGCTGTACGCGGTCGGCCCCGGCATCATGGCCGTGGGCATCGTCTTCGTCCTGCTCCTCGGCGAGATCGACCTCGCCGTCGGCTCCGTGGCGGGCCTGGCCGGCGCGGTCTGGGGCGTACTCGGCACGGACATGCCGGACGTCCTCGCGATCGTCCTCGGCATCCTCTCCGGCACCCTGATCGGCGCCTTCCACGGCCTGGTGTTCGCCAAGATCGGCGTGCCCGCCTTCGTCGTCACCCTGGCCGGCTTCCTCGGCTGGGCCGGACTGCAGACCTGGGTGATGGGCGACCGCTCCACCATCCCCACCCCGATCGGCAGCTTCGTCGGCGACCTCACCAAGTACTACTTCTCCGACGTCGCCGCCGCCTACGGCCTCGCCGTGGTCGTCGTCGCCGCCTTCTACCTCGCCCAGCTGCGCGACTCCCGCCGCCGCAAGGCGGCCGAGCTGCCGCACCGCCCGCAGAGCGAGATCGTCCTGCGCACCGCCGTCCTGGCGGTCCTGGTCCTCGTCGCCGCCTACGGCTTCAACCAGGAGCAGGGCCTCCCGCTCTCCCTGGTGATCTTCCTGGTGATCCTGCTGGTCACCGACTTCGTGCTGCGCCGCACCACCTACGGCCGTCAGGTCTTCGCGGTCGGCGGCGGCATCGAGGCAGCCCGCCGCGCCGGTATCAACGTCTCGTGGATCCGGATCTCGGTCTTCATGGTCTCCGGCACCATGGGCGCGATCGGCGGTCTCTTCCTCGCCTCCGCGACCGGCGGCGCCGACCGCTCGCTCGGTGGCGGCAACCAGCTGATGATGTGCATCGCCGCGGCGGTCATCGGCGGCACGTCCCTCTTCGGCGGACGCGGCAAGGTCTGGTCGGCGCTCCTGGGCATCCTGGTCATCCAGTCGATCGTCCAGGGCCTCAACCAGATGAACCTGTCCTCGAACGCGATCCAGTACATGATCACCGGAGCGGTCCTGCTCATCGCCGTGATCATCGACTCGGTCTCCCGTCGTACGCAGAAGACGGCCGGCCGCGCGTAGGGTCGTCCCCTGCGTAACGCTCGCCACAGTGCCCGGCGCCGCGAAACCGGCGCCGGGCACTGGTGCGTCCGGAGCAGTGCAGAGCCGTACAGATCAGCGGGATGTCCGCCATGAGGGTGACGCCTCACCCCCTGGCCCGATGCCCACGATCCAAGACGGAACATTAGACTCGACAAATCGGCAAGCTCGACCAGCTCAAACGCAAGGAGGCACGGGTGGCTCTGCTGACCCGTATCAGGGGACCGCGAGATCTGGACCGGCTTTCCCCGGAACAGCTGGACCAGCTGGCCGAAGAGATCAGGACGTTCCTCGTGGACGCCGTCTCCAAGACCGGCGGGCACCTCGGCCCCAACCTCGGTGTGGTCGAGCTGACCATCGCCCTGCACCGCGTGTTCGACTCCCCGAAGGACAAGGTCCTCTGGGACACCGGCCACCAGAGTTACGTCCACAAGCTGCTCACGGGCCGCCAGGACTTCTCCAAGCTCAAGATGAAGGGCGGCCTCTCCGGCTACCCCTCGCAGGCCGAGTCCGAGCACGACGTGATCGAGAACTCGCACGCCTCCACGGTCCTCGGCTGGGCCGACGGCCTGGCCAAGGCCAACGAGGTCCTGAAGAAGGACGACCACGTCGTCGCCGTCATCGGCGACGGAGCCCTCACGGGCGGCATGGCCTGGGAGGCGCTGAACAACATCGCCGCCGCCAAGGACCGCCCGCTCGTCATCGTCGTCAACGACAACGAGCGCTCCTACGCCCCGACCATCGGCGGCCTCGCCAACCACCTGGCGACCCTGCGCACCACCGACGGGTACGAGCGCTTCCTCGCCCGCGGCAAGGACATCCTGGAGCGCACCCCGGTCGTCGGGAAGCCGCTCTACGAGACGCTGCACGGCGCCAAGAAGGGCCTCAAGGACTTCATCGCCCCGCAGGGCATGTTCGAGGACCTCGGCCTCAAGTACGTCGGCCCCATCGACGGCCACGACATCGAGGCCCTGGAGTCCGCGCTGACCCGCGCCAAGCGCTTCGGCGGCCCGGTCATCGTCCACTGCCTCACCGAGAAGGGACGCGGCTACCAGCCGGCCCTCCAGGACGAGGCAGACCGCTTCCACGCCGTCGGCAAGATCCACCCCGACACCGGCCTGCCCATCGCCTCCTCCGGCGCCGACTGGACGGGCGTCTTCGCCCAGGAGATGGTCGAGCTCGGCAAGGAGCGCGCGGACATCGTCGCCATCACCGCGGCCATGCTCCAGCCCGTCGGCCTCGACAAGTTCGCCAAGGCCTTCCCCGAGCGCGTCTTCGACGTCGGCATCGCCGAGCAGCACGCCGCGGTCTCCGCGGCAGGCCTCGCCACCGGCGGCCTCCACCCGGTCTTCGCCGTCTACGCGACCTTCCTCAACCGCGCCTTCGACCAGGTCCTGATGGACGTGGCCCTGCACAAGTGCGGTGTCACCTTCGTCCTGGACCGGGCCGGTGTCACCGGCACCGACGGCGCCTCCCACAACGGCATGTGGGACATGTCGATCCTCCAGGTCGTGCCCGGTCTGCGGCTCGCCGCCCCGCGCGACGCCGACCAGGTCCGCGCCCAGCTGCGCGAGGCCGTCGAGGTCACCGACGCCCCGACCGTGGTCCGCTTCTCCAAGGGCGCCGTCGGCCCCGCCGTACCGGCCCTGCGCCGCGTCGGCGGCATGGACGTGCTCCGTGAGCCCGGCTCCGACCGGCCCGACGTCCTCCTGGTCTCCGTGGGCGCCCTGGCGCCCATGTGCCTGGAGATCGCCGACCTGCTCGACCGGCACGGCATCTCCACCACCGTCGTCGACCCCCGCTGGGTCAAGCCCGTCGACGAGGCCCTCGCCCCGCTCGCCGAGCAGCACCGGGTCGTCGTCACCGTCGAGGACAACAGCCGCGTCGGCGGGGTCGGCTCGGCCGTCGCCCAGGCGCTGCGCGACGCCGGAGTCGACGTGCCGCTGCGCGACTTCGGCATCCCGCCGCGCTTCCTCGACCACGCCTCGCGCGCCGAGGTCATGGCCGAGATCGGGCTGACCGCCCCGGACATCGCCCGCCAGGTCACCGGAGTGGTCTCGCGACTGGACGGACTGCCCCGAGCCCTCGGGAGCGACGCGCAGGCCGTGGAGCCCGCGCGCGACTGAGCACGCCCGACCGGATTCCGGTCACCCTGCGTAACCTTTGGGCCGGTCGGTTCACCCTCCCGGGTGCCGCCCGGCCCTTTCGCGTGCATTCTGGCTCTGGGCGGGCAGGCGTCATCTCAGCCTCCCGGCCAGGGGGGTTCCGAGACCGACGTCAGGTGCACGGCGCGGAGGTACCAGGGTGAGTACGGACCAGCAGCCACGGGCGAACTCCGGGTTGTTCCGGACCAAGTCGGTCGAGCAGTCGATCCGCGACACGGAGGAGCCCGAACACGCGCTCAAGAAATCCCTGTCGGCCTGGGATCTGACGGTCTTCGGCGTCGGCGTCATCATCGGCACCGGCATCTTCGTCCTCACCGGCAAGGTCGCCAAGGAGAACGCGGGACCGGCGACGGCCCTCGCCTTCGTCGCGGCCGGCATCGTCTGCGCCCTCGCCGCCCTCTGCTACGCCGAGTTCGCCTCGACGGTGCCGGTGGCGGGATCGGCGTACACCTTCGCGTACGCCTCCATCGGTGAGCTGCCCGCCTGGATCATCGGCTGGGACCTCGTCCTGGAGTTCGCGCTCGGTACGGCGGTGGTCGCCGTCGGCTGGTCGGGCTACGTCCGCTCGCTCATGGACAACATCGACTGGCATCTACCAGCGGCGCTCCAAGGCCCGGACGTGGTGGGCGGCAGCTTCGACATCCTGGCCTTCCTGCTCGTGCTCGTGCTGACCGTGGTCCTCGTCCTGGGCATGAAGCTCTCCGCCCGGATCACCGCGGTCGTCGTGGCGATCAAGGTGACCGTGGTGATGATCGTGATCGTCGCCGGTCTGTTCTTCATCGTCGGCGACAACTACGACCCGTTCATCCCGCCGGCGGTCACCCCCGAGGGCGGCGGCTCCAACTGGGACTCCCCGCTCGTCCAGCTGCTGTTCGGCTACGAGCCGACCAACTTCGGCGTCATGGGCATCTTCACCGCCGCCTCGGTCGTCTTCTTCGCCTTCATCGGCTTCGACGTGGTCGCCACCGCGGCCGAGGAGACCAAGCTGCCGCAGCGGGACATGCCCCGTGGCATCCTCGGCTCGCTCCTCATCTGCACCGTGCTCTACGTGGCCGTGGCCCTCGTCGTCACCGGCATGCAGCACTACTCCGAGCTGTCCGTGAGCGCCCCGCTCGCCGACGCCTTCAAAGCCGCCGGACACCCCTTCTACGCGGGCGTGATCAGCTTCGGCGCCGCCGTCGGCCTCACCACGGTCTGTCTGATCCTGCTCCTCGGCCAGACCCGCGTCTTCTTCGCGATGAGCCGCGACGGCCTGCTGCCGCGCTTCTTCTCCGTCACGCACCCGAAGTACAAGACCCCGTACCGCCCGACGATCCTCCTCGGCGTGATCATCGCGATCGTCGCCGGCTTCACCAGCATCAACGAGCTCGCGACCCTGGTGAACATCGGCACGCTCTTCGCCTTCGTCATGGTGGCCGTCGGCGTCATGGTGCTCCGCCGGACCCGCCCCGACCTGCACCGCGCCTTCCGCACCCCCTGGGTGCCGGTGCTGCCGATCCTCTCCATCGCGGCCTCGTTGTGGCTGATGCTCAACCTGCCGGGCGAGACCTGGTTCCGCTTCGCCGTGTGGATGGCGATCGGCATCGTCGTGTACTTCCTGTACGGGCGCGGCCACAGCCGGTTGGGCCGCGCAGGCCCGAACGCGGAGTACTGAGCGGGCGGGGGACCGCCCGGGCCGAAGGCGCGGAAGGAGGGGTTCGGGCGGACGACTACAGTCGGTTCGTACCCGAACTCCCCCCGACGACCGGAGTGCTGGATCCCCCCATGGCGAATCGATCCCAGGCCCCCGCAGCCCCCTCCCACGGTTCCTCTTCCACCCCTCTCCTCCAGGGCGGCTGGCTGACCAGAGGAGAGGAGGGACGGTTCAGCGCGTACCTGCCCCGGGACGGTGAGGTGGTGCGCTGGACCGAGGAGACCGACGGCGGCTGGAGTGGGCCCGTCTCGCTCGGCGGCGACGGTCTGACGCCGTTCCTCGCGGTCGGCCAGGGCGCGGACCGCTACGTCCACCTCGTCGGGCTGCGGCCCACGGCCGGGGGAGAGGGACACGTCGAGCTGGTGCACAGCGTCCAGTTCCAGACCGGCCGTCCTGCGGTGGCGTGGCGCTCCCTCGGGCACTCGAACGGCAAGGGGCCGTGGACGGGCAACCCGGCCGTCGCGGTGGACGCCCAGGGCCGCGTGTACGCCTTCGTGCGGAACGGCGGCGGGGGACTGAGCGTGCGCGCCCAGAAGGACGCCGGCGGCTGGCACCCCTGGTGGGACCTGCACGGCTGGAGCACCGACCCGTCCCCGGTCGCCATGGTCAACGGCCAGGGCCGCGTCGAGCTCCTCACCGCGACCGACAAGGGCCTGCTCCGCTACGTCCAGGAGGAGTCCGGCGCCAAGCCCGTCCGCCAGGACGTGGTGCCCGCGGACGTCACCTTCGGCACGCTCGCCGCGGTGACCGGCCCCTCGGGCCATGTGACGCTCTTCTACCGGGACAAGGACGGCGGGATCCGCGCCTGGTCCCCGGGGCGCTCCCTGGAGCCCACACGCCTCGCCGACGCGGTCGGCACGGGGCGGCTGTCCGCGACCCGCTGTCTGATCGACGGCTTCGACTGTACGGTCCTCGCCCAGCAGTCCGAGGGCGGCCGGCTCGCCCTCGCCGCCTATCCGAGCGAGCAGGAGGACGCGGGCGCCCAGTGGTCGGAGACCGGAGAGGCGCGGGGCGCGCAGACCACCGTCCTCACCCGGGGGCTCGACGGACGCCTGGTCGCGATGGCCCTGGTCGAGGGGCGGACGCTGATCACCACGCGCCAGAAGGCGGCGGCGGAGGGTCTCCTGCTGGAGGGCTGGCGCTCCATAGGCTGAGCCCGCCCCCCGAACGGGGAACGGCCCCGCCCCCCCCGAACGGGGAACGGCCCCGGCCCCCCCGAACGGGGAACGGCCCCGACCCCCCCGAACGGGGAACGGCCCCGGCCCCCCTGAACGGGGAACGGCCCCGGCACCTTCTCCAGGTGCCGGGGCCGTTCGCGTACGCCCTGAGGGGTGGACTCCGGTGTTACGCCGGAACGCTCGCCACGCCCTGCGCCAGGAAACGCTTGCCGTTGACGCGCTCGGAGACGCCCTCGCGGTCCAGGTACGGCGTGATGCCGCCCAGGTGGAAGGGCCAGCCGGCGCCCGTGATCAGGCAGAGGTCGATGTCCTGCGCCTCGGCGACGACACCCTCCTCCAGCATCAGGCCGATCTCCTGCGCCACCGCGTCCAGGACGCGGTCGCGGACCTGCTCCTCGGTCAGGACGGAGTCGCCCTGGACGAGGAGGGCGGCGACCTCCGGGTCGAGCTCCGGCTTGAAGCCGTTCTCGGGCTTGTAGACGTAGAAGCCGCGCTTGCCGGCCTCGACGACGGCCTTCAGGTTGGGGGAGACCGTGAAGCGGTCCGGGAAGGCGCGGTTCAGGGTCTCGGAGACGTGCAGACCGATCGCCGGGCCGACCAGCTCCAGAAGGACCAGCGGGGACATCGGCAGACCGAGCGGCTCGATGGCCTTCTCCGCGGTCTCGACCGAGGTGCCCTCGTCGATGACGTTCTGGATCTCGCCCATGAAGCGGGTGAGGATGCGGTTCACGACGAACGCCGGGGCGTCCTTGGTGAGGACCGCGGTCTTCTTCAGCTTCTTCGCCACGCCGAAGGCGGTGGCGAGGGAGGCGTCGTCCGTCTGCTCGCCGCGGACGATCTCCAGGAGCGGGAGGATCGCGACCGGGTTGAAGAAGTGGAAGCCGACCACGCGCTCCGGGTGCTGGAGCTTGGAGGCCATCTCCGAGACGGAGAGCGAGGAGGTGTTGGTGGCGAGGATCGCGTGCGCCGGGGCGACCGCCTCGACCTCCGCGAACACCTTCTGCTTGACCGACATCTCCTCGAACACGGCCTCGATGATGAAGTCCGCGTCCGCGAAGCCCTCGGCCTTGTCCAGGACACCGGAGACCAGGCCCTTGAGACGGTTGGCCTTGTCCTGGTTGATACGGCCCTTGCCGAGCAGCTTCTCGATCTCGGCGTGGACGTAGCCCACGCCCTTGTCGACGCGCTCCTGGTCGATGTCGGTCAGGACGACCGGCACCTCGAGGCGGCGCAGGAAGAGCAGGGCCAGCTGGGAGGCCATCAGACCGGCACCGACGACGCCGACCTTGGTGACCGGGCGGGCCAGCGACTTGTCCGGGGCGCCGGCGGGGCGCTTGCCGCGCTTCTGCACCAGGTTGAAGGCGTAGATGCCGGAGCGCAGCTCGCCGCCCATGATCAGGTCCGCGAGGGCCTGGTCCTCGGCGTCGAAGCCCTTCTGCAGGTCCCCGTCCTTCGCGGCCTCGATGATGTCGAGGGCGCGGTAGGCGGCCGGGGCGGCGCCGTGCACCTTGGAGTCGGCGACGAGGCGGCCCTTGGCGACGGCCTGGTCCCAGGCCTCGCCGCGGTCGATCTCGGGACGCTCGACGGTCACGGAGCCGTTGAGGACGGAGGCCGTCCAGATCAGCGACTGCTCCAGGAAGTCCGCGCCCTCGAACAGCGCGTCGGCGATGCCGAGCTCGAAGACCTGCTTGCCCTTGAGCTGACGGTTCTGGTTCAGCGAGTTCTCGATGATGACCGAGACGGCCTTCTCGGCACCGATCAGGTTCGGCAGGATCGCGCAGCCGCCCCAGCCGGGCACCAGGCCGAGGAAGACCTCGGGCAGCGAGAAGGCCGGCAGGGCCTTCGACACGGTGCGGTAGGTGCAGTGCAGACCGACCTCGACGCCGCCGCCCATGGCCGCGCCGTTGTAGTACGCGAAGGTCGGCACGGCGAGCGCGGACAGACGCTTGAAGACGTCGTGGCCGCCCTTGCCGATGGCGAGGGCCTCGTCGTGCTTCTTCAGCAGCTCGACGCCCTTGAGGTCGGCGCCGACGGCGAAGATGAACGGCTTGCCGGTGATGCCGGCGCCGACGATCTCACCGTTGGCGGCCTCCGCCTCGACCTGGTCGATCGCCGTGTTCAGGTTGGCGAGGGACTGCGGGCCGAAGGTGGTCGGCTTGGTGTGGTCGAAGCCGTTGTCCAGCGTGATCAGCGCGAACCGACCCGCACCGGCGGGCAGTTCGAAGTGCCGTACGTGGGCGCTGGTGACGACCTCGTCGGGGAAGAGCTCCGCGGCGCCCTTCAGAAGCTCGGCGGTGGTGCTCACTTGCCCTCCCAGTGGGGGTTTTCCCAGATGACCGTGGCGCCCATGCCGAAGCCGACGCACATCGTGTTGAGGCCGTAGCGGACCTGCGGGTTCTCCTCGAACTGGCGGGCCAGCTGCGTCATCAGACGGACGCCGGAGGAGGCGAGCGGGTGGCCGTAGGCGATGGCGCCGCCGTACTGGTTGACGCGGGCGTCGTCGTCGGCGATGCCGTAGTGCTCCAGGAAGGCGAGGACCTGGACCGCGAAGGCCTCGTTGACCTCGAAGAGGTCGATGTCCTCGATGGACAGACCGGCCTTGGCGAGGGCCTTCTCGGTCGCCGGGATCGGGCCGTAGCCCATGACCTCGGGCTCGACGCCGGCGAAGGCGTACGAGACGAGGCGCATCTTGACCGGGAGGTTGTTCTCGCGGGCGAAGTCCTCGGAGGCGATGATCGAGGCGGTGGCACCGTCGTTGAGACCGGCGGCGTTGCCCGCGGTGACGTTGCCGTGGACGCGGAACGGCGTCTTCAGGTTCGCCAGCGACTCCAGGGTGGTGCCCGGGCGCATCGGCTCGTCGGTGGTGACCAGGCCCCAGCCGGTCTCACCGGTGGAGGCGTCGGTCCGGCGCACCGAGATCGGCACCAGGTCCTGCTGGATCTTGCCGTCGGCGTACGCCTTGGCGGCCTTCTCCTGCGAGCGCACGGCGTACTCGTCCGCGCGCTGCTTGGTGATGCTCGGGTACCTGTCGTGCAGGTTCTCGGCGGTCATGCCCATGAAGAGGGCGGACTCGTCGACGAGCTTCTCCGACACGAAGCGCGGGTTCGGGTCGACGCCCTCACCCATGGGGTGGCGGCCCATGTGCTCGACGCCACCGGCGATGACGGCGTCGTACGCGCCGAAGGCGATCGAACCGGCGACCGAGGTGACGGCGGTCAGCGCGCCGGCGCACATGCGGTCGATGGAGTAGCCGGGAACCGACTGCGGCAGCCCGGCGAGGATGCCCGCCGTACGGCCGAGGGTCAGACCCTGGTCACCGATCTGCGTGGTCGCGGCGATGGCGACCTCGTCGATCTGCGCGGGGTCGAGGCCGGGGTTGCGGCGCAGCAGCTCCCGGATGGCCTTGACGACGAGGTCGTCGGCGCGGGTCTCGTGGTAGATGCCCTTCGGGCCCGCCTTGCCGAACGGGGTGCGGACGCCGTCGACGAAGACGACGTCCCTGACGCTACGAGGCACGTTGGCTCTCCTCCAGGGTGCGGGATGGCACTGCTGCGGCGACACGCCTAAGCGTGCGCTTGCTTCCTCCATGCTACTTGCGGGTAACCGAGCTGCCCAGCCCCTGAGGCCCAAGCGGCGAAGGTCACACCGAGGATGCCACCGGGACGGCCGCGCGCCCCCCGCGTACGCCCGTCCGATCGGAGGGTCCCGCAACCCGATGGGCCGGGGCGGCGGCCGTGTCGCGGCGTGGACGCCCGTCGGCGGGCGGAGGCTGGCACCGGTCGGGGCGCGAGGCTCCGGCCCCCAGCGCACGGAAAGGACTCCTGTGGCGATCGTCACCACCGACCACGAAGTCCCCCACACGTCCACCGTCCCCGCGAACGCGGGCGAGCCGGTCAAGCTCTTCGTACGGGAGCGTCGCGACACGTCCGACAGCGGGCCGCGCACACCGGTCCTCATGCTCCACGGCCGGAGCGTCCCGGTGCTCGCCGGCTTCGACCTCCAGCACGAGTCGTACAGCTGGGCCGAGGCGCTGGCGAAAGCCGGCTACGACGTCTTCATGATGGACCTCCAGGGCTCGGGTCGCTCCCCGCGCCCCAAGATGGACGACCCGCACAACGTCAACCCGGCCCAGCAGCCCCTGTTGACGCCGAGGCCGCCGGGATTCGTTCCGGGCCTGCCGACCTATCCGTTCCAGCTGACCAACTCGAACAGCGACCGGGACGAACTGAACACCGTCGTGGAGTTCATCCGCGCCGAGTGCAACGTGGAGAAGGTCGCCTTCATCGGCTGGTCCGCCGCCGCGTTCACCATGGGACCGTACGCGGTCAAGAACCCCGACAAGGTGGCGAGCCTGTTCCTGCTCGCACCGATCTTCCCGCCCCTGGGAACGTCGAACCCGCCGGCCACGCTGCCGGTGCCGGGCTTTCCGACCTTCATCGGCGGCAAGGGCGGATTCGACACGGGCTGGGCCGCGGAGGCGCCCTGCGAGGGTCAGCGCGCGCCCGGCATCGTCGACGTGGCATGGGACGCGATCATGGCGAACGACCCGATCGGCAGCACGTGGGGACCCCCGACGGGGTTCAACCGGATCAGGAACTTCGTCCGGTGGGGATGGAACGAGACCACCGCGGCGCAGGGCGGGGTGCTCGGCGGCAGCGTGCCCGTGCTGATGGCGTACGGAGAGTACGACAAGCAGGTGAACACGTCACCGCCCAACCCGAACCCGGAACTCAACTTCTCGGTCCCCGCGCTCTACGACGCTGTCGCGGGCCAGCACAAGCTGATGGTCAAGCTGGCCTGTGCGGGGCATTCGCTGGTGTGGGAGATGCAGCACAAGAACGTGCACAACCTCTCGAAGCACTGGCTCAAGCACCTCAAGGTCGACGGCAAGACCCAGGGCGCCTTCGACATGGACATCGACGGGAACCTCAGCCCGATCCCGTAGGAGCCCCGCGGGATCCGGTAGAAGTCACCGGGGATCCCACGGACGGCGAGAGCCCCCGGCCGCACGCGGTCGGGGGCTCTCTCGAAGCGGGGTCACGCCGTCGCCGTCAGCGCCTCCACCAGCAGCGGGGTCACCAGTTCGACCTGCCAGCGGCGGGCGCCGTGGCCGGCAAGGGCCGCGGCCACACCCTCGGCGTCGGCCGGGGCCGGCGGCTCCCAGCAGACCCGGCGCACGGTGTCCGGGGTGATCAGGTTCTCCTGCGGAAGGTTCAGCTCCTCCGCGAGCGCCGAGACCGAGGCGCGGGCCGCCGAGAGGCGGGCCGCCGCGACCGGGTCCTTGTCCGCCCAGGCGCGCGGCGGGGGCGGGCCCGCGACCTGCTGGCCCGGCTGCGGCAGCTCGCTCTCCGGCAGGGCCCTGGCCCGGTCCACCGAGGCCTGCCACTGCTCCAGCTGACGGCGGCCCATCCGGTTGCCGAACCCGGGCAGCGCCGTGAGCGCGGCCACGTTCACCGGCACCGCGAGCGCCGCCTCCACGATCGCCGCGTCGCTCAGCACCTTGCCGGGGGAGACGTCCCGCCGCTGGGCGACCTTGTCACGGGCCGTCCAGAGCTCCCGTACGACCGCCATCTGGCGACGCCGGCGCACCTTGTGCATGCCGGAGGTCCGCCGCCACGGGTCCTTGCGCGGCGGGGCGGGCGGGGCCGAGGCGATCGCGTCGAACTCCTGGTGCGCCCACTCCAGCTTCCCCTGCCGGTCCAGCTCCTTCTCCAGCGCGTCGCGCAGGTCGACGAGGAGCTCGACGTCCAGGGCCGCGTACCGGAGCCAGGGATCGGGCAGCGGACGGGTGGACCAGTCCACGGCGGAGTGGCCCTTCTCCAGGGCGTAGCCGAGGACGGACTCGACCATCGCGCCGAGGCCGACGCGCGGGAAGCCCGCGAGCCGTCCGGCCAGCTCGGTGTCGAAGAGCGAGGTCGGGAGCATGCCTATGTCGCGCAGGCACGGAAGGTCCTGGGTCGCGGCGTGCAGGATCCACTCGGTCCCGGCGAGCGCCTCGCCGAGCCCCGAGAGGTCGGGGCAGCCCACGGGGTCGATGAGCGCGGTGCCCGCGCCCTCACGGCGGAGCTGGACGAGGTAGGCGCGCTGCCCGTAGCGGTAGCCGGAGGCGCGCTCGGCGTCGACGGCCACGGGGCCGGACCCGGCGGCGAAGGCGGCGATCACCTCGGCGAGGGCGTCCTCGGTCTCGACGACGGGCGGAACCCCTTCGCGGGGCTCCAGCAACGGGATCGGAAGCCCATTCGCAGGGACATCGTCGTCCGGGGGGCCGCCCCCGGTGGTGCGCAGTGCTGTGTCTGCTGCGGTCTCTTGGGCGTCGGTCACCTGTCAAGGGTATCTGCCCGTGCGAGGCCCTGACCTGCACCTTCGAGAGAAGGGGGTTCTGACCTGCGAAAACTGTTCTCAGTGATGCTCATCGTGTCACCACTCTTGCCGTTCGCGAGTGCCCGGATGTGCCCTCGAAGGCCTCACTCGCACGGGATTCTGTCGATGCCACGTGAGGTGCGGCGGAGTCTGCCGAGCTGAATCAGCACTCTTCGAGCCGGTTCATGGCCGGAATTCATTGATCGAATCGGACTGCAGTCCGAATCTCGAACGTGACTCTTCCGCCAACTGGCGCGAGAGGGAGCAAGGTTGATAGACACTTGCCACTTCCAATCGTGACGTCGACGAGTACGCGAGGGGATATCCGTGGCATCCGGGACACGCTTCACCAGGAAACAGTTGATCATCTACATCGGAGTGCCGATCGCCGCCGCGCTCATCGCTGGTCTGGCTACGCTCATCGCCGGATCGGGCACCAATTGCAGCGGATCGGCTCAATGCGGTGAGGGCAACGTCCGGGGCGACGTCAACAATGGACCGCAGCCCAGTGCGAGCTAAGTCGGCAGGCGCCGTGGTGCTGGGAACGGCGGCCTTCCTGACAACTCTCCTGGGCTGCTCGTCGACCCATTGCAGCGGATCGGCTCAATGCGGGAACGGCAACGGTCAGGGCACTCAAACCACCGCTGGTCCTGCGACCTCCGCCCAGGCTGCTCGTCCTGAGACCTCCGCCCCGGCGGCTGGTCCTGAGACCTCCGCCCCGGTGACGAGCACCGCCCCTCCATCCGCTCCGGCAGCGCCTGAGCCCGGCTACGTCGACGGCTACGAGGACAGAAGGTTCACGCTCACGGCTACCGAGGGTGGCTGCCTGTCTTCCGTGGCCGACCTCGACGAGCCGGCGGTTGAGAGCGGAGAAGTGAGCATGAAGGGCGAGGACATGTCCTACGGATGCGGAGACGGGCTGTCGGCGAAAAAATACTTCGGCGCGGCTTCCGCATCTCTACCTACCCCTGAGAACTGTGCGCGCGACGCGAAGGCGAACAGCGTCGGCGAGATCTCGGATTCCGATATGAATCTTGGTCAAGCCTTCTGTGTCATCACGGACGAAGACGCTGTTGTGTGGATGAAGCTGGTCAAGAAGTCCCCAGGCAGCGTCAACGGGGACAATCTTACATTCCTGGCAACGCTTTGGAAGCCGGCGGGGGTCTAGGACCAGGGACTTCGCGGAGATCGGTGAACGGCAAGCGCCTGTCGACGGAACGTTCCGTCGACAGGCGCGGGCTTCTTGTCGGCCTTCCGTCAGTGGATGATGCCCGTCCGAAGGGCCACCGCGACCATTCCCGCTCGGTCGCCGGTGCCCAGCTTGCGGGCGATACGGGCGAGGTGGCTCTTCACGGTGAGGGCGGAGAGCCCCATGGAGACGCCGATCGCCTTGTTCGACTGGCCCTCCGCGACGAGCCGGAGCACCTCGACCTCACGGCCGGAGAGCTCGCGGTAGCCGCCCGGGTGGCTCGGGGAACCCGGGGGGCGGCGGTGGCCGAGGCGGGCGGCCGCGGAACCGATGGGTGCGGCTCCGGGCCGGGTCGGGTGGCCGATGTTGTTGCGGGTACCGGTGACGACATAGCCCTTCACGCCGCCCGCCAGGGCGTTGCGTACGGCGCCGATGTCATCGGCGGCCGAGAGGGCGAGGCCGTTGGGCCAGCCCGCGGCGCGGGTCTCGGACAGCAGGGTCAGGCCGCTGCCGTCGGGCAGGTGGACGTCGGCCACGCAGATGTCGCGTGGATTGCCGACGCGGGGACGGGCCTCCGCGATGGACGAAGCCTCGATCACGTCTCGTACTCCGAGGGCCCACAGGTGGCGGGTCACGGTGGAGCGGACGCGCGGGTCGGCCACGACGACCATGGCCGTCGGCTTGTTCGGGCGGTAGGCGACCAGGCTTGCGGGCTGCTCGAGGAGAACGGACACCAGGCCTCCTGGGGGGAAGGGTGCGGGACGGAGCCGGCTCGGGGAAGAAGCCGGGGGTGAACCCGTGCTGTGAAGGGGTCACTGACTCCTTCGGCAGTTGGGCCGCCCGCCTTTAGGGAAAGATCACGATTTGGTGAGTAACAATTAGGGCAATTCGGACGAGTGATCGATCATCCTACGAGCGGACCCTCTCCCGTACCCCTCCCGTGCCCGTGCCGTACCTCTTCCGAGAAGGTCCGCCGAAAGCCTCTTAGGCCTGCTGAGGACCCCGCCGCTGGGGCAGCGAGACGACCCCCGCGCCCGTCACCGTCCCCGTCGGCCCCGCCACCGGATCCGCCTGCGCCGGCGGCAGCCCCGCGACCTGGCAGAGCAGATCGCACCAGGCCGCCAGATGCGCCCCCGTGTCCGGCACCCCACCGAGCCCCTCGTGCGGCGTCCAGGACGCCCGGATCTCGATCTGCGTCGCCGGCCTGCGGTCCGCGAGCCCGCCGAAGTAGTGCGAGCCCGCCATCGTGACGGTCCCGCTCGCCTCCCCGTACGCGAGCCCGCGCGCCTCCATCGCCCCGGTCAGCCAGGACCAGCACACCTCCGGCAGCAACGGGTCCGCCGCCATCTCCGGCTCCAGCTCCGCCCGGACGAGCGTCACCAGCCGGAACGTGCCCTTCCATGCCTCGTGCCCGTCCGGATCGTGCAGCAGCACCAGCCGCCCGTCCGCCAGGTCCTCCTCGCCGTCGACGACGGCCGCCTCCACCGCGTACGCGTAAGGGGCCAGGCGCTGCGGCGGCCTGGTCGGGTCGATCTCGATCTCGGACCGCAGTCGCGCCGATCGCAGCGCCTCCACCGCCCGCCGGAAGGCGGGTGGCACCGGGTTCGTCTCCGTACTGTCCGCCGTTTCGTCCGTCCCTCGATCGCCGTCGGAATGATCGGAAAAATGTCCCTGCGCCGCAGCCATGCGGGGAAGAGTAGGCGGAACGGGGCCTCCGCGCAGGGAGGGACACCCGGCCCGGGCCAGCGGCTTCCCGCCACATGCGAAGATTCTGGGCGTGAGTGCCAATGACAGCCCCGTGGGCCAGCAGACGAAGCAGCAGTCGCGGACGTACGACTCCGCGTTCCTCAAGGCATGCCGGCGCGAGCCCGTGCCGCACACCCCCGTCTGGTTCATGCGGCAGGCCGGGCGCTCCCTCCCCGAGTACCTGAAGGTCCGCGAGGGCATCCCGATGCTCGAGTCGTGCATGCGGCCCGAGCTGGTCACCGAGATCACGCTCCAGCCGGTGCGCCGCCACAAGGTCGACGCGGCCATCTACTTCAGCGACATCGTCGTCCCGCTCAAGGCCATCGGCCTCGACCTCGACATCAAGCCCGGCGTCGGCCCGGTCGTCGCCGACCCGATCCGCACCCGCGCCGACCTGGCCCGGCTGCGCGACCTCACCCCCGAGGACGTCCACTACGTCACCGAGGCCATCGGGATGCTCACCGCCGAGCTGGGCGACACCCCGCTCATCGGCTTCGCGGGCGCGCCTTTCACCCTCGCGAGCTACCTCGTCGAAGGCGGCCCGTCGCGCAGCCACGAGCGCACCAAGGCGATGATGTACGGCGACCCGCAGCTCTGGGCCGACCTGCTCGACCGCCTCGCCGAGATCACCTCGGCCTTCCTCAAGGTCCAGATCGAGGCCGGCGCCTCCGCCGTGCAGCTCTTCGACTCCTGGGTGGGCGCCCTCGCCCCCGCCGACTACCGCCGCTCGGTCATGCCGGCCTCCGTGAAGGTCTTCGACGCGGTCGCCGACTACGGCGTCCCGCGCATCCACTTCGGCGTCGGTACGGGCGAGCTGCTCGGCCTCATGGGCGAGGCGGGCGCGGACGTCGTCGGCGTCGACTGGCGCGTCCCGCTCGACGAGGCCGCCCGCCGCGTCGGCCCCGGCAAGGCGCTCCAGGGCAACCTGGACCCCGCCGTGCTCTTCGCCTCCCGAGAGGTCGTGGAGGCGAAGGCGGACGAGGTCCTCGCCGCCGCGAAGGATCTTGAGGGCCACGTCTTCAACCTGGGCCACGGCGTCATGCCGTCGATGGACCCGGACGCCCTGAGCCGCCTCGTCGAGTACGTGCACACGCGGACGGCCGTCTGACCGCTGCCCGCACACTCGCACACACGCACGCACGCGACGGCGACGGCCGCCGGGGTGACCCCGGCGGCCGTCGCCGTTCCGCGTCCGGTCTGCCCGCGTCTCGTCAGCCTGCGGCGCGGACCGCCGCCGTCGCCTTCCGGGCCGCGATCAGCACCGGGTCCCACACCGGCGAGAACGGCGGCGCGTACCCCAGGTCCAGCGCCGTCATCGCCTCCACGCCCATTCCCGCCGTCAGCGCCACCGCCGCGACGTCCACCCGCTTGCCCGCGCCCTCCCGGCCCACGATCTGCACCCCGAGCAGCCGCCCCGTACGCCGCTCCGCCAGCATCTTCACCGTCATCGGCGCCGCCCCCGGGTAGTAGCCCGCCCGGCTCGTCGACTCCACCGTCACCGTCACGTACCGCAGCCCCACCTCCCGGGCGTCCTTCTCCCGCAGGCCCGTCCGCGCGATCTCCAGGTCGCACACCTTCGACACGGCCGTGCCCACCACACCCGGGAAGGTCGCGTAGTCGCCGCCGACGTTCGCCCCGATCACCTGGCCCTGCTTGTTCGCGTGCGTCCCCAGCGGGACGTGCCGCTCCCGGCCCGAGACCAGGTCCAGAACCTCCACACAGTCCCCGCCCGCCCAGATGGACTCGTGACCGCGCACCCGCATCGCGAGATCCGTGAGCAGCCCGCCGTACTCGCCCAGCGGCAGCCCCGCCGCCCGCGCCAGCGAGGTCTCCGGCACCACCCCGGTGCCCAGGACCACCACGTCCGCCGGATACTCGGCATCAGCCGTCGCCACCGCCCGCACCCGGCCGTCCGCACCCGTCAGGACCTTCGTCACCTCCGCCGAGACGACCGTCGTGATCCCCAGTCCGTCCATCGCCCGGTGCACCAGCCGGCCCATGTCCGGATCCAGCGTCGTCATCGGCTGCTCGCCCCGCGTCAGGACCGTCACCTCGTAACCCCGGGCCAGGAGCGCCTCCGCCATCTCCACACCGATGTAGCCGGCGCCGACCACGACCGCCCGCCGCCCCGGCGTCCGCTCCAGCGAGTCCAGCAGCGCCTGACCGTCGTCCAGGGTCTGCACCCCGTGCACCCCCGGCGCGTCGATCCCCGGCAGCGGCGGACGCAGCGGCCGCGCCCCGGTCGCGATCACCAGCTTGTCGAAACCCGTCCACGCCTCCGTACCGGCCTCCAGGTCCCGGGCGAGGACCCGCCGGCCGGGCACGTCGATCGCGGTCACCTCCGTCCGCATCCGCAGATCGATGTCGCGCGCCCGGTGCTCCTCCGGGGACCGGGCGATCAGCTCGTCCCGGGCTGTGACGTCGCCGCCGACCCAGTACGGAATGCCGCAGGCCGAGTACGAGGAAAAGTGACCGCGCTCGAAGGCGACGATCTCCAACTCCCCGGCGGACCTGAGCCTGCGCGCCTGCGACGCGGCGGCCATGCCTGCCGCGTCGCCCCCGATGACCACCAGTCGTTCGCTCATGTGCCCATTTTGAGGGCTCGGTTCGCCTCCGGGGCGCTCCAGCCGGGCTCACAGCCCCGACCGTGCTCGACCCGCTCGTTCCTCACGGGCCTCCGCGCGCTCGGGGCTGTTCCCCCGGCCGCGCCCCTTCGGCTCACTCGCCGGGCTCGGGCTCACAGCCCTGCCCGCCCCTTCGGCTCACTCGCCGGGGCTCCGGGTGTCGGGTACAGAGGGGGTCTTCGGTGTTTTGGGTGTCGTGGGGGCTCCGGCCGCGTTGCGCTCGATGTTCGGCGGTTCCGGGGAGGTCTCCGGTGTTGTCCGGCTTGCTGTGCGGCGCGGGCGGATCAGGCGGTGCCACAGGACGAACACGATCAGTGCCACCACGAGCCACGGGGCCAGCGCCGCGAGGACGATGCCGATCCAGGCGAGCGCGCCCACCAGTGCGTTCCAGCCGCCGCTCAGCGCGTCCCCGAAGCCCGGACGGCCCTCCTCCTCTTCCTGCTCGGGCCTCGGCTTCTCCTTCTCCGTGAGTTCGAGGGTGATCGTCGCCAGCGACGTCCGGTCCTTCAGCGAGGACTGCTGGGCCAGCAGCGACTCCAGGTCCGCCTGCCGGCGGCTCAGCTCGCCCTCCAGGGTCACCACGTCGGCCAGCCGCTCCGCCCGCTGCATCAGCGCCCGCACCCGCGCCACGCTCGCCCGCTGGGTGGCGATCCGGCTCTCCACGTCCACCACCTGCTCGGTGACGTCCTTGGCGTCGGCCTTGCGGGCGAGGAGCTTGCCCGTCCCCGCCAGCTCGGTGAGGACCGCGTCGTACCGCTCCTGCGGCACCCGCAGCACGATGTGCGAGGTGACGTACGCGTCGTCGACCCGCTCCGTCGTCTCGTTCTCGACCCGCCCGCCCGCGCCCGCCGTCACCCGCCGGGCCGTGGCCAGGGCCTTCCCCACGTCCCCGACCTCCACCGTGAGCGAGGCGGTACGGATGACGTGCTGTTGTGCTGCCGCCTTGTCCGGCGCCGTGGGCGCCTTCTCGCTGCCCGCCGAGCCGTCGGCGGCGCCCTCGGGCGCACCGTCCGCGGCCCGGCCGGCGGACCCGTCGGCGGGCTTCGCCGCGCTCAGGTCCCGAGTGTCGGCCGCGCCCGAGTCCGACATCGAGCCGGCTCCGCAGCCGGTCAGGACGAGCGTGGCCGTCAGGAGCGCCGCGGCCGTCGCCGTGGTTCGCGTTCGTGTTCTCCTCATGGGTCCCCCCCAAGGTGGTGGTGAGTCGTGCCCGTTGGACGTGGGAGGTGGCGGTACGGGTTGCCGTCCGGCGGTAGCGATGCGGTCACGGTCCGGCCTCGGAACGGGAGCGCGCGGGCGATTTGAGAGAGTGGTCCCATGAACGCGGACACCACGGGACCCCACGTCGTCGTCGCCGGAGGCGGAATCGCCGGACTCGCGGCCGCCCTCCGGCTGGCCGGCACCGGCCACCGGGTGACCCTCCTCGAAGCGGGCGACCGGCTCGGCGGCAAGCTCCTCGCCGGCGAGATCGCGGGCGCGCCCGTGGACCTCGGCGCCGAGTCGCTGCTCGCCCGCCGCCCCGAGGCGGTCGCCCTCGCCCGGGCCGTCGGCCTCGGCGACCGGCTGCAGCCCCCGGCCACGACCACCGCCTCCGTCTGGTCCCGCGACGCGCTGATCCCCATGCCCAAGGGCCATGTGATGGGCGTACCCGGCGACGGCCGCGCGGTCGAGGGACTCCTCTCCGAGGAGGGCGTCCGCCGGATCGGCATCGACCACGAGCTGCCCCCGACCGAGATCGGCGAGGACATCGCCATCGGCGCGTACGTCGCCGAGCGCATGGGCCACGAGGTCGTCGACCGGCTCGTCGAACCCCTCCTCGGCGGCGTCTACGCCGGTGACGCCTACCGCATCTCGATGAAGGCCGCCGTCCCCGCCCTCTTCGAGTCCGCCCGCCGCCACCCCACGCTCACCGCCGCCGTCCAGGCCGTGCAGCGGGCCGGGGCAGCCGTCCCCGCCGACGCGGCGGGCGCCGCCACCGGTCTCGGCGGCTCCGTCTTCCTCGGCGTCGAGGGCGGTGTCGGCACCCTGCCGGGCGCCGTCGCCGACGCGGTCCGCGCCGCCGGCGGCGAGATCCTCACCCGTACCCCCGTCACCGCCCTCCGCCGCACCGGACCGGCCGGCTGGGAGGTCGTCGCGGGGGACAGGGTCCTCGCCGCCGACGCCGTCGTCCTCGCGACCCCCGCCGGGCCCGCCGCCGCGCTCCTCGCCGACCACGCGCCCGCCGCCTCCGCCGAGCTGGCCGGGATCGCCTACGCCTCCATGGCCCTGATCACCCTCGCCTTCCGCCGCTCCGACATGCCCGCCCTGGCCGGGTCCGGCTTCCTCGTGCCGCCCGTCGACGGCCACACCATCAAGGCCTCCACCTTCTCCAGCCAGAAGTGGCGGTGGGTCGCCGACGGCGCCCCCGACGTCTTCGTGCTGCGCACCTCCGTCGGCCGCCACGGCGAGGAGGAGCAGGTCCACCGCGAGGACAACGACCTCGTCGCCGCCTCCCTCAAGGACCTCGCCGCCGCCACCGGGCTCACCGCCCGCCCCGTCGCCACCACGGTCACCCGCTGGACCGGCGGCCTGCCCCAGTACCCCGTCGGCCATCTCGCCCGCGTCGCCCGGCTCCGCGAGGCCGTCGCCGCCCTTCCCGGGCTGAGGGTCGCGGGCGCCGCGTACGACGGCGTCGGCATCCCCGCGTGCGTCGCCTCGGCCCACCGCGCGGCAGACGAGATCGCCGCCGAAATCGGGGGCGAGCACGGGGCCCGGTTCGGGGACGAGATCATCGCCACGTCGAAAAGGACCGACCCCGGTGCGGGGCACTCCTCGTGACGGGCGAGAATAGGCGTATGAGTGCGCCCGAAAAGATCCCGAACGCCGGTAAGAAGGCGAAGGACCTCAACGAGGTCATCCGCTACACCCTGTGGTCTGTGTTCAAGCTGCGCGATGTTCTGCCCGAAAACCGCGCCGGCTACGCCGACGAGGTCCAGGAGCTGTTCGACCAGCTCGCCGCCAAGGACATCACCGTCCGCGGCACGTACGACCTCTCCGGTCTGCGCGCCGACGCCGACGTCATGATCTGGTGGCACGCCGAGACGAGCGACGAGCTCCAGGAGGCGTACAGCCTCTTCCGCCGCACCAAGCTGGGCCGCGCCCTGGAGCCGGTCTGGTCGAACATGGCGCTGCACCGCCCGGCCGAGTTCAACAAGTCGCACATCCCGGCCTTCCTGGCCGACGAGAACCCGCGCGACTACATCTCGGTCTACCCCTTCGTGCGCTCCTACGACTGGTACCTGCTGCCGGACGAGGACCGTCGCCGCATGCTCGCCGACCACGGCAAGATGGCCCGCGGCTACCCGGACGTCCGCGCCAACACGGTCGCCTCCTTCTCCCTCGGCGACTACGAGTGGCTCCTCGCCTTCGAGGCGGACGAGCTGCACCGCATCGTGGACCTCATGCGTCACCTGCGCGCCTCCGAGGCGCGGATGCACGTCCGCGAAGAGGTCCCGTTCTACACCGGTCGTCGCAAGAGCGTCGCCGACCTGGTGGCGGGCCTGGCCTGACACGGCCGTACGAACCTGGTGGCGGCCCGGCTCCCGGCCGGGCGCGCCACCCCTTGACCCGGAAGATCAGACGGCGGGCGTCTTCGTTGCCCTCCGCTCCAGCGACACCGGGTCCGGCTCCGGGTGCGGCGCGCACGACGCGCGCCGCACCGGCGTCATTTCCGGGCCCGTGACATCACCGGGTACCGCCCCCGTGAGCAGATAGCGCTCCAGGTGGCCGTTCACACAGGTGTTCGGCCCACCCGCCACACCGTGCGTACCCGCGTCCCGCTCGGTCACCAGGGCCGCGCCCGCCAGCCGGCGCTGGAGCTCCAGGGCCCCCGCGTACGGGGTCGCCGCATCCCGTTCCGCCGCCAGGATCAGCACCGGCGGCAGCACCCCCGGGCCCGTCCGGACGTCCAGCGGCCGCTGCCGGGGCGCCTTCCAGTACGCGCAGGGCAGGTTCATCCACGCGTTGTCCCAGGTCTCGAACGGGGCACGCTCCGCGAGCCGGGTGTTGTCCCGGTCCCAGACGGCGAACTCCTCCGGCCACGGCGCGTCGTTGCACTCCACCGCCGTGTACACCGCGCGCCCGTTGCCCGCGTCGGGCCCCGGGTCCTGCGACGGCGCGGCCTGCGCGACCAGCGGTGCCGGATCGCCCTTGAGGTACGCGGAGAGGGCCGCCGCCCGCAGCGGCCAGAGCCGGTCGTCGTAGCCGGTCCCCAGCATCGCCCCGTGCAGCTGGCCGGGACCGACCCGGCCGCCCGCCGGCCGCGCCGCCAGCTCGGCGCGCACCCGCTCGTAGCTCGCGGCCACCTCCCGCGCGGTGCCACCGAGCCCGTACACCGCGTCGTGCTTCGCCACCCACGTACGGAAGTCCGCCCAGCGCCGCTCGAACGCCTCCGACTGGGCGAGGTTGTTGTGGTACCAGATCCGGCCCGGCGTCGGATCGACCGGCGCGTCGAGGACCATCCGCCGCACCCTGTGCGGGAAGAGGGTCGCGTACAGACCGCCGACGTACGTGCCGTACGAGGCGCCCAGGTACGTCAGCCGCGGCTCGCCGAGCGCCGCCCGGAGGATCTCCAGGTCACGGGCGTTGTTGAGCGAGTGGTAGTGGCGCAGGGCCGCGCCCGTCCGGCGCGCGCAGCCCTCGGCGTAGGCCTTCGCCCGCGCGATCCGCTCCCGCTTGTAGACCTCGGAGGGCAGGGTGGGCGCCGGGGTCGGGCCCGTCACCCGGTCCGCCGGGTCCTGGCAGGAGACCGGCGCCGAACGGCCCACCCCGCGCGGGGCGTAGCCCACCAGGTCGTACGCGGCGGAGATCCGCCGCCACTCCGGGAGCTCGGCGGCCAGCGGG
This sequence comes from Streptomyces sp. NBC_00090, assembly GCF_045160815.1. NCBI lineage: Bacteria > Bacillati > Actinomycetota > Actinomycetes > Kitasatosporales > Streptomycetaceae > Streptomyces > Streptomyces sp. NBC_00090. Next base: position 6,849,227 of record NZ_CP108224.1, read on the forward strand.
AAGTACGTCGAGGAGGCGCCCGGGCCCCCGGGGTTGAAGACGAGCGCGCCCTGCCGCCCGGTGGCGGGCCCCGAGGCCCGGACGCGGCTGACGGTCAGCGGGATCCGGTCCCCGCCCGGGTCCGCGTAGTCGAGCGGCACCCGGACCGTGCCGCACACGACGGACGGCGGCAGCTTCTCGGCCGCCGGGCAGACGCCGAAGTCGATCCCCTCGGCGGCGGCCCGGCGGGCGGCGAGCACGGTGCCGCGCGCCTCGGCCTGCGGAGCGTCGAAGGAGGAGGGGGATGAGGGAGTGGAGGGGGAGGAGGGGGAAAGGGAGGGGGAGAGGGGGACGGTGGTGAACAGGAGGGCGGTGAGGGCTCCGTACAGCGCGGGAGAGGGCATCGGTGCTTCCCTTCGTGGCCGCGTACGCGTGGGGCGCGCGGGGACAAAGGGATCGTTGGCGCGGGGGAGCGGCGAAGTAAAGGATCTACGGCAGGCGTGCGGGAGCGTGTCCCCGGAGCGCCGCGCGGAGCTCGGGCTCCAGGACGGCCGGGCCGCGCGTCGCGAGCGCCGTGAGCGGATCGGCGGGGGAGAGGCCGGAGAGCAGCCGCTGCCCGGCGGGGGAGGCCCAGCGGGTGTACGGGTACACCTCGATCCGGTCGATCAGCAGACAGAGCCCGGACGCGAGCAGCGGCAGCGTGAACGCGGCGACGACCAGGGTCCGTTCGGCGGCGGGCACGAGGAGCGCCGACGCCGTCCCGAGCGCGAGGGCGAGCAGGAAGGCGGCCCGCACCGCCCGCACCCCGGCCGCGACCTCACGGCGGCCCGACTCGGACACGGCGAGCCCCCGGTCGACGAGCCGCTCCGCGAGCGCCCGCACCGCGTCGGCGGCGGCCACCACCGGACGGACGGCGGGGACGGGGCACTGGCCGGCGGGCCCGATGGCGCCGAGCACGGCGCCCTCCAGCTCGTCCCGGCCCCCGCCGGTGGCGTCCACGACGGTCGCCCAGCCGGTGTGGGCGAGCAGCAGCCGCCGCTCCCGGTGCATCGAGACGAGGGTCAGATCGATGACCCGGAGCGGTCCGCCGGCGAGATAGGCGGCTTCGAGGACGGTGAGCTCCGGCTCGCTCCCGGCGGCGGGGCCGTACGGGTCACCGGGCGCGTCACCGGGCAGGCCGGTGGGCGCCGGGTGGGCCGCCGCGAGGGCGGCCCGGCACAGCCGCGCGCAGCCGATTCCGGCCACGACGCACGCCACGAGGAGAAGGGGAACCCAGACCATGCCCTGGTTGTACGGCAGGACGGACGGGCCCGCCACTCGAACGGGTGCTCAGTCGCGGGTGCACCGTCCCGGGTGCTCAGTCGCGGGTGCTCAGTCCCGGGTGCTCAGTCGCGGGTGATCAGCCGCTGGAGCTGGAGCACGAACTCCCGCTGGAACTGGAGCTTGAGCACGAACTGCCGCTGGAGCTGGAGCACGAGCTGCCGCCCCCGCCGCCGCAGCTCGACCCGCCGCCGGAGCAGGAACCCGAGGAGCAGGAACCCGAGGAGCACGAGCCGGAGGAGCACGAGCCGGAGCCGCCGGAGGAACCGCCTCCGCCGCACGAGCTGTTCTCCGCGCACCACATCATGGCCACACCTGCGGCGCCCGAGTCCGTGGCGTAGAAGGGCGAGGGCGCGGGACGCCGCCCCCGGCCCCGGCCCCGCGGCGGCGCGTACACCCGGGCGGCGGCGAGGAGCTGCTCCCGCAGCACCGGGTCCGGCAGGGCCCGCAGCCCGTACAGGGCCACGAGATGGCCGGCGTCCGCGAGGTGACCGTGCGCGCGACCGTACGCGGCGCGGGCGGCCTGCCCGTACGCCGTGACCTGTGACGCGGAGATCGCCCCGCAGGCGATGGCCGTGACCCCGGCGGCGGCGAGGACGGGCAGCACCTTGACGACGAACGGGACCGACACCTCCGATGTGGTCGCGAAGTCGACGATCGTGAGGACGACCGAGAGCGGGAAGAGGAAGAAGGCCGTGAGCCCGAGCGCGAGGCACCACCGGAGGGTGGTGCGCCGCGTCGCCGGGGCCACGATCAGCCCGCGCCCCGCGAGACCGTCGCCGATCTCCTGGACCGCCGGGTGCCGCATGACGGCGAGCCGCAGGTGGTGCAGGGCCCCGTGCGGGGCCGCCGCGTGCTCCTGGAGCACGGCGCGCTCCACCGGGTCGTACGCGGTGGGCCGGACGACGGCCACGATGCCGGGGCCGCCGATCGCCAGCCGGCCGTCGGCCTGGAGGGCGGCGATGGCGGTGTCGGCGACCCTGGCCGGGCCACCGTTGAGGAAGGCGGCCTCGTACCGGTCGTGGAGGGGCCCGCCGGAGCCCCGGCGCGACCGGACCACCCGGGCGATGAGCAGCGCGACGCCGGTGATGCCGGCCAGGTAGAAGAGGACGAGCAGGACGTCCATGGTCACCTCCGTACGAGGGCGTGGCGGGCGGCCCGGGCGAGCCGGGTGGCGCGGCCGGGCGGGCGGCTGCCGGAACGGTCCTGCCACCACTCCGTGAGCCGCCGCCGGGCGGCCGGGTCCTCGGGGCGGTCGGCGAGCAGCAGGTGCTCGGCGAAGTCGAGCGCGTCCCGGCGGTAGCCGCCGGTCATGGGACGGGACCTGGCGTACGACAGGAACGCGGGCCGGAAGCCCTTGCCGAGGATCTCCGGCAGCTCCGGGGCGACCTTCGCGACGACCCCGGCCCGCTTGGAGGCGAGCGCCCGGCTCTGCACCCCGAGACGCCGGCTGTCGAAGCCCTCGGGCGCGGGCGTCCCGGCGACCAGCGCCGACAGCAGCGAGGCCTGCGCGAGCCCGACCCGCTGCCGGGCACGGTCGCCGGACTCGGACTCGGGCTGTGAGCCGGACTCGGGCTTGGGCCGGGCGGAGTCCACCGGCCCGGACCCGGACTCGGACCCGGACCCGGACTCGGACCCGGACCCGGACTCGGACCCGGACCCGGACTCGGACCCGGACCCGGACTCGGACCCGGACCCGGACTCGGACCCGGACCCGGACTCGGTGGAGGCCGCGGGCGCGGGCACGAGAGCCGCGGCCACCGGCGCGGGCACGACGTCTCCGTACTCGGGCACCTCGTCCGGTGCCGTGACGGCGACGCTCGGCATCGGACCGCCCGACACCCGGGCGCCCGCGCCGATGAGCAGCGGCTGAGCCGGCGCGCCGGAACGCGGGACGCCCGACACCGACCTCCGCGTCACGGCCCCGTGGGCCGTCGAGCTCCCGGCCGCCCGGCCCCGTGCCGTCGCGCCGCCCCGGGCCACGGTCTCCCGGATCACGGTCAGCTCCGCCGCCAGCTCCTCCGACGGCGGGAAGTCGTCGTCCCGCTCCAGGAGCACCCCCGGCGGCGAGACCCGGGACGCGAGGTCGGCCAGGACGTCGAGGACCGGGCGCGGCACCGGGTGGGCGTGGGTGTCGTGCCAGACGCCGTCGCGCTCGACGCCGCCCGCCACGTGCACGTACGCGATGGCCTCCACCGGCAGCTCGGACAGGGCCTTCGCCGGGTCCTCGCCACGGTTGACGTGGTTGGTGTGCAGGTTGGCGACGTCGATGAGGAGCCGCACCCCCGTGCGCTCGACGAGTTCCGCGAGGAACCGCCCCTCCGTCAGCTCCTCCCCGGGCCAGGAGATCAGGGCCGCGATGTTCTCCAGGGCGAGCGGCACGGGCAGCGCGTCCTGGGCGATGCGTACGTTCTCGCAGAGCACGTCGAGCGCGTCCCTGGTCCGGGGTACGGGCAGCAGGTGGCCCGCTTCGAGGAGCGGCGACGCGGTGAGCGGGCCCCCGGCCCGTACGAACGCGATGTGCTCCGTGACCAGCGGCGCCCCCAGCGCCACCGCCTTCTCCCCGAGCGCCGCGAGCCGCGCCGGGTCGGGGCGGTCCGCGCCGCCGAGCCCCAGCGAGACCCCGTGCGGGACGACCGTCACGCCGCGCTGCCGCAGCCGGGTCAGCGAGTCGGGCAGGTGATCGGCGCAGATGTTCTCCGCGACCACCTCGACCCAGTCGACGCCGGGCAGCGCCTCCACCGCCTCCGCGATCTCGGGACGCCATCCGATGCCGATGCCGAGTTCCGTCATGTCCCCCTCCTTCGGTCCTCAGTCATCCACGTGATGACCCCGGTGGAGTCGTTCGAATCCCGGGAGGGGGACGTTCAGAGCTTCATTTGAGGTTCCGGATGTGAGGGTCGGACCTCGGACGGACACCGCCCGCCCGCTTCCGGCCTCGGACGAGGGCCCCGCCGAGGTCCAGTCGGTCGAGCAGTCCGGCCCGGGTGAAGGCGGCGACCAGGTCGGCACGGTCCTCGGTGAAGTGCGCCCAGCTGTCGCAGTGGACGGGGACCACCCGACGGGCACCGAGGATCCCGGCGGCCTCGGCGGCCTGCGCGCTGTCGAGGACGCTGACGCTTCCCCTGCCCAGGTCTCCTGCTCAGGCCTCCAGCGCAGGCCCTCTGCCCACGCCTCCAGTTCAGGCCCCCTGCTCAGGCCTCGCAGGCGGTCCGGGGGAACTCGGACACCACCGTGCAGGAGCCCGGGACGATCTCCGTGAACCCGGCGTCCCGGACGACCGGCAGCCCGCTCACCGTGAGGGCGGCCCAGCGCTCGGGCGTCGCGGTCCGCACGGCGAGCGGGAAGCCGGCCTCCTGCCACGCCTTCCGGTCCGCGTCCGACATCGCCCACCACAGCAGCTGCGCGCCGTGCCCGGTCTGCGCCATCGTCTTGCCCGCCGACATGTCGAGACCGGGGTTGAGCCAGAGCACCGCGGCCCCGTCCGGCACGGGTCCGGGTTCGGCCGGGTCGTCGAGGTCGGTGCCCGACACCTGGAGCTTGGCCAGCAACTTGGGCCAGCCGTCGAGCGGCACCGGCGGGAAGACCCGTACCTCCGCCTCCGTGCCGGTCACCGTGATCCCGGGGAGATCGCCGGCCCGCCGCCACTCCGCGCCGCGCGCCCGGCGCACGACCTTGCGGATCCGGGCGTCCTGCCAGTCGGTCATGGCCTGCGCCCACTCGCCCTCGTCGAGGGAGCGGTCGTCGGTGAGGATCTCCAGGACGGCCCGCGCGGAGGTCTCCAGGGCGTCGGTACGGGACGGGGGCGCGTCGCGCTCGATCCGTACGACAAGGGGGAGGACGAACTGGGGCTTCTCATCGCGGAGGTCGGTCTCGTTGCTGCTCACCCGGCAAGTCTGCCACCGCGGGTGCGGGGCGGACGACGGCGGGACGGCGCGCGTGGGCGACGGCCGGACGGCGCGTGGGCGACGGGGGATTCTTGTGGGAATCGGAACCTCCGGGCCAGGATGCCCCTCATGAAGAGTGATCTGTTCGCGGGCGAGCACCTCGCCGAGACGGCCGACTTCCCGGGCATGACCCTGCAGAACGCCAAGTCGGTCAAGTACACCGTCAACGGCGAGATGCACGCCCGCCAGGGCTCGATGATCGCCTTCCGCGGCGATCTCCAGTTCGAGCGCAAGGGCCAGGGCATCGGCGGCCTCCTCAAGCGCGCCGTCACCGGCGAGGGCCTGGCGCTGATGGCCGTGCGCGGCCAGGGCGAGGCCTGGTTCGCGCACGAGGCGCAGAACTGCTTCATCATCGAGATCGAGCAGGGCGACGCGTTCTCGGTCAACGGCCGCAACGTGCTCTGCTTCGACGCCACGCTCCACTACGAGATCAGGACCGTGAAGGGCGCCGGCGTGACCGGCGGCGGCATCTTCAACTCCGTCTTCTCCGGCCACGGGAAGGTCGCGCTGATCTGCGAGGGCAGCCCGATCGTCATCCCGGTCACCCCGCAGGCCCCCGTGTACGTCGACACCGACGCCGTCGTCGGCTGGAGCGAGCAGCTGCGCACCTCGCTGCACCGCTCGCAGTCCCTCGGCTCGATGATCCGCGGCGGCTCGGGCGAGGCGGTGCAGCTCAAGCTGGACGGACAGGGCTTCGTCGTCGTCCGCCCCAGCGAGCTCACCCCGCAGAAGAACTCGTCCAGTTGAGGCTGGAGCGGGTCGGGCGCCGGTACGGCCCGCGGGGGCCTTGGGTCCTGCGCGGGGTCACCCTCGGCCTGCCCGCCTCCACCCTCGTCCGCGTCACCGGCACCAACGGCACCGGCAAGTCGACGCTGCTCCGGCTGGTCGCCAGGATCGACGCCCCCGGCGAGGGCCGGGTCACCGGCCGCCCGCCCCGTACCGCGTACGTCCCCGAACGCTTCCCCGCCGTCCTGCCCTTCACCGCCGCCGACTACCTGGTCCACCTGGGCCGCGTCCAGGGCCTCGGCCGGGCGGCGGCGAAGGCCGGGGCGGTGGAGTGGCTGGAGCGTTTCGGGGCCGCCGAGCACGCCCGTACCGAACTGTCGGAACTCTCCAAGGGCACCAGCCAGAAGGTCGCCGTCGCCCAGGCGCTGGTCGCCTCCCCTGACCTCCTCGTCCTCGACGAGGCCTGGACCGGCCTCGACACCGCCGCCCGCACGGAGCTGGACCGCGCGGTCCGGGAACGGGTCGCGGCGGGCGGGACGGTCGTCTTCGTCGACCACGACCCGCGCCGCCTCGCGGGGGAGGCGGACGCGGTGTACGGGGTGAAGGCGGGCGCGGTGCGGGCCGTGACCGCGGCCGAGGCGGGTGAACGGGAAGCGGCGCCCGGGCCCCGGGTCCGGATCACCGCCTCCGGCGGCAAGCCGCTCCCGGACGGACTGCCGGGCGCCCCCGCCACCGAGCCGCCGGACTACTCCGACAGAGCCCCCGGCGGCCCCGGCACCCCCGACACCCTCGTCCTCACCGTGGACGCGGCCCACTCCGACGCCCTGCTCGGGGCGCTCCTCGCGGCCTCCTGGCACATCCACCGCCTCGGCACGGAGAAAGGCGTACGGGTATGACGGCGCTCCTGCGCTACCAGTCGGGTCTGCTGCTGCGCTCGCAGCGCTGGCTCGCGCCCCTCCTGCTCTACGCGGCCTTCCTCGCCGTCGGCGTCCGCGCGGGCGAGCCCGTGCTCGGCGCGCTCGGCTTCGCGGCGGCGGGCCTGCTGCCGGTGACGGCCTGGTGCGTACGGATCTGCCTCACCCAGGAACCGCCCGCCGCCCGGAACGTGGTCGCCGCGGCCGCCGGCCGGGGCCGTGCCCACCTCGCGGCGCTCCTCACCGGCACCGCCCTGCCGGGGCTCCTCGGCGTGGTCGCCGTCCTCGGGCTGACCGCGATCGGCGACCGGCGCGGTGTCGGCCCGCTCGCCGCGACGGGAGCCGGGCTGCTCGCGACGACGGCCTGTGTCCTGACGGGCGCCGCCGTCGGAGCCCTGGCCTGCCGTCCTTTTCTCAAGGCGCCCGGCTGGTCGGTCGCGGCCCTGGCCCTCGGCTCGCTCCTCGCGCTCGTGACCACGGGCTCCCCGGCGAAGCACGCGCTGACGGCCCTGGTCACGGGCTCCCGCACGGCGACCGCGCAGCTGCCGTGGCTCGCGTGCGCCGGTGCGGTCCTCCTCGCGGCGGCGACGGCGGCCCTCGCCTGCCGGGCGACGGCACAGCTGGAATGAGGGGGCCCGGAGTGCGTACGCTCGAAGACATGAGCGAGTCGACGTCGTACTGCGATGCTCCCGAGCCCGGCCCGAAGCACGAACCGGCCGCCGAGGGACCGTTCGCCGCCTGTGTGCTGTGCCAGGAGCCGACCGAGTACCCGGAGTCGGTCAAGGGGATCACGCTCTGCCCGGTCTGCGAGTGGCAGGAGGCCCAGCGCAATGCCTGCTCGGGCTGAGGCGACCGAGCGCCACCCTCGCCGTCAGCGGCTTCAGAGGCTTCAGCGGCTCAGTGCCGTCAGCGGCTCATGAGCTCCGAGACCTTCACGAAGCGGTAGCCGCGCGCCCGCAGCTCCGGGACGATCCGGCGGATCGCCCGTTCGGTGACGGGGGCGGCGCTGCGCGTGCAGTGCATGACGACGAGCGAACCGGGCTTCACGCCGTCGAGGACCTGCTCGGCGACGGAGTCCGCGTCCTCGGCGAAGGCGTCGCCGCTGACCACGTCCCACTGGACGGCGGTCACCCCGGCGGGGCCGAGCGCGCGCAGAGCGGCGTCGTCGTAGCAGCCGCCGGGGAAGCGGAAGTACGGCACGACGTTGACGGCCCCGGCGTCCCGGAAGGCGTCGAAGGCCCGCTGCACGTCGGCCGTCATGTCGGGCCCGGCGACGGTCGGGAGGCCGTAGCAGGGCGACGCGAAGGCGTAGTGGCTGTAGGAGTGGTTGGCGATCTCGAAGAGCGGATCGCCGCCGATGGACCTGGCCTGGTCCGGGTACTCCTCCGCCCAGCGGCCCGTCATGAAGACGGTGGCGTCCACCTTCAGGCGGCGCAGGGTCGCGATGAGCCGAGGGTTGTCGAAGTGCTCACCGCGCGCGGCCCTGGGCCCCTGGTCGGCGGTCATGTCGGCGTCGAAGGTGAGCGCGACGACCTTCTCGGCGCTGTTCGGGGAGCCCGCCGCCCGGCGCGCGTACACCGGGGTGAGCCCGCCGGGACCCGGGGTCAGGGTGGGCGGCGCGGTGGGTACGGTCCCGGGCCGGGGGGCGGCCTTCGCGGCGGGGGCGGTGGGTGCCGCCTTCGCGGTGGGTGCGGCGTTGCCGTCGGTGCGGGCGAGGGGCGCGGTGCCCTCGCCGCAACCGACGAGGACGGCGCCCAGAAGACCGAGCGCCGCCAAATTTCGTACAGGAATGTTCACAAACGGAAGCTAGCCGATCGAATTGACTATCGCTCGCGACTCGACAGCAGCAGCACCCGAGTCCACGCGCTGAGCTGACGCACCATCGCCTGGGTGTGCGCGGCCCGCTCCCGGCGGAAGGGGAGCACGAGCAGTGCCGGTACGAAGGCGAGGGTCACGAGCAGCAGGGGCAGCGTGGCCACGAGAACGATGAGGGCGCGTTGCGCCCAGCGGAGGGTACGCATGCGGAGAGGGGCTCCTTCGGCCGGGGAACGGGTGAGCCCCCACCGTCGGTCGCTTCGGGTACGTTGCGACAGCCGCAACCGTTGCCGATGCGGCGTCAACACCGCTGGGGGAGAGGCGTCATGACCGAGGTCGCCCGCACGCAGGGCAGTTCGTCGGAGATCGAGCGGGGCGGAGTCCCCGAGGTTGCGGCGCTCGGCAACGTGTTGAAGGGGCTGTTCAACAGACTCGACATCCCACAGGCCCAGTACGCCCACCGCGTCCACCTCGACAAGTCGGCCGTCTCCCGCTACCTCGCGGGCCGCCGCCTCGCGCCCCAGGAGTTCATCGACCGTCTGGTGCGGGAGGTGGAGGAGCACGTCGGGGCCCCGCTCCAGCAGGAGGCGAAGGAGGCGATCCGGAACCAGCGGCTGGAGGCGCTCCGCGTCTGCAATCCGGACGAGTTCCGGCTGGAGACCCTCCGGGGCGAACTGGCCCGCTCCCGACGCGACACGGAACGCGCCCACCGCAACATCGAGGCCCTGCACGCCCTCCTGGAGCGCAAGGAGTCCGAGGTCCGGCACGTCGCCGATGACCTCACCCGGCTCCGCCTCGACTGGGGAGCCGAGCGGACCGCCCTCACCCGCTCGCAGGACGAGCTCCTGGGGGAGATCGCCCGGCTCCGCCAGGACCTCCAGGACGCCGAACTGCTCCGGGCGGATGCCGAGCGCCAGAGCCGGGAGCTGAGGGACCACGTGCTGGGCCTGGAGGAGGAACTGTCGCGGCGGGGGCCGGCGGTGCGGGGCGACGTACCGCTGGAGCTGTTGAAGAGCCGGCTGATGGGGATGTGGGACGAGGACGATCTCCCCGAGGCGTCGCGAGACCTGACCGAGGCCGCGTGGTCGCGTCCCCTTGAGGAGGTGGCGGAACTGCTGCGCTGGTTGCTGGAGCGCGGAGCGGCCCCGGAGACCTTCGCCGCGGACGTGGCCCGGCTGCGGCCGCTGGACGACGTGCTGGCCTTCGCCCCGGAAGTCGTACGACTGGGACGGACCCGGACCCGGGAGTCGTGGACGGCGGCGGTCGCCGCCCGGGTCAACGAGCGCAACGCCGCCGTCGTCTTCCAGGGCCTGCGGGACGCCGGGACCCGCTCCGACTCCGAGGCCGACCGCGTCCTCGCCGAAGCGGTGCGCCGCGTGCGGAGCAACGTGGAGGTGGTCGCCCTCGTGACGGCCGCGCTGGCCGGCACGGCGACCCCGGTCCGTCTGACGCGGCTGGCGGAGAAGCTCGCCCACGGGAGTCGGCTCGACCGGTTCGGCCTGCGGGTCTCGATCGGGCTCGCGGAGGCGGGGAGGTTCGACGTCGCGGCGCTCGTGCTCGCCGCAGGGTGCGGCCACGCGCCCGACCGGCTGGGCGACGACATCGACGACGTGCGGCTCGGCCATGCCGTCAGGGAGCTCGACGACGCCGGGATCGACGCCCTGTTCGATCTGGTGACGTGGCTGGACGACACGAACGTCATGACCACCTTCACCGACCGGCTGGCCCGTGCGCACGAGACGGCGCTCCTCGACCGGCTGTTCACCACGATGGTGGACCACGACCGACTGGAGCTCCTCGACCTCGAGTCGTCCGAGCCGCTGACGAACGCCGTCAGGAACTGGCGCCGCTCACGTCAGCAGTAGCCGCCGCCGGCACTCGGCCACGTCGAAGTCGCCCGCCGGGTACTTCGGGTCCAGCGCCTCCAGGTGTTCGAGCAGCAGCTTGCTGATCGCCCAGTTCCGGTACCACTTGCGGTCCGCCGGGACCAGGTACCAAGGGGCCTCGTCCGTCGTGCACTGTTCGAGGGCGATCTCGTACGCCTCCTGGTACGCCGGCCACACGGACCGCTCCTCGATGTCGCCCGTGTTGAACTTCCAGTGCTTCTCGGGATTGTCCAGGCGCTCCAGGAGCCGGTTGCGCTGCTCCTCGTACGAGAGGTGCAGGAAGACCTTGACGACCGTCACCCCGTCTTCGGCGAGGGAGTTCTCGAAGCGGTTGATCTGGTCGTAGCGGCGGTCGAGCCGCGCGCGCGGAACCAGGTCGCGGACGCGTGCGATGAGGACGTCCTCGTAGTGCGAGCGGTCGAAGATGCCGATCTCGCCCGGCTGGGGGAGCGCCTGCATGATCCGCCAGAGGAACGGGTGGTTCTGCTCCTCCGGGGTCGGGGCCTTGAAGGCGCGGATGCGGCAGCCGGACGGGTTGAAGAGGCCGATGACGTGCTTGACCGTGCCGCCCTTGCCGCTGGTGTCCATGCCCTGGAGGACCAGGAGCACCCGTCGCCGGTCGCCGGCCGTGCTCGACGCGTACAGGCGATCCTGGAGGTCCGCGAGGCGCGGCGCGAGGGCGGCGGTGGCGGCCAGGCCGGCCGCCTTGCCGGTGGGGCCGGCCGGCGTCCCCGCGGCGTCGTACGCGGTGAGGTCGAGCCGCTCGCCCTCGGGAACGCGCAACACGTCACGCAGGGGTACGTCACGCGGGAGTGCTTCCCGCTGCCTCGGGTGCCTCTTCCTGCCGTCCTTCTTCGCCACCTCGGGACCCTTCCGCCGCGCCGCTCGTCCTCGCCTTCCCCTGATCCTGCGACGGAACCAGACCGCCCGCGAGCGCTGGGGAGCGGCTCGGCAGGTGGTGGAAGAGGAGGCTGAGCAGGAAGGCGGCGGTCGCGCTACGCGCTCGTTACGCGCGTAGCGCGACCGCCTGGTGCGGATCGGATCAGCTCAGCACCACGGGCCCGTCACCGCGAACGTCGTCCCCGGCGTGTAGCAGTTCACGTACATCGTGGAGCCGTCCGGGGAGAAGGTGACGCCCGCGAACTCGCCCCATTCCGGGGCCTCGGGGGTCCCGATGTTCTGCGCTCCCCGGGCGACCGGGTACACCTCGCCCTTCCTGCTCACCCCGTAGACGTGCTGCGCCCCTTCGCCGTCCTCGCTGACCATCAGGCCGCCGCTCGGCGTCAGACAGATGTTGTCCGGCGACTCGCCCGGGAGCTGGATGTCGGTGCTCGGGCCGAAGACGACGACGAGCGTGAGCCGGCGCCGGTGCGGCTCGTACTTCCAGACCTGCCCGAAGTGGGTGGCGCCGGAGCCGTCCGTGAGGCGGGCGAAGGAGGACACGAAGTACACGGCCCGCCCGCCCCAGTAGCAGCCCTCCAGCTTCTGGGCGTGCGTGATGCCCTTCGGGCCGAAGTCCTGGAGCCTGATGGGGGTCTCGGTCGCCTGCGGATCCGGTACGGGCACCCATTCGACGCCCTCGAAGCGCGCGCCGGTCTCCTGGACCACGGAGAGGTCGGGTACGCCGGGCACCCGCATGGCCTCCAGGGCGCCGCCCGCGCGCAGCGAACCGGTGCCGCCGAGCGGCTTGTGCGGGAGGAAGCGGTAGAAGAGGCCGAAGGGCTGCTGGAAGGCGTCCTCCGTCTCGTACACGATGCCGCTCGACGGGTCGACGGCGATCGCCTCGTGCTGGAAGCGGCCCATCGCGGTGAGGGGGACGGCTCCGGTGCGGTGCGGGTCGGCTCCGTCGACCTCGAAGATGAAGCCGTGGTCCTTGGTGTAGCCGTTCGTCCCCGCCCTGTCCTCGGTCTCCTCGCAGGTCAGCCAGGTGTTCCAGGGGGTGTGCCCGCCGGCGCAGTTGACGGCGGTTCCGGCGATGGCGACGCGCTCGCCGAGGACGTTGTTCCGGCCGTCGAGTTCGAGGGCCGTGCACCCGCCCTTCGCGGCCGGGTCGTACGTCAGGCCGGGGACGGTCGGGACGCCGATGCGTCCGGTGACCCGGTTCTCGTGGTTGCGGACGAGGTGCACGCGCCCCCGGCGGCCGGGGAAGGCGCCCATGCCGTCGTGGTTGCTGGGGACGGGGCCCTCGCCGGAGCGGAGCGGCTCGCCCTGCCGGGAGAGGACCTTGTAGCGGAAGCCGGCCGGGAGGTCGAGGAGCCCGGCGGGGTCGGGGAGGAGCGGGCCGTAGCCGCCCCGCGTACCGAGCTTCCCGAGGTCTCCGGCGGCGGCCGCGCTGCCTGCGAAGAGCTCGGAGAAGGCGCCGGTGAAGGCGATGCCGGCGACGGACGCGCCGGTGCTGGACAGGATCTGACGTCGTGTTGCGGACATGAGGCAACCCACTTTTCCTGTTGGCGGACAGGCGTGATGTGACGTGTGACCCGCATGTGTGTATCACGCACTGTGCTGACACGTGAACCATGCGGGCCACAACTGCCTCATGTGGCGCTTGTTCTGACCTGGGGTCAGATGAGCTTGGCGGTGAGCGTGATGGTCGTGCCCGTGAGCGCCTGGCTGACCGGGCAGTTCTTCTTCGCGTCCTCCGCGAGCTCCTGGAACCGGTCCGGGGTCAGGCCCGGCACGTCGCCGTCCACGGTGAGGTGGACGCCGGTGATGCCCTCGCCCGGCTGGAAGGTGACGTCGGCCTTGGTCTCCAGGCGGGTCGGCGTGTTGCCGGCCTTGGCCAGGATGTTGGAGAAGGCCATCGAGAAGCAGGAGGAGTGCGCGGCGGCGATGAGCTCCTCGGGGCTCGTCTTCCCGTTCGGCTCCTCGGTGCGGGCCGGCCAGGAGACGTCGTACGAGCCGAGGCCGGACGAGTCGAGGGTGACGACGCCGGAGCCCTTGAGGAGGTCGCCCTGCCAGACGGTGTGGGCGTGACGCACGGTGGCCATGGTGGATCCCTTTCGATCGGGTATGGCCCCCAAGCTACTGCCCCACAAGCCCCTTTGCGTCGCGTGCGAGCGCGGTGAGCCGGGAGATCGCCCGGAAGTACTTCTTGCGGTATCCGCCGTTCAGCATCTCTTCGCTGAACAGCCGGTCGAAGGGGAGGCCGGAGGCGAGGACGGGTATCTCGCGGTCGTAGAGGCGGTCCGCGAGGACGACGAGCCGGAGCGCCGTCGACTGGTCCGGGACCGGCTTGACGTCGGTGAGGCAGACCGCGGTGAGGTCGTCGGTGAGCGCGCCGTACCGGCTCGGGTGCACCTTCGCCAGGTGTTCGAGCAGGTGCGGGAAGTCGTCGAGGGAGGCGCCCGGCGTCGCGTACGCGGTCTCCGTCACGACCTGGTCGGAGTAGGGGGCCGGGGCCTCGGGCAGGCCGCGGTGGCGGTAGTCCTCGCCGTCGATCCGCAGCGGCATGAAGTGGGCGGAGAGGCCCTGGATCTCGCGGAGGAAGTCGGCGGCGGCGAAGCGGCCCTCGCCGAGCTTGCCGGGGAGCGTGTTGGAGGTGGCGGCGAGCGCCACGCCCGCCTCGACGAGCTTGCCGAGCAGGCTGGAGACGAGGACGGTGTCGCCCGGGTCGTCCAGCTCGAACTCGTCGATGCAGAGGAGACGGTGCCCGCTGAGGGTCTTCACCGTCTGCTGGAAGCCGAGCGCGCCGACCAGGTTCGTCAGCTCGACGAAGGTGCCGAAAGCTTTCAGCGAGCGGTCGGCGGGGGTCGCGTGCCAGAGGGAGGCCAGCAGGTGGGTCTTGCCGACGCCGTACCCGCCGTCCAGGTAGACCCCGCGCGGCCCGCTCGGGGCGGCCGGCTTCTTCGCGAACCAGCGGCGCTTCCCGGCGCCGGAGGCGTGCGCGCCGCCGAGACCCTCGGCGAAGCCGCTCAGCGCCTTGACGGCGTCCGTCTGGCTGGGCTGGTTCGGGTCAGGGAGGTATGTGTCGAACCGTACGGAGTCGAAGCGTGGCGGCGGCACCATCTCCGCGACGAGACGGTCGGCGGGGACGTGGGGCTCTCGGGAGCAGAGCGAGAGCGGGGCCGCTTCGGGGGAAGCCGCTTCGGTGAGGGCACGGGTGGACACAGTTCCCCACTGTAAGCGCCATGTCAGACTGCGAGGATGCGACGCCTGCTCCCTGTGACGGACATGACAGCCCACGAGACCGAGGCCGGGGGCCGGGACTGGTCCCTCGACGAGCTGGCCGACGCCTACGCGTATCCGGCGGGGGACGGTGTGTGGCTGCGGGCCAACATGGTCTCCTCGCTCGACGGGGCCGGCCAGCACGACGGGCGCTCCCAGCCGCTCTCCTCCGACACCGACATGCGGATCTTCGGCACCCTGCGCGGTCTCGCCGACGTGGTCGTCGTGGGTGCGGAAACGGTACGTCTGGAGGGGTACCGCCCGGCCAGGGCGCGGGAGGCCTTCGCCGCCCGCCGGGCCGCCGCCGGGCAGGGACCCGCACCTGTGATCGCCGTGGTCAGCGCCTCCCTCGCCCTGGACTTCTCGCTGCCGCTCTTCTCCGGGCCGCTGGTGCAGACCCTGATCCTCACGGGGGCCGCGGCCCCCGCCGAGCGGGTACGGGCGGCCCGGGACGCGGGCGCCGAGGTGCTGATCGCGGGCGACGGGGCCGGGGTGGAGCCGGCCCGTGCGGTGGCGGCCCTCGCGGAGCGCGGGCTGCGGCGGCAGCTGACCGAGGGCGGGCCCCGGCTGCTCGGCCAGTTCGTGGCGGCGGGCGTCCTCGACGAGCTCTGTCTGACGGTCTCGCCGACGATGACCGCGGGTGACGCGCAGCGGATCGCCGGAGGCCCTTCGGTGGCCGTCCCGACACGCTTCGCCGTGGCTTCGGTGCTGGAGCAGGACGGCTTCCTCTTCACCCGCTACCGTCGGATCTGACAATCGGCGGAATTTGTCGTTCCGCTTACCGTCCGCTGGGCACACTTACTTCGCAGACCCCGTGCGGGCACGGGGAAGGATGGTTTCCGCAGAAGGGCTCCAGAGGTGTTCACAAGCGTTCTGATGATCGAGAAGCCCCTGACGTCCGTCGACGTGGAGTTCGTCACCACACTGCACGGAGACGAGGGCGTGTCCTTCATCGTCCTCATGCAGCCGCGTGGTGACCAGGCCGATGTGCTGTTGCGTGCCATCGACGACGTCGCCATGGGCGAACTGAAGGAAGCCGCCCACGAGGGCGGGGAACCGGAGGGCAAGGCCGCCCGGGTCCCCGCCGAGCTGGCTCTGGAGCACTCGCTCCAGGGCCTGAGAGACGCCGGCTGCGAGGCGGTCGGCCAGGTCGTCGAGGACCACCCGCTCACCAGGATGAAGGCGGTGGTCGAGGAATCGGAGGCGGACGAGGTGATCGTTCTCACCGCCCCGCACTACGTGGAGGAGTTCTTCCACCGGGACTGGGCCTCCCGCGCCCGCCACAAGGTCGGCGTACCCGTGCTCAAGCTCTTCGCCCACAGCGAGGAGTAGCGAGGAGAGCTCTTCGCCCACAGCGAGGAGCGGCGAGGAGAGCTCTTCGCCCACAGCGAGGAGCGGCCGGGAGCAGTGGGGAACCCCTGGGGGGTGTCCGGCGGCCCGGCCCTCGGGCAGCCCGTGTCCGCGCCCCGTGCAGGGGGCGCGGACACCGCGCACCCGCCGCGCCCGGGGCCGGCCCGCGCGAGCCACTAGGCTGGTGCTTCCAGTACGTCGCACCCCCGGGGAGAGATCCGCATGGCACCCGCCATCCCTGCCGCCATGGAACGGCCGCACTTCATCGGCATCGGCGGTGCCGGAATGTCGGGCATCGCGAAGATCCTCGCCCAGCGCGGCGCCAAGGTCGCCGGCAGCGACGCCAAGGAGTCCCCGACCGCCGAGGCGCTGCGCGCCCTCGGCGCCACCGTGCACATCGGCCACGCCGCCGAGCACCTCGCCGACGACGCCTCCGCCGTCGTCGTCTCCAGCGCCATCCGCGCCGACAACCCCGAGCTGGCCCGCGCCGCCGAGCTCGGCATCCCGGTCGTCCACCGCTCCGACGCGCTCGCCTCCCTCATGGACGACCTGCGCGCGATCGCGGTCGCCGGCACGCACGGCAAGACCACGACCACCTCGATGCTCGCCGTCGCCCTCACCGAGCTGGGCCTCGACCCCTCGTACGCCATCGGCGGCGACCTCGCGGGCCCCGGCACCAACGCCCGGCACGGCGCCGGAGACGTCTTCGTCGCCGAGGCCGACGAGAGCGACCGCAGCTTCCAGAAGTACGACCCCGAGGTCGCGATCGTCCTCAACGTCGAGCTGGACCACCACGCGAACTACGCCTCCATGGACGAGATCTACGAGTCCTTCGAGGCCTTCACCGCCAAGATCCGCCCCGGCGGCACCCTGGTCGTCGGCGAGCACGCGGGCGCCCGCGAACTCGCCCGCCGCGTCGCCGACCGCGACGGTCTGAACATCGTCACGGTCGGTGAGTCCGAGGACTCCGACGCCCGCATCCTGAAGATCGCCCCGAACGGGATGAAGAGCGAGGTGACGGTCGCCCTCGACGGCGTCGAGCACACCTTCACCGTCTCCGTCCCCGGCCGCCACTACGCCCACAACGCCGCCGCGGCCCTCGCCGCCGGCGCCCGCGTCGGCATCGACCCGGCCGAGCTGGCCCAGGCCCTCACCGCCTACACCGGCGTCGGCCGCCGCCTCCAGCTCAAGGGCGAGGCCGCGGGCGTCCAGGTCATCGACTCGTACGCGCACCACCCGACCGAGATGACCGCCGACCTGGAGGCCATGCGCGGCGCCGCCGGAGCCGCGCGCCTGCTCGTCGTCTTCCAGCCCCACCTGTTCTCCCGCACCCAGGAGCTCGGCAAGGAGATGGGCGACGCGCTGGCCCTCGCCGACGCCTCGGTCGTCCTCGACATCTACCCGGCCCGCGAGGACCCGATCCCGGGAATCACCAGCGAGCTGATCATCGCCGCCGCGCAGCGCGCCGGCGCCGACGTCACGGCCGTCCACGACAAGGCGACCGTCCCCGACGTGATCGCGGGAATGGCCAAGCCCGGCGATCTCGTTCTGACCATGGGCGCGGGCGACGTCACGGACCTCGGCCCGCGGATCCTGGACCACCTGTCGAGCTGACCAGCAGCTGAGGAGCGAGCGATGGCGTACGAGGTCGAGAAGCCGGACGAGCAGTGGCGTGCGGAGCTGAGTCCGGCGGAGTACCAGGTGCTGCGCCAGGCGGGCACCGAGCCCGCCTTCCGGGGCGAGTACACCGACACCACGACCAAGGGCGTCTACTCCTGCCGTGCCTGTGGCGCGGAGCTGTTCACGTCGAACGAGAAGTTCTCGTCGCACTGCGGCTGGCCGTCCTTCTTCGACCCGAAGGACAGCTCAGCCGTCGAGCTGATCGAGGACCGCACCCACGGCATGGTCAGGACCGAGGTCCGCTGCTCCCGCTGCGGCTCGCACCTCGGCCATGTCTTCGAGGGGGAGGGCTACCCCACCCCGACGGACCAGCGGTACTGCATCAACTCGATCTCGCTGCGGCTGGAGTCCGAGCCGGAGGTTCAGGCGTAGCGGTACGCGTGCCCCGCGCGGGGGCGTTCCCCGCGCGGGGGCTCAGCTCGGAGAGGGTTCCGGGGTGAGCTCCTCGCGGTCGAGGCGGGAGCCCGACTTGTAGATGGTCACGGTGCCGCCGCTGATGACGTAGCGGTACGGGCTGTTGTTCGCCTCGTACCCGTCGCTCGTCTTCTTCGCCGGCATGGCGATGCCCGCCTCGCGCCGGTCCCTGAACTCGCCGTAGTAGTACAGCTTCCCCGCCTTCGTACGGCAGAGGGTGATCTGGTGGTCCTCCGTGTGGAAGGCCTCGACGAGCGTGGCGCCCTTGCCGCTCGGCAGCGCCGAGGCGATACGCGACGGGCACGTGGCGCCGGTGCTGCTCGGGCTCGACGTCGGTTTCGAGTCGGTCGGGTCGTCCGAGTCGAGGGCCCCGATGAAGACGCTCTGCGCGATCCCCAGCAGCACGAGTCCGCCGACCACGCCGAGGCAGCTGATCATGCAGCCGTTCGACTTCTTCTTCACCGGCGCCCGGTACGGGGGCGGGGTGTAGGTCGGCGGCGTGTACCGGGGCGGGGTGTACGAGGGAGGGGTGTACGAGGACGGGGTCGTCGCCCGGGGCGGCGTCGGGGTGTAGCCGGTGCTGCTCGGCGGCGGGTAGAAGACACCCGTCGGCCGGCTTCCGGTGGTGCCGGTGCGCGGCGGGGTCGCCTTCCTGGGGGTCGCCTTCTTGGTCGGGCTCGTCCTCGGAGGTGTGGCCTTCGGGGTCGTCGTCCGGGGCGTCGTCGTCCTCGGGGGCGTGGCCTTCGGGGTCGCGGGCCGCGGAGACGTCTTCTTCGGCGCGGGGCCGCCGGTCTCCTTCCAGTCCTTGCCGCAGCCGGCGCAGGTGGACCTTCGCGCCGGGTTGGTGGCGCGGCACCTCGTGCACTGCCAGTCGCCGGCGGGCCGGGCGGGCGACGGGCGTTTCGGCGCCGGGCGCGACGGGGCGGCGGGCCGCGGCATCGGAGCCCGCCGGGTCGACCCGCAGATGGCGCAGGCCGTGTCCTTCGGTCCGTTGTTGTTGTCGCAGTCCGCGCACTTCCAGTTGGCCGAGCCCGCCACCCCTGTCGTCCCTCCTAATGGTCGCTGTTCGCCGGGCGTTCCATCACGGCCCGGAAGAGTTCTCTGGACCCCGGTCCGGCGGGGCTGACGATCCAGCCGGGCGCGTCGGGGGTCCGCTCCAGCTCGGCCTCGTCCGAGGCCGCCTCCGGCACGGCGCCGGCGCCGGGACCGGCGTCGATGCCGGTGCGGGTGTCAGTGTCGAGACCGTGGCCGGTGCCCGTGTGGCCGTCCGTGGCCGTCACCGTGACCGGGGCCCGCGCCGTCCCGGACACGGTGACGGTCTCCGCGTCCGCCTTCGCGTCGGCCTCGTCCGGCACCCCGTAGTCCCTCCAGAGCACACCCACGAGGCGCTGGGCCTGATCCACCTTGCCGACGGGCACGTCCGCGCGGATCACGACCGACTCGGACCCCGTGGCGATGCCGGGGAAGCGGAACCGGAAGACGAGCCGGTGGCTCCCGCCCGCCTCCTTCGGATGGCGGAGCGAGGCCGAGAGACAGTTCGTCACCCTGGTCTCGAAGATCCCTCCGCCGATCCAGGTGAACTCCAGAAGACCGTCGGACCCCAGGGAGAGGCGGAAGCCGTCCCACTCCAGACTCACAGGCTGTTCGCGATCGTCTCGATGATCTCGTCCATCTCGAACTCCTCCAGTCCCTCGCCCGCCTTGGAGGCGAAGTGCAGGGTGAGGTCCCACTCCTCGGCGATCGGATCGGACCAGGGAGCCTCCTCGGGGGCGAAGAGCACCAGGCGCTTGGCGGACTGCTCCATGACCGAGGTCTGGCTGCGGGCGTAACCCCACTGCTCGAAGAGGTCGTCCATGCTCCGGGGGATGTTCCGCGGGTAGGTGGCCGCGTCCGCGCCGACCGTACCGAGGGCGTGCGCGGGGGCGTCCGTGAACATCACGATGACGTGGCGCCTGCGGTCGAGCCCGGTCTCCCAGGGGGAGTTGATCGCGAGCGCCAGCGCCTCCAGGCCGGACTCCGGGATGTCACCGCCGCCGCCCGCGTCGATTCCGCTGACGAACTGCTCGAACTCCTTCGCCTGGGCGGGGAGGTGGAGGAAGTCGGTCTCCTCGATGGCGTCCGAGGGGTCGTCGCCGAAGTCGCGGAAGGCGATGACCTTCAGCCGCAGCTGGCTGATGGACTTGCCCTTCTTGGCCATCACGTCGTCGAGGCGCTGGTGGAACTGGAGGGCGCTCGACTTCACCGTGTCGAGGACGGGGTGCATGCTGCCGGTCGCGTCGATGCACAGGGCGATGTCGACGGCGTACTGCAGATTGCCCTGGTACTGCCCGCGGGCATCGTTCATGGGTGGTTCTCCTTGTCAGGGGGTACGGCGGTCGCCGCGGCGACCGCCGAGGTTGATGCGGACGCGGGACGTGCCCGGCGTCGGCGCGGGCTCCGGGGTCGGTGCCGGTGCCGGTTCGCCGGCCGCCGGGGGAGGAGGCGCGGGCGCGGGAACGGTGGGGGTCGTGGGTGCGGCGGGGGCCGCCGGCGGCGGGGTCCCGACGGAGTCCTTGCGGCGCCCGAAGGTGGACCGGATGCGGCTACGGCGCTCGTCGGACGGTGGGGCCGTGGCGGTCGACGGCGTGGCGGAGGGCGCGGCCGTCGTCGGGGCCGTCGTGCCCGGCCGGCGGTGCTGGAGCGTGCACACCCCGGGGTCGGCGAGCGCCGCCAGGAAGGCGGAGACGTCCGGGCGGGCGCTCGGGGCGGCGGAGGTCATCCGGCGCAGCAGGTCGAGCAGTTCGTCGGAGAGGCGCGGGTCGAGCCGGAGCTCCTCCCCGGCGTTCACGGCGTCCGCGGGAGAGCCGAACCTCGCGTCGTACGTGGGCAGTTCGCCCACCACGTACAGATGGGTCATGAGCCCGAGCGCGAAGATGTCGACGGCGCAGGTGAGGTCCTTCGGGCCGGCCGCCCCGTCGCCCTGGAGGTAGCGCCGCCACTCCGGGGCGCCGTACACGGAGTCGCCCGAGATGTCGTCCGGATTCGGGGGGTCCCCGGAGTCGTAGGAGTCGTCGAAGTCGATCAGCTTCGCCGAGTGGAATGCGGCGCCCTCGCGCTTCTGGACCAGGACGTTCAGCGGCTTGAGGTCTCCGTGCACGGTGCCGGTGTCGTGGAGCTGCTTGAGGCTCGACCCGAGCGTCTTGAGCAGCACCATCTTCTGCCGCGGTTCCAGGGACTGCGGCCGGTCCAGGCTGGAGGTGTCGATCCGCTCCGTGACCTTGTAGTAGGTGCTGCCCTCGTGGAAGAAGTCGGTGGCGAGGACGAGGTTGCCGCCGCCGAGCGTGTCCGGGCGCAGCCGCTTCATGATCTTGCGGTGCCGCTGCTCGAACTCCCGGGCGACCTCGCGGCGGATCCGTACGCTCTTCGAGTCGGCGGCGTCGTCGCGCGGGCGCTTCGGTTCGAGGAACTGCTTGATGAAGTACTGTCCCCCGTCCTTCTCCGCGAAGGCCCAGATGCACTTGCCGCCGTTGGCGTTGGTGGGATCGGTGACGACGCGGTACCCCGCGATCGTTTCGCCCTTCTTCATCGGTACTCCTCGGATGCGGGCGGCAGATAGGTCTCGTATCCGGCGCGGTAGGTCTGCCAGCTCTGGTCCTGCCAGACGCGGACGCGGGCGTGCGTCTCGCGCTCGTCCTCCGGTCCGCCGGACCCCTCGCTCCCGGCGCGGGACGCCCGGTCGAGGATTCGCGGACGGCCCCGCAGGTGCCGGTCGCCGAGGTCGGCGAAGCGCTGCTCGTAGAGCGCGCGCAGTTGGGCGAAGTCGTGGTGGCCGAGGGCCAGCAGGGCGAGCGAGGCGTCGTCCCCGGTGTACGCCTGCACCTCGCGGCGCAGCAGATCGGCCCACTCGTACTCGTTGTTGGCCTGGCCCAGGGTGCTGAGGAGCAGGTACTCGAAGTCGGCGGGGGTGTGGACGTAGCCGAAGTACCCGTCCGTGGCCACGACCAGGATGCAGGGCAGCTCGAACGAGGCGATGAACTGCGCGCCGATGGTGAACTCCCGGTCCGCGCAGATCACGTTGGTCATCGGCGGGTCGGTGCGCAGCAGTTCGAGGGCGTCGCTCTCGCGGGTGTGGTCCCGGGTGAGGACGTGCAGTCCGCTCTCGGGGGAGAGGACGTACGCCCGGGAGTCGCCGGCCCACAACGGGCGCAGCTCGACCGCGGAGCCCTCCTCGCGGATGCGGTAGTGCAAGCCCGCGAGGGTCGTGGGCAGCTGGCGGCGCATGGTGCCGCCGATCTTGCTGCGCCGCTGGGGCGCCTTGGCCAGGAACCAGTTCAGGTACCCGTGAAGGGTTCCCGGGCCCACCTCCTCGTTCCCGCGCGCGACCTCGTGGAACCAGCAGTCGGTGGCGAGGCGCGCGACCCGGGCCCCGACCCAGGCCCCGGTGTGCCAGTTGCCTTCGGGATCCTGCCAGGCGGGGGTGGCGCCCGCGCCGCCCGAGCCGTCGAACACGGCGATCATGCCCTGCGCGGTGTCCCAGTGGTGGGCGACGAACGGGTCGGCGTCCTCGCCGAGACCGGGCACCTGCTCGGTCCACACCGAGAGCGCGTGAAGGCCCTGAGTGCTCCTCGCCCAGATCGCCTGCGACGGCGGCCGGCGGGCCGGCGGCTCGGGCTCCTCGTCCGGCAACGGCGGAACGCCGACCGGGCCCTTCGACGCCATCGGACCGGGCCCGATCTCCGGGCCGGTTCCCGGGCCGAGGGTCTCGAAGGGCCCCGCCGGCGGCTCCGTGGGGGCCGGGGGGCCGGCCGGTCCGGCGGGTGGCGACGAGTGATGCCACAGGTCGGGGCTGTGCCCCGGCGTGGCGGTCCAGGCCCTGTGTTCCTGCTCTGCCATCAACGCTCCCTGTCGGGTCCGGGTCGAGGGGTGTCCCGCTTGGTGGTGCCCCGCACCCTGCTCACCCGGGGCGCCGGCCGGTCCGTGGGCGGTGTGGTGGACGGTGCGGCGGGCCGGGTGGCGGACGGCTCGTCGGCCGCGGCGGGAGGCTCCGCGACCGGGCGTCCGGGGCGGCCACGGCCCGGGCCGGAGCGTTCGCCGCCGCCCGCGCCCGGCAGCGGCTCGTCCTCGGGAGGCCCGTAGCGCCCGGCGCCACGCGGCGCCGAGCCGTAGCGCCCGCCGTCCCGGTCGCGTCCGCCATCACGGTCACGGCCATGGTCGCGGTCGCGGTCACGTCCGCCGTCCCGGTCGCGGTCACGTCCGCCGTCCCCGTCACGTCCGAAGTCGCGGTCGTGGTCGGTGTCCCGGTCGCGGTCCCGCTCGGCTCCGCCGTCGCGGTCCGCCGTGCGCGGCGCCCGACGCTCGGATCCGTACCCCTCCGTACGACTGGCGTCGCCATACCCCTCCGAACGGCCCGCGTCGTACCCGCCCGAGCGCCCGGGTCCGTACGCCTCCGAGCGCCCGGGTCCGTACGCCTCCGAGCGCCCGGGTCCGTACGTCTCCGAGCGTCCGGAGCCGTACGCACCGGGTCCCCGTCCGCCCGGGCGGGACCGTCCGGCGTCCCCCGGGGCCTCGTCGCGCAGCACCTCGCCGCGCAGCGGCCTGCGGGGTTCCGCGTCGTGGTCGTAGTGGTCCTCCGGCGCGGGTCCGAGGGCGGGGGCGGGGTCCGTGGCGCGGGCCAGCGAGCCGCGCAGCCGCCCGCGCCGGGCGGCGCCGTCGAAGAGCCCGTCGCCCTCGCGCAGCACCTCCTCCAGGACGGTGCGCTCCAGCTCGGCCTGCTCGAAGGGCTCCCGGTCCGAGTCGCCGCGGTCCAGGACCATGCGCATGATCTCGCGCCGGACCTCGCGCTTCTCGGCCTCGTTCTTCTCGATCCAGGTGAGCGCGGCCCGGGGGCCCTCCTTCTCCATGATCTCGGCGATCAGGCCGTCGAGGCCCTCCTCGCGGATCATGTCCAGGTGGCGCCCGCGCCGCATCCCGGAGAGCCTCGTCTCCCGTACGACGTCACGGAACTCGCGTCCGCTGGCGGCGATCTCGTCCTCGTCGACGAGCAGTTCGACCTGTACGTTCCGCAGGCGGATCGCGTCGTCGCCCGTGAAGCCGGCCACCGCCGAGTTCAACGCCCGCTCGGCGTCGTGGAACTCGGCGATGTCGTGCTCCCGGGACACCTCGCGGAGCGTCTTGCGCAGGTAGCCGAAGAGGGCCCCGCTCATGTCCCGGATGCCGCGCGACACGACCTGGGCCGGGTCGGCGACCCGGCACACCAGGTCGACCCGGCTGCGGAAGGAGAAGGTGTGGTCGCGGCTGAGCAGCGGGATGTCGAGGACGAGCCGGTGCTCGGTCATGTCGACGGTGAACATCCGGTGGTACGCGCCGAAGCGCGAGGACGGGATCTCCTCCCCGTTCCGGATCGTCAGGGACGGGCCGCTGTCCCTGACCAGGACGAGCGCGCGGCCCGGCTCCGGCGGCCGAACCGGCTTCGTCAGCCGCCACTTGGGCAGCTCCTCACTGGACAGCACCGGGTCGTAGGTCTGCTGTTCCACGGGCTCCTCCTCCCTTCCTCAGGCGTGTTCAGGTCGTGCGGGCCGGGTCGTACAGGTCAGGTCGTACGGGCCGGGTCGCGGTCGTACAGGTCAGGTCGTAAACGTCAGGTCGTACAGGTCAGGTCGTACGGGTCAGGCCCCGGTGCAGCAGGGCCGCGTTCCGCGAGGGCCGCTCGCGGTCGCGCGCCCATTTCTCGAGCCACCACACCAGCCGCTCGTGGTGCGAGCCCGGCCTGCGGGCGATGTCCCACAGCAGGCCGCCCAGGGCGTCGAGGGTGGCGGGACCGCCCCGGTCGGCGTACACGTCGATCCAGTCGCGCAGTGCGAGGAGGGCGGTTTCCTGCATCGGGCGGCGCGCGAGGGACCGCGCCCACAGCTCCCCGATCGCCCGTCGGTGCGAGGGGAGTCCGCTCAGCAGCACGGGCACCCCGGGGACGCCGTCCACGAGGCCGTCGGCCACCGCCTCGTACGGACGGGTCGTCGCGAAGAGGAACGCGGAGAGCGACTTCACGACCATGGGGGAGAGGTCCTGCGGCTCGGACCACTCCAGATAGGCGTCGAGGAGCGGCCCGGCCTGCCCCTGGTGAAGGAGGTGGACACCTCCCCAGGCCACGGACGGCAGGGTGCCCCAGTCGTCGTCCCGGTCGAGGGCGTCGTGCAGGACGGCCACGGCCCGCTCGGGCGCCGCACGGCCGAGGAGCCCGCCCGCCGTGTTGGCGGCGGTCCCGGCGAGCCGGCGCTGCCGCGCGGAGCTTCCGCCGCGCGCCCAGCGGTGCAGCAGCTCCCACACGGCCTCCGCCGAGTCGGATCGGCTGCCGGCCACGCCGAGCGCCGTCGCGGCGGCCTGGCGCAGCGGCCAGGACGATTCGGCGGCCCAGGTGGTGAGGAAGCGGTGCACCGCGTAGTGGTGGTCGGCCCAGGCGAGCACCCCGGCGGCGACGGCGGCCCGGGCACGGACCTCCAGGTCGCTGTGGTCGAGGAGCCGGCGCAGCCAGGAGAGCATCGGCTCGCGCCAGCCGTCGAGGCCGGTCCAGGCGTAGATGAGGACGACCTGCCCGACCATCGCGTTGCGGAAGCACACCCGGGTCGGCCCGAGGCCGTCGTTGTCGAGGCGGATCCACTGCTGCTCGTCGCCGAGCCGGTCCCTGAACCGGACGTCGGGCGGGGAGGGTTCGGGCGTCGCGAGGGCGGCCCGGAGCTTCACGGCGGCCTCGGCGACGGTGAGGTAGCCGCTGTCCTCCAGGACGGCCGCGGCGAGCGCGAACGCCACCGCCTCCGGGTTCCTGTGCCGGTCGAACCAGGTCCGCACCTGGTCGCTGGGGTCGCGCAGCGCGGCGGCGGCGACGGCCACGTCCCGCCCGGCGGCGATGTCGGCGGCCAGGCGGACGGCGTGCCGGGCGGCGGGCATCTCCCGCAGGGTGTCGACGACCCCGCCGGAGTCGAGCTCGGCACGGAGCCGGGCGCGGGCCTCCCGGGTACCGCCGTGCCCGAGGACGCGCCGTTCGAGGACGGCGATCGGGTCGACGGGCGTGAGGGCGTGCGCGGGGACCGATTCGCCGCCGTCGCCCCGCACGGCGACGGCGAGGTCCTGGCCGCCGGTGAGTACGAGGTGACAGCCCTGGGCGCGGAGGGCGGCCACGACGGCGTGCAGGCGCCGGGGGAGCGCCGTGAAGTCGCGCGCCCCGGCGGGCCCGTCCTCGACGAGGGCGAGGTAGCCGCTGTTCTTGACGGGCGGTTCCCAGTCGGGCGCGAGGACGGCGGCCGGGTCGAGGAGCCGGTGGCAGACGCCGCCGCCGTCCGCGCCGCTCAGGACGAGCGCCTCGGCGAGCAGATTGACGGCGGCGGCCTCACGGCCGCTGCCGGAGGGCCCGGTGAGGACGAGGAGCCGCCGCTCGCAGAGGGCGGTGAGGGCGGAGTCGTACCCCTCCGGCTGTACGAACAGGTCGGTGTGGTCGCTCAGTTCGGCGGCCGTGAGCGGCGGTACGGAGCCTCCGCCGTGGTGGGACGTACGACCCGTGCCGCCGCCGCTGTGGAATCCGCCGCCGAAGCTGACGGAGTCGTTGAAGAGGGCCAGCGTGCCGATCCGGGTGCCGGAGGCGTCGGCGTTGAGGCGCTGGGCGATGAGGTCGGCGATGGCGCCCGCCTTCAGCGCCTCGGACCGCTCGGCGTCGTCGGTCGCCGTGCCCTCCTTGAGGGAGCGCAGCGCGTCGGACTTGTTGACGGGTCCGTCCTGCTCCACTCCGGCGGGCCGCCGCTCACTCTCCGGTAAGCCCTTCGGGGCGTCGGCGGAGGCGGGCGGGGTGGCTGCCGGATCGGAGCGGTCGCTCGTACCGCCTGGTGGCGGCTCGGCGGTGGATTCCTCGCTCATGGCACACGGTCTTCCGGGGTGGGGCGGCGGAGGGCAGCACTGTGGCGGCCCCTCTCTGCGCAGGGGCGGAACCGATCAGGAACGGACCCGGCAGGCAGGGGGTCCGAACGGGGCGGGACGTCGCTACGAGACGTTCCAGTCGCCCTTGATCTCGACCTTCTCGTTGAAGATCTGGGCGTTCTTGATCAGGGCCGCGCTGACCTGCGGACCACCGCGACCGCTCGCCGCGACGGCCTCGTCGACCAGCTTCCGGATGTCGCTCTCGAAGTCGCGGTCCCGCAGCATGTGCGCCGCGAGCATCCGCTCCAGGTCCTGCTGTCCGGTCTCGTCGTCCGGCGTGTCGGTCACGCGCTCCAGTGCGGTCTGGGCGTCGGAGTCCCCGCGGAACCGCTCCCTGATCCGGGCCACGAGCCGGGCCCCGCCGGTCCAGCCGCTGCGCCCCGCCTCCTGCCCGGTGGCTTCCAGAGCGCCCTTGACCACGAGCGCGACGCCCGCCGCCGCGATGGCCGTCAGTGGGTCCATGTGCTCCCCCGATTGTTCTTCGCACACAAGTGAAGCCATTCAAGTGGCCGTGGTGCGAGATGCCAGGGGTTCGGCGAACAATGACCGAAAACCGTCAGCCCTGCGGGGCGAGATGTGGCCGATTCCGTACGGTGACGGAGCGCCCGCGCCGGGCTGCTGCGACAGGTGGGACGGACGGGGTCAGTGGACGGAGAAGCCGCCGTCCACGAAGACGGACTGCCCGGTGACGTACGCGGACGCGCCGCTCGCCAGGAAGACCGCCGCCCCCGCGAAGTCCTCGGCGAGACCGTTGCGGCCGACCATCGTGCGGGCGGCCAGCGCGGCCACCTTCTCGGGATCCGAGGAGAGCCGCTGGTTGAGCGGCGTCATGACGAAGCCGGGGACCAGCGTGTTGCACGTGACCCCGTACGGGGACCAGGCCTCGGCCTGCGAACGGGCCAGCGACTCCAGGGCGCCCTTGGACACCCCGTACGCGCCGCTCTGCACGAACGCGCGGTGCGCCTGCTGCGAGGTGACGTGGATGATCCGCCCGAAACCGCGCTCGGCCATGCCGGGCCCGAAACGCCGGCCGAGGAGGAACGGCGCCTCCAGGTTGATCGCCATGGTGGTGTCCCACACCTCGTCGCCCAGCTCGCCCATCGGGGGACGGAGGTTGATCCCGGCCGAGTTGACCAGGATGTCCGGCTCGCCGAAGACGGCGGCGGCCTCCTCGGCCCCGGCCCGCACGCCCTCGCGGGTGCTCAGGTCGGCGCTCACCCAGGCGGCCCGGCAGCCGTCGGCCGTCAGCTCGTCCACGGTCGCGACGAGCTCGCCCTCCTTCCGCGCCAGGACGACGACGCTCGCCCCGGCCCGGGCGAGGGCGGTGGCGATGGCCCGGCCGATGCCGGAGCTGCCGCCGGTGACGAGGGCGGTGCGGCCTTCGAGGGAGAAGAGGTCGGAGAGGTAGCCGCCGGGGGTCGTGCTCATCGTGTCGCTCCTCGTGTCGTACGGTGCCGGCACGTCCGCGTGCGGTGGACGGCCGGTCCCCGCATCGTGGCACAGGGCATTCGCGGGCAGCGGACCCACCCGATTCGTACAAGGCGGAACGGTGGAATCTGCTCGGGTGGCGGCACGGCCCAGGTGTATTGATCCGCAGGGCTGTTGACGCGGCTGCTCCACCTGCCTGGGGGTGTCTCAGGTGGGCCGGGAGGTCGGCCCGGGAGTCGGCCGGGGGGTCGGGCGGGAGGTCGGCCCGGGGATCGGCCGGGAGGTCGGCCGGGGGAGGACCCTCTTGGCGCCGAGCCGGACGGCGTAGCGCTCTCGTGCCGCGAAGTCCGCCGACCCCCACACCGTCGGGTGCCCGACCTCCGCGCACAGGTGGAGGATCGCGTCGTCCCCGACGTGGACGCCGACATGGGCCCCGTACGCGCTGGCCGTGGAGCTGAACAGGACCAGGTCGAGGGGGTGCGCGACCGGCACGTGGACCGTGGCCTCGGTGTCGCTCCAGAGCTCGGAGGAGCGCAGGTCCGGAGGCGTCAGGCCGAAGTGCCGCAGCACCTCGTACGCGAACAACTGGCAGTTGGCGCCGGCCGCGAGGCCCGGCCGGGCGGCCACGGACGCGGCGCCCGGGAAACGCGAACCCTCGTACCGGACGGTCCAGAACTCTGCCGGGAGACCGGTGATCGTCGACCCCATCCCCTCATCCTTCCTGCGGGCGCGGGTTCACCAGTACATCGGCTCCACCCATTCATCCAGCTCGTCCTCGGGGCGGAACGCGCCGTAGGTCCTGGTGACGTGCAGCCGGACCACCACCAGGTTGTGCACGGGGACGGGTGGGAACGTGAGCGCCGTCTCCCACTCCTCAAGCTCTCTCTCCGCCCAACGGAAGTATTCAGTGGTGGCCCGGATCTCCTGTTCGGTCTCGTCGCCCGGCTGTGAGGGAGCGGAGATGCCGATCCTGCCTTCCGCGGCCAGCCAGTAGTAGTAGTCCGCCTTGTCCTGGACTATCCGTGCCCAGGTGTTGCCCCGGAACTTCCGCACGAGGGCGCTGTCCTGCGTGCCCACGAACCGCGCGATGCGAGTTGCGGGTTCCCAGCTGTACGTGTCCGTCATGCCGGTCAGCCGCTCGCCCTGGAACCGCCCCATCTGCTCCGCGGTGGCGTACACCCGGAGAAGGCCGCGATCGGTTTTGAAGGGGCCCCGCATGGAGGAGCTGAAACTATCAAATGCTTGCTCATCGGACATCGCAGCCATATTCGCCCCGCTGTGATCGGCGTCGTTACCGTCAAAGTGACGATAACGCGGTATGGTCAACGCATGACGGATTCACGAGACGAGAAAAGCGCCGCCTCGACTGCTGCCGACAAGCAGACCGATGTGGAACTGGCGCTTGCCGCCGCCGAGTTGGTGACCGAGTGGGTATCAGGGAGTAAGCCCCTGTCGGAGGCACAGGGGTGGGTTCTGGTCGGCCTTCAGTACGCGGGCTCCGGGCACATGGAGATGCATGTGTGGGACCGCGTGAGGGACTGGGAGCGCCGGCTTGCCGAAGTCCTGGCCGCCGACGACGGGAGCGAGGACAGCCGCCGACGCGGCGAAGCTGCGAAGCGGGCGGCCGTCTCCGAGATGCGCGACATGTTTCTTCGCGGAATCCCGGCGGGGGAGCGGTCGAATCAGATCTGGCGCAAGGGTCTGGGCCCCGACCCGCGCGACGAGTTGCGCCAGTTCATCGAATCCCAGGCGGGAAAGACGGCCTAGGCCGGTCTCCAGCCGTGATCAAGATGCCCGCCTGCGCGGGGCGGTGAGCCGGCTTCGCAGCCTCCACCCCGCCACGTGATCACGACCGGAGCATGCCCTGAAGCTCCGGCAGTAGGTGCGCACCCGAGCCGCACGCCGCGACACCGCCCGCAGCCGCGCCTAGCCTGGTGTCATGGCAACGGTGCAGGTTGGCGGGGTCGAGGTCGCCTACGCGCGCGTGGGTCACGGCCCGCCCCTGGTTCTCGTGCACGGAGCAGGCCTGGACGGCCGCATGTGGCAGCCACAACTCGCGGACCTGGAAGATGAGTTCACCGTGGTGGCCTGGGACGAGCCGGGCGCGGGGCGTTCCTCCGATCTGCCGGCCGGCTTCGGCCTGGTGGACTTCGCGCACTGCCTCGCCGCCGTGATCGAGGCGCTGCGGCTCGGCCCGGCCCACGTTGCCGGGATCTCCTGGGGCGGGACGGTCGCGCTGGAGCTGTATCGCCACCGCCCGGAGCTGGTCAGGACGCTGATCATGGTCGACACCTACGCCGGGTGGAAGGGCTCGCTGCCGCCGGAGGAGGTGGCGGCCCGGGTCGAGGGGGCCAAGCGGATGCTCGCGGTGCCCCGGGAGCGGTTCGATCCGACGCTGCCGGGGCTGTTCGCCGGTGACCCTCCCGCCGCGTTCGTGCCGTTGCTCGACACGATGGCCGACGACGTGCGGCCGGAGACCCTGGGGGCGGAGCTGTTCATGATGGCCGAGGCCGACGAGCGCGACCTGCTGCCCGCGATCACGGTGCCGACCCTGCTCCTCTGGGGCGAGCTCGATGTGCGGTCACCCTTGAGTGTCGCCCATGCGTTCGAGGACGCGATTCCGAACACCGAGCTTGTGGTGCTCCCCGGCGTGGGGCACGTCAGCAACCTCGAGGCACCGGAGCGGTTCAACCACACCGTCCGCGAGTTCTGCCGTGCCCACGCGTGATCGGGTCGAGGACCCTCGGTACGGCAACACGCCCGGGAGCTACCTCGTCGGGCTCCACCTGCGCGGGGTCGCCTGTGCGGCCTGGGCGAAGTGGGGATGGGGCGCAAGGAGTTCCAGCGGCGCGGGAGGGGCTGGTGCGCGGCGGCGGGCCATGGCCGATTTCAGGAGCTCGCGCAGCGCTCCCCGTACCGCGTCGTGGCAGGTGAACGTGGTCGCCCGCAGAGTCAGGGCAAGCGTACGACCTCGCCGGTGGCGGCACTGTCGCGCGCGGCGTCCAGTACTGTCGCGGTGGTCACGGCATCCCAGGGATCTACAGGCAGCGGACGGGTGCCACGGACCGCGGCGGCGAAGGCCGGGTAGAAGAGGTCCCACTCGCCGCGGGCGGACGGTGCCGACTCGGCGTGGTCGCCGCGCAGCACCTGGCCCCAACGCCGCTCGGGCTCGACGCCCCAGCGCTCACCCTCCGACGCCGGGGAGGCACCCGCGATCAGCAGGGCTTCCTGGCCGTCCACGCCGTCGGCCACGTACGTCCCGGTGGTCCCGGTGGCGCGGAAGCGCGGGCCGGGTGCGCCCTGCCGCCAGCTGCCGGACAGGTGCGACCGGACGCCGCTCCGGTGGGTCAGCGCGACGAAGACGTCCTCATCGAGCTCCTCGCCGCCGACGCGGCTCCGCATCTCCGCGTACACCCGCTCGACTGGTCCGCACAGGACGAGTGCCTGGTCGACAAGGTGGCTGCCGAAGTCGAGCAGGGTGCCACCGCCCGCGGCCGGCGGGCCGGGCTCGGGCTGGAACCGCTCGAAACGCGACTCGAAGCGGGTCAGAGTGCCGAGCGCGCCGTCGGCCACAAGCCGACGCAGAGTCAGGAAGTCGGAGTCCCAGCGCCGATTCTGATAGACCGTCAGTGGAACCTTCAACCGCTCCGCCAGTTCCGTCGTCTCCCGGGCCGAAGCGGCGTCGAGCGCGAACGGCTTGTCGCAGACCACTGCCAAGCCCAGCCTCAGCGCCTCCTGGGCCAGCGGGATGTGCGTGGCCGCCGGGGTGGAGATCGCGACCGCCTCGGCTCCGGCCCGGGCCAGTTCCTCCAAGGAGTCGTACGTCGGCCGGTTGAGCTCGTCGGCGATCTGCTTGCGGCGCTCGGGAGAGGTGGTGACCACCCCGAGGAACTCGCAGTCCGGGGTCGAGGCGAGCAGCGGCGCGTGGAAGTACCTGCCGCCGAAGCCGTAGCCGGCCAGTCCGATCCGTATGGGTGTGCCCGTCATGCGTGGTCCCTGTCGTCAATCTCGTGAAGCCGGCCGCAGTAAAGCCGCGGTGGACATTGGAGCCTGAGCCCAACCGAGAGTCAACATATTTGCACAGGACCCAGCATTACTAAACAGCTCGCAACGACTGATTCCTACCTGGCGGCTGCTGCTGAAAGACCTCGGCGGCCATCCGGTCGCCGAGGTCGGCCAGGTGGGCCCGCTGATCGGCGAGATGGCAGTGGAGGGGCCGACCCAGTGGGTGTACATGTCGCTGACCAGCGCAATCAGGCGACGTGCGTGGGGTCAGGGAGTAACCGCGACCTGGTCGACGGTCCAGAAGGCGCTGTTGGTGCCTGTGTAGTGGAATCGCAGCCGGGCGGAGGTCGCCCCCGCCGGGACGTCGACGGTGAGTCTCTCGACGGTGTTGATGTCTTCGCGGTAGGAGGCGAGTAGTTGGGGGGTGCCGTCGTCGAAGGAGATGTAGACGTCTCCGGTCTGAGGGCCGTCGATCTTGTAGTTCGTGGCGTAGGAGACGGTCGCCTGCGCGCCACCGATCACGGGGAAGGCGGGACTGACGAGGGTGGAGTCGAACTGTCCGTCGCCGTGTGTGTTGTCGTCCCACTCGTCGGAGTCGGCGACGGCGAAGACGTTGCGGGCACGTACGTTGGTCTCGCGGCTCTGGCCGAGGTCGGTGTTGGTCCAGAACTCGTCGGTGGCGAAGGACCAGCCGCGCCATTCGGTGACCCCTCCGGCGGGCATGGCGGAGTTGTCGATGCTCCAGCCGGTCGGCGTGGTGGTCGTCCATCCCTTGAGGGTTGACTGCAGACCGGTTTCGTCGATCGCGGTCTGCAGGGAGGGACGCAGGGCGTCGAAGGCGTCAGGGGTGAGGGTCTTGATCGGCTTGCCGTCCAGTTGCCAGGTCGGGTCGTTGGCGATGCCGAAGTGTGCGAGGACGGTAGGAGCGATGTCGGTGATCTTGACGTCGTAGCGGACCGATCCCGGGGTGAAGCCGGTGCCCTTGGCGATGACGAACGTCTGGCGCTCGGCGGGGGTGTTTCCGCCGTGGCCTCCGCTGGGCGTGTGGCCGTGGTCGGCGGTGATGATGATCTGCCAGTCCTCGTTGGCGTAGCTGGTCCTGGATTTCACCGCCTGGATGATCTGTCCCACACTGGCGTCGGCGGCCTTCAGGGCGTTGAGGTATTCCGTGCTGTCGGTGCCATGGGAGTGGCCGGCCTCGTCGACGTTGTCGAGGTGGACGAAGGTGGCGTCGGCGTCGGTCTTGGAGAGCTTGGCGACGGCCGTCGTGGTGGTGTCCGTGTCGCTGACACCGCCGAGACGAAGGTCTGTGGCCGAGCCGAAGATCGTGGTGGGGACGGCGGACCAGGTGCCCACGACCAGCGTGTTCAGCGATGAATTGGCGGTCTCCAGGCGGGTGAAGTAGTCGGGATGGAGGTCGAAGCGGGCGCCGTTGAAGCTGTTGTCGACCACCTTGTGCTTGTCGGGCCAGGTGCCGGTGGCGATAGAGGACCATCCCGGTCCCGAGTAGGTCGGGGCCATCGGAGAAGCGTAGAGGTTGCTGGTGGCGGTCATGCCACCGGTCATCAGGCTCTTGACGTTGGGCATTCTCGCCTTGCTGAACGTGGCGAACGTCGCGCCATCGATGCCGATCACCAAAGACTTGGGGCGCTTCGTCGCAGCGGCCGTCTGGCTGGTGGATCCCTTGCTCGAGGCTTGGGCGTGAACGGCCGCGGCGAGCGGCAGCGCGGCGGCGATGGTGACGGCCAGAGCCGCACGCAGGGAACGGGGCAGGTGCACGGATTCTCCTTGGGAAGTCCTGGCCGCCGGCCAGGGCAGGGGGCAGCGCCAGTGGTGGTGCACGGATGCCGCTGCTGTGGCCCGGGCCTGGCGTATGGATCACTGTCCGCGTCCCGTCGGCGGCCACCTTGTCAGGACGGCGCCCGGTCGCATGGATCGCGGTCGAGGGAAAAGGGAACCCGGTCGGCTCTTTTCTCTGCCCGGCTTATGCGGAGACCTGGTGATCGCCGCGGTCCGACGAGGCCCCTCCGCATGTTTGCGTTAACGCGAATGGTGGAGTGAGTCTGAGGGCGGCGTCCGAGCGTGTCAAGAGACTTCACAGCCATCGGCAAGGGCTTGACCAGCGGCGAGATCTCCGCCGGCTCGTCCGGTGCGAGTCCACAGTCAAGACCCGTGTCGGCCGCGGCCTGGCCACGATCGATGCCCGTGACCGCATCCAGGTCGTGGTCATCGCCGACGATCTCTGATTCTCACCGGCCCCAAGCAGGCTGAGCGAGCAGGGTGGTTCAGTCTGCCGCCCCAGCTGACGCGCCGCACAGGACTCAAAGCGAAAGTGGGCAGCCGACGGCAGCCGGAAGAGGGTCTTCACCAGCTTGCTCGCCCAGGCCGACACCGAGGATGGTCTCGACTGGGTCGTCGCGGTGGATTCCACCGTCGTTCGTGCCCACCAGCACGCGGCCGGGGCCCGTAAAGAAAGGGGGGGCTGGCCGACGAGCCGAATGATCATGCGCTTGGGCGGTCGGTGGCGGGCTGACGACGAAGATCCACCTGTCGGCCGACAGCCGGATTGTCGAGGTCCTTGTTCCTGCTCCGGCCGGAGGCACTTCTCAGGTGAAGAAGAGCATCGGGTTCTACCCCCGCGGGCGCGTCGAGGGCGGTGGCCGCGGGGTGGTCTCGCAGGCCGGGGCGGTGCTGCTGGTCGAGACGGTCCGCAAGTCCGGGCTGGACGGCGCGATATCGGCGGCACCGGCGCCGTGGCGCAAGCCGCGGGCGGTGCACGATCCGGGGAAGATCCTGCTGGAAGGCCGTCGCCCACACGCACAACCTCGCCCTCGTCGCATGGCCGGACCGGCCGCCATCCCGGCTCTGACCTGCCCGGACACAGCCTTCTGCAGCACGCTGGAGAAGAAAAGAACTCGGATCCGCCGGACGAGCGGCATACCCTGAGCGCTTTCCGCGCTTTCTGGGAGTGTCATGACAAGTAGGTTCACCGAGTTGGCCGTTGACTGCCACGATCCGGAGGCGCTCGCGGCCTTCTGGTGCGAGGTCCTGGACTTCAAGGTGATCGACCGGAGTGAGGGTCTGGTCGAGATCGGCTCCTGGGTGCCGACCGTCGAGGAGGTGCGGGCCCGCCAGATGCCGCCCACCATGTGCTTCGACCGGGTGCCCGAGGGCAAGACCGTGAAGAACCGGCTTCACCTCGACATCAGTCCGATCGACCGCAGCACCGAGGACGAGGTGACCCGACTGCTCGGCCTCGGCGCCACCAAGGCGGATGTGGGTCAGGGACCGGACCGGAGCTGGTTGGTCATGGCGGACCCCGAGGGCAACGAGTTCTGCGTCCTGCGCACCCTGGCGCCGTAGAACCAGGCCGCCACGCCGTTCGGCCCGCACCGCTTGTGCGGGCCGAACGGCGTCGTTCAGGTGGTCCTACGGGGCCGGTGCCGGGGCGTACCCCGCGGGCCGGGTGGTGAAGGTGCCCCGGCCCTGGGTGCGGCCGCGGAGGCGGGACGCGTAGCCGAAGAGCTCGGCCAGCGGCACCGTCGCCGAGACCACCGCCGTACCGGAGCGGGTGGTCGAGTCCGTCACCCGGCCGCGGCGGGCCGCGAGGTCGCCGAGGACCGCGCCGACCGACTCCGCCGGGACGGTGACCGTGACCTCGGCCACCGGTTCC
Organism: Streptomyces sp. NBC_00090; assembly: GCF_045160815.1. Classification (NCBI taxonomy): domain Bacteria; kingdom Bacillati; phylum Actinomycetota; class Actinomycetes; order Kitasatosporales; family Streptomycetaceae; genus Streptomyces; species Streptomyces sp. NBC_00090. Next base: position 6,885,468 of record NZ_CP108224.1, read on the forward strand.
AGGAGCGTCATCGCGCTCGCGCGGAGCGCCTCGCGCAGGGCGAAGCGGCCCGCAGTGCGGAACGCCAGCTCCGAGGAGTCCTTCGGATGCGTGGCGCCGTCCGTGAGCGTGACCCGGACACCCGTCACCGGGTGGCCGCCGAGGGGACCCTCGACGAGGGCGTCCCGGCAGCCGGCCTCGACCGCGCGGACGTACTCCTGCGGCACGCGACCGCCCGTGACCGTCGAGGAGAACGCGAACTCCTCGTCCGTCCCGGTCGGTTCGAGGTCGATGACGACGTGGGCGAACTGGCCCGCGCCACCGTCCTGTTTGACATGGCGGTGCAGCAGACCGGTGACGCCCTTCGCCACCGTCTCGCGGTACGCGACCTGCGGACGGCCGACCGTCACCTCAAGGCCCCGGTCGCGCCGGAGCTTCTCCACCGCGACCTCCAGGTGCAGTTCGCCGAGGCCCGAGAGCACGGTCTGGCCGGTCTCCGGGTCGGAGCGCACGACCAGCGACGGGTCCTCCTCGGAGAGCCGGGCGAGCGCCGTCGCCAGCTTGCCGGTGTCCGTGCTCCGGCGGGCCTCCACGGCGACCGAGACCACCGGGTCGGCGGTCGTCGGCGGTTCGAGGAGGACCGGCGCGTCCGGGGCGCAGAGCGTCGCGCCCGCGCGGGCGGCCTTCGGGCCGACGACGGCGACGATGTCGCCGGCGCGTGCCACGTCGACCTCCGTCGCCCGGTCGGCCTGGACGCGCAGGATGCGGGAGATGCGCTCGGTGCGGCCGGTGGTGGTGTCGAGCACGGTGTCCCCCTTCGCGATCGTGCCCGCGTAGACGCGGACGTAGGTCATGCGGCCGGTGGCCGTCGCGCTCACCTTGAACGCGAGCGCGGTGAACGGCGCCTCCGGGTCCGCCGGGATCTCGCCGCGCACCGGCGGCATGTCGGACGGTGCCGGGAGGTACGCGACGACGGCGTCGAGGAGCGGTTCGACGCCCCGGTTGCGGTACGCCGAGCCGCACAGCACGACGACGGCATCGCCGGTGAGGGTGAGGTCGCGGAGCGCGCCCGTCAGGGTCCCCGCGGAGAGCGCGGAGTCCGCGCAGAACTCCTCCAGGGCCGCCGGGTGCAGCTCCGCCACCGTCTCCTCCAGGCGTCGCCTGCGGTGCCGGGCCTCGTCCCGGAGCTCGTCCGGGACCGGTTGCTCGGTGTACGTGTCGGCGCCGTCGGCCCACACGTACGCCCGCATCCGGACCAGGTCCACGACGCCGGTGAAACCGTCCTCGCGCCCGATGGGGAGCTGGACGGGGAGCGGGACGGTGCCGAGGCGCGTACGGATCGACTCCACGGCGCTGTCGAGCTCCGCGCCCGCGCGGTCCAGCTTGTTGACGAACGCGATGCGCGGGACGCCGTGCCGGTCCGCCTGCCGCCACACCGTCTCGCTCTGCGGCTCGACGCCCGCGACGGCGTCGAAGACGGCGACGGCGCCGTCGAGGACGCGCAGCGAGCGCTCGACCTCGTCGGAGAAGTCGACGTGACCGGGTGTGTCGATCAGGTTGATCCGGTGCCCGGCCCAGTCGCAGCTGACGGCCGCGGCGAAGATCGTGATGCCCCGGTCCCGCTCCTGCGGGTCGAAGTCGGTGACGGTCGTGCCGTCGTGGACCTCGCCGCGCTTGTGGATGGCGCCGGTGAGGAAGAGGAACCGCTCGGTGACGGTGGTCTTGCCCGCGTCGACGTGGGCGAGGATGCCGAGGTTGCGGACGCTGGTGCTGGTGCTGGTGTTGTTGTTGCTGGTGCCGAGAGGGGTACGCACGGTCTCGTGCCTTTCGCTGCTGCGTGGAAACGGGGCAGCGCGATTCCCGGACGGCGGCCGGTCGGTCCTGTCAGGAGGCCCCTGTCAGGAGGACGGCGTCGTCACGGGCGGCGATGGCGGGCGCGCAGCCGCCACCGCTCGGCCGAGGAGGCGAGTATCACGTCGTACCGGGCACGGGAGGGCGACACGGCGACGGCGCCACGGCTGTTGCTACGGCTTCGCACGGTCGTCTCCCCCCTCGGTCAGGTGCCGGTCGGCGCACCGATCCGTGCGCCGAGACGTGAGTGTAGGGAGGGCAACGGGCCGCGCGACAGCGGTTTTCGCCGCTGGGAGTTGTCTTCAGGTGACACGCCCACATCAGGAGCGGCGCAAGGGTGACAGCCGCGCGGTGGGCGGTCAGAGGCGTTCGTAGGCCTCTGAGGCCATCCCCGAGGGCGCGGGAAGACCACGCAAGATCGTCGTGCGGGCACATCAACACGCTGCCGGCGCCCGCGCTGAACCGCCCCCTGTTCCCGCCTCAAAGGGGGACGCGGCAGCAGAACACCAGGACGAGACGTCGTGGCAGAGCCTCGTCGCCCGCCTGGTGGAGGTGGTGCGGGAGGTGAGGGCTGGGCCGATCGCGCGGCGGGGTCACGACCAAGCTCCACCTGAGCGCGGACGGCCGCTGCCGCCCGCTGTCCCTGGTCGTCACACCGGGACAGCGGGCGGACTGTACGCAGTTCAGGACGGTGCAGGAGAAGATTCGCGTCCCGCGGATCGGGCCGGGCAGGCCGCGCAAGCGGACCGCGGCTGTCGCAGCCCTCGCCATCTGGCTCCGCACATGATCGGCCAGGGAAGTGCTGGTGGTGTCTCTGGCCGTGGGGCCCGGATCAGTCTCCGGTGAAGCCCCAGAAGCACAGCTCTGCCGGGCGGCCCTCGCCTCCGTAAACGATCGTGCAGCAGCCGGAGCCGCGATCGAACGGAGGGAACCAGCCGTCTCCGGCCCGTTTCAGGGCCTGCTCGACAACCTCCCGCACGGGCTGCGCCGTCCCGAACAGTTCGATGACTTCCGCCGCTTCGACCACCCTCACGTCACCGGGCTCCTCCATGTCTTCCTCGCAACGGACTACGCGCTCGACGTCCAGCACCGAATGCGTCGGCTCCTCCTCTGGCCAACCGCTCGCCGTCAGCGCTGCCGGCGTCTCGATGCCTGCTTCCCGGTAGTACTCGGCGTCCCGGGCGAAGACCGTCTCGCGAAGATCGTTCAGCGCATCTTGCTCACTGTGCTGGAAAGGCGTGAAGTACGACCATCTACTCGCTCCCATGTCTGCGGACCCTACTGATGGCCTGAGACAGGAGCCCTTGGCACGTCACCGCAGCGTGATCGCCCGGGACAGGTCCTAGGCGAAGGCGGGGGCGTCCGCCGGCTGGAGGAGGTCCCAGCGGTTGCCGTAGAGGTCCTCGAAGACGGCGACCGAGCCGTACGGCTCGTGGCGCGGCTCCTCCTGGAAGCGGACGCCCGCCGCGGTCATCCGGGCGTGGTCGCGGGCGAAGTCCTCGGTGTGGAGGAAGAAGCCGACGCGGCCGCCCGTCTGGTTGCCGACCGAGGCCGTCTCGGCCTCGTTCTTGGCGCGGGCCAGGAGCAGGCCGACGTTGCCGAGGCCGCCGACGCCGGCTGCGCCGCGCGGGCGGACGACGACCCAGCGACTGCCGTCGCCCCGGTCGGTGTCCTCGACGAGGTCGAAGCCGAGGGCGTCGGTGTAGAAGGCGATGGCCTCGTCGTAATCACGGACGACGAGAGTGACGAGTGCGATGGACGGCATAACCCCAACGTAATACGCGGAACGGGTAGGAACCTACCCGCGTCAACCCCCTGCGCGACCCTTGCGGGATCGAGGTCGGATCGAGGGTCGGACCGAGGGTGGGAGGAGGGTCGAGGGCGAGGGTCGGGGGCAAAGGGCGAGGTGGGGAGGGTGAGGGGTGAGGTGGGGGCGATGGGGGCTGAGGTGGGGAGGGGTGAGGGGTGAGGTGGGGGCGAGGGGTGGACCGGCCCGGAGCCGAGCCACTGCCGCTCGCCCCCGCCCGGTGGGACGATGCCCCGCATGGACGCACAGGGATTCGACCGGCTGGCCGCCCGCGCGCGGCGCCTCGCCGCGCCCGGAACGCGCCGGCTCCTCGGCCTCGCGGGTCCTCCCGGCGCCGGGAAGTCCACGCTCGCCGCGCGGCTCGTCGCTCGCCTCGACGGGCTCGCCGTCCTCGTCCCGATGGACGGCTTCCACCTCGCGCAGGCCGAGCTGGAGCGCCTCGGCCGGGCAGGCCGGAAGGGCGCGCCCGACACCTTCGACGCCGCCGGGTACACCGCGCTCCTCGCCCGCCTCCGCGCCCCCGAACCGGGCGTCACCGTCTACGCCCCGGCCTTCGACCGCTCCCTGGAGGAACCGATCGCCGGAGCGATACCGGTCCCGCCCGACGTCCCGCTCGTCGTCACCGAGGGCAACTACCTCCTCCACGACGAGGGCCCCTGGGCCGCGGCCCTGCCCCTCCTCGACGAGGCCTGGTACCTGGACCTGGACGACCGCCGCCGCGTCCCCCGGCTCGTCGAACGACACGTCCGCTTCGGCAAGGACCGGGCCCGGGCCGAGCGCTGGGTCCACGAATCGGACGAGGCCAACGCCCGTCTGGTGGCCCGGAGTCGGGACCGCGCCCACCTGGTCGTGAGGATGGGTTAGGCGGACAGTACGATCCCGTGCCATGGTCAAGGACTCGGGGCAGGGCGGAATACAGGCCGGAGCACACGGTGGGGAACAGGCCGCGGTCGGGCTGCTCTACCGGCCGACGCGCGCCGACATCCTCACGGCTGTGCTCGTGCGTGAGCGGCTCCGGCGCCTCCACCTCCTCCGCTGGGGCTTCACGCTGCTGTTCGGCGGCACTGCCCTGCTGACACTGGTCGCACAGCGCAGCCTCACGACGCTCGTCGTGCTCGCCCTGTTCTGCGCCGTCCTGATCTGGGCCATGCCCCACTTCCAGGCCCACCACGCGCTGCGCACCGTCGAATGGCAGGGCGAGTACCGCGCCTCCGTGAGCGGGACGGGGATCGAGACCGAGACCGCCCATGTGAGGCTCCTCCAGCGCTGGTCGGTCTTCCGCGGCTACCGCGAGACCCGCGACCACCTGGTGCTGCTCAGCCGCGACCCGAACGTCCTGCTCGTGGAGGTGCTGCCCAAGCGCGGGCTGAGCTCACCGCAGGACGCGGAGCGACTGCTGGAGCTGGTGGGCCACCACCTGCCCCGGGTCTGACCCTCTGCCCCGGGTCCGGCCCTCCGGGGAGTTCACCTCCCCGCGTGCCGCACCGCCGCCGTCGCGAGCGCGCGGATCAGGGGGTGCGGGCGCGTGCCGTCGCCCGACAGCTCCGGTTGGAAGAGGGTCGCCAGGAAGAAGGGGTGCGAAGCCGTGGGCAGCTCCGCGATGCGGACCCCGCCCTCCTCGTCCGTGCCCGTGAAGCGCAGGCCGTGGGCGCGCAGGGTGTCGAGGTGCCGGCTGTCCGGGCCGTAGTCGCAGTGGTAGCGCTCGGTGGTCCGCTCCGCGCCCAGCGCCTGCTCGGCGAGCGAACCGGCGGTGACCCGGACCACGCCCTCGTGGCCGACGAGCGAGCAGGCGAGCGGCGCGATCAGCAGGTCGCCGGAGTCCGCCGCCGGATCGTTCTCGGCGTGCGCGGCGCGGGTCAGGCCGCAGACGTCCCGCGCGTACTCGAGGAGCGCGTGCTGGAAACCGCCGCAGGTGCCGAGGAACGGGATCCCGTCCTCGCGGGCGGTACGGATCGCCGCCAGCGCCCCCGCCTCGCTCGCGTACGGGCTGCCCGGCAGCACCCACACCGCGTCGAAGCCCTTCACGGCGCCGGGTACCTCGGCGTCCCCCGTCGGGATCCAGTACGCGTCGAGGGCGACCCCGTCCCGCTCGGCGAGCGCGTCGAGGAGGACGGGGACGCGGACGTGGGACCTGACGTGCGGGGAACGGTCCCCGACCAGAGCGATACGGGGGGTGCGGGGGGTGCGGTGAGAAGTGCTCGTGCTCGTGTTCATGGCGTTCATGCTGGTCGGAGCCCTCGGTTCACGTCCAACGATGATTCGTGGATCATCCATCAGAAATGCTTATGCGGCCGTGGATAGGGTGACCGCATGGCCACCACCGATCACGAAGATCACGAAGATCACAAAGATCGCAAAGATCACGAAGAGCCGTCCGACCCGCACTCCGACCCGCACTCCGACCCCCAGGACTGGGAGCGCCGGGTCGCCGCGCTCTGGGAGCGCTTCGACGACCACGAGCCCGAGGAGTTCCGCGCCCGCGTCGCCGCCCTCGCCGCCGAGCGGCCCGCCGACGACGCCGCGGCCCTCTTCGAGCTGGGTGCCGCCCACGACTCCACCGGCCTGCCCGAGGAGGCCGTCGACCTCTACCACCGTGCCCTCGACCGCGGCCTGACCGGGCTGCGCCGCCGTCGGGCCGTCATCCAGCTCGCCAGCAGCCTGCGCAACCTCGGCCGCCCCGACCGCAGCGTCGAACTCCTCACCGCCGAGCGCGACCTCCCCGCCGACCGGCTCGACGCCGACGAGATCGCGCTCTCCGGCGCCGTCGACGCCTTCCTCGCCCTCGCCCTCGCCGACACCGGACGCGACCGCGAGGCCGCCTCCCTCGCCCTCGGCGCCCTCGCGCCCCTGCTGCCCCGCTACAACCGCTCGCTCGCCCACTACGCGCGCGCCCTCCTCACCGCCCCCGACGGCTCCTGAGGCCCTGCGTGGACCCGCACCTCCTCCGTACGTACGTCACCGTCGCCCGGCTCGCCTCCTTCTCCGAGGCCGCGCGCGAGCGGGGCTACACCCAGTCCGCCGTCTCCCAGCACATCGCCGCCCTGGAGACCGACCTCGGGCTGCCCCTGCTCAGCCGGCGGCCCGTCGCCCCCACCCCGCCGGACAGCGGCTCCTCGAACACGCCGGGGCGCTGCTCCTCCGCTTCGACGCGGCCCGCGCCGACCTCGGCCGGTTCGCCGCCGCGCCCCGCGCGACCCTGAGCGTCGCCGCCTCCCCGCTCGCCCTGCACCCCCGTACCCTCGCCGCCCTTCCCGCCACCGGGGTCACCCTGCGCGAGCTGCCCCGCGAGCGGGTGCCCGAGGCCGTCGCCACCGGCGAGGCCGACGCCGGGCTCGTGGACGGGATCGCCGCGCCCAGCGACCCGCTGCCGCTGCCCGACGTCGCCCCGCTCCGCGCGACCGGCGTCGCCGAGGAACCGCTCGTCGTCGTCCTGCCCGCGAGCCATCCGCTCGCCGGGCGCCCCGGGCTCCGGCTCGACGACCTCGTGGACGCCCGCTGGCTGGACGCTCCCGCCGCCGGCATCCCCCTCGACCGGCTGCGGGCCGTCCACGGCGGACCCGCCGGGCGGGGCTTCCGTACCGCCCTGCGCTACGAGGGCACCGACACCCGTACCCTCGCCGCCCTCTCCGCCGCCGGGCACGGCCTCGCGCTGCTGCCCCTCCCGGTGGCGGGCGGTGTCCCGGGCGCCACCGCCGTCCCTCTCGTCGCACCCCGGCTCGTCCACCGCACCGAACTCCTCCTCCCGGGCTTCGACGAGCGCGAACCCACCGGACCGGCGGCCGAGTTCACCCGACGGCTCAAGAGCTGACACCCGCACTCGCTACGCTGTCAGGAACGGCGACGGAAGGCGGGCAGGCGTGGGATGGCTGCGACGAGGACCCAAGCGGGACGGCGAGGACGCACCGAGGGATCCCGAGTTCGCGTACTTCTCCCAGCGTGAGGCGGCACTCTTCCGCGGCCGGGTCCGCGCGACCTTCGCCGAACTCGGCCTCGAGGTCACGGTCTACGCCGACCACGTCATCGACGACAAGGGACGCAGGTTCGGCCTCGGCAACCTCGCCGCCGTCTGCCACCAGGACCGCCGGGGGCCGCGCGTCTGGCCGGAGACGATCCACCGTCACGTCGACCTGGTCGTCCGGGCGATGGAAGGGCCCTCCGCCCTGGAGACGCTGCCGCCCGAGCAGATCCGCGCCCAGCTCTACCCCCGGGTCGTCCGCGGCGAAGGCATCGACGCCGAAGCCTTCGGCTACGCGAGGACCGTCGGGCCGGGCCTCTACGAGATCCTCGCCCTCGACCTGCCGGAGAGCGTGATGATGCTCACCGACGACGCGCTCGAACGGCTCGGCGACCACGCGCAGCTCCGCGACCGGGCGCTGCGCAATCTGCGCGGGCTGCCCGTCGAGGAGCACGAGACCGTACGGGACGCCGACGGCATGTGCTTCGAGATCATCCTCGGCGACTCCTTCTACACCGCGAGCCGCGTCCTCGACCTGGACGGCGTCGCCCAGCGCGTCACCGGCCTGCCGCTGGGCGAGCACGGCGCCCTTGTCGCCATGCCCTTCCGCCACCAGCTCGCCTTCCACCCCATCCGGGACACCTCGATCATCCCGGCGCTCGGCGCGATGGCCTCCTTCGCCGCCTCCGGGTACGAGGACACACCGGGGGCCATCAGCCCGTACGTCTTCTGGTGGCGGGGCGGCACGCTCACCCAGCTCAGCGAGCACGACGAGGAGCGGGGCGATCTGCGGATCGTCGTCGGCGACGACTTCCAGGAGCTCCTGGAGCGGCTCATCGCCCAGGGCCCGGACCGCCGCTGAGCGGTCGCGTCGAGCGGGCCCGGACCGCCGCTGAGCGGTCGCGTCGAGCGGGCCCGGACCGCCGCTGAGCGGTCGCGTCGGGCGCCGCCCCCGGGCAGGATGCTGTACGTCGACGCAGCCCGAGAAGGAGCCCCCATGTCGAGCACCCCCACCCAGGAAGACGTCGTCCCCTTCACGGCGGACGACTACCGGGCCCGGATGACCCGCGCGGCCGACTCCGCGGCGGACGCCGGGCTCGCGGGCGTGCTCGTCGCGCCCGGCCCCGACCTGGTCTACCTCACCGGCTACCAGCCGACCGCGATCACCGAACGGCTCACCGTCCTCGTCCTCGCCGCCGGTCAGGAGCCGGTCCTCGTGGTCCCGACCCTGGAGGCGCCCGACGCCGAGAAGGCGACGGGGGCGGCCGCTCTCACCCTGCGCGACTGGACCGACGGCAAGGACCCGTACGCCGTCACCGCCCCGCTGCTCGATGTCGACGGGCGCTTCGGCGTCAGCGACAACGCCTGGGCGATGCACCTGCTCGGCCTCCAACAGGCCCTGCCCGGCACCTCGTACGTCTCCCTCACCGAGGCCCTGCCCATGCTCCGGGGCGTCAAGGACGCGCACGAGCTCGCCCGGATCGCGGCGGCGGGAGCCGCAGCCGACCAGGCGTACGGCGAGATCCTCAAGGTCCGTTTCGCCGGCCGCAAGGAGACCGACGTCGCCGCCGACCTCGCCGCGCTCCTCATGCGCTTCGGCCACTCCCAGGTCGACTTCACCGTCGTCGGCTCCGGCCCCAACGGCGCCAACCCGCACCACGAGGCGGGCGACCGGGTCATCGAACGCGGCGACATGGTCGTCCTCGACTTCGGCGGCCTCAAGCACGGCTACGGCTCCGACACCACCCGCACCGTCCACGTCGGCGAACCGACCGCCGAGGAGCAGCGTGTCCACGACCTCGTCCGCGAGGCCCAGCAGGCCGGCTTCGAGGCGGTCCGCCCGGGCGTGGCCTGCCAGGAGGTCGACCGCGCGGCCCGCAAGGTCATCAAGGACGCAGGCTACGGCGAGTACTTCATCCACCGCACCGGCCACGGCATCGGCGTCACCACGCACGAGCCCCCGTACATGATCGAGGGCGAGGAGCTCCCGATCGTCCCCGGCATGTGCTTCTCGATCGAACCCGGCGTCTACCTCCCGGGCCGCTTCGGCGTCCGCATCGAGGACATCGTGACGGCGACGGAGGACGGTGCGGGGCGCCGCTTCAACAACACCCCGCACGAGATGGCGATCGTCGAGTAGCTCGTAGCGAACCCGGCCGCCCGGCCGCCCGGCTGGCCAGTCGGCCGGTCGGGTCAGTCGGGCGGCCGGTCGGTCAGCCGTCCGTCAGGACGACCGCCGACTCGGCCGGGAGGCGCAGCACCCCGTCCGCGTCCATGGACGCGACCGGGTCCCAGGCGGCGAGGATCCGGTCGCGGCCGTTCGAGCCGAGGGGGATCATCGCCGTCTCGTGGCCCATGTTGACCGCGACCCTCAGGTCGCCGCGGCGGAAGACGAGCCAGCGGGACTCCTCGTCGAAGGCGACCTTCACGCCCGCCAGGTCCGGGTCCGTCAGGTCCGGCAGGGTGCGGCGGAGCGCGATGAGCTGGCGGTGCCAGGCGAGCAGGACCGTGTGGTGGTCCCGTTCGCGTTCGGTGCGGTCGAGGACCGAGCGGTCGCGGGTGGCCGGGTCCTGGGGGTCGGGGACCTCGTTCTCGGACCAGCCGTGCTCCGCGAACTCCCGTCGCCTGCCCCGCCGTACGGCCTCCGCGAGCTCCGGGTCCGTGTGGTCGGTGAAGTACTGCCAAGGGGTGGTCGCCCCCCACTCCTCGCCCATGAAGAGCATCGGCACGGAGGGGCCGGTCAGGACGAGCGTCGCCGCGCAGGCGAGCAGACCGGGGGAGACGGTTGCCGAAAGGCGGTCGCCCAGGGCCCGGTTGCCGATCTGGTCGTGGGTCTGGGCGTACCCCAGGAAGCGGTGGGCGGGGGTGCGCTCCCGGTCCACCGGACGCCCGTGGCGGCGGCCCCGGAACGACGAGTACGTGCCGTCGTGGAAGAAGACGTGCGTGAGCGTCTTGGCGAGCGCCGCCATCGGGGCCCCGGCGAAGTCGCCGTAGTAGCCCTGGGACTCACCCGTCAGCGCCGTGTGCAGGGAGTGGTGGAAGTCGTCGCTCCACTGGGCGTGGACGCCGAGACCGCCGAGCGTGCGCGGGGTCGTCGTGCGCGGATCCGCGAGATCGGACTCGGCGACCAGGAAATGCTGGCGCCCCTGCTCCTTCGCCAACTCGTCGACGGCGGAGGAGAGTTCCTCCAGGAAGGTGAGCGCCCGGGTGTCGGCGAGCGCGTGCACCGCGTCGAGCCGCAGCCCGTCGATCCGGTAGTCCCGCAGCCAGGCGAGCGCGCTCCCCAGGAAGTACGCCCGGACCTCGTCCGAACCCGGCGCGTCCAGGTTCACCGCCGCACCCCACGGCGTGTGGTGCGTGTCGGTGAAGTACGGCCCGAAGGAGGGAAGATGGTTGCCGGACGGGCCCAGGTGGTTGTGGACCACGTCCAGGACCACACCCATGCCGAGCCCGTGCGCGGTGTCCACGAACCGCTTGAGCGCCTCGGGGCCGCCGTACGGCTCGTGGACCGCCCACGGCGCGACCCCGTCGTACCCCCAGCCCCGCACGCCGGGGAAAGGGCACAGCGGCATCGGCTCCACATGGGTGATGCCGAGGCCCGCGAGCTCCCCGAGGCGCGCGGCCGCCGCGTCGAGCGTCCCCTCGGGGGTGAAGGTGCCGACGTGCAGCTCGTACAGGACCGCGCTGCGCAGCCGCAGGCGCGGGGACTCGTGCCGCCAGGTGTACGTGGCGTGGTCCACGACCGCGCTCAGGCCGTCGGGGCCGTTGGGCAGCCGGCGTGAGCGCGGGTCCGGCAGGACGGGCCCGCCGTCGAGGGAGAAGCCGTAGCGGTCGCCGTCCTCGGCGGGGACGACACCGCTCCACCAGCCGTCCCGCTCGGCGTCCCTTTCCAGGGGGTGGCCGGTGCCGTTCAGCTCCAGCGTCACACGGTCACGGGCGCTCGGCGCCCACACCTCGAAGAGCACGCGCATCCCCTCGTCGACGGACCAGCCACTCAACGACTGACTACCGCGTCCATCCTGGCAGTCAGGACTCCGACGCGCCCGGCGCGTCCCACACGTAGTTGATCGCCCGCTCGAAGATGATGTAACCCGTCCGGCCGAAGGACGCCGCCATCGGCACGTTCCCCAGGTCCGTCGCCGCCCTGATCCGGGGCACGTCCGTGGCGGCCAGGATCCGGGTGCCCTCCGCCAGGATCTCGTCGATGTAGCCGTGGCCGCGGTGGGCCGGCAGCACACCGATGTACGCGATCGTGTGGTGGTAGTTGTTCCGCGCGGGGATGACGAAGCCGACCGGCTCGCCGGTCTCCGGCAGCTGCGCGACCTGCCACCACTCGCGGGGCGAGGTGTAGTGCGCCAGCTCGTCGTCGTAGTGCAGCTCCGCCGCCTCCCGCGCCGAGAGCCCGGACGCCAGGTCGGCCTGCCCGTGCGCGTCGAGGGTGCCCTCCATGACGGGCGTCATCAGCGTCACCAGGTCCTCGCGGTCCCGCACCGGCCGGAAGCCGAGACGGCCCTTCGGCTCCGGTACGGGCGTGCCGGGCCGCCACTCCAGCCGGAGCCGCTCGACCAGCGGGCGGGCGCCCGAGCGTTCCAGGACGCCGAAGAGGGACTCCAGGAGGGACCGGGTCTCCGGGACCTCGCGCCAGTCCGCCGGTATGAACCGTCCGAACTCGGGGCGCTGCGTGCCCGCCGGGACGACCTCGGCCGTCGCGGTCTCCAGGAGCCGCAGGCCGATGTCGGCGCGCTCCTCCTCGGAGAGCTCCGGGGCGAGGTCGAAGAAGTCGAGCGCCAGCGGCTCGCCGCCGGCCTTGTTGGTCCACCAGGCGATCCGGCCGAGGAGTTGGTCGCCGTCGAGCGCCACCCACATCCACCCGGGGACGCGGCGGCCGGTGGCGAGGTCGTCCTCCAGCTCGTGGTCGAGCGAGTACGTGAGGCCGAGGAACAGGTCCAGTTCCTCGGGGCCAGCGAGAGGGCGTATGACGAGGCCGGGAGCGGCCGATGAAGCGACCGCAGAAGAGGACGAAGAAGAGGACGAAGAAGAGGACGAAGACGAGGACGAAGACGAGGACGAAGACGAAGAAGAGGACGAAGAAGAAGACGCTGTCACGTCGGATTTCCCCCTGGGGATCTCTGGATCGGAGACCGCAGACCGTAGCAGTGATCTTGTCGGGCCGGTGCGGAGTTCCCAGGTCGGGGGCCCTTCTGGACACTTCGGGCCCGCCGGGCCGACAATCACGTGTGTGACGACCCCCTTCGAGCTTCCGGCGAACACCCCTCGGCTGACCGACGCCGAGCGGGACCGTGCGCTGACGCTGCTCCGTGAGGGCGCCGCTCAGGGCCGCCTCTCCCACGACACCTTCGTCTACCGGATGGAGCGCGCGCTCCAGGCCCGCCGCTCGGACGAGCTCGACCTGCTCACCGCCGACCTGCGGACCGAGGGCACATGGACCCGGCGGGTCGTGGGCGCGGTCGAGCGGATGTCGGCGTTCACGGTGCGGCTCGGGAGCGCCTGGCGCGCGGAGCGGCTGCCGAAGCTGCTGCTGCCGCTCCCCGGCCCGCATCCGTTGCGGATAGGCCGCGACCCGGTCAACGGACTGCGGCTCAGCCACGAGACGGCGTCCAGGCTGCACGCCGAGCTATCGCTGCAGAGCGGTATGTGGGTGCTGCGCGACCTCGGCTCGACCAACGGGACGACCGTCAACGGGCGGCGGGTCACCGGCGCGGTGGTGGTACGGCCCGGGGACGTCGTCGGGTTCGGCCAGATGTCGTTCCGGCTCTCCCACGGCTGAGCCGACCCTCCGTCATTCACCCGTTCGGCGGTATGTGGCGCGCGGTGCGGACCGCCCGGTGATGGGGTGAGGAGACGCGCGCCACCATCTCCGGCCGCGGCACCCACCGCCGATCGTCAGGGGACGCGATGACCGACGAGCCGAACCGAGGCATACGGAACGACCGGCCGGAGGAGTCCGGGGACCCCTGGACGCGACTGCCGTCGATGGCCCCGGGCGCGGTCTCCGCCGCGATCCCGACCGTGGCGTCCGGCGCGACCCCCCTCCGCGGCACCGCCCTCCCGGGCCGGGTGCGGACCGTCGCCGACCCGACGGCCACCGGACCCGACGGACCCGCCGGCCCCCTCGGGCCCAACGGGCGGACCGTCGCGCCGAGCCCCCTCGACCCCGGTGCCTCGCTCGACCCGCACCCGATCCACCGGGCCCTGCGCGAGGAGTTCCCGCTCACGTACGACCCGCTGCTGCGCGCCTGGGTCCTCAGCCGGTACGCGGACGTGGCCGCCGCCCTCACCGACCCCCGCTTCACCCATGGGCACCGGCCCGGAGACCCGCCCTGCGCCCAGGCCCATGTCGACGTCGACATCGCCGAGTTGAGGTCCGTCACCGAGCGCACGGCATACGTCCTCGCCCGCCGCATCGCCGAACGCCCACAGGCCGACCTCGTCGCCGACTTCTGCCACTGGCTGCCCGCCGGCACCGTCGCCGCGGCGGTCGGCGTCCCCTACCGCGACATGATGCGACTCGTGCGCGGCCGGGCCGCCGGGGCGCTCGCCGGTGAGTGCGGGGGCCAGATCGCCGTACGGGAGAAGGCGCTCGCCTCCTTCCTCGGCAACGTCCTCACCGACCCCGACCAGGTCGCCGCCCTCCGCGACGCCCCCGCCGGGCTCGTGGCCCGCGCCTGGACCGAGTCCCTGCGCCGCGACCCGCCCGTGCAGATCACCGTGCGCCGCACCCGCGCCGAGGTGAAGGTCAGCGGCGGCATCGTCCCGGCGGGCGCGTCCGTCGCCCTGCTCGTCGGCTCCGCCGGCCGGGACCCGGAGCGCTTCCGCGAGCCCGACCGCTTCGACCCGTTCCGCGACGACGGGGGCCAGCTCACGTACGGCAGCGGCTTCTGCCCCGCCGTCCTGCTCGCCGGCCTGGAGGCCGAGTACGCCCTGCGCGCGCTCTTCACGGCGATGCCCCGGCTGCGCCTCGCCGACGGCTTCCGGCCCACCTGCGCCGGCCTCATCACCCGGGCCCCGCGCAGCCTGATCGTCCGCCCCGGCGGCTGACCCCGTCCGTCAGTCGTCTAAGGGCTGTCCCGTAATCCCCGGTGGATCAGCGCGCGGCGTCAGATGCGGTGCGTCGCAAGGCGGAGGGGCATCCGCATACTGGATGTATGCGGACGTTCCGACAACGCGGCGAGGCGCCGTAGCTGTCGTCGCGCGCCTGCCGGGGATTACGGGACAGCCCTTAGCCGGGCGAGGAGCGCCACCGGCCGGTCCGCGAAGAGCTCGGCGAGCTTCAGCTCCGTCGCCGGACCGCCGGTGAACTCCCGTACGCCGTCGAGGAGATCGGCCCAGCGGCCGTCCGGCAGGACAAGCTCCGTGTCCTGCCAGCCGCCCGCCTCCGCGAGTCGCAGGGAGAGCCGGGTCACGGCCGTCACCACCGCACCGGAGCGGGCGAAGGCCAGACAGTGGGCCTCGGCGGGGCCGCTCGCCGCGAGCGGTGTGTAGGTGCCCCCCGGACCGAATGCCTCCGGACGCTCCCGGCGCAGCCGCAGCGCCGCCCGGACCAGGGCCGTCCGGTCGTCCTCCGGGCCGGTCGCGAACGGGGCGCGGTTGTCCGGGTCGACGAGCGCCCGGTACTCGCGCTCCGTGTTCTGGTACAGCTCCGGCACCCCCGGCATCGTCAGCTGCGCGAGCGCGGCGCCGAGGGCGTGGGCCCGGATGTGCGGCTCCAGGGCGAAGGCCGCCTCCGAGGCCGAACGCAGCGGGATCCGGCCGGGCCCGGCCGCCGTGAACTCGGCCACCGCCCGCTCGTACGCCGGATCCGGCTCGGTCCAGCTGGTCCGCAGCCCCGCCTCCCGTACGGACTTGAGGATCGCCGGCCCGAGCCGGTCCACGTCCGGGGTGCCGAGGCCGAAGGCCGTCTGCCACGCCGTCCACGCCAGGTGCGGATCGGGCGCGGCCACCCCGCCGACCTCGGCCAGGAGCGCCGCCCAGGTCTCCGGGCACTGGGCGAGCACCGCGATCGCGGCCCGCACGTCCGCGCTGCGCTTGGTGTCATGGGTGGACAGCACGGTGCCGGTCGCCGGCCAGTCCCGGGCGATCCGCAGGCAGTACGCGTGGAACTCGTCGACCGACACCGCCGGACGTCCGGCGTCCCCGCCCACCTCGTTCGCCGAGAGCAGCGGCGCGTACCGGTAGAAGGCCGTGTCCTCCACGGACTTGGCCCGCAGCGCCGACGAGGTCTGCGCGAACCGGGCCCGGAACGCCCGGTGTTCCGGACCGTCCCCCGACGATCCGAGCGCCAGCTCCCGGACGAGGTCGACGGCGGCGGCCTCGTCCGGCACCGCGAACGCGGCCTTCGCGCCCCGCGCGGCCGCCGGGGTCAGCACCTCCTCGCCGCCCGTCCGGTAGGTCCGGTAGACCGGCACGCGGACGAGGAGCTCGCGGATCGCGGTGCGCAGCGCCCAGGGGGCGTGGTCCCGCAGCGCAGGGTCGGCGGCGCAGATCCGCTCCGCCAGCCGGGTCAGCGCGGCCGTCTCGGCGGCCAGGTCGTGCCCCACCACCTCGTAGGCGGCGCGCCGCTCGGTCGCCTCCCACCGGCCGCCCCGGTCCCCGGCGCAGCCGGTGAACGCCCGGTAGACATCCGCTAGTTCGTCGGCGCCCACCGGATCGGTGAGCACCCCTTCGACCTGCCGCAGCGCGTCGTACCCGGTGGTGCCCGCGACCGGCCAGGCGGCGGGCAGCGTCTCCGCCCCCGTGAGGATCTTCTCCACCACCGTCCAGCAGCGCCCGCCGGTCGCCGCCGCCAGGTCCTCCAGGTACCCCTGCGGGTCGGCGAGCCCGTCCGGGTGGTCGATGCGCAGCCCCTCGATCACCCCGTCCGCCACCAGCTCCACGATCTTCCCGTGGGTCGCCGCGAACACCTCGGGGTCCTCCACCCGCACCCCGATGAGCTCCGAAATGGTGAAGAAACGCCGGTAGTTGAGCTCGGTGCGGGCCAGTCGCCACCAGGAGAGCCGGTACCACTGGGCGTCGAGCAGCTCGTCGAGCGGCAGCCCCTCCGTGCCCGCCCGCAGCGGGAACTCCTGCCCGTCGAGGTGCAGCGCCCCGTCCGAGACCCGCAGCCGGTCCCGTACCTCCGGGAGCCTCGCGGGCAGCACCGGCAGCAGCAGCCGCCCGTCACCGCCCCGCCAGTCGACGTCGAACCAGCGGGCGTACGGCGAGTCCGGGCCCTCGCGGAGCACGGAGCGCAGCGCGTGGTTGTGCCGGGGCGAGGCCGCCATGTGGTTGGGCACCAGGTCCACGACCAGGCCGAGGCCGTGCGCCCGCGCCGTCGCCGCGAGCGCCCGCAGCCCCTCCTCGCCGCCCAGTTCCGCCCGTACGGACCGGTGGTCGGTGACGTCGTAGCCGTGGGTCGAGCCGGGCACCGCCTCCAGGACGGGGGAGAGGTGGAGGTGCGAGACCCCGAGCCCGGCGAGGTACGGCACGGCACGCTCGGCGGCGGCGAACGGGAACTCCGGCTGGAGCTGGAGCCGGTAGGTGCCGGTGGGGGGAGCGGGGGGAGTGGCAGGAGCGGGAAGGGCCGGGAGGGAGGTCATGCGAACCTACGTACCCCTCCGGAGGGCTTCTGTGTCATCGCCCCATGCATCCGTTCGTGTGCATCGCGTTACGTTCGCGTGATGCTCCGGATGTATCGCGACACGTTCTCGCTGCTCGGACCGGTCCTGCCGACCGTCTCCTTCCTCGGCCGGCTGCCCACCGCCATGTGTCAGCTCGGCAGCCTCCTCCTGGTCGCCGAGACCAGCGGTTCGCTCGCCACGGCCGGCCTCGCGGGCGGCGCGCTCGCCGCGGGACAGACCGTCGCCGGGCCGGTCATCGGCCGCCTCGCCGACGGGCACGGCCAGCGCGGAGTCGTCCTCGCCGCCTCCCTCGCCCACCCGGCCGCCGCGCTCCTGGCGGCCGCGCTGCTCCTCGCCGTCTGCGGCTCGGCCTTCGCCCTGCACCCCACGGCGAAAACCACCGCACCGGACGCGGATCCGATCACTCGTCCAGCCGCGAACCCGGATCCGGGCACCCGTCCGGCCGCCGATCGGGACCCGATCACCCGTCCGGGCGCGGCCGAGCGGGGGCGGCTGCCCCGGTCCGTGTACGCGCTGCGCGGCACGATGGTCCTCCAGGGCGCCATGTTCGGCGCCTCGCAGGCCGGGATCACCGCGCTCACCGAGGAGCTCGGAGCGCCCGCCCAGGCGGGGCTCGTCTACGCGGCGATGGGCGTGATGAGCGCCGCCGTCGGCCTCTCGCTCGCCGCCGTGCCCGCCCGCATCGGGCTCACCACCCGCTGGCGCGCCGCCACCGCCGGGCTCGTCGTCCTCTCCGTACCGCTGCTCTTCGTCGGCTCCCTCGGCGCGCTGTACGCGGTCGTGGTCGTCCTCGGCGCCGCCTACGCCCCGCACCTGATCACGGTCTTCGGGCTCACCGAGCGGACCGTGCCTGCGGCCCGGCTCACCGAGCGGACCGTGCCGGCGGCCCGGCTCGCCGAGTCCATGGCCTTCCTCACCAGCGGGATCGTCGGCGGCCAGGCCCTCGCCCTCGCCGTCTCCGGGCGCCTGGCCGAGAGCCACGGCGCCCCCGCCGCCTTCGCGGTGGCGGTGGGGGCGGCCGTGGCCTGCGCGCTGCTCGCCTGGACGGTACGGGTGCCGGAGCCGCGCGTGGCGGGGAAGCCCGCTCTCAGACGGGCCGCCGCAGAACGGTCAGGCTGAGCGGCGCGAGCGTCACCCGCTCGCCGCCCGTCAGCTCCGGCCCCTCCTGCGGCGGCATGCCCTCCGGGTCGGAGGTGTCCACCACCGTCCGCCAGTACCGCCCGTGGCTGTCCGGCACCACGAACTCCAGCTCCTTCGCGGAGGCGTTGAACATCAGCAGGAAGGAGTCGTCGGCGATCCGCTCGCCCTGGGTGCCCGGCTCCGAGATGGCGTTGCCGTTGAGGAAGACGGTCAGCGCCTTGGCGTGCGCCGCCTGCCAGTCGCGGGACGTCATCTCCTCGCCCTCGGGCGTGAACCAGGCGATGTCGGTGAGCTCGTCGTGGGTGCCCTCGACCGGCCGGCCGTGGAAGAAGCGGCGGCGCCGGAAGACCGGGTGCTCCCGCCGCAGGCGCACCATCGACCGGGTGAAGCGGAGGAGCGTGGCCTCCGCCTCGCTGTTCTCCTTCGGCCACCGCACCCAGGACACCTCGTTGTCCTGGCAGTACGCGTTGTTGTTGCCGCCCTGCGTCCGCCCGAACTCGTCGCCGTGGCTCAGCATCGGCACACCCTGCGACAGCATCAGCGTGGCGAGGAAGTTGCGCATCTGGCGGGCGCGCAGCTCGGTGATCCCGACGTCCTCGGTCTCGCCCTCCTCACCGCAGTTCCAGGAGCGGTTGTAGCTCTCGCCGTCCCGATTGCCCTCGCCGTTCGCCTCGTTGCGCTTCTCGTTGTACGAGACGAGGTCCCGCAGCGTGAAACCGTCGTGGCAGGTGACGAAGTTGACCGAGGCGAGCGGCCGCCGCCCGTCGTCCTGGTAGAGGTCGGAGGAGCCGGTCAGCCGGGAGGCGAACTCGGCGAGCGTGCGCGGCTCGCCCCGCCACAGGTCCCGTACGCAGTCCCGGTACTTGCCGTTCCACTCGGTCCACAGCGGCGGGAAGTTGCCCACCTGGTAACCGCCCTCGCCCACGTCCCAGGGCTCGGCGATCAGCTTCACCTGGCTCACCACCGGGTCCTGCTGCACGAGGTCGAAGAACGAGGAGAGCCGGTCCACCTCGTGGAACTGCCGGGCCAGGGTGGCCGCCAGGTCGAAGCGGAAACCGTCCACGTGCATCTCGGTCACCCAGTACCGCAGACTGTCCATGATCATCTGGAGCACGTGCGGGGAGCGCATGAGCAGCGAGTTCCCGGTGCCCGTGGTGTCCGTGTAGTACCGCCGGTCGTTCGAGAGCCGGTAGTACGAGGGGTTGTCCAGGCCGCGGAAGGAGAGCGTCGGGCCCAGGTGGTTGCCCTCGGCGGTGTGGTTGTAGACCACGTCGAGGATGACCTCGATGCCCGCCTGGTGCAGGGCGCGGACCGCCGACTTGAACTCCAGGACCTGCTGGCCCCGGTCGCCCCAGGACGCGTAGGCGTTGTGCGGGGCGAAGAAGCCGATCGTGTTGTAGCCCCAGTAGTTCGCGAGCCCCGCGTCCACGAGCCGGTGGTCGTTCACGAACTGGTGGACGGGCATCAGCTCCAGCGCGGTGACGCCCAGTTCCTTCAGATGGCCGATGACCGACGGGTGCGCGAGCCCCGCGTACGTACCGCGCAGCTCCTCCGGAAGGTCCGGGTGGAGCATCGTCAGGCCCTTCACGTGGGCCTCGTAGATCACGGTGTGGTGGTACTCGGTGCGCGGCCGCCGGTCGTCGCCCCAGTCGAAGTACGGATTGACCACGACCGAGCTCATCGTGTGCGGGGCGGAGTCGAGGTCGTTGCGCGCGTCCGGCCTCCCGAAGGGGTAGCCGTACACCGCCTCTCCCCAGCGGACCTGCCCCGACACCGCCCGCGCGTAGGGGTCGAGCAGCAGCTTGGCGGCGTTGCAGCGGAGTCCGCGCTCGGGGGCGTACGGGCCGTGGACCCGGAAGCCGTAGCGCTGACCCGGCATCACCCCGGGCAGATAGGCGTGCCGGACGAAGGCGTCCGTCTCGCGCAGCTCCACCGCCGTCTCCGAGCCGTCGTCCTGGATCAGACACAGCTCGATCCTGTGGGCGGCCTCCGAGAAGACCGCGAAGTTGGTTCCCGCTCCGTCATAGGTGGCGCCCAGGGGGTACGCCTGTCCCGGCCAGACCTGCATGGATACGACTCTTCCTTTTCTGTCCGGGTTTTGTAGGTGTTCTTCGGCCAGATCCTGCCCGAAAGAGGGGCAACCTCCTAGGACTTCACCCCGTCCTACCGGGTGACCGCAGACTTAGAGGGGGAAAGAGGGGGAAGTGTGTACGAAATAGCGCGCCGCCATCTGGGGAAGGTGGTGGCCGGAGCGGCCATGGCGGTGACGGGAACCGCCGTCGCGGTCGCGATCAGCCTGCCGGGGACGGCGGGAGCGGACGACACGCCGGGCGGCCGGGGTGCCGCGGCGGTGGGGGCCGCCGGATCCACCGGCGCGTCGGGCGGCTCGGCGGGCCCGGGAGCGGACGGCTCGGGTGTGGCCGGCTCGGGAGCGGACGGTGCGGCCGGACAGGGAGCGGCCGGCGGACAGGCCGCCGGCTCGGCGCCGCCGCCGGCGACCGTCGCTCCGGCGGCGGCCGAGGGGAAGAAGGGCATCGGCTCCGACCCGCTGACCGACGACGAGCTCGCTCGGGCCGAGACGCTGGCGCTGACCCCGCCCGGCGCCTCCGCCCAGCAGAACGTCGAGGGCGGCCGGGGCCCGCAGCACCTGGGCACCGAGCTCGCCGACCCGCTGCCGGGGGACTCCACGCGCCGCGCCGAGGTCCGCTACTACGACTACGCGCGGGACGAGCTCGTCCACCGGACCGTCAACCTCGACACGGGCAAGGTCGAGAAGTCCGGGAAGCAGCGCGGGGTCCAGCCCTCCGCCCATCCCGAGGAGCTGCGCGAGGCCCTGGAGCTGATCCTCGCGAGCCCGCTCGGCAAGGGCGTCAAGGAGGACTACAAGGACGCCACCGGCAAGGAGCTCACCTCCACCGGCCAGCTGTGGTTCAACGGCGACGTCTTCCGGCCCTACCGCGAGGCCAACGTGCCCGCACAGCTCGCCCGCTGCGGCGAGCACCGCTGCGTCCGGCTGGCCACCAAGGTCCTCAACGGGGCCTGGATCGACACCCGGAACCTGATCGTCGACCTCTCCGCGAGGACCGTCACCCGCGTCGGCTGACCACCGCCGCCACCGGCCCTCCCGACTCCACGACATCTCCGTCCTTCCGGACCTCCGTCTCCACGGACCTCCGGATCTCCGTACGAGGGAGCACGTTCCCATGTCCACCCAGCGAACCCCGCGCACCCGCAGGAGGGGCGCCCTCCTGGCCGCGGCCGCCCTGCTCGGCACCGCCACGGCAGCCGCGGGACCCGCGACCGCCGCGCCCAACCCGCCCAGGCCGCCGGCCCCGACGCGCCCCCCGGCGCCCCACGGCGCGGCCGACTGCTCGGCCGCCTACCGCATCACGCAGAAGCTCGAAGGCGGCGCCGTCTGGCGCATGTGCTGGCGCTACAACACCGACGCCGGGCTCACACTCGACCGCGTCACCTACCAGCCGCCCGGCGCCGGTGCCCCCATCCGGGTCCTCACCAGCGCCCGGCTCGCCCAGATCCACGTGCCGTACGACGACGGAGTCGCCGAGTACGACGACCTCACCGGCGCCGGCTTCGGCTGGGGCCTGCAGAACCTCAAGCCCGCCGAGTGCCCCGGCGGCACCCTCACCACCGTCAAGGTGCCCGAGGTCGGTCAGGTCAAGGGCCTGTGCACCACGACCAGGGCGCGCGGCCACGCGTACCGCATGGCCAGCGACAGCGGCGGCCAGGTGTACCAGGTGCAGGCCAAGGACCTGCTCGTCTACACCGTGAACAAGGTCGGCTGGTACGAGTACATCTCCGAGTGGCGCTTCTCCGCCGACGGCACGATCGGTGCCAACGTCGGGGCCACCGGCAGCCTGTCCCCGGTCGACTACAACGCCACCGACGGCCGCGGCTGGCCCATCGGCAAGGGCGCCCGCGCCTACGCCACCAGCCACGCCCACAACGTCTTCTGGAAGCTCGACTTCGGTCTGGACGGCTCCACCAAGGACCGGATCGAGCAGTTCGACTCCACCGTCACCGCGCCCACCAACGGCGGCGGACCGACCGTGAAGACCAAGCGCACCGTCGTCACCAAGGAGCTCGCCGGGGACGCGAAGAACATGCGCTGGTGGCGCGTGGTGAGCGGCACCGGCAAGAACGCGGACGGCCACGCCCGCTCGTACGAGATCGTGCCCGGTCACACCGACACCCACGCCGGCCGCGGGTTCACCAAGCACGACGTGTACTTCACCCAGGCGCGGGGCTGCGAGCAGTTCGCCAGCAACAACATCGGCAACTGCGGGACCAACGCCCCTGACAGCGTGGACAAATGGGTCAACGGGGAGACTCTGACCAAACCGTCCGTGTGGGTCAACATCGGGTTCCATCACATCGCCCGGGACGAGGACCAGCAGCCGATGCCGGTCCACTGGCAGGGCTTCCAGCTGGCGCCCAGGGACGTAACCGCTATGA
This sequence comes from Streptomyces sp. NBC_00090, assembly GCF_045160815.1. NCBI lineage: Bacteria > Bacillati > Actinomycetota > Actinomycetes > Kitasatosporales > Streptomycetaceae > Streptomyces > Streptomyces sp. NBC_00090. The sequence continues at coordinate 6,908,311 of NZ_CP108224.1, forward strand.
ATCCGCTCACTCCGTCCGATCTCGCCTCCCAGAACGGACAGCCCGATCTGGGGAGTTGAGCAAGGAGCCTGACGATCCTGCTGCACCGCCTCCCGCTCGCGGAGTACCCTTCCTTGATCGTTGTCAGAGTGGTCGAAACGGGCTTCCAGGAGCAGAAGGCGGTGCGCGGGTGAGCTCGGGAGGTCTGGAGCTGCCCCCAGGTGACGCGGGTCGCGAGGGGGGCCCGGCCGGTCCCGCCGAGGTGCCGCCCGGAGCGGTCGTCCCGCCCGGCGCGGCGGTGCCGCCCGGGACGGTCTCCGTCGCCCGGCCGGTGGAGATCGGGGCGGAGCTCGACTGGGGCGCCGAGGCCTGGGGTGAGGTGCGCACCCGCGCGCAGCGCGCCGGGCGCGCCTACATCTGGCTGAACCTGGTCGAACAGCGGCTGCGGGCCGTGGTCGCGGCCGTCCTCCGGCCCGTGTACGAGCCCGTGCACGGCGAGGAGTGGGTCGTGGCCGCGGCCGGTCCCGCCGGCCAGGAATGGGTGCAGCGGGCCGTCGCCGTGCGCGAGGTCTCGCGGCGCAAGGGCTATCTCCTCGACCCGGCCGACGACAACGTGCTGAGCTTCCTCACCCTGCCCCAGCTGCGCGAGCTGATGGTGCAGCACTGGCCCTGCTTCGAGCCCTACTTCGACGACCGGCGCGAGGTCGAGCTGGCCCTGGACGAGCTGGAGGTCACGCGCAACGTCGTCTCCCGCAACCGGGCGCTCTCGCTGACCGTGCTCGCCCAGTCCGAACGGGCCTCGGCGCGCATCCTGGAGATCCTCGGCAGCGGGGCCGGAGTGCCGTCGGCCGACCGGCTGCCCGTGGACGCGGTCGAGGACCTCGTCGGCGACCGGTACGCGGACGTGGTCTCCGTCCACTCCGACCGGGTGCGGCTCCAGCGGCAGCTGCCCGCCGAGGACCTCTTCGGCGGGGCCCGCCGGCTCGACGCCACCGGCATAGGTCTCAATCTGCTCGTGCAGAACTTCTCCGGCCGCCGCATGGTCCGCCTCGCCGAGTCCGGCTGCCGTACGCGGCTGCTCTTCCTCAACCCCGCGAGCAGCGCCGTGAAGCGGCGCGAGCGCGAACTCGGCCTCAGGAAGGGCGAGCTGAGCCGCTCGGTCGAGATGAACATCCTGCACATGCGCCGGGTCCGCTCGAAACTGCGCGACCCGGGCGCCTTCCAGATCCACGTCTTCGACGAGACCCCGCGCTTCACCGCGTACCTGGTGGACGGCGACGGCCCGGACGGGGTGGGCGTCGTGCAGTCCTATCTGCGCAGGGCCCGGGGCATGGAGGCCCCGGTCCTCGTGCTGCGCGGCGGCGGCCGGAGCGTGGTGCGCCACGGCCAGCAGGCCGACGACGGCGAACACGGACTATTCGAGACATACCGGGAGGAGTTCGAGTCGGTCTGGCTCGACTCCCGCCCCGTCTCCTGACCGCCGCCCGAAGGCGTTGTCAGTGGTGCGTGCGAGGGTGGTCACCACCACGGGGGAGATCACGTAAGGAGGACCCGATGGCCTGGCACGGCGACACGCTGGTCGGCTTCGACCTGGAGACGACCGGCACCGATCCGCTGGAGGCCCGTATCGTCACGGCCTCGATCATCGAGGTCGACGGCGGGGGACACGTCACACGACGGCGGGACTGGCTCGCCGACCCGGGCATCCGCATCCCGGAACAGGCCTCCGCGATCCACGGCATCAGCACCGAGCGCGCGGCGGCCGAGGGCCGGCCGGTGCGCGAGGTGGCCGACGAGATCGCGAAGACCCTCGCCGCGTACTGGGAGGACGGCGTCCCGGTCGTGGCGTACAACGCCTCCTTCGACCTCACGCTCCTCGCCGCCGAACTGCGCCGCCACGGACTGCCCTCGATGAGCGAGCGGCTCGGCGGCGTCGACATCGGCCCGGTCGTCGACCCGTACACCATCGACCGGGCCGTCGACCGCTACCGGCGCGGCAAGCGGACCCTGGAAGCGGTCTGCGGCGAGTACGGCGTCGTCCTCGAAGCCGCCCACCAGGCCGCCGCCGACGCACTCGCCGCGGTCCGGGTCGCCGTCGCGATAGCCGAGCGGCACCGGCAGGTCGCCGAGCTGGACCCGGCCGAGCTCCACGAGCGCCAGATCGCCTGGTACCGCGTCTGGGCCGAGGACTTCCAGGCCTTCCTGCGCCGCAAGGGCGACGCGGAAGCGGTCGTCGAACCCACCTGGCCCCTGCGCCCGGCGGTCTTCGCCGCCCAGGCCTAGGGCCTCCTGCCCGGCGGATCAGGGTCGGACAGGCCCCGGCCGTTGTCCTTCAGCAGGATGTCAGAACGGGTACCAGCGGACCTCGGGGTCACCGTCCCGCAGTGAACCCACCCGCCGCTCGAATTCGGCCAGCGCCTTCGGGTTCGTCGGCGCGTGCTGGGCCACCCACGCACAGCTCGCGGTCTCCCGCGCGCCCCGCAGCACGGCACACCCCTCCCACTCCCGGACGTCCCAGCCGTACCCCTCGGTGAAGGCCTCGTAGGCGGCCGGGTCCAGGCCGTAGCGGTCCCGGGAGAGGGCCAGCACCACGAGGTCGTGCTCGCGGAGGTCGGAGGAGAAGGTCTCCAGGTCCATCAGGACCGGGCCGTCCGGGCCGACGAGCACGTTCCGGGGGAGCGCGTCACCGTGGATCGGACCCGGTGTCAGACGCGGGGTGAGCGCGGCGGCCGCCGGCGCGAAGGAGTCGCGCCGCTCCCGCAGGAAGGCCGCGTCCGCCGGATCGATCGCGTCGCCCGCCAGCCGCAGCCACCGCTCCACCCCGCCGAGCAGCTCACGCCGGGGAAGCGCGAACGCCTCCGGCTCCGGGAGGGCGTGCACGGCCCGCAGCAGCGGAGCGAGATCGCGGGGCTCCGCGGGCCGCACCGGCTCGGGCAGCCGGTGCCAGAAGGTCACCGGGTGCCCCTCGACGAGCCGCGGCTTCTCCTCGGCCGCCCGGGGGGCCGGCACATCCGCCCCGGCCAGCCAGGAGGAGAGCGCCAGCTCCCGCTCGGCCCGCTCGAACAGCTCGGCGTCCCTGCCGATCTTCACCACCAGGTCGCCCACGGCGTAGACCGCGTTCTCCCCCAGGGCCAGCAGCCGCGCCTCCGCGACCGGCAGCCCCGCAGCGGCCAGGATCTCCCGCGCCCGCGCCTCGTCCATCGACCTCTCCCTACCTGTGCCTTTGCGCCAAAGTCTCGCATCCGGCCAGGTCACCACGCAGACCGCCTTGACGGTCCGACGACCCGTCAGGACCATGACGGGGTTCCCACCGGCGGCGGTGCGGGTCCCCCGGACGGAGTCCGGGGGAGGGCGGACGGGGGTCGGATCGATGAGCTCGGCGACCGCGACGAAGCGGCCGGGCGGGACGCGGACAGCGCGGACCGTCCGAACGGCACGACCCCGGGGCCCCGACCTCGGCGCCTGGTTCCTGGTGCTCCCGGCCCTCCTGCCGATCCTCGTCCTCAGCGTCGGCCCGCTGCTCTACGGCGTCGCGCTCGCCTTCACCGACGCCCAGTCCGGCCGCACGCAGGCCACCCGGTGGGTCGGCACCCTCAACTTCCAGGACCTGCTCCACGACACCCTCTTCTGGGACTCCTTCCGCATCGGCCTGGTCTGGGCCGTCGGCGTCACCGTCCCCCAGTTCCTCCTCGCCCTCGGCCTCGCCCTCCTCCTCAACGAGAAGCTCCGCTTCCGCTGGCTCGCGCGGGCGCTCGCGATCGTGCCCTGGGCGATGCCCGAGGTCGTCGTCGGCATCATGTGGCGGCTCGTCTACAACCCCGACGCGGGCATCCTCAACGAGACCCTCCGGAACCTCGGCCTCGGCCAGGGCCACGACTGGCTCTCCGGGCTCGCCACCGCCCTCCCCGCCGTGATCGTCGTCGGCGTCTGGGCCGGCATGCCCCAGACCACCGTCGCCCTGCTCGCCGGACTCCAGAACACCCCGCACGAGCTCCACGAGGCAGCCGCCCTCGACGGCGCCGGCGCCTGGCGCCGCTTCCGCACCGTCACCTGGCCCGCGCTGAGACCCGTGGCCCTCGCCATCACCGCGCTCAACCTCATCTGGAACTTCAACTCCTTCGCCCTGGTCTACGTGCTGACCAGCGGCGGACCGGGCGGCCGGACCCGGCTGCCCATGCTCTTCGCCTACGAGGAGGCCTTCCGCTACGGCCAGTTCGGCTACGCCGCGGCGATGGGCTGCGTGATGGTCGCCGCCGTCTCGGTGCTCATCGCCCTCTCCCTCGTACGCCGGCTGAAAGGGGACCAGGACCGGTGAGCGCCCTCCGGACGAGCAGACCCGCGCGGATCGGCCAGTACCTCGCCCTCCTCGCCTACCTGGTCTTCCTCGCCTTCCCCTTCCTCTGGCTGGTCTCCACCGCCTTCAAGCCCGCCCCCGAGCTGGCCTCGCTCCACCCCACCTGGATCCCGGAGGAGCCGACGCTCGCCAACTTCCGGCAGGCCTTCGACGAGCAGCCGCTGCTCAGGGCGGCCGGGAACAGCCTGGTCGCCGCGGTCGCCGCGGCCCTGATCGCGGTGGCCGTCGCCACCCCGCTCGCCTATGTGACCGCCCGCCACCGGGGCCGGCTCGCCGGCGCGGCCACCGGCTGGGTCGTGATCAGCCAGGCCTTCCCCTTCGTCCTGGTGATCATCCCGCTCTTCCTGATCCTCAAGAACCTGCACCTGATCAACAGCGTCCTCGGCCTCGTCATGGTCTACGTCGTGTGGTCGCTGCCCTTCGCCCTCTGGATGCTCATGGGGTACGTCCGGGCCGTCCCCGCCGAGCTGGAGGAGGCAGCGGCCGTCGACGGCGCGGGCCGGCTCCGCACCCTCGTCTCCGTCACCGCCCCGCTGCTCGCCCCCGGCATCGTCGCCACCGCGCTCTTCGCCTTCGTCACCGCGTGGAACGAGTTCTTCTTCGCGCTCGTCCTGCTCAAGACCCCCGAGAAGCAGACCCTGCCGGTCGTCCTCACCCACTTCCTCGGCGCCGAGGGCGTCGCCGACCTCGGCCCGCTGGCCGCCGCGGCCTTCCTCGCCACCCTGCCCTCCCTCGTCGTCTTCGCCGTCCTCCAACGACGGATCACCGGCGGGATGCTGACCGGGGCGGTGAAGTCATGAGACGACGACGGCTCCTCACCCTCACCGCCGCGCTCACCCTGCTCCTCACCGGCTGCGCCGGCGGGGACGAGGGACACGACGACGGCGTCGTACGGCTCCGGTTCCAGTCCCTCGCCTGGCAGAAGGAGTCCGTCGACGCCAACAGACAGCTCGTGGCGGAGTGGAACGCCGCCCACCCCGACGTCCAGGTCGAGTACGTCCAGGGCAGCTGGGACTCCGTCCACGACCAGCTCCTCACCTCCTTCGAGGGCGGCGAGGCGCCGGACATCATCCACGACGCCTCCGACGACCTGGCCGACTTCGCCTACGGCGGCGACCTCGCCGACCTGCGCCCGCTGCTCTCCGAGCGGCTGCGCGCCGACATCCCCGCCCGCAGCTGGGAGACCACCACCTTCGGAGAGGGGATCCACGGCGTCCCCTTCCTCCAGGAACCGCGGGTCATCATCGCCAACCGGAAGATCCTGGAGTCCTCCGGCGTCCGCGTCCCCACCCCCGAGAAGCCCTGGACCTGGACCGAGTTCCGGCGGATCGCCCGGGAGCTCACCGCCGCCATGGGCCCCGGCCGGTACGCGGTCGCCTGGCCGCTCAAGGAACCCGTCTCCGTCAGCCTCAACCTCGGGGTCTCGGCCGGCGGCCGGCTCTTCCACCGGGAGGCCGACGGCCGGGTCACCGTCGGCTTCACCGAGGCCGACGCCGTCGTCCCCGGCACCATCCACGACCAGGTCGTCACCGACCGCACCGCCCCGCGCACCACGCTCGGCAGCGGCGGCTCCGACACCCTGCCCGGCCTCTTCGCCGGCAAGTACGCCATGGTCCCGCTGGGCTTCGCCTACCGGCAGCAGATCGCACAGCAGGCGCCCGAGGGCTTCGAGTGGACCGTGCTGCCCGCTCCAGCCGGGAGCGACGGACTCGCCCAGGGCGTCTCCCCGCAGACCCTCTCGATCGCCGAGGACAGCCCGTACAAGAAGGAGGCGGCGGCCTTCCTCGACTTCTTCCTGCGCCCCGAGAACATGGTGCGGCTCGCGCGCGGCGACTGGATGCTGCCCACCGGCACCGCCGCGCTCGCCGACCCCTCCCTGCACACCGCCCGGGACGGCTGGGCCACCGGCGCCGCCGTGGCCGAGCGGCTGCGGCCGGCCCCCGCCCAGTCGGTGCGGGGGTACCCGGAGTGGAAGGACAAGGTGGCGACGCCGGCCTTCCAGGAGTACTACAGCGGCGCGATCGACGGGGCGGAGCTGCGTAGACGACTGGTGGAGGACGGCAATCGGGTGCTCGCCCGCTATCACCGCAAATGATGGATTCGTCATTACGAAACCTTGTTGAATAAGTCACAGATGGGTGAAGGGTCTTCTCCCGGATCGCTCCCATCGGACAGTGTTCGACCCGGCCACCGTGCCGCCCCCCACGAGGCGCGGTGGCCGACCTAAGGTGAACCCATGGCGAAGACATACGCGGCCCTGCTCCGCGGGATCAATGTGAGCGGCCACCGCAAGGTCCCCATGGCGGAGCTCCGTTCCGTCATCGAAGGCCTCGGGCACCGGAACGTCCGCACGCACCTCCAGAGCGGGAACGCCGTCTTCACCACCGACTCGGCCGGCACCGAGGACGAGCTCACCGCCGAGCTGGAGGACGCGATCGAGGGCCGCTTCGGCTTCCGCGTCGACTGCCTCGTCCGCGACGGCGACTACCTCGCGGCCGTCGCCGAGGCCTGCCCCTTCCCGGCCGCCGAGCTGGAGGGCAAGCAGCTGCACGCCATCTACTACTCGGGCCCCGCGGCCCCCGAGCGCTTCGCGTCGATCGACCGGGAGGCTTACCTCCCGGAGGAGTTCGCCCTCGGCGACCGCGTGCTCTACCTGTACGTCCCCGAGGGCCTCGGCCGCTCGAAGCTGGGCGAGGTCGTCTCTCGCCCCGCCGTGGTCAAGGGACTCGTGGCAACGGCCCGCAACTGGAACACCGTGGTCAAGCTCGTGGAGATGACCAGGGAGGGCTGACCTCGAAGTGGCCCAGTCGGACAGCCGTCGATTGGCCCGCGGAGGCAGGCCATCCGCTGGCTAGATTCGCTCCCATGACGCCTACCGCGACCGAGCCCCGCACCACCGTCGACTTCTGGTTCGACCCCGCCTGCCCCTTCGCCTGGATCACCTCCCGCTGGATCCTGGAGGTCGAACGCCACCGGCCGATCGACCTCCGCTTCAAGGTCATGAGCCTGTACTTCCACAACGAGGGCAACACCCTGCCCGACTGGTACCGCGAGCTCGTCGACGCCTCGATCGGCCCGGTGCGCGTGGCGGCGGCCGCCGCCGAGCGGCACGGCGAGGAGATCCTGCGCCCGCTCTACACCGCGTACGGGACCCGCATCCACGAGAAGAAGCAGAAGGACTTCGACGCCGTCGTCGCCGAGTCCCTCACCGAACTCGGCCTCCCCGCCGAACTGGCCGCGGCCGCCCACGACCCGGCCTACGACGAGGCCGTCCGCCGCAGCCACGACGCGGGCAAGGATCCCGAGGCCGAGGGGTACGTCGGCACGCCTACGATCCACGTCGACGGAACGGTCTGGTTCGGCCCGGTCCTGCGGGCGATCCCGCGCGGCGAGAAGGCGGCCGAACTCTTCGACAGCTTCCGCGTCCTGGCCGCCCACCCCGACCTCTTCGAACTGAAGAGGACCCGCACGGGCGGACTCGACTTCGACTGACGGGCCCGGACACGCGACCTGGACCGCACGCGGCGAGCCGGCTCGCGATGCCCAGGCGTGCGTGACTCAGCCGGCCGCCGCGGCCATCCGCTCCGAGGCGCGCACCGCGCCGTCGTACCGCTCCACGAGCAGCGCGGCCAGTTCGGGGGAGGGGCCGAGGACGTCCGCCAGGACGTCCGCCCCGGCCGCGCCGGCGGCGATCCGGTCCGGGAGCCTGCCCGGGGCGATCACGTACGGGGCGACGGCCACGCGCCGCACGCCCGGGTCGGTACGGAGGGCCTGGACCGCCTGCTCCGTACGGGGAAGAGATGCGGAGGCGAACGCGGGCCGCACGGAGCACCAACCGGTGCGCCGCAGCTCCCGCGCCGTTTCTGCGATCACCGCGATCGCCTCCGGGTCCGAGGAGCCCGCCGAGGCCAGGACGACCCCGGTCGAGCTCTTGTCGCCGGGCGTGAGCCCGGCCTCGTACAGCCGCCGTTCCACCGCCGAGATCAGCAGCGGCGAGGGCCCGAGGACCTCCGCCTGCCGGATCCGCAGCGAGGCGGGGGCCTGCCGCAGGACGGCGGGGATGTCGGCCTTCGCGTGGAAGGCCCGGGTCAGCAGCAGCGGCAGCGCCACCACGTCCCGTACCCCGTCGGCGGCGAGCCGGTCGAGCACCCCCGTCACCGAGGGCAGGTTGAAGTCCAGGAACGCCGTCTCCACGCGCAGCCCCGGCCGCAGCGCACCGGCCCGGCGCACGAGCGCCTGGACGGTCGCCGCGTGCCGCGGGTCGCGGCTGCCGTGGGCGATCACGAGGAGGACAGGGCGGTTCATGGGGTGGTTCAGCCCTTCGTGAGCAGGCCGCGGCGGCGCAGCACCGCACGCTCCAGCGGGCTGAAGATCAGCAGGTCGATGGCGATGCCGACGACCAGGATCAGGATGATCGCCAGGAAGATGCCCGCCATGTCGATGTTGTTGCGGCCGTTCTCCAGGAGCTGGCCGAGGCCGAGCCCCAGGTCGGGCGAGGAGGCGATGATCTCGGCGGCCATCAGCGAACGCCACGAGAACGCCCAGCCCTGCTTGAGTCCGGCGAGGTAGCCGGGGAGCGCGGCCGGCATCACGATGTACCAGGCGCCCTTGAGCCCGGTCGCGCCGAGCGTCTGGCCCGCCCGCAGGTAGAGCGGCGGGACCTGGTCGACGCCCGCGACGAGGCCGTTGGCGATCGACGGGACGGCACCGAGCAGGATGACCGCGAACATCATGCTGTCGTTCAGGCCGAGCCACAGCACGGCCGGCGCCACCCAGGCCACCGAGGGCAGCGACTGGAGACCCGAGAGGATCGGGCCGATCGCCGCGCGCACGAACTTCACCCGGGAGACCAGCAGGCCCAGCGGGGTGCCGATGGCGAGCGCCATGAGGAAGCCGAGCAGGGCCCGGGACACGCTGGTCCACAGGACTTCGAGGAGCGTGCCCTCCAGCCACATCGTGGTCAGGCTGTCCCACACCGCGGACGGGGCGGGGAGCTTGTACTCGTCGGTGACCTTCCCCCAGACCAGCAGCTGCCACACGACCAGGATCAGCGCGACGGCGATGACCGGCGGGAACACCTTCTTGAACAGGACCTCACGGACCGGGGTCCGCCGGACCTGCACGCTGTCCAGGGCGTCCAGACCGGCCTCAAGGCCGGCCAGGTCGTCGCTCTTCTGTGTCTTCGGCGGCTTCGGGCTGGCTTCAGTGCTGGCCATGACGGCGGATCTCCCCACGCAGGTGCTCGGTGATCTCGAGGGACAGCTCCGCGACGTCGGAGTCCTCGATACGGCGCGGCTGAGGAATGTCGATCGTCCACTCGTGGGCGATCCGGCCCGGCCGGGACGAGAGGAGGACGACGCGCTCGGCCAGCCGCACGGCCTCGCGCACGTTGTGGGTGACGAAGAGCACCGACAGCTTCGTCTCCCGCCAGATCCGGGTCAGCTCGTCGTGCAGGACGTCCCGGGTGATGGCGTCGAGCGCGGCGAACGGCTCGTCCATCAGGAGCAGGTCGCTGTCCTGGGCGAGCGCGCGGGCCAGCGCGACCCGCTGGCGCATGCCGCCGGACAGCTCGTGGACCCGCTTGCCGTACGAGCCGCGGAGCCGGACGAGGTCGAGCAGCCGCTCGGCCTCCTCGCGACGCTCCGTCTTGGGCACCCCGCGCAGCCGCAGGGCCAGTTCGATGTTCTTGCCCGCGGTGAGCCACGGGAAGAGGGCGTGCTCCTGGAACATCAGGGACGGCCGGCCGCCGGGGGTCTCGATGGACCCCGCGGACGGCCGGTCGAGCCCGGCGACCAGGTTGAGCAGCGTGGACTTGCCGCAGCCCGAGGCGCCCAGGAGGGTGACGAACTCGCCGGGGGCGACATCGAGTGAGATGTCGTCGAGGACGAGCTGCCCGCCGGCGGGTCCGCCGAAGGACTTGGAGACATGCTCGATACGGGCGGCATGGGTTACCGCCGCACGGTCCTCGGCCTTGGCGAGCGTCGCGGTCGTGGCCATGGTCGTCACCTCCTGGTGAAGCTGAACTCGGGCTGCTGCACGGATGTCCGGCACCGACTGGTCGGGGGCTACTTCACGCCGAGACCGGCGTCGGAGACCTCGGGCTGCCCCGCGGCCTTCAGGACCTTGTTGAGCGGCTTCAGGTCGTAGATGCCGCCCAGCTCGGGCTTCTTCAGGAGACCGGCCTTCACCGCGTGGTCGGCCTGGGACTGGAGCGTGGCCGCCAGCGGGTCGTTGGTGAACTGGATGGACGGCCACGCGGCGTCGATGACCTTCGCGCCCAGGGCCTTGCCCGAGAGGTCCTTCAGCTTGGCGTTGGCCGAGGCCTTCGCCTTGTCCGGGTTGGCGTTGATCCACTCGTTGGTCTTCACCGCGCCGCGCAGGAACGCCTCGACGACGTCCGGGTGGGCCGTGAGGAACTTCTGCGACACGATGATGTTCGTGATGACGAACTTCTTGTCCGGCCACAGGTCGGACTCGTCGAGGAGGACCTTCGCCCCGTCGGCGACCAGCTTCGACGCGGTCGGCTCCGGCACCCAGGCGCCGTCGATGGCACCGGAGGCGTAGGCGTTCGGCGTCACCTTGTTGTCCGTGCGGACCACCGAGACGTCGCCCTTGCCGCTCTGGGCGTCGACCTTCCAGCCCTTCTCGGAGATCCAGTTGAGGAAGGCCACGTCCTGCGTGTTGCCGAGCTGCGGGGTGGCGATCTTCTTGCCCTTGAGGTCGTCCAGGGTCTTGATCTTGGCCGGGTTCACCACGAGCTTCACGCCGCCGGAGGCGGAGCCGCCGACGATGCGGAGGTTGGTGCCCTTGGTCTTGACGTAGCCGTTGATGGACGGCGAGGGGCCGATGAAGCCGATGTCGATCGAGCCCGCGTTCAGCGCCTCGATCTCGGACGGGCCCGCGTTGAAGGTGGTGGGCACGAGCTTCGTACCGCCCAGCTCCTTCTGGAGGATGCCCTCCTGGTCACCGACGAGCGCGGTGGCGTGCGTGAGGTTGGGGAAGTACCCGAGCCGTACGGTGTCGGCGGAGAGCTTCTCGCCCTCGGCGGCCACCTTCTTCTCGTCGTTCTTGGCGTCGGAGCCGTAGCCGCAGGAGGCGAGTGCGCCGATCAGCAGCGGCAGGGCGGCGGCGGCGGCCAGGCCGCGGCGCAGGGTGGTACGGGTGGTGGCAGGCACGGGAGGTGTTCCCCTCGATTCAACTTCTGCGAAGTCTGCGTTTGTGTTTTTCGGGGTGGAGCGGGTGGAGCCGTGTCGCGCCGCTCACGCGGCGCATCGAGGTCAGCACGCACATCGCGCCACACCTCCCCGGCCCGCGCCGAGGGCACCGGAGCCCACCCGGCCGCCCTCCTTCGCGAAGGTGGCGAAGATGTTCTGGTACATCAGAAGTCCCACCCTTCCTCGTCCTCTACGACTGCCACGGCCTTGCTGGTGGCGAAGGACTCGCCCGCCATGCCGGCCGCGAGTGTGGTGCCGTCCGCCGGGTCGATCAGCAGGAACGAACCGGTACGGCGGGAGTCCGCGTACGCGTCGAGCGCGAGCGGCTCGGCCGTGCGCACGACGACCCTCCCTATGTCGTTGGCGACCAGCTGCCCGGGGTTCGGGTGCTGGGAGAGATCGTCCAGGGTCAGCCGCGAGGGGATCTCCTTGACGATCGCCTTGACCGTGCGGGTCGTGTGCTTGAGCAGCACCCGCTGGCCCACGGCGAGCGGCTGGTCGGCCACGTGGCAGACCGTCGCCTCGACGTCCTGGCTGGTCGCCGGGGCGTCACCGACCGGGGCGAGCAGGTCGCCGCGCGAGATGTCGATGTCGTCGGCGAGCCGGATCGTGACCGACTGCGGGGCCCAGGCGATGTCCACGGACTCGCCGAGCGCGTCGATCCCGCTGATCGTGGAGGTCCTCCCCGACGGCAGGACGATGATCTCCTCGCCGACCCGGAAGGCGCCGGCCGCGATCTGGCCCGCGTAGCCCCGGTAGTCGGGGTGCTCGGCGGTCTGCGGGCGGATCACGTACTGCACCGGGAACCGCGCGTGGCAGGCCGTCAGGTCATGGCTGACCGGGACCGTCTCCAGGTGCTCCAGGACCGTCGGGCCGCCGTACCAGTCCATGTTCGCGGAGGGCTCCACGACGTTGTCGCCGGCGAGCGCCGAGATGGGGATCGCGGTGATCTCCGGGACGCCGAGCTCGGAGGCGTACGTCGTGAACTCCTCGGCGATCGCGGCGAAGACGGGCTCCTGGTAGTCGACCAGGTCCATCTTGTTCACGGCCAGGACCACGTGCGGGACGCGGAGCAGCGCGGCGACGGCGGCGTGGCGGCGGGTCTGCTCGACCACGCCGTTGCGGGCGTCGACCAGGACCACGGCCAGTTCGGCGGTCGAGGCGCCGGTGACCATGTTCCGGGTGTACTGCACATGCCCGGGGGTGTCGGCGAGGATGAAGCGGCGGCGGGCGGTGGCGAAGTAGCGGTAGGCCACGTCGATCGTGATGCCCTGCTCGCGCTCGGCCCGCAGACCGTCCGTGAGGAGCGCCAGGTCGGGCGCCTCCTGGCCGCGCTTGATGGACGCGGCCTCGACGGCCTCCAGCTGGTCGGTGAGGACCGACTTGGAGTCGTGCAGGAGACGGCCCACGAGGGTCGACTTGCCGTCGTCGACGGAGCCGGCGGTGGCGAAACGCAGCAGGGTGGTCGCCGAGACGTCGGCGAACTCGGCGAACTGCTCGGTGGTGCTCGTCATGGCTAGAAGTACCCTTCGCGCTTGCGGTCTTCCATCGCGGCCTCGGACATCTTGTCGTCGGCGCGGGTCGCGCCCCGCTCGGTGAGGCGGGAGGCGGCGATCTCGGCGATGACGGCGTCGAGCGTGGTGGCGTCGGAGTCGACGGCGCCGGTGCAGGACATGTCGCCGACGGTGCGGTAGCGGATGAGCCGCTTCTCGACCGTCTCGGTGTCCTTCGGGCCGCCCCACTCGCCGGCGGTCAGCCACATGCCGTTGCGGGCGAAGACCTCGCGCTCGTGGGCGAAGTAGATCTCCGGCAGTTCGATGCCCTCACGGGCGATGTACTGCCAGACGTCCAGCTCGGTCCAGTTGGAGAGCGGGAAGACGCGGACGTGCTCGCCGGGCGCGTGGCGGCCGTTGTAGAGCTGCCACAGCTCGGGGCGCTGGCGGCGCGGGTCCCACTGCGAGAACTCGTCGCGCAGCGAGAACACCCGCTCCTTGGCGCGGGCCTTCTCCTCGTCGCGGCGGCCGCCGCCGAAGACCGCGTCGAAGCGGTGCTGCTGGATCGCCTCGGTCAGCGGGACGGTCTGCAGCGGGTTGCGGGTGCCGTCCGGGCGCTCGCGCAGCTTGCCCGCGTCGATGTACTCCTGCACGGAGGCGACGTGCAGTCGCAGTCCGTGCCGGGCGACGGCGCGGTCGCGGTAGTCGAGGACCTCGGGGAAGTTGTGCCCGGTGTCGACGTGCAGCAGCGTGAAGGGGACCGGCGCCGGGGCGAAGGCCTTCAGCGCCAGGTGCAGCATGACGATGGAGTCCTTGCCGCCGGAGAAGAGGATCACCGGCCGCTCGAACTCGCCCGCCACCTCGCGGAAGATGTGGACGGCCTCCGACTCCAGGGAGTCGAGGTGCGACAGCGCGAACGGGCTGTCGGTCGCCTCGTGGACGTTGACGGCGGTGGTCACAGCAGACCCCTCTCGGTGAGCAGCGCGTGGAGCTGCGCCGCGGACTCCTGCACGGTCTGGTTCTGGGACTCGATCCGCAGATCGGGCGTCTCGGGGGCCTCGTACGGGTCGTCGACGCCGGTGAGGCCGCTGATCTCGCCCGCGGCCTGCTTGGCGTAGAGGCCCTTCACGTCGCGGACCGAGCAGACCTCCACCGGGGTGGCCACGTGCACCTCGACGAAGGCGGTGCCCTCGGCCTGGTGGCGCTTGCGGACCGCCTCGCGGCTGTCGGCGTACGGGGCGATGACCGGTACCAGGACCTGCACGCCGTGCGAGGCGAGCAGCTCGGCGACGAAGCCGATGCGCTGCACGTTGGTGTGCCGGTCCTCGCGGGTGAAGCCGAGGCCCGCGGAGAGGAACTCGCGGATCTCGTCGCCGTCGAGGATCTCGACGCGGTGGCCCTCGTCGCGGAGGCGGCCGGCCAGCTCGTACGCGATGGTGGTCTTTCCGGCGCTCGGCAGGCCGGTGAGCCAGATGGTGGCACCGGTCACGTGGTTCTCCTGGGAGGTGTGGGAGGTCTGAGGGGTGGGGGTCATCAGCCGTGCAGCCCGCATTCGGTCTTGGCGCGGCCCGCCCAGCGTCCGGCGCGGGCGTCCTCGCCCTCCAGGACGCGGCGGGTGCAGGGGGCGCAGCCGACGGAGGCGTAACCGTCCATCAGGAGCGGGTTGGTGAGGACTCCGTGCTCCGCGACGTACGCGTCGACGTCGTCCTGCGTCCAGCGGGCGATGGGGGAGACCTTGACCTTCTGCCGCTTCTCGTCCCAGCCGACGACCGGGGTGTTCGCCCGGGTCGGGGACTCGTCGCGGCGCAGGCCGGTGGCCCACGCGCGGTACGCGGTCAGGCCCTCCTCCAGCGGCTTGACCTTGCGCAGCGCGCAGCACAGGTCGGGGTTGCGGTCGTGCAGCTCGGGACCGTGCTCGGCGTCCTGCTCGGCCACCGTTTGACGCGGGGTCAGGGTGATGACCTTGACGTCCATGACGGCGTCGACGGCGTCCCGGGTGCCGATGGTCTCCTCGAAGTGGTAGCCCGTGTCGAGGAAGACGACGTCCACGCCGGGCCGGACCCGGGAGGCCAGGTGGGCGACGACCGCGTCCTCCATGGAGGAGGTGACGCAGAAGCCCGCACCGAAGGTGTCCACGGCCCACCGGAGGATCTCCAGCGGGGAGGCGTCCTCCAGGTCGCGGCCGGCCTGCTCGGCGAGTGCCTTGAGGTCGGCGGCGGTGGCGTCCTGCTCGATCTGGGTGACCGTCATATCTCTTCCCTCCCAGGGGTTTTACCCGAAGTGCCGGGGGCGAGCAGCCCCAGGAACTTCAACTGGAAGGCTCGGCTGCACGCGGCGCATTCCCAGGCGCCGTGACCCTGCTCGTTCGGACGCAGGTCCTCGTCCCCGCAGTAGGGGCAGAAGAAGGGGGCCGCACGCTCGCTCATGACAGCGCCTCCTCGGAGGCGCGCGCCGTCCAGGTCGCGAAACGCTCGCCGTCCTCGCGCTCCGCCTGGAAGCGCTTGAGGACCCGCTCCACGTAGTCCGGGAGCTCGGTGGCGGTGACCTTGAGGCCGCGGACCTTGCGGCCGAAGCCGGCCTCCAGACCGAGCGCGCCGCCCAGGTGCACCTGGTAGCCCTCGACGCGGTTGCCCTCGTCGTCCAGGACCAGCTGGCCCTTGAGACCGATGTCCGCGACCTGGATGCGGGCGCAGGCGTTCGGGCAGCCGTTGATGTTGATCGTCAGCGGCTCGTCGAACTCCGGGATCCGGCGCTCCAGTTCGTCGATGAGCGAGGCGCCGCGGCCCTTCGTCTCGACGATCGCGAGCTTGCAGAACTCGATGCCGGTGCAGGCCATCGTGCCGCGCCGGAAGGGCGACGGGGTGACGCGCAGGTCCATCGACTCCAGGGCGGAGACGATCCCCTCGACCTGCGCCTCCTCGATGTCGAGGACGAGCATCTTCTGCTCGGCGGTGGTGCGGACGCGGCCCGAGCCGTGCGCCTCGGCGATCTCGGCGATCTTCGTCAGGGTGGCGCCGTCGACCCGGCCGACGCGCGGCGCGAAGCCGACGTAGAACCGGCCGTCGTTCTGACGGTGGACACCGACGTGGTCGCGCCACTGGCCGGCGGGCTGCTCCGGGGCGGGGCCGTCCGTCAGCTTGCGCTTGAGGTACTCGTCCTCCAGGACCTGGCGGAACTTCTCCGGGCCCCAGTCGGCGACGAGGAACTTCAGGCGGGCGCGGTTGCGCAGCCGGCGGTAGCCGTAGTCGCGGAAGATCGAGATGACGCCCTCGTAGACGTCCGGGACCTCGTCGAGCGAGACCCAGGTGCCGAGCCGGACGCCGAGCTTGGGGTTGGTGGAGAGCCCGCCGCCGACCCACACGTCGAAGCCGGGGCCGTGCTCCGGGTGACGCACGCCGACGAACGCGATGTCGTTGATCTCGTGCGCCACGTCGAGCAGCGGCGAGCCGGAGATCGCGGACTTGAACTTGCGGGGCAGGTTGGAGAAGTCCTTGTTGCCGACGATCCGCCGGTAGATCTCGTCGATGGCGGGCGTGCCGTCGATGATCTCGTCCTCGGCGATCCCGGCCACGGGCGAGCCGAGGACGACACGCGGGGTGTCACCGCAGGCCTCGGTGGTCGACAGGCCGACCGCCTCCAGGCGGTTCCAGATCTCGGGGACGTCCTCGATGCGGATCCAGTGGTACTGGACGTTCTGCCGGTCCGTGATGTCGGCCGTGCCGCGCGCGAACTCCTCGGAGATCTCACCGATCACCCGGAGCTGGGCGGTGGTCAGCCGGCCGCCGTCGATGCGGACCCGGAGCATGAAGTACTCGTCGTCCAGCTCCTCCGGCTCCAGAACGCCCGTCTTGGTGCCGTCCAGACCCTGCTTGCGCTGGGTGTAGAGGCCCCACCAGCGCATGCGTCCGCGCAGGTCGTTGGGGTCGATGGAGTCGAAACCGCGCTTCGAATAGACCGTCTCAATGCGTGTCCGTACATTGAGACCGTCGTCGTCCTTCTTGAACTGCTCATTGCCGTTCAGCGGGGTGAAGTGCCCCACGGCCCACTGACCCTCGCCACGGTGGCGCCCGGTCTTGCGGCGGGCGGCGGCGGGAGTGGGGTTTTCCGGGGTGGCGGCCATGGCGTCTTGTCCTTCGGGACTGCGAGAGGGCGGCTCTGACCTGCACACTCGCGCTGAGGTCAGAGGGTGGCGCGTCAGTGCGCAGCAGGGTCGGGCAGAAGAGATATCGCGGCGGTGCTGGTGGTCTCAGCGCGCCGGACAGATGGCGCTGGACATGCGGCCGAGGTCGACGTGCCGCCGACTCACCAAGGCAGTTCCAGTTCCAGACATGACGGAAGCGTGTCACGGGACTTTGGACTCAGTCCAGCATCGTCCAGGATATGGACAAAGTCGTCTCGGTGGGCAAGACGCTGTGTTCTGGGTCACGTGAAAGGGGCCCTGTCGGGGCCCCTTTACGCGGTTTCCGCGGGTCGGCGATGCGGTCGGGCAGCGGATCGGGCGGTGGGGGCGGGCGGTGGGTGAGGCAGTGGGTCCGGCAGTGGGTCGGGCGGTGGGTCGGGCGGTGGGTCAGGCGTGCGCGCCGGGCCACGGGCCGGGGGTCTCCGACTCCTCGACCTCCTCCACCTTCGTGTCGAAGAGCCGGAAGCCGCGGCGCTCGTAGTTGGCCATCGCGTGCGGTCCGTCCAGGGAGCAGGTGTGCAGCCATACCCGCCGCGTCTCCTCCCGCTCGGGCCAGCGCTCGGCCAGGTCCCAGGCGCGCCGCACCCCCTCGGAGAGGAGGTGACCGCCGATCCTGCGCCCCCGGAACGCGGGGATCAGACCGAAGTAGACGATCTCGACGACCCCGTCGGGCTGCGGGTCGAGCTCCACGTACCCGGCCGGGGTCCCCCGGTCGTACGCCACCCAGATCTCGGCCCCCGGCTTGTCGACGATCTCCTGCCACTGCTTGTACGTGAGCGCCAGCCGGTCGTTCCATCGGATGTCGCCGCCGACCGCGGTGTAGAGGAAGCGGCTGTACTCCGGCGAGGGGACGGCGGCCCGCGCGATCGTGATGTCGTCGCCCTCCGGGACGGAGGAGGGGCGGAGATCGGACGGCGCGGTCTGTTCGAGGGACCAGGTGGTGAGAGTGATGCTCATAGGGTCATCGCATCATGCGGAGCGGAAGATTCCCAGGGCCGTCCGACCTTTGCGGGGCCCGCGCGGGCTCCGCCGAAAGACAGACGTCCGCATGGTGGACACCCCCTACCCCCTACCCCCTACCCGCTCCCCTCCTACGCCTTCGCCGCAGCCCGGACCGCCGGGGCCGTCGAGTGCGGCAGCAGGTCCGCCGGGCGCTCCGGGCGCAGGACCTCCACCTCGACCTCCTCCCGGAAGCGGTACGGGCGGTGCGCCAGGACCCCCGCCAGGTTCCGTCGGACCCGGGACATCTCCGCCCGTACGGTCACCGTCCTCGTACGGTCCCCGAAGACGTCGTCCGCGAGCTCCGCCGCCGTCCGCCCGTCGCGGTGCAGGGCCAGTACATAGAGGAGCTCCGCGTGCCGGGGGCTGAGCTCCTGCTGCCAGCTGCCCGCCACCCCCGAGACGGCCACCGTCCAGCGGCGCGGCCGGCTCAGGTCGAGGACCACCCGGCTCGCGGCTTCCGCGCCAGGTTCCGCCGGCAGCGCCTCCTCCTCGACCCGCAGCAGCCAGCCGCCCGGCAGCGGCTCCACCGCGCACACGCCGAGCGAGGGCAGCCACACCCGACCGGCCCGGAAGGACTTGGGCAGCGCGACCCGGTCCACCGGCGCGAGACCGGTCACCGCCGCCGTCCAGCCGTGGGTGTCCACCGCGACGGCCCGGCCGCCCACCCGGCACAGGATCGGCGCGGCCACCGCCCGCAGCCGCTCGACCGAACGCCGGTGCCGGTCCCTCATCTCGGCCTCGGCGAGCTGGGCGACCGAGGCGACCAGGGGCAGCATCGCCGGGTGGAAGCTGGACGCGGGACCGCTCACGTCGAGGATCCCCAGGAGCCGCTGATCACGCGGGTCGTGCACGGGCGCGGCGGCACAGGTCCAGTTGTGCAGCGTGTGCACGTAGTGCTCGGCGGAGTGCACCTGCACCGCCCGGCCCATGGCGAGCGCCGTGCCGACCGCGTTCGTCCCGGTCGTGTGCTCGGTCCAGGCGGCGCCCTCCTCCAGGCAGATGCCGTTCGCGTGCCGCATCACCGAGAGGTTCCCCTGGCGCCACAGCACCCGGCCCTGCTCGTCGGTGACCACCATGATCTGGAGAGAGGTGTCGGCGATGCCGGCGAGCCCGCCGCTCAGCGTCTGCATCACCTCGGAGAGGAGCGTGCTCCTGCGCCGCTCCTCCAGCTCGTCCCGCTGGAGCAGCACACTGCTCGTGCCCTGGTCGGGGTCGAGCCCCAGCCGGGCCATCCGCTGCCAGGACGCGTCGATCACCGCGCGGGGCGCGATCGGTGGCGTACGGCCCGCCAGGGTCTCCTCGCGGACCCGGTGCAGCAGCCGGGCGGCCTGGGCCGCGTCCATGGCGGCCAGCCGCTTCATGTCGAGCTGCGTGTTCTTCATCGGTCTCTCCCAGCCACCCGGGGTGCTGTATCGGTTCTGCACACGGCAGATGTCCGGAGTGTCGGTGCCCATCGTGCCGGTCGGGGCCGCCCGGCGAGGCCCGGTTCGGGTAATCCTGCAACCCTTTGCAACTCTGGCGATCCCCCGCCCCCGTGCGTGAGGGTGGTCCGAGCGGTGGGTGGTGCCGTGTCGGCGCAGCACCACCCCCGCTCTCCGCGCGTGCCGACCCTGACGGTCCACCCCTGGTACGCGCGGCTCAACACTTCGCCCCCCACGACCCGTACGGCGTGCGCGAGGGCTCACACGGCCCGCACACACGACCCGTACGGCGTGCGCGAGGGCTCAGACGGCTTGTCGACGTGCGCGAGGGCTCAGAGCGACGACACCCGCGCCCGCTCCACCACCGCCCGCAGGTCCAGGGTGTGCGGCAGCGTCCCGAACGTCGACCCCCCGTCCCCGCCGAGCCGCGACGCGCAGAACGCGTCCGCCACCTCCGGCGGCGCCCACCGGACGAGCAGCGAACCCTGGAGCACCAGCGCCATCCGCTCCACCAGCCGCCGCGCCCGCGCCTCGACCCCCTCCAGGTCGGCCAGTTCGACCAGCAGCTCCCGGATCGCCCGGTCGAGCCGGTGGTCCGCGCCCCGCGCCGTGCCCACCTCCCGCAGGAAGGCGTCGAACGAGGCCGGCTCGGTCCGCAGCGCCCGCAGGACGTCGAGCGCCTGGACGTTCCCCGAGCCCTCCCAGACCGAGTTGAGCGGCGACTCCCGCAGCAGCCGCGGCAGCCCCGACTCCTCCACGTACCCGTTGCCGCCCAGGCACTCCAGGGCCTCCGCCACCACCGGCGTGCACCGCTTCGTCACCCAGTACTTCGCGACCGGCACGGCGATACGGAGCAGGGCCCGCTCCCGTTCGGCGTGGCTGTCGCCGTCGGTTTCGCCGGCGCCGTCGGTTTCGGTGGCGTCGTACGCCGCCGCCAGCCGCATCGCCAGCACCGTCGCCGCCTCCGACTCCAGGGCCAGATCCGCGAGGACGTTCCGCATGAGCGGCTTCTCGATCAGCACCCCGCCGAAGGCCGCGCGGTACGCGCAGTGGTGCACGGCCTGCGCCACCGCCTGCCGCATCAGCGCCGCCGAGCCGAGCACGCAGTCGAGACGGGTCGCCGCGACCATGCCGATGACCGACCGGATCCCGCGCCCCTCCTCGCCGACCCGGCGCGCCCAGGTCGTCCCGTCGAACTCCACCTCGGCGGAGGCGTTCGACCGGTTGCCCAGCTTGTCCTTCAGCCGCTGGATCGCGAAGGCGTTGCGCGAGCCGTCCGGGAGGACCCGCGGCACCAGGAAGCAGGTCAGCCCCGCCGGAGCCTGCGCCAGGACCAGGAAGGCGTCCGACATCGGCGCCGAGCAGAACCACTTGTGCCCCGTCAGGGCGTACTCCCCGTCGGCCGCCAGCGGGCGCGCCTCCGTCGTGTTCGCCCGTACGTCGCTGCCGCCCTGCTTCTCCGTCAGCGCCATCCCGAGCAGCACCCCCGCCTTCTCGGCGGCGGGCCGCAGGCCCTGCTCGTACACGTGCGAGGTCGCGGCCGGCTCCCACACCTCCGCGAGCTCCGGCTCGGTGCGCAGCGCCGGTACGGCCGCGTGCGTCATCGACAGCGGACAGACGTGTCCCGCCTCCGCCTGCGACACCACCAGGAGTCCGGCGGCGCGCCGGACATGACCACCCGGACGGCCCCACGCGTCCGTCAGACCGGCCCCCACCGACTTGCCGAGCAGCCGGTGCCAGGCCGGATGGAAGGAGACCTCGTCGATCCGGTTCCCGTACCGGTCGTGGGTCCGCAGCCGCGGCGGGTACGTGTTCGCCAGCTCTCCCCACTCCCTGACCTGCTCGGACCCCGCAGCCCGGCCCAGCAGGGCCAGCTCCTCGCGCGCGTCCGCGTGGAGGCCGGGCGCGAGGTGCCGCTCGACGGCCTCCGCCAGCGTCCGATCTTCGGTGAAGACGTCGTATCCCACCAGGGGCGGAGCCTGGTTGGTCACGGTGTGGGTGCTCGCTGCCATGCCGATACGGTAAGCAGGTGCAGGCAGCAAGAGAAACACCCGAACGGCCCGAGGGGCCCGACCGGCCGGATCGGTCCGAGCGGCGGCCCTGGAGCAGGCTCCACCGAGCGCGCGTCCTCTACCGCAACGTCTCCAAGCGGAAGATGGTCTGGCTGCTCCTCAAGGACACCGTCAACTCGTGCATCGAGTACCGGATCCTCGGCCTCGCCGCCGAGGCCGCGTTCTTCACCCTGCTGTCGCTGCCGCCCCTGCTCCTCGGCCTGATCGCCCTCCTCGGCTACGCCGACGACTGGACCAACACCGACACCGTCGCGAGCATCGAGGAGAACATCCTCCGCGCCGCCGGAACGGTCCTCTCCGACCGGGGGGTCCACGACATCGCCAAACCGCTCCTGGACGACGTCACCCAGGGCAAACGGCCGGAACTGGTCTCGCTCGGCTTTGCCATCGCCCTCTGGTCCGGATCGCGCGCGGTGAACGTCTTCATCGACACCATCACCGTCATGTACGGACTCGACGGCCACCGCGGCATCGTCAAGACCCGGCTCCTCGCCTTCCTGCTCTACATCGTGGCGCTGATCATCGGCGCCGTCGTCCTGCCGCTCGCCGTCGTCGGACCCGACCGGGTCGTCGAACTCGTGCCCTGGGGTACGGAAGTCGTCGCCGTCCTGTACTGGCCGGCGGTCATCCTGCTCTCCATCGCCTTCCTCACGACGCTCTACCACGTGTCCGTACCCGTGAGGTCGCCGTGGATCGAGGACATCCCCGGTGCCCTCGTCGCCCTCGGCATGTGGGTCCTCGGCAGCTTCCTGCTGCGCATCTACCTCACCAGCCAGGTCGAGGGGCCGACCATCTACGGCTCCCTCGCCGCCCCCATCGCCGTCCTCCTCTGGATCGGCATCTCGGCCTTCGCGGTCCTCGTCGGCGCGGCGGTGAACGCGGCCATCGACCGCGTCTGGCCCTCCGTCGCCACCGCCGCCGCCCGCGAGGCCAACGAGCGGGCCCGCGCCGTCCAGGCGGCGGAACTCGTCGCCCGCGTCCGCGCGGAGGCCGACGACGTCGACGAGGACGACCCGGACATGCCCTCCGAGTTCCCCGAGCGCTGGTCCAAGTTCCTGCCCCCGGACGACGTCAAGTCGCGCATCCACTCGGGCTGGGAGAAGGACTGACGCCCGGCTCCCCGCGTACGCTCGAAGCGTGTACGAGGAGCACCCCGCCCTGCTCGACGGAGCCGTCCTGTGGACCCGGGCCCTCCGCCGGGCGGAGCCGGTCCGTCCCGTGCTGCCCGACGGCTGCATGGACCTGATCTGGGCCGACGGCAGCCTCCTCGTCGCCGGACCCGACACCACGGCGTACGTACCGGGGGAGACCGCCACGCGGTACGCCGGGATCCGCTTCGCCCCCGGGGACGCCCCCGGCATCCTCGGCGTACCGGCCCACGAACTGCGCGACCGGCGGGTCGCCCTCGCCGAGCTGTGGGGCGGTGAGGCACGACGGCTCGGCGAACGGATCGCGGAGGCCCCCGACCCGGCCGCCGCCCTGGAGGACCTGGCCCTGCGCAGAGCGGCCGGCGCCCCGGCGCCCGACCCGCTGCTGCGGGCCGTCGTGGCCCGCCTGGACGCGGGCCGCCCGGTCGCCGAGACCGCCGACGCGGTCGGGCTCGGCGCCCGGCAGCTGCACCGGCGGTCCCTTGAGGCCTTCGGCTACGGCCCCAAGACCCTCGCCCGCATCCTCCGGATCCAGCGCGCGCTGACCCTGGTCCGGGCCGGGGTGCCGTACGCGGCGGCCGCCCTCCGCGCGGGCTGCGCCGACCAGGCCCATCTCGCGCGCGAGACGAGGGCCCTGGCCGGCATGACGCTCAGCGCCTACACGGCGTCCTTGGTTGTCGCTGGAGGCGCGGGTGCCGCGGGCGCGTCCGCGAAGAGCGAGACGCCGTTGCCGTCCGGGTCGGTGACCACCGCGTAACGCTGGCCCCAGACCGCGTCCCAGGGCTTCAGATGCCCGCCGTGACCCGCGCCGACGAGCTCCTCGTACACCGCGTCCACGTCCTCCGGCGCGGCGCACCGGAAGGCGAGCTCGATCCGGTTCCCGCCCTCGGGGCGCGTCCAGGAGGGATCGAAGGAGCGCACGGTCTCCTCCGTGTCCCAGGCGATCCGCAGCCCGCCGGGCAGGGCGGCCTCCACGTGCGGGGCGGTCTCCGCCCCCGCCGGGATCTCCAGGCCGAGACGGCGGTAGAAGGCGAGCGAGGCGGCCATGTCGGAGACCACCACACCGACGAGGTCCAGCCGAGGTGCGATTCGGGGTGTTGTGTCCATGCGTCGAACGCTAGGCGGTGCCGGGCCGCCGGGTCTTGTACGAATCGGACGCGGGCCCGGAGTCGTGCGCCCGGCCGCGTCCGTCCCCGCCCGCCCCGCCCCCGCCCCCGCCCGCGTCTGCGCCCGTGCCGGCCCGCGTCGGAGAAATTCGCCGCGACAAAACCCGTGGCGCGTTCCGGGAGGCTCCCGCTACGGTGGCTCCCGTACAAGATCGCGCAAAGACACAGGAGGTGTGACCGATGGCTGTTGTCACGAAGGGCCTCGCCCACACGCGGACGTTCATCCACACCACCTCCGCGGCCACCGGCTGACCTCACTTCTCTGTCTTTCAGCGCCGGGGCCGCCCCTTGAAGGGTCCCCCTTGTCTTTCGCTTCTCTCTCGTCCTCCGCTTCTTCCTCCTCGCTGCTCGACGCCCACGGCTGGGACTCCGGCTGGGCCGAGGCCTTCGCCCCGTACGCGGCCCAGGGACTCCTTCCCGGCCGTGTCATCAGGGTCGACCGCGGCCAGTGCGACGTCGCCACCGCCGAGGGGGTCGTGCGCGCCGACACGGCGTTCGTGACCCCGCACGACCCGCTCCGGGTCGTCTGCACCGGCGACTGGGCCGCCGTCGACCCCGAGGGCGTCAGCGACCCCCGTTACGTACGGACGTGCCTGCCGCGCCGTACGGCCTTCGCGCGCTCCACCTCCTCCCAGCGGTCCGAGGGGCAGATCCTCGCGGCCAACGTCGACCACGCGGTCATCACCGTCTCGCTCGCCGTCGAGCTGGACCTCGGCCGGATCGAACGCTTCCTCGCCCTGGCCTGGGAGAGCGCCAAGTAGTACACACCAGCCCTCACCTGCACAGATGCCGTTTGGAGCGGCCGGATCTGTGAGGTAGGAGGGCACTATGGCGAAGAAGACGGCAGAGGAGTTCCGGGACGGTTCTCCCGAGGAGCTGGCGGGGAAAGCCCCGGAGGACCTGGTTGACCTCTACCTGCGCCGCAGCAAGAAGAGGGAGACCGTCGAGACCCTCAAGCAGCACGCACGCGACCTGCGCCGTGAGATGGACCGGCAGGGGCTCACCGTCCGCAAGGTCTGGCTGGAGCAGCGAAGCGCTTCCAAGCAGCACGTGCGGCGCGAGAAGCTCGAAGGCGCGATGGCCGCCGTCATGGACGGCGAGATCAAGACGCTAGCCGTCTGGAAGACGGACCGCTTCGACCGACGGGGCATGGCTGCCATAGGCACGGCCCTGGACGAGTTCGACCGCCGGCAGGCTCGGCTCTTCGTACTCCAGGAACGCCTCGACTCCAGCCAGCCGGGCACCCGCATCGTCTTCGCGATCCTGGCCGAACGTGCCCGCGAGGAGATCAAGGACCTCACTCTCCGGGTGACGACCGGAAAGAACGCGGCACGCACCGCCGGCCGGTGGCCGGGTGGCCGCACCCCGTACGGCGTCCGCTCCCCCAGGGGATCGGGACACATCGAACCGGACCCTGCCGAGTACCCGCACGCCCGTCGCATCGCGGACGAGCTGCTGGCCGGGAAGTCCGCGATGCGCGTGGCCCACGACCTGGAACGGGACGGCATCCGGACGCGCGACGGTGCCCGCTGGGACGCCCGGGCGATCACGCGCATGGTGCGCTCCACGGCATGGGCCGGCCTGCTGCCGACCAAGGACAGGCGGTTGGACGAGCATGGCCAGCCCCTCGACGTCTGGGTGCCCTCGGCCGAGCCCGTGCGGGACGCCGAAGGGAATCCGGTGGTGATCGGGACCGGTGTCGTCAGCCCGGGGGAGCGGCTCCGGATCCTCGCGCTGATCGAAGCGCGCGTCACCAAGATGGGTGGGGGATCACGTGGGAAACGCCCGCACACCACCTTTCTCGGAGGCATCTTCTCCTGCCCGTACTGCGGGAAGGGCATGACCGGCAGTGGCAGCGGCAGCGCCCGCAGCCTCATGTACCGGTGTCGCACCCGATCGGTGTACGGCAAGGACGCCTGCCCCGGTGTGGTGGTCCGAGCGCCGCGTATGGACGCGGCGGTGGAGGCGATGTGGCTGAGCCACGTCTCGGCTCTCGAACACGGGTCCCCGGGCCTCGACGCCATCGTCCGACGTTGGGCGGTCTTCCACGACGTTGAGAAGGAACAGCGCCGCAAGGAGGTCATGGCCGGCCTCGACGCGGCGAGGACACGCCGCGACAAACTGGAACACGACTTCTACGTGGAAGGCAGGTTGTCCGAAGACCGGTTCAACGCGTTGGCAGCCGAGCAGTCGGCGGTGATCGAGTCACTCGACCTCGAAGCGGCCGAACTCGCACGGGAAGCCGACCTCTCCGTCTTCTTCGCGGACGGCGAGGCGCTGGCGGACGCATGGGCGGAGTCGACGCTCGCGGACCGGCGGATGCTCCTAGGCTGCGTCCTGAAGTCGTTGACGATCGTTCCCGCACGGTTCCCTGGGGACCGCACCCCGATTCTCGGCCGGGTCGTTCCCCAGTGGGTCGCTTGACGTATTTCGCGATGCTGTGATCCCGGAAACAGGGAAAACCCTGTTTCCGGGGAATCTGCGCGCCGTGGTGCATCTGTCAGCCTGGATCGACCGCGCGATAGTCGGTCTGTGGACGACGAAAAGAGAAGAGGTGCCCGCTGACCTGGGATGATGGGAGTTCCTACGCCCTCATCAGTCCCACGAAGCACTCCGCGCTTGCCCACCTGCCGTCGGGGAAGTTCACCGCGAACGCCGCCTGGCTCACCCTCGCAGCCACCGCCTACAACCTCACCCGGGCCACCGGCCACCTCGCCTCCGTCTTCCATGCCTGGGCCACGACCGGCACCATCCGCCGCCACCTGATCCACATCCCGGCCCGGATCGCCTCCGGCGCCCGCCGCCTCACCCTCCACCTGCCCCGGCACTGGCGCTGGGCCGACGACTTCACCGAGCTGTGGACGGCCACCGGACAGCGCATGCGTACCTGGCCCGCGCAACCGCCCTGTCTGCCCACGACACGGTAGACCTTGGAGACCCCGTACCGGACGGTCACCCGGCGATCACCGCTGCCCGCATCCCGAAGAAACACCCGGGACCCACCCATCATCCGTGATCAGAGTTCACGCGGTGGATCGAGGCTCAGGCGCCGGTAACCGGGGTCAGAAGGCTCGCAGCCTCTCGATGTGGCGTCTCTGCTGTTTGCCGTCCTGTTTGATGTGCACACTGACAAGCACTCTTTGGTCGTCCGGCTTGTAGTAGATGCGGCCAAGTCGCTCGCTTCCCGCGATGCCCGTCGCCAATTTCGTCACCTCATACCAGCCACGCATTCCCTCAAGGTCCTTCCCGACAAGGCGCCCAGAGTCGATCTCAGCAAGTGCTCTCATCGTGGATGCTGGCGAGTCGAGGTTGGCGATCACGTCGACTGCATCGAGAACGAACTCGAGGCGGCTGAACGCCTGAGGCAGGAACTCAATGACCCCCCCGCGCCGAGGCCGTTGCGCGGTCGCGACGCGAAGTCGCTCAGTCTCCAGCGCCTCAAGTTCCGAAACTCTCCCAAGGAGTGCGTCTACCTGCGCCGCCAAGTCGTCAGCGCGTGCTCCGCTCTCTGCGGCCTCCGAGTCGGCCGCTCGCACACGCTCCAGCAGCAAGGAGTTCTCGGCAAGAGCGAGTTCTCGAAGTTCCTCGGCGTCAGCGAGGCTCTTCACCAGTTCCGCCGTGTCAGCCATGCCTCCCAGGCCTTGTCGGAGCACGGCGAGTTGCTCTTGCAGATCTGAATGATGGCGTTCTGCGAGGGCAACGGATTCTCGGTATCGATGCTCGCTCGCTTCGGCGTTCGCAAGATCGTGACAGAGCTGCGCGAGCTCACGTTCAGCCGCCTCGCCCTTGCGTGTCGCGACGTACAGCTGGTTGAGCAGCTCCTCGATCCGAGCCTCGGCATCAGCGAGTCGAGCGGTTGTCGGATCCGTGACTGGCACCGCCGGCGCGAGAGACGACGGCGGTGCGATGACAGCCCCGACGAGCGCAAGTGCTTCGGCCTGGCTGCCCTTGAACCGAAGGCGTGCGAACCAGTCGTAGAAGTTGCCGTCATCTGCTGGACGATGGCTGACGTCCCAGCGCTGGACGCTGAGATCTGCGTCCTCAAGCGCTGACACCAAGCTGCTGGCAACGCGCTCCGACGCGTTGAAGACGACGTAATGCCCGTATTGGTTGGTTTCGAGGTGCCACTCGACGTCGAAACCGCTGGCCTTCTCCAGCGGTTCACCGGCAATGGGAGCGTACGGAACCTCTGCTCTGGTGAACAGGAAACGATCGCAGTCCGCCAGTTCCCAGCTCGATCCGTCCAAGTCGATGAGATCGCCCTGCCGGAGCGGGTAGACGGAGCCCGCATACGCGACACCCGCATATCCATCGGGAGTCAGACGAATCGGACGGCGGACTCCGGACTCGACTTCCGTTCCGTGGTCGAGCACGCGCACGAGTGCCTTGGCGCTCGCCATGTCACGCCGATCCGCATCGACACTCCGGGTGCCCCCACTGGCGCTTGCAGACGGCGCACGGCTGGTAGTACAGGTGCTCCAGCACCTGGGCCTGTGTCGCTCCGTCACGCACGTGCCGGGCGAAGGCCCCAGAATTGTGCAGATACAGCACGTCGCCGGGAACGGTCGCCTGGTCCTTGTCCCTCGCCACGTTTGCACGGACGACCAGTCCCGCCTGTGGCACGGCTATGGACTCCTCAGGTGCTTTTGGGCCCGCGGCAGCACCTCCTGGCACAGCCAGAGCCGGGAGGCCAAGACCGAACTCCAGGTCGTAGTAGGACTCCTTGACCCGATCGTGCTTCTGGCTTGACGTCGCCTCGACCGACAACACCAAGTCGTCGTCGAGAGCGACCTTCAGCTCGAGGCGCTCGTGCAGTGGCGGCGCGGTCTCGTCGACGCCGAGTGTGATCATTCCCAGCGACGTTCGCCGCTCGCTCGCCTGCGGATGTGATGACAACGCGGTCGGAGTAGCGATCGGAAATTTCGCCTTCCCGTCCGTAGGGTCCGCGCAGTACAGGTGAAGCGTTTCGTGCTTGACCTCTCCACCGAGAGGCATTTCAGTGCCCGCTGCGAGGAGCGGAATCAACGACCCGCGAGCGAGCTCGAGTTCGATGGGCTTCGCCAGCCGGAGCCGCTGCCTGTCATGCGCAATCCACGCAGCTCCTTGGGAGATCAACGTGGCACTGTTCGTCGGCACCTCGACTCGGTCCGGACCGAACATCTCGTACAGCCGGCTCCGAATCGCGGGCATGGCCGCCATGCCACCGACCACTACGACCAGCGAGACCTGGCCGGGAGCCATCGACAAGCTGCCGAGCAGCGACTCGATCTCATCGATACCTGCCGTCACGAGCGGCCGTGTGATCTCTTCCAGCTCCTGACGCGTGAGCTGGTACTGCAAGGTCGCACCTGATTGGAAGTAACTTGGCCGGTAGAACGTCACGTCGACGCGGTCGGCCGAGAGCTCGATCTTGTTGCGCTCCGCGTCCTGGAGGAGCCGGAGTTCAGCCTCAGGGATCGCAAGGTCGTCGTCAGAGGCACTTCCACGAGCCCGGACGCGCTTCACGACCTCGTCGCGAATCACCTTGTCGAACTCGTCGCCGCCGACCTGGGCCGAGCCACCGTTGCGAAGTTGTCGAACCTGTTCTTCGTCCACCCGGCAGAGAGTCAGGTCCAGCGTTCCGCCGCCCCAGTCGACAACCAGGACGTTTCGCCGTGCAAGCCGCCGCGCCATCTCTTCCGGGTCGGTCGCTCCCCGGATGAACCCGTACAGGGCGGCGAGCGGCTCGTGGACGAACTGGACGACACCCATCCCGGCCCCCGCGAACGCTTCTCGCAGCGCCGCGCGTCGGTGCCCGTTCATGGTCACGGGGATTGTGACCACAGCGTTGTCGAGGCCGCCGAGCACGTTCCGCTGCGGACTGCGCAGCGACTCCGACCGGACGTGCCGCACGACGTCCGCAACGATGTCCACCGGGCTCCGGTCGACGCCTCCGACGGCGATCGCCTCCTCGCCGAGGAGGAACTTCGGCGATTTCACCGTGTTGCCGTGCACCCCGATGCCCGCGGCACCCAACGCGTCCTTGGCCTCGCGGCCGACCACTACCTGCTCGCCTTCGTACCGGACGATCGAGGGATGGGGCCGGCCGGTCTCGACGTCCATCACGTCGATCACGCGGTCACCAACTACCACCGAAACCAGGCTGTTGGTCGTTCCGAAGTCGAACCCGACGGTCATGCGAAGCCTCCAGACGCGTCCTTCAGCTGCTCGACCTCACGCGTGAGGGCAAGCAGGGAACGGTCGAGGAACTCCTCCGCGACGTCGGGCGCACCGTTCCGGAGTGCGTGCAGACCATCGGTGAGCAGATCGATTTCACCCCCGAGACGTCTGATGATGCGCGTTCGCAGCGTCTCGTAGTCGTCCGTCATATGGCTCTTGTCGACCATTCTGTTATCATGCTCAGCCGTGAGCTCCTTCTGCAGCCGCCCCACCTCGGCAGAGAACGCGTCGGCGCGAGCCATCGCAGATTGCTCACGCTCCTCGACGGTCGAAAGCTCAGCGCGGAGCCGCGTTTCGCGATTTCGAGCAGCGTCGGCCTCACTCTCGAGTTGTGTGACCTGCCGATCCAAGCGGGCGATCCGGGCCAGGTAGTTCTCACCGACGATCCCGAGCACGTCGAGATCGCTGCTTGCCCCGACCTTGCCGGCGGCTCGCTCCAGCCCTGCTGCCTCCGGGGCCTCGTGCCTCCAGACAGAGCCGTACGACGCATCGATGAACTGATCGAGGTTCCACTCACGTTGGAGCACGCGGAGGAGGCCGTAGCACGCGATCGCATTCCTGACGAGGCGCTCACTGTCAGCGGTCTTGAACTGCTCCGGGGACAGTCCAAGATCGTCGGCGCGGACCTGCCGGGCCATGTTGCGCAGGTGTTCGGTCGAGAGCTGCGGACCCTTGCGGGGATCGACCAGCTGGTTCACCCAGACCCGGAACACCGGGCTGTGGCCCAGTGCGACTACCGCGAGGTCAAAGAGCCGGTTCAACGCCGGTGCGAGGTCACCATTCTCGGTGCGCTTGAGCGGGACCCCCTGGCGCGCCGCATACTGAAGCAGCTTGTACGGGGTCGACAACGTCGGGTCCGTCGGCGCGAGAGATTCGACCAGCGCGCTCTGTGACGCGATGCCCTCATCGGTGATCGCCAGCTTCTTGAGGTCCTCCTTCGAGAACTCAAGCAGTCGAGCCTTCGACTCGTAGGCGAAGGTCAGCAACTCCTCGATCGAGGTGATGATCGGCTTTGGCTTCGTCCTGGACTTGGCCCGATATGGGTCCTCCCCCGGAACGGATGCCGTCGGCGCATGGTCAGTAGGCGAGGCCGAGGCGGTGCCATCGCCGGTAGCGGTAGCCGACGCGGGGTAGCTCGGTCCCGACTCCGCGCCAGGCTCTGGAATGGTCTCGTTGCTCAACGTCCTACCTCTTGCAATCGGGTCCGAAATCCTGCGTACCAGGCGCCGGTCTCCCTGGAGTGCCTGAGCGCCTCGCCGTGTCGTGATGCACCATCGATGTCTCCCTCAGCGAGCAGCGCCTCAGCCGCGATCAGGCGGACCTTGAACTGGTCCTGGGGCCGGAGCACGCCCAGTGAGGGGAGCAGTTGGGCAACCACGGATGACTGCGTCCCGTCCAGAGCCGTTGCACCGACGTCTAGGAGGTCCTCGGTAACGGAGTCGCTCAAGGCCTGATCGAGGCTTCCGTGCGACCGGTCGGCCAGGCTTGTCGTGGCGAATGAGCCGCCTGTGAGGAGGGATCGGAACCGCGCTGCGACATCGGAGACGCGGTGGCTGTTGGTCTTGCGCACCGCAAGTTCGAAGTGATTGTAGTGCAATGCGACCAAACCGCAGATCGCCTCCGCTGCAGGCCGGTCGAAGGTCGACAGTAGAGAGACAGCGCTGTTGTACCGCTGCTCGTAGAGCGGCGCACCCGCCCCGTCCACCCGGCCGGGGTCCTCGACCGCCTCCCGTGCAAGCACGCCGTACAGGTATGTCGCCAGACCTTCGCGGTAACGGCGGGCCGTCACCCCGCGGCCGGCACGCATGATGAAGGTGTCGATTGCGTTGCGACTCAACTCGCGGCTGGAGATGAGTTTTTCCAAGGCCTGGTCTACGAGGCAGAGGTCGTCTTCTTCTGCAAGGCAGAAATCGAACTCGAACGTCCGCTCCAGCGGGCCATTGGAAACAGTCACCGTCTGGACGCCAACCTTCACCGACGCGAGGAAGCCGGCGGCCTCAGACGTTGAGGTTTCGCGGCCGTTGACGGCGATGGATTCGACATCCGAGGTCACCCAATCGGCGGAGCCGCTGGAGCTCGTGACCATCAAGCGCGTACGCCCGCACTCTCGTCCCCTGAAGAGGAGGGTCGGCCGCTTGATCGCATGACCGTCGAAGCGGTGTGCTCGGCGGGCGCGCTCGGACGAGAAGACGAGTCCACATTCAATGCAGGGAAACTGAGGGGGCTTTGGCGGGGCTGGCAGTCCGACCGATTCAAATCCGATCGGCTCATGGAACTCCATGTAGCCGGTGTGCCAGAACCCCACGAACCCCTCCTGTCGCTTTCTGATCCGCGTCCCCTACGCCTTCGGAAGGCTAGTCGGCGCGCAGGGACTTTGCGAGGTCGCGGGCTGAGCGAGATCGACCCGTGATGGGTTGTCATTTCACGTTCGTGTGGGCCTAGATGCCGATGCAGGCATGGCTTCGGTGATCATGCCGGAAGCTGTCAAGTCAATTGAGAAGTTTTGATGCTATAGGTTCTGTTTCTGGGGGTTCTGTCTCGGGTCAGGGTTCGTTGATCCACACGGCCGCGGGCAGTTTCGGGGGCTGTGGGCGGCGGCCGACGCGTTCGGGATGCGCCGCGTACGCCTGGGCGAGGGTGACCGCTCGCTGCTGGCGGACGAGTTCGGCGGTGCGGGTGGTGCGCGCTGGCCGGGGTGTGCAGGCCGATCGGCGAATGCCTGTGCTCGTGGTTGTAGTAGGCGCCTTGTTACCGCGGCGTCAGGGGTGGGAGTGCTCGGTTAGACCGGGTTACGCCGAATCGACGGCCATGCTGACGGCATGGCTGA
Organism: Streptomyces sp. NBC_00090; assembly: GCF_045160815.1. NCBI lineage: Bacteria > Bacillati > Actinomycetota > Actinomycetes > Kitasatosporales > Streptomycetaceae > Streptomyces > Streptomyces sp. NBC_00090. The sequence continues at coordinate 6,941,386 of NZ_CP108224.1, forward strand.
CGCGATCACGGAGCGCGTCAGCGGAGACGTATGAGAGTGCCTCAGCCAGCGAATCGATAGCCGAGGCGAACTGGTCCTCCTGCTGGCGCAGGTGGGCGTCGAGGAAGGGAACCACGGGACCGGTGACGCTGTGCCGGGTCCGCCGCACGTACAGCACTGTGAGGGAGAAGGCCCAGCAGGCGTGAAGGAAGCCGTAGACGGGGCGAGGCGCTCCCCGCCAGGGGGAGAAGAAGGTGATGTCGGCGGGAAGGCTGACGTTGTGCGCGGCCAAGGCGTCGTTGAGCCAGTTGTGGGCGGACTCGTGGATCATGTCGCGGGCCAAGACCTCGGGATGTTCGGTGTAGTCGGTGAAGACGGTGCCCGGGAGGCGGTTGATGGCCCAGCTGTGGAGGGTCTCGTCGAGTCGGCGGCGGTTGAGCAGGCAGATGACGGGGGCGTGCTGGGTGAGCAGGGTGCCGAAGCCGTGCTCGGTCGCGGAGGCGAGGGCGGCACGAACGAGGTCACGGGCCTCGGGTGGGGCAGGGCTGGTGTCGGGGCCTACGAGGTAGTACGCGGTTTCGGAGATCTCCGAGCGGAGCAGGTCCCCGGGGCGCGGGTTGAGCACGATGTGCGGGCCGGCCGACAGGTGGGTCAGGTCTCGCACCGTCGCATTGCGGTACCAGTCGAGGCGGTCCGAGTCCCGGGCGCGTGCAGCGTGTTCGGCGCCTTCGAGTAGGTGGTGGGCCACGGCGTAGTCGAGGGCGGACGAGCCGAGGCGGTTGCCGAGTACGGAGGTGATACGGCTGGTCCGTAGGCGCTGGTGGTCGGTGATGCCGCCGAGGGCGACCAGGGCTTCCGGGGAGAGAGCGCTCATCTGGGGCTCCGGGAGTGGGACGGGGCCGGGCCGGGACGGGACCCGGCCCCGTGGCGGGTCAGGACTCGGTGATGGGTTCAGCGGCGTCGTGCCGCACCGTGGTGGCCAGCCAGGTCTCGGTGGCCGCGTTGGAGGTGTGCGCGGTTGTGCGCACGGGGTCGCTGTCGCGCAGGGACGCGACTGCCTCCAGGAACTCGTCGAACGTCTTGTCTTGTGCCACTGCTCGCTCTCTCCTCTGGTCCGGGCCGTGGGTTAGGGGATGGTGGCTGCGGGGTGGGCCGCGGGGGCCGGTCATGGCGGCGAAGCCTCCTACTCGGAGACGAAGAGAGTCAGGAACTTGCGAACGCGGCCGGCGCGGACCGGTTCGGTGCCGTGGACGAGCTGGCTGCCGAAGGCCACGAGCGTTCCGGGAGCGGGTGCGACGATCCATCGGGTGCGGGGCATGGTGCGGAACCAGGGGGAGGACATGTCCGTCCCGTCGTGTGCGAAACGCATCCCCTCGGCGTAACCCGACCCCGTCGGCGCCTCGTCGGCGGTCCAGACCGAGTCGCTGCCCGTGGTCTCCGCGTAGAACGCGCCGCCCGTGTCGTGGATGTCTGTGAGCGTGACCGTCGCGGCGGCGATCTGGCGGGGACGAGCGAGGGGATCGGGGGCGATGCCGTCGGCATGTGGGGTGATGTACTGGCCGGCACCGTATTCGAGGTAGATCCACGGCCGGTGGCCGGTGACCGACGGCAGGGTACGCGTGATGGCGGGCATGTGGAGCTTCAGGGCCTGGTCGAGGAGGGTGGTCGCCTCGCGCGGGATGTCGGTCATCTCGATCCGGCCGGTAGGCTCATAGACGTCCTGTGCCTCGGCGGGGGAGTGACCGGGGATCTCGTGGATGGTGGTGCGGCGGCCAGTGCCGTACCGGTCGCGTCCGAGGGAGTTGAGCGTGTTGTCCATGACGAGGTTGAGTCGCTCGATCTCGTCCGGCTTGAGGAAGCCCTCCACGGTACGGATGGACAGAGTCTCGGCGATGTGGATCATTGCTCGCCTCCGCATGCGCAGGGGGTGGAAGGCGGGGCAGAGGCGGCCTCGGCCAGGGCCTCCGTGAGTACGTGTACGGCCTGGGTGAGGTCCTCGAAGTACTCGGCAGGCGTGGTGCCGGCAGCGGGTACGAGATGGAGGTCGAGCGTCGGATACACCCGGCCGGTGGTGCGGCAGGTGAGCTCGCTGCGACCGAGGAGCAACGAACATGCCCCGGGCAGGGAGGATTCAGCTCGGCTGGCGGCGCGGCACAGGCGCGCCGCTGTACGCGCGTACTCGGCGCGGTCGCGCGGGAGGATTCCGACCGAGAGGAACCGGGGCTCGGCTCCGGGGAGATCGGCGTAGGCGTGGCCCTGGCAGCTGTCATAGGTGACGGTGTTCCAGCCCGCGGTGAGCGCGTCGACGACCGGACGGACGCCGGGCTCGACGCCCTCGTACCACTGGGGGTGGTGGGGGTCGAGATCGTCCGCCTCGTGAATGCCGGGGAGGCCCACCGTGTTGATGTTGCCGTGGGCGCTGACCTGCAGGCGCGCAGGCGGGCGGGTCACGGCTGGGTCGTCCCACCGGGCCAGGAACGCCGAGACGTGGTGCATGTCGTTGGGGCGGACGGGACGCCAGTGCAGCCGGGAACAGGACGCACCGGGCGGGAGGTTCGGCTGGGCGAGCAGGGCGGCGACGCCGTCGATCAGGCGCATGCGGTGGTCGCAGTACGCGTCTTCGTTGCCCGCAGCGGCGAAGCGGAGGCGGACCGCCGGGCAGCCCGCGCCGCAGGTGTCGCGGTAGTCGCAGGTCGTGCACTTCGTGACCAGGGAGCGTGCCTGCCGGAGCAAGGGAGAGCTGCCCTGAGCCTCGGCCACGTTCGCCTCAGCCTGTACGTCACCGAGCGCGGCCAAGCCGGCCTGCGGCCAGGGCAGCTCGTCACAGCTTCCCAGGCGGTCATCGGGATAGAGGGTGAGGACGTGGTCGCACTTCAAGTCGGAGAAGTGACAGGAACGGGTTTGTAGACCCCTTAGGCGGCGGATGACGGAGACGACGGGTTCCAGCTTGACGCGGCGGAACAGGCCGTCGCCGACCCAATGGCGGGCGGCCTCCAGCACGAAGTCGGCGTACTGGCGAGGCGTGACGGCCCAGGCCGGGCCGGTGGGGCCGATGGCACGTCGCTGGAGTGCCCGACTGGTCGGCGCACGGGATCCGGCCGCCGTGGTCGACCGGGTGACCGCCGCGTCGAAGCACGGCACCAGACTGACCGTCGTCACGGCGGGAAAGGAAGCGAGGTGCTCCATGACCTCCGAGGCCCGGCCGAGGACGTACGGGGTGACGGCGCAGATGACGCCGACACGGCGTTCCCGACGGCCGAGGAGTTCCAGGGCTTCGACCACTCGGGGGTACGTGGGGCGGCCGTCGTAACCGACACGCCACGAGTTCCCCAGTGCGTCCCCGTCGAGGGAGATGCCGATCTCCAGCTGGGGGCAGTGGCGCTCGAACAGATCCAGCCAGGCGTCGTCGAGCTGGAGGCCGTTGGTCTGGAGGCTCACGCGGATGACGTTCGGCTGTGCGGCGAGCGCGTCCAGGATCTCCGCGATCCGTTCCCGGCCGACGGTCAGGGGCTCCCCGCCGTGGAGTTCCACGCTGAGCGGACGCCCGGAGAAGATCGAACCGAGGCGGTGGACCTGTGCCGCTCTGATCCGGGCGCCGCCCGGTGACTCCTTGCGCTTCTCGAAGCAGTACAGGCAGTCGATGTCGCAGGTCTCGCCGCGGAGCTTGAGGATGACGGAGACGGCCGTGTCCGGCCCGGTGCTCGACAGCGGGGCGTAGAGACTCTCCAGGTCGACGGGGGCGGTGCGGGTGACGGGCATCAGAGGACTCCTGAGGAGGAGAGGCGCGGTCTACGCGCCATCGGTGGAGACCGTGGACAGCCACCCGAGAAGCTGTCCGCCGGTGATGGGGATGTGGACGTCGCCACGGCGAAGGAACCACCCGTCGGCGTACCGCTGGGGCAGCCAGCCGGCGTCAGGGGCGCCCAGGTTGGGAGGCTTCTGCAGCGGGTCGTCGACGGGCCAGCAGTCCAGGAGCGCTCCGGTCACGCGTCGCTGAACCGGACGGAACCACTCCCACGTTTCCGGGCGGGCGGGGTCGATCGGCGGATGGAACGGAGCGCTGGCAAGCAGCGGCAGCCACTTGTCGCCCAGGACCGGGTGGCCGGCCGCCGCGCAGCCGAGCGCGGCGAGACAGGTCTCCAGCTTCCGGCACACGACGTCGGCCGATTCGGACAGGCCGTCCTCGACGAGGCCGGTCAGGTCCTCGGCGAGACTTGCCGCCACCTCGGCCTGGTCGGCGACCGCCCAGCGTCGGTAGCCCTGGCGCTCCCCCAGATCGAGCACCGGATCCCAGCGTCCGGAGCCGTACGAGAGAGCGGTACGCAGACACATGAGGTCGTGCATCGAGGCGCGTACCCGGCGGAACGATCCGAGGTCGTCGCGGCGGACGTCGAAGGAGCGGAGCAGGTGACGGAGTTCCTCCGCCCGCTGTGGCGCCGTCGCCTGGAGGTCGACACGGACGCCGTCCACGATGCGCGACTCCCACGTCGGAAGGGCGCCGTCCACGATGCCACGCAGGTCGATGTCGCTCGCCGCGTGGGCGAAGCCGCAGGCGAGGGCTCCCTCCAGCCAGACCTCGCGGGCCTCGCCGGACGCGAGCAGCGCTTGGGCGACTTTGTCGGCGATCTCCCGACGCAGTCGTGCCGATGGGGTCACCGGCGGCCTCCTTCGATCAGGATCTTGTTGTCAGCGGTGATCTCCTTGAGGAGATCGATGGCCCATCGGTCGAGCGCGCCGCGTACGTCGGACCGCTGGGCGCCGATGTGGGGTGAGAGCAGGAGGTTGAGTGGTGCCGTGGAGCCGGTGAGGAGCGGCAGGTGCTCCCGCTCGACCGGGTCGAGGGCGAGGCCCGAGAGCCTCCCGTCCGCCAGCGCCCGCAGGCAGGCGGCGACGTCGAGGGTCTCCAGCCGCCCCGCGCAGATGAGCAGTGGCCGCTGCGGAGCGACGCGTGCGAGGAAGTCCTCGCCGATGTGCTGTTCGGTCGTGGGGCGCAGCGGCAGAGCGATCACGTGTACCTGCGACTGCTCCATGAGGGCTGTCGGCGACAGTTCCCGCAGGCCGGGAGGGTTCGACGGCCACGCGGCGAAGGCCGTGCGGTCCATGAAGGGAGCGAGGGCCCAGTCGGCGGCCAGCCCCACCGGGCCCGCGCCCCAGACACCTGCGGCCAGGGTACCGAGTGACGCACCCATGCACGCCTGCTTCTCGTGCTGGCCGAGCATCAGCGCGTGCTGCCCCAAGGGGATCCGCCGGGCCAGGGCGAGGGCGGCGGTGAGGACCCACTCGCCCACGGCGCCCGCGCCGGCCTCGGCGTTGCGGTGCAGCGTGATGTCACGGTGCCGTAGGGCGCTCACGTCGATGTGGTCGATGCCGGAGCCGGCCCGTACGACGTGCCCCAGACGAGGGAGCGCGTCGAGCTCCCTCTTGCCGAGACGGACGCCGGAACGCAGGACGAGCACGGCCGTGTCGGCGGGCGGAGGCGAGTCCAGGTCCGGCACCTCGTGTACGACGACATCGGGCAGGGCGCGGCGGATCGCGTTCGTGTCCGCCGCACCGCGTAACACCATGACAGCGCTCATCCGAGGAACTCCGGCTTCTCGTACCGGCCGAAGGCGAGATCACCCTCGCCGACGACGACGGTCACGGGCGAGGGCGTGCCGAAGTACGCGTCGCAGGCGCGCTTCACCCCCGGGAGCCCGTCCCAGGCTCGCGGATTGACCGCCGTGTCCGCGTAGTCGTCGACGAACAACACGCCCGTCGGCATCAGGCGGGTGACGCAGTGCGTGAGTCCCGTGAGGGTCGAGTCGTAGAAGTCGCCGTCCAGGTAGGCGAACGCGATCTCGTCGGGCAGCTCCTTGGGAAGGGTCTCGTCGAACCATCCCGGATGGATGACCGGCGCCGACCTGCCCCAGGCCGCGTGCGTGGCGCGCACGTCGTCCGGGGAAGACCGGAGCTCACCCGCCGCCAGGTGGTCCGAGTCCTCGGTCCCAGGCGCGGGCATGCCCTGGAAGGAGTCGTAGACGTGGATCTCGCGGTCGCGGTCTCCCAGCGAGTCGAGCACGCTACGGATCCAGAGGGCCATCGCACCCCTGTAGCTGCCGAGTTCCACGACGGCTCCCTGCAGACCGCAGGCGGTCATGTCAGCGAGCTCGTTGGCGACCACGCGAAGCCGGTCGCTACAGACCGTCCCTGAGTGCTCCCGCAGCAGCCACTCCCGCAGATCCTTCAGCGTCGGGTCCATGAAGATCACCACCTGTCCACGAAGGGGTCGGCGAGCTCCCCGCTCAACGCCGCCGACAGCGGCCGGTTGATCCGGGGCAGCAGGTACACGTCGCCCAGTCGTTCCAGCGGAACCCACTCGAACCCCACCTGGATGGGGTCCGGCGGTTCCGGCATGCGCGGCTCGGCGTCGTCTACCTGCTCGGCGAGGAAGTTGAACTGGACCTTCTGTACGTCTCCGAACTCGCCCTGCCACGACTCGGGGACGTACTCGACGACGCACAGCAGACGCCGCGCCACGACCTGGAGGCCGGTCTCCTGCGCGACCTTGCGGTTCACGGCCTGGCGCAGGTCCTCGCCGACCTGGGCCTTGCCGCCGGGGAGGTTGTAGTGGAACCCGGCCTCGTCGTCGTACGACAGCATGAGGACGGCGCCGTCGCGCACGATCGCCGCCTTCACGGAGACACTGATCCGAGGCAGCTCGGGTGTCAGAGGCACGACAGCGCCTCCGGTTCGCCGACGCGCATCAGGTCGCCCACCTCCGCGAGGGACCCCGCGACGGTGGAGCGGAAACTCCCTCCGCGCCGGAACTGACGAGCGGCGGTGCGCATACCAGCGAGGGCGGCACGGCTGAGCTGGTTCGCGTAGATGCAGAGGCGGAAGCCGGCCTCGCCGAGTTCGGTGGCGCTCAGGTCGGGGAACGCCGTGGGCACGGTGACGAGCGGTACGCCGTGCCTCCACGCACCTCCGATGGCCCGTGCCTGATCACCGGTCGCGTCCTTGGAGTGGATGAGTACTGCATCCGCTCCGGCCTCGGCGTACGCCTCGGCGCGGGCGATCGCCGTGGCCAGGTCCTCGCCGGCGATCAGGGCCTCGGTGCGAGCCACGACCACGAGGCCGTCACCGGCGACCTTCCGTACGCGCCCCACCTGCTCGCACAGCAGGTCCCGGTCGGCGAGGTTCTGGGCCCGGTGGGCCGCGAAGCTGTTGCACTTCGGGTACGCGCTGTCCTCGACACACACCGCCGCGGCTCCGGCGCGCATCAGGTCGTACGCGAACCGCTCCGCCGTGCGCCCCGAGCCGCCGGCGTTGTCGATGTCCACGATGACGGGCAGTTCGGTGACACGGCCGAGCGAGGCGACCACGTCGGACAGGTCCCGGGGGCCCAGGACGTTGGCGTCCGGCAGTCCGGAGGCCGCGGACACCTCCAGACTGCTCACCCACAGGGCGTCGAAGCCCGATTCCGCCGCGACATGCGCGGCGAGCGCGTTGACCGCGCCGATCGCCAGGAGCGGGTGCTTCCGCTCGCTGTCGGCGAGGGCCTCACGCAGATGCATCGCCTTCGTGCCGTCAGTCATGAGTCCCTCCTCCTTCCGTACGGGCGGCGAGCGACGGCACCAGCTGCCGTTCGCGCAGTACGTCCCAGGCGGTGAGCAGCACCTCGGACCGGGGCCGGCGGGCGTCCAGGCGGACCACGTCGCCGAGGAGCGGGAACTCGTCGGGCTTCGTGACCACGGCCTCGTAGGTCTCGCGAACCCGGCTCTGGACGTCGTGCACGTCCCAGTCGGCCCGGACGGCGTCACCCTGGCGGGCCTGCGCCCGGCTCATCGAGGCGTCGGTCTCCAGGTCCAGGACGAGCGTGAGATCCGGGGCCGCGGTGAGCTGCGCGGCCAGCACCTCGTACGTCTCCGACACCCTCATGTCGTGCTTCACGGCGAAGAAGGCCAGCTCGCTGAGGAGCCACCGATCCGCGATCACGGGCCGGGCCGGCCGCTGGGGGAGCACGAGGCGATCCAGCGTGGCCCGCTTGTCCGCCGAGATCGCGGACAGGTAGGCGTCACGGTTCCCGGCGTTCGGCTGGTACTTGCCGGTGACGATGGCGGCGGCCTGGTCTGCGGCGAGGAAGTTGGTGGTGAGCATGCAGAGCGGGGTGACGCCGTAGAGCCCTTCCCAGAGACGGAACAGGCCCTTGCGCAGCGTCGTCTTGCCGGTGCCGTCGAGCCCCTCGATGACGATGAACGGATAGCGGTGGTTCATTCGACCTGCCCCGCTCCCGTGCCGCCGGCGTACTTGGTGAAGCGACCCCGCCAGCGGGCCGTGGTGGACACCAGGTCCACCAGCCGCAGCTCCGCCAACTCGTCGATGAGGCGGGGCAGCTCGGGCTCGGCGCAGATGCCGGCCTCGATGGCCCGGCAGTACGCGGCGCGGACGTCCGGGTCGTCGTCGGAGTTACGCAGCGCCGCCTCCAGCACCCGCGTGGTCATGCCGTGGGCCACGACGCTCACCGCGGTACCCAGGGCCTGCTCGTGGAGCGGGCTCGGGTGCGGCTCCAGCGTGATGTGGTGCACCCCGCGGTGGCGGATGACCGTGAAGAAACCCACCCACCACGCGGCGGCGGCGCCGACGGCGGTCACGGCGTCGGACCAGGACGCCCCGGTCTGCCCCGCGAGGAGGTTCTGGGCAGCGGTGTCGGCGGCGCCGTGAAGCGCCCCGCGCCGGTTCCGCGACTCCGCTCCGTGCCGCTGGGGCAGCTCCCACCAGAAGCCGAGCCCGGCGTCCTCCAGCAGCGCCATCGCGGACCCGTCGCCTGCCGGCAGCGGAGACGGGCGCTGGGCCAGCACGGAGACATCGGCGCCCGGCACGTCGGGCAGCGCCTTCTCCTCGGCGACGGCAGCCCGCCATTCGTCGAGATGGAGATGGAGCCGCTGGGTCAGCAGCCCGTCCGCCAGCGTCTGCCAGGCCTGGGCCAGCGGCGGCGAACCGGGTGGCCGGGGCGGCAGGGTCAAGGAGGTCAAAGGTCGGATCCTCACGTCCGGGGAGTCGCGGCACGCGGCTCCGGTCGGTGGTGCTCCACCACGATGGCCGCCACGAAGGCCCACGCCTATGAGTGTTTATGAGCCCCAGCAGCGGAACGTGTCCGGGTGGTCGCAGAGCGAGGGAGAATGCCGACCATGGTCGACAGCGGACAGCGGCGGTGTACGCGCTGCGGTGCCCTTCTCAGTCGCTTCAACGCCGGTACACGATGTGCCTCGTGCCAGGACGGGCCGGCCGCCCGACGGGCCGACCCGGTCTTCTGGCGTGATCCGACGGTCCGGCGAGCCGTGGCTGCATGGGAGCTCGGCACCGTTGTCAAGCTGTTCAGGAAGCACACGGGCCTCTCCCAGGCCGGTGTGGCGCGGATGGTCAGCATCGACCAGGCCGAGGTCAGCAGACTGGAACGTGGCCTCAAACAGATCCGCGACCGACGGCAGTTCGTCCAGTGGACCGATGCGCTGGGAGTTCCGGAAGAGCTGCTCGGGCTCCTGCCCGCGGCCGATCCGCACATCCCGGACTCCGCGGGCCGACAGGGAACGGCGAACACTGGAGCCCGTGGATACGCGGCGCTGCCCGAAGGGCCAGGCCAGCTTCTGTTACCCGCCGGGCGGTCCGTCTCGACGACGGCGCTTCCCGTGCTGACCCTTCCGGCGGCCTCCTTCCTCGGGGACAGCCTGAGACTCGACTCCCGACCGGAGCTGGATGCCTGGCGCACCATGCCGATGCGCGCGCTCGTCGTCGCGAACCGCACGGTGGACGGGGCGGTCCGGCAGTTCGTCACCGACGCCCGACCGAGCGGCGTACGCGCCACCGCCTCCGACCCGGTCGACATCCCCGCCGCGTACGAACTGGACGACCTGACTTACGGCATCCTGTGGGCGGTGTCGGGATTCGAGGCGGCCCTGCTCGGCGACGACCAGACCCTGCACACCTCGCTGGCTTCGCTCACCGCTTCCCCAGGCTCGCCGATCGCCTCCGACCACAGCCTGACCGAGGTCTCCCGGATGCTCATCGGCTCTGAGACCGCAGCCCGGTACATCCTGGGCCAGCGTGACCACCTGGGCGACGCACCCGTCTTCTGGACCAGGGAACAGCGCGGTGAGGAGGCGGCCACGTGGCTGTTCTTCCGGCACAAGTACCGCTACCTCGAACGAATGGCACCCCGGCGTCCGGGCGGTACCAGCGGCCGGGGGTTCTGCGTCCCAGAGACGGCGGTCGCCTCCTCGCCGGCGTACGAGCGCGTTCTGCTCTTCCTCGCCATCGCGCTCATGGAGTCCTTCGGCATCCGCACCTGGGTGACGGACGACGGAGGCTTCGCCCACACCGACGGCTTCGCGCTCTCCCACGGGCGCCGCGCCGTCATCGCCTCATGGGTACGGACCGAGGGGGCGTCGCACCTCGCGGTCACCGCACGACCGGGCGCCCTGCGGACGTTCGCCGATGTGACGGACCACGTCAGCCACCACTCGGCCACGGCGGCCGAGCAGGCCGGACAGCGCCTCGCGGCAACCGCGGAGTACCTCGGCCTCGACGCCTCCTGGCTCGGTCGCCGGTGCGCACAGCTGTCGGCCGTCGGCACCGAGCGGCTCGCCCGGCCGCGCAGCCGGTTGCTCGGCCTCGAAGGGCTGGAGACCGCCTGCCGGTTCGTGGCCGAGCAAGTGGTGATCATTCCGCGGACCCGGACGGCGCCGACCCGATAGCCTGCGTGAACCACTCGTGAGGCCGCGCTCGGCGGCGTCCGGACAGGGGAGCAGGGGATATGACGGAGTCGGTCAGGAACGTGGCGGTCTTCTCCCTCGGCGGCACGATCGCCATGACCACCGATCCCGCCACCGGAGGCGTCGTACCGGCGCTCTCGGCGCACGAACTCCTCGCTGCGGTACCCGCCCTGGCCACGAGCGGCATCGGCCTCAAGGTTCGGGACTTCCGACGTCTGCCCGGCGCCTCCCTGACCTTCGAGGACCTCACCGCACTGTCGGCCGCGGTCGCGGCGGAGCTGGAGACCGGAGACGTCGACGGTGTCGTCGTCACCCAGGGCACCGACACCATCGAGGAGACCGCCTTCCTCCTCGACCTCTACCACGGCCACGAGCAGCCGGTCGTCGTCACCGGCGCGATGCGCAACCCCACCCTGCCCGGCGCCGACGGTCCGGCCAACATCCACGCCGCCGTCCTGGCCGCCGCCGACCCCGTACTCCGGGGCGTCGGCTGCCTCGTCGTACTCGGCGACGAGGTCCACTCGGCACGGACCGTCCGCAAGTCCCACACCACCAGCCCCGCCGCCTTCACCTCACCGGCGTGCGGCCCGGTCGCGCGGATCGCGGAGAACCGGGTGCGGATGGCGGGTGGCGGCTTGTCGTCCCGTGGACCGTCGGTCGGCGCCCCCGACCGTGAGGCGCGTGTCGGGCTCTATACCGTCACCCTCGGCGACGACGGCGCCCTGCTCGACCTGTGGGACGGCAACTGCGATGGGCTCGTGGTCGCGGCCTTCGGCGTGGGCCACGTCCCGGAGCGTCTCGTCGAAGGGCTCACCAAGCTCGCGTCCCGCATCCCCGTGGTCCTCGCCTCCCGCATCGGCAACGGCCCCGTCCTGTCCGACACGTACGGCTTCCCCGGCTCCGAGAAGGACCTCCTCGGCCGCGGGCTCATCGGCACCGGAGACCTCGGCCCGTACCAGGCGCGGCTCCTGCTGCACGCCCTGCTCGCTCAGGGCGCCGACGGGGCGACGGTCCGCGCTACCTTCACCACCGCCTCCGCCCGCTGATCCCACCCCATCAGGAGACACCCGCGCATGCGTGCTCACGAGCTGACCGTCGGCCGTACCTTCGGCGTCACCTTCGACCACGGGGAGGACTTCTTCGAGGCGCTGTCCACCTTCTGCCGGGACAACGGCGTACGGCAGGGCTACATCCCCTCGTTCATCGGAGCCTTCGCGGAGGCCGAGATCGTGGGTGCCTGCGAGAAGCTCGCGGACCCGGACGCGCCGGTCTGGGCGAAGACGTACGTCACCAACGTCGAGGCGTTCGGCGCCGGCACGCTCGCTCACGACCCGGCCACCGGCGGGATACTCCCGCACATCCATGTCAGCGCCGGCCTGAAGGCCCAGTCGGCCGACGGCAGGACGAGCCACCTCCTCAGCGCCAAGGTGCAGTTCCTCAGCGAGCTGCTGATCGTGGAGGTCACGTCGCCCACGATGACCCGGCCTCGGAACCCCGACCTCTACGACGTCCCGCTGCTCACGTTCGGCTGAGTGGCAGGAGCCGCCTGAGCCAGGGGTGATCGGGCGCGATCACGCTGATCGTGTCGGCCAGCCAGGCGCGTGCGGAAGCGTCGAGTAGCGGCAGCACCGCTTCGAAGTCGATCTCGTCCTTCTCCCTGGGCGCCTTCGCCTTGTAGAAGAGCTGCACCTCAGGCGCGAGATACGGGATGCCCGACTCGCTCGTCCGCCCGAGTCGGTCGATCGGGAGCCGGATTTCCGGGGTGCGCCGCGAGACCCACTGGGTGCCCTCGGCCTCGTCCAGCATGAGCTGCACCGACCAGGGCGCCTCGGGTGTGCGGCGGCACCAGATGTCGTGGAGCGGCGGCCGAAGGACTTCTCTAGGACGCCACGGTCGAAGCTGCCCCTGGCCGGGCGGGTCCGCCACGTACAGGTCCCAGTCCGCCAGGAGATCCCGTACGCGGTCCTGGTCACGCCGGAGGACGAGGACATCGAGATCGCCATGTGCGCGCAGCTCGCGGCCGACCGCGAGTTCGATCGCGTAGCCACCGGCGATCCACCACGGGAAGTCCGCCTTGGCGAAGACCGCGGCCACATCCTCGGGACGATCCGGCACCCAGCGTCCCAACACGTCAGCACTCACCTGCTCATACTCCCAGTGACCAGACGGGCGGAGGCGAAGGCCGGCGGTGGGTCGGCGGTCTCGCAGGAGCGCCCTGTCGCCCGCTCGCACCCTGCGCTCATAAACGCCCATGAGCATCAGGGGCACCGGCAGCCATCGTTGAGCGCGTGACTCGCGACCGGCCTCGTGGCTGGTGCTTGAGCCACGATCCTTCCGGGGCCGCGTAACCGAAGCCAGGTGCTTCCTGCGGCCGTATGCCTTTCAGCGGCGTACTGGCCGCACTTCCACGACCACGCCGCAGCCCCGGGAGAAGGCCATCGCTGTCACCCACAGGAGGTCCGTCGCCCGATGATCAGCGCGCCGTACGTCGCTCTCGGCCTCGTGTACCGCTGGACCGACCACACCCCCAACCCGACTGGCGAAGCCCGCGCGGTTCTGCGACGTGTTCTCAAGGACCTGGGTCTGTCCGGGGACGTCATCAGTGACGGAGTCCTGGCCGTCTCGGAGCTCGTGGCGAACGCGCACGAGCACGCGTGTGGCCCGTACGAGGTGCACGTCCGTTCGGCCGCCGGGAGATACGTCTGCGAGATCCACGACGGGGACCCTCTGCTCCCCAGGGGCCTCTACCTCGGTGCCACGCCCTCGCCGGATGTCGAACCGACCGAGGGAGCGGGCAGGTTGCTCGTCGAGTGGGGACGGGGCCTGCGCATCGTGAACGAGTTGGCCCGGGGGCAGTGGGGGTTCCACGTCACGGAACGTGGCGCCAAGGCCGCTTGGATCGTGCTGGCCACGGCGTCGTCGGACGCGTCCGAGGAGAAGGACGCTGACGGCACTCGGGTATCCCGTGTCGGGAAGGAGCCGAAGCTCCCAGGGCTTGGCAGGGCATCAGAATCCCACGAGGGCAGCGGTCAAGCCCGCCTCCGGCAGGAATCGGCCAGAGATGCTCCACGTGCCCGGTGCGGCGGAGCTCCTCCTCTAGTCAACGTGTACGGTCCATCGAACAGCCTGGTGGGCGAGGGCACGGGGGAGTCTTGAATCTTCAACACAAGGCCGGTAACTACGTCAACGCTTCGTGGTCCATGGTGCGGCTGCGGGACCTGATCTACGACATGCTGGGTCTGCTGTTCACCGAACTCAGCGCCCATGGCGGGATGGCGGGAGACGACAACGCCGGCCGTGCCTTCGCCGCCGTGTACAAGCCGGCGGTGAAGACGGTCTTCGAGGCGGCAGGCCTTGCCCATCAGGTGATGGCGAACGGAGCCGGCGCCATGCTCAAGGCCGCCGAGGACTTCCTCAAGCAGGAGAGCGCTATCGCCGCGGCCCTGCTCGGCCAGAGCACAGCGCCCGACATCGGCTCCCAGCCCACCAGGCCGGACTGCAACCCACGTGGAAGCTACAACGCCGAGGAACTGCCCGAGGTCGTCGGCGAGACCAGCTGGACCGACCAGTACCTGCTCAGCTCCCGCTTCCACGGCCAACGCGACAAGCTCACCAGGACAGCGAACGCCTGGCGCTCGGCGGCGAGCATCCTCGACGACGCCTACTGGGGCTCCGACAGCGCCTGGAGTACCGCGAGCGCCCAGCAGCTCGGGGAGACGGCCGAGGCGGTCCAGACCTTCTTCACCGTGTTCGTGGGCAAGACCCCGCCTCCCTCCGAAGCCGGCGAGGAGGAGACTCTGATGGCGAACCTGCCGTCCGCGTGCCGGATGATCGCCAGCGCCTGCGAGGCGTACGCGGACCACATCGGCACCGCGCTCCAGCGGATCCCGGAAGAGGGCAACCCGCTCATCGGCGAGCCGCTCGCCATCTGGGAGCGCCCACTCTTCGGCGGCGAGGGGCACGACGGCGGGCTCCACGAACTCGTCGCGGGCGACACGCGCATCGCCCGCCTGGGCAATATTCCGCCCGCGCTCGACAGCTCGGCGTCCAGGGTCCCCATGCCGCAGCCCGACGGAGGCGGCTTCCTCCCCCTCCCGTCGCTGCCGCCCTTCCTCGCACCGTTGATCCGGCTTCCCCTTCTGGTCCCCGTGGTCTATCGACCGCCGACCGGGCCTCGCGTACAGCCGATGGCCCCACCGACGCCGCAGGACCCCCGCTTCCCGTCCCTCACCGCGCCCGAGCAGCAGAAGTTCCAGACGTGGTTGAACTCCCTGCGCGCCGGAGATGTGTCCGGCGGGAAACCCGCCGAGATCGCCTACCAGAAGCGGGTCGCCGGATACCCCGAGTACGAGGTCCCCATCCCGCTCGGCATCAGCGCCAACAGCACCCTGATGGTCGACGGCTTCCGTAATCGTGACGGCATGGCGATCGAGGCCAAGTACGTCAATAACCCGAACAAGCCGTGCTACCGCTCGCTTGACGAACTCCGTACGAATCACCGGTCCGGCAAGAAGGACTTCCTGTACGACAAGGACCGCAAGGAGCTCGCGAAGTACAACGCCGCTCTGAACGACCCTCGGAACAAGGAGATGAGGGGAGTCGAGACGGTCACCAACAACGCGGACTCCGTGGCCTACTGGCGCGTCATGATGGCCGCCTACGGAGTCAAGGGCTACGCCCGATACGTACCCTGACCAACCGCAGCAGCACACGACGAGGGAGCGAACGCGTGGACGCGTCCGAACTGGCCGAACTCCGCACCATGTACGTCTTCGGCCCCGCTGAGGGTTCCGCATGGGGCATGACCTACGAGGGGATCGAGGCCAAGCTGCGCGAGCGGAAGACGGACACGTTCGTCCGTGTCGACGAGGGGGACGAAGGCCCCGTGCGCGGGTCCGTCATGCACTTCGGCATCACGCTCGGCGAGGAGGAACTGGAAGGCATCGCCAAGCGGTCCCCGGAAGGTATCGCCATCGAGGGCTGCACGGCCCATGCCGCAGCGGAGTTCGCCAAGTGGCTGTGGGACAGCGTCGTCCCGGACGGCAGCAGCATCACCTTCAACACGGAGTGGGGCCTTGAAGCCGACCTGCCCGACGCGCTTGTTCCCGACGTCCCCCGCCCCCGCCTCGTGGCCACCTTCCTTGCTCACCTCGAAGCCACCAGCGGGCTGGACTGACAGTGAGCATGTCGCTGGGGATCACGGCCACGTGAGCGACATGCGAAGGCGCCGACCTCCACCACGGGCTGCTCGAACTGGCCTGCATCCTGATATGAGTTCGCCGGCTCCCGCGGACAGCCAACCGCTATGTCAGTAGCGGAGGCGAGCCTCAGACCCATTGATACGCACCATGCAGTTCTTGAAGAGCTGCAACGGAGGCTGCCGGCCGTCAACCGGAGCCAGTGTGAGCTCCAAGACCTGCAACGGCTTGGCCAGGGCGACGAACCTGGCCCCATCCGGATCCGGGCCTCTGAAGGCCGCCCAGGCCTCGAACAACGCCCTCACGCTCTCCCAGCCTGGTCCCGGGGTGAAATGCGCCAGGAAGAACGGCTGATCACAGCCATACTCACTGAGCTCACCGACCAGGACATCTCCCCGCAAGAGCCGCCACTGCGTCATCTGGTGCCCCCGTCCTCCACCGTCCGGTCGAGGTTGCATCTTCGCAGCGCACATCCATCTGACCAAGCGCGTCATTCTGAAACGATCAGTGAGCCTCTTTCATCCTGAATAGCTGCAGGTCAGCAGTGTGTGGACGGCCTGGACGATGGTGCCGATGCGGCGGGTGGAGCATCTGGCTCGGCGAAGCAGTCGCCAGGACTTCAGCTGGGCAAAGGCGCGTTCGCCGGGGGCTCTCAGTCGGGCGTGGTCGCGGTTGAACTGCTGGTACTGCTCTGGCTGTTCGCGGTGGTGGTAGTAGGGGGTGCGAAAAGTGGCGCCGGCGCCCTGGTAGGCACGGTCCGCGAGTACGAGGATCTGCCGGGTGAGGCAGGCCTGCAGGATGCCGTGGGCGCGGGCCGCGGTCAGGTCGTGGGTCCGGCCTGGCGTCGCGCGGGAGAACCACAGCGGTGTGCCGTCGGACCGGGCGATGACCTGCACGTTCATCCCGTGCCTGCGGTGCTTCATCGAGTAGTACGGCTCGTCCGCGTGGATCCGGTCGGTAGGGATCAGGGTGCCGTCAACGATGACATGGTCGCCTTCACCGAGCCCGGTGAGGGCTTCCTGGAGGCCCGGCGCCCAGCCGGCCAGAACGTCTAAGAAGCCGTATCTCAATCGATCTTGGAACGTGCAAGTCGAACAGAGTTCCTGGTCGGGTGATCTTCCAAGCGCACGTGTGCGGCAACGCGGCCGATCATCCGGCCCGGGTGCGCCGCTATCCGTCGGACATGACGGACGCGGAGTGGGCGGCTGGTGTACGAGCAGACTGGTTCGGGTGCCCGGGCGGACCGAGCGGGAACGACGGGGACGGGGACTGTCGGAGGCCTCGCGTAGGTTGAGCACCGTCGCAGTCGAACGGAATGAACGAGGAACACAGTGAAGGCATACGACCTGGGGTTCGGAGAGTCCGTGGACGCGCTGTCGGTCCGGCCCGGCAAGCCCGTCGAGATCGATCTGCCCGGGGCCCGCGTCGCCGGGTGGTGCGGCGGTCGTGCGCCCGGCATCGGAACGGCCTCCTGGCCCCGGAGCCCTGTCACGGGACTGCCGATGACCCATGTCATCACCCTCGAACTGCCGGAGGACTACCGGCGCAAGGGCCAGGACCTGGTAGCCGTCTCCTTCTTCCACGCCGACGACCACGTCGCCGACGACATCGAGGGCGTGGACGAGCTGCTGGCGGGCACCGTGCCCACCCCGGAGCAGGCCGCCGATCCGTTCCTCGCCGCGGTGGCCGCGACGGCCGCAGCCCGCCACCCCCGGCAGCAGGACCTGGAGGACGTGATCGGCGGCGCGCACGCGCTCATCTGGCTCACCGCCGCGGAGTTCGCCGCGCCCCGCATGGATCCCCCGGCCGACATCCGGCCGGACGGCCTCGGCGACAAGTACAGCCGCGGCCAGAACGCCTGGGACGACAGCGCCCCCGAAATCACGGTCTGGATCGGGGAGCGCACCGGCGACCCGAACACCGGCATCGCCCCGGCGGAGGACGGCGAGGGCGGCTATGTGGAGGCCTGGTCCTCGGACGACAAGGATCTCGATGCGTTCTGGTCGTCCGTCGAGGGCATCTCGCACCTCGGCGGAACGGTGATGCCCTGCCAGACGTTGCCGGAGGGGCTGACGCCGTACGTCTTCGAGCTGGAGGACGGCGTCGGCGGGGTCAACTTCGGCGGTGGCAACGCCCAGATCGACCTGGAGTCGGGCGTCTTCGGCTGGGCGCAGTAGCGGGCAGCGCGCCCGCGCGGAGCCGAGCAGTACGCGACCAGCGGCGGTGCCGAGGGCGTACGGGCGTCGGCGCACACCCCGTGGCGTCCGTCGGCCCCGGCGCGTACGTCCACGACCAGGGCCGGCTGGTCCTCCTCGTGGAGCCGCCGCACCGCCCGGTCGAACAGAGTTCCTGGTCGGGTGGTCTTCCGGCCGTGCGTGCATGAAGGCAGGGCTTCCTGGTAGCTCGGGGGTGCGATCCCATCCGAGCGGTTCCGGAGGCCCTGTTGTCGTTGTTGTACGTGCCCGAGCCCCTTCACTTCAACTTGCCCGCCGTGTCGTGCGATTGCCTCGCGCACGTGTACGGCAACGCGGCCGACCATCCGGACCGGGTGCGCCGCTATCCGTCGGACATGACGGACGCGGAGTGGGCGGCTGTCCGGCCGTTGCTGCCGGTGCCGACCTGGCTTCAGGGCAGGGGCGGGCGGCCTGAGGGCTACTGCCACCGCCAGCTGCTGGACGCGATCCGCTACCTGGTCGCGGGCGGGATCTCGTGGCGGGCGATGCCCGCGGATTTCCCCGCCTGGGGCCGGGTCTATGCCTTCTTCCGCCGCTGGCGTGAGCACGGGCTGATCACCGAGTTCCACGACCGGCTGCGCGGGAGGGTGCGTGAACGCGAGGGCCGTGAGGCCACCCCCACGGCGGGGATCATCGACGCGCAGTCGGTGCGGGCCGCCGCGACGGTGCCGGCCGCCTCACGTGGCTACGACGGCGGGAAGAAGGTGCCCGGGCGCAAACGGCGCATCGTGACCGACACACTCGGCCTGCTCCTGGTCGTCGCGGTGACCGCCGCGAACATCGGCGACCGGGACGCCGCAACGGGCCTGCTGAGGCGGCTGCGGCGCCTGCACCGCGACATCACCCTGGTCTGGGCTGACGGCGGCTACACCGGTGGCCTGGTCGACTGGGCACGGGAGAAACTCGCCCTGACCCTGGAGATCGTCAGACGCACCGACGACATGACGGGCTTCGTGGTGCTGCCCAGGCGGTGGGTGGCAGAGCGCACGTTCGCGTGGCTGATGCATTCACGTCGGCTGGCCCGGGACTACGAGACGTTGCCGGCCAGCAGCGAGGCGATGATCCATTGGTCGATGGTCACGCGGATGAGCCGGCGTCTGGCACGGCCACGGGCCGCCGGCCGGCACTGAATGCCCCGGACGCCTCGAGCAGGAGCCACCCGCGCTCGGCCAGCCGCCGGGCTTTCGAGCGCACCCCCTCGACCTTCGCCGACGATGTCTCCAAGCCCAGCCGAGCCGTGATCTCCCTGGCCTTCAGCGGCTGCTGGCCCGCGGACTGCCGCTCCTCCAGCACGCCCAGAATCCCCTGGTAGTCCGGCGCTAGCACCGTCACCGGCAGTCCTTCATGCCAAGGCGGCACGATCGAGCCCGGCACCGGCGCGGGCGCGGATTCCGCCGCGGCCTCGGTCACGGCAGGGGTCTCGGCAGCCGAGGCCGCCAGGGCCTCCATCAGCTCCTCCCGCGCGATCACCCGCCGGTCCAGCTCGATCTCTGCGGCCTCCAGCACCCCAGCCAGCCGGGCGGCTTCCTCCCGCAGTCCCTCCACCCGCACTCGGGCCGCTGTCTCCCGCTCCTCCAGCATTCCCAGCACCGACGCCATCGCGCACCCCTCGATCACGAAGCCAAAACAAAACGCCGCATGCATCCCTCACGCTGAGCTAGACCATGCCTGACCAGCGAAAATCAAGCGATCGCGTTCGGTTGAGATACGGCTTCTCACAGTGGTTGTGGGTGCCTGGTGCTTGCCGGACATGGTGGTTCCAGACAGTGGGAGCGGACGGAGGACGGGGCGCGCGGAGTTCTTCTGGAAGTCATGGCGAAGCCTTTCTTCTGGTCGGTCGGTCGGGGTGGGGGCGGGCCGTGGGGTACAGCCCGCCCCGGCTGTGGTGGGTCAGGAACCCGACGGCGGCTGGGTGGGGAACACCCAGTTCGTCGGTGTCGCAGAACCGGTGGCCGACGGTCCGGTGGGAGGCGGCAGCGCGGGCGAGGGGCCGGTGGACGGCACGGTGCCCGTGTAGGTCGCGCCGCCGCCGGAGCCGACGTGCCGGCGAGATGGCCGGAGCCGCCGGTGACGCCCTGGACGGTCGCCTCCGCCCCTTGCGCTTCGCCCTCGCCGGGGCGCGTGATCAGCGGTGGGATCCCGGGCCGCTGGATCAGGGCCTGGCCCTTGTCACCGGTGGCGTTCGGATCTTCGCCGTACCGGAAGCGGGTCTGCGGCTTGGGCGGGCCGGCGTCGATGCCCTCCTTGCTGAGGTTGCCGCCGGTGGGGTTGATGCCGGAGGCGACGCCGTCGGCGCCCGCGCCGGGGACCTGGTTCGGCCCCTGCGGAGCAGGGGTGCCAGTGCCGGCCTGCATCGCCAGGGTGCCAGCGGTCTTCGCCGCTCCTGCGGCGATCGCCATGCCGGCGACGCTGGTGCGGTGCAGGTCGTCGTGGCCGCCGCCATCGCTTGCCCAGTGGACGAACTTGTAGGTCGCGTAAGGGCAGAGCAGCACGAGGACCATCACGACGATGCCCGCCATCGCGTCGGACAGGGCTGCCATCCCGTCGCTGGTGTCGGTCTTGCCCATGGCGGAGACGCCGATGAGGAAGACGATGGTCATCAGGAGCTTGGAGACGATCAGGGTGGCGGTGGCCTCGATCCAGCCGCGCCGCCACCGCTTGGCGACCTCCCAGCCGCCGCTGGCCCCGGCGAACACGGCGAGGGTGACCATGATCAGGACGCCGACCTTACGGGCGACCATGACGCCCCAGTAGAGGAAGGCGCCGATGGCACACCCCACGGCGGCCAGGGCTGGGACGCCCCAGCCGAGGCCGTACATCGCCCCCAACTGGTTGACCTTCACCACGCGCCGGATCGCGTCGTCGACTGAGGTGTTGGCCGCCTGGAAGAGACCAGCGGACAGGGCGTCGACCACGGTGATAGCGACGGTGGTGAAAGCGATGGCGCAGAAGCTGAACAGGACGCCGGTCATGGTGCCGATCGTGGCCTGGGCCAGGGCGCGTTCGTCCCGCCGCCAGGCCGCGAGCATCAACTGGATGCAGAACGTGCCGACGGTCAGCGCGAGCCCGATGGGCAGCAACAGCTCGTAGTTTTCCCGGAACCATCCGGCGTTGAGGTCGATGGCGGTCGTCTGGTCGACGGCCTTGGCGGCGAGATCGGCCGCGCTGGCCGCCAATTCGCCGGCCGACTTCGCGATCCACGCGCCGATGCCGTCGGTGACGGTTCCGGCGGGGTTGGTGGCGAAGTCGACGGCGCCGCACACCTTGTCCATCAGTGGGAAGTCGCAGACTCCCATGGTGCTACCTCCCTTCTAGAACGGGGATCAGGGCGCGACAGACGGCATGACGCCGACCAGGGCGCAGGGATGGTTGGGCCGGCACTGGACCGCGAGGGTGGTGGAACGGCTCTCCGCACCGCCGACGGGCGAGCCATTCCAGGCGATCGACTGCTTGCCGGAGACCGTGACGGCGTAGACGTACGCCTGGGTGATTGCCCCGGGATCTTCCTGAAGGGCTCGGGTGAAGGCGTTTGGGAAGTGCCCCTCGCTCACCTCGGCTGTGGCGAACTGGCCGTTGGCGGCCATCTCCTTCCACAGCACGGGCGAAGGGACGACCCTGTCGACCGAGTCTGGATCGGCGTACTTCGCCTCCGTGGTCAGCCACCCGCGCAGAGCCTTTTGCAGCTCGGGCTGTGAGTACGCACGGGTGTCGTAGGACCACAGCGCCGCTGCGGCTGCCTTCCCGAACGCGATCGGGTCACTGGTCTTCGGCGGGACCGGAAGGGCACGAGGATGAGTGTGCAGCGTGAGCGGCCCGGACGATGAAGGAGTCGAAGATGAGTCCGTGGGTGAACTCGACGGCGGCGCTGGGGTTTCGGAGGGGCCCCTGCCGTCGCGGGTGAGGTACGCGGCCAGGCCGGCAAGGGCGAGGAGTACCACTAGGACGACGGTGCCGAGCAGCGCCCGGCGGCGCACGCGAGATGCGCCGCCGGGGTGCGTGGAGTGGTGAGACATCAGCGGACCTGCGTCCCGAGCGTGCTGAAGAAGGCCACCACGCCGTTTGCCGCGCCGAGCAGGAGGGCCGCGCCGGAGCTGACCAGCACGCCCTTCTTGCCGTTCGCCTCCGCCTGGTGGCCGCCGGAGTGGTGTCCCCAGGCCCATACGCCCGCGCTAACGGCGAGGGCGCCGACCACGGCGATGAGGCCGAAGAGATTGATGGAGCCCATCACCTGCTTGAGGACGGACAGGCCCGGCAGGCCGCCCTCGTTCGGCTTGATCCCGGGATCGTAGGCGAGCTGTATGACCTGGTCGACGAGATACATGGGGAACTCCAGTTCGATTTACTGCGCGTCGAAGCCCGCACGGGCGAAGCGGCGGTGCGTGGAAAGGGGGAGGGGGAGAAGCGCCCGGTCAGACGACTCGCCGGGCCGCGAGGATCTGCGGCTTCCAGGACGCGAGGGTCGCGATGCGGACCACGTCGCCAGTGCGGGGGGCGTGGACGATGAGGCCCTGCCCGATGACCATGCCGACGTGCTCGGGCGCGGTGGCCGTCCCCCTGGTGAAGAGGAGGTCACCTGGCTGAAGGGCGTCGACCGATACGGCTTTGCCGTCCTTGACCTGCGTGTACGTGGTCCGCGTCAGGGTGACCCCGGCGGCCTTGTACGCCTGCTGCATCAGGGAGGAGCAGTCGCACCTGCCCATGGCGTCCTTGCCGTGGGAGTTCGTGCAGGTCCCGCCCCACTGGTACGGAGTGCCGAGCTGCCCCAGCGCCCACCGGATCGCCGTCTGGACTTCCCGCGGAGCGTTGGCGGGGATCTTGTACTCGGTCGGCAGCGCACCGGGCGGGATGGTGCCGAAGTTGGTCCCGTCCCCGTCCGCCGAGCAGCCGCCCGTGGTACTGGGCGGAGGACTGCCAGTGCCGGCCGGGTCGGACGACGAGGGACTCGGCGACTCGTCACCGGCCTTCGGCAGCAGGGGCTCGATGGCCTTCTGTAGAGCGGTGGCCAGCGGCTCCCACTTGGCGTACGCCTCGGGGAAGCCCGACCGCTGCACCGCCTGGGCGGCCTGGGTGATCGACAGGGACTCCCAGCCCGAGACCTTCCGCAGCCCCTCGTAGAACTTGGTGGAGGCGTACACCGGGTCGAGGATCTCGTTCGCCGTGCCCCAGCCCATCGACGGCCGCTGCTGGAACAGACCCAGCGAGTCGCGGTCGCCCCAGGTCAGGTTCCGCAGGCCGCTCTCCTGCAGGGCGGTCGCCAGGGCCACGACCTGCCCCCGGGCCGGGATGTTCATCGCGACGCCGGTGGCCTGGATCGTCTTGGCGTTGGGCACCTGCTCGGCCGGGTCATCGAGACCCGGCACGGAGACCGAGCCCTTGGCGCCGCCGTCCAGGATGGCCTTCACCTGAGTGGCGACGGCAGCGGTATCCACAGCCTGTGCACCGTTGGTTGAGCAGGAGGCCGAGGCGGTCCCGGCTCCGATGGCGAGGACCGGAACGGCCAGCAGCAGCGGGCCGGTCGCGCAGAGACCGAGGAAGGCTCCGGTGGTTTTCTTCATCGCTGCCGCCGTTCACCGAGGCGGCGGTGCCAGTCGGGTGACGGCGGCGGGTCGGGGCGCGGAGGTATCAGGGCATGCTGCATCGCAGCGGCTCCTCGGTGTTCGTAGGAGACGCGGTGCCGACTTCTCGTGCAAAGCCGTCGGCACCGCGCCGATGTGCGTCCGCCTCTCGGGCGGGCCCGGGTCAGGGGAGTTGGTAGCTACCGGACACCGGTCTCAGGTCACGCGCGGCAGCCAGCCGCGCTCGTAATCTCAGGCAGTACACCGGGGCTCCTGACGGCGTGCGAAGACGTGTGGGCAATGTGCCTTCCGTGCCGCTCGACTGGACGAGGCAACACGAATAAGCACAGGTCAGCTGGGGTGGAGCGAGGCTCCGGCCCGGTGACACGGCGAGACAGTAGACCGGGATTCCGGCCGCACCAAACGACTCCCGCACCTGGACCGGCAGCGCGGTGCACCTCGTTAGGTCCGGCCGGAGATCGCCGCTAACCTCCGGCACAACCCCGCCCCGGACGAACTCCGTTGAGCGCTGTCCGGAGCGGTTCCAGACCCGCCATGCCCTGAGAGAGGCCCTGCCCATGAGCTACACGCTGCACCGAGGCGACGCCCTGACCGTCCTGAAGTCCCTTCCAGACGAGAGCGTCGACGCCGTGATCACCGACCCCCCGTACAACTCCGGCGGACGGACCAGTTCGGACCGCACCGGCCGCACCGCGCGAGCCAAGTACGTCACCAGCAACTCCGCCCACGACCTCGCCAACTTCCCCGGCGAGAACCGCGACCAGCGCTCCTACCGCTCCTGGCTGACCGAGCTGCTTACCGAGTCGTACCGGGCCTCCACCGAGCACGCGGTTGCCATCGTCTTCTCTGACTGGCGCCAGGAACCGACCACGTCCGACGCCCTGCAGATGGCCGGGTGGACCTGGAGCGGCACGATCCCGTGGATCAAGCCCGCCAGTCGGCCTCGCAAGGGCGGGTTCAAGCAGTCCGCCGAGTTCATCACCTGGGGCGTCAAGGGCAGCCTGGCCAAGGACCGGGACCTGTACCTCCCCGGCCACTTCATCGCCTCCCAGCCGCGCAAGGACCGGGTGCACATCACCCAGAAGCCGGTCGAGATCATGCAGCAGCTCGTGCGGATCTGCCCCGAGGGCGGCACCGTCCTCGACCCCTTCACCGGCAGCGGCTCCACGGGAGTCGCCGCCCTGCGCGAGGGCCGACAGTTCGTGGGGGTCGAGCTCTCCTCGCATTACGCCGACGTCGCTGAGGCGAGGCTCCGAGCGGAGCTGACCCAGGACGACTTCGTCCTGGCCGGACCGGAGGCGTGAGCATGAGACCGACCAGGCCGGGGCCGACGGACCGCAGACGCAAAAGGGCGGCTGGTGCATCGAGAAACCGATGCACCAGCCGCCCTTCTTCTGGCGTCAGGCTGCCTCGAACGCCCGCTTGATCAGCGGCCCGGCCTTCTCCAGGTCAGCCGCCGAGGAGATTCGGACCTCCAGGTCGCCCGTCCCGAGGTGGCCGATGCCCCGCATATCGCGGGAGAAGCCCTCCTCCAACTCGACCGTGTCCGGGTCGACCTTGAGGTAGACCAGGATCACCTCGTGGTTCGGGCGGAAGATGACGGAGGCGACGTTCACCATCCGGCGGTAGGCGATGTAGTGCCGAAGCTGAGCCACCTCGACCTCGCCCCAGGCAGTGAGGGCCTCGTCCAGCTCGGCGTACAGGTCCTGCAGGCAAGCCGGAGCCACGCCCAGGGGCGCCTGGACCGACCCGACGCCGGCACCGGCCGCTACCTCCCTCTGCCGACTCCGCCGCCGAGCCGGAGCGGGACTGGGAGACCCAGATGCGGACTCGATCAGCAGCAGGCTCAGCAGCCCGCCGTCGAAGACGCGGTAGCGAACCAGGTCGACCCGCTCGTGCAGCCGGTGCACGGCGACCCGGTCGTGGTGCGAGAAGCTGGCCGCGATGCAGACCATCCGCGGGTTCCGCCAGTCGATCGACTCGGCGGCCTCGGAACCCAGCTTCTCCTTGACCAGCGCCTCGAACTCGTGACGTGCGGAGTCCAGCCACGACAGATAGGAGACGGCCTGCGAGAGGACACCGCTGTCGGCGCCCTTCTTGTACTCGATCAGCGCAGGCGTGCCGTTCTCGTCCAGGCCGAGCGAGTCGATCCGGCCCCGGTGCCAAGGCCCGGTCTGGTACTCGGACGCCAGGAAACGGATACCGAGCATCGACTCCATCCCGGCCTCGACACGGCGCTGCAGCTCCACCTCCAGCGCCACCGTCGAGCCGCGAAGCTCGACGTCCCGGCCACCGGCATCCTGCCGGAACAGCATCAGGTCGGTCACCTGCGTCTCCCTCCCGCGATCGGTACAAGGGGAGCAATCGAAACGGCCGGAGGGGTATTCCGGACGAGAGGCAGCCGCCACAGCCTCAGACACCACACGCCCTTCCAGAAGCACCTCATCTCCCACGGCCTGAGCCGCGAATGCTGGTGGAAACAAGGCAAGTAGCTGACAATTGAAGATCCTCGACAGAGTCGCTCAATGTAAAAACTCCTACCACGTGATCGCTGCCACCGATAGTGCAGGAGTTTGGTCTGTGTGGATCAGGGTGTTCCATCAGCGGCGTCTGCCAGGCTGGGACCATGGATCTTGGGCAGGACTCCGGCTCGTGCCAGGATGCACAGAACGACAGGCGATCCGGGAGCGGAAGTTGACGCGGGTGGGCATCGAAGAGGTCGATGAGGCGGATCGATTCGTACGGGACACGACGGTGCCGACCGTCGGCCAATTGGTTACGGTACGTAATCGAAATTGGGTGGCCACTGCGGTGGAGCGCTCCTCGATCGCAGTCGAGCAGCCGGGCAGTCCGCTGCTTGCCGAGGCGCAGCACCTGGTCTCCCTGGTTTCGGTGGACGGTGACTCCGGTGACGAGGAGTTGCGCGTCCTGTGGGAGCTTGAGCCTGGTGCTACGGCCCGTGAGCAGCACGCCCTGCCCTCTCCTGCGAGTGGGTTCGACGACCCGGCGAAGTTGGACGCCTTCCTTGACGCTGTGCGCTGGGGCTCGGTGGCAACGGCGGACAAGACGTTGCTGCAGGCGCCGTTCCGCTCCGGTGTGAAGCCGGAGGACTACCAGCTCGACCCTGTGGTGCGGGCGCTGCAGATGCCGCGTACGAACCTGCTGATCGCGGATGACGTTGGTCTCGGTAAGACCATCGAGGCGGGTCTGGTGATGCAGGAGCTGATGCTGCGGCACCGGGCGCGGACAATGCTGATCGTGTGCCCGGCTTCGCTCACTTTGCAGTGGCGCGATGAGATGCGCGACAAGTTCGGCCTGGGCTTCAAGATCGTGGATGGGGAGCTCCTGAAGGAGCTCCGCAGGTCTCGCGGACTGTACGCGAATCCGTGGACGCACTACCCGCGATTGATCGTCTCGATCGACTGGCTCAAGCGGGAGCGGCCCATGGCGCTGCTGCGCTCGATCCTGCCGCCGGCGCCCCAGTATCCGCGCGCCTTCGACCTCCTCGTCGTCGATGAGGTGCACACGTGCGCACCTTCGGGGTCCGGGAAGTACGCGGTCGACTCACAGCGCACCGACGCGATCAAGACCTTGGCCCCGCACAGCGAGCACCGGCTGTTCCTGTCGGCGACGCCGCACAACGGCTACTTGGAATCGTTCACCGCCCTGTTGGCTCTGTTGGACGGCCACCGCTTTGCCCGCACCCTGGAGCCCTCGGAAGAGGCCAAAGCGCAGGTGATGGTGCGGCGACTGAAGCGGGATCTGCCGCCGAACTGGGACGGTAGCTCCCGCTTCCCGGAACGTGACCTCGACCATCCCCTAGAGGTCGTCTACGATGCCGCGACCCGCGACGCCTACGCAAAACTCGACCAGTACGCGCAGTCCCGCCGCGAGACGATCTCCGGGCAGCTGACGTTGCAGGGCACCGCGCCGAGCCGGGCTGCGGACTTCGTCGTCACGCTGCTCAAGCGTCGTTTCTTGTCCAGCCCGAAGGCCTTTGCCAATACGGTGGACACCCATCTGAAGACGATGCTCGCCCGGGGGAGGCACAACGAAGCCGAGCGGGAGTACGACCGCGGCGCGTACACGGTGGCGGAGAAGGTCCTCGCCAAGATGATCGGGCAGCTGGACGAGACGGCTGAGGACGATGCCGCCTTCGAGGAGACAGCGCAGGAGGCCCTTGCCACAGTTCGTCGGTTCGCCCCGCCGCTTTCCCCGGCCGAACAGAAGCTGCTGGAGGACCTGCGCGACTGGGGAGACCGCAACTCGGAGAAGTCCGACGGCAAGTTCACCGCCTTCCTCGGCTGGCTGCGCGCCATCGTGCAGCGAAACGGAACCGATGGGGTGAGCGGCAGCTGGGACGGCGAGCGGGTCATCGTGTTCACCGAATACCGCGACACCCAGCGCTGGCTGCACGAACGACTCATCAGCGCCGGTGTCCCGAACGAGGCGATCGCCCAGCTCTACGGCGGCCAGGACCGCGATGAGCGCGAGCGCGTCAAGAACGTCTTCCAGGACGACCCCGACGTCGACCCGGTGCGGATCCTCCTCGCCACCGACTCCGCGAGCGAGGGCATCAACCTGCAGAACCACTGCCACCGGGTCCTGCACTGGGAAATCCCGTGGAACCCCAACCGCCTAGAGCAGCGCAACGGCCGAGTGGACCGGCACGGACAGACCGCGGCGAAGGTCGAGATCGTCCATTTCGTGCCCCAGGGCTGGGACCGGCAGCGCGAGGAGGACACCGGATTCACCGAGGGCACCTTGGAGGACGCGATGGCTTTCCTCGGCGTCGCGGTCCGCAAGGTCGAGCAGATCCGCACCGACCTCGGCAGTGCCGGAGAAGTGATCGCCAGCCAGGTCGAGCAGAAAATGCTCGGCAAGCGCTCCAACTGGCAGACCACCGACAGGGAGATCCAGAGTCTGGCCGGCAAGGCCGTACTGAAGATCGAACGGAATCTGGCGCACGACCTCCAGCAGGCCCAGGAACAGCTCACCCGGACCCGCACCGAGCTGAATCTGAACCCGGAGACGATCGAGCGGGTCGTACGGACCGCGCTCCGCCTGGCCCACAAGAAGGATCTGATCGAGACTCCGTCGCCCAAGGGGGTCAATGCACGCTGCTTCAAGCTCCCTGAACTGAAAGAAGGCTGGGCGCAGGCACGCAACGACGGCCTGCGGCACCCGGTCAGTGGCAAGGAACGCCCCGTCACCTTCGACCAGGACTACGCCGGACGTACTGACGTCGTGCTGCTGCACCTGAACCACCGCCTGGTCGATCTGTGCCTGCGTCTGCTGCGCGCTGAATTGTGGTCCCAGGACGAGCACGGCGCGCATCTGACCCGTGTTACCGCCCGGATCGTCCCTGGCGACCTGCTGCGCAACCCTGCAGTGATCGCACACGGCCGCGTCGTGCTCACCGGGAACCGCGGAGTGCGCCTGCATGAGCAGATCGCCCTGGCCGGAGGATCCATCGAACATGGCAAACTGATGGTGGAGAAGAACCCGGAAGCCCTGGAACACTGGCTCGCTGCCGCGTCGCAGGACGCGCCACCGCCCGAATTCCTCGACCGGCTCACCGCGCTGTGGGGCGTACTGGAGACCCCTCTCGGCAAGGCGCTGCAGACCGAGTCCAACAAGATCGCGCGCAAACAGTGCAAAGTCCTGGACAAGCGCTGCGAGGAAGACGTCAAGGCAATGCAGTCGGTACTGACCGAGCTGGAGCGCAACATCCGGGACTCCCTGAACTCCAACCCGCTCTGGCGCCAGGACTCCCTGCTGGCCCCCGACCCGGAACGCGACCAGCTCAGGAAGGACCGCACGGAACTGGAGGCACGCCTCGCCGCCGTCCCTGAACAGCTCGTGTCCGAGGCCGCGGCCCTGCGCCACCGGTACGCGGACCCGGTCGCCCGCCGCTTCCCCGTGGCGGTCACCTTCCTCGTCCCAGCCTCCCTGACCGTAGCCGCTTCTTCCCACCAGGCAGGCCACTGATGCCAACGCGCACCCGCTTCCCGAAAACGGAGCAGCAGACCCCGATCGAGCAGCACGCCGAGTGGCTCAACCTGCTGCGTCCGGACGGGCCGTTCCTCACCGCCAAGATCCTTGCGGAGGCGTTTCCGCAGGGCCTCGATGTTGCCGACACTCCGCTGCGAGGCCGTCTCCGGCAGGCCTGGGCTGAACTGCAAGCCGAACCGGCGACGCTGTGCAGCGCATGGCAGCACCTGGTTCTGGAAGAACTGCTCGGATACCGGGGCCAGGCACTGCGCCAAGGCTCGATGCTGCCCCGCGAACTGACCGACCACCCCGGCACACCCCCCGACGGACTGCTGATGGGCCCGCCCGACCCGACCACCGGCCTGCCCGGCGCAGCCGAACGCGCCCTGATCTACCGCCGCCCCTGGGGCGCACCCCTCACCCGCGCCCTGAAGGGCCTGCCCTCGCTGGCCGAGCAGGCCGCTGAGCTGTGCCGACGCCGTGCCGTCCCCCTCGCACTGCTCACCAACGGCACCCTGTGGGTCCTCGTCCATGCCCGACCCGGAGCGCCGACCTCGGTGGCGGTCTTCGACGCCGACACCTGGTTCGAAGAACCGCTGCTGCTGCGCGCCTTCACCTCCCTGCTCGGTGTCCGCTGCGCCGCCCTCGCGCCCAAGGACCGCGAGGGCAAGGACACCGATTCCCTCGCCGCCCTGTTCACCCGCACAGCCGACGACACCACCGCCGTCACCAAGACCCTCGGCAAGCAGGTCCGCGCAGCCGTCGAACTCCTCGTCGCGGAACTCTCCCGCCTCGACCGCGAGGCCGACGGCACCGTGCTGGAAGGTGTCGCCCCGCGTACCGTCTACCGCGCCGCGCTGACCGTCATGATGCGCATCGTCTTCCTCCTCTACGCGGAGGAACAGAACCTGCTCCCGGCTGACGACGAGCTGTACGCCGACTCCTACTCCGTCACGAAGCTCTACGACCGCCTCGACCAGGACGACGCCGACATCGCCGACCGCTGGAAGGCTGCCTGGCCCACGCTCCTCGCCACCTTCCGAGCCGTCCACGGCGGTGCCCGGCACCCGGACATGTGGATCCCCGCATACGGCGGATCATTGTTCGATCCGAAGCGGTTTGCCTGGCTGGAACGCCTGAAGGTCACCGACCGCGTCGTCTTCGCCATGCTCGACGCGCTGATCAAGCTCAAGCGCACCACGCCGGCAGGCAAGGTCACCTCGACGGAACGCCTGTCCTACAAGGGCCTCGACGTCGAACAGATCGGCCATGTCTACGAGGGCTTGCTCGAACACTCCGCCATTCGGCTCCCCCGCGACGAAACACGCCTCGGGCTCAAGGGCAAGGCTGGTGTCGACGCCAAGCTGGCTGACCTTGAAGCATGGAGCGCGGCGGGTCACCTCCAGGCCAAGACCGTCAAGCTTGCCGGCCTGACGGCGAAGCAGTTCACCTCCGCGATCGCGACCGAGCCGACCGGCGCGCAGATCGGCACGCTCGACGCAGCTTGTGACAACGACCCCGAACTCGCCGCCCGAGTACGCCCGTTCTATGGCCTACTGCGCTCGGATCTACGTGATGAGCCGGTGGTTCACCCTGCCGGTACGGTCATCGTCACGCAGGTCGGCGACCGGCGCGACTCCGGCACGCACTACACACCGCGCGCCCTCGCCGAAGAGATCGTGCTGCACACCCTCGACCCTCTGTGCTTCTCACCCGGATCCCCGGACGGCATTCCGCGGCCGGCTGACGGAATCCAGCCGGCCGAATGGCGAGTGCGTCCAGCGTCGGAACTCCTCGCGCTCAAGGTCCTTGACTCTGCGATGGGCTCTGGGGCGTTCTTGGTCTCGGCCTGCCGGTATCTCTCGGAGCGGGTCGTTGAGGCATGGGACCGCGACGGGCTGCCGGATGTGGTCAGCGCACGTCTCGGCGAGAATCGTGAGGACCGCGACGCGAAGCTCCTCGAAGCCCGCCGCATGGTCGCCGACCGCTGCCTCTACGGCGTCGACATCGATGAGATGGCGGTGGAACTCGCTAAGCTCTCGCTGTGGTTGGTCACCCTGGCGAAGGGCCGTCCGTTCAACTTCGTCGACCACGCCCTGCGCTGTGGCGACTCACTCATCGGCTGCTTGACAGCGGACCAGATCGAGGCCTTCCACCTCACCCCGAGCGAAGGTCATCGCCTCAACGCCCGCCTCAGCGGTGAAATCGACAAGATCACTGGTCCGCTGCTGGCCCAGGCTGCCGAGCTGCGTCGCGACATCGAGCAACACGAGGTCATCGACATCCGAGATGCCCGGGCGAAGGCTGCGAAGCTCGTCAAGGCTGAAGCGCTGACCGAACGGCTCCGCCTCGCTGCGGACGCCGTCGTCGCGGCGAAACTGTCCACCGCGACGACCAAGTCCGATGACGCATACGCCAACCGCCTTGCTTCCATCGCCGACCTCATCAAACAGGCACTACTGGGGGACAAGGCCGCAGAGACCGAGGCCCGCACCATCGTCGACGGCTGGCTCCTCGGCCCGAGCGACGGACCGCGCACTGCCCCGTTGCGTCCGCTGCACTGGCCACTCGAATTCCCTGAGATCATTACTGACATCACGCGCGGCGATCACCGTTTCGACGCAGTAGTGGGAAACCCGCCATTCTCGGGTGCAATGGATATTCGCGGTCGGGTTGGCATCGACTGCTTGAGCTACATCGGGCAGGTAATCGCAAATGGTTCGACGGCAGGGGGCAGGGCAGACCTATGCACCTACTTCCTCCTAAGGAACTCCCAGCTCGCCCCTGCTCGGCGCGTGGCGATTATTGCGAGCAATACGATTGCTCAAGGAGATTCTCGAGAGGTCGGCATCGCGCGAGCAATAGAGAAAGGTTGGGAGGTATTTCGCGCGATTAAATCTCAGCCGTGGATCGGTGCGGCAAATGTGTTCGTCTCGTTGATTTGGCTGAGGAGCGACGGGCTCAAAGATCCGGCAGTTCTCGAAGGTGCCAGCGTGTCAAAGATCGACTCGAGTCTAACTCGGCCGTCCCGAGTAACTGGCGAGCCCTTTGAGATCAAGACGTTTTCCGGGCGGTCTTCACAGGGGTGTATCACGGTTGGCACAGGATTTGTAATTGAGGAGGGAGAGGCCCAGGCGCTGATCGCTGCTGATCAACGAAACCGCGAAGTGGTCCGCCCCTTCTTGATCGGCAATGATGTGAATAATCATCCGCAATCCCTAGCAAAGCACTGGGCTATCGATTTCTTCGAAATGCCCCTCATGGAGGCGCTGGATTATCCAGCCCCACTTGCCATTATCGAGCGCGAGGTTAAGCCTTGGCGACAAGAACTCAAACCCAACGGCGAATATGTGCGCCGCAAGCCGCTGCCACAGCGTTGGTGGCAGTACGGCGATAAACGCAAAGCGATGCGTGATGCCATCTCGGATCTCGACAGGGTGGTCGTGATCGGTCGAGTAAGTAAGTATGGCCTCCCGAATATTGTCCCAACTGGGCAGATTTATTCAGATCAGTTGGTTGTCTTTTATGCATCTGATCACGCTGCCATGCTCGCACTGCTCACCAGCACCTGGCACTTCAACTGGTGGACCGTCAAAGGTGAGTCGACCCTAGAGACAAGGCTTCGCTACACCCCCTCCGATGGCTTCGACACCTTCCCGCAGCCAGATCTCACCCCACGCATCCGTGCCGCTGGCGAGGATCTGGACACCTACCGTCGCCATGTCCAGCTATCGCGGACACCGCAGCTCGGCGTGACCGACCTCTACAACGAGGTCCACAAGCCGGCGAACCTCGATGCCGACATCCAGCGCCTGCGCGAGATCCATGTCGAGATCGACGAAGCCGTCACCGAGTCCTACCTCGCCCATCCCCTCGCGGCACGGTTCGGCTGGACGCCGCTCGTGCTGAACCACGGCTTCTACGAGACGGTCCACGGGGTGCGCTGGACTGTTGACCCGGATGTCCAGATCGAGATGAACGACCGTCTACTTGAGCTCAACCATGCCCTCTACGTAGACGAGGTCCGCCGCGGCCTCCACAGCAAGAGGGGCTCTGCCAAGCCCAGGAAGGCCGTCGCCCCCAAGGCGACCAACGACCCCGGTAATGGGCTCTGGTAGGGGCCGCCGCCACCGGAGGCGATGTGCCGGCGCACGTCTTGGCCACGATGCGCCTGCACTGTCAGTGCCTCGTCCTATCGTTGTGACCCATGAGCGATAAGTTGCCGTCCGCGGCGTCGAACAGCCCGGTCCTCGCTGTTCCGTCCCCAGGAGTGGTGCGGGACGAGCTGGCCGAGCTCGTGGTGCGGGACCTGATCGGACCGGTCGGTGGCGACCTGGAAGAGGTCGCCGACTCACCGACGGACTGGTACGTGCTCGGGCGCCTCGCGCCGAACGGTACGACGATCGTGCCGGAGGAGTTGGACGCCTCGCTCGGCGACAGTGAGCTGCCGGGGGCGGATGAGGGTTCACCGGACGCGGACGCGCCGAACGTGCCGAGTCTGGCTCCGTCGTCGGTCGGGTTCACCGCGCGGGTGCACGGTGATGCCGATCGGCTGGAGGTGACCGGGCGGTGGGCGCGTTACGTCCGCGCGCACTCGACGGATCCGAGCATCGAGAAGCTGATCTGGCGGCGCACGCCCCACGGCGACTGCGTTCCGGTCAAGCTAGTCGAGGGCTTGGTGGAGCCGCTCGTGCTCGACTCCGAGGACGAGAAGGTGGTGCTGCGCGGCCGGGTGCGGCGTTTCCACGACGACTGGCTGGTCACGCTCTTCCTGGTCAACACCACCGAGACCGACTCCAACTCCGCTCTGCACTGGGTGTTCCAGGCCGAGCTGTCAGCGGACGGCGCCGACGGCGCGGCGGTGTTCCTGCCCCGGCACGAGCCCGGATCCGGTGGCGATGCCGTCGACCAGGGCGAGCAGCGACGGTTGGCCATGGCTTACCGGTTCAGCCCGGAGTTCGCGGTGGGGCACGCGACCGGGGTGCACGCGACGGCCAGTGGCACCAATCCGATGAGAGCGGTCTCAGTTGGGACGAAAGCCGCGCCGGAGTACGACATCGCGCAAACCGACGCACCCTCGTTCGACAGCGATCCTGACCTTCCGGAGCTGGTCGACCTGTTGGTCGACATGAAGGAGCTCGGCGAGTGCGAGCCGCAACGGCTGCGGGCGGGGCTGGTTCCGCTAGTGGCCGGCTACCGCGCGTGGATCGAGCGGGCGGAGGCACGGATCGGACAGGACGGCCAGTATCTCGACGAGTATGCGGATCAGGCCGCGGAGGCGCTGACCGAGGCGAAGCGCGCAGCCGACCGGATCGAAGCGGGCATCGAGCTGGTGCTCGGTGACCCGGACGCCCTGGCCGCCTTCCGCTTCGCGAACAGCGCGATGTACCTGCAGCGTATCCATACACGGGTCGCCGCCGCCCGACGCCGTGACGAATCCCGCGACCCTGATGCGGTGTTCCGCGACGAGGACAAGCTGGCCAACCGCTCCTGGCGTCCCTTCCAGCTCGCGTTTCTGTTGCTGAACCTTCCCGCGCTGACCGATCCGGCGCATCCGGAACGTGCCACGGGAGCCGAAGCAGTGGCGGACCTGCTGTGGTTCCCCACCGGTGGCGGCAAGACCGAGGCGTACCTCGGCCTGACCGCGTACACCCTCGCCATCCGCCGGCTGCGGCCGGACCTCGGCGGTCTCGACGCAGGCCACGGGGTCGCCGTCCTGATGCGCTACACCCTGCGGCTGCTGACGATCCAGCAGTTCCAGCGTGCCACCGCGCTGATCTGCGCGTGCGAGGTCCTACGCCGCGGCGACGAGGCGCGGTGGGGTGAGGAACCGTTCCGGATCGGCCTGTGGGTCGGGGGGAAGGTGTCCCCGAACACGACCGACAAGGCCATGGACTGGGTCAAGGACGTCCGCCGGGCGAGCGGGAAACCCCATCAGAGCTCCGGTACCCCCTATCAGCTCACCAGTTGCCCATGGTGCGGAACGAAGATTGAGAAGGGCCGGAACGTCCAGGTCGACAAGACCCTTCGCCGCACCTTCCTGCGCTGCCCTGAGCTGTTCGGCTGCCCCTTCGGCGGTGCCGACCCGAACGGTGAGGGCCTGCCTGTCGTCGTCGTCGACGAGGAGATCTACCGACTGCTGCCGAGCCTGGTGATCGCGACCGTCGACAAGTTCGCGCAGCTGACCTGGAACGGGCGCACCCAGGCCCTGTTTGGACGCGCCTCCCGGCACTGCTCCCGACACGGCTACGTCACCGCCCAGATCGCCGAGGAGGACTGGGAAGCCACCAGCCATCTCGCGGAAGGACGCTATCCCGCAGCCACGCTCACTGCGGCGAGGCCGGTGCGTCCCCCGGATCTGATCGTGCAGGACGAGCTACACCTGATCTCCGGTCCGCTCGGCTCGCTGACCGGCCTGTACGAGGCCGCCGTGGACCGCCTTGCCACATGGGAGTACGCGCCGGGCAAGACGGCGCGGCCGAAAGTGATCGCCTCGACGGCCACCGTGCGACGCGCCGAGCGACAGATTCATGCCCTGTTCGACCGGCGCACCGGCGTCTTCCCGCCGCAGGGCCTGGAGATCGGGGACAGCTTCTTCGCCAGACAGCGGCCCACGGACTCGCATCCCGGCCGCCGCTACATCGGGATCTGCGCCCAGGGGGTGCGCACGAAGTCCACGATGATCCGGGTATATGTGGCGGTGCTCGCCGCTGCGCAGACCGTGCACAAGAAGTACGGACACAACCCGGTGACGGATCCCTATATGACCCTCGTCGGCTACTTCAACAGCCTGCGCGATCTGGGCGGTATGCGTCTGTCGGTCGAGGACGATGTCTCCACCCGACTGGAGCGGATCAACGAACGCGGCCTGTCGAGGCGCTACGACCTGCGGCTTGAGGAACTCACCTCGCGCCTGACCTCGGAGAAGATCCCGGACATCCTCCAGCAACTGGAGTACACCTTCCCCCGGGCGAACAAACTGACACCGATCGACGTACTCCTGGCCACCAACATGATCGCCGTCGGAGTCGACGTCTCACGGCTTGGCGTCATGATTGTCGCCAACCAGCCGAAATCCACCGCCGAGTACATCCAGGCCACCAGCCGCGTTGGCCGCGCTGGCCCTGGCCTCGTCTTCACCGTTTTCAACTGGGCGCGCCCGCGCGACCTGTCCCACTACGAAACCTTCGAACACTTCCACGCCACCGTGTACCGGCACGTCGAAGCGCTCTCGGTCACCCCGTTCGCGGAACGCGCCATAGACCGTGGCCTGACCGGGGTACTGGTGGCGCTCGCCCGCAACCTTGAGGCCGGCGACAACGGCAACCTCGGCGCGCAGACCTTCGATACGCACAGCAGTAAGGCCGACCACATCGTCCGCTACCTGGAGCGCCGCGCCGGCGAGGTCGCCACCGACCGGTCCGTCGGAACCCGGGTACGCGAGGAACTCGACAGCATCCTGGACCTGTGGGCACGCGAACAGCGCCGCCCCGCCGCCCGACTCGCGTTCAACGCCAAGGGCAAGGCCGACGACATCGTCGGCTTGCTCCACAGCCCGGACTCAGGCCCGTGGAAGCGCACAACCTGTCCCACCTCGCTGCGTGAAGTCGAGCCAGGTATCCGACTGGTGCTGCGGACCGCTCCAGGTAACGCCGACGACCACGAGCAGCACCCGTTCCTCCCGCGCCCGAACCCGGACGCCAACGGCGCCGGACACGAAGGGGACCCCTCATGACCATCACCGCAGACGGTGCACGCTCGGCGACCGACCTGCGGGTTGGGGAGCTGAGGCCCAGCCAGCTGCTGCACACCTACGGCGTCGGCGCGGTCGCGGACCTCCCGAACCTGTCGGTGATGATCCTCGGGCTCGACGAGTGGGAGCTGGAGAAGGCCGCGATCGTGCCGGAGGAGCGGCTCCTGGCGGCGGTGCGCAGCAAACTCGGCGCCCAGGTGCAGAGCTTGCGGATGCCGCCGTACACGCCGGAGGACCCGAACGATTTCACCGGTGCCTGGTCCCGGATCGGCGTGCCGGTCGCAGTGTTCCCGGGCTGGCTGCGCTGCACCGACAACCGGTGCAACCGGCTCGCCCCGGCCGACTCAGGACTCTTTCACCTGCTGCCCAACAGCGTTGCACCCGACCAGACCCGCTTCGTCCACTCCTGCCGCGAGACCGGCCGCAAACGGCCGACCGCGGTGCCGGCCAGGTTCGTCTCCGCCTGCCCGGCCGGACACGTGGACGACTTCCCGTGGATGTACTTCGTCCACCGCGGCGCACCGCACGGGACCGACCACACACTGAAGCTCGTCGAGCGCGGCACCACCGGCGAGGCGGCGAACATCTTCGTCGAATGTTCCTGTGAAGTGAAAGCCCGGTCCATGGCCGAAGCGATCGGCACCCGCAGCGAGCAGGTACTCCCGGCCTGCCGGGGCCGGCACCCGCACCTGGGAACCTTCGAACCCTGCACCGAGCAGACCCGGACCATGGCGCTGGGCGCGACGAACGGCTGGTTCGCCATGCAGCTGAGGGTCTTCTCCATCCCGCACGCCGACAATCCGGTGGACAGCGCCGTGGCCGAGCACTGGGCCGGGCTGCGGGTGGTGGCGCAGCTGCCCCGCGAAACCGCGCGCCTGGTCCTGCCCACCCAGGTGATGTGGCCACAACTTGAACGCTTCGGCGCAGACGAGGTGTTGGACGCGATCACCCGGCGCCAAGGCGAGAACCAGCCCAGCGCCGCCGAAGACACCGACGCCCTGGACATCGCCGGACCGGAATGGCTCGCCTTCATCGGCAGCCCGCAGAACCACCCAGACTTCAGCGTCAGCAACGAGCCCGTCCCGGCCGCGCACCGCAGCTGGCTTGGCCAGGTGCGTCTGGTCAAGCGCCTGCGCGAAGTATCCGCACTGTACGGATTCAGCCGGATCGACGCTCCGGAATGGGGCTCCGCGACCAGCGGAGGCGAGGCCCTGGAGGAAAACCGCGCGCCTCTGTCCAGCTCCGCGCCGATCTGGCTGCCATGCGCGGAAACCCGCGGCGAGGGGATCTTCCTGCGCTTCGACGAGAAGCGGGTCGCCGCCTGGGAACAGGACCCGAACGTCATCCGACGCACCAGAACCCTGATGAAGGCATACGAGAAGTGGTGCGCCCAGCGCCGCACCGACGCGGAGTGGCCAGGCATCCGCTATGTGCTGCTGCACACCTTCTCCCACGTCCTGATCCGAGAGTTCGCCCTTGAGTGCGGGTACGGCGCCTCCGGAATCGGCGAGCGGATCTACGCGCGCTCCGGCGCCGATCCGATGGCCGGGATCTTGCTGTACACCGCAGCCCCCGACAGCGAGGGCACCCTCGGCGGGCTGGTCAGCCTCGGTGGACAGCACCGACTCGGTACGTTGATCGACCAAGCGCTCGAAGCCGCGCGGCTGTGCGGCTCGGATCCCCTTTGCGCCGACCATGACCCGGTCGCCCACGGCCGCCTGCACGGTGCGGCCTGTCACGCCTGCCTGTTCGCCGCAGAAACGTCCTGCGAACGGGGCAACCACTTCTTGGATCGCGAACTGCTCGTAGAAACATTCAGCGGCCGACCGGGCGGGTTCTTCACGTCATGACCGGCCGCAACGCCACCGAGACCGCGCCCAGCCTGCCCGAAGTGCTTTCCGGACTGGTCGCCACTCTCCCCGCGACGCACCTCGCTGCCTGGATCAGCGTCCTGCGCACGGTGCCTGCCCCCGACAGACGCACGGAATCCCTCCTCATCGCCGCGCACCCAGGCGTCGGGCTCGGACCGCGCGCCGGCCTGCTGCTGTCCGCATGGCGATCCACCGATCCGCAACCGCCAGGATCCGCTCTGGCCCTGGCCCTCGAAGCCGCGGGCAATCGATACGAGCAGGACCTCGCCACTCATCACGTCGAAATCGCCGTCTCAGGACCGGTGAGCGACGCGGTGTCGGTCAGGCTCACCTCATCCGTCGCAATCCAGGTGATCCGGGCCGCCAGCACCACCCTCCTGGTCACCAGCTACGCCGCGTTCGGCATCCAGGAGATCGTCAGTGAGATCAGAGCAGCGGCAGACCGCGGCGTAAGCGTGGATCTGGTCCTGGAGACCGCCCGCGCTTCTGGAGGCAGGCTGCATGGAGACGGCGACGGGCGCACCGCGTTCCACGAACTGCGCTTCCACCCTGACGTGCACCTGTGGCAGTGGGCGAACGACGAGCGGCACGGTCCCGGCGGCCGACGCGGCAGCATGCACGCCAAGGTCATCGCCGCCGACCGGAACACCGCCCTACTCGGCAGCGCCAACCTCACCGACAATGCATACAGCGACAACCTGGAGATCGGCGCTGTCATTTGCGACCCCAGTGCCGTCGCCAGTCTCGTCGATCACTTCATCAACCTGATGCACTCAGCGGACGGCCCCTTGGTCCGACTGCCTTGGCAACCAGTCTCATAGGGTCACGTGCACGTCGACCGTCGCCACACCCTGTGGGTGGCTGACGCGATCGAATGAACAACCATCAGGGTGGTCGGCACCGGCTACGCTGAAGAGACTTCCTCCGGAGCGATCCGCTGGGAGCAGATGACCGCCCGCAGGAGGGTCTGTGGGAGGCCGACAACTCCGGTTATCCGGTTCCTCGTCACCTACGTGCCCGACTCGGTGGCCAGCCGGTGGCCGGACGCCTTTGGACGACGTGATACGAGGTAGCACAGGTCAAGCATCCGCACATGCTCTGATCAGGTAGAACGTCACTCAGCAGCACGACCAGGCACCACGCAGCACGAACGCTCACGGTCTCGTAATGCGTGGGTGCGCGGTTGGGTCGCCGCTGAGGTGTCGGTGCTGGTGGAACTGATCAAAGACCTTGCTCGGACCTGATGACGTGCGAGCTGGCATCTCTCTACATATGAATTCCGGCTACGCCAACCGGCGAGCGCATCGGATCCTTGGAGCCTCTGAACGTCGCGCCGCCGGAGGAAGACCATGGCTCCCCACCCGCACCACAGCCCCAGTCGGGACCAGAAGCTCGACGAAGCCAGGGCGGATCGGCCGCGCGTATCTGCGTCGGATCCGGTGGGCCGTTTCCATGTGGCACGACAGCGAGTTGGAAGGCCCATTGCGGTGTCGGCGTGGCGCATTACAACGGAGGACCGTGCGGTCGCTGACGCTGTGGGTGGGCTCTATGGAGGTGTGCCGAAGGTGTTGGACACCGGCGGCGAGCATGTCCTCGAGGTCCTGACTCGCCGCGAACACATCCCCGTCTCGCTGGGTAGCCGCGGGGCCGTCTCGCTTCGCATGGTGATGCGCGGAGCTGGTGAGACTTTCCATGTCTGCGACGGAACTCGGTTCTTGGAGCCAGCGGGCGTACG
Source organism: Streptomyces sp. NBC_00090 (assembly GCF_045160815.1). Lineage (NCBI taxonomy): Bacteria > Bacillati > Actinomycetota > Actinomycetes > Kitasatosporales > Streptomycetaceae > Streptomyces > Streptomyces sp. NBC_00090. The sequence goes on from NZ_CP108224.1 coordinate 6,982,474, forward strand.
TGGATCGCTGTGTGGTTGTCCGGCGAGCCTGGCTGACCGCAAGGCGGCAGCCCAGGCGGGTCGCGGGCCGACGTCGGAGGTCCGACTCGGCTTCCGGCTGGCGGACCTTCCCGAGCTGGGTGTGTTCTCCCTCGTATCGACGTCATGGGAGCTCGCTGGCGAGCTGCCTGCGTTGGCTGCCGCCCTGGACGCGACGGCTGTTCCGGCCGTGGGCGTACTGCGGTGCGAACTGGTGGAGTTCTCCACGCGCTCAGGGATCGCCGTCAGCTACAGGCGACCGGTCGTTGAGGTCGGCAGGACCCAGGTTCTCGCCCAGGATGCTGTACGACTTGCGGCGTGACGCCGGTCCGATGGTTGTCGGCGTCGTACGGGTGCGACCCCGAATTTAATCGGTGGTGCCGTGTCCTGGGGTGGGGCTATGGTTCTGCTCGTTCCGAGGCGCGGCTGTGTCGTTGCCGAGGGCACGGTGTCGGTTCGTTGAGAAGAAGCAGGAGGTGAGGACATTGATGACTGTCACGGTGACGGGCTCTGCCCGCATTCAGGAGTTCATTGTTCCTACCCCTGTGGTCTCCGGCTGACACCCACTCGACTTCCGCGCGCTCGGAGCGCGCCGCCGGGGCCACCCTTCGAAGGGTTCCCCTTGTTCAACGCTCCGCTCCACCCGTCTTCTCTTTCCGCTGTCCAGCACCCGCTCACCGTCTACGGCTGGGACGAGGGCTGGGCGGCCGAGTTTGCCCCATACGCCGCCCAGGGCCTGGTCCCGGGCCGGGTCGTCCGGGTCGATCGCGGTCAGTGTGATGTGGCCACCCCAGACGGCGTCGTCCGTGCCGACACCGCGTTCGTCGTTCCCCACGACCCGATGAAGGTCGTGTGCACGGGGGACTGGGTCGCCGTCGACCCCGAGGGCAGTGACCCCCGGTACGCGCGGACGATCCTGCCTCGGCGGACCGCGTTCGTCCGGTCGACGTCGTCCAAGCGTTCCGAGGGCCAGGTTCTGGCCACTAACATCGATCACATCGTCATCTGTGTGTCGCTCGCGGTCGAACTCGACCTCGGGCGGATCGAACGGTTCCTCGCCCTCGCGATGTCCAGTTCGAGCGGTGATGCACTGCTGCGTTCCTCGGCGGACTCCTGGGAGTCCGGCGCACAGTAATGCAGCATGACCTTCATCTGTACAGACGCGCTTTGGAGCGGCTGGAACGGCATTGCAGAGGCGGTCAAGACGACCGTTCGCGGGGGCGGTCGCCGGGCGGTGCTATTGCGGCGAACACGGACTCACCCATTGCCACGACGTGCATCGATGTCTCGTGCGACGCGATGGGCGTTGCCCTTGTCGCGACTACGTACGAGTCCAGGGTGTGCATCGATGATGCGCAGTGCCGTGGCAATCGCCTCGCCGGCCATGTCCAAGTCGCGGTCGAGGGCCAACAGGCAGTCGGCTTGGGTGACGAGGGCGTCCGCAAGTGTGATCGCTGAGTTGACGTCGTCCGGTGCCAGCCCGTCAATGCCAAGGCCGCGGCGGATCGCAAGTGACTCGGCGACTGTTGCCTCAGCTTCCTGGAACATGCCTGCCTTGAACAAGGCATCGGCCCAGGTACTCAGCGCGTCGGCCAGCAGCTTCGGGGCCTCTGGATCCGAACCGTCCTGTTGGCCGGAGAAGAGAGCGACTGCCTCTTCGGCCGACTCAAGCGCTTTGGACTGCTGCTTCGCCCCCGTGAAACCTACGGAGAGATTGATCAGGGCCGTGGCCAATCCACGTTCATGCCGGCTGCCTTCGTCGTGGACCAGTTGGCGGAATATGTCTACCGCATGCTCGGCAAACCCCATCGACTCGGTGTCCTGTTCCAGAACCCAGGTCACATAGGTGGCGTTCACGAGCGCCCTTGCTAGCGTGTCGCGATGGGCCGCCGAGACTTCGACGGCCTTCTTAGCGCGCACGATGGCATGGAGTGCCGGCGGCAGGGCGTCGTGGGCACGCCCTTGGCTCATGAGCTCCGAGGCATATCCATGCAGCATTGCGGCTGACCGGGCCTCGCTGAGGCCGATGTCCCCAGTTACACCAAGCTCACTCGCTTCTCTGGCCGCTGACTTGGCTGCGGCGAGCAGGCCGAGACGTAGAGCAGAGGCTTCGAGGGTCACAAGCGCAAGCCAGAGGCTCGCGCCGTCGTCAGTCGAGTCGCTGGCCCTGGCGGCCCGGTAAGTTGTCACTGCCTCAGCGATGCTGATGTAGCTGTCGTGGAAGGCGCCCGCGCGCTCCAGCACGCCACTGCGACTGAACAAGTCGCAGCCGAGAAGGAACTTCGCAAAGGGCTGTTCGGCCCGGAGCATTTGACGGCGCAGCTCGATGGCCGCGTCGAGGTCAGCAAGCGCCTCAGTGTCGCGGCCGAGGCTGATGAGTCCGGCTGCATGAGCCGACAGTACGGTGGCGTGCTCCGCAATGTATGTGGCCGTCTCGGCCGTCGATGGTGCGGCCCGTCCAGTGAAGAACCCCCGGGCGCGGCTGACGAGCTCCACGCGTTCCTCATCCCACCCGTGACGGTGCGCGTACGCCACCAGCCCGTCAGTGAATGCGGCCATCGTCGATACCGTCCAGGGACTCGAACCCGCTTCGGCTGCCTCGCAGGCGAGCGTCAGCCCCTCGCACACCAGGGCCATCTCGTTGGCCGGCTCCTCGAACTGCGACAGATGGCCTTTGACAGCGGCCAGCGACAAGAGCAGCTGCATCCGGTAGTGGTCGGGATTCACGGGCCATACCCGCCGGCAGGCGTCCATCGCACGCATGAACACCGGGTACATCTCGTCGGGGCGATCCCACCGCATCAGGTCGTAACCTAGGTCCACGAGGGAATCGGCGAGCAGCGGCTCGTACTCCGCCGGATTGGATGCGGCGCCGCGCTCGCACAGCTCCACAGCTTCTCGGCGCGCTCGCACGGCGGCCTCATACTGGTGGCTAAGGCTCGCGGAACTTGCAGACAAGACGAGCGCCCGAGCCAGTCCCAGATCGTATGCGCCGGGCGTGCCCGCGGCCAACGACCTGCGGATCTCTACCACTTCGTCGGCTGCGCTGAGCGCCTGGTTCCAGTCCTTCGCTCGGAACCATGCCTGAGCGAGCGCATACCTGAGGGCCGCCATGATCGGGCTGTCGGCCAAGTCATTGTAAGGAGCAAGGCCTTCACGCACTACCTCAGTCAGAGCACCCAAGTCATTCGCCGACAGGCCGGGGCGCACTCGCCGGGCGAGCTCCATTCCCAGGTCCACGCCCCCACGCAGCATGGGGGCCGCGTTCTCCCACTGCCTCGCCAACGGTTCCGCCTCGTCGACCGCAGCCTGGGCCTCCACCTCGTCACCAAGGGCCCGCCTGAGCAACGCGACCATCACCAGCATGGAGGCAAGGGCGACTGCGAAGACCTCAGGCTGCCGCCCGGCCCATTCCCGGACAGAAGGAAGCCCGCCCTCGACGACGGCCAATGCCTCGGGCAGTTGTCCCAAGGCCAGGAGACACTGCGCATGGGTCTGCCACAAAGTGAACCGGAGTGCGGGGTCTATTTCCGCTCCCGCTGCCTGGCACAGTTCGTCGGCTTCCTCGACCCTGTGGAGGGCAGCCGCCTGCCGGCCGGGAACCGCCGATTGGCTGCTTGCATGCGCCACCAAAACGGTCAACAGTGCGACTGTGTGGTCCCCGGGAGCGTTCGCACGCAGGTCTCTGAGTAGCGTGAGTGCCTCCTCAGCGGGTGCCGCGGCGGCCTCGTGTGATCCGCTGAACGCGAGCACGGCCGCGTGCGCGGCCAGGGAATCGGCAAGCCTTGCCTCGTACTCGCCAGGAGAAGCTGCCGCCAAGGTCCGCCAGCACTCCACTGCCTGGTGGGCCGCCGTGGCAGCCTCGCCCGTCTGTCGGGCCATTTGCAGTCGGTTCGCCAATCCCATGTACAACCTTGCGCGACGTTCCAGGTCTGTGGTCCGTCCCAGACGATGGTCGGTCAGGCGTCGGGTTATGGCGGCGATTCCGGGGTCGAGGTCGATATGCCTTGTGGGGAAGTGCTGCTCGATCGCGGCGAGGATGTCGACATCGAGGTCGGCCACCGCAGCAACCGCGGTCAGAGCGGCGCCGCCGGCAGCGAGCGGCAGTTCCGGATCCTGGCTGATCAGCTTGGCGAGGTACGGCACGGCGTGCGACCAGCGTCCGGGCGCGGCGGACGATGCGAGGTAGGTGACAGCGCGTGCGGTGTGCTCAGGGTATGTGCCATTCGCCTGTCGGCGTGTCAAGACGTCGAGGAACTCCGTTGCCCATGGTCGACGAGTTGTCGCGCTGCTTGGTGCGCCCGGCAGACTCAGTGCCACAAAGTCCTCGGCCAGCCGGTCGGGGTAGAGCGGTTCGAGGACGAGGCGGCAGTCATCCGGCGGGTAGCACTCGGCGTGATCGGCAAGCACGCCTGCGGGGTGCCCGTCCAAGTTGAGGGAATACAGCAGCTCTACGGCGCGTGCTCGAGGCATGGCACCGGTGAGGGTCGCTGTGAAGACAGCCCGTGCCATTACTGCGGGCGACGTCTGGTAGGGCAGCCCTTCCAGACGGTTCTCGTAGAGTCGCGTCCAATGCCTCTCCTCCTTGTCAAGCAAGTAGAGCGAAAGGCCCACCAGTTCACTGGGCGCAGGGACACCTCGGTCGTGTGCGTCGACCGCTACCAACGCTGCCATATGGAGGGCGAGCGTCAGTCCGAACTCGGGTCCGGCCAGAGAATCGGGCTCCTTGATTTCACGCGGATCCACGATCCCGTACCGTGCGGCGAAGCAGTCACGCGCAACCCGGAACATTCGGCCCCGCGCCCCAGCACCGGACGAGGTTTGACCGTCCAACATGCCGAGCGCGTAGCTCCCGCTGTCGGCACAATAGTCCTCGAGGGTTGCGCGAATCGTCGGCCAGAGCTGCACTCCGCGGGCCAGAAATAGGATTCGGGTGGGCACCGGGTGGCTCAGGAGTGCGTTGTCGAACAGCCACGCCAAATGCCCGGCGGGCCACCTGTCGGCATAGTCGACGACTAGGAGCAGCCCGATCGATTCACCGACACGCAGGTCTTGGGGGCGTTGGCGCGCACCCGCACTCACAGCGTGGTCAGCGTGCACCACCAGCCAGCCCGCCGCCGCGCTGCGCGTCGCGAATTCGGCGGCCAGGCGAGTCTTGCCCTGGCCACCGGGCCCGTGCAGCCACACTGCCGACAGTCGCGCGGCACGCTGATCGTCACGCCACTTCTCAAGCTCGGCCATATCGCGCGCACGGGCGGTGAAGTCCACCACCTGAAACCGGGCGTTCAGTAACCGGCTTGGCTGTGACCTGAGCCACTTAGGGTCCGCAGTCGGCGGCCCCTCGTGACGTGCCAGCGTGTAGACCGGGCCCCGATCGGCGTGAACGTGCAGGTCTGCACCGATAACACCGTATGCGTGCCCATTCTCCGCCACAATGGTCTGGTTGACGGCTCCAGGCCAGGGGGCTGACGGTTCACCGCTCATGCTTCGTCGGTGGGTACATCCAACGGGGCCGGGCCAGGCAAGGGAGTGGGCGCCGGCGCTTGTGAGGACGCCTCGTGGACGATCACATTCCCGCCCATCGCGGCATACTGCCGGGCGTTATCCCGGGCGGTGTTGTTCTGTACCCACGTGTGGCGCTCAGCAGGCATGTCCGCGCTCAGCTCGCCCACCAGTTCCCGCAGCTCGTCCGCCGCCTCCGGGTGTTGACGCAGCAGCGTTTCCAGCTGCAACTGCCACTGGTCGGCCAGGATCTGGCGGGTCCGCGAATCGTCGTCTGCTTGTTCGACAAGGCCGTTGTTGAGGTCGAGTTGCGACTCGACGGCGGCCTGCTGGCCACCACGTCGGAAGATCTGGGCCATGCGCTCGCGAGCACTCTGCCACATGTCGGTGGCCATTGCGGCGACCAAGGTTGTTGCACCCGACAGCGCCAAAGCCGCGATGGACGGATCGACCATTCTTCCCCCTGGCGGTGATTCGTAGTGAAGCCGGGCCCCATGATGCCCGCTCGTCGGCAGGGATGGCTACGTATGCGAAAACGGGTTCTGGCTCAACTTCTGCGGTGTGGGACGCCGACTGATGGAGCAGCGTCGGTTGGCTCCTGTGAAGTTGCCCGAGAATGATCGATTCGGCGTGGGTGACATGTCCGGGCTGTGGAAGGGGTCGCGCTTCGATCGAGCAGGAGCTGTTGTTCCGTCGCGTGCGAGTCGACGTGTGGTGCACGGCCGCGGGAGGCGTTTGCTCGGGCTGAGGGATGTGGTCCAGCCGTGTTCACAGCTTCTACCTGCGGTTCCCGCCGGTGATCCCAGCGCGGGGCGAAGCCTTCTCTTGCGGCTACGGGTTCGCTGGCCCATTCGTGAGGACGCTTGGGCGGGCGAGGTGCCTTCGTCGCCAGAGAACCGCTCATGAGGCGCGCCGCCCTCGCCGTACTCGGCAAGGACGCATCCAGCGCCCCCGATACGGATGTGGACGCCGCAGCCGAGTCCGCTGCCTTGCACGCCCTCCTCAACAGCGATGCCGTCCCCGCCCCCTGATCCGCTGATCGAGGGCGGGAGGGGCAGAGGGAGTCGGCGCGCTCGTCGATAAAGCCGGGCGGGGCCTGGAGTCCCGGCCATCTCGATCCGCTGAACCTGTTTGGCCCTTGACGAAACCGAGGGCCACCGGCGTACGGGATCGTGTACCGCAGCGTCCAGTATTCCTGGAGCCTGGGCGCTTTGCTGGGTAGGGAGGAAGGAAAATGCTTCGCGTGATCGGTCGAGGCCGGTCTATGGTGTGGTCGTTCTTGCGGGATCGCCACATGGCTGTCCGCAAGCGTTGTTACGTGTGATCCAGGAGGTGTGACCGATGGCTGTCGTTTCGATGGGCGCTGCCCTCATCCAGAAGTTCGTCAACTCCACCTCCATGGCCACCGGCTGACCTCTCTCATTCCCGCGTCTCGTCGAGGCGCGTGCCGGGGCCACCCTTGTTGAAGGGTCACCCCTTGTCTCTCACCTCTCTTCAGGCATGCAACTCCAACTCCGCGCACCCGCTCGCTCCGTACGGCTGGGACGAGGCGTGGGAGGCCGAGTTCGCCCCGTACGCCGCCCAGGGCCTGGTCCCGGGCCGGGTCGTCCGGGTCGATCGTGGTCAGTGCGACGTGGTCACCCCTGACGGCGTCGTACGTGCCGACACCGCGTTCGTCGTTCCTCATGACCCGATGAAGGTCGTGTGCACGGGGGACTGGGTCGCCGTCGATCCCGAGGGCAGCGACCCGCGGTACGCGCGGACGATCCTGCCTCGGCGGACCGCTTTCGTGCGGTCGACATCGTCCAAGCGTTCCGAGGGCCAGGTGCTGGCCACTAACATCGATCACATCGTCATCTGTGTGTCGCTCGCGGTCGAACTCGACCTCGGGCGGATCGAACGGTTCCTCGCGCTCGCGATGTCCAGTTCGAGCGGTGATGCGCTGCTGCGTAAGTCGGCGGACTCCTGGGAGGCCGGCGCGAACGTGCGGCGGGAGCGGGCCTGTGAAGCGCGCGGGCCGGCCTCGTACGAGACGGCGTCGGCGCGGGGCGTCCCTGGGGTGTGAGGGGCGCGGGGCGGGGACCGGGGATCCGGTCCGGTCGGTGTCAGGTCCGGGGGAGGAGCTGGACCGTGCCGCCGTTCGTGTGGGTGCGGATCTTGCGGGGGGAGTCGGGGGCGGTGCGGACCCGGACGTTCTGGCTGCCGCCGTCGGTGGAGGAGTCGACCGCGTACGTGCTGTCCGGGAGGCGGAGCGTGACGTTGCCGCCGGAGCTGCTGATGTCCACGGACTCGGGGGCCTCGGCGAAGCCCGCCGTCACCTTTCCGCCGTCGGAGCGCGCGGTCAGGCTGCCCGCGACCGCCTGGTCCACGACGATGTCGCCGCCGTCGCTCTCCAGCTTCGCGGCCAGCGCCTTCGGCACCTCGACGCGGTAGTCGACCTGGCAGGTCGAGCCGCCGAAGCCGCTGCCCCCGCAGTCCTTGGGGGCGGTCAGCGTCAGCTCCCCGCCCGTCTCGCGGTGGGAGGTCTTCGGCTTCTCACCGTCGTACGTGAGGCTCTCGGTGACCTTCACCGAGTCACCGCCGCCGACGACGACCTCGATGGCGCCTCCGGACGTCTTGACCTTCAGTGAGGTCACGGCGGAGTCGACGGTGTAGGTGGCCGAGTCGGTGGTGGTGTCGCCCACGCAGCCGGAGAGGAATCCCCCGGCCATCAGGGCGGTCAGCGCGTACACGACCGGCTTGGTACGGAACGGGTGCTTCATCGGTGTCTCCCTGGGGCTGCGGGGGCGGCTCACGTCCAGCGTGGGAGGGGACCCTCCGCTCCCTCTATGAAGAACCTTTATTCCGGCGGACGGAGGACTACAGGACGTCTGTAGGTGCGGCGGCGAGACTGTCGCTTCCGAGGCCGAGACCGAGGCCGAGACCGAGGCCGAGACCGAGGCCGAGACCGAGGCCGAGACCGAGGCCGAGACCGAGGCCGAGACCGAGGCCGAGACCGAGGCCGAGACCGAGGCCGAGACCGCGACCGGGCCCGCGCACGCCCGCAAGGAGAGCCGCCTGATGACCAGCCGACGCATTGAGAAGGTGGTGATCCTCGGCGGTGGCGCCGAAGGGTGGATGACCGCCGCCCATCTCGGACGGGCACTGGACGGGACGGTCGACATCACCGTCCTGGAGACGCCGGGCGACGCCCCGGTGCCCGGAGCCGCGGGCTTCGCGACCCTGCCCCATTTCCACCGCTGTTTCTTCGAACTCCTCGGCATCCAGGAGGAGGAGTGGATGCGGGAGTGCGGCGCGACCTTCAGGACGGCCTCCCGTTTCGTCAACTGGCGTACGGAAGGCGAGGGTTCGGCCGAGCCACGCGATCTGCCGGGCGGTGGCGCGGACCACTTCTACCACTCCACGGGACTCCTTCCGGACTGTGAGGGCCTGCCGCTGTCCCAGCACTGGCTCCAGCGCATCCGGGAGGGGCGTACCACCGAGCCGTTCGACTACGCCTGCTTCCGCGAACCCCCGCTGATGGACGCCCGGTTGGCGCCGCGCTGGCTCGACGGGCGCGCGGCGACCCGGTACGCGTGGCACGTCGACGGCGCCCTGCTCACCCGCTACCTGCGGACGCTGACCCTGCGGAGTCCGGGCGTGCGCGCCGTCCGGGGCGCCTTCGCCGGCGCCGACCGGGACGGGCGCGGCTTCGTCACGGCCCTGCGGACCGCCGAGGGGAGCGTCCTGGAAGGGGACCTGTTCTTCGACTGCTCCGGCTCCGCCGCCTCCCTCGTGGGCGGGACGCTGGGCGAGCCGTTCGAGGACCTGTCGGACGAACTGCTCTGCGACCGGGCGGTGGTCGCCCGCCTCCGCCACGACGAGCGGGCCGGCACCGTCGACCCGTACACCTCCGTGGTGGCCGTGCCCTCGGGCTGGGCCTGGAAGACGCCGTTGCGCCCAGGATTCACCACCGGCCATGTGCACCACAGCGCGCTGACGACCCCTGAGGAGGCCGTGGCCGAGCTGGGCGGGCTGTGGGGCGCCGATGCCGGGCACACCCGCTTCGACGTGGTCGGGCTGCGGGTGGGGCGGATCCGCCGCGCCTGGGTCGGCAACGCCGTCGCCGTCGGCCGTGCGGCCGGCTCCCTCGGACCGCTGCAACCGACCGACAGTCACTTCCTGGTCGCTGCCCTGCACCGGCTCGTGACCCACTTTCCCGACCAGGACCTCGACCCGGCGCTGACGGACAGCTACAACCGGGAGACCGAGGAACTCTTCGCGCAGTCACGGGACTTCGTCCAGGCCCATCTGGCCTTCGCGCCCCGTACGGACACGCCGTTCTGGCGGGCGGTCAAGGAGAGGGAGCTGCCGGAGGGGCTGCGGCGCAAGGCCGCCGTGTACCGGGCGGGGCTGCCGGTCAATCCGGCGGCCACGGACGAGGCCGCGTACTACGGAGCCTCCGGCCGTCCCGAGGCGGAGCTGCGGAACATCTGGACCGACGGGCAGTACTACAGCATTCTCACCGGCCTGGGGGCCGAACCGGCGCGTCCGCTGCCGGTCTTCGCCCATCACGTACGCCAGGCCGCGGCGGCGGACGAGGTGTTCACGGCGGTCAAGCGTCAGCAGCGCATCCTCCTGGACACGCTGCCGACGGCGTACGAGTACCTGCGGCACCTGCACGGAGCCTGACGGGCCGTCCCGGCCTGACCGGACGCGGCGGCCTGACCTGCCGGGGCAACCGCGGCGACCGCGGCGGCTGGGGCCCCGGGTGTCAGCCGGCCAGGAAGTCGTCGACGGCGATGCCGCGGCCCGACCGCGCGGCCTGCTCGCGGACGTACTCGGCGAGCGCGATGTCGAGGACGCCCAGGCCGAAGGGGGAGTACACGACCGGCCGGCCGGGGTCCCGGTCGACGGTGGCCGTGCCGCGCAGCAGGGCGCCGATGGATGCGGCCACGAAGTCCCGGTTGCCGGTGCGGAGTTCCGCCAGGTGCAGGGAGGTCCGCTCGCGTACGGCGTGGTCGGCGTCGTCGACGATGTTGACCGAGCCGAGGACCGTCTCGACGGTGAGGTCGCGCAGGGAGATGTGCAGGACGGTGGTGCCGGGGGCGCAGGCCGACAGGTCCGTGTGGGGTTCGCCGGCCGTGGTGGCGAAGGAGACCATCGGATGCGAGCCGAGCGCCTCGGCGAGGTCGGCCACGGCGGAGACCTTGACGGACGGGACCTCCGCCGCGCAGGTGCCGGTGAACGCCTCGGCGCGGGCCGGGTCCATGTCGTGGACGACGGCCTCGCGCAGCTCGGGCAGGGCGGCGGCCAGGAAGCGCAGGATCTCCAGGTTGATGACGCCGCAGCCGACGAGGACGACGCCGGTCGGCGGGGCCTGCTCGGTGAGCACGCGGGCGGCGAGCGCGGCGCTGGCGGCGGTGCGCTTGGCGGAGATGACCGAGCCCTCAAGGAAGGCCGTCGGGCGGCCGTTCTCCAGGGAGTTGAGAGTGATGCTGGCACTGGCCCGTTCCATGCCCGCCGCGACGTTGCCGGGGAACGAAGCGATCCACTTCATCCCCGCCACCGGCGACGAACCGCCCCCGTAGGCCGGCAGACCGATGATCCGGTCGCGCGCGTGGCTCTTCTCGGGGAAGCGCAGGAAGGTCGAGTGGGGCAGTGCCGTGGCTCCCTCGTCGTGCAACCGGTACGCGTCGGCGACGAGCTCGATGATCTCCGTCTCGCGGCCGGCCAGGGTCTCTTGGACATCGGTGCGCCGAAGGATCAGCATCACGGTTCCTTTCGAGGGGCGAATGATGCGGCGACCATGTCGGCGCCCCCTATATCTATCCTCTAATAGAACACGCATAGGGCGACTGCCCACCCTGGTGTATCCCGAAAGCCACGAAAGAGGGAAGGGCAGCATGAGCCGTCCCGTGCTCCATGGGATTCTGGAAACCATCGGGAACACCCCGCTGGTCGAACTGGGCAATATGTTCTCGGGTTTCAACTCCCGGGTGTTCGCGAAAATGGAGAGGTTCAATCCGGGAGGCAGCGTCAAGGACCGGTCCGCGCTCGGCATGCTGCGCAGCGGGATCCGGGAGGGCCGGCTGATTCCCGGGCACTCGGTGGTGGTCGAGTCGAGTTCCGGGAACCTCGCGATCGGCATCGCGCAGATCTGCAAGTACTTCGGGATCGACTTCGTCTGCGTCGTCGACGCGAAGACGACCGAGCAGAACCTCGCGCTGCTGTCCGCCTACGGCGCGCGCGTGGAGGTCGTGAAGACGCCCGACCCGGTCACCGGCGAGTTCCTCGCCGCCCGGCTCGCGCGCGTCCGTGAGTTGGTCTCCTCGCTGCCGGGAGCGTACTGGCCCAACCAGTACGCGAACCCGCTCAATCCGCGGGCGCACCGCGAGACGATGCGAGAGATAGCGGAGGCGCTGGACGGGCGGGTCGACTACCTGTTCTCTCCGGTGTCCACCTTCGGCACGCTGCGCGGCTGCGCGAACTACATCGCGGACCAGGCGATGACGACCACCGTCGTCGCGGTGGACGCGGTGGGCAGCGCCATATTCGGGCAGCCGCACCGCCCGCGGCTGATTCCCGGGCACGGCGCGTCGGTGACGCCGGCGCTGTTCGATCCCACGGCGGCCGACGAGGTGGTGCACGTCACCGATCTCGACTGCGTGGTGGCCTGTCGGCGGATGGTGAATCACGAAGGAATTCTCATCGGTGGTTCCTCCGGGGCCGCGGTGGCCGCTCTGCAGAAGTTCGGCGAGCGGATTCCCGACGGTTCCCACGTCGTCCTGCTCTTCCCGGACGGCGGCGACCGCTATCTCAGCACCATCTATTCGGACCACTGGGTCGGCGAGCGCTTCGGCGAGGTCTCCCATCTGTGGAAGGGCGACTTCGCCGACCCCGGCGGCACGCGCCTGCCCGCGGCCGCCACCAGTGCCTGATCCGTGAGGGATCGGGCCCGATGAGAACAGGGGTGACACCCATGAGCGCCGAGGACTTCTCTGACGTCTTCGACGCCGATGTGACGCACGTGTGGTGGGGAACGGTCGAGCAGCCGCTCGGACCGGACGCCCTCGCCGTGCTGTCCACGGCCGAACGTGCCTCGGCACGGACGATGACCGGGGAGGCGGGCCGGCACTACGCCGGGGCGCACGTGGCGGTGCGTTGCGTCCTGGGGGCCTACCTCGGCACGCCGCCGGCCGAGCTGCGGCTCGGCCGGCGGCGCTGCCCGGAGTGCGGGGACGCCGACCGCGGCGCCCCGTGCGTGGAGTGGCCGGTGACGGAGCTGAGCTACAGCCTGTCCCGCTCGGGACCGCACTGGCTGCTCGGGGTCACCGGCGGCGGCCACCGGATCGGTGTCGACCTGGAGCAGGTGCTGGGCTTCGACACCGATCCGGTGGCACCGCTGGTGCTCTCGGACCGGGAACTCGCCGATCTGCGCCGGGAATCGAATCCCACGGCCCGGCTCGCGGTCTTCCTCCGCTACTGGACCAGGAAGGAGGCGGTCCTCAAGGCCAGCGGGATCGGTCTGATCGCCGACGCCCGCGAGGTGGACGTGCACGGGCCGGACGGCGGCGGGCCCCTGATGGTCCGCCACTCGGCGGCCGAAGGACCGGACACCTGGGTGGTCGAGGACCTCGCGGTCGGTCCCGGCCGGTACGCCGCCATCGCGCGCGAGGCGGCCGCGGCCGGACCGCTGCGACTGATCGAACGCCCGCCGCCGACCCTCCAGGAGCCTGCGGGGCCTCCCGGACCGGAATCCGAAGCGAAAAGGAGTACGCCGTGGCCGTCCGCCACCTTGTCTCTCTCGACGACCTGACCGACGAAGACCTGCGCGCGATCGTGGCGCGGGGAGCGGAGTTCTCCTCCGGGCGGTCCGCGCCCGCGGGCGCGCTCGACGGTCTGGTCGCCGGGATCTACTTCCGCCGTACGTCGACCCGTACCCGCACCGCGTTCTCCTCGGGCGCGCTGCGGCTCGGCGCGGGCATCGTCACCTTCGCCGGAGGCGATCTCCAGACCAACACCGGGGAGACCAGCGAGGACACCGGCCGGGTCTTCTCCCGGATGCTGGACGTGCTGGTCGCGCGCACCGCCGACGATCCGGCCGAACTGCGGTCCTGGGCCGACCAGTCGAGGATGTCGGTGGTCAACGCCATGACCGCCGACGAGCACCCCACCCAGGGGCTCACCGACCTGACCACGCTGCTGTGCCACTTCGGCCGGATCGAGGGGCTGCGGGTGCTGTACGTCGGCGAGGGCAACAACACCGCGGCGGCGCTCGCGCTCGGACTGTCGCGCTTCCGGGACGCCGAGCTGGAACTGCGGACACCCCCGGGTTACGGGCTCCGCGCGGACATCGCCGCGCGGGCCGCGGCGAGCGCGACGGCCCACGGCTCGACGGTCGTCGAGCGGCACGACATGGCGGACCTGCCGCTCGACGCCGACGTGATCTACACCAGCCGCTGGCAGACCACCGGCACCAGCAAGCCCGACGCCGACTGGCGGGAGCGGTTCACGCCGTTCCAGGTCACCGGGGCGCTGTGGGAGGACAGTCCGAAGGCCGTCTTCCTGCACGACCTGCCCGCGCACCGCGGCGAGGAGGTGACCGCCGAGGTCCTCGACGGAGACCGGAGCATCGCCCTCGACCAGGCGGAGAACAAGATGCACAGTGCCATGGCCGTTCTCGAATGGTGCCGCGGCGGTGTCCGGCGATGAGCCTGCTCGACAAGCCGCGCTCGGGTCCGGATCCGGGCGCGGCTCCCGAACCGCTGCGCCGCAACCGGGACTTCCTGCTGCTGTGGACCGGGGCCGGACTGTCGGCGCTGGGGCTACGGGCCAGCGTGGCCGCGTACCCCCTGCTGATGATCTTCTTCGGGAACAGTCCCGCCGGCGCCGGCGTCGTCGGCTTCGCGGCCCTCCTGCCGCAGCTGGCCGTCCAGCTGCCGGCCGGGGCGCTCGTCGACCGCTGGGACCGCAGGCGGCTGCTGATCGCGTGCGACGCGGCCGGGCTGCTGGCCATGGCGGCGGTCACCGCGATGCTGCTCGCGGGCCACCTGTGGCTCCCCCTGGTGGCGGCGGCGGCCTTCGTCGACGGCACCGCGGGGCTCTTCTACCGGCTGGCCGAACGGGCGGCGATCAGCCATGTCGTCCACCCCTCCCACCTGACGGCGGCGCTCGGCCAGAACGAGGCGCGCGGACAGGCGGCCGGGCTCCTGGGGCAGCCCGCGGCCAGCGGGCTCATCCAGTTCGGCCGCTGGCTGCCGTTCGCCTTCACCGCGCTCACCCACCTGCTGGCGCTCGTCACCCTGCTGCTGCTCCGCCGCCCCCTCCAGGGCGAGCGGGTCGCCACCGCCACCACACTGCGCACGGACGTGGCCGAGGGGCTGCGCTGGGTGTGGCGGCAGCGCTTCATGCGCACGGCCGTGGTGCTCCTGGCCGGCAGCAACCTGCTCTTCCAGATCCTGACCCTCACCCTGGCCCTCGTGGTCAAGGAGGACGGCGGATCCCCGCTGGCCATCGGCATGATCGGCCTGGTCGCGGGGGTCGGCGGGGTCTCCGGGGCGCTCGCGGGCTCCCGGGCGGCGGGCCGGGCCGCGCCGCGCGCGGTGCTGGCCGGGGCCCTCACGCTCTGGGCGGCGCTGATGGCACCGGTCGCCTTCGGGTCGGACCCGGTCGTCCTCGGGGCGCTGCTCGGCGGGATGAGCTTCGCCGGGGCGCTGATGAACGTGGTCGCCGGGGTCCACCAGATCAAGATCACCCCGGAGCCCTTGCAGGGGCGGGTGACCAGCGTCTTCGCGCTGGTGGGCTCCGGTACGGCCTCGGCGGGTGCCCTCGCGGGCGGCTTCCTGCTGGCCGTCTTCGGCACGTACGGCACGGCGCTCGGCATCGCCGCGGGCATGGGGCTCCTCGCCCTGGTGGCGCTTGTGTCGCCGGCGCTGCGGCTCGTCGACGCGGATGCGGAACCCGCCACGCCGGAGAAGACGGATACCGCCCGTAGCGAAGAAATATAGGCCCGCCTCCGAAGGTGGGACCCGGTTTCACAAGGAAGGAGAACACCTATGGACAGCGTGGCGAACGGCAGGCTCTGGGCCCCCGCCGAGGTCACCCCGGCGGAGACCGGGACCGAGGCCAGCGCCCGGGGCCTGGCCGAACACCTCGGCTCGCTGGAGGACCTCGGAGGACTGCTGGCCCGGGAGAAGGCCCTGGTCTTCCGCGGGTTCGGCGTCGAGCCGGGCGAGCTGGACGGGGTGATGGACCTGCTGCTGCCGAACCGGCTGGCGTACGTGCACGGCAACTCGCCGCGTACCAAGGTCGGGGCGAACGTCTACACCTCGACCGAGTACCCGGCCGAGTTCAGCATCTCGATGCACAACGAGATGAGCTATGCCCACCAGTGGCCGGCCCGGTTGCTGTTCTTCTGCGAGACGGCCCCGCTCACCGGCGGTGCCACCCCGGTGATCGACGGGACCCGCTGGCTCGACCGCCTCGACCCGGAGGTGCGCGAGGCCTTCGCGGGCGGGGTCCGCTACAGCCAGAACCTGCACGGCGGCATGGGCCTCGGCAAGAGCTGGCAGGCGACCTTCGAGACGGAGGACGCCGGGCGGGTCGAGGAGTTCCTCGCCGCCTCGGGCGCGGACTGGACGTGGCAGCCGGACGGCTCGCTACGCGTCAGCCAGCTGCGACCCGCGATCGTCACCCACCCCGTCACCGGGGACGAGGTCTGGTTCAACCAGGCCGACCAGTGGCACCCCGCCTCGCTCGGCGACGACACCGCCAAGGCGCTGGCGTCGATCATGCCGGCCGAGGAGCTGCCGCAGTTCGTCACCTTCGCCGACGGCTCTCCCATCCCCGACGCGTACGTGATCCAGATCCGCGACCGGGGCCTCGACAACGCCGTGGACGTGGACTGGCGCAGCGGGGACCTCCTGCTGATCGACAACGTGCTGGTCGGCCACGGCCGCCGGCCGTTCACCGGGCCGCGGCGGGTCCTCGTCGCGATGTCCGACTGACCCGCTGACCCACCGACCCACCGACCCACTTTCCTCTTCACCGTTCATCGTTCACAGAACCCAGGAGACGACCGTGTCCGCTGAGAACACCGCCGAGCAGACCACAGCCGCCACCCACCGCGTGGTGCTGAACACCGAGGAGCAGTACTCGATCTGGTGGACCGACCGCCCGCTGCCGGCCGGCTGGACCGCCGAGGGGACCGAGGGTTCCCGCGAGGAGTGCCTGGCCCACATCGGCGAGGTGTGGACGGACATGCGTCCGCTCAGCCTCCGCCGCCGCATGGACGCGATCGCGGGCTGACCCCCGCGCCACCACGCCGACCACCGCGATCACGCCGATCACCCAGATCACGCCGACCACCCCGATCACCACCGAGGAGCTTCAGAGACATGAATCCCGAGTCGCGTACGGGCGCCTCCCCCAGCGAGCCTCTCCTGGCTCACGAACTCGTAGCGGACCGCGCAGCAGCGACTCCGGATGCGATCGCCGTGGTCGAGGGCGCGCGGGAGATCAGCTATGCCGAACTCGACGTCCGGGCCGGTCTGCTGGCCCGTCGGCTGCATGGCCTGGGCGTGGGCCCGGGTACGGTGGTCGGCGTCTGCCTGCCCCGGTCCATCGAACTGGTGTCCACTCTGCTGGCCGTGTGGCGGGCCGGGGCCGGCTATCTGCCGCTCGACCCCGAGCAGCCCGCCGCGCGCTCCTCGTGGATGCTCCGGGCGGCCGGGGCCCGGTTCGTGGTCACCGCCCCCGACGGGGCGCGCGTCGCTGACGGTTCGGGCGCCGAGCCGCTGCCGCTGTACGCCCCCGACGGCCTGCCGGAGGCGGCGGAGGCGGAGGCGGCGGAGACAGAGGCAGCGGCGGAGGCGGCCGGGCCGTCCGTCGAGGCGGGCCCCCTCGACACCGCGTACGTCATCTACACCTCCGGCTCCACCGGCACCCCCAAGGGCGTCGTGGTCAGCCACGAGGGCATCGCCAACCGCATCGCCTGGGCCACCGGCACCCACGGCCTCGGGCCGGCCGACCGGGTCCTGCACAAGACCGCCGTCACCTTCGACGCCCATGTCTGGGAGGTCTTCGCGCCCCTGGTCAGCGGCGGCACCCTGGTCCTCGCCCCGGCGGGCGCCGAGCGCGACCCCGCGGCACTGCTGCGCGCGGTCGCCGAACACCGGGTGACGGTGCTCCAGGTGGTGCCCTCCGTGCTGCGGCTGCTCGCCGAGGAGCAGGGCTGGGAGCGCTGCGACGCGCTGCGGCTGCTCTTCTCGGCGGGCGAGCCCCTCCAGGCCGAGCTCGCGCAGCGGGTGCTGCGGCGCCTCGGCGGGCGGGGTGCCGACGGCAGCGTCGAGATCTGGAACACCTACGGGCCCACCGAGTGTGCGATCGACGTCACCGCCCACCGCTTCGAACCCGGCCGGCACTCCGGCACCGTGCCCATCGGCCGCCCGATCGGCGGCATGCGGGTGATGGTCGCCGACGCCGACGGCCGTCCGGTCGGGGACGGGGTGGCGGGCGAGCTGTACGCGGGCGGTGTGGGCGTGGCCCGCGGCTACCTCGGCAGCCCCGCGCAGACCGCCGACCGCTTCGTGCCGGACCCGCTCGCCCGGGACGGCTCACGGCTCTACCGTACGGGCGACCAGGTGCGCCGGCGCGAGGACGGGGTGCTGGAGTACCTCGGCCGCATCGACCATCAGGTCAAGATCAACGGCGTCCGGATCGAGCCGGGCGAGGTGGAGAGCGCGCTGAGCGCCCACCCCCGGGTCCGGGGTTCCGTCGTCACCGCCTTCACCGGCCCCGACGGGGGCAAGCGGCTCGCCGCGTACGTCCTCGCGCCCTCGGCCGAGATCCTGGCCGGCCTGCGCGGCTTCCTCCAGGAGCGGCTGCCCGACACGCACATACCGGCCGTCTTCCTGCGTCTCGACGCCTTCCCCCTGACCGTCAACGGCAAGGTGGACCGCACCGCGCTGCCCGCCCCCGAATCGGGCGCCGCGGAGGGCCGGCCGCCCGGCCGCGAGCCGCGCACCGAGGCGGAGCGGCAGGTCGCCGCCGCGTGGCGGGAGCTGCTGAAGACCGAGGACGTCGGCCTGGACGACGACTTCTTCGCCCTCGGCGGCACTTCTCTCCAGCTCGCCCGGCTGGCCGGCCGGCTCCGTACCCTGTCGGGCCGCAGGATCCAGCTGCGCGGACTGTTCGCCGCGACCACCGTCGAGGCGCAGGCCCGGCTGCTCGCCCCGGCCCCGGAGAGCCTCGACGCCGTCGGGTCCGCCGACGCCACCGGAACCGCCGGGTCCACCGAAACCGCCGGAACCCCCGGAACCACCGGGTCCACCGACACCGCCGAAGCCGACGAGCCGGCGATCGCCGCCCTGCCGCGTGACGGCCGGCCGTTGCCGCTCTCCTTCGGGCAGAGTCGGCTCTGGTTCCTGGACCGGATGAACCCGCAGAGCCCCGAGTGGGTGGCCGGCCTGTTCCTCAAGGTGCCCGACGGCACCCATGTCGCCCACGTCCAGAGGGCGTTGAACGCCCTGGTGGAGCGGCACGAGGCGCTGCGCACCCGGTACGCGGTGGTGGACGGCGAATCCGTGCAGTACATCGCCGCGCCACACCGGGTCGAGCTGCGCCATCTGCACGCGGACCGCGAGGAGTTCACCGCGATCCTCAAGGAGGAGTTCGGACGGGGCTTCGACCTGGAGAAAGGACCGCTGCTGAGGGCCGCCCTGGTCCGGGTGCGCGGCGGCGACCACGTCGTCACGGTGGCGATGCACCACATCACCACCGACGGCTGGTCCTCGAACGTGCTGGAGCGGGAGTTCCACCAGCTCGTCGACGCCTACCGCGACGCCCGCGCGGAGCCGGACCTGCCCGTCCGGTCCATCGACTACGCCGACTACGCGGCCTGGCAGCGGGCCCGGCTGACCGACGAGGTCATCGCCGGGGAGCTGAGCCACTGGCGCGGTGTCCTGGACGGCTCCACCCCGGTGGAGCTACCGGCCGACCGGCCGCGGGCCGCGGTCCGCGACGGGCGCGGCTCGGTCGTGCACTTCTCGGTCCCCGAGCCGGTCGTCACGCGCCTGACCGAGCTGGGCCGGAGCCACGGGGCGACGCCGTTCACCACCCTCCTCACGGCGTACGCGACGCTGCTCGCGGCGCACACCGGTCAGTGGGACGTGCCGGTGGGCACCCCGGTGGCCGGGCGCGAGCGCGCCGAGACCGAGGATGTCGTCGGCTTCTTCCTCAACAGTCTGGTGCTGCGCTGCGGGCTGGACGAGCGGCTGACCTTCCGCGAGGCGCTGGAGCGGGTCAAGCGGACCACCCGGGACGCCTTCGCCCACCAGGACCTGCCGTTCGAGCGGCTGGTGGAGGAGCTGGCGCCGGAGCGTGATCTGTCCCGTACGCCGCTCTACCAGGTGGCCTTCGACCTCCACGACGAGGCGTTCAACGGCGCCGTGGAGGGCGACGAGGACATCCGGACCCTCCAGGAGATGTGGGGGGTCGCGCACACCGACCTGACGCTGTACATGCGCCGGCACGACGACGGGACGATGTTCGCGAGCCTGGAGTTCGCGACCGCGCTGTACGACCCGGCCACCGTCGAGCTGCTCGCCGGGCGCTTCCAGCGGCTGCTGGCCGCCGTCGCCGCCGACCCCGAGCTCCTCCTCGGCGAGGTCGACCTCCTGCCGGCGGACGAGCGGGAGCGGCTGACCTCCACCTGGGCGAAGGCCCCGGCCGAGCCCGTCACCACCGCCGTCCACGAGGTCTTCGCCGCGCAGGCCGTGCGGACGCCCGACGCGGTCGCGGTGCAGGAGGACGGCCGCCGCGTCACCTACGCGGAACTCGACGCCCGCGCCAACCGGCTGGCCCACCACCTGCGCGGGCTCGGCGTCGGCCCGGAATCGCGGGTCGGCGTGCTGCTCGACCGGGGCGCGGAGCTGACCGCGACCCTGCTGGCCGTCTGGAAGGCCGGGGGCGCCTACGTCCCGATGGACCCGGAGTGGCCGGCCGAACGGGTCTCCACGATGGCGACCGACGCTGGCGCCCCGCTGGTGGTGACCTCCACCGGGTACGCGAAGCGGTTTGCCGGATACGCGGGCGGCCTGGTCCTGGTCGACGCGGACGCCGACGGAGCGGCTCTCGCCGCGCTCCCGGCCACTGCGCCCGGGGTCCCCGCCGACCTGGACCGTCTCGCGTACCTGATCTACACCTCGGGCTCCACCGGCAGCCCCAAGGGCGTCGCTGTGCCCCACCGGGGCCTCGCCCACCACCTGCGGTGGGCCGTGGACGAGCTGGTCGCCCGGGGCACCGGCGGCAGCGCGGTCTTCTCCTCCACCGCCTTCGACCTGGCCGTGCCCAATGTGTGGGCGCCGCTGCTGGCCGGGCAGCGGGTGGTCATGCTGCCGCAGGACACCGACCTCACCGAACTGGGGGCGCGGCTGCTAGCCTCGGGCCCGTACAGCTTCCTCAAGCTGACTCCCGGTCACCTCGACATTCTCGGCGGGCAGTTGACGGCCGAGCAGTCGGCGGGCCTGGCCGGGGTGATCGTGGTCGCCGGCGAGGCGCTGCCGGGGCCGCTGGCCCGGGTGTGGGCCGAGCGGCTCGGCGAGGCGCGACTGATCAACGAGTACGGGCCGACGGAGGCCTCCGTCGGCACCTGCGTCCACCCGGTGCCGCAGGGCGAGCTGCCGCCGGTGGTGCCGATCGGCGCCCCGCTGCCCGGCATGGCGATGTACGTCCTGGACGGGGCGATGCGGCCGGTGCCGACCGGCGCGGTCGGCGACCTGTACGTCGGCGGTACGGGGGTGGCCCGCGGGTACGCGGGAGCCCCGGTTGTGACCGCCGAGAAGTTCGTGCCGGACCCCTTCGGGGCGGCCGGGGCGCGGCTCTACTGCACCGGTGACCTGGCGCGCTGGCTGCCGGGCGGGCAGGTGGAGTTCCTGGGCCGCACCGACCACCAGGTGAAGATCCGCGGCTACCGGGTCGAGCCGGGGGAGGCGCAGGCCGTGCTCGCCGACCACCCGGGGGTCAGGGAGGCCGTGGTGGTCGCCCGTACCGACGCCGCCGGGACGGTCCGGCTGGCCGGGTACTTCGTCCCGGCCGGCAATCCGGTGGAGGGCGGTGTGCTGGCCGAGTACTGCGCCGAGCTGCTGCCGGACTACCTGGTCCCGTCCTCGTTCACCGTGCTGGAGGCCGTGCCGCTGAACGCCAACGGCAAGCTCGACCGGGCGGCGCTGCCCGACCCGGTCCCCATGGCGGCCCTGTCGGCCGTGGACGAGCCGTCCGGCCCCCTGGAGAAACGTATCTCTGAGGTCTGGGCCGAGCTGCTCGGCACCCCGATCGGGGTCCGCGACAACTTCTTCCTGGCCGGCGGCAACTCGATCCTCGCGATCCGGCTGATCGCCGCGATCCAGTCCGAGTTCGAGATCGCGCTGCCGGTCCGGGAGATCTTCGAGCATCCGACCGTCGCCGGCCTGGCGAACGCCGTCGAGTTCCGTATCCGCGCCGAGATCGAGCAGCTGTCGGACGCCGAGCTGTTGGAGGAGCAGAAGTCATGACCATTCAGGAGACGACTCCCGCGCAGCAGGCCGGAGCCCCGCGGGCCGACCGGCCCGCCTCCCCCGAGGAACTCCGCGCCGAGCTGCTGCGCAGCCGCCTCGCGGGCCGCCGCGGCCCGCGGGGCGGGCCCGCCGGCCCGCCGGCCCCCGCCCCGACCTCCATACCGCGCGCCGACCGCGCCGCGCCGCTCCTGCTCTCCGCCGGACAGCAGCAGATGTGGTTCCTGAACCGGCTGGAGCCGGACAGCGCCGAGTACCTGGTCCCGATGGTGCTGCGACTGCGCGGCGCCCTCGACACCGCGGCGCTGGCCGCCGCCTGGCAGGCGGTCACCGACCGGCACGAGATCCTGCGCACCCGCTACGGCCTCTCGGGCGTCGAGCCCGTCCAGCTCGTCGACGCGCCGGCGCCGGTCGCACTGCCGCTCGAGGACCTCTCCGGCGAGCCCCGGGACGGGCGCGAGGCGCTCGCCGCCGAACTCGTCGAGCGGGAGCTGGCCACCCCCTTCGACCTGGCCGCCCAGTGGCCCGCCCGAGCCGGGCTGATCCGGCTGGCCGAGGACGAGCACATCCTGGCGGTGACCTTCCACCACATCGCCTGCGACGCCTGGTCGACCCGGATCTTCGCCGGCGAGCTGAGCACCCTCTACACGCGCCGGGCCGCCGGTGACACCACCCCGCTCCCGCCGCTGGAGATCCAGTACGCCGACTACGCGGCCTGGCAGCGCCGGCAGCTGCCCGGGCCCCTCCTGGAGCGCCACCTCGCGCACTGGCGGGAGCGGCTGGCCGGCGCCCTGCCCGTCGAGCTCCCCACCGACCGGCCCCGGCCCGTGGTGCGCGACACCGCCGGCGCCGACGTGCCCGTCACCTTCCCCGACGGGCTGGCCGGCCGGATCCGCGCGCTGGCGGTGGCCCACGGCACCACCCCCTTCGCCGTGCTGCTCACCGCCTTCCAGGTGCTGGTGGCCCGCTACACCGGGCAGAACGACGTCTCCGTCGGCACGGTGGTCTCCGGCCGCGTCCGGCCCGAGCTCCAGCAGCTGATCGGATACGGCATCAACACCCTGGTCATGCGCGGCAGCTGGGCCGACGACCCGGGCTTCGGAGAGCTGCTCACCCGCACCCGCACCGCCATGCTCGACGCCTTCGACCACCAGGAGGTGCCCTTCGCCCGGCTGGTGGACGAGCTCCAGCCCGAGCGCGACATGTCGCGGACCCCGCTGCACCAGGTCGCCTTCACCCTGCACGAGCAGCGGCTCGACGCCTTCGCCCTGCCCGGCCTCACCGTCGAGCAGTACGCCCGCCGGGACCGCGTCGCCAAGTACGAGCTGACCCTCCAGATCGAGGAGGGCCCCGACGGCTCGCTGGGCGGCGCCCTCAACCACGCCACCGCCCTCTTCGACCGCGCCACCGCGGAACGGATGGCCGGGCACCTGACGCGCCTGCTGGAGGCGGCCACCGCCGACCCGGCGCTGCCGGTCTCCCGGCTGCGCATCCTCGGGGACGCCGAACTCGCCGTCGCCACCGGCTCGCTGAGCGGGTCCAGGGCCGGCGCACCCGTGGACCGCTGCGTCCACCAGGCCTTCGAGGAGCAGGCCGCGGCGACCCCCGACGCGGTCGCCGTCACGTCGGGCACTTCCCACCTCACCTACCGGGAGCTGAACGAGCGGGCGAACCGGGTGGCCCACCAGCTACGCGCCATGGGTGCCGGGCCCGAACAACTCGTCGGACTCTGCCTGGAACGCGACGCCGAGCTGCTGCCCGCCCTCCTCGGCATCCTCAAGTCCGGCGCCGGCTACCTGCCGCTCGACCCGGCCAACCCGGCCGACCGGCTCGCCTACGTGACGGCCGACGCCGGGGCCCGGATCGTCGTCGGCTCCGAGCGGACCGCCCCGGCGCTCGCCGACGCCCACGGCGTGGAGACCCTCCTCGTGGACCGGGACGCGAGCCTCGTCGCGGCGCGGCCCGCCACGAATCCCGAGCCGCTCGCCGGGCCCGGATCCACCGTCTACGTGATCTACACCTCGGGCTCCACCGGCCGCCCCAAGGGCGTCGTCCTGGAGCACGGCAACGTCCTGCGCCTGCTGACCACCGCCCACGAGCACTACGGCTTCACCGCCGAGGACGTGTGGACGATGTTCCACAGCTACGCCTTCGACGTGTCGGTCTTCGAGATGTGGGGCGCCCTGCTGTACGGCGGCCGGCTCGTCGTCGTCGGCCAGGACGTCACCCGCGCGCCCTCGGACTTCCTCGACCTGCTGGTCGCCGAGCGGGCCACCGTGCTCTCCCAGACGCCGACCGCCTTCCGCTCCCTGATCGCGGCCGCCGGTTCCGGCGACCCGCGGATCGACCGGCTGTCGCTGCGCGCGGTGGTCTTCGCCGGCGAGAAGCTGGAGGTCTCCGAACTGCGGCCGTGGCTGGACCGCGTCGGCCCCGACGGGCCCGCGCTCGTCAACATGTACGGCATCACCGAGACCACCGTGCACACCACGTACCACAGGATCGAGGAGGCCGACTGTGAACCGCTCGCGGGCAATCGGGTGGGCCATCCGCTCAGCGACCTTTCGGTGTACCTGCTGGACGGCTCGGGCAACCCGGCGCCGATCGGCGTCCCCGGCGAGATCCACGTCGGCGGTCCGGGCGTCGCCCGCGGCTATCTGGGCCGCCCGGAACTGACGGCCGAACGGTTCGTCCCCGACCCCTTCGGTCCCCCCGGCGCCCGCCTCTACCGCAGCGGCGACGCCGCGCGCCGACTCCCCGACGGGAGCCTGGAGTTCATCGGTCGCATCGACGACCAGGTCAAGATCCGCGGCTACCGCGTGGAGCTCGGCGAGATCGCCCACGCGCTCCTGGAGCACCCGGGCGTCGGCGAGGCCGTGGTCCGGGTCCGCACCGACTCCGGCGAGAAGCAGCTCGTCGGCTATCTCGTCGAGCAGGCGCCCGGCAGCCTCCCCGACCCGGGCGAGCTGCGCACCCTGCTACGCCGGACGCTGCCCGAGTACATGCTCCCGGCCGCCTTCGTCCCCCTCGACCGGATCCCGCTCACCGTCAACGGCAAGCTCGACCACCGGGCGCTCCCCGCCCCCGACACCACCACGCTGCGCGGCGCGCGCGCGTACACCGCACCCCGCACCCCGGTCGAGGAGCGGGTCGCCGCGGTGTGGACCGAGGTGCTCGGCGTGGACCGCGTCGGCGTCGAGGACTCCTTCTTCGACCTCGGCGGCGACTCGATCCGGGCGATCGCCCTGGTCGGCGCCCTGCGCGCGGCCGGCTACGACGTGTCGGTGCGCGACGTCTTCGACTTCCGCACGGTCGCGCGGCTGTGCGAGTCGATCACCGGCCGGCCCGCGCTCGCCCCGGGCACGGAGACCGTCGAGCCGTTCGCGCTGATCGACGCGGCCGACCGGGCGGCCGTCCCGGCCGGGATCGTCGACGCCTACCCGCTCTCACAGATGCAGCTCGGCATGGTCGTCGAGATGCTCGCCGACACCAGCCGCAACCTGTACCACAACGTCTCCACCTTCCGGATCCGCGACGAGTGGCCCTTCGACCCGGAGGCCTTCGCCGAGGCCGGCCGGATCGTGACCGCCCGCCACGAGGTGCTGCGCACCTCGATCGCCCTCACCGGCTACTCCCGGCCGATGCAACTGGTCCATGCCGAGGCCGAGATGCCCCTGGGCCGGCAGGACCTGAGGGGTCTGGACGCCGCCGCCGTGGACGGCGCGCTGCGCGCATTCACGGCCGAGGAGCGGGGCCGGGTCTTCGACCTCGCCGTGCCCTCGCTGATGCGCTTCCACGCACACCTGACGGACGACGACACCGGCTGGTGGATCTCGGTCACCGAATGCCACCCGATCCTGGAGGGCTGGGGCCACCACTCGCTCCTCATGGAGCTGATCGAGGTCTACCGGGCGGTCCGCGACGGCCTGGAGCCGGAAGCGTTCGACGCCCCCGCCGTGCGCTTCGCCGACTTCGTCGCCGGTGAACTGCGCGCCGTGGACTCGGCCGAGGACCGCGCGTACTGGCAGGAGGTCGTCACCGAGCACGCCCCGCTCAGGCTGCCGCAGGGCTGGGGCGACAGCCCCGGGACGCCCCGCGAGACCGTACAGGCGGGCATCGTCTGGACCGACCTGGAGGAGGGGCTCCGGGCGCTCGCTGCCCGCGCCAAGACCTCGCTCAAGAGCGTGATGGTCGCCGCGCACCTGGCCGTGATGGGCCGGCTCACCGAGGAGGAGGCCTTCCACACCGGTCTCGTCTGCGACGCCAGACCCGAACTGCTGGGCGCCGACCGGGTGCTCGGCATGTACCTCAACACGCTGCCCTTCGCGCACGACCGCTCGGCCCGCACCTGGGACGAGCTGGTGCGGCAGGTCTTCGCCCGCGAGGTCGGCCTGTGGGACCACCGCCGCTACCCGATGGCCGCGATCCAGCGGGAGTGGGGCGGCTCGCGTCGCCTGCTCGACGTGTACTTCAACTACCAGGACTTCCGGCAGGTCGACTCCGGCCTGGTGGACCATGAGGGCGGCATCGACGACAGCCCGTCCGAGTTCCCGCTGACCGTGTCGTCCCGCGTCGGGCACATCATCGTGACCTGCGACTCCCACACGGTGAACCGGGCCAACGCCGAGCGCCTGGTGGGCATGTACCGCAGGGTCCTGGAGGCGATGGCCGCCGACCCGGACGGCGACGCCACCGTCGACCTGCTGTCGGACGAGGAGCGCCGGCTGCTGCTGACCGGCGACTACGACACCGCCGTGCCGCGCGGCCCCGCCACCGCCTACGACCTGTTCGCGGAGCGGGCCGCCGCCGCCCCCGACGCCGTCGCGCTGCTGTGGGGCGGCCGGGAGTACTCGTACGGCTGGCTGCTGGAGCGGAGCGAGCGGTACGGGCGGCGGCTGCACGCCCTGGGCACCGGCCCCGAGTCGGTGGTCGGACTGCTGCTCGACCGCACGCCGGAACTGGTCGCGGCGATGCTCGGCACCTGGCGCACCGGCGCGTCCTACGTGCCGCTCGACCCGGCGTTCCCCGCCGACCGGATCGGATACGTGCTGGCCGACGCGGGCGCGGGCCCGGTCGTCACCGAACCGGCCTTCGCGGCGGTCCTCGACGGTGTCCACGACGGGCCGCGGCTCGTCCACGACCTGCCCGGGGACGAGCACCCCGCCGCGACGCCGCCCGTACGGGCCGAGGCCAGCCACCTCGCGTACACCCTCTACACCTCGGGTTCCACCGGCCGCCCCAAGGGCGTCGGCATCGCCCACGCCGCCCTCGCCAACCTGCTGCTGGCGATGGCCGAGCGACTCGGCTCCACCGGCGCCGACACCTGGCTCTCCCTCACCTCCGTCTCCTTCGACATCTCCGGTCTCGAACTCTTCCTGCCGCTGGTCACCGGCGGCCGTCTGGTCCTCGCCGACAGCCTGGACACCAAGGACGGGGCCGCGCTGACCCGCCTGGTAGAACGGCACGGCATCAGCCACGCGCAGGCCACGCCCTCGGGATGGAACCTGCTGCTGCGCTCGGGCTTCGAGCGGTCCGCGATCACCGCCCTCACCGGCGGCGAGGCGCTGCCCGCCGAGCTCGCGGGCGAGCTGCGCGCCCGGGTCGGCCGGCTGGTCAACGTGTACGGGCCCACCGAGACGACCATCTGGTCGACGAGCTGGGACGTGCCCGGGGACGCCGACCGGATCTCCATCGGCCGCCCGATCGCCAACAACACCGTGTACGTCCTCGACGCGCGGCTGCGGCCGGTGCCGGCCGGCGTCGCCGGCCAGCTGTACATCGGCGGCGACGGGCTGGCCCGCGGCTACCGCAACCTGCCCGCGCGGACGGCCGAGTTCTTCGGCCCCGACCCGTTCTCCGACGTGCCCGGCGCGCGCATGTACCGCACCGGCGACGTCGTCCGCACACGGCCCGACGGCACCCTGCTCTACATCGGCCGCGCCGATGACCAGGTGAAGATCCGCGGCGTGCGCATCGAGCCGGGCGAGATCGAGGCCGCCCTGATGACCCTGCCGGGCGTCGCGCACACCGCCGTCGCCGTCCGCGAGGACACCCCCGGTGACAAGCGCCTCGTCGCCTACGTCGTCCCGGCGGGCCCCGAAGCGCCCGAACCCGGCGCGCTGCGGCGCCGGCTGGCCACCCTGCTCCCCGAGGCGATGCTGCCCTCCGCCTTCGTCACCCTGGAGGCGCTGCCGCTCAACACCGCAGGCAAGATCGACCGCAAGGCGCTCCCCGCCCCCGAGGGCGACGCCCTGGCGGCCGACGACTACCTGGCGCCCCGCACCCCGGCCGAGGAGCGGATGGCCGCGCTGTGGGCCGAGGTCCTCGGCGCCGACCGGGTCGGCGTCCAGGACTCCTTCTTCGGCCTCGGCGGCGACTCGCTGAGGGCCGTCAACCTGGTCGGCGCCCTGCGCGCCGCCGGGTACGACCTCGCGGTCCGCGACGTCTTCGAGCAGCGCACGGTCGCCGGGCTCGCCGAGGCCGCGGCCGGGCGGCCCGTGCTGACCGGCGGGATCACCGCCGTGGCACCCTTCGCCCTGATCGAGCCGGACGACCGGCAGCTGGTGCCCGCCGGGGTGGCGGACGCCTACCCGGCGTCCCAGCTCCAGCTCGGCATGCTCGTGGAGATGCTGGCCGACACCGACGGCGCCACCTACCACCAGTGCGTCTCCATCCGCGTGAACGACGACAAGCCGTTCCGCGAGGACGCGCTGCGCCAGGCCGTCGCGGACGTCACCGCCCGCCACGACGTACTGCGGACCTCCTTCGACCTGACCGGCTTCTCCCAGCCGATGCAGCTGGTCCACGAGTCCGTCGACATACCGGTGCGCGTGCACGACCTGCGCGGACGCGACGAGGCCGCGCGGAGTGCGGCGCTCGACGCCTTCCTCGCCGCCGAGCGGGCCGACGGCTTCGACCCGGCGCGGGCGCCTCTGCTGCGGGTCGCGGTCCACCTGGAGAGCGACGCCGCCTGGCGGGTCACCTTCAGCCAGCCGCACGCCATCACCCAGGGCTGGGGGCAGTTCTCCCTGGTCACCGAACTCGTCGACCGCTACCGGGAGATCCGGGACGGCCGGGGGCACAACACCGGCCACCAGGCGCCCCCGATCCGCTACGCCGACTTCGTCGCGGGCGAGCTGGAATCGCTCTCCCAGGGCGTGGACAGCGCCTTCTGGAAGGGCGTCACGCACGGCTACGCGCCGCTGCGGATCCCGGCCGGCTGGGGGGAGCCGGGCGACCGGCGCACCCATGTGGTGCCGGTCGACCTGGCCGACCTGGAGGAGCCGTTGCGCGCCTTCGCCTCGCGCGGCCGGGTCTCCCTCAAGAGCGTGCTGCTCGCCGCGCACCTGAAGGTGATGAGCCAGCTCACCGAGGAGGAGGCTTTCCACACCGGCCTCGTCTGCGACGCGCGGCCCGAGGTGCTCGGCTCGGACCGGGTGCTCGGCATGTACCTCAACACGCTGCCCTTCGCGCACGACCGCTCGGCCCGCACCTGGGACGAGCTGGTGCGGCAGGTCTTCGCCCGCGAGGTCGGCCTGTGGGGCCACCGCCGCTACCCGATGGCCGCGATCCAGCGGGAGGCGCCCGGCGCCCAGCGCCAGATCGACGTCCTGTTCAACTACCACGACCTGCGCATCTTCGGCAGCGACCGGATCGACGCCGGATCGAGCGTCGGCCAGACGACCACTGAGTTCGCGCTGACCGTCGCCACCGGCGGCCAGGGCCTCCACCTCACCGCCGAATCGCAGGTGCTGAGCCGGGCGAACGGCGAGCGGCTCGCCCGCATGTACCGGGCGGTCCTTGCCTCGATGGCGTCCTCGCCGACGGGCGACCCGCGCCTGACGTACCTGGGCGAGCTGGAGGAGGAGCGGCTGCGTTCCTTCACCGAGACCGGCCGCGAGCCCTCGTGGGTGGCCGTCGAGGAGGAGCTGGACCGGTACGCGGCCGAGGCCCCGGGCCGTACGGCGCTCACCGCCGACGGCGTGGAACTCTCCTACGCCGAGGTCGCCGCCGAGTCGAACCGGCTCGCCCACCACCTGCGGGCGCTCGGCGTCGGCCCGGACACGGTCGTCGCCCTCCACGCCCACCGCTCCCCGGCCACGGTCCTCGCGGTCCTCGCCGTGCTCAAGGCGGGCGGCGCCTGGCTGCCGCTGGACCCGGCGCTCCCGGCGGAACGGCTGGCGTACATGGCGCGGGACGCGCACGCGGCCGTACTGCTGAGCGACCCGGCCCTGAGCGACCCGGCCCTGCACGGCCTCGACCTGACGGCCGTCCCCCTGGACCGGCCGGAGACATGGGCGCACCACCCGGCCACCGCGCCGGCACCGGTCGCGGACCCCGACCACCTCGCGTACGTCATCTACACCTCCGGCTCGACCGGCAGACCCAAGGGCGTCCAGGTCACCCGCCGGGGCATGGCCAACCACCTGCTCGCGAAGGTGGAGGACCTGGAGCTGACCGGGGCCGACTCGGTCGTGCAGAACGCCTCGATGTCCTTCGACATCTCGGTGTGGCAGATACTCGTCGCCTTCGTCGTCGGCGGCCGGGTGCGCGTCGTCGACGAGACGGCCGCCGTGGACCCGGCGGCCCTGTTCGGGCGGACCGCGGACGAGCGGATCACCGTCCTGGAGGTCGTCCCGTCGCTGCTGCGCGCCGCGCTCGACGCCTGGGACGCCGGACCGACCACCCCCGGCCTGCCCGGTCTGCCCGGCCTGCGGTGGATGGTGGTGACGGGGGAGGCGCTCCCGCCGGACCTGTGCCGGCGCTGGTTCGCCCGCTTTCCGGAGATCCCGATGGTCAACGCGTACGGGCCGACCGAGTGCTCGGACGACATCACGCACGCCGTGGTCCGGGCCGGCGACCCCGTCGGCGGGGCGCGGGTCACCATCGGCCGGCCGGTGCGCAACACCCGCCTGTACGTCCTTGACCAGGCGATGGCCCCGGTCCCGGTGGGCGTGCCAGGCGAGCTGTACGCGGGCGGTACCGGCGTCTCGCGCGGCTACGGCGGACGCCCGGCACTGACCGCCGAAAGGTTCCTGCCCGACCCGTTCGGCCCGGACGGCTCGCGGCTGTACCGCACGGGGGACGTCGCCGCCTGGAACGAGGACGGCAGCATCGAGTTCCTCGGGCGCGTGGACCACCAGGTCAAGGTGCGCGGCGTGCGCATCGAGCTCGGCGAGATCGAGGCCGCGCTGACCGCCCTGGAGTCCGTCGTGGACGCGGCGGTCGCCGTCCGCAGGGGACCGCTCGGCCACGAGCAGCTCATCGGCTACGTGGTGACCGCCGACGGCGCCGCCCCGGACCCGGCGACGCTCCGCGAACGGCTCGCGAGGACGCTGCCCGAGGCGATGATCCCGGCCGGCTACGTGACGCTGCCCGTGCTGCCGCTGACCCCCAACGGCAAGGTGGACCGCAAGGCGCTGCCGGAGCCCGCCGAGTGGTCGGCCGCCGGGGACCGGCCCTGCACCGAGCCGGCCACCGACACCGAGCGGCGGATCGCGGCCATCTGGTCGCAGACGCTCGGCATCGCGCGGATCGGCCGCGAGGACGGCTTCTTCCGGCTCGGCGGCGACTCGATCCTGGTGATCCGGGTGATCGCGGCCGGCCGCCGGGCGGGTCTCGACATCTCGCTCTTCCTGCTCTACAAGCACGACACCCTGGCCGCCCTCGCGGCGGCGCTGGACGCCGCCGCCGTCACCGCGGCGGCCGCGCGGACACCGCTCCGCCCGGCCGCCGAGCCCGCGTTCGACCCGCGGACGGTACGGGAGGCCCTCGCCGCCGACGGGGTGCCCGGCGCGAGCCTGGCCGTGATCGAGGGCGGCGAACTGGTGGCCCTCGAGGGCATCGGGACGCTCGGCGCCGACTCGGACGAGCCCGTCACGCCCGACACCCTCTTCCAGGCCGGCTCCTGGGGCAAGCACGTGACGGCCGTCGCCGTCCTGCGCCTCGTCGACCAGGGCGTGCTCGACCTGGACGCCGACGCCGACACGTATCTGCGCACCTGGCGGCTGCCGGACACCGAGCGGCCGGTGACGGTACGCCATCTGCTCAGCCATCTGGGCGGGCTCGCGGAGACCCCCCGCCGCGCGGTCCCCAAGGGGCGGCCCGTGCCGGCGCTGGTGGAGCTGCTGCGCGAGGGCGCGGTGCCGGAACGTCCCGCCGGACAGGAGTTCCACAAGTCCAACGCCCACTACTCGGTACTCGAACAGCTCCTGACCGACGTGACCGGGGAACCGTTCGAGGCGCTCATGCGGCGCCTGGTCCTCGATCCGCTGGGCATGACGGGCAGCAGCTTCGACCAGTCCTTCCCAGACCGCTCCGGGCGGCCCGTCGCCCTCGGCCACGACGAGGAGGGCAGGACCCTGGAGGGCGGCTGGCTGATCCACCCGGAGCTCGCGGCGGCCGGCCTCTGGAGCACCGCGGCCGACATGGCCAGGTTCGAACTGGAGCTGCGCCGCAGCTACCTGGGCCGCCCGCTGGCGCTCCTCTCCCGCGAGAGCGCGCGTCGGATGCTCACCCCGCACAGCGACGGCTTCTACGGCCTGGGCACCATCGTCGACGCGGGCGGAGCGGAGGTGGAGTACGGCCACGGAGGGTCGCCCGGCGGCTACCAGGCGATCTCCATGAACCGGCTGCACCACGGCAGCGGCGTGGTCGTGCTGACCAACGGCGAGTTCAGCGAGCGGGTCCTGAAGGCGGTGGGCGTCGACCGCTGACGGCAGGCCGCCCGGCGAGGGCGGGACACCGGAGCAGAACCTGTATCGAAGATGTATAGCCCCCGGCCGGACAGTGATCCGGCCGGGGGTTCTTCGTGTTCCCGAACCGGCGGCACAACCGGTCGAGACGAGGAGAGACAGATGACCGCGCAGACACTTGCCTTCACCGTGGAGCGCGAGAGCGGCAGCCCCGGCGTCGTCGAGCTGATCGGCAAGGACTCCGCCCACCTGAGGGAGAAGCTCCGCACGCGCGGCGCCCTGCTGCTGCGCGGCTTCGACATCGGTGGGGTGGACGGCTTCGCCGACCTCGTACGGGCGATGTCGGGGGAGCCGCTGGCGTACTCCGAGCGGTCCTCGCCGCGCTCCACCATCAAGGGCAACGTCTACACCTCGACGGACTACCCGCCGGCCGAGGAGATCTTCCTGCACACCGAGAACTCCTACCAGGCGTCCTGGCCGCAGCTGCTCTACTTCCACTGTGTGCGCGAGGCCGAGACGCTCGGCGCGACCCCGCTCGCCGACACCCGCGAGGTGCTGCGGCGGATCGACCCGGCCGTCGTCGAGGAGTTCGAGCACCGCGGCTGGACGGTCGTCCGCAACTTCCACGAGGGCTTCGGCGTCGAGTGGCGGCACGTCTTCAACACCGAGGACCGCGCCGAGGTCGAGGCCCACTGCCGGTCCAAGGAGCTGGAGTTCGAGTGGACCGAGGACGGCGGCCTGCGCACCCGGGGCGTCCGCCGGGCCGTGCACGTCCACCCCGTGACCGGCGAGCGGGTCTGGTTCAA
The DNA here is from genome assembly GCF_045160815.1 of Streptomyces sp. NBC_00090. NCBI lineage: Bacteria > Bacillati > Actinomycetota > Actinomycetes > Kitasatosporales > Streptomycetaceae > Streptomyces > Streptomyces sp. NBC_00090. The sequence continues at coordinate 7,016,023 of NZ_CP108224.1, forward strand.
CCACATCACCTTCTTCCACAACTCCACGCAGGCCCCGGACGTCCGCGAGGGACTGCTGGAACTGTTCGGCGAGGGCGACCTGCCGAGCGACACCTTCTACGGCGACGGCGGGGTCATCCCCGACGAGGTCACCGCCCATCTGCGGGACTGCTACCGGGCCGCCTCCACCCGCTTCGACTACCGCACCGACGACGTCCTCGTCGTCGACAACATGCTCGCCGCGCACGGCCGGGAGCCCTTCACGGGGCCGCGCCGGATCGCCGTCGCCATGGCCGAGCCGTACAGCCCGGGTCGGCGGGTGACCGCGTGAGCGCCTGGTTCCGCACCTTCGTGCCGCGCCCCTCGGCGGAGATCCGGCTGATCTGCTTCCCTCACGCGGGGGGCGCCGCCAGCGCCTACCGGGGCTGGGCCGAGCTGCTGCCGCCGTCGATCGAGGTGACCGCCGTCCAGTACCCGGGCCGGCAGGACCGCATCATGGCCGACCCGTCGCCCGACATGGCCACCCTGGTCCGGGAGATCGCCGAGGAGATCCGTCCCCTCCTCGACCGCCCGGTGGCCTTCTTCGGGCACAGCATGGGCGGCACCGTCGCCTACGAGGTCGCCCGCGCCCTGCCGCGCGAGCTGCGGCCCGCCCTGGTCCACCTCTTCGCCTCGGCCCGCAGGGCGCCGGACGACTGCGAGCCCCTCGCCGCGGAGTTCCGCGGCGACGAGGGCATCCTGCGCTACGTCACCGGCCTCGGCGGCACCGCGGGCAAGCTGATCGCCCACGAGGAGCTCCGCGACCTCGCGCTCTTCGTACTGCGCGCCGACTTCCACCTCATCGACACCTACACCCACCGGCCCGGCGCCCCGCTGGTCTGCCCGGTCACCGCGATCGCCGGCTCGTACGACACGGCGTGCACGCCCGCCGACGCCGCGGCCTGGGCGCGGTACACCACCGGCGGCTTCCACCTGCGCGAACTGCCCGGAGGCCACTTCTACCTGGAGAGCGCGCCGGAGAAGCTGACGGCGCTGCTCACCGACACGCTCGTGCCCGCCCCGGCCGCCCGCTGACGTCTACCACACCCCAAGGAGCTCCCCCCCATGGCGAACAATCCCTTCGACGACCAGGACGGCCTCTTCCACGTCCTGGTCAACGGCGAGGAGCAGCACTCCCTCTGGCCGGTGTTCGCCGAGGTTCCCGAGGGCTGGACGGTGGCGCTCGCCGAGGCCGGGCGGGCCGCGTGCGTCGACTACGTCGTCGAGCACTGGACCGACCTGCGTCCGCTGAGCCTGCGCCGGCCGGTGGCGGGGCCGAACCATGGCTGACCCCGGCGGCCGTCTGCCGCTCTCGGCCGCCCAGCGCGGCATCTGGTTCGCCCACGACCTGGACCCGACCGGCCGGCGCTACAACGTGGCCGAGTACAAGGAGATCCACGGCCCCCTCGACCTGGAACTCCTGTCGGCCGCCTGGTCCCGGCTCGTCGCCGAAGCGGACATCCTGCGCGTCACCCGCGTCGAGCGGGACGACACCGGCCTCCACCAGGTGCTGGAAGCCGCTCCCGGCACCCGCGCGCTGCGCCTCCTCGACCTGAGGGGCGCCGCCGACCCGTGGGCCGAGGCCCGTGCCTGGATGGACGAGGACCTCACGACACCGGTCGACCTCACGGCCGGAGACCTCTTCACGGTCGCCGTGCTCCGGCTGGCGCCCGAGCACTTCCTCTACTACCAGCGCTACCACCACATCGTCCTGGACGGCATGTCGGCCGCCCTGCTCGACGCCCGGCTCACCGAGCTGTACGCGCAGGCGCTGGCCGGCACCGCCTGGGAGCCCGGCCCCTTCGGGACCCTCGAGGAGGTCCTCGACGAGGACGCCGCCTATCGCGCCTCGCGGGCCGCCGCCGACGACACCGCGTACTGGACCGACCGGCTCGCCGGACTCGAGGACACCCCGCGCATCGCCGAGGGGCAGGACACCCCGCGCATCGCCGAGGGGCAGGACACCCCGCGCATCGCCGAGGGGCAGGACACCCCGCGTATCGCCGAGGGGCAGGACACCCCGCGTATCGCCGAGGGGCAGGACACCCCGCGCATCGCCGAAGGACAGGACACCGGCCGGCAGCCGGCCGGCGTGCCCTTCGTACGGCGCAGCGTGCGCCTGACGGCGGCGGAGGCGCGGCGGGTGCGCGAGGTGGCCCGAGCCTCCCGGGCGCCCTGGTCGATGCTGATGATCTCGCTGGTCGCGGCCTATGTGCACCGGGTGTCCGGCAAGGGCGAACTGGTGCTCGGCCTGCCGGTCACCGGCCGCACCACCGAACTGACCCGCCGCACCCCCGCCATGACGTCCAACGTCGTCCCGCTGCGCCTCGACGTCCGCCCCGAGCTGAAGGTCGGCGAGCTGGTCGCCGCCGTCCGCTCCGAGGTGCGCGCCGCGCTCGCCCACCAGCTGCCGCGGTACGAGGACCTCTGCCGTGACCTCGCCGGCGGGGACTCGGCGCGCCGGATCGCCGCCCCGATGGTCAACATCATGGCCTTCGCGCCCGACCTGGGCTTCCTGGGGCAGCCCGGCGTCCAGCACAACCTGAGCAACGGACCCGTCGACGACCTCTCCATCGGCATCTACGACCTGGGGGAGGAGCAGGGACTCCGGATCGACTTCGACGCCGCTCCCGGCGCCTGCGACATCGAGGCCGCCGCCGCCCACCAGGACCACTTCCTGCGTTTCGTGCACGCGGCGCTGGCCGGGCCCGAACTGCCGGTCGGCCGACTGGATCTGGTCTCGGGACCGGAGCTCCGGCAGCTGATCTCCGGCTTCAACACGCCGGACGCCGAGGTGCCCGCCGAGGACCGCACACCGGCCGCGCTCTTCGAGGAACAGGTCGCGCTGCACCCCGACCGGATCGCCGTCACCCACGGCTCCGAGTCCCTGACGTACGCGCAGCTGGAGGAGCGGGCCAACCGGCTCGGCCGGCTGCTCGCCGCCCGCGGAGCCGGCCCGGAGAGGTACGTGGCGGTCGCCCTGGAGCGCTCGGCCGACCTCGTGACCGCGCTCCTCGCGGTCGTCAAGACGGGCGCCGGCTATGTGCCGCTGGACCCGCACTATCCGGCCGACCGCCTCGCCTACATGCTGGAGGACGCCGCCCCGGCCCTCGTCGTCACCACGAGGGCGGGCGTCGACGGGCTGCCGGGCACCGGAGTGCCGCTGCTCGTCCTGGACGCGGCGGACACCCGGGCCGAGCTCGCCGCCGCCGACCCGGCCCCGCTGACGGACGCCGACCGGACGACCGCGCTCACCCCCGGCCACCCCGCCTACGTCATCTACACCTCCGGCTCCACCGGCCGCCCCAAGGGCGTGGTCGTCCCGCACGGCAACGTGGTGCGGCTCTTCACCGCCACCGACCACTGGTTCGGTTTCGGGCCCGAGGACGTGTGGACCCTCTTCCACAGCTACGCCTTCGACTTCTCCGTGTGGGAGCTGTGGGGCCCGCTCCTCCACGGCGGCCGCCTCGTCGTCGTACCGCACGCCGTGAGCCGCTCGCCGCAGGAGTTCCTGACGCTCCTCGCGGAGGAGCAGGTGACGGTCCTCAACCAGACGCCGTCGGCGTTCTACCAGCTGATGCGGGCGGAAGCCGAGCAGCCGGCGGGCGAACTGGCTCTGCGCCGCGTGGTGTTCGGAGGCGAGGCGCTCGACCTGGGCCGACTCGCCCCCTGGCAGCGGGCCCATCCGGAGGCCGTGCTCGTCAACATGTACGGCATCACCGAGACGACCGTGCACGTCAGCCACCTCGCGCTCGACGAGGACGCGACGGCGGGCCAGACCCGCAGCCTCATCGGCCGGGCCATCCCCGACCTGAGGATCTACGTCCTCGACGCGGCGCTGCGGCCCTCGCCGGTCGGCGAGCGCGGCGAGATGTACGTGGCGGGCGCGGGGCTCGCCCGCGGCTACCTCGGCCGCCCCGACCTGTCCGCCGACCGGTTCGTCGCCGACCCCTTCGGCGAGCCCGGCTCGCGCATGTACCGCACCGGCGATCTGGCCCGGTGGCAGGCCGACGGCGGCCTCGAGTACCTGGGCCGCGCCGACCACCAGGTGAAGATCCGCGGCTTCCGCATCGAACTCGGCGAGATCGAGAGCGTCCTGCTCGCGCTGGAGAAGGTGGCGAGCGGCGCCGTTGTCGTCCGCGAGGACCGTCCGGGCGACAAGCGCCTGGTCGCCTACGTGGTGCCCGCGCCGGGCGCCGCCCTCACCGACGGGGAGCTGCGCGGCGCGCTCGGCGCGGAGCTGCCCGCGCACATGGTGCCGGCGGCCTTCGTCACCCTCGACGCGCTGCCGCTGACCGTGAACGGCAAGCTCGACACCCGCTCGCTGCCCGCTCCGGCCACCACCGGCCAGGGCTCGGGCCGGGCGCCCGCCACACCGCGCGAAGAGGTGCTGTGCGCCCTGTTCGCCGAGGTCGTCGGGGTCGTCCGGGCCGGCGCCGACGACTCCTTCTTCGACCTGGGCGGCGACAGCATCATGGCCATCCAGCTGGTGTCGCAGGCCCGCCGGGCCGGCCTGGTGCTCAGCCCGCGCGAGGTGTTCCGGCTGCGTACCCCCGCCGCCCTCGCCGAGGCCGCGACCGAGCTGGACACCGAACCGGCCGAGTCCGCCGGCGCGGGCCTCGGCGCCCTGCCGCTGACCCCGGTGATGCGCTGGGCCGACGGGCGCGGCGGCCCGCTGGACGGCCACAACCAGTCGATGGTGCTGCGGGTGCCGGCCGAACTGACGCTGCCCCGCCTCGTCGACTGCGTCCGGGCCGTGCTGGACCGCCACGACGCGCTGCGGGCGCACCGCACCGACCGGACGCTGGTCGTCGGGCCAGCCGGCTCCGCCGACGCCGCCGCGGCCGTCCGCCGGGTCGACGCGTCCGGGGCGGACGAGACCGCACTGGACGCGCTGGCGGACGCCGAGGGGCGGGCCGCGCTCACCGCGCTCGCACCGCGCGAACCGGGCGGAATGCTCCGTGCCGTCTGGCTCGACCGCGGCCCGGAACGAACGGGCCTGCTCGTCCTGGTCGTCCACCACCTGGTGGTCGACGGCGTGTCCTGGCGGGTGCTCGCCCCGGACCTGGCCCAGGCGTGGGACGCCGTGTCCCGTGGGCGGACCCCCCGGCTCGACCCGGTCGGGACCTCGCTGCGCACCTGGGCCCACCGGCTCGCCGACGCGGCCGTCTCGCCCGAGCGCGAGGCCGAACTGCCGTACTGGAGAGAGGTGCTGGCCCGTGGCGCGGCGCCGCTGGCGGACCGCGCCCTCGACCCGCGGAAGGACACCCTGGAGACGGCGGGCCGGCTGACCCTGCGCCTGCCCGCCGAGGTGACCCACGCCCTGCTCACCGCCGTACCGGCCGCGTTCCACGCCGAGGTCAACGACGTCCTGCTGACCGCCTTCGCGCTGGCGTACCGGCGCTGGCGGGGCGACGGAGGGCCGGTGCTCGTCGACCTGGAGGGCCACGGTCGCGAGGAGGCGGCGCTCCCGGGCGCCGACCTGTCGCGCACCGTGGGCTGGTTCACCAGCGTGTACCCGGTGCTGCTCGACGTCCCGGCCGACGCGGACGGCGACCCCGGCGCCGCCCTGAAGGGCGTCAAGGAGCAGCTGCGGGCCGTCCCCGGCAAGGGCATCGGCTACGGCGTGCTGCGCCATCTGCACCCGCGGTTCGGCGCACAACTCGCCCCGCTCGGCGACCCCGAGATCGGCTTCAACTACCTGGGCCGGTTCTCCGCGCCCACCGCCGCGGCCGACTGGGCGGTGGTCCCGCGCCTCGGCGACGGCATCCCCGGGGGCCTGCCCGGCATGCCGCTCGGACACGTCCTGGAGCTCGACGCCCTGACCCAGGACGGTCCCGGCGGACCGGAACTGGTGGCGGCCTGGAGCTGGGCCGGCGGACTCCTCACCGAGCCGCAGGTGGCCGAACTGGCCGCCCTCTGGTTCGAGGCCCTCGCCGAACTGGCCCGCCACGGCACCCGACCGGGCGCCGGTGGACGCTCCCCTTCCGATGTCGCCCCGGCCGCCCTGACCCAGGGCGAGATCGAGTTCCTGGAGCGGCGTCGGCCCGCCCTCGCGGACATCCTGCCGCTCTCACCGCTCCAGGAGGGCCTGCTCTTCCACAGCCTCCAGGCGGGCGACGGCGACATCTACACCGCCCAGCTCCAGCTCGCGCTGAGCGGACCGCTCGACGCGGCCAGGCTGCGCCGCGCCGCCCGCGACGTGCTGGCCCGCCACCCCCACCTCGGCGCCGAGTTCCACCACGAGGGCCTCGGCCGGCCGGTGCAGACCGTGCCGGGCGCGGTCGGGACGCCCTGGTCCGAGGCGGACCTCACCGACCTGCCGGAGGAGGAGCGGAGTCCGGCCGCGGACGCCCTGGCCGCCGCCGAGCGCGCCGTCGGCTTCACCCCCGACGAGGGGCCGCTGCTGCGCTTCACTCTGGTCCGCACCGGCCGGGACAGCCACCGGCTGCTGCTGACCAACCACCACCTGCTGCTCGACGGCTGGTCCATGCCGGTGCTCGTGCGCGAGCTGCTCAGCCTGTACGCGGCGGGCCCCGGCCCCTCGCCGCTGCCCCGGGTGCGTCCGTACCGCGACTTCCTCGCCCATCTCGCCGAGACCGACCGGCAGGCGGCCCGCGCCGCCTGGAGCCAGGCGCTCGACGGGGTCGAGGAGCCCACCCTGGTCCGCCCGTCGGACCCCGGGCGCACCCCGACGGTGCCCGAGCGGCTGGAGTTCAACCTTCCGGCGCCCGTCGCCGACGCACTCGCCGGACGGGCCCGGACGGCGGGGCTCACCATGAACACGGTGCTCCAGGGCGCCTGGGCGCTGCTCCTGGCCCGGCTGACCGGCCGCGACGACGTCGTCTTCGGCGCCACGGTCTCGGGCCGCCCGGCGGAGCTGCCCGACGTCGAGTCGATGGTCGGCCTCTTCATCAACACCGTTCCGGTACGGCTCCGCCTCGACGGCGGCGAGTCGCTCGGGGCGCTGCTGGAGCGGATGCAGCGGGAGCAGTCCGCGCTCCTGGGCCACCAGCACCTCGGGCTCGCCGAGATCCAGCAGCTCACCGGTGTGGGCGCGCTGTTCGACACCGCGATGGTCTTCGAGAACTATCCGCTGGACGTGTCCGCGCTGGCCGCCGCCACCGCCGGCTCGGGCCTCGTGCTCGACGGGGTGGACGGCCACGACGCCGTGCACTACACCCTGGGCATGGTCGCCCGGCCGGGCCCCGACGGGCTGTGCTTCCGGCTCGACCACCAGAGCGACCTGCTCGACGCCGAGCAGGCCCGGGGCGTCGCCGACCGGCTGCTGCGGGTGCTCACCGCGATCGCCGAGCGGCCCGGCACGCCCGTCGGCCGGCTGGACGTCCTGCCGCCCGCCGAGCGGGAGCGGCTGCTGACCGGCTGGAACGACACCGACGTGCCGGCCGCGGCGAAGCCCCACACGATCCCGGGGCTCTTCGAGGCTCAGGCGGCCCGTACGCCCGACGCCGTCGCGCTGGTCCACGGGGACACCGAGCTGACGTACCGCGAGCTGAACACCCGCGCCGACCGGCTCGCCCGACTACTGGTGGGGCGCGGCGCGGGCCCCGAGCGGTTCGTCGCCATCGCCCTGCACAGGTCCGTGGAACTGGTGGTGACGCAGCTGGCCGTGCTCAAGACGGGCGCCGCGTTCGTCCCGCTGGATCCCGGCTACCCGGCCGACCGGCTCGCCTACATGCTGGCCGACTCCACCCCCACCCTGGTCGTCACGAGCAGCGCGGTGGCCGCCAGGCTGCCGCGGTCCGAGGCGCCCCTGCTGCTGATCGACCGCACCGCGTACGACCACGGCTCGGGCCGGGGCCCGACCGTGGCCCGCGACGCGGACCACCCGGCGTACGTCATCTACACCTCGGGCTCCACCGGCCGCCCCAAGGGCGTCGTCGTCACCCACCGCGGCATCGCCTCCATGGTCGCCGGACAGCGGGCCGGCCTCGGCGTCACCCCGGAGAGCCGGGTCCTGCTCTTCGCCTCGCCCAGCTTCGACGCGGCGGTGTGGGAGCTCTGCATGGCCCTGCTCACCGGAGCCCGCGCGGTCCTCGGCGACGCGGACCGGCTGCTGCCCGGCCTGACGCTGGCCGCGCTGATCGCCGAGCACGGCGTCACCCACGTGACCCTGCCGCCCTCGGCGCTCCCGGTGATGCCCGAGGACGGCCTGCCGCCCGGCTCCACCCTGGTGGTGGCGGGCGAGGCGACCGCGCCCGACCTGGTGGACCGCTGGTCCCGGGGACGGCGCATGGTCAACGCGTACGGCCCCACCGAGTCCACGGTCTGCGCCAGCATGAGCGACCCGCTGGCCGGCCCGGTGCTCGCGCCGATCGGCGGCCCGATCGCCAACACCCGGATGTACGTGCTCGATCCGCACCTCCAGCCGGTACCCGCCGGCACCCCCGGCGAGCTCTACCTCGCCGGCTCGGGGCTGGCCCGCGGCTATCTGGGCCGCCCCGACCTGACGGCGGACCGCTTCGTCGCCAACCCGTTCGGCGGGCCCGGCGCGCGCATGTACCGGACCGGCGATCTGGCCCGGTGGCGGGCCGACGGCACGCTCGACTACCTCGGCCGCACCGACCACCAGGTCAAGATCCGCGGCTTCCGCGTCGAGCCCGGCGAGATCGAGTCGGCGCTCACCGCCCACCCCGGCGTCGAGCAGGCCGCCGTCCTGGTCCGGGAGGACCGGCCGGGCGCGAAGCGGCTGGTGGCGTACACGGTCGGCCAGGACGTGGGGGCACCGGCCCTGCGCGCCTTCCTGGGGGCCTCGCTGCCCGACCACATGGTCCCCGCGGCCTTCGTGGCGCTCCCGGAGCTCCCGCTGACCGCCAACGGAAAGGTGGACCGCAAGGCGCTGCCCGTCCCGACGGCCGCCACCGCCGAGGGCGGCCGGGCGCCGGCGACACCCCGCGAGAGCCTCCTGTGCGGCCTCTTCGCCGAAGTGCTGTCCCAGCCGGGCGCGGGTGCCGACGACTCCTTCTTCGACCTGGGCGGCGACAGCATCACCGCCATCCAGCTGGTCTCCCGGGCCCGTGCCGCGGGGCTCTCGCTCACCGTGCGGGAGGTGTTCGTGCACCGGACGCCCGCCGCGCTGGCCTCCGTGACCGCGGAGACCGGCGAGGAGCAGCGGCCGGCGGACGCCCCGTACCTCGAAGGGCCGTTCCCCGGCCTGGAGGAGGAGACGGAGCTGCTGACGCGCTTCGACCCCGACCTCGTCGACGTGCTGCCGCTCACCCCGCTCCAGGAGGGCTTCCTCTTCCACTCCCTGCTCACCGGCGACGACGGCGACGACGGGGACGGCCACGACGTCTACACCACCCAGCTCGCCCTCGACCTGGAGGGCCCGCTGGACGCGGACGCCCTGCGGGCCGCGGCGGAGCGGCTGCTCGTCCGCCAGCCCGCGCTGCGGGCCGGCTTCCGGTACGACACGGAGCGCCCGGTGCAGGTGGTGCGCGCCGGGGTGGCACTGCCCTGGCTGACGGCCGACCTCGCCGCCGAGGACGACCGTACCGCCGCTGCCCGCGCCCTCGAACTGGCCCGGAGCGAACGCGCGCACACCTTCGACCCGGCCGTCCCGCCGCTGCTGCGGATGGCGCTGATCACCCTGCCCGGCGGTCGGCACCGACTGATCCTGACGGCCCATCACATCCTGTGGGACGGCTGGTCGGTACCGGTCCTCGTCGAGGAGCTCTTCACCCTGTACGCCGAGCGCGCGGGCGACAGCACCCTGCCCCCGCCGCCCCCGCTGCGCGCGTACCTGTCCTGGCTGGCCGGACGGGACCGCGCCGCGGCGGAGTCCGCCTGGCGGGCGGCGCTCGCGGGACCCGCGGAGCCGACCCTGGTCGCGCCCGAGGCCGCCGAGGAGGAGCCGCAGCCGCAGGAGTCGGTACGGACCGAGCTGCCGACGGAGCTGACCGCCCGGCTCGGCGCGGCCCTGCGCGGGGCCGGACTCACCCTCTCCACGGCGGTCCAGGCCGCCTGGGCCCTGGTCCTGGCCCGGCACACCGGCCGCGACGACGTGCTCTTCGGCTCGACGGTCTCCGGCCGGCCGCCGGAGGTGCCGGGCATCGAACGGATGGTCGGCAACCTCATCAACACCGTGCCCGTACGCGTCCGGCTGGATCCGCGCGAGCCGCTGGGCGGACTGCTCGCCCGGATCCAGGAGGAGCAGACCGCGCTGCTGCCCCACCACCACCTGGGCCTCGGTGACATCCAGCGGCTGACCGGGAACGGGTCGCTCTTCGACACCACGACCGTCGTCAAGAACACCCCGCTGGACCCCGCCACGCTGCTCGGCCGCGCCGGCGAGGGATCGGACGGACTGCGGCTGACCGGCGGGGACAGCGAGGACGCCACCCACTATCCGCTGCGCATGCAGGCGGTACCGGGACTGGACTCCACCCGGCTGGGACTGCACCTCGGCTATCTTCCGGACGTCTACCGTCGCGAACAGGCGCAGGCCCTGCTGGACCGGACGGCACGGATCCTGGAGGCGGTGGCCGACGCACGACAGACCCTGGTGGGCGAACTCGAACCGTCGCCGGTGGGCGAGCTCGAACCGTCGCCGGCCGACGGGAAGTGCCGAACCGGCCTGAACACAGCGGTGGTTCGTCCCACCGGCACGCGATCACTTGATAGGTGTTGAAGCATGCAGAACAACCAGTTAGTCAGGCTCGAAGAGGTCAGCAGGGTCTACGCGGCCGGCTCGGCGGCACAGGTGCGCGCCCTGGACGGCATCTCCGTCGGCTTCGAACAGGGCACCTTCACCGCGGTGATGGGCCCCTCGGGATCGGGCAAGAGCACCCTGCTCCAGTGCGCGGCGGGGCTCGACCGCCCCGACGCGGGACAGGTCGTCGTGGACGACGTCGATCTGGGCCCGCTCACGGAGAAGGCCCTCACCGAACTGCGCCGGGACCGGATCGGCTTCATCTTCCAGGCGTTCAACCTGCTCGGCGCGCTCACCGCCGAGCAGAACGTGGGGCTGCCGCTGCGGCTGGCCGGCCGCAGGCCGGACACGGCCGAGGTACGGGCCGCGCTGGCCCGGGTCGGGCTCGGCGAACGCGCCGGGCATCTGCCCTCTCAGATGTCCGGCGGCCAGCAGCAGCGCGTGGCCGTCGCACGGGCCCTGATCACCCGCCCCAAGGTGCTCTTCGCCGACGAGCCGACCGGGGCCCTGGACAGCAGCTCCAGCAGGACCGTCCTGAAGCTGCTGCGCACCCTCGTCGACGACCGGGGCCAGACCACCGTCATGGTCACCCACGACCCCGTCGCCGCCTCGTACGCGGACCGGGTCCTCTTCCTCGTCGACGGCCGCGTCGCCGACGAGATGCCCGAGCCGACCGCGCAGCGGGTGGCCGAGCGCATGGCGCGCCTGGAGTCCGACCGGGAACCGGACCTCGAACCGGCCGCGGAGCCCGTCCGGATCGACGGTGGCCGCTGATGGGGATCACCCTGCTGCTGCCCGTGGCCGTCGCCACCCTGCGCAAGCGGTGGCTCGGCTTCGCCGGTTCCTTCGTGGCCCTCACCCTGGGCGTCACCCTGATCGCCGCGACGGGACTGCTGGTCAGCACCTCGGCGGGGCTGGTGAACGACGACCCGTCGGCGCCGTCCCTGAAGAAGCTGCTCACCTTCATGGCGGGCATGTCCGGCTTCGTCTCCGTCTTCGTCGTCGCCTCGACGTTCGCGTTCGCGGTCGCGGGGCGGCGCCGGGAGACGGCGCTGCTGCGGGCGGTCGGCGCGACCCCGCGCCAGGTCAGACTGCTCGTCCTCGGCGAGGCGGTCGTCGTCTCGCTGGCCGCCTCGGTCTGCGGCGCGCTCCTGGGCCTGGCCGTGGCACCGCTGTTCGCCCGCTGGCTGGTCTCGCGCGGTGCGGCCCCCGAGGGCTTCGCCGTCGAGGCCGACGCGGGACCGCTGCTGATCGCCGCCGCCGTCGAGGTGACGGTGGCGGTGGTCGGCGCCTACGCGGCGGCCCGCCGCGCCGGCCGGGTACGGCCGGTGGAGGCGCTCGGCGACGCGGCCGTCGACGGCCGGGTGATGACGCTCGGCCGCTGGCTGTGGGCCGTCGGCTACCTCGCCGTCTTCGGCACCGTGCTGGCCGTGTTCATCACGATGCCGCCCGGCACGGACCAGGACCCGCAGCTGCGCGACCCGCAGAACATGCCGGTCTGGTCGCTCCTGATCGACGTCATGGCCATCATGGCGGTCGCCCTCTTCGCGCCGCTGCTGATCCCGCTTCTGGTACGGCTGCTGACGCTGCCGGTGCCGCTCGCCTCGGGGGCGGTGGGCCTGCTGGCCCGGCAGAACGCCCTGGCGTCCGTACGGCGCACGGTCTCCACCGCCACCCCGATGTTCCTGGTGATCGGACTGACCGGCACGGTCGTCGGCTCGACGCTGACCTTCGGCGAGGCCCGCACCCTCCAGTCGCGGGAGGCGCTTAGCGCGCGGTACGTCGTCGAACCCGTCGGCGGCTCCACCCTGGCCCCCGGCACCGTGGAGCGGCTGCGCGCCCTGCCCGGCGTGGGCACCACCACGATCCGTACGACCTGGTTGGACGGGCTCGCCGGCGGCACCGGTTCCGGCTCCACGGCCTCGGGCACGATCTCCGCGACCGCCGTCGACGGTGACCCGGCCGCCACCTGGCGGCTCCCCACCGAGGCGGGCTCGCTGGACGCCCTGCGGGGAGCCTCGGTCGCCGTGTCCGGCTCGCTGGCCGAGGCCAACGGCTGGCAGGTCGGCGACCGGCTGGACACCACGCTCGACGACGGCACCCCCGTCACCCTCGCCGTGGTCGCCCTGGTCAAGACCCCGCTGAACCTCTCCGAGGTGCTCCTGCCGTACTCCGTCGTCGCCGGGCACCTGTCCGGCGAACCCCAGCCCACCACCGCCTTCCTCACCACCCCCGAAGGAGCCGCGGCACCGGACCCCGTCCCGGGCGCCAGGATCACCGCGACGGACGCGTGGGGCGGGGCCGACGACGCGCGGTCCCGCTCCGACTGGATCGCGATGACCGCCATCCTGGGACCGGCCCTCCTCTACGCCCTGATCGCGATCGTCAACACGATGATGATGTCCACCGGCGACCGGCTGCGGGACTTCTCCACGCTCCGGCTCACCGGCGGCAACGACCGCCAGGTGCTCGCGATGGTGGGGGTCGAGGCGGTCCTGACGGCCGCGACCGCCACCGCGCTGGCGGTGCTGGTCACCACCGGCACCCAGGCCGCCACTTTGACGCTGATCGGGAACCGGGTCCTGGAGTCCGGCCCCCCGCTCCCGCTGAGCCTGCCCTGGTCCGCCCTCGGCGGCGCCGCCGCCGCCGGCCTCGCCCTCGCGCTCCTCTCCAGCCTGGTGCCCGCCCGCCTGGCGCTGCGCGCTCGGGCCCTGGACCTGGCGGCGGCCCGCCAGTGAGGCCTCCCGCGCCCCGTACCCCGCACCCCGCACACCCGCGTACGCCCGCCCGTCCGAGTCGAACCGAGCCGAAAGAGGACCGACGATGAGCTTCGCCACGCTCACCCCGTACACCCCCACCGCCCCGACTCCCTTACGAAGAGGCACCGTTCTGCTGGCCGAGGAGCTGTCGCCCGCCACCGTCGCCGCGCTCGGCACGGATGTCGACGTGGTGCGCTGCGACGGCACCGACCGTGGCGCGCTGCTCATCGCGCTCGCCGAGGCCGACGCGGTGGTCGTCCGGTCCGCCACGACCATGGACGCCGAGGCCATCGCGGCGGCGCCACGGCTGAAGGTGATCGCCAGGGCCGGCATCGGCCTGGACAACGTGGACGTGGCCGCGGCCACGGCCGCGGGCGTCCTGGTCGTCAACGCCCCGACGTCCAACATCGTCAGCGCCGCCGAGCACACGATCGCCCTGCTCCTCGCGGTCGCACGGAACGTGGCCCCCGCCGACGCCGCGCTGCGGACCGGCCGCTGGCAGCGGGCCCGCTTCACCGGGGTCGAGCTGTCGGGGAAGGTCCTCGGCATCGTCGGCCTCGGCCGCATCGGCTCCCTGGTCGCCACCAGGATGGCCGCCTTCGGCATGGAGCTCGTCGCGTACGACCCCTACGCGGACGAGGAGGCGGCGGCCCGCGCCGGGGTCCGGCTCGTACCCCTCGAAACCCTGCTGGCCCAGAGCGACTTCCTCACCGTCCACCTGCCCAGGACCCCCGAGACCCTCGGCCTGATCGACGCCGGGGCGATCGCCCTGATGAAGCCGAGGGCCCGGCTGGTGAACGCCGCGCGCGGCGGCATCGTCGACGAGCAGGCGCTGTACGAGGCACTGGTGGAGGGCCGGATCGCGGGCGCGGGACTGGACGTGTTCGCCACCGAACCCTGCACCACGTCACCGCTGTTCGGCCTGGAGAACGTCGTGGTGACCCCGCACCTGGGCGCCGGCACGGCCGAGGCCCAGGAGAAGGCTGGCACCTCGGTGGCCGCCTCCGTCCTCCTCGCCCTGGTGGGGGAGCCGGTCCCCGACGCGGTCAACGGCTGACCGGCCGGCCCCCGCCACCACCACCCCACCGCGCACCGCACAGGCCCGCCCGTCACCGAACCAGGAGCACGCCATGAGCCCGTACACCCTCCAGACCGCCGAGCCGGACACCGCGGAGGCCGTCATCGCCGGCATGCGCGACCGCATCGACCTCCTCGACACGGAACTCCTCCAGCTGCTCGAACGCCGCCAGGCCCTCTCCGAGGCCGTCCAGGAGGCCCGGATCGCGGCGGGCGGCCGCCGTACCGAGCTGGGACGGGAGAACGCCGTCGTCGCACGCTACGCCGACCGCCTCGGCCGGCCCGGCGGGCGGATGGCGGTGGCCGTGCTGGAGTTCTGCCGGGGCTCGCTGGCGCGTCCGGGCGGCGCCCCGCGCTGACCCCCCGACAGCCGACAACCGACAGCCGACAACCGCCAGCCGACAGGCCCCCTTCCCCCGGACGTTCCGGGGAAGGGGGCCTGGTCCGTGGGGGTCAGCCAGCCTGCGCGAGCGTGGGACGCACGGGGCGCTCCACCGGCAGCGACTGGACGTGGAGCAGCAGCAGCGGGTGGAAGCGGAAGGCGTTGCCGACCGTGCCGCCCAGCGCGCCGGGCGAGCGGACCGGCTCCAGGAGCCAGCCGTCGGCGAGACGCTCCACCAGGTCCTCGGCCCGCCGGACGGACAGGCCGAGGGCGGCCGCCGCGGCGCCCGGGGTGAAGGCCCGCGAGCCGAGCGCCGAGAGGCGGGCCAGCACCTCGCTGCTCTCGGTGTCGGTGCGCCGCAGCCAGCGCGCCAGGCAACCGGCCACGTCCAGCTCCCCGAAGACGAGTTCGCCGAGCCGGGCCGGCTCGGCGGCCAGCCGCTGCGCGAGGCGCGTCACCGACCAGTGCGGGCGGGCGACGAGGCGGGCCCCGGCGATCCGCAGCGCGAGCGGCATCCCGGCGCAGTGCTCCACGATCCGTTCCGCGGCGGCTGGTTCGGCGGTGGTACGCGCCCTGCCGACCGTCGCGGTGAGCAGCGCGAGCGACTCGGCGCGGTTCATGGGACCGAGCGCGAGGGTGGCGGGGCCGGTCTCCGCGGCGAGGTGGACGTGCCCGGTGACCAGGACCGCGGAGTGCGGTCCTGTCGGCAGGAGCGGAGCGAGAGCGGCGCTCTCGGCGGCGTTGTCCAGCAGGACCAGGAGCCGGCGGCCCGCCGTGCGGGTGCGGTAGATCCGTACGAGCTCCTCCAGATCGCGGACCGTGGACTCGGGCGGCTCCGTGCCGAGCGCGCGCAGGAACCGTACGAGGACCTCGCGCGGGTCCTTGGGGATGCCGTCCGGCCCGGCCAGGTCGGCGTACAACTGCCCGTCGGGGAACTCGTCCCGGGCGGCGTGCATCGCGTGCACGGCGAGGGCCGTCTTGCCGACGCCCGCCATGCCGGTGATCAGGCAGCGGCGTGGTTCGGCGGCGGCGCCGGCCGGGCGGGGGGCGAGCAGTCGGTGCAGCACGGCCAGTTCGCGGGCGCGTCCGGTGAAGCCCGCGGTGTCGGGCGGCAGCATGAACGGCGACGTGTCGACCGGACCGCCATCGGCGGGCTCGTCGGCCGAGGCGTCCTCGGGGACCGCGCGCAGGAGCGGTGCTTCGGCGGACGACGCCTGCGCGGTGGCGCGGCGGGGCCCGGACCCCCGGCCGGCGAGCCCGCCGACGGTGGGACCGGCCGGTCCGCGCTCCGCACGAGCAGTGGCAGCGGCGCCGTCCGGGGCAGCGACACAGGCAGCGGCAGGAGCCGGGGCCGGGGCCGCCGACACGGCCACCGACGCGCGCTCCGCGGTCTGCGGGACGAGGTCCAGCGTGGCGCACAACAGGGCCTGGTGCGCGGCCTTCAGACCGCTGCCGGGGTCGACGCCCAGCTCGTCGGCGAGCACCGCTCGGCCCTCGTCGTAGACATGGAGCGCGTCGGCCTGCCGTCCGCACCGGTAGAGAGCGGTCATCAACTGGGCCCGCATCCGCTCACGCAGCGGGAAATCGGCCACCAGCCGGGTCAGTTCGGCGACGATCTGCTGATGCCGGCCCAGGGCGAGATCGGCCTCCATCCGGTTTTCCAGAGTGGCGGCGCGTCCCTCCTCCCATTGCGGAACTTCTTCTTCCGTGAGGAATTCGGTGACGTTCACCAGCATGGGGCCCTGCCACAATTCCAGCGCGTCACGAAGGAGAGTGGCGGATTCCGCGTGGCGGTTTTCCTGAAGCGCCTGCCGACCGAGGCGGTCGAGGCGTTCGTATTCCAGGATGTCGACGCGGCTGTCACCGGTCTTGATGGCATATCCCGGCGAGCGGCGTTCCAGGGTGACCTCGGGGTCCAGGAGCTTGCGCAGCCGGGAGACGTACGTGTAGATCTGCGCGCTCATCGTGGCCGGCGGCTCGGCTCCCCACAGGAGCCGACTGAGCCGGGTGTCCGGTACCACCCGCCCGCGGGCCAGCAGGAGGGCGGCGAGAAGGGTGTGCATCTTCGTTCCCGAGAGGGCGATGCGCGTGCCTTCGCGGGTGGCCTCGACCGGGCCAAGCAGCTGGAGGTCCATGGTTTCCTGTCGACGACGGGCCAGGGTGGGGGCTGTGGCCCCCACCCTGGCCGAAAGCCCTGTCCCTCCGATGTCGGATCGATTTCGGCCCCGCGCGGCTTGAATCCGGGTCGGCGAAACAGGACCGACATCGGCCCGACAGCGGCGCTCCATAGCGTCCTTTCCATCGCCCCGGACATGGTGGTGGCGAAATGGACCTGACGAGGAGAATCCGCATGTGTGGTACCCGCACCGTTCTCGCCCGCATCCTCTGCTCGGTGACCGCCGCCGTGGCCCTCACCGCGAGTTGTGCGGGCCTGGCTGCGGCGAACGAGCTGCCCGCGACGACCGCCCCGTACACCCCCACGGACGAGGTGCCGTGGACCGCGCTCGCCCCGGAGGACGAGGTGCCGTGGACCGGTCCGGTCCCGGGGCTGGTCGGCGCGTTCGTCGGGTTCGTCACGGACCTGATCGGCGACGGTGAGGTGCCCTGGACCTGAGCGTTCCCGGGTGGGTACGGAAGGCCCGGCGCCGCGCCCAGCGGTACCGGGCCTCCGTCGTGCGGCCACGGCATCGAGGGGCGGCGCGGGCTCAGCCCTCCAGGATCCTGACGAGGGCCTCGGGCGGGACGGGGCCGACGGCGGCGACCACCGTCGGCAGCGCCCGCGCCACTCGCTCCCGCCAGACCGGAGCGCGCAGTTCCTCGAAGACGGCGCGGGCGGACTCCAGCCGGCCCGCGGCCTCGGGCGACCCGCGCACGGCGAGCGCGAAGCCGAGATCGGCCTCGATACGGGCCCGCAGGAAATGGTCGGAGACCTGCTCGGCCACCTCCAGGGCCTGGAACAGCGCGGATTGAGAGCCCTCCCAGTCGCCCTGGCGCCAGCGGGCCTCGCCGATCCCGCGCAGCGCGTGGGCCTCGCCGAGCCGGTCGCCGTCCTCGCGGGTCAGCTCCAGCACCGTGAGGCAGGCCCGTTCCGCGCCGGCCGGGTCGCCGAGGAGCAGCATGGCCTCGGCGAGCCGGTAGGTGTTCTGGGTCTCGCCCCGGACACTGCCCGCCTCCCGGCTCCTGGCGATGGCCCGTACGCACAGCGCCCGTCCCTCGGCGAGGTTGCCGCGTTCGAGCTCCAGTTGGGCCATCAGCCCCAGCACATGGGACTCGCCGGCCGTGTCGCCGGCCTCCCGGAACCCCTCCAGGGCCTTGCCCGCGTCGCTCCTCGCGCCGTCCAGGTCGCCGGAGAAGCGGGCGCACAGGGCGAGGTTGCGCAGGGTGACGGCGCGGCCGTGCACCTCGCCGATCTCGTCGAAGAGGCCGAGGGAGCGGGCGAGCAGCGGCTGGGCCTGTGTGTAATGGCGCTGGTAGATCGCCAGGGTCGCCAGGGAGCGGAGCATGGTCGCCTCGCCGAGCGTGTCACCGGTGCGGGTGGCCGAGGCCAGTGCCTGTTCGGCGCAGTCGCGCCAGTCCTCCAGGTAGTTGTGCGCCTCGAAGAGGGTGGTGGTGTTGAGGGTGAGCGCCCAGGAGTAGGCGGCGAAGTGGTCGCTGGCGGCGGACTGGCTGATGATGTCGCCGAGGGCGACGCGTTCGGACTCCAGCCACTCCACGGGGTCGGCGAGGAGCTCGTCCACGAGGCCGTCGGGCAGCGGCAGCACCTTCACCTGGCCGTAGGCCACCGCGTGGCTGCCGCCGTAGGTCCGCTCGCGGGCGGCGTCGGCGAGGTGGAGCCAGCTGCCGTAGGCCCGTTCCAGGGCCGCTGTGCGCTCCTCCGGGCTCTCCTCCGCCTGGGCGCACTCCCAGGCGAAGAGCCGCAGCAGGTCCTGGAAGCGGTAGCGGGTGGCGGGTCCCGCGGAGCCGACGACCTCCAGGAGCTGGGCGTCGACGAGCTGTTCTATGAGGTCCTCGGCGTCGGTGATGCCGTCGGGGCCGGCGTCGATGAGGGCCGCGCCGACCCAGGAGGCGAAATCGGGGACGCCGAGGAGACCGAGTCTTCGGTAGAGCCGGCGGGCGGCCGGGGTCAGGTCGCGGTAGCTGAGTCTGAATCCGGCGCGTACGCCGCCCTCGTCCGGGCTCAGTTCGTCCAGCCGGCGCCGCTGGTTCTCCAGCCGGGTGACCAGGTTCCGTACCGACCAGTGGGGCTTGGTGGCGAGGCGGGCGCCCGCGATGCGCAGGGCGAGCGGCAGTCGGTCGCACAGTTCCCCGAGGCGTTCGGTGGCGTCGGGGTTGGCTGCGATCCGGTCCGCGCCGGCGACTCCGGCGAGCAGGGCGGTGGCCTCCCGGACGGACATCGCGTTCAGGCCGATGCGCAGGACGGCGTGGTCGCCGATCAGGTCGTCCGTCAGGTCGCGGCCGGTGATGATCACGCAGCAGCGGCCGTTGCCGGGGAGCAGGGGCTGGATCTGGCGGAAGGAGCGGGCGTTGTCGAGCACGATCAGGACGCGCTTGCCGCCGAGCACACTGCGGTAGAGGGCGGCGCGGTCGCCGGGATCGGCGGGGATCTGGGGGGCGGGGACACCGAGGTCGCGCAGGAAGCGATCGAGGGTGACGGCGGGTGAGACCGGTTTGTACGCCTCGTCGTAGCCGCGCAGGTCGGTGAAGAGCTGGCCGTCGGGGAAGCGGGCGGCGACCCGGTTGGCCCACTGGTTGGCCAGGGCGGTCTTGCCGACGCCCCCTGTGCCGCTGATGGCGGCCATGGTGAGCGGCGACTGGCCGAGCCGCACGTCGAGCATCTGGTCGAGGGCGTTCAGTTCCTCGGATCGGCCGGTGAAGGACGCGAAGGCGACGGGCAGTTGGGCCGCGATGCGGGGGGCCGGTGGCGGGGCGAGGTCGGTGGGGGGCTGGGTGAGTTCGGGAGAGTCGCTCAGGACGAGGTCGTGCAGGCCCTGGAGGACGGGGCCGGGCTCGATGCCCAGCTCGTCGACGAGGAGCCGGCGGCCTTCGCGGAAGATCGCGAGGGCTTCGGCACGGCGTCCCGAGCGGTACTGGGCGAGCATCAGGTGGGCGCGGGCCTGTTCGCGCAGCGGGTTCTCCGTGACCAGCGCGTTGAGCTCGGGGATCAGGGCGCGGTGGCGGCCGAGCTGGAGCCGTAGTCCGGCGTACTCCTCGTGGACGTCCAGGCGCAGTTCCTCAAGGCGGGCGGCCTCCTGCTCGACGCGCGGGCCGGTGACGCCCTCCAGGGCGCGCCCGCGCCAGAGGGAGAGGGCCTCGGCGTAGCGGTCGCAGGCCTCGGCGTTCCTGCCGCCGCGGGCCAGTTCGCGGGCCTGCTGGACGGCGTCCTCGAAGGCGATCGCGTCGATGCGGTGACCCAGCGGGTTGAGGACGTAGCCGGGATGGGACGTCGTGATCAGCGCGTCGACGTCCTTGAAGACCTTGCGCAGGCCCGCGATGCAGATGGCGATCTGGTTTCGGGCGGTGGTCGGTGCGCCGGCCGGCCATACGGCCTCGGTGAGACTGTCCACGGAAAGGATCCGTCCGGGCGACAGCAGCAGCATGGCCAGTGCCGTCCGTTGTCGTGCCCCCCCGAGATGGAGCGACGTTCCGTCGATCTGTACGTCGAGCGGTCCTAACAGACTGAATGCAACCTCTCGCATTCCTGCGATCCCCCTGTGTTCGCGTGGTGCAGGTTCCCTTGTTGCCCCCTGCTATGCGATCAGTTACCGATCAGTAGATCCAACTCTGGGCGATCGCGGGCCGCGCTCGGGGCATTGACCTCGATGAACGCCGACACATGGACGAAAAGATTCCGTATAGCTGCGTCAGAGTTCCGCGATGTCCCGGCCTTCCAGTCTCATGGCACCGGCGCCGGGAGATTCCCGGCGCACTTTCCGGGGAGGACCCCTGATGCGCAGTCGACTCACCGCCGTGACGGCCACTGTCGTAGCCGGAATAGTCGCCCTGGCCGCCCCGGCCGCCGCCGCCCCGGCCGACAAGCCGCAGGTGCTCAGCGGTTGGACGCAGACGAGCGCGGCGAGCTACAACTCCTGGGCGGCCGCCCGCGCCAACCAGGGCAGCTGGTCCGCTTACGGGTTCGACTGGTCGACCGACTACTGCTCGTCCTCCCCGGACAACCCGTTCGGGTTCCCGTTCCAGATGTCGTGCGCCCGCCACGACTTCGGCTACCGCAACTACAAGCAGGCCGGGACCTTCAGCGCGAACAAGGCGCGGCTCGACGACGCCTTCCACGCCGACCTCAAGCACGTGTGCGCCAGCTACTCGGGCCTGAAGCGCACCTCGTGCGACTCCACCGCCTGGACCTACTACCAGGCCGTCAAGAACTTCTGGGGCAGCCCGGCCGTCGATTAATCGGTGGTGCCGTGCCGAGGGCGGGGCTATGGTGCTGCTCATCCGTTCCAGAGGGGACGGTGTCGGTTCGTGGAGAAGAAGCAGGAGGTGAGGACATTGATGACTGTCACGGTGACGGGCACTGCCCGCATTCAGGAGTTCATCGTTCCCACCCCTGTGGTCTCCGGCTGACATCCACTCCACTTACGCGCGCCGAGCGCGCCGCCGGGGCCGCCCTTCGAAGGGTTCCCCTTGTTCAACGCTTCGCTCAACACGTCTTCCGCTTCTGATGCTCAGCACGCCCTCGCCGCCTACGGCTGGGATGAGGGCTGGGAAGCGGAGTTCGCTCCGTACGCCGCGCAGGGCCTGGTTCCCGGCCGGGTCGTACGGGTCGATCGCGGCCAGTGCGACGTGGCCACCCCTGACGGCGTCATCCGTGCCGACACCGAGTTCGTCGTTCCCCGTGACCCGATGAAGGTCGTGTGCACGGGGGACTGGGTCGCTGTCGACCCTGAGGGCGGTGATCCGCGGTACGCGCGGGTGATCTTGCCTCGGCGGACCGCCTTCGTGCGGTCGACGTCGTCCAAGCGTTCCGAGGGCCAGGTTCTGGCCACTAACATCGATCACATCGTCATCTGTGTGTCGCTCGCGGTCGAACTCGACCTCGGGCGGATCGAACGGTTCCTCGCCCTCGCGATGTCCAGTTCGAGCGGTGATGCACTGCTGCGTTCCTCGGCGGACTCCTGGGAGTCCGGCGCCCAGCCGATCGTCGTCCTCAGCAAGGCGGACCTGGTGCCCGACCCCGTCGGGCTCTCCTACCTCGTCGAGGACGTCGAGACCGTCGCCCCCGGTGTGCAGGTGGTGCCCCTCAGCTCGACCACGGGGGAGGGCCTCGACGTGCTCTCCGCGGTGGTCTCGGGCGGCACGACCGTCCTGCTCGGCGTCTCCGGCGCCGGGAAGTCGACCCTCGCCAACGCGCTCGTCGGCACGGACGTGATGACCGTCCAGGCCGCCCGCGACATCGACGGCAAGGGCCGGCACACCACGACCACCCGCAACCTCTTCGTCCTGCCGGGCGGGGGAGTCCTCATCGACACCCCCGGGCTGCGGGGCGTCGGGCTCTGGGACGCCGAGACCGGCGTCGGCCAGGTCTTCTCCGAGATCGAGGAGCTGGCGGCGGAGTGCCGCTTCCACGACTGCGCCCACGAGTCGGAGCCCGGCTGCGCGGTGGCGGCGGCGATCGAGGACGGTTCGCTGCCCGTGCGCCGTCTGGAGAGCTACCGCAAGCTGCTCCGCGAGAACCAGCGGATCGTGGCCAAGACCGACGCCCGGATGCGCTCCGAGATCCTCAAGGACTGGAAGCGCAAGGGCGCGGAGGGGCGCGCGGCCATGGAGGCCAAGCGCGGGCGCGTCCGGTAGGCGCGCGGTCGACACCGGCGGCGCGGTCCGGGTTCGCTCCCGGACCGCGCTGCGGGGTTCGTTCCCGGCCCGCGCTGCGCTACGGGGCCCGGGTCCCGGACCACGCCGCGGGGCCCGGTACACGTGCCGCGCCGCGGGTTCCGGGGCACGTGCCGTGCCGATGGGTCCGGGACACGTACCGCACTCAGCGTCGTGTCCGAAATCCGCCAGACGGGGGTCGGGGGGTCCCGCACACTGGGAGACGTGAGGGACGACGACACCCGCTACGAGGCGGTCAGCAGCAGGGACGCCCGGTTCGACGGCGAGTTCTTCTTCGCCGTCCGCACCACGGGGATCTACTGCCGTCCCAGCTGCCCGGCCGTCACCCCGAAGCGACAGAACGTCTCCTTCTTCCCGACGGCCGCCGCCGCCCAGGGCCACGGCTTCCGCGCCTGCCGCCGCTGCCGGCCGGACGCCGTGCCCGGCTCCGCCGAGTGGAACGTACGGGCCGACGTCGTCGGCCGCGCCATGCGCATGATCGGCGACGGGATCGTCGACCGCGAGGGCGTGCCCGGCCTCGCCGGACGCCTCGGCTACAGCACCCGGCAGGTGCAGCGCCAGCTCACCGCCGAGCTGGGCGCCGGACCCGTCGCCCTCGCCCGCGCCCAGCGGGCGCACACCGCGCGACTCCTGCTCCAGACCACCGGCCTGCCCGTCACCGAGATCGCCTTCGCGGCCGGCTTCGCGAGCGTCCGCCAGTTCAACGAGACCATCCGCGCCGTCTACGCCCGCACCCCCACCGCCCTGCGCGCCGAGGCGGGCAGCGGCGCGGGGGCCCGTACCGCGCTCGCCGCCGGGGTCCCGCTCCGGCTCGCCCACCGGGGTCCGTACGCCGCCGGAGAGGTCTTCGACCTGCTCGCGGCCGAGGCCGTGCCCCGCGTGGAGGAGGTCGTCGGCGCCCCCGGCACCCGCACCTACCGGCGTACGCTCCGCCTCCCGTACGGCACCGGTGTCGTCTCCGTCGACGAGCGTTCCGCCGGGCCTTGGCTCGACGCCCGCATCCACCTCACCGAGCTGCGCGACCTGACCACCGCCGTCCACCGGCTCCGCCGCCTCTTCGACCTCGACGCCGACCCGTACGCGGTCGCCGAGCGCCTCGGTGCCGCACCCGGGCTCGCCGCCGAGGTGACCGCCCGGCCCGGCGTGCGCTCCCCGGGGACGGCCGAACCGGAGGAGTTCGCGCTGCGGACCCTCCTCGGGCCCGAGGAGTCGGCCCGGCTCGTCGAGCCGTACGGCACGCCCCTGGCCACCGCCTGCGGCACCCTCACCCACGTCTTCCCGGCACCCGCCGACCTGACCGGCCACCCCGTGGCGGGCCCGCTGGCCCGCGCACTCGTCGACGGAGCGGTACGCCTCGACCCGGGCGCCGACCGCGACGAGGCCGAGCGCGCGCTGCTCACCGTCCCCGGCGTCACCCCCGGGGCCGCCGCCCTCATCCGGATGCGGGCCCTCGGCGACCCGGACGTACCCCCGGCGGGCGCCCCGGACGCGGAGGAGTGGCGCCCCTGGCGCTCGTACGCGGCGCGCTACCTCGGCGCTGCCCCTCAGGGGGTGTCCGGCGGATCATGGCCGGGTCCCTAGGGCATGCCCCTTAAGACTCAAGACCCCAGCTGTGGATCTTGTGCGGATGGATCCGGATGACCTCCTCGCTGAAGTGCGGGCCCAGCGTGTGCGGGCCCACGAGGAGCTCCGCCTCGCCCCGGATCTCGACGCCCCGCACCCGCCAGGGGTGGACGCTCGCGAGGTCGTCGACGACCAGCGCCACCTTCGGGTTCCGCCGTAGGTTGCGCCACTTCTTCGTACGGCCCATCGCGAGACCGCCGACCAGGACGGTGCCGTCCTCCTGCGGGAAGAAGCCCACCGGGTTGGCCTGCGGCTGACCCGACGGGTCGACGGTGGCCATCCGGCCGAGCCGTCGGCCCTCCGTGAGATAGGCGCGCTCGGCCTCGCTGAAACCATCGAAATCCCTCATGAGTCCAGGATCGCGCGGCCTCGACCCCCGGTGGATCGGCACCGGGACCGATCCCCGCTCCGACCTCCGGACCAGGACCGGTCGTATCGGCCGGCTCAGCCCCAGAGCACCGCGCCCGCCCACGCCCCCACGATCAGCAGGCACGCGAAGAGCTCGACGAGGATGCTCGTGCCGGCCGCCCGCATCACCGTCCGGGTCGCCGCCCTGGCCTGGCCGTGGCCGCCGAGGCGGAGCCGTTCCGCGAGGTAGATCCCGCCGACGAAGCCGGGGATCGCGCCGAGCACCGGGACCAGGACGAAGCCCAGGAGCGCGCCCACCCCGGCGTACGCCGCGATCCGCCGGGTGATGCCGACGCCCCGGAACCGGCGTGGCGGGAGCTGCCAGACGACCACCTGCGTGAGGAGCAGCAGACCGGTCGAGGAGGCCAGCAGGATCCAGGCGACGTCCGTGCGCTCGTGGAGCGACCACCAGAGCATCGCCGCCCACACCAGCCACGTCCCGGGCACGCCGGGGGCCAGCACCCCGAACAGACCGAGCAGCATCACCGTCGCGACCATCAGGAGCTGCCACACACCCACGCTGCCCAGCGTCCCCCAGAATCGGAGTCCGCGCAGGTCGCGCGGGGCGGATGGGGTACGGCGCGGGCGACGGGCCCGGGCCTCTCGGCCGCGGGCCACCCGGCCCTGCTCAGCCGCGGGCCACCCACCCCTTCTCGTACGCGTGCCAGCCCAGCTGGAGGCGGGTCGTCACCCCCGTCAGCTCCATCAGCCCCTTGACCCGCCGCTGTACGGTCCGCAGCCCCAGGTCCAGCTGCTTCGCCACGCTCGCGTCCGTCATCCCGGCGAGCAGCAGCGACAGGATCTCCAGGTCCATCACGTCCGGGCCCGGCGCCTCGTCCTCGGTGATCTGCGCGCCCGCCCCGAGCCTCAGCGGCAGGGCCTCCCGCCACACCGACTCGAAGAGACCCATCAGCGATTCGAGGAGCCCGCTCGCGTGCACGACGAGCGCCGAGGGCTCCGCGCCCCGCCCCGTCAGCGGGACCATGGCCAGCGTCCGGTCGGCGACCACCAGCTTGGTCGGGACCCGGTCCGCGACCCGGATCCGCTCCTCGCGGCTGAGCGCCGCCGACAGTTCCAACAGCCCGGACGGGAGGCTGAGCACCTCGCGCTCGATCACCACCCGGTAGCGCACGCCCCGCCCGGCGGCCATCTCCTCCGCGTCGTTCTCCATCCCGGAGACCGCGATCGGCTTGCCCGTCACGAGGGCGCAGACCTCCTCCGTCGCGCCCAGCTGGAGCTGGAGGAAGCGGTGGGTGACCGCGCTCGCGCCGGTCACCACCTCCACCAGGTCGTGGACGGCGGACTCCGAGGCCTCCGCCCGGTACTCCTCGGCGAGCAGCGCCGCCGCCAGCTCGGCCTGCTCCAGCTCGTGGCGCTGCTGCGTCAGCAGCGCGCCGAGCGCGACCCCGGGAGGGGCCGCCACCCACCGTCCGGTCCTGGCCGAGGACTGGGCGGCGAGCCCCTGGGACTCCAGTCGGCGGAGCGCCCGCTCCGTGTCCTGCTCGGGCAGGGCGAGGCGGTGCGCGAGATCGGTGACCTCGGCAGCGCCCAGCGCGACCAGTGCGCGGTACGCGGACTCCTGGCGTTCATCGAGCCCTATCGCTCCCAGCATGGTTGCCCCACCCCTCGCCGTACGTCCGATGGGCGCCCCGGATCTTCCCGGGACATTCACCGGAGGCATTCGTTCCGTTGGTGACCTGGCGGGAAACGGCCACGGCGTATTCCCGCCTTGCCCATCATCCCTGTACCGCCCTCACCTCTGCCAATGTGGCGCTACCGCAGCACCAACAGCCTCCGGAGACGGGTGTCTTGTGCCCTTTTTTCCGGAATCAGATGGGGAGAGCGATGCGCCCGATTTCGCGTACGGCCCTGGGGGCGGCGACCGCCGCCGTCCTGGCCGTCACCGCGGTCGCGCCGTCCATGGCGAATGAGCCGCAGGACGACACGGCCGGCAAGCGACCGCTGGTCGGCAGCGAGGCCGCGGCCCACACCGGGGGCCGGACCGCCACGGTGACCCTGGTCACCGGGGACCGCGTCCTGGTCACCACGGACGCCGACGGGAACCCGGCGGCCACCGCGCTGCCCCGCGAGGACGGCACCGTCCCCCTCGTCCAGACCCGCCGCTCCGGCCAGGACCTGTACGTATACCCCGAGGACGCCACCGACGCGCTCGCCGCCGGCCGCGTCGACGAGGAGCTCTTCAACGTCACCGGGCTCGTCCGCCAGGGCTACGACGACGCCTCCACCACGACCCTGCCCCTCATCGCGGTCTACGGCTCCGACCTCGCCCGCTCGGTCCCCGCCGCCCCGCGCGGCGCCCGGCGCGGCCAGGTCCTCAGGACCGTCGACGGTGTCGCCCTCAAGGCGGAGAAGGAGCAGGCCGCCACCTTCTGGGCCGACGTGAACACCACGAAGGCCCGCTCCGCCACAGGCATCGAGAAGCTCTGGCTCGACCGCAAGGTTCAAGCCAACCTTGAGCGCTCGACGCAGCAGGTCCACGCCCCCGAGGCCTGGGCCGCCGGTTACGACGGCACCGGCACCAAGGTCGCCGTCCTCGACACCGGCGCCGACACCGAGCACCCCGACCTCAAGGGCCGCGTCACCGCCTCGGAGAACTTCACCGACTCCGAGACCGCCGGTGACCGCCAGGGCCACGGCACCCACACCATCTCCACCGTCGGCGGCTCCGGCGCCGCGAGCGGCGGGAAGAAGAAGGGCGTCGCCCCCGGCGCGGACCTCCTCAACGGCAAGGTCCTCAACGACGCGGGCTCCGGCGCCGCCTCCTGGATCATCGCCGGCATGGAGTGGGCCGTCGCCCAGGGCGCCGACGTCGTCTCCATGAGCCTCGGCAGCTCCGTCCCCACCGACTGCACCGACCCGATGAGCGTCGCGGCCGAGGAACTCGCCCAGAACAAGGGCACGTTGTTCGTCATCGCCGCCGGAAACTCGGGTCCGACCCTCAACACGGTCTCCTCGCCGGGCTGCGCGCCCAGCGTCCTCACCGTCGGCGCCACCGACCGCGACGACTCCACTGCGTACTTCTCCAGCCGCGGCCCGACGATCGTCAACCACACCCTCAAGCCCGAGATGGCCGCCCCCGGCGTCGCCATCTCCGCCGCCGCGGCCGGCGGCCGGGGCGTGTACGCCTACCAGTCCATGTCCGGTACGTCGATGGCCACCCCGCACGTCGCGGGTGCCGCCGCCATCGTCAAGCAGCGCCACCCCGACTGGACCGCCCAGCAGATCAAGGCAGCCCTCGTCTCCTCCGCCGAGAGCGACCTCCCCGGCGACGTCCGCGAGGTCGGCGGCGGCCGCCTCGACGTCAAGGCCGCCATCGACCAGACGGTCCTCGGCGCCTCCGCCGTCCAGGGCGGCACCTTCAACTGGCCGCAGGACAAGAGCGACCGCACCACGGTCTCCGTCCCGTACACCAACACCTCCGACGCCCCGGTCACCCTGGACCTCGCCGTCGAGAAGGTCACCGGCAACGACGGCTCCCACGTGCGGAGTTCGGTCGCCCGCCTCGGCAAGCGCACCGTCACCGTCCCGGCCGGCGCCACCGTCCAGGTCCCCCTGGAGATCGACCCCGACGCCCGGCTGGAGCGCGCCCAGTACGGCGACGTCACCGGCCGCGTCCTCGCCACCGGCCCCGGCGGCATCCACGTCTCGACCCCGTTCTCTCTCTACGTCGAGCCCGAAACCATCACCCTGCGCGTCAAGTTGATCGACCGTCAGGGCAAGTCGGCCGACGGCGCCTCCTCCCTCGACGTCATCGGCACCGACGACGCCAGCGGAGAGCGCCGCTTCAACGAGGGCGCCGCAGACCAGGTCTACCGCCTGCGCCCCGGCAGCTACTTCCTCTCCTCCTTCGTCACCACCCCGGACGCCGGAGAGGGCGCCACGCTGACCGACTCGCTCAGCTACCTCGGCCGCCCGCAGCTGGAGCTGAAGAAGGACACCACCGTCGTCCTCGACGCCCGCAAGGCCCACAAGCTGTCGGTGAAGACCGACAGGGCCGCCGAACTCCGGGGCGCCACCCTCGCGTTCTCCCGCTCCTGGGACGACACCTGGCTGCACGCCGGCACCGCCGCCGGACCGCGCACCATCAGCGGCTACTACGCCTCGGTCGAAGGCGCCGCCGACGAGGGCGACTTCGAGTTCGGCAGCTACTGGCGCGCCGCCGCCCCGAAGATCACCTCGCTGCGCACCACCGACGGCCTGACCCTCCACCCGGTCACCGGTTCCCTCGGCTCCGACAACCTCGACGGCACCGGATCAGCCCGGCTCGTCGACGCCGGAACCGGCACCCCGGCGGAGCTGAAGGACGCCGCCGTCCAGGGCCGCGTCGCCCTCGTCCGGCTGCCCGACGACTCCACCAACGCGGGCACCGTCGCGCGGGACGCCAAGGCCGCCGGCGCCGTCGCCGTGGTCCTCCACCGCTCGACCCCGGACCGCTGGTACCCGGGCGGCTCCTTCACCGGCCTGGGCCTGCCCGCCCTCGCCGTCCCCGCCGACGAGGCCGCCCAGCTCCTCGGCAGGCTGGCGGCGGGCGAGGTCACCCTCGCCTGGAAGGCCACCGCCAAGAGTCCGTACGTCTACAGCCTCGCCTTCCCGGAGACCGGATCGATCCGGGACGACAAGGAGTACCGGGTCCGCGACGGCTCCCTGGGCCGTACGGACTCCACCTACGGCTCGGCCGGAATCGCCACGGACTTCATCGAGAGCCCGGCCGCCGTCCGCCCCGACGGCACCAGCGTCTTCTTCAGCTGGATCGAGCCGCTCCCGGCCCCCGGCACCCGCACCGAGTACTACACGCCCGGCGACACGCGCTGGGAACAACTGGTCGGCAGCAGCTTCCCGTTCGGCGAGCTCATGGTGGGCACGCCCCACGCCTACAAGGCGGGGGAGAAGCGCACCGAGCGCTGGTACGACGGCGTCATCGCCCCCACCGCCCCGCGCGACGCGGCCGGCGAGCCGGTCCTCGTCGCCGAGCGCCAGGGCAACCTCATCGGCTTCGCCGACGCCATCTGGGGCGACAACACCCACCACGCCGAGCCCGGCTCCTTCGGTGACATCGGCAGCGTCAGCCTCAGCCGGGACGGAGAGGTACTCGGCAGCAGCGGCTGGCCGTTCGGGGCATTCGAGGTACCGTCCGAAGCCGGGACGTACACGCTCGAACAGAACACCATGAAGATCGGCAGCAGGGTGTGGGCCCGCTCTATTTCCGTCAACTCGGTGTGGAAATTCACCTCCAAGCTTGACGAGAGCGTCTATTCTCAGGGCATCCCGATTCTCTTCCCCCGGTACGACCTTCCGGAGGACGGACTCAAGACCCTCGCCGCGACCGACGGCCAGCAGATCGGCCTCACCGCGACGGGTCACGCGGGCTACACCCCCGCAGCGCTCACCTCGGCCAAGCTCTCGTACTCCTACGACGGGGGTACGACCTGGACCGAAGCGCGGGTCTCTCAGCAGGGCGGCCAGTGGACCGCGACCGTGAACCACACGGGAGCGGCCGGCAAGCCGGTCACTCTGAAGACCGAACTGACGGACGCCAACGGCAACTCCGTCACCCAGACCGTGGTCCGCGCTTACGACGTGCGCTGATCACGCCGGTCCGCCGGGCGTCCTTCCCGTGGGGGGTGGGGCCGCCCGGCGGATCACTCATTCGCAGCAACGGTTTTCCTGATGTCCGTTTTCGGGCGCCGTACGCGGTGGACAATAAGGGCATGACTCAGCAGGGGGACAACTGGTGGGACAAGCTCTACGACGAGTCGGCGCCGGACACGGCCCCGACGGTCCCGGGTGACACACTCGACGACCACTTCGCCACGGCGCCCCGCGCCACCACGGGCCCACCGGGCCCGATCGCCGGACCACCCGCGGCACCCGTTCCGCCCGCCGCACCTCCGGCGCCCGTCACGCCCCCGGTGCCGGCCTCGCCGCCGGCGCCCACCGCACCCCCCGGGCCTCCGGCACCCGTGGCACCCCCCGCTCCCGCTCCCGCACCCGTGGTCGGCAGGGCGCCGTGGGAGGCGCCCGAGGCGGGGCCGCGTTCCTTTCCCGGGCCGCCGCCCCCGGTAGCTCCGCCCGCCGATCCGCCCGCCGATCTGCCGGTCGATCCGCCGGTCGGGGCGCCGGTCGAGACGCCGGTCGAGACGCCCACCGTCCAGGTGCCGGTGCCCCCGGAGCCGCTCCGGCTGCCGACGGAACCCGACATCGCGGCCGGTGCCGACCAGACCCTCCAGGTGCCCGTGCCCCGACCCCGGGCGGCCGGGTTCGTCGGCAGCAGGCCGCCCACCTACGAGGCCGAGCCGACCGCCCTCCCCATCGCCCGTCCCGGCGAGCTCGCCGAACTGGTCGCCGACACCGTCCTCGACGGCGCCCGCTACGGGACCTGCACCCTGCGGGCCGCCTCCGTACGCGGCGACTCCGCCCGCTACCGGGGCGAACCCCGCCGCGACGCCCTGCTCACCGCCCGCTTCGGCCACGACGAGGCCGCGCTCGTCCTCGTCGCCGTCGCCGCCGGCTCCCGCGCCGCCGAGGACGCCCATCTCGCCGCCGCCGACGCCTGCCGGTGGATCGCGGAGGCCGTCGGCCGCAGCCACGCCCGGCTCTCCGAGGACATCAGGACCGGCCGCCGAGGCGACCTCAAGTCCGGACTGCACCGGCTCACCGACCGTACGTACGGCAAGCTGCGCGCCCGCGCCGCCGACCGGGGCCTCGCCCCCGACGAGTACACCGCGACCCTCCGCTGCCTCCTCGTCCCCGCCGACCCCGAGTGCCGCACGAGGGTCTTCTTCGGGATCGGCGGCGGGGGCCTCTTCCGACTCCGCGACGGCTCCTGGCAGGACATCGAACCGCTCCTGCCCGAACCGGCCGCCGTCACCGGCGCCCCCGTCGTCGGCTTCGGCTCACCGCCCCCCTCCTCGCCCACGTCCCCGCCGGAGTCCCCGCCCGCGGTGACGCCCCCGGACCCGTCCCCCTTCCCCTCCCCGTCCCCCTCCCCGCTCTCGCAGTCCTCCGAGACCGAGGAGGGCGACCGGCTCACCATGGACCTCGGCGTCACGACCGCACCCGGCCGCCCGGTCATCGAGGAGCCCGTGCCGCCGCCCGCCGAACCGTTCCGCTTCCGGGCCTCCGTCGCCCGGCCCGGGGACACCCTGCTCCTCGCCTCGCCCGGCCTCGCCGAGCCGATGCGCGGCGAACCCGCCCTCGCCCGGGAGCTCGCCGCCCGCTGGGCCGGCCAGGAGCCGCCCGGCCTCGCCGCCTTCCTCGCCGACACCCAGCTGAGGGTGACGGGTTACGCCGACGACCGTACGGGGGTGGCCGTCTGGGAGGCGTGACGCGCCGGGTCATGTGTTGATGGAGCCATGGCCAAACAGAACGTCGCAGAGCAGTTCGTCGACATTCTCGTGCGCGCGGGCGTGAAGCGTCTGTACGGAGTGGTCGGCGACAGTCTGAACCCGGTCGTCGACGCCATCCGCCGCACCCCCGCGCTCGACTGGATCCAGGTGCGCCACGAAGAGGTGGCCGCCTTCGCCGCCGGCGCCGAGGCGCAGATCACCGGCAGCCTCGCCGCCTGCGCCGGCTCCTGCGGACCCGGCAACCTGCACCTGATCAACGGCCTGTACGACGCCCACCGTTCGATGGCCCCGGTCCTGGCCCTCGCCTCGCACATCCCGTCCAGCGAGATCGGCCTCGGCTACTTCCAGGAGACCCACCCCGACCAGCTCTTCCGCGAGTGCAGCCACTACAGCGAGATGATCTCCAACCCAAAGCAGATGCCCCGGCTGCTCCAGACGGCGATCCAGCACGCCATCGGCCGCAGCGGTGTCAGCGTGGTCTCGCTGCCCGGCGACGTCGCCTCCCTGCCCGCCCCGGACAAGGCGGTGGAGACCGCGCTCGTCACCTCACGGCCCACCGTCCGACCGGGTGACGACGAGATCGACGCCCTCGTGCGGATGATCGACGCGGCCGATCGGGTGACGCTCTTCTGCGGCAGCGGCACGGCCGGCGCGCACGCCGAGGTGATGCAGTTCGCGGAGCGGATCAAGGCACCGGTCGGCCACGCCCTGCGCGGCAAGGAGTGGATCCAGTACGACAATCCGTACGACGTCGGCATGAGCGGGCTGCTCGGCTACGGCGCCGCCTACGAGGCCACCCACGAGTGCGACCTGCTCATCCTGCTCGGCACCGACTTCCCGTACAACGCCTTCCTCCCCGACGACGTGAAGATCGTCCAGGTGGACGTCCGGCCCGAGCACCTCGGCCGCCGCTCCCGGCTCGACCTCGCCGTCTGGGGGGACGTCCGCGAGACCCTGCGCTGCGTCGTCCCGCGCGTCCGGGCCAAGACCGACCGGCGCTTCCTCGACAAGATGCTCAAGAAGCACGCCGACGCGCTCGAAGGCGTCGTGAAGGCGTACACCCGCAAGGTCGAGAAGCACGTCCCGATCCACCCCGAGTACGTCGCCTCCGTCATCGACGAACTGGCCGACGGGGACGCCGTGTTCACGGTGGACACCGGAATGTGCAACGTCTGGGCGGCCCGCTACCTCTCGCCCAACGGACGGCGCAGGATCATCGGCTCCTTCAGCCACGGCTCGATGGCGAACGCCCTGCCGCAGGCCATCGGCGCGCAGTTCACCGACCGCAACCGCCAGGTCGTGTCGCTCTCCGGCGACGGCGGATTCTCCATGCTCATGGGCGACTTCCTCACCCTCGTGCAGTACGACCTCCCGGTGAAGGTCGTCGTCTTCAACAACTCCTCCCTCGGCATGGTGGAGTTGGAGATGCTGGTGTCCGGACTCCCCTCGTACGGGACGACCAACAAGAACCCGGACTTCGCGGCCATCGCCCGGGCCGCCGGGGCCTACGGCGTCCGCGTGGAGAAGCCCAAGCAGCTCACGAGCGCGCTCAAGGACGCCTTCAAGCACAAGGGCCCGGCCCTCGTGGACGTCGTCACCGACCCGAACGCCCTCTCCATCCCGCCCAGGATCAGCAGCGAGATGGTCACCGGGTTCGCCCTCTCCGCCAGCAAGATCGTGCTGGACGGGGGAGTGGGCCGCATGCTCCAGATGGCCCGTTCCAACCTGCGCAACGTCCCCCGCCCCTGAGTCCCGCGGCTCCGAGTCGCCCGGCTCCGAGGGAATGCGGGCGCCCCGGTGGGGCATGCATCCCCGTGAGCCTGTTCGACGCGACGTGTGGGTGGGGGATATGGCCGGGGAGGCGCGACAGCCGACTCAACTGCTCAGAAAGGTGGGATACGCGGATCTCACCGCGGTGCCGGAGGTGCGACACGCCTTACGCGAAATGCTGCGGAAATGGGGCGGACCGGGCGCCTCCGACGTGGCCGAACTGCTCACCAGCGAACTGGTGACCAACGCCCTGATCCATACCGAGCACGGGGCCGTCGTGACCGCGACGGTCGTCCCCGAGCAGCTCAGGGTCGAGGTCCGGGACTTTGTCCCCGGGCTCGAACCGCCGCACGCACCGCCCGCCGACGACGGTACGCACGGCCGGGGGCTCGTCCTCGTCCAGGCCCTGGCCGACTCCTGGGGAGTCGAGGAGCACGAGGTGGGCAAGGTGGTGTGGTTCGAACTGAACGGCGGGGCCGCCTGAGAGGCGGCCCCGCCGTTCGGTGTGTCCGGCCGAGCTCAGCCGAACTGCTGCTCCAGATCCTTGAGCTTGCGCTCCAGGGAGTCGAGACGGGGCAGCGCCTGGGTGTCGTCCTCGGCGGTGAGGTCCACCGTCCGGGAGTCAGCCGTGCGGGAATCCGTGGAACGCGAGTCCACCGTCCGGGAGTCAGCGCCCCTCACGGCTTGCAGGGAGGGCCGGGGTCGAAGCGGCAGTTGTCCCGGGTCCGCTATGGCGGGCTCCGCGACGGCGGCCTGCACGGACGCCGTCGCGGAGCCGGAGCCCGCACCCGATCCGGAACCGGGGCCCGTACCGGCACCCGCCGCGGCGCCCAGCGCCGCCATCTCGACCTGCCGGCCGCCGCCACCGCGGCCGAGCCCGAAGGCGCGGTGCTGGCGGTTGATCGCCTTGAGCCGTGCCCGGTCGAGCTTGACCTGGTCGCGCCGTCGGATCCGGTTCTGCTCCTTCTCCCGGCGGTCCTCGCGCACCTCGTCGACCGCCTCGTCCAGCGTCCGTACGCCTTCCAGGAGCATCAGCGACCAGGCGGCGAAGGTCTCCCGGGGCGCCCTCAGCCAGCGGACGATCCGGATCTGCGGCAGCGGGCGGGGGACCAGGCCCTGCTCGCGGAGCGCGGCCCGGCGGGTCTGCTTCAGCGCCCGGTCGAAGAGGACCGCCGCCGAGAGGGACATGCCCGCGAAGAACTGCGGTGCCCCGTCGTGGCCCAGGCCGCGCGGGGCGTGCACCCAGTTGAACCAGGCGGCCGCGCCGGCGAAGAGCCAGACCAGAAGGCGCGAGCCGAGCGCCGCGTCACCGTGGCTGGCCTCGCGGACGGCGAGGACCGAGCAGAACATGGCCGCGCCGTCGAGGCCGAAGGGGACGAGGTACTCCCAGCCTCCGGTGAGGTTGAGGTTCTGCCGGCCGAAGCCGACGAGTCCGTGGAAGGACAGTGCCGCCGCGACCGCCGCGCAGCAGAAG
The DNA here is from genome assembly GCF_045160815.1 of Streptomyces sp. NBC_00090. Classification (NCBI taxonomy): domain Bacteria; kingdom Bacillati; phylum Actinomycetota; class Actinomycetes; order Kitasatosporales; family Streptomycetaceae; genus Streptomyces; species Streptomyces sp. NBC_00090. The sequence continues at coordinate 7,051,418 of NZ_CP108224.1, forward strand.
AGGAGGACGTAGGAGGCCGTTCCGTACACCGCCTCCTTGCGTCGGCGGCGCTCCTCGTTGCGCTCCCAGGAGTCCTCGGCCGCGGCCTGGTCACCGGCGCGCTTCCCGCGCGCGAGCACCGCCACCGCCGTCAGGACTCCGGCCACCATCACGCCACCCGGAAGCAGCCAGTCCAGCGATATGTCGGTCAGTCTCATGCGGTGTCCCTTGCATCGCAGTAGGGCGTTTGGCGGCCCATACTGGCCGACCCCGTGCGGCACTCAAGGGGTTTCCGGGCAAGAGCACGCCATCGGGGTGCCAGGGCATACGAATAGGTGCGATCTGGTCGAACACCCATGCAGGGAAAGGGAATTGAGTTCGATTTACGCCACCCGTGCGGGTGGCGTAATCACTCGGGAGCCTCAGGCCGTCGCGGCCAGGCGACGGACGCGCTCGCCGTCGCAGGTGCGCGGGCAGGTGAGGCAGGTGTCCTCGGGGCGCAGCGTGTAGAAGAAGCAGCAGGTCGCCCGGTCGCGGGTGGCGCGGGGGGCGCCGTCGGGCCCCTCGGAGCCGGCCAGCTCGCGGAAGCCCGCCGAGCCGGCGTACGGCTTGTGCTGCTTGCGGGTGGCGGTGGTGCCGGGCAGGAGGAGTTCGAGCTCGGCCATCGCCCGCTCCTCCTCGCCGAGCAGGGCGCCGATGTACCAGAGGCCCTCGACGATCTCGTCCGTGGCCATCCCCCACAGGGCCCGGCGGCCGCGCTTCATCCGGGGCCCGAAGCCGCCCAGTACCGCCTCGAAGTGCTCGGCGAGGGAGGCGCGGACCTCGGCCCGCAGGGCCTCCTCGTCGGCGACGACCCGGGCGCCGGGCAGGAGGGCGGCGGGGTCGTCCGGCAGGCAGGCGAACTCCTCCACGCGGACCGACATCCGGCCGAGCGCACGCTGGAACGACACGTTCGCGACGGGCAGCCGGGGCACCCTGCGGTGCAGGAACCAGGGGACGGTGACGAGGAGGCAGGCGGGCCAGGCGTAGCGGTGGAGTCCGAAGCTGGCGACGACGTCGGGGCGGGCCTGGGTGCCGTAGTCGCGCAGTACCTGGGCGTTGTCCCAGGCGAGGAAGGCGTCGAGGGCGGCTCCGCCGGCCGCGAGCTCCGCGGCGCCGACCCAGCCGGCGCCGCGGGGCAGCCGTTCGTCCTGGGCCGACTCCTCTATCCGCAGGCCGGAGAAGACCTCGGCGAGCCGGGCGAAGGAGGCCGCGACGGGCGAGGCGAGGGGTGCGGGCAACAGGGCGGGGACGGTCATGTGGACCACCGAATCGCGATCGTTGGCAGGTTAGCCTTACCTTACCCGAATCTCGATCGCCTCTCACCACTGCTGAACCGTCACCGCCCGCGAGCAGCCCCCGTGCCCCAAATGTCGGTCCGTTCGCCTATGGTGCACAGGGGACCCGGGTATCGCGAGCCGGGCCCGGTACGAGGCCGCAGGAGGACCCGGGTGGAGCAGGGCGCAGCGCGCGAGCGGGCGACGGAGAGGTCGTACCCGCCCCTCGGCGACGCCGTACGCGTACCGGAGCAGGCCCGCGGCGAGCACACCCACGGCGAGCACCCGCACGGCGAGCCGCGCGTCCCCGCCCCGCGTGTCGTCCAGCGGCACTCCGTCCGCGACCAGATCCTCGAAGCCCTCCGGACCGCCCTCGTCGGCGGCGAGCTCGTCCCCGGCGAGGTCTACTCCGGCCCCGCCCTCGGCGAGCGCTTCGGCGTCTCCGCCACCCCCGTCCGCGAGGCCATGCAGCGCCTCGCCGTAGAGGGGGCCGTCGAGGTCGTGCCCAACCGCGGCTTCCGCGTCGTCGAGCGCACCCCGCGCGAGCTCGCCGAGCTCGCCGAGGTCCGCGCGCTCATCGAGGTCCCCGTCATGCTGCGGCTCGCCCGCACCGTCCCGGCCGCCCGCTGGGCCGAGCTCCGCCCGCTCGCCGAGGCGACCTCGACCGCCGCCGCGCGGGGCGACCGCGCCCACTACGCCGAGACCGACCGCGCCTTCCACCGGGCGCTCCTCTCCCTCGCCGGGAACGAGCAGCTGCTCGCCGTCGCCGACGACCTCCACCGGCGCTCCCAGTGGCCGCTGATGAGCGCCCCCGTCCTCCGCCACGGCGAGCTCGTCGCCGACGCCGCCGAGCACACCGCCCTGCTCGACGCGCTGATCGCCCAGGACCTGACGGTCGTCCAGTCGCTCGTACGCGAACACTTCACCGGATCGGAGTGCTGAGCGCCCGCCGGCACTTCACCGGATCGGAGTGCTGAGCGCCCGCCGGCACTTCGCCGGATCGGAGCGCTGAGCGCCCGTCGGCACTTCGCGGGACCGGAGTGCTGAGCGCCCGGGAGCACTTCGCGGGACCGGAGCGCTGAGCGCCCGGGAGCACTTCGCCGGATCGGAGTGCTGAGCGCTCAAGAGCACTAAGGTCGTTGACGTCAGCCCGCCCGCACCGCGTCGCCCGTGAGGTGTCCCATGCCGTCCGCGACCCCGCCCCCGGCATGGGAGGGACGCCGAGCCGTCACCGGTACGGAAGCCGAGGCCACCGCCCTGCTCGGCTGGCTCACCGATCCCGAGGCGCCCCGGCTCTGCCTCGTCACCGGCGCCCCCGGCAGCGGCAAGACGGCTCTGCTCGGCTGGTTCGCCAGGCACGGCCCGCGCGCCGGCGGCCGGCGCCGCCGCACGCCCCGCGTTCTCGTCCCGCTGGCCGGGCAGAGCGCGCTCGGCGCGACCTGGACCATCGCCGACCGGCTCGGCGTGGTGGCCGGCTCGCCCGGCGAGCTCGTCCACGCCCTCGCCACCAGCGAGGCGCGGCCCTCGGGCCGGGCCGTCCTCCTGCTCACGGACCTCCACGCCGCCGCCGAACCCGCCGCGCTCACCGAGCTCATCGGCGAGCTCGCCGGGGTGGGGCGCGTCCGTCTCGTCGTCGAGGCCCGCACCGGCAGCCCGGCCCCCGAGACCCTGCGCTCCGCCCGCCGGGCGACGGTCGTGGACCTGGACGGCGAGCCCGCACCCGCCGACGGCGCCCCCGCGGAGCCCGTACGCCCGCTGCCGGACCTCTCCGACCCGCTCGCCGTGTGCGCGGCCGACCCGCTGCTCGTCACCACGGCGTATGTCACCGGATCCGGTGAGGGTTCCGGTGAGGGCGCGGTTGACGACCACGGGGGGCTCAGGACCGCCTGGCTGCGGGCCGGCCAGTCGCTCTGCCGCGAACAGGCCCCGGCGGAGCGGGCGCTGGTCCTTCTCGCCGCCCTCGGGGACGGCGCCGATCCCCGGCTGCGGCCCGCACTGGCAGGGCTCGCCGAAGGAGCCGCCTGGCGGCTCCGGTGGGCCCGCAACCGCGGCGACCTGACGCCCCCGTGGCCGGGACCCGTCGCGGTACTCGGCTCCGCGGGCGGCCCGCTGGAGGGCACGCTGCTCGTCGGCGACCGCACCGGCACCGTACGCCTGCTCCACGAGGCCGACGCGAGCTCCGCCGGGCGCCTCGCGCACACCGTCCCCGGCCGGGTCACGGCGCTCGCCCCCTCACCGGACGGCACGGTGCTGCTCCTGGACGACCGGGGCAGACTGCACTCCGTACGAGGCACGGCCCCCCGGGCCCCGTACCTGGAGCGGCTCACCGAGGCCGTCTCCGCGACGCTGGCCCGCCACCCGGGGACGGCCCTCGCGGCGATCGCCGGCTCGGTGGTGGTGGGGGACCGGCTCGGCTCCGTGCACGCCTTCGGCCTGACGGGGCTGCACCAGGCCGCCCCGCACAGCGGCCGGGTCACGGCGGTCGCCGCCGTCGAGTCCGAGACCCCGTTCGTGTGCTCGGGCGGCGCCGACGGCACCGTCCGGCTCTGGACCCCGGGCCGGGACCCGCGCCCCGAACCCCTCGCCGAACGCCCCTCCCCGGTGGTCTCCCTGCACGCGACGGAGACCCCGCACGGCCCCCTGGTCGCCGTGGCCTGGGCCGACGGCCTCGTGGAACTCCACCACCCGGAAGGCGGCCCGAAGCTCTCCTTCCGCCCGGGCCCCCCGATCCGCGCGGTCGCGGTCACCGGCGCGGGAGCCCTGCTGGTCGGCACCGACGAGAGCCTGGTGTGCCTCGTACCGAGATCCCGGGAGAGACTCCTCCGGCCCTCGCCCGAGGGGTGACCTCGGCGGAGTCGTGACGGTCGAGCGGACCTCTCGGTGTCCGGTCGGTGTCCTCTCGATGTCCGGCGATGTGCCCCGGCGCCGCAGCGCGGAGGCACATCGCACAATTACTGACGGAACGTCATTTCAGTGTTCCCGTCGGTGACTTCAGGTCGCAGGCCGGGGGGTCAGCTGGGACGAGAGCCAGGTGGGGACGCCGCCGAGGAGGCGGAAGAGGCGGCTTGCCTCCGCGCGGAGGCGGCCGGCCTCCGGTTCGGTCTCCGTGTCGGCGAGGGCGGTGAGCGCCGGGGCCGTGCCGACCAGGTAGCCCAACTCCTCGCGGATCCGCAGCGACTCCGCGAAGCCGTGCCTCGCCTCCGCCAACTCGCCTTCCCGCAGGGCGAGTCCGGCGAGGTGACGCCAGGTGGAGGAGAGCAGCAGCGAGTCCCCCTGTGCCGTCGCCCCCGCGTGCGCCCTGCGGTACGCGGCGCGGGCCGCCTGGGGCGAGTCGCCGAGGTTCTGGGCGATCAGCCCGCGCCGGAAGTCCAGCAGTGGCCGGCCCTCGTCCGAGGGGGCGATCAGGGCCGCCGCGCGGCCCAGGGCCATGCGGGCCTCGTCGGCCCGGTCGCGGACCCCCAACAGGGTGGACGCGTAGGCGAGATAGCCGCGTTCGCAGGCCGCGGCGCCCCGCTCCTCGTCGGTGCGGGCCACCGCCTCGGCCGCCCGGAGCGCCTCCTCGGCGTCGGCCCACCCCTGTTCCGTGTAGAGGCAGCGCTCGATCAGCAGGGCCGCCCGTTCGAGCGCGGCGGCCGGTTCGGTCGCGTACGGGGCGAGCAGTGCTGCCGCGTCCGTCCAACAACCTCGGGAGCGGAGCCGCCATATGGCGGTCTCCACGGGAGTCTCCTTGCCGTAGGCGAGGGACGGATCTTCGCCACCCTTTGATTCGGAACCAGACATGGCGGTATCCGCCACATTGCCCTCCCCGAGCGCGCCATTGAGCTGTTGAGTAGACCCGCATCTCAGCACGAAGGGCGGTACATGGCCAAGGGGTCAGGTGAAAAATTTCACAAGAGTCCGGCCCGTGCGGACGCCGTCGTCCGGGCGGCGGCCGACAGCCCGTCAGATCGCTGTCGGGCCCGGGATCAGGCCCCGGCGAGGCCCGTCGGCCGACCCGGCCGACGGGCTGCCACCAGCCCGGACGTCACTCCGACGGACTCATTCGAAAGGGTGAAATTCGAAGGTCGTCCACCGAGAGGCGCGGAAGGGTGAATCCCCGGGAAATCGGCTCTTCAGCTCATCCGGAGGGCGAGGAAGAAGTCGAGCTTGTCCTCCAGGCGGGAGAGGTCGCGGCCCGTGAGCTGCTCGATCCGGCCCACCCGGTAGCGCAGCGTGTTCACGTGCAGGTGCAGGCGGGTGGCGCAGCGCGTCCAGGAGCCGTCGCAGTCCAGGAAGGCCTCCAGGGTCGGGATGAGCTCCGCGCGGTGCCGCCGGTCGTAGTCGCGCAGCGGGTCGAGCAGCCGGGCCGTGAAGGCGCGGCGGACGTCGTCCGGCACGAACGGCAGCAGCAGGACGTGCGAGGCCAGCTCGTGGTGGCCGGCGGCGCAGACCCGGCCCGGGCGGGCGGCGGCGACCCGGCGGGCGTGCCGGGCCTCCTCCAGGGCCCCGCGCAGGCCCTCCGCCGAGTGCACGGCCGCGCTGACGCCGAGCGTGAGCCGCCCGTCGTCGGCGAGACCGGAGGAGAGCGGGGCGCGTACGGCGGCCAGCAGCGCGTCCGCGTGCAGGCCGAGCGCGGTCGCCGGACCCTCGTCCTCGCTGTCCGGCAGCGGCGCGGACGCCAGCGGGACCAGGGCGATCGCCTCGTCGCCGCTGTGGGCCACGGCGATCCGGTCGGCGGACTCGGCACCGACGGTCGCCGGGTCGACGAGGATCTCCTCCAGGAGCGCCTGGGCGACCGGCCCGCCGTCCACGACGGCCCCCTGGCCGCCCTCCTGCTCCCAGTCGACGCGGGCGACGACGACCTGCCAGTGCGGGGCCGTGCCGAGCCCGGGCAGCAGCACCGGGGCCGCGACCCGCAGGCGGGCCGCGATCTCGGCGGGCGCGGCGCCCGTCTGCACCAGCTCCAGGACCTCCTGGGCGAGCCGGCGCCGTACCGTACGGGCTGCGTCGCGCCGGTCCCGCTCGACGGCGATCAGCTGGGTGACGCCCTGGAGCAGGTCGAGCCGGGCGGCCGGCCAGTCCCCGGCGTCGGCCTCGACGGCGAGCAGCCAGTCCGACAGGACCGTCTCGCGCACGTCCCTGGAGGCGGGGGCGGGGCCGCGGCCGGTGTTACGGATCGGGAAGAGCGAGTACGTGACTCCGGCGTGGTTCAGCCGGTGCGGGCCGCGCCGCCCGGTGCGGGTCGCGGCCAGGTGCTCGCCCGCCAGGGTCGCCGCGAGGCCGCTGTCGAGGGGCTCGCCCGCGCCCGCGATCTGGCGACCGGTGGGGGAGAGGACCCAGGCCCGAAGGTCCAGGTCGGAGCCGAGGAGGTCGAGGACGACCTCGGGGCCGCCGCCCGCGGGGCCGGAGGTCATGAGCCGCCGGTGCCGGTCGACGACGGCCGCCAGGTCGCCCGCCCGCTCGCCGGAGACCTGTCGAACAACGTGTTCGGTGATCGTCGCGAACGCAACGGACTCGTTCACCGCGAAGAGCGGCAGCCGATGGCGCAAACACGCCTGTACGAGATCATCGGGAATGTCGCCCAGCTCCGCCTCGCCCGCCGCGAGGGCGGCCACCCCGGCCGAGGCCAGGATGCGGGCGAAGGGCTCGGCGTCCGCCGGCTCCCGCAGCCAGGCGAGGCCGGTGAGCACCAGCTCGCCGCCGGACAGGTACCGGCTGGGATCCTTGAGGTCCGTCGTCATCACGCCGCGGACGGTGCGGTCCAGCTCGTCCTCACCGCCGAGCAGGCGCAGCCCCAGCGCGTCGTTCTCCATCAGTGCGCGCAGCCGCATCGTGTCGCCGCCGTTCCTTCAGTGGGTGGTCGTGGGGATCATGGGGTGTCGCGTTGTCGACGGTGGCGTGGTGCCACCGTTTCCAGGGGAAAACGGAGAGGTTGCCGTTTCCCCCCGTTCGTTCGAATCTACAAGACGACGACGGGCACCAGCCAACTCCTTCATGTTTTCGGTGACTGCACCCGGGCGAAGGTGGGCTTGTGTACTAGGCCACACACCGCGTTAACAGCACATGAATAAGAAGTCGAGGGCCGGCCGTCCCCCCGGGCCCATGCGTTCGACCCCCGATCACTAGAAGCACTAGAAGAGAGCCACCATGGACTTCCTTCGCCCCGCCAGCTGGGAGGAGGCGCTCGCCGCCAAGGCAGAGCACCCCACGGCCGTGCCCATTGCGGGTGGCACCGACATCATGGTCGAGATCAACTTCGACCACCGGCGCCCCGAGTACCTCCTGGACCTGAACCGTATCGAGCTGCTGCGCGAGTGGGAGGTCGGAGAGGAGAACGTCCGCCTCGGCGCCTCCGTCCCGTACACCCAGATCATGGAGAACCTGCGGGCCGAGCTCCCGGGCCTGGCGCTCGCCTCGCACACGGTCGCCTCCCCGCAGATCCGTAACCGCGGCGGCGTCGGGGGCAACCTCGGCACCGCGTCGCCGGCCGGCGACGCCCACCCGGCCCTGCTCGCCGCGGGCGCCGAGGTCGAGGTCGAGTCGGTCCGCGGCAGCCGGTTCATCCCGATCGACGAGTTCTACACGGGCGTGAAGCGCAACGCGCTCCAGCCCGACGAGCTCATCAAGACCGTCCACATCAAGAAGGCGGACGGCCCCCAGCAGTACTCCAAGGTCGGCACCCGCAACGCGATGGTCATCGCCGTCTGCGCCTTCGGCCTGGCCCTGCACCCGGAGACCCGGACGGTCCGCACCGGCATCGGCTCCGCCGCGCCGACCCCCATCCGCGCCAAGGAGGCCGAGGCCTTCCTGAACGCGGCTCTGGAGGAAGGCGGCTTCTGGGACAACGGCAAGATCATCACCCCGTCGGTCGCCAAGCAGTTCGCCGACCTCTGCTCGGCCGCCGCCAACCCGATCGACGATGTCCGAGGCACCGCCAAGTACCGCCGCCACGCCGTCGGCATCATGGCCCGCCGCCAGCTCGGCTGGACCTGGGAGCAGTACCGCGGAACCGGCCGCACGCTTGAGGGAGCTGCATAACCATGCGCGTCAATTTCACGGTCAACGGCCGTCCCCAGGAAGCCGACGACGTCTGGGAGGGCGAGTCCCTCCTCTACGTCCTGCGTGAGCGGATGGGCCTCCCCGGCTCCAAGAACGCCTGCGAGCAGGGCGAGTGCGGCTCCTGCACGGTCCGCCTCGACGGCGTGCCGGTCTGTTCGTGCCTCGTCGCCGCCGGCCAGGTCGAGGGCCGCGAGGTCGTCACCGTCGAGGGCCTCGCCGACTTCGCCAAGGAGCGTGCGGAGCACGCCGGTTGCGGTACGGGTGCCTGCGGCACCTCGCTCGACTCCGCCAAGAAGTGGGAGGCCAAGCCGGGTCAGGACTCGCAGACCGGCGAGGGCGTCGAACTGAGCCCGATCCAGCAGGCGTTCATCGACGCCGGCGCCGTCCAGTGCGGCTTCTGCACCCCGGGTCTGCTGATCGCGGCCGACGAGCTCCTGGAGCGCCAGAGCGACCCGTCCGACCAGGACATCCGTGAGGCCCTCTCCGGCAACCTCTGCCGCTGCACGGGCTACGAGAAGATCCTCGACGCGGTCCGCCTGGCGGCCGCCCGTCAGGGAGAGGCGGTCTGACGATGGCTCAGAACACGCGCACCGTTCCGGCGGGCACGCCGACGAACGTCACGCAGAACCACACCAAGGGCGGCATCGGCGAGTCCACGCTCCGCCCGGACGGCACCCTCAAGGTCACCGGCGAGTTCGCGTACTCCTCGGACATGTGGCACGAGGACATGCTGTGGGGCCAGACCCTGCGCAGCACCGTCGCCCACGCCGAGATCGTCTCCATCGACATCTCCGAGGCCCTCGCCATGCCCGGCGTGTACTCGGTGCTGACGTACGACGACCTGCCGGCCCCGATGAAGAACTACGGCCTGGAGATCCAGGACACCCCCGTACTCGCCAACGGCCGGGTACGTCACCACGGTGAGCCGGTCGCCCTCGTGGCCGCCGACCACCCGGAGACCGCCCGCCGCGCGGCCGCCAAGATCAAGATCGACTACCGGGAGCTGCCGGTCGTCACGGACGAGGCCTCCGCCCTCGCCCCCGACGCGCCGCTGATCCACGAGGGCCGCGACGACCACCACATCGGTCACGTCCCGCACCCGAACATCGTGCACCGCCAGCCGATCATCCGCGGCGACGTGGCGGAGGCCCGCAAGCGCGCCGACGTCATCGTCGAGGGCGAGTACACCTTCGGCATGCAGGACCAGGCCTTCCTCGGCCCGGAGTCCGGCCTCGCCGTGCCGTCCGAGGACGGCGGTGTCGACCTCTACGTCGCCACCCAGTGGCTGCACTCGGACCTCGGTCAGATCGCCCCCGTCCTCGGTCTCCCCGAGGAGAAGGTGCGCATGACGCTCTCCGGCGTCGGCGGTGCCTTCGGCGGCCGCGAGGACATCTCGATGCAGATCCACGCCTGCCTCCTGGCCCTGGCCACGGGCAAGCCGGTGAAGATCGTCTACAACCGCTTCGAGTCCTTCTTCGGGCACGTGCACCGTCACCCGGCGAAGCTCTGGTACGAGCACGGCGCCACCAAGGACGGCAAGCTCACGCACATGAAGTGCCGGATCGTGCTCGACGGCGGCGCCTACGCCTCGGCCTCCCCGGCCGTCGTCGGCAACGCCTCCTCCCTCTCCGTCGGCCCGTACGTCGTCGACGACGTCGACATCGAGGCGATCGCGCTCTACACGAACAACCCGCCCTGCGGCGCGATGCGCGGCTTCGGCGCCGTCCAGGCCTGCTTCGCGTACGAGGCCCAGATGGACAAGCTCGCGGCGAAGCTGGGCATGGACCCGGTCGAGCTCCGCCAGCTGAACGCCATGGAGCAGGGCACGATCATGCCCACCGGCCAGGTCGTGGACTCCCCGGCGCCCGTCGCCGAGCTGCTCCGCCGCGTCAAGGCCCGCCCGATGCCGCCGGAGCGCCAGTGGGAGACCGCCGGCGAGGGCGCGGACGTCCGCGCACTGCCCGGCGGCCTGTCGAACACCACCCACGGCGAGGGCGTCGTCCGCGGCGTCGGCTACGCGGTCGGCATCAAGAACGTCGGCTTCTCCGAGGGCTTCGACGACTACTCGACCGCCCGCGTGGTCCTCCAGGTCATCAACGGCGAGCCCGTCGCCATGGTCCACACGGCCATGGCGGAGGTCGGCCAGGGCGGTGTCACCGTGCACGCCCAGATCGCCCGTACGGAGCTGGGCGTCACGCAGGTGACCATCCACCCGGCCGACACCCAGGTCGGCTCCGCCGGTTCGACGTCCGCCTCCCGGCAGACGTACATGACCGGTGGCGCCGTGAAGAACACCTGCGAGGCCGTCCGCGAGAAGGTCCTGGAGCTCGGCCGCCGCAAGAAGGGCTCCTACCACCCCGCGTGGGCGACCGCCGAACTCCTCCTGGAGAGCGGCAAGGTCGTCACCGACGGCGGCGAGGTCCTCGCGGACATCGCCGAGGTCCTCGAGGGGGAGGCGCCGATCGACATCGAGCTCGAGTTCCGCCACCGCCCGACCCAGGCGTTCGACCTGGTCACCGGCCAGGGCGAGGGACACGTCCAGTACACCTTCGCCGCGCACCGCGCGGTCGTCGAGGTGGACACCGAGCTCGGCCTCGTGAAGGTCATCGAGCTCGCCACCGCCCAGGACGTCGGCAAGGCACTCAACATGCTCTCCGTCGTCGGGCAGATCCAGGGTGGCACCACCCAGGGCCTGGGCGTGGCGGTCATGGAGGAGATCATCGTCGACCCCAAGACCGCGAAGGTGCGCAACCCCTCCTTCACGGACTACCTGATCCCCACGATCCTCGACACGCCGACCATCCCGGTCGACGTGCTCGAACTCGCCGACCCCAACGCGCCGTACGGCCTGCGGGGCGTCGGCGAGGCCCCGACCCTGTCGTCCACCCCGGCCGTCCTCGCGGCGATCCGGGCGGCGACGGGCCTGGAGCTCAACAAGACGCCGGTCCGCCCCGAGGCGCTCACCGGCACCCTGTAGGACTCTCCGGGCGGTGCGTGCCTCCCGGGAACGTCACACTTCCCCGCCCGCCCGTACCGCCCGGAGTACTCCCCCCGCAGTACCAGCACCACCTGCAGCACCCGCACCACCTGCAGTACCCGCATCACCCTCAGCACCCTCAGTACCCCCGCAGTACCCGCAGTGCCGATTCACTTCGTTCGTCTCGGGCCGTCCCCCGGGTCGTGCAGCCCACGCAGCATCCCAAATCCCGCAGCTTCACCAGATCAGAATCCTTCGAAGTCTGATGCGGGTGCCCCTTTGAACCTTGGGAGTAGGCCCCATGACCCAGTCGTCTGTGGAGCCCAAGACCGCATCGGAGGACGCGGGCTCCGGCTCCAACGTCCCCGCCGGCCGTTCTTGGCTCGACCGGTACTTTCACATCTCGGAGAGAGGATCCACCGTCGCGACGGAGATCCGCGGCGGCGTCACCACCTTCATGGCGATGGCGTACATTCTCCTGCTCAACCCCCTGATCCTCGGCGGCAAGGATGTGGACGGCAACGTCCTCAGCCAGCCCGCGCTGATCACCGCGACGGCTCTCGCCGCCGCCGTGACCACCCTCCTGATGGGCTTCTGGGGCAAGGTCCCCCTCGCGCTCGCGGCCGGCCTCAGCGTCTCCGGCGTGCTCTCCTCGCAGGTCATCGCCGTCATGACCTGGCCGCAGGCGATGGCGATGTGTGTCGCCTACGGTGTGGTGATCTGTCTCCTGGTGGTCACCGGCCTCCGCGAGATGATCATGAACGCCATCCCGCTGGCGCTCAAGCACGCGATCACCATCGGCATCGGCCTCTTCATCGCGATCATCGGCTTCGTCAAGGCCGGCTTCGTCCACGAGAACCCCTCGCCCGGCGGCGGCCCGGTCGTCCTCGGCCCGCTCGGTGAGCTCCAGGGCTGGCCCGTCCTCATCTTCGCCGTCACCCTGCTCCTGATCTTCGCCCTTCAGGCCCGCAACATCCCCGGCGCCATCCTGATCGGCATCGTCGCGGGCACGGTCATCGCCATGATCGTCAACGCGGTCGCCGACATACCCGCCAAGGGCGCCGGCGCCTGGTTCTCCGGCCCGCCGGAGCTCAACGGCAGCGCCGTCTCCGCGCCGGACTTCTCGCTCATCGGCGAGGTCTCCTTCAGCGGCTGGGGCGACGTCGGCTACATCACGATCACCATGATCGTCTTCACCCTGGTCCTCGCCGGCTTCTTCGACGCCATGGCCACCATCATCGGCGTCGGCTCCGAGGCCAACCTGGCCGACGACAAGGGCCGCATGCCGGGCCTGTCCAAGGCCCTGTTCATCGACGGCGCCGGCGGCGTCATCGGTGGTGTCGGCGGCGGCTCCGGCCAGACCGTCTTCGTCGAGTCGGCCACCGGCGTGGGCGAGGGAGCCCGTACGGGTCTCTCCTCCGTCGTCACCGGCGCGTTCTTCGCCCTCTGCCTCTTCTTCACCCCGCTCACCGCGATCGTCCCGGCCGAGGTCGCCTCCGCCGCCCTGGTCGTCATCGGCGCGATGATGATGCAGAACGCCAAGCACGTCGACTGGAGCGACCGCTCCGTGGCGATCCCGGTGTTCCTCACCGTGGTCCTGATGCCGTTCACCTACACCATCACCACGGGTGTCGCGGCCGGTGTCATCTCCTACGTCGTCATCAAGGTGGCGCAGGGCAAGGCGCGCGAAGTGGGCGCCTTCATGTGGGGCCTGACCGCGATCTTCATCGTGTACTTCGCGATCCATCCGATCGAGAGCTGGCTCGGCGTCAGCTGACGCCGTACCGTCGCCCTCCGCACACACCCAAGGAGACCGAAATGCTGGACATCGCCGAAGAGCTGCACCGGTGGGTCGAGCAGGGACGCACCTTCGCCGTCGCCACCGTCGTGGCCGTCGGCGGCAGCGCGCCCCGGCAGCCGGGAGCGGCCCTCGCCGTCGACAGCGAGGGCACGGCGATCGGATCGGTCTCCGGCGGGTGTGTGGAGGGCGCGGTCTACGAGCTGTGCCGGCAGGCCCTCGAAGACGGGAAGACCGTCGTCGAGCGCTTCGGCTACAGCGACGAGGACGCCTTCGCCGTGGGTCTGACCTGCGGCGGCATCATCGACATCCTCGTCACCCCGGTACGCGGCGGGGTCTTCCCCGCCGCGCTCGCGGCCGCCTCCACGGGGGAGGCCGCGGCCCTCGCCCGGATCGTCGACGGACCGGACGAGCTGCGGGGCACCGCCCTCCTCGTCCGCCCCGACGGCTCGTACGAGGGAAGGCTCGGCGGCCACCCCGAGCTGGACCGCACCGCGGCGGGCGAGGCCCGCGCGATGCTCGACGCGGGCCGCACCGGCACCGTAGAGATCGGCGAGGACGGCAGCCGCTGCGGACAGCCGCTGACCCTTCTGGTCGAGTCCTCCGTCCCCGCCCCCCGCATGATCGTCTTCGGCGCCATCGACTTCGCCTCCGCCCTCGTCCGGGTCGGCAAGTTCCTCGGCTACCACGTCACCGTCTGCGACGCGCGGCCCGTCTTCGCGACGCCGGCCCGCTTCCCCGAGGCCGACGAGATCGTCGTCGACTGGCCCCACCGCTACCTGGAGTCCACGGAGGTCGACGGCCGCACCGTCCTGTGCGTCCTCACCCACGACGCCAAGTTCGACGTGCCGCTCATCAAGGCCGCCCTCAGGCTTCCCGTCGCGTACATCGGCGCCATGGGCTCCCGCCGCACCCACGAGGACCGCAACAAGCGGCTGCGCGAGGTCGGCGTCACCGAGCTCGAACTCGCCCGGCTGCGCTCCCCGATAGGCCTGGACCTCGGCGCCCGCACGCCGGAGGAGACCGCCCTGTCCATCGGCGCCGAGATCGTCGCCAACCGGCGCGGCGGCAGCGGCACCTCGCTCACCGGCGCGCACACCCCGATCCACCACGACGGCCCCCGCGAGCCCGACGGCCGCATAGGCTCCGTCGCCTGAGCCGGCCGCCCGGGGCGTCTCGGCCGGCCGAAGCCTCAGCGGGCGGTCCGCTCCCGCACGGTCGAGGTCCAGGCGGGCCGTTCCTCGGCGACCTCCGGTTCGGCGCGCCGCCCGCCCCGGGCGAAGAAGTCGGCGAGCGGCAGGATCGCCGCGCCGACGGTCACCGCGTCGGGGCCGAGCGTCCCCATGCCGATGTCGACCCGGGCAGCCGGGTACGCCAGCGCGTACTGTGCGGTGTAGCCCTTGACCGTCTCCAGGAACCGGTCGCCGAGCTGGAGGCCGGCCCAGCCGCCGACGAGGATGCGTTCGGGCTGGAAGAGGTTGATCAGGTCGCCGAAGCCGGCGCCGAGGTACTCGGCGGTCTCCTCCAGGACGGCGAGTGCGGTGGCGTCGGGTGTCCGGTCGGCGTCGGCCGGGTAGGCGGCGGCGAGCATCGCGGTCAGCGCGGTCTCCTCGTCCGCACCGGCCGGTGGCTGTCCGCCCGCCTCGCGCCAGCGGTCGAGGAGGGCCTCGGCGCCGGCGTAGGCCTCCAGGCAGCCGTGGGAGCCGCAGCGGCAGCGGCGGCCCCGGACGCTGACGGTCAGATGGCCCCATTCGAGTGCCCGGCCGGGTCCCATGGGGTCGGTGACGACACAGGCGCCGACGCCGGAGCCGAAGAGGACGACGACGGCGCTGCGGGCCCCGCGTCCGGCGCCGAACCACATCTCGGCCTGGCCGAGGGTCTTGGCGCCGTTGTCGATCCAGTACGGGACGGACTCGGGCAGGTCGACGGCCTCGCGCAGGAGCCGTTCGAGGGGGACGGCGTCCCAGCCGGTGGTCTGGCCGTGGACGACCGCGCCGTCCTCGTCGGTACGGGCCACGATGCCGGGAACGCCGATCCCGACGCCGAGGAGCCGCTCGGCGGGAACGTCGGCCGCCCGCAGGAGCTCCGCGATGCCCTCGCGGACGTGCTCCACGATGACCCCGACCTCGTACCGGTCGTGCGGGTGGGGGCTGTCGGCCGTCAACGGGCGCTCGGCGCGGGCGAGTTCGGTGAGGGTGAGGTCGAAGAGCTCGATCCTGACCCGGGTCTCGCCCACGTCGACGCCGATCATGAAGCCGCTGGCGGGGGTGACCCGCACCAGGATGCGCGGGCGGCCGCCGGCGGAGTCGACGCTGCCGGCCTCCTCGACGAGACCCTCCGCGAGGAGTTCGGCGACCACGTTGCTGACCGAGCCCGAGCTCAACCCGGTCGCGGGCCCCAGCGAGAAGCGGCTCATCGGCCCGTCGAAGTACAGGCGCTGGAGGACGGCGGTGCGGTTCTCGCGCCGCAGGTCGCGCACCGTGCGGCCGTTTCGCGTGGTCACTTGGGCCCCCTGGTGAAGTAGTCCTGATCGCAAGATACCTCTGGTGGGGCCCCGGGCGAGCGCTTCTCTTGGGCTTTAAGTCGTATTCTGAAATAAGCCCTTCAGGTCTTCAGGACCTGAACGCGGGACGGCGCGCTACACACCCAGGAGTGTACGGAGGTGGTCGCAGGCCCCGGCCTCCGAGTCGTGCGTGGCGACGGGCTCGTGGGCGCCGCGCTCGTACACCCCGGTCTCCCATGTCGTACCGCCCTCGGTGGCACCGCCCGCGGCCCCGCCCGTCGGCCCGCCCACGGGCCTGTCCGCGGGCCCGCCCGGACGCGTCCGCAGATAGACGAAGTCGGGCGGGGTGGGCGTCGGTTCGTGGACGCCCTCGATCCAGTAGTACGCCTCGGGCACCCCGGCCTCCCGGAGTGCCCGCTCCAGCGTGTGGCGGTCGGTCACGCGGGGACGCGCACCAGGTAGCCGTTGTCGAGCAGCCACTTGACGCTCAGCCGCTGGCCCTCGCCCGGGTTCAGGAAGGCCGGGTCCAGCTTGATCTGGCGGCCGCCGCCCGGCTGCTCGAACCAGGGCGCGATGGAGCCCTCCCAGACCACGAACGACTTCGTCACCTCGTACAGGTGGTAGTCGCAGGGGAAGGCGGCGTCCCGGGTGTTGAGGTTCTGCGGGGGCAGCGCGCGCTTGGCGTAGTCGTCACCGGCCGGGGCCAGGTACGAGCCGAACTCCGAGCCGAAGCGGTCCAGGCGCTCGCCCTCCGCCAGCAGCTCGGGCGCCTTGTCGACGGTGCCGTTGACCTCGCCGAAGCCGTCGTTCGGCGGGTACTTCCAGCTGCCGGTGTCGGCCGGACCCTCCCAGTACTTCTTGAGGAAGTCGGCGGAGGAGAGCTGCCCCGTCCGGTGGTAGCGGTTGAGCAGCGGGCCCACGGGCTCCTGCCACTTCTTCGGCAGGAACTTCGGGCCGAGCCGCTTGTCGCCCTCGAACTCCCCGGTGCAGGGGGCCGGGGGAGCGGCGACGGAACTCCCCGCCCGCTGCTCGGCGGGCTGCTCGGCGGGCGCGGCCTGCGCCGCCGGGGCCGCGGCGAGCGCGGCGGTCACGCCCATGGCGGCGAGTACGGCACGGATCCTGAGGACGGTACGGCTGCGCTCCACGCGGAGGTCTCCCTGGGTGAGGATGGTCAGTGGCGCGGCACACAGTAGTTGATCACGTGCGCAGAGTGATCGAACGTGGGCCGAAACCGGCCATTCGTGCCCGTTGGAGGGGTTCAGGCCTTCCGGAGTCCGCTGAGGAGCAGCTCGGCCAGCTGCTCGTACGCCTCGGCGTCGGCCAGGCCGGTCGCCGCGGCCACCTGGCGCCGCTGGATGCGGACCATCACCGAGGAGATGACGTCGGCCGCGAAGGTCACGTGCACCTCGCGGAAGACACCGGCCCGCACGCCCTCCTCGATGAGCTGCTGGACCCGGCCGGCCGCCGCGCGGGTGTTGCGCTCGTACACCTCGGCCGCCGGCTCGAAGGCGGCCACGTCGTCGAAGAACTGCGGCGAGACCGGCGCCAGCTCGGCCGAGACCGCGCGCAGATAGGCGGCGAGCCGTTCGGCGGGGTCGGTCGCGGCGGCGAGGACCGCCTCGACCCGGGCCGTGGCCCGCCGGAAGAAGTGCACGACCGCCGCCCGGACCAGCTGCTCCTTGCTGCCGGCGAGGCCGTACAGGGTGCGCTTCGAGCAGCGCAGGCGGGCGGCGAGGTCGTCGAGCGTCAGGCGGGCGAAACCCTCGCCGACGAGCAGGGCGACGAGCTCCTCGAAGAGGGCGGAGCGGCGTGCCGCTCCGCGGCCCGTCAGTTTCGGGGCGTCGGCGGAGGAGGTCTCGATCACGCGGACAGTATTCCAGGCCGCCCTCCGGGCGACCTCGAGCCCCGGTGGTGAGGGGTTACGGCGGGACTCGACTGCGCTACGCTAAGCGGTACTGCAGTACCTGCCCCAGTACCACTTTGCGCGCCGCTGGAGTCGCCATGGATGTCGACCGCCTGCTTCCCACCCCCGAGGCGGCGGACCTCATCGCCCTCACCCGGGAGATCGCCGACAAGGAGCTCTCTCCGCGGGTGAACGAGCACGAGGCCGCCGAGACCTATCCCGAAGGTCTCTTCACCACCCTCGGAGAGGCCGGGCTGCTCGGCCTCGCCTACCCCGAGGAGTACGGCGGCGGAGGCCAGCCGTACGAGGTCTACCTCCAGGTCCTGGAAGAGCTCGCCGCGCGCTGGGCGGCCGTCGCCGTCGCCACCAGCGTGCACACGCTGGCCTGCCACCCCCTCCACACCTTCGGTACGCCGGAGCAGAAGGAGCGCTGGCTGCCCGCGATGCTGGAGGGCCGGACCATCGGCGGCTACAGCCTCTCCGAGCCGCAGGCCGGCTCCGACGCCGCCGCCCTCAGCTGCAAGGCCGAGCTCCAGGACGGCGGCGCCTACCGCGTCACCGGCACCAAGGCCTGGATCACCCACGGCGGCAAGGCCGATTTCTACGCCCTCTTCGCCCGTACCGCCCCCGGCAGCCACGGCATCTCCTGCTTCCTCGCCCCCGGCGCCACCGAGGGCCTGAGCTTCGGCGCACCCGAGCGGAAGATGGGCCTCCAGGCGGTCCCGACCACCTCCGCCTACTGGGACGGCGCCCTCCTCGACGCCGACCGGCGCATAGGGGAGGAGGGGCAGGGGCTCCAGATCGCCTTCAGCGCCCTCGACAGCGGCCGCCTCGGCATCGCCGCCTGCGCCACGGGCCTCGCCCAGGCCGCCCTCGACGCCGCCGTCGACTACGCCAACGAGCGCACCACCTTCGGCCGCCGGATCGTCGACCACCAGGGCCTCGGCTTCCTCCTCGCCGACATGGCCGCCGCGGTCGACGCGGCCCGCGCCACCTACCTGGACGCGGCCCGCCGCCGCGACCTCGGCCGCCCGTTCAGCCGCCAGGCCAGCGCGGCGAAGCTCATCGCCACCGACACGGCCATGAAGGTCACCACCGACGCCGTCCAGGTCCTCGGCGGCTACGGCTACACCCGCGACTTCCCGGTCGAGCGCTACATGCGCGAGGCGAAGATCATGCAGATCTTCGAGGGCACGAACCAGATCCAGCGCCTGGTGATCAGCCGCGGCCTCGTGCGCGGGTAGCGGGCGGCGGGTAGCTGGTAGCGGGTGGCGCACGATCCCGGCGAGCCCTCCGGCTTACTTGCCGAGGGCGGCGACGCCGGCCTGGGCGAACTTCTCGTCGAGGTCGCCGGAGGGCGCGCCCGCGACACCGATGCCCGCGATGGGGGCGCCCTTGGCGGTGACGGGGGCGCCGCCCGCGAGGAAGAGGGTGCCGGGGATGTCCTTCAGGTTCGGGGCCTGGGTGAGGCGGCCGGCGAGGACGGAGGTCGGGGCGTTCCAGGAGACGGCGGTGAACGCCTTGCGCTCGGCGGACTCGTAGGACTGCGGGCCGGCGCCGTCGCCGCGCAGGGTGACGATGGTGTTGCCGTTGCGGTCGACGACGGCGACGGAGACGCGCTGGTTCTCCTTCTCGGCGGCGTCCAGGCTCGCCTGCGCGGCCTTCGTCGCGGCCTCGATCGTCAGGTGCGTCGACCGCGTCGTGTTCTTGTTCTTGGCGTCGGCCTTCTTGGCGTCGGCCTTCGGGGCGGCGGCGGCCGGGTCCTCGCCGGTGGCACTGGCGGAGCAGGCACCGAGGCCGCCGAGCGCGATGGCGGCGGCGAGCGCGCCACCGGTCACGGCGCGGGTGCGCGAGGAGGCCTTCTTCACGTGCTTCATGGGGTCTGCTCCAGTGAACTCGGTGAACCGCGAGGGCCGTCGGGAAGCCGTGGCCCGCTCTCCCCTCCATCCTGGGATCGCCCCGCCCCGTACCCCGTCGTCGGCCCGGCTGCACCCGGAGGGCGCAACGGTCGACCCCCGGGTCAGCCGATCGGTTGACCCCGTGCGGACTCCTCCCAGCCCACGGCCAGTTCCGCGAACGCATGCGCGGCGGCGCTCCGGTACCCGCTCGCGCGGGCGAGGAGCGAGACGCCGCGGGACGGGAGGGCGGGGGAGAGCGGAACGGGCGTCAGTCGGGGGTGGTCGCGGGTCACGGCGTCGGGGAGGACCGTGGCCAGCGCGGTGCTCCGGACGATCTCGGTGAGCGCCCCGAGGGAGTTGGCCTCCACCGCGATCCGGGGCCGGACGCGGTGCTCGGCCAGGTACGCGTCGATGTGCCGCCGGGTCGCGAAGTCCTCGCTCAGCAGGGCGAGTGGACGGTCCGTCAACTCGTCGACCGGGAGCGGCTCCTCGCGGCCGGCGTACGGATGCGAAGGTCCGACGACGAGCCCGAGGGTCTCGGTGAAGAGCGCGGTGGGCTCGATGCCCGGGAGGTGGACGCCGGCGAAGGCGATGCCGAGATCCAGGCGGTCGGCGAGGAGTTCGGCCTCGATCCGGTCCTGCGGCAGCTCCCGCACCTCCACGGTGATGCCGGGGTGGCGCCTGTGGAACGCGGCGACGAGCGGACCCGTGAGGTACGCGGTGAAGGTGGGGGTGGCCGCGATCCGGAGGTGGCCGCGGGAGAGGTCCCGTACGTCGAGCACCGCCCGCTCGCCCGCCGCCAGGTCCCGGAGCGCGCGCCGGGCGTAGCGGGCGTAGGTCTCCCCGGCGTCCGTGAGGCGCACGGTCCGGCCGGTGCGGTCGAGGAGCTGGACCCCGACGGCCTTCTCCAGCTGTTTGATCTGTTGGGACAGCGTGGGCTGGGCGATGCGGAGCTCTTCGGCGGCGCGGGTGAAGTTGGCGTGCTCGGCGACGGCGAGCAGATAGCGGAGGTGGCGGAGTTCCGGCTGCATGAACCGACTATAGATCTCATCTATGGCAGATATCGATGACAGGTCTTGGACGCTATAGCCACTGGTCGTGCAGGGTGAAGGCATGCCTCATCTCGCCGAGGGAATCGACCGCTTCCAGCGGGAGGTCTTCCCTGCCAAAGCCGGTCTCTTCGCCCACCTGGCCACCGCCCACCGCCCCGGAACGCTCTTCATCGGCTGCTCGGACGCCCGCGTCGTCCCCGAGCTGATCACCCAGACCGATCCGGGCGAGCTGTTCGTCATCCGCACCGCCGGCAACCTCGTCCCCGCCCACACCCCGGGCGCCGACGCGGTGACCGCCGCGGTCGAGTACGCCGTCGCCGTCCTCGGCGTACGGGACGTCATCGTCTGCGGGCACTCCGCCTGCGGCGCCATGACCGCCCTCGCCGAGGGCCACGACCTCGGCGCCGCGCCCGCCGTCGCCGCCTGGCTGCGCCACGCGGACGCCTCCCTGGCCCGCACCGCCGCGGCCGGACGCCGGGGTGACGTGGCCGCCCTGGTGCGCGAGAACGTCGCCGCCCAGCTGGCGAACCTCGCCACCCACCCGTCGGTCGCCCGCGCGCTCGCCGGGGGAGACCTGCGGCTGCACGGCTGGGTCTTCGACATCGCCGAGGGCTCCGTCGAGGAGCTCGACGCCACAGCGCGCCCCACCGTCGCCGCCTGATCCCCGGAACTCCCCCCCCAAAAAAAGAAGAACCACAGGAAAGGACGTACCTCTCATGGTGCACGCCCAGTTCGACCCCACCGCCCGTCGCGAGCTCGCCGTCGCCGCCGTCGAGGCCAAGATCGTCAAGGATGTGACCTGGCAGCAGATCGCGGACGCCGCCGGGTTCTCCGTCGCCTACACCACCGCCGCCGTACTCGGCCAGCACGCCCTGCCGGAGCCCGCCGCGCGGGCGGTCGCCGGGCTCCTCGGCCTGGACGAGGACGCGGTCCGGCTGCTGCGCACGATCCCCACCAGGGGATCGATCGACGGCGGCATCCCGACCGACCCGACGATCTACCGCTTCCACGAGATGCTCCAGGTGTACGGGACCACCCTGAAGGCCCTCGTCCACGAGGAGTTCGGCGACGGCATCATCTCGGCGATCAACTTCAAGCTGGACGTCAAGAAGGTCGCCGACCCCGAGGGCGGCGAGCGGGCCGTCATCACGCTCGACGGCAAGTACCTGCCGACCAAGCCCTTCTGACGGATGATCAGGTGGGTGGGGGTGGGGTGACCCTCGCGCCAAGGAGAGTAAGGGAGTTGGTCCACAGCGCGTCGAAGCGCTCCACGTCGTCGTACAGCTTGGCGAAGAGGACCTGGCCCTCCAGCTGGGCGACGAGGGCGCGAGCGGCCCCGTGGGTGTCGGTGACGGTGACCTCGCCGCGCCCACGGGCCTCTTCGACGGTCGCCTCCACCAGGGCCACCTGCTCGTCGAAGACCTCCCGCAGCCGCTCGCGCACGGCCGCCGTCCCGGTGCTCATCTCCAGGGCCAGGTTCCCGAGGAGGCAGCCCGTGACGGTGCCGCAGCTCAGCTGCCCGGCGCGCAGTTCGTCCCCGGTGGAGTCGAAGAGCCGCCGCAGCCCCTGGAGCGGCGGGACGTCCCCGTCCAGCGCGCGGGTCCACTCGGCGCGCTGACCCGTCCAGTGCTCGTCGATGACGGCGAGCGCGAGCTCCTCCTTGGAGGCGAAGAAGTAGTAGAAGCTGCCCTTCGGGACCCCGGCCGCCTTGCAGATCTCGGCCACGCCCAGGGCGGAGTAGCCGCGCGACAGCATCAGCGTCTTCGCGGCGGTCAGGATGCGCTCCCGCGCGTCACTCGTTCGCCCCATGGCGAAAGTGTACGACCGGTCGACTACCGCCGAAGGATGTCCTGGTTCCGCTTCCGGGGGTGCTGCCTGCGGTTCTATGGTGGGCGGCGCAGATCGCGCGGACCGCGCGGTCCCCCGCGGGTACGCGCCCGGTCCGGCGGCCATCCCGGCGGCAGGGCCCCACCCGCACGACACGAACGAGGAGTTCCATGGACATCGCCGGCTCCGCCGCTCTCGTCACCGGCGCCGCTTCCGGCCTCGGCGCCGCCACGGCCGCCGCGCTCGCCGCCCGTGGCGCCACCGTCTACGGCCTCGACCTGGACAAGGCCGTCGCCGCCGCCGGGCCGCTGCCCGAGGGCGTCCGGCTGCTCGCCGCGGACGTCACCGACGAGGACCAGGTACGGGAGGCCCTGGCCGCGATCGACGCGGACGGCGCCGAGCTCCGGCTCGCCGTGAACTGCGCGGGCATCGCCCCCTCCGCGCGCATCCTGGGCCGCAAGGGCCCCCACGACCTCGACCTGTTCCGCACGGTCCTCAACGTGAACCTGCTGGGGACGTTCAACGTGATGCGGCTCGCCGCCGAGGCCATCGCCCGGCACGAGCCCGACGAGAACGGACAGCGCGGCCTGGTCGTGAACACCGCCTCGATCGCCGCCTTCGAGGGCCAGGTCGGCCAGATCGCCTACGCCGCCTCCAAGGCCGGCGTCGCGGGCATGACCGTCACCGCCGCCCGTGACCTCGCGCAGTTCGGCATCCGGGTCGTCACGGTCGCCCCCGGCATCGTCGACACCCCGATGATGGCCGGATTCGGCGAGGAGGTCAGGGCCGGACTCGCCGCCAGCGTCACCTTCCCGCAGCGCCTCGCGCGCCCGGAGGAGTACGCCCGGCTCGTCACGATGATCGTCGAGCACGACTACCTCAACGGGGAGACGATCCGGATGGACGGCGCCCTGCGCATGGCCCCGCGCTGAGCCTCCGTACCCCCGATGCAGCACTCGGTGCCGGATTTTCCCGGCACCAAGTGCTGCATCGGCCGGTCCGAGTGTTAGGTTCGGGCCATGGGAACAGCCTCGACGAACTCTCCGAAGCCCGCGATGCGGGACTCCCTCATCGCCGCGGCCTTCCAGCTCTTCCTCGAGCGGGGCTACGAGCAGACCACCGTCGACGACATCGTCACGCTCGCGGGCGTCGGGCGGCGCTCCTTCTTCCGGTACTTCCCGTCGAAGGAGGACGTGGTCTTCCCCGACCACGAGCAGTGCCTCGCCGACATGACCCGCTTCCTCGCGGCGAGCGCCGACTCCGACGACCCGATCGTCCGCGTCTGCGACGCCGCCCGGCTCGTCATGCGGATGTACGCCGAGAACCCCACCTTCTCCGTGCAGCGCTACCGGCTCACCCGAGAGGTGACCGGACTGCGGACGTACGAACTCTCGGTCGTCTGGCGGTACGAGAAGACCCTCGGCGACTATCTGCGGACCCGGTGGGCCGACCGCAGGGACGGCACCCTGCGGGCCAACGTGGTCGCGGCGGCCGTGGTCGCCGCCCACAACCACGCCCTGCGCCACTGGCTGCGCTCGGGCGGGGAGGGCGACCCGCTGGCGGAGGTCGACCGCGCCCTGGAGTTCGTCCGCGCCACCTGGAGCCCGGACGCGGTCGCGGACGCGCCGGCCGAGGAGACCGAGGACGTCGTGGTGGTGATCACCAAGCGGTCCACCCCCATGTGGCGCGTGGTGCGCGAGGTGGAGTCGAGCCTCGGCGAGAGCTGACGGGAGGTCCCGCCTCGCCTCGGGGTTCTCGGTATCTCGAATTGAGGGAACTCAGGTCTTTATTTGATGGCACTCAGTGCCATATCTTTGCTCCTGCACGGTCGAGCCGCCGAGTGCAAGGAGAAGCCATCGTGTTCCACACGGGACTGAGGAGCGGGACCGCCCTCCAGGCCGAGGAGTCGGCCCCCGACTCCGAGCTCTACTTCCAGCGCTGCCGCTGGTGCCACACCACGACCTTCCAGCGCCTGCTCTGCCCGACCTGCGGGTCGACGGACCTCTCGCCCGAACTGAGCGGTGGCGAGGGCGTGATCACCGTACGACGCGGGGTCGCCGCGGCCGACGCCGACCTCTGGCCGGTGTACATGGCGGAGGGCTTCGTGGTCCGCTGCCGCGTCGACGGGCCGCTCCACGCGGTGCGCCCCGGGGTCCGGGTCAAGCTCTCCTCGGGCGTCGGCGTGACCGGGCGCAGGCCGGTCGTCCGGCTCTGCGAGGAGGTTCCGCTCGACGGCTGGCTCTGAGTCGAGCGCCGATACGGAAGGGGCAGGTAGGTGGCACAGAGTGCCACCTACCTGCCCCTTGTCGTTGGGCGCGGGGGACGGTCAGCGGGCGCCGATCTCGTCCGTCAGCTGCGGCAGCACCTCGAAGAGGTCGCCGACCACGCCGTAGTCCACGAGGTCGAAGATCGGGGCCTCGGGGTCCTTGTTGACGGCCACGATCGTCTTCGACGTCTGCATGCCGGCCCGGTGCTGGATCGCGCCGGAGATGCCCGCCGCGACGTACAGCTGCGGCGAGACCTGCTTGCCGGTCTGGCCGACCTGGTTGGCGTGCGGGTACCAGCCCGCGTCCACGGCGGCGCGGGAGGCGCCGACGGCCGCGCCGAGCGAGTCGGCCAGCTTCTCGACGACCGCGAAGCCCTCGGCGGCGCCGACGCCACGACCGCCGGAGACCACGATCGCGGACTCGGTCAGCTCGGGGCGGCCGGTGGAGACGCGCGGGGTGCGCGAGACGACCTTCGCGGCGTTGCCGGTGAAGGCGACCGTGACGTTCTCGACCGTACCGGCGGCCGGGGCGGCCTCCGGGGCGGCGGAGTTCGGCTTGACGGTGATGACCGGGACGCCGTGCGAGACCGTCGAGCGCACCTGGTACGAGGCGGCGAAGACGGACTGCGTGGCGACCGGGCCGTTCTCGCCGGCCTCCAGCTCCACGGCGTCGGTGATCAGACCGGAGCCGAGGCGCAGCGCGACGCGGGCCGCGATCTCCTTGCCCTCGCCGGAGGAGGTCACCAGGACGGCGGCCGCCCCCTTCTCCTTCGCGAGCTGGGTGAGCGCGTCGACCTTCGGGACGACCAGCTGGTCGGTGAACTCGGCGCCGTCCGCGACGTACACGGTGGCAGCGCCGTACTCGCCGGCCTTGGCGGCGATGGCGGCGGCGGCCTCGCCGGCGCCGAGGACGACCGCGGAGGGCTCGCCGACGCGGCGGGCCAGGGTGAGGAGTTCGAGGGCCGGCTTGCGGACCGCACCGTCGGCGTGGTCCACGAGAACCAGGATCTCAGCCATGATTCATTGCTCCTGTGTGGGTGTCTGGCTGACGGTGGGTCAGATGAACTTCTGGGTGGCGAGGAAGGCGGCCAGCTGCTTGCCGCCGTCGCCCTCGTCCGCGACGATCGTGCCCTGCGTACGGGCCGGGCGCGCGGCCACGGCGTCGACGAGGGTCCAGGCCCCGGCGAGGCCCACCTCGTCGGCGTCGATGTCCAGGTCGTCCAGGTCCAGCTCTTCGACCGGCTTCTTCTTCGCGGCCATGATCCCCTTGAAGGAGGGGTAACGGGCCTCGCCGGACTGGTCGGTGACCGAGACGACGGCCGGCAGCGGGGCCTCCAGGAGCTCGGTGGCGGAGTCGCCGTCGCGGCGGCCCTTGACAGTGCCGCCGTCGACGGAGACCTCGGAGAGCAGCGTCACCTGCGGCACGTTCAGCCGCTCGGCGAGCAGCGCCGGCAGGACGCCCATGGTGCCGTCGGTCGAGGCCATGCCGCAGACGACCAGGTCGAAGCCGGTCTTCTCCAGGGCCTTGGCCAGGATCGCGGAGGTGGCGATGACGTCGGAGCCGTGGATGGACTCGTCGTTGACGTGGACGGCCTTGTCGGCGCCCATCGAGAGCGCCTTGCGGAGCGCGTCCTTGGCGTCGTCCGGGCCCACGGTCACGACGGTGACCTCGGCGTCGTCGGACTCCTCCGAGATACGGAGCGCCTGCTCGACCGCGTACTCGTCCAGTTCGGAGAGCAGGCCGTCGACGGCCTCGCGGTCGGTCGTCAGGTCGTCGGCGAAACCGCGGTCGCCGGTCGCGTCGGGGACGTACTTCACACAGACAGCGATCTTCAGGGTCACGGCCTGTCTCCTTTCAACGAGATTGCTACTACGGGAGGTTGCGGGCCATGACGATGCGCTGGACCTGGTTGGTGCCTTCGTAGATCTGGGTGATCTTGGCGTCGCGCATCATGCGCTCGACGGGGTAGTCGCGGGTGTAGCCGTAGCCGCCGAGGAGCTGGACGGCGTCGATGGTGACCTCCATGGCGACGTCGGAGGCGAAGCACTTGGCCGCCGCGCCGAAGAAGGTCAGGTCCTCCTTCTCACCTCCGGCGGAGACGCGCTCGCTCTTCGCGGCGGCCGCGTAGGTGAGCTGGCGGGCGGCCTCGAGCTTCATGGCCATGTCGGCGAGCATGAACTGCACGCCCTGGAAGTCGGCGATGGGCTTGCCGAACTGCTTGCGCTCCTTGACGTAGCCCTTGGCGTAGTCGAGGGCGCCCTGGGCGATGCCGAGGGCCTGGGCGGCGATGGTGATACGGGTGTGGTCGAGGGTCTTCATCGCGGTGGCGAAGCCGGTGCCCTCTTCGCCGATCATGCGGTCGGCGGGGATGCGGACGTTGTCGAGGTAGACCTCGCGGGTCGGGGAGCCCTTGATGCCGAGCTTCTTCTCCGGCGCGCCGAAGGAGACACCCTCGTCGGACTTCTCCACGACGAACGCGCTGATGCCCTTGGAGCGCTTCTCCGGGTCGGTGACGGCCATCACCGTGTAGTACTCCGACACCCCGGCGTTGGTGATCCACCGCTTCACACCGTTGAGGACCCAGAAGTCCCCGTCGCGCACCGCGCGGGTCTTCATGCCGGCCGCGTCCGAGCCCGCGTCCGGCTCCGAGAGCGCGTAGGAGAACATCGCGTCACCCTTGGCCAGCGGGCCCAGGTACTTCGCCTTCAGCTCCTCCGAACCCGACAGGATCACCGGCAGCGAGCCCAGCTTGTTCACCGCCGGGATCAGCGAGGACGAACCGCACGCCCGCGCGACCTCCTCGATCACGATCACCGTCGCCAGCGCGTCCGCGCCCGCACCGCCGTAGGACTCCGGGACGTGCACCGCGTGCAGGTCCGCCGCGACCAGCGCGTCCAGCGCCTCCTGCGGGAACCGCCCCTCCTCGTCCACCGCGGCCGCGAACGGCGCGATCTTCGCCTCCGCCAGCGCACGCACCGACTCCCGGAGCATGTCGTGCTCCTCGGAGGGCCGATACAGGTCGAAGTCCTTGCCCATGATGTGGAGCTCCCCTAGACGCTTGTGGCACTGAGTACCCTCAGCAAAACACACTCAGTGCCATGACGCCAGAGCGCCCCGACGCGTTCTGGCGTCGGGGCGCTCTGGGAGACCGTGCGGTCGGACTGGGTACCAGCCGGTCGGTTTGTTCAACCGTGAGTATCCGCGAGATCCTGTTCCCTTCGGAGCCGGTTCGCGTCGTACTCGGCCCCGAGCTGCACGGCGCGGCTCGCGGTCAGGTCGAGGCTGGTGAGCAGCGCCGGCGTGACGACGCTCGGCATGAAGTGCTGGAGCAGTACCGAGACCCGATGGGCCAGATCTTTGCGGTCACACAGAATTTGAGACATCGCCTGAACCCCGGAGAAGGCGCCGGAGAACAGCTGGGCCGTGTCCGTGACGTTCACGTGGACGAGGAGTTCCCCTCGCGCCTTCGCGACCGTGAGGATCTCCGACACCTGGTCGATCCACGCCCGGAACGGGGCGACCCGGTCGACCCCGATGGCGCCGCTGTCCAGGGCCAGGGCGACGCTCGCGCGCACCAGGGCGTCGCGCTGCAGCCGGTGGGTGAGCAGAAACGCCTGGTCTGCCAACTCCTGGATCTTGATTGCCTGCGGCGTCAAAGGAATGTCGAGCATCTGGGCGTCGAGCACGCCGAGGGCAAGGTCTTCCTTGGAAGTGAAGTGGAAGTACAGCGCTCCTTTGGTCGCCCCGGCGCGCACCAGGATCTCCCCGATGGTCGTCCTCTCGTAACCGCGCTCCGCGAAGACGGTCGCGGCCGACTCCAGGATTGCCCGTCGGGTTCTGATTGCACGCGCTTGCTGCGCCAAGGCGCCTCCTGCTGTCTCGCTGTCTGTGCTCAACGTGTGACGCGAAGCATTGAATAGAAAACCGGGCTGTACGTATTCTAATTCGGGCGGAGACACCGCCCAGGGGTGCGGGGACGCGAGGGGGATCCATGGATCAGAACCGTCGAGGAGTGACGACACACGTCCCCGGGGAGTTCGTCCATCGAGCAGATCCCGCCGACATCATCCCCACAGGCTGGACCCAACTGACGGAGAACCGGTTCTCCGTCACTGCTCGCTGGCCTGACCGGCATCCTTTCTTCTCTCGTGTCGCCGATGACCGACACGACCCCATTCTGGTGGCCGAGACGATACGCCAGGCCACCATGCTGCTCGCTCATGCCGAGCTGGGGGTACCCGTGGACGACCAGTTCGTCATGTGGGGCCTCAATTACGCGGTCGACCCCGAGGCGCTCGCCGTGGACGGGCTCTCCTCGGACATCGACATCGACGTCGTCTGCTCCGACCTGAGCGCCCGGGGCGGCAAGCTCCGGAATCTGCGGACCACGATCGTGATCACGCGCGGCGGCCGGCTGCTCGGCACCGGTGGTGCCGTGTCCAGCTGCACCTCAGCCCTGGCGTACCGCCGCATCCGGGGCCGGCGCATGGAGGCGCTGGGCAAGCCGGTCCCGCTCATCCCCGGGGTGACCCCGCACCTGGTCGGCCGCGAGGACTCCCATGACGTCACCCTCGGCCCGGGCACCAGACCCGGCCAGTGGCGGCTGCGGATCAACACCGGCCACACCACCCTCTTCCGCCGCCCGAACGACCACGTGCCGGGGATGGTGCTGCTCGAAGCCGCCCGCCAGGCGGCGACGATGACGGTCGGGGGCGGCGTCTTCCTGCCCGCCACCATGGACGTCTCCTTCTCACGCTACGCGGAGCTCGACAGCCCCTGCTGGATAGAGACGGAGATCCTGCCCACCCCCGACACCTCGGTGACCACGGTCCGGGTCGAGGGCCGGCAGGACGACCGGTCCGTCTTCCACTCCACGCTCACCTCCCCGAACCACGGCCTGACGGCGGTGGCCGGAGGCCGCCTCGACAGCCGCCTGGCGGGTTGAACCGGACAGGACCATGGCACCTCGCATTCTGATCACCGGCGCGACCGGATTCATCGGCGGCCGCGTGGCCGCGACGGCGACGGCGTGGCCGGAGCTCGCGCACGTACGGCTGCTCTCCCGTCGACCGCTCACCCCGCCGACTCCCGGCGCGGAGCGGGGGAGCCGGGTGGACGGCCCGCCGACCGAGACCGTCCGGGGCGAACTCCGCGATCCCGACTCCCTGCGCAGGGCCTGCGAGGGCGTCGACGTACTGATCCACTGCGCCTCGGCGATCGGAGCGGACGAGGAGCAGGCCCGCGCGGTCAACGACGAGGGCACCAGGAGCCTCGTCGACGCGGCCGTACGCGCCGGGGTCACCCGGATCGTCGCCCTGAGCACCGCCTCCGTCCACGGCCGCGGCCCCTTCCGGGCAGCCGCCCCCGGCACCCTGCCGATCGCCCCGGGCTCGGTGACCAGCCGCACCCGGGCGGCCGGCGAGCGGTACGTGATCGACGCCGGGGGGACCGTACTGCGACCCCACCTCGTGTACGGCGCCGGGGACCGGCAGGTGATACCGGGCCTGGTCCGGCTGCTCGCGGCGCTGCCCGGACCGCTCACGGGGGCCGGCTCGCTGCACTCCGTCATCGACGTGGAGACCGTGGCGCGCGCCCTGCTGGCCGCCGCCCTCTCCCCGCGGACCGAGGCCGGTCCGTACTACGTCGGCCACCCCGAGCCGGTGCCGGTGGCGGAGCTCCTCGCGGCCGCCGAAACGCTGGTCGCCCACAGGGCGGGGGCGCCCCGGGGGCCGGCGGTGGACTCCGCTGCGGCCCGCGCCCTGCTCGCGGGCATCCCCTTCGCGGCGCACCACCTCGACATGCTGGCCAGCGATCACTGGTTCGCCGACGACCGCCCCTGGCAGGAGCTGGAGTGCGATCCGGGGCCGGGCTTCGCCACGGGGTTCACGGCCTGCGCGCCGTGGTACCGGCAGCTTCTCGACCACTCCTGAACGCGGCGGATCAGGCGACCGGGCGCGCTCCCGCCGCGCCGCCGCGTCCGTCGTGACCGGCGTCAGTGGGCGTCCGGGCGAGGGCGCGGGTGGGTCGTCACCACCACCGCGCCCGCGAGCAGCACCACGTTCTTGACGACGAACTCGCCCACCAGCGTGAGCAGCAGCGGGTTCGCGTGGACGAACGCCACCCCCGGCGTGAGGACGAGCACCGCGAAGGTGCCGCAGAGGTGCGCGACGAGGACCGGCAGGGCCACGGCGCGGGCCCGGCCCGACATCAGCCAGACGCCGAGCGCCACCTCGCCCCAGCCGAGCGCGGGCACGAACCAGTCGCCCGCGGGGAAGGGCAGGACGGCGACGACGAGCGCGGCCGCCGGGCTGTACCCGATGACCTTGAGCACCCCGAACCAGACGAACACCCCGCCCAGACCGGCCCGGAGCATGGTCAGGCCGTAGCGGTGGAGCTGTGGCGCGAGCCGGTCGAAGAGGCCGGCGGGCGTCGGCGGGGCGGAGTCCGGCGTGGAGCTCGGGGCCGCGATCGGGGCCGCGATCGGGACGGGTCCCGGGGCGGAGTTCGGGACGGGGGTCGGGACGGGTCCCGGGGTGGAGTTCGGGGTGGGGGTCGGGACGGAGTCCGGGGTGGCGTCCGTGACGGGAGGTGTCACCTGGGAGGAAGCGGTCATACGCGGGCATCTCCGAGACGAGTCGATGCGGGGCCGGGCGGGCCGGTGGGGCCGGGGGGCCGGGCCGTGGGTGCCGTGGGGTGCCGAGCGCGGGCGGACGCCGGGCGGTGGACCGCTCGGATCGCGCCGAAATCTCGGCATGGGGGGCGGACGCCGTCGCCTCACGCTAACCACGTCCCGCGCACCCCCGCGACGCCCATCGCTTCCTTGCATGACCGCGATGGAAGAAGTCGATCGGCCGTTGCCGGACGCGATCAATTCTCGCCAGCCTGAGCACTGTTCGAGTTTGTGTTTGATCCACAGGCTCGGACCGCGTCCGTCCGTTCCCGGCACCATGCGAAGGAATCCAGGGATGTCCCACAGATCCGCCGCCCCCGTCCCCGCCCCCACCGAGACCGCCGCGGCCCGCACGCCGCTCACCCGGCGCCGGGTGCTCACCACGTCCGCCGCCGCGGCCGGGGCGCTCGCCCTGCCCGGCTCGGCGGCATGGGCCGTCCCCACCAGCTTCGAGGCGGAGACCCGCACGGGCCGCCGTGCCCCCGGCGCCGTGACCGACCCCAGCGTCGTGATCCGCTGGAACCAGGCCGCGATGGACGCGATACTCGGCCGCTACCAGGCCGCCGGCAACCGCTTCGGCCCCGCCACCGTGAACGCCCGCGCCCTCGCGATCATCCACAACGCGATCTACGACGCCTGGGCGTGTTACGACCGCTGTGCCGTCGGCAGCCGCTTCGGCGGCTCCCTGCGCCGGCCCCGCGCCGAGCGGACCCTCGACAACAAGAACGCGGCCATCAGCTACGCGGCCCATCTCGCCCTGCTCGACCTGTACCCCGAGTACAAGGTCGCCATCGACTCCATGCTGCGCAGCCTGGGCCACGACCCCGAGCTCACCGACCCCCGCCGGAACAGCCCCGCCTGGATCGGTCGCCGTACCGCGCGGGCCGTCCTCGACTACCGGCACGGCGACGGCGCCAACCAGCTCGGCACCCCCGCGTACACCGACACCACCGGCTATCAGCCGCGCAACTCCCCTCAGATCGCCGGCAGTTTCGACCCGTCGACCGTCACGGACCCGGCCCACTGGACCCCGCTGATCGTGAACGGCAAGACGCAGCGCTACCTCACGCCGCAGTTCGCCGTGATGAAGCCCTTCGCGCTGACCGCCCCGGACCAGTTCACGGTCGCGGCCCCGCCCGCGTACCCGTCCGTCCGGATGACCGCCGCGATCGAGGAACTCATCGACATCAGCGCCAATCTGTCGGACGAACAGAAGGCGATCGCCGAGTTCTGGCTCAACGACGACGTCACCCCGCCCGGCGCCCAGCAGATGTGGGGGCGGTACGTCTCCGCCCGCGACGGCTACGGCGTCGACGAGGACGCCCAGCTGTTCTTCGGCCTCAACATGGCCGAGTGCGACGCCGCCATCGGCTCCTGGGCGGTCAAGCGCGACTACGACTTCGCCCGCCCCTCGACGCTCATCCCGTACGACCGGCGCGGGCAGCAGATCCGCTCCTGGGGCGGCCCCGGCCGGGGCGCCGTCACGATGGACGGCGTCGACTGGCAGGCGTACGTGGCGGTTCCGCCGTTCCCGGCGACCGTCTCCGGCCACAGCACCTTCTCCGGCGCGGCCGCCGAGTTCCTGCGCCGCTTCACCGGCACGGACTCCTTCGGCGACTCGTACCGCTTCAAGGCGGGCGCCTCCACCGTGGAGCCCGGCCTCACCCCGCGCACCGACGTCGTCCTGCACTGGCCCACCTTCAGCGAGGCCGCCCGCCAGGCCGGCATCTCCCGCGTCTACGGCGGCATGCACTGGAGCTTCGACAACGAGCCCGGCATCGAGATGGGCCACCGCATCGGCCGGGTCGTGCACCGCCAGGCCATGCGCTACTTCACCGGCGCCCACCGCTGACCACCCAGCCTGGCCCGCCCCGATCCGCTGCCCCGACGCGTCCCGATCGGCTGCCCCGTCCCGCCCGCCCCGATCCGCTGCCCCGACCCGTCCCCTCCCGCCCCTCCCGCCCCGCCCGTCAAGGAGAGAACACCGTGAGCAACCAGACCCGGACCACCGGCGCGGCGGCCCCGCCCGCCCGCAGCCGCTGGGCGGGCGGCGCCCCGCCCTTCCCCGGCGCCCGGCCGACCGCCCTCGGCACCCTCGCCACCATCGTGTCGCTGCTGATCCTGGTCGCCCTCGGCGAGGCCACCGGCCACCTCCTGATGATCGCTCCGCTCGCCGCCACCGCGATGATCATCTGCGGCAGCCCCGCCCTGCCCCCGGCCCAGCCCCGCGGGGTGGTGCTCGGGCAGGTCGGCTCCGGCGTCCTCGGCCTCGTCGCCGTCGCCCTGTTCGGCGACTCCCTCTGGGTGGCGTCCGTCGCGGCCGGCCTGAGCGTCGCCCTCATGCTGCTGCTGCGCGCGGTGCACGCCCCGGCCGCCGCCACCGCCGTCCTCGCCGTCCTCCAGGACCCGGCCCCCGTGAGCTTCCTCGTCCTGCTCGCCGTCGGCAGCGCCCTGCTCGTCCTCGTCGGCCTGGTCGCCTCCCGGCTCGGCGTGATCGGCAAGTACCCGACGTACTGGTGGTGACCCCCTCGTACTGGTGGTGACCCCCACCCGCCGGCCCGTGCCCCACCCCACCGGCCGTGACCTCCACCCGCCGGCCGTGACCTCCACACCGCCGGCCCCGAACTCCCCGTACCCACGCACCTCCGCACATCGACTCTCAACGGAGCGCCCGTGAAACGAGACAGACTGCTCGTCAGCTGTGAGCAGATCATGGAACAGCTGCGGAACCCCGCGGCCCGGGACGAGGGCACCGTCCTCGTCGAGATCACCGACGGCGGCAGCGGGCTGGGCCGGGTCCCCGGCTCCGTCCGCCTCGACTGGACCGGCGACCTCCAGGACCCCGTACGCCGGGACGTCATCGGCCCCGAGGCCTTCGCCGAACTCCTCGGCCGGCACGGCATATCCGCCGACCACACCGTCGTCTTCCTCAGCGGCAACAACAACTGGTGGGCCACCGCCGGATACTGGCAGTTCGCGCTGTACGGCCACCGGGAGCTGCGCGTGCTCGACGGCGGACGGCTCCGCTGGGAGGCCCTCGGCGGCCCCCTCACGCACGAGGCGCCGCGGCGGCCCGCCGCCGAGTACCCCGTACCCGCCCTCGACGAGACGATCCGCGCCCGCCGCGAGGACATGCTCGACCACATCGGCCGCCACCAACTCCTCGACGTCCGCTCCCTGGAGGAGTACCTCGGGCAGAGCAACACCCCGCCCGGCGTGCCCGAGGACCTCGGCGTGCGGTGCGGCCACGCGCTCTCCGCCGAGCACATCCCCTGGCACACCGCCGTCCGCCCCGACGGCACCTTCCGCGACCAGGAGGAACTGACCCGCGCCTACGCCGACGTCCGCACCGACGTCCCGACCGTCGTCTACTGCCGGGTCGGCTGGCGCTCCGCCCACAGCTGGTTCGTCCTGCGGGAGCTCCTCGGACTCGCGGACATCCGCAACTACGACGGAGCCTGGCGGGAGTTCGGCTCCCTCATCGGCGCGCCCATCGTCAACGGACCCCGGCCCTGGGGCCCCGACGGCATCCCGTCCATCGTCGCCCAGCGCGCCCCGGAGGTCCCCGCCCGTGCCTGACGTCACCGTGTTCCGCAACGTGCTGCGCGACGGCTTCGACCAGACCGACCTGCCGTGGGTGCCGTGGGCCGAACCCGGCCGCGTCGGCGTCGAGTATGTCGTGCTCTGGGGCCCCGACCCCGCCGAGGACGAGGACTCCGCCTCCCTGCTGCTGCGCTTCCCGCCCGGCGCGCACGGTGACTTCCACGAGCACCTGGGCCACGAGCTGATGCTCGTCCTCGACGGCACCCTCGACCACAGCGACGGGCGCCGCTTCCACCGCGGCGACCTCGTCGTGGAGGCGCCGGGGACCCGGCACCAGATGTCCAGCGCCGACGGCTGCACCGTCCTCGCCGTCCGCGCCCGCCCCGCCGCCGCCCGTACACCGGAGGCCGGCGAGATCACCACCGGCGTCGGCGCCGGGGTCCCCGCCGTCTGACCCACCCCGGACGCCCCGAGGCCACCGGGCCCCCTACGGGGGTGTCCGGCGGCCTCGCCCTGTACCCGCGCCCTGCACCCGCGCGCCCTGTACCCGCGCCCTGTATCCGCGCCCTGATTCCCCCCGGCCCACCACGGCCCGGCCCTTCCCCAGACCTTTCGGAGAGAGACGCCATGACCCCGTCCGCACGGCCCCAGTCCCTGCGCAGTCCCGAGCCCTCCCGCCGGGTCCTGCTCACCACCGGTTCCTCCGACGCCCACACCTGGAACCTGGTCCACCTCCAGCTCTTCCTGGAGGAACACGGCCACTCGGTGCTCAACCTGGGCCCCTGCGTCCCCGAGGACCTGCTCGTCGACACCGCCCGCATGACCCGGCCCGACCTCGTCGTGCTCTCCTCCGTCAACGGGCACGGCCACCAGGACGGGTTACGAGCAGCCCGGGCCCTGCGCGGGGACCGGAGCACCCGGTCCGTCCCCATGGTCATCGGCGGACTCCTCGGCATCTCCCCGGAGGGTGCCGCCGCCCGCACCGCCGAGCTCCTCGACGCCGGATACGACGAGGTGTACGCGGACGGGACCCCGCCCACGGCACTCCTGCGCCGGCTCGCGGGGCTCGGCGGCGCGTGTACCGGGCGGGCCGCGGCGTGACGACCTCCGTCCCGCCCGCGCCCCAGCGGCACCCGTGTCCGCCCGGCGATCTCGGCGCCTTCGTCCGGGAGTCGGCCGAGGCCGGCGCCCTGGTCGTGCAGCCCCGCATGGGCATGGTCGGACCGGAGGAGATGGCCGACGGAGTCGCCGCCGTCGCCGCACTGCCCCTGCGGACCGTCGCCACCCTCACCATCGACAGTTACACCCGCGTCGGCGACCACGCCGCCGCCACCGCCGCCCTGCGCGCCGGCCGGCCCCTCAACGGGTTCCCGCTGGTCAGCCACGGCCCGCAGACCACCGCGCGGGTCGCCGCCGCGGCCGGCCGAGGCACCCCCGTCCAGGTCCGGCACGGTTCCGCCGACCCGATGGCCATCTTCCGCACCATGGCCGCCGCCGGGCTCGCCGCCTCCGAGGGCGGCCCCGTCTCGTACTGCCTCCCCTACGGGCGTACCCCGCTCGCCGAATCCGTCGCCGCCTGGCGCGACTCCGTCCAGTTCCTGACGGAGGAGAGCCGCGCCCACGGCCGCCGCGCCCACCTCGAGTCCTTCGGCGGCTGCCTCCTCGGCCAGCTCTGCCCGCCCTCGCTCCTCGTCGCCGTCTCGGTCCTTGAGTGCCTGTTCTTCGCGGCCAACGGAGCGACCAGCGTCTCCCTCAGCTACGCCCAGCAGACCCATCCCGCCCAGGACGCGGGCGCGCTCACCGCGCTGCGGCTGCTCGCCGACGAGTTCCTGCCGTCCGCCGTCGACCGCCACATCGTGCTCTACACGTACATGGGCGTCTATCCGAGGACCGTGCCGGGCGCCCGCCTGCTGCTGCGCCGCAGCGCCGAACTCGCCGTACGGGGCGGGGCGCAGCGCCTGATCGTGAAGACCGAGACCGAGGCGCACCGGATCCCCACCGTCGGCGAGAACCTCACCGCCCTGCGGATCGCCGCCGACGCGGCCCGCGCCGCCCACGACGCACCCCGGGGAGTGCGGCCCGGGAGCCGGCGGTCCGCCGACGCCGAGGAGGTACTCGCCGAGGCCCGCACCCTGATCACCGCCGTTCTCAGCCTCTCCGACGACCTCGGCACCGCCCTGCTCAAGGCCTTCGACCGGGGTCTGCTCGACGTGCCGTACTGCCTGCACCCCGACAACCGGGGCGCCGCCCGGTCGACCGTCGCACCGGACGGGCGCCTCCAGTGGACCGACCTGGGCGCGCTGCCCCTGCTCACCACCAGCCGGAGGACCACACCGATGACCTCGCGTCAGCTCGCCGGCATGCTCGGCCGGGTCGCCCGGGAGCACGACCAGGCGGCCGAGACGAACCCAGTGCCGGATCCCGGACCCGCCGTGCGGACCGCCCCGGAGCCCGAGTCCGGGGCCGCCGTACGGACCGCCCCGGAGCCGGAGCCGGAGCAGGGGAGTACCGCTCGGACCGCCCCGGAGCCGACCGCCGATCCGCTGCGGATCGCGTTCGTCGGCATGGGTCCGCGCGGCCTCTCCGTACTGGAGCGGCTCGCCGCCCGCTGCGCGGACGAGGCGCCCGTACGACCGGTGGAGGTCTTCGCCGTGGATCCGTACGAGGCGGGCGCCGGCCGGATCTGGCGGACGGACCAGTCGCCCTGGTTCCTGATGAACACCCCGGCCCAGGAGGTCACCATGTTCTCCGGGCCCGCCGACGCCGGACCGCACCGGCCGGGCGCCGGACCCACGCTCGGCGAGTGGTGGGCGGAGGAGGACCCCGGGGCCGCCGAACCGGACGGCTACGCCCCGCGCGCCGTCTACGGCAGGTACCTGACGTACGTCATGCGGTGCGTCGAGGAGTCCCTGCCACCCTCCCTCACCGTCCACCACATCCCCGCCCGGGTGATCTGCGCGGACCGCGCGCGGGAGGGCGGCGGGAGCGACCGCACCGTGCACCGGCTGAGACTCGACCGGGGCGAAGTCCTCACCGTCGACCGGATGCTGCTCGCCACCGGGCATCCCGTCAACGAGCTCGACGCCCGCCAGCGCGCCTGGACGGCGTTCGCCCGCGACTGCTCGGCCCCCACCCGCCCCGTCCGGTACGTCGCGGGAGGCGCGGCGAACGAGATGCCGCTCGCCGACATACCGGCGGGCGCGGCCGTCGGCATCCTCGGCATGGGGCTCACCTTCTACGACATCCTCACCGAGCTCACCCTCGGGCGCGGCGGCACCTTCACCGAGGGCGGGGACGGGCTGCTCTACCTGCCCAGCGGCAAGGAGCCGCGGATCGTGGCGGGTTCGCGCGGGGGAGTGCCCCTGCTCACCCGGGGAGCCAACCAGAAGGGTCCCGAACACCGCTACGCGGCACGGTTGTTCACCGCCGAGCGGATGGCCGCCCTGCGCGCGGAGGGAGCGCCGCTCGACTTCGAACGGTCCGTCCTGCCCTGGCTGCTCGCCGAGGTCAACCTCGTCCTCCTGGCCGCCCGGGTCCGGCGGGTCCACGGGGCCGACGAGGCGGCCGAGTTCACCGAGCACGGCGCCCGGGACCTCGCGGACCGGCCCGATCCACGGCTCCTGGAGAGGCTCGCCGCCGGGTACCGGATCGACCCGCGGCCGCTCACCGGGCTCGATGTGCTCGCCCGCCCGTTCCTCGGCCGGCGCTTCGGTTCGCCGGCCGAGTTCCACAAGGTGCTCACCGAATGGCTCCGCGCCGACCTGGCCGAGGCGCGCCAGGGGAACACCGACGGGCCGCTGAAGGCGGCGGCCGACGTGCTGCGGGACGTCCGGCAGACGATCCGCTCCGTCGTCGACTTCGGCGGGCTCACCCCCGCCTCGCACCGCTGGTTCCTCGCCGAGTTCGCCCCGCTGGCGGCGCTGGTCTCGACGGGGCCGCCACCGCTGCGCTCGGAGCAGTTCCTCGCCCTGCTCGCCGCCGGGGTCCTCGAACCGGTGGGCCCCGACGCCCGGTTCGACGCCGATCCGGTGGAGGGCCGGTTCGCGGTGGAGTCCGCCCGGGTCGAGAACTCCTGGGTGCCGCTGGACTTCGTCGTGGACGCCCGGGTGCCCAGTACCGACCTGGCGGTGGACCGGGACCCGCTGATACGGGGCCTGTTGGCGGACGGGGCGATCCGCAGATTCACCAACTCGGCTGCCGAAGCGGGTGAGTTCGCCACCGGTGGACTCGACTGCACCGACGCGCCGTTCCACCCGGTGCGGGCGGACGGATCGGTGGACACCAGCACCCATGTGCTCGGCATCCCCAGCGAGCACACCCGCTGGTTCACCCAGGTGGGCAGCGGCCGGCCCGGCCCCTGGGGCTCCTTCACCCGGGACGCCGACGCGATCGCGGGCGCGCTGCTCGCGGACACACCGCTCGCCGGTGCGGCGGCCGGGGGTGCGAGACCCGGAGGTGCGGCGGTCGGCGGCGCTTGGGCCGGCGG
Organism: Streptomyces sp. NBC_00090; assembly: GCF_045160815.1. Lineage (NCBI taxonomy): Bacteria > Bacillati > Actinomycetota > Actinomycetes > Kitasatosporales > Streptomycetaceae > Streptomyces > Streptomyces sp. NBC_00090. The sequence goes on from NZ_CP108224.1 coordinate 7,090,675, forward strand.
CGCGGCGGTCGGCGGTGCGAGACCCGGAGGTGCGGCGGTCGGCGGCGCTTGGGCCGGCGGCGCGGTGGTCGGCGGTGCGCGGTGAGGGCGTCCCGTACGCCCGCCCACGAGGAGTACCGGGCGGCCCGGGATCTCCTCCTGCGGCTGCGCGGCCGCCGGGAGGAGGCCCGCGCCGCCTTCCGATGGCCACGGGCCGAGCACTTCAACTGGGCCCTGGACTGGTTCGACGTCATCGCCGACGGAAACGAACGGCCGGCTCTGGAAATCCTCGGGCGCCCGGGACCCGATGGCCGCGTCCCGCTCGCCGACCGCTTGTCCTTCGCCGAACTCGCCGCCCGCTCCGATGAGTTGGCCGTCTCCCTCCAGGAGCGCGGGGTCGGGCGCGGCGACCGGGTGCTGATCCTGCTCGGCACCAGGGCCGAGCTGTGGGAGACGCTACTCGGCTGCGTCAAGCTGGGCGCCGTCGTCGTCCCCGGCTACCAGGACCTCACCCCGGGGGAGGCCGCCGACCGGATCACCCGGGGCCGCGTCCGACACGTCGTCTGCGCGCCCGAGCTCGTTCCCCTGCTCGACGGGTCGTCCGTGCCGGGCGTGCGGGTGGCGCCCGGGGCCGACCGGGCCGGCTGGCTTCCGTACCCCGACACCCGCGGGACCGGACGCCGTGCCTTCCTGCCCGACGGGCCCACCCGGGCGGCCGATCCGTCGTTCTGCTACTTCACCTCCGGCACGACCTCCCTGCCGAAGCTCGTCGAGCACAGCCATGCCGGATACGGCGTCGGGCACCTCTCCAGCCTGTACTGGAGCGGACTGCGCCCCGGCGACCGCCACCTCAACCTCTCCGCGCCCGGCTGGGCCAAGCACTCCTGGTCCAGCTTCTTCGTGCCGTGGGCGGCGGAGGCGACGGTCCTCGCGCCCCCGGACGGCGGCCTCCCGGCGGCCCTCCTGCCCCGCGTCCTCGCCGAGCACGGCGCCACCAGCTTCTGCGCGCCGCCCAGCGCCTGGCGGTCGATGCTGCCGTACGTGACCGGTGGCGCGGGCGCGCCCGGACTGCGGGAGGCGACGGCTGCCGGGGAGCCCCTGACGGCGGAGACGGTCGAACGGATCGAGGCGGCCTGGGGCGTGCGGGTCCGCGACGGCTACGGCCAGACCGAGGCGACAGCGCTCATCGGCCGGGCCCCGGACACCCCCGAACCGCTCTCCCCGCTCGGGCACCCGCTCCCCGGCTACCGGATCGTGCTCCGGGACCCGGAGACGGGGGAGGCGGGCGAAGCGGGCGAGGTGTGCGTGGATCTGACGGAGCGTCCGCCGGGTCTGATGCGCGGCTACGCCGACCTGCCCGAGCGTACGGCCGAGGCCTTCGCCGACGGCCTGTACCGCACGGGCGACCGGGGCGAGCGGTGCGCGGACGGCTCCATCCGGCTGCTCGGCCGGATGGACGAGGTCTTCAAGTCCCACGGCCACCGGGTCTCCCCGATGGAGATCGAGGCGGTGCTGCGGACCCATCCGGAGGTGGCCGACGCGGCGGTGATCCCCTGCCCGGACCCGGACGGCGGCCTGACCCCGTACGCGGTGGTCGAACTCCACGCGGACCCGGTCCCGTTGGGGTCGACGGCCACGGCCGCACGGGTTTCCCAGGATTCGCCCGAGCCGACCGTGACGAGGATCCCGTCCCCGTCCGCGCCGTCCGCCCGGGAGCCCCTGGACGTCCGGCATCGCCGGGTCGGCGACGAGCTCCTTGCGCTGGCCGCCGAGCGGCTCGCACCGGTCTTCGTGCCCCGCGGGGTCGACGTCGTCGCCCGCCTGCCGCGCACCCGCTCCGGCAAGGTGCGCCGGGGCGAACTCGCCCCGAGGGCCTGAGCCGGCAGGCCGGCAGGGCGGTGCCGATCGGCACCGCCGCCGGTCGCGGGTACGCCCCTGGTCCCGGATGCGTCCCGGATGCGTCCCGGCGTACGGCCTGTCCTGGCCTACGACGGACCGCCCTGCGGGGCGCCCTACGCCTCGACGGTCTCCCGCTCCGCCGTCCGCAGCAGGATCTCCGCCACGCCCCTGGCCCGTACGGCCGCCTCCGGCGTGCCCTCGCGTACGGCGGTCACGATCGCCCCGTCGCCCAGCAGGGCGAGCTGACGGGCGAGGGACTCGTGGTCGACGTAGCCGCCCTCGCCGAGGAGGCGGTCCAGGACCGCGATGACCTTCTCCTTGTGCTCGGCGGCCACGTGGTGCGCGGGGCTGTCGGGATCGGCCGTCTCGACCATGGTGTTGATGAACGCGCAGCCGCGGAACTCGGCCGCGGCGAAGCGCTCCGCGAGGCCGTCGAAGAGCGCCAACGGGAGTTCCCGCGGGGAGCGTTCACTGGCCGCGATCCGCCCGTCGAGCCAGGCGCGCCACATGCCGTCGCGGCGCCGCAGCACCTCGACGACGACATCGTCCTTGCTGGGGAAATGGCGGTAGAAGGAGGCGCGGCCGACTCCGGACTCCGACAGGATCCGCTCGATCCCGACGGCCCGGATCCCCTCTTCGTAGAACAGACGCTCCGCCGCACCGAGGAGCCGTTCCTTCGCGTTCGTGGCCATACCAGACGGTACCACTCGGTGCCGTATAGGTGCGGAATCAACGACCGGGATCCGGACGCGGATGGGGATGCGGATGGGGATGCGGCTCCCGAGGCGGAGCGTGACGCTCCCGTTGCGCCAGACGGAACCGATCGGTACCGTCTGGATGGTACCGATCAGTTCCCTCTTGGTCCGGCTCAAGGAGAGCGTCATGCCCCGCCTGCCCCAACTGACCGTCGAGACCGCCGACGAGGAACAGCGCGAGCTGCTCGAAAGCACCCTCAAGCAGCTCGGCAAGCTGCCCAACCTGTACGCCGCCCTCGCCAACGGGCCCGCGGCGCTCCGCGGTTACCTCGCCCTGCGCGAGGCCCTCGTCGGCGGTGCCTTCGACGCCCGCCGGCGCGAGCAGCTCGCGCTCTACATCGCGCAGCGCAACGACTGCACCTACTGCGTCTCCGCGCACACCCTGCGCGGCGGCAAGGTCGGCCTGAGCGAGCGGGAGTTGCTCGACACCCGCCACGGCGCCGACGACGGCGACCCGCACATGGACCAGGTGCTCCGCTTCACCGGCGCCGTCATGGACACCGGCGGGCGCGTCACCGACGAGGCCCTGGCCGAGGCGCGCGCCGCCGGCGTGACCGACGCCGAGATCGCGGAGATCGTCGGCCACGTCGCGCTCAACGTGCTGTCGAACTTCTTCAATCACGTAGCGCAGCCGGACTTGGACTTTCCGTTGGTACCGGCCCGGCTCGCCGAGTAGAGTCTTCGCGCCGAGCAGGGGTGCCGGGCGCGAAGTGCGTCCGCGCACCCCTGCGGCTTGTGCGGCACACCGACTGGGGCGATCGAAGCGGGTGGCCGACCAACCACCCCGTGCGAGGACACTGCCGCCTGCGCGGCAGGGGGGAATTCACGTGGACATCGACGCAAGAACCCTTCGGACCTTCCGTGAGGTGACCCTGACGGGGTCGTTCACCCAGGCGGCGCGACGCCTCGGGTACTCGCAGTCCAGCGTCACGGCACAGATGCGTGCCCTGGAGAGGCAGGTCGGCGAGCCCGTCTTCGAACGGCTCCCCAACGGCGTCCGGCTCACCCGCACCGGGACCGTCCTGCGCGACTACGCACGCCAGATCCTCACCCTCGTCGGAGAGATGGAGACCGCCCTGCGCCGTCCGGCGGCCAACCCGCCGCGGATGACCATCGGCATCGTCCCCGCGCTGGCGTACGGACAGCAGCTCGCCCGGGTCACCCACATCGGGCGGCGGCTCCTCTCGGGCGTCCAACTCGCCCTGCGCGTCATGGGAACCGGCGAGGTGCACGACGCCTTCCGGTCCGGCGCGATCGACGGCGCGCTGGTCCTCACCGTCGTCGACGCGGACGATCCGGCGGGGCTCTTGGCCGACCAGCTGCACATCGACCGCACCGACGATCTCACCGAAGTACGCCTCCAGGAGGTGGAGTTCGTGCCCGTCACGGGCGTCCGGCACCGCCGCGGCGGCCTCGGCAGCCAGGTCGTCATCGCCGACCCCGACTGTCCCTCCCAGCGCTGGCTCCCCGAATTCCTCCGACTGCGCTGCGACACCCCGCCCGAGATCCACGAACTCGGCTCCATGGCGGGCGTCCGCGCCGCCACCCAGTCGGGCCTCGGCTGCGCGATGCTTCCCATGGCCCTCGCCTCCTCCCCGCAGGAGGCCGGCGGCCTGCGCCCGCTCCCCGGAGTGCCCCGCATGCGCTGGAACGCCTCCCTGGTCCTCGGCCGCTCCGACACCCGGCCCGCGCTCGACTGGCAGAACCTGACGGAGACCCTCCGCCAGGCCACCGCGCTCGCCTGCGCCGTCGACCTGGACCAGCCCGGCCCGCCGCCCGGCGTCACCGCGCTCGGTCGGTCGGCCGACGCCCTCGACCCGGACCCGAGCATCGCCTCCTGACGCTCGTTCACCCCCTCCGACCCGGTGCGTTCCCCGCACCGACCCCGACCCGGTGCGTTCCCCGCACCGACCCCGACCCGGTGCGTTCCCCGCACCCTTCCCACCCGGTGCGCTCCCCGCACCGGCTCCCGACCGGTGCCACGGTGCACCGCCGTCTCCCCCCGGCCCCACCCCCGACCGGGTCCTCGGGGAGTGCGACGGAGCACCGTGGCACCTCCATGCCGTGCGGGTGTCATGCGTGTGCCGCGTGCCGCGTGCCATGTGCCGTGCGTGTGCTGTCCGCTCAGTGCTCGGGCAGCCCCAGCGGGACCCGGCCCGCGGCCCGCCCCTGTTCGTCGAGGAGCCAGCCCATGCGCTTGGGGGAGTGCAGCGCCACCGTCCGGTCCTGCACCTCAAGGGCCGGGAACCGCTCCGCGAGCAGCGCCTCGAAAGGGTCCACGGCGCCGAGCCCGTGCAGCCAGACCAGGACGAGCAGGTTGTAAGGGCCGCTCACCGACACGCACATCCGGACCTGTTCGAGGCGGGCCAGCGCGTTCCCCGTCTGTTCGAGAAGGGCGTGCGGCACGGAGGTCCGGTAGACCACCATCGTGGACAGGCCCGCCAGCGGGTGCGCCAGATCGCAGCGCAGCGTGATGTCCCCGTCCCGGATCATGCGCTGGAGCCTGCGCCGTGCCGTGTGCTCGCTCATGCCCGTCCGCGCGCCGAGCTCCGCGTACCCGAGCCGTCCATCGGCGCCGAGCGCGGTGAGGAGCGCCTGGTCCTGCGGTACGGGCCGCTCGTGGAGGTGCGTGCTGTACGAGCGGGCCCGGGGGCCTCGGGGTTCGCTCAGCCCGGCCCGCTCAGCGGGGTTCATCGCCCGCATCCGCCAGTCGCGCCCCTCTCCGTACAGCGTGATGCCCAACCGCGTACGCGTCGAGCGCACCCCGCGCAGGCCGCCGATCCCCCCGTGCACCGCGCGCCCCAGGGACGGCAGGTCGGGGGCGGCGACGGAGAGGAAGAGGTCGAAGTCGCCGGCCGTCTCGTCGACGCTGAACACCCACGGCAGGGCCGTCACGGCCGCGCTCACCCGGTCGAAGGCGCGCGGCCGGCACCGCACCTCGACGTAGGCGACCGTCGCCGTCTTCGCCGCGTCGTACGCGGTGACCCAGGCGAGCCCTCCGGCCCGGAGCCGTTCGAAGCGCCGGGCCGCCGTCGTGGCGTCCACGCCCAGCGCGCGCCCGATCCGGGTCCACGGCGCGCGCGGGGCGGCCTGGAGCGCGTCGATCAGGGCGAGATCCGGCTCGGAGAAGCCCGTGAGGGTGCCCTCGATGCGGGAATCCGGCGTCGAAGGAGCACTGCCGACGGTTTCCGGCGATTCTCGGGGGCTCACGTCCATGGACCGGATCGTAGGGGCACTTCGGGCCGACGAACAGTTTCGGCCACCGGTGAGAGGAGTACCGTGCCTGCTCCGACCCTTCCCGCACCTTCGGCGGCGCCACCGGCGCACCGCAGAACCGTCCGGATCACGGTCGTCCTGCTCTTCGCGGCCTGGCTGGTCGACTACGCCGACCGGCTGGTGATCAACCTCGTGCTGCCGTCCATCGGCGCCGAGTTCGACCTCGACCGCACCCAGCAGGGCCTCGTCGTCTCCGCCTTCTTCCTCGCCTACGCGCTCTGCCAGATACCCGGAGGCATGCTCGCCGACCGGTTCGGCGGCCGGCGGGTCACCCTCTGGGCCCTGCTGTCCTGGTCGGTCTTCACCGCCCTCACCGGCTTCGCCTGGTCCTTCGCTGTCCTGCTCGCCCTGCGCTTCGTCTTCGGCGTGGCCGAGGGCGTCTTCCCGCCCGCCTCCATGAAGGTCCTGGTCGAGCGCACCCGGCCCGAGGAGCGGATGGGGGCCAACGGCACGGTGATGAGCTCCAACGCCCTCGCCGCCGTCCTCACCCCGCTCGCCGTCGCCCCGCTCGTCGCGGTCTTCGGCTGGCGCTCGGCCTTCTGGTCCACCGCCGCCCTCGGGATCCTCGCCCTGCTCGCCGTACGCCTCTGGCTCCCCGCCCCGCTGCCCCGCGCGGACGGAGCCACGGCCGAGGAACCGGCCGCCCGGCCGCCGCTCCGCGACGTCCTGCGCAAGGGCGTCCTGTGGCGCTTCGCTCTCATGATGTTCGGCTACAACACCATCGTCTGGGGCCTCAACACCTGGGTCCCCTCGTACCTCGGCGAGGAGCACGGGGTCTCCCTCACCGCGGCCGGCGCGCTCGTCGCGATCCCGGCGCTCGGCGCCGCCGTCGCCACCGTCCTCGGCGGGCGGCTCTCCGACCGGCTCGGCGGCCACCATCGCAGGATCATCGTCCCCGGCATGGCCGTCGCAGCCGTCGCCCTGCTCCTCATGGCGTACACGCCGTCCCTCACCGGCTTCGTCGTCTTCGGCACCCTCGCCGTCTTCGCCGCCTCCCTCGCGTACATGCCGATCTTCGCCGTCCCCCTGGCCGGCCTCACCCCGGAGTACGTGGGGGTGGGCAGCGCGGTGATCATCCTCGGCGGCCAGGTCGCCGGCATGGTCGCCCCGCCCGTCATGGGCGCGCTCGCCGACGCCTTCTCCTTCCAGGTCGCCTTCGCCTTCCTCGTCCTCGGCGCGGTGATCGCCGCCGTCATGTCCTGCCTGACCCCGCAGGACGCCACCGCCTTCCGCGCCGCGGCGGACCGCGCGCCCCGTTCCCCGAGCCCCGCAAAGGACCCCGTATGACCGCCGACACGACCACCGCCGACGCGACGACCGCCGGCACGACCACCGCCGGCGCGACGACCGCCCACGCGACTGTCACCCACGGGACCGTCACCCACACGACCACCACCCACGCGACCGTCACCGACGGGACCACCGCCGATGCCACCGTCGCCCGGCTCCTGTCCGGCCTCGACGAGCGGCTCCCCGGGCTCCTCGCCCTCTACGAGGACCTGCACGCCCACCCCGAGCTCTCCTTCCAGGAGTTCCGCACGGCCGGTGTCGTCGCCGAGCGGCTCCGCGCGCAGGGCTGGCAGGTCACCGAGGGCGTCGGAGGCACCGGAGTCGTCGGCGTCCTCGCCAACGGCCCCGGCCCCGTCGTCCTGCTCCGCGCCGACATGGACGGTCTGCCCGTCAAGGAGGAGACCGGACTCCCGTACGCCTCCACCGCCACCGGCATCGACCCGGACGGCAACGAGGTCCCCGTCATGCACGCCTGCGGGCACGACATGCACGTCACCTGCCTGCTCGGCGCCACCGACCGGCTCGCCGCCCACCGTGACGCCTGGGGCGGCACCGTCGTCGCCGTCTTCCAGCCCGCCGAGGAGGTCGGCGGGGCGCCCGCCATGATCGAGGACGGCTTCCTCGACCGCTTCCCGCGCGCCGAGATCTGCCTCGGCCAGCACGTGGCCCCGGCGCCGGTCGGCTTCCTCGGCACCCGGCCCGGCCCCGTCATGGCCGCGTCCGACAGCCTCCGCGTGACCCTCTTCGGGCGTGGCGGCCACGGCTCCAGCCCCGAGACCGCCGTCGACCCGGTGGTGATGGCCGCCGCCGTGGTCATGCGCCTCCAGACCGTGGTCTCCCGGGAGATCGGCGCCTCGCAGACCGCGGTCGTCACCGTCGGCTCGCTGCACGCCGGGACGAAGGAGAACATCATCCCGGACACCGCCGAGCTGCGGATCAACATCCGCTCGACCACCCCGGCCGTACGGGACCGGATCCTGGCCGCCGTCACGCGGATCGTGCGCGCGGAGGCCGCCGCCTCAGGCGCGCCCAGGGAACCCGAGATCGTCCCCTTCAACTCCTTCCCTGTCACCGTCAACGACGGTCCGGCGACCGCCCTCGTGCAGTCCGCCCTGGCCGGGGCCCTGGGCGAGGGGAGGGTCTTCACGCTCCCCCAGGTCATCACCGGCAGCGAGGACTTCGGCGTCTTCGGCACCGCGCTCGGAGTCCCCTCCGTCTTCTGGCACTTCGGCGGCGCCGACCCCGCCCTGTACGAGGGCGTCGACCCCGGCTCCCTCCTGGAGGACGGCCTCCCCGACACCGTCCCCGCCAACCACTCGCCCCACTTCGCCCCCGTACCCGTGCCGACGATCCCCCTCGGTGTCACCGCGCTGCTCGCGGCCGCCGCCCACTGGCTGCGGAAGGAGACCCCCGGTGTCTGACTCCGGTCCCGTCCCCACCCCCGACCTGATCTTCGTCGGCGGCCCCGTCCTCACCATGGATCCGGCCCGACCCCGCGCCGAGGCCCTCGCGGTCCGCGACGGGCGCATCACCGCCGTCGGGGCGCGCGACGAGGTGCTGCGGACACGCGGCCGAGGGACCGAGGTCGTCGACCTCGCCGGCCGCGCGCTGCTGCCCGGCTTCGTCGAGGCCCACGGCCATCCGGTCATGGTGGCCCTAGCCGTCGCCCCGCCCGCCGTGGACGTCCGGCCGTTCACCGTGCCCACCGGCGCCGAGGTCCTCGACCGGATCCGCGCCGCCGTGGCCGCCGCCGCGCCCGGCGAACCGGTCTGCGCCTACGGCGTCGACCCGCTGCTCCAGCGCGACCTGACGCCCCCGACCAGGGCAGAGCTCGATGCGCTCCGCCCCGACGCCCCGCTCGTCGTCGTCGCGAACAGCGGCCACGCCGCCTGGGCCAACTCGGCCGCCCTGCGCGCCGCCGGCATCACCCGCGACACCCCCGACCCGGCGGGCGCACGGTTCCTGCGCGACGCGCACGGCGAGCCCACCGGCGAGGCCCACGAAGGGGGCGCCGTCGAGGCCCTGTTGTGGGTGGTGGCCGGCGACCGGCTGAAGCCCGACCGGCTGGCCGCCGCACTCGACTGGGCGTACGCCGAGCACGCCCGGGTCGGCATCACCACCGTCGCCGACCTGGCCACCGAACCGAGCCTGCTCCCCGCACTGCGGGCCGCGGCCGAGCGCCCCGGCGCCGCCGTCCGGGTCCGCTCCTACCTCATCGGCACCCCCGAGCTCGCCGCCGAGCCGGACCGCCGCTTCCCCGGACACGCCCCGGCCGAGGAGCTGTTCGGCATCTCCGGGATGAAGCTGTGGGCGGAGGGCACCGCCTGGGAGGGCACGGTCGCGACCAGCTTCCCGTACCTGGACAGCGCCGCCACCCGGGCGATGGGCCCGGGCCGCTGCAACCACGCGCCGATGAACTACACGCCCGACCAACTGACCGATCTGGCACGGGCTTTCACGGCCCAGGGCTACCCGATGGCCTGCCACGTCCACGGCGACGTCACCTTCGAGGCGGTCCTCGACGCCTACACGCGCGCCGCCGCCGACGACCCGGCGGCCTTCCGCGCGCTGCGCCCCCGCATGGAGCACTGCGGCGCCGTCACCCCCGAGCAGTTCCGCCGGGCCGCCGAACTCGGTGCCACCGTCAGCCTGTTCATGGACCACATCCGCTGGTGGGGCGACGTCCTCGCGGACGACCTCTTCGGCCAGGAGGTCGCCGACCGCTGGATGGCGGTCCGCTCCGCCCGGGACGCGGGCCACCGGGTATCGCTCCACAACGACGGCGTGTGCTCCCCGACCGACCCGCTGGCCTCGGTCGCGACCGCCCTCACCCGCCGCACCCCGGCGAGCGGCCGCGTCCACGGCACGACGGAACGCCTCACCCTCGACGAGGCCCTGCTCGCCGTCACCGCCCACCCCGCCTGGCAGCTCCACCTCGAAGGGGAGATCGGTTCCCTGCGCCCCGGGCTCCGCGCCGACCTCGCGGTCCTCGCCCGCGACCCGTACACGGTCCCGCCGGAACGCCTCCCGGAGGAGGTGGCGGTCACCGCGACGTACCTGGGCGGCCGGCTCACCTGGGGTGCGTGACGGGAGGGGGCCGGGGCGGCCGTCCCCGTACCGGACGGGCGTGCCGGCCCCGTGGATAGGGTGGGGCCACGATGACACGTTTTCGCGAGAGTGTTCGGTCCCTGCTGCGCGAGCAGGTGCTCGACGCCGCCTACGGCCTCGTCGCCGCCGAGGGCTGGGGCGGGCTGCGGATGACCGCGATCGCGCGGGCCGCCGGGATCAGCCGCCAGACCCTCTACAACGAGTTCGGCTCGAAGGACGTCATCGGCCGGGCCCTGGTCCAGCGCGAGCTGGAGGGCTTCCTGGTCGGCATCGAGCGCGAGCTCGACGCCCACCGGGGTGAGCTGGAGGCCGCTGCGGCCGCCGGGATCGGCTACACGCTCCAGCAGGCCGTGGACAACCCGCTGATCAAGAGCGTCCTGGTGGCCGCGCGGGGCGGCGAGGACGATCTCCTCGCCTATCTGACCACCCGCCCGGAACCGGTTTTCGGGACGGCGATGGTGATGCTCGACGCGTACGCGACCGAGGCCTGGCCAGAGGTGGACGAGGAGTCGCGCGGACTGGCGGTCGAGACGATCGTGCGGCTCACCGTCAGCCACATCGTCCAGCCCGTGGCCTCTCCGGAGGTCTCGGCGCGGCGCATCGCGCGGATCACGGCACGCATCGCGTACCCCGGCGGTCGCGCGCCGTCCGGGTGACCGATCGCCGAGAGCGGGAGCGGGAGCGGGAGGGGCCGGGACGGGAGGGGCCCGGACGGGCGTACGGCGAAGTCGGCGAGGCCCGGTGTCGGACACGGGGGATCTCCGACACCGGGCCTCTGTTGAAGATTGTACGAGACTGTGCGGGGTGGGTCGAACACCAGGGCCGCCGTACCCATGGGCCGCCCCGTCACCCCACCCGCGTGCGCCCCGTCACCGCGCACGTCCAAGGCCTCCGGTTCCCGGCGCGGAGGCGCCCACATGCCCGGTGCGGAGGCGGCCCGCGACGGGCGAAGCACGGGCGGACGGGGTAGATGTCCACTGTGAGGCGCAACGCCGGTGACGACAGGGAGGCCGCCGTGGAAGGCAGAAGCAAAGGGTTCGTGCAGACCTTCAACCGTCTCGGCGGGTACGGGTTCGTCGTCCCCGTGGGCTCCGAGGAACAGGTGTACTTCAGCGCCGCGGACATCGAGGGAGAGACCCAGTCTCTCTCGGAGGGGCAGCAGGTCACGTTCGTCCTCGTCCTGGGCGACGGCCGCTTCGAGGCGAAGGAACTCCGCCTCTGACACGGCGGCCGGTCCGGGGGCGCGCGGAGCCGGAGGTGCGACGGGTCGTCGGTGGTACTGCGCCGAGGCCAGTGGCACCTTTGTACGCACCCGAACGGGCGAGTGCACGGGTCAGGGAATCCGGTGTTCTCCATGGTCAGCGGCCGGGTGCGGACGCCGTCGCCGTCGCCGCATCGTCACCCGCGCGCTCGGTGCGAGGAACGTCTTCGACGACACGCGCGAGGAGTGGCCCCAGATCAACGGGGAGACCGTCGCGGACCGGGACCCCGACGTGCTCGTGATCGGCGATCTGACCCGCCGTTCGCGGTCGGCCGAGAGCGCGGCGAAGAAGATCGCGTTCCTGGAGTCCGACCCGGTCACCAGGAACATGACGGCGGTGAAGCGGAAGCGGTACGTGCTGCTCAGCGGCCAGGCGATGAACCCCACCATCCGGACCGTCGAGGGCGTCGAGAAGGTGGCGGCCGCGCTCCGCTCGTACGGTGCTCGATCCCCAGGAGGTCCCGGTGGGCGTGGTGACCTCGCTGATCGGCGTACCGGCGTTCGTCCTCGTCCTGTACCGCACGAGGGGCGCGCGATGACCGCGAAGACCGAGACCGAGGCCGACACCGATGCCGAGGCTGACGCGGGTGCGGGTGCGAAGACGTGCACGTGCACGTGCACGTGCACGGGCACGAGTGCGGGCACGGGCACGGCTTCCGGCGTGGGGCTCCGGGCCGACCGGGTCTCGCGTTCCGTCGGCGGCACCCCCGTCCTCGACGGTGTCAGCCTCGCCCCGCGCCCCGGCACCGTCACCGGCCTGCTCGGCCCCAACGGTTCGGGGAAGTCGACGCCCCTGCGCCTCCTCGCCGGCGTCCTCGCCCCGGACGCCGGCGTCGTCACCCTCGACGGAGATCCCCTCGACGGGCTCGGCCGCCGGACGGTCGCACGGCGCCTCGCCGCCGTCGAGCAGCAGGCCGACACACAGGTCGACCTGACCGTCCTCGACGTCGTCCGCCTGGGCCGCGTCCCGCACCGCAGGGCCTGGAGCCCGGCGTCGGCGTCGGCGGCGGACGGGGCCGCCGTCCGCTCCGCCCTCGCGCGCACCGGCCTCACGGACAAGGCCGGCCGTTGCCGGCGGACGCTCTCGGGAGGCGAACGCCGGCGCGTCCGGATCGCCCGCGCCCTCGCCCAGGAACCGCGCGAGCTCCTGCTCGACGAGCCGACCAACCACCTCGACGTCCAGCACCAGCTCGACCTCCTCGCCCTGGTCGCCGGGCTCGGCCTCACCGCCGTCGGCGCCCTGCACGACCTGAACCTGGCGGCGATGTACTGCGACCGGCTCGTCGTCCTCGCGCGGGGCCGCGTGGTGGCCCGGGGAACTCCGGAGGAGGTCTTGACGGAGGAGCTCATCGCCGACGTCTACCGGGTACGGAGCACGGTGACCCGCCCGGCCCCCGGAGGGCGCCCCCACATCCGCTTCCCGGGCACGCTCCCGGCCCTCGCCGAGGCCGCTCACGGAGGCTGAGCGGCTCACGCTCCCGCCTACGATGACCCCATGTCCGAGCGCGCAGATCCCGCAGGCTCCGAAGGCCCCGCAGGCGCAGAAGGCCCCACCGGCCCGGCGGGCGCGGCCTCCGGGGCGCCCGTGTCCCGTACGCACGAGCGGACGCCCGGAGCGCGCGAACTCCGCGCGGCGGCGGAGGTGTTCGCGCTCCTCGCCGACCCCACCCGGCTGCACCTCCTGTGGCTGCTCACGCGCGGGGAGGCCGACGTCGGCGCGCTGACCGAGGCGTGCGGGGCCGCGCGTCCGGCGGTGAGCCAGCACCTGGCCAAGCTGCGCCTCGGGGGCCTGGTCCAGTCCCGCAAGGACGGGCGGCGGGTCGTGTACGCGATGCCGGACGGGCACCTCAAGCGCCTGGTCGTCGAGGCGATCAGCCGCGCCGACCACGTGGTGAGCGGCGAGCCCTGGCACGACTGACGCCGGCGCGCGAGGCGATTCCCACCCCATGACGTCAACGCGTGCGCAACTGTGCACACGTCGGCTACGGTGGAGAAGTCCGCCGACCGCCGTGGCCGACCGGGGGCGTCCTCATGCTGTCCGTGCTGCGCAACCGCACCTACCGGCGCCTGTTCACCGCACAGGTCGTCGCCCTGGCCGGCACCGGCCTCGCGACCGTGGCGCTGAGCCTCCTCGCGTACGACCTCGCGGGGGCGAACGCCTCCGCCGTGCTCGGCACCGCCCTCGCGATCAAGATGGCCGCGTACGTCGCCATGGGCCCGGTCGTCGGCGCCCTCGCCGACCGGATGCCCCGGCGGACCCTGCTCGTCGCCATGGACCTCGCGCGGGCCGCGGTCGCCCTGGCCCTGCCCTTCGTCACCCAGGTGTGGCAGATCTACGTCCTGATCCTGCTCCTCCAGACCGCCTCCGCCGCCTTCACGCCGACCTTCCAGGCGACGATCCCGGAGGTACTGCCCGAGGAGCGCGACTACACGGAGGCGCTCTCCCTCTCCCGGCTCGCCTACGACCTGGAGAGCCTGCTGAGCCCGGTGCTCGCCGCCGCGCTGCTCACGGTCGTCCCGTACGACCGGCTGTTCACCGCCACCGCCGCCGGCTTCCTCGCCTCGGGTCTCCTCGTCCGGGCGACCGCCCTGCCCGCGCCCGCGCCGGTCGCCCGGAGTGGCGGCGTCCGCACCCGCGCGGCCTTCGGTACGCGGCTCCTCCTCGCCACTCCGCGCCTGCGGGCCCTGCTCGCCCTCGACCTCGCGGTGGCGGCGGCGGGCGCGACGGTGCTGGTCAACACGGTGGTCCTGGTCCGCGACACCCTCGGCCTCACCCCCGGGGACGTCCCGCTCGCCCTCGGCGCGTACGGAGCGGGCTCGATGGTGGTGGCCCTCCTGCTGCCCCGCGCGCTGAACCGCCCCGACGAACGGGCACGGGAACTGCCCCGCCGCCTCCGCCTCCGCCCCGTAGCGGAGCGGACGCTCATGCTGCGGGCCGCCTTCGCCCTGGCCGGGGGCCTCGGGCTGCTCACCGGCGGGCTCGCCCTCGCGCCGGGAGGCTGGGCCTGGCCCGGGCTGCTCGCGGTCTGGCTGGTCCTCGGCGCGGCCACCTCGGCGATCCTCACCCCGGGCGGCAGACTGCTGCGCCGTTCCGCCCGGAGCGCCGACCTGCCCGCCGCCTTCGCCGCCCGCTTCTCCCTCTCGCACGGCTGCTGGCTGCTCACCTACCCGCTCGCCGGCTGGCTCGCCGCGCGCGCCGGGCTCGGGGCCTCGGCGGCCGTACTCGCCGGGGTCGCCCTCGTCGGCGCCCTCGCCGCCACCCGCCTGTGGCCCCGTACGGACCCGTCCGAGCTGGCGCACGTCCACCCCGAACTCCCCGCCGACCACCCCCATCTCGCGGAGGCGGGCGGCGGCCTCCGCCACGCGCACGCCTTCCACATCGACGAACTCCACCGGCGCTGGCCGCGCCGGAGCACCGCCCCGCTCCCCTAGGGCGTGTCCTGCGGGGCGCATCGCCGGGGAGGAGGCGCCCCGCAGGCGAGAAGCTTCCGCGAACACCCGCGTCCACCCGCCCCGGCCTGGCACGCTTTCGTTCGTGACCTATGTCGTAACCGTGGAAATACGCATTCCGGAGGGTGCTCCGGAGCTGGACGGGCTCCACCGCGTGGGAGCCGCCGCCCTGCTGGAACAGGGCTTCGCGTCGGTGGCCGGGATCGAGGGCGCCGACGGCATGGAGATGGACCTGCTCGACGTCGCCGTGGCCGTCCACCCGGGCGGGGCGATCCTGAAGGTGATGGTCGCGGCCCCGTCGCTGGAGTTCGCCGAGGACGCGGTCGGCTCCGTGAGCGAGGAGGTCCTGGAGCGCTCGGAGCTGCTGGCCGAGTGGACGGTCGAGAGCAGCGAGGTGCAGCTGCACACCGACGCGGCGCGCGAGAGCCTCGAAGCGGCCGACGGGCCCGGCGCCCCGCCCAGCGACCCGCAGGCGCGCCGGGCCCACCACACGGCGAAGCCCGACACCGCCGACGAGGCGGATCAGGAGCCCCAGGACCACGAGGTCGAATTCCGTACCCTCGCCGCCCGCCTGCGCTCCTTCACCCCGGCGGCCTTCGGCGTCGTTCCCCCGGCCGATCAGCCGGAGGACCAGTCGGAGGACCGCCCGGTGGACCGGCCGGAGGGCGGGCACGGGCCCGACGGACCCGGAGCCGGGGTCGGGGTCGGAGTCGGTGCCGACAGCGCCGAACTCGCCGCCGGCTCCCTCGTGTACGGCGCCGAGGTCCTCATCGACGAGCTGTACGACGACGTCCAGGCCCTCGCGGAGGAGGACACCACCGTCGCCGAGTGCCGGGGCCACCTGTGGCACCTCGACCAACTGCCGTCCCGCCACGCGTCGAAGTACGACGAACTCTTCGCCCGCCGCTTCCTGGTGACCGCGATAGCCCTCACCACCCGGTTCACCGACGGCAGCTTCCGGCGCCTCGGCTGCCTCGCGGAGGAGCTCGTACTGAAGCTCCTCCTCGAACAGGCCCACGTCACCCTCGACCTGCACGGCCTCCTGGACGACGAGGTCGCGGCCGCCCTCGGACACTTCGCCGGCGAGGTCTACGAGGACATGGACTTCGCGTGGCTCCAGGACGAGGGGGAGGACGGTACGGGCGACGGCGCGGCGGCGCTGGGCTTCGGCACGTGGTTCACGCCCTTCGACGACGCCCGGTACGTGCACCCGTACGCCCTCGACGAGGTGCCGGAGAGCGGCGTCCCCGACACGGCGGAGAGCTGAGCCGGGCGCCGCGCCGCGCCGCGCGGCGCCGCGACGGGTTCCGGCGCCGCGGCCGCCGCCGGGCACAATGCGCTCATGGTGCAGTCCTTCCTACCCGTACTCGAACGCATCGGCGAAGAGATCGAGAACCTCGCCGGCCGGGGCCGCCCGGCCGACTACATCCCGGCCCTCGCCGCCGTCGACCCGAACCGCTTCGGGATGGCCGTGGCGGAGCTCGACGGCTCGGTGTACGGGGTGGGGGAGTGGCAGCAGCCCTTCTCCACCCAGTCCGTCACCAAGGTCTTCACGCTCGCCCTCGACCTCGCCCGGGAAGGCGACAGCCTCTGGGAGCACGTCGGCCGCGAACCCTCCGGCAACCCCTTCAACTCGCTCGTCCAGCTGGAGTACGAGCACGGCATCCCCCGGAACCCGTTCATCAACGCCGGCGCCCTCGTCGTCACCGACCGCCTGCACCGGATGACCGGCGACGCCTCCGGCAGCCTCCGCGACTTCCTGCGCGCCGAGTCCGCCAACCCGGACCTCGACTTCAACCGCGACGTGGTCGCCTCGGAGACCGCGCACGGCGACCGCAACGCGGCCCTCGCCCACTTCATGGCCTCGTACGGCAACATCACCACGCCCGTCCCGACCCTGCTCCGCGAGTACTTCCGGCAGTGCTCGATCGAGGCCTCCTGCGCCGACCTCGCCGTCGCCACCGGCTTCCTCGCCCGGCACGGCATCCGCGCCGACGGCTCCCGCCTGCTCACCCGCAGCCAGGCCAAGCAGGTCAACGCCGTGATGATGACCTGCGGCACCTACGACGCGGCGGGCGACTTCGCCTACCGGGTCGGACTCCCCGGCAAGAGCGGAGTGGGCGGCGCCATCATCGCCGTCGTCCCCGGCCGCTGCACCCTCTGCGTCTGGAGCCCCGGCCTCGACGAGCGCGGGAACTCGGTCGCCGGCGTCGCCGCCCTGGACCGCTTCACCACCATCACGGGCCTCTCCGTCTTCTAGGGCCTGTCTGACAATTCGCGTGGTGCCGGCCGAACCGCCGCCATTCCAGCGCCGGTGTGGGTGAAGGTTCCCGGGCGCGAGGCCGTAGGAGATGCGTCAAGAGGGCGCTGCGGGACGTATGGGGCGCGTTAACGGGTGCCGTCCCCCGGCCGGAAGGGCGGTTTGCTCATCTCGTCCGAGAATCCGTTCTTCCTTCTTCCTGCATCCGGGAGCTCACGATGGCCGACCTGGCCTTCGTCGTCACCACGATCGCGGTCTTCGCGCTGGTGGCCTTCATCGCCAAGGGGGTGGCCAAGCTGTGACTGCCGAGAACATCGTCGGTCTGCTGGTGGCCGCCGCCCTGCTGGGCTATCTCGTCCTCGCCCTCGTCAAGCCCGAGAGGTTCTGAGGTCCGACCATGAGTCCTGTTCCTGCCGGAGTCCTCCAGCTTCTGGCGCTGATCGTCGCGCTGGGTCTGTCGTACCGCCCGCTGGGCGACCACATGGCCCGGGTCTACTCCTCCGACAAGCACCTGCGGGTCGAGAAGTGGATCTACAAGGGCATCGGCGCAGACCCGGGCGTCGGGATGCGCTGGCCCGCCTACCTCCGCGGCGTCCTCGCCTTCTCCGCCGCGAGCGTCCTCTTCCTCTATCTGCTCCAGCGGCTCCAGGGCGCGCTGCCCGGCTCGCTCGGCTTCGTGTCGATCGACCCGGACCAGGCGTTCAACACCGCCGCCTCCTTCGTGGCGAACACCAACTGGCAGTCGTACTACGGCGAGCAGGCCATGGGCCACGTCGTGCAGACCGGTGGCCTCGCGGTGCAGAACTTCGTCTCGGCGGCCGTGGGCATCGCGGTGGCGGTCGCCCTGGTCCGTGGCTTCGCCCTCCCCCGAGCTCTCGGCTCCGCTCGAGCAGGGGGGACCCCCATCCGTACCGGTGAACTGGGCAACTTCTGGGCCGACCTGGTCCGTGGTGTCGTACGGATCCTGCTGCCGATCTCCGTGATCGGCGCCCTGGTGCTCGTCGCCTGCGGTGCGATCCAGAACTTCGCCGGGATCCACGAGGTCGGCCAGTTCACGGGCGGCGCGCAGCAGTGGAACGGCGGGGCGGTCGCCTCGCAGGAGGTCATCAAGGAGCTCGGCACGAACGGCGGCGGTTACTTCAACGCCAATTCGGCCCACCCCTTCGAGAACCCCAACGGTCTCTCCAACCTCTTCGAGATCTACCTGATCCTCGTCATCCCGTTCGCCCTGACCCGGACCTTCGGCCGCATGGTCGGCTCCCTCAAGCAGGGGTACGCGATCCTCGGCGCGATGGCGACGATCTGGCTCGTCTTCACGGGCCTGATGCTGTGGACCGAGTTCGCGCACAACGGCCCCGCGTTCGACCTCGCGGGCGGCGCGACGGAGGGCAAGGAGACCCGGTTCGGGATCGGCGGCTCGTCGATCTTCGCGGTGGCGACCACGCTCACCTCGACCGGCGCGGTCAACTCCTTCCACTCCTCGTACACCGGCTTCGGCGGCGGCATCACGATGCTCGGCATGCAGCTGGGCGAGATCGCGCCCGGCGGTGTCGGCTCCGGCCTCTACGGCATGCTGATCATGGCGATCATCGCGGTGTTCATCGCCGGTCTGATGGTCGGCCGCACGCCCGAGTACCTGGGCAAGAAGATCGGCACCCGCGAGATCAAGTTCGCCGCCTGCCACCTCCTCGTCACCCCGGCGCTCGTCCTCGGCTTCACCGCGGTGGCGATGGCGCTGGACACCCCGTCGAACTCCATGACGAACTCGGGTGCGCACGGCTTCTCCGAGATCCTCTACGCCTACACCTCGGGCGCGAACAACAACGGCTCGGCCTTCGCCGGGCTGAACGCCGACACGCAGTGGTTCAACTCGACCATCGGCATCGCGATGCTGCTCGGCCGCTTCCTGCCGATGGTGTTCGTCCTGGCCCTGGCCGGCTCGCTGGCCGAGCAGAAGCCGGTGCCCGAGACCGCGGGCACGCTCCGGACGGAGAAGCCGCTGTTCGCGGGTCTCCTGGTCGGCACGATCATGATCATCACCGGTCTCACCTACTTCCCGGCCCTCGCGCTGGGACCGCTCGCCGAAGGGCTCGCAGCATGAGCACCGTCACTCCCACCCGGGCACCGCACCAGGACGTACCGACAGGGCACCAGCCCGCGGGCCGGCAGGCCGAAGGGCGTATCGGCGGCGGTCTGTTCGACCCGAAGCAGCTGGTCAGGTCGTTCCCCGACGCGATCAGGAAGCTCGACCCGCGCGTGATGGTCACGTCGCCCGTGATGTTCGTGGTGCTGATCGGCTCGGTCGTCACGACCGTGCTCGCCGTCATGAACCCGGGGGACTGGTTCGGCTGGGCGATCACCGTCTGGCTGTGGCTGACCACGATCTTCGCCAACCTGGCGGAGGCGGTCGCCGAGGGCCGCGGCAAGGCCCAGGCCGACACCCTGCGCAAGGCCAAGACCGACACCGTCGCCCGCCGCGTCATGGGCGGCGCGAACGAGGAGCGGGTCCCCGGCACCGAGCTGCGCATCGGCGACCTGGTGGTCTGCGAGGCCGGCGACATCATCCCCGGCGACGGTGACGTCGTCGACGGCGTCGCGTCGGTGGACGAGTCCGCGATCACCGGCGAGTCGGCTCCCGTCATCCGCGAGTCGGGCGGTGACCGCTGCGCGGTGACCGGTGGCACGAAGGTGCTCTCGGACCGGATCGTCGTCAAGATCACGACGAAGCCCGGCGAGACGTTCATCGACCGGATGATCAACCTGGTCGAGGGCGCCGCGCGGCAGAAGACGCCCAACGAGATCGCCCTCAACATCCTCCTGGCGTCGCTCACCATCGTCTTCCTGCTCGCCGTGGTGACCCTGAAGCCGTTCGCGATCTACGCGGGCGCCGACGAGCAGACGTCGATGATCGTGCTGACCGCGCTCCTCGTCTGCCTGATCCCGACGACGATCGGCGCCCTGCTCTCCGCGATCGGCATCGCGGGCATGGACCGGCTCGTGCAGCGCAACGTGCTCGCCATGTCGGGGCGTGCGGTCGAGGCCGCCGGAGACGTCTCCACGCTGCTGCTCGACAAGACGGGCACGATCACGCTCGGTAACCGCCAGGCCTCCGAGTTCGTCCCCGTGAAGGGCACCACCGAGGCCGAACTGGCCGACGCCGCCCAGCTGTCGTCGCTCGCCGACGAGACCCCGGAAGGCCGCTCGATCGTGGTCCTCGCCAAGGAGAAGTACGGCCTGCGCGAGCGCCACCAGGGCGAACCGGCCCACGCGGAGTGGGTCGCGTTCACCGCCCAGACCCGTATGTCGGGCGTGGACGTGGACGGCCGGAAGGTCCGCAAGGGGGCGACCGGTTCGGTCGTGGCATGGGTGAAGGAGCGGGGCGGCAGTGTCTCCGAGGACGCGCAGGCGCTCACGGACCGGATTTCTCAGGCCGGTGGCACGCCGCTGCTCGTGGCTCTGGAGGACGACGACAAGGGCGCGCGTGTCCTGGGCGTCATCCACCTCAAGGACGTCGTCAAGGAGGGCATGCGGGAGCGGTTCGACGAGCTGCGCCGCATGGGCATCAAGACGGTCATGATCACGGGTGACAACCCGCTGACCGCGAAGGCCATCGCCGAGGAGGCGGGGGTCGACGACTTCCTCGCCGAGGCCACCCCCGAGGACAAGATGGCCCTCATCAAGCGGGAACAGGCCGGCGGCAAGCTGGTCGCGATGACCGGTGACGGTACGAACGACGCTCCCGCGCTGGCCCAGGCGGACGTCGGCGTGGCCATGAACACGGGCACGTCGGCCGCGAAGGAGGCCGGCAACATGGTCGACCTCGACTCCAACCCGACGAAGCTCATCGAGATCGTCGAGATCGGCAAGCAACTCCTCATCACCCGGGGGGCGTTGACGACCTTCTCGATCGCCAACGACGTGGCGAAGTACTTCGCGATCATCCCCGCGATGTTCGCCGTCGCCTATCCGAGCCTGGACAAGCTCAACATCATGGGCCTGGCCTCGCCGGAGTCCGCGATCCTCTCGGCCGTCATCTTCAACGCGCTGATCATCGTCGCCCTGGTGCCGCTCGCCCTCAAGGGCGTCCGCTACCGGCCCAGCAGCGCCGACTCGATGCTCCGGCGCAACCTCGGGATCTACGGACTCGGCGGCCTGGTCGCCCCGTTCATCGGCATCAAGATCATCGACCTGCTCCTCTCCCTCATCCCCGGGCTGCGTTAACCAGAAAGCGTGCTGATCCACGATGAACAACTCAGCAGCGAACACCGGCCGAGTGCTCTGGGCGGGACTCCGCGCCCTCCTCGTCCTGACCGTGATCACCGGCGTCCTCTACCCACTCGCCGTCACCGGCATCGCCCAAGTGGCCTTTCCCGGTCAGGCGAACGGCTCCGAGGTGAGGGTGGACGGCAAGGTCGTCGGCTCCGAGCTCATCGGCCAGACCTACAACCTCCCCCTCAAGGAGGGCGAGGAGACCGCGGCCCCGGACCTGCGCTGGTTCCAGCCGCGCCCGTCCAACGGCCTGGGTTCCAACAGCGTCAACACCCAGTACAAGCTGATCCTCTCCGGCGCGACCAACCGGTCCGGTGACAACGAGGACCTGATCACCTGGGTCAAGGACGCCAAGGCGGCTGTCATCAAGGACAATTCGGTGAGCGGCTACACGGTGAAGCCGTCGGACGTCCCCGCCGACGCCGTCACCTCCTCCGGCTCCGGCCTCGACCCGCACATCTCCCCGGCGTACGCGAAGCTCCAGATCCACCGGGTCGCCGAGCAGAACCACCTCACGGTCGCGCAGGTCGACAAGCTGGTCGCCGCCCACACCGACGGCCGGATCCTCGGCTTCATCGGGGAACCCCGCGTCAACGTCCTCCAGCTCAACATCGCTCTCAAGGAACTGACGAGGAACTGACAAGGACTGACGAGGAACTGACAGGGAGTCGGCGGGCCGTTGCGCGCGCCGGAGCCCCGCCGGAGTCCCGGCGGGGCTGTACGGCCCGAGGCGGCGCGACCTGCGTCACGGTGGGCTCAGAGGGAGCGGCGGTACCGGTTCGCGATCGTGGCGATCCACACCATCGCGGTGATCACCCCGACGGCCAGGGTCAGGGTGCCCGCCCGGCCGCCGCTCATGGCCCAGCCGTTGCCGAGCAGCAGGGCCGTACCCGCGACTCGGGAGCCGACGGCGTGCTTCCGCATCCCCGCGCGGCCGAAGTGGTGCCCCAGGACGTAGCAGGCGGCGATCAGCGCCGTGAAGGTGACCGAGCCGGCGGCGAAGTGGGCGTAGCTCTGCCAGGACAGGGCGGCGGGCATCCCCTCCGGCGCGCCGACGGGGAAGCCGTCGGCCGGGTCCATCACGAAGGCGCCGGCGGCGATCATGCCGATGCCGCTGATCCGCACGAGCCGCGGCGCCCAGGTGCCGCCGGGCGTGCCCCGCAGGACCCGGCGCAGACCTTCGGCCCCGATGACCGTCAGGACGCCGGCGAGGACGAAGTTGGTGATCTGGATCCAGCCGAGGGAGCCGTTGCTGAGCGCGCTCAGCGGGTGGCGGGTGATGTCGTACCCCTGACGCGTGGCGGCCTGGGTCAGGGCCACGACAGCCCACAGGGGCTGGGCCACCACCGCGACGGTGAGCAGGGAGCGGGTGGTGGTGGGGGAGGGGGCGACGGCTGCGGCGGCGGGGGTCTGCGCGGGGGTCCGGAGGGTGGTGGTCATGGCAGGTGCTCTCTTCCGGTGGGCTGGGCGGGGCTGCTTCTCACTCACACGTCGAATGGGTGATGTGACAGGGAACGGCGGCATTCCCTGTCACATGGGCTTGTTCGACGCTTGGGCAGAAGCAAGAAGCACCCGGCACACGACGACAGGAACAGAGACCCCATGCGCTACCTGATGACGACCAGGCCTTCCGACACCGCCCCCGACGAGAAGCTGTACGCGGAGATGGGCAGGTTCATCGAGGAGCTGACGGCGGCCGGCGTACTCCTTGCCACCGGCGGACTGGAGCCGGGCGGCGTCCTCGTGACCTCCGCCGGTGACGAGATCACGGTGACGGACGGGCCCTTCGCCGAGGCCAAGGAAGCCGTCGCCGGCTTCGCGCTCATCGAGGTCCGCTCCAAGGAGGAGGCCATCGAGCTGGCCCGCCGCTTCCGCCGGATCGTCGGGGACGGCGAGAGCGTGGTCCAGGAGGTCTTCGGCCCCTGATCCCCGGGCCTTGATCCCCGGGCCTTGATCCCGGGCGCCCCGAATCACAGCACCCGCCGCGGCTTGCGACCGAGCCGCGGCGGGTGCTGTGATCGTCCCTGTGCCGGACGTTCACCGCACGGTCGATGCGGCCTGGAAGCTCGAGTCGGCGAAGATCGTCGCCTCGCTCACGCGCATGGTGCGCGACGTCGGCCTCGCCGAGGAGCTGGCCCAGGACGCCCTCGTCGCCGCCCTCGAACAGTGGCCCGTCTCGGGCGTGCCCGACAACCCGGGCGCCTGGCTGACGACCACCGCCAAACGGCGCGCCGTCGACCACCTCCGGCGCTCCCAGCGCCTCGAACGCAAGCAGGAGCAGCTCGCCCACGAGCTGGGACAGCAGCAGGGCCCCGACGCCCGGTCGGACGCCGAACCGGACGACGTGCTGCGGCTCGTCCTCATCTCCTGCCACCCCGTGCTGCCGACCGAGGCCCGCGCCGCCCTGACGCTCCGGCTGCTCGGCGGCCTGACGGCCGAGGAGATCGCGCGCGCCTTCCTCGTCACGGAGACGGTGATCACCCAGCGCATCGCCGGCGCGAAGCGCACGCTGGCCGAGGAGCGCGTCCCGTTCGAACTGCCCGAGGGCGACCACCTGGCCGAGCGGCTCTCCTCGGTCCTCGAAGTCGTCTACCTCATCTTCAACGAGGGGTACTCCGCGACCTCCGGGGACGATCTGATGCGGCCCGGACTCTGCCTGGAGGCGCTGCGCCTCGGCCGGCTCCTCGCCGAACTGGCGCCGCGCGAGCCCGAAGTGCACGCGCTCGTCGCGCTGATGGAGATCCAGGCGTCCCGCGCCGCCGCCCGCACCGGCCCCTCGGGCGAGCCCGTCCCCCTGCACGAGCAGAACCGGGGGCGCTGGGACCAGCTGCTCATCCGCCGCGGCTTCACCGCGATGCTGCGGGCCAGGGAGTGCCTCGTCGCCCGGACACCGCCCGGGGAGTCGGGCGGCGCACCGGGCCCGTACACGCTCCAGGCCGCGGGCGGAGCACCGGGCCCGTACATGCTCCAGGCCGCGATCGCCGTCTGCCACGCGCAGGCGCGCAGCGCCGAGTCCACCGACTGGGCCCAGATCGCCTCCCTGTACGAGGCACTGGCCCGGGTCCTGCCGACGCCGATCGTCCGGCTGAACCGCGCTGTCGCGGTCGGGATGGCGTACGGGCCGCGGGCGGGGCTCGACCTGGTCGACTCGCTGCTCGTCGACCCCGTGCTGCGCGACTACCACCTCCTCCCCGGCGTCAGGGGAGATCTGCTGGCCCGGCTCGACCGTCACGACGAGGCGCGCATCGAGTTCCGGCGGGCGGCGGCCCTCGCGAGGAACGCCGCCGAGCGCGCCTTCCTGGAGCGGCGCGCGGACGAGCTCGGCGCCGCCGGTCCGGCCGGCCTCGTCCTCGGGCAGGCGGCCCGGGACTTCCTGAGCCGGGACGAGCTGGACGCCGCGACGCGCCGCTCGTACGGGCAGACCCTGCGCCGCCTCTGCCGCACCCTCGGCGACGAGCTGCCGCTGGCGTCCCTGACGGCCGACCGGGTGGCGCGGGTCTTCGCGGCGACCTGGGGCGAGGCGGCAGCCGCGACCTGGAACCGGCACCGGTCGGCCGTCCGCTCCTTCGGGGCCTGGGCGGCCCTGGACGACCTTGCGGCGGGGCTCGACCGCCGCACCGGGACCCGTCCCCGGGCGACGCCCCTCGACGCCGGCCGGCTCGACGCGGTCTGGAGCCTCCCGGACCTGCCGCTGCGCGAAGAGACCCTGTGGCGGCTCCTCCACGAGTCGGCGGCCGGCGTGACGGCCGTCCTGGCGCTGGACGTCGAGGACCTGGACCTCGACGACCGCCGCGCCCGCAGCGGCGACACCTGGGTGAACTGGCGCTCCGGAACCGCCCGGCTGCTGCCCCGGCTGCTCGCCGGCCGGACCCGGGGGCCGGTGTTCCTCTCCGACCGCCGGCCGGGCCCGGCCCGTACGCCCGCGGCGGTCGACCTGTGCCCGGACACGGGCCGCCGCCGGCTGTCGTACGAGCGGGCCGAGTACCTCTTCAAGCAGGCCACCAAGGCCCTGGACCCCGCCCGCGACGGCTACACGCTACGGCTGCTCAAGCCCGGCCCGAGCAAGCCGTAGCCGGGTCGCGAGGGCCAGGACCGGCGCGGCGGCGACGAGGAGGGCGAGGGCCGCGTACCCGTAGGTGAGGGTCGAGAGCGTGGCGACGGCGGCGACGAGCAACGGGCCTCCGGCGTCACCGAGTTCGCGGCCGAGTTCGGCGGAGCCCATGGTCTGGCCGAGCCGCTCCTCGGGGGTGGACGCCGCGAGGGCGGCGAAGCCGAGCGGGGTGATCAGGCCGGTGCCGGTACCGATGAGGGCCGAGGCGAGCAGGATGCCGACGAGGCCGGGGAGCATGGCCGCCGCCAGTCCTGCAGCGGTCACGGTGAGGCCGGTGAGGAGTCCCGTACGGGTGGTCAGGCGTCCGGCGTCGAGGGCGCGTCCGGCCTTGGGCTGGACGAAGGCGGCGGT
Source organism: Streptomyces sp. NBC_00090 (assembly GCF_045160815.1). NCBI lineage: Bacteria > Bacillati > Actinomycetota > Actinomycetes > Kitasatosporales > Streptomycetaceae > Streptomyces > Streptomyces sp. NBC_00090. The sequence goes on from NZ_CP108224.1 coordinate 7,116,684, forward strand.
CGCCGCGAGGACGGAGACCGCCGCCCCGGTGGCGACGGTGCCCAGCCCGGCGGCGGCGCCGGAGACGGGCAGGAAGCCGACGCCGACGGAGAGCGCGGCGGTGGCGGCGGCGAGCGCCGCCGTCGGGGCGAGGAAGGAGCGGTCGGCCAGGCGGCGCGCGAGGTCGGCGACGGTCTGCCGCTTGCGGGGCAGCGGCGGTACGGAAGGCACGGCGAGGGCCGCCCAGAGGGCGACGGCGGCACCGCACACGGCCATCACGACGAACAGCAGGCGCAGGCCTCCGGCCCAGACGAGGACGCCGCCGAGGAGCGGGCCGAGGGTGTAGCCGATCGACTTGTAGAAGCCGTAACTCCCGAACGCCCGGCCGTGCTTGGCCGCCGGGTTGAGGCGGGCCACGAGCGCGGAGGCGGAGGGCGAGAAGGCGGAGGCGGCGGCGCCCTGGCCGAGGCGGGCGGCCCACAGCCAGCCCGGGCTGTCGGCGATCGCGTACAGCGCGGAGGCGGCGGCGAAGGCGAGCAGCCCGCCGAGGAGCACGGGCTTGCCGCCGATCCGGTCGGCGAGGGAGCCGAACACGGGCTTGAGCAGGACCTCGGCGCCGTCGTACAGCGCGAGCAGGCCGCCGAGGACGAGGAGCGAGGTGACGGCGTCCTCGGAGAAGCCGCCGAGGTTGGCGGCGATGCCGTGGGCACCGAAGGCGGTGGTGAACCCGGCGGCGTACAGCGGCCACATGGCACGCCGGGGCGCTACGGCGGAGGCGGCGGGAGTGCCGGGTCCGCCAGGTGTGGCGGGGGTGGCAGGGGTGCCGGGAGTGCCGGGGGTGTCGGGAGCGCTGGGGGTGCCGGGAGTGCCGGGGGCGCTCGTCACGGAGCGGTCTCCTCGTCGGGGGCGTGCAGGGCGGCGAAGACGAGTTCGGCGTACTCCTCGCAGACGGCGGTGCAGTGCTTCAGGCGCGCGGCGGCGTCGGCCGCCTCCGGGGCGCCGAAGACGTCGCGCGCCGTCAGGTCCCGGTGCCAGCGCCGCAGCCGCTCCAGGCTCTGCTCCTCTTCCTCCAGCTCCGCCAGGGTGAACTTCGCGATGCGGATCTCCTTGGCGATCTCCTCCTCGAACTTCCCGCAGTCCGCGAGGAATTCGTCCCAGTCGGCGGAGCGGGCGGCGGTGAACATCGCCTGGAAGCGGGACGCGTCCCCGGCGCTCCGTCCGGCCGCCTCCAGGGTGATGGCCTCGCCGCCGGACGCGCCACGGGCCAGTTCGACGGCCCGGGCGACTCCCTCGGCGAAGACGGGAACGTCGGGCACGGCCCAGACGCCCTGGCCGAGGGAGAGCGCGCCGACCTTCCGCAACTCCCGCCAGACGGCGACGCGGTGCTTGGAGGGGGAGGCGGGCAGCCGGAGCAGGAGAAGGAGCCAGCGGGCGCGGTGCTCGGTGTCGGTCACGGGGGAGAATGTAGCAGCCGTTACATCCTGCTCGTCTCGACCCTGCGCGCCTGGTTCGACCACCCGAAGGCCCATGCACCCGCGTGGTACCGGCCGACGGACGACTCCGTCGTCGCGCACGCGCTCCGGCTGATGCACGACGACCCGGCGCGCCCGTGGACCGTGGCGGCCCTCGCCGCCGAGGTGGGCGTCTCCAGGCCCGGTCCGACCCGCGGTTTCACCCGCCATGTCGGCGAGCCCCCGATGACCCGTCCGGCCACCTGGCGCGTCGCGCTCGCCGCCGACCTGCTCCGCGACACCGACGCCACGCTGAGCTCCATCGCCCATCGGGTGGGGTACTCCACCACCTTCGCCTTCAAGCGCCGCCGCGGCATCACCCCCACGCAGCACCGCGCCGTCGCCGCACGCGCCCGGGGGTGACGGTGACGGCGGGGACGCGGGCGACGGCCCGTTGCCTCACTCGAACGGTTCGATCCGCCTCGCCGCCCCGCCCGTACCGCAGCACGCTGGAACCCCGGGCCGGGTCGGGTCGCGGTTCGAGCGGCCGCTCCCCGCGGTGACGGGCCTCGCGGATCAGGAGGGGAGGTCGGTGAGTGAACGGCGCCACCGAGGTGACACCGCACGTCGGCCCAGCGCCGTCATGGCACGCCGGCCCCGCGATGTCACTACACGTCGGCCCCGAGGTGTCACCGCACGTCGCGGCGGACGCGGAGTGAGCCCCGCGCCGCGACTCGATCCGGAGGTCTTCGACGGCACCGTCGCCGCGGTCGCCGTGCTCGTGGGCCCCGAGGGCCGCCTCCTCTACACCAACTCGGCGTTCACGAGGATGTTCGGCGCCCGGCGGGCGGGGCTGCCGGCCCGGGAGGCGTTCGCGGACCCCGACGGCGGGCGGTTCCTGTCGGTGCTGGACGACGTACGGGCCACGGGACGGGCGCGCCAGGTCGTCGGCTCGCGCGAGCCCGATCCCGGCGTCCCCTCGCAGGCGCGGTACTTCGTCTACTCGTGCAGTCCCGTCACCACCGCCGAGGGCGACGGCATCCTGGTGGTGGCGATGGACACCACCACCGAGACCTTCGCCCTCCAGCGGTACCGGGCCCTGGTCTCCGCCGTGTCGGTGATGGTGTGGGTGATGCACGCCGACGGGTCCATGGAGGAGATCGTCGCCGGCTGGGAGCGGCTGACCGGCGTCCCCTGGCACCCGCGCGCCGACATCGGCTGGTACGCGCGCATCCACCCCCGCGACCGCGAGAGGCTCAGCGAGAGCTGGCGCGACGCGGCGGCGCGCGGCGAGCGGGGCGTCTTCGAGTGCACCTTCCGCGTGCGGGCCGTCGACGGCTCGTACCGTCACATGTCCACGCGCTGCGTTCCCGTCCTGCGGGAGGGCCGGGTCGCCGAGTGGATCGCCGCCACCGTCGACATCGAGGACACCTGGCGGGCGCAGCTGCGGGAACGGCTCCTCGCCCAGGTCGCGACGGTCACCGGTCAGAGCCTGGGCGAGGCGTTCGGCGAGGTGGTGAAGGTGCTCGTGCCCGAACTGACCGATGCCTGCCTCATCCTGCTGCTCTCCCACGACGAGTGGCCGCTGCCCGAGCACGCCCGGGTCACCGCCCGGCGGGTCGCCTCCGCCACCCGTCCGGGTCTGCCGGCGCCACCTGCCCTGCTCGGGCAGAGCGTCATGATGACCCGTACGGTCCGCGAGGTCCTGGAACACCGCGTCCCCCGTACCTTCGAGATCCCCGCCGGCGGCCCCGTACCGACCGAGCTCCTGCCGGCCGTCTCGGAGCGGTGGCTCATCGCCTCGCAAGCCACGAGCGTCACCCTCATCCCGCTGGTCGTCGACGACACCGTCCTCGGCTACGCGGCCACCAGCACCAACGGCGACACCCCGGCCCTCGGCCCGACCGAGACCGACCTCCTGCGCGAGGTGCTCCACCACGCCCAGCAGCCGATCCGCAAGGCGCTCGACCTCCAGCGGGCCCGGCGTACCGCCCTCGCGCTCCAGCGGGCGCAGCTCACCCTGCCGCCCGCGGTCGGCGGCGCGAGCCTGGCCGCCTCCTACCAGCCGGCCAGCTCCGCCAACGAGATCGGCGGGGACTGGTACGACGCGTTCGTCCTGCCCGACGGCACGCTCGTCCTCGACGTCGGCGACGTCGTCGGGCACGACCTCGCCGCCGCCACCGCGATGACCCAGATGCGCAACATGCTCCGGGCCCTGGCGTACAGCCGTGGGCCCGGCACGGCCCCGGCGGACGTCCTCGCCCGCTTCGACGAGGTGGCAGAGGGGTTGGGCGCGGCGCCCTTCGCGACGGCCGTCCACACCCACCTGCGGCGGCTGCCGGACCTGCGGTGGTCCTTGACCTGGTCCAACGCCGGTCACCCGCCGCCCCTGCTGATCCCGGCCCACGGCGAGCCGCACTTCCTCAACGGCTCGGAGGAGGACCTGCCGCTCTGCGTCGACCTCAGCGTTCCGCGCAGCACCCACGCCCGCGTACTCGAAACGGGGGACACCCTCCTGCTCTACACCGACGGCCTGGTCGAGACCCCCGGGGCCTCGCTCACCGACGGGCAGCGGCGGCTCGTCCGGGAGGCCGCGCGCCACCGGCGGGCGAGGCTCCCCGAACTGCTGCACGGACTCCAGGGCCTCTCCGACCACCGCGACGACACCGCGATGATCGCCTTCCGCGCCGACGGGCCCGCCGCCGATCCGCCCGCTGTCGAGTCGCCGTGACGTGACAATGCGTCGATACTTCCCGAAATAGGCTGGATCGGCTCTCTGCGCGGAGGCGGCGATGGACGACTACCCCCTGCTCGATCTCTTCTGGACCATGCTCTGGTTCTTCCTGTGGATCATGTGGCTGTTCCTGCTGTTCAAGATCGTCTCGGACATCTTCCGGGACCACGAACTGAGCGGGTGGGCCAAGGCGGGCTGGCTGATCTTCTGTCTGCTGATCCCCTTCATCGGAGTGCTCGTCTACGTCATCGCACGGGGTACGGGCATGACCGAGCGGGACGCGGCACGGGCCAAGGAGACCGAGGCGGCCTTCCAGGACTACGTCCGCAAGTCGGCTTCCGGCGCCGGCTCCCCGGGTGGATCCGGCGCCGGAGCCGCCGACGAACTCGCACGGCTCGCCGACCTCAAGGCGAAGGGGGCGCTGACCGAGGACGAGTTCCAGAAGGCCAAGGCGAAGATCCTGGCCTGACGGCGGGCCTGACGGCGGGCCTGACGGCGGGCCTGACGGCGGGCCGGCGCTCGGCCGGCGGCCGGCTTGGGTGACACAGACTCAGGAGACGGGATGGAGTGGAAGCGCCGCGTGGTGCGCCTGCGTATCGGCGCCGAGCGCCGCTTCCCCGTGCTGACCGAGCTCACCAGCCGACTGCTGTCCGGGAACCTCCTGGACGCCGGGACCAGGCTCGCGGCACAGGGCTTCCTCGCCTCGGTACCCCTCCTCTTCGCCTTCGCGGCCTTCGCCCCGAGCGGCGTGCGCGACCAGCTGGCGGACTCCCTGCGCTCGATGTTCGGTCTCAGCGGGGAGTCGAGCGACGAGCTCCAGCAGGCCCTGTACGGCTCCACCGACGAAGCCCTGCGCGAGACGACCGGCGCCGTCGGGCTGGTGGTGGCGCTGGTCTCGGCCACCAGCTTCAGCCGGGCCATGGCCCGCGTCTGCGAGCGCGCGTGGCGCCTGCCCAGGGCGAAGACCCGGATCGCGGCCTGGCGCTGGGTCGTGTGGCTCCTCGTCCTGGTTGTGGTGATCGTGCTCCAGGGCCCGATCCGGGACGGCTTCGGCGCCGGCCCGGTGGTGGGCGTGATCCTCCTCTTCCTCGTGTCCCTGGGCGTGTGGCTGTGGACCCAGCACCTCCTCCTCGCCAAGCGCATCGGCTGGCTGGCGCTGCTCCCCGGGGCGGTGCTGGCCGCCACGGTCACCACCGTGCTCGGGGTGACGGCCCGGATCTACGTGCCGGGGGCGCTCAACAGGGCCATGGGCGAGTACGGATCCCTCGGCCTGGTGCTCGTCATGCTGTCGTGGCTGATCGTCGTGTGCGGCGCGGTGACCTTCGCGGTGACGATCGGCGCGGTACTGGCGGAGGAACCGCCGCTGAACAGGTACGTGAAGCGGGAGGGGAACGGGGAGAGCCCTCCTGACGGGAACGGCGAGAACTCTCCTGGCGGAAACGGCGAGAACCCTCCTGGCGGGAACGGCGAGCGCCCTCCTGGTGGGAACGGCGAGCGCCCCTCTACCGGGAACGACGAGAACCCTCCTGGAGGGAACGACGAGAACCCTCCTGCTGGGAACGGGGAGAGCCCCCCTGCCGGGAACGACGAGCGCCCTCCCGCCACGAACCGGTTCGCTCAGTCACCCGTTACCCCGTCGGTCCGCTCTCGCAGGAAGTCGGCGTGGCCGTTGTGGCGGGCGTACTCCTGGATCATCAACATGTAGACCCAGCGCAGACTGAGGGAAACTCCGTGCGGGGACGTGAAGGTCTCATCAAGGTCGTGACCCGCCGCCGCCGCGTCGCACGCTGTGACCTCGCTCTGAAATAATCCGAAGTCTCTCTCCGCATCGGCTGCGTGAACTCCGTCGAATCCCTCATGGCCGTCTGACGGCCCGGTGAAGACATCGCCGACAGCCTCACCTGCGAAGCTTCGCCGGAACCACCATCGCTCTACCTCCGCCATGTGCCGGACCAAGCCAAGGAGGGTGAGGGTCGACGGCTCGACGGTCGTCCGCGCCAACTGGGCCGGCTCGAGCCCGGCGCACTTGGCCAGCAGCGTTTCCCGGTGCCGGCTCAGCCAACCCTCCACCATCTGACGCTCGGTTACGGCACCCAGGCCGCCGAGCTGCTGGGTGCGCTCGACCCGTGGCGCTGTCCATGTCATGGATCCACCCTGCACCGCCATCCGGGAGGCTTCAAGCGGGCGAAACGGCGGCGCGGCCGGGCCGCCCTTTGCGATGACTGAGCGTAGAGAACTCCATGATCACGTGGACCCGTGGCCGTTCTGATGGACCCGCCACATCCCGGCGCGCCCAGCTAGTGCCGGTCGGCCGCAGCCCTCATCGGCTACCGACGACTGAGTTGAACCCGCCCCAACCCAACCATGCGCTGGAGGCCGTTGGGCGATGCTAGAGCGGGCGATAGGTCTGGTACCTGCCTTCCAGCGACGAGGCCGCCGCTTCAGCCACGTCCGCCCGCGGACCTGCCGCACACTCCTCCAAGAATGCGCGGACCCGCTTACCCGGCCACCCGGCTGCTGCCGCTGCGGCCCAGAAGCGCAGTCCATCGTGAGACTGCAGCGGTGCAAGAAAGTCGAGGATGTGGTCGACGGTCTCCGGCTCCGGCACCGCGCGCAGCATGGCGACAGCGCGGAGGGCTCCGTCGGCAAGCATGGGCGTTCCGCTGTCCAGGCACCATCGCACCGGGACCGAGGTTCCCTCTTCGGCGCCGCGCAGGCGCACGATCGAGTCGCCGAGGGCGACATACACCATCGTGGCATCCAGGGGCCGCTGAGCCAGATCGCTCAGGAACGGGACCGCCGGCCGGTGATCGCACGCTCCGAGAGCCATGACCATCTGGTACTGGGTTTCCCACGTCCGCAGGTCGCGAACCTCGCGCTGGAGGGCCCGAAACAGCGACGGGCCGGCGGTCGCGTCAGCGAGTCCGCGCAGTCGTTTCGCAGCCGCACGGCGTTTCGCCGAGGACCTGTCGTCAAGCTGAACAACCGCCTCGTCCAACGTCAACACCGCGTACGCCTCCTGATGAGATCTGATCGAACTGCAACGCTAGGCGCTTCCACTGACACTGAGCGGCGGGCAAGGAATGACTTCGGGCGTCAGACAGCGCGTAAGCGGTTCGGCGTGCGCTACCCGCACCCGCTTGGCCGGCCCCGGCCGCAGCCGTGCCCCCACGGTCCCCGGTCGCGCCCGGTCGTGATCCCGCTTCGTTGATACCTTTCGTTTGTCGAGTGAAAGAAAACGCCTTCACTCGCGACGAGAGGGGTAGGCGGGTGCTGACGGAAGAGCGGCGTGAGGCGATCCTGCGCATGGTGGAGCGCCGGGGGACGATCACGGTCAAGGATGCGGCGGCCGAGCTGGGCGTCTCCGCCGTGACCGTGCGACAGGACGTGCGGGACCTCGCGGCCCGCGGGCTCGTCGTCCGGGTGCACGGCGGCGCGATGTCACCGGCCGCGGCCCAGCAGGCCGACGTCTCCGGCCCGGCGACGGCCCTTACGGCGGCCCGGCCGGCGGCCCGTCGGGAACAGGAGTACGTCCTCGGGCTGGTCGTTCCGCCGGGGGACTACTACTACCCGGAGATCATCCGGGGCGTGCAGGACGCGGCGCGCACCCACGGCGTGCGCGTCGTGCTCGCGGTCTCCGGCGAGACGCTGGCGGAGAACCAGGAGCAGGTGCGGCGGCTCGTCGCGGCGGGCGCCGACGGCCTGCTGCTGATGCCGCGCGCCGGGCTCGAACCCGTGGAGGGGGCCGAGGGGGCCGGACCCGTGGACGGGGCCGCTTCCGTGGAGGGGGCCGAGCCGTGGCCGGCCGGTCTCGACGTACCGGTCGTCCTCGTGGACCGCAGGGCCGGCGCGGCGGCCGGGCGGCTGGAGCAGGTCGCGTCCGACCATGCCCACGGCGCGGGTCTGGCGGTCCGTCACCTCGCCGGTCTGGGGCACGGGCGGATCGCCCTGGTCGCCAGGGCCGAGAGCCCCAACACCCCGCTGATCCGCGAGGGTTACGAGGCGGCCTGTCGGGATCTCGGGCTCACCGTGGGACCGGAGTTCAGCATCGGCCCTGCCGACGGGACGGCCCCCGCCGACTGGTTCGAGGAGCTCGTACGGGCGGTCGAGGCGGGCGACGTCCGGGCCGCGCTCGTCCACAACGATCTCGACGCCGTCACGCTCGTCGGCCTGCTCCAGGCGCGCGGCCTGCGCGTGCCGGAGGACCTGGCCATAGTGACGTACGACGACGAGGTCGCCGAGCTGAGTGACGTGCCGCTCACCGCCGTGGCGCCGCCCAAGCGGGCCGTGGGGGCGTGGGCCGTCGACCTCATGCGGCGCCGGCTCGCCGATCCGACCGCCCCCTTGGCGGAGCTGCTCCTCCGCCCGGAGCTGCGGGTGCGGGAGTCCAGCGGGGCCGCCGCGTCGCCCGGCAAGCGGGGGTAGGCGGGCGGGGGCATCAGAATCCATCACTTGCTTTCGTTTCATATCAAGTGAAACCCAAAGCATTGACGAAGCGCGTGTCCTGCCGAATGATTTCGTTCGACGCCCCAGCGAACGATCGGTGCACATCATGCTTCGCAGAACCGCGGCCGCCCTGGCCTGCTCCGCCACAGCCCTCGCCCTCCTCACCACCGCCTGCTCGGACGCGGGGCAGGGCGCCTCCCCGACCGCCGGGAAGCCCGCCGCGAAGACCGGGAAAGTCACCTTCTGGTCCTTCCTCAAGGGTTCCGACCAGGTGGCCGCGGCCTTCAACCGAAGCCACCCGGACATCGAGGTGACCTTCGAAACGGTCCCGTCCGGCCAGGAGTACTACTCCAAGCTCACCAACGCGGTGAAGGCCGGGACCGTACCGGACGTCGCGGTCGTCGAGTACCCGCACCTGCCGGAGTTCGCCGCCCAGGGCAAGATCGAGGACCTGAGCGGAACACTGGGCCCGGTGGTCAAGGACCGGTTCCCCGAGGCGGCACGGCAGCTGGTCGACCTGGGCGGCAGGACCTGGGCGGTCCCCCGCGACGCGGCCCCTCTGATGCTGATGTACCGGAAGGACTTCTTCGCCCGGCACAAGATCACCCCGCCCACCACGTGGGACGCGTACCGGAACATGACCGAGCAGGTGAGGAAGGCCGACCCCGACGCCCGCGGCGGAGTCCTCTACACAGACAACCCCGGCCTGCTCACCGCGCTCGCCTGGCAGGCCGGCGGGCAGTGGTTCGGCACCGAGAACGACTCCTGGAAGGTCACCGTCGACGACGGGCCGTCGAAGAAGGTCGCCGCCTTCTGGGGCGACCTGGCCCGCAAGGACCTCGTCCGCTCCCTGAGCTCGCTGGACCCGTTCTGGACCAGCGTCCAGAAGAACCGGACCGTGGCCTACGTCTGCGCCAGCTGGTGCGCCGGAGCGCACCAGGCCACCGTCCCCGACCAGAAGGGCAAGTGGGCCGTGGCGCCCGTCCCCACCTGGGACGGCAAGCCGGCCTCGGGCATGTACGGGGGCTCGTCCTTCGTGATCCCGAAGGGCGCGGACAACAGCGGGGCCGCCGCCGAGTTCATCAAGTGGATCACCACCGACCCCGAGGGCATGAAGGCGTGGGTGTCCTCCGGCACCAGCAGCATGTTCCCCGCCGATCCGAAGCTGGTGCCGGTCACGAAGGCGGCCTTCCGGACGGACTACTTCGGCGGCCAGGACGTGTACGCGGTCGGAGCGGCGTCGTACGGCGCGATCCGGCAGGGCTGGACGTGGGGCCCGGTCATGGGCGCGACGAACACGGCCCTCGTGGACCAGCTCCCGAAGGTCGCCGACGGCTCGGTGACCCTGCCGGGTGTCCTCTCCACCGCCCAGCAGGCCACGGTCGCGCAGATGAAGCAGCGCGGCCTGAAGATCGCCGCCCCGTAGAAGTTGCCCCCTGTGGAGCCGGCCCCCGCCCCGAGCACGGCGGGGCCGGCCTCCGGGCCCCTCCTCCGCCCGCCCCGCCCCACCCCGTCCCACTCCGCCCCACCGCCCCACCCAAGGAAGGCCGGTATGGCAAGCCCATCCGCCCGAGGACAGCGCCGGACCGCCACGCTGCTCCTGTCACCGTTCTTCGGCCTGTTCGCGGCCGTCACCCTCGCCCCGCTGCTGTACGCGGCATGGCTGAGCCTGTTCACCACCCGGACCTCCGGCCTCGGCTTCGGTGGCACCGAGAACGTCTTCGCCGGGCTGGGCAACTACGCCCGCGCGCTCTCCGACGCGGCGTTCCGCGACGGGTTCCTCGTCGTCGCCGCGTACTGCGCGATCTACATCCCCGTGATGATCGGCGGCGCGCTGGTCCTCGCCCTGCTCCTCGACTCGGGGCTGGCCAAGGCGCGGTCCTTCTTCCAGCTGGCGCTGTTCCTGCCGCACGCGGTGCCGGGACTGATCGCCGCGCTGATCTGGGTGTACCTCTACACGCCGGGCCTCAGCCCGGTGATCGACCTCCTGGAGTCCGGCGGCATCGACATCAACTTCCTGTCGGTCGACAACGCCGTGTTCTCCGCGGCCAACATCGCCGTGTGGGAGTGGACCGGCTACAACATGGTCATCTTCTACGCGGCTCTCCAAGCCGTGCCCCGCGAGACCCTGGACGCCGCGAAGGTCGACGGCGCGGGCGCCGTGCGGACGGCGCTCGCCATCAAGGTGCCGATGATCCGGCCCGCCGTGGCGCTCGCCGTGCTGTTCACCGTCATCGGGTCGATCCAGCTCTTCACCGAGCCGAAGGTCATCTACAACGCGTCCAGCGCGATCGGCAGCAGCTGGACCCCCAACATGTACGTCCAGACAGCGGCCTTCCAGAACAACGACTTCGGCCTGGCGGCGGCCGCCTCGCTGCTGATCGCCCTGTTCGCGGCCGTCCTGTCCTTCGCCGTCACCCGTATCTCACGCCGCGGGAGCAAGCCGTGACCAACTCCTCCACCCTGCACGCCGCGGCCCCCGCTCCCGCGGCCCCGCCCCCGCCCCCGACCGTCCCCGCCCCACGCCCCCGAGGGCGGCGGCGCTCCGCGAGGACGCCTTCGGCCCTGCTGTCCAAGGCCGGGGTCACGGCGATGCTGGCGCTCGCCACCCTCTACACCCTGCTGCCGCTGACCTGGCTCCTGATGTCCTCCACCAAGAGCCGCGAGGACCTCTTCGGCACGAACGGCTTCGCGCTCGGCGACGAGGTCCACCTCGCCGACAACCTCCAGCACCTGTTCACGGCCGACGACGGCGTCTACCTGCGCTGGCTGATCAACACGGTGCTGTACGCGGGTGTCGGAGCCCTGCTGGCAGCGGTCTTCAGCGTCGCCGCCGGCTACGCCTTCGACAAACTCGCCTTTCCCGGCAAGGAGAAACTGTTCTCGCTGGTGCTGCTGGGCGTGATGGTGCCCGGCACGGCGATGGCGATCCCGCTGTACCTGCTCGCCGCCAAGGCCGGACTGGTGAACACCTTCTGGGGCGTGTTCATCCCGGGACTGGTCTTCCCGTTCGGCGTGTACCTTGCACGGGTCTTCAGCGCCTCGTACGTCCCGGACGAGGTTCTGGAAGCGGCGCGGATGGACGGGGCCGGCGAGTTCCGGGCCTTCTGCCGCATCGCCTTCCCGATGCTCGCACCCGGCTTCGTGACCATCTTCCTCTTCCAGTTCACACAGATCTGGAACAGCTTCTTCCTGCCCCTGGTGATGCTGTCCGACCAGGACCTGTACCCGGTCAACCTCGGGCTCTACGTCTGGTACTCGTCCGCACTCACGCAGGGCCATCCCGAGGACTACCTGCTGGCCGTCGTCGGCTCCCTGGTGGCCGTGGCCCCGCTCATCGCCGTCTTCCTCATGCTCCAGCGGTTCTGGAAGTCCGGCATGACCGCCGGCGCCGTCAAGTAGGCCGCCACCGTGAGGAATTCCCCCATGAGCCAGAACCCGACCCCGACCCAGACCCCGACCCAGACCCTGCCCCTGACCTACCCCCAGACCCCGACCACATCACCGCGCCAGACCCCGCCCGCCCGCCCCCGCGCCCTGTTCGCCATGGGCCGGCGCCACCGGGACGCCCTGTTCCCGCCCGCCGAGATCCAGCGTCTGACGGCATACGTCGACATCGATCCGCACCACGTCGCCGAGGACCTCACCGAGGAGCCGGCCCTGGAGGACGTGGAGATCCTGATCACCTCCTGGGGTTGCCCTGTCCTCGACGAGGAGGTCCTGGCACGGGCGCCTGCCCTCAAGGCGATCGTGCACGCCGCCGGCAGTGTCAAGCACCACGTGACACAGGCGTGCTGGGACCGCGGTCTCGTGGTCTCGTCGGCCGCCGCTGCCAACGCCGTTCCGGTCGCCGAGTTCACGGTCGCCGCGATCCTCTTCGCCAACAAGCGGGTCCTCGACATCGGCGGTCTCTACCGCGACCACCGCGCCCCGCTCGACTGGTCCCGGCTCTTCCCCGGCTTCGGCAACTACCGTCGCACCGTGGGCCTGGTCGGCGCCTCCCTCGTCGGCCGCAAGGTCCTCGAACTGCTGCGCCCGTACGATCTCGACCTGCTCCTCGCCGACCCCCACGTCGACGCCGCCCAGGCCGCCGCGCTGGGCGCCCGGCACGTGGACCTCGACGAACTCGTGGCCGGCTCGGACGTGGTCTCGCTGCACGCCCCCGCGCTGCCGGAGACCGAGCACCTGGTCGACGCGCGCAGGCTGTCGCTGATGCGTGACGGCGCCACGCTCGTCAACACGGCCCGGGGCTCCCTCGTCGACACCGACGCCCTGACCGCCGAGGCCGCGACCGGACGCATCCACGCGGTCATCGACGTCACCGAACCGGAGGTGCTGCCGGAGACGTCGCCGCTCTACTCCCTGCCGAACGTCCTCCTCACCCCCCACATCGCCGGCTCGCTCGGCGGCGAACTCCACCGGATCACCAGCAGCGCCCTCGACGAGGTCGAGCGCTACTGCGCCGGCCGGCCCTTCGCCCACGCCGTGCACCACGCCGCCCTCGCGACCTCGGCCTGAGACGGGCCGGCCTGGATCCCGCCGATCCCGGATCCGACCGATCCCGGATCCCACCGATCCCGGATCCCACCGATCCGGCCGACCGGCCCCCGCCGTGAACTCCCCACACGGCACACGCTCCTCCCTCTCCGTGTCCCCGCACGACGACCCAAGGAGTCCCCCATGCAGAACCCACGGAACCCGCAGGCCCCGCAGAACCCGCAGGCCCCGCAGAACCCTCCGTCGATCGACAGGCGTCGACTGCTCCGCGCAGGCGGCGCACTCGGACTCGCAGCGGCCGCCGCCCCGCTGCTCCCCGCACCGGCGCAGGCCGCACCGGCCCGGCCCGGCACCACCACCCCGACCACCACCATCACCGACCTGGGCCCCGCGATAGAGCAGTTCGCGCTCATGAGCGGCATCCAGGTCGGCGACACCGTCTACATCGGCTCCCGCAACCTCACCCCGACCCGGCTGATCGCCTTCCACCTCCCGACCCGCAAGGTCGTCGCGACGACCGACCTCGGCACCGGCCACTCGGTCCAGGCGCTCGCCGCCGATCACACCGGCCGCTACCTCTACGCCGGAATCCTGGCCAAGGCGGACGAGGGCAGGCCGAACCTCTTCCGCTGGGACCTGACGACCCCGGAGAAGCCTGCCGTGGCCGTCGGCCGGACCGAGGACCGTGACATCCGCGAGCTCGCCGTCGCCCCGGACGGCACGGTGTACGCCGTCGGCGGCGTACCGGGGAAGGCGCCCGCGCTGTGGATGTACGACCCGGGCGCCGGCGCGGTGACCAAGCTCGGCGTCCCCGACGCGAAGGCCACCCTGGCGAGGGCCGTCGCCGCCACGGACACGACCGTGTTCTTCGGCGCCGGCAGCGTCCTGGCCGGGGGGGACGGGGCGAGCAAGGCGTCGCTGTACGCGTACGACCGGGCGGCGGGCACGTTCACCGACGTCACGCCGCCGGAGATGGAGAAGGACCCCAGCGTGCGTGAGCTCGCCGTCCTCGGCGACCGCCTCATAGTCAGCACCTCGGGATCGACCGAGCCCGCCAAGCTCGCCGTCATGGACCTGGCCGACCTCTCCTCGTACACCGTGACGGCCACCGCCGGAAAGGTGGTCAAGAACCTGACGGCGAGCGACGACCGGATCTACTTCGCGAGTGACGCCGGACTGCACTCCTACGCGAGGGCGACCGGTGTCGTCGCCCCCCTCGACTTCGAGGGGCCCGACCTCGGCGAGATCTGGGGTCTGGACCACGCCGACGGCATCCTGACCGTCGTCTCGGGCTACGGCTTCGTCGGCGAGATCGATGTCGCCGCCGGTACGTCCGTCATCACCGACCTCGGCCCGGCGGGCGCCCCCGTCTCTCCGCAGACCACGATGGGGATCGCCGCCGACCTCCGGTACGTGTACGTCGGCGGCAACAACGTCATCGCCCGCCACGACCTGTGCACCGGAAAGGTGGTCAACCTCCGCGCGCCCGGCGAGGCGAAGGACGCGGAGGTGCTGAACGGGGTGCTGTACACCGGCCAGTACAGCTCGCAGGGCATGTGGACGTACGACCCCTCGAACGACGAACAGCCGCACCAGCTCGCTGAGTTCCCGAGCGAGCAGAACCGGCCGCTCGACGTCTGCTACGACGCGGTCAACCGGCTCCTCCTGGTCGGCGTGCAGTCCGACACCGAGGGCGGCGGCTCCCTGTGGACGTACTCCCCGGCGAAGGGCACGAAGTCCGCGTACATCAACCCCGTCGACTCCATCCAGCTGGTGCGCGCCGTCGCCACCCGGGACGGTGTCGCCTACCTCGGGGGTGACAACCCCACCGCACAGGGGCCGCGCGGCACGCTCGTCGCCTTCGACCCGGTCGCCGGACGGGAGTTGTGGCGCGTCGACCTCCCCGCGTCCCTCACCACCGGGGTGGCCGCGCTGGCCGTGCATGGCCGGCATCTGTACGGACTCACCAGGAAGGGCGGCTTCTTCGTCGTCGACCTCACGATCCGCCGGGTCGTCCACACCGCCGACCACCGTGCGATCTGCCCCGGCTTCGCGGCCATGGTCACCAGCCGGGGAGTCGTCTACGGCGTCTCGGACACGACCCTCTTCCGCTTCGACCCGAAGACCTTCGCCGTCACCACGGTCGTCCCCGGGATCAACGGCGCCTGGTACAGCGGCCCGCACGTCAACGCCGACAGCCACGGTCGGCTGTACACCATGCGCGGCCACCACCTCGTCCGCGTCGACGACAGGCCGGAGGTCTGACCATGAGGAAGGGGACGAGGAGGAGCGTGGTCTCCGCGGCGCTGGCGGGAGCGCTGACCATCGCCGCTCTGGCCACCGCGGAGGCGGGCCAGGAGGGCACGCGCGGATCCTCCGGGGGCGACCGGGCGAAGAGTTCGGTGCTGCTGGACGTCGACTACGGGGACGGCAGCCTCGACTCCGGCATCCCGGAGCTGACCACGACGCACGCGACCGCGCCCGACGCGTCGTACACCGTCGCGTCGGGGAAGGGGCACGCCGTCGCGCACAAGGTGACGTTGGGCGATCCGGGTTACGTCTCCGACGGCGCCCCGCGGAGCGAGAGCGCCACGAACGACGTCCCGGAGGGGAGGATCCACGTGGGCGACGAGCACCGGTACGAGTTCAGCGTCCTGCTGAAGGACTGGAAGACGTACGAACCGGGGGACTCGGAGACCGGCGACATCATCTTCCAGGGGAAGCACGCAGGGGGAAACCTGCCGTCCTTCTACGTCATGGCCAAGCGGAACAGCATGGCCTTCCGCTCGCCGACCCTCGACCTCCAGTCCACCGTGGTCGCCGACTTCCGCCCGTACATCGATCAGTGGATGCGCTTCCGCGTGGACGTGAAGTGGACGGAGGACAGCACCGGTTACTACCGGATCTCCACCCGGATGCCCGGTGAGGCGGAGTTCACCCTGCGGCAGACGTACGAGAACGTGCGGACCTTCCACCCCGTGAACCCGGCGGAGTTCGCCTATCTCAAGTGGGGTCTCTACCGCCCCGGCGAGACGCTGGAGAAGGGAGACGTTCCGACGCGCGTCGTCCACCACGACGACATCCGGATCGTGGATCTCTCCCGGTCCTCGCGGCGATGAGCACAGTCGCCGGGGAGGACCGAGTGGCGCGGGGGAGCGGTCCCGTGCCCCACGTCATCGCCCTCGACGTGGGCGGCACCGTGATGCGGGCCGCCCTGGTCGGGCTGGACGGGGCGGTGCTGTACGAGGAACGGCGGGCCGCCGCGCCCGGGTCCGGGCCGGCGGCCGTGCCGGAGGCGGTCCTGGGCTTCGCGGCGGACCTGCGTGCCCACGGGCGACGGCACTTCGGCACGGCGGCGGAGGCCGCGGGGGTCGCGGGGTTCGTGGTGCGCGGGGCCGTCCCCGCCGTCGACCTCGGCCGGCGAGACGTCCCGCTGCGGGAGCGGCTGAGCCGCAGGCTCGGCGGGACGCCCGTCGCGCTCGACCACGCCGTGCGCGCCTGCGGTCTCGCGGAGGGGCGCCTCGGGGCGGGTCGTGGCACCGGCCGGTTCCTCTTCGTCTCGCTCGGCACCGGCATCGCCGGCGCGATCGGCATCGACGGCCGGATCGAGACCGGTGCCCGCGGCCGCGCCGGCGACATCGGCCACATCGTCGTCCGCCCCGGCGGCCCCGCGTGCGGCTGTGGCGGGCACGGCTGTCTGGAGACGCTCGCCTCCACCGCCGCGATCGGTCGCGCCTGGGCCGTGGCGAGCGCCGACCCCGCCGCCGACGCCGCCGCCTGCGCGGATGCCGTCGCGACGGGCGGCGAGGTCGCTGCCGGGGTGTGGCGGACGGCGGTCGACGCCCTCGCCGACGGACTGGTCACCGCGCTCACGGTGCTCGATCCCGGCACGCTGATCATCGGCGGTGGTCTGGCCGAGGCGGGAGAGACCCTGTTCGCGCCGCTACGGGCGGCCGTGGAGGAACGCGTCACGTTCCAGAGGCCGCCCGTGATCGTCCCGGCCGCTCTCGGGGACACGGCCGGCTGCCTGGGGGCGGCGCTGCTCGCCCGGGAGCTGCTGGAGTGTCCACCGTAAACTCGCTGGCCAGGACGTCCGTTGCGGGCGATCATGGCGCGCATGAGCGAACAACCCGCGCGATGGAGCCAGGCGACCGTCTACCCCGACATGTGGACCGACCCGGACGACGATCCCCGCAACAGCGACGGAGCCGGTCCGGAGGGTGAGCTCGCGACGCTGCTGGACTTCCTGGCGGGCTACCGCATGACCCTGGCGATGAAGTGCGAGGGCCTGGACCCCGAGCAGCTGGCCCGCCGTTCGGTCCCGCCGTCGACGATGTCGCTGCTCGGCCTGGTCCGGCACCTCGCCGAGGTGGAACGGGACTGGCACAACTGGCTCCGCGACGGTGATCCGCTGCCGTCGCTGTACGGCGAGGATGACGGGGACTTCCTCGGAGCCGTCGCCGAACAGGCCGTGGTCGACTCCGCGTTCGCCGATCTGGCGCGCGAGCAGGCCGCGGCCGACGCGGCGCTGGCCGAGTACCCGGACCTGGGCGAGCGGCTGGAGAAGGACGGGATCGCGGTGCGCGAGATGATGGTGCACCGGATCGAGGAGTACGCCCGTCACTGCGGGCACGCCGACCTGCTGCGCGAGTGCGTCGACGGACGCGTGGGCCAGTAGCCGACGTACGGGTAGGCCAGTAGTCGACGTACGGGTGGGCCGGTAGTCGACGTACGGGTGGGCCGATAACGGGGTTCGGCGGAGAACTCCGTCGAACCGGGACCCGACGGTCCGCGCGGGTTCCGCCTTCTGACGGGGGCCTCTCCGGCCCCTGGTCGTCGCGGACGAACGAGGCGCCGTGGTGCCCGGCGGCCGGTCGCCTCTTCACTCGAAGGTGTGGACTCTCCCGAGCGCCGGCGCACTGCCGGCGCACTGCCGGCGCGCTGTCGGCGCACCGCCGGGCCGACGACCGGGGCGTGTTCCACCGCCCGCACGGGTGAGAGCACACCCGGCGGGGACGAGAGCACACCCGACGCCCTGGTCAGCGGGGGGCGGCTCCGGCGCGCGCCGTGTCCCTACACTCCCCGCACATGTCGCTCTGGCTGCTCAATCACTTCAGCACCTTCACCCTGGCCGTGGTCACCGTCGGCGGGACCGTCGTCCTCGCCGTCACCGGCAGCGTGCTGCTCCGCCGCAGGTACCCGTCGCTGGCCGAGGGGGAGCACAACGACATGGTCGGGGTGACGCTCGGGATGTTCGGCGCGATCTACGGGATCATCCTCGCCTTCGTCATCGTCACCCTCTGGACACAACTGGAGAGCACGCAGACCATCGTCGCCTCCGAGGCCACCGACATGGCTCTCATCGCCCGCGACTCCGCGGCCTTCCCGCCCGAGGTCCGCGCCCGCCTCGACACCGCCCTGAGCGCCTACGTCCACGCGATCGTGGAGGACCAGTGGCCCCTGATGCGCGAGGGGCGGCCGGACTACGAGTCCACGGCCTCTTCGTTCCAGAACGTCTTCGAGGTGCTCCAGGCGTACGAGCCGAAGACCGCCCGCGAAGAGGTCTTCTACGAGGAGGCCGTCAGCCACCTGAACGACGTCGCCTCCCAGCGCCGGGCCCGGCTGACCATGGCCGAGCAGCAACTGCCGCCCCTGCTCCAGGCGCTGGCCTTCGGGGGCGCGATCGTCCTGATCCCGCTCACCTTCCTCTACGGCATGCGCAAGCTGCGGATCCAGCTCCTCTTCGTCGCCTCCGTAGCCGCGCTCATCGGCTTCAGCCTGCTGCTGGTCTTCGTCCTCGACCGCCCGTTCGCCGGCGATCTCAGCGTGAGTCCCGCGCCGTACCGGGAGGGAGCGCTCGCGCGGTACTGGACGCCGTGACCGACCGCAGGACGATCAACACGACCGACATCACCTGCATCACCGACATCGGCATCACCGAGATCACCGAGATCACCGAGATCACCGGCATCACCGACACCGGTGGCACCAGGACTCGCGAACGCCTCAGTCCCGCCGCTCCCCGAACGCGCCCAGGATCCGCTCCGCCGCGAGCGTCGCGGTCAGCTCCCCGTTCCTGACCAGCCGCTCGACCTCCGGGGTGAGCGCCCGGACCGCCGGATGGGAGTGGAGCCGGCCCAGCAGCTCGTCCCGCACCATCGTCCAGGCCCAGTCGACCTGCTGCTCCCGCCGCCGGGCATCGAGCCGGCCCGCGGCGTCGAGGAGCGAGCGGTGGTTCTCCAGCCGCTCCCACACCTCGTCGAGGCCGGTCGACTCGCGCGCGCTGCAGCTGAGGACCGGCGGTGTCCACACCGCCTCCCGGCCGTGCATCAGCCGTAGCGCGCCCGCCAGTTCCCTGGCCGCGGCGCGCGCGTCGGTCGTGTGCGGACCGTCCGCCTTGTTCACCGCCACGACGTCCGCCAGCTCCAGGACGCCCTTCTTGATGCCCTGCAACTGGTCGCCGGTGCGCGCCAGCGTGAGCAGCAGGAAGGAGTCGACCATGTTCGCCACGGCCGTCTCCGACTGGCCGACGCCGACCGTCTCGACCAGGACCACGTCGTAGTCGGCGGCCTCCATGACCACGATCGACTCCCGCGTCGCCTTGGCGACACCCCCGAGGGTGCCGGCGGTGGGGGAGGGGCGGATGAAGGCCGCGGGGTCCACCGCGAGCCGCTCCATCCGTGTCTTGTCGCCCAGGATCGAACCGCCGGTCCGGGTGGAGGACGGGTCGACGGCGAGGACGGCGACCCGGTGCCCGAGGCCCGTGAGCATCGTGCCGAAGGCGTCGATGAACGTCGACTTCCCCACGCCGGGAACGCCGCTGATGCCGATCCGCCGCGCCCGGCCGCTGTACGGCAGCAGCCGGGTGAGCAACTCCTGGGCGAGTGCCCGGTGATCGGGCCGGGTGGACTCCACGAGGGTGATGGCCCGCGCCACGAGGGCGCGCTTCCCCTCGCGCACGCCCTTCACGTACGTGTCGATGTCGATGGCCATGGGATCAGAGATCGTGTCCCAGGTCGGCGGAGAGCCGGCGCACCAGGTCCGCGGCCGCGTCCGGGATCACCGTGCCGGGCGGGAAGACGGCGGCGGCCCCCATTCCGAGGAGCGTGGGGACGTCCTGGGGCGGGATGACCCCGCCGACCACGATCATGATGTCCTCCCGGCCCTCGGCGGCGAGCTCCTCCCGCAGCGCGGGGACGAGCGTGAGGTGGCCGGCCGCCAGCGACGAGACGCCCACGATGTGGACGTCCGCCTCGACGGCCTGTCGGGCCACCTCGGCCGGGGTCTGGAAGAGCGGGCCGACGTCGACGTCGAAGCCCAGGTCGGCGAAGGCGGTGGCGATCACCTTCTGGCCGCGGTCGTGACCGTCCTGTCCCATCTTGGCGACCAGGATGCGGGGGCGCCGGCCCTCGGCCTCCTCGAAGGAGTCGACGAGCGCGCGGGTGCGGTCCACGGTCGGGGACTCGCCTGCTTCGTTGCGGTACACCCCGGAGATCGTACGGATCTGGCCCGCGTGGCGCCCGTACACCTTCTCCAGGGCGTCGGAGATCTCCCCGACGGTGGCCTTCGCGCGCGCCGCGCGGACGGCCAGCTCCAGCAGGTTCCCGGAGCCCCCGGCGGCCCGGGTGAGGTCGTCGAGCGCGTCCTGGCAGGCCCGCTCGTCGCGCTCCGCGCGCAGCCGGCGCAGCTTCTCGATCTGCTGCGCCCGGACGGAGGAGTTGTCGACCTTGAGGACGTCGATCTGCTCGTCCCCGTCGACCCGGTACTTGTTCACCCCGATGACCGGCTGACGCCCCGAGTCGATCCGCGCCTGCGTACGGGCGGCGGCCTCCTCGATGCGGAGCTTCGGGATGCCCGCGTCGATGGCCTTCGCCATGCCGCCGGCCGCCTCGACCTCCTGGATGTGCTGCCAGGCCCGGCGCGCCAGGTCGTACGTCAGCCGCTCCACGTACGCACTGCCGCCCCACGGGTCGATGACCCGGGTCGTGCCCGACTCCTGCTGGATCAGCAGCTGCGTGTTGCGCGCGATGCGCGCCGAGAAGTCGGTCGGCAGCGCGAGCGCCTCGTCGAGGGCGTTGGTGTGCAGCGACTGGGTGTGGCCCTGGGTGGCCGCCATCGCCTCCACACAGGTGCGGGTGACGTTGTTGAAGACGTCCTGCGCGGTCAGCGACCAGCCCGAGGTCTGCGAATGGGTGCGCAGGGACAGGGACTTGGAGTTCTTCGGGTCGAACTCCTTGACCAGCTTGGCCCACAGGAGGCGGGCCGCACGCAACTTGGCCACCTCCATGAAGAAGTTCATGCCGATCGCCCAGAAGAACGACAGGCGCGGCGCGAACGCGTCCACGTCGAGGCCGGCCTCCCGGCCCGCCCGGATGTACTCGACCCCGTCCGCCAGCGTGTACGCCAGCTCCAGGTCGGCCGTCGCCCCCGCCTCCTGGATGTGGTAGCCGGAGATGGAGATGGAGTTGTAGCGCGGCATGTGCTGGGAGGTGAAGGCGAAGATGTCGGAGATGATCCGCATCGACGGCTTCGGCGGATAGATGTAGGTGTTGCGGACCATGAACTCCTTGAGGATGTCGTTCTGGATGGTCCCCGTGAGCTTCTCCGCCGGCACCCCCTGTTCCTCGGCCGCGACGATGTACAGCGCGAGGACGGGCAGCACCGCGCCGTTCATCGTCATCGACACCGACATCTTGTCCAGCGGGATGCCGTCGAACAGCTGCCGCATGTCGTAGATCGAGTCGATGGCCACACCCGCCATGCCGACGTCGCCGGTGACGCGCGGGTGGTCGCTGTCGTAACCGCGGTGCGTCGGCAGGTCGAAGGCGACCGACAGGCCCTTCTGGCCGGCCGCCAGGTTCCGCCGGTAGAAGGCGTTGGACTCCTCGGCGGTCGAGAAGCCCGCGTACTGGCGGATCGTCCACGGCTGGTTGACGTACATCGTCGGGTACGGGCCGCGCAGGTACGGCGCCGTGCCCGGGTACGTACCGAGGAAGTCGACGTCCTCCAGGTCACGCCCGGTGTACAGCGGCTGGACCGCGATGCCCTCGGGCGTCTCCCAGAGCAGGTCGTCCCCGCCGGACGCCCGCTTGACGGCGGCGCGCCACTCCTCGGCGCCGCCGGCGGCGGACGGCGACCCCAGTTCGATCCCGGTGAAGTCGGGGATTCCCATGGTTCCCATCAGGACACTCCCATGCGGTCGAGGGCGGCGGTGAGCACGGCGACCGCGTCGCACCCCGCGAAGACGTACGTGTCGACACCGGCGTACGAGCCGGGCCGGCCGGCCAGGGCGACGTGCCGGGCCCCGGCCTCCCGGAGGGCGGCCGCGGCGGACTCGGCCTGCTCCTCGTACAGGGCGTCGCTGGAGCACAGGCAGACCTCGGTGGCGCCGCTGTCCTCGAACGACCCCTCGGTGACGGGCTCGATGCCGCCCGCCTGGAGAAGGTTGGCGGTGAAGGTGAGGCGTGCCGTGTGTGCGGCGGCGGGTCCGAGGGGCGCCAGGTAGACGCGCGGCCGGGAACCCGTCGCGGCGAGGTGGGCGTCGGAGCGCGCCCGCAGCGCCTCGTACGCCTCGTCGCGCCGGACGCGCGGAAGTCCGCCGCCCGGCTCGGCGGGCGCCGGCTCGCGTGCCACCGGCTTCTCCGCCAGGTGCGGGAACTCGCTAACGCCGGTGACGGGTTCGCGGCGCTTGGCGAGCCGCTCGCTGCGCACCGCCCAGGTGGCGGCGAGCTCCCGGCCGACCAGGCCCGAGCGCAGGGCCGCGGCCTGGCCCCCCGACCGCTCGATCTCCTGGAAGAACTCCCAGGCGGCTCGCGCCAGTTCGTCGGTCAGCGACTCCACGTACCAGGATCCGCCGGCCGGGTCGATCACCCGGGACAGGTGCGACTCCTCGATGAGGATCGTCGAGGTGTTCCGGGCGATCCGACGGGAGAAGGCGTCCGGCAGACCCAGCGCGTGGTCGAAGGGGTGCACGGTGACCGAGTCGGCGCCCCCGACGCCGGCCGCCAGTGTGGCGATCGTCGTGCGCAGCATGTTCACCCACGGGTCGCGGCCCGTCATCATGACCGAGGACGTCACCGCGTGCTGCCGCTGCGCCCCGGCCGCCGGCGCACCGCAGGCCTCGGCCACCCGCGCCCACAGCCGGCGGGCGGCGCGCAGCTTGGCGATGGTCAGGAACTGGTCGGCGGTGGCCGCGTACCGGAACTCCAGCTGCCCGAAGGCCTGTTCCACCGTCAGCCCGCCCTCGGTGAGCGCCCGCAGATAGGCGACACCAGTGGCGAGCGCGCAGCCGAGCTCCTGCGCGGTGGAACCCCCGGCCTCGTGGTACGGCAGGGCGTCCACGGTCAGGGCCCGCAGCTTCGGGTAGGTCTCCGCGCAGCGCCGCGCCAGACCGACGGCGCCGGGGAAGCCGTCACCGTCGTACGCCTCTCCGGTCCGGGCCTCGGTGCCGAGCGGGTCGGCGCCGAGATTGCCGCCGACGGCCTCGGGCGCCACGCCACGCCGTTCGTGGACCGCGAACAGTTCCTCCGCCGCGGCCGAGGTCTCCCGGCCGGCGTCGAGGACGACCGGGGCCAGGTCGAGGTAGACGCCCCGGAGGACCCGGTCGAGCTCCGACACCGGAACGCCGTTCGGCCCGACGGCCAGCCACAGCGAGGTGACGCCGTTCTCCAGGTCGGTGAGGACCGCCTCGGGATCGGCCGTCGTCTGCCGCTGGCGTACGTCCCAGCCGCTCGCGGTGTTGCCCTCCGCCCGGCCGCCGCGGACGAACGGGGCGAAGCCGGGGACGCCGGGATCGGGCGCGCCGTCGGCGGCCGTGTACAGGGGGCGGGCGCGCAGGCCGTCTTCCAGGGCGGTGGACAGCGCGTCCTCGGCCTCGGCGTCCGGTACGTCCTTGCCCGACCTGCTCAGCACGCCCGCCACCAGGCGACGCCACTGCGCGTGGGTCGCTTCGGAGAACTCGGCGGCCAGCGAGAGGCCATCGTCAGGCAGCACAGTCATGCCTCGGATGCTAGGTGAAGGCACTTGAGCGGCAGCAGGGTGATCGGCTGTGACCTTGCCCTCTCCGGGACGGCCTTGATCGGGAAGCGCCTTCCGTGATCGCACGACGGGAGCGGCGCCACGGCTCTCATCAGCAGCCCACCACGGGAAGCCCGGCGAGCGCCGGATGACGCGGACCGAGGAACACCACCCGTTCCGGGCCCGCCCCCAGCCGGGGGAACACTGTCTGGCGCCAGCCCTGGTGACGGAAGAAGGAGAGCGCCGCGGTGTCCCGGTGATCGGGCGCCACCCAGACCCGGTCGTCGAGCGCGGGCACCGTCAGGGTGTCCAGGATCCGCGTCGCCACGCCGCGCCCCCGCGCCGCGGGAGCGACGACCAGGTCCGATATGCGCATGGCTCCGGCAAGCCACTCCTGGGCGCGGCCGGGTCCGAGCAGCGGTTCCCCGGAGTACGGATCCGGGGTGCGCGTGGCCGTTCCGAACGCGCACAGGAGACTGTCCGCCCGTGCCGTCACCGCCAGGAAGCCCGGTGTTCCGGCGTCCGCGGCGATCCGGCGGCGCAGCTCGTCGGCGCGTCGGTCGTCCTGCTCGGGCACCCGGCCGCGCGAGGCGAGCCGCCGCAGATGGACCAGCTCCTCCACGAGCCCGAGGGCGGCGTCTCCCGGATAGACCACCGTGGTGATGTCCATGAACCATCCTCTTCTTGCGAACTGTTGTGGTGCCGGGGGCGGAGCACGGGGTGCCCCGCCCCCGGCCGGAGGCCGTCCGGGTCAGGACGCGGGGAGCTCACCGCGGACGATACGGGCGGCCGCCACGAGGTTCTCCAGGGAGGCGCGGGTCTCGGGCCGGCCGCGGGTCTTCAGGCCGCAGTCGGGGTTGACCCAGAGCCGCTCGGCGGGGATCGCCCGGAGAGCGGTGCGCAGCAGCTCGGCCACCTCCTCCCGGTTCGGGACACGGGGCGAGTGGATGTCCCAGATGCCGGGCCCGGCTTCGCGCGGGTAGCCGTGGGCGGAGAGTTCGCGGGCGACCTGCATGTGGGAGCGGGCCGCCTCCAGGCTGATGACGTCGGCGTCGAGGTCGTCGATGGCCTGGACGATGTCGCCGAACTCGGCGTAGCACATGTGGGTGTGGATCTGGGTGGCCGAGCGCACCCCGCCGGTGGTGAGACGGAACGCCTCGGTGGACCAGTCCAGGTAGTCGGGGTGGTCGGCGGAGCGCAGCGGCAGCGTCTCGCGCAGGGCGGGTTCGTCGACCTGGATCACCGTGATGCCGGCGGCCTCCAGGTCGGCGACCTCGTCGCGCAGGGCGAGGGCGACCTGGCGCGCGGTGGCGGCGAGGGGCTGGTCGTCGCGGACGATGCGCTCCTCGTATCCGGCACCGTCGATGACCCCGGCCCGCAGCTCGGCGCGGGCGGTGCGCAGTTCACCGGTCTGCGGGAAGGAGCCGATGGTGGTGGTCGGCAGCAACGGCAGCCGCAGGAGCGCCCGTTGCGCGGAGGTCCTCTCCGCGTACGGCTGGGAGCGGCGGGGCGTCGGACCCGGTGACGGCGGCGGCGCGGGCCCGTACCGCCGGGTCGCGCGTGATCGGCGAGCCGGCGCGGGAGGTCAAGCCGGCCCGGTTGACCGCCAGTTGGCCGGAGACGGCGCCGGTGCCGCCGCCGAGACCCTTGGCGAGCGTGACGATCTCGGCGGTCTTCTGCCGGGCGAAGGAGAGCCACCGCTGGATCCGGGGATCGATGTCCCGCTCGACGGCGGCGTCGAGCGGGACGTGGAGCAGGGAGCAGGAGGCCGACACGTCGACCCGGTCGGCGAGACCGAGGAGCGTGCCGAGGGTGGCGAGGGACTTCTCCAGGTCGTTGATCCAGATGTTGCGGCCGTCGACCACTCCGGCGATCAGACGCTTGCCCGGCAGTCCGCCGGCGGCGGCGAGCGCGTCGAGGTTGGCCGAGGCCCGTCCGGTGAAGTCGAGCGCGAGCCCTTCGACCGGAGCCTTGGTCAGAACGGGCAGGGCGTCGCCGAGCCGGTCGAAGTACGAGGCGACGAGCAGCCGCGGCCGGTCGGTGAGCGCACCGAGCTCCCGGTAGGCCCGGGCGGCTCCGTCACCGAGGTGTCGACCGGCGGCGCCATGGGGTCGGTGAAGGTCTCCGTCGAGGGCGGGGAACTGACCGCCGCGATCACCAAGGACGCGGTCGAGGACCTCGGCCTGAACGCGGGCACCTCCGTCGTCGCCCTGATCAAGTCGACCGAGATCTCCCTCGCCTCCGCCTGATCCCCCTGCCGGAGCCGGAACGGCAGGAGGGGCTGTCCGTTCCCCCGGGACGGACAGCCCCTCGCGATACACGTGATCCGGACGGGTTGCGGCTTCCAGAAGCCGTCACCCGTTACGGCTTCTGGAAGCCGGCGCCCTGGAGGATCTTCTGGCCCTCGGGCGAGGACAGCCAGGCCACGAACGCGGCTGCGGCCTCGGCGTTCTTGGAGTCCTTGAGCGTGGCGGCCGGGTACGTGGCGATGGCGTTCTGCGCGTCCGGGATCTCGACGGCGTCGACCTTGTCGGCGGCGGAGGCGGCGTCGGTCTTGTAGACGAGACCGGCGTCGGCCTCGCCCAGCTCGACCTTGCTCAGCACGGCGCGGACGTTCGGCTCCTGGGAGACCGGCTTCACCGTGATCTTCTGCGCGTCGAGGACCTTCTTGCTGTACTTGCCCGCGGGCACCTCGGGAGCGGCGAGGACGACCTTGAGCCTGGTGTCGGCAAGGTCCTTCAGCTCGTCGACCTTGAAGGGGTTGCCCTCGCCGGTGGCGATGACGAGCCGGTTCTTCGCGATGATCGCCGGGGTGCCGGTGTCGGCCTTGACCTTGTCCATGCTCTTGGTGTCGGCGGTGACCAGGACGTCGGCGGGCGAGCCCTGCGACACCTGGGCGACGAGCTCCTGCGAGCCGGCGAACGAGAAGGTGATCCTCGTGCCCGGGTGGGCCTTCTCGTAGGCGGCACCGGCCGTCTTGAACACGTTGGTGAGGGACGCCGCCGCGAGGACGGTCAGGTTCGCCCGGGGCGCGGCACTCGCGGAACCGGAGGGTGTGGACCCGGCGGTGCCCTTCTCGGCGTCGTCGTTGCCGCAGGCGGCGAGGGGGACCAGCAGGGCAGCGGTGAGGGCGGCAGCGGCGGCACGGCGTCTCGTGAGGGTGAGGGCGAGGGACATGAGGGTCTGAACTCCATGGGGACGAAAGGAAAGTGCGGAGCGGTGGGCCGGCCGCGCCGACGGACCAGGGGGTGTCTGCCGGTCAGGTGCGGTCGATGTGCACGCTGGTCGACTTCACGCGGGCGGTGGCCTGCATGCCGACTTCCAGTCCCAGTTCCTCCACGGCCTCACGGGTGAGGAGGGAGACCAGCCGGTGCGGACCGGCCTGGATGGTGACCTGGGCCGCGATGTCGCCGAGCTTGATCGCGGTGACGATGCCGGGGAACGCGTTGCGCGCAGAGGTGTACGACGAGTCGTCCTCGCCGTCGCCCTGCGCGATCTCCACGGAGAACGCGGCCAGGGACGTGCCGTCGATCACCCGCCGGCCGCTCTCGTCGCGGTGGGTCGCGACCCGGCCCGCGTCGGCCCAGCGCCGCGCGGTGTCGGGGCTCACGCCCAGCAGACGCGCCGCCTGGCCGATGGTGTAGGACTGCATGTGCCACACCGTAGGGCGGTCTGGCTCTCATCTGCAACAATCTTGTGGGACTCTCCATGGCGAATGCGAGATGAGTCGTACGAAGGGACGAGAGGAGCCGTCCAGCGGTCTCAGCCCTCGGACGCCGGGGCTCAGGGGAGTCGTGGGCGTTGCGGAAGCCCGCGCGGAAACGCACGATGCCGCGCTCGTGAGCGACGCGTACCCGACTCGTATATCGCCTCGTGCATACGGGAAGGCGGGCAGGGACCTGTCCCGCCTCGACCCACGACACGGACCTGCGCGCGGCGGTGCTCCGCCGCTGACGTTCCCGGACCGGTCAGGGCACGTCGATGTGCACGCTCGTCGACTTCACCCGCGCGGTCACCGTGACGCCGACGTCCAGCCCCAGCTCTTCGACGGCCTCGCGCGTCACGAGCGACACCAGCCGGTGCGGACCGGACTGGACCTCCACCTGCGCGGCGACGTCGTCGACCCGTACGGCCGTCACGATCCCCACGAAGGAGTTCCGGACGGAGGTCGGCACGTCGTCCTGCGGAACGGCGTGCAGTCCCGCACCCCGTTCCTTCGCGAAGAGGGCCAGAGCCGTACCCTCGATGACCCGCTTACCGGCCCCGTCGCGCTCCATGCCCAGCCTGCCGCCGTCCGCCCACCGGCGAACGGTCTCCGAACTCACTCCGAGCAGCTGCGCGGCCTGCCCAATGCTGTACGACGGCACACCCGCACTCTAGGCCACGTCGGGCGCGGAGCTTCTTCCGGGTCTATGTCGATTTCACCCTTCAAGGACACTCTCGTACTCTATCGTTCGATAGTCCGAAAAGAGCAGCGGTGAGTGAGGTGGGCGATGACGGAGAGAGTCGACGACGGTCCGGTCACGACCTGGAAGGGCTTCTTCGACCGGCCGACCACGGGGAAAGCGGTCCTGGTGATCGCCGCGTACCTGGCCTACTACCTGCTCGTCGGCCTCGCCATCGGCGCCGTCTTCGGTGACGAGGTCGACGAGGGCAACGTGCTGGCGACCGGTGCAAGCATCTTCTTCGCCTTGATGCTGCCCATCGCGATCGGCGCCGTCACCCTGCTCGGCTTCACCGCCTCCATCGGCCGGCTCCACTCCGTCTTCGGCAGGCAGACGGTCGCGGGCCGGCCCTGGATGTGGATCGGCCCCGCGCTCGTGATCACCGCCATCGTCGCCCATGCCGCTGCCACCGACTGGAGCAGCTGGCAGCCGGAGCAGATCGTCCTCATCGCCCTCCTCGGCGTCTGCGTGGGCCTCGCCGAGGAACTCGCGACACGTGGCCTCGCGGTCCAGATGCTGCGCGGCGCCGGTCACTCCGAGCGGTTCGTGATGGTCGTGTCCTCGCTCCTGTTCTCCCTCATGCACGTGACCAACGTGCTGTCCGGGATGAAGGTGAGCACGGTGCTCCTCACCGTCGTCTACACCTTCGGCTTCGGCGTGTGCATGTACCTCACGATGCGCGTGACCGGCACCATCTGGGCCGCGATCGCCCTCCACGCCCTCACGGACCCGACGACCTTCCTCGCCAGCGGCGGCGTCGACGAAGCCGTCACGAACCAGACCGGAGGCTGGTCCGCCCTCGCCTCGACGGTCGCGATCCTCATGATCGCCTTCTCGTTCGTGGCCGTCTTCCTGGTCCGCGGGAACCGACGCGTCCCCGTGGGCGGCTGATCGCCGAGCCGCCGCACACGCACGGGAAGGGCGGCCAGGCTGGTGCCTGGCCGCCCCTTCGTGCGGGCCTTCCCGCCCACTACGGCTCGGGAAAGCGCGTCCGTACGAGGCCGAGGAACCGGGCCATCGACGGAACCCGGGACGCGACGATCAGATGATCGGAAAGAAGCCCCTGGCTAGGCCGGGCGCCAGTCGGGCCGACGGCCGCTGAGGCCGATCACGCGGTCCAGGAGGGGCGCGCCGTCCGGCACCGCGACGACGGGGCCGAAGAACCCCTCGCCGGAGGCGTCGTCGGCCGGAGTCAACAGAGCCTCGGAAACCCTCAGCTCCGCCTCGCTCACCTCGTACGCCTGACCGCTCGCCCGCGCCAGGTCCCAGCCGTGGATCAACAGCTCGTCGAGCGCGACCCGGCCCATGACGGCGGCCGGCAGCTCGACCCCGCCCGCCCGCGTGTCCCCCTCCCAGGCGCCAGGCTCCCGCCAGGCGGCGGCCAGCTCTTCCAGCGCCTTCGGCAGGGCCGTCCGCCAGTCGTCCGCCAGCACCGGACGGGACGAGCCGGGCGGCGTGCCGGTCGTCGGCCCGAACTGCTTGCGGGCCGCGTCGCGAAAGGCGACGCTGAGCCCCGCGACATGAGCGAGGACCTCCCGTACCGCGTACTCGGGGCAGGGCGTCGGGTCGCCGAGCTGCTCGTCGCCGATGCCCTCCGCGAGCCGGGCGACGCGCTCCGCGGCCGCCCCCAGATCGATCAGCCCCGTGCGTGAAGTGTTTTCCATGCAGGGCAGACCGCCGGGCCACCCGAAACTCATCGCTCCGCGCCCCGGGTTCTTCGGCTACAGCCAGTCCCGCCGCTTGAAGATGAAGTACGGGCTCGTGCCTGGTCCGTCGCTCCGGCGCTGTGCACCGCCCACGTCCGCCGAATCACGCCCGGTGCGTCGCCGCTGCCCACGGCGAACGAGAGGAAGGAGAAGGCCGACTGCTCTTCGCCTTCCAACGTGCCGATTTCCAGAGTGCCGCCGAGGACCTTCTCGATGAGGCTGTCGAGCCTGCTTCCGATGTCGTTTGCGGCGTCTTCCTGAGTCAGGAAGTGCGCGTCGGCCGCCCTGGCTACCTGTGCGCCATTGGCGCCAGCCGCCACGTGCGTGGCCCGCCCGGGCACGACCACCGCGATCGACCGCGCGGACGTGTAGGCGCGTCCCGCTCGGCCTATGGCGTTCAGGAGCTGGGTCCGTGAGCGGCGTTCACGCTCGGTTGCTGACGCATTCTGGTCGAACCCCATCTGTGTCCCGCCGATCACCACCGCAGTGGCTGGCAGGTTCAGGCCTTGCGAGAGCGTGCCCGTTGCGAAGAGCACTCGTATGCGGTCCCGGTCGAAGGCCATCTCGCTGGCCCGTTGTTCCTCCCTCAATAGCGCGCCGGTGTGTACTCCCACACCCTTCGCGAGGGCTTCCCTCAGCTGGACGCGACACCCAGCTCTGCGTCCGCCAGGTCCAGCAGGACGTCGATGTCCCCGTCGGCGCCGGTAGGCACCCAGCTAGGGGAACCGGGCTGCTTCACGGCTTGGGTGAAACAGTCGTGCCGGTTCTGCGGGAGGAAAGCGATGACACGGTGGTCGTCTCGGAGAGACCAGGGGGGCCGGACCAGCGCGTAGTCCGCGGGTTCGCTGGATGTCCAGGCTCCTTGAAGTCCCACTAGCAGCGATATGGGGGCCTTGTAGTCGAGCATCTTTCGACGGGTGGGAAGCGTAGCCAGGTCCCTCTCTGCGATGGAGCGAGCGGTTTCGTTACCTGTCCTGTCGAATCCTGCGATGGCGCGCAGTGTCCTCGTGGGACGCCACGGGTGGCTGATGGACACGGCTTCGACCCCGGTCGCCGTGGTGAGCCACTCTGCGAGTTCGTCCGCGTTGGCAACCAGCGCTGACAGGAACAGGGTCCTGACGTGCGGAGCTCGGTGCAGCACTTCGGCGATGACCAGCTCGGTGAGAGCGCCACGTCCGTGAGGTTCCTCGATGAGGTGCGCCTCGTCGAGGACACACAGTCTGAGAGGGCGGTTCGTGACTCTATGAGCAGTTATGTCGCCGTGTCCGCCCGCATCGTGGACGGAGTATTGTTCGAGACCGTCGTGGTCGAGAACTCCCCCGATTGGCAGACGACATGGTGAGGGTCGAAGAGCTGGAGGCCGCGCTGCCTTCGATGACACGGTGGCGTGTGCCAGGCGGACGCAGCGTGGACTGGGCCGCCCTCGAGGCGGGCCTCGGGACGGCGCTGCCCTCGGACTTCCGCTCACTGGCGGAGGTGTACCCGGTGCTTGTCATCGATGATTTCCTCATGGTGTCCCTTCCGACGCCCGGCGACGAGGCGCCATGGGCGTCCGAGTCCAGGGACGACGAGATCCTTCAGGATCTGTACGAGATGGGCGACACCGAGGACTACGTTCCCTACCCGCAGCCGGGAGGCCTGATCTCCTGGGCGTCGTCCAATTCGGGGGACACCTTCTACTGGAGGACGAGCCCTGCGGACCCGGACGCATGGCCGGTGGTCGTCCGCACGGACAACGCCGACTGGATCGAGTTCCCAGTCGGTGCCGTCGAGTTCCTGGCCGGCGTGTACGGGCGCACCATCGACGTGTCGGGCATGCCCAGGAACTTCCCCAGCGACGACCCGAAGGTGCTGGGCCTGAGCGACCGCATCGACTGATCGGCAACTCAGAGGGTGCATGTGAAGTTGGTGCCCGTGTTGCCCTTTCACTTGAGGCGAGCGGCCTGGCCGCGGGTTCGCTGGGCGGCTATGGCCGCGGCTGGGTGAACAAGCCCTGCTCGGCCTCGACCAGGATTCCGCGTTCGACCAGCCGCTTGAGCTTCAGGCGGACGTTGTTGATGTTGTTGGGCGCGATCTCCACGTCTATCGCCTCGCACACCGCTCGCGCCCGCAGCGGGGCGTCGGCTGTGGCGAACACTGCCATGATCTGGTGGTAAGCCGGATGGTCCGGCAGTTTCGCGGTCGGCGGCGCGGGCGGCCGCGGATCGGGCAGCTCGAGCAGCGTCTTGCGGGTGATCCGGATCTCCTCGGTGACCCTGCCGAGCCCGTCCAGAAGCACGGTCAGCTCGGCGATCTTCTCCCGGGCCGTCTCGGCCTGCGCGGCGATCTCCCGCTCCCGCTCCTCCAGGCGCGCGATCAGGCCGGAGGTCTCGACGTCGACCAGAGCCCAGTCGTTCGCGTAGTCGGGCAGGTGTGACACGTCGAGCGCGGCGGCGAAGGGCATGACAGTAAGGATGATCCGGACGCGATCCCGGCTTCAACCCGAATGCTGATTTGTCCCCGCAGTCTTACCGAGAGACCATCCCGAAACTTTGGGCCGTTCTTTCGGGCCGAACGGTTCCCGGAGGCCGCCTCTGGCAAAAAGAACCTCCCGAAGGAGGGTCAGTCGCGGAGCGCCCCCGGCCGGACTCGAACCTGCGGCCAAGTCCTCAGAAGGCACTTGGCGGGGTGGGAGCGTGTGGCGGCTCCGACCTTCGTAAACGCGCCCAGCTGCTGCCCTTGCCCAGAACTGCTAGGAACCAGGGGGCGGTGTGAGCCCTGGCTCGATCGTCGAGCGGAGGTAGATCCGGGTCGTGCCCGGTGTGTATTCGTGAGAGAACACCTTCACGCAGTACGCGAGGTGCTCGGCATCGGGCGAATCGACGTTGTCGGGGCAGAACCCTCCCATCAGCATCCCGTCGACGAGTGTCTCGGGCTCCGGAAGCCTGAGGTGCGTGAATCCGGCTGCCGGACGGTAGTCCGCCGGTTCGGGCTCCACGTTGCGGATCATGCGGGCACCCTTGGGTGTCAGCGGAGCCAGGTACGCCTTCGCTTCGAGGGTCGGCAGTGTGAAGCTGAGTAGCCCCGTGTCGTACCGCTCGCCGACCTTGTATCCGGCCCGCCGGTCCGCGGCCTTCTCGGGGACGCGCAGGCCGATCTGCTCACTCATCCACGCGGGCGTGGCTCCGGTCTCCCAGCAGCACTCCTTCTCCTTCCGGGCAGAGTCGGAGAGCCACTTGTCCGCGATCAGGTAGAACGTGCCGAGGGCCACGATGACGACTCCCACGAGCCCCGCGGCTGCGACAAGCAGCCGACGCCTCAGGCGTGAGCCACCTGGCCGCACGCTGTCCACAGCACTCACCTGCCTGTACCTGCCCGTCCTTCGCGTGTCTCCCGACCGTTGTCCGTGCGGCCTCCCTCGCGGCCCGGCTCGTCGGGTTCTGGTAGCGGACCGTCGTTCGGCGTCGAGGAGCCGAGATCGTAGTGCTTGACGGAGCTGCTTCCTGACATGTCGAACTCCTGTGCGAGACCTGTCGTGTGCAGTCGTGTGCCATCTGGCCGTCGGGAATGTCCATCACGCCGAAGATGTCCACGCCCTTGTTCTCGTCCCAGTTGTAGCGGTCCCAAGCGTTGGCTTGGTAGTCGAGGCCGACCTTGGGGTTGCCGTCGGCATCAGGGACGACTGTGACGACGCCGGTGACGTTCGCCCTGGTGGAGCCGACTGCGTAGAACCAGTTCTGGTTGCTCTCCTGGGTGAAGCTGTAGTCGTTGATGTTGGGCGTCTCCACCGGGATCGACACCGGCTTCCCGTCATTGGCCTTGAACTCGGCGAGAGCCATCTCCCGCCATTCGTCTTGATACATCCTGATGTGCCCGTCGATGTGCTTCCTGAAGCCGTCGTCGTCGGCCATCATCTTGTCGACGGGCAGGTTGATGGGTTTGCCGTCGTTGTCCAGGTAGTGATCCATGTGGCGGCCCGCGTCGACCAAGTCCATCGCGTCCGCGCCTTCCGTGATCCCCCGCATCTTCGCGAGGGTGGCCCACTCCTGGAAGCCCGGCTTCTCCACGTCGTACGGACCCGATCCCTTGTCCGGGGCGATCTGCTTCATCGAGGGGCTGAGCAGCCCGGCCGCCACCAGGTTGTTTTCTTGTTTCGCCCACAGCTCCGCCCTGGCTTCCGGACTCAGCGAACGCCACAGACGTACCAGCTCGGCGCGTTGTTCGTCGTTCGCGCCCTTGCCGAGCGATGCGAGCTTGGTCGCGCGGGGCAGCTGGTCCTCGTCGAGCGAGGTGTATACGGCATGGCCGGCGTTGTGCACATCGCCGCCGTGGCTGCGCCGCAGGGCCCGGGTGGCGGCGGCGTCGATCTCAGCGGCATGGGAGAGGAGACCGGTGAGGGTGTCCGCGTACCACCGCATCAGGTCCTTGGTGCGCTGCGTCGTCCCCTCCGGGGTGCACATCGCCTCCATGACTCGGACGGTGCCGTTGTCGCCGTCCGTCACCAGCAGACCGGGGTCCTTCTCCGAGCCCTTGGCGGCTTCCTCGGTGAGCGTCTTCGCCCGCTTCTGGATGCTGACGAGCTCAGTGTGGGCGTCCGCGAGAACGGCGTGGATGCTGGTGGCCTCGGACTTGAGATCCGTGATCTCCTTCGCGGCGCCGGCCACGAACTCCCTGGTGACGTCGGCATTGACGCCCTTCCACCGGGCCTGTTCCGACCTGCGCAGCAAGCCATCCCTGGCGGCGGTCTCCAGCTTGGCGAGCTTGGCGGCCATGGCCTTCCAGTCACCGACGGCGGTATCGAGCTTGCCGAGGTCCATGCCCATGAGGTCGGTATACGTGAGCGTCATCGGTCCACCGTCCTTCAGCGCACGTACTTGGAGATCTCCGAGACCGACACGGCGGTGCCGTCGCGGTGCCGCAGCGAGTCTTCGATGCGCTTGTCGTTCTGCGCGTACGACCTCTTCGAGTAGTCGAGGTGGTTCGAGATGTGTGCGCACATCTGCAGGACCGTCTTCACCTGTGAATCCCACACGGAGAGTGTGGTCAGCAGCTCATTGCCCATCGTCATGTGCCGGAAAGACAACTCGTTGGCGGCCTGCGCCGTCGACCCCTCCCCGCTCTTGTCGCTGCCGACGCCCGCGATGTCGGCCTCTTCGCGTAACTGCTCGTGCAGCAGATATGCCTCGTGCCCCACGGCACCCAGGTCGTCCTGTGTGACGACCAGATTCATCGGGCCCGAACCCGCATCTCCGGGACCGGCCGAGTTGAGCTGAGTGCCCGCCGACTGTCGATCCCGTGACGCGGACACGACCGCGGCCCAATCGTCATCGAACCCCATGGCTTTCCCCCGCTCGACGTCAATGGATTACCGAAAGGCCCATGGTAGGAGGGATGTTGGCGTCATCGCACATGCTGTGAGGTGACCACTCCTGCACGAGGGGCCGATATTTTTCCCGCAGAGGAGTCCAAGGGCGGACTGGGAATGCTGCTTTACATCCGCACAGCACTGGGCACCCCTTCGCGTTCGAAGCTGTCGTCTGGGCGGACGCCGGCCCCGTCGAGTTCGATCCGGAATCGGACGAGGAGCCGTGCGCTCTGCCCATCCGTGGCCTGAAACTGAGCAACGTCGCCCTTCGCGCCCACTTCGACGATCCTTGCGCCCTCGCGGTCCCACCCACGCGTTTGTCCTGCGTGCCCCCGGATGCCGGCCGCGTGCGCCGAACTGGTACGCGACGCGCTCATCGTTCACGGGCGACGGGCGCCTCGCATTGTGGTTCACCCTTGGTGCTGTCCGAAAACACAGCTTTGCAGAAGGAGTTACGAAGCGCGGCGAGGGGTTCGCGGTCGCGGGTGAAGTAGAGCTTGTTGGAGAGGAGGACTGCCCAGTGCTGCTGCTTCGGGCTGATCCACATGCCTGTGCCGGTGAAGCCGAAGTGGACCCAGACGCCGTCCCGGAGCTCGGTGCCGGGTGCGGGATGCCAGAAGAGACCGCGGGCGGGAGTGAGTTCGCCGGTGCGGATGCGGAGGGAGTCGGTGATCCAGGGCCGGCCGAAGGCGGCCTGCGTCGGGGCGAGCATGTACTGGAGGAGGCGGCTGAGGTCGGCGAGGGTGGAGAAGGCGCCGGCGATGCCGCAGGTGCCGCCGAGGAGGCGGGCGGAGAAGTCGTGGGCGGTGCCCTTGAGGTGGGTGCCGGTTGCCTCGTCGAGTTCGGTGGGGGCGCAGCGGGCGATCGTGGCTGCGGGCAGGGGGCCGAAGCGGGTCTCGGTCATGCCGAGGGGGTCCCAGATCCGGCTTGCGGCCAGGTGGTCGAGAGGTTGGCCGGCGAGGTACTCGGCCAGGTAGCCGAGGATCAGGGCGGCTCGGTCGGTGTACTCGACGGCCTGGCTGGGTTCGCGGTGGAGAGCCTCGTGGAGGACGCCGTCGCGGATGTCCTGGGGGTCGGTGCCGTAGAGGTTCCTGAGGTTGGCGCGTAGAGGCAGGCCGGCCGTGTGGGTCAGAAGCTCGTGGGTGGTGACCTGGGCGAGTGGGTGGCCGGTGACCTCGGGCCAGAAGGTGCCGAGCGGGGTGTGGAGCTGGAGCTTGCCTTCTTCGACGAGCGTGCCGATGACGGCCCACACGGCGACGATCTTGGTGAGGCTGGCGATGTCGAAGACGGTGTCGAGTAGCGTCGGCTCGTCGGGACGGGCCGGGTCAAGGAAACCGGCAGCCCCGCTCGCCGTCGTACCGGAGGCGTTGCCGACGGCCCAGACAGCTCCCGGGTAGACCCGGTCGCGGACACCGTCCTGGAGGAGCTGCTCAATGCGCGGGATGTCGAGCGTCATGGTGGTCCGATCGTAGTGAGACGGCCGGCCCTGATGGGGGCGCCACGGGTGATCAGGCGAGCCGCTGGCCGAGCTCGGCGAGGGCTGCGGCGGTGGCGCTCAGGGGAAGCGGGCCACGTTGATGGCGCCGGCCGCGCGGAGCGCAGGGAGGAGGCCGGGGCTGGTGCGGAGGCGGTCGGGTTCGCGGGCGACGGCGTGCGGGTCGGCGAAGTCGGTGGCGAGGCCGGTGCCGCCCAGTGCCTCGGTGAGGCCGGGAACGGGTTGGTAGAGGACGGGGAGCCCGCATGCCTGGGCTTCGAGCGCGACGAGGCCCATGGCCTCCAGTGTCGTGGAGGGCATGACGAGGACGTCGTGGTCGGCGAAGGTCCTCCAGAGCTGTGGCCGGCGTAGCCAGCCGAGGTAGTGCACGTGTACTCCGCGCTGGTGGAGGCGGGGGCGGATGGCGTGGAACTCGGCTCGGGGTGCGTCTCCGCGAAGAGGAGGTCGGTCCCGTGGACCAGGGCGATCCGAGGGCGCTTCGGGAAAGCTCTGAGTAGGGCTGGCGTGGCACCGAAGGCCTACGGGACTGCGGTGGAAGGGCGGTCGGGTCGGGGCGTACGAGACGTGTGGAACACGAGGTGAGAGAGGCGACGGCTCACTCCCCAGGGCGGCGCATTCTCCCCAGATTCTCCCCAGGCGAGGCCTTGTTTGTCTGGGGCACCTCAGTTCAGGTAACGATTGAGATCGAAGCATGCTGGGCCGGTGTTTCGGCTGGGCATCCATCAGCAGGTGGCTTGCCGGACGGGCACCAATTCGGTATTGGAATTGGGTCGGGTGGCACGACGGCGAGCGGATCGGTCGACTGGCTCCGAGGCCCTCCGGCGGCCAGGCGACAGGAGAGGCCGTCACGTTGGCACCGCTCGGCGACCGGGCCCCGGCCGTTTAGACGGCAGCGTCACCGCCACCCCCTGTCCCTGCGCCATCTCCCAGACCTGTGCCCTACCGGCCACCCGGAGCGGGTGCGCCGGGCACGCGCTCCAGGTCGCCGGGGACACGGCGAGCGCCACCCGGACCAGGACCCCGGCCTACGGGACCTGATCGGTGAGCCGCGGTGTCACCCGAAGCCCAAGGTCCGCCTGCACGCCCACCGGTCCTTGCGGGCCCTGCTGGAGCAGCAGACCTACCTGCACCGCACGTCGATCCTGCTACGACCTGCAACCGGACCTGGTCCGCACGACCATCCGAACCCTCTGCCAGACGAGTTTGGCACCCCAATCCCGGCCCGGACAGGGTTGCTGGAGCACGGCCATCCCGCCGCGCGTAAGACTGCAGTCAAGGGCGCATCGACATGGGTAGCCCGGTGATCCCCGTCCTCAGCCATGCCGCCGTCCGCGTCCGCCCCGACGGACGCTCGCTCTACGCAGAGGCCCTCGAATAGGCGCGACGGCAGTGAGTCGCTGACCCGGGGCAGACAAGCTGGAGTCGATCATCATGGTTCGGCCCTCGGAGCAGTTCCTGACGCCACGCACCGAGCCTTCGAGGTGGTCTGCTCCACGCGGCTGATCACCACCGGACCGTCTCGCCCTTTGCCGGTCGGGGGAGTGGGGTGGCTCTGTCCTGGGCGAACGGACTCGGGCGCTGGCCGTCCCGAAGGCCTCGGGCGTTTTCGGGACGGCCAGCGCTCTTGCGGGTGTCTCACCAGTGGGTGAGGTCATAGACGCCGGCAGGTGCGTAGGGGTCTACGGCGGGGGAGCGGTTGCCGTCGAGTTCGTCGGGCACGAGTGAGGGCAGTGCGGCCATGAGGGCCGTGTTGCCGACACGGACTCGGCCGTTCAGGTCGTGGAGGGAAACGTCGAGCCCGAGGGGGCCCGCGGTGTCGGGTGCGGTGACGTACAAGCGCGCGGTGGTGTCGTCCTGCAGGAGGAAGCCGTCCAGTCGCAGGTGACTCCTGTCGTCCGGCTTGTCTTCGGGCTGAAGCATCAAGGCGGAGGCGTGGAGGGCGTCTCCGAGCTCGAACGTGACCTGGTCGAGGGCGTCGAGCACGTGTCGACGTGCGTCCGCGATCGGGATGCCCACGGGGTCGGTGTCGTCGGGCGCGGGGGGATGGACGAGGACCTGCCGGAGAGCTGCGACCAAGTGGCTCCAGGGGATGTTGTCACCTCGTGGATGGACGAGAGGCACGTCGTACGCGACCGAGCGCTCCAGGCGACGGCCATCCCAGAGCACGACACGGGTGATGCCTCGTCGTTCCGGTGGCAGTAGTACACCGCGGACGAGCCTCACGTCGGTGGTGCCCGAGAGCGGCGATGACGTGAAACGGAGCAGTTGCCACATCAGGATGCGGTGCAGGTCCGCCAGTCCCTCGCCGTCCCACTCCGGTGACAGCTCCTCGGTCATGTCTGGTTGACCTTGTCGGGGCAGCGGTTGCGGGGGACGCTGCGGCAGTAGGCCGTGATGACGCCGATCTTGGCGTTCCTGTCGCTGAGGGAGTATCGGTTGTCCGCCGTCTGCCAGTGGTACTGGACGATGATGCGGATGTTGGCGATCTTGCGGGGCGGATCGAGCAGCCCGCCTTTTGCTACGAGGGCACCGTCGTAGACGAGCCGGTGCGGTTTGTCCCTGCTCGTCGTCGGGTTGCTGGTGCCGCCGATGATCTTCTTGACGACGTCGGGGTTCGTGATGTTGTGCGGGCTGGAGAAGTGCTTCCAGCCAAGTTCGTTGTTTCCGACCCGGGTCGGTACCACCTTGCCGCGTCGGTCCGTGCTGTTGAACTTCACCGTGGCCCAGCCCGGGGCCGCCGAGGCAGTTGCCGGGCTCTCGATACGGGGCGTCGCCAGAGGTGGTGCGGCGGCCCGCCCCCGACTGCCGAGCATCTCCTCGTACTGCTCGTTCGACATCACGGTCAGCTCCTCCAGCTCGTCCATGGCTTGTGCGGGAGTGCTGCCGAGGACGAGGGCTGTGGTGACGGCGAATGCGCTGAGACGGAGCAAGGACAACCTCCGGACGAACGTGATCCAAGGCGATCTGCTGACGCCTCACCGTAGCCGTTCGTCACGGAGAGTTTTCGGAGGCCGGGAGAGTCCTGTGGTCTGGGAGGCTGCGGCCCGCAGCCTCGGCGTCGCCAATTCTCCCCAGATTCTCCCCAGGGGCTTCTGGAGGTGACATCCGAAGTTTGCTCATGCGAAGTGGATCAAGGGCCTGGGGTGGGTGGCTACAGCCAGTCCTTCTTCTTGAAGACCACGTACAGGCTCGTGCACACCACCGCCATCAGCACCACCGCGAACGGATACCCGCCCGCCCAGTGGAGCTCCGGCATGGTGTCGAAGTTCATGCCGTAGATCGTTCCCACCAACGTGGGTGCAAACAGAATCGCCGCCCACGAGGAGATCTTCTTGATCTCCTCGTTCTGTTCGAAGCCGGCCTCCGCCAAGGCGCGCATTTCCGCGTTCTGTTGTTGGGTGACCAGGGTCGCGTTGACCGTGAGGATGTCCGTCAGGGCCTGGCGGAAGACGTCCACGCGTTCGCTGGTGTGGGTGACGTGGTCGGCCACGTCGCGGAGGTAGCGCTGGAGTTCCTCGTCCGTGCCGTACTTGGTGAAGCCGGCCATCAGGCCGTGGAGCATGCCCACCAGGGGGCGGGTCGCGCGTTGGAACTCGACCATCTCGCGGGAGAGTTCGTAGATGCGGCGGGAGACCGCGGGGTCGCCGCCGAAGACCTCCGTCTCGATCTCGTCGATGTCGTTCTGGACGCCCGCCACCACCGGGGCGTACCCGTCGACCACCGCGTCGAGGATCGCGTACAGGACCGCCTCCGGGCCGAGGGCGAGGAGGTCCGGGTTCTCCTCCATGCGGCGGCGGACCGTGGAGAGGTCAGGGGCGGCGCCGTGGCGGACCGTGATGAGGAAGTCCGGGCCCACGAAGATGTGGAGTTCGCCGAACTCGACCTCCTCCTGGGCGTCGAGGTAGCGGGCGGCGCGCAGGACGACGAAGAGGGTGTCGCCGTACCGCTCCAGTTTGGGGCGCTGGTGGGCCTCCAGGGCGTCCTCCACCGCCAGCTCGTGGAGGTCGAACTCCGCCGCCAGGGAGTGGAGTTCCTCCTCGGTCGGGCGTTGCAGGCCGATCCAGGCCATGCCGTCCGGGTGCTCGCGCAGCTGACGGAACGTGTCCGCGAGCGTGGCGGGGGAGGAGACCCGTCGGCCTTCGCGGTAGAGGCTCGCCTGCACCACGCTCGGCCGGTCGGTGGGCCCTGGCGTCGACTCGGGCTCGGACGACGGTTCCGTATGGCGGCGCCAGGCCGCGCGGGGACGGCGGTCGGACACGGTGCCCTCTCCTCCTGTGTGGCCTTGGGCTTCGTGGTCCTTCGCAGGATATATGGGGCCAATCGCACCGGCTCTGGCCGCCCCGCCGCATTGCGGACCGCAACTGTCCGCAAGTCCACGTAGCGTCCCTCGCATGGTCACCACGACGAAGCACCCGGTCCTCAGCCCCCGCGCCCTGAAC
Source organism: Streptomyces sp. NBC_00090 (assembly GCF_045160815.1). NCBI lineage: Bacteria > Bacillati > Actinomycetota > Actinomycetes > Kitasatosporales > Streptomycetaceae > Streptomyces > Streptomyces sp. NBC_00090. Next base: position 7,158,236 of record NZ_CP108224.1, read on the forward strand.
CGCGCCACCCTCGACCGTCAGCTGCTCCTGCGCCGTTCCCCCCTCGGCGTCGAGGACGCCGTGGCCCATCTGCTCGGCCTCCAGGCGCAGAACACCAAGCCCCCCTACTACGCGCTCGCCGCCCGCCTCGAAGGCTTCCGGCCCGAGCAGCTGTCCACGCTCATGGAGTCCCGCGCCGTCGCCCGCATCGTGACCATGCGTTCCACCGTGCACACCCACACCGCCCGGGACGCGGTCGCCCTGCGCCGCCTCGTACAGCCCGGGGCCCCCGACCGGGAGCTCGCCGTCTTCGTCGGCCGCAAGGGGCTCGACGGCGTCGACCTGGAGCGGCTCGCCGCTCGCTCCCGCGAGCTCGTCGAGGAGCGGCCCCACACCCCCAAGCAGCTGCGCGAGGAACTCCTCCAGGAGTGGCCCGACGCCGACCCGCTCTCCCTCTCCGTCGCCGCCCGCTGCATCCTGCACCTGGTCCAGGTCACCCCGCGCGGCCTCTGGGGCCGCGGCGGGCAGGTCGCCCTCACCACCACCGACGTCTGGTTCGGGGACGCCGTCCCGGCGGAGACCGCCGACCTCGACGAGACCGTGCTGCGCTACCTCGGAGCCTTCGGCCCGGCCTCCGTCAAGGACATGCAGACCTGGTGCGGCCTCACCCAACTCCGTGCGGCCTTCGAGCGGCTCCGGCCCCGGCTCCTCGTCTTCCAGGACGAGCGCGGCACCGAGCTGTTCGACCTCCCCGACGCGCCCCGCCCCGACGAGGACACCCCCGCCCCGCCCCGCTTCCTCCCCGAGTTCGACAACCTCCTCCTGTCGCACGCCGACCGCACCCGGGTCGTCACCCCCGAGAACCGCTCCCGCAGCTGGAAGGGCAACCAGGCGTTCAGGGTCTTCCTCCTCGACGGCGTCCTCGCCGGGCTCTGGCACCTGGAGGAGACCAAGGAACGCGTGACCATGGCGATCGAGCCCTTCGAGGCGATCGACCGGCGGCAGCGGGAGGAGCTTCTCGCCGAGGCCGAGCGGACCCTTGAGGTCATGGGCCCGCAGGGCGTTCCGTACGAGATCGTCTTCCGCGCCCCGGAGCGATGACCGCGCCCCCTCCCGGAGGCGATGACCACGCCCCCTCCCGGAGCGATGACCACGCCCTCGCGGCGCCGACCGTCACGGCAACGCGCCCGCCCGGCGGGCCGCCACCACCGCCTCCAGGCGGGTGTGCGCGCCCAGCTTCCGCATCGCCGAGCGCAGATAGCCCTTCACCGTCTCCGGCCGCAGCCCGAGCCGCTCCGCCGCCGTCGCGTTCGTCGCCCCCGAGGCGACCGCCGCCAGGACGTCCGTCTCGCGCGGGGTCAGCGCCACCCGCGGGACGGGCGCCCCAGGGACCGGCGACGCCGACGAGCCGGAGGCCGCCTCCAGGCGCCCGCACACCGCGAGCAGCCGCTCCCGCAGCTCCTGGTCCGCCACCCGGGGCACCAGCTCCCGCAGCTCCCCGTACGCCTGCCGCACCTCCTCCCAGGACGGTCCCGAGGGCGGCGGGGCCAGCAGCTGCCGGACCTCGTCCCGTACGGCGAGCGCCTGCTCCAGGTCCCGGGCCGCCGCGACCGCCGCGTCGAAGACCCGCTCGCCGATCGGCAGCGCGTCGCGCAGCGCCCCGTACATCACGCCGCGCACCTTGCGGCGGACGACGACCGGCACCGCGATCACCGAGCGCAGCCCCTCCGCCGAGACCGGCACGTCGTACTCGTGCGTGATGTGCCGGGCCGAGGGGTAGTCGGTCACCGCGCACGGCCGGGCGAGGGCCAGGCACTTTCCCCCGAGTCCCCAGCCGTTCGAGATCGCGAGCCCGTGCAGCGACGGGGTCACCGCCCCGTTCAGCTCGGTGATCCGCAGGGCGCGGCCGTCGTGGAGCAGTCCCCCGAACACCACGGGGAGACCGGTGGTGCGGCGCAGCCGCAGCAGCGCGCCGCGCAGCTCCACCGATTCGGCGTGCTCGCGCACCGTTCACTCCCCGTCGTCCGTTGGCTGGGTGGCCGGTTCACCCCCGAACGGGGGTAGTGAGACCTGGGTCACCGATTACACGATGTCCGGGACCGGTCCCGCAACGAGGAGGACACATGACGGCAGCGAGCGCGACCAGCGCGACGGAGACGTTCAGGGAGGCCCGGGACTTCCTGCTCCACCATCGCGAGGAGTACGAGACGGCTTACGAGGGCTTCGTCTGGCCCCGGTTCGACCGTTTCAACTGGGCGCTCGAGTGGTTCGACGTCATCGCCGCCGGCAACGACAGAACCGCCCTGCACATCGTCGAGGAGGACGGTTCCGAGACGAAGCTGAGCTTCGCCGAGATGTCCGCCCGCTCCAACCGGGTCGCGAACTGGCTGCGCGCCCAGGGCGTCCGCGCGGGGGACCGGATCATCGTCATGCTCGGCAACCAGGCCGAGCTGTGGGAGACGATGCTCGCCGCGATGAAGCTGCGCGCCGTCGTCATCCCCGCCACCCCCCTCCTCGGCCCCGCCGACCTGCGCGACCGCGTCGAGCGCGGTCGCGCCCGCCATGTCATCGCCCGCGCCGAGGACACCGCCAAGTTCGACGACGTCCCCGGCGACTACACCCGCATCGCGATCGGCGGCGACGGAGTGAGCTGGCTGGGCTACGAGCACACGGCCCAGGAGTCCGCGGAGTTCGAGCCCGACGGCATCACCTTCGCCGAGGACACGCTGATGCTGTACTTCACCTCCGGCACGACCGCCCGCCCGAAGCTCGTCGAGCAGACCCACACCTCGTACCCGGTCGGCCACCTCTCGACGATGTACTGGATCGGCCTCAAGCCCGGCGACGTCCACCTCAACATCTCCTCGCCCGGCTGGGCCAAGCACGCCTGGTCCAACCTCTTCGCCCCGTGGAACGCGGAGGCGACCGTCTTCATCCACAACTACACGCGCTTCGACCCCACCCGCCTGATGAGCGAGATGGACCGGCACGGCGTCACCAGCTTCTGCGCCCCGCCGACCGTGTGGCGGATGCTGATCCAGTCCGACCTCGGCCGGCTGAAGACCCCGCCGCGCGAGGTCGTCGCCGCCGGCGAACCGCTCAACCCCGAGGTCATCGAGGCGGTACGGCGCGCCTGGGGCGTCACCATCCGGGACGGCTTCGGCCAGACGGAGACAGCGGTTCAGGTCTCCAACAGCCCCGGTCAGCGGCTCAAGGAGGGCTCCATGGGCCGCCCGAGCCCCGGCTTCCGCGTCACCCTGGTCGATCCGGCGAGCGGTCTGGCGGACGTGGCGGAGGGCGAGATCTGCCTCGACCTGTCGGCCAACCCGGTGGGCCTGATGACCGGCTACCACGGCGACCCGGAGCGTACGGCCGAGGCGATGGCCGGCGGCTACTACCGCACCGGCGACATCGGCGCCCGCGACGACGAGGGGTACATCACCTACATCGGACGCGCGGACGACGTCTTCAAGGCCTCCGACTACAAGATCAGCCCCTTCGAGCTGGAGAGCGCGCTCCTGGAACACGAGGCCGTCGCCGAGGCTGCCGTCGTCCCGGCCCCCGACCCGCTGCGGCTCGCCGTCCCCAAGGCGTACGTCGTCCTCGCGGCGGGCTGGCAGCCGGACGCCGAGACCGCGCGGGTCCTCTTCGCCCACTCGCGCACGGTCCTCGCCCCGTACAAGCGGATCCGGCGCATCGAGTTCGCCGACCTGCCCAAGACCGTCTCCGGCAAGATCCGGCGGGTCGAACTGCGCCGGCTCACCGCCGAGGGCGGCGGCACGGAGTACACCGAAGGAGACCTCGGATGACGGCGACGGCACTCTCCTACGCGCACGGCGCGTCCGGCACCCCCCTCCTCGGCGACACCATCGGCGCCAACCTCGACCGGGCCGTCGCCGCCTGGCCCGACCGGGAGGCGCTCGTGGACGTGCCCAGCGGGCGGCGCTGGACGTACGCGCAATTCGGCGCCGACGTCGACCGGTTGGCCGGTGCGCTGCTCGGGAGCGGCGTCCGGAAGGGCGACCGGGTCGGCATCTGGGCGGTGAACTGCGCCGAGTGGGTCCTCGTCCAGTACGCCACCGCCCGCATCGGCGCGATCATGGTCACCATCAACCCCGCCTACCGCGCCCACGAGTTGGCGTACGTCCTGAACCAGGCGGGGATCTCCCTGCTCTTCGCCACCCTCACCCACAAGACGAGCGACTACCGGGTCATGGTCGAGGAAGTGAGGGGAGACTGCCCGGAGTTGAGGGAGGTCGTCCACTTCGGGGACCCGAGCTGGGACGAACTCCTCACCCGTACGGCCGGGGAGCTGCGCCCGGAGCCGCTCTCCTGCGACGAGCCGGTCAACATCCAGTACACCTCGGGGACCACCGGTTTCCCCAAGGGAGCCACCCTCTCCCACCACAACATCCTCAACAACGGTTACTTCGTCGGGGAGATGATCGCCTACAGCGAGCAGGACCGGATCTGCGTCCCGGTCCCCTTCTACCACTGCTTCGGCATGGTGATGGGCAATCTCGCCGCCACCTCGCACGGCGCCTGCACGGTGATCCCCGCGCCCTCCTTCGACCCCGCCGCCACCCTCCGGGCGGTGCAGGAGGAGCGCTGCACCTCCCTGTACGGGGTGCCGACGATGTTCATCGCCGAGCTCAACCTCCCCGACTTCGCCGGGTACGACCTCTCCACGCTCCGCACCGGGATCATGGCCGGTTCGCCGTGCCCGGTGGAGGTGATGAAGAGGGTCGTCGCCGAGATGAACATGGCGGAGGTGTCGATCTGTTACGGCATGACCGAGACCTCGCCCGTCTCCACCCAGACCCGGCGCGACGACGACCTGGAGCGGCGTACCGGCACGGTCGGCCGGGTCATGCCGCACGTCGAGGTGAAGGTCGTCGACCCGGCGACCGGGCTGACCGTGGAGCGCGGCGCGGCGGGCGAGCTCTGCACCCGGGGCTACAGCGTGATGCTCGGGTACTGGGACGAGCCGGAGAAGACCGCCGAGGTGATCGACGCGGGACGCTGGATGCACACCGGGGACCTGGCGGTCATGCGGGACGACGGGTACGTCCAGATCGTCGGCCGTATCAAGGACATGATCATCAGGGGCGGGGAGAACGTGTACCCGCGCGAGATCGAGGAGTTCCTCTACGGATACGCCAAGATCGCCGACGTCCAGGTCGTCGGTGTCCCCGACGCGCGGTACGGCGAGGAGATCCTGGCCTGCGTGATCCCCCGCGACCCGGCCGACCCGCCGACCCTGGAGGAGGTCACGGCCTTCTGCCGTGACCGGCTCGCCCACTACAAGATCCCGCGCCGGGTGGAGATCCTCGGCGAGTTCCCGATGACGGTCAGCGGCAAGGTGCGGAAGGTGGAGCTGCGGCAGCGGTACGGGAGCGAGTAGCGATTGGTGAGGAGGGTTGGCGAGCAGCGAGTAGCGAGTAGCGGGAAGGGGCGGGCGGGTCCGGGGCGTGGCGCCGGTGGTCGGGTGTGCCGGTCGCGTCGGGCGTGCCGACCGCGGGTGGCGCGTCCGGAGGCGGTGCCGCCCCGGACCCGCCCGTATCAGCAGACCTCGCGGCGCATGCACACCCGGGGCCAGAAGGAGAGGCCGTGGGCCGCCTCCGCGAGGCTGATCGCGCGCAGACCGTCGGTGAGCGCCGGGTCGGACTCGGTGAGCGGGCGGAAGCCGAGCCGCGCGTAGTACGGGGCGTTCCACGGGACCTCGGTGAAGGTCGTCAGGGTCAGTGCCTTCAGACCCTGCTCCCTGGCGGCCGCGGCCAGGTGCTCGATCAGCTCCCGTCCGACGCCCCGGCGGGCGGCGTCCGGGTGCACCGACACCTGCTCGATGTGGGCGGAGCCGTCGACGGTGTCGGCGAGCAGGTACGCGACCGGGCGGTCGGCCGCGTCCACCGCCACCCAGGCCCGCCCCTCACAGCGGTATGCCTCCAGGACGTCCAGGGGCAGGGGGTCGTCGTCGGCGATCGCCGCCATACCGAGAGAACGGAACGGCTCGCCCGCCGCCCGTTCGATGTCCTGGAGCAGCGGAAGTTCGGCCGGAGCGGCCGCTCTGATGCGCATACGACAGTATGGCGCGGCCTCAGGACGAGGAGGGTCTCGCGTCCCTGCCGGGCCCTGGGGGCGGCCGGTTCTCGTCCGCTTCCCGCGGGCGGTCGAGCAGCCCGCCGTCCCGGGAGAAGCGGGGCAGGAACAGCGCGAGCGCCGGATCCCCGTACAGCGCGACGTACAGCTGGACGAGACGCCCGTCCGTCACCTCGCGCCGGTGGGCCGGCAGCGGATGCCGCTCCCGCAGCCCGGCGAGCAGGCGCCGCGCGGCACGCGTGGCCGGCGGCAGCCGCAGCAGCAGCGCGGCGACGAGGACCGGCGGCACGGCGACCGCGACGGCGAGGCCGACGGAGCCGGCACCGGAGGCGGCTTCTCCGTACCCGTTGCCGGCCCAGGCCACGAGCAGCCCGGCGCCGATCGTCAGCGGTACGCACGCGAGCAGGACCCGCGCGGCCCGCAGCCGGGCGGGCGGCCGCAGCAGCCCGGCCCGGCCGAGCTCCCCGCGCAGCGCGTCCACGGCCCGCCGCGCCTCGGGGCGCAGGGCGAGCGCCCGCAGGGCCAGGGCCCGGTGCAGCGCCCCGTGCACGCCGAGCTGTACGGGGTCACGGGTCCGGCCCGGGCCTCCGTTGGCCCGAATCGTACGTTTGCGGCCGGCGGCGACCGCGCCGCGCTGGTGCAGCGCGACGAGCGCGACCGTCACGGCCGCCCGGCGCCCTCCCCGCAGCAGCGCGAGGGCCTGCGGGGGCGGCTCGGCGCCCGTCGGCCACACTCCGCTTTCCTGGCTGCGGGTTCGCAACAGGGCGGCGGCGACTATCAGTTCCGCGCAGGCCGCCCCCATGAACCACCACATCGCCGTCGACATGACGCCACCCCCCGAGGGTGTTGTGCCCGGGGGAGCGTGATCGTCACGCGTGAATGGCCGGTTTCGGATGGCGAGGTGTTGTGTCGGGGTGCGGTGGGGGCCGGCGGGCGAGCCGGTGGGGCCAGGGGGCGGGGTCAGGCGCCGCCGGCGGCCAGTTCGTCGGCGGCGTTGTTGACGGGCTGCGGGGTGCCGGTCAGGTCGAGGACGAAGAGCGGGAGGCCTATCTCGGCGGCGCGCTTACGGGCCTCCGGGGTGTAGCCGGCCAGCGAGAAGAACACGCTCACGCTCTCGGTGGGCGAGCTCAGGCCGTTGAGCCAGAGGCATTCCACGGCCCGCAGACCGGCGGGCCGGGTGCTCGGGTCCACCTGGGCGACGAGCCCGGGAGCCCGCAGGTCCACGCCGGAGGCGGGGCGGTCCTCGGGCTGGACGACGTCCCGGAAACCGAGCCAGCGCAGGTACCCGGCGGCCGCGGCCACCGCGTCCCGCGCGGTCCGGATCGTCACCGGCCGGAAGGCTCCCCGCACCGGTGCCGGGCGAGGGGCCGTCGGTGGCGGCGGGATGTGCGCGGGGTACCGCTCGGCGAAGGTGCGGTGCGTGTGGGCCCGGGGCCGGCCGGCCGCCGCACCACGCCGACCCGCGGTGCCGGACCCGAAGCCGGTGGCGCCGGTGGGGGAGCCGTCCGGTTCGGGGGCGTCCGGGTCGGCGTCGTCGTCGGCGGGTCCGTCTGTACCCGCGCTCGTGCCTGTACCCGCGCTCGTGCCTGCATCCGCGCTCGCGCCCGTACCCATACCCGCACTCGTACCCGCGCTCGTACCCGCGCTCGTACCCGTGTCCGTACCCGTACCCGTGCCGTCCCGGCCGGTGGGTCCCGTGCCGAACCACTCCGAGCCGGGCTCGACGGACCGGGGCCGGGCCGCACCACCGCCTGGTGTCTCCGGTCCCCGGCGGCCGCCCTGGGCCTCCACACCATCGAAACCGCCGCCGCCCACCGCACCGCCCAGGCCGCCCGAGCGGCCGATACCGCCCGAGCCGTCTACGCCGCCGGGCCCGTCCACGCCACCCGCACGCCCCGAGCCAGCGGTGCCGCCCAGTCCGCCCGAGTCGCCGGCACCGCCCAGTCCGCCTGAACCGTTCGCGCCGCTCAGGCCGCCGAGGCCACCCGTCCCGCTCAAGCCACCCACGCTCGCCGAGCCACCGAAGCCACCCGTGCTTGCCGATCCGCCCGTGCTTGCCGATCCGCCCGGGCTCGCCGATCCGCCCGGGCTCGTCGATCCGCCCGCGTTCGCCGACCCGCCCGCGCCGTGCGATCCGCCCGCGCCGTGCGAGCCCCCGTCCGCCGTTCCCGCCGCCGGGGCATCCGCGCCGCCGTCCGCCCCGCCGGCCGCCCCGTCCGGGCCGGATTCCGCTCCCACCGGCCGGACCGGGACCCGGAGGACCGTGCCGCAGGCGCAGCCGAGCTCAGGGTGGGGCCAGTCGTCCTCGCGCCCGCAGGCGCCGCAGCGCACGGTGACCCACGCGTCCGTCCAGTTCCGGTGCGTGAGCGGTTCCGCCGTGGCGCCCGCCGTCACCGGCGGCGCCACCGGGCTCCCGCACGCGCAGGGGAAGACGGGCGCCGCGTACGCCTGCGTCCGCTGGCACTCCGGGCAGCGCACCGGTACCGACTCACCCACAACTCCGACCCCCTGTCGTTCCGCTCCATCGTCCACCCATCGGCCACCTCGGGGGAGGGAGTTCGGCCACTTCCGGATCCCGCGGGGCGGACTTCTCTTGACGGCTCTCCGCCACCCCACCTACATTACTTCCGTATAGCAGAACAGTATTTCCGCATTACGGAAACAAGCCTCCCGGGCTCCCCGAGCCGAAGGGCGTGCTTGCCTCCGACCGGCCGAAGCAGGAGCACTCCCATGCCTCGTATGACCGCCGCCGCAGCGGCCGTTGAGATCCTCAAGCGCGAAGGCGTCACCACCGCGTTCGGCGTGCCCGGCGCGGCGATCAACCCCTTCTACCGCGAGCTCAAGAACGTCGGCGGCATCGGCCACACGCTGGCCCGCCACGTCGAGGGCGCGTCCCACATGGCGGAGGGGTACACCCGCGCCAAGGCCGGCAACATCGGCGTCTGCATCGGGACCTCCGGCCCCGCCGGCACCGACATGATCACCGGCCTCTACTCGGCGATCGCGGACTCCATCCCGATCCTCTGCATCACCGGCCAGGCCCCGGTCTCGAAGCTCCACAAGGAGGACTTCCAGGCCGTCGACATCGCCGCGATCGCCAAGCCGGTCACCAAGGCCGCGACGACCGTCCTGGAGGCCGCGCAGGTCCCCGGCGTCTTCCAGCAGGCCTTCCACCTGATGCGCTCCGGCCGTCCCGGCCCGGTCCTCATCGACCTGCCGATCGACGTCCAGCTGACCGAGATCGAGTTCGACCCGGAGACCTACACGCCGCTGCCGGTCTACAAGCCGCAGGCGTCCCGCGCCCAGGCCGAGAAGGCCGTCCAGTTCCTGCTGGAGTCGGAGCGCCCGCTGATCGTCGCCGGTGGCGGCATCATCAACGCCGACGCCTCCGACCTGCTGGTCGAGTTCGCCGAGCTCGTCAACGTCCCGGTCATCTCCACCCTGATGGGCTGGGGCGTCATCCCGGACGACCACGAGCTGGCCGCCGGCATGGTCGGTGTCCAGACGGCCCACCGCTACGGCAACGCCACGTTCCTGGAGTCCGACCTCGTCCTGGGCATCGGCAACCGCTGGGCCAACCGTCACACCGGTTACAACCTGGACGCGTACACCAAGGGCCGGAAGTTCGTCCACGTCGACATCGAGCCCACCCAGCTCGGCAAGATCTTCGCCCCGGACTTCGGCATCGCCTCCGACGCCAAGGTCGCGCTCGAACTCTTCATCGAGATCGCCAAGGAGCTGAAGGCGGCCGGCAAGCTGCCGGACTTCAGCGCGTGGGCCGCGTCCGCGCAGGACCGCAAGGCGACGCTGCAGCGCCGTACGCACTTCGACAACATCCCCCTGAAGCCGCAGCGCGTCTACGAGGAGATGAACAAGGCCTTCGGCCCGGAGACCCGTTACGTCACCACCATCGGCCTCTCCCAGATCGCCGCCGCGCAGTTCCTGCACGTCTACAAGCCGCGTCACTGGATCAACTGCGGCCAGGCCGGCCCGCTCGGCTGGACCATCCCGGCCGCCATCGGTGCCGCCACCGCGGAGCCGGAGACCCCGATCGTCGCGATCTCGGGCGACTACGACTTCCAGTTCATGATCGAGGAGCTGGCGGTCGCCGCCCAGCACAAGGTCCCCTACGTCCACGTCCTCGTGAACAACGCCTACCTGGGTCTGATCCGGCAGGCGCAGGGCGGTCTGGGCATCAACTTCGAGGTCAACCTCGAGTTCGAGAACATCAACACCCCGGAGATCGGCGTCTACGGCGTCGACCACGTCAAGGTCGCCGAGGGCCTGGGCGTCAAGGCCATCCGCGTCACCGACCCGGACAAGCTGGGCGAGGCCTTCGAGGAGGCCAAGAAGCTGGCGCAGGAGTTCCAGGTCCCGGTCGTCGTCGAGGCCATCCTGGAGCGCATCACCAACATCGCGATGAGCAAGACGGTCGACATGAGCGACGTCACCGAGTTCGAGGAGCTCGCGACCGAGCCCGGCCACGCGCCGACCGCGATCAAGGCCCTCAAGGTCTGAGGGACCCGAAGGGCCTGACGGACCCGAAAGGCCTGAGGGACCCGAAAGGTCTGATCCGGGTGCCGTGACACGGCCCCCGCCCCGAGGAGCACCGGGGCGGGGGCCGCCCCACGTCTAGGGCCCGTCCGGCGGGCCGGCCCTCTGCGCCCGCACCAGAACCGCGCCCGCCTCCGTCCACTCGTACAGGACGGACCGGCCCGCCCGCCCCCGCCGTACGAGCCCGGCATCCAGCAGCACCTTCAGATGACGCCCCACCGACCCGAGGCCCTGTCCGGTCAGCGCCACCAACTGGCTGGTGGACTTGGGGGATTCGAGCCGTACGAGGACCCCGGCGCGCGCCCCGCCGAGCAGCGCGCCGAGCGCCTCGGGCACGAGGGGGCCCGTCCCGCCCGTGAGGGCGCCGGAGCACGCGTACACGATCGCGAACCGCTCGGAGCCTTCCCAGGAGACCCACGCCTGGTGCGGCGTCACGGGGACGAAGAGCAGCCGGCCGCCGTCGACCCGTCTCGGCGGATACGCGCGGGGGTTGACCTGGAGCCGCCCGTCCCCCAGCCAGCGCATCTTCCCCGGGGACAGCTCGTCGAGCGCCGCCGCCCAGCCGTCCCGGGCCAACCGCGCGGTCCGCGCCACCACATCGGCCTCCAGGACCCGGCGGCGGCGCGGCCAGTCGGGAAGCACCGTCTCCCGCCACACCCACTCCAGAACTCCCGCCATCCGGTGCGGCAGATCCCTCGCCGACCGCAGCGGCTCGGGTACGGGGCCGCCGACCGCCACCTCCAACTGCGGTACGGCGTCCAAGGGTTCCGCCTCGCGGACCGCCGCGACCTCCTCCTCGAAGGACCGCTCGCGCTCGCCCGTCGGCGTCGGCGTCAGGAAGTCGGCGTTCCAGGTGGCCCCCAGAGCCGCCCGTACGAGCAGTGCGTCGAGCGGTTCGGCGGCGAGGTGTTCCCGGTACGCGGGCAGGTGCGCCGTCAGCCAGGCCCGCTCGCCCGGGTGGGCGCCGACGGCGGCGTGCAGGGTCTTCAGGGCCGCGATCGTCTCGGCGAGCGGCGAGACGACGAACCTGCTCCCGGCGAGCGAGTCCGTACCGATCCGCCACCAGCCCATGGCCCCCGCCCCGTCGTTTCGCCTCCACGCGAAACAGTACCGGCGCGGACGGGCCGCCCGGAGACTCCCCGGCATGCCCCGCTACCGCGCGCTCTTCCGGACCCCCGAGTTCACGCCGCTCTTCCTCACCGGCTCCGCCCACAACGCCGCCCAGACGATCGCAGGGCTCGGTCTCGCCACGCTCGTGTTCCGCGCGACCGGCTCCCCGCTCCTCTCCGCCCTCGCGCTCTTCGGGCCGTCCCTCGCCCAGTTGATCGGCGCGACCACCCTGCTCTCGGCCGCGGACCGGCTGCCGCCGCGCGCCGCGATCGCCGGGCTCGCCCTCTTCTTCGCCCTGGGCACCGCCGTCCTGGCGATCCCCGCGCTGCCGACCTGGGCGGTCTTCGTGGTCCTCCTCGCCGAGGGGCTCGCGGCCTCGCTCGGCGGCGGCGTGCGCTACGGGCTCCTCAACGAGATCCTGCCCCGCGGGGAGTACCTCCTCGGCCGCTCCGTGACGAACATGGCCGTCGGCGTCTGCCAGATCGGCGGCTTCGCGGCCGGCGGCGTCCTGATCGCCCTGCTCTCGCCGCACGGCACGGTCCTCGTCGGCGCCGGGCTCTACCTCGCCGCCGCGCTCCTCGCCCGCCTCGGCCTCGGGAAGCGCCCGCCCCGCGCCGGCGGACGGGCCTCGGTCGCCGAGACCTGGCGCACCAACCGGCGCCTGTGGTCCTCGCCCGCGCGCCGCCGCTGCTACCTCGCCCTGTGGGTGCCCAACGGGCTGATCGTGGGCTGCGAGTCGCTCTTCGTGCCGTACGCCCCCGAGCGCGCCGGGCTCCTCTTCGCCTGCGCGGCGCTCGGGATGCTGGCGGGGGACGTCGCCGTCGGCCGGTTCCTCCCGGCACGGCTGCGCGGCCGGCTCCGCTTTCCGCTCCAGGCGCTGCTCGCGGCCCCGTTCCCGGTGTTCGCCCTGGACCCCGCGCCACCGCTCGCGCTCCTCGCGGTGACGGTCTCGGCGGTCGGGTACGGGGCGAGCCTGCTGCACCAGGAACGGCTGATGGAACTGGTGCCGGCGGAGCTGAGCGGCCACGCGCTCGGGCTCCACACCTCCGGGATGCTCGCCCTCCAGGGCGTGAGCGCGGCGCTGGCGGGCACCCTCGCCCAGTACACGTCACCGCGTACGGGGATGGTGCTGCTCGCCCTCGCCTCGCTCACCGTGACCCTGGCACTCGCGCGGGCCGACCGGAAGGCCGACGAGCCGCCACGTCCTACCGAGGCGCCTTCGAGCGGAACACGACCGTCTCCTCGCACGGCCCGTCGGCGAACAGCTTGAGCGCCTCCACCTCGTCCTTGTCGGCGGAGAGGCCCCAGCGCAGCTTGGTGCTCACCCACGCGCCGACGTAGGGGCAGTAGCGGCCGGCGTCCGTGGGCACCCACTCGGCCGGGTCGCGCCCGGCCTTCTCCTTCTGGCTGCGGGCGGTGACGGCGACGAGGGTCGCGGCGGCGCCCTGGTCGTTGGCGTACTGCTCGCGCCGGGCCGCCGTCCAGCCGGAGGCCCCCGACTGCCAGGCCTCCTCCAGCGCGACGAGGTGGTCGACGCGGAGCGCGGTCGGGTCGGTGACGCTCTGGCCGTCGTAGGAGGAGGTCCACCGGCCGCCGCTCAGCGCGCATTTCGCGCCGGACTTCGGGGCGTCCTGGGCCTCGGAGATGAGGACCTCGGAGCTGGTGTCGCAGCCGTCGGCCGGGTCGAGGCCCTGGTTCCAGTGGCGGAACGCCGTCGCCTTGTAGCCGTCCGGGTCCTCGGCCGCCTCGGTGAGCTCGGCGAGCGCGTCGGGGAAGAGGATGACGTTGGCGGAGAGGGCGGGGGAGGGGACGGCGAGCGGGGACAGGATCAGGGCGAGCGGCGCGAGACCGCGCATCAGGTTCTTGATCATGTACCAGTGGATAGCGCCGGTCGCGGGGCGCACAGGGCCCAAATCGCGGTGCGCTCGTCCGAGCGGGTGCGGATCTTCACCGCAGAAACGATGCGCTGGGCTCCCGTACGCCCGTCGGTGGACGTGTCCCTCCGTACATACGAAGAAGAGCGCGGAACCAGGGACCGTAAACCTGGTTCCGCGCTCTCCGGTGATGCCCGTCCGACGGCACGAGGCTGGCGCGACAGGACGTTCGCGCCGCCGGACGGAGTCTGTGGGCGTACCTGCTTCCGGGGCCGGCGGACGGAGTCCGACGCAGCCGTCCGAAGCCTGCGAAGCAGTGCGAGGGCGGCGTCGGGAGTGGGACGTTCGCGCCGCCGGACGGAGTCTGTGGGGCCCCACGGAGGGGCGGGGAGGGGCTGGGCGTTGGGACCGCGGCGGTGCCGACGGGCGTGCCGGCCGTCCCTTCTTTCAGGTCAAGAAGGGGGCCCGACGTCCTTACCACCGCACTGGCTCGGCGCCGCCGCGGTCCTCACGCTTGTCCGGTCCGCCGACCACCCCTCATCCGGGCCGGCGATCCGGACCGCGTACGGCACTGACCTCCCGTCAGGCGCCGTACGCAGTCTGGGTGCTGCGGTGCTGTCAGTCCTCGCGCAGGGCGCGGACCGCCTCGGCCACGCGCTTGCCGTACTCCGGGTCGGCGGCGGCGAAGTGCGCGAGGTTCTTCTCGATGACGTCCTCGCGGGACACCTGGGAGAGACCGCCGGCGATGTTGGCGATCAGACGGTTCTTCTCCTCGGCGGACATCAGGCGGTAGAGCTCGCCGGCCTGGAAGAAGTCGTCGTCCTTGGTGTGCGCGGGCGCCTCGTGGGTGCCGGTCCAGCCGTGGATCGCGAGCGGCGCGGAGAGCGCGGCGTCGGTCTGGGCCGGGCCCTGGTACGAGTTGGGCTCGTAGTTCTTGTCGTGGCGCGAGCCGTTGCGGGTGGCCATGAAGCCGTCGCGGCCGTAGTTCTCGGCCGTGGTCGCCTTGGGGGCGTTCACCGGCAGCAGGGTGTGGTTCACGCCGAGGCGGTAGCGGTGGGCGTCCGCGTAGGCGAAGAGACGGCCCTGGAGCATCTTGTCCGGCGAGGGACCGATGCCGGGGACGAAGTTGTTCGGGGAGAAGGCGGCCTGCTCGACCTCGGCGAAGACGTTCTCCGGGTTGCGGTCGAGGACCAGGCGGCCCACGCGCTGCAGCGGGTAGTCGCTGTGCGGCCACACCTTGGTGAGGTCGAAGGGGTTGAAGCGGTAGTCCACGGCCTCGGCGGCCGGCATGACCTGGACGTACAGGGTCCACGAGGGGTTCACACCGCGCTCGATGGCCTGGAGCAGGTCGGTCTGGTGCGAGTTCGCGTCCTTGCCGACGAGCTCGGCGGCCTGGTCGGCGGAGAGGCTGCGGATGCCCTGGTTCGTCTTGAAGTGGTACTTGACGAAGAAGGCCTCGCCCGCCTCGTTGGTCCACTGGTAGGTGTGCGAGCCGTAGCCGTTCATGTGACGGTACGAGGCCGGGATGCCGCGGTCACCCATGAGCCAGGTGATCTGGTGCGTCGCCTCGGGGGCGTGCGCCCAGAAGTCCCAGACGTTGTCCGCCTCCTGCTTGCCCGTGAAGGGGTCGCGCTTCTGGGAGTGGATGAAGTCGGGGAACTTGATCGGGTCCTTGATGAAGAACACCGGGGTGTTGTTGCCGACGAGGTCGTAGTTGCCCTCTTCGGTGTAGAACTTCAGGGCGAAGCCGCGGGGGTCGCGGACCGCGTCCGCGCCGCCGAGCGAGTCGGCCACGGTGGAGAACCGGATGAAGGTCTCGGTCCGCTTGCCGACCTCACCGAGGAAGTCCGCCTTGGTGTACGCGGTGACGTCGTCGGTCACCTCGAAGTAGCCGTACGCGCCGGAGCCTCGGGCGTGCACCACGCGCTCCGGGATCCGCTCACGGTTGAAGCGCGCGAGCTTCTCCAGCAGGTGCTGGTCCTGGAGGAGGATGGGGCCACCGACGCCGGCGGTGGCGGAGTTCTGGTTGTCGGCGACGGGGGCGCCGGACTCGGTCGTAAGCACGCGCTTCGACATCGTGACCTTCCGTACGGGAACTCTGCTGACGGTCCGAGGAGCGTAAATTCGGCCCGAACGTAACGTCAACAGTTTGTTGAAAATGAAGTGTGGTGTTCCGGTCGGCGGCGGCGCCTGGGCGCGACAGGACAGGTGTCAGCGCCGCCGCCGACCGGAAATCAGGGGCCCCGTTACGGGGCGCTGGGTCAGACCTGCTGGCCGGAGAGGCGCTCGACGGCGCGCAGCAGGGCCGAGTGGTCCAGGCCGCCGTCACCCTGAGCGCGCAGGGAGGCGACGAGCTGGGCGACGACGGCACCGACCGGGAGGGCCGCACCGACGTTGCGGGCGGCGTCGGTGACGATGCCCATGTCCTTGTGGTGCAGGTCGATCCGGAAGCCGGGCTTGAAGTCCCGGTTCAGGAAGTTGTCCTTCTTGCGGGTCAGGACCGTGGAGCCGGCCAGACCGCCGTTGAGGACGTCCAGGGCGGCCTGGAGGTTCACGCCGGACTTCTCGAGGAAGACGACGGCCTCGGCGCAGGCCTGGATGTTGACCGCGACGATCAGCTGGTTGGCGGCCTTCACCGTCTGGCCGGAGCCGTGCGGGCCGCAGAGCACGATGGTCTTGCCGAGGGCCTCCAGGATCGGGAGGGCCTCGTCGAAGTCGGCCTGCTCGCCGCCGACCATGATCGAGAGCACGGCCTCGATCGCGCCGGCCTCGCCACCGGACACCGGGGCGTCGATGACGCGGATGCCCTTCTCGGCGGCGTTCTTCGCGAGGTCGACCGAGGTCTGCGGGGTGATCGACGACATGTCGACGATCAGCGCGCCCCGCCTGGCGTTCTCCAGGATGCCCTCGGGGCCGTAGGAGATGGCCTCGACGTGCGGCGACGCGGGCACCATCGTGACGATGACGTCGGCGTCCTTCACGGCCTCGGCGATCGACGCGGCGGAGGTGCCGCCGGCCTTGGCCAGCCGGTCCAGCTTGTCCTGCTCCAGCGTGAAGCCGGTGACCGAGTAGCCGGCCTTCAGCAGGTTCTCGGACATGGGCGAGCCCATGATGCCGAGACCGATCCAGGCGATCTTGGGGAGATTGCTCATCGTGAGGGTGCCTCTCAAAACTGGTGGTACTGGGGAGGGTGGCGGCGGGGCCGCGCGTCAGCGGGCCGGGCGGGCCTCGGCCGGGAGCCACTCGAAGGACGCGGCGGCGTCGGCGGCCTTGTACTCCAGGCCGATCCAGCCGTCGTAACCGGCCTTCTTCAGCTCGTCGAGGAGCTGCTCCAGGGGGAGCTCGCCGGTGCCCGGCGCGCCGCGGCCCGGGTTGTCGGCGATCTGGACGTGGCCGGTCTTGTCGGCGTACTCCGCGATGACCCGGCTGACGTCCTCGCCGTTCATCGACAGGTGGTAGATGTCGAGCAGGAACTTGGCGTTGCCGAGCCCGGTCGCCTCGTTGACCTTGTCGACGACCTCGATCGCGGAGGGGGCGCTCACCAGCGGGTAGAGCGGCGACTCCGGCTTGTTGAGGGTCTCGATCAGCAGGATCGCGCCGACGCGGTCGGCGGCCCGGGCCGCCAGGACCAGGTTCTCCAGGGCGAGGGCGTCCTGGACCGCCGGGTCCACGCCCTCGACGCGGTTGCCGTAGAGCGCGTTGAGCGCCTTGCAGCCGACCGAGGCGGCGAAGTCCGCGGCGATGTCGATGTTGGCCCGGAAGCGCTCGGACTCCTCGCCCGGTACCGAGACCGCGCCGCGGTCCGGGCCGGGGAGCTGTCCGGCGTAGAAGTTCAGGCCCACCAGCTGGGTGCCGGCGTCCTCAAGGGCTTTCTTGAGGGCGTCGAGCTCGCTCTGCTCGGGGGTGGCGGTGTCGATCCAGGGCCACCACAGCTCGACCGCCGTGAAGCCCGCCGCGGCGGCCGCCGCGGGGCGCTCCAGGAGCGGGAGTTCCGTGAAGAGGATCGACAGGTTCACATCGAAGCGCTGGTCCGTGTATCCCATGAGGGGCGGCGCTCCTTCCGTATCGCGGAAGTAAGTTTCTGTCTGACGGAATGTTGCAAGCAGGGCGTCCCACTTGTCAAGAGGTCCCCGCAGGTCCGGGGCTCCCGCGGGCCGGAGCGGGGCCGTACTTTGGGTCCATGGTGCGTTTGAGAGTGGAGTTCACGACCGAGCCGTTCGACCTCGACGAGGCGCCGGCGCACGCGGTCGTGGCCCGTGAGGTCATCCAGTCGGCCGAACTGGACGCGGTCGACGTCGGCCCCTTCGGCAACACGGCGGAAGGTGGCGCCGACGAGGTGCTCACCGCGGTCGACGCGCTGCTGCGCAGCTCGCTCGCGGCCGGTGCCACCCGTGTCTCGCTCCAGGTGAATGTGATCGGGGAGGGCGAGAAGTGACGGAACACCCCTTGGTCGCGGCGGTGAAGCCGCTGGTCGACGCTATGGGAGCGGAGCTCGTCGGCGCCGCGCAGGCGGAGGCCGACGACGTGGTCCTCTCCTGGGAGGGGGAGGACGTGCTCGCCGTACGGCTGCCGCAGCTCTCGGACTCCCTGGACCGGATCCTCGCCGCGATGGAGCGGCGGCACGGGATGCCGCTGGCCGAACTCGACCGCAAGGCGAAGCAGGAGGCCGTCCGCCTTCTGGAGGCGCGCGGTGCCTTCTCGGTACGCCATGGGGTGGAGACCGTGGCGGGTGCGCTGGGTGTCAGCCGCTTCACCGTGTACAACTACTTGAACAGAGAAACCGCCCTGAACAGGGAAAAGGCCGCCGAGAACGGCTAGTTGATCTTGTTTGACCACAAGCCGTCGTCCAGATGTCGGGACGACGGCTTTTGTGTGGCCGAGTTTTCAACAAAGTGTTGACGTTGTGTTGCGGAGGGCGTTAGCTATCCGCAGCCCGTCCGACGCACAGCGAAAAACAGCCACGGAGGCTTCCCGTGACTTCAGGTACGACACCGGGTCTCACCCGGTTCAACACCTCGGCGGACAGCGAGGCCCTTGCCGCGCTCCACGAGGTGTGCTCCAGCTCGGCGTGGGGGAGCAAGCTTGTCGCCCAGCGCCCGTACACCACCGCCGAAGCCCTCTTCCTCGCCAGCGACGCCGCCATGGCCGACCTGACCGCCGAGGACCTGGCCGACGCGATGGCGGGCCACCCGCCGATCGGTCGTCCGAAGGCCGGGGACCCGACCTCCTCCCGCGAACAGAGCGGGATGGCCGGCGCCTCCGCGGAGCTCAAGGCCGAGATGCTCGAACTCAACCTGGCCTACCAGGACAAGTTCGGTCATGTCTTCCTCATCTGCGCCACCGGCAGGACCGGCGAGCAGATGCGCGACGCGGTCCGGGACCGGATCGGGAACTCGCCCGAGGAGGAGCGGGAGATCGTCCGCACCGAACTGGGCAAGATCAACCGCATCCGGCTGACCCGTCTCGTAGAGGAAGAGAGCTCCGCATGAGCACCGACACCACGGCCTCGGTGTCCACCCACATCCTGGACACCAGCATCGGCCGCCCCGCCGAGGGCGTGGCCATCACGCTCGCGGCCCGCAGCGGCTCCGACGCCGAGTGGGTCGCGCTCGGAGGCTCCGCCACCGACGCGGACGGGCGCTGCAAGGACCTGCCGGCCCTGCCGGAAGAAACCACCCACGTACGTCTCGACTTCGAGACCGAGACGTACTTCGCCAAGAAGCAAGCCGAGGCGCAGCAGGACGCCCCCCGCGTAAGGGACAGCGGTGCGTTCTTCCCGGAGGTGGCGATCACGTTCGCCGTCAAGCCGGGCGAGCACTATCACGTACCGCTGCTGCTCAACCCGTTCGGCTACTCCGTTTACCGAGGGAGCTAGCAGACATGCCCACGATTCTCGGCCAGAACCAGTACGGCAAAGCAGAGAACCGCGTCGTCAAGATCACGCGGGACGGCGACACCCACCACATCAAGGACCTGAACGTCTCCGTCGCCCTCTCCGGCGACCTCGACGACGTCCACCTCACCGGCTCCAACGCCCACTGCCTCCCCACCGACACGACGAAGAACACCATCTTCGCGTTCGCCAAGGAGTACGGCATCGAGTCCGCCGAGCAGTTCGGCATCCACCTCGCCCGTCACTTCGTGACGAGCCAGGAGCCGATCAAGCAGGCGCGCATCCGGATCGAGGAGTACTCCTGGGAGCGCATCGCCTCCTCCGACGCCAACTCCAAGTTCATCGGCGCCGAAGAGGTCAACCACTCCTTCGCCCGCAAGGGCCAGGAGACCCGCGTCACCCAGGTCACCTACGACGGCGAGAAGTGGGAGGTCATCTCCGGCCTCAAGGACCTCGTCGTCATGAACTCCACCAACTCGGAGTTCTGGGGCTACATCAAGGACAAGTACACGACGCTCCAGGAGGCGTACGACCGCATCCTGGCCACGCAGGTCTCCGCCCGCTGGCGGTTCAACTGGACCGACGACGACCAGCGCATGCCCAACTGGGAGCGGTCCTACGAGCAGACCCGGAAGCACATGCTCGAGGCCTTCTCGGAGACGTACTCGTACTCCCTCCAGCAGACGCTGTACCAGATGGCCACGCGCATCATCAACCACCGCTCGGAGATCGACGAAGTCCGCTTCTCGCTCCCGAACAAGCACCACTTCCTGGTCGACCTCGAGCCCTTCGGTCTGAAGAACGACAACGAGGTCTACTACGCCGCCGACCGCATGTACGGCCTCATCGAGGCCACCGTCCTCCGCGACGGAGCGACGGCGCAGATCCCGGTCGACATGACCAACCTCTAAGCGCCATCTGAGTGACGGCCCCGCCCGCCCGCAGTCGGGCGGGGCCCGCACCAGCCCGGAGGAACTCCCATGGCACAGCCTGCAATGGGGCCGGCATCCGCCGAAGGCCCGTGTTCCACCCCACCGGACACCACACACCAGGTCCATCCGGTGGACGAAAAGCTTCCCGCCTCGCGGCTCGTCCCCGCGGCACTCCAGCACATCGCCGCCATGTACGCCGGTGTCGTCACCCCTCCGCTCATCATCGGCCAGGCCGTCGGCCTGGACGCGGCAGGGATGACCCGGCTCATCGCCGCCAGCCTGCTCATCGCCGGCTGTGCCACGATCCTGCAGACCCTCGGCATCCGAACCTTCGCCGGCAACCGGCTCCCGTTCGTCAACGCCGCCTCCTCCGCGGGCATCGCGCCGATGCTCGCCATCGCCGAGACCAGTGCTCCCGGACACCAACTCCCCGCCATCTACGGCGCGGTGATGGTCGCCGGAGTCTTCTGCCTCGCCGTGGGCCCCTTCTTCGGGAAGCTCCTGCGCTTCTTCCCGCCGCTCGTCACCGGCGTCGTCATCACCCTCATCGGGGTCACCCTGATGCCCGTGCCCGTCGGCTGGGCCCAGGGCGGCGACAAGACCGCCGCCGACTTCGGCGCCATGAAGTACCTGGCGCTCGCCGGCTTCACCCTCGTCGTCATCCTGCTCTTCCAGCGCTTCGGCAAGGGCTTCGTCAAGCAGATCGCCCTGCTGCTCGGCCTCTTCATCGGCACCCTCGCCGCGATCCCCTTCGGGATGGCGGACTTCACCGCCCTGCGTGAGGCGCCCGTCGCGGCCCTGCCCGCTCCCTTCGCCTTCGGCGCACCCGAGTTCCAGCCCGCCGCGATCCTCTCCCTGTGCATCGTGATGCTCGTCCTGATGACCGAGTCCAGCGCCGGCATGCTCGCCCTCGGCGAGATCTGCGACCGGCGCAGCGACGGGAAGACCATCACCCGGGGCCTGCGCACCGACGGCATCGCGACCCTGCTCGGTCCGGTCTTCGGTGGCTTCCCGACCTCGGCCTTCGCCCAGAACGTCGGCGTCGTCTCGCTGACCCGGGTCCGCTCCCGGTACGTCGTCGCCGTCGCCGGCGGCGCCCTGCTGGTCCTCGGCGCCTTCCCGGTCCTCGGCGCGGTCGTCTCCACGGTCCCGATGCCCGTCCTCGGCGGCGCCGGCATCGTCCTCTTCGGCTCGATCGCGGTCAGCGGCATCCGCACCCTGTCGGAAGCCGGACTCGACGACAGCTCCAACATCATCCTGGTGGCCGTCGCGCTCGGAGCGGGCATCATCCCGCTCGCCGCTCCCACCTTCTACGCCGACTTCCCGGCCTGGGCGCAGACCGTGCTCGGCTCCGGCATCAGCGCGGGCGCGCTCGTCGCCGTCCTGCTCAACCTGTTCTTCCACCATCTCGGCACCCGGAGCCGTCACACGGCTCCGGCACTCAAATCCTCCTAGGGTCCTGCCGTGCCCACACCACCCCCGAGGAATGAAGGAAGCACCGCCATGGCAGCACCTTCGGCAGCCCAGCGCATCGTCATCGAGAACGCGGCGATCGCGACCGTCGACGCGAACGACACCGAGTACGCCTCCGGCTACCTCGTCGTCGCCGACAACAAGATCGAGTCCATCGGTGCCGGCAAGGCCCCCGAGGGTCTGGAGAACGTGGTCCGCCGGATCGACGCCACCGGTCATCTGGTGACGCCCGGTCTGGTCAACACCCACCACCACTTCTACCAGTGGATCACCCGGGGCCTGGCCACCGACCACAACCTCTTCAACTGGCTGGTCGCGCTCTACCCGACCTGGTCGCGGATCGACGAGTCGATGGTCCGCGTCGCCGCCCAGGGCTCCCTCGCGATGATGGCCCGCGGCGGTGTCACCACCGCCATGGACCACCACTACGTCTACCCGAAGAACTCCGGCGACCTGTCCGGCGCGATCATCGGCGCCGCCTCCGACATGGGCGTCCGCTTCACCCTCGCCCGCGGCTCGATGGACATGAGCGAGAAGGACGGCTTCCTGCCGCCGGACTTCGCCGTCGAGACCACCGAGGGCGCGCTCGCCGCGACCGAGGAGACGGTGCGGAAGTTCCACGACGCCTCCTTCGACGCGATGACCCAGGTCGCCGTCGCCCCCTGCTCCCCGTTCTCCATCTCCACCCAGCTGCTCAAGCAGGGTGCCGAGCTGGCCCGCCGGCTCGGTGTGCGCATGCACACCCACGGCTCGGAGACCGTGGAGGAGGAGAAGTTCTGCCACGAGCTCTTCGGCATGGGCCCGACGGACTACTTCGAGTCCACCGGCTTCCTCGGCGAGGACGTGTGGATGGCGCACTGCGTCCACATGAACGACTCCGACATCGCCGCCTTCGCCCGCACCGGTACGGGTGTGGCGCACTGTCCCTCCTCCAACGCGCGCCTCGCCGCCGGCATCGCCCGCGTACCGGACATGCTCAAGGCGGGCGTCCCGGTCGGCCTCGGCGTCGACGGCACCGCCTCGAACGAGTCCGGCGAGCTCCACACCGAGCTGCGCAACGCGCTCCTCATCAACCGCCTCGGCGCCCACCGCGAGGCCGCGCTCAACGCCCGCCAGGCCCTGCGCCTCGGCACCTACGGCGGTGCGCAGGTCCTCGGCCGCGCCGACAACATCGGCTCGCTCGAAGCCGGCAAGCTCGCCGACTTCGTCCTCTGGAAGATCGACGGCCTCGGCCACTCCTCGATCGCCGACCCGGTCACCGCCGTCGTCTTCGGCGCCGCTGCCCCGGTCACCGCCTCCTTCGTCAACGGCAGGCAGATCGTCGAGAACAACCGACTGCTGTTCGCCGACGAGGAGCAGATCGCGCGCGACGCACGCGCGGAGGCGCAGCGCCTGGCCCGTATCACGGCCCAGAGCTGACCCTCCCCATGGAGTCCGACCGAGGGGGACGGCCCTCGGCCGGTCGCCGTGGACCCGAGCGGGGTCCGCGGCAGCCCGACCGGGGGGTGCCGTACGCAGAAGACGTACGGCACCCCCCGGGAAGGTGATGCCTGCCCGCACCCCCACCGGGCACCCGTCCCGCAGCGCCTCCTCCCCAGCGCACCGCTCCACCCCGCAACGAGCCGCACCTCCTGTACTTCGCACCGCATCGCACCACCTCCCTGAACCCCGCGTCACTGCCGACGTGTAACCGACCGGAGGAACCGCCGTGGCCGCCAAGCCCCAGGTTCGCAATGCACAAGACGCAGGCTCCGCCCCCGAAGACCGCGAGAAGCATCCGGTCGACGAGACGCTGCCCCCACTGAAGATGCTCACCAGCGGCCTCCAGCACGTGGCCGCCATGTACGCGGGCGTCGTCGCGCCGCCCCTGATCGTCGGAGCGGCCGTCGGCCTCTCCGGCACCGAACTGACCTTCCTCACCGGCGCGAGCCTCTTCACCGCCGGTCTCGCGACCTTCCTGCAGACCCTCGGCGTCTGGAAGATCGGCGCCCGGCTCCCGTTCGTCAACGGCGTCACCTTCGCCGGTGTCGCCCCGATGCTCGCGATCGTCGACACCACCGACGACAAGGCCGACGCGCTGCCCGTCATCTTCGGCGCGATCATCGTCGCCGGACTGCTCGGCTTCCTTGCGGCCCCCTGGTTCTCCCGGCTCGTGCGGTTCTTCCCGCCGGTCGTGACGGGCACTGTGATCACCCTCATCGGTGTCTCCCTCCTCCCGGTCGCCTTCGGCTGGGCCCAGGGGCCCAACCCCAGGGCGGAGGACTACGGTTCGACGACCTACCTCTCCCTCGCCGCCGTCACGCTCGTCGTGGTCCTGCTGCTGCGCCGCTTCACCCGCGGCTTCCTCAAGCAGGTCGCCGTCCTGGTCGGCCTGGTCATCGGCACGCTCATCGCCATACCGTTCGGGGTCACCGACTTCTCGCCGGTGACCGAGGCGGACATCGTCGGCTTCCCGTCCCCGTTCCACTTCGGCGCCCCGCAGTTCGCGCTCGCCGCGATCATCTCCATGTGCGTGGTCATGCTGGTCTCCATGACCGAGTCGACCGCCGACATGCTGGCGCTCGGCGAGATCGTGGAGCGTCCCGCCGACGAGAAGACCATCGCGGCCGGTCTCCGCGCCGACACACTTGGCTCGGCGATCAGCCCGCTCTTCAACGGCTTCATGTGCAGCGCCTTCGCCCAGAACATCGGTCTGGTCGCCATGACCAGGATCCGCAGCCGCTTCGTCGTGGCCTGCGGCGGTGGCTTCCTGGTCCTGATGGGGCTCTCCCCGGTCGCCGCCTCGCTGATCTCGGTCGTCCCCCGGCCGGTCCTCGGCGGCGCGGGGGTCGTCCTCTTCGGCTCGGTCGCCGCCAGCGGCATCCAGACCCTGGTCAAGGCCGGTCTGGAGAAGGACAACAACGTCCTGATCGTGGCCGTCTCCCTGGCCGTCGGCATCATCCCGATCACGGCGCCGGAGTTCTACCACGCCTTCCCGGAGACCGCGAAGATCATCCTGGACTCCGGGATCTCCACCGGCTGTGTCGCGGCCGTCCTGCTCAACGTGGTCTTCAACCACCTGGGCCGGGGCCGGGACGACGACGAGGTCACCGCGCCGATGGAGCCGGGCGAGGAGATCTCCGGCAGCCACACGGCGAAGGCGGCGCACGTCCACTGAGCCCGCTCGTCGTCCCACCGACCGCCCCGGTCCCCGCGCACGCCGCGGGGCCCGGGGCCGTCGTGCTGATCAACCCCAACACCTCGGCGGAGACGACCGCGATGATGACCGCCATCGCCCGCCGGGCCCTGGGGGCTCCGGGCGCCCGTGCCGGCGCCCGGACGGTCCGTGGGGTCACCGTGTCCCGCGGCCCCGGCATGCTCACCGACCCCGCCGCCCTGCGCGCCGCCGCCCCCGAGGTCCTCGCGGCCGGACTCCGGGCCGCCGCCGAGGGCGACTGCGCGGCGCTCCTCGTCGGCGCCTTCGGCGACCCCGGCCTGGATGCGCTCCGCGCGGCGACCGGCCTGCCCGTGGCGGGCCTGGGCGAGGCGGCCCTCCTGGAGGCCGCCTCCGACGGCGCCCCGTTCGGCATCGCCACCACGACGCCGCTCCTGGCCGACTCCATCGCCGAGCGGGTGGCGGCCCTCGGCCTCGCCGACCGGTACACGGGCCTCCGGCTCACCGCCGGCACCCCCGAACGGCTCTCCGCCGATCCCGCGCTGCTCCTCGACCGGCTGGAGCGGGCCGTCCGCGCCTGCGCCCAGCGGGACGGGGCGCGCGCGGTCGTCATCGGTGGCGGCCCGCTGGGCGAGGCCGCCGAGGAGCTCCGCGCCCGGTGCGCGATCCCGGTCGTCGCCCCGATCCCGGCGGCCTGCCGCGCGCTCGCCCGCCTGCTGACCGCCTGACGCCACCCCCGATCAGCCAAGACGCCCCAGACCCAGACCCAGGCCCAGGCCGACGCCCAGGCCCAGGCCCAGGCCCAGGTCCAGGTCCAGGTCCAGGCCCAGGCCCAGGCCCAGGCCCAGGCACGGGCCCGGGCCCGGGCCCGGGTCCAGGCCCCGTACCCAGCCCCGTCCCAGGCGCCGGCCCCGCACCCGTTCACCGCTCCACCACGATCCGCCGCCGGCACTCCTCGGCCAGCGCCGGGTAGGCGGCGGCGATCGCCTCGTACAGCCGCCGCCGCAGCAACCGCTCGGCCTCCCGGCGGCCGCTCTCCCCGTACAGCCCGTCGAGCAGTGACTCGTACCGGGAGAGGGCGTGCCGCAGATAGTTCACCTGCCACCGCACCAGCGCGCCCTGAGGGGCGCCGCCGGGTGTGGCCCCGGCCCCGCCCGCACCCCCGCCGGGGCCCCGCGCGCCCAGCAGGTGCCGGTGGCGGACGGCGCGTCGCTCCAGCTCGGGGCCGGGGAGTCGCGGTACCTCGATCGGCTCGGCCCGGATCGCGGTGAGCACGGCGGCCCGTCGCCGCTCCGCGTACACCCCGGCCGCCGCCGACCTGGCCTTCGAGAGCACGGTGGCGGTGGTGAACTCGGCGGTCCGCTCCACCGTCTCCACGCGGGCCAGGAGATAGAGGCGCACGGGCGTGAGGGACCAGCGGCGCGGATCGCGCCCCTGGACGTCGGGCACGCCGAGCAGGTCCCGCACCATCGAGTCGGTCCAGCCCCGGCGGCGCACCCCGGTGAGCGTCACATAGATCGTACGGTCCGTCATGATTCCCCCTGATTCGACTACGGAGCGTGACTGTTTCAGTGAAGCGCACGCCACTGACAACGCCCTCTTGCCGGGCGCGGCCCGGCTGTGCGATATAGGTCTGGACCTTTTCGACGGACGGAGGGCTTCCCGTGCAACGCCCGCTCGCCGCACGCCTGTTGACCGCCCTGGCGCTGACCTTCGCGCTCGCCCTCACCGGCTGCTCCGGCTCCCCGGAACCCCCGCCGAAGGACACCCGCGCCCCGACCGTCCCGACCGGAGTCACCGCCACCGCCGGCAGCGCCGGCACCGTCCACGTCATGTGGAGCGCCGCCGCCGACGACCGCGCCGTCACCGGCTACGAGGTCTACCGCGAGGGCCGCAAGGTCAAGGATCTCCCCGCCACCACCGTGATGACCGACATCGTCGGACTCGCGCCCGCGACCCGGTACAGCTTCACGGTCCGCGCCCGCGACGCGGCAGGGAACGTCTCGCCCCCGAGCGCCACCGTCGCCGCGACCACCCTCCGCGCGACCGTCGAGGACCGCACGCCCCCCACCGCCCCGACCGCGCTCCGCGCCACCGCCGACGGCAGCCGCGCCGCCACCCTCGGCTGGACCCCGTCCCGCGACGACACCCGCGTCACGGCGTACGACGTCTACCAGGGGGACACCCGCGTCCACACCGCCCCCGGCGCCGCCACCACGGCCCGCGTCACCGGCCTGCGCCCGGGCACCGCCTACGCGTTCACGGTCCGCGCCCGCGACGCCGCCGAGAACTCCTCCCCGGACAGCCCCCGCGTCGAGCTCACCACGGCCACCGCCCCCGGCGCACCCCCGAACACCGCACCAGGGAACCTCACCGCTACGGCCGGCAAGGGTGAGGTCACCCTCACCTGGACCCCGCCGCGTACCGGAGCCCCCGTCACCCACCACGAGCTCCACCTCGACGGCCGCTTCACCACCACCATCGTCTGGGGCGCCACCCCGCCCCCCGGCCGCGCGACCTACACCTTCCCGGTCCAGGACCCCCCGGGCACCCGCTACACGGTCACCCTCCGCGCCCAACTCCCCGACGGCACCTGGGGCGACTTCTCGGCACCCCGCGTGGTGGTGGTGCGCTGACCGGCCACCGGGTCCGACACTCGCCCGGAGTGTCCCGTATGCCCGGAATCCCCTCCCCGGAACTACCCTGGGAAGCGTGGCCGAGACCGTTCTGACCAACACCGGGCTCGACAGCTTCCTCGACGGAACGCCCGAGCGCCGCGACCCCGTCTTCACACGCGCCGCCGAAGCGGTGCTCGGACTGCTCGCCCTGCGCGGGGCGGACCGGCGGACGGGGGTCCCCGAGCCGACGCCCGGGCTGGTGCGGCAGCTCCTCGTGGAGGACCTGCCGACGTTCGTGTACGCGGCGCCAGGGGAGCTCGGCGCCTATCCGGCCGTGCTCGGGGCGCTCGCCGCGCGCTTCGACGGCGGACGCGGCGAGCAGGTCGTCGCCGTGGTCGCGGAGGCCGGTCCCGACTTCGAGCGCGCCATGAACGACCCCGGCAACCTCACCTGGCACCGCTGGTACGCCTCCCTCCTGCGGAGCTGCGGCACCGACCTCGCCGACCCCGAGGACGTCCGCCGCCGGCTCGCCGCCCTCGACGGCGCGCCCCTGCCCGACGGCGTGCGCCGGGCGGACCTCATGGGCCGGACGGCCCTCGCCGACGTCCTCCTCGCGGAAGCGCTCACCCGGGCGTACGTACGGGATGCCGAGGCCGACCCGGCCTCCGGACCGCTGCTCACGGACCACGCCGTCGCCACCGGCATCGCACAGGTGGCCGCCGCGCTTCAGGACCGGTGGACCGCCGCCGGTCTCGCCGAACAGCTCGCCGGGCCGTACGCGCGCTTCGCCCCCGGCCCCGACGCCTTCCCCCACCTCGTCCTGGCCGACGCCCTCCTCGACGAGCACCTCGACTACTACGGCGACTCCGCCGCCCCCGTACCCCCGCCGCCCGCGATCGAGACACCGACGGCGCCCGGGGCCGTCGAGGAGGACGCCGACGCGCTCGCCGCCGCCGTCGAGAGCCTCGCGGAGGGGGAGTTCGGCTCCTACGGCGGCGAGGCGTCCCACCTGCTGTACGTGGTCTACCAGCGCGGCTGCTCCGCCGAGTCCGTCGCCCGCAAGACCGCCGAGTACGAGGACTGGACCGTCGACCCGGCCGTGGAGGACCTGCCCGTACCGGTCCCGGAGGAGGGGCCCACCGCGTACGCGATCCCGTCCCTGCCGGAGCTCGTACGGCTCCTCGGCACGCCGGAGCTGACCGAGGCGGACCGGAAGCGGCTCGCCGGTCCCGCCCGCGACCTGGCGGCCGTCGTCGACCGGCTCGCCGCCACCGGCCTGCTGTTCCGCACCGGCGACGCCTTCGGGCTCACCCCGCGCGGCGCGGGCGTGCTGCGCTATCTGCTCCGAGTCCGCGGGATCGCCGCCCCCGACGCGGGGGAGGCCGCGGCCTGGGCCGCGCCGACCGTCGTCGCCGCGGCCGCGGGCTGGCCCGCGGCGTCCGCCGCGCGCGTGCTCGCCGACTGGCTCCACGCGCGCGTGGACACCGCCGAGGCCTGGTCCCAACTGCTCGCCGCCCTCGGCATCGCCCACGCGGGCGCCACCGAAGCGGCCGACGCCCGGCGCCTCGTCGAGGTCCTCGACACGGCCGAGGCCCCCGTCGAGGCCCTGCGCGGCGCCCTGCGCGACCCGGCGATCGGGGAGTACGCCCACGAGGTCCTGCGCGCCAGGGGCGAGCGGCCGGACCACATCCAGGTCCCCACCTCGGCGCGAGCGCTGTACGTCCTCGACGGACTGCCGGCCAAGAAGGGGCCCCTGGAGTCCCGCCGCGCCGCCTTCGACGCGGCGGCGGCCGCCTGGCCCGGCGGTTCCGCCGCCCTGGTCCGGGCGATGGCCGAGGCGGACCGCCACGAGACCGCCCGGGTCCTCGGCCCCCTCGGCATCACCCCGACCTGAGGCGGGCCCGTCGTGAAGCGGGGCCTCACCCGGTCGTGAAGCGGGCCCCGCCGCGAAGCGGGGCCCCACTCTGCCGTGAAGATCCGGTCTCACCCCGCCGTGAGGTACATCCCCGAGGCCCCCGCACCCGCCGTGTTCCGGCAGCTGTGGTTTCCGGTGGGGCGGGCGTGGACGAGCGCCAGGCACCGGCCCAGGGCCTGCTGGCCGTATGCGTTCGGGTGCATCGACTCCTGGACGAGCCCCTGCGTGCTCTGGCTGTCGATCCAGCGCGCCCACTCGCTCGTCGTCGCCGAGGCCGGCACGGTCGACGTGACCTGCTTGCTCGCCTTGGCGCAGACCTCGCGTCCCTGGAGCGCGTCCCGCAGGTCCATGAACTGCACGCCCTTGGCCGTGGCGACCCCCTTCAGCCGGTTCGCGAGCTGCGGGACCAGGGAGTCCCGCGCCCAGGTGGAGTCGGCGTTCCAGAAGGGGCAGCCGCCGGTGTTGGTGCGGGTCCAGCCGCTCTCGCCGTACCGGTTGTCGGCGGCGCGCGGGATGGGGGAGGGGTACGACTGGAGCACGATCCGGTAGTCCGAAGAGGAGTACCCCGCGCCCGCCATGACGGCCCGGATCTCGTCGACCGACCGGCCGACGTCCGCCATCACGCCGTCGATCCGCGCGTCGACCTCGGCCTGCTGGTCGTCGTGGCAGTACGAGTACCAGACGATGTAGTCGGTCGCGCAGGTGGTGATGATGTCGGCGAAGCCGAGGTCGTTGCCGCCGATGGAGAGCGCGATGAGCTCGACGTCGTGCGAGGCGGCGACGGCCGCCAGCTGGTCGGCCTGCGGGGCCTCGCCCTTGTATGTCTGGCCGCCCTGGGAGGCCCGGATGACGTTCTTCGTGGTCGCCCCGGAGCAGGCGAGGTTGATCAGGGAGGAGGCGATCGCGCCGGCGCTCTTCACCTCGGCGGTGTCCGAGCGGTGACAGCCGCCCGCGGTGGTTCCGTACACCCGGGACGGGTCGTAGGCGCTGCCCGTCCAGGCCCGGTCGGTGCCGTTGCGGCTGCCGGAGTTGGTCAGGCTGTTGCCCTGCCAGCGTCCGGCCTCGCCGGAGATGTAGCTGTCGCCCATGGTGACGACGGCGGTGGGGCCGGTGCCGGGGGAGGCGGTGCCTGCGGCTGAGGCCGAGGCTGATGGAGCGGCGACGGAGGCGAGCCCGGCGGCGGTACAGAGAGCCAGGAATCCGCGCAGCGCACGGTGGGGGGTCGAAGGCATGGCTGTGCTCCTGCGGTATGCGGTGCGCAGTGACGTGGGGGACAGCCGCCGGCCGGTGGCAAGGCGGAATCTGACACGCGCCGGCTTGTTACCGCTAGGTAGCTGCATATCTCGGTTCAGTCACGTCACCTGTGACACGACAGGGAGCGGCACAGGGCTCTGCCCCCGGTGCCTGTGCGGACACCGGGGGCAGAGCCCTGTGCGGAACGCTGTTCAGTTCACTGTTCGGCCGCTGTGCGGTCAGCCGACCAGCTGTTCGTAGGCGGGGAGCGTCAGGAAGTCCGCGTAGTCCGCGTCGAGGGAGACGTGCAGCAGCAGGTCGTGCGCCTGCTGCCACTTGCCGGCCGCGAAGGCCTCCTCGCCGAGCTCCGCGCGGATGGCTGCGAGCTCCGCGGCGGCGACCTCGCGGGCCAGCTCCGGAGTCGCCGTCTTCCCGTTCTCGAAGACGACGCCCGCGTTGATCCACTGCCAGATCTGCGAACGCGAGATCTCGGCGGTGGCCGCGTCCTCCATCAGGTTGAAGATGGCGACGGCGCCGAGGCCGCGCAGCCACGCCTCGATGTAGCGGATGCCGACCTGGACGGCGCTGACCAGGCCGTCGTAGGTGGGCCGGGCGTCGAGCGAGTCGATCGCGATCAGGTCGCCGGGCGCGACGGAGACGTCCTCGCGGAGCCGGTCCTTCTGGTTCGGCTTCTCGCCGAGGACGGCGTCGAAGGAGGCCATCGCGATCGGGACCAGGTCCGGGTGCGCGACCCAGGAGCCGTCGAAGCCGTCGCCGGCCTCGCGGTCCTTGTCGGCCTTGACCTTCTCGAAGGCGACCTTGTTGACCTCGGCGTCCTTGCGGGACGGGATGAAGGCCGCCATGCCGCCGATCGCGTGCGCGCCGCGCTTGTGGCAGGTGCGGACGAGGAGTTCGGTGTACGCGCGCATGAACGGGGCCGTCATCGTGACCGCGTTGCGGTCCGGGAGGACGAACTTGCTGCCGCCGTCACGGAA
This sequence comes from Streptomyces sp. NBC_00090, assembly GCF_045160815.1. NCBI lineage: Bacteria > Bacillati > Actinomycetota > Actinomycetes > Kitasatosporales > Streptomycetaceae > Streptomyces > Streptomyces sp. NBC_00090. The sequence continues at coordinate 7,190,065 of NZ_CP108224.1, forward strand.
GTTCTTGACGATGGAGAACAGGTAGTCCCAGCGGCCCGCGTTGAGGCCGGCGGCGTGGTCGCGGAGCTCGTAGAGGATCTCCTCCATCTCGTACGCGGCCGTGATGGTCTCGATGAGGACCGTGGCGCGGACGGTGCCCTGCGGGATGCCGACGTAGTCCTGGGCGAAGACGAAGATGTCGTTCCAGAGGCGGGCCTCCAGGTGCGACTCCGTCTTCGGGAGGTAGAAGTACGGGCCCTTGCCGAGGTCGATCAGACGCTGGGCGTTGTGGAAGAAGTACAGGCCGAAGTCGACGAGCGCGCCGGGGACCGGGCGTCCGTCGAAGGTGAGGTGACGCTCCTCCAGGTGCCAGCCGCGCGGGCGCATGACGACCGTGGCCAGCTCGTCGGCGGGCTTGAGGGCGTACGACTTGCCGGAGCGGGGGTCCGTGAAGTCGATGTTCCGGCTGTACGCGTCGATCAGGTTGACCTGGCCGAGGACCACGTTCTCCCAGGTCGGCGCGGAGGCGTCCTCGAAGTCGGCGAGCCAGACGCGGGCGCCGGAGTTGAGCGCGTTGATCGTCATCTTGCGGTCGGTCGGACCGGTGATCTCGACACGGCGGTCGTTCAGGGCCGCCGGGGCCGGCGCGACCTTCCAGGAGTCGTCGGCGCGGATCGCCGCGGTCTCCGGCAGGAAGTCCAGGGTGGAGGTACGGGCGATCTCGGCGCGGCGCTCCGCCCGGCGGGCGAGGAGCTCGTCCCGGCGCGGGGTGAACCGCCGGTGCAGTTCGGCGACGAAGGCCAGAGCGGCCTCGGTGAGCACTTCCTCCTGACGCGGCAGGGGCTCGGCATCGACGACGGCCAGGGGGGACGGCGCTGGTGCGGACATGAACTGTCACTTCCTTCAGCGAACTTCACGGGCGGTGCCAGGCGGCCGCCGGGCGTCGCGGGACGGCACGGAGTGCCGCAGGCGCCGAGATACGGCCGCGAGCGCCCTCTGAACTGGCAGGCGCTTCTGAACAGTGGATACTAGTTTCCTCATGGTGGAAGTTCAATGGTTTGTTGATGTCGAGATTCTCCGGATCGACAGAACATGGCGCGGGGTGCCACGGCCCGTGCCCCGCCGTTCACTCCAGGTGCGCCAGATCCGCCTCCGTGTCGATGTCGTAGGGCTCGGCCACATCCGAACAGTCCACCGGCGTGATCGCATCCCGGTGCGCCGCCAGATAGTCCCGTGCGCCCCGGTCACCGACCGCCCCCTCGGCGATCCCTGCCCAGTGGCCGGCGCCGAAAAGCACCGGATGGCCCCTCTCCCCGTCGTACGCGGCCGCCGCCAGGGACTCCCGCGAGCGGTACGCCGCACGGACCCGGGCCACCGCCGCCGGTCCGATCCCCGGCTGGTCCACCAGGAACACGAGCGCAGCGTCCACCCCGCGCGGATCCGCGGCGAGCGACGCGAGCCCGGCGCGCAGCGAGGAGCCCATCCCCTCGGCCCACTCCGGGTTCTCCACGAGCACGCACCCGGGCAGCTCGGCCCGCTCCCGTACGGTCCCGGCCGCCGCGCCCAGGACGACGTGCACCACCTCGCAACCGCCCTCGCGCAGCACCCGCACCGCGTTCTCGACGAGGGGACGCCCCCGATGGGGCAGGAGGGCCTTGGGCCGCCCCCCGAGCCGCCGTCCGCCCCCGGCGGCGAGCAGCAGTCCGGCGACGAGCGGGGTTCGATCTTCCGTAGCTGTCATGGGGCCTGCATACCTCATCAGGCGGAATCACACGCTCGCCTGAATTCCGTCCGTGGAGGGTGGCGCGCCGGGGTGGCGAAGGAGTTAACTGGCCCGCGACTCCCGGCGCCCGACCGCCGAGCCGGCGGGTCGGCGGGGCGTGTTCGGTGTGGTCGGAGTGGTGTGCGCACAGCGTTGTGCGAGGGGGAGAGCCATGTTGCGAAGCGTGGGGCAGAGGCGAGTGACCGGCGAGGGCGTGGACCCCAGGGTGGCCGAACTGCGGTCCGCCGTGTCCCGGCTCCGGCGCGAATTAGCAGGTCACCGGGTTGAGTTCGCCGACCGTGGCATCGCCGAGGACGAGCTGGCCGCCCTGGACGCCATGGCCCTCAGCGGCGCCCCCGAGGTACGGCGGCTGCGCCGCTCGCTGCTGCTGATCGCGGGCTCGGTCGGCTCCGTGAGCGCACTGGCCGAGGGCCTCGCCGGGGTCCGCCGCGCCGTCGAACTCTTCGGTCCGCCGCCGCAGGGACCTGTCGTCTGACGGGCCTATCCCTGATCAGGCGTCGGGCGTCTGACGGTCCTACCGCCTGATCAGGCGTCGGGCCGTCGCCGCCGCCACCGCGGCCGTACGCGAGTCCACGCCCAGCTTCGCGAAGATGTGCACCAGATGAGACTTCACCGTCGCCTGGCTCAGGAAGAGCGCCTTGCTGATCTGCTGGTTCGACAGGCCCTCGCCCACCAACTGGAGCACCTCCAACTCCCGCTTCGTGAGCGCCTCCGCCGGTGTCCGCATCCGGTCCATCAGCCGGTGCGCCACCGCCGGGGCGAGCGCCGACTGCCCGGCCGCAGCCGTCCGTACCGCCGCCGCCAGCTCCTCCGGCGGCGCGTCCTTCAGGAGGTAGCCGGAGGCGCCCGCCTCCACCGCCGCCAGGATGTCCGCGTCCGTGTCGTAGGTCGTCAGGACCAGTACCTTCGGCCCGCCGGGCACCGCCGTGATCGCCGCCGTCGCCTCCGAACCGTGCATCCCGGAGCCGAACTGCAGGTCCATCAGGACCACGTCCACGCTCCCGGTGCCGGCCAGCTCCACGGCCCGCTCGGCCGTGGCGGCCTCGGCGACCACGGTGAAGTCCGGCTCCGTGTCGAGGACCGCGCGCAGGCCCGCCCGTACCACCGGGTGGTCGTCCGCGAGGAGAAGCCTGATGGTGGTCATACGGAGACTCCTGCGGGGAGAGGGAGGGACACGGCCACCGCCGTGCCCTGACCGGGTGCCGACTCGACGGTGAAGGTGCCGCCCAGCGACTCGGCCCGTGAGCGCATCGCCGGAAGCCCGAAGCCGCCCTCGGAGGACTGCCGTACCGAGCCCGGCTCAAAACCCTTGCCGTCGTCGACCACGTCCAGGGTCACCGAGGCGTCCATGAACGACAGCGTGATCTCGGCCCGCGAGGCCGAGGCGTGCCGCACGGTGTTCGCGAGCGCCGACTGCGCGATCCTCAGCAGCGCCACCTCGTACGGGGTCGGCAGCTCGGCCGGCGTCCCGCTCACCGAGAACCGGACCCGAGGTCCGCCGCTCACCCCCGGCTCGCACAGCCGTTCCAGCGCGGCCGCCAGCGAACCGTGCTCCAGGTCCGGCGGCGACAGCGCCCGCACGAAGCGCCGCGCCTCCGCCAGGTTGTCCTGCGCCGCCTGCCGCGCCCGGTCGATGTGACCGGCGGCCGGCGAGCCCGGCGGCAGCGCCCGCTCGGCGGCGCGCAGCAGCAGCTGGATCGAGGACAGGCCCTGGGCGAGCGTGTCGTGGATCTCCCGGGCGAGCCGCTCGCGCTCGGCCAGCGTCCCCGCGTGCCGCTCGGCGGCCGCCAGCTCCGCCCGGGTCTCGATGAGCTCCTCGATGAGCCGGCGCCGCCGCTCGCTCTCCCGGTAGAGGGCCTGGTAGCCGAGGACGGTCGCCACCGCGACCGCTCCGCCGAGCAGCGGCCCGATGAAGACCCCCGGGTTGAGCGGGGCGCCGTGCCCCACGTACGAGAGGATGGCCGCGCCCGCCGTCAGCGCGACCGCCGGCAGCGACCAGCGCGCGGGCAGCAGGTGCAGCTGGAGGAAGTACAGGGGGAAGGCCACCCACAGCGCCTCGGGGGTCAGCCAGAGCAGCGCCAGCCAGGACGCGCCCAGGGCCGCCAGCCAGACGGCGGCGGCCCGCTGCGAGCTCCCCACGGACGGCAGGAACGATCCGGCCGCGTAGACCGCGCCGACGAGCACCGCCATCACCGTCCCGGCTGCCGAGTCCGCCTGTACCGCCGCGAGGACGAGAAGGCCCGCCATCAGCAGATGCAGGCAGAGGCGCAGCACGCGCGGAGCGGGGGTGAGGAAACGCCGGGCGGGGTGGAAGGAAGGGTGCTGTGTGGGGTGGAGGGAAGAGTGCTGTGCGGGGTGGGGGGAGGAGTACGGATCCATGTCCCCTCAAGCGTAGACAGCGGGCGGGCGGCAAACGGGCAATCCGGACTCAACCGAAAGTTTGATTGCGGAGCCATCCGTGGCGCGATGCCCCGACGGCCCCCCTCGCACCACCCTGGTCACCATGTTCGTGGCATGGAGAGACCTGAGATTCGCCAAGGGGCGATTCGCCCTCATGGGCACCGTGATCGTGCTGATCACCCTGCTCGTGGGGTTGCTGTCCGGGCTGACCGCCGGGCTCGCGCGAGAGAACGTCTCCGCGATCACCGGCCTGCCCGCCGACCGGCTGGCCTTCGCGGCGCCGCCGTCCGGGCAGTCGGTCTCCTTCACCAACTCGACGGTGACGGAGGACCAGTGGAGCCGGTGGGCGGACCGGCCGGGGGTGACGGCCGCCGAGCCGCTCGGCATCCGCACGCTCAACGCCGCCGCCGGTGACCGCACCGCCGCCGTCTCCGCCTTCGGTACGGAGCCGGGGGCCGGGCTCGCTCCCGGGACCGTCGGCGCCGGCAAGGCGGTCCTCTCGGAGTCGGCGGCGGAGGAGCTGGGCGTGGGCGTCGGCGACGCACTGCGCCTCGGCCCCCTGGAGGCCACCGTCACGGCGGTCTCCGGTGACGCCTCGTACAGCCACACCCCGGTGGTGTGGACCTCCCTCGACGACTGGCAGAAGCTCGGTCACAGCGGCACCACCCCGCAGGAACAGGCCACCGTCATCGCGCTCAGCGGCGGCGGGATCGACTGGGCCGCCGGTGACGGGGCCGCCGGGACCGAGGCCCGGACCGTCGACGGGGCGCTCACCGCCATAGGGTCCTACCAGGCCGAGAACGGCTCGCTCCAGCTCATGCGCGGCTTCCTCTTCGCCATCTCCGCGCTCGTCATAGGAGCCTTCTTCACCGTCTGGACCATCCAGCGCAGCGGCGACGTCGCCGTCCTCAAGGCGCTCGGCGCCTCCACGCCGTACCTCCTCAGGGACGCCCTCGGGCAGGCCGTCCTCATGCTCGGTGCCGGCACGCTGCTGGGCACCGGCCTCGCGGTCGGGATCGGGGCTCTGGTCAGCGGCGGGAACGTGCCCTTCGTCCTGGAGCCGCTCACCGTCCTCGGGCCCGCCGCCGTGATCATCGTGCTCGGTGTGCTCGGTGCGGCCCTGTCCATCCGGCGGATCACCGCCGTCGATCCCCTCACCGCCCTCGGGAGCGCCCGATGAGCCTCGTCCTCGACGCCGTCACCCTGACCTATCCCGACGGAGACGGTCGGCTCACCGCCCTCGACTCCGTCTCCCTCACCGTCCCCGCGGGCTCCCTCACGGCCGTCGTCGGCCCCTCCGGCTCCGGCAAGTCCAGCCTGCTCGCCGTGGCGGCGACCCTGGTGACCCCGGACCGGGGCCGGGTCGTCGTCGCCGGTACGGACACGGGGCCGCTCACCCCGGCCGCCCGGGCCGAGCTGCGGCGCGAGCACATCGGGATCGTCTTCCAGCAGCCCAACCTGCTGCCCTCGCTGAGCGCGGCGGAACAGCTCCAGGTGATGGCGCACCTCTCGGGGCGGGCGCCCAAGTCCGTACGGAGCCGGGCGCTCGACCTGCTCGACGCGGTGGGCCTCGCGGACCAGGCGCACCGCCGTCCGCACCAGCTGTCCGGCGGTCAGCGGCAGCGGGTGAACATCGCGCGTGCGCTGATGAACGAGCCGTCCGTGCTCCTGGTCGACGAGCCGACCAGCGCCCTGGACCACGAGCGGGGCGCGGCGGTCATGGACCTGCTGGCCGGTCTGACGGCGGAGCGGGGCACGGCGACGGTGCTGGTGACGCACGACCGCACCCACCTGGCCCGTACGGACAGCACGGTCACGGTCCAGGACGGCCGGCTGACAGAGGCCGAGCGGGTGTGACGCACGCGGAAGGGCGCCCGGAACCTCGTAGGGTCCGGGCGCCCTGCCGCGTATGGCGTCTTCCGCGTCCGCGGTACGGCCGCGAGCTCAGCCCTGGCCGTTGCCCGCCGTGTTGGCGAGCGCCGCCGACAGTTCGCGGGCGACCTGCTGGAGGATCGGGACGATCTTCTCCGTGGCCGCCTCGGTGACCCGGCCCGCCGGGCCCGAGATCGAGATCGCCGCGGCGGTGGGGGAGTCGGGGACCGGCACCGCGAGGCAGCGGACCCCTATCTCCTGCTCGTTGTCGTCGACCGCGTACCCCGTCGAGCGGACCGCTTCGAGGGCCTCCAGGAAGCCGTCCGGCGTGGTGATCGTCTTCTCGGTGGCGGCCGGCATGCCGGTACGGGCGAGCAGCGCGCGCACCTCCTCCGCCGGGGTGTGCGCGAGGAGCGCCTTGCCGACGCCGGTCGAGTGCGGCAGGACCCGGCGGCCGACCTCGGTGAACATGCGCATCGAGTGCTTGGAGGGCACCTGGGCGACGTAGACGATCTCGTCCCCGTCCAGCAGCGCCATGTTCGCGGTCTCGCCGGTCTCCTCGACGAGCCGCGCCAGGTAGGGGCGGGCCCAGGTGCCGAGGAGGCGGGAGGACGACTCGCCGAGCCGGATGAGGCGGGGCCCGAGCGCGTACCGACGGTTGGGCTGCTGGCGCACGTAGCCGCAGGCGACGAGGGTGCGCATCAGCCGGTGGATGGTGGGGAGCGGCAGTCCGCTGCTGGCGGAGAGCTCGCTCAGCCCGACCTCGCCCCCGGCGTCGGCCATCCGCTCCAGGAGGTCGAAGGCACGCTCAAGGGACTGGACGCCGCCGCTCGCGGAGGAGGGCTTGGCGGCGTCGGTGGTGCTGGCGCTGGACGTCGGCACGTCAACGGTCCTTTCGAGGCAGGCGGGCAAGTCAGCAGCCTACCGGGCCACCGGCCGGGGCACCTGGTCCCAGTGCCGGCGTACGGGCCGGTCAGGGGGTGTTTGTCCGGTGTCGGGGAGGGCCCGGCGGGGTCCGGGTCTGCCCCACATGTGCGGAGCTACGTTCTACTGTACGGAATTTCTATTCCACTTTGTGGAAACGTCCAAGTCGGGTTCACCGACGGCCGATGCTGGAAGTGTGCCCTTGACGACATGTCGTCCGGAAGTGAAGACTCCTTCAACAGTTCGTTGAATTTCTCGGTTTCCCAGTGGATCGCTTGAAGAAGGGGTACGGGTGGACGTCAACCTGGTCCTGCGCTCGACTCGCGTCATCACCCCCGAGGGGACGCGCCCGGCGTCGATCGCCGTCTCCGGAGGGACGATCGCGGCCGTGCTGCCGTACGAGGCCGAGGTGCCCGCCGGCGCCCGGCTGGAGGACGTCGGCGACGACGTCGTCCTGCCCGGCCTCGTCGACACCCACGTCCATGTGAACGACCCGGGCCGCACCGAGTGGGAGGGCTTCTGGACCGCCACCCGCGCGGCCGCCGCCGGTGGCATCACCACCCTCCTCGACATGCCGCTCAACTCCCTGCCGCCGACCACCACCGTCGAGAACCTGCGGATCAAGCAGGAGGTCGCCCGCACCAAGGCGCACATCGACGTCGGCTTCTGGGGCGGCGCCCTGCCCGACAACGTCAAGGACCTGCGCCCGCTCCACGACGCCGGGGTCTACGGCTTCAAGTGCTTCCTGTCGCCGTCCGGCGTGGAGGAGTTCCCGGAGCTGGACCAGGAGCAGCTGGCGAACTCGCTCGCCGAGATCTCCGGCTTCGACGGCCTGATGATCGTGCACGCCGAGGACCCGCACCACCTCGCGGCCGCGCCGCAGAAGTCCTCCACCGCGTACGCCGACTTCCTCGCCTCCCGCCCCCGGGACGCCGAGAACACGGCCATCGAGAACCTGGTCAACCAGGCCCGCCGGCTCAACGCCCGCGTGCACGTCCTGCACCTCTCGTCCTCCGACGCGCTGCCGGTCATCGCCGCCGCCAAGGCCGAGGGCGTCAAGATCACCGTCGAGTCCTGTCCCCACTTCCTCACGCTCACCGCCGAGGAGATCCCGGACGGCGCCACCGAGTTCAAGTGCTGCCCGCCGATCCGCGAGGCCGCCAACCAGGACGCCCTGTGGCAGGGACTCGCGGACGGCACGATCGACTGCATCGTCTCCGACCACTCCCCGTCCACCGCGGACCTCAAGACCCCCGACTTCGCCTCCGCCTGGGGCGGCATCTCCTCCCTCCAGCTCGGCCTGCCCGCCATCTGGACCGAGGCCCGCCGCCGCGGCCACACCCTGGAGGACGTCGTCCGCTGGATGTCCGAGGGCCCGGCCCGGCTCGCCGGACTCACCCGCAAGGGCGCCATCGAGGCCGGCCGCGACGCCGACTTCGCCGTCGTCGACCCGGAGGCCACCTTCACCGTCGACCCGGCCGAGCTCCAGCACCGCAACCGGATCACCGCCTACGCGGGCAAGACCCTGCACGGTGTCGTCGCCTCCACCTGGCTGCGCGGAGAGCGGATCGTCGACCGCGGCACCCTCGCCGATCCCTCCGGCCGCCTCCTCGAAAGGAACAACTGACGTGTCCGTCATACCCAGCTTCACCGGTGACGCGAGCCCCTACGGCGGCGGCGACCCGTACGCCGACTACCGGACGGCCGACTTCCCCTTCACCCAGTACGCGGACCTCGCCGACCGGCGCCTCGGCGCGGGTGTCGTCGCCGCCAACGACGAGTTCTTCGCCGAGCGGGAGAACCTGCTCAAGCCCGAGCCCGCCGAGTTCGACCCCGAGCACTTCGGCCACAAGGGCAAGATCATGGACGGCTGGGAGACCCGCCGCCGCCGCGGCGTCTCGGCCCAGCAGCCGCACCCCACCGAGGACGACCACGACTGGGCCCTCGTACGGCTCGGCGCCCCGGGCGTGGTCCGCGGCATCGTCCTCGACACCGCCCACTTCCGCGGCAACTACCCGCAGGCCGTCTCCGTCCAGGCCGCCTCGGTCGCCGGCTCGCCCTCGCCCGAGGAGCTCCTCGCCGACGACGTGAAGTGGACGACGCTCGTCCCGCGCACCGCCGTCGGCGGCCACGCCGCCAACGGCTTCGCCGTCGACGTCGAGCAGCGCTTCACGCACCTGCGCGTCAACCAGCACCCCGACGGCGGCATCGCCCGCCTCCGTGTATACGGAGAAGTGGCCCCCGACCCGCGCTGGCTGGCCGTCCTCGGCACCTTCGACCTCGCGGCGCTGGAGAACGGCGGCCAGGTCGAGGACGCCTCCGACCGCTTCTACTCCCCGGCCACCAACACCATCCAGCCGGGCCGCTCCCGCAAGATGGACGACGGCTGGGAGACCCGCCGCCGCCGCGACAAGGGCAACGACTGGATCCGCTACCAGCTCGTCGCCGAGTCCGAGATCCGCGCCGTCGAGATCGACACCGCGTACCTCAAGGGCAACAGCGCCGGCTGGGCCGCCCTCTCTGTCGCGGCCGAGGGCTCCGAGGAGTGGGCCGAGATCCTGCCCCGGACCCGCCTCCAGCCCGACACCAACCACCGGTTCGTGCTCGACACCCCGGCGGTCGGCTCCCGGATCCGGATCGACATCTACCCGGACGGCGGCATCTCCCGCCTCCGTCTCTTCGGCTCGCTCACCGAGGCGGGCGCGGCGCGTCTGACGGCGCGCCACCAGGAGCTGGGCGGCTAGGGCTGCCGGTCTCCCCAAGAACCGGGCGGGTACGACACCCCGCCCGGCCCGCGAGGGCGCACCGACCCGACAGCACGGTGCGCCCTCCCCCCTTTTTTTGGGCTCGGTTCGCCTCCGGGGCGCTCCAGCCGGGCTCACGGGGTCGACCGTGCTCGACCCCTCCTTCGTCGGGGGCTCCGCGCGCTCGACCCCGTTCCCCCGGCCGCGCCCCTTCGGCTCACTCGCCGGTCCCGTGGGTGACGGCTACCCGCTCGCGGTGGCACACGTGCCCGGCGGCGCACCTATCCCGTGGCCCCCGTGCCCGGGGTCACGCCGCGTGTCCGCCGTCCACCGCGAACTCCGCTCCCGTCACGTACCGCCCCTCCGGACCCGCGAGGAAGGCGACCGTCGCCGCCACCTCGTCCGCGGTGCCGAAGCGTCCGAGTGCCGTCATCGCCGCCTGGCCCGCCGCGTACGGTCCGTCCGCCGGGTTCATGTCGGTGTCGATCGGACCGGGGTGGACGATGTTGGCCGTGATGCCGCGCCCGCCCAGCTCCCGGGCGAGCGCCTTCGTCAGGCCGATCAGCGCCGACTTGCTCGTCGCGTACAGCGTGCCGCCCGGCCCGGGCACCCGCTGGGCCATGCAGCTGCCGATGGTGACGATCCGGCCGCCCTCCGGCAGGCGTCCGGCCGCCGCCTGTGAGGCGAGGAAGGCCGCCCGGACGTTCACCGCGAGGACCCGGTCCACCTCCGCGAGGGTCAGTGACTCCAGCGGGCCGATGGCCCCGACGCCCGCGTTGTTGACCAGGACGTCGAGCCGGCCCAGGGTGTCCGCCGCCCACTCCACCGCGCCCGCCGCGTCCCCGGCGTCGGCCGCGTCGGCCCGCAGGGGCAGTGCCTTGCGTCCGGCCGCCTCGATCCGCGCGGCGACCTCCTTGGCCGCCGCCTCGTCCCGTACGTAGGTGAAGGCCACATCGGCGCCCTCCCGGGCCAGGCGGACGGCCGTGGCCGCGCCGATCCCGCGGCTGCCGCCCGTCACCAGAACCGCCGTGCCGTTCATCGTGGACATCCCGAAACCTCCGTGAGAAGTACTTAGTTGTTGCGGGTTCAATGAAAGTCGGAGGTGTGGCCGGACGCTGGCGGGAAACGGACGCCGACCCGATCACCGATGAGTTCCGCCGAGCGGTGCGGTCCGAGCTTCTGGGACACGATGGACAGAACCAGAAAGGGCACCCGCCATGGCCACGCTCAGCCTCACCCAGTTCCTCACCCTCGACGGCGTCCACCAGGCGCCCGGCGGCCCGCAAGAGGACCCCAGCGGCGGCTTCGAGCACGGCGGCTGGTCCGTGCCGTACGGCGACGAGGACTTCGGGCGGTTCATGACCGAGGTCTTCACCCGCCCCACCGCCTTCCTCCTCGGCCGCCGTACCTACGAGATCTTCGCGGGCTACTGGCCGCAGCACACCGACCCCGCCGACCCCGTCGCCTCCAAGCTCAACGCCCTCCCCAAGTACGTCGCCACCACCACCCTCTCCACCGCCGACTGGGCCGGGACCACCCTGCTCCGCGGCGACGTGGTGAAGGAGGTCGCCGACCTCAAGGAGAGCCTCGACGGCGAGATCCAGATGCACGGCAGCGGCGGCCTCGCCCGGACCCTGCTCGACCACGACCTGATCGACACCCTCCACCTGCTCGTCTTCCCGGTGATCCTCGGATCCGGCCGCCGCCTCTTCTCCGACGGGGTGCGCCCCACCGCCTTCCGGCACACCGAGGCGCGCACCACCGGCTCGGGCGTCGCGCTCCACACGTACGAGCTCGGGGGCCGCCCCACGTACGGCAGCTACTGACCCGAGGGGGCCGCGGAAAGGTGTAGCCACCACCGGCCGGTCCGGGTACGGTGATCCCTCCGCGTGCGAGCCGTCGAAGTCTCCACCCCACCGCAAGAGTTGGAGAATCGGCCCGCAATGTCGGTTTCGTCTTCGATCGCCGCCCCCGTGTCCCTCGGCGCCCCGCGCCGGGCCTGGCTCACCGACCTGCCCGTACTGCTCGTCGCCGTCGTCTGGGGCGCCAGCTATCTCGCGGCCAAGGGCATCACCACCACGCACACCGTCATCGCGGTCCTCGTGCTGCGGTTCGCGGTGGTGCTGCCCGTCCTCGTCGTCGCCGGGTGGAACAAGCTCCGTGCACTGACCGCGGCCCAGTGGCGCGGCGCCGGCGCCCTCGGGCTGATCCTCAGCGGGATCTTCCTCCTGGAGACCTACGGCGTCGTCCACACCTCCGCCACCAACGCGGGCCTGATCATCAGCCTCACGATGATCTTCACCCCGCTGGCCGAGGCCGCCGTCACCCGCGTCCGCCCGCCCCGCGCCTTCCTCGCCGCCGCCGCGCTCTCCGTCACCGGCGTCGTCCTCCTCACCCAGGGCGGCGGCTTCACCGCCCCCTCCCTCGGCGACCTCCTCATGCTGCTCGCCGCCCTCGCCCGTACCGTCCACGTCCTGGCCATGTCCCGGATCAAGGCGGTCCGTTCGGCCGACTCGCTCTCCCTCACCACCGTCCAGCTCGGCTCCGCCGTCGCCGTGTTCGCCGTCATCGCGGCCTTCCCCGGCACGGGCGCCACCCCCTGGGCCGTGGCCCTCGACTTCGGCCCCCGCGAGTGGGCCGGGCTGCTCTTCCTCTCCGTCTTCTGCACGCTCTTCGCCTTCTTCGTGCAGATGTGGGCGGTCCGCCGCAGCTCCCCGTCCCGGGTCAGCCTCCTCCTCGGTACGGAGCCGCTCTGGGCCGCCGCCGCGGGCATCGCCCTCGCCGGTGACCGCCCCGGAATCCTCGGCCTCGCGGGCGCGATCCTCGTTCTCGCGGGCACCAGTTGGGGCCGCCGTACGGCAGACGAGGACGCCCGGTAGGTTCTTCGATCATGCGTTCACTTGCCTACGACACCGACTTCCGCGCCCGCGCCCGGCGCACCCAGGGCTGGGGCCTCGGCCTCCTCACGGTGGCCGGCCTGCTCTGGGTCTGGTTCGGAGTCCTGCTCCTCACCCCGTTCGAGCCGGGCGACAGCAGCAACACCTGCCCCGCGCTCATCACCAGCGAGTACGTCCACGACAAGGCCTGCGTCGAGTCGCGCGACTGGCCCCAACTCGTGGGGATCATCGGCGGTTCCGTCCCCGTCGCCGTGATCGGCGCGGTCCTCTACACCAGCGGCTCCGTCTCCCACCGCATGGCCGAGCACCTCGCCGAGGTGACCCGGCTCGACACGGCGAGCGCCTGACCGTGCGCCGGCCGTCCGCTCAGGACTTCCGCACCCGGTCCGACATGACCATGAGCACCAGGCCGAGCACGGCGATCACGATGTTGACGAACAGCTCCCGGCCCTCCATGAACCAGACGTTCTCGGTCAGGAAGCGGGTCAGGCCCATCAGCCTGAACCAGCCGTCCGTCAGCTCGCGGATCACCCCGCAGACGCCGAACACGGTGAGCAGGAAACCGGCGACCTCCAGAAATCTCTTCATGAAGTGATCATGGCCAGGCGACGGGTCCCGCCGCGTCCGACTCCGGTCCACGGCCACCGATACCGAAGTACCGACCCGTGCGACTTCGGTAGCGTCCCGCCCGCCCCTCACCCGCGCGGGGCCCCGGGCTGCGTACATTGCCGATATGACCCGTACGGACCGGCAGCGCTGGCTGCTCCCCTCCCACCTGGTCGAACCGGGCGAGAGCGGCGCGGCCAGGCCCCGCCGTACCGTCCGCGACTGGATCGTCGACACCTCGCTCTTCCTCCTCGCGGCCCTCGTCGGCCTCGTCGCCGCCGACGCCGGCGCGGAGTACAGCAGCGAGCCCGTCATCCTCTTCGACCAGCTCGTCGGCGCCGCCGCATGCTGCGCCCTCTGGCTGCGCCGCCGGTGGCCCGTCGGGCTCGCCGTCGCCCTCTCCCTGGTCAGCGTCGTCGCCCCGGTCGCCGGCGGTGCCGTCCTCGCGAGCCTCTTCAGCGTCGCCGTACGCCGCCCCTTCCGCGAGGTCGCCTGGATCGGGGCGCTCGCCGTCGCCGCCTCCACCGTCCAGGTCTTCGTCCGCCCCGACCCCACCCTCAACGCCGGGATCGCGGTCGTCCTCGGCTTCGTCCTCATCCTCCTCGTCACCGCCTGGGGCATGCTCGTCCGCTCCCGGCGCCAGCTCGTCGAGGCCCTCCGCGAGCGCGCCCGCCGCGCCGAGGCCGAGGCCGAACTGCGCGCCGCCCAGGCCCAGCGGCTCGCCCGGGAGGCCATCGCCCGCGAGATGCACGACATCCTCGCCCACCGCCTGACCCTGCTGAGCGTGCACGCGGGGGCCCTGGAGTTCCGGCCCGACGCCCCGCCCGAGCAGGTCGCCCGCGCCGCCGGTGTCATCCGCGACAGCGCCCACGAGGCCCTCCAGGACCTGCGCGAGATCATCGGCGTCCTGCGAACGCCCGGCGAGAACGGCGACGGCGGCGGCGACCGGCCCCAGCCCACCCTCGCCACCCTCGACGCGCTCGTCGCCGAGTCCCGCGAGGCCGGCGCGGACGTCGTCCTCGACCTCGACGTCGACACCGCCGAGGACACACCCGCCGTCCCCGCCTCCACCGGCCGTACCGCCTACCGCATCGCCCAGGAGGGGCTGACCAACGCCCGCAAGCACGCCCCCGGCACCAAGGTCACCGTCACCGTGCGCGGCCGCCCCGGCGAGGGCCTCGACGTCACCGTCCACAACCCCGCACCCGCCGGACCCGTCCCGCACGTCCCCGGCTCCGGCCAGGGACTCATCGGACTCACCGAGCGCGCCGCCCTCGCCGGCGGCCGGATGGAGCACGGCCCGGCCCCCGACGGCGGATTCGCCCTGCACGCCTGGCTACCGTGGCCCCCATGACCATCCGGCTGCTCATCGTCGACGACGACCCCCTGGTCCGCGCGGGCCTCACCCTCATGCTCGGCGGCGCCGAGGACCTGCGGATCGTCGGCGAGGGCGCCGACGGCCGGGAGGTCCCCGAGCTCGTCGACCGGCTCGCCCCGGACGTCGTCCTCATGGACATCCGCATGCCCGACGTCGACGGGCTGACCGCCACCGAACGCCTCCGCGCACTCCCCGGCGCCCCCGAAGTCGTCGTCCTCACCACCTTCCACGCCGACGAGCAGGTCCTGCGCGCCCTGCGGGCGGGCGCCGCCGGCTTCGTCCTCAAGGACACCCCGCCCGCCGAGATCGTCGCCGCCGTCCGCCGGGTCGCCGCAGGGGACCCGGTGCTCTCCCCGGCCGTCACCCGCCAGCTGATGACCCACGTCGCGGGAGAGCCGGACCAGCCCGACCGGCGGGAACGGTCACGCCGCGCCGCGATCTCCACGCGCCTCGCCGAACTCGCCGCACGCGAACGGGAGGTGGCCGTCGCCGTCGGCCGGGGCCGCTCCAACGCGGAGATCGCCGCCGAGCTGTACATGAGCGTCCCCACCGTCAAGACCCACGTCTCGCGCGTCCTCGCCAAGCTCGGCCTCAACAACCGCGTCCAGATCGCCCTCCTCGTCCACGACGCGGGCCTCCTCGACGAGGACGACTAGTCGGCTAGTCTGCTTCGATGTCCGTCATCGAACTGGGGGAGTACGGCGCGGACTTCACCGCGAACCCGTACCCCTACTACGCGAGGCTCCGCGACTCCGGCCCGGTCCACGAGGTGCGCACACCCGACGGCTTCCAGTTCTGGCTGGTCGTCGGCCACGACGAGGGACGCGCGGCGCTGGCCGACCCCCGGCTCGCCAAGTCCCCGTCCGTCATCGGCGTACGGCCGCCGGAGGAGGACATCATCGGCGTCCACCTCCTCGGAGCGGACGCCCCCGACCACACCCGGCTGCGCCGACTCGTCACGGGGGAGTTCACGGGCCGCCGGGTCGAGAGCCTGCGCCCCCGCATCGAGCGGCTCACCCGGGAACTCGCCGACGCGATGGAACCGGCCGGACGCGCCGACCTCGTCGACGCCTACGCCTTCCCGCTGCCGGTCACCGTCATCTGCGAACTCCTCGGCGTCCCCGCCGAGGACCGGGAGACCTTCCGCCACTGGTCGAACGAGCTCGTCACCCCGGGCAGCGAGGACGGCATGGTCGAAGCGATGGAGGGCTTCGGCGGCTACCTCGACGAGCTCATCGAGGACAAGCGGGCCGCCGGGCCCGCCGACGACCTGCTCTCCGGCCTGATCGCCGCCCGCGCCGAGGACGGCGACCGGCTCTCTGGACCCGAACTCCGCGCCATGGCCTATCTGTTGCTCATCGCCGGCCACGAGACCACCGTCAACCTGATCGCCAACACCGTCCGCAACCTGCTCACCCATCCCGAGCAGCTCGCCGCCCTGCGTGCCGACCCCGGCCTCCTCGACGGGGTGATCGAGGAGTCCCTGCGGTACGACGGGCCCGTGGAGACCAGCACGTTCCGCTTCACCCGGGAGGCCGTCACGATCGGCGACACCGTGATCCCGGCGGGCCAGAGCGTCCTCGTGGGGATCGGCGCGCTCGACCGCGACCCGGCCCGCTTCCCCGATCCCGACCGATTCGACATCCACCGCGACACCCGAGGCCACCTCGCCTTCGGCCACGGCATCCACTACTGCCTGGGCGCCCCGCTCGCCCGCCTGGAGGGCAGGATCGCCCTCCGCACCCTCCTGGACCGCTTCCCCCGGCTCGAACTCGACCCCGAGGGCGACCCCTGGGAGTGGCTGCCCGGCCTCCTCATGCGCGGAGTCCGCCACCTCCCGGTCCGGTGGTGAGCGGAGCGCCGACCGTCTCCGGGCGGTGAGCGGAGCGGCCGGCCCCGGTGGGGAACGGAGCAGCCGTCTCCGGTGGTCAGCGGGGCTTCGGCCGTCTCAGGCGGTCAGCGGGGGCCTCGGCCGTCTCCAGTGGCAGCGGGGCATCAGTCGGCCCCGGGTGGTCGGCGGGGCATCAGTCGGCTCCGGGTGGTCGCCGGAGCCTCAGCCGGCTCAGGGAGCGGTGCCGTCCACCCGCACCGGCCGCCGCTCCCGGCGCGAGCGCTCGCACGCCTCGGCGACCCGGAGCGCCGCCAGCGCCTCCCGGCCGTCGCACGGATTGGCCGCCTCGCCGCGCACCAGCCGGACGAAGGCGTCGAGCTCCGCCTCGTACGCCGGGGCGAACCGCTCCAGGAACCCCGGCCAGGGCTTCCCCGGAGCGGGCGGCCCCTGCGGCTCCACCGAGGTGAGCGGGGTCCGGTCGTCCAGGCCCACCGCGATCTGGTCCCGCTCGCCCGCCAGCTCCATCCGCACGTCGTACCCGGCGCCGTTGCACCGGGTCCCCGTCACCGTCACGAGCGTGCCGTCGTCCAGGGTGAGGAGCGCGGCGGCCGCGTCCACGTCCCCCGCCTCCCGGAACATCGCGGGACCCGCGTCCGAGCCCGTCGCGTACACCTCCACGACCTCCCGGCCGGTCACCCAGCGGACGATGTCGAAGTCGTGCACCAGACAGTCCCGGAAGAGACCGCCGGAGAGCGGCAGGTACGCGGCGGGCGGCGGCTCCGGGTCGGACGTCACCGCCCGCACGGTGTGCAGCCGGCCGAGCCGCCCCGACCGCACCGCCTCGCGCGCCGCCCGGTACCCGGTGTCGAAGCGGCGCATGAACCCCAGCTGGAGCTCGGTGCCCGCCTCCGCCACGGCCCGCAGCGCCGTTCGCGTGCCGGCCACGTCCAGGGCGATCGGCTTCTCGCAGAAGGCCGGAAGACCGGCGCCGGCGGCCCGGGCGATCAGCTCCGCGTGCGCGGCCGTCGCCGAGGCGATCACCACCGCGTCCAGGGCGTGCCCCAGCAGCGCCGCCACGTCCGGGGCCGCCTCCGCCCCGAGGGCCCCCGCGACCCCGGCCGCCCGGGTCGCGTCCGCGTCGGCCACGACCAGCGACTCGACCTCCGGGTGGCGGGCCAGTACCCCCGCGTGGAAACTCCCGATCCGTCCCGTACCGATCAGTCCGATGCGCATGGCCCCACCGTGGAGCCGTACGGCCACAGTGTCAAGGATTTGTCAGGACAACCGGACGTCACGACTTCCCGTCATCAGCTTCCTGTCACCGGCGCGCCCGGATACGCTCCCCCCGTGTCCAAGCAGCCCGGCTCCCCCCTGCCTCCGCTCTCCGTGGACCGCACCAGCCCGGTCCCGCTCTACTTCCAGCTCGCCCAGCAGCTGGAGAGCGCGGTGGAGGACGGGACGCTGCCGCCCGGCACCCTCCTCGGCAACGAGATCGACCTCGCCACCCGCCTCGGCCTCTCCCGCCCCACCGTCCGCCAGGCCATCCAGTCCCTCGTCGACAAGGGCCTCCTGGTCCGCCGCCGCGGCGTCGGCACCCAGGTCGTGCAGAGCAGGGTCCGGCGCCCGCTGGAGCTCGGCAGCCTCTACGACGACCTGGAGGCCGCGGGCCGCCGCCCCGCCACCCGGGTCCTCACCAACCGCCTCGAACCCGCCACCGGATCCGTCGCGGCCGCCCTCGGCGTACCCGAGGGCAGCGAGGTCCACTACCTGGAGCGGCTGCGGACCGCGTACGGCGAACCCATGGCGTACCTGCGCAACCACCTGCCCGCCGGGCTCCTCGAACCGGACGAATCGAACACGGAACGACTGGAGACCACCGGCCTCTACCGGATGCTCCGATCCGCCGCGCTCACCCTGCACAGCGCCCGCCAGTCCATCGGCGCCCGCGCCGCGACCGCCGACGAGGCCGCGCTGCTGGACGAGCGGGAGGGTGCCCCGCTCCTCACGATGGAACGCACCACCTTCGACGACAAGGGCCGGGCCGTCGAGTACGGATCCCATCTCTACCGGGCCGCCCGCTACTCCTTCGAGCTCCAGCTGATGGTCCGTCCGTAGCCCCCGGCCGGGTCCCCGACGGCCCCCCTGACAAGTGCCACGACCTGCATGACCGATACTGCAATGCACGCAGAAGGACACAAAGGAGGGCACGGCCTCGTGACCAGGCTTCGGACAGGAGGGGTACGGGCCGCCATCGGCGCCGTGCTCGCGCTCGCGCTCACAGGAGCGCTGGCGGGGTGCAGCAGCACCGGCGGAAAGCGGGCGGAGGACGCCCGCAAGGCCGCGGCGGCACAGGGCAGGGCGGCCGTCGACACCCCCCGCTGGACCTTCGCCATGGTGACCCACTCCGGCGACGGCGACACCTTCTGGGACATCGTCCAGAACGGTGCCAAGCAGGCCGCCGTCAAGGACAACATCAACTTCCTCTACGCCCACAGCGACGAGGCCCAGCAGCAGTCCCAGCTCATCGACTCGTACATCGCCAAGGGCGTCGACGGACTCATCGTCACCCTCGCCAAGCCCGACGCGATGAAGGCCTCCGTCGAGAAGGCCGTCAAGGCCGGCATCCCGGTGATCACCGTGAACTCGGGCGCCGAGCAGTCCAAGGCCTTCGGCGCCCTCACCCACATCGGGCAGGACGAGACCGTCGCCGGTGAGGCCGTCGGCGACGAGCTCGACAAGCGCGCCAAGAAGAAGGCCCTCTGCGTCCTGCACGAGCAGGGCAACATCGGCCACGAGCAGCGCTGCGCCGGAGCGAAGAAGACCTTCGGCGGCGAGCTCGTGAACCTCTACGTCGACGGCACCAACATGCCCGACGTCAAGGCCTCCATCGAGGCCAAGCTCCAGTCCGACAAGGCCATCGACGCCGTCGTCACCCTGGGCGCCCCCTTCGCCGACGCCGCCGTCCAGGCCGCCGAGAGCGCCGGGAGCAAGGCCGAGATCGACACCTTCGACCTCAACGCCAAGGTCGCCACCGCCCTCCAGGCCGGCACCCTCGGCTTCGCCGTCGACCAGCAGCCCTACCTCCAGGGGTACGAGGCCGTCGACCTGCTCTGGCTGTACCGCTACAACGCCGACGTCCTCGGCGGCGGCAAGCCCGTCCTCACCGGCCCGCAGATCATCACCAAGGACCAGGCCGGCGCGCTCAAGGAGTACGCGGAGCGGGGCACCCGATGAGCTCCTCCGCCCCATCCGGCATCGACCACGTCGACGAACGGCTGCTGCGCACCACCCCGCTGAAGAAGCTCCTCGCCCGCCCCGAGCTCGGCTCGGTCGTCGGCGCGATCGCCGTCTTCGTCTTCTTCTCGTTCGCCGCCGACAGCTTCCTGCGCGCCGCCAGCCTCGGCACCGTGCTGTACGCGGCCTCCACCATCGGCATCATGGCCGTCCCCGTCGCCATGCTGATGATCGGCGGCGAGTTCGACCTCTCCGCCGGCGTCATGGTCACCAGCTCCGCGCTCGTCTCCTCGATGTTCAGCTACCAGATGACGGCGAACGTCTGGGTCGGCGTCGGCGTCTCGCTGATCGTCACCCTCGCGATCGGTGTCTTCAACGGCGTCATGCTGACCCGCACCAAGCTGCCCAGCTTCATCATCACGCTCGGCACCTTCCTCATGCTGACCGGCCTGAACCTCGGCCTGACCAAGCTGATCAGCGGCACCGTCTCCACCAAGACCATCGCCGACATGGAGGGCTTCCCCTCCGCCCGGAAGCTCTTCGCCTCCCAGGTGACCGTCGGCGGCGTCGAGCTCAAGGTCACCATCCTGTGGTGGCTCGGCCTCGTCGCCCTCGCCACCTGGATCCTGCTGCGCACCCGCTTCGGCAACTGGATCTTCGCCGTCGGCGGCGGAGCCGACGCCGCCCGCGCGGTCGGCGTCCCGGTCTACCGGACGAAGATCGGCCTCTACATGGGCGTGGCCTTCTGCGCCTGGATCTCCGGACAGCACCTGCTCTTCTCCTTCGACGTCGTCCAGTCGGGCGAAGGCGTCGGCAACGAGCTGACCTACATCATCGCGGCCGTCATCGGCGGCTGCCTGATCACCGGCGGATACGGCTCCGCCATCGGCTCGGCGGTCGGCGCCCTCATCTTCGGCATGACCAGCAAGGGCATCGTGTACGCCGAGTGGAACCCGGACTGGTTCATGTTCTTCCTGGGAGCGATGCTCCTCCTGGCGACGCTGCTGAACGCCTGGATCCGCAAGCGCGTGGAGGCGACCAAGTGACGACGGAAACCAGCGCGCTGGTCGAGCTCGACGACGTCAGCAAGTACTACGGCAACATCCGCGCCCTCGAAGGGGTCTCCCTGAGGGTGGACGCGGGCGAGATCACCTGTGTCCTCGGCGACAACGGCGCCGGCAAGTCCACCCTCATCAAGATCGTCGCCGGACTCCACCGGCACGACGCCGGCACCTTCCGCATCGAGGGCGAGGAGGTCACCCTCGCCAACCCGCGCGACGCCCTCGACCGGGGCATCGCCACCGTCTACCAGGACCTCGCCGTCGTCCCCCTCATGCCGGTCTGGCGGAACTTCTTCCTCGGCTCCGAGCCCACGAAGGGCTCCGGCCCGTTCAAGCGGCTCGACGTCGACCTCATGCGCACCACCACCCGCGAGGCGCTGCTGCGCATGGGCATCGACCTGCGCGACGTCGACCAGCCCATCGGCACCCTCTCCGGCGGCGAGCGCCAGTGCGTGGCCATCGCCCGCGCCGTCCACTTCGGCGCCAAGGTCCTCGTCCTCGACGAGCCGACCGCCGCGCTCGGCGTCAAGCAGTCCGGGGTGGTCCTGAAGTACGTGGCCGCCGCCCGTGACCAGGGCCTCGGCGTGGTCCTCATCACGCACAACCCCCACCACGCCTACCTCGTCGGCGACCGGTTCGTCCTGCTCAAGCGCGGAGTGATGGCCGGCAGCCACACCAAGAGCTCCGTCACGCTCGACGAGTTGACCCGCCAGATGGCGGGCGGCAGCGAGCTGGAGGACCTCCGCCACGAGCTGGAGCGGCCCTCCGGCACATAACGGCCCCCTCACACCACACCTGGCAGAATCGGAGCCGATGAGTACCTACCGCGACCTCACCCACCGGGGATCCGCCCGGGGCACCGTGCTGCGGACCGTCGGGACCCGGGAGCGGCGCTCCCACCTGACCGCGCCCCGGGTGCCGACCGTCGGCATCGACATCGGCGGTACGAAGGTGATGGCCGGCGTCGTCGACGCGGACGGCAACATCTTGGAGAAGCTCCGCACCGAGACCCCGGACAAGTCCAAGAGCCCCAAGGTCGTCGAGGACACCATCGTCGAGCTCGTCCTCGACCTCGCCGACCGGCACGACGTGCACGCCGTCGGCATCGGCGCGGCCGGCTGGGTCGACGCCGACCGGGCCCGGGTCCTCTTCGCCCCCCACCTCGCCTGGCGCAACGAACCCCTCCGGGACTCCCTGCAGGGCCGGCTCGCCGTCCCCGTCATGGTCGACAACGACGCCAACACCGCCGCCTGGGCCGAATGGCGCTTCGGCGCCGGACGCGGCGAGGACCACCTCGTCATGATCACCCTCGGTACGGGCATCGGCGGCGCGATCCTGGAGGACGGCCAGGTCAAGCGCGGCAAGTACGGTGTCGCCGGCGAGTTCGGGCACATGCAGGTCGTCCCCGGCGGCCACCGCTGCCCCTGTGGCAACCGCGGCTGCTGGGAGCAGTACAGCTCGGGCAACGCGCTCGTCCGCGAGGCCCGCGAGCTGGCCGCCGCCGACTCCCCGGTGGCGTACGAGATCATCGAGCGGGTCAAGGGGAACATCTCCGACATCACCGGACCGCTCATCACCGAGCTCGCCCGCGAGGGCGACGCCATGAGCATCGAGCTGCTCCAGGACATCGGCCAGTGGCTCGGCGTCGGCATCGCCAACCTCGCCGCCGCCCTCGACCCCTCCTGCTTCGTCATCGGCGGGGGCGTCTCCGCCGCCGACGACCTCCTCATCGGCCCCGCCCGCGACGCCTTCCGCCGCCACCTCACCGGCCGCGGCTACCGGCCCGAGGCCCGCATCACCCGCGCCCAGCTCGGCCCCGAGGCCGGAATGGTCGGCGCCGCCGACCTCGCCCGGCTCGTCGCCCGCCGCTTCCGCCGCGCCAACCGGCGCCGCGTCGAGCGGTACGAACGGTACGAGCGCTACGCCCAGGCCCTGCGCAGCGGGACCTCCGTCCGGGCCCCCCGTACCCCCGAGGACCCTTCTTCATGACCGTGCCCCACCCGACCCGCCCTCCCCTGGGGCGGCCCGACAAGCTGCCCGAGGACCACCGGCACATGATCCGCCGGCGCTGGCTGACGGCCGTCATCATCGTGCTGCTCGTCGGCATCCCGGCCGGCTACCTCGTCGTCTCCGCCGGCCAGAGCCGCGACAGCGGCCGCGACAAGGAACGCGAGTCCTCGGCGGCCGGCCTCCAGACGAACCGGCCCTCGCAGATGAAGCGCCGGGTCTTCGAGGTCCCGATCCCCGCCGGGGCCTGGGACGTCGCGTACTACGAGACCAGCAACTGGAAGACCAGCCGGCTCTACGTCCAGTTCACGACGACCGCCACCGGCCTCGACACCTTCCTCGCCGAGTCCGGCACCGCCCGCACACTGCTCACCCCCGGGCGGATCGCCGTCGGTGACCGTGACGCCGACATCGCCGGCTGGACCTTCGTCGAGGGCATGAACTGGTCGGGAACCACCGTCAGGCGCGAGGAGCCGCGCCCGACCACCGACATCACGGTCGACCTCACCGACCCGGCCTTTCCCCGGGTGTACGCGGTCTCCACCACCAGCCCCTGACCCCCGGCACGACCACGATCACCTGACGAGCCGCGCCGCGGCTCGTCAGGGCCTCAGCTGTGTGCAGGGGTTCAGCTGTGTGCAGGGGTTCAGGGGTTCAGGGGTTCAGGAGTTCAGGGGTTGATGGTGATGGCGACGTCGTCGATCACGAAGGACGTCTGGTACCAGCTGTCCTCCGTGCCCGCGAACTTCAGGGTGACGCTCTGCCCGGCGAAGGCGGACAGGTCGTAGGTCTTCTTCACGTAGCCCTCGTTCGCGTCCAGGTTGGAGAACGTGGCCAGAGTGGTCGCGTTGGCCTGGACCGTCAGCTTGTCGTACTGGTTTCCGGCCATGGGCTCTTCGGTGTCGATGTGCTGCCAGTAGGTCAGGGTCGCGCCGCAGCCGGCCGGGATGGTCACCGTCTGGGAGAGGGTGTCGCTGTGGGTGTCGCCGTAGCCGGCCAGCCACGCCCTCCACGTACCGGTGTGCGCCGGCTGGATGGAGTAGTCGCCGATGACGCCGGGAGTGGCGGTCCATACGGTCTTACCGGACTCGAAGCCGGGGTTGCCGAGCAGCTGCTTCGGGTCGCAAGGGCCGGGCGTGTAGATCTTCCAGGTGAAGGTGGTGGTGCCGGTGGCGTTGGTGGAGTCCTTCGCCGTGACGGTGACGTTGCTGGTGCCCAGCGTGGTGGCAGTGCCGGAGATCAGGCCGGTGGAGGCGTTGATCGACAGGCCCGCGGGCAGGCCGGTGGCCGAGTAGGTCAGCGGGCCGGGGTTGGTGCTGGTGGCCTGGATCTGCAGGCTCGCGGCGCCGTTGACCGCCGTGTACTGGCTGCCCGGGTTGGTGGCCGTCACGCCCAGGACGATGCGGGGGCCGACGTTGACGGCGGCCCAGGCGTTGGTGGCGTTGTTGTAGGTGGGGCTGTATATGCCGTAGAGGTCGGCGGCGGCCTGGAGGGTGGCGGTGCGGGCGCCGGAGTAGGTGGTGGTGGAGGTCATGTAGGTGGTGAGCGCCCGGTACCAGATCTTGGCGGCGGCGTCGCGGCCGATCGCGGTGACAGGCAGTCCGTCGGAGGTCGGGGAGTTGTAGCTGACGCCGTTGATCGTCTTGGCGCCGCTGCCCTCGGAGGCCAGGTAGAACCAGTGGTTGGCCGGGCCGGAGGAGTAGTGGACGTCGATGTCCTTGATGCCGTTGTACCAGTAGTCCTTGGAGGCGCCGTCCTTGCTCGGCTTGTCCATGTAGCGCAGCGGGGTGCCGTCGCCGTTGATGTCGATCTTCTCGCCGAGCAGGTAGTCACCCTGGTCGGAGGCGTTGTTGGCCCAGAACTCCACCGACGTACCGAAGATGTCGGAGGTGGCCTCGTTCAGGCCGCCGGACTCGCCCGAGTAGCGCAGGTCGGCGGTGTAGGAGGTCACACCGTGCGTCATCTCGTGCGCGGCGACGTCGATCGAGGTCAGCGGCTTGGCGCTGCCCTCGCCGTCGCCGTAGGTCATGCAGAAGCAGGACGGGTCCCAGAAGGCGTTGACGTAGGCGCTGCCGTAGTGGACCCGGGAGTAGGCGGCCACGCCGTCGTTGCGGATGCCGTTGCGGGCGTGCACGTTCTTGTAGTAGTCCCAGGTCAGCTGGGCACCGTAATGCGCGTCCACGCCGGCGGTCTGGGCGTTGGCGGGCAGGCCGTTGCCCCAGACGTCGTCGGCGTCGGTGAACAGCGTGCCGGTGCCCGAGCGGCCGCCGTTCAGGTTGTAGGTCTTGTGACCGCCACGGGCGGCGTCGTTCAGGGTGTAGCTGCTGCCGGACCCGGAGGTGCCGATGGTGACCTGGCCGCTGTACTGGCCGGTTCCGGTGCCGGTGTGCACGCCCTGGTACTCGAAGAGCTTGGCGCCGGTGGTGGCGTTGGTGATCACGTGCAGTTCGGAAGGGGTGCCGTCGTGCTGGAGTCCGCCGATAACGGACTCCCAGGCGAGGGCGGGCTTGCCGGAGCCGGCCCAGATGACCTTGCGCACCGACTCGGCCGTGGGAGTCTTGGCGCCCTTGGCCTTCGCCCGGCCCAGGGCGAAGGACTTCGCCGACTCGGCGCTCTCGGCCGCGGCGGTGGAAGCCACCGTGATCGCAGAGGGGGCGCTCCTGGTGACGCCCTTGACCGTGCCGTTGGCGGCGGTGTGGACCACCAGGTCGCCGCCGAGTACCGGCAGGCCGGCGAAGGTGCGCTCGTAACGGGTGTGCACGCTGCCGTCGGCGTCCTTGGTCACCGAGCGGGGCAGCAACGCCTCCTGCCCGCCCAGACCCAGGGCCTTGGCGGTGACGGCCCGTTCGGCGTGGGCGTCGGCCAGCAGCGCGGCGCGCTCGGCCGGGCTGAGCTGGAGCGGCAGCGCGCCGGAACGGGCCTGCGCCGAGGGCGCCGGGGCCTGGGCCTGGGCCTGAGCCTGGGCCGGGGTGCCGGCGCTGGCGCTGGCGTTGCCGGGGAGCGCGACGGCGACCATCGCGGCACCGGCGAGTAACGCGCCCGCGGCGAGGGCCCTGTGGGGGAGAAGACTCAACGGAACTCCTTCTTCGGCGGCCGAGGGTCTCGGCCTGTGACAGCCGGCCGCATGGGGTTGTGAGCCGACCGGGAGAGCGGTGGAGCGGTAACCCCTGGGATTCCCCAGGGGGTTGGGTGTCGTTACCCGTGCGCGCACCGCGCACCGGAACGGGCGCAAGATTGGCAGAACTGACCCGTTCATGTCACTAGCGCGCAGGAACGAACTGCCGTTGCCGACATCGATACCTGCGGACAAGCCGGTGGTCATGCCCCTGATCGGCGGCCTGGCGATGCCTCCGGAGCCGTGCACCCCCGGGGGCGTGCGATCGACAGGAGGAGGAATTCAGCCAACTCCGTTGGCTGGGGGCCTCGTTGCGGAGCCATCGAGAAGGTAATGGGCCTCGTCGGTCGTTGTCTCCGAGCGCGGCATGGCGTGGTCGTGTGCTCGATCGGGGCGAACGGCCGCTCCCCCGGGGCTCGTTGATGCCCTCCGGATGCTGCGTGTTGATTGACTATCCTGCGCGCTAGTGACATGCGCGGGTCAGTTCTGGCAATCTCACGTCAGTTCTTGTGCGCTTAACGCGCATGTGCAACGGCATCAACTCCTGGGGAATCCCGGGGGTTACCCGCTTCACAGCTCTAACGGTCGGCTCACAACCCCATGCAGCCGGCTGTCACCGGCCGAGACCTTCGGCTGCCGCAGAAGGAGTTCCGTTGAGTTTCATCCCACCTAAGGTCCTCGCCGCGGGCGCGTTACTCGCCGGTGCCGCGATGGTCGCCGTCGCGCTCCCCGGCAACGCCAGCGCCAGCGCCGGCACCCCGGCCCAGGCCCAGGCGGCGCCCTCGGCGCAGGCCCGTTCCGGCGCGCTGCCGCTCCAGCTCAGCCCGGCCGAGCGCGCCGCGCTGCTGGCCGACGCCCACGCCGAACGGGCCGTCACCGCCAAGGCCCTGGGTCTGGGCGGGCAGGAGGCGTTGCTGCCCCGCTCGGTGACCAAGGACGCCGACGGCAGCGTGCACACCCGTTACGAGCGCACCTTCGCCGGCCTGCCGGTCCTCGGCGGCGACCTGGTGGTCCACACCGCCGCCAACGGCACGGTCAAGAGCGTCACCAAGGCCACCAAGGCCGCCATCACCGTCGCCTCCACCGCCGCAACCAAGAGCGCCGAGTCGGCGAAGGCCGTCGCGCTGGGCCGGGCCAAGGCCGGGGGCGTCAAGGCCCCGACCGCGGAGTCGGTGCGCAAGGTCGTCTGGGCCGGCTCCGGCAAGCCGGTGCTGGCCTGGGAGTCCGTGGTCGGCGGGGTGCAGCACGACGGCACCCCTTCCGAGCTGCACGTGATCACCGACGCCACCACCGGTGCCAAGCTCTTCGAGTACCAGGGGGTGCACACCGGCACCGGCAACAGTTCGTACAGCGGCACGGTGAACATCGGCACCTCGCTGTCCGGCTCGACGTACCAGCTGAACGACCCCAGCCGCGGCGGCAACAAGACCTACAACCTCGGCGGCGGCACCTCGGGCACCGGCACGCTGTTCACCGACGCCGACGACGTCTGGGGCAACGGATCCCCCTCCAACGCCCAGACCGCCGGCGTGGACGCGCATTACGGTGCCCAGCTGACCTGGGATTACTACAAGAACGTGCACGCCCGCAACGGCATCCGCAACGACGGTGTGGCCGCCTACTCCCGGGTCCACTTCGGCAACGCGTACGTCAACGCCTTCTGGTCCGACGGCTGCTTCTGCATGACCTACGGCGACGGCGAGAACAACGCCAAGCCGCTGACCTCGATCGACGTCGGCGCCCACGAGATGACGCACGGCCTGACCGCCAGCACCGCCAACCTCGTCTACAGCGGCGAGTCCGGCGGCCTGAACGAGGCCACCTCCGACATCTTCGCCGCCGCGGTGGAGTTCTGGGCGAACAACCCCGACGACGCCGGTGACTACCTGGTCGGCGAGAAGATCGACATCAACGGCGACGGCACCCCGCTGCGTTACATGGACAAGCCGAGCAAGGACGGCGGCTCCGAGGACTACTGGTACTCCGGCATCGGCTACATCGACGTCCACTACTCCTCCGGGCCGGCCAACCACTGGTTCTACCTGGCCTCCGAGGGCAGCGGCGCCAAGACGATCAACGGTGTGAGCTACGACTCCCCGACCTCCGACGGACTTCCGGTCACCGCGATCGGCCGCGACGCCGCCGCCAAGATCTGGTACCGGGCGCTCACCACCTACATGACCTCCGTCACCAGGTACGCCGGTGCCCGCACCGCGACGCTGAACGCCGCCGCCGACCTGTACGGCCTGAACAGCACCACCTACCTCAACGCCGCCAACGCCTGGGCCGGCATCAACGTCGGCCCCCGCACCGCCCAGGGCGTGACGGTCACCAACCCGGGCAGCCAGACCGCCCTGGTCAACGCCGCCACGAGCCTGCAGATCCAGGCCGGCAGCACCAACCCCGGCGCGCTGACCTACACCGCCACCGGCCTGTCCGCCGGCCTGTCGATCAACGCCTCCACCGGCCTGATCTCCGGCACCCCGACCACGCTGGGCACCAGCAACGTCACCGTCACGGTCACCGACTCCACCGGCGCCTCCTCCACCGCCACGTTCACCTGGAACGTCGCCAGCGTGATCACCACCTTCGAGAACATCACCGACGTAACCATCCCCGACGGGGGCGCCGCGGTGTTCTCCGACATCAACGTCATAGGCCAGAGCGGCAATGCGCCGAAGAAGCTCAAGGTGGGCGTCGACATCAAGCACATGTGGCGCGGTGATCTGGTCATCGACCTGGTCGCCCCCGACGGCACGCTGTATCGCCTGAAGGACTCCGACCTCGACGACGGGGACGCCAACGTGATCGACGCCTACACGGTGAACGCCTCCAGCGAGGTCGCCAACGGCACCTGGAAGCTCAAGGTCCAGGACATGTTCGGAGTCGACACCGGCTACATCGACAGCTGGAAGCTGACCTTCTGATCCACGGCGACCACCGGCCCGCCGACCGGTGACACCGATCCATCACACCCGACTGCTCCGCCGCCCGCCGCCTCGGTGGGCGGCGGAGCAGTTGTGGTACCCATGAACGTCGTGGGCCCCGACCACAGGGGGTTCCGTGAGAGATGAGAGGGTCTTGCGGGTGAGTGAGACATCGACGAACACCCTGCAATACCGCGTAGACGGGCGAGAAGACGCTCCGGTCCTGGTCATAGGGCCATCCCTGGGTACCACCTGGCACATGTGGGACCGGCAGATACCCGAGCTCACCCGCGAGTGGCGGGTCGTCCGCTTCGACCTGCCCGGTCACGGCGGCGCCCCCGCCCAGCCCTTCACCTCCGTCGCCGAGCTCGGGGACCGGCTCCTCGCCACCCTCGACGTGCTCGGCGTCGAGCGGTTCGGCTACGCGGGCTGCTCCCTCGGCGGCGCGGTCGGCCTCGACCTGGCCCTGCGCGCACCCCACCGGGTCGCCTCGCTCGCCCTGGTCGCCACCTCGCCCCGGTTCGGCAGCGCCGACGAGTTCCGGCAGCGCGGTGTCATCGTCCGTGCCAACGGACTGGAGCCGATGGCCCGCGCCGCGCCCGAGCAGTGGTTCACGCCGCTCTTCGCCGGAGCGCAGCCCGCCATCGTCGACTGGGCCGTGCAGATGGTCCGGACGACCGACCCCGCCTGCTACGTCGCCGCCTGCGAGGCCCTCGCGGTCTTCGACGTCCGCGAGGCCCTCGGCCGGATCGGCATCCCCGCCCTGGTCCTCGTCGGCTCCGAGGACCAGGTCACCGGCCCCGCCGAGGCCCGCACCCTGGTCGCCGGCATCGCCGACGCCCGGCTCGCCGTCGTGCCCGGCGCCTCGCACCTCGCCCCCGTCGAGCAGCCCGCCGCCGTCACGGACCTGCTCACCGAGCACTTCGCGGGCACCGCGCAGGAGGCCGGCGGCACCCTGACCGTGCCGCCGCTGCCGGCGGTGACGGACCCCGCCGCCGAGCCCGCCCCCGCGGCCCCGGCCGCCGAGCCCGCCGAGGCCGGCCGCCCCGACCCGTACGAGACGGGTCTCGGCCTGCGCCGCGAGGTCCTCGGCGACGCCCACGTGGACCAGGCCCTCGCCGACGACCCCGACAGCCCCTTCCAGGAGCTCCTCACCCGGTACGCCTGGGGGGAGGTCTGGAGCCGCGAGGGCCTCGACCGGCGCACCCGCAGCGTCGTCACCCTCACGGCCCTCATCGCCGGAGGCCACCGGGAGGCCCTCGCCGACCACACCCGCGCCGCCCTCCGCAACGGCCTGTCGCCCGACGAGCTCCGCGAGATCGTGCTCCACACGGGCGTCTACTGCGGCCTCCCGGCCGCCGAGACCGCCCTGCGCGTGGTCACCCGCGTCATCCAGGAGGAGACGACCCCTCCCGCGTAATCTGGGCCGCGTGAAGCTGACGAAGAAGTCCCACTCCTGCGTCCGGCTGGAGAAGGACGGGCGGACGCTCGTCCTCGACCCGGGGAATTTCACCGAGGAGGACGCGGCCCTCGGGGCCGACGCCCTGCTCGTCACCCACGAGCACCCGGACCACTTCGACGAGGGCCGGCTGCGCGCGGCCCTGGACGCCAACCCGGCCGCCGAGATCTGGACGCTGCGGAGCGTCGCCGCACAGCTCTCGGCGGCCTTCCCCGGCCGTGTGCACACCGTCGGCCACGGTGACACCTTCACCGCGGCCGGCTTCGACGTCCAGGTCCACGGCGAGCTGCACGCGGTGATCCACCCGGACATCCCGCGCATCACCAACGTGGGCTACCTCGTCGACGGAGCCGTCTTCCACCCCGGCGACGCGCTCACCGTCCCGGACCGGCCGGTCGACACCCTGCTGCTGCCGGTCATGGCCCCCTGGAACAAGATCTCCGAGGTCATCGACTACGTACGCGAGGTGAAGCCGCGCCGGGCGTACGACATCCACGACGCCCTCCTCACCGACCTGGCCCGGCCGATCTACGACCGTCAGATCGGCGCCCTCGGCGGCACCGACCACGCCCGCCTCGCGCCGGGCGCGTCCGCCGAGCTCTGAATCCGCCGACTGTCACACCCCGCCAGTAGGCTTGCGCCCATGCGCATCGCCACCTGGAACGTCAATTCGATCACCGCCCGGCTGCCCCGACTCCTTGCCTGGCTGGAGAGCAGCGGCACGGACGTGCTGTGCATCCAGGAGACCAAGTGCACCGCCGAGCAGTTCCCCACCGAGGAGCTGCGCGCCCTGGGGTACGAGTCGGCGGTCAACGCCACCGGACGGTGGAACGGCGTCGCCCTGGTCTCCCGGGTCGGCCTCGCGGACGTGGTCACGGGGCTGCCCGGTGGCCCCGAGTACGAGGGAGTGCAGGAGCCGCGGGCCATCTCCGCGACCTGCGGCCCGGTCCGCGTCTGGTCGGTCTACGTGCCGAACGGCCGCGAGGTCGTCCACGAGCACTACGCGTACAAGCTGCGCTGGCTGGAGGCGCTCAAGGCGGCCGTCGCGGAGGACGCGGCGGGGGAGCGGCCCTTCGCCGTCCTCGGCGACTACAACATCGCCCCGACCGACGAGGACGTCTGGGACATCGCCGTCTTCGAGGGCGCCACGCACGTCACGGAGCCGGAGCGGGCCGCCCTCGCGGGCCTGCGCGAGGCCGGTCTCGGCGACGTGGTCCCGCGCCCCCTCAAGTACGACCACCCCTACACGTACTGGGACTACCGCCAGCTCCGCTTCCCGAAGAACAAGGGCATGCGCATCGACCTGGTCTACGGGAACAAGCCCTTCGCCGAGGCCGTCTCGGACAGCTACGTGGACCGCGAGGAGCGCAAGGGCAAGGGCGCCTCGGACCACGCGCCCGTCGTGGTCGACCTCGACGTCTAGAAACCGCCCGGGGCGAGGCCCGGCACGCCGAGATGATCTCCGCGCGCCGGGTGGTCGACCCGTGGGTGACGGTGCGACGCTGTTCGGATGAACATCCCGTTTCTGGACAACTGGCGCAAGCGTCACGAGCCCGAGGACGACGCCGGCTCACCGCTGGCCACGGCCTTCGACCGCGACCCCGAGGGAGTGGGGGAGCTGCTCTCCGAGTGCGAGCTGCTCCGCGCCCGCGTCGAACAGGCCGGGGTGGCGCTCGACGACAGCCCGCGCTCCCTCCAGGAGCTGGACCAGCTGCCGCCCCGCTGGCGGGACGACCCGGAGGAGCTGCCCTGGGTCGGCAACGACGCCGGTCTCTACCTCGGCACCGTGATCGTCCGGAACGTCCCCGGGGCCCGGTGGCAGGTGTGGCCCGGTGGCAGTCCGGTGGTGCGGCTCGCATCCGGCCGGGAGATCCAGGTCGTCGAGGCCGGTATCGACTGGGCGATGACGGGTGCGCCGGAGCTCTACCAGGTGTACGCGGAGGCGGCGGAGTACTGAGCGGGCGCCCGCGCGGACCCCACACCGATCCCGCACCGACCCCGTACCAACCCCCGCATCGACCCCGCCGGAACCCCCTTCCGGCTCCACTCCACGCCACCCTTTTGCAGTAAATACGGCTTATTCCCGTTTCATGCGTGTCGGCCGTGAAGTCCCTTTTTCTGGTGGATAGTTTGCGCTGACCGCGACACCGCTGAGAAACGGGGCAGGGCAGCGTATGGCCGTCGTCGATCCGCTGATCGAACTGCGTGGCGTCAACAAGCACTACGGCGCGCTGCATGTCCTCCAGAACGTGGATCTCACCGTCGGCCGTGGCGAGGTGGTCGTCGTCATCGGCCCCTCCGGCTCCGGCAAGTCCACCCTCTGCCGGGCGATGAACCGGCTGGAGAACGTCGAGTCGGGCGAGATCGTCATCGACGGGCAGCCCCTCCCCGGCGAGGGCAAGGCGCTGGCCCGGCTCCGGGCCGAGGTCGGCATGGTCTTCCAGTCCTTCAACCTCTTCGCGCACAAGACCGTCCTCGCGAACGTCTCCCTCGCGCAGATCAAGGTCCGCAAGCGCAAGAAGGAGGAGGCCGACCGGCGTTCGCGCGAACTCCTCGACCGGGTCGGACTCGCCGCACACGCCGAGAAGTACCCGGCCCAGCTCTCCGGCGGCCAGCAGCAGCGCGTGGCCATCGCCCGCGCCCTCGCCATGGACCCCAAGGCGCTCCTCTTCGACGAGCCGACCTCCGCCCTCGACCCCGAGATGATCAACGAGGTCCTCGAGGTCATGCAGCAACTCGCCCGGGACGGCATGACGATGGTGGTCGTCACCCACGAGATGGGCTTCGCCCGCTCCGCGGCCAACCGGGTCGTCTTCATGGCCGACGGACGGATCGTCGAGGACCGCACGCCGGAGGAGTTCTTCACGAGTCCGCGCAGCGAGCGCGCCAAGGACTTCCTCTCCAAGATCCTCAAGCACTGACCGGGGTGGGAACCATGCAGCGCACGCGCCGGACCCTGGCCGCCCTCGCCCTGCTGCTCGCCGCGACGGCGCCGCTCGGCGGCTGCGGCAAGGAGGGCAGCCCCCCGGTCAAGGGCCCCCAGCCCGACCAACTCCCCGTCTACCAGGTCCAGTCGGGCTTCACCCTGCCCGACTCGGGCACCTGGAACCGGGCGAAGAAGCGCGGCCGTCTCGTCGTCGGCGCCAAGGAGGACCAGCCCTACATGGGCGAGAAGGACCCCGCCACCGGCCGCTACTCCGGCTTCGACATCGAGATCGCCAAGATGATGGCGGCCTCCCTCGGCTTCGATCCGGCCGGCATCGACTTCCGCACGATCGCCTCGGCCAACCGCGAGACCGCCCTGCAGAACGGCCAGATCGACTACTACGTCGGCACCTACACCATCAACGACAACCGCAAGAAGCTCGTCGGCTTCGCCGGACCCTACTACCAGGCGGGCCAGTCCCTCCTGGTGCGCACCGACGAGAACGACATCGCGGGACCGCAGGACCTGGACGGCAAGCGGGTCTGCTCGGCCGCCGGGTCCACCCCGTACCAGCGGATCGAGAAGGACTACCCCGAGGCCGAACTCGTCGCCTACGACACGTACTCCGTCTGCGTGGACAACCTGCTGACCTACCAGGTCGACGCGGTCACCACCGACGACACGATCCTCATGGGGTACGCCGCCAAGGTCCCCGACGAACTCAAGGTCGTCGGCAAGCCGTTCTCGAAGGAGCCGTACGGCGTCGGCGTCCCGCACGGGGACGACGCGCTGCGCTTCGCCCTCGACGACGCCATCGCCGCCCACGAGAGGAACGGCGACTGGAAGAAGGCCTACGACGCCACCCTCGGACTCTCCGGAGTCCCCGCCCCGACGCCGCCCGCCATCGACCGCTACCCGGCGAGCTGACCGGAGGAGCCTCCCGACATGGACGTCCTGACCGACAACTTCTCCCTCTATGCCGAGGGCTTCTTCGGCACCGTCGAACTCACCGTCTACTCATCGGTGTTGGCCCTCGTGCTGGGCTTCGTCATGGCGTCCTTCCGGGTCGCGCCCGTGGGCTCCTTCCGGGTCTTCGGCACGGTCTGGGTCACGGTCCTGCGCAACACCCCGCTGACCCTGCTCTTCTTCGCGGTCATGCTGGGTCTGCCCCGGTTCGGACTCGTCCTGCCCTTCGAGGTGTTCGCGGTCCTCGCGCTCGGCTGCTACACCTCGGCCTTCATCTGCGAGGTCCTGCGCTCCGGCATCAACACCGTGCCGCGCGGCCAGGGGGAGGCGGCCCGCAGCCTGGGGATGACGTTCTCCCAGACCCTCGGCACGGTCGTCCTGCCGCAGGCCTTCCGCACGGTCATCCCGCCCATCGGCTCCACCCTGATCGCCCTCGCCAAGAACTCGGCGATCGCCGGGGCGTTCAGCGTCACCGAACTCCTGGGCACCTACAAGACCTTGAGCGAGCTCGGCTACAACATCGTCTGGACCTTCGTCTGGATCGCCGCCGGATACCTGATCATCACCCTCACCATCAGCGCCCTCTTCCACGTCATGGAGAAGCGCTGGGGAGTCGCCCGATGACCGAGTCCACCGCCCTCTACGACATCCCCGGGCCGCACGCCCGGCGACGGCACCTCCTCTACGGCCTCGCGTCCACCGTCGTGATCCTCGCGCTGGTCGGCTGGTTCCTCTATCTCCTCTTCGACACCGAGCAGTTCACCTCCACCAAGTGGTCGCCCTTCGCCTACGAGGGCATCCAGGAGCTGCTCCTCGAAGGGCTCGGCAACACCCTCAAGGCCTTCGCCTACGCAGCGGTGCTCTCGCTCGCGCTCGGCGCGGTCCTCGCCACCGGCCGGCTCTCCGAGCGCCGCCCGCTGCGGTGGATCTCGACCCTGCTCATCGAGTTCTTCCGCGCGATGCCCGTCCTCGTGATGATCTTCTTCATCTTCGTGGCGCTGAAGGTGCAGCCGCTGCCCGCGCTCGTCGCCGGACTGACCCTCTACAACGGCTCGGTGCTCGCCGAGGTCCTCCGCACCGGGATCCACTCCGTCGCGCGCGGTCAGGGCGAGGCCGCGTACGCGCTCGGCATGCGCAAGACGCAGGTGATGACCTACGTCCTCGCGCCGCAGGCGGTCCGGGCGATGCTGCCGGCCATCATCAGCCAGCTGGTGGTCGCCCTCAAGGACACCTCGCTCGGCTTCCTCATCACCTACGAGGAGTTCCTGCACGCGGGGAAACTGATCGCGTCGAACCTCGACTACGACCTGCCGTTCATCCCCGTCGTGCTGGTCATCTCACCGATCTACATCGGGATGTGCATGCTGCTCTCCTGGTTCGCCACCTGGGTGGCCCGCCGAGAGCGCCGCAGCCCGAAGACGAAGGCCGTGGACGTCGCGCCGGCCGACCCCGGGACGCTGCTGCCGGGAGCGCAGTAGCTGCTGTGAAGCCCTCCCGCCCGGCAGCAGCCGGTGATCACTTCTCCCGCAGCGGTACCGACACGTACGACGGGTCGGCCGAAGGGGAGGAGAAGGTCAGCTGCGCGCCGGTCGGGTTGTGCTCGATGTAGAGCGGGTCGACGGTGTCGACGACCAGGGCGAGCCGGTGTCCGGCGGGTACGTCGTACGCCGTGGAGAACAGCTCCAGATCGACGGCGAACGGCTTCCCCGGCGCCTTGCCGTGGAAGGTGTACGGGGCGTTGCTGACCAGCTTGCCGATGCCGAGCGGGCCCACGTCGTAGAGGTACGCGACGAAGGTGCCGCTCTCCTTCGTGGAGGTGACCGTGGTGTGCACCTTGGCCGTGCCGCGCACCCGCTGCGGGGTGTCGTACCGCTCGGACTGCCAGACGCCGGCGAAGGCGCGGGGGAGCAGCGGGACGGAGACGGTGGGCGGGGTGCGGAAGAGCTGGTCCAGGAGATTGGTGAGCAGGGTGATGCCGCCGTTGGCGCCGGAGTCGACGTTCGCCCAGAGGTGCTCCGTGTCGGCGAGGGCGAACTTCCGCTGGTTGGCGTGGACGGACTTCCAGTCGGGGTAGCCCTCGTAGCCGTCGGCGGAGCGGGACTTGAGCTGGACGGGCTGCTCGCGGTCGATGCCGTTGTCGACGCCCTTGAGGTGGCGGTCGAACCAGCGGTGGGCGTTGGTCCAGGTGTCGTTGGGGAGCCCGAGGATGCCGGTGGCCTCGGCGGTGGCGTGGTCGCCGGGCCGGAACTCCAGCCGCTTCGGGCCGGTGAGCTTCTCGTAGAAGCTCGCGTACTGGTTCGGCGGGAAGATGGTGTCGCCCCAGGCGTTGCCCATCATGATCGCGGCACCGTTGGCGTTGATCCGGTCCAGGTAGGTGAGCGGGGACCGCTCGCGGCCCCAGGCGATCATCTCGTCCTCCTTGTCGAGGTTCGACGAGAGGAAGTCGCCCAGGATCTCCTGGAGTTCGGGTCCGGGACGCCCGGTGAGATATCCGGCGCCACCGAGCAGCGCGGCGGCCTGGAGGTGCTGGGTGCGGCCGCTGTAGATGGAGTCGATGAGGTCGGCCCAGCCGCTCAGCGCGGCGACGGCCTTGATCCGGGAGTCGTGCGCGGCGGCGAGCAGGCTGATCCCGGCGCCGTAGGAGACCCCCGCCATGCCCACGTGCGCGGGGTCGGCGGGCGTGTTGGCGAGGGCCCAGTCGATCACCTTCGAGGCGTCGGCTATGTCCTTCGGGCCGGCGGTCTCTATCTCGCCGCCGGACTGCCAGAAGCCGCGCGAGTTGTAACTCACCACGACGTAACCGGAATCGGCGAGCTTCTGGGCCTGGGCCAGGTACTCGATCTGGGGCATGGCCCAGCTGGTGGGCAGCACGACCAGGGGGAGGCGGGCGGAGCCGCCGGCCCCGGCGGGGGTGACGACGTTCGCCTTGAGGACGGTGCCGCCCTCCCCGGCGATGTCGACGAAGCGGATGCCGGCGGCCGTGCTCGTTCCGGTCTCACCGGCCTGGGCGGCGGGGGCGAGCCCGAGGGCCGTCCCGGCCACGAGAGCGGCCGAGACGGCGAGGCTCACGGGTGTGCGCACGGGTCACTCCTCACTGGGGGCACTGCTGGGGGGATGGGGGGCAGTGAAAGTGACCCGACGGTAACCGGAGCGCCTTACCTCTGGTAACTGGTCGGTAAGTTACGTGCGGGTAACGATTGGTGGCCGGATGGCGCCGTCGAGGAGGGCGACGACCTCCACGAAGTCCGCATGGGCCTCCTCGTACCGCTTGGCGGCGACGAGGAACATGGCGCGATCCGTGAGCGTGCGGGCCAACTCGGCACCGCCCCCCACGGGTTCCACCGAGGTGTCGAGACGGCGGGCGAGCGCCACGCCTTCGTCGAAGAGGGGACGCAGCGGGTCCTCGATCCGGTACGTGCGCTTCTCCTGGGACACGGCGGTGCGCCGGGCCAGCCGGTGGTGCGCGGCCACCGCCTCGGCGAGGCGCCCCGCCTCGGTCAGCTCGACGACCTCCGCCTCAAGAGCGGGGATGTCGCCGAAGTAGGTCTCCCTCGTGTCGGGCGACCAGTGAAGGTAGTCGGCCCCGAACGGCGGCACGGGTGCGTCCCGGGACCCGACCGGCTCCGCCGCCCGGCCCGACAGGGCGAACAGGGTCACCCACCAGGTGAGGATGTTGCTCCAGACCTTGGGCTCGCCCGCCTCCGCCAGGCGGGCGAGTACCAGGAGTGCCTCCTGCCGATCCGCCCCGGCCTCCCTCCGGTGACCGGCGGCGTCGAACATCCGGGAACGGTGGACCAGCTCCCACAC
Organism: Streptomyces sp. NBC_00090; assembly: GCF_045160815.1. Lineage (NCBI taxonomy): Bacteria > Bacillati > Actinomycetota > Actinomycetes > Kitasatosporales > Streptomycetaceae > Streptomyces > Streptomyces sp. NBC_00090. The sequence goes on from NZ_CP108224.1 coordinate 7,227,981, forward strand.
CAGGTTGGCCAGCGGCGAGGTGTCGACCTCCACCTTGCTCCGGGTGTCGTCCACGAGTTCCGTGAAGGCGGCCAGGGCCTCCTCGTGCCGCCCGGCGGCGTCGAGCTCCGCCGCCCACTCGACCGTGGTCCAGAAGCAGACCTCAGGCCGCCGCGATCGGGCGTACCTCCCGCAGACGTCCGCCGCCTCCGCATGGCGCCCCTCCTCCGCGAGCATCTGCGCCAGTCGTCCCTGTCCGTACCCGGGACTCGCCACCTGGCCCCGCTCGAAGCCGAGCCGCCCGGCCTCCGCCTTCTCCTCGCCCACCGCGAACGCTTCCGCCCGCCGCCGGGCGGTGAGCAGCGTGCGTTGGTACACGTCCAGGGCGTGGCAGAGCACCTCGGTCCTGTTCGGTTCGCCGGCGTCGATGCGCCGTCCGGCGTCCGCGGCCTCGGCGTGCAGCGCGAGCCGCATTTCCAGGCCGCCCCGGTCCCCGACCTCGTACCCGTACGAGACCAACGCCCCGGCCAGCTTCGGCAGATAGGCCGCCGGGCTCACCTGTGCGAGCACCCGGTACGCCTGGACCTGCTGCGACAGGCTCGGCCGGCCGGACCCGAGCAGCATCGTCCGTGCCTGCAGCACCGCATCGTGATCGACGTTCTCGGAGTGATTCATGTCGGCGATTCTGGGAGCCGGGGGAGGGTCCGGACAAGGCCGTCGAAGTGTGCGATCAGTCCTACGAAAAACGCCCCTGACCTGTCATGATGGAAACGTCTTCACCCCTGGACCGCTCCTGGAACACCCCTGGATCATCCTCGGATTACTCCTGACGGGAGGCACGGTGGGGGACGCGAGCGACGTACCCGACGTCTTCGACCCGCGGATCTACGCGGCAGGCATCCCGCACGACCGCTTCCGTGTCCTGCGAGACCGGGCGCCCGTCGCCCGGCAGGAGGAGCCGGAGATCCTGGGATGGCCCGCAGGGCCAGGCTTCTGGGCCGTCACACGGCACGCCGACGTCGTCCGGGTGCTCAAGGACTCCCGTACGTACTCCTCACACCTCGGCGCCACGCAGATCCGGGACCCCGACCCCGCCGACCTGCCCTTCATCCGGCGCATGATGCTCAATCAGGACCCTTCCCCAAGCTCTCAACCGCGTTCGAACAGGGGGGACCCCAATGACCACGGGCGTCTCAGGCGCCTCGTCAGCCGGGCCTTCACCCCCGGACGGATCGAGCGGTTCGCCGCCACCGCGCGGGAACGGGCCCGCGGACTCCTCGCGGAGGCGCTCGCCGCGGCGGACGCGGCCGGCGGCGAGGTGGACCTCGTCCGGACCGTCACCGACGACTACGCCCTGCTCAACCTCACCGACCTGCTCGGCGTCCCCGCGAGCGACCGGGGGCTGCTCCACGCCTGGACCGAACGGGTCATCGCCTACCAGGACCCCGACGAGCCGCCCGTCCTCGACGCCGAGGGGCGGCCGGTCAACCCCCGGTCACCCGCGATGCTCGCCGAGATGTTCGACTACGCCCAGGAGCTCGCCGCGCACAAACGCGCGCACCCCGCCGACGACGTGATGACCTCGCTCGCCACCTCGGAACTCGCCGACGCCGAACTGGAGATGTTCTTCTTCCTGCTGACCGTCGCCGGGAACGACACCGTCCGCAGCGCCGCCCCCGGCGGGCTCCTCGCCCTCGCCGAGCACCCCTACGAACAGCGCAGGTTGTGGAGCGGAGAGGTCGCCATGGAGACGGCGGTCGACGAACTCCTGCGTGTGCACCCGCCCGTGCTCTCCTTCCGCCGGACGGCTGCCCGGGACACCGTGCTCGCGGGCCGGGCGATCCGGGAGGGCGACAAGGTCGTCGTCTTCCACGCCTCGGCCAACCACGACGAGCGCGTCTTCCCCGAGCCGCACCGCCTCGACCTCGGACGGAACCCGAACCCGCACGTCTCCTTCGGCGACGGCCCGCACGTCTGCCTAGGCGCCCACTTCGCCCGGCTCCAACTCCGCGTGCTCTACGAGGAGGTGCGCGAGGCCTGCGACGGTCTGACCCTCGCGGGACCGCCCCGCCGCCTCGTCTCCAACTTCATCAACGGGATCAAGGCGCTGCCGGTGCGACCTCGGGAGCCGTCCGGGCCACCCGCGTGACATCGGCGACCAGCTCCACCACATCGGGCCCGTAGGCCTGCGAGTTGATCACCTTCAGGAGCAGCACGAAGGAGCCCGAGCGGTAGCGGCGCGCCAACGACTCGTGATGGCGCGCCAGATAGCGGGTCGCCGCCTGGTTGGTGATGGCCCGCTGCCCGCAGAAGAGGAAGACCGGCCGGCCGCCCTCGCCCGCGGTGAGCCGGGCCAGGATCACGTACTCGGACACGCCCACCTCGGAGAGGTAGCGCTCCGAGCCGAGCTGGAACATGCCGCGCACGGGCCCGGGCTCCACCTCGACGTTGACCGTCAGCCCCGGCAGGAGCGTGGCCAGATGAGCGTCCATCCGCCGGTTGGAGTAGGGCCCGCCGACGCAGAACTCGGTCCGGTCACCGAAGCCCTGGTGCCCCTGGTCGTGCGAGAGGATCCGGGCCTGCGACCCGCAGTCCTTGATCAACGCGGAGAGTTCGAGCAGCGCGAACACGTCGAACCGGTGCACCGAACGCTCGCCGCCCGACTCCCTGTTCACCACCAGCAGGCACTCCGAGTTCCCCGGCAGCCCGAAGAACGCCTGCTTCCGGCGGAGCCCGCGCCGCCAGAGGTACGTGCGGGCCAGCCAGCCGAACGAGGCGCTGACCCCGGTCGCCAGGACCCCGAGCACGATGTTGCGCAGGTCTTCGTTCATGGGCGCGCATGTTAGGGGGTGTCTTGCCGATCAGGCCAGGCTCGCGGCGTCTGGCACCGCGCCTCGCCGCGTTGTCGTCACTCGTCATGACTCCGCCATGACTCCCTCCTCCGCCTTGCGATCCACGGCACCAGACGCCGCTCCCTGATCCGGCCTGATCGACAAGACACCCCCTTGCGCTCAACCGCCCTCCTGTTCGAGGCGGTCCTGACGGAAGGGGCGGGGGAAGTTACGCTGCGCGGACGGTCATTGACTGGAGGTTGGGAATGCGTCGATCCACCGCTGGGACGGTCTCCGTGCTCGCTGTCGCGGCCACGGTGCTCTCGATGGGCGCCGCGCCGCCCGCGGCCCCGCCGAGCGCCCCGCCGGGACCCGTCAAGGAGCCCGTCGCCGTCGGCTACGGAGGCGCCGTCGCCAGCGTCGACGCCGACGCCTCGGCCGCCGGCATCGAGGTGCTCCGCAAGGGCGGCAACGCCGTGGACGCCGCCGTCGCCGTCGCGGCCGCCCTCGGCGTCACCGAGCCCTACTCCGCCGGCATCGGGGGCGGCGGCTACTTCGTCTACTACGACGCGAAGAGCCGCACGGTCCACACCGTCGACGGCCGCGAGACCGCGCCGCGCTCCGCCGACGCCGGCCTCTTCACGGAGAACGGCAGGCCGATCCCCTTCGAGGAGGGCATGACCAGCGGCCTCGGCGTCGGCACTCCCGGCACCCCGGCGACCTGGCGGACCGCCCTCGACGCCTGGGGCAGCAAGCGGCTCTCCACCCTCCTCGAACCCGCCGAGCGGCTCGCCCGCGACGGCTTCACCGTCGACCCGACCTTCCGCGCCCAGACCGCGGCCAACGAGGCACGGTTCCGCGACTTCCCGGCCACCTCCGAACTCTTCCTGCCCGGCGGCCAGTTGCCGGTGGTCGGCTCGGTCTTCAAGAACCCCGGCCTGGCCCGCACGTACGAGACGCTCGGCCGCGAGGGCATCGGCGCCCTCTACCGGGGGCCGCTCGCCCGGGACATCGTGAACACCGTCCGCACGCCCCCCGTCCGCGAGGGCGCCACCCGGACCGTCCGCCCCGGCGACCTGACGGAGCGCGACCTCGCCGCGTACCGCACCGAGCTCCGCAGGCCCACCAAGGTCGCGTACCGCGGGCTCGACGTCTACGGCATGGCCCCGTCCTCCTCCGGCGGCACCAGCGTCGGCGAGGCGCTCAACATCCTGGAGGGCACCGACCTCGCCGCCGCCTCACCGGCCGGCTACCTGCACCGGTACATCGAGGCCAGCCGGATCGCCTTCGCCGACCGGGGCCGCTGGGTCGGCGACCCGGCCTTCGAGCCGGTACCGACCCGCGGACTGCTCTCCCAGCGGTACGCCGACTCCCGAGCCTGCCTGATCCGCGACGACGCCGTCCTGACCAGCCCGCTCGCGCCCGGCGACCCGAACGACCCGACGCCCTGCGCAAGCGGCGGCACCGCGGCCCCGACCACGTACGAGGGCGAGAACACCACCCACCTGACGGCGGCCGACAAGTGGGGCAACGTCGTCGCCTACACCCTGACCATCGAGTCCACCGGCGGCAGCGGGATCACCGTGCCCGGCCGCGGCTTCCTGCTCAACAACGAGCTGACCGACTTCTCCTTCGCCCCCGCGAACCCGGCCGTGCACGATCCGAACCTGCCGGGTCCCGGGAAGCGGCCGCGCTCCTCGATCTCCCCGACGATCGTCCTCGACCGGCACGACCGTCCCGTCCTCGCGCTCGGCTCCCCGGGCGGTGCGACCATCATCACGACCGTCCTGCAGACCCTCACGGGGGTCGTCGACCGGGGCCTGCCGCTCGTCGACGCGATCGCCGCGCCTCGCGCCAGCCAGCGCAACCAGGCCACCACCGAGCTCGAACCCGCCCTGTGGAACAGCCCGTTGAGGGCCGAGCTGGAGGGGATCGGGCACGGCTTCCGGCAGAACCCCGAGATCGGGGCGGCGACGGGCGTACAGCGGCTGCCGGACGGTCGCTGGGTGGCCGCCGCGGAGCGGGTCCGCAGGGGCGGCGGCTCGGCGATGGTCGTCAGGCCGGCGGGACGGTAGCCCGTACGCGGGGTCTTCCCGCAGGGCCGTGAGCACCCGCGGGCCGGTGGCATGCGGGGCTGCGGCCCGGTGGCTACAGGGCCGTGAGCACCCGCGGGCCGGTGGTTACAGGGCCGTGAGCACCCGCGGGCCGGTGGTTACAGGGCCGTGAGCACCCGCGGGCCGTCGTCCGTGATCGCGACCGTGTGCTCGGCGTGGGACGCGCGCGAGCCGTCGAGCGTACGGATGGTCCAGCCGTCCCGCGCCGTGTAGTGGTCGTCGATGCCGCTCCCGATCAGCATCGGCTCGATCGCGAGCACCATCCCGTGCCGCAGCTTCATGCCCCGGCCCGGGCGTCCCTCGTTGGGGACGCCCGGGTCCTCGTGCATGGTGCGGCCGATGCCGTGACCGCCGAAGCCGTCCGGGATGCCGTATCCCGCGTCGCGGCAGACCCGGCCGATCGCGTGCGCGATGTCGCCGATGCGGTTGCCGACGACCGCCGCCGCGATACCCGCCTCCAGGGCCTCCTCCGCCGCGGCGATCAGCCGTGTGTCCTCCGGCCGGGCACGGCCGACCGTGAAGCTGACGGCCGCGTCGCCGGCCCAGCCGCCCAGGATCGCCCCGCAGTCGGCGGAGACCAGGTCGCCGTCGGCCAGCCGGGTCCCGTCCGGGACGCCGTGCACGATCGCGTCGTTCACGGAGAGGCACACGACCGCGGGGAAGGGCACGGGCGCCCAGTCCGGGTGGTAGTCCAGGAAGGGCGAACCGGCACCCGCCTCCGCCAGGACCTCCCGTGCCGCCCGGTCCAGCTCCGTCAGCGTGACACCGGGCGCGGCCTTCTCCCGTACGGCCGCGAGGGCGCGGGCCACCACCCGTCCCGCCTCGCGCATGGACGCCACGGACTCGTTCGTCTTGATCTCCACCATGCCAATTACTATACCGGTATTAGAATGGCGTCATGGTGCGTACACCCCTGACCCCCGAAGAGCGCGAGCGCGGCGAGCGCCTGGGCCTCCTCCTGCGCGCGGCGCGCGGCGAGCGGTCCATGGTCGAGATCGCCGCGGCCGCCGGACTGTCCGCCGAGACCCTCCGCAAGATCGAGACCGGCCGGGCCCCGACGCCGGCCTTCTTCACCGTCGCGGCCCTCGCCGGCGTCCTCGACCTCTCCATGGACCAGCTCGTGGTGCTCTGCGTGCCGGCCCCGGTCTGACGGGCCGCCGAGGGCTCCGCCGAGGGCCCCGGCGAGGGCCCCGGCGAGGGGCCCGGCGAGGGGCCTCCCTCGGCGGGGGCCGGCCTCAGTGGGAGACGGCCAGCTGTACCCGGCTGTGGCGCGGGCGCTCGATCTCGTCGAGGAGCGCGAGCGCCAGATCGGCGTGCCCGATGCGGCCCGGGCCCTCGACCACCGACCCCACCGCCGTCCGGTAGCCGCCCGTCCGCTCCGCCTCCGCGTTCAGGTCCAGCGGCGGCACCACCATCAGCCAGTCGAGCTCCGGCCCCGCCTCGGCCGTGAGCAGTTCGAACTCGGCCACATGGCCCTGGGCGAAGGCGCGCCACTCCGCCGGGAACTCGGGCGCGTCCATGAGGCGTACCCCGGGCGCGGTCTCCAGGGTCGTCGCGATCCCGAGGGTGAGGAGCCGCCGCACCCCCGCCTCCCCGAGGCCCGCGACCAGCGCCTTCGCCGCCGCGGTGAAGTACTCCTCCGAGGGAAGGTCCAGCCGGGCCGCGGTGTGCAGCGCCGCGTCGTGGCCGGCGGCGAGCGCCGCCACCGAGACCGCGTCCGTCGCGTCTCCCCGTACGAGCGAGACGCCCGCGCCCTCCAGGTCGCGGTGCGCGGCCGGGTCGCGGACCACGGCGGTCACCCGGTGGCCCCGGGAGACCGCCTCCGCGACGGCCGCCCGGCCGACCCGCCCGCCGGCGCCGAAGATCACGAGGCGCGGACCGTGGCCGCTGTCGCCGCTGTTCTTGTCGCTCTTGCTGTTCTTGCCGTTCTCGATGTCCATGCCGGGACCGTAGAACGGGGGTCCCTGGTTACTTCAACGGTACTGGGCTAGCGTCGGTCCCATGCCTGATCAGCCCCACCCGCCCGCGCCGTTGGACTCCGCCCTCTTCGACGACCCCGACTGCGCGGGAAGCCCCGCCCAGCCCTTCCGCGTCGGCGACAAGTGGACCGGCATGGTGCTGCGCTGCCTGGAGGACGGGAAGCCCCGCCGCTTCACGGAACTGCGCGTGCCCCTGCACTGGATCACCCCCAAGGTCCTCACGGAGACGCTCCGTTCGATGGAGCGCAACGGCTTCCTCACCCGGACCGTCCACGACGAGAACCCGCCCCGCGTCGAGTACGCGCTCACGCCTCTCGGGCACTCGCTCATCGGCCCCCTCGACACGGCCTGCGACTGGGCCCGCGCCCACGCTCCCGAGATCACGGAGGCCCGCGCCTCCTACGAGCAGGCCGGCCCGGTGGCCCAGGGGGTGTCCGGCGGAGCATGGCCGGGTCGCCCCTGATCCGCCGGACACCCCCTAGGCTCCGGGGCATGATGCCCGATGAGCTGCGGCGCGGCCGCTACGTGAGCCTGACCACCTTCCGGAAGAACGGCACGGGGGTCGCGACGCCCGTCTGGTACGCGGTGGAGGGCTCCGAGCTGTACGCGTGGACCCGCTCCGACTCCTGGAAGGTCAAGCGGCTGCGGAACGACCCCCGGGTCGAGGTCGCCCTGTGCGACGTGCGCGGCAACGTCGCCGAGGGTGCCGCGCGCTTCCCCGGCGAGGGCAGGCTGGTCGAGGGGGAGGAGCTGCGCCGGATCCGGGGCCTGCTCTCGCGCAAGTACACCTGGCAGTACTGGCTGACCGACGTACCGGCCATGATCGTCCGGCTCGGCAAGCGCCCGCACACCGGGATCGTCGTGCGCTTCGGGGGGTCCCCGGAGTCCACGGATTCCCCGGAATCCGCCGACTGAGGCACCCGATCGAAAACGGACCGTAGTCGTCCCGTAACAAGACTGCGGTCCAATACCCGCGGACCGGAAGGTTCCAGTCGACGGCGGGGCAGGTGTGGATCACATGACGGTGTATCAACTCTCGGTGGAAGCTTCCACGTTCACGCGCTGGCTGACGGAGTTCGCGGCCCGCCTCCAGCCGGGAGCCGGCTGGTACGGGGTCTTCGCCGAGCGCGACCCCGAGGGATTGCGCGCCTGCTTCGACGGTACGGAACTCCTGCCCTGGGACGTCGTCGAGTCCCTGCTCCAGGACGCGGGGGAGCCTCTCGACGGGCCGCTCGCCGCCCGGGCCGGGGCGCTGTACGCGGCGGCGGCCACCGCCCACGACCGCCGCCCCGGCGGGGCCGCCTCACTCGCCGAGCGCCGGGGCCTGATGGAGCGGGAACGCCGGTACGCCGAGTCCCGCGCCCGCGAGCTGGGGGAGCGGCTCCGCCTCGCCCCCGGCCGGGAGGAAGCGGCCCGGCTGGAGAACGACCTCGCCTGGATCCGGGACGACCACGCCCGGGCCGTCGCCCGCGTCACCGAACTGACCACCCGCCTGGCCCGCCTCGGGCCGGAAGCGCGGACCGCGCCGCGCGGGCAGGCGCCGGCGGCCCCGCTCGCGATCCCGCCCGCGCCCGCGGCCCCGCCCGTGGCCGCGACCCCGACCCCGCCCGCGCCCGCGCCCGCGCCCGCCAAGCGGCGCCCCCGGGGTGCCCGGTACGCCTGGCTGGAGGAGGAGGGCGTCGAGAACGTGGCGGCTGTGTCCGTCCCCGTACTGCCGACCGGGGGAGCCGCGCCCCGGGGGGCACGCTTCGGCGGTGGCGGCGACCCCACCCCGGCGACAGGCGCGGCGGCGGGCCTGGCGGCCGGTGCCACCGGTGCCCCCGAGGAGGATCCCGCCGAGACCGCCCGCGCCGCGGCCAACGCGGTCTACGCCCTCCAGCGGCTCCGCGCCCAGGGCCGCAGCGGCGAGGCGCACGCCCTGCTCTGCGAGGCGCTCGGCGGCCCGCCCGCCCGGCTGCCCGCCCTCGCCGCGGAGCTGCACCGGGCCGGTCTCGGCGCGGACTGGTCCACGCTGCTCTGGGAGGCGTCCTCGCTGCCGCCCGGCCGGCTCGCCGCCGTCGCCGGGGCCCTCGCCGACGTGGGCCGGACCGCCGACTGCGAGCAGCTGCTCCGCCAGGGTGTGGCCCGCCCCGTGGAGGAGCTGGCCGGGGCGTGCGCCGCCCTGCACGCCGAGGACCACCACCGCGAGGCCCACGCCCTGCTCACCGCCTTCGTCCGGGTGCGGGCCCCCGAGGACGCGGCCCGTCTCGCGGGCGCGGACCCGCGCGGCCTCGTTCCCCAGCTTCTCGACGCGGCCCGCGCGGTCTCCGTCACCCGTGAGCGCGACCTCCTCCACGCCCTGCGCGTGGCGGGCCTGGCGGGCGCCTGACCCGCGGCGGGAGGGCCTTCTGGGGCACGTTTCATTACTTGCGGGTACGTGTCGGTACGTGTCCGACGTGGACCACTCGGGTATGAAACATGATCGACGCCGCTGCTTCACGGCGGTGGTCTTGCTCCGGGGTGTGACGGGGCTTACGTTCTCCTCCTACGCCCCGCGTCTACGGGCGTAGAGGCTCTCTGACGCCGTGCCGAAGGAGCAGCTCATGACCGACGTCGTACGCGCCGCGCTCGTCCAGGCGACCTGGACCGGCGACACCGAATCGATGATCGCCAAACACGAGGAGCACGCCCGGGAGGCCGCCCGGCAGGGCGCCAAGGTGATCGGGTTCCAGGAGGTCTTCAACGCCCCCTACTTCTGCCAGGTCCAGGAGCCCGAGCACTACCGCTGGGCCGAACCCGTCCCCGACGGGCCCACCGTCCGGCGGATGCAGGACCTCGCCCGGGAGACCGGGATGGTGATCGTCGTCCCCGTCTTCGAGATCGAGGGCGAGGGCTTCTACTACAACACCGCCGCCGTGATCGACGCCGACGGCACCTACCTCGGCAAGTACCGCAAGCACCACATCCCGCAGGTCAAGGGCTTCTGGGAGAAGTACTACTTCCGCCCGGGAAACGCCGGCTGGCCGGTCTTCGACACCGCCGTCGGCAGGGTCGGCGTCTACATCTGCTACGACCGCCACTTCCCGGAGGGCTGGCGCCAACTCGGACTCAACGGAGCCCAGTTGGTCTACAACCCGTCCGCCACCTCACGTGGCCTCTCCTCCTACCTCTGGCAGCTGGAACAGCCCGCCGCGGCCGTCGCCAACGAGTACTTCGTCGCCGCCATCAACCGCGTCGGCCAGGAGGAGTACGGCGACAACGACTTCTACGGCACCAGCTACTTCGTCGACCCGCGCGGCCAGTTCGTCGGCGAGGTCGCCTCCGACAAGAGCGAGGAACTCGTCGTCCGCGACCTCGACTTCCGCCTCATCGAAGAGGTCCGGCAGCAGTGGGCCTTCTACCGGGACCGCCGCCCCGACGCGTACGACGGGCTGGTGCAGCCGTGAGCAGTCTCTTCGACCGGCACAAGGCCGTCATCCCCGACTGGGTCGCCCTCTACTACCGCGACCCCATCGAGATCACCCACGGCGAGGGCCGCCACGTCTGGGACGCCGAGGGGCGCAGGTACCTCGACTTCTTCGGCGGCATCCTCACCACCATGACCGCGCACGCCCTGCCCGAGGTCACCAAGGCCGTCGCCGAGCAGGCCGGGCGGATCATCCACTCCTCGACGCTCTACCTCAACAGGCCCATGGTGGAGCTCGCCGAGCGGATCGCCGGCCTCTCCGGCATCCCCGACGCCCGCGTCTTCTTCACCACCTCCGGCACCGAGGCCAACGACACGGCCCTGCTCCTGGCCACCGCGTACCGCCGCTCGAACCAGATCCTGGCGATGCGCAACAGCTACCACGGGCGCTCCTTCTCCACCGTCGGCATCACCGGTAACCGCGCCTGGTCGCCCACGAGCCTCTCCCCGCTCCAGACCCTGTACGTGCACGGCGGCGTCCGCACCCGCGGCCCCTACGCCCAGTACACGGACGAGCGGTTCATCGACGCCTGCGTCGCCGACCTCGAAGACCTCCTCGGCCACACCCGGGACGTCGCCGCCCTCATCGCCGAGCCCGTACAGGGCGTCGGCGGCTTCACCTCCCCGCCCGACGGCCTGTACGCCGCCTTCCGCCGCGTCCTCGACCGGCACGGCATCCTCTGGATCGCCGACGAGGTGCAGACCGGCTGGGGCCGCACCGGCGACCACTTCTGGGGCTGGCAGGCCCACGGCCAGGCCGGACCGCCCGACATCCTCACCTTCGCGAAGGGCATCGGGAACGGCATGTCCATCGGCGGGGTCGTCGCCCGCGCCGAGATCATGAACTGCGTCGACGCCAACTCCATCTCCACCTTCGGCGGCTCGCCGATCACCATGGCCGCGGGCCTCGCCAACCTCAACCACCTCCTGGAACACGACCTCCAGGGCAACGCCCGCCGCGTCGGCGGCCTCCTCATCGAACGCGTGCGGGCGGCCGCCGCCGGCGTGGACGCCGTCCGGGAGGTGCGGGGCCGCGGCCTCATGATCGGCATCGAGCTCACCGAGCCGGGCACCGACCGGGCCAACCCGGAGGCGGCCTCCGCCGTACTGGAGGCGGCCCGGGAGGGCGGCCTGCTCATCGGCAAGGGCGGCGGACACAACACCAGCACCCTGCGCGTCGCACCGCCGCTCTCGCTCACCGTCGCCGAGGCCGAGGAAGGCGCCGCGATCCTCGAAGAGGCGCTCAGAGGCCTGTAGTTCACCCTCACTCACGCAGGAGAGTCCCGTGAGCACCCGTACCCTCATCCGGGGCGGTCTGGTCGTCACCGCCGCCGACGAAGTCCACGCCGACGTGCTGATCGAGGACGGCCGGATCGCCGCCCTCGCCACCCACGGCTCGGACGTCGCGGCCGGCTGGACCGCCGACCGCACCATCGACGCCACCGACCGCTACGTGCTGCCCGGCGGCGTCGACGCCCACACCCACATGGAGCTGCCCTTCGGCGGCACCTCCGCCTCCGACACCTTCGAGACCGGCACCAGGGCCGCCGCCTGGGGCGGCACGACCACGATCATCGACTTCGCCGTCCAGACCGTCGGCCGGAGCCTGCGGGAAGGGCTCGACGCCTGGTACGCCAAGGCCGACGGCAACTGCGCCGTCGACTACGGCTTCCACATGATCCTCTCCGACGTGAACGAGCACACGCTCAAGGAGATGGACCGGCTCGTCCAGGAGGGAGTCAGCTCGTTCAAGCTCTTCATGGCGTACCCGGGGGTCTTCTACTCGGACGACGGGCAGATCCTGCGCGCCATGCAGCGCTCCGCCGACAACGGCGGGCTGATCATGATGCACGCCGAGAACGGCATCGCCATCGACGTCCTCGTCGAGCAGGCGCTCGCCCGCGGGGAGACCGACCCCCGCTACCACGGAGAGGTCCGGAAGGTCCTTCTGGAGGCCGAGGCCACCCACCGCGCGATCCAGCTCGCCCGGGTCGCCGGGGCGCCGCTCTACGTCGTCCACGTCTCCGCGGAGGAGGCCGTCGCCGAGATCGCCGCCGCCCGCGACAAGGGACTCCCGGTCTTCGGCGAGACCTGTCCCCAGTACCTCTTCCTCTCCACCGACAACCTCGCGGAGCCCGGCTTCGAGGGCGCCAAGTACGTCTGCTCCACCCCGCTCCGCCCCAGGGAGCACCAGGCCGCGCTCTGGCGCGGGCTGCGCACCAACGACCTCCAGGTGGTCTCCACCGACCACTGCCCCTTCTGCTTCACGGGGCAGAAGGACCTCGGCCGCGGGGACTTCTCCAAGATCCCCAACGGTCTGCCGGGCGTCGAGAACCGCATGGACCTCCTCCACCAGGCCGTCGTCGACGGGCACATCTCCCGGCGCCGCTGGATCGAGATCGCCTGCGCCACCCCCGCCCGGATGTTCGGCCTCTACCCCCAGAAGGGCACGATCGCGCCCGGGGCCGACGCCGACGTCGTCATCTACGACCCGCACGCCCACCAGACGCTCTCCGCCGCGACCCACCACATGAACGTCGACTACTCCGCGTACGAGGGGAAGACGATCACCGGACAGGTCGAGACGGTCCTCTCGCGCGGCGAACTCGTCATCGACCAGAGGAAGTTCACCGGCCGCGCCGGACACGGCGCCTTCACCCCCCGCTCCACCTGCCAGTACCTGAACTGAACACCGAACCAGGAGGTCCCCGCGTGGACTTCGGACTCGTCCTGCAGACCGACCCGCCCGCCTCGCAGGTCGTCGGACTGATGCGCCGGGCGGAGCGGAACGGCTTCCGCTACGGCTGGACCTTCGACTCCGCCGTGCTGTGGCAGGAACCCTTCGTCATCTACAGCCGCATCCTCGAACACACCACGAAACTGCACGTGGGCCCCATGGTCACCAACCCGGGCACCCGCACCTGGGAGGTCACCGCCTCCACCTTCGCCACCCTCAACGACATGTACGGCAACCGGACCGTCTGCGGCATCGGCCGCGGCGACTCCGCCATGCGCGTCGCCGGCCGCAAGCCGAACACCCTGGCCCGCCTGGGCGATGCCATCGACGTCATCCGCGACCTCGCCGAGGGCCGCGAGGCGATCGTCGACGGCAACCCGATCCGGATCCCCTGGGTGAAGGACGGGAAGCTGCCCGTCTGGATGGCGGCGTACGGGCCGAAGGCCCTGGCCCTCGCCGGACAGAAGGCCGACGGCTTCATCCTCCAACTCGCCGATCCCTACCTCACCGAGTGGATGGTGAAGGCCGTCCGCCAGGCCGCCACCGAGGCCGGCCGCGACCCCGACGCCCTCACCGTCTGCGTCGCCGCGCCCGCCTACGTCACCGCCGACGACTCGGCCGAGGCCCTCGCACACGCCCGTGAGCAGTGCCGCTGGTTCGGCGGGATGGTCGGCAACCACGTCGCCGACCTGGTCGCCAAGTACGGCGAGCACTCCGACCTGGTACCCGAGGCCCTGACCGCGTACATCAAGGACCGGCACGGCTACGACTACAGCCACCACGGCCGCGCCGACAACCCGTCCACCGACTTCGTCCCCGACGAGATCGTCGACCGCTTCTGCCTCCTGGGCCCGGCCGAGGCCCACATCGAGAAGCTGCGCCGCCTCCGGGACCTGGGCGTGAACCAGTTCGCCGTCTACAACATGCACGACGCCAAGGAGGCCACCATCGACGCGTACGGCTCCGAGGTCATCCCCGCGGTGACCGGCTGAGCGGGGGTGGCTCAGTTCTCCGAATAGACGACGTTGAACAGGTCGAAGTAGGAGCTGTAGCTCGCTCCGCCGCAGAGCCCGAGACGCATCGGGGCGCTCTGGGCGGGACCGCCCGCGGCGGTGACGCAGGTGGCGAGGGCGACCTTGGGCTGGAACCGCAGGTAGCCGTTCCAGTCCGGGTCGACCTGGTTGAACCAGGAGTCGGTGCTGGCGCAGGTGTGGAGCCTGATGTCGCCGCCCTCCTTCGCCGTGCCCGTCCAGTTGTTCAGGCACAGGTTCCGGTTGCCTGCCGACCGGACCTGGAAGTACTTGCTGGTCACGTAGACGATGTCCCACTTCTGGGCGGTCGTGCCGTTGCAGCTGTACTCCTGCACGAGCACTCCGCTGCTGAAGTTGGAGCCGGGCACGTCGAGACACTTGCCGTCGGCGAGGTTGATCTCGATGTTGTCGCCCCGCCCGGCCCCGCAGGTGCACGCCCGGCTCGGCCATGACCCACCCCGCGCCCCGCAGGACCACGCCCCGCCCGGCCATGACCCCACCCCCCCCGCACGGTCACGCCCCCCAGGCCCCGCACGGCCTCGTTCCGTCCCCGAACGAAGGGTTCCCGTCGCCATGACCGCCACCACTCCCTCCAGAAGACCCGACATCTCCGACGACCGTGCCGAGTTCGCGCCCGGCACCGCCCCCGACGACCCCCGCTTCGTCAACGACGACCTGCTCCCCGTCCCGGTCGCCCAACGCCGTTGGACCACCTACAACTTCGCCGCCCTCTGGGTCGGCATGGCCCACAACATCCCCTCCTGGATGCTCGCCTCCGGTCTCATCGCCCTCGGCATGGACTGGAAGCAGGCCGTCCTCACCATCGCCCTCGCCAACGTCGTCGTCCTGCTGCCGATGCTGCTCACCGGGCACGCCGGACCCAAGTACGGCATCCCCTTCCCCGTTCTCGCCCGCGCCTCCTTCGGACTGCGCGGAGCCAACCTGCCCGCCCTCATACGCGCCGGCGTCGCCTGCGCCTGGTTCGGCATCCAGACCTGGATCGGCGGACAGGGCGTCTTCGTCCTCCTCGACAAGGTCTTCGGCGGCAGCTGGGCGGAGGTGTCGAGGATCGGCGGCCGGCCGTGGACTCTCTGGCTCTGCTTCGTCCTCTTCTGGGCCCTCGAACTCGCCATCATCTACCGGGGTATGGACGCCCTGCGCCGATTCGAGAACTGGGCCGCGCCCTTCGTCATCGTCGGCGCGCTCGCCCTCCTCGTCTGGATCACGGTGAAGGCGGGCGGCCTCGGCCCCCTCCTCGACCAGCCCTCCCGGCTCGGCTGGGGCGCGGACTTCTGGCCCGTCTTCTTCCCCGCGCTCATGGGCATGATCGCCTTCTGGGCGACCCTCAGCCTCAACATCCCCGACTTCACCCGCTTCGGCGCCGGGCAGCGTGCCCAGGTGTGGGGCCAGACGCTCGGACTCCCCACCACCATGACCCTGTTCGCGCTGCTCTCGGTGCTCGTCACCTCCGGCTCGCAGGCCGTGTACGGGGCGCCCGTCTGGGACCCGGTGGCACTCGCCGCCAAGACCGACAACGTCTTCGGACTGCTCTTCGCCCTCGTGACCGTGCTCGTCGCCACCCTCTCCGTGAACATCGCGGCCAATGTCGTCTCCCCGGCGTACGACCTCGCCAACCTGGCGCCGAAGCTCATCGACTTCCGTACGGGCGCGCTGATCACGGGAGTCGTCGGCGTCCTCGTCATGCCGTGGAAGCTCACCGCCACCCCCGAGCTCTACATCTTCACCTGGCTCGGTCTGGTCGGCGGGCTCCTCGGCACGGTGGCGGGCATCCTCATCGCCGACTACTGGCTGGTCCGCCGCACCGTCCTGGACCTCGATGGGCTGTACCGGGCCGACGGCCCCTACTGGTACCGGGGAGGCTGGAACCCGGCTGCCGTCCTCGCGTTCACGGTCGGCGGCGTCCTCGCCGTCGGCGGCTCGCACTCGGCCCCGGGCACCGGCCCCTTCCCCGAGGACGGCCTGATCCCCTTCCTCAAGCCCCTCGCCGACTACGGCTGGGCCGTGGGTCTCGCCGCCTCCATGCTCCTCCACACCCTGCTCATGAGGCGGCGGGGCGCTTCCCGGTCGTCCGGCCGATCCAGCTGAGGTAGGACCAGACACGGGTGTTCACGGCAGGGGTGTCGGTCGCGCACCCCTTCCCGTAGGAGACCAGGCCGACCAGGTACGGCTTGCGCCCGACCCTGCGGACCAGGGGGCCGCCGGAGTCGTACAGACAGGTGTCCCGCCCGGGGGCGTAGGTGCAGATCTGCGGGGAGGCGACGTGGGACATGCCCCTGTCCACGCATGTCGGGTTGCTCATGGTGTCGAGGACCACCGTGCGCAGGACGTCGGAGGCACGGCCGCCGAACGAGGTGGCGCCCCAGCCGGGCACCTCGACCTGCGTGTGGTCGAAGGTGCCGTGGGAGTACGGGGCCGGCAGACCGACCGGGCTCACGTCGCGGTTGTAGGCGACCGGTTCGGCCAACCGGACGAGCGCGATGTCGTTCCGCTGGGTCGCCGGGTCGTACTCCGGGTGCACGACGAACCGCTCCGGCGTCGCCAGGACGGCGTGGGGGCTGTCGTCCCCGGCCGTCAGGTCGTGCTCGCCGAGGAGGACACCCACCCGGGCGGGACTGCTGTAGGAACCGGTGAGGCAGTGGGCGGCGGTGAGCACGTACCGGTCGCCGACGAGCGCACCGCCGCACATGACCCGCTGCTCGGCGAGGTCCACCAGCCCCGCCATGAAGGGGTACTGGTGCGGCTTCGCCTCCTCACCTCCGACGATGGCGTGCGCCGGGGCGGGGCCGAGCGGGAGCATGGCCAGCACCGCCCCCGTGACCGTGGCCATGAGGCTTCTCATCCGTCTCAACCGTCTCATCCGTCCCACGAGATCTCCGAACTGTCGGCGGTGGTCTGCCGGGGCCGGTGGCATGCGGAGACGTTTCCTCTCGCCGTCTCCACGGCCCGTTCCGGCCCGTCCGGTCTTCAACGATCAAGGAGGGACGCGGTCACCGGTCCGCGTCGGGGGTCCAGCCCGGTACGTGCGCGGCGGCCGCCGCGTCCCAGGCCGCGGGCCCGCCCGGGAAGGGCCAGGCGCGGGTGAGGCGGGGCGTGCGGTCGAGAGCCTGGAGCTGCGCGGCCAGGCTGCGACTCTGGTGGCGGGCCCGGGCCGGGGCGAGCGGGCCCTCCAGAGCGGCCACCCGCTTCTCGTGCTCCGTCACGGGCAGCTCCGCCCAGCGTGCGATCCAGTGGGCGTCCATGGCCCGGGAGAGGAGCAGGACCCGAGGGCGGCCGCCCTCCGCGAGCGCCGCCGTCAGCCGGTCGTGACCGTCGAGGACCACGGGGGAGTTGAGCCCGCTGATCCACCACACGAACACCGGCGGGAGGACCCCCTCCCGGTACTGGCGGCGGTACGCCTTCACCCGGGGCGCCTCCGGGTGCGACAGCGCCCGCAGCGGCAGCAGGTCCCGCGCGTCCTCGACCGGGTCGCCGTAGCCGAACCACGTGAGGTGGCCCCGGTCCGGGTCGTGGGTGAGCAGTTTCGGCCAATTGCCGTCCACGAACCAGCGGTCCGCGTCCGGGGCGAGGTGCCACTCGCCCTCGTGCAACGGCCCGTCGGCCGCCCCGCGGAGCGCCTCCCCGCCGTACGCGGCCCAGCGCTCCGTCCACTCCTCCGAGCCCGGCTCCGCCAGCTCCGCGACACCCCGGGACCGGTCCGCCCGCAGCGGTGCCAGCGGGGAGACGTACCGGCCCGTCCGCGCGTAGTGCAGCCCGTGCTGGGTGACCCGCTGCCGGGCGAAGAGCACCGGAACCCCACCCTGCGTCAGCACCAGCCGGCGCCCGTCGGCACTCTCCATCCGCAGACCGGGCCTCACCGGCCCGTCGACACGCATCAGCATGCCCGCAGCCTAGGACGTGATCGCCTCGTCCGGCTCCAGGACGAAGCCGCCCGCCACCCGGACGTCGCGCAGGACCCGTCCGCGGTGTCGAGGTCGACGACCAGTAGCACCCGCCGGGGGCCTTGTACTCGCCGTGGAACGCGCCGTGCACGGAACACCCCCTGCATGTAAGGGGTGAACTCGGCCAAAGGGTACTCCCCGGGGAAACGGCGGGTGACAACTGCCGCATTCCGGTTGTCAGCACCCCGTGCTTAGCTGGAGGCATGATCGAAGACTTCCTTGAGCACGTCCTCGGCGGCCGTACGACCGAGGTGGAGGAGGCGGTCCGCAAGGCGGCCGCCGCCGAGATCATGCCGCGGTTCCGGCAGCTCGCCACGCACGAGATCGTGGAGAAGAACGGGCCGCACGACCTTGTCACCGTCGCCGACCGGGCCGCCGAGGCCCACCTCACGGCCTCCCTCACCGCACTGCTGCCCGGCTCGGTCGTCGTCGGCGAGGAGGCCGTCCACGCCGACCCCTCCGTGTACGAGGCGCTGCGCGGCGAGGCCCCCGTCTGGATCGTCGATCCCGTCGACGGCACCCGCCAGTTCGTCCACGGCGACCCCGGCTTCTGCACCCTCGTCGCCCTCGCGCTGCGCGGCGAGCTCCTCGCCTCCTGGACCTACGCCCCGGCCCTCGACGAGATGGCGATCGCGGTGCGGGGCCGCGGCGCCACGCTCAACGGGCAGCCGATACGGTCCGGCTCGCCGGCCCCCGGCGCGGTCCTGCGGGTCGCCACCTCGCACCCCGACTACACCACCCCGGACCAGAAGCGCGCCCTGCACGGCCTGCGGGCGGATGGCGTCGCCCCGCGCCCCTGCGGCTCCGCCGGTCTCGAGTACCTCTCCGTGGCCCGCGGCGACCTCGACGGCACCGCCTTCTCCTGGGAGTACGCCTGGGACCACGCTGCCGGACTCCTCCTCGTCGCCGAGGCGGGCGGCACGCAGACCACCGTCGCCGGGGAACCGTTCCGCGTCACCGGAGGGAACGCGCTGCCGTTCACGGCGGCCAGGGACGCGGCGACCGCCGAGCGGATCCGCGGCCTCCTCGGGGGCGCGTGAGGCGGGGGCGACCACCGGCCTATCCTGAGAGTCTTGACCATCGGCTGACGAAGGAGTCCGAAGGTGAGGAACGAGACGTCGATGCTCGATGCCGTCGTCGTGGGGGCCGGGCCCAACGGCCTCACCGCGGCGGTGGAGTTGGCCCGACGCGGCTTCTCCGTCGCCGTCTTCGAGGCGAAGGAGACCGTGGGCGGCGGCGCCAGGACCGAGGAGCTCACCCTCCCCGGCTTCCGCCACGACCCCTGCTCCGCCGTGCACCCGCTCGGCGCCGGCTCGCCCGTCTTCAAGACGATGCCGCTGGATCGGTACGGCCTGGAGTGGCTCCACCCCGAACTGCCCATGGCCCACCCCTGGGACGACGGCACCGCCGCCGTCCTCTCCCGCTCCGTCGCCGAGACCGCCGCCTCCTTCGGCCCGCGCGACGCCGGGGCGTACCGCCGGCTCGTCGCCCCCTACCTCGGCAAGTGGGACACCCTCTCCCGGGACTTCATGCAGCTGCCGCTCACCGCGCTGCCGAGCGACCCCTTCACCCTCGCCCGCTTCGGCCTCGACGGACTGCCGCCCGCCACCTGGCTGATGCGAAGGTTTCAGGATGAGAAGGCTCCCGCGCTCTTGGCCGGGCTTGTCGGTCATGTGATTGCCCCGCTGGGCGGCTTCGCCACGGGGGCCGTCGGCCTCGTCTTCGCGCTCGCCGCGCACGCGGGCGGCTGGCCGATGCCCAGGGGCGGCTCACAGTCCATCTCCGACGCCCTCGCCGCGTACCTCAAGGACCTCGGCGGCGCCGTCCACACCGACTACGAGGTCAAGCGCCTCGACGACCTGCCGCCCGCCCGCGCCTACGTCTTCGACACCTCGCCCACCGCCCTCGCCCGGATCGCCGGCTTCGGCGGGCACTACGACCACTACAAGTACGGCGCGAGCGTCTTCAAGATCGACTACGCCCTGGACGGCCCCGTGCCCTGGACCGCCGAGGAGCCCCGGCGCGCCGGCACCGTCCAGATCGGCCCCACCGCCGGCGAGATCGACACCGCCCTGCACCAGGCCTCCTCCGGCACCGCCCCGGACGCCCCCTTCCTCATCACCGCCCAGCCGAGCCTCGTCGACCCCTCCCGGGCCCCCGAGGGGAAGCACGTCTTCTGGGCGTACGGCCACGTGCCCAACGGCTGGCAGGGAGACCTCACCGAGGCGATCGAGCGTCAGATCGAGCGCTTCGCACCCGGCTTCCGCGACCGCGTCCTGGCCCGCGCCACCGCCGGCCCGGCCGAACTCGCCGCCCGCAACGCCAACTACGTCGGCGGCGACATCGCCTGCGGAGCCGCCCGAGGCCTCCAGCTCGTGCTGCGCCCCACCCTCTCGCTCCGCCCCTACGCGACCCCGCACCCGGCGGTCTTCCTCTGCTCCTCCGCCACCCCGCCCGGCCCCGGCGTCCACGGCATGTCCGGCCACAACGCGGCAAAGGCGGTCTGGCGCCGACTGCGAAAATAGACTGCCCCCATGGCCAAGTACTTCGACGTGCACCCCGACAACCCCCAGCCGCGCACCATCGGCGCGGTGGCCGACAGCATTCGGAACGGTGCGCTCGTCGCGTACCCGACCGATTCCTGTTACGCCCTCGGCACCCGACTGGGCAGCCGTGACGGCATCAGCCGCATCCGCGCGATCCGCGACCTCGACGACCGGCACCACTTCACGCTCATGTGCCAGAACTTCGCCCAGCTGGGCCAGCTCGTGCACATCGACAACGACGTCTTCCGCGCGGTCAAGGCCGCGACGCCCGGCGCGTACACCTTCATCCTGCCCGCGACCAAGGAGGTGCCGCGCCAGCTGCTGCACCCCAAGAAGAAGACGGTCGGCGTCCGCATCCCCGACCACGTCGTCACCCAGGCCCTGCTGGCCGAACTCGGCGAACCGCTGCTCTCCAGCACCCTGCTCCTGCCCGACGAGGCCGAGCCGCTGACCCAGGGCTGGGAGATCAAGGAGCGGCTCGACCACCAGGTGGACGCGGTCCTCGACTCCGGCGAGTGCGGAACCGAACCGACCACCGTCGTCGACTTCTCCAGCGGCGAGCCCGAGATCGTCCGGCGCGGGGCGGGGGACACCTCGCGCTTCGAGTAGGGCGCGCCGGAAAGCAGGCCACCGCCCGTGAACCGGCCCTTACGGTCAGGACCGTGACCGCCGTACGGTCGTGCGAGCCCCGCTCGCCGATACCGACGGAGGACCGAGCCACATGATCGTCATCGCCCAGGTCAGCGACATCCACGTCGACGGGGAACCGCGCAGCGTCGACCGCACGCGCGCGGTCCTGCGGTACCTGGAGGAGCTGCCGTACGACCTGGCGGCCGTCCTCGTCACCGGGGATGTCGCCGACCACGGGAGGCCGGACGAGTACGCGGTCGTCCGGGAGCTGCTGAACTCCCGTCACCCGCTGCTCGCCTGCCCCGGCAACCACGACGAGCGCGCCGCCTTCCGGGCGGCCCTCCTCGGCGCGGGCGCCGGGACGCCGGCGGTGACGGGGGACACCGCCCGCCCGGACGCGCCGGTCAACCAGGTGCTCCGGGGCGAGGGCTTCGTGGTGGCCCTCTGCGACTCCTCGGTGCCCGGCAAGGACGAGGGCTTCCTGGAGGACGAGACGCTGGCGTGGCTGGACGGGATCCTCGACTCCACCCCGCGCGAGGTGCCCGTCCTCGTCGCCTTCCACCACCCGCCGGTCCCGCTGCGCACCCCGTACGTGGACGGGATCCGGCAGTTCGGCGAAGAGCGGCTCGCCGCCCTCGCCGACCGCCACCCCCACCTCACGGCCTTCCTGGCCGGGCACGCCCACACGGCGGCCGCCACGACCTTCGCCGGGCGCCCGCTGCTCGTGGCTCCCGGAGTCGTCTCCACCCTCCGCCTCCCCTGGGAGAACCCGGGCCCGGACTCCCCGCACGTCCATCTCGACCTGCCGCCCGCGCTCGCCTTCCACGTCCTCGGCGAGGACGGCAGGCTGACCACCCACTTCCGGACCGTGCCCGTCTGACCGCCGGGCACGGGGACGACGGGGTCGAGGTCGGGGACGGTCGGGGCCAGTGACAGTGACAGGGACGGGGTCGGGGGCGGGGACAGGGGCGGGGACGAGGTCAGTCGGGGTCGGGGACGGGGACGGACGTCAGTACGTGAGAACGTCCATGTCGTTTTCTCGCCAGCCCGCGAGCCCCCCCGTCCCCGATCCTGGAACCATGCACAACGACACCGAGCGCTGCGTGCGGGCCGTCCAGTCGAAGGACGCCCGCTTCGACGGCGTGTTCTTCACCGCCGTCCGCACCACCCGGATCTACTGCCGGCCCAGCTGCCCCGTGGTCCCGCCGAAGCCCGAGAACATGGAGTTCCACCCCAGCGCCGCGTCCTGCCAGCGCTCCGGATTCCGGGCCTGCAAGCGGTGCCGGCCCGACACCAGCCCCGGTTCCCCCGAGTGGCACGTCCGCGCGGACGCCGTCGCCCGCGCCATGCGGCTCATCCAGGACGGGGTCGTCGACCGGGAAGGCGTCCCCGGGCTCGCCCGGCGGCTCGGCTGGTCCACCCGCCAGATCGAGCGCCAGCTCCTCGCCGAGCTCGGCGCCGGCCCCCTGGCACTGGCCCGCGCCCAGCGTGCCCAGACCGCGCGGGTGCTCATCGAGACCACCCCGCTGCCCTTCGGCGAGATCGCCTTCGCCGCCGGCTTCTCCTCCATCCGGACCTTCAACGACACCGTTCGCGAGGTCTTCGCCCTCACGCCCGGCGAGCTCCGCGCCCGCGCGGCCCGGACCCGTCCCGAGACGGCCGGCACCCCCGGGGTGATCAGCCTGCGGCTGCCGTTCCGCGCCCCCCTCGAACCGTCCAACCTCTTCGGCCACCTCGCCGCGACCGCCGTCCCCGGCGTCGAGGAGTGGCGGGACGGCGCCTACCGGCGGACGCTGAGCCTCCCGTACGGACACGGCATCGTCGCCCTCGCCCCGCGCGTCGACCACATCGCCTGCCGTCTCTCCCTCGCCGATCCGCGGGACCTCACCCACGCGATCAGCCGCTGCCGCAGACTCCTCGACCTGGACGCCGACCCGGTCGCCGTCGACGACCGGCTGCGCACGGACCCGCTGCTCGCGCCGCTCGTCGACGCGGCGCCCGGCCGCCGGGTGCCCGGAACCGTCGACCCCGCGGAGTTCGCCGTACGGGCCGTGCTCGGCCAGCAGGTCTCCACCGCCGCCGCCCGCACCCACGCGGCCCGGCTGGTCACCGCGTACGGCACCCCCGTCGACGACCCCGAGGGCGGCCTCACCCACCTCTTCCCGGCCCCCGGGGCGCTCGCGGAGCTCGACCCCGAGAACCTCGCCCTGCCCCGCAGCCGCCGCACCACCCTCCTCACCCTCGTCCGGGCCCTCGCGGACGGCACGCTCACCCTCGGCCCCGCCGACGACCGAGAGGAGGCCCGCGCCCGGCTCCTCGCCCTCCCCGGCTTCGGCCCCTGGACCACCGAGGTCATCGCGATGCGGGCGCTCGGCGACCCGGACGCCTTCCTCCCCGGCGACCTCGGCGTCCGCCGCGCCGCGGAGGGCCTCGGCCTGCCCGGCACCCCGGCCGCGCTCACCGCCCGCGCCGCCGACTGGCGGCCCTGGCGCGCCTACGCCGTCCAGTACCTCTGGGCCACCGACGCCCATCCGATCAACCACCTGCCCAGCGAAGAGAGCTGAACCGCCATGCCCGCCACCGTCCGTCACACCGTCGTGGACAGCCCGTACGAGCCGCTGACCCTCGTCGCCGTCGACGGCGTCCTCAGCCGCATCCACATGACCGGTCAGCGCCACCGTCCGCCCGAGGAGACCTTCGGCGAGCCCGACCCGCGGCCCTTCGACGAGGTGATCCGCCAGCTCGACGCCTACTTCGCCGGTGAGCTCACCGCGTTCGACCTCCCGCTCCACCTGGTCGGCACCCCGTTCCAGCTGCGGGTGTGGGAGGAGCTCCGCCGTATCCCGTACGGGGAGACCCGGACGTACGGCGAACTGGCCGAGGCCCTCGGCAAGCCCTCCGCCTCCCGGGCAGTGGGGCTCGCCAACGGCAAGAACCCGGTCAGCATCGTCGTCCCCTGCCACCGCGTGGTCGGGGCGGGCGGCGGCCTCACCGGCTACGGCGGCGGCCTCGACCGCAAACAGCGACTGCTCGCCCTGGAATCGCGTACGGGGGAGCCCGCCGGCCTCTTCTAGCGGAATGGTTGAATCCGCCAACTAGTGGTGGACAGCGCACTGGTGGGCGAAATACATCGGCCAGGCGAATGATCATTTTCAGCCATCAGAGGCCCTATGATGGCTGATAAGCGACGTGTACACGGCACACGATCGGTCGGATGCGCCCGCCTAATCGCCGGGCGCCCTCTCTCACCCATGGCCTCGAACTGACCATTCGCGGGCCTGCTTCGTGTGCCCCCGCGTGCGCTTGTGCCCGTGTCGGAGATCGGACCCTCCTGTGGTCGACCCGGCACGGACCACCACTCGCCGGCCCATGTGCCGGAGATCCCAAAAGGAACAGAAACAGAACATGATTCGCAAGGCATCCTCGGCGCTGATCGCGCTGCTGACCGTCATCGGCTTCAACTTCCTCGTCGCGGCCCCGTCCGCCCAGGCGGCTGGCAACACCAGGCTCTGGAACGTGGGCAGTTGCGCCACCCCCCAGGGGAACAGCACCGCCAACGGCACGATCATCACCGTGTGGTCCTGCACCGGCAGCGACCTGCAGAAGTGGCACTGGGAGGGCAACCTCCTCGTCCACGACGTCAGCGGCAAGTGCATGACGCCCCAGGGCAACGCCTCGGGCACCAACGGCGCCGTCCTCACGCTGTGGACCTGTAACCCCTACTCGTTCCCGAGCCCGCAGCGGTTCTACTACGAGGGTGACCGCATCTGGACGATGCACGGGACGAAGTGCATCACCAACAAGGGCAACTCGCTGTCGAACGGCACGTGGCTCACCCTGTGGACCTGCAACTCCGAGTGGAACTACGCGCAGTCGTGGCAGCTCTCCCAGTAATCCAGTGACCCAGTGACTGGAGGCCGGTTCGCCGGCCGAACGCAGGAGCCCCGAACTCGTTCGGGGCTCCTGCGCGTTGGGTGCGGGCGGGACGGGCCCGCCGGTAAATACCTCGACATCGGTCGTGTGATCGGGGACGCTTCGCGCGATGACCAGAATCGACGACACACCGCCCGCGTGGGACGAGCGCACCCAGCTCACCACGTTTCTCGACTACGCACGTGACACCGCCCGCGCCAAGTGCGACGGCGTCTCCGCGGAGAACGCCCGCAAGGCGCTCCTGCCGGGCTCACCGCTGATGACCATGAGCGGATTGATCAACCACCTCCGCTGGGTCGAGTACTACTGGTTCCAGGTGGTCTTCCTCGGCGAGGAGGACCAGGGCCCGTGGACCGACGAGGACCCCGACCGCGAGATGCGCGTCGCCGTCGACTTCCCGCTCACGCAGCTGCTCGACGAATACGCCGAACAGAGCGCCCGCTACCGCGAACTCGTCGCCGGGAACGGCCTGGACGGCAAGGCCGAGCGAGCCGTCCGCGGCGGTCTCCATGTCGACCTGCGCTGGATCCTCCTCCACCTCACCGAGGAGACGGCCCGCCACAACGGCCACCTGGACATCCTGCGCGAGATGCTCGACGGCACGACCGGCGACTAGGGCGTATGTCGAAAGTAGCGCCGTCTGCCCGAAGGGCAGGCGGGACTTTCGACACACGCCCTAGGGCCCGTCCGGCGAGCGGCCCGTCGTCGCCTCAGGCGAAGGCGGAGCGGTCACCCCCGGGCGGGGTGACCGTTCTCCAGTTCCACCGGGCCCCCGTCGGCCTCCAGGACGTCCAGTGCGGCGAGGACGCGAAGGCCCAGGCTCCCCGGGAGATGGGCGAGGACCTCCTCGCGCCCGATCAGCTTCCAGGAGAGCAACTCCTCCTCCTGGAGCCGGATCTCCGCGAACCGCTCCTCGGCCAGCACCCCGCCGTCGTAGACGTACGCCACGATCGGCGGCCGTTCCCGGCCGTGCGACCAGTCGACGGCGAGCAGCGGGCCGAGCCCCACGTCCAGGCCGATCTCCTCCGCCGTCTCCCGGCGCGCGGCCTGGCGCGGTGTCTCGCCTCCGTCGGACTCGACCGTGCCGCCGGGCAGCGTCCAGCCCTCGCGGTAGTTGGGCTCCACGACCAGGACCCGGCCCTCGGCGTCCCGGAAGAGCGCGGCGGCGCCGACCAGGACGCGGGGGAGTCCGGCGATGTACGTGGCGTATTCGGTGGTGGTCATCCCGTCAGCGTAGCCAGCCGCAGCGTCCGCTCGGCCAGTTCCGTGATCCCTACCCCGTCGTAGCCGAACACCGCACTGCGCACCCGGTCCCGCAGCGGCTCCGACCACTGCGGCGGGATCGCCGCCGCCCCGCACATCACCCCCGCCACCGAGCCCGCCGTCGCCCCGTTGGAGTCCGTGTCGAGGCCGCCGCGCACGGTCAGCGCGATCGTGCGGGTGAAGTCGCCCTCGCCGTAGAGGAGTCCGGCGGTGAGCACGGCCGCGTTCGGGACGGTGTGGATCCAGCCGAGCCCCGCCGTCCGCTCCGCCAGTTCGGTGAGCGTGTCGGACCAGTCGAGCCCCGACTCGTACAGGGCGATCGTCCCCCGTACGGTGCGGGCGAGCCGGCTGCTCTCCGGGACCCGCTCCAGGCCCGCCTCCAGGGCGGACCGGACATCGGGCGCGGTGAAGGCGGCGGCGATCGTCGCCGCTGCCCACATCGCCCCGTACACGCCGTTCCCGGTGTGCGAGAGGACCGCGTCCCTGCGGGCCAGCGAGGCGGCCCGCCGCGGGTCCCCGGGGCAGGTCCAGCCGTAGACGTCGGCCCGGATCAGCGCGCCGATCCACTCCTGGTACGGATTGTCGTACGTCGCCGTCAGCGGCGGCCTCAGCCCGTTCGCGAGGTTGCGGTAGGCGATCCGCTCGGCCGTGAACGTCTGGAGGTACGGCAGCCGCAGCAGCCACTCCTCGCCGAGCTGCTCGGTCGTGAACGCGAACCCGCGGGTCTCCAGGAGGTGCAGCCCGAGGACCGACCAGTCGACGTCGTCGTCCCGGCAGCTCCCGTCGATCCCGCCGCGCACGCACCGCTGCCACTCCGGCCGCAGCTCGAAGCCGGTCGCCCCGGGCGGCGGGGGCGGCAGGTAGTCGGTCAGCGGGAGCGCGTCCGTCAGCCGCAGATACGCGTCGATGTGCTCCCGCGTCCAGTGGTCACCGCGCTCCACGGGCTTGCCGAGCATGTTCCCGGCGATCCGGCCGGTCCAGCCGCCCAGGATCCGGTCCGCGAGTTCCCCGCGCGGGAGTTGACCCTGCGGGAGTTGACCTTGCGGGAGCTCCTCGTGCGGGAGTTCCCTGCGCGGGAGTTCCTCGCGCGGAAGGTCCCTATGTGTGAGATCCCCGTTCCCGGGGTCCCCCTGTGTGCGCCCCATGGTGCGTCAGCCCTCCTCTTCCTCCGTGTCGGTGCGCGACTTCGCCGCCCGGCGCAGCCCGTGGTGGCGGGCGCCGCCGCTCTGCTCGGTCATCGCCTCGCCGACCAGCGTCCGTACCGCGTCCCCCAGCCCGTGCAGGGCGTGGTGCCGGACCGGGCCCGCGCCCGGGTCCTCCCGCAGCTCCTTCAGGAGCGCCCAGCACAGCGCCAGCATGACCATCACGAACGGCAGGGCCACCAGGATCGTCGCCGTCTGGAGCGAGTTCAGCCCGCCCACCACGAGCAGTCCCGCGGCCACGGCCGCCATCAGGACGCCCCAGGTCACCACGAGCCAGGTCGGTGGGTGGAGCGAGCCCCGGCTCGTCAGCGAGCCCATGACGAGCGAGGCCGAGTCCGCGCTCGTCACGAAGTACGTCATCACCAGGATCATCGCGATGACCGAGGTCACCGTGCCGATCGGCAGCGCGTCCAGCATCGCGAACAGCGAGGCCTCCGGCCCGTCCTGGACCGTCGTCGCCAGGTCCGCCTCGCCCGTCGACTGCAGCCGGATCGCCGTGCCGCCCATCACGCAGAACCACACGACCGTCGCACCGGACGGCACGAGCAGCACGCCCAACAGGAACTCGCGGATCGTCCGGCCGCGCGAGATCCGGGCGATGAAGGTGCCGACGAACGGCGCCCAGGACAGCCACCACGCCCAGTAGAAGATCGTCCACGTGCCCAGCCAGTCGCGGTCGGTGAAGGCGCCCGTGCGGCTCGCCATCGGCAGCAGCTGGTGCAGATAGCCGCCGACGGAGGCCGGGACGGTGTCCAGGATGTAGACGGTCGGGCCGAGGAGGAAGACGAAGAGCATCAGGCAGCCGGCGAGGACGATGTTCAGGGTGGAGAGCCACTTCACGCCCTTGTGGAGCCCCGAGAACGCCGACAGGACGAAGGCCGCGGACAGCGAGACGATGATGATCAGCTGGGTGGACGTGGAGTTCTCGACGTCCATCGTCAGGTTCAGCCCCTCGGCCACCTGGAGGGCGCCGAGCCCCAGACTCGTCGCCGTGCCGAACACGGTCGCGAACACCGCGAGCAGGTCGATCGCCTTGCCGGGCCAGGACCCCGCCCGGCGCGCCCCGATCAGCGGCACGAAGACCGAGCTCAGCTGGTTCCCGCGGCCCTTGCGGAAGCCCGCGTACGCGAGGGCGAGCCCCGCGATGCCGTAGATCGCCCACGGGGTGAGCGTCCAGTGGAAGAACGAGTACTCCATGGCGGTACGGGCGGCCGCGCCGCTCCCGGCCGGGACCCCGCTCGCCGGGGGAGGGCTCAGGAAGTGCTGGAGCGGCTCCCCGACCCCGTAGAACATCAGACCGATGCCCATGCCGGCGCTGAACATCATCGCGATCCACGCCAGGTTGGTGAACTCGGGCTCCGAGTCGTCCGCGCCCAGCCTGATCCGGCCGAAGCGGCTCAGGGCGATCACCACGCACAGCACGAGGAAGGTGTCCGCGGCGACCACGAAGAGCCAGGCGAAATTGGACAGCACCCACCGGAGGGCCGTGGACGACGCGCTGTCGAAGGAGTCCTCGCCCAGGGTCGCCCAGGCCGCGACCGCCACGACGGCCGCGACCCCGATCCCGATGACCTTGCCATCGGGCGCGAACCGCTCACGCGGCGTCTGTTCGGTCGGTTCCGTGCTCATGTGACCCCACTATGGTGTGGAATATCGCCTTATCAGGGGGTGGCACGCCGTCTGGCGGTACGGATAGGGTCGACCTCGGCGCGACTGCACGTTCGAAAGCAAGGGATGCAAGGTGACGGACGGGGCAGCAACTCAGGTCGCTCACGTGCTCGTGGCGGCTGACAAGTTCAAGGGTTCGCTCACGGCCGTACAGGTCGCGGAGCGGGTCACAGCGGGACTGCGACGTGTCGTCCCCGGGCTCACGGTGGAGACGTTGCCCGTCGCCGACGGCGGCGACGGCACCGTCGCGGCAGCGGTCGCGGCCGGCTTCGAGCGCCGCGAGGTGCGGGTGACGGGACCGCTCGGCGAGCAGGTCACCGCGGCCTTCGCGCTGCGCGGCACCACCGCGGTCGTCGAGATGGCGGAGGCCTCGGGCCTCCAGCTCCTCCCGGCCGGGGTCTTCGCCCCGCTGACGGCGACCACGTACGGCTCCGGGGAGCTGCTCCGCGCGGCCCTGGACGCCGGCGCGACCACCGTCGTCTTCGGCGTGGGCGGCAGCGCCACCACGGACGGCGGCGCCGGCATGCTCGCCGCGCTCGGCGCCCGCTTCCTCGACGAGGCGGGCGAGCCCGTCGGCCCCGGCGGCGCGGCCCTCGCCGAGCTGGCCACGGCCGACCTCACCGGACTCGACACCCGCTTCGCCTCGGTCGACCTGATCCTCGCCAGCGACGTCGACAACCCGCTCACCGGCCCCAAGGGCGCCCCCGCCGTCTACGGCCCGCAGAAGGGCGCCACCCCGGACGACGTCCGGACCCTGGACGCGGCCCTCGCCCACTTCGCCACCGTCCTGGAGAAGGCCATCGGCCCCAAGGCGGCCGAAGCGGCCCTCGCTCCCGGCGCGGGCGGCGCGGGCGGCATCGGCTACGGCGCCCTCATCCTGGGCGCGAGCTTCCGCCCCGGCATCGAACTGATGCTGGACGTCCTCGGCTTCGCCCCCGCTCTGGAGCGGGCCACCCTCGTCATCACCGGCGAGGGCTCCCTCGACGAGCAGACCCTCCACGGCAAGGCCCCCGCCGGCGTCGCCGCGGCGGCCCGCGCGGCCGACAAGGAGGTCGTCGCGGTCTGCGGCCGCCTGGCCCTGCCTCCCGAGGCCCTCGGCACGGCCGGCATCCGCCGCGCCTACCCGCTCACGGCCATCGAGCCCGACACGGCGAAGTGCATCGCGAACGCGGGCCCGCTCCTGGAGGACGTGGCCGCGAACATCGCGCGGGACTTCCTGACGTAGTCCCCGGGCACCGGGCGACCCGGTTCGCGGCCGCGCCGCCGGACCTCCGGCGGGCGGGCCGAAACCCGCCGTCCCGTGGTGAGCAGCCACTCCGCCGGGCCGACACCTGCCCGCCACCCACCCCGTTGTGGGCAGTCGTTCCGCTGGGGCGGAACGGGTGGGCACAACGGGACGGCGCCCCTTCCCGGGCCTAGGCTTCCGGGCCTGGACCCGCAACTCCGTGTGCGCCGCGCTGGGGTGCGGGTAGGCGCAGGGGGGGGCGGAGGCGCCGCAAGGGCGCCGTCCCGTGTGCCCACCCGTCCCGCCCCGGCGGGACGCATGCCCACACGGGGCGGGGTGCGGCCACGCGAACCGCCCGATCCGTCCTACCCCGACGCCGTCAGCCGGAACGCGTCCAGCGCCAGCGTCATCTCCGTCAGGTCCCGCGGCCGGGACAGCGACCGCGAGGTCAGCTGCTCCAGGCGCCGCAGGCGGTTGAAGACCGTGTTCCGGTGGCAGTACAGGCGCCCCGCCGCCCGCCCCGCCGAGCCCTCGCAGTCGAGCCAGACGTCCAGCGTCTCCAGGAGAACCGCCCGGTCCGCCGGATCCAGTTCGAGCAGCCCGCCCAGGACGTCCGAGACCAGCAGGCTCGCCATCTCCGGCTGGCCCACCACCAGCGCCCCCGCCATCCGGCGGTCCAGCCGCACGATCTGCCGGCTGCCCGGCGGACACGTGCGCAGGGCCAGCTCCGCGAGCCGCCGCGCCCGGCCCAGCTCGGTCAGACCCACCACCACGGGACTGATCCCGCCGGGCCCCGGGCACCGCCCGTCGAGGAGCTCCGACAGCGCGTCAAGACCGGCCTCCCCGGCCAGCGCCACCACCCCGATCTCGCAGTCCGCGCCCATCCGCCACAGGAACCGCACGTCCTCGCCCTGGACCTGCCGGTGGAACGGCTCCCGCTCCTCCCGCCGGTCGTAGCGCAGCACCACCACCGCGTACCGCCCCTGCTCCGGCAGGTCCAGGCCGGCCGCCGCCCGCGCCACCAGCTCGGGCGACCGCTGCCCCTGGAGCAGCGCGTCCAGGAGCGCCTGGAGCTGTTCGTCGGTCCGGCGGCGCAGCTCCGCCTCCGTCGTCCGGTACGCCTCCGAGGCCGTGTCCGCCTGCGCGTCCACCGCCGACCACACCGTCGTCGCCGACTGCATCAGCGCCGTCAGCTGCGCCGAGTCCGCCCCCGCGCCCTCGATCAGCGCGTCCCAGACGAGGTGCCCCGCGTGCCGGTACGCGTGCACGACGAGCTCCAGCGGCATCCCCTGCGCGGCCCGCCGCCGGCCCATCTCCTCCGCGTGCTGCAGGTCCCGCCGGGGCGAGTTCCGGGGCGCCGAGATCATCTCGATCCCGATCCGCATCGCCTCCTGGGCCTCCTGCCAGTGCTGGTCGTACGGCAGGATCCGCCCGTAGGCGGGCTCGTACGAGTGCAGCTCCCTCAGGTGCTCGTCCACCAACTCCGGCACCCGCTCCAGAAGTGCCGTGCACGCCTCGGCGAGCACCTTCCAGTCGTCACCGGTCCGCCGTCTACGCCGTCCCATGCCCGGAGGATCCACCGCGCCGGGCCCCTCGGCACACCCCTGACGCGCAGCGTTGTGCGCATGCACAGCCCACCGCCGTCCCCGCTGGTCACCGGCAGCGATTCGGCCGCGGGACGTGGACGGACGGTCCGGCGCGGTGTTGGGGTGAGCGCCACTGAACGGCCGAGTAACAAAGACGGCCGGGGAAGGGGATCCATGGGAGGAACCGCACCCGCCCTCGAGGTCAAGGACCTCACGGCGGGATACGGACCGGTGCGCGCGCTGCGCCAGGTGTCGCTGACCGTACCGGCGGGCGCCGTCGTCACCGTCCTGGGCGGCAACGGCGCCGGCAAGTCGACCCTGCTGCGGGCCGTCTCGCGCACTCTGCGGTTCCACGGCGGGTCCGTGGTCTCCGGCACGGTGAGCCGCGACGGCCGGCCGCTCGACGGGCTCCCGCCGGACCGGGTCGTCGCCGCGGGCGTCTCCCAGGTGCCGGAGGGCCGCCAGGTCTTCGCCCGGATGACGGTCGAGGACAACCTGCGCGCCGGCGCCCTCGGCCGGCGCGGCGACCGGGCCGCGAAGGCCGCCGCCCTCCGCCGGGTCCACGAGCTCTTCCCGGTCCTGGCCGACCGCGCCCGCCAGCAGGCCGGGCTGCTCTCCGGCGGCGAACAGCAGATGCTCGCCGTCGGCCGCGCCCTGATGGCCGCGCCGGGCCTGCTCCTCCTCGACGAGCCCTCCCTCGGGCTCGCCCCGCTGATGGCCGCCCGGATCGCGGACGCCGTCCGCGAGATCAACGCCCAGGGAACGGCGGTGCTGCTCGTCGAGCAGAACGCGGCGCTCGCGCTGCGGCTCGCCTCCCGCGCGTACGTCCTGGAGGTCGGCGAGGTCACCCTCTCCGGCCCGGCCGCCGAACTCGCCGCCTCCGACGAGGTGCGCCGCCGCTACCTGGGCGTGGTCGACGAGGACGCCGCGGCCGACGTGGACCGCGCCCGGTCCGCGCACCCGGTCCTGTCCCGCTGGGAGGAGACCCGATGACCGACGCACCGACGGACGCCCCCGCGCCCTCCCCGGCCACCCCGGCCGCTCCGAAAGCCGCGGACGTCCCCGACGTCCCCGCCCTCGTCGTCGAGGAGCTGACCGTCCGGTTCGCCGGGCTCACCGCCCTCGACGGCGTCGGCTTCACCGTCCGGCCAGGGACCGTCCACGCCCTCATCGGCCCCAACGGCGCCGGAAAGTCCACCTGTTTCAACGTGCTCTCCGGTGTCTACCGGGCCACCGAGGGCTCCGTCCGCCTCGGCCCGCACGACCTGACCACCCTTCCCCCGCACCGGATCGCGGACCTCGGCGTCGGCCGGATCTTCCAGAACCTGGCCCTGCCGCCCCGCGCCACCGTCGAGGACAGCCTGATGCTCGGCCGCCACCGGCTCACCCGCACCGGCTTCCTCGCCGCCGGGCTCCGGCTCCCCTCCGCCGCCCGCGAGGAGGCCCGCCACCGGGCCAGGGTCCGGGAGATCGCCGCCTTCGTCGGCCTGGAGGGGCAGCTCGCGCGGCCCGCGGGCTCCCTCCCGTACGGGCAGCAGAAGCTCGCCGAACTCGCCAGGGCCCTCTGCATGGAGCCGAAGCTCCTGCTCCTCGACGAGCCCGTCGCCGGGATGACCGCCGACGAGCGGCGCCGTACCGCCTCGGTCATCGCGGGCGTCCGCGACAGCCTCGGCATCTCGGTCCTCCTCGTCGAGCACGACATGGGCCTGGTGATGCGGCTCGCCGACTCCGTCACCGTCCTCGACTTCGGCCGCCGCATCGCCGACGGAGCCCCCGGCGACGTCCAGAACGACCCGGCGGTCGTCCGCGCCTACCTCGGAGAGGAGACCGCTGCGTGAGCACCTTCGCCGAATTCCTGATCAACGGCGTCTCACTGGGCTCGATCTACGCCCTCATCGCCCTCGGATTCGTGGTCATCTTCCGCGCCACCGAGGTCGTCAACTTCGCCCATGCCTCGCTCCTCCTGGCCGGCGGCTACGTCACCGCCGTGCTCCACGACGAGATCGGCTTCTGGCCCGCCCTGCTCGCCGGGATCGCGGGCGCCGCCGTGGTCGGCGCCGCCGTCGAGTTCTTCGTGATGCGCCGCCACCGCGGCGCCGACCACAGCGTCCTCGCGATCGTCACCATCGGCGTCGACATCCTGCTCGCCACCGAGCTGACCCGCCGGATCGGTACCGACATCCTGGCCCTCGGCGACCCCTGGGGCGACGCGGTCCTCACCGTCGGCCCGGTCACCATCGCCCAGACCAGGATCGCCGCCCTGCTCGCCGCGGCCCTCCTCATCACCGCCTTCCTGCTGGCCTTCCGGTACACCTCGTGGGGCGTCGCGATGCGGGCCGCCGCCGAGAACCAGGAGACCGCCGCCCTCATGGGCATCCGGCTCGGCCGGGTCTCGCTCGGGGCCTGGGCGGTGGCCGGCGGACTCGCCGCCGTCGCCGCGCTCTTCCTCACCGTCTTCCCGACCCCCGGTCTGGAACGGGCCACCTCGCTCGCCGCCCTCAAGGCCTTCCCCGCCGCCATCCTCGGCGGCCTCGACTCGACCACGGGCGCCCTCGTCGGCGGACTGCTCGTCGGCATCACCGAGTCCCTCGCCACCGGCTACCAGAGCGACCTGGCCTTCCTCGGCCGGGGCATCGGGGACCTCGCCCCGTACCTCGTCATGGTCGCGGTGCTGCTGATCCGCCCGGCCGGACTCTTCGGCACGAAGGAGCTCGCCCGTGTCTGAGACCGCTTCCGAGACCGGTTCCGAGACCGGTTCCACGACCGCCTCCACGACCGCTTCCCGGACCGCTTCGGCGACCGCGTCCGGGACCGCCGCCGGGACCGCGTCCGGGACCCGCGTCCGCGCCGGTATCCGGATCCGTACCGGGCTGTACGCGTGGGCCGCCGCCGCCGGCCTCCTCCTCGCCGCCCTCCCGTTCTACCTGGACCGCTTCTGGCTCCAGGCGGGACTGTTCGCCATGGCCGCGGCCCTCGGCGCCCTCGGCATCAACCTGCTGACCGGCGCCACCGGCCAGCTCTCCATGGGGCACGCCTTCTTCCTCGCCGTCGGCGCCTACGGCTACTGCCTCTTCGCCGGCGACGGCACGGACGGACTCGCCGGCCTCGGCCTGCCCGGCTGGCTCGCCGCCGTCCTCGCGGTGGCTCTATCGGGCCTGGCCGGCGGGGTGTTCAGCCCCATCGCCGGCCGGCTGCGCGGCGCGTACCTCGGCATCGCCACCCTCGCGCTGATCTTCATCGGGCAGCACGTGCTCTTCAACGCACACGACCTCACCGGCGGCTACAACGGCCGCGCGGTCCCCCCGCTCAGCCTCTTCGGCCTCACCTTCGACGACACCGAACTCCTCGTCGCCCAGGTGCCGTTCGGCGCCGTCGAGAAGCTCTGGTACCTCGGTCTGATCCTGCTCCTCGGCGGGGTGCTCTTCGCCAGGGGAGTCCTCAGGGGCCGCCCGGGACGCGCCATGAACGCCATCCGGGACCACCGGATCGCCGCCGGAGTCATGGGCATCCCCGTGGCCCGCTACCGCGCCGCCGTCTTCGTCCTGTCCTCCATGTACGCGGGTCTGGCGGGCGTCCTGCTCGCCCTGGTCTTCCAGCGCACCGTGCCGGAGTACTTCGGCATGGCGCTCTCCCTCGAATACCTGGCCATGATCGTCATCGGCGGTCTCGGCTCGGTCGCCGGCGCGGTGGCCGGAGGCGTCTTCGTCTCCCTCCTGCCGCAGCTCCTCACCCGCTACAGCGACGCGCTGCCCCTGGTCTCCGCCCCGGGGACGGGCGGGATCGCCCCGGGGGAGGCCTCGCGCTACCTCTACGGCGCCGCCGTCGTGGCGGTGGTGCTGTTCCTGCCCGGCGGCCTGGTCCGCCTCGCCGCCGGGAAACCCAAGAGCCCCCCACCCGCGGACCCCACGTCCACCTCCACCCAGCCCTCTTCCACCGAACCCTCAGGGGAGACACGATGACCCACCGCAGACAGGCCGCGCGGGGCCTGGCCGCCGCGCTCGCCGCACTGGTCGCCCTCACCGCCGCCGGATGCAGCTCCAAGGCGAAGACCGACGACGGCAAGCAGACCGGCGCGGGCGGGGTGAAGACCGGCGAGGGCGTCACCGACAAGACGATCGCGCTGGGCGCCCTCACCGACATGACCGGGGTGTACGCCACCCTCGGCAAGAGCGTCACCCAGGCCCAGCAGCTGTACGTGAAGCAGGTCAACGCCGCCGGCGGGATCTGCGGCCGGCAGCTGGAGCTCACGGTCCGCGACCACGGCTACGACCCGCAGAAGGCGCTCGCCGCCTACACGGAGCTGGAGCCGAAGGTCGTCGGCTACGCCCAGTTCATCGGCTCCCCGTTCGTCGCCGCCGTCAAGCCCCGCGTCGACGGCCAGGACAAGGGGCTCGTGCTGCCGCAGGCCTGGTCCGCCTCGCTGCTCGGCTCCCCGTACATCCGCGTCCTCGGCGCCACCTACGACGTCGAGACGATCAACGCCGTCGACTTCCTGCTCAAGGAGAAGGGCCTCAAGTCCGGCGACAAGCTCGGCCACGTCTACTTCGAGGGCGACTACGGCGAGAACGCGCTGAAGGGCTCGAAGTACGCCGCGGGCAAGGCCGGCCTGACCGTCGTCGAGCAGAAGATCAAGCCCACCGACAACGACATGTCGGCGCAGGTCGCGGCCCTCAAGCAGGCCGGGGTCAAGGCCGTCGTCATCAGCGCGGGCCCCCGCCAGGCCGCCTCCCTCGTCGGCGTCGCCGCCGCCACCGGCCTGCGCGTCCCCGTCGTCGGCAACAACTCGGCCTTCGCCCCGCAGCTCCTCGGCACCCAGGCCGGGCCCGCCCTGGAGAAGATGTACTGGTTCGCCTCCCCGAGCCTGCCCATCGGCGCGGACACCCCGACCGCGAAGAAGCTCGTCGCGGACTACCAGGCCGCCTACCCGGGCGACAGCCTCGACAACGGCATCGTCGCCGGCTGGACCGCGGCGAGCGTCTTCGGCGAGGCCCTGAAGAAGGCCTGCGCGGACAAGGACCTCAGCCGTGAGGGCGTCGACAAGGCGCTCCTGAGCATGAAGGCCCACGACGCCGGCTTCGGCATGACCCACGACCTCGGCGACCCGAAGGCGCCGTCGTCCCGCGAGTCCGTCATCATCCAGCCGGACAAGTCGGTCCCCGGCGGCATGCGCACGGTCCGGCAGCCGTTCGTCGCGGAGGCCGCGAAGTCCTACACGCCGTAACCCACCACGCCCTGGTCCGCGAAGCCCGTCCGCCAGGACGGGCGGGCCGGGGCCCAGCCCAGCTCACGGGCCCTGGCGTTCACCGCGCCCCGGGCCCAGGGCGCCCGGCCCCCGCTCCGCTCCGGGGCCGGGACGCCCAGGGCCCCCGCCAGGACCGGCAGCCAGTCGTGGCCGGGCGCGGGCTCGTCGTCCACCACGTTGTACGCGCCCGGGGGCCACGCCAGGGCCCGTACGGCCGCCTCGGCGGCATCGGCGACGTGCACGAAGGAGCTCACCGAAGCGTCGGCCGCCGTGCTCCCGGGGAACCGGGCCCCCGGCTCCCCCGCTAGCGCGGCGGCCACCGCGCCCCCCGGCGCGTACCAGGTGCCGGGCCCGTAGAGGATCCCGTACCGCAGGACGACGGCCTCCGGGAGCTCAGCCACCGCGGACTCCAGGGCGCGGACCCCGGCGACGATCCGGGCCCGGGGCAGCTCCTCCGTCGCGTCGAGCGGTACGGACTCGTCGGCGGGCGCGTCCCCGGGGGCGTACGCCCAGGCGATCGACTGCGCGACGATCCGGCCGACCCCGGCCGCGCGCGCCGCGTCCACCAGGTTCCGGGTGCCCTCGACCCGCACCCGGTTGTTCGCGGCCCCGTCCGCCCCGCCCAGGTCCGTGAGCTGGTGCACCACCGCGTCCGGCGCGGCCTCGGCCACCGCCCGGCGCACCGCCCCGGCGTCCAGGACGTCCACGGGGCACGGCCCGCACCGGGAGATGCCCACGACCGCGTGGCCCGCCGCTTCGAGGCGGGGGACGAGCTGACGACCCACGGCGCCCGTGGCGCCGGCGACCAGAACACGCATGGGCCGAGCCTAGTGGATCTTCACATCCCCGAAACATCGCGGTGTGAAGCTCGGGCCCATGACTGCACGCATCGAGGAGAACCGCTCCCACCCGCACCTCCGTGACCTGCTGGCCGCCTACCACTTCGTCAACCAGGCCGAGAAGGGGACGGCCGTGGAGACGGTCGCCGAGCTGCCGGACGTATACCGCGGCGAGGCCGAGGACCCGGCCGCCGCCTTCGCCGCCGACACCGTCCTGCTCGCCACCGCGCCCGGCGACGACACCCCCTCGGGCTGCGTCGTCCTCAAGGCGCCCCGTGCGGGCGGAGCACCCGAGATCAAGCGGCTCTGGGTGGCACCCGAGGCCCGCCGCAAGGGCCTCGCCAAGGCCCTCATGACCGAGGCGCTGCGCCGGGCCGCCGCCTCGGGAGCGCCCGCCGTGCGCCTCACGGTCTGGTCCTGGCGGGGCGAGCCGCTCGCCCTCTACCGGGGCCTCGGCTTCGAGACCGTCGACTCCTGGGACGAGCGGCCGGACCTCCTCTGCCTGGAGCGGCCGCTCGACACCGACGAGGGCCACACCCCTGTCGAGCGCCTCACCCCCGACACCGACGAGCACCGCACCTCCGACGCCGTCGAGCGACTCACCTCTGACACCGTCGAGCGCCTCACCCCCGACGCCGTACGCGCCCACGCCCCCGGCGGACTCGCCGAGCTCCTCGTCGACGCCGTGGACGGCGGGGCCTCCGTCGGTTTTCTGGCACCCCTGGAGGCGGCCGAGGCGGCCGCCTGGTGGTCGGGTGTCGCCGAGGAGGCCGCGGCGGGCGTACGCGACGTCTGGGTGGCCCACGCCCCGGACGGCGGCCTCACCGGCGTCGTCACCCTCGTCCGCAGCGGCACGGCCAACGGGCGCCACCGCGGCGAGATCGCCCGGCTCCTCGTGCACAGCTCCGCCCGGGGCCGGGGCCTCGGGCGCCGCCTGCTCGCCGCGGCCGAGGCGCACGCCGCCGCCACCGGTCTCCGCCTGCTCGTCCTGGACACCCAGACCGACTCCCCGGCCGAGCGCCTCTACCGGGGTGCGGGCTGGACGGCCGCCGGGACGATCCCGGACTTCGCCGCCGACCCGGCCGGCACCCTCCGCCCCACCACGCTGTACTACAAGCGCCTCGGTTGACCCGGGGCGCCCGGCAGGGCAAGCGAAAGGGCCCCGGGAGGCGTATCGCCTCCCGGGGCCCTTCTCGTATCGCTTGTTCCGCTACGGCAGCTGTGCCGCACGAGCCTCCCGGCTCTCACGCCGGTTGCCGCGGAAGGTGTTCACCCGGCGGGCCGTCGCGAAGAGGGGGATCACGGCGCCCATCACCACCTGGAGCGCGCAGCCGGTCTGGAGCAGGAACGCCCCGCCGGGAGCGTCGAAGGCCCAGGCCGCCAGCATGCCCATCGCCCCCACGATCCAGGCGAGCATCGCCACCGCGAGGACACCCCGCGGCTTGGGGTACTCGACCCGGCTCACCATCAGCCACGCGACACCGATGATCGCGAGCAGCGTCGGGATGAACGGCAGCTCGAGGAGCACGATCGAGACGACCGTCAGCGCGCCGAAGGGGCTCGGCATGCCCTGGAACATGCCGTCCTTCATCGTCACGCACGAGAATCTCGCGAGCCTCAGCACCACCGCGAGCAGCACCACGATCGCGGCCACGGCCGAGACCTTCTGCTGCGCGTCGTCCGCGACCATCCCGTACACGAGCACGAAGTAGGCCGGGGCAAGACCGAAGCTGATCAGGTCCGACAGGTTGTCGAGCTCGGCACCCATCGGCGAGCTGCGGAGCTTGCGCGCCACGATGCCGTCGAAGAGGTCGAAGATCGCCGCGCACAGCATCAGGATCACGGCGGTGGCGGCGCTGTTGCGCGCCATGCCGGTCTCGGTGCTGCCGGTGAGGTGCGGGATGAGAATGCCGGTCGTCGTGAAGTAGACCGCCATGAAGCCACACGTGGCGTTACCGAGCGTGAGGGCGTCCGCTATGGACAACCTCAACGACAGCGGCATCTCCTCGGCCTCTTCGGCCGACTCCGCCTCACTGTCGGCAACCCATTCGGCAGCCCGTGTGTCGGGATCAATCACGGTCAATGCGAGTCACCCCCGCGGTCGTGGCCTGGCCGACCTCGACGGCGACCTCGACACCCTCCGGGAGGTAGATGTCGACCCGCGAGCCGAAGCGGATCAGACCGATCCGGTCACCCTGCTCGACCTTCGTCCCCTGCGGGATGTACGGCACGATGCGCCGTGCGACGGCTCCCGCGATCTGCACCATCTCGATGTCGCCGAGCTCGGTGTCGAAGTGCCAGACAACGCGCTCGTTGTTCTCGCTCTCCTTGTTGAACGCCGGGACGAAACCGCCGGGGATGTGCTCCACGGACGTCACCGTGCCGGACAGCGGCGCGCGGTTGACGTGGACGTTCAGCGGGCTCATGAAGATGGCGACCCGGGTGCGCCCGTCCTTCCACGGCATGATGCTCTGCACCACGCCGTCGGCGGGGGAGATGACCCGGCCCTGCGCGATCTCGCGCTCGGGGTCGCGGAAGAACCACAGCATGCCGGCCGCGAGCGCGGTGGTCGGCACGGCGATGGCCGCGGCACGCTTCGAATTGCGCGCGCGCAAGAGGGAGAGCGCCGCGGTGGCGACGGTCGGCAGAAGCCACGGCGAGGCTCCGCGCGCGAGGCGTACGCCCGTGAGGCTGTCGCGGTGTGCAGAGGTTTGGCTGTGGGGCATGGATGACCTTCGTAGCGGATGATGCCGCACTGGCAACGGGGGACGGCGGCTTTCCGGCGATGCTATCGGTTGCGGGGCGCAACTGGGCAAGCCAGGAACCGAGTCGACGGCCGGAAGACGAACACAGGGTGTGATCTTCTTCGCGGCCGAACCGACTCAAAAGCCACAATCAACCCTGGAATCGGTACTCCTCGAGCAGCCGACGACCAATGATCATTTTCTGGATCTCGGCGGTACCTTCACCGATGAGCAGCATCGGCGCCTCACGGTAGAGACGCTCGATCTCGTACTCCTTCGAGAACCCGTATCCGCCGTGAATGCGGAAGGCGTCCTCCACGACCTCCTTGCAGTATTCGGAGGCGAGGTACTTCGCCATCCCTGCTTCGAGGTCGTTTCGTTCCCCGGAGTCCTTTTTGCGTGCTGCGTTCACCATCATGGCATGAGCAGCCTCGACCTTGGTAGCCATCTCGGCAAGCTTGAACTGAATCGCCTGGTGCTGGGCGATCGGCTTGCCGAAAGTGTGACGTTGCTGGGCATACGAGACACCCAGTTCGAAAGCACGCTGAGCGACGCCGCAGCCACGGGCCGCCACGTTCACGCGGCCGACCTCCACGCCGTCCATCATTTGGTAAAACCCTCGGCCCGTGGTGCCGCCGAGGACCCGATTGGCCGGAATGCGCAGTCCGTCCATGATGAGTTCGGTCGTGTCGACGCCCTTGTAACCCATCTTGTCGATCTTCCCGGGAATGGTGAGGCCCGGGCGGACCTCTCCGAAGCCGGGCTCCTTCTCGACGAGGAAGGTCGTCATCGACTTGTGGGGGGCCGTGCCCTCCGGGTGTCCTTCGTCACTTCGGACGAGAACGGCGACCAGCGTTGACGTGCCGCCGTTCGTCAGCCACATCTTCTGGCCGTTGAGGACGTACTCGTCGCCGTCCTTGACCGCCTTGGACGTGATGGCGGACACGTCCGAGCCGAGGGCCGGCTCCGACATCGAGAAAGCGCCGCGTGTCTCGCCGGCCGCCATCCGCGGAAGGAAGTACTCCTTCTGCTCCTGGGTGCCGTGCTGCTTCAGCATGTACGCGACGATGAAGTGCGTGTTGATGATGCCGGAGACCGACATCCAGCCGCGGGCGATCTCCTCCACGCACAGCGCGTAGGTGAGCAGCGACTCGCCCAGGCCCCCGTACTCCTCGGGGATCATCAGACCGAAGAGGCCGAGCTCCTTGAGCCCGTCGACGATCTGCTGGGGGTACTCGTCGCGGTGCTCCAGCTCGGTGGCGACCGGGATGATCTCCTTGTCGACGAACTCCCGGACGGTCTTGAGGATCTCCTGCTGGACGTCCGTGAGCCCGGCGGTCTGGGCGAGTCGGGCCATGGCTACTTCTCCGTCTTCTTGGCGGGCTCGATCAGCTCGGGGCGGCCGGGCTGCTCGCCGCCGCGCTCCTTGATGTACGTCTCGGTGGGCACCATGACCTTGCGGCGGAAGACGCACACGAGGGTGCCGTCCTGCTTGTAGCCCTTGGTCTCGACGTAGACGATTCCGCGGTCGTTCTTCGACTTCGACGGGGTCTTGTCGAGGACCGTCGTCTCGCCGTAGATGGTGTCGCCGTGGAAGGTCGGCGCCACGTGCCGCAGCGACTCGATCTCCAGGTTGGCGATGGCCTTGCCGGAGACGTCCGGCACGGACATGCCGAGCAGCAGCGAGTAGATGTAGTTGCCGACGACGACGTTCTTTCCGAAGTCCGTCGTGTTCTCGGCGTAATTCACATCCATGTGCAGCGGATGGTGGTTCATCGTCAGCAGACAGAAGAGATGGTCGTCGTACTCGGTGACCGTCTTTCCGGGCCAGTGCTTGTAGACGGCACCGACTTCGAACTCTTCATAGGTACGGCCGAACTGCATCGGGCTCAGGCCTCCGGGATCTCGAACTTGGTGGTGCGCTGCATACCGGCGGCGCGGCCCTTGCCGGAGATGACCAGGGCCATCTTGCGGGAGGCCTCGTCGATCATCTCGTCGCCGAGCATCGCGGAGCCCTTCTTCCCGCCGGCCTCGGACGTGTAGTAGTCGTACGCGTCGAGGATCAGCTCGGCGTGGTCGAAGTCCTCCTGCGCGGGCGAGAAGATCTCGTTCGCGGCGGCGACCTGGTCCGGGTGCAGCACCCACTTGCCGTCGAAGCCCAGGGCGGCGGCGCGCTGCGCGACCGCCTTGTAGCCCTCCGGGTTGCGGATCTGGAGGTAGGGGCCGTCGATGGCCTGCAGGTTGTTGGCGCGGGCGGCCATCAGGATGCTCATCAGGATGTGGTGGTAGGCGTCCGCCGGGTAGCCGGGCGGCTGCTCGCCCACGACCAGCGACTTCATGTTGATGGAGGCCATGAAGTCGGCCGGGCCGAAGATGATCGTCTCGACGCGCTGGGAGGCCTGCGCGATCGCGTTGACGTTGGTGAGGCCCTGGGCGTTCTCGATCTGCGCCTCGATGCCGATCTTGCCGACCTCGAAGCCCATCGTCTTCTCGATCTGGGTGAGCAGCAGGTCGAGCGCGACGATCTGCTGGGCGTCCTGGACCTTCGGCAGCATGATGCAGTCGAGGTTCTGGCCGGCGCCCTCGACGACCGTGACGACGTCCCGGTACGTCCAGTGGGTCGTCCAGTCGTTGACGCGCACGACCCGGGTCTTGCCCGTCCAGTCGCCCTCGTTGAGGAACTTCACGATGGTGTGCCGCGCCTCGGGCTTGGCCAGCGGCGCGCACGCGTCCTCCAGGTCGAGGAAGACCTGGTCCGCGGCGAGGCCCTGGGCCTTCTCCAGGAACCGCGGGTTGGAGCCGGGGACCGCGAGGCAGGAGCGGCGCGGACGCAGGCGGTTCACGGGGCTGGTCATGCGGGGACCTCCGTACTTTCAAGGGGGCTGAGCTTGTGGGCTTTGCGGATCTCGTCGACGATACGGCCGATGATCTCCGTGATACCGAAGTCCTTCGGTGTGAAGACGGCGGCCACGCCCGCGCGCTTCAGATCTGCGGCGTCGGCGTTCGGGATGATCCCGCCGACGATGACCGGCACATCGGTCGCGCCCGCCTCGCGGAGGCGGTCGAGGACGTCCGGGACCAGCTCGGCGTGCGAGCCGGAGAGGATCGACAGGCCCACGCAGTGCACGTCCTCGGCGAGGGCCGCGTTGACGATCTGCTCGGGGGTCAGCCGGATGCCCTGGTAGACCACCTCGAAACCGGCGTCACGCGCGCGTACGGCGATCTGCTCGGCCCCGTTGGAGTGCCCGTCCAGGCCCGGCTTGCCCACGAGCAGCCGGAGCCGCCCGGCGCCGAGCTCGTCGGCGGTCCGCGCCACCTTGTCCCGTACGGCGGCCAGCGGGGTGCCCTCCTCGGCCGTCACCGCGACCGGGGCGGAGGAGACGCCCGTGGGCGCCCGGAACTCGCCGAAGACCTCGCGCAGGGCCCCGGTCCACTCGCCGGTCGTGACCCCGGCGCGGGCGCACTCGAGGGTGGCCTCCATGAGGTTGCCGGTGCCCTTGGCGGCCTCCTTGAGGCGTTCGAGGGCCTTGCAGGGGCGCGGGTGGTTGAACGGCGGCTGGTAGCGGTTGTCCCGCCAGGTCTTCAGCGAGCCGACCACCCGCGCCTCGACCGCCGGGTCGACCGTCATGATCGCGGTGTCGAGGTCGGCCGTGAGGGGGTTCTCCTCGGTCGACTGGAAGATGTTGACGCCGATGATCTTCTCGTCGCCGGCCTCGATCCGGGCGCGCCGCTCGGCGTGCGAG
Organism: Streptomyces sp. NBC_00090; assembly: GCF_045160815.1. Classification (NCBI taxonomy): domain Bacteria; kingdom Bacillati; phylum Actinomycetota; class Actinomycetes; order Kitasatosporales; family Streptomycetaceae; genus Streptomyces; species Streptomyces sp. NBC_00090. The sequence goes on from NZ_CP108224.1 coordinate 7,272,677, forward strand.
GAGACGAGCTGGGACTTGAGGTAGCCGGACTCGACGGCGGCCATCGCGCCGCCCATCTCCTGGATCCGCTCGATCTCGGCCAGGCACTCCTCGACGAGCGACTCGACCTTGGCCTCGATCACGTGCGAGCCGGCGAAGATGTCCTCGTACTCCAGCAGGTCGGACTCGTGGGCGAGCACCTGCTGGATGCGGAGCGACCACTGCTGGTCCCAGGGCCGCGGCAGACCGAGCGCCTCGTTCCAGGCGGGGAGCTGCACGGCCCGCGCGCGGGCGTCCTTGGAGAGGGTGACGGCCAGCATCTCCAGGACGATCCGCTGGACGTTGTTCTCCGGCTGGGCCTCGGTCAGACCGAGCGAGTTGACCTGCACGCCGTAGCGGAACCGGCGCTGCTTCTCGTTCTCGATGCCGTACCGCTCACGGGTGATCTTGTCCCAGATGCGGCCGAAGGCGCGCATCTTGCACATCTCCTCGATGAAGCGGACGCCCGCGTTCACGAAGAAGGAGATGCGGGCGACGACGTCGCCGAACCGGTCCTCGGGGATCTGGCCGGAGTCGCGGACCGAGTCGAGCACCGCGATCGCGGTGGCCATCGCGTACGAGATCTCCTGGACCGGAGTGGCCCCCGCCTCCTGCAGGTGGTAGCTGCAGATGTTGATCGGGTTCCACTTCGGGATGTTGTTGACCGTGTAGCAGATCATGTCCGTCGTGAGGCGGAGCGAGGGGCCGGGCGGGAAGACGTGCGTCCCGCGCGACAGGTACTCCTTCACGATGTCGTTCTGGGTGGTGCCCTGGAGCTGGGTGATGTCCGCACCCTGCTCCTCGGCGGCCACCTGGTAGAGCGCCAGGAGCCACATCGCCGTGGCGTTGATGGTCATCGAGGTGTTCATCTGCTCCAGGGGGATGTCCTGGAACAGCCGCCGCATGTCACCGAGGTGCGAGACGGGGACGCCGACCCGGCCGACCTCGCCGCGGGCGAGGATGTGGTCGGGGTCGTAGCCCGTCTGCGTCGGCAGGTCGAACGCGACCGAGAGGCCGGTCTGACCCTTGGCGAGGTTGCGCCGGTACAGCTCGTTGGACGCCTCGGCGGTCGAGTGACCGGCGTAGGTCCGCATGAGCCACGGCCGGTCCTTCTGGCGCTCAGTCATCTATGGTCCCGGTGTCAGATGTTGCGGAAGCGGTTGATGGCGTCGATGTGCTTCTCACGCAGCTCGGGGTTGCTGACGCCCAGGCCCTCCTGCGGCGCGAGCGCGAGGACGCCGACCTTGCCCTGGTGCAGGTTGCGGTGGACGTCGTAGGCGGCCTGGCCGGTCTCCTCCAGGGAGTAGACCTTCGACAGGGTCGGGTGGATCTTGCCCTTGGCGATCAGGCGGTTCGCCTCCCACGCCTCGCGGTAGTTGGCGAAGTGCGAGCCGATGATCCGCTTCAGCGACATCCACAGGTAGCGGTTGTCGTACTCGTGCATGTAGCCCGAGGTGGAAGCGCAGGTCGTGATGGTGCCGCCCTTGCGCGTGACGTACACGGAGGCGCCGAAGGTCTCGCGGCCCGGGTGCTCGAAGACGATGTCGATGTCCTCGCCGCCGGTGAGCTCGCGGATGCGCTTGCCGAAGCGCTTCCACTCCTTCGGGTCCTGGGTGTGCTCGTCCTTCCAGAACTTGTAGCCCTCGGCGTTGCGGTCGATGACCGCCTCGGCGCCCATCGCGCGGCAGATGTCGGCCTTCTCCGGGGAGGAGACGACACAGATCGGGTTGGCGCCGCCGGCCAGGGCGAACTGCGTGGCGTACGAGCCGAGGCCGCCGCTCGCGCCCCAGATGAGGACGTTGTCGCCCTGCTTCATGCCGGCGCCGTTGCGGGAGACCAGCTGGCGGTAGGCGGTGGAGTTGACGAGGCCGGGGGAGGCCGCCTCCTCCCAGCTCAGGTGGCCGGGCTTCGGCATCAGCTGGTTCGACTTGACGAGGGCGATCTCCGCCAGCCCGCCGAAGTTGGTCTCGAAGCCCCAGATGCGCTGCTCGGGGTCGAGCATCGTGTCGTTGTGGCCGTCCGAGGACTCCAGCTCGACCGAGAGGCAGTGCGCGACGACCTCGTCGCCGGGCTTCCACGAGTTCACGCCGGGGCCGGTGCGCAGCACGACGCCCGCGAGGTCGGAGCCGATGACGTGGTACGGCAGGTCGTGGCGCTTGCTGAGGTCGCTGAGGCGGCCGTAGCGCTCCAGGAAGCCGAAGGTCGACACCGGCTCGAAGATCGAGGTCCAGACCGAGTTGTAGTTGACCGAGCTGGCCATGACGGCGACCAGGGCCTCGCCCGGGCCGAGCTCGGGCAGGGCCACGTCGTCGAGGTGCAGCGACTTGCGCGGGTCCTTGTCGCGGCTGGCGAGTCCGGCGAACATCTCGGCCTCGTCCTTGTGGACGGTGATGCCCCGGTACGACTCGGGGAGCGGGATGTTCGCGAAGTCGGCGGACGTGGCGTCCTGCGACTGGATCGCGGCCAGGATTTCCTTCACGGGTTGCCTCCGGCGGTGAGCGTCCTGAGGGAGGGACGCCTGAGGGTTACGGCGGGGAGTGCTGTTGCTGTGGAGGTGTGCCGTCGGTTCGGCTCGGGTGGTGCGGTGGCGCGGCGCGGGTGGGCGCGAGGGTGCCTGTGACGCAGGCGTCCGGGCACACGAGCCGGTGGCTTGTGGGGACAGCCGGCGAACGAGGTGATCTCTGCTCGCCGACCGCCCGGACACAATCAACGTATGGCACGCCGTGTCACCGCACAAGGCACTGCGTGCCAACAATTTCACTCAGATGCAATCTGCCCGTCACGGATGAGCGATGATCGATCGAAAACTGCCCTGAACTGGGACGATACGAGGACGGCCGCCCCCGGAAACCGGGGGCGGCCGTCCTCGTGGAGCGTCTTCAGAGGGCTTCGGAGGCTCCTCAGGGGTTCTGCAGGGCCTGCTGGATGGTGCGCATGACCTCGTCGAGAGGAGCGTCCGTACGGGCCACGGCGACCACCACGTCGCCGGTCGTGGAGGCCCTGGCCACCGGAACCTGCTCGGTCTGCGGGGACGGGGCCGGCCGGCCCGCGCCTATGCCGCTGCCGAAGGTCTCCCGGACGATCGCGAAGGCGTGGTCGAGCTGGGTCTCCACGTCGCCCTCGCCGCCCGCCCGCAGCCAGCGGCGCAGCACGTGGTTGTGCGCGGTGACGACCGCGGAGGCGGCCACCTCCGCCAGCAGCGGGTCGTCGTTGCCGTCGTGGTGGTCGCGCTCGTCGAAGTGGCCGAGAAGATAGCGGGTGAACAGCCGCTCGTAGCGGGCCACCGAGGCGATCTCGCGCTCCCGGAGGGTCGGCACCTCACGGGTCAGCCGGTAGCGCTCCACGGAGACGGCGGGCGAGCCCGCGTACATCTTCATGACTTCCTTGATGCCCCGGCACACGGTGTCCAGCGGGTGCTCGTGCGGCGGAGCGGCGTTCAGCACCGCCTCCGCCCGCACCAGGGTGTCGTCGTGGTCCGGGAAGATCGCCTCTTCCTTGGACCGGAAATGGCGGAAGAAGGTCCGCCGGGCGACCCCGGCCGTGGCGGCGATCTCGTCGACCGTGGTCGCCTCGTACCCCTTGGTCGCGAAGAGCTCCATCGCCGCCGTCGCGAGCTCCCGGCGCATCTTGAGCCGCTGAGCGGCGGCACGGGTGCCCGCCGCGCTCTCCGGAGCGTCGGACGGGGACGTGGCACGGGGTGTCTTCGCGGCCTTGGGCATGGTCCGAACGTACTGCATCGGAGTGGAAGTGTGCCCAGGTGGGGGCGGGGAGCCCCCCGGGGCACCGGAGGCGCCCGGGGAGCTCAGCAGGCCGCCCCAGCCCGTGGTGCCCGGCTCAGCGGCGGGCATATTCGCGGAAGCCGCGTCCCGTCTTGCGGCCGAGGCAGCCGGCCGCCACCAGGTGCTCCAGGAGCGGGGCGGGGGCGAGGCCCGGGTCGCGGAACTCGCGGTGCAGCACCTGCTCGATCGCGAGCGAGACGTCCAGGCCGACCACGTCCAGCAGCTCGAACGGGCCCATCGGGTAGCCGCCGCCCAGCTTCATGGCGGCGTCGATGTCGTCGAGGGTCGCGTAGTGCTCCTGGACCATCTTGATCGCGTTGTTCAGGTACGGGAAGAGCAGCGCGTTCACGATGAAGCCGGCCCGGTCGCCGCAGTCCACCGGGTGCTTGCGGATCTTCGTGGTGACCTCGCGGACGGTGGCGTGGACGTCGTCCGCCGTCAGGACCGTACGGACGATCTCGACCAGCTTCATCGCCGGCGCCGGGTTGAAGAAGTGCATCCCGATGACGTCCTGCGGGCGAGTGGTGGCGCGGGCGCAGGCCACGACCGGCAGCGAGGAGGTGGTGGTGGCGAGCACCGCGCCCGGCTTGCAGATCTTGTCGAGCCGCGCGAACAGCTCCTGCTTGATCTCCAGGTCCTCGGCGACCGCCTCGACCGCCAGGTCGACCTCGGCGAAGGCGTCGAGCGTGCCCGCCGCGGTGATCAGGGCCAGCGTCGTGTCACGCGCCTCGCCCGTCATCCGGCCCTTGTCGACGGAGCGGGCCAGGGACTTGGCGATCCGGGCCTTGGCGGTGTCCGCCTTCTCCTGCGAGCGGGCCGCGAGGACGACCTCGTACCCGGCCTTCGCGAAGACCTCGGCGATGCCGGAGGCCATGGTGCCCGAGCCGGCGACGCCGACCGAGCGGACCTCGCGGCCGGCGGCGTCGGCCGCGGCGCCGAGCGGGGTGAGCGCGTCCCGCACGACCTCGGCGGAGCCGGGCGCCTCGTACGTGTAGAAGCCGCGGCCCGACTTGCGGCCGGTCAGACCGGCCTCGCTGAGCTGCTTGAGGATCGGCGCGGGGGCGTGCAGACGGTCGTGCGAGGAGGCGTACATGGCCTCCAGGACCGTACGGGCCGTGTCGACGCCGATCAGGTCGAGCAGGGCCAGCGGGCCCATCGGCAGGCCGCAGCCCAGCCTCATCGCCGCGTCGATGTCCTCGCGGGAGGCGTACTTGGCCTCGTACATGGCGGCGGCCTGGTTCAGGTAGCCGAAGAGCAGCCCGTCCGCGATGAAGCCCGCCCGGTCGCCGACCGCCACCGGCTCCTTGCCGAGCTCCTCGGCGAGCCGGGTGACGGCGTCGACGGCCCGCGGGTCGGTCAGCACGGAGGAGACCACCTCGACCAGCTTCATCGCCTGCACCGGGGCGAAGAAGTGCAGGCCGAGCACCCGCTCCGGGTGGGCCGAGTCGGCGGCGAGCCGGGTGACGGAGAGCGCGTTCGTGCCGGTGGCGAGGATCGCGTCGGTGCGGACGATTCCGTCGAGCGCCCGGAGGACCTCCTGCTTCGCCTCGTACGACTCCGGCACGACCTCGATGACGAGGTCGGCCTCGGCGGCCGCCTGGAGGTCGGAGAAGGTGCGGAAGCGGGCCAGGACGTCCTGCCGCTCCTCCTCGGTGATCCGCTCCCGGGCCACGGCGCGGGCGGTGGAGGCCTCCAGGGCGGCGACGGCCCGGGCGGCGGCGGTGTCGCTGATGTCGATGCCGATGACCTCGCGGCCGGCCCGGGTGAGGACGTCGGCGATGCCGGTGCCCATGGTGCCGAGGCCGACGACGGCGATGGTGGAGAGAGGGGTGTCCATCAGGGGACTCCAGGGAGGAAGAGTGACGACTGAGGGCAGTGCGCGCGCGAAAGAAAGGGCGCGGGAATGAAACGAGGGCGATGCCCGGGAAGGCGGGCGATGCCCTGGAAGTCGGGGGATGCCCTGAGAAGGGCGATGCCCTGGAAATGGGGCGACGGACTCTGTCCCGGAGTCACATCGAAACTGCCGAACCGACGAAACGCTCACTACGGCTGCGTCACCAGGCCGTTGTGAGTGCGGGGGTTACCCGCTCACCTGAGACTAACCGGCCGGTAACGAGCGCGCCAGTCCCGGGAAGTTGACGACGATGTGATCTGGATCGCGGATAGGCTCGGATTCATGGAAATCTCCGATGATCCGGAATTCTGCTCGATGATCGATCGATTGCGGGACGAGATCGAGAATGACACCGGACACGTCCCGGCCGTATTCGGAGAAGTCGCCGGAACCGCGGACCCGGAGGAACTCCACCGGGTCCTCACCGCCCCGGGGCAGCCCCTCTGGGCCCGCGAGATCGCCGCCTTCAAGCTCGGACTCGCGGGCGACCCGCGCGCCTTCGAGGCGCTCGTCCTCCTCCTGAACCACCGCGACCCCGAGCGCTGCGTCACCGCCGCCCACGCCCTGATCCGGCTCGGCGACCCGCGCACCGCCCGCGCGGCCGCCACCCTCGCCACCAACGAACTCCGGGTCGCCTACGCCCTTCTGCCGGTGCGACTGCTCGCCGCGCTCCGCGCCCCCGAGTCCGTACCGGCCCTGATCACGGTCCTCCAGCGGCGGCTTCCGGCCGACGACCCGCACTGGCGGGTCGGGCTCGCCTGCGTCGAGGGCCTCGGCACCCTCGGCGACCCCAGGGCCCGCCCCGCCCTGGAGGCCGCGCTCCCGCACCCCCGGCTCGGGCGCGCGGCCGAGGACTCACTGAGCCGGCTCGGCACCGGCCACTGACTTCGGGAGCGGGCGCAGGCGCCGCCAGGAGACGGCCGGGACCAGGGTGCCGACCGCCGTACCGACCGCCGGAAGCGCCGCGAGCGCGAAGCACACCGCCGGCGGCAGGGTGCCCACCAGCAGGCCCGCAGCGGCCGTCGCCCCCGTCGCGCCCGCGTTGAACGCCGTATTCACCCAGGCGCCGGCCTGAGTGCGCCGCCCCGGCCCGGCGGACTCGTCCGCCAGCAGATAGGCGCTCGTGAGCGCGGGCGCCAGGAACAGTCCGCCGAGCGCCACCCAGCCGATCAGGGCGTACGGATGCGGGGAGAGCCCCGCCACCGCCAGGACGGCGCCGAGCCCGAGCGTGAGCAGCGGCAGCCGTACGGCGGTGGGCATCCGCCAGTCCACGGCGCCGTGCACCAGACCGCCGACCGCGCTGCCCGCCGAGAGCGCGGCCAAAGCCCACGGCACGGCCCCGGGCATCCGGTGCTCCTCCGCGAACGCGATCACCAGCAGGTCCACGGCGCCCAGACACACGCCCATCGCCGCCGCGACGGCCACCGCGCGCAGCACGCCGGCATCCCGGGTGGCCCCCATCTCCTCGGCTGTCTCGTTCTCCGGGGCCGGGGACGCCGGCTTCCGCTTTCCGCTCCGGGCCACCGGAGACGTGACGAGGGCGAGCGTGCCGACGAGGACGAGCCCGGCGCTCACCACGAGCCCGGCCGGTGCCGACGCGTACCCGACGATCAGCCCCACCAGCAACGGGCCCGAGACGAAGAGGAGTTCCTCGGCCACCGTGTCCAGGCTGTACGCGCGCCGCAGCAGGTTCCGGTCGGACAGCATCTCGCTGAACAGGGCCCGCATCACCGGGCCGAGCGGCGGGGTCAGCGTGCCCGCCGCCGCGGCGAGCACCACGAGCGCGAGCGTAGGCGTTCCGCTCGTGGCCGTCGCCACCGCGAGCGCCGTGAGCAGCAGCGCGTACCCGGCGGCCAGCGGGGGCAGGACCCGGCGCGGCCCGAACCGGTCGACCAGGGCGGCCCGCGCGGGCGACAGCGGGACGCTGGTGAGCCCGAGCACGGCCATGACCGTGCCGGCCACGGCGTACGAGCCGGTGCTCCCCTTGACGGCGAGGATCAGGGAGAGCGGGGCCGTCCCGTTGGAGAGCCGGCCCAGGAGCGCGGCCCCGAAGGTGCGGCGGGCGTGCGGAGTTCTCAGCACGGCCGCGTAGGTGGGCGCGGGGGAGTGGACAGGAGAGGTCGCGGACATGGCGACGTACCTCGGAGTTCCTCGAAAAAGGCGCCGGGCAGAGGCCTGCGGCGCCGAAGCGTGCGGGGTCGGCGGGACACCGTGCCGGGTGGGCACGGTCGTCGGATCGCCGACTCCTACGCACGGAAGAGGAACATGCGCGTCAACCTAGCAAACGAAGATCCGCCCCGGAGCCACCGGCCCTCGCCGTCTCGGGGACGAGGGCGAAGGCCTCGATCTCCACGAGGAGTTCCGGCCGGACCAGCGCCGACACCTGTACCGCCGAACTGGCCGGGAGCGGTGCTCCCGCGAAGTACGCGTCCCGCGCGTCCCGCACCGCCGGCAGGTGGGCCACGTCCGTGACGAAGTAGGTCAGCTTCACCACGTCCCCGAAACCGGCTCCGGCCGCGGTGAGGCAGCGCTCCAGATTGGCGAAGACCTGGTGGGCCTGGGCCACCGCGTCGCCCTCACCGACCACCGCGCCGGAGGCGTCCAGCGCGCACTGCCCGGATATCGCGACGAACCGGCCCGTCCCCCAGACGACGTGGCTGTACTGGGGACTGGGCGCGAGGCCGTCGGGGGCGGGGACGTGGGTCAGGTGGCTCGTCATGTCGCACATCCTCGCGCACGCCACCGACAGTGCCCGCGGCCCATGGGCCGCGGGCACTGTCGGTCGGTGAGGGTGCCGTCAATCGGTGAGGGCGTCGTCGGTCGGTGCTGGCGTCGTCAGCGGACGTGGCCGAGGAGCCCGTGGAGCGTGACGCCGGTCGCCTCCGCCCGCAGGACGCCGACCCGCTTCTCCGCGGGCTTCTCCGCCGGACCGTCCGTGGCCTTCGGCGCGTCCTTCCCGGTCTTCCCGCCGTCCTTCCCCGCCTTCTTCCCGGCCGGGGCCATGGGCTCCGGCTCCGGCTCGGGGAGCGTCTCGCAGACCGCGTCCACCTCGGCCCCGTCCTTGCCGCGCGGCACCTTCCCGGTGGCGAGGTAGGTGGCCAGGTGGCCGTCCAGGCAGTCGTTCCCGCCGAGGGTCACCCCGTGGTTCCCGCCGCCCTCCTCGACGACCAGACTGGAGCCGCGCACCAGCCGGTGCAGGGCCACACCGCCCTCGTACGGGGTCGCCGCGTCGTCCGTCGCCTGGAGGATGAGGACCGGCGGCAGCTGGTCGTTCGTGACGTCCGGCGGGGTCAGGGACGGCACGGGCCAGAAGGCGCAGGGCGCGTTGTACCAGGCGTTGTTCCAGGTCGAGAAGGGTGCCTTGGCGTGGACGTCCCAGCTGTCCTTGCGCCAGACGTTCCAGTCGCGCGGCCAGGCCGCGTCCCGGCACTGCACGCTCGTGTAGACCGAGTACCCGTTGTCCGCGGAGGCGTCGGCCTCCCCGTACTTCTCGTACGCCTCCGTCAGGGGCGCCGCGTCACCGTCGTTCACGTACGAGGAGAAGGCGCTCGCGAGGCGGGGCCAGTACCCGTTGTAGTACCCGCCGGGCAGGAAGGTGTCCTCCAGCTCGCCCGGTCCGACCTTCCCGCCCGCCGGGGCTTCGCGGAGCGCGTCGCGCATCCGGTACCAGGCGGCCTCCACCGCGGCCGGGTCGGTACCCAGCTTGTAGACGGCGTTCTGCCGGGCCACCCAGGCCATGAAGTCCTTGTGGCGGGTGTCGAAGGCGTAGTCCTGCGCGATGTTGTCCTCGTACCAGACGCCGTGCGGATTGACGACGGAGTCGAGCGCCATCCGCCGCACCCGGTCCGGGTGGAGCCGGGCGTAGACCGCGCCCAGGTAGGTGCCGTACGAGTAGCCGAGGTAGTTGATCTTCGGGGCGCCCAGCGCGTGGCGGATGGCGTCCAGGTCCCGGGCGGTGCTCACGGTGTCGATGTACGGCAGCACGTCGGCGTACTTCTTACCGCAGGCCTCGGCGAAGGCCTGGGCGCGCTCGATCGCGGCCCGCTCGCCGTCGGCGCCGCTGGGCACCGAGTCGGGGCGCACCGGCGCGAAGTGGCCCGGCCGGCAGTCGAGCGCGGGTTCGCTCTTGCCGACCCCGCGCGGGTCGAAGCCGATCACGTCGTACTCGGCGGCCACCTTCGGCGGCAGTGAGGCCGCCACGTACCCGGCCATCGTGCGTCCGCTGCCACCGGGCCCGCCCGGGTTCACGAGCAGCGGTCCCTGGAAGGTCTTCGCGGTGTGCGGGACCCGGGTGAGGGCGAGCGTGACGCTCCGTCCGGCCGGGTCGTCGTGGTTGAGCGGCACCTCCAGGGTGGCGCACTGGAGCTTCGGGTACGCCTTGGTGGCGCAGTCGGTCCAGGCGAGCCGGGGGATGGGCCGGGGGGTCGGTTCACCGGCGCCTGCGGGGGTGGCGGGCAGGACGGTGACCGTCCCGGCGACCAGCGCTCCTGCGGCGATCAGCATTCCTGCGCGTGGGGTCATAGGGCGTCCGTGCCCCGAACGGGCCGGGGAAGGACCTGTTTCGCCCAGAGTTGACCCGAACAGAGGATCATCCGACGGCGTGTCAGGTGACCGGGCCGATGATCGGAGGAATCGGAGGAGTCGGAGGGGGAGGGGCGTTCGGGGAAGCCGGCGGGGCCGAGGGGTCGGGGAGTTCGGGGGAGCCGGAGGGTCGGAGAGTGCGGGGAGTTCGAGGGCCCGGAGGGGTGGGTCAGAGGAGTGTGAGCTGCTCGGGGGCGGCCGCGAGGGCGGGCTCCTCCGGTACGGGGATCCGGCGCGGCGCGCCCCGGTCGGCGGGCCCTATGCCGAACTCGGCGGCCAGCTCGTGGACCTGACGGGTGATCCGGCGCTGGTACCAGGTCGGCGCGTAGGCCCCGTCCGCGTACATCCGCTCGTACCGCCGGACCAGGCCGGGGTGGTGGTGCCGCAGCCACCGCATGAACCACTCGCGGGCGCCCGGCCGCAGGTGCAGGACGAGCGGGGTGACCGAGCTCGCCCCGGCCTCGGCGATCGCGCGGACCGTCTCGCGCAGCTGCTCCGGCCGGTCGCCCAGGAAGGGCACGACGGGGGCCATGAGGACCCCGCAGTCGATGCCGTGCTCGCCGAGGGTGCGGACGACGTCGAGGCGGCGCTCCGGGGACGGGGTGCCCGGTTCGATCGTGCGCCACAGCTCCCGGTCGGTGAAGCCCACGGAGACGGAGATGCCGACCTCGGTGACCCGGGCCGCCTGGGTGAGGAGCTCCAGGTCGCGCAGGATCAGAGTGCCCTTGGTGAGGATCGAGAACGGGTTGGCGTGGTCGCGCAGGGCGGTGAGGATGCCCGGCATCAGGCGGTAGCGGCCCTCGGCGCGCTGGTAGCAGTCGACGTTGGTGCCCATGGCGACGTGGGCGCCCTGCCAGCGGGTGGGGGCGAGCTGGCGGGCCAGCAGCTCCGGGGCGTTGATCTTGACGACGATCTGGGAGTCGAAGCCGAGCCCGGTGTCGAGGTCGAGATAGCTGTGGGTCTTGCGGGCGAAGCAGTAGACGCACGCGTGCTTCACCCAACCCCCCGCTAGAATTCCCCGCCATGACCGACCATCAGCGGGCCGCTACGTACTGCCGGATCAGCCGGGACGACGACCTTACCGAGGACGGGGTGACCCGGCAGGCCGAGGACACGGAGGCACTCGCCCTCTCGCGAGGCATCCCCATCCAAGGGCGCTACCAGGACAACGACATCTCCGCGACGACCGGCAAGAAGCTGCGCCCGGACTACGAGCTGCTCATGTCCGCCGTGCGCTCCGGCGAGGTGAACGTCATCGTCGTCCGCGAGCTCACCCGACTCTGGCGCAACCGGCGCGAGCGGATGGAGGGGATCGAGCTGTTCAGCGCGCACAAGGTCCGCATCCTGGCCGTGCGCGGACCAGAGCTCGACTTCTCCCACGCGGTAGGCCGCATGCTCGCGGACGTCCTCGGAGGCATGGCCACGTTCGAGACAGACGTCATGTCCGAACGCACCGTGCGGGAGATCCGCCAGCGGGCCGAGCGCGGGCACCCGCCTACCGGCCACCGGACCTTCGGCTACGACGCGAGCGGCTGGGAGATCGTCCCGAGCGAGGCGGCCGAGGTGCGCGCCGCGTTCGACGCGCTGCTCTCGGGAGCCAGCCTCTCCGGCATCGCGGCTGGGCTGAACTCCCGGGGTGTGCTCAACCGCAACGGCCGCCCGTGGACGCACAACTCCATGCGGGTGCTGCTCATGAACAAGCGCTACGCGGCGCTCCGTGACCTCCGTGGGCAGGAGTACCCGGGCGCTTGGCCCGCGATCGTCTCCGAGGACACCGTGAGGGCGGCCCGGCACGTCCTCACGGAGCCGGACCGGCGGAGCTCCCCGGGCCCGGCACGCGTCCGGCTGCTCTCGGGACTCGCCCGGTGCGGCGTGTGCGACGACGGGACGACCGTCACGGCCGGATCGAAGGGGCGAGGGCAGGCCACGTACCGGTGTCGCCTCCACCTGCATCTCAATCGCAGCGTGGAGGCCATCGATCTGACCGTGGAGGAGTACGTCATCGGGCGCCTGTCTCGCCCCGACGCGGCGGCTCTGTTCCACGACGAGCAGGCCGAGGGGGCCGAGGAACTCCGGGCACAGGCCGTGACCCTGAGGGGGCGCCTGAAGGCCCTGGCCGCCGAGTTCGCGGACGACGATGAGGGCGACGTGACCGAGTTCCGGACCGCCGTGCACCGCCTGAGGGGGCGCCTCGCGGACGTGGAGAGCCGCATGGCCCACCCGCAGCGCGCCCGGGTGCTCTCGGGACTCGTCGATGCGGCCGACGTCCGGGCCGCGTGGGGCATGCTCTCCCTGGACCGGCGGCGCTCCGTGGTCGAGCTCCTTGTCGAGGTGACGATCCTGTCCGGCGGGACGGGCGGCCGGCGCCCGTTCGACCCGGCCTCGGTGCGCATCGTCCCGAGAGCCTGAGGGACTAACCGGGGCGCCCCACCCGTTGAAGGCCATACAGGCCCGACCACCCAACTTCCCCTGGAAACAGAGATGGTCGCGTTCGTTCGCAAAGAGGCCCCCGTCAGCCGGGCGGCTGACGGGGGCCTCGGGTCTCGCTACTGGCTCAGGGGCCAGCCGTTCAGGTCCTGCGCAGGCGCGGCGGCCGGGTCCAGGTGCACACCGACGTAGTACTGCGACTGTCCGCTGTCGTCGCGCATCCGCTTGGCGACGATCCCCGGGTACGCCGCGAACAGGTCCTTGGCGAACGTCTGCTCGGTGCCGACCTTGTCCCGGCCGACCTCCTCCGTACACCACGACTGCGAAGGTGCGGGTGGTCACCGCGTCCGTACCGAACAGGCCGATGTCGGCGGGGGCCGTCGGGTTGTCGCCCAGATTGTTCCAGCGTACGGACGCCTCCTCGGTTGCTCTGCCTCGCCTCTGACTCCACCCTGCGCTCAGAATAGAGCACCTGTTCCCTTGATCGCCGCAACCCGGATTTCGCGCCCCGGAGCCCGCGTGGTTCGCTTGGCCCACACCCCCGAGGAACCACAAGCTGGAGGCAGGCAATGGCGCAGGTCGAGGCCACGACGGAACGGATCATCGCCGCGGACGCGGAGACGGTGTTCGACGCGCTGGCGGACTACAGCGGCACGCGCGCGAAGGTGCTCCCCGAGCACTTCAGCGAGTACGAGGTGCGTGAGGGCGGCGACGGCGAGGGCACCCTCGTCCACTGGAAGCTCCAGGCCACCAGCAAGCGCGTCCGCGACTGCCTCCTGGAGGTCACCGAGCCCACCGACGGGCAGCTCGTCGAGAAGGACCGCAACTCCTCCATGGTCACCACCTGGACCGTGACGCCCGCCGGCGAGGGCAAGTCCCGCGCCGTCGTCAGCACCGTCTGGAACGGCGCCGGCGGCATCGGCGGCTTCTTCGAGAAGACCTTCGCGCCCAAGGGCCTGGCCAGGATCTACGACGCCCTGCTCGCCAAGCTGGCGGACGAGGTCGAGAAGTAACGCCCGGAGCGTTCACCGATTCGAGTGGTTCGCCCGCACCCCCGTACCGGAGCCCCCGCGCACCGAGGGGGCGCGGGCGTTCTCGTAAACGCGCTGATGAGCGCCTCAAGTGCGCCGTACCGCAGGGTCGTTCACCTTCCGGGCGTCACCGACCTCCCGTACCGCCCGACTTGCTCCCGCTTCGCGCCCAATGCGAAGAATGGCGCGGCGCAGACGCCGTGACGAGGGGAGCAGGTCCGTGGGTGCGATCACGATGGTGAAGTCCACCGAGGGCGCGGGGGGTGAGGGGCGCACAGGGGTCGCGGAGAGCACGGAGCCGCTCCCCGCGGGCGGCCCGCCCGCCGCCCCACCGCACGACCCCGCACCGGCCTCCCTCGACCCCCGCCGCGTCCGGCTCGTCTTCTGCGGCCTCATGCTCGCGCTGCTCCTCGCCGCGCTCGAGCAGATGATCGTGGCCACCGCCCTGCCGAAGATCGTCGGCGAACTCCAGGGCGTGGACCGGATGTCCTGGGCCATCACCGCCTATCTGCTGACCGCCACCATCGGCCTGCCGATCTACGGCAAGCTCGGCGACCTCCTCGGCCGCAAGGGCGTCTTCCTCTTCGCCATCGTCGTCTTCGTCATCGGCTCAGGGCTGGCCGGCTGGTCCCGGAGCATGGACCAGCTGATCGCCTTCCGCGCGCTCCAGGGCGCCGGCGCCGGAGGCCTGATGATCGGCGTCCAGGCGATCATCGCCGACATCGTCCCGGCCCGGGAACGCGGCCGTTACATGGGCCTGATCGGCGCCGCCTTCGGCCTCGCCTCCGTGGCCGGACCCCTGCTCGGCGGCTTCTTCACCGACCACGTCTCCTGGCGCTGGTGCTTCTACTTCAACGTGCCCTTCGGGCTCGTCACCCTCGCCGTCGTCGCCACGGTCCTCAAGCTCCCCAAGCCCACGGCACGCCCGCGCTTCGACGTCCTCGGCGCGCTGCTCCTCGCCGCCGCCTCCACCTGCCTGGTCCTGCTGACCAGTTGGGGCGGGACCGAGTACGCCTGGGACTCCCGCGTCGTCCTCGCCCTCGCCTGCGGCGCCGCCGGAACGACCCTGCTCTTCCTGGTCGTCGAGTACTTCGCGCCCGAACCCCTCATCCCGCTCCGGCTCTTCCGCGACTCCGTCTTCACCGTCACCGCCCTCGTCGGCGCCGTCGTCGGCATCGCGCTCTTCGGCGCCGCCAGCTACCTCCCCAGCTACCTGCAGATGGTCGAGGGCGCCAGCGCCACCGAGTCCGGCCTCCTGATGCTGCCCCTCATGGGCGGGATCGTCGTCGCGTCCGTCGTCTCGGGCCAGCTCATCAGCCGCACCGGCCACTACAAGATCTACCCGGTGGTCGGCGGGGCCGTCTCCGTCCTCGGCATGTGGCTGCTCTCCCGCATGGACACCGAGACCCCGCGCCTCCAGCACAGCCTCTGGCAGGCCGTCCTCGGCACCGGCATCGGACTCGTCATGCCGGTGCTCGTCCTCGCTGTACAGAACTCCGTCCGCCCCGCCGACCTCGGCACCGCCACCAGCGCCCACAACTACTTCCGCCAGATCGGCGGCAGCGTCGGCGCCGCCGTCTTCGGCACCCTCTTCGCCTCCCGGCTCGACGACGCCCTCGGCGACCGGCTCGCCGGGGCGATGGCCCGGAGCGGCGCCGCCGCGTCCCTGCCGCCGGCCGAGTCGATCACCCCGCAGTCGGTGCACACCCTGCCGCCCGCCCTGCGCGACGCCTACATCCAGGCGTACGCGGACGCGATGCCGCGCATCTTCCTCTACCTCGTGCCGGTCCTCGTGCTCGGCCTCGTCCTCGCCTTCTTCCTCAAGGAGAAACCGCTGGTGTCCCACCACAGCCCGCTCACCGAGGCCACCGAGGCCACCGACTTCGGCGGCGCCCAGGCGGTCCCGCACGCCCGGCACGCCGCCCCCGCCCCTTCTCATGGGGGGCCTGCCCACTCCGGGGTCCCGGTCTGCGGCACCGTCCAGCACCACGACGGCAGCCGGGTGCCCCGGGCCGCCCTCACCCTCATCGACGTGCAGGGCCGCCAGGTCGGGCGCGGCGCGAGCGGAGAGGACGGCCGGTACGCGCTGAGCGTGCCCGACCGGGGCGCCTACGTCCTCATCGCGGCGGCCGGCGGACACCAGCCCCAGGCCGTCTCCGTCACCGTCGGCGACCGGCCGATCGAGCTCGACGTCGTCCTCGGCGGCGCCGGGCGGCTCGCGGGCAGTGTCGTCACCGCCGACGGGACGCCCGTACGGGACGCGGCCGTCACCCTCACCGACGTGCGCGGCGAGGTCGTCGCCTCCACCCGCAGCGGGCGCGAGGGCGGGTACGTCATCACCGAACTCGTCGCCGGCGAGTACACGCTCGCCGCCAGCGCCCCCGCCTTCCGGCCCGCCGCGCTCCCGGTGAGCGTCCAGGCCTCCCGGGAGACCCGCCAGGACATCGAGCTGGCCGGCGGCGCGGTGCTGCGCGGCACGGTACGGGCCGGTGGGGGCCGCCCCGTCGAGGACGCCCGGGTCACCCTCCTCGACGCGGCCGGCAACGTCATGGACACCCTCACCACCGGGGCCGACGGCACCTTCCGCTTCGTGGACCTGTCCTCCGGCGAGTACACGGTCATCGCCGCCGGGTACCCGCCCGTCGCGACGGTCCTGCAGATGGCCGGCGGGGGCCGCACCGAACACGACCTCCAGCTCGGCCACCAGGACTGACAAGGACTGACCAGGACTGATCGGTCCAGGTCAGTCCAAGGTCGGTCCAAGGTCGGTCCAGGCCGGTCCAGGCCGGTCCAGGCCGGTCCGGATCGATTCAGGAGGCGGTCGACGCCCTGCGCAGCGTGCTGATGCAGGAGCTGATCGCCTCCTGGAGGGCTTCGAGGCGCTGGAGCATGTCGTCCTCGAAGATCTCCTCCTCCAGGACCTCGTCGAGCGTCAGCTCCTCGAAGACCTTCGTCGCCTTCTGCAGGCTGTTGTAGAACTTGGTGCGCCGCTCCTGGACCCGCAGCGTCGGGTCCTCCTCCACCGCCCGTGCGACCAGCCCCTTCACCGCGTCGTACGCCTCACCGGCCCACTCGCCGGCCTCCTCGGAGTCGTCGAGCTCGTCGATGAGCGACAGATGGCGCTCGGCCTCGGCGCGCAGCTCCGCCGGCGCCGCCACTGTCTGCCCGGCCGGGGTCTTGATCTGGCCGTTCTCGACGATCTGCCGCACGTACCCGATGCGGTCGGCCGCCTTCGCCTCGCTCGCCACCGCCTTCTTCAGGTCGTCGGTGCGGGCGAAGGCCCGGGCCATCTCCGTCTGGAGGGCGGGGTCCTCCTTCATCCGGTCGAGCAGCGCACCGCGCGCGGCCTCCGCCGTCCCCGGGTCGGCGAGGATCGCGGCCCGCAGCGCCGTCGGGTTCTCGGCGACCTCCAGCGCCTTCGTGGGCCGGATGCCCTCCGCCTCGGCCGCCGCGCTGATCGCCTGGCCGCGCACGGAGGAGGCGCTGTTGCGGGAGGTGTAGTACGAGAGCCAGACGTCCGCATCGGGCAGTTCGACGTCCTCGCCGGGCACCAGGACCTCGAACTGCGGGACCAGACCGTCGTCGGCCGCCATGTCCCAGGCCTTGTAGTAGCGCATGACCCGCTCCGGCGAGCACTCCGCCAGCCGCGCGAAGGCCTTCGCCGAGACCTTCGTCCGGGCCGTGCCCTCGGCGGGCTGTCCGCCGGGGCGCACGCTCCGCGCGACCTTGAGCGCGAAGGCCCAGCCGCCGGTCCGGGCGTAGACCCCGAAGTCGCGGGCGTCGCGGACGACGACGGGGTCGTGCGCGTCCGAGGACTCGTCTTCCGACTCCGGCCCGGAGGTCTCGTCCTCCGACTCCGGCCCGGCGTACTCCGCGTCCGACCCCGGCTCGGGGGACTCCGTGTCCGACACGGGGGACGCGGGCTCCGGAGCCGACGGCTCCCAGAACTCCGGCTCCGAGATCGGCGCCGGGACGGTGTCGGGCGCGAAGGCCTCAGGAGCGGCGGTCCCGCGCTCTTCGGCGGACGTTTCGGACGGGGTGATGGCGATGGTCACCGAGAGCTCTCCGGAAGGTCGGGTGCGACAACTGCGGCCGACAGCCTATACGCACATGTTGGCGATATTTCGCCCTATTCGAGCCATCGTTGAGGAACCCGTTAATTCGATGGCGGGTCGGGCGGCCCGGCGGGCAGCATGCTCCCATGACCTACGGAATCGAGTTCCACCCCGCGCGGTGAGCGCCCGGCACGAGCGCCCCGCGCTCGCTCCTTCCCTCTTCGCATACGCCCGGGACCTACGGCGCGTGACACCGGCCGCGGCCCTGCCCGAGAGCGGACATCCCCTGCCCGGCACCGCGCGCCCACCGAGACCCCGAGGCGTCGGCCGAGGCCATCGCGAGGCCCGGATCGCCGTCACCGACGCCCTCGTCCCGCTGCTCGCCGATCCCGACGGCGAACGGGCCGCGGCCGAGGCCCACCGTGCGCTCGCCGCGACGGGAGTCCGCGACGGGACCGTCTTCGCCGCGGTCGCCGCGTTGCCGCCGCCCGACGATCCCGCTGACCTCGCCCGGGCCAGGGCACTCGCCCGGCGCCTGAGCCGTGACGGGACGACCACGGTCACCGTGGCCGCCGGCCTCGGACTGCTCGCCCGTCTTGGCGAGGCCGAGGACGTGCCGTACCTGCGCACCCTCGGCGTACTCGAAGGGCTCGACCAGGCCGTCGTCACGACCCTCACGCCCCTGGACCGCAGGAGCGCCGCCTTCGTACGGCTGATCCACCGAGCCCGGGGAGCCGAGCTGCGCGCCCTCGTCGACGCCCTTTCCGCCGGAGACGCCGAAGACCGTGACGACACCGAAGGAGCGGCGGAGGCCGTACGCGACCGGTTCCTGGAGATTCCGACCGGGCCCCGCGGTCTCGGGCCCCAGGCCGCCCGGCACGTCGCGGAGGCCGTCGGCCTCGCGGAGCTCCTCCGGCGGGAGCCGGACCGCCCCGGGCTCCTCGCACAGGCGGTCCGCGTGCTGGTCCGGATGACCAGCCGCAGGAACTACGAGGCCGAGATCCTCGGGTACGGCGAAGCCGTGGCGCTGTACGGGACGGTGGCCGCCCACGCCCACCGGCTGCCCCGGGAGCTCGCCCACCGGGCCGCCCTGGTCTCCCTCGCCCTGGACCTGCACAGCGGCCCCGGGCACCTCCTCGCCTGGCCGGCGGGGCGGCGCGAGGAACTCCTCGACACCCTCCTGGCCGTGGTCGGGGAGGCGGACGACGCGCCCGCCGATCGGGAGGCGAGGCGGCGGGCCCACTGGATCCGCCGCACGGTGCGGCAGCTCCGCACCGCCCGCCGACTCTCCACGAACCGCACGGAGAGGCCCTCCGACGCCCCTGACGCCCCCGACGCCCCCGACGCCCCCGACGCCCCCGACGCCCCCGACGCCCCCGACGCCCGCGATGCCCCTGACGCCCCCGACGTCTCCCGGCTGCGGATCGAGGTCGCCGTCGGCGATCCCGCCGAACCGGACGTCGTCGAGACCCGCTTCCTGATCGACGGGCGACCCCTCGTCCCGTGGGCCTTCGGCCGGGGGCCCGGCGAGCCGCCCGAGTGGCTTCTCGGCGGAGGAGCCCTGCGGGCCGCGCCCGAACCCCGCGAGGTGCGGCTCGCCGAGGCGTACTGCACCGAGGGCTGCTGCGGCGCGCTGTACGTCACCGTGCGGCGCGAGGGCACCCACGTCGTCTGGGACGGCTGGCGGCGCCCGTGCACGCCGCCGGGACTGCCGGAGCTCTCCGCGTACCGCTTCGACGCGGGCGACTACGACACCGAGGTCGAGCGCGCCGAGCGCGACCACAGCTGGACCTGGCCGGCTCGCCGGACCGCTTGGCTGATCGGCGCGGGGCTGCGCGAGCGGCCCGAGCTGCTGACCCGCTGGGGGCTGGGGCGGGGATGGATCTCCACGGACTTCCGCGCACCGGACACCACCGTGGTCACCTTCAACGGCCCGCCCCTGAACGCCGACGGCACTCCCGACACCGGACAGCCGGCGCGCCAGTTCCTCTGGCGCCTCCCCGACGACGGCACCCCGCCCGAGGAACAGGCGGCCGCGGCCCTGCGCCGCCTGGCCGAACGCGATCCCAGGGGGTATCCGGAACGGCGCGGATGATCCGTACCGCCGTCCCGGTGACTGCCAGTGGTCCACTCCAACGGCGGTTATCCACAGGGGTGGTAGGGCCGCCGGGCGGCGCGTACGGTGCCAGGCATGAAGATCCTCATCAGTGCCGACATGGAGGGCGCGACCGGTGTGACCTGGCCCGCCGACGTGCTGCCGGGTACGCCCCAGTGGGAGCGCTGCCGTTCGATGTTCACCTCCGACGTGAACGCGGCGGTGCTGGGCTTCTTCGACGGCGGCGCCGACGAGGTCCTCATCAACGAGGCGCACTGGAGCATGCGGAACCTGCTCCTGGAGCGGCTCGACGAGCGCGCCGAGATGCTCACCGGCCGGCACAAGTCCCTGTCGATGGTCGAGGGCGTGCAGCACGGGGACGTCGACGGGATCGCCTTCGTCGGCTACCACACGGGAGCGGGCACCGAAGGGGTCCTCGCGCACACCTACCTCGCCAACTCGATCACGGGCGTCTGGCTGAACGGCGAGCGGGCGAGCGAGGGCCTGCTCAACGCCCATGTGGTGGCGGAGTACGGAGTCCCGGTCGTCCTCGTCACCGGCGACGACCTGACCTGCGAGGACGCCCTCGGCTACGCGCCCGAGGCCCGCAAGGTCGCCGTCAAGGACCACGTCTCCCGGTACGCGGCGGTGTGCCGCACCCCGGCCAGGACCGCCGCCGACATCAGAGCGGCGGCCAAGGACGCGACGGCGCTCGCCGTCCGGCACGAGCCGGTCCGCGGCGGACCGTTCACGGTGGAGCTGGAGTTCGACGCCGACCACCTGGGCGCCGCCGCCACGGTGGTTCCCGGCGTGGCGCGGAGCGGCGAGCGGCGCGTCTCCTACACGGGAGAGACGATGTACGAGGCAATTCGCACGTTCAAGGCGGTCACGACCATCGTCTCGGCCGCGGTGGAGGAGCAGTATGGCTGAGGAGGTCCGGGGCCCGGACACGACGGCGCTCGACGAGGTGGTCACCTTCACCTCCGAGCTCATCCGCATCGACACCACCAACCGGGGCGGCGGCGACTGCCGCGAGCGCCCCGCCGCCGAGTACGTCGCCGAGCGGCTCGCCGCCGCCGGGATCGAACCCACCCTCCTGGAGCGGACCCCCGGCCGCACCAACGTCGTGGCGCGCATCCCGGGCACCGACCCCTCGGCCGAGGCGCTCCTCGTCCACGGCCACCTGGACGTGGTCCCCGCCGACCCCGCCGAATGGACCGTGCACCCCTTCTCCGGCGAGATCCGCGACGGAGTCGTGTGGGGGCGCGGCGCCGTCGACATGAAGAACATGGACGCGATGGTCCTGGCTGTCGTCCGCTCCTGGGCCCGGCAGGGCGTCCGGCCGCGCCGCGACATCGTCCTCGCCTACACCGCGGACGAGGAGGCCAGCGCCGAGGACGGCTCCGGCTTCCTGGCCGACCGGCACGCCGCGCTCTTCGAGGGCTGTACGGAGGGCATCAGCGAGTCCGGGGCGTTCAGCTTCCACCCGCAGCCCGGCACCACCCTCTACCCGATCGCGGCGGGGGAGCGGGGCACCGCCTGGCTCAAGCTCACCGCCCACGGCCGGGCGGGCCACGGCTCCAAGGTGAACACGGCCAACGCGGTCACCCGCCTCGCCTCGGCCGTCGCCCGGATCGGCGCGCACACCTGGCCGGTCCGCCTCACCACCACCGTCCGTGCCGCCCTCACCGAACTCGCCGCGCTGTACGGCATCGACGTCGACACGAGCGCACCCGACCTCGACGTGGACCTCCTCCTCGACAAGCTCGGCCCCGCCGCCGCGCTCGTCGAGCCGACCGTCCGCAACAGCGCCAACCCGACGATGCTGAAGGCCGGTTACAAGGTCAACGTCATCCCGGGCCAGGCCGTCGCGTACGTCGACGGCCGGACCCTGCCGGGCGGCGAGGAGGAGTTCGCCGCGACCATGGACCGGCTCACCGGGCCGGACGTCGAGTGGGAGTTCCACCACCGTGAGGTGTCCCTGGAGGCCCCGGTCGACTCGCCGACCTTCGCCAAGCTCCGGGCCGCCGTCGAGCGCTTCGACCCGGCCGGGCACGTCGTACCGTTCACCATGTCCGGCGGCACCGACGCCAAGCAGTTCTCCCGGCTCGGCATCACCGGCTACGGCTTCTCGCCGCTCAGGCTGCCCCCGGAGCTCGACTACGGGGCGCTCTTCCACGGCGTCGACGAACGGGTCCCGGTCGACGCCCTGCACTTCGGCGTCCGCGTGCTCGACCATTACATGAAGTCCGCTTAGAGACATGCGTCAGGCACACGAAGTCCGCTGACGCACACGAAGACTGCTGACACACACGAGGTCAGCCGGCGAACACGAGGTCCGCCGACGCGCACGAAGGCCGCGCGGGACCGTGACAGGGGGAGTTGAGATGGCCACGACCACGGCCGCCCACGGCAGCTGGCCGTCGCCCGTCGACGCCGCGCTCGCCGCCGCCCACGACGGACGCCCCGAATACGTGGGCGCCGTCGGCGACGAGCTGTGGTGGACCGCCCCCCGCCCCGCCGAGGGCGGCAGGCGGGCCCTCGTCCGGCGGCGCGCCGACGGCGGCGAGGAGACCGTGCTCCCCGCGCCGTGGAACGTCCGCAGCCGGGTCATCGAGTACGGCGGACAGCCCTGGGCGGCGATCGCGCGGCCGCGCGGCGGACCGCTCGTGGTCTTCAGCCACTTCCCCGACCAGCGCCTGTATCTCTACGAGCCGGAGGCCGGACCCGGCGCCGGACCCCGGCCGCTCACGCCCGTCTCCGGCGTCGGCGGCGGACTGCGCTGGGTGGACCCGGTGATCCACCCGGACCGCGGCGAGGTGTGGTGCGTCCTGGAGGAGTTCACCGGGCCCGCGCCGACCGACGTGCGCCGGGTGCTCGCCGCCGTGCCGCTGGACGGATCGGCGGCCGACGACCGCACCGCCGTACGCGAACTCTCCGACGGACGGCACCGGTTCGTGACCGGACCCCGGCTCTCCCCGGACGGGCGCCGGGCGGCCTGGATCGCCTGGGACCACCCCCGGATGCCCTGGGACGGCACCGAGGTCCAGCTCGCCGAGGTCGGCCCCGACGGCACCTTCGGCGGCGCCCGCACCGTCGCCGGCGGGCCCGCCGAGTCGATCGCGCAGGTCGGCTGGGACGCGGCCGGGCGACTGCTCTTCGCCGGTGACCGCACCGGCTGGTGGAACCTCTACCGGGCGGAGATCGGCGCGGCCGGCGAGGTCGGCGAACCCCTCGCGCTCTGCCCCCGCGACGAGGAGTTCGGCGGACCGCTCTGGAAGATCGGGCTGAGCTGGTTCACGCCCCTGGAGGACGGACTGATCGCCGTCGTCCACGGCAGGGGCACCACCGCCCTCGGACTGCTCGATCCCGAGAGCGGCTCCCTCACCGACGCCACGGGCCCCTGGACCGAGTGGGCCTCCACCCTCGCCGCGCACGGCACCCGGGTCGTCGGCGTCGCCGCCGGACCGCACCGCTCCTACGAGCTCGTCGAGCTGGACACCAGCACCGGCCGCACCCGGGTGGTCGGCGCCGCGCACACCGACGCCGTCGACCCCGCGTACCACCCCGAGCCGCGGATCCGGACCTTCACCGGCCCCGGCGGGCGGGAGATCCACGCGCAGGTCTACCCGCCGCACCACCCCGGCTTCACCGGCCCCGCCGGCGAACTGCCGCCCTACGTCATCTGGGCGCACGGCGGGCCCACCGGGCACGCACCGCTCGTCCTCGACCTGGAGATCGCCTACTTCACCTCGCGCGGGATCGGCGTCGCCGAGGTCAACTACGGGGGCTCCACCGGCTACGGCAGGGAGTACCGGGAGCGGCTGCGCGAGCAGTGGGGCGTCGTCGACGTCGAGGACTGCGCGGCCGTCGCGGCGGCGCTCGCCGCCGAGGGCACCGCCGACCCGGCCCGGCTCGCGGTGCGCGGGGGCAGCGCGGGCGGCTGGACGGCCGCGGCCTCCCTCGTCACCACCGACGTGTACGCCTGCGGCACGATCATCTACCCCATCCTCGACCTTCGGGGCTGGGCCACCGACGAGACCCACGACTTCGAGTCCCAGTACCTCCACGGCCTCGTCGGACCGCTCGACGAGGTGCCCGCCCGCTACGAGGAACGCTCGCCGATCGAGCACGTCGACCGGGTGACCGCGCCCTTCCTGCTTCTCCAGGGGCTCGACGACGTCATCTGCCCGCCGGCGCAGGCCGAGCGCTTCCTCGCCCGGATGGCCGGACGGGGCGTTCCGCACGCCTACCTCGCCTTCGAGGGGGAGGGCCACGGCTTCCGCAGGGCCGACACCATGGTCCGCGCCCTGGAGGCCGAACTCGCCCTGTACGCCCGGACCTTCGGCATCGCCCGAACCGACGTCCCCGACCTGGAGCTCCGCTCGTGACCCCCAAGGGCCCGCACGCCACCACCGAACCCCTGACCCGGCCCGCCCGCCTCCGGCCCGGGGCGCGCGTCGCCGTCGTCGCGCCCAGCGGACCCGTCCCCGAGGAGCGGCTGCGGGCGGGGCTGGACATCCTGCGCGGCTGGGGCCTGGAGCCGGTGGTCGCCCCGCACGTCCTGGACGCCCACCCCACGCTCGGCCACCTCGCGGGCGCGGACCGGGCACGGGCCCGCGACCTGACGGAGGCCTGGTGCGACCCCTCGGTCTCCGCCGTGATCTGCGCGCGCGGCGGCTTCGGGGCGCAGCGCATGGTGGACCTCGTCGACTGGCGGGCGGTCCGGGCCGCCGGGCCCAAGGCGTTCGTCGGCTACAGCGACGTCACCGCCCTGCACGAGGCGTTCGCCGTCCGCGCGGGACTGGCGACGCTCCACGGACCGATGGTCGCGGCGGGCACCTTCCTGTCGGACCCGCGCACCCGGGAGTCGCTGCGGGCCACCCTGTTCGAGCCGGAGTCGGTGCGGACGCTCGGCCTGGAGACCGCGCGGCCGCTGGTCCCCGGCCGCGCCCGGGGCGTCACGCTCGGCGGCTGCGTCAGCCTGCTCGCCGCCGATCTCGGGACCCCGTACGGCAGAGCCTCGGCCCGCGGCGGGCTGCTGCTCCTGGAGGACGTGGGGGAGGAGCCGTACCGCCTCGACCGCGTCCTCACCCAACTGCTGCGCTCCGGCTGGCTGGACGGCGTCGCGGGCATCGGCCTGGGCTCGTGGGAGGAGTGCGGTCCGTACGAGGAGGTGCGGGCGGTCCTCGCCGACCGGCTGGGCGGCCTCGGCGTACCCGTGGTGGAGGAGCTGGGCTTTGGACACAGCGCGACGGCGCTGACGGTCCCGCTGGGAGTGCCCGCGGTCCTGGACGCCGAGAAGTGCACGCTGACCCTGGACGTGCCCGCCCTGGTCTGAAGTGCCTTGTGGCAGGTCTTCACTGAATTTCCGTCAGCAACCTCTGTGCGTTGTATTGACGGTGCACTTACACGTGTCACAACATGGGCGCGGCCCCCTTACTTACCGGTAGGTAGGTGGTTGGTGAGGCCACTCATGTGCCCTTGTGTGGAGGTCCCGTGTCCCGTGCACTGCCCAGATCCCGCAAGATCCTCGCCCTGGTGGCCGGTACGGCGATGGCGGCACCGCTCGCCCTCGCCGGTCCGGTGAGCGCCGCCGAACCCGGCGCGTACACCGTCACCCCGCTCACGTTCACCGTCGACGCCGGCGGTCGCACCTGCACCGTCGAGGCCGATCTCTACCGGCCCGCCGGGGTCGACGCCGCCAGTCCGGCGCCGGCTGTTCTCGCCACCAACGGCTTCGGCGGCAGCAAGGCCGACGGCCAGACCGACGTCCTCGGCAAGGCCTTCGCGGCGCGCGGCTACGTCGGCCTCGTCTACTCGGGGCTCGGCTTCGGCAAGTCCGGCTGTCTGATCTCCCTCGACGACCCGGCCATCGACGGACAGGCCGCGGCCCGGCTCGTCGACTTCCTCGCCGGCACCCGCGCCGCCGACGACGGCACCCGCGTCGACTACGTCACCAAGGACGGGGCGGGCGACCCCCGGGTCGGCATGATCGGCGGCTCCTACGGCGGCGCGGTCCAGCTCGCCGCCGCCTCCGTGGACCCCCGACTCGACGCCCTCGTCCCCCTGATCACCTGGAACGACCTGGCCTACGCCCTGGCCCCCAACGGGGCCGACCGCTCCACCCCCGGCGTCTTCAAGTGGCAGTGGTCCAACGGTTTCTACCTGATGGGGGAGGGGCAGACCCTGCTCTCGCCCTCGCTCGACCCGAGCCGGATCAACTCTCTCAACTGCCTGCACTTCGTCACCAGCGCCTGCGACACCGTCCGGCTCCTGAACTCCGGCGACTTCCCGGCGGCCGCCACGAAGAAGATGCTCGACTACGCCCGGAGCGTCTCCCCCGCCTCGTACCTGGACCGGGTCAAGGCGCCGACCCTGCTCGTCCAGGGACAGACCGACAGCCTCTTCAACCTCAACGAGGCCCAGGACACGTACGAGAAGCTCGAAGCGCACGGTGTCGAGACCAAGATGATCTGGCAGTCCTGGGGGCACAGCGGCGGCCTCATCAACCCCATCGACGGTGAACTCGACCTCGCGAAGGGCAATCTGGAGACGAGCTACGTCGGACAGCGCATCCTCGCCTGGTTCGACCGCTACCTGCAGGGCGACCAGGACGTGGACACGGGTGCGGAGTTCGCCTACTACCGCGACTGGCAGAGCGGCTACGGCACCGCCGGCACCGTTCCCGCGCTCAGCCAGAAGCTGTACCTGTCCGGCGACGGCAAGCTCGTCGACAACCGGTCCAAGGTCACCCTCGGCGCGCGGGCGTACAGCAACTGGCTGATCCCGACGAGCCACTCCGAGGTCTCGCTGGCCGGTCTGATCGGGCTCCCCGACGCCCCGCTCTCCGACACCGAGGGCACCTACCTCGGCTGGACGAGCGCGCCGCTGGCCGCCCCGGTCGACGTCGTCGGCTCCCCGAAGGCCACCCTCAAGGTCATCTCCCCGAGCCCGGAGCTCGTGCAGAACTCCGGGAACGCCGCCGACAAGCTGGTGCTCTTCGCCAAGGTCTACGACATAGCGCCGGACGGCAAGAAGACCCTGGTCAACAAGCTCGTCGCCCCGGTCCGGGTGCCGGACGTGACGCGTCCGTTCACGGTCGAGCTGCCGGGCATCGTGCACCGGTACGAGACCGGCCACCGCATGGAGTTCGTGATCGCGGCCAGCGACTCGGCCTACTTCGGCAACCGGGGCATCAAGCCCGTGATCGTCACCAGCGCCCCCGAGGACACGGGGACGCTGGAGCTGCCCATCGTCGGCGGCAGGGTCGGCTAGACACACCCCAGGGCCGGCGCGAGGCCTGGCGACAGGGCGCGCGCGGCGAGGCGCGCGGCGGGGCTCGCCACAGGCCTCGCGGCAGCCGTCGCGACAGGGCGCGCGGCAGGGCACGCGTCGGAGCTCCCGCTAGAGCGCGGCGTACCCGGGGCGGACGACCTCGTCGATCAGCCGCTGCCGCTCCGGCAGCGGCAGGAAGGCGGCGTCCAGGGCGGCGACCGTGAACTCCTCGAACACCTCGGGCCCGTAGCCGAAGGCGTCCACCATGTGCTGGAACTCCTCGCTCATGGTGGTGCCGGAGACCAGACGGTTGTCGGTGTTGAGCGTGATCCGGAAGCCGAGGCGGCGCAGCTCGTCGATCGGGTGCGAGGCGTAGTCCTTGGCCGCACCCGTCTGGAGGTTGGAGGTCGGGCAGACCTCCAGGGCGATGCGGTTGTCCCGGACGTACGAGGCGAGCCGGCCCAGGGTGCCGTCCTCGGTGATGTCGTCCGTGATCCGCACGCCGTGACCGATCCGCTCCGTGCCGCAGACCTGCACGGCCTCGTGGATCGACTCCGCGCCGACGGCCTCGCCCGCGTGGATCGTGAAGTGGCAGTTCTCCCGCTTCAGGTGCTGGAAGGCGGGGAGGTGGCGGGCCGGCGGGTTGCCGATCTCGCCGCCGGCTATGTCGAAGCCCGCCACACCCTTGTCCCGGTGGGCGACCGTGAGCTGGGCGATCTCCAGGGAGCGGTCCGTGTGGCGCATACCGGTGAGGAGCGTACGGACGGTGATCCGGCCGCCCGAGCGGAGCTCGCCCTCGCGGAAGCCGTCGTTGACCGCCTCGACCACCTCGTCGAGGGTCAGCCCGCCTTCGAGGTGCTGCTCGGGGGCGTAGCGGATCTCGGCGTAGACGACACCGTCCGCCGCCAGGTCCTCGGCGCACTCGGCCGCGATGCGGGTCAGCGCCTCGCGGGTCTGCATCACCGCGCAGGTGTGGGCGAAGGTCTCCAGGTACCGCTCCAGCGAACCGGAGTCGGCGGCGTCCCGGAACCAGACCGCGAGCTCGGCCGGATCCTCGGTCGGCAGCGCGGTGTAGCCGCACTCCCGCGCCAGCTCGACGATCGTCGCGGGGCGCAGCCCGCCGTCGAGGTGGTCGTGGAGAACGGCCTTGGGGGCCCGGCGGATCCACTCGGAGACGGTGGTGGCGACAGGCGTGGCAGGGTTGTCAGACAAGTGCATGGCGGGGAAGTGTACGCCACGGCCGAGGGGGGCGCTGTGACGGCCGTGACGGACACCCGGCGCCGAGCGGCCGGGAACGGGCCTCCGCGAGCGGCGGGACGTTTCCTAGTGGGACTGGAGCACCGGCAGGGCGGGGGTGCCCGTCGGCAGCATGTGCTTGGCGGCGAGGACAGGGGTCTCGCCGACCCGGACGACCTGGGTGACCAGGACGGCCGGGGTGTCCGCCGGGCGGCCCAGCTGGTCCCCGCGCCGCCGCCCCAGCAGGGTCGCCGTGATGCCGCTGTGCGCGCTCAGGGCGGTCTCCCGGGAGGCTCCGACGAGGACGGCGAGCATCGAGACCGCCGGCGTCCGGCCCGCGGCCGCGCGCCCGCCGCGGGCCGCCGCCGGGGACCCGGCCTCCGCCGCCCGCAGGGCGCTCGCGAACTCCGGGTGCACCCGGTCGAGCACGTCGTCCGCCGCCGCCCACTCGTGGCTCAGCGCCACCGCCGTACCCTCTCCGGCCAGCACGGACTCCCAGAACCGCAGCTCGGCCCCGGCCGGGGCGAGCAGGTGCTGCGTGGTGAAGTCGGTGGGCTCCTCGACCGTCCGCAGCAGCGCCCGCACCCGCAGCGGAACGTCCGTCCCGATCAGCTCCTCCAGCGGCTGGACGTGCTCGAAGCCCCGGCGCGGCGGCCGGTCGTTGACGGTCCGGCCGACCCCGCGCCGCACGGTCAGCAGGCCGTCCTCCTGGAGCAGTAGCAGGGCCTCGCGCAGGGCGGGCCGGCTGACGCCCAGTTCGGCGGCGAGCTTGGGCTCGGAGGGGAGTGTCGAACCGGGCGGATAGGTGCCGTCGTGGACGGCGTCCGCGATCCGCTCGTAGAGCGCCACGACCGGTCGCCGCCGCTGTCCGCCGACCGCCACGGCCGCCTCCTCGTCTGGTCCCCACCGGTGTACCGGCACCACGGTAGTCGGCCCACGTTGTCTGACAAGTCACCCGTACGGCTCTCCTCACCGTCACCCTGGGGCTCCGCTCACCCCATTCTGGTCCCACGGCTGGTCCCAGGGCGCGGGCCGGGTACGACCGACGGGCACCACCGACGGCACGACGGAGGAGAGGGCCGGGCATGAGTCCCAAGGAGACGTCACGAACACCGGGCGGGGGTGCGACCCGGTTCGGCGGAGCCTTCACGCCGGGCCGGATCGCGATGACGGCCGTCGCGGTCCTCACCCTGGTCTTCATCTTCGAGAACACCGGCGAGGTCGGGATCAGGATCCTGATCCCCGAGGTGTCCATGCCGCTCTACCTGGCCCTCCTGGCGACCGCCGTCCTCGGCGCCGGCTGCGGCTACTACGCCGCTGCCCGGAGGCAGAAGTGAGGCGGGGGGCGGCCGTCGTGGGCGCGGGCGCGGTCCTGGCCCTCGCGGCCGTCGCCGTCGCCTCGGCGGAGGGGGCAGCCGCGCCCGGCGAGGAGACCGCGACCGGGACGCGGGTGATGCCGGACTTCCTGGGCGGCGGGCTGTGGCGGGTCTTCACCCGGCTGGACCGCAGGACCCGTCTCGACGTCCACGACGTGAGCGGGCGGGACCGGCGCGTGCTGTGGCCGGCGAACTGGCGGGTGTGCACGCAGTACCCGGCGGCGGGCACGGGCCTGGACCGGCGGACCACCGTCATGATCGGAGTCGTCCGCGCGGGCGAGACCTGCCCGCCCCGCGTCCGCACCGCCCGCCGCTGACGCGGGGCGGACCCGCCTCCCTCGCCGGCCGCTGACGCGGGGCGGGCCCCCTGCTCCGTCGGCCGGTGACGCGGGTCGACCCGTCCGCCCCGCCGGAGCCGTCATGCGGGTGACCTGCCCGCCGGCCGCCGACGCGGGTCGACCCGCCCGCACCGCCCGCCCGCCGGCCGGTCACGCGCCCGCGCTCCGTGGTGCTCCGGCGCCGGCGGGGCCGGTGGGGATGGCGTGGCGGAGGGCGGGGGCAGGTCCTAGCCTGGGCGCATGCCCGACGATCTTGGACGCTTTCTCGCCACCGGGCCCCGTGTGGGCCTGCGCCCCTTCTCCCACGGCGACGCCGAGGAGTTCGCCGCGCGCGCCCGCGAGAGCCGGGAGCTCCACCACCCCTGGCTGTTCCCGCCGTGCACCCCCGAGGCGTACGCCGGCTACGCGAGCGTGCTCATCGACGACCCGACCCGTGCCGGATTCCTCGTGTGCGAACGTGCCGAGGGCGGCCGGATCGCCGGGTTCGTCAACATCAACAACATCGTCCGCGGCGCCTTCCGCAGCGGCGCCCTCGGCTACGGCGCCTTCGCGCACGCGGCCGGACGCGGTCTCCTCACCGAGGCCCTCGGGCTCCTCCTGCCGTACGCCTTCGGGCCGCTCGAACTGCACCGCCTGGAGGCGAACATCCAGCCCGGCAACACCGCCTCCCGCGCGCTCGTCCGCCGCGCGGGCTTCCGCCTGGAGGGCTTCTCGCCCGCGATGCTCTTCATCGACGGGGCCTGGCGGGACCACGAGCGCTGGGCGATCACCGCCCCGGAGCCGCGGTAGTGCGGTAGGTGCGGTAGGTGAGATCGGTGCGATCGATGAGTCTCAGCGCTTGTAGTTGATCTTCATCGTGTCGAGGTCCGTCACGGTCGAGCGCAGCCCCTTGTACGCGTGACCGAGCCCCTTCAACGCGGTCTCCACCCGGTCCTCCGCGAGAGCGCCCGCCATCTCGTCGCCGTCCTCCGCGTCGGAGACCACGACCAGGCGGTACGAGAAGTGCTTCAGGGTCCGGTCGTAGGCGAGCGAACCCTCCTCCGTGAACTGCATCGCGGTCAGCCCGTGCGCGTCCACCTCGGCGAGCAGCCGGGTCCGGCTCTCCTCCGACAGGCCGTCGAACGTACCGCGCACGATGACCCGGTAGGTGTGCTGCGTGCCCATCCCTCGTACTCCCTGTGCCACTGCTCCACCGCCGCCGGGGCGGCACCGACCCTCCACAGTACGGTGGCGCCCGCCCGGTCCGCCCGGAATATCCGTGCGGACCGGCACCGTTCCCGACCGCAGCCTGGCGTGAAGAGCCCCTGGTCAGGACGGGCTCCGGAGTGTTCCATGGGTGAATGACGACCGTGCGACGTGCCGTACTGACGCTGCCCGCGGCCCCGTTGGGCCCGGACAACCCCCTGCCCGCTCTGCGCACCCACGACGGGACGCACGCGGTCGACGAACAGACCCTCGCCGAACTCCCGCGCGACATGGCCCGGGGAATCGGCCGCGCGCCCCTGCGCAGCCTGCTGCCCGCTCCCGTGCGCGACGGCTACGGGCGCGAACGGAACCCCACCGAGCTCGACGCCGTCGTGATCGAGAACGACCGGCTCCGGGTGACCGTGCTGCCCGGCCTCGGCGGCCGCGTCCACTCCCTGCACCACAAGCCCACCGGCCGCGAACTCCTCTACCGCAACCCGGTCCTCCAGCCCGCCGCCTTCGCCCTCAACGGCGCCTGGTTCTCCGGCGGCATCGAATGGAACATCGGAGCCACCGGCCACACCACCCTCTCCTGCTCGCCCCTGCACGCGGCGACCGTCCGCGCGCCCGACGGCGGCCCGATGCTCCGCCTGTGGGAGTGGGAGCGACTGCGCGACCTGCCCTTCCAGGTCGACCTCTGGCTCCCCGAGGACTCCGACTTCCTCCACGTCGGCGTCCGCGTCCGCAACCCCCACGAGCGGCCCGCCCCCGTCTACTGGTGGTCCAACACCGCCGTGCCCGAGGACCGCAGGGTCATCGCCCCCGCCGACGCCGCCTGGCACCACGGCTACGAGCGCGGCCTGCGCCGTCTCCCCGTCCCCGTCACCGAGGACGGCACCGACCGCTCGTACCCGCTCAACGGCGACCACGCCGCCGACTGGTTCTACGACCTGCCCGACGGGCAGCGCCGCTGGATAGCCGCCCTCGACGCGGACGGCACCGGGCTCGTCCAGACCTCCACCGACCCGCTGCGCGGCCGCAAGCTCTTCCTGTGGGGCGGCGAGCGGGGCGGCAGGCGCTGGCAGGAGTGGCTCACCGAGCCCGGAACCCCCGGCTACGCCGAGATCCAGGCCGGCCTCGCCCGCACCCAGCTGGAACACCTGGAGCTGCCGGGCGGCGGGGAGTTCAGCTGGATGGAGGCGTACGGACCGCTCGCCACCGATCCCGGGGACGCGCTCGGCGACGACTGGGACGCCGCCCGCGCCGCCGTCGAGAGCGGCCTCGCCTCGGCCCTGCCGCGCACCGCGGTCGACGCGGCGTACACGGCATGGCGGGAGGGCGCCGCCGACGCCGAGCCCGACACGCTCCTCGCCGTCGGCTCCGGCTGGGGAGCCCTCGAAGTCCTGCGCGGACACCACGAGTTGCCGGGCACGCCGTTCCCCGAGTCGACGCTCGGTCCGGACCAGGAGCCCTGGCGGGAACTGCTGCTCACCGGAGTCCTGCCCGCTCCCGAGAAGGGCGCGCCGCCCGGCGCCCCGCTCGTCTCGGCCCCCTGGCGGGACATGCTGGAGACCGCCCCTGCGGACCCCACCACCGAGTACCACCTCGGCATCGCCCAGTGGCACGCCGGAGACCGCGCCCAGGCGGTACGGAGCTGGGAACGCGGACTGCGCGAGGCCACCGTGCGCTGGCCGCTGCTCTACTGCCTGGCCGTCGCCGACCGGGAGGACGGGCACCCGGCGCGGGCCGCCGAACGGTTCGCGGAGGCCTTCACCGACCACGCCGACCGGGCAGGGGAGGACGCGGTCGTGGCCGCCGCCCTCGGCCGCGAGGCGATCGTCGCGCTGCTCGCCGCCGGACGGCCCGCCCGGGCACGGGAGTCGTGGTCGCGGATGTCGCAGGAGATCCGGGAGCGGGGCGCCTTCCGCTTCCTGGAGGCCCGGCTGCTCATCGCCGAGGGCCGGACGGGCGAGGCCCGCGCCGTCTTCGACGCGGGCTTCGAGGTCGCGGACCTGAGCGAGGGCGCCGAGATCCTCGGCGAGGTATGGGCGGAGGTCACCGACGAACCCCTGCCGGACGCCTACGAGTTCAGGATGCGGCCGAGCTGACGGGCGGGTCCGCGACGGGCGCGGACCGCTACCCTGGACGGTGCGAAACCGGTCGACGGTCGCGGAGGGACGGGGGTCCGGAGATGGCAGCCTGGGCGACGGCCGAGTGCCGGTGCGGACACCCGCGCTTCCGCCACGGGGAGCCCCGGTTCTCGGGCTCGTGCGGCGCCTGCCGCTGCGAAACCTTCGAGCTGCCGCCGCCGGAACCGGGTTTCCTGGACCCCGAGCCCTCACGGCCCGAGCGGGACCGCACGCCACATCCGGGGTGCCCCCTCCAGGACCCGGACTGCATCGGGATCCACGACTTCTTCAGGGACTGAGCTCCTCCCCGGCGCGCGCTGCGAGCGGCAGGCGCGCGCAGGGGCGCGGTAGGCGGCGGGTCAGGACACCCGGCACAGGATCTCGCCGTGCGGGACCATGAACCAGGCGTCCTCCCGCTCGCCCCACTCCCGCCAGGCCTCCCCGATCGCCGCCAGTTCGTCGGCGGTCGCGTGGCCGCCCTGGACGGCCAGCTCGGCGTAGACCGAGGCGGTCGTCCGGTCCGCCCACAGGCCGCTCCACCAGGCCCGCTCCTCGGGGGTGGCGAAGCACCACGTGCCGGCGGTCGCCGTGATGTCGGTGAAGCCTGCACGCCGGGCCCAGGAGAACAGCCGCCGCCCGGCGTCCGGTTCGCCGCCGTTGGCGCGTGCGACCCGGTGATACAGGTCCAACCAGCCGTCCAGCGCGGGGCGTTCGGGGAACCAGGCGAAGGCCCCGTAGTCGCTGTCGCGGGCCGCGACGATTCCGCCGGGGCGGCACACCCGCCGCATCTCCCTCAGCGCCCGGACCGGGTCGCCGACGTGCTGCAGCACCTGGTGGGCGTGGACCACGTCGAAGGAGTCGTCGGGAAAGTCCAGGGCGTGGACGTCGGCCACGGCGAACTCGACGTTCTCCAGGCCGCGTTCGGAGGCGACGGCGCGGGCCTTCTCCAGTACGTCCTCGGCGGAGTCGACCGCCGTCACCCGGCCGGGCGCCACCCGCGCGGCCAGATCGGCGGTGATCGTGCCGGGCCCGCAGCCCACGTCCAGGACGTCCAGTCCCGCCCCCAGCTCCGGCAGCAGGTAGGCGGCGGAGTTCTCGGCGGTCCGCCAGCTGTGCGAGCGCAGCACGGACTCGTGGTGGCCGTGGGTGTAGACGGCGGTCTCGTGGGCCGGGGACGGGGCGGCGGCGTGTGTCATGGAAGCGACTCCCTCGGTGTGGGTGCGTCCCCTCACCGTACGCACTCCACTCGAATGGTGAGACCCGCGTCTTGCTATATGGACATCGGTTCAGCTGAACAGCTCACGCCGGTACCGGAGTTCCTCCAGCTCCCTCCCGGCCGTCACGTCACGGACGGACCTGCCGTCCGGCCGCCAGCCCGCCGCCTCGTAGAACCGCCGGCCCCGCGCGTTCCCCGCGAACACCCAGAGCGCGGCGGTACGGAAACCCGCCGCCGCGATCGCCTCGGTGGACGCGGTGAGCAGCTCGCGCCCGATGCCCGTGCCCCACACCTCCGGAAGGGCGTACAGCGCCGCCAGCTCCGCCGTCGTCGCGGGGTCGAAATCGTCGAACCCCTCGGTCCCGTCGGCCGAGTCGGCCCCGTCCGGCTCCTCGCCCCGCCAGGCCCGGAAGCAGGCGAAGCCCACCACCCGCCCGCCGGCTCCCGTCGCGAGCAGCACGGTGGGGCGGTCCGGCGCCACCAGGCGGGCGCCCCACACGGCGGCGCGCTCCTCCGGGTCCAGGGCGTCCAGGTACGGGCCGGGGAGCAGGTCGCGGTAGGCGGCCCGCCAGGACAGGACGTGGACGGAGGCGAGGTCCGCCGCGTCCTCGGGAAGGGCTTCACGTATCGGCATGCCACATTCTCGGCCCGGTGGACCGTCGAACGCTCCCGCATTTCCCCGGCACCGCGCCCGGTGCCGGGCGGGCGCCGCCGCGCTTTTCGCCTCCGACCTGACGTATCCCTGTGTGACAGCACCGTGAACGGACCGCTCGGAGCGCCCTCGCGCGCCTAGGATCGGCCCGCCGCCGTCCGGTGGCGCGTCCGTCCCACGTGCCGAGGAGTCCCGTGCCGTACTCGCCCGCGCCCGACCGCCGCTCCCTGCTGAAGCTGTTCGCGGCGGGCCCGGCGGTCTCCGCCCTCGGCGGGCTCGCCGCCGCCTCGCCCGCACTCGCGGCACCCGCACTCGCGGCACCCGTGAACGGGGCCGCCACGAACGGCGCCACCGTGCCCGGGATAGTCAAGGCCCTCCCGTCCGAGTGGTTCACCGCCCGGGGCACCAACGCCGAGGCGCGGTTCGACGCCTTCGCGGACACCGGCCTCCTCACCCCCAACGACCGGTTCTTCGTCCGCAACCACACCTCCACCCCCGTCCTCGACGCCGCCGACTGGCGCCTCACGCTCTGGGGCGACGGGCTCCACGGCCGCGGCCCCGTCCACTTCACCTACGGGCAGCTGCGCGACCTGCCCTCCGTCACCCGGACGGCCCTGATCGAGTGCGCCGGAAACGGCCGCAGCCTCTACACGAGCCAGCAGGGCGAGCCCGTCACGGGCACCTCGTGGACCCTCGGCGCCGTCGGGGCCGCCCGCTGGCGGGGTGTCCGCCTCTCCGACGTGCTGCGCCGCGCCGGGATCGCCCACGACGCCGTCGACCTCCTGCCGCGCGGCCTCGACGACCCGTACGTCTCCGGCGGCGTCGACTTCGGCCGGGTCCGCCGCCCGCTGCCGGTCGCCAAGGCCTTCGACGACGTGATCCTCGCGTACGAGATGAACGGCGAGCCGCTCCCGTACGACCACGGCCACCCGGTCCGCCTCGTCGTGCCCTCCTGGGTCGGCATCGCCTCGATCAAGTGGCTCGGCGACATCGAGGTCTCCACCCGGCCGCTCACCTCGCCCTGGTCCACGGACTGGTACCGCCTCTTCGGCGCCGCCCACCCGTCCGGCGGCAGCGCTCCGATCAGCCGCCAGACGATCAAGTCCGCGTACGAACTCCCCTTCGGCGCCACCCTGGAGGCCGACCGGGTCCACCGGCTCACCGGGCGCGCCTGGTCCGCCCACGCGCCCGTGCGATCGGTGGAGGTCTCCACCGACGGCGGGGCCCACTGGCGACGCGCCCGGCTCCTCGACACCCCGCGCCGCGACGGCTGGGTCCGCTGGACCGTGCCGTGGCGCCCGCACCGCACCGGCCCGGGCACCCTGCTCTCCCGTACCACCGACGCCGCCGGCAACACCCAGCCCGAGCGGGCCGTCCACAACACCCAGGGCTATCTCTTCGACGCGGTCGTACGCCACCCGGTCACCATCGCCTGAGCCGCCCTCCGGGCCGCAGCCTCGGCCGCCCCCGAGTCGTCGCCCTAAGCGTCCCCCGAGTCGTCGCCCGAAGCGTCGCCTGGAGCGGCGAAATCTCCTGAATCTTCGTATAAAGGGCTCGGGGGTGCCGTTCCCGGCGCCCCCGTGCGCTCAGGAGGTACGGGACATGCGCCACACGGCTCCGGAAGGCCGCGGCCCGGTCCGTTACGGCCCTCCCGCGCCCGACACCGGGCTGCCCGTCCTCCCCGGGCTCGCCGCCCTCCTCGCCGCCGCGGCCGGCCGGACCGCCCCCGAGCCGCCCGGCGGCGGCCCCGTCCTGCGCGAGGCGGCGGCGGGCTACTGGTGGCGACGGGGCCTGCGCACCCACGCCGAGGACGTCGTCGCGGCCCCCGGCGCCCCCACCCTGCTCCTGGCCCTCATCGCCGCCCACGGCGGCGACCTCCTGCTGCCCCGCCCCTGCCCCGCCTGGTGGACCCCGCAGGCCCGCCTCCTCGGCCGCCCCGCGTACCACGTGCCCACCCCCGCCGAGTGCGGCGGCGTCCCCGACCCGTACGCCCTCCTGGAGACCGTCCGGCGGGTCCGCGCCGAGGGCGGGGACCCCCGGGTCCTGCTGCTCTCCGTCGCGGACGACCCCACCGCCACCGTCCCCCCGCCCGAGACCGTCCGCGAGGCCTGTGAGGCCGCCGTCGCCGAGGGCCTCCACGTCATCAGCGACGAGACCTGGCGCGACACCCTCCACGACCCGCAGGACACCGTGCTCCTCAGCCCCGCCGAGATGTGCCCGGAGGACGTCACCGTCCTCAGCGACCTCGGCGGTGCCCTCGCCCCGGCCGCCTGGCCCTGCGCCGTCGCCCGCTTCCCGCCCACCGACCCGTCCCGCGCCGACCGTTGGACCGACCGCAGGGCCCGCACCCTCGACGTCCTCACGGCCCTCGGTGCCGTCGTCCCGGGCCCCGTCGCCCCCGCCGTCGCGCACGCCCTCGACGAACCCGAGGACGTGACCGTACGGGCCCGGCGTGCCGCCACCGTCCACGGCCGGCTCGCCGCCGCCGCCCACCGCGCCGTCCTCCATGCCGGAGCGCTCGGCCGGCCGCCGAAGGCCGGCCGCCATCTGTACGCCGACCTCGGGCCGTTGAGGGCCGGACTCGCCGCCCGGGGCGTCACCGACTCCCTGGAGCTGGAGAGCCACCTGAGCGCGCGGCTCGCCGCGCCGGTCCCCGGCGGCCACCGCTTCGGCGACGAACTCGGCGCGCTGCGTGTCCGGTTCGGGACCGAGATGTTCCTGGGGGCCACCGAGGAGGAGCGCGCCGAGACCCTCGGTGCCGCCAGGCCCGAGGAACTGCCCCATGTGGCACGTGCGTTGAAGGAATTCGGAGGAGCTCTGGAGGAGCTCCGATGAGCCCGGAAGCCGGCCGTCGACGCCACGAGCTCCGCCGGTCGCTTCCCGAACCCCGTCGGTCACGCCCCGGCGACCCCGTACGAGCCGCGCAGGACGGAGCCCGCAGATGACCGAACGGACGGCAGACACCGCCCGGGCCGCACAGGCCCCGTACCCCTCCGACCCCGTCGCGGCCCCCGCCCCTGCCCCCGCCCCCACCTCCGTACTCCAGCCGGTCGGCCGGCTGCGCCTCGACTGGCCCCGGAGCTTCGTCGACCGGCTCACCGCCCCCCTCCCCGGCGTCCGGGCCATGGCGCGGCTCGCCCGCGAGGGCGCCGTACGCCCCCGCCCCGAAGGCCTCCGCGACATCCCGCTGCTCCCCTTCGAGCCGGGTCCGCTGCCGTCGGCCGGACCCGACGCGCTCGCCGTCACGTGGGCGGGGCACGCCAGCTGGATCCTGGGCATCGGGGGGCTCACCGTCCTCACCGACCCGGTCTGGTCCCGCCGTATCTTCGGCACCCCGGCCCGGCTCACCCCGGTCGGCGTGCGCTGGGAGGACCTGCCGCCCGTCGACGCCGTCGTCATCAGCCACAACCACTTCGACCACCTCGACGCCCCCACCCTGAAGCGACTGCCCCGGCACACCCCGGTGTTCGTCCCGGCCGGGCTCGGGCGCTGGTTCGCCCGCCGCCGGTTCAGCCGCGTGACCGAGCTGGACTGGTGGGAGGCGGCCGAACTCGGCGGTGTCCGCTTCGACTTCGTCCCCGCCCACCACTGGTCCAAGCGCACCCTCCTGGACACCTGCCGCTCCCTGTGGGGAGGCTGGGTCCTCACCGACCGGGCCGGGCGGCGCGTCCACTTCGCGGGGGACACCGGGTACGGCCACTGGTTCGCCGAGATCGGCCGCCGGTACCCCGGCATCGACCTGTCGCTGCTCCCGATCGGCGCCTACGACCCGCGGTGGTGGCTCAGCGACGTCCACACCGACCCGGAGGAGGCGGTCCGCGCCCACCAGGACCTGGGGGCGCGGCGGATGGCCCCCATGCACTGGGCCACGTTCGTCCTCTCCTCCGAACCCGTCCTGGAACCCCTCACCCGGGTCAGGGCAGCCTGGGAGAAGGCCGGCCTGCCCCGCGAGGACCTGTGGGACCTGCCGATCGGCGGCTCACGGGTGCTCGTTCCCCGAGACGCCTGAGGCCCCCGAGGTCCCTGAGCCCCCTGAGGCACCCGAGCCCCCGGAGCCCCCCGAGGTCTTCGAAGCCCCCGGGGCCGTCCGCCGCCCCGACCTCCCCCGCACCCGCCGCCACAGTGCCGGAACCGTGCTGACCAGCACCGTGAGCCCCACCGCCGCCACGATCCCCTGCCACGGCTCCGGGAAGAGCGAACCGCCCAGGATGCCGATCAGCTGGTACGTCGCCGCCCACGCCAGGCAGGCCGCCGCGTCGCCGCGGACGAACCGGGGCAACGGCATCTCCGAGAGCAGACAGGCCAGCATCACCGGGATCCGCCCCGCCGGCACCAGCCGGGAGAGCACGAGCACCGACACCTGATGGGAGTCGAGCCGCTCCTGCGCCTGCGCGAGCCGCTCCTGGGTGACCCGGCTCCGCAGCGCGGCCAGCCAGCGCGAGCCGTTGCGCGAACGGACCCCGCGCTGCCCGAGCCAGTACAGCGCCATGTCGCCCAGCCAGGCGGCGAACGCCGACACCAGGAAGACGAAGAGAAGCGCCGGCGGCCAGTTCTGGTGGAAGGCGACCACCGCCGCCGAACTCACGATCGCGCCCGTCGGCACGACCGGCACCAGCGCGCCGAGCGCCACGAGCAGGAACAACGAGGGGTAGCCGACCGCCTGCTGCGTCGACTCCGGCGGCAGCTCGCGCACCACCGCGGCGATCCGGACGAATCCGTCGATCACCGGGCGACCTCCGGTCGCACCCGCTCGCCGTGGCCGAGCAGGTGCACCACCACCTTCGGCGTGAGCCGCGCGGCCTGCCGGACGAACTCGTCCCCCGGCGCGTGGAACTCGTGCGGCCGGACCCCGTCGAGCCCGATCGGCCAGTACGTGCCGTAGTGCACCGGCACCGCCGCCGCGGGCGAGAGCGCGGCGAGCGCCTGGGCCGCCCGCCCCGCGTCGAGATGACCGTGGCCGAGGTACGGCCCCCAGCCGCCCACCGGCAGCAGCGCCACGTCCACCGGGCCCACCGCCTCCGCCATCCCGTCGAAGAGCCCGGTGTCCCCGGCGAAGTACGTCCGCGCCTCGCCCTCGACGACGTAGCCGAGCGCGGGGGAGCGGTGCGGGCCGACCGGCAGCCGCCGCCCGTCGTGGAGCGCCGGCACGGCCCGTACCGTCACGCCCTCCACCGTCACCGTGTCGCCCGGCTCCACCTCGGTCAGCCGCAGCCCGTTCCCGTCCAGCCTGCGCAGCCCCGGTACGGCGGCGGGGGCCCCGCGCGGCACGATCAGCAGCGTCCCCGGCGCGAGCCGGGCCAGCGAGGGCAGGTGGAGGTGGTCGGCGTGCAGGTGCGAGACGAGGACGGCCTCGGCGCGGGCGGCCTCGGGCGGCGGCAGGGCCCCGCGCCGCCGCCGCAGGTGCGCGAGCCGCCGGGCGAACAGCGGATCGGTGAGGAAGCGGACCCCGGAGTCCTCGACCGTGCAGGTCGCGTGACCCCACCAGGTGACCTCCACCGGCATGCCGCCTTCCGTCCTCGCGGGCTCGGCCGCCGCACTCCGATGTCCGCGACCGTTCCGTAACTCCGTAACGAGGGTAAATGTCCGGAGCGGGCTCCGGAGGATGTTCCGCCGTGCCGATCCCGCAGTAGGGTCGGCCCATGGACGACGTTCGGGTGGCGGCGATCGCCAGCCTCACCCCGCTCGAAGAGCTGGACAGCGACCCCTTCCTGGTCGACACGCGCGGCCAGCACGAGATGTGTGCCCGCTGGGCCGCCGGCAAGGGGTACGTGCTCGCCCGCCAACTCCTCTTCTACGGCCTGCGCCCCGACCATGCCGCCCTGTGGGCGGACGTGGAGGCGGGAGCGGTCGATCTCTTCGTCGCCGCCAACGAACGGGTCCTCGCCCGCGCCGTGACCTCGGTGCCCGGCTTCCGCGCCGAATGCGAGCGGCGTGGCGTGCGCGTCGAGACGGTCTGCCTCGACGAACCGGCGTACGACACGGCGGCCAAGGCCGGCGTGCACCGGCGGCTCTCCATGCCCACCGCCGGGTACGACGGCTCCTGACCCGTCCGCACGTGCGCCCTTCGAGGGCGCGACCTGACACACCCGGGCCGTTCGCCGTCACCCGTTCGCCACCCCGACCGTGGGCGTTGTGCCACGCTTGGGGCAGGTAACGGGCGAAAGGTGAATCGGGCGTGGGAGACGGGCGATGGGGTGGCGCCGACCGCTGGCGGACCGCGGGCGGTGCGCTGGTGCGGATGATCGTGGTCTGGGCGGTGTCCACACTCACCATGCTCGTCCTCGCGGGCGCGCTGCCCGACTTCCAGCTCCAGTCCGCCGACGGCGACAGCTTCACGAGGACGGCGCTCACCGCCGCCACGGCCGCGGGCGCCTTCGGCCTCCTCAGCGCGCTCGTGTGGCCGGTGATCGTCCGCGCCCTGCTCCTCGTCCCGGCCCTGCTCCTCGGCCTCTTGGTGTTCTTCCTGAACGGCTCGATGCTGCTCGTCGCGCTCTGGCTGATCCCCGACGGGCGCGGCGCCGCCGACCCCGAGACCGCCGTCGTGGTCGCCGCCGTCATGTCCGCCGTCGCCTCCGCCACCGCCACGGGCCTCGCCGTCCGCGACGACGACGCCTACCGCCGCCGCCTCTACCGGCTCACGGGCCGCACCCAGCCCCGCGACCCCCACGACACCCCGGAAGCCGTCCCCGGCACCGTCTTCCTCCAGCTCGACGGCGTCGGCCACCACGTCCTGCGCGCCGCCGTCGCCGACGGGCTCATGCCGACCGTCGCCGGCTGGCTGGACGCCGGCCACCGGCTCACCCCCTGGCGCACCGACTGGTCCAGCCAGACCGGCGCCAGCCAGCTCGGCATCCTGCACGGCTCCAACGAGGACGTGCCCGCCTTCCGCTGGTACGAGAAGGACACCGGCCGCCTCATGGTGTCGAACCGCCCGGCCTCCGCGGTGGAGCTCCAGCGCAGGGCCGTGCGCCGCACCGGGGACGGCGGGCTGCTCACCTTCGACGGCGCCTCCCGCGGCAACCTCTTCAGCGGCGGCGCCGACCAGCTCGCCCTCGTCCTGTCGATGGCCGCCCGCCGCGGCCCCCGCAACCGCTCCCGGGCCGGCTACTTCGCGTACTTCTCCGACCCGGCCAACGCCGTCCGTACCGCCGGATCCCTCGTCACCGAGTGCGCCCGCGAGATCTGCCAGTCGATCGGGGCACGGCTGCGCCGCGAGACCCCGAGGGTCTCGCGCGGCGGCACGTACCCCTTCGTGCGGGCCTTCGCGACGGTCGTGGAGCGGGACGTGGTGGTCTCCGCCGTGATGGGGGACATACTGGCCGGGCGGACCGCCGTCTACGCCGACCTCGTCGCGTACGACGAGGTGGCGCACCACTCCGGCCCGCACGGCCGGGACACCGACCAGGTCCTGCGCCGCCTCGACCGGGCGATCGCGCTCATCGAGACCGTCGCCGAGCACGCCCCGCGGCCGTACCGGATCGTGCTCCTCTCCGACCACGGGCAGAGCCCGGGCGAGACCTTCGAGTCGGCGTACGGGCTCTCGCTCAAGGAGCTCGTACGGGCGGGGTGCGGGCTGCCGGTGCCGCGCCGCGTCC
The DNA here is from genome assembly GCF_045160815.1 of Streptomyces sp. NBC_00090. Lineage (NCBI taxonomy): Bacteria > Bacillati > Actinomycetota > Actinomycetes > Kitasatosporales > Streptomycetaceae > Streptomyces > Streptomyces sp. NBC_00090. The sequence goes on from NZ_CP108224.1 coordinate 7,315,562, forward strand.
GGCGCACCCGCAGCGGGTCGGAGGCGCGCGACGCGGCGAGGGACGCGCTGCGCAGCGCCCTGCACCGGCCGCTGGACGAGAGCGGGGAGGAGGCGCGGGAGCTGCCCGCCAAGCCGTCCGAGCCGGTGGTCCTCGCCTCGGGCAACCTCGGTCTGATCTCCTTCCCCGACGTGCCGCACCGGATGACCCGGGAGGAGATCGACCGGCGCCACCCGGCGCTCCTGCGCACCCTCGCCCACCACCCGGGCGTCGGCTTCGTACTGGTGGCGAGCGCCGAGCACGGCTCGCTGGTGCTCGCCCGCGACGGGGCGGAGGTGCCGGTGGCCGAGCTCACCGACGAGGGGCCGCTGGCCGTCTTCGGGCGGGGCGCGGCGGACGCCGTGCGGCGCACGGACGGCTTCCCGCACGTCGCGGACATCATGGTCAACTCGATGTACGACCCGGCGACCGGCACGGTGCACGCCTTCGAGGAGCAGATCGGTTCCCACGGCGGGCTCGGCGGAGAGCAGTCGCACCCCTTCCTGCTGTCGCCGCCGGAGCTCTCGGCGCCGGTCGGCGAGGGGGAGGAACTGGTCGGCGCGGAGCGGGTCCACACGGTGCTGCGGCGCTGGCTGCGCGAGTCCCTGGGACCGCAGGTGCCGCTGGGGCCGGAGGAGTCGCGGGAGACCGCCCCGTCGTGACCGCCGGGGGAGGCTCGGCCGTGACCGCCGGGGCGGTGAAAGCGGGGCCCCGGACGTAGGCCGCCCGGGCGGATCTCGGCTGCCGGGTGCCGTACGTGTACCCCGGTGGGGCAGTACGGATCTCCGTGAGCCCCGCGCCCGAGCCGACCGCCGAGCCCGCCACCCCGGCGGGCCGCCGGACGCGCTCCGCGCCGGGCGCGGGCCGGTGGATCGCGCTCCTCCTGATCCTCACCGCCCTGCTCGGCACCGGTGCCTCGAACGCCCTCTCCGGCGGCCCCGAACTCCGCCCGCCCGCCGTCGCCCCCGCCTCCGACCCGGGCGGCGAGACGTACGACCCGGCCGCCGCCGAGGCAGGGCTCCCCGGCCGGACCCGGCGGCACCGCACGGGCGTCCGGCCGGTCCCGGTGCGGCGGCGCCCCCGTACGAACCGCCGCCGCACGCGTACCGCCGCCCCCGCTCCCGTACCCGCCCCGCGTGGCGACGCGCTCCGGCGCGTGGTGATGCGCTGCTGAGAGGCCCTCACCTCCCGGCAGTCCCGACATCACCCCCCTCCGCACCGCGAGGAGTTCCGCCATGCCCGTCGACCCGTACGCCGTCCTCCAGGCCCTGCTGCGCGCCGAGGCCTCCCGTGCCCAGCGCGCCGACCGCCGCTCCGCCGAGCCCGCCGACCGCCGCTCAGCCGAGTCCGCCGAGCCGGCGCCCGCCCCGGTGACCGAGCCGCCCGCCCCCAGGGAGGACCCCGTCCACTGAAGGAGCGGGGCCACTGAGCGCGTGGACCCACTGAACGCGCGGAACCCCTGACCGCGCGCACCCACTGAGCGCGCGGAACGATCCGACGCGGGCCCCGGCGGACAAACTGTTTGCGGACCGGTGTACGGACGTACGAGGCTGATCGAATGACCTCGACCGACCGGAACACCAGCCCCGATCGGTCCGCCGGCCCCGCGTCCGGCCCGGGCCCGGACACCGCGGCGCGAGACGCCGACACCGGTGATCGAGGCGCCCGCGCCCGCGGCCTCCCCGCCCGCGCGGGCGCCGGCCTCCTCGCCTTCGCGCGGCGCCCCTACTGGGACCGCCCCACCCCCTCGTACCGCATCCGGCGCTGGCCCGATCTCACCGCGCTCTGCTTAGCCACCGTCTTCTTCTGGTCGAGCCTCACGCCCTCCCTCGTGCCCCGGCCCTGGTACCTCCAGGGGATCGTCGGCGGCATCACCGCCGCCATCGGCTACGCCCTCGGCTCCACCCTCGCCTGGCTCGTCCGCGCCCTCGCGCCCCGGCTCCCCGGAGAGCGGATCCGCACCCGCTGCTGGCAGGCATACTGGCTGCTCAGCCCGGTCCTCGCCGTCTCACTCATCTCCGAGAGCGCCCGGATGCAGCGTCAGCTCCGGGTCCTGCAAGGGCTCCCGCCCACCCTCACCTGGCACACGCCGATGATCGCGCTGATCGCCCTCGGCCTCCTCCTCGCCGCGCTCCTCGTCGCCCGCTCCGTACGGCTCGGGTCCGTCACCCTGATCCGGCTGCTCGGCAGGCTCCTCCCGGGCCCCGTCGCCTTCGCCGTCGGCGTGGCCCTGTCCGGCCTCGTCGTCCTCGTCGGCGTCCGCGACGTCGTCTTCGACCGGGGCGTCGTCGACATCGCCGACCGCATCGCCGAGGCCACCAACGACGGCACCAAGGACGGCATCCGGCGCCCCGCGTCCCGCCACGTCTCCGGCGGCCCCGGCTCCCTCGTCCGCTGGGAGGACCTCGGCTTCCAGGGCCGCAACTTCACCGGCTCCACGCCCACCCGCGCCGGCCTCACCGCCTGGACCGGCCGGCCCGCCCGCGAACCGGTCCGCGTCTACGTACCCTCCGCGCTGCCCGCCGCCTTCCGGGACGACAGCCCCTTCGCAGCCCAGGCCCGGCTCGCCGTCCGCGAACTCGAACGCACCGGAGCCTTCGACCGCGCCGTCCTCGCCGTCGCCGGCACCACCGGCACCGGCTGGATCGACCCGAACGTCACCGAGGCCCTGGAGTACATGTACGAGGGCGACACCGCGATCGTCGCCGTCCAGTACTCGTACCTCCCGAGCTGGGTCTCCTTCCTCGTCGACAAGGAGAAGGCCGGGCGGGCGACCCGGGCCCTCCTCGACGCCGTCCGCGCCCGCCTCGGCACCCTCCCCACCGACCGGCGGCCCAAGCTCGTCGTCACCGGCGAGAGCCTCGGCGCCTATGCCGTCGAGGCCTCCTTCGGCAGTGCCGACGCGCTCCTCGCCGGAACCGACGGCGCCCTCCTGATGGGTGCCCCCCACTTCTCCCCGATCTCCCGGGAGATCCGCCGCGACCGCGACCCTGGCAGCCCCGTCTGGCGCCCCCAGTACCGGGGCGGCACCCACATCCGCTTCGCCCAGTTCCCCCGGACCGACCTCGCCCGCCCGACCGCCGTCTGGGAACGACCGCGCGCGGTCTACCTCCAGAACGCCTCCGACCCCGTCGTCTGGTGGTCGCCCGACCTGCTCCTCGACCGCCCCGACTGGCTCGACGAACCGCTCGGCCCCGACATCACCCCCGAGATCAGCTGGTTCCCGTTCGTCGCCTTCTGGCAGACCTCCGTGGACATGACCGTCTCCTACGGCGTCGACGCCCCGCACGGCCACCGGTACGGGGCCGGCGCCGTCGACGCCTGGGCCGCCGTCCTGCCGCCACCCGACTGGACCCCCGACGACACGAACCGCCTGCGCGCCTTCATCCGCCATCGCAAGGCCGCGTACTGAGGGAACGTCAGGGCTGGACGAGGCCCGAGTGGGCGGTGGGAGGACGGGGTCGGGGGAGCCATGGGGGCTCCTCCAAGGAGGTGGCTACGCCTCCGCGCCGTTACGCCTCCGTCCGCCCCGTTACGCCTCGGCGACCGTGAGCGCCTCCGGAGCCCGCCGGCCGTGCAGCGTGACGAGGACCGCCGTCGTGGTGGCGAGGACCGCGAGCGCCGGCAGCGCCGGGACGAGACCGACGAGCGGCCCCGCCGCCAGACAGCACACCCCGCCCACGGCGAGGGCGGTCGGCCGCCGTCCCGAGGTGCGCAGCACGATCGCGGCGGCGCCGAGCAGATAGACGCCGACACCCCCGGTCAGGGACCAGGCGACGACCCCGTGCAGCGGCTCGGCGAGGCCGTAGTGACCGGTGTCGGCGACCTGTTGGAGGACCTTCTTCATGCCGAGCGCGCAGAGCACGACACCGGCGACCAGCGGCAGGTGCAGGAAGGTGTACACGTCCCGGGCGAAGCGGGTGCGGTCGTCGCCCTCGAGCCGGGCGAGCCGGTGCTCGGCGGCCTCGCCGAGCTGCCGGAAGTACAGCCGCCACAGCCCGGCGGCGAGCAGCAGCCCGGCCGCCGAGGCGCCGAGGACCGCGAGGGTGAGCGGGAAGCCGGAGACCCCGACGCCCATCGCCACGATGGACTCGCCGAGGGCGATGATCACGATCAGGCCGTGGCGTTCGGCGAAGTGCCCGGCGGAGTTGACCCGCCAGCCGGAGGAGCCGGTGACGTAGATCCCGCCGTAGTCGACGACCACCGCGCCCAGCCACAGCAGGAGTTGGACCCGGCCGCTGTACGCGCTCCCGATCAGCAGCAGGGCCAGCGGCGGCAGTACGGACAGCAGCGCCGTGCGGCGCAGTGTGGCCCGCAGCGCCGTGTCGCCCGGGCTGGAGACCCAGTACGAGGCGAGGTGCAGGACGCGCACCGCCCCGTAGCAGAGCACGAACACCAGCGGTTCGGAGAGCCCGCCGGGGGCGTCCGCGAAGACCTTGGGCACGGCGAGCGACACGATGAGGACGACGGCCATGACGGTGACGAGGACCGCGAACACGCCGCCCGAGTCGGCCCGTACGACATTTCCCAGCCACGCGAAGCAGCACCAGCACCACCAGAGCAGCGCGAGCACGACCATCGCGCCGACCACCCGCACCGGCGAGGGGCCCGCCGCCATCAGGGCGGTGACCTGCGTGATCGCGTACACGAACACCAGGTCGAAGAAGAGTTCCGCGGGCGTCACCCGGTGATCGTCCCCGGTGGCCACCATGCGGGCCCGTTGCCTGTTCCATGCCATGAGCCGTCTCCCCCTCCGGGGGACCGGTCCCGGCCACCCCGGCGCGAACACTACTCACGGCGGGGGAGCGGCGACACGGTTGTCCGAAGTCCGGCACGCTTCCCGAATCGTGTTCGTCGCCCCGGCGCTCGACACCATCCGCAGCCTCACTTCTCACCGCATGAGGGACTCCGCGTCGACCACGCTCTCCCAAGCCGGGTTCGGGGCTTCACCGGGCCAGGTGAACTTCGTGGAGCTCGCCTTGGACGACGCGCCTGCGGCGTCTTCCCCGACGAGCAGGGCCAGACTGACGTAGCCGCCCTCGTTCTGCACGGAGGTGTCTTCGGCCACCACGACGAGGACTCGATCGCCCACTCGCGCGTGCTCGATCCCGTTGATGCGGTAGTCGACCGTCTCGGCCAACTCCTCATCGGTCAAATCGCGTCCCAGCTTGCCCTCGAAGTCGGAGCGCACCTGTGCGACCGAGACGATTCCTCCCTGCTCCCGCACCTCGACGGTGGTAGGGGCGCCGGTGTCCCGCTGCCGCTCCACGGAGATCGTCAAGATCGTCTCGACAACGGCAGCCGACTCGGTGACCAGCGGTCGGGTGGCGGTGACCGTGCCGCTGATCACGTTGACGGCCTTGGACTGGCGGACGAACGCGGCAAGGCTGGGAGCGGCGTAGCTGCGGACGGGAGTGCCGATGAGGGGCACGGTGTGGTCCGCGGTGTCGCGCGAGCCGGTCTCCGTCCCACGGCTCGGTGCCGACTGCGATCCGCGCGCGGAGTCCTTCACCGAGGGGCCCTCGGCGTCGCCGGAGCACGCCGACAGGGTCAGCGGCAGCATGAGCCCCGCCGCCAGGACGCCAAAGGTGACACGGCGCGAAGCCGACCTGTCAGTAGAGGTGGTTGATGCCATTTCCGTCATCCCCTGTCGGAGTGGTTGGTCGGATCCACAGGATCCGGCGATATGACGTCGGCCCGACCAGCCCGGTTTCACGCGCGGCGACATCCGGCGGACGCAGGCGAACCTCGGCGACCGCCGTGGCTCCCTGAAGCCTGGGGGAGGGGGCGCCCGATCGAGGCTCCGGGGGGCTCCGCATTACCTGACAGGTAATCGACCCGCCCCGGGCCTCGCGGCATGCTCAGGGACACCGGAACCCGGGCGGCGCACTCCGCTCGGGCTCCGGACCCACCACCAGCACGAACGTCCCCCATGGAGGGTGATCCGCCATGTCCCAGGCCCTGCTCGCCGGCCTCGCCCGCACCACCCGCCCCCACTCCGCGGTGCGCCGCTTCCTCGCCCTCGACGCCGTGGTCACCGGGGCCAACGGGCTCGCCTACCTCACCGCCTCCGGCCCCCTCGGCGAGCTCCTCGGCGTCGACGCGGGCCTGCTGCTCGAACTCGGTGTCTTCCTGACCCTGTTCGCGGCCGGGGTCGCCTGGCTCGCGAGCCGCCCGCAGCCCCCGGCGCTCGCCGTGAAGCTGGTCGTCGACGCCAACGCGCTCTGGGCCGTCCTGAGCATCGTCGCCCTCGTCGCCTGGCTGGAGCCGACCACCGCCGGCCTGCTGTGGACGCCGATGCAGGCGGTCACCGTCGCCGGGTTCGCCGGGCTCCAGTGGGCCGCGCTGCGGGCCGTCGCGGCTACTCGCTGACCGGGGCCGCGGCCGGTGACCGGAGGTACGCGACCGTCTCCGCGTCGGCCGGGAGCAGCGTCTCGATGGCCAGCTCGGCGACGGTCACGTCCATCGGCGTGTTGAACGTCGAGATCGACGACACGAACGACAGGATCCGCCCGTCGTGCTCGATCCGCATCGGCAGCGCGATGTACGGGTACGGCTCGTCGTCGGGCGCGCTCTCGTCCTCGGCGCCCGGCGGCAGCGGATAGGCCGCCACCTCCTCGTACAGCGCGCGCAGCGCCTCCGACCTGGCCAGCGCGATCTGCCGCTCCATCTGCGCCAGCAGATGCCCCCGCCACTCCCGCAGGTTCCGGATCCGCGGCGCCAGGCCCTCCGGGTGCAGGGTGAGCCGCATCGCGTTCAGCGGCGGGGCCAGCAGATGCTCCGGCAGCCCGTCGAGCAGCAGCCCGATGCCCCGATTGGCCGCCACCACCGTGTACGAACCGTCCACCACGAACGCCGGATACGGCTCGTACCCCTGCAACAGCCGCTCGATGCCCTCCCGCAGCGCCTCCAGGCGCGGGGCGTCGAGCGGCGACTCCGTGTACCGGGGGGCGTACCCGGCGGCGAGCAGCAGCGCGTTCCGCTCCCGCATCGGCACGTCCAGGTGCTCGGCGAGCCGGAGGACCATCTCCTCGCTCGGCCGGGAACGGCCCGTCTCCACGAAGGAGATGTGTCGCGCCGAGGAGTCTGCGCGCAGCGCGAGCTCCAGCTGACTCAGCCGGCGCTGCTCACGCCAGCTGCGCAGCAGCGGCCCTACCCCCGTGTCGCTCACGACAGTTGTCATGGCCAGACGGTATCCCAGAGGGGGACCCGGGTACGTTCTCCCCGGGACCCTGTCCTTCACCGCGCACCACCCGACCGGAGGGAGCACCATCGTGCCCACACAGCCGCTGTCGCAGAAGGAGATCGAGGACCGTCTGCGGGAGCTCCCCGGGTGGTCCCTCGAAGGCGACCGTCTCGCCCGCAGCTACCGGCTCGGCGACCACTTCGCCGCGACCGCGCTCGTCGTGCACGTGGCCCAGATCCAGCAGGAGCTCGACCACCACTCCGACCTGACCCTCGGCTACAACACCGTGGCCCTGTCCGTGAACACCCACTCCGCCGGCGGGGCCGTCACCGAGAAGGACTTCCAGCTCGCCGAGCGCGTCGAAGGGATCGCCCCCGGCCACGGTGCCGCCTGACCCCCTGTCTCCTCCGGCTTCCTCCGGCCTCCTCCGATGCCTTTCGTAGGATCACCGGCATGGCGGACACCATGCTCGACTACGAGGCCGAAGCGGCGCACTACGACCGGACCCGCGGCGGAGTGCCCCGCGCCGAGGCCGCGGCCGAGGCGGTGCTCCGCCTCGTGCCGGCCACCGCCCGCACCCTGCTCGACGTGGCCTGCGGCACCGGCCTCGTCACCGAACGGCTCACCAGGGCCGGGCTGCACGTGTACGGCGCCGACGCCGCCCACGCCATGCTGCGGACGGCCGACGGGCGTCTGCCCGGACGGACCGTCCGCGCCGACGCCCGACGGCTGCCGCTGCCCGACGCCTCCGTGGACGCGGTCACCGCCGTCTGGCTGCTGCACCTCGTCCCCTTCGCGCCGCGGATCGTCGCCGAGGCGGCCCGTGTACTGCGCCCCGGCGGCGTCCTCGTCGCCACCGTCGACAAGGACGCCGCACACGACGTCGGCAGCGACATCGACGAGCTCCTGCGCCCCCACCGCTCGCACGCCGCCGCCTCCGACCGCTCCGACCTGATCACCCGGCACGCCGCGGCCCACGGCCTCGCCCCCGCCCCCGGAACCCACTTCACGGGCCACGGACAGGGCCGCACCCCGCGCGACACGGCGCGGAAGCTGCGCAGCGGCTACTTCGCCTCCTGGTTCGACGGCGACACGGCGTCCATCGACGCGCTCGCCGCCGCCCTCGCGGCCCTCCCGGACCAGGATCGCCCCCGTGACGACCCCCGATACCGGCTGGCCCGCTTCGTCAGGCGCGGCTGACCGTTCAGAGGTGGAGGTCCTGGGACCCGAGGAGCTCCGGGCCCGCCTCGCCGAGACCGTACGGACGCCGGCGCTGCGCTACGCCTGAGGACGACCCCTCAGGACTCCGCCCCGCCCCAGGCGTCCGCGGCGAACGCGGCGAACGCGCGCGGCTCGCGGCCCAGGATCCGCTTCACCCCGTCCGTCGCCGAGGCGTTGTGGCCGTCGAGGAGCGTCGCGAACAGCGCCGCGAGCCACTCGGCCTCCGGCGCCGGGAGGCCGAAGCCGGTGAGGAGTCCGGCGTACTCGGCCTCGGACGCCGCCTCGTAGACCACCGGGCGTCCCGAGGCGTGCGAGATCTCCGCCGCCACCTCCGCGAAGCCCACCGGCCGCGGCCCCGTCACCTCATGGACCCGGCCCGCGTGCCCGTCCGCCGTCAGGGTCTCGACGACCACGTCCGCCAGGTCGTCCGCGTCGATGAAGGGCTCGGCCGTGTCACCGGCCGGGAAGACCAGCACGCCCTCCGCGACCCCCTCCGCGAGCAGCCCCTCGGAGAAGTTCTGCGCGAAGAACGAGGCCCGGACGACGGTCAGTTCGACCCCGGCGGCCGCCGCCCGCAGGGCCTCCTCCGCCACGACGGCCTCGGGCTCCCCGCGCCCGGACAACAGCGTCAGGCGCCGCACCCCGCTCTCGGCGGCGAGCCGGCCGAAGGTGCTCATCGCCCCGGCCGCGCCGGGAGCCGCGAGGTCCGGGTAGTAGGCCACGTACGCGGCGTCCGCGCCCCGCAGCGCCGGGCCCCAGGTCGCCGGGTCCTCCCAGTCGAAGGGGGTCGTGCCGGTACGGGACCCGGCGCGGACGGTCGCCCCGCGGGCCCCGAGCCGCTCGGCCACGCGCCGACCGGTCTTGCCGGAGGCGCTGGTGACCAGGACGGTCGACGTGCTCCGAGCGTCCTGATCGCCGTGCGCGCTCCCGGTGTCCTGCGTGCTCGGGGTGGACTGGGCGCTCTGGATGTTCCGCGTGTTCTGCGTGTTCGTCGTCATGGCTCAAGCCTCCCGCCCACGGCCCCGCCCGCCCATGCTCCGCCGTCTCACCCACCTACGCCTCCGTCTCATCCTCCGCACCCCCTAGGCCTCCGTCCCACCCTCCGCACCCCCTACGCTTGCGGACCATGGACGCACTCGCCGGACTCCTCGACGGGCCCCGGGCCAAGGGCGCCTTCCTGCTCCGCATGATCATGGAGCCGCCGTGGTCCGTACGGATCGAGGACGGCGCGCCGCTCTGCCTCATGTGCGTCACCGAGGGCGAGGCCTGGATCGTCCACGACACCGGTGAACCCGTCCTCCTCCGGCCCGGCGACATCGCGATCGCCCGCGGCCCGGAGCCGTACACCGTCGCCCACGCCCCCGACGCACCGCCCCGCGCCCGGATCGGCCCCGACGGCGGCTGCACCACCCTCACCGGGGAGCCGCTCGCCCAGACCATGCGGCTGGGCGTCCGCACCTGGGGCAACGCCCCGGACGGCAGCACCACGGTCCTCGTCGGCACCTATCGGATGGACGGCGAGGTCGGCCGCCGACTGCTCGACGCGCTGCCTGCCCTGCTCCACCTGCCCGCCGAGGTGTGGAACTGCCCTCTCATGCCCTTCCTGGACGAGGAGATCGCCCGCGACGAACCCGGTCAGACCGTCGTCCTCGACCGGGTCCTCGACCTGCTGCTCATCGCCGGGGTCCGCGCCTGGTTCTCCCGGCCGGGAGCCGAGGCGCCCGCCTGGTACCGGGCCATGGGCGACCCCGTGGTCGGCCAGGCGCTCCGGCTGCTCCAGAACGACCCGGCCCACCCCTGGACCGTCGCCTCCCTCGCCACGAAGGCGGGCGTGTCCCGGGCCGCGCTCGCCAGGCGCTTCACCGAGCTCGTCGGCGAACCCCCGATGGCGTACCTCACCGGCTGGCGGCTCGCGCTCGCCGCCGACCTGCTGCGCGAGACGGACGCCACCGTCGAGGCGGTCGCCCGACAGGTCGGCTACAGCGGCGCGTTCGCCCTGAGCGCGGCCTTCAAGCGGGTCCGGGGCCTCAGCCCGCAGGAGCACCGCGCCCGGAGCTGAGCCGTACGGCCGACCGACCGGCCGACCGGCCGACCGGCCGACCGGCCGACCGAGCGAGCGACCGTACGGCCCGCCCTTGTGTTCGTTGCCGGACCGGCAACATTTCTCGCGTGTTCTGCCGCCCCACGGCACCCTGGAACCATGAGTCAGCACCGCGCATCCCACCACGGCCACGACCACCAGCAGGACCAGGGCCACGGTCACGGCCATCGCCACGACGGCACCCACCTGGACTGGAACGAGCTGGCCCCGGTCCTGGAGCGGGAGGCCGAGATCGCGAGCCCCGCCTACCTCGACGCGGCGGCCTGGCTCGGCACCCTCGCCCCGGTCCACGGCGTCCGGCGGATCCTCGACATCGGCAGCGGTCCCGGTGTCGTCACGAGCCTGCTCGCGGAGGCCTTCCCGGCCGCCGAGACCGTCGCGGTCGACGGCACCCCCGAACTCCTCGTGCGGGCCCGCGACCGTGCCGGGACCCGAGGCCTCGGCCCCCGGGTCTCCACCCTCCACGCCGAACTCCCCGAGGACATCGGCACCCTGGGCGAGGCCGACCTGATCTGGGCCGGCAATTCCCTCCACCACATCGGGGACCAGCGGGCCGCGCTCGCGGAGCTCGCCGGCCTTCTGCGCCCCGGCGGCCTGATCGCCCTCGTCGAGGGCGGCCTGCCCACCCGCTACCTGCCCCGGCACATCGGCATCGGCCGACCTGGCCTGGAGGCCCGCCTCGCCGCCGCCCACGCCGACTCGTTCAGCGGGATGCGCACCGAACTGCCCGGATTCAAGGACGAGCCGGAGGACTGGCGGGCGCTCCTCGCAGGTGTCGGCCTCACCCCGGCCGGCACCCGCACCTTCCTCACCGACGTCCCCGCGCCCGTCTCCCCGGTCGTCCGCGAGCTGGCCCTCGCCCACTACCAGCGGCTGCGCGAGGGCCTCGGCGAGCGGATCGACCCGGACGACCGGAAGACGCTCGACCGGCTCCTCGACCCGGCCGACGAGAAGTCCCTGCACCACCGCACGGACCTCTTCCACCTCACGGCCCGCACCGTCCACACCGCCCGCAAGGGCTGACGGCCGGGGGCGCCAGGGGCGCCGGGATGCCGAGGCGGCGAGGCGGCGAGGCGATGAGGCCGGGCGCCCCGGGGGACCGGGGGTGCCCGGCCCCCGGGGCGCCGCGTGTCAGGACACCGGCTCCAGCCGCCACCACTGGAACGGGGAGTCGGTGTCCTCCCACTGCCGTACGGCTCCGCCGGCGTCCCGCGAGCCGTCCGCGACCTCCAGGTAAAGCCCGCTGACGAAGCTCGCCAGCGCCACCGTCCCCGGCGACTGGAGGTCCCGCTCGATGACCCACTCCTGGGCGCCGAAGTTGTTCGGCTTCCACTGCTGGATCAGGGCGCCGTTCTCCGTGGACGCGTTCATGACGTCGAGCCGTTTCCCGCTGGCCGCGTTGACCAGGTGGTACAGCCCGCCGCCGTTCGGCACGGGCGTGATGTGCCAGTGCTGCCCGGGGGTCGCGCTCTCGGCCCCCTGCTGCACCTTGGCACCGCTGCGGCTCGACCCCTCGTACACCTCGAGGAGCAGTCCGCTCGCCACGTTCCGTATGCGGTAGAGGCCCTCCTCGACCGGCGTCGGGGCACCACTCACCGTTCGTTCCCCTTCTCGCACTTCTCCCACGCGTTCTCCCCCGGGCGCCCCTTCTCAGGCGCCGACGTGGAACTCCGCCGGGTCCGGACCGATACGGCGGTTCTCGTCCAGGGCGGCGATCGCCGCCAGGTCCTCCGTGTCCAGCTCGAAGTCGAAGACGTCGATGTTCTCGCGGATGCGCGAGGGGGTCACAGACTTCGGGATCACCACGTTCCCCAGCTGGAGGTGCCAGCGCAGGACCACCTGGGCCGGCGTCCGCCCGTGCTTCCGGGCGATCGCCACGATCGCCGGCACGTCGAGGAGCCCCTTGCCCTGGCCGAGCGGCGACCACGCCTCCGTCGCGATGCCGTGCCGGGCGTGCGCCTCGCGCGAGGCCCCCTGCTGGAGCTGCGGGTGGAGCTCGATCTGGTTGACGGCGGGCACGACCGAGGTCTCGCCGATCAGCCGCTCCAGGTGCTCGGGAAGGAAGTTCGAGACGCCGATCGCCCTCGCCCGCCCGTCCGCGTGGATCTTCTCGAACGCCCGGTACGTGTCGACGTACGCGTCCTTCGACGGCAGCGGCCAGTGGATCAGGTACAGGTCGACGTGGTCGAGGCCCAGCTTGTCGAGCGAGGCGTCGAAGGCGCGCATCGTCGAGTCGTAACCCTGCTCGCTGTTCCACAGCTTGGTCGTGACGAACAGCTCCTCGCGCGGGATCCCGGAGGCGGCGACGGCCTGCCCGGTGCCCCGCTCGTTCTGGTAGATCGCGGCTGTGTCGATCGAGCGGTAGCCGGACTCCAGGGCGGTGGTCACGGCCGTCGCCGCCTCGTCGTCCGGCACCTGCCACACGCCGAAGCCCAGCTGCGGCATGCGCACGCCGTTGTTGAGGGTGACCGAGGGGACCTGGCCGGGGGTGCTGTCCGTGCTCACGTGGAGAGGATCCTTACGTCGTCGCGGGCTCTACTGGTCGTACCGGGTGTACGCGTCCTGGTCGTACGAGGCGTACAGAGGTACCTTCCAGCGTCAACGATCACGGACCCCTCGGCATTCCGCGCCGCCCGCCTGACACGTACGACGCCTCACCCGTACGACGCCTCACCCGTACAGCGCCTCGACCTCCGCCGCGTACGCCCGCTCGATCGCCTTCCGCTTCAGCTTCAGCGACGGGGTCAGCAGCCCGTGCTCCTCGCTGAAGGGGTGCGCCAGGATCCGGAAGGTCCGGATCGACTCGGCCTGCGAGACCAGCGTGTTGGCCGCCACCACCCCCCGCCGGAGCTCCGTCTCCAGGGACGGATCGCGCACCAGCTCGGCCGGCGAGAGCGGCGCCCGCCCCTGCATCGCGAGCCAGTGCTCCACCGCCTCCTGATCGAGCGTCACCAGCGCGGCGATGTACGGCCGGTCGTTGCCGACGACGATGCACTGGGCGATCAGGGGGTGCGCCCGCACCCGCTCCTCGAGACCCGACGGCGCGACGCTCTTGCCGCCCGAGGTCACCAGGATCTCCTTCTTCCGCCCGGTGATCGTCAGATAGCCGTCCTCGTCGAGCGAGCCCAGGTCACCGGTGGCCAGCCAGCCGTCGTTGAGCACCGCCGCCGTCGACCGCGGGTCGTTGAGGTAGCCGGAGAAGACCTGCCCGCCGTGCAGCCACACCTCGCCGTCCTCCGCGATGTGCACCGTCGTACCGGGGACCGGCTGCCCCACCGTGCCGTACCGGGTCCGCTCGGGCGGGTTCGCGGTGGCGGCCGCGGAGGACTCGGTCAGCCCGTACCCCTCGAAGATCGTGATGCCGGCGCCCGCGAAGAACAGCCCCTGCCGACGGGCCATCGCCGAGCCGCCCGACATCGCGTGCCGCATCCGCCCGCCCAGGGCGGCGCGGACCTTCCCGTACACCGTCTTCTCGAAGAACTGGTGCTGCACGCGCAGCGCGGCGGACGGCCCCGGGCCGATGCCGAACGCCTTGTGCTCCAGGGCCTCCGCGTACGCGACCGCCACCTCCACGGCCTTGTCGAAGGGGGCGGTCCTCCCCTCGCTCTCCGCTCTGCGGCGGGCCGCGTGGAAGACCTTCTCGAAGACGTACGGGACGGCGAGGACGAAACTCGGCCGGAAGGCCGCCAGGTCCGGCAGCAGCTCGGAGGCCGTCATCACGGGCTGGTGGCCGAGTTTCACACCGCCCCGGACCGCCGCCACCTGCACCATCCGCCCGAAGACGTGCGCCAGCGGAAGGAACAGCAGGGTCGACGCCTGCTCCCCGGGCCGGGACCGGAAGACCGGCTCCCAGCGGCCGGTCAGCATGTCCGACTCGAACATGAAGTTGGCGTGGGTGATCACACAGCCCTTCGGGCGGCCGGTCGTCCCCGAGGTGTAGATGACCGTGGCGACCGACTCCGGCGTCACCGCCCGCCGGTGCCGCTGCACGACCTCCTCGTCGATCTCCGCACCCGCCTCCGTCAGCTCGGCCACGGCCCCGGCCCCCGCGTCCAGCTGCCACAGCCGCTGGAGCCGGGGGAGCCGGTCGACCACCGAACCGATCGTCATCGCGTGGTCCTCGTGCTCCACCACGCACGCCGTGACCTCGGCGTCGTGCAGCATCCAGAAGACCTGCTCGGCGGAGGACGTCGGATAGATCGGCACGGGCTGCGCGCCCAGCGTCCACAGCGCGAAGTCGAAGAGCGTCCACTCGTAGCGCGTACGGGACATGATCGCGACCCGGTCGCCGAACCGCACCCCCTGCGCGATCAGCCCCTTCGCGAGGCCGAGGACCTCGTCCCGGAACCGCGCGGCCGTCACGTCCCGCCACTGCCCGTCCGCGCCCTTGCGGCCGAGGGCGACCCGGTCCGGGTCGGCGAGGGCGTGATCGAACACGGCGTCCGCAAGACCGCCGACCTGAGGCGCCGCCGCGACGGGCGGCACGGTGAACTCACGCACTGGCCTGCTCCTCCCTCACCGGCTCGACGGCACGACGGCACGATGGCTCGATGGCTGAAAGGGACCGCTGTAGCGCTCCGTACAGCGCGGGTGACGGTACCCCACCCGCCAGCCCGGTGGGAGGGCCTTCACCAAGCCGGGACATTCCGCGTTCGCACAGGTCAGAGCGGGTGACGGGGGCAATTCGCGGGTACGGCGGCGCCGTTGCCGACCGCTCGGTACGTCCGCCGGGCGTGAATCTCCACGGAATCTGTACCCCCTGCTCACGGGAGGGCGGGAGGAAGGCGCCGTGGCCGGTCCGCGAGGTCCCGCCGAGGAACGCGGCCCGGCGCGGCGGCCGGGGTCGGTCCGGGGTGGCCGGTGCGGTCGGTCCGGCACGGAGGGCGCTGCCCGGTCCGTCCGTTCCCGCTGCCCGTTCCGTTCGTTCACCTGCCCGTTCCGTTCGTTCACGGCTACCCGGTCCGTCCGGTCATGGCTGCCCGCTCCGCCCGTTCACCCGCGGCCGGTCCGGCCGTTCACCGCGGCCGGTGCAGCCGGTCACCGCCCGCCAGGATCGCCTCCGCCAACGCGTCCGCCGCCTCCTGCGTCGCCCCGCCCCGCCGCCCCCGGAGCAGGACGAAGCCGACCTCGCCGAGCTCCGGAAGCCCCGCGCGGGCCGGTACCGGGACGAGCCCCTGCGGCACCAGGCCGCGCGTGTGCGCCATCACCCCGAGCCCGGCACGGGCGGCCGCGACGTTCGCGCTCAGGCTGGAACTCGTACACGCGATCCGCCACGCCCGGCCCTGCGCCTGGAGCGCCTCCAGCGCCCGCGCCCGCGTGATGCCCGGCGGCGGAAACAGGATGAGCGGCACCGGACGGTCCGGTTCGACCCGCAGCCCCGGCGCCCCGATCCAGATCAGGGAGTCCTGCCACACGAGCCGGCCCTCGCTCTCCTCGCCGCGGCGCTTCGCCAGGATCAGATCCAGCCGGCCTGCCGCGAGCCGGGCCTGGAGCGTCCCCGACAGCTCCACCGTCAGCTCCAGGTCGACCTCGGGGTGCTCGCGCCGGAAGGACTCCAGGATCTCCGGCAGCCGGGTCGTCACGAAGTCCTCCGACGCGCCGAACCGCAGCCGCCCGCGCAGCCGGGTCCCGCTGAAGAAGGCCGCCGCCCGCTCGTGCGCCTGGAGGATCGAGCGCGCGAAACCGAGCATCGCCTCGCCGTCCTCCGTCAGCTCCACGCTGTGCGTGTCCCGGGTGAACAGCGGACGCCCCGTCGCCTCCTCCAGGCGCCGTACGTGCTGGCTGACCGTCGACTGCCGCACGCCGAGCCGGCGCGCGGCCTGCGTGAAGCTCAGGGTCTGGGCCACGGCGAGAAAGGTGCGCAGCTGCGTGGGTTCGTACACATGACGACCGTAGCCCCTGTCATCACGGAACACGATGACAGTCAGAGTGCTGTGCGGGATTCCCGATCACCGCCCGCTGGACCAGGATGGAAGCGCACCCGCACTCGACAGAGCTGAAGACCATGAACCCCCGCGCCACCCGCCGTACCCTCCGTCCGCCGTCCCGGCTCCCCGTCGACGCGTACGTCCTGGCGCTCCTCGGCACCGTCGGCCTCGCCGCGCTCCTCCCCGCCTCCGGGGCAGCCGCCACCGTCGCGGAGGGCGCGTCGACCGGGGCGGTGGCGCTGCTGTTCTTCCTCTACGGGGCCCGGCTCTCCACCCGGGAGGCGCTCGACGGCCTCCGGCACTGGCGGCTCCACCTCACCGTCCTCGGCTGCACCTTCCTGCTCTTCCCCCTCCTCGGGCTCGCCGCACGGGGCCTCGTCCCCACCGTGCTCACCCCGCAGCTCTACGGCGGTCTGCTCTTCCTCTGCCTGGTGCCCTCCACCATCCAGTCCTCCATCGCCTTCACCTCGATCGCCCGGGGCAACGTCCCCGCGGCGATCTGCGCGGGATCCTTCTCCTCCCTCGCCGGAATCGTCCTGACCCCACTCCTCGCGGCGCTGCTCCTCGGCGGCGCGGGCGGCCTCTCCGCCGACTCCCTCATGAAGATCGTGCTCCAGCTGCTCGTGCCGTTCCTGGCCGGGCAGTTCCTGCGCCGCTGGGTCGGCGGCTTCCTCGTCCGCCACAAGAAGGTCCTCGGACGGGTCGACCGGGGCTCGATCCTCCTCGTCGTCTACACCGCCTTCAGCCAGGGCATGGTCGCCGGCGTGTGGCAGCTGGTGACCCCGGCGCGCCTCGGGCTGCTCCTCGCCGTCGAGGCCGTCCTGCTCGCCGTGATGCTGACACTGACCTGGTTCGGGGCGAAGCGGCTCGGCTTCGACCGGGCCGACCGCGTCGCCATCCAGTTCGCCGGATCGAAGAAGAGCCTGGCCGCCGGACTGCCCATGGCCAGCGTCCTCTTCGGCGCGCACGCCTCGCTGGCCGTGCTCCCGCTGATGCTCTTCCACCAGATGCAGCTGATGGTCTGCGCGGTCGTCGCCGGCCGGCGGTCCCGCGACCCGGACCCGGCCCCCGCCTCCGCCCTCGCCTCCGTACCCGTACCCGTCGGCCGGATCACACCCCCACCCGCCCCGCGATGATCATCCGGGCCGCTACGGTGCTCCCATGCCCTCACTCGATTCCGGCCGCACCGCGCTCGTCCTCGTCGACCTGATGGAGCGCATCGTCGCGCTGCCCCTCGCCCCCCGCCCCGGCACCGACGTCCTCGCCGCGGCCGCCAGGCTCGCCGACACCTTCCGGGCCGCCGGTGCGCCCGTCGTCCACATCCGGGTCGAGCGGCCGAACGTCGCCGTCCAGCCGTCCGGCAGCGAGCTCGTCCCCGACCTCGTCGAGGACGGCGACTCGGTCGTCGTCAAGCGCACCATCGGCGGGTTCCACGACACCGGACTCCACGAGCTGCTCGCCGGATCGGGCGCCAAGACCCTCGTCCTCGGCGGCATCGCCACCAACCTCGGCGTCGAGTCCACCGCCCGTGCCGCCTGCGACCTCGGCTACGACCTCGTCTTCGCCGAGGACGCGATGACCGCCCTCACCGCCGACGAGCACCGGGCCTCCGTCGAGCTCGACTTCCCCCGCCTCGGCACGGTCGCCGCCGTCGCCGACATCACCCTGGACGGCCCCGCGTGACACCGGTCCCGATACGGTACGGGGCCCGCCCCTGCTCCCTCGTCGTCTGCCGGGGCTGCTGCTGCGGCGACGCCCGCAAGAACCCCGGCACCGACCACGCCGCCCAGCTCGCCCGCCTCCGCGAGGCCGCAGCTGCCTCCGGCGGCCGGCTCGCGGTCCGTACGAGCGACTGCCTCGGCCCCTGCGCCCAGGCCAACATCGTCGTCGTCCAGCCCTCCACCGAGGGCCGCCGCCGCGGCGGACGGGCCGCCTGGATCGGCTTCACCCTGGACGAGGACTGCCTCGACGACATCCTCGCCTGGACGGCGGCCGGCGGCCCCGGTTTGGCGAAGCCCCCGGCCACCCTCACGCTCCAGATGATCGACCCGCCGAAGAACTGACCCGCACCCGGATCACCGGATCAGACGGCGATCCGGTGCTCGCCCGCGTACACGTTCATATGCGTCCCGCGCAGGAAACCGACCAGCGTCAGACCCGTCTCGGCGGCCAGGTCCACGGCGAGCGAGGACGGCGCGGAGACGGC
Source organism: Streptomyces sp. NBC_00090 (assembly GCF_045160815.1). Taxonomy (NCBI): domain Bacteria; kingdom Bacillati; phylum Actinomycetota; class Actinomycetes; order Kitasatosporales; family Streptomycetaceae; genus Streptomyces; species Streptomyces sp. NBC_00090. Next base: position 7,334,221 of record NZ_CP108224.1, read on the forward strand.
GGCGAGCACCGGGATCCCCGCCATCACCGCCTTCTGCGCCAGCTCGAACGAAGCCCGCCCCGACACCAGCAGCACCGCCCGCTCCAGCGGCAGCAGACCCTCCCGCAGCGCCCGCCCCACCAGCTTGTCCACGGCGTTGTGGCGGCCCACGTCCTCCCGTACGTCGAGCAGCTCGCCGTCCTCCGTGAACAGCGCCGCCGCGTGCAGCCCGCCCGTCGAGTCGAAGACCCGCTGCGCGGCCCGCAACCGCTCGGGCAGGAGCGACAGCAGCGCGGGCGTGAGCCGTACGGGGGGAGTGTCGGCGATCGGGAAGCGGGCCGTGGTGCGTACCGCGTCCAGGCTGGCCTTCCCGCACAGCCCGCACGAGGACGTCGTGTAGACGTTCCGCTCCAGGGTGATGTCCGGGACGACGACGTCCGGCGCCAGCTGCACGTCCACCACGTTGTACGTGTTGCTGCCGTCCTCCGTGGCCCCCGCGCAGTAGACGATGTTCCGCACGTCCGCGGCGGCCGCCAGGACGCCCTCGCTGACCAGGAAGCCCGCCGCGAGCGCGAAGTCGTCCCCCGGCGTGCGCATGGTGATCGCGATCGGGCGGCCGTTCAGCCGGATCTCCAGCGGCTCCTCCGCCACCAGAGTGTCGGGCCGGGTGTTCACCGCCCCGTCACGGATCCGCATGACACGCCGACGCTCGGTGACCCGTCCCATCGTGACCGCACTCGATTCTCTCGCGGGGAAGGCCGTTCAGCCGCGAAATCGCGACGGAATCGACCGTGAAAAGGCCATTCTCCGCCACCCGTGGGCCGTGCCCCACCTCGGCCCTTGTCATGGTCGGCCAAGCGCTACGGGGGAATGTTGGTGGGTTACGTCACCTGTTACCGATCAGTCGCTGGCAAGACTGGGGGGTCCTGCCGGACGAACGAACCACCGAGGGGGTCCCGGTATGACGGGCACTCGCATTGCCGCGCTCGGGCACTACCAGCCTGCCAAGGTGCTCACCAACCAGGACCTCGCGGAACTGGTCGACACCGACGACGCGTGGATCACCAGCCGGGTCGGCATCCGCACCCGGCACGTCGCCGGGCCCGACGAGCCGGTCGACGAGCTCGCCGCACACGCCGCGGGCAAGGCCCTGGCGGCCGCGGGGCTCGTCCCGGACGACATCGACCTCGTCCTCGTCGCCACCTCCACCGCGATCGACCGCTCGCCCAACACGGCAGCCCGCGTCGCCGCCCGCCTCGGCATGACCTCGCCCGCCACCATGGACCTCAACGTGGTCTGCGCGGGCTTCACGCACGCCCTGGCGACCGCGGACCACGCCGTACGGGCCGGCGGGGCCCGCCGGGTCCTCGTCATCGGCGCCGACAAGATGACCGACGTGTGCGACTGGACGGACCGCACCACGTGCGTCCTCGTCGGCGACGGCGCGGGCGCCGCGATCGTCGAGGCCGTCGAGGGCGAGGACGCGGGCGACCCGCCCGGCATCGGCCCGGTCCTGTGGGGATCGGTCCCGGAGATGGGCAACGCCGTCCGGATCGAGGGCACCCCGCCGCGCTTCGCGCAGGAGGGCCAGTCCGTCTACCGCTGGGCGACCCAGCAGCTGCCCGCGCTCGCCCGCAAGGCCTGCGAGCGGTCCGGCATCGCCCCCGAGGAGCTCGCGGGCGTGGTGCTGCACCAGGCCAACCTGCGGATCATCGAGCCGCTCGCCGCGAAGATCGGCGCCGTCAACGCGATCGTCGCCCGCGACGTCGTCGACTCCGGCAACACCTCCGCCGCCTCGATCCCGCTGGCCCTGGCCAAGCTCGTCGAGCGGGGCGAACTGCCCTCCGGCTCCCCGGTCCTGCTCTTCGGCTTCGGCGGCAACCTCTCGTACGCGGGCCAGGTCGTCCGGGTCCCGTAGCGCGACGCGGGGCCTCGGGTCAGGCAGGAGACGGTAAGCGGGTCCCGGAGGGGATCCCGGAGCGGCCCCGGAGCGGGCCCCGAGCGGGCCCCGGAGCGGCCCCGCAGTGAGCCCCGGAGTGGCCCCCGTGGTGAGCCCCGGAGTGGGCCCGGGGGCCGTGCCTGCCGAGCAGCGGGCGGCCGCGAGGCTGCGTGCCCCGTTCGGCGGAGCCCGGTGGCGGCGCGCCGTGGCCGGACCTAGCTTCGATCGCGGTGAGGGTCGTCCAGCACCGGGCGCGGAATCGCTCCGCCTCCGCACCCTCGCGTGATCTGGAGGACCGCCATGCGCGCGATACGTGTCGCTTCCGCCGCCCTGCTCACCGCCGCGGTCGTGGGCCTCGCCGCCGCGCCGGCGGCCCTGGCGGACGAGAACGAACCGAACATCACGTCGTTCGGCTTCTCCGTCACTCCCGCGACGGTCGCCCCCGGCGGCACCGTCACCCTCACCTCCGACGGCTGCGAGGTGCCGTCCGTGACCGTCACCTCCGGCGTGTTCGACACGGTGACCCTGAGCGAGGGCCGCCCGGGCACCGCCAACGTCGACTTCGACGCGAAGGCCGGCGCCCGCTACGAGATCACCTTCGACTGCAAGGGCGAGCGCGGTACCACCAGCCTCACCATCGCCGCCTCCACCGGCCCGGGTCACGACACGGAGACCGTCACCGGCCCCGACACGTCCCCCGGCGCCCAGAAGGGCGTGAAGGCCGGGTTCGGCTCCCGGGCCGCTTCCGCCGACGAGGGTCTCGCCACCACCGAACTGGTCACGGGCGTCCTGCTCATCGCCGGAGCGCTCGGCGCCGCCGTCGTGCTGACCCGCCGCCGTGGCGCCGACGGCAGCCCCTGACGGCAGCACCCCGGGGGGACCGAAACCGCCCCTCCGCCCCGGTGTGACGAGGTCCGGGGCGGAGGGGCGCCAACGCGCGCGGGGCGCCATCACCCGCGCGGAGACGGGAGACGGAGGAGGGCGGCCGTGCAGGGGTCGAACGGTACGGGGAGGCACGGTGCCTGGGGTGTCGTCGCCGTCGTCCTCCTGGTCGGCGTGCACCTCGTGCGCGGCGGCGCGGAGGAGCTCCGCGCCGAAGGCCCCCCGCAGCCCGTCGCGGTGGCCGCCCCCGACGGGAGCGGGGCGGTCGACGGGAGCCGGGCGGTCGACGGGGGGCCCGCCCCCGCCTCCGTACCCGATCCGCTGCCCGCCTCGCCGCCTGTCCGGGTCCGCGTCCCGGCGGTCCGCGTCGACGCGCCCGTCACGGAGGTCGGCCTCGACACGGACGGCTGGATCGAGGCCCCGCCGCCCGAGGACGACCACCTCGCGGGCTGGTTCACCGGCGCGGTCACCCCGGGCGAGCGGGGCACCGCCGTCGTCGTCGGCCATGTCGACACCCCGCGAGGCCGGGCCGTCTTCTACGACCTGGGCGCCCTCGGCAAGGGCCACCGTGTGGAGGTCGTCCGCCGGGACGGCCGCACCGCCGTCTTCTCCGTGTACGGCGCCGAGGTCGTCCCCAAGGAGGGCTTCCCCGCCGCCCGCGTCTACGGCGACTCCGGCCTCCCCGAGCTGCGGCTCATCACCTGCGGCGGCACCTTCACCGAGGAGACCGGATACGAGGGCAACGTGGTGGTCTCGGCCCGCCTCGTCGAAGTGCGCTGACCATCGCCGCCGTCTCCACCTCCCGTCGCCTTCACCGCGGACATGACGGACTGCCGGGTGAGCATTGGCCTGGACCGCGTAGTGGTCGTCAATGTGGCCTCCACGGAGCCGGCGTCGGGGGGCGTCGGGCTCCCACCCAGCACGCTCCACGCCGCCGCGGCGCTCCGCGCGGGCTGCCCTTACGTTCACCCGGCGGCCACCGCCGGCAAGAGAGCGCCGGGAAGGAACGCGACCTCATCGGCACTCCTCGTTCACTCTGTGTGAGTACGCGAGGGCATGGCGTACGTGCGACAGGGCGACGCGGACTTGATCAAGGTGAACCGGGCCGTCGCACGCCACTGACCACGGAAAACACTGGTGAAGCGCACCTCGAACCCCTGGTAGAGTTATCTCTGTCGCCGCGGGGAGAACCCAAGACGACAGACACCTTGTCCGGGTGGCGGAATGGCAGACGCGCTAGCTTGAGGTGCTAGTGCCCTTTATCGGGCGTGGGGGTTCAAGTCCCCCCTCGGACACCGAAGGGAAGTGCCGGTCGATCTCGTATCGACCGGCACTTCTCGTTTTCCACAGGCGGAGCGGTCGGCCGGGATGGCGAGGGCGGGCGGCGCCTATCCTGAGGGAGTGATCGAGAACATTCCTCCCTGCCCCCAGTGCTCCAGTGAGTACACGTACGAGATGAACAACCTGGTGGTGTGCCCCGAGTGCGGCCACGAGTGGGTCCCGGCCGCCGACGGTGCCGCCGGCGCGGACACCGCCGGAGAAGTCGTGATCAAGGACGCCGTCGGCAACGTGCTGAGTGACGGCGACACGGTGACCGTCGTGAAGGCCCTCAAGGTCAAGGGCAACCCGTCCGGGATCAAGGCGGGCACCAAGGTCCGCAACATCCGGCTGGTCGACGGCGTCGACGGCCACGACATCGACTGCCGGATCGACGGCTTCGGCGCCATGCAGCTGAAGTCCAGCGTGGTCAAGAAGGCCTGACGTCGGGCTTCCGCGCCACCACCAGCCGGCAGTGCGGGCTGCCGTCCTCCCGGCGGCCCAGGGCCTCGATCGGGTTCAGGGATACGTCGAAGCCCGCGTCCACCAGGCGGGAGCGGACGTCCGCGAGGCGGAACGTGCGGTAGTACATGACGAACGGCGGACGCCAGAGCGCGTTCCGGACGCGCATGGCCGCGTCGAAGCCCCACAGCGTCCAGTAGAGACGCGAGCCGACCGGGGGCGGGGCCGGGAGCGGGAAGGCGAAGGTGCCGCCCGGCCGGAGCGAGGCGTGGACCTGGGCGAAGAGGGTGCGCTGGGCGTCCGGGAGGAAGTGGCCGAAGGCGCCGAAGCTGACCGCCAGGTCGAAGACCGGCGCGAAGGGCAGGGCCAGGACGTCGGCGCGGACCAGGGCGGCCGACGGGTGGGCGCGGCGGGCCGCGGCCAGCATCCCCGTACTGAAGTCGACGCCCGTGATCCGGCCCGCGCACACGGAGCGGAGGACGCCGAGCCCGGCGCCGGTGCCGCAGCACACGTCGAGCCCGGTGTCGAAGGGGCCGAGCTCCTCCAGACCGCCGGCGACCGCGCTCAGGAGACGGTCGGAGGTGCGGAAGGGGGTCGCGTCGAACTTGTCCGCGAGCAGGTCGTAGCCGTGCTCGACGGAGGAGAGGGCCTGGACGGTCAGCTCGCGGAGGCTGGGACCCTGCGGGGTGAACATGGATCCGAGCCTATGCCGTCACGGCCCCCGAGCGGCAGAGCGCACGACGCTCGTCCGACCCGCGCGTCAGAGCGCGCTGCGTACCGGCGGAGCCGACCAGGACGGGGCGGTGCCCGTCAGCTGGCAGGCCAGGAGGTAGAGGGGGATCGGCGGCGTGTAGGGGGACGTGCCGTCGGGGTGGTGGACGAGGCGTGGGCCGCGGTCCGGGATCTCGGCGCCCGGCGCGTAACAGGCGGGGAGCGGCCAGGTGAGGTCGAGGTCGGAGCCGGCCGGGACCAGCCACCACCACCAGTCGCTGTCTGCGTAGACGCAGCCCTTGGCGGGGAGGCGGGAGAGGATCTTGAAGCCGAAGCGGGCCGGGACGCCGACCGCGTCGCAGCCGAGGCCCGTGTGCAGGCCCACGGGGACGGCCAGGCGGGTCGCGCCGAGCTCCGCGGAGTCGAGGGTCCTGGACTCGGACGACCTGGGGCCGAGGCCCTTGGGGCGGGTTCCCCTGTGATCCGATGTGCCGCGCTGTCTCGGCACGGCGGGTGTCTCCGGTGGCTTGCGGACCGACCGGGGGATCAGCAGTGCGGCCATCGACCTCAGCACGGTTCCCCCATGCCGTGGGCCAGTTCCGCCCAGACGATCTGTGCCGTGCCGTGACCGGTGCGGTCGGCGCCCCAGGCGGTGCACAGCGCGTCGACTATGAGGAGTCCGCGGCCGCGTTCCTCCTCGCCGCAGTCGCGCATCCGCGGTCCCGCCGGACCGCCCTCGTCCCGTACCGCTATGCGCATGGTGTCCTCGCCCTCGCGGAGTTCGCAGACCACGCGGCCGCTCGCCGTGTGCACCACGGCGTTGGTGACGAGTTCCGAGACGACCAGGGCGACCGTGTCGCGTATCCCGGGACCGCAGCCCCACAGGATGAGGCGCTCCTCCGCGAGCCGACGGGCCCGTGCCACCGAGGCGGTCAGGGCCGGGAGCTCGAAGGCGAAGCGGCGCACGGTGTCGGTATGGGTGTCGGTCTGAGGCTGCGGGCGCTGGGCCATGACTCGAGGGCTCATGAGAGCTGAAGGCTGCGCGTTACCAGAAGCCACGGACCGGTTCCTCACAACAGTGGGCAGGAGTGCCGTACGGCGCTGCCCCCGTGGCGCGGTGGCGCACGGCAGCAGCGAGTACTGGTTCACCGGAACACTGTCCTCCTGACTCGGACACTTGGCAAGTGGCACTCTGAAAATTGCAGAGTGCCGTGTTCTCTACGGCCTGGCTTCGTGGCACACTCATCGAAAACAGTGCGTCGGGGAGGTCGAGAGTGAGCGAGCCGCGGTCCGCCCCCACGGTGGGACAGGTCGTTCTCGGAAGGCGTCTGCAGGACCTGCGCGAGCGGGCCGGCCTGAAGAGGGAAGAGGCGGCCAAGATCCTCCGGGTGGCCCCGGCCACCGTCCGGCGCATGGAGACGGCCGAGGTCGCGCTGAAGATCCCGTACGTACAACTCCTGCTCAAGGAGTACGGGATCACGGACTCCGAGGCGGAGGGCTTCATCGCCCTTACGGAGGAGGCCAACCTCCCGGGTTGGTGGCAGCGGTTCCACGACGTGCTGCCGGGCTGGTTCTCCATGTACGTGAGCCTGGAGGGGGCCGCCAGCCTGATCCGGGCGTACGAACCCCAGTTCATCCCCGGTCTCCTGCAGACCGAGGCCTACGCCCGAGCCATTCTGCGCAGCGGGGCGGTCGGTGGCAACGACGCGGAGCACCCCAGGCGTACGGAAGACGCCGTCGCGGAGCGTGCCGAGGAGACCGAGCGCCATGTAGCCCTACGGATGGAGCGCCAGTCCCTGCTGACCAGGGAGGACGCCCCGAAGTTCTGGGTGATCATGGACGAGACGGTGTTCCGCCGACCGGTCGGTGACGGGCCCGAAGTGATGCGCGACCAGCTCGACCGGCTGCTCGAAGCGTCCGAGTTGCCGAACGTCACCCTGCAGATCGCGGAGTTCGCGTCCGGCCACCACCCCGGCACCTACGGACCGTTCGTCCTCTTCCGCTTCGCCATGCCGGAACTCCCGGACATGGTCTACAGCGAGTACCTGACCGGCGCCGTCTATCTCGACGCGCGCCCCGAGGTGGCATCCCACCTGGAGGTCATGGACCGCATGGCGGCTCAGGCCGCGACTGCACAACGCACGAAGGAGATTCTCCGGGATCTCCGCAAGGAGCTGTGAATGGATCGCATATACAACGGCATGCCCGCCGCTGAGCTCGGTGTCGATGGTTGGCACAAGCCCTGGAGCGGCGGGAACGGGGGCAACTGTGTGGAGGCCATGAAGCTGGCCGACGGCAGAGTCGCCGTGCGACAGTCCGCAGACCCTGAAGGACCCGCGCTCATCTACACCCACGGGGAGATCGCCGCTTTCATCCAGGGGGCCAAATCCGGTCAGGCTGATTTTCTGCTCACCTGACCCTTCCGCCCCGCCCGTACCGTCGCGTAACTCTTGCTGCAGTGCTACTCGTTCGTCCCGACCAGGAGAGCCGATGACCCAGGACCCCGCATCCGCACGGATCGACACCAGCAAGCCGCATCCGGCGCGCATGTACGACTGGTTCCTGGGCGGCAAGGACAACTACCCGGTCGACGAGGCGATGGCGAAGCAGCTGCTCACCGTCGACGCCCGGGGCCGGGACATGGCCCGCGTCAACCGGGCCTTCATGCACCGCGCCATCCGCTGGCTCAGCGCCAACGGTGTCCGGCAGTACCTGGATGTCGGTACGGGCATCCCGACCGAGCCCAATCTGCACCAGATCGCGCAGGCGGCCGCGCCGGAGTCCCGCATCGTCTACTGCGACAACGACCCGATCGTTCTCGCGCACGCGGCCGCCCTGCTGCGCTCGACCCCGGAAGGGGCCACCGAGTACATCCAGGCGGACGCCCGCGACCCCGAGATCATCCTCGAAAGGGCCGGAAAGGTCCTTGATTTCGACAAGCCCATCGCGCTGTCGATGCTCGCCCTGCTGCACTTCGTCGGGGACGAGGACGGGGCCTACGACCTGGTCGCCAAGCTCGTCGACCAGCTGGCCCCGGGCAGCTACGTCGTCCTCTCCCACGTCACCGGGGACTTCGACCCCGAGGGCGCGGCGAAGGCCAGTGCCATGTACAAGGCGCGCGGGCTGACCCTGCGGCCCCGCTCGCGCGACGAGCTGGCCGCCTTCTTCGACGGCCTGGAGTTCGTCGAGCCGGGGGTCTCGCTCACCGCCGAGTGGCATCCGGAGCTGGGCGAGCCCGTCCCTGTCCAGGGCGACGACCCCATCCCGGGGTGGGCCGCCGTGGCCCGCAAGCCCTGACGGGGGACCCCTGACCGGGAATCCCTGGCCGGGGACTCCTGATCGGAAACCGTTGCCCCGGAGCCCCTGGCCCGGAATCCCTGGACAGCGCGACACGAAGGCCCGCGGACCGGATCGTCGGTCCGCGGGCCTTCGTCGGGCGGCCGTCTACCGCCCCGGTTCGACCAGCGTCACCAGGAAGCTCCGCGCCCGGCTCACGTTGCCGGCCGCGTCGATCGTGCGGTACTCGACGGTGTGCGTGCCGTAGTCCGGGGTGGCGTCGTCCCACGGAACCGCCCGGCTCCGGCCCAGCTTCCCGTACACCAGGTCGTCGATCACCGTGCCGCTCGGCGAGAAGCGGAACGGCGCGTCCGCGTCCGTCGGCCAGCCGTAGTACGTGTACCAGCCGTCGCCGTTCACCCGGAACTGGCTCACCACGGCACCCTCCTGGTCGTCCCGCGCGGTCAGCCGCATCGTGAACGCGCCGTCGTAGACGTACTCGACGGGCCGACCGGGGCGCCGCACGGTACGCAGCGGAGCGGACAGTTCGTACGCGGCCGAGGCCGGGCGGGCGTCCACCGTCCAGCTCAACTCCTCGCCCGTGCCCGGGATACGGGCCGTCAGCGTGTGCGACTCGGGAGCGAGGTCGAGCGAACCCAGGTCCAGGTCACGGTCGTTGCGGCCGGAGGGGTGGACGGGGCGGCCGTCGAGGCTCCAGTGCACGGCCGGGACGCGGTCCGCCGGATGGGTGGTGTCCGCGTGGACGACGGTCCCGGCGCCGACCGGGGCCCCCGTCGGGGTGTGCCCGGTGAACGCGGCCCGTACGGTCCCGTCCCGGGTGGTGAGCGAGGTGTCCACCGTCCAGCCGACCGTCCGGGTGAGCGCCGTCGAGGCGCGGACCGCCGGGTCGCGGACGAAGGGCGTCGGGTCGGTGACCGTCGCCGTGAGCGTGTGAATGCCGGGGGAGAGGTCCAGTCTCCGCAGGTCGACCGTGCGTGCGCCACGGGTGGTGAGGGCCCGCCCGTCCAGCTTCCAGGTGACGGAGAGCGCGCCGCCGACCGGGTGCAGGGTGTCGACCCACACGGTCCGGTCCGCGCCGATCGGCGCGGTGTTCGGCGTGTGGTCCTGGACCAGGTTCACCTTCGCGGAGATCGCCCGGACCATCACCTCGCGCTCGACCTGGTCGAAGGCGTAGCCGAGGGTCTTCATCAGGGAGTGGCGGCTCGGGCGCCAGACGCCCTCCGTGCTGTACAGGCCGCCCTCGTGGCGGCCGATGACGCCGCCCGACTCGCTCTCCTCGCCGAGCCAGCGCCACCACTTGGCCCGCTCGTCCCGCATCTGATCCTCCGTCAGGAGGGTGTGGTGCGTGGAGCTCGGCTCGGGGCCGGAGTACGCGCCGCCGGGGACCCCGCGGGCGTAGTAGTCGTACTCGTCCTGGAGGCCGCCGAGCGAATGGCCTATCTCGTGCGGGGTGATGAGGGAGGAGAGGGCGTTGCCACCCGAGGCGGTGGCGTAACTGCCGCCGGCCCCGCCGTAGGTGGAGCTGTGGGCGAGGGCGACGATCTGCCGGTTGGCGCGGCTCGTGCCCGGGACGAGGTCGGCGAGCGCGCCGGCCTTCGCGCTGTCGACGGTGAGCAGCCGCTGCACGCTGTCCGGGTTGCAGCCGCCCCAGAAGCCCATGTCGAGCGCGGTGTCGCGGACGGGGGCGGCGAGACCCGGGTCGCAGTCCACGCCGGACTCGGCCGAAGGGACCTCCACCGCCCACACGTTGACGTACGAGCGGTACGAGGCGAACGGCTCGATGCTCCACAGGGTGTTCAGATGCCGTTCCAGGTCCGCCCGGAAGGCCGGCATCTCCGCCGCCGTGTAGCCGTCGCCCATGAACACCAGGTTGAACCGCCGGTCCGCCGGCCCGGTCGTCTGTACGGGGACGACGACCGGGCCGCCGGCCGTCGTCGGCGTCTCGGCGGCCGCCGGCCCCGTTCCCACGAGTCCGACGGCCAGCAGACAGACCGCGACGATGCGGGCCAGGCCTCTCCGTGCTCCATTGCGCTGTGAGGTCATGGGGCGCGAGCCTAGGCCGCGCCCCCGATCCCGTAAAGATGTTCGTCAGCCGTACGACTTCGCGTCGGTTCAGCGGTGCAGGTAGGCCAGACCGGCGTGTTCCGCCGTGTAGTTCTCCACCAGCCGGCGGGCCACCGAGACCGAGTCGACCAGCGGATGCAGCGCGAACGCCTTGACCGCCGTCGCCCGCGAACCGCTCTCGACCGCGGCGAGGACCTCCCGCTCCACCGCCTTCACGGCGGTCACGAGACCGACGGCGTGGTACGGAAGCGGGGACACCGACACCGGGTGGGCGCCGTTCGCGTCCACGAAGCAGGGGACCTCGATGACCGCGTCGGCGTCGAGTTCGGCGAGTGTGGTGCCGTTCCGGACGTTGAGGATCAGGGTGGCCCGCTCGTTGCGCGCGACCGCCCGCATCAGGGCGAGTGCCACCTTCTCGTAGCCGCCGGACTCCAGGTCCTCCTCGTCGCGTTCCCCGATCCCGGCGGCCTCGCGGTTCGCCGCCATGTACGTGGCCTCGCGGTCGGCGAGCGTACGGTGCCAGGCGTCCAGGGCGGGCGTGTCGGGCTTGCCCATCTCCGCGTAGAAGCCGGCCTGTTGGTCACGCAGATAGGCCCCGCGCGTCCGTTCGGCGGTCCGGTAGGCCTGTACCGCCTCCCGGTTGAAGTAGTAGTAGTGCAGGTACTCGTTGGGGACGGCGCCGAGCGAGCGCAGCCACTCCGGGCCGAAGAGCCTGCCCTCCTCGAAGGAGCCGAGCGCCGCCTCGTCGGCGAGCAGCCGGGGGAGTTCGTCGCGGCCGCCGATCCGCAGACCGCGCAGCCAGCCCAGGTGGTTGAGGCCCACGTAGTCGATCCACGCCTCGTCCGGATTCGCGCCGAGGACGCGGGCGACGCGCCGGCCCAGACCCACGGGGGAGTCGCAGATGCCGACGACCCGGTCGCCGAGGATCCGGGACATGGCCTCGGTGACGAGCCCGGCCGGGTTGGTGAAGTTGATGACCCAGGCGTCCGGGGCGAGTTCGGCGACCCTGCGGGCGATGTGCTCCGCGACCGGCACCGTCCGCAGGCCGTACGCGATCCCGCCCGCCCCGACGGTCTCCTGGCCGAGCACGCCCTCGGCGAGCGCGATCCGCTCGTCGGCCGCCCGGCCCTCCAGGCCGCCGACCCGGATCGCGGAGAACACGAAGTCGGCCCCGCGCAGGGCCTCGTCCAGATCCGTCGTCGCGGTGACGGCGGGCGCGTCCGGCACCCCTTCGCCCTGCTCCGCGAGGACCCTGGCGATGGCCGAGAGCCGGCCCTCGTCGAGGTCGTACAGGGTGACGTGGGTGACCCGCCCCTCGGCGTGGTCGCCGAGGAGGGCGCCGTACACCAGCGGCACCCGGAATCCGCCGCCTCCGAGAATCGTCAGTTTCATGCCCGTACGCTACTCGGGCGCGCCCGCCGGGCAGCGGGATGACGGGCGGTCGTCCACCGGGGCGTCCACATGCCGGGCGCCGCTGAGGGACAATGGCGGCATGTCCCGACGCAAGACCCGCGCCCGTACGTCTCCTGCTGCTGTCGCCGTCCCGGCCGTGACCGCGGACTCTCCCTGCCCCTGCGGCCTCGACGCCGAGTACAGCGTGTGCTGCGGCCGCTTCCACGGCGGCGCGGCGGGCACGGCGCCGACGGCGGAACTGCTCATGCGCTCCCGCTACAGCGCGTTCGTCGTCCGCGACGAGGCGTACCTGCTGCGCACCTGGGCGCCGGAGACCCGCCCCGGGGAGGTCGACTTCGACCCGGCGCTGCGCTGGACGGGACTGGAGATCCAGGGGACCACCGACGGCACCGCCTTCCACCAGCACGGCACCGTCACCTTCACGGCGAGCTACGCGCACGGCGGCAAAGCCGGCGCGCTCCACGAGCGGAGCCGTTTCGCCCGCCACGAGGGCGCCTGGGTGTACGTGGACGGCGACGTCACCGAGTAGCGACGTCACCGAGTAGCGACGTCAGCGAGGGCCGACGTCAGCGAAGGCCGGCGTATCGGAGGGTCGACGTCATCACGTGCCGACGTCACCGGGCGGAGGAGACCACCCGGTCCTCGGGCCGCCGTGCCGGGATACCGGTCGCGAGGTCCTCGGCGACGAACTTCTTCGCGATGGCGTCCGTCGCCACCCGCAGCTCGGGCCCGCTCGGCCGGCCGCGCTCCTGCTCGATCCGGTCGGAGAGCCAGTCGCCCCACGCCCGCGTGATGACCCCCGCCTCCCGCTCGCCCGCCGGGGTGTGCGAGAGCAGGCTGCCGTCCCGGGTGAGGAAGCCCTCGTCGACCATCCGGTCGAAGACCGGCAGCAGCACCTCCGGCGGAACCCGGCGCCCGGCGGAGATCAGTCCGAGGCTCGCGTGCCCGACGGTGCGGGTGAAGAGCTCGACCTGCATCACCGCCCAGGCCCCCGCCGTGTCGAGCCGGGTGTCGGACGCGTCGACGATCCGCCGGGCGGTGTCCAGGTCGATGCGGCGCAGGATCCGGCCCACGGACAGTTCGAGGAGCTTCGCCGAGTCGCCGGAGGAGGTGGGGGAGGCGAAGCCCTCTCCCATGTCCGGGGCGGCGGCGCGCGCCGAGTCGCGGAGCGTCACCTGCTTGAGGAAGAGGGCCACGACGAACCCGATCGCGGCGACCGGCACCGTCCAGAGGAAGACGGTGTGGAGGGTGTCGGCGTAGGCGTGCACGATGGGCTCGGCCACCTCGTCCGGCAGGCCGTGCACCCCGGCCGGGCTCTGCGCGGCCTGCGCGAGCCCGGCCGGGTCGATACCGAGGCTTCCCGCGACGGCGGCCGCCTCGCCGACCCCGGCCGCGAGGTTGGGCTTGAGGGAGTTCACGTAGATCGTGCCGAAGACGGCGGTCCCGAAGGAGCTGCCGAGGGTGCGGAAGAAGGTGACGCCCGAGGTCGCGGTGCCGAGATCGGCGTAGTCGACGGTGTTCTGCACGACGATCGTCAGCACCTGCATGCACAGGCCGATGCCCGCGCCGAGCACGAACATGTAGAGCGACTCCAGCCAGGTGCTGGTCTCCGGCCCCATGAGCGAGAGCAGATAGAGTCCGATCCCCATCACCAGACAGCCGACGATCGGGAAGATCCGGTAGTGGCCCGTCTTGCTGACCACGTTGCCGCTGAAGATCGAGGCGATGAGCAGTCCGACGACCATGGGGAGGGTGCGGATGCCCGAGACGGTCGCCGAGTCCCCGTCGACGTACTGGAGATAGGTCGGCAGGAAGGTCATCGCGCCGAGCATGGCGAAGCCGACGACGAAGCTCAGTACGGAGCAGACGGTGAAGACCGGATTGGCGAACAGCCGCATGGGCAGCATGGGTTCGGCCGCGCGTGTCTCCACCCAGCAGAACAGGGCCAGGGCGAGGAAGCCGCCGACGAAGAGCCCGATGATGACGCCGGAGGTCCACGCGTACTCGTTGCCGCCCCAACTGGTCGCCAGGATGAGGGCGCTGGAGCCGGCGGCGACGAACGCGATGCCCGCGTAGTCGATGACCGGCCGGCTCGCGGAGCGTACGGAGGGGATCGTGCGCGCGGCGGCGATCACGACCAGGATCGCGATGGGAACGTTGACGTAGAACGCCCAGCGCCAGCTCAGATGGTCGGTGAACAGACCGCCGAGGAGCGGGCCGATGACGGTGGAGACACCGAACACGGCCCCGATCGCGCCCTGGTACTTGCCCCGTTCGCGCAGCGGGATCACATCGGCGATCAGCGCCATCGAGGTGACCATGAGGCCGCCGGCGCCGATGCCCTGGAGGCCGCGCCAGGCGATCAGCAGCGTCATGTTGGTGGCGAGTCCGCAGAGGAACGAGCCGGTGATGAAGATGATCGCCGAGATCTGGAAGATCACCTTGCGGCCGAAGAGATCGCCGAACTTTCCGACGAGGACGGTGGCGACCGTCTCGGCGAGCAGGTACGCGGTGACCACCCACGACATGTGCGCTGCGCCGCCGAGGTCCGAGACGATCGTGGGCAGGGCGGTGCCGACGATCGTCTGGTCGAGGGCCGCGAGGAGGACGCCCAGCATGATCGTGCCGAAGACGATGTTGCGGCGGCGTTTGTCGAGCACGGGTGGCTCGGTGGCGGCCGGGGGCGCGGGCACTGCGTCGCTGGTCGTGGTCACCTTCGCAGCGTCACACCGCCGCCACCCTCATGCATGCGGGGGACGGCCGAACAGGCGTACCCCATCGGGCCCCGGGGGAGGGGGAGGGAGGGAGCCCAGGGGCGAGGGGCCGAGGGCCCGAAGAAGCCCGAGGGGGGCGAGGGAGCGCAGGGGCCTCAGGGGGTGACGGGCAGCTGGGGGTGGTGCTTGGCGAGGATCTTGTTGGCCCGCGCCAGCGCCGCGAGGGCGTGCTCGCGGTCCGCCCGGTCCTCCGCGCAGAGCGGCCCACGGAACCGGTACACCTCGCGCGCCGCGCAGTCCGCGTCGACCTCGGCCTGAAGGACGTGCAGCGGAAGGCAGGAGCCGATCAGCGCGGCCACGCTGTCGGGGATCGGGACGGGGATGAGGGGCGAGGGCGAGGCGATCACGGGGCAGTCCTTGTGGGTGCGGGAAGTGTGCGGAGGCGTCTCCTCTCCATACGTACCGGATCGCGGTACGGGTTCCGGCACGGTGTTGTCATGACGGGGTGACAGCGGGACGGCCGACGGGCGGTGAGCACGGTCGGCAGGGGAGTGGGAGGCGCTCCGGAGCTGGGTGGGGGCGGAGGCGTTCCCGCAGGTACGGGGGGTGGTCGACCGCTCGGTCCGGCACTCCGAGGTCCGGACATCGCTCGTGCGTTCGTCGAACGCGTGCTCGGGAAACGGGTGTTGGGGCGGGTGAGGCGACCGCGAAATGTGAAGCATCTCACTCGGGCTTCCGACGGCTTCCGCACGCGGAGATTCCGTGCTCGATGCGGCTGGGGTGCTCACGTGCCCGGCATGTCGTACTCGGTCTACGCGAGGATCTCGGCCAGGTCGTACGAGACGGGCTCGTCCAGCTGCCCGTAGCCGCAGGACTCCGGCGCCCGGTCCGGGCGCCAGCGCTTGAACTGGGCCGTGTGGCGGAAGCGGTCGCCCTCCATGTGGTCGTACCCGACCTCGCAGACCCGCTCCGGCCGCAGCGCCACCCACGACAGGTCCTTCTTGCCGGACCATCGGCTCGGCGCACCCGGGAGCCGCGCCCCCTCGTGCGCGGACTCGTCCGTCCACGCCGCCCACGGGTGCCCGTCCGGCGGGTCCATGCGCAGCGGCTCCAGCTCCTCGACGAGCTCGGCGCGCCGGGGGGCGGTGAAGGCCGCGCACACGCCGACGTGCTGGAGGGCGCCCCCGTCGTCGTACAGGCCGAGCAGCAGCGAGCCGACCACCGGCCCGCTCTTGTGGAAGCGGTAGCCGGCCACCACCACGTCGGCGGTCCGCTCGTGCTTGATCTTGTACATCAGGCGGGCGTCGGGCCGGTACGGCAGGTCGAGCGGCTTGGCGATCACCCCGTCGAGCCCCGCGCCCTCGTACTGCTCGAACCAGCGGGCCGCGAGCTCGACGTCCTGGGTGGCGGGCGCCAGATGGACCGGCGCGTCGACCCCGTCGAGGACCCGCTCCAGGCTCGCCCGCCGCTCGCTCAGCGGGACGTCGAGCAGTGACTCGTCCCCGAGTGCGAGCAGGTCGAAGGCGACGAAGCGGGCGGGCGTGGTCTCCGCGAGCATGCGGACCCGGGAGCCGGCCGGATGGATCCGCTCGGTGAGCCGGTCGAAGTCGAGGTGGCCGTCGTGCTCGATCACGATCTCGCCGTCGACCACGCACCGCTCCGGCAGCCGGGTGGTGAGCGCCTCCGCCAGCTCGGGGAAGTAGCGGGTGAGCGGCTTGCCCGTACGGCTGCCGATGACGAGCTCCGGTCCGTCGCGGTGGACGATCGCCCGGAAGCCGTCCCACTTCGCCTCGTACTGCATCCCGGGCGGAATCTTCTTCACGGCCTTGGCGAGCATCGGTTTCACGGGCGGCATCACCGGCAGATCCATGGGTTGATTGTCTGGTATGCGGGAGTTGTCGGCGAGCCCTAGGCTGACCGGCATGGCAGGCAAGGCGGCAGCGGTGGAGTTGGAAGTCGGGGACCGGACCGTGCGGGTCTCCCACCCGGACAAGGTGTACTTTCCCGAACCCGGCTACACCAAGCTCGACATGGTCACCTACTACCTGACCGTCGGCGACGGCATCACCCGCGCCCTGCGGAACCGGCCCACCACGCTGGAGCGCTACCCCGACGGGGTGACCGGCGAGTCCTTCTTCCAGAAGCGTGCCCCGAAGTACCTGCCCGAATGGATCCCGACGGCCCACATCACCTTCCCCAGTGGCCGGTCGGCCGACGAGATGTGCCCCACGGAGCCGGCCGCCGTGCTCTGGGCCGCCAACCTCGGCGCCGTCACCTTCCACCCCTGGCCCGTACGCCGGGAGGACACCGATCACCCCGACGAACTGCGGATCGACCTCGACCCGCAGCCCGGCACGGAGTACGCCGACGCCGTCCGCGCCGCCCACGAGCTGCGTGCCGTGCTCGACGAGCACGGGCTGCGCGGCTGGCCGAAGACCTCGGGCGGGCGGGGGCTCCACGTCTTCGTCCCGATCGTGCCCGAGTGGACCTTCACGCAGGTCAGGAGGGCGGCCATCGCCTGCGGTCGTGAGCTGGAGCGGCGGATGCCGGAGCGGGTGACCACGAGGTGGTGGAAGGAGGAGCGCGGGGAGCGGATCTTCGTCGACTACAACCAGACCGCCCGGGACCGCACCATCGCCTCCGCCTACTCCGTACGCCCTCGTCCGCACGCTCCCGTCTCGGCCCCGCTGCGGTGGGAGGAGATCGACGACGCGGTACCCCGCGACTTCGACATCAGGACGATGCAGGTCCGGTACGCCGACCTCGGCGACGTCCACGCGGACATGGACGAGGAGCGCTTCAGCCTGGAGTCCCTGCTCGA
Source organism: Streptomyces sp. NBC_00090 (assembly GCF_045160815.1). Lineage (NCBI taxonomy): Bacteria > Bacillati > Actinomycetota > Actinomycetes > Kitasatosporales > Streptomycetaceae > Streptomyces > Streptomyces sp. NBC_00090. The sequence continues at coordinate 7,351,820 of NZ_CP108224.1, forward strand.
ACTGGCCCGGCGTGACGAGGCGGAGCACGGGCTCGGGGACCTGCCGTATCCGCCGGAGTATCCGAAGATGCCGGGCGAGCCGAAGCGGGTCCAGCCGAGCCGGGCGAAGAAGGAGCCGGAGGAGGAGCCGGAGGACGAGACGGAGGCAGGCGGCTGAGCAGAGTGTTCGGGCGGATCGGCGTCTTCCGGGTGGGCGCCGATCCGCCCTCTCGTTCACTCTAAAACAACACGAACGGTCGTGCTAGCATTTTTCCTACCCAGGCACACCGAGGAGATCCGGCATGTACCCGATGGCTCCGCTCGTTCGCACCGTCCTGAACACCGCCGCCCGCGTCGCCCCGGGACCGGCCGGCCGCTTGGCCTTCCACCTCTTCGTCCGACCGCTCGGCCGGCCCCGGCCGAGGCCCGAGGAACAGGCCCTCTTCGCCGCCGCCCGTACGGGCAGCCTCCACGTCCGGGGCAAGGAGGTCGTCACCTACGCCTGGGGTGACGGCCGCCGGCCGGTCCTGCTCGTCCACGGCTGGTCCTCGCGCGCCTCACGGCTCACCGCCTTCGCCGAGGGGCTCCTCGATCGCGGCTACAGCCCGGTCGCGTTCGACGCACCCGGCCACGGGGAGTCCTCGGGCAGGGCGAGCAACATCATCGAATACCGGGAGATCATCCGGGAGTTGCACGGGCGGCACGGAGACTTCGACGCCGTCGTCGCCCACTCCTTCGGCGTCCTCGCCACCCACTTCGCCCTCCGTGACGGCGTCCGCGCCGGCCGACTCGTCGGCGTCGGTGGTGTCGGCTCCTTCAGCATGCTGCTCGCGAGCTTCCAAGGGGGCTTCTGTGTGGGCGAGTCGGTGGTCCGGCGTATGCGCGAGCACGTCGAGCGACGGGTCGCGCCGGGCGAGCCCGGGATCTGGGAGCGGTTCGACGCCGACCGGTCGGCCGCCGAACTCGACCTCCCCGTACTGCTGTTCCACGACGAGGGCGACGACATGGTGCCGCTCGCCCAGGCGCGCCGCCTCGCCCGCGCCCACGGCGACCGGGCCCGGCTCGTCGTCACACGAGGCCTCGGACACCGCCGCATCCTGACGGATCCGGGGGTGGTGGCCGAGGCCCTGGACTTCGTGACCGCCGGCTCCGTGGCGGAGCCGGCGGTCACGGTGCCCGACGGGCGACGGGTGGCCGGCTGACCACCACGGGCCGACCGCGCGGCCGTGGGGCCTTGGGGCCTTGGGGTGCGGTGGGTACGCCCGCCGAGTCCGCCCGCTGCGCACACCCGGGATGCGGCGGGTGCGGGGCGTGAGAGAAGCACCCTTGGGACAGAGTCGGCAGAACCGGCAGGGCGGGCAGAGTTGAGCGGGGCGGGCCGGGCCGGACCCTGCCGGGCCGTGCCGAGCCGATCAGGCCGGGTCGGTGAGTGCCGCGCGGCCCCGGTCCGTGGCCGAGGAGCGCAGCCGGGCCGTGACGCCCCGCTCGGCACGGCCGTAGGCCAGGGTGTCGCCCAGGAGCACGGACTGCGCGTTGGCCGCCTCCATGAGGGCGATCACCTCGAAGGCCAGCTGCTCCACGTCAAGGTCCTCGGTGAAGTCGCCCACCGCGCGCGCCTCCGTCAGGGTCCGCTCCATGTACGCGGTCCAGTCGCGCCTGGTCTGGGCCACGGCGTCGTGGACCGGGCCCGTGCGGGCGTCGAACTCGGCCGAGACCGCGTAGAAGAAGCAGCCGCCCGCGAAGACCCGCTCCGAGGAGTACGTCAGCCAGTTCCGGCACAGCTCGCGCACCCGCGGAGCGCCCGGCGGCATCTCCTTCAGCGGGGTGACGACCCGGTCGGCGAAGACGGCGACGGCGGCCCGGACGGTGGCGAGCTGGAGTTCCTCCTTGGAGCCGAAGAGGGCGAAGACGCCGCTCTTGCTCAGCTCCAGCTCGGTCGCGATCCGCCCCAGGGACAGGCCTTCGAGCCCCTCGACGGACGCGATGTCCATGGTCCGGCCGAGCACGAGGCGCCGTGTCTGGTTGCCGCGCTCGACGCGTCCGTCCGTCTTGGTGCCGGTGCCGGTGCCGGTGCCGGTGCCGGTGCCCGTACCCGTGGCGTTTCCGGTGCTGCCGCTCATGCCCCCATCGTACTGAACGCACGACCGTGCGGATATCTCCGTACGGTCATACGCCCGCACGCCCGCATGCCCATACGCCGCACGCTCATGCGCTGGTACGTCCGCACGCCAGCACGCCAGCACGCCAGTACGCCAGGGCGTCCGCACGCCCGCCCGCCCGCGGGCTTCTGCGCCGAGCCGTGCGGTCAGGCGCGGAAGGCGTCCGCGTGGTCGGAGGCCCACCGGGCGAAGCTCCGGGGCGGACGGCCGAGGACGTCCTCGACCGTCGTCGTCACCTCGGCCACCGACGCGGGCACCGTCGCCCACATGTGCAGCATGAAGGCGATGCCCTCCTCGGGCAGGCCCTCGGCCCGCCACTGGCGGCGCGCCTGGTCGTCGGTCAGTTCGGTGAAGCGGAGTTCGCGGCCGGTCGCCGCCGCGAGCGCGGCCACCTTGTCGGCCGGGCTGAGTGCCTCCGGCCCGGTCACGACGAGCCGCCGCCCCGCGTGGCCGCCCCGAGCGAGCAGGGCCGCGATCACCTCCGCGACGTCCGCCTCGTCGGCCGATGCCGTCCTGCGCGCCGCGTACGGCTCGCGGACCTCCGCCGTGGCGCGGATGGCGTCGGCCCAGCCCAGGGCGTTGGGCATGAGGTCGATCGGCCAGTCGAACGTCCACTCCACTCCGCCGGCCCGTACCGCGTGCTCCAACTCGCCGCCCTCGTCGGGGGCGAGGACCGTCAGGCGGCGTACCCCCGCCGCGGTGGCCATCGCCATGATCTCCGGCCCGGTCCGCAGCGGGGCGTGGTCGTGGCCGGTGGCTCCGAGCAGATGGACGGCGGAGACCCCGTCGAGGGCCGCGGTCAGGGTCCGCGGTTCGGTGAGGTCGCCGCCCACCACCTCCACGTCGCCGGGCAGGCCGGTCCTCCCGCCCGGGGTGCGGGTGAGCGCCCGTACCGTCCGTCCCTCGCGCCGGAGGCGATCGACCACCCGGCGCCCCAGGGTTCCCGTCGCACCGGTCACCAGAACCGTCATGCCGCTCACTCCTCTTCCGCGCGGGACGGCGGCCGGAAGTGTCCGAATCACGGCCGCACGGAACGGACGGTAGGCGCCGTATAGGCCGGATCCTGTCCTACTTCACCGCGCGGCGAGCTCCCCGGCCTGCGCTCCGGGGTCCCGCCGCTCGGTCGGAGCGAGGAGCAGCACCTCCAGTGCCCTGGCGCAGGACCTCGCCTGTGCCAGGTACCAGTCGAGCCGCGCGTCGGTGATCAGCTCCGGCGTCGCACGGAGCGCGAGAGCGAACCGCGCGTGCCCCGCCCGCTCCAGGACCGGTACGGCCACGGTCCGTACCCCGTGGGCCGACTCGCCGTCGTTGAGGGCGTACCCCGCCTCCCGTACGCGCGCCAACTCGGCGTCCAGGGCCGGAGGTTCGACGATGGTCCGTTCGGTGAACGCGTACAGCGGCGGCAGGGACCGCGGGCCGCCCTCGCCCGCCCGGGGCCAGGCGAGCAGTACCTTGCCGAGCGCCGTCGAGTGCAGCGGCCGGCGCAGACCGACCTTCGGGGTCACCGATCCGCCCGCCACGATCACGACGTGCGGGCCGCTGCGCAGCGCCAAGTCGGCCGTCGCGCCCGTCCGTTCGGCCAGATCGGAGAGTTCCGGCGCGGCCAGGTGCAGCCCACGCTGGTGGTAGGAGAGACGGCCCAGTTCCGTCACGGCCGGGCCGAGCCGGTATCGGGCGGTCCGGGCGTCCTGTTCCAGGAAGCCCGCACCGAGCAGGGTGCGTGCCAGCCGGTGCGCCGTGGAGGTGGAGAGCCCGAGCCGGCGTGCGAGTTCGGAGGCGCTCAGATCGGGCCCGTTGTCGTGGAAACAGTGCAGCACGTCCAGTGCGCGGCGGACCGCCTGGGCGCCCGCCGGGGGTCGGGCGATGCCGGCCTCGGTCGTCATAGGGTTCGCTCCCCGTGGGTGATCGGGCTCCCACGCTCCCACATGGCGGGAGTCGATTCAGGGACGGGACAAGGTCGGAAACACTCTGTTCATACGCAATCCCACATTGTGGGAGTCGAGTTGTGAGCGCCGGACCTTCCGTGGCAGGGTTCCGGCCAACACACCACAGCGGCGACGACGCGGAGGGAGCAGGCCGGCGATGAACGAACGACGTACCGCACGCTCCACGCGCACCGCCTCCCCCGTGCCGCTCGCACTCACCCGACGCCGCCACATCGACCTGGCGCGTGTCGCCGGCGCCACCTGTCGCTGACGCATTCCGTACGCCGTCACCCAGCGCGCACCGTCGTAAGGCCCGGCGCGTACCGGCGTACGGTCACCCAGCGCGTACCGGCGTACCGCCCAGCACGCACTGGCGTACCGGCGTACGGTCACCCAGCGCGTACCGGCGTACCGCCCAGCACGCACTGGCGTACCGGCGTACGGTCACCCAGCGCGTACCGGCGTACCGCCCAGCACGCACTGGCGTACCGGCGTACCGCCCCGCGCGTAGCGGCGCACCGCACGGCATGACCGGCGCCCCTTCCGCGCCGATCTCCCTCCCGCGCTGACGCCGTCCGCCGCCCCGGCTCGTTCCCTCGTGCCGGCGTGCCCGACCCACGCGCTCCCCTTCACGTCACCGCGCCGCCCCCTACCCGTACCCGGGCGCCGGCGCGGCCGACGCCTTCGCCGGTCGGGCCCCTCCCGACCCACCACACCCCGGGACTCCCTCCATGACCCCTGCCCGCGTTCCCGACACGCTCTGGTTCACCCGCTGCCCCGTTCCCACCGCGACCGGTGTCGCCGCCGACCGCGGCTGGCTCGCCGGGGAGTTCGCCCCGGACGGCATCGCCGTCCGCTCGCTCCAGGACGCCGACCCCGGCGCCGACCGTGCCGCCCACTTCACGCACGCCCTCCCCGGCCTCTTCCGCGAGGGCGGCAACGTGCCCGCGCTGTGGGCCCGTTCACTCGGTGAGCGCACCAGGCTCGTCGGACTCACCTGGATCGAGGAGCGGCAGGCGGTGCTCGTCGCCCCCGGCTCCCCGGCGCGCGGAGCTGCCGCCCTGCGCGGCCTCCGGCTCGCTGTACCCCGCCACTCCGTGCCCATCGACTTCTGGCGGGCCATGGCCCTGCGCGGCTTCGAGGGCGCCCTCGCCTCGGCAGGGTACGGACTCGCCGACGCCGTCCTCGTCGACGTCCCCGCCGACGGGCACACCGGCCAGTGGGCGGCGGAGCTGGCCGCCCTGCGCCGGGGCGAGGTCGACGCCGTCTACGTGAAGGGCGCCCTCGCCGTCGAGGCGGCCCGCCGCGCCGGGGCCGAGGTGGCGGTGGAACTCGACGAACTCCCCGACCCCGCCCACCGCGTCAACAACGGCACCCCCCGCCCCCTCACCGTGCACCAGGACCTCCTGGACGAACACCCCGAGCTCGTCGCCCGCTTCCTCGCCGTCCTGCTGCGCGCCGCCGACTGGGCCGCGGACGAGCCCGCCGAGGTCGCCCGCATCCTCGGCGCCGAGACGGGCGCGGGCGCCGAGGGGGTCGCCGGCGCCTACCGGCCCGGCACCCACCGCACCCTCCACCCGGACCTGTCCGCCACCCGGCTCGATCTGCTCGCCCGGCAGGAGGCGGCGCTGCGCGCCCACGGCTTCCTGCCCGAGGCCGTGGACGTACGGGCCTGGGCCGACCCGGAGCCGCTGCGCCGGGCCCGTCTCCTCGTACCCGCCGCGGGGCAGCAGCCGTCGCAGCCTGTCGCGTAACCGAGTAACCGAGTAACCGAGTAACCGAGTAACCCCGCACCCCGGAAACCCCCGCCTTCCCCTTCCCTCCCCTCCCCTCCCCGAAGGACGACCGTCATGCGCCCACGCACGAAGCTCGCCGCTCTGGTGGCCCTTGCCGCCCTCTCCACCGTCACCGCCTGCGGAGGCGACCCGAAGGGAACGGAGGGAAAGAACGGCGCGAACAGCACCGCCACGGTCACCGTCCGCATCCCCGACCCCGGCAACGCCGGCGTCCTCGCCCGGGGCAAGAAGGACGGCAGCCTCGACAAGGCCCTCGCCGCCGTCGGCGCCAAGGTGGCCTGGACCGGCAGCGCCGGTCCCTTCGCCCCCGCCGCCCAGGCCATGAACGCCGACCAGCTCGACATCGCGACCGGCTCCATCACCTCCGGCATCACCTCCCTCTCCCAGAGCCCCGGCTTCGCCTTCTTCACCGCCACCGACCCCGACCCCGTCGGCGAGGGCATCCTCGTCCGCGAAGGCTCGGACATCGCCTCCGTCAAGGACCTCGTCGGCCGCAAGGTCGCCGTCAACAAGGGCGGCACCGGCGAGTACCTGCTGCTCAAGGCCCTCGCCCGGGCCGGTGTCCCCGCCGACCGGGTCGAGCGGGTCTACCTGCGCCCCGACCAGACCGCCGCCGTCTTCAACGCCGGCCAGGTCGACGCCTGGGCCGTCTGGTCCACCTACGCCGTCGCCGAGATCGGCTCCGGCAAGGCGCACTTCGTCGCCGACGGCACAGCCATCGGATCCGACAACTACAGCCTCAACGCGGTCCGTTCGGACTTCGCCGAGCAGCACCCCGAAGTCGTGAAGGCGCTCTACCGCTACCTCCGCGAGAACAGCGCCAAGGAGAGGCGGGACCCGGCCGCGTACCTCAACGTCTTCACCGACGCCGGCCCCACCGCCGTCAACGGAAAGGCCAAGGAGGTCCAGATCGGCTTCACCCGCGAGGGAGGCACCGTCGACCCGATCGGCGCCGAGGACATCAAGCGCTTCGAGACGGTCGCCCAGTTCTACGCCGACCAGAAGGTCACGCCGAACAAGGTCGACATCGCCGCCCATCTCCTCGACATCGAGAAGCTCTCATGACGACCACCGGCCTCGTCGCGCCCCGCCCGCCCGTCCGCCGCCCCCGCTCCCGTACCCACTCCGTCACCGTCCGGACCCTCGGCCCGGTCGCCCTCCTCGCCCTGTGGTGGGCCTCCTCGGCCACCGGCCTCCTCACCCCCGACGTCCTGGCGTCGCCGACGCAAGTCATCGACGCGGTAGGGGAGTTGTGGGGGAACGGGCAGCTGCCGGACGCGCTGGCGACCTCCCTCACCCGCTCGGGAATCGGTCTCGTCATCGGCCTCACCGCCGGGCTCACGCTCGGCATCACCACCGGCTTCACCCGGCTCGGCGACGAACTCCTCGACTCCTCCCTCCAGACCCTGCGGACCATCCCCTTCCTCTCCCTCGTCCCGCTCTTCATGGTGTGGTTCGGCATCAACGAGACCGCGAAGATCCTGCTCATCGCGGTCGCCACCACCTTCCCCATGTACGTCTCCACCTCCGGCGGCGTCCGCAACACCGACCGCAAGCTCGTCGAGGCCATGCGCAGCTTCGGCCTCGGCCGCCTGGCGATCGTCCGGCAGGTCGTCCTGCCGGGCGCGCTGCCCTCGCTCCTCGCCGGGCTGCGGCTCTCCATGACGCTGAGCGTCATCGCGCTCATCGCCGCGGAGGAGATCAACGCCACCGAGGGCATCGGCTATCTGATGTCCCAGGCGCAGAGCTACGCCCGCACCGACATCCTCGCCGTCTGCATCCTCGTGTACGGGCTCCTCGGCCTCGCCGCAGACGTCCTCGTCCGCGGCCTGGAGCGGGTCCTCATGCCCTGGCGCACGGCCGGCCCCGGGGGAGGAGACCGATGAGCACGGACACGGACACATTCGCGGCCACGGACACGGACACGGCCGTACGGGTACGGGGTCTGCGCCGCGTCTTCGGCACCCGCGCTGTCCTCGACGGCCTGGACCTCACCCTCGCGCGCGGCGAGTTCCTCGCCCTCCTGGGGGCGAGCGGCAGCGGCAAGACGACCCTGCTCCGCATCCTCGGCGCCCTCGACGGCGCCGACGGGGGAGAGGCCCTCGTCCCCGCCGCCCGCACGATCGTCTTCCAGGAACCGCGGCTCATCCCCTCCAAGAAGGTCCTCGCCAACGTGACCGTCGGGCTGCCGCGCGGGGAGCGGACCCGGGCGACCGGTCTGCGGGCCCTCGCCGAGGTCGGTCTCGACCGTCATGCCGATGCCTGGCCCGCCACCCTCTCCGGCGGTGAGGCCCAGCGCGTCGCACTGGCCAGGGCGCTCGTCAGGGAGCCCGAACTCCTGCTCCTGGACGAGCCGTTCGCCGCGCTGGACGCCCTGACCCGGCTCCGGATGCAGGACCTCGTCGGTGAGCTGCGCCGTATCCACCGCCCGGCAGTCCTCCTCGTCACCCACGACGTCGACGAGGCCGTACGCCTCGCCGACCGGGTCGCCGTCCTGCGCGACGGCCGCCTCGTCACCGACGTGCCCGTCACCGTCGCCCGGCCCCGCGACCCCGGCGACCCGGAGTTCGTCGCCCTGCGCCGACGCCTCCTCGCCGACCTCGGCGTCCACGTACCCCCGTCGCCCGAGGAGGCCGACCCGCCCCGGCTCGAAGAACCCCCCACCCGCACCCCAGGCCACACCTCCGCACCCGCCCCCGCCCCCGTCCTCGCAGAAGGAGCCCCCGCATGACCGTCACCATCGGTGTCCACCGCAGCAACCCCTCCCTCTACCACCTCTCCCGCCTCGGCTACGCGGAGGAGGAGCTCGCCGCCCTCGGCGAGACCGTGACCTGGCACCCGTACACCGACGGCGTCCGTACCGGGGCCTTCCTGGCCGACGGCACCATCGACTTCGGCGGCACCGGCTCCACCCCGCCCGTCACCGCGCAGGCCGCCGGCCACGACATCGTCTACACCGCCGTCTCCGCGCCCCGCCCCGACCACGGCGCCCTCCTCGTCCCCGAGGACAGCCCCGTCCGGACCGTCGCCGACCTCAAGGGCGGCACCGTCCACCTCGCCGTCGGCTCCTGGCAGACACATCTCGTCGCCAAGGCCCTCGACGACGCCGGTCTCTCCTACGCCACCGACATCACTCCCGTACGAGGGGACTCCGGCAGCGAGGAGAAGCTCCGCGCCGGTGAGATCACCGCCTGGGTCGCCCAGGGCGCCGAGCTCGCCGCCGCCCGACGCGCCGGCGGTCTGCGCACCCTGGTCCGCACCGGCGAGATCATCACCGACCGGTCCGTCTTCTTCACCCGCCGGGACCTCGCCGAGCAGCGGCCCGAGCTCGTCGAGGCGCTCACCCGCGCGCTCCGGCGGGCCGACGACTGGGCCGCCGCGCATCCGCGCGAGGCCGCCGAGATCGCCGCGGCCGACCAGGGCGGCACCGCGGACGACTGGGAGACCGCGCTGCGCGCCCTGCCCTGGACGATCGAGCCGGTCACCGAGGAGTTCATCGCCGAGCAGCAGCAGGCCGCGGACATCTTCCACCGCACCGGATTCATCGACCGCGCGATCACCGTCGCCGACGCCCTGCCCCGGAAGGCCTGAGCCCATGACCTCCCCGACACCCCCGGCCTCCCCGACACCATCGGTAACCCCGGCATCCCCGGCACCCTCGGCCTCCCCGACACCATCGGCAACCCCGCCGGCCCCGGCATTCCCCGCGTCCCCGGCGCCCGAAGTCCTCTGGTACATCATTCCGCGCGAAGGCGCCTATCCGTGGGAGCCGGCCGGCCGCCGCCCCGTCGACCTCGGCTATCTCCAGCAGCTCGCCGGCACCGTCGAACGCCTCGGCTACACCGGGGCGTTGCTCGCCACCGACCTCTACGACGTCTGGCCGCTCGGCTCCGCGCTCGCGGCCTCCACCAGCACCCGGTTCAAGCCGCTGCTCGCCGTCCACCCGGGCCTGATCGCCCCCACCCTGCTCGCCAAGATGGCGCTCAGCTTCGACAACCTCTTCGGCGGCCGGCTCCGCTTCAACGTGGTCAACGGTTCCACCTCCGCGCTGCGCGAGTACGGGCTCCACGTCGAGCACGACGAGCGCTACGAACTCAGCGCCGAGTACTGGTCGATCGTCAAACGGCTCACGGCGGGGGAGGTCTTCGACCACAAGGGCCGCTTCTACGACCTCAAGGACGCGGGCGCCTCCTTCCGGGAACTGAGGCCCGTCCAGGAACCGCACGTCCCGCTGTGGTTCGGCGGCTCCTCGGCGCCCGGCATCGAGATGGCCGCCGAGCACGTCGACGTCTACCTCACCTGGGGCGAGCCGCCGCACCTCCTGAAGGAGAAGCTCGACCACGTACGGGCACGGGCCGCGGCCCACGGCCGTACCCTCCGGATCGGGCTTCGGCTGCACCTCATCGTCCGCGACACCGAGGACGAGGCCTGGGCGGCGGCCGACCGGCTGCTCGACGTGACCAGCCAGGCGACGTACGCGCGGCAGCTCGGCGAGCGGGCGGGTGAGGACGGCGTCGGGTGGCAGCGCCAGTTCCGCCAGCACGGCGGCAGGGTCCCCGCGAGGGCGCGCGAACTGGAGGCGTACCCGAACCTCTGGCCCGGCATGAGCCTGTTCCGGCCGGGCCCGGGCACCGCGGTCGTCGGTTCCGCGGCCCAGGTCGTGGAGCGGCTCCAGGAGTACCGGGAGCTGGGCGTGGACACGTTCATCCTGTCCGGGAACCCGCTCCTGGAGGAGGCGTACCGGGTGGCGGAGACGGTTCTCCCGGCGCTGGGTATCCGCCATTGATCGAACGTTGATGGCGTGTTTACGTCGGAGAGGCAACGTGTCCGTCATGCAGACGGATACCGACGTGCTGACCGCTCCCGACTTCTCCTGGCGTGAGAACGCCCTGTGTGCCCAGGCGGGCCCGGAGTTCTTCTTCCCGGCCCCCGGCTCGTCGACGCGCGAGGCCAAGCAGCTGTGCGGGGCGTGCGAGGGGCGCGTGGCGTGCCTGGAGTACGCGCTGACCCACGACGAACGGTTCGGGGTGTGGGGCGGGCTCTCCGAGAAGGAGCGCGGGCGGCTCAAGCGGCAGCAGGGCCGCGGCTGAGCCGCACGGGCTCCCGGGGACCGGAACCGCGCCCAGGCCCGGAGAGTCCCAGGACCCCGGGCCCCGAGAGCCCCGGGCGTCCAGAGCCCCAGGCGCCCAGAGCCGCGGGACCCCGGAGCCCCAGGCCGCGATTGGTCAGGGCCCGGGCCCTCTGTGGTGCGGCGGCGGGTGGCTCGGAGTGGTGCGGCGGCGGGTGGCTCAGCCGGCCGCGCGGGCCGCCATGCGGGCCTTGCGGGCCGCGAGCTTCTCGTCGAACTTGCTGGCCTCGCTGTCCAGGCCGCTCATGTAGAGGCCCAGCTCGTCCTGGGCGCGCAGGCCCTCCGGCCCGAGGCCCTCGATCTGGAGGACCTTGAGGAAGCGCAGGACCGGCTGGAGGACGTCGTCGTGGTGGATGCGCATGTTGTAGATCTCGCCGATCGCCATCTGCGCCGCCGCCCGCTCGAAGCCCGGCATGCCGTGTCCGGGCATCCGGAAGTTCACGACCACGTCCCGCACGGCCATCATGGTCAGGTCGGGGGCGAGCTCGAAGGCCGCGCCCAGCAGGTTCCGGTAGAAGACCATGTGCAGGTTCTCGTCGGTGGCGATGCGGGCGAGCATCCGGTCGCAGACCGGGTCGCCGGACTGGTGGCCGGTGTTCCGGTGCGAGATGCGGGTGGCGAGCTCCTGGAAGGCGACGTACGCCACGGAGTGCAGCATCGAGTGCCGGTTGTCGGACTCGAAGCCCTCGCTCATGTGCGACATCCGGAACTGCTCCAGCTTGTCCGGGTCGACGGCGCGCGAGGCGAGGAGGTAGTCGCGCATCACGATGCCGTGCCGGCCCTCCTCGGCGGTCCAGCGGTGCACCCAGGTGCCCCAGGCGCCGTCGCGGCCGAAGAGGCTGGCGATCTCGTGGTGGTAGCTAGGGAGGTTGTCCTCGGTGAGCAGGTTCACCACGAGGGCGATCTTGCCGATGTCGGTGACCTTGGACTGCGCCGGGTCCCAGGCCTCGCCGTCCTCGAAGAACCCGGGGAAGTTCCGGCCGTCGGACCAGGGCACGTACTCGTGCGGCATCCAGTCCTTGGTGACCTTCAGGTGCCGGTTGAGCTCCTGCTCCACTACCTCTTCCAGCGCGTAGAGCAGGCGCGCGTCGGTCCACTCCGCCGAGCTGCCGAGGTGGGGAGAGGTGAGCGTCACGGGAACTCCTGGGGACGGGAGAGAAGGGCATACGGGCTTACCTACGTATTCGTAGGTTACGAGACCGTAGGTTAAGGCTCCGTAAGGCGTCGGCCAAGCCCGTCCGGGCGATGTCCGGTTACGTTCCGTTATGTACGCTGCTCCTGTGGGGTGCTGGAGACGCAGGTCACTGTCCTGGTCGCTCGATGGCGGGCGACCGGTCGGCTACTCAGAGCAGATGGTCGGCGGCGCCGGCCTTGACCGCGGAGATCAGTGCGCGGAGCGCCTCCACCGAGTCGCTCACGTACTCACCGGGGGTGAGGGTCGAGCCGATGTAGGCGCGGCCGGGGTCGTCGAGGCCGAACCGGAAGCAGTTGGCGCCTTCGCTGCAGAAGGCCTCGTTCCAGTCGATCTCGGCTCCGGCTCCGGCTCCGGCGTCGGTCCGGTTGGCCGCGAGGGTGGTCTCGGTCGTGACGTTCATGGCGGGGCGGTCCTTCACGGATCCTGGGCGATGGTGCGTATGAACGCGCGTGATTCGTTCGTGGACAGGGCGAGCCGCCGCAGCCGCAGCATGTGGCTGCTGGCCGCGGCGGTCGACGCGCACGGCGGTGACGGGGGCCTCGCCCCCGTCCTGACGCCGGGCGGCGGCACCAAATCCTGGGCGTTACTCCACCGTTAGTACCCTGTCGTCACTTCCCTAGCGCTTCGAGGTCACTCCCCGGACCTCCTCCGCCGTCGTCGGCCGCAGCTCACCGTCGAGCAGCAGCCAGCGCGTGATGCCGATCGACTCCAGGAACGCCACGTCGTGACTGGCCACGATCAGCGCCCCCTCGTACGCGTCGAGGGCCGCCGTCAGCTTCCGGACCGACCCCATGTCCAGGTTGTTCGTCGGCTCGTCCAGCATCAGCAACTGCGGAGCCGGTTCCGCGAGGAGCAACGCCGCGAGCGTCGCCCGGAACCGCTCCCCACCCGAGAGAGTGCCCACGGGCTGATCCGCCCGCGCTCCCCGGAAGAGGAACCTCGCCAGCCTGGCCCTGATCGCGTTCCCCGTCGCCGTGGGCGCGAAGCGGGCCACGTTCTCCACCACGCTCAGTCCGTCGTCGAGCACGTCGAGCCGCTGTGGCAGGAACCGGAGCGGCACCCGCGCCTCCGCCTCGCCCGACAGCGGCTCCAACTCTCCCGCGATCGTCCGGAGCAGCGTCGTCTTGCCCGCGCCGTTCCGGCCGACGAGCGCGATCCGCTCCGGCCCGCGCAGCGCGAACTCGCCGCCGACCCTGGCCCCGTAGCGCAGTTCGAGCTCGCGGAGGAAGAGGACCTCGCGCCCCGGCGGTACCGAGGTGCGGGGCAGCTCGACGCGGATCTCGTCGTCGTCGCGCACCGCCTCCACCGCGGCGTCGAGCCGCTCCCGGGCCTCGGAGAGCCGCTCGGTGTGCAGGGTGCGGTGCTTGCCGGCCGCCACCTGCGCGTCGCTCTTGCGGCCGTTCGCCACGATCTTCGGGACGACCTTGTTCTCGAAGCTCTTCTGTGCGTACCGCTTGCGCCGCGCCAACTTGACCTGTGCGTCGCTGAGTTCGCGCTTCTGGCGCTGCACGTCGGCCTCGGCGACGCGCACCATCCGCTCCGCCGCCTCCTGTTCGGCGGCGAGTGCGGTCTCGTACGCGGACCAGGATCCGCCGTACCAGGTGACCTCGCCCTCCCGCAGGTCGGCGATCTGGTCGACGAGCTCCAGGAGTTCACGGTCGTGGCTGACCACGACGAGGACCCCGGACCAGTTCTCCACCGCCTCGTACAGGCGGGCGCGGGCGTGCCGGTCCAGGTTGTTCGTCGGCTCGTCGAGGAGCAGGACGTCGGGCCGGGCGAGCAGCAGCGCCGCGAGGCGCAGCAGGACGGACTCGCCGCCCGAGACCTCGCCGACGGTCCGGTCGAGGCCGACACCGTCGAGTCCGAGCTGGTCGAGGGTGGCGCGGGCCCGCTCCTCGACGTCCCAGTCGTCGGCGAGAGCGGTGAAGTGCTCCTCGGCGGGGTCGCCGCCCTCGATGGCGTGCAGAGCGGCGCGCTTCGCCGCGATGCCGAGGATCTCGTCGACCCGCCGCGAGGTGTCCAGGACCAGGTTCTGCGGCAGGTATCCGAGCTCCCCGGTGACCCGGACCGTGCCGGCGGTCGGGGTCAGCTCGCCGGCGACGAGCTTCAGGAGGGTCGACTTGCCGGAGCCGTTGAGTCCGACGAGACCGGTGCGGCCGGGGCCGACCGCAAGCCGGAAGTCGTCGAGGACCTCGGTGCCGTCGGGCCAGGAGAAGGAGAGCGAGGAACAGGTGATGAAGGTGGGGTGATGCGCCATAGGGGCCTCCCGGATGCGCGAGCGCGAGCGTGACATGGGACGACGCGTGAGACACCGGGGCGCGGGCAGTGTGGAGAACGGCTCGTACGCCGAGGTCGAGAACGGCACACGCGGCACAGGGGGCACGCGCGGCACGGTGTCTCGCAACCTCAGACGAGCAACGTCCTTCTCCGATCGGGTGACGACAAGTTCAGACTCGACGGTACGGCCCGCGTCGGGAGGCGGCAAACGATTTACGGGGGCCGTTCGACACGAGGACCAGGGCGACCAGGACCAGGACCAGGACAAGGGCGAGGACCAGGACGAGGGCAAGGGCGAGGATCAGGATCAGGCACGGTCGCGGAGCAGCTCCGCCAGATCCTCGTCCCAGTCCAGGTACTGGTGCTCGCGCCCGGCCGGTACCAGGTGCTCCGAACGCTCCAGGAAGCGGCGCAGCTCCGAGGTCCGGACGTGGACCATCGCCACCCCTTCCGGGGCGTGGAACTCGACCACCGTACGGTCGTATCCGTACGGGCGCAGGCGGACGTCCCCGACCCCCGCCGGGCGCTCCACCCCCTGGACGAGCAGCTCGCGGGCGAAGGCCCAGGAGACCTCGACGCCCTCCAGGGTCGCCGGTGGCGGAAAGGCCATGCTCACGGCGTACGGGTCCTCGCGGTCGTACCGCAGGGTGGCGGGGACCGTCTCCATCCGGGGAGCGGACGCGACCAGTCGGGCCTGGACGGATTGTTCGATGACGGCGGACAAGGCCGGCTCCTCTCACACGGACTGCGGGTCCTGTGCGTCTCCCCGACACCAGGGCACCTCACACCAGGGAAGACGAGCGGAGCGGCCGGAACGTGCATTCGGGGACCACGTGAGCTGCGTCACCGACGATCGGCGGCGTCGTCGTCCGGCTCCGCGCAGGGGCCCGAGTGGTCGCAGTACGGCTGGTTCCCGGAGGCCCCGCAGCCGCACAGCATCACCCGTGTCTCGTGCCGCTCCCCGTGCGGGCCCGTCACGAGCAGGTCCCCGCGCAGTACGAGCTGGCCGGAGGGGGTGCGGCGCACGGTGGTGGGGGAGTCCGGAGGCTCGGCCGCGGCCTCCGGCGGGTGGTGGTGGTACTGGAGCGCCCCCGAGGGGCAGCGGCGGACCACCTCGGCGACCAGGCCGGGCTCGGCGGCGTCGGGCAGCACCCACGGGCTCCGGGAGAGGTCGAAGACCTCGGGCAGACCGTGCACGCACTCGGCCGCGTGCAGACAGCGCCGTGGCTCGAAAGTGACGGTGATGCCCTCACCCTCGTACTCCTTGAGCTTCGGCTTCTCCTCGGTCGGCGCATGCTCGCCCGTACGGTCGCTCATGCGACTCAGCCTAGGAACGCCCGGCGCGGGACGCACCCTGGACGGGAACCGCCCCGGGGCACTAGCTTCCGGCGCCATGACGTCCATGGGGAAGACGAGACGAATGATGTCGGTGGGGCTGATCGGGGCGGCGCTCGCGCTGAGCCTGGCGGCCCCGGCGCGTGCCGGGGAGACCCCCACGGCCGCGGCCGGCTGGCAGCTGACACCGACCGGCACCGACGCCCGCTTCCGCGGGCTCGCGGCGGTCGACCACAGGACCGCCTGGGCCGCGGGCTCCCGGGGCACGGTGCTGCGCACCACCGACGGCGGCCGGAGCTGGCGGAACGTATCACCGCCCGGTGCGGAGGAGCTGGAGTTCCGCGACGTGGAGGCCTTCGACGCCCGCCGGGCCGTCGTCCTCGCCATCGGGGAGGGCGAGGCCTCCCGCCTGCTGCGCACCGAGGACGGCGGCGCGACCTGGACGGAGTCCTTCCGGAACACCGATCCGCGCGCCTTCTACGACTGCGTCACCTTCTTCGACCGGCGGCACGGACTCGCCATGAGCGACCCCGTCGACGGGAAGTACCGCATCCTCTCCACCAGCGACGGAGGGCGCTCCTGGCAGGTGCTGCCGAGCGCCGGGATGCCGGACGCCCTGCCCGGCGAGGCCGGATTCGCGGCGAGCGGCCAGTGCCTCGTGTCGTCCGGGCCCCGGGACGTCTGGCTCGCGACGGGGGGCGGGGCCACGGCCCGCGTGCTCCACTCCGCCGACCGCGGGCTGACCTGGACCGCCACCGCCACACCCGTCCCCGCCGGGGACCCGGCGCGGGGAGTCTTCGGACTCGCCTTCCGCGACCGCCACCACGGCATCGCCGTCGGCGGCGACTACCGCAAGGACCAGCCGTCCCCGAGCGCGGGGGCGGTCACCGAGGACGGCGGCCGGACCTGGCGCCCCTCGGACACGCCCCCGCCCGCCTACCGCTCCGGCGTCGCCTGGCTCCCGCACAGCAGGACGGCCGCTCTCGCCGTCGGCCCGACCGGCACGGACCTGACGACCGACGGCGGCCGCACCTGGCGCACGGTCGACACCGGCTCGTACGACACGGTGGACTGCACGCCGGACGGCGCGTGCTGGGCCTCGGGGGAGAAGGGCCGCATCGCCCACCTCGGACGCCGCTGAGGCGCCGCCGGGAGGCCCGCCATACCGCGCGGGCATCCCTCAGGAGGGCAACTGCTCCCGGAACGAAGCGAGTTCCTCGGCCGTCTTGGTCGCGTAGAACTCCGTGATCCGGTACGCGCACACGCCCTCGACGCTGAACGGGTCGGCCGCCGCGATCGCCTCGATCTCCGCGCGGCCGACCCCGGCGGCCAGGATCACCCCGCCGTCCCGCGGGTTCTTCCGGCCGGAGGCGATGAACACCCCGGCGGCGTACTGCGCGTCCAGCCACTCGACGTGCGCGCCGAGGAGCGCGTCCGCGCGCTCGACGGGCGCGGTGTAGGTCAATTCCAGTACGAACATGATCGCCAGGCTACCGGGCGCGCTCCGGACGCCGCCGGGGCGTTCCAGCCCTCGGAACCCGGGTCGTAGGGTGACACGCACTATGACGATCATCGGGATTCCGGCGGGCTGGCCCGCCGACGAGGACGCCGCACGGGCCGTCCAGCAGGAGCTCCGCGGGCGCATCGTGCTCGACGAGGAGGGGCCGGCGGTCGGCGAGGGCCACGTCACGGGGCTCGACGTGGCCTACGACGACGAGCGCGATCTCGTCGCCGCCGCGGCCGTCGTCCTCGACGCCCGGACGCTCGACGTGGTCGAGGAGGCCACGGCCGTCGGCCGCGTCTCCTTCCCGTACGTCCCCGGACTCCTCGCCTTCCGGGAGATCCCGACCGTGCTCGCCGCGCTCGGCTCCCTGACCGCCGACCCCGGCCTCCTCGTCTGCGACGGCTACGGTCTCGCCCACCCCCGCCGCTTCGGGCTCGCGAGCCATCTCGGGGTGCTCACGGGGCGGCCGTCCATCGGCGTCGCCAAGAACCCCTTCACCTTCACCTACGAACAACCCGGCACGGAGCGCGGCGAGTTCAGCGCCCTGCTCGCCGACGGCGAGGAGGTGGGCCGGGCCCTGCGGACCCAGGCGAGGGTGAAACCCGTCTTCGTCTCCGTCGGCCACCGGGTCTCCCTCGACCGCGCCGCCGCCCACACCCTCCACCTCGCCCCGCGCTACCGCATCCCCGAGACCACCCGCCACGCCGACTCCCTCTGCCGCAGGGCGCTCAAGGAAGCACTCGGGAGTACCTGAGTACGCGTACGGATACCGCGTCACGTTCCCGCCCGGCAGAGTGGTGCCCATGACAACACCCCTTTCCGTTCCGCCGCGTTCCGCGGGTCGCGGCCTGACCCTGACCCTCGCCACCGCCGGACTCGTCGTCCTGGCCTGGGTCTGCGCCATGCTCTACGTCGTCGCCGCCTGGGTCCTCGCGTGATCGGGCGACTGCGGTGCCTCGTGCTCGACTGCCCCGACGCACGGGAACTGGCGCTGTTCTACCAGCGGTTGATCGGTGGCGAGGTCGAGAGCCCCGATCCCCGGTGGGCCGTCGGCGAGGGGTCCGCCGTCCTGCGCGGAGGCGGCGGCCCGGCCCTCGCCTTCCAGGACGTGGCCGACCACCGCCCGCCCGTCTGGGGCGCGCCCGAGCAGCAGTTCCACCTCGACGTACGCGTCGACGACCTGGCCGCCGCGCACGAAGCCGTGCTCGCGCTCGGGGCCACCCCGCTCGACGGAGGGGGCGCCGACCCGGCCTGGCGCGTCTACGCCGACCCGGCAGGCCACCCCTTCCGCCTCGTACGCCTCTGATCCGCCGGGCGGATCAGCCCCGGTGCGCCACCCGGAAGCGGATGCCCGCCGCCCGGAGCCGCTCGATCAGCGCGTCGCCCATCGCCACCGCCGTCGTCACCTGGCCGGCCGTCTTCGGCAGCGGGTCGAAGGCGAGACAGAGCGCCGACTCGGCGAGCATCCTGGCCGTCTCGTCGTACCCCGGGTCGCCGCCCGAGACCTCGGTGAAGACCCGGCGTCCACCGCCCTCGCCGACGAACCGCACCGAGAACCAGCTGCGGGCGCGCCGCTCCGCGGACGGGCCCTGCCCCGGCTGGTAACGCTCCATCAGCCAGCGTCGCACCGGGGGGATTTGGGCTGCGACCACGCCCGCGCCGACCGCCGCCACGCCACCGAGGGCCATCGGGAGCGTCTTCGCGGAGGCGTAGTGCCGGTAGCGGAAGTCCGGCCCGTACCGGTCGAGGGCGGCGGCCGAGCGGGCCACCACCTGCGGATCGAGCGTCGGCAGCGGCAGCGCCCAGGTGCCCGTCTCCCCGCTGAACCGGGGGCCGCCCAGCGGTGCGTGGGCCCGGCGCCCCACCAACCGCGGTGTATGCAGGCGCCGTTCGCGCGCGGCTCCCAGGACCTGTCGGCCCCGGCCGAGCGCGGTCAGCGCCGAGGCGAAGGTGCCGCCGGAGAAGGTGGCCCCGACCCGGACGAAACCGTCGACGCGGAGCGGTACGCCCTCCGGGAGCTGCCGTACGGTGAAGTACGCGCCCAGGTCGTGCGGGACGGAGTCGAAGCCGCAGGCGTGCACGATGCGGGCCCCGGTCTCGCGGGCACGCGCGTCGTGGCGCACGTACATCCGGTCCACGAACTCGGCCTCCCCGGTGAGGTCCACGTAGTCCGTACCGGCCTCCGCGCAGGCGGCGACCAGCCCCTCCCCGTACCAGACGTAGGGACCGACCGTCGTCGCCACCACCCGGGCGGACCCGGCGAGCGCGCGCAGCGAATCCGGGTCGCCGGCGTCGGCGACGAGCAGCGGCAGATCCGCGCAGTGGGGCCACCGGGCGGCGAGCCGTTCGCGCAGGGCCGTGAGCCCGGCCCGGTTGCGGCCCGCGAGCGCCCAGCGGCACTCCGCGGGGGCGTGCTCGGCCAGATACTCCGCGGTGAGCCCGCCCACGAACCCGGTGGCCCCGAAGAGAACGACGTCGTACGGCCGCACGCCGGCCCCGGCCCCCGCTTCGGCCTCGGGCCGCGTTTCGGCCTCGGACTGTGCGTGGGCCCCGGCGCCCGCTTCGGCCCCGGACCGCGCCCCGGCCTCGTACCGTCCATCGGCCCCCGACCGCGCTCCGTCGCCCTCCGGTCCCGCTCCGGCCCCGCGCCCCGCGCCCGCCCCTGTCTCCATCCAGCCCCTCATTTCGGCCGTACCGCGACTCCGCCGCGCGGTTGTCGTCGGCGGAGGATAGCGGAAGTCCGCGCCGCCGTGATTTCCAAGCGCTTGCTCGGCCGGGGGGCTTGTGCCGAGTGGAACACGTTCCTAGCATCTCCGGTGTTACATCATTGGTGTCACACACTCCTGGGGGCTCGATGAGCACGACGCACACCGCCCGGAACGGCCCCCTCTCCGGGGTGCGCGTGGTCGAGCTCGCCGGCATCGGCCCGGGCCCCTTCGCCACCATGCTCCTCGCCGACCTCGGCGCCGACGTCGTCCGCGTCGACCGCCCCGGCGGCCCCGGCCTCGGCATCGACCCGACCCGGGACCTCACCAACCGCAACAAGCGCTCCGTCCTCGTCGACCTCAAGGCCGAGGACGGCCCCGCCACCGTGCTCGACCTCGTCGCGCGCGCCGACATCCTGGTCGAGGGCTACCGGCCCGGCGTCGCCGAACGCCTCGGCGTCGGCCCCGAGCCCTGCCTCGCCCGCAACCCGCGGCTCGTCTACGGCCGGATGACCGGCTGGGGCCAGGACGGACCGCTCGCCGCGACCGCGGGACACGACATCGGCTACATCGCGATCACCGGCGCCCTCGGCATGATCGGCCCCGATCCGGACGGCCCGCCCACGGTCCCCGCCAACCTCGTCGGCGACTACGCGGGCGGCTCCCTCTACCTCGTCATCGGCGTCCTCGCCGCCCTCCAGCACGCGCGTGCGCACGGCGAGGGCCAGGTCGTCGACGCCGCCATCGTCGACGGCACCGCCCACCTCACGACCATGATCCACGGCATGCTGGCGGCCGGCGGCTGGCAGGACCGGAGGGGGGTCAACCTCCTCGACGGCGGCTGCCCCTTCTACGGCGTCTACGAGACCTCCGACGGCGGACACATGGCGGTCGGCGCCCTGGAAGAGCGGTTCTACGCGGAGTTCGTCCGCCTCCTCGGCATCGAGGAGGCCGCCCCCGCCCGCCACGCCCCCGCCCGCTGGCCCGAACTGCGCGAGGCCGTCGCCGAGCGCTTCCGGAGCCGTACGCGCGCGGAGTGGACCGCCGACTTCGACGGCAGCGACGCCTGCGTCGCCCCCGTCCTCTCGCTGCGCGAGGCCCCCGGCCACCCCCACCTGGCCGCCCGCGCCACCTTCACCGAGCACGCGGGCCTCACCCAGCCCGCGCCCGCACCCCGCTTCTCCGTCACCCCCGGCACCCTCCGCACGGGCCCCGCCCTGCCCGGTGCCGACACCGCCGCCGTCGCCCGCGACTGGGCCGTCCCCTCTCTGGGGGGTGCCCGGCGGATCAGGGCCGGGGGCGCGGCGTCTGGCACGGCACCTCGCGGAGTTGCCGAAACGCCCCAATAGTCCCCCGTAGCCCTTCGGGCACGGGAGGTACCCCCACCGCTATGAGGACGCTCCGGCGCCTTGCGATGTACCGCACCAGACGCCGCGCCCTCTCCGACCCTGATCCGCCGGACACCCCCCCAGACCCAGGAGACCGAAGCATGAAGCGCCAGCTCTACACCGCCGACCACGAGGCCTTCCGCGCGACCGTCCGGACCTTCCTGGCCAAGGAGGTGCTGCCCCACTACGAGCAGTGGGAGAAGGACGGCATCGTCGCCCGGGATGCCTGGCGCGCCGCCGGACGGCAGGGGCTGCTCGGGCTCGCCGTCGACGAGGAGTACGGAGGGGGTGGCAACCCCGACTTCCGCTACGGAGCCGTCCTGGCCGAGGAGTTCACCCGGGCCGGCGCCCCGGGCCTCGCCATCGGGCTGCACAACGACATCATCGGCCCGTACCTCACCTCGCTCGCCACCGAGGAGCAGAAGCGGCGGTGGCTGCCCGGCTTCTGCTCCGGCGAGCTCGTCACCGCCATCGCCATGACCGAACCCGGCGCGGGCTCCGACCTCCAGGGCATCCGCACCACCGCCGAGGACCACGGCGACCACTGGATCCTGAACGGCTCCAAGACCTTCATCTCCAACGGCATCCTCGCCGACCTCGTGGTCGTCGTCGCCCGGACCACCCCCGAGGGCGGCGCGCACGGCCTCTCCCTCCTCGTCGTCGAGCGCGGCGCCGAGGGCTTCGAACGCGGCCGCAACCTCGACAAGATCGGCCAGAAGTCCCAGGACACCGCCGAGCTCTTCTTCCGCGACGTGCGCGTCCCCAAGGAGAACCTGCTCGGCGAGCTCAACGGCGCCTTCCTGCACCTGATGACCAACCTCGCCCAGGAGCGCCTGGCCATCGCCGTCGCGGGCATCGCCGGGGCGGAGCACCTCCTGGAGATCACCACCCGGTACGTCAAGGAGCGCGAGGCCTTCGGCCGGCCGCTCGCCAAGCTCCAGCACATCCGCTTCGAGATCGCCGAGATGGCCACCGAGTGCGCCGTCACCCGGACCTTCGTCGACCGCTGCATCGCCGAGCACACCGATCCGGACGGAGCCGGTCTCGACGCCGTCCACGCCTCCATGGCCAAGTGGTGGGCGACCGAACTCCAGAAGCGGGTCGCCGACCGCTGCCTGCAACTGCACGGCGGATACGGCTACATGAGCGACTTCCCGGTCGCCCGCGCCTACACCGACGGCCGGATCCAGACCATCTACGGCGGCACCACCGAGATCATGAAGGAGATCATCGGCCGTTCCCTCCTCGGCTGACCTCCGTCCCGCAACGCCCCCGCACCGCCCTCACACCCTCATCGCGAAAGGCTTTCCGTGAGCACCGAAGCGTACGTGTACGACGCGATCCGCACCCCGCGCGGACGCGGCAAGGCCAACGGCTCCCTGCACGGCACCAAGCCCATCGACCTGGTCGTCGGCCTCATCCGGGAGATCCAGTCCCGCAACCCCGACCTCGACCCCGCCGCGATCGACGACATCGTCCTCGGCGTCGTCGGCCCGGTCGGCGACCAGGGCTCCGACATCGCCCGGATCGCCGCCATCGCCGCCGGACTCCCCGACACCGTCGCCGGCGTCCAGGAGAACCGCTTCTGCGCCTCCGGCCTCGAAGCGGTCAACATGGCCGCGATGAAGGTCCGCTCCGGCTGGGAGGACCTCGTCCTCGCCGGTGGCGTCGAGTCCATGTCCCGGGTGCCGATGGCCTCCGACGGCGGCGCCTGGTTCGCCGACCCGATGACCAACCTCGACACCAACTTCGTCCCTCAGGGCATCGGCGCCGACCTCATCGCCACCCTGGAGGGCTTCACCCGCCGCGACGTCGACGAGTACGCCGAGCTCTCCCAGGAGCGCGCCGCCGAGGCCTGGAAGGACGGGCGCTTCGCCCGCTCCGTCGTCCCCGTCCTGGACCGCAGCGGCCTCGTCGTCCTCGACCACGACGAGTACATGCGCCCCGGCACCACCGCCGACTCGCTGGCCCGCCTCAAGCCCTCGTTCGCCGACATCGGCGAGCTGGGCGGCTTCGACGCCGTGGCCCTGCAGAAGTACCACTGGGTCGAGGAGATCGACCACGTCCACCACGCGGGCAACTCCTCCGGCATCGTCGACGGCGCCTCCCTCGTCGCCATCGGATCGAAGGAGGTCGGCGAGCGGTACGGACTGACCCCGCGCGCCCGGATCGTCTCGGCCGCGGTCTCCGGCTCCGAGCCGACCATCATGCTCACCGGCCCCGCCCCGGCCACCCGCAAGGCCCTCGCCAAGGCCGGCCTGACCATCGACGACATCGACCTGATCGAGATCAACGAGGCCTTCGCCGCCGTCGTCCTCCGCTTCGTCAAGGACATGGGCATCTCCCTGGACAAGGTCAACGTCAACGGCGGCGCCATCGCCCTCGGCCACCCGCTCGGCGCCACCGGCGCGATGATCCTCGGCACCCTCGTCGACGAGCTGGAGCGCCAGGACAAGCGCTACGGCCTGGCCACCCTCTGCGTGGGCGGTGGCATGGGCATCGCCACCATCGTCGAGCGCGTCTGACCGTCCCGTCCTCACCCCTCTTACGGAACCTCTTACGGAGAGCACCCGATGACCGCACAGCCGACGAGCTCCACCATCCGCTGGGAGCAGGACGAGACCGGGATCGTCACCCTCGTACTCGACGACCCCGATCAGTCCGCCAACACCATGAACCAGGCCTTCCGGGCCTCGATCACCGCGATCGCCGACCGCGTGGAGGCCGAGAAGGACTCCATCCGGGGCATCATCTACACCTCCGCCAAGAAGACCTTCTTCGCCGGCGGCGACCTCAAGGACATGGTCAAGGCGGGCCCCGAGCACGCGCAGGGCATCTTCGACGGCGCCATCGAGATGAAGAACGCCCTGCGCCGCATCGAGAAGCTCGGCAAGCCGGTCGTCGCCGCGATCAACGGCGCCGCGCTCGGCGGCGGCTACGAGATCGCCCTCGCCTCCCACCACCGCGTCGCCCTCGACGCCCCCGGTTCCAAGATCGGCCTGCCCGAGGTCACCCTCGGCCTGCTGCCGGGCGGCGGCGGCGTCGCCCGCACCGTACGCCTCATGGGCATCACCGACGCCCTGCTCAAGGTCCTGCTCCAGGGCACCCAGTACACCCCCAAGCGTGCCCTCGAGAACGGCCTCGTCCACGAGGTGGCCCGTACAGCCGAGGAGATGATGGCCAAGGCCATCGCCTACATCGACGCGCACCCCGAGTCCCACCAGCCCTGGGACGTCCCGGGCCACCGGATCCCCGGCGGCACCCCGTCGAACCCGAAGTTCGCCGCCAACCTCCCGGCCTTCCCGGCCAACCTGCGCAAGCAGCTGAACGGCGCGCCCTACCCGGCGCCGCGCGCCATCATGGCCGCCGCCGTCGAGGGCTCCCAGGTCGACTTCGAGACGGCCCTGACCATCGAGAGCCGGTACTTCACCGAGCTGGTCGTCGGCCGGACCGCGAAGAACATGATCCAGGCGTTCTTCTTCGACCTCCAGGCCGTCAACTCCGGCGCCAGCCGCCCCAAGGGCGTCGCGCCCCGCCAGGTCCGCAAGGTCGCCGTCCTCGGCGCCGGCATGATGGGCGCCGGCATCGCGTACTCCTGCGCCCGCGCCGGGATCGAGGTCGTCCTCAAGGACGTCACCGCCGAGTCCGCCGCCAAGGGCAAGGCCTACAGCGAGAAGCTCTGCGCCAAGGCAGTCGCCCGGGGCCGTACGACGCAGGAGAAGGCCGACGCGCTCCTCGCCCGCATCACCCCCACCGCCGACCCGCAGGCCCTCGCCGGCTGCGACGCGGTCATCGAGGCGGTCTTCGAGGACACGTCCCTCAAGCACAAGGTCTTCCAGGAGATCCAGGGCGTCGTCGCCCCCGACGCGCTGCTCTGCTCCAACACCTCGACCCTGCCGATCTCCGTCCTCGCCGAGGGCGTCGAGCGCCGGGCCGACTTCATCGGCCTGCACTTCTTCTCGCCCGTCGACAAGATGCCGCTCGTCGAGATCATCAAGGGCGAGCAGACCGGCGACGAGGCCCTCGCCCGCGCCTTCGACCTGGTCCGGCAGATCAACAAGACCCCGATCGTCGTCAACGACTCGCGCGGCTTCTTCACCTCCCGGGTGATCGGCCACTTCATCAACGAGGGCGTCGCCATGATCGGCGAGGGCATCGAGCCCGCCTCCGTCGAGCAGGCCGCCGCCCAGGCCGGCTACCCGGCCAAGGTCCTCTCCCTCATGGACGAGCTGACCCTGACCCTGCCCCGCAAGATCCGCAACGAGACCCGGCGCGCGATCGAGGAGGCCGGCGGCGCATGGGCCACCCACCCGGGCGAGGCCGTGATCGACCGCATGGTCGACGAGTTCGGCCGCCCCGGACGGAGCGGCGGCGCGGGCTTCTACGAGTACGCGGAGGACGGCAGGCGCGGGAAGCTCTGGCCCGGGCTGCGCGAGCACTTCACCAAGCCCGGGTACGAGATCCCCTTCCGCGACATGCAGGAGCGGATGCTGTTCTCCGAGGCCCTGGACACCGTCCGGCTCCTGGAGGAGGGCGTCCTGACCTCGGTCGCCGACGCCAACATCGGCTCCATCATGGGCATCGGCTTCCCGGCCTGGACCGGCGGCGTGCTCCAGTACATCAACGGCTACGAGGGCGGTGTCGCCGGATTCGCGGCACGCGCGCGTGAGCTGGCCGCGACCTACGGCGAGCGGTTCGAGCCCCCGGCCCTCCTGGTGGCGAAGGCCGAACGCGGCGAGGTCTTCACCGACTCCTGAACGCGGCGCGCAGCTCCTCACGGAGCGAGCGCTGGAAGGCCGTGACCAGGGCCTGGACCACCATCGGCTGCATATGGGCCGAGAGCGACCGCATGGCGTTGAGGTGGTCCGGGTCCTCGGCGCTCTCCCGGTACGGGTTCCACACCTCGTCCCGGAAGAGCCGGGAGAGCTCCTGGGCGGCGGCGCGCGCGTGCTCCAGGAGGACGGTTCGGGAGGCGAGGATCGTCTCGTGCTCGATCGGCACGTCGAGGAGCTCGACCCCGAGCCGCAGCAGCGTCCCGTCGAGCCGGAAGAGGTCGGCGTCGCCGGTCCGGTCCAGCACCCCCATCGCGGCGAGCCGGGCCACGTCCTGCTCGGTCAGGGGCCGCCCGGCGCGCCGCTCCAGCTCGCGCAGGGTGATCTCCTCGGCGGACTCGGGCGCCCAGGAGGCGACCAGGGCCC
Source organism: Streptomyces sp. NBC_00090 (assembly GCF_045160815.1). Lineage (NCBI taxonomy): Bacteria > Bacillati > Actinomycetota > Actinomycetes > Kitasatosporales > Streptomycetaceae > Streptomyces > Streptomyces sp. NBC_00090. The sequence continues at coordinate 7,378,409 of NZ_CP108224.1, forward strand.
GGTGGATGGCCAGGTCCTGCTCGCTGAGATCGGCCGGCAGCTGCTCCAGGTACCGCTCGATAGCGGCCAGCGTCATGCCCTGCCGCTGGAGCTCCTCGATCAGCGCGAGCCGCGCCAGATGCCCGGGCCCGTAGTGTCCGACCCGCCGGGCCCCGATGACGGGCGGCGGCAGCAGCCCCCGGGTCCCGTAGAACCGCACGGTCCGCACCGTGACCCCGGCCCGCGCGGCCAGCTCGTCGACCGTGTAGCTCGGCTCGTGCTCCTCGTCGCTCCCGACGCCCATCCGAGGTGCCTCGCTTCCCCTGCCGCCGACCCGCCTGTCCGGGTCACTTGGACAGTATTGCTGTCTCACCAGCTGTGTAAAAGACTGCGGCACTTGTCAGTGGCGGCCCGTAGCGTGATCGACATGAACGGGATCACGTACGTCCGGGGGGACGCGACCGCACCGCACGCCAAGGGCGTCAAGATCGTCGCGCACGTCTGCAACGATCTCGGGGGCTGGGGCAAGGGCTTCGTCCTGGCGGTCTCACGCCGCTGGAGCGAGCCGGAGGCGGCCTACCGGCAGTGGCACCGCGACCGCGCGCGAAACGACTTCGGCCTCGGCGCCGCGCAGTTCGTCCAGGTCGAGTCGTACGTCTGGGTGGCCAACCTGGTGGGCCAGCGGGGGATGCGCACCGGGCGGAGCAGCGGCGTACCCGTGCGGTACGAGGCGATCGACGCCGCGCTCGGGCTGCTGGCCGACCGGGCGACCGGGCTGGGGGCCTCGGTGCACATGCCGCGCATCGGATGCGGACTCGCGGGTGGCTCCTGGGCGCGGGTCGAGCCGCTGGTCGTCCGGCGGCTGGTGGACCGGGGGATACCGGTCACCGTGTACGACTTCGGCGGGTAAGGGGCGCGGGGAGCGGGCGGTGGTGGGGATGTGGGCTCGTGGGGGCTAGAGTCTGCGGCTGTTCGAATCGGGGGAACGGGAAACAGGGGAGTCAGATGTACACGCAACTCAGGGAGACGGCCGCGGAGTTGGCCGGGGTCCTGTGGCGGGAGCACACCGTCTACCGGGAACGGGGCGGCGGTGTGGTGATCCGGGGCGAGCACGTGGGCCGCTGGATAAGCCTCGGTCCGACCGGGGGCAAGGACCAGGCGCTGCTGCGCGCCGGGCGGCTGCTCGACGGGGGGACCACGGCCCCGGCCCGTACCGAGGTGGTCGTCGACCTGACGGCCGGGACGGCGGAGCTGGCGGCGGTCTGCCGCAGCCTGCTCGCCGACGTCGCGGCGGTCGCCGAGCCGGCCCCCGTCCCGTCGGGACGGTCCGGTCGGTCCGGTCGGGCGGGAGCGTCCGGGAGACAGGGAAAGCCGGGTCGGGCGGCGCGTGCCGCCCGACCCGGCCGGCCCCGTAAGGGGCGGCACACGAGCCTGGGTTCCTTCGTCGTGCTGCTCTGCGTCGCCGGTGTGCTCGGTGCCTGGCTCTACAGCCTCTTCGGCGGGTCCGGCTACTGAGCCGAGTCCGCCGCCGCTCCGGTCAGAAGCCGGTGACCGGGTAGTGGTCGCTGAGGTTGGTGTACGTGTACCGCGTGCCCCAGCTGGAGACCGTCCACGGGGCGCTCTGCTCCAGGACCACGTGGTTGGTCCAGCCGGCGGGGCGGGCGTTCCCGGCGCGGTGGAGGACGTAGTCGAGGTCCTCGCGCGGGTCGTCCGGGTAGCGCTCGGAGGCGATCGAGTTCAGCTCGGTGTCGAAGGAGTAGGGGTGGCCGGTGCGGGCGTCGGCCCCCACCAGGCCGGCGTCGGCGAGCATCGTGCCGTACTCGGGCGTGTGCGAGTCGACGTTCATGTCGCCCGCGACGATCACCTGCTCGTTCGCCGGGATGTTCTTGGCGTCGAGGAAGGCGTCCATCGCCTTGAACTGGCGGCTGCGCATCTGCGCCGCCTCGCCCGCCGAGCAGCCCGGGTCGGTGGACTGGGCGTGGGTGCCGACGACGTGGACCCGGCTGCCGTTGACGTCCAGGACGGTGTAGACGAAGCCCTTGTTCGAGTACCAGTCGGCGCCGCAGGCGTCCTTGTACACGTACTGCTCCTTGCGGACGATCGGCCACTTGCTGAAGATCGTCACCCCGCCGTCCTCGGGTGTGGTCGCCGAGTAGGCCCCGCCGGTGGCGTCCCAGCCGGTCTTGCTGCGGCCCATGACCGGGGTCTGGTGCGGGTACTGCGCGGCGGCGTTCGCCTTGAGCGCGTCGGAGGAGGAGTTGTCGAAGGCCTCCTGGATCACGACCACGTCCTGCCCCTGGAAGAAGGAGGCGGCGGGGATCGCCTTCGCCCGGTGGTCCTGTCCCCAGTTCGGGTAGAGCGTCTTGGAGAAGAGGAACGCGTTGTAGCTGAGCACCTTCAGGCGCGGGGTCTCGGTGGCGGACGCGGTCGTGGCGGTCGCGGCCGGTGCGGTGGCCGCCAGGGTGGCGGCGGCGAGCGCGAGGGAAAGTGCGGCGCCGGGGGCGCGGCGGAGCGCGGCGAAGGACACAGGAACTCCCATGGATACGTGGGGGGTTGGACTGGCGCCGCATATACAATCAGTCGTGGTTACCTTCCGGTAGCCTTTGGGTGCCGGGAATCTTGACGGGCGCGCACGAGCGCGCCAACTCTCTTCCCAGTGTCTGAATTGTCCTCATTTGAGCCAGGTAGAATGCGCGCATGACCCTCGCCAGTAACCCCACTGTCTTCGAAATGGACCTTGGTCCTCTCAACCCCGTCTGGGCCGAGCTCATCCTCGGGCTGGTGCTGTTCGCGCTCACCTTCCTCATCCTGGCCAAGGGGATCCTGCCCAAGATCCGGCGCACCCTCGACGAGCGTGAGGACGCCATCGACGGCGGCACCGAGCGCGCCGACGAGCTGCGCTCCGAGGCCACGCAGATCCGCGAGCAGTACGAGGCGGAGCTCGCCGAGGCCCGCCACGAGGCCGCGCGCATCCGCTCCCGGGCCACCGAGGAGGGCTCGGCCGCCATCGCCGCCGCCCGCGCCGAGGGCAACGCCGAGCGCGAGGCCATCATCGCCGCCGGCTCCGCGAAGATCGCCGCCGAGCGCGCCGCCGCCGAGCGCGAGCTCAACGCGGACGTCGAGGCCTGGGCCCACGCCCTCGCCAGCCGTATCGTCGGCGAGCCGGTCGGCGCCGACCGCGGCTGACCCACCGGACCCCACGAAGGGGCCGTCGCCCGGGCAGCGGAACGCCCGGGTGACGGCCCCTTCGCCATGGGTGCAGCCTGGACGTGTGAGGAGAACAGCCCCATGAGCCGCCCGCAGGAGACCCCGGACCGGGCCCCGGTCGACGACCCCGTACCGCCGCCCGTCGGCGGGGTGCTGTGGAGCGTCGCCGGCGACATCCGGGCGCTCCTCATGCTGCCCGCCGCCCTCGCCATGCAGGTCGCCCACCCCGCGATCGGCGCCGGGGTCGACGAGCACTCCGTCTTCCGCACCGACCCCTGGGGCCGCGGCGAACGCTCCCTGCGCTCGGTCCAGCTCTGGGTGTACGGCGGCGAGGAGGCCGCCGAGGAAGGCCGCCGCCTGCGGAAACTGCACCGCGACATCCGGGGCACCGACGCCCACGGCCGCACGTACCACGCCCTCACCCCCGCCTACTACTCCTGGGTCCACGCGACCGGCTTCCCCGTCTACCGGTACGGGCTCGGCCTCCTCGCCCGCCCCCTCACCGAGGCCCAGGAACGGCAGCTGTACGCCGAGTGGCTCCAGGTCGGACACGTCCTCGGCATCCACGACCGGGACATGCCGCAGACGGTGGAGGCCTTCTGGCCGTACTACCGGAAGGTCCTCGCCGAGGAGCTGGAGGCCACCGTCGTGGTCCGGGAGCTGCTCGACCCCGACCTGCCGGTGCCCGCCCCGGACCGGGGGCCGCCGCCCCTGCGGCTCGCGCTCCGCCTCCTCTGGCCCGTCCTGCGCCGCCCGTTCCTGCGGCTGCGGGCCTTCCTCACCGTGGGTCTGATGCCGCCGGACGCCCGGGAGGCCATCGGCCTGGAGTGGACGGAGGAGCAGGAGCGGGCGCTGCGCCGGTTCGCCCGGGTCGTCCGGGCCGTGGTCCCCGTCCTCCCCGAGCGGCTGCGCTATCTGCCCCTGGCCCGGAAGGCGCGCGAGGCCGCCCGCCGCGCGAAGCGCTGACGGACGGCCTCTGACGCGGGCCCGTGATGCGGGCCCCGGACGTGGGTCCGGGTGTGTACCCCGGACGCGCGCCCCGGGTGTGTACCCCCGGGGCGCCGGCCCGGCCCGACTCAGTGCTTGTCGTGGCCCTGGTGCTCGTCGTGGTCGTGGACCGTGTTCGTCGCCGCGATCTTCTTCCACGACTTCGGCTGCACGGGCCGGGGAGCGGCCGACGGGGCGGCCGACCGTGCGGCCGGACCCGCTGCCGGCGCCGCCGCGGGGGCGGAGAGACCGGCCGCGGCCGCCGTCGGCGCGGACGGCTTCGACGGCTGGTACAGCCAGGTGTCGAAGAGCCCGGCCAGCGGCTTGCCGGAGACGCGCTCCGCGTACCGCACGAAGTCGGCGACGCGCGCGTTGCCGTAGGCGAACTCCTGCGGCCAGCCCTTCAGGATCGCGAAGAAGTCCTCGTCGCCGATCTCGTTGCGCAGCGCCTGCAGCGCCAGCGCGCCCCGGTCGTAGACGGCGATGTGGAACTGGTTCTCCGCGCCCGGGTCACCCGGCTTGACCGTCCAGAACGGGTCCTCGGCCGTCCGCGTGGCGTAGACGTAGTCCGCCAGCTCCTGCGCCGTGCCCTCGCCCTCCTTCTCCGACCACAGCCACTGGCTGTAGCGGGCGAAGCCCTCGTTGACCCAGATGTCCTTCCAGTCCTGTACGGAGACGCTGTCGCCGTACCACTGGTGAGCCAGCTCGTGGACGACCACCGACACGTTCGCGCCGTTGGCGAACTGCCGGGGGCTGTAGAACGGGCGGGTCTGCGTCTCCAGGGCGTAACCGCTGGTCACGTTCGGCACGTACCCGCCGAGGGAGTTGAAGGGGTACGGCCCGAAGACCGACTCCAGCCACTCCGCGACCTCGGTCGTGCGCTCGATCGAGGCGCGCGCCGCGCCCGCGTTGTCGCCGAGGTCCTTGCTGTACGCGTTGAGGACCGGCAGCCCGTTCGCCGTCCTGTCCGTCGTGATGTCGAACCTGCCGACGGCGAGCGTGGCCAGGTAGGTCGCCTGCGGCTTGTTGGAGCGCCAGTTGAAGCGGGTCCAGCCGAGCCGCGAGGACTGCGACTGGAGCACGCCGTTGCTGATGGCCTGGGTGCCGTCCGGCACGGAGACGGAGACGTCGAAGGTGGCCTTGTCCAGCGGGTGGTCGTTGGACGGGAACCACCAGATGGCCGAATCCGGCTCCTGCGCGGCGACACCGCCGTCCGGGGTGCGGGCCCAGGCCGACCAGCCGTCGACCTTGAACTCGGAGGGCTTGCCCGCGTAGCGGACGACGACCGAGATCGCCTTGTTCTTCTCCAGGGGCGCGGCCGGGGTGACCTCCAGCTCGTGGTCGCCCGAGGTGGTGAACTTCGCGAGGCGGCCGTTGACGCGGACCTCGCTGACCTTCAGACCGAGGTCGAGGTTGAACCGGGACAGGTTCTGCTTCGTCGTGGCGAGGATCGTCGCCGTGCCTTCGAGCAGGTCGGTCTCCGGCTGGTACTTCAGGCGCAGGTCGTAATGGGAGACGTCGTAGCCGCCGTTGCCGCTGGCGGGGTAGTAGGAGTCGCCGATACCCGGGGCCCCAGGGACGAAATCGGCCGCCGATGCCGGGATCGCCAGCAGCAGGGAGGCCGCGAGGGCGCTCGGAACGATGATTCTGCGGTGCACAGGTGCTCCCCAAGTCATAAGAAACGTAAGACGCGCGGGTGGTCGTCGGTCCTTATTCCGGACCCTATTCAGCCTCCCGACGCACCGTCACGTCCAGAGGACCCCCTGTCACACGATCGCCATTCGGCCGACATGAACCGTCCGTCACCCGAATCCCTCCGGCACTCTTTTGCGCGGGAGTTGACCGGGGTACGTTCCGGCCCATGCCGATGCGAAAGCGGAGAACCCGCGGAGCCCGACTGCCGTACGGAACCCTCGTGGCCGCGGCCACGGCCGCCCTGCTCGCGACCCTGGTCACCCCGGCCGGCGCGCAGCCCGAGCCTTCCGCGACCGCCGTGCCCTCCGGGGCGGCAGCGGCCGCCGCCGAATCCGCGGCCTCCGTGCGCGAGTCACGGCCCGTCCACTCGTACGCCGACGCCGTCCGCGAGTCCGTCTGGGTCGACACCGGACTCGACGGCGACGGGGACGGACGCGGCGACCGGGTCGCCGTCGACATCGTCCGTCCCCGGGAGCCCGCCGCGGCCGGCCGGAAGATCCCGGTCATCATGGACGCCAGCCCGTACTACGCCTGCTGCGGACGCGGCAACGAGGGCCAGAAGAAGACCTACGACGCCGACGGGAACCCCGTCCAGTTCCCGCTCTTCTACGACAACTACTTCGTCCCGCGTGGCTACGCCTTCGTCGCCGTCGACCTCGCCGGCACCAACCGCTCCGACGGCTGCGACGACGTCGGCGGCCGCTCCGACGTCCGGTCCGCCAAGGCCGTCGTCGACTGGCTGAACGGCCGCGCCCACGGCTACACCACCCGCACCGGCACAGGCCGGGCCGCCGCCACCGGCTGGAGCACCGGCAACGTCGGCATGATCGGCAAGAGCTGGGACGGCACCATCGCCAACGGCGTGGCCGCCACCGGCGTCGAAGGGCTGAAAACGATCGTTCCGATCGGAGCCATCTCCTCCTGGTACGACTACTTCCACTCCCAGGGCGCCCCGCTCTACAACGCCAACCCGAGCTGGCTCTCCGACTACGTGAACAGCCCCGACGCGCGGGCCCGCTGCGGAGCCGTCCAGGACCGGATCACCGAGGCCACCCCCTACAGCGGCGACTGGACCCCCGCCTGGAGCGAGCGCGACCATGTGCGGGACGCCTCCAAGGTGAAGGCCAGCGTCTTCGTCGTCCACGGACAGCAGGACCTGAACGTCCGCGCCAACCAGTTCGGCCAGTGGTGGGACGCGCTCGGCGCCCGGGGCGTCGAGCGGAAGATCTGGCTCTCCCAGACCGGCCACGTCGATCCCTTCGACTTCCGGCGCGCCGACTGGGTCCGCACCCTCCACCGCTGGTTCGACCACTACCTCCTCGGTTACGACAACGGCATCGACCGCGAGCCGGTCGCCGACATCGAGCGCGCCCCGGACCGCTGGACCACCGACCGGCACTGGCCGCCGCGCGTCACCGGGACCACCACCCTGCGACCCGCCCCGGGCGCCGCACCCGGCGTCGGCACCCTCGGCCGGAGCCCGGCGGCACCCGGCAGCACCGAGACCTTCACCGACGACCCGAGCCTCGGAGAGACCGACTGGGCGGCCCGGATCGACGGCACGACCCCCGAGAAGGCCGGGTTCGTCACCCGTCCGCTCTCCCGTGAGCTGCGGATCTCCGGCTCCTCCAAGGTGACGGTCACCGCCACCCCGACGACCGCCACCGCGCACCTCTCCGCCGTCCTCGTCGACCTCGGCCCGGACACGATCCGCGACTACGCGGCGGCGGGGGAGGGCATCACCACGCTGACCGACCGCACCTGCTGGGGCGCCAGCGCCCCCGGCGACAGCGCCTGCTTCAAGGAGACCCGGGCCCGCACGGCGGACGTCGGCTTCACGGTCGTCAGCCGCGGCTGGGCCGACCTCGGCACCTGGGCGGACCCCCGTCAGGAGCGGCCGCTGACCCCCGGCAGGGCGTACACCATGACGATCCGGCTCGCCGCCACCGACCACGTCGTGCCCGCGGGCCACCGCCTCGCCCTGATCGTCGGCGGTACCGACAGGGACCTGCTCGACCCTCCGTCGACGACACCGACCCTGACGCTCGACCTCGCCCGTACCTGGGCGAAGCTGCCGCTGGTCGGCGGTGCGGACGCCTTCGCCCGGGCGACGACGGGACCGGCCCCCTCGGTGCTCGCACCGCCCACCGCCGCACCGTGGCTGAGCGGCTCCGTACCGCCGGCCGGGGTCACCGGACCGCGACTCCCCGGCACCGGAGCGGCCCGATGAGATTCCTTACCGCACACCGCAGTTCGCGCCGCGTGCTCGCCCTCGCGGCGGGCGCCGCCGCCCTCACCCTGCCGCTCGTCACCGTCCCCGCCAAGGCGGCGGACAGCGCGTCCCGGCCCCCGCTCCCGCACACCGGCTTCGAGACGAGCCACGGGGCCCGGTGGACCACGGAGGCCGAGGAACGGGACTTCCTCGCGGCCGTCGACCGGGGGAGCGACCGGGTGTCGGTCCGCACGATCGGCACCACGGCGCAGGGCAGGCCGCTGCGGCTCGCCACCCTCGGCACGGGCCGCACCGGCACCACCGTCCTCCTCGTCTGCAGCCAGCACGGCGACGAACCCGCGGGCCGCGAGGCCTGCCTGAGCGTGCTGCGCGACCTCTCCCAGGCGCAGGACGCGGAGACCCGGCGCTTCCTCGCCCGTACCACCCTCCTCGTCGTCCCCACCGCCAACCCCGACGGCCGGGAGGCCGACACCCGGGGCAACGGCGACGGCATCGACGTCAACCGCGACCACATCGCCCTGCGCACCGCCGAGGCGCGGGCCGTGGCCGCCGTGATCCGCGACCGGCGCCCCGAACTCGTCTACGACCTGCACGAGTACGGAGCCACTCCGCGGTACTACGAGAAGGAGCTGCTCGCCCTCTGGCCCCGCAGCCTCGACGCCGACCCGCACGTCCACGACGAGTCCCGGACGCTCTCGGAGTCCTACGTCCGGCCCGCCGCCGGGCTCGCCGGATACAGCACCGGCATCTACGGCATCTGGACCGACCCGCTCACCGGCAAGCCGGTCAAGCAGGTCGCGGGCGACGGCCAGGAGCGGATCCTGCGCAACACGGCCGGCATCAAACACTCCGCCGGCCTGCTCGTCGAGACCCGGGTGGACGCGCTCGACGAGGCGGAGAAGAACGACCCGGCCCGCAATCACCGGCGGCGCGTCGCCACCCAACGGGTCGCTCTGGAAGGTGCGTTCGCCTATGTCGACGAGCGGCGCGGGCCGCTCACGGCGGCCACGGCGGCCGCCCGGCACACCGGATTCGCCGACCGGGGGCCGGTCTTCCTCGGCGGCGCCGACAACGACCCGCCGGAGCCGGAGGAGATCCTCGCCGACCCGCCGTGCGGCTACCGCCTGGACGCCGCGCAGTACGCCGAGGCGGGCGACGAACTCGCCCTGCACGGAGTCACCGTCCGGCCGGACGGTGCCGGGGTGTTCGTGCCGCTGCGGCAGTCGCAGCGCGCGCTCGTCCCCCTGCTCCTCGACGCGCGGGCCACCTATCACCTCGTCAGTGGGAGTCCTGTGAAGGAATGTTGACGGTCGGGTGCCGGGTACGGCCAATGGCGTGAAACCGACTTCCGGGCAGGTAAAGTTACCGACCGGTACTGACCATGCCTCGAACCGGCTCACAAGGCCGGGAAGTTGGAGAACCACCATGCACCACGCGACGTCCCTGCGCCGCACCCTGACGGCCGTGCTCGCCACGACGCTGCTCGCCGGAGGCGTGCTGCTCGGGCAGACGGCCACCGCCGAGCCCGCGTCCGCGGCCACGATCAGCTGCAACATCAACAAGCTGCGGACCGACGCCCGCAAGGAGCGCGACCGGGCGAACCAGCTCAAGCGCCTCGGCGCCACGACGGAGGCCCGCAAGGCCATCGCCCGCGCCGACGCCCTGGAGCGCCGCGCCAAGCAGTGCGCCGACGCGGAGAACAACAGCCGCCCGCCGCTCTGGCAGTAGCGGGTCACGCGGGGCGGGTACGGTCCGGGGGGTCGTACCCGCCCCGCGCCTTTTCCGGGGCGGGTCGCATCCGCCCCGGGACGGCCGCGAGGCCGGCCGTACGCCGGCTCCGCCGCCCGCTCGGCCCTACGGGGCTTCACCGCCCGCTCAGCCGTACGCCGGCCCCGTCGCCCCCTCGGCCCTACGCCGGGGCTCCGCCGCCCGCTCAGCCGAACGCCAACTCCGCCGCCCGCTCCGCGCAGCCCCAGGCCACCGTCACCCCCGCGCCCCCGTGCCCGTAGTGGTGCACCAACCGGCCTCCGCCCGGCAGCGGCACCGCCTCGATCCGCACGCCACCCATTCGCGCGGGCCGCAGCCCCACCCGGTGCCCGAGGACCCGCGCCCCCGCGATCTCCGGCCGGACCCGCGCGCACCGCGCGACGATCGCCGCCGCCGTCGCCGGATCGGGGTCGAGCCCCTCCGCGCCCTCCTCGGTCGTACCGCCGAGCACCAGCCGCCCCGGCTGCGGGAAGAAGTACGTCGCCTCGCCCGCCCCGGCGTCCGGAGACGTGAACCACTCCTCGACGCCCGGGTTCTCCACGAGCACCAACTGCCCCCGCACCGGCCGCAGTCCGGCGTCCGGCACGAGCTCCCGCGCACCGAACCCCGCGCAGTCGACGACCACCCGCGCCCGCGCCGCCGCCTCCTCGAACCCGGTGACCGTACGCCGCTCGAAGACCCCGCCCGCGGCCTCGAACCGGCCCCGCAGCCACGTCAGATGGACCGGCATGTCGATGAGCGGCAGCCGGGCCGCGAGACCCGTGCCGTACGGCCCCGGCACCTCCTCCGGAGCCAGCCGGCGCAGCCCCGGCACCTCCTTCGCCCACGCGCCGAGACCGTCCAGGACCGTGTCCGCGTGGACCCCGGCCACCCACCGCACCCCCGTGCGCTCCGGATCGGCCGCCAGCTCCCCGTAGACCCGGAGCGAGGCGAGCGCCCACGCGCCGACCTCCGCCGCGGGCTCGATCCGGTAGGGCCACCACAGGGCACCCGCCACCGCCGAGGTCGTCGCCGTCACGTCGTCCCGTGACCAGATCCGCACCCGGAGTCCACGCTCGGCGAGGGTCACCGCCGTCGTCAGCCCGATGACCCCGCCGCCCACCACGATCACGTCGCTGTCCATGGCCGGGACCGTACCGGGACCGGGACATTTCCGGGACTCCACAGCCATGGAACGGGCCCCGGACCGGGGAAATACTTCCTTCATGCCGCCCGCGTACACGACCTTCGATCTCACCGGCCCTCACCGCGACACCCCCGATCTCGTGGTCGACGGCAGGCCCCTGCTCCACCGGCTCGACGAGGTCGAGGGTGTCGACGCCGTCTCGCCGCTGGCCTCGGACCTCCCGCCCGTCGTCCGCGCCGAGCACGTCCACGCGCTGCTCCTCGACGCCGAGCCCCCGCACGCCGCCGGACGCCGCCGCACCGTGTACTCCTGCCCCGAGTGCGTGGACCCCGGCTGCGGCAGCGTCACCGCCTTCGTCGAACGCGACGGCGAGGACGTCGTCTGGCGCGACTTCGCCTGGCAGACCACCGGACCCGGACCCACCGGACCCGGACCCGCCGGACCCGGACCCGGCCGACCCGTACCCGGCGGCCCGGGCGACCCCGTAGACCTGGAGCGCGACGGCTACCCGGGCGTCGGCCCGTACCGCTTCCACGGCGACACCTACCGGGCCGTCCTCCTCCGTCTCCTCGACGACCCGGCGGCCGGGCCCCCGCACGTACGGCTCGCGGCGACCACCGCCGCCTGACCGGGCGGACCCGCTCCCGCCGGGGTGAGGGCGTGCCGGTCGGCGCGCCCCCGCCGTCGCCTAGGATTCGTACCCTCATGACTGCAACCCTCGTCGCCAAGGACCTCGCCGCCGGCCACGGCGAACGCACCCTCTTCGCCGGGCTCGACCTCGTCGTCGCCCCCGGTGACGTCATCGGCCTCGTCGGCGTCAACGGCGCCGGAAAGTCCACGCTGCTGCGGCTGCTCGCCGGGCTCGACGCCCCGGAGGAGGGCGAGCTGCGGCTCTCCCCGCCCACCGCCGGCGTCGGCCACCTCCCGCAGGAGCCCGAGCGGCGCGCCGGGGAGACCGTGCGCGAGTTCCTCGCCCGCCGCACCGGCGTCTCCGCCGCCCAGACCGCCATGGACGAGGCCACCCAGGGCCTCGTCGACGGGACGCCCGGCGCCGACGACGCGTACGCGACGACGCTGGAGCGCTGGCTGAACCTCGGCGGCGCCGACCTCGACGAGCGCGCCGAGGAGGTCGCCGACTCCCTCGGGCTCACCGTCGGACTCGACCAGCCGATGACCTCGCTCTCCGGCGGCCAGGCCGCCCGCGCCGGCCTCGCCTCGCTCCTCCTCTCCCGCTACGACGTCTTCCTGCTCGACGAGCCCACCAACGACCTGGACCTCGACGGTCTGGAGCGCCTGGAGACCTTCGTGAAGGGGTTGCGCGCCGGGACGGTCGTCATCAGCCACGACCGCGAGTTCCTCACCCGCACCGTCACCAAGGTCCTCGAGCTGGACCTCGCCCAGCAGCAGATCACCCTGTACGGCGGCGGTTACGACGCGTACCTCGACGAGCGCGACACCGCCCGGCGCCACGCGCGCGAGGACTTCGAGGAGTACGCCGGCAAGAGGGCCGCCCTCGAAGCGCGCGGCCACATGCAGCGGTCCTGGATGGACAAGGGCGTCAAGAACGCCCGCCGCAAGGCCACCGACGGCGACAAGCTCGGCCGCAACGCCCGCAGCGAGGCCAGCGAGAAGCAGGCCGCCAAGGCACGGCAGACCCAGCGCATGATCGAGCGCCTCGACGTCGTCGAGGAGCCCCGCAAGGAGTGGGAGCTGCGCATGGAGATCGCCGCCGCCCCGCGCTCCGGCTCGGTGGTGGCGACCCTGCGCGAGGCCGAGGTGCGCCGCGGCGACTTCGCCTTCGGACCCGTCACGCTCCAGATCGACTGGGCCGACCGGGTCGCCGTCACCGGCGCCAACGGCGCCGGGAAGTCGACGCTGCTCGCCGCCCTGCTGGGCCGGCTCCCGCTGGACTCCGGCGACACGGTCGTCGGCTCGGGCGTCGTCGTCGGCGAGGTCGACCAGGCGCGCAAGCTCTTCCACGGCACCGAGAAGCTCCTGGAGGCGTTCTGCGCGGCCGTGCCCGACACGGAGCCCGCCGAGGTCCGCACCCTGCTCGCCAAGTTCGGGCTGAAGGCCGAGCACGTCCTGCGGCCCGCCACCACGCTCTCCCCGGGCGAGCGGACGCGCGCCGCGCTCGCGCTCCTCCAGGGCCGGGGGGTGAACCTGCTCGTCCTCGACGAGCCGACCAACCACCTGGACCTGCCGGCCATCGAGCAGCTGGAGTCCGCCCTCGACTCGTACACCGGCACCCTGCTCCTGGTCACCCACGACCGGCGCATGCTCGACGCCGTCCGCACCACCCGCCGCATCGAGGTCGCCGACGGCAAGGTCACCGAGCTCTGATGGCGGCCTCATGACGATCTCCTTCGGCTGGGGGCCCGTCGAGGCACGGGCCCTCGCCCCGGCGGCCGCCTGCGTCGTCGTGGTCGACGTGCTCTCGTTCACCACGTCCGTCGGCGTCGCGGTCGAGGCCGGCGCGGCCGTCCACCCGTACCGGTGGCGGGACGCGACAGCCGCCGCGTACGCGGAGCGCGTCGGGGCCACCCTCGCCGTCGGCCGCGGCGAGGCGACCCCCGACCACCCGTGGACGCTCTCCCCGGCGGCCCTGCGCGCCGCCCCGGTGCCGTCGCGGCTGGTCCTGCCGTCCCCGAACGGCTCCACGATCGCGGCGGAGGCCGGCGGGGCGACCGTCGTCGCCGCCTCCCTGCGCAACCGCACGGCCGTCGCCCGCTGGCTCACGGACCGGGGGTACGGCTCCGAGGACCGTCCGCTCGCCGTCATCGCCTCCGGCGAGCGGTGGCCCGACGGCTCGCTGCGCCCCGCCCTCGAAGACCTGCTGGGCGCGGGAGCGGTGCTCTCCGCCCTCGCGGGTACGGGCACGCCGACCCCCGAGGCGGCCGCGGCGGCGACGCTGTGGGCGGCGACGGAGGACCCGGTCGCCGCCTTGCACGGCTGCGACTCGGGCCGTGAACTGTACGAGTACGGCTTTCCGCAGGACGTGGCCGTGGCCGCCGAGATCGACAGCTCGACGACCGTCCCCGTCCTCGTGGACGGCGCATTCCAGGAGGCAGGACCATGACCGACCTACTGACCCGGCTGACCGAGATGCTGGACGATCTGGACGCGGACGTCGACGAGACGATCGACCTCGCCGACGAGATCGCGGCCTCGGGCGACGCCGGTCTCCTGCCCCGCCTCCAGGCGGAACTGGACCGCGCCCTCACGGAACGGAACGCCTACGCCCGTGAGCTCCTCGGCGGCGTCCTCGCCGCCCTCGGCGGCCCGGAGGCCCTCCCGGACCTGATCCGGGCCTCGGCCGTCGACCTCGGCGACGACCAGGACGGCCTGGCCGCCGAGATCGTCGAGCTGGTCCAGTCGGACCCGAAGACGGCCGACCGGGTCCTGCGGCCCCTCACGGACGACGACGACCTGACGGTCGCCAACCGCGCGGACTGGGCGCTGCGCTTCCTGCCGTAGCCGCCCCCGCACGCGAGAGGCCACAGCCCGCCGGGCTGTGGCCTCTCTCGTACGGCAGCGGGGGCGGGGCCCAGGAGGCGGTACGGCCTACGTACCGCCTCCTGGGCCCTCGCGCACGCCTACTTGCGCTTGCCGCCGCCCTCACCCAGGAGACCGGCCTTGCGGAGGGCGTCCGCCATCGCGCTGTTGCCCGGCGCGGGGGCCGACGAGCGGTCCCTGCCGCCCCCGCCCCGCTCGTCCCTTCCGCCCCGCTCGTTCCGGCGGCCCCCGCCACTTCCAGCGCCGCCACCGCCAGTGCCGCCACCGGCGGCCCTGCCGCCCTGGCGCTGCTGCGGCGGACGGCCGCCCCGGTCGGTCCGCTCCCCGCGCTCCCCGCGCTCACCTCGGTCGCCCCGCCTGGGCGCGCCGCCGGACGCGTCCGCGCCCGCCTCGTCGTCCAGCCGCAGCGTCAGCGAGATCCGCTTGCGCGGGATGTCCACCTCCATGACCTTCACCTTGACCACGTCGCCGGGCTTCACGACGTCGCGCGGGTCCTTCACGAAGGTCTTCGACATCGCCGACACGTGCACCAGCCCGTCCTGGTGCACGCCGATGTCCACGAACGCGCCGAAGGCGGCCACGTTCGTGACGACCCCCTCCAGCACCATCCCGGACGTCAGGTCGCCGATCTTCTCGACGCCCTCCTTGAAGGTGGCCGTCTTGAACGCCGGGCGCGGGTCGCGGCCCGGCTTCTCCAGCTCGCGCAGGATGTCCGTCACCGTCGGCAGACCGAAGGTCTCGTCGACGAAGTCGTCCGCCCGCAGCGAGCGCAGCGTGCCCGTGTCGCCGATGAGCGAGGCGACCTGGCCGCCCGTCGTCTTCGCCATCCGGCGCACCACGGGGTACGCCTCCGGGTGGACCGCCGAGGAGTCGAGCGGGTCGTCGCCGCCCCGGATGCGCAGGAAGCCCGCACACTGCTCGTACGCCTTCGGGCCCAGCCTGGCCACGTCCTTGAGCGCCCTGCGGGAGCGGAAGGGGCCGTTGGCGTCGCGGTGCGCGACGATGTTCTCGGCGAGACCGGAGCTGATGCCGGAGACCCGCGAAAGCAGCGGCGTGGAGGCGGTGTTGACGTCGACGCCGACACCGTTCACACAGTCCTCGACCACCGCGTCCAGCGAGCGGGAGAGCTTCACCTCGGCCAGGTCGTGCTGGTACTGACCGACACCGATCGACTTCGGGTCGATCTTCACCAGCTCGGCGAGCGGGTCCTGGAGCCGCCGGGCGATCGAGACGGCGCCGCGCAACGACACGTCGAGCTCGGGGAGTTCCTGCGAGGCGAAGGCCGAGGCCGAGTAGACCGAGGCGCCGGCCTCCGAGACCATCACCTTGGTCAGGTTCAACTCCGGGTGCTTGGCCAGGAGTTCGGCCGCCAGCTTGTCGGTCTCGCGGGAGGCCGTGCCGTTGCCGATCGCGACCAGCTCGACCGCGTGCTGCTTCGCGAGACGCGCCAGCCTGTCGAGCGCCTGGTCCCACTTGTTGGCCGGGACGTGCGGGTAGATCGTGTCGGTGGCCACGACCTTGCCGGTCGCGTCGACGACGGCGACCTTCACGCCGGTACGGAAACCGGGGTCGAGGCCGAGCGTCGCCCGCGTACCGGCCGGCGCGGCGAGCAGCAGATCGCGCAGGTTGGCCGCGAAGACCCGGACCGCCTCGTCCTCGGCGGCCGTCCGCAGCCGCAGCCGCAGATCGATCCCGAGGTGGACCAGGATGCGGGTCCGCCAGGCCCAGCGGACCGTGTCCTGGAGCCACTTGTCGCCGGGGCGCCCGCGGTCGGCCACGTCGAAGCGGTGCGCGACGATCCCCTCGTACGAGGACGGGCCGGGGGTCTCGGACGGCTCCTCGGGTTCCAGGTCCAGGCTGAGCACGTCCTCCTTCTCGCCGCGCAGCATGGCGAGCACCCGGTGCGAGGGCAGCGCGGTGAACGGCTCGGAGAAGTCGAAGTAGTCGGCGAACTTCGCCCCCGCCTCCTCCTGCCCGTCCCGCACCTTCGCGGAGAGCCGGCCGCGGCCCCACATGCGCTCGCGCAGCTCGCCGATGAGGTCGGCGTCCTCCGAGAACTTCTCGGTGAGGATGGCCCGCGCGCCCTCCAGGGCGGCGGCGGCGTCCGCGACGCCCTTGTCCGCGTCCACGAAGGCCGCGGCGGCGGCCGTCGGCTCCACCGAGGGGTCGCTCAGCAGCCCCTCCGCCAGCGGCGCCAGACCGGCCTCGCGGGCGATCTGGGCCTTCGTCCTGCGCTTCGGCTTGAAGGGCAGGTAGATGTCCTCAAGACGCGCCTTGGTGTCGGCGGCCCGGATCCGGGCCTCGAGGTCCGGCGTCAGCTTGCCCTGCTCGCGTACCGAGTCGAGGATCGCCGACCGGCGGTCCTCCAGCTCGCGCAGATAGCGCAGCCGCTCCTCGAGGGTGCGCAGCTGCGCGTCGTCGAGCATCTCGGTCGCTTCCTTGCGGTAGCGCGCGATGAACGGCACGGTCGAACCGCCGTCGAGCAGTTCGACGGCCGCCTTCACCTGTCGCTCGCGTACGCCGAGCTCCTCGGCGATCCTTGCTTCGATGGACGTCGTCACGGTGTCCCGACTCGCCTTCTCGTGCCTCAAGCTTGCGAGTGCATTGTGCCGGGTCGGTCACCCGGATGCGGTAACCGACCCGTCCCGCGCGCGTCCCCCGCTCCCGTCAGCCCTTGCCGGTGAGGTCCGCGGGGAAGGCGCCGGCGACCGCCGCGGTGACGAGGAAGCCGCGCCCCAGCTCGGTGAGCCGCTCGACGCCCGCCGCGCCGAGGTGCTCGTACGGGGCGGAGTCCAGCCGGTCGGTGTGCCGCTCCAGCTCGTCGCGGAGGGCCGTACCCGCCTCCGTGAGCTCGCCCTCGGCGTCGAGGAGCCCGCGGCCGCGCAGCCGCTCCGCAGCCGCCTCCCAGTCGGCGCGCCGCCAGCCGCGCGAGCCGAGGACCCAGCGCGGGGCCATGCCCTTGCCGGTGGCGGTGTGGGAGACGAGCGCCTCGACGGGGTCGAGCCCGACGGAGAGCAGGGCCGCCAGGTGGCCGTCACCCCGGTGCTCGCGCAGCAGGGTCGCGGCGTACCAGTAGGCGAGGTGCGGTTCCTCGGGCACCGGCAGGTCCGCGTTGGCCGAGTAGAGCGGCCGGGCGTGCCGGGTGCAGGCCTCCGTGGCGCGCAGGGCGAGGACCGCCGCCTCGGCCATCTCCGGGGAGGAGACGGCGTCCTCGCCGAGGAGCCTGCGCAGGGTCGCGTCGGCGGTGCGCAGCCGTGCGGCCAGGACGTCGGCGGGGGAGGCGGTCTCCCAGACGGCGGGGAGGTGCCGGGCGAGCAGCTCGTGGTTGTAGTTGTAGAAGGTCGCGGCGACCGTGCCCGCGCCCACCGCGCCGAGCGCGGCGCTCCGCGCGGCGAGCCGCATCGCGCTCTGGTCGGTGAAGCCGAGAGCGGTGAACTCGCGGTCCAGGTCGGGCGAGAAGTAGAGCGTGGAGTGCATCGGGTTGAGGGCGTTGTGGCAGCGGCGTCCCGCGCGCGGCGGCAGAGCAGTCGTCATGAAGCGAAGGTTACCGACTGGTCGGTACGACGGGAACAGCCGGACGGGGCGAGAGGCCACGTCCGATGGCAGAAAAGGTGGGATGTGCGTCGTTGCGGACATCGCCGGGCCCGCCAAGGATGGAGGCATGACGCAGCGACCCGTACTCGTCGTCCTCTTCGACGGCGTGCAGAGCCTCGACGTCACCGGCCCCTTCGAGGTGTTCGCCGGTGCCGCCCGCGCCGCCGGGGACCCGTCCGCATACGCCATCCGCACCGCCTCCCTGGACGGCGGACCGGTCCGTACGCACAGCGGGCTGCGTCTGCTCCCCGACACCACCCTCGCCGGGGCCGTCGCCGACGGCGCCCCCCACACCCTCGTCGTTCCCGGCGGCGAGGGCACCCGGAGCCCCGATCCGGCGCTGATCGAGTGGCTGCGTACGCACGCCCCGCGCGCCGGGCGGCTGGTCTCCGTCTGCACCGGGGCGCTGCTCCTCGCCGAGGCCGGGCTCCTCGACGGACACCGGGCGACGACCCACTGGACCGCCTGCGACCACCTGGCCCGCTGCTACCCCGAGGTCGACGTCGACCCGGACCCCATCTTCGTACGGGACGGACGGCTCTCCACCTCCGCCGGCGTCACCGCCGGCATCGACCTGGCGCTCGCCCTCGTCGAGGAGGACCTCGGCCGGGGCGTCGCCCTCACCGTCGCCCGCCACCTGGTCGTCTTCCTGCGCCGCCCCGGCAACCAGGCCCAGTTCAGCGCCCAGCTCTCCGCCCAGACCGCGCACCGGGAGCCGCTGCGCGACCTCCAGCAGTGGATCACCGAGCACCCCTCCGGCGACCTCTCCGTCGAGGCGCTCGCCGCCCGCGCCCGGCTCTCGCCCCGCCACTTCGCCCGCGCCTTCCACGCCGAGACGGGCACCACCCCCGGCCGCTACGTCGACCGGGTCCGGCTCGAACACGCCCGGCGCCTCCTGGAGGAGACCACGCGCGGTGTCGAGGAGGTCTCCCGCGACTCCGGCTACGGCACCCCCGAGGCGATGCGCCGCGCCTTCGTCAAGGCGCTGGGCACCGCCCCGGCGGAGTACCGCCGCCGCTTCCACGTACCCACCGTCACCTGACTGCGCACCCACCGCCCTCGGCACCGCGCCCACCGGCACCGAATCCGTGCCCACCGCCATCGAAAGGGACCACCATGCAGATCGCCGTCCTGCTCTACGAACGCTTCACCACGCTCGACGCCGTCGGGCCGTACGAGCTCCTGGCCCGCCTCCCCGGGGCCGAGACCGTCTTCGTGGCCAAGGAGACCGGCCCGGTCCGCAACGACCAGGGCAGCCTCGCCCTCGTCGCCGACCGGACGCTCGCCGAGGTCCCGGCCCCGGACATCGTCCTCGTCCCCGGCGGCCCCGACGCGCGGTCGGCCATGCACGACCCGGAGATCCTCGACTGGCTCCGTACCGCCGACGCCACCAGCACCTGGACCACCTCCGTCTGCACCGGCTCGCTGGTCCTCGCCGCCGCGGGACTGCTCAAGGACCGCCGGGCGACGACCCACTGGCTCGCCTTCGACGAGCTGCGGGCCCTGGGCGTCGAACCCACCGGCGAGCGGGTCGTCTTCGACGGCAAGTACGTCACCGCCGCCGGGGTCTCCTCCGGCATCGACATGGCGCTGCACCTGCTGGGCCGGATCGCGGGCGACGAGACCGCCCAGACGATCCAGCTGCTCACGGAGTACGACCCGCAGCCGCCGTACGACGCGGGCTCCCCGGAGAAGGCCCCGGCCGCGATCGTCGCGCACTGGCGCGGCGGCGGGCCGGCCGCCGTCCAGGAGGGCTGAGGCTCAGACCCCGTAGGTGAAGAGGGGCGCGCGGCGCTCCAGGAAGGCGGCGACCCCCTCCGCGGTGTCGCCGCTGCCGCGTGCCTGCTCCGCCCAGTGCGCGTCCCGGTCCACGCGCCCGTCTGCGAACTCCTTCGCCGCCGCCTGGGTCAGCAGCGAGCGAGAGACGAGGACCCGGCCGAACTCGGCCACCCGCTTGTCCAGTTCGCCCGCCGGATGGAGCTCGTCCACGAACCCGGTCCGCAGCGCCCGCTCCGAGTCCATCAACTCACCGGAGAACAGCAGGTACTTGGCGGTCGACGGGCCCACGAGCGCGGTCAGCCTGCGGGTCGACGAGGACGGGTAGACGATGCCGAGCTTCGAGGGTGTGATCCCGAAGCGGGCACCCTCCTCGGCGAAGCGCAGATCGCAGGCGGCGGCGAGCTGGCTGCCGCCCCCGACGCAGAAGCCCCGGACGGCGGCGAGCGTCGGCTTCGGGAAGGCCGCGAGCGCCTCCTCGGCCCGCACCGCGAGGCTCTGCTGCTCGTCACCGGGCTCCCGAAGCGTCGAGATGTCCGCCCCGGCGCAGAAGGTGTCGCCCTCGCCCGTGAGGACCAGGGCCCGCACCGCGCGGTCGGCGGCCAGCCGGTCGAGCACCGCGGGCAGCGCGCGCCACATGCCGGCGCTCATCGCGTTGCGCTTGGCGGGGTTGGCGATGACGACGGTGGCGACCCCGTCCGTGACGCTGTCCTTCAGCTGCGGCTCCATGGGCCGGATGCTATCCGTCCTACCCGAACGTACGATCAGGAAGGGGCGCTCCGAGGAGGCCCCTGCTGCTCTTCGACGGCCTCGGTCCGATCGCGATCGGCGTGGGCGGCCGGCGGATCGTCGGTATGGTGACGCCGCCGCTCCCCGTGTCGAGCGGGCCGCCGGAGCCGTCGCCGAAACTCCCGTCGGAGCCCTCGGATCCGGAGCCTTCGGAAAGCGCGCGGGATCAGTCGAACAACTGACATTGGCATACCCACCCGATCAGAAGGTGGCCGATAAGTGTCGACTTCTGGTCAGTAGGCCGGTCTGCCCACGCGCATTGCCAAGACTCGATCCGTGGCGAGAATCGAGCACGAGGGTGGGAACCGGACCGTGGACACCCACGGAGGTGTGCCCACCCGGTCACCGTCCTACGAAGGAGTCTGGCGCTTCACCGCACCCGCGGTCGACGTCTCCGTCCCGCAGGCCCGGCACGCCGTACGCGACCTGTTGGTCCGCCAGGGAGTCCCCGTCCACCAAGAGATCATGGACGGGGTCCTGCTGATCGTCTCCGAGCTGGTCACCAACGCCGTGCGGCACGCGGCGCTGCTCTCGCCGGAGATAGCGGTGGAGGTGGCGATCGGCCCCGAGTGGGTCCGGGTGTCCGTCGAGGACAATCACCCGTACCGCCCCAAGGCGCTGGAGGCGGACTACGGGCAGACCGGAGGTCGCGGGCTGCTCCTGGTGAAGGAGATCGCCCAGGAGTCCGGCGGCACCTGCGACGTCGAGCACACGGCGAGCGGCGGCAAGATCATCTGGGCGGCGCTGCCCCTGGCCCCGATGGCACCGGGGCCGGGGGGAGTACCCCAGGAGGCGACGGTCACCAGCCCCCGGACGGACCCGTCAGTTCCCTGACGGCCGGCCGCGCCGCGTCGAGCACCGTCATGAACCAGGCGGAGAACGGCGCGGCGGCGTGCCGCTCGGCCAGCTCGTCGGCGGTCACGAAGGCGGTGTCCTCGATCTCCTCCGGGTCCGGCCGCGGCTCGGCCTGCACCAGGCCGACGAAGAGGTGGTTGAACTCCTGCTCCACCAGGCCCGACGCCGGGTCCGGGTGGTTGTAGCGGACGGTGCCCGCCTCGGCGAGCAGCGTGGGCGAGACGCCGAGCTCCTCGAAGGTGCGCCGGGCCGCCGCCGCGAACGGCGCCTCGCCCGGGTAGGGGTGGCCGCAGCAGGTGTTCGACCAGACGCCGGGGGAGTGGTACTTGCCGAGCGCCCGGCGCTGGAGCAGCAGCCGGCCCGACTCGTCGAAGAGGAAGACGGAGAAGGCGCGGTGCAGTTGTCCCGGCGCCTGGTGGGCGGCGAGCTTCTCCGCCGTGCCGATGGTCGTTCCGTCCTCGTCGACCAGTTCGAGCATGATCGGCGCCGGGGCTCCGGACGGCTGGACGCCGTTCGACATGATCTCCGGCGAGATCTGAGCCACTGTGGCTGGTGTGGTCGGCATACCCGTCCTTCGCTTCGGTCCTCGGCCCGGTGGGGCCACCCCAGTCTGCCGCACAAAGGCGGCTTGTCCGCACTTCATCGGCCGGACAACGCCGCTCCCGCCGCACCGGAGTACCCCGGTGCGGCAGGAACGGGTGGAGCTCAGAAGACCGTCATACCCCGAAAGCCGCCGGATAGACGAGCGTGCCCGGGGGGACGGGCTCGGAACCGTCCAGAACGAGCGCCATCATGGCCTCGTCCGGAGCCTCGAAACCTGGCTTGATTCCATACTCGGACGCCCGTACGAATCCGAACCTGGGGTAGTACTCCGGATGGCCCAGGACGAGGACGAACGGCTCTCCCCGGAGCCGGGCCGCGTCGAGCACCGCCCGCACGACGGCCTGTCCGGCCCCCGTCCGCTGGTACTCCGGGGCGACCGAGACCGGCGCGAGCGCCGCCGCGGGGGCGCCGCCCACCCGGCAGCGGGTGATCAGCGCGTGCGCCGCGATCGTGCCGTCCGGGGCCTCCG
The DNA here is from genome assembly GCF_045160815.1 of Streptomyces sp. NBC_00090. NCBI lineage: Bacteria > Bacillati > Actinomycetota > Actinomycetes > Kitasatosporales > Streptomycetaceae > Streptomyces > Streptomyces sp. NBC_00090. Next base: position 7,401,005 of record NZ_CP108224.1, read on the forward strand.
CCACGTACGACAGACCGGGCAGCCAGGCGTCGGCGTCCAGCCGGAGGTTGTCGACCAGATCGGCCTCCACCTCCGACGGGGTGTCCACCGACCCGAAGGCCGTCGACACGACCCGCCGCACCGCCGAGGCGTCCTCCGCGGTCTCCTGGCGGACGCGCCAGCGCGGATCGGCCGGCCGCATGACGAAACCGGCGTAGCCGTAGTCACCGCCGTGCTCGCGCCGCAGGGTGATCTCGGTGCGCGCCCCGGCCACGGCCTCGGCCATGCCCGGCACGGTGATGTCGGCCGCATCCGCGTGCGCGGCGAGCGGAACGTAGTACTCGTCCCAGTCGCTCTCCGGCTGCGGGACGGTGCCCAGGACGTGGTAGCCGGCCTCGACCGCCGCCGCCGCGTTCCCTGCGACGGTACGGAGCGAGTAGTGGTCCTCCCAGAAGACGCGGGCCGCGGGGCCCGGCTCCTCGGTGGTCCACACGCACTCGGTGAGCACGAGCGTGCCGCCGGGCGCGAGCAGCCTGCGCCACTCGGCCAGGGCCCGGTCGAAACCGAGCACGAAGACCGAGCTCTCGGCCCAGACCAGGTCGAAGGAGCCGTCGGGGAACGGCAGTGCGCCCATGTCGGCGCGGAGGGTGTGGACCGAACCGTCGAGCCCGCGCGCCGCGGCGGTCTCCCGCAGCTCGGCGAGGAACGGCTCGTGGGTGTCGACGGCGGTCACCTCGGCGCCCGCCTCGGCGGCCAGGAGCAGCGCGGAACGACCCGGGCCGCAGCCCAGGTCGAGCACGCGCGGACGCTCCGGAAGCCTCCCCGCGAGCGCGAGGAGCCGACGGGTGGTGGTGTCGGAGCCCGGACCCTGCCGCGGAAGGCCGTGGTGCAGGGCGAAGAAGGAGTCGTACAGAGCGTTGTCGGACAACGTGGGAAACCCTTGTGTGAGAGGGCCCCGGCCGACGACGTGACGTACCGGTGGGAAGACCGGGATCAGGTCAGCCGGTGACCCGGGAGCTGAAGCTGGACCGGGCGCTGCCGCACTGGGCAGCCTCCATCGCGACGGTCATCAACCTCAGCTCCTCTCCACACGTGTACGTAATCGAGAGGCTAACAGGCCCCGCATCCCAGAGACAGAGCTCTTTCGGAGGCGGAGCTCTTCTGAGGGCCGGAGCTCTCAGAGGCAGAGCTTCGCCTCGTGCTGCGCGTGCCCTTCCGGCTCCAGCTGGAAGGTGCAGTGCTCCACGTCGAAGTGGGAGCCCAGGCAGCCCTGGAGGTCGTGGAGCATCTTCTCGTGCCCGACCGAGTCCAGCGCGCCCTGGTCCACCACCACGTGGGCGGAGAGCACCGGCATCCCCGAGGTGATCGTCCAGGCGTGCAGGTCGTGGACGTCCTCGACGCCCGGCAGGGCCAGGATGTGGGCCCGCACCTCCGCCATGTCGACGCCCTTCGGGGCCGCCTCCAGGAGCACGTCCAGCGTCTCGCGCAGCAGCTTGACCGTCCGGGGCACGATCATCAGGCCGATCACGATCGAGGCGATCGGGTCGGCGTACTGCCAGCCCGTGGCGAGGATGATGACGGCCGCGACGATCACCGTCACCGAGCCGAGGGCGTCCGCCAGCACCTCCAGATACGCCCCGCGCACATTGAGACTGTCCTTCTGACCCCGTGCGAGCAGGGAGAGGGAGATCATGTTGGCCACCAGGCCGACCACCGCGAAGGCGATCGTGAGACCGCCCTTGGTCTCGGCCGGCTCCAGGAACCGCTGGATCGCCTCGTACAGCACGTACCCGCCGACGCCGAGCAGCAGCAGACAGTTGGCGAGCGCCGCCAGGATCTCGGCCCGGGCGAAACCGAAGGTGCGGTTCATGGTGGGCGGCCGGTTGGCGAAGTGGATCGCGAGCAGCGCCATCACGAGGCCGACGGCGTCGGTCGCCATGTGGGCCGCGTCGGCGATCAGGGCCAGTGAGTCGGCGACCACACCGCCGATGATCTCGATCACCATCACGGAGAGCGTGATGCCGAGCGAGATCCGCAGCCGGTTCCGGTACGCGGCCCCCGCGGTGCCCGTGGGCGGCGGCCCTCCGTGGCTGTGCCCGTGGTCGTGTCCAGCCCCCATGAGATGGCCTCCCGATCAAGTCGTTCCGTCTGCCCCAGGTGGCAAGTGAACTACGGGTGGGGGGTATGTGCAACACGGTACTGAACACCGTTGTCATATGCTCTGACCTGCGGAGATGCGGTCGGGACCGGCCATGGCGGGAAGTGGCCACCAGGCACCCTCGCGGCGGGAGCCGGCCGGGGTTTGTGGGGCGGGTCACCGATCGCCGATGATGATCTCCGCGGGAGGCGGCGCACCCGTGAGGCCACAGGTGGGCCCGGGGGAGTCCGGCCCGCCAAGCCTCGGTGAACTCGCGCTCCGTTCATCCGATAGCCTCAGCCGACGTGCCGCCGCCCGGTGCCGGGCCGCACCGCCGCGCCCGGGGTCGCCATGGCCCCGCCGGCCCCTCCGTCAGCTCCAAGGAGTGAGTTCGTCTGTCGACCGCCATCCTCACCGGCCCGCCGGCACCCGGATCCTCGCTCGACGGTGATCTGCGGTCGCTCGGCTTCGACGTCCGGATCGCCTCCGGCGCCGAGGAGACCGGCGCCCTGCTGGCATCCGTCCCGGCGGCCGAGCGCGTCGCGCTCGTCGACCCCCGGTTCGTCGGCCACCTGCACGCGCTGCGCCTCGCCCTCACCGACCCCCGGTTCCCGGCCGCGGCCGCACCCGGCGCGCTCACCGCGCAGAGCGGGGCCCGCCCCGCACTCGCCCGCGCCCTGACCGCCGCCACCGTGCCCGCGGGGGCCACCGGCACCGAGGCCGGCACCGACGCACTCGCCGACGACCTCACCGGCACGCTCGCCGACGCCCTCGACGCCGACGGCGTCGCCGTGCACCGGCCCCAGCTCGGCACCCTCGTCGCCACCGTGCCCACCGACGCCGAGGCCCGCCGCGAGGCGCGCGCCGCCGTCGACGCCGTCGACGACGAGGCCGTACGCCTCCGCTCGGCCGTCAAGGCGCACGACGGCTTCTTCACCACCTTCTTCATCAGCCCGTACTCGCGCTACATCGCCCGCTGGTGCGCGCGCCGCGGACTGACCCCCAACCAGGTCACCACCGCCTCGCTGCTCACCGCGCTGATCGCGGCCGGCTGCGCGGCCACCGGGGAGCGCGGCGGCTACATCGCCGCGGGCGTCCTCCTCCTCGTCTCCTTCGTCCTCGACTGCACCGACGGGCAGCTCGCCCGGTACGCGCTGAAGTACTCGACGATGGGCGCCTGGCTCGACGCGACCTTCGACCGCGCCAAGGAGTACGCCTTCTACGCGGGCCTCGCCCTCGGCGCCGCCCGCAACGGCGACGACGTATGGGCCCTCGCGCTCGGCGCCATGGTCCTCATGACCTGCCGGCACGTCGTGGACTTCTCGTTCAACGAGGCCAACCACGACGCCACGGCCAACACCAGCCCCACCGCGGCCCTCTCCGACCGGCTCGACAGCCTCGGCTGGACCGTCTGGGCCCGCCGGATGATCATCCTGCCGATCGGCGAGCGCTGGGCGATGATCGCCGTCCTCACTGCCGTCACCAACCCCCGGATCGTCTTCTGGGCGCTGATCATCGGCTGCGCCTTCGGCGCCTGCTACACCACCGCGGGCCGCGTCCTGCGCTCCCTCACCCGCAAGGCGAAGCGCACCGACCGGGCCGCCCAGGCGCTCGCCGACCTCGCGGACTCCGGCCCGCTCGCCGGCCTCGTCGCCCGCGCCCTCGCCCGTACCGGCCTGCGCGCCCCCGGCGTCGTGCTCGCCGCGATCGGGACCGCCGCGCTGCTCGCCACGGTCCTGGCCCGGCCCTTCGGCGACCGGCAGATCGTGATCGTCGCGGTCCTCTACGCGGTGCTCGCCGGCGCGGCCGTCGCGCGCCCCCTCAAGGGCGCCCTCGACTGGCTCGTCCCCCCGCTCTTCCGCGCCGCCGAGTACACGACCGTCCTCGTGCTCGCCGCCCGCTCCGACTCGGCGCACGCCCTCCCGGCGGCGTTCGGCCTGGTCGCGGCGGTCGCCTACCATCACTACGACACGGTGTACCGCATTCGCGGCGGCACCGGCGCGCCGCCCGCGTGGCTGGTGCGCGTCACCGGCGGACACGAGGGGCGCACGCTCCTGGTGGCCGTCCTCGCCGCCCTGCTGGCGGACCGCGGTGACGACTTCACCCTGGCACTGACCGCCCTCGCGGTCGCCGTCGCGCTCGTGGTGCTCGTGGAGTCCATCCGCTTCTGGGTCTCCTCCGGAGCACCCGCCGTTCACGACGAAGGAGAAACAGCATGATCGGTCTCGTACTGGCAGCCGGTGCCGGACGGCGTCTGCGCCCCTACACCGACACCCTTCCGAAGGCCCTCGTGCCTGTCGACGGCGAGACCACCGTTCTCGACCTCACGCTGAAGAACTTCGCGGAGATCGGCCTCACCGAGGTCGCGATCGTCGTCGGCTACCGCAAGGAGGCCGTCTACGACCGCAAGGAGGAGCTGGAGGCGAAGTACGGCCTCAAGCTCACCCTCGTCGACAACGACAAGGCCGAGGAGTGGAACAACGCCTACTCCCTGTGGTGCGCGCGTGAGGTCCTCAAGCGCGGTGTGATCCTCGCCAACGGCGACACGGTCCACCCGGTCTCCGTCGAGAAGACCCTCCTCGCCGCCCGCGGCGACGGCCAGAAGATCATCCTCGCCCTCGACACGGTGAAGCACCTCGCCGACGAGGAGATGAAGGTCATCACCGCCGAGGGCAAGGGCGTCCAGCGCATCACGAAGCTGATGGACCCGGCCACCGCCACCGGCGAGTACATCGGCGTCACGCTGATCGAGCCCGAGGCCGCCGAGGAGCTCGCCGACGCCCTGAAGGCCACCTTCGAGCGCGACCCCGACCTCTACTACGAGGACGGCTACCAGGAGCTGGTCAACCGCGGCTTCACCGTCGACGTGGCCCCCATCGGCGACGTCAAGTGGGTCGAGATCGACAACCACGACGACCTCGCGAAGGGCCGTGAGATCGCGTGCCAGTACTGACCCGGCTGATCCCCTCGCCGGTCGTCGTCGACATCCGCCGAGGAGCGCTGGACGACCTGTCCGCGCTCCTCGCGGACCGGCGGATCTCCAGCAACGGCAAGATCGCCGTCGCCATCAGCGGCGGCTCGGGCCTGAAGCTGCGTGACCAGTTCGCGCCCGAGCTGCCGGGCGCGGACTGGTACCCGGTCTCCGGCGGCACGATCGACGAGGCCGTGAAGCTCGCCGACGCCATGCGCGGCAAGCGGTACGACGCCGTGATCGCCCTCGGCGGCGGCAAGATCATCGACGTGACCAAGTACGCGGCGGCCCGGGTCGGGCTGCCGCTGGTGGCCATCGCCACCAACCTGTCGCACGACGGGATCTGCTCCCCGATCTCCACGCTGGACAACGACAACGGCCGCGGCTCCTACGGTGTGCCGACCCCGATCGCCCTCGTCATCGACCTGGACGTGATCAGGGAGGCGCCGGTCCGCTTCGTCCGCTCCGGCATCGGCGACGCGATCTCCAACCTCTCCGCCATCGCGGACTGGGAGCTCTCCCACCGCGAGACCGGGGAGCCCGTCGACGGGCTCGCGGCCGCCATGGCCCGCAGCGCCGGCGAGGCCGTGCTCCGCCACCCCGGCGGCGTGGGCGACGACGACTTCCTCGTCACCCTCTCCGAGGGCCTGGTCATGTCCGGCATCGCCATGTCGATCAGCGGTGACAGCCGCCCGTCCTCGGGTGCCTGCCACGAGATCAGCCACGCCTTCGACCTGCTCTTCCCGACCCGTGCCGCCAGCCACGGCGAGCAGTGCGGTCTCGGCGCGGCCTTCGCCATGCACCTGCGCGGTGCCCGGGACGGCTCCGGGCTGATGGTCGAGACCCTGCGCCGGCACGGGCTGCCCGTCCTGCCGGAGGAGATGGGCTTCACCGTGGACGAGTTCGTCCAGGCGGTGTCCTTCGCCCCGCAGACCCGGCCGGGCCGCTTCACCATCCTCGAACACCTCGACCTGTCCGACGAAGAGATCAGGGACGCGTACGCCGACTATGCAAAAGCCATCGGTAGCTGAGCTCCGCCCGGTCGTCCACCCCCCGGGTGTGAAGGACCGGCGGAGCGGTGAGCACTGGGGCGGGCGCCTCTACATGCGAGAGATCTCGCTGCGGATCACCCGGCGCCTGGTGACGACCCGGGTCACGCCCAACCAGCTGACCTACCTGATGACCGTCTTCGGCGTGCTCGCCGCCCCGGCCCTCCTGGTGCCGGGCATCGCGGGCGCCGTCCTCGGCGTGGTGATGGTCCAGCTCTACCTGCTGCTCGACTGCGTCGACGGCGAGGTGGCCCGCTGGAAGCAGCAGTTCTCGCTCAGCGGCGTCTACCTGGACCGGGTCGGCGCGTATCTGTGCGACGCGGCGGTCCTCGTCGGCTTCGGCCTGCGCGCCGCCGACCTGTGGGGCTCGGGCCGGATCGACTGGCTGTGGGCCTTCCTCGGCACCCTCGCCGCGCTCGGCGCCATCCTGATCAAGGCCGAGACCGACCTCGTCGGCGTCGCCCGGCACCAGGGCGGGCTGCCGCCGGTCAAGGAGGCCGCCTCCGAGCCGCGCTCCTCCGGCATGGCGCTGGCCCGCAGGGCCGCCGGCGCGCTCAAGTTCCACCGGCTGGTCCTCGGGATCGAGGCCTCCTTCCTGATCCTGGTCCTCGCGATCGCGGACCAGGTCCGGGGCGACCTCTTCTTCACCCGGCTCGGTGTCGCCGTCCTCGCCGGCATCGCCCTGCTCCAGACCGTGCTGCACCTGGTGTCGATCATGGTCTCCAGCAGGCTGAAGTGAGGCCGGCAGTGAGTACGCCGCTCAGGGTGGGCGCCGTCGTCATCACGATGGGCAACCGCCCCGACGACCTGCGCGCGCTGATCGACTCGGTCGCCAAGCAGGAGGGCGAGCCGGTCGAGGTCGTCGTCGTCGGCCAGGGCACCCCGGTCACCGGGGTGCCCGACTGGGTCAGGACCGTCGACCTGCCGGAGAACGTCGGCATCCCCGCCGGCCGCAACGTCGGCATCGAGGCCTTCGGCCCCGGCGGCACCGACGTCGACGTCCTGCTCTTCCTGGACGACGACGGGCTGCTCGCCCACGCGGACACCGCCGAACTCGTCCGCCAGGCCTTCACGGCCGACCCCCGGCTCGGCATCATCAGCTTCCGCATCGCCGATCCGGAGACCGGGGCCACCCAGCGCCGGCACGTGCCGCGGCTGCGCGCCGCCGACCCGATGCGCTCCTCGCGGGTGACCACCTTCCTCGGCGGCGCCAACGCCGTCCGCACCAAGGTCTTCGCCGAAGTCGGCGGTCTGCCGGGCGAGTTCTTCTACGCCCACGAGGAGACCGATCTCGCCTGGCGCGCGCTCGACGCCGACTGGATGATCGACTACCGTTCCGACATGGTGCTGTTGCATCCCACCACCGCACCTTCCCGCCACGCCTCGTACCACTTCAACGTGGCCCGCAACCGAGTGTGGCTGGCACGTCGCAATCTGCCCGCGCCCCTGGTGCCGGTGTATCTCGGCGTCTGGCTCCTGCTCACCCTGGCACGTCGGCCCTCGCCCTCCGCGCTCAAGGCGTGGTTCGGCGGATTCCGCGAGGGGTGGGCCACTCCCTGCGGACCGCGCCGCCCCATGAGGTGGCGTACGGTGTGGCGGCTGACCCGGTTGGGTCGCCCCCCGGTCGTCTGACATCGTGGTACCGACGTGCCGCGCATCTTGAACACGAAAGTTTCGACTGTGAGTGACACACACCAGGGCGGGGCGGTCGCGACGAGCGCGCCCCCGTCCGTCGACGAGGGCCTGTCCTCGGCCGAGCTGGCCGCGAAGTACGGCCTCTCGGTCAGCGGGGCCCGGCCCGGGCTGTTCGAGTACGTCCGTGAGCTGTGGAGCCGGCGCCACTTCATCCTGGCCTTCTCCTCGGCCAAGCTGACCGCCCAGTACAGCCAGGCCAAGCTGGGCCAGGTGTGGCAGGTGGCGACCCCGCTGCTCAACGCCCTGGTCTACTACCTGATCTTCGGGCTGATCCTGGGTGCCGGACAGGGGATGACCAAGGAGGTCTACATCCCCTTCCTGGTCACCGGCATCTTCGTGTTCACCTTCACCCAGAGCTCCGTCATGGCGGGCGTCCGGGCGATCTCGGGCAACCTCGGACTCGTCCGGGCCCTGCACTTCCCCCGCGCCACCCTCCCGATCTCCTTCTCGCTCCAGCAGCTCCAGCAGCTGCTGTTCTCGATGATCGTGCTCGTGGCGGTGGCGATCGCCTTCGGCAGCTACCCCTCGCTCCGCTGGCTGCTGGTGATCCCGGCGCTGTTCCTGCAGTTCGTGTTCAACGTGGGCCTCGCCATGATCGTGGCCAGGATGGGCTCCAAGACGCCCGACCTCGCCCAGCTCATGCCCTTCGTCATGCGGACCTGGATGTACGCGTCCGGCGTGATGTTCTCGATCCCGGTGATGCTGGCCGACAAGCCGGCCTGGATCGCCGACATCCTCATGTACAACCCGGCGGCCGTCTACATGGACCTGATCCGCTTCGCCCTCATCGAGGGGTACGGCGCGCAGAACCTGCCGGACCACGTCTGGATCACCGCCCTCGCCTGGGCCCTGGTCTTCGGCATCGGCGGCTTCGTCTACTTCTGGAAGGCCGAAGAGAGGTACGGCCGTGGCTGACACGAACCAGGGCAACGTCCCCACCGTCATCTGCGACGAGGTCCACATCGTCTACCGGGTCAACGCCGGTGGCGGGGGCAAGGGCAGCGCCACCGCGGCGCTCAGCCGGATCGTCGGCCGCGGCAAGGCCGAGGTCTCCCGGGGCGTCCGCAAGGTCCACGCCGTCCGCGGCGTCACCTTCACCGCCTACCGGGGCGAGGCCATCGGCCTCATCGGCTCCAACGGCTCCGGCAAGTCCACGCTGCTGCGCGCCATCGCCGGTCTGCTCCCCACCGAGAGCGGCAAGGTCTTCACCGACGGCCAGCCCTCGCTCCTGGGCGTCAACGCGGCCCTCATGAACGACCTGACGGGCGAGCGCAACGTGATCCTCGGCGGCCTCGCCATGGGCATGAGCCGCGAGGAGGTGCGCTCGCGCTACGAGGGCATCGTCGACTTCTCCGGCATCAACGAGAAGGGCGACTTCATCAGCCTGCCCATGCGCACGTACTCCTCCGGCATGGGCGCCCGGCTCCGCTTCGCCATCGCGGCCGCCAAGAACCACGACGTCCTCCTCATCGACGAGGCGCTCGCGACGGGTGACCGCAAGTTCCAGATCCGCTCCGAGGAGCGCATCCGCGAGCTGCGCAAGGAGGCCGGCACGGTCTTCCTGGTCAGCCACAGCAACAAGTCCATCCGGGACACCTGCGACCGGGTGCTCTGGCTGGAGAAGGGTCAGCTCCTGATGGACGGCCCCACCGACGAGGTCCTCAAGGCGTACGAGCGGGAGACCGCCCGCTGACCCTGCTCCGTCGCCGAGCCGCTGTGCGAGAGCCCCTGCCGATGTCACCCGGTAGGGGCTCCTCCGTTTTCCGCGCGTCGCGTCACCACCTGGAATGTTCCTGCGGTTAACTTCGGGCAGGATGAGTCCATGGCAGCGATCTCGGGGGGAAAGACCTACCACCACGGCGATCTGCGCAACGCGCTGATCTGCGCGGCCGTCGACCTCGCCACCGTCGGCGGACCCGAACGGGTCGTCCTGCGCGAGGCGGCCCGCAGGGTGGGCGTCTCACCCACCGCCGCCTACCGGCACTTCGACGGCCGCGGCGAACTGCTCCGTACCGTCAAGGTCCACGCCCAGCAGCTGCTCGCCGAGGCCATGGAGCGGGCGGCCGGCCGTGAGCCCGGCGCCGACGACCCCGCCCTCGCGGCCGAGCGCAGGCTCGTCGCCCTCTGCCGGGGATACGTCGGCTTCGCCGTGGACCAGCCCGGCCTGTATCGGTCCGCGTTCTGCGTCCCCCGCCCGACCGAGCCCGAGGAGCCGGTCTCGGGGCGGCAGGCCGCCGAGCCCGAACTCCGCGCCTTCACCCTGCTCAGGGAGGCCCTCGAGGCCCTGGCCCGGGCGGGCGGACCCCTTCCCGGCGTCCGTCCCGCCGCCGGCGCCGCCGCGTGGTCGGCCGTGCACGGACTGTCACTTCTCCTGCTCGACGGCCCTCTTCGGCGCCTTCCCGTGCAGCGCAGGAACGACGTCGTCGAGTCCACCCTCGCCATGGTGGTCTCCGGCACGCGTGTTCTCTGACCCTTTCCGGATCCCGAACTCCCGTCCGGTGTACGAGGGTTGACGACGCGTGCGGAGGAAGTCCCGGCTCCCCGCCACCCCGGAATGGCGACGGCCGTCGTACAACGTAAGCTGGACCGGTCTGTTTCGAGGCAAGTAGGGCGATACCCCGCGGCCATCGGGTCGCCGGGTGACGGCCCGGCGGGCAGGGGTAGGCGGCGTGTCCGAAATAGGATGGATTGGATCGGCAGTGTAGAACGGGAGTCGTGACGGCCATGACGCAGAATCTCCAGCTCCACGAGGGTGTCGCCGTCCCCTCGTCGGGCAGCGCCCAGTGACGGGTCCCCGGCAGGTGCGCCCCGACGCCTCCTCGCGCACCACACTCGGCAAGGCCGCGGACGAGAACTTCCCCGTGGCCCCCTTCTTCCTGCCCCGGGCCTGGCGCGACGACCTCATGGCCGTCTACGGCTACGCCCGCCTCGTCGACGACATCGGCGACGGCGACCTGGCACCCGGCGGGGCCGACGCCCGGCACCTCGGCCTCACCCCCGAGGAGGCGGAGGACCGTCTCGCCCTCCTCGACGCCTTCGAGAGCGACCTCCGGCGCGTCTTCGACGGCACCCCGCACCACCCCCTGCTCGCCGCGCTCCAGCCGACCGTCCGGCGGTGCCGCCTCACCCCCGAACCCTTCCTCGGGCTGATCGCGGCCAACCGCCAGGACCAGTCGGTGCGCCGCTACGAGACGTACGACGACCTCCTCGCGTACTGCGAGCTCTCCGCCAACCCGGTCGGCCGCCTCGTCCTCGCCATCACCGGCACCGACACCCCCGAGCGGATCCGGCGCTCCGACGAGATCTGCACCGCCCTGCAGATCGTCGAGCACCTCCAGGACGTCGCCGAGGACCTCGGCAACGACCGGATCTACCTGCCGGCCGAGGACCTCAAGCGCTTCCACGTCACGGAGGGCGACCTCGCCCGGCCCACCGCGGGCGCCTCCGTGCGCGCCCTGATCGCCTTCGAGGCCGAGCGGGCCCGCGGGCTGCTGCACGCGGGCATCCCGCTCGTCGGCAGCGTCCACGGCCGGCTCCGCCTCCTCCTCGCCGGCTTCACCGCCGGGGGCCTCGCGGCGCTCGACGCGATCACCGCCGCCGGATTCGACGTCCTGCCCGGCCCGCCGGGCCCCACCAAGCCGAGCCTGATGCGCCAGGCTGGAGCGGTTCTGCTCCAGGCGCGGAGAGAGGGGTGAGCGCGACCGTGGAGGGACAGCTCCAGCCGTCCGCACCGGTACAGGCCGCCTACAGCTACTGCGAGGCGGTCACCGGGCAGCAGGCCCGCAACTTCGCCTACGGGATCCGGCTGCTGCCGACCGAGAAGCGCCAGGCGATGTCCGCGCTGTACGCCTTCTCGCGGCGCGTCGACGACATCGGCGACGGCACGCTCGCGCCCGAGGCCAAGTACGAGCGCCTCGAAGCCACCCGCGCCCTGCTCGACCGGGTCCGCAAGGGCGTGGTCGACGAGGACGACACCGACCCCGTCGCCGTCGCCCTCGCCGACTCGGCCCGCCGCTTCCCGATCCCGCTCGAAGGCCTCGACGAGCTCATCGACGGCGTCCTCATGGACGTGCGCGGCGCCACCTACGAGAGCTGGGACGACCTCAAGGTCTACTGCCGCTGCGTCGCCGGCGCGATCGGCCGGATCTCCCTCGGCGTCTTCGGCACCCAGCCCGGCGCCCAGGGCGCCGACCGCGCCCCCGAGTACGCCGACACCCTGGGCCTCGCGCTCCAACTCACCAACATCCTCAGGGACGTACGCGAGGACGCCGGGAACGGGCGCGTCTACCTGCCCGCCGACGACCTCGCCAAGTTCGGCTGCGGAGACGGCTTCGGGAGCGAGACCCCGCCCCCCGGCGCCGACTTCGCCGGGCTCGTCCACTTCGAAGTCCGGCGGGCCCGCGCCCTGTTCGCCGAGGGCTACCGGCTGCTCCCGATGCTCGACCGGCGCAGCGGCGCGTGCGTCGCCGCCATGGCCGGCATCTACCGGCGGCTCCTCGACCGCATCGAACGCGACCCCGAGGCCGTGCTCCGCGGCCGTGTCTCGCTGCCGGGCCGGGAGAAGGCGTACGTCGCGGTGCGCGGCCTCTCCGGCCTCGACACCCGCCACATCGCCCGACGGACGGTCAGGAGGCGTACCTGATGCGCCCGTACGCCGCAGTCCGCCGAGCAACCCCGGGCGCTGCCCCGGCGTCCCTGCCCGCGGTGTCCCCGACTCGCGCGACGCCGACTTCCCCGACCCGAACGGAGGCCGCGTGACGACCGACGGAACCGAGCGGAGCTCCCGGCAGCCCCACGCCGTCGTCGTCGGCGGCGGGCTCGCCGGGATCACGGCCGCGCTCCAGCTCGCCGACGCCGGCGTCCGCGTCACCCTGCTCGAAGGGCGGCCCCGGCTCGGCGGTCTCGCCTTCTCCTTCCGCCGCGGCGAGCTGACCGTCGACAACGGCCAGCACGTCTACCTGCGCTGCTGCACCGCCTACCGCTGGTTCCTCGACCGGATCGACGGCGCCCCGCTCGCCCCGCTCCAGGACCGCCTCGACGTGCCCGTCCTCGACGTCGGGCACCCGCGCGGCCCCCGGCTCGGCCGGATCCGCCGCGACAGCCTCCCCGTACCGCTGCACCTCGCGCGCAGCCTCGCCACGTACCCGCACCTCTCCCTCGCCGAGCGGGCCTCCGTCGGCCGGGCCGCGCTCGCCCTGAAGAAGCTCGACCCCGCCGACCCGGCGCTCGACGGCATCGACTTCGCCACCTGGCTCGGCCGCCACGGCCAGTCCCCGCGGACCGTCGAGGCCCTCTGGGACCTGGTCGGCATCCCCACCCTCAACGCCCCCGCCCCGCAGGCCTCCATGGGCCTCGCCGCGATGGTCTTCAAGACCGGGCTCCTCTCCGAGCCCGGCGCCGCCGACATCGGCTGGGCCCACGTCCCGCTCGGCGAACTCCACGACACGCTCGCCGGAAAGGCCCTCGACGCGCTCGGCGTCCGCATCGAGCTGCGCACCAAGGCCGAGCGGATCTCCCGTACCGACGACGGGCGTTGGACCGTCGAGGTGCCGGGGGAGACGCTCGACGCCGACGCCGTCGTCCTCGCCGTACCGCAGCACGAGACCCACGCCCTGCTGCCCGAGGGCGCCCTCGACGATCCCGACCGACTCCTCGACATCGCCACCGCCCCCATCCTCAACCTCCACGTCGTCTACGACCGCAAGGTGCTCAAGCGGCCCTTCTTCACCGCGCTCGGCTCCCCGGTGCAGTGGGTCTTCGACCGCACCGACTCCTCGGGACTCAAGGGCGGCGGCCAGTACCTCGCCGTCTCCCAGTCCGCCGCCCAGGACGAGATCGACGAGCCCGTCGCCGTGCTGCGCGAGCGCTACCTCCCGGAACTGGAGCGGCTGCTGCCCGCCGCCCGCGGCGCCGGGGTCCGCGACTTCTTCGTCACCAGGGAGCGGACGGCCACGTTCGCCCCCACCCCGGGCGTCGGCCGGCTCCGCCCCGGCGCCCGCACCCGGGTCCCCGGCCTCTACCTGGCCGGATCCTGGACCGCCACCGGCTGGCCCGCGACCATGGAGGGTGCCGTCCGCAGCGGTTTCAGCGCAGCGGGCGCGGCGCTCTCCACCCTCGGCCGCCGTCATGACCATCCGCTGCAGGAGGCGGCATGACTGTGAGTACCGGAACAAGAGGAGAGACCGTGCCGACTGCGCCGCCGGGTAATCCGGCCGTCGACACCGCGGACGTGTCCGCACTGCTGGAGCGGGGACGGACCCTGTCCACCCCCGTACTGCGGGCGGCCGTCGACCGCCTCGCACCGCCCATGGACACCGTGGCCGCCTACCACTTCGGCTGGATCGACGCCCACGGCAACCCCGCCGACGGCGACGGCGGCAAGGCGATCCGCCCCGCGCTCGCCCTGCTGTCGGCCGAGGCGGCCGGCGCCGCGCCCGAGGTCGGCGTCCCCGGCGCGGTCGCCGTGGAGCTCGTCCACAACTTCTCGCTGCTCCACGACGACCTGATGGACGGCGACGAGCAGCGCCGGCACCGCGACACCGTGTGGAAGGTGCACGGCCCCGCGCAGGCCATCCTCGTCGGCGACGCCCTCTTCGCCCTCGCCAACGAGCTGCTGCTCGAGATCGGCACCGTCGAGGCCGGGCGGGCCACCCGCCGGCTCACCACGGCCACCCGCAAGCTCATCGACGGGCAGGCCCAGGACATCTCCTACGAGCACCGCGAGCGGGTCACCGTCGAGGAGTGCCTGGAGATGGAGGGCAACAAGACGGGAGCCCTGCTCGCCTGCGCCGTCTCCATCGGCGCCGTCCTCGGCGGGGCCGACGACCGCACCGCCGACAAGCTGGAGGAGTACGGCTACCACCTCGGCCTCGCCTTCCAGGCCGTCGACGACCTCCTCGGCATCTGGGGCGACCCGGAGGCCACCGGCAAGCAGACCTGGAGCGACCTGCGCCAGCGCAAGAAGTCCCTCCCGGTCGTCGCCGCCCTCGCCGCCGGCGGAGCCGCCTCCGAGCAGCTCGCCGAACTGCTCGCCGCGGACGCCAAGTCCAACGACTTCGACTCGTTCTCCGAGGAGGAGTTCGCGACCCGCGCCGCCCTCATCGAGGAGGCCGGGGGCCGCGAGTGGACCTCCCAGGAGGCCCGCCGCCAGCACGCCGTCGCGATCGAGGCCCTGCACGAGGTGGACATGCCCGCCCGCGTGCGGGAGCAGCTCACCGCTCTGGCCGATTTCGTGGTCGTACGGAAGAGATGATCACCATCACCCTGATATGAGTTCGCGGTCGCCGGCCGGTGCCATCCGGCGCCGGCCGACGGCAGACCCGCAGGAGCAGAAGGAACCGACTGCACAAAGGGGAAGCCATGACAGCGACGACCGACGGAAGCGCCGGGGCCGTGGGCCCCCGGGCAGCCGCGGCCAGCACGACGCACGACACCATCGCGCCGGAGCGGTCCACCACGCCGGAGCAGCTCGACGAGAGCGCCGCGCGGGCCGCGGAACGCGCCGTCGAGCACCTGCTCGCCCGCCAGGACCCGGAGGGCTGGTGGAAGGGCGACCTGGAGACCAACGTCACCATGGACGCCGAGGACCTTCTCCTCCGCCAGTTCCTGGGCATCCTCGACGCCGACACCCTCCGCGCCGCGGCCCTCCACATCCGCCGCGAGCAGCGCGAGGACGGCGCCTGGGCCACCTTCTACGGCGGACCCGGCGAACTCTCCGCCACCGTCGAGGCCTATGTGGCCCTGCGGCTCGCCGGAGACCCGCCCGAGGCCCCGCACATGGCCCGCGCCTCCGCCTGGGTGCGCGCGGGGGGCGGCATCGCCGGCGCCCGGGTCTTCACCCGGATCTGGCTGGCCCTCTTCGGCTGGTGGCGCTGGGAGGACCTGCCCGAACTGCCGCCCGAACTGCTCTTCCTGCCGAAGTGGTTCCCGCTCAACATCTACGACTTCGGCTGCTGGGCCCGGCAGACGATCGTGCCGCTCACCGTGGTCTCCGCGAAGCGCCCGGTCCGCCCCGCGCCCTTCCCGCTCGACGAGCTCCACACCGACCCGGCCCGGCCCAACCCGCCCCGGCCGCTCGCCCCGGCCACCGGCTGGGACGGCATTTTCCAGCGCCTCGACAAGGCGCTGCGCGTCTACCACCGGGTGGCCCCGCGCGCCCTGCGCGGCACCGCCATGAACGTGGCCGCCCGCTGGATCGTCGAACGGCAGGAGAACGACGGCTGCTGGGGCGGCATCCAGCCGCCCGCCGTCTACTCGGTCATCGCCCTCCACCTCCTCGGCTACGACCTCGAGCACCCGGTCATGCGCGCCGGCCTGGAGTCGCTCGACCGGTTCGCCGTCTGGCGCGAGGACGGTCCCCCTGGGCCTGACGGCCAGGGAGGTGCCCCCACCCGAATGATCGAGGCCTGCCAGTCGCCGGTCTGGGACACCTGCCTCGCCACCATCGCGCTCGCCGACGCGGGGCTCCGTCCCGACCACCCGGCCCTGGTGAAGGCCGTCGACTGGATGCTCGACGAGGAGATCACCAAGAAGGGGGACTGGGCGGTGCGCCGCCCCGGACTCCCGCCGGGCGGCTGGGCGTTCGAGTTCCACAACGACAACTACCCCGACATCGACGACACCGCCGAGGTGCTCCTCGCCCTGCGCCGGGTCAGCCACCCCGACCCCGAGCGGGTGGAGGCGGCCATCGTCAGGGGCGCCCGCTGGACGCTCGGCATGCAGTCGCGCAACGGCGCCTGGGGGGCCTTCGACGCCGACAACACCAGCGTGTTCCCCAACAAGCTGCCGTTCTGCGACTTCGGCGAGGTGATCGACCCGCCGTCCGCCGATGTCACCGCCCATGTGGTGGAGATGCTCGCCTACGAGGGGCAGGCCCAGCACCCCCGTACCCGCAGGGGAATCGAGTGGCTCCTCGCCGAACAGGAGCCGAACGGCGCCTGGTTCGGCCGCTGGGGCGTCAACCACGTGTACGGGACGGGCTCGGTGCTCCCGGCCCTGGCCGCCGCGGGGCTGCCCGGCTCCCACCCGGCGATCCGCCGGGCCGTCGCCTGGCTGGGATCCACCCAGAACGAGGACGGCGGCTGGGGCGAGGACCTCCGCTCCTACGGGGACGAGGAGTGGATCGGACGCGGCGCCTCGACCGCCTCCCAGACGGCGTGGGCGCTCATCGCCCTCCTCGCGGTCGGCGAGCGCGACTCCGAGCCCGTCCGGCGGGGCGTCGCCTGGCTGGCGGAGACGCAGCGCGAGGACGGTTCCTGGGACGAGCCGTACTTCACGGGCACCGGCTTCCCCTGGGACTTCTCGATCAACTACCACCTCTACCGGCAGGTGTTCCCGCTCACGGCGCTCGGACGTTACGTGTACGGGGAGCCCACGCCCCGCACGACCGGCGCCGCCCGACCGCCCCGCGAGGAGGGCTGATGGGCCGCGAGCCGGCACCCGGGCCCGGCGCCGCTCCACCGCTGCTGATCGCCTGCGCGCTCGGCATCGAGCAGTTCGCCCTGCGCAGCGGGGACCGCAGCGGCGCCCCCGGCCCGGTGACCGTGGTGCGGACGGGCATGGGGCCCGTCCACGCCCGCCGGGCCGTCTCCCGGGCGCTCGGCGAGGAGCGGTGGCGGGACGCCGCCGTCATCGCCTCCGGCTTCTGCGCCGGGCTCGCCCCCGGCATGCACCCGGGGGACCTGATCGTGGCCGACGAGACCCGCGGCCCCGACGGCACCACCGCCTGCGTCGGCACCGAGCTCCTGGTGAAGGCGCTGGTCAGGGCGGTGCCCGGGCGGACCGTCCACACCGGACCGCTGACCGGCTCCGACCACGTGGTGCGCGGCCCCGAGCGGGCCGCGCTGCGGGCCACCGGCGCGATCGCGGTCGACATGGAGTCCGCGGCGACCCTGCGTACCGCGCGGGAGACCGGCGGGCTCCCGGACGGTCCGGACGCGCGCCCGGTTGCGGCCGTCCGGGTGGTCGTGGACGCTCCAGAACATGAACTGGTCCGGATCGGCACGGTACGCGGGGGAATATCGGCGTTCCGTGTTCTTCGTGCCGTCCTTCCCGCTTTCTTCGAATGGCACCGTTCTTTGCTGCTCCCCAGGAGGTGAACGAGTTATGGCCATGCCGCTCCGTCAGTCCATCCGGGTCGGGACCTACCTCTTCGAACAGAAGCTCCGCAAGCGGGAGAAGTTCCCGCTCATCGTCGAGCTGGAGCCGCTCTTCGCCTGCAACCTCAAGTGCGAGGGCTGCGGAAAGATCCAGCACCCGGCGGGTGTCCTCAAGCAGCGCATGCCGGTCGCACAGGCGGTCGGCGCGGTCCTCGAGTCCGGCGCCCCCATGGTGTCCATCGCGGGCGGCGAGCCCCTGATGCACCCTCAGATCGACGAGATCGTTCGCCAGTTGGTGGCCAAGAGGAAGTACGTCTTCCTCTGCACCAACGCGATGCTGCTCCGCAAGAAGCTGGCGGACTTCACCCCCTCCCCGTACTTCGCCTTCGCCGTGCACATCGACGGCCTGCGCGAGCGGCACGACGAGTCCGTCGCCAAGGAGGGCGTGTTCGACGAGGCGGTGGAGGCCATCAAGGAGGCCAAGCGGCGCGGCTTCCGCGTCACCACCAATTCGACCTTCTTCAACACCGACACCCCGCAGACGATCATCGAGGTGCTCAATTTCCTCAACGACGACCTCCAGGTCGACGAAATGATGATCTCGCCCGCCTACGCCTACGAGAAGGCCCCCGACCAGGAGCACTTCCTCGGCGTCGAGCAGACCCGCGAACTCTTCAAGAAGGCCTTCGCGGGCGGGAACCGGCGCCGCTGGCGCCTCAACCACTCGCCGCTCTTCCTGGACTTCCTGGAAGGAAAGGCCGATTTCCCGTGCACGGCGTGGGCCATTCCCAACTACTCGCTCTTCGGATGGCAGCGCCCCTGCTATCTGATGAGCGACGGCTACGTCCCCACGTACCGCGAACTCATCGAGGACACCGACTGGGACAAGTACGGCCGCGGCAAGGACCCGCGCTGCGCCAACTGCATGGCGCACTGCGGATACGAGCCCACCGCAGTCCTGGCCACCATGGGTTCCCTCAAGGAGTCGCTGCGCGCGATCAGGGAGACCGTCTCCGGGAACAACGCGTGAGGACGGTGGAGTGATGAGCGGGGAGTTCGACCTGCGGGCGCTGCTCGCCGAGCGCGGCGGCGAGCGGTACGAGCTGCACGCCCGCCACCTCAACCACCAGCTGCCGCGCATGCTCCACACCATCGGCTTCGACAAGGTGTACGAGCGGGCCGAGGGCGCCCACTTCTGGGACGCCGACGGGGTCGACCACCTCGACATGCTCGCCGGCTTCGGCGTGATGGGCCTCGGACGGCACCACCCCGTCGTCCGCAAGGCCCTCCACGACGTCCTCGACGCCCAGCTGGCCGACCTCACCCGCTTCGACTGCCAGCCGCTGCCCGGGCTGCTCGCCGAGCGGCTGCTCGGCCACAGCCCCCACCTCGACCGGGTCTTCTTCGGCAACAGCGGCACCGAGGCCGTGGAGACCGCCCTCAAGTTCGCCCGGTACGCCACCGGGCGGCCCAGGGTCGTCTACTGCTCCCACGCCTTCCACGGGCTCACCACCGGCTCCCTCTCCGTCAACGGCGAGCAGGGCTTCCGGGAGGGCTTCGACCCGCTCCTCCCGGACACCGCGATCGCCCTCGGCGACCTCGAAGCCCTGGAGCGGGAGCTGCGCCGGGGCGACGTGGCCGCCTTCGTCGTGGAGCCGATCCAGGGCAAGGGCGTCCACGAGGCGCCGCCCGGTTTCCTGCGCGCCGCGCAGGAGCTGCTGCACCGGCACGGCGCGCTGCTGATCGTGGACGAGGTGCAGACCGGCCTCGGCAGGACCGGCGACTTCTACGCGTACCAGCACGAGCCGGGGGTCGAACCGGACCTGGTCTGCGTCGCCAAGGCGCTCTCCGGCGGCTACGTGCCGGTCGGCGCCACCCTCGGCAAGGACTGGATCTTCAAGAAGGTCTACTCGTCGATGGACCGGGTCCTCGTCCACTCGGCGAGCTTCGGTTCGAACGCGCAGGCCATGGCGGCCGGGCTCGCCGTCCTCTCGGTCATGGAGAACGAGGACACGGTCGCCCACGTCCGGCGGATCGGCGGGCTGCTCCGGTCCCGGCTGGAGGAGCTCGTGCCCCGGTACGAGCTGCTGCACGAGGTGCGCGGCCGCGGACTGATGATCGGGATCGAGTTCGGCCGGCCGACCTCGCTGGGGCTGCGCGGCCGCTGGGCGATGCTCCAGGCGGCCCGCAAGGGCCTCTTCGCCCAGATGGTCGTCGTGCCGCTGCTCCAGCGCCACCGGATCCTCACCCAGGTCTCCGGGGACCATATGGAGGTGATCAAGCTGATCCCGCCGCTGGTCATCGACGAGGCCGATGTGGACCGGTTCGTCACCGCCTTCACGGCGGTCATGGACGAGGCCCACGGCGGCGGCGGCCTGATGTGGGACTTCGGGAGGACACTGGTGAAGCAGTCCGTGGCGCAGCGCTGAGCGCATCGGTACGTGACTGACGGTGGCGTCGCCGCGTACCCGCCGGAGGTTTTGCCTCTGAGGCAAGAAACTTGCCTCAGAGGCACGATCCTGGCGGAATGGACGCATGGACCACGTCCCCGGGGAAGCCTCCCCGGATCCCGCCACCCCCGGCGTCCTGCCCGACGTCGCCCCGCAGCTGCGGGCCCTGCGCCGCCGCCGGGGACTCACCCTGGAGGCCGCCGCCCAGCGGGCCGGTCTCTCGCCGGCCCATCTCTCCCGTCTGGAGACGGGGAACCGGCAGCCTTCGCTGCCGATGCTGCTCGCCCTCGCCCGCATCTACGGTACGACGGTCTCCGAGCTGCTCGGTGAGGCTCCTCCCGAGCACGACCCCGTCGTCCGGGCCGGCCGCTCCGAGCCCGTGGAGGCCGACGGCTGGGTCTACCGGCAGGCGGGCGGCGCCGGGCGCGCGCTCCAGTGCCTGCGCGTCCACGTGCCGTACGCCACCCGGGCCGACATCGTGCGCGTCCACCCCGGCGAGGAGTGGATCCACGTCCTGGAGGGGCGGGTGCGGCTCGCGCTCGGCGAGGCCGTGCACGTCCTCGATCCCGGGGACAGCGCGCACTTCGACTCGCTCACCCCGCACCGCATCGGCGCCGCCACGTCCGGCGGGGCCGAGCTGCTCTTCGTCCACACCCTGATGCAGAGCCCCGTCGCCGAGCTGTGCCTCGGCGACGGGACCCCGCACCGGCGCTGAACCTTCGTGGCCACTCCCACGGAGTGACTGTTCCTTCGGAAAGGACCGATATGTCCGAGAAGTCCGCACCGGTCACCGGCGAGGAGCGCGGTGAAGGCAAGTTCCCCAAGGGGCTCGTGCTCCGCCTCTTCGCCTACCTGGTCGCCGGCCACCTCTTCGCCGGCTTCCTCTACCTGCTGTTCATGCTCGGCGGGCAGAACCAGTAGGCGAAGGGGTGGACGGACCGGCGGGCGGGCGCGTGGGCGGGGCTACGCCTCGGCGAGCATGCGCTCCCGCAGCCGCTCGCGGGTCTCCGGGGTCAGCTTGAGCCCCTCCGTGAGGTAGGTCTCCACCGATCCCCAGGTCGCGTCGATCGTCTCGAACGCGGCCCGCAGATACTCCACCCGCGCGTCGAAGAGCGGGCTCAGCAGCTCCATCACCTCGGGCGACATCGCGTCCGGGGCGGTGGAGCTGCGGCGTACCTTGTACCGGCGGTGCGGGTCGTTCGACAGCACGTAGTCGGCCTCGATCGCCTCCCGCTCGACGCCGAGGGCGAGCAGGGTGACCGCGATGGAGAGACCGGCGCGGTCCTTGCCGGCCGCGCAGTGCATCAGGGCCGGGAGGCTCTCCTCGGCCATGGAGTGCAGGATCCGGCTGTGCTCCGAAGTCCGCTCGACCACCATTTTCCGGTACGAGTCGGACATACGGGTCGCCGCTTTGCCCTCGCCCAGGATCCCCCGCAGCTGCGCGATGTCACCGTCGCGCACCAGCTTCCAGAACTCCTTGCCGTCGGCCGGGTCATTGAGAGGTATGTGCACGTTCCGCACGCCGGGGAGCTCGACGTCCTCGCCCTCGACCTTCCGGTCGGCGTCGTTGCGGAAGTCGAAGACGGTGTGCAGGCCGAGTGAGGAGAGGAAGACGGCATCGCTCTCGGTGGCGTGGGCGAGGTGGCCGCTGCGGAAGAGGCGGCCGGGTCGCACGGCGCGCCCGTCCGTCGTCGGCAGGCCGCCCACGTCCCGGAAGTTCCGGACCTCCGCCAGCTCGGGTTCGTTCGCTTCGGTGGGCGGGGCCTGCGGCAGCTGCTGCGTCACGGATGCTCCTGGGTGTCGACGTTCGGGCGCCCGATGCGAGATCGGTTCCTGGGGCAATCATCCAGGCGGGACCGGTCGGGCGCACCCCCTCGGACGGTAATGGGTGATCTGTCCGAATTAGGGCCTTGTGTATAACGCGCCCTGTTTACGGGTGAGATGGCGTTCGGCGCGTGAGCAGGGTCATAGAGGTGACGGATCGTGGCCGGGAGCCCGGAGCAATTGCCGTACGGAAAAAGGAAATCGAAGGACCGTCATCCACGGAGGGTGACCGGAATTCCGGTGGAAAAGCGGAACGGGTAATGCCGGGGGAAATCAGTGGCTTGTCCGTGTCGAACCGCTCGTCTAGCGTCACCGTCAATCCGGTCGGACCGCCGAATCCTGCCACCGTCCGGAACCCGCACTCATCAAATGTGTGGCAGGAGCGGGGGACCCAGGAAGTACGCCGGTCCCGCGACGCAGGACGGCTCGGGGTGAAGCCGCGTGAGAACGCGGCCGGGCATCTCCAGTCCGAACCCGACAGCTCACCTCGTAGGCGCCGGAGAGGAATTCGCCATGCCCGCGAAGGGTAAGCACCGCCGTCCCAAGATCAACCCGATCACGCGTGGAATCGTCGCCGCCGGTACCGGAGGCGCAGTCGTCGCCCTCCCGCTCTTCGGTGCGACCGGCGCCCACGCCGCCGAGCAGGCCGCCCCGGCCGCCGTTCCCGCCCAGGCCGTCGCCGCCGCCGCCCAGGTGAAGGCCCCCGCCGCCCTTCGGGCCGCGCCCGCCGCCGCCGTGAAGGCCGCCCCGACGACGTACTCCGTCGTCCGCGGCGACTACCTGTCGAAGATCGCGGTCGAGCACCACCTCGCCGGTGGCTGGCAGAAGCTGTACGAGGACAACCGCCAGGTCGTCGGCGAGAACCCTTCGCTGATCCTGCCCGGCATGAAGCTCACCCTCGGCGCCAAGAGCACCGCCAAGGCCTCCGCCCCGAAGGCCGCCCACAAGCGCGTCGCGCCCAAGGCCGCCGCCCCGAAGGCCGCTCCGAAGGCCGAGTCGGAGAGCGGCTCGTCGCAGGCCTCCGGCGAGGAGACCCGCGCCTCCCGCGGCACCGAGCGCGACTCCGCCCCGGCCGCCACCGCCGCGCAGCCGGACGCCTCGACCTCCGCGCAGTCGGACGCCTCGACCTCCTCGCAGCCGGACGCCTCGACCTCCGCGCAGTCGGACGCCTCGACCTCCTCGCAGTCCACCGGTTCCTCCTCCGGCTGGGTCGCCCCCGTCGACGGCGGCATCTCCACCCCGTACCGCGCCTCCGGCTCCATGTGGTCCTCCGGCTACCACACGGGTGTCGACTTCATCGCCTCCTCCGGTACGACCGTCCGCGCCGTGGGCGCCGGCACCGTCGTCTCGGCCGGCTGGAGCGGCGCCTACGGCAACGAGGTCGTCATCCAGCACTCCGACGGCAGCTACTCGCAGTACGCGCACCTCTCCTCCCTCTCCGTCTCGTCCGGCCAGTCGGTCAGCGGCGGCCAGCAGATCGGCCTCTCCGGCTCGACCGGCAACTCCACCGGCCCGCACCTGCACTTCGAGATCCGCACCTCGCCGAACTACGGCGCCGACATCGACCCGCTCGCGTACCTGCGCCAGCACGGCGTCTCCATCTGACGCGGTCGCACAGCTGGCGGCCCGGCACCCCTGTGCCGGGCCGCCAGTGTGTTCCTGACATATTCGGGAGCGTATTCCGGCTTGGTGGAATCTTTATCGGTGGCATATCTCACCCGCCGTCAACCCTTCCTTACGGTCGCGTAGGTCACATCCGAAAGGGAAGGATGTGCTCCCGTGGCAGACGATTCGAGATCAAGAGACAAGAACGCATTCGGGTCGTACGCGGCGATCGGTGACAGCTTCACCGAGGGCGTCGGAGACCCCGGACCCGACGGGACGTACGTCGGCTGGGCGGACCGCTTCGCGGTGCTGCTCGCCGACCAGCTGCCGGAGCACGACGCCTTCCGCTACGCCAACCTGGCCGTACGCGGGCGCCTGCTCGACCAGATCGTGGCGGAACAGGTCCCCCGGGCGAAGGAACTCGCCCCCGACCTGGTGACCTTCTGTGCCGGCGGCAACGACATCATCCGGCCCGGCACCGACCCCGACGACGTGGCCGAGCGCTTCGAGCGCGCCGTCGCGGACCTGACCTCCGCCGTCGGCACCGTCATGGTGACCACCGGCTTCGACACCCGTGACATCCCCGTGCTCCGACACCTGCGCGGGAAGATCGCCACCTACACCGCCCACGTCCGGTCCATCGCGGACCGCTACGACTGCCCGGTCCTCGACCTGTGGTCCCTCAAGTCCGTGCAGGACCTGCGGGCCTGGGACGACGACCGGCTGCACCTCTCGCCCGACGGCCACACCCGGGTCGCCCTGCGCGCCGCCCAGGTCCTCGGCCTGCCCGTGCCCGCCGACCCGGACCAGTCGTGGCCGCCGCGCCCCCCGCGCGGCACGCTGGAGGTGCGGCGCGACGACATCCACTGGGCCAAGGAGTACCTCGTGCCCTGGATCGGGCGCAGGCTGCGTGGCGAGAGCTCGGGCGACCACGTCGAGGCGAAGCGCCCCGACCTCATGCCCCTGTAGCTCCGGGAAGTGCGACGACGCCGGCCGGGATCCGCTCCAGGACCCCGCCGGCGAACACGTCGTACAGCGGCAGCGTCTCCAGGTGGACGTAGCCGATGTGGCAGTCGCAGACGGCGAGCGGGCAGGCCCGGGGGCGGAGCGCGGCGCGGTACGAGCCGTCGTACAGGTTGCCCAGCTCGGCCTTGACGAAGTGGCAGCGCCGGACCGTCCCCTCGCCGTCCACCGAGATCACCGACTCGCCGGTACGGCACGGCAGCCCCGCCGAGCGGTGCGGCCGCCGACTGTAGGGGAAGAGCGGATCGATCCCGGTCCACTCCTCGGCCTCCGCGTCCGTGTACGTGTGGCCCTCGGCCGCGTTCACCCAGAGGTAGACGTGCGGCGGAAGGGCGGCGCGCAGCCGGCGGGCGTCCTCCCGGTGCTCGGGCAGGCCGACCACGCCCACGCTGAACCTGACGCCCCGGTCCGCCAGCTCACGGCACTTGCCGAGGAAGCGCTCGTACGGAGTCTGGCCCGGGTGGTACGTGCACCAGAGGGCCACGCTCTCCGGGTCCGCCTCCGCCAGCCAGTCGGTCCGGCAGCTCAGATTGGTCTGGATCGCCACCCGCTCGACGTGCGGCAGCCGCGAAAGATCGACCAGCGCCCGCCGGTACCAGGAGCGCACCAGGCCCTCGCCCCACGGGGTGAAGAGGATCCGCAGCCGGTCGCCGGTCTGCTCGGCCGCCCACCCGGTGAACCGTTCGAGCGCGGCCCGGTCCGCGCGCAACTGCTCCCCGCTGTCCCGGCGCTTCGCGAAGGGACAGTAGGGGCAGTCGTAGTCGCAGGAGGCGAGCGGCCCGCGGTAGAGCAGTGTCAGGTCCATGTCCGCCCTACTTCGGCTCGTACGCGGCCATGGCCGCCCGCACCTCGGGCGAGAACAGCTCCGGGCCGAGCCCGTCCGAGTGCGCGAGCCCCTCGGGCGAGAGGCGGAGCAGCCCCTCGGGCGCGTCCCCGTCGAGCCAGCCGAAGGCCTCGAAGCGGGCCAGCTCCGCCGGGAAGTCCGCGAACGGCGAGGAGCCGAACCGCTCCTCGTACCCGGCGGCCTCCATCCCCTCGGCCTGGAGCAGCGACTGGAGCAGATGGCGGCGACGGGCCTCCCCGGCGTCCACCCACCGGCCCACCTCGGCCCGCGAGAAGTCCTCGGTCTCCGTGTAGGCGTCGATGATCGAACGGATCTCCCGCATGTCGACCGCGTAGTCGAAGGAGTAGTGGAGGGCCGAGGTGTACGAGCGCGCCCCGCACCCCAGACCGATCATCCCGTCCGTCTGGCAGGCGTAGTCGTCCGGGCCGAGGGGCGCGGCGTCCGTCCGCCGGAACATCCGCATCGACACCTGCTCGTAGCCCTGGGCGCGGAGGTGGTCCCGGCCGTACCGGTAGAGGCGCAGCCGCTGCTCGTCCCACTCCCGGTCGGCGGCCGGGGAGATCCGGCCGAGGCCGGTGAGCGGCCGGACGTACAGCGGGTAGAGGTACAGCTCCTCGGGGCGCCAGGCGAGCGCCGCGTCCAGCGAGGCTCGCCAGGACCGCTCGGTCTGTCCGTCGATCCCGTAGATGAGGTCGATGTTGAGCACCGGCACGCCGGTGTCCCGGATCCGGCCGAGCGCGGCCTCGACGTCCGCGCGGCGCTGCGGACGGACGGCCGCCCGCGCCTCCGCCTCCACGAAGCTCTGCACCCCGATGCTGAGGCGGGTCGCGCCCCGCTCGGCGAGGAGCGCGAGCCGGTCGGCGGTCGCGGTCGCGGGCGAGGTCTCGACCGAGAGCGGCACCGCCCGCAGATCGACCCCCGTCCGCTTCTCGGCGATGTCGCACAGCCGCTCCAGCTCGGCGGCGGTGAGGAAGGTGGGCGTGCCGCCGCCGAACGCCGCCGTGGCGAACCGCACCGGAGCGCTGTCCCCGAGTGCGTCGCGGACCGCCGCGGCCTGGCGGTCGAGGGCGTCGAGGTAGCGGGTGGTCAGCTCGTCGGGGGCGCCGATCCGGGTGAAGAGATTGCAGAAGCCGCAGCGGACCTCGCAGAACGGTATGTGCGCGTAGAGGGAGAGCGCGTCCTTCGGCTCCTCCGCCCAGAGCGCGCCGAGGGAGGGCGGGGCGGGGAGCGCGCGGTACGCCGTCTTGTGCGGATAGGCGTAGACGTAGCTCCGGTACGGGCGCGGGGTGGTGCTCTCGTTCATGCCGTCGCCTTCCGGTCCGGGCCCGCCAGGACGAACTGCGCGTACGGCACGGTCCACACGACCTCGTGGCCGATCCGGTGCCCGGTGTGCCCGTCCTCCCCGTACGCCGTGCCGTGGTCCGAGCAGACGATCGCGAAACAGGGGCGCCGGCTGCTCATCGCGGCGAAGAGCCGCCCGATGTGCCGGTCGACGTACTCCAGGGCCGCCGCGTGCGTGGCCCGGGAGTCCCCTGTCTCGCGGGTCGCCCCCGGCAGGTGGAACCAGTTGGGCTGGTGCAGCGCGGACACGTTGACGAAGAGGAAGAGCCGCCGCTCGCGGGGGAGCGCGGCGACGACCTCCTCGGCGCGGGCCACCTGGGACTCGAAGGAGGTCGGGGAGGCGACGCCGAAGGAGGGCTCCCAGTGGCTCTCCTGGAACAGGCCGGGGAGTACGGAGCCGAGGGGCGGCTGCCCGTTGAAGAAACCCACCCCGCCGACGCAGACCGTCCGGTAGCCCTCGCCCGCGAGCGCCGAGACGAGATCCGGGGTGTCGTGGACGTAGGTGCCGCCGGCGGTCGACTCGCTGCCCGCGAAACGGGCCGCGAACAGCCGGGGGTGCGGTCCCGGGGCGTCCGGCGTCGGCAGGAACCCGGCGAAGATCGCCTGGTGGGAGGCGTACGTGAAGCTGCCGGGCGCGTGCCGGCGCTCCCAGACGCCGTCCGGCAGGTGCCGGGCCAAGTTCGGGATGCGGCCCTCGGCCGCCAGCTCGGCCGCCACGTCGTACCGCAGCGTGTCGAGGGTGACCAGGAGCAGATCGTGGCTGCCGACGATCGCGTTCATGTCGGGCTGGTTCACGTGGTGCTCGTTCCTGTGGTGCGGGGGGCCGACCGGGTGGGGCCGGCGTCGGTGAACTCCGCGGCGACCTGCGCCGCGTACGTGTCGAGGCCCTCGGCGCCGCTGCCGGGCAGGCCCTTGAGACCGGGCAGCAGATCGCCGAAGGCGTTGACCTCGCCCACGGCGAAGCGGCGCCAGCCGGTGGCGGGCAGCAGGTCGACGCCCACGCACCGGGTGCCGGGGAAGACGGCGGCGGCCCGCTCGCACACACCGAGCGCGTCCTCCCACCGTCCGCCGGCCGCGGCGATCGCGGCCCGGGCGGCGTCCAGATCGCCCCGGGCGCCGCCCAGGTGCAGATTGGTCATGGGGGAGCGGCCGGTGCGGACGACGGCATGGGTGGCCCGTCCGTCGATCACCACCACCCGCAGGTCGGCGGCCCGGCCGTCCTGCGTGGCCTTCGGCAGCCAGCGCTCGACGTGCAGGCCGTCGGGGGCGAGGGCGTCCACGATCGAGGCGATCTCGTGCTCGCTCGTGTAGCGCCGTACCCGCAGGGAGTTGAAGAGACGTCCGTCGGGGGTGCGCTCCACGGAGGTGGTGGCCTGGATCCGGCCCGCGCCGTTCGTCTCCACCGCGAGCACCCCCGAGGCGGAGGATCCGTGCGCGAGCTTCACGAACACCCGCCGCAGCCCGGCCTCTTCGAGCAGCGACCGGAGCTCCGCCCAGCCGCCCACGGCCGGGACGGCGGGGCCCGAGGTCGGCGAATCGGGCACCGGCACACCGGCCGCCCGCAGCCGGCCGTGGCCCAGCCGCTTGTCGAACAGCACCGCGAGCTCCGTGGGGTCGTCGACGAGGGTGGCCCCCGCCGCTGTGACGGTCTCGGAGAGCTCCGCGACGGCGGCGGTGAACCGGGCGTACCAACGGCCGGATCCTTCGACCCGGGCCGGGTCGTCGACCCCGCGCAACAGCCGGTCGGCCACCGGATCCTCGCCGGGCGAGTCCAGCCGTACGGTCTCGCCGGCGGCGAACCGCGCCCGGCCGCCCAGCACGTCGGGCCAGGACACCACCCGCGCCCCGGGCAGCCCGGCGGCCCGCAGCGCGTCCTGGAAGAACGTGACGCGGCGGCCCGCCGGATCGCCGACGACGACGAGACGCGGGGCGGTGGTCATTCGGCTACCGCGACGTACCGGTAGACCTCGCCGTCGCCGTCGTCCTCCGCCTCCTCGGGGTCGTCGAGGACGACCGTCACGCCGTGCGGGGCGAGCGCGGCGCGGACCCGCTCGCTCATCGCCGCCGACAGGTAGTGGTGGGAGAGGTCGAGGTGGGTGAGGTGGGTCAGCGGCTGCCCGTCGAGGAGGGCCGCCGCGCCCTCGTCGGTCAGGACGCCCATGGAGAGGTCGAGCCGCTCGATCCGGGCGACGACCGGGGCGCCGGCCACGGCCGCGGCCACCTGGTCCTGGATGACGCTGTTGCACAGGCCCAGGCGGCGCAGGGCGGGGAAGCCCGTCCCTGCGAGCAGGGGAGCCAGGTCCTCGGTGGTGCTGTCGCCGCCGTACTCGTCGGTGCCCAGCCAGAGTTCCAGCCTCTCCAGGGCGGGCAGCTCGCTGCCGACGATCCCGCGCACGACCTCGGCGGGCAGACCACCCGTCTCGACCACCAGGGTCTCCAGGCGGTCGTGCCGGATCGAGGGGAAGGCCAGCTCCGTGCCCCCGCGCACCCCGAACTCCCGCAGCGCCGGGTAGGCGGCGAGCAGCGGCGTCACGTCGGACTGGACGATCCACGAGATCTCGCAGTCCTCGCCCGTCATGTCCCCGAGGAACACCGCCCGCAGGTCCGTGAGCCGGTCACGGGCGGCGATCAGCGCCGCGACGACGGGGGCGGACGAGGTCTCGTACGCCTCGTCCCAGCCACCGACGACCAGCGCGCGCACCCGCGCGGCGTCGACCGTCTTGAGGAACCGCTCGAATTGCGGCTCCCAGAGTTCGTCCCCCGGCTCGCTGTACGTCGGGGCGGAGATCCGCCAGGCGACCGCCTCCGCGTCGGGCAGCTCGGCGGGCGCTGCCGTGTCCGTGTCGGAGTCCGCCCGCGCGCCCGGGAAGTCGAACACGGGAAGGCCGTGGAACTCGTGCTGGTAATTCCCGATGGTCATGACAGTGCTCCAGACAACGGACGACGTTGATCGGCTGATGCCGAGAGTTCTACCAAGCGGCACCGACAACGCCCTTCGCCGGGGGGCGGCTCGGCCGGGCCCGGGGCGATTGTCAGACCCTGCCTCTAGCGTCGTTCTCGTGTTCGGGCGAACCGCGCCGAACGGGGAGGGGAGAGCCATGTACCGGCAGGGAGACGTGCTGATCGCGCCCGTCGAGGAGACGGCCGTACCGGCCCGGGCGAAGGCCGCGGCGGGGGAGCCGAGGGACGCCAGGGGCCGTCTGGTCCTCGCCCTCGGAGAGGTGACCGGGCACGCCCACGCGATCCCCGGCCCCGGCCGGCTCGTGCGGGAGCCGGGCCCCTTCGGCCCGCTGCTGCTCGAACTGCCCGAGGGCGGCCGGGTGGTGCACGAGGAGCACGCCCCGATAGCCCTGCCCAAGGGCTGGTACCGGGTCGTGCGGCAGCGGGAGTACGTGCCCGGCGCCTACCGGATCGTCGCGGACTGACGCCTCCACGGACGTGAGGGGCTGGACGGATTCATGGACTTGGGGGACACCGGAATGAACCACACCACCGCGCAGGACACGTGGCGGGCCGTCGCCGCGGCCACCGGACCGGCCGACCGCGCCGCCGCCGAGGCGGGGGTCCGGCTCGCCTACCGCACGGCCGGGCTCGCCGAGCCCGAGCGCGTGCTCTGGGCGGAGTCGCCGCTCGCGGCCGTCGCGCTCGTACGGGGGCTGACGGACGCGGGCCGTTCGGTACGGGACGAGGTGCGCACCCGGCCGTGGGCCGAGGAGCGGCGCCGGGTCCACGACGCGCTCGGTCCCGCCGGATGGGCGGCGCACTGGCAGGCGACCGGGGCGGGACTCTGGGGCCTCACGGGCGCCCTCGCCGACCGGATACGGGCCGGGGTGACGGAGGCCGTCACGGCCGCGGTGGACTCCGCAGGGGCGGTGCGGGAGGCGAACCTCGTGCGGCTCGTGCTGCTCGACGCGGTACTCGGCCAGCACGACGCCGCCTGGCTCGCCGCCTTCGAGGGGCAGGGGGACCGCCTCGCGGGACTCGCCGCCGTCGCCGAGCACGCCGGCTGGTGGTGGCCGTACGAGAACGTCACCGTGGTCTGCGAGCGTCCGGTCGAGCTCCACCGGGACGAGGCAGGGCGCCTCGACCGCGGCGACGGCCCGGCGCTCGCCTACCCCGACGGCTTCGCCCTGTACGCCTGGCGGGGCATGCCGGTGCCCGCCGAGTTCCTGGCCGGGCTGCCCGACCTCACCCCCGAGCGGATACGCGCGGAGGAGAACGCCGAACTGCGGCGCGTGATGCTGGAGTACTACGGCTACGACCGCTACCTCGCCGCGTCGGGCGCGCGGCACGAGCACCGCGACGAGACGGGCGTCCTGTGGCGCGTCGAGCTGGCGGACGACGAGGACGTGGTGATGGTCGAGGTCGTGAACTCCACCCCCGAACCGGACGGCAGCCACCGCACGTACTGGCTGCGGGTCCCGCCCTCGACCCGGACCGCGCGGGAGGGCGTCGCCTGGACCTTCGGGCTCCACCCCGACGCGTACGCACCGCTCGTCCAGACCTGAGGCGCGACCGGGGAGCGGCGGCCGGGCTGGTACGGAGAGGTGAAGGGCGCCGCCGGTCAGGAGTGGCGTGCGGGAGGCGCCGGCGCAGGGTGCTGGGATGTGCCCGCCGGAGCCCCGGCACCCACCCCCGAAGGGACCGCCCGTGACGACCCGCCAGCCCCGGACCGCCCGCACCGCGACCACCGCCCGCACCGCCCCGTCCGTCCGCACTTCGGCATCGGTCTGCACCGCCCCGTCCGCCCGCACCTCCGCATCCGTCCGCACCGCACGGCTGATCGCCGCCGCCGCCGTGCTCGGCGGTCTCCTCGTCGGCACGACGGCCCCCGCTCTGGCCGCCGCGCCCGAGCGGAGCTCCCTCCGTACCGCCGCCAGGGCGGCCGCGCCCGCCACGGTCTCCGTCACGGGGAGCGGCCGCGTCGCCGCCGCGCCGGATCTGGCGATCCTCTCCGTCGGGGTCGAGGCGACCCGCAAGACGGCGAAGGAGGCGATGGCGGCGCAGAGCACCGCTGCCAAGTCCCTGCTGGAGGTGTTGCGCGAGCAGGGGATCGCCGACCGGGACATCCGGACCGACAGCCTCTCGCTGGGCCCGGTCTACACGCAGAACGCCGACGGGGAGAGCAAGGTGACCGGGTACCAGGCCGGGCAGTCCTTCTCCGTGAAGGTCCGCGACCTCGACAGGACCGGTCAGTTCATCGGCGCCGTCAACGACGCCACCGGGGACGCGGTCCGGATCAACGGCGTCGCCTTCGACGTCGCCGACCCGTCGGCGCTGCGGGCGAAGGCGCGTGAGGCTGCCTACGAGGACGCGTACGAGAAGGCCTCTCAGCACGCGCGGCTCAGCGGCCACCGGCTCGGCCGGCTGGTGTCGCTCAGCGAGGGCGACTCGGTGCGCCCGGGTCCCGGTGCGGCCGCCGCGATGCCCGCGGACGAGCCGGGCGTCCCGCTGGCCCCGGGCGAGATCGAGGAGCAGGTCACCGTCTCGGCCGTCTTCGAGCTGCTCTGACGCCGACGAGGGCCACGCCGCTCGGTCATCCGCCCGTGCCGCGGGCTCCGGCGGCTACGGGCCGGGCGGCCCGTCCGGTCCGTCCTCCGGCCGCTCGACCGGTGTGGCGCCCCGCACCTCAGCCTGTACGTGGCCGGGCACGTCACCCTGTACGTCGTCGGGCGCGTCGGTCCGTGGCTTGTCGGGCGCGTCACCCTGCACGTCGTCGGGCGCGTCGGCCTCTACGTCGTCGGGCAGGTCGAGCTCCCGTGCGAGGGCGTCGTCCGCCCACCGCAGCATCGCGGTGCGGGACAGGGAGCCGACGTACGCGGTCGTCTGCACCGCGAGCCCGTCGAGGAACGCGGTGAGCCGCCAGGCCGCCGCGGCGGGATCCGGGCAGCGGAACTCCCCGGCCGCGACCCCCTCCGCGATCACCCGGGCCAGCGCGGCCTTCCACTGCTGGTCCAGCGAGGCGGCGACCCGGCGCAGCTCGGGGTCGCGCAGCGAGGCCGCCCACCCCTCGATCCACAGCCGCCAGCCCTTGGCCTGCCCGGTGGGGGCGTACCAGCGCACGGCGGCGCGCAGTCGGCGCACCGCGGTGGAGCGCCGGCCGAGCAGCTGTCGCAGGCGGGCGAGATCGGCCTCGGCCGCGTGCGAGAAGGCCGCGGCGACCAGCTGTTCCTTGGTCGAGAAGTGGTAGAGCACCAGGGCGTTGCTGACGCCGAGCGCGGAGGCCACGTCGGAGATCCGGACGGCCGCGACACCGCGTGCCTCGATCTGTTCGACGGCGGCCCTCAGCAGCTCCTCCCGCCGCTCCGCCACGCTCAACCGCACTCTCGTCACGCCGAGCAGCCTACACAGCACATGACAAGGGCATGATTGTCAACGGCTCGCGGCGCGGCCGACCGGTCCGATCAGTACCAGCCGTAGCGCTCGGCGATCAGCGGCAGCCGTTCCGCGACCAGCGCGTGCGCCGCCGCGCGCGGGCTCGTGCCGTCCGCGGCCGCCCGGTCGAGCATGGTGCCCACCAGCGCCCGCATCGACCGGCGTACCCGCTCGAAGGCCTGCTCGGCGTCGGCCTCGACGTCGCCGAAGAGCGTCCACCACCACCAGGCGTTGGTGCACGAGTTCACGACCACGTCGGGGAGCACGGTCACCCCGCGTGCGACGAGGGCCTCCTCGGCCTCCGGCAGGACCGGCATGTTGGCCGCCTCCGCGATCCAGCGGGCCGTGATCCGCCCCTGGTTCCCGGCGTCGATCGCGTACGAGACGGCCGCCGGCACCAGGACCTCTGCCCCGACCGAGAGCCAGGCGTCCCCGGGCTCCTCCCGGTCGCCGGGCCGCAGGGCCGCGCGGTCGACGGCGCCGTGGGCGTCACGGGCCGCGAGCAGGGCCTCGACGTCGAGGCCGTCGGGGTTCACGATCGTGCCCCGGACGTCGGCGACGGCCACCACCCGCAGTCCGGCCCGCGCCAGGAAGCGGGCCGTCGCCCCGCCCATCGTGCCGAGCCCCTGCACCGACACCCGGGTCCCCGTGCGGGCCCGCCCGGCCCGGTCGAGGGCGACGAGTACCGACTCGGCGACCCCGAGGCCGCCGACCAGCTCGTCGAGCCCGATGCCGTCCACCTCGATCGCGAAGGCGTCGGCGAGCCGCTTCCGGGCCGCCGCCTCGTCGTCCAGGAGCGGGTACACGGCCTGCACGGAGGAGACGAGCCCGGCCTCGGCCGCCGCCCGGTCCACCAGGTCCTGGGTGAGTCCGAGGTCCTCACCGGTGGTCCAGAACCGCTCGATGTACGGCCGCATGGCGCGCAGGTAGCGGACGAGGACCCCGTACGCCTCGGGGGAGCGGGGGTCGCAGTCGATGCCGCCCTTGGCACCGCCCAGCGGGACGTACCGGCCCTCGGGGTCGTAGTGCAGGGCCTCCTTCATGGTCATGCCGCGGGCGAGCCCGGTGACCTCCGCCACCGTGCACCCCTCCCGCATCCGCAGGCCACCGCTGGCCACGCCGCGCACCAGCCGGTCGACCACCAGATGGCCACGGCGCCCGGTCACGTGGTCGGTCCAGTCGACGGACAGCAGGGGGGTGGGGCTCATCGCGTGTCTCCTCGGGGGGGATTACTGAACAGCGGTTCAGTATGACCGGTGTGCCCGGCCGTTCGCCGCCCGGGCCGCCCATAATGGAACGACCCCCAGAGATCAGGAGGTCCTGTGACCGGTACCGGCTCCGACCGTTCGCCACGGGCCCGGCTGCGCGCTCTGCGCCCCGAGTCCTTCGGCGCGGACCCCGCGGGCGAGCGCCTCGCCCGCATCCGCCGCTCGCCGAACTTCGCGGACGGGATCTTCCAGAACCCCGAACCCGCCAGACGCGGGCCCTCGGGCTCCACGCTCGAGTTCGCCAAGATCTACTTCGAGAAGGAAGGGCGCGCGCGCCGAGCCCCCACCGGCACGATCCCCGTCCACCCCACCACCGTGGCCGACCTGGCAAGGCCCCCGGTCACCGGCCTGCGCCTCACCTGGATGGGGCACTCCGGCGTGCTCGCCGAGATCGACGGCCACCGGGTCCTCTTCGACCCGGTCTGGGGCGAGCGCTGCTCCCCCTTCCCGTTCGTCGGCCCCAAGCGGCTCCACCCGGTGCCCGCGCCCCTCGCCGCGCTCGGACCGGTCGACGTCGTCGTGATCTCGCACGACCACTACGACCACCTCGACCTGCCGACGATCAAGGCGCTCGCCACCACCGACACCGTCTTCGCGGTACCCCTCGGCGTCGGCGCGCACCTGGAGCGCTGGGGCGTGGCCGCCTCCCGCCTGCGCGAGCTGGACTGGAACGAGTCCACCGAGATCGGCGGGCTGCGTCTCACGGCCACCCCGGCCCGCCACTTCTGCGGCCGGGGCATCCGCAACCGGCAGCACACGCTCTGGGCCTCCTGGGTCGTCCAGGGACCGGAGCACCGGATCTTCCACAGCGGGGACACCGGCTACTTCTCCGGATTCGGGGACATCGGCGCGGCGCACGGCCCCTTCGACGCCACCATGATCCAGATCGGCGCGTACTCGGAGTTCTGGACCGACATCCACATGACGCCGGAGGAGGGGATGCGGGCCCACCTGGACCTCCAGGGCGGTGCGGCGGCCGGTGTGATGCTGCCGATCCACTGGGGCACGTTCAACCTCGCCCCGCACCCGTGGGCCGAGCCCGGCGAGGGCACCGTCGAGGCCGCCGCCGGGGTCGGCCAGCGGATCGCCCTGCCGTGTCCCGGCGAGCCCTTCGAGCCGGGTGCCGAGAAGCTGCCCGACACCCCCTGGTGGCGTGGGGTCGCCCATGCGCCCGTGGGCGGCTGGGAAGGTTCCGCTCTTACCGACGGTCATGGGCGGCGTGCCGGCGCGTCCGGCGCGACCGCGGATCCGGGTACCGGACGGACGTCCCGGGAACCGGGCCCGGACACCGGCCGCGGTGCACCGGAGGCCGCGCGCACGCCGTGACGGGCGTGCGGGCCGACCGGTCCGCACCTCCTCCGGGTGATTCCGGTGGGGGACGATTTCCGCAGAGGGCGGAGGCGTACGAGCGCCTCCGCCCTCTTCCGTTCCCCCGATGGTCCGTCAGGGGCAGGCCCTTGACTTTCGGCCAGATGGTTCTCGGCCTGTCGTACGAGGGGCGATACCAGAGCGGGACGGTCTACGGGTAAGTTTGTCAACTGCGCACCACACGTGAACGGTTGACGACTACAGTGTGTGGTTGGTGATCATCGGTAGGCTCTTCGCACGCCTGTAGTGCCTCCTCTGGCCGCCTCCCCCCGAACAACCGCAAGAGGTACCCCCAAGTACCGCTGCAGTACCCTGCGCCACCCCCTGCAGTACACCCCCGTAGTCCATCCCCCTGTTCCCCGCAGTACGCCGATTCCTGGGCACGTACCAAGGACACTCATGTCTCAACTTCGCGCACCCGCCTCGCGGTCCGAACGACGCGAGGGCGGGCGGCACGGCCGGTCGGGCGCCCGCTCCGCCTCCGGTGGTACCCACAACAGCACCCCTCCGGCGCAACCCTCCGCGCCGCTCCCGACGGAAGCCCGCATACGCTCCCAACTCCTGCGCACCTCCGTGCTCCCCGCCGTCGCGGTGGCACTGGGCGGCGCGGCTGCCGTCCTCTTCACCATCCGCTCCACGGGAGCCAGCCCCTCGCCCGGCCTCTGGGCCGCGCTGACCGGCGCCGCCGCCCTCACGGTCGCCTCCGTGACCGCCGCCGCGCTCGGCGCCGACCGGGCGGCCAAGGCGGTCCTCGACCGCTGCAACTCCCTGCGCCGCTCCAGCCTCCGCGGCCAGAGCGAACTGCGTACGATCGTCGAACAGTTGCGCAGGGGGGAAGGTGTCCCGCCCCGCCCCGCGCTCCCCTCCGGCCCTGCGGTCGGCGACGAATTCGACCTGCTCTCACAGGAGTTGACCCGTTCGCACGAGGCCGCCGTGGACGCGGTCGTGCAGGCATCCCGGCTCTCCAGCAGCGTCGGCAACGAACAGAAGGTCGAGGTCTTCGTCAACCTCGCCCGGCGCCTCCAGTCCCTCGTCCACCGCGAGATCCAGCTCCTCGACGAGCTGGAGAACGAGGTCGAGGACCCGGAGCTGCTCAAGGGCCTGTTCCACGTCGACCACCTGGCCACCCGCATCCGACGCCACGCCGAGAACCTCGCCGTGCTCGGCGGCGCCATCTCCCGCCGCCAGTGGTCGAACCCGGTCACCATGACCGAGGTGCTGCGCTCATCGATCGCCGAGGTCGAGCAGTACCCGCGGGTGAAGCTCGTACCGCCGATCGACGGTACGCTCCGGGGCCATGCCGTGGCGGACGTCATCCACCTCCTCGCCGAA
Organism: Streptomyces sp. NBC_00090; assembly: GCF_045160815.1. Lineage (NCBI taxonomy): Bacteria > Bacillati > Actinomycetota > Actinomycetes > Kitasatosporales > Streptomycetaceae > Streptomyces > Streptomyces sp. NBC_00090. The sequence continues at coordinate 7,438,363 of NZ_CP108224.1, forward strand.
CTCGTCGAGAACGCGACGCTGTTCTCGGCCCCGCACACCACGGTGCTGCTGCGCGCCCAGTACGTCACGGCCGGCCTCGCGATCGAGGTCGAGGACCGCGGCCTGGGCATGCCCGTCACCGAGCAGAACAAGATGAACGCCCTGCTCGCCGACCCCGACCAGGTCAACGTCGCGCACCTGCTCCAGGACGGCCGTATCGGCCTCTTCGTCGTCTCGGCGCTCGCCCGGCGACACGGCATCGCGGTACGCCTCCAGTCGAACATCTACGGTGGCGTCCAGGCCGTCCTGGTGCTCCCGCAGGGCCTTCTCGGCGCCGACCCCGAGGGCCTGGCACAGCACGAGCGCCAGGCCGCCGCGACCGTCGGCTCCCCGGCGGTCCCGCAGGACCAGGTGCAGATGCAGCCCCAGCCGCAGGCCCCGGAGCCGGTCCACGCGCCGGCGCCGGTCCAGCCCCCGGTCCAGCCCATGGCGCCGGTCCAGCCCCAGGCCCCGACCCATGCCCCGGCACCGCTCCACGCCGAGGCCCCCGTGCCCACGGCCTCGCCCTTCCCCCAGCGGGTCGCCGCCCGCCACGAGGAGGCCCCGACGCACGACCCGCTCGCGTACCCCCGAACGAGCGCACCGATGAACGGCCACGCCAACGGCCATGACCACACCAACGGCCATGACCACACCAACGGCCACATCAGCAGCCACGGCCACACCAACGGCCATGGCCACGCCACAGGTCACGGCCACACCAGCGGTCACGGCGGCCACGGGGACACCAGTGCCACCCCCTCGATACCGGCACAGGCGACCGGCGGCGAGCACCTGGGCCCGCTGCTGCCCCCGGCACCCCTGGCACCCCGTGCCGAGCCCCCCGGCCGACCCCTCCTCCCCAAGCGGCGCGCGCAGGAGCACCTCGTTCCGCAGCTGCGTGACGAGCCGGCGATCCGCAGGCCCGAGGAACACGCCCTGCACGACCCCGGTCTGATGGCCGCCTTCCAGCGCGGAATCGGCCTCGCCGAGTCCCAGCCCGCCCCCCACGAAGCGCTGCGTCCAGGCGACGCGCACAAGGAGTAGATCACCATGGCGAGCAATGTGCCGAACGGCCATTCCTCGGATCTCGACTGGCTGCTGAGCGGACTTGTCCAGCGGGTCCCGTACACCCGCAACGCGGTTCTGCTCTCCTCCGACGGCCTCGTGAAATCCGTTCACGGCCTCGACCCCGACGCCGCCGACCACATGGCGGCCCTGGCCTCCGGGCTGTACTCGCTCGGCCGGAGCGCCGGCGCCCGGTTCGGTGACGGCGGCGAGGTCCGCCAGGTGGTCGTGGAGCTCGACTCCACGCTCCTCTTCGTCACCACCGCCGGCTCGGGCACCTGCCTGGCCGTCCTCGCCGGGCGCGAGGCGGACGCCGCCGTCCTCGGCTACGAGATGGCGATGCTCGTCAAGAGCGTCCGGCCCTACCTGGTCACCCCGGCCCGGCAGGCGGCCGGCGCGGCAGGTGGCATCCGGCAGTGAAGTCGACGTCGCATCAGGAAGGGCCCTGGCTCGACGACGCGGCCGGCCGGCTGATCCGGCCGTACACCGTGAGCGGCGGCCGGACCAAGCCCAGCACCGCGCTGGACCTGCTCTCGATGGTGATGGCGACGGGATCGACCCCGCAGGCGCACATGGGCCCCGAGCACAGTCTGGCCCTCGGGCTGTGCGACGGGCCCACCTCGGTGGCCGAGATCGCGGCGCACTTACGGCTCCCCGCCGTCGTGACCAAGGTCCTGCTCTCCGACCTCGTGGACTGCGGGGCGCTCACCGCCCGTGCGCCCCGCTTCCACGCCACCCCAACCGACCGTTCCTTGCTGGAGGCAGTGCTCGATGGCCTACGACAACGGCTCTGAGCGCCACGAGAGTTTCGCGGCCGACCCCTTCCCCACCGCACTCAAGATCCTGGTGGCGGGCGGGTTCGGCGTGGGCAAGACGACCTTTGTGGGCGCGGTCAGCGAGATCGAACCCCTGAGCACCGAGGAGCTGTTGACCTCGGTGAGCGCGGCCACCGACAGCTTGGTGGGCGTCGAGTCCAAGACCACGACCACCGTGGCCATGGACTTCGGCCGCATCACGCTCGACGACCGTCATGTGCTCTACCTGTTCGGCACCCCCGGCCAGGAGCGCTTCTGGTTCATGTGGGACGAGCTCTCCGAGGGCGCGCTCGGGGCAGTCGTCCTCGCCGACACCCGCAGGCTCCAGGAGTGCTTCTCCGCCGTCGACTTCTTCGAGCGGCGGGGCATCCAGTTCGTCGTGGCGGTCAACGAGTTCGACGGCGCCTTCCGCTACGAACCCGACGAGGTGCGGGCCGCGCTGGACCTCCGGCCGGACGTGCCCGTCGTCGTGTGCGACGCCCGGATCTCCAGCTCGGGCATCCGCACGCTGCTGACCCTCGTCCAGCATCTGCTCACCACCTTCCCGGCCGCCGTGCCGACCTACGGAGCAACGCCATGACCTACGACCCGACCGGTCATCTCCTGCTGACCCCCATCGACAAGGACGCGCCCGCGCGCGTGCGGCGGCTCCGTGAACTCGGGCTCGGGGAGCGGCCGGACCCGGCGTTCGACGAGTTCGCCCACCGTCTCGCGGACGTGACCGGGGCACCGTTCTCGATGGTCAACTTCATCGACGAGAACCGGCAGTTCTTCGCGGGGCTGCACACCCCGCAGGGCACCCACTCGGGCAGCGACCTCGGCGCGGCCGCGGCCGGCGCCGGCGGTGTCGGCCGCTACATGGCCCGTGACCACGGCTACTGCCCGCACGTGGTCGTCCGGCGCAAGGCCCTCGTCCTGGAGGACGTCTGCGACTACCCGCGCTTCGCGGGCAACCCGGTCGTGGACGAGATCGGGATCCGCTCCTACATGGGGGCACCGCTGATCGACCGTTCCGGCATCGCGCTGGGCACCATCTGCGTGGTCGACACCGACGTCCGGCCGTGGGGGCGCGCCGGGCTGGAGACGATCAAGGCGATGGCTGCGGAGCTGGTGGAGCAGATCCACCGCCGCGAGGACGGCATGTTCTGACGGCCGTCTCCGTCAGGGATACGGGCGGGGCCCGGGTACGGCGCGAAACGCCGTACCCGGGCCCCGCCCGTATCCCTGACGGAATCGGCCCGTCCGATCGGCCGCGGCCGGTCAGGCGTGCGCCGGCTCCCTCTCCATCTCCATCTCCAGATCCAGATCCGGAGTGCGGACCAGCTCGGAGAGCCGCTCCGACCAACTGCCCTTGTCCTGGCCGAGGGCGACCTCGGCCAGCCGCAGCAGCTGGATGTCGGAGGTGCCGGCCGGGGCGAAGATGTGGTGCGCGTCCCGGAGGTACCGCTCGATGGCGCGGTCCGTGAAGAGGCCGGCGGCGGCGTGGATCTCCATGGCGTTGCGGCCGGAGTCGATCGCCGACTCGACGTTGACGAGCTTGGCGTTCATCAGCTCGGTGTCGCAGGAGAGTCCCTGATCGAGCAGGTGCACGGCGTGGTACGCGGCCAGCCGGGCCGTCATCAGCCGGGACTGCATCTGGCCCAGCTTCAGCTTGACCGTGGGCAGGTCGTGCAGCGGCTTGCCGTAGCGGATGCGCTCGGAGGCGAAGCGGGTGGTCTCCTCCAGGATCGCCTGGTGGATGCCGAGCGAGACGGCGGTGAGGTTGGCCCTCCCGTACAGGACGCTGGAGGAGTACGCGACGGAGAGGCCGTCGCCCTCGTCGCCGAGGCGATTGGCGGCCGGCACACGGCAGTTCTCGAAGATCAGCTCACCGAAGCTGAAGCCGTGGAGTCCCATCGCGGGCTTCTGCGGACCGGTCCTGAAGCCCGGGCGATCGGATTCGACCAGGAAGGCCGTGAGTCCCTTCGATCCGGGACCGGTCCTGACCACGACACCGTGCAGATCGCCCACGTGGCTGTTGCCGACGAAGACCTTGCTGCCGTTGAGGATGTAGTCGTCGCCGTCCCGGACCGCACTGGCGCTCATGCCGAGGACGTGGCCACCCGACTCGGGTTCGGTGACCGCGATGGTCGGCAGGCACTCGCCCGCGGCGACGGCCGGGAGCCAGGTCTTGCGCTGCTCGTCGCTGCCGAAGTGGACGATCTTGGCGGTGCCCAGCTGGGAGGCCTGGACCATGGCGCCCATGGCGCCGCTGACCCGGGAGAGCTCCTCGATGATGATCGTCTTGGCGAGGTGGCCGGCGCCCATGCCGCCGTATTCCTGGTTGATTGTCGCGCCCAGCCAGCCCTGCTCGGCGATCAGCCGGGACAGCTCGTGGTGGACCGTCCGAGAGGCTTCCATCTCGGCTATTCGTGGCCGAACCTCACGCTCTGCGAAGTCGCGGACCTTCTCCCTGAGCTGATGATGCAGTCGACTGTTGAAGTAGCCGTCCATTCGAGTCCTCCCCTGCGAAAGCCCGCTCGGTGAGTTGACCGAGCAGGTGATACATCGGCAGTGGTCCCGTCCCGAACAGGCCGACCCCAACATGGTGTTGATCTTTAGGGGACGGAGCAATATCGCCACGACTTTTGTCCGAAACCGGAGCTGTTGACGATGGAAAGTGACTGTGTTTCGTGTGGTGTTGGCCCCCTCGGTCCGGTCCGGAGTCCTTTCCCCGTGGGCGCCTTTCTGCCACATGCCAACGGCAACGAACTCCGATATCTATGGCCACGAACAGCCCCGAGTCATCACATGAGCCACTCCCTCACCGTAGGAGCGGCATTTCGGAAGCCTCCCGATCCCACCCCGGCCCCGGAAACACGGGCCTGCCCTCCGCCCTCCCCCTCGTGCGCACCCGCACCACGGGCGCGCGGGCGCACCACGGGGCGCGCGAAGGTGTCACGGAGAGTGAGCGTTGCCCCCGCGCGCGTCCCTCGTGAGGGCGCCCGAAAGGGGTTCGTGACCACCGGTGAAAGTGCGGTATTGTTCTCATGCGCGTTCGGCCAGGGGAAACCCCAGGTCAGACGGGCAACGGGACGTGGCGCAGCTTGGTAGCGCACTTGACTGGGGGTCAAGGGGTCGCAGGTTCAAATCCTGTCGTCCCGACTCGAAAGAGTCGCAGGTCAGAGGCCGTTTCAGAGCAATCTGAAACGGCCTCTGACTCGTTTCTGGGAACCACTTGGGGACCAACGCACTTGACCGGGGGAAGCGCACCTTGACTTGGTCAAGGTGCATCGCCGGCCTCCCGGGTGGCTCAGGTGCGTTACGCCGAGCCTTTTTGCCGCGCCTCCGCGTTCGAGCGGTGCGTGCCGCGTGGGCGAGGACTGTCGGCGCTGGTTGCGGCGTGACTTTCGCAAGTCGACGCCCCCACCCAGCAGCAGCCCCAGCGCCGACAGACCGAGCGCGCCGAACGCGCCCCACACGGTCCACGGATTCTCTGCCCACGTCGGCAGCGACCTGGTGACGTAGTTCGTCACCACTGCCAGCGCGAACGCAACAGCATTCCGGCCCCGGCGACCAACGACCCAAACGCGCGCCTCTGCCCTGCACCCGTCTCCCCTGCCAAACGCGCTCGAACCGCGCCCCGTCGAAGTCACCAACCCGCTCGGGCAGAGCTGGAGCTACACCTACGATGCCGCCGGCAACATGGCCGCCGAGACCGACTTCGAGGACAGGTCGACGAGGCCACTGCCACCGTTCTGACCTGGGAACACGATGGACACCGCCCGCTCGTCCAGTACGAACGCAGACTCCTCGACGACGCCGAGACCGACGCGCGTTCCTTCGCCATCGTCACCGACCTCGCCGGCACCCCCACCGAACTTGTCTCCACCACCGGCGAGACGGCCTGGCGCAGCCGATCGACAGCCTGGGGGACCACAGGGTGGAACCGCGACGCCACCGCCTACACCTCGCTCCGCTTTCCCGGACAGTACGCCCACCCTGAAACAGGCCTCCACTACAACTTCCACCGCCACTACGACCCCGACACTGCCCGCTACACCACACTCGACCCCCTCGGCCTCGCTCCCGCGCCCAACCCGGCCACCTACGTCGCCAATCCCTGGGCGTCCACCGACCCACTGGGGCTCGCCCCCAAACGCTGCAGCTTCGACGCCTACGACTGGGGCGACTCGACGAGCGGGTTCGGCGGCAGCGTCCGGGACGGGCGCCTCGATCACCTGGGGCGCCCCACAGGTGTCCATGCCTCCATACGGCCTGAGGTGCTCGACAAGGGAACCGAGGCCGGCTCCGTGCGGACCCCCGGCTGGCGCGGCAACGGCAACGACTTCAACGAAGCCCGAGGCCACCTCTACGCCAACCGCCTCGGCGGTCACGGAAAGGGGAAGTTCGCCCATCAGAACTTGGTGACCGAGACGCAGACCCCCACCAACACGCCCGAACAGCGGCTGTCGGTAGAGGCGGTGATCTATGACCAGGTGAAGAACAACGACGAGGTCGTCCAGTACAACGTGGTCCCCAAGCACGCGGGCAGCAACCCGATCCCGCACGAAATCCACTTCACGGCGTACGGCAGCAAGGGTTTCACCTTCACCTACATTCTTGAGAACCCCGCCGCGTACGTCAGAACCAGCGTCCAGCGCTCACGACGAATCGTTCCGGAGAAACGCATGCCCCGCACAACACCCTCGCGTCCAGCCGATGTCGAGGAGCTCTTTCCCGGCCTCGCCGAGTTCCGGCGGACAGCGACGCGACTTCACCCGCGCCCGGGTGACCCGAAGGCACAGGACAGCTCCGTCGCAGGCCCCATGCTGTGGCCGGCCGACGAGCCCTGGCCGATGTGCACCGCCGTCCACCCCAAGGGAACCGGGCACCTGCTGGCCGACGTCCGACTCGCACGCCGTATCCATGCGGCTTCGGAGGGGCGGAAGAAGACCGAAGAGGAGATCGCTCTCCTCGCCGCTCTCCGGGACGGGCTGCACGACCCCGGCATCGGCGACGCGGACCCCGTTCCGATGCTGGCCGCCGCGCAGCTGTGGGCACGGGACATCCCCGACCTCACCGGGCCCCCGGGGCACGACCTCCTCCAGGTCTTCTGGTGCCCGTTCGAGGCGCACGGCCCCGACGCGAGCGTGGACGTCGTATTGAAGTGGCGCCGCAGCCAGGACATCGGTGCTGTACTCAGCGAACAGCCCGAGCCGCTTGTCGTCGGCGCACCCGAGTGCGTTCCCCAGCCCTGCGACCTCCACCCCGAGCAAATCGTCGAACATGAATACCTCGGCCTGCTCCCCGAGGATCTGCAGGAAGCTGTCGCGGCGTGGGAGGAGGAGCTCCTCGAAGAGGACGAGCAGGAAGCAGAAGCGGACTTCCCCACCGAGTACTCCAGCGACCTGTCCCTCGCCCCGGGCTGGAAGGTCGGCGGCTTCGCCACCTGGCACCTCACCGACCCGCGCACCGTCGACTGCACCGTGTGCGGAATTTCCATGCCCCCGCTCCTCACCGCCCACTATGTCGAGTGGGACCCCGCCTCGGAGAGCTGGGCTCCCCTGGAAGACCGCCGCCCCGATCTGTACCGGCACGTCATCACCCCCACGGGCGTGTACCTGGGGCGCGGTTACCTGCGTATCCACACCTGCCCCACAGACGCGTTCCACCCCCATCGACTGAGCTTCCAGTAGCAGTGGGGAGAGGCCTCCGACAGCCGCGTCAGGTGCCATACCCGCATGCTCGATGGCCGATCCACCCGGGCTTCCGCGCGCGGCGGTAGCACGATGGTCGCACCCACGGCGAAACCGAACTCGGCGGGCACGCCACGGGTGAAGTCCGCCGGCGGTCCTCCAGGTGGTAGGTGATCTCCCGTTCGGTGAGCAGCAGGTTGAGGGGGACGACCGTGCAGCGGGTGGCGTCAGGGCTTCGGGACGGTGTTGATGTAGTCGGTGCCGGTGCCGTGGAAGCCGTCCACCGTCTTCTGGACGTCCGCCTGGGAGACGGCCTCGTCGGCCTTGTAGTAGACCCAGTCGACCTTCATGTCCCAGGTGCGCGGGCCGCCGGTGAAGGGGAGGTCGATGAGCCAGTTGCTGAAGTGGATGTCCATCTGCTCGCGCGGGACGTACTTGCCGGAGCTGGTGAACAGCTCCTTGCCGTCCAGGGAGTAGGTGACCTTTCCGTCCATGGCGGTGATCATCATGGTGTGCCAGCCCCCGAGGCGCCGCTTGAGGGTCTTGTGGACCCGGTCCGGCGGGTCGGCCTTGTACCAGCTGACGTTGTCGAGCTGCGGACCCACCGAACCCCAGCCGCCGTTCGGCAGGTACTCGAAGTCGAGTTCGCTGTAGTTCTCCGAGGAGTCCGAGGGGGAGATCGGGAAGAAGGTCTGGACGACGTGGTCGCCGTCGCGTCCGCTCGTGGGCTTGTCGCTGAGGTGGACCCGGGCGGCGAAGGTTCCCGTGAAGAAGTTCCGGCTCGTGGTCTGAACCTCGACCTGCGTGGTGCCCTGCTCGGTGCCGTCGGTGGAGGAGCGCAGTCGTAGGACCTTGCCCCCCTTGGCCGTCGGGTCGAGGGGGAAGGCGGCGCCGTCGGCGCTCCAGGTGTCCTTGATCCCCGGGCCGCCCCCGCCGGTACGGATCTCCCAGCCGTGCGCGGCGAGGGAAGGGTCGTCGGCGCCGGTGTAGTTGAAGTTGTCGAACAGGGTTCCCGGCGGTCCGGTGGGCGTCGGCGAGGCGTCCCGCGCGGGCCCGGCGGCCTGGCCGCCCCCGCCGGGCGCGGGGTCGGCGGAACACGCGGCGAGTACGCACAGGAGGACGGGCAGAGTGAGCGCCGTCCACGCGCGGCGACGAGAGGTGCGGCGGGGCTGGCTCACGCAGGCTCCTTGGGGCGTAGGGGCGGCGTCTGGGCACGCCCCTTACATGGGGGTCAAACGCTGATCACATGAATTGAGGCGTCATCCTAGCGAAGGGTTTCGGCCCCCCGCCGCGTGTGCCCGACCGGCCGCTCATGGGTCGGGACACGCCCGTCGACATACCGATCCGGTTACGACATTCGATCGGATCAAGTCAAAAGCGGATATCGCACACCAATCGATCAGGGTCATCCGCTACGGTCCGCTCTACGCTTCACCTGTCTACCTCCCTGCACAAAAAGGCCACACGAGATGCGCCAAGTCTCCACATCCTTCGGGCGTGGACCGGCATACCCGGCACAGCCCAGCGTGGCCGAATCGCGTCACGAGGAGCCTGCTCCGGCACCGGTGTTCGTCGACCAGTCGGGACTGCGCAGCCGTCTGTTCCGGCGCTTCGGCTGGCCGGTCTCCGTGGTCGGCGCGATCCTGGCGGCCGCCATGGGCAGCAGCCTGATCGGTATGCAGTCGGACGCCCCGGCGATGGAGATTCCGCCGAAGCCCGCGTACTTGCCCACCAGGGCGCCCCTGCCTCCCTCCTTGCCCTAGAGGGCGCGGGCTGCGACACCCCACCCGAAAAGTCCGGCCATCACGCCGAACGTCGCGACATTCCACGGCATACCGCGACCATCGTGCCGCCCGGAGCAACGCCTGCGGGCCGGCCGAGCGTGCCTGATCGTCCGCACCACCCATCTCCAGGAGCGCCCTTGTCCCGCCACCAGCGTCGTCGGCAGTCCCTGCTGAGACCGCGCCGACTGGCTGCGCCGCCGCTGCGCTTCTTCATGCCGCTGTCCCTGCTGGCCTGCTTGCTCGCGCTCCTCGTCCTGCGCGGCCTCGCCACCAACGAGGCCTTCCACGACGACCGGATCGCGACCTCGGTCGACAAGACGATGGTGCCGCGCCACCTGCTCAAGGGCGGCCCGATCATCGACGCGCGCGGCGACAGGAACGAGCGCCCGGTGAGCTACCGGGTCCCCGACCACACCGTGGTCCTGAGCTTCGACGACGGCCCCTCGCCGGAGTGGACCCCGAAGATCCTGGACGTGCTCGCGGCCCACGACATCCACGCGGTCTTCTTCGTGACCGGCGCGATGACCACGCGCCACCCGGAGCTGATCCGGCAGATCGTCGCGGGCGGCCACGAGATCGGTGTGCACACCTTCACCCACCCCGATCTGGTGTACCAGTCCGAAGCCCGGATCAGCTGGGAGCTGGCGCAGACGCAGCTGGCGCTGGCCGGCGTCGCGGGCGTCCACAGCGCGCTGTTCCGCCCGCCGTACTCCTCCGACGCCTCGGCGCTCGACAACTGGAACTACCCGGTGATCAAGTACGTGGGTTCCCACGGCTACCTCACCGCGTTCATCGACCGCGACACCGACGACTGGAAGCGTCCCGGCGTCGACGCGATCGTCAAGGCGGCGATGCCGCGCAAGCCCGGCGCGGGCGAGCTGATCCTGCTGCACGACGCGGGTGGCGACCGTACCGAGACCCTCGCCGCGCTCGAGCAGATCATCGAGAAGCTGCAGGGCGAGGGGTACCGCTTCGCCACCGTCTCCGAGGCGCTCGGCGCCACCGACGCCACCGTGCCGGTGCACGGCTACCAGCTGTGGGCGGGCAAGTGTTTCATCTGGGCCAGCCAGGCCGCCGTGCTCACCCTGCCGGTGCTGGTCGCGCTGCTGGCTGTCGTCGGCTTCCTCAACTTCGGCCGGTTCGCGCTGATGCTGGTCCTCGCGCCGCTCCACGCCCGGCGCTCCCGGCGGCGGGACGCGTGGGGACCACCCGTCACCGAGCCGGTCACCGTCCTCGTCCCCGCCTACAACGAACGCGAGTGCATCGCGAACACCCTCAACTCCCTGATCGCCAGTGACCATCCGATCGAGGTCATCGTCATCGACGACGGCTCCACGGACGGCACGGCGGACATCGTCGAGGCGATGGCCCTGCCGTTCGTCCGGCTGATCCGCAAGGCCAATGGAGGCAAGTCCAGCGCGCTCAACACCGGCATAGCGGCCGCGTCGCACGACATCATCGTGATGATGGACGGCGACACCGTCTTCGAGCCGTCCACCGTGCGCGAGCTGGTCCAGCCGTTCGGCGACCAGGCGATCGGCGCGGTCGCGGGCAACGCCAAGGTCGGCAACCGCGACAGCCTGATCGGCGCCTGGCAGCACATCGAGTACGTCCTCGGCCACAACCTGGACCGCCGGATGTACGACATGCTCAACGTCATACCGACCATCCCCGGCGCGGTCGGCGCCTTCCGCAAGGAAGCCCTGCGGCGGGTCGGCGGGATGAGCGACGACACCCTCGCCGAGGACACCGACATCACCATGGCGGTGCTCTGCGACGGCTGGCGGATCGTCTACGCCGAGCGCGCCCGCGCCTGGACCGAGGCCCCCGCCAGCCTCCAGCAGCTCTGGTCCCAGCGGTACCGCTGGAGCTACGGCAGCATGCAGGCGATGTGGAAGCACCGGCGCGCCGTGACGTCCCGCGGCCCGGCCGGGCGCTTCGGCCGGCTCGGGCTTCCGCTCGTCGTGATGTTCGGCGTGGTCGCCCCGCTGCTCGCGCCGCTGGTCGACATGTTCCTGCTGTACGGCGTGCTGTTCGCGGACACCCCGATCACCCTCGCCAGCTGGGGCGGCTTCATCCTGCTCCAGGCCGTGCTGTCCTGGTACGCCTTCCGGCTCGACGGCGAGAAGCCCCTGCATCTGATCAGCCTGCCGATCCAGCAACTGGTCTACCGGCAGCTGATGTACATCGTCCTGTTGCAGTCCACGATCACGGCGCTGACCGGTGGCCGACTGCGCTGGCAGAAGCTCCGGCGCACCGGCGAGGTCGCGGCACCGGTGGAGGCCTGATCATGACCGCATCCTTCGAGTTCGGAAGTCCTCAGGACACCCTCCGGCTGCGCGTCCCCGCAGTTCTGCGACGGGAACCGGAGCAGGAGCCGGCGACGGACCCCACGGCACCGTCCAGGGCCAAGGGCGGCCGGGACCGCTATCTCGACCTGCTGCGCGCCCTGGCGCTGGTTCGCGTGGTGGTCTACCACAACTTCGGCTGGTTCTGGCTGCCCGTCGTCTTCCCGTCCATGGGCGTGATGTTCGCGCTGGCCGGGTCGCTGATGGCCCGTTCGCTCAGCCGGCCCGCCCTCGGCGTCATCCGGGGCCGCCTGCGCCGACTGCTGCCGCCGATGTGGCTGTTCGGCGCGATCCTGCTCACCGCCCAGATTCTCGACGGCGGAGGGCCCGACGCCGAGGAGCACCCCAACTGGTGGTGGGGCAAGCTGCTGTTCTGGATCTTGCCGCTGAGTACTCCGCCGTACAGTGACTCGCTGGACGGTTTCGACCATCTTGTGGGGCAGGGCTGGGCGGTGCAGGTCATCGTCCCGCTCTGGTACCTCCGCGCGTACCTCTGGTTCGTCCTGCTGTCACCGTTGATGCTGTGGGCGCTGCGCCGGATGCCGGTGGTGACGTTGTCCGCGCCGATCGCGCTGGCGATCGTCATGAACACGTTCTTCATCGACCAGGAGTTCCTCTACGGCCGGGTCTGGGAGACCGGCAGCGACTTCGCCACCTTCGGCTCCTGCTGGATCCTCGGCATGGCTCATCAGGAGGGCCTGCTCAAGAAGATCCCGCAGTACGTCGTGCCGTCCGTCGCGCCGCTGATCATGGTGGCCGGCTGGTGGTACCTGCAGACCCGACCGGTCGATCCGACCGTGCCGACCGACATCGAGAGCTGGCCGATAGCCCAGGCCCTGTGGTCCTTCGGCTTCGTCGCCATCCTGCTCCACGTCAGTCCCTCCTGGGAACAGTGGCCCCGACCGCTGGAACGCTGGAACGGCCTGATCAGCCTGCTCAACACACGCGCTGTCAGCGTCTACCTCTGGCACCAGACCGCGTTGGTGGCCGCCATCCCGCTGATCGACCCCCTCTGGTCCGTCGGCTTCTTCTACGAGCACTTCCAGTGGCTGCTGACCAGCCAGTGGTTTCCGCTGATTGTGGCGATCCCACTGACCGGGCTACTGGTGCTGACCTTCGGCTGGGTCGAGGACGTGGCCGCGAAGCGCTCTCCGCGGCTCTTCCCGTACCCGCGCCGCGTGCGGGGCAGGCGCCGGGCCAGTGTCTGACGCGGGCCGTCGATCCGCGGACGTGCCAGGACGGCAGTGACCCGCGCCACCGATTCCGGTGCCGCGGGTCACTGGCCAGGGCCTGATGCCCGATGCTCAGCCGGCGATGCGGATGAGCTTCCGGTTCGCGAACTCGTCGACACCGTAGCGGCCGAGCTCCCGACCGAAACCGGATGCCTTGACGCCGCCGAACGGCAGTCCGGGCTCCTCGGTGGCCACCACGTTGACGTAGACCATGCTGGCCTCGATCCGGTTGGCGACGCGCTGCGCCTGCTCCTTGTCGGTCGTGAAGACGTACGAGCCGAGGCCGAACGGCGTGTCGTTGGCGAGCCCAGAATTAGTCTGTTATCTCGTGACAATCCCCTTGACCTTTACTTCTGGAGGTCAAGGGGCCGCAGGTTCAAATCCTGTCGTCCCGACTTTTCGAAGTCGTAGGTCAGGGGCCGTTTCAGAGCAATCTGAAACGGTCCCTTGATCGTTTTTGGGGACTGCGCGAGGAGCGGGCGGATCTCCTCGATGGTGGGGACCTGGTGGGGACCTGGTGGGCCCGGGTCCTCGTTACTCTGCCCGTGTGAACGGTACGGATGAGGTGCGGGGTCTTCCCGACTGGCGGGTGCTCGTCGTCGGGGGCGCGTCGGGGATGGGGAAGACCGGCGTCGGCCGGGCGTTGGCACGACGGTACGACGTCCCCGTCGTGGAGGTCGACGACATCGTGGAGGCCCTCCTCGCGGTGACACTGCCCGAGCACCTGCCGGAGGTCCACTTCTGGCGCACTCATCCGGAGGCCGCCCGTCAGGCGCCCGAGTCGGTGGTCGAGCGGCAGATCGCGATCGCCGAGGCGCCGGCGCCGGCGATCGATGCGGTGGTGGCCAACCATGTGGGAACCGATACCCCGGTGATCCTGGAAGGGGACTACGTCCTGCCCCCACGGGCGACGCCCGGAGGTCCGGTCCGTGCCGTCTTCCTCCACGAGGACGACGAGGCGCAGGTGACGGCCAACTACCTGCGCCGGGAGCCGGAGGCCGGACCGCAGCGCCATCGCGCACGCGTCAGCGTGCTGTACGGCCGGTGGCTCGCCGCGCAGGCGCGGGCGGCCGGCGTGCCGGTCGTCGCTCCGCGTCCGTGGGAGGACCTGGCCGGCCGTGTCGCCGAGGCGGTGGGGGGTGTGGGGCGCTGCCGTCTCTCGCTGCGTGACTGAAGCGGGGTCGGCGTACGGGGCTTCCGCGGCCGCCTCCGCACGGGGTCGACCGGCTCCCCGTACGGACGGCGTGCACCCGCGAGGATGAGGTCCGCCAGTTCCCGGCTTGGCCTGCGTCGGCCCGGGTTCGGCGTGGCGCGTGCTGCCTGCCGCCGAGATACGTCTCAGGGACCGAGGGGGGTGACCGCTATTTCCTTGCGCCGGTCCTGTTCCGCAGCGACATCCTGACGCGCGAGCCGAAGGTGTGCACCGACCTGGAGATGTGCGAGGTCTGCGAGCCCCGGGGGAGCCTCACTGTTCCTCCTCCATGCGGATGGTACGCCGCAGCTCGTCCGCTGCTGTGTGGCTCGTGCCCTCACGCTGCTCCAGCAGCGCCGCAGCGATGGCGTCCAGCTTGCGCTGGACGGCGTGCATGTCACGCCGTTCAGTGTTCTTCAGCAGGGCGAGCAAGAGGAGGTTGACGGCCGTCATGACATCCCCGGCGAAGATCAGCCAGGACAGCGGCGGGTGCGTGAGGTGCAGGGCGACTGTGCCGAGGACCAGGAGCACGCACAGGCCGTAGAACAACGGGGAGCTGGTGACGTTCGATGCCCGCTCGGAGAAGGCGGCGAACCGGTCGCGCCCGTTGCCGCCGCGCTCCGCGGGATGCTGAGTGGTCATGCCCGCCATGCTCCCTGTCCGACACCCGTCGGTCCGGGACCATGGGGCTGCAGGCGTGCCTTGTCATTACCACCTTCATCACTCACGGCTGAACCCCTCGCTCGTATGCGGTTGATGGCCGGGCTGAGCTTCTGATTCACCTCTCCGCCATATGCTCCTCGGGAAGTCATGAGGGGGGAGTCCATGAAGGACGAATTCAAGGCGCTCGCATTGGCGTGGGGAGCCTGGTCAGTGCTGGCGGTCAGGGCCGCTCCTCACCGGTATAACAGGGATGTCTTTGACACGATCTACCTGGTCTTCTTCGCGCTGTTCTCCCTCGTTGCGCTCGGCTTGACCGTCCGCTTCTTGTACCGCCTGATCACGAACCGACGCCGGCCAGACCCCAGCGGCCCGTCGGCAAGCGCGGGTAAGAGCGCCTCCGATCCGGAACCCCGGGGGCGATGACTGTTCGCGTGCGTGTGATCCGGCTGCCGGTCAGTCGATGCGGTCGCTCAGGCCCGACACCTGGGGGAAATCGCTGGGGAAGTCCCTGGGCATGCCGGGTACGTGGATGGTCCGCCGGTACACGCCGGCCAGGAACTCGACGGCGCCGACGGGGAACTCCGACCAGTCGCCGTTGTCTCCGCGTACGACCACCGGCCACGCGTCCGGGTCCGAGGGGCTCGTCCTCCAGTAGAGGGAGTCCCCCGAATGTGAATCCGCCCAGCGCAGCAGGCCACCGGGCTGCGGGTAGGGAACGTAGTCCTCGGTGTCGCCCATCTCGTACAGATCCTGAAGGATCTCGTCCTCCCTGGACTCGGACGCCCATGACGCCTCGGCGCCTGGCCTGGGAACGGACACCATCAGGAAGTCGTCGATGACCAGGACCGGATACGCCTCCGCCAGAGAGCGGAAGTCCGACGGCAGCGCGGTCCCGAGGCCCGCCTCCAGGGCGGCCCAGTCCACACTGCGCCCCGCCGTCACACGCCACCGCGTCATCGACGGAAGCGCCGCTTCCAACTCCTCGATCCTCAACATGTCGTCTGCCAATCCGTGTTGTTGGGCCGCGCCCCTCGTGTCGTCAGCGTGCGATACCCAGGGCGTCCAGGAACTCCTGGAAGAGGTCCTCGACCAGGACCTGTCCGGTCGATCATGGCTGTGGGCAGCCGGGAATTTCGGCTACGGCACCCGGCGGTGGTTCTCGAGCCGGATCGGCGCGCGGTGCATCTCGGCTTGTTCTTGGCCAAAGCAGGGCAGGAGGAGAGCCTCGAGGTCAACCGAGACGGGGCTCGACTGATATCCGCCCAGGAGAGGCGAGCTGGGTGGACGTTGAAGGCCGGTTGGGCGGTGCGGCGGCGCAGGAGGCCGGCGGCGACCCGGCCGCACGCATGTTTTGCGACAGTGATGGCGAAAAATACAACGACAGCAAGATCAAGGCTTGACGCGTTCCTCGTGTTTACGCAAACATGAATTATTTCGCGGCCGCAACCATGCTGAGGATCAGTCCGTGATGCCCGCAACCCGAATAAAGACCGATACCCCACTTGAGCCGAAACCTAGTATCAGGGGTCACGGCCGACTCCACGCGCTCGACGGGTTACGCTTCTGTGCCGCGCTCATGGTGGTCATGTACCATTTGACGGCCCGTGGCGGCGGCTGGCCCACGCCGGTCAGGGAGATATTCCCCGAGACGTTCCGAATATCGGCGTACGGCTATCTCGGCGTCCAGTTGTTCTTCGTGATCAGCGGCTTCGTCGTCTGTATGAGTGCCTGGGGCCGACCGGTGAAGGCCTTCTTCGTCTCCCGCGTCGTGCGGCTCTACCCGGCGTACTGGTTCGCGGTGATCGCGACCACGGTCACCGTCATCGTGATCCCCGGCGGGCGTCGCCACCTCCCGTGGAACGACATCCTCACCAACCTCACGATGCTCCAGCAGCCCCTCATGGTCGACCACGTCGACACCGTCTACTGGACGCTCTTCACGGAACTCCGCTTCTATCTCCTCTTCGCGGCCATGGCCTGGTTCGGCCTCACCTATCAGCGCGTGATCGCATTCTGCTGCGTCTGGGGCGCGGCGACGCTCCTTGTCGCGAAGGCCCCGCCAGGGCCGCTGCGACTGCTGCTGATCCCCGAGTACAGCTGGTTCTTCATCGCCGGCATGGCGTTCCATCTGATGTACCGCTTCCGCCCGAACCTACTGCTCTTCGGCATCGTCGGCATCTCCTTCTGCGTTTCCCTCGCGCCCACCATCGAGGAGTTCAAGCGCCTCACCTTCCTCGGTGACCGAGCTGCCTGGCCCGTGATCGTGCTGCTCGCCGGGTTCTTCGGGATCATGGCTCTGATCGCGACCGGGAAGCTCTCGGGCGTCCAGTGGCGGTGGCTGCCGATCGCGGGGGCGCTGACGTACCCGCTGTACCTCCTGCACCAGACCATCGGCTGGGAGTTCATCAGCTACTTCGCACCGCGGGGCGCCGACCCGTGGGTGCTCCTCGGCTCGGTGATCGCCGGAGTGCTGGTGCTCTCGTACCTGGTGCACAAGCTCGTCGAGAAGCCGCTCACCACGTACCTCAAGCAACGTCTCTGATGCGTGGTCAAAGGATGCGGCCCTGGCTGAGCAGGGAGGCCGCTGTGCTGGACACCCTAGGACTTGTCCGGCCGATCATGTGACTACTCCGTGCCCGAGTCGTTCCTGTGGGCATGGGGCGGGGTGATCTGAGTGATGCCGAGTGGGAACGGCTTCGGCCGTTCCTGCCGGTCAGCAACGGGCGTTGTGGCAGGTGGCGGGATCACCGGCAGGTGATCGACGGGATTCTGCACCGGGTGCGGACCGGGGTGCAGTGGCGTGATCTGCCCGAACGTTTCGGGCCGTGGAAGACCGTCTACGAACGTCTTCCTCGGCACCACCACCGCGGCCGTCGTCGCCATCTGGCTCTGACACATGAGCTCCTACGCGACCCAGCAGTAGACGCTCTGGTTCTGGCGCCGGGCGCTACTGATGAGAGCAGCCAGATCACCCACGATCGCGTCGGCGATCTCAGTGTCGATGACCTCACCGTCCTCCGCATGCTTCCCATGACTTCGTCGGCGGGTTCACCGCGAAATCGGCATGTGCGAGGGGTGGAAGGCGAAAGCCTCCAGATCAGCGGTCGAGCTCGCCATTCCCGACGTGCTGAGGCCCCTGGGCTCGCCACGCGTCAGAGCGTACCGCCACCAGTGATCTTGCCCGTGAACTGGACGCTGCGCGTCGCCGTCGTTCCTGACGCCGTGACCACTGCTGCCGTCTCGGGCTTGAAGATCAGATCGTAGACCCGCTGCATGACGGCGACGTCGTGTCCGGGGAGGTCGTGTCCTCCGTGATCGTGCCCTCCATGATCATGGTCGCCGGCGTGGCCGCCCGGTCCATGCCCAGCGGTCGCCGGGCCCACCCACGGTGTCTCGACGCTGACCCATTGTCCTTTGGCGAACCACGGAACCGCTCCGACGGTCTGGCGAGTGACCTGCCCCGGATGCGCGGCGTCGTGCGCCGCGTACCAATCCTCGATGCGGTCGTCGACCCAGCCGTGCAGGCGCCAGAAGACGGGGTGTACGTGTGACGAGAACGTGTCGTTGAGATCGTCGTAGTAAAATGGCTTGCCGCTGCGCGTCGCCTTGATCCACTTGTCGGACGTATCGGTAGGCGGCCGGCCGCCCGGCAGCGGAATGAGCGGATTCGCGGGCTCCGTCGGAAGCGAGCACCACCGGATGTGCATCAGATTGTGGATCAACCATTCGATCTTCGCGCCGAGCTGGTCGAGGGACAGTGTCGCAAGGTATTTCGGATTCTTGAACTGTCGCTCAAGGAACGTCATCCGTGATTGCCAGTACTCATCGCTCTTGATGGTTGCCAGCCCCTTGAAGGCGAAATCACCCTGCCCCTGATCCCATGCCTGGGGCACGGAAAATCCGTCGCGATTCCGTGACTGCCGGTTCGGGGAGGGAATGGACGTCCATGCCTGGATCATGGGCAGACCGTGTCCGCTCAGCAGCTCGCGGACCTTCTGGATCATCTCTCGATGCATGTAGAGAAAATCCTCACCGGCGCCGTTGTCCGGGTCGCGCAGGGCGACGGTTCCGCGCGTGGGCCTTTGGTTCGGGCGCGGCGGGGCCCAACCGAGGTTGGTGATCTCCGCCTTGTCGCTTTCCGAAATATCGCCGTCGCTCGGCGTGGCCCAGTTGTCCCGCAGCCCGTGCCAGATCGCGTGGTGCAGGCGATGGTGCCGCGAGCCCACCATTTCGAGCATCTCGGGAGGAAGCCCAATGACCTCGCGAGCCTCGACGAATGCGGGGCGCACCATGATGAACGAGGCGACGCTGCCGGCCAGGACCGCGCGATCGGGTGTCTGGTTCGGCGCGAGGTCGTCGTGGTTCTGGCTGCGCACGACCGAGCCGACGATCGCGTCGATTTGTCGGCGACCGTCCGGCCATTTGGTGGTGTAGTACCCGTCGTACTCGTACAACCAGCCGTCGCTCGGCGTTCCGGGCAAGCCATGGGCGTTCCACTTGATCCAGGTGACTCCGTCGCGATCCTCGATCTTGCCATTCAGGTGCATATCGAGCGGACTTTCGTCGGTGCCCATCTCGAACACTCCTGTGAGCGCGCCCGTGACCGTTGGATGAAATGTCATCACGCCCTGGCCGAAGAGGTAGCGGGACCATTTGTCGACGTCGTCCTTGACGATGTGCTCGGGGTCGAGGTCGGGCAGGAGGTCGGGTCGATTGGTGAAGCTGCGGTAGGTCCAGCTGCCGGCGAGCAGGTCGTAGATCATGGTTGTTCGCCCTCGTCTTGTTCGAAGTCGCGATCGCTGTGAATCCCATTGGCGGCATGCATTGTCGATGCAGGATCCGTGGCAGGAAGTCCCCGTTGCGGTATCTGCTTCCGATACTGGTCGGGCTGTGCAGGTCCGAAGCCGCGTAGCCGTCTTCCGCCGGCTGGAGCACCGCATCCACCCAGGACCGGGTGGCGGCCATGCGTCGCGGCGGCGCGAAGACCCTCGCTCGTTCGCCGAAGGCCTTCGCGTCGGTGTGCCCGGGGAGAGGGGGCTCCCGTCTGTTGCCGAGCCGTCAGGTGATGTCGGACTGGGCTCTGGCGAGGGCTTCACGGAACGTCTTGGCAGCCTGACCGTCGGTGAAGGCCTCGGCGAGAGAGCCGAGGGCCTCCAGTACGGGAAGCGCCCGGACGGGCGTGACGTCGGGGAACGGGAGCCACGGGTCGGGCACCGGGCCCATGATGAGCCACGGGTCGGGCAGCGGGCCTTCGACGACGTCCAGGTCCCGCGTCGCGTTCGGCCACCGGATCCCGATGGGGATGCGTCTGGGCGGCGGACACAGGTCCTCGATGTCGGCAAACGTCTCCAGCAGGGGTTCCATTCGGGCGAAGGCGTCCATCGGGGTGACCGTCTCGGTGCCGCCGTTCAGGCTTGCCGCCACCTGGGTCAGCTCGCCGTACACGGTGCGCGCCTTGGCCTCGGGCAAGGCACGCACCAGGTAGCGCTGGGCCTGGGCGATCAGGAAACGATCCCAGTCCCGGGAGGTCTTGATCCGCTTGAGGATGAACAGGGGTAGATCCCGCACATCATCGTCGGTTCGCATGGGTCAACCTCTCCCGCCGGCCCGCGGACAGGACCTCCAGAGATCCGTCGGCTGCCGGTGAAGGGTAGTGGGGGGGTGGGGGCTTCCAGCTTTGCAGCTACCTGCCCGCGGCGACCGTCAGGACGGCCCGGACGGGTGAGGGGAGTCCCCGTCCGCGTCACGGGGCGGCCGTTCGACCCGGATGGCGGGCGACGTGTGGCGAGGGGCCGGCTTTCGACAGACGGTGGCAGCACCCGACGCACTGCCTCATGGAGGACCGATGCCGACCTATGAGGGAACCCTCAGCTCGATTCGCTGCGACTCGCCGCGCTCGAACCGGAACTCGCCCCACCACCCCGCCGGAAGCCCGGAGCTGGATGTGGTCTCGCTTCGATGGGACGGCGAACAGGTCTGGCGCGATGAGATGGAACAAGGCCGGACCAGGCAGGTCGACGTGACCCGGCAGCTGCCGCTTTCGGCGACGATCGACGTGGTGGTCAGGCCGAACGAGGACGGCAGCGTGGAGGACGTCATCGGTACGGTGGAGCTCGATGAGACGCTCATGGGCACGGGCATTCCCGGTACCGACTGGCACGTCCGGCGTTTCGTCGATGCCGGGGCCGACTACGAGCTGACCTTCAAGGTCCGGATGGCCGTCACTCCGGTCGACCCACCTCCTGAGGCGTCATAGAGGTCCGCACAGAGGCAGTGGACGTGTCGGTGGGAGATGCGGAAGGTCGCCATGACCCGGTCAAGGGGTCATGGCGACCTCAGGAGTGCGCCGGCGGGTACGGGTCGCCGTACCCGCCGCCGCACTCACCGTCGGGGCGTCAGCCCCGGGCCTGGAACGTCACCTCGTCCACGTCCCAGAGGAACTCGCCGCCCAGCGGATTCTCCGGCCATTCGGCCCGGAAGTTCCGGACGAGGAACTCCACCATCCCGCAGTCGTAGCGGCTCCACAGCGAGCCGTTGCGCTGGTAGACCACGACGGGCCACTTGGCGGGATCGTCGTTCGACGCGTCCCAGCACAGCATGTCCGCGGTGGCGGAGACACCCCAGGAGATCAACACCGGGGAGGTGCCCTCCAGTTCGGGTGTCTTCTCCTCCGTCTCCCAGTCGGCCTCGGCGTTCGCCGACTCGATCACCATGCCGTCCCGCGGGGCCTGCTCCAGCGGCACCTTGGGCTCCGGCGCGCCGATCGACAGATAGTTCTGCACCGCGCCGGCCCCGTAGACCTCCATGAAGCGCCGGAAGTCGTCCGGGAACGGCTTGCCCCACGATGTGGCGAGGGCGTCCCAGTCGACCGTCGTGCCCCCGTCCTCAGGTGGCGGCATGAGCCGTCGCAGGGCGTCCAGGTCGGTCGGCTCACTCATCGGTGCCTCGCTCCTTGTCCGTGCGGTCCGCTCCGGTCCCCGTCATGGGGTGCTCCCCGTGGGTACCGGCGAACCGCCGCTGCTCTGTGTGCCGAGATTGTCTCCCGTGCTGAGTGTGTTCGGGATGAACACCTGGAAGTTGATTCCTATCGAACCATCAGGATTCACACCGTACGCCGACATGTCGTAACCGGTCGGCACCGTCCTGCTGCCCTCGTAGCGGGGAGACACGGTGTACATGACGTGCTGGCCCGCCATCACGGCGTTGTAGACCTGGAGTTCGTACGACCTCATGTGCTCCTCGCCCTGCGTGGAGCCGATCTGCTTGGCGTTGGCGCCACGGGCGCACGGGGAGAGGTTCGCCAGGACTCCCTTGCCCGCCAGCTTGTTGCCGATGAGGTGACAGGCGTTGACGTTCTTCTGCGCGTCGAGCCCCTTGCCCTTGGCGTAGTCCTGCGCCCACTCGTATCCCGGCGGGTTGGAACCCACGCCGGTTCCCTTGTTCTTGTTCAGGTACTCCTTGGTCAGGCAGGCCTCGGCGGCCGTGGCCCGGTTGCCGTTGGCCGCGTCCCGCTCGCCGTACTGGATCCAGCCCTCGCCACAACGTGACTGGTCGTCGTCATCGTCGCTGTCGGGCTCGGGCTGGGGCCGCGGGAGGCGCCGCGGGTCCGGTGCGGGCTCGTCGTCGGTGTCGTCCCGGGAGGCCTCCTCGATCCGGTCCCGGACCTCGCTGGCGACGTACGCGACGGCCGCCACGACGACGATGATGGCGACCGTCACCACGACCGCCGCGACGAAGGCCGCGGCGACCGCCGGGATCGCGAGGGCGAACCAGTGGCCGTCGATCTCGACGTTGCTGATCGGGTTGCCGCCGGTGAAGGCGTAGCGGTTGCCGGTGAAGGGGTCGCTGCCCAGGCTCATGTCGGCCAGGGCTCCGTTGTACATGTCCCGGCTGGTGAAGCGGTTCAGCCCCGGGTCGTAGTCACGGAATCCCATGTCGTACGTGCCGGACCCGGCGTCCCACCGCTTGGCGCTGTAGCGGTAGGAGTTGTACTCCTCCTTCGTCGGGTCGGAGGCGTCCGGCTTGTCGATGCCGGTGAACTCCGACGAGTCGTCGTTGCCGTAGGCCGTGTAGCCGTAGGTGGCCTTGGTGTCGCCGCTGCCGTCGGTCAGCGTCTCGACGTCCGTGTGGCTGTTGTAGCCGTAGTAGGCGTCCTCGGTCGTGCCGTTCTCGTTGTGCTTGACCTGCGACAGCCGCTGGCCCCACGGGCTGTACTGGTAGGACTTGGTGAGCTTGCCGGCCACCTCCTCGGTCAGCACCTCCTGGGAGAGGCCGAGGTAGCGGTAGTCGGTGGTCTTGCCGTCCGCGGTCTTCGACGAGGTGCGGTCGAGCGGGTCGAAGGTGTACTTCGTCGACTTCATCGCGCCGGAGCCGTCCCGCTGCTGGGACTCGACGACGTGGTCGAAGCCGTCGTAGATGCTGCGCGAGACGATCTGCCCGTCCTGGGACGTCGACTCCTGACGACCCAGCGGGTCGTAGTTGAAGGAGGTGACGGATCCCGCGGTGGTCGACGTCTGGAGCCGGTTGCGGTCGTAACGGAAGTCCGTGGCGGTGCCGCCGACGGTCTGCTGGACGACGTTGGCGTTGTCGTCGTGGACGTATGTCTCCGTGGCGGCGCCGTTGCCGGTCTTCACCGACTTGGCGATCCGGTCGACCGGGTCGTAGCTGTACGCGGTGGTGGACTCGAGGTACGCCGAGTGGTTGTCGGCGTTCATCTTCTTCGCCGCGTCCTGCGCCTTGTTGCCGTTGGCGTCGTAGGCGTAGGTGTGCGAGGCGACGAGGGTGCCGTCGGCCTTCTTCTCCGCGCTGGTCCTGACCGCGCCGTCGAGGAAGTATTCGAGGTCGACGGTGTTGCCGTTGTCCTTGGTCTCCCGCAGCGACTCACCGCGGTCGGTGTAGGTGTACGAGGTGACCTTGGGGTCGGTGTCCGTGGGCGAGGTGCCCACCGACACTGTCTTGACCTTCTCCCTCAGGTCGTAGGTGTACTTCGAGTACTGGTCGGGGTGGGTGATCGTCTCGGGCTGGTCGTTGGCGTCGTAGGTGTAGGCCGTGCTGGTCTTCTGCTGGCCGGCCAGGGTCTCGGTGATCCCCGACACCCGGTTCAGACCCGTGTAGGAGATCGTGTACGTGTCGACCGTGGCGCCGGACGACAGGTCGTCGATCAGCGAGAGGTTGTCGTTCAGGTCGTAGGCGTAGCGGAAGTGGTGCTTCTCCGCGTCGATGTCGCCGGTGAGGTCGCGCACCAGCTTGACCCCGTCGGCCACGACCTTGCCGTCGGCGGCCTGGAACAGCTCCAGCTTCGCCGCGTTGCCCTGGGTGAAGTCGTACGTGCCGAGGCTGACCCAGGTGCCCGCCGCGGTGGACTGGTCGACCGTACGGTCGGTGCTGCCGGCGCCGTGGGTGACCTTGTACGTGGCGGTCTTGCTGGCGCCCGCGACCTGCGGGAACTTCACGTACGCGGTGTACTTGCCGTTCTTCGGGATGTTCAGCGTCCAGGAGTACGCGTCCGTCCCGGCTCCGGCCGCGTGCACGCGGTGGTCGAAGCCCTGCTGCCCGGTGAGGCTCGCCGTCGTCCAGGTGCCGGTGGAACCGGTGTGCTGGACGTCGGAGTTGTCGACGAGCGGCACCGCGGTGCCGACCGGCACGCCGTCGTCGGTCTTCTCCTTCAGCTTGCCGTTCGGGTAGTAGCTCCAGCCCATGGTGCGGCTGACGGACTCACCGGCGGAGCTGAGCGTCCTGGAGGTCTGCAGCCCCAGGTCGTTGTACTCGTAACTCGTCCGGATGTCCCACGGGTCGGTGGAGCTCCTGGTCCACCCGTTGTCGAAGTAGGTGAACTCGGTGTCGTTGCGGACCGTCTGGCCCTCGGAGGGCGGCTGGGAGGTCCGGGTGACGCGGCCGGCCGCGTCGTAGAACGTCTGCGTGTAGACGTTCGGGTCGTTGTAGCGGGCGTCCGACGGGTCGTACGGCAGGTACTGCTTGACCGGTCGGTTCAGCTCGTCGTACTCGGTCCGACTGGTGAAGTCGTCGGCGTTCGCGGTCTCCGTGCCCCGCGGGGTGATGACCCGGGTGGCGTTGCCGACCTGGTCGTACTCGTAGCGGGTGGTGCGGTACGTGGTGTCGGCGCCGGTGCCCGAGTGCGGAACCTTCAGCTCGGTCTTGCGGCCCCGCTCGTCGTAGTCGGTCAGGGTGGTGTTGCCGTCGGGGTCCGTGTCGGCGACGACCAGCGCGTCCTTGTCGTAGGCGCGGCGCGTCACGTTGCCCAGCGGGTCGGTGACCGAGGTGACCCGGTGCTCCAGGTCGTAGGTCATCTTCGACGAGAAGTCGTCGGGGTCGGCCGTCCGGTTCTTCTTCGGGTCGACGACCTTGACGTTGTTGCCCACCTCGTCGTACGTGTACGTGATCTTCTCGCCGAGGGCGTTGACCACGGAGGCGAGCTGGTAGATCTCGTCGTAGTTCTGGGTGGTGGTGTAGTCGTCCGGGATCCCGGGCGTGGCCACGCCCTTCGGCTCGGTCGTGGTCTTCAGGTGGCCGGTCTTGTCGTAGGCGTAGACCGTCCGGCGCAGCGGCGCGGTCGGCGTGTCCTGCGGCGAGGTGGCCTCGGTGAGCTGGTCGGCCGCGTCGTAGGCCGCCGTGGAGACGGCACCGGTGGGCGCGATCGCCTTGGTGACGTTGTCGTTGGCGTCGTAGTCGGGTGCCGGAACGGTGATCAGGTCGTCCGCGGCCTGATCCCTCGGCGCCGTCCTGACCAGCGGCCGGCCGTACGTGTCGTACGTCTGCGTGGTGCGGTGGCCCAGCGGGTCGGTCGTCCTGGTGACCTTGCCGCGCGCGTCGTACTCGTAGACCGCGCTGTTGCCGAGGGCGTCCGTGATCTTCGCCGGGTAACCGGTCTGCGTGAACTGGCTGTTGACCGTGGAGTGGCCGTTGGCGTCGGTGGCCCTGGTGAGCTGGCCGTGGACGTCGTACTCGTACGTGGTCGTGTAGTCGCCCGCGGTGGGCGTCGCGACGCCCTTCGGGTCCGTGACCGTCTTCAGGTTGCCGAAGGCGTCATAGCCGAACTGCCAGGCGCGGCCCTCCGGCGACGTCTTGCGGTACAGGTCGGAGGAGTAGCCGTCCAGCCGCTTGACGTACTCGAACTTCTGGGCGTCGACCGGGTACTTGCCGGGCGCGCAGTCGCTCTGCGGCGGGACCCCGCCCGTGTTGTGCTCGGCGGTGCGCTTCCACAGCGGGTAGCCGGTCAGCGGGTCGTAGCAGTACGCGGTGACGGCGCCGTTGTTCTCCTCCATGTACGTGACGTTGTTGTCCGCGTCCCACGCCAGCTCGGTCTGCTGCGACTTGGCGTTGACGGACCGCACCGGACGACCGAAGTCGTCGGTGACGTACGTGGAGTCGTGGCCCTCGGCGTCCGTGACCACCGTGGACGTGAACCGGGTGTCGGCCGTGTCCGCGGCGTAGGCGAACCGCGTGGCGCCGCCGATGCGGTCGGTGATGGACTGGGTCCACCAGTGGTACTTCGGGTCGTCGCCCTCGCTCGGGTAGTAGTAGTCGAGAGCGGTGGCGTTGCCGCGCGGGTCGGTGATCCGGACCAGCTTGACGTTCTTGTTGCCCTGCTCGGCGTCGTACGTGAAGCCGAAGACCTTCGGCTGGGACGAGCCCGCGCCGTCGGTCAGCTTGGTGAGCAGTCCCTTGTCGGAGTACTCGAAGGTCAGCTTGCGGCCCGAGACGTCGGTGATCGACTTCAGGTGGTCGACGATCTTCGGGCTGCTGGTGTCCGACTTGGTGTAATAGGTGGCGGTGAGCGTCTGCCGCCCGGCGGGGTCGGTGATGTACGTGAGGAACTTCGTCGGCTTGTTGTTCGACTTGCGTTCCTCGTACGTGAACGTCTGGGTGTTGCCGTTCTTGTCGACGACGGACGTCTGGTAGCCGTCGCAGCCGAACAGGAACCGGGTGCCGTCCGGACGCGTCAGCGTCCAGGCGTCCGGAATCGGGTCCTTCGCCGGGGTGCAGTCCAGCCCCGGCTTGGCCGAGAGCCGGAAGTGGACGCCGGCCGGTGCCTTCCACGTGCCGTCCGCCTGTACCCGGAAGACGTGGGTGGTGCCGTCCCCGTCGGGCAGCCGCACCTCCCGCGGGTTCGGGTTCGGGTGGAAGTCCAGCGGGGCGCCGAGCCGGATCGGCCCCGCGGCCTGCACGGACCAGCCGTGACCGGCGACGGTGTCCGACGTGTCCTGGGTGTTGTAGGCGAAGCGGACGAAGGTGTTCAGACCGCGGCCCGGGTTGCTCAGGGCGTTGTACTGCCAGACGCTGTTCCCGGCCGCGGTGTTGTTCATCAGCGACGAACCCGCGCCGGTGTTCTTGCCGTTGTACGAGTAGAACTTCTCCAGGCCCAGCTGGTCCGAGGTCGGGTCCTCGACGGTGACGTTCAGCCGGAGCCCGGGCGCACCGCCCGTCCCGGACAGCCAGGTGCCCGCCACCGTGTCCCGGACGTCCCAGGTGAGGACGTACTCGGTGCGCTTGCTGCCGGAGTCGGAGTTGACGGGTGCGCGGAGCCGGGCCTGCAGGGTGACCGAGTCACCGGGCAGCAGATCGGCCGGCAGGGCCGTCTGGAGCTGGTTGCCGCCGGTGGTGGCGTCCGTGCCGTCCGGGAGCGCCCACCGGTAGCTCAGGGCGTGGGTGCCGGCCTTCCAGACGGACGTGGTGGTGTTGGTGAGGGTGAACTCGACGGTGTGGTCGCTGTTCGGGGTGATCCGGGCCGGGGTCCGCGGCGCGTAGTACGTCGCCTCGGTCGTCGAGTCGATGTACGTGACCGCGATCCTGGGCCGCAGGCGCTGCTCGGTGCCCTCGGAGGACAGGAACAGGGTCCGCTCCTGCTGCGCGGCCTCGTCGGCCATCTTGAGGACCACGCCCTGCTGGGACGACGGAGTCGTCACCCAGGACTGCGCGAGCGAGGTGACGTTCCAGTCGTGCCGCGACGGGTCGTTCGTCTTGGCCCCGGTGTCACCCGCGACCGCGCCGAAGTCACCGCCCGCGGACGCCCAGCTCGTGGCCGTGTCGGCCTTGACCCAGGTCGCCCCGGCCTCGTCGAAGTCACGCGTCAGCGGCCGGATTTCGTAGACCGCGCCGGTGGTGTCCGTGGTGGTCTGGGTGCTCCACAGACGCACGTTCGCTTCGAGGACGCGCGCGGTGGTGGGGATGCCCAGGGCCGGGAACTTCAGCACGGCGCGGGTGTCGCCGTAGGTGGCGGAGTTGTTGCCGACGCTGAGCCAGTTCTTCGGGCCGCCGTCGTCGATCGTGTCGTGCGTGGACGTGGTCCGGGCGGAGGACAGGGTGGTGTCCTGCGTCGCGTCCAGCACCTTCGTCGTCCGGCCCGCCTTCGGCAGCCGCACGAGCTGGCTGGGCGCGGCGATGACCTGCCCGTCCTTCGTCTTGACCGCGACCATGTAGTAGTACGCGCGGCCGAACGGGTCCGGGTCGTCGGCCCTCGTCGGCACGGCGCTGGTGTCCGTGAACGAGGTCACCGTGGACGCGACGGGCGCGACGAGCGTGGCGGCCGACGGCGTGAAGGCCTGGTTGACGGAGCGGTGGACCTGGTACTCGGCGATGTCGTCGCCGGTCCCGATGGGGTCGGAGTCGTCGTACGCCGACCAGTTCAGCTCCGCGCCGGTGTCGTGGACCGTGGCCGGGGCGGCGAGGCCGACGCCCTGACGCCCGAAGGTCAGGACGAGGCGCGGGTAGTGGGCGCTCTCGCCGCCGTACCCGTATTCACTGCCCTCGTACCGCGGACCGCCCTTGGGACCGTTCGCGGACTCGTCACCGGCCTTGATCACGAAACCGTTGTTCGTGTGGGTGCCGTCGATCCACTGCTGGACCGTCCTGGTGACGGGGAAGGAGTGCCAGGTGTTCAGCTCGCCCGGCTTCTTGGTGACCACGCCGCCCTTGGTGAACCGGACGGCGTCCGCGATCACCGAGGTCGCGGTCGACGCCGGACCGTCCCCGAGGACGATCTTTCCGAGCGTGCCCGCCTTGAACGGGTGCGAGCCGAGCGTCTTCCAGACCCCGGCCGTGCCGGCCTGCTGGTTGACCGCGTACGCCTTCGACCCGCCGTCGTACGTGACGGTGTACGGCGCGGTGGTGGCGCGGTCCGAGGCCGGGATGTAGTGCGCCTCGACCTGGTACGTGCCGTCCTCGGGAAGGTTCGGCTGCCAGGTGTACGTGTCACCCGCGACCGAGTCCTTGTTGTACAGGTAGTCCTGGTTGACCGCGTACTGCGTGTACGCGGTGTTCCCCGACGCGGGCCAGGCGCCGACGGCGGCCGTCCGCCCCGAGTCGCCGTCGTCCACGACGACCGCCGTGCCCGAGAGCTCGCCGGTGATCGCGTTCGCACTGCTCCACGTCGCCTGACCCTCGGTCCACGCCTGCGTGGCGCGGTGCGCCTCCAGCTGGACCTCGGTGTCACCGGTGGTGTGGGTCTGGTCGTAGTACAGCTTCAGATCGGCCGAGTCGAGCTTGGTGCCGGCCGGGACGCCGGTCAGCGGGAACCTCAGCAGCGCCCGCGACGAGCCGGTGCTGGTGTTGCCGACCGAAAGCCGCCAGCTGTCGTCGTAGTTCGTCCCCGCGCCGTCCGAGGAGATCATCACATCCTGGGCCGTGCTCGGCGTCGGCGCGATGGCGATCGTCGGATCGATGGTGACCGGGTACTGCCGCTCCGGCGCCGCGAGCCACTTCGCGTCCGGCGTGACCGTCAGCTTCCAGCCCTTGCCCGCCCGGGTGAGCTTCTGCTCGACGGCGGAGCTGTACCCGGTGCCGTACGGCGCGGAGGCGTCCTTCCTCGCGTCCGTCATGAACGCGGCCGGAATGACGAGGACCGGATCCGCGCCCTCTCCGTAGAACCGGACCGAACCGTCCTCGCCCGCCTTCGGCGTCAACCCGCCCGGGTTCAGCGTGAACGTGAACTTCACCGGGCCGGACGGCCGGGCGTCCAGGACGATGTTCTCCTTCACCCGCCCCGGACCCACCTGGTACGTCAGGTCCGCGCCGGCGACGGCGTCCTTGTACGTGACGGTGTCGCCCTTGGCGACGGGGGCGAGCGTCCCCGCGCCTTCCAGACCCAGGGTCACCGCGTGACCCTCGCCGGCCTCGAAACGCAGCAGCCTCGCCGCATCCGCGCCGAAGGAAGTACGCGCCGCGTTGGTCGTGTTGGCGAAGGCGAAGCCCCCGGACCCGGCCGGCCTGACGGTCGGGTCGATGTCCTTCCAGACGCTCCCCGAGCGGTACGCCGTCGGTACCGCCGACACCTCGGCCTGCACGCGCCCGTCGGACATCTTCCAGTACCGGGCGTTCGGCGTACGGCTGCCCGTCAACTCCGCGACGCGCTGGGGCTTCCCGGCCGGCCTGCCCTGCGGCAGCTTCTCCCGACTCGGCAGCAGCGGGGTCCCGCCGGTCGACGGCTGCTCAGGCGCGCCCTCGTTCTCGTTCTCGTCCCCTGAGAACCACCCGGCGAATTCGTCGACGATACCCTTTCCTGTATCGTTCGAAACCGGAGCCGCATAGGCCACTTGTGGAAGCATGGTGCCGACGGTCGCCGAAACCACGAGGCAGGCTATTGCCCGCCCGTATCTCACTTTCACGTCGTTCCCTTCTTCGGCACCCTTCCGCGCCAGGCGAAAGAGGTGCGCCGACGCGCCGCCGCGGGTACTCCGCCGCCGGTCGCGATGTGCCTGACCTCGATCGGAGCGACGCAAGGCATGCCAAACCAGGCCGCCTTCCTCGTAGGGGAAAGCGGCCTCGCCAGAAGTCCGATCGCGGGCGGGGGGATTCTTCAGCATGGAGTTGGTACGCCGTCAACTGATAGCCCATTAAGGGCATTTTGCTGACCATTCGATGGCGATTCGGGTCGCCTTGCCCGACTCTTCCGCAGGCTGGCGTCCGTCGAATCCGGTGGTGTATAACCCAGGCCAATTCGCATCGACAGAAAGCGCGCCGCCATGCCGACCACCGAATCACCGGCCGATCCGGACGGGCCTGAAGTCCCGGATGCCACAAGCGTTTCCCGGACACCGGATGATCGACGCGCCGACCGCGGTGGCATAGCCGTCGCCGCTGTTCTCCTGCTCCTGTGCGGCGCGTTCGTCGTCTACGGAATCCTCAACACCGAAGACGAGGTCGCGGAGAAGCGGGCGACGGCACCCGCCGCCGAGGTCACCTACGACGTGACCTACGAGGTGCTCGGCGAGGGTACGGCCGACATCTCCTACCGGGGTGCCGACGGCGACAAGGCGAACGTCGTCACGGGTGCCGGCCTGCCGTGGCGGAAGACCGTGAGCGTTCCGCTCGGCGCTTCCCCGATCGTCAACGTCACCCTCGGCGAGAAGGGCGGTACGGCCAACTGCACCCTGACCGTACGCGGCAGGCACGTCCAACGCGCCACCGCCACCGGCGCCTTCGGCCGGACCACGTGCAGCGGCGAACTCGGGCTCAGCGAGAGGTGAAGAGGTCCTCGTGTACGTCGTCGAGGACGAATCCGTTGTCGAGGCGGACCCGGACCGTCACGCGGTACGCGTGCTCCTGGTGGGCGATCCACTCGGCTTCCAGTGAGCCGACCTGCTCTTCCAGCTGCCGCCGGCTTGCAGGGGGCATCTGGGGGCCGAAGTCGTCGAGGAGCGCCTTGAGCCGTTCGTACTCGCGGACCTCCTGGCTCGGCTCGCGCGGGTGCTCGTCCACGCGCTCGACGGTGCCCTCGGTGCCCGCCGCCAGCGACAGGGACCCGGCGACGGCATGCTCCGCCGCGGGGGAGTCCCCGGTCAGGGTGAGCGAACCGGTCAGCCTGAGGTCTGCCGCCAGCTTCACCCGCTGGCCGTCTTCGAGTGCCATCGAACCTTCGTCTTCGGTCGGTCGGGTTATTGGGTCGTCGGGTCGGTCGGGTCGTCGGGTCGGTCGGGTCGGTTGACCGGTTCCGTCGGGTGCCATTATCCCTGGTGCCCGAGCCGTGCCCCCGTCAGAGCCGCTCGTGGGCGATCCGCACGGTGAGCGGGCTCGCCACGAGGTAACGGGGCTCGTCGTCGTTCCCGCACCGGCACCGGCACCGGCACCGGCACCGGCACCGGCCCCGCGGCGGCGTGCAGGGCCTGGACTTTCGCGTCAGTTCTTGGATCTTCGCGGCCTCGTCTTGAGAGAGCTCGCCCGTGGAGTCAGGGTGGAGTCCATGACCTGGGAATCCACTCTCGCGCACCCTCGGCACTGGGCCGTGTCACCGGCCGGCCTCGAACTCGACGACGACGTGCTGACCGTGGACGCGGGCGCCGGGACCGACGTCTTCACCAACCCCCTGACCGGAGAGGTGAAGAACGACGCGGCTCGCGCCCTCCTGGTCCCGCCCCCCGGTGACTGGCAGTTCTCGGCCCGTCTCCGGGTCGACTTCCGGGCGCCGTGGGACGCCGGTGCCGTCCTCGTCTGGTCGGCGCCGGACCTGTGGGCCAAACTCAACTTCGAGCAGGCGCCCGATGGTCCGCCCACGCTGTTCTCGGTGGTCACACGCGGGCTCTCGGACGACGCGGTCGGGTGGCCCATCGACGGGAGCGCGGTGTGGCTGAGAATCAGCCGTGTCGACGACGGCTTCGCCTTCCACGCATCGCCCGACGGCGAATCCTGGAGCCTGGCACGCCAGTTCAGCCTGGGCCGCGCGCCCGACGTACGGGTCGGAATCGAGGTCCAGTCACCGGTGGGAGACGGCTGTCGAGTCCGCTTCGACCACATGGCGATGACACCGACACGGCTGCCCCACCTCTTCGACGGGCGCTGACCGGACCCGGCCCAGGCCGGTGAGCCGGCGCCCTGGAACGGAGCGGACCGAGGCCATACCGTGAACCACCTTGCGATGTCCCGGTGTCGGCCTCGGTCCGTTCGTGGTCAGGCTCCGCAGAAGGAGACGGTCCGCAGGTAGCCGCCGAAGTTCTCGTCGTCGGTGCCGAGCAGGGCTTCGGCGGAGTCGGGCAGGCACTCCACCGCCTCGACCTTGTACCCCGGGTACATCCCGAGCACGGTCGGGGAGGTGGCGAGGGTGACCCGTACCCGGCCCGTCGCCGAGACGCTCACCCGGCCCGCGTCGCTCACCGCGGAGTCGAACGGGCCGTCGTCCCCGGCGTCCGCCGCCGAACCCACGACGAGCCGGCCGGTGTCGGTCACCGCGATGTCGGAGATGTGCCGGGTGCCGCTGTCGTTCGGGTGCGCGGCCCGGTAGGCCCGGCGCGTCACCGCCCCGAACAGCGGCTGCCCCCACGCGGCGAACGTCAGCGGCGCCGCGTACAGCGTGGCGGGACGGTCCGGTCCGGCGCCCCGGTCCGCCCAGAGGGCGGCGAGCCTGCCGTTCTGGGCGACGAGCGCGAAGCTCTCGAAGTCGTCGCCCTCGCCGATCGCCGGCAGCGGCGTGTAGTCGACGACCGTCGCCGTGGAGCCGCTGACCTTCAGCCGGAAGAGGAAGCCGCGCCCGGTGAGAGCCAGGTACTCGCCCGGCAACCCCGGGATGGCTTCGACGGCCTCCAGGTCGACGGGCTCCGGCCCGTCCCAGCCGATCGGGGAGACGGTGTCGGAGCCGTCCCGGTGGGTGATCCGGGACAGTCGCGACTGCCCGGACCGCTTGTTGTCGTGGACGGCCAGCGCGTGCACGCCGCTGCCGTCCTCGGTACCGCCCTCGTACGCGAGTCCGCTGATACCGCTACGCGCGTCGCCGCCCACCTTCTGCCATTCGCCGGCGGCTCCGGCCGGGGCGGTGCCGAGCGTCGTCAGCAGCGCGGTCGCCGCGGTGAGCCAGGCCATGCGCCGCAACGTCGGGAGTTTCATCTGGAGTCGCTTGCCTTCTCTGTCCGACAGACGCGAGGTCACGCGCCGGCGCCAGGCTAATGATCTTGAAGGGGCGACCCCAGTGGCGGTTACTCCGTTCGCCGGAGCGCGCGGTCGGACTCGGAGGGCGCGCGCTGGACGAGTGTGCGCCGGCCGGGAGTGTTCGGGCCGGGAGCGCGCTGGCCGGGAGCGTTCGGGCCCGGCGCGTGCGGGACGGGAGCGGGCGGGACCGGTGTGCGCCGGCCGGGAGCGCGCGGGCCGCGGAACGGCAGCGTCCGGCTGAGCACGAGATTCGTGGTCGTGCTCCCGAACTGAGCCAGCGCGTCGACGAGCTCCTCCAGATGGGCCATCGACGTGGCCGCCACCTTCAGGACGTAGCAGTCGTCCCCGGTGGTACGCAGACACTCCAGGATCTCCGAGCGCTCGGCGAGCATCCGGTGCAGCGGCTCGTGCCGGGTCCCCGGGTACTTCAGACGGACCACCGCGAGCACCGGATATCCGGTCCGCTCCAGATCCACCTCCGCCCGGAACCCCGTGATCACCTCGGCGGCCTCCAGGCGCCGCACCCGCTCCTTCGTCGCCGACGCGCTCAGGTTCACCCGGCGTGCCAGCTCCGTGTACGCGATCCGGCCGTCCTTCTGGACTTCCGTGAGGATCGCCCAGTCGGTGGCATCGAGACTCTCGGTCATCAGCCCAGATTACCGGCGGATCCACGGCCGAAGGCTGTCGGAACAGGCGGGAATCCCTTCTCCGGGTCCCTGCCGCCTGACTAGCCTCGGTGTCGTGAAGATCGGAGTCAACATCCTCAATTTCGGACCCGGCACCGACCCCGGAGTCCTGCGGAACTGGGCCCGGACGGTGGAGGGCCTCGGGTTCGACCTGCTGATGGTCTCGGACCACGTCGCCGTCACCCCCGATGTCGCCGAGCGCTATCCCGCCCCCTTCTACGAGCCCTTCACCACGCTCTCCTGGCTGGCCGGGCTCACCACACGGATCCGGCTCGGCACGACGGTCCTCATCGCGCCCTACCGCCACCCCCTGCTCACCGCCCGGATGGCGGCCAACCTGGACGGGCTGAGCGGTGGACGGCTGGTCCTCGGGGTGGGAGTCGGCTGGGCGCGACAGGAGTTCGCCGCCCTCGGGATCCCCTTCGAGCGCCGCGGCCGGCTGACCGACGAGTACCTGCGAGGCATCCGGGAGGCCTGGGCGGACACCGCGGACTACGGGGAGCGGCGGATTCCGGTGTGGGTCGGCGGCAACAGCGACGCGGGGATCCGTCGTGCCGTACGGCTCGGGGACGCGTGGCATCCGCTGCGCTCCACCATGCCCTGGCTGCGCGGGGCCGCGGACCGGCTGAAGACCGCCGCGGACGAGCAGGGACTGCCCGTACCCGCCCTGACGCCCCGTATCGTTCTCAAGATCACCTCCGCGCCGGTCACCGGACCGGACCGGCTCGCCGGGGAGGGCACGATCGACCAGATCATGGACGACCTCGCCCAACTGCGGCTGCTGGGTGCCGAGTCCGTCGTCCTCGACACGTATACCGGCGACCCGAGCGAGACGCTCCGTCCGGAGACGGCCTGGCAGGCACTCGGCGCCGTGGCCGCGAACCTCTCCCTGTCCCACGCCCCCTCCCTGCCCACCGCTTCCGCCCTGCCCGCCACTTCCGCCCTGCCCCTCGACTGAACGGAGTCCCCTCATGACGACACCCGACGACCACACCCTCCTCCGGCGCGCCATCGCCCTCGCGGCCAAGGCGAAGGAGGGCGGCGACCCGCCGTTCGGATCACTGCTCGCGGCACCGGACGGGACGGTGCTGGCGGAGGAGCACAACACGACCCTCACCGACCGGGACGTCACCGCCCACCCCGAGCTGAAGCTGGCGCGGTGGGCGGCGCGGGAGCTGGACGCGGAGACCGCGGCGCGGACCACGATGTACACCAGCTGCCAGCCCTGCGGGATGTGCGAGGCCGTCATCCAGCGGGCGGGTCTGCGGCGGGTCGTGTACGCGCTCTCCAACGAGCAGCTCCTGGACATCCGGCCGGGCAGCGGACAGCCGCCCGTGCCGCAGGAGGGACCCGCGCTGCTCGACGAGGTGCGGGCGGTCGTGGAGGGGTACTACCGCTGACGTCACCTTTCGGGCCAGGTCCGCCCGGGTGGCTCGCACGGTGACCCGGGACCGGTCTGTTAGGTTCCGTTGCCCTGCGAGTCCCCGTTCTCAGGGCTCCCGGTCGAGAGGAAGAGTCGCACGATGGCCGTCATCCACCACACCACGCTGCAGCCCACGAAACTGGAGCTGCTGGCTTCGTGGCTGCCCACCCGTGCCTGGTACGCCGGCCGGGAGGG
This sequence comes from Streptomyces sp. NBC_00090, assembly GCF_045160815.1. NCBI lineage: Bacteria > Bacillati > Actinomycetota > Actinomycetes > Kitasatosporales > Streptomycetaceae > Streptomyces > Streptomyces sp. NBC_00090. The sequence continues at coordinate 7,474,335 of NZ_CP108224.1, forward strand.
CGGGCCGCTGCCGGCCAAGGCCGGCGGGTTCCGGCTCGACGACCCGGCCGGTGAGGTCGGGATCGAGTTCATGGCGGTGACCGACGGGACCGGCGAGAGCGCCACCACCTATCTGGTGCCCATGACGTACCGCGGGACTCCGCTGGAGGGCGCCGACGACGCCCTCATCGGCACCTGCGAGCATGGTGTCCTGGGCACGCGCTGGATCTACGACGGCGCCCACGACCCGGTGCTCGTCGGGCAGTTGTACGCGCTGCTGCGCGGCCGCGCCGTGGCGCAGGAGCAGTCCGTGAACGACACCCCCGACCCCACCGTCTCCGCCTCGCTCGCTTCCCTCGCCTCAGGCGGCACGGACGCCTCGGGTGGCGACGTCGAGCTCGTACGGGTCGAGGAAGGGGCCGACCACACCGACGTGGTGGTGCGGTCGACCGGCGACGCCGCCGGGGCGCTGACGCTTCGGGTGCGGCGCGTCCTGCGGGCCGAGGGCGCGGCGGGGCCGGACGGCGCTGCCGGCGCCCAGGGGATCGGCCGGGTCACCGCCGAGTGGCGGCTGCCGGACGGGAGCACCGCCCGTGGGCCGTACGCGGTCGTGGAGGGCGCTCTCTAGTGATCTGGTTCGGAGATCCTGTCGCAGTAGCGGCAGATCCGGTCGAGGATCTGGTCGGCGGTCTTGGTCCACTTGAAGGGCCGGGCTTCGTCGTTCCAGACCTTGATCCAGTTTTCGAGTGCGGCCTTGAGGTCGTCGAGGGAACAGAACACGCCGCGTTCAAGGCAGCGCCGTTCCAACTCGGCGAACCACCGCTCGACCTGGTTGATCCACGACGAGTAGGTCGGGGTGAAGTGGAGCTGGAAGCGGGGATGCGCCAGGAGCCACTTGTGCACCACCGGCGCCTTGTGGGCGGAGAGGTTGTCGCAGATCACGTGGACCGCCAGGTGCTTGTCGGTCTGGCGGTCGATCTCGTCGAGGAAGTCACGGAAGTCCACCGCCCGGTGCTGCGCGGACAGTTTCGTGATCACCTTGCCCGTCGCCGTGTTCAGGGCGGCGAACAGGTCGACGGTGCCGTGCCGGACGTAGTCGAAACTCCGCCGCTCGGGCACTCCCGGGACCATCGGCAGGACCGGCGCGGTCCGCTGAAGGGCCTGGATCTGCGGCTTCTCGTCCACCGCGAAGACCACCGCGTTGGCCGGCGGAGCGAGGTAGAGGCCGACGACGTCACGGACCTTGTCGATCAGGAACGGGTCCGGGGAGATCTTGAAGGTCTCCGTGCGCCAGGGCTGGAGGCCGAAAGCGTGCCAGATCCTCAGCACGCTCGCCGGGGAGATTCCCACGACCTTGGCCAGCTCCCGCTTCGACCAGTGCGTCCCGCCCGGGGGAGTCTGCTCCAGGGTGCGGACCACGACCTCTTCCACCTGGGCGTCGGTAATGGTCCGCGGCACCCCGGGCCGCGGCTCGTCCGCGAGTCCGTCCAGGCGCTGGGCCACGAACCGTGTGCGCCAGCGGCGCACGGTGCCTCTGCCGACATCGAGTCGCGCGGCGACCACGGTGTTGTTCCAGCCGTTCGCGCACGCCAGCACGATCCGTGCGCGAACGGCCAGCCCCTGCGCGGTCGAGCGGCGCTTGGCCCAGTTCTCCAGCGTCAGCCGCTCGGCCTCCGACAGCACGACAGGTTCCAGCCGGGTATCACCCATGCCCACAGGACAGCGCGAACGCGCGACCTGCCGCAGGCGAACACCGCAATCTGAAACAGGGGACGCCTCACGTGGCGACCCACGACCTCAAAACCAGATCACTAGACCCAGTTGACCTCCGCCCGGGCGAGCAGGGGGTCGTCCAGCAGCTCCCACAGCGGGACCGCGAGGTTCCCGCTGCGGTAGCGGCCGCCGAAGTGCAGGCCGAGGACCCGGTGGTCGGCGAGGTCGAAGACGGGCGAGCCGCTGTTGCCGCCCAGCGTCGAGCAGTCGTGCTTCATCACCAGGCCGCCCGGGGTGAAATCGGTGGCCGCACCGGGCTGGAGCCGCTTCACGTTGTACACGTCCATGAAGATCCGGCGCATCGACTCGGGTTCGTTGCGCCGGCCGTCCCAGGCCGGGTAGCCCACCACGTACACCGGCCTGCCCGGCAGGCTCGCGGGGGCGTCCGCGGCGACCGCGAGCGGGGTGGGCAGCCCGTCCGAGGCCGAGGGCTCGATCCGCAGCAGGGCCATGTCGACGTCCGGGTGGATGCCGATGATCTCCGTGATCTCGTACGGCGTGGGGGCCGGAGCCGGAGCCGGAGCCGGAGCCGGAGCCGGAGCGGGAGGGGCCGGGGCCGAGAGGACAGGGTCCGACAGGGGCGGGGCGGTGTCCGTGTCGACGGGGAGCTCCTCCGCGGGGTCCACCCGCGCCGACATCCCGTACTCGAAGCTCCACCGTCCGCGCTCCCCTTCGAAACGGCTGAACTCCGCCGCCACATGACGGTTCGTCATCACTGTCCCGGGGCCCACGAGGAAGGCCGTGCCGATCCAGTCCAGGCTGGGGTGCCCGGTGACCTCGACCCGGCCGACCCGGGCCAAGGACTCGCGGATCGCGGCCCGTTGTCCGTCGAGGACCGCCCACTCGTCACGCTGCGGCGCGAAGTCCTGGCGCTGGACGAGGATCGCGGGCCGGCCGTGGAGCAGGACGATGGCCTCCACGCCGAAGTACTCGTCCTCGCCGAGTTCGTCCTCGCGGTGCGCCGCCAGCTTCTCCAGGCCGCTGACTCCGGCCTCCAGGACACGGGCCCGCTCCTCGCGGGCGAAGCGCGAGATCTCTGCCGCCGGAGCCACGTCGGCGGGCAGCTCCAGCGACGACTCGGCGATCTCCGCCTCCAGATCCGCGCGGACCCGGGCGGCGATCCCCCGCAGATCGCCGAAGATCCGCCCGGCGTCGGTCGCGACCTGCGACCCGTTCCGTACTCCGTTCGGCATGGTCACTCGCCTCGGCTTCCCGTGCGTCCGTTCCCCGGGGCCGGCCGACCCGACTGGCCGGCCATGATCTCGTCGTACAACTCCGGCCGGAACTCCCGGAGATGGGCCATGATCGTGCTCATCTGGGTGCCGACGTTCACGAACCTCGTCCTCCCGCCCTGGAACTCGACGTCGTCGACCTTCTGCGTGCCGCGGTGCAGTCCCACCACCGTCCAGTCGTCGAGGCAGACGGGGGAGCCGGAGGAGCCGCCGCGCGTGTCGGTGAAGTACAGGATGTTCCGCTCGTCCGCCCGGTACACCAGGTTGTTGCGCAGGGCGACCCGCTTCGGCAGGCCGCTCGGGTGCTGGATGATGTTGACGGGTACGCGCTGGCGCTCCCGGACGAGCAGCGGTCGGGTGGCGATCCTGAGGGTCGGCCGCGGGGGGTCCTCGGAGGCGAGCCGCACGACGGCGTAGTCGAGCGCCGCGTCCCAGGCCGCGAGTTCCCCGGCCGTCACTTCGGGCGGAGTCGTACCGCTCTCGACGAAGTCGAACCGGGAACGGGACATGAGCGCCTGGAGCCGCAGGTCCTCGTCGGCCACGAACGGGCGGATGCCCGAATCCCACGAACGGGCCATCACCACATGGTGGTTGGTGATGAGGAGTCCTGGTGCGACCATCCAGCCCGTGCCGCTGTGCGGATAGGACGGGAGGAGCGGGGCGCCCGACTCGTACGGGGGGATCCGCAGCAGGGCGACGGAGGCGCCGGCCCGGATCCCGCCGTGGAGGAACTCGTAGGGCACGGTGTCGTCCTGGAGGACGATCTCCTCCTTGACCTCCACCGGCATCATGTCCAGCGAGAGCGCCGCCTCTCCGGTGATCTCCCGGGCCACGGTGTCGAGGGCGCCCTGCAGAACGGTCCGCGGGCCCTGCTCGTGGGTCTGCTCGATCGCGTTGTGCAGCCAGATCTCCAGCGGCACCAGTCCGTCGATCAGTCGCTCGACCTGGTTCATCGCGTTGAGGTCGGCGTGGATCTGGTGCAGGGGGTCGCTCAGCGGCTGGAGGGTGGCCGTGAAGTGCTCCGGGATGCCCCTGAGGAGTGCGGGGCGGAGCGCGCGGTCGGCGAGTCCCGCCTCCATGGCGGCGTTGCGGACCCGGATCAGCTCCTCCTGGGGCAGGAAGGGCTCCTTGCGGAGCGCGGCCCCGGCGGCGTCGGGCGGCGGCTGCGTCCACAGACCCGCGCTGCCGCGCCGGGGGCGGGTCATCGCCCGGGAGTCCGCCCAGGGAGGCGTCCAGGGGCCCGCCGGCGAGGTCGTCCCGGGGGTCGTCCCCGGGGGCGGCCCTGGGGGCGTCCCGAGGGGTGCCCCAGGGTGCTTCCCGAAGGTCGGATCGGAGGTCGGATCAGAGGCCGGATCGGAGGTCGGCCCGGGGGTTGTTCCGGGTTCAGGGTGAGAGCTGTCGGGAGGGGCCGGGCCCCCGTCCATGGCGGAGGCGACCCCAAGGAGCAGGTCCCCGCTGCCGTCCCGGAGCGTGAGCGCCTGCCGGGCGACGCTGTCCAGCGTGCCGCGCCGCCGGGCCTCCCGCAGAGTCCGCTCGATCCGTTCGTGTCCCATCCGGAGCGCGCCCGTGCCCGCGCCCGGTGTCTCCGTTCCCGGTGTCCCCGCTTCCGGTCCCGCCTCCGTAGCCGGTCGCGGGGGCTCGCCCGCGGCCGTCTCCAGGATGCGGGCCAGCGGTTCACGCAGGCGGGGCTCGTCGGTCATCGTGCTGTCGATCCAGTGGGCGAGCTCGCCCACGACCGCGTCCTCGTCCGCGGGGAGCCCGACGAGCCGCAGCGTGTGCTCCAGGAGCTGGGGATCCGCCCGGCAGGCCGTGGCCGCCGCGGTGCGGGCGAGGGAGGGCTGTCGGGCCAGCTCCTCGTCGGGCATCCCGCGCAGGGTCCGGGCGAGCCGCGCCTCGGCCGGAGCGGCGTCACCGTCCGCCAGGGCCGCCAGCCGGGACCGCGCGACCAGGACCCCCAGGGACTCGTAGCGCAGCCCGAGCCCGGCGGCGATCTCCTCGGCCTCCTGGAGGCAGCGGTCGGCGGTGGCGAGGTCGCCCGAGTCCTGCGCGAGCCGCGCCGACAGCTGGAGCAGTTCGAGCTGGGTCTCCCCGCACCCCGCGTCCGCCGCCCCGTCCACGGCCCGCTCCGCGGTGGCGAGGGCCTCGACGGGCCGTCCCGAGCGGGCGAGGGTCTCGGCGAGCAGGGCGTGGAGCCTGCTGCAGGGTGTCCACGGCCGCCGCCCGGACAACCGCTGGGCCGCGGCCTCCACGTACCCCTGGGTGAGCAGGTTCTCCACCTCGCGCGCGGTGATCCGCTCCCAGTCCTCCTGGTCGGCCTCGGTCATGATCTGGTCGGGGACGTGGCCGCCGATCCTGCCGAGGAGGAGGGCGGCCGAGCGGCGCGGCATCTCGCGGTGTGTCGTCCCGCCCAGGTAGGGGACGACGCCCGGCTCCCAACGCGCTTCCACCGTACGGGGGTTCTCGCCGAGCCGGAGCCGGTGGTAGATCTCCTCCGCGCGGTCCCTCGGCCCCTCGCGGACCGCGTAGTACGCGACGGCGCTCCGGTCCACGGCCCGCATCAGATCGGTCCGCGCGCGGTCCGAGAGGTGCAGCATGATGGCCCGCAGATCGGCCCGGTGCCGGATGGCCTCGGGGCCGGCCGACTCCATCAGGTCGACCCGCGAGGTGAGCAGCCCGTAGAGACGGCGGGCCTCCGCAGGGGTGTCGACCCGGAGCCCCGCCGGTCCGGCCAGGACGTGCCGCACCAGGTCGGGCGTGATGAAGCGGAGCGCCAGACCCGCCTGGACCAGGGCCCGGACGTCGTCCTCGACGATGTGCTTGAGGATGCGGTCGTAGAGCGTGCCCTGGATGAGCATCTGGTCGACCTGACGGTCGAAGTAGCGGCGCCGGGAGGGCAGTCCGCGCAGCAGCTCGCCCAGCGAGGCGGAGTCGGAGCCGAGGGCGACCACCGTACGGGCGGCCAGTTTGAGGCTGAGCGGATGGCCGCCGATCCGGTCCACGAGGTCCTCGGCGACCGTCTCGTCGTCCACCCCGCACGACAGCAGCAGGTCGACGGAGGCCTGGGGGTCCAGCTCGCCGAGCTCCATCGTGCGCGGGGTGAGCACACGGGCCGGGTGGTCGATGGGCGCGCGCCCGGCGACGACGAAACGGAGCCGCGAGTAGGCGGCGCGCAGGGCCGTCCAGATCGCCCACATGCGCGCGATCACCGGGGAACCCCGGTACTGGGCCTCCTCGAAGGAGTCGACGACGATCAGGAGCGGTGGGGCCGATCCGCCGGGCGGGGGCCGGACGGCCTCCGCCACGAGGGCCGCGATCCTGCGGGCGAGCTCCTGCTCACGGGCGCTGGCCCGGGCGTGGAAGTCGGCCGAGTAGTCGCGGCCGAGGGTCGCCCGCGTGGTGGAGAGCTGGTACAGCTCGTCGAGCTCGTTGCGTTCGCCGCGCTGTACCGCCGCGGTCCGCTCGCACTCGTCCGCGAGGGCGTCGAAGGCGGCGCGGTGTCCGGGGTGCTGGATGCCGAGCTGCCGGGCCATCTCCGCGATCACGGTGGCGGGTTCGTGGATGGAGAGCGTCGGGCGCCCGAAGTCGAGGTAGGCGAAGGGGAATCGGGCGGGAGACGCGGCCAGCGCGTCGACGAGGAACCTGGCGAGCAGCATGCTCTTGCCGATGCCGCCCACCCCGTGGATGAGGACGGGGGGCTCGGCGGGCTCCTCGGGCAGCGCGAGATAGGCGTGGAGGGCGTCGAGTTCGGCGGTGCGGCCGTGGAACGTTCCCCGGACGAGGCGGCGCATCGGCTGGAGCAGCCGGGCCTCTTCGAGACGGTGCTGGACGTCGTCGACGGAGGGCAGTCCCGTGACGCCAGGGACCCGGCTCAGCCAGAGGACGGCCTGCAGTGTGCCGCAGAGCTCGTCCACGTCCTCCCCTCCGTGGACGTCCACGGCGCCGTCGGGGGGAACCCCGGCGCCGGTGAGCAGGGCGAGGGCGGTGCGCTCCGGGCCGGGGCCCGGAGGGCGCAGGTCGATGTTGGTCCGCAGGGCGCGCAGCGCGGCCGCGGGTCCGGCGAGGCCCGCGAGGGCCGTCTCCCGGATCTCGGGCTTCAGCGTCCAGACCGCGGCCCCGGGCGATGGCAGGGCCGCGCAGTCGTCGACGAGCTCCAGGACCGCCCGTCCGGTGGAGAGTTCCTCGCCCGGCAGGCGGAGCGCGGCCGGGTCGAACTCCTGGAGCAGGCAGGCCGCTTCGCGGTAGGACCTGCGCAGGTCGGGCAGGGCGGGGGCGGGCGCGGCCAGGCTCGTGCGCAGGGCCTCGCGGAGCTGGTGGCCGGCGTCCCCGGGCGCGGGAGGCGTCGGGGGGAACGCCCGGTGGAGCCGTACGACGTCCTCGACCGCCGTGCACACCCGGCGCATGTAACTCTCCTCGGACCCCGGGCGGTCGGCGGCCCGCAGGACCTCGGTGACGGCCGTCTCCGTCAGCTCGCGGACGATCTCCTGGTCCGGGGGGTCCCGGGTCACGGCGACGAACTCCCCGAAGAACTCCTCGAAGAAGGCGCGGAGGTCGTCCCCGTCCACGGGACGGGTGGTGTCCCGGCACTCGTTCTTGCGCACCTCGTAGGGGAGTTGGCGCATCGCCGTCGAGTAGCCGAGGAGGACGAGACGGGGCACGGTCTCCTTCCGCACCGGGGTGTGCTCGTAGATGGCCCGGGCGAGGACGCCGATGCAGTCCCACACGTCCGAGTTGGGGTCGAGCCGGTCGCAGTCGTCGAGGACGATCCAGAAGCGTTCCTCGGCGGCGGTGGCCCGGCCGACGATCCGGTGCGCGGCGTCCTCGAAGCAGGGCAGGGGATCGTTCAACCGTGTCGGGTTCAACGACACCTCGTCGGCCGCGTCCGGGCCCGCCACGAAGGCCGCGAGGCGCTTCATGAGGCCGGCCGCCGTGGACGTGCGGGAGAGGGTGACCCGCACCGGCCGGAAGCCCCGGTGCTGGCCGAGGTGGCGGATGAGCTCGTACGTGTACGAGCGGCCGCTGTCCGGCGGGCCGTCGACCACCAGCACCGTCTGCTCCGGGTCGGCCAGGAAGCCGCGCAGCTTCTCGCGCAGCTCGGCCCGGTCGAGGAACGCCTCCGTGCCGTGCTTGAGGAGCGTGCTCAGGAAGGGGTCCTGGGGGGAGCGCCGCAGCCGCTCGTCCTCCCGCAGCCGGGTGAGCAGGTTCCGGGCCTCGGCGCCCTGCTCGAAGACGTGCGGGTCGTCGATCGCGGCGAGCGCGTCGAGCCCCGAGAGGACCGCGAGCAGTCGGCGCTGGTGGGCGATGTCCCGGCGGGCCGCCTCGACGACGAGCAGGGAGTTGCGGTCCGGGTCCGGGGTGAGCGGAAGGTCCTGGACGAAATCGGCGGGCAGGCCCGCGCGCAGCAGCCGCTCACGCGGCTCGGACGTGTCCAGGAGATGGGCCCGTACCCAACTGGCGACGAGCCCCCACTCCGTCTCGGTGAGCGGCATACGGCACCTGCCCGGCGCTCTCTTCGCGCGGCGCCGGTCGCGCCGGCGCCGGAGGTGGGGTCATCCGGCGAACTGGCTGATCCCTCTCATCGTTTCACCGGGCCGGAACGGCCGCAATCGCTGCTCTGGGGGGTGGTACGGGGGGCGTGCGGGCGCAGTGTCGCTCCCCGGGTGCGGCACGGTGTCGCTCCACGGGTCCATGCACGGTGTCGCTCCCCGGGTGCGGCACGGTGTCGCTTCACGGGTGCAGGACGATGTCGCCGTACGACTCCAGCCGTCGCCAGCGCTCCTCCGGCCCGCGCGCTTGCGGCATCACGTCCACGTCCGGGAGCGGCCCGAACTCCAGCTCGGTGAGCTCCGCGACGTCCGAGACCGGCACCTGGTACGTGCGGAACGGGCCCAGCGGCGGCGGTGCGCCCGGCGTCGCCCCCGCGAGCGCCCGCTCGGCGTCCCGGCTCAGGTCGGGGCTCTGGTCCAGGACGTAGGCGCTCGCCGCCAGGGCCCCGTCCTGGAGGAACGCGGCCACCTTCCAGAAGCGCAGCGGCACCTGGAACCCCCGGTACGGCGGGTCGGAGTCCTGGAGCACGGGGCCCGTGAGGACGGTGAGCTTCCGGTCGAACTCGGCCGCGTGGTCGAGGAGGTAGTTCTCCAGGCCCTGCCAGAGCTGCTTGCCCTGGTTGAAGACGTCGGCCTGCGGCGCGGCGTTCGTGTAGTGGAACGTGTCGGTGTTGGCCCGCGCCGCCACGGCGGCCGACCCCCAGACCGGGTCGAGTCGGCGGACCAGATGGCCCCTGTCGAGACTGTTGTTCCGGTAGAGCTCGCCGCCCGCCTGCTGCTCATCGGGCAGTCGGGGGTCGAACTCCCAGATGTCCTCCCGGGGTACGTCCTCCAGGAGCTCCCGCCCCTCGATGCACACCGCGGTCGAGGCCGCGAGCCGCCGGTCCGGCCGGAAGACCACCGTGAAGTGGGTGTAGGGCAGGATCACCGTGCCGACCGTGTCGCGGACCGGGAGCGGAAGGGGGACGACGGGGCCGAGGAAGGCCTCGTCGTACCCCGCGCGATCGGCGAGCGCGTCGCGGCGGGGGCCGCCGGGACCGGGGAGCGGGCTGCCGTGATCGGGGAGCGGGCCGCCCGGGCCGGGGAGCGGGCCGTCGGCAGCGGGCGGGGGACCGGAAGAGTTCATACGATGTAAGTACCGCGTGGAGGGGGTCGCGCTCGGCGCCGGACCGCAGGCCACTCGATCAGACGCCCTCGACAGGCGCCCCGACACCCCCTCCCCACCGTGCGAGGAGGCACCCCTCATGCCCGTCGGACTCTCTCTGCACATCGGACTCAACGCGGTCGATCCCGCCCGGTACGAGGGCTGGGAGGGCACCCTGATCGCCTGTGAGAACGACGCCCACGACATGGCACGGCTCGCCCGGGAAGCCGGATTCGCGACCACCGTCCTGCTCACCCCGGACGGCACCGCCGCCCACGTCACCGCCGCCCTCGGCGAGGCCGCCGCCCGGCTGGGCCCCGGCGACATCCTGCTCCTCACCTACTCGGGCCACGGCGGACAGGTGCCGGACGGCACCGGGGCGGACCAGGGGCCGGACGACGAACCGGACGCCCTCGACGAGACCCTGGTCCTCTACGACCGCCAGTTCCTCGACGACGAGGTACGGCACGCCTTCCGCGCCTTCGACGACGACGTACGGATCGTCGCCCTCTTCGACTGCTGCCACAGCGGCAGCAGCATCGAGATCCCCGCCGGGACGGACGGCGGCGCGGGCCGCTACCTCCCGGAAGAGCGGCAGCGGCAGCTGTACGAACGCGACCGGGAGCTCCTGGCGGAGCTGCGGCGCTCGCTGGCCGAGGAGGCGTCCGCCGACGGGGCCGACGCCGACGCCCTGCTCGTCTCCGCCTGCCAGGACGACCAGGTCGCCGCCGACGGCGAGGTCAACGGAGCCTTCACCGGGGCCCTGCTCCGGGTGTGGGACGGGGGCGCCTTCCAGGGCGGCTACCGGGACTTCCACCGGGCGATCCAGCGCAGGCTGCCGTCGGACCAGAAGCCGAACCTCCACCTGACCGGCTCGCCGGACCCCGACTTCCTGAACCAGCGGCCCTTCACGATCTGAGCCCCATGGTCCGACGGTCAGGGCCGGAGCGCCGTCGCCAGCTGAGCGCGCGAGCGGACGTCGAGCTTCTGGTAGATCCGGGTCAGCCGCGCCTCGACCGTCTTCACGCTCAGGTACAGCTTCGCCGCCGCCTCCTGGTTGCTGGCCCCCTGGCTCACGAGCCGGGCGAGCCGCAGCTCCGCCTCCGTGAGCGAGGAGAGCGCGGACGACGACTCCTCGCCGCCCGAGCCGCCGCCGGCTCCCTCGCCCGCCGCGCCCGCCGGGGTCTCGCCCGCCAGGGCCAGCCACGGCGCCGCCCCGACCCGCTCGAAGACCGAGGCGGCCTCGTGCAGGGCGCTCTGCGCCGCCGACCTGCGCCGTCTGCGGCGCTCCACCCGGGCCAGCGCGACGAGCGCCCGCCCCCGCTCCAGCGGCAGCCCGGCGCGACCGAAGCGCTCGGCCGTTCCCGTCAGCAGTTCGGCCGCCTCGTCCGTGCGTCCCTCGGCGGCCAGGCACAGGGCGTGCACGCGGTCGCAGCCCAGCAGGACCGAGCCGCGTCCGAGCCGCTCCGCCACCAGCCGTACCTCGGCGAGGAGCGCCAGGGCCTCCTCGCCGGCGTCGTTGGCGAGGAGCGCCTCGGCCAGCTCCTCGTGCCAGCGCAGCATCGACGGATCCACGGTCGACTGGGCCCGCTCGTCGGCCTGGACGCGCCGCAGCGTCTCCAGGGCCGCGGCCACGTCCCCGTTGATCAGCTGGACGCGGCCGAGCGCGTACCGGCTGCGGGAGAGGAAGACCCGGTCCCCCTCCTCCTCCGAGGCCTGGACGCTGCGGCGGGCGTAGCTCGCGGCCCGGGCGAAGCTGCCGCCGGCCGTCTCCGCGAGGGCGAGCGCGTACCAGGCGGGGCCGGGGGAGAGGCCCGCCTCCAGGGTGAGGGCGAGCGACTGCCCGGCGTGGGCGATGGCCGCCGGGCACGGACCGATCCGGGACTCGATCTCGGCGAGGGTGCTGAGGAGTTCGATGGCGTCCTCGACCGAGCCGCGTCGCTGCACCAGCGGGAGGAGGGCGCCCAGTTCGTCACGGGCGTCCGTCAGCCGGCCGTCGAAGAGGGCGTGACGGATGGTCAGGATCTGTGCGGCGTTACGGATGCCGAGCGGACGCTCGGCCAGCTCCAGGGCGCGGGCATGGGCGAGCACGGCCTCCGCGTCCGGTGAACCGAGCGCCCGCTCCATCCGCGCCTGCACGGTCAGCGCCTGCGCCGCCGTGCGCGGATCGCCCGTCGAGGCGGCGAGTGCGGCGGATTCGGCGGCGGCCGTCCGCGAGCGCTCCGGATCGCCGTCCGCGAGCACGTACTTGACGGCGAGCCGGAGCTGGACGGCGGCCCGGAGCGCGGTGTCCCCCTCCGACTCCTCCATGGCGTGCACGTACATCTCGTCGAGCCCGGTCAGTCCCTGGCCGGCCGTGTCGAGCACGGCGAGGCGGGCCCTGACCCGGTCGGCCGGTGCCGCGTCCCGGGCGAGGAGGTCGGTGGCGGCCCGGATCGCGAGGTCGGCGCGGGCCGCACGCGCGGCCTCCTCGGCCGCGTGGACGAGCCGGGCGATCCGCCGCGTACCGTGTCGTCCCGGTGTGGACTCGGCCGCGAGCAGGGCCAGTTCGGCGGCGAGCGCGCTGTTCCCGCGCCGCTGGGCCAGGTCGGCGGCGGCCGCGACCTCGGCGGCGAGCTCCTCGTCGGGGATGTCCGTGGCGAGGGCCCGGTGGCGTACCGCCTCCACCGGGTCGTCCACGACCTCGGCGAGGGCCGCGTGGCCGGCGCTCCGCTCGGACCAGCAGGCGTCGTGCACGAGCGTCGAGGGCAGCAGGCCGGCGGTGAAGGTCACCGAGCCGTCCTCGGCGAGCGACACCAGGTCGGCCCGCTCCGCCGCCGCCAGGTCCGCCTCCGCGGTGGGCCGGCCGGCCCGGCGCACCAGGGTCGCCGAGGGGCGCAGCGCCAGCGCCGCGAGCAGCAGCGTCTCGCGTACGGGAAGGGGCGCGGCGCCGAGGAGCTGGCGGGCGAGGTCGCGGGCGCGCCCGGAGAGTGTCAGGGCCTCCGCGTGGTGCACCGGGGTGCGGGCGTCGGCGAGCGAACGGCCCACGGCGAGCGCGAGCCGCGGATTGCCGCCGCTCGCCCGGTGGATGCGGCCGGCCATCCGGGAGGGCAGGCGGTGGTGGATGAGGAGTTCCGCGATCTCGTCGGCGTGCAGCGGGGGGACGCGCAGGACGTCCGCCTCCGACGGCACCCAGAGGTGCGAGGCGTGCGGGTCCTCGGGGCGGTCCCGATGGCTCTCGCGGTACGGCTCGTAGGCCTCCCCGTACGGTTCGGGGGTCTCCACGGCCACCACCCGCAGCGCGGGCGGCGCCAGATGGAGCGCGAACCGCAGCAGGTCCGCGCTGTCCGCGTCGATGTGCTGCACTCCGTCGACGACGAGCAGCACGGGACCGCGGCAGGCCAGGGCGCGCAGGATCCGCGCGATGCCGAGGCGCAGCGCGATCGGGTCCCAGCCGCCCGCCTCGATCGGTGCCTCGCGGCAGAGCATGGCGACGGCGGTGCGCTGGGGACCGGGCAGTTCGTCGAAGACCCCGGAGGCGAGCACTCCGGGCGCGAAGAGGGCGGCGGTGGGCGGTCCGGGGGCGAAGCGCCCGGCGGAGGGCGCCCCGGTCGCGGATGCCCCGGTCGGGGGCAGACCGGGCGCGGGCGGTCTGGGGGCGGGCAGTCCAGGGGCGAGCAGCCCGGGGGCGGGCGCTCCGGGCACGGGCAGGTCCGCGGCGGACGGGTCGGGCACGGGTGTGCCGAGTCCCGGCCAGGTCACCGTCGCCGCCACGGAGGCCACGAGCGCGGCCGCGGCGGCCCCGGGTATCTCGCGGTCGGACGGCAGGGTCGCGAGCCACAGCACGGTCTCGCCGCGCGCCTCGGCGCGGGCGGCCTCGGCGAGGGCGAGTTCGGTCTTGCCGACGCCGGCGGGTCCGGTGAGCAGAGCGCGGCCCCGCGCGTGCAGGACGCGTTCCAGCCGGGCGAGGAGCTCCTCCCGGCCGACCGGTGCCGGCGGTCCCCCCACGCCGGAGGGGCGCAGGGGGCGGTGCGGTGCTGTCGTCACTGTCCACCACCTCCGGCGCTCGGGCCCCCGGCCCATGAGCCCCGTGGGCAGAGAATACGGAGCCCACACGTGGAGTCCAGGCCTGGTGTCCGGCATTCGGACGGGGATTCCCCGCGCGTTCCGGCCGGACACGCCAGAACGCGCCCGTGGTATAGACCACGAGCGCGTCGCTGACCAGCAATGATGCTGATGTGGGGGGTGGTTCAGAAGGGATTCAGCGGTGGATCAGAAGGTGAGAGTCCACGAGTCGATGTAGCCGGTGTCACCCGAAGCCACATCGCGGACCTGGAGCTTCCAGGTGCCGTTCGCGACCTCGCTCGAGGCGTCGACGGTGTACGTCGCGAGGACGTTGTCGGCGCTGTCCGAGGAGGAGGACGCCTTCAGGTTGCGCACCGTGCCGTCGGGGGCGACCAGGTCGATGACCAGGTCCCCGCGCCAGGTGTGCTTGATGTCCACGCCGACCTTGAGGGCGGCGGGGGCGTTGCCGGTGCGGCCGGTGACGGCGATCGAGGACGACACGGTGGTGTTGTCGGAGATCGTCACGTTCGTCGCGTTGGTGAACACGGTTCCGGTCGGCGGCGTGGTGGTGCCCGTGACGGCGTCCACGGTCTTCGCCGAGTCGGCGATACCGGTGCCGCAGCCGCCGGTGCAGGTGCCGGGCAGCGGGCGGGCGTTGGCCTTGATCGCGGACTCGATCTCGGCCGGGGTGAGGGTGCTCTTGGCCGACTTCAGGAGGGCGGCCAGGCCGGCGATGTGCGGCGCGGCCATCGAGGTGCCCTGGTAGGGCTTGTAGTTCTCGGCCGACTGGGTCGTCGTGCCCGAGTTCAGCGTGGAGTAGATGCCGTTCTCGGGGGTGGTGACGGTACCGGGCGTGTCGGTGGCGCGACGGGTCTCGCCGCCGGGCGCCGCCACGTCCACGATGGTGCCGAAGTTGGAGTAGTACGACCGGTTGCCCTCGCGGCTGGTGGACGCCACGTTGATGACGTTCGAGCAGTTCGCGGGGGTGAAGCCGGAGGCGTTGGCGTTGCTGTTGCCCGCGGCGACGACGACGGTGGTACCGCGCGACACGGCGCCGTTGATGGCGGTCTGGTAGACGCTCGGGCAGGTGGCGCTGGCGCCGCCCAGGCTGAGGTTGATGACCTTCGCCGGGTTGGCGTTGGCCGGGACGCCCGGCACACTGCCGCCGGACGCCCAGGTGATGGCGTCGGCGATGTCGGCGGACGAGCCGCCGCACTTGCCGAGCACCCGCACGGGCTGGATCTTCGCGTTGTACGCGATGCCCGCGATGCCCTTGGTGTTGTTCGTGACGGCGCCGATGGTGCCGGCCACGTGGGTGCCGTGCCAGGAGGAGTTGGAGGCCCGGGAGCCGGTGCCGCACTCGCCGTCGGTGGCGTTCCAGTCGCCCTCGTCCTTCGGGTCCGCGTCGCGGCCGTTGCCGTCGCGGGCGTCGGCGGACGTGGAGATGAAGTCGTAACCGGAGACGATGTTGGTCGCCAGGTCCGAGTGGGCGGCGTAGCCGGTGTCGATGACGGCGACGGTGACGCCGGAGCCGGTCGTCTTGTCCCAGGCCGCAGGAACGTTCATGCCGCCGGTGGGCTCGAAGAGGTCCCACTGCTTGGCGTAGTCGGTGTCGTTCGGGGCGGCCGCCATCGCGTAGGCGCGGATGTCGGGCTCGACCGAGGCGACGGACGGGTCGGCGCGGAACGCGTCCATGACCTCCGTCAGGTCCTGCTTGGTGGCGCTGTCGCCCAGGTCGACCAGGGCGCCACCGCCGGCGAGGCGGCGCTCGAAGGAGAGCTGCTCGCCCGTCTTCGCGGCCTTCTCGGCGGTGTCGCCCTTCGCGGCGGCGTTGGAGCCGGCCTCGGCGGCCTGGCTCTTGTAGGTGACGATGACCTTCTCGACCGGGGCGCTCGGCAGCGCCCGCATGGTCTGCGAAGCCGGGGCCGGCTTCGGGGTGGCAGCGCCCGGGGCGGCGGCGAACGCCCCGGTTGTGGCAGCGGCGCCGAGGATCGCGGCGCTCGCGACCACGGATATGACTCTCCGCCTGGAACCGTTCAAGGTGTGGCCCTTTCGAGTACGACGTAACTGCGGAGCAGTGGCGGCGGCGCGGGACACAGGGGGCGAAGTGGGGTCGCTGTCCGTCGGTCCCTGGGCTTGGGGAGCCCGTGCGCCGCCACCGGCGCGACGGCCCGGGTCAAGGCCGTCCCCGGCGGGCGCCACCCTCCTCATGCACCTGTCAGGGTGCGTTCGGGGGATGATATCTGCCGGTGCGGAGGACAGTAGGGAACGGGGGGGTGAACCCGATACGGGGAAAACCCTTGTCACCCCTCACGGGGCGGCGGGGGTCCGGTGAGGGGACGGTGAGGGGGTGCTGAGTCGGCGGTGGTGTCAGCCGAGTTCGAGCGTCGTGACGCCGAAGACCCGCTCCCGCGCCACCGGCCGGACCGGCCCCGTGTACATACGGGCCGTCTCGAACGTCGGCACGAGCCCCCGCTCCTCGGCCAGGCGCGCCGCCGCCGGATTCGTCTCCGGCATGTCGACCGCGATCCGCTCCGCGCCAAAGCCCCTCGCCTCGACGGCGAGCGCGTCGAGCAGAGCCGCCGCGTCGGCCGGGGTGTCCGCGAACAGCGGCCCGACGCGCGCCTCGTCCTGAGCGGGGCGGACGACCCCGTAACCCGTCGGGCGGCCGTCGACGATCCTGACCAGAGCGCGGTGGCCGGGGGTGGTGAGCCAGGCGGAGAGGAAGCGCGGCCGGTCGGCGTGATGGCAGGCGTTGTCGTACGCGGCGACGGTCGCCGGGTCGACGCGCTCGGCCGGCACCACACCGGCCACCGGACGGTCGGGGGCCGGGACCTCGCCCACGAAACGCGCCGTGCGGTACGCCGTGGTGAAGCCGGAGCGGCGGTAGTTGTCCTGCTGCGCCGGCACCCCGTCGAGCCCGACGGACCGGTCACCCGCGTGGGCGAGCGCGGCCCGCCAGGTGGCCAGGCCGTGGCCGCGGCCCCGGAGTCCGGGACGGACGAGGTAGAAGCCGAGGAAGGCGTACGCGTCGCCGTAGTTGACGACCGAGATGGCGGAGACCGGCTCCCCGTCGACCCGGCCGAGGAAGAAGCCGCCGGGGTCCTGGGCGAAGAAGGCCGGGACGTCGGAGAGGCCGGGATTCCACCCCTCCTCGGCCGCCCAGGAGCGTACGAGCGCCCAGTCCTGAGGGGTGGCTGGGGCGACGGACAGCGAGCCGGAGGAGGCGGGGGCCATGGGGTTCCTTCAACAGCCGGAGCCGGGTGGGCGGGGGAGCGGTCGGACGACAGCGGTCGGCAAGGGGGGTGACAGCGGGGCGACGGCGGGGGCGGCAGACGGGGGCGAAGCGCGCCGAGCATAGTGCCGCCGGACGACCTGTCCATCACCCACCGAACGATTCCGGCCGCGCGGTCCGTGGGCCGTGGGGTGCCGGCGGTGGGCCGCGTGAGCGGCGCGGCGGACACCGAGTCGATCCGCTCCCGGGTGCCGCCGCCGCGGAGCGGTTCGAGGGAGGGAGGAGTTCGGAGGCAGGGAATGGACATCTCGGGGCGTAACAGGTCGTACGCACGCCTCTTGATGCCTGGTCCCTCGCGTACCGCACGTCGGCGGGTGGACGTCCCGGGCGTGTCGTCCCGAGCGGTCAGCCCACCAGACGGAGGCGCGGCTCCGCCGCCGTGAGGCGGATCGTCTGGCCCCACGTCAGGTGCAGCGCGTCCGACTCGACGCCGTCGCCGAAGGCGACCAGGCGGTCCGACTCGACGGTGAGGCACAGGCCCTGTCCCGCGTCGAGGAGGCCCTCGACGCGGGTGGTGCCCGTCGTCGGCGAGGGCCAGGCCTCTCGGACGAACCAGGCGAGCCGGGCGTCCGCCGGGGCGGGCAGGGAGAGCGCGCTGGAACGCTGCTCCCACAGGGAGCGCAGCCACCCCGTGGCCCCCGTGCCGGTGCCGACGAGGACGCCCGAGGACGCCTGGGGTTCGGGCTCGGGCGGGGCGTCCGCGCCGTCGAGTCCGAGCGTGTAGCGCGCGGTCTGGTGGCCGGGCGGGCCGACGTAGATCTCGTTGAGCGCGAGGAGCCGCTGCGCGTCGTCGGTGACCGCCTCCACCATCGTCAGTTCGTCGACCGTCGCCCCGTCCCCCGCCGCGTACGGCAGCAGCCGCCGCGCCTGCGCCGCGCGGTGCCGGACCAGGACGCCCGCGTTGCGCCCGGGGTCCGCGTCGATGCCGATCACCGGCTGTCCGGTCAGGTACTTCGCCGCGTTGGCGACCAGCCCGTCCTGTCCGACCACGACGACGACGTCCTCGGGGCCGAACAGGAACCGGTCCAGATCGGCGCGTTCCACCCGGGTCTGACGCCAGGACAGCGGCACCGCGCCCGCCACCTCGGCCAGCGCCCGGTGGACGCGCTCGTGCCGCTCCCGCACGGCCTCGACCGAGCGGCCGCGCGCGGAGAGGAAGAACGCGGCCTGGCCGTGCGTACCGTGCCGGGCGAGCAGCTCCTCGTACTCGGTGGTCCGGTGCACGAGGACCGCGCGCGGTGCGAGGCTCACGACCTGGCCCCGCCCTCGCCGCCCAGCTTCGCGAGCAGCCCGGTCAGCACGTCGGGGGAGAGTGTCAGGTGCTCGATGCGGGGCAGGTTCTCCGCGGCCCGGTTCACCGCCAGGGCGTGCAGGGTCGCCGTCTCCGCCTCTCCGTGCGCCCGCAGCCAGGCGGACTGCGCGCCGGCGCGCGCCTCGCCGACCACGCGCGCCGCCTCGGCCTCGGCCCGGGCGAGCCGGACCTTCCGCACGGCCTCGGCCTCGGCCCGTACCGCGTCGGCGGCGGCGCTCTCCTCGGCCTCGCGGCGCGCGTTGGTGCCGCGCTGCTCGACGAGCCGCTCCTCCTGGCGGGCCAGCTCGATCTTGCTGGCGAGTTCGTTCTCGGCGATGGTGCGCTCGCGCTCCACGGCCACGGCCCGCCGCTCGTACGTGGCGCGGTCGGCCTCCTGCTGGATCTGCTCGCGGGCGGGGGTGCGCAGGGCGCGCTCGACCTCCGGCTCGGGGCGGATCGCCACCACCCGGACCGCGACCAGCTCGATGCCGGTGTCCGGCAGGCGCGGCTCGGCCGCGAGACCCGTCGAGATCCGGTCGCGTACGGCCGCCACCCCGTCGACGAGCGCCGCCGCCAGAGTGGTGCGCGCGAGGACGTCGAGGGCGTGCTGCTGGGCGGTCTCGGTGAGGAGGGTGGCGATCTGCTCCAGGGGCGTACCGCGCCAGGCGCCGGTGTCGGGGTCGATCGAGAAGTCGAGCCGGGTGGCTGCCGCGGCCGGGTCGCCGATCCGGTACGTGACGGTGGACTGCACGCTCACGTCCTGGAAGTCGGCCGTGCGGGCGTGGAACGCCATCGCGAGCTCCCGGTCGTTCACGGGCACCTCGGAGAGCGCGGCGGTACGCGGCCGGAACCAGAAGCTCAGCCCTTCGCCGTCGTGGACGAGCTGTCCGCGGCGCTGGTGGCGGATGTGGGCGGTGGGCGCGGAGCGCAGATGGCGCCAGCCGAACCGCCGGGTGATGTCAGCCATGGAAAACCCCTTGTCGTCATGTTGACGATAGTGGGTTCCTCTGATTTTCGTCAATATGACGAAAGTGATCAGCCGGCGAGCGGTGCGGGGGCCGGCTCCACCTCCGACGCGTGGGGTGCGGGGAGGGGTGAAGGGCGGGGCGAGGGGTGGGGAGCGGGGAGGTCGGTGAGGCGACGGGGCTGCGGCACCGGCCCGGACCCCGCGATGACCGGGGAGGGTGTTGTCCGCGCTCCCCGCGCTTCGGGCGCAGGGGTGCCGCCCTTCGTCAGCAGGACCACGCCCCGCGCCGCGACCAGGGAGGCGGCGACCGCGACGGGCCAGCCCCACGCGCCCGCCCGGAAGGTCTCGCCGAGCAGGGCGACGCCGATGATCGCGGCGGCCGCCGGGTTGGAGAGGTTGACGACGGCGAGCGGAGCCGCGAGCCCGCCCCGGTAGGCGGTCTGCGAGAGGAGCAGCCCGCCCGCGGCGAAGCCCGAGATGAGCACCGCGAGCAGCGCGGTCTGCCACCAGGCCGGTTCCCTGCCCGGCAGTTCGAGCGCGAGCGCGGCCGTCAGGGTCTGGGTCAGGGCGGACGCGACACCGGACGCTATGCCGGAGGCGGTCGCGTGCCCGAGCCCGCGCGCCCGGACCCCGCTTCCGTTCCCGTTCCCCATCCCCACCCCCTTCCCCTTCCCGTCCGCGGCGGCGCTGCCGCGTCCGTTGCCGCGCGGGCGCGGTCGGCCGGTGGCCAGTGCGCCGATCAGGAGGACCGTCGCCGCGGCCACGATCAGGGACTCGTGGAGGCTGAGCGCCTCGCCGGGCGCCGCCGGGCCGGTCATCGCGACCAGGCCGACGAGCCCGCCCAGGGTCCACAGCGCTCCGCGCCACTCGGTCCGGGTCACGCGCCGGCGCGCGCAGTACGCGCCCAGCGGCAGCGCGGCCACGAGGGTCAGCGCGCCGAGCGGCTGGACCAGGGTCAGCGGCCCGTAGTGCAGGGCGGCCACGTGGGCCAGGGCCCCGGCGGCGTTCAGGCCGACCGCCCACCACCACTGCCCGCGGGCGAGGAGTGCGCGGAGCGCCCCGTGCCCGTCCGGGGCGGAGGCGGCGGCCAGCCGCGACTGCGCGACGGCGGCGAGGGCGTACCCGGCGGCGGAGACGAGGGAGAGGAGCACCGCGAGCACGGTGCCGGCGGCGGGGCTCATCGCAGGGCTCCGGCCGGGAGGGTGGTCGTACCGAGGGGGCGGGAGACGGACGGCGGCGCCGAACCGCTGCTGCGGCCCGGTGCGCGGACGACGAGCAGGGCGAGACCGAGGAGCACCGCGGCGGCCAGCGCGTCGAACCAGTAGTGGTTCGCGGTGCCGACGATGACGAGCAGGGTCAGCAGCGGGTGGAGCAGCCACAGGACCCGAGCGCGGGAGCGGGTGGCGGCGATCAGGCCGATCGCGACCATCAGGGCCCAGCCGAAGTGCAGTGACGGCATGGCCGCGAACTGGTTCGCCATCGAGTCCGTCTCCGGGGTGGCCCCGTAAACGGACGGTCCGTAGACGCGCGCCGTGTCGACGAGCCCTGTGGCGGCGAGCATCCGCGGCGGGGCGAGCGGCATCAGGAGGTGGAGGGCGAGCGCGGCGGCGGTGACGAGCGCGAGGGCGCGGCGCGCCCACAGGTAGTGGGCCGGGCGGCGCCAGTACAGCCAGACGAGGAAGGCGATGGTGGCCGGGAAGTGCACGGCCGCGTAGTACGTGTTGGCGACCCGGATCAGGGGTTCGCCGTGCAGGAGGAGCTGCTGGACCGTTCCCTCGTCGGGCAGGTGGAGCGCGCGCTCGGCGTCCCAGACGCGGTCGGCGTTGTGGAAGGCGCGGTCCTCGTGGCCGTTGGCGACGAGGCGCCCGAACTTGTAGACGAGGAACAGTGCGGTGACGAGCAGGAGCTCGCGCAGGAGCGGCGGTCTCGCGGGCTCCTCGTGGCCGTCGGGGTCGGGGGTAGCCGTGACCCCCGGTCCTGGAGGACGTGGTCCTCGTGTCCCGCGTATCCCGGCAGCCATCGCGCGGCCCCTCTAATCCGTCAAATCGGCAACAAACGGGGTGAGCCTAGATCGGAATTCATCGAGACGCAAGCGTCTCGATACGTTTGCGTCTCGATTGTGCACCCCCTACTCTCGTATGTGCAGAGGTAGAGGTGTCCGGGAGGATCCGATGTCCACACAGGCCGCGACCGCCGCAGCCCGTCGCAGCAAGATCACGCCCGAGCGTGAGACGGAGCTGTACGACGCGGTGATCTGCCTCCTCAGGGAGGGCGGCTACGACTCGGTGACCATGGAGGGCGTCGCGGCCCGCACCAAGTGCGGCAAGGCGACCCTCTACCGCCAGTGGGGCACGAAGGCGCAGCTCGTCACCGCCGCCCTCGACCGTCGCCGCTGCACTGTCTTCACCGGCATCGACACCGGCTCCCTCGCCGGTGACCTGCGCGAGGCCGCCCGGATCGCCGCCTCCCACCGCGAGCGCGACGCCGAGCTCATGGAGGCCGTCGCCCAGGCCTTCATCCAGCACCCCGACCTGCGCACCGCACTCCGCGAGACCGTCATCGCCCCCGAGGTCGCGGCCATCGACGCGGTGGTCGCGCGCGCGGTCGAACGGGGCGAGGTCGCGTCCGACAACCCCGCGATCGCCTTCGTCGCGCCCTGCTTCATGGGCATGCTCCGCATCGAGCGGATCTTCGAGGAGCGGTTCGCGGACGCGTCGACCATGCGGGGCTTCGTGGACGCCGTCCTCCTTCCGGCGCTGCGCGTCGAGGGGTGAGCCCCCGGTCCGTCCGGCACCCTGGGGTCATGCGTGCGAGCAACCCCGACCGTGCGGGCGACCCCGACGTCCGTGTCCGTCGGATCTACGAGACCCCGTCGCCCGACGACGGAGTACGCGTCCTCGTCGACCGGCTCTGGCCGCGCGGACTCGCCAAGACGGACGCCCACATCGACGAGTGGCCCAAGGCGCTCACGCCCTCCACCGAGCTGCGCCGCTGGTACCACGGCCCCGAGGGCGGGTACGAGGAGTTCCGCCGGCGGTACGAGGCCGAACTCGCCGCCCCCGAGGCCGCGGCGGCGCTCGAACGGCTCAGGGAACTCGCGACCCGGAAGACCGTCACCCTGCTCACGGCCGCCAAGGACCCCTCGGTCAGCCACACGTCCGTACTGGAGCGCGAACTCGCCCGGCGGGCGGGGGCGTAGCGGGGTGGACGCGTCACGTGCCGACGTGACGCAGGCGCGGCGCCTCGGCCGCCGCGTCGATCTCTCGGCTCTCTCCGCTCTCTCCGGCCTCTCCGCTCTCTCCGGCCTCTCCGGCCTCTCCGGCCTCTCCGCTCTCTCCGGCCTCTCCGGCCTCTCCGGCCTCTCCGGCCTCTCCGGCCTCTCCGGCCTCTCCGGCCTCTCCGGCCTCTCCGGCCTCTCCGGCCCCTCCAGGTCCGTCGGCTCGATCGGCTCGGTCGGCTCGGTCGGCCAACTCCCGTGCCCATGAGACGAGTCCGTCGACATCGATACCGTACGGACTCGGGTGCGGACCTCCGCGGCCTCCGTGGCCTCCGTCTGGATCGGAGCCCCGAGCGGCGGCGTTCGCGAGCCGGTCGGCGCCCCGGCGCAGCAGTCGTGCCCCGCCCTCCCGGTTGCCCCGGGCGGTGTGCGTCAGGCCGACGGCGAGCTGCGCGAGCCCCTGCCACAGATCGCGTTCCGTCTCCGGGCCCGACTTCCAGGCGTCCTCGAACACCTCGTGCGCGTGGAAGGGCAGCCCGGCGTCCAGCAGCCGCTGCGCCTCGCGCAGGGTCTCGTCGGGCGTGCGCACGACCCCCTCGGGCTGCCGGGGCACCCCCTCCGCCCCGTACGGCAGCGGCCTGCCGAGCCCGTCACGGGGGCGCGCGCTCCGCGCCCGGCCCTCGTCGTCGCGATCCCTCGTCGTCCGGTTCACCTGCCCATTGTCACCCCCGGGACGATCAGGACCGCTAGGCTCGTCGGTCAAACGTTCCGGTCCGCGTGGGACGCGTCAGGCCCGTAGCTCTTGCGGGGGAGTGAGTCACCGGTGCCGTCGGAACGCGAACAGCCGCCGTCCGCGAGGTCGTTCACGGCCGCCCCCGGTCCGAGCCGGGGCGGACTGCTCGAACGGGGCCCGGAGCTCGCCGCGGCCTTCCACGCGGTCGACGCGCTCGTCGCCGGGGCCGCGGCCGGCGGGCCGGCGCGGGGCGGTGTCCTCGTCTACCGGGGCGACCCGGGCATGGGCAAGACGGCTCTCCTCGCCGAGATCCACCGCGCCGCCCGGGACCGCTGCACCGTCCTGACGGCCCGGGGCGGCGAGACGCTCACCCCGGTCCCCTTCCACCTCACCCGCCAACTGCTCCAACCCGCCCTGGACGGATACGGCTCCGGCGCCGAGGACGTCCGTCGGCTCTTCGGCGACCACTTCGACCTCCTCGCCCCGGCACTGGGGCTCGCCCAGCCGCCCCCGCCCGCGGCCGCGCCGGCCGACCCGCAGGGCGTACAGGACGGCTTGGCCCGGCTCCTCGACCGCCTCGCGGACGGCCTGCGGCACCGGCCCCCGGTCCTGCTCGTGGACGACGCCCACTGGGCCGACGCGGAGACGCTGGCCTGGCTCGACGCCTTCACGCGTACGCGGGGGCACGGCGGGCGGCTGCCGGCCCTGGTCGTCCTCGCCCACCGCCCGCTGCCGGCCGACCGCGGCGACGCGAACCGTTCCGACGCGAACCGTCCCGGCCTCCTCGCGGGGTTCGCCGATCGCGCGCTCCTGATCCTCGGCCTGCACGCCCTCACCGCCGAGGCCACCACCGCGCTCGCCCGCGACGCGCTGGGCGCCCACGCGGACGAGACGTTCTGCCACGAGCTGTGGTCGGTGACCGCCGGTAACCCGTACGAGACGGTGGAACTCCTCGCCAAGGCCCGCGACCGCACGCTCGAACCGGTCGCCGGCTCGGCGGCCCTCCTCCGGGACCTGGGCGCGGGAGCCAGGGGTGGCGGTCTGGTGGCCCGCCTCGAAGCGCTCGGCAGCGGCCCGACGCGCCTCGCCTGGGCGGTCGCGGTCCTCGGCGCGGACAGCACGCCGGAGCTCCTCGCGCAGCTCACGGGCATGGGGGCACGAGAGATGACCGAGCACGCGGAACGGCTCCGCCGGGCCAGGATCCTGTCGGCGACGCCCCCACCGCAGAACGCCACAGCCACCGACACCGCCACCGCCCCGGCTTCCGTCTCGGGCGCGGCAGCCCCCACCCCGCTGGAGTTCGCCCACCCGCTCGTCGGGACCGCCGTCTACGGCTCGGTGCCCGCGGCCGTCCGCACCGCGCTGCACGGCCGCGCCGCCTGGGCGCTCGCCGGAGCGGGCCACGGGCCGGCGGCGGCCTCCCGCCACCTCCTCGAAGTGCACCCGGACGACGACGAGGACGTCGTACGCCGGCTGCGCGCCGCCGCCGTCGAGCACCTGGCCGTCGGAGCCCCCGACGCGGCCCGCCGCTGCCTGGAACGGGCCCTCGTCGAGCCGCCGGGCCCCGACACGTATGCCAGGGTCCTGTACGAACTCGGCTGCGCGTCGCTGCTCACCTCACCCGCGGCCACCGTGCGCCATCTGCGTTCCGCGCTCGACCTGCCCGGCCTCGACGAGGCCCTGCGCACCGACGCGACCTACCGGCTCGCCGGGGCCCTCGCCCACAACAACGAGCTCCAGGAGGCCGCGCGGACCGTGGCCGCCGAGGCCGCCCGGACGCCACCGGGCATCGGCAGGCGCCGTCTGCAGGCCGCCCACTTCATGTACGAGGGGTTCCAGGCCGCCGAGGACGACGGACCCGGCCGCTCCCGCCGCCTCGCCGCACTCACGGCGGGCCTCACCGGCGCCGACAACTCCGAGCGGGCCCTCGTCGCCGTCCGGGGCTTCGACGCGATGCTCCGCGGCGAACCCGCCGACGAGGTCGTACGCCTCTGCGACCGCGCCCTCGTCGACGGTCTGCCCGCCCGGGGCCTCGGCTGGACCGACCCCACCTGGGGCTTCGAGATCCCCGCCCTCACCGGGATCGCGTACGCGTTCGCCGACCGGCCCGACCGGGCCGAGGCCCTCTTCACCGAGGCGGTGCGGGCCTTCGAGATCTCCGGCTGGCACGGCGCCCACCTCGCCTTCGCCCACACTCTCCTCGGGCTGGTCCACCGGCGCCGCGGTGACCTGCCGCGTGCCCAGCACCACCTGGAGGAGGGGCTGCGCCTCGCCGACCGGGGCGGCGACGGGCTCCCCGTCCACTGGGACACCGCCTGCCTCCTCGTCGACACGCTCCTTGCCCGGGGCCGTACGGCCGAGGCGCGGACCGTCGCCGACCGCTACGCCTTCGGCCCGCCCTGGCCGGCGCGATCGTGCTGCCCGACGGCCCCAGCATCCTCGGCCGGCTGCTGCTCGCCGAGGGCCGCGACGAGGAGGCCGTGCAGACCCTCGAAGCGGCGGCCGAGGCGCTCACCGTCCGCGGCCGCCACCACGTCGTCTGGGCTCCCTGGCCCTTCGGCCTCGCCCGGGCCCTGGCACCCGAGGGCCCGGACCGCGCGGCGCGGATCGCCGCCGACGCCCTGGCCCACGCCGAACGCCTCGGCACCCCCACGGCCCTCGGCGAGGCCCTCCGCTGCGCCGCCCTCTTCGCCGACCCGCCGGAGGCCCGCCGCCTCCTCACCCGGGCCGTCGCCCACCTCGCGGACTCCCCCTCCCGCTACGAGGAGGCCAGGGCCCACCTCGACCTCGCCCGCGCCACCGGCTCCCCCTCCGCCCTCGCCAGGGCGGCCACCCTGGCCGCCACCTGCGGCGCAGACGCGCTCGCCGCGGCAGCGGTGACAGCCCGTGCGTCAACCCGCCCCCCGGAGTGAGGTAGTGTTTCTCCTGCACGCCGACGCCGGGGAAAACCGGCAGAGACGCGCATCGGGACGTGGCGCAGCTTGGTAGCGCACTTGACTGGGGGTCAAGGGGTCGCAGGTTCAAATCCTGTCGTCCCGACCATGCGGAAACGCAGGTCGGAGGTCGTTCTCTCATTCGTGAGAGGGCGGCCTTTCGTGCGTTCGGGGTTGTGGTGGTCGCTCCGGATCACGGCAGGCCGGTTACGGCCCCGCGAGCCGTGAATCTCTGATCCGGCTAATCTGAAATTGCCCCAACAGTGGGCCCCGGCTCTGTGGCAAGGCCGTCCTTCCTGAGAGGTTCAGCGCCGCGAGCGCTGCCATTGACAAGGCCACAAGTGCGCCGGTGGAGCCGGTCTTGGAGCGCGTAACGGGAGCCTCCGGGCGAACCCATGGGCGCACATGACCCAGATCGTCAGGAAGGCCGAGACACATGGCGACACGTCCGCTTGCGTTCGTCGACTGGACGTTCTGCAACGATGAGAGGACCGAGGCCGTCGGAACCCTGAGCGGCCGTATGGTGACGCTCACCGGGCAGGGCAACGTGACGACGGACCGGCCACCCCTGGGTAGCGCGTCCCTCGACGGGACGTTCCCGGGCTTTCGAACGGCGGCGTTCACCCCGCCGCTCCCCGCCTCGGACCTGGTGGAAATCATGGGTCTCAAGGGCGGGAGTTCGTTCAAAGTCGCTTTCGACGCCGAGGTGAAGGATCCCGTCCTTCATCTGGGATCGTTCGCCTCGACCATGGAGTTCCTGGATCTCCCGGTGGGTACGCAGGTCATCAAGCTCAGCGGCGACACCGATTTCATTGTCGACGGCAACAAGGTCATGGGCGAGGCGTACCAACCACCCCCAGGGTCGACCGAGCCCACGGATTCCGACGGCAGCGTGCGCCTCCAAGGCCTCTTCCGCTCGATTGCGTTCACTCTGAATCCGAGGTTCACGGGCGGCGAAGGACACGACGGTGTCCACTTTCAGATCGGCGGGATGGTGAAATTGCCTCCCTTTGGTATGGGACCTGCTCGTCGCCTCCGATGACACCGAGTGGTGCGCGGTGACCAAGTGCACGCGCTACCCGGCCGGTCGGCGGCCTCGGCGTCGCCCCGGGCCAGGTACTCGACCCTGGGCACGTTCACTCGTGCCTGGTCAGGCACAGGCAGTTGTACGCCGACACCAGGGGCCACCGTGCATTCAGGTGCGAACGGGAGTCGACGCCCCGGCCTGCGCCGCTGAACAGGCGAGCACATCGTCCGTGAGGCCGAGTCGCGTGCACAGCACGGCATGGCCGGCATCGGTCACGGTGACTATCCGGGTCGTGCTCCGGTGCACCAGCCAGGATGAGTCCAGCGCGTGTCGGAAGAGCGCCGCGCCCACTGCGCCGGCCAGGTGCGGGCGTTGTTCCGTCCAGTCCAGGCATGTACGGACATGAGGTCGCCAGGATGCGTTCGGGCGGTCGTCGGCGATACCGAGCTCGCGCAGCCAGTCCCGGCCCGTCTCGGTGAGGGCCGGTCCGTAGTCCCAGGCCAGCAGCCCGAGTTCGGTCATCGCGTCTGTGATCGCCACGGCCAGCGCGCCCGCGAGATGGTCGTAACAGATACGGGCATGCGCCAGGGCGCGGCGGCGGTTGGAATCAGTCAGCGAGCGCACCGGGGCCGGTCGGGACGGGGCCCGGGCGGCCAGCTTCTCGATCATTTCGGCGGTGTCCGCGGTCGCCAGTCGCAGCAGCCGATTCCGCCCCTGCCGCTCCTCGGCCAGGATGCCGCCCCGCACCAGCCGGTCGAGGTGCGCGCTGGCGGTGGACTGGGCGACGCCCGCGGTGCGTGCCAGCTCCGACGCGGTCCAGGCACGGCCGTCAAGCAACGCCAGACAGAACGCCGCGCGGGTACGGTCCGCCAGTAGCCCCGCGAACTCGGCGAGGTCGGGTCCGTCTGCGTAGTTCCGTCGAAGCTGGTCACCCGTACAGTCTCGCCCGGCGACAGTTCGGCCGCCGACGAAGGGTCCGGACCCTAGGGTTCCCGTCCATGACGACAGCGACACACGCGCCCTCGCACATCGCGATAACCCCGAGCATCCTCTATTTCGGTACACCAGTCGCCCTGCTGACCACCGAGAACGAGGACGGCTCTGCCAACCTGGCCCCGGTCTCCTCTGCCTGGGCGCTCGGGCAGACCGTGGTGCTCGGTCTCGGCACCGACAGCCAGACCGCAGCCAACCTCGCCACCCGGCCCGAACTCGTGATCAACCTTCCGCCGCCCGGCCTCTGGGGCGCGGTGGAGCGCCTCGCCCCGCTCACCGGAGCATCCCCGGTGCCCGCCGCCAAGCGGGCACGCGGCTACCGGTACGAGCCCGACAAGTTCGCCGCGGCCGGCCTCACACCCGTACCGTCCGAGACGGTACGCGCTCCGCGCGTCGCCGAGTGCCCGCTCCAGCTCGAGGCCCAGGTCCAGCGCAGCTCACCGGACGCGGAGGGCCACTTCCTGATCGTGGAGTGCGCGGTCGCACGCGTCCACGCCGACCGGCGCATCGTCGTGCCCGGCACCCAGCACATCGACCCCACGCTCTGGAGCCCGCTCATCTTCAACTTCCGCCACTACCAGGGCCTCGCCCCCGAACTCGGCCACTGCTTCACCTCGGAGACACCCACCGAGCGATGACGGGCACGTACGACTCGGACCGATCACCCGCAAGCGGCTGACCAGAACCTTTCGCCACGAGCATCCCGATGCTGCCCTGGCACGAGACCTGGTCAACTGTAGGAGGCGATCTTCTCGTCGAGGACGTTCATGGCCCGGCGCAGCGCCGCCACCTGCTGCTCCAGGGCGGCCCTCCGCTCGCGGAGGAAGGCGACCCGGTCCTGTGGAGAGTGTTCGGATCGCAGGATGGCGACGAACTCGCGCAAGTCCGCGATGCCGAGGCCGGCCTCTCGGAAGCAGGTGACCAGGCCGATCCGGAAGAGGTCGTCCTCGGTGTACTCTCTGCGCCCGCCGGCGGAGCGCCGGATCGGCGGCGTGTCCCGCAGTTCGCTGCGCGAGGCCGTCAGGGTCCTGCAGCAGATGCGCGTGCTCGACGTCCGGCATGGTTCAGGGACGTATGTCAGCTCTCTGGAGCCCGCCCAGCTCCTGGAGGGCATTGCCGTTAGGGGTGAGGGTCGGTGGCCACGCGGACCGGATCAACTGCTTCCGGCCCCGGTTCGCGTTCCCATCTGACGGGGTCCGAACAAGGCCACGGGCTGACGACATCGTGAGCGGCGACTCGCTCGGAGCAGGTAACACTCGTGGGCACGCTTTCCGGTGGTAGGTGGGGGCTTCCACTGCGTGGGCCGGACACAACTCACTCCGAACCGATCGAGATCATCACGCGCCTCAGGCCTACAGGTCAAGACCTCTGATGGCGACACCCGGTGCCGTCGCGCCCTCCGCGCGAGCGGGTTTCGGGCCGGGGCGATGCCCTCGTTCGCAGCCCTGGCGCCAAAACCGAGACGCTCGCGGAAGTTTCACACAATCCTCAAGTGCGTGGCGTTGTTGACGGGTTCATGGAGGGTGTGAAAATCTCGGCCCCGCCTGAGGATCTCCGACACTCCGCCTCGGGTCGCACGTGACCGACCACCATTTGCGCCGGGAAGGGCCGTCCCTCTCAACCAGCAGTGTCCCGAGCGCTCCTGATGGAGCGTCACCCCCCCCATTTCCAGCAGCATTCATCGACCGTGCCGGTCTGCCTTCCACTACCCGTGGACGTGCCGGCCGCGCTCAGCCGTGCTCTGAACCACACGAGGATTCGCATGGGCAAGATCGCCGTACTCACCAACGACCTGCAGGCCGACGTCGTCCACAAGACGCCCGAGCGGACCGCCGCCATGGCCGAGGCACAGCCCCACTTCGTCAACTTCCTGGAGGAGATGCGCCGCCGTGGACACGGCATCTACCACCTCCAGCTGGTGAATCTCCCCGACGACCCCAACGTGGAGCGGGACTTCGACGGAACGCTGCCGCTGCAGCGCGGCAGCGAGGGCGCGGCCATCCTGGAGTACTTCCTGGACCCCGCCGACACCGTCGTCGAGAAGAACAAGGACAGCGGTTTCTACGAGACCGAACTGCACGACCTGCTGCAGAAGAACGGTGTGGACACCGTGCTGGTCACCGGCCTGCAGACGCAGATCTGCGTCCAGACGACCGCCGCCGACGCGTTCTTCCGCGGCTACAACATCTGGGTCCCCTCCGACTGCGTGGTGTCCGGCGACCCCGAGGCCCGCGACCGGTCCCTCGAGTGGCTCAGCGGCTACTGCGCCACCGTCGCCACCTCCGAGGAGATCCTCGCCACGCTGGACAGCGAGGGCGAGCTGCCCCGCAAGGTCGTCAAGATCCTTCCGTAACACCTCCCTTCCACCGCGCGGACAGCGCCCCACCCCCCAACGCCCCGAAGGGAAACCCGATGACCACCCCGGCAACCGAACTCGGTGAAGTCGTCCTCGACCACGGCAGTGGCACCCAGCTCAGCCACGAACTGCTCGCGCTGATCGTGGAGACGCTCGGCGATGTCTACATCGGCGAGATGGAGGACAGCGCGATGCTGCCCATCGCCACCGGGCAGATAGCCATGACCACCGACTCGTTCGTCGTCGACCCGCCCTTCTTCGGCAACGGTGACATCGGCAAGATCGCGGTCTGCGGAACCGTCAACGACCTTGCCGTGGTGGGCTCCAAGCCGCTCTACCTCACCCTGGGCATGATCCTGGAGACGGGTCTTCCGATCGCCCGTCTGGTGCAGGTCCTCACCTCGATCCGGGAGACGGCACGAGAGGCCGGCGTCCAGATCGTCTGTGGCGACACCAAGGTCGTGCGCAAGGGTGAAGCGGACCAGATCTACCTCAACACCGCCGGGGTGGGGGTGTTCGAGCGGACTCCGCTGAGGATGCGCAACGTCAGGCCGGGTGACCGGGTGATCCTCAGCGGCCCGATCGGCAACCACACCGTGCACCTCCTCTCGATCCGTGAGGGACTGGGATTCGAGCAGCGGGTCCTGAGCGACTGCGCCCCGATCAACGGCATGCTCGACGAGCTGTTCGCCGCCGTCGACGAGGGCGACGTGCGCTCCGTGCGCGACGTCACCCGTGGAGGTCTCGCCGCGGTCCTGCACGAGTACGCGGAGGCGGTCGACCGCACCATCCGCATCGAGAAGGACGCGCTCCCGATCCAGTTCGAGACCCTCATGGCCACGGACATGCTGGGCATCGACCCGATCCACTCCGCGAACGAGGGATGCGTCTGCCTGTTCGTCGACCCCTCCGCCGAGCAGAAGGTCCTGGACGCCCTGCGCTCCCACAAGTACGGAGCCGGGGCGGTCGCCATCGGCGAGGTCACCGAGCAGGACGGCGCGCTCGTCCTGGTGCGGGACGCCGAGGGCCGCGACTCCGTGGTCGAGGAACTGCTGGGCGCCGAACTCCCGCGGCTCTGCTGAACCATGACCACCACCGAACAGGATGTGTGCGGGGGCCCTCGACGGGGTGACTCCGCCACGACCGCGAGCGGGACCGCCGGAGACCCCGGCGCGACGCCCGTACGCCGCCTCGCCCGTGTCACCGGAGTGGTCCAGGGCGTCGGATACCGGCCCTTCGTCTACAAGGCGGCACTCGCGCACGGTCTGACGGGATGGGTCCTCAACGACCCGGAGGGTGTGCTCACCGAGGTCACCGGCCCGCTCGTCGCCGTGGAGGCCTTCCTCGCGGAGCTCACCGACCAGGCGCCGCCTCAGGCGCGGGTCACCGGAGTCCACGTCGAGGAACTGCCCGTGCCGGCCGACCCGCCGGCCGAGTTCGTCATCCGGACGAGCGTGCACACGGGCAGCAAGGACACCATCGTCCCCGCCGACGGACACGTCTGCGCGGACTGCCTCGCCGAACTGCGTGACCCGGCGGACCGCCGGTACCGCTACCCCTTCATCAACTGCACCAACTGCGGGCCGCGTTACTCGATCGTGCAGGCGCTGCCGTACGACCGGGCGCAGACCACCATGGCGGACTTCACCATGTGCGCCGCCTGCGCGGGCGAGTACGGCGATCCGCTCGACCGCCGCTACCACGCCCAGCCCAACGCCTGCCCGGACTGCGGCCCCCGGCTCCTGTCGGCCGACGCCGCGGGGAACGCCCTGCGGGACGAAGACGCGCTGGCGGCCGCGGTGACGGCGCTGCGCGCCGGGAAGATCGTCGCGGTCAAGAGCGTCGGAGGCTTCCACCTGGCGGTGGACGCCCGCGACGAGGCGGCCGTGCGCGGCCTGAGAGCGGGCAAGCGCCGCGACTCCAAGCCCTTCGCCGTCATGGCGCGCGACCTGGAGACGGCGGCCGGCTTCGCCGAGATCGGACCGGCCGAGGCGGAGCTGCTCGTCTCCTCCTCGCGGCCCATCGTGCTCGCCCGCAAGAAGCCGGGCGGGCTGCCCGAAGCGATCGCACCCCGTAACCCGAACATCGGCGTGATGCTGCCCTCCGCGCCCCAGCACCATCTGCTGCTGGCCGAGGAAGGACTGGACACGCTGGTCATGACCAGCGGAAACATCTCCGGGTACCCGATCGCGTACCGCAACGAGGACGCGTTGGAGCACCTCTTCGCCATCGCGGACCTGGTCCTGTACAACGACCGCGACATCGAGACAAGGGTCGACGACTCGCTCGTACGGTGCTCCGCCCACCCGGAGCTCGACGGCCCGCTGGTCAGCTTCCTGCGCAGGGCCCGCGGCTATGCCCCGTACCCCGTCGAGGTCGGCGTCGAGCTGGCCCCGACGGTCGCCTTCGGCGCCGAGCTGAAGACCACCGTGGCGCTCTCCCGCGGCACCCGGGTCTATCTGAGCCAGCACATCGGCGACCTGAAGAACGACGAGACCTGGGAGTCCCACCAGCAGACGGCGCGCCATCTTGCCGCACTGCACGAGCTGACGCCCCTGAACGCGGCCGTCGACCTGCATCCGCAGTTCCGGGCCACGCGGCTGGCGCTGAAGGAGGAGGGCGCCGGCTACGACCGGGTCGTCCAGGTGCAGCACCACCACGCGCACATGGCCTCCTGCATGGCCGAGAACCGGCTGACCGGCCCCACCCTGGGCGTCGTGTTCGACGGGGCCGGCTACGGCCCGGACGGCACCACCTGGGGCGGCGAGTTCCTGCTGGGCGGCTACCGGGAGGCCCGCCGGGTCGCGCACCTTCGCACCGTCCCCCTGCTGGGCGGCGACCGCGCGGTGAAGGAACCGGTCAGGACCGGCTTCGCGCTGGCCCTGGACGCCCTGGGCGAACCGGAGGCGGCGGTGAGCGCCTTCCCGGTGCTCGGACGGTGGGACGAGCAGCAGCTGCACGTCTTCGCCACCATGGCCCGGCGGGGTGTCAACGCGCCGCTCGCCTCCAGCATGGGCCGGCTGTTCGACGGCGTCGCCGCGCTGCTCGACGTCACCACCCATGCCGAGTACGAGGCCCAGGGGCCGATCGAGCTGGAGGGCCTCCTCGCCAGAGACCTCTCCATGGCGGCCCCGGAACAGCGCTACCGCTTCGCGCTCGACACCACCACGGAGACCGTCGAGATCGACCCCAGGCCCGTGGTGCGGGCCCTGGCCCGCGACCTCGCCGAGGGCGTGGACCGGGCGGAGATCAGCAGACGGTTCCACTCGGGTGTCGTCGACATGGTCGTCGAGCGCTGCCGGGCCGTCCACGAGACCGAGGGCGCGGACGCCTTCGAGCAGGTGGTGCTCTCCGGCGGGGTCTTCCTCAACGAGTTCCTGCTCGTGAACTGCCTGGTGGAGCTGCGACGCGCCGGGTTCCGCGCGTACTGCCAGCAGCAGGTGCCCACCAACGACGGGGGCATCGCACTGGGTCAGATCATGGTCGCCCACGCCCGGCTCGCGGAGTCCGACGAGGAGCCGCGCGGATGAGCGGACGCGAAGGAACCGGCCAGGAGCACGTGGTGGTCCTGCACCGCTGGCGTGGCCAGCACGCCCGGTACGCCGCCTACCTCGACCACCGGGCCCACCGGGTCACCTACGTCACGACGGAGCTGGGCCGGTCCTCGGTACCCGAGGACGCGGCGGCGGTGCGGATCGTCCGCGCCACCGACGACCCCGTCGAGACGCGGGCCGCTGTCGCCGAGCTGATCGAACGGTTCGGCCCGGCGAGCCGCCTGGTGGCACTCAACGAGGGAGACCTCGACAACGCGGCCGCGCTGCGCGTCGTCTTCGGGCTGCCGGGGCAGACCCCGGCGGAGCTGGAGCGCTTCCGCGACAAGCTGACCATGGTCCGCCTGGTCGACGCCGCCGGTGTACGGGTGCCGGAGTACGCCGATGCCGACACGGCCGAGGACGTACGGGCCTTCGCCGAGCGCCACGGCTGGCCGGTGGTGGTCAAGCCACGGCGCGGCACGGCCAGCAGAGGGGTGCTTCTGCTGCACACGGAGGACGAACTCGACGCCCACGCCGGGATCTTCCTGCCGGACCGGCACGAGCCGCGCATCGTGCAGTCCTTCGTCGCCGACCCCGTCCTGCACGTCGACGGGCTCTGGACCGGCGGCGCGCTCGGCGCCTGGCGCGTCTCGCGGTACGTGAACAACTGCGAGGAGTTCACCAAGGGCAGCTTCCTGGGGTCGGTCGAGGTCGACGATCCGGAAGTCCTCGGACCGCTGGCCGACTTCACGGCCGCGGCGGCCGAGGCGCTCGGCGACGGCCTGCCCTGGGTGTTCCACATGGAGGTGTTCCTGGGCAGGGCCTCCGACGGCTCGCCCCGGCCGGTCTTCCTGGAGGCGGGGGCCCGGGTCGGGGGAGGGGAGATCCCGTTCGTCTGGCGTGAGGTGCACGGTCTCGACCTGATGTCCGCGGCCGCCGACATCCAGCTGGGGCGCACGCCGGCCGTACCCGAGGTCGATCCGGAGCCCGCCACCGGAACGGATACCCCGACCGAGGTCGCCCCGGAGCCTGCCATCGGAACGGACATCCTGGCCGCGGTCGCCCCGGAGCCCGCCGCCGGAACGGACACCCCGCCCGCGCGGGACACGGCGCGTACGGACGGGCACACGACCGCCGGCTGGCTGCTGCTGCCGCTCCCCGTCCCGCCCCCGTGCGAGGTCACGGCGGTCAGCTGGGCCGCGGGGGCCGGCGAAGACGGCCCGTACGCGCAGGTGGTGCCCGGGCCGGGCTACGTGATGCCCGCCGTGGGCGGCTACGAACACGTCGCCGCGCGGTTCCGGTTCCGCGGAGCGTCCAGTCGCTCCGTGGAGGCCGCGATCCGCAAGACCGCGGAGTCCTTCGCCATGAGCTGCCGGCCCCGGCCCCTCTGAATTCCCCCCGACGACAGAAAGTGTGAACTCCGGATGCAAGAGCGCCGACCCCGACTCGTAGTCGTGGGCAGCCGACTGAAGGCCTACCGCGAGTACGCGATGGCCTCCCTGGCCCGTGAGTACGAGATCTCCCTGGTGACCTCCCAGGAACTCACCTGGGAGAAGCCCTACGTCGCGTCCTTCCGGATCGCCGACACCACCCGCGCGGAGACCCTGCGCGAGGCGGTCGAGGAGCTGCACGCGGAAGCGGCGGAGACCGACGGGGCCGGCTCCCCGGCCGGTCTGTTCACCTGGGACGAGCTCTCGCTGATCGCCACGGCCCGGGTCGCCGAGCAGCTCGGGCTGCCCCATCTCTCCGCCGCGGCCGCCGAGGCCTGCCGGGACAAGTACACCACCAGGTCCCTCCTGGACCGGGCCGGCCTGCCCGGGGTCCGGCACCGTCTCGTGCACAGCGCCGAGGAGGCATCCGCCGCCGCGGCCGAGATCGGCTACCCGGTCGTGCTCAAGCCCCGCTCCCTCGCCGGGAGCATGGGGGTGACGCTGGTGCGTGCCGCGTCCGAACTGGCCGACGCCTACGCCCTGGTGGCGGGCACCACGTTCCCCGGCATCCGGACCGAGCAGGGCGTGCTGGTCGAGGAGTACCTGACCGGGCCGGAGATCAGCGTGGACAGCTGCGTGGTCGACGGCGAGGCGGAGCCGGTGTTCGTCGCCCGCAAGCGTCTCGGCTTCGACCCGGCCTTCGAGGAGGTCGGCCATCTGGTCGGCCCCTGGCGGCACGAGTCGTGGGCCGAGGAGGTCGACACCCTCGTCAAGGCCGCTCACCGGGCCCTGGGCATCGACCGGGGCATCACCCACACCGAGATCCGCCTGACCCCCTCCGGCTGCCGCCTCATCGAGCTCAACGGCCGGCTCGGCGGCGACCTCATCCCGTACGTCGGCACACTGGCCAGCGGCATCGACCTGACGGTCGCCGGCGCCGCGCTGGCCTCGGGCCGCACCCCGGATCTGACCTCTCGTCACGAACGGTACGCCGAGGTGCGGTTCCTCTACCCGTCGTACGACGGCGTCGTGGAACGGCTGGAGCTCGGCCGGGCGGACGAGGTCCCCGGTGTGACGGACGTGGTGCCGCTGGCCGGC
The DNA here is from genome assembly GCF_045160815.1 of Streptomyces sp. NBC_00090. NCBI lineage: Bacteria > Bacillati > Actinomycetota > Actinomycetes > Kitasatosporales > Streptomycetaceae > Streptomyces > Streptomyces sp. NBC_00090. The sequence continues at coordinate 7,510,923 of NZ_CP108224.1, forward strand.
CCGGGAGACGAACTCCTGCTGCCGCCGAAGGCGCTCACCCCCCGGATCGCCGCCGTCATCGCGACCGGTGACGACGAGACGACCTGCACCAACGCGCTCGACCGGGCCGAGGCCGAGATCCGGCCGGTGCTTGCCGGGTCCCCCCTCGACGGCCTCGGTGCGCTCCTGGAGAACCCGGTCACCCGGCGCTATCTGGCGACGGAGCGGGAGGCGGCGCACATGGTCGTCCCGGAGCTGCGCAACGACTGGAACAGCTACGGAGCGGGCGGCGGCAAGGCGCTGAACCGGCCGGTCTTCCTCGACTCCTCGGACCGCGTCCGGCTCGAAGCCGACCTCAACGGCCTGTTCGAGCTGCTGACCACCATCCCCGACCGGCTCTTCGACGGTGACCGCCGTGCCTTCGCCCGCGCCGTCGGCATGACGGACACCCAGGTCGACCTGGTGATGCGGGGGGCGGGCCGCCGGATGCCCGCCATGTCCCGGGCGGACATGTACCGCGAGCCGGGCGGCTTCAAGCTGATGGAGCTCAACACCGGCAGCTCCCTGGGCGGTTGGCAGATGGGCGAGTTCTCCCGCCCGGCGGACCGCAACAGGGCCTTCCAGGACTTCGCCCACAAGGAGCGCCTGACCCATCCGGACCCCATCGGGCGGATCGCCGACGTGCTGCGCGCCGAGGCCGCCGACGCCGGGTTCGAGCTGCCCGCACGCCCGGTCCTCGCCCTCACCGAATGGCCCGACGGGTACACCTACACCAAGCCGTGGCTGGACTTCGTGGTCCCCGACTGGCTCCGCCACGGCTTCGACGCCGTCGTGTGCAGCCTCGCCGAGTTCGAGTACCGCGACGGCGTCCCCCACGTCCACGGACGCAAGGTGGACGTGGTGTACCGGATCTTCCTCCCCGGGGAGATGGCCGACGAGCAGCGCAGCCGCGACCTGGTCGACCCCCTGCTCGACGCGGTCCACGCCGGACAGACCTTCCTGTTCGCCGGACTGGACTGCGAGCTGTACGGCAACAAGGGCAGCCTCGCCATGCTCAGCGACGAGCGCAACCGCGGCGCCTTCACCGACGACGAACTCGCCCTGGTGGAACGGATCCTGCCCTGGACCCGCTTCCTTCGCGACGAGGCCGTGCACCATGACGGCGACACCGTCGACCTGCTCCCGTACGCCCTGGCACACAAGGACGAACTGGCGCTCAAGCCCACGCTGCTGTACGGCGGGGTCGGCGTCATACCTGGCTGGTCGGTCAGCCAGGAGGAATGGGAGAAGCACATCAGGGGCGCGGTCGGCGGACCGTTCGTCGTCCAGGAGCGTGTGCTGCCCGTCGCCGAACGCTTCCTCGCCGAGGACGGCCTCGGCTTCGAGCGCATGGTCGTCGCCTACGGCGTGCTCATGGTCGGCGGCGCCTACTCCGGCATGCTGGTGCGCGGTACGCCCGACCCGCGGGTCGGCATCGTCAGCATGTCCAACGGGGCCCAGATCGGCTGCTGCTACCACGTCACCGACGAACCGGGAGACGAGGCGTGAACGCCGCGCGCCCCGGCGGACTGTGGCGGGACGGCGAGTTCCTCAAACTGTGGGGCGGCGAGTCGGTCTCGCTGATGGGAGCGCAGATCACCCAGCTGGCGCTCCCGCTGGCGGCGGTCTACCAGTTCCAGGCGTCGTCCACCCAGCTGGGGCTGCTCAACGCGGCCGGCTTCGCCCCCTTCCTCGGGGCGACCCTGTTCATCGGCGTCTGGGTCGACCGCCGACGCCGCAGGCCCCTCATGATCTGGAGCAACATCGGGCGCGGTCTGCTGGTGGGCAGCGTCCCGCTGTGCGCCTTCCTGGACCTGCTGACGATCGAGTACCTGTACGTCACGGCCTTGCTCGTCGGCGTGCTGACCGTGCTCTTCGACGTCTCCTACCAGTCCTACCTGCCCTCGTTCATCAAGCGGGAGCACCTGGTGGAGGGCAACAGCAAGCTCCAGGCCAGCAGCTCCCTCGCGCAGATCGGCGGGCCCGGCTTCGCCGGCCTGCTCGTCGGCTGGCTGACGGCACCGGTCGCCCTGCTCGCCAACGCCTCCTCGTACGCCGTCTCGGTGGCGAGCCTGCTGGCCATCCGACGGCCGGAGCCCGCCCCGGAGATCCCCGACGAGAAGACCTCCACCGCCCGGAGCATCGCCGAAGGGCTGCGCGTCGTGCTGCGCAACGGCTCCATCCGGGCCATCGCCCTGGAGGCCGGCACCTACAACTTCTGCTGGATGTCCCTGCAGACCGTCTTCGTGCTGTACGCGGCCCGGGAACTGGGGATGAACCCCGGCACCATCGGCCTCGTCCTGGGCGTGGGTGCCATCGGCTCGCTGGTGGGAGCGGTCGCCGCGACCTGGCTGAAGAACCGGCTGGGCCTCGGCCGGGCCGTGGTCGCCGAACTGGTGCTGTGCTGCGCGGCCCCGCTCCTCATCCCGCTGGCCCCCGGGACGGGCCCGCTGTCGTACGCCATGTACGTGACGGCCTTCGCCTGCTGCGGCATCGGCTCGACGATGTCGACCATCCACGTCGTGAGCCTGCGCCAGGCGATCACCCCGGACCGCCTGCTGGGCCGGGTGAACGCGGGCTGCCGGTTCATCGCGTGGGGGCCGCTGCCGCTCGGCGCCCTGGCCGGCGGACTCCTCGGCGACGCGATCGGCCTGCGCAACACCCTGTACGCGACGGCCTTCGGCTTCCTGACCGCACTGCTGTGGATCGTGTTCTCGCCCGTGCCCAAGCTGAAGGACTTCCCCGCCCAGCCGACCGCGGAACCGGTCGACGAAAGGGCGTGACCCGCCCCGTTCCTCCTACCGCGCGGTGGCGCCCGGCCCACACCCCCCGGGCGCCCCGCCCCGCGCAGGAGCCCTTCCCCGGCTCTCCGTCATCGCCGTAAGCCGTCCTCGTCCCCGAGCGCGGCACACCCCCCATCGCAGAGGAGATCCCCCGTGTCCACGTCCGCACCCGGACCCCTGTTCCGGACCGCAGGAACCGCCGCCGGTCTGGAGAGCGTCCGGACCCTGATGAACGCGGCCCTCGACATCCTCCAGGAAGTGTCGGCACAGCGCACCGGACCGGTGGCGGCCGGCGGCCCCGAGGGCGCCAGGGCAGCGGCCCGGGAGGCACTGACCGGCCCCCTGCTGCCGGAGGACGGCAGCGCGCCCGAGACGGTCCTGTCCGACCTGATCCGCCCGTACGCGCAGTGGTCGGCCGACCTCACCCACCCGGCCGCCCTCGCCCGCATGCAGCCGCCCCCGATCGACGCCGCCGCCGTCGCCGAACTGGTCGCCGCGGTGCTCAACCAGTCCCTCCACGCGTGGGAGAGCGGCCCCTTCGCCCTGGAGCTCGACCGCTGGGTCGTCGCCCGGCTGGCCGAGCTGGCCGGCTACGACCCCGAGGAGGCGGGAGGCACCCTCACGCCCGGCGGCAGCGTGTCCAACCTCATGGCGATGACCATGGCACGGGACACCGTCCTGGCCGAGAAGACCGGCGTGTACCCCTTCCTCGGCGGGATGCGCGCGTGCGCCGGACAGCCCGTGGTGCTCTGCCCCGCCGGTGTCCACTTCTCCATCGAGCGGGCGGTGCGCCTCCTCGGCATAGGCGAGGAGAACATCGTCACCGTCCCGGTGGACAAGGCCGGCCGGATGATCCCCGAGGAAGCCGACCGGATCCTCCGCGAGCTCCCCGAGGACCGGATCGCCGTCGCCATGGTCGCGGTGGCCGGCTCCACCGACCTCGGCATCGTCGACCCGCTGCCGGAACTGGCGGCCGTCGCCCGCCGCCACGGTGTCTGGCTGCACGCCGACGCGGCGTACGGGGCCGGAGCCCTCTTCTCCCCCCGCCTGCGCGGCCTCCTCGACGGCCTGGCCGAGGCCGACTCGATCACGGTGGACCTGCACAAGTTCGGCTGGTCCCCGGCCTCCTCGGCCGTGCTGCTGGTCCGCCGGGCCGAGACGCTGCTCTCCTTCGGCCTGCAGCCCACCACCTGCCTCAGCGCCGACGACGACACCTGCGCCGGTTTCATCGGTCTGCAGGGCAGCTCCCTGCAGACCACCCGCCGGTCCGACGCGCTGAAGATCGCGGTCACCATGCGCACCCTCGGCGCCAGGACCATGGCGGCCATGGTGGACACCTGCCACGACCTCGCGCGGTACGCGGCGGAGCGGATCGACCGCGAGGAGCGGCTCGAACTCTTCGCCGAGCCGCCGCTCACCTCGGTGCTCTTCCGCTACGTCCCGCCGCAGGGCGGCGACGCGGAGGCCGACGCGTTCAACGGGCGCCTGCGCCGCCGGCTGATGGAGGAAGGCCGCTCCCTCATCGCCCGCACGCACATCACGGGCGAGGACGGCGTCAGCCGTGTCTACCTGAAGCTGATGCTGCTGAACCCGGAGACCACCCCGGAGCAGCTCGACCACGTGCTGGACGACCTGCTCGCCGCCGCCGAGGAGCAGGAGACCGGAGAGCACGCGTGACGCCTCGCGTCACGCGCCGGGAGAGTCCAGTGGAGAGAGATCGGAAATGTCCGAGGTGAACGCCCCGCGTACGGTGCCCGCGGCCGGCTCCGGGGAGCCGGAGCCGGACCCCGTACGCGAATCCATGCAGGTGCTGCCGCGCGTGTTCGCCGCACCGCTCACCCTGCTGACCGGCCGGCCGTACGCGGGACAGCGGCCCGTCCGCCAGACGCCCACCCGGCACCTGGTGAACGCCCTCGTGTCGTGCGCCCTCGGCCTGGCCCTCAGCGTGACCGGGCTGGCGGCCGGCGGCCCGCTGCTCGTGCTGCTGGTGCCCGGCTGGGCGGCGACCCTGCACGCCGCCCGCAATCTGCGGATGATGATCTACCACCAGTGCGCCCACCAGAACATGTGGCGCAAGCGGAAGCCCGACGTACTGGTGGGCCGGCTCATCGCCGCGGCGCTCATGATCCAGGACTTCGACCGCTACAGCGCCGAACACGTCGGTGACCACCACGCCGTGCACCACATGACGACCCGGGACCCGACCGTCCAGGCCTTCCTGGTCACACTGAAGCTGCGGCCCGGCATGAGCCGTGGGCAGATGTGGCGCAGGGTGCTCGGCGTCTGTGTCGACCCCTGGTTCCACGCCCGCTTCCTGGTCGCCCGGATCCGCTCGTACTACACCTACGCCCCGCCCGCCTGGCGGGTCGGCACCACCCTGGTGTACGTGCTCGTCGCGGCGGTCGTCACAGCGCTCGGCCTCTGGGTGCCGGTCCTCGTCGCCTGGGTCCTGCCGATGACCCTGTTCTTCCAGATCAGCAACGTCTTCCGGCTCTGTGTGAAGCACAGCTTCCCGCAACCGGACCAGACCCCCCGCCGCGGCCGGGAGTACTTCGCGAGCCTCACCAACGCGATCTTCGTCGGGGAGCGCGCGCCCTCGCCGCGGCTCCCGGTGCTGCGGCGTCACGCGGCCTGGGCGCGCTGGTGGTTCCGCATGCTGTTCGTCCACTTCCCCACCCGCTACCTGGTCCTCACCGGGGACACGGTCGTGCACGACTACCACCACCGCTACCCCATGAGCCGGGAATGGGCCTCGTACCTCTTCGCCCGGGAGGAGGACCACCGGGGCGGAGCACCCGGCTGGCCCCCGTACCACGAGGTGTGGGGACTGGTCCCGGCCATCGACCACGTCCTCGACTCGCTGCGGACGGCCGATCCCGAGGAGTTCGACCCCGATCGCCTCGCCGAGGTCAACCACCGCGCCCTGTTCATGGCGTTCGAGGACTGACCGACCACACACGGGTCCGAAGGACACCGGAATCCGAGAGGAAGCTGCCGATGCACGCGCTGCCAGGCCGGGGCGAACGCCTCGTCGTCCTCGGCGTCGCCGAGAGCGACGCCCACGCCGTCGCCAACCAGCTCATCGCCCTGCAACTGCGGGACTACGGCTTCACCGTGGTCAACCTCGGAGTCTGCACCCCGCTCGGCGATTTCGCCGACGCGGTGGACGCACACCCGCAGGCCGAGGCCGTGCTCATCGGCAGCCTCAACGGTCACGCCCGCCACGACCTCCGGGACCTGCCGGCGTTGCGGGCGACGGGCCGGCTCCGCCTGCCCGTGATCGTCGGGGGCAACCTGTCCGTGGGCAGCCGTACGACCGAGGCGGACCTACGGCGCCTCCGTGACCTGGGAGTCGACCACATCCTGACCGACGGCAACGAGATCGTGCTGCTTCTCGACCGGCTGCGGAGCACGGGCAAGGCGGCCGAACTCCAGCATGACTGAGCTCGACACACTCGAACTGGCCCCGGACGTCGCCGACTCGCTTCCCGAGTGGTCCGACGTCCTGGCCCATCTCTCCTCACCGGGGCTGCCGCGCGTGGTCGACGTGCTGCGTGCCGCGGAGGCCAGGGGGCGCCCCGCCGTGCAGCCGCGCTGCGGGGTGGGCGGGCACCTGCCGATGAGGGACCTGCTGCGCGAACTGGAGGGCGCGGGACCGGACATCCTGTCCGTCACGATCGACTCGCACACGCGGCTGCGGAAGTTCCGTGCGGCGCGTGACGTCCTGCTCCGCGACCCGTCCGAGCTCAACGGCTATCCGCTGGTCACCCACGGGTGGCGACGGGGCCGGCAGCTCGTCGAGACGGTGGGCGTGCCCCTGGAGGTACGCCACGGTTCACCCGACCCCCGCGAACTGTTCGCCGTCTCCCTGGCCTCGGGCATCACCTCCTTCGAGGGCGGCGCCATCGGCTACAACCTGCCCTACTCCAAGGACGTTCCGCTGTCCCGCTCCTTGCGCGCGTGGCAGCGGGTCGACGCCGTGTGCGGCACGCTGGCCCGCTCCGGAGTCGTCGTCGACCGGGAGCTCTTCGGAACGCTCACCGCCGTGCTCGTCCCGCCGTCGGTGAGCCTCGCCATGACGCTCCTGGAAGGGGTCGCGGCCGTCGCGGAAGGCGTCCGCTGCCTGTCGATCTCCTATCCCCAGAGCGGGGAGGTCCACCAGGACATCGCGGCCCTGCGCGCGACGCGCACCCTGGCCCGCCGCTACCTCGGTCCGGACGTGGAGGCCTATCCCGTCCTCCACGAGTTCATGGGCGTGTTCCCCACCACCCAGGAGTTCGCGGGCGGACTGATCCTGCTGGGCGGGCTCACCGCCCGGCTCGGCGGCGCCACCAAGGTGATCACGAAGACGGTGCAGGAGGCGCAGGGGATCCCCGACGCGGCCGCGAACGCCTCCGGACTGCGCACGGCGGCACTCGGGGCGTCGGACCTGCTGGACTTCGTCCGCGTGGACGAGGACCGCGTGGCGGAGGAACAGCACTGGATCGAGCGTGAGGTGGCCGAGCTCGTCGAACCGGTGCTCGCGGCCGACGATCTCTTCGAAGGGATCGAGCGGGCCTTCAGGGACGGAAGGCTCGACATCCCGTTCAGCGCCAGTGTCCACGCGCGCTCCGAGATCGTGCCGCGCCGCGACGCCCAGGGCGCGATCCGGTACGGAAGCAGCGGGAACCTGCCCTTCTCCGGTCCGGTACTGCGCCGCCAGGCCGCGCTGTTGCGCGAGGCCGAGGGGGCCCCGCCGCGCAGCCGGATGGCAGCGGTCCACGCCGACATCCATCACTTCGTCGCCAAGGAGAGGTCCCTGTTCCTTCCGGGCCACGCGACCTCCGACACCCGCCGGCTCCCGCCCTCGGACACCCGCCGGCTCCCGTCCCCCGACACCCGTCGGCTCCCGCCCTCCGACAGCCGCCGGCTTCCGCCCCCCGACCCCTCTCGCACATCGTTCTCCCTACCACCGATCGAGGTACCCATGACGAGCACCGCATCCGGCTCCGCCGCCCCTCTCCCCGCAGGTCTGCCGGATCCGGAGGCCGGCGCCCGCGTCGTCGCCGACGACCGGGCCCACCTGTTCCACTCCTGGGCCGCGCAGGGTGCCGTGAACCCGATGCCGGTCGCCGGGGGAGCGGGCCGCCACTTCTGGGACTACGACGGCAGGCGCTACCTCGACTTCTCGTCGCAGTTCATCAACCTGAACATCGGTCACGCGCATCCCAAGGTCGTCGCCGCCATCAAGGAGCAGGCCGACCAGATCTGCATGATCGCCTCGACCTTCGCCAACGACAAGCGCGGCGAGGCGGCCCGGCTGATAGCGGAGATCGCACCGGGCGACCTCAACCGGGTGTTCTTCACCAACGGCGGAGCCGAGGCCAACGAACATGCCGTACGCATGGCCCGCCTCCACACCGGACGCCCCAAGGTCCTCTCCGCGTACCGCTCTTACCACGGCGGGACGGCGACGGCGATCAGTCTCACCGGCGACCCGCGCCGCTGGGCGAACGAGAACTCCGGCAGCGCGTCCGGGAACGTCGCCCACTTCTTCGGCCCGTACCTGTACCGCTCGCACTTCCACGCGACCACGGAGGCCGAGGAGTCCGCGCGCGCCCTCGCCCACCTCGAGCAGGTCATCGCGTTCGAGGGGCCGTCCACGATCGCGGCGATCGTGCTGGAGACGGTCGTCGGCACCGCCGGGATCCTGGTCCCCCCGCCGGGCTACCTCGCCGGGGTCCGGGAGCTCTGCGACCGGTACGGCATCCTCTACATCGCGGACGAGGTCATGTCCGGCTTCGGCCGCACGGGCGCCTGGTTCGCCGTCGACCACTGGAACGTCACTCCGGACCTGATCACCTTCGCCAAGGGAGTCAACTCCGGTTACGTGCCGCTCGGCGGGGTCGTTCTCTCCGACGCCGTGCACGAGACCTTCCGCGATGTGGCCTACCCCGGTGGTCTCACCTACTCCGGCCACCCCCTGGCGTGCGCCGCCGCGGTGGCCACCATCACCGCGATGCGGGAGGAGGGCATCAACGAGAACGCCGCGCGCGTGGGAGCCGAGGTCATCGGTCCCGGGCTGCGTGAGATCGCCGAGAGGCACCCGTCGGTCGGCGAGGTGCGCGGCCTTGGCGTTTTCTGGGCCGTGGAACTCGTCCGCGACCGGGAGACCCGCGAGATGCTCGTCCCGTACGCCGCCGGCGGCGAGCTGGCCCGCCCCGTGGACGAGGTGGTCGCCGCGTGCAAGGAGGGCGGCATGTGGCCGGTGTACAACTACAACCGCATCCACGTCGTTCCCCCGTGCACCATCACCGACGAGGAGGCCCGTGAGGGCCTGGCCATTCTCGACCAGGCTCTGTACGCCGCCGACAAGTACGTGGGCTGACCGCTCACTCCCGAGCTCGGACGGGAGCGCGAGGTCCGGGGCCGCGCCGATTCGTTTCGGCCCGGCCCCGGCCCCGTCAAGGGGTCGTGGGCGGCAGGTGCGCGGGTGGCACGGCCGCCCCGCGATGCCTGAGGTTGACGACCGAAGCCTTGGCCAGCGCCACGGGGTTGAGGAATCGAAGCGGACCGATCAGGCGGGATGCGAACAGGTACATGTGCCGTGCCATCGACGCGTCGCGCGCTGCCGCCGAGAACATCAGCCGTTCCACGGGGTTGAACGGACGGGCTGTGGCGAAGTCGGCGGCCAGGTACTGGTGACCGCGCAGACGGCGGCGGTGTTCGCGGGCGTACGTGGCCAGCGACCTGTCGAGGTCACCCCTGCCGGTCGCTGTCGGGCTCGAGGAACCAGACTTGACCGATCCCGCCGGGCAGCGGAAGGTCGCGGAAGTGCGCGAGACAGCCGAACCGCGCGTTCTCGTGCCGCCGAGCGGGCACCCCGGCGAACTTCGCCACCGCCGAGTCCTTGCCGTCGGCGCCGACCACCAGGCGGGCCCGGATCTCGCGCTCGCCCTGTGGTGTCGACGCGCGCACCCCCACGGTTCGCCCGGCTTCCTGGACCAGCCCGGTCACCCGGTGGCCGAGGAGCAGATCGACGCCGGGGGTCTCCGCCGCACGGGACCTGATCAACGGGTCGAGAATGCTGCGCCGGATGTTGTACGCGTGCGGCAGCGCGGGGCCCGCCGGCGCGGCCCTCGGCTCGATCCATCCCCAGCGGGTGTACCAGCGGGCCTCGTTGCGGACGGCTCCCGCCTTCTCGAGAGCGGGGACGAGACCGAGTTCGTCCAGCACCGGATAGGCGTTGGCCGTGAGGGAGTGGGTGCACAGCACCTTGTACGCCTCGGGGTCCGAGCGGCGCTCCAGCAGCGCGACGCGGGCGCCGCGTCGAGCGAGCAGGATCGCCGCGGCGCTGCCGGCGAGGCTCGCTCCGCTGATGACGACGTCGTAGCCGTCTCCCGCGCTCTCAGGCTTGGTCATGCGCTGATCGCCCCCTTAGGGGTGTGGTGGCGTTCGTGGTGGGAGTGGTGCAGAGCCACTGCTGTCAGGAGCATGGCCGGTTGTCAAGAGTCGCTCTCGCCCCGGCCCTATGGTGTGCGCGCGTCCGCGCCGCCATGATGGACGGGGCACGCCCGCCGAGTGGAGGTCATCCATGGATCCTTTGTCCCTCGCCATCGCCGGGGCCCTCGCGGCCGGGGTCGCCACCGCGGCGGGCGAGTCCGCCGGAGCGGCCCTGCCCACGCTGTGGCGGCGCGTCCGGGAGCGCTTCGCGGGCCGCGAGACGCCCGTGCCCGAAGCGGAGGCGGAGATCGCGGCCGCGCTGGACGAGGAGTTCACGCGCGACCCGTCGTTCCGGCAGGAGTGCGAGACGCTGTGGAACCAGGCGGCGCACGGCGGCGCCGCCAACTCCTTCCACGGTCAGGCGAAGAACGTCGTGCAGACGGGCGAGATCCACGGCGGTCTGACGATGCAGTGATCCCACGGCGGCAGGTGCGGGGGCCGGAGGCGGGGTGGTGTCATTCCGTGTCCCCATACCCGTGCACGGACGGCAGGGGCATGTTCGCGGTGATGGCCCAGCGCTCGTGGTCGCGCCACGCGCCGGCGATCCTGATGAAGTCCGGCGAGAGTCCCTCCCTCCGGAAACCGAGCCGTCGGACCAGTTCGATGGAGGCCGTGTTCCCGGGCTGAATATCGGCTTCCAGCCGGTTCAGCCCCATGACGTCGAATGCGTGGTGCACGGCCAGCGCCACTCCGGCGGACATGTATCCCCGGCCGGCATGGGGAAGGAACGCGGCATATCCGAGAACGCCCCGCTGATAGGGGCCGCGCACGATGCCGTTGATATTGATCATTCCCACGAGATCGCCCCGGTCCTTTCGGGCCAGCACCATGCAGGCGGCGCTCACCTGGTCCGATCGGGCCAGATAGGAGGCGAAAACCTTCGGCGTACAGGGCACTTCGACCCAGGGGTGATGCAACTCCACACTGGCACATGCCAGTTCGAGAAATCGTGGTTCATCGGCCGCGACGACGGGCCGAAGGACGACCTGTGACAGTCGATCACATCCCATGCGCACGCGGCCGAGTGTACGACAGCGCCACGGGGAAGGGATGGAACAGGCAAGGGACAGCAGGGTGCCACGCATCATCTCCAGCCGCAGCTGAAAGGTGACCATGAGCGACATCGAACCTCTCGGGCGTCCGCTTCCCGATCTCAGGAACGTCTCGTTGGCAAGCCTCTTCGCGGATCGCGCCGGCCCGGTCGCGGAATTCCGCACCCGCGTCGTCAGCCCGGAGCCCGCCGTCCGGATGGCCGCCTTCAACTCCGAAATCGGCGGGGAAAAGTGCCTTCCTTCATCGACCAGTACGTCCTGAAGGTCCACGGCGCCTGCGATCTCGCCTGCGACCACTGCTACGTGTACGAGCACGCGGACCAGAGCTGGCGGACGAAACCCCGGACGATGAGTCCGGCCGTCGCGGAACAGGTCGCGAGGCGCATCGCGGAACACGCGCGGAGCCACGCGATACCCACGGTGCGCATCACGCTCCACGGAGGTGAACCGCTCCTCCTCGGCGTCGCGCGCCTGCGCGAGCTGATCCGCACGTTCCGCACCGCCCTGGACGACGTCGTCCGGCTCGGCCTGCACATCCAGACCAACGGCGTGACACTCGACGAGGCGTTCCTCGAGCTCTTCGCCGCATCGGGTGTGCAGGTGGGTGTCTCGCTCGACGGCGACCTGGCCGCGAACGACCGCCACCGCCGGTACGCGAACGGCCGCAGCAGCCACGCCGCGGTACTGCGCGGCCTGGCCCTGCTGCGCCGCCAGGAGTTCCGCCACCTCTACGGCGGGATCCTCTGCACCGTGGACGTCGAGAACGACCCGATCGCCGTGTACGAGGCTCTGCTGGAACAGGCGCCGCCCCACCTCGACTTCCTGCTGCCGCAGGCCACCTGGGAGCACCCGCCGCCCCGGCCGGACGGGACACCCGCGCCGTACGCCGCCTGGCTGGGCCGTATCCACGCACGCTGGATCGCCGACGGCCGGCCCGTTCCGATCCGCCTGTTCGACGCCCTCGCGGCGGCAGCTTGGGGCGGTGCGAGTGGCAGCGAGGCCGTGGGACTCCGGCCCGTCGCCCTCGCCGTCGTGGACACCGACGGATCGTGGGAGCAGGCGGACTCCCTGAAGACGGCCTACGACGGCGCCCCGGCGACCGGCATGTCCGTCTTCACACACAGCGTGGACCACCTCGCCGCCCATCCCGGGGTCGCCGCCCGCAACCGGAACTACGCGGACCTGTGCGCCACCTGCCTCGCCTGCCCGGTCGTCAACGTCTGCGGAGGTGGTCTCTACGCCCACCGCTACCGGCCCGGCAACGGATTCGACAATCCCTCCGTGTACTGCGCCGATCTGAAGCTGCTGGCGTCGGAGATCCCGGCGGCGCGGATGCGGGGGATCCCGGTTCCGCGCGGCGCCGATCCCGCCCCGCCCCCCGTCCATCGGCTGCCGGACGGCGCCTTCGACGCGTTCGCCGCGGGAGCGGGGACGGTCCAGGGCACGGAGGCCCTCGCGGACATGCGGCTCTCGCTGACCAGGGCTCTCGTCGCGGGGATGGATCCGCGCGACGGCGGCACCTCGGACCTGGCGGTGGCGGCCGCTCTCGGGCGGCAACTCCTCGGAGAACTGGACAGCGGCCACCCGGCCGAAACCGCGGAAGTCCTCCGTGACCCGTTCGTTCTGGCGTGGGCGAGGGGCCACCTTCGCCGCGAGGCCGCCGCAGGTGCGGGGGACGAATCGCGCGATGTGGGGGGCGGGCCGCGCGGCGCAGGCGAGGGGCCGCGCGACCGGGCGCACATCGCCGGCGTCGCGGCGGCCGCCGCCTGGCGCGCCGGTGTCACGACACGTCTGCCGCTCCCCGTACGGGACGGACTCGCGCACCTGCCGGGCGTGGGCGCGGTGCGGGTGGAAGGGGCGGGACCCACGGCGGAGGTGACCGTCGAGCGGGCGGACCGGTCGCCCCACCCCTGGACCGGTGGGACGGACCGGTCGCCCCACCGCTGGATCGGCGTCAGGCGGCTGACCACGCCCTGGCTGCCCGTCGCCCTGGACGACCTCGACCCGTACCGCGCCGCTCCCTTCGCAGACGTCACCCGGCACGACCCCATCGCCCTCGACCACCTCTCCCCGCGGCAGTGGACGGCGTGGCAGGTCGCACTCAGCCGGGCGGGGCGCGAGCTGAGCCTCCTGGTGCCGGGATACGCCGCGCCGCTACGGGAGGCGTTACGGGTCGTGGTCCCCCTGCGGCCGACGCCGGGGGACCGGCACTCGCCCGTCCTCCTCGGGCGGGGACTGTTCGGCGCGGCGGGCCTGGCGATGCCCACGGGAACCACCGACGTGGCCGCCGTGCTGCTCCAGGAGTTCCAGCGCACCAAACTCGACGCGCTGATGGACGCGTACGTCTTCTTCGACACCTCCGTGCCCGCCTTCGTCCCCGTGCCGTGGCGGACCGCCCCCGTACCGGTGGAGCAAGCGCTCCACGGGCTCTACATCCAGGTCGCCCTGGCGGAGCTCTGGCGTGCGCGGGCCATCGGGCCGGCACACCACGAGCCGGCACAGGCACACCACGGGCCGCCGGTCGAGACGCCCCGCGGACGGGACCGACTCCGGTCGGCACAGGCCGCCGGGGCCGCCTTCCACTCCAGTCTGACGTGGGCCGACGCCGCCGTGGACGCGCTCGCCGCCCAGGCACGGCCGGCCCCGGCCGGGGCGCGGTTCCTTGCCGGTCTGCGGACCGCGATCGACCGCCTGGCCGCGGATCCGGTCCCGTCGGCGGCGGCTCGCCGTCGCGCATCCACGGCACGAAGGGCGGGAGCGTCCGCGTGAGCGCAGACAGTGGAAACAACGCCTTCGTCGGCCGCGCCACCCATGTGGTGCAGGCCGGGGTCATCTACGGCGGCGTGCACGGCGGCGGGGGCGCCCCCGCGGCGCCGGCCATGCCGGTGCCGAGGCAACTGCCCCGGGCCGCGACCTGTTTCACCGACCGGTCGGACGGCCTGGTCGCTCTGAGCGCCGTCGCCACGACGACGAACGGGGTCGCCACGGTCTCCGGGCCGGCGGGGGTGGGCAAGAGCGCCCTCGCCGTCCACTGGGGACACCGGGCGAGGGACCGGTACCCGGACGGCCAGCTCTACGCGAACCTGCGGGGCTACGACCGGCTCGCGCCGCTCGCGCCCGAGGAGGTCCTCCACGGCTTCCTCCTGGCCCTGGGCACGCCGGCGGACCGGGTACCCGGCTCACTGGACGCGATGTCCGCGCTCTTCCGCTCCCTGCTCGACGGGAAGCGGTTGCTGCTGATCGCGGACAACGCGGGCAGCGCCGACCAGGTACGGCCGCTGCTCCCGTCCGCGCCCGGTTGCTTCACGATCGTCACGAGCAGGAACCGGCTCGGCGGCCTGACCGCCGTGGACGGCGCCACGCCCGTCCAGGTCGGACCGCTGGACACGCCACACGCCGTGGAACTGTTCCGCCGGCTCTCGGGCGATGACGACGGGGAGGGAGTGACCCGCCTCGTGCGGCGCTGCGGCCGCCTCCCGCTGACCGTCCGGATCGCCGCACAGCAAGCGGGCTCCGGTACGAGTCTGGGTGAACTGATGGAGGAACTGGACGGTGACGGCCGCAGGCTGGAATCGCTGTCCATGTCGGACGAGCGAAACGGAGTGCGCACGGTGTTCTCGTGGTCCTATCAGCAGCTTCCCCCCGCCGGCGCCAGGGCGTTCCGGCTGCTCGCGCTGCACGCCGGTCCGGACTTCTCCGTCTCGACGGCCGCCGCGCTGATCGACCTGCCCGAGCTGGAGACCCTTCGGGTCCTGCGCGGGCTCGTGGCGGTCAACATGCTGGAGGTGTCGGGGCCGAGACGGTTCGCGTACCACGACCTGCTGCGGGACTACGCCCGGGAGCGGGTCGCGGCGGAGGAGCCCGCGGAGGTGCGGGCCGAGGCGCTGCACCGCGAGTTGTCCCACTATCTGCGGATGGCGGACGCCGCGGACCGGGTCCTGGTCCCCGAGCGTCAGCACGTACCCCTCGAACGCGGCGCGGACGGCGTGGCCGCACCGTTCCCCGGGCCCGAGGCGGCCCTCGCGTGGTGCGACTCCGAACTGCCGAGCCTGGTGCCCGCCGTGGACCAGGCGGTGGAGCTCGGCCTGGACGACGTGGCCTGGAAGCTGCCGGTGGCGCTGGTGTACTTCCTGCGACTGCGCCGGCACGACACCCACCGGCGGGCACTGTCGGACACCGCCGTGCGGGCCGCCCGCCGCCTGGACGACCGGTGGGCCGAGACCTGGAGCCTCATCTGTGTCGCCGGGGCCGAGTCGGACATGGGTCTCCACGAAGCAGCCATGAGCCACTTCACCGAGGCGCTGGCGATCAGTCAGGCCATCGGTGACAGCCGTTGGCAGGCGACCAGCATCTACAACATCGCCTGGACGCTCCGCCTCATGGGGCGCCACGAGGAGGCACTGGAACGCCAGCGGGAGGCGCTGCCGATCCACCGGAGCAACGGCGACCGGCGCGGCGAGTCGATCACGCTGACCGAGATGGGCGCGTTGAGTCTCGCCCTCGGCCGGCCGACCTCTGCGTTCGAGGAGTACGAGCTGGCCCTGGCCGGCGCCCGGGTGACGGCCGATCTGCCGACGGAGGCCAAGGCCCTGCACGGAATGGGCGACGTCTGCCGGACGGTCGGCCGGACCGGCGAGGCGATCGGCTGGTACGAGCGGGCCGTCGACACGCGACGGCGCATAGGCGACCTGCTCGGGCTGGCCCGCTCGCTGGACGGGCTCGCCGAACAGCTCACCGCCGTCGGCCGCGCGGCCGAGGCCCAGGCGGCCCTGGTCGAGGCGGTCGCGATCCTCGAGTCCCTGGGAAACCCATTGGCGGAGGAGGTACGAGGCCGTCTCGTGGCGGGCGGCAGCGGTACGGAGCCGGGGGACCCGCCGACCGGGGACGCGTGAGGGCGGAGCGGCGCCGGACGAGCCGGGTCCTGAAGGCTGGTGCCCGGGCCGGGGCGCCGGGAGTATGGGGCCATGCGTAGCTACGCCAGTGTGATGGTCGGCAATCTGCTGCTCGCCACGGTCTGGTGCCTTCCGGGCCCGCTCGGACTCGTCGTGGGATACCTGGCCTGGAGCCACGGCGACGACTGGGCCTGGATTCCGCTCGTCGCCGGACTGGCCTGCTCGGTCCCCATCCCTTTCATGGCCCGCAGCTCCGCGCGGAGACAGTTCCCGCGGATCACCCGCAGGGACCGGAAGAAGCAGGCGGACATCCCTTACGGCGACCGGTCCTTCGTCTTGTGGGCGCCCCGGTCTCCGCAGGGCCATCCGAGGGCACGGCTGGCGCGGGCGGACGTCCTGGAGGCCTCGCTCGTGCGGTACAGCCCCGAGGGCGAGGCGACCTACACGCAGTACTGGGGCACGTACACCCCCGACGAGTTCACGCCGCTGGTCAGGCTGAAGCTGCGGGTGCACGGCGCGGAAGAGCCCGACGGGGCCGATGGCTTCAGCGGCTTCGAGATCACGGACGAGTGGCGGGTGCCGTCCCTCTGCCTGTCGGCGGTCACGGCGGGCCGCCTCGCCGTCCTGGTCGATCCGGCCGGGCCGGGCCATCCTGCCGGTCCAGCCGGATTGGCAGGATGGCCCGAGTCGGCCGATCCGCCCGGGCCGCCCGGGAAAGTCACCCCCCTGTGGCCGCGCAGCACCCTCCTCGCGGGCACGAGAACCAGCCGGATCATCGACCTCGACGGCCGGCTGACCGAGGTGACCCGGTACCCCGGTCGTCTGCTGCGGCACATGCGGATCTCCCTGGCCGCCGGAGGCATCGAGATGGTCGGCGACACGATCGACCTCCGGAGCCTGGACGCGGCCACGGCCGCGCGCTACACCGCCGTGGCCGAACGGCACCGCGCCTTTCCCGAGGAACCGGCGCCGGTGACCGAGCCGGGCGAGGAGTCCCGGTGGATCGTGGACGCCCTCCCGGGTGAGTCGGCGGCGTTCGGCTCCGTCGGCCGGCGGTGGTCGCGTCGCGGTGGCGTGCTGGTGCGCGCCCGGTTCCTGCACATGAGCCCCACGCAGGTCTTCCAGGACCATGGGCCGGTCCTCGACACGGTGTTGCGCATCCATCCCCCGGACGGCACAGCCCCGTTCGACGCCGCCCGACGGCTGACGGTGCCGATGAACTACCTCGCGGTCCTGCACCGCACCAGGGACGTCGTCCTCTACGCCGGCCCGGACGGCGGGTCGTACGTCATCGACTGGGCCCGCACCAACCTCCTCGCCGGCACCGCCGAGGCCAAGGTCATCACCCCCGAGGGCCGGGAAGTCCCCGTGACGGGACGCCCCGACGTGATCTGGGCCCTGATGAACCTGCTGGCATCCCACGGCCTCTCGAACCCGACCCCTGTCCTGGACCTCCGCAAGCGCCGGACGAGCGCGGTGGCGGGGATGGTGAGGGAAGTGGTGCGGGGCGGGGAGAGGGACGCGACCGCGGCCAGGAGGCCGTGACCCCGTTGCGGGTCAGCGAGGTCGGGAGGGCCGGCGGGGCCAGTGGGGCCAGGGGGGCCAGCGGGGTCAGCGGTCGGAGGCGTCCGTCGTGAGATCCGTGCCCGTGAGGCCGGCGCGTTCCGCGAGGGTGCCGCCCTGGAAGCGGCTCTCCGCCCCCAGCTCCTCCAGGAGTTCGGCGATGTGACGGCGGCAGGTGCGGAGCGACAAGCCCATGCGCCGGGCGATCACCTCGTCCTTGGCGCCCTCCGCGAGCAGCCCCACCAGCGCCCGCCGCAGGCTGTGGCCGACCTCCTTGTACGCGGCCTCGCTGGTGCCCCGGAACGGGGCCGCCCCGGACCAGTGCTGCTCGAAGACCCGGCAGAGGTACGCCACCACGTCGGGATCCCGGACGAGCACCGCCCCCTCGCCCGTCCCGCCCCCGGCACGCCGTGGCAGGAAGGCCACCGACCGGTCGAAGACCACGGCCCGGTCGGGCAGTTCGGCGGCGGTGCGGTACTCGGCGCCGGCCTCGGTGAGCCTCTCCACGTACCCCTGGGTGGACAGGCTGGACCGTGCCGAGTGCTGGTACAGGGTGCGCATGCGCACACCCCGGCGGAGCATCGCCACATCCCGCTCGACGGCGTCCCCGAGGCGGTGTGCTGCCCGGCCGCCGCCCGGCTGGATGCTGAACACCTCCTCCTGGCAACGGGCCGACTCCTCGGTGAGCATCGCCGAGGCGGAGGCCATGTCGGGCAGCACGTCGAAGCCCTCCCGACGGCCCTGCTCGCGCCGGGCGGCGCGGTACCGCGGCATCAGGGAGTGCAGTTCGTCGCGGAGCGACTGGGTCTGCGCGGCGGCCCGCGCGAGCTCGGCCTCCAGCGGGCCGACCAGCTCCGCCGCCGCTGCGTCCGGACTGACCGCCATCAGCTCCTCGGGTCTGCCCGGAGCCGGCCTGAGGAGGCGGAGCCGCCGCAGGGTGCGGCAGGCCGCCTCGACCTCCTGCCGGCTCAGCCCGAGAGCAGGCGGTACCTCGGGCGTCCCGCGCGTGAGGCCGCCGCGCTCCAGTACGTACGCGAAGACGGCGACGGCCCTCGCGTCCAGCCGAGGTATCTCGTCCACATCCGACCCAGTAGTCACACGTTTCCCCCGTGATGCGGCCCTGCTACTTCCCTGCCATGCAGGGTATTGCCAGGTCATGGCGGTGGACCAAGCGGGCTCGCCCGGGATGAACTGGAGGTGCCCGGCCCGAGGGAAACCCCATCAGGCCGACATTCGGTGTGAACCCGCCAGGCGCGGTGTTCCCGCCCGCCCCCTCACCTCTCGAACCAGGAGCCGCACCATGTCCGTTGCCGTCCGCTGCCTCCTTCTCCTCACGGTCCTGCTCGCCGGCGGTGCGACCGCCGCCACGGCCGACGGCGAACCGGGGACGACGCGGACGGTCGCCGGGAGCCCCCTGGACACCAGTTGGGGCGACGAGTACATCCAGCCCGTCCTCTAGGACTCGATCCCTCCCCCTCTCCTCAGCCTCTCGGCCTCGTCCGCGCCCCGACGCGCCGGACGGGCCCCGAGCGCTGCCCTCCTGCACGTCACCCCATGCGAAACGCGAGGACGTAGAGCGTGTCGTCACCCACCGGGAGTCCTTCCCCGTACGGCCCCAAGCCCCGGCGGTCGCGCGCCGAGAGCCCGTCGGACCTCGCACTGCTGCCCGACATCGCGCGCGCCGTGATCGCCCGGCACACACCGCGGACGGAGAGCGGCGGCCGGCCGGGAACGGCAGCAGAAGGAGCAGGAGCAGGGGCCGGGGCCGGGCCGGCGGAATGGAGCGTCGAGCAGGGCGAGTTCTGGTGTCACGTCGTACCCGGCGAGGCCGTCGGGCGTGCCCAGGGCTGGAAGCTCCACGTGCCGGCCACCCCGCTCTCGGCCCCCTTGGTCCTGGCCCGGTGCGCCGAGGTGCTCGTCGCCCACCGCGCGGCCTTCAAGTTCGCCGGGAGCCCCGCCAGGGTCGCCGCGCTGGTGTCCGGGCGCTTCGCGCGGGGCGGGGGCGGCAAGTTCCTCACCGTCTACCCGGCCGACGACGACCGGTTCAGGCTGCTCGCCGAGGAACTGCACGGAGCCACCCGGGGGTTGCCCGGCCCCGCCGTCCTCTCCGACCGCCGCTACCGGCCCGACAGCCAGGTCTTCTACCGGTACGGCGTGTTCAGGGGAGTCCGTGAACTCACCGCCGACGGAGCCTTCGCCGCCCGGCTCACCGACCCCGAAGGCCGCCCGTCGACGACGAGCGCAACGCCTGGTTCACCCCGCCGGCCTGGGCCGGAGACCCGTTCCCGGACCGGACTGACCACCCCGCCGCCCCGGCCCGCAGCACGGCCACGGCCAAACCCGTCCTCCTGGGCGACCGCTTCCTGGTGCGGGGTGCGATCCAGCACTCCAACAAGGGCGGGGTGTTCCGCGCCGAGGACACCCGCACCGGTCTGCAGGTCGTCGTCAAGCAGGCACGGCCCCACGTGGGAGCCGGCCTCGAAGGGCTGGACGTCCGGGACCTGTTGCGCCGCGAGGCCGCGCTGCTCGAACGGTTCGGCGGCGTGCGCCCCGACCGGGTCCCCGGGCTCGTCGAGGTGTTCGAGCAGCAGGGGAGCGTGTTCCTGGCCACCGAATCGGTCCCCGGGGCGACACTGCGGCGCACCGTCGCCGAGCGACTGGCGCGGGACGGCAGCGGTTGCCCCGACGACCGTACCGCCGACTCCCTGGCCCGGCAGCTCGTCGAACTCGTCGCCACCGCCCACGAACTGGGCGTCACCCTGCACGACTTCAACCCCAACAACGTCATGGTCACCCCGGACGGACGGCTCGTCCTGATCGACCTGGAGATGGCGGCGCGGGAGGGGGAACGGTGGGTGCTCGGCGCGACCCCCGGCTACACCGCCCCCGAGCTGCGCACCGTCGACCAGGTGGCACCCGCGCTGCCGACGGGCGTCGACCTGTACGCACTCGGCGCCACCGTCCTGCACGCCCTGAGCGGCGCCGATCCGCTCTTCGCCGAGGACCTGCCGTCGCCCACGGCCCGGCCGGACGAGCGGCGCCTGGCCCACCTCGTGGAGCTGCTGGCCCGCGACCACGCGCTCGTACGACGCTTCTCGCCCTTGATCCGAGGGCTGATGCGGAACGATCCCGAGGACCGGTGGACCCTGGAGCGGGCCCGGGAGTTCCTCGCGGGTGGCCACCGGGAAACGGCGACGGCCACGGTGACGGCGACGGCCACCACGACGACTACGTCGTCGGCGGATCGCGCGCGCTCCGGGGCCGACGAACCCGACGCCGAGGCCACGCGTGCGCGGCTCCTGCACGACGGCGTCGCCCATCTGCTGGCCACGATGCGTCCGCACGACCCCGAACGGCTCTGGGCCTCGGACTCCTTCGGCGAGACCTGTGATCCGGTGGCCGTGCAGCACGGCTCGGCGGGCGGTGTCGCCCTGCTCGCCCGGGCCCTGGACCACTGGGGCGCCGGGACGCCCGGGCCGTTCAGCCCCTCGGGGGCCGAGGCGCCGAGCCTTTCAGGAACCGGGATGCCAAGCCCTGCCGCGACCGGGGTGCCGAGCCCTTCCGGGACCGGGGTGCCAAAACCTGCCACGACCAGGATGCCGAGCCCTTCCGGGACCGAGGCGCCAAGCCCCTCCGGGACCGGGGCGGCGCCGCCCCTCACTCGGGAGGTGCTCGTCGAGGGTCTCCGTTCCGCCGCCCGCTGGACGGTGCGGCGACAGGACGAGCTGCCGGGCGACCTGCCCGGGCTGCACTTCGGCCGTTCGGGTACGGCCTGGGCGCTCCTCGACGCCGCGCGGGCGCTCGACGACACCGCTCTGGCGGACCGCGCCGTCGCCCTCGCGCTCGCCCTCCCCGTCCGCTGGCCCAACCCCGACGTCTGCCACGGAGCGGCCGGCTCCGGCCTGACCCAACTCCACTTCTGGCGCACCACCGGGGACCCGCGGTTCCTGGACCGCGCCGCGCAGGTCGCCGACGGGCTCCTGGACGCGGCCCGGCGTACCCCCGAGGGGGTCTTCTGGCCGGTCCCGGAGGACTTCGGGTCGGCTCTCGCGGGCGCCTGGCACTACGGCTTCGCCCACGGCGTGGCCGGGGTCGGCACCTTCCTCCTGCTCGCGGCGGAAGCCACCGGTGACGAACGGTTCCTCGACGCGGCCAGCGAAGCGGGAGCCACCCTCGTGGCCGCCGCCCGCAGCGGGCCGGCCGGCGCGCTCTGGCCCGTCGACCGCGCCCGGCACCTCGCCGACTCCCCGGAGCTCGCCCGGCACTGGTGCAGCGGCTCGTCCGGTGTCGGCACCTTCCTGGTCCGGCTCTGGGCGGCCACCGGCGAGTCCGACAAGACCGTGCGCGACCTGGTGGACGGCGCTGCCCTCGCGGTACGGGCAGGCAGGGTGACCGACTCGCCGGCCACCTGCCACGGGCTCGCGGGGAACGCCGAGTTCCTGCTCGACGCCGCCGCGCGGACGGGCGACGGGAGCCACGCCGCCGCCGCGGAGCTGCTGGTCGAGCACCTCGCCGCCCAGGCCGTCCTGCGCGACGGGCGTCTCCTGGTGCCGGACGAGAACCGCAGGACCGTCCTCGCCGAGTACGCCACCGGCCTGGCCGGCAGCCTCTCCCTGCTGCTGCGCATGCGGTGCGGAGGCCCCCGCGCCTGGCTGCCCGAGGGCGGCCCGGCCCACCCCTGAGTGTCCGGTGGCCGCCGGCCACCGGCATCCCGTCGAAGCAAAGAAAGAAGGAGACCGTCATGACGGAGTACGACATCGATGCCCTGCAGGTTCTGCCGGAGGAGGTCCGCACCGAGGACGCCCGCGGTGAGGAGCACGCCGCCGCGCTGATCACCGCCTGTCGCTGGCTCACCAGCGGCTGCTGACCGACCACCGTCCCCCGGGCGGCACACTTCGCGTGGCCGCCCGGGGGACAGGGGGGCACCGGCTTCCGGCCGGCGCCCCCTGCCACCTGGCGGGGTCGGGCCGGGGGGACCGCCTCCGCCAGGGGCCGGTGTTTCTCGGCGGTCGGAAGGCTTCTACGCGGGCGGCGGGGTCAGCACCACGAAGTCGGCGTTCGACGGGTCGAGGCAGACGGCCAGCCGGCCGACGCCCTCGGCGTCCTCCGGGCCCATCTGCACGCTGCCGCCGTTCGCGGTGACCGCGGCGACCGTGGCGTCGCAGTCCGGGACGTTGAAGACCGGGTGCCAGTACGGCCGCCCGTTCGTCAGGGTGAGGTTCTCCCGCGTGAGCTCCATCAGGCCGCCGTGCATGCGCTCCTCGGGGAGTCCGGCGGGGGTGATGAGGGAGTACGTGCCGGCGCCGCCCGGCAGCTCCATGTCGCCGAACCGCCAGCCGAGGACACCGCCGTAGAACTCCTTCGCGGCCGCGGCGTCGGTCGTGTACAGCTCCGTCCAGGACAGCGAGCCCGCCTCGTCCACCAGGTCGACGCCCTTGTTCGTGCCGGGCTGCCAGACGGCGAACTGGCCCCCGAGCGGGTCGCTGTACTGGGCCATCCGGCCCCACTCGTCGAGGTCCCTCGGTGCGACCCGCACCGTGCCGCCGGCCTTCTCGACCGCCTGGGTCGTGGCGTCCGCGTCGGCGACGCTGTAGTAGATCATCCAGGCCGGGCGGGCACCCTCCTCGGTGAGCTTGCCGAGGCCGGCGACGGCCTTGCCGTCCTTCCGGAACATCCCGCCCTCCATGTCCTCCCCCTCGCCCATGGACTCGTACTCCCATCCGAGTACGGCCCCGTAGAAGGCGGCGGCGGCAGGGACGTCGGGAGCGCCGAGATCGAGCCAGCAGGGGGAGCCGGGGACGAAGTCAGTGGTGATCATGGTCATTGCCTTTCGCGGATCGAGTACGACTCAGCCTGGCACCGGCCACCGGCGCCCGCCTGTCGATCGACCGCTCGCCGCGGCGCACCCGGGCCGCTCACTCGACTTGATAGGCAAGTGAATGCTTGCCTATCCTGGAGTCGTGGCCGACGACCTCTTCAAAGCCCTGGCCGACCCCACCCGCCGCACGATCCTCGACGAGCTCTCGGAGAAGTCCGGGCAGACGCTGTTCGAGATCTGCGCGCGGCTGAGCATGAAGCACCAGCTCGGCATCTCGCGCCAGGGGGTCTCCCAGCACCTCGCCGTACTGGAGGCCGCCGGGCTCGTCGAGACCAGGCGTGAGGGCCGCTACAAGTTCCACGACCTGAACACGGCGCCGCTGCTGCGGATCGTCGAGCGATGGCTCGTGACCGACACATCCGGACCGGAGGAGAGCACCCCGTGAAGATCCATCTGACCAGCGTCTTCGTCGACGACCAGGCCAAGGCCGAGCGCTTCTACACCGAGATCCTCGGCTTCGTGAAGAAGTACGACGTCCCGATCGGCGAGAAGGACCGGTGGCTGACCGTCGTCTCGCCCGACGAGCTCGGCGGCACCCAGCTCCTCCTGGAGCCCGCCGGCCACCCGGCGGTCAAGCCCTACCGTGACGCGCTCGCCCAGGACGGCATCCCGCTCGCCCAGTTCGCCGTCGAGGACGTGCGGGCGGAGTACGACCGTCTGCGCGGCCTCGGCGTCCACTTCACCCAGGAACCCCTGGAGATGGGCCCCGTCACCACCGCCGTCTTCGACGACACCTGCGGCAACCTGATCCAGATCGCGACGCAGCCCCGGTAGGGCTCGGTCACGGCGCCCCCACGGCCGGGCCCACCGCCCGTCGCCGTGCGCGGAGCGTCAGCGCGGCGCGATCGCCGCCTCCGCCGCCCCCTTGATCCGGGCGCCGAAGTCGGGGGCGTCCTTGCGGGCGGCGGCGAGGGCCAGGCCCACGAGGAGCTTGCCCAGCCCGTGGCCCTCCAGCACGTTGAAGATACGGACCCGGGTCCGGCCCTCCGTCAGCGCCTCCAGGTCGTAGCCGCCTTCGCTCGCCGTCACGCTGTTCTTCGTGACCTCGGCCCACCGGATCCGCACCGGAGCTTCGAGCGCGGTGACGCGGAACTCCCTCGCGGTCTTCATCCCGGCGTCCTTCACGGTGCTCCGGAAGACGGTGCCCACCGCCGTGGGGGAGTCGGGGATCCGCTCGATCCTCAGCACCCGCGGGCTGAACTCCGGATCGTTGTGTCCGTCGGCGAGGAACGCGAAGACGTCGTCGATGGGCCGATCGACGTCGACCGTCGCTTCGAACTGTCCCGGCATGAGATACCCCTGTTCGATGGCCTGCCGTAGTGGCATCGTGACCCTATGCGACCGGCGGTCGGTGCGCGCGGTGAGCGGGCGTGGCGGAGAAGCCGATCCGCCGGGGAATGGCAGGGCCCGCGACGGCTCGCGTTCACCGGCGCGACACTCCGGCCCCCCGTAATGCAGGAGTTGTATGGACAACAGTTGTTCATACAGCTTGGCCTCGCCCCTTCCCCTCATGGAGTACGCGTGACCTCCGCTGCCCGCGCCGCGATCCTCGTCGGTGCCCTCGGCCTGACCGCTCTGACCCTCACCGCCTGTGGCGCCGCCCCCACGAAGGGCGCCGCCGGTGCCGCCGGCGAGAGCCTCGCCACCTCGGCCTCCGCCGCCGACGCCGGCGGCATGGACGCCCTGGTCGCCGCCGCGAAGAAGGAGGGCACGCTCAACGCGATCGCCATCCCCCGGGACTGGGCGAACTACGGCGCGATCATCGACGGCTTCACCGCCGAGTACGGCATCAAGGTGAACGTCGAGAACCCCGACGGCTCCAGCCAGGACGAGATCAACGCGGTGAAGTCCCGCAAGGGACAGGACCGCGCGCCCGACGTGCTCGACCTCGGCGCCTCCTTCGCCCAGGCGGCGGGCGAACAGGGCCTGACCGCCCCCTACAAGGTCGCCTCCTTCGACAGCATCCCCGAGACGCAGCGCGACGCGGAGGGCCGCTGGTTCAACGACTACGGCGGCTACGTCTCCATCGGCTGCGACGCCAAGCGGGTCAAGGTCTGCCCGCAGACCTTCGCCGATCTGCTCAAGCCCGAGTACAAGGGCCAGGTCGCCCTCAACGGCAACCCGACCAAGTCGGGTTCCGCCTTCGGCGGCGTGTACGCGGCGGCGCTGGCCAACGGCGGCTCCTTCGACGACATCGAGCCGGGCATCGACTTCTTCGGCAAGCTGAAGAAGAACGGCAACTACAACCCCGTCGAGTCGACCCCCGCCACGGTCGAGAAGGGCGAGACGCCCATCTCCATCGACTGGGACTACCTGAACGCCGGTTACGCCGAGCAGTTCGCGTCCAAGGGCGTCGACTGGAAGGTCGCCGTGCCCACGGACGGCGTCTACGCCCAGTTCTACTCGCAGGCCATCAACAAGGACGCCCCGCACCCGGCCGCCGCGCGGCTGTGGCAGGAGTACCTGTACAGCGCCGAGGGCCAGAACCTGTGGCTCAAGGGGTACGCACGCCCCGTGCTGATGCCGGCCATGGAGGCCGACGGCACCCTCGACAAGGCAGCCGCCGCCGCCCTGCCGAAGGTCGCCGGCACCCCGAAGTTCCCCACCGAGCAGCAGACGTCCAAGGCCAAGGAGACCCTGTCGCAGGGCTGGGCCGCGGCCGTCTCCGGGTGACCCGTCGATGACTCCGCACTCCTCCACGACCCCGTCCGGGGCCGCCCGCGCGTCGACCGCGCGGGTGGCCCCGGCGGGCCCCGGCCCCGACTCCGGCCCCGGCCCCGACTCCGGCCCCGACTCCGGCCCCGACTCCGGCCCCGACTCCGGCCCCGGCCCCGACTCCGGCCCCGGCCCCGACTCCGGCCCGGGAACGAATCCGCCGACCGCCGCCGCCGCCACCGCCACCGCCACATCCCCCACCACCCCCATGGCCGCCCCAGCCGCCGGTTCCCCCATGACCGACGGCTCCCCGGCGGCCGAAGGTCCCGCCTCCCGAGCGCGCCGGCCCCGGCGTAGCCCGCGTCCGGGTGGCCGGCTCGCCGCCCTGCCCCTCTTCCTCCTCGTCGGCATCGCCTTCGGGCTGCCCGCGCTCGCCATGGCCGACGGCGCCTTCACCGTCGCCGACGGCGGGTACGGCCTCGACAACCTCACCCGGTCGGTCGACGGCGCCTACCGCACCGCTCTGTTCGGCAGCATCGAGCTGTCCGCGCTCACCGCCGCGGTCGGCACCCTCTTCGGGCTGCTCCTCGCCCAGGCCGTGGTCTCCTCGCGAGGCCGGGCCCTGCGCGAGGCCGTGCTCACCGCCTCCGGTGTACTCGCCAACTTCGGCGGCGTACCCCTCGCCTTCGCGTTCGTCGCGACCCTCGGCAACGCGGGCGTCCTCACCACGAGCCTGGACCTCGGCGACCACGGCTGGTCGCTGTACGGCTTCTGGGGCCTCGCCCTCACCTATCTGTACTTCCTGGTGCCGCTGATGGTGCTGACCGTGGCGCCCGCGCTCGACGGACTGCGCGTCCAGTGGCGGGAGGCCGCCCGCGACTGCGGCGCCTCGGCGTGGCAGTACTGGCGCCACGTCGGCCTGCCGGTGCTGCTGCCGTCCCTCCTCGGCGGGTTCGTGCTGCTCTTCGGCAGCGCGTTCGCCGCGTACGCGACGGCCGCCGCGATGGTCGGCAGCTCCGTACCGCTGGTGACGCTCCAGATCGCGGACGCGCTCTCCGGGAACGTCCTGGTCGGCCAGGAGAACGTGGCCCTCGCGCTCAGCCTCGACATGGTCCTGGTCGCGGCGCTCGTCATGGCCGTCCACCTTCCCCTCCAGCGAAGGAGCACCCGATGGCTCGCCTAGGACGTGTGTCGAAAGTCCCGCCTGCCCGGCGGCGCCCGGCACGCGCCCTAGGACGCCCCCTCGTCCTCCTCCTCGCCGGGGTCTACTTCCTGGTGCCGCTGCTCGCCTCCGCCGTGTTCACCGTGGACATCCCCGGGCAGGGGCTGACCCTCTCCTCGTACACCCGGATCTTCACGGCGCCCGGCTTCACCGGCAGCCTGCTGCTGTCACTGGGGCTGGCGGCCGCCGCCGTCGC
The DNA here is from genome assembly GCF_045160815.1 of Streptomyces sp. NBC_00090. Lineage (NCBI taxonomy): Bacteria > Bacillati > Actinomycetota > Actinomycetes > Kitasatosporales > Streptomycetaceae > Streptomyces > Streptomyces sp. NBC_00090. Next base: position 7,538,664 of record NZ_CP108224.1, read on the forward strand.
CCTCGTCCTGCTGGTCACCGTCCCGGCGGCGGTCGCGGCACGGCTCTCGGCGCCCCGGCTGCGCCCGGTCCTCGAGGTGGTGTGCACGCTGCCGCTGGTCGTGCCGCCGGTCGCGCTGACCGCCGGGCTCGGCACCGTCCTGCGCTGGGGTCCGGAGAAGCTGTCCACGACCCCGCTCTACCAGACCTTCGTCGCCGTCCAGAACCCGGACTTCCCCGTCGTCCTCGTCCTCGCGTACGCGGTGATGGCGCTGCCCTTCGTCTACAGGGCGCTCGACGCGGGGCTGCGATCCGTCGACGTCCGCACGCTCGTGGAGGCCGCGCGGGACTGCGGGGCCTCCTGGCCGCGGGCGCTCGTCTCGGCCGTGCTGCCCAATCTGCGGGGCGCGCTCCTGAACGCCTCGTTCCTGACGCTCGCGCTGGTGCTCGGCGAGTTCACGGTCGCCTCGCTGCTCGGCTTCCAGCCCTTCGCGGTGTGGATCGTGCAGGCGTCCGGCTCGGACGCCCGGCTCTCGGTGGCCGTGTCGCTCCTGAGCCTGCTGCTGACCTGGGTGCTGCTGCTCGCCCTGACCACCGTGGGCAACCGCCGCCGCGCACCACGCTCCTCCCGTACGTCCGAAGCCCCCGCGGCTTCCCGAGGAAAGACCTCCCGATGACCGTGACCGTGACCGTGACCGCGCCCGACCAGCCGGTGCGCACCGGCGCCGCCCTCCGGATCCGTGGCCTGCGCCGGACCTTCGGCTCCGCCGTCGCACTCGACGGCCTCGACCTCGACGTCGCCCCCGGCGAACTCCTCGCGCTGCTCGGCCCGTCCGGCTGCGGCAAGACGACCGCGCTGCGCGTGCTCGCCGGATTCGAGCGGCCCGACGAGGGCCGGGTGCTGCTCGACGGCGAGGACATCGTGCCGGTGCCCGCCGACCGCCGCGACACGGCGATGGTCTTCCAGTCGTACAGCCTCTTCCCGCACCTCACGGCCGCCGACAACGTGGCCTTCGGTCTCCGGATGCGCAAGGTGCGCACCGCCGAACGACGGGCGCGCGCCGGCGAGTTGCTCGAACTCGTCGGCCTGTCCGGCCACGGAGACCGCTTCCCGCACCAGCTCTCCGGCGGCCAGCAGCAGCGCGTCGCGCTCGCCCGCGCCCTCGCCCTCCGCCCCCGGCTCCTCCTGCTCGACGAGCCGCTCTCGGCGCTCGACGCGCGGGTACGGTTGACACTGCGGGAGGAGATCCGCCGACTCCAGCTGGAGCTGGGCATCACCACCGTCTTCGTCACCCACGACCAGGAGGAGGCGCTGTCGATGGCCGACCGGGTCGCGGTCATGAACGGCGGCCGGCTGGAGCAGTGCGCCTCGCCGACCGAGCTGTACGAGCGACCCGCCACCGGCTTCGTCGCGGAGTTCATCGGCACCATGAACCGGGTCCCGGGCCGGGCCGGGGGCGACGGCCTCGTGGAGGTCCTCGGGGTACGGCTGCCGGTCGAGGGGCCCGGCGGGACGGGGAACGTCCAGGTGCTCCTGCGGCCGGAGGCCCTGGAGGTGACGGCCGGCGGCACCGCCCGCGTCACCCGCACCGCGTTCCACGGTGCCACGACCCGGCTGCGGATCACCCTGCCGGACGGAACGGACGTCACGGCGGACGTCCCCACGCACGGGGCGGCCGAGCTGACCGCCGGCGCGGCCGTCTCCGTACGCCCGCGGCAGCGGCCCGCGCTCCTCGCCGCCTGGGACGGTGCCGCGTGACGGGACTGCAGGCCGTCCTCTTCGACATGGACGGAACGCTCGTCGACACCGAGGGCGTCTGGCTGGACGTGGTGGAGGCCGCGGCCGCGCGCCGGGACCGCTCCCTGGACGCCGAGCGCCGTACGGCGGTGACCGGGCGCTCGGTGGAGGACGCCGCCGCCCTGCTCCAGACCTTTCTGGCCGCGCCGGCGGCGGAGCTCGCCGCCGAGCTGGGCTCGGACTTCGCCGCGCGGCTCGCCGTGGCGGTGGAGCCCCGGCCGGGCGCGCTGCGGCTGCTTGCCGCGCTGCGCGCGTGCCGGGTGCCGACGGCGCTCGTGTCGGCCTCGCCGAGGGCGGTCGTCACCCAGGTCGCCGGCACGCTGGACGGGCACCGCTTCGACGCGCTGTTCGGCGCCGAGGACACCGTACGCACGAAGCCGGAGCCCGATCCGTACCTCGCGGCGGCGGTCGCGCTCGGCGTCGAACCGGCGCGGTGCGTGGCCGTCGAGGACAGCCCTACGGGGGTCGCGTCGGCGGTCGCCGCGGGCTGCCGGGTGCTCGCCGTGCCGTCGACGGAGCCGCTGACGGAGTTCGCGGACACCGAAGGCGTCACGCTCGCGGTCTCGTTGGCCGAGGTGGACCCCGACCTGCTGATCTCCCTGGTCAGTTGAGTTCGGGACGTGACAGGGTGGGCGTGTGAGTGAGGGACGGGGCAGGACGCCGCTGTATCTGAAGGTCGCCGCCGATCTGCGGACCGCCATCTCGGCGGGCGAGTACGGCTCGGGGGCGAAACTGCCCGCCGAGGACGAACTGGCCCGCAGCTACGGCGTGTCCAGGGGCACGGTCCGCCAGGCGCTGGCGGCGCTGCGGACCGACGGGCTGATCACCTCCCGGCGCGGCTCGCGCAGGGTGGTGCTCGGCGGCCCCCGGCTGCACAGCTTCGGCGAGCTGCGCTCGTTCACCCGCTGGGCCCGCTCGCTCGGCGAGGAGCCCGGGGGCCGGATCGTGGCCGTCGACCGGGTCCCGGCGGACGCGGAGGAGGCCGAGAAGCTGCGCGTCGCGGAAGGCGCGCCGGTCTACCGGGTACGGCGGCTGCGGACGCTCGCGGGCGCACCGGTGATGGTGGAGCGTACGACCTATCCGGAGCGGATCGGGGAGCTGGTGGCCGGGATGCCGCTGGACGCGGTCTCGCACTCGGAGCAACTGGAGCTGCACGGTGTGCTGTTCGCCGACGCCCGGCACACCATCGACCTCGTGCCGGCCGACGCCGACGACGCCGAACTGCTCGGCTGCCGGGTCGGGGACTCGCTGCTGCGGGAGCGGCGGCACTCCACCGATCCGACGGGGGCCCCGGTGGAGTGGTCGCAGGACCGCTATCTGCCGGGGACGGTGGCCTTCACGATGCAGAGTTCGACGGCGACGAGCGCGCTGGGTCGCCGACTCGGCTCGTGAACCCGCTTCCGGGCCGACGTCGTACGGCCTGAACCCGGCTCCCAGGAGCCCGGGTTCAGGCCGTACACGGACCCACGCGCGCCCTCGGGCGACCCTCCTGGCCTACGGGCGGAGCAGCCCGGCCAGCAGGGGGCGGAAGTGCGCGAAGTCGGGGGTGTCCATGTCCGGGTCCTTCGCCTGCTCGTCCCAGCGGCGTACGGCGACGGCGTCGGCGGCTGCCGGGTGCGCCTCGAAGGCGCGTACCTGCTCCTCGCCCATCGGCCCGCCCTGGACGGCGAGGGTGTGCACGGAGGCCTCGGAGAGCAGGGCGAAGTAGCCCGGTTCGACGGCGCAGAGGTAGCGCTTGGCGGCCACGTGCAGCCTGACGGGCTCGGTGACTTCGGGGCCGAACCACTGCCCGAGCCAGTCGGCTCCCGTGTGGCTGTGCCGGTTGTCGGTGCCGTTCTCCATCAGGTCGCGGCCGGTGACCGCGCCCCGGAAGTGGCCGACGTCGTGCAGGAGCGCGGCGGCGACCAGGTGCGGCGGGGCGCCCGCGGCCTCGGCGAGGGCGCCGGCCTGGAGCATGTGCTCGGCCTGGGTGACGGCCTCGCCGAGGTATTCGGCGCTGCCCTCGCCCTCGAAGAGCCCGGCGAGGGTGTCGAGCGGGCTCACGTCGTGCCGGTTCACCGCAGGCTCGTTCACGTCGTGCCGGTTCACGGCAGGCTCGTTCACGTCATGCTCGTTCACTTCGCGCTCGTTCACTTCGCGCTCGCCTCCCGGCGGAGTACGGCGAGGGTGGAGGTGAGACCGTCGATGTCGGCGTAGGCGCCCTGGAGATGGCGGTCACCGGACTCGGCGAAGGCCGTACGGGCGTGCAGCAGCCGGGTGTTGTCGAAGATCAGGCAGTCGCCGGGGGCGAGCCGGAAGTCGAGCCGGAGTTCGGGGCGGAGCAGGAGTTCGGCGAAGCGCCGGTAGGCGGCGTAGAAGGCGTCGAGGAGGCCGGCGGGCAGCCGCAGCGTGCCGATGGAGCGGTTGTTGAAGCGGATCTCGCGGAGCCGGCCGGCCGGGTCGGTGCCGATCAGCGGCCGGTGGGCGCGGAGTTCGGTGTGCTCGTCGGCGAAGACGAAGGGCACCGGGACACGCGTGAGGATCTCGTACGCCTCCGGGCTCTCGGCGCGCAGCAGGGCCGCGGCGTGGAAGCCGTCGACGAGTCCCGAGTCGCCGCCCCGGGCCGCGTTGGTCAGACAGTGGAGCAGCTGGAGGGTGGGGACGGGGTCGCGGTAGGGGTTGTCGGTGTGCGGGGTGATGCGGGCGCCCGTGAAGGCGAGGTTGTTGGGGCCGGCCTCGACACGTACCTCGAAGAGCTCGCCGTAGTTGGTCTCCCGCACGTAGCCGAAGGTCCGTGCCACGTCCAGGACGTGGCGGTCGCGGACGGGGACGCCGCGCAGCAGGACGAAACCGAGGCGCAGCACGGAGTCGAGCGCGGCGGCGCGGACCGCCGGGTCGGTGGTGTAGGCGCTCCAGTCGGCCTCGGGGAGACCGCCGGCGAAGCGGTCCGGGGCCCACAGCTCCTTGTCGTCCTCGGTGCGGCCGTCGCCGGGTGCGGCGGGCGCGCCGGGGAGGTGGGCGCCCAGCCAGGCCTCGGGGTAGACGGAGCGGTGCCCGTCGGGGGCCCAGACGACCTCGCGGGCGGGGGCTCCGTCGGGGGTGCGGGCGTCGTGGACGGCGCCGACGGCGAGCGCGCCGGGGAGTTCGGTGATCTGGAACAGCTTCTGGCCGTTGCGGGGGTCGCGGCAGTCCGCGCAGGGGCAGTTGTCGCGCAGCCAGACGGGTGGGGCGGAGGCGAGTGACACCACGGAGATCTCCAAGTTGTACAGACAACTTTCGTTCGGGCGCGAGCCTCGCAGCCACGGGTGGCCGAGGGGTTACGGCGGGATGGCCGGCGCCGCGGAATCGCCCCGGCGCCCGGACCTCAGCGCGCCCCGGGACGGGGGCACCCCGGCAGTGCCGGGCGGTCCTTCGTGCGTACGGCGGGCAGCCAGGCCGAGGGGGGCGTCGATCCGTGCGGGAGTCGGACGCGGAACCAGCGGGTCGACCGGAGGTCCTCCTCGTCGACGATGGGCTGCCCGTCGGGCAGCTGGCAGTCCGCGGTGAGGACGTCGCCGTGCCACACCCGCGTCGGAACGACGTTGTCCGCGGTGTACGGCCGCCGGGGGTCGATCGCCAGCCCCAGACTGCACTGCCGGTCCCGGTCGGCCCGGTCCTGACAGCCCCGCTCCGCGTTGAAGACCCTGAGCGCCCCCGCCGCCCCACCCCCGGACGGGCCCTCCCGCACCGTGTCCGACCACACGGCCGCGCCCACCGTCCCGCACAGCGCGGCGGCCAGGACGACGGCGCGGGCCGCCCGGCTCCGCAGCCGCCCCGCCCAGGTCCGGCTCGACCGCCGATGGGCGGCGATACGGGCGAGCAGGCTCTCCGCCGTGTGCGGGGCGCGCGCCGCGTGGGTCGGGGCCAGGCAGTCGGCCGCCAGCGCACGCCAGAACGGCGGCACCGCGTTGTCCATCCGCAGCGGCGCCCGCCCCTCGCCGTACTCCTGCACGGCGGCGCCCCGCGCCACGGGCGTCGCACCGGAGAACGGGGACGTCCCGGACGCGAACACCTCGTGGATGACGATGCCCAGGGCCCAGATGTCGGCACTCGGCCGGACCTGCACACCGAACTCCCCGAGCGGCGCCCGCCAGCGCTCGGGCGGGAGGTAGTCCAGGGTGCCGAGGGGAGGCGCGTACCCGTGCGTCCCGGTCAGCTCGGTGGCGAGGCCGAAGTCCGAGAGCTTCACGGAGCCGTCCGTGCCCAGCAGGACGTTCTCCGGCTTCAGATCGGCGTGCACCCAGCCCGACCGGTGGAGATGGGCGAGACCCTCGCAGATTCCCGCGATCAGCCTGCCGCGACCGGCCTCCGGCACCCCCGCGTCGAGGAGCTCCCGCAGACTGCCCGCGGCCCGCTCCATGACCAGCACGATCGCACCGTCGATCGCGGGCCGGTCCGGCGCCGCGAGGACGAAGGACTCCAGGGGGCCGATCAGCCGGGGATGCCCTGCACGGCGCCCGAGTTCGACCTCGCGGCGGGCGGATTCCACGATCCTGCGCGCCTGGCGCGGCGCGAGCCCGGCGGTCGGCATGACCTTGAGCGCGACCTCGGCCGGGGGTGTAGGGCGGCTGCCCGTCGGGTCGGCCGTGGGGTCCGGGGGGCCGCTCACGAGGTCCGAGGGACGGCCCTCCGGGGCCCCGGCGGGCCGGTCGCGTTGTCCGTCGGCCGGCCGTGCCGCGTAGACCGTGGACCAGCCTCCGGCCCCGACGAGCTCGGTGACCACCCAGCCGCCCGCCCGGAAGCCGGGCGGCAACAGGTCCGTACGGTCGTCGTCCGTGGAGCCGCCGAGGCCGTGCACGGCCGTCATCGCGCCGTCTGCCGCTCCCGCCCGCCGCCCCCGGCCAGGGGCGGCAGCAGCGCCAGGTGCTCCTCCCGTACGAGCCCGAACCGCAGCGCGAGCCCGACGATCTCCTCCCGCTTGCCGTTCCGGCGGTCGCCCTTGCCGGGGTCGTGGGTGTCGGGGACGGCGATGCGCAGCTTCTCCTCGGCCAGGTAGTCGATGTGCGAGCTGATCGCCCGCGCGGTCGGCGTGCCGCAGGTGGCGTGCCCCCTGAGCCGCTCGACGATCTGGGGAGTGGTGGGGACCGCCACCCGGGACTGGTCCCGCAGGCGCGGTTCGCAGAGCGCGACGAGGACGAGGAAGTACGTGGCGGTCTCGTCCAGGGAGTACGCGGTGACCGTGCGGCTCCCCCAGGGGACGCCCATGGCCTCCGGGTCCAGGTACACGTGGTCCGGCGCGAACACCTGGAAGGAGACGGGGACATCGCCCCGCGTGGGCAGCACCACGCGCGAGAACTCGAACGGGACGGGCGCCCCCACCCGGCGCGGCGGAACCCGCAGGTACTCACCCGCGCCCTCGGGGTTCTCGACCAGATAGCTGTGGGTGGTGCTGTGGTTCGTCAGCTGCCAGTGGTCGTCGGTCACACGGATCTCACCGGCGAGCCGGGAGATCGCCGCGTCGGCGAGACGGAGCTCGACCGGGGTCGACGCGGAGCCCCGTCCGAAGCGGGCCACCTCACCGGGGCCGAGCCGTAACGTCACCGCGTCACCGCACGGTTCGACCCCGTCGACGCCACCGCTTCCCTGCGGCAGATACACGACTACACCGCTCACCGATCCCCCCGATCCGCACGTCCCGGTAGTCGGACGAGCGGAACGATACTCAGCTCTCGCGGGAGTTCACCGGTGCGCTTCGGCCACTTCGGCCGGGACCGGGCGACACGGCGGGCGGCCGGACCCGAGCGGCGCGAGGCCGCTCCGCCGACGGCCCGGCGGGGAGGACCGGCCAACTGACCACCGGGCTTTCGCACGCTGTGACACGCGACACCTCATCTCTCGGGCAGCGAAGGCGATTTGGTGTCGTTTTCGGGCTCCGGCCGAGCCGGCCGGCCGGGGAAACCGTGCCGGGGCGGCAGACCGGGGCCGGCGGCCGGGGTGCGGGACCGCCGCTCCCGGACCGGGCGCCCTCGACTCGTCCCGCCCCCTGCAAGGTGGGGAAAGTCACCGCTAGGGGAGGAGGCGGAGGGCGGTACGGGAGGTTCGCCACGCTACGGAGCCGCCCGATCGCTCCTCCACTTGGCGAAATCCGCACTCCACGCGCGCACTCGGTACTCCGCGCTCCGCGCACCGCGCACGCCGCAAACGTACGCGAAGGGTCCCGCGCGCCGACCCACCGAGGCGGCGGAACGGCCTCGGCGCCGATGGCCCGGCCGGAGTCCAGGAAGGGGAGCACGCCCGCCCCCGCGGCACCCCGCAACAGGTTCCGTCTGCTGATCGGAAGCATGAGTCTCTCCAGGGAGCGCGGGGCCGGCCGCGCGTATGGGGCGCGGCCGGCCACGGGTCGTGTGTGGGGGCGGACCGGGCCGGGTCGTGTGGGGTGGTCGGGGCCGGGTCAGTTGAGGCCGGGTCCCGCGGTGTCGTTGACCCAGGCCCATTCGGACCAGGTGGAGAAGCCGGTCTGCCATCGGTGGAAGGTGCCGGTGGGGTTGGTGCCGAAGACCTCGATGCGTCCGTCGGCGTTGGTGGCGGCGGCGACCTCCGTGCCACCGCCGCCGAACGCGGCCCATTCGCCGTAGGGCGCGTTGGGGCCGTTCTGCCAGGCGTGCATCGCCGTACTGCCGTTCATGGCGAAGACCTCGACACGCCCGTCGGGTGTGCGTTCGCTGGTGAGCTGGGAGTCGGCGGGGCCGCCGGTGGGTTCCCACGCGGACCAGCCGCCGGGGCCGGTCTGGTACTTGTGGAAGACGCCGACCGGTCCGGAGGCGAAGACTTCGAGCCGTCCGTCGGCGTTGTGGTCGACGGTGAGGTCGTGGCCTCCGCCGCGGAGATCGTCACCTCGCCGTCGCCCACCGCGTAGATCGGCGTACCGACGTTGTTGGCGATGTCGACGCCGTTGTGGCCGCTGTGGAAGTGCTGGGACACGAATCCGGCGGCCGGGCACGCCACGGCGGAGCCGGCGGTCCGGGCGGCGGCCGGGGTCGTGGCCACCAGCGCCGGCAGGAGGGCGGCCGTCGCTGCGAGAACACAGCTCAGGGCACGCCGGGAGAGTCCGAGGAGCAGGGAGGTTCCTCCCCTTGGTCCTGTAGGGGTGAGGGGGATGGGCGTACGGGACCGGGCGCCCCGGTCACGCCTTGCGCAGGCGGCCGATGACGCCGTCGATGTCGCGCTGCAGCATGTCGTGCCGGATGAAGTGGCCGCCCGGCAGCTCGTGCCACTCGTGCGGGATCCCCGCGTTGCCGAGGAGGGAGCGGAACTCCCGCTGCCCCGCGAGCACCTGGGACTCGTTGGCCGTGTCGAACCAGTTGATCGGGTCGGGGCTGGTGCCGGCGACCAGGAAGACCCGCTTGTGGCGGTAGCTCTCGATCCGCTGCACAGGGTTGTCGGCGCTCACCCGGGCCTCGTCCCAGAGCGGAGCCCCGTAGATCGTGCCGCCGTTAAGGTCCAGGGCCGCCGCGGAGGCGTTGGCCCAGTGACCCACGAGTCCACCGTCCCGGCGCAGGCTCGCCGGGCCGGAGTGGGCGCTCACCGAGGCGAAGTGGCCGTAGTACTTGGCGGCGTACTTCAGGGCGCCGAAACCGCCCATCGAGAAGCCCGACACCGCGCGGCCGTCGTACTCGGCGTAGGTGCGGAAGTTCGCGTCGATCCACGGGATCAGCTGCGCGATGTGGAAGTGCTCCCAGTTGCGCGGGCCGACGTTGGAGCTGACGGGGTTGGAGTACCAGCCCGCGTGGCCGCCGTCCGGCATCACGACGATGAGTGGCTTGCCCGCGGTCCAGTCGCGGATCCGCTCGCGGTCGAACGTGATGAAGTCCTGGTCCGTGCCGCCTCCGTGGAGGAGGTAGAGCACGGGGTACCGGCGGCCGCTCCAGTGGTAGTCGTCGGGGAGGAGCACGTTCACGGCGGGGTTCCAGCCGATCGCGCTGGTCTGGAACCGGTAGTACCACATGCGGTGGTCGGCCTCGCCGCGCTCCACGATGTGCAGGCCGTAGCCGTCGCCGACGGCGGCGGCGGGCGCCGCCGCGGCGAGGACGCCCGCGCCGCCGACGGCCATCGCGGCCGAGAGGCCTCCGGCGGTCCTGAGGATGTTCCTGCGGGTGGGGTGCTGCGCGCTCAACGTGACCTCCAGGTGGGAAACGTGACGATGTGTCGGGTCGTGCGAACGGGCGGTCTGGAAGGTAGCAACGGGGCGGGGGAGCGGAGACCCCGGAAGGTTCCGGACTGACAGGCGGGAGAGCGTCGGCTAGGGCGTGTGTCGAAAGTCCCGCCTGCCCGGCGGCGCCCGGCACGCACGCTCGCCGCGTTGTCGGGATCACCCCGATACATCCAGTATCGGGGCGACCCTCCGCCTTGCGATCGCACGCACCGGACACCGCCGGGCCTGCCCTTCGGGCAGACGGCGCTACTTTCGACACACGCCCTAGGGGTGTCCGGGCCCGCCCTCGACCGAACGCCCTGTGACCAGGGTCACGTTCGGGAGCCGTGATGTTTGCGGTGCGGGATCCGCTTGATCATCCGGCGAACCTCGCTGCTTCAAGGGGGAAGGGTGGTCACCAGTGGATCGCGAAGACGGGCCGCCGTGCGCGGCGGACATGCGACGTCACGCGTCCGAGTTCGTCGGCCGCGTCACCGCGAAGGTGCGGCTGCCGCTGGACTACAGCGCGGCCAGCCTGCGGATCGTCGACCGGCTCATCGACGGCCTGCGCCGGGGCGGGACCGGGCGGGAGGACGTGGCCGGGCCGCTCCTCGGGCTCGGCGCGTACGTCGGTGAGGTGCTGGTGCGCGAGGCCGGAGCGGTCTGGGTGGACCTGCCGCCCGGCCACCTCCTGCGGTCCGTCTTCACGCACCCCGTCGGGGTGCGGATGCCGGACGGCCGGGTGTGGAACCCGCTGGGCCGGACCGTGAACCGTTTCGAGATCGGCGCCGTGGAGTCTTTGCAGACGTATTTCCTCACCCTGCACGGGCGCCGGACCGCCCGCCCGCGCAGGAGCGGGGTCCGGGTCTCCGACAGGCTGTCGACGAGCGCCGGCTGACGGTCTGACAGGATGTACGCCTTCCGGTGGGTGGCGTCGGCCGGAGTCGGCAGGTGTACGGGTTGTTACGGGTCGTGAAGAGGGTCGTGTGGGAGAGGGATCGGGGCATCGGCCCACCACGGCTCACGACGCGGTTCTCGGGGCTGCCGTCGAACGGGCGCGGAACGGCGACGAGGCGGCCTTCGCGGAGGCCTACCGGATCGTCCAGCCCGGGCTCCTGGGGTACCTGCGCGGGATCGTCGGGGAGGACGCCGAGGACGTGGCCTCCGAGGCGTGGCTGGAGATAGCGCGGGACCTCGGCCGGTTCCGCGGCGACGGCGCGGGATTCCGCGGCTGGACCGCGACCATCGCCCGCCACCGGGCACTGGACCATCTGCGGCGGATACGGTCACGGCCCCGACCCACCGGGCTCGAACAGGACGTGCTGGAGCTCCCCGCGGCCGGGGACGCGGCCGGCGAGGCCCTGGACGCCCTGTCGACGGAGCACGCGCTCGCGCTCATCGCGGGCCTGCCGCGGGACCAGGCCGAAGCGGTCCTGCTGCGCGTCGTCGTCGGCCTCGACGGACCGACCGCCGCCCGAGTACTGGGTAAGCGTCCCGGTGCGGTACGGTCCGCCGCACATAGGGGATTGAGGCGACTTGCGCGGCAACTGACGGGGAGAGGGAGGTGACGGATGTCTGACGACCGGAGGGACAGCGCGCTGGAGGAGTCGCTGCGGGCCGCGCTGGAGCGTACGCGCGGGGAGAGCGCGGCCGGGGAGCCCGGGAAGAGCACGGGCCGGGAGGCCGAGGAGCGCGCCCTCGTCGCCTTCCGTGCCGCCCGCGACGCGGGCCTCCACACCTCCCTGCCCACACGCCGCCGTGACGACTGGACGCCCCCCGCCGAGCGGCGCCACCCGAGGCGCTCCCTGAAGACCGCCGTGGCCGCGCTGCTCGCGAGCATGACGCTGGGCGGGGTGGCCGTCGCCACCGGAGCCCTGCCCGGACGCCTCCTGGAGACGCCCGCTCCGGCACCCGAGCCGACCTCCGGCAGCGCCGCGCCCCGGGCGACGCCCGCCGAGCCGGAGACCGGGACGGACCGGCCGGCTCCGCCGGACGTCGGCACGCCGCTCCGGCCCGTCCCGCCGGTCCGGCCGGACCGGTACCCTCCGCCGTCCCCCGCCGAGACCCGCGAGGGGCCGTGCCGCGCCTCGGGACCGGATCAGGAGGAGAAGAGGGAGAAGCAAGGAGAGAAGCAAGGAGAGAAGCAGGGGGAGAAGCAAGGAGAGAAGAAGAACAAGGCGGAGCAGGGCGAGGCCGGGAAGGACACGGCGGAGCAGGGCAACGGGGGCGAGGGCCGGGAGCCCGGCTGGGCCGCCCACTGCCGCCAGGAGCAGCTCCCGGAGCGGGCCGCGGGGCAGGACGGCGGATCGGGGAGCCGGGGCCGGAGCGACTCCGGGTTGTCCACAGGTTCCGATGGACAGGGCCGGGGTGTCGGCGGAGGCCGCTAGGCTTCACGAATGGTCCTTTCCGACGAATCCGCCCAGGTCTCCGACGCCGCACGGGTACTCCACCGTGTCTTCGGATACAGCTCCTTCCGCGGGGAGCAGCAGGAGATCATCGAGCAGGTCGTCGATGGCGGCGACGCGCTCGTACTGATGCCGACCGGCGGCGGCAAGTCGCTCTGCTACCAGATCCCCGCGCTGGTCAGAGACGGCACGGGCGTCGTGATCTCGCCGCTCATCGCCCTGATGCAGGACCAGGTGGACGCGCTCAGGGCCCTCGGCGTGCGGGCCGGATTCCTCAATTCCACGCAGGATCCGTACGAGCGGCAGGCCGTCGAGCAGGCCTTCATCGCCGACGAGCTGGACCTGCTCTATCTGGCTCCGGAGCGGCTGCGGACCGAGGGGACGCAGCGGCTGCTCGACCGGGGCAAGGTGTCGCTCTTCGCGATCGACGAGGCCCACTGCGTCGCCCAGTGGGGCCACGACTTCCGGCCCGACTACCTCGCGCTGTCCATGCTGCACGAGCGGTGGCCGAAGGTGCCGCGGATCGCGCTGACCGCGACGGCCACCGAGGCCACCCACGCCGAGATCGCGGCGCGACTGGGCCTGGAGGAGGCCCGGCACTTCGTCGCCGGCTTCGACCGGCCGAACATCCAGTACCGCATCGTCCCGAAGAACAACCCGCTCAAGCAGCTCCTCGAACTGATCCGGACGGAGCACGACGGGGACGCCGGAGTCGTCTACTGCCTCTCGCGGTCCTCCGTGGAGAAGACCGCGGCCTCCCTGGTGGAGCACGGGATCGACGCCGTGCCGTACCACGCGGGGATGGACGCCCGGGCGCGTGCCGCCAACCAGTCCCGCTTCCTTCGGGAGGACGGGGTCGTGGTGGTGGCGACGATCGCCTTCGGCATGGGCATCGACAAGCCGGACGTGCGCTTCGTCGCCCACCTCGACCTGCCGAAGTCGGTCGAGGGCTACTACCAGGAGACGGGCCGCGCCGGCCGCGACGGCGAGCCCGCCACGGCCTGGCTGGCGTACGGCCTGCAGGACGTGGTCCAGCAGCGCAAGCTCATCGACGGCTCCGAGGGCGACGAGGCGCACCGCCGGGCCCTGGGCATGCACCTGGACGCGATGCTCGCGCTCTGCGAGACGGTCGACTGCCGCCGGGTACGGCTCCTCGCCTACTTCGGGCAGTCGGGCCAGCCGTGCGGCAACTGCGACACCTGCCTGACCCCGGCCGAGTCCTGGGACGGGACGGTCGCCGCGCAGAAACTGCTGTCCACGGTGTGGCGGCTGGCCAAGGAGCGGCGCCAGAAGTTCGGCGCCGGCCAGATCATCGACATCCTGCAGGGCAAGAAGACGGCCAAGGTCATCCAGTTCGACCACGACGTGCTCTCGGTGTTCGGTGTGGGATCGGAGCTGAGTACCCCCGAGTGGCGGGGCGTCGTCCGCCAGCTGCTCGCGCAGGGACTGCTGACCGTGGAGGGCGACTACGGGACGCTCGTCCTGACGGAGGCCAGCGGCGAGGTGCTGGGCGGTCGCCGCAGCGTGCCGATGCGGAAGGAGAAGGCGGCCGCGAGCCCCTCCCGGAAGGAACCGGGGTCGCGCTCGGGCAAGAGCGCCCGCGTACCGGTCGACCTGCCGGCCGCCGCCGTGCCGGTCTTCGAGGCCCTCCGCGCCTGGCGGGCCGCGACGGCGCGCGAACAGGGCGTCCCGGCGTACGTCGTCTTCCACGACGCGACGCTCCGGGAGATCGCGACGGTGCTCCCCACCACGGTCGCGGAGCTGGCCACGGTCGGCGGGGTCGGCGAGGCCAAGCTCACCAAGTACGCCGAGGGCGTCCTCGGCGCCCTGGCGGAGTGCGACACCCCCGACCCCGGCCCCACGGCGTCGGCCACGCCGGCTCCGGGCACGCCGGCTCCGGCCACGTCGGCTCCGGCCCGTCCGGCTTCCGCCGCTCCCGCGGCGAAGGCCGGCAGCCGGACGTCCTACGAGGACGAGCCGCCCTTCGACCTGGACGAGCCGCCCGCCGACATGGACGAGTTCGACCCGCCGTGGGACGAGTGACGGGCCGTCCGGCGGACCTACTACGCTGCGGGAGCGATCTCCACCACCCTGATCGCGGCTGCCGACATCGGAGGACTGGTATGACGGGGAACGGGCGAAGGCCGCTGCGCGGAGCCGTCGCGACGGTGCTCGTCGGCGTCCTGGGCGTCGGAGCCGCCGCCTGCGGCGGTGACACCGGAGACTCGGCCGGCGGAGCCGCGCGGCCGGTCGGACTCACCGCCGCGCTCAAGGCCGCGCCCGAGGCGGACGCGGGCGCACCCCTCACCTACTGGGACGTGACGGCGGCCCGACGGCTGGTGAAGCAGGACAAGGCCCTGTACGGCGGCCTCCAGGGCTACGGCATCCCCGAGGTGACCCAGGCCGGGTACGAGAGCCGCCCCCTGAAGGAGACCCACGGCTTCGACGAGAACGACGTGGACACCGCGCTGCAGATCGGCTCCGACCGATGGCGGCTCACCGGCCGCTTCGACGTGAACGCCGTCACCGGCGGCATGAAGAAGCTGGGATTCACCGAGGGCACGACCGACGGCGGCGTGCTGCTCAAGGACCCGCAGGGCGGACAGGTCGCGGTCTCGGCGACCGTACGCTCCTTCTCCGCCTCGCCGGACGTGGCGCCGCCCCCGCTCGCCGCGCCCGCCGACTCCGTCGCGGACGACCCCGCCCACCAGGCCGTCGCCCGCTGCATCGGCGACGGCACCTACCTCGCGACCTTCTACGGCAAGGGCGGCGAGAACCGGACACCGGACGTCACGCTGTACGCGATCGGCGCCCACGCCGAGCCCGACGGCTCGTCACGCGAGCGGCTCTGCGCGCTGACCGTCTCCGCCGAAGGCGCCCGGCGCACGGCCGACAAGCTGAGGGCGACGACGACCGGCGGCGGCCGGTTCGCGGGCGCCACCGTCGACGCGGGCAGCGGCGCCACCCCCATGGTCACCATGGAGTGGGCCAACGGCCCGGACGCCCGCCCCGGCGACCAGAACCGCACCATGCAGCTCCCGAAGCTGTTCATGAGCGAGCGATGAGGGAGTGACGGCGGAGCGATGAGGACACTCGCGGAGGTCCACGACCTCGTGACGGAGGCCCACGCAGGGCAGGTCGACAAGATCGGGGTGCCCTACGTCGAGCACGTCCGCGCGGTCGCCGCGGGGCTCGAACCGTTCGGCGAGGAACTGGTGATGGCCGGTCTGCTGCACGATGTCATCGAGGACACCGCCTGGACGGCGGACCGGCTCCGGTCCGCCGGGATCCCGGACCGGGTCGTCGCCCTCGTCGAAGCCGTCACCAACCGGCCGGGCCAGTCCTACGAGGCGAAGCTCCGCTCCATCGCCGAGGACCCCGACGCCACCCTCGTGAAGATCGCCGACAACGCCCACAACAGCCGCCCGGACCGCGCCGCGGAACTCCCTCCCGCCCAGCGGGAGCGGTTCGCCGCCAAGTACCGCGGCGCGCGGGACGTCCTGTGGGCGGGAGTCGACCCCGAGCGGATCGCGACGATCCTGACGGTGGTCAACCCCGCCCTCCTGGCGGAACTGCGCTCCCGGACCACCCGCGCGGACTGACCGTCGGGCCTCCGGCCCACCGCGCGTGCGGGGTCACCCCCTGGGGGGCCTGCCGGAGATCCAGCCCGTCAGCTCGGTCGGCCGGTTGGTGATGATCCCGTCCACCCCGAGGCCGTCCAGGGCCTTCCAGCGGGCCGGGGTGTCGACCGTCCACACGTTCACGGCGACACCCGCCGCGTGCAGGTCGTGGACCAGCCGCGGACGGGTGGACAGCGCGGAGTCCGAGACGTTGTACGCCGCGAGGTCCAGCTCCTCCGCGAGGGCGACCGGGTCGGCGTCCAGGACGCCGCGCAGCAGACCCAGCGGCAGCTCGGGCGCCAGCTCGCGGACGTACCGCAGCGAGGGAATGTCGAAGCTCTGGACGAACACCCGGTCGGTCATGGACCGGTCCCGGATCTCCTGGACGATCCGGGCCACCTCGGCGTGGCTGTGCCGGCCCTTGATCTCCAGGAGCAGACTGCCACCGCGCTCCCGGAGGTCCGCCAGCTGCGCCGCCAGGGTCGGGACGCGGACGCCGGCGTAGGCAGGGGCGAACCAGGACCCCGCGTCCAGGGCGTTCAGCTGAGCGGAGGTCAGGGAGCGGATCGAGCCCGTGCCGTCGGTCGTCCGGTCGACGGTCGTGTCGTGCAGGATGTACGGCACGCCGTCCTTGCTGGGCTGGACGTCGTTCTCGATCCACCGGGCCCCGCCCCGCCGGGCCACCTCGTCCGAGACGAGGGTGTTCTCGGGAGCGGCGGACGAGGCGCCCCGGTGGGCGATCACGGTCAGCGGCTCCCCGGCCGACCGGACCCAGGGGCTCGTCGCGGCCGCGACGCCCTCCGCCGCCGGGCGGGGCGCCGACTGCGAGGGCGGGGCGGCGGCGACGAACGCGGTACCGACGGCGGCCACGCCGAACACCGCAGCGGCGAGGGTGGTGTTCCTGCGGCGCCGCGACCGGGGGACGGGCGGGTGAGCGTCTCTCATGACCGGACACATTACGGGGACACGCACGTTCGGGGACGGAGACCCGGCCGGGACGGAGACCCGGCGACGCGCTGCGCAAGCCCTTCGCCGAAACGCCCAGTCTGCGGCATGGTGTGAGGTATGCCCGCAGTCGTGCCATCGGGGGATCACGGCAGGGGCGCGAGGAGTCGGGGGACTCATGAGCATGAGTACGGACACGCATGCGGGCACGCACGCGGACACGCACGCGGGAACGGACACGGGCACGCACGCGGACACGCACACGGACACGGGCTCGGCCGGCGCGCGCCGAGCGGTCGGTGGCACGGCCGCCGGCAGGGGGACGGAGCGCGGTCGTGGGGTCCTGGAAGGGGCGTTCGCCCTGCTCGACGCCCTGCGCAGGAACGGTGACGAGGCCGGGGTGACCGAGCTGGCCCTCGCCTGCGGGGTCCCCAAGGGGAGCGTCCACCGCCTGCTCGACCAGCTCGTCGCCGTCGGCGCCGTCGAACGGACGGGCTCCCGCTACCGGGTCGGCCCGCAGCTGTACCGGCTCGGCCAGGCCTGGGAGCCGCACCCCGGCCTCCGCCCCGCCGCCCGGCTGCCGGTCCAGCGGCTCCGCGCGGCGACGGGCGCGAGCGTGGTCCTCGCGGTGATGCGCGAGGAGATGGCGCTCACGGTGAGCTGTGTCCCCGGCGAACTGGAGCCGCTGCTCCCCGTACGGGACGGCGTCGCGTTCCGGCTGGACACCGCCGCAGGGAAGGCGCTGCGCGGACCGCTCAGGGGCGGGGCGGTCCTCGACCGCGAGGACGTCATGGACGGAGTGTGCTGCGCCGCGCTGCCGGTCCGCTCTCCCGACGGCCGTACGGTCGCGGCGCTCGCCGCCATGGTCCCGGCGGGCCGCCGGCTCGACGCCCTCGCCCACGCCGTCGCCGACGCGGGGGCGGCGATCACCCGCGCGCTCGCCCGGGGCGGCCCGCGAAGACCGGTTCCGACGGCCGCCCTCGTCCCCTGAGCCGCTGCGAGCGGCGCTGTTCCGTCCAGCGGAACGCGCGTAGAACAGAGCGGGGACCGGCGGGCACAGTAGGTGTCGTGCCGAGGGGAACGGCACACCGGCCCCGCCGGAACGAGGCAGGCCGGAACACCGTCACGTGAGTGACCCGATGTGTGGGGGGACCACATGCGCAGGAACCGATTCGTCCGAGCGGCCGCCACCGCCCTTCTCGGACTCGGCAGCGTCGCCGCCTTCGCCGGCACCGCCCAGGCCGAGCCGATCGACTACGTGCGGATCGAGCTGGTCGAGCTGCACTGCCAGAAGAACAGCGAGGGCGACCACGACGAGGCGTACCTCAAGATCACCGACGCCAACGGCAACGCCGTCAAGGTCTGGCCCGGCAACGGCATCAAGTACCAGACCATGGGCACCGGTTACGTCCGATCCATGGCCGACGGCAACGGCAACGCGGCCCTCATCCTCGGCAAGGAGCAGGCCCGCACCCTGACGCTCTGGGACTACGACACGACCAGCGGCGACGACAAGCTCGGCGCCACGCTCGTCACCGGCAGCGAGGTCGGCGCCGAGACCCAGTGGCGCTCCGTGGAGGGCTCCGGCGGCATCTACGTCATCGGCTACCGGGTGGTCGACATCTGACCGTCGCCCACCACATGAGGGAAGGCCGTGCCGGTTCGTCCGGCACGGCCTTCCCCCGTATGCGGGTGTCAGTCGGCGTCGGGGGCGAGGAGTTCACCCGACCGCGCCACCCGCGCGTACCAGCGGGCGCTGGACTTCGGGGTGCGCTCCAGGGTGTCGTAGTCCACCCGGACCGCGCCGAACCGCTTCGCGTAGCCGTACGCCCACTCGAAGTTGTCGAGCAGCGACCAGAGGAAGTAGCCGCGCACGTCCACCCCGTCCGAGAGCGCCCGGTGCACGGCCTCCAGATGCGCGTGCACATAGGCGGCGCGCTCCGGGTCGTGCACCGAGCCGTCCTCGCCGACCTCGTCCTCGTACGCGGCGCCGTTCTCGCTGATGACCAGCGGGAGTTCGGGGTACGTGGCGGACACCCGGGTCAGCAGGTCGTACAGCGCGCTCGCGTCGACCGGCCAGCCCATCGCCGTCCGCTCGCCGGGCGCGCGGTGGAAGGCGACGGAGTCCGAGCCCGGCCACGGCGAGTGCTCGCTGTTGCCGTGCCCGTCGTCCTGCGGCTTCTCCGCCCCCTCCGGGACGTGCGACACCACCGTCGGCGTGTAGTAGTTGATGGCCAGGAGGTCCAGCGGCTGCTGCGCCGCGGCGGTGTCGCCGTCGCGGACGAAGGACCAGTCGGTGAGGCGCGCGGTGTCGGCGAGCAGGTCCTCGGGGTAGGCGCCCTCCAGCATCGGGCCCAGCCAGATCCGGTTGCCGACGGCGTCGATGCGGCGGGCCGCGTCCCGGTCCTCGGCCGAACCCGTCAGCGGGCGCACCTCGTGCAGATTGAGGGAGACCGCGATCTGCCGGTCCGCCGGCAGCGCCGAGCGCAGGGCCTGCACCGCGAGCCCGTGCCCGAGGTTGAGGTGGTGGGCGGCGCGCAGGGAGTCGACCGGGTCGGTGCGGCCCGGGGCGTGGACCCCGGAGCCGTATCCCAGGAAGGCGCTGCACCAGGGCTCGTTGAGCGTGGTCCACCGGGTGACCCGGTCGCCGAGGGCGCCCGCGACGATCCCCGCGTACTCGGCGAACCGTTCGGCGGTCGCCCGCTCCGGCCAGCCGCCCGCGTCCTCCAACTCCTGCGGCAGGTCCCAGTGGTAGAGCGTCAGGGCCGGTTCGATCCCGGCGGCGAGCAGCTCGTCGCAGAGCGCCCGGTAGAAGTCCAGGCCCTTCTGGACGGCGGGCCCCCGGCCGGTGGGCTGGACCCGGGACCAGGAGACCGAGAACCGGTAGGCGTTCAGGCCCAGTTCGGACATGATGCCGACGTCTTCGCGGAACCGGTGGTAGTGGTCGACGGCCACGTCACCGGTGTGGCCCTCGAAGACCTTGCCGGGGGTGTGCGAGAAGGTGTCCCAGATGGACGGCGTGCGACCGTCCTCCGCGGCCGCCCCTTCGATCTGGTACGCGGCGGTGGCGGCGCCCCAGAGGAAGTCGGGCGGGAACGAGCGGGTGGCGGTGAGCGGCCGGGTTTCGGACGCGGTCATAGGGGAGCGCTCCCAACGCGGTTACGGGGTAGGCACGTTCGGCACGTGCGGTACGGAGAGGAGTCCGGTACGGAAAGGGGTCCGGTACGGAGTGGAGTCCCGTACGGAGTGGAGTCCCGTACGGAGTGGAGTCCCGTACGGAAAGGGGGTCCGGTACGGAGAGGGCGCGGCCGGTCAGCTCTTGACGGCGCCGGCCGTGATGCCGCCCACGATGTGCTTGCCGAGGAAGGCGAAGACGAGCAGGAGCGGCACGGTGGATATCAGGGCGCCCGTCAGGACGACGGCGTGGTCCACTGTGTGGTTTCCCGCGCCCAGGCCGGCGAGGGCCACCTGGAGGGTGGGGTTGCCGTCCTGGGTGAGGGCGATGAACGGCCAGAAGAAGTCGTTCCACGCCTGCACGAAGACGAGCATGCCGAGCACGGCCATCGCGGGCCTCGCCACCGGGAAGACCACGTGCCAGATCACCCGGAGGCTGTGCGCCCCGTCCATGCGGGCCGCCTCCACGAGCTCGATGGGCAGGGCCTCGACGAGGAACTGGCGCATGAAGAACACGCCGAAGGCGGCGACGAGCGAGGGCAGCACGACCGACTGGAGCTGGTCGAACCAGCCGAGGTCGGTGATGATCTGGTAGAGCGGGATGACGCTCAGCTGCGGCGGGATCGTCATCGTGGCGACCACGAGCGAGAGCAGCATGCCGCGCCCCCGGAAGGGCAGCTTGGCGAAGGCGAAGCCGGCGAGCGTGGAGAAGACGACGGTGGACGCGGACACGAGGCCGGCGACGATCGTGGTGTTGATCAGCGCCTCGCCCATGTGGACCTGGTTCCAGGCGAAGCTGAGGTTGTCCAGGAGACGGGGGCCGGGCAGCAGCGGTGCCGGGGCCTGGACCACGCGCTCGCCGCTGTGGGAGGCGGCGACCAGGTTCCAGTACAGCGGGAAGAGCGAGACCACCGCGGCCACGGCCAGCAGGACGTAGGTCAGGGGTCCGGCGTGGTGCTGCCGGCCGGCCGACTGGCCGAAGCGAGGACCTGACCGGCGACCGGACCGACGTGTCTCCGGCTGATGCGGGACCTTGGCCTCGGCGGTCGTCGTGTCGAGAGTGCGGGCCATGAGGTCAGCCTCCCAGCTTCTTGCGGTTGTGACGGGAGACGAGCGCCTGGACGCCGCCGATGAGCAGGAGGAGCAGGAGCATGATCCAGGCGATGGCCGAGGCCTGGCCCAGCGCGTTGTTCACCCAGCCCTTCTCGTACATCAGCAGGCTCAGCGTCTGGAACTGGTTGCCGCTGCCGCCGCTGATGCCGACGCTGCCGCCGTAGAGCATCGGCTCGCCGAAGAGCTGGGTGGCGCCGATGGTGGAGACGACGACGGTGAAGAGGATCGTCGGCCGGATCGAGGGGATGGTGACGCTGATGAACTGGCGCCAGCGCGAGGCCCCGTCCAGCGAGGCGGCCTCGTACAGGTCCGCGGGCACGGCCTGCATGGCGGCGAGGTAGATCAGGGCGTTGTAGCCGGTCCAGCGCCAGGTGACGATCACGGAGATCGCGATCTGCGCCGGCCACTTGGACGACTCCCACTGGACCGGGCCGATGCCGACCCAGTCGAAGATGCTGTTGATCATCCCGTAGTCGGTGTTGAACAGCTGGGCGAAGACCAGCGTCGCCGCCGCGATCGACGTGGCGTACGGGGCGAGGATCGCGATGCGGAAGAAGCCGCGGCCGCGGAGCTTGTAGTTGAGCAGGTGCGCCAGGCCGAGGGCCATGAGCAGCTGGGGGACGGTCGCGATGACCCCGATGGTGAAGGTGTTGAAGAGCGCGTTCCAGAAGAACTCGCTGGTCGCGAGATCGGTGTAGTTCTCCAGGCCCTTCCACTGCGGGTCACCGCCGAGTTCGACCCGGTTGAGCGAGAGCCAGCCCGTGTAGATCAGCGGGAAGAGGCCGAAGGCGGCGAAGGTGAGGAAGAAGGGGGCGATGAAGACGTACGGGGTCGCCTTGATGTCCCAGCGGTAGAGCGTGCTGCGCCAGCCGCCGGAGGCGGAGCGGTGGCTCCGGGGGCCGGTGGAGGAGGGCGGTGCGGCGGGCGGCGGGGAGCCGTCGGACCTCGCCCGAACGGAGGTGGCCACGGGGGCGTCCTTCCAGGTCGATGCGTGCGGTGGTGCGGACGGTGCCGGTCCGCCGCCCGCAGGCGGCGGACCGGCACGCGGCCCCCGCTACTGGTCGATCTTGTCGTCGACCAGCTTCTTGACGTTCTCCCAGGCCTTGGCCGGGTCGGTGCCGCGCTGCTCGATGTCGAGGATGCCGTTGTCGGTGAGGAAGGTCTTCACCTGGCCGTCCCAGCGGCTGATGACGGCGGGCGTGATCCCGGCGGCGGCCGACGAGAAGATCTTGCCGACCGGGGTGTCACCGAAGTACGGCAGCTTCGCGTCCTGGACCGCCGAGGAGGTGAGCGTGTCCTTGGACGAGGGGATGTTGCCGTTGACCGCGAAGACCTTGGCGTGCTGCTCCGGTGCCGTCAGCCAGGCGGCGAGCTCGGCCGCCTCCTTGGCGTGCTTCCCGGACTTCGGCACGGCGAGGAAGGCGCCGCCCCAGTTGCCGGCGACCGGCGGCGCGGCGATGTCCCACTTGCCCTGGTTGGCGGGGCCGGCCTGGTCCTTGATGATGCCGGTCATCCAGCTCGGGCAGGCGACGGTGGCGAACTTCGAGTTCTTGAAGGCGGCGTTCCAGGTGCCCTTCTCGTCGAACTGGCGCAGCTTGGCGGTGAGTCCGTCCTTGCTGGCCGCGACGGCGGTCTCCCAGGCCTTCTTCACGCCGGGGCTGTTCTCCCAGTCGAGCTTGCCGCTCGCGTCGGCGTACTGGACGGGGTCGCTGGAGATGACGGCGTTGAACAGGCCGCTCGCCGAGTCGTGGAAGGCGGTGCCGGCGGGCGCGTTCTTCTTGTACGTGGCGCCGGCCTGGATGAACTTGGACCAGTCGCCGGCCCACAGCTTGGCGACCTCCTCGCGCGCGGTCGGCAGCTTGGCCTTGGCGAAGAGCTCCTTGTTGTAGCAGATGGCCATGGGGCCGATGTCGGTGCCGAGGCCGATGACCTTGCCGTCGGCGGTCGTCGCCTGCTTGACCTTCCAGTCGAGGAAGGCGCCGATGTTCGCACCGCCCTCCTTGCTCAGGTCGACCCACTTGTCCGCCATCGTCTCGCCGGTCGCCTCGGCGATGTAGCCGACCTCGACGGCCTGGATGTCGGCGAGGCCGTTGTTCTGGGCGAGGCGCAGCTTCAGCGTGTCCCAGTACTTCTGGCCGTCGGAGACGTTCGTCTCCTCGATCTTGATGTTCGGGTGGGCCTTCTCGTACTCGGCGTAGAGCTTGGCGCCGGTCTTGTCGTCGTACCCGAAGGAACCGAAGGTCCCGACCCGCAGGGTGATCTTGCCGCCGCCCTGGGCGTCGCCGCCGCTGTCGTCGCTGTCGCTGCCGCAACCGGTGAGCAGGGTCGTGCCGGTCACGACGACGGCGACCGCCGCGATCGCCGCACGGCGTCCGCGTCTGCTGCTGGAAGTGCGCATTCCACTCTCCTCGTCCAAGGTGGTGCTCGTTGTGCGCCAAGAGGTCCGGCCGGCTGATCGCGGCTCGGCGGCTGCCCGCCAGGACCTGATGCAGGGTGTGTGCGTTCCCGATGGGAGCGCTCCCACGTCGTTGCCGGAAGGTTGCTGCCTGGCGGGTGCGGGTGTCAAGACATGAACGCGGATTCGTTACCGGAAGGTTTTCCGGGGGTTTCGCCGGGCCCTCGCGGGGACGGGGCCGTCATCTCCTGAACGCATGCTCGTGGCGTGGAGGGAGGGGGGTGGACTAGTGTGGGAGCGCTCCCATCCCTGTCGTGGTGATGGTGAGCTGCGCGTTGTCCTACGAGGGGAGTTCGGCGGTTGTGAATGGACGGCAGAGCGGCAGACCGACCCTGGAGCAGGTCGCGGCCAGGGCCGGGGTCGGCCGGGGAACGGTGTCCCGGGTGATCAACGGCTCTCCCCGGGTCAGCGAGCAGACCAGAACGGCCGTCGCCAGAGCCGTCGCCGAACTCGGCTACGTACCCAACCAGGCCGCCCGCGCCCTCGCCGGCAGCCGTACCGACGCCATCGCGCTCGTCATCCCCGAGGCCGAGGCCCGGCTCTTCGCGGAGCCGTACTTCCTCGACCTCATCCGCGGGGTGAGCGCCGAACTGGCCGATGCCGACAAACAGCTGCTCCTCACGCTGGTCCGCAGCGCGCAGGAGCGGCAGCGCTTCGAGCAGTACCTCGCCGCACAGCGGGTCGACGGGGTGCTGCTCGCCTCGGTCCACGGCGACGACCCGCTGCCGGACCGGATCCGGGAGCTCGGCCTCCCGGTCGTCATGAACGGGCGCCGCTCGGAGGCCGAGCCCGTGCCGTACGTCGACTCCGACAACATCGGGGCCGGTCGGGCCGCCGTCGCGCACCTCGTGGGGAGCGGCCGCAGGCGCATCGCGACCGTCACCGGGCCGCTCGACATGTACGTGGCCCGCGCCAGGCTCGGCGGCTACCGCGCCGGTCTCGCCGAGGCCGGTCACGCCCCGGACGAGGACCTCGTCTCCGCCGGCGACTTCACCGAGGAGGGCGGCCGGCGGGCCATGCGGCTGCTGCTCGACCGCAGGCCGGACCTGGACGCCGTCTTCGCCGCCTCCGACGTGATGGCGGCCGGCGCGCGCGGGGTGCTGCGGGAGGCGGGCCGCCGCGTCCCGGAGGACGTGGCCCTCGTCGGCGTCGACGACTCCCCGGTGGCCCGGCTCATGGACCCGCCGCTCACGAGTGTCCGGCAGCCCATCGAGGAGATGGGCCGCACGATGGCCCGCATGCTCCTCCAGGAGATCGGGGGCGCTCCGGAGAGCGCCCCCAAGCGGGTCCTGCCCACGGAGCTGGTGGTGCGGGGTTCCTGCTGACGGCCCGCCGGGTTCCGGCGGCGCCGGGCGGAGCCTCCGTCACCAGCGCTCGTACGCGGAGAGGGGGCGGCCGTTGCCCGGGTGGACGGTGATGAGCAGTTCCCGGTACGGGATCAACTCCCGCGCGGAGGCGACCAGGTCGCGGAAGACGCGCTCCTCCTCGTCGCCGGTGGCGGCGTCGAAGGTGTGCAGGAGGTCCCCGGCCTTGGCGGAGGTCCGCAGGACCATGACCCGGCCGGCCCCCGCGTGCAGCCCGCCGAGGGTGTAGGCGGCGCCGCCGACCTCCGCCCGCCACACCTCGTCGCCCGAGGTCAGGTCGTAGCCGACGAGGAGCCCCCACCGGCCCCCGCCGGTGAGGGCGAAGAGCCGCCCGTCGGAGACGGCCACGTCGGCGCCGTACAGGCGGGAGGGCGCGGCGTAGGGCTTGATCCGCGGCCCGGGGCGTCCGTCCGGTCCGAAGACGAGGACATCGCCGCCGACGATCCGCAGCACGATCGGCTCGGCGGCCACGACCGTCACGTCGGTGCCTGCGGTGACACCGCGACGGGCATCGAGGGGAACGGTCCATCGCGCCGTGCCGTCCGTCGGTTCGAAGGCGGCGAGCTTCATCTCGTCACCGCAGTTCAGCACGGTGAGAACCTGCTTCGGGGCGGTGGCCGACGGGCCGGGGAGGCAACCCTCGGGCACGGCGGCCGTCCAGCGTGGAGCGCCGGTGCGCAGCTCCAGTGCGCGGAGGGCCGGCTTGTGGTCGCCGCCGGCCTCGAGGACGATGCCGAGGCCGTCGGCGACCGCGAGGGCGCCGTCTACGCCCGGCAGGCCCCGGCCGCCCCGGTCGGCGAGGGCGTCGAGCGCCGGTACGTGGGCCGCGTGCCACAGCTCGCGGCCGTCCCTCAGGTCGAGCGCGGCGACGGTGGCGCAGCCCCGGTCCCGCCCGGTGTACGCGATCAGCACCACCGAGTCGTCGGCCGTGGCGCTGAGGGCACAGAGGTCGGTGAGGCGGGGAGGCGTGTACTCCCAGCGCTGAGCGCCCGATCCGGCGTGGAAGGCCCGGACGCCGTCGGGGCGGCCGCGGACGACGAGGTCGCCGGCGACCCAGGTGCGGTCGGTGGCGTCCTCCGGCGCGGCCTCGGCCCCGTCGCTCCTCGCCACCCAGGTCGTCGTCATCGACGACCCCGGCCAGTAGCCCATGGGCCTGAGGAACACCCAGGCGATGCCGAGGACCAGCGCGAGCAGGACGAGGACGGCGGCCGGACAGCCCAGCCGTCCCCGCCACCCGGACGGCCGCTCCCGACCGCCGCTCCGTCTCTCGTCCGTTCGTTCCGTCATGGTCGCCCCCACCCTCGGTCCACTGTCTCGAACGGCGCACAGCGTAGGGGAACGGTGATCATCCGTACCGCCCTGGGAGGGACGGGGGCCGGGGCGGGGCCCTACCGCCCGGGGGGAGGGGCGGGGGCGGGGCCGCAAGCGAACAGGCCGGACGGGGTCTTCGGGCCCGTCCGGCCTGCTTCTCTTCCGCTCCTTCTCAGGGGGTGCCCGTCCTGCTCCCGCCGGGGCGGGCGGGCACCCCCTCCGGAGGTCCTACAGCGCCGGGTAGGCGTTCTTCAGGAGCTCCTGGAACTGGGCCGAGAACCACTGGCCCGAGATCGGGGCGTCCGGCAGCGAGCCCGACATGCTGTTCCCGTTCCGGGCGTTGCCCGTGTACGTCGGGTCGCACATCCGGTCGAAGCCCTTGCCCTCGTTGTTCGGGATCTCCTTGCTGGCGCCGTCGGACTCGCCCGGGGGCTTCACCCAGACGTACGCGTCGATGCCCGCGGCGGGCGCCGCCTGCGGTCGCTCACCGAGCCCCGCGCCGGCCTGGTTGCACCAGTTGCCGAGGTGGATGCGACGGTCGTACTTGCCTCCGTTGACGTACGTGTCGACGTTGGTCAGCGCTCCCGGGCCGGTGGGCCGCTGGGTGCCGCCCCAGCCGTTGCGGGAGGTGTCGATCAGCATGCCGAGGTTGCTGTCGAAGCCGATCGAGACCAGCTTGGCGCGCATCGCCTGGGCGTACGACAGCTCGTCGGTGTACTGGTTCCAGTCGATCCACTTCGACGTGCGCACGGAGGTGCCGTTGACGGAGTCCCCGATCTTGAAGTGGTCCTCCTTCAGGGCGCTGTAGTTGGCGGTGTTGACGATGAAGCCGTGCACCTTGTCGACCGTGGAGCCCTCGGCCGTGGCGGCCGTCTTGAACAGCTCGGCGGAGGGACCGAAGTTGCTGTCCCAGCCCAGCCAGCCGTGGTGGCCGGCGTCGACGTAGTTGTAGACATTGGCTATCGAGCCGAGCTTGTTGAGCGCGTAGCCGACGCCGGTGATGTAGTTGCCGTTGGCCTTCATGACGTCACAGTTGGGGGTGGCCGTCGGACGCCCGGAGACATTGGTGACCAGGTTGGGCAGCGAGTCGATCTCGACCGTGGTGACGATCCGCAGACCCGCGTACTTCGCGTCGCCGAGGATCGCGGCGATCGGGTCGATGTACTCGGTCTTGTAACGGTTGATCTCGGTCGGGCCCAGCTCGCCGTTGGAGGCGAGCGCGGCACAGTCGCGGCCGGGCAGGTTGTAGATGACCAGCTGGACGACGAGCTCGCCGGAGCCCTTCTGGGCCAGGGCCGCGTCGAGGTGGGCGCGCAGGCCCATCGAGGTGGCGGAGCCGTTGATGGCGGCGATCCGGTCGAGCCAGACACCGGTCGGCTGGTTGGACACCTTGGTGCCGCCCGGCTCGGCCGCGGCCTTCGCGGACCACTCGGGGTTCACGTACACCTTGGCGCCGGCGTACGGGTTGTCGGCCTTGGTGCCGGCCGGCGGCGGCGTGGTGGGAGGCGTCGTCGGCGGAGTCGTGGGCGGAGTGGTCGGGGGAGTGGTCGGCTCGGTCGCGCCGTTGCAGACGACACCGTTCAGCTTGAAGGTGGCCGGCACGGCGTTCGTACCGCTGTACGAGCCGTTGAAGCCGAAGGAGGTCGAACCGCCCGTGGCCAGGGTGCCGTTGTAGGAGACGTTCTTGGCGGTGACGGCGGCGCCGGCCTGGGTGATGGTCGCGTTCCAGCCCTGCGTGACCTGCTGGTTGCCGGCGTAGGACCACTCGACGGTCCAGGAGGCCACCGGGTCACCGGTGTTGGTGACGGTCACGTTGGCGCCGAAGCCGGTGCTCCACTGGTTGGTGACCTGGTAGTCGACCTTGCAGCCGGGGGTGGCGGCGCCGGCGGTGGCGGTGCCGAAGACGGTGGCGGTGGCGCCGGTGGCCGTGATGAGGCCGAGGGCCGCCAGGAGGGCGGTGCGGCTGGTGCTTCTGGTGCGGCTCATGGGGGTGGGGATTCCTTTCAGGGGGTGAGGCTGCGCAGGTGGTCGCGCAGCCCGATGCCGAATGCGGTGGGGGTGCCGTCGTACGAACTGATCAGTGCGGGACCGGAGTTGCAGTTCCACGTGTTCCAGGTCCAGCCCAGGTACGAGAGGCCGCGGTCGTCGAACCACTTCATGACGCGGTCGATGAACGCGTGTCCGCAGGTGTTCTCACCGATCTCGCCCGCGAGGAGAGGAACCTCGGCGGCTACCGGGGCGAGGGTGTTGTTCCAGCACGTCTCGTCGGCACAGGAGTTGAAGTTGTAGACGTGCCAGGCGGCGGCCAGATTCTCCGCCGGGTCTGTGGGGGCGTACGCGAGCCACTGGCTCAGGTCGTTGGAGTACGCGATGCCCGGGACGAGGACGAGGTTCTTCGCCCCCGTGGCGCGGACCGCGTCCACCAGGTCCTGCATGCCGGCGACCTCGTAGCCGATGCCGGGGCAGGTGCCGCCGTCGCGCCAGCAGGACCAGGCCTGTGTCGCGGTGGAGGTCGCCCGGTCCGGATAGGGCTCGTTGAACAGGTCGAAGACGATCCGCTTGTCGTTCTTGAAGGTGTTCGCCACCGAGGTCCAGAACGCCGGGGTGTACTGGGCGCCCGGCATCGGCTTCTGGCAGGAGGCGTGCACGTCGGAGCAGCCCGCGGAGTTGCCCGTGTACTGGCCGTGTGTCCAGTGCAGTTCGACCACGGGGGTCATGCCGTGGGCGAGGACCTTGGTCACCAGGTCCTTGACCGCGTTGACGTAGTTCGCGCCCCGGTACTCGGGCTTGATGTTGTCCAGGCCGAGCCAGCACTCCTCGTTGAGGGGAATGCGGACCGTGTTGGCCTTCCAGTCGGCGATGGCCTTGACCGAGGCGTCGTCGACGGGACCGTCGAAGAAGCCGTGGCCCTGGACGCACATGAACTCGCCGCCGGAGCGGTTGACGCCGAGGAGGCGACGGACCGCGCCGTTCTGGTCGGTGAACTTGTTGCCCGTGACGCTGAGTTCGGGCGCGCCGGACACCGGGGTCGGCGGCGGCAGGGTCGGGGGCGTGGTCGGGGGAGTCGTCGGGTCGGTGGGAGTGGGAGTGGGCGTGGGAGTGGTCGGCGTCGGCGTCGGCGTGGGGGTGGGCGTCGGCGGCGCGTCCGTGTTGCAGGGCGTGCCGTTGAGCGTGAAGGCGGTGGGTGCCGTGTTGGCGCCCGTCCAGGAGGCGATGAAGCCGCCCGTCGCCTTCGCGCCCGTGCCGAGCGCCGCGTTCCAGCTCTCGTTCACGACCTTGACGGCGGTCCCGGACTGGGACCATTTGCCGCCCCAGCCCTGACTGACGACCTGGCCGGCCGGAAAGTCGAAGCCGAGGCTCCAACCGTTCAGCGCGGCACCGTTGTTGGTGACGGTGACCGCACCCTGGTAGCCGCCGGCCCACTGGCCGGTGACCGAGTACTCCACCGTGCAGACGGGTGCGGCCGCGGCTCCTGAGGCCGTACCCATGACGGCGAGCGAGGTGCTCGCCATCGTGAGCGCCGCTCCTGCGAGCAGCGCGGAAAGACGTGGGGGATGTCGCATGAGCGAGTCCTGACAGCGAGGGCACACCTGTGACGATGTGCCGACTGGACGGAATCGCTCCCACTGGTCGGGCAGACCGTAGCGTCAACAGACGCCAAGCAAAAGAGGGGTTGAGTAAATTCCCCTGTCATCTGCCTTCGACTCTTCGCACATCTTGACGTCGATGCGCCCCAACTGCACAGTGGGAGCGCTCCCACTGGTTCAGAGCTTGTCCCCACAGGCTCATTCGCTCTTCGCACCCCCATCCTCCCGAGCCGCGAGGAGAACCACCCTCATGCCGCGACTACGACCACGCCGGCCGCTGACCGCGCTGGCCGCAGCCTTCTCCCTCCCCCTCGGCCTCACGGCCGTCGGCGCCGTCTCCACGGCCCAGGCCGCGTCCGTCCAGTGCAGCGTCGACTACAAGACCAACGACTGGGGTTCGGGCTTCACCGCCGAACTCACCCTCACCAACCGGGCCGCCGAGGCCCTCAACGGCTGGACGCTGACCTACTCGTACGCCGGTGACCAGAAGCTCACCAACGGCTGGAGCGGCCTCTGGTCCCAGTCGGGCAAGAACGTCACCGTGACCAACGCGTCCTGGAACGGCACCCTCGCCCCGGGGGCCGCCGCCACCACCGGAGCCCAGTTCACCTACAGCGGGACCAACGCCGCCCCGACCTCCTTCGCGGTCAACGGCACCCCCTGTACCGGCGCCCACCAGCCGCCGGTCGCCGTCCTGACCAGCCCCGCCGCCGGCGCCGTCTTCACCCAGGGCGACGCGGTGCCGCTCGCCGCCACCGCGGCCGCGGCCGACGGCGCCACCGTCGGCAAGGTGGAGTTCTACAGCGACACCACGCTCCTCGGTACGGACACGACCGCGCCCTTCGCCTTCAGCGCGGCCGGCCTCGCCGCCGGGTCCCACTCCCTCTACGCCAAGGCCTACGACAGCCTCGGCGCCTCCGCCGAGTCCGCGCCCGTCGGCATCACCGTCGCCGCGGGAGCCGCGCTGGTCGCCTCCCCGAGCCAGCTCGGAGTACGCCAGGGCACCACGGGCACCTTCGATCTGAAGCTCTCCACCGCCCCCACCGCGAACGTCACGGTGAGCGTCGCCCGCACCTCGGGCAACACCAACCTCACCGCGACCCCGGCGAGCCTCACCTTCACCCCGGCGAACTGGAACACCGCCCAGAAGGTGACCGTCGCCGCCGCGGCCACCGGCACCGGCTCGGCCGTCTTCACCGCGACCGCCCCCGGCCACGCCAAGGCCGAGGTCACCGTCGCCCAGCTGGCCGCCGACTCCACGTACGACGCCCGCTTCCTCGACCTCCACGGGAAGATCACCAACCCGGCCAACGGCTACTTCTCGCCCGAGGGCATCCCGTACCACTCCGTCGAGACCCTGATCGTCGAGGCCCCCGACCACGGGCACGAGACGACCTCGGAGGCGTACAGCTACCTCATCTGGCTCCAGGCCATGTACGGGAAGATCACCGGGGACTGGACCAAGTTCAACGGCGCCTGGGAGACCATGGAGAAATTCATGATCCCCACCCACGCCGACCAGGCCACCGCCTCCTCCTACAACGCGGCGAAGCCGGCCACCTACGCGCCCGAGTGGGACCTGCCGTCGCAGTACCCGGCCAGGCTCGACTCCGGCGTCACCTCGGGCTCCGACCCGATCGCCGGCGAGCTCAAGAGCGCCTACGGCACCGACGACGTCTACGGCATGCACTGGCTCCAGGACGTCGACAACGTCTACGGCTTCGGCAACGAGCCCGGCAAGTGCTCCGCGGGCCCGACGGCGACCGGCCCCTCCTACATCAACACCTTCCAGCGCGGACCGCAGGAGTCCGTCTGGGAGACCGTCACCCACCCCACCTGCGACAACTTCTCCTACGGCGGGAAGAACGGCTACCTCGACCTCTTCACAGGGGACGCCTCCTACGCCAAGCAGTGGAAGTTCACCAACGCCCCCGACGCCGACGCCCGCGCCGTCCAGGCCGCCTACTGGGCCGACCTCTGGGCCAAGGGCCAGGGCAAGGGCACCCAGGTCGCCACGACCGTCGGCAAGGCCGCCAAGATGGGTGACTACCTGCGCTACTCGATGTTCGACAAGTACTTCAAGAAGGCCGGGAACTGCGTCGGCCCGACCGCCTGCCCGGCCGGCACCGGCAAGGACAGCGCGCACTACCTGATGTCCTGGTACTACGCCTGGGGCGGCGCCACCGACACCTCGGCCGGCTGGTCCTGGCGGATCGGTTCCAGCCACGCCCACGGCGGCTACCAGAACCCGCTCGCCGCGTACGCGCTCAGCGCCTACGCCCCGCTCAAGCCCAAGTCGGCGACGGGCGCGGCGGACTGGGCGACCAGCCTCGACCGGCAGCTGGAGTTCTACCGCTGGCTCCAGTCCGACGAGGGTGCGATCGCGGGCGGTGCCACCAACAGCTGGCAGGGCCGCTACGCCACCCCGCCGGCCGGCACGCCCACCTTCCACGGCCTCTTCTACGACGAGAAGCCCGTCTACCACGACCCCGCGTCCAACCAGTGGTTCGGCTTCCAGGCCTGGTCCATGGAGCGGGTCGCCGAGTACTACCAGCAGACCGGTGACGCGGAGGCCAAGACGGTCCTCGACAAGTGGGTCTCCTGGGCGCTGTCCAAGACCACGATCAACCCGGACGGCACCTACCGCATCCCCTCCACCCTCCAGTGGTCCGGCGCGCCCGACACCTGGAACGCGGCGAACCCCGGTGCCAACGCCGGGCTGCACGTCACCGTCGCCGACTACACGAACGACGTCGGCGTGGCCGCCGCCTACGCCAAGACCCTGACGTACTACGCCGCCAAGTCCGGCCACGCCGAGGCGAAGCGCGTCGCCAAGGCCCTGCTCGACGGCATGTGGGACCACCACCAGGACCCGCTGGGCATCGCCGTCGCGGAGACCCGCGCCGACTACAACCGCTTCGACGACCCCGTGTACGTACCGAGCGGCTGGACCGGCGTCATGCCGAACGGCGACACGGTGAACAACTCCTCCACCTTCGCCTCGATGCGCACCTTCTACCAGGACGACCCGGCCTGGCCGAAGATCGAGGCCTACCTGGCGGGCGGCGCCGCCCCCGTCTTCACCTACCACCGGTTCTGGGCCCAGGCGGACATCGCCCTGGCCATGGGCTCGTACGCGGAGCTGCTCGAATAACAGCCCGCCCCGCTTGGAGACGGCTCCGCGTACGACGAGGCCGGGTGGACCCCGATGGGGCCCGCCCGGCCTTCGGTCGTTCCCCCTCACCTTCTCCGTGGCTCCGCGAACGTGCCTCCGGACCGTGCTCAACTTCCGCGTCACCAGGGTGAGTACGCGTACTCAGGTGTCGTCACCCGGACTCCTCCATGCTGGTGCGCGCATACCGGAGCGTCTCAGGGGGACACACATGCACCACGCCTTGCAGCTGCGCGCTGCCACGCCCAGTGATCACGACTGGATCCACGAGCTGCGCCATCGCGTGTACGCGGAGGAGCTGGGACAGCATCCGGTGGATCCGTCAGGGCGGCTGAGCGACGGGCTCGACGGCGACAACGTGTATCTCGTGGCCGCGCGCGGGAAGACGCGGATCGGCTTCGTCAGTCTCACCCCGCCCTGGGTCGGACGCTATTCCCTGGACAAGTACCTGACACGCGAGGAGCTGCCGGTCCTGACGGAGGAGGCGCCGTTCGAGATCCGCGTCCTGACCGTCGAGGAGCGCTGGCGGTCCACCGCGGCGGCGCCGCTCCTCATGTACGCGGCGCTTCGCTGGGTCGCGGCGCGGGGCGGCCGCCGGGTGGTGGCGATGGGACGCACGGAACTGCTCGACATGTACCTCGCCACCGGGCTGCGGCCGACGGGGCACACGGTCCGCTCGGGCGCCGTCTCGTTCGAGGTGCTGAGCGGCTCCGTGGCCGAGCTGACGAGGACGGTCGGGGAGCGCCACGGCCGGACCCTGGAGCGGCTGCGGGCGGGCCTGGACTGGCAGTTGGACGTGGAGTTCGCGCCGCGCGCGGACGGCTGTGAGCACGGCGGTGCCTTCTTCTCGGCGATCGGTACGGACTTCCGGACGCTGACCCGTCGTCACGAGGTGGTCGGGGCCGATGTGCTGGACGCCTGGTTCCCGCCGTCCCCTGATGTCCGCGCGGTCCTGTCGGAGGATCCGGGGTGGGTGGCGCGGACCTCGCCTCCGACGGGCGCGGAAGGTCTGCTCGCGGAGCTCGCCGGGGTCCGTGGGCTGCCGGTGGAGTCGCTGGTCGTCGGGGCGGGCTCGTCCGACCTGATCTTCCGGGCGTTCGGCCGGTGGCTGACGCCGGGGAGCCGGGTGCTCCTGCTGGATCCGAGCTACGGCGAGTACGCCCATGTCACCGAGCGGGTGATCGGCTGCCGGGTCGACCGGCTCCGGCTGAGCCCGGAGGACGGCTGGCTGCTCGATCCGGCCCGGCTCGCCGCCGCGACCCGGAGCGGACGGTACGACCTCGTGGTGGTGGTCAATCCGAACAATCCGACCGGCCGTCACGCTCCCGCCGACGCGCTGCGCGCGGTGATCGAGGCCTCGCCCGCGCGGACCCGGTGGTGGATCGACGAGGCGTACCTGGGCTATGTCGATCCGGCGGACTCGCTGGCCGGGCTCGCCTCGGTCGACCCCCGGGTCGTGGTCTGCACGTCGCTGTCGAAGATGTACGCGCTGTCGGGGATGCGGGCCGCGTATCTGGTGGCAGACCCGGACACGGCCGGGGAGCTGCGCCGCTGGACGCCGCCGTGGCCCGTGAGCCTGCCGGCCCAGCTGGCCGCCGTGACGGCGCTGCGCGACCCCGCGTACTACGCGGAACGCTGGGCGCGCACCGCCGTGCTGCGCCGGGGGCTCGCCGCCGGGCTCGCGGAGCTCGACGGGTTCTCCTCGGTCGACGAGGGGGTGGCGAACTTCCTCACGGTGACCCTGCCGCCGGACGGGCCGAGCGCGGCCCGGCTGGTGCGTGAGTGCCGCCGCCACGACGTGTACCTGCGGGACCTGTCGCCGATGTCCCCGGCGTACGAGGGGCGGACCGTCCGCGTCGCCGTCCGCGACACGGCGGAGAACGCGCGGATCGTGGCGGCGTGCCGGAGCGCCCTGGACGCGCTGCGCGCGCCGGTGGCGGTGGCGTCGGGCATGCCGGACGGGCGGGTCTCCCGGTGACGACGGTCCCCGGTCTCGTGCCGTACCTCGGCGGGGCGCTGGCGGTCGGAGGGCTCGCGGTGGCGGCGACCCGGCGGCGTGAGCTGATGGTCCGCTGGTGTGTGTGGGCGCTCGGAGTGCCCCTGGTCACCGCCGCGTTCTGGCTCGGTCCGCCGGGGATCGCGGTGCTCGCGGCCGTGGTCGGGGTGGTCGCGGTGGCGGAGTTCGGCGGGCTGCTGCGGCTGGGCCCGGTGGACCGGGCGGTGCTCGGCGCGGCCGTCGTCGGGCTCGTCCTGACCGCCTGGCTGGCACCCGGGGAGGTGCTCCGGGCAGCGGCGGTCGGGGCGCTCGCGATCGCCGGAGTGCCCCTGCTGTCGGGCGACGCCGAGCACGGGCTCCGCCGTCTGGGGGCGGGCCTGCTCGGGCTCGTGTGGCTGGGCGCCCTGGCCGGTCTCGTGTCGTCGGGTGCTCTCGGCCTCGTGCTGTTCGTGGCCGTGTCGATCGCCGACATCGTCGCGTACGGGGCAGGTCGCCGTCTCGGCGGCCCCCGGCTCTCCCCGCTGTCGCCCGCCAAGAGGTGGAGCGGCACGCTGGCCGGGGCGGCTGCCGGTCTCTGCGCGCTCGCCGTGCTGTCGTCGCTGACGTGGCAGACGGCTGTGGCCGTGGCGGTCGGCGGCCCGCTGGGGGACCTGCTGGAGTCGATGGTCAAGCGGGGTGCCCGGGTGAAGGACGCCGGCCGTTGGCTGGCCGGCTCCGGCGGCCTGCTGGACCGGATCGACTCCCTCCTCGTCGCCCTGGCGGTGCTGCTGGTCCTGGGCTGAGCCTCCATTGACGCGCGCGATCTCCCCTCCTACGTTCTCGTTCGGACATACGACCGTTGGTCGATATTTCGAACAACTTGAACGAGAGGGATCCGCGTGTCCCACGCCGAACGCACCACCCGCACCGCTCGTTTCACCCTCGACCCCGACTTCACCGTCGGCCCCGTCGACCCCCGCCTCTTCGGCTCCTTCGTCGAGCACCTCGGGCGCTGCGTCTACACGGGCATCCACGAGCCCGGCCACCCGGCCGCCGACGAGGACGGTCTGCGCACCGACGTCCTGGAGCTCGTCCGCGAGCTGGGGGTCACCGCGATCCGCTACCCCGGAGGCAACTTCGTCTCCGGCTACCGCTGGGAGGACGGCGTCGGCCCGGTCGAGGGCCGGCCGCGCCGGCTCGACGTCGCCTGGCGGTCCACCGAGACCAACCGCTTCGGCCTGAGCGAGTTCATGACCTTCCTGCGGAAGGTCGGACCGGAGGCCGAGCCGATGATGGCGCTCAACCTCGGCACCCGTGGCATCACCGAGGCGATGGACCTCGTCGAGTACGCCAACCACCCCGGCGGCACCGAGCTCTCCGACCGCCGCGCCGCCCATGGCGACAAGGACCCCTTCGGCATACGTCTGTGGTGCCTGGGCAACGAGATGGACGGCACCTGGCAGACCGGGCAGAAGACCGCCGAGGAGTACGGCAGGCTCGCCGCCCAGACCGCCCGTGCCCTGCGGAGCATCGACCCCGGTCTCGAACTCGTCGCCTGCGGCAGCTCGGCGCGCGGGCTGCCGACCTTCGCCGCCTGGGAGGCCACGGTCCTCGCGGAGACCTACGAGGTCGTGGACCATGTCTCCCTCCACGCCTACTACGAGGAGGTGGACGGCGACCGCGACTCCTTCCTCGCCTCCGCCGTCGACATGGAGGCCTTCATCGAGGAGGTCGTCGCGACCTGCGACCACGTCGGCGCCCGGCTGAAGTCCGGCAAGAGGCTCACGCTCTCCTTCGACGAGTGGAACGTCTGGTACCAGCGCCGGCCCAATCCGCACGCGGTGGAGGACTGGCAGGAGGCCCCGCGCCTCCTGGAGGACGTCTACACCGTCACCGACGCCGTCGTCTTCGGCACCCTCCTGATCGCCCTGCTGCGCCACGCCGACCGGGTCGCGGTGGCCTGTCTCGCCCAGCTCGTCAACGTGATCGCCCCGATCATGACCGAGCCGGGCGGTGCCGCCTGGCGGCAGACCACCTTCTTCCCCTTCGCCCAGGCCTCCCGCCACGGCCGAGGCACCGTCCTCGACGTCCGCGTGGACTCGCCGGAGTACTCCACGGCGAGGTTCGGCGAGGTGCCCCTGCTGCACGCCACGGCCGTACGCGGCGAGGACGGCACGGTGACCGTCTTCGCCGTCAACCGTGACCGGAACGCGCCGCTGCCGCTGGAGGTGACCCTGCGCGGCCTCGGCCTGGACCGGGTCGTCGAGCACAGCGCGCTCGCCGACGCGGACCCCGAGGCCCGCAACACGCTCGACGAGCCGGAGCGTGTCGTGCCGCACCCGGTGGACGGCTCGACGCTCGACGACGGGCTGCTGCGGGCCGTCCTGGAGCCGATGTCCTGGAACGTCATCCGGCTGGCCTGACGGGGCTCTTGTTGAATCCTTTCACAAGGGTGGACCGCGCTGCCGC
Source organism: Streptomyces sp. NBC_00090 (assembly GCF_045160815.1). Classification (NCBI taxonomy): domain Bacteria; kingdom Bacillati; phylum Actinomycetota; class Actinomycetes; order Kitasatosporales; family Streptomycetaceae; genus Streptomyces; species Streptomyces sp. NBC_00090. The sequence continues at coordinate 7,576,179 of NZ_CP108224.1, forward strand.
TTCGAAGCGCTTCGAAAGATCCTGTCCGAAGCGTTGACGTGGCTGGCGGACGACCCTACTTTGTCCCAGCAAGCGCTTTCCTGAAACGTTCTAATAACGCGCGGAGGACGAACTGTGCGTACTCAAAGCACTGTTGACCGTCGAAGCATGCTGAAGGTCGCCGGCGGCTCGCTGGCGGCTCTCGGCCTGACTGCGGCGGGCTGTGGCACCGGCTCGGGCTCCGGAGACGGCACGGTCACCATTCGGTACAGCTGGTGGGGCTCGGAGGACCGGGCCAAGCGGATCAACCAGTCGATCGCGCTCTTCGAGAAGAAGTTCCCGAAGATCAAGATCAAGACCGACTTCCAGCCCTACGCCGACTTCTGGAAGAAGTTCAACACCCAGGCGTCGGGCGGCAACGCGCCGGACGTCTTCCAGAACGCCATCGGCTTCCTGCGCAAGTACGACGCGAAGAACGTCCTCCTCGACCTGCGCGAGCAGGCCGGGGCGGGGAACCTCCGCCTCGACGGCTTCCGGGCCGGCCTGGAGAAGTTCGGCGAGGTCGACGGCAGGCTCCTCGGTGTCCCCGTCGGCAGCAACTCGATGGCCCTCGTCGTCGACCAGGCCGTCTTCACCAAGGCCGGGGTCACCCCGAAGCCGGGCTGGACCTGGGACGAGTACCACGCGGCCCTCGCCAGGATCCAGGAGACCCAGGGCCGGGCCGGCGACGCGGGCCCGTACGGGATCATGTACCTGTACGACCTCTACCTGCGCCAGCACGGCAAGGCCTTCTTCACCGCCTCCGGCCTCGGCTTCACCGAGGCGGACCTGACGGACTGGTGGACCAAGGCGTTCGCGCGGGTGAAGTCCGGCGTCTACGCCGATCCGAAGAAGACCATCCCGGCCAAGCCCAAGTCGGCGGTCACCGCCGAACTCGCCGGCTGCGAGTTCACCTGGGACAACTTCGCCGTCCGCTACACCTCCGAGGGCAAGAGCCAGTACGGCCTCGCCCCCATCCCCACCACGGACGGCCGCAAGACCGGCCAGTACCTCGGCTCCCTCATGCTCAGCGCCTCCAAGCGCACCAAGCACCCCAAGGAGGCCGCCCAGTTCATCGACTTCATGGTCCACGACCCCGAGGTCGGGAAGATCATGGGCTACGACCGGGGCGTCCCGGCCACCGAGGCCCAGTACCAGGCGTACGTCCCGGCGGACGAGGTCGGCAAGCAGATCGCCGCGTACGAGAAGCAGCTCGTCGAGTCCCGCGTCCTGGAGCCGATCACCCCGCACCCAGCCGGCGCCGACGTCTGCGAGGCCGCCTTCATGCGGCTCGCCGAGGAGATGTCCCTGGGCGAGCGGCCGGTCGCGGACGCGGTGAAGCAGTACTTCACCGAGGCGAAGACGGCGCTCTCCTCCTGATGGACGCCGCCGTGACCTCCGCACCGACCCCCGCACCGCATCCCGCGCGGGCCGGCCTCCCGGACGGGGGGACCGCACCCGCGGACTCCCCGTCGGGCGGCGGGCTCCCGGGCCGGCCGGCGGGCCGCTCCCGCCCCCGAGGGGCCCGCCGCGAGAACCTCGCCGGGTACCTCTTCATGTCCCCCTGGATCGCGGGCTTCCTCCTGCTCACCGCGGGCCCCATGGTGGCCTCGCTCTACTTCGCCTTCACCGACTACAACCTCTTCGACGCACCGAAGTGGATCGGCCTCGACAACTTCACCGAGATGTTCGGCGACGCCCGCTGGCGCACCTCGGTCGAGATCACCGGCTGGTACGTGGTGATCGGCACCCCGCTGAAACTGGCCGCCGCGCTCGGCGTCGCCCTGCTGCTCAACCAGAGCCGGCGCGGCCAGAGCTTCTACCGGGCCGCGTTCTACGCCCCCTCGCTCATCGGCGCCAGCGTCTCGATCGCCATCGTCTGGCGCGCCATCTTCTCCGACGGCGCCGCCGTCGACCGCGCGCAGCAGGTCTTCGGCATGGACGCCGGAGGCTGGATCGGCGACCCCGACCGCATCATCTACGCCCTGGTCGCCCTGACCGTCTGGCAGTTCGGCGCCCCGATGGTCATCTTCCTGGCCGGACTCAAACAGGTGCCGCGCGAGCTGTACGAGGCGGCACAGGTCGACGGGGCGAGCCCGTGGCGGCGGTTCTGGCACATCACCCTGCCGATGATCTCCCCGGTGCTCTTCTTCAACGTGCTCCTGGAGACCATCCACTCCTTCCAGATCTTCGGCTCCGCTTACATCATCGGCAGCCAGGGCAACGCCTGCGGGCCGGCCGACGGCACGCTCGTCTACACCTGCTACCTCTACATCCAGGGCTTCGAGAACAGCCGGATGGGTCTCGCCTCGGCGATGGCCTGGATGCTGCTGCTCGCCGTCGGCCTGGTCACGGCGGTGCTGTTCTGGTCCCAGCGGCGCTGGGTGCACTACGAGGAGGGGGCCCGATGAGCCTCGCACGCACCGGCACGGACGCGACCGGCACAGGAGCGAACGGCACAGGAGCGACCGGCACCCGCGGGACACGCGTCCGCCGGACACGCACCGGGACGAGGACCGGCCCCCCGCGCACGGCGGGATCGGTCGCCTGGCACCTGGGGGCCCTGGCCGTGCTCGCGGTCATCCTCTACCCCGTGGTGTGGGTGATCGGCGGCTCCTTCAAACCGAACGACGAGATCGTCGGCAGCCTCACGCTCTTCCCCGCCGAGCCCATCACCGACAACTACCGGCGGCTCGCCGACGGCATCGCCGACATCCCCATCTCCACCTTCTTCGGCAACTCCCTCTTCCTGGCCGTCGGTTCGGTGGTGGGCGTGCTGATCTCCAGCTCGCTCTCCGCGTACGCCTTCGCCAAGATCGGCTTCGCCGGACGCGGAGTGCTCTTCACCCTGATGATCGGCACGCTGCTCCTGCCGTACCACGTGCTGCTCATCCCGCAGTACGTGCTCTTCCAGAAGCTCGAACTGATCAACACCTACACGCCGTTGCTGCTCGGCAAGTACCTGGCCACGGACGCCTTCTTCGTCTTCCTGATGCTCCAGTTCATGCGCGGGCTGCCGAAGGAGCTGGACGAGGCCGCCCGCCTCGACGGCTGCGGGCACCTGCGGACCTACTGGTCGATCGTGCTGCCGCTCTGCCGGCCGGCCCTCATCACCAGCGCGATCTTCACCTTCATCAACGCGTGGAACGACTTCATGGGTCCGCTGATCTACCTGAACGAACCGGAGAAGTACACCGTCTCGCTCGGCCTGAAGATGTTCGTCGACCAGGACGGCGTCGCCAACTACGGCGGCATGATCGCGATGTCGCTCGTGGCGCTGCTCCCGGTGGTCGCCTTCTTCCTCGCCTTCCAGCGGTACCTCATCGACGGCATGGCCACCTCGGGCCTCAAGGGCTGAGGGGGTGGCCGGCGAGATGAGAACACGGTTCCTGGCCCGCTTCGGGGTCTTCGCGGAGTGCCTCCTCGTGGGGGTGTGGATCGCCGTCGCCGCGCTCCCGCTGGTGACGCTGCCGGCGGCCCTCGCGGCCGGCTCGGCCCATCTGCGGCGCTGGACCGGCGACGAGGAGGCCGGTCTGCGGTTCTTCGCCGCCGACCTGCGCGCCGCCGCGCGCCGGGGCTGGCTCGTGGGCCTCGCCGTCTGGGCAGCCCTCGCCCTGCTGTGGGCGGACCTCGCCGTCGTACGGGCGGGGGCGCTGCCCGGCGCCCGGCTCGTGGGCGCGGTCGGGGTCCTGGTGGCCCTCGGGCTCGCCGTCGCCCTGCTGCGGGCGTGCGCGTCCTGGTACCCGGGCGCCCGCTGGCGCGAGCTCCTGGCACCGGCGGCCCGCAGGACCCTGCGGGATCCGGCCGGTTCCCTGCTGGTCGTCTGCGGCTTCGCGGTGATCGCGGCCTCCGCCCGGTTCTCGGCACCGCTGGCCCTGCCCGCCCTCGGCATCGTGGTCGCCGCCGCGCTGGCCGTCGAACGACGAACCCCCGCCCCCGCCCCGGCGACCGTGTAGTCGCCGGGGGTACGCCCCCTCCTTCTCCTTCTTCTGCTCCTCCGCTGTCCCCGCGCGCCCCGCCGCGACAGCGCTCTCCGTCATGCGCATGAAGGGATTCTGATGTCCGCGATACCTCGCCGCTCCCTCCTCAAGGCCGCCGCCGTGGCCGGAGCCGCCGCACAGTTCAGCTGGGTGCTCGGACGCGGGGACGCCCGGGCCGCCGCGCCCGCCGAGACCCCGGCGGCCGACCGGCCCGCCACCGTCACCTGGCTGGAGCCCGGCGGCCTCGGTGCCGCCGCGGGCTCGACCTTCGGCGCCGCCTGGCCCAAGGGCGTCCACCCCGCCGACCAGTCCTTCGCGCTCACCACCGCCGACGGCGCGAACGTCCCCGTACAGACCTGGACCACCGCCCGCTGGCCCGACGGCTCCCTCAAGTGGACCGCGCACGCCGTCGGGCCCGAGGCCGCCGGGACCGAGCGCTTCACCCTCGCCCCCGGAGCCCCCGCCACCGCGGCCAAGGCCGTCTCCGTCACCGAGACCGACCGCCGGATCACCGTCGACACCGGCACCGTCCGCGCCGTGATGTGGAAGGACGGCGGAAAGCTCGTCGAGTCCGTCACCCGGGACGGGGTGAAGATCGCCACCGACGGCCGGCTCGTCCTGCTCCGGCAGAGCGACCTCGACGACGGCGACCAGGGCAACGCCAAGTGGGAGCGGTTCGACGGCGAGATCTCCGGAGCCACGGTCGAACAGAACGGCCCCGTCCGGGCCGTGGTCCGCATCGACGGCAAGCACCGCAAGGGCAGCCGCAGTTGGCTGCCGTTCTCCGTGCGTCTCTACTTCTACGCGGGCTCCGAGTCCTTCCGCATGGTCCACACCATCACCTACGACGGCGACCAGAACAAGGACTTCATCCGCGGCCTCGGCGTCCGCTTCACCGTCCCCATGCGCGACGCCGCCTACGACCGGCACGTCCGGATCGCCGGTGAGGGCGCGGGCTTCCTCACCGAGGCCGTCCAGGGCATCACCGGCCTGCGCCGCGACCCCGGCGCCGCCGTCCGCACCGCCCAGGTCAAGGGCGAGAAGCTGCCCGACCCCGCCACCTGGGACCAGCGCGTCACCACCCGCATGCAGTACGTCCCCACCTGGGGCGACTACACCCTCTCCCAGCTCTCCGCCGACGGCTTCGCCCTGCGCAAGCGCACCAAGCCCGGCCACGGCTGGATCCCGGCAGGCGGCGGCCGCCGCGCGAACGGCTTCGGCTACGTCGGCGGCGTGACCGGCGGACTCTCCTTCGGTCTGCGGGACTTCTGGCAGAAGCACCCCGCCCAGCTCGACATCCGGGGCGCCGCCGGCGACGAGGCCGAGGTCACCCTCTGGCTCTGGTCGCCCGAGGCCCAGCCCATGGACCTGCGCTTCTACCACGACGGCATGGGCCAGGACACCTTCCCCGAGCAGCTCGAAGGCCTCAACATCACCTACGAGGACCACGAGCCGGGCTTCGGCACCCCGTACGGCATCGCCCGCACCAGCGAGCTGATGTTCTGGGCCAACGCCGCCACCCCCGCCGCCGAGACCCTCGTCGCCCAGGCCGCCGCCGTCCGCACCCCGCCACAGCTCGCCGTCGGCCCCGAAGGCCTGGTCCGCGCCCGGGTGTTCGGCGGACTCTTCTCACCCGTCGACCGCTCCACCCCCGCCAAGGCGAAGATCGAGGACCACCTCGACTACCTCTTCACCTACTACAAGGACCAGGCGGAGCAGCGCCGTTGGTACGGCTTCTGGGACTACGGCGACATCATGCACACCTACGACGAGGACCGTCACCAGTGGCGGTACGACATCGGCGGCTACGCCTGGGACAACTCCGAGCTCTCGCCCGACCTGTGGCTCTGGTACGCCTACCTGCGCTCCGGCCGCGCCGACGTCTTCCGCTTCGCCGAGGCCATGACCCGCCACACCGGCGAGGTCGACGTCTACCACCTCGGCACCTGGGCCGGACTCGGCACCCGCCACGGCGTCCAGCACTTCGCCGACAGCGCCAAGCAGCAGCGCATCTCCACCGCCGTCTACCGCCGCCCCTATTACTTCCTCACCGCCGACGAGCGCGTCGGCGACCTCATGCACGACCTCGTCGACTCCGACGAGACCTTCCTCGTCCTCGACCCCATCCGCAAGATCCGCACCGAGCCCTACACCCCCGACCGGCACGCCCTCTCCGTCGGCTTCGGCACCGACTGGAGCGGCCTCGCCGCCGCCTGGCTCACCGAGTGGGAGCGCGGTGGCCCCAAGGCCGCCAAGGCCGAGGCCCGGCTCCGCTCCACCATGGAGACCATCGCCGCCCAGCCCAACGGCTTCGTCCAGGGCACCGGCCTCTACGACCTCGACACCGGCCGCTTCGCCGTCGCGACCGAGCCCGTCGTCGGCGTCTCCCACCTCTCCGCCATGTTCGGCCTGGTCGAGATGTGCGCCGAACTCATCGACCTCGTCGACATCCCGCAGTTCAAGACGGCCTGGCTCGACTACTGCCGCTACTTCAACGCCACCAAGACCGAACAGGCCGCCCGCTACGGCAAGAACTTCGGCACCCTCCTCCTCTTCCAGGGCCACTCGCGCCAGGACGCCTACGCGGCAGCCCAGTTGGGCGACACCAAGCTCGCCCAGCGCGCCTGGGTCAAGTTCGACAAGAGCGACGGCTACACGGCGGACATGGTCTGGGACAAGACCCCCGTCCAGGGCTCCGCCGCCCTCGAACCCGGCTACGAGCACCTGTGGATCAGCACCAACACCACCGCCCTGTACGGGCTGGCCGCCATCCAGAACCTCGCCCTGGTCGGCGACCACCTCCCCGCGTGAGAACCGAGAGGAACAGGACCATGCGAAGGACCGCACTCCTCACCGCCGCGGCGACCCTCCTCGGGTCGCTCGCGGCGGCCCCCGCCGCCCGCGCCGACGGCCCGTACGGCCAGGGCCTCGACCACTGCGCCGCCACGGCCACGGGCACCGCCACGGGCGAGCTCGCCTGCCACTTCGACGTCGCCCCCGGTACGTACGACGTCACCGTCACCCTCGGCGGCGGGACCGCCGGCTCCACCGCCGTCACCGGAGAGACCCGGCGCGCCCTGCTCGCCGAGACCGCCACCGCGGCGGGGGAGACCGTCCGGCGCTCGTTCACCGTGGACGTCCGCGAGCCCGAGGGCGAGCCCACGGGCCCCGCCGGCACCCCCGGCCTCGACCTGGTCCTCGGCGGCGCGGCCCCCCGCGTCACCGCGCTCCGGGTCACCCCGGCCCCCGCCGCCCGGCGCCTCTTCCTCGTCGGCGACTCCACCGTCTGCGACCAGCCGGGCGACCCGTACACCGGCTGGGGCCAGCGACTCCCCACCCACCTCAAGCGGGGGATCGCGGTCGCCAACCACGCCGACTCCGGCGAGAGCACCGTCACCTTCCTGGCGAACCCGGCGCTCTTCGACACGGTCGAGGCCGCGATCCGCCCCGGCGACCCCGTCCTCGTCCAGCTCGCCCACAACGACAAGCAGACGGACGCGGCCACCTACCGCGCCAACCTGACCAGCCTCGTCGAGCGGGTACGGGCCAGGGGCGGCGAACCCGTCCTCGTCACCCCGATCGTCCGCCGCTGGTTCAACGCCGACGGCACCCTGGACAACGGCACCGCGCTGCTCGTCAACGGCCTCGGCGTGGACCACCCCGCCGAGATCCGCGCCCTCGCGGGCTCCCTCGGCACCCCGCTGATCGACCTCACCGCCCTCACGAAGGCGCGGGTCGAACAGCTGGGGCCCGAGGCGTCCAAGGCGCTCTATCTGACGACGGAGAAGCGGGACAACACCCACACCTCGGTCCGGGGGGCCACGGAGTACGCGGCCCTCGTCGCGGCGGAACTACGGGCCCGGGGAATCGTCCCGGAGCCGCTGCTCCGCTAGCCGTGTCCGGCCTGATCGGAAAGACACCCCTGAGGCCGTGTCCAAGGGTCGCCGACCCTTGGACGGCGGGTCGGAGCGCCCCCACGATGCGGATGATCACCGCCGCCGTGACCGACCACGGCGGCGGCACCGTATCCCGGCCCGCTCTCGGTCGCCTTCCACCTGCTGGTCCTCGACCAGACGGACTACCGCAACCCGGTCGACGAGAGCCTCAACATCCTGTGCGCGGTCCTCGCGATCGCGGTCATCCGCCGCGTGACCGTCGGCCAGCCGGCGGGCCCCCTGCCGTACTTCAACATGACCTGAGCCCCGGCCCCGAAGCGGGGCCGGGGCTCAGGTCAGCCGAGCGGGGCGAAGGCGAGGGAGAAGGACGCCGGGGCCGCGTCCAGCCGGTACGCGGGAAGCACGCCCGGTCCGCAGGACTGGGAGCCGATGCCGTGCTGGGCGTGGTCCAGGTGCAGCCAGAGCGTGTCGCCCGGCACCAGATCGGTGGGGTGGTCGGCCGCGTCCAGCTGCTCCGTCGTCCAGCGGCGGGCGGTGAACGCGAAGGCGGGTTCGCCCTCCACCCGTACGCCCCCGCCTGCCCCGTCGAGCACCAGCCAACGGGTGTCGATCCGCGCCCCGTTCTCCTGCGGCCGCAGGTACGGGGTCCGGAGCTCGTCCACGGGGGCTTCCCACCGTCCGAGCCGCGCGGCGGCCCGGGTGTCGGGGTACGCCTCGCCGGGCCCGGCGCCGTACCAGACCGCCCTGTCCAGGGCGGCCGGCAGGCCGAGGCGGACCCCGAGCCGGGGGAGCGGCACCCGCCACTCGCCCTCGGGGACGACCTCGACACGGAGCCGCAGCGCGGCGCCGTCCGAGGTCCAGCGGTACGTGGTGCGCAGGCCGACGTCCCGGGCGGCCGGCGCCACCCGCGTCCGCACTGTCAGGGAATCCTCGTCCAGGGCGACTTCGTCGAGACGGTGGCGCATCCGGTGCAGGCCGAGCTCGCGCCAGAGCGGACCGTGGCGCTCGTCGGGCTGCCAGGGCGCGCCCTCGTCGTTGTCCGTGGGCGCCCGCCAGACGTCGAGGCGCAGACCGGTGACGGGGAGGGAGCCGATGGCGAGCGGTTCGCCGGTGCGGGCGTCGAAGACCGCGGGGCCGAGGGCGATCCGGTCGGCCGTGCGGACGGGCCGTGCACCGGATGCCTCGCGGGGCGCGGGGGCCGGGGCGGAGACGGGGACCTGTCCCCAGGCCACCTCGTGTCCGGCGCGCGCCCAGGCCGTGTCGTGCGCCAGCAACGCCCTTACCGTCCACAGGGTTTCGACCCCCGCCGGATACGCGGGCGGGACGGGCAGGGCCACCCGCGCGCTCTCTCCGGCGGGGAGCGGCGGCACGTCGAGCGGACCGGTGGCGAGGGTCTCGCCGTCGGCCAGGAAGGACCAGGTGAAGGCGAGATGCGCGAGATCGACGACATCGTGGCCGTTGGTCACCAGGACGGAGTCCACAGAGGTCAACGAGGTCACGGAGCCCACGGAGCCCACGGAGTCCGGGGAGTTCGAGGGGCCGGGGGCGATCCGGACCGGCTCGATCACCTTCTTGTACTCCAGGAGCCCTGGCGACGGCGTCCGGTCGGGGAAGAGGAGCCCGTCGCAGACGAAGTTCCCGTCGTGCACCTCCTCCCCGAAGTCGCCGCCGTAGCCGTGGCCGTACACCGGGTGGACGAGACCGTGGTCGATCCACTCCCAGACGAAGCCGCCCTGGCAGCGCTCGTACGTCTCGAACAGCCGCTGGTACTCGGAGAGTCCGCCCGGTCCGTTGCCCATCGCGTGCGCGTACTCGCAGAGGATGAAGGGGAGCCGACGCCTGGCCTCCGGGCCCTCGTCGGCCCTGCGGCCGATCTCCTCGACCTCGGCGTGCGGCGGGTACATCCGCGAGTAGACGTCGGTGTCCGCGCAGGAGCGGTCGCCCTCGTAGTGGACGAGCCGGGACGGATCGCGGTCGCGGATCCACCGCGCCATCGCGGTGAGACCGGCGCCGGTGCCGCACTCGTTGCCGAGCGACCAGATGACCACCGAGGGGTGGTTCTTGTCCCGCTCCACGAGCCGGGCGGCCCGGTCGAGCAGCGCCGGGGTCCAGCGCTCGTCGTCGACCGGATTGCCCCGCCAGTCCAGGTCCTCGAAGCCGTGCGTCTCCAGGTCGCCCTCGTCGATCACCCACAGCCCGTACGTGTCGCACAGGTCGAGGAAGGCGGGGTGCGGCGGGTAGTGCGAGGTGCGGACCGCGTTGATGTTGTGCCGCTTCATCAGCTCCACGTCCTCGCGCATGGTCGCGAGGTCCAGGCTCCGGCCGTGCTCCGGATGGAACTCGTGGCGGTTCACGCCACGGAAGAGGATCCGGCGGCCGTTCACCGTCATGACCCCGTTCTCCACGGCGACGGTCCGGAAGCCGATCCGCAGCGGGATCCGCTCGCCGCCGGCCCTGAGCTCGCCCTCGTAGAGCCGGGGCGTCTCGGCGCTCCACGGCTCGACCGGCACCGTCGCCGACTCCCCGGTGGCGAGGTCGAGGCCGAGCTCGGGCACCGTGACCCGGCCGGGGACGTCGCACTCGACGCGCAGGGTGCCGGTGGCGGTCGTGTGGTCGTACGAGGCGTGGGTGAAGAAGTCGCCGGGGGCGCCCTCCGGCCGGTGCAGCAGGGTCACGTCACGGAACACGCCCGGCAGCCACCACTGGTCCTGGTCCTCCAGGTACGAGCCGGAGGACCACTGGTGGACGCGGAGCGCGAGGACGTTGTCCCGCGCGGTGAGGAGGTGCCCGACGGCGAACTCGTGGGCCAGCCGGGAGCCCTTGAACTCGCCGAGCTCGGTGCCGTTGAGCCAGACCCGGGCGCAGGACTCGACTCCGTCGAAGCGGAGGAGGGCCTCGCCGCCCGCAGGCCAGTCGGCGGGCAGGTCGAAGCGGCGCAGATGGTCGCCCGTCGGGTTCTCGGTCGGGACGCGGGGCGGGTCGACGGGGAAGGGGTACTGGACGTTGGTGTAGGCGGGGCCGCCGTACTCCTCGTCCTTGCCCTGGAGCACCCAGTGGCCCGGCACCGTGACCGTGCCCCAGGCGCTCGCGTCGAAGTCCGGGGCCGCGAAGGAGGTGTCCTCGGCGTCGGCGGTGGGGGAGAGACGGAAGTCCCAGGAGCCGTTGAGGGAGAGGGCGGCGGCGTCGGAGCCGGCGTACCAGGCGCGGGGCGGCAGCGTGCCGCGGCCGGGGGAGACGTCTTCGTACCAGGGCAGGTCGGACATGGTCCTCCTGTCGGAGTGAGGGTGAGTGTGAGGGTGAGGGGAAGGGGTGGGAGGGGCGCGAGAGAAGGGAGTTGGCCTGAGGGAAAGAGGAGGCCAGTGATGCGGAATGCGCTTTCCGTCCGGGATTCATCCCATCGCGCGGGAGGTGCGCGCACAACCCCGTGCGGCCATCGGACCCTTGGACTCTTGGAGGCCCACCTGGACAGCTCGACGAGCGGCCGCTTAGGGTCGGGAGCCGAATCATCGGGCGGTCGCCCGGAACCATCACCGTCGGGCGGTCGCCCGGAACACCGGGAACTGCCGAGGAGCGCGCACGTGGTCACCCTCGCCGATGTCGCCCGCCACGCCGGGGTGTCGGCCAGCACCGTCAGCTACGTGCTCAGCGGCAAACGCTCCATATCCGCCCCCACGCGCGAGCGGATCCAGCACAGCATCGACACCCTCGGCTACCGGCCCCACGCGGGCGCCCGCGCGCTCGCCAGCAGCCGCACCGACATCCTCGCCCTGATGATGCCCCTCCGCACCGGCCTCTACGTGCCGGTGATGATGGAGATCGCGATGGCCGTCACCACCACGGCCCGCTCCCACGGATACGACGTCCTGCTGCTCACCGGCGAGGAGGGCCCCGAGGCCGTCCGCCGGGTCGAGGGCAGCGCCATCGCCGACGCCATGATCGTCATGGACGTCGAGCTCGACGACCCGCGGCTGCCCTGCCTCCAGGAGGCCGAACGGCCCGCCGTCCTCATCGGACTGCCCGCCGAGACCGCCGCGGCCGCCGACGCCGCGTACTCGGGCGTTCTCGACTGCGTCGACCTCGACTTCGAGGCCGCAGGAGCGCGCTGCGTCGAGCACCTCGCGGGCCTCGGCCACACCCGGATCGCCGTCCTCGGCGAGCCTCCCGCCGTCTACGCGCGCGGCACCGGCTTCGCCGCGCGCACGCTCACCGGACTGCGCGCCGCCGCCGACGCGCACGGTGTCGGCCTGCTCCACCGGCCGGTCGAGGGGACCTACGCGGCCGTCGCCGCCGCCGTCACCCGCGTCTTCGAGGAACGCCCCGGCACCACGGCCCTCGTCGTCCAGAACGAGGCCGCCGTCGAACCGCTGCTCGCGCTCCTGCGCCACCAGGGCCGCGCGGTGCCCGAGGACGTCTCCGTCGTCGCCATCTGCCCCGACCAGGTCGCGGTGCACGCCTCCGTAGCGCTCACCGCCGTGTCCGTACCCGCCCAGCAGATGGGGCGGCTGGCCGTCGAACGGCTCGTCGGCCGCCTCGCCGGCGAGGCCGCGCGGGGTACGGAGCTGATCGCGCCCCGGCTGACCGAGCGCGCCAGCACGGGACCGGCGGCCCGCACCGGGCTGTCGGGCTCGCCCGCAGGGCCCGGATCGCCTGTCGGGTCCGCCCCGCCCGTCTCGCCCGCCCCGCCCGGCTCGCCCGTCGGGTCCGGCGCGGCCACCGAGCCCACCCCGCCCACCGAGCCCACCCCGCCCAGTGAGCCCACCTCGCCCACCGAGTCCACCGAGGGCCGTCGTGGTCACGGCGGACGCTGACGCCGACGAGTGCGCGACGGAGTTCCGGGCCTTCTTCGCGCGCCACTACGCCGAGCTCGCCCGCCTCGCGCACCTGCTGACCGGCGAGACCGACGCCGCCGACGACCTCGCGGCCGACGCCATGCTCGCCCTGTGGCACCGCTGGGACCGGGTCCGCGCCGCCGACCACCCCGCGGCCTACGCCCGGGGCGTCGTCGCCAACCTCGTCCGTACCCGGATCCGGGGCACCGTGCGCGAACGGCGCCGGATCGCCGCCTTCTGGGACCGGCGCCCCGACCACGTCGAGGACCCGGACGTCCCGGCCGTCGTCGACGTACGGACGGCGCTGCGCGCCCTGCCCTTCCGCAAGCGCGCCTGCGTCGTGCTCCGGCACGCCTTCGACCTCTCCGAGCGCGACACCGCGCTCGCGCTGGGGATCTCGGTCGGTACGGTCAAGAGCCAGACCGCCAAGGGGATGGCGGAGCTCCAGCGCCTCCTGGGCGACCGGGCTGCCACCGAACTCGTCGCGGGGAGGCGTTGATGGACGAGGCACAGCTGCACCGGGAGCTGCGGGAGGCCGCGCTCGCCCACCGGCCGGACCACGCCCGGATCCTCGCCCGGGTGGAACGCGGCCTCGCCGCACCGCCCCAGGCGTCCCGGCCCCGCCCGGCCGGGCCGCGGGCGCTCCCGTGGAGCGGTCGGCGCTGGACGGCGGCCGTGGCCGTGGCGGTTGCCGTCGCCGGGGTGGTGGGTGTCGGCGGGCTGGCCGTGACCACGCTGGAGCCGCGGTCCGTCCCGCCGGCGACGGCGCCGCCCGCGCCGGGGCCGGTGGCCGCGGTGGCCGGCACCATGGACCCCGGCAGCAACCGCTGGTGGGCGCAGGGCGATCTCGCCGTGACGACGGAGACGTCCGTGGCGGGCCTCGTCGTCGAGGTGCGGGTCGCCCGCACGGCCGGCGTCGTGAGCACGGGCCACTGGCGCACCCGCCCCGCCGAGGACTTCACCGTCACGGTCACCGAGGAGCCCGGGGCCCTGGTCTACCGGTGGGCCCTCAGACCGGGGCGTACGGTCCCGCCGGGCCGCCATGTCTTCGCGGTCCAGTACAACCACGCCGAAGGGGTACGGGACGCCTCGGCCGACACGTACACCGTGGTCCTCACGGGCGCCGACGGCGGCCGGTCCACCCTCCGGGGCGGCTTCGGAGCGACCCCCGCGCGGTGAAGGGCCCGTGCGGTGAAGGCCCCCGCGCGGTGAAGGGCCCGCGCGCTGACGGGCCCCGTGCAGTGACGGCCTGTGCAGTGACGGCCCGTGTGACGACGGCCCGGTGCAGTCGCGGTCCCGTGTAGTAACGGTCCCGCGCAGTGGCGGTCCCGGCGTTCCGGCGCAGCCTCCCTGCCCCTCCGGGCGTACCGCCGTCTCGGCCGTGCGGGGGAGCCGATTCGGTCCACGGCGTGATCCCCCGTCCACGCCCGTCCGCGATCGTCGAAAGCGAACGGGCCGCGCGGCGGCCCACCGGACCCGAGGACCGCGCATGCAGCAGCGCATCCGGCACGCCGAGACCCCGCCCACCGACCGCCCCGCGCACCCCGGCCCCGGGCGGTTCCGCGCCGCCTGGCGGGCCGCCCACGAGCCCGTGCCCGGGGTGTCCCGGCGGATCCGACTCGTCGCCTACGCCGTACCGTTCACCGTCCTTCCGGCGAGCCTCTGGCGGCTTCCCGCGGCCTTCGACGCCGGGATCGGGATCGGCGAGCGGCTGTACGTCGTCTTCCTCTCCGTCTTCTCCGAGGCGGTCGCGTTCACCGCGATGGGGCTGATCGCCCGCTGGGGCGAGGTGGTCCCCGGCTGGGTCCCGATCCTGCGGGGCCGCCGGATCCCCCCGGCGGCGGTGCTCGTCCCGGCCGCCCCAGGGGGTGTCTTGTCGATCAGGCCGGGCTCGCGGCGTCTGGCACCGCGCCTCGCCGCGTTGTCGTCACTCGCCATGGTCCCCCGTAGCCCTTCGGGCACGGGAGGTGCCCCCACCGCCATGACTCCCTCCTCCGCCTTGCGATCCACGGCACCAGACGCCGCTCCCTGATCCGGCCTGATCGACAAGACACCCCCTAGGCGCCACGGCACTCACGCTCCTGTGGAGCGTGCTCTCCTTCGCCACCCAGGTCATGGGCACCACGGTCCGGGGCGACGCCCTGCCCGCCGACTTCCCGAGCGAGGGCGGCGGCTGGGAGGCCGCCTCCTTCTACGTCTGCTACACCCCGCTCGTCCTGTGGGGGCCGCTGCTCGCCGTCCTCGCCGTCGCGTACGGGAAGCGGCGGCGAGCCCGCGGGTGACGGTTCAGCCTCGGGAGTCAAACGCCCGTCGTGGAGCCGGGGCGGACGATCATCAGGACGACGACGACCGCCCAGAGGACGTTGAACACCCCGGTGAGCATGGCCAGTCGGGACGCCACGGGCCGCGCCTCCTCCTCGGAGGCCGCGCCCTCGGCCAGGGCGAGCAGGCGCCGCTGGCCCGGCAGGACGGCGAGGCCGAGGAGGGCCGCGGCGATCGCGGTCAGCACGAGCGACACGATCAGCCAGGCGTCGGTCAGGACGCCGAGCTGGGCGCCGGTCGCGATCCCGAAGACGGGGACGACGACGCCGACGACGGCGTACCCGGTGCAGACGCGGTGGAGGAGCAGCGCCGTCCCGGTCCCCCCGGAGGACCGGCCTTCCCGCTCCCCCTCCCCACCGCCGCAGGCCCGCAGCGCGACACGCGGGAACATCGAGGCGGCCACGGTGATCGAACCGACCGTGACGATCGCCACCAGGACGTGGACGGACAACAGGAATTCGGTCACGGCGCATGCCTCCGCGTCAGTACTCGGTTCATTGGCTGCCTATATGTTGGCTGCCAATACATACACTGCCTACCGATCCTTTGGGTAGGCTGCCTACTCATGAAGGCGGATGCGGTGCGAGGGCACCTGGACGGACTGCTGCTCGCGGTGCTCGAACAGGGCCCGCTGCACGGGTACGCGATCATCGCCGCGGTCCAGCACCGCAGCGGCGGCGCGCTGGAACTGCGTACGGGCACGATCTATCCGGCGCTGCAACGGCTGGAGCGGCTCGGACTCCTCAGCAGCAGCTGGCAGTCCTCCGGGGAACGGCGCCGGCGCTGCTACGAGCTCACCGACGCGGGCCGGCACACCCTGGCGGGCGAGCGGACGGCGTGGAACGAGTTCACCGCCGCGATCGGCTCGGTCCTGAACCCCACCACGCCGCCGCCCGGGCTCGCCACGTGAGCGCCCCCGGCACCGACCCCGTCGAGGCGTACGCCGCCGACCTGACGGCCGCCCTGCACGGCCCGGCCCGCGCCAAGGCCCGGCTGGTCGAGGAGATCCGCGGCGGACTCGCCGACACGACGGACGCCCATGCCGAGCGGGGCAGCTCCCACCCGGACGCGATCCGCGCGGCGGTACGGGAGTTCGGGACGGTCGAGGAGCTCGTACCGAGCTGCCAGCGGGAGCTGACCCTCGCCCAGGCCCGGCACACGGCCCGGGCCGTCGCGTTCACCGCCCCCTTCCTGATCGCCTGCTGGTACCTGGCCGGGACCCCCGCCGCCGACCCGGCGGGGCCGATCCCCCGAGCCGCCCAGCTGCTCGCCGTGCACCTGGCCGGCGTCGCGATCGCCGCCACGCTGCTCGCCGCCGCGACCCTGGCCCTCACCGGCACCCTCGCCCGCCGGCTGCCCACACCGCCCCGGCTGCCACTCGTGATCGCCTGGGCCGGAACCACCGCCGGTGTCGCCATGGCGGTCACGACGCTCGCGCTCGCCCTCGCCTCGGCCCTCGCCACGAACTGGCCGCTGCTCGCCCTCGCGGGAGCCCTCGCGGCCGCCTCCCACGCCGTCGTGGCGACCTCGGCCCGGGCCTGCCGCCGCTGCGCCCGCCTGCCGGTGGCCAGGACGGCGCGGCTCGGCTGACGCCCGGCGTCGGGCCTCGTACGGGGGCAACCCTTCCGCGGCCGGCGGCGACCTAGGGACAACCGGGAGCCGCAGCCCCGCGACCGCGATCGACTGCCTCGACCTGCTGGTCTGACCCGGAGGCCCGACCCGTACGCCGGCAGCCGGAAACGACGGGCGGGGAGGGGCCCGAAGCCCCTCCCCGCCCGTCGTCCCCCTCCCGTCAGGCGCACGGCTCCCGGGGGATCCAGTCGCCGAGGTACGTCGCCCGGGTCGCCGTCGCGGCCTCCGCCGCCGCGAGCTGGGGACGGTTCTCCGGCACGGTGACCGCGGCGCCCCGGCCGGAGTTGCGGTACTCGGCGAAACGCTGCGCCTGCCACGGGTAGGCGTCGCGCATGTTCGCGTACGGGGCGACGGCGTCGATCCCGGGGCCGAGGACGCTCTCCCGGACGACGAGCGACGGCCACGCGGTCGTGTCCGAGCTCGGCACCCACGGCCGGGCCAGCTTGTAGAAGCCGTCGGGTGCCTCGCTGGTGATCCGGCAGCGGGAGGCGAGGAAGCCGTACGGGTTGGCGCCCGCCGTCGACGGGGCGAAGACGAAGCCGTACGGGGCGCCCGCCAGATCGGTGCGGACCAGCGTACGGAAGTGGCAGTGCTCGAAGACCGCCCGCGCCCTGCCGAAGACGAAGTCCACGTCACCCTCGACGTAGCAGTGCGCGAAGTACTGCCGGGCGAAGGCGGGCAGGGCCGTGGAGTCCGCGTACAGCGTGTCCTGGTGACCGAGGAAGCGGCAGTGGAAGAACGCCGAGCGGTCACCCTGCACCTTGAGCGCGACGGCCTGGGTGCCCGGGTTCCCGGGCAGGTCGGTGCGGAGGAAGTCGTTGGCGAACGTGACGCCCCGGGCGGTGAAACCGTCCGCCTGGACGGTGGTGGTCGCGGAGCCGCTCGTCCCGTAGGTGCCCCCCTCGGGGCGGGGCGTACCGGCCGCGTTGTCGTACACGACGACGACGTCCCGGGGGTCCCCGCTCGCGCCGATCCAGGTCATGTCGGTACGGGCGGCGCTCACGGCGACCGTCTCCCGGTACGTCCCGGGGGCGAGGACCAGCGTCCGGCCGGTGCCGCTCGCGGCGGTGACCGCCGCCTGGACGGTGGTGTGGTCGCCGAGGCCGCCGGGGTGGACGTACAGCGTCCGCTCGGTGAGCCGGGCCGCGGGCGAACCGTAGCGGCCGAAGGGGCCGAAGGGGCCGAAGGGGCCGAAGGGGCTGAAGGAGCCGGTCGGGGCCGCTGTCGCCGTGGCGGCGGGCAGCGCCAGGGCGAGGGCCGCCCCGGCACCGGCGGTGAGCAGGGAACGACGGCCGAGGGCGGCGGCTCCGGGGTGGTGGTGCGAGGGCATGCGGGTGCTCCTTCGCTGTTCTCTGTCGCTGTTCGGGGAGCGGGAAGGGGGAGGGGAAGAGGGGAAGGGAAGAGGGGAAGGGGAAGAGGGGGAGGAGATGGGGAAAGGAGGCCGGGGCGGCCAGGGGCGCAGGCCCCGGCCTCCTTTCGTTCGAGGGGGGGCGGGCTCAGCGCAGGCGGCCGGCGCCCGCGCGGTGGTCGACGAGGGCGGG
The DNA here is from genome assembly GCF_045160815.1 of Streptomyces sp. NBC_00090. NCBI lineage: Bacteria > Bacillati > Actinomycetota > Actinomycetes > Kitasatosporales > Streptomycetaceae > Streptomyces > Streptomyces sp. NBC_00090. The sequence continues at coordinate 7,594,397 of NZ_CP108224.1, forward strand.
GACGGCCCTCGGGTGGTCGACCCGGGTGCGCAGCACGGGCGTCCAGCCGGCGTCCGCGCGCAGGAGCTCCGCGGGGTACTGGGCGTTGTGGACGGCGAGCAGGTCGACCGGGCTGCCGTTGACGTAGTTGCCGGAGGTCGTGACCGGCGCGTCCTTCCACTTCTTCAGGATCAGTCCGGCGGGTACGTCGGAAGCGAGCGTGAACGCGTTCTTCTCGGCGACGAGCTGGGACTCCTGGCCGATGCCCAGGCTGTACACGTAGGACGGACCCGCCACCACGAAGTGGTTGTTGTACGCGTCGACCTGCCCGAAGCGCACCCGGGGCGCCCGCTCCACGACCTTGTCGAAGAGGTTGTGGTGGAGGGTGACGCGCAGCTTGCCCCGGTCGGTGGCGCCGGCGCTGTCGCTGTTGCCGATCATCAGGGTCTTGTCGTGGTCGGTGAAGACGTTCCAGGACGCCGTGACGAGGTCCGCGCCCCGCACGACGTCGAGCTCGCCGTCGTGCTGCTGGTAGACCTCCCCGTAGTACGAGGGCAGCGAACTGTCCGGGTGGGCCCCGTCGGTGAAGGTGTTGTGGTCGATCCAGACGTGGGTGGAGCCGTACACGACGAGGCTGTCGTACTCGGAGTTCCACGCCCCGGTCGCGCCGTCGGTCGGGTCCCACTGGGGGAAGCAGTCGAGCGGGCTCTCCAGCGTCAGGTTGCGGACGATGACGTTGTCCACGCCCTGCACCTGGAGGCTGCCGCCGGTGATCCCCGCGTTCCTCCCGACGCCCACGATCGTGGTGTTGGCGGGCACCTTCACCTTGATCGCCTGCCCCTGCGCCGCGGCGGAGACCGCCCGCAGCTCCTCCTGGGCGCCGCTGACCTCGTTCTCGTACCCCCAGACGGCCGGGTCGTAGTCGGCGAGGTAGCGGGCGAAGTCGTAGCCGGGGGCCTCGAACGCGCCGCAGCCGGCGGCGGTCGCGTTCAGGGTGCCCACCACCTTCACGATGCGGGGCTCCGTGCCGGGCGCTTCGAGCGCGGCCCGGAACTCCTCCCAGGTGGTGACGGTGACGACCCGGGACGCGTCGGCGGCGGAACCGCCGGTGGTGCCGGTGCCCTCGGCCGCCCAGCCGTCACCGGCGGGCAGGGTCGCCCTCGCCGGGTCGGCGGCCGGCCGGTGGCCGGAGTGGGCGCCGGCGGCGGGCGCGGTGACCGTCAGGGCCAGCGCGGTCGCGGCCACGACTCCCAGCTTCTTGCGTCTGTTCACGGTCGACTCTCCTCGGAAACGGGCCAGGTGATCAGGTCGGTGGGGATCTCGTCGTCCAGGCGGCGCGTCTCGCGCGGCGCGAGGACGTGCGTCCGGAGCAGCTCGGCGGCGACGAGGCGGGCGACCTCGATCGCGCCGGGCGGGTTGAAGTGCGTGTTGTCCTGCTCGGTCGCGGTCCAGTTGAAGTACGTCTTCGTGGCCTCGGGGCCGAGCTTCTGCCACAGGGCCAGGGACAGCGCCTCGATGTCGAGCAGCGGGACGTCCGCCTCCAGGGCGGTCTCCCGCATCGCCGCCGGGTACGCGCCGTGGGTGCGCAGGGCCGTGCCGTCGGCGGCGAACTTCCGCCGCTCGACGGAGGTGGCGAGCACCGGAAGGGCGCCCCGGGCCCGCGCGCCCTCGACGAAGACCCGCAGGTTGTCCTGGTAGGTGGTCCACGGCTCGGTGTAGCGGGTGGGGTCGGCGACCTTCTGGTCGTTGTGGCCGAACTGGATCAGGAGCAGGTCGCCGGGGCGGACCGCCGTCAGGATCGCGTCGAGCCGGCCCTCGTCGAGGAAGCTCTTGGTGCTGCGCCCGTTGACCGCGTGGTTGGCGACCGCCAGACCCTTGTGCAGGAAGAAGGGGAGCGCCATGCCCCACCCGGTCTCGGGCGCGGCGTCGGCGTACTTCTGGGCGGCCGTGGAGTCGCCCGCGACGAAGAGGGTGCGCATACGGGGGTGTCCTTGGGTGGGGAGTCCCTGGGAACGGGCGGCGGGCGCCCCGGCCAGGGCGAGCGCGAGGCCCGCCCCGGCCGTGACCACCGCGCGGCGGCCGACGCTCACTTCTTCTGCTGCTTCCACTCGGCCTGGGCCGCGTTCAGCTGCTCGGCGAGGGCGTCGAGGAACTCCTTGGCCGTGGCCTTGCCGAGAAGGACCTTCTGGAACTCGGCCTCGTTGTCCGCCTTGGAGATGGTGTTCCAGTCGGGCAGGTAGTACGGCAGCTGCACGATCGCCGCCTTGCCGCTGAAGAGGACGTCGGCGGCGAGCTTGGTCGGCTCGGCCTCCTGGATCCACGGGTCCTTCGCGGCCTCCGTGTTGGCCGGGATGGCGCCGGCCGACTTGTTCCACTTGCTGTTGGACGCGTGCGAGGCCGCGAACTCGATGAACTTCCAGGCGGCGGCCTTGTTCTTGCTGGAGGAGAAGAGGCCGAGGCCGTCGACCGGGTTGGAGACCTGCACGCGGGTGCCGTCGTCCAGGGTCGGGTTCGGGATGCCCCGGAACTTCTCCGTGCCGAGCGCCTTCACGTGGTCCTGGTACGAGCCCAGGTTGTGGTTGAGCATGCCGATCTCGCCGCTGTCCCACTGGGCGACCATCTTGGTGAAGTCGTTGTTGACGTCGGCGGCCGGGGTGGTCTTCTTGAACAGGCCGGCGTACTTCTCCAGGGCGGCCACGTTCTTCGGGTCGTTGACCGTGGTCCTGTCGCCGTTCCAGAACCCGGTGATGCCGCTCTGGCCGTACATCGCGTCCAGGGCCTGCGCGATGGAGCCGGCGCCGCCGCGGATCGTGTACCCGAACCGGTTCTTGTCCTTGGCGGTGAGCTTCTCGGCCGCCGCGTAGAACGCCGACCAGGTGGTGGGCTCGGCCAGACCGGCCGCCTTGAACAGGTCGGTGCGGTAGTAGAGGACGCCGTTGCTGGCGGAGGTGGGGACCGTGAACAGCTTCTCCTGTCCTCCGGCGGCCCTGACGCTGTCGACCATCCCGGCGTTCAGCTTGCCCTTGAGCGAGCTGCCGTCGACACGTTCGTCCAGCGGCTCCAGGGCGTTCTGCGCGGCGATCCCGGCGAGCATGGCCGCGCCGACGCCGCCGACGTCCGGCAGACCGCCGCCCTGGATGGCGGTGTCGTACTTGGACTGCACCTCCTTGGAGGCCACCCCGACGTACTCCACGTCGATGTCCGGGTTGGCCTTCTCGAAGTCCGCGATGATCTCCTTCCAGACATCGGTGCGGACGCCGCCGTTGTTGTCCCAGAAGGTGATCTTGCCCTTGCCCGATCCCTCCGTGCCCTTGTCGCCGCCCGCGCCGCTGCCGTCGTCACCGCAGGCGGTGGCGGTCAGGGCGAGGACTCCGGTCAGGGCGAGGGCGAGGGCGGCTCTGCGCCGTCCGCCGGGGAAGATGGTCATCGTCGGCTCTCTTCTCTCGGGGTGTTGCGGGGGTGGGGATGGGGATGTGGGGGAGCTCAGGGAGTGGTGCTCAGGGGGAAAGTCGGGGGTGTTCAGGGAGAAAGTCGGGGCTTTTCAGGGGGAGTCGGGGTGTTCAGGCGGTGACGCCGAAGGCGGAGAACACGGCCGTCCCGGCGTGTCCCGCGCCCTCCGGCGCGCCCGCGAACAGGCCGAGCAGCGCGCCGACCCAGCGCCACGGGGTGGCGGCGAACTCCGGCCCGAGCGGGACCGGACCTCCGGTCTCGGCGGAGGAGTACGAGAAGCGGCACCGTGCGTCCGCCGTGACCTCGATCCTCAGCAGGACCCGGTCCCCGCTCACCGGCCGGGAGCGGGCCGCGTCCCGTTCGCGGTCGGCGTTGGCCGGGGCGAAGCGGTGGGTGAGCCGGGCCGTGCCGTCCGGGGCCCGTTCCAGTCCGATCCACGCGTAGGCGTCGCCGAGGACGACGAGGCCCGCGCGGGCTCCGGCCGCCTCGGCATCGAGCCGCAGCCCGACCTCGACCGTGTGGGCCCGGGCCGGCAGCCGCTGCGTGAGCACGTGCGGCACGCTCCGCAGGTCGTCGAGCCGGTCCGTACGCACGCAGCCGAGGCGCAGGCCGTCGCCCGAGTGCTGGGTCGCCCAGCCCTCGTCCGGGTTGGCGGTCCACTGCCACTGGCGGCCGAACCGCCCGCCGGGGAAGGTGTCGTCGACCACCGGCCGTGAGGGCGGCTGCTCCGGCAGGTCCGGCTTGCGGTGGACGCGGACGGGGGCGCCGCCGTCGCCGAGGACGGGCCAGCCGTCCGCACCCCAGCGCATCGGCTGGAGGTGGACCGGCCGGCCGTGCGCGCCCGACTGCTGGAAGTGCAGGAACCAGTCCTCGCCGCGCTGGGTGCGCACCCAGCCGCCCTGGTGGGGGCCGTTGACGTCGGTGTCGCCCTGCGCGAGGACGGTCCGCTCCTCGTACGGGCCGAAGAACGACCGGGACCGGAAGGCGCCCTGCCAGCCGGTGGCCACGCCGCCGGCCGGGGCGAGGATCCAGAACCAGCCGTCGTGCCGGTACAGCTTCGGGCCCTCCAGGGTGAACCAGCCCGGGATCAGGTCGGCGTCCACCACGACCCGGCCCTCGTCGAGGACCTTCGTGCCGTCCGGGCTCATCCGGTGCCCGGTGAGCCGGTTGTTGAAGCCGGCGCGGGACTTGGCCCAGGCGTGCACGAGGTACGCCTCACCGGACTCCTCGTCCCACAGGGGGCAGGCGTCGATCAGCCCGCGTCCCGCCTTCACCAGGTGCGGGGCGGTCCACGGCCCCCGCACCGAAGGGGAGTTGACCTGGAAGATCCCGTGGTCGGGATCGCCCCAGAAGATCCAGAACCGGCCGTCGTGGTGGCGCAGGGAGGGCGCCCAGACCCCCCGGTCGTGCCGGGGCGTCGTGAACGCGGCGGCCGGTTCGAGCCGCTCCAGGGCGTGGCCCACGATGGTCCAGTTGACCAGGTCCCGGGAGTGCAGCAGCGGCAGTCCGGGGGCCCGGCCGAAGCTGGACGCCGTCAGGTAGTAGTCCTCGCCGACCCGGACGAGGTCCGGGTCCGACCAGTCCGCCGCGAGGACCGGATTGCGGTACGTGCCGTCGCCCAGGTCACCGGTGGCGGCCGTGCCGGCGGCCGTGCCCCCGGCAGGGCCCGCGGCCGTGCCCCCGGCTCCGATCGCGGCCCCGCTCACGTGGCCACCGCCTTGCGGACCAGGGCGGCGGCACCGGCGCGGTCGAGCCGGCCGTCGGCGACGACGGTGACCACCCGGCGTACGAAGGTCTCCCCGGCGGCCACCGGCAGCCGGCCGTCGTGGGCGAGGGACGAACCCACGCCCGGGTACTCGGCGGCGCGGACGAACCACGGGTCGCGGCGGGTCCCTTCGGTCGCCCCGGCGAAGACCAGGGTCCAGCCCTCGCCCACGAGCGCCACCCAGTCCGAGCGGGCGCCGTGCACCGCCTCCTCGCCGGTGGCGTGGGTGTGCCCGCCGAACACGACCGGCGCCGTCGCCTCCTTCGGCGCGCGCCAGAAGAAGCCGCCGTACGCGGCCCCCGGCCGTCCGTTGGTGGCGGGGCTGCCGATCGACAGCTCCCGCCCCGACACGTTGGCCAGGGAGAAGGTGAGGTCGAGCGCCCAGGCGGAGTCGGTGAGGGCGGTGGCCGCCACGGTCCGGTGCTCGCGCAGCAGGCGCTCACCGCCCGCCGTCCAGCTCAGTTCCTCCACGAAGCCGTCCGGGTCGCACAGCTTGAACCCGTCGTGGCGCTGCGTGCCGTGGTTGTCGAGCTCGACGGAGCCGCGGTCGCGGACGAAGGTGCGCCCGCCCCAGAAGTTGTGCCCCGCGACGTCGGCGACGGCTACCCCCGCCCCCAGGTGGTGCGGGTGGTCCGCGGGCACGGTCTCGGTCACCACCCGCCCGGTGAGGGTGGTCACGGGGTGCAGATACGGCCGGGGCGCGTGGTCGAGGGCCAGCTCGGGCCGGGTGGTGTAGCGGGCGACGGTGCGGCCCGCGCAGCGCAGGAGGGTCGGCGGTTCGGCGTTCATCGGGCCTCCGCCCGGATCGACGGCGCCCAGGCGGCGCCGAGTTCGGAGAAGAGCCGGAGCTCGTCGGCGCTCGCGTCGACCAGGGCGTCGACCCCGTCGACGACCCGGCGGGGCGCGCTCTCGCCGGGCTCGCTGTGCCAGTGCGCGGCGGGCACCTCCAGCGGGTCGGGAGCCGTACGGACCGCCTCGACGACCCGCATGAAGGCCCCGGTCTCCGCCGGCGGCACCCACAGCGGTTCGCCGTCGGTCACATGGGCGACGAGGTTCTCCAGGAGGTCGGTCCGCCCGTACTCGGTCTCCACCGGGCCGTGTCCGGCCCGCTGGACGAGGACCCGGTCCTGCCGGTACCAGAAGGTGATCCGGCCCTGGCTGCCGTGGACGACGACGTACGGCTCCGAGGACTTCTCGGCGCAGAGCGTCACCGCCACCGTCACCTGGGTGCCGGCGGTGGTGACGACCCGTACGCCTGAGGTGTCGTCGGACTCGATGGCGTTGGCGTGGAGCAGCTCGGTCTCGATGTGCTCGACGTCCTCGGCCCGGGTGGAGCCGGAGAGCGCCAGCGCGGTGGCGACGGCGTGCGCGAGGGGGTTGGTGAGTGCCCCGTCGACGACGTCGACACCGTCGAGGCGCCGGTGGCCCGCCCAGGGCGCGCGCCGGAAGTAGGCCTCGTCGCGGACCCAGGCCCCGGCTCCGCCGACGCCGAGGAGTTCGCCGATCGCGCCCTCCTCGATCAGCCGGCGGATCGCGGGGACCGCGTGCGAGCCGAGCGACTGGAAGCCGATCTGGCAGGCCACCCCGGCCGCCGCGACCCCGTCGGCCATCCTGCGGAACTCGGCGAACGAGGGGGCGGGCGGCTTCTCCAGGAGGATGTGCGCCCCGTGCCGGGCGGCAGCGAGCGTCATGTCGGTGTGGGTCTGGATGGGCGTGCTGAGCACGGCGATCCGGGCGCCGGTGGAGGCGAGGAGCGCCTCGAAGTCGGCGGACTGCTCCGGGTCCCCGATGCCGTCCAGCTCGGCCGCGTCGAGCGGGCGCAGCTCGCAGATCCCGGCGAGGCGGACGAGCCCCCGCTCTTCGAGGCGGCGGATGTTGAGGAGGTGGCTGCGGCCGTGGCCGCGGGCGCCGGCCAGGACGACGGGCAGCGGGGTGCGTACGGTGTTCATGTCTTCCTTGCGCGGGTGGTTGCTGTTCATCCCTTCACCGCCCCGGCGCTGAAACCGGTGACCAGCCACTTCTGGATGAAGCCGAAGACGATGACCACGGGGACGGCGGCGATGACCCCGCCCGCCGCGAGCGCGCCGAGGTCGACGCTGTCGGCGCCCATGAGGGTGTTGAGGCCGACGGGGATGGTCTGCTTGTCCTGGCTGCTGAGGAACATCAGGGCGAAGAGGAAGTGGTTCCAGGCGTGGACGAAGGCGAAGGAGCCGACGGCGACCAGGCCGGGCCGCAGCAGGGGCAGGACGACGATCCGGAAGGCGTGGAACCGGTTGCAGCCGTCGACCCAGGCGGCCTCCTCCAGGGAGTACGGCACGTTCCTGATGAAGCCGCTGATGAGGATCATCGAGAGCGGCAGCTGGAAGACGGTCTCGGCGATGATGACCGAGCCGATCGAGTTGATCATCCGCAGCTCGGCGAAGATCTGGAAGAGCGGGACGAGCAGCAGGGCGCCCGGCACGAACTGGGAGCAGAGCAGGGCCAGCATGAAGCCCTTCTTGATCCGGAAGTCGAAGCGGGCGAGGGCGTAACCGCCGGCCAGGGCGACGACCGTGGTCATCACGAGCACCGCGACACCGATGAGCAGGCTGTTCTGGAAGAAGACGGCGAAGCTGCGCTCCGTCCACACCTTCTCGAAGTGCTCGGTGGTCATCGGCCAGGGCAGGAGCGAGGTGGAGCCGGCCGGCCGCACGGCGAACAGCAGGATCCAGTAGAAGGGGACGAGGGTGAAGACGAGGTAGATCCCGAGGGGCAGATAGATCTGCCAGCGGGGGACCTCGTCCCAGGCCGGGCGGCGCTTGCGGCCGGCGGCCGGCGGGGTCCGGTCGGGGGGCGGTGGTGCCTGCGCGGCCCCGGGGGCGGGCGCGGCGGTCAGGGTGGACTCGGCTGTCACTTGCCGTCGCCTCCGAACTTGCTCAGGCGCAGATAGACCATCGAGCAGAAGAGAAGGATCACGAACGCCACCGTGGTGAGGGCGGAGGCGTATCCGAAGTTGTGGGCGTCGACGCTGGTGTGGGCGATGTACAGCGGGAGGGTCGTCGTCTCGCCCGCGGGTCCGCCGCCGGTCAGCGTGTAGAGCAGGTCGACGTTGTTGAACTCCCACACCGCGCGCAGCAGCGTGGACAGCACGATCGCGTCCCGGATGTGGGGGAGCGTGATGTGCAGGAACTGGCGGACCCGGCCCGCCCCGTCGACCTCGGCCGCCTCGTACAGGTCCTTCGGTACGGACTGGAGGTCGGCGAGGATGAGGATGGCGAAGAACGGGACCCCGCGCCAGAGGTCGGCGACGATCGCCGCGGGGAAGACGGTCGAGGTGTCCGAGAGCAGGGACGTGCCGTACTCGCCGAGGCCCAGGTCCGCGAGGTAGCGCGTGATACCGGTCTGGGAGTTGTAGAGCAGCACCCAGATCGCGGAGGTCAGCACGCCCGAGACCGCCCACGGCGAGAAGACGAGGGCCCGGCCCAGGCTGCGTCCCACGAAGGTCTGGTTCACGATGAGGGCGAGGGCGAGGCCGAAGAGGAGCTGGAGGGTCACCTCGACCACGACCCACTTGAGGCTGAAGGACAGCGTGCCCCAGAACTGCGGGTCGTCGGTGAAGATCCGGGTGAAGTTCTCCAGTCCCGCGAAGCCGTTCCGCCAGGGCTTCGTGGGGTTGTAGTCCTGGAGGCTGTAGTAGAAGACGCTGAGCACCGGGTAGGCGATGAAGCCCAGCATCAGCAGGCCGGCGGGGGCGATCAGGAGATACGGCAGTCGGCGGGGGGCCGCTCCCGTGCGGCGGCGCCCCCGTGCCGTTTCGGCCTGGGGCGGTGGGGTCACAGCTGAGGCCATGACGGCGGCTCCGTTCTCGGTGAAGCGCTTCGCGAACGACGTTCGAGATTTCGGACAGGTGGGGCGAGGAGGAGTCTCGCGTGGAGCGAGGGGGGTCTCGCGTGGGACGAGGGGGAGTCTCGCGTGGGGCTCTGACGGTGCTTCGGGTGGCGGGGTCAGCCCGCGTACGGATCGGGGGTGGTTCCCGGCCGGGCCAGGAACGCGAAGTCGCAGCCGGTGTCGGCCTGGGAGATCTGCTCCATGTACAGCGCGCCGTAGCCGCGCTCGTACCGGGCCGGCGGTGGCGTCCACCCGGCCCTGCGGCGGTCCAGCTCCTCGTCCGTGACGTGCAGATGGAGGGAGCGTGCCGCGACGTCGAGGGTGATCGTATCGCCCGTACGGACGAGGGCAAGGGGTCCGCCGACATGGGACTCGGGCGCCACGTGCAGCACACAGGCCCCGTAGCTCGTCCCGCTCATCCTGGCGTCGGAGATCCGGACCATGTCCTTCACCCCCTGCTCCAGGAGGTACGAGGGGATCGGCAGCATCCCGTACTCCGGCATGCCCGGACCGCCCTTGGGGCCCGCGCCGCGCAGCACGAGGACATGGTCCGCTGTGATGCCGAGCGCCGGGTCGTCGATGGTCCGCTGCATGGACCGGTAGTCGTCGAAGACGACCGCGGGACCCGTGTGCTTCAGCAGCCGCGGCTCGGCCGCGATGTGCTTGATGACCGCGCCGTCCGGGCAGAGGTTGCCGCGGAGCACCGCCACCCCGCCCTCGGCCGTCAGCGGCCTGGCCCGGTCGCGGATCACGTCGTCGTCGTGCACGAGGGCGCCGGCGAGCTGTTCGCGCAGCGTGGCGTGGGAGACCGTCGGCCGGTCCAGGTGCAGCACGTCGGTGAGCCGTGAGAGGAAGCCCGGCATCCCGCCCGCGAAGTGGAAGTCCTCCATGAGGTACCGCCCACCGGGCCGCAGGTTCGCGAGGACCGGGACGGTCCGCGCGATCCGGTCGAAGTCGTCGAGCGTGAGCTTCACCCCGGAGCGCCCGGCCATCGCGATCAGGTGGATCACCGCGTTGGTCGAACCGCCGAGCGCCAGGACGGCGGCGACCGCGTCCTCGTACGCCTCCCGGGTCAGCAGCCGCGAGAGCCGCAGGTCCTCTTGTACGAGCTCCACGATCCGCAGCCCCGAGGCCGCGGCCATCCGGTCGTGGCCCGAGTCCACCGCCGGCACCGATGAGGCGCCGGGCACGGTCACGCCCAGGGTCTCCGCCGCGGCGGTGAGCGTGGAGGCCGTCCCCATCGTCATGCAGTGGCCGGGGGAACGGGCCAGACCGTTCTCCAGCTCGGCCATCTCGCAGTCGCCGATCCGCCCGGCCCGCTTCTCGTCCCAGTACTTCCACATGTCCGTACCGGAGCCGAGGGTCTCGCCCCGCCAGTGGCCGGGCAGCATCGGACCGGCCGGTACGAAGACGGTCGGCAGGTCGACGGAGGCGGCGCCCATGAGCAGCGCGGGGGTCGTCTTGTCGCAGCCGCCCATCAGCACCGCCCCGTCCACCGGGTAGGAGCGGAGCAGCTCCTCCGTCTCCAGGGCGAGGAGGTTGCGGTAGAGCATCGGGGTCGGCTTCTGGAAGGTCTCCGAGAGGGTGGAGACCGGGAACTCCAGCGGGAAGCCGCCCGCCTGCCACACCCCGCGCTTCACGGCCTGCGCGCGGTCGCGCAGATGGACGTGGCACGGGTTGATGTCGGACCAGGTGTTGAGGATCGCGATCACCGGCTTGCCGAGGTGCTCCTCGGGCAGGTAGCCGAGCTGGCGGGTGCGGGCGCGGTGGCTGAACGAGCGCAGCCCGTCGGTGCCGTACCACTGGTGGCTGCGCAGCTCCTCGGGGCGCCTGTGCCTGGCGGCGCTCGCGTCGGTGCCGGTGCCGGTGCCGTTGCCGGTGCCTGTGTCTGTGTCTGTGTCAGCGCTGTCGCGGGGGCTCTCGCCGCCGCTGTCGTCGGTGCTCATACCGGCCAGCCGGCGGCTATCGCGGCGACCTCGGCCCGCTCGCTCTCCGGGAGTTCCCGGCTCGGCGGGCGGATGTCGCGGCGGCACAGTCCGAGGGAGGCGAGGGCCTCCTTGACCACGGTCACGTTGTCGGCGCTGCCGTTCGCCGCGCGCAGCTCCTCGAAGCGGCGGATCCGCTCCCACACCTTCATCGCGGTCGGGTAGTCGCCGGCCCGCAGCGCGTGCAGCATCTCCAGGGAGAGTGCGGGGGAGACGTTGACGAGGCCGGACGTGAAGCCGGTCGCGCCGCTCGCGAAGTAGGAGGGGGCGTACGGCTCGGCGAGGCCCGCCACCCACACGAAGCGGTCGAGGCCCGCGTCACGGGCGAAGCCGGCGAACCGGGACGCGTCCGGGACGGCGTACTTCACGCCGACGACGTTGGGGCAGGCGGCGCCGAGCTCGGCGAGCCGGACCCCGCTCAGCAGCGGGTTGCGGATGTACGGGACGACGCCGAGCTCCGGTACGGCCTCGGCGATGGCCCGGTGGTAGGCGACCCAGCCGCTCTCGGAGACGTACGGGTGCACGGGCTGGTGCACCATCAGCATGTGGGCCCCGGTGGCGCGGGCGTGCCGGGCGGCCTCCACGGCGGTCGGCACGTCGTGGCCGACGCCGACCAGGATCACGGCGCGGTCCCCGGCCTCCTCGACGGTCGCCTCCGTGAGGGAGCGGCGCTCCTCGGGGGTGAGGGCGTAGAACTCGCCGGTGTTGCCGTTCGGCGTGAGGGTGCGCACGCCGCCGTCGAGCAGCCGGCGCAGCAGCGCGCGGTGCGCGGCGGTGTCGACCGAACCGTCCTCGGCGAACGGGGTGACGGGGATGGCCACCACATCGGCGAGGGCGCCCCTCAGGGTCTCGAAATCCATGCTCACTCGGTGCTCACTCGCTGTTCTGGGGGGACTGGGGGAAGGCGCGCTCGACGAACGAGGCGATGTGGTCGTGCACGGCCCGGCCGGCCCCGTCGACATCGCCCGCGGCGGCGAGCCGCAGGATCTCCTCGTGCTCCGCGGCCTCGCGCTCCCAGGAGGGGACGGCGGCCCAGGCGACCGTGGAGACCAGCGCGGCCTGGTCGCGGACCTCGTCGAGCATCCGGCCGAGCAGCGGATTGCCACAGGGCAGGTAGAGCGCGCGGTGGAAGTCCCGGTTGGCCAGGGACCGTTCGGCCGGGTCCTCGGCCCCGGCGGCCCGGCGCAGCGCCTCGTGCGCCGCGTCGAGCGGGGCGGCGGAGGCGACGGCGCGGCGGACCGCCTCGGGCTCCAGGAGCAGGCGGACGTCGTAGACCGCCCGGGCCATGTCCGCGTCGACCATCCGGACCGTGACGCCCTTGTACTGGCTCATCACCACGAGACCGCTGCCCGCGAGGGTCTTCAGCGCCTCGCGCACCGGGGTCTTCGAGACCCCGAAGCGCGCGGCGAGTTCGGTCTCCACGAGCGCCTGGCCGGGTCTGAGCCCTCCGGTGAGGATGTCGTGCTTGATCGCTTCCAGGACGTACTGGGTGCGGGAGGGGATGGGACTGGGGGCGAAGGCCATGGAGCACTCTCAGATCTCGTGTATCGCGTCTCATATATGACGTACGAAGTGCAACGGGCATGAAACTAAGGCCGCGTTCATGTTTCGTCAATGCTTCGCGCAAGCGTTTTCTACGGTGGGGGCTCCGGGCTCCGCGGAAGCGGTCCAGCTGTCCGTGGGGCTGGTTCGCTCTTTTGTTTTCTGGGATAACTATTGAGGGCTCGGTGCAGCCCTCCCCACCCACCCCCAAGGACCAGCATGAAGTTCACCGACGGCTTCTGGCTGATGCGCGAGGGCGTCCACGCCTCGTACGCCACCGAAGTCCGCGACCTGCGCGCCGAAGCCGACCGCTTCACCGCCTACGCCTCCGTCAAGCGGGTCGCCACCCGCGGCGACACCCTGAACTCGGCCCTCCTCACGGTGGAGTGCCACGCGCCCGCCGAGGGCGTGATCGGCGTCCGTGTCACCCACCACGCCGGAAAGGCCCACCGAGGCCCCGACTTCGCACTCACCGTCGGCGACTCCCCGGCCGGAACCGTGCGGGAGGACGGCCCGGTCGTCGAGCTCGCCTCCGGGCCGCTGCGGCTGCGCCTGGACCGCTCGGCGCCCTGGACGCTGGGCTTCAGCGACACGGAGGGCAGGCCCCTCACCGAGGCGGGCCGCAAGGGCACCGCCTTCGTCACCACCGCCGACGGTTCCCACCACATGGCGGTCCAGCTCGCGCTCGGCGTCGGAGAGCAGATCTACGGCCTCGGCGAGCGCTTCACCCCCTTCGTGAAGAACGGCCAGAGCGTCGACGTCTGGCAGGCCGACGGCGGCACCAGCAGCGAACAGGCCTACAAGAACATCCCCTTCTACCTCTCCTCGCGCGGCTACGGCGTCTTCGTCAACCACCCCGGACGGGTCTCCTTCGAGGTCGGCTCGGAGGCCGTCGGCCAGGTCCAGTTCAGCGTCGAGGACCAGAGCCTGGAGTACTTCGTCGTGGCGGGCCCGACGCCCAAGGAGGTGCTCGCCCGCTACACCGCGCTCACCGGCCGTCCGGCCCTGCCCCCGCCCTGGTCGTTCGGTCTCTGGCTCACCACCTCCTTCACCACCCGCTACGACGAGGCGACCGTCACCTCCTTCGTCGACGGCATGGCGGAGCGCGACATCCCGCTCTCCGTCTTCCACTTCGACTGCTTCTGGATGCGCGAGTACCAGTGGTCGGACTTCCGCTGGGACCCCGAGACCTTCCCCGACCCGGCCGGCATGCTCGCCCGGCTCAAGGCGCGCGGCCTGCGCGTCGGTATGTGGATCAACCCGTACATCGCGCAGAAGTCCGCCCTCTTCGAGGAGGGGGTGGCCGGCGGCTATCTGGTGCGGCGGCCCGACGGTGACATCTGGCAGTGGGACCTCTGGCAACCCGGCATGGCCCTGGTCGACTTCACCAACCCCGAGGCCCGCGCCTGGTTCCAGGACCGGCTGCGACCCCTCCTCGCCCAGGGCGTCGACTGCTTCAAGACCGACTTCGGGGAGCGCGTGCCGACGGACGTCGTCTGGCACGACGGATCGGACCCCGAGCGGATGCACAACTACTACGCCCAGCTCTACAACCGGACCGTCTTCGAGCTCCTGGAGAAGGAGCGCGGCGCCGGCGAGGCCGTGCTCTTCGCCCGCTCCGCGACCGCCGGGGGCCAGCAGTTCCCCGTCCACTGGGGCGGCGACTGCTGGGCCTCCTTCGAGGCCATGGCCGAGTCGCTGCGCGGCGGACTCTCGCTCTCCCTGAGCGGCTTCGGCTTCTGGAGCCACGACATCGGCGGCTTCGAGGGCACGCCGGAACCGGAGGTGTTCACGCGCTGGCTCGCCTTCGGGCTCCTCTCCTCGCACAGCAGACTGCACGGCAGCGACTCCTACCGGGTGCCGTGGGAGTTCGGCGAGGAGGCCGTCGAGGTCGCCCGCCGCTTCACCCGGCTCAAGCACCGGCTCATGCCGTACCTGTACGGGGTGGCCGCCGAGGCCCACGCGACGGGCGTCCCCGTCATGCGCCCGATGCTCCTGGAGTTCCCCGGCGACCCGGCCTGCCGGACCCTGGACCGGCAGTACATGCTCGGCCCCGACCTGCTCGTGGCCCCGGTCCTGACGGCCGGTGGAGAGGTGGAGGTGTACCTGCCGGAAGGGGAGTGGACCCACCTCCTCACGGGCGAGACGGTGACAGGACCCGGCTGGCGGCACGAGACCCACGACCTGCACGGCCTCCCGCTGTACGTCCGCCCCGGCGCCGTCCTGCCCCTGGGCGCGGACGACTCCCGCCCGGACGGTGCCTGGCTCGACGGCCTGACGCTCCTGGTGGCCCCGGGCGGCCCGGTCGGCGGTACGGTCACGGTCACCGTCCCGGACCACGGGGGCGCTCCGGCCGCGGTCTACCGGGTGATGAGTACGTCGGAGGGCCCGCGCGCGGAGGCGACCGGTACGGAACTCCCGTACGAGGTGAGGAGCCTGGGGACGGGGCCGGGGGAGTCGCCAGGCGTGTGACCCGGGACGGGACCCGCGGTCTCGTCGCGTGGTCCGTGCTGTCCCTATGATCCGGCCATGACGACAGCGACGAACGCCACCCGCCCGTGCGCCTGCGGGAGTTACTCCTACCTGGTGCTCCTCCACGAGACCCCGCACGGCGACCGGACCTGGGAGCCCCGGACGACCCGGTGCACCGGCACGACCCAGAGCACGTACGCCCAGGGCCACGACGCCAAGCTGCGGAAGTTCCTGGTCGAGGCGGGCGTGGCCGGGGTCCAGGTCCGCAAGACGGAGGAGAAGGTCGTCGTCGAGCGGGACGCGGTGCGGATCGCCGACGACCTCGGGTGGGGGGACGACGTCCGCCAGGCGGTCGAGAAGGGCAGGAGCGAGGCCTGAGCCCCGACCGCGCACCGGTCGTGCCCGTGCGGGAAAACGCCGTGTCCACGCTCGCGGCGGTCGGGTAACCTGCTCCGCATGTCGAGCCCCGAAGCATCCAGGGTGGGGGCTTTCGGTCACGCCGTCAGCCCCCTGAACCCCTGAATCCCGGAGACTTCAGCCGAGTCCACAGCTGGGTCCACCGCTCCTCCGCGGTCCGCCGCACGCCCTGTGCGCCGTGCGCGGCCGGAGGAGCGTGTCCGTGGGTGCTGACCGCGGTGACGAGACGAGTCCTCTCGTGCTTCTCCTCACCCCGGAGCCACCTCGATGCCTCTCCCGCTCTACCTGCTCGCCCTGGCGGTCTTCGCCATGGGCACCTCCGAATTCATGCTCGCCGGCCTGCTGCCGGACATCGCCGCCGAGCTCGACGTCACGGTCGGGACCGCAGGACTCCTCACCTCGGCCTTCGCCGCGGGGATGGTCCTGGGCGCCCCGCTCATGGCCGGGCTCGCCCGCGGCCGGTCCGGGCGGACCGGACTCCTCGCCTTCGTCGTCCTGTTCCTGGCCGCCCATGTCGTCGCCGCCCTCACCACGAGCTTCCCGGTCCTGCTCACCACCCGGGTGGTCGCCGCCCTCGCGAACGCGGGGTTCCTCGCCGTCGCCCTGACGACCGCCGCCGCGCTCGTCCTGCCCGAGCGGAAGGGCCGCGCGCTCGCCGTCCTGCTCTCGGGCACGACCGTGGCCACGATCGCCGGGGTTCCGGGCGGCGCGCTGGTCGGCGAGCTGTTCGGGTGGCGGTCCGCCTTCTGGGCCGTCGCCGCGCTCTGCCTCCCGGCCGCCCTCGGCATCGTGCGGGGCGTCCCCGCACACTCCGCACAGGAGGACGGGGCAGGCCGGCCCGCCCTGCGGGCCGAACTCGCGCGGCTCGGGAGCCCGCGGCTGCTCCTGGTCATGCTGCTCGGCGCCCTGGTGAACGCCGCGACCTTCGGCAGCTTCACCTTCCTCGCGCCCCTCGTGACGGGGACGACCGGTCTCGGAGGGCTGTGGATCCCCGTCGTCCTGGTGCTCTTCGGCGCCGGTTCCTTCGCCGGGGTCACCGTCGCGGGGCGGCTGGCCGACCGGCGCCCCGGGCTCGTCCTCGCGGCCGGCGGGCCGCTGCTGGTCCTCGGCTGGCCCGTCCTCGCTGTCCTCGCCGAGCGTCCGTTCGCGGTGCTGGTCCTCGTGTTCGTGCTGGGCGCCCTGTCGTTCGCGCTGGGCGCCACCCTGATCACACGGGTCCTGTACGAGGCGGCGGGAGCCCCCACCATGGCCGGCGCGTTCGCGACGGCCGCGCTCAACACCGGGGCCGCCGTCGGCCCGCTCGTCGCCGCGAGCACTCTCGGCACAGCGGCCG
Organism: Streptomyces sp. NBC_00090; assembly: GCF_045160815.1. Taxonomy (NCBI): domain Bacteria; kingdom Bacillati; phylum Actinomycetota; class Actinomycetes; order Kitasatosporales; family Streptomycetaceae; genus Streptomyces; species Streptomyces sp. NBC_00090. The sequence continues at coordinate 7,611,207 of NZ_CP108224.1, forward strand.
GTGACCGTGGGCCGTTCTGGGCCAGCGGGCTGCTCGTCGCGGTCGCGGCGGTCGTCGCTCTCGCCTGCCGGAGGGTGGTCGCGACCGACCACCGGAGCCCCCCGGTGGCGGCTACCGCGTGACGCGGAAGGGCCCTCCTCCCCAGTACGGGGGAGGGCCTACGCTCGTCCCGTGACCGATACCCCTGAGCACTGGACCGTCCGCCACTTCTCCCAGGCCAACCCGTCGGGTCCGGGCTGCGACAGCGTCCCGGCGCTCCTGCGGCGCCTCGCCGACACCATCGACGGCCTCGGGCCCGTCGAGATCCAGGACGTGGTGCTCCATGAGGAGATGACCGAGCACGGCTCTTGGCGATCGGGCACGGTCTACTACCACCTGCCGGAAGACGACTGACACAGCCCGGGGGCGGAACGGTGATCGGCGAGGCGGCGCCGGCGTCCGTTGTCAGCCACTGCCTTCCTCGCGCGCGGCCTCGGTGGTCACCAGCGCGATGTACTCCAGGCGGACGGCGAAGGTGGTGTGCCCCGTGGCCGCGGTGTGCGACTCGCACCCGACCGCACCGGTCCCGGGCTGCGGTGTCGGCTCCGACTCCCATGGGCATCCACCGTCCATGCAGCGTGCGCTCAGGGTGAGCTCGGACTCCGGGCCTGGGTACCGGCCCATGCGATAGACCGGCACCGTGGTCACCGCTGCCGCCGGGGTCATGGCAGCTTCCGGGGAAGCGTCGACTTCGGCTCGTCGTGCGGGTGGTTCCGGATCTCGACCCGGAAGTCCGCCGCCGCCGAATGGTCGTGCGTCCGGAGGTGGTGCCGCTCCCGCTCGGCGGCGATCGCGCACGTGACGCAGCCCGGAGCCGGCACGGCGGGCGGCACGAGATCCACCGAGAGCACCACCGGAGGCTCCGGACAGGTCCGCGGGCGGGGTGCCGCCGTGACCGGGGTGGTGAGTACGCGGATCAGCGCGCGCTCGTCCTCGGTCGGCCGGCGCAACTCGGACGGTGCCGCCGTCCACGCGGTTCCTCCGCCCGGCCGTTGCAGGTGGACGAACTCGCCGTCCCAGGCGGTCACCTTCCCGAGGCGGAGCTGTCCCTCGGGTGTGTCTGCGGCCATGAACGTTCCGAGATCAGGGACCGGGGCTGGGCGGTCGCTTTCGGGCATGGGTGTTCCTCTCTGTAGCGAATCCACTACTAGGAGGCATCAGCGTGACCTACAGTCGATATGCCTTCAACGTACGAGTGGATGAGGGAGAGTTGGGGTCAACCGCAAGGAGCTGGACCCGGACAGCGGGCCCATGGCCGCGTACGGGGCGCGTGTGCGCAGGCTGCGCGAGGAGCGGGGCTGGACGCAGGAGGAGTTGGCCACCCGGACGGGGTACTCCAGCAAGCACATTTCCGCCGTCGAAATTGGTAGCCGACCCTCAACTCTCAAGTTCTCGGGGGCTCTCGATGGAGCGTTCGGACTGACAGGAACGGATCAGTCGTTCGGCCGAGAGTGTCAGCAACTGAGGCGCGGCGTGCTCATGGAGGGCTTCCCGGAGTACGTCCATCAGGAGCGCAAGGCCGTAGAGATCCGGCTGTTCGAGATCGGCGTCGTCTCGGGTCTCCTTCAGACACCCGAGTACGCACGGGCTTTGGCAGAGGGCGCCGTAGCACGGGGAGCCATCACGGCGGAGCAGGCCGTCGAGCGCGTAGATTTTTTGGTGGAGCGTCAACAGGTTCTGGAGCGGGAGCGCCCGCCGATGCTCTTCGTCGTGATGGACGAGAGCTGCATCCGTCAGCTGGTTGGTGGCCCTGAAGTCATGGACGCGCAGCTCGACCGACTGGTGGCCTTCGCGGCGCGTCCGTACACGGTCCTCCAAATGGCACCGTTCGCCTTAGGGGAGAGGCGGTCACTCAGTCGGCCCGTGAACATCCTGACTCTTCCCGACCGATCTGTGCTGTCGTACGCCGAGTCGCAGGCCCAAGGCCACTTGGAGAGGGAGAGCGGAGCTGTGTCGTACCTGGTCACGACCTACCATCAGCTCGCAGCGGAGTCGCTCTCCCAGGCGGACTCCGTGGCCATGATCAAGGAAATACGAAAGGGCATGCTGTGACCACCGAGTCCCCCCGCTGGTTCAAGTCCTCCTACAGCACCGATGGTGGCAACTGCGTGGAGGTCGCCCACAACCTCGTGCCCACGCACGGCGTCGTCCCCGTCCGCGACTCCAAGGTTCCGTCAGGTCCGACGCTCGCCGTCTCCGCCGCCGCCTTCGCCGTCTTCGTCGACTCGGTGCGTCAGCGGTAGTCGTCCGGATGGCCCTGCATCCACGTGTTGATGAAGTCGCGGGTGCCGACGAGCAGCTTCTCGTGCTTCTTCAGGTTCTCGAAGGAACTGTCGCCGGCCAACGTCTTGTTGAGCTCGGCGATCTTCTGGATCGGCTCGGGGAAGTGTCCGGGCCCCTTGGGGTCGGCCTTCATCGCCCCGTCCAGCTCCTGGAGTTCCTTGTGGACGCGGCCGAGGAAGTAGGCGCAGTCCGTCGCGCAGGAGTCGTTGAGCGTGGCCTGGAGGGTGGCGAAGGCGTCACGGACCTTCTCGCCGGAGGACGGCGCGAGCTCGCCGGTCGTGGTGGGGGCGCCGTCGGGCTCCGCGGGCGCGGGCGCGGTCGTGGGGTCGGTAGCGGTCGCCTCCGGCGCACCGGTCGTGGCCGATGCCGATGCCGATGCCGATGCCGATGCCGCCGTGCCCGGGCCCGCCGCCGGGCGGTCGGGCTCCGGCGTCGTGCCGCAGGAGACGGCGAGCGCGGCGAGCGCCGCCGCGAGCAGAGCGACGCGGCGTACGGATGACGTGCGGGTCATGGTGGGCCCCCAGGTAGACGATCACGGGAGCCTACCTCCCTCCCGCACGCTGAGGAGGAGCGTCCCGCCGGGCCCCGAGGCCCTGGCGGGACGCCCCATGCGTCGCGCTTCCCGGTCCCTCAGCCGGAGAAGGTGACGTGCGCGAGGCGCAGCGGCCCGCGCAGTTCGACGCGGAAGTCCGTCACGTCCCGGACGTGACAGGGCGCCCCCACGGTCGTGTGGTCGTACGAGCCGTCCGTGGGCTCCACCGTCACGCGGGCCAGCTCGGCCGTCCCCGTACCGGCGAAGAACGCCACCTCGCCCGACCCTGCGGCCGTCACGGCCAGTTCCGTGACGCCGTCGCCGAAGTCGCAGGCCCGGTAGAGGAGCGTGCCGGGCACGTCCGGATCGGCCGGGGTCACCGCGTCGCCCGAGACCCGGGAGCGGTCGACGATCACGGTCGCGGTCTGCTCGTCGTAGTCGGCGGCCTCCAGACCCGTCTCCAGGACCGGACGCGGCCCGGGCGCCGTGCCCGGCACGTCGACTCGGACCGTACGGCGCACGTCGGCGCTGGACGCTCCCGCCTGGATCTCGTACGCGCCGGGTTCCACCGTCCACCGGCCGTGGGCCACGTCCCAGTACCCGAGCGACGCCATCGGCACCGCGAAGGAGAGCGTGACAGAGGCGCCGGGGGCGAGGTGGACGCGCTCGTGCGCGAGGAGTTCGCGGTGCGGGCGGGCGACGGACGGCGCCACGGCCCGCGCGTACACCTGGGCCACCTCGTCGGAGGCGACGGCGCCCGTGTTCGTCACCGCGCACGTGATCCGGAGCGTCTCCCCGTCGACGGCCGCCGTCAGCCCCTCGTACCCGAAGGAGGTGTACGACAGACCGTGCCCGAACGGGTAGAGGGGGGTGCCGTCGAAGTACAGGTACGTCTGGCGGCCGCCGATCACGTCGTAGTCGAGCATCCCGGGCAGGTCGGCGTCCGCCGCGTACCAGGTCTGCGGGAGCCGTCCCGCCGGGGAGACGTCGCCGGCCAGGATCCGGGCGAGCGCCGTGCCCGCCGCCTGGCCGCCGTGCGCGGTCCACAGCAGCGCCGGGAGCGTCCCGGCCGCCTCCGGCACCGCGTACGGGTAGGAGGAGACGAGGACGAGCGCGGTCCGGGGGTTCGCGGCGTGCGCGGCCCGCCACAGCCGGTCCTGCTGGGCGGGGAGGGTGAGCGTCGTCCGGTCCTCGGTCTCCCGCCCGTTGACGTGCGGGTCGTTCCCCGCGACGACGATCACCACGTCGGCTCCGGCCGCCGCCCGGGCGACCGCCTCCTCACCCCGCTCGACCGTCTCGACCGAGAACACCTCGGCGGATTCCCGGTCGGCGGCAACCTTCACACCCCCGGCGGCGACAGAGACGTAGCCACCCGTACCGAGGTGCAGAAGGAGGTGCCCGTCCCCGTGTCCGTCTCCCTGGGCTTCGAGCCGGAAGGTCTCCTGGACGACCCAGCCGCCGGGCTCGTCCGCCGAGGCGCGGACGAACCCGTCCTCGGCGACCGAGAGGTACCGGCCGTCGGGGGCGCGCAGGGTCAGCACCCCGTCGCCCCAGTCGACGAGGGCCAGTTCGGACCCCTCCGCGTCGGCGGTGAGCGGCGGCAGGTCGGTGCGGCCCGCGAGCAGCGCCGGGTCGAGCGCGATCTCCGTGTCCCTTGCCTTGGCCATCGCCCCGCTCTCCGGCACCCGCAGCCACCTGCCCGACGCGGTCCGCAGCCGGATCCGGTCCACCCCCTCGGCGAAGGTCACCCGCTCCGGTCCGAACCGCTCCCGGAGCCCGTCGAGCGGGGTGGAGCGGTGGAGCAGCGAACCGCTGTACCAGTCCAGCTTGCAGGCGTCGCCGAGGAGCCCGACGACGGCGATCCGTACCCCCTCCCGGACGGGAAGGAGCGGACCCTCCTCGTCCGGCGGCTCGTTCCTGAGAAGCACGACCGCCGCCTCGGCCGCCTCACGGGCCAGCTCCCGGTGCTCGGGGGTGTCGAACCGGCTCTCGTCCGCGTACGGATCGAGCTCCGGGTCGAACTCGCCGAGGAGACAGCGCACGGTCAGCTGCCGTCGCACCGCCCGGTCCACGTCCTCCCGGTCGATCAGGCCGCGCTCCAGGGCTCCGCGCAGCCGGCCCAGGATCACCGAGGTGTCCGTCCCGTGGTCGGTGAAGGAGTCGACCCCGGCGCGCAGCGCCGCCGCCACGGCCTCCTCGTGCGTGGCGAAGTACCCCTGGGAATCCGCCAGGTTGGACGGGGCGCCCGCGTCGGAGCAGACGAGCAGCTCCTGCTCCGTCCAGGTGCGCAGCTCCTCCTCCAGGTACGGGGAGAGGTGGTTCGGCCGTCCGTTGACCAGGTTGTACGCGGGCATCACCCCGGCCACCGCGCCCGCCTCGACGGGGCCGCGGAAGGCCCGCAGGTCGTACTCGTGGAGGACGCGCGGACGCACGGAGGCGGAGGAGGTGTCGCGGGCCGCCTCGTTGTTGTGGGCCAGCCAGTGCTTGAGGACGGGTGCGGTGCGCCAGTACAGCGGATGGTCGCCGCGCAGCCCCCGGGTGAACGCGGTCGCGATCGCGGAGGTCAGCCCCGGGTCCTCCGCGTACCCCTCCTCGCCGCGGCCCCACAGCGGGTTGCGCAGCAGATTGACCGTCGGTGCCCAGACGTTGAGGCCGACCCGTTCGTCCTTGGCGCGCATCGCCCGCGCCTCGCGGGAGACCGCCTCGCCGACCCGGCGGACCAACTCCGGGTGCCAGCTCGCCCCGAGCCCCACGGCCTGCGGGAAGACGGTCGCGGGGCCCATCCAGGCGACGCCGTGGAGGGCCTCCTGGCCGGTGCGGAAGGCGGCGAGGCCGAGGCGCTCGACGCCGGGGGTGAACTGGTGCAGCAGGGCGAGGCGTTCGTCGGCGGTGAGCCGGTCGAGCAGATCCTCGACGCGCCGGGCGACGGGAAGGGCCGGGTCACGGAAGGGCGGCCGGTGTGCGGTCACGTGCGAGTCCCTTGGCAGAGGAGGAGTGGGGGAAGCAGGAGGAGTGGAGGAAGCAGGGGAAGCAGGGGAAGTGGAGGAAGCAGGAGGCGTGAAGGGCGCAGAAGCTTTTCGAAGCGCTTCGATGCTCCGTGCGCGAGGAGTGGGTGTCAAGCCGTGGAAGCGGCCCACTTCCCCATCTCCCAAGGGGTCTTGGAGTCTCGCCGAGGCGGCGAAAAGCCCGAGAAACTCGGGAACGACTCTTGCCGCGCCTGTGACGGTCACTTAACCTCGCAGCAACATCGAAGCGCTTCGACTCGATGGTCGACAGCGCCCCGGGGCTCCGCCCCGCCCGCTCCACCTCCACCACCGCAGCCGGCCGACGACCCCTCGGTCGCCGTATGTCCTGGCGCGTGCCATGAAGGGTTGACGCAATGACGCCGAACGCCGTCTCCACGGGCTCCCGGAGATCCACCCAGAGCCGGAGCGACACCGGGCAGAGCCGGAGGGGCTTCCTCGCCTCCACCGCCGTCGCCGCCGCCGCGGTGGCCGGCGGCGCCCCGCTGCTCACGGCCTGCGGTGGCGGATCGGACGCCGGGAAGAAGGACGGCACCACCACCGGCAAGGACGCGGCGAAGCTCCTTCCCGCCTTCGAGGCCAGCACCGTCGTCGCCCCCGACATCGCGCCGAAGAACGGCTCCGCCGCCGGCTTCACCCGCGCCATCCCGAGCGCCGACCTCAAGGCGTCGGTCGCCGCCAAGAAGGGCAAGGGCGGCGCCCTGACCGTCATGGCCCCGTTCTGGGGGCCCCCGCCCGCCTCCGACAACCCGTACTACAAGGCCATGAACGAGGCCATCGGCGTCCGGGCCACCTGGCAGAACCAGGACGGCAACGTCTACGACCAGAAGCTCGGCGCCGTCCTCGCCTCCAGCGAGATACCCGACGTGGTCGTCGTCCCCGGATGGAACCTCGGCGGCAAGATCCCGAGCGCGATCAACGCCAAGTTCGAGGACCTCGGCCCGTACCTCTCCGGCGACAAGGTCAAGGCCTACCCCAACCTCGCGGCCATCCCCACCGACGCCTGGCAGCGCTCCATCTTCGGCGGCAAGCTGCGCGGCCTGCCCATGCCCGCCTCGTACGTCACGAACATCGCGCCCTTCTACCGCAAGGACCTCTTCGACGCGAAGGGCTGGCAACTCCCCAAGAGCGCCGATGAGTTCCTCGCCCTCGCCAAGGAGATCACCAGCGCCAGGACCAAGGTGTGGGCCTGCGGCGACATGACCTGGACCGCCTACAACATGTTCGGCGTGCTCCCCGGCAGCGACAAGGCGCTCGGCTGGCACCTCGTCGACGGCAAGCTGGTCAACCGCATCGAGACCCCCGAGTACCTCGAAGCACTGGCGTGGACCCGCAAGCTCTACGACGCCGGAGTCGTCCACCCCGACGAGAAGACCCAGAACCAGGGCGACACCAGCCTCCGCTTCACCGCCGGCCAGTGCCTGATCTACAACAACGACCTCTCCCACTGGTACGCCAAGACCTCCGAACAGGCCGCGCAGAAGGCGGCGTTCGCCATGGCCGCCATGGACATCCCCGGCCACGCGGGCGGCACCCCGAAGCTGTGGGCCACCAACCCCGCCAACATCTGGGCCTTCGTGAAGAAGGGCAGCTCCAAGGCGGTCGTCGAGGACGCCCTCGCCATCGCCGACTTCACCGCCGCGCCCTACGGCACCAAGGAGCGGATGCTCACCGACTACGGCGTCGAGGGTGTCCACCACACCGTCAAGGACGGCCTGCCCGTCAAGACCGACAAGGGCAACCAGGAGGTCAGCAGCTCCTGGCTGTTCGTCGCCAGCCCCGCCCCCTACGTGGCCCACCCCGACACCCCCGAGGTCACCCGCGCCATGGTCGAGTGGCAGCAGCGGATGGGCGCCGTGACGTCCAAGTCCTCCTTCTACGGGATGACCATCACCGAGCCGTCCCAGTGGACCGGCCTCATGAACGACTTCGAGCAGCTGGAGAAGGACATCGTCCGCGGCCGCAAGAAGGTCTCCGACATGCAGCAGGCCGTCTCCGAGTGGAAGACCAAGGGCGGGGACCAGTTGCGCGACTGGTACAAGAAGCTCCTCGACACCAACGGCTCCGCGGCGAGCTGACCGTGAGCACGCTCGACACCAAGGCGGCGGAACCGGCCGCGCAGGACCCCGACGCCCGGTCCCCTCGCCGCGAGGGCCGTCGGGACCGGCCGGGAGACCGGCACCGGAGCCGTACGGACGGGCGCGTCCCGCTCGGCCGGCGGTTCCGGCGCGACCGGACCCTCCTCCTCATGACCGTTCCGGCGCTCCTGCTCGTCCTGGTCTTCAACTACATCCCGATCCTGGGGAACGTGGTCGCCTTCCAGGACTACGACCCGTACGTCTCCACCAACGGCGTCACCGCCATGCTGGAGAGCCCCTGGGTCGGCCTCGCCCAGTTCGAACGGGTCTTCTCCGACCCGTCGTTCTGGCACGCCGTCGAGAACACCTTCGTCCTCTTCCTGCTCCAGCTGGTGCTCTTCTTCCCGGTGCCCATCGCGCTCGCGCTGCTCGTCAACAGCGTGCTGCGGCCCCGGGTCCGGGCGGTCGTCCAGGCCGTCCTGTACCTGCCGCACTTCTTCTCCTGGGTGCTCGTCATCACCGTCTTCCAGCAGATCCTCGGCGGCGCCGGCATCATCGCGCAGACCCTCCGGCTCCACGGCCACGAGGGCTTCGACCTCATGACCGACCCGGCGATCTTCAAGTTCCTCGTCACCGCCGAGGGCATCTGGAAGGACGCGGGCTGGGGCGTCATCGTCTTCCTCGCCGCGCTCGCCGCCGTCAACCAGGACCTGTACGAGGCCGCCGCCATGGACGGGGCCGGGCGATGGCGCCGCATGTGGCACGTCACCCTGCCCGCGCTGCGGCCCGTGATCGCCCTGCTGCTCGTCCTGCGCGTCGGCGACGCGCTCACCGTCGGATTCGAGCAACTGCTGCTCCAGCGCGACGCCGTCGGACCGGGGGCCGCCGAGGTCCTCGACACCTTCGTGTGGTGGACCGGACTGCGCAGCCAGGACTTCAGCTACGCGGCCGCCGCCGGACTGATCAAGGGAGTCGTCGGCCTCGTGCTGGTGCTCTCGGCGAACAAGGTCGCCCATCTCATGGGCGAGCAGGGGGTGTACCGCAAGTGACCCGGAGCCTCACCTCGCGATGGGCGGCGCCCGCCCGGCCCGTCTGGGAGGAGCCGCCCGGCCGGGCCGGCCTGGCGGCCAAGGGCGTGCTCCTCGCCGCCGCCTGCCTCGCGGTACTCGTACCGCTGTGGATCGTCGTGGTCACCAGCCTCTCGTCGAAGAAGACGATCACGGAGGTGGGCGGCCTGGTGGTCGTCCCGAGGGACGTCACCTTCATCGCCTACCAGGAGCTGCTGAGCGGCGGCCAGGTCACCCGGGCGGCGATCGTCAGCCTCCTCGTGACCGTGACCGGCACCCTCTTCTCGATGGCCGTGTCCGTCCTCTGCGCGTACGGGCTCTCCCGGCCCGGCTCGCTCGGGCACCGCTTCATCCTGCTCGCACTGATGGCCACCATGTTCTTCGGCGCCGGACTCATCCCCACGTACCTGCTGGTGCAGACCCTCGGCCTCACCGACACCTATCTGGCGCTGATCCTGCCGAGCGCCGTCAGCGTCTTCAACATCCTCGTCCTGCGCGGCTTCTTCATGGGCATCTCACCCGAACTCGTCGACAGCGCCCGGATCGACGGCGCGGGGGACCTGCGGATCCTCTGGCAGATCGTGATGCCGCTCTCGCGGGCGGTGATCGCCGTCATCACCCTCTTCTACGCGGTCGGTTACTGGAGCGCCTGGTTCAACGCCTCCATCTACCTCAGCGACCAGAACATGATGCCGCTGCAGAACGTCCTCATCCAGCTCGTGCAGAAGCAGGAGATCCCGGTCGGCCTCGGCCAGGCGGTCAAGGCCGGGAACCTCTCCGGGCTCGCCGTCCAGATGGCCGTCATGGTCCTCGCCCTGCTGCCGGTCGCCGTCCTCTCGCCCTTCGTCCAGAAACACTTCAGGAAGGGCATGCTCACCGGCGCCGTCAAGGGCTGACCCCGTTCCCCACCACCCTCGTACGGAGAGACCGCCCGATGTCCAGCCTCGACGACCTGACCCGCCCGCCCGGCCGGCCGCCCCGGCTCCTGTACGGCGGCGACTACAACCCCGAGCAGTGGCCCGAGGAGACCTGGGCCGAGGACGCCCGGCTCATGCGCGAGGCCGGGGTCACCTCCGTCACCCTCGGGGTCTTCTCCTGGGCCCGCATCGAACCCACCCCCGGAGCCAGGGAGTTCGGCTGGCTCGACCGGCTCATGGACCTGATGCACGAGCACGGCGTCGGCGTCGTCCTGGCCACCCCCACCTCCTCGCCCCCGCCGTGGCTGGGGCACCGCCACCCCGAGACACTGCCCCGCGACGAGGACGGCAGGACCGAGTGGTGGGGATCGCGCCAGCACTTCTCCCACTCCAGCGAGGTCTACCGGCGCCACGCGGCCGCCATCACCGAGGACCTCGCCGCCCGCTACGCCCACCACCCCGCCCTGACCATGTGGCACATCAACAACGAGTACTGCACCCACGACTGGGGCGACGAGGCCGCCCGCACCTTCCGCCGCTGGCTGAAGGACCGGTACGGCACCCTCGACGCCCTCAACACCGCCTGGGGCACCGACTTCTGGAGCCAGCGGTACGCCGCCTGGGACGAGATCCTGCCGCCCCGCCGCGCCCACTACCTGAAGAACCCGGCGCACGTCCTCGACTTCCGGCGCTACACCTCCGACCTGCTCCTGGAGTGCTACCGCGCCGAGCGCGACATCGTCCGCCGCCACACCCCGCACCTCCCCGTGACCACCAACTTCATGCCCTTCTGGTCCGGTCAGGACGGCTGGGCGTGGGCGGCGGAGGAGGACGTCGTCTCCGTCGACGTCTACCCCGACCCCCGCGACCCGGGCGCCGGCCAGTACAACGCGATGATCGGCGACCTCACCCGCTCCCAGGCCGGCGGCCGGCCGTGGATGGTCATGGAGCAGGCCGCCGGTGCGGTCAACTGGCGGGGCGTCAACCACCCCAAGCCGTACGGCCTCAACCGCCTCTGGGCGCTCCAGTCCGTCGCCCGCGGCGCCGACGCCGTCTGCTACTTCCAGTGGCGCCAGTCCCGCCAGGGGGCGGAGAAGTTCCACTCCGGCATGCTCGGTCACGCCGGCGAACGAGGCCGGGTCTTCCGCGAGACCGTCCGCATCGGCGAGGACCTCGCCGTCCTCGGCCCCCGGGTCGCGGGCTCCCGCGTCACCACCGACATCGTCCTCCTGCAGGACTGGAACTCCTGGTGGGCCGAGAACCGGGACGGGGCGCTCTCCAGCCGCGTCGACCACGCGGAAATCGTCCGCGCCTGGCACCGCGCCCTCTGGGACGCCCACCTCCCCGCCTCCTTCGCCCACCCCCACGACGACCTGAGCGGCCACCGGCTCGTCCTCGTCCCCCACCTCTACCTCCTCGACGACACGGCGATCGAGAACCTCACCGCGTACGTGCGCGGCGGCGGCACCCTCGTCTGCGGCTTCCTCACCGGCATCGCCGACCAGGACGACCGGATCCGCCCCGGCGGCATGGACGCCAGGCTCCGGGAACTCCTCGGCATCGACCTGCTCCAGGAGTGGTGGCCGCTCGACGAGGGCGAACGCGTCGACTGCGGCACCTTCCACGGCACCCTCTGGTCCGAGGAGCTCACCCCCGCACCGGGCGCCGAAGTCCTCGCCACCCACCGGGGCGGCGAACTCGACGGGATGCCCGCCGTCCTCCGCAACGGCCGCGCCCGGTACGTCTCCACACTCCCCGAACCCGCCGCCCTGAGCGCGCTCCTCGCCGAGGCCGCCCACGAGGCGGGAGTGCGTCCCGTCCTCGACGGCCTGCCCGGGGGCGTCGAGGCGGTCCGCCGCGGCGAGCTGCTCTTCCTCCTCCACCACGGGCGCGACCCCGTCACGGTCCCGCTGCCCGGCCGCCACCGCGACCTGCTCACCGGCACCGTGACGGAGGGAGCCGTGAAGCTGGACCGGTTCGGGGTCGCCGTCCTCGAGGAGCACCCGCCCATCCCCGGGGAGGAGCGCCCGTGATCCACGGCACCTGGGAGCCCGCGCCCGCCGCCCGCTGGGAGGACGCCTTCCTCACCGGCAACGGCCGGCACGGCGCGCTGGTCTTCGGCGACCCCGAGGACGACCGGGTGATCGTCACCCACCACACCCTCGTACGGCCGAACAACGCCCCCGCCGACACGGCCCCGCCCCGGCTCGCCACCGCGCTCCCCGCCCTCCAGGACGCCCTGCTCGCCGGAGACACCACCGCCGCCGAACGGTTCACGGACGGCCGCCCGCTGCGCTGGGTCCGGCCCTTCCACCCCGCCTTCCGGACCCGCGTCCGGCGCGCACCCTTCTGTACCGGCGCGGCGACGCACCGGTCCGTCGACTTCACCACCGGGGTGGTCACCGGCGTGTGCGGGGAGCGGCGCAGCGAGGTCTTCGTCTCCCGCGCCGACGACGTCCTCGTCCAGTACGTCTCCGATCCCGGACCGGTGGTCGAGGTCGAACTCGACCACCGGCTGCCCGGGGTCCCCGCCGAGCTCGGGGTCGGGCGCGGCATCGCCTCCGCCCGCCGCGAGACCGTCCTCACCCTGCGGGCCCGCTACCCGGACAGCCCCCACGGCTACACGGGCCTCACCCTCCTCCTCGGCGACGCCGGACGCACCACGCTCACCGCCACCGGCGTACGGATCGAAGGCGCCCGGCAGCTGCTCCTGCTCACCCGGGTACGGCGGGACGAGGAGGGCATGGAGACCTGCGCGGCCCGGGAGGCCGAGGACGTCCGGTCCCTACGCGCACTGACCGGCTCCGGCGACGACCTCGCCGCCACGTACGCCCGCCTCCTCGCCCGGCACGCCGCGCTCCACCGCCCCGCCTACGGCCGCGTCGCCCTCGACCTCGGCGCCGACGCGACCGACCGATCCCTCCCCGGCTCCGCCCTCCTCGCCCGCCCCGACAGCACCGCCCTCCCGGAACGCCTCTTCGCCGCCGGCCGCTACCACCTGCTCTCCTCCTCCGGCCTCCTGCCGCCCCGGCTCACCGGACTGTGGACCGGCGACTGGAACACGGCCTGGTCCGGCGCGTTCACCACGAACGCCAACCTCAACCTCCAGATCGCCTCCGCCGTCGCCGCCGACCTGCCCGAGGTGACGGAGGCTCACCACGCCCTGGTTCAGGGGCAGCTGGCGCACTGGCGGGACAACGCCCGGGAGATCTTCGGGGCCCGGGGTGTCGTCGCCCCCAGTCACACGGACGGCGAGTCGGGCCACACGTACCACTTCAGCCGCGAGTACCCCCTCCACCTGTGGACCGCCGGGGCCGACTGGCTGCTCGTACCCCTCCTCGAACGCGAGGAGGCGAGCGGCCGCCGCGACCCGCGCGTCACCGGCGTCCTCACCGAACTCGCCGCGTTCTACGAGGACTTCCTCACCCGCACCGGAGCCGACGGACGGCTCGCGATCGTCCCCTCGTACTCCCCGGAGAACCGCCCGCGCGGCGGAAGCTGGGGCGCGGTCGACGCCACCATGGACATCGCCGCCGCCCGGCACGCCCTGCGCGCCGCCGCCGACCGTGCCCCGGCCCCGGACGCCACCCGGCTCCGCGCGCTCGCCGACCGGCTCCCGCCGTACCGGGTCAACGACGACGGGGCGCTCGCCGAATGGGCCCGGCCAGGCCTCGGCGACCGCTACGACCACCGGCACCTCAGCCACCTGTACCCGGTCTGGCCGCTGGACGAGATCAATCCGTACGACACCCCTGACCTCGCCCGGGCGGCCCACCGTGCCCTCGAACTCCGGGGCAGCGAGAACGAATCGGCCCACGGACATCTCCATCACGGCCTGGTCGCCGCCCGGTTGGGGGACGCGGCCCGGACCGAGGACGCCCTGGCCCGCGTGCTCACGGGGGACTACTTCCACGACTCCCTCATGAGCACGCACTATCCGGCCCGTGACGTCTACAACGCCGACGCCGCGCACGCCCTGCCCGCCCTCCTGATCGAGGCGCTCGTGCAGTCGACCCCCGAGCGGCTCGTGCTCCTGCCCGCGCCGCCCGCCCGCATCCCGCGCGGCCGGCTCACGGGCGTACGGACCCGGTTCGGCGCGCGCGTCGACCTGGAGTGGTCACCGGGGGAGTACCACGCGGTCGTCCGACCGGACCGGGACGCGGAGATCGAGCTCAGGAGCCCGGCGGGGGTGTCCCGGCTCGTCCTGGGCGCGGGCGAGGAACGGGTCGTCGGTTCCTGATCGCGCGGGGCGGCGGAGGGTGGCTGACGGCGGTCCGACCTCAGCCCGTCGTGCCGCGCGCCGCCGGGGGCCCCGAGCTGTCCCGGGCCGTCAGGACGGGGGTGAGGAGCTCGACACCGCCGGCCCCCTCGCCGCCGGCCTCCGCCTCACCCCCGGTGCCTTCACCGCCGGTGCCTTCATCGCCGGGCCGCCCGGCTAGCCCCGCGATCAGCCGCTCCACCGCCCGGCGGCCCAGCTCGTGCGCGGGGATCGCCACCGAGGTGAGCGGCACGGAGGCCTGCGCGGCGACCGCCTCCGGGCAGACGGCGACCACCGACACGTCCTCGGGCACGGCCCGGCCGGTCCGCCGCAGGAGCGCGAGCAGCGGTTCGACGGCCGTCTCGTTCTGCACGACGAAGGCGCTGACCCCGGGCCGCTCGTCGAAGATCCGGGCGAGGACCCCGGCCACCGCGTCGTGACTGCCCTCGCAGGGCCGGTGCAGCAGCCCGACGCCGTGCTCCGCCGCCCGGTCGCGCAGGCCGCGCAGGGTCCGCTCGGCGAAGCCGGTGTGCCGGGCGTAGACGCCGGGGGACTCCCCGATCACGGCGATCTCCCGGTGGCCAAGACCGGCGAGATGCTCCACGCACAGCGCCCCGGCCGCCGTGAAGTCCAGGTCGACACAGCTCAGTCCGGCCGGGTCGGCGGGCAGCCCGACCAGGACGGCGGGCGGGCCGGCCGCGCGCAGCACCGGCAGCCGCTCGTCGTCGAGCTGGACGTCCATCAGGATCACCGCCTCGGCGAGACCGCTGCCGGTGACCCGGCGCAGCGCCGAGGGGCCCTCCTCGCCGGTGAGCAGCAGCACGTCGTAGCCGTGGGCCCGGGCGGTGGTGGCGACGGCGACCGCGATCTCCAGCATCACCGGCACGTACATGTCGGTGCGCAGGGGCACCATCAGCGCGATGATCCGCGACCGGCTGCTGGCGAGCGCGCGGGCGCCCGCGTGCGGCTGGTAGCCGAGCTGCTCGATGCTGGCCCGCACCCGCTGCCGGGTCAGGTCGGAGATGGGGCGCTTGCCGCTGAGCACGTAGCTGACCGTGCTTGCCGACACTCCGGCGTGCCGGGCAACCTCGACAAGGGTGACCATCCGTTCTCCCCGTGGGCCGTGGCTGTGGTGAAACGCTTCGACGAAGCCCGCCGAGTGATCGCTTCGGCGACCCAGCGAGACCGTAACGTGACCGTGCTGACGTGTCCAGAGAGAAGGATCAGGAAAATCGAAGCGCTTCGACGAAGGGTCTGTCAGGCAGGCCCCTAGGGACTGTCCTCGTCGGAGACCGGGAAGCGGTGGAGCTTCCCGGGGTGCCGGGAGCCGAGCGGGGACATGCCGCCGTCCGCTCCGAGGCGGGCGAGCAGGTCGAGGACGAGCCGTCCGCGCCGTACGCGCTCTCGGGCGGTGGCGAGGGCCTGCTCCCGCAGGTGAGCCCCGTAGGGGTAGATCCCGGCCGCCCGGCTCAGACCGAACTTCAGGTAGAGCGGCGCGCCCCGGCGGATCAACTCGGCGGCCTCGTACATCCGGACGTACCCCCCGAGGTCGTCCGGGGCCTCGACGTACAGATCCATCGGCGCCCGGCTGACCCGGCGGATCTCGGTGAGATGGGCGAGGGTCAGATCCGAGGGCACGTTGAGGGAGTCGGCGCCCAGCCGCTCGTGCACGGCGTACGCCGCCGGGTTGACCGGGCCGATCAGCGCGGACACCTTGAAGGTGGTGTCGCTCGGCAACACCCCTTCGGTACGCAGCCGGTGCAGGGTCCACAGGACGCCCTCGTCGGCGACGAGCAGACACCGCACGCCCAACTCGGCCGCACGCAGGGCGTCTTCGACGCACCCGGCGAGCGCGTCGTGACCCCGGGCGCGGAGCCCGGCCCCGCCGGAGTCGGTGCGGGTGGCGGCCCCGGTGTCCCAGGTGCCGCGCGGGCCGGTGAACAGGCAGAGCTCGACGGAGCGTTCGGCGCAGGCGTCGACCATCTCGGTGATCTCGGCGTCGGTGAGCATCCAGACGCCGCTGCCCTGGCTGACCCGGTGCACGGGGACGTCGAGCCGCTCGCTCTCGGCGAGGACGACGGCGAGCGCCTCGGGGCCCTCCACGGAGGGGAGTTCGGTACGCCAGAGCCCGCCGTCGGGGAAGGCGTGCGGGGAGGCGCCGGCGAGGTCCTCCGCCGGAACGGGGTGGCCGATACGGCGGAGCGCGTCGCCGCCGGGACGTCGGGGTGCCGGTCGCGTGGTCATCGGAATCCTCTGTTCGGGAGGTCGGACGAGGTGCGGACGAGGTCGGACGAGGTGCGGTGGAGGTGCGGTGGAGGTCGGACGAGGTGCTGAGGAGGCGAGGGGAGGGTGCGGAGGAGATCGGACGAGGTGCGAGAGGGTGCGCAGGAGGCGAGGGAGCGGTACGGGCGCTCAGGGGTGCAGGAGGACCTTGCCGGTGCCCGGGGCGCCGCCGCCCACCAGGGCGAGCGCCTCGCCGAACCGTTCCAGCGGGAACTCGTGGGTGACGAGGGGGGCCGGGTCGAGCAGCCCGGCCGCGAAGGCGCGTACCGCGTCCGTCCAGGCCGCGGAGGAGGCGCCGAAGACGGAGCGGAGCTCCAGCTGGCTCACCGACAGGTGGACCGGGTCGATCCCGGCGGCCCCCGCCGCGAACATGCCGGTGAGCACCACCCGGCCGCCCCGCCGTGCGAGGAGGCAGGAGGAGGCGGCCGTGGTGGGTGCCCCGGCGGTCTCCACGACCAGGTCGAAGCGGCCGGAGACGCAGGCCGCCTCGCTGGGGGCGAGGGCCCGGCTCGCGCCGAAGGACAGGGCCTGTCCGGCCCGTTCCGCGCGCGGGTCGACCACGGCGAGTTCGGCGGGGGAGGAGGCGGCCAGCCACTGGACGGCGAGCAGGCCGAGCGTCCCGGCGCCGACGACGGCGATCCGCTCGCCCGGGCGCGGCCGTCCGGCCCGTACGGCGGCGGCGACGACGGCGGCGGGTTCGAGGAGCGCCGCCGCCCGCAGGTCCACGCCCCGGGGTAGCGGGTGCAGCAGCCGTGCGGGGACCACCAGGTGCTCGGCGAAGGCGCCCGGCTCGGTGAAGCCGGTCTCCGCGTACCCGGCCGTGCAGAGGCTGGTCTCCCCGTACCGGCACCGCTCGCACACCCCGCAGGACCGGAAGCCCTCGGCGACGCACGGGCGGCCGACGAGGTCCGGGTCCACCCCGGCGCCGACGGCCTCCACGGTCCCGGACCACTCGTGTCCGGGGACCACCGGGTAGCGGACGTACCCCGGGGCGCGGTGGCCGTCGTACAGCTCGCGGTCGCTCATGCAGATGCCGGCGGCGGCGACCCGTACGAGGACCTCGCCGGGACCCGGACCGGGCAGCTCCCTGTCGACGAGCCGGTGTTCACCGGGTGCCTCGACGACGATCGCCCGGCTGCGACGTGTCGGGTCCTCGCTCACTCGGGCCGCCTCTTCTCCCAGCCTTCGGCCCACAGGTCGAACCGGGCCCGCCGCTGCGGGAACTCGGCCGCCGCGTCCACGTCCAGCTCGACCCCGAGCCCCGGCGCGTGCGAGATCGTGAAGCAGCCGGTCTCCGGATCCACCTCCGGAGCCCCGCTCACCACCTTCTTGATCTCGGCGTCCGCGAAGTCGTTGAAGTGCTCCAGGACCTTGAAGTTCGGTGTGCAGGCGGCGAGTTGGAGGGAGGCCGCGGTGAGCACCGAGCCGCCGACGTTGTGCGGGGCGACCAGCACGTAGTGCGTCTCGGCGGTGGCGGCGAGCTTCCTCGCCTCCAGGATGCCGCCGATGTGGCCGACGTCGGGCTGGACGATGTCGGCCGCCTGCGACTCGAAGAGCTCCCGGAACTCGATCCGGTCGTGGATCCGCTCGCCGGTCGCGATCGGCAGGTCGACCTTGTCGGCCACCTTCCGCAGGGCCTTGAGGTTCTCCGGCGGCACCGGCTCCTCCAGCCACGCGGGCCGGAACGGCGCCAGCTCGTGGGCGAGCCGGACCGCCGTCGCGGGGGAGAAGCGGCCGTGCATCTCCACCATCAGCTCCGTGTCGGGGCCGATCGCGTCCCGTACGGCCTCGATGAGCGAGACCGCGTACCGCGAACGCTCGGCGTCCAGCTCGAACCGGCCGGTGCCGAACGGGTCGATCTTCAGCGCCCGGTAGCCGCGGACCACGACCTCGCGGGCCGCCGCGTGGTAGGCCTCCGGGGTGCGCTCGGTGGTGTACCAGCCGTTGGCGTAGGCCGGCACCCGGTCGGTCACCTTCCCGCCGAGCAACTGCCACACCGGCACGCCGAGGGCCTTGCCCTTGATGTCCCAGCAGGCCATCTCCACGACGGCGATGCCGGACATGACGATCTCCCCGGCCCGCCCGAAGTCGCCGTACTTCATGCGCCGTACGAGATCCTCGACCGCGAAGGGGTCGGAGCCCGTGAGGTGGTTGGCCTCGGCCTCGCGGAGATAGCCGAGCAGGGCGTCGGTGTGCCCGAGCATCCGGGTCTCGCCGACCCCGGTCAGCCCCTCGTCGGTGTGGACCAGGACGTACGTCAGATCGCGCCAGGGCGTTCCGACGACATGCGTGGTGATTCCCGTGATGCGCACGGTGGTTGCTCCCCGGGGGCGCTGGCGTGGTGTTCGAGATGTCGAATGCTGTTCGGTGGATCGGCGAGACCGTAGGCAGCCGCCCGCCGACGTGTCAATGGGAGCGTGTCCACACGGTCCGCGGCCGTCCGGCCGGTGCCCGGTCGTTGCCCGGCCGGTGGTCCACCGCTAGTCTCTGTCCGCGATTTCGGTCGCTGTACGGTATTTCGAACGGGCAGAGGGTGGGGTGGGCCTCGTGGGACGACTCGTTCCGGCGGTGACCAGGGCATTCGACATACTGGAGCTCTTCCTCCAGGGCGACGGGACGCTGTCGGCGCCCGAGATCACCCGCAGCCTCCAGCTGCCGCGCACGACCACGCACGAGCTGGTCGCCACGCTGACCGCACGCAACTACCTCGTCGCGGTGCCGGAGCAGCCCGGCCGCTACCGGCTCGGCGTCCGCACGTACCAGCTCGGCAGCCGGTACGCCGAGCAGCTCGACCTCGCGGCCGAGGGCCACCAGGTCGCCCGTGAGGTGGCCGACACCTGCGGCGAGACGGTCCACGTGGCCCTCCTGGAGGACATGGACGTCATCTACATCGCCAAGGTCGACTCCACGCACGCGGTACGGATGGTCTCCGCGACCGGCCGCCGCCTCCCCGCCCACTGCACGGCCGTCGGCAAGATGCTCCTCGCCTCCCTCCCCGCCGCCGAACTCGAAGCGCGCCTCGAAGCCCGCCTCGAAGAGGGCCCGCTGGAGTCCATGACGCCGAACAGCCTCAGCGACCCGGCCGCGCTGCGCGCCGCGCTCGCGGAGATCGGGATCCTCGGCGTCGCCGTCGAGCTCCAGGAGTCCAACCCGGACGTCAGCTGTGTCGCCGCACCCGTCCGGGACCGCTCCGGCCGGGTGGTCGCGGCGCTGTCCGTCTCGGTCCCGGTGCACCGCTGGAGCGAGGACCGGGAGAACGAACTGACCGCCCTCGCAGCGAAGGGCGCCGGCGAGCTCTCGGCCAGGCTGGGGCACCGGGGCCTGCGCTGACGCCCCGGCGCCGTGCGTGGCGTGGGCCGGCGGCCGGCGTGCGCGGGTGTGTGCCGGCCACGGGTGTACGTGGGTGTGCGCCGGGCAACGGCGTACGTGGACGTGTGCCGACCACAGGCGCACGTGGGGGTGCGTCGACTGCGGGCGTACGCGGACGTGTGCCGACCACCAACGTGCGCGGACGTGCGCCCGGCTCGGGTCAGGACTCCGCATCGACCGATGCGTTACGGCGGCCGTCCCGGCGCTCGCGCGGCTGACGCATCCGGCTGACCGGGCCGAAGACCTCCCGGTCGTTGAGGAAGCCCTCCAGCGCTAAGGTGGCCGCTCCCCGGGTGACCGCGTTGTGCGGCACCGCGCTGCGCCGCAGGGCCGCCGCCCGGTGCGGCAGCGGCAGCGCGTGTCGCGTCACCGCCTCGTACGTGGCGGTCAGCAGCCGCTCGCCGAGCAGGTCGACGACCTGGTTGCCGAGGACGAGCACCCGGGGGTTGAGCAGGTTGACCAGATTGGCCACCGCCGCGCCCAGATAGCGCCCGGTCCTGTCGATCACGGCGGCGGCGGTCGGGTCCTGCTCCGCCGCCGCGCGCGCCAGCGCCGCGACCGTGGCCGCGTCGTCCGCCCCGGTCGCCCGCTCGTCGCCCGGCGCGAGCTCGCGCCAGGTCTGCGCGATCCCCCGGGTGCTCACGTACGCCTCCACGCAGCCCCGGTTGCCGCAGGTGCACAGGCGTCCGTCGAGGGCGAGGCAGGTGTGGCCCCACTCGCCCGCGCTGTTGGTGAAGCCCCGGTACAGCTGCCCGTCGATCGCGATCCCGGCGCCGACGCCGGCCCGCAGGGTGAGGACGACCAGGTCGTCCACCTCCCGCCCGGCGCCGAACCACAGCTCGGCGACGGTGCTGGCCCGCAGCGGGTTGTCGAGCCAGAGGGGCAGTCCGAGGCGGGCGTCGAGGAGGGCGCGCAGCGGCACCTCGTGCCAGGACCAGTACGGGGAGAACGACGAGACGCCACCCTCGCGCTCCACCATGCCGGGCACGCTGACCCCGGCCCCGAGCACCCGTTCGCGGGGCGTCCCGGAGCTGCTCAGCAGCTCCTCCACGCAGCCGGCGAGGACGTCGACGACGTCGGAGGGGCGGACGTCGCCCGGCGGGAGCGGACGCTCGACGGAGTGCCGGACCTCCAGGGCCAGGTCGAAGAGCTCGGCGTGGACGGAGGTCTCGGCGATGTCGACGCCGATCAGCGCGCCCCGCTCGGCGTTGACGGCGAGGCGGGCGCGGGGCCGGCCGCCGCTGGAGTCCTCGTGGCCCGCCTCCGCGAGCACGCCGGCCTCCAGGAGTTCGGCGGTGAGGTTGGCGACGGTGGCGAAGGAGAGGCCGGTCGCCGCCGCGATGTCCTGGCGGCTCATCGCGCCGGGGCCGGCGTAGACGCGCCGGAGGACCTCGAAGCGGTTGAGGCGTCGGATGTCCTGCGACGTCCGCTTGATCATCTGGGCTGTCCTCCGATCGACCGCGCTGTCCCCAGGATCTTATTCGAAGGGTTGGAAGAAGCGTGGGGCGGGGTATTTACAACCGTTAGACGAAGCCCTAGCTTTTTGAGGAGACAACCGAGGAGGACAGATGCTGCACCTCAGGGCCGTGCCCTGCTCCCCACTGCCCGGCCGCCTGACGGAGGGTCCCCTCTGGGACGACCGGCGCCAGGAACTGCTCTGGGTCGACATCCCCGAGGGGCTCGTCCACCGGGCCGCCCTGACCGACGGGCGCGACGGGAGCGACGGCAGCGAGGAGCACGACCTCGCGCTCCTCGCCACGCTCCGCTTCGACCGTCCCGTCGGCGCCGTCGCCCTCTGCGCCTCCGGAGCCCTCCTCGTCGCCGCGGGCGCCTCCTTCCTGCGTGTGGAAGAGGACCGCCCGGTCGCCGAGGCCGTCGAACTCGCCGCAGCCGAGTTCCCCGACGACGGGCTCCCGCGCCGTATGAACGACGCCGCCGTCGACCCCGCCGGCCGGCTCCTCGCCGGAACCATGGCGTTCGACGAGAGCCCCGGCGCGGGCGCCCTCTACCGCCTCGACGGCGACGGCCTCGTCACCCTGCTCGACTCCGTCTCCATCTCCAACGGCCTCGGCTGGAGCCCCGACGGCAGCCGCCTCTACTACGCCGACAGCCCCACCGGCCGCGTCGACGTCTTCGCCTACGACCCCGAGACCGGCGCCCTGAGCGACCGGCGGCCCTTCGCGGTCCTCGACCGGGGCGTCCCCGACGGACTCACCGTCGACAGCGAGGGACGGGTCTGGGTCGCCGTGTGGGGCGGCGGCGAGGTCCTCGCCTTCACCCCCGAAGGCACCCTCCACGCGCGCGTGGAGGTGCCCGCCTCGCACGTGACGAGCTGCGCCTTCGCGGGCCCCGCGCGCGACGTCCTGGTCATCACCACGGCGACCGCGGGCCTCGACGAGGAACGCCTGCGCGCCGAACCCGACGCCGGCCGCCTCTTCGTCTGCCGCCCCGGCGCCACCGGCCTGCCGACCACCCCGTACGCCGACCGCTGACTCCGGCGGAACGGCCCAGACCCCAGACCCGCAAGGAAGAGCCGCACCATGACCACCCCGCACGAGCACCCGCTCACCCCGACCGACGGCCCGAGCAGCACCGGCGCCACCCCGAGCGCCGCCCACGAGGGGCTGCGCGCCGCCCTGGCCGCCGCCCCCGTCATCGCGATCCTCCGCGCCACCTCCGCCACCCGCCTCGCCGAAGTCACCGACACCCTCCGGGCGTCCGGCGTCCGCGCCGCCGAGTTCACCCTCACCACCCCGGGCGTCCTCGACGCGCTGCGCGAGTACTCCGCCGACGCCCCGCCCGGCCTCGCGCTCGGCGCGGGCACGGTGACCACGCCCGCCGAGGCCCAGGCCGCCGTCGAGGCCGGAGCCACCTACCTCATCACCCCCACCACCTCCGTCGAGGTCATCGCCGAGGGCGTCCGGCTCGGCGTCCCGGTGCTCCCGGGCGCGTACACGCCGACCGAGATCCTCACCGCCTGGCGCGCCGGGGCCACCATGGTGAAGCTCTTCCCCGCCGCCGCCGGCGGACCCGAGTACCTCCGCGCCGTGCGCGCTCCGCTGCCCGGCATCCCCCTCGTCCCGACCGGCGGCATCGGCGCCGCGGAAGCCCCGGCCTACCTCGCCGCCGGCGCCACCGCCCTCGGCATCGGCAGCCCTCTCGTCGGTGACGCCTGCGAGGGCGGCTCCCTCACGGCCCTCGCCGAGCGCGCGGCCGCCTTCCTCGACGGGATAGGCCGATGACGTCCCCGACCCCCGCCGCCCACCCCGAACTCGTCACCCTCGGCGAGGTCATGGCGGTGGCCGCCGCCACCGGACCCGGGCCGTTCACCACGGGAGCGCCCCTGCGCCTCGGCTGGGCGGGCGCCGAGGCGACCGTCGCCGTAGGCGTGAGCCGGCTCGGCCACCGCTCCGCCTGGACGGGCCGGGTCGGGGAGGACGCGACGGGCGCGATGGTCCTCGCCGGACTCCGCGCGGAGGGCGTCGACGTCTCCGGCGCCCGTACGGACCCGGCGGCCCCCACCGGGCTGATGCTCCGCGAACGGCGCACCGCCGACCGGCTCCGCGTCACCTACTACCGCGCCGGACTCGCGGGCTCCCGGCTCGCCCCGGAGGACCTCGGCGAAGCGTGGCTCGCCGGGGCCCGGATCCTCCATGTCACCGGCATCACCCCGGCGTTGAGCTCCACCGCCAGGGCCGCCGTCGAGCACGCCGTCGGGCTCGCCCGCGCCGCCGGGGTGACCGTCTCCTTCGACGTCAACTTCCGCGAACGGCTCTGGAGCCGCGCCGAGGCCTCCGGCGTACTGGGCCGCATCCTGCCGCACGCCGACATCGTCTTCGCCGGACCCGAGGAGGCCTCCCTCTTCGTGCCCGAGGACGAGCCGGAGCGGATGGCCCGCGCCCTCACCCGGTTCGGACCGGCGCAGGCCGTGATCAAGCTCGGCGCCGACGGAGCCCTCGCGGTCGTCGACGGCGAACTCCACGTCCAGCCGGTCGTACCCGTCACCGCCGTCGACCCCGTCGGTGCGGGCGACGCCTTCGTCTCCGGCTACCTCGCCGCCGTCCTCGACGGCTCCCCGCCGCCGGAACGCCTCCGCCTGGCCGCGCTCTGCGGAGCCTTCGCGGTGTCGGTCCCCGGCGACTGGGAGGGCCTCCCGCACCGCACCGAACTCGGCCTGCTCGCCGGCCAGGACATCAGCCGCTGAGCGTGCCCGGCTCCCGAGCCGTCCCCCGTCCCCGTACCGCCACAGCACAGGAACCCACGACCATGAACCGTTTCTCCGGACTGACCGCCGTCGTCACCGGCGCGGCCTCGGGCATCGGCGCCGCCAGCGCCGTCCGCCTCGCCGCCGAGGGTGCCGCGGTCCTCGTCTCCGACATCGCCGACGAGGCGGGTGAGGCCGTCGCCGCGGCGATCCGCGCCGACGGCGGCCGAGCCGCCTACGTACGCTGCGACGTCTCCTCCGAGGAGGACTGGGCCGCCCTGCGCGAGGAGGCCCACACCCGCTTCGGCCGGGTGTCCATCCTCCACAGCAACGCCTTCATCCACACCCTCGCCGCCGCCCACGAGCTCCCCGTCGCCACCTGGGACCGGGAGATGTCGGTCAACCTGCGGGCCCTCTTCCTCGCCACCCGCACCTTCCTCGACGACCTGCGCGCCGAGCGCGGCAGCGTCGTCGCCACCTCCAGCGTGCACGCGGACTTCGGCCTGCCCGGCTACCCCGCGTACGCCGCCGCGAAGGGC
The DNA here is from genome assembly GCF_045160815.1 of Streptomyces sp. NBC_00090. Lineage (NCBI taxonomy): Bacteria > Bacillati > Actinomycetota > Actinomycetes > Kitasatosporales > Streptomycetaceae > Streptomyces > Streptomyces sp. NBC_00090. The sequence continues at coordinate 7,635,799 of NZ_CP108224.1, forward strand.
GGCATGTGCGCCCTGATCCGCCAGTTCGCCGTCGAGTACGGGCCGGACGTGCGCTTCAACTCCGTCCTGCCGGGGCCGATCCTCACCGAGGTGTGGAACGACGTCGACGAGGAGGGACGGCGGATCTCCGCCGACGCCACCGCGCTCGCCCGGCTCGGCCGCCCCGAGGAGGTGGCGTCCGCCGTCGCCTTCCTCGCCTCGGCCGACGCCACGTACATCACCGGAACGAACCTGGTCGTCGACGGCGGCTGGACCGTGAAGAAGGAGTCCAAGTGAAGATCACCTCCCTGCGCACCTACATCGTCGCCCCGCGCTGGTGCTTCCTGCGCATCGACACCGACGAGGGCATCACCGGCTGGGGCGAGCCCGTCGTCGAGGGCCGCGCCCACACCGTGGCCGCCGCCGTCGAGGAGCTCTCGGACTACCTGATCGGCCAGGACCCGATGAAGATCGAGGACCACTGGCAGGTCCTCACCAAGGGCGGCTTCTACCGGGGCGGCCCCATCCTCTCCAGTGCCATCGCCGGCATCGACCAGGCCCTGTGGGACATCACGGGCAAGGCCCTCGGCGTCCCCGTCTGGCAGCTCCTCGGCGGCAACGTCCGCGACCGCGCCCGGGTCTACAGCTGGATCGGCGGCGACCGCCCCGACGAGGTCGCCTCCGAGGCCCTGGCCCGCAAGAACGAGGGCTTCACCGCGATCAAGATGAACGCCTCGGCGCAGCTGCGGCTCATCGACACCCCGGCCGCCACCCAGGCGATCGTGGACCGGGTCGCGTCCATCCGCGAGGCCGTCGGCGACGAGTTCGACATCGCGATCGACTTCCACGGCCGCCTCACCGCGCCCATGGCCCGCCGCGTCCTGCCGCTCCTGGAGCCGTACCTGCCCTTCTTCGTGGAGGAGCCGGTCGTCCCGGAGATGAGCGACCACATCGGCGACATCGTCCGCTCCACCTCCATCCCGATCGCGACCGGCGAACGCCTCTACTCCCGCTGGGACTTCAAGAAGGTCCTCGAGCAGGGCATCGCGGTCGCGCAGCCGGACCTCTCGCACGCGGGCGGCATCTCCGAGGTGCGCAGGATCGCCGCGATGGCCGAGGCGTACGACGTCTCCCTCGCCCCGCACTGCCCGCTGGGTCCGATCGCGCTCGCCTCCTGCCTCCAGGTCGGCTTCGCCGCGCCGAACCTGCTGATCCAGGAGCAGAGCCTCGGCATCCACTACAACACCGGCTCCGACCTGCTCGACTACCTCGTGGACCCCTCGGTCTTCAAGTACGAGGACGGGCACGTGGCCCTGCCCACCGGGCCGGGTCTCGGCATCGAGGTCGACGAGAAGGCGGTCGAGCGGGCCGCCGAGATCGGGCACCGCTGGCGCAACCCGGCCTGGCGACGGGACGACGGCTCGCTCGCCGAGTGGTAGTCACGGCATGCGGAAGGGGCGGGCTCGTGAACGAGCCCGCCCTTTCGTCGAGTTGTCGGTCAGCGGTGCGCGAGCCAGCTCGCCGCAGGGAGCAGCTTGCTGTCGTAGTCGAACAGGGCCTGGTTCTCCCAGCCGTTGCCGGAGGAGGAGTCGGTCGGGTCCCAGCCGTTGCCGGTGACGGCGGTCCACGCCGGCTCCCAGTAGACGACCCCGAGACCGCGGCCGTTCGGCACGGCCTCGACGACGTTCATGATGTCCCGCAGCCAGGCCGACTGGCCGGCGCTGCTCGCCGGGTAGCCGGAGACCAGTTCGCTCGACAGGTCGATGATGTTCTCGTGGCCGTCCTCGCTGTCGAGACGGAACGGGTACGCGGTCTCCGCGACCATGACCTTCTTGCCGTAACGGGCCGAGATGTCGTCCAGGTTGGTCTGGAGCGAGGAGAGGGCGCCGTGCCAGTAGCCGTAGAAGGAGAGCGCGATGACGTCGTAACTCACGCCCTGCGCGGTCGCGTTGTCGAACCAGGTGCGGTAGAGGGCGTTGTCGCCGCCGTGGGCGAGGTGCAGGGCGATCTGCGTGCCGGAGGAGACCGCCTTGGCCGCCGAGATACCGGACTTGAGCAGCCCGGCGAGCTGTGACCAGTTGGACGTCGAGCCCTCGGGCCAGAGCATGCCGGTGTTGATCTCGTTGCCGATCTGCACCATGTCGGCCGTGGTGCCCTGCGCCTTCAGGGCGTTGAGGACGTCGTAGGTGTGGTTGTAGACGTCCGTGGTGAGCTGGGAGTACGAGTGGCCGGCCCAGGCGGCGGGCTTGCTCTGGGCGCCCGGGTCCGCCCAGATGTCGGAGTAGTGGAAGTCGACGAGGAGCTTCATGCCCTGGGCCTTGATCCGCTGGGCGGTGGCGAGGACGCGTGCCTTGTCGTTGTAGCCGTCGGCCGGATTCACCCACACCTTGAGGCGGCCGTAGGTCGCGCCCGCGTTCTTCAGGATGGCGACCGGGTCCCCGGTGACGCCCGCGGCGGTGCGGTAGGTCCCGCCGAGGTCCTCGCTCTTCTTGAGGGCCGACAGGTCGACGCCCCTGACCGCGAGCCCGGTCGTGCCGGAGGTGAAGGTCAGGTCGTCGACGTTGAGCCAGTTCCCGGCGTTGGCGTCGGAGTTGACGCTGACGGTGCAGGCGCCGCCGGTCACGGTGACGGAGGTGACGAGCCGTATCCAGGCGCCGTTGGACGTCACCGGCAGGTCGGTGCGCTGTTCGGCGGAGCCGCAGTTGCGCAGCGCCAGGTAGGCGGAGTTCTGCCCGCCGCCGGAGCGGACCCACGCGCTGAGCGTGTACGTGCCGTTGGCGAGCCCGGAGAGGTACTGGTACGTCTCGACCTTGTACGCCGACGCCGACCAGTGGCTGAGGCGGTAGCTGCCGCCGTGGCCCCCGGCCTCGGTGAACGAGGCGGCGTTCTGGCCGGCCGCCGAGTAGGTGGACCAGCCGGCCGGGGTGGCGGTCCCGGCGGCGTCGCTCTCGAATCCGGCGTTGGTGAGGGCGGCGGCGGCCTCGGCCTGCTGGGCGGCGGGCAGCGGGGCCAGGAGCAGGGCCCCCAGTGCCGCGGCGACGGCCACGGCCCGCATACGGATGCGGCTGGGTATGCGGCCGGGTATGCGGCTTCGGACGCGGCTGTGGGTGCTGCTTCGGGCGCTGCTTCGTACGGGGTGCATCGTCGAGTCCCTTCGACGGTGGCCAATGTGAAGTGTGGTGCGGGTGGTTCCTTACGGGTGGTGCGGCTCACCCGGGGGCGGCGCAGCGGGCGCTGCCGCCCCCGGGGAGATCGGGGGCCCCGGCGGCAGGCCGGGGGAGGGGGGTGATGCGGTGATCAGCGGTGATCAGCGGGGATGCGCGGTGGTGTCGTGGTGCGGTCAGGTCAGGCGTCCAGGCGGACGACCCTGACGGCGCCGGCCGGGACGGTGAACTTCCCGTCGACCGGCGTGCCACCGGGCTCCCGGGTGCCGAGCAGCTCGGTCCCCGAGCCGTCGAGCGGCACGTCGGCGTCCTCGGCGGAGTGGTTGAGGGCGAACAGGTACCGCCCGCCCTCGCCCGAGCGGCGCACGACCTCCACGTCACGCGGGAGCGCGGCGCGCGTGGGGACTCCGGCGTCCTCGCAGGCGGCGGCGACGATCGCGTCGAGCGAGGCCGCGTCGAGCCGGGTGGAGACGTACCAGGCGGTGCCCCGGCCGAGCCGGTGCCGGGTGACCGCGGGTCCGCCGGCGGCCGGCCCGTCGGCGTACGTCCACACGGTCTCGGCGCCGCGCGGCCGGACGAACTCGGTCCACACGTCGCCGCTCAGCGAGGCGCCGCCGGGACCGGTGATCCGTACGTTCTCGTCGTCGAGGAGCGGGGACCACTCCTCGACGGTGAGACCGAGGACGTCCCGCAGGGCGCCCGGGTAGGCGCCGGGGTGCACGGCGTCGTGCTCGTCGACGATCCCGGAGAAGTACGAGACGACGAGCGTGCCGCCGTTCTCGACGTACTCGCGGAGGTTCTGCCCGGCGGCCTCGGTGGTGAGGTAGAGCGCGGGGACCACGACCAGGGGGTAGGCGGAGAGGTCGGCCTCGGGGTGGGCGAAGTCGACCGTGAGGTGCCGGTCGTAGAGGGTCTCGTAGAAGCTGTCGGCGCGCTCGCGGGCATCGTGGGCCTGGTTCGGCCGCCACTCCAGGTTCTGCGCCCACCAGGAGTGCCAGTCCCAGAGCACGGCGACGTCCGGGACGGTCCGGGTGCCGCGCAGCTCCGTGAGGGCGTCGAGGTCGGCCCCGAGGGCCACGACCTCGCGCCAGACGCGGGTGTCGGCGCCGCCGTGCGGGACCATCGCGGAGTGGAACTTCTCGGCGCCGCGCCGGGACTGGCGCCACTGGAAGAACATGGCGCCCTCGGAGCCGCGGGCGACGTTGGCGAGGGAGTTGCGGGCCATCTCGCCGGGGCGCTTGGCGGGATTGCGGGCCTGCCAGTTCACGCCCGACGTGGAGTGCTCCAGGAGCAGCCAGGGCGCACCGCCGGCGACGGAGCGGGTGAGGTCGGCGGCCATGGCCAGGTTGACGTGGGTGCGGCGGCCGTCGGTGATCAGGTAGTGGTCGTTGGTGACGAGGTCGACCTCGCGGCCCCAGGCCCAGTAGTCGAGCGAGTCGCACTGGCTGAGCGCGGTCATGAAGTTGGTGGTGACGGGGATGCCGGGGGCCAGCTCGTGCAGGATGTCCCGTTCCGTCCGGAAGTTCTCCCGGATGGTGGCGTCGGCGAAGCGCCGGTAGTCGAGCTGCTGGGCGGGGTTGCCGACGGTGGGGGTGGCCCGGGGCGGGTCGATCTCCTCGTACGAGGCGTAGCGCTGCCCCCAGAAGGCGGTGCCCCAGGCCTCGTTCACGGCCTCCACCGAGCCGTACGTCTCGTGGAGCCAGTGGCGGAAGTGGGCGGCGCAGCTGTCGCAGTAGCAGGCGCTGACGGGCACGCCGTACTCGTTGTGGACGTGCCAGAGCGCGAGCGCCGGGTGGCTGCCGTAGCGGCGGGCCAGTTCGGTGGTGATCCCGGCCGCGGCCGCCCGGTAGGCGGACGAGCTGTGACAGATCGCCCCGCGTGAACCGAAGGCGTAGCGCATGCCCTCGGCGGTGACGGGGAGGGCCTCGGGGTGGGCGCGGTAGAACCAGGCGGGCGGCGCGACGGTGGGTGTCCCCAGGTCGACCCGGACGCCGTGGGCGTGGAGCAGGTCGAGGAGCCGGTCGAGCCAGCCGAAGTCGTACCGGCCCGGCTCGGGCTCCAGGAGGGCCCAGGAGAAGATGCCGACGCTCACCATGGTGACGCCGGCCTCCTGCATCAGCCGGACGTCCTCCTGCCAGACGCTTTCCGGCCACTGTTCGGGGTTGTAGTCCCCGCCGAACGCGAGCCGGTGCAGGCCCTTGGAGGTGGACTGCGGCATGGGTGTCTCCTGAAACCTTGGCTGATGGAAGAAGCTGTTCGCTGGGAACGTGCACACACTCGATCTCGATGTGGCAACGCAACATAACCGCACACGAACAACCATTGACAAGTGTCCGGAACGTTTCTCTACTGTGAACGCTCACAGATGCATGGCCGGTCTCTCCGTTCGAGGGAGAGGCCCCTTTCGGTCAGGGAGAAGTACCCATGCCCCACACGATGCGCCGCAGCCTCGCCGCCGCCACCGCCGTCCTCCTCGCCGCCACCGCGCTCACCGCCTGTGGATCCTCCGACTCCGGCGACGGGGCCGGCGCCGGCCCCGTCTCGCTCACCTACTGGTCCTGGGCGCCCGGCATGGACAAGGTCGTCGCCCTCTGGAACGCCGAACACCCCGACATCAAGGTCACGGTGCAGAAGCAGGCCTCCGGAGAAGACCTCGTCACCAAGGTCATCACCGCGGTGAAGGCGCACCAGGCCCCCGACCTCGTCCAGGCCGAGTACCAGGCCCTCCCGACCCTGGTCAGCAACGACGCCCTCGCCGACATCGCGGAGGAGGTCCAGGGCGTCAAGGACAAGTTCGCCCCCGGCATCTGGCAGCAGGCCACCTTCGGCGGCGAGGCCGTGTACGCCCTGCCGCAGGACACCGGGCCGCTGATGTTCTTCTACCGCCAGGACCTCTTCAAGCAGTACGGCCTCTCCGTCCCCACCACCTGGGACGAGTTCGCCGCCACCGCCCGCGACCTGAAGAAGAAGGCCCCCGCCAAGTCCCTGACCACCTTCTCCGCCAACGACCCCGGCCTCTTCGCCGGCCTCTCCCAGCAGGCCGGCGCCAAGTGGTGGACCTTCGAGGGCGACACCTGGAAGATCGGCTTCGACGACGCCGCCACCAAGAAGGTCACCGATTTCTGGGGCGGTCTCGTCGCCGAGGGCGCCATCGGCAACCAGCCCATGTACACCCCCGCCTGGAACAAGGCCCTCAACACCGGCGAGCAGATCGCCTGGGTCAGCGCCGTCTGGGCCCCCGGCGTCCTCACCACCGCCGCCCCCGACACCCTGGGCAAGTGGGCCATGGCCCCCCTTCCGCAGTGGACCGAGGGCGCCGCCGCCACCGGCAGCTGGGGCGGCTCCACCACCGCCGTCACCACCGACTCGAAGCACAAGGCCGCCGCGGCGAAGTTCGCCACCTGGCTGAACACCGACCCGAAGGCCCTCGCCGCGCTCGTCAAGGAGGGCGGCATCTACCCGGCGGCCACCGCCGCCCAGACCAGCGGCGCCCTCGCCAAGGCACCCGCCTTCTTCCCGAACCAGCCCGACTTCTACACCCGCGCCGCCGAGATAGCGAAGACCACCGCGCCGGCCGCCTGGGGCCCCAACGTGAACGTCGCCTACACCGCCTTCAAGGACCAGTTCGGCAAGGCCGCCAAGGCCAAGTCCGGCTTCGACGCAGCCCTGTCCGCCGTTCAGTCCACCACCGTCGCGGACCTGAAGAAGCAGGGATTCGAGGTCGCCAAGTGACACAGCCCTCCCAGGGCGTGCGCCGGTCGTACGGGGTCAAGGCAGCCCCGTACGGCTTCCTCCTCCCCGCCGCCGCCCTCTTCGTCCTCTTCTTCGCCCTGCCCATCGGCTACGCGGTCTGGCTCAGCTTCCACCGCATCGAGGTCAAGGGCCTCGGCCTCGGCAAGGGCTCCCGCAGCGAGGTCTGGGCCGGCCTGGAGAACTACACCTCCGCCCTCACCGACTCCGAACTCGCCCACAGCGCCCTGCGCATCCTCGGCTACGGCGCCATCGTCGTCCCCGTCATGCTGGGCCTCGCCCTCTTCTTCGCGCTCCTGCTCGACTCGGAGCGCGTCCGCGCCCGCTCCTTCGCCCGGCTCGCGATCTTCCTGCCGTACGCCGTCCCCGGAGTCATCGCCGCCCTCCTGTGGGGCTTCCTCTACCTCCCGGACGTCAGCCCCTTCCACTACCTCCTCGACGCCCTCGGACTCCCGCAGCCCGACCTCATGGACGGCGGACCGCTCTATTTCTCCATGGCGAACATCGCCGTCTGGGGCGGCACCGGCTTCAACATGATCGTCATCTACACCGCGCTGCGCTCCCTGCCCAACGAGGTGTACGAGGCGGCGAAGCTCGACGGCTGCTCGCAGCTCCAGATCGCGCTCCGCATCAAGATCCCGATGGTGGCGCCCTCCCTGGTGCTCACCTTCTTCTTCTCGATCATCGCCACCCTCCAGGTCTTCAACGAGCCCACCACGCTCCGGCCGCTCACCAACGGCATCCCCACCACCTGGAGCCCCCTGATGAAGGTCTACAACGACGCCTTCACCGGCGGGAACATCTACGCGGCCTCGGCCACCGCCGTCGTGCTCGCCCTCGCCACCTTCGTCCTCTCCTTCGCCCTCCTCAGGCTCTCCAACCGCCGCACCACGCAAGGAGCCACCCGATGACCGGGATCGCCCCCTCGCCGCCGCGTAAGACGGCCCCCGCCGCCGGGACCACCCCCGGCACCTCCCAGGGTCCTCCCCCTGCCTCCGGCGGGCGGGCCCCCGGCCCCCGCCGCACCGCGCTGCTGCCGACGGCCGCACTCGTCCTCGGCGCGCTCTACTGCCTGCTGCCCGTCGCCTGGGTCCTGGTCGCCGCCACCAAACCGGCCTCCGACCTCTTCTCCACCTTCACCTTCCTCCCCGGCAACGGCCTCGGCGACAACGTCTCCGATCTCACCGCCTACCGCGAGGGCATCTACTGGCGCTGGATGGGCAACTCGATCGTCTACGCGGGGCTCGGCGCCGTCCTGTCCACCGTCGTCTCCGCGTTCGCCGGATACGCCCTCGCCGTCTACCGGTTCCGCGGCCGCGAGGCCTTCTTCAACATCATGCTCACCGGCGTCCTCATGCCCCCGGTCATCCTCGCCATCCCGCAGTACCTGCTCATGGCCGAGGCCGACATGACGGACACCTACGCGTCCGTGCTGCTGCCGCTGGTCCTCTCCCCGTACGGCGTCTACCTCGGCCGCATCTACGCCGAGGCCGCCATCCCCATGGAGCTCGTCGAGGCCGGCCGCATGGACGGCGCCGGAGAGTGGCGGATCTTCCTGCGGATCGGCATGCCGATGATGTCCCCGGGCCTGGTGACGATCTTCCTCTTCCAGTTCGTCGCCATCTGGAACAACTTCCTGCTGCCGTTCATCATGCTCGGCGACGACGAGAAGTTCCCCATGACCGTCGGCCTCTTCACCCTGCTCAAGCAGGGCGCGAGCCAGCCCTCCCTCTACAACCTCGTGATCACCGGCGCGCTGCTCGCCATCGTCCCGCTCATCGCCCTCTTCCTCGTCATCCAGCGCTTCTGGAGCCTCGATCTGCTCTCCGGCGCCGTAAAGTCCTGAACACAGGGGAGCGAGGGGAACCACACAGCATGAGCACAGCAGCGAGCAGGCGCCGCCCGGCGACCATCCACGACGTGGCCCGCGAGGCCGGGGTCTCGCGCGGAACCGTCTCCCGTGTCCTCAACGGCGGCCACTACGTCAGCCCGACGGCCAAGGCCGCCGTCGACGCCGCGATCCGAAGAACGGGATACGTCGTCAACCGGCACGCCCGCTCGCTGATCACCGGCAAGTCCGACTCGGTCGCCTTCCTCCTGAGCGAGCCGCAGGAGCGCTTCTTCGAGGACCCCAACTTCAACGTCCTGCTGCGGGCCTGCACCCAGGCACTCGCCGCCCAGGACATCCCGCTCCTCCTGATGATCGCGGGCACCGAGGACGAACGCCGCCGCAACCTCCGCTACATCGAGGCCGGCCACGTCGACGGCGTCCTCCTCGTCTCCAGCCACTCCGGCGACCCCGTGGTGGCCCGGCTGCACGAGGCCGGCGTGCCCGTCGTCGCCTGCGGCAAGCCGCTCGGCCACACCGCCAAGATCGGCTACGTCGCGGCCGACGACCGCGACGGCGCCCGCGACATGGTGCGCCACCTGTACGCCACCGGGCGCCGGCGGATCGCCACCGTCAGCGGCCCCCTCGACACCCCGGGCGGCGTCGAACGCCTCGCCGGCTACCGAGAGACGCTCGCCGAGGTCGGGCTTCCCGTCGACGAGAACCTCGTCGCCACCGGCGACTACAGCCGGGCGAGCGGCGAGGACGCGGCCCTCGCCCTCCTGGAGCGCGCCCCGGACATCGACGCGGTCTTCGTCGCCTCCGACCTGATGGCGCAGGGAGTGCTCGACGCGCTGGCCCGCGCGGGCCGGCGGGTCCCCGAGGACATCGCGGTGGGCGGCTTCGACGACTCCCCGGCGGCCGTCTCCACCCGCCCCTCGCTCACCACCATCCGCCAGCCGTGGGACCGGATCAGCACCGAGATGGTGCGGACGCTCCTGGCCCGGATAGCGGGCGAGGAACCGGCGGCGGTCATCCTCCCCACGGAGCTGGTCCGCCGGGAATCGGCGTAAGGCGAGCATGTACGGAGCGGCCGGACCCCTACGGAGGTCCGGCCGCTCCGTTCTGCTCTCAGAAGCCGGTCACCGGTCTCAGGAGCCGGTCACCAGGATCACCTCGAGCGTCCGGGGGCCGTGGACGCCCTCGACCCGGTCGAGTTCGATGTCGCTCGTCGCGGAAGGTCCGGAGATCCAGGTGAGCGGTCGCCCGGGGTCGAGCCGGGGGAGCGCCAGCGGGACGGAGGCCACCACCTGTTCCGGTGCCCGGACCACGCAGACGTGCAGATCGGGGACGAGGGTGAGGGCGCGGCGGCCCTGCCCCGGGCCGCCGTCGAGGACGATCGTGCCGGTCTCGGCGATCGCCAGCGCGCACCCCGTCACCACGGCGTCGGTGCCGTCGAGCTCGTACGGGGTCGACCGGGGCCCGTCTGGCCGCTGGACGGCGTCGGTGGCGGCGAGCCAGCCGGCGGGCAGCCCGGGCGGGACGACGACGCTGCGGGCACCGCGCTCCGCGAGCAGCCGGGCGATCAGCGCGGCGAGTCCGCCGGGAGCGGTGCGGTGGACGTGGGCCCGGTACTCCGCGAGGTTCTCGTGGAGCAGGTCCAGGAGGGCCGCCGGGTCGTCCGCGGTGTGGCTCGTCCGGTAGTCGCGGGTGACGGCGGGGGCCTCGGGCGCGTCCGCGACGGCGGCGCGGATCCGGGCGAGGATCCGCTCGCGTGCGGAGGTGGCCTCGGTCATGTGCGGTTCCTCTTCCACCAGTCGCGGAACGGTTCGGCTGGCATCTCCGGCAGGTCGCGGTGGTCGGACCACTGGCGGGCGCCGGGGCCCGGCAGTCGCTTCGGGTGGAGCTTCCGGGTCGCGGAGGCCAGTCGCTCGCCGGTGGCGAGCGCCGTGGGGTGGTCCAGTACCCAGGTGGAGGCCTTGACGGCGGCCTTCTCCAGCCGGTGGCCCTTCCCGCCCTCCTCGGCCACCCGCTCGCGCAGGTGCACCAGGACCTCGGGGATGTCGATGGCGACGGGGCAGACCTCGTAGCAGGCGCCGCAGAGCGAGGAGGCGTACGGCAGCGAGGCGTCGATCTCGCTCGCCGTGCCCCGGAGCTGGGGGGTGAGGATGGCGCCGATCGGGCCCGGATAGACGGAGCCGTAGGCGTGACCGCCGGCCCGCTCGTACACCGGGCAGACGTTGAGACAGGCCGAGCAGCGGATGCAGCGCAGGGCCTGCCGCCCCACCTCGTCGGCGAGGGCGTTCGTCCGGCCGTTGTCGAGGAGCACGAGATGGAAGGCCGAGGGTCCGTCGTCGTCCGCCGTGCCGGTCCACATGCTGGTGTACGGGTTCATGCGCTCGGCCGTCGACGAGCGGGGCAGCGTCTGGAGGAACACCTCCAGGTCCCGCCAGGTCGGCACGACCTTCTCCACGCCGACGACGGAGATGAGGGTCTCGGGCAGGGTCAGGCACATGCGGCCGTTGCCCTCGGACTCGACGACGACGAGGGTGCCGGTCTCGGCGACCATGAAGTTCGCGCCCGAGATCCCGACCTTCGCCCGCAGGAACTTCTCCCGCAGGTGCAGCCGGGCCGCCTCGGCGAGCTCGGCCGGGGTGTCGCTCAGCCCCTCGGGCGCCGGACGGCCCCAACCGGCCATCTTCTCGCGGAAGATGTCGCGGATCTCGCCCCGGTTGCGGTGGATCGCCGGGACCAGGATGTGCGAGGGCCGGTCCTCGCCGAGCTGCACGATGAGCTCCGCCAGATCCGTCTCGTAGGCGGCGATGCCCTCGGCCTCCAGGTGTTCGTTGAGCCCGATCTCCTGGGTGGCCATCGACTTGACCTTGACCACCTCGGTCTCGCCGGTGGCCTTCACCAGGTCGGTGACGATCCGGTTGGCCTCCGCCGCGTCGGCCGCCCAGTGCACGGTGCCGCCCGCGGCGGTCACCGCCTCCTCCAACCGGACCAGATACGTGTCCAGATGACGCAGCGTCTCGTCCTTGATCCGCTTCCCGGCCTCGCGCAGCGCGGCCCAGTCGTCGAGCTCGGCGACCGCCCGCGCCCGCTTGTCCCGGATGGTGTGCGTCGCGTGCCGCAGGTTCGCCCGCAGCGTCGTGTCGCCGACCGCCTCGTGCGCCGCCTCCGGAAAGGACGGCATTCCGACATAGGTTCCGCTCACCGCCAGGGCTCCTCTTCCGTGCTCGCCAGGATCTCCGCCAGATGCAGTGTCCGCAGCGGGTCCTCGCGCCGCCGCACCATGCCGCCCAGGTGCAGCAGGCAGGAGTTGTCCGCGCCGCACAGCACCTCGGCGCCCGTGGACAGCGCGTTCGTGATCTTGTCGTCGCCCATGGCCGCCGACACGTCGGGGTTCTTCACGGCGAAGGTGCCGCCGAAGCCGCAGCACTCCTCCGCCCCCGGCAGCTCCACGAGCTCCAGGCCCTTCACCGCCTCCAGGAGCCGCCGGGGCCGCTCCCCGAGCCCGAGCATCCGGAGCCCGTGACAGGACGGGTGGTACGTCACCCGGTGCGGGAAGTACGCGCCCACGTCCGTCACGCCGACCACGTCCACCAGGAACTCCGTCAGCTCGTACACGCGCGGGGCCAGGTCCGCCGCCTCCGCGCCGAACGACGGATAGTGGTGGCGCACCATCGCCGCGCACGAACCGGACGGGACGACCACGTGGTCGTACCCCTCGAAGGCCCGGACCGTGCGCCGCACCAGCGGCTCGGTCTCCTTGCGGTAGCCGGTGTTGAACTGCGGCTGCCCGCAACAGGTCTGCGCGGCGGGGAAGTCGACCTCCATGCCGAGCCGTTCGAGAATCCGGACGGTGGCGACGCCCGTCGCCGGGAAGACGGCGTCGTTGACGCAGGTGACGAAGAGGGCGACGCGCATCACGGGTTCCTCGGGGACGGTTCGGTTCGGGCGGCGGCCGCGTCCCAGGCGGCCCGGCCGGCGGGGTCCTTCCGCGGTACGTAGTGTCGCAGGGGCTGCGTCCGCGCGACGAGCCGACGCGTCGAGGGGAGATCCCCGACGAGCCCGGCGGCCCGCGCCTGGACGAGGACGTTGCCGAGGGCGGTGGCCTCGACGGGACCGGCGGCGACCGGCAGCCCGGTGGCGTCCGCCGTCCACTGGCACAGCAGCTCGTTGCGGGCTCCGCCGCCCACCAGATGGACCCGTGCGATCTCCCGGCCGGCCAGTTCGGCGGCCTGTCGCAGGGTGCGCCGGTGAGCCAGGGCCAGGCTCTCCAGGACGCAGCGGACCACCGCCCCGGGACTTTCGGGCGCCTGCTGCCCCGTCCCGCGGCAGTGGGCGCGTATCCGCTCCGGCATGTCGCCCGGGGCCAGGAACTCCGGCGCGTCCGGGTCGACGAGCGCCGCGAAGGGCTCCGCCCGCACGGCCTCGCCGAGCAGCTCCGGCAGGCCGGCGGTGAGCCCGCGCCCCGCCCACGTCCGGCGGCACTCCTCCAGGAGCCACAGGCCCATGATGTTGCGCAGGAAGCGGACGGTGCCGTCCACCCCGCGCTCGTTGGTGAAGTTGGCCGCCCGGGACTCCTCGGTGAGCACCGGGGAGTCCAGCTCCAGCCCGGCCAGGGACCAGGTGCCGCAGGAGACGTAGGCGAAGTCCGGAGCGGTCGCCGGGACGGCGACCACCGCCGACGCCGTGTCGTGCGAGGCGACCGTCGTCACCGGCGTACGGGCGTCGAGACCGGTGAACTCGGCCACGTACGGCAGGAGTTCGCCCGCAGGGTCGCCGGGTGAGCGGAGCGGCGGCAGCAGCCCGGGGTCGACGCCCAGCCGGCCCAGGAGCTCCCCGGACCAGGTGCCCGCGACGGCGTCGAAGAGGCCCGTGGTGGAGGCGTTCGTCTCCTCGGCGCCGACCGTACCGGTCAGCCAGTGGACCATCAGGTCCGGCATCAGCAACAGCGCGCGTGCGGCACCCAGTTGGGCCGTTCCGGCGGCCGAGGCGAGCTGGAAGACGGTGTTGAAGGGGAGGTGCTGGAGGCCGGTGACCCGGTACAGCTCCGCCGGGCCGACCCGCGCCCACACGGCCTCGGCGGCGCCGTCGGTCCGTGGGTCGCGGTAGTGGTACGGATTGCCGAGGAGGGAGCCGTCCGCGTCGAGGAGTCCGTAGTCCACCGCCCAGGTGTCGACCCCGACGGAGGCGACCCCGCCGGAACGGGCCGCCACGCGCAGCCCGTCCAGGACGCCCCGGAAGAGGGCGAGCGCGTCCCAGCGCAGTCCGTCGGGCAACCGGACCGGGGTGTTGGGGAACCGGTGGGCTTCGGTGAGGTCCAGGCGGTCGGCGCCGACCCGGCCGAGCATCACCCGTCCGCTGGTGGCCCCCAGGTCCGCCGCCGCGAACACCCCGCGCGGTCCGCTCATCGGAGGAAGGCGGCCGCCACGCCCGCGTCCACCGGAACGTGGAGCCCGGTGGTGTGACCGAGGTCGCCGCCGACGAGAGCGAAGACGGCGTTGGCGACGTGCTCCGGCAGAACCTCCCGCTTGAGCAGGGTCCGCTGGGCGTAGAAGGCCCCCAACTCCTCCTCCGCGATGCCGTACGTGGCGGCCCGCTGGGCACCCCAGCCACCGGCGAAGATGCCCGAGCCGCGCACCACGCCGTCCGGGTTGACGCCGTTGACTCGAATCCCGTGCTCACCCAACTCGGCGGCGAGAAGCCGCACTTGATGGGCCTGGTCGGCCTTGGTCGCGGAGTAGGCGATGTTGTTCGGGCCGGCGAAGACCGCGTTCTTGGAAGCGATGTAGACGATGTCGCCGCCGAGCCCCTGCGCCGTCATGACCCGCGCGGCCTCCCGGGAGACGAGGAACGAGCCCCGCGCCATGATGGCGTGCTGCACGTCCCAGTCCCGCGCCGTGGTCTCCAGGAGCGGCTTGGAGATCGAGATGCCCGCGTTGTTGACGATCAGGTCCACCCCGCCGAAGGCGAGCAGCGCCGACCGGAACCCGGCCTCGATCAGCTCCTCCGACGTGACGTCCACGGCGACGGGCACCGCCCTGTCGGGGCCGCCCAGCTCCTCCGCGACCGCCGCCGCGTTCGCGGCGTCGAGATCGGCGACCACCACGCAGGCGCCCTCGGCGACCAGCCGGTGGGCGATGGCCCTGCCGATGCCGCTGCCCGCGCCCGTCACCAGCGCGACCCGGGTGGCGAGCGGCTTCGGCTTCGGCATCCGCCGCAGCTTGGCCTCCTCCAACTCCCAGTACTCGATGCGGAACTTCTCCGCCTCCTCGATCGGCGCGTACGCGGAGACGGCTTCGGACCCGCGCATGACGTTGATCGCGTTGACGTAGAACTCGCCCGCGACCCGCGCCGTCTGCTTGTCGCGGCCGAAGGAGAACATGCCCACGCCGGGGACGAGGACGATCGCCGGGTCCGCGCCCCGCATGGCGGGGGAGTCCGGGGTGGCGTGCCGCGCGTAGTAGGCCGCGTACTCCTCGCGGTACGCGGTGTGCAGCTCCCGCAGGCGGGCGACCGCCCGCTCGACGGGCGCGTCGGCCGGCAGGTCGAGGACGAGCGGCCGGACCTTGGTGCGCAGGAAGTGGTCGGGGCAGGAGGTGCCGAGGGCGGCGAGCCGCGGGTGCTCGGCACGGGCGAGGAAGTCGAGCACCTCCTCGGAGTCGGTGAAGTGGCCGACCTGCGGGTGGTCCTGCGAGGCGAGCCCCCGGACGTACGGGGCGAGCGCGGCGGCCCGCTCCCGCCGCTCGGCGTCGGGCAGGGGCGCGTACCCCTCGACGACCGGGCCGAAGGGCTCCGGGCGGCCCCGCTCGGCGAGGAAGGCCTCGGCGGTGCGGATGATGTGCAGCGCGTTCCGCTCGCGCTCCTCCGAGGTGTCGCCCCAGGCGGTGATCCCGTGCCCGCCGAGGACGCAGCCGACGGCCCGCGGGTGGGCCGCCTGCACGGCGGCGATGTCGAGGCCCAGCTGGAAGCCGGGGCGCCGCCAGGGCACCCAGACCACCGTGGAGCCGAAGCATTCGGCGGTCAGCTTCTCCCCGTCGGCGGCGCAGGCCAGCGCGATTCCCGCGTCCGGGTGGAGGTGGTCGACGTGCGCGGCGTCCACCAGGCCGTGCATGGCGGTGTCGATGGACGGGGCCGCGCCCCCTTTGCCGTACAGGCAGTGGTCGAAGGCGGCGACCATCTCGTCCTCGCGCTCGACGCCCGGGTAGACGTCGACGAGCGCGCGCAGCCGGTCGAGGCGCAGCACCGCCAGCCCGTCCTCGGTGAGCGTGCCCAGGTCGCCGCCGGAGCCCTTCACCCACATGAGGTCGGTCGGGCCGCCGGTCACGGGGTCGGTGACGGAGCCCTTCGCGGAGGCGTTGCCGCCGGCGTAGTTGGTCGTGCGGGGATCGGAGCCGAGCCGGTGCGCCCGCTGTACGAGGGAGGCGACGACGGGGTGTGTGGCCGGGGTCATGTGCTCTTCTTTCGGGCAGGATGCGAACGGATGTCGAGAGGGGTCACGCGCCCCAGCCGGCCTGGTCGCCGCCGACGCGCTCGGTAGCGGTCCGCTCCTGCCGTCCGGAGCGGAGGTAGGCGGCGACCGGGTCCGGGTCGAGGCCCAGCTCCTCGCGCAGTCCGCGCAGCAGGGGCCGTACGTCGGTGTCGTAGGCGTCCATCAGGACGGCGTTGGCGGCGAGCACGTCCCCGTCCCGCTGCGCGGCGGCGAGGGCCTCGCGGTCGACGAGCAGCGCCTTGGCGGTGGCCTCCTGGACGTTCGCCACGGATCGGATCACCGCGGGGACCTTCGCCTCGATGTTGTGGCACTGGTCGAGCATGAAGGCGATGTTCGCGGCCGGCTCCAGGCCGCCGTTGCGGACGACCTCGTACATGATCCGGAAGAGCTGGAAGGGGTCGGCGGCCCCGGCCATCAGGTCGTCGTCCGCGTAGAACCGCGAGTTGAAGTCGAAGCCGCCGAGCTTCCCCTCCCGCAGGAGCACGGCGACGATGAACTCGATGTTGGTGCCCGGCGCGTGGTGGCCGGTGTCCACGACCACCTGCGCCTTCGGGCCCAGCTTGAGGCAGTGGGCGTACGCGGTGCCCCAGTCCGGCACGTCGGTCGCGTAGAAGGCCGGCTCGAAGAACTTGTACTCCAGGAGCATCCGCTGCCCCTCACCGAGCCGCTCGTACACCTCGGCCAGGGACTCCGCGAGACGCTCCTGCCGGGCGGTGATGTCGTCCTGACCGGGGTAGTTCGTGCCGTCCGCGAACCACAGCTTCAGATCGCCCGAGCCGGTCGCGTCCATGATGTCGACGCAGTCGAGGAGATGGTCCACGGCCCTGCGGCGCACGGCGGCGTCCGGATGGCAGACGCTGCCGAGCCGGTAGGCGTCGTCCTGGAAGGTGTTGGAGTTGATCGCGCCCAGTTCGAGCCCGCGCTCCTTGGCGTACGCGGCGAGGGCGGCGTAGTCGTCGACCCGGTCCCAGGGGATGTGCAGCGACACCTTGGGGGCGACACCGGTGAAGGCGTGGACCTGCGCCGCGTCGTCGAGCTTCTCGTACGGGTTCCGGGGGACGCCCGGCTGCGCGAAGACCTTGAACCGGGTCCCGGAGTTGCCGTAGCCCCAGGAGGGCGTTTCGATCCGCTGGGCGGCGAGTGCGGCCTTCACGGCAGCGATGTCGGGCATGTCCACCTCGGAGTCCTTGAAACCTTGAAATGAATCGATTCATTTCACCGTCGGAAGCTAGCCATCGTGCGGCAGATCGTCAAGAGTCTTGACCGTGATCACACCCACGGCCTAGCGTCCTGGTCCACGGAAATGAAACATTTCAGTCGATCGGGAGACCGGATGACGAACACGCGGCGGGTCTGCTTCCTGCTGAAGGTCCGGGCCGAGCGGATCGAGGAGTACCGGGAGCGGCACCGGCACGTCTGGGCCGACATGCTCGCCGCGCTCTCCGCGGCCGGCTGGCACAACTACTCCCTCTTCCTGCGCGAGGACGGGCTGCTCGTCGGCTACCTGGAGACCCCGGACTTCGACCGGGCGCGCGCCGCGATGGAGGCCGCCGAGGTCAACGCCCGCTGGCAGGCCGAGATGGCGGAGTTCTTCGAGGAGCTGGACGGCCGGGCGCCCGACGCGGCCATGCGCCCGCTGACCGAGGTCTTCCACCTCGCATGACGGGCCGGGGACCGCGCCGGGGACGGCCGGGCTGCGGACCGGGCTGCGGGCGGCCGGGTGGCGACGAGTGGCCGGGTGGCGACGAGTGGCCGGGTCGCGGCGGACGGCCGCATAGGATGAAACGCGGGGCGGAAGCCCACCCGGACCGGGTGGCGGCAGGGGCAGGACGGACCAGGTGGGACGGATGACGGACACCGCGCGGACGGTCGGGAACGTCGGCATCAAGGACGTGGCACGCGAGGCGGGCGTCTCCGTCGGCACCGTCTCCAACGTGATCAACCAGCCGGACCGGGTCTCACCCGCGACGCTCCAGCACGTGCGGCGGGTCATCGCACGCCTCGGCTACGTCCGCAGCGAGTCCGCCCGCCAGCTCCGCGCGGGCCGCAGCAGGATCATGGCCCTGCTCGTCCTCGACATGGGCAACCCGTTCTTCGTCGACATCGCGCGCGGCGCCGAGCGGACCGCCCGCGCGGCCGGCCTGGGCGTCATGGTCTGCAACAGCGACCAGAACGCGCGCGACGAGGCCGACTACCTCTCCCTCTTCGCCGAGCAGCGCGTCCGCGGCGTCCTCGTCACCCCGGCCGACCCCAGCGGGGCGAACCTGCGCGACTTCCGCCGCCACGGCATCCCCTCCGTGCTCGTCGACCGGGTCGCGGGCGACGGCGCGGGCTGCTCGGTCTCCGTCGACGACGTCGTCGGCGGCTCCCTGGCCATCCGCCACCTCGCGGCGGCGGGACACCGGTCCTTCGCCTACGTCAGCGGCCCGTCCCACCTCCAGCAGATCCGCGACCGGCGCGAGGGCGCGCTCCTCGCGCTCGCCGAGGCCGGTCTGCCCGCCTCGGCCCTCCGGGAACTCCCGGCCGAACGCCTCGACGTGGCCTCAGGGCGCGACGCGGGCGCCCGTCTCCTCGGCCTCTCCGACCGTCCGACCGCGGTCTTCTGCGCCAACGACCTGCTCGCCCTCGGGGTCCTCCAGTCGCTGTACGCGGCCGGGGTCCGGGTCCCGGAGGACATGGCCATCGTCGGCTACGACGACATCGAGTTCGCGGCGGCCGCCACCGTACCCCTGACGTCCGTACGGCAGCCGGCGCTCACGCTCGGGGCCAGGGCGGCGGAGCTGCTCCTGGAGGAGACCGGCGAGCGGGCGGACGAGCACCGGCACGAGCACGTGGTGCTCCAGCCGGAGCTGGTCGTCCGCCGCTCCACCCTGGCGGGGCGCTGACTCCTCCGCCGTACGGGCGGGGTCCCCGGCTCCGTACGGCGGGGCCTCGGCTCTCCGTACGGCCGGCGTACGGCGGTACGGCGGGGCCTCGGCATTCCGTACGGCCGGCGTGCGGCGGGGTCCCTCAGCGGACGCCGAGCAGGTGCTCCAGGGCCAGCTGGTCGAGGTGCTCGAAGGCCATCGAGCGGGCCGCCGCCGCGTCCGGGTCGAAGGTCTCGTACGCCGTCGGGTCGGCGAGCAGCGCGGCGAGACCGTCGGCCGCCGTGGGCACGGCGAGCTCGGGCAGCCGGGAGGCCGCGAGCGCCCCCTCGACGTCCGGGTCGGCGCGGAAGGCCGCCGCGCGCTCCTTGAGGACCAGGTAGTTGCGCATGCAGTTCTTCGCGGACTCCCACACCCCGTCCGCGCCGTCGGTCCGCACCGGCTTGAAGTCGAAGTGGCGCGGCCCCGCGTACCCGGCCGTCTCCAACAGGTCCACCAGCCAGAACGCCTGACGCAGATCGCCCGCCCCGAAGCGGAAGTCCTGGTCGTACTTGATGCCCGACTGGCCGTTGAGGTCGATGTGGAAGAGCTTGCCCGCCCACAGCGCCTGAGCGATGCCGTGCGGGAAGTTCAGGCCGGCCATCTGCTCGTGGCCCGTCTCCGGGTTCACCCCGACGAGCTCGGGGCGCTCAAGCCGCTCGATGAAGGCGAGCGCGTGCCCGATGGTGGGCAGCAGGATGTCGCCGCGCGGCTCGTTCGGCTTGGGCTCGATCGCGAAGCGCAGGTCGTAGCCCTGCTCGGTGACGTACTCGCCGAGGAGGTCGAAGGCCTCCTTCATACGGTCCAGCGCGACCCGGACGTCCTTGGCGGCACCGGACTCGGCGCCCTCCCGGCCGCCCCAGGCCACGTACACGGTCGCGCCGAGCTCGACGGCCAGGTCGATGTTGCGGAGGGTCTTGCGCAGGGCGAACCGGCGCACGTCCCGGTCGTTGGCGGTGAAGGCGCCGTCCTTGAACACCGGGTGGGTGAAGAGGTTGGTCGTCGCCATCGGGACCGCGAGGCCCGTCCGCTCCAGGGCGGCGCGGAAGCGCTTGACGGCGGTGTCGCGCTCGCCCTCCGAGGCGCCGAAGGGGATGAGGTCGTCGTCGTGGAACGTGATGCCGTACGCGCCGAGCGCGGCGAGCCGCTCGACCGCCTCGACCGGGTCGAGGGCCGGGCGGGTGGCCTCGCCGAAGGGGTCGCGGCCCTGCCAGCCGACGGTCCACAGCCCGAAGGTGAACCGGTCCTCGGGGGTGGGGGAGAAGCGCTCCGGCATGGTGTGTCCTTCTCTCGATGCTCGTCTGCCGAGTGGCGCCCAGGTCTGGTCGCCGGATTTGTTTTCTGAGATAACTAATACGGGACTGGGTGCTCCGGCGCCAGACCCGCCCCCGGGACAATCAGCGAGAGATGAGGTGAGGGCGTGCGCACCAGCCGCCCCGTCGTGATCGGCGTGGACAGCTCCACGCAGTCCACCAAGGCCGTCGTCGTCGACGTGGAGAGCGGCGAACTCCTCGCCGTGGGCCGCGCCCCGCACACCGTCACCGGCACCGGGGGAGCCCGCGAGACCGACCCCGAGGAGTGGTGGACCGCCCTCGTCACCGCCGTCCGCGCGGCCGTTCGGGACGCCGGCGTCCCGAACGGCTCCGTCACCGGCATCGCGGTCGCCGGACAGCAGCACGGCCTGGTCGCGCTCGGCGCCGACGGCAGGCCGCTGCGTCCCGCGCTCCTCTGGAACGACACCCGCTCGGCGCCCCAGGCCGCAGCCCTCGCCGCCGCCCTCGGCGGACCGAAGTCCTGGCTGGAGCGCACCGGTTCGGTTCCCGTCGCCTCGATGACCGCCGCGAAGTGGCAGTGGCTGCGCGAGCACGAGCCGGCGCACGCCGCGGCGGCCACCGGCGTCCGCCTCCCCCACGACCACCTCACCGAGCGCCTCACCGGCGTCGCGGTGACCGACCCCGGGGACGCCTCGGGGACTTGCTGGTACGGGACCGGGGCGGGGACGGGGACGGGGGCCAGGACAGGGGTAGGGGCCGGGGGCGGGGGCGGGGCCAGGGGCGCGGGCGGCGACGGCTCCTCCGGCACTTCCGGCTCCTCCGGCTCCTCCGGCTCCTCCGGCTCCTCCGGCTCCTCCGGCACTTACGACCCGGAGATCCTGGACCTCCTCGGCCTCGACCCCGCCCTGCTGCCCACCGTCGCGCCGTCCGGCGCCACCCGCGTCGGCACCCTCACCGCGGCCGCCGCCGAGGCCCTCGGACTGCCCCGTACGGTCGCTGTCGCCGCCGGCACCGGTGACAACATGGCCGCCGCCGTCGGCCTCGGCCTGGGCGGCGCGGGCCTGCTCGACCACCCGGTCGTGAGCCTCGGCACCTCGGGCACGGTCTTCGCCGCCACCCGCGCCCGGCCGGCCGACCCCGGGCTCGCCGGGTTCGCCGCGACCGACGGCACGTACCTCCCGCTCGGCTGCACCCTCAACTGCACGCTCGCCGTGGACCGGTTCGCCACGCTCCTGGGGCTCGACCGCGAGGACGCCACGGCGGGCGGTGACGCCGGAGTCGTCGTACTGCCGTACCTCGACGGCGAGCGCACCCCCGACCTGCCGCACGCCGCCGGACTCGTCACCGGGCTGCGGCACGGCACCGATCCGCGGGCGATCCTCGGTGCCGCGTACGAGGGTGCGGCCTTCACCGTGCTCCGCGCGCTCGACGAACTCCTCGCCGCCTGCGGCCTCGACCCGGCGGAGCCCGCCGTGCGCGACCGTCCGCTGCGGCTGATCGGAGGCGGCGCGCGCGGCCGGGCCTGGACCGACACCGTACGCAGGCTCTCCGGGCGGCCCCTGATCGTCCCCGCCGCCGAGGAGCTCGTCGCCCTCGGCGCGGCGGCCCTCGCAGGGGGCGCCGTGACCGGCGACGACCCCGTGGCCCTGGCCACGGCCTGGGGCACGGGGGCGGGAGAACTCCTGCCACCGGTCGCGCGCGACGGGGCGACCTGGGACCGGATCGCCGACGTGCTGGCGGCCGCGACCCCCGGCCTCCTGCGCTGAGCGGAACGGGGCTCTGCAGGGTCGACGGACCTTGACGATCAAGGGGGAGAGTTCCATGACCAAGTTCTCGATGCCGGGTGCGGCGGTCGCCGTCGTCGCCCTGGCCGTGCTCAGCGTTTCCTGCGGCACGACCGCCCCGGCCGACACGAAAGCCGGGAACGGCGGGAACGCCCCGGCGAGCACGACCGCCCCGGCCGACACCGCTGCGCCGGCCGACACGGCGGCACCGACCGATCAGGCGGCCTCCGACGGAGGTGCGGGTGAGACGCAGGAGTCGCCCTCGGCGCCCGGGACGGCCGGACCCGAGAAGGTCCGCGACGCCTTCGCCGGACTCCAGGCGACCCTGAGCGACTCGTGCGACGCCGACTGCGCCTACTTCCTCGGGCGCGTCTACGCCGAACTCCAGGGCATGGACCAGGCCATGAAGGCGGATCCGAAGGGACCCGGCCACTTCCCCGAGCCGATCGCGCTGATCGAGAAGCTCGACGGGGAGCTCGGCGGCGACCGTTCCTTCGAGAACCTGAACAAGCACCAGAGCCTGCTGATCGGCACGCGCGACAAGATCAACACGTGGATGCAGGACCACCCCGACGACTACCGCTGACGCACGGGGCAAGGGCCAGGCCGATTCCTGTGGATCATCGCGGGCGCGGCACAGGCCCACGCCGTCACCTCGGTCACCGCCACGGGCGGTACGACCGGCACCGACAGCTACGCCTACGACTCGACCGGCAACCTCATCAAGAAGACCCCGGCCGGCGGCGCGGTGCAGGACCTGACCTGGAACGAGGAAGGAAAGCTCAAGACCTCCACGATCTCCGGCCGGACCACGTCGTTCCTCTACGACGCCGAAGGCACCCGCATCATCAAGCGCGACCCTGCCAAGACCACCCTCTACCTCCCCGGTGGCCAGGAACTCGAACTCACTCGCAAGGCCGGCACCACCCCCGCCGCCATCTCCAACGGAACCCGCTACTACAGCGTGCCCGGCGGCTCGGTCATCCGCACCAGCAAGGACAACAGCGTCCGCATCCTGGTCTCCGACCACCACAACACCAACACTCTCTCCATCTCCGCCAGCAGCCTCGCGGTCAACCGCCGCAAGACCATGCCGTTCGGCGGACAGCGAGGAGCCGCCCCGTATTTCTGGCCCGGCACCAAGCGCTTCGTCGGTGGCGACATCGACAGCACCACAGGTTTCACTCACGTCGGCGCCCGCGAATACGACACGACTCTCGGCCAGTTCATCAGCGTCGACCCCCTCCTGGAGATCGACAAGCCCCAGACCGTCAACGGCTACGGCTACGCCGGCAACAGCCCCGTCACCTTCTCGGATCCCACTGGCACCTGCATGGACGCAGGTAACGGGCACTGCGAAGACGACACAGCCTGGACCCCCGACGACAACATCAAGGACGACGGCGGGCAGGAGACCTTCCCGTCTTCAGATGGCGGCTCCGGTTCAGATGGCACCAATTCAGGCAATTCAGGAAACGGAAATAGCTCCGGAAGCAGCTCCGGCTGCCACTACGCAATGGGCATGAACTACTGCGAGTCAGGCGGCCCTGCAGACTCCAGTGGATCAAATCCGGCACCTGGCCCTCAGGTTAATTATGGGACTGGATATCCGGTTGCTCCAGGAATGGGGCAGGGGTGCACCAGTGGGTGGCAGTGCGGGTTGGTATACACCGTCGCTTTCGCCTCCCTCGCTGTTGTTATTGCCCCGCTCTGCGCGGCGTTGCCCTCCGGATGTGCCCAGGCGGTAATTGATGAGATCATTGCCAACGAGATAGGCGCGCCGATTGCTCGTCCTGGACTAAGGGCGCCCATTTCTCCGGCTGATACCCGGGCGACGTCGGAAACCCTGCGCGCTGTCGTAGCGAACCTTCACGCAAAGAGCATTGTGAGTAAGCATAAGACGGCACTCGCAGGGGCACTCCAGTTGGATGGAGGCGAGCAGCAAGTGCTTCTGGCATCTAGCGGTGTGCACACGCCTGCAAACTTCGTGCCGATGGTTGGCGACGCTGGAAACCCGGCACGCTTCAAGGCGGTATCCACCGGGAAGAATGCTCGTCAGAATGAGACTGAGTATAAAATGCTCACGTACATCGCCAACCAGATAGGCGCTCCCTCCGACGTTCGCGGGTCGCTCGTTATGCATTCTTCGCGGCAGGCGTGCACTTCCTGCACGGGTGTACTCGGGCAATTCATGGATCAATTCCCGAATATTCGCATCACCTACACGTCGGGGCAGTAAGGTATTGGCCGTCTGCCGCCCTAGGTGGACGGCCAATGCTATAGAATTGCGTCATGCGAATGATCGATGCCCTCAACCTGGAAAACCCGTGGACCCCTGCGCATCAGGCCGTCGAAGCAAGTGATTATGAGGGGCTCACTCGACTGCTCCATGCTGGAGCAGATCCGAATGAAGTTTGTTCAGGAATGACCCTCCTTGTGCATGCGATCGATGTGGAGGGTGATGGTGCTCGGCAATCTGGAGCGCCTTTGCATTCTGCCATGACGGCAATTCTGCTTGCTTACGGCGCCGATCCTTCAATGGAGCTATCAAACGGTTTCAGCCCTCGAGGGATGGCGGAAGGGTACGCTCATGATATGGCCATTGGTCTTCTCGACCGATATGGAGACCAAAGCTAGGTAGAGGTCTACCTCGGTCATCTCGGTGGCCCATCGGTTTTTTGATGGGGCGCCGTTGGTTTTAGAGGGCATCTAATCGGCATTTACGGGATTGCATGCGAGATATCTGTTTCGATTCGCCAGGTTGGTGCAGATTCTCCGGTCAGCTCGCGGTTCATTTCGTTAGCCGTCGCCTAGTACTCCAGCAGGACTTTGGTGTCTGACCTGGGGTGATGCCGGGCGGCTGGAGTGTAGCGGGGTGGTAGCTGGTCAGGGGTGGTCTCGAAGAGACCGCCCCTCGTTCGTCCGGCCGCTGTTGCCCGAGTCGTTGCGGGGGCGGAAGCGGCTGGACGACCGCAGGGTCGGCGATCCGCACCCGGCTCCGCCGCCGTAGCATTCCGCACACGATTCCCGAGCGGGCCGACCAGGTTCGCAACCGGGCCCGGCGAGGCAGCCGCGGAGGCCGCCCGCCGACCTTCGACCGCGAGGCCTATAAACGCCGCAACGTCGTGGAACGGTGCTTCAACCGCCTGAAGCAGTGGCGCGGCATCGCCACCCGGTACGACAAGACCGTCCAGTCTTACGAAGCAGCTGTCGCCCTCGCCTCACTCCTGATGTGGGCCTGACAGGGCCGTCCTAGAAGGGCGGCTCCAGGGAGTACCCGTTCTCGCGATCAGGAACGGATGGAGTTTTCGCTTCGGCGGCCTGCTGTTTGGCGGCGCGCTGCTCGGCCACGGTGGGGTGGGCCGCAATTGCCTGGGGTGCCATTCCTTGCTTGACCAAGATTTCGAACAGGGCCTCGCGTGCCTTGATCGTGCCAAGGTCTTGCAGTTCAGCGGCGGCGCTAGCAAGGTGGCCGGCGGTACTGAGGAGGTCGGCTCTGGCGATGCGGGGGTCGGTCCACGGGGCCGGGTGGGTCTCGACCACGGCTATCGCTTCCTCGGCGCGGCCAAGTCTGGCGAGGGCGAAGGCCCGCCACCAGCACTGGAACTCCTCGTGGCCGTGGTGGGGCACGGTGAGGGGATGGTCCAGGAGGTAGAGCAGTTCCTCGGGTCGGTCGAAAAGTGGGTAGACGAGTGGGGCCAGGAGGTTGGAGCAGTCGTACAAGCTGAAACCGGGTTCGGCCACGGTGATCGCGTCATCCAGCCGGCCGTCCTGCAGCAAGACCGAGGAGAGCCAGGCCCGGTACCCCACCCAGTTGTCAGTGGCGATGGCCTCACGCATCACCGTCTCGGCCTCCTCGGCCCGGCCCCGGTCGCGGAGAGCGCCGGCGAAGATGTCCAAGACAGTGTGTGCGTGCTGTCCGGTCGCCAGCTCGCGCAGGTCGTCGAGCCGGCCGTGGCGTGCCAGCAGTTCGGCGTAGGCGGTGAGGGTGTTCTGGGTGCCAGAGCGTTCTGCGGCTATGTCGGCGCCGAGGACGCCGATCGCCTCGTCGGCGCGACCCATACGTTCCAGCATCTGGGCCTGGAGCACCAGCGCGCCCTCGTCGCTGAAATCCCGGCGGTCCTTTCCGAGGGCTCGCCGCGCGGCCTCGGCGTGCGGGGCGATCAACTTCAGTACCCGCTCGTCACGGCCTTGCCCTTCGGTGATCTCCACCAGCACCGACCGGATCCACCACCCCGGGAGATGCGGCACGAGTAGCTCGATGGCCTCATCGACGCGCCCCGCCCTGACGAGCAGCTCGGCGAAGTCCCGGCACACGTACTGCGAGGAGCAGCTCTCTTCGTCCGGGCGGACCAGATCCAGGGCTTCATCCGTTCGGCCCGCCTGCAGCAGGATGTCCGCCTTCGCCCACAGGGCCGGGCTCCACCCGACCGCGGCAAACGGCTCCATCACCTTCAGCGCCCGAACGAACCCGCCCGATCGGCACAGCTCCTGCGCCGCGCGCTCCGCGCAGAACCACTCGCCGCGCTCTTCCGCCGCCCCGATCACCAGGTCCAGGTGACCGTGCTCCAGCAGAAGATTCACCGCCCGGGGAGACAGACCACCGCAGTTCCCGGCCTGCCATGAAAGATCATCTGTGTTCACGGCTGGAAGGGTAGAAGGAACCACTGACATGCCGCCGAGGAGATGTCGACCGCTCGAATCGGCCTGCAGCGAGGCAGCAGACTCCGCCGCCCGGGCTGCCGCATGAAATTTGACGACAGAACCTGGGCCCACCTCGGAAAAGACCCCATATCGATCACGGTAGGGGGTCTTTGGCACCCACGTTTGGCACCAATCCTCTGGCTACCCGCCCTTGCCGTTGGCTAGAGGCGTGTCGCGGTGCGGACGAGGTCGGCGACGGCTTTGGATCTGCTGTGTGGTGGCCAGGCGATGACGGTCGTGACAGCGGGTGCGTCCGGCACCGGCACCGTCGCATGATCGTCGCGCAGGTGGGCTCGGAGGGACTCGGGCACGACCGCGCAGGCCCGTCCGAGCGCGATCAGCTGGAACAGCTGGGTGTGGTCGCGCACTTGCGGGCCAGGTCCGTCCGGATAGCCCCCGCCCCGTCGAGGCCAGCGTGGCAGGGGCAGGTCCGTCAGGGTGGTGACCTCGGCTATCGACATATGGGGTCGGTTGGCCAAGGGGTGTCCCGCGGGCAGGACCACGACCTGCTGTTCGGTGTGCAGGTCCTCGGTGTCGAGTCCGGCCGTCGTGTCGAAGGGCCGCTGGAGCAGAGCAACGTCGGCACGCCCGTCGCGCAGCAGCCTTTCCTGCTCGCCGGGCCCGCACAGCATCACCTCGACGGCGACCGCGCCGGGCTCGGCGGCGTAGGCGTCCAGCAGCTTCGACAACAGTTCGCTGGACGCTCCGGCTTTCGTGGCCAGCACCACGCCGGGCGGTTCGGCAGCTGCGCGGCGGGTGCGGCGCTCGGCGGCTTCGACCGCGGCGAGTGCGGCCCGGGCCTCCCGCAGAAGCACCGACCCGGCCTCGGTCAAGGCGACCGCGCGAGCAGTGCGGTGCAGCAGAACCACTCCGAGCCGCCGCTCGAGCTGCTGGATCGCCCGCGACAGCGGTGGTTGCGCCATGGCGAGCCGCTGCGCCGCCCGCCCGAAGTGCAACTCCTCCGCGACGGCGACGAAGTATCGTAGCTCCCGCGTCTCCACCGCGTCATCGTATCCGGCGCTCACCACGACCGATACCCGTGCGGTATCACCGCCCACCCAGTCGGTCTTGGACGTCCCACCCGAGTCCGCACCACGCTTGATGACATGAGTGAACAGACGATCGCGCTGGTGACCGGTGCGAACAAAGGAATCGGATACGAGATCGCGGCGGGCCTGGGCTCCCTCGGCTGGCGAATCGGCGTGGGCGCGCGGGATCAACAGCGCCGCGACACCGCGGTGGAGAAGCTGCGCGCAGCCGGGACCGACGCGTTCGGCGTTCCGCTCGACGTGGCAGACGACGCAAGTGTGGCCGCCGCGGCCGAGCTGATTGCCGACCGCGCCAGAGGGCTCGATGTCCTGGTCAACAACGCCGCGATCACCGGCGGTATGCCGCAGACGCCCACCACGGTCGATCCCGCGACCGTACGAGTCGTCGTGGAAACCAACGTGATCGGGGTCATCCGCGTCACCAACGCGATGCTGCCCATGCTGCGCGGCTCGGCATCGCCGCGGATCGTGAACATGTCCAGCAGCGTCGGCTCGCTCATCCTGCAGACCACGCCCGGCATCGACATGGGCCCGATTCCCGCTGCGTACTTGGCGTCCAAGACCTTCCTCAACGCCGTCACCGTCCAATATGCCAAGGAACTGAGCGACACCAACATCCTGATCAACTCCGGCTGTCCCGGCTTCACCGCCACCGACCTCAACGGCTTCCAGGGCGTCCGCACCCCCCACCAGGGCGCGGCGATCGCGATTCACCTCGCGACCCTGCCCGACGACGGACCGACCGGCGGATTCTTCGACGACGGTGGAACAGTGCCCTGGTGACAGGCTCACCGGCCCCTGGTAGTCCAGCTGATGTTCGTTGCTGGTGTGGTGGGAGGGGCTGGCGAGACGGGACGGCCACCGCTATTCATCGTGGTTTGTGACGTCGACGAAGAGTTCTGCGGTGGCCGTTGGCCACACTTAGACCCTGGCGGGGCCGAGAAGTTGTTCAGGGAGTTGATGGGGCGGGTGGCCGGCCGGTTCGGCCGGGTTGAGCCGCGTCGGACCGCCGAGCGGATGGTGCGCGGGCTGCTTGCCGAGCTGCCGCGTAAGAACTGCCGGACGATCGCTGAGCAGGCCGGGGACGCCTCCCCGGCGGTGATGCAGTCGTTCTTGTCGCGCGGCGCGTGGGATCACGACGGGGTCCGGGACGACGTGCGGGACATGGTCGTCGAGCATCTGGGCGGCGGCGGGACGCTGGTGCTGGACGAGACCGGGGATGTGAAGAAGGGCGTGCACACCGTCGGTGTGCAGCGGCAGTACTCCGGCACCGCCGGTCGGATCGAGAACACCCAGGTGACAGTGTGCGCGGTCTGGGCCACGCCGGCCGGGGCGGCGTTCGTGGACCGCAGGCCAACGACCGGGCTGGGTGACGGCCGACGAGGTCTATGGCAGCGACCCGATGCTGCGTGCCGGTCTGGAGCAGCACCGGATCGGCTACGTCCTGGCCACTGCACGCTCGATGCGGATCAGCATCGGCCCGGCCCGGATCCGCGTCGACGACCTGGCAGCCGGCCTGCCCGAGTACTGCTGGCAGACCCGCAGCGCCGGGGCCGGGGCCAAGGGACCGCGCTGGTATCAGTGGGCGTACCTGCACCTGGTCGCAGTGGCGACGTCACCACCAGCACACCGCCCGACGATGCCACTACCAGCGACGACAAGCAGCGCCGCTATGACGAATCTCGAACGTCAGCTGGAGTACTAGGGCGTGTGTCGAAAGTCCCGCCTGCCCGGCGGCGCCCGGCACGCACGCTCGCCGCGTTGTCGGGATCACCCCGATACATCCAGTATCGGGGCGACCCTCCGCCTTGCGATCGCACGCACCGGACACCGCCGGGCCTGCCCTTCGGGCAGACGGCGCTACTTTCAACACACGCCCTAGGCGGGGCGGTGACGGACGGACGCGGGCGGACGGGGACGGACGCCGCCCCGACCGCGTCTCAGCGTGCGGGGTCGCTCAGGAGCAGGGTGTTGAGCGTGGCGTAGTCGAAGCCTCCCCCGAGGGTCGTCGTCGTGCCCTGGGCCAGCAGTTCGAGGGCGGCCAGGCGGACGAGTCCGTAGGCCGCCTCGGCAATCGAGGATCCCGCGCTGACACGGGCGACTCCCGCGGCGGCGAGCTCGGAGACGGGGAGCGCGCCCGGGTCGGCCAGGACGTTCACCGGCAGGGGCGATCCGTCCACGAGCGCCCCGATCGACCGCGCGTCCAGCGCGCCGAGGACGAAGACGCCGTCCGCACCGGCGGCCGCGTAGGCCCGGGCGCGGGCGAGCGTCTCGTCCAGCCAGGCGGCCCGGTCGCCGGTGGGCAGCCGGTGGGTGTCGATGCGGGCGTTGAGGAAGAGCGGGACGCCCGCCTCGTCAGCGGCCCGGCGGGCGGCGGCGATCCGTCCGGCCTGCTCGTCGACAGGACGCAGACTGTCCTCCAGGTTGACGCCGACGGCCCCGGCCGCCAGGACGCCCCGCACGGTCTCGGCCACGCCCGCGGCGTCGGCCGCGTAGCCGCGCTCGATGTCGGCGGTGACCGGTACGTCGACGGCGGCCGTGATCCGGGAGAGCGCGGCCAGCGCCTGGTCGCGGCTCAGGTGATCCCCGTCGCCGTGGCCCAGCGACCAGGCGACCCCGGCGCTGGTCGTCGCGATAGCGGCCGCGCCCGCGTCCGCCACCACGCGGGCGGACGCGGCGTCCCACGCGTTGGGCAGGACCAGCGGGTTGCCGGGCACGTGCAGGGAGCGGAACAAGCGTGCCTTGTCGAGAAGTGTCGCCATGAACGCATTGCACCACGGACGCCCGACGAACGATCACCGTTTCACGTACGCCGAGCGCCAGCGGATCCGGACCGCGGTAAGGTGCGCACTTCCCGGGACGGGCGCGGACCGTGGGGGTTACCGTGGTGGAAACGACGGGGGAGGCACAGTGGTCGCTCTACTGATCCTTTTCGGGGTACTCGGCGGTGTCGGGGCGCTGTTGACGGTCACGCTGATGCGCCGCGGCGGCAGCCGCACGGAGACGGCCGAGGGCCTGCTCCAGGAGCGGGAGGCCCTGAGTCGGGCCCGCCACGACCGGGTGTCCTTCGGCGCCGCCGCGGTCCACAACTCCGTACCCACGGCGAGCGACACGTACAGCCGCCGCGAGGGCCGCCTCTAGGGCGTGTGTCGCCGATCATGTGACTGGCCCGTGCTCGGGTTGTTGACGTGGGCACGGGGCGGGGTGGTCTGGACGATGAGGAGTGGGAACGGCTGCGGCCGTTCCTGCCGGTCAGCAACAGGCGTTGTGGCAGGTGGCGTGATCACCGGCAGGTGATCGGTCGACTCCACCATCGTGCGGGCACATCAGCACGCGGCCGGAGCCCGCAGCCGGAGAAGACCGACAGCCAGGCCGCCCGCCTGCGCAGAGGCTCACGCGGCGGACGGCCACCCGTCTTCGACGAAGAGCGGTACAGGAAGCGCAACACCGTCGACCGGGCCATCAACAAGCAAGCACGCCAGAGCCGTCGCCACCGGATACGACAAACGTGGCTACGCCTACCTCGGCACCGTAACCGCGGCGGCGCCGGCCGTCTGGCTCAGGACGTGAACCGCCGCAAGACCAGACAGTAGAGTGGCCTGCCGAGATCACCCCTTCGAAAGAAGAGTCATGCCCCGCAAGACGGCGGCTGCTCTACGTCTGGACGCTGTCTGCCGGTCCCATCTTCAGGACTACCGGCGCCGGCCCTCACAGTTCTCACCCCGCACGCGTCGCCAGGTGGCCCGGTTCGAGGCCGAACGGGGTCTTCCCGTCCGGGCGCTCGAACACGCCGTCCATTGCTGGCGGGGCTTCGTGCGCCGTCCAGGATGGCCGCTCTACCTGCCCAAACCACACCTGCCCGGCTACGACATCTGGGACGACCGCCTCCTGATAGAGCAAGCCATCGGCGCTCTCGACGGACGAGCAGCCCGGGAACTCGCGTCGGTCGTCAAGGAGACCGACGCCGTCTTCCTGGCACGCACTCTGCCCGACCCTCACGCTCCAGATGTCTGGCCGTGGTGGCGTCGCAGATGCCAGGACCTGGGCGACATCATGCACGTTCCATCACAGGCGCATGATCGGCCGGACAAGTCCTAGAGGTCGTCTTCCTCTGCGCCGGCGTCCCCAACGCCGATGTCCCGGGCCTACAACGACGCCGGCTACTTCGCCCGCAACGTCCGCACCATCGAAGTCCACCGCGACCTCGTAGTAGTCCTCCGTGAACTGCTGATGTGTCTCGGGGCGGCCAACCAGCAAGACGTCGAACAGCCACTCCGCGCTGTCGCTGAAGTCGCGGTAGGGGGCGGGGGCTTCCTCGCTCGCGGTGATGGCGGGGAGGGCTGCGTGGTGGTGGGGGAGGGGGAGAGGGGGCTGGGCTGTTCCGTGGCGCCCACGCGCGCGCATTGGCCGATGGCCCTTCCCTGCTTGCCTGCGCGCTCGGGGTGATGGCCTCTGACTGCCGGTCATGCGCGACCCTGCCGCCCCAGGGAAGGGCGAGATCTAGCCATTTCATGCCTCTGGAATGCAGTGTTTACGTGAACATGGCAAGCTCTGGCCAGAGCAGGGCGTCGGACCCCACGTCAACAGGGCTTTCTTGCAACGGGGTTCACAGTGCGCTGACGTCCTGCCGCTCAAACCGGTCGGCACGCCCCCGTCCGCAACCTGGCCGGGATCGACCGGCCATGCCACAAGGAGTTCCGTTGAGACGTTCTTCCCGCAAGGCCGCTGCGGCCGGTGCGCTGATCGTGGGTGCCGCGATGGTCGCCGTCGCGCTTCCTGCCAGTGCTGCCACGGCCGGTACCACCGCCGTGGGCGGTAAGGCCGCCGGTGCCGGCCCGGCACCGCGGGCCGGTGCCCTGCCGGTCCGGCTGAGCCCGGCCGAGCACGCGGCGCTGGTGGCCGACGCGCAGGCGGCGCGTGCCACCACCGCCAAGGCCCTGGGCCTGGGCGCGAAGGAGGAGCTGCGGCCGAAGTCCGTCCTGAAGGACGCCGACGGCACACTGCACACCCGCTACGAGCGCACCTTCGCAGGGCTGCCGGTCCTGGGCGGCGACCTGGTCGTGCACACCGGGGCGAACGGCACGGCCAGGGGCGTCACCAAGAACACCCAGGCCACGATCACGGTCGCCTCCACCACCGCGGCCAAGAGCGCCGAGAGCGCCAAGTCCTTCGCGCTGGGCGAGGCGAAGGCCGAGGGTGCCAAGGACCCGAAGGCGGACTCGGTCCGCAAGGTCGTCTGGGCCGCCTCCGGCAAGCCGGTGCTGGCCTGGGAGAGCGTGGTCGGCGGTGTGCAGCACGACGGCACCCCGTCCAGGCTGCACGTGATCACCGACGCCACCACCGGGGCCGAGCTGTTCGAGTACCAGGCCGTCAACACCGGTACCGGCACTGGCCAGTACGCCGGCCAGGTCACCATCGGCACCTCGCTGTCCGGCTCGACCTACCAGCTGGACGACACCACGCGCGGCGGTCACAAGACCTACGACATGAACGACAGCACCTACAGCAGCGGCATTCTGTTCACCGACGCCGACGACGTCTGGGGCGACGGCCTGCCCTCCAACCGCCAGACCGCCGCCGTGGACGCCGCCTACGGTGCCCAGCTGACCTGGGACTACTACAAGAACGTTCATGGCCGCAACGGCATCAGGAACGACGGCGTGGCCTCCAACAGCCGCGTCCACTACGGCGACCGCTACTCGAACGCGTTCTGGGACGACTACTGCTTCTGCATGACCTACGGTGACGGAAAGGAGAACGCCAAGCCGTTCACGTCCGTCGACGTCGCGGCCCACGAGGTGACCCACGGCCTCACCTCCAACACCGCCGGCCTGGTCTACAGCGGCGAGTCCGGCGGCCTGAACGAGGCAACCTCCGACATCATCGGCACCGCCGTGGAGTTCTGGGCGAACAACCCCTCCGACCCGGGTGACTACCTGCTCGGCGAGGAGGTCGGCTACCGCGGCGCGGGCATCCCGCTGCGCTACATGGACCAGCCGTCCAAGGACGGCAAGGGCGCCGACTCCTGGTACTCCGGCGTCGGCGGCATCGACGTCCACTACTCGTCCGGCATAGGCAACCACTGGTTCTACCTGGCCTCCGAGGGCAGCGGGAGCAAGGTCCTCGGCGGCGTGAGCTACAGCAGCCCCACCTCCGACGGCCTGGCGGTCGACCCGGTCGGCCGCGACGCGGCGGCCAAGATCTGGTACCGGGCGCTGACCACCTACATGACCTCCTCCACCAACTACGCCGGTGCCCGCACCGCCACCCTCCAGGCCGCCGCCGACCTGTACGGCAACGGCAGCGCCACCTACGACAACGTCGCCAACGCCTGGGCCGCCGTCAACGTCGGCAGCCGGGCCGACGGCGTGAAGCTGACCAACCCGCCCGCCCAGAACACCCTGGTCAACACCGCAGCCAGCCTTCAGTTCCAGGCCAGCGGCGCTCCCCGGAAGAGCAAGCTGACCTACTCGGCCACCGGCCTGCCCGCCGGGCTGTCGATCAACGCCTCCACCGGCCTGATCTCCGGCACCCCGACCGCGCCGGGCACCGTCAACGTCACCGTCACCGTCACCGACTCCACCGGCGGCGCCGCCACCGCGCGCCTCACCTGGAGCGTCCTTCGCTTCACCGGTGGCAACACCACCGACGTGACGATCACGGACAACGGCCCCGCGGTGTACTCCCCGATCACCGTCACCGGGGTCTCCGGCAACGCGTCGGCCGCCGTCAAGGTCGACGTCGACATCAAGCACTCCCTGCAAGGGGAGTTGCAGGTGGACCTGGTCGCCCCCGACGGCACGGCCTACCGGCTGAAGGACGCCGACTTCTACTCGGGAACCGGCAACCTGATCAAGACCTACATCGTGGATGTCTCCAGCGAGGTCGCCAACGGCACCTGGAAGCTCCAGGTCGAAGACACGATCCTCGGCGACGTCGGCTACATCGACAGCTGGAAGCTGACCTTCTGATCCCTCTCGCCTCCACCGCAGGCCCCACGCACAAGGGGGCCCGCCAGCCTGGCGAGGGCCCGCACCCGCACCAGCCACTTCGCAGTACTTCGCCCCGCCGACCCGGTCGGCGGGGCGAAGTAACAGGGCGCGAACCGACCAACACCGTTGCCTGGCGGCTGCCGTGCCGTCCGAAGCAAGGAACGCGCCCTGAATTCGTCCGTCTCTCCCCCACAGTTCATCACGCACCACAAGGAGTTCCGTTGATAAGAACCGCCCGCAAGGCCGCCACCGCGGGTGCGCTGCTCGCCGGCGCCGCGATGGTCGCCGCCGCGCTCCCCACCGGCACCGCCGCCGCCGGCACCCCGGCCCAGGCTCCCGCCGCGCAGGCCCGCGCCGGCGCACTCCAGGTCCGGCTGAGCCCGGCCGAGCACGCGGCGCTGGTGGCCGACGCGCAGGCGGCGCGTGCCACCACCGCCAAGGCCCTGGCCCTGGGCGCGAAGGAGGAGCTGCGGCCGAAGTCCGTCCTGAAGGACGCCGACGGCGCGCTGCACACCCGCTACGAGCGCACCTTCGCGGGGCTGCCGGTCCTGGGCGGCGACCTGGTCGTGCACACGGGGGCGGACGGCACGGTCAGGGGCGCGGACAAGGCCGCCAAGGCCACCATCACGGTCGCCTCCACCACCGCGGCCAAGAGCGCCGAGAGCGCGAAGTCCTTCGCGCTGGGACGGGCCAAGGCCAAGAAGGCCAAGACGGCCAAGGTCGACTCGGTCCGCAAGGTGGTCTGGGCCGCCTCCGGCAGCCCGGTGCTGGCCTGGGAGACCGTGGTCGGCGGCACCCAGCAGGACGGCACCCCGAGCCGGCTGCACGTGATCACCGACGCCACCACCGGCAAGAAGCTCTTCGAGTTCCAGGCCGTGGAGAACGGCGTCGGCAACAGCCAGTACAGCGGCCAGGTCACCATCGGCACCGCCAAGTCCGGCGGCAAGTTCACCCTGACCGACAACACCCGTGGTGGTCACAAGACCTACGACATCAACCACTCCAACGACTACCTTGCTCCCAGCACGCTGATCAGCAGCACCAAGGACATCTTCGGCAACGGTCTGCCCAGCAACGTGCAGACCGCCGGTGTGGACGTGCACTACGGCTCCCAGGTCACCTGGGACTACTACAAGAACGTCCACGGCCGCAACGGCGTCCGCAACGACGGCGTCGCTCACCGCAGCCACGTCCACTTCGACAACAACTACACCAACGCCTTCTGGATGGACAGCTGCTTCTGCGCCTTCTACGGCGACGGCGCGAACAACCTCAAGCCGCTGACCCAGCTCGATGTGGCCGCGCACGAGATGACGCACGGCATCACCGCCAGCACCGCGGGCCTGAACTACAGCAGCGAGTCCGGCGGCCTGAACGAGGCCACCTCCGACATCATGTCGGCGGCGGTGGAGTTCTGGGCCGACAACCCGAACGATCCCGGTGACTACCTGGTCGCCGAAGATTCCGACGTCTTCGGTGACGGCACCCCGGGACGTTACATGGACAAGCCCTCCAAGGACGGCTTCGCCGCCGACTACTGGTACCCCGGTCTGGGCAGCCTCGACGTGCACGACTCCTCCGGCGTGGGCAACCACTGGTTCTACCTGGCCTCCGAGGGCAGCGGCGCCAAGACCGTCAACGGTGTGAACTACGACTCCCCGACCTACGACGGGGTGCCGGTCACCGCGATCGGCCGGGATGCCGCCACGAAGATCTGGTACCGCGCGCTGACCGTCTACATGACCTCCAGCACCGACTACGCCGGCGCCCGCACGGCCACCCTGAAGGCCGCCGTCGACCTGTACGGGCTGGGCAGCACCACCCACCTCAACACCGCCGCCGCCTGGGCCGGCGTCAACGTCGGCACCCGCATCAGCGGCGCCCTGATCGCCGGCCTGAGCGACCAGAACACGGTGCTCAGCACGGCCGTCGGCCTCCAGGTCCAGGCCACCAGCACCAACCCGGGCGCGCTGACCTACTCGGCCACCGGCCTGCCGGCCGGCCTGTCGATCAACGCCTCCACCGGCCTGATCTCCGGCACCGCCACCGCCGCGACCACCAGCCCGGTCACGATCACGGTCACCGACTCTGCCGCCTCCACCGCCACCACCAGCTTCACCTGGCGCGTCCGCCCCTACGTCAACGTCTTCACCAACACCACCGACGTGGCGATCCCGGACGCCTCCTCCTACAACGGCCCCTCGGCCTACTCCAACATCACTGTCACCGGGATCCCCGGAAACGCCCCCGCAGACCTCCAGGTCAGCGTCGACATCAAGCACCCGTACAGGGCCGAGCTGGTCATCAGCCTGATCGCCCCGGACGGCACGGAGTACGAGCTGCAGCCGTACACCAACTACCTCACCGGCCCCTACACGCCCACCACCTACACGGTGAACGCCTCCAGTGAGGTCGCGGGCGGCACCTGGAAGCTCAAGGTCCAAGACTGGATCCACGGCGACGCCGGCTACATCAACAGCTTCAAGCTGACCTTCTGACAAGTCCGGTCGGCGAGTCGGCAGATTCGTAGCACGCAGATCGAGGAGGAGGGACGGGTCGCCCGTCCCTCCTCTCACACCAGCACCGGAGATGCGGGCCACGCGTCTCGCCGACGAGCTTTTGTGGGACGCCCCCTGGCGAGACGGCCGAACGGCGTCACGCGCCTGCCCCACATGGGCGCGTCCGGCCCCGCCAGCGGAGTGTTCGGACGGGATGCCGCCGGTCCTCCGGACATAGTGCGGCCATGACACGCACCTCCTCCCGTACGCTTCCGCGTTCTCGCGCGGGCGCCCGCCGGGCACTCCTCTGCGCCGCCCTCCTCGCCGTCACCGTCCAGACGACCGCCCTCGCGCCCGCGTTCGCCGACGGCCCCGGGGGCCCCGGCGGCCGTGGCGGACGCGACTGCGTGCGGACCGAGCGCCCCCTCGACGACCGGGCCCGTCAGGTCCTGGCCATCACCCGCAAGGCCAAGGACGAGCTCCGGCTGAAGGCCGTGCAGCTGCGGGTCACCGTCGACGGGCACGAGGTCGTCACCGACGCGCTCGGCGAGTCCATGACCGGTGTCCCGGCCGAGCCGGACATGCACTTCCGCGCCGGCTCCGTCGCCTTCGCCCACATCGGGACGGCCCTCCTCCAGCTGGTCGAGGAGGGGAAGGTGAGCCTCGACGACACCGTGGAGCGCTGGCTGCCCGACCTGCCCAAGGCCGACAGGATCACCCTGCGGATGCTGGCCACCAACACCACCGGGCTCCACGACTACGTCACGGACCCGGCCTTCGGCGCCGAACTGGAGGCCCACCCGTTCCGCGCGTGGACCCCGGAGGAGCTCGTCGCCTACCCGCTCCGCCACTCGTTCTGGTACGAGCCGGGCACGAACTGGAGCTACTCCCACGCCAACTACGTGCTCCTGATCGCCGCGCTGGAGAAGATCACCGGCGTCCGGATCGACACGTTCGTGAAGGAACGGGTCACCGGCCCCCTCGGGCTCCGCGACACGCGGAACAACTTCACCCCCGAGATCCCGCGCCCCGCCCTGCATGCCTTCACCTCGGACCGCGGCCTCTACGAGGAGTCCACCTTCTGGAACCCCTCGTGGACCACCGCGCCCGGCGCCGTCATCACCACCCACATCTGTGACCTGGCCGGGTCGGCCCGGGCCATCGGCAGCGGCGAACTCCTCTCGCCCCGCTCCTACCGCACCCTCCTCGACCCGGGCACGGTCGGCCTCGGCGGCGCGACCGCGAAGTGCCCCGCCTCCATCTGCCTGAAGCAGACCGAGGCGAAGCACTTCGGCTTCGGCGTCATCGTGATCAACGGCTGGGTGCTCCAGAACCCGTCGTTCTCGGGGTACGCGGCGATCCAGGCGTACCTCCCGTCCGAGCGTCTCGCCATCGCGGTCTCCGCCACCAAGACCGCGACCACGCCCGACGGCAACATGGCCCAGGAGATCGCCAAGCGCATCGCGGCCGATCTCGCCCCGGGCACGCCGCTGGACATCTTCTGACCCACGGGCGGCCCACCGGCTGACCCACCAGCTGCCCACGGGCCGATCCATCGGACGGCCCACCGGCCCACCCGCCCACCGGCAGATCCACCGCGCGCGACCCGAGGCCGACGCGGTCGCTCGTCAGGCTCCGGCGGCCGCCGTAGCGGTGGCCCGGCGCTGGTGGATCCGCAGGTGCAGGGTCGCCAGGTCGAGCAGCGGGGTCGCCACACCGAAGTCGCGCGCACGGGCGGTCAGGTCGCCGAAGAGGTGCTCGACCTCGGTGGGTCGCCCCGCCGTCAGATCGCGGTAGAGCGACGGGACCATCGGCGAGCCGGACGCGGAGACCACGGCGAGCGTCGCCGCCCGCTCCGCCTCCGGTACGGGGTGACCCGCCGCGGCGGCGACCGCGGCGGCCTCGTCGAGCACCGCCGGGCCCAGACCGGAACCGCCCGGGGCGTCGTACACCTCGCCGACCGTGCCGCGCATCAGGCTCGTGACGGCGCCGAAGGTCGTGATGAAGACCCACTTGTGCCACATCGCGGTCAAGACCCGCTCCGGCACCGGCGCGTCGATCCCCGCCCCTTCGAGGACGGCCCGGATCTTCTCCACGCGGGGGGAGACCGTGCCGTCCTGCTCGCCGAAGGCCAGGTGGGCGAGCGGGGCCAGTCGGCGGATGTCCCCCGAGTCGTCGAGGGCGGTGACCACCTTGGCGACACCGCCGAGGACGGCCGCCGCACCGAAGCGGGTGTTGAGGGCGTCGATGTGGGCGAGGCCGTTGAGGAGCGGGACGACGGCGGTGTCGGGGCCGACGGCCGGCGCGATGTCCTCGACGGCCCGGTCGAGCCCGGTGGACTTCACCGAGAGCAGGACGAGGTCGTACGGGCCGGTCAGCTCGTCGGCCGTGACGAGCCGCGGCGTGAGGACCCACTCCTCGTCCCGGCCGACGACCCGCAGCCCGCGCTCGCGCAGCACGGCGGCCCGGGCCGGGCGGACCAGGAAGGTGACGTCCTGTCCGGCCCGGGCGAGCAGGGCACCGAAGTAGCCACCGGTGGCACCGGCTCCGACGACCAGGATCTTCATCGTTGGGGACCTCTCGTGGGGCGCCCCTGGGGCGCGGTGGTGAGCAGGGGGGTGAGCAGCCGGTGCGGGCGGGCGAGCGCCGCCGTCACCGGGTCGGCGTCCTCGGCCGGGGGTGGGAGCCCCGGGCCGGGGGTGACCAGGACGTCTCCGACGGGCACGGTCGCGCCGCAGCCGGTGCAGCGCCCCTCCGGGCCGATCGGGGCCTCGTCCGCGGCGTGCCGGAAGACGCGACGCGGGCCGCCCTCGGCCGCGTAGAACTCCTCGCCCCAGGCGGTGAGCGCGCGGACGGCCGGCCAGAGGGCGATCCCCTTGGGCGTCAGGGCGTAGACCTCGCGCCGGCCGGTACCGGTCTCCGGCCGGCGGTCCAGGACCCCGGCCCCGACGAGCGTGGCGAGCCGGTCCGTGAGGACGGCACGGGGGACCGCGAGATGCGCCGCGAACTCCCCGAACCTGCGGACCCCGTAGAAGGCGTCCCGCAGGATGAGCAGCGTCCAGCGCTCGCCGACGATCTCCATCGAGCGGGAGAGGGCGCAGGTCTGGCCGCGGTAGTCGCGCGGAAGCGTCATGGGGGGAGGCTAGCGCAGAAGAGTTCGGTCACCGAACTGTTTTCGGGTGAGCGAAAGGGCCGACTAGGCTCTCGCTCACCATGAACCAGCCCACGGAACCCAAGGCCGACAAGTCGGGAGTGCGCCGGCACAACCTGAGCCTCGTCCTGCGGACCGTCCACGAGGCGGGCGAGACGACCCGGGCCGCCGTCGCGGCCCGCGTCGGACTCACCCGGCCCGCCGTCTCCTCGCTCGTCGAGCAACTCCTCGACCTGGGTTTCCTCGTCGAGTCGGGCAAGACGTTCAGCGGCCAGGCGGGGCGGCCGGGCACCGTACTGAAACCGGCGGACACCGGCGCCGCCGGGCTCGGCGTCGAGATCAACATCGACTACGTGACGGTCTGCGTCGTCGACCTGACCGGCACCGACCGCGTCCGGCGCACCGAACGGCTCGACAACCGGGCGGCCGACGCCGCCGAGGTCCTGGACCGGGCCGCCCGCATCGCCGCGGAGTCGCTCGACGCGGCGGCCGGACGGGGGCTGGCACCGGCCGGAGCGGGGCTCGCCCTCCCCGGACTCGTCTGCGACGGCACGGTCCGGCAGGCCCCCAATCTCGGCTGGAACGAGGTCGCCGCCGAACGCCTCTTCGGAGAGGCCCTCGCCGCGCGGCGCCCCGGTACCGGCGGACCGGCCGGCCTTGCCCTGACCTCCGACAACGAGGCCAACATGGCGGCCCTCGCCGAGCTGTGGTTCGGCACCCTCGGGGACCTCCGCACCTTTCTGCACCTGACGGGCGAGATCGGCGTCGGCGGCGCGATCGTCGTCCACGGCGAACTCCTGCGCGGCGCGCACGGCTTCGCCGGCGAGATCGGCCACATGGTCGTCGACGCCGAGGGCCACCGCTGCCGCTGCGGATCGCGCGGCTGCCTGGAGCAGTACGCGGGCCAGGCCGCGCTGCTGCGGGCGTCGGCGGCGACCGACGTCGCGGAGCTCGTCCACCGGGCCGAGTCGGGCGAACCCCGCGCCCTCGCCGCGCTCGCCGAGGCGGGGCGCATGCTCGGCCGCGCACTGTCGGGCGCCGTCAACCTCCTCGACCCCGAGGCCGTCGTCCTCGGCGGCATCTACCCGCGCCTGATGTCCTGGCTCGCCCCGGCCGTGGCGGAGGAGCTCTCCGCCCGCGTGGTCTCCGGCCTCTGGACCCCGGACGCCGCCCGCCTGCGCCCCGCCTCCCCGGCCACCGACGCCGCGCGCGGCGCGGCGGCCCTCGTCCTCCACGACGTCCTGGCCGACCCACTGGCGTACGCCACGACGACGGCCGGATCCACGACGACGGGCACTACGGCGACGGGTGCCTGACGCCGCCGGGGGCTACGGCGACCGGATCTACGGCGGCCGGCACTACGGCGTCGGGCGCCTGACACCGCCGGGCACTACGTCGCCGGGCGCTACGAAGGCAGTCGCCTGACGCCGCCGGGCAGCCGAAGCGCGTCCGGCGGTTCGACGAACGGCCGGGTCAGGTGGGCCGTCGCGAGCACCGCCCCGCTCTCGACGGCCCGTGCGAGCAGCTCCTCGCGGGAGGCCCGCGCCGCGGCCGGGTCGCGCTCGTGGGCGTAGGCGACGGCCGGATTGGCGAGCTGTACGGCGTGCACGAGGAGGTCGCCGGTGACCAGGACGTCCCGGCCGCCGGGGCGTCCGACGAGTACGGACTGATGGCCGGGGGTGTGCCCCGGCGTGGGCAGCAGGGTGACCCCGGGGCGCAGCCGGTGCTCGCCGTCGACCTCGTGCAACTGCCCGGCTTCCCGTAGGGGTTCCACGACCCAGGACCACACGGGGTCCGCCCGGTCGAGCGCGGCGGTCTCCGCGCGCTGGACGACGTACCGGGCCTGCGGGAAGAAGGGCCGTCCGGCGGCGTCGGCGGCCCAGCCGGTGTGGTCCTCGTGCAGATGCGTCAGGACCACGGTGTGGACGTCCGCCCGGTCGATCCCGGCATCCGCGAGCACGTCGGGCAGTCGACCCGGTACGGGACACCAGGGCGCCCCCGGGCCCTCGGCGGGCCCCACCCCGGCATCGACGAGGGTCCAGCCCGCGCCGTCCGGGTCGGCGACCGCGAAGCAGCGGAAGTCCAGCCGCCAGGCTCCTTCCGGACCGACCGCCCCGGGGTCCAGGGCGGCGGCCTCCGCCCAGTCCGCCGCGACCGCCCCCGGGAACGCGTCCCGCGCCGCCTTGAAGAACAACCCGGTGGCGTCGAGCAGCGCCGTCACCGGGCCCCGCCGCACCGTTCCCCCTGTACCGGTCATGGCGCAGACTCTGCCATCGCGAGGGCTCCGCCCGCCGGGAAAGCGGAAAGCCGCTGACGAGGTGACGGGCTCTCATCCCGCTCTCACGCGGGCCTTATCCCGCCATCACCCGCCGCCCCTACCTTCGCGCCATGTTCTTCACCTACCTCCGGCGCGAACTGCGCCGTCGCAGAAAGGCGGCGCTCGTCGTCGCCTCCGGGCTCGCGCTCGGTATCGCGCTGGTCATCGTCGTCAACTCCGTCTCCTCCGGCATGAAGGTGGCCCAGGGCAAGGTCCTGGAGTCCCTGTACGGGCTCGGTACGGACCTGACGGTGACCAAGGCCCAGGAGCAGCCCCAGGAGGGCGGGCAGCCGCAGCGGCCCCGGTTCGAGTTCCAGGGCCAGGAGGACGGCGCGGAGCGGCAGAGCAGCGACCGGCTGATGGTCCAGGGCTTCCAGACCCTCGCGGACTCCACCGTCGCGACGGTCGCGAAGCAGCAGGGCGTCGACCGGGCGGTGGGCGGTCTGAGCCTCGTCAACCTCAAGATCAACGGCGAGTTCACGCGCGGCCGGATCCAGCGCGGCGAGGCACAGCCGGCCCAGCCGGGCGGCGGCACCGGCGGCACCGGTGGCCCCGGTGGCGGATCGGGCCCGGGCGACACGGTCACCGGCGGCGGCGCCGCCTTCGACGTCAACTCCTTCACGATCTACGGCACCGACGTCACCGCCCCCGACCTCGGCCCCCTCACCACCTCCACCGTCTCCGAGGGCCGTACGTTCAAGACCACCGAGACCGACGCGAAGGTCGCCGTCCTCGACAGCGCCTACGCCCAGCAGGAGGGCCTCGCCGTCGGCGCGAAGCTCACGGTCAAGGGCGTGTCGTTCGAGATCGTCGGGATCGCGACCGCCGACAGCGGCCAGTCCGCCGCCCAGGTCTACCTGCCCCTGAAGCAGGCGCAGTCGCTCTCCTCCGCCACGGGCAAGATCACCACGATCTACGTGAAGGCGACCGACTCGACGAAGATCGACGCGGTCAAGACCGCCATCCAGAAGAACGTCACCGGCACCACCGTCACCACCTCGGCCGACCTCGCCCAGACGGTCTCCGGCTCCCTGGACACCGCCGCGAACCTCGCCTCCACCATGGGCACATGGCTCTCCTACGCGGTGCTCCTCGCCGCCGTCCTCGTCGCGGGCCTGCTCACCTCCTCGGCGGTCGGCCGCCGGGTCCGCGAGTTCGGCACGCTCAAGGCGCTCGGCTGGACGAGCGGCCGGGTCACCCGCCAGGTCGTCGGCGAGGCCCTCGTCAACGGAGTCGTCGGCGGCGCCCTCGGCATCGCGGTCGGTCTCGCCGGAGCGTACGCGGTGACCGCGGTCAGCCCGACCCTCACCGCCGAACTCGGCGCGAGCGCGGGCGGCTTCGGCGGTCGCGGCGGCGGAATGGTCTTCGGCGGCGGAGCGGGTGGCCCCGGCGGAGCCCGTACTGCCGTCGGCAAGACCGTGGACATCGCCCTCACCGCCCCGGTCGGCCTCACCACGGTCGGTCTCGCCGTGCTCCTCGCCCTCGGCGGCGGCCTCGTCGCGGGCGGCTTCGGCGCGTGGCGCGCCTCGCGTCTGCGCCCCGCGGACGCGCTGCGCCGCGTCGAGTAGCCGACCGCCCGCACCGCACCACCTCACACAGGAGTCGCACCATGTACGAACTCATCGGCGTCACCAAGCAGTACCGGCGCGGCCGGACCAGAGTCGAGGCCCTCGCCGGGGTCGACCTCACCATCGGCCAGGGGGACCGGCTGGTCATCCAGGGGCC
Organism: Streptomyces sp. NBC_00090; assembly: GCF_045160815.1. Classification (NCBI taxonomy): domain Bacteria; kingdom Bacillati; phylum Actinomycetota; class Actinomycetes; order Kitasatosporales; family Streptomycetaceae; genus Streptomyces; species Streptomyces sp. NBC_00090. The sequence continues at coordinate 7,680,418 of NZ_CP108224.1, forward strand.
GACGGGCGGCGGCAAGTCCACCCTGCTCCAGATGTTGGGCGGCCTCGACCGCCCCACCTCCGGCAGCGTCCTGCTCGACGGCACCGACCTGGCGAAGCTCTCGGAGGGTCGGCTGACGGCCGTGCGCGGCCAGAACATCGGCTTCGTCTTCCAGAGCTTCAACCTCATCCCCACCCTCACCGCCCTGGAGAACGTGGAGACCGCGCTCGTCCCGCTCGGAGTCAAGGCCGCCGAGCGCCGGAGCCGGGCCGGCGAGGCCCTGGAGTCGGTCGGGCTCGGCGAGCGCCTCGGGCACCTGCCGTCCGAGCTCTCCGGCGGCCAGCAGCAGCGCGTGGCGATCGCCCGCGCCCTGGTGAAGCGGCCGAAGGTGCTGCTCGCCGACGAACCCACGGGCAACCTCGACGAGTCGATGCGCGACGAGATCGTGGACCTGCTCGAAGGGCTCTGCGAGGAGCACGGGCTGACCTTCGTCATGGTCACCCACGACAGCGCCGTCGCCCGCCGCGCACCCCGGCTGGCCACGATCCGCAAGGGGAGGATCACCGTCAAGGAGAACCGTCCGGTCGGCTGAGACGCGGATCACTCCACCGTAACGCTGTTCGGCATTGTCGAACGTCGTTACGGTGGCGGGCGTCAGGAGAGCCGAGGCGCACGGGCGCACGGGCGCACGAACCAGGGGTCAGGAGCCGCCATGTTCACCTTCACCTCACGGGACGGCATCGCCATCCACGTCCATGAGTGGCTTCCCGAGGGGGAGGCTCGCGGTGTCGTCCAGATCGCGCACGGCATGGGCGAGCACGCCGCCCGCCACGCACCCCTGGCAGGGCACCTCGCCGGACTCGGCTTCGCCGTCTACGCCGGTGACCACCGGGGCCACGGCCTCTCCATGCACGCCGGCGCCGGCCACTTCGGCGAGAACGGCTGGAACCTCCTCGTCGAGGACGTCGCCGCACTCACCCGGATCGCCCGTGACCGGCACCCCGGCGTGCCGGTGATCCTCCTGGGCCACAGCATGGGCTCCTTCGCCGCCCAGCAGTACCTGCTCGACCACGCCGCCCTCGTCGACGGCGTCGCCCTCTCCGGCACCACGGCCGTGGACGGTCTCCTCACCGGCCTCGCGGAGGCCGCCCGGCAGGCCGCCGAGGCGGGCGTCGAGGGCGGCGGGGTCTTCGACGCCTTCAACGCCGGCTTCGCGCCCAACCGTACGGACGCGGACTGGCTCAGCCGCGACGAGAAGCAGGTCGACGCCTACCTCGCCGACCCGCTCTGCGGCTTCTCCGCCGACGACCGGGGGATGGCCGACATGGGCGCCGCGGCCGGCCGCCTCGCCGCCCCCGGGGGCATCCCGGCCGACCTGCCGGTCTATGTGCTCGTCGGCGACCGCGACCCGCTCAACGCCCGCCTCGCCCTCTCCGACCTGCTGGTCTCCCGCTACCGCGAGGCCGGGCTCACCGACCTCACGTACCGCAGCTACGAGGGCGCCCGCCACGAGCTCCTCAACGAGACCAACCGGGACGAGGTCGTCGCCGACCTCACCGCCTGGATCGAGCGCGTGGCGGGCTGAACACCCCGCCCCTACACGGGCACCCCGTGGCCGCGCAGATAGGCCAGCGGGTTGACGTCCGAGCCGAAGTACGGCGTGGTCCGCACCTCGAAGTGCAGGTGCGGACCGGTCACCCGGCCCGTCGCCCCCGACCGCGCGATCCGCTGCCCGGCCGACACGCGCTGCCCGGGGGACACGTCGATCCGCGAGAGATGGGCGTACTGCGTGTAGCGGCCGTCGGGGTGACGGATCACCACCTCGTAGCCGTACGAGCGGCTGTACCCCGCCGCGTTCCGGAACCAGTACTTCGAGCCGTCCCAGCCGGCGTGCGCCGGGGCGGGTTCGGCGAACGCCGTTCCGCTGCCCGCGCCCGCCAGGGCGACGGCGCCGACGGTCGCGACGACGACGCCGCGCACCCCGTGCAGGGCCGTACCGCCACGGCGACCGCCGGCGGCCCGACTCCGGGAGGCGGCGTCCGCGCACCCCGCGCACGGGCAGTCGAGGGGTATCTCCTCGGTGAACCCGGGCGCGGTGAAGTCGGGTGCGGTGAATTCGGGGGTGTCCACGAGCCTCGTCACTCCTGATCCTGTGGGGTCGGTCCGCCGCGCCGGGTGTAGAAGGCCACGGTCAAGTCCTTGACCAGGGCCTGGCGTTCGAAGTCGTCGAGGTCGACGAGTCCCCGCGTGGTCAGCCGTGTCACCGTGTCGTCCACGGCGTCGATGACACCGGTCAGGACGGAGTCCCGGTGCTTGGCGTCCAGCGCCGCGACCTGCCGTCGCTGCATCGCGGCGGCCACCTCGGGGGCGTACTCGATACGGGTCGGCTGCGCGGAGAAGACCGCGATGCCGACCGGCCGGCACTCGGCCGCGAGCATCCGGGTGAGGGAGTCGCCGACCGCCTCGGCGTTCCGCAGGGTCGGCGCGCCGCCCCGGAAGGCGTCCGCGGGCAGTTGCGACAGCACCCGCGCGGCGGCCGCCTCCACCTGCTCGCGGAGATAGCCGAGGTGGTCGTCGACGGCGAACAGCGCACGGGCCGTGTCCCGTACCGACCACACCACCAGGACCACCACTCGCAGCGCCGAGCCCTCGGCGTCGACGACGGCGATCGGCTCGCTGCGCCAGTGCCGCAGCCTGACGTCGATCCGGCGGCGCAGGACGAAGGGGCTGATCCAGGCGAGGCCGGTACGCCGCACGCTGCCCCGGTAGCGGCCGAAGAGGGAGAGCACCCAGGCGGAGCCGGTGCGTCCACGGATCAGGCCGCCGAAGGCGACGACGGCGACGGCGGCGCAGCCGGCGAGCGCGGCCCCCTCCCAGGGCGGCAGCTGAACGCCGGTCAGGGGGCGGGCCCGCCACAGCGTCGCCGCCGCCCCGGCGAGCGCGGTCAGACCGGCGAGCACGGCGAGCCATCCGGGGACGGCGGGTCCGGGGCGCTCGGCGAGGTCGGGATCGGAGGGCGGCGGGCGCCGGGAGAGGGCGACCGGCCCCGCGGACGGCGCGGTCCGCGCCGCCTCGGCGATCCGCGCCCCCCGCTCCCTTCGCTCCTGACGGGACGTCTGTTCGGTCGGCCTGCCCTCCTCGGTCCGCTCACCCGGCTCCGTCGCCCCGGGGCGGTCGTTCGGCCTGGGCAGGGTTCCGGTCGGCCGCGCGGGGCCCGACCGGAAGAGGTCGTCCATCGGTATGCCGTCCAGGGGACGGCGCACTCGGACGGGCAGGGGCCGCTTCTGCTGCTCGGTCATGTGGCCCTTCCGGCCGCCCGGAGGTGACGGCACGTCGGATGATCATCAGAGACCATCGTCACAGGGGTGAATGTCCGGAATGCCGCGACGAAAGTCCTGAATGTCGGGACTTTGGCCCCTTGGCCAAAGCATCACGTCGGGCTGTTGTCAGTGGCGGCCCCTACCGTTTCCGGTATGACGACGACGAGCGGCGGGGGCACGTTCGAGGCGGCCACGGGCGACGGCGTGCCGTCGCCCGCGGCCGACGCCGAGCAGCGCTCCCGGGAGGTACGGACGGCCCTCGACGGACTGCTCCAGATCAGACGGCTGACGAACGGCCGGGGCGGTGACCCCACGGCGGTGCCCGCCGACTGGGAGCGGGGGCGGCCGGTCCGCGCGGTGGCCCTCGCCCTGGAGTCCGGCGGGCTCGTGCCCTCGTCCGTGGACGCCGCGGGCGCACGGGTCGGTACGGGCTACCGCGTCCGGGCGGGGGACCGGCCCGGCACCGCGGTGGTGGAGTGGCTGGGCCCGCCGGGCTCCGGGGCCGCACAGGAGGAGCCGGCGGCGCTCGCGGCGTGCGTCCCCGCGCTGGCGCGACTCGGCTGGGAGGCGCTCCTCTACCGGGGGCCGCGCGGTCGCCGCTTCCTGGAGGTGGAGCCCATGGCTCCGTGAGGGTGAGAGGGGGCGACCGAGAAAACTCCCCCTGGACGGAACCGAATCCGACGGCAGCCGTCCGCCCGGCGCGCACCGGAAATCGATGTCGTGTCGATCTGGCGGCGTGTCAGAATCCGGCCCATGCCAATTCGATACCCGCACCCCCTGCGTCCTGGTGACCGTATAGGCATCACCTCCCCTTCGAGCGGAGTGCCGAAGGAGATGCGTGCGCGCCTCGACGTGGCGATCCGTGACGTGGAGGCCCGCGGGTACGAGGTGGTGGTCGGCAGCTGCATGGACGGTGCCGGTCATGTCAGCGCCCCCGCCGCCGACCGCGCGAGCGAGCTGATGTCGATGCTGACGGATCCCGGGATCAGGGCCGTGGTGCCCCCGTGGGGCGGCGAGACCGCGATCGACCTGCTGCCGCTGCTCGACTGGGACCGACTGCGTGCCGCCGAGCCGACCTGGCTGGTCGGGTACTCCGACATGTCGACCGTCCTCACGCCGCTGACCCTCCTCACCGGGACGGCGACCGTGCACGGGAACAACCTCATGGACACGCCCTACCGTGTGCCGGAGGGGCTCCTGTCCTGGCTCGACGTCGTCGCCGCCCCGCCGGGACACCGGTTCACGCAGCACCCGCCGAACCGCTACCGGTCCACCGGCTGGGACGACTACCGCGTCGACCCCGGGGTGCGCGAGTTCACGCTCGACGCGACCGGCAGCTGGACGAGGCTGGACGGCGACGGGGACGTGGAGGCCGAGGGGCGCCTGGTCGGGGGCTGTATCGAGATGCTGTGCAATGCCGCGGGCACGCCGTATCTCGACACGACGGCCTTCGCGAGGACCGAGTCCCCGGAAGGACTGCTCGTCTATGTCGAGGCGGGGGGCGACGACGCCTTCGCCATCTGCAGGAACCTGCACGGGATGAGGCTGGCCGGCTTCTTCGACGCGGCGAACGCGGTTCTCGTCGGCCGCACCGAAGCGCCGGGCACCGACTCGCTCACCCAGCACCAGGCCGTGCTCGACGCGCTCGGGCCGCTGAACGTGCCGATCATCGCGGACGTCGAGTGCGGGCACGTCGCGCCCTACCTGTCGATCGTCAACGGAGCGCGCGGCCGCGTCGTCCACACGTCGGCGCGCAGCGAACTGACCCAGACGCTGGACTGACGGTCCCGGCCGGACGCTTCCGGACGCCGCTCCCGCGCGGACACTCCCGCCCGGACGCACAGAGGACGCGGCCCGTCGGGCCGCGTCCTCCGTGTGCGACGTCCTCGGTATGCGACGTCCTCTGTGTACGACGTCAGGCGATCGAGGCGGAGACGATCGCCGAGACCGCGATGTTGCAGGAGGCCGTGACCCACACCGCCGGGTGCGGCTCGGGTTCGACGAGCGTGGCGCCGAGGCGGCCCGGGGTGACCAGGTCCACGACGAGGAAGGCCACCGCCATCATCACGAGGCCGAGCAGCCCGAACGCGGCGGTGGAGGCGAGGCCCTTGCCGAAGTTGTCGTACGTCGTCCAGATCGAGGTGAAGACGATGCCGCCTATGCCGAGGAGCGCGGAGCTCAGCAGGATCGCGGCGTTGCGGTTGCGCTCTTCCCAGATCTGCCGACCGAGCTTCCCGGGTGTCAGCAGATCCACGAGCACGATGCCGAGGATCAGCAGGACCACGCCGAGGGCGCCGTAGGCGCCGGCCCGGCCGAGGCCGTTGACGATGTCGCTCATGGGATGCCGACTCCGGAAGGTTGCGATCGCGGGGGATCGGTGGTTCAAGGACCGGCAAAATGTAGCGCACAGGTCAACCGCGCCCGCCGCCCGCCCGGGAATCGGGCGGACGGCGGGCGCGCGGCGGGGTGGGAAGCGCGGGCGGAAGTGCGTCCCGTCAGGCCCCCGGGGGCAGGTTCTTGGCGCGCGAGCGGACCATGAAGGCCGTGACGACCTCGACCACTCCGACGGCGACCAGCCAGATCCCGGTGAGCAGGGTGAGGACCGCCGCCGACTCCAGCGGCGACACGATCAGCACCACACCGGCGATCGCGCTCACGACACCGAGGAAGATCTGCCAGCCGCGCGCCGGCATCGCCGGGTCCGAGGCCGCGGCCACGGTATGGGTGATGCCCCGGAAGAGCCAGCTGATGCCGATCCAGAGCGCGAGCAGCAGGATCGACTGCATCGCACCCCGGAAGCAGAACAGACCGAGCAGGATCGAGAGCGCTCCGCTGATGAACGCCATGACCCGAAGCGCGGTGGTCGCGTGCGTGCCGAAGGCGGCGACCAGCTGCATGACACCGCTGAAGAGGAGATAGAGGCCGAAGAGCACGCCGGCCACGACCAGGGAGGCGTCCGGCCACACGAGCACCATGATGCCCAGGACCACCGAGACGAGCCCGGCGATGAGCAGCGCCTGCCAGGCCGCGCCCGCCAGCACGCCGAGCGGCCCGGGCGGTACGTCCTGCCGCGGCGGTCCGTCGTGAGTCTGTGTCATGGGAGGTTCGGGTCCTTTCCGTTCGGGTGCGCCGGTCAGCGCGCGGTCGCGTAGCCGCTCAGGAACAGCGCCTCGGCCAGCGCCATGTGCTCGATCTCGGAGGGGTCCACGCTCTCGTTGGGCGCGTGGATGAGACAGCCCGGCTCCTCGACGCCGATCAGGGCGATCTCCGCCTCCGGGAACCGGTCGGCGAGCACGTTGCAGAGCGGGATCGACCCGCCCTGGCCCGACTGGACCATCTCCTTCCCGTACGCCTCGCGGAGCGCCGCCGCCAGCGCCCGGTAGGCCGGGCCGTCGGTGCGCGCCCGGAAGGGCTGGCCGGCGCTCTCCGCCTCCACCTCGACCCGGGCGCCCCACGGCGCGGCCGAGGTCAGATGGTCGGTGAGGGCGCGGAGCGCGTCGTCCGCGTCGATCCCCGGCGGGACCCGCAGGCTGACCCTGGCCCGTACCTTCGCCTGGATCGCGGCCGAGGAGCCCACGACGGGCGGGCAGTCGATGCCGAGGACGGTGACCGCGGGCCGTGCCCAGAGCTCGTCGGCGACCGAGCCCGTGCCGACGAGGGACACTCCGTCCAGGACGCCCACGTCGGTCCGGAACTGCTCGGCCGGATACTCCACGCCGTCCCAGGTGCCGTCGTCCGGCAGCCCCTTGACCGCCGTGTTGCCGTCCTCGTCGCGGAGGCTGTCGAGGATCCGTACGAGCGCGGCGAGCGCGTCGGGCGCCGGCCCGCCGAACATGCCCGAGTGCATCTCGCCCTTGAGCGTGGAGACGGTGACGACCACGTTGGTGAGGCCGCGCAGCGAGGTGGTGGCCGTGGGCAGTCCGAGCGCGAAGTTTCCGGTGTCGCAGATCAGGAGGGTGTCGGCGGCGAAGAGGTCGGGCTGGAGCGGCACCAGCTGCTCCAGGCCGCCCGTTCCCTGCTCCTCCGAACCCTCCGCCACGAACTTGATGTTCACGGGGAAGCCCTTGCCCTCAGGCCCGCCCAGCGCGCGCAGGGCCGTCAGGTGCATGGCGATGTTGCCCTTGCAGTCGGCGGAGCCCCGCCCGTACCAGCGGCCGTCGCGTTCGGTGAGTGCGAAGGGCGGGGTCCGCCAGGCGGCGTCGTCCAGCGGAGGCTGGACGTCGTAGTGGCAGTACAGGAGCACCGTGGGCGCACCCTCGGGGCCCGGCGCGTGGCCCACCACCGCGTCCGTGCCGTCCGGGGTCGCCACCCGCCGCATGTCGCGGAGGCCCGCCTCGGTGAAGGCCCGCACGAGGAAGTCGGCGGCCTTCGCGCACTCCTCGGGCGGGAACTGGCGCGGGTCGGCGACGGAACGCATCGCCACCAGGGCGGTGAGGTCCTCCTTCGCCCGGGGCATCAGCGCCCGGACCTTCTCCCGCAGAGCGGCGGTCTCGGTGGACTCGGCGGTCATGCGTACCCACTTCCCTCGGGCCGGTCGGGGTCCGGCCCCGGTCCGGCTCCGGGGGCGCGGCTCGCCACGGCCCCCGGGACGGCGACAGCTCCCTCACTAAAGCAACGGAGGACAATTGCCGCAAAAGATGACTCCGATGGAGCAGGGGGCGCGGTCCCGGGCGGCGCGCCCGGGGGAGCGGGACGAGAGTGGGCGGCGTACGAGTCCGGCTTCCCGCACGTTACGGAGACCCCCACCCATGTCCCAGCCCAGGCTCAACCGACGCGATCTCGGGCTGCTCGTGCTGCGGGTCGGCACCGGCGCCGTGCTCGCCGCGCACGGCACGCAGAAGCTCCTCGGCTGGTTCGGCGGCGGCGGCGTCGAGGGCACCACCAAGGCCATGGAGGCGATGGGCTTCTCGCCGGGCAGGGAGAGCGCGATCGCCGCCGGGCTCGGCGAGGCGGGCGGCGGAGTGCTCCTCGCCCTCGGTCTCGCCACCCCGGCGGCCGGCGCCGCCGCGGCCGGCGCCATGACGGGAGCCGTCGCCGTCCACGCCCCGGCGGGCTTCTCCGCGCAGGGCGGCGGCTACGAGTACCCGGCCTTCCTCGGCTTCACCGCCGCCGCGATCGGTGTCGCGGGCGCCGGACGGTACTCCCTGGACCACGCCACCGGGCACGTCCTCGACCGTCCGTGGGTGGTGGCCACCGCCTTCATCGGCACCGCGCTCGCGGCGGCGGCCGTGGTCGGCCGCCGGGCCCAGGACCAGGCGTCCGCCGCGGACGAAGCACCGCTCCAGGAGAGTTAGGCTCGCCGCAGAGGAAGGGACGGGCGTCGCGACATGAAGATCGATCTGACGGACACCAACTCCAGCAAGATCAACAAGGCGATCCTGGAGGGCCGCCGGGCCGTCGGCACCCCTGCCGTCGGTGTCGTGCTCACCCTCCTCGTCGTGACGGACGAGGAGAACGCCTACGACGCCGTGAGGGCCGCCAACGACGCCTCCCGGGAGCACCCCTCCCGCACGCTCGTGGTCATCAAGCGCCACGCCCGGTCGCCCCGCGGGCGGCAGGAGACGCGGCTCGACGCCGAGGTCCGGCTCGGCAGCGACGCCGGTTCGGGCGAGACGGTCCTGCTCCGCCTCCACGGCGAGCTCGGCGACCGCGCCGACTCCGTGGTCCTGCCGCTGCTGCTGCCGGATGCGCCGGTCGTCGTCTGGTGGCCCGTCGACGCCCCCGAGGTCCCCTCCCGGGATCCGCTCGGCGTCCTCGCGCAGCGCCGCATCACCGACATGTACGCGGTCGAGGACCCGCTCGCCGCTCTGGAGGCCCGGGCCGCCTCCTACGCCCCCGGCGACACGGACCTCGCGTGGACCCGGCTCACCCCGTGGCGCTCGATGCTCGCCGCGTCGCTCGACCAGGCCCGGGCGACCGTGACCTCGGCCGCCGTCGAGAGCGAGGCGGAGAACCCCAGCGCCGAACTCCTCGCCCGCTGGTTCGAGGTCCGGCTCGGCGTGCCCGTCGACCGGATCGTCACGGACGGCCCGGTGGTCACGGCGGTCCGCATGGGCACCCCCGACGGGGAGATCCGCATCGACCGGCCGGAGGGCCCGGTGGCCCGCCTCGCCATCCCCGGCCAGCCCAGCAGGGTCCTCGCCCTCAAGGTCCGGACGACCGCCGAGCTGATCGCCGAGGAGCTGCGCCGCCTCGACCCCGACGAGGCCTACGCGACCGCCCTGCGCGGCCGCGTGTGACCGGTCCGGCCGACCCCGTCGCCGTACCCCTCCTCAGCCCTGTGGTGTGCAGATCACCGGCAGGGCTCCTGTCCACCCGCGGGGTGGCGGCAGGCCCGAGCCGTCCCCGGCCGCGGTCTGTTCACGGTCGACGGGCGTGCAGCACGTGCATGCCCCGGGGGCCCGTGGCGTCGTGGACGATCTCCAGCCCCGCGGCACGGCAGCGGGCGGACAGCCACTCCGCGCCGATGCGGAGCTTGGGGTAACTGCTCGCCCGCATCGACCACTGTCCGTCCGTGCGGGTGTGGAGCAGGTCGTGGACCATGACGGTCTCCTCGTCGCGGTACTCGAGGAAGCAGGTCAGCAGGTGGTTCTCGTCGCTCCGCACGGGAAGGAAGCGGTCGGTTCCCCGGAGCGGCCGGGTGAGGTCGCGGTACGTGATGACCAGGTGGCCGCCGGGCGCGAGGGCGTTCCTGACCTCGCCGAGCAGCGTCACCACGTCGGACACGGCGGGGAGATGGGGGAGCGTGTCTCCCATACAGACGACGACGCCCGCCGTTCCCGGGCCGGCGACATGCGGCAACGCCGTGAGGATGTCGGCGTGGACCGTCCGGACCGGTGACCGGTCGCCGGCGTGGCGGGCGAGCTCGTCGAGGAGTTTCCGGCTCGTGTCGACGGCCGCGACGGAGCGGAAGCCGAGGCCGGCCAACGCCAGGGACTGGGCGCCGGACCCACAGCCGAGGTCGACGGCCACGGCGTCGTCGAACTCGTCGGGCGAGACGCCGAGACCGCGGAGCAGCGCGGACTGCTCCTCGGCCAGCGCGGCGATGTCGCCGCCGAGCATCCAGGTGTACCGGTCCGCGAGGAGGTCTTCGTAGTGCTCGGTCGCTGTCGCCATGCGAACTCCCTGGGTGAGGTGGTGAAAGACGGTTCTGAGCGTCAGCCTGCCGCTTCGTCGGCCCTCCGGGCGACACCTGGCGGCAGACTCATCTGCGGGAGCTGCGCAGCGCCCTCGGCACCGTCCTGGACGCCTTCGTATGCGCCGACGAACCACCGCACGACGCCCTGCAGCTCCGGTGACTGCGGCAACCGCGATCGTGCTCGCCGCCACTACGCACGCACCAGGCAGGGCGCTTGAGGCCAACTCGGTGAATCCCAGCTCGCCGGCTGCGGCGGAACCACCACGGTGGAGCCGCTTGCCCAGGATGGTGCCGACACCTGTTCGTCTGCCCCGGGTGGACAACGAACCATCCCCGTGCAACATCCACTTCGGACGAGGTGATCCGTGAGAAGCCCCAGGTCCTGGACCTACGTCTCCGCGGCGGCCCTGGCGCTCGTCGCAGCCCTTCTGGGAGCCCCCTTCGCCCTCCCGGCCGCAACGGCGACCTGGCCGCCCCCGTTCCCTCCCGGCCATGCGAGATCAGTCCTCGAACGGCTTCTGCCGGACCATGCCTCCCAGTTCACCCTCGTACCGGTGAGCCGCCCCGAATCCGGCGACTACTTCACCATCGCCGGTCACGCGGGCCGTGTACGTGTCGAGGGCACCAGCCCGGCCGTGATCCTCAGCGGGGTGAACTGGTACCTCAAGCACACGGCGAAGGTCGACATCGGTTGGCCCGGCGACAGCACCACGATGCTCCCGGAAATCCTTCCCGCCCCCGAGCCGGTCCGTAAGGACGCCTCCGTCCCGCACCGGTTCGCGCTCAACGACACCGACGACGGCTACTCCGGCGCCTACCGCACCTGGGCCGCCTACGAAAGACAGATCGATCTGCTCGCCCTCAGCGGTGTCAACGAGGTGTTCGTGCAGATGGGGGCAGACGCCGTCTACTACAAGACGTTCCAGGAGTACGGCTACTCGCCGGAAGAACTGCGCGCCTGGATCCCCGGGCCGGCACACCAGCCGTGGTGGCTGATGCAGAACCTGTCGGGCTTCGCCGGCCCGGAATCCCGGCAGCTGCTCCAGCAGCGCGCCGTTCTGGGCCACAGGATCGCGGACCGACTGCGGGAACTCGGCATGACCCCGGTGCTGCCCGGCTACTTCGGCACGGTGCCCCCCGGTTTCACCACCAGGAATCCCGACGGACCGGTGGTCCCTCAGGGCCGATGGGTCGGCTTCGACCGGCCCGACTGGCTCGACCCGCGCAGCGCGGTGTTTCCCAAGGTCGCGGCTGCGTTCTACCGCCACCAGCGTCGGATGTTCGGCGAATCGACCATGTACAAGATGGATCTGCTGCACGAGGGCGGCCGAGCGGGCGACGTACCCCTGGGGGAGGCCGGGAAGGCCGTCATGCACGCTCTGCAGACGGCCCACCCCGGTGCCACATGGGTCCTCCTCGGCTGGCAGAGCAACCCGTCGACACAGATCATCGACGCGGTCGACAAGTCCAAGCTGCTCATCGTCGACGGGCTCTCCGACCGGTACGACGAACTCGACCGGGAGGCCGCCTGGCAGGGCGCGCCCTACGCGTTCGGCACCATTCCCAACTTCGGCGGACACACCTCCATCGGAGCCAACACGGCCGTCTGGGCCACCCGCTTCGAGCAGTGGCGCACCAAGCCGAACAGCGCCCTCAAGGGCATCGCCTACCTGCCGGAAGGCACCGGCGGAAACCCGGTCGCCTACGAACTGTTCACCGAGCTGGCCTGGCGCACCGGCCCGCTGGATCACCGGGCGTGGTTCGCCGAGTACGCCGAACGACGATACGGCGAAGCCGACCCGCACGCCTCCAAGGCGTGGGAGCTGCTGCGTACCGGCCCGTACAGCACCCCGTCGGGAACCTGGAGCGAATCCCAGGACAGCCTCTTCACCGCGCGTCCCCGGCTGACGGCCGTCGCTTCGGCGCGCTGGAGTCCCCGATCGATGCGCTACGACGCCGCCACCGTACAGAGGGCACTGACCGAGCTGCTCCAGGTCGCACCAGGGCCGAGAAGCACCGACGCCTACCGCTTCGACCTCGTCGACGTCGCCCGCCAGGCCCTCGCCAACCGCAGCCGCACCCTGCTTCCCCAGATCAAGGCCGCCCACGACGCCAAGGACATCCCGCTGTTCCGCGCGCGGGCGGCCGAATGGAAGAACGACCTGGCCCTCCTGGACCGACTTCTCGCCACCGACACGCGGTTCCTCCTCGGACCCTGGCTGGAGGAGGCGAGATCCTGGGGCGCGACGGAGGCGGAGAGAACCGCGGCCGAGTTCGATGCCCGCTCGATCCTGACCACCTGGGGACACCGCACCGGCAGTGACGCGGGCGGACTGCACGACTATGCCAACCGTGAATGGTCCGGACTCGTGGCCGATTTCTACGCCGTGCGCTGGACGAAGTACCTCGACTCCCTCGACACGGCACTCGTCACCGGGCAGTCCCCCGTCCCGATCGACTGGTACGCCATGGAGAACGCCTGGAACGAGCAGCGCAACCCATACCCCGTCACACGATCCGGTGATCCCGTGGCCCTGGCCACCGAGGTACGCGACTCCCTTCCCCCGACCCGCTCCTTCCGGGACGGAGACGGGCCCCGTTCCGGCGGTCCGGCCGGAACGGGGCCCTGCGGGGGAGTGCGGTGTGCCGGGGGCAGTTGAGTTCGTCGAGATTCTCGGTGTGGTCGAGGCTGATCAGGCCGAGGCCGCCGGTGCCCAGGCGGGTGCCGTGGTCGGCGAAGACCTCCTACCGGGTGCGGGTCATCGGGACAGCCCCTCGAGCGCGGCGGTGGCGAAGGAGTGGTCCTGCTCCGGGGCGCCGCCGCCGACGCCGATGGCGCCGATGAGGCGGCCGTCGCGGTGGACCGGCAGACCGCCGGCGATGAAGAGCAGCGGCCGGTCGAGAGCGGTGGGCAGCGAGTGGAACGGGCCGTCGGGCTTGACGAGGTCGACCAGGTCGGCCGTGGGGGCGTTGAGCTGGAGTGCGGTGTACGCCTTGCGGGTGCTGGTCTCGCCCGAGATCAGCACCGCCCGGTCGTCGCGGCGGAAGGCGAGCAGGTGTCCGCCGGCGTCGAGCACGGTGATGCTGACGGTGACCCCGGCGAGATCGGCGGCGCGGCGGGCGGCGGTGATCAGGGTCTCGGCCTCGGTGGTCGTCAGCGGGGTGAGGGCGGCGGCGGTGGTGGTCATCGGGCTTCTCCTTGGGGTGGTGGGGGCCGAGAGCGGTGGCGGCGAGGGCGGCGCCGACCCAGTTCGGGGAGGTGTAGCCGAGGCCGGCGGTGATGACGATGCCGCCGAGCCAGGCGGCGAGCGCGTTGCCGAGGTTGAAGGCGCCGATGTTGACGGCGGAGGCGAGGGTCGGCGCGCCGTGTGCCTGGTCGAGGACGCGCTTCTGCAGCGGCGGCACCGTGGCGAAGCCGAGCGCCCCGACGAGGAGGATGGCGATCGCGGCGAGGATCTTGTCGTGGGCGACCACGGTGAACAGCGCGAGGACGATCGCGAGCCCGCCGAGGGTGGTGTACAGCAGGGGCATCAGCGCGCGGTCGGCGTACCGGCCGCCGAGCAGGTTGCCGAGGAACATGCCGACGCCGAAGAGGACGAGCAGCCAGGTGACCGCGCCGTCGGAGTAGCCGGCGACCTCGGTCATCATCGGTGCGATGTAGGTGATCGCGGCGAAGACACCGCCGAAGCCGAGCACGGTCATCGCCATCGCGAGCAGCACCTGTGGGTTGCGGAACGCCTTCAGCTCCCGGCGCAGGTGGGAACCTCCGGGGCGGGGCATGGCGGGCACGAGCCTGGCGTCGCAGCAGGATCTGGCCGTGGTCCTGGTGAACCTCAACCAGGTCACCCACGGATGGGCCAACTACTTCAGGCATGGCGTCGCGAAGCGCACCTTCAGCAACCTGGACAACCTCGTCTGGTGGCGAGTCATCCGGCTGCTGCAAGAGCGGCATCACTGGAACTGGACGGACGTCCGCAGACGGCTCACCACCCCCACCGGGCGGTGGCGGCCGATCAGCGCGGGCGAGATCGAGTTGCGGAAGATCAGCGCGATCCCGGTCACCCGGTATCGCTACCGCGGCAACAAGATCCCCACCCCCTGGACCCCTGCAACAACCTGACGGCAGAGACCGTGGAGAGCCCGTTGCCTAGTAATAGGCACGGCGGGTTCGGCGAGAGGTCCGGGGAAACGGACCGGGAGCAATCCCGGCACCGCGCCCCGGGCCTACTCAGCGACGAAGCCGGGCAGTCGATGACGCCGCCGCGTGCCAGGACCTGGGGCCGGATCGGCCGGACCCCGGTCGTCAGGATGCGGGGCCGGGGTTCCGGCCGGGGCTCCGGCCGGGTGTCGATGGCGGGCATGACCTGCTACAAGCCCGGCGAACGGTCCCGGCTGATCTACCGCATCCGCGAATATCGGGGCCGCAAGGACGAGCCGAAGGGCTTCGGCTGGCGCGATTTCCGGGACCTGATCGTCCGTGCCCGGATCCAGCTCGGCGGCCCGATCGTGCTGGTCTGGGACAACGTGCGCCTCCATCTGACCAAGCCGCTGCGGGAGTTCATCGCCGCGAACGCCGACTGGCTCACCGTCTTCCAACTGCCCACCTACGCGCCGGACCTCAACCCGTAGGAGGGCATCTGGTCGCTGGTCAAACGCGACATAGGCAACCTCGCCGCCGCCGACCTCAGCCAGATCACCCGAGCCGTGAAGCACCGGCTCAAACAGATCCAGCACCACCCCGGCCTGGTCGACGGCTGCCTCGCAGGCACCGGCCTACTCATGGACGGCTGATCGACATCACCCAATCAAGTTCAGTAGTGGTCCTGTACGGGCAGACCGTTTCCCGTGGGAGCCGTGGCCGACGGCATGGCCGGGGCGGAGGCGGGTGCCGTCCTCGCGGTGTGCTCGGTGAGGAAGCCCGCGACACTTCCGACGTTCGTGTAGACGCCCGGGTAGCCGGCGCGGGCGCAGCCGTTGCCCCAGGAGACGATGCCGACCAGGGCGCCGCCGGCGTCCGTCAGGGGGCCACCGCTGTCGGCCTGGCAGGAGTCCTTGCCGCCGCCCGCCACCCCGGCGCAGACCATCCGGTCGGTGATGGTGGTGGCGCCGAAGACGCGTTCGCACTGGTTGTTGGCGATCGCCTGGACGTCGACGGCTCGCAGCTGTGCCGATGACGGCCCGCCCTCGCTGGTGGCTCCCCAACCCGTGACGGTCAGCGGCGTACCCGCCGGGGGGAAGCCGGCCGCCGGCGTGGTGGGTTGGGTGCGGGAGTCGAAGGTCAGGGGTTTGCCCAGCTTGAGGACGGACACGTCGTAGTCGAGAGTGCGGTTGTCATAACTGGGGTGTTGAACGATGGAGCTGACCGGGACCAGTTGGCCGCCGGAAGCCTCGTACGTGCTCCCGGCCCGGACGAAAAGCTTCCAGGGGGCGATCCCGGCCGTGCAGTGCGCAGCTGTCACGATCGTGGTCGTGTTGAGAATGGTGCCGCCGCAGTGGTGAGTGCGGTTCACCTGGAGTGAGACCTGGTACGGGTATTGGTCGATGCCGACGGGCTGGCCGCCGACGATCGCGTTCGCCGGTGCCGCGCCGACCAGCACGGCACCCACCATGGACGCGGCGCTGAGCGCCGCCAGAACGAGGCTCCTGAATCCGGTCCTCACAGTGCTTCCTCCCCTGCTGTCGTGCCGTCGAACTTGCTTTACCTGTCGTGCACTTGGCTCAGTTGACGTTTTATCAGCTCTTCCTGGACGACTGGCGTGGGCCGGTCGGTTCCCTGCTCGTGCTCCGCAAGACTGCGAGCTTCGGCATCAGCGGTCGCCACGACGACCGGGCCGTTGGGGGCGATGTGGATCGGCCCGAGGAAGCCGTCACTGACGAGCGCACCCGCCAGCAGGAACAACAGGGAGGTGGACAGTACCGAGCGGCCCGCGAGACCGGAGACGAGCAGTGCGACCCCCAAGACAGCGATGAGCACCATACGAGCCCCTGGCGAAGAAGGGATGTGTCCCTTGTCCGCCGACCAGGCTTCCCGGTGTTCCGCCCAGGCCTTTATGCGACTCTTACGCCTTTGATACAGACCCTTGACGCGCGTCCGGTGCTCCGGCCGCGAAGACTCACCGGGCTGGGAGGTCCGGGCGCGGCGACTGCTAGGAGCGTGTCCCAGTAACGGGTAAGCGGTCAGCTGGCCGTGATCGATGGGATCGGTCGCGGTCGCGCTGCTGACACCTGTGAGGCTGTGGTCGAGGTCCTGCCCGCCAGCCGTGCGGCCCGGCAACGCCGCGACGGGGCCGGGAGGCCCGGCCGGCCAGCCGGCCAGGGCGGTGAGTCCGGTGGTTCCGGTGTGTCGGAAGATCTTGCGGAGGTTGTGGCAGGCGGCGAGCAGTCGCCACTCGCCGCGTGCGCCGTCCTCGCCCCGCAGGAAGAAGTTGGCGGCCGCGCTGGCCCGTGCCCGGATGTGCGGGTGGGCCGCCCAGCTGACGGTGGCCCTCTTCCTCATTCGGCCGTTGCGACTTCCCCTTCTGCGAGAGGATGCGCGAGAGATTCTCACGCATCACCACACGAAGGAGGCGCACAGAGTGAACTGGCTGGAGAGCGTTGTCAGGGTCGTCGAGATCCTCGGCCCCGTACTTGGCGGCCTCCTCTGACACCACGCCGGAACGGTGACGTTCCTGTGGACACGGCCAGACCGGCGCCCCAGGAGCGCCAACTGCGTCTTTCCGCAGAAACGATGTCTTGGCAGGGCAGTGGCGGGGAAGGGTTCGCGCGGCCCCGTCCGGGTGGGCCGGGCAGAGAAGAGAGGGACGAGTGTGCGAAAAGGTGAAGGGCTCAGGCCGCTGATGGCTGCGGCGGCGCGGGCCGTGATGACGGTCGTGGTCATGGCGGGCGCCCTGGCCACGGGGGCAGCAACGGCGTCCGCCGAGCCACCACCCCCGTCCACGCGGATCGTCGGGGGGGCCGACGCTGCAGACGGCGCGTATCCCTACCAGGTATCCCTTCGTGACGGCGGTCAGCATTTCTGCGGTGGTTCGGTCATCGGCGCCCAGTGGATCCTGACCGCGGGCCACTGCCTGGAGGGCCACGCTCCTTCGTCGATTCAGGTCGTCGCTGGGAGCAACACCCTGAACGCGGGGGGTACCGCTCTCGCGGTGGAGCGGTACACCATCCACGAGAACTACCACTACAACGTCGTCGGCACCGTGTCCAACGACATCGCGGTCCTGAAGCTGAGAACCCCCCTCGGCTACACCCCGCGCATCCAACCCGTCGCCCTGTCGGACCTCCCCGAACTGCTCGGCGGGAGCGCGACCGTCACCGGGTGGGGACTGACGAGCGCCACCGGCCAGACGTCGAACGCCCTCCAGCAGGCCACGACGACGGTGATGCCCGTCGCCACCTGCGCTCTGCGCTACGGGACCGGCGTCGTGGACATCCTCCGCAACATCTGCACCTACACCGGCTACGACGGCGCCTCCACCTGCACGGGCGACAGCGGCGGTCCCCTGGTCCAGAACGGCAGGCAGATCGGCATCGTCAGTTTCAGCGCCAATTGCAGCCCGCGCTACCCGAGCGTCTACACCAACGTCGGGTTCTACCGGCTCTGGATCAACGCCCGCACCGGAATCTGACCCGCCTTCGCTTCCCGTCCACGTGACCGCGGGGCCGGCCGCTGCCGAACCGCGGACGGTTCGGCAGCGGCCGGCCCTGGAGGACTGAGATTCCCTCGGCTGGTGCCCGCACCGCAACCCGGCGTCCAGCACCGGACAGCTCACGTGCGGGCGCCGGAGGCGGTCTACGGGTGCACGAGTTGCCCCACGAACATGGTCACCGGCTGGAGGATGGTGTAGAGCTGAATGAGATCGTCGATGTTCAAGGCAGGGAATTCCTTTTCACCAAGGGGCGGGCTGCTGCGCGCCGGTTGATCTTCCCTACCCGCGTGCGCACCTCAACTACCCCACCCGAAGCGGGTTTCGCCCGCACCGATGGCACGGGAACGGGTGTGCCGATTGCGGGGTTGGACGGGCGGCGCTTACTCGCTTCAGCCGCGCTGATGCGGCACCGGGCTGGGGCCTGTCGTCAAACCGGATCCCGCTACAGACGGTGACGAACGGGGCGAGTCCTACAGCCGGTTCTGCTCATGAACACCGAACCCATTCCACGGGGCAAGCATCGCTCAGCGCCACCCTTCGTGTGAACACCCGAGACCGCGCCGGCTCGGCTGCCTACGCCTGCCTCAGCGCGCTGGGGTGCGGGTGGTCGGCGTGGCTCCCCGTCGAGTTCGCCGATCCACCGGTGCCCGGATCGGGCACGCACTACGGCATGGGCCCGCACCCAACGTTGAACCGAGGAGAACACGGTGGACTGAACCGGGGACGGGCTCCCGCGCGGGTCTACGGGGCTGAGCCGGTCCGGCCCGGAGCCGGGCTTACCGCGAGCCGGTCGGCGGGCTGCTGGACGTCACCGGCTGGGAGCCGGAGCGGCACTCCTCGCGCTCCGACGAAGTGGGTGGCACTACCGAAGCAGTTCGAGTCCGGATTCCGTCGGCGGCCGGCGAGGTCGGACCCGAGGCCGGCCGTCGTGGCGGCGAGGCATGTCAGGGGCGCCAGTGGGGGTCATGCAGTCGCGCCAGGTTCTGGCGCGCGAACATCTCCGCCTTGGCCTGGTCGACGATCCCGGCGGCCGCCAGGTCGTCCAGGATCTCCCAGTACGCCTCGATGGCCTCCTGCCGGAAACCGCCGACGGCCAGGGCGAAGGCGAGGTTGTTGCGTGCCACGACGGTGGCCTGGTCCGTTGCGCTGAAGGTCTCGACTGCCTGCGTGGCGAGCTGTCGGAGCAGCGTCAGCGCGCTGAGGAGATCGCCGCTGCGGCGGTGCTGCTCGGCGACCGCGAGCCGGTAGCTGAGCGTTTTGCGGTCGGCCAGCGGCTCCCGGCCCACGCCGGCCGCGCGCCACACCGCGATGGCCTGCAGAGCCACCTGCTCCGGTGTGCCCGCGTCGCCCGTGCCCGCCTGCCGCGGGGCGTCGGTGGCGCCGAACGTCCAGGAGGCCAGCCGCGTCCTGAGCTCCCGGACGGGCGTCTGCGGCGCGAGCAGCCAGCAGTCGACGTTGTCGATGCCCAGCCCGATCACGCTTGCGGCGTCGCCGCACTCCCATGTGCGGTTCAGGTTCGGGACGAGGAGGAACTCCCCGCTGCGCGCCTTGGCCTGGAGGTCTTCCACTGTCAGGACGTAGAGCCAGGTGAGCGAGGGCCAGCTCACGGAGAGCAGGCTGCGTAGCGGCCGTCCCACCGACAGGCCCGCCAGGGCGACGTCCAGCCGCAGACCCTCGATCAGGCGGGGGTGTCGCGGATGCCCGCCGAGATAGGTCACTCCGGTGACACGTAACCGTTCCATCGTCCCCTCCCAATCGGCCGCCGGCCAGCCCCGCCGGGCGCCGCACCACCATCCTGCCGCGCCGCCAGGGATACTGTCTGCCTGATTGGCCGTCATCTTTTGTGGCAGCCATGCGCGTTACTGTGCGGGCATTGATGGGAACGGAAGCGAACACTGCTGAGGGCAAGACTTCCGGGTAGCTGTGGGTACGGAGCAGCCATGTCGAGCTGACCCTGCAGTTCCCGCCCTTACCCGCTGTGGAGGCGGCCGGCTCGCTGAGCCCGCCGATTCGTCGAGACGCTGGTGACGGTCGAGGAGGTTCTCGAGGAGCACCCGCAGCGGCTTCGGCAGTATGTGTCGGGGCCCCAGGTAGGCGCAGACCTGGACCTCGTCGCGATTGGCTGCTGGGGAGGTCTGGTGACGTCGTTGACCCGGTGCTGGCCGGCGACTTGCTCACGTTAGCGATGACCGATGAGATCTCCGGGCAGCGCGAACGGCCGCCAGGATCCGCTCCCAGGTGCCGTCAGCGCACCAGCGCCGATGCCGGTCGTAGACCGTGGTCCACGACCCACCCCAGAAACTGTCAGGCCAACAGCGCCGACATCACTCAATCAAGTTCAGTAGCAAGGAGAGCATCGCGGTGATCCTCGGCCTGAATGTCGGCTGCGGTGGCAGCGGGTGCCTATCGCGCCCGTGCTGCCGCACCCGGAAGCCGCACACAAGCACGGCGAGATCGCCGACGCCGAGCGCTCCGGTTACAAGGTCCCACCGGCCCGACCGGTCCGCCTGACCTGACCGGCCGGCGAGCAGCGCCAGGATGCCCGCATCGGGACCCCGAAAGCAGGTACTTCGTGCCACTCTGGGTCGATCGAGAGGGAACGTTCCTCCAGGGGAGGACGCATATCGTTGCGGTATCGGGCCCGCCGACGGATGTGCTCGGACGCAATGTGGCGCATGCCCGCATGCGTTGAACTCGATCTTGCCGGTGCCGCGAAACGCGTGGAACTCGCCGACGTCGGAGAAGTCGCGCCCGTGCTCGGCCCCGCCGATTTCTCCGAGGCGGCAGACCTTCCAGAAGGCTTCGGCACGGCCACGCCCGTCGCCAGCGGAGGACGTGCCGCCGCGCTCGCCCAGGACGTCCTTTCCCTGTCTAGTTCAGCGTGTTGAAGCTCGAGGTCGCGCCTGAGGGTCGACAGCTGACGGCTGTCGACCCTCAGGGATGAAGAGGTCAGTGGGGGTCCAACTCTCGCCGTTCCTCCCGTCGGGCGTGCAGGTGCGTCTTGAGAACAGCGGACCGCGGCCTGCCAGTCAGCAGGATCTGTGTTCCTGCCGTTGACGCGGCAAGGACGCTAAGGACAGCGCCTAGCACCGCTGACCCTCCCTGCATCGCGAAGAGCGCGATCGTCGTCATGAGTACCAAGGAGGCCACATTGGTGACTGCCCGGGTCCTGGTGAGTTGGACCTCCAGAGCGGGGCGAGAGCGCTCACTCGGGTGATCCGGCATCACCGGAGTCGCAGGCGCCGGATCGCGGAAGGCCTCGGACTCAGCTTCGCGACGGGAGCCGAAGATTTCGACATTGTTGGTTTCACCGCCATTGACGTTCACGACCACGTGCTGGTGATGGCTGCGATCAGTCACTTGCTGGTCAACGAGTTCCGCTTCATCGATGATTGAATCGATGCGTGCGGCTTCGGAAGGATCATCGTGCAACCGCTGTAGCGCCTGCCGGAACGACGCAACGCGCTCCCCCTCCGAGCGGATTTCCTCCTGATTCATGTTCACTGCTCCTCCTCCCCGCACTCGTTGTCCAACTCGTTGAGCTTGGCGCGAAGCTTGATCTTGGCTGTATGCGTGTAGCTCTTAACCGACCCGGTCGACAGCTGGAGAGCTTCGGCTGCCTCCTCCACGCTCAACTGTCTGTAGAACCGTAGATGGATGACCTCCTGCTCCCTGGGCGTCAGGTCCTTGATTGCTTGGTTGATCATGACGCGGTTCAGAATCTGGAGATACTCGTCGCGCTCATCAGCGAGGTCTTCCTCGTTCCGATCGCGGTATTTCTCTTCCTTCGTGTTCTGAGTCCACCACTTCGCGCATTCGTTTGCCGCAATCTTGTAGGCGTACCCGATCGAGAAGTCATCTCGGATGTGGGGCCACCGCCGGCGGACTGCGACAAAGACGTCATTGACGATCTCATCCGCGACCGGGTGCGGGATGCCCCTGCGGAGAAGTGATCCACGCATCGCCCCGTGATGCTGCGTGTAGAGATCGACGACCTCATCGTCGAACTGCTGCCTGTCATTCACTGAGAGTGTCCACCTGCGGAACGTCGTTGGGACGGGAGTACTCAGGCTGGGGCCCGGGTGATGCCGGGCTGATCGCCGTCCGCCCCTGCCGCAGCTGCATCGGAGCCGGATCGGTGTGAGAGGAAGCAGCAGAAGGAGGAGCAGGCACCGCTTCGTCGCCGCCTGCGATGCCGCTGTCCCGTGACTGGATGGGCATCATGCGGATGACCCGGGTTCGCCCGCCCACCTCGCTCTCCATGAAGTCAGTGCCCGGCGGCAGAAGCGGGAGCACGCTGACGGTGGCAGCGTTGCGTTCGCGCTCAAGCTCGATTGCCGTGCGGCTCTTGGTCCGTTCTGTCAGGTAGCCCCACATTCCTCCTTCGCGGCGGAAGAGGCTCATGACCCATGTCAGCGGTCCCATCCCTCGCTCCCCTCGTCCTCAAGTCCTTCTGGTTCTGAGAACAAGAAGGGTGAGCGCGAGGGGATCGGTTGGGGGCATGCGGCTCTTTTCTTGGGCGGCCTTGCGGATCAAGCCGAGCGCGCCATGGCTCAGCGCTTGGGGAGCAGGGAGTTGAGGCGCGTGAACAGCTGGTCGGCGCGTGTGATCGTTGCTGCGTCGATGCTCGGGGCGAGTGCCGCCTGCTCGCGGAGGAAGCGGCCGCCGGCTTGTAGTGGTTGAACCGAGTGGTGATCTTGCGCTTCTTGAACACCGCCTCGATCTGCCGGATGACGCGAGGGTCCTTGGCGTTGAGTTCCGAGGCGTCGATCGGGGTGGTGAGCTGGTTGGCGTAGGCGCGGTTTACGAGGTCGAGGTAGAAGTCCCTGTCAAACAGGTCCTCGACGTCCGCGTCGGCCGTGGCGGTGAACTCGCTGATCTCGACGAGTCCGTTCTTGGCGAGCTGGTCGTTGTCCCGGAGGCGCTGGACGGCCCCGACGTCCTTGCTGCTGGAGTCGACGAGGACGGCGACGTTCAGCTTGTTCGCGCCCAGGAGGGTCACGAAGGTGGACAGCTTCCCGGAGCCGCCGATGGGGGTCTTCACCCAGCGCGGGTCGAGTCCCGTGGAGCCGTTTGCCTCGGCGACGTCGGTGAGCACGTCGAGGTAGATCAGGTCGCTCGGGCCTTCGAGGAGCAGGGTGTGCTCGCCCACGAACAGCGTCTGGGTCATCTCGACACCCATCGCGGTCAGGAGCGGGAAGGCGGTGTCCTCGTCGGCCTTGAAGATCTCCGAGGAGACCTTCGCTCCGCCGCGCTCCATGTCCATGACCGTCCTGACCCTCTGGAGGTTGTGGGGGTCGACCATGAACGGAGAGTGGGTGGTGTAGAGCACCTGGTGCTTGGGGGCCAGCCGCTCGTCGATCAGACGGAGCAGGTCCTCCTGGGCGCGGCCGTGAAGGGACAGGCCGGGCTCGTCCAAGAGGAGGATCAGGTCAGTGCTGCCCGCCGCCTCCAGCTCGTTGAAGTAGGCGAGGAAGGAAAAGAACCAGACGAAGCCGCGGGACCGCTCGTCGAAGGGCACTGAGGCTCGGTGCCGAGTGTTGAAGACGCGGACCTGGAGGATCGGTCCTTCGTTGAAGGGCGGCACAGCCCCTGTCTCAGGGGCCAGGACCTTCAGCTGGACTTCCAGCTCGGTGTTCTGCGACCAGTAGTCGAAGACCTCGTCCGAGATGACGTTGCCGGAGTTCTCTAGTTCCCGGATGAGCCGTTCGTGCTGGTCGGAATCCTGGAACTCCTCCGGCGAAACTCCCGCCATGTCCAGCAGGCTCAGCAGAGCCCGCTCGCCGCGCGTGATGTCTCCTGACGCTCGCCGCCGGATCAGATCGGGCAGCGCGACCTTGCCCGGCATCGTGTCGTAGTCCGCGAAGTAGACGAAGTTCGGCATCGACGGGCTGCCGTACTGGTCGATGAGGTGACACCCGAGGCTGCTGTCGCGCCAGCCGCGGATGCGGTCGGCCAGTGCGGTGGCGCCGGACGGGGGCTCTTCCAGTTCGTCGAGGGCATCAAGAAGGTCCGCGACGGTCTTCGCGCTCCCGATGGCCTTGGCGGTCGCGGCCGGGAGGCCCAGGGCGGAGCGCAGGTGGTTGACGACCGCGACCTCGTCGTAGGAGAAGGCAAAGGTCTTGGTGCTGTCGCGGTAGCCGATGACGACGTCAAACTCGGGGCTCTTCATGGCCTTGCGACCGAGCTCCTCCTCGATCGCCTTCATCTCGGTGTCGTCGAAGCGGAACGTCGCCCGGACCACGGGGATCTTCTGGCCGGCCGGGATCTGCTTGCGCTCGCGGGTCTTGCGGGCAAGGAAGTCGACGACCTCGTCGAAGGTGGCGGCCTCCACGGGGTTGAGCCGGAAGAGCGCCTGGAGGAGGGTCGTCTTGCCCGACTCGTTCTTCCCGACGAGGCAGGTGACATCCTTTTCGATGTCGACTATGTCGGAGTCTTCGACAGACCTGTAGTTGGTGATGTGTGCCTTGATCAGCTGCATTGTGCCTGGTGGGTTCTTCCTCGTGCTTGCGAGGAGGCCCGGCGTGCCAGGTCGAGAGGCGGTGATCACAGCAGCGTGGCACTGGGTGCCTTCGGCGTTGTGTTCGAGGTATGTTCCAGATGCCAATCATGAGTAACCCCGGCGCCCGTCGACCTCGACGCCGCCGGGGTCCTCTTTGAGCTAGATCTGAGGGTAGCGCCCGCCTCTGACAACTCCGCTCGATTTGTCTCCCGTTGATCTCACCGTGCTGTCGGCCGTGGTTGGGCCCGGAGGACTGGGAGGTTGTCGGGCCTCTAGGCCAGCTGGAGGCGGAGCTGGCGGTTCTCCATCACAACCTGATGCAGTGGGCCGACGAGTGCCTCGTTGTGGGCCTGGAGCCGGTCGTTCTCCTTCGGCGTCTCGGCCCGGAGCTCCTTGGCCTTGACCAGCTGCCGGCGGAGCTGCTTCTCGCCGTCGGGCGTCTGTCCGCAAGCCCCGGACCTTCTGGTGGAAGTCGTTCTTGAGGACGAGGTGCAGCTGGGTGAGAGCGTTGCCCGGGACGTCGGCCTCGGTCGCGAGAGCGAGGCCGAACTGCCGTCGGAGGGTCGATGCTTCATGTCCGGTCCGAGTCCCAGTCGCACTTCTTCACCACAGGCCAGGAGCCGGGTACCGGGCGGCTCGCTGCCCGCAGCGGCCGACAGTCCTAGACGTTGACGTCGAGTGCCGTCCGTACGGCCGACGCGCTTTCTCGGCCCCGCCGTCGGCCGCAAGCGTCGGTATCCGGCTTCGGACGTGATCGCCCAAAAGAGGTCCTGAGGCGCGGGCTATCGGGATATCTCCTCGCGTGCGGTGGTGGCGAAGGAGTGGTCCTGCTCCGGGGCGCCGCCGCCGACGCCGATGGCGCCGATGAGGCGGCCGTCGCGGTGGACCGGCAGACCGCCGGCGATGAAGAGCAGCGGCCGGTCGAGAGCGGTGGGCAGCGAGTGGAACGGGCCGTCGGGCTTGACGAGGTCGACCAGGTCGGCCGTGGGGGCGTTGAGCTGGAGTGCGGTGTACGCCTTGCGGGTGCTGGTCTCGCCCGAGATCAGCACCGCCCGGTCGTCGCGGCGGAAGGCGAGCAGGTGTCCGCCGGCGTCGAGCACGGTGATGCTGACGGTGACTCCGGCGTGTTCGGCGGCGCGGCGGGCGCTGGTGATCAGGGCCTCGGCCTCGGTGGTCGTCAGCGGGATGACGGCGGTGGTGCTCATGGCGCTTCTCCTTGGGGTGGCGGGGGAGGGGAGGGGGGTCAGTGGCGTACGGGGATGCGGGCGTCGGTGTCGACGGTGGCGGCGGCTTTGGCCGCCGTGGTCCGGCGCTCCAGCGCGGCGGACCAGAAGGCGAGGCCGAGAGCGGCGGCGGCGAGGACGGCGCCGACCCAGTTCGGGGAGGTGTAGCCGAAGCCGGCGGTGATGACGATGCCGCCGAGCCAGGCGGCGAGCGCGTTGCCGAGGTTGAAGGCGCCGATGTTGACGGCGGAGGCCAGGGTCGGCGCGCCGTGCGCCTGGTCGAGGACGCGCTTCTGCAGCGGCGGCACCGTGGCGAAGCCGAGCGCCCCGACGAGGAGGATGGCGATCGCGGCGAGGACCTTGTCGTGGGCGACCACGGTGAACAGCGCGAGGACGATCGCGAGCCCGCCGAGGGTGGTGTACAGCAGGGGCATCAGCGCGCGGTCGGCGTACCGGCCGCCGAGCAGGTTGCCGAGGAACATGCCGACGCCGAAGAGGACGAGCAGCCAGGTGACCGCGCCGTCGGAGTAGCCGGCGACCTCGGTCATCATCGGTGCGATGTAGGTGATCGCGGCGAAGACACCGCCGAAGCCGAGCACGGTCATCGCCATCGCGAGCAGCACCTGGGGGTTGCGGAACGCCTTCAGCTCCCGGCGCAGGTGGGCACCTCCGGGGCGGGGCATGGCGGGCACGAGCCTGGCGATGCCGAGCAGCCCGATCACACCGAGCGCGGCGACGATCGCGAAGGTGGTGCGCCAGCCGACCGACTGCCCGATGAAGGTGCCGAGCGGCACGCCGACGATGTTGGCGACGGTGAGGCCGGTGAACATGGTGGCGATGGCGCCGGCCTTCTTGTCCGGGGCGACGAGGTCGGCGGCGACGACGGACCCGATGCCGAAGAACGAGCCGTGGGCGAGCGAGGCGATCACGCGGCCGGTCAGCATCATCCCGAAGCTCGGGGCGAGGGCGGAGACCACGTTGCCGAGCACGAACAGGCCCATCAGCAGCATGAGCATCCGCTTGCGGCTCACCTTGTTGCCGAGGACGGTCAGCAGCGGCGCGCCGACGACGACGCCGAGCGCGTAGCCGGTGACCAGCAGGCCCGCGGTGGGGATGGAGACGCCGTAGTCGGCGGCGATGTCGGGCAGTAGTCCCATGACGACGAACTCAGTCGTTCCGACCCCGAAGGCCCCGACTGCCAGGGCGAGGAGCGCGAGCGGCATGGCTCACCCCTTCTGTGATTGCTTGAGTAAGCTCTTTACGTGCCTCCACAATAGTTGCATGCGCGCTATAAGTGCAATCGCAGGTAGTCGGTGTGCTCGGGATGGCGGTGATCGCATACGTGGGGGCGCGCCGATGCGCCGGGGTACCGGTGTGTGGGCGAACGAAGCCGGCCCCGGCGCGATGCCGGGGCCGGTCGGCCCGACTGGCGGGCGAAGGGGAAGGCCACCGCCTCCATCGCGGCAACGAGCGGGGTCAGCAGGAGACGGTCGACGAAGGCGCTTCACCGCTGACCAGGCACGAGCGTGGTCAGGGGCGCGGCGGGCCCGAGGCTTCAGCCGCGCTCGCGCCCGAAGCGCAGCCTCCACGGAGTGAGGGCGGATTCGAGCTGCACTCCCAGGCTCATCTTCGACGCGCCGTGCCCGCGTTCCTCGAAGCGAATCGGCACCTCGAGGATGGTGAACCCACGCCTGACGGCCCGGTGGTTCATCTCGACCTGGAACGAATACCCGTTGCTGTGTACGGAGTTCAGGTCGAGCGCCCGTAATGTCTCGGCCCGCCACGCCTTGAATCCGGCGGTGGCGTCCTTCAGGCGCAACCGCAGGATCACATTGACGTAGATGTTGGCCCAGGCCGACAACGCTCGGCGGAACCAGGGCCAGTCGGAGGCGATCGAGCCGCCGGCCACGTAGCGCGAGCCGATCACGACGGAGGCGTTCCCGGTCGACAGCGCATCGATCATGGCCGGGATCGCCGAGGCCGGGTGCGAGAGATCGGCGTCCATCTGGACCACGATGTCGGCACCCTCGTCCAGCGCACGGGCCATGCCGGCGAGATAGGCGCGGCCGAGTCCGTCCTTGGCGCCACGGTGCAGCACGCCGATGGTGTCCGGTGTCTCGGCGGCGAGCTTGTCGGCGATCTCGCCGGTGCCGTCGGGTGAGTCGTCATCGACCACGAGCAGATGCAGATTCGGCACCGGCAGGTCCGCGAGCAGACCGGCCAGTACAGGCAGGTTGTCCCGCTCGTTGTAGGTCGGCACGACGACAACGGTCTTCGGAGATACGACGGCCATCGGCACCTTCTCGGTCGTCGGAAACGGTTCAGGGGCTGGTGACTCGGCGCTCTTCGGGCGCCGCTCGGCTGGTCCGGGGGAGAGGGCGGGCCGGAACGCTGCGGAAGAACTCGAGCATCCGCCGGTTCACCTCCTCCGGTTGCTCCATGTACCCGTAGTGACCCGCGTGGTGGATCAGCTGGTGGGCGGCGCCGGGGATGGCACGTGCCACCTCGGCGACCAGGTGTGGGGGCGTGACCAGGTCGTCGGCGAAGCCGAGTACCAGGCACGGCGTGGTGATCGCGGCGTAGGCCGCGAGGCGACCGGGGTCCGGCTTGATGGCGAGCTGATGCCGCAGTCCGGGGCCGGTGGACAGCGACTGCTCGAACACCGACAGCCAGTCGGACACCTCGACGTCGTCGTTGAGCGTGTGCGGGGACAGGTTCTGGATCGCCTGCAGGGCCGCGTGATAGCGGAGTGGCAGCGTGATGCCGGAGTCCAGCAGCTCGATCTCGGCCCGGGCGGCGGCCGCGCGCAGTCCGTCGTCGCGGCCGCGCGTGGCCATCAGTACGGCGGCCGTGGCCAGATCGGGCCGGGTCAGCAGCAGCTCCTGCACCACGAGCGCGCCGAGCGACGTGCCCACCAGACGGCACGGCCCGATGCGCAGGTGCTCGATGAGCCCTGCCAGGTCGGCCGCGAGATCGCCGAGCGTCAGCCCCGCCTCGCCGGGGTCGCTGGGGGGCACGCCCCGGGAGTCGTACGTGATCACTCGATAGCCGGCCTCGGCGAGCGCCGGCACCTGGTGCAGGCGCCACGCCCGGCCGCGACCACCCGCGCCCATGACCAGCACGACCGGCTCCCCGCCCGATCGGCCGTCGGGTGCGTGGTCGTCGTAGTGCAATCGCGTCCTGCCGATGGTCGCGACGCTCATCAGCCCGCGGCCATGCGGTCGGCCAGGCTCTTCGGGCGCATGTCGGTCCAGTGCTCCTCGACGTACGCGAGGCAGGTCTCGCGGTCCGTGTCGGCCAGCGAGACCGACCACCCCTCGGGAACGGCGGCGAAAGCGGGCCAGAGCGAATGCTGACCTTCGTCGTTGATCAACACCTTGAATCGAGCGTCGGGGTCGTCGAACGGATTTGTCATCTTCTGCTCCTTCGGGGGTGGGTATCAGTCCAGGGCTTGGCCGGAGACCAGCGTCTCGGCGTATCCGAAGACATGGCCGCGCCCGACCGAGACCGGCCGCAGCGAGGCGAAGTCCGCGTCGAGCACATCGAACATCTCGAGGTTCGCGTCGCCCGACCACACCTCGGAGAACTCGACCCCCGTGACGGTCGAGGTCACCAGCCCGACGGGCGGCTGCTCACCGGCGAGCCAGGGCGGCTGGACCCGGCTGTGCACCAGCGGAACGGTGTGCAACGCCGGCGGTTCGGCGGCCCGGGCGGTCACGCTCACCGAGGCGTGGGCGATCCGGCGGCCGCCTGTCGCGGCCGTGCCGTGATACATGCCAGCGGCGGAGCCCAGGGGCCCTGCCTTGCCGACGCGCATCGGCCGGGTCTGATGCACCTCACCGAACTGCTTCGGCATTCCCTGCACCCAGCCGCGCAGGAGTGGCACGGGCTGGTCGACCCAGGCGTACGGGCACCGGGCCAGGGGACGGCCGCGGTACTCGCAGCCGAGCAGGATCAGGAACTCGCTGAACTGGCTGGCGCCCGGATCGGCCAGCTCGGTGCCCGGCTCCGAGCACCACTGCCAGTGCGCGAAGACCGCGGCGGCCTGCCCCGGATCGGCGCCGGGGTCGAGCTCGGGCGGGAGGAACCGAGCCGCCGCCGCCGGGTCCACGCGGTAGTCGACCATGACGACCTCGCCGGAGAAGTGCCACGGCGGAGGAGTCAGCGTGGCCGAGGTACCGGACGGGGAGAGCGGAAGGCTGTAGCCGCGCAGGGTGTTGACGGCGATAGTCATCGAAGGGTTTCCTCATTTCTCCAGGCGGCGGCGAGCCGCGCGGCCGCCGCCGCCAAACCGTCGGGCGAGTTGAGGCTGTACGCGAGTCGCAGGTGAGTGCCGGCCACGCTGCCGAAGCGGGAGCCCGGTGCCACCGCGACGCCTGCCCGGCCGGCCGAGGCGAGCAGCGACGACTCGCTGCGCCGCGGGTGCTCGAAGGTCAGCCAGACGAAGAAGCCGCCGGCCGGACAGTCGAAGGTCACCGACTCGCCCATGCCGGCCCGCAGGGCGGCCACGAGTGTGTCGCGCCGCAGCCGGAGTTGCGCACGCAGCCACGACAGGCGCCGGTCGTAGCGGCCGTCCCCCATCAGCATGGCGACGGCCAGCGAGGTCAGGTGGTTGAGCGCTCCGCCGCTGACCAGTTGTCCGCGGTCGGTCATCGTTTCGACCAGGTCCGGGTCGGCCTCCAGCCAGCCCAGTCGCAGGCCCGGTCCGAGTGTCTTGGCGAACGACCCGAGCCGGATCACGCCCCGCCGGCCGGCCAGCGCGGCGAGCGAGGGCGGCGGAGCGGTGCGGTCCAGGCCCAGTTCCGTGTACGCGTCGTCCTCCACGATCCGCACGCCGTGCCGGGCGGCGACGGCGAGGAGCTCCAGGCGGCGTGACTCGCCCGCGACCGTGCCGGTCGGGTTGTGGAAGGTCGGCGTCAGGTAGACGAACGCCACGTCGTCACCGTGGGACAGGGCCCGGTCCAGTGCCTCCGGCCGTACGCCCTCACCGTCGGCGTCCACCTCACGCAGGTGCAGACCGTGATCGGTCATGATCCTTCGGCCCAGGTCGTAGCACGTACGCTCGACCACGACGGCCTGGCCGGGCCGACCCAGCACGGTGCACAACAAGGTCAGCGCCTGCGAGGTACCGGCGGTGACCATGATCTCCTCGGGTGCGCAGCCGTGCCGGGCGGCCAGCAGGGCGCGCAGTGGCTGGGCTCCGGCGTTGGCGCCGTAAGTGAGCGCCGCGGGGCCGTACTCGGCGAGGGCCTCCGCGTAGAGCGGGTACACCTCGTCGACCGGCAGCAGGCTCGGTTCGAGGTAGCCGGGTCCCAGGTCGAGGACGCCGGGTGGGGAGACGGCCTGCACCACTCCCGCACGCCACCATCGGGCGTGCGAGAGCGGGGAGACCGCCGAGTCCGGTGGAACCATCAGCCCTACAGCTCCTGCGCGTTCAGCAGGGCCGCGCGCAGCACCTGGGCGCCCGCGATCAGGGTGGAAGCGTTCCGGGACAGGGCCAGGCGCAGCATCCGCTCGCCCTCGTGCGGTCGAGCCCAGTGGAACTTCTGGCAGGGCAGTACATAGAGGCTCTGCGAGCGGACCGCCGACCAGACGTCCATTCCCAGCCGCGAGCCGACGTGCAGGCGCTCCACGCTGGTCCGGGCGTGTTCGTCGACGAAGCTGATGTCGGGTACGCCGGCGAGCTCGGCACGCACGAGGGCCCGGTGGTCGGCGATCGTGCGCTGCAGCTCGGCCAGGCCGCCGTCCGCCCCGTCGTCGGCGAACCGCTTCACCATGAGCATGATCAGCGGCGAGGTGCCGAGCAGGATGTCCGAGTGGATCTTCTCGATCGGCAGGTCCACGTTGGCCGAGCGGACCAGCCAGCCGATCTTGAGTTCGAGGGTGGGCCACAGTTTGCCGGTGTCCTCGATGACCACCCAGCGGCATCCGCTCGCGTCGAGCACGGCGTAGTGGTCGAACTGCGCGGCGGGGTCGAACCCCCGGAAACAGGTGTCCAGGGCCAGCACCACGCCGTACTCGGCGCACTGCTCGGCGAGCCTGCGCAGCCGGGCCTCGGTCATCACGCGGCCGGTGGGGTTGTTCGGCGTGGTGATGAAGACGCAGCCGACCTGTTCGAGCAGCTCCGCCGGCAGGTCCTCGTCGTGGGCCTGCTCCTCCTCGACCGGTACGAGCCGCAGGCCGACCCCGCGCAGGATGTCGGGGATGTTGTCGAACGTCGGGTGGACCAACGCCACCGCGTCGGACGTGGTGACCAGGGAGCGGGCGAGGATCTCCATGGCCAGCGAGGACGAGTAGCAGCTCAGCGTCCGTCCGGCGTCGAACGGATGACTGTGCTGGCCGAGCATGCCGAAGAACGACTCGGCGGCCTCCCGCTCGATTTCGGCCACCGGGCGCAGGGTGGCCTCGGCCCACATGTTCGGCAGATCGGCGACGATCTTGCTCTGCGCGGCCGTGAGTTGCTGGCGGGCGTGTCCGTCGGCGAGATTCATCGAACTGGCCAGGGCGAGGGTCTCGAACTGGGTCAGGTTCTCCGCGGAGACCGTCGGCAGAATTCTGTTCACAAGCACCTCTCATATGAGCGAAGGGTGAAGCGTGCTTGGAGCCACGGCGGGTGCCGGGACTCACCGGCGCTCGGGCGCCGGGATAGGAATCGAGTGATCTCCTGATCTCTGTCAGCAGAAGGCGAACTGGGTGAGCAATTGCTCGACATCGTCGATACGGTCGCCGGAACCCAGTCCGGCCTTGCCGACAAAGCGTTTGAGGTAACCGGCGCCCTCGGTGCCGCCGGACCCGGTCATCTCCGGCAGATAGCGGCGGCCGAATCCGTAGTGCCGGCCGCGCCAGATGTGCAGCGGACTTTCGCTCGCGGTGAATGCCTCGCGAATGTCGGGGTCTCGGGCGCCGGCCGCGGCGTCCTGCAGGGACGTGAACTCGCGAAGCAGCGGGCTGGTGATCGGGGCCAGGTGCGCGAACCGCTTGTAGGTCTCGATCTTCCGTTCGTCGTAGCCGTACACCACCAGCTCCATCAGGTGGTAGTTCAGCGAGTGGACCGCGCTGGCGCTCCCGGTCAGATCCCGGAAGCCCATGAAGAGTTCCGGGGTCAGCGTCCGGAGCGCATGGAAGACGACGTTCAGCAGTTCGGCCGCCGAGGCGAACTGGCTCATCCGCAGGTCGAACTCGCCGCGGTCGCGGCCGATTGCCTCGGTCGCGCGGCGCGCGGTCCAGCGGATGAGGAAGAAGCCGATCTCGCAGGCCTGCACGGCCCGCATGAAGATGTGCTCGTCATGCTTGTCCGACCGGCGGAATCCCGAACAGCGGTTGACCACCAGCAGGTCGTGGACGAGCACGTCGTCGTGGTCGGCGAGCCGGACCAGGTCGGCGCTCGCCATGGTGCGGTCCGGGCCGACAGGGGACCTGCCCAGGTGGTCGAGCACGGCCTCCAGCCGGCGCACGCGTTCCGCGCCCTCCTCGACCGTGGTCTCGTGCAGTCCGGCCTCGCGCTCCTCCAGCGCGATCAGGTCGGTCACGAGCGCGTGCAGGAGCAGCAGGCTCGCCTCGTACGAGTCCTCCCGCCGGGCGAGGTACCAGCCGGCCACGTGCAGTCCGGTGTAGCGGTAGTACTCGGGTATGTCGAGGCGCCG
The DNA here is from genome assembly GCF_045160815.1 of Streptomyces sp. NBC_00090. Classification (NCBI taxonomy): domain Bacteria; kingdom Bacillati; phylum Actinomycetota; class Actinomycetes; order Kitasatosporales; family Streptomycetaceae; genus Streptomyces; species Streptomyces sp. NBC_00090. The sequence goes on from NZ_CP108224.1 coordinate 7,713,869, forward strand.
GCTGAACGATCGGGTCAGGAGCCGCAGGATCTCGTTCTCGTGGGTTTCCGGCCCGGCCACGGCCGCGTCGTAGCGCTCGGACAGGCGGAGGATTTCGTCGTCGGGCAGCTCGGCGAGGGGCGTCGCGTGCAGCTGGGCTGCCAACTCGGCGCAGGCCGGGGGTAGTTCCCGCGAGCGGGTCGGGGTGAGCGTTCTTATGGCGCTCACCGCGCGGACTCGCTCTCGGCGCGCCGACCGGTGATCAGGTGCTTCTCGCCGCTGGAGCGCCGGACCGTGCCGTCCACGAAGCCGGCCTGACGCAGCAGGTCCAGGTACTCGGCCGCGGTACGGTGCCGGCCCTGGGTCTCGACGTGCATGGAGAGGTTCATGACGGCCGTCGCGAGCGGGCCGCCGCGGTCGTCGTCGAAGAGCCGCTCCATGATCAGGACCCGGCCGCCGGGGAGACACGCCTCGTACGCCTTGCGCAGCAGCGCCGCGCAGGTCTCGTCGTCCCAGTCGGACAGGATGTAGCCGAAGGCGAAGCAGTCGCCGGCCGGCAGCGGTTCGGCGAAGAAGTCGCCGGCCGCGAAGTCCAGCCGGTCGCCGAGCTCGTGCTCGGTGGCCCGCGCCGCCAGGTGCGGACCGACCTGGGGAAGGTCGAACACGGTCGAGCGCAGCTGCGGAAAGGCATGCAGGGCGGCCACCGAGAAGGGCCCGCTCGCTCCGCCCACGTCGATCAGCTGCCGGGAGTCGCTCAGGTCGGCCAGGGCGGCGAGCTCGTGCGAGACGTGGTGGCTGAGGCCCCACATCGCGTTCAGGAAGCGGCCCACCGACTCTTCGTCGCGGTAGATGGCCTCGAACGGAGCCGGCGTGTCCCGGTCGGTCTCGGCCTTGCCCGCGTTCAGGTAGCCGCTCAGCCGTCCGAACTGATCGGCGGTGTCGCCGATCAGGTGATCGACGAATCCCATCAGGTAGCGGGGGTCCTCGCGGTCGACGTAGGGCCGGACGTCGGCCGCGAGCGCGTAACGCTCACCGTCCGCGTCGAGGACGCCGAAGGAGGACAGCACCAGCAGGAGCCGCTCGAGGGTGTCCTCGTCGACAGCCAGCGCGGCCGCGATCTTGTCGGCGCTGTCGCCGCTGTGTCGTGCCAGGTGCTCGAAGACGCCGTGCCTGTCCGCGACGTGCAGAGCGTGGGTGGCGTACATTCCGTAGACGGCGCGTTCCAGATTCGCAGGAATCATTGTTCTCGCTGCCCATCTATGCAAGGGATTTATCAGGCGATATCGGCGCGGCGATTTTTCGACGCGGCCGCGGAGATTTCCGGGCGTGGTACATCCATTACCCGCTGGTAAAGAATCCTCCGGGTCGTCGAGAATTATTTCGGCGTGTGCGTCGGATCGGCCATCTTGTTGACCGCAGAGTGAAATCCCCAGTTCGGAGCCGCTCTCCGGGGCCTCCGGCCGTGGTTCGCGATCCGACGGGGAGGCCGGCGAGGAGACGGCTGCGCCCCCGTTGGTCATCGGGGCGAAACCGCTTGTCATCGACGCGTTAAACCGCTGGTCATCGGCGCGATGCGGGGGGCGGGCAGATCCCTGCGACCCACCGGCCCGGCCGACCCCCGTCGGCGAGGCCGCCGCCAGGCCCGCCCTGCCCGGCCATGACCGGCGGAAAGCCGTGCAGCGGACGTCAAGTTCCGGCCGGGCGGCCGGTCAGGGAAGCCCGGGCTGAAAGAAGGGAGTGCAGGTGGGGGCCATATTCGTGAGACTCCGAGGCGCGGCTCGAAGTTGTTTTCCGCCACAGCCGGGTTGATCGACGATGGCGTCGAACGGTAGCGTTCCGCTAAAAGGGAAAGGGTCTGCAGTGGCTGCCAGGTATGCTCTCTTATTGGAATCCGTGACAAAAACCTACGGTTCCGGTCGTAACGCGGTCACAGCCTTGGACGACGTGACAATGGGCGTGCCGCACGGGACATTCATCGCGATCATGGGCCCCTCCGGCTCGGGCAAGAGCACGTTCCTGCACTGCGCGGCGGGTCTCGACGAACCCACGAAGGGTGGCGTGGTCCTCGGCGACACCCGCCTGGCCGGCCTGAACGAGGAACAACTCACCGAGATCCGCCGGGAACGGATCGGGTTCGTCTTCCAGGCGTACAACCTGCTCGACCCGCTCACCGTCGCCGACAACGTAGGCCTGCCGTTCCGGCTGGCCGGCGATCCGGTCCCCATCGACCGGGTGCGCGCCACGCTGGCGAACGTCGGGCTCGACGACATGGGTGACCGCTACCCCGGGCAGCTCTCCGGCGGTCAGCGGCAGCGCGTGGCCATCGCCCGCGCCCTCATCACGGGACCCGACGTGATCTTCGCCGACGAGCCGACAGGCGCGCTCGACACACGGACCGGCAAGCAGGTCCTGGAACTGCTGCGGGGGGTCGTCGACCGGACCGGCCAGACCGTGGTGATGGTGACCCACGACCCGGTCGCCGCCTCGTACGCGGACTCGGTGACCTTCCTGGCCGACGGCCGGCTGGCCGGTGAACTCCCCGCGCCGACGCCGGAGAAGGTGGCCGACCGGATGACCAGGCTGGGTGACCGGTGAGCCGCAAGAAGAGCGGGGCCCAGGCGGTGGGCCCGCCGGCGGCCGGCAAGGCGAAGAAGAAGAAGGTCCGCACGCTCTCGCGCCAGAACCTCTCGCTGGCCTGGAGCACGATCCGCGGCCGTAAGGGCGGCTTCACGGCAGTACTGATCGCCGTCGCGATCGGCTCCGCCGTGATCAGCGCCTGCGGTGTGCTGCTGGAGACCGGCATCAGCTCGGGAGTCCCGGCCGAGCGGTACCACCGGACGGCCGTGGTCGTCGGCGGCTACCAGGCCATGGAGGTCGAGGGCGATGCGGACCCGCGGCTCTCCGAGAGGGTCAGGCTGCCCGCCGACACGGTCGAGAAGGTCGGCGCGGTCAAGGGCGTCGAGTCCGCGGTCGGGGACATCAGCGTCCGTACGACCGTCCTCAAGAACGACTCCGTCCTCGACGGCCCGCCCGTGTACGGGCACGGCTGGAGCGCCTCGGTGCTGGCGCCGTTCACGCTGCGCTCGGGCACCCCGCCACGAGCGGCCGGAGACGTCGTGCTCGACAGCGTCCTCGCCCGGCGGACCGGGGCCGCCCCGGGAGACACGGTCACGCTGGTGACCGGGTCGAAGCCGGGGTCGTACCGGGTCAGCGGTGTCGCCGAGCCGGCGGTGCCCCTCGAGCGGCAGGGCGCGGTCTTCTTCACCGACGACGAGGCGGCGCGGCTCCACGGCCTGCCCGGCAAGATCGACGCGGTCGGTGTGCTGGCCGCGAAGGGGACCGACGCGGGCGACCTCGCCGACCGGATCGAGAAGGCCGTGCCCGGCGTGGTCACGTACACCGGCGACGACCGCAGCGACGCGGAGACGCTCGACGTCGGTCAGATGCGGTCGTTCGTCATCGAGGTGGCCAGCGCGTTCGGCGCCACCATGATCCTGCTCGTGGTCATCGTGGTCGCCGGCACGCTGGCACTGTCGGTGCAGCAGCGCCGCCGCGAGCTGGCCCTGCTGCGGGCCGTCGGTGCCACTCCCCGGCAGGTGCTGCGCATGATCGGCGGCGAGGCCGTGATCGTCGGCGGGATCGGCGCGGTGCTCGGCGCCGTCCCCGGCATCCTGCTCGCCATGCTGCTGCACACCGTGTTCACGGCGGCCGGTGCGCTGCCGCCCGGATTCTCGCTGGTGATCACAGCGACGCCCGTACTGTGCGCCCTGCTGATCTGCGTCCTCGCGGCCCGGATCGGCGGCTGGCTCGCGGCCCGGCGCGCGGCGAAGGTCAGTGCCGTCGAGGCGCTCGGCGACGTGGCCGTGGAACCGAAGAAGCTCGGCTGGTTCCGGCTCACGCTCGGCGTGCTGCTCGTACCCGCTGGCCTGGCCGTCGCGATCGTGCTGCCGATCGCGCTGCCCGGTGAGTCGGCCATCGAGGGTGCCGCCAGCTCCGCCCTGGTCCTGGTGATCGCGGTCGGCCTGCTCGGACCGAAGCTGTTCGGCGGCGTCGCGTCACTGCTCGCCCGTCGCCGCGGCGACGTCACCTGGTTCCTCGCCACCGCCAACTCCCGGGCCAGGGCGCGTCGGCTCAGCGCCGCCACCACCCCGCTGATCATGGGCGTGACCATGGCGTCCGCTCAGCTCTTCAGCGGCACGACACTCGCCGCGACCGCGCACGACCAGGCCGTCGACGGTGTGATCGCCGACCACGTGGTGACGTCCGACAGCGCGGGGATCTCACCCGGCCTGGCCGAGGAGCTGCGAGGCGTCCCCGGCGTCCGCACCGTCGGCCCGGTCGCCCGGACCTCGACGATCCTCACCTGGCCCGACGGCGACAGCATCCAGTACCGGATCTCCACGGCGCAGGGCGTCGACCCCGCGGCCGTACCGGACACGATGGACCTGGGCGTGCTGCGCGGCGACCTGAGCGGTCTCACCGGGTCCACGGTCGCACTCAGCCGCCTCGTCGCCGGCACGGTCGGCGCCGACGTGGGCGGCCAGGTCGACGTGCACCTCGGCGACGGCACCGTCCAGAAATCCAAGGTGGTCGCGGTCTACGAGAACGGGCTCGGCTTCGGCGACGTCACGCTGCCCCACGACGTGGTCCTCGCCCACACCACCGACCACCTCGACCAGTGGCTGATGGTGAACTCCGACCGGGAGGCGGACCTGAGCGCGGCGCTGAAGCCGTACCCGACGTTGAGCGTGCGCACCGCCGGGGCGGTCACCGCCGCACCGACCGGTGACTCGGGTGACGGCGGGATCAGTCTCGTGCTCAACGCCGTACTCCTCGGCTATCTCGCGATCGCCGTCGTCAACACGCTCGTCATGGCGACGATCTCACGGCACCGCGAGTTCGCCCTGCTGCGCCTTGTCGGCACCCGCACCAGGCAGGTCCGCTCGATGATGCGCCAGGAGGCGGGCATCATCGTGGTCTCCGCGGTCGTCGTCGGCTCGATCGCCGCACTGCCGTCGCTGATCGGGATGAGTTACGCGATTCGCCACTCGGTGTTCCCCTCCATCCCGCCCCTGATGTACCTCGGCATCGTGATCGCGGCCGCGGTGATCGCCTGGCCGGCCGTGATGCTGCCGGCCCGGCTCGCACTGCGGCCCCCGGCCGTGGAGGCGGTCTCGCGGCCCGAGTGACGTACGACCGCTGTCGCAGGTGAGGCGTGGCTTCGGCCACGCCTCACCTGTTTCGCGCATCCCCCACGGCATTCGCACGGAGCGGGCAGTTTCCTCACCGCTCAAGAACGTGGAGCTGGAACGCCTGTGCGGGCCAAGCTCGACCGTCGACAGATCCGCGTGACACACGTGTTCCAGTGGAGGGCCGAGCATGTCCCACGATTTCGACAACGCCCCCGCCGCCCCGCAGGACCGGGCCGTCCACCGCCTCGTCGCCGCGCGCACCCGGCAGAACCCCGACGCGCCCGCGGTCGTCGACGCCGACAGGACCCTGACGTACGGCGAGTTGGACGAGCGCGCCAACCACCTGGCCCACCGCCTCGTCGCCGCCGGGGTGACCGCCGAGTCGCGGGTCGGCATGCTGATGGGCCGCTCGGGCCACTCGCCGGAGACCGTCGTCGCCATGCTCGCCGTGCTCAAGGCGGGCGGGGTCTACGTGCCGCTGCACGAGAGTTACCCCGACGACCGGATCCGCCGGCTGCTCGCCGAGACCGAGGCGGTCCTGCTGATCGCCGACCGGTCGACCGCCGGCCGGGCGGCGACCGCCGGGCCGCCCGTGCTCGTCGTGGACGGCGCGGACACGGGCCGACGCCCCGACGCCCCGCGCGTGACCGTCGACGAGGAACAACTCGCCTACATCATTCACACCTCGGGCTCCACCGGCCGGCCCAAGGGCGTCTCGATCACCCACCGCAACATCGTGGCGCTGGCCCAGGAACCCCACGTGCGCGCCGCCTTCGGCCGAAGCGCGCTGTTCAACGCACCGCTCGCCTTCGACGCCTCCACGTACGAAGTCTGGTTGCCGCTGCTCAGCGGGGGCCGCGTCGTCATCGGGCCGGAGCTGACCGCGCCGGGTCTCGCCGCGCTCGTCGCCGAGCACCGCCTCGACGCGGTCTTCCTCACCTCGGCGCTGTTCCGGCTCTTCGCCGAGGAGCGGCCCGGCTGCTACGCGGGGCTGCGCGAGGTATGGGTCGGCGGCGAAGCCCCGTCGGCGACCGCCATGGAGCGGATGCGGCGCGCCTGCCCGGACACCACGCTCGTCAACGTGTACGGCCCGACCGAGTGCACGGTCTTCGCCACCGCGCACCGGATGACACCGGACGAGGTGCGCACCCGGGCCGCGGTGATCGGTACGGCCCTCGACGACACCGAGGCGTACGTGCTCGACGAGCGGCTGCGGGCCGTCGGCGCGGGCGGTGCCGGCGAACTGTACCTGGCCGGCGAGGGTACGGGCCGCGGCTACTTCGGACGCCCCGCGCTGACCGCCGAGCGCTTCGTGGCCGACCCGTTCGCACCCGGCGGCCGCCTCTACCGCACCGGCGACCGGGTGCGCCTGACCGAGGACGGACTCATCGAGTTCCTCGGCAGGACAGACCACCAGGTCAAGATCCGGGGGTTCCGGATCGAGCTGGGCGAGATCGAGGCCGCGCTGCGCGACTGCCCCGGGGTCACCGACGTCGTCGTGGTCGTGCGGGAGAGCGGCCCGACGCGCAGCATCGTCGCGTACCCGACGGGGCCGAGCCCCCTCGCCGAGCGTGAGCTGCTCGACCGGCTGGCCGAAACCCTGCCGGGCTACATGGTGCCCGCGCGCATCGTCTGGATGGACCGGCTCCCCGTCAACGCCAACGGCAAGGTGGACCGGCCCGCGCTGCCCGAGCCCCCGGCCGACGACGCCGAGGCGTACCGCGCGCCGCGTACGGACGCCGAGCGCGAGCTCGCCGCGATCTGGGCCGAGGCGCTGGGCGTCGAACAGGTCGGCACGAGAGACGACTTCTTCGCCCTCGGCGGCGACTCCGTGCTGACCATGAAGATCGTCGCGCGGGCGCGGGCCAAAGGCTTCGTGCTGAGCACGGCCGACGTCTTCACCCACCCGACGGTCGAGGCGCTTGCCGAGGCGGCGACGCGGCTCGACGAAGACCCGGCGGCATCGTACGACTCGCCGCGAGCGGGCAGTTACCCCTTGACCCCCATGCAGAGCGGCATGCTCTTCGACGCCCTCATGCTCGACGACCCGGCGCTGCACCTGATTCAGTTCGTCGTCCGGCTCGACGACGTCACCGACCCCGGCCGCCTCGGCCGGGCCTGGCAGGAGGCCACGGAACGACACGCGGTGCTCCGGACCGAGCTCCGCTGGGCCGACGTCGAGGAGCCCGTGCAGCTCGTCAGGGACGAGATCACGCTGCCCGTGACCCAGCTCGACTGGAGCGCCCTGCCGGAGGCGGAGCACCCGGCGCGGCTGCGGGAGCTGCTCGACGCCGACCGCGCCGCCGGCTTCGATCTCACCCGGGCACCGCTGAGCCGGGTCACGATCGTGCGGCTCGGCCCGGACTCCGTCCAGCTCGTCTGGACGATGCACCACGTGCTCACCGACGGATGGAGCTCCGCGGAGCTGCTGACGGACGTGCTCGACGGATACCGCGGCGAACCGGTGCGGACGCGGCCACCGTTCCAGGACTTCGTCCACTGGCTCGCGGAGCAGGACCTGGACGCCGCCGACGACTACTGGCGCGGCCGGATGGCCGACTTCGCGAGCCCGGTGTCCGTGCCCGGCGACCGGCAGTCGCCCGAGGGCCACCGGCCCGCGGCCAGACAATCGGTGCGGGTGACGGTTCCGGCGGAGACGGCCGCGCGGGTCTCGGCGTACGCGCGGCGCACCGGGCTGACGCCCAACACCCTGGTCCAGGGGGCGTGGGCGATCCTCCTTGCACGCCTGAGCGGCCAGCGCGACGTCTGCTTCGGCACGAGCACGGCGGTGCGGCCGGCGGAGCTGCCCGGCGTCGAGTCGATGGTCGGCATGATGATCAACACCCAGCCCGTCCGGGTCCAGGTGGATGACGACGAGCAGACCCTGCTCTGGCTGGCGGAGTTGCAGCGCGAGCAGGCCGCGGCACGGGAGTTCGGATACGCCCCGCTGAACCGCGTGCAGTCCTTCGCCGACGTGGCCCCCGGGACCGCCCTGTTCGACACCGCCGTGGTCTTCCAGAACTATCCGTTCGACCGGACGGCGATCAGCGCGTTCGACGTCGAGTTCGCCACGAACCATTCCCTGGCGCTCAGCGTGTTCCCCGATCAGTCGCTGGTCATGCGACTGCTCTACGACGAGGCGGTCTTCGATCCGGCCACCGTGGAGCGGATCGCCGCGCGTCTGATCACGGTACTGGACGGGCTGGCCGGCGGATCCGCGCCGAACGTCGGCGACGTGACCGCGCTGACCAGCGCCGAGCGGGAGCTCATCCTCGGCGAGTGGGGCGTGGCCGCCCCCTCCGCGTACGACATCGAACGGCGCATGCACCAGCTCATCAGCGACCGCGCAGCCCGATGGCCGGACACCGTGGCGATCGAGCGCGGCGGGCACCGGCTCACCTACGCGGAGGTCGAGGAGCGCTCCAACAGGCTCGCCCACCACCTGGCCGAACTCGGCATCGGCGCGGACGTACTCGTCGGGGTGTCCGTCGAGCGCGGCCCGGACCTGGTCGTCGGCGTCCTCGGCGCGCTCAAGGCCGGCGGCGCGTACGTACCGATCGACCCCGACTACCCCGCCGCGCGCACCGCGGCGATCCTGGAGGAGGCGCGCCCGGCGGTGGTGCTCACCCACACCCGCCACCGCGGCGTCTTCGCGGGTACGACGACCCCGCTCGTGCTGCTCGACGAGGACTGGCCCACCATCGCCACCCGGCCGGCGACCGCGCCGCCCGACCACGGCAGCCCCCGCGATCTCATGTACACCGTCTACACCTCGGGCTCGACCGGGAAGCCCAAAGGCACCATGGTCGAGCACCGGTCCATGGTCAACACCGTCGAGACGGTCGTCCCCCTGCACGTACGCCCCGGCAGCCGGATCTACCAGCTCTCCCCGATGAGCTTCGACGCCGCCTCGCTCGTTCTCCTGAGCACACTCGCGGGCGGCGCGACGCTGGTCGCTCCCGTGACCGCAGGGACCTACAGCGGCGCCGAACTCATCGAGCAGCTGCGCGAGGCCGACGTCAGCGCGGTCACCGGTCCGCCGACCGTTCTGCCGGTGCTCGACCCCGCGGCGCTGCCACACCTGGAGTCCATCCTGTGCGGTGGCGAAGCCCTCACCCCGGACGTCGCCGCCGCGTGGTCGCCCGGCCGCCGCCTGCTCAACGGGTACGGTCCCAGCGAATGCGCCGTCGCCGCGACGCTGTTCTCCGTGGAACCCGGCGCCCGGTACGACAACGTCCCGATCGGCAGGCCGATCCCCAACACCAGCGTCTACGTCCTCGACGACCGGCTGCGCCCCGTGCCACCCGGCGTCACCGGGGAGCTCTACCTGGGCGGCGACGGTGTGGGCCGCGGCTACATCGGCCGACCGGGCCTGACCGCGGAGCGCTTCGTGGCCGACCCGTTCGGCGGGCCCGGGACCCGGCTGTACCGCACCGGCGACCTCGCCCGCTGGAACCCGGACGGCACGTTGGAGTTCGCCGGCCGAGCGGACGACCAGGTCAAGATCCGCGGCTTCCGGGTGGAGCCGCGCGAGGTCGAGAACGTGCTGCTGCGGCACGAGGCGGTGGCCGAGGCCGCGGTCGTCGTGCAGGCCGACGAGGCCGGCAAACGGCTCGTCGCGTACGTGGTGCCGCGCGCCGGCGCTCCGGCCGCGGAGGAGCTGCGCGAACACGTCGCCCGGCACGTGCCCGCCTACATGGTCCCGGCCGCCGTGGTGTCGCTGACAGTGCTGCCGGTCACCCGCAACGGCAAGCTCGACCGGGCGGCGCTGCCCATGGCGAAACTCCGTCCGGACGAGGAGTCGTACGTGGCACCGGCCAACCCGACCGAGGAGGCCCTCTGCCGGATCTGGGGCGAGGTGCTGGCCGTGCCCCGGGTGGGCGCGCACGACAGCTTCTTCGACGTCGGCGGCGACTCGATCAACGCGATCCGCCTGGCCGTTCGCATGCGCGCGGCGTTCGGCGTGCCGATCTCCCCGAGAGACCTGTTCGAGCACCGTCACCTGAGCGACCTCGCCGGAGTGGTCCAGGAGCGCATTTTCACGAGCTTGGCCGCCGTCTCCGGCTCCGAAACGCCCGGACGGATATGACCCAGGGAGGAACGCAGATGACCCAGCTCGACGAGAAGTTCGCGTCCTTACCGGCACACGTGCGGGCGGAGCTGCTGCGCCGCCTCGCCGGCGAGGCCGCGTCCGAGGACCTGACGATCCCGACCGGCCTCCGCGACGGCACGCTGCCGATGTCGTCGGCGCAGGAACGGCTCTGGTTCCTGGCCGAACTGGAACCGGACAGCGCCGAGTACAACACGCTGCGCGCGCTGCGGCTGCGCGGCGAGCTCGACGCCACGGCACTCGCCGCCGCGCTCAACCAGGTCGTGCGCCGGCACGAGACGCTGCGCACCACGTTCGACGCGACGCCCGACGGCCGTGGCGTCCAGGTCGTGCACGAGCACGCCGACCGGGCGTTGCCGACCGTCGACGTGTCGGGTCCCGACGCGCGGACCACGGTCGACCGCTTCCTCGCGACGGAGATGAACAAGCCGTTCGACCTGCGCCGCGGGCCGCTGCTGAGGGCCGCGCTGCTGCGCGTGGACGCCCGCGAGCACGTGCTCGTACTGGCGATGCACCACATCGTCTGCGACGGCTGGTCGACCGGGCGGCTGCTCGCCGAGCTGGCCGCCGCCTACGAGGCGGCGGCCTGCGGCGTCGCGGCGTCCCTGCCGCCCTTGCCCGTGCAGTACGGCGACTTCGCCGTCTGGGAACGCGATCGGTCCGGCACGCTCGACGAGCAGCTCGGCTACTGGCGTGACCGGCTCACGGGGATGCGCACGACCGATCTGCCCACCGACCGGCTGCGGCCACCCGTCCGCACGCCCGCGGGCGCGACCCTGCCGGTGGAGATCCCCGCCGATGTACTGGGCCGACTGCGGGAGTTGAGCCGTGGGCAGGACGCGACGCTGTTCATGGCCCTGGTCACGGTCACGAAGGTGTTGCTGGCCCGGTACTGCGGCGAACCCGATGTGGCGGTCGGCACCGTCACCCTGGGCCGGCAGCAGCCCGAGCTGGAGAACCTGATCGGCTTCTTCATCAACACCGTGGTGCTGCGCTCCCAGGTCGAGGAGTCGCTGTCGTTCACGGAGCTGCTCGGCCGGGTGCGTACCGGTCTGCTAGAGGCGTTCGCCCACGACGAGGTACCTTTCCAGCGCCTGGTCGACACGCTGCGGCCCGACCGGGACGCGTCCCGGCCGCCGCTGGTGCAGGTGATGGTCAACCTGCAGAACATGGCCGACACGCTGCCGGCCTTCCAGGGGCTGGACGTCACCGAGATCCAGCCGCCGGTCGACGTCGCGAAGCTGGACCTCACGTTCGACTTCTACGAGGACGCCTCCTCCCTCGTCTGCTACCTGGAATACAGCACCGATCTGTTCGACCGGGCGACCGTGGAGCGGCTCGGCGGCCACCTCGTCACACTGCTGCGCGCGGTGTCCGAGGAACCCGCGGCCCCGCTCGCCGGTCTGTCCATGCTGCCGGCCGACGAGCTGCGGACGCTCACCGCCGACTGGCAGGGCCCGGCCCTCGCGGCACCGACCGCACGGACCCTGCACCAGATCTTCGACGAGCAGGCGGCCCGGACGCCCGACTCCGTCGCGGTGAGCGACGGCAGCCGGCGGCTCACCTTCGCCGAACTGGCCGCGCGGGCCAACCGGCTCGCGCACCACCTGGTCTCGGTCGGCGTCCGCCCCGGCGTGCTGACCGGCGTCTGCCTCGACCGCGGCGTGGACGCGATGGTCGCGCTGCTGGCCGTACTCAAGGCCGGTGGCGCGTTCGTACCGCTCGACCCGGAGCACCCCGCCGGGCGGCTGGCCATGATGCTCGACGACGCCGCGGCACCGGTGCTGATCACCGACTCGGCGGCGGTGGGCGAGGGCGCCTGGACCACGATCCGACTCGACACCGACCAGGACACGATCGCCCGCCACCCCGACACGCCGCCCACCACGGCCGCCGGGCCGGACGACCTCGCGTACGTCATCTACACCTCCGGCTCGACCGGCCGCCCGAAGGGCGTGATGGTCAGCCATCGCAATGTCGCCCACATGATGCGCGCCTGGGACGCCCGCTACGACCTGACCGGACTGCGGGGCCGCAGCCTTTCGGTGTCCAGCTTCGCCGTGGACCTGTTCCTCGGCGACTTCCTGATGTCCGCGATGTACGGCGGCGAGATGGTGATCTGCCCGGCGGACGTGATCAGCGACCCGCCCGCACTGGCCGCGCTGATCGCCGAGACCCGCCCGCAGCTGCTGGTGACCACCCCGTCGCTGGCCAAGGCGGTCGCCCAGGAGCTGTCCTGGACCGGAGGCCGGGCCGACTCGCTGCGCGTCCTCGCGGTCGGTTCGGAAGCCTGGCTGGCCGACGACGCGGCCGCGGTCCTGGAACTGCTCCCCTCCGACGCCGTCGTCACGAACAACTACGGCGCCACGGAGACCACCGTGGACTCCACGACGTACCGGCTGCGGGCCGGCGCGCCGGGCGGCACGGCGGTCGTGCCGGTCGGCCGGCCGTTGGCCAACACCCGTACGTACGTGCTCGACACCCGACTGCGTCCCGTCCCCGTCGGCGTGCCGGGCGAGATCCACATCGGCGGTGACGGTGTGGCGCAGGGCTATTGGAACCGGCCCGAGCTGACCGCGGAGCGCTTCCTCCGCGACCCGTTCACCGGCGGGCGGCTCTATCGCACCGGCGACATCGGGCGATGGCGGCCCGACGGAAACCTGGAGTACCTCGGCCGCGCGGACGACCAGGTCAAGGTCCGCGGCTTCCGGGTGGAACTCGGCGAGGTCGAGGCCGCCATGCTGCGCCATCCCGGCATCGCCGCCGCGGCCGCCGCGGTACGCGCCGACACATCCGGCCGCGACCGGCTCGTCGGGTACCTGCTCGCGGACGGCGCCGCGCCCACCCTCACCGAGCTGCGCGCGTTCCTCGCGGGGATCGTCCCCGACCCTGCGATACCCTCCGCGCTCGTCGTCCTCGACGAGCTTCCCATGACACCGAGCGGCACGCTCGACCGCAAGGCGCTGCCGGCTCCCGACATCACCGACCACACCGCCGGGAACCACGTACCGCCGCGCAACCGCACCGAGTCCGAGCTCGCCGCGATCTGGGCCGAGGTGCTGGGCCTCCAGCCCGGCACGGTCGGCGTCGGCGACAACTTCTTCGAGCTCGGCGGCGACTCGATCGTCGGGCTGCAGGTCGTGTCGAAGGCGCGACGGGCCGGCCTGCGCCTGACCGCCAAGCAGATCTTCCTGCACCAGACCGTCGCCGACCTGGCCGCCGTCGTCCAGCTCACGGAGCAGCCCGCGCCGCAGGCGGCCGCCACCGCGGTCGGGGACGTACCGCTCACCCCGGTGCAACGCTGGTACGTCGAGCAGTACCCCGAGGGCGCCGCCCACTTCAACCAGTCGATGTTCGTCGAGCTCGCGCCCGGTACCGATCCGGCCGCCCTGCGCACCGCGGTGACGGCGCTGCTCGACCACCACGACGCGCTGCGGCTGCGCGCCGTCCTCACCGACGGCGCCTGGCGGCAGCACTGCGCGGCCGCCGAGACGGGCGAGCCGTTCCGCACGGTCGACCTGTCCGGACTCGACCGTCACGCCCGCGAGGAGGCGGTCCGCGAGGCGGTCACGGCGGCGCAGACCGGCTTCCGGCTCGACGCCGGACCCCTGCTCAGCGCGGTGTTCTTCTCCGGTGGACCCGAGCCCGACCGGCTGTTCGTCACGGCCCACCACCTCGTCGTCGACGGGGTCACCTGGCGCGTGCTGCTCTCCGACCTGGAGCTCGCCTACGGGCAGGCGGCGCAAGGCGTGCACGTCAGCCTCCCGGAGAAGTCCACCGGCTTCCGGGACTGGTCGAGGCGGCTGACCGAGGCGGCCGCATCCGGCCGCTTCGACAGCGAGCGGCCGTACTGGCAGGCCGTGGAGGCGGCATCCGCCGCCTGCCCGCCACTGCCGGTCGACCGTGCGGCACCGGACACGCTCGCACACGCCCGCACGGTCGAGGCGGGCCTCGACGCCGAGCTGACCCGCGCGCTGCTGCGGGACGTGCCGGCGGCGTACCGCACCCAGGTCAACGACGTACTGCTGACCGCGCTCGCGGCGGTGCTGACCGACTGGACCGGCGGCGACACCGTCGCGGTCGAACTGGAGGGCCACGGCCGCGAGAACCTCTTCGACGACGTCGATCTGTCCCGCACGGCGGGCTGGTTCACCACCCTCTTCCCGGTGGTGCTGCCCGTGCCGGGCGAGGACTGGGGCACCCGGCTCAAGGCCGTCAAGGAGACCCTGCGCGCGGTCCCCGAGGCCGGCATCGGGTACGGCGCCCTGCGCTACCTGACCGAGGACGCCGGACTGGGCGGCGGCCGCTGCCAGGTCGGCTTCAACTACCACGGCCACTTCGACGTGGCCACGGGCGACGGCCTGCTGCGCGGCTGGCGGCCCAGCCCCGCACCGGACCGCAGCGCGGACCTGGCCCGCCCGAACCCCCTGGAGATCACCGGGATGGTCCGCGACGGCCGGCTCGAGTTCTCCTGGGAGTACTCGGACGTGCTGCACGACGAGGCGACGGTCGCCGGTCTCGCGGCCCGGTTCACGGCCGCGCTCGCCGACATCGTGGCGCACTGCGCCCAGGCCGGCGGCTGCACCCCGTCCGACTTCCCGCTCGCGGGGCTCGACCAGGACGGCGTCGACCGGATCGCCGGGGACGGCCGCACGGTCGAGGACGTCTACCCGCTCACGCCGATGCAGAGCGGCCTGCTGTTCCACTCGCTCGACGCGCACGAGGACGACATCTACCTCACCCACCTCGGGCTCGTCCTCGACGGTGTCACCGACCCCGCGCTGCTGGCCGAGGCATGGCAACGGGTCGTCGACCGCACGCCCGTGCTGCGTACGGCGATCGCCGACGCCGAGGGCGGACGGCCTCTGCAGGTGGTCCACAAGGACGTACGCGTGCCCGTCGTCACCGAGGACTGGTCGGAGCTGACCGAGGTCCAGCAGCAGGAGCGCATGCGCCTGCTGGCCGAGGCCCCGGTCGAACCGCTGGACCTGTCGCGGCCGCCGCTGCTGCGGCTGCACCTGGCCCGGCTCTCCGCGTCCTCCGTCCACCTGCGCTGCTCGTCGCACCACATCCTCCTCGACGGCTGGAGCTTCGCCGATCTGCTCGGCGAGGTCTTCGCGGAGCACGCCGCCCTCAGCGGACGGGAGGTCGCGCCGCCGCGTCCCCGCCGCCCGTTCCGCGAGTACGTGCGCTGGCTGGGGGAGCAGGACACCGCCGCGGCGCAGACCTACTGGACCGGCCTGCTCGCCGGGTTCTCCGCGCCCACCGCACTGCCCTACGACCGGGCGCCGCTGCGCTCGCACCAGTCCCGCGACACCGGCCACATCGATCTCGAACTCACGGCGGAGGAGACCGGACGCCTCGAGAGCTTCGCCCGGGAGGCCCGGGTCACCGTCAACACGCTGATCCAGGGCGCCTGGGCCCTGCTGCTGTCCCGATACAGCGGCGACCGGCAGGTCTGCTTCGGCACCACGGTGGGCGGCCGGCCCGCCGAGCTGCCGGGCTCGGACGACATGATCGGCCTGTTCATCAACACCCTGCCCGCCCGGCTGACCGTCTCGCCCGACAGCGAGCTGCGCGCCTGGCTGCGCGAGATCCAGGAGCAGCAGGTCGACGGCCGCCAGTACGAGTACGTCTCCCTCGCCCAGGTGCGGCACTGGGCCGCGATCCCGGCGGGCACCGACCTCTTCGACAGCTGCGTGGTCTTCGAGAACTTCCCGTACGACGAGCACGCGGCCGAGCGCCACGGCCTGGGCGTACGGTCGCTGGCCGGCCTCGAGACGTCGAACTTCCCGCTCACCTGTGTGGCGCACCTGGTGGACGGACTCCACCTGCGGCTCGGCTACGACCCGCGCCTGTTCGACGACGCCACCGCGGGCCGCTTCGCCGATCACCTGCTCGGCACGCTCGACGCGATGGTGGCGGCACCCGGCACCAGGCTGCGGGACCTGCCGACGGTCCGCGGCGCCGAACGCGACCGTCTGATCGAGGAGTTCAACGGCACCCCGTCCGGCTACCCCGACCGGTGCCTGCACGAGCTCTTCACCGAGGTCGCGCGCAGGTACCCCGACCGACCCGCGGTCGTCGCCAGCGACACCCGGCTCACCTACGCCGAGCTGGACGCCGAGTCCGACCGGCTCGCCCACCACCTCGCCGGCCGGGGTGTCGGTCCGGAGGTGCCGGTCGGCATCTGCCTGCCGGGTGGCGCCGAGATGATCACCGCCATGCTCGGCATCCTCAAGGCGGGCGGCGCGTACGTACCGCTCGACCCCGGGTACCCGCCCGAGCGCCTCGACCATCTCTTCCGCGACTCGGGTGTGCCGGTGCTGCTGACCAGCGCCGCGCTCGCGCCCGGCCTGCCGCCGACCGGCGCCGAGGTCCTGCTGATCGACGATCTGCAGCTGGGGCCGGCCGCCGGGCCGCTGCCGTCGCGGACCGTCCCCGACAACCTCGCCGTGCTCGTCTACACCTCGGGCTCGACCGGCACGCCCAAGGCGAGCATGGTCACCCACCGAGGCCTCGTCCGCCTCGTGCACGCCGCGGGCGAGCACACGTTCGGGGACGCCACCACGATCGCCCAGCACCACTCGATCTCGTTCGACGCCGCGCAGAACGAGCTGTGGCAGGCGCTGCTGATCGGCGCGTGCCTGGCCGTGCGGCCGGGCGACTTCCGCTCGGTCGACGAGCTCGACAAGTTCCTGCGCGACAACGAGGTGCAGGCCATGTCGTTCTCGGCGGGCTTCTTCCATGCCGTCGCCGACACCGACCCGGGGATCCTCGCGGGGCTGCGGAAGGTCGTCGTCGGCGGTGAGGCGCTGTCCGCGCCGCACTGCGCACGCGTTCTCGACCGGCTTCCCGGTCTGCGGATCGTCAACGCGTACGGGCCCACCGAGTGCTCGGTGACCGCGACGTGCTTCCCGGTCGAGCGCGGCGGGCGACCCGGACGGACCGTTCCGGTCGGCCGGCCGAGCGCGGACGCCCGGGTCTACCTGCTCGACCGGGACCTGCAGGTGGTCCCGACGGGCGTGGCCGGGGAGGCGTACCTCGCCGGGGACGGCGTGTGCCGCGGGTATCGGGACCGGCCCGCGATGACCGCCGAACGCTTCCTGCCGGACCCGTTCGGGCCGCCCGGTTCACGGATGTACCGCACCGGCGACCTGATGCGCTGGCGCCCCGACGGCACGCTCGAGTTCGTCGGCCGTACCGACGACCAGGTGAAGCTGCGCGGCTACCGCATCGAGCTCGGCGAGATCGAGCAGACGCTCGCCCGCCACCCGGATGTGGCACAGGCGGCCGTCATCGTCCGCGAGGACCAGCCGGGCCGCCGGCGTCTCGTCGGGTACGTGGTCTCGGAGCAGGACCCGGCCGAACTGACCGCGTATCTCGCCGCCCGCCTGCCCGAGTACATGGTCCCGGCCGCGCTCGTCCGGCTCGAGCGGATACCGCTCACACCGCACGGCAAGGTCGACCGCCGCGCCCTGCCGGAGCCCGTGACCGCGGCGGCCGGCCGGGCCTCGGTGGAGCCCCGCACCTCCGACGAGCGCACGATGGCCGCGATCTGGGCGGAGGTGCTCGGCGTGGAGGGCGTCGGGGTCACCGACGACTTCTTCGACCTCGGCGGCGACTCGATCCTCAGCATCCAGGTCGTGTTCAAGAGCCGCCGGGCGGGACTGCAGATCTCCTCCAGCGACCTCTTCCGCCACCCGACCGTCGA
The DNA here is from genome assembly GCF_045160815.1 of Streptomyces sp. NBC_00090. Lineage (NCBI taxonomy): Bacteria > Bacillati > Actinomycetota > Actinomycetes > Kitasatosporales > Streptomycetaceae > Streptomyces > Streptomyces sp. NBC_00090. Next base: position 7,731,864 of record NZ_CP108224.1, read on the forward strand.
GCAGCTCGTCGCCGCCGCAGGCCGGGACCGCCAGGTCTCCGCCACCCAGCAGGCCGAGGCCGGCGAGGTGCCGCTCACCCCGATCCAGCACGAGTTCTTCGCGCGCAACACGGTCGCCCCGCAGCACCTCGCCCAGTCGATCCACGTCGAACTCGCCGCGGACACCGACGAGACGGCGCTGCGGGCCGCGCTCGTGGCGGTCGTCGCGCACCACGACGCGCTGCGGATGCGGTACACACGCGACGAGCGAGGCTCCTGGTCCCAGCAGAACGCAGCGGCCGAGACCGGCGAGCTGTTCGAGCGCCACGACCTGTCGGGGCTGCCCGACGAGGAGTTGCCCCCCGTCATGAACCGGCTCGCCGCGGCGGCCGACACGGGCTTCGACCTGGCGGCCGGCCCCCTGCTGCGGGCGGTCCTGTTCGACCTCGGCCCGGGCCGGCGGGCGCACCTGCATCTGACGGTGCACCACCTCGTGATCGACGCGGTGTCGTGGCGGATCCTCAACCACGACCTGGACCTGGCCTACCGGCAGGCGCTCGGGGGAGAGGCCGTCGACCTCGGCGCCAAGACCTCCTCGTTCCGGCAGTGGGCCACGCGGCTCGCGGCACACGCGGTCGGCGGCGGCTTCGCGGATCAGGCCGAACACTGGGACGCGGTACCCGAGGCGACGCCGCTGCCGGAGGACGGGCCCGGACCGAACGTGGTGTCGTCGCGGCAGATCATGCCGGTGAGGCTGGAGCGGGACGAGACCGCGGCGCTGCTGCACGTGGCGCCGGGCAGGTTCCGGGCCCGGGTCAGCGATGTGCTGCTCTCCGCGCTGGCCTGGACGATGTGCCGCTGGTCCGGCGACGACCAGGTGGTGATCGAGATGGAGGGCCACGGCCGTGAGGAGATCTTCGACGACGTCGACCTGTCCCGCACCGTCGGGTGGTTCACCAGCTCGTACCCCGTCGCGCTACGGGTGCCCGGACGGACGGACGCCGAGGCCGACTGGCCCGCCGTCGTGCGGTCGGTGCGCCGCTGCCTGCGAGCCGTTCCGGGCAACGGTCTCGGCTACGGCGCGCTGCGCCACCTCACCGGATCCGGCACTCCGCCGGCGGAGCACACGCCTCCCGCGGTGTTGTTCAACTACCACAGCCAGACCGAGGAGATCACCCGCACGGCCGACCGTTCGCTGTTCCACGCCTTCCACGACCCGATCGGCCAGGAACAGGACGACCGCGAGCGGGTCGTGCAGGCGCTGGAGGTGGTCGGCGCGGTCGAGGACGGCCGGCTCGGCTTCGACCTCTACTACTCGGTCAACCTGCACGAGCACGAGTCGATCGCGCGGGTCGGCTCCGAACTCGTAGCGGCGCTGCGGTCGATCGCACACCTCTGCGAGCCGGCCCTCGGGGCGGAGGATGCCCGGTGAACGACCTGCTGGCGGAGCTCGCGCTCCTGCACGGCGTGCCCGGCGCCCAGTTGGCGGTCTGGCGCGACGGCCTCCTCAGCACCGCCGAGACCGGTGAGGGGGAGGCCGGATCGGGAAGACCGGTGACGGTCGCGACGGCGTTCCCGCTCGGATCGCTCACCAAGCCGTTCACCGCGACGCTCGCGGCCCAGCTGGTCGCCGACGGCGACGCGGACCTGGACGAGCCCTTGGCGAAGCAGCTGGAAGAGTTGCGCGCGGGTCCGGAGTTCACGCTGCGGCAGGTGCTCAGCCACACCGCGGGCCTGGCGGCCAATACCGCCGAGTTGCCACCCGGAACCACCCGCGCCCGGTGGCTCGCCCGCCACGCGTCCGAGCCGGCCGTGCACGAACCGGGCACTGTCTTCTCCTACTCGAACCCGGGCTACCTGATCGCGGGCCGCCTGGTCGAGGAGATCACGGGGCTGGACTGGGCAGAGGCCGTGCACGCGATGCTGCTGCGCCCACTGGGCCACGACGCCGCGGCGCCGACCGCCCTGGGCCATCTCGTACGCCCGGACGCCCGACCCCGGCCCATCCAGGAACAGTCCGTACCGCCGCTGGAGGACCCGGCCGCCGGACTGCGCCTCTCCGCCCGCGACCTCGCGCTGTTCGGCGCCGCCCACCTGGGCCTCGGCCCGGGCGCGGCCCTGCTCGACGCCGCGACGGCGCGATCGATGCGCGAGGACGTCACGGAGGGGCTCGCCGTCGGCGCCTACGGGCTGGCGGGCGGCTGGGGCGCCGGATGGTCGCGGTACGGGACCTGGTTCGGCCACGACGGTACCGGCGACGGTGCGTGGAGCCACCTCCGCGTGAACCCGTCGACGCGGACCGTGGTGGCGCTGACCGCCAACGGCAGCACCGGCGCGCGCCTGTGGGAGTCGCTGCTCGGGCGGCTGGGCGAAACCGGCCTGGAGGTCGGCGACCATCCCCGGGACACGAACGACGCCGAGCCCGTGCAGGCGCCACCGGAGTGCGCGGGGCACTACGCGAACGGCGGCTGGTCGTGCCGGGTCGAGGCCGACGAGGGCGGACTCCTGCTCTCGGTCGCCGGAGCGACGCCGGTCCGGCTCCTCGTCGGCGAGGACCTCTCCTTCCGTACGCCATCGGACGGCGGCCCGCGCGCGGCGATGCCGTACCTCGGGCGGTTCCTGCGCGACCCGGCGACCGGCGACGTCGACCGTGTGCAGATCACCGGGAGGCTCTGCGTACGGCAGACGTAGCGCACCCGAGAGCGGCGGGCCCGTTCGACGAACGGGCCCGCCGCATTGCCGTACCCGGATACGTAGGTGTCTGTACGGTTCTCAGCCGGCAGCGTGCTCCAGATAGGTCAGCACGGCGCGGACCCGCCGATGACCGGCGTCGGTCTCGGTGAGCTCGAACTTCGCGAAGATGTTGCCGATGTGCTTGTGCACGGCGTTGTTGGTGATGGACAGCTTCTCGGCCAACGTGGAGTTGTCGTGCCCCTCCGCCATGAGCGCCAGGACCTCCCGCTCCCGGCGGGTGAGCGCGGACAGCGGTTGCGTTCGCCCGGTGAGCAACTGGGTTATCACGTCGGGGTCGAGCGCGGTGCCGCCGGTGGCGACCCGGTCGAGCGCCTCCAGGAACTCGTCGACCCGGCTGATTCGGTCCTTGAGCAGATAGCCGACGCCGCCCCCGCTGCCGGAGAGCAGCTCGGACGCGTACGTCGGCTCCACGTACTGGGACAGAACCAGGACCGGCAGGCCGGGATGGACGCGCCGGGCCTCGATCGCGGCCCGGATCCCTTCGTCGCGGAACCACGGCGGCAGCCGCACGTCGACGATGGTGACGGCCGGGCGATGCCGGTCCACCGCGGCGAGGAATCCCGCGGCGTCGGCGGCGACTTCGGCCACCTCGTAGCCGGCACTGGTCAGCAGCAGCTCCAGGCCGGTGGCGAGCAGGACGTTGTCCTCCGCGATGACTATCCGCACGGCAGCTCCACGGTGATCGTGGTGGGGCCGCCCACCGGGCTGACGACCGTGACGCAGCCGTCGAGAGCCTGCGCGCGGCCACGGAGGCCCGCCAGTCCGCTGCCACCGTTCTCCCGCGCGCCGCCCACGCCGTTGTCGGTGACGACGACCGTCAGCATGTCCTCGACGCGCCGCACGCTCAGCCCCGCCTCCGTGGCCCGGCTGTGTTTGGCCACGTTCGTCAGCGCCTCGGTGACCACGAAGTAGGCGACCGCCTCGATGGCCGCCGGGATCCGGTGCAACTCGCCGAGGTCGATCGAGACCGGCACGCCGCCCCGGGCGGCGACGGTGCGCAGCGCTCCCTGCAGCCCGCGGTCGGCGAGGATGGGCGGGTAGATGCCGCGGAGCACCTCGCGAAGCTCGACCATCGCCTCCTCGGTGACGTCGGTCGCCTCGCGCAGCATCCGGGCGACGGTGACCAGGTCATGGTCGAGGCACCGCCGGGCCATCGCGAGCCGCATGGCGACAGCCACCAGCCGTGCCTGGGTGCCGTCGTGCAGATCGCGCTCGATCCGCCGCAGTTCGGCGCCGTGCGCCTCGAGCGCGTCACTGCGGGTGCGGCTGAGCGTGGCCACGCGATCGGCGAGCAATTGGGTACGCGACGACGCGAGCACGGCGAGAGTCAGGCGGGCGTAACCCGTGGCGAGCACCGGCAGCGCCAGGCAGCCGACGGCGAACAGGACGGTCTCCACCGACGGACCGCCGGCGATGGCCCCGTGCCGGCCGACGACCGGGATGTCCAGCACCGTATTCGGGCTGCCCTGCACCGGAAACGCCCACCACTGCAGGGGAGCCGCCGCGACCAGCAGCGCGTTGCCGACGCAGACGACCGAGGCGAGCCCGCAGGAGAGGCCGAGGGTGAGGTGCAGGGCGAGCCAGTACAGATGACGGGGCAGGGCGATGCTCTGCGCGCGGACCGGGCGGCCCAGCAGACGACCGGCTCGCTGCCGGTGCCACTCGGCCCACGACCGGCGCATGCCCGGGTGACAGAGCAGCAGGAACGACAGAAGGGTCATGGCCGCGGTGCCGAATTCCCCGATCAGATAGACCGTGGCCCGCAGCGGCGGCGCCCAGGCACGGATCGCCGGGGCAGACCGGGCCACCGCGTGCAATACAGCAGGCTGTAGTTCTTTCCCTGGGGCAGAAGGTATGGGCTCGTCAGCGCGGGAGGTCATAGCATGCAGTTGAGGCCGAGTGTCCGAAACGGGAGATGAATAGATTTGGCTCACCTCCGCCGGAGTAGAACGGGGACGGTGGAACGGTTGCACAACCAACCTCCCGAGCATGGAAAGAGACCACCATGACTGAACAGCGTCCGGCTCTACAGCTGTGCCATGTCGGCAGGACCGAAGCCGGAGGCATCGAGTCCGGATTCGTGATCGAGAATGTGAACTTCACGTGCGAGGCCGGCACCTGGACGGCGTTGGCCGGGCCGGCCGCCGCGGGCAAGACCAGCGTCCTGCGGTGCGCCGCGGGTCTGGATCCGGTGACGGCGGGCGAGGTTCGTCTTGCCGCGGGTCTGCGGCTCGCGCACGTCGGACTCCGGCCGGTGACGGAACAGTTGGCGACGATCGGCACGCTCGGCTCGGCGCTGGGGCAGCTGGCGGCGGGGGAGGCCGAGATGCTGCACGGGGCATTGCACCGGCTCGACCTGTGGGAGGAACGGGACACCCCCGTACTCGGCCTGACGGAGAGTCGGCAACGCGCGGCGGCGGTCGCGATCGCGGTCGCCGATGCCCCCGACGTACTGCTCGCCGATGACCTCACCAGCGGCCTTCCGCCCGCGGGCGCGGCGGCGGTCCTGGACCTGCTGCGCGACCTGGTGGACCGGCAGGGACTCTGCGTCGTGTCCTCGGCCGCGGACCTGGCCTCTCTGGAACGGGCCGACGCGGTGGTGCTGCTCGCCGATGGCCGCGTGGTCGAGACACGGGTCATGCCTTAGCCGCGGGGCCGCGGACCGTCCCGCAGCTCACCCGTCCGTGGGTTGCCCGGCCTACCCGGCCCACTGGCGACCTCGGCGGGCAACTCCCTTTGCAGGAGCGCAAAGCCGAGCGGAGTGAGCGTGTGCATGGCGGTAGTACGGTTGCGTAACGTCGTGATCAGACCCGCCTCGCGCAGCACAGTGGCCTGCTTGCTGGCGCCGGAGAGGGAGATGCCGAGCCGGTCGGACAGATCGCCGGTGGTGCCGCTCTCGGACAGCGCGCGCAGGGCGGCCGCACGGGTGGCTCCGACGAGGGCGGCCAGCGCCCGGTCGCCGTCCACCTCCGATTCCTCGGGGGGCGACTCCAGATCGTTGAGATCCAGCGGCACGGAGAAGACGAGCGCGGGCACGCGGGACTGTCGCTCGGAGCGCACGAGCACGCAGGTCTTGTCGGGGAGGAACAGCGAGGGGCTCAGGATCAGGCCGCGCCCGTCGAGTGTGATGTCGAGGTCGACGTTGGACGCGACGCGCAGCTCCGAGGACTCCCAGGTCACCTTGGGGTGCAGGCCCGCGAGCAGGAATTCGACGCCGTTCGTGATGGCTATCCGCCCGCGCACGTCACGCTCGATCTCCAGCCGGGCCTGTATCTGCGACCAGTAGGGCAGGATGCCCGCGCTGCAGAAGAGGAAGACCACCTGGGCGAGGCGGCGAGCCCGGGCACGCACGGCGGGCGGCACCGAATCCGCGTCGGCTCCATCCCGCTCGAGCAGCCACAGAAGGTCGGGAATCACCTGGTACTTGGACACGACCTCGCCCACGGCGGGCAGATCGTCGCCGAGGCGCTCGCGCACGAACTTTTGCCAACCGGCACTGCTGCGAGCCCGTTCGCGTCCGAAGTGGTGAAGTGCGAAGACCGCTTCGGACACGGGTCCTAAAGTATGGACCATTCTTAGTCTTTGTATGTCCTGGCCGGTAACTTTGATGCGCAACATCGCCACCCCCGATATATAATTTGCTCACAAAGCCTATGCGCGTAGCGGCAGCGATGGCAAGGATAATGATCCCTCAAAGGACTTGGCGACAGTCCAGGCCTATCGGGATTTAGCCCTCAGCAATGGAATTGCGACCTTCGTGACCGATTCGTGCATCGCCGTCGCCAATGTCTGGCCTGGGCGCGGGTTTGATGGCAGCGTTGCCAGGGGGCGGCAAATATGTCTCGAAAGCGACGACCGCGATTCAGCCATGGCCGTCCTCGACCTCCCTCCGGCCGCCGGCGCACGGCGGCGAGCACCGGCAGCCGCGACGACCTCGGTCACGGCTGCCGCACTACAGCTCAGGCATTCCGTCCCGCGGCCCGAGACGCTGGGGAAATGCAGGGACGGACGAGCCGCGCATCAGTAGATGACCCGCGACTCCGCCGTCAACCGCGCGTGTCGGGACTTGCGCAGATCACGGGCGATATTCAGCCGACGCAGCCAACGGTCGGTGCCGTCGAAACGCGCCTGGAAGGGCTTACGGCCGTGTACTACCCGGTAGTTATCGATGAAAGCGATATCGCCGGGACTCAGGGCCACTCCGTCCATCCTGCTGTCCAGGGCCTCGCCGATCTCGTCCAGTACCCGCTGCTCGCTTTCACCCTGTGCACCCTGCATGTAATAGGGATCCAGTCGGACGTATGGATCCCTCGCTGAGCCGAAGAGAACCGCGACCGGTTCGGGGGACCGCAGGGCGCTGTCCACCCGCTCGGCGCTGCGCCTCATGAGTTCGGCCACTTCGGGATCCTCCTGACCGCCGGCGACCTGGTTCTGCGGACGGTGCGAGTCGTCCGGAAGGATCTTGAATCGCTCCTCCGCCAGGGCCGCGCGCGTCGCTTCGTCGAGCCGCACGTCGGCGATGTCGGAGAACGTCGTCTCCACCCCATCGGGGTTGCGCAGGCACATCAGGCCCAGGTAATCGGTGCGCAGGGGATGGAAGGCGTCCTCGGTGTGCCAGGTGAGCGTCTCCGCGCTTCCCCAGCCGATCTGGCCGTGTTCGTGGGCACGTATCGGGAAGATGTCGTGCATGACCCGCCCATCCTGCTGGGTGGCCCAGGCGATCGGCTCGCCGAGCAGGCAGGCGATGAGCAGGAACGGGATGTCGAGGTGCAGCGTCGCGTCGGGCGCGGCCTTGTCGCGCCAGTCCGGCGGGGTGAGCCCGAGCTCCGCGTCGTCGACCGGCAGACCGGACACGACCAGCACGCCCGACGGCTCGGTCAGCTTGAAATCGACCAGCGCCGTCCGTAGTTCGCGCGGCAACTCGTGCGCGTAGACCTGGGCGGCCCGGTGCAGGGCGGGATCCTCGATGGACGTGAAGCGCCCCACGACCTCCTCCGTGATCTTGTTGATCGCGGCGATGTCCTCGTCGCGCAACCGCAGCTTCAGCATGTTCTTCCTCCGTTGTCGGTGGTCAGGAGTGCGTCGGCTGTCGTGCGGCCGACGGCCCGGCCGGTGTGAGGCGGCGCAGTGTCGGGCTCAGGGTGGCGCCGACGGCGACGACCACCAGCAGCGCGGCCGCGCCGAGAATGCGCACGGCGCTGTCCTGGGTGCTGATGGACAGCACGCCGGCGATGACGGGGCCGGCTGTGGCGGCCAGTTCGGAGCCGAGTCCGACGAGGCCGGACAGGCGGCCACGCAATTCATCGGGCACAGACGACAGTTGGCAGGTGATCACGGTCGTGTTCGCGACCGGCATGGCCATCGCGGCCACGCCCAGCAGAATGCCGAGCGGCACGCCGCGCGATGCGTACGCCATGACGCCGGCGACGGCGGCGAAGACCCAGGTCGAGCCGATGACGAGCACCCCCGGCGACAGCGCCGCCGCGTGCAGACGGTCGGCGATCAGGGCGCCGACCAGGCCGCCCGCGCCGAAGCACGTCATCATCAGACCCATCTGCCCGGGCGCGACGTTGTCCTCGCCCGACACGATGAGCACGAGCACGACCAGGGTGTGGAACGCGAGGTTCACGCCGATGATCCAGGCCATCGTCGCCCGGATGATCGGCATGCGCAGCAGTGGCCCGAACCCGCCTGGCCGTGGCGTGGCGGCGGCCTCGGCTTCTGCGTCGGCCTTGGGGACGGCGGCGCGGCGCGGCAGGTGCAGCGCGGCCAGCGCCACGAACGACACCGCGAGCGCCGACGTGTTCAGCGTGAACGGCAGCACCTCGTGCAGCCCGAACAGGAAGCCGGCCAGCGCCGGACCGATCAGCAGCGCGGCGAACGGCCGGGCCGCGTTGCGCGCCACCGCCTGCGCCAGCATGCTCTCCGGCACGACCTGGGGCAGGGCCGCGTTCTCGGCCGGTACGAAGATGCCGGCGGCCGCGCCCTCGACGACCGCCACGAGCAGGATGTGCCACAGCGGGCAGTTGCCCAGCAGGACGGCGACGGCGACGCTGAGCATCGCCACCGTACGGACGCCCTGGGTCGCCACCATCACCCGCTTGCGGTCCACGCGGTCGGCGAGCGCCCCGGCGGGCAGGCTGACCAGTGTGCGGGCGCCCGCGAGCACCGCGGCGACGCCGGAGACCGCGGCCGCCGAGCCCCCGTGGGCAAGCACGAGAAGCGGGAACGCGATGTACGCGATCTCGCCGGCCAATTCGGACAGGAACATGCCCGACCAGAGAATGCGGTAGTTCCGGTTGCGCGGCAGAGGTGTGGTCATGCCGTGCCTTCCCTGTGAGACGGCAGCCGACGGAGTCGAGTCTTCCGGCGGCAGGGCCGCCCCCGCCATGAAGTTGACCCGTGGACGAAACTCCGAGGCCAGCCGCGTCGCGCCCCGGGTGAAGGCCACGGCCTGCGCAATGTCGGCACGGCTCAAGTTCGTTGAGGACAGAGGTGCGCGCGTCGATATTTGAGGGCTGAGTCGTGTCCGACATCCGGCACGGCAGCGAGCTACGACGGAACGGAACGGAGTCCCTATGGCTTTCGTGAAGGTGGCCGCTTCCCCGGAACCAGAGGCGTCCACGCCGCCCGAGGGGCTGACCCCCGTGCCATGGCGGACGGTGTCGCTGACCGCCGCCGCGATGACGGTGTGCCTGCTGGCGCTGGCCACTCGGCACGGTTACCACGTGGACGAGCTCTACACCCGGGCGGCGAGCCGCCATCTCGCGTGGGGCTACATCGACCAGCCGCCGCTCGTCGCGCTCGTCGCCAAGGCCGAGATGGCGGTGTTCGGGGACAACCTCTTCGGCTTCCGCGTGGTGCCGGCGCTGCTGGCCTCCGTCGCCGTGCTGCTCGCCCCGCTGATCGCCCGCGAGCTGGGCGGCGGCTCCCGGGCCCAGATACTCGCCGGGTTCATGGCCTTCGCGTCGGGCCTGGTCATGTACACCGGCCACATCATGGGCACGAACAACTGGGACGAGCTGTCCTGGCTCACGGCGTCCTGGCTGCTGATCCGGATGGTGCGCACACGCGACACCCGCCTGTGGTGGGCGATCGGCCTCGTGGTCGGCGTCGGCCTGACCGCGAAGTACCTGCTGGTTCTTCTGCTCCTCTGCCTCGGTGCCGGTCTGCTGGTGTTCGGACCGCGGTGGGTGTTCCGGACCTGGCGCTTCCCGGCCGCGGTCGGCGTGGCCGTGGTCATCGCCTCGCCGGTGCTGATCTGGCAGATCACGCACGGCATGCCGCAGCTGGAGATGAGCGCCGCGCTGTCCAAGGCGCTGGAGAGCCTGTCCCGCAGCACCTTCATCCCGATGCAGCTGCTCCTCATCGGCCTCTTCCTGAGCCCGGTGTGGATCGCCGGGCTGGTCGCGCTGCTGCGTCGTCCCGAGTGGCGCGCCTACCGGTTCGTCGGCTGGGCGTACCTGCTGATGGTGGTCGTGCTGCTGATCGTCGGCGGGCAGGGCGCCTACACGACCTCGCTGCAGTTCGTCCTTCTCGCCGCGGGGGCCGTGGTCGTCGACCGGTGGGCTCGCAGCGTCACACGACTCGGTGTGATCGGCGGGCTGACCGCGCTCAACGCGGCGAGCTCCGCGATCCTGCTGCTGCCGACGCTCCCGATCAACACGTACGCGAACACTCCCGTCCTCAGCGACATGGCCATCGTCCAGTTCGACCAGGTCGGCTGGCCCGCGATGACCAGACAGGTGAACGCCATCTATCAATCGCTGCCGTCGGACGAGCAGGCGCACACCGTCATCTACGGCAATCACTACGGCCAGGCCGGCGCGATCGACAAGTGGGGGCCGGAGTACGGGCTGCCGAAGGCGTACAGCGGCCACAACTCGTACGCCGACTTCGGCCGGCCCGGCGAGGACAAGACGACCGTGATCACCATCGGGGTCGACCCGAAGCAGTTCGGCACGCTCTTCCAGTCGTGCGAGAAGCGCGGCGAGTACACGAACGACCTGCCGGTCTCCGACGACGGCCAGAAGTTCATGGTGTGCCGTGGCCCGCTGAAGCCCTGGCCGCAACTGTGGGAGCAGCTGCGCTGGATCGGCTTCCAGTGCCCCTACACGGCCGAGGCGGTGACGGCCAACAGCACCAAGAGCTGCGACTGAGCCGGTAGGGGAGACCGGAGCCCCTCGGCACGACGGATCGTCGCGGGCCGTCCGGCTGCCGCTTTCGGAAGCGGCGGCCGGACGGCGCCCGCGCGGTCCGGTCTCAGCAGCGCACCAACAGGGCGGTGATGTTGTCCCGGCCGCCGGCGTTCATGGCGGCGACCCAGAGAGCCTTCACCGCCCGGACGTCGTCGTCGGAGTTCTCGGCGAGGATCCGTTCCATCTGGGCCACGTCCACCAGGTCCGACAGCCCGTCGCTGCAGATCAGCCACCGGCTGCCCGGAACATACCGCTCGGTGCCGGTGTGCGGCCGGACGGGCTCGAAACAGGCGGCACCGCCGAGAGTCTGGAGGACGAGGTTCGTACGGTCGACTGCTCGTCCCGGCACGTCCCAGTCCGCCACGGGCGAGTCGTCCACCGACACCTGTCCCAGATAGCCGCCGTCCTCGCGGTAGAGCCGGGAGTCGCCCACGTTGAACCAGAACACCCTGTGGGGGGTCAGCCACAGTCCCGCGGTCGTGGTTCCCGCACCGGCACACGCCGAGTCCGCCTCGGCCAACTCGTACAGCTCCGCGTTGATCTCTCGGAGCAGGTCGCCGACGCCGGCGCTCCGGGAAGCGTGCTCCGCCAGCCTGCGGACGGTGAGGGCCGCGGCGATCTCGCCTGCGTTGTGGCCACCGAGCCCGTCGGCGACCGCGACCACGGCCGGCTCCTCGACCAGCAGTCGCACCACGACAGGATCGATGGTGTCCACCCCGGCCGCGGTCAGTGCCCCGATGACGAACGCGTCCTCGTTGCCGTCGCGGACGGCGCCGCGGTGAGTCATCGCGGTGACGGTCACCTCGACCACTTCTCGGGGCCCGGTCATCGCCGGTCCGCTTCCCCTGGCCGCTCGACAGTGATCCCGAGCGTGCAGTCCGCGGCCAGCCTGAGAACGTCGCCGTCCCGCAGGGGTGTCCGGGCACCGGCACTGATCGGGCTGCTGTTCACGAAGGTGCCGTTGGTGGAGTGCTCGTCCCGTACCCATGCGGTGCCGTCCGGTTCCAGACCGACGGTCGCGTGCTGACGGGAGACGTTGTCGTAGCGTTCCAGCAGGGCGCGCGTCGTGTGTGCGGCCGGAGCGCGGCCGAGGAGCAGAGTGCTGCCCGGCGTCACGGTGCGCTCCACCGCACCGAACCGGATCCGCAGGACGGTGGTGGGGACGTCCCGGCGGGTCGCCTGCACGTCCACGGCCCCCTCTCCGGAACCGGCGGTACGGGACGGGCGCACCTCGGCCAGCATCCGCTGGCAGACCACGCACACCTGATTGGTCGGCACCGGAACCGGGGCTCCGCAGTGCGGGCAGGCCCGGGGCCGCTCCCCTTCGGCCGGATCGCCCTCGGCCGCGGTCCCAGAGGTCTCCACCCCGGCCGCGGGCGTGTGCGGGGGCGGGCCGGGCCGGGGGTACCGGGCGACGACGGGACGGCTGAGGTTCCCGGAGCATCCCCGGCAGACGAGATCGTCGTCCTCCGCCGCCAGGCCACAGGTCGCGCAGGTCAGCTGCGCCATGACACCTCTTCCATGGTGATGCCGGCCGATCGGAGGCGATCGCTCAGGCGATCCATGTCGCCCTGGCGGGGAACGCCGATGAACCAGATGCGGCCGTCGTCCACCGCGACCTGCATGGGCGGCGAGTCGACGGAGCCGGTTCCCTCGTACCGCTCGCGCCCCAGATCGGTCAGCGCGGTCAGACGCTGGTTGCTCGAACCGTGCCAGCGCAGACCGGGGCTGTTGAGGCGCTCCACATACGGGCCGGTGAGCACCGCGTCGCAGAGGCGGAGGAGCGCGGGGTGCTCCTCCCTCAGCCGGGCGAGGGAGTACCCGCTGTAGACGAGCACGTCCACGGGCGCGGGCCGCTCGCGGCGCCAGGCGTGGACCCACTCCAGGAGCGCGCCGAGCGCTTTCGGCTGCTGGAACGGCTCTCCGCCCGAGACCGTGATCCCGTCGAGCGGATCGGGCAGCCCGGAGAGCCAGGCCTGAAGTGCCGCGACGTCCACGAACGTGCCGGGATCGGCCGCCCAAGTGTCCTGGGAGACGCACCCGGCACAGCCGATCGTGCAGCCTTGCGTCCAGATGCCCGCCCGGGTCCCGGGGCCCAGCGAGGTCACCGGGTAGTGCGCCTTGTTCAGCATCAGCTCGACGGGGCGGGCGGGGGAGGCCGTCATGCCAGCTCCACGGAGACGATGTCACCCTCGCGCCGCAGGCCGGTCACCCGGACGTGTGCACCCGCTGCCGGGTCCCGGTCGAACAGGGCCCGGGCGAGGGGATTGACGAACTGCGATTCCAGGGCCATGCCGATGCCCCGGCCACCCATGTGCGGGTTGTCGGTGCAGCGCTCTCGCAACGCCGCCTGGGCCTCGACGTCGACTTCCAGGACGATGCCCTGCTCCTCGTGGACCCTGGAGATGATGTTGTCGAGCTGGAGGTCGAAGATGCGGGCGGCCGCCTCGCGGTCGATGAAGTCGAACACCACGATGTTGTCCCCGAAGCGGTTGAGCAGCTCCGGTCGGCCGAGGACTCTGGTGAAGTGGTCGTTGATCGCCGCTTTCATGCGCTCCTCGATCTCCTCGTACGGCATGCCGGGGTGAACCTGCGGCACGAGCCGCCCGCTGCCGTCCTCCACGCTCGTCCCGAGGTTGGAGGTGAACACGAGGACGGACTCGGAGAAGTGCACGGTCGAGCCGCGCCCGTCCGTCAGCCGGCCGTCCTCGAGGATCTGCAGGAACTTGTCCAGGATCCGCGGGTGGGCCTTCTCGATCTCGTCGAAGAGGATCACCCTGAAGGGCTGCTGACGCACCGCGTTGGTCAGTTCGCCCCCCGCCTCGAATCCGACGTACCCCGGTGGCGCCCCGATCAGCCGGTCCCCGGCGTGCTCCGAGGAGAACTCGCTCATGTCGAACCGCAGATAGGCGGACTCGTCCGCGAAGATCAACGACGAGATGGCCTTGGCCAGTTCCGTCTTGCCCACGCCCGTGGGACCGGCGAAGAACAGTACGCCACGCGGCCGGGCCGAAGACCTGGACTGCTGCGCGCCGGACAGCCCGAGGGCCGCGCGCTTCAGGATGTCGAGGGTCTTGGTGACGGCCTGCGGCTGTCCGACGACCCGCTGCGGGATCGAATGCTGGCCGTCCGTGATCCGCTTGCGGAGGTACTCCCGCTTCCAGGGGTTGTCCATGACACCGAGTTTGTAGATGCGGATCGCGTCCGGAAGCTCCGTCATCGTCAGGCCGCGGTCCCGGGCCAGCCGCGTGACCTCGATCATCGCCTGGAGGGTGAGTCCGTCCGTCTGAGCCGCGAACGCGTCGCACGCCTCGGTCGCCCGCGCGTCCGAGTCGAGGTCCGTGACGCCGAAGAGCTTCATCAGCAGGCGCGCGGTGGCCTGCCGGTCGCCCAGATCCGGTACCGGCAGCCCGATGGACCGGATCTGGTCGTTGGCCGAAGTGAGCCAGGCCGGCAGATCACCCTCACGGTCCGCCAGCCAGATCACCGGGTTGTACAACGGGGTCGTACGGCCGCTCGGCGCGCCCACCGGAACGGCGATGCGGGAGAGCCTGGCACAGAACCTGAAGAAGTCCCGTTCGTTCGGCTCCATCTCCGTCGCACTGCGCGCGATGCGGGAGGCGTCGTCGATCGCGAGCGCCGCCCGGATCTGCTGCGCGGGACGGGCCAGCTCGGCCATCAGCGTACGCAGGGTCTCCAGTGAGGGAAGTGCTCCCGGCCGTGGAGGCCGAGGAAGCAGCCGGGACATGGCCGCCTCGGCCTGATCGGTTTCCTCGGCCGTGGCACCGGCCGGCAGGTGCACCCGGAGACCGTCCACGGGGTCGTGCACGAGCAGGCATGCGTAGCCGTTCGTGCGGAGCGTCTGCCAGAGCAGGTCCAGCAAGGACAGCAGACGGGGGCGTGCGTCGCCGGACTCCCGGACAAGGAAGCTGTCATGGCGGTTCCCCCACAGGACGAACTGCGAGTGGACGGGCAGAGTCGCCTCGAATTCCCGGACGAACGGCGGCCCCGCCGTCGGCGGGACGCCAGCAGGTGTGCGCGTGTCCTCGGCGGACAAGGATTCCCCTCCCCATGTTGCCGGCTTCCGGTCCGGAACCTGTCAGTCGTTCGGACGGATCACCGGTCGCGCTCCCGGTATCCGGGCCGGGCCCGTGTGCTCGCCGCTACCGGGGCGACGACCAGGGGCACGGGAACCTGTCCGGGTGGGACCGCGACCTGAACGTCGGTGCTCAGCCCCGCCTGTGCGAGCCGGTCACGCAGTTCATGGAAGTCCTGACACCACTGTTCTTCGCGTTCGACGTCAAGGTGCGCGTCGTCGTCGCCGTCGCCGGCGGCGGTGCGCACCACCGCGGTACGCATCTGGCCGCCCTGCTGGTCGATGACCAGGTTGACCGCGTGCTCGGGCCATTCGCTCCGTGACAGGCGCAGGGTGCCGTCGGTGACGGTCAGCGTCTCGAATCCCTGGCCGACGTGGTAGCCGAGGTCGGTGAGGGCGTCGGTCACCGTGTTGACCACGTACTGCTGCTCGGCTTCCGCTTCGGCCGCGGCCCGGCAACCGGCCACCCGCCGGCGAAGTGGCTCGTCGAGGGCGCGGCGGCCGGCCACGACCTCCGCGAGCAGAGCCCGCACCGAGTCCACGTCCGCCTTCCGGGTGTGTTCGAGGTCTTGGAGGAACCCGATCGCTTCGTCGGCGTCGCGTCGCCTCGCCTCCGCGGCCGAATTGGCACGCTGCACCCGGAGCCTTGTCTCGGTCAGCCAGGTGCGTGCTTCGTCGAGGGTGGTCGCCTCGGCCGCTCGCACCGCGGCCAGCTGAGCGTCCGCCCGGTGGCCCGTGCCACAGTCCGGAAGGAGGCGCGACAGGACTCGGGTCAGGGTCCGTTCGACATCCTCGCGCGCGGCTTCGTCCTCGTGCTCGGAGCCGACGGCGCCGGAGGGCTCCGAGCGGTCCGCGAACAACTCGGCGGCATCGACCAGACGGCGCTCGGCAGTGCGCCCGGTCACGTCGGCGAAGAGATCCGTCGCGAAGGCGCGAGCGGTCTGTTCCTGGAGTTCCCGCTCCGCGGTGGCCAGCGCGCGGTCGGCCTCGGCGCACCAGGCTTCCAGCTCCGCCGTGGACTGCGTGCCGATGCGCAGCGGCTCGGGAGGCCGCACGATGATGGCGGCACCGTACTGCTCCCTGAAGTCCTCGCGGGACTGGGAGAGAGCCGTGATGCGCGCGTTGCGTGTCCTGACCCCGCGTACGGCCGCGTCCCGGGCGGCCGCGGCCAGGAGGGCTGCGTCGCGGGCGGCCTCCTGACGGCGTCGTGTGGCCTCGCGTACCGCTGCGTCCTGTGCGGCCGCGCGTAACGCCTCGGCGGTGAGGGACTGGTCAAGCTGGTACGTCGTACATTTGGGCCCGCTCATCGTTCCCCCTGAACCTGCGGCCGCTGTGCTTCGTGCGTGGTGCGCCAATCCCTGTACCGGATGAACGACCAGAATCCGTACCCCGCCGCAACCACGAGAGGAATCGGTGACCAGATCTCCAGCGTGACGATCGCCCAGATCACGGTGGCGAGTGTGAGGTAGAGGAGGCAGCCCCCGCCCAGGACCTTCGTGCTCCTTCGCATGGGCTGCAGTTGCGTCGCCACTGCTCTCCGTCGGCCGGGCAGGCGACGGAGCCCCTCGGCAAGGCGGGATTGAAGGGACCACCGAGGGTGGTAGGCCTGTCCGAGTCTCGCCGCCAGCACCAGCTCGCAGGCGAGCGGAACTCCGCAGGTCACCGTCGCGGCAGGGACGAACCGCAGCAGGAACTCGTCGTCGCCGACCAAGGTACCCACGATCAGCGGCACGCCGACCGGCAGGGCGAACAGCAAGGCCACTCCGCCGAGGGCGCGCCGGATGGTCCCTCCGGTGCCGGATCGTCTGTGTTCCTCTGATTCCTGCCACTCGTGCTGATGGGTCGCCGCCACGGCCTGGTGAGCGCGGCGCAGCTCCTCCAGGCGGCGGGCTTCGGCGACGGCGGCCGGAAGAGTGCGCGTGGCCGCCAGGTGACGGACGGGGTCTCCACCGTCGGCCAGCAGCGCGTCGAACCAGCCGGTCGTGCCCTGTGCGGACGCCGCGGAGGATTCGATCCGTTGTCGTAGCGCCCGGGCCCATTCCGGGTCCACCGCGATGGCCAGCGCCTCCACGCGGATCTCGGACCCCCTGAGTTCTGTGCGGATCCTGGGTGGCAGTGCGGCCGACTCCTGCAGTCCGTCCCACCGGGCATTGAGGTCGCGCCAACGACGGTTCACGTCGGCGAGCTGGTGAGCGCCTTCACCGAAGGTCGCGAGGGTTGCGAGCAGGTCGCGCGTGTACAACTCGTCGACGAGCTCTCGTGCGGTCCGGCGTCCGTCGTCGTCCTGGGTGGACGAGGCCTGCTGGGCCAGTGTGAGCAGATCCTCGGGAAGCATCCGTTTGCCGCGGTAGACGGGCGGCATCGTCGGATCGAGCCAGTGCAGCAGCCGCAGCACCTTCGCGTCCGGCGCGTCGGTTCCGGGAAGGTGGATGTCGATCAGGTCCACGAGGTCTTCGAGGTCGTCGTGCTCGGGATCCTCGAACTGCGCCAGCCAGTTGCGCAGTTGGCGCCAGCCCTGGCTGGGATTGTCCGCTTCCCCCATGGAGACGAAGAACCGGCGCGCGGCGGTCTGCCAGTCCGCTGCCAGTGCCCGGGCCAGTGCTGTTCTCTCCGTGTACTTCACACCGTTGAACTGCAGGGGCTTGCGGCCGGTGGTGCCGGCCGGCTCAGTGCCGGAAGCGGGTAACTCCTCCGCCACCTCCGGGGTACCGCCCTCGAGCCACCTGCGCACCTCGGAAGCACCCCACCGGCGGCCCGGATCCCTGACCAGCAGCCCGCTGCACAGCAGCCGTACCCGCTCATCCGTCACATCCGACACATCGACCGGCCGAGTGGCCAGATGATTCCGGACCGCCTGCTCCGACAGGCCCTCGAACGGCGCACGGCCTGTGGCCAATTGGCGGGCGAGCGCCCCCACCGCCCACCAGTCCTGCGAACCGGACACCTCTGCGCTGAACAGATACTCCGGGGCCGAATACGCCGGCGTCCCGAACGCGCGCTGCGTGAACCGGGACGTCTCATCCAATGACTTGCTCACGCCGAAGTCCGCCAGCGCCAACTCCAGCGGTTCCCTCCGGCGTAAGAGCACGTTCGAGGGCTTCAGGTCGCCGTGCACGATTCCTACACCGTGGAGCTCCGCCACCGCCTCCGCCAACTGGGAAACGACACTGGACAGGACAGCCGGCGACATCACGGCTCCGACCCCGACCAGGTCCTCCAGCGACCCCCAGGAGAGGTACTCCGACACCTCGAAGTCACGCCCGTCCGAGAAACCGGTCTCGATCACACGTACCACGTGGCTGGTGTCCAGCCCCCGCAAGCGCTCCCAGACCTCGGGCGCGACCCGGACCCCACTGCGGTACACCTTCGCGACGAACTCACCCCCCGCCGCGTCGCGGACCAGCAACACATCCGCCTCACGCCCCTGGTGCGGTAACTCCCCGACCACCACGAAGCGTTCGGCCAGCGCCGACGGAAGTCGCAGCAGAGCTGCGGAAGCTCCGTCGTCATCACGACGCGTCACGGCGGCATCAGGTAACCCACCGCCGGAACCGGCATCATCACGACGCGTCACATCAGATGACACAGCCCACTCGTCCAAACCGTCACCCCCGCGGCAGGATCTTATCCGGCCGCGTCTTTGCTTGTAGGTGCCGGAGATGAAAATTGGCCCCGCATTCTTGGGCCTGTCGACGGAGCCCGCCTGGACCTCCCGGAGGTCCCGGCGACGCAGCTGAAGGCCCTGGGGGCGGGTGTGCTGACCTGGGGTTCACGCTCGCCCGGATCCAATGACGGGTCGGGAACGACGAAGCGCCGCCGGCCCCTGACGGCGGGCGACGCTTCGTCGCGGCCGGAGTGCGGGTCAGCCGCGCAGCCTCCCGGGCAGCCAGCCGAGCTGGGCCGCCTGCTGGAAGGAGTCGCCGCCCTCGTGGTCGTTGAAGTCGTAGACCTCGATCTCCTTGTCCGTGTTCGCGTACGCGTTGAAGGCCGCGAACACCGTCGACGGCGGGCAGGTCAGGTCCTCCAGGGCCGTCGAGAACAGCGCCGGCGCCGTGGCGCGGGCCGCGAAATGGACCCCGTCGAAGTAGGCCAGGGTGTTCCGCGCCTGCTGGACGCGGCCGCGGTGGGTCTTGAGGTAGTTGCCGATCTCGCGGTACGGGGTGCGGTCCGTGATCGTCGTCGCGCGCGGGAAGTCGCAGAGGAACGGGACGTCCGGGGCCACGGCCACCAGGTTCCGCACCAGTCCCGAGACGGCCAGGGTGATGCCGCCGCCCTGGCTCACCCCGGTCACGGCCGTGCGAGCGGCGTCCACCAGCGGATGCGAGCGCGCCGCCTCGACCGCGCGGACCGCGTCCGTGAAGAGCCGCCGGTAGTAGTAGGTGTACGGATCCTGGATGCCCCGCGTCATGAAGCCGGGGAACGCCGGCGCGCTGCCGACCGGGTCGGGGGTGTCGCCGGTGGCCCAGCCGCTACCCTGCCCGCGGGTGTCCATCACGAAGTGCGCGAACCCGGCCGAGGCCCAGAGCAGATGCGTGTGCGGCAGTCCGCGCCCGCCTCCGTATCCGAGGAACTCGACCACCACCGGCAGCGGTTCGGACGTGCCGGCCGGCAGGACGAACCAGCCCTTGACCGGCTGCCCGCCGAACCCGGCGAAGGTCACGTCGTACACCTCCACCGTGGCGAGCCCCGTCGCGACGGGCTCGAAACGCGCGTCCAGCTCGTGCGCGCGCGCCTCGTCGAGGGTCTTCGTCCAGAAGGCGTCGAAGTCCTCCGGCTCCGCGGACGTGCTGCGGTACGTGCGGAGTTGGTCGATGGGCAGGTCGAACTGGCTCATGGAAACCGCCTGGTGGGTGAGGGGTCGCGTTCGAAATCTCGACCGGTCACTCCGGTCCTCCTCACCCTAAGGGCTGTCCCGTAATCCCCGGCGGGCGCGCGACGACAGCTACGGCGCCTCGCCGCGTTGTCGGAACGTCCGCATACATCCAGTATGCGGACGCCCCTCCGCCTTGCGATGCACCGCATCTGACGCCGCGCGCTGATCCACCGGGGATTACGGGACAGCCCTTAGCCCTCCGGCTCGCGCGATTCATGTACGTGAATGATCTGGGGCTTCCGGGAGAAGGGTGCCGGAATCACGGCTCCGGAGGGCCGGCCGCCGGCGCCTTCCGTCAGACACGTCGTATCGAGGGCGTTACGAGAACGCCGCGGGGCCGGTCCCCGTGGCATCCTCGGACGATGCCCGCGCCGAGTCGTGCTGCGGGCTCTCGTCGTCCTGCGCGGAGGGACACCACACCATGCTCATCAACCACACCGTTCGTCACGACGTCCTGCACGTGACGCTCCACCGCGATCTGGACGTCACCAACAGGGCCGCGGTGGCGCTCCAGGTCCAGGCCCTCGTCCAGGAACACCGTCCGAGCCGCGTGATCATCGCAGTCCCGACCGCCGAACCGACCCCCGCGACCCTCAGCGCCCTCGCCCGCGCGCACCGCATGTGCGTGAGCCTGGGCATCCCCCTCACCCTGAGCGGAGCGAGCGCCCGCACCCGCCGCCTCCTGGACGTGAACACCCCGTAGGGGGTTCGGCGGGTCCGCCGTCAGAGCGGCCGGGCTACGGGAGGCCGGGTGGATCGCCCTGCGGGGGCGCCGGCGGGACACGGGTGGCCCGGCGGAGGCGGGCGAGGCCGGGCGGACCCGGGCGGACGTCGATCGTTTCGACGTGGCAGGCGCGTCCAGGGTGCCGGATAGTGGACGCAGGGGCTACTTCCGAGACCTCGGAGCCGCAATGGACCGCTACCCTCCCATCGCCGAGCACGGGCTGGTGGGCGACCTGCAGACCGCGGCGCTCGTGTCGTCGCAAGGCGTCGTCGACTGGTTCGCGGCGCCCAGGTTCGACTCGCCCAGCATCTTCGCCGCCCTGCTCGACCACGACGGCGGCGGGTACCTGCGGCTTGCTCCCGAGCACCCGGACGGGACCTGTAAGCAGCTCTACTATCCCGACACCGCCATCCTGGTGACCCGTTTCATGTCACCGGACGGGGTGGGTGAGGTCGTCGACTTCATGCCCCCGGACCAGACCCGCACCGCGACCGACCGGCACACCCTGGTCCGTATGGTCCGCGTCGTGCGGGGCAGCGTCGACTTCACGCTCGAATGCCGGCCGCGCTTCGACTACGGCAGGGCCGAGCACGCACTCGAACTCGGCCGGGACGGCGCTGTGTTCCGGGCGCCCGGGCTCGACGGGCACCTGCAGACCACCTTCCCGCTGGAGCGGGACGGCCAGGACGTACGCGGACGAGTGACGCTGAAAGCCGGCGAGTCCGGCGGCGCCGTCTTCACCGTCTGCGCCTCGGGTGGCAAGGCGCCCGTACCCCCCACCGCCGACGGGCTCGAGAGGCAGTTCGACGAGGTCAGCCAGTTCTGGCGGCACTGGCTGCGCAAGTCCCGCTACCGGGGGCGGTGGCCCGAGCTGGTGCACCGCTCGGCCATCACCCTCAAACTCCTCACCTACGCCCCCACCGGCGCGCTGATCGCGGCAGCCACCATGGGCCTGCCCGAACAGGTCGGCGGAGAGCGCAACTGGGACTACCGGTTCACCTGGGTACGCGACGGCGCGCTGTCCGTACGAGCCATGCTGGACCTCGGCTTCGTCGAGGAGGCCACCGCGTTCATCCACTGGCTGGTGGACAGGCTCCACGAGCGCGAAGGCAAGGAGGGGGAGCCGCTCCAGACGATGTACCGGGTCGACGGAGACCCCGACCTGCCGGAAGAGACCCTCGATCACTTCGAGGGCTACCGCGGCTCCGCCCCCGTCCGTATCGGCAACGGCGCCGCGGACCAGCTTCAGCTGGACATCTACGGCGAGGCCCTCTACGCCGTGTCCCAGGGAGCCGAGATCGCGCAGCAGGCCGGCTTCAAGGGATGGCGGACGCTCGCCCGGACGCTGGACTGGCTCGCCGAGGCCTGGGACCGGCCGGACGAGGGCATCTGGGAGACCCGGGGCGGCCGTCAGGACTTCACCTACAGCCGGGTGATGTCGTGGCTCGCCTTCGACCACGGGCTGCAGCTGGCCGAGCACTTCCGCAGACCCGCCGACCTGGAACGGTGGCGCAAGGCCCGGGACGCCGTGTTCGAACAGGTCATGGAACGAGGCTGGAGCGAGAAGGAGCGCGCCTTCGTCCAGCACTACGACGGCGATGTCCTGGACGCCTCGCTGCTCCTCATGCCCCTGGTCGGGTTCATCGCTCCCCGCGACAGGACCTGGCTCTCCACGCTCGACGCGATGGACCGCAAGCTCGTCTCCGACAGCCTCGTCTACCGCTACGACCCCGCCGCATCGCCGGACGGTCTGCGCGGCTCGGAAGGCACCTTCAGCCTGTGCACCTTCCTCTACGTCGACGCGCTGGCGCGGGCGGGCCGCGTCTCCCAGGCCCGGTACGCCTTCGAGAAGATGCAGACCTACGCCAACCACGTGGGGCTGTTCGCCGAGGAGGTCGGTCCCAGCGGCGAGCAACTGGGCAACTTCCCGCAGGCTTTCACGCACCTGTCCCTGATCAGGGCCGCCATCACTCTCGACGTGGCGCTCGACGCGGAGAACGGGAGCTGATCCATGGTCACGCATGCCCGTCGAGCCGAAGGCCCCACGCTGACCGCGGCCGAGTTCGCCGCGCTCTACCAGAGCCTCCTCTCGCGCACCGCCTGGGCCGGCGGCGAACGGGGCGCTCTGGTCGCACTCACGCCCGCCCGAGTGCTGGCCGCCGGCCGTGAGATACGGACCGGCCGGACGGTCACACTGGCCGCACCTGTGGAAACGTCATCAGGACCCGACAACCCGGAGCCCGCCCAGCACAAGATGAAGGGCAACCCGAAGGACCGCGCCACAGGCGGGCTCGGTTTCGCCATGGACCGCTTCGCGATGAACGTGCACGGCGACGCGGACAGCCACATCGACGCCCTCTGTCACGTGATCTACGACGGCACGCTCCACGGTGGCGTGGCCGCGAGCAGCGTCACGCCGGGCGGTGCCGCGGCACTCTCCATCGATGTGGCTCACGACGGGATCGTCGGACGCGGCGTACTGCTGGACATCCCGCGGCTGCGCGGAGTGCCGTGGCTCGAACCGGGTGATCACGTGACCGCCGAGGACCTCAGCGCGGCCGAGACCGCGCAGGACGTCCGTGTGGGTGAGGGCGACCACCTGTTCGTCCGCGTCGGCCACCGCCGGCGCCGCGCCGAACTGGGCGCATGGAACACGGCGCAGTACCGCGCCGGGCTCCACCCGACGGCGCTGGAGTTCCTCGCGGACCGGCGGGTCGCCGTGCTCGGCGGTGACGGTAACAACGACACCGCCCCGAGCTCCACCGAAGGCGTCGACTTTCCGGTGCATGTCCTGGCGATCCACGCCATGGGCATACACCTGCTGGACTACCTCCAATTCGAGGACCTGGCGAAGGTGTGCGAAGCGGAGGAGCGCTGGTCCTTCCTGTGCGTCGTCGCCCCCCTGCGGCTGCCTCACGCCACCGGCTCACCGGTCAACCCGATCGCCGTCCTCTGAGAAGACCAGGTCCGCATCGCGTCGAGTCGCCGCTCCCGAGGGGGACCGGTAGCTTCGAAAGAGCCACGAATCCGATCAAGCGGGTGCGCTCCGGCACCCCGTAGCACCGCGACTCTCCGTACGGACGCTACGGCCAGGACGGCCCGCGACTCCAAGAACGGGATCTCCGCATGGCTGACGATCAGCACTACGACGTCATCGTCGTCGGTACGGGAGCGGGTGGCGGCACCCTCGCCCACCGGCTGGCCCCCACCGGCAAGCGGATCCTGATCCTGGAACGCGGCGACTACCTGCCGCGGGAACGGGACAACTGGGACTCCACCGCCGTCTTCGTCAAGGGCAGGTACCGCGCCCCCGAGTTCTGGTACGACAAGCATGGCAACGAGTTCCCCCCGGAGGTGAACTACTACGTCGGGGGCAACACCAAGTTCTACGGTGCCGCGCTCTTCCGACTCCGCCCCGAGGACTTCGGCGAACTGCGCCACCACGACGGCGTCTCACCCGCCTGGCCGATCCGCTACGAGGATCTGGAGCCGTACTACACGGAGGCGGAGCAGCTCTATCTCGTGCACGGCCGCCACGGCGAGGACCCCACCGAGGGTTCGGCGAGCGGCCAGTATCCGCATCCGCCGGTGGAGCACGAGCCGCGCATCCAGCAACTCAGCGACGACCTGGAGAAGAAGGGGCTCCACCCCTTCCATCTGCCGATCGGGGTGAACCTGACCCAGGACGGGAACGGCCGGGCCACCCATGCCAGCGTGTGCATCCGCTGCGACCGTGTGGACGGCTTCCCGTGTCTGCTGGGCGCGAAGTCCGACGCCCAGGTGATCTGCGTCGACCCGGCGCTGAAGCACGACAACGTCACCATGGTCACGGGCGCCCACGTACGGCGGCTGGACACCGACCCGACCGGACGCACCGTCACCGGGGTCGTGGCCGAACTCGGGGACGGGACCACCCAGGTGTTCAGCGCCGACATCGTGGTCGTCGCCTGTGGCGCCGTAAACTCCGCCGCGCTTCTGCTGCGTTCGGCGAACGACAAGCATCCCGGCGGCCTGGCGAACAGCTCGGACGTGGTGGGACGCCACTACATGCGACACAACAACCTGGCGCTGATGGCGGTGTCGAAGGAACCCAATCCCACAAGGTTCCAGAAGACGCTGGCCCTGCACGACTGGTACCTGGGTGCGGACGACTGGGACTTTCCGCTCGGCGGCATCCAGATGCTCGGGAAGTCCGACGCCGACCAGATTCACGGCGAGGCACCGCGCTGGGCCGGCGCCGTCATGCCGGACATGCCGTTCGAGACGCTGGCCCACCACGCCGTCGACTTCTGGCTCTGCGGCGAGGATCTCCCGCTGCCCGAGAGCCGCGTCACTCTGGACAAGGACGGCGCCATCCATCTGGCCCTCGACGAGAAGAACAACATCGCCGGTCTGGAACGCCTCCGGCACAAGCTCCAGGGCATGCTCGGCCACCTGGGCATGCACGAACACCACCTGCTGCCGCACAGCATCTATCTGCACAAGGGCATGCCGATCGGCGCCACCGCGCACCAGGCCGGCACCGTCCGGTTCGGCGACGACCCGAAGAGCTCCGCGCTGGACGTCGACTGCAAGGCCCACGACCTGGACAACCTCTATGTCGTCGACACGAGCTTCTTCCCCAGCATCGGTGCGGTGAACCCGTCACTCACCGCCATCGCCAACGCCCTGCGGGTCGGCGACCGGATCGCGGCCCGCCTGAGCTGACACGAGGCGCCGGCGATCAGCGCACGGCGATCGGCGCACGGCGATCAGCCGCCGGTGGCGAAGCCGGGATGAGGTTGCGCCGTACGGATGGCCACGGCCGTCCAGGGGTGCGGCGCACCGGCCGCACTGGTGTCGGTCTGCTTGTCTGGGCGGCTGAATCAGCCTGCGTTGCGGTGTGATGGGTGTGGACACATGAGTCAGCTGGATCTGGCGCGATTGCAGTTCGCGATGACGTCGATCTACCACTTCCTGTTCGTCCCGGTGACCATCGGTCTGAGCCTGCTGACCGCCCTGCTGCAGACCGCCTGGCACCGAGGCGGGCGGGTCGAGTACTTGCGGCTGACCAGGTTCTTCGGGACCTTGCTGGTGATCAACGTCGCCGTCGGCGTGGTGACCGGCCTGGTCCAGGAGTTTCAGTTCGGCATGGACTGGTCGGGCTACGCCCGCACGGTCGGCGACGTGTTCGGGGCCCCACTGGCGATGGAGGGCCTCGCGGCCTTCTTCCTGGAGTCGACCTTCCTCGGACTGTGGATCTTCGGCTGGGACAAGCTGTCCAAGCGCGTCCACCTGGCGACGATCTGGGCAGTGGCAGCCGGCAGCGCCCTGTCGGCGCTGTTCATCATGGCGGCGAACTCCTGGATGCAGCACCCGGTCGGCTACGCCATCGACCCGTCCACCGGTCGACCTCAGCTCAACGACATCTGGGCGCTGTTCACCAACCCCGTCTTCCTCCGCGGCTACGCCCACGTGCTGTTGGCCGCGCTGGTCACCGGTGCGATGGTCATGCTCGCCGTCTCGGCCTGGCACCTCCGCAGAGCCCTCCGCGAGGACAAGGGTGGCGCCGAGAACAAGGACGGCGCCGCGGACAAGGATGGCGCCGAGAGCAAAGGCGACCCGCACACGGCGAAGGATGCGTCCTCGGCGTTCCGGCTGTCGGCTCGTCTGTCGCTGCTGGTCCTCGTCCCCGCCCTGCTGTTCGCCATGCTCGTCGGCAGCGAACTCGGCGTGACCGAGGGCAAGTTCCAGCCGATGAAGATCGCTGCCGCCGAGGCGCAATGGGAGACCTGCCAACCCTGCTCCTTCTCGCTCTTCCAGATCGGCGGCGGCAACGACGACCAGACACCCACGCAGGTCCTGGAGATCCCCCACCTGCTTTCCCTGCTGGCCACCAACCACTGGAACGGCAAGGTCCTCGGCCTCAACGAGGTCAACAGCCAGTACGAGCAGGAATACGGTCCGGGCAACTACGTGCCCAACGTCTTCATCCAGTACTGGTCGATGCGTGTCATGGCCTACCTGGCCGTGGTCGCCCTCCTCGTCGGCCTGTGGGGCCTGTGGCTGCTGCGACGCAAGCGGCTCACGCACTCCCGCTGGTTCCTGAACGCCGCGGTCTGGGCCGTTCCGCTGCCGTTCCTCATCAACACCGCCGGCTGGCTCCTCACCGAGAACGGCCGCCAGCCCTGGATCGTGCAGGGCATCCAGCTGACGAAGGACGGCGTCTCCTCCTCCGTCAGCACCACCGAGGTCGCCATCAGCATCGTGGCCTTCTTCCTCCTCTATGCCGCACTGGCCGTCGTCGCCGCCGTGCTGATGACACGCCACGCCCGAAAGGGCGCGGGCCCCACGCACAAGGACGACCAGCCCGCCCCCGAGATGACCTACTGAGGTCCCGAGCCGCCGGAAGGCCCGCGATGGAATTCACCACCGTCTGGTTCATCATCATCGCCGTGCTGTGGGTCGGCTTCTTCGTCCTGGAGGGCTTCGACCTCGGCGTCGGCATGCTCCACGGAGTGCTCTCCCGCGACGAAGCGAGCCGACGGGCCGTCCTCCACACCATCGGACCGGTATGGGACGGCAACGAAGTCTGGCTGGTCACCGCCGGCGCTGCGATGTTCGCCGCCTTCCCGGGCTGGTACGCCACACTCTTCTCCGGCTTCTACCTCGCCCTCGTCCTCCTCCTGGCCGGACTCATCGTCCGCGGCATCGCCATCGAGTACCGCGACCGCGTCGACGGCGCGCGATGGCGACGGACCTGGACCGTCCTGCTGACCGCCGGCAGCCTGATCGTGCCCCTCGTGCTCGGCATCGCCCTCGGAGACCTGCTCCACGGCGTACCCGTCGGCCGCGACCAGGAGTACGCGGGCACCTTCGCGGACCTGTTCACCGGCTACGGCGTCTTCACCGGGATCACCATGACCGCGCTCTGCCTGCTGCACGGGGCGACCTTCCTCGCCCTCAAGACCAGCGGGGAGATCCGCGAAAGGGCCCACCGGCTCGCCCGCCGCGCCGTCCTGCCCGTCGGCCTGGTCGTCCTCGCCTTCGTCTTCTGGACACGCTCCCTCGCCGACCAGGGCATCCTCCTCAACCTCCTCGAACTGGCCGCCGTCCTGGCCGTCGCCGCCGCGGCCTGGGCCATCAGCAGCGGCCACGACGGCTGGGCCTTCGGCGCCACCACCCTCGCGATGGCGGCAACCGTGGGATCGCTGTTCACCGAGCTCTACCCGAGGGTCATGGTCTCCAGCACCAGCAGCGCCTTCGACCTGACCGTCGACAACACCGCGTCCGGCCCCTACGCGCTCAAGGTCATGACCGTCGTCGCCCTCGTCCTGCTCCCCGTCGTCCTCATCTACCAGGGCTGGACCTACCACGTGTTCCGCAAGCGGATCTCCGCCGACCACTTCCCCGCTCCGGGGCAGGCGTCGCCCGGACCGCTCACCGCCCGGCCGGAGAGCTAGGGCGTGTGTCGAAAGTCCCGCCTGCCCGGCGGCCGTAAGTCCGTCCACAGGGTCCGGCCCCTGCTGGCACCGGCGGCTAGCGCGACAGCGGACCGGACACACCCGAAGGCGCCTGTGTGGACTCGGCCAGCCTGGGGCTGATTCAGGACCGGATCGTCGATGCGAGGTCAGTGACGCCGCGGCTGCTCCTAGCCTGACGCGGACGCCCTACGCCGAGCATCAGGAGATCAGTCGGATGGCCGATCAGGTATCCCCGTACGTTCTGCCTCCGGTTGCCGTCTTCTGCGACTCGACGCGGCCGCACCTCATGCCCTGTCTGGAGGGTGAAGCGCGCTCCCAGGCCGCACGGCTCGCCACCGCGCTCGCAGCCGTTCCCGCGTTCGGAACTGCCACGGAACGCGCCTCGGGGCTACAGGCGGCTACCCTCGCGGCTGCCGGGCTGGTCCGGGCACTGTCGGCGCAGGATTCCCAGGCCGATGGGGACGCGCTGCCGGTCAGGTCTCCCGTGCAGAGCTACTTTCGGGTGCGCACGGCCGATCTCACCGCCGTGCAGGCTGCCCAGGAGGCGGCCCTCGTGATCCACCGGGGACTCGCGGACCTGTGTGAAGCGCCGCTCTCGGGAAGCGACATCGTCCGGGAGACCGCCGCGATGAGGCAACTGGTCGAGGACCTCGCGGGGAACCAGGAGAGCCCACAAGCCTCCGCGGGGCGGGACGACGCGGCGATGGACACCCTGGGGGAGGGGGCAGGGGCAGGGGCAGGGGCTCGGGCGGCCGGAGGAGATGTGGCTCTCCCGCTGGATCACGGGCCACCATGTGCACGTCCTGTTCAACGTCTACGCGACGATAGCCCTGCGCCAGGCCAACGAGCGTCTGCGCGAAGGGATGGTGCACGAGGCGACCGCTCACCTCGCCCGAACCACCGTTTACGTCAAGGGATTTGCCGCGGCCCGGGCGCATGCCGCAGCGGTGCCCTCCGACTTCTACAACACCACGGTCCGCCCCACCATGGTCCCCACCGTCGTACCGGTGCCCCTCAGTGGAAGCATGCATGTGGAGTACCGCCAGTACCGCAACGCGGTCGACGAACTCCTCGAAGTGCTGCCCGAACCCATCGGAGACCTCGCCCTGCGCGAACCAGGACTCGCCTTCGCCCGCGAGAGCCTCCTGGAGGCCGACCTCATCGAGGCGGAGCGCCACGTATGCCTCGTCGAACCGGTGGTGGGCAGCGAACGATCCCTGGTTCAGCCCCCGGCGACCATGGACAACGCCGTCTCGGTACTGCGCCTCATGCGCCATGTCCGGGCGGCCAAAGCCGCACCCTTCGTCCGATTCGGAGACCACCTCGTGGAGGCAGGCGCCCGGCTCCGGCAGAAGGACGGAGACGGCCCGTCCGGGACGGGACACTGCCCGCGCTGATCGCTGCGGTCCCTGGAGACATCCGGCGTCGCCGGGCCATGCTCGCGGCTGTGCCCGAGCCACTTCACGCCGCGGGCCGATCGTTGCCCGGGCGTGGTTTCCGGTGGCTCCGACGTGACCGGCTCACCCGGACGAGATCTCTCCGGCAGTGAAGGCCTCGAACTCAAGGCCATCACCGCCGCCGCCCTCGGCGGCTGCGCCCTCAAGGGCGGCAAGTCTCCGGTGTCGGCGTCGAACCCAGCCTGCCCACCGGCCTCATGCTGCGGGAGCGCCGCACCAGCGATCACACCCGAGTCGCCTACTACCGCAGGGGACTCGCAGGATCCAGTCTCTCCCGGGGCGACGTGGACGAACACCTCGTGCCCGGGGCACGCCTCCTCCACATCACCGGTAACACTCCCGCGCTGGGCGGCACAGCCCTGGAGGCGGTGCGACACGCCGTGGACGTCGCCCGCGGTGCCGGCGTCACGATGTCGCTCGATGTCACCTACCGGTCGCTCCTGTGGTCCCGCAGCGAAGCCGCCGCCGCTCTCGGCTCACTGGTGCGCCAGGCGACCTCGGCCCCCGGCAGGCGGTGATCAAACTCGGGGCGGACGGGGCCGTCGGCGTCGTGGACGGTACGGCCGTCGAACAGCCCGTGGTCCGCGTCACCGCCATGGATCCGATCGGCGCGGGAGACGCCTTCGTCGCCGGATATCTGGCGGCCCACCTGGACGGAGCCGAGCCCATCGAGCGACTGCGCACCGCGGCGACCTGCGGAGCCTTCTCCGTCGCCGTCATGGGCGACTGGGAGGGCCTGCCGCACAGGAACGAACTCTCGCTGCTCGGCGGCGGTGACGTTCACCGCTGACCGGTCGGCTGCCGTCGAACGCCTCCTTTCCAGTCGGTGGCAGCCGGCTCCGGACGATTGAGCCGGACTCCCTCGATCTCGATCACCTGGCTTCTCCCTGGAGGCGTAACGGACTGATATCGCATGCGAGGTTGTGGATTCCTCCATGTTGACTCGGTCTGCCCGGCCATGTTCTCTATTGCCCACCGCGTTGAATCAAGTTTGATTCTGAGCGATTCAGTTGGTGGGTCGCGTCCCGTGCCGCGGGCGTCGAGCAACTTCCGTGGATCCCGTCGATCCGGTCGATCCGTTCATGAAGGAGTACTGCCATGTCCATGGAGCGTCGCCGCCGGGTTACCGCAGCCATTGCCCTGGGCATGGCTGTGACGTTGGGTCTCGGAGCGTGTTCGAGTGGTCAAGAGACCGCGAAGTCCAGCGGAGAGACCAAGAAGGTCGACGGCAAGATCTCGATCACGTACCTCCAGAAGCAGGGTGACCAGGAGTACTTCGTCGGTGAGGCCGCCGGTGCCAGGGCCAAGGCGCAGGAGCTGGGCATCGATCTGAAGGTGGTCAACCTCGGCAACGACGCCAACAAGACGATCAGCGAGGCACAGTCGGCGATCGCCCAGAAGGCCCACGGCCTGATCGTCGTTGTGCCGGACCCGGCTGTCGGCCCGCAGCTCGTCCAGATCGCCGAGAGCAGCGAGGTCGAGCTGCTCACCTCGGACGACCAGATCTGTACGACAGGGCCGGACCCCGCCGCCTGCGAGCCTGACGGGCTGGTTCCCCGTATCGGCTTCAGCGGCCAGCAGATGGGTGGTGAGGTCGGCAGGCGGGCGGCCGCCGAGTTCAAGAAGGCCGGCTGGAATGCGGCCGACACTCGGACGATCTCCGCATGGAAGCAGGACGTCACCGTCTGCACGGACCGGGTGACCTCCGCGAAAAAGGCCTTCAAGGAAGGTTCCGGTTCGGAGGTCAAGAACATTGACGTTCCGACGGACAACACGCCCACCGGCGCGCAGGACAAGATCGCGGCCACCGTCACGGCCAACCCTGACGTCAAGCACTGGGTGGTCTGGGGCTGCAACGACGAGAACGTCCAGGGCGGCGTGACCGCGCTGGAGAACGCGGGCTTCAAGGCCGATGACGTCATCGGCGTGGGCCTCGGCGCCTACCTGGCCTGCAAGAACTGGAGCTCCGGCAAGCCGACCGGCATGAAGGCCGCGCTCTTCATCAACGGCAAGGACGTCGGCGCGCTGGCCGTGCAGACGATGTACGACAAGCTCAAGAACGGCAAGGACTTCGCGCAGGAAGCCTTTGCTCCGACCACGATGATGGACGCCGCCACCTGGAAGGCGTCAGGGGTCGCGTGCAGCTGACCTGACACACGAGGCCCGCCGGCGGGGCTGCAGTCCGCCCCGCCGACGGGCCTTCAACCTCTGGGTCGTCCCTGAAGGAGATCCCGCTTGCTTCCCGTGTGCACCACGTGCTCAATCGGCACGGGCGGCCAGAGGACCCACTGACAAGACGACCTTCTGACGCTGAGCAGGAAGTGGACAACGTGTTGCGTCGCCGCTCTCTTCGACTCGCCGCTGCTTCGGCTGCCCTTGGCCTGATGGCCTCAGTGGCCGGCTGCAACGCCATCGACGCAGAAGTCACCACGCTGAAGGTGATTGCCGCTGACTACGACCTCACCGGCGGTGACACGAAATCCACCGAGAACTACTGGGCCGAGCTGGCACGGGCCTACGAGGCCGAGCATCCCCGAGTCAGGATCGACGTGCGGGTCGAGCCCTGGTCGGACGTCGAGGGCAAGGTCGCCGACATGGTCAAGGAGGGCAAAGCTCCTGACATCGCCCAGATCGGAACCTACGCAGACTACGCAGCCGCCGGCAAGCTGTACTCGGCGGACGAATTGCTCGCCGTCCCCGTCCAAGCGAACTTCCTGCCCGCTCTGGCAGAAGCCGGGGAGCGGAGCGGGACCTTGTACGGGATCCCATTTGCCGCATCAACCCGATCGCTCTTCTACAACAAGAAACTCTTCTCCGATGCAGGAATTCAGCGACCTCCCACAGACTTTAAGGGGTTGGCTGAGGCGGTCGAGAAGCTCAAGGAGAACGACGTCCCTTATCCCATTGCGCTGCCATTGGCGCCGGAGGACGCTCAGTACGAACTGATGATGTGGCTCCTGAGCGGAGGAGGTGGATATACCAGTGAGACAGGTCGCTACACGATCGACTCGACCAGCAACATCAAAACCCTCGACTGGATCAAGGAAAACCTGGTCGAGAAGGGACTGACCGGCCCGGTCTCGCCCCGGGAGCTCAGACGTTCGGATGCCCTGGCCGCCTTCGTTCGAGGTGAGGTGGGACTGGTCAGTGCTCCTCCGTCGCTCTTGCGGGATGCCGAGAAGAACGGCGTTCGCGTCGGCAGGGTCACTCTGGACGGGCCGGACGGGAGGGAAGCGGTGGGAGTGGGCGCCGCTGACTGGATCATGGGCTTCAAGCAGAACGGGCACCGCGAGGAGATAGGTGACTTCCTAAACTTCGTTTTTACCGACAAGAACGTACTCGATTTCACCGGAAGAAGCGATCTGCTTCCCGTGACAGTCAGTGCCGGCGAGGCCATGGAGGAGGATCCGAAGCGCCGGCATCTCCGCGAGTTTCTGCAAAGAATTCCTGAATCCCGATTTCCGCCCATGAACAAGCCCTCATGGGCTCATGTCAGCAGGGACATACGGATGAGTATGGGAGAGGCCTTCACGCCGCGGACGAGCCCGGCGAGCGTCCTCGTGAAGATAAATCGTGATGCGGTACAACACGAAATGGGCAGTCGATAGGATCGACGTCCCGGCAGCTGCCCGCATCGGAGCCGCCGGTGCGGCGGACGGTCGGCTTGCCGTCGGCAGCCGCGCTCTCGCCGTCGCTCATGCCCTTCGCCTGGTGCGGTGGACAGCGGGTCGCCTCCTGGATCCCCCGCTTCGTGTGAACGGCAACGACCTTGTCAGGTCTACACCGGTGCGTGGACGCACGCGGACCCGAGCGCCGGGTACACGGCGGGCGACCTGTTCGGCACGGAGTCCTTCACCAACGTCACCGGAGCCAAGGCGGAGTTCAGCTTCACCGGCACCCAGGTCGGGTTCTACTCCGCGAAGGCGGAGAACCTCGGCATCGTCGCGATCTCGGTCGACGGCGGGCCCGCCACCGAGGCGGACCTGTACGCCCCTGCCGAGCAGTTCCAGCAGCGCGTCTTCGAACGGACGGGCCTGACCGGAGGCGAGCACACCGTGACCGTCCGGGTGACCGGCCGCAAGAACGCCGCCTCCGTCGACGCCTACCTCAGCCTCGACGCCATCGAGGCGCTCGGCGGGGATCCCTTCGCGATGGACGCGGCCGCCGTCGGCCTGATCGTCAGCGCCCGCGTGAACCACCCCGACCTCGCCTGGGGCAACTACGTGGACCCGGCGATCAGCCTGTCCGCCGGATGGACCGGCCCGGCCCGGGTGCGCCTGCTGGGGTGACGGCCCGCCCGCTACAGGCCGAGGTCGTGACCCGTCTCCGCGAGGTGAACGGTCATGGCCTCGGCCGCACCGGCCTCGTCGCCGGCCGCGACGGCGTCGAGGATGCGCCACCGCCTGGTGGAAGGCGAGATCGGCGGCGATGAAGGCCTCCGTGTCGGCGGCCTCGCGCATCGCGTCCAGCGCCCGCGCGGCATCCTCCGGCGAGCCTTCACCGGCCGCGACCTGTGCCGCGGCCCGCCGGGCCAGCTCCGCTTCGATCACCCGACGGGTGTCCAGCAGGTCCTGGAAGTCCATGGCGTCCTGGCTGAGGCGGAAGTCGAGGATCTGCTCCAGCATCATGTCTCTCCCGCTTCGCCGCAAGGCGGAGCGGCATCGGGTCGGATTCCCGCCGCCCGGCGCTGATGCAGCGGGCCGCTTCGGCGGCCTCGTAGCGCAGCCCGCCGTCGAGTTGTGGGCGGACGAAGCTGTCGCCTCGTGTGAGCCATTCAGCCTTCCAGTGAGGTCCTTGGCGATCGCCGTCGGAGCGTCGGAATGACCTCACAGTTTCGGCAGCAAGATCGAACATTCGGACGTTTGAAAGTGCTCGGACAGTAAAGAAGCTGAACTGATAACGGCTTTATGAGACGACGTGGGAAGGAATCATGGGCATCATTGCGTGGATCCTCATTGGGCTGTTCGCGGGCCTCATTGCCAAGGCGTTGATGCCGGGCAAGGACCCGGGCGGCCTCATCGTCACCATGCTCATCGGCATCGCGGGCGGCCTGCTCGGCGGCTGGCTCGGCAAGGTCATCTTCGGTGTCGACTCCATCGACGGCTTCTTCGATCTCTCCACCTGGATCGCCGCCATCGTCGGCTCCCTCATCCTTCTTGCCCTCTACCGGCTCCTCACCCGCAACAAGCACCGTCGTGCCTGACCCGGCACGTTGATCAGCCCACCACCCGAATCGGCTCCCCCTCCCGCTCGAGGGGAGAGCCGATTCGGGGGTATTCGTGATCGTGCCGAGGCAAGAACAAACCGGCTGCGTGCCCTGAGATCCGGTCTCGCCCCAGAAGAAAGCGTGCTCGTATCGCGCTGGATGAGCAGCTTGGGGCCGGCTCCGGTCGGGCCGGCTCTTCAGGAGGGTCCCGTCGGTCGCGCCACCCTCCCTTGGGCAGGCCGGGCGCTGGAAGACCTTCGAGGTCCTCTCGATGCTTTCAGCGGTTCCGCCGACTGCGGCGCATGAGGAGAAAGACGAGGGTGGCGATCCCCGCTGCAAGCAGTGGGGTCCATTTGGATCCTGCCGCGTGCGCCGCGCGTACAGCCTTTTCACGGACTACGTCGGGGGTTTTGTCGGCTGCGAGGTGGCCGGCTCGGTTTGCGGTGTCGCGGACGTGCGCTGCGGTTTGTGTCGCTGTGTGCAGGATCGGCTCAGGTGTCTTGCCCTTTGCCAGCTCAGCTGTATGGCCGGCCTTCTCGCGGACCTGCGTGGTGGCCTGTTTGGCTTTCGCGATGGTGTGTTCCTTGACCGCGGCAGCCTTCTCCTTGGCCGTGGTCTTGCCGTCGGCTCCGGCCGATGACTCGTCGACCTGGCCGGGTTCGCCCAGTGTGCGCTCGGCCTCCGGCGGCTCTCCAGAGGGGGACGAGGACTCGTTACCGTCGTGCTGACTGGTCATTGGTGTGCTTCTCCATCCCGGCCATAACAGCCACCGGCTTCGTTGCTGGTGCGAGCTGGCCCCGATCCTCAGGGTGAGCCAGCGGTCGAAGGGTCCCCCTTAATGATCGCGCGGTGAGTGGCTGAACGCGCGGCGCCGAGCTGGTGCTCCACTCCGTTCGGGCATGGCGAAGACACGGTGAGCCCGACAGCCACGCCTGTGGCCGCCGAACGGGTGGCGTTGGCCGTTCGCCTGTCGGATAGGGCCGGGAGGCGGCACGGAGGCGTGCTGTGCTGCCTGCAAGGCCCGACAGCCACAGGCGGGATTAGCGCGGACGCGCGGGGCTGTTCTGCCCGACAGCGACGGAGGACTGATGTCTCGTTTCCAAGACGGCCAGCGAACCGGAAGCACCATCCTGGCCCTGCTCTGCGCAGTGCTCCTGAGCCAGGCAGCACTGACCGATTCCGCCGATGCGGCCGCCCACACTTCGAGACCTCGCGTCGACTGGGACGCGATCGCCCAGTGCGAGTCGGGTGGTAACTGGCGTGCCAATACGGGCAATGGGCACTACGGCGGCCTGCAGTTCACCCGGTCGAGCTGGAGGGCCGCGGGTGGCCGTAGGTACGCTGCCCGAGCCGACCTGGCTACGAAATCGGAGCAGATCGCCACGGCCAAGAGGCTGGCTGCGTTGCAGGGTATGGGTGCTTGGACCTGTGCCCGCCGGTAGGGAACCGGTAGACGGCCTCACCGGCCTCGTACCCGTCGTGGGACGGAACGGGGGCGTGCATGTGCCGATCAGGTGCACTTCGATCGTCGCTGCGCCGACCGGTGTCCACCTCCGCCCCCCCGAGCTGGCCAGTCGGTCGGCTGGGCAGTGGGTCGGCTGGGCAGTGGTGCGTCCTACATGCAGAGCTGGGCCTGACGGGTACTGCTTTCCGGGCCGGCTTTGGCCTGTGAGTTTTCAGGTCCGGGGTGGAAGGAGAGGTCCCAGTGGGCCGAGGTCGAGGTTGAGGTCCTCCAGCGCGTAGCCGTGCTGGGCGCACAGGTCGGCCAGCCGGTCGTGGAGCGCCAGGAGCGTGGCTCCCAGCTCCTCCTCCTGTTCGTCCGTGAGGTCTCCCGCGTCCACGCGGCGCAATGCCTGGCGCTCGATGAGCTGACG
The DNA here is from genome assembly GCF_045160815.1 of Streptomyces sp. NBC_00090. Classification (NCBI taxonomy): domain Bacteria; kingdom Bacillati; phylum Actinomycetota; class Actinomycetes; order Kitasatosporales; family Streptomycetaceae; genus Streptomyces; species Streptomyces sp. NBC_00090. The sequence continues at coordinate 7,768,488 of NZ_CP108224.1, forward strand.
CAGGAGTTCGACCAGGGTGAGGACGAGTTTGAGTAGGTCCTCTTCCACTGTGTCGCGGTCGGTGTACATGCGGTGAGCTGCGCGCGGGGGTGCGTCGTGCGGCGTGGGAGGCGCCTGAATAAGCCGGAAGGCTTGCGACATCGAGTCACCGACGTCATGGAGGCCGGGACCGGGGTGCGGCGACGGGTCGCGGTGCCGTTCGGGGTGTTCTTCACTCATCATGGCCGCCCTCCTGCGCCGCCGTGCCTGGGCGGTTCTCGGAGCTGACGGACACGATGAGTGCGCGCAGTGAGATCCGTACGAGATCGATGTCGGCGATCGACAGAACGATGTCGCCGGTGATGACCACGCCGCCGCTGAGCAACCGGTCGAGGAGGTCCACCAGCGCCACTTGGCGCCCGGGAAGCGGTTCTCCGTGCTCCGCGAGAGTCATGAGCCGTGCTCCTCGCCAGCGGCTGAGTGCCGGCGCTCGACCGGCGGCATGGCGAAGGAGTAGGGCGCCCAGGGCCCGGTCACTTCGACACGAATGCCATCGAAGACGCCGACAGCCGCTTCGATCGCGGCCCGGAACGGCTCCGCGTACGCGTCGGGGACGAGGTAGGCGTCGTTGAGCACGTTCTCGACGGGCCCGGTCAGGGTGCCGCGCTGGGTGGGGTGTCGCACGTGCTGCGAGGCGTATCGGGAGGCGACGGTTTCGATGATTCCGGCGGCCTCTTGCGCTTGGCCGTACACGGCTTCCTGGGTGTTGTGCTGAGCCCTACGGCGCTGGAGATATGCCTTGCCCGGAGTAGTGGCAGCGCCGGCGTCGGCGTCGGGTCCGGTGCCGGCCGGGGCTGCGGTGGGCGCGAGGTAGATTTTCACGCCGAATTCGGTGTGGGCGGTGAGCTGGGCGAGTCGTTCGGCGAATGCGTCGTGCTGCTCGGCAAGCGCCTGGCCGGCGCGGTCGTCGTCCTGGTAGACGGTGGCCATGCGCAGGGGAAGGACCGTGGTGTGGGTGGAGAGGGCCTGTACGACGTCGTGGTGGGCGCGGGCGACATCCTCGAGCCACTCCAGGTCCTCGAAGTGGTTCTTCAGCGCGCTCTCGTTGAAGTCACGCCGTGGTACGTGGCTGGTGGCGAAGGCCAGGGGCGGCGCCGGGCCGCCCGTGCCGGGTGGTGCGGTGACGAACAGGACAGGGGATCCGTAGATCCCGCGGAGGCCCATCAGAGCGTCTCGGAGGCCTGTCGTGAGCGGGGCCGCGGCGTAGACGTAGGTGAGGGCGTCGTCGGGTGTCGTCATGGCCTAGGCCCCCGTGCGGTCCCACCGCCCGTATCTCCCTCGGGTTCCTCACTGGTGGTGCGGGGTGGGAACTCTTCACCATCGAGGCGTTCACGGCGTAGGGCCTCCAGCTCGGCGCGCAGTCGCCGGTTCTCCTGCTCGAGGGGGCTGCCGGTGTGACGCGAGGAGAGCGAGGGGTCGTGCTCCCACCAGTCGATGCCCATCTCCTTCGCCTTGTCCACGGAGGCGACCAGGATCCGGAGTTTGATCGTCAACAGTTCGATGTCGAGAAGGTTGATGCGAATGTCCCCGGCGATGACGATGCCCTTGTCCAGGACTCTCTCCAGGATGTCGGCGAGGCTGGAGGTGCTCTGCCCGTATGGCATCGGGGCGGCTCGGGACGGGAAGGATCCGAGTCGGCTGGGTAGTGGCTCAGACACGATGACGGCCTCGCTTCCCCGTCAGGGAGATTGTCGGCGGAACTCTGCGATCTCCTCGAGCCGGTCGATCAGCTCGTCCTCCCGGCGGTCGAATGTTTCCTGGTCGATCTCGTCGTTCAGCAGTCGCCGCTCCAGGTCGGCGAGCTCGCGCCACACCGGGGCCGGGTCGTAGTACTCGTCTTCGGCCGTCTCCGCGACCTGCTGGGCGGCCCACACGACTGCCCGCACCGGCGCGATGGGAAGGGTGAGCAGGCCTGTCAACAGTCCCATGGTGAGTGTCCTCCTTCCGTTCTCCGTTCCGAGGTCGCCGGGTCACTGAACGAAGCTGTACGGGGGCAATGGGCCGGTGAGCCGGAAGTCCACGCCGCCCTCGATCTGTTGAGCGAGACTGGCCTCCGCCGCCAGGAAGTCTTCTGTCCGGTCATGGGGCACCAGCAGCGACAGATTGAGGAAGTCGGGGCTGGAGGGCGGATGGGTGGTGTGCTCTCGGCCGTAGGGAATCAGCGCTTGTACGAGTCCGGCGGCCAGCGAATCCTGGCGTTCCTGCACTTCGCGGGCGACCAGTTCCCCAAGCGTGAGGGGCAGCTGCGGGTCCTGCGCGCCGGCACGGATCCGCTCGTTGAGATCCCTCGCCTCAGGGGAATCCTGAAGGATCTGACGCAGCAGCTCGTCCTCGTCCGCCTGGGTTGCCCTCACGTGATACTCGGCGCAGCCGTCAAGTCGCGCGAGGGTGGCGATGTAGCTGTCCGTGTTCTCTTCGAGGGCCTGTTGGACGGTCTGATCGCCGGAGGCGAAGTAGCCGAACTGCAGCGGCAGTACCACGGCATCGGCCATGAGCGATTCCAGCACCTCCTGATGGACTTGGAGGTCCCTGCGCTTGGGCCGGATCTCTTCGGAGATGTCGCTGACCACCGCGCACAGGGGTCCGGCGGCGACGGTACGTACGGGTGAGGGGTGGGAGCCCACTCCGGTCACACCGTCAAGGCGGTGGGGATGGTCCTTACCGGTGATCGCGTACACGTAGAGCGCCATCGGTTACTCCCTTTCCCGGCGGACCGGGCGCCGGGCGGGACGCCGCTTCTTGGGGGCAGGCTCTTCTTCTGGCTCTTCCTCGGGCTCTTCCTCCGGTTCCTCCTGCTTGGCGGAGCGGCCGGTAATCGATTCGGTCACGGCATCGACTGCCCCGCCGATCGCGCCCTTGGCCTTGCCGCTGGCCCCGCCTTCCATCATGGTTCCGACGACCTCGGGGAGCTGGGCGGGTGCCTTTCGGCCTGCTTCGAGATCGAGCCGGTTGCATGCCTCGGCAAACCGCAGGTAGGTGTCGACGCTGGCCACCACGATGCGAGCGTCGATCTTGATGAGTTCGATGCCCACCACCGAGATGCGGACGAAAATGTCGATGACCAGACCGCGGTCGAGGATGAGCTCCAACACGTCATAGAGGCTGCTGCCACCCGTGCCGCCTCCGCTCCTGCTTACGCTGCTGCCGCTCTGCGGCACCATGGTCATGGCGCCTCCTTTCCCGGGCGGCCCGTCTTCAGGTCGGCCGGTCGATCATGCCTCGGCTGTATCGGCGGGTTCGTTCGTAGGACACCAGTTGCCCCTCGGGATCCAGGGCGACCTTGTAGCTGGCCATCACGCTGGTCGTGTCTGGGATGCGTTCCAGTTCCACCACTTCCACCTGTGCCTCCCAGCCGTCCTCGGTGGGCTTGAGCGACGAGACGGAGTCAGGGGGCCTCCCGAGGAGTTGGGCCAGTTGCCCAGCTGCGGAACGCATCGCCGAAGACGCGTTGAGAGCCCCTGACGGCCGCTTGGCGGAAGCGCGGCGTGCCGACGGGCGCTTCTGTTCCTCGGCGTCCTCAGCCGGTCGGGGGCGGACTCTCCTCGGACGTGTGGGTTCTGCTGCGGCCATGTGGTCACTCCACTGGGGGAACACCGCTCGCTGAAACTACAATGTCATCATATAGGGACATATCTCCCGTGTCGGGGGTAGGCGGTGTAGAGACCCCCCTGAGCGGAGCCGCTTCTTCGGCTGCCGGCGCAGAACGCCGCCGCACGGTCCGCAGGCCCGGACGGTATTCCTGGGCGGCGACGTACATCCCGCAAACGCCCTGATGAAGGGATACAGCTCATGCAGGACACGACCAAATACGCGCTTGCGGCCGCCGTGGCCGGGGGCTACGTACTCGGACGCACCAAGAAGGGCCGCCTCGCACTCACAGTGGCCACCTACCTCGCCGGCCGCCGCTTCGGCCTTGAGCCGCGTCAACTCATGATGGAGGGCCTCAGTAGGCTCAAGGAGACGCCCCAGTTCGCTGAAATCAGCGAACAGCTGCGGGGCGAGGCCCTGGACGCGGGCAAGAAGGCTCTGGGAGCCGCGGCAAATCGCAAGCTCGGCGACCTCGCCGACTCGCTCCACAACCGCACGCTCGAACTGACGAGCGTGGGCAAGAGGGAAGACGAAGAGGAACCCTCCGAGTACGAGGACGAGTACGAAACCGAGGGCGAGTACGAGGACGAGGACGAACAGGGCTACGCGGAGCCGGAGGCCGAGGAGGAGGAAGAAGAGGAAGAGGAAGAGGAAGAAGAGCCGGAGGAGGGGGAAGAGGAGGAAGCGGAGGAAGCGTACGAGCCGGAGGCGGAAGAGGAAGAAGCGGAGGAGCCGGAGGAAGAGGAAGAGCCTCAGGAAAAGCCCCGGCCCCGAAGGACACGGAGGCCGAGCGCCTCGAAATCCGCAGCGCCCGCCAAGAAGACGGCGGCCAAGAAGACCGCGGCGAAGAAGGGCTCAGCGGAGAAGCCTTCAGCCCGCTCCGCAGCCGCCAAGAAGGCCCAGCCGGCCAAGAAGGCCGCGCCGGCCAAGACCGCCGGCAAGAAGGCGGCCAAGACGGCGCCGGCGAAGAAGACCGCAGCGCGCCCGTCGGCACGTAAGACGGCGCCGGCGAAGAAGACCGCAGCGCGCCCGTCGGCACGTAAGACGGCGCCGGCAAAGAAGACCACAGCGCGCACACCCGCACGCAAGACGGCGACCAGGAAGACGGCGGCGAAGAAGACGTCAGGCCGCAAGCCGTCCACGCGGAGGTAGGCCATGGCACAGTCAGAACGCGCCAGCGCGCAAGAATCGAAGTCGGGACTGGACCAGCTGCTCGAAGAGCTGACGTCATTCCTGGGAGCCCAAGCAGAGCAGCTTGCGGACAAGGCGTCGGACAAGCTGGGGGAAGTGACCGATCAGCTCACGGACGTGGCGCAAGGCAACGGGAAGCTCTCTGACGTCGCCGGTGTCGGGGGGCGGATGCTGAAGGGCGACTCGCCCATGAAGGCGATGATGGGCCAGGGCCTCAGCGGCCTCAAGGACAAGGTGACCGGCGCCGCCTCCCAGATCTTCGGCAAGGGCAAGAAGGGCCGTAAGAGCGGCGGGAAGGTCATCAACATCGTCGAGTTCATCGACGTCGGCCTGCCGCTGCGCACCGTGTACGACCACTGGTCGCAGTACGAGGACTTCAGTGGCTTCGCCAAGGGCGTTCGCGACGTCTCGCGCAACGACGACACCACCAGCGACTGGAAAGTGAAGGTCGGGCCTTCGACGCGCGGCTGGAAGGCCACCGTCCAGGAGCAGATTCCCGACGAGCGGATCGTATGGACTTCCGAAGGAGCCAAGGGAAGCACCCGTGGCTGCGTCAGCTTCCACGAACTCGCTCCGTCGCTGACCCGCATCGTCGTGGTGGTGGAGTACTACCCCTCCGGATTCTTCGAGAAGACCGGCAACCTGTGGCGCGCTCAAGGCCGTCGCCTGCGCCTGGACCTCAAGCATTTCCTGCGGCATGTCTCACTCACCACCGACGAGCCGGAGGGCTGGCGTGGCGAGATTCGAGACGGCGAGGTGGTCGTCACCCACGAAGAGGCGCTGGAGGAAGAAGGGGAGAACGAAGAAGACGAAGACGAAGACGCGGGCGAGGCGGAAGGGGAGTACGAAGGCGAAGACGACGAAGAGGGCGGCGAGTTCGAGGAAGGCGAAGAGCCCGAGGAAGAAGAGCCCGAGGAAGAAGAGCCCGAGGAAGAAGAGCCGGAGGAGGAAGAGCCTGAGGAAGACGAAGAGGGACCCGACGGTAGTGACGACAAGGGCGAGGAGGAGTACGCCGAGGAGGACGTACCTGACGAGGACGACGAGGACGAAGCCGACGAAGCAAGCCGTCCGCGCCGTCGACGGTAGCGGGGCCGGAGGGTCGGGGGCCCGAGGGGTGCTGCTGAGAAGGGGCGACGTCAAAGTCGCCCCTTCTCAGCAGCACCCCTCGGGATCCATCGGCTGGGGGCCAATGCCTGCTTCGCATCGCCCGCCATCTGTTCGCGGGTCCCCTTCGCCTCCAGGCTTTCGTTGCCGACAACCTGGCCGGTGGTCCCCTTCGCTCCTGTCTGATCTCAACACGCCCCTGGCCACGCCTGTTTGTGCCGTGTGGCGAGACGGCGGGCATCGGGGCGCCCTCGAGAGCGACTGCGATCGGCTTGAACCGGCGCCATACCAAACACCCATGGCGGGATGCAGCGCTCTTCTAGTCGGCGCGGTGGGCTTTGTGAGGTCTTGCCCGCAGCTGCACCGTCGCGGGGAGGCGGATCTGGCCGGTGGATTGGCGAGCGCGTTCCAGAGGACCGTCGCCCAGCGCCTGGAGGACGGGGCCGGGCTCGCTGTCGGAACCAAGGGTGAGGTCGAGGTGGGCCTCCGGATGCTTGACCGAGCCGTCCATCCGTGCCCGGGCCTTGTGGACGCCGGGCTGTCGTTGGGCGTCAGCGGCCAGAGCCTCGCTGAGGGCGCGCTCGCGAAGTTCCACACCATCCACGGCGGGTGATCCTCCCAGGGGTATGTGGCCGGGGTGCGTGCGGCGTAGTTGTGCCAGCAGCCACCAAAGGGCGAGCAGGACGACGATGGCCAAGACGGCGATGACCACGGGCCACCACCATCCTTCATCCGTCCAGCGGGTGCGATCGGCGGTGTCGAGCAGGACGTCGTGGGGAGCGGTCAAGGGCCAGCCGTCGGGTGGCGTCAGCTCCCAGCGCCGGTACAGGTCGAGGCCGCCGGCCAGAATCAGGATGCCTGAGCCGAGCAGGACGATGCCGGTCAGGGCCAGCAGGACCCGGTTGACTGCGGATTGCCTCTTCATGGGATCCGTTCCTGTCTCTTGCTCGGCCGTGGTCCTTCAGGGACGAGTCACTTCCGGCGTGGGCGTACCCGAACGGAAAGCCCAGGGGGGCGGGCGAGGGCAAGCCGGTCGAGTTCCTCCCGCAGAGCGACCAGGAGATCGGCCTTTACGTCGACGGGGGCACGGAAACGCACGTCCGCCCGGGCCCCGATGCGGTGCTTGAAGACTCGGATCCTGGCAGCGCTGACGCCGGGGACGCGCATGGCGGCATCCCGCAGAAGGAGTGCCGCGGCGTCACGATCCAGCACGGCGTGCATCTGCCCGTCGGAGGTCCTGAGGGGCATTTGGTGACGCAGGCCGCGGGTGAGTGCCAGGACGACCAGCCAGAGGCCGAGGAGGCACATGACGGCCGCGCCGATCTGTATCCAGATGTCGTCCAGCGGGCGAGTGGCCAGTTCGTCGACCAGGTGCGTGCGCCATGCTGCGGCGGGTTGGCCTGCGCGGACCCTGACGATGTCGAACAGGAGGGTCCCGGCCGCAGCCCCGATGAGCAGGGCGGTCAGTGCGGCGGGTATCCGGCGTGCGGACCACCGGCGCCTGACGGTCGGCCTTGGGCTGGCCGGAGGCTGCTTCTCCAGCTGCCCCACCGTGCGGGAGGTGATCTCGTCGGTCCCGGTGAGCTGCTCCGTATCGGCCGGGGGGTCTTGGTCCCGTTTCATGCCGGCACTCCTTCCCGCTGTGCCTGCGGACCGGTTCACTGCACGCGTCGGTCTTCCAGGCCGCCGGAGGGAACCAGGTGCTCGATGGCGAGGGTGACTTCAGTGACGCGCATCCCGGTCAAATGGGCGACCCGCTCGCTGACGTAGTGCTGCAGCTCGCGCGAGGTACGGGCGAGGTCTGTCGGGTAGGGCAGGTCCAGTGTCAGCCCCAGCCGGGCTGTGCCGCTCCCGACGGTGACCGAGGCGTGCGGAGCAGCCAGCTTCACGTGAGCGGCTGACGTGTCCGTGTCCGTTTGCGCGGCCAAGGCCTCCCGCGCGGCGCGGGCCGCAATGCGGGCGACCACCTTGTCCGGGATCACCGTGGCGCCGCGTTCGGCAGCCGGTAGCGCCGGCCGGAGGGCTGCCGCTCCGCCCGGCGAAGCGGCGGCAGGCTGCGAGGTCACTGCCGGTCCCGGGAACGCGTGAAGTCGGAGAGCACCAGGTCACCCTGCAGCATGCTGCCGATCACCAGGCCCACCAGGCCCAGGAACGCCACGAGCAGGAACGCCCAGAAGCCGCCGAAGAATGCGGCGAAGCCCAGGGCCATACCGGCAAGCAGGCCCGTGATTGCTGCGCTCATCTCACTCACCTGAATTTCACGTCGATCGCTTCCTTGCCCGGCGGCGGAATGCCGTGGGCTGCGAGAGTCACTGCACGCGGCCCTCGCCTTCCTCGCCTTCCTCCTCGTCGGCCAGGTGGACGTCGTCGACGGTGATGTTCACTTCGACGACCTCCAGGCCGGTCATGCGTTCCACAGACGTGATGACGCTGGTGCGGACGTCGCCGGCGACGTCCACGATGGCAACGCCGTACTCCACGACCACGTCGAGATCGACGGCAGCCTGCCGTTCCCCCACTTCCACCTTCACACCGCGACTCATGCTGGGACGTCCGCCGGGGACCTTGTCCGTCACCGCCCCGAGCGTGCGGGCCATGCCGGAGCCGAGGCTGTGGATGCCTGGCACCTCACGGGTGGCCATTCCTGCGATCTTCTCGACCACGCTGTCGGCGATGGTCGTACGGCCCCGCGTCTCGGGCGCCGTTCCGGCGCCGGTGTGGCCCGTGAGGGCCTTGCCGGCAGTGCCCGACTCGCTCCCGCCCGCGGGGGGGTTGATGGTGTCCGACATGAGGACCTCCCCAGGGTGTCCTTCCGGGCGCCGGTGCGGTGCCCTCATGCTTTAGACACGCCGCATCGACATTCCTCACCCGACTCGCGTGACGCATGCACCGCATACCATCGAGAGTGCGTACGCAGGCCGTGACGCCCCTCTCCGGCAGAAAGCGAGCGGCGGATGCGCGATCGGACCAGATCCCCGCCCTCGTACGGGGCAGACCTCCCGCTGCGGCCGGCGCCGCAGCCGACCGCCGATGTCGCCGCGGACCAGGACAGTCCCAGCGACCTGGACGACAGTGTCCTGGCGGTACGAGCCTCCGAAGGGGATGAAGAAGCCTTCGCCGTCCTGGTCCGTCGGCACGGTGGCCGCCTGCTCGCCCTCGCCCAGCACCTGCTCGGCAACCGGGCAGACGCCGAGGACGCCGTCCAGGACTCCTTCCTCAGCGCCTGGAGACGGCTACCGGAATTCCGCCACGGCGCCTCGTTCGGCACGTGGATGTACCGCATTGTCACGAACCGTTGCCTCAACACGTTGCGTCACCGGCCCCGCCCTCTGCCCCTGGACGTCATCCCCGAACCCGCTGCCGCGGATGCGGACAGCTCACCGCCACGAGTGGCCGAGTCGGACGCAGCCACGGCTGCCCTGGCGCGAGCGCTCTTGGAACTGCGCCCCGAACTGCGCGTGTGCTGGGTCCTGCGGGAGCTGCACGGCCTGCACTACGAAGAGATCGCCCATGTGATGGGCAGCAGCGAACAAACGGTGCGCGGCAGACTCTTCCGCGCACGACGCGCTCTGACGGAGGCGATGCGCCCATGGCGCTGAACGACCCATACCTCACCCCCCACGACGAGCCCACGAACGTGGGCGCCACGAGGGCCGAAGCACCGCCGATCCCTGACGCCGAGCTGTTGGCCGGCGCCGAACCGCTGCCCTGCGGACGCCCCCTCGGGCGCGCCTGGGAGCAGGCCCGCGACCTCGCCGGCGCGGCAGACCCGCACAGCAGCAGCTGCCCCTACTGCCAAGAGGCCGTCGAAGGGCTGGCAGCCCTGGATCGGGCCACCCGTGCACTGCGGGCCGAGGAGCAGCCCGACAGCCACAGCCTCGCCAACCGGGTCGTCAATGCGGTCCGGGCCGAGGTACGACTGGGGGCGATGCTGCTGCTGGACGATCCCGATCACAATCTGCGCATCGCCGAGAGCGCTGCCGCGAAAGTGTTGCGCCGGGCGGCCGACACCGTCCTCGGCGCCCGCGCTGCCAGCTGCCGTCTCACCCCCGTACCGGGCGGCCACTCCATTGCCCTCACGGTGGCCACCGCACTCGACCAGCCGTTGCGGGAACAGGCTCAGAGGATTCGCCAAGCCGTCCTTTATGCAGCTGAGCACACCCTCGGTCTCGCCGTCACAGCCGTCGACCTGGACATCAACGCGGTGCTGGAACTCCCTCGCGTTCCGCGTGGCGAGCGCTTCGAGCTGAGCGAACGATGACCGTCTCCCACCGCGAGGACATTCAGCGGGCCGCAGCCGCAGCAGCCCTCGCGGTTCCCGGTGTCGTAGCGCTACAGCCCGCGCTCGCCGACCGGCTGGCTCTCGCAGCGTCCCGCGTCTACGACGCCACGACGGCAAGCACCGCCTCGCACCACGAGGTGGCCGGCATCCGCTGCCAACACACCCCGGAAGGAGGATGGCACGTGGAAGTGCGCTGCATCCTGCATGTTGACCGCCGAGTCGTCGTCGTCGCCCGGCAGGTGCGCGAGGATGTCCGGACCGCAATCACCGCCTCCGTGACCGGGCGTTGCGCAATCAAACCGGTCACCGTTCTGGTCTCAGTCACCCGCGTCGATTAGACCGTTCGCGCGCCCTGCCTGCCGTGCGCCACCGCACCATCCATCGGGCGGCAGCCGCCGCCGATCTGTCATGGTCAGAGTTTGAACGCGTCCTTGCCCTTTTCCTTTACATGACGGCCTTTGCCGCGGGCTTCCAGCGCGGCACCCTTAGCCGCAGTGGTTTCGTTGCCTAGGGCATGCGCTGCCTTCCTGACCGCCTTCCCGATCACTTGCTCGGCCTTGGCCTTGACCTTCTCGCTGGTGCTCATGTCCGCCCCTTTCTGCATACGCCCCTACCCGGGGCGGGGAAGAACAGGCATACGGCACAGATTCCGGTTGCCCTGCAGCTCGATGGCCAGGTCGTCGCTGGCTGTGGCACCCATGCAGGAGGCAGCCTCGGACCAGCGAGCGCGATGGAGCGGGGCGTCGGCCTCGGACCCGGCGCGCCACCCCGCACGGGCGTTATGGGTCTTCGTTCGGCGCGGGGTGGCTTCCCGGTCCGGAGGTCGGTCCGGCGAGGGGAGTGGGGGAGAGGTCGGAGAGTTCTTCCCCGGGCTCCAGGAGGGTGTCGGCACTACCCACGATCAGGGGGTCGGGCTGCCCGACCACGGCCTCGTCCTTCCGGTCGTAGGCGGTCTGGCAGAGCAGACTGCGCATGGCTTCCAGACGGGCGCGTCGCTTGTCGTTGCTCTTGACGACGGTCCACGGGGCATGAGTGGTGTCGGTCGCGCGGAACATGGACACCTTGGCGCGGGTATAGGCGTCCCACAGGTCCACCGAGGCCAGATCGGTGGGCGATAGCTTCCACTGGCGTACCGGATCGACCTGGCGGATCGCGAAGCGGGTGCGTTGTTCGCTGCGGGAGACGGAGAACCAGAACTTGATCAGGAGAATGCCGTCCTGGACGAGCATGGCCTCGAAGGCCGGGCACTGGCGCAGGAAGAGCTGGTACTGGTCGTCGGAGCAGAAACCCATGACCTTCTCGACGCCGGCGCGGTTGTACCAGGAGCGGTCGAAGAAGACGATCTCTCCCGGGGACGGGAGATGGGCGATGTAGCGTTGGAAGTACCACTGGCCCGCTTCCCGGTCGGTGGGCTTGTCCAGGGCCACGATGCGCGCGCCGCGAGGGTTGAGTCGCTCGGTGAACCGCTGGATGGTGCCGCCCTTGCCCGCGGCGTCCCGGCCCTCACAGATCACCACGACCCGGGAACCGGTCGCCCTGACCCAGCTCTGCATCTTGAGCAGCTCGATCTGCAGAATCCGCTTCTCCCGCTCGTACTCGCCTCGTCGGATCTTGCGGTCGTAGGGGTAGTTCTCCCGCCAGGTGCGGATCGGAGCGCCGTCCGCGTCGAGCAGCACGGGCTGCTCGGGACGGCTCGTGTCGACACTCAACCCGGTGAGCAGGTCCTCGCCCTCTTCCTTCGTCCGCTGATCGTCCATGCTCGGCACCTACCCGCTCACTCGCCGATCAGCGTCCCTTCTGCGTGCATCGTCCGGGTTCGAGCCCGGACGGAAGCACCGGGCCGACCGTGTGGCGTCGCTGCCGGGCGCGTGCTCCGAACCGATCCCCGTTGGAGTGCGGCCGGTCAGCAGCGGGAGGCGCGGCGGCGACGGTGAAACGGGGCAGGCCGCCACTTACGGGTCGCGCCTACTCTGGAAGGTACCCACGAGGCCGGAGGCAATCATGATCATTCTCGGGGTCATTCTGCTTCTCGTCGGGCTTGTGGCCAGCATTTCCATCCTGTGGACCATCGGGATAATCCTGATCGTCATCGGAGTCATCCTGTGGATCCTCGGGGCGGTCGGTCACGCGGTCGGCGGACGCCGTCACTATTGGTAGGCCACTCGGCTCCCGCGCTGATGCAGCCCCCGTAGTCCAGTTTCCATCGCCGCCATGCCACAAGGAGGGTGTAGCGCGATGCTCCTCTTGCTGATTCTGCTCAGCAGCGCCGTTGCGCTGATCATCATCGGCGCTGTCGTGGACGGGATGCTGTACCTGCTCTCCATCGGGGTGCTGCTTCTGGTCGTCGCCGTGCTGTACCTGCTCGTGCGCTCGGTATTGCGCCGTAGAAGCCGGCCCACGACGCTCTGACGGTAGATGCGGCCTCCACGTTCAAACGCGGTTCGGCCCGGTCCACGTTCCTGGCGGCAAGGACCGCGTCAAGGTCGCACGGGCACGCCCCGAACGAGTGGTCCGTGGAGCGCTTCGATGCGCCGCGGCGCGCTCGTCGTAGGTGATGTGTCGGTAGTCGCTGCCGAGATCGGCCCCTCAGCCAGTCGCTTGGGGGCGGCTACCTCTGATCCTCCGGGCCGTGAACTGCCTGCGCCGCAGCCATAGATCGGAGTGGGACTGCACGACTTGACGGGTCAGACCTTGCGCCACTTGGCGACGCCGAAGGAGAACAGTCCGAACAGCGCCAGGCCTACCGCCACGGCGAGCAGCAGCCAGCGGCCGGCCGGTGTGTAGGCGAAGGAACGGATCGCGTCGTCCATGCCCTTGGCCTCGGCCGGATCGAACTGGACGGCCGCCTTGAGGGCGAAGAAGCCGACCGCCGCGAAGACGAGGCCCCGGGAGACGCCGCCGGCGACTCCGGTGACGTTCATGAAGCGGCGCTGGCTCTTGGACAGCTGTGCCCACTTCAGGCGCTTGCGGTACGTCCGTAGTCCCGCGCTGCTCGCGATGCACACGCCCGCGACGACGATGCCGACCGCCACCGCGCCGACCCACCACTGTCCGCCCGGCAGGCCCAGCACCCGGCCGGTGACATCCTGGCTCTGCCGGTCGCTCGAACCCGCCCCGCTGCCCCGGTCGCCGACGGCGAAGGAGAACACGAGGAAGGACACGACCGCGTAGAAAACGAACCGGAAACCGGACATCGCCCGCTCGGTCGCACGGTCTCCGTCCGGTCCGGCGGCGCCGAACACGGCTTCCGTCAGGCGCCACAGCGCCATGCCGGCGAGCCCCACGCCGAGGGCCCAGAGCAGGACGGCGCCGAAGGGCGTGGAGGTGATCTGGGCCAGGGCTCCGCCCCGGTCGGCCTGCTCGTTCGTGCCCGTCCATCCGATGCGTACGGCCAGGACGCCGATCAGCAGATAGAGCACTCCCCGCGCAGCGAAACCCGTCCGGGCACCCGCCCGCACCGCGTCGCCGCGAGCCGCTCGTCTCGCCACCGCCGCAGCTGACCCCACTCCAGTCATATCGGGTCCTCCCTGCCTGGAGCTAGCGACTGCCCTGACCCGCGGGTCGCAAACCCTCCGCCGCCGGGTCGGGGCCACGCCTGCGTGTCGAGCCGGTCCTCCACGCAGCGCTGGGCGTACTCGACACCAAGGTCTGACCAGCCGGTGGGGCTGGGGCCGGTGTCGACCATTCGCATCGTCTGCTTCCAATATCCAGTCTCATTGGCCGCCGGCCAGTCGACGGTCGAGCCTGCTGGGATCTGGGCGGCTTTCGGAACAGATGCCGAGGGAATGATCCGCATCACGCAACCATCCAAGTAACCCTGGACATCAGCCCGATCGAGATCAGCACACCACCGCCGAGGTCATCCACCTCCGGCCGGCCCACACCCGCGGACTGCACCGCGAGCCGCACCCGGCCCGGCCCGGCGGCCGGACGCTCGGAGGGGCGGGAGGCCGCCGACCGGCCACCGACCGGCCGGGACGAGCCCGGAGCCGGCAAGATCGGGGGATCGGTGATGACGGATCAACGGTGGTTGCTAGCCTTGCGGGGCCTCGTCCGATGACCGCGGGAGTTCTTGTGAGTGGTGGGCCTGCTCAGGACCTGATGGGCACGGTGCGTGGGATCGACGCGCTGTTGGACCGCATGGGATTGCACCGCGAGGACGTGCTGAGAGTGGAGGGCGAGGGCGGGCTGTCGTATGCCTCCGGGCTGGCCGCGGAGGAGGTACGGGAGCTGCTGCGTGGCGAGCGGTCCGCTGAGCCCGGCCCGGGTGTGGACGTGGTCGAGGCGCGACACCGGCGCGTGGTCGAGCGGATCCTGTTCCTGCGCGCGACGCGGCTGCGCTCGGCCCCGGACGGCAGCAGACGGGCTCACTCCATCGCGGAGATAGCGGCCGGCGCGGGAACGAGTGCGCAGTGGCTCGACAAGATGATCAAGACAGGCAGGGCGCCGAACCTCGACCACGCCGCCGGGATCGCGGCATTCTTCGGAGAGAAGATCGAGTTCCTGGTGGCCGAGCCGGCCGAGGCGCTGGACCGGGTGTTGCAGCAGATCCACAAGGACCTGCTGGAGCGGACCGTGGAGCGCCAGGACCAGGATCTGCGGCGCCTGCGAACCGCTGGGACCGCAAGCGGGGTGGATCCCTCGCTCGGCGTTGTCGCGTACGCTGCCCGCGCTCTGGCCGACGTACCGGACGACACCGCCCAGCCCCTGATCGCCCTGATCGAGTCCGTCGCACGGCGTTCCCGGGAGGAGCGCGCCCGGGAGGCCCGCGCGGCCCTCGAGACCGGGGTGGGGCACAATGACGTCGATTGAGCGCGGCGGCGTGGAAACGACGTCTCACCAGCGATAGCGCGCAAGGAACGATGCATGGGGGGCTGTGCATCATCCGTTACGAGGGGACGGGTGGCACGGGGTGGGGGTCTCGCGAGAGATGAGGCGGTATCGCGACGCGCTGTTCATGGGTCTGCCGCAGCCGGCCCCCGATCGACCGGTGGAGCTGCTGAAGGCGTTCTGCGCGTGTGCGGCGCGGAGCAGCGGGCGCGAAGTACGCCTGATGCTCGAAGAGTTCCCGCCGGACACGGTGACGGGCCTGTGGCTGGACATGGGCGACCACGATCTGATCGTCCTCGAGGCGAACACCTCACCCCTGCACCAGGTCGTGATCCTGGGGCACGAGTTGTGGCACCTCAAGGAGGGGCACTGCGGTCATGGCGGCGCGGCCGGCGCGACGGCCGCGGCCCGCATGCTGGGGGACCGCTGGAGCCTTGCCGACGCAGTCACCCACGTCGCCGCCCGTACGGAGCCGGACCTCGAGGAGGAACGGCGTGCGGAACAGTTCGGCCGGATGCTGGCCGACCGGGTCAGGCCCTATCTGGAGCGCAGGCGTAGCACGGCCCCCTCCGGCGGAGTGCCCGGCCGCATCTGGGCTTCGCTCAGAGGATGACGGGCGAGAAGGCGTGAATCTCTACATCCCGGCCGCCGCGCTCGGCATCGTGCTGGTCGTCAAACTTCCCTCGTTGGTGAGGCGTTGGCCGAGCCCCGTGGTCCGCAGCGTCAACGCCGTGATCTTCCTGCAGGCCGCGGCGTTCTTCTTCTCGGCGCCCCCGACCATCGCGGTCGTCAACGAGTTGACCGGCGTCAGCAACTTCTCGGCGGTCCTGGTCTACTGCATCCTCTCCGCCTACGCGTGTGCCTGCCGGGTCCTCATGGAGAACTGGCGTGAGGACGTGGAGGTTCTCCCCCGCACCCGCCGCCGGGTCAGGCGTTGGATCTGGGGCCACGGTGTCGTGACCGTCCTGCTCATCGGCTGTTTCGCTTGGGGCGAGGCGCCGGTCGAACGGCAGCGTGACTTCGAGACGTATTACGCCAACACCCCCTTCATACGCGAGATGGTGCTGCTCTGCCTGTTCGCCGTCACCGCCGCTGCCGCCGCGGCGGCAGCGGCGTGCTGGAAGTGGGCGCGTGACATCCGCAGGGAGCTCCCCGAGCGGAAGACACCGGCCGGAGGCCTGCTGCGCATGGGGCTCACCGTCCTGGCCGTCGGCTTCCTGACCAACGTCACCTACGGTACGGCCAAGCTGGCCGCGGTCGTGGCAGCCTGGAGCGGCCGGGACTGGGAACCGCTCAACCGGGTGGCCATGTCCTTCGCCTGCCTCGGCACCCTCCTCGTCGCCGTCGGCTTCCTCATCCCCATCGTCGGACCCTGGATCACCTCACAGGTCTTCGGGCCGCTGCGGACTCTGCGCTCCCTGGGCCCTCTGCGGCGAACCATATGTCGCGACGGCGGTCCCCGTGGCCGGATGCGGCTCCCCACTGCCTGGTACGCGGGCCCCGGCCGGCGCCTCACGGACCGGATGACCGACATCCACGACCGGATGCTGGAGCTGGGGGCGTACTGTTCGGAGGAGGTACGGGCGGACGCCTACGCCCGGGCCCGCGAGGGGGGCAGGACGGAGGCCGAGAGTGTCGCCTTCGGCCTGGCCGCCATGTTCAGTGCGGCGGCGGACGCCCGCGCCCTCGGGATCCCCGCCGACAAGGAGCAGGGCGTGGCGGCGGTTCGGGCGCTACGGGCTGCCGAAGCCACGTACCGCGACCTTTTGGTCGGCATCTCCCGGGCTCTGCCGGCCGGGCCGTCATGCCGCACGGGGCTCCTGCCGGAGCGGCAGATTCCCCGAGTCCGGACCGGCACTCCTCCGGGCAGTCGCCGGACGGGGCCGCCGGCATGGAGGCCGCCTGGGCTGGACCGACACGCGCGCCCTTGAGGACGACCGGGTTCTGCCTGACGGATCCGATCCACGAGGCGAGGTCGTCGGTGCTCGCGGCGACGGCTCCCGTTTGGCCGCCGTACGCGCGGCGGAGGACCGCAACCTCCTGGTGTCGATCTCCCGGGCCCTGAAGGCGCCCCGCGAACGGCAACCCGTGGGAAAGGGCCGCCGCTCACGGAGGTTTCGTACGCCGCACCCGGCGACTCGCCCGGGACGGTCCGCGGGCGGGCACCCGTATGTCGTGCCGGACACGGCGGGGCCGCCGGTCACACCGGCGGCCCCGCGCTGTTTCACTCGGTCCTGCGATCGTCGGCTAGGACGCCGACGGGTCGTACGCCTCCAGTTCGACGAACTGCATCCGGTAGTGGCCGGAGGAGTCCTTGGAGAGGTTGGTGCCGGTCACCCGTATGTACCGGGCGTTCTGGGTCGGGAACGGGAACTGCTGGACGGCGTTGCCGGGCTTGGGGTAGCCGGTGCGCTGGGCCACCTTGGTCCAGGTCGTACCGTCCTGGGAGACCTCGACGGCGAAGTCGACGGGGAAGCCGCTGCCGGTGTCGGCGGCGCTGTCGTTGCGCGGGTAGAGGTTGATCCAGCCCACCGGCAGGGACGCGCCGAGGTCGACCTTGGCCCACTCCTGGTGGTTGGCCGTGAGCGTGTTGTCGCTGCTCCAGCCCTGCAGGCCGGGCAGTGCGGAGGGGTTGCCGTCGGTGAGCGCGGCGGCCGTCCAGCCGGGGCCGGCGTAGCTGCTGCTGGCGGTCACCGCCGCGCCCTTCGCGACGTTTCGGCTCTCCCGGGGCAGCGACTTGCCGCTGTACGCCCCCAGCCCGCTGAACTGCATGTGGTACTCGCCGCGGCTGTCCGTGCTCAGCTTCGTCCCGGTGATCCGGACGAACCTGCCCGGCCGCGGCTCGAAGAGGAAGTGCTGCGGCGAGGCATCGGGCTTGGGGTAGCCGGTGCGCTGGGCCACCTTGGTCCAGGTCGTACCGTCCTGGGAGACCTCGACGGCGAAGTCGACGGGGAAGCCGTTACCGGCGTTGGCCCCGTCCGTGCGCGGCCGCAGCGTGATCCAGTTGAGGCTCTGGAGGGTGCCGAGGTCGGCCGTCACGTGCTCGGTGTGGCTCGCGCCGGTGTCGTTCGCGCTGCTCCAGCCGGTGGCGGTGTTGTTGTCGACCAGGCCGCCCGGGCTCCAGGTCGCGTCCACGTAGCTGCTGCTGGCCGTGACCGCGGCGCCCAGGGCCAGGTTGGGCTGCGCCGAGTTGAAGGCCTTCTGGCCGTACACCTCGAGCTCGGCCAGCTGGAGCCGGTAGTCGCCGGGAACCGCCAGCTTGGTCGCGCTGACCTTGACGTAGCGCGCGTTGCGATTGTTGAACGGGAAGGGCTGGACGGCGTTCCCGGGGCGGGGGTAGCCGGTGCGCTGGGCGACCTTGGTCCAGGTGGTGTTGTTCTCGGACACCTCGATGGTGAAGTCGACCGGGAAGCTGTAGCCCGTGGACTCCGGTGTGCCCGTGCGCGGATAGAGGCTGACCCAGTTCACCGACTGGCGGGTGCCCAGATCCACGGTGACGGACTCGCTGTGGTTTGCGCCGGTGTTGTCGTTGCTGCTGAAGCCCTGCGACGCAGCGGTGGAGTCGCGCTTGCCGTCCACGATGTTGGAGCGGCTGAAGCCGTCGGCCTCGTAGCTGCTCGTTGACGTGACCGGGGCGCCCTTGGTGAGGTTGACGGCGGAGGAGAGGAGGTAGCGGCCGCCGCTCGCCTCCAGCGCGGCCAGCTGCATCTGGTAGCGGCCGAAGTTGTCCTGGGACAGCTTGGTGCCGGTCACCTTGATGTAGCGGGCACTTTGCGCCTGGAACCAGAAGGACTGGCCGGCGTCACCGGGCCGGGGGTAACCGGTCTGGCTGACGACCGGGGTCCCCCAGGTGGTGCCGTCGCCCGACAGCTGGACGGTGAAGTCGACGGGGAAGCCCATGCCGGTGTTGGCACCGTCGTTGCGCGGGCGCAGGTTGACCCAGTTGAGCGACTGGCTCGCGCCGAGGTCCACCGTCACGGATTCGGTGTGGTTGGCCAAGTACGTGTTGCTGCTCCACCACGTGGAGGGGTTCGCGTCGACGAGGGCGCCGGCGGGTCCGCTCGCGGCACTGCTGCTCGCGGTCACGGCCGTGCCCACGGCGAGGTCCGGGACCCGCGGATCGTAGGCCTGGTCGCTGAACGCCTCCAGCTCGGCGAACTGCATGTGGTAGTTGCCGAGATTGTCCTTGGAGAGCTTCGTGCCGGTGACCTTGATGTAGCGGATCTGCTGGGTGTCGAAGGGGAATTCCTGCGCGGCGGCGTCCGGGCGCGGGTAGCCGGTCCGCTGCACCACCTTGGTCCAGGTGGCGTTGTCCGGGGAGACCTCGATGGTGAAGTCGACAGGGAAGCCGGCTCCGCTGTTGGCACCGTCACCGCGCGGACGCAGGTTGATCCAGTTGACCGAGCGCGGTGCCCGCAGGTCGACGGTGACGGACTCGGTGTGGCTGACACCCATGTTGTCGGCGCTGCTCCAGCCGCCCTTGGTGCTGCCGTCCACCAGGCCGTTCAGGGTCCATCCGGAGCCTTCGTAGCTGCTGCTGGCCGTGACGGTCATGTCCTTGGCGAAGTTGAAGGCACCCGTCGCGAGCTTCTGGGGTCCGTAGACCTCCAGCTCGGCGAACTGCAGGTGGTAGTCGCCGTGCGGGTCGGTCGACAGCTTCGTGCCGGTGACCTTGACGTACCGGGCGTTGGCGGTTTCGAAGGAGAAGGACTGGTCGGCGTTGCCCGGCTTGGGGTAGCCGGTGCGCTCGATCACGCTGTCCCAGGTGGTGCCGTCCTCGGAGACCTCGATGGTGAAGTCGACGGGGAAGCCCATGCCGCTGTTGGCGCCGTCGTTGCGCGGGTACAGGTCGACCGAGTTCAGGGCCTGTCGGACGCCGAGGTCCACGGTCACCGATTCGGTGCGGTCGCTGTTGGGGCTGGCGGTGGTGGTGCTCCAGCCGTTCGAGCCGGGCTGGGAGTCACGCCGGCCGTCCACCAGGGCGCTCTTGCTCCAGCCGTCGGCCTCGTAGCTGGCGGTGGCGGTCACCTGGACGCCCTTGGCGAGGTTGGGACCGGTGTGGGTGGAGCCGGCGGTCAGCGGGGCGTCGAACGTGTAGCCGCCCTGGGTGGAACCCTTGCCGGGCCAGACGGTCAGGGAGTTGCCCTGTGCGCGGCCCCAGAGGTCGGGGCGGCCGTCGCCGGTCAGGTCGGTGCTGGAGGACAGCTCGGGGTAGGTGGAGGCGCCGGCCCCGGTGAGGATCTTCACGGGCTGGGCGGACTCGCCCCAGGATCCGAGGTCGAAGCGGCCGTCGGGCGTCTTCTTGCCGACGTACTGGTAGACGTCACCCGAGTCGTCCTGGCGCACCCACAGGTCGGCGATGCCGTCGCCGGTGGTGTCGCCGGGAGCGATCAGGGTGTGACCGCGCCAGCTGTTGCCGCCGATCTGGATGGGGTCGCTCTGCTCGTCCAGGTACCGGCTCTCGGAGCCGTAGTAGAGCCACAGCTTGTCCCCCTCGCGGACCAGCAGGTCGGCGAGGGCGTGGGTGCCGTTGAGGGAGCGCGGTCCGCCGGTGAGGTCGTCGATGGCCAGGATCTGGGTGTCGTCGTCGTGCCAGAAGTCCGTTCCGGGGCCCTGGCAGTCGCCTGCCTCGGCGGCGTGGCGCGGGCAGGCCACGGTGAGCTCGTAGGCGTCCTCGGGGCGCACGATGCCGTAGCCCGTGTTGGGGTAGACGTACAGCTTCTGCCGCTTGTCCACGTCGTCGTACCGGCGGACCAGGAGGTCCTCGATGCCGTCGTTGTCCCAGTCGCCGCGGTGGCTGATCAGGCCGCCCTGCAGGGCGGCACCACCGTAGGCGGCCGTGCCGAACTTGCCGTTGCCCTGGCCGAGGTAGCTGCGCAGGGTGCCGGAGGGGTCGAGCGACCAGGCGTCGGCGTTGCCGTCGCCGTTGAGGTCGCCGGGGCGGTCCTTGGCGCCGGTGCCGTTGGCGTACAGCAGGTACGCGCGCTCGTCCGAGCGGTTGCCGACCCGGTCCAGGCTGTACGCGTAGACGTAGCCGGGGCCGACGGCGGGCGGGGTGATGGTGACGGTGGCCGAACTGCCCGGCGCGCTGCTCACGTTGACGCCGCGCTCCTGCGGGTCCCAGCTGGTGCGGTAGCGGTACGCGACGACGTCGCCGATGCCGGCCGCGCCGAAGGTGAACTTACCGGCGGTGACCCGCGCCTTGCCCGTGACGGCGGGCCAGCCCGCGTCGCCGTTGGGGTACTCGGGAGAGGCCACCGTCGGCGGCTTGCTGGGCCGTTCGCGGTCCACCTCGAAGGACTTGACCGCGCTCCAGCCGGAGTACGCGCCGTCCTGGTCCTTCGCGCGAACCCGCCACTGGTAGGAGCCGGTGGGGATCTTCGCGTCGGGCAGGGCGAGGGTGGCGATGCGGCCGCGCTGGGCGGAGATGTGCTCGTCGACCACGGGGGCCTGGCCGGGCTGCCACACCTGGAAGTTGGCCTGGAGGTTTCCGGCGTCGGCGTCGTTGATGAGCGCGTGGACGCTGATGTTGGTGTTGCCGATCAGCGGGTTGCTCGGGTTGGTGCCCAGTTCCGTCGGGACGTCCGGAGCGGTGTTGTACTCGGTGGACAGGACGGCCGTCTTGGGGTCGAACTTCTTCCAGGCGAAGGTGTCGCTCTCGTTGGCGGCGTACATGCCCAGGGTGATCGAGTTGTCACCGGCCGCCGCGACCTGGCGGATCCTGTTGGTGACGTCGAACTCCAGGTTGCCCTCGGGGCAGTCGGAGCTGCCCTTCCAGCCCTTGGACTCGTTCTTCCAGTCCAGCAGCGTCTTCTGGGTCGGCTGGTTGTACCAGTTGGTGCCCGCGTGGATGCCGCCTGTGGTGTCCCAGAGCTGGACGACACGGGCCTGGCAGGACCAGGACCAGGTGTTCTTGATCCGGAAGGTGGACGCCTTCACGTCCTTGCCCTTGATGTTGGAGGTGTCCAGCTGGAAGAAGGAGCGGGACAACCCGTTCGTCTTGTTCTCGTAGCCGACTCGGGCTACGTCATTCGCGTTCCAGTACGAGTTGCCCTTGTACACCGCCGAGACCCGGGTCCAGTTCTGCCGCTTGCCCTCGGCCCAGGACGGGTCGATGAAGACGGGGTAGACCGTCTCGGGGTCGGTCAGCAGGTCGCGGTCGGGGGTGATCTCCAAGGACTGCCCCACGACCCGGGTGGTCATGAGCGCGTCCTTGGCGCCGGGGCCCGGCTCGAAGGGGTCGTCGGAGCCGTCCCCGGCCGCCGCCTGCGCCGTCCCGGCCGTACCGGAGCCCGTCGCGCTGATCTCGGAGGAGTCCCACATCATCGGCGCGGGGCTGACGAAGGCGGCCTGGCCGGCGGGGTTGCGGGCGTAGAGGTTGCCGGTGGTGTCGGCGGTGACGGAGAGCCCCACCGTGTCGATGCCGAGCTTGAGGGTGGCCAGGTCCGGATGCGCGGCCGCCGCGGGGGTCTTGACGACCAGCAGCTGGGAGAAGCCGTCGACGTCCGCCTTCAGCTGAAGGTCCACGTCCGGGAGGATGTTCGCGTACGTCGCGACGTTGCCGTCCAGGGTCGGCTTGGGCAGCGGCTTGGGCCAGCTCAGCTCCATCCGCCGGCCGTCCTCGGCGACATGGGCCATCGGGCCCGCGCCGCCGGAGAAGGACATGGCCACCGTGGCGGCCGTGGGAACGACCCGGCCGTCCGCGGCGAAGGTCAGGGTGGGGTCGGTGGGCACCCAGTCCTGGCCCACCAGAACCCGGACCGCCGATCCGTAACGGTCCACCGAGAAAGAGCCGTTGGGATTGGCCCAGGTGTCCGAGTTCTCGGTCCGGCGGGAGAGCAGCTCGACGCGCTTCCCGGTCGCCTTCGCCTGGGCCGAGGCCGTCTCCGCCTCGGTGGGTTCGGCCCCGGTGGGGGCGGCGTCGGCGACGGGGAGCAGGCGCGATGCCTGCGGTACCGGGGGCTGCAGGGCGGCGACGGCGCCCAGCACGGCGGTCGCCAGTCCGGCGGCCACGACCCGGCGGCCGAGGAACCGCAAGGACGGTCTTTCTCGCAAGGCAGACACCTACTGCTCCTTTGTGGGCTGATGTTGCAGCGGACCATGACCGCCCCACCATGGATTGCGCCGATCGCTTACTTTCGGCTGTCCCATATGGAGGTCATCAATTCCAGTTGTAATGGAATCAACTACGGTTGATCCGGCGGTGTTAGCGTACCTGCCTCCAACCATGTGGTTCAGCCTGGGAGTTGAAGTGAGAAGGTTCACAAGTCGTTCCGCGGGGGGCTCTCCCCGGGTACGCAGGCCACTGAGCTGGGCCCTACGGCCCGCTCTCGCCTCCACCCTGGTGATCGTCGGGCTCGCCCCGGCGGGCGCCTCAGCCGTGACCGCCTCGGGCTGGGCGCCGCCACAGCTCAAGCAGGCCTCGGCGATACCTGTCGGCCCGGCCAAGAGCGGCCACAGCGCCGCCCTCAGCAAGCCGGACCAGACGGCGCAGGCCCTGGCCGAGGCGGCCAAGTCGCGCCATTCGCATGCGAGTCACCTTCTGTCGAAGCCGTATTCCGCAGAGCTGACGGCCAGTGGCGCCGAGGCCACCGGGTCCTTCCCCGTCACCCTGGTCTCGCTCTCCGACCGGGCGCCCTACGCGGCACCCGCGAAGCCCTCGCAGCGCGTGAAGGTGACCGTCGCCGACCACAAGGCCGCCCAGCGCTCCGGAGTCCAGGGTCTGCTGTTCAGCATGGCCGGCACGTCGACCGCCCCGGGCCGGGCGAAGATCCGCGTCGACTACTCCGCGTTCCGGGGCGCCTACGGCGGCGACTGGGCCTCCCGCCTGCGCCTGGTCCAACTGCCGGGCTGCGCGCTGACCACCCCCGCCGTGCCCCGCTGCCGCGTGCGCACCCCCCTGCCCACGGTCAACGACACCCATACCGGCACTCTGACCACCACGGCCCCGGTGGCCGTGGCCCCCAAGGACGGGACCTCTTCCGCCCGTTCACTCGTCTCCAGCGCTGGGGCGACCGTTCTGGCCGCCGAGGCCGGCAGCTCCGGCACCAACGGCGACTACAAGGCCACCTCCCTGCAGGCCTCCGGTTCCTGGAGCGCGGGCAGCTCCTCCGGCGGCTTCAGCTGGACCTACCCCCTCGCCTTCCCCGCCGTGCCCTCCGGCCTGGCGCCCAAGCTGTCGTTGAACTACTCCTCGCAGAGCGTGGACGGCCGCACCTCCGCCTCGAACAACCAGCCAGGCTGGGTCGGTGACGGCTGGTCGATGGAACCCGGGTTCATCGAACGCCGCTACCGCTCCTGCAACGACGACATGGAGGGCGGCACCAACACCGAGAAGTCCGGTGACCAGTGCTGGTTCACCGACAACGCCACCCTGAGCCTCGGCGGCCGGACCACCGAACTCGTCTTCGAGCAGGGCAAGGGCTGGCACGCCCAGTCCGACAACGGCGAGCGGATCGAGAAGCTCACAGGCGCCTCCAACGGCGATGACGACGGCGAGTACTGGAAGGTCACCGGGACGGACGGCACCCAGTACTTCTTCGGGCTCAACCGCCTCCCGGGCTGGTCCGACGGCAAGTCCGAGACCAACTCCGCCTGGACCGTGCCGGTCTACGGCAACCACGCCGGGGAGCCCTGCCACAACAGCTCCTTCGACGCCGGCTGGTGCAAGCAGGCCTGGCGCTGGCAGCTGGACCACGTGGTGGACGTGCGCGGCAACGCGCAGACGTACTACTGGAACGCCGAGACCAACAACTACGACCGCGGAGCCGTCGCCGGCGCGGACAAGGGCACGCCCACCGCGTACACCCGCGGCGGCTGGCTCGACCGGATCGACTACGGTCTGCGCTCGGACTCCGTGTACTCCGCCCCGGCCATGGCGCAGGTGAAGTTCGACGTCGCCGACCGCTGCACCGATGAGTGCGGGCTGTTCGACAAGGACCACGCCGAGAACTGGCCCGACGTACCCGTCGACCAGAACTGCGCCGACGACGCCGCCCAGTGCGAAGGCCAGTACAGCCCGACCTTCTGGTCGAAGAAGCGGCTGACCGGCATCACCTCCAAGGTGCTGACCGGCGGCGCGTACAAGGACGTCGACACCTGGGCCCTGGAGCAGACCTTCCCGCCCTCCGGTGACGGCACCGCACGCCCGCTGTGGCTGTCCACCATCCAGCGCACCGGCCATACGAACGGCAGCATCACGCTGCCCAAGGTCACCTTCCTGGGCCAGCAGCTCGCCAACCGCGTCGACAAGCTCGGCGACGGGCTCGCGCCCTTCATCCGCTACCGCGTCTACCAGATCAACACCGACACCGGCGGCAGCATCGGCATCACCTACTCCGCCCCCGGCTGCACCGCCACCACCCTGCCACCGGCCGACGCGACGAACACCACCACCTGCTACCCGGTGAAGTGGGCCTTCGAGGGCGAGACCGCGAAGCTGGACTGGTTCAACAAGTACCTCGTCGAAGAGGTCGACGAGGGCGACAACCTGGCCGAGACCCCGGACGTCGTCACCCGCTACAGCTACCTCGGCGGCGCCGCCTGGGCCAAGGGCGAGGACGAGTTCACCAAGCCCGAGGACCGCACGTACGGAGACTTCCGCGGCTACGGCCTGATGCAGGTCCGCAAGGGCGACGGCCTCGACCGCCGTACCCTCACCGAGTCCCGCTTCTTCCGCGGGATCGACGGCGCGGAGGTCGCCGACTCGACCGGTGCCGTCGTCACCGACCGCCCCGAGTTCGCCGGCCAGACCCGCGAGACCGTCTCGTACGACGGGGAGGGCGGCGCCTGGATCAAGGCCACCTCCAGCGTCCCGTGGCGGTCCGCCGTGACCGCGACCCGGCAGCGGGACGGGCTGCCCGACCTGGAGGCCCGGTTCGGCGGAGTGGAGAAGGAGATCACCCGGGTCAAGACCTCCACCGGCGAACGCAAGGCCTCCACCACCCGTACCTTCGACTCCGTCGGCATGGAGGTCACCTCCGCCGACTCCGGCGACGAGTCCAAGAGCGGCGACGAGAAGTGCACGCGCACCGAGTACGCCCGCAACACCGGACTGAACCTGCTGTCACTCCCGGCCCGGGTCGAGACGGTGGCCGTCTCCTGCGACTCCGCCGTCACCCGCCCGGACGACGTCATCTCCGACAACCGCAACGTGTACGACGGCGGCTCCTTCGGCGGCGCGCCCACCCAGGGCAATGTCACCCGCACCGAGGTGATCAACCCCGACGGCAACGGCTACTCGCCCAAGGGCAGCACCACGTACGACGTGTACGGCCGCCCGACCACCGTCACCGATCCCTACGGCAAGAGCACCCGGACCGACTACACGCCGGCCACGGGCGAGGTCGCCACGAAGACGGTGGTGACCAACCCGCTCAACCATGTCGCCACTACCACCTACGAGCCGCTGCGTGCCCAGCCGATCCTCCAGGAGGACCTCAACAGGAAGGTCTCCACAACCCGGTACGACGCTCTCGGGCGGGTGACCAAGGTCTGGCTCCCCGGCCGCGCGGCCGCCACGTACCCGGACAGCCCGCACCTCTCCTACAGCTACCTGGTACGCACCGACGGCCCGATCGTCGTGGCGACCAGCACCCTCACGGAGACCAGCGGCTACCGCACGACGTACGAGTTCATGGACGGCCTGCTGCGCAGCCGGCAGATCCAGGAGCCCTCGCCCGGCGGTGGCCGGCTGGTCACCGAATCGTCGTTCAACACCCTCAACCAGAACTGGAGGAACTCCGGCAAGTACTACGCCGCCGGGGACCCCTCCAACATCCTGGTCACGGGGGCGGAGCTGAGCTACCCGGCCGCCACCGAGACCGTCTTCGACGGCGCCGGCCGCGTCACCGCCGTCGTCAGCAAGAAGTTCGGTGACGAGCAGAGCCGGATCACCACGATCGACGAGGGCGACCGGACCACGATCGTCCCGCCGGCGGGCGGCACCGCCAGGACCACCCTCACCGACAACCTGGGCCGGACCGTCGAGACCCGGGAGTACACGAACGCCGCACGCACGGCCTACGAGTCCACCCACTACGGCTACGACCGGCTCGGCCGCCTGGCGAAGGTCACCGACGCGGCTGGGCGGAACTGGACGTACGGCTACGACGTACGGGGCCGCAAGACCTCCGTCAAGGACCCGGACACCGGCACCACCCTGATCACGTACGACATCGGGGACCGGGAGACCGACACGAAGAACGCCCTGGGCACCGTCCATCACACCGACTACGACGCCCTGGGACGCAAGACCGCGGTCAAGGTCAACGGCGTGCTGACCACCGAATACGTCTTCGACACCGTGGCCAAGGGCAAGCAGAGCGCGGCCAAGCACTACGTCGACGGCCACGCCTACGTCTCCGAGGTGACCTGGTACAACAACCGCTACCAGGCCACGGCGTCACAGCTCACGATCCCGGCCGTGGAGGGCGCCCTGGCCGGCGTCTACAAGTGGACCGCCGGCTTCAACGCCAACACGGGCAAGCCGGAGTACTCCGAGGAGCCCGCGGTCGGCGGCCTCCCCAAGGAAAGGGTCGCGATCCGCTACGACGGCGACGGTCTGCCCGTCGCCACGACGGTCGGCGGTGCCATGCTGGCCGGTGCCACCACCTTCGATCACTACGGGCGGACCATCAGCACCGAGCTGGGCGAGGTCGGCAGGAAGGTCCGGCAGGTCAACGAGTACGACGAGCACACCGGCCGGCTGACCCGCACGGTCACGGACCGCGAGACCGCTCCGCAGCGCCTGGACGACACCCGGTACGGGTACGACCTGGCCGGGAACCTGACCAAGGTCGTCACCGCCTCGGGCCAGGACGCCCAGCTGACCACGGACACCCAGTGCTTCGGCATCGACGGCCTGAGCCGCATCACCGAGGCGTGGACGGCGAACGACGGCTGCGCCGCCGCCCCGTCGGGCACCACCGTCGGGGGCCCGGACGCGTACTGGACCTCGTACACGTACGACGCCATCGGCAACCGCAAGACCGAGGTGCAGCACAAGGCACCGGGCGGTCCGACCGCCGATGTCACCCGCACCTACGGCACGCCGGTCACCGGAAGCCGGCTGCCGTCCGTCTCCATCTCCGGCGGCCCGGACAACGGGAAGACGGAGGCCTACACCTACGACAACGGCGGCAACACCGTCCGCAGGCAGCTGCCGTCGGGCGACCAGGCGCTGGCATGGGACAAGGAGGGGCACCTGGCCAAGGTCACCGAAGGCGCCAAGACCACCTCGTACGTGTACGACAGCGAGGGACAGCGGCTGATCCGCAAGGACGCCTCCGGGTCCACGCTCACCCTGCCCGGCGGCACCGAGGTGCTGATGAAGCCGGACAACACGCTGGTGGGCACGCGCTACTACGCTCACAACGGTGGCACGGTCGCGGTTCGCAGCCAGGGCAAGCTGTCCTTCACCCTCACCGACCACCACGGCACGGGCACGCTCCAGGTGGACTCCGCCACGAACGCCGTCACCAAGCGGCGGACGACGCCCTTCGGGGCTGCCCGGGGTGCCCAGCCCGCCGGGTGGACCGGGGACCGGGGCTTCATCGGGGGCACGCGCGACGCGTCCACCGGACTGACCCACCTCGGGGCGCGTGAGTACGACCCGGCGATCGGCCGATTCATCTCCGCCGACCCGGTGATGGACCTCAGCGACACACAGCAGATCAACGGGTACGCGTACGCCCACAACAACCCGCTCGCCTCCAGCGATCCGACCGGTCTGTACGACCCCGACCTGAGGGACTACTGCCGGCAGAACCGGTCGGAGTGCGCCGGGGACCGCCTCAAGCAGGAAGAAACGGTGGACGACGAGTGGGAAGAGGTCGTGGAGCTCTTCAACGACCACCCGGAAGGCTCCCGGTGGGCGCCGTTCGAGGTCGGCCCGGGAGAGGACCGCGGCATCATCATGGTCCGCTTCTACATCCACACGAAGAAGGCCGCCCTGGGCATGCTCGCCGGCGACGACCGCGGAACGACCTCCGATGCGAACGCGCCGTACCGGATGACACTTCTGTGGGACACCGCCACGGGCCAGTGCCTGTTCACCATCACCGCGTCGGAGACACCGTCGAGGAATGTGGCCAAGAAGGTGGCCGCGGATCCGGGGAGCAAGGCGCCCTGGAAGTGGGAGACGGAGACCATCCCCGGCAGAATGATTCCGGCCCGCCCGATGGACGTCGACGGATACACCGATAACACCGTCATCAAGGGGCACAACGTCGTCAACCTGCACAATCGGGGGGCGAGTGTGTCCCCGGAGAAGCTCGACGTGGGCATCCACGCCGTCAACAGCCTCCTGAGGCTCTTCGCGGTGGACGCCAACCTCACGGTCGAGGCGACGAAGACGGACGTGAAGATCACGCGGACGGGCGACCCCTATCCGGACATGGAAGTGTTCCAGTACCGCAAGGGCATGACGCCACGGGTGATCGCCCATGACAGCATGGCCAGCCCGACCGGGCTGGACTCCATCCCCGCAGATCCGAAATTCAAGATCAACCGCTCGTGGGTGAACGGCCAATGCGTCAGCGGCTGCTGATCCCCGCCCGATGAACCAGCGGCCCGGTACTCCTCTCGTGGAGGGGTACCGGGCCGCTGTCATACGCTCCGGCTCACTCCACCGATTCCCGTCCGGGGTGAAGTGGTACTTCGTCTCCGCCTCGTCCTCCATCAGCCGTAGGCTGTTGCAGGAAACAAGGGGAGACGATGATCGACTACCGCAAGGCGACTGTTCCGGTGTGGACGCTGGCGACCGGTGACGTCCGGGTGCCCGCATTGACCGGAGAGAAGCCGATGACTGCTGAGCGTTTGAGTGAACTGCGCAGCGTGCTGGCCGCCCTTGCCGACGAGCCGATCGCCACACTTGAGGTGCATCCGCTGCCCGACAAGGTGGACCGTAGCCGAGGCATCCCGCTCGATGCCGTGAGTCCGCTGGCACAGCACTTGTCGCAGCTCGTCACGCAATCAGCGCGAGGTTCCTCTACTGCGGCTAAGGCGACCGCTGCAGGCGAAGGCCTGTATCGCATGGTGGTTCCAGCGAAGGTTGCCGCCCAGTTCGGTCAGGGCATCGTTCGCCCGATGGCGGCGAAGGCGGTGGCCGGTGGCATCCGGGGGCCACTCGTGAACTCAACGGGCGGCATCGTTGCCGGCGCTACCTTCGTGCCGGTCGGGAGAGCGGCAGCAGCAGGCACGGTCGGTGGGGCCGGTGCGACAGCCGGCGTCGCGGTCGCCGGCAGCGCGGCGCTCACCGTGGCCGCGCCGCTCGTGCTCATGGCCGTAGCGGTGGGAGTGAGCGCGAATGCCGACGGAAAGCGCCAGCAGGCCATCGAACGCATCACAGAACTGCTGGAGCAACTACACGAAGAGAAGCTCGAGGATGAGCACAGTGAACTCGACGGCTGCCGCGATGCCATCGACAAAGCCACTGCCATTCTGCTTGACCAGGGCAAGCTCGGTGCCTCGCTGGGACTGGACTCGGCAGTGCATGCCATCAATTCGGCGCTGGGCGCCGCTGACCGCCGCCTTGCCCGGTGGCAGAGCGCACTCGACAAACTGCCCGACGGCCAGGCCGTCGAGATCGGCACGCTGACCAAGTCGTTCCCCGGCATCGACGATCACGGCGGCGAGTTCCGAACCCACCTCGAACTCGCTGCCCTGGCCATTGCGCTGAAGCAGCGGGTCAACGTCCTGCAGGCCGTCGAGCACGCCCAGAACGACCCTGACAACTTGTTCGAGAACTTCACTCGCGCACTCAAGCGCGACCAACAGCGCCTCGAAGAAATGGAGTCGAGCATCGCCAGTGTCCTGCTGCGCTTGTCGGTGCTGGAGTTGGCACGCCCGCAAGGGTTGCGGCCTGTCTTCACGACCGGTGAAGTCGATCGCCTGATGGGCGCGATACACCGGATCCACCAGTTGGGTGATGGCGTCTCGGTCAACAGCCGCACGACGGACGTGGCGATCGAGATGGTCCGCGACAGGGACGGCTCGTTGGTCGTGTTCCCTGCGCTGCCCGCTCAGTCGTAGGCGCGCTCTGGCACCTTCAAGGTGGAGCACACGGAGTTGCATCGCCCCCTCACCGTTCTGGGAAGTACACCGCGCAGGGTGAGCGCAGCGCCTCGGGGATGCCCGGCGCACACCAGGCGGGGGCCGGACCCGCATCCGCATCTCCGTGTGTGGAAGAAGACGCCGTTTCATCCGCGGGGGTGTTCCGCGCGAGATCCATCCGGACGTGGCAGGATGCCGAGCTCGCCGCCGTCGACCACATGCACGGTCTCGGTTTCACCGACGCGCAGATGACGGGTGCCGGCGCCGATGGGGGCATCGACGTGATCGCCCGCGACGCGATAGCGCAGGTGAAGCACTACAGCCAACCGGTCGGTGTCGGCCCGTTCGAGAACTGCGGGGAGTGGCGGACTCGCACCGGCACCTGCTGTCCGTAGCCGTCGCGGACTTACCCTCCGATGCGGAACATCAGTGAGCGGGTGACTGCGTCGGTACGTCAGCGGGAAGATCTCCTGCCCGCAGGTGTTCCTTGAGGCTCTGCTCGGTGTTGCTGACGTGCATCAGGGCGGCGGCGCGGCTCAGTGAGGCGTCGCGGCTGGCGAGCGCCTGGTAGATCGCGTCGTGTTCCGCGAGGGTCCTGTCCGCGGCTTCGGCGTCGAGGCGTCCGCGCCAGATGCGGGCGCGCAGCGTGCGTCCGGAGATGGCGTCCAGGAGGGTGAGCAGCGCGTCGTTGCCCGTGGCCGAGACGACGGCGCCGTGGAAGGCTGCGTCGTGGGCGTTGAGTCGTTCGACGTCGTCCCGGGCGTCCCGCATCGCGTCGAGGTGCCGCCTCACCTCGGTGAGCTGCTCGTCGGAGATCCGCGTGGCCGCGAGTTCGGTGGCGGCCGGCTCAAGCAGGCGGCGGACCTCCATGAGGTCCTGCAACGCCCGCGAGTCGCCTTGGAGCAGCTCCACCGCTCCGCCGAGGCTCTCGAAGAGGAGGGTGGGCTCCAGGCTGGTGACGTAGGTGCCGTCGCCGCGCCGGATCTCCAGGACACGGGCGACGGCAAGGGCCTTGACCGCCTCGCGGGCGAGGTTGCGTGAGAGACCCAGCTGAGCGGCCAGTTCCTGTTCGGGAGGCAGTTTCGAACCCGGCGGCATGACTCCGGTGCGGATCAGCTCACGGATCCGCGCGATGGCCTTGTCGGTCAGCGACAACGCGAACTCCTTCGACGACGGTTCTCGGCGGGTACGTCCGGTCTGATCAGTCCTTGGGCGCGAAGGTCGTCCCAGAGGCTCTCGGGAACGTGCCGACGGTGAAGCTCCGTGTTGCGGGTCACCTGCGCGGCGCTTCTCATGCCCGGGGTGACGTTGATGATACTCGGGTGACTCCAGGCGAAGGCGATGGCGGCCGCCGGCAGCGTCGTACCGTGCGCGGCGCAGACCTCGGCGATAGCCCTGGCGCGGGTCAGCAGCTCGGACGGCGCGTGGCGGTAGTCGTACATCATGCCCTCGGTCGGCCGGTCCTGGGAGAGCAGCCCGGAGTTGAACACGCCGACCGCCACCACGCTCTTGCCGCGTTCCTGTGCCGCGGGCAGGACGTCGTCCAGAGCAGACTGGTCGAGCAGGGTGTAGCGCCCGGCGAGCATGACCACGTCGGCCGGGGTCTCGCGCAGGAAACGGGCGAGCATGGCCGACTGGTTCATGCCGACCCCGACGGCCCCGACGACTCCCTGGTCGCGCAGGTCCGCCAGGGCCGGCATGGCCTCGTCGGCGGCCTGCCTCCAGTGGTCGTCGGGGTCGTGCAGATACACCACGTCCAAGCGGTCCAGGCCCGTGCGCTGCAGGGTGGCCTCGATGGAGCGCAGTACGCCGTCGCGGCTGAAGTCCCATTCCCGGCGCAGGTCGTCCCGTACGACGAAGCCCTCGGTGTCGACGCCGCGCGGGTGTTCGTTGGGCACGAGCAGGCGCCCGACCTTCGAGGAGACGGTGTACTCGGCGCGGGGCCGGTGGCGCAGGGCCGCACCGAGCCGGCGTTCCGAGAGACCCAGGCCGTAGTGCGGCGCCGTGTCGAAGTACCGGATGCCGCCCTCCCAGGCCGCCTCGACCGCGGCGGCGGCGTCCACGTCGGGGGTGGTGCGGTACAGGTTGCCGAGGCTGGAGGCGCCGAAGCCGAGTTCGGTGAGCTCGACGGCGGTGTCCGTGATCTTTCGATGTTTCAAGGCGTGCTCCTGGAGTCGGGGTGCGGGAAGGTGTCGGCCGGGGCTCAGCGGCTGACCGAGGCCGAGCCGCCCGCGACGAGCGCTTCGACCTCGCGGATCGATGCCATGGAGACGTCGCCGGGCGTGGTCATGGTGAGAGCCCCGTGGACTGTGCCGTAGGCGAGCGCGCGCCGCACACCGTCGGTGGTGAGGCCGTTGCCTGTCCCGTCGCCCGCGGCCAGCAGCCCGTAGATCAGACCGGCCGCGAAGCCGTCTCCGGACCCGATCCGATCAAGGACCTGGAGGCCGGGCATCTCGGGGCCGGCGACGAAGCCGGTGCTGCCGGACCAGGCCGCCGATCCCCAGTCGTTCACGCCGGCGGACGGTACGCGGCGCAGCGTGGTGGCGAGCAGTCTGGCTCCCGGCAGCAGACCGGCCACGTCGGCGAGCGCGTCCGGTACCTCGTCGGGTGCGAAACGGACGGCGTCGGCGTGCGCGCCGGCCAGTCCCAGGGCACCCACGACGACGTCCGCGTGCCGGGCGAGCCGGAGGTCGACCTCGCGGGCCCGGGCGGCTCCGCCTCGGCCGTGCCAGAGACTGGCGCGGTAGTTGGGGTCGTACGACACCGTCACACCGTGCCGCCGGGCCGCGGCCATGGCCTCGTCCGCGACGTCCACGGTGGTGTCGGACAGTCCGGCGAAGACGCCCCCGGTGTGGAACCAGCGGGGCCCGGCGGAGAAGACGGCGTCCCAGTCGATGTCGCCGGGCCGGAGGCGGGAGACGGCCGTGTGCGCGCGGTCGCTGACGCCGAGTGCGCCGCGCACGCCGAAACCGCGCTCCACGAAGTTGAGGCCGTTGCGCACATCGCGGCCGGCGCCGTCCGCGGCGACCCAGCGGATCAGGGAGGTGTCGACTCCGCCTTGCAGGATCAGGTCCTCGACCAGCCGCCCCACCGCGTTGTCGGCCAGCGCTGTCACGACGGCGGTGTTCAGGCCGAAGCAGCGGCGCAGGCCGCGGGCGACGTTGTACTCGCCGCCGCCCTCCCACACCTGGAAGGTCCGGGCGGTGTGGATGCGGCCCTCGCCCGGGTCGAAGCGGAGCATCACCTCGCCGAGCGCGAGCACGTCCCAGGGGCGGCCGGTCATGTGACGCTCCGGGCCACAGCCAGAGCCGTCAGCCGCTGGATCTCCGCGTAGTCGCCGCGCTCCAGGTGGTCGGCCGTGGCCATCCAGCTGCCGCCGACCGCGAGGACCGCGGGAACGCCGAGGTAGGCCGGCACGCGGTCAGCGGTGATGCCTCCGGTCGGTACGAAGCGCATCCCGGGGAAAGGCGCGGCGAGAGCCCGGAGGGCCGCCGGCCCGCCCAGCGTCTCGGCCGGGAACAGCTTCACCGTGTCGAGACCGGCCCGCAGGGCCCGCATCAGCTCCGTCGCCGTCGCCACACCCGGTACGACGGGCACCCGCAGCTCCCGGCACTTCTCCACGACGTCCGGGTCGAAACCGGGCGAGACGACGAAGCGGGCACCGGCGGCCACGGCGCGTTCCGCCTGCTCAGGGGTGAGAACCGTGCCCGCGCCGACGGTGAGACCGCCGTGCGCCGCCATCGTCCTCAGGACCTCCTCGGCGTCCGGGGTGCGCAACGTGACCTCGGCGCACCTGGCCCCGCCCGCCGCGAGTGCCTCGGCGAGCGGGCCGGCCGTCGCGGCGGACGGCACGGACAGGACCGGCAGGAGCCTGGTCTCCGCGAGGACGGACGCGAAGTTGTCGGTCATCGGCCCAGCCATCCGCCGTCGACGGGCAGGACGGTGCCGTGGACGTACGCGGCGGCGTCCGAGGCCAGGAAGACGGTGGCGCCCGCGAGGTCGTCGGCGCCGCCCCAGCGCCCTGCCGGGATGCGGCCGAGGATCGCCGCGCTGCGGGCCGGGTCGTCCTGGAGCGCCTGGGTGTTGTCGGTGGCGATGTAGCCGGGGGCGATGGCGTTGACGTTGACACCGTGGGGCGCCCATTCGTTGGCCAGTGCCTTGGTGAGGCCGGCGATGCCGTGCTTGGCCGCCGTGTAGCCGGGGACGGTGATCCCGCCCTGGTAGCTCAGCAGTGAGGCGGTGAAGACGATCTTTCCTCGGCGGCGGGTCACCATCCCGGCGCCGATCGCACGGGTGAGGGCGAACTGGGCGCTGAGGTTGACCTGGAGGACCAGGTCCCAGTCCTCGTCCGTGTGCTCGGCGGCGGGTGTGCGCCGGATGGTGCCGGCATTGTTGACCAGGATGTCCACCGGCCTTTTCCGGCCGGCGAGTTCGGCGCCGAGGGCGCGTACGGCCTCCGGGTCGGCGAAGTCGGCGCGGATCGCCTCGAAGCCGCGACCGGCCGCCAAGACGTCCTTCTCCACGTCGCTGCCGGTCTCCTCCAGGTGGGCGCTGACGCCGATGACGTCCGCGCCGGCCCCGGCGAGCGCGCGGGCCATGGCGCGGCCGATGCCCCGCCGGGCGCCGGTGACGACGGCGAGCCGTCCGGTCAGGTCGAATGCCGTCATGCCGTGCCTCCGGGGGTGTCGTCGCCGCAGTCGACGAGGATCTTCATCACGTCGCCGCCGCCCTCCAGGGCCGCGAACGCGTCGGCCGCCTCGATCAGCGGAACCACCTTGCTGATCAGCCGCTCCACGGGGACGGTCCCGTCGGCGACCAGCGTCACCGCGCGCTCGAAGTCCGCGCGGTCGTAGAGCCGGGCGCCGACGAGCGTGAGTTCGCGCCAGAAGAAGCGGTGCAGGTCGATCTCGCGGGGCCGGGGGTGGATGGCCACGAGACAGAGCCGTCCGCGCACGCCCAGGACGTCGACGGCGGTCGTCACTCCGCCGGCCGCGCCGGAGACCTCGAAGGCGACGTCGGCGCCGGCGTCGCCGGTCCACTGCCGGACGGCCTCGGACACGTCGACGGCGGCCGGGTCGAGGGTCACCAGGCCCAGCTCCTGGGCACACCGTCGGCGGTGGGCGCTGAGCTCGACGAGCCGGATGTCCGCGCCGGCGGCCTGTGCCACCAGCGCGATGAGTACCCCGACGGGCCCGCCGCCGACCACGACGACCTTCTCCCCGGCGCGGACGTCGGCCCGGCCGACGTCGTGCACGGCGACCGCCGTGGGTTCGACGAGCGCGGCCCGGTCCAGGGGGAGCGAGGCGGGCAGGGGGACGAGGGTGTCCGCGGGTACGGTCCACCGCTGCTGCATCGCGCCGGGGGAGTCGATGCCCATGAAGTCGAGGTGCCCGCAGACGTGCCGGTGACCGGCGCGGCAGGCCGGGCAGGTGCCGTCCCAGCGCAGCGGCATCACGGTCACCGCGTCCCCCGGCGTCGGACCGTTCACGCCCGGCCCGACGCGCAGGACCCGGCCGGACATCTCGTGGCCGAGGACGGCGGGCCTGCTGACCCGGGCGTCCATGTCGCCGTGGAATATGTGCAGATCGGTGCCGCATATGCCGACGTAGGCGGGGGCCAGTTCTACTTCGCCGGGGCCGGGGGCGGATGTCTGCGCGGGTGCCGTGCCCAGGGCACGTGGGCCGGTGTAGTGGACTGCGAGTGTCATGGTGAGGTCAGGGTCCCTTCGGGGCGGACGCCGATGGTGAGCAGGAGGTTGGCGTAGGTGCGGATGTCGGCCGTGACGACGGTCAGGGCGAGATCGGGGGAACGTACGGCGTCGTAGAAGTCGAGGCGCCCGAGCGTGCCGACGGGGACGTGAGCCAGCCGGGCGCGGTACTCGGCGATCGCCGGCGGTTCCGGTGCCCCTTCCGGCGGCGCCATCACCTGCGCCGACTCGATGGGGAGTACGGGCAGCAGCGCGTCGAGCACGGTGGTGACGTCGAGCAGGCCCGGCGTCAGGTTCAGATGGACGGTTCTGGCCCGCTCGCCGACGGCGGTGCTCGCCGGGTAGTGGCCGTCGGTGATCAGGACACGGGCGCCGTGTCCGGCGCCGGCGAGCGCTTCGAGGATGCCGGGGTGCAGCAGTCCGGTCAGGAGCACGGCGTCCGCTCCTTCCGGACGGCGGGGGTGAGGCGGTAGAAGTCGGTCGCGGTGCCGGAGAGGACCGCCGACACCTCGGCGGGCGTGCGGTCGGCGAGGAGTTCCTCCACCGTGGCGGTCCAGCGGTTCCAGCCGCCCGCGAGGACGCACACCGGCCAGTCCGAGCCGAACATCAGCCGGTCGGGCCCGAAGGCGTCGAGCAGGACGTCCCACACGGGGCGGATGTCGTCGAGGGTCCACGTGGCGTGATCCGCCTCGGTGATCAGACCTGACAGCTTGCACCGCACCTGCGGGTGTGCGGCGAGCCGTCGCACGTCCCGCTCCCATCCGTTCAGCGAGCCCCGGGCGAGGGGCGGCTTTCCGGCGTGGTCCAGGACCAGCGGCAGCTGGGGCAGCCGCTCCGCGAGCCGGACCGCCTGGGGGAACTGGTCGCTGCGGATCAGCAGGTCGTACGCGAGACCGCGAAGGCCCACGGCGCGCAGCCCCCGTTCCACCTCCGGCCGCTGCAGCCAGCGGGGGTCCGGCTCGTCCTGGACGAGATGGCGTACGGAACGCAGATAGGGACCGCCGCGGTCGGTGAGCAGTGTGTCGAGCACGTAGCCGATCGCTGGGCAGGTGAGGTCGGCCCAGCCGACGACCGCCCGGATCATCGGGTCCCTGTCGGCCAGGTGCAGGAGCTCGCGGGTCTCCGTCACGGACGGCACGCACTGGACGACCACCGTGCCGTCCAGCTGTCGGCCCGCGAGGGGCCGGGTGGCTGCCGCCCGCAGGTCCTCGGTTGTGAAGTCGCGGCGGATCGGTGCGTGGCCGGGCGCGTCGAGCCAGGGCTGGGGGCGGCGTCGGAGGTCCCACACGTGGTGGTGGGCGTCGATGAGCCGTGGTGCGTCAGACACGGGCGGTCCAGGTGGGGCCGTCGGGGTAGACGTACTCCTTGAGGGACTCCGGGTGCATCTGCGCGCTCAGCCCGGGCAGTGTCGGCGCGAGGTAGTGCCCGTCGGCGATGCGGACCGGGTCGACGAAGTGCTCGTGGAGGTGATCGACGTACTCGAGGACCCGGTCCTCGACCGTCCCGGTGACGGCCACGTAGTCGAACATCGACAGGTGCTGCACCATCTCGCACAGGCCCACCCCACCGGCGTGCGGGCAGACCGGCACGCCGAACTTCGCGGCGAGCAGCAGGATCGCGATGTTCTCGTTGACGCCTCCGACCCGGGCCGAGTCGAGCTGCACGATGTCCACCGCGCCTGCCTGGAGCAGCTGCTTGAACACCACCCTGTTGGCGATGTGCTCACCGGTCGCGACCTTGATGGGACGCAGCGCGGCACGGACGGCGGCGTGGCCGAGGATGTCGTCGGGGGACGTCGGCTCCTCGATCCAGTAGGGGTCGTAGGGAGCCAGGGCCCGCATCCATTCGATGGCCGGCTGGACGTCCCATCTCTGATTGGCGTCCACCGCGATGCGGATGTCGGCGCCGACCGCCTCGCGGGCGGTCCGCATGCGCCGGATGTCGTCCTCCAAGGACGCGCCGACCTTGAGCTTGATCTGGGTGAAGCCCTCGGCGACGGCCTCGCGGGCCAGCCGGGCCAGCTTCTCGTCGGAGTAGCCGAGCCAGCCGGGAGTGGTGGTGTAGGCCGGGTAGCCCTTCTCCAGCAGGCGGGCGACGCGCTCCCGGCGGCCCGGCTCGGCGCGGCGCAGGATCTCCAGCGCCTCCTCGGGGGTGAGGGCGTCGCTGAGCCAGCGGAAGTCGACCTGGGCGACCAGCTCCTCGGGCGTCATCTCGCCGAGCAGGCGCCAGACGGGCTTGCCCGCCCGCTTGGCGGCGAGGTCCCACGCGGCGTTCACGACGGCGCCGGTGGCCATGTGGATGGCGCCCTTCTCCGGGCCCAGCCACCGCAGCTGGGGGTCGTGGACGAGGGTGCGGGAGAACGCCCCGAGATCGGCGCAGAGCTCGTCGACGGAGAGGCCGACCACATACGGGGCGAGGGCGGCTATGGCAGCGGCCTGGACGTCGTTGCCGCGGCCCGTGGTGAAGGCGAGCGCGTGCCCCTCCACCTCGTCACCGGCGTCGGTGCGCAGGACGACGTAGGCGGCCGAGTAGTCGGGTTCGGGGTTCATCGCGTCCGAACCGTCGAGATGCTCGGAGGTGGGGAAGCGTACGTCCAGCACGTCCAGGGCGGTGACGCGGGCGGATGCGGGCAGCGGGGAGGACATGGTGACTCCTTCGGGGGCAGGGCAGGGCAGGGCCTGCGACGAGTGGGGCGGCGGCGCGAGGGGGGCCGGCGGCCGATGGTCCGTGGGGCGGCGGCCGCCGGGCTCATTCCTGGACCTTGCCGCCCGTAATACGGGAGAGGGTGAGGGCGACCAGGATGATCAGGCCGTTGAGGGCGCCGATCCACTGGGCGGGTACGCCGGCCAGGGTGAGCACGTTCTGGATCATGAAGAGCAGCAGGATGCCGCTGAAGGCTCCGAACATGGTGCCCTTGCCGCCGTTGAGGCTGATCCCGCCGATGACGGCGGCGGCGAAGACGGTGAAGATGTAGCCGTTGCCCTGGGCGGAGGCGACGGAGGCGAGGCGCCCCGACAGCAGCAGTCCGGCGAGGGCGGCGAGCACGCTGCCGACGACGATGACGATCCACAGCACCCGGTCGGTGCGGATGCCGGCTGCCTTCGAGGCGTCGACGTTGCCGCCGATGGCGTACAGCGAGCGGCCGAAGCTCGTCCACCCGAGCACGACGACGGCCACGGCGAACAGCACCAGGCAGATCCAGATGGAGGCGGGCACGCCCAGCCACTGGGCGGTGCCGAGGTAGAGCATCGACGGTGGGAGCTGGAAGAACGTCTGCCCTCCGGAGACGCCGGTCAGGACACCGCGGAGCACGATCAACATGCCGAGGGTGACGATGAAGCCGTTGAGTCCGAAGCGGATGATCAGCAGGGCGTTGACCACGCCGACCAGGGCGCCCACGGCGAGCGTGACGGCGACGGCCCAGGCGCCCGGCAGGAGGCCGAGCCCGTGGCCCGCGCCGACCGGCACCACCAGCCAGGCGGCGATCCCGGGGGCGAGGCCCATCGTGGACTCCAGGGACAGGTCCATCTTCTTGACGATCAGGATCATCGTCTGCGCGAGGACCAGGAGGGCGATCTCCGACATGGTCTGCAGCACGTTGATCAGGTTGTCCGGCTGCAGGAAGACGGGGTTGACGATCTGGCCGACGATCGCGATCACCACGATCGCGGGGACGAGGGCGAGATCACGTAGCCGGGCCAGGGGGATCCGGCCGCCGATCAGGCCGGGTCGAGGGGAACGGACCTCGGCGTCCTTCGGCGAGGGCGTGCCCGTGAGGACGGTCTCAGGCATGGAGGTCCACTCCTTCCATCGCGGCCACGAGGTCGTGGTCGTGCCAGCCGCGGGCGATCTCGGTCGTGACCCGGCCCTGGAACATCACCAGAACCCGGTCGCACATGCGCAGGTCGTCGAGCTCGTCGGAGGCGATGAGCACACCGGCTCCGGATTCGGCGGTCTCCTCGACCTTGCCGAGGAGGAACTCCTTGGACCGCACGTCCACACCCGCGGTCGGGTTGATGAGGACGAGCAGCCGGGGGTCGTCGGCCAGGGCCCGGGCCATGACGACCTTCTGCTGGTTGCCTCCGGACAGCGCGGAGACGGGCAGGTCGGGGCCGGGGGTCTTGACGGCCAGTTTCTCGATCATCGCCGCAGCGAGCCGGTCCCGGCGGGTGCGGCTCAGGAATCCGTAGCGGCCGAGCCTGCCGGGTACGGACAGGGTGGCGTTGTCCGCGATCGACATGTCGGGTACGAAGCCCTGGTGGTGGCGGTCCTGCGGTACGAATCCGGCGCCGGCGGCCAGGGCCGCAGGCACGCTGCCGGGGCGGGGGCGCCGGCCGGCGATCGCCACCTGGCCGTTCTCCGCGGACCGCAGGCCCACGACCGTCTCGGCGACCTCCGTGCGACCGCTGCCGGCGGCCCCCGCGAGTCCGACGATCTCGCCGGCGCCCACCTGCAGGGTGACATCGTCGTACGCGGCGCCCCCGAGCCCCTTGACGCTCAGCGCGGCGGGCGCGGTGGCGTCGAGCGTGCTCCGCCGCTCCTCGCGCCGTTCCCCCGCCGCCTCGCCGGTCATGGCGGCCACGAGCTCGGTACGGGGCAGGTCGGAGACGGGCGCGGTCAGGATGTGACCGGCGTCCCGGAACACCGTCACCATGTCGCAGATCTCGTAGACCTCCTGGAGGTGGTGACTGATGAAGAGGAACGTCACGCCTTGCCGTTGCAGGTCGCGGATGCGGTCGAAGAGCCGGCTGATGGCGGCTCCGTCGAGCTGGGCCGTCGGTTCGTCGAGGATGATGAACCTGGCCCCGAAGGACAGGGCCCGGGCGATCTCGACGAACTGACGCTGCTCCACGTCGAGCTCACCCGCCAGGGTCTGCGGATCCACCTCCACCGACCAGGTCGACAGCAGGTCCTGCGCCCGTCGGCGTACCTCCCGCCAGCCGATGAGCCTGCCTCGGGCCTGTCCGTACCGGTTGAGGAAGAGGTTCTCGGCGACGGTCAGGGTAGGGATGATCGTCGACTTCTGGTAGACGCAGGCCACGCGCTCCCGCCAACCGTCCCGGTCGGCGAGCCGGGGTGCCGGGGCGCCGCCCAGGTTCACCGTCCCCTCGTCCGGTGCCTGCAGGCCGGTGAGCACCGACACCAGGGTCGATTTGCCGGCTCCGTTACGCCCGACGAGCGCGTGCGTCTCGCCCTGCCGGATGGTGATCCGGGCGCCGTTGAGCGCCACGGTGGGGCCGTACCGTTTGACTATGCCCGTCGCCTCGACGACGGGCGGGTCCGTCCGGACCCGTCCGCCGCCCGCAGGGGCGGGCCCGGGGGTGATGCTTCGCTCCCCGTCGCTCATGTCAACCGCCTTGTACTCGTGATCGTCGAAGCAGTCGGGTGCCGTCAGCCGAGGTTGTTGCCCCACAGGGACGGGTCGTCGCTCTTGAGGCTGGGGACGCCGCCGTAGGTGCCGCCGTCGGCGGTGACGAGGGGGGCGGAGAGCTGGTCCTCCAGCAGTCCGTCGCGGACCTGCACGATGGTGCTGTCGTGGTCGGTCCTGCCCGGCTTGAACGTCTTCCCGTCGATCGCGGCCTTCAGGTAGTGCAGGGCGTACTTGGCGTAGAGGTCGGCCGGCTGGGAGACGGTGGCGTCGATCCTGCCCTCGGCGATGGACTTGAGCTCCTCGGGAATGCCGTCGTTGGAGACGACGAAGACGTGCTTCTCGTCCTCGGGGCCGACCAGCAGCCCCTTCTGCTTGAGCACCTGGAGCGTGCCGGCCAGGGCGAAGCTGGACTGCATGTAGACGCCCTTGATGTCCGGGTGGGCGGTCAGGTCCGTCTGGAGCTTCTGCGCGGCGACGGCGCCGTCCCAGTTGGTGGCCTCGCCGAGGACGGTGATGCCGGGGTAGTTCTTCTTCATGCAGTCGTTGAACGCCTCGGTGCGGTCACGGCCGTTGATGGAGGCGAGGTCGCCCTGGAGCATCACGACCTTGCCCTTGCCCTTCAGCTTCGTCCCGAGGTACTGGCAAGCCTTCTCGCCGTAGGCCCGGTTGTCGGCGCGGACGACCATGAAGACCTTGCCGCTGTCGGGGCGGGTGTCCACCGTGACGACGGGGATCTTCTTCGCCTCCAGCTGCGCGAGGGTCGGCGCGATGGCGGCGGTGTCCTGGGGAGCCATCGCCAGACCCTTGACGCCCTGGCTGATGAACGTCTGGGCGTTGGCGGTGAGCTTGGCGACGTCGCTCTGCGAGTTGGTGGTCTTGAGTGAGAGACCGAGTTCGCCGGCGTAACGGGGGGTGTACGTGATGTAGGAGTTCCAGAAGTCGGTGTCGGAGCGGGGGTAGTCGACGCCGATGAGCGGCCCGCCGTTCGACGAGGCGGTCGTGCCGGCGCCGCAGGCGCTGAGCAGCGCGAGCGTGGACAGGACGGAGGTGGTGGTGATCAGGGTGCTTCTGAGTCTCATCGGTTCTTCCTCGCGCTGGTTCCCGAAGCGGGCGACGTCTCGCGTGGGCGTCAGCCGTGTGACGCCGACATGAAGAGATGGGATGTATATAACGATCCCCGATGGGCACGTGTCTACCCTTCGGCTCAATCCTTTCGAAGAATGAGTCCTATAGCGCCCGAATGAGACAGAGCCGGCAGGCGTGCTGCGCAAGCCATCCCATCAATTGGCTGCAAGCGCATTGACGCTCCCGAGAGGCGCGTGCTCCACTGGCGGCGCGCGGCTGGGATCGCGCAACGATGTTTACGCTCCCATGAAGGGTGAGCCTACGCGGACGGGACTCCGCCGGCTCAGCCTCCTCCCTCGCCGAGCCGACGCCTCGGCA
This sequence comes from Streptomyces sp. NBC_00090, assembly GCF_045160815.1. Lineage (NCBI taxonomy): Bacteria > Bacillati > Actinomycetota > Actinomycetes > Kitasatosporales > Streptomycetaceae > Streptomyces > Streptomyces sp. NBC_00090. The sequence goes on from NZ_CP108224.1 coordinate 7,812,096, forward strand.
CTCCCCCCTCACCTCCTGCCGAAGGAGTCATGTCATGGCTTCCCCCGACGCCCCCCTCAACCGCAGAAGCTTCATCACGGCGGCCACACTGACCGCGGGCGCGGTGATGCTGCCCAGCATCCTGTCCACGAGAGCCGTAGCCGCCGTTCCGTCCCACGTCACGCTCCCGCAGCGAGGCATGTACGACACCGCGCCCGCCTCGGAGTGGACCGACGGCTTCGTCACCGGCAACGGCGAGTACGGCGCGGTGCTCCACGGGGCGCCGACGCTGGAGAAGGTCGTTCTCAACCATCACCGCTTCGTGCTGCCCAACGGCACCCGCGACGTGGCTCCGCCCCTGACCGCCGGCCGTCTGGGTGCGGCCCAGGACAAGGCGCTGGCCGGCGACTACTGGGGCGCCGCCGAGACCTTCGCGGACGGCTGGTCCCTGCGCTGGACCCAGAGCTTCCACCCCGGCTACGAACTCCAGCTGAGCACGCCCGGCGCGACCACGGCCAACGGCTACGCCCGGATCACCGACTTCCGCACCGGCGAGGTCACCCACACCTGGACCGACAGCGCTGGCGTCTGGAAGAGGCGCGTCTTCGTCTCCCGGGCGGACAAGGTCGTCGTCCACGAGCTGCTGCCCGCCGCGGGCCGCACCGTCGACACCACGATCAAGGTCAACACCGCGCTTGAGGGCGCCCCCGGCAACGTCACCTTCAGCACGATCGCGACGGCATCGAGCGGCGGCGGGTACCTCAATCTGCGCGGTACGTATCCGTCGGGTGAGGGCGCGTACGGGTACGAGGGCGTCACCCGGGTCGTGGTCACCGGCACCAAGGCCTCGGTCCAGGCCGGCGGGGGCACACTGGTGGTCTCCCGCGCGGCCAAGGTCGTACTGCTGACCAAGCTGGGACGCTACGAGAACGCCGGAGACTGGAACGCCAAGCCGCTGCACGCCGCTCTGGCCGCGCTGCCCGCCGACTACGCCGCCCTGCTCGGGCGCCACGCGCCGCTGCACCAGGCCATGTTCGACGGGTCGAGCCTGGACCTCGGCGTCTCCGCCGCCGACCGGCAGCTGTCCACGTCCGAGCTGACCTCACGGCAGAACAACAACCGGTGGACCGTCGACCTCGCCCTCCTCGAGCGGATGTACGACTCCGGGCGGTACCTCTTCGTCAGCTCCAGCGGCGTGCTTCCACCGCGCCTGACCGGCATCTGGGCCGGCAGCTGGAACGGCGCCTGGGCCGACGACTTCACCACCGACGCCAACGTGAACCTCCAGGTCGCCGGCGGCAACATCCTCAGCCACGGCAACGCCATGCAGGGGTACTTCGACCTGGTCCTGGGGCAGCTCGACGACTGGCGCAGGAACGCCACCAACCTGTACGGCACACGGGGCTTCCTCGTGCCGTCCCGTACCGACGGCGAGCACGGTCACATGCTCCACTTCAACGGCACGGGCTTCCCGGGCCAGTGCTGGACCGGTGGCGCCGACTGGATGCTGTACCCGCTCCTCGAGTACTACCAGGTGACCGGCGACAACGCGTTCCTCCGGGACAAGCTGGGCCCGGCCCTGATGGAACTCGCCCTGTTCTACGAGGACTTCCTCACCCGGACCGACTCCCAGGGGAAGGCGGTCTTCGTTCCGTCGTTCTCGATGGAGAACTCGCCCTCCAACACCGGGCAGATGTTCTCCATCAACGCCACCGGCGACATCATGGCCGGGCGCCACGCCCTGCAGGCCGCCATCGACGCGGCGAACACGCTGAACGTGGAGCAGGGCGGTGGGCAGGGCGTGTCCCGCTGGACCGCGCTCCTGGCCAAGCTGCCCGACTACACGGTCAACGGCGACGAAGCCCTGTCCGAGTGGTCCTGGCCCGGGCTGAACGACCGCTACAACCACCGGCACGTCCAACACCTCTACGGGGCCTGGCCCCTGCACGAGATCAACCCCGAGGAGGAGCCCGACCTGATGCGCGCCGCGCGCAAGGCGCTCAGGCTGCGCGGTGACGAGAACTACTCGGCCCACGGCAGCCTCCACCGGGCTCTCGCCTGGAGCCGGCTGAAGGACGGCGCGGCCGTCTACGACAACATCCGCAAGGTCCTCGGCAGCAACATGGTGTTCCGCTCGCTGGTGACCTCCCACAATCCCGACCTGCACATCTACAACACCGACGCCGCCAACGCGCTGCCGGCGATCATCGCCGAGTCCCTGCTCTACACCCGGCCGGGCCTGCTGGAGATCCTGCCGGCACTGCCCGAGCAGCTGACCCGGGGCACGATCCGCGGCGTGCGGGGACGCAACCGCGTCCTCGTCGAGAGCCTCACCTGGGACACCGCGGCCCGCACCGCCACCGTCACCCTCGTCTCCGACATCAGCCAGACCCTCGACTTCGTCTGCCGCCGCGGCATCACCTCGCTGTCCACCACCGCGGCCGTGACGTCCTCCCCGCTCGGCGACCACGCCAGGAAGCTGTCCCTCACCGCGGGAGTCCGGACCCAGGTCACCGTCGGCATGCTCACCGGGACCTTCCGGGTGGTGAACCGTGCCAGCGGCAAGGTGCTCGACGTCGCGAACCAGTCGACCGGCGACGGCGCCTCGGTCATTCAGTGGCCGTGGTCGGGCGGGACCAACCAGCAGTGGCGGCTGCTGCCCGACTACGACGGCACCTTCCGCCTGTCCAACGTCCACAGCGGCAAGGTCCTCGACAACCCCGGCACGTCCATGAACTCCGGCCATGCGCTGGACCAGTGGACGGACACCGACAGCCCCAACCAGTGGTGGAAGCTGGTGCCTTCCGGGGCCAGCGGCCACTACCACCTCGTCAACGGTGCGAGCGGTCTCCGGGTGGACGTGGAGAACGCCTCGACGAGCGACGGCGCCAAGATCGTCCAGATGCCCGCCAGTAGCTCGGCCAGCCAGGAATGGGCGATCGTCAGCCTCTGACAGCGGTCGCCTGGATGCGCACACGTACCGACCGCGGATCCAGGCAGACGCCGATGACCCCAGACGCGGTAGCGGCCCACCCGGCATGCCGGGTGGGCCGCTCCGTTCGTGCGGTGTACCTCGGGCATGCCCCGGAGCACCGCAATCACTCGCAAGCTCCACGAGGCCGTCGACCGGTGGCCTACGCGTACTCCTGAAGAACCCAGGGAAAGCTGATCGAACATGCGAATGGTTGTAATCTGCGGAGACAGCCCTTGACCTGCAATGAGCGGGCAGGGAGCAGATATTTCGGGAGTTTCTTCATGTTCCGGACAATGTCCAAGTCCAAGATCTGACTATTTGGCGTCGCCGCAGGTCAGGGGCATCATGTGCCCCCCTCAGGTCAGCAAACGGTCAGCATGTGTCCCGGACGTGTCCCCGCTTGCTGACCGCGACTATAGTGCGGCGCCTGAGCAGGTTCTTGGGCTGGAACGGATGGTGCGTGACATGGCCCGACAGCTCGCCCGCGGCATGGGGTCCTTCTTCAAGGACTGCGGCTGCGCGAAGCCCACCCGCTGCCCTCACCCGTACTCGATCCGTTTCCGCGACGCGCTCGGCAAGCAGCGCGAGGAGTCCGGATACGACACGCAGGACGCGGAGAAGAAGACGACGGCGCCGTCCGTGGCGGCGGCCCGCCGCGAGCTGGGTCAGCTGACGGTCGAGGAGTACGCGAAGCAGTGGCGGCCCCGGCAGCGCAGGATGACGGACTACTCCACCGGCTGGCACGTCGGGTTGTCCTTCGCGCTCGGACGGTGGGTCGCCCCCCGCCCTGCCCCAGGCCGTACTCGTCCTTCAATACGCGGCAGCGCGAGGTTGGAAAAGGCTCAATATCACCTAACGTAACGAAGCGCTACGAGTCCTCGGTGGCATTGGGAAAGTAGGACCGGAGTCAGGTGCCAGGAAACTGCAGGGCTCTCAAACGCGTGGCAACATGTGGATGGAAGCACCCGTGCCGCAGCCGGCGGAGGCAGGTGACCAGATGGAAGCCCCTTTGGCCTGTGCAGCAATGGTTCTACTGAACCGGGACACGGTTCTGGGCTGGACCGAGACGGCCTTGGCGCTGCTCGGAACGAGTCACCAGAGAATGGCAGCTGCTCGCGCTGTCGACATGCTTGAGCCCTGGCCTCAAAGCCACGACGGGCACTCGTCCGTAACCGAATGGAAGGCTGTTGTCAGACGCACCGGCACCACAGTGCGGTGCTGCACGACGCCTGTCGACGGGGCCGATCCCTCCCTGACCCTCCTCCAGCTACTCACCGAGTCGGACGCTGAACGCATCGACCAGGATGCGACGTTGCTAAGAGCGCTCTTCTCGCAAGCGAGGGTCGGCCTTGCGATTCACGATCGTCAGCTCAAGGTGACCAGAGTGAGCCTCACCCCTGAGTTCCAGGCTCGTCAAGGATCCATGCTGGAGCCAGCCGGAGGGCACGAACTGAGCCAGACGCTACTTGCAGATGACGCCGCAGAGATCAATAGCAGGCTCCGTGACGTGCTGGATACCGGCGAAGCCCTCATGGACGCGCCCCAACGCGCACGTCCACGCGACCAGCCCGACATGGAACGGTTCGTGTCGCTCTCGGCGATCCCTTTGAAAGACCCCAAGGGTTATCCCAGCGGAGTTGTCGCGACCTTCACCGACATCACCGAGGAACACAGAGCGAGAGAGGGACGACTGCTCATCGGTGACGCTGCGCAGCGTATCGGCTCCAGCCTGGCCCCGATCGCATGTGCACAGGAGCTCGTCGACGTCGTCGTACCTGCCTTCGCCGACGCCGCAGCAGTTGATCTCGACGGGTGCGTTCTCTCCGGTGAACAGCCAACCTCCGGACTCGCAGAGCGACCGATCAGGCGAGTAGCCAACCGCGGAGCGGCCGACCTGCTGCCCCAGCCACTCGTCCCCGGCGAGACACAAGGCATCGCCCTGCAGCCCTTGGGGAGTGAAGTGCCTCGGAGGGCAACGATCGTCATCGCTCTGCGAGCACGGGGACAGACACTCGGGCAGGTAGTGATGGCACGCCTCCCCAAGCGGCCGGCATTCGACTCGCTGGATACGGAGATCGCCGAGGAGATCATCTCCCGCACCGCCCTGATTATCGACAATGCCCGTCAGTACATCCGTGAACGCCGCACCGTAGAAATGCTCCAGCGCAGCCCCTTGCCCCCGCCGCCCGACGAGATCAGCGCAGCACAAGTAGCGCTATGCAACCGGCCGGCCGCAGACTCGGGCCGGGACGGCAGCGCATGGGCGGACGTCATCCCCCTTTCCTCGGCGCGCGTCGCCTTCGTCGCCGGCACGACCGTCGGGCACGGCATCGAAGCGGCCGCTGCAGCGGGCCGTCTGCGCACCACTGTCCAGACCCTCTCCGACCTGGACCTCACTCCCGAGGAGCTTCTGACCCACGTCGACGAACTTGTCCGCCGCCTGTATCCCACCAGCGCCCACATCACTGGACGCGAGGTGGGTGCGACATGCCTCTACGCCGTATACGACCCGGTGACGGGCTGCTGCACGATGGCAAGTGCAGGCCACCCCGCACCGGCGATCCTCACCTCTCGAGGCCCCACCACGGTCGCTCTCACCCCAGGACCCGCGCTCGGAATCGAAGGAGATCCCTACGAGCTGGTCGAGTTTGCCCGGCAGCGTGTTTCTCCTGCTCGCGGATCGGGCTGAAAATCTGAACGCGGGCAAGCTCCCCCAGAAGCTCGCGCAGAGCACAGGACTAGCCGATTTCCTCGAAACTATCATCGAGAGCCTCCCTGCGGTGAGGACAGGTGGGGGAGGCGTCGGGGTCGCTGCACGCCTGCGCTCGCTCGCGGAGGACAGCACGGCATCCTGGCAGTTCGAAGCCGATCCCTCGGTCGTAGGGCAAGCACGTGAGATGGTGGCCCAAAGCTTGGCGGCGTGGGACCTGGACGATCTGGCTTTTTCAACAGAACTGATCGCCAGCGAGCTGGTCACGAACGCCATCCGATACGCGGGAGGCCCCATCGGGCTACGGCTCATCAAAGACCGATCACTCATCTGCGAGGTGGCGGACCCCAGCCAGACGCAGCCGCACCTTAGGCACGCCAAGCTTATGGACGAGGGTGGACGCGGACTGTTCCTGGTCCACCAGCTCACCGACCAGTGGGGCAGTCGGTACACCAGCGCAGGAAAGACCATTTGGACCTCTCAAGACATCACCAACGCAACAGCCGCTTCGTAGCCGCTCCGGCCCGTTTGCTGGTTGGCACGCGGTCACTCAGCCAGCCATAAGAACTACCTCCAGGGTCCGTGGGCCATGGACGCCCTCTACCCGGTCCAGCTCGATGTCGCTGGTTGCGGATGGGCCGGAGATCCACGTCTGCGGACGTGCTGGATCGAGCCGCACCAGTGCCTGCGGCACCGAGGCGACCACCTGATCGGGCACACGTACCACGCAGACGTGGTGGTCGGGCATCAGCGTGATCCGTCGCCGACCCTGATCTGGTCCGCCGTCGAGCACGATGGTGCCGGTCTCCGCCACGGCGACCGCGCAGGCCGTTACCACGCTGTGCACCTGATTCAGTTCATGCGGCGTGCTGCTGGCCTCGTCAAGAACCTGCTCGACGGTCGCGGCGGACATCCAGGAGGGGTCCAGGCCCGAGGGAACGAGGGTTGATCGCGAGCCGTGGCCGGCAAGAAGAGTCGCGATCTTCACCGGCAGCTCCTGCGCCGTGCATCGGTGCACGATCGCCCGGTAGTCCGCCAGGTTCTCGGCGAGCAGCTCAATCTGCTCCTCGATGCCAAGTCCGCCGTGCTCTGTCAGGTAGCCACGACCGATGGCCTGCTCATACGGCACGTCTTCGCACGCGGGACCTGCCAGAGCCTTGCGAACCCGGGTGAGGATCTGCTCCTTGCTGCTCACTTCTCGTTCTTCTTCCCACTCTGAGTGCGCTGCCACCAACCCCTGAACGGTTCTGCTGGCATCTCGGGCAGATCGCGGCTCTCGGTCCACTGGCGGGCGCCGGGGCCGGGCAGCTTTCTGGGATGGAGTTTTCGGGTCTTCGAGGCGAGGCGTTCTCCGGCTGCGAGGGCGGCGGGGTGGTCGAGGACCCAGCTGACGGCCTTGATGGCGGCCTTCTCCAGGCGGTGGCCCTTGCCGCCCTCGCCAGCGACCCGTTCGCGCAGGTGCACCAGGACTTCGGGGATGTCGATGGCGACCGGGCAGACGTCGTAGCAGGCGCCGCACAGCGAGGAGGCGTACGGCAGCGAGGCGTCGACCTCGCTCGTGGTGCCCCGCAGCTGCGGGGTGAGGATGGCGCCGATCGGACCAGGGTAGACCGAGCCGTACGCGTGGCCGCCGGCCCGCTCGTACACCGGGCAGACGTTGAGGCAGGCCGAGCAGCGGATGCAGCGCAGCGCCTGCCGGCCGACCTCGTCGGCGAGGGCGTCGGTGCGGCCGTTGTCGAGGAGGACCAGGTGGAAGGCGCGCGGCCCGTCGCCGTCGGTCGTTCCCGTCCACATGCTGGTGTAGGGGTTCATGCGTTCGGCGGTGGAGGAGCGGGGGAGGGTCTGGAGGAAGACCTCCAGGTCCCGCCAGGTCGGTACGACCTTCTCGATGCCGACGACCGAGATGAGGGTCTCAGGGAGGGTGAGGCACATGCGGCCGTTGCCCTCGGACTCGACGACGACGAGGGTGCCGGTCTCGGCGACCATGAAGTTCGCGCCGGAGATCCCGACCTTGGCGCGGAGGAACTTCTCCCGGAGATGCAGGCGGGCCGCCTCCGCCAGTTCGGCGGGGCTGTCGGTGAGGCCCTCGGGTGCCTCGCGGCCCCACTTGCCCATCTCCTCGCGGAAGATGTCGCGGATCTCGCCGCGGTTGCGGTGGATGGCGGGAACCAGGATGTGCGAGGGGCGGTCCTCGCCGAGCTGCACGATCAGCTCCGCCAGGTCTGTCTCGTAGGCGGCGATGCCTTCGGCCTCCAGGTGCTCGTTCAGGCCGATCTCCTGGGTGGCCATGGACTTGACCTTGACCACCTCGGTCTCCCCGGTGGTCTTGACGAGGTCGGCGACGATCCGGTTGGCCTCGGCCGCGTCCGCCGCCCAGTGCACGGTGCCGCCGGCGGCCGTGACTGACTCCTCCAGCTGGAGCAGGTAGTGGTCCAACCGTCTGAGGGTCTGGTCTTTGATGCGCTTTCCGGCCTCACGGAGCTCGGCCCAGTCCGCAAGCTCGGCCACGGCCCCCGCCCGCCTGTCGCGGATGGTGTGGGTGGCGTGACGCAGGTTCGCGCGCAGGGTGTCGTTGCGTACAGCTTCGTGCGCGGCCTTCGGGAAGGCCGGCATGCCGACGAATGTTCCGCTCATACCAGCGGCTCCTCTTCCGTGCTTGCGAGGATCTCGGCGATGTGCAGCGAGCGCTGCGGGGCGTCCTGGCGGCGCAGCATCCCGCCGAGATGCATCAGGCAGGAGTTGTCGGCGCCGCACAGGACCCCGGCCCCGGTGGACAGGGAGTTGCGGATCTTGTCGGCGCCCATGGCGGCCGACACGTCAGAGTTCTTCACGGCGAAGGTGCCGCCGAAGCCGCAGCACTCCTCTGCCCCGGGCAGCTCCACCAGCTTCAGGCCCTTCACTCCTTCCAGGAGGCGGCGGGGGCGGTCGCCCAAACCGAGCATGCGCAGGCCGTGGCAGGAGGGGTGGTAGGTGACCTCGTGGGGGAAGTACGCGCCGACGTCCGTCACGCCCAGGACGTCGACGAGGAACTCCGTCAGTTCGTACGTCCTCGGCACGAGGGAGTCGGCGACCTCGGCGAGCGTGTCGCCGCGTCCTTCGGCCTGGGCCTTGCGGCCGATCCGCGGGTAGTTGTCGCGGACCATGGCAACGCAGGACCCGGACGGGGTGACGACGTAGTCGTAGCCTTCGAAGGCGCGAGCCATGCGGTGGACCAGAGGTTCGGTCTCACGGCGGTAGCCGGTGTTGTACTGAGGCTGGCCGCAGCAGGTCTGAGCGGAGGGGAAGTCCACTGTGACGCCGAGGCGTTCGAGCACCCTCACGGTGGCGACGGCCGTGGAGGGGTAGACGGCGTCATTGACGCAGGTGGCGAAGAGACCGACGCGCATCAGGAGCTCCTCGGGACGGAGTCGAGTCGGGCGGCGGCCGTGTCCCAGGCGGAGCTGTCACCCTGGGGGGTGTAGTGCCGCAGGTGCTGGGTGGAGGCGATGAGGCGGCGCATGTCGGAGAGGTCGCCGACGAGGCCGGCGGCGCGGGCCTGGACGAGGATGTTGCCCAGCGCGGTGGCCTCGGTGGGGCCAGCGACGACTGGCAGGCCTGTGGCGTCGGCGGTGAGTTGACAGAGCAGGTCATTGCGCGAACCGCCCCCGACGAGGTGGACGCGGGTGATGTCGCGGCCGGCGAGTTCGGCGGCCTGACGCAGGGTGCGATGGTGGGCGAGCGCCAAACTCTCCAGAATGCAGCGGACGACGGCGCCCTGGCTGCCGGGGACGCGCTGGCCGGTGCGGCGGCAGAAGTCGCGGATGCGGGAAGGCATGTCCCCAGGCGCGAGGAACTCCGGGGCGTCCGGATCGACGATCGAGGCGAATGGCTCGGCTCGCGCGGCGTCGGCGAGCAGCGTGGGGATATGGGTGGTGAGGTTCTCCTTGTCCCAGGTGCGCCGGCACTCTTCCAGCAGCCACATGCCCATGATGTTGCGGAGGTAGCGGACGGTGCCGTCGATGCCGCGTTCGTTGGTGAAGTTCGCTGCCCGCGAGGCTTCACTGAGCACTGGTGCGTCGAGTTCGAGGCCGGCCAGCGACCAGGTACCGCACGAGATGTAGGCGAAGTCCGGCTCCATTGCGGGCACGGCGGCGATCGCGGAAGCGGTGTCGTGCGAGGCGACCGTCGTGACCGGGGTGCGGGGATCGAGGCCGGTGTAGGCGGCGACATGGGCCAGCAGGGTGCCCGCCGGGTCGCCGGGAGCACGCAGCGGCGGGAGCAGCGTGGGGTCGAGGGAGAGGCGCGTCAGGATGGTCTTGGACCAGGAGGCGGTGCGTGCGTCGAAGAGGCCGGTGGTGGAGGCGTTGGTCTCCTCGGCTCCGAGGCTCCCAGTCAGCCAGTGAATCAGCAGGTCGGGCATGAGGAGCAGAGTGCGGGCGGCATGGCGCTGGACGGTGCCCTCGCAGGCAGCCAGCTGGAAGACCGTGTTGAAGGGCAGGTGCTGCAGTCCCGTGATGCCGTAGAGCTCTTCGGGGCCGACCTTGGCCCACACACGGGCGGAAGCACCGTCGGTACGCGAGTCGCGGTAGTGGAACGGGTGCCCGAGGAGGGCGCCGTCGGAGTCGAGCAGGCCGTAGTCCACGGCCCACGTGTCGACGCCGATGGAGGCGACCCCGCCGGAGCGACTGGCCTCGCGCAGCCCGTCGAGGATGCCCTGGAACAGCGCCAGGACGTCCCAGCGCAGACCGTCGGGCAGCCGCACGGGAGTGTTGGGAAAGCGGTGGACCTCGGTGAGGTCAAGGTTCTCCGGGCCCACACGGCCGACGATCACCCGTCCGCTGGTGGCGCCGAGATCGACCGCGGCGAACGCGGATGCGAAGGCGGAGGACGGTGGAGTGGTGGTCACGGGGATACCTCTGAGGTGCGGGCGGCTCATGGGGAGGGCGGAGGAAGACGGACCGGCGGCGCTCCGCCGGGGCCCGGTGTCAGGGCCGGGCTGCTGGACGGCTCGTGCCGCCGGCCCGCGGTGTCCCCGGGACGGGTGCGTCAGTCACCTGCCCGGGGCGATCAAGGGGGAATCAGCGGAGAAAGGCCGCTGCGACGCCTGCGTCGACGGGGACGTGCAGGCCGGTCGTGTGGGTCAGGTCGCCGCCGGTGAGTGCGAAGACCGCGTTCGCGACGTGTTCGGGCAGGACCTCACGCTTCAAGAGGGTGCGCTGGGCGTAGAACTCGCCAAGGTTCTCCTCCTCGATGCCGTAGGTCGCGGCACGCTGCGCTCCCCACCCTGCGGCGAAGATGCCCGAGCCGCGGACCACGCCGTCGGGGTTCACCCCGTTGACTCGGATGCCGTGCTCGCCGAGCTCGGCGGCGAGGAGACGGACCTGGTGGGCCTGATCGGCCTTGGTGGCGGAGTAGGCGATGTTGTTCGGCCCGGCGAAGACGGCGTTCTTGGAGGCGATGTAGACGATGTCGCCGCCCAGACCCTGCTCGATCATGATTCCCGCGGCCTCGCGGGAGACGAGGAAGGACCCGCGGGCCATGATGTCGTGCTGAAGGTCCCAGTCCCGGGAGGTCGTCTCCAGTAGTGGCTTCGAGATGGAGATGCCGGCGTTGTTGACCACGAGGTCGACCCCGCCGAACGCGAGGACGGCCTCGCGGAACGCGGCGCTGATCTGCTCCTCGGAGGTGACGTCCACGGTGACCGCGACCGCCTTGTCGGGGCCGCCGAGTTCCTCGGCGACCGCCTCGGCGTTCTGCCCGTTCAGGTCGGCGACGACGACGCAGGCTCCCTCGGCAGCCAGCCGGTGGGCGATGGCCTTGCCGATACCGGAGCCCGCGCCCGTCACCAGCGCCACCCGCGTGGCGAGCGGCTTCGGCTTCGGCAGGCGTCGCAGCTTGGCCTCCTCCAGCTCCCAGTACTCGATGCGGAACTTCTCCGCCTCTTCGATGGGGGCGTACGTCGACACCGCCTCGGCGCCATGCATCACGTTGATCGCGTTGACGTAGAACTCGCCCGCCACCCGCGCGGTCTGCTTGTCCTTACCGAAGGAGAACATCCCGACGCCCGGGACCAGGACGATCGCGGGGTCCGCGCCGCGCATGGCCGGCGAGTCGACGGTGGCGTGCCGCGCGTAGTAGGCGGCGTACTCCTCCCGGTACTCCTCGTGCAGCTCCTTCAGTCGGGCGACGGCCTCGTCCAGCGGGGCCGTGGGCGGCAGGTCCAGGACGAGCGGGCGGACCTTGGTACGCAGGAAATGGTCCGGACACGACGTGCCCAGGGCGGCAAGGCGCGGGTGCTGGTCGTGGGCGAGGAAGTCGAGGACAACGCCGGCGTCCGTGAAATGACCGACCTGCGGGCGGTCCTGCGAGGCCAGCGAACGGATGACGGGGGCGAGCGCGGCGGCCCGGTCCCGGCGCTCCGTGCCGTCCAGCGCCGCGTAGCCGTCCAGCGGCGAGCCGAACGGCTGCGCCTCGCCGCGGTCCGCGAGGAAGGTCTCCGCGGTGCGGATCATCCACAGCGCGTTGGTCTCGCAGTCCTCCGCGCTCGCGCCCCACGCGGTGATGCCGTGGCCGCCGAGGACCACACCGACGGCCCTCGGGTTGGCCTCCTTGATCGCCGCGATGTCCAGGCCCAGCTGGAATCCCGGCCGCCGCCACGGCACCCAGGCCACCTTGCCGCCGTAGCACTCCTTCGTCAGGGCCTCGCCGTCCGCCGCGCAGGCGAGCGCGATACCGGAGTCCGGGTGGAGGTGGTCCACGTGCGCGGCGTCCACCAGGCCGTGCATGGCGGTGTCGATCGACGGAGCGGCGCCACCCTTACCGTGCAGGCAGTAGTCGAAGGCGCCGACCATCTCGTCCTCGCGGTCCATGCCCGGGTACACGCTCTTCAAGGCCCGCAGCCGGTCGAGCCGGAGGACGGCGAGGCCGTCCTCGGTGAGGGTGCCCAGGTCGCCGCCGGATCCCTTCACCCACATCAGCTCGGTGTCTGCCCCGGTGACGGGGTCGGTGACGGTGCCCTTGGCGGAGGCGTTGCCGCCGGCGTAGTTGGTGTTGCGGGGGTCGGAGCCCAGCCTGCGCGCCCGGTCGAGGAGGGCGGCGACTTCGGGGTGGGTGGACATGTGCGATCGGTCCTTCGGGTTCGAAGCTGTGGGTGAGGAGGAGTGGGGAGGAGGGATGTCGCCGGGCTCAGGCGCCCCAGCCGGCCTGCTCGCCACCGACGCGCTCGGCGGCGATCTGCTCCTGCCACCCGGAGGCGGCGTAGGCCGCGACGGGATCAGGGTTCAGGCCCTGCTCCTCGCGCACCTCCCGCAGCAGGGGGCGGACATCGGTGCTGTACGCGTCCATCAGGGCGGCGTTGGCGGCGAGGACGTCACCTGCGCGCTGGGCGGCGGTGAGCGCGTCGAGGTCGACGAGGAGGGCCTTGGCGGTGGCCTCCTGGACGTTCATCACGGAGCGGATCACGGCGGGGATCTTGGCCTCGATGTTGTGGCACTGGTCGAGCATGAAGGCCACGTTCGCGGAGGCGTCCAGCCCGCCGTTCTTGGCGACCTCGTGCATGATCCGGAAGAGCTGGAAGGGGTCTGCGGAGCCGACCATCAGGTCGTCGTCGGCGTAGAAGCGGGAGTTGAAGTCGAAGCCGCCGAGCTTCCCTTCGCGTAGGAGGAAGGCAACGATGAACTCGATGTTGGTGCCGGGGGCGTGGTGACCGGTGTCCACCACGACCTGCGCCTTCGGGCCGAGCTTGAGGCAGTGGGCGTACGAGGTGCCCCAGTCCGGGACGTCGGTGGTGTAGAAGGCCGGCTCGAAGAACTTGTACTCCAGCAGGATCCGCTGGTGCTCGCCGAGCCGCTCGTAGACCTCCGCGAGGGACTCGGCGAGACGGTCCTGTCGGCCGACGATGTCGTCCTGGCCGGGGTAGTTGGTGCCGTCGGCGAACCACAGCTTCAGGTCGGTCGACCCGGCGGCGTCCATGACGTCGACGCACTCCAGCAGGTGGTCGACGGCCTTGCGGCGGGTCTTCGGGTCAGGGTGGCAGACGCTGCCGAGACGGTAGTCGTCGTCCTGGAACGTGTTGGAGTTGATCGCGCCCAGTTCCAGGCCGCGGTCCTTGGCGTAGGAGGCGAGGACGGCGTAGTCGTCGGTCCGGTCCCACGGGATGTGCAGGGAGACCTTCGGCGCGGCGCCGGTCAACTCGTGGACCTTGGCGGCGTCGTCGAGCTTCTCCCACGGGGTCCTGGGGACGCCGGGCTGGGCGAACACCTTGAAGCGCGTGCCGGAGTTCCCGTAGCCCCAGGAGGGCGTTTCGATGCGCTGGGCCTTGAGCGCGGCCTTCACGGCGTCCCGTACGACAGTCATTGGGCAACCTCAGAACCTCAGCCGCGCTGATCGCGACGGCGCTTTAAATCGTTTCAACGACAAGGAATCATGTGTTTTAAGTGTTGGTCAAGAGGGTGGTGGCAAGTGAGTGGAACGATTCATTTACAGGCAAGGCAATGCGCCCTACGATGGCGACCACGCGGATCCAGGCGAACGGACGGTCGGCAGTGGTGGGCATCAAGGAGGTAGCGCGCCAGGCGGGCGTCTCCGTCGGCACGGTCTCCAACGTGCTGAACAGGCCAGATCGCGTCTCCGACGATGTCCGCGCGCGCGTGCACGCCGCCATCGACCGGCTGGGCTACGTCCGCAGCGAGTCGGCGCGCCAGCTGCGCGCCGGCCGGAGCCGCATGCTCGGGCTGCTGGTGTTGGACACCGGGAACCCGTTCTTCGCCGCCCTGGCCCGCGGTACCGAGACGGCGGCCGCCGAGGCGGGACTGGGCGTGATGGTGTGCAACAGCGCCGAGAGCGTCGAGGCCGAGCAGGCGTACCTGGCCCTCTTCGCCGAGCAGCGGCTGCGAGGAGTCCTGCTGGCGCCGGTCGCCTCGCGGGGCAGACCGTGGGACGCGCTGCTACGGTCGAGGATCCCCTTCGTCATCGTCGACCGCGCGGTGGCCCCGGAGGAAGCCTGCTCCGTAGCCGCTGACGACGTCCTGGGCGGCACGCTCGCCGGCCGCCACCTGCTTGCCGCCGGGCACCGCCGGATCGCCTACGTCCAAGGGCCGGACCATCTGCAGCAGGTCCGAGATCGGCGTGAAGGGCTCCTGCGTGCGGTGGAGGAAGCAGGACTGGGTGCCGACGCGATCACCGACATCCCGGCCGAGAGGCTCGACGTCCGGGCCGGGAGAGACGCGGGCGCGCGGCTCCTCGGTCTTCCGACGGGGCCGACGGCCGCCTTCTGCGCGAACGACCTGCTGGCCCTGGGAGTGATGCAGACGGCCTTCGACGCGGGCGTTCGCGTGCCCGAGGACCTCGCCGTCGTCGGTCACGACGACATCGAATTCGCGGAGGCGAGCCTCATTCCGCTGACCTCGGTCCGGCACCCGGCCGGCGAGATCGGCCGCCTTGCAGCCGAGCTGCTCCTGGAGGAGATCGATCCCGCGCAGCCGGACCAGCCCCACGTGCACACCGGCATCGCGCTGCAGCCGGAGCTCGTCGTTCGCCGCTCCAGCCTGCCCCGCCGCTGAGCCCGGACAGGCGCGGCTGCGCACCTGCCCCGGGCCCGACGGCCTATCGCTGGGAAATCTGTGCGAGGACCCGCAGCACGTCGTCCCTCTGCGCGCCGGGAAAGACGGCGAGCAACTGGTCGTTGATCCTCTCGGCAGCGGGTGCGAGCAAGGTGTGTAGCTCTCTGCCCTCCGCCGTCAGCGCCAGCAGGGTCCGCCGCCGGTCCGCGAGGTCGCGCGCGCGGCTGACGTAGTGCTGCGTGGTCAGCCGCCGCACGATGTGGTGCGCGGTTGACCTGTCCAGCGAGGTCAACCGCGCGACCGTCCTCTGGTCGATCCCCGGGCTCTTCCTCAAGGCGTTGAGCACGGCGAACTGCTGAGAGGTCACGGTCTCGGAGACGAACTTGCTCCAGAGCGACGTGTGGACCTGCTCGGCACGCCGGATCAGGTGACCGGCGTAGCGGTCCAGGTCGAGGGCTCCGGTCACGGTGACCTCCTGCTCGTGAAGTCTCGCGGGCCGGCCCCGGTCGCACCGGTTCCGGCCCGCGCGGAGGGGATCAGCCTCGGCGGTGACCGGGCCGTGACTCGTACGGGGTGGCCCGGGAGCCGTCCACCCCGACTTCGAGCCGGCCGATCTTCTCGATCTCGACGACGACGCGGTCCCCGTCGCTGAGCGGCCCGACTCCAGCCGGGGTGCCCGTCGCGATCACGTCACCGGGGTACAGGGTCATCACCGAGGAGGCGTATGCGACCAGCTCCCGCACGCCGAAGATGAGGTACTCGGTGTTGGTGCTCTGCCGGGTCTCGCCGGCCACGTCGCAGCGCAGGTCGAGCTGATCGGGGTCCTCGATCTCGTCGGCGGTGACGATCCAGGGGCCGATGGGGGTGAAGGTGTCGAAGGACTTGCGGGTGGACCGGTCCTCGCCGGAGCGGACGGTGATGTCCAGCAGGCAGGTGTAGCCGAAGACGTAGTCGAGGGCTTCGTCGGCGCTGACCTGCGACGCGGTCCGGCCGATGACGACGGCCAGTTCGCCTTCCTGGTCGGTTCGGACATCGGAGTAGGGCAGGACGATGTCCTGGTCCGGGCCGATCACGGACGAGTTGGCCTTCAGGAAGACGCCCAGGTCGGCGATGGAGGTGGGGTAGTCCATCTCGGCCTTGTGGTCGAGGTAGTTGACCGGAGCGCCGATGATCTTGCCGGGGCGGGGCAGTGGGGCCTCCAGCGACACGTCGGCGAGCGACACGCGGCGCCCGCTGGCCGGGTCGAGCACCGGGCCGGCGGTGTCGGACACCGTCTCGATGTATCGCTGGAGCGCGCCGGCCGGCCCGGCGGAAGAGCGGGCGACCTGATCGGTCACGTCGGTGATGGTGTCGCCGTCGACGACGCCGAGGCGTCCCTTGTCGAATAGAGCCAGGCGCATCATGGCCTCCTTGGTGGTGTGGAAGAAGCGGGGGAGCAATCAGGCGCCGGGGTCGGCGCTCTCGCTGCGGTAGAGGCCCAGGGACCGCATCACGGGCTCGTCGCTGTACGAGAACAGGACCGCGTCGGCGGACTTCGAGGTGTTCAGGTGCCGGTAAGAGGCCCAGCCCGGTATGGCGAAGGTGTCGTTCTCGGCCCAGTCGAGGCGCGTGCCATCCACGATGGTGGCGCCTTCGCCGCGGACGACGCTGAAGATGGTGGAGGCGGTGTGGCGGCGACCCGCCCCCTCGAAGCCCGGTCGCAGCCGCTGGATCCGGCAGCCGATGGTGGGCATGACGGGGCCACCCGTCCAGGGGTTGGTGTACTCCAGGACGATGCCGTCGACGTCGCTGCCCTCGGCGGTGTCGGCGATGGCCTCCAGTGCCCGGCTGGTCTCCTGCCAGGTGTAGCGGGTGACGGGCGAGTTCGGCCCGTCGGGCGTGATCCAGGCGGGGGTCAGGCGGCCGTGGAGGAACTGGCGGCTGCCGACGTCGTCGGGGCGGGTCACGGGCTGGAGCCGCTGGGGGTACCTCTCGTAGAAGCCCGCTTCCAGTGCGTTGACGAGGGGGTAGTCCAGTGCGTCGAGCCAGATCATCGGCGCGTCGCCCTCGTGGGTGTGGTCGTGCCAGTGCCAGCCGGGTGTGAGCAGCAGATCGCCAGGGGCCATGAAGACGCGCTCGCCGTTGACGGTCGTCCAGGCACCGTCGCCTTCCAGGATGAAGCGGAAGGCGTTGGAGGTGTGCCGGTGGGCCTGGGCGGTCTCGCCGGGCAGGATGATCTGCAGGCCGGCGTACAGGGTGTTGACCGTGGCGGGCGGGTCGGTGAGCCCGGGGTTGACGAGCATGAGGACCCGGCGTTCGGCCTCGTCCAGGGACAGGGTCTGGGAGAAGTGCAGCAGGTGCGGCCGCAGCTCCTTCCAGCTCCACCGGTAGGGGACGGCCCTGCTGCGGGGCTGGGCGGGGAACAGGTTGCCGTAGAACCGCCACAGCGGCGCTGCGCCGAGCTCGTCGAGGGCTTTGTAGGCGGGGTCGTCGGTCATGGTGTCTCCTCGCGGTGGTTGCTCACAGGGCGGTCGCGGGCTGGAGGTCGCCTGCCGGGGTCCAGACCCAGGCGACGTCGTCGAAGTCCTCGGGGGTGCGGTCGGACAGGAGCTGGTTGCGCAGGAAGGCACCCACGCCGTCCATGTGGCAGATCTCGCCGAACCGTCGCGCGTTGGTCTGGATCGATGCGGCCCGCTCGGTACGCAGGGCGGCATAGGACGCGAACGCGTCCTCCGGGCGGTTGTGATCGCGCAGAGCGTGGCCGAGGGCTACAGCGTCCTCCAGCGCCTGGCAGGCGCCCTGGGCCAGGTACTGCAGCATCGGGTGCGCGGCATCGCCCAGCAGCACGATGCGGCCGTGGACCCAGTCAGTGATCGGAAGACGGTCGAACAGCGGCCAGCGCCGGTCCCGGGCGACCAGAGGCAAGGCGTCGCGCACGGCGTCGCAGGCATCGACGAACCGTTCCTCCAGCTCGGCCTCGGTGCCCCAGTCGTCGGAGTCGGGGTCGTAGTGGTCGCTCTCGAAGACGGCGACCTGGTTGTAGAGCTCGCCGCGTCGCACGGGGTACTGCACGAGGTGCATGCGCGGTCCGGCCCAGACGATGACCGACTCCGTCGTGGCGTGCTGCGCCATCGACCCCGTCATGCTGGTGACGGGCAGGGCGCCGCGGTACGCGACGTACTTGGAGCAGACGGGGGCGCCGTCGTTCACGAGGATCTGTCGGAGTCGTGAGTGCAGGCCGTCGGCGGCCACCACAGCGTCCGCCGAGAGCCGTTCGGGCGCCTCGGCGAAGTGAAGGCGCACCTCGGCCTGCGTCTGGACCGCGTCGGTGACGGTCCGCCCGGTGCGCAGGGTGATCGACGGATGCTCCTCGCAGGCAGCCAGGAGAGCGCCGTGGAGATCGGTGCGGTGGGTGACCAGGTAGGGGTGCTTGAAACGGCTGCGGTAGGCGTCGCTGCGCAGGTCGAGAGCGGTGACCTGCTTGCCGGTGAGCGCGTCCATCATGACGAGCTGGGGCGGGGCGACGGCGGAGCGCTGCACGGCGTCGAGGACCCCCAGTTCTTCCAGCGCCAGCGAGGCGTTCGGAGCCAGCTGGAGGCCGGCTCCGATCTCGCCGAACCGGGCGGCGCGCTCCACCACGGTCACGCGGTGGCCGGAGCGGGCTATGGCGAGGGCGGCGGCCAGGCCGCCGATGCCGCCGCCGACGACGGCGATGTGCAGGGGCGAGGTCGTCACGGGCAGGTGCCTCCTTGAAGGACGGGGGTCGATCCGCCTCCCGACCTGGATCTTCTGCGTCGGGATCGTTGGTGTACGGACCATCGGGGCAGGAGTAGGAACTCTCGGTGCGGGTCCACGCCGGGCCCCGCAGGGGTGGGAGAGCGGTCAGCAGGCGGCGGCGGTGCTGTCGACGTGCACGAAGGCGCCCGTGCGGGCGCGGATGCCCTCGACGGTGACGCCGGGCGCGGTCTCCACCAGGGCGAGGCCGCGGGCTGTGACGTCGAGGACGCCGAGGTCGGTGATGATGCGGTCGACGCAAGTGCGGCCGGTGAGGGGGAGGGAACAGCCCTCGACGATCTTCGGGCTGCCGTCCTTGGCGGTGTGTTCCATCAGCACGATGACCCGGCGCGCTCCATGGACGAGGTCCATGGCCCCGCCCATGCCCTTGACCATCTTGCCGGGGATCATCCAGTTCGCCAGGTCGCCGGCCGCCGAGACCTGCATGGCGCCGAGGACAGCGGTGTCGATGTGGCCGCCGCGGATCATCCCGAACGACAGGGCGGAGTCGAAGAACGACGCCCCGGGCAGGACGGTGACGGTTTCCTTGCCGGCGTTGATGAGGTCGGGGTCGACCCTGTCCTCGGACGGGTAGGGGCCGGTGCCGAGGATGCCGTTCTCGGAGTGCAGCACCACATGCACGCCGGCCGGCACGTAGGCGGGGATGAGGGTAGGCAGGCCGATGCCGAGGTTCACGTACGAGCCATCGGCGAGTTCGGCGGCGGCCCGGGCTGCCATCTGGTTGCGGTTCCAGGCCATCAGGCGCGCACCGTCCTCTTCTCGATCTGCTTGTCGGCCGCCTGGGCGGGGGTGAGGGGCAGGAGGCGCTGGACGAACACGCCGGGCAGGTGGACCTGGTCGGGGTCGAGGGTGCCGGGTTCGACGAGTTCCTCGACCTCTGCGATGGTCATCCGGCCGGCCATGGCGGCGAGCGGGTTGAAGTTGGCGGAGGCGCGGCGGAAAACGAGGTTGCCGTGCCGGTCGCCCCGCCAGGCCCGGACGAGAGCGAAGTCGGTGGTGATGCCGCGCTCCAGAACGTGGGGGCGGCCGTCGTAGAGCCGGGTCTCCTTGGCGGGGGAGGGGAGAGCGACGGTGCCGTCGGGGGCATAGCGCCAGGGCAGACCGCCGTCGGCGACCTGGGTGCCGACTCCGGCCGGGGTGTAGAAGGCGGGGATGCCGCAGCCGCCGGCCCGCAGCCGCTCGGCGAGGGTGCCCTGCGGGACGAGCTCGACCTCCAGCTCTCCACTGAGGTACTGGCGGGCGAACTCCTTGTTCTCGCCGACATAGGAGCCGGTGACCCGGCTGATGCGACCGGCCGCCAGCAGGATCCCCAGGCCCCGGTCGTCGACGCCGCAGTTGTTGGAGACGACCTGGAGGGAGGAGGCGCCCTGGGCGTGCAAGGCACGGATCAGGGTCTCAGGGATGCCGTTGAGACCGAACCCGCCGACGGCGAGCGAGGCGCCGTCGGGGATGTCGGCGACGGCATCGGCAGGTTTCCGGATGACCTTGTCCACGGTTCCGGGTGTCCTTTCAGGTGAGGGGGCCCGGCAGCACGGCGGACCAGCCGCCGTCGACGACGAGATGAGCGCCGGAGACGTAGGAGGCATCCTCAGAGGCGAGGAAGGCCGCGACCCGGGCGACGTCCTGAGGGGTTCCGAGACGGCCGAGGGGGATGTGCCGGGCGGCGTCGCGCAGGGGATGGGCATCTGCAAGGAGGTTGTCGCGTGAGCCCTCTGTGTCGACCAGGCCCGGGCTGATGCAGTTGGCGCGGATACCGTGCGCGGAGCCCTCGGCGGCGAGCTGGCGCGTCAGTGCGATCACTCCTCCCTTCGCAGCGGAGTGAGCGGTGCGATGGTTGGACAGCGAGGCCCTGATCCCGGCCGTCGAACCGATGGTGACGATGCATCCGCGGCTGCGGGTCAGGTGAGGCCACGCGGCGCGGGCGGTGAGCCACACCGAATCCAGCTCGGAGCGCACGGTCATGTAGTCGGCATAGGGTTGCTCGGTCAGGGATCCGAACCGCACCGACCCGGCGTTGGTGAGGACGATGTCGACGCCGCCGAATGCCTCGGCCGCTTCCGCCACCCAGGCCTCGACGGATTCGGGCCGGGTGACGTCCAGGGGGCCCGGCGTAAGGGCGGTGCCGCCCTCGCGGCCGATCTGCCGCTGCGTCTCAACGGCTTCGTCGTGCAGGAGGTCGCCGCCGATGACCAGGGCGCCCTCGGCAGCGAAGTGGAGCGCCGCGGCCTTCCCCAGTCCGCGGGCGGTGCCCGAGATCAGGGCGACCTTGCCCTCGAGCCCCTTCATCGCGTCGTCCCGTCGAGCAGTGCGTCGGACACCGACTTCACCCCGCCGTGCGAGGTGAGGCCGCCGTCGACCGGTATCTCCGCGCCGGTGATGAACGACGAGTCGTCGCTAAGGAGGAAGACCACCAGCGGGGTCACCTCCTCGACTGTGCCCACCCGGCCCAGGGGCGTCTCGCGGATGTTCGACTGTCGGAAGGCGGGCGCGGCGGAGGCCGTCATCTCGGTCTCGATGAACCCGGGGTGGATGGTGTTCACCCGGATCCCCCGTGGGCCGAGTTCCAGGGCGGCTGTCTTCGACAGCCCGCGCAGGGCCCACTTGCTCGTCGTGTACGCCACCGGGTAGTGGGCGGTCAGCGCAGCAGACGAGCCGACGTTCACGACGGACGAGCCCGGCGGCATCAGCGGGGCGAGGTGCTGAATGCCCAGAAGCGGGCCGTTCACGTTGACGGCATGGACGCAGTTCATGTCCTTGGCGGTGACCTCGTCCAGCCGGGCCCGCCAGGTGATGCCGGCGTTGTTGACGAGGCCGTGGACGGCCCCGTAGGTGTCCCGGAGACAGTCGGCCAGGTCCGCCCAGTCGTCGGCCAGGGTGACATCGAGCCGGCGGACACCCTCCCTGCCGTTCACGTCCGTGGCGATGACCGTGGCACCTTCGCGTTCCAGGGCCGCGACCTCGGCGGCGCCCTGGCCGCGGGCGGCGCCCGTGACGACGACGACCTTCCCCGCCAGGCGGCCGCCGTTCACGGCCGTTCCCGGTTGCGGCGCCGGCCCTTGGGCAGCGCGACGGGCTCGGTGCCCGGGATCACGCGGGTGACGAGGGACCCGATGGCCTCCACGGTCAGGGTGACGGTGTCGCCGGGCTTGAGCGGCGGCGGGATCTGCTCGCCGGAGCGGCCCCACAGCTCGGCCAGGCAACCGCCGTTGCCGCAGGTCCCGGAGCCCAGGACGTCGCCGGAGACGACCCGGGTGCCACGCGAGGCGTAGGCGGTCATCTCCTCGAAGGTCCAGCTCATGTTGGACAGCAGGTCGCTGCCGACCTTCTCGCCGTTGACCTCGGCCGTCAGGGCCAGTCGCAGGAAGCCGTCGGCGTCGCGGTAGGGCTCCAGTTCATCGGCGGTCACCAGGTAGGGGCCGAGGGTGGTGGCGGTGTCCTTGCCCTTGCAGGGACCGAGCCCGACGCGCATCTCGGCGGACTGCAGGTCCCGTGCGGACCAGTCGTTGAACACGGTGTAGCCCACGATGTGGTCCCGCGCCTGTTCCGGGGTGAGGTCTCGGCCCTCACGACCGATGACCGCGGCCACTTCCAGCTCGAAGTCGAGCACGGACGAGCCCGGGGGCATGGGCACGTCGTCGTGGGGGCCGAAGACGGCGTGGGGGTTGGTGAAGTAGTAGGTGGGTGCCTCATACCACTGCTCGGGGACCCCGGATTCACCGCTCACGGATCGGCGTACGCCCTCGACGTGCTCCTCGAAGGTGACGAAGTCCCTGACGGAGGATGGCTGGAGGGGAGAGACGAGCCGGACCTGGGAGACGTGCGGTCCGGGCGGCACGTCCAGGGCCGCGGCTCCGGCTGCGAGAAGGCCCGGCAGGCCGTCTGTGTCGCGGATCAGATCCGTGAGCGAGGTGACTCCTGGCAGGGGGAACAGGGTGCCGTCCTCCTCGACGACGGCGACACGGTTCCGGTGCCGGTATTCGAAAGCGGCGAAGCGCATGATGCGGCTCCCAGGTGGAGAAACGGGGGACACGGGACCGGGGCGTCCGGGACGGAGAGATGGCCCGTTGCCGGCCTTCTTCGGACGGCCCGGTCCCGTGGACCAGGGCCGGGGACGCGGCGGTGGCAGTCAGGGCGGGACATGGTCCGCCGCGTCCCCGGGGATCGGGTGGCCGGAGGCTAGACCGGCGGGGCGAGGAAGCAGCCGCGGTCGGGGTCGTTGAACGACTCCTTGGCGACGAGCTCGTTCATCGCGTTGGCGGTGCCCCACTGGTCGGTGACCTCGGGCTGGGAGAAGTCGTAGACGTGAGGGTGCCAGGTGTCCTCGTCGAGGTTCTCCAGCTCGGTGGTGTACTCGACGGTGTTCCCGTGTGGGTCGAGGAAGTAGGTGAAGGTGTTGTCCCCGGCCATGTGCCGGCCCGGCCCCCAGATCTTCGTATGACCGGCCCGCAGGACCCGGCCCGAGCCGCGCATGTACTCGTCGATGCCGCGCATCTCGAAGGAGATGTGGTGCAGCGAGGTGTGCGGACCCTTCGCCAGCGCCATGGAGTGGTGCTGGGAGCTGATCCGCATGAAATGCATGACCTCGCCCATGTGCGGCGAGCTGAGTGTGTCGGACAGCTTGAAACCGAGGTGCTGCTCGTACCAGGCGCGGGTGCGCTCCAGGTCGGGGGAGTTGAGCACGACGTGCGACAGCTTGACCGGGATCGCCTCCTTCTCCTCGATCTTGCGGTGCCGGCGGACTGCGACGTCGGCGGAGACCTCGATGGTGCGGCCGTCGATGTCGAAGAACCGGAAGCCGTAGCCGCCGCCGGGGGTGCCGACGCCGCCGGGCTGCGAGATCAGCTGCACGCCGCCGGCAAGGAGACGCTCGGCGAGGGTGTCCACGTCCGCGGAGGTCGAGGCGCCGTAGGACACGAGGTCGAGGCGCTTCTCGGCGGCCTTGCGGAGCCGGACCACGTACTGCTCGGGGCTGCCCTCGGCGGCCAGGAAGGAGATCCCGGAGTCCTCGGCGACCTTGGTCAGGCCCCACACGCCGGAGTAGAAGTCGAGCTGCTTGTCGTAGTCGGGCACGGCGAGGTCGACATGCCGCAGATGGGTGAGCAGGCGGTTGTTCGTCACGGGGGTGCCTCCTCAGGCGGGGGAGAGGTCAAGCAGGGCAGCGGCGTTGGCGCCGCGGACGGCGTGGAAGTCCGACTCGGACAGGTCGGCGGCGCGGAGCGCGCCGACGGGGTCGTCGGCTCCCATGTCGAAGGGGAAGTCCGAGCCGAGCAGCACCCGGTCCGCGCCGGCCGCCTCGATCAGTGCCCGCAGGACTCGCGGGTCGTGCACGAGGGAGTCGAAGTACAGGCGCCGCAGGTAGCTGCTTGGCAGCTCGGCACAGCCCGCGGACGACGCGTCGGTCCGGGCCCGCCAGGCATGGTCGCTGCGCCCAATGTGAGTGGGCAGGTAGCCGCCTCCATGAGCCGCGACGATCTTCAGTCCGGGGTGCCGGTCCAGGACGCCGGAGAAGATCAGGTGCGAGAGGGCGACGGCGTTCTCGGTGGGCTGTCCCACGGTGTTGGACAGGTACCACTGGTCGAGGCGCTCATCCAGGGTGCAGCCGAAGGGGTGCAGGAAGACGACCGCCCCGGTCTCCTCCGCGCGTGCCCACAGCGGCTCATAGGCCGGGTCGGACAGCTCCCGGCCGGGCGCGTGACTGGAGATCTCCACTCCCACGAGCCCCTGCTCCAGCGCGTGGTCCAGGGCGGGCACGAGCAGGTCGGGGTGCTGCAGGGGAACGAGACCCAGGCCCCGGAGCCGGCCCGGGGCGGCCGCGCAGTGGGCCGCGGTCGCCTCGTTGGCTAGCCGGTAGACCTTCTCGGCCGTGTCCGCGTCCGCCCAGTAGTGGTAGTGCGACGGCGAGGGGCTCACGAGCTGCACGTCGACGCCCTGGGCGTCCATCCGGGCGAGCCGGACGGCGGGATCGGTCAGAGCCGGGATCCGGTCGCGGACCATGGGCCCGCTGACCGCGAGTGCGTCGGGCCCGTTGCGCCGGGCGTCGAGCGCCCTGGCCTCGGCGTGCCCGGGCAGACCAGCGACGAGCGCCTCGATCTGAGGCAGCAGGACATGGGCGTGGACATCCACGGTGGGCCCGGTCACGGCAGCTCCCTCAGCATGGTCATGGTGCGAGCCATCAGGCCCGGCACATCGGCGTCCCGGACACCGTCGAGCTGCCACTGGCCGATCTGCACGGACCCCTCCACCACCGGACGGACCCGGGCGATCCGGCGTTCGAAGTACGCCTGCAACAGCTCGTCGTCCCAGGTGTCCGCGGCGGTCAGCATCTGGGCCAGGACCCAGGCGTCCTCCAGGGACAGCGCCGCGCCCTGCGCCATCGTGGGCGGGCAGCAGTGTGCAGCGTCACCGACCAGTACGACCCGACCGCGGTGCCAGGCCCCTTCGACGAGCAGCCGGTCGAACCACGTGTAGTTCACCTTCGACGGGTCGGTGATCGTCGCCGTGATCTCCGGCCACGCGCCCCCATAGGCCGAGGCGAGACGCACCATCTCTTCGGCGTACGACTCGGGCGGTATGGAGGAGCGGTCGCGGTTCTTCTCGACGACGTACGCGTACAGCGTGGTGTCGCTGGTGGGGCAGTAGCCGGCGATGAACGCCGGGCCGCCGTAGGCGAGGTCGGTGTGCTGGACCCCGGCGGGCCGCGGGGCGGCGACGCGCCAGATGGCCATGCCGGTCGGTTCGGGCTTGTCGGTGATCCCGATCTGCGCCCGGGTGGCCGAGCCCAGGCCGTCGGCGGCGATCACCAGGTCGTAGCGGTGGACGCCGTCGTCGCCGAGGCGGACCGAGACGCCGGTGGCGTCCTGGTCCACGATCGTGGCGGTCGTGCCCAGACGGACGGTCGCGCCGCTGGCGCGGACGGCGTCGATCAGGATCTGCTGGAGCCGCGGCCGCTGCATGCCGAGGGTGGCGGGCAGGTCGTCGCCTCCGGTGCGCAGGTCGCGCTGGACGTGCAGGACGTTGCCGTCGGGCGCGGTGATGCCGACCGACCCGAATGGGAAGCCGGACGCCTTGACCTCCTCCCAGACGCCGAGCTCGCGCAGGACGCGCAGCGCGTTGCCCTGGAGGGTGATGCCGGAGCCGGCGGTGGCGTTCCAGTCGTCCTTCACCTCGACGAGGTCGACGTCGATCCCTGCGCGGCGCAGCAGGATCGTGGCGGCGTTTCCGGCCGCTCCGCCTCCGACGACCAGTACCTTGCGGGGTGTGCTCATGGGGAACTCCCTTGTTCCTCGGGCCGTGGGCCCCGGGACTACTTGACGGCGACGGGGTTGACGGGAGACCCGACGGCGCCGGTGATGGGCAGGGGGGCCGCGGTGAGCCAGAACTCGTACACGCCGTCGGCCGCGCAGTCCTCGGCCAGGGCCTCCAGGTCCCACATCTCGCCGATCAGCAGGCCGATGTGCGGGATGACGACCTGGTGCAGGGGCTGGAAGGCGTGGTCGAACTCGTTGGGCCGCACCTCGAAGCCCCAGGTGTCGGTCGCGATCGCGGCGATCTCGCTGCCGTGCAGCCAGGCCGCGGTGGTGAACGACAGGCCCGGGGCGGCCCCGCCGGCGTAGTCGCCCCAGCCGTCCCGGCGGACCCGGGCGAGCTGCCCGGTGCGCACGAGGACGATGTCGCCGCGCCCCACGATGACGCCGTGGGCCTCGGCAGCGGCCGTCAGGTGCTCTTCGGTGATCGCGAAGCCGTCCGGCAGCTCGCCGTCCTCGCCGACGGTGCGGCCGACGTCGAGGAGCACGGCGCGCCCGGCGATGTGGGGGGCCATGTGCTCGATGCCGGTGACCTGGTCGCCGTCGGAGGTGACGACCTGCTCTGCCGGCCGCCCGTTCCATGCCTTGCCGTGGTCGAAGATGTGCCCCAGGCCGTCCCACTGCGTGGAACACTGCAGCGGCATCGCGATCACGTCGTCGGCGCCACCGATGCCGTGGGGGAGACCCTGGTTGCCCAGGGCGGCGTCCGTGCCGGTGTCGAGCATCGTGTGGACTGGGTTGGTCCGGCGCCGCCAGCCCTTCTGCGGGCCGTTGATGTCGAAGCGCTGCGACAGCGAGAAGCTCACACCCCGCCTCACGAGCGCGGCACCCTCGCGGCGCTTGGTCTCGTCGAGGAAGTTGACGGTGCCCAGACGGTCGTCATCGCCCCATCGGCCCCAGTTCGAGCACTCCTTGGCGGCCTGCGCGATCGCGCCCTCGGGATCGGTGCGGTTCACGATTCCTCCGCGAGACAACGGGTGTGCTGCGTGCCCAGGCCGGTGATGGTGGACTCCATGACGTCGCCGTCGCGCAGAAGCCGGCCCCAGTGCATGCCGTTGCCCGCGGGGGAGCCGGTGAGGACGAGGTCCCCGGGCAGGAGCTGCGCCGTCTGGGAGGCGTACGCCACCATGCGGGCGACGTCGAAGATCATGTCCTTGGTGGACTCGTCTTGCATGACCTCGCCGTTGAGCTTCAGCGTCAGCTGCAGGTCACCGGTGTCGGTGACCGTCTCGGCCGGCACGATCCACGGACCCAGCGGGGTGAACCCGGGGGCGTTCTTGCTGCGCAGCCAGTCCGTGCCGATCTGCGGCATGTCCCGGCGGAACACCGTCGCCCGGTCGGTCAGGTCGTTGGCGATCGTGTAGCCCGCGACGTACTGAAGCGCCTCCTCGACGGGCACCTGGTACGCGGGGCGGCCGATCACCGCGGCGAGCTCCAGCTCCCAGTCAGGCTTCTCCACCCAGGCGGGCAGCGTCACGTCGTCGTACGGGCCGGTGACCGAGCTCGGGAGGCCGATGAACACGTACGGCAGGTCCTCGGCCGCCCGCCGGTCCATGATCTCGGCCGCCTCGGCGCGCCTCTCCTCCTCGGAGCGGTCGTCGTCCGGTGCCCGGTGCGCGACGTGCAGGTCGATGACGTGCTGCCGGTAGTTGGCACCCGACTGGAAGACCTGCCGCGGCACGACAGGAGCGAGCACCCGGAACTCCGACAGCGGACGCCGCTCGAGATCCGGCTCTGCGGTGAGTGCCCGCAGCCGGGGCAGAACGGCAGGCCACTGCTCCAGCAGGTCCCGCATCGTCAGCGCCGGGTCGGCCAATGCCGTCCGCAGGTCCAGAACCTGCTCTGCACTGTCGACAAGGGCGGGGAAGGCGCGGCCGTCATCGGCCGCGAGAGTGCCGAGAGCGAAAGGCCCGGCGAAGAGACCAGAAGCGGATTGAGGTTTCACCGACATGTCCTCCTGATTGCGATGGGACTAATCTGGACCCCCATCCCGCAATCAGGGAAATAGATTCTATGGATCATTGTCATCGGTGAGACAAATAGTGTGTTGCCGTGTCGGTGCGGAAGGGACTCTGCCTCGTGAACCTGGCCCGTCTTGATCTCAACCTTGTGGTCGCCCTCCGTGCCCTCCTCGAAGAACGCAACGTCACCAGGGCAGGACAGCGTGTGGGCCTGAGCCAGCCCGCGATGAGCGCCGCCCTCGCACGGCTGCGCCGACACTTCGACGACGAGCTCCTCTCCCGCGAGGGGAGTCAGTACGAACTCACCGCCCTCGGGCAGGTCCTCCTGGACCGCACCGCCACCGCCTACGACGTGCTCGAACGCCTCTTCACCAGCCAGGCGCACTTCGATCCGGCCACCGAGACCCGCGAGTTCCGCCTTGTCGCCTCCGACTACGCCGTCGACGTCTTCGGGGTCGAGCTCGCCCGCGTCGTGCACGAGGAGGCTCCGGGCATCCGCCTCCGGTTCACACGCACCCCCATCACCGTCGTCGACGACACCGCGAGCCTGCTGAGCGCCACCGACGGCCTCCTGATGCCCCACGGCGTCATCAGCGGCTTTCCCGCCACCGACCTCTACGACGACCGCTGGGTCTTCGTCGTCGCCGACGACCACCCCAGCGTCGAGGACCGCCTCACCCGCCAGGACCTCGCCCGCCTGCCCTGGGTCACCTACCAGCGCACCTACGACGCCCCCGCCGTGCGCCAGCTCGGCCTGCTCGGCATCGAACCCCGCGTCGAGGTCTCCGTCGACAGCTTCCACGCCCTGCCCGCGCTAGTCGCCGGCACCCGCCGTATCGCCCTCGTCCAGGCCCGTCTCGCCACCCTGCTCGCCCCCATCGCGGCCGTACGGGTGCTCGACCCGCCCTACGAGGCCGTCCCGCTCCGCGAGGCCCTGTGGTGGCACCCCGTGCAGACCCATGACGCAGCCCACATCTGGCTCAGGGAGACCGCGGCCAGGGTCGGCCGCCGCATCGCCGAAAGGCAGCCCTGATGTCCTCCCGCTCGTTGCTCATCGCAGGGGCAATTCGAGAAGCCGTATCGGACTCCTATCCATTCAATGGATAGGAGTCATCGTTAAACCGGATGATGGAAAGGGTGGGCAGCACGGCTACCGGCACGCATAGTCGAGGGCATTCCGCCCCGGTTCGGCACACCCCATCAGCCACCTCAACCGGGCGCCGTCCTCGTCTCCTCCTTGCACTGGAGCGCTGTGATGCCCGCTTCCGTCGTACCGCCGTCTCAGGACCATGCCCACGACACCGCCCCGGCCGGACGTCTTCCCGCCGTCGTGCTCATGGCCGGCAGCTGTCTGCCCGTCCTCGGGGCGGTGCTCCTCGCCCCCGTACTGCCCCGCATGCAGGACCACTTCGCCGGTGTCCCCGGGAGCGCGGCGCTGGTCCCCGTGGTCCTCACCGTCCCCGCGCTCGCTCTCGCGGTGCTGGCACCCTTCGCCGGGATGATCGTCGACCGTCTCGGCCGTAAACGCCTGCTCGTCGCCGCCACCATCCTCTACGCCCTCTTCGGTACGGCCCCGCTCTGGCTGGATTCCCTCCACGCAGTCCTCATCAGCCGCGTCCTGGTCGGTGTGACGGAAGCGGCGATCATGACCGCCTGCACCACCCTCATCGGCGACTACTACAGCGGCGAACTCCGCGACCGCTACCTCGCCCTCCAGACCATGTGCGCCTCCGCCTCGGCCACGGTCTTCTTCGTCCTCGGGGGAGCCCTCGGAGCCGCCGACTGGCGTGCCCCCTTCTGGCTCTACGCCGTCGGCCTGCTCATCGCGCCCGTCATGGCCCGCGTCCTGCCCACACCGCTCCCGTCGAAGCGCGACGACGCGGCCGCCGCGCGGATCCCGCGCAGCCCTTTCCCCGTGCGGCGCATGGCGGGCATCTGTCTCCTCACCGTCTTCGGCGCGGTCGTCTTCTACACCGTCCCCGTCGAGATGGCCTACCTCCTGGACGACCTGGGCACCGACTCCACCGGCACCATCGGCGCCGTCACCGCCGTGGCCAGCGCCGCCACCGTTCTCGGATCCGTCCTCTTCACCCGCTTCCCGCCCAACCGGCGGCCCCGGCTGCCCGCACTGTTCGCGCTGTGCGCCGCCGGCTTCCTGCTGATGGGCTTCGCCGACGGCCTCCCGCTCCTGATCGCCGGCGCCGTCGTCAACTGTGTCGGGACCGGCCTGCTGCTGCCGTCGCTGGTCACCCGCGCCATGTCCCTCCTGGAGTTCGCCGACCGGGGGCGCGGCATGGGCCTGTGGACCGCGGCCTTCTTCCTCGGCGAGTTCCTCTGCCCTCTGGTCCTGCTGGCGGGCAAGGGGCCGGCGGGCGGTCTCGCCCCCGCCGTCGCCCTTCTCGGAGTGGCCGCCGCCGGTCTTGCCGCCGCGCTCCTCCTGACCGCCCGCCGTCCCGCCCCCGCTGGCGCGCCCGAAAGTGCGCAGCAGTGAACTGGGCAAGGTGTTACGCGGGAATGCTCAGGGTGGAACGGCGCACAACCAGTTCGGGTGTCAGCACCTCGTGAACGTGTTCGTGAGCGTCCTGGGCCGTGTGCTCGATGAGCAGACGGCCCGCACGCATGCCCATGGTGTGAGCGGGCCGGCGAACCGAGGTCAGCGGCACCACCGAGGCTGCGGCAAAGGCGAGATCCTCATACCCCGCCACAGCGACATCGTGCGGCACACGTATGCCGGCCTCGTGCAAAGCCTGCATGAGGCCGAGAGTCAACAGGTCGTGGAAACAGAGGACCGCGGTCGGCCGGGGAACCACCCCGAGAAGTCGCTGCCCGGCATCCCGCCCTGCACCCACGCTGGTGCCCTCCGTGGCCAACTCCGTGACACGGACGGCCCCGTTGCGGGATTCCTTCAGGCACTCCATCGCTCCTCGGTACCTCTGGCGCATCATGGGGCCGGATCCCGGATCGCCTACGACGACGACGGATCGGTGGCCCTGGGCGATCAGATGCGCCGCTGCGACCCTGCCACCGGTGTGGTCGTCGACCGTGACGGAACACGTGTCGGCGGCTGCCAGGCCCTGACCGGCTACGACACAGGCCATTCCGCGTTCGGTACAGGCTGCCACCGTCCGCTCGGTTTCGGCGAACGTAGCGACGATGACGCCTCGCACCTGGTAGGAGGCGAGCAGCGCGACATCGTGGCGCATTCGCCCCGTCTCGCGGCCGCCACCGCACATCAGCACACCCAGTCCCGCGTCCTCGGCCGCCTGCTCCACCCCGGCGGCGAGGGACGCATCGCGCGGGTCCGTCACGTCCACCCCGTACAGCGCCAGCAGCTGCGAAGAGGCGTTGCCGCGCAGCTGCCGGGCCCCGGCGAGCCTGACGTAGCTGAGCGAGTCGACGACGGACATGACCAGGGACCGGGTGGGCGGGGAGACGACTTCAGGGTGGTTGAGGACGTTGGACACCGTTCCGATGGAGACCCCCGCTGTCCGGGCGACGTCCTTGATTCCGACACGTTGCGACGGACGCACTCCCGAAACCTGCGGCTACTGGACGCCTGGCGCGGCGCTGCTGCGCCGTACGACCAGTCGTGGGGTCATCGTGGTGCGCATGGCCCGGTCGCGCCGGCCCTCGACGCGTTCGATCAGCATGCGTGCGGCGGTCGCGCCCATGGTGTGCCCGGCCTGGTCCACGCTGGTGAGCTGGACAGGGGCGAGCGAGGCGATCGCGGTGTTGTTGTAGCCGACGAGCGAGAGGTCGCCAGGGATGGACAGGCCCAGATCGGCGGCCGCCCGGTAGATGCCCAGAGCCGCGATGTCGGCGCCGGTCAGGATCGCCGTGGGCCGGTCGTCGCCGGACAGCAGGGCGAGGCCGGCCGCGTGGCCGCCGTCGTCGGAGTAGGCGGCGTGGTGCACACGGGCGCGGTCCGGCAGGCCGTGGCGCTCCATGGCCTGGAGGTAGCCGTCGGCGAGGGCGATCTCCGGAGGGCGCTGCCAGCGGCCGGCCTTGTTCCCGGTCGCCGAGACCAGGGCGATGTCCCGGTGCCCGAGCGCGACCAGGTGGTCGACCACCAGGCCCGCGCCGATGTCGTCCGCGTCGACGACGGAATCGTGGACGTCAGAGACGTCGTGGTGGCCGATGACCACGGTGGGGGTGGCCTCGGCCGTGGCCAGCACCTCGGGGCGTGGCGTCCCGGGGGCGATGAGGATCAGGCCGTCCATCTGACGGTCGACCATCGCCCGCACGGTGCGCGCCTGTTCATCTGCGCCGAAGCCGGCCGCGCCGATGAGGACCGTGTACTCGCTGTCCTCCAGCTGTTCGTGGATACCGTCGAGGATGTCGGCGAAGAACGGGTTGCGGACGTTGTCGAGCAGGACGCCGATCGTGTACGTGCGGCCGCGCATCCCGCGTGCCGCAGCGTGGGGCCGGTAGCCGAGCTCAGCCATGGCTGTTCGGACACGGTCCTGCATGGCCGGGCTCACGCCGTAGGCGTTGCGCATGACCTTGGACACGGCGGCGGTGGACACACCGGCATGGCGCGCCACATCGGTGATCGTCACCCGTTTGGCGTTCCTGGACGAGCTGTCCGTAGCCATGAGAACCCCGATCTCCTCGCACTCGGTGCAACGTTCTACGCCCAGAGTTGTGGATGGATCCACGCATTCGACCAGGCAAACCTGATGTTACGCGTCTGTGTCTTGACGACGCCAGAGGGATGGCGTCATGGTGTTGCCAGTTCAGATGGAGAACGTTCTACATCACTCCGTCTCTTTGCGGCCGGTCTTCCCGTCGCCCTTGCGCCCGCTGAGCGCCCCTTCTTCTCTCACGATCCCTGGGAGTCTCCAGTGCCCCACCGCACGATCCGCGCCCGCCGTCTCACCATCGCCTCGGCCGGCTTCCTGTCCCTGGCCGCTCTCGTCACCGCCTGTGGTGGCGGCGGCGGTGGCACCTCCGCGGCGCCCAAGGACTTCGAGTACCTCAGCGTCACCGAGAACACGACCACGCGCACGGCGCTCACCACGCTCTCGACCACCACCTGTAAGGCCGAGAACAAGACCCTCCCGCTCAAGGTCGAGACCATCCCCCAGGCGCAGCTCGACCAGAAGCTCCAGCTGCTCGCCGGCCAGAACGCGCTGCCCTCGATGTTCGCCGCCGGCAACGCCCCCGCGCTGACCAAGCAGCTCGCCAAGGGCGGCAAGGTGGCAGACGTCGAGATGGAGCTGGAGCGCCTCGGAGTCCTCGACCAGCTGGAGCCGGCCGCAGTCTCCACGATCAAGGCCCTGTACGGCGGCAAGCTGATGGCCCTGCCGTACGAGTACAACATCGAGGGCTTCTTCTACAACAAGAAGCTCTTCCAGGAGAACGGCATCGCCGTCCCCGGCACCTGGGACGAGCTGATCGTGGCCGCGGACAAGCTCAACGCCAAGGGCATCCAGCCGTTCTCCGCCTCCGGCGCGCAGGGCTGGCCGCTCACCCGACTGATCAGCGGCTACCTCTACCGCAGCCTCGGCCCCGATGCCCTCGACAAGGTCGACGCAGGCACCACCAAGCTGACAGACCCGAACTACGTAAAGGCCGCCGAGGAAGTCGCCAACCTCGGCAAGAAGGGCTACTTCGGCAAGGGCGTCGGTTCCATCGACTACGACACCGCGATGAACCAGTTCCTCACCGGCAAGTCCGGCATGTTCTACATGGGCAGCTGGGCCCTCGCCAACATCGCCGACCCCAAGCAGAACAAGGTCGGCGCGGAGAACGTCGGCTTCATGCCCTTCCCCGCCGTCAAGGGCGGCGCCGGCTCCATCGACCAGTACCCCTCCAACATCGGCCTCGCTGTCACCCTCGGCTCGCAGAACCTCAACACCGAGACCGGCGCCTGGGTCAGCTGCATCGCCAAGAACTTCGGCAGCACCGCCCTGAAGGACCACGGCACCATCACCGGCTTCAAGGTGAACACCCCGGTCAAGGACGCCAACGAGGTGGCCGGCACCGTCCGCAAGACGATCAGCAGCTCGAAGCAGAACGTCCTGTGGTTCGAGGCGCTCTTCAGCACCAAGGCGACCACCATCAGCAACACCAACGCCCCCGGCCTGGTCAACGGCAGCGTCAGCCCCAAGCAGTTCATGGAGACCGTCCAGTCCGCGCTCGGCAGCCAGTAGCCCCGTGAGACGGGCGGCCCGCCAGCCCACGGCGCGCCGCCCGTCACCGTTTGGCCAGCCCTTCACAGAAACGAAGTGGACACCTCATGCACCGCGTACTCGGTGACCGCAGGGCGATCATGCTCCTGCTCGGTCCCGCACTCCTCGTCTACACCCTGATCATGCTCGTCCCGATGGTGTGGTCGCTCGGGTACTCCTTCACCAAGGGCAACTCCATCGAGGGCTTCACCGGCAACGGTCTGGCCAACTTCACCCGGCTCCTCGACGACCCAGCTGTCCACGACGCCCTGTGGTTCACCCTCAAGTACGCGGTCATCGTCACCGCCGGCCAGGTCATCGCCGGTTACCTCCTGGCCCTGCTCTACGTCTTCTTCCTCAAGAAGGCCTCCGCACTCATCCGAACGCTCGCCTTCTTCCCCGTCATCCTGCCCACTGTCGCCGTCGGCCTCCTCTTCCAGAAGCTCTTCCAGGTCGCGCCCCAGCCGGGCCCCATCAACTCCCTCCTCATCTCCTTCGGCCTTGAGCCCGTCGACTTCTTCGGCAACGCCGGCAGCGCCTTCTGGGTCCTGATCATCATGGACATCTGGCGCTCCATGGGCTTCTACGCCGTCCTGCTCTTCGCCGGCCTCGTCGACATCCCCGATGAGGTCCTCGAATCCGCCCGCCTCGACGGTGCCTCCGGCCTGCGCCTCATCCGCCACATCGTCCTGCCGCTCTCCCTGCCGGTCCTGATGTCGTCGCTCATCTTCAGCATCAACGGCACCCTCAAGGTCTTCGACTCCGTCGTCGCCCTCACCAACGGCGGACCCGGCAGCGGCACCACCCCGCTGACCCTGTACATGTTCCAGTCGTCGTTCACCTACAGCGAGTACGGCTACGGCAGCACCATCGCGCTGCTTCTCACCGCCGTCTGCCTCCTGGTGAGCCTGGCGGTCTACCGCGTCTCGCGGCGCGACAACACGGAGAGCTGAACGACATGGCCATCGACACCCTCCAGAAGACCACCAGCACCGGCCACAAGCGTCCCAAGCAGCCGCCACTCCGCGCCGCGCGCAAGGCCGGGGGCCGCCTGTGGATCCGGCTCGCCGTCGCCATCCTCCTGGTCATCGAGGTCTACCCGCTGATCTGGATGTTCCTGACCTCGCTGAAGTCCAACAGCGACTACCTCAACAACTCCACCTGGAGCCTTCCCTCCACCTGGGAGTGGGGCAATTACGCCGAGGCATGGACCACCGGCAACATCGGGCTCTACGTCAAGAACAGCCTCCTGGCCGTCGTCCCCGCGCTCGCCCTCATCCTCCTGCTAGGCACTGCAGCCGGCTTCGCCCTGCAGATCATGGTCTGGAAGGGCCGCAGCATCACCCTGCTGGTCTTCCTCGCCGGCATGATGATCCCCCCGCAGATGATCCTGCTGCCGCTGTTCACCATCTACTTCCAGACCGGCCTCTCCGGCACCCTGTGGCCGCTCATCCTCACCTACACAGGCACCGGCCTGCCCTTGACCGTCTTCATGATGGCCACCTACTACAGGACCGTCCCCCGCGAACTCTTCGAAGCGGCCACCCTCGACGGCGCCGGCATCCTGCGCGCCTTCTGGACCATCAGCGTCCCCATGGTCCGCAACGCACTGCTCACCGTCGGCCTGGTGCAGTTCTTCTTCATCTGGAACGACCTCCTCATCGCCCTCACGTTCACCAACAGCCAGGACCTGCGCACCATTCAGGTCGGCCTGCTGAACTTCACCGGCGACTTCGGCGCCACCCAGTACGGTCCGCTGTTCGCAGCCATCTGCATCAACGTTTTCGGCACCCTCGTGATCTACCTCTTCCTCAACCAGAAGGTCATGAAGGGCCTCACCTCGGGAGCGGTAAAGGGCTGACCAACCCTTCCCCCACCCCTCCCGAGTAAACGAAAGGCCCCTTCCTTGCAGCCCCTCCAGCCCTCCCCGGTGCGCTTCGAGCACCTGCCGGACGGTCTCGGCATCGGCATCGGCACCGGAACCCCCCGACTGTCGTGGAGCCCCGCCGCCGAAGCCGGCAACCAGCACGCCTACGAAGTCGAAGTCGAACGCCAGGGCCGCACCCACCGGACCGGCCGTATCGCCGGCGCCGACCACATCCTCGTCGCCTGGCCCGACACACCGCTCGCCTCCCGCGAACCCGCAGTCGTCCGCGTCCGGACCTGGTCGGCGAGCGACAACGAGCCGTCCGCGTGGAGTGATCTCAGCGCCGTCGAGGCCGGGCTGCTCGCCCCGGGGGACTGGTCCGCCGTCCCGGTCGGCGCAAGCTGGGACGAGGATCCCGCCGCGGAACGCCGCCCGGCCCGCGTGCGCAAGCACTTCCGGGCCGACGACAAGCCGATCGAGCGCGCCCGGCTCTACATCACCGCCCATGGCCTGTACGAAGCGGAGATCAACGGCACCCGTGTCGGCGACGAAGTCCTCGCCCCGGGCTGGACCGTCTACCCCCACCGGCTGCGCTACCGCACCCACGACGTCACCGCGCTCCTCACTCCCGGCGCCAACACCATCGGCGCCTGGCTGGGAGACGGCTGGTACCGCGGCAAGTACGGCTTCGACGGCGGCACCCGCAACATCTACGGCACCGACCAGTCCCTCCTCGCCCAGTTGGAGATCACCTACACGGACGGCACCACCACCGTGGTCGCCACCGACCGCACCTGGTACGCGGCCTTCGGCCCGATCCTGACCAGCGGCCTGTACGAGGGCGAGACCTTCGACGCCCGCCTCGACAACCCCCGTTGGGCCACTCCGACGGCATCGTCCGACGGCTGGACTCCCGTCCGCATCGGCACGAGGGATCCCCGGACGCTCGTCGCGCCCGAAGGCCCCCCGGTCCGCTGCACCGAGGAGATCGCGCCGGTCTCGGTGACCCGCATCGAGGACGGCCGCCACCTGCTCGACTTCGGGCAGAACCTCGTGGGCCGCCTCCGCATCACCGCCGACGGGCCCGAGGGCACCGTCCTCACCCTCCGGCACGCGGAGGTCCTGGAGGACGGAGAACTCGCCATCCGCCCCCTGCGAGAAGCGCACTCCACCGACACGCTCATCCTGCCCGGTACCGGGCCGTACACCTGGGAGCCCCGCTTCACCCTCCACGGCTTCCGTTACGCGGAGATCACCGGCTACCCCGGCGACCTCGACCCGCAGTCCGTCACCGCGTGCGTCCACCACACGGACATGCGCCGCACCGGCTGGTTCGAATGCAGCAACCCGATGGTCAACCGCCTCCACGACAACGTCCTGTGGAGCACGCGCGGCAACTTCGTCGACATCCCCACCGACTGCCCCCAGCGCGACGAACGCCTCGGCTGGACCGGCGACATACAAG
Organism: Streptomyces sp. NBC_00090; assembly: GCF_045160815.1. Taxonomy (NCBI): domain Bacteria; kingdom Bacillati; phylum Actinomycetota; class Actinomycetes; order Kitasatosporales; family Streptomycetaceae; genus Streptomyces; species Streptomyces sp. NBC_00090. The sequence continues at coordinate 7,849,842 of NZ_CP108224.1, forward strand.
TCTTCGCCCCCACCGCGAGCTTCCTCTACGACTGCGCCGGCATGCTCGACTCCTGGCTCGCCGACGTCGCACTCGAACAGCTCCCGGACGGCACCATCCCCTGGTACGTGCCCGTCATTCCCGGCGAGCCGATGTGGACACCCATCCAGCCCGGAGCCGCCTGGGGCGACGTCGCGACGCTCACCCCCTGGGCTCTCTACCAGCGCTTCGGGGACCTCGAACTCCTCCGCCGCCACTACCCCATGGGCAAGGCGTGGGTCGACCTCGTCGAGAAGCTCGCGGGCCCCTCCCGCCTCTGGGACACCGGCTTCCAACTCGGCGACTGGCTCGACCCCGCGGCCCCGCCGGACGACCCCGCCGCTGGCCGCACCGACCGCTACCTCGTCGCCACCGGCTACTTCGCCCACTCCGCCCGCCACCTCGCCCGCGCTGCCCACGAACTCGGCCACGCTGACGAAGCCACCGCCTACGGCACGCTCGCTGACGAGATCACCGCCGCCTTCTGCCGCCACTACGTCCGCCCCGACGGCCGCATGGAGAGCGACAGCCCAACCGCGTACGCCCTCGCAATCGCCTTCGACCTCCTGGACACGGGGCGTCGCCAGGCCGCCGGCGACCGCCTGGCCGAACTCGTCGAGCAGAACCGGGCCCGTATCGCCACCGGCTTCGTGGGCACCCCCCTCATCTGCGACGCGCTGACCGACACCGGGCACCTCGACACCGCATACCGACTCCTCCTGCAGACCGACTGCCCGTCCTGGCTCTACACCGTCTCCATGGGCGCCACGACGATCTGGGAGCGCTGGGACAGCCTCCGGCCCGACGGCACCCTCAATCCCGGCGGAATGACGTCGTTCAACCACTACGCCCTTGGAGCCGTCGCGGACTGGCTCCACAGGGTCGTCGGCGGCATCGCGGTCACGGAACCCGGCGCCACGGTCCTCGCTTTCCGGCCGCGCCCGGGAGGCGGCATCACCTGGGCCCGCACCCGCTACGAGACGCCCCACGGCACCGCCGCGCTCTTCTGGGAGACCACTGCAGACGGCATGAAAACCGAAATCACAGTGCCTCCCAATTGCACAGCTGTCGTCGAACTTCCCGGGTGTCAACCCGGCAGACTCGCTTCAGGCACACACATCCTCCACTCCGCCTACTCCCTCTGAAGAGTGGCCTGCGATACCTGAGACGGTCAAAGAGAGCCCGGCATGAATTTCTGTTCATGCCGGGCACGCGCATATCGATGAAGATGGACTACCTGAATCCATGAGGCAGATGGAGGTCATCGATTATCTGTATGGGGGCTTGAAGTCTCCATGCGGGATGGGTAGTCGAATTCTCCAGGGCGGTGGAGGGAAGGTTTATTGGTGCAGGTCGGGATGTCGGCGCTAAATTAATCGACCCCGACGGGTTGACCCGGAGCATTCAGGGCCATAGCTTTTCGGCTTGCGTGAGGCGCTGAGACCGAAGCGCCTGAAAATCCCCTGACGGCTCCCGCGGGACGCGGGAAGCCCTCAAGGGGGACGTTGAGCAATTCGGCAAAATCCCCTACTGCCGGATATGCAGCATCCGATTCTGCGGGCCCCGCCCGCTACCCCCACCGTCCGGAGAGTCGCCGTGAACCGACGCGCCTTCCTGTCTGCCGCCATCGTTACAGCAGCAGTCGCCACCATGACCCCTGGAGCCACCATTCAGGCCATCGCCGCCACCGATCCCCGCGTCTTCGAGCGCGTTGACGCCGTTCTCGCACGGATGACGCCCGCGGAGAAGGAGGCGCTCGTCCGCTGTGACTTCGGCGCCCTCGCCCACCTTGGCATCCCGGCCCTCTCCATGGTCGACGCCTCCGCCGGACTGCGGGGCGAACAGAACGTCACCGCCTTCCCTGTGCCGCTCGCGCAGGCCGCTGCCTTCGACGAGGACCTGGCCCGCCGCATCGGCGTCGCCATCGGCACCGAAGGGCGCGCCAAGGGGTACAACAACCTCCTCGGCCCCACGATCGACGTCACCCGCACCTGGCACTTCGGACGCCAGGCCGAAAGCCTCGGCGAGGACCCCCTGCTTGCCGGCCGTCTCGGAGCCGCACTCACCACCGGCATGCAGAGCCGCCAGGTCATCGCCACCGTGAAGCACTTCGCCGCCTATACCCAGGAGGTCAACCGCTTCTTCACGGACACCCTGGTGTCCGACCGCGCCCTGCACGAGACCTACCAGGCGCCCTTCCGCCGCGTCATCGCCGCCGCGCCCACGACCTCGGTGATGATGGCCTACCCGAAGATCAACGGCACCTTCGCCACCGAGAACCCCGCTCTCTTCGACGACGTCAAGAACCGCCTCGGTCTCCAGGGTTACACCGTCCCCGACTTCTGGGCCGGTGCCGACCAGGTCGCCGCCGCCAAGGCGGGCATGGACCTCGCCGGACTCGGCCCCGGTGGAGTCAAGCTGGCACCCGGCGCACTCACCGACGGCTCCATCCCGGCCGCCCGCCTCCACGACGCCGCCCGCCGCATCCTCATCACCATGTTCGCCAACGGCCTCGTCGACAACCCCCTTCCCACACCGGCCCAGGACGTCAGCACCTCCGAGCACAAGAGCCTCGCCCACGAAGCCGCCCTGGCCTCCACCGTCCTGCTCACCAACCGCTCCTCCGCCCTCCCCTTGCCCGTCACCCTGAAGAACCTCGCCGTCATCGGTCCCGCCGGAGCCGACGCCCTCACCGGCGTTGCCGGCTCCACATACGTCGACCCCGGTACCTGGACCACCCCCCTGCAGGCCATCAGGACCCGAGCCGGCAGTGGCCTCACCGTCACCCACTCCCAAGGCACCACCGGTGACATCCCCCTGGCCACCGTCCCCTCCACCGTCCTGAGCACCAGCGGCGGAGCCGCTGGCCTCACCGGCCGCTACTACGCCTCCGCACAGCCCACCGGCACCCCGGTCGCCACCCGCACCGACAGCACCATCGACTTCACCAGCACGCCGGTCGACTCGCTCCCCAAGGTCTGGTCCGCGACCTGGTCCGGCACCCTGACCCCGACCCACACGGGTTTGCACCGCTTCTCCCTCCTGCCCGCCGGCACCGCCACCCTCAAGATCAACGGCGTCACCGTCGTCTCCGGCTCCCGGGGCACCCGCCGCTTCTTCCTGGGCACCTACGACTACCCCCTCCAGGGCACCGTCGAGCTCACCGCGGGCCAGACCGTCACCGTCGAACTCACCTACAACAACGCCATCGCAGACCCGGACCCCATGGGCCAGAGCACCTGCGGACTCACCCTCGGCTGGCAGCCCGCCTCCCTCATCCAGGCCGCCGTCCAAGCCGCCCGCGCCGCTGACGCCGTCGTCGTCTTCGTCAACCGCATGGCGGGCGAGGCTATGGACCACGAGCAGCTCGGCCTCCCCGCGGACCAGAACCAGCTCATCGCGGCCGTCGCCGCCGTCAACCCCCGCACCATCGTCGTCCTGAACACCGACGGCCCGGTCGCGATGCCCTGGCTCAACGACGTCGAAGCCGTCGTCCAGACCTGGTACGGAGGCCGCGGCATGGGCACCGCGCTCGCCGCTGTCCTCTTCGGCGACAGCGACCCCTCCGGCCGGCTCCCCGTCACCTTCCCCGCAAGCACCACCCAGGGCCCCGGCACCACCACAGCGACCTACCCCGGCAAGAACGCCACCGTCTCCTACGACGAGGGCACCGCCATCGGCTACCGCTACTACGACGTCAAGGAACAGCAGCCCCTGTTCCCCTTCGGGCACGGCCTGTCGTACACCAACTTCGCCCACGGCTCCCTCGAAGCCGCGTACGACGCTGTCGCCAAGACGGCCACCCTCTCCGTCACCGTCACCAACAGCGGCAGCCGCCAAGGTGCCGACGTCGTTCAGGTCTACGCCACCCTCCCGGCCGCGGCGAACGCCGAACCGCGCCGCCTCGTTGGCTTCCGGAAGGTCACCCTCGCCCCCGGAGCCAGCCAGCGCATCACCTTCACTGTCCCCGCCGACGACCTCACCATCTGGAGCGCCGGCACCTGGACCCTCGTCCCCGGCCTCTACACTCTCGCCACCGCACGTAATGCCCGCGCCGTCACGGCCCAGCGGACGATCACCATCAACTGACCCCGTAACCGCGCCCGTCACCGGACACGTGGCGGGCGCGCCGGAGACCTGCAGAGGCGCCGTGCGGCTCTTGTGCGAACTGCCGGTGGGCTCCGCCCACGGACAGCCCCATCCTGCCGCTCGGCGCAGCGGCGGGCGAGGTGGACGCTCTCGCAATCGGACTCGACAGGGAGCCCGGGCCAGAGGAGGGCATCGAGGCCAAGCGTGATGCGACCATCGTTCTCACCACCGGCGATTACCCCCCACGCCGGCCATGCGGAAGAGGAAGCGCTGCAGAGCCCTGAGCCGCCCGGCTTCGCCGTGCCAATACACCTGTCAGAGGGTTGCCGCCTGCCTCACCCCCGGCGGGAGTCCGGTCCGTGACTGGTCCGGAGACGAACGCTGAGCGATCGAATCGACTCCTTGAGGTACTGGATTGGATTCGGACGGTGACTGATTCGGTGCTGGATATGGGTGAGCAATTTCCAGACAGGCGGACAGACCTGGCGTGCTACAAGAGCCCCAGTGCCTTCGGGGAATAGCTACGAAAGATGTTCTTCGTCGGCTGGTGGTACACGCCCTGAACCCCAGCTGAGCTGCAAGAATGTCAACCGTTGTGCCGAACGACGGGGTGCTGGTCCGTGCATGGACCGGATCTTGGTGCGGCTGAGGAACGCTTCAGCCGTCCGGCCCGGATCTGGGCGAGCGGGCGCAGTGGCGGTCACGCCCGGAGGCATTGTGTGGCGGCGTGGTGGGACCTTCGGTTCTCGCGGCCGTGACAGAGTCGGTGGGATCTTGAAGCGGCGGGGGAGAGGAGCCTCATGTCGCAGCACGTCCGACCCAGCGATTCGGGGTGGCGTCGTTTGGTACCTGGCACGCCTGGAATCGCCGTCCTCGCCCGCTACGAGCGCTCCTGGCTGCGTGGCGACCTGCTGGCGGGTGTGACCGTCGTGGCGTATCTCGTGCCGCAGGTCATGGCGTACGCGACCGTGGCGGGGCTGCCGCCCGTCGCCGGCCTGTGGGCGATCCTGCCCGCTCTGGTGCTGTACGCGCTGCTCGGCTCGTCGCGACTGCTGTCGGTCGGGCCGGAGTCGACGACCGCGCTGATGACCGCCACGGTGGTCGCGCCGATCGCCGCCGGGGACCCCGGGCGATATGCCGTACTGGCGGCCGCGCTGGCGGTCGCGGTCGGGCTGCTGTGCGTGGTGGCGTGGGCGGCCAGGCTCGGCTTCGTCGCCGATCTCCTCTCGCGGCCGGTCCTGGTCGGCTATCTCGCGGGTGTGGCGCTGATCATGATCGTGGATCAGCTGCCGAAGATGACGGGCGTGAGTACCACGGGGTCAGGCTTCTTTCCGCAGCTGGTGTCCTTCGCGCGGAACCTCTCCGCGGCCCAGCCCGCCACCCTCGCCGTCGCTGTCACCGCCCTCGTCCTCCTCTTCGTCCTTCCGCTCTTCCTGCACGCGGTGCCCGGGCCGCTGGTGGTGGTCGCGCTCGGCACCGTGGCGGTGGCGGCGTTCGGTCTGGAGGAGCACGGTGTCGCCGTGATCGGAGACGTGCCGGCGGGGCTGCCCCACCCGGCGCTGCCTGACTTCGACGAGCTGTCTCGGCTGATGGTTCCGGCGCTCGGCATCCTCCTCGTGGGCTACACGGATGTCATCCTCACCGCGCGTGCCTTCGCCACCGGCGACGAGGTCGGACGCCTGGACGCCAACCAGGAGTTGCTGGCCCTGGGCGCCGCGAACCTCGGAGCGGGCGTCCTGAGCGGGTTCCCGGTGAGCAGCAGTGCCAGCCGCACTGCCCTGGCGGACTCCACAGGCGCCCGAAGCCAGGTGTACTCGCTGACCGCCGGCGCGGCCGTTCTCGCCGTACTGCTTTTCCTCAGCCCGCTGCTGAGCCTCACCCCGGTTGCCGTGTTGGGCGCCCTCGTCATCTACGCCGCCGTCAAGATGATCGACCTGGCGGGCTTCCGGCGGCTGGCCTCCTTCCGACGCAGGGAACTCCTGCTGGCCGTCGGCTGCCTGTGCGGCGTGCTGTCCCTGGACATTCTGTACGGGGTGCTGGTGGCGGTCGGTCTGTCGGTGGCCGAGCTTCTGATGCGGGTCGCGCGCCCGCACGATGCCGTCCAGGGGCTGGTGCCCGGCGTGGCCGGCATGCACGACGTCGACGACTATCCGGAGGCCCGTACGATTCCTGGGCTGCTCGTCTACCGATACGACTCGCCGCTGTTCTTCGCCAACGCGGAGAACTTCCGGCGCCGTGCACTCGCAGCTGTCGTGGACCAGGATGGGCCCGTCCACTGGTTCGTGCTCAATACCGAGGCCAATGTAGAGGTGGACATCACCGCGCTGGACTCCGTCGACGAGCTGCGTCGCGAACTGGCCGGGCGGGGCATCGTGTTCGCGATGGCACGTGTGAAGCAGGACCTGCTCGACGATCTCGACGCGTACGGGCTGACCGAGTCGGTCGGTGCCGATCTGATCTTCCCCACACTGCCCACTGCGGTGACCGCGTACCGGGACTGGCACCGCGCCCGCGAAGACGGTTCTCCTGAGTAGGAGTCACCGGCCCTCAGCCACTACTGCGCAGCGCAGGGAGGCTCGTGGGGTTCTCCTCTATCACCTGGGGCAAGTAGAACCCGCCTCACTCGGACCTCAGCCGGCGAACCCGGGCGCTGAGTGCGCGCCAGCGCCGCTCGTTGTCGTGCACGAGCGTTGCCGATTCTGCGAGGAGGTCCGCCGCCCGATCGATCAGCTCGGACGCCGGGAAGAAGTGGGCAGGCGCGTTCCGCTCGGACCCGAGGTCGGCCCCGCAGCGCCGTCGGAGAGAACGTGACTCTCGGCCCAGCGAAGCAAGGGCGCGGTGCAGCAGCCTTGCGGCCGTGGCCACCAACCCCACCGACTGCCAGTCATCGGCGCTCGCCGACCTAGTCCGCGAGGGGTGCTCTTCATTCGGTGACGCGCACCGCGAGCGCCGGTCGGATGGCGGCCGCGCGTCGGGCCGGGCCGATCGTGGCCAGGAGCGACGCGGCGAAGGTGGCTGCGGCCAGGCCGCCGATGCTGGTCCATTCGACCGGGAAACCTCCCTCGAGGCCCTCGAACGCGGCGCTGTTGGCGTACATCAGCCAGGTGGTGAGCACGCCCAGGAAGGAGCCGAGCACGATTCCTTCCATCGCGATGAAGGTGCTCTCCCAGAGGAACGACCGTTGGACGGTCCGCGCCCGGAAGCCGAGGGCCCGCAGGATGCCGATGGTGCGGCGGCGTTCGCGTACGGATCGGACCATGACGACGCCGAGGCCGGTGATGCCCACGCCGAGGCCCAGGGCGAGGAAGCCCTGCATGAGGCGGAAGAAGGCGGTGCTGGAGTCGAACTGTTGGCGGATGTCCGACTCGATGGGTGTGGCGACCAGGCTGGACGAGAGTTGCTCGCCCTGCAGTTGGGTCGCCAGGGCGTCGGGGGAGATGCCGGGGGCGGTTCTCACCAGCGCGGAGGCGTTCTGGGCCTGGGCGCCGAAGAGCTCGCGCGTCGCCTGCTCGCTCGACACCACGGGGTAGGTGGTCGAACTGGCGCCGGTGCCCGGGTAGAAGACCAATCCGTTGCTGAGCACGCCGGCGATGACCTTCTGTTCGCTGCGGCCCGTGCGGGGGTCGGTCAGGGTGAGGGTGTCTCCGGGGTCGTAGTAGTCGCCGGCCGGGCCGCCGGTGCTGCCGAAGAAGCCGTCGAGCACGACGTAGCGGGGGTCGGAGGCGAGGGCCTGCCACACCGCGGGGTCGTTTTCCAGGCCGGGCAGGCGCTCACGGAAGGTGATGCCGGTGATCGCTCCGTCGGGCACGCCGACGACGGCGGTGTCCAGGGGCTGAGGGGTGCGGTGTCCTGGATCGGTGGCCCGCCCTGTGGCGTTGAGCAGCGGTGTCACGGCGGCGATCCCGGGGGCGGACGGGCCGCCGCGGAGATCGGCAAGGAGCCGGTCGCCGGCGACCTGGGGGTTGTAGTCCAGTCGCAGGGAGTATCCGGCGGTGGCATCGGCGACGACTCCGTCGACGCCGGCGCGGATGATGCCCGAGATCTCCGTCAGGAGGACGAGGACGAACACGATCAGGGTGTACATCACCAGCGTCGCGCCGGTCCTGAATCGCTTGGCCAGCGGGTACGCGATCGCGAGCCGCGCCGCCAGGCCGCCCTCCGTCGGGCGCTGGAGGAGTCGCCGTACGGGGCGTAGCAGGGTCTTCTGGTTGTCGCTGACGAGCACCACGGCGGAGAAGGCGGCCAGGGCGCCCTGGATGACGTATACGGACATCGAGGGTGTGTCGAAGATCCGGGGGCGGATGACGGGTGCCAGGAGCGTCCAGGCGAGGACGGCTCCGGCGACCAGGGTGGTGACCGTGTGGCGGGGGAGGACCCGCAGGAGTGCCGGGGTGGCGAAGGCGAGGGCGAGCGCCGGCATGAGGTACGTCGCGTCGGGCTGGCTGCGTGCCACGGCCGGGACGGCCGCGAACGCGCACAGGACGGCCAGGGTGCTGGAGACGGCGAGCAGACGGCGGCGTGGCCCCTGTCCGGGCGTCGTCGGGAGGTCGCGGATGGCGGCGATGATGTTGAACCGGCTGATGCGCACGCTGGTCGCGAGGATGGCGGCAAAAGCGATCAGCAGGCAGGCCCGGATACGGGCCGAACGGCCCATTCGCCGGGTCACCGGGAGGCCCGCATGAGCGGTCTCGCAGCCGCGGTCAGGCGTCCGCGGCCGCCCGGGCGCGTCGCCGGACAGCGGTGGCGGCCAGGGTTCCCGCGCCGGTCGCGGTGACGGCGAGGAGGACGAATCCCCACGTGTAGTCGTGCGCGACGCTGTCGACCGCTCCCATCACGAGGGGTGGGAAGAAGCCTCCGAGACCGCCCGCCGCCCCGACCACTCCCGTCACCGAGCCGACCCGCTCGGCCGGAACCAGACGAGCGACGAGAGCGAAGACAGCCCCTGACCCGGCGCCCAGGCCGGCGGCCATGCCGAAGAAGGCCGCCGTTCCCACGGGGACCAGGTCCGCCTCGAACGCCGCGATCAGGGCGCACACCGCAACGAGCCCGTACGAGACCGTCAGCACGGGTACGGGGTGGATACGGTCCGACAACCAGCCGCCCAGCGGCCGCATGGCCACCGCGAGGACGACGAATCCCGCGGTCCTCAGCGCCGCGTCGGAGCGGCCGAGCTCGTAGGCCCTGGTGAGGTAGGTCGGCAGGTAGACGCTGAACGCGACGAATCCACCGAATGAGACGGCGTACAGGAATGCCAGCTGCCAGGTGGCCGGTGTACGCATGGCCAGTGCTGTGCGCGAGAACAGCGACCCCGGCACCGTCGCGCGCCCCGGCCTGTCGCGGAGCAGGAACCAGGCCAACCCGGTGAACACGGCGAGGCAGGCGGCCACGAGATCGAAGGGGAAGGCCCGTCCGGCGGCGTCGGCGAGCTGGACGGTGGTGAACGCCGACAGGGCCGTACCGCCGGTGCCGATCCCGAAGATCCCGAGGGCGACGCCCCGCCGTGCGGGTGGATACCAGGCGTTGACGAAGGGGACGCCGACGGCGAAGGCCGTTCCGCCGAGCCCGAGGAGGAAGCCGCCTGCGAGTACCTCGGCGAACGAGTCGGCCACGTGACCCAGGTACAGCACGGGGATGATCGTCAGGGCCGCGACGAGGGGGAAGACCCGGCGTGCTCCCCAGCGGTCCGTCAGCGCCCCTGCCGGGATCCGGCCGAGCGCGCCGACCACCACGGGCACGGCGACCACCAGTGCCTGCTCGAAGGAACTGAGGCCCAGGTCGTCCCGCAGCCGTGGGCCGAGTGGGCCCAGCAGCGCCCACGCCCAGAAGCAGAGGGCGAACCCGACGGTGGCGAGGAACAGCATCTGCCACGGTCGCGGCGCATCCACGACGGGTGGGATCCCCGAGTTCCGGACCATGGTGGCCTCCCGGCGGTGATCCTCATGGGCCGCGTGAGCCCTGCTGTTCCCCACCCTCTGGCCGTCGGGATCCCGGCTCCAGAGGCCGTTTGTTCCCTTCCGTGCCCGTCCGGCCCCCTGCCAGGGACCGGACGGCCCTGTCGGGGCCTCCTGGGGCGGCGCACGGTGGTGGTGGACAGACCGGAGGCAGGTGCGTCGGTTCCTGCCGGCCCGGCCGTCGGGAGTGTGAGTGGCGATGATGTTCTGGTACGGCGACGGCATGAGCGGATGGGGATGGTTCGCCATGTCGGCCGGGATGGTGCTGTTCTGGGGCCTTCTCATCACCGTCGCGGTGATGCTCCTCCGCACCCTGGGACGCCCTGCGGAACGGCCGTCGGGGTCTCGGCCCGCGACGTCGGCCGAGCAGATCCTGGGCGAGCGACTGGCGCGTGGCGAGATCGACGAGGAGGAGTACCGTCGGCGCCTGACCGCCCTGCGCAGCGCGGAACCGTGAACCCCGTGACCGGCCGGGATGCGAGTGGGGGCGTGGCCGGTCACTCTGGGATCATGGCTGGTCGGATACCCGGGGAGCCGGGCGGACGCATGGACGCGCTCCGTGAGCTGACCGCACGGCACGGAGGGCGTGGGGGGCTGCTGCCGGCCGCGCTGGAGCGCGCCAGATCGGGTACCACCGAAGGGCCCGGGGCATGGGCGCCCCAAGTCGCGGAGGCAGCCGGACTGCCGGCCGCCGCAGGGCTCGGCCCCGCCACCTACTTCGCCGATCTCGCCGCCCCACGCGGCGAGCGGCACGTGCGGGTGTGCACCGCGACGGCGTGCTTCGCCGCGCGGGGCGGGGAGCATCTGGCGGAGGTCGAGCGGTCTCTCGGTGTGGCGGCGGGCACCGTCGACCAGGCGAGTTCGACCTCGCTGCAGACCGTGCACTGCCTCGGCTACTGCTACGCGGGCCCCGCCGCCCTCGACGGCACCCTGCCCCGCACGGGCCCGGACCTGGCCGACCAACTCGACGGGCGGACCGAACCGCGCGCGCCGGGCATCCCCGCGGCCGACACCACCGGGGCGCCCGTCCTGCTCGCCGGGATCGTGGGAGGGCACTCCGCCTGGGACGTGTGGCGCGAGGCGGTGGCCGGGCTGCGTCCCGAGGACATACGGGAGGAGACCGCCGTCTCAGGACTGCGCGGGCGCGGCGGCGCCGGATTCCCGGTGGCCGACAAGTGGGCCGCGGCGGCGGGAAAGCCGGGCGTGGTCGTCGTCGCCAACGGGGACGAGGGCGACCCGGGCTCGTACGCCGACCGGCTGCTCATGGAGGAGGACCCCGAGCGCGTCCTCACGGGACTCGCCCTGGCCTGCTTCGCCTGCGGCGCCCGGCGCGGGATCGTCCTGGTGCGCTCCGAGTACCCGAAAGCCATGGCCCGGCTCCGGCAGGAGGTGGAGCGCGCGACGGAGGCGGGGGACCTGGCTCCCTCGGCCGAGACAGCCGGTCCGCGGCCGTTCGTCGAGATCGTCGAAGGAGCCGGCTCCTATGTGGCCGGCGAGGAGACCGCCCTCATCGCCCGTCTCGAAGGCGCTCGCGGCTGTGCACGCCCCCGGCCCCCCTACCCCACGGACCACGGCCTGTGGGACTCACCGACGGTGGTCAACAACGTGGAGACGCTGGCGGCCGTGCCCTGGATCGTCGCCCACGGCGGAGCGCCGTACGCCCGGTTCGGCGTGCCGGACGAGACCGGTACCAAGCTGGTGTGCCTGTCCGAACGCTTCGTCCGGCCCGGGGCCTACGAGGTCGAACTCGGTACTCCCGTGGACGAGATCGTCACCCGGTTCGGCGGTGGTCTCAAGGGCGCGGGTGAGCTCGTCGCCCTCCAGATCGGCGGGCCCCTTGGCGGCTTCCTCGCTGGGACGGCGCTCGACGCCCCGCTCACCACCGCAGCGCTCGCCGAGCGCGGTGCCGCCCTCGGGCACGCCGGCATGGTCGCCTTCGACGCCGCCGTCGACCCGTACGAACTCCTCCGGCACATCTGGGAGTTCGCCGCCGACGAGAGCTGCGGAGCCTGCTCGCCGTGCAGGATCGGCACCCGGCGAGGGCTCGCACTCGCGCAGCGCCGGGCCGGGCCGGGGGAGTCCTACGAGCAACTGGCACGGCTGATGGGCGAGGCGAGCCTCTGCGCCTTCGGCCGTCGCGTTCCCGCCGCCGTCCGCAGCTTGGCACGCGCTTACGGGCCGCCCCTGGAGGGATGGGACCGATGACCCGGCTCACGGTCGACGGCGTACCGGTCGAACTGCCCACCGGGGCCTCACTGCTCGACGCGGTACGTGCCGCAGGAACCGACCTGCCCTCCCTCTGCCACGACGACCGGCTCCGGCCGGCCGGCTCCTGCCGGACCTGCCTGGTGCGCGCCGACGGGCGGACCGTCGCCGCCTGCGTCACGCCCGCCACGTCGGGCCTCACCGTCGACACTGCCGACGAGGGCGTGCGCAACCTGCGCCGGGACGCCGTCGCCCTCATCGCCTCGGCGCTCCCACCGCAAGCGCTCGCCGACAGCGCGCACAGTGAACTGGCCCAAGCGTGCCGGACCTTGGGGATCCCCGCGGACACGGCGGCCGGTGACCCCGTGCGCGGGCGGGACGAGAGCCACCCGTACGTCCATCTCGACCGGGACCTGTGCATCGCGTGCGGGCGCTGCGTACGGATGTGCTCCGATGTCCAGGGCACCTTCGCGCTCACCCTCACCGGACGCGGTGCCGACACGGTCGTCGCCCCGGGAACCGGCAGCCCCTGGGCCGCCTCCGACTGCGTGTCCTGCGGCGGCTGCGTCGACACCTGCCCCACAGGGGCGATCACTCAGCCCGGACCCGGTCAGGGCCTCACCTCGCGGCATTCCCCCACGGACCGCGTGCGTACCACCTGCGGCTACTGCGGAGTCGGCTGCGCGCTCGACGTCGTCGTCCGCGAGGACCGTGTCGCCGCCGTGCTTCCCGCCCGGGACGGGCCCGTGAACCGGGGCCACGCCTGCGTCAAGGGCCGCTTCGCGTACGGGTATCTCAGCTCCGCCGAACGTCTCACCGAGCCCCTCGTCCGCGAGAGCGGCGAACTACGACCGGCGACCTGGGAGGAGGCGGTGACCCGGATCGCCGACGGCCTGCGCGCGGCCGTCCTCGACGGCGGACCCGACTCGGTCGCCGCGATCTCCTCCGCCCGTGCCACCAATGAGGAGAACTACCTCGTCCAGAAGTTCCTGCGGACCGTCATCGGAACCAACAACGTCGACAACTGCTCCCGCCTCTGCCACGCCCCCTCCGCCGCAGGACTCACCGCCTCCTTCGGACGCGCCGGCGGCACCGACCCCTTCGACGACGTCGAGACCGCCGACTGCCTCCTGGTCGTCGGCGCCAATCCCGTCGAAGCCCACCCCGTCGTCGGCGCCCGCCTTCTCCAGCGGACACTCGCAGGCGCCTCCCTGATCGTGGCCGACCCCCGTACCGTGGGCCTCGCGCACCATGCCGACGTGCACCTGCGTCCTCGCCCCGGTACGAACGTCGCCCTCTTCCACGGCCTCGCCCACGTCCTCGTCGACGAAGGCATGACCGACCCGGGATTCCTCCACGACCGAGCCACCGGACTGGACGAACTCACCGACCTGCTGGCCGACTATCCGCCCGAACGGGTCGCCGGGATCACCGGAGTCCCGGCCGAGGACATCAGGAGAGCCGCACGACTCTACGGCTGTGCCGAACGTCCGGCCGTCCTGTACGGGCTCGGCGTCACCGAGCACCTGCACGGCACCGACGGCGTACGCACCCTGGCGAACCTCCCCATCCTGTGCGGAGCCGTCGGAGGCACCGGCCGCGGCTTCGGCATCAGCCCCCTGCGCGGCCAGAACAACGTGCAAGGCGCCTCCGACATGGGCGCCCTGCCCGACCTGCTCCCCGGCTACGGCCGGGTCACCGACCCGGAGGCCCGCGCCCGCGCCGAGGCGGTGTGGGGCCGACCGGTCCCACCAGCACCAGGGCTGCGCATCCCCGAGATGTTCGCAGCGGCCCGGGAAGGCCGCCTACGGGCGCTGTGGGTCATCGGCGAGGACGTGTGCGCGACCGACCCCGACAGCCGGCGCGTCGCCGAGGCCCTCGACGCCTGCCCGCTCGTCGTCGTCAACGAGCTCTTCCTCGGCGAGACGGCGCGCCACGCCGACGTGGTCCTGCCCGTGGCCTCCTGGCTGGAGAAGGACGGGACCTTCGTGAACTTCGACCGGCGCTTCCAGCGCGTACGGCAGGCGGTGAAACCGCCGGGCACGGCACGCTCCGACTTCGAGGTCGTGCACGCCGTCGCCGATGCCCTCGGTGCCGACCTGGGCTGCTCCACCCCAGCGGCGGCCCTGGCCGAGTGTGGACGTGTGACACCTCTCTTCGCGGGCCTCTCACACGAGCGGCTCGACCGGGAGGCGGCCGTGCCCTGGCCCTGCCCCGAGCCGGACCGGCCAGGCGAAGGAACGCTGTACGCTGACGAGTTCGCCACTTCTGACGGGCGCGCCCACCTGTCGGCGACCCCCTATCTGCCGCCCGGCGAAGAACCGGACCAGGACTATCCTCTGGTGCTCGTCACCGGGCGCCGATGGGCCCACTACAACTCCGGGAGCATGACCCGGCGAGGCGGCAACCTGCTTCTCGACGCGTACGACCGTCTGGACCTGCATCCGGAGGACGCCGCGCGGTTCGGTGTCCGGGACGGTACCCCGGTCACCGTACAGAGCCGTCACGGACAGGCGCGACTGGTCGCCCGCGTCGGGATGGAACTCGCTCCCGGGCAGGTCTTCTGCGCGTTCCACTTCCCGGCCAGCGGCGTGAACTCCCTCACCTCGGAGCACGCCGACACCGTGACCTCGTGTCCGGAGTACAAGGTCACGGCGGTACGGCTGCGGCCGACGGTGCCCGACGACTGACCGGCACCGATCAGTCGTGGGGAACGAGGGCCACGGGCACCGGGCTGTGGTGCAGGACGGCGTGGGCCACACTGCCGATGCGCGCGCCGAGCGTCGAATGGCGGGTACGCCGGCCCACCACCACGAGGGAGGCCTCCCGGGCGGCCGCCACCAGTTCGAGTCCGGCCGATCCGACCGCCACGCGGGCGACCGCCTCGACGTCGGGATGCTTCGCCCGCCAGGGTTCCAGCATGACCTCCACCGAACGCTTGATCTCCGGCACCATGGCAAGTCTGAAGTCCGGGACCATCGCGGGCCCCACTCCCGCATGCAGCGGGAGCTGCTGTACGTACACGACGAGGACCTGGGTGTGCCGTCGCGCGGCTTCCTCGAAGGCGAAGCCCAGCGGGGAGTCCACGGGCTGCCGCACGTCGGCCCCGACCACGACGGGGCCCCGTGGAGTGCTTGCCGCGCTGACGGCCCGTACGAGCACGACGGGACACGCCACGACACCGGCGACCGTCAGGCCAACCGAGCCGAGGAGATAGCCGGCCACGCTGCCGAGCGCCCGGGAGCCGAGGACCAGCAGCTCGCCTTCCTCGGCCGCGGCGACGAGACCCGGCACGGGGCCCGAGGGAAGCACCCGGGAGGTCACCGACAGGCCGGGATGGCGCTCGCGCAGCTCACCGGCGGTGCGTGCCATCATCTCCCTGGCCCACGGCTCCTCGGACTCCCACTCCACGAGCGACAGAGCGGCCTCCGGTACTGGTTCCTTCGCGTGCACCAGATGCACGTCTGTGCCGCGCAGCAGCGCCTCCTCGGCGGCCCACTCCGCAGCGGCGTTGGCCTGCTCCGTGCCGTCCAGGCCGACCACGATGCTCCGAGTCATGATCGTCCACCTCCTCGTTCGGTGTCGTCGACGTCGTACGTGAGACGGGTGGAGGAGACCGAGACCACGCCGTCGACGGTCGCGCACATGCGCTCGATCGCCGGGACCATGCCCCGGAAGGGCAGCCTGCCGCTGAGCTCCACCCGGCCGTCACGCACCTCGACGGCGAGGGCGGTCGGTTCGAGACGCAGCGTTTCACCGAGGACGTCCTCGACGATCTCCCTGCGGATGTCGTCGTCCTCGCGGAGGTAGACGGCCAACAGGTCGCGACGGCTCACGATGCCCAGCAGGTGGTCGTCGCCGTCGACGACGACGAGCCGCTTGACTCTCTGGACCTCCATGAGCCGTGCCGCCTCGGCCACGGTCCACTCCGGGCGGGCGCACACCGCGGGGGCGGACATCAGCTCCTCGGCCCGTGTTCCCTCGGCCTTCGCCCGTTCCCACGTCTCCAGGTCCGGAACGGCCGGCAGGCCACTCGGTGCGGCGGCCTGGTCGGCGGCCTTGCGCAGCAGATCGCCCTCCGACACCACCCCGACGACCCGGCCGTCGCCGTCCACCACGGGTACAGCGGTCACCTGGTGCTGCGAGAGCGTGCGGGTGACCTCCTTGAACGGGGCGTCGCCGCGGACGCTCACCACATCACGGGTCATCAGCTGGTCGATCCTGCGGTGACGCATCATCCGCTCCTTCCTTGTGCGGACGCACCGGCCTCGGCCACCAGGCGAGCGGCGCAGCCGTCCCAGGTGTCGAGGGCCGGATAGTCGTCCTCGGTGAGTTCCGTTCCGCCGAGTTCGGCGAGGGCTTCGACGAACTCGAGGAAGTCCAGCGAATCCATCTCGAACGTGTCTCGCAGGGACACGCCGGGATCGAGCCCGGTGAAGTCGGCGTCGGGGACGACACGCTGCACGGCTTGCCGGACGAACGCCTTCGCCTGGTCGTGGTTCACAGTTCCTCCGGTTGTTGCAGGAGCTTGTCCATGGTGGTGAGGAGGCGCGTGCCGGTGGCGCCGTCGGCGGCTCGGTGGTCGGCGGACAGCGTTGCCGTCACCACGGGACGTACTCCGAGCAGGCCGTTCACAGCCACCGGCCGCTCGACGATCCGGCCGAGGCCGACGAGCGCGACCTGCGGTGGGTAGACGACCCCGAACACGGCCTCGACGCCCTGGTCGCCTAGGTTCGTGACGGTGAGACTGGGGTCGGCGGTCTCGGACGCCCGGAGCCGTCCGCCCCGTGCCCGTGCTACCAGGTCCTTGAGCGCGGCCATCACCTCGGCCACGGTGAGCGCGTCGGCGTGGGCGAGGGCCGGGGCGGCAAGGCCACCGCCCCGCAGAGAGACGGCGACGCCCAGCCGTACGTCCTCCGCCGGGACGAAACCGTTGTCGACCCAGTGCCCGTTGAGCTCGGGCACCTTCCGCGCCGCCAGCGCGACGGCCTTGAACATGAGTGCGGCGGGCACCAGACGGGAGGACAAAGGCAGTTCGCGGTTGCGGGCGCGCATCCACTCCAGGGCCGCTGCCATGTCCACGGTCGTGGAGAGGTAGAAGTGCGGGATCTCCCGCTTGGACCGGGTCATGAGCCGGGCGGTCGCCGCCCGTGCCACCCCAGGGACGGCCGGCCGCAGTGCGCCCTCGGCGGGTGCGGCGGAACGGACGTCCTCCGCCCGGACGGTGCCGCCCCGCCCCGTGCCGGTCACCTCGGCGAGGTCGACGCCGAGCTCCGTGGCCAGCCGCCGCGCGAGCGGTGAGGACCTCACGCGCTGCGGAGCCTGACGCTCCCTGGTCGAGTCGTCGCTGCGCACCGGCCTCGGCGGCCGTGTCGTCGGCGCGGTCTTCGCCTCGGGCCGGGAATCGCTCCGCTTCCGTCGCACCGGCTCCGTGACCGACTGCCGCCCGGTCGCGGTGCGAGTGGACTCTGCCGGGCCGGAGGTCTTGCCGTGTTCCGGTGTTCGTGCAGGTTCCGGTTTCGCATGCTCCACGTCCGCGCGTGTGATCCTGCCTCCCGGGCCCGAACCATGGACGTCGGCGAGGTCGACGTGCCGGTCCTGGGCGAGTCGGCGGACCAGGGGCGTCGACGGGGGCCGGTCCACGGTGGGCTTGCTTTCGGCGGACGTGCCGATACGGGCCAGCGGAGTGCCCACCGGCACGGTGGTGCCCTCGTCGACGAGGAGGGCGTCGACCGTACCGCTGTGGAAGCACTCCACCTCGATCGCGGACTTGGCGGTCTCGACCACCGCGACGACGTCGCCCCGTGCCACCTGGTCGCCGGGGTGCACCAGCCACTGGGAGAGCGTGCCTTCGTCCATGTCGGCGCCGAGGGAGGGCATGGTGAACTCGGCCATGTCAGCTCACCACCCGGCGCGCCGCCGCCGCGATTCCTGCCGGCTGGGGGAGTGCCGCCTCCTCCAGACGGCGGGCGTAGGGGATGGGGACCTCCGCGCTGCACACCCGTTCGACGGGCGCGTCGAGTTCGAAGAACGCCTGCTCGCAGATGCGCGACTCGATCTCGGCGGACAGACTGCCGCTGCGCCAGCCCTCGTCGACCACGACGGCCCGGTGGGTCCGCCGGACCGAGCCGACGAACGTGACGTCGTCCAGGGGCCGCAGCGTGCGCAGGTCGACGACCTCCGCGCTGATCCCCTCGCCCGCCAGTTCCTCCGCGGCTTCGAGGGCCTTGGACACGCAACCGCCGTACGCGACGACCGTGACGTCGGTGCCCTCGCGGCGAACGGCCGCGCGGTCCAGGTCGACGTGATGGACCGCCGGGTCGAGCCTTCCGGCCGCGTTGTAGAGGCTGCCGTGCTCGAAGAACATCACCGGATCAGGGTCGGCCAACGCGGCGGACAGCATGTGGCGGGCGTCGTCGACCGTGGCCGGCGCCAGGACACGGAGGCCGGGGATGTGCGCGTACCAGCCTTCGAGGCTGTGGGAGTGCTGGGCGGCCAGCTGCCGTCCCGCGCCCGTCGTCATGCGGATCACCAGCGGCACGCCGAGCTGTCCGCCGGACATGTGGCGCAGGGTGGCGGCGTTGTTGAGGATCTGGTCGAGGGCCAGCAGGCTGAAGTTGACCGTCATGATCTCCACGATCGGCCGCATGCCGGCCAGGGCGGCGCCGATACCGGCTCCGACGAACGCGGACTCCGACAGTGGCGTGTCCCGGACACGATCGGGGCCGAACTCCTCCAGGAGACCGAGGCTCACCCCGAAGCATCCGCCGTAGCGGCCCACGTCCTCGCCCATCAGGAAGACCCGGTCGTCCGCGGTCAGGGCCTCGCGCAGTCCCTCGCGCAGGGCCTCCCTGTATGTGGTGGTGTCGTCGACGGGATGCGCTCGCGGTCGCGTACGCGTGCTCATGCCTGAGCCTCCTCGTGTCGGCTTGTGACATGCAGCAGCAGATCCTCGGCCGGTTCCTCGGGGGCCTGTTCGGCCGCCCGGAGGGCGTCGTCGATCTCCTCGGCGACCTGGTGCTCCAAGTCCTTCAGCGCGGCGGCGTCGAGGAGTCCAGCCGTACGCATGCCGTCGGCGAGGCCGGTGACGGGGTCGTGCCGCTTCCACTCCTCGACCTCGTCCTTCGGCCGATACCGGTCGGGGTCGTACATCGAGTGCGCGCGGAACCGGTATGTCCGCATCTCCAGGAAGTGCGGTCCGCTGCCGGCGCGGATGGACTCGACCGCCCCGCGCGCGGCTTTCTCCAGCGTGCACGTCCATGCCGTCGACGGCCCAGGCCGCCATGCCGTACGACGCCGCCCGCATCGCCAGGTCGGTCTGGGCGTGTTCGCGGGCGAGGGCCGTTCCCATCGCGTACAGGTTGTTCTCGCAGACGAAGAGCACGGGCAGTCCCCAGAGCGCCGCCAGATTGGCGGTCTCGTGGAACTCGCCCTCGGCGAAGGCCCCGTCACCGAAGAAGCAGCAGGTCACCCGGGGCTCGCCGCGCAACCGGTCGGCGAGCGACAGGCCCGCTGCGAGCGGCAGTCCGCCGCCCACGATCGCGTTACCGCCGTAGAAGCGGCGATCGGCGTCGAAGAGGTGCATGGACCCGCCGCGGCCGTGGCTGCACCCGGTGGTCTTCCCGTACATCTCCGCCATCACGGCCTCGGGCGGTATCCCACGGGCCAGGGCGTGGCCGTGTTCGCGGTACGTGGAGACGACCGCGTCCCGCTCGTCGAGAGCCTGGTGGACGCCGACCGCCACCGCCTCCTCGCCGATGTAGAGGTGGACGAAGCCCCGGATCGCCGCCGCGCTGTACAGCTCGACGCACCGTTCCTCGAACCGCCGGATGAGCAGCATCCGCCGCAGCAGGTCCAGGTCGTGGGCCGCCGCAGGTGTGCGGGAGGGCGTCGCGGGCCCATGTGCGCGACGGGGGCGCTTCGTCTTCGGTGCTCCGGCGGACGTACCGCCGTGTGCGGTGGCCATCACGGCTCCTTCCCGGAGAACTCGGCCTTCCCGGCCGGTTCGGGTGTCTCCAGGGTCGACACGTCGCCCTCGGGCAGGCCCAGTTCGCGGGCCCGCAGCAGGCGGCGCATCACCTTTCCGCTGCGGGTGTGGGGGAGGTCGTCGACGAACTCGATCTCCCGGGGGGCGACAGCCGGTCCGAGGCGTCGGCGGGCGAACGCCAGGACGTCGCGGCGTAGTTCGGGGTCGGGCGGATACTCGGGACGCGGCAGCACGAACGCCTTGACGATCGCCCCGGCCAGCGGGTCAGGGCGTCCGATGACACCGGCCTCGGCGACGGCCGGATGCTCCATGAGCGCGCTCTCCACCTCGAACGGTCCGATGAGGTGCCCCGCGGACTTGATGACGTCGTCGGCGCGGCCCACGAACCAGTACCAGCCGTCGGTGTCGCGGCTGACGAGGTCGCCGGTCAGGTACCAGCCGTCGGCGAAGCACGCCTCGTAACGGTGCGGCTCGTGCAGGTAGGCCCGGAACATCGACGGCCAGCCCGCCCGCAGGGCGAGCTCGCCCTGGGCGCCCGGCTCCCTGAGGACGTGGACCCGCCCGCCGGTGATCGCGGCCCGGCCGTCCTCGCCGCATGCCAGTACGGTGGCCTCGACGCCGGGAATCGGTCGGCCCATCGAACCGGGCCGCACGGGATCGGCCGGGAAGTTGGCGATCATGATGGCACCGGTCTCGGTCTGCCACCAGGTGTCGTGGACCGGAAGCCCGAGAGCCTCCCGGCCCCAGTGCACGGCCTCGGGGTTGAGAGGCTCTCCGACGCTCGCGACGAACCGGAGCGACGAGAGGTCGTGCCGCGCGGCGGGCGTCGGCTCGCCGCCGCGTGGTGCGGCTCGCATGAGCATGCGGAGCGCGGTGGGCGCGGTGTACCAGACGGTGACGTGCTGGTCGGCGAGTATCCGGTACCAGCGAGCGGGGGAGAAGTCCCCTTCGTCGACGACGGTCGTCACGCCGTGGGTGAGCGGGGCGATGATGCCGTACGACATGCCGGTGACCCAGCCGGGGTCGGCGGTGCACCAGAAGACGTCGCCCTCGTGCAGGTCCAGGGCGTAGGCGGCGGTGACGTGATGGGCGAGGACCGCCTCGTGCACGTGTACCGCGCCCTTGGGGGTGCCTGTCGTGCCGCTGGTGAAGTGCAACAGCGCCGGCTCCGCCGGATCGGTCGGGTCCACTGTGTACGCGTCCGGCGCGGCGGTCGTGAGAGCGGGGAAGGAGAGGGTGTCCGGGGGCGGGTCGGCCCCGGGGTCGAGAAGCAGGACGTGCCGCAGGTGCGGAAGGCGGGAGCGCACAGGGGCCACCTTGCGCTCGTACAGCTCCCGGGTCGTGACGAGCGCCCGGGCGTTGCCCAGCTCCATGCGCAGTGCGACGGGTTCGGGTCCGAAGGCGGTGAAGAGCGGGCACAGGACGCGGCCGGCGCGCAGCGTTCCGAGGACGGTGCTGTACAGCTCGAACCGGCGGCCGAGTAGCGTGAACACGCGCTCGCCGCGTTCCACGCCCAGCATTTCCAGTACGTGCGCGAAGCGGGAGCTCTCGGCCGCGAGCCGGGCGAAGGTGACCGACTGGACGGTTCCGTCGCGGGTGATGCAGCGCAACGCGACCCGTTCGCCGTGGCCCTCGCGCAGGTGCCGGTCGACCGCCTCGTACCCGATGCTGATGCCGCCGTCCGGCAGCCCGGCGAGCCGGGACCGCTCGCGTCGCCAGGAGAAGGTGGCCCGGGCGCTGTCGTAGTCGGGCATGACCGGTGCCACCCACAAAGCGTTCATCGCGGTGGCTCCACATCGAGCGCGAGGTTGTCGTAGGCGTACTCGATCGATTCGTGCAGGGCGACGACTCCGTCGACCGAGCGGCAGAGCCGCACGATCACGCGGATGTCGGCCCGCTCGTCGACCCGCCCCGTCAGCCTGACGACTCCGTCGTCGACGGTCACACGGATCATGTCGGGGGCGAGGCGCAGAGTGTCGGCCAGGACGTCGTGCTCGATCTCGTCACGGATCGCGGTGTCACTGCGCAGGAAGGGCCGCAGCAGGTCACTGCGGCTGATGATCCCGACGAGCCGACCGGTCTCGTCGGTCACGGGCAGTCTCTTCACCCCTTTGCGCTGCATCGTCCGGGCCGTCTCGACGAGATTCCAATTCGCCTGTGCCGTGACGGCCGGCGAGGTCATCAGCTGGGTGGCCGTCTCCGCATCGGGCAGCCCTCGCTCCTGGGACAGCAGCCGGACGCCCGCCCAACGGCCCTCCAGGTCGGGGAGCTCAGCCGTGGCCCGCAGCAGGTCGGCCTCGGAGACCACACCGAGCAGGCGTCGGTCGGCGTCGACGACCGGGACCGCCGAGACGTCGTGGTCGGCGAAGAGCCGGGCAATCTCCTTGAACGGGGTCTCTGGGGCTGCGGTGACCACGTCGTGGGTCATCACCTCGAAAACCGTGCGGTGCTGCATGACGGTCCTCCTTCACGGGACGCGGCCGCCCCAGATCTCACTCTGCTGCGCGAGGCCCACCCGGGGCAGTGCCGAATGGTCCCCTTCCGGGACTGTTGGCCCCTATGGCGGTCGGCCGGCCGGGACGCACGGT
Organism: Streptomyces sp. NBC_00090; assembly: GCF_045160815.1. Lineage (NCBI taxonomy): Bacteria > Bacillati > Actinomycetota > Actinomycetes > Kitasatosporales > Streptomycetaceae > Streptomyces > Streptomyces sp. NBC_00090. The sequence goes on from NZ_CP108224.1 coordinate 7,872,680, forward strand.
GGAGAAGGCGAGAGAGCCCGTCTCGGGAGGACCGCGGCCGGGTGCTCGTGCCGGGAGGCGACAACCATGACTGCGACCGGAGAACGGCAAGGCCAGGAGAAGCCCCGCGTCGGGTTGTGGGCTCGCGTCGGCGACCGGCTCATCGTCGCCGGTGCCACGGTCGGGGACGAGGGACGTGACGGTGAGATCGTCGGGGTGCACCATCCGGACGGCACTCCGCCCTTCGACGTCCGATGGTCGGACACGGGCCGGGTCACTCTGGTGTTCCCGGGCCCCGACGCGCGGGTCCACCACTTTCCGCCGCACGGCACGACAGCGGCCGGACCCGTGAAGGCCGCTACGCGGTCGTGAATTCCGCCGTCGCGGCCACCACACCGGGCACCGCCCGTGTCAGGCGCAGGGCCAGAACCGCCGGAACGGACTGTGGCAGGCGTCCGGCGAGCGTCACCGCGCCGTTCTCGACCCGTACGGTCAGTGCCGCGTCACCTTCGGGGATCAGGTGCGTGAGGAGCTCGTGGCGCACGTCCTCGGCGAGTTCGGCGTCGGAGCGAAGGTAGACCTTGAGCAGGTCGCCCCGGCTGACGACACCCACCGGGCGGCCGTCCTCGTCCACCACGGGAAGCCGCTTGAGGTGGCCCTGCGCCATCAGCCGCGCGGCCCCGGCGATCGTGGCATCGCGCGGAACGGTGACGGGCGGAGTCGACATCAGGCTGCCCGCTGTCACCGATCCCGCGTCGTCCCGGGCCTCTCCTGGAACCTTGCCGAGTACGTCCGCCTCGGACACCACGCCGACCACTCGTCCCTCGGCCGACAGCACGGGGACTGCGCTCACGCCCCAGCGCCGCATGGACCGGACGATCTCCTTGACCGGCGCGTCGAGCCTGGCGGAGACCACCGCATGGGTCATCACGTCGTCGACGGTATGCGGGTGCTTCATGACCAGCCTCCGGTGCTCCGGCCCCCCCCGAGTCCTGTTGCTGCGAGAGTGTCGCCTTCGGGCGGTTGACGACAAGGGCCGAAAGGGGCACGTCGAACCCGGGCAGCACTGGCACGGACCGACTGCCGATGCTTTCCTGAAAGTGAGGAGGGGGCCTGCCAGAGGGACGCGGGGAAGCGGCTTCGAGCCGCGCACCGCACGATCGGGATCCGCGAGAAGCGGATGGGCCCCTCCTCCTGTCGTGTCTCCGCGTCGCCACCACACCTGGTCCGGGCGGGCCGCGCCCGGGACCGACCGGCCCTATTCGGTCACTTCCGCCCGGTGCGAGCGTGGCAGCAGGCCACCTCACGACCCGGAAAGGCGGTGGGCACGATGGAATCGCCCCTGGTGGTAGGAGTCGACGGGTCCGACGCCAGTCTCACGGCCGTGGACTGGGCCGTCGACGAAGCGGTACGGCACGGGCTTCCCCTGCGCATCGTCCATGCCTCCCTGTGGGAACGCTACGAAGGAGTCGTGCCGGCCTGGACCACGGACCGGCCCTCGGGCCAGGTCCTCGCAGAGAACATCGTCGGCACCGCGGCCGAACGCGCCCGGCGCCGGGCACCCGATCTCCCCCTCACTACGGACGTCCTCGCCGAGGACGCGTCCAGTGCGCTGCTCAGTGAGGGGCGGGAGGGCACGATCCTCGTCGTCGGGGCACGCGGGCGCGGCGAGTTCGCCGACCTTCTGCTCGGATCCGTCGGCCTCATCGTGGCAGCCCGAGCCCACTGCCCGGTCGTCGTCGTCCGTGGGGACCGGCAGGCCCTGGAAGCACGCCACGGGCGCGTTCTGCTCGGCGTAGGTGAACACGACCTGGACTCGCCGGCCGTGCGGTTCGCCTTCCGTGAGGCGGCCGTCCGGGACGCGGAGCTCGACGTCGTCCGCACCTGGCGACGGCAGGCCCATGAACCGGCCGACCACCTGCTGATGAGGCGCGCAGGGGCGGCCTACTTCACGGAAGGGGCTTCCGAACTGCTCGGCGAGGCCCTTGAGGCCGCGGCGTCCGAACATCCCCAGGTGCGCCTGCGCAGGAGCACGGTCGAGGGCTCCGCCCACAAGGTACTGACCGAGCGCTCCGCAGCCGCCGACCTGCTGGTCGTCGGTGCCAGGCGCCGGGAAGGGCTCGTCGGCCTGGAGCTCGGCAGAGTCGCCCACCGCGCCCTGCACCACGCCTCGTGTCCGGTCGCCGTCGTACCCCAGCGGCGTCCCGAGACCGCGGAAGGAGACCTGTGATGAACACGGCCGGTGACCCGCGTGCCTCGCACGCCACGAGCGACCTCGGCCGCCGCGTCGCGTCCAGGCGGACCCGACTCGGCCTGTCCTGGGAGGACGTGGCCGAACGGGCCGGCTCGACGCCCGGCTTCATCGCCTATGTGGAGGAGCAGGTGGCCACCCCGGGGATCGAGTTCCTGGTTCGGCTCGCGAACGCTCTGGAGACCACTGTCCAGGATCTCACCGGGTACACGGCGGACCTCGCGCCAGGAGGAGCCCGCGCCGGGTACCGGGCACGGATGGAGGAGATCGGCGAGGCCGAGTGCTGGGAGCTGCTCGACGGCCACGGCGTCGGCCGGGTCGCCGTCGAAGGACGGGATGGGCTGATGGTGTTCCCCGTGAACTACCAGGTCGCCGACGGGGACATCGTCTTCATGACTGCCGCGGACTCGACCCTCGCGCGCGCCTCGGTGTCCGGCGTGGAGGTCGCCTTCGAGCAGGACCACCTGGACGAAGCCTTCAGTCAGGGCTGGAGCGTCCTTCTTGTCGGTCAGGCACGCACGGTGTCGGAGGAGGGCGAGGTGCGGAGGATCAAGGACGTTGTCCACTCGGCGCCGTGGGCTGGGGACGGGCGAGACACCGTGGTGACCCTCTCACCGCGCCGAGTGACCGGACGGCGCATCCAGGTGCCAGGCGCGCCCGGCGCGCCGTCCGGGTCCGCTGACTAGACGGTTCCTCTTGGGGCATCGGATCGTTGCGCCGGGCGTGCCGACGACCGATGCCCAACTGGGCAGCGGGGGCCGAGCTGTCGTTGCTGGACCGGGCACCGGAGCAGGGTGGCCGCTGGGGCATCACAGGCAGGCGGTCGATGCGATCGCTCGAAGGTACCGGACCGGCTCGCCGCCAGTGGACCGGCGACGAACGCGTCGTCCGACCGATGCCACATACCTCGACTGGGTCACCCGTTCGAGCCGGATAAGGATTAGAGCCGGACAGGAACAGCCGGCTCGATCTGGACCGGACCACGCGAGCGGCGACGGTGCCCGGCCGGCGTCCAAGCGACGACCACGCCGAGCATGCGTAAACCGCTCGGCTGGTGGCCCCGGTCAGGGGCGGCTGTGGCGTCAGTGCTTGCTGGTGGTGATGTAGATGCCGTGCCAGGTGTGGTCCCACACAACGCCGGTGGAGGCGTTGACCGACAGCATGCCGCTGATCTCGCCCGAGCGCAGGGTGTGCAGGGTGTAGTAGCCGGGGAACGCCTCGGCCTCGCCGACGGTCAGGTCGCTGCCCCGGTCATGCAGCCACTTCTGGGCGCGCTCCTGCGCCTCGTCGGGGGAGATCCGGGTCTCGGTCCGGCCACGCTGGTGCATGCCGTAGTCGGTGTTCCACATCATCGCCGGCCCGTACTCGATCCCGGTGTCGCCATCGGACGGATCAACGAGGATCTCAGTCGCCAGCTGCCCGTCAAGGGTCTGCAGTTCGGCGTAGAAGTTCTTCGAGAACTGCATGACTTCACCGACACGCAGGTTGAGCCGGTCGGCGAAGGTGTCGGCCCGCTGGCGGGCCTGGTCCAGAGTCTCGACCGGAGTACCGTCGCCACGCTGCCAGTAGCCCCCGCCCATCATGCCGGGACCCCACGCGCAGTCATCCCGGCCTGTCATTCCTGGCCTCATGCCGGGCCCCCACGAGTCCCAGTCGTCCCAGTCGTCGCCGGACATGCCCGGCTTCCAGCAATCGCCGCCGGAAGGGCCGGGTTGGGCGGCGGCTGCGCTCAGAGGCCTGCCGCCGGCGGTGCTGTTTCCGGCCGCGCATCCAGCGGCCAGAGCGAGGGCCGCCAGCGCGGCCGCGGTCCACCTGCTCATGCTGGACATGATCATCACCCTTCCCGGGCCGTTCCCTGTCCCTACCGACCGACCCGGGTACGTTTCCTCCAGTCTCTCCCCGGACGCAAGGACCGCCGAGGGCCGTCCGGACCCGGCCGTTGCACCGGTCGGCCCGTGCGTGAGACGACCCGGGATGCCCTCGAGGTCAGCGGTCACCGTCCAGGGTGAGCTGGGCCCGGAGGAAGCCAAAGTGCTGCATCGGGTGGCGCGCCGGCGACGGCGATGACCACGACGACGGAGATCAGGCCTTGCCCGGCTGAGGTGGCCGACGTGAATGCTGTGCGAGAGGCTGGAACAGCAGGGCGCGCGAGGAGGCGAGTGGCCATGCCTGTCGCGGACGTGATCGTCGTCGTGGTTGCCGTCGGCCTCATCGCCGTGCTGGGCTGGTATTTCTTCGGCCCGCGCAAGGCCGGCACGGTTCGCGTGGAGGGAGGCGTGCAGCGGGTCGACGTGACCGTGCGGGGCGGCTACAGCCCGAGCCTGATCAAGGTCCGCCAGGGCACACCGGTCGAGCTCGTCTTCGACCGGCAGGAGGCCGGCGAATGCACCTCCCGCGTCGTGTTCCCCGATCTCAGGGTCGGGGCCGGACTGCCCGCCCGCACCCGCACGACCGTGCGGCTGAGCCCTGAACGGCCCGGCACGTACGGGTTCGCCTGCGGCATGAACATGATCCACGGGACCCTCGTCGTCGAACCCGCCGACGGCGGAGCACCGGAACCGGGCGCGGTGTCAGGCGGAGAAGCGGCGCCGAGTGCGGGGGAGACGTCGGCCGAGGACGCGGAGGCGGCCGACATCGCCGAGCGACAGGCGGAGATCAAGGACCTGACCCGCCGCGTCGTCGTGGGCGCGGTGCTCACCGCGCCGGTCCTCTTCGCCGTCATGGCGCACGAGCTGTTCGGCGCCGACTGGGTGCCCGGCTGGATGCTGAACCACTGGTTCCAGCTCGCACTGATCACGCCGGTGATGCTCTACACCGGCTGGCCCGTGCACTCCACCGGCTGGCTGGCCCTGCGACACCGGTCGGCGGACATGAACTCCCTGATCACCCTGGGTACGAGCGCCGCCTACGGCTTCAGCCTGCTCGTCACCCTCGCTCCGGGGCTGCTACCCGAGGATGTACGAGAGGTGTACTTCGAAGCGGTCGGCGTCATCCTGACCCTGATCTTGCTGGGCCGTCTTCTGGAGGCCCGGGCCAAGGCCGGCACGGGCGAGGCCATCCGCGCTCTGATCGGCCTGCAGGCACGCACCGCACGCGTCCTACGAGACGGCACCGAGACCGAGACGCCCGTCGACGAGGTGGTCGTCGGGGACGAGATCGTCATCCGTCCCGGGGAGAAGATCCCTGTCGACGCCGAGGTCCTGTCGGGCTCGTCCGCCGTGGACGAGTCGATGGTGACGGGCGAGCCGATACCGGTCACGAAGCACGCGGGGGACGGTGTCATCGGCGCCACTGTCAATACCACCGGTTCCTTGCGGGTGCGCGCGGCCAAGGTCGGCGCGGACACCGTCCTCGCCCAGATCATCCGGTTGGTGCAGCAGGCCCAGGCGTCCAAGGCGCCGATCCAGCGCCTCGCCGACGCGATCTCCGCCTACTTCGTCCCCGCGGTCATCGCCATCGCGATCGCGACGTTCGCCCTCTGGTACACGATCGGACCCGCACCGGCGCTCACCCTGGCCCTGGTCTCCGCCGTCGCCGTCCTCATCATCGCCTGCCCTTGCGCCCTCGGCCTGGCCACCCCGCTCTCGGTCATGGTCGGCACCGGCAAGGGCGCCCAGGCAGGCATCCTCATCCGCTCCGCCGAAGCCCTGGAGACCGCCCACAAACTCGACACCATCGTCCTCGACAAGACCGGCACGGTCACCATCGGCAAGCCGGTCCTCACCGACAGCCGCCCCGCCGTGGGAGTCGACGAAGCCGAGCTGCTGCGGCTGGTCGCCGCCGCCGAGGCCGACAGCGAGCATCCTCTTGCCCAGGCCATCGTCTCCGGCGCCCGCGACCGTGGCCTTCAGCCGCCGATCGCGACCGGCTTCGACTCCGTCACCGGCAAGGGCGTCCACGCCAGGGCCGACGGCCACACCATCATGGTCGGCACCACCCGCCTCCTCCACGACACCGGCGTCGACACCTCCCCTCTCGATGCCGTCGCCGCGAACCTCGCGGCCGAGGGCAAGACACCCGTCCTCGCCGCGGTCGACGGCCACCCCGCCGGGGTGCTCGCCGTCGCCGACACCGTCAAGAACGACTCCGCCCAGGCCATCGCGGCCTTGCGACAGCTGGACGCCGAGGTCGTCATGCTCACCGGCGACACCGCCCGCACCGCCGCCGCCATCGCCGCTCAGGTCGGCATCCCCCGGGTCCTGGCCGAGGTACTGCCCGAGCACAAGACCGACGAGATCCGCCGACTCCAGGCCGAAGGCCGGACCGTCGCCATGGTCGGCGACGGCATCAACGACGCCCCTGCTCTCGCCCAATCCGACGTCGGACTCGCCATCGGCACCGGCACCGACGTCGCCATCGAATCCGCCGACATCACCCTCATCTCCGGCTCCCTCGCCGGAGTCGTCACCGCCATCCGCCTCTCCAAGGCGGCCATGCGCAACATCAAGCAGAACCTGTTCTTCGCCCTCGTCTACAACGCCGTCGGCATCCCTCTCGCCGCCGGCGCCCTCTACCCCCTGTGGGGCATCCGCCTGAGCCCGATCATCGCCGCGGCCGCCATGGCCCTTTCCTCCCTGTCCGTGGTCACCAACGCCTCCCGCCTGCGGCGCTGGCACCCCGTACCACTGCCCGAAGCGGTTGGCACACCGACGCGACCCGAAGTCGAGACCGCCACCGACACCACGCGGCGAAAGGACGGCCCGGACGGAAGCGAGACGGCCGTCGACCCCGTGTGCGGCATGGAAGTCGACCCCACGACCGCACCCGAGCACCGAGAAGGCCCCGCAGGCCCACTGCACTTCTGCTCCACCCACTGCGCCACCGCCTACGATGCCGCTCCCGACCGCTACACGCCTTCCATCCGCCGCCGACATCCGTAGAACACCGAGCGAGAGGGCGTCCATCTGTGCGCGGCCGCGGGCCGAGTCGCCGTCGTCCGCTCAGATCAAGGGGACTACGGCAACCGGCGCGGGGCTGTGGTGGATGACCGCGTGAGCGACATGGCCCAGATGCGGGCCGAGGGGGACGTTCCGACTCCGGCGTCCCACGATGACGAGTTGCGCGGTCTGTGACGCCTCGACCAGCTGGTACGCGGGCGAGCCCACCACCGCCTTGGCCGTCACGTCCACGCCCGGGTAGCGCTTCCGCCACGGTTCCAGCAGGTCGTCCAGCCCCCCGAGGAAGTGGCTGCCCAGCTCCTCGCCGATCCCCGGGTCCACGATGGCCGCGTAGCCGTACGAGGCGGGAAGCGTCCAGCTGTGGAGGAACCGCAGCGGCGTGCCCTTCCGGGCGGCTTCGGAGAAGGAGAACGCGAGCAGGGCTTCGCACGGGTGGTGGACGTCGGCGCCCACCACGATGCCGCCTTCGGGAGCTGCCCGTTCGTCCTTCGCGCGTACGAGGACGACCGGCTGTCGTGCCGCGCCGACGACGGCGAGGGAGACCGAGCCGATGATGAAGCCGCGGACGCCGCCGAGCCCGCGTGAACCGAGGACCGTCAGATCCGCCTCGTTCGCGGCGGCCGTCAGTTCCTCGGCTGCCCGGCCACGCGCACGCTCCGTGATGACCTCGAGGTCGGGATGGTCCTTCCGCGCTTGGTCCGTCTCGTCCCGCATCAACCTCTCGGTCCGCTCGTCCAGGGTGCGGGCATACGCAAGGGGCACTTCCGGCGTGTTCGGCCACTCCTCCACGTGCACCAACCTGAGGGGCACTTCGCGCAGCACCGCTTGTGTCGCGGCCCAACGGGCGGCGGCGAGGCTTTCATCAGAGCCGTCCAGACCGACGGTGACCTGGGCTGTCATGGCGTGCCTCCTCATTGAGCCCATTCCGCCCCGTCCCGGGTCCGGATCGGAAAGGGGCATCCCACATTTCAGGTTGGTGCCCCGTTGCTTCCGGCAGCAGGGCCGGGCAGGTCTCGATCGGGGCCGAACGGCCTATCCCGAGGAGGCGCGCCTCAGTGCCAGCGTGGGAGGTGTCGCCTTTCGGGACGTGCTCCCGAGCCCGGGCGTCCTCCGGAGGAGGAACCATGACCAGCGAGACCCCCGCCCGACCGGAGCTCGGCAACATCGTCGTGGGAGTCGACGGGTCCCCCTCCGGGCGCGCGGCCGTGCTCTGGGCCGCCGACGAGGCGGACCGACGGGGGCGGTCCCTGCATCTCGTCCACGCCGCCGACACCGACCGCCGGGCCATCTTCGCCAATGCAGAGGCGATCCAGGCAGTGCGTGAAGCGGGTCGCGACCTGCTGACCGAGACCGCGAGTGCGGTCGGTGGCCTCTTTCCGGACCTCGCCGTCACGAAAGAGCTGAGCCGCCAGGAGCCCGTCTCCGGTCTTCGTGCGGCCGCCGGCCACCGGGGCACGATCGTGGTGGGTAACCGGGGGCTCGGCGGCTTCTCCGCGCTCATGCTCGGATCCGTCGGTCTGGGTGTGGCGGCCCGCGCCGAAGTTCCCGTGATCGTGGTCCGTGGTGACGGCGACCGTCCCGCGTCGGGCTCGGTGACAGCAGCCGTACACGGTGCTTCGGATCTGGGCTGGCTGCTCGTCGCGGCTGCCGAGGCGGACGCCCGCAAGGCGGCGTTGCGGCTGGTGAGCGTCTGGAACGTGCTCACCCACGTCGGCAGTGTCGCGACCATGCTGGACGACCTCGACGGGATCGCGCGACAACGCGTGCACGAGATCAAGTCGCTCGCCGACCTCGCGCATAAGTTCTATCCCTGGCTGATCGTCAGCCATCACGTCGAGACGGGCACGAGCACGGCCGGGATCCTGGTGGAGGCGAGTGCCCACACCGATCTGCTGGTGATGGGCAGAGAACACCGCGCCCTGGGCGCAGGCCCGTCCCTGGGGCGCGTCGCCCACGTCCTGCTCCACCACGCCCACTGCCCGGTGGACATCGTCCCACCTGCCTTCGCCACAAGGGTCGAGGAGACGTGAACGAGATACTGCTCGGTGTCGACCCCCGGGAGCAGTCGGTCCCCGCTCTCGTCTGGGCCGCCGACGAGGCCGTACGAACAGGACTGTTGCTCCGGCTGGTCGTCGCCGTACCGCCTGCCCATGACAGGCTCCGGTACGACGCGCTCGCCCGCCAGAGCGCCCTGCGTATCCGTGCGGAGTCGGCGATCGCCAACGCGGAGGACCTCGTCCGGGAACTGCACGACGGTCTGCGGATCGCGACGGAACGCGTGAACGGTGTGCCGGCGACTGTGTTGCGCGACATGGCGCAGCACGCCGCACTCGTCGTCGTGGGCTCTCGCCGTCTCGGCAGGCCGGCCGAGATGTTCAGCGAGAGCTCCGTGGTCGCCCCGCTCACGGCACGGGCGGACTGTCCCGTCGTCGTGGTCCGCGCCCCTGAGCACACCGCCGTGCACCCACCGACCATCGTCGTCGGCGTGGACGGAAGCGAGTCCTCACAGGCCGCGGTCGCCTTCGCCGTCGAGGAGGCGAGCCTCCGCGAGGCACGGCTGCGGGCCGTCTGGGTCTGGCCCCGTTCCGTCCTCGCCCACGACGACGGTGAAGAGGGTCTGGCCGAGCGGCGTCGGCTCCTCGCCGAATCGGTGGCGGGCTGGGCGGAGAGGTATCCGGACGTCGCCATCTCCCAAGAGGTCCTGCGGGGACACCCGGTCGACCAACTCGCCTTGGCGTCCCAGGAATCCCTCTCTCTGGTGGTCGGTCGCCGAGGCCGTGGCGGCTACTCCGGCATGCGGCTGGGCTCGACGGTTCACGGCCTGCTACACCGTGCCCCGTGTCCGTTGATCACCGTCCCCCTCCCGCAACGTGAGCGCCGGACCGGCGACCCGGCATGGGCCGCCCGGTCCCGTTCCGGTACGACCGACCGGCCCGGGCCCGCTGCCCCGCTCGGCACTGGGGCGCGACCACCTCCACGCGGGACGGTGGGGCGAGAGGACGCCCCCGGTCCGTCGGATGGTTCTGCGGAGAGGTGAGCATCATGCAGCGCATCCTGATCAGCCCCCGGCCCCAGCGTCCCCGCAGGCCCGCCCCCCTCGACCTGCGCACGCCGTCCGGCCGTCCCCTGCCGTACTGAGGAGGCCCGAGAGCTGTGGAGGAGACCATGGGACCGATACGACACGTCGTACCGTTCACGGAACTGGGGCGGCACGATGTCGGCCGAGCGGGTGGCAAGAACGCCTCGCTTGGCGAGATGACCACCCGGCTCGGGGGCGCGGGCATCCGCGTCCCTCCGGGATTCGCCACCACCGCCGAAGCGTACGAGGAACTGCTCGGTTCCCGAGACCTCCGCGGTCGCGTGGAGGCACAGATCGACAGACTGCACGCGGGTGCCCCACTCGATGAGGTCGGGGCGGCCATCCGGTCCCTCTTCCTCGTGGAGCCGCTGCCCGCGCCTCTGCGGGACGCCGTGCTCGCGGCGTACGAGCGGCTGGCCGAGGAGGTCGGCCGGGAGTCGCCCGAGGTGGCGGTGCGCAGCAGCGCGACGGCGGAGGACCTGCCCGAGGCGAGTTTCGCCGGGCAGCAGGAGACGTACCTGAATGTCAGCGGCGCCGACGCGCTCCTCGAGGCGTGCACGCGCTGCTACGCCTCCCTGTTCACCGACCGGGCGATCGACTACCGCGAACGGATGGGCTTCGACCACCTCGCCGTCGCCTTGTCCATCGGCATCCAGGGCATGGTCCGCTCCGATCTCGCCGGCGCCGGGGTCATCTTCACCCTCGACCCGGAGAGCGGCTTCCCGGACGTGATCGTGGTGAGTGCCGCCTGGGGGCTGGGGGAGACCGTCGTCAGCGGCCAGGTCGACCCGGACGAGTACACGGTGTTCAAGCCGAGCATGAAGGACCCGGCGCTCGACCCCGTCATAGACGTGCGGATCGGAGCCAAGCGGCTGAAGGCCGTGTACGCGGACACCGGGCTGACCCGCACGGTCGACACACCCGACGGTGAGCGGAACCAGCGCGTCCTCGACGACGCGGAGATCCGCACGCTCGCCGGCTGGGCGGCGGCCGTCGAGGAGCACTACGGCTGCCCCATGGACCTCGAATGGGCCAAGGACGGCCTCACCGGCGAGCTCTGGATCGTCCAGGCCCGCCCCGAGACGGTCCAGTCGCGTCGGCGCACCACCACCCTGACCCGCCGCCGGCTCACCGCCACTCCAGGCGAACCGCTCGTCGAAGGCATCGCCGTCGGCGAGGCCATCGGCCAGGGCCGTGTCGTGGCGCTCGACGCGCCCGTCGACCTCGACCGCTTCCCACAGGGCGGCGTCCTCGTCACCGGCATCACCGACCCGGACTGGGAACCCGTCATGAAGAGGGCCTCCGCCATCGTCACCGACCACGGGGGGCGCACCTCACACGCCGCCATCGTCAGCCGCGAACTCGGCGTCCCCGCCGTCGTCGGAACCGGAAACGGGACACGGATCCTGCGTGACGGGCGTTCCGTCACGGTCTCCTGCGCCGAGGGAGGGAGCGGACGTGTCTACCAAGGGCTGCTCCCGTACGAGGAGACCCAGACCGACCTCGCGGAACTGCCCGCCACCCGAACCCGGGTGATGCTGAACCTCGCCGATCCGTCAGCCGCGTTCCGCTGGTGGCGGCTCCCCGCGGACGGCGTGGGACTGGCGCGCCTCGAGTTCATCGTCGCCCACCAGGTGAAAGTCCACCCCATGGCCCTGCTGCACCCGGAGCGGCTCGATGCCCACGACCGGCATGTCATCGAGCGGCTCACCGAGGGCTACCTCGACCGAGGCGACTACTTCGTCGACCGGCTGGCCCACGGCATCGCCCGGATCGCGGCCTCGCGCTGGCCGGCGCCCGTCGTCGTGCGCACCAGCGACTTCAAGACCAACGAGTACGCCAAGCTCCTCGGCGGCCGACCCTTCGAACCGGACGAGGCGAACCCCATGATCGGCTGGCGTGGTGCGAGCCGGTACTACAGCGACGGCTACCGCGAGGGCTTCGCCCTCGAATGCCGCGCGCTGCGCCGCGTGCGCGAGGGGATGGGGCTGACGAACGTGGTCGTCATGATCCCCTTCTGCCGCACCCTCGGCGAGGCCGATCAGGTGCTCGCGGTGATGGCGGACGAGGGACTGGTACGGGGCGAGAACGGGCTGCAGGTCTACGTCATGGCGGAGATACCGGCCAACATCATCCTGGCCAAAGAGTTCGCGGAACGCTTCGACGGATTCTCGATCGGCAGCAACGACCTCACCCAGCTCACCCTCGGCGTCGACCGCGACTCCGAGGCCCTCGCCCACGTCTTCGACGAGCGGGACCCCGCGGTCGTCCGCAGCGTTCAGACCCTCGCCGTCCGCGCCCACGCGGCCGGTCGGCCGGTCGGCCTGTGCGGGCAGCGGCCCAGCGACGATCCGGCGTTCACCGCGATCCTGGTCGAGGCGGGCCTCGACTCGATCTCGGTGGCACCGGACAGCTTCGCAGCGGTCAAAGGGCACGTGGCTCGCGCGGAGACGACGCTCGAGAACGGCACCGGACGAGGGGAGGAGTGACCATGTCACGGAGGACACGACACCGAGTCGGCCGGGACACCGAGCCGTCGGTACGACACGGTCGACGGGTCGGCCACGGGAGACTCGCTGCCCGGTCGGCCCAGGAACCACCAGCTGCCCGTGGAGGGGGCGTATGGGCGACCCAAGCGCCCGGTACACACCATCAGCGTGTCGACGCTCTTCCTGTGAACCAACGGCGAATCAGCCGGATCGCGAACAGGGGGACGGAAAGGAGGACGCGGCCATGACGACCGCAAGGGAAATCATGCACTCCGGTGCAAGCTGCGTGCAGGAGAACGAGAACCTCATGGACGCCGCACGCCGCATGAGCGAACTGGATGTCGGCGCGCTGCCCATCTGCGGGCCGGACGACCGGCTGCACGGCATCATCACCGACCGGGACATCGTGGTGAAGTGCCTCGCCAAAGGCAAGGACCCTCACCGGATGACGGCAGGGGACCTCGCCCAGGGCAAGCCGGTCACCGTGGACGCGGGCGCCGACAGCGAAGTGGTGCTCCGCACGATGCAGCACCACCGTGTCCGCCGCGTGCCCGTGATCGACGACCATCGCCTGGTCGGCATGATCAGTGAGGCGGACCTGGCGCGGCACCTGCCGGAGGAACGGGTGGGCCATTTCGTCGAGGAGATCTGCCGCTGACAGCACCAGCGCTGTGGCGCCATGGGCCGGTCGGTCCCCTCCTGGTGCGGCCCGTTCGGCCCCGTCGGACAGCCCCCTTGGACACTGCGCCACGCGACCTCGTGGGTGGAAGAGTGGGTTACGGAGTCGGACCGGGCTCCGCAACCCGATCCGCCGCCTGTCCGCACCTACTCGGGTCCACGGCGACCGTCCTGGGCCCCGTACATGAGGAGCAGAGCAATGGCCGGAGGCAAGGTGGAACGCAGGCACAGCCTCTTCCCCGACTTCAACGACTGGTTCAACCGGGAGTTCCCCGGGCTGCCCGGGTGGCGCCCCGCGACGGCTGCTCACTCCATTCCTGTGGAGGTGACCAGCGGTGACGGCGTGTACGTGCTGCGGGCCGAGCTGCCGGGGATGGACCCGGACGACGACATCGGCATCACCGTCGACGACAACCTCATCACGGTGAGTGCGGAGCACAGCGAGAGCACGGAGGACAAGGAGCATTCGGAGTTCCGCTACGGCTCGTTCCGCAGGACCGTGCGCCTCCCGGGCACGATCCCCGCCGACGACGTCGAGGCGTCGTACGCGGACGGCATTCTCACCATTCGCGTCCCGATGCCCGACGAGGAGACCACGTCCGTTCGGACCGTTCCGGTGAAGCGGACCGACAAGCCGGCCGAGGGCGCGGAATCATGAACGCCAAACGTGTCCTGGTCGCCTATGGCAGCAAGGCCGGCGCGACTGCCGGTATCGCCGAAGAGATCGGCCGGACGCTTCGGGACGACGGCTTCGACGCTGCCGTCCTGCCGGCCGACACCGTCACCGACGTGAGCGGGTACGACGGCGTCGTTCTCGGCGGAGCCCTCTACGCCGGGCACTGGACCGGCAAGGCACGACGGTGCGCCCGGCGCAACGCCGAACAGCTGAGGCACCGGCCTCTCTGGCTGTTCAGCAGCGGTCCCATCGACAGTTCCGCGGAGCAGCACGACATCCCGCCCGTCCGAGGAGTCGCCCGGCGGATGAAGAAGCTCGGTGCTCGTGAGCACATGACCTTCGGTGGCGCCGTGACCGCCGAGACGTCGGGCTCGGTCGCCCGCGCGATGGTGCGCCGGGGCAAGGGCGGCGACTTCCGCAATCCGGAACGGATCCGGGCATGGGCCCACCACATCGGAACGGAACTCGACGCCACCCACTGAAGGGGCCTCTGACAGGTGGGCGAGGCCACCCCAACGGGAGGTGCGGCATGCTCCACCACGAGCCGTCGGGGAACGGGACCACCCCGCCCAGGAGACCCGCAAAGCGCGCCGCCCTGGTCTTCGTGCTGATGATCGCTCTGGTCTGCGGTGCTGTGGCCGCCGGGATCCTTTGGACGGCCGGAGCAAAGGCCGATCGTGAACTCGCCGCCCATCGCCATCAGGTGACCGCGACCACCACCGGGCCGGCGAAGGAGCCGCCCGTCGCCACCCGGTACGGCACGAAGCCGCAGGCCGTCGCACCGGCGGTGTGGGAACAGCCCGAGCACGTCCGCCGGTCCGGGAACATCCACGTCCCGCCCCGGACGCCCCAGGGGCGCGCCGTGACGATCTGGGTGGACGACGCAGGGGCCCCCGCCCGGCCCCCGGGCAGTGTCGCGGACCGCGCGCTGACATCGTTCTCCGGCGGTACGGCAGCGGCAGGTTTTGTCGGAGTCACGGGGGCCGGTGCACTCCTCCTCCTGCGACGGTGGACCGAAGGCCACCGGCTCGCGGCCTGGGAACACGAGTGGGAGCAGGTGGAACCCGTATGGTCCGGCCGACTCCACCGGGGCAGCGGTGCAGGGGACGGCGATGGCTGACCGTGCCGGCAGCCGTGCCACCCCGGAGCGGGCCGCTTCCTCCCCCGAGGCGCTGCCCTTCGACCCCAGTGAACCGTTGCCCCGGCTGCGTCGTGAACTCGCCACGGGGCCGGATGGCCTCTCGGCCCGCGAGGCCGCCCGGCGCCTCGCCATCCACGGACCGAACGAAGTGCGGCGCAAGGTGCGCTCTTCCTTCATGCGCGAGCTGGTCGGACAGTTGGTCCACCCCCTGGCCCTGTTGCTGTGGGCTGCCGCCGTTCTCGCCTTCGTCGCGGACCTGGCGGTCCTCGGTTGGGCGATCCTCGCGGTCATCGCCGTCAACGCGGCTTTCGCCCTGCTCCAGGAACGTCAAGCTGAGCGGGCGGTGGAGACGCTCGCCCGCTATCTGCCCGAGCACGCCCTCGCCGTACGCGACGGGCAGCCCCACGTCGTGGAGGCCCGTGACCTCGTACCGGGCGATCTGATCCTCCTCGAGGAGGGCGACAAGGTCCCCGCCGACGCACACGTCACCGAGGGCGGGGTCGAGGTCGATCTGTCGATGCTCACGGGCGAGTCCGTGCCGGCTGAGCGGATCGCCTCAGCCGGTATCCTCGGCGCTCCGCTGCTTGAGGAGCCGAACCTCGTCTTCAGCGGGACGACCTGTGTCGAAGGGCAGGCCCGCGCCATCGTGTTCGCCACCGGAAACCACACGGAACTCGGTCGGATCGCCGCGCTCAGCCAGCGGACGCGGCGCGAGGCGAGCCCTCTGGAACGGCAGGTCAAGCGGGTCGCGTGGCTCATCGCCGGCGTCGCGACCGGCATGGGCGTCGTGTTTCTCGTCCTCGGGGTGGCGGTCGGGCTTCCGGTCACCGACTCCCTGACGTTCGCCATCGGGCTCCTCGTCGCCAACGTCCCCGAGGGACTCCTTCCGACCATCACGCTGGCCCTGGCAGTGGGCGTCCGCGCCCTGGCCCGCCGGGGTGCCCTGGTCAAACGGCTCAGCGCCGTGGAGACCCTCGGTTCCACGAGCGTCATCTGCACGGACAAGACCGGCACACTCACCCGCAACAGCATGCGTCTCAGGGTGCTGTGGACGGTCGACCACGGGTCGGAGCCGGGCCCCTGGGCAGAGGAGTTGGCGAGGGCGGGAGCCCTGTGCACCACCGTCACGCGAGAAGCCGACGGCGAACTGCACGGCGACCCCACCGAGGCCGCCCTCGTCGCCGGGGCCGCCGACCACGGGGCTCCGCTGGACCTGGGTCGGCGCGACGCGGGACGGCGGGCGCTGTTCCGCTTCGATCCGCGGCTGCGCCTGATGTCGGTCGTGCAGGGCGGGGAGACGTGGGGCGGGGAGATACAGGGCCCCATGCGGATCGTGGTCAAGGGTGCGCCCGAGGCGGTGCTGGACCGCCTCCTGCCCGGAACGGGGGCGGACTCGGCCCGCGCGGCGGCTGACGAGCTGGCTCGGGACGGCATGCGGGTCCTGGCCGTCGCTGTACGCGACGTGCCGAGTGGCGCGGAGCTGCCGTCACGCCGCCAGGACGCGGAGTCGGGGTTGACCCTGCTCGGGCTCGTCGGGCTGTACGACCCGCCGCGCTCCGAGGTGGCGGAGGCCGTACGCCGCTGCCACGAGGCCGGGATCCGGGTACACGTCGTGACGGGCGACAACGGCGCCACGGCCGCGGCCGTGGCCCGGGAGGTCGGCATCGGAGTGCCCCGCCTGCACGTGGTCGCGGCGTCGGAGGCGCTGGGCGACGACGAGCTGGACCGGCTCCTCGTGGAAGGCGACGACGAGATCGTCTTCGCCCGCTCCTCGCCCGAGACGAAGCTCAAGGTGGCGGACACCCTGCGGGCCCACGGCCGGATCGTGGCCATGACCGGCGACGGTGTCAACGACGCCCCTGCACTGCACCGCGCGCACATCGGGGTGGCCATGGGGCGCTCGGGCACCGACGTGGCCCGCGAGGCCGCCACGATGGTGCTCACCGACGACGACTTCGCCACCATCGTGACCGCGGTCGAAGCCGGGCGCCGCGTCTACGACAACGTACGCAAGTTCATCGTCTACATCTTCGCTCACGCGACTCCGGAGATCGTTCCCTTCCTCGTCTTCGCGCTCTCCGCCGGCACGGTACCGCTCCCCCTGACCGTGCTGCAGATCCTCGCCATCGACCTCGGCACCGAGACCCTGCCCGCCCTCGCGCTGGGCCGGGAACGCTCCGAGCCCGGCATCATGCAGCGGCCTCCGCGGCCGCGGCACCAGGGCGTGATCTCCCGCGACATGCTCATACGGAGCTGGGGGTACTTGGGGCTCACGTCGGCGGTCCTCGTCATGGCGGGCTACTTCTACGTGCTGTGGCGCGCGGGCTGGCAGCCGGGCGACCCCACGGGTACTGGCAGCCCTCTGCACCACGCCTACGTGACGGCCACCACGGCCACCTTCGCCGGCATTGTCACCTGCCAGATCGGCACGGCGTTCGCGGCCCGCACCGATCACGCGGCGTTGCGCGACATCGGGGTGTTCTCGAATCCCCTGCTGATCGCCGGTATCGCCTTCGAGCTCGCGTTCACGGCCGCTCTCGTCTACGCGCCCCCGCTCCAACATCTCTTCGGCACGGCCGCCTTGCCCCTGGACGTCGTCCTGCTCGTCGCAACGTTCCCGGTCTTGGTGTGGGGCACGGACGAGCTGCGGCGCGCCAGGCGGCGCCGTCAGCGGACGTCGGCCGTCCCCGGTTCGTGACCGCCCTGGTCGAGGCGGAAGGGCGGGTAGGCGTCCGTCATGAGGCTCGCGTAGGCGGCGACGCGCAGGACCCAGCGGTTCAGGCCGACGATCAGGGCGAACAGGTCACGCGGGTACCGTTCGGTGAAGGCCACGGCGAAGCCCGCGATGAGCGTGAGCAGGGTGATCAGTCCGCCGCTCCACCATCCCGCGTGCATGTCGCTGGTGAAGAAGGCGACCACCAGGTACTGGGGGATGGCGAGCAGCCACCACTTGACCAGGACCATCGAGCGGGAGAGCCGCTCCGGGTAGGCGATGTCGAGCCGGGCCGGGTAGTCGGGCTCGGGGCCCAGGCTGAAGGGCGGGTAGCGGTCGGTGCCCAGGGCTCCGTACGAGTAGTACGAGACGCGCCAGGACCAGCGGAGCACGCCGAGATTGAAGTCGAACAGGCCCCGTGGGAAGCGCTCGGTGAAGAGGATGGCGAAGAACGCGATCACCGTCACCACGAAGAAGGCGATCCACAGGAAGATCAGCACGATCCAGTGCGGGATCACCAGGATCCATTTGACCAGCCACAGCCAGCGGGACAGCGGCTTGTCGAGCTCGGCCGTCACCACCACCGGAGGGTAGGAGCCGCGCTGGGTTTCCATGATCGTCACTTCCTCGACAGGTCGTCGTCTTCGTACCTGAGCCGGTCGACAACCCCCACGACACCGTCGACGCTGTTGCAGAGCCGGAGAAGCACCGGAACGAGGCTGCGGCGGCGGACCGTGCCACTGAGGATGACCCGGCCGTCCTCGACCTCCACCGAGAGGGCCGATGGGCTCAGCCTCAGGGTGTGGGTGACCACGTCTTCGACGATCTCCTCCTGGATCGCCCGGTCCCGGCGCAGGAAGAGCTGGACGAGGTCGCTCCGACTGAGCACACCCACGAGGCGTCCGTCGTCGTCGACGACGGGCAGACGCTTGATCCTGGCCCGTTCCATCACCCGGGCGGCGCGCACCACGCTCCACTCCGGGCGGGCGACGACGGCGGGGCTGGACATGAGCGCACCCGCCGTGCCGGGCCCGGCACCGGCGGCACGGCGCCGTACCAGGTCGGCCTCCGAGACCACGCCCAGCGGCCGGTTCGACTCGTCCACCACGCACACCGCGGTGATGTCGAACTCGTCCAGGAGCCGGGCGATCTCCTTGAACGTCGTGCCCGGACCGACGCTGACCGCCGTGGGTGTCATCAGATCCGCGACGCTGCGGTGCCTCATCGCTCGTCACCTTCTCGCGCGTTCGACCGGCGGCCCCCACGTTCAGGATCGCCCGCTGCCGCCGTCCTGGGGAGGGCCGTCCGGCCCCTGGGGTTGCCGTGGCCGGCGGCGTAGGCGGCGAAGACCCGATCGGGTCCCCTGGCCGTGCGCAGGAAGCGCTCGTCGAGCACGACGGCCAGGTCTTCCAGTGCCCTGCGCAGTACCGACGCGGAGAGCCTGACGTCCGGGTGGTGCGCCCCGGTGGCTTGGTCCGCGAGGCCGAGGGCGTAGCGGAGCTGCCGGGGCAGGGACGTGTTCGGAGAAGTCCACCAGGGGCCGCCCGGCGGCGAGCACACACCGCGCCGCCTTGGAGGCGACCGCCGTCTGATGGCAGACGAGGGACAGCAGGTAGGTCTCCACGAGCTGGGCCTGCGGCAGGGGCGCAGTGACTTCCAGGAGCGGCTCACCTGCGAGGACGAGCCGTCCTTCGGGCACGGCGCGGACCTGGCCGTGGAACGACAGGCCGTGCAGCGGTTCCAGGTCCTCGGCCGGACGACGCAGTGACTCGGCGAACTCAAGGACGTCGGAGCGGCCCACCCGGAACCGGGAAAGGTAGTCGAGGGCCGGTTCGAGCCCCGCCGCGACGAGGAGTCCGCGGCCCGGGGGAGGTCGCGGACGAAGAGGCTGAAGGTGGCAGGGGCCCGCATGTCCCCCCGCAGGTACGAGAGCACCATCGTGACCTCGTACAGGTCGGTGCTGGTCACCTGGGACATGCTTCGAGCACGTCGGGTGGCCTCGTGACCCGCACCGGAACGGCCGGACATGGCTACGTCCGGCCCTGGGCGGTGAGCTCGCACTGTACGTCCACCACGCCTTCGACAGCGCGGGCCAGGCGGGCTGCGAGCGGGATGAGCGCGCTGTCGCGGACCTCGCCGGACAGCGTCACGACTCCGGCGTCGACACGGACGTCGACCTGGCGCTGAGAGAGCGGGAAAAGGTGCTCGACAACGTCGCGGCGCACTTCGGCGGCGAGATCCTCGTCCGGGCGGAGGAAGACCTTGAGGAGGTCGGACCGGCTCACGATTCCCTGGATCGTGCCGCGCGTGCCGACGACCGGCAGCCGTTTGACGTGGTGGGAGGCCATGAGGCGGGCGGCCTGGGGCAGGGACGCCTCGGGAGCAACGGAGACCGCGGGCGAGGTCATCAGGTCCTCGGCCCGGCGAGAACCGGCCTTGGCCGTGGCGTCCAGCCGTCGCATCTGTTCGACGAGACCGAGGCGGTGGTCGTGGAACTCCTCCTTGAGGAGCAGATCGGCCTCGGAAACCACCCCGACGACGCGGCCCTCGCCCTCGACGACCGGTACGGCCGTCACCTTCCACCGCTCCATGGCGGCGACGATCTCCTTGAACTCCGCGCCGGGCTGGACGGCGACGACCTTCTTGGTCATCACGTCGGCGACGGTGAACGGCTGATGTGTCATCGCTCATTCCTTACCTGAGGGATCGGCGCGCCAGCGCTGCCGCAACGGCTGCGGGTACCGGAACGAGTTCGTTCGGCAGCATCCTCCTGATGCTCATGGTGTGTCTCCCGCCCTCTCTCCACAGACTCCCGCGCGGCGGTCCTGCCCAGGTAGGGCCGGGCGGGTCACAGCCGGGACCGACGGGACCGGGTCAGCGGACCAGGACGGCCTCCCCGGAGCGGGGTACGACGGCCGTCCAGCCCAGTTCGCGGTCGATGCGATCGCGCAGCGCCTCGGACGCCGTCGGCTCGCCGTGGACGAGGTAGGTGGTGTACGGGGGAGGATCTCGGGCCGCAGCTCGGCGGAGTGCTCGCGCACGGCGTCCCGGTAGACGTCCAGCGCGGCGAGGGCCATGGGGCTGTCCACGTACACGGGAACCGAGCGGGGCAGGACGCCCGTGTCGCGCAGACGGCTCAGTTCGTGCAGGACGACCTCGGTCCGGTCGATCGCGAAGGCCGGGATGACGACGGTGCCGTTCCGTGCGAGTGTGCGTGCGATGACGGAGGCGAACTCCGAGGGGCGGACTCCTGGTCGTGGTGGCGGTCGCCGTAGGTGGACTCCATGAGAAGGACGTCGGCGCCCGAGAACGGCTCCGGCGGCAGCAGCAGCGGGTGCCCTGGGCGGCCCAGGTCCCCGGAGGTGGCCAGGGTGTGGCCGTCCTCCAGTGTGAGGTGGGCCCATGCCGAGCCGAGGATGTGTCCGCCGTGGTGGAGCGTCAGCCGGGTGCCGGCCATGATCTCCACGTCCTCGCCGACGGTCACGGGGTCGAAGAACGCCAGGGTCTTCTCGACGTCCGAGTCGTCGTAGAGCGGCTTGGCCGGGCAGTGTTTGGACCGGCCGTGTTCGTTGGCGTGCCGGGCGGCCTCCATCTGGAGCCGTGCGCTGTCGCGCAGCACGATCCCGGCGAGCCGGGCGGTGTGGGCGCTGGTCAGGATCGGTCCCCGGAATCCCTGCCGCACCAGACGGGGCAGATAGCCGCAATGGTCCAGGTGGGCATGGGTGACGACCACGGCGTCCACATCCGCGGCGTCGCGGGCGAACCGCTCCCAGTTGCGGTGCCGCAGCTTCGCGAAACCCTGGAAGAGACCGCAGTCGAGGAGGATCCGGGCATGGTCGCTCTCGACCAGGAACTTGCTGCCAGTGACCGTACCCACCCCGCCCAGGAAGCTGAGCAGAGCCGGTCGCGGGGTCGTGGGAGCGGGATTCGGGGCTGCCTCGGACATGGCCGTCCCTCCTTCGGAACGTGTACCGGTCTCCACCCTCGCATCCGGACCCGGCCCGCCCCGAGAGTCCGTACGGGCCCATCGGGGAGCCGACCGGCCCATGCGCAGCCCGAGCAGCGGACGGAGCCTGGTGGACGAGGACCGCAGCGAAGCGCGACAGGAAGTGGGTGGGCGCCATGAAGGCACTCGTCTTCCAGGGCCCGGGACGGATCGCCTGGCAGGACGTACCCGACCCGGTCATCGAGGATCCCGCCGACGCGATCGTCCGGGTCGACGCCGTCACCATCTGCGGCACCGACCTGCACATCCTGAAGGGGGACGTCCCGGAGGTGACGCCCGGTCGGGTGCTCGGACACGAAGCGGTCGGCACGGTGGTGGAGACCGGGGGCGACGTCCGCACGGTTCGGCCGGGGGACCGGGTCCTGGTCTCCTGCATCACGGCCTGCGGAAGGTGTCGCTTCTGCCGTGAGAGCCGCTACGGACAGTGCCGGGGCGGCGGCGGCTGGATCCTCGGCCACACCGTCGACGGCACACAGGCCGAATACGTCCGCGTGCCCTTCGCCGACCTGTCCGTCCACCCGCTGCCGGACTCGCTCGACAGCTCCGATGCCGTCCTGCTCGCCGACATCTTCCCCACCTCCTATGAGGTGGGTGTCCTGAACGGCGCGGTGAGCCCCGCCGACACGGTGGTCGTGGTCGGCGCGGGCCCCATCGGCCTCACCGCCATCATCACGGCGGGCCTCTACAGTCCCGGCCGTATCGTCGCCGTCGACCTTGCCGAGTCCCGGCTGAGCGCCGCCCGCGCCCTCGGCGCGGACGCCATCGTGAACGCCGGGGAAGGCCCCGAACAGCTCGTCGCGGATCTGACCGACGGTCTCGGCGCCGACGTCGTCATGGAAGCCGTCGGTGTCCCGGAGGCGTTCGAGATGTGCACGCGAATGGTCCGACCAGGCGGCAGGGTCGCCAACATCGGAGTGCACGGCAAGCCCGCGACCCTTCACCTCGAAGACCTGTGGATCAAGGACGTCACGATCACCACCGGGCTGGTGGACACCTCGTCCACGCCGATGTTGCTGCGCATGATGGCCGCTGGGCGGCTGCCGTCGGCAGAACTGATCACCCACCGATTCGAGCTGGGGCAGATGGAGGAGGCGTACGACGTTTTCGGCCGCGCGGCTGAGACCGGCGCCATCAAGGTCGCGCTGGGCGGCCCGCAGCACACGGTCGTGAGCCTCCCTGACACGTCGGTGGCCCGATGAACGGCCGAGGCCCGGGCTCTCGGCCGCCGGAGAGTGTTGTCCTCGACACCGACGGTGTTCTGCTCGACTCCGCCGTCGTGCACGCGGCGGCATGGAAGATCGCTTTCGACGCCTGCCTCGACCCACTTGCGCCCGACAGCGGGACACCGCCCCCCTTCGACGGGGACGCCGAGTACCGCCGACTCGTCGACGGCAGGTCCCGGTACGACGGCGCCGCGGCCTTCCTCACCGCCCGCGGCCTTCACTTCCCACCGGGAGAGCCCCACGACGCCTCCGGCTGCGGCACGGTCTGGGCCGTCGCGGCACACAAGGAACGGGCTTTCGTCGATCTGCTTCGTACAGACGCTCTCGTCGTCGGTGTCGACCGCACCCCGCTGCGGCGCACCACCGGCCTCCTGCGGGAGCAGGGTGCCCACCTGGTGGTTCCCGACCTGAACAACGCTGGTCCGGAGCGTGTGGGGTGAGCGCGGATGACCACCGGCTGGACATGGCGCTACGACCGGTACGACCCGGAACGCGAGCCGCTGGTCGAAGCGCTCTGCACCCTGGGCAACGGCCGGTTCGCGACCCGGGGATCCGCTCCCGAGTGCACCGCCGGGGGTGCGCACTACCCGGGCACCTATCTGGCCGGCTGCTACGACCGGCTCACCTCGACCGTCGCAGGGCAGCAGGTCGAGAACGAGGACATCGTCAACCTTCCGAACTGGACGCTTCTGCGCTATCGCTGCCTGCCGGACGACGGGCCGCCGGGCGACTGGCTCACCCCCGACGCCGGGGAACTGCGCCACTACGACGTGCACCTCGACCTGCGCGCGGGCGTGCTCACCCGACGTCTGTTCTTCAAGGACGCCCGTGGGCGGGGCCTGCGCGTCAGCCACATCCGCATCGTCCACATGGGAGAACCCGGACTGGCGGCCCAGTGCACCCTGTTCCGTGCCTACGGTTGGAGCGGTTCCATCGAAGTGCAGTCCCTTCTCGACGGCACCGTCACCAACGCCGGAGTCGAGCGCTACCGGCACCTGGACGGGCGCCATCTCAGCGACCACCGGACCGGATTCGAGCCCGACGGCGTTGCCTGGATCTCGTGCCGTACCGTCGACCCGGGCATTCGGATCGCCATGGCCGTGCGCACGGTCACCCGCCCCGCCCGGCCCTCACGGGAGGCAGCCACCTCGGCCGGCACCGAGCAGACGTACCACCTGCCACTCGTTCCCCGCCGCTCGGCGATGGTCGTGAAGACCCTGGCGCTGCACACCTCGATGGACTGGCCCGCCGCCGACCCGCTCACGGCAGCCACCGACCTGATCGCTCGTACTCCGTCCTTCCCCCGGCTGCTCTCGGTCCACAAGGTGGCGTGGCAGCGCGTCTGGGAGCAGGGGGAGCTGGATGCGCCCGGGGAAGCCGGCCGCATCCTGCGGCTGCACGTGTTCCACCTGCTGCAGACGCTCTCCCCGCACACGGCGGACCTCGATGTGGGCGTTCCCGCGCGGGGACTGCACGGCGAGGCGTACCGGGGGCACGTCTTCTGGGACGAGCTCTTCGTCCTGCCCTACCTCGACCTCCACTTTCCCGAGGTGGCCCGGGCGCTGCTCATGTACCGGCACCGGCGCCTGCCGGCCGCCCGCGAGGCCGCCCGCCTCGCCGGTCAGCAGGGGGCCATGTACCCCTGGCAGAGCGCGAGTTCGGGCCGGGAGGAGACACAGGTCCTGCACCTCAACCCGCGCTCGGGGCGGTGGTTGGCCGACCGCTCCCGGCTCCAGCGCCATGTGGGGTCGGCTGTCGCGTACAACGTCTGGAAGTACGCCCAGGCCACCGGCGACCGGGGATTCCTCCACTCGGCCGGTGCGGAGATCCTGCTTGAGGTCGCCGGCTACTGGGCCGGGGCTGCCACCTTCGACCCCGCGCTCGGCCGCTACCGCATCCGGGGGGTCGTGGGACCGGACGAGTACCACGACGCCTATCCCGATGCGACGGTCCCGGGTATCGACGACAACGCCTACACGAACGCGACCGCCGCATGGGTTCTCGCCCGCGGTCTCGATCTGTTCGGTGAACTTCCCAAGGCCCGCCGCTCGGAACTGGCGGAGCAACTGTCGCTGGACGACGGCGAACTCGCTCGCTGGGAGGACGTCTCGCGCCGCCTGTACGTGCCGTTCCACCAGGGCGTGGTGAGCCAGTTCGAGGGATACGGAGACCTGGCGGAACTCGACTGGGAGGCCTACCGGGCCCGTTACGGCGACATCCGTCGGCTCGACCGGATCCTGGAGGCCGAGGGCGACACGGTCAACCGCTACCAGGCGTCGAAGCAGGCCGACACCCTCATGCTCGGCTACCTCTTCCGGCCCGAGGAGCTGTACGGCCTGTTCGGCCGGCTCGGCTACCCCTTGGACGACGAGATGTGGCGTGCGACCGTCTCGTACTACCTGCGGCGCACCAGCCACGGCTCGACCCTGAGCAGCCTCGTCCACGGGTGGGTGCTGGCCCGGCAGAAGGGCGCCGACGCCTGGCGGTACTGCGAGGAGGCCCTGCTCGCCGACGTGGCCGACGTCCAGGGCGGAACGACCGGAGAGGGCATCCATCTCGGCGCGATGGCCGGCACGATCGACCTCGTCGAACGCGGGATCACCGGCCTGGAAACGGGACCGGAAGGGCTTCGAGTGGCTCCGGTGACGCTCGCGGAGATCCCACGGTTCACCTTCACCCTGTGCTGCGGCCCTCATCGAGGGGTGCGCCTGCGGATGCTTCCCGGGCGGCTGGCAGTTCGGGTTCCTGCCTCGCCCGAGGGCCCGCTCGCCGTCGTACTCCCTGGCGGACGGAGGGGGACCGTCGCACCCGGACAGGAGCGCTGGTTCCGTCTGTGAGGGGCGGTTCAGTCGAAGGTGAGCACTTCGGAGACGGGCCGACGCGGCGTGGCCCGCCCCTGGGGGCCGTAGCCCAGGCGGAGCACCATGTGGACGAAGGCCGCCGTCGAAGCCGGATCGCGTATGGCGGAGCGGAGTTCGGACCACTCCAGGGGCTGGGACATGAGGGAGGTGGACAGACCGTCGAGGGTGGCCCGGAGCAGGACCCGGTGCAGCGCCTGGCCTGCCATCAGCCACTGTTGCGGATTGTCGTCGACCGTGCCGAGGAGGGCGATCTGCGGCCGCTTCTCGAAGCGTGCCGAAGCGCGGTCCGGGACGTGCCGGGGTGAGTCGAAGTCCCGGACCGGAGAGGTGACGTCGTATTGCCGCGGGCCGAAGGCGTACGAAGGGATGCCCTCGGTCCCGGAGCCCTCGTCGGACGCACCCGTGCGCGTCCAGGCGGCGATCTCCGCGCGAACCGCCGCGTCCGCGGCCTCGAACCTTTCGGAGTCGTGGACGATCTCGAGGACGGCGTCGGTGTGCCAGTCGCCCGGCACGACCAGCTGGCAGCCCTCCAGGAGGGCCGAGGCCCGCAGACCGTCGATCACCTCGGAGGGGATCCGCTCCTCGGTGAAGGGGAAACGGCTGGTGTGGCGCCGCGACAGGGCGGCGTGGAGCGCGACGAGACCGCGGTCGACGTCGTCCGCACCGTGGAGTTCCACGTCGGCGAAGTGCCAGCGGTCTTCGGGGCGGGGCAGCAGCCGGACCGCGGCGTGCCGACCTCTGTGCGCGGCGCCGACCCGCAGACCGAACAGGGCGGCGCCGCAGCCGAGGTGGAGGGCACGGTGGTTCGGGTCCTCGTGCGGCATGCCACGCAGCGGATCGCCGTGCAGCTCGATGACGCCGGTACCCGTCTTGCAGACGAACTTCCACGGCTGTGCGTTGTGCATCGAGGGAGCCGTGACGGCGTCTTCGATCAGCGACGTCACGAGTGATCGGGTCAAAGCGGTGGTCGACACGGTTCGTCCTGTCTGCGCTGAATCACCAAGAGATGTCGTGCGGAGTCCGGGTGGAGGACGCTAGACGCGTGTCGTCCTCGTGGAAGGACAGTCGGTCCACGACGGCGACGACGCCGTCGACCTTCTCGGTGAGTCCGACGAGCATCAGGGCCTGACTCCGCCGCCGGACGCGGCCCCCCAGCGTCACCACGCCGTCCAAGACGTGCGCGTCCACTGCGTCCCCGGGCAGGTCCATGGCATCCGTGAGGACGTCCTCACGGATGCGGCGCCGTATCTCCGCGTCCGGGCGGAGGTAGACACACAGAAGATCGCGGCGGGTCACGATGCCGACCAGTCGTTCCTCCTCGTCGACCACGGGTAGGCGCTCGACTCCGCGGCGCACCATCAGCCGTGCCGCGTCCGCCACCGTCTCCTCGGCGTGCACTGTGATGGCCGGCGTGGTCATCAGGTCCCGCGCAGTCAGCTCGTCGCGGGCCAGGAGGTCGCTCTCGGAGACGACACCGACAACACGGTCGTCCTCGTCCACGACGGGGACCCCGCTGATGTCGTGCTCGGCGAGCAGCTTAGCCACCTCCCGGAACGACGCAGCAGGGACGGCGGAGACCACGTCGTCGGTCATCAGACCGCCGACCTTCATGTGCTTCATCACCGCGCCTCCTGTTCGAGGGTTCGGCCGGGGTGCTGTCCCGTGTCACCACCCTCCACCGCACGCTCGGGGTCGGCGAGGGCCGAATGGTCCACCCTCAGGCCCGAACGGGCTCGTCGTTGCCAGTCCGCGCTCTGCCCCGCCCGGGTAGGACCTTTGGTCCCGTCATTGGCCCCAGCGGCCCTCCGGCCACTCGGGACCAGCTGCCAGGGTGGAAGGAGTCCCCCGGACCGCGTGAGGAGGAGCAATGGACGGAATCACAACCCGTCCCGGCCCCAGCAGGGTCGTCGTCGGCGTCGACGGATCACCATCCGCACGCACGGCGGTGACGTGGGCGGCAGCGGAGGCGGCGCTGCGGGGCAGCACTCTCTTCCTCGTCCATGCAGCTGACACGGACAGACAGGCCCCGTTTCTGTCCCAGGTGGAGATCGTCAGGAGTCGGCAGGCGGGAAGGGAACTACTCGACCGGACCGCCGAGACGATCACGGCGCGCCACCCCGAGCTGACGGTCGTCACGGAACTCACCGATGGTGGGGCCCCCGACGGTCTGCGTCGCGCCGCCGCCCTGACCGGCACGATCGTCGTCGGACACCGGGGCCTCGGCGGGTTCTCCTCGCTGTTGCTCGGATCGGTCGGTCTTGAGGTCGCGGCCGGCGCCACCACGCCGGTGGTCGTGGTGCGCGGGGCTGCGGAGCCCGTCGAGGCCGGCGTGGTTCTTGCGGCGGTGCGGGACGAGGCCGATGTGGGCTGCGCCCGTGCGGCGGCCCGCGAGGCCCTGCTGCGAAAGGTACCTCTGCGGCTCCTGCACATCTGGAGTGTCGGGCTGTCCGCCCGCTCACGGGCTGCGTTGCACAACGGTGGCGACGAGATCGCCCGCGATCACGTACGCCTCATGGCCTCGGTCTCGGACCGGCTCCGGGAGGAGTTCCCGAAGCTCACCGTGCACGCCGACGGCCAGAAGAGTCACAGCGTGCCCGGGGCTCTCGTCGACGCGTCGCACCACGTAGACCTTCTGGTCATCGGTGGTCGACGTTCGCCCGGATACCTCGGACCGACCCTCGGCCGGACCACGCTGAGCCTGCTGCAGCACGCCCACTGCCCCGTGGAGCTCATCCCCCGGCAAGGGCCCGGACACGGGAGCACGTCGTGACACGCACCACGGATCGCCGTGACATCGTCGTCGGTATCGACCCGGTCAAGAACTGGCACCTGGCCCTTGCCTGGGCCGCGGACGAGGCTCACCTGCGAGGCGTGGGACTGTGCCTGGTGGTCGCGATACCACCGCAGCACGACACCCAGCACGTCGACGACACCCCTCGTCACCTGGCACAGCGGCAGGCCGGCTCGGAAGCTCTGCGTACGGCACTCGCCTGGGCGCACGCCCGGCAGCCGGACATCAAGGCCACCTCCTCTCTTCTTGACGGGTTCCCGGCGGCAGCCCTGGCCGCTCTGTCGAACGAGGCCGGCATCATCGTGCTGGGCTCCCGGCACCTCAGTCGTACCGAGGAGTTCCTGAGCGCCGGCTCCCTGGTCGTCCCGGTCACCGCGAAGGCACACTGCCCGGTGGTCGTCGTCGGCGACGCGGAACACCTCACCCAGGAGACGCCCCATCTCGTCGTCGGCGTCGACGGCAGCGAATCCTCACGCTCCGCGCTGGCCTGGGGCTTCGAGGAAGCGGACCTTCGTCGCTGTGCACTGCGCGCCGTCGCTGTCTGGCAGCCCCCTGTCTTCACCCTGCGCAGCGGTGACACGCTGTTCCACGCCGAACGCCGCCTGCTCTCGGAGACCACCGCCGGCTGGGCGGACAAGTACCCTGACGTCCGGCTCACCCACGAGGTGCTCACCGGTTCCCCCGTCGAGACGCTCGCCGGCGCCGCCGAACACGCCCTGGCCGTCGTCGTCGGCCGCAGGGGCCGGGGCGGGTACACCGGGATGCGTGTCGGCTCCGTGGTCCACGGGCTGCTCCACCGTGCCCACTGCCCGGTGATCACCGTCCCTGCGAGGTGAGCGGGCCATGACCGCGTCGGCAGCGGGCCAGGCACTCGCGTCGGTGCGGGTCACGACCGGACTCACCGAGGCGGAGGCCGCCCGCCGACTGGCCGACACCGGCCCCAACGAGGTCACCGCGAGAAGGCCCGTACGGCTCCACAGCAGGGTCCTGGCCCAGCTGACCGACCCGCTGATCATGGTGCTCCTCGGGGCAGTCGTGCTGACCCTCGCGATCCGCGACTATCCCGACGCCGTCGTCATCGGGCTGGTCGTCCTCGTGAACACGACCGTCGGGGTGGCGCAGGAGATCCGGGCCGACAATGCCGTCGCCGCTCTCTCGGCCCTCACCGCCCCGCACGCGCGCGTGCGGCGCGACGGCGCCGTGCGCGACCTCCCGGCGGCGGCGATCGTCCCGGGTGACGTCCTCGTGGTCGGTGAGGGCGACATCGTCGCCGCGGACGCCGAGCTTGCCGAGGCGTCCGCCGTGCTGGTGGACGAGTCCATGCTCACCGGGGAGTCCGTGCCCATCGACAGGGACGCCGGTGCGACCCTGAGCGCGGGCACGGTCGTCGTCCGGGGCCGGGGCGTGGCCATGGTCACGGCGACCGGGGCATCCAGCGCGCTCGGCCGCATCGCGGCTCTTCTCGACGAACGTCGCGAGCCGACCCCGCTGCAGCGCCGACTCGCCGCCCTCGGGCGCGTCCTCGCGGCCGTGACGCTCGCCCTGTGCGTCCTGGTCTTCACCCTCGGCCTGGTGCGGGGGCTCCCGCTCGGCACGATGGCGGTCACCGCCATCAGCCTGGCCGTCGCGGCGGTCCCTGAGTCCCTTCCCGCCGTCGTCACCCTGGCCCTGGCACTCGGAGCCCGGCGCATGGCTGCCCGGCATGCCCTGGTGCGTCGGCTGCCCGCGGTGGAGACGCTCGGCTCGGTGTCCGTCCTCGCCACCGACAAGACCGGCACCCTGACGGAGGGCCGCATGGTCGTCCAGCACGTCTGGACACCGCGCGTGACCGCCGAGCTCTCGGGGGTGGGGTACGAACCCGAGGGCGAGGTCCTTGTCGCCGGGAGACCGGCGGAAGCGGACGAGCTCGTGCCGCTGACGGAGCTGCTGACCGTGACCGCCCTGTGCAACGACGCCACGCTGCGCCCGGCGGACGACCGGGGGCCCGACGGCCGCTGGACGGCTCTGGGCGACCCCATGGAAGCCGCCCTGCTGGCGGCCGCGGCCAAGACGCGATGCCCGGGTCCGGCGGAACTGTCGGCGACCCGCCCCCGGATCGGTGAAGCGCCCTTCGACAGCCTCCGCAGACGCATGACCACGCTCCACAAGACCGGCGGAGACGGGGTTCTCGTCTGCATGAAGGGCGCACCCGAAGCCGTACTCGACCCGGCCGTCCTGCTCGATCCTCCGGACGCGCTCGCGGCGGCCCGCCAGGAGGCCGCACGCCTGGCCGCTCGGGGGTACCGCGTGCTCGCCGTGGCGTCGGGGGCGCGGAACGACATCCCGAGCCATGTCACCACGGCGGAGTCGGGGCTCGCGCTCCTCGGCCTCGTCGCGCTCAGCGACCCGCCCAAGCCGCATGCCGCGGCGACTCTCGCCTCCTGCCGTGCGGCCGGCATCACGCCCGTCCTCATCACCGGGGACCATCCGGCGACGGCTAGGGCGGTGGCGTCCCACATCGGCCTCCTGGGCGACGGCGGCGAGACGGAGGGACGGGTCGTCACCGGCGCCGACGTCGCCGCAGGACGCGTCGCCGACCTCACCTCGGTGCGGGTCTTCGCCCGTACGGACCCCCAGCAGAAACTGGACATTGTGGAGGCATGGCGCGCCAGGGGAGCGGTGACCGCCATGACCGGCGACGGGGTCAACGACGGCCCCGCCCTGCACCGTGCCGACATCGGCGTGGCCATGGGCGCACGCGGCACGGAGGTCGCCCGGCAGGCCGCCGACCTCGTCCTCACCGACGACGAACTCGCGACGGTCGTGGCGGCCGTCGAGGAGGGAAGGCGTGTCTACGACAACATCCGCCGCTTCCTCGTCTACGGGATGGCCGGCGGCGCCGCCGAGATCCTCGTGATGCTCATCGGCCCGCTGCTCGGGCTGCCGCTGCCACTTCGCGCCGGCCAGATCCTGTGGATCAACCTCCTGACACACGGCCTCACGGGCGTCGCCATGGGCGCCGAACCCGCGTCCCCGGGAGCGATGCACCGCCCGCCGCGCCCACCTGACCAGCACATTCTCGGCGGTGGCGCCTGGCAGAGGCTGCTCCTTCTCGCGGCCGTCGTCACGGCGGCCTCCCTCGGTGCGGGGCTCGCCGCCCAGGCACTGGACCTTGCCTGGCAGAGCGTCCTGTTCCTCGCCCTGCTGGCCGCGCAGCTGGGCGTCGCCCTGGGACTGCGTACCCGACTTCTGACCAAGGAGAACCCGTTCCTCCCTCTGTCCGTCCTCGCCTCTGCCCTTCTGGCGGCGGCAGCGCTGTACGTGCCCTTCCTGAACTCGATCCTGGAGACCGAGCCACTCGGCTGGGCGGGCGCCGGGATCGCTCTCGCGTGCGCGCCCGCCGGATTCACGGCGGCCCGCGTCGTACGGACCGCCTTCCACCCGGGGGGCCCGACAGGAACGGGTGGTTCACCCGGACTACGGTGAGAGTGCGCGCCTCGGGTGCAGCCCGTGCGCTCGATGCGGCCGGAGGTTTCGATGGGCCGGGAGGACACCGAGTCCGCGGGTACACGGCTGCCACGGCTGCGACTCGACGAGCTGCTCGACGAGGTCCAGGTGCGTATCGACGAGGTGCGGGGCACCAGGGACCGGCTCAACGGGCTGCTCGAAGCCGTCATGTCCGTGGGCCGAGAACTCGCCCTGCCTCAGGTGCTGCGCGGCATCGTGGAGTCCGCCGTGACTCTGGTGGACGCCGAGTACGGAGCCCTGGGCGTCATCGATGACGACCGGAGGCTCTCCGAATTCCTCCCCATCGGCATCGACGACGAGCTCCGTGAGCGGATCGGCTCGCTACCGTCCGGACATGGCGTTCTCGGCGAACTGATCCGCAACCCCAAGCCGCTGCGCCTCGCCGAGCTGTCCGAGCACCCGGCCTCGTACGGCTTCCCCGCCCATCATCCGCCGATGCACACATTCCTGGGCGTCCCCATCCGGGTCCGCGACGAAGTGTTCGGCAACCTCTACCTCACGGAGAAGCGCGGAGGAGCCGACTTCGACGCCGAGGACGAGGCCGTCGTGACGACCCTGGCCGTCGCGGCCGGCATCGCGATCGAGAACGCCCGCCTCTACGAGGAGGGCCGCCTGCGCCAGCGCTGGCTGGCCGCCAGCTCCGACTTCACCAGTGCCCTCCTGTCCGGTGCGGAAGAGACCGAGGTCCTCGGCGGGATGCTGGAGCAGGCCGTGGACATCGCGGGCGCGGACATGGGGGTCTTCTACCTGGTCGGACCGGGAGGCGAGCTGCGGGGCTCGCTGGCCCGCGGCGAGGGGTCCGAAGCGCACCGGGGCGTCGTCCTCCCGAACAGCGAAGGAACCCTGGTCGAGGCCGCCCTGGCGCAGGACGGCCTGGTCACGGTCGTCGACGTCGAGAACGAGCCGCGCATCAGGGTGCAGCCCGAACGGTGGAAGGGGTTCGGACCGGCAGTGGCCGTCACCGTCGGCACCAAGGAGCGACTCAGCGGGGTGCTGATCCTCGCGCGGCGCCACGGGCGGCCCGCCTTCACGACCGCCGAGGTCACCGCTCTTCCCGGATTCGCGGGGCAGGCGGCACTGGCACTCGAACTGGCCGACCGCCGTCGTGACGCCGAACAGGTGAGTCTTCTGGAGGACCGCGACCGGATCGCCCGGGACCTCCACGATCTGGCGATCCAGCGCCTCTTCGCCACTGGTATGACGCTGCAGAGCGCCCGGCGCTTCGTCGAGCACCCGGAGGCCGTGGACCGATTGACCCGGGCCATCGACGACCTGGACGCCACCATCAAGATCATCCGATCGACCATCTTCGGCCTGCGGGAACACGACACCCCGGGAACCGCACCGAAACTGCGAAACCGTGTGGTCAAGGCCGTGGATTCGGCGGTGTCGACGCTCGGATTCGCTCCGGCGCTGCGTATGGAGGGCCTGATCGACACCGACGTACCACTGCAAGCGGCCGAGGAGGTGCTCGCCGTCCTCGGTGAAGCCCTCACCAACGTGGCACGCCACGCCCAGGCCCGCAGGGCGGAGGTGTCTGTCGTCGCCGACGACGGCGTACTGGTGGTGACGGTGGGCGACGACGGTGTCGGCATTCCGCACGGCGGCAGCCGCAGTGGACTGCGGAACCTGGCCGAACGGGCCGAGCGGCTGGGCGGCACCCTGTCGGTCCACGCGCGAGCGGCGCCGGGCAGCGGCACCGTCCTCGAGTGGAGGATCCCGCTGCCGGCCGAGCAGGAGTAGGAGCCTCTACGTCTCCTCGGTGTCATGCTCATGGGCCTGCGCGGCGATGACGGCGGCCTGCACACGCCGTTCGACACCGAGCTTGCCGAGCAGCCGTGAGATGTGGTTCTTGACGGTCTTCTCCGACAGATAGAGCCGCTTGGCGATCTGCCGGTTGGTGAGACCCTCGCCGATGAGGTCAAGTACGGACCGCTCCCTGTCGGACAGCACCGCGAGCCGTTCGTCCTCCGGCGGCTTCGCCGCCTCGGGGTCGCGCAGCGAGTGCATCAGCCGGGCGGTGGTGGCCGGGTCGAGCATCGACTGCCCGGTGGCCACGGTCCGTACCGCCGACACGAGGTCGGACCCCTTGATCTGCTTCAGGACGTACCCGGCCGCCCCCGCCATGATCGCGTCGAGAAGAGCGTCCTCGTCGTCGAACGACGTCAGCATCAGGCACGCCACCTCAGGCATCCGAGACCGCAGCTCCCGGCACACGGAGATGCCGTCTCCGTCGGGCAGGCGCACGTCGAGGACCGCCACGTCCGGCCGAAGGGCGGGGCCCCTGGCCAGCGCCTGCTCCGCCGTCGCCGCCTCGCCGACCACGTCCATGTCGGGCTCGTCATCGATCAGGTCGCGGAGGCCCCGGCGGACGACCTCGTGGTCGTCGACGAGGAAGACCCGCGTGGGTGCGGTGGCTGTCGGCAGATCGGACATGGCGATCCCTGCGGTCGGTGGGCTCGTATCCGCCCCCACAAGGATTGTCCGTCATGCAGCGTCTTCGTGGGCGCCGAGATCCATCCGTACGTCGACGACACCCTCCACCGCCCGTACGGCGCGGGTGACCAGCGGCACCAGCGACCGGTTGGCGAGCGCACCGTGAATGGTGGCCACGCCCTCCAGTACGGAGACGTCCAGCCCTGCCGGGGCAGCCGACTCGCCCAGGACGGAACGGCGGATCTCCTCCTCGATCTCGCCGTCCGTACGGAGGAACACCTTGAGCAGGTCGCTCCGGCTGACGACGCCCTCCAGCATCCCGATGTCGTTCACCACCGGCAGCCGCTTCACCCTCCGGGTGGCCATGATCCGTGCCGCCTCGGCGAGCGTGGCGTCCGCGTGTACGGTCACGGCCGGGCTCGACATGAGCTCCCCGGCCCGCACGGCTCCGGCCTTGGCCGCCTCGTCGAATTCGCCCGGGCGAGGCTCGTCGAGCCGGAACTCCTCCTTCGGCAGGAGATCCGCCTCCGACACGACTCCGACGACACGGCCCTCTCCC
The DNA here is from genome assembly GCF_045160815.1 of Streptomyces sp. NBC_00090. Classification (NCBI taxonomy): domain Bacteria; kingdom Bacillati; phylum Actinomycetota; class Actinomycetes; order Kitasatosporales; family Streptomycetaceae; genus Streptomyces; species Streptomyces sp. NBC_00090. The sequence continues at coordinate 7,907,967 of NZ_CP108224.1, forward strand.
TCCAGGACAGGAAGGGCACTCACCTTCCACTGGTCCAAGAGCGCGACGATTTCCTTGTAGGGCGCGTCACGGCCGATCGCGATGGCGGTGTGGGTCATGACGTCGCTGACGGTGTAGTGCGAGGCAGGCATGACGTTCTCCGGGAGGTGGACGAGGGTCTACAGGCCGCTGCCGTGAGGGGCGTACAGATCGAGCAGTCGTACGCGGGCCGCGACGAGGCGACGAGCGAGCGTCTGCCCGACGAAATGCCCGAGGGCGGAGCCGAGAGCAGGATCGGCGTCCATCATCATGCGCACGGTCAGTGCATCGAACTCGTACGCCCGCACACGCGTCATGGCCTCCGCACCGAAGTGCCAGCGATACGGGGCGAACAGCCAGGACCATCCGAGCAGCTCACCCGCATTCACGGTGTCGATCACTGCCGGCTGTGTGCCAGGCACGGCGAAGTCCAAGGTGACCGTGCCCGTCCGAAGGATCCAGAAGCGCTGGGCGGGATCGCCCTCCTCGAACAGCCGGATGCCTTCAGGGAGGTCCACCGGGCGGCCGCATGCCATCAGCCGGTCACGTTGGTCGGCGGACAGAGCTGTGGTGAGCCGAGGGGAAGCAAGAGAGCTCATCGGGGACCTCCTCATCGGTGCCCGCATTCAGTCTCTGCTCCACATCACGGGGAGAGGGAGGGCCGGATGGCCCCTCTTCGTACCTCTCGGTCGCCTCTCCCCCTATCGACCGGCCGTTTACGTCAACGGGTTTCCGCGGAGGGTGGTCCGGGGGGTTCCTCTAGGACGCTCCAGGCGACCGGGCCCAACAGATCGGCCAGCCGCTGGAAGACGTCGATGAGCATGTCGTCCACGGTCAGCACGCCCACGACCCGGTGACCGTCGAGTACGGGCAGGCGCCGGAACCCGGATCCACGGAAGGTCCGGTAGGCGGTGTGGATGTCGTCCGTGACGCTCACGGTGACGACGGGCGAGGTCATCACCGAATCCACCGCGTCGTTCGCGTCGAGGCCCCCGGCGAGGGCACCCAGTGCGAGGTCGCGGTCGGTGACGATGCCGCGTAGGGTCCCGCCCTCGGTCACCAGTACGGAGCCGACTCCGTACTCGGCCATCTCACGGGCGACCTGGCGCAGCGGTGTTCCTGTCGATACGGACACCGCCGGATGGCTCATTGCCTCGGATACCGTCATCGGCCGACTCCTACAATCCCTCGGACAGGAGGAGTTCGTGCGCCAGCCGGGCTCCGCGAGCCGCCTGCTTCTCCCTGTCGGTGTCCTGGGAGGGGATGTCCTCAAGCCCTTCGGCCAGAGCTCTGACAGCCTGCGCCAGGACCTGCACCTGGGCCTCCAGGCTGCGCAGCTTCTCGTGATCGTTCGGGACGATGTTCTCGGTCATCACGGTTCGACTTCCTACGAGGGTGGGGGATGAGAGGAGCGGAGGACGACGGGGTGAGTGGTGGCGCGGGCCTGGTAGTGGATGGCCGCATCCGCGTCGTCCTCTAGGGCGTGTGTCGAAAGTCCCGCCTGCCCGGCGGCGCCCGGCACGCACGCTCGCCGCGTTGTCGGGATCACCCCGATACATCCAGTATCGGGGCGACCCTCCGCCTTGCGATCGCACGCACCGGACACCGCCGGGCCTGCCCTTCGGGCAGACGGCGCTACTTTCGACACACGCCCTAGTCCGCCGTCATGTAAGGCCGCCGGAAGACCAAGGGGCTGGAGCCGTACGGGCGTACCGCCGACAGCGCTTGGGCGACAGCGGCCTCCAACGGGCCGCTGGTGTCGACCGCGACAGCCTCTGCCCAGGGCGGCTCCTGCTCGGCCATGGCGGTGGCTACGCCGAGATCGGCGTCGGACGGCCCGGCGGCCCGGGTGCCGAGGCGGGCCGCCGTCATGTCGTACGGGACCTGGCAGTGCAGGGCCACGAGGTCGGCGCTCGTTCGCTCGGCCACGAGCCGGGCGGCTTCGCGCTGTCTCCCGTCCGACCAGCTGGCATCGAGGACGACGGATTCGCCACGGGTGAGCAGGGCGGACGCGCGCTCGAGTAGGGTCGTGTACGTGTTCTCGCTCCATTCGGGTGTGTAGAGGCCCTCGCCAAAGGGGGCGGGAGCGGGGTGGTCGGCAGGGATGCCCGCGAGTTCCTTGCGGAGACGGTCGCTGCTGAGCAGGGTGACGCCCAAGCGGTCGGCCAGCGCGCCGGAGAGCGTGGATTTGCCGCTGCCGGGGAGTCCTCCCACGAGCGTGAGGCCGATGACGGCGGCGCGCAGGTGACGCAGAGCCGTCGTGATCAGGTGCTGTGCGGCGGGGGCGGCGCCGGGCGCACCCTGGCGTGCTTGGATCAAGGCCACCTTGGCGCGGACGAAGGCGCGGTAGGCGACGTAGTGGTGGCGCAGTGAGGGGGGTGAGGGGTCGCCGGAGTACTCGCTGTAGCGGGCGAGGAAGAATGCCGCAGCCTCTGGTGCGTCGAGCTGTTCGAGGTCCATGGCGAGGAAGGCGGCGTCGTCGAGGGCGTCGACGTAGCGGAGGTGGTCGTCGAACTCCAGGCAGTCCAGCACCCGCGGGCCGTCGTCGAGGCAGAAGATGTCCTCGGCGAGCAGGTCGCCGTGTCCGTCGACGATCCGGCCCTCTTCGATGCGCATGTCGAACAACGCCTCGCGGCCGGCGAGGTACCGGCGGACCAGCTCCTCGATCTCCTCCACACCCTCGGGCGCGTGGCCATCCGCGTCGAGCGCACGGACCTGCGCGAAGCTCGCCTCCCAACGGGAGGACAGCGCGTCCCGCGTGCCCTGCGCGTCCACGTCCGGCGTGCGGACCGCCTTCGCGTGGTGCGTGGCGAGCAGTCGCGCGACGGCCCGCAGATCATCGTCGACGACCGCGCCCTCCCGTACGAGCCGGGACAGGCGGCGCTCCGCCGGCATACGACGCATCACGACGAGAGGTTCGGGTGATGAGTGCGGGACGCTCAACTCGCCCACGCCAATGTAGACGTCGGGGGCGAAGCGACGGTTGAGGGCGACCTCCCGCTCGCACGCCACTCGCCGCGCCTCGACGGTGGTGTAATCCAGGAACGTCAGGTCCACCGGCTTCTTGAGCTTGTAAGCCCGCTCGCCGACGAAGAACACCACCGCGGTGTGGGTCTCGTACACCTCCGCCCGCGGAAGCGAGCCGGCGCCGGTGCCGGAGGCGGCGGTCCGGAGTACGGATGCGTCGTCCTGACGCACTGACGTGATCGCCTCCCCGAGGCGGTTCGATTCAGCCATGAGGAACGACGGCGACAGGACGGCGGACCTGCTGCGGGGACGCCTGGGTCACCGAGCCGAGGGGCATCGCGAGGGCGGGACGGCGCTCGCGTCGGCCGACGAACAGCAGCTCGACTCCCTCCGCGGCACCCACGACAGCCTCGGCCGGGCCTTCCAGCCGTACGGCATCGGCCGGCTCCGCATCGGGGAACTTCTCGTGCCAGGGAGGAAAAACCTGCCCCGGCTGCTTCTGCGCGTCATCCATGATGTCCTCGGTGACGTCGTGGGCCAGGCCCAGAGGCGTGTGCGCATGAATTGGCTGGCTCCGGCCGTGGACGACCTGGAGCACATGCCACGACAGCCAGGATTACGGAGCCGAGGAAGTTCACGAGACCCGGGGCGAGCTCCTGGAGGTGCGTCTGCTCTTGGTGCACGAGGCGTTTCGCCCAGCCGTCGAGGCCGACCGTGAAGACTGGCTCCATGGCGATTGTCTCCGTCTCGTACGACTCCGGGATGGACGGACGGGCGGACGTCGGCAGCTGACGGCCGAAGCTCACCGTTCCTCACCTCCGAGGAGTACCGCAGATCGTCGTGCCGCGCATGCGGGCGGCCTGGTGACCCGGCTCGGAATCGGGGTGGGCCCGATCCCGTGCGCCGCCCGTGTTCGGCGACCTTTCCCGCTTGCCTCTGTGACGCACGGATTTCGGCCGGCACGCCATCCCGATCGTGGACTGACGGCTACGTCATGGCGGTACGGACGGCTTGTTCGGGTTCCTGCCGCAGACCGTCGTGTCCAGCGTCGGAGTGACAGGGGCGCGGACCACGAGAAGGTCTTCTTGAAGGCCTCGCCCTTACCCCGCTGATCTGTACAGATCGCTTTACGAGCCGCGCTGACCAGCGACTTTGCGTGAATCCGGAGATTCATCATGACGCTTACGAATGGCCCAGCGGCCCTGGCATCACCCTCGTCGGCGGCGCCACAGACGCCCAGGCACGCGGAGGTCCAGGGCGACCGTCCCCGTACGGATGATCCAGAACCGATCGGCGTACCCGCCTTCCTCGAACAGTCGGGGCCTTCAGCGAAGTCCACCGGGCTCGCGCACTGCAACAGCCGGTCACGCTGGTCACCGGAGAGAGCTTCGGTGTGTCGTAGGTCAGGGGGAGTGCTCATCGGAGGCCTCCCATCGGTGTCCACTCCCAGTCTGACCTCGTTCCGCGAAGGGAGAGGAGCTCCGGATGGCCCCTCGGGGCACTGCCTCGGCCCCTGCGAGGCTGGTCGAGCCCGCCAAGTCCACACCCCGTTGGCGGCAGGCCGTAGCCGGTGCCAGATCCACCAACAGCGCCGCATGACCCACCGAACCGTGCGACGTCTGGCCGGTGCCGCTCGTGGAGCCTTGGTACTCACACCCGGGCGGGCCTTCGGTCCTCCTTGCCTTGTGCCGGCCCTCCACGGGACAGAGGACACCGGCATGGCCGAGGGCGTCTGGTCGATGTGTGATCACGAAGGTCGGTGGCGTCCCTGTGGGGACCAGTCAGGCGACCTGGAGGGCTGCTCCCCACGCCCTCGCACGATCCCTTTCGCCCTCACGCAGCGGCCCTTCGGTGTCCTCGATGATGAATCCCTCCGGTTCCGTGACGAGTTCATAGCCGTGGCTCCGCAGTCGGCGCGCGATGCCGCCGGCGGCGGCGCCGGCCAGGCGCATATCCGCCCGGGTGTCGAAGGCCGCGGCAGCATGGGTACCGGTGTGGGCCTTCGGGAGCGTGTCGTGGAACCAGTCGCGGACGCCAGGGCCCTCGGCGCCCTCCTCGGGGACGAAGGCACGCTCCTCCTTCTCGGCCTCCTTCTCCTCGGACTTCAGCCCCATCTTCCGGCTCATCCCGGTGGTCATGCCCCGCATATGGGTCGGCCCGCCGACGACCAGGAGGTCGGTGGGACCGATGCGTTCGGGCAGCGCGTCGGCGACTGCCACGCACTCGACCTCGGCGTCCGGGTGCGCCTCCTTCACTCCCTCTCCGATCGCGTCAGCGATCTCGCGCGTGTTGCCGAACAGGCTCTCGTACACAATCACAGCACGCATCACGCCTCATCTCCTCAGGTGCTTCGTTCTCCGGCCTCAGCGGTCTTCTCGATCGCTCGCAGCGCCCCGCGCAGCACGATGCCGACGCCCGGGGAGACCAGCGTCCAGTAGCGGCCGAACCGTGTGGTGGAATCCGGGTCGGTGCAGGCGGTGCGCGCCTCGTAGGTCAGGAGGGACTGCCGCGCACCGTAGGGGTGGACGACGAAGGCGGCCGCCATCTTCGCCCAGCCGGGCTCGTCGAAGCCCGCGTAGTCACCGGGTTCGACACGGCGCCACTCGATGGTGGGCTTCCACACCTTGCCGACCGCGCCGAAGACGATCTCGCGGCCCGCGCGCTCACCCAGGGGAACCCAGGGCTGGGCCTCGGGGTCCCCCTGATCACCACCCGCGACGGTGTCGAACAGATCGGACACCCGCATCGACGGCGGTGTGACCACGGGCCGACGGCGCATCCGGTCCGGCACTCCACGCGCCCACATGACCGCGTCGAACAGCGGCGAGTGGATGGACAGCATGTCCAGATCACGGGCTGCGCCGTACACGACGTCCGGCGTGGCGGCGATCACCGCGCACTCCAGGCGGGAGAACCGGAAATCGGGCAGAACCGCGTCGAGCAAGAGGGGCTCGGCGACGCTCAGGTCGGCATTCATGAGTACCTCCCGGAATCCGACACCACAAGTCTGATCCACAGGACACGCACCTCGCTGGGGTCGAACGGTCCCCACTTGCATCGCGATCGCCGCCGCCTCCTCCACGGCGACGGCTTGGCCCCGCCTGGCCCGGCCGTACGGTGTTCGGCGAGCCCCGCACGCGAACAAGCGTTTGGCAAGCCGGTCTGGTCTTCACCGGCTGGTTCGGCTTCGTCCAGCTGCGCAAGTTCCGGCTCGCCGTGGACGTGGTGCGCGGGAAGTACGACGAGAAGGGATCGGCCGTCGCGGTCTCCATCGGCGGCCCCGGCGCCACGTTCTGGATGATCCTCTGCGGCCTGCTCGGCATGGCGACGAAGTTCGTCGAGGTCACGCTCGGCGTGAAGTACCGCGAGGTGCACGCCGACGGCACCGTCTCCGGCGGCCCCATGCACTACCTGCCCAAGGGTCTGGCCGAGCGCTTCGGCAAGAGCGGCAAGACACTCGGCAAGGTCCTCGCGGGCCTCGCCTCCTTCATGATCCTGTTCTTCGGCCTCTTCGGCGGCAACCTCTTCCAGGTCAACCAGTCCTACGCGCAGCTCGTCTCCGTCACCGGCGGCGAGGACGGCGCCCTGGGCTCCTCTGCCGGCGCGCTGTTCTTCGGCATCCTGATCGCCGCCCTCGTCGGCATCGTGCTCCTCGGCGGCATCCGCTCCATCGCCTCCGTCACCAGCAAGCTCGTCCCCGCGATGGCCGGCATCTACATCGCCGCCTGCCTCGTCGTCATCGCCGTCAACGCGAGCGCCGTGCCCTCTGCGGTCTCCACGATCATCGAGGGCGCGTTCAACCCCGAGGGTGTCGCCGGCGGTGTCCTGGGCGCGGCCCGGCTCCGGAAGGGCCCTGCCCTCACCTCGCGCCTTGGTGAGAAGCAGGGCCCTTCATCCCGTCTCGACAGCTGAGAGACGCCCTGGCGAGGCCCCCCCGACGCCCGATAGGGTGTAAAGAACGCGTCAGGATGACGCTGGTGTGCCGGGAAGTCTGGTCGGCGTCCGAGGGGCCGTGTGCCCATCCACCGACCCGCCCCGGAGGCCATTCCCATGTCCCAGACGCGCCCGCGCAAAGTCGTCCTCGGACTGCTGCCCTGGCCCGAACGACAGGCGATCACCGAGGCGCTGCGCACCGAGACGGTCGGCGGCCTTGTTCTGCTCGCCGCAGCCGTCGTCGCCCTGATCTGGGCCAACAGCCCCTGGAGTGAGGCGTACGCGAGCATCTGCGACTTCCACTTCGGTATACCTGCCCTCGGGCTGGACCTGTCGGTCGGCCACTGGACAGCCGACGGTCTGCTCGCCGTCTTCTTCCTCGTCGCGGGCATCGAGCTGAAACGTGAACTCGTCGTCGGCGAGCTCCGCACGCCCGCGACGGCAGCGCTGCCCGTGGTCGCGGCGTTCTGCGGGATGGCCGTGCCCGCTGCGCTCTACGCCCTCACCGCGGTGGCGGGCGGCGGAAGGCTGGACGGGTGGGCCGTACCGATGGCCACCGACATCGCCTTCGCCCTCGCGGTCCTCGCGGTCATCAGCACCCATCTGCCGTCCGCGCTAAGGGCGTTCCTGCTCACCCTCGCGGTCGTCGACGACCTCGGTGCCATCCTCATCATCGCTGTCTTCTTCACCTCCGACCTCAACTTCTGGGCGCTCGGTGGGGCGTTCGCAGGTCTGGCCATCTTCTACGCCCTCCAGCGCCTCCGTGTGCGCGGATGGTGGTGGTACGTGCCGCTCGGCCTCGCGATCTGGGCGCTGATGTACAACTCCGGCGTCCACGCCACCGTCGCCGGCGTCGCCATGGGCCTGATCCTGCGCACCACGCGTGACAAGGGCGAGGCCAGGAGCCCGGCGGCCCGCGTCTCACACCTCGTCCACCCCTTCTCCGCCGGCGTCGCCGTCCCGCTCTTCGCTCTCTTCGCCGCAGGGGTGAGCGTGTCCGGCGCGGCCTTGACCCACGTCTTCACCGACCCGGAACCGCTCGCCGTCCTCGTCGGTCTGGTGGCGGGCAAGATCCTCGGCGTCTTCCTCGGCACCTACCTCGCCGCACGCTTCACCCGCGCCCAGCTCAACCCCGACCTCGCCTGGGCGGATGTCCTCGGCCTCGCCGCCCTCGCCGGGATCGGATTCACCGTCGCCCTCCTCATCGGCGAACTCGCCTTCCCGACCGCGGCCGAGGCCGAGCACGTCAAGGCCGCCGTCCTCATCGGCTCCCTCACCGCGGCCGCCCTTGCCGCCGTACTCCTGCGCCGCCGCAATCGCCTCTACAAGCGGCTGTACGAGGAAGAGGAACGCGACGACGACGCCGACGGTATCCCCGACATCTACCAGGCAGGCGCTCCGGGAACCGTCCGGTGACCGTGGCAGAGGCCCCGACCGCTCTCTTGGGCGCGGCCGTAATCCTGGCGCTCCTGGTCATCCGCACCGCCGTCCACGAACTCAGGGAACCGGGGTAGCGCCCGACGCGAATGGGCCTGCCTCCGGGACCGGCGAGCCGTGGTTCTCGGCACGGCCACGGTCCTGGTCCTCGGAGCTGTGGGGTGGACCTTCACCGGACCGACAGCTGTCCCCTGGGCCGTCCTTGCCGGTCTCCTCGCCACGCGAATCTCCACGAACGGAAGGTGACACGCCATGTTCCAGATCGTGTGGATCGTGTTGTCCACGGCCACTCTGGTGCCCCTCGGGGTCGCCTTCCTGCGGGGATGGACCCCGCGCTGGTCACCGAGCTCCGACGCGCGTGTCACGCGTGCGCGGGGCATCGCCGCCCTCACCCTCTACGTCGGCTCCCTGACCCCGGCGCTCCTCAGCCTGGTCGGAGTACCGGGAGACGAACTCCTGCCGCTACGGATAGCCGGCGGCCCGCTCCTGGTTCTCGCCGCCGTGGCTCTCATGGTGTGGGCTTCTTTCGCGGACCGTCGCGACACGCAGTCCTGACGTGCAAGAAGGGGGAACGCGAAATGACCACATTTCTCACGCTGTTCGGATTCCTCGGGGGAATCGGTGCCGTGCTGGTGGTCATGCTTCTGCGCCGGAGCGGTAGGCGTACGACGACGGTCGACGGGATGCTGATCGAGCGGGAGGCCCGCGCCCAGGCACAGATCGACCGTGTCTCGTACAACGCACGCGCGGTCCACAGCTCTCTGCCCACGGCGAGCGACGCCTACCACCGCCGGAAGCACCGCTGAGAGCGGCGGAATCCGGCTCACCGTGCCGGTGACCGGCAGCTTCACCTGCCCCGATCCTGCAGTGGAACCCTCTGTCCCTTCGTCCTTCGAAGCTCGTGGGTTCATGATTTGTGAAGCTTCTTCGGCGGGAACTCAGGGCTGCTGCCGCTGTTTGCGAGGGCCGGACCTCGGGTTCGGCCTCGGGGACTTGGGGAACCGTCGGAACGAATGCGGCGCTGAAGCCCTCGGCCGTCGCACTCTTCGGTTCTCGGTGGTGTGCGGCTCTTGGGGCGACCCTTCTGTCTGCGGTCCCAAGGTCCGAGACCACGCCTTGCAACCGGTACTTAGATACAGGTTTTCCGTCGGAGGTGTCCGCTGTTCCCCGAACGGCTGACCTCCCTGTCTAGGCCCGAGCCGCTCCGTCTGCGCCTGGACCTTGCCGGCGGACCCGGTGTCGAGGAGCGGGTGCGGGACCTGGTGGCACGCGCGAGCGGCTGCTGCTCGTTCTTCACCTTCACCACCACCCCCGGCAAGGACCTGGTCGGCCTGGACACTCGGTGGGCAGGAGACACGAGGCGGTCCTGAACGCCCTCGCGGCGCGGACCGCTGCCGCCGGGGAGCAACGGTGAGCTCGGGCAAGCGCAGCGGGCAGGTCGCCGAGGCGGCCGGGGTGGACATCCAGACCCTGCGCTACTACGAGCGGCGCGGTCTGCTCGCCAGGCCGGAACGCAGCGACGGAGGCCCCCGCTTGTAAGGCGAGGAGGTGGTGACCGTGCTGCGGGTGATCAAGGCCGCGCAGCTGCTCGGTGCTGATCTGAGCCCTCAGCCCGAACCGGCGACCAGTGCCTCGCCGAGCGGGGTGCGCCGGTAGAGCACCGACCGTCCGGACCGGGCGCGGACGAGCAGCCCCGCGCCTCGCAGGATGGCGAGGTGGTCTCCCACCGCGCCGGGTGCCATGGCGAGGCTTCGGGCGAGGTGGCTGGTACTGGCCGGGGAGTCCAGCGCCAACAGCAGCCGGGCTCGGGCCCGGCCGACCAGAGCGGTCAGCGCGTCCGGTCGGGGGACGGTCTCCTGTTCGCCCCACAGGGCGGCGGTGCCGCGGGCACGGTAGACCAAGGTCCTGGGCCAGGGGTCTTCCATGTGGGCGGCGATATGCCCGACGATGGCCGAAGGGATCAGCAGGAGCCCGTCGCCGGCGAGGCGGACTGTTCCACCTCGAAAGAAGCCGATCTCGATACCGCCGGCGCGCCAGGCGACGCCCGGGTGCAGGCTCTCGATGGTCGCGGCCCATCCGTGTTCGCCGATCACACCCACCCGGTGCACGACATCGCGCTCACAGATCGCGCGCAGTTGCGGCCAGTCCGCGGCGAGCAGCTCGTGCCACGCCTGGTCCATCGCCTCGGCGATCCTGGAGACGGCGTCCGCCGAGTCCAGCACTGCGCGTACGCGGGGATCACGGGCGGACGGGCCGGTCGCGGTGGCGGCGAATTCGCGGCGGGCCGCTTCCAGCGGTGTGGCCCGGATCACGGCCAGGTCGTCCGCCCAGGTCTGGTTGAGGCCGCGCGGGGGCGGGGCGACGAAGTTCGGTCCGCCTTGCGGGGCCTGCAGCGCGAGGGCGGCGTCCAGTTCGGACTCGCGGCGAAGCCGTTCGAAGGCCGGCATGAGCCGGGCGGCCCAGGCTCGCGGCAGCGGCTGGCCTTGGCCGGCGAGCGAGCGCAGCAGCAAACAGAGGTCCAGTGCGGGCGACAGTGCGAAGCGGCTGCGCAGCAGGTCCTCGACGGAGACTTCGAAGCGCAGCACCTGGCGATGATATCCCGGGACGTCCGTTCCGATTCGTCCAGCGACGAATCACTGGTGAGTGGCGTGGGTGCACGGTGAGGCTGGGCGTCATGATCCCAACCGCCGAAACCGTGCAGGTCAACCACCGTTCCACCTACCGGGAGGTGCTGGCCGAGCCGCGATTCCGGCTGCTCTTCTCGACCCGCACCGTCGCGATCACCGCGGACGCGATGCGGATCACCACGTTCTCGGTTCTGGTCTTCTCGGCCACCGGCTCCCCGCTGTTGAGCGCACTGGCCTTCGGCATCGGCTTCATCCCGCAGCTGTTCGGCTCGCTGCTGCTGGGCTCGCTGGCCGACCGGCTGCCGCCCCGCGCGCTCATCACCGGCGGCTACGCCTTGGAGTGCGCCGCCGCCCTGCTGCTCGCCCTGGTGCGGATACCGATCGCGGCAAGCCTCGGTGTCGTGGCGCTGGTCGCCCTCGCCACACCCGTGTTCAGCGGCGCGTCGAGTCGGCTGGTCGCGCAGTGCCTGGAGGGCGACGCCTATGTACTGGGCCGTTCACTGAACAACATCGCCTCCTCCGGCGCGCAGTTGTTCGGTCTGGCGCTGGGAGGTGCGGTCGTCGCGGTACTCGGCCCGCACCGGGCGCTCACGGTGAGCGCCGCCCTCTACCTCGGCTGCGCGCTCGCTGTCCGCATCCGGCTACCCCGGCTGCGGCGGGAAGAGTTCGGCGGCACACCCGCCGGCGCTCGGGGCGATGGCGGGGCCGTCCGGGCAAGCCTGCACGGTGCCGGCCTGCTGCTGCGCGGACACACGATGCGACGACTGATGCTGGCCCAGTGGCTACCGCCCGCGTTCGTAGCGGGCGCGGAAGGCCTGATCGTCGCCTACGCGGGAGGACGCCGCTTCGCGCCCGGCTGGTACGCGGTGCTGATGGGCTGTCTGCCGGTCGGCATGCTTGTCGGTGACCTGCTGGTGGGGCGACTGCTACGGCCGGCCACCCGGGAGCGACTGGTAGTCCCGTTGATTGCGCTGATGGGACTGTCGCTGGTCGGCTTCGCCGCCGAGCCCGGAGTGGGCGTCTCGTCCTGTCTGCTGCTGCTCTGCGGCTTCGGATTCGCCTACGGTCTCGGCCTGCAACGGCCGTTCCTGGACGCCCTGCCGCAGGATGGCCAGGGCCAGGCCTTAGGCCTGCTCGGCTCCGGCGGCATGACGCTGCAGGGCGTCGGGCCGGCCTGCTTCGGCTCGGTGGCCGCAGGCATCGGAACAGGCGGCGCCATCGCCCTGGCAGGCGGCGCGGCGGCGCTTACCGCCGGCTGGATTCTCACCTGGCAGCCGCCCACCTCCCCGGTCCCCGTCCCGAACTACTCAACGGGATCAGAGAACGGCACCGAACAGCATGCATGTAGTTCTCCAGCGCAGTAACCGTCGCAGGCCGGGTCGGCCGCGAGCCGTCACGCACCCCACCCCCACGTCTCTCTGACAGACAGTCATTCCCGGTAGCTCATTGTGCAAGGAGTCCCAAGCCTCGGCTCTGCCGGCCGTCGCGGACCACATACGGGATCTTGAGGCCACGAACAAACCATGGAAGGCTCATGCCGCATGATCGATGAATTCGCGAAAGACAACCTGCACGGGAGACTGCGGCGGGACCGCGAGGCGCTGCTCTGGAAACTCGACGGCCTGTCCGAATACGACGCCCGCCGACCTTTGACAGCGACCGGGACCAACCTCCTCGGCCTGGTCAAACACGTGGCCACCGTCGAGGCCAGATACTTCGGCGAGGTCTTCGACCGCCCTTCCCCGGAACCGCTGCCCCGCTGGCAGGACTCCGACGGCAGCGATCAGTGGGCGACCGAGGACGAGACCCGCGATCAGATCATCGGGTTCTATCGGCGCACGTGGGAACACTCGGACGCGACGATCAACGAGCTTCCCCTCGACGCCTCCGGCCACGTGCCGTGGTGGCCGGAGCCTTATGCCGACACGAACCTGTTCGCCATCATGGTCCATGTCCTCGGCGAGTCCATCCGGCATGCCGGGCACGCCGATATCCTGCGCGAGGGCCTCGACGGCCGGACCGGGTTGCGCGCCGAACACGAGCAGCAGATCGACGAGGAAGCCCGTGCAGCCCACTGCGCGAAGATCGAGCAGGCCGCCAGGTCGGCCGCATCGATCAAGGCTTAGGCGGACATACCAGGCAGCCTGACATCAGCTCCCCTACCGGCACTTGCGATTTCCGAGCACCCCGGCCACCCGATATGCCCGCGTCACCCGATGTGAGCCTTCAGTCGACGCCTTCGTCGTCCTCGTCCAGCTCGGGCGCGTCCGGGTTGCGCAGCGGGCGCAGGGTGTCGGCGGCCAGAGCCGAGGCGGTGAAGCTGTAGCGGCCGAGCAGGTTCAGGTTGCGGTGCCTGAGCGGGGAGAGCCGGGTGATGCCCTCCTCGCGGATCTCGTGGCCCTCGGCCTGGAGCTGGGCGGTCCCGCTTCCAGTTCGGCTGGGGTGAGGAGTCGGCGGGCGATGGTTGCGTACCTCACGGCGGTTGTCTCGGAGATGTCGAAGATCGCGGCCAGGTGCAAGGGGCCGGCGCCGGTGGCAAGGGCTTCGCCCAGGACGCGATCGGCGCGGACGCGGTCCAGGCTGACGCCGTGCATCGTGAGCTGGCGCCTGAGGAAGTGTGCGCTGACCGGACCGGTGCCGTTCGCGGTCTGCCGGGATACCAGGACGTGGCGGTTGAGGGTTCGGGGCCAGCGGGTGTGCCGCTCGGCGAACCAGCCCCGGAGGGCAGCGGGGTGAGGGCACCCATCGGCTGGACGGTGCCGTCGAGGCTGATGCGGTTCAGGTGGAAGTCCAGGCCGCCCAGCTGCAAGACCCGAATCGCTTCGCCCCGGAGGGCGTGGACGGAGGCCAGGGCGACGGCCAGCCGGGCGGCCGGGGCCTGGGCGGTGGTCTGGACGTGGGCGATTTCGTCGTCGGACATCGGCATGACGGGTCCCGGTGCCCGGCGGCCGACGCGGATGCCCCGCATGGGGTTGGCGAAGACGCGCTTGTACTTCTTGCCGTAGCGGAAGAGGGGCCGCAGGGATGTGACGACGGTGGTGTTCTGGCTGCCCCGAAGGTCGGCGACTACGCCGGTGACGTCCTCGCGGGTGACCTCCCTCAGCTGGGAACGGTGCTCGGCCCATCGCTCCACGATCGGCCGGACGGCACCGAAGTAGGAGTGCACGGTGCCCAGGGCCCGGGGGTGGGTGCGGGCGTCACCGTCCAGCAACCAGAGAAGCCAGCCGCGGACGTCAGAGACGAAGCCATCAGGTAGCTCTGTGGTGCGCCGCTCGATCCAATCCCTGGCGGCCGGTGCCCGGTCGTCGTGCAGCAGGTCCAGAGCGGCGAGGACCTCGGTGGTGTGGCACATCGGCAGGCTGGTCCCGGACAGCCGTCGACGAGCCCTGGCCTGGTGCGCGGCCCGCACCGGCCGGACCCTGCGACGCGTGCTGCGCGCCGCTCGGTCGCCTGAAGCACGCACCCTCGATTACCTGGTCCTGCCGGGCGGTGAGGATCCGGCCTCCGAGGCACCCATGCTTGTTCTCTTCGAGCCCGGGGTCGACCGGCCGATCGCGCTCATGGACGTCGAACCGGGCGCGGTGCAACCTGCCCCACCAAGGCACCACCCAGCTCCGGAGCACCGCCGAGGAGGAACGCGAGGCGCTCACCCAGTACGTGACCGACCTTGTTCCCCCGGGTGTCACACTCGGCACCCCCGACACCACTGACTAGTGCTCTGACCGGGAAGGTTTGCCGGGTTGCTCGTTGTGCTGATCGGATGTGACGACGTCGACTGGCATGGGGAGGCGGGTATGGCGTTACCGGTCAGGGTCCGCGGGCTGACCGAGCAGGAGGGCCAGAAACTGCAGCAGATCGTTCGGCGGGGCAGCACGAGCTCGGTGCGGTTTCGCCGGGCGATGATGCTGCTGGCCTCGGCCGGCGGCAGTTCGGTTCCGGTGATCGCGCGTCTGGTCCAGGCGGACGAGGACACCGTCCGCGATGTGATCCACCGGTTCAACGAGATCGGGCTCGCATGCCTGGACCCTCAGTGGGCGGGAGGCCGTCCCCGCCTGCTGAATTGTGACGACGAGGACTACGTCGTCCAGACGGCCACCACCCGCCCGACCGCGCTGGGCAAGCCCTTCACCCGCTGGTCGATCCGCAAACTCGCTGATCACCTGCGGCGCAACATCCCCCGACCGATCCAGATCGGCCGTGAAGCCCTTCGCTGCCTCCTGGCCCGCCGAGGGATCTCCTTCCAGCGGACGAAGACCTGGAAGGATTCACCGGATCCGGACTTCGACGCCAAGCTCGCCCGCATCGAGTACGCGATCAACGACCGTCCCGACCGCACCTTCGCCTTCGACGAATTCGGCCCCCTGGGCATCCGCCCCACCGCTGGCTCCTGCTGGGCTGAGCAGCGCAAGCCCGACCGGCTGCCGGCCACTTACCGGCGCACCCACGGGATTACCTACTTCCACGGCTGCTACTCGGTTGGCGACGACGAGCTGTGGGGCATCAACCGAAGGCGCAAGAGCATCGACCACACCTGGTCAGCCCTGCGGTCGATCCGCGCCGCCCGATCCGACGGCGGCCCGATCTACGTCATCCTCGACAATCTCTCCGCCCACCTGAACTGGAGAATTCGCAGGTGGGCGGCCCGGAACAAGGTCGAGCTCTGTTTCACGCCGACCTATGCCTCCTGGGCCAACCCCATCGAGGCCCACTTCGGGCCGCTGCGGCAGTTCACCCTGGCCAACTCCCACCACCCCAACCACACCGTCCAAACCCGGGCCCTGCACGCCTACCTGCGCTGGCGCAACAACAACGCCCGCCATCCCGACGTCCTCGCCGCCCAGCGACGCGAACGCGCCCGCATACGAAGCGAGAAAGGCATCCGTTGGGGAGGACGTCCCACCACGATGGCGGCCTGAGCAGCTACACCCGCTCTTGGTACACCTTGATCTCGATCGGCCTGAGTTCGCGGATTGTGGTCCACACCGCCCGTTCGGTCAGCACTTGGGCCCACTCTTCGAGATCTGCTCCGGCATCGTGGAAGAACCACGAATGGAAGCTTCCCAGGGCCTCCAGGGCAGGGGTGAGTCCGTATCGGAGCTCGCAGTGGACCTGCACGTAGTGGTCGTAATCACCGTCGCTGTCGGAGACCTCGAACTGTCGGGTGAGGTCCAGCGTGAACGTCGCAGGACCGTCGAACGCGTAGGTCCCGTACTGGAACAGAAGGCCGTCGGCATCGGGTGTGTCCGGGACGTGGAACATCCGACGGCCGAAACGAAGGAAGGCAAACCAGACGTCTTCCGGGACCGGAACGGCAAAGGCTCGGGAACCCAGTTCACCCTCCAGCAGTTCCACGGCCTCATCCACCGAAGGTCTCCGCGTCACGCCTACCCTCCTCTTCCAACACAACCGGGCTGAGCCTACTCAACCCAGCCAACCTTCCCGGTCAGAGCACTAGGGGTCGTCTTCAAAGGTCAGATCCAGAGCAGGATCGAGGCGATGGTGACGGCGGCTTGGTGGGACTCGCGGGTCTTGTCGTAGCGAGTGGCGATGCCCCGCCATTGCTTGAGGCGGTTGAAGCAGCGTTCGACGACGTTGCGCCGACGGTAGACGCATCGGTCGAAGCGGGGTGGCCGGCCGCCGCGGGTGCCGCGGTTGAGCCGGCCGAGGATCTGGTCGGCGCGTTCGGGGATCGTGTGCCCGATGCCGCGTCTGCGCAGGTAAGCACGGATCTTGCGAGAGCTGTAACCCTTGTCCGCCACCACATGGTCGGGGCGGGTCCGCGGGCGCCCGGGCCCGATCCTGGGCACGCTGATCGCGCCCATCACCTGCTCGAAGCGGGTGCAGTCGTTGACGTTGCCGCCCGACAGGACGAAACCGAGAGGGCGGCCGAGCCCGTCGCAGGCCAGGTGGACTTTCGTGCTCAGTCCGCCGCGGGATCGGCCGAGGGCGTGATCACCCGCTTCGTCCCGGTCGACCGCCCCCTTTTGCCACCGGCGGCATGCTGGTGGGCCCGCACGACGGTGGAGTCGACCGACACCAGCCACTGGATGTCTCCGGCCGAGTCCTTCTCCGCCTGGATGACCCGCAGCATGCGCGAGAACGTGCCGTCCAGTGCCCATCTGCGAAAACGCGTGTACAAGGTCTGCCAGGAGCCGTACCGTTCCGGCACGTCACGCCAGGCTGAACCGGTCCGCAGCTTCCACACGATCCCGTTCAGCACCACTCGGTCGTCCGAACGAGGCCGCCCCGCGGTCCCCGAACTCGGCAGCAACCGCGACAACACAGCCCACTCGGCATCCGAAAGCTCATGACGACGCACCACGACGAGCATGATCCCTCATCACGCGATCACCTTTGAAGACGATCTCTAGGTTGCCGCGCCGTTTTGAGGGTCCCTGCGGCGACGAGTCCTCGTGTACGCGCGGATCGGGCGTCGCCGCTCTGTGAGAGTGACGGTGATCACGGGGGCTCTTGAGGGTGTGCTGCGTAGGCTTGTGGGGTCGTCGCGGTGGAGCCAGGGAGAGTGAGTGGAGCCCCCGGCGCTGCCTGATGATGCGTCAGGAAAGTCAGCAAGTGGTCAGCATGAGTCCTGAAAAACCTGGGGACAGCTGCCTGGACTTGCGACTCGTTGTAGGGTGTGAAAACAGCCCTTGACCTGCAAAAACGCAGGCAGGGAGCCTATGGCCAGGAGTAGCTCGATGATGCGAACAATATTCAAGTCCAAGATCCACCGGGCGACCGTGACCCAGGCCGATCTCCACTACGTGGGGTCCGTCACCGTCGACGCCGAGCTGATGGAGGCGGCCGACCTGCTGCCCGGCGAGCTCGTGCACATCGTCGACATCGACAACGGCGCCCGGCTGGAGACGTACGTCATCGAGGGTGAGCGCGGCTCCGGGGTCATCGGGATCAACGGTGCCGCCGCGCACCTCGTGCACCCCGGCGACCTCGTGATCCTCATCAGCTACGCCCAGGTCGAGGACGCCGAGGCGCGCACCTTCGTGCCGCGTGTCGTGCACGTCGACGGGGACAACCGCATCGTGGAGCTCGGGCAGGACGCCTCCGCGCCCGTCCCCGGGAGTGACACGGTGCGCGCCCCGCACGCCGTACCCGCACCGATCTGAGCCGAGGGCGAGCCGGCGGCTGGCTGAGCCGCTGAGCCGGACGGACCCGAAGGGACGGGCCCGGCGGGCGCACACGCGCGCGCCGGGTCACCCTGGGGAGGGATGATCCCGTCGACCGAGAGGTCCGTGATGACGCAGACGTACCCCAACCCCGTGCCCCCCTCTCCGCCGCCCGTGCCCCCGCCGAGCCCCGTGCCTCCGCCGAGCCCGGTACCCCCGCCGAGCCCCGGACCCGTGCCGCCGGAACCCGGGCCCACGCCGGTGCCCGAGCCAGGCCGCCCCGTACCGGAACCCGAGCCTCAGCCCCAGCCGGGCCCCGCCGGGGGCCACTCACGGTCAACGGAGAGGTGACAGAAGGGGCTTGAGGATCCGCGCGAGCCCTTGTCACGGAGCGTGCGCCACCCCTAACTTGGACGGCTGTTGCTGTGTTCAAGGGGGGGCCCATGGCCGTACGCGGACGTCACCGCCGCCACCAGCCGAGCCGGATCAACCGCGCTTCGCTCACCGTCACCGCGGGAGGCGCCGGAATGGCGCTGCCGCTGATCGGCGCGGGAGCCGTGCAGGCCGCCTCGCTGGACGTCTGGGAGAAGGTCGCGTCCTGCGAGTCGTCCTCCAACTGGCGCATCAACACCGGGAACGGCTACTTCGGCGGTCTCCAGTTCAGCCAGTCCACGTGGGAGAGCTACGGCGGTACGCACTACGCGCCGCGCGCCGACCTCGCCTCCAAGGACCAGCAGATCGTGATCGCCGAGCGCGTGCTCAAGGGGCAGGGGCCCGGAGCCTGGCCGTCCTGCGGGCCGAGCGCGGGTCTCGAACGCGGCGGGGAGGCGCCGGACCTCACCCCTCAGGGCGGCGCGAAGGCGAAGCTCTCCACCGGGGGCAACGCCCCGAGGACGGCGTCCCTGCCCGGACAGCGCGCCTTACCCGAGCGGACCGCCAGGAGCGCGGGCCCGACCACCGTGCCCACCGTCCGCGAGATGTACACGGTGACGCCCGGGGACTCGCTCTCCAGGATCGCCCGCGAGGAGCGGGTCCAGGGCGGCTGGAAGGGCCTGTACGCGGCGAACAGGACGGTCGTCGGCGACGACCCCGACCTGATCCACCCGGGCCAGCGGCTGACCCTGCGCATCACCGCGCCCAGGAAGGCGGAGGAGGCCCGGGCGACCCCGCCCGCGAAGATCACCCCGCCCGCGAAGGCCACCCCGCCCGCGAAGTCCGCCGCCCCGAAGCCGCCGTCGGCGACCCCGCCCTCCGCGAAGACGCCTCCCGCGAAGACCGCGGCCCCGCGCACCCGGCCCGTCGCCGTACAGCCGGTGACGAAGCCCGCCGCCGGACCTGCCGCGAACCCGGCCGCGAAGCCCGCCTCGAGACCGCCGGCCAAGCCGGCGGCCAGGCCCGCAACGAAACCGGCAGCCAAGCCGGCGGCCAAGCCGGCCGCCAAGCCCGCTGCCAAGCCGGCCGCCAAGCCCAAGCCGCGCCCGGCCGCCGCCCCGGACGAGGACCGTTACTCCGCTCCCATCGCGGCCGGCGTCGGCACCCGGTACGGCACCCGCGGCTCCTCCTGGTCCAGCGGCTACCACACCGGAGTCGACTTCCCCGTTCCCACCGGCACCTCGGTCAAGGCCGTCGCCGACGCCCGGGTCGTCTCCGCAGGGTGGGGCGGCGCGTACGGCTACCAGATCGTCCTCCGCCACGACGACGGCCGCTACAGCCAGTACGCGCACCTCTCCGCGCTCACCGTCCGCGAGGGCCAGCGGGTGCAGGGCGGTCAGCGCATCGGGCGTTCAGGATCGACCGGCAACAGCTCGGGACCGCACCTCCACTTCGAGGTACGGACGGGTCCCGGGTACGGCTCCGACATCGACCCCCTGGCCTACCTCAGGGCGCGGGGCGTCTCCATCTGACTCCGCCTCGCGAACCGGACGGGGTTCCCCGGCCGGATCTGACACCGACAGCGCTTCCGGCGGGACGGTCATACGGTCCAGAGTGAGCTGGACCAGGCCGCCCGCCGCGACCGCGCCGCAGATCAGCGCGGCGACGGTGCCCGCCGTGCCGTAGCGGAAGCTCTCGCCGAAGAGCGTCAGGCCCACGGCCGCCGCGACCACCGGATTGACCACGGTGACCGTGGCCAGCGGGGCGGCGAGCCCCGCGCCCCGGTACGAGGCCTGGGAGAGGAGCAGGCCGGTCACGGCGAACGCCGACAGGACCAGCAGACCGGTCCACTCGGCGAGCGGGGCGCCGGAGGTCCAGTCCTCGGCCACCGATTTGGTGAAGACCGAGGCCATGCCGAAGGAGACGCCCGCCGCGGCCGCCAGGACGACACTGCGCAGCACGGGCCGGCCCACCAGGTGCGCCGTCGTGAACAGGACGGCCACGGCGCCGAACGTGCCCGCGGCGAGCAGCCAGCGCTCCCCGTCGGCGAGGGACTGCGCGTCCGAGCCGCTCGTGAGGCTCAGCAGACCGGCGAGGCCGACCGTGGCCATCAGGGCGCCCCGCCAGGCCCGCCGCCCGGCCCGGCGGCCGACGAAGAGGGCCGCCATGGGCAGCGCGAAGACGATCGTGAGGGCGCCCAGCGGCTGGACCAGACTGAGTGGACCGAACGCCAGGGCGGCCACGTGCAGGGTCGCGCCGAGACCGTTGAGCAGGACGGACACCCACCACGCCGGGCTGCGCAACGGCGCGTAGCGCGGACCGGCGGCGGAGGCCGCGACCCGCTCCTGCACGATCGCCGCTGCCGCGTAGGCGACCGCCGAGACCAGGGACAGGAGCACGGACAGCAGGAGGGGGCTCATACCTTCCACGATCTCTCTTCCGGGCGAATTCGGCGTCGTACCGGGGAACGTCTTCGCGGGTACCGCCGTCGCAGTACACGGCCCGGACGTACGCCCAGAGGCGTACACCCGCGCAGGTCAGAAGGGGTGGAACGGGATCATTCCGGCGCCCGCTGAGAGGGGTGCGCGACGAGTCGAAGTGCCCCGGCGCTACCGTGGGCGCGAGCTCGTGAACAGGGCAACGGGGACACATGAGCAGGGCAACGGGGGAACGGGGACAGCGGGTGGATCTCGTCGAGAGCGGATCGGTGGGCGGATTCTTCGTCCTGCGGACCACCGCGCCGGAGACCGGAGGGGCGCACCGCCCCCTCTCCCGGCTGTACGCGGGGGAGGACGGCCCCCTCACCGCGCGCGTGGACCGTGTCGCCGCCCGGCTCCGCGCTCCCGAGCGGCGCGTCGGGGCCTCCGTAGCCCACCTCGGCCTCGCGGCCCGGCTCTGGTCGACCGCCCTCGGGCCGGCCGCGCTGTACGGGCGCATCCCCGACCTCGCCCCCGACGAGCTGCACTGGGACGGGGCCCTGACCTCTCCCGACGACCTGTGGTGGTCCGGCTCGGCCACCCTCCCCGCCACCGTCGACAGCCTCCGCGCGGCCGTCCAGGAGGCCCACCTCGTCCCGCTGCACGCGGCGCTGCGCCGCGACGGCCGGATCTCGCCCCGGCTGCTCTGGGGCAACGCCGGCTCCGCCCTCGCCGGGGCACTGCGCGAGCTCACCCGCTGGGCCCGCGCGCGGGACCGGCCGGAGGTCGCCGAACGGGCCGCCGCCCTCGTCGCCGGGCTCCTCGACCACCCCGACCTCGCCGGCACGGTCCGCGGCCCCCGACTGCGCCGTGCCAGCTGCTGCCTGTACTACCGCTGCCCGGGCGGCGGACTGTGCGGGGACTGTGTCTTCGACCACGCCCCCCGAACGGGTTTGGAGGCGCGGCCCCCCGCTCCGTAAAGTTGCCTCTTCGAGAGCCCGCAAGCGGCGGTGACGACGTACGAGCGAACGAGGAACCCGAAGGCCATGACGGTGACCGAAGAAAACCAGGACTACGGGCCGGGCGTCGACCCCGAGCGCCTGGCCGTCTGCCTGAGCGTCCTCGACGAGCTCGACAAGCTGGACGTGGACCACCCGGACGCCATCGTCGTCCGGCGCGCCACCGCCGGGATCTACCGGACGGTGAAGCAGCGCCGCCGCCAGGACCGCCGGGCCGCCAAGACCGCCAACGACAAGGCGGTCACCGAGGCCACGGCCACCGGCTCCGCGCAGCGCATCGACGACGAGACCGAGGGCATCCTGCCCTCCTCGGTCACGGAGGAGGGACGGATCGCCGGGATACTCCAGCGTCCGCGCTCCTGCTACGTCTGCAAGACCCGCTTCGTCGAGGTCGACTACTTCTACCACCAGCTCTGCCAGCCGTGCGCGGCGCTGAACCGGGCCAAGCGCGACGCCTCCGCCGACCTGACCGGCAAGCGCGCGCTGCTCACCGGCGGCCGGGCCAAGATCGGCATGTACATCGCGCTGCGGCTGCTTCGCGACGGCGCCCACACCACCATCACCACGCGCTTCCCCAAGGACGCCATCCGCCGTTTCAAGGCGATGGAGGACTCCGCGGAGTGGATGCACCGCCTGGAGGTCGTCGGCATCGACCTCCGCGACCCGGCCCAGGCCGTGGCCCTCGCCGACCAGATGGCCGAGGCCGGTCCGCTGGACATCCTCATCAACAACGCGACGCAGACCGTGCGCCGCCTGCCCTCCGCTTACGCCGCCCTGGTCGAGGGCGAGGGCGCGCCGCTGCCCGCCGGTGAGCTCCCCGCCCACCACGTCATCGGCGCCTTCAACTCCGGCGCGGTCGGCGAGCTCGGGGCGGCCGCCGCGCTGCCCGTCGGCGTGAGCGGCCTCGAGGCGCAGAAGGTCGCCGACCTGGCGCTGGTCGCGGGCAACGCCAGCATCGCCCGGCACCTGGACGGGACCGCCATCGACGCGGGCGGCCTGGTGCCGGACGTCGTCGACACCAACACCTGGGTGCAGAGCATCGAGCAGATCTCCCCGGTGGAGCTGCTCGAGACCCAGCTGTGCAACTACACGGCGCCGTTCATCCTGATCAGCAAGTTGCGGCCCGCCATGGCCGAGGCCGCCAGGAAGGCGTCCAGCGGGCGCGCCTACGTCGTCAACGTCTCGGCGATGGAGGGTGTCTTCAGCCGCGGCTACAAGGGCGCCGGGCACCCGAACACCAATGCCGCGAAGGCCGCGATGAACATGGTGACGCGGACCAGCGGCGAGGAGATGTTCCAGACCGACGGCATCCTCATGACCTCGGTCGACACCGGCTGGATCACCGACGAGCGTCCGCACTTCGACAAGCTGCGCCTCGCGGAGGCGGGCTTCCACGCCCCGCTCGACCTCGTCGACGGCGCTGCCCGGGTCTACGACCCGGTCGTGCGCGGAGAGGCCGGCGAGGACCTCTACGGCTGCTTCCTGAAGGACTACGCTCCCGCCAACTGGTAAGCGGCGGATCCCGCCCGCCGATCGGCTTCGGGATCGGGTGCGGAAACGCGTACTGGAAAGAGCGCTCTACCCACGGGTAGGGCGCTCTTTCGGCTTGCTTCACTCGATCGCATCACACTTCCGAGCCCGGTAGAGCGCGCATGCGCTCATTTGGTTACTCTGATGTCCACGGTCGGCCACCGAGGAGACACACCATCCTCACGGCCTATCCGGGGACTGGCCTGCCACCAAGGCCGCGGTCCCGCCCGATGAACGGCGCCACCGCGACCGACGGCACGAAGTCCTCATAGGTTCGCGACACAAAGGAGTGCGCGGTGACACCCGAACTGACCAAGCAGGAACCGAGACCGGCCGAACACCAGGACCGGCCCCGCCGGAACGGCGAGCTCGGAAGCCTCGAAGTGTGGGCCCACGCGGCCCCGATCCGGCTGGCGGGCTACGAGGACGACCTCGCGGAGCCTCACATCCTGCCCGGCATCGACTGAGCCGGTGCCCTGACGTAACCCTTGCTCCACCCCGCTGCCCCCGTCCGTCTTCCGGCCGGGGGCAGCGGCACGTCCCGTACGCGCCCGTCACCGGTCCACGGGCTCCCGCAGCCGGATCGGCGGCAGGTACTCCCGCACCAGCGTGCGGTGCCACCACGCCCCGGTCGCGCGCAGCTCGTGCCAGGTCGTGTACCGGTACCGGTACAACCGGGCGCGGACATGGGTCGGCGGCGCGTCGGGGAAGGGGTTGCGGGCGAGCAGCCGCAGCGTGTCCCGGTCGCCGTCGAGGAGCCGCTCCACGAAGGGCCCGAACCAGTCGCGGGCGTACCCGGGGGAGAGGGCGGCGAACCACATCAGCCAGTCCAGGCGGAGGTGGTACGGGGCGAACTGGCGGGGCAGCCGGCGCGGATCGCCCGGCTTGCCCTTGAACGGGTACTCCCGCCACACCGAGCCCGCGTGCGGTGCCGGGTCGTCGGTGCCCTCGACGACGATCTCGTCCCGGATCCGGCCGACGGTGCCGAACGCGCCGTAGGTGTTGACCAGGTGGAACGGATCGTACGAGCGGTTCATCGCCTGGTCGCGGGAGAGCAGGTTGCGTACCGGGCGGTAGCTCCTGACCAGGACCAGCACGGTCACTCCGACGACCACGACCACGTACCAGAGCGGCGGATCCGGCCGCGGACGCTCCCCGGTGAGCGCGGAGGCGTCCACGGCGGAGAGGGCGAGCACGATGGTGAGCCAGTTCAGCCAGGCGAAGTTCCCGGAGAGGACCAGCCACAGCTGTGTCGCCACCATCAGGCAGGCGGCGATCGTCGCCACCGGCTGCGGGGTGAACAGCAGGAACGGTACGAGCAGCTGGACGACGTGGTTGGCCGCCGCCTCGACCCGGTGCAGCGGGCGCGGGAGGTGGTGGAAGAACCAGCTCAGCGGGCCGGGCATCGGCTGCGTCTCGTGGTGGTGGTAGAGGCAGGTCAGGTTCCGCCAGCAGCGGTCGCCCCGGATCTTGATGAGCCCGGCGCCGAACTCGACCCGGAAGAGCAGCCAGCGCAGCAGGAAGAGCATGAGGACGGGCGGCCCCGTGTCGTCGTTGCCGAGGAAGACCGCCAGGAACCCGGTCTCCAGGAGCAGTGACTCCCAGCCGAAGGCGTACCAGGTCTGCCCCACGTTCACGATCGACAGGTACAGCGCCCAGAGGACGAACCACAGGAGCATCGACACGGGCAGCGGCACCGCGTCCCCCGCGCCCGCCACGAGGGCCAGGGCGATCGCGGCCCCGGTCCACGCGACGGTCGCGAACAGCCGGTCGGAGTAGCGCCAGTGGAAGAGCGACGGGGTCCGGCGGGGACGGGTCCTGCGCAGGTACTCCGGTACGGGGAGCATGCCGCGCTCGCCGATCAGCGCCCGGAACTGGAGGGCGGCCGACAGGAACGCCACGCAGTACAGCCCGGCGAGGCCCCGCTGGAACGCGATCCGGCTCAGCCAGAGGTCGGGCGCGGTGAACCACTCCATCCCTTCCAGTATCGGTCCGGGATCAGGTCCTGACGAGGCGCCGCAGGGTCCGGCCCAGCCGCCGGGCGTACGTCCGCTGGAGCAGTGGGATCAGGGGCCCGGCCAGCCGGGTGTACCAGGCGGCGGGCCGGCTGAACGCGGTGATCGTGAACCGGACCGTGCCGTCGGGTGCCAGCTCGACGACGAAGGACTCCTCGCCGAGCTCCGGGTGCCCGGTCAGGGTGCCGTAGGCGAAGCCGACGCGGTGCTCCTCGTACGCCGTCCAGACCACCTCGCAGGGGGCGCCGAGCCTGACCCGGCCGACGCCCACCGACACCTCCAGGTGGACGCCGGGCTCGGCGCGGACGGCCTCGCTGCGGACGGTCGCCCCGGAGGCGCGGTGTGTCCGCCAGGTGGTGACGGCCTCACCGGCGGCCTCGAAGGCGGCGCGGCCGTGGCCGACGACCGCGCTGTGGCGCAGGTGGTGGTAGCCCTCGGGGAGGTGCTCCGGGGTACGGGTGGCGCCGACCTCGCGGTAGCTGAGGCTCGGGCGGGGGCGGACGGGGCCGGTGGGGCGGTTGGGGTGGGTGGTGCGCGAGAGGTTGTGCGTGAGGCGGGTCATGCCGGGAGCTCCGTTCGCGGGCGGGTCTGGAGGGGCGGGGCCGGGAGAAGCGGTGCCGTGCGGTCTGCCTGGAGGCGGCGGCGGGCGAGCAGGGCGCAGACGGTGAATCCCAGGGCGTTGCCCAGGCCGTGCGTCGCCGCCGTCCACGTCAGACCGAGGTGCGGCAGGCCGGTGGCCTCGCCGAGCGCCCAGCTCAGCGCGAGCAGCATGGTGACGACGAGGACCAGGGCCGAGACGGCGAGCAGGCCGCGTGTGAGCCGGTCGGCCGCGAGTTCGCGCCGCTCCCGCAGGGTCAGGACGGCGACCGCCGCCATGCCGGCCGTGAGGACGACCGCTCCCACGAGCTCGGCCCAGTCGTCGACGAAGTAGCCGAGCAGGACGAGCAGGGTGCCGGCGGGGACGCTCAGTGCGGCGAAGCGGGCGGTGGGGCCGTCGTCGGCGCGGCAGACGAGACCGGCGACGAGCGCGGCGGCGAAGCCCGCGAAGTGGAAGTGCGGGACGGTCAGCGCGAGCATGTCGAGCTCGAAGCCGAAGAACGGGTACGCGGCCCGTTCGGCGACGAGCGCCGCCCCGGCGACGGAGGGGGCGACGAGGGAGGTCAGGACCGCGATCTCTCTCGGCCGCAGCGAGCGGGTGAGGGTCAGCCGGGCCGGGGCCTGGAGCGCGAGCGCCAGGGTGGCGAGGGCGTAGACGGCGGCGAGCCCGGCCGCGAGACCGGAGCGGGGGAGCCAGAGGGCCAGCGCTCCGGGGGCGGCGAGGAGCGGCCAGGCGCGGCGGAGCGGGTCCCACCCCGGTGGCCTGGGGCCGTCGAGGAGTGCGAGCCCCGTCGGCACCACCCAGAACATCCCGATCATCACGACCGGATTCACCAGAAGTGACAGCGCGGTCATAGGACACCCCCCGACTTGAACGTGTTCAACTGGCGATCCGAGCGTAGAGCCTTTCTTGAACGTGTTCAAGTACTGCGTTCGGCCGGCCGGGTGCAGGCCGCCCCGGTCGGCCGTCCCCCGCTTGCGGGGGCCCGCGCGCTGCGACAGACATGAGGGACTGGCCGGAACCGGGCGCAGGGCCCCGGGGAGAGAAAACGGGAGAACCAGGTGCGCACACCCCTGCGCCGGACGCGGCGAACTCCTTCGGCTCCCCGCCCGACCCCACCCGCCCGGAACCGCTCGGTTCCCACCGGGCCCGCCGCGGTAACCGCCGTCACCGCACTCGCCTCGGCCCTGCTGATCGCCGGCTGCTCGTCCCGCGGCGACGGCGGCAGCCACGGCGAGCAGCCCGCGGCCGCCGTCGGCCAGGAGATCCTCCTCCAGCCGCTCGGCGCCCGGGGCCCCGACCCCTTCACCGACTCCACCGCCCGGATCACCGGCCCGGTGGCCGCCCCGGAGCGGGACCCGGACGCCGCCTCCCTGCAGCAGGTCCGCGAGGTCACCGGCTCCACCCCCGGCCTCTACGGCGGCACGCGGGCGGAGGGCAGCTGCGACGTCGAGCGGCAGGTCTCCTTCCTCGCCGCCGACCAGGCCAGGACCCGCGCCTTCGCCGAGGCCGCCGGCATCCCCGAGACGAACGTCTCCGGCTGGCTGCGCGGGCTGACCCCCGTCGTCCTGCGCGCCGACGCCAGGGTCACCAACCACGGCTACCGGGGCGGCCGTGCCACCCCCTTCCAGTCCGTCCTCCAGACCGGTACGGCGGTCCTCGTCGACCAGTACGGCTCGCCGCGCGTCCGCTGCGCCTGCGGCAACCCGCTCCGCACCCCGGTCGTGGCCAAGGGCGGGGTCCACCAGGGCGACGCCTGGGACGGCTTCGACCCCGAGCACGTCATCGTCGTCCGGCCGACCACCACCGTCGTCACCAGCCTGGTCATCGTGAACGCCGCCGACAGCACCTGGATCGAGCGGCGGACCGGCAGTGACGGGGCCGAGGACCGGAAGCCCACCGTGGAGCCGGACTGCGACCCGGACACGTGCCACCTGTCCGAGGCCGCCACGCCGGATCCCGCCCGGCCGGACGCGAGCGCGCCGGTCCCGAGCACACCGGACCGGGCCACGCCCGACCCGAGCGCCCCGGACCGCCGGACCCCACCGGATCCGGCCTCCCCCGATCCGGTCTCGCCCGACCCCGCCTCCCCGGCCCCGACGGACCCCGCTCCCGTGGTCCCGGACCCGTCCGGGACGGGCGGCACGGATGGCGACCCGACGCCCGCGCACCCCGATCCCTCGGGGGAGCCGTACCCCGACCCGTACGAGGAACCGCGCTCCGAGCCGTACCCCGACCCGTACACGGACCCGAACACCGACCCGTATGCCGAGCCGCCCACCGTTCCGGACGGCGAGCTGCCGCCCGAGGAGCTCTTCCCGAACGGCACGGGGCAGGAGCAGCCCGAGACCTTCGAAGGATGAGGGGCCGACGGGGTGAAACGGATCTCCATGGTGCGCATGGGCGGGGCTGCGCCTAGCGTGGCCCCATGAGCGCGGGTATCGGGGGCGGGGAGGCGGCCGAGCGGCTCCGCCGTGCGGCGGAGGAGCCGGGCGCCGGAGCCCGGATCCTGCACGACTTCGGCTCGGCCTTCCGGATGGGCGGCTTCGACTGGGACCTGCTCACCGGGACGATGATCATGGACGAGGCCGCCCTTGAGGTCTTCGACATCGACCGCGCCGATTACGACGACCGCCCCGAGAGCCTCGGCTCCCGGATCCTGCCCGACGAGGCCCGCCGCCTCGACACCATGGTCGCCCAGGCGCTCAAGGAGGGCAGCGACCAGTACGGCGCCTACTTCCGGATCCGCCGCCGCGACGGCGGGCAGCAGTGGACCCACACCCAGGGCATCGTCGAGCACGACGACACGGGCCGTCCGGTGCGCATCGTGGGCGTCGTCCGCGACGCCACCCACGAGCTGACCGAGTCCGCCGCCCGGCTCGGCCTCGACGAGGGGCGCCGACGGCGCGCAGGCGTCGTCGAGGGCACGACGGCCGCCCTCGCCGACGCCCGGACCGTGCAGGACGTCATCGACCTGCTCAACGACTCGCACGCCCTCGAACACTTCGGTGCCGCGAGCCTCGTCGTGGGCCTCCTCGAAGCCGGCCGCATCCATCTGGTCGCCGAGGGGGCCGACGGCGCCTTCGTGCCGGGCACCCGCTTCACCCGGGTGGACGAGCCGTACCCGATGAGCGAGGTGATCCGCACCCTGCGGCCTCGGTTCATCGACTCGGCCCGGGACTTCGCCACCTCCTTCCCGGTGCTCTGGCCGCACATCAGCGGGCTCGGCATCACCGCCGCCGCCTATCTGCCCCTGATCGCCCAGGCCCGGCCCATCGGCGCGCTCGGGCTGCTGTACAGCGACAGGACCGGCTTCAGCGAGGACGAGCGGACCCTGCTCGTCGCCCTCGGGAGCAGCATCGCCCAGAGCCTCCAGCGCGCCATGCTGTACGAGCAGGAACACGACCTCGCCGAAGGGCTCCAGCAGGCGATGCTGCCGCGCCGGATCCCCGAGGTGCCCGGCGCGCAGACGGCCGTCCGCTACCGCTCGGCCCGGCTCGGCCAGGACATCGGCGGCGACTGGTACGACATCATCCCGCTGCCCGGCGGACGGGTCGGCGCCGTCATCGGCGACGTCCAGGGCCACGACACCCACGCGGCCGCCGTCATGGGCCAGCTGCGGATCGTGCTCCGCGCCTACGCGGCCGAGGGGCACACCCCGGCCACGGTCATGGCCAGGGCCTCGGTCTTCCTGCACGAGCTCGACACCGAACGCTTCGCCACCTGCACCTACGCCGAGGTGGACCTCGCCACCGGGGTCGTCCAGATCGTCCGGGCCGGCCATGTCGACCCGCTGGTCAGGGAGGTCGACGGCAGCTGCCGCAGGCTTCCCGTGGAGGGCGGGCTGCCGCTCGGGCTCTCCGCGGAGTTCGGCCGCCTCGACTACCCCGTGACCACCCTGGAGCTGGACCCCGGCCAGACCCTGATGCTCTACACCGACGGTCTGGTCGAGAAGCCCGGCGCCGACCTCGACGAGGGCTTCCAATGGCTCACCTCCCTCGTCCGGCGCGGGCCCGCCGACCTCCAGCAGCTCGCGGACCACCTCTGCGACGTGGTCGCCGACCGCGGCGGCGAGGACGACGTGGCGATCCTGCTGCTGCGCCGCCAGGCCGCGTACCCGCCGCAGCGGGCCGGCCGGTTCCGGCAGCACGTGGCCCAGAGCGACCCGGAGGCGCTGAGTTCCGCCCGGCACATGATCCGGGCCGCGGTCCGGGCCTGGGGCGCGGGGGAGCGCGCGGACGAGATCGAGCTGGTCGCCGACGAGCTGATGACCAACGCGCTGATGCACACCGACGGCGGGGCGATCGTGACCCTGCGGATCCTCGTCGGACCCGAGCGCCGGCTGCGGGTGGAGGTCGAGGACCGGTCCAGCGCGCTGCCCCGGCGCCGTGAGGCGGGCGAGGCGGGGGTCTCCGGCCGTGGACTGCTTCTGGTCGACCGGCTCTCCGACGTCTGGGGCGTGGAATCGCGGGGCGGAGGCAAGTGTGTGTGGTGCGAGTTCACCGTGGAGGAGTGATCCTGTTAACTGAGCGTGAACTGGTCGTACTTGACCGTAACTGACGGTACGCGATTGACTTTGCTCTCCCGCCCCTCCGCGCAGGACGTGAGGACCCCCCGTTGAGCAGCAGCGAGCTACTGGCACCCCTCGATCTGGCCTTCTGGCATCTGGAATCCGCCGCCCACCCCCTGCACCTCGGGGCCCTCGTCCACTTCGGCCCCGTCCCCCCGGCCACGGGCCACGAGCCTCCGGACGTCCTGGAACTCCTCGCCCGCCGCGCCGCCGCCGTCCCCCGGCTGCGGATGCGCGTGCGCGACGTCCTGCTCCCCGTCGGCGGCGCCGCCTGGAGCGCCGACCCGGACTTCGACGTAAGCCGCCACGTCCGCCGGATCGCCCTCCCCGGCGCGGACTTCCCCGCCGAGGCCGCCCGGCTCGCCGCCGAGCTCATGGAGCAGCCCGTCGAGCGCGGCCTGCCGCCCTGGGAGATGTACCTGCTCAGCGGCGCCCCCGACGGCTCCTTCGCGGTCCTCGTCAAACTCCACCACGCCCTCGCCGACGGCATGCGGGCCGTCGCCATCGGCGCCGGGATCTTCGACGAGATCGCCGCCGGCCGCCGCCCGGCGCGCCGACCCCGCCCCGTACCCCCGCGGTCCTGGCTCCCCGGCCCCGGACGCCTCTTCGACCTCGCCCGGGAGCGGCTCGGCGACCTCGGCCGGGCCGTCGAGGTCGGCGTCTCCGTCGTCGGCTCCTCCGTCGTCCGCGCCGGCCGCCTCGACGGTCGGCCCGCCGCCGCCCTCGCCGCCGACTCCAGCGGTACGCGCCGGATCGCCACCGTGACCCTGCCCCTCGACCGCGTCCAGCGGATCCGCCGCACCACCGGCGGCACCGCCAACGACGTGCTCCTCGCCGTCGTCGCCGGAGCCCTGCGCCGCTGGTTCGACGGGCGCGGGCTGCCCCTCCCCGGCGCCGACCCCCGGGCCCTCGTCCCCGTCTCGCGCCGCCGCCCCGGCGCCCCGCCCGGCCCCGGCAACAGCCTCTCCGGCTACCTCCTCGACCTGCCGGTCACCGAACCCGACCCGGCGGCCCGACTCGCCGCCGTACGGCACGCCATGGACCGCAACAAGGCCGCCGGCCCCTTCAGGGGCGCGGGCGCGGTCGCCCTCCTGGCCGACCAACTGCCACCGCTCGCCCACCGCTTCGGCGCCCCCTTCGCCTCCGGCGCGGCCCGGCTCCTCTTCGACCTCCTCGTCACCCAGGTGCCGCTGCCCCGCTCGGCGCTCTCCCTGGGCGGCGCCCCGCTGCGCGCGCTCTTCCCGATGGCCCCGCTCGCCCGCGGCCAGTCCCTCGCCGTCGCCATGTCCCCGTACGGGGGCCAGGTCCACATCGGTCTCGTCGCCGACGGGGCGGCCGTCCCCGACCTCGACGCCCTCGCCGCCGCGCTCACCGCCGAACTGGAGCTGCTGGACCCGGTCCCGGAACCGGACCTGGACCTGGAACTGGTCCCGGACCTGGCCCCGGTCCCGGAACCGGACCTGGACCTGGCCCCCGACCTGGACACGAAACCGGTCCCGGAACAGGTCCCGGAACCGGTCCCGGAGTCCTGACGCGCGCCGGGGCCGCCCGTGCGGCAGGGTGGAGCCATGCCCGAACTGCCCGAGGTGGAAGCGCTTCGCGAGTTCCTCGACGCGCACCTGGTGGGCAAGGAGATCGCCCGCGTCCTGCCCGTCGCGATCAGCGTCCTCAAGACGTACGACCCGCCCCTGACCGCCGTCGAGGGCGCCGAGGTCACCGCCGTCGGCCGGCACGGCAAGTTCCTCGACCTCACCACCGTCGGCGCGGCGGGCGAACTGCACCTCCTGTTCCACCTGGCCCGCGCGGGCTGGCTCCGCTGGCAGGACCCGCTGCCCTCCGGGCCGCCGAAGCCCGGCAAGGGCCCGCTGGCCCTCCGTACCGCGCTCACCGGGGGCGACGGCTTCGACCTCACCGAGGCCGGCACCACCAAACGCCTCGCCGTCCACCTCGTCCACGACCCGCGGGAGGTGCCGGGCGTCGCCCGCCTCGGCCCCGACCCGCTCGCCGAGGACTTCGGCCCCGGGGCCTTCGCCGCCCTCCTCGCGGGCGAACGCCGCCAGATCAAGGGCGCCCTGCGCGACCAGAGCCTCATCGCCGGCATCGGCAACGCCTACAGCGACGAGATCCTCCACGCCGCGAGGATGTCCCCCTTCAAACCCACCCAGAACCTCACCCCGGAGGAGACCACCGCCCTCCACACGGCGATGCGGACCACCCTCCGCGAGGCCGTCGAACGCTCCCACGGGCTCGCCGCGGGCCGGCTGAAGGCGGAGAAGAAGAGCGGGCTGCGCGTCCACGGCCGGACGGGGGAGCCCTGCCCGGTCTGCGGCGACACCATCCGGGAGGTCAGCTTCAGCGACTCCTCCCTCCAGTACTGCCCCACCTGCCAGACCGGCGGCAAGCCGCTCGCCGACCGCCGCCTGTCCAGACTCCTCAAATAGACTCCCGCGCATGCTGCGCGTACTGGCCGTCGACGACGAGGAACCCGCCCTCGGGGAGCTGCTCTACCTGCTGCGCGCCGACCCGCGGGTGCGCACCGCCGAGGGCGCCGGCGACGCGACCGCGGCCCTGCGCAGGATCGGGCGCGCCCTGGAGACGGGACCCGACGGGGACGAGGGGGTCGACGTCGTCTTCCTGGACATCCACATGCCCGGACTCACCGGACTCGACGTGGCCCGGCTGCTCGCCGGCTTCGCCCGCCCCCCGCTGGTCGTCTTCGTCACCGCCCACGAGGGCTTCGCCCTGCAGGCCTTCGACCTCAAGGCGGTCGACTACGTCCTCAAGCCCGTCCGCCGTGAACGCCTCGCCGAGGCCGTCCGCCGCGTCCACGACCTGGTGCACGCCACCGCCCCGGCCGTGACCTCCGGCCTCGTCGCGCCCGAACAGATCCCCGTCGAGCTCGGCGGGGTCACCCGCTTCGTCTCCGTCGACGACATCGCGTACGTGGAGGCCCACGGCGACTACGCCCGCCTCCACACCGACCACGGCAGCCACCTCGTCCGCATCCCCCTCTCCACCCTCGAGGAGCGGTGGGCCGCCCGGGGCTTCGTCCGCATCCACCGCAGCCATCTCGTGGCGCTCGCCCGCATCGACGAACTCCGGCTCGACGGCGGGACCACCTCGGTGCGGCTTGGCGACACCGACCTCGCGGTCAGCCGCCGCCACGCCCGCCAGCTGCGGGACCTGCTGATGCGGCGGGCCGGCGGCTGAGCCCGTACCTCCCCTCCCTCTCGCCGTCCGTGTCTACCGCGAGCGGGGAGCGCTGCGTAGACTCCACGCGTCCCGGGCCCACGGCCCGTGCCAGCCGTCGGTAGCTGTCGAAAGTCGTCGGTAGCCGTCGGAAGTCGTCAAAAACCGTCGGTAGCCGTAGCCGTCGGAAGTCGTCGAGAGAGGCCGGAGCGGACCCCGATGTCCGAGCACCACCCGCCGCGCAGACCCCGGCGCGAGACCGTCACGTACGCCTCCGCCCACGGCGCCGGCTCCGTCCCCGGACCCGCCGGGCGGCGGCCCGCCCACCCGCCGGCCCGCTCCGAGATCGACGAGCAGACCACCCTCGGCCACACCTACGTCCGCTCCCTGATGCGCAGCCAGCTGCGCGCCGCCCTCACCGCCCTCGGCGCGCTCGCCCTGCTCGTCGGCTCGCTGCCCCTGCTGCTCGCGCTGCCCGCCCCCGAGGCCCTCGTCTGGATCGCGCTCGGCGCCGGGGTGTACCCCGTCGTCTGGGGCATCGCCCACTGGTACGTCCGCCGCGCCGAACGCAACGAGCGCGACTTCACCGGTCTCGTCGAACGGTGAAGCGCCCCGCATGAACCAGCACCGCGTGGTGGCGGCGTGAACCAGACCTACGCCGTCGCGGCCGTCACCGCCGTCGTCCTCGCCACCGTCCTCATCGGCGCCCTCGGCCTGCGGATCTCCCGCACCACCTCCGACTTCTACGTCGCCTCGCGGACCGTCCGGCCGGGCCTCAACGCCGCCGCCATCAGCGGCGAGTACCTCTCGGCCGCCTCCTTCCTCGGCATCGCGGGACTCGTCCTCGTCCAGGGCCCCGCCATGCTCTGGTACCCGGTCGGCTACACCGCCGGATACCTCGTCCTGCTCGTCCTCGTCGCCGCCCCGCTCCGCCGCTCGGGCGCGTACACCCTCTCCGACTTCGCCGAGGCGCGCCTCGAATCCCCGCAGGCCCGCCGCCTCGCCAGCCTCTTCGTCGTCGGCATCGGCTGGCTCTACCTGCTGCCGCAGCTCCAGGGCGCCGGGCTCACCCTGGAGATCCTCACCGGCGCCCCCGACTGGGTCGGCGGGCTGCTCGTCGCCCTCGTCGTCACCGGCACCGTCGCGGCGGGCGGCATGCGCAGCATCACCTTCGTCCAGGCCTTCCAGTACTGGCTGAAACTCACCGCTCTGCTGGTCCCCGCCCTCTTCCTCCTCGCCGCCTGGTACGGGGACGGAACGCCGCGGGCCCGCTTCGACGCCCCCGCCGTCCTCCGCGAGCACACCGTCGTCCGGGTCGCCGACACGGTACGGATCGGCCTCGACGCCCCGCTCACCCTCACCGTCACCGGCACCCTCGACGCCGTCCCGTACGACCACCGGACCGTCACCCTCGAACCCGGCACCCACCACGTCCTCGCCGGCACCGAACTCGCCTTCGCGCCGGGCGCGGTCCTGCCCGAGCGGGCCGCCAGCGGCACCGACCCGCTGGGCTGGTCCCAGCCGCTCGCCGGCGGACACGACGGACACCAGCTGTACGCCACGTACGGGCTGATCCTCGCGACCTTCCTCGGCACCATGGGCCTGCCGCACGTCGCCGTCCGCTTCTACACCAGCCCGCACGGCCGCGCGGCCCGCCGGACCACCCTCGTCGTGCTCGGTCTCGTCGGCGCCTTCTACCTGCTGCCGCCGCTCTACGGAGCCCTCGGCCGGATCTACGCGCCCGAGCTCGCCCTCACGGGCTCCGCCGACGCCGCCGTCCTCGTGCTGCCCGCGCGGATCCTCGGCGGGTTCCCCGGCGAACTCCTCGGCGCGCTCCTGGCGGGCGGGGCCTTCGCGGCCTTCCTCTCCACCGCGTCCGGGCTCACCATGTCCGTCGCCGGGGTCCTCACCCAGGACGTGCTGCCCTCGCGGGGCGTACGCCACTTCCGGCTCGCGACCCTGCTGGCCACCGCCGTCCCGCTCGCCGTCGGGGTGGTCGCCTCAAAGGTTCCGGTCGCCGACGCCGTCGGCCTCGCCTTCGCGGTCTCCGCCTCCTCCTTCTGCCCGCTGCTCGTCCTCGGCATCTGGTGGCGCCGGCTCACCCCGCCCGGCGCCATGGCCGGGCTCCTGCTCGGCGGCGGGTCCGCGCTCGCCGCCGTCATGGCGACCCGTGCCGGGCTCGCCCCCGAGGGCTGGCCCCACACGCTGATGGCCTGGCCCGCCGTCTGGTCGGTCCCCCTCGGCTTCCTCACCATGGTCCTCGTCTCGCTCGCCACCCCGGGCCGCGTCCCGCCCGGCACCCCGGCACTCCTCGCCCGACTCCACCTGCCGGAGGAGATCACCGGCACGGTGCCCTCCCAGGAGGTACGCCGATGACCGGGCCCTTCCCAGGAGGTACGCCGATGACCGGCACCGTCCTCTCGCGGGCGGTTCGCCGATGAGCGGCATCGCCCTCGCCGCCGCGGCCGCCGCCGGTGCCGTGCTGCTCGCCGCCGGCTTCGTCCTGGGGCGGTTCGCCGCCCGCCGCGGGGGCCGCGCCGCCGATCCCGACCTCGGTACGCCCGTCGAACGGGCCACCTTCCACACGCTGCACACCGCCTCGCTCGCCGCGCCGCCGCTGCGCGCCGGACTCACCGAGGAGACCGCCCGCAAGGCGGTCCGCACGCTCCGTTCGCTGCTCGGCACCGAGGCCCTCTGCCTCACCGACCGGAGCGCGGTCCTCGCCTGGGACGGACCGGGTGAGGACCATCACCGCGCGCACGTCCCCGCACTGGCCGCCGAGACCCTCGGGACCGGCCGCAGCAGGTCCGCGCACACCGGCTGCGCCGACCCGGCCTGCCCGCTGGGCTGGGCGGTGATCGCCCCGCTCACCGGCGAGGACGGCGTCCTCGGCGCGCTCGTCGCCTACGGCTCGCGGGAGTCGGCGGTCCTCGTACGGGCCGCGACCGAGGTGGCCCGCTGGGTCTCCGTCCAGCTGGAGCTGGCCGAGCTCGACCGCTCGCGGACCAGGATCGTGGAGGCCGAGATCAAGGCCCTGCGCGCCCAGATCTCCCCGCACTTCATCTTCAACTCCCTCGCCGCCATCGCCTCGTTCGTCCGCACCGACCCCGAGCGCGCCCGGGAGCTCCTCCTGGAGTTCGCCGACTTCACCCGGTACTCCTTCCGCAGGCACGGGGAGTTCACCCAGCTGGCCGACGAACTGCGCTCCATCGAGCAGTACTTGGCTCTCGCCGGGGCCCGCTTCGGGGACCGGCTCAAGGTGACGCTCCAGATCGCCCCCGAGGTGCTGCCGGTGACCCTGCCCTTCCTCTGCCTCCAGCCGCTGGTGGAGAACGCGGTCAAGCACGGTCTCCAGGAGCGGGAGCGCGGCTGCCGGGTGACGATCGCCGCCCGGGACGCGGGCGCCGAGGCCGTGGTGACCGTCGAGGACGACGGGGTCGGCATGGACCCGGAGCTGCTGCGCGCCGTCCTGCGGGGGGAGCATCCGGCGGGCTCCGGCATCGGTCTGTCCAACGTGGACGAGCGGCTGCGGCAGGTCTACGGGACGGAGCACGGCCTCGTCATCGAGACCGGGGTCGACGCGGGGATGAAGGTGACCGTACGCATCCCCAAGTACCGCCCCGGCGTGCACCGTTCCCCCGGGTGAGCCTCCCGGCCTTCCCGTACGTCCAGTACCCCCCCCGATCAGCGCAGGTACAGCGAGAGATGGGCGAGCGGCAGGCCCAACTTCCAGGCGGGCAGCCAGACCTGGTCCTCCTCGTCCACCGCGGACCCGGGATCGTCGGAATCGGACCCTTCGAGGTCGGCGGCGCGCACCCAGGTGTCGCGCAGGTTCCGCCAGGCGGTGTGCGCCAGGGCCAGGTCGGGACCGTCGTCCGAGGCCGCTTGCCGGGCCGCGAGCCGCTCCTCGACCCAGGACGGCCAGGGCCGGTCGTACGCCGTGCGGCGCAGCAGGGCGTCGAGCCGTACAGGGGTACGCGGGCCGCCTGCCGCGCCCCGGCCGCCGGCTCCCTCCGTGTCCTCCGACAGATGGACGGTGAGGGCCAGGGCCTGGAGGCCGGCCCGGTACTCCAGCGAGCCGGGCGCCACGAGCGCGGCGGTCCGCAGCACCTCGTCGGCCAGGTACTCGGCGCACAGCCAGGCCATCGGGACGGCCAGTCCGTCGCCGCTCGTGCCACCGGTGCCGTTCGTGCTCTCGGACAGCAACGCTCCCACCTTCTCCCGGACGTCGGGGACCCGGACCACTGGGGGCCCGGGGAAGAGCCTCCACCGAGAAGGGCCTCCGCGGGTCCCGCTTTGCTCAACTCGCCCGTGTGGTTTCGGATACGTTTCCCGGCCGGATCGGTGCCGGTGGGATTCCTGTTGTCTCGGGTGATGTGCGGGGCGGGGGAGGCGGGGACGACAGGGAGCCGCGGCCGGTTCGGTGCTCGGTGGCCGCGCGCGGGTTCAGCCGAGCAGTGCGTACACGGCGGTGGCGTGGGCGGCGGTCTCCTCCGTGCCCTCGGCGGTCATCGTGATGTCGGCGAAGGCCATCCGCTTGCCCGTCTTGGTGAGCCGGGCCCGTACCAGGACGTCGCTGCCGACGATCGCCCGCTGGAAGGTGATGGACTGCTGGACGGTGGTCATCGGCACGAAGCCGCCGCGGGCCGCGGCGACCGCGATCACCGTCGCGGTGTCGGCCGCCGCCATCAGGGCCTGTCCGGAGAGGCCACCGCCCTCCCGGGCGAGCCGGTCCGACCAGGGAAGCCGGAGCACGGCCCCGGCCCCGGCCCCGGCACCTGATCCGGCTCCGTCGACGGAGTCGACCGAGAGCCCCAGATCGAGCACCCAGGGGGCGAAGTTGTCGGCGAGGAGCTTTTCGGCGGCGGCGATAGTCAGCGTCACGGCGTCATTGTGGGGCCGCGGCGCGCGGCCGGGCAACGCCCGCGCGCCGCGGACGGTAGCCGGGCAGCGAACGGCCGAGCTGCCGCAGCGCGTAGTGCGAGCGGGACTTGACGGTCCCGGCCGGGATGCCGAGGTCCACGGCGGCCTCGTTGACGGTCAGGCCGCGGAAGTAGAGCCGGACGAGCACCGCCCGGTGCTCGGGGCTCAGTTCGCGGACGGCCGCCCGTACGTCGAGGGCGGCCTCGGCGGTGGCGGTGGCGTCGGCGGGGTCGGGGGTCACCGCGAGCACGCCGTCGCCGATCTCGGCGGGCCGGGCGAGGCGTGAGCGGCGGGCGTCGATGGCCAGTCGGCGGGCCACGGTGAAGAGCCAGGGCCGCATGGAGGCGTAGGGCCCTTCGAAGGCCTCGGGGTGGAGCCAGGCCCGTACGAGGGTCTCCTGGGCGAGGTCCTCGGCCCGCTGCCGGTCCCCGTAGGTCAGCCCGAGCAGGAAGGAGAGCAGCGCGGGACCGTGGTCCCGCTGCAGCTGTTCCAGGTTCCGTTCGTCGGTCGTCGCCGTCTTCATGCTTCCCGCCTCTCCCGCGGCCCGTCGTCCCGGCGGTATACGAACGCATCCGGAAGCGGAGAGACAGGGAACGGACAGCGGTCTGCGACGAACGGTCGCACCGAGCGGCGAATGGTACGGCGAACGGTCAGGCGGAGTCGTTGCGTCCGTTTCAGCGGGGTTCATGAGCTTCTGCGGCCTTGACCCTTGACTGGGGCTTTCTCGCGAGATCAATTCTTCAGAACAGATGTTCATAGCAAGGACTGAGCGGAGTGCCGTACATGACCTCACGCACCAGACCGGCGGTGGTGGCGGTCGCCGCCCTCCTCCTCGCGGCGGCCACGGGCTGTTCGGAAGCCGGCGGCCCGGGCGGCACCGCCCCCGGTGACCCGGCCGGGCGGCCCGCCGCACCGTCCTCCACCTCCGGCACGCCCCCCGCCTCCGGCACGACCCCCGCTCCCGGCACGACCCCCGCGCCCGCCGGGTTCACCCTCGTGGCCTCCGGTGACGTCCTCCCGCACGACTCGATCATCCGTCGCGCCGCCCAGGACGCCGGCGGCGACGGATACGACTTCGCCCCCATGCTCGCCGGGGTCAAGGACGTCGTCTCCCGCGCCGACCTGGCCATCTGCCACATGGAGACCGTCTACGGGGAGGAGGGCGGCCCCTACACCGGCTACCCCGCCTTCAAGTCGCCGCCCGAGGTCGCCACCGCGCTCAAGGCCACCGGCTACGACTCCTGCTCCACCGCCTCGAACCACACCCTCGACGACGGCGCCGCCGGTCTCAGCCGCACCCTCGACGCCCTGGACAGGGCCGGGGTCCGGCACGCCGGCTCCGCCCGTACCGCCGAGGAGGCGGCGCGCCCCACGCTGCTCAAGGCCGGTGGCGCCACCGTCGCCCAGCTCGCCTACACCTACGACACCAACGGCTACCCGCTGCCCCAGGGGCAGCCCTGGGCGGTCCAACTGCTCGACGAGCGCAAGGTGATCGACGACGCGCGCGCCGCCCGCGCGGCCGGCGCCGACGTCGTCGTGGTCAGCGTCCACTGGGGCACCGAGTGGCAGACGGAGGCCGACGGGCGGCAGCTCTCGCTCGGTCGCGCGCTGACCGCCTCCACGAGCGGCGGCCGTCCCGACATCGACCTGATCATCGGTACCCACGCCCACATCCCGCAGGCCTACGAGAAGGTCAACGGCACCTGGGTCGTCTACGGGATGGGCGACCAGATCGCCGGGGACATGATCAACCACGAGGGTGCCTTCGACCCCCGCGGAAACCAGGGCACCCTCGGCCGCTTCACCTTCGCCCCGCCCAAGGCGCCCGGTGGGCGATGGGAGGTCAGCAAGGCCGAGTTCGTCCCGCAGTGGTTCGACACCGGCCGGGGCCGGGTCGTCAACCTCGGCGCGGCGGGGGACGGCGACCCGCGCCACACCGCCATCCGCGAGACGATCCGGCAGGTCGTCCTCGGCCGCGGCGCCGACAAGGACGGCCTGGTGATGGGGAAGTAGGGCCGGGGCGTTTCCGGCTATCGGCTCATCGGGTGCTTTCGCACAGGCGGCCGGTGTCGATGAGCCGGGTGGACCCTCGCCCGTACGAACTATTAGTCATGAAAAAGGATGAGATGACTAGTGGGCGTCGGGCGGTGCTGCGCCTCGCCGCCGCGCTCGGCGCCACGGCCACCGTCGGCTACCTCGCGGCCGACCGGCTCGCCGCCCCCGACGGGCCCGCGGGCGCCGCCCCCGCTCCCCAGGGCGCCCCGGGAACTGGATCGGGATCGGCGGGCGGACCGCAGGCCGCGCGGGCCGCCCGGCTCCGCCCGTCCTCGTACCGGCTCCAGCCGATGACCGCGTACGCGCCCCCGGCCTTCCGGCGGGCCGTGCCGCCGGTCCGGCAGCGGCCCTTCCTCAGCATGTCCGGGGTCGGCCGCTCGATGGTGCTGACCTTCGACGACGGCCCCGACCCGCGCTACACCCCCGCCATCCTGGAGACCCTGCGCCGCCACGACTGCCGGGCGATGTTCTTCGTCTGCGGAGAGATGGCCGTCGAGAACCCGGACCTGCTGCGGGAGATGGCCGCCGACGGCCATGTCGTCGGCAACCACTCGTGGTCCCACCCGCTCATCCCCAAGCTGCGGCCCTCCCGGATCCGCGACGAGCTCGGCTCCACCAGCGAGGTCGTGGAACGGACCCTCGGCGCGGCCCCGCTCTGGTACCGCGCCCCCTACGGGGCCTGGAACCGGCACTCCTTCGAGATCGGTGCCGAACTGGGCATGGAGCCGCTCGCCTGGACCGTCGACACCCTGGACTGGAAGGAGCCGGGCACCGGGACCATCGTCCGCCGCGTCCTCGACGGGGCCGCCCCCGGCGCGGTCGTCCTCTCCCACGACGCGGGCGGCGACCGCGCCCAGAGCGTGGCCGCGCTCCGCCGCTACCTGCCCGAACTCCTCGACGCGGGCTACCACATCACCGTCCCCCGGCGCTGAATGCTCCGGTGCGGGAAAGGGCCCCGGCACCACCAGGTGCCGGGGCCCTTCGCGTGTCCCGCTAGCGGGAGCCGACCATCCGCGCGTACACGACGACGTTCCCGTCGTAGCCACGCGCGCGCGTGTACCCGCCGCCGCAGGTGATGACCCGCAGCTCGGGCTCGCCCGTGTCGGCGTACACCTGCACGCCCGGGAAGTTGTCCTTCGAGTACACCTCGAGCCCGTAGATCTCGAAGACCGCGATCCGGCCGTCGTACCGCTCGACCTCGATGTGCTGGCCCTTCTCCAGGGAGCCCAGGCCGTAGAAGACCGCGGGTCCCTGGGCGTTGTCGACATGGCCGACGACCACCGCGGTGCCGCGCTGGCCGGGGGAGATGCCGTTCTGGTACCAGCCGGCGAGGTTGGCGTCCTGGGGCGGCGGGGCCGCCACCCAGCCGTCCGGGTCCAGGCCCACGTCCATGATCGGGGCCGCGACCTGGATCGCCGGGATCTTGATCCGGGAGGCGGGGGCGAAGGGCAGCGGCTCCAGACCCTCGGTCGCCCCGTCCTGCGGCGGGGTGACGGGGCGTGCCACCGGACGGGCCGCCGCGGTGGGCTGCGGAGGCCCGTCCGCGACGTCCACTCCGTTGCGCATCATCGCGATCCCGGACAGCATGGCGAGGGCCAGGACGCCCCAGGGGCGGCGTCTCCTGCGCTGGAAGACGCGGAAGTCCTTCGGGGGCATGGTTCTCCCTTCGTGGCGTCGTCAGAACGGTAAAGGCGACCTGACGGACCGTCGCGCCGGACGGTGCGAACGGGTGGGGGCCGCCGCCGGACGGGTGTCGGAGCGCGGGTACGAGGGTGTGCCGACGTCCCTCCTGCCCCGCGCGCGCCCGGGGGCAGCGTGGAGCGCGCCCCGGGTGACGGGCAGCCGACAGGTGGGTGACACGGGGCTGACCCATCCGAGTAATCGTCAGATAAGCGGCCCGATCTGCTCTGACCTGCGGTTCTTCCTCCTTCGAGGACCCGATTCCGGGCGTGTCGCCTCACCGGGGTGGACCAGTGCCGAAATGCGCGGCTCGCTCCGACTTGTGATGGTTCGTCATGGAGGGCGTACTCGTCGACACTCCCGGAGCACCGCTTTGGGGCGTCTTCCACTGGAGGTTCAACCATGCGTGCAGCACGCACTCTGGCGGTGACCGCCACCGCGATCGCGGCGGTCGGCCTTGCGGCCCCCCTTGCCGCCGCCACCTACGGTCCGGGCAACGTCGTCAGCGGTGGCTCGAACAACACCCCGAGCAACGTCACCGTCAGCCCCTTCGAGGTCCACCCCGGGTCGACGCTCACGATCACCGCCAGGGGCTGCAACCGTGGCGGCACGGTCACGTCCAACGCCTTCCCGGACGCCACCCTCTCGGGCGGCAACGGCGTCTCCACCGCCGTCGCCCGCGTCTACAACAACGCAACTCCCGGCAACTACAACCTGGCCGTCAGGTGCAACGGCGGCTCCAACGTGGTCACGGAGCCGTTCCGGGTCCTCCCGGGCCGCGGCGCCCAGGGCGGCCTCGGCGGCTCGCTGGCCCCCAGCTCCACGGAGATGGCCGTCGGCGGCAGCCTGGTCGCCGCCGCCGCGCTCGGCGGCGGGCTCTTCATCGCCCGTCGCCGCCGTATGACCGGTGTGGGGGTCTGATCGGTCGAACCTCCCGGTCGGCCGGTCCGTCCCGGTCGGCCCGCTGTGCCCGTCGCCCCCGAGTCCCTGCCAGGACCCGGGGGCGACGGGCGTCCGCGGACG
The DNA here is from genome assembly GCF_045160815.1 of Streptomyces sp. NBC_00090. Lineage (NCBI taxonomy): Bacteria > Bacillati > Actinomycetota > Actinomycetes > Kitasatosporales > Streptomycetaceae > Streptomyces > Streptomyces sp. NBC_00090. The sequence goes on from NZ_CP108224.1 coordinate 7,951,464, forward strand.
CCGGGCGCCGGACCGGGCACGACGGCTGCTCAGTGACGACGGGCCGAGCCGGAGCGGCGACGCACCACGTACACGCCGCCGACGGTCGCGGCGAGCACGAGGGCACCTCCGGCAGCCAGTTGGAGCGGCTCGAAGCCGCCCACCGAACCGCCCAGACCGCCCTGCACGCCACGCGGGGGAGTGAGGATGGTGGAGCTGATGGTCGGGGTGGCCGTGGGCAGACCGCTGATGGTCAGGACCACGGTGTCCTGGACGCCGCCCGTGCAGTTGAACGACACCGTGTACGCCGCGCCGCGCCGGGCGTCCGAGTCCACGGTGGCGATGGCCGCCGAGCCCGGTGCGATGGTGACGGTGTCGAAGATGCCGGCCGAGGCCGTCGCCGTACTGGCGCAGCCGGGGGCGCTCAGCGTCACCCGGCCGCCCGGGGCGACGAGCGAGGGTGACACGACGAAATCGCCCGGTGCCTTGGCCCGTGCCGCTCGCGGGTTCGGTGCGGGAGCACCGTCCGCCGCGACGGCGGTGGGGGCGGCCAGGGCGAGGGCGGCCGCCCCCAGCAGGGCAGTGGTCGCGGCACGTATCGCGCGCATGGTGAATCCTCCGGGTCCCGAGGGGCAGCCGCGGAAAGGGGGTTTCCGCGAAAGACCGTGCGTACACCTCGATGTCCGAAACGCTAGGAGCGCACTACCACATCCGCGATCCCAGACGCGCGAATGGGGCATCCTTGTCCCCCGTGCGGCCTACTCGGGAGCCCGGGCTCACCCCGTGACCTGCGGGAACAGATCGGTGAACGGCGCGGCGGTGGCCGAGATGCCCCGGCCGAACGGCGCGTCGAAGTCCCAGATGAGGAACAGCAGGAAGGCGATCAGCACGCTGAAGAGTCCGGCGAGCAGCAGTTCGCGCCCGGTCCTGCGGATCTGCAGGGTGAAGATCAGTCCGACCGTCACCAGGGCGCCGATGATCAGGCCGAACCACACCACCCCCGGCATGGTCGCCCCCGCGTTCTGCCCGCGCGCCCCCCGGGCATCGTCTGCGGCGGCCACCTGGTCCACGAGCGGCTGGTACGCCTGTCCCTCGAAGTCGTTGGCAGGCTGGTAGTCGGTGACGCTGCGCCGCACCTTCTCCAGGAGCGCGGTGCCCTCCTCGCTCAGCTCGCCGTTCTCCGCCATGTACGTCCACTCGTCGTTGACCACATAGCCGACGTACGCGTCGACGTCGGCGCGGATGCGCTCGCGGACCGCCTGCGGGTACACCTCGACGCGGGCCGAGATCTCGTGCATCGCCTGGGCCTCCTGCCGCACGGTCTCCTGTGCGGAGCCCCGGGCCTCCCAGACGCCGGCGATGGCCAGGCCGAGGACGATCGCGTAGATCACGCCGATCATCATCGTCATGTACTCGATGACGTCGGGGGTCTCGCTGGGGTCGTCGTCCTCCGGGATCCGGCGGTGGTTGATGACGACGATGGTGAGGACGACGGCGCAGGCGGCGGCCATCGCCAGGGTGAGAACAAGCCATTCGGACATGCGTAACCTCCGGCGGAGCTCAGCGGGAGCGGGGGCGCAGGATCGCGGTCGCGAGCACTGCGGGGGCGATGATCACCAGCGTCATCGTGAGGACGGACGTGCCGCCCTTCGGCTGGGGCCGCGCGGCGCGGCGGTAGTGGGGGAGGGCGACGGGGCCCTGGGCCGGGATCCGGGGCCGCGCGGTGGGCGCGGGTGCGGGGGCGGGGGCGGGAGGGGACGCCGGGGGCGCGGGCGCCGGAGTGCGCGCCGGCGGGACCGTGGTGACCGGTGCCGGTGAGGCGGGCTCCGGGCGGGGCGCGGGAGTGGTCACCGGGGGAGGCGGCGGCGTCGTCGTCCGTACGGGAGGCGGGGGTGGCGCCGGGACGGGCGGGGAAGGCGGCTTCGGCGTCGTGGGCCGGGGCGTGGGCTTCGGGGGTGGTGGAGGCGGCGGCGGAGCCGGGGTGGGTGAGCACGCGCCCGGTCCGATGACCGCCACCGAGGTGTGCGAACCGTCGGGGCCGGTCGTGGCGTAGGCGCAGGAGTCGGCGGCGGCCGGGACGGGTGCGGCGAGCAGCCACACCAGTCCGAGGGCCGCCAGCGACCGCGCGAGGAGTGATCCGTACAGAGACACGCCGTCGAGCTTGATCACAGACGCGGCGAACCGGGGCGGAAACGGCGGGGATTCGCCGGATGGTGGGGTTCTCGGGACGCGTGGTTTGACGTTTCGCCGGGCCGGCGGCGGATTCGGCGCAATGCCCGGGTGTCGGCCGGGTGTCGGAGGGCCGCGCGATTCACCGCCGGGAGCCCTCCCGGACCCGGCTTGCCGCCGACCTGACTTAGTCGGGTCCCGCCGGGACCCCGTGGTGACCCCGCCGGGACTTCCGCAGGGCTCCGGTGGCAGAACTGTCCGGTTGTCGCCCTGTCGTGCGAGTGGGCCAACAGGGCATCCTGCACCGGCGGCAGGGCCCCGTCGGGGCCAACGGCCGAGGTGCGGCCGGGGCCTGGGCCGCCGTCCGGGCCGGTGGCGGACGGCGGGGAAGTCGACGCACACTCATATGCACGTGAATTTGCACGCCCTGAAGGCGTGAACTCTGCGCTCCGAGAGCATGTGCCAATGACGTGTGACCAAGAACGGACCGCGAATTTCCGTTTCTACTCGCTCTCCCGGCGGGCGATCAGTAGCCTCACCTCGAACACCGGCCGCGAACACATGGCCGCATCCCCCATGGCGACTTGTTGGAGACATTGATGGAGCGTCCCGCCTGGGCTCCGCCGGGTATCGACATTTCGGTGCCGAGCGTGTCCCGTATGTACGACTTCTATCTGGGCGGCTCGCACAATTTCGAAGTCGACCGGGAAGCGGCGCGCAAGGCCATGGAGTTCATGCCTGGCCTGCCCAAGATCATGCAGGCGAACCGTGCCTTCATGCGGCGTGCCGTCCGGTACGCCGTTGACAACGACGTCAACCAGTTCCTGGACATCGGCTCCGGCATACCCACCTTCGGCAACGTGCACGAGGTCGCCAGGGCCGCCGACCCCGCCGCCCGGGTCGTCTACGTCGACCACGACCCGGTCGCCGTCGCCCACAGCCGGGCCGTCCTGGAGGGGGACGAGGCCGCCACGGTCGTCGCCGCCGACCTGCGCAAGCCGGCCGACATCCTCCACAGCCCCGAGGTGTCCCGACTCCTCGACCTGGACCGGCCGGTGGCGCTGCTCCTCGTCGCCGTCCTCCACTTCCTGGAGGACGCGGACCGGCCGGACGAAGCCGTCGCCGAGCTGATCGACGGCCTCGCGCCCGGCAGCCTCCTCGTCGTCACCCACGCCTCGTACGAGGGCATCCCGCTCACGGAGGAGCAGGCGGGCGGCACCGTCGGCGTCTACCGGAACATCCGCAACCCCCTGGTGATGCGGTCGGGCGAGGAGATCACCCGCTTCTTCGAGGGCACCGAGCTGGTCGAGCCCGGCCTCGTCCCGATGCCCGCCTGGCGACCGGAGAGCTCGGTCGAGGAGGAGGACCCCTGGGCCTTCTCCGGTTTCGCAGGGGTGGGGCGCAAGCCGTGAAGGTCCCGTCGCAGCCGACCGGCGCCGTCGCCGAAGCCGACGGCCCGGAGGACAGACTCAGGCGGTTCGTCACCATCTGGAGCCGCGCGATCTTCCCGGTGACCGCCACCTCGCTGACCCGCGCCGAGTTCGAAGGGCACCTGCTGCCGCTGGCCCGCACCCTGTGCGACGCGCTGCACGCCCGGCCCTTCGACACGGCCCCGGCCCAGGGCGCCGGCGCGGCCCTCGTCGCCGCCCACTGCACCGACCCCGACGCGCTCGGCCGCAGCCTCGGCGTGGTCGACTCGTACCTGGTCCTCTACTGCGGTACGGAGTCGGACGTCCCGGCCGAGGAGCTCCGCGCCCGCTGCGCCCGGCTCCAGCACGCCATGGCCGTCGGCTACGCGCAGGCCCTCCGCGAGCGGACCCGTGCCGAGCAGGAGGCGATCGCCCGCTCCGCGCTCGCCGCCCGCAGCGCCGCCGAGATCGCCCTGCACGCCACCGAGAGCCGCTTCCGCGCGGTCTTCGACGGGGCGGCGATCGGCATCGGCATCGCCGACCTCGACGGCAACGTCCTGGAGGTGAACGAGACCCTCACCCGCATGTTCGGCGGGATGGAGGGCCAGGTGCGCAGCCGGAACGTGAGCGAGTGGGTCCACCCGGAGGACGGCCCGCACGTCTGGAAGCTGTACGAGGAGCTCGTCCGCGGCGACCGGGAGCACTACCGGGTCGAGAAGCCGTACTACCGCGGCGACGGAACGGTTCTCTGGACCAACCTCACCGTCTCCCTCCTCCGCGACGCCGAGGGCCGGCCCCAGTACCAGCTGGCCCTCATGGAGGACACCACCGAACGGCGCCTGCTCCACCTGCGCCTGCGGTACGAGGCCACCCACGACGCGCTCACCGGGCTGCCCAACCGCACCCTGTTCTTCGAACGCCTGGAGAAGGCGCTCGCCCCCGGCGACAACGCCCGCTTCGGCCTCTGCTACCTCGACCTCGACGGCTTCAAGGTCATCAACGACAGCCTCGGCCACTCCACGGGCGACCGGCTGCTCGTCGAGGTCGCCGACCGGCTCCAGAGCTGCGTCACCGGCTCGGGCGAGATGGTGGCCCGGCTCGGCGGGGACGAGTTCGTCGCCCTCACCACCGGCGCCGCCGGCGAGCAGGACGTCACCGAACTCGCCGACCGCATCCTCGCCGCCCTCGCCACCCCCCTCCGCATCGACGGCCGCGAACTCACCGTGCGCGGCAGCCTCGGCGTGGTCGAGGGACCGGCGGGGGAGCGGACCCCGGCCGAGGTGCTGCGCAGCGCCGACATCACCATGTACCGGGCCAAGTCCGCGGGCGGCAACCGCTTCGAGCTCGCCGACCCCGAGGCCGACGCCCGCGCCATCACCCGGCACGGCCTCACCACGGCGCTGCCCACGGCCCTGGAGCGCGGCGAGTTCTTCATCGAGTACCAGCCGCTCGTCCACCTCGACGACGGCAGCGTGCACGGCGCCGAGGCCCTCGTCCGCTGGTGCCACCCGCAGCACGGGGTGCTCGGCCCCGACCGCTTCATCCCGCTCGCCGAGGACACCGGCCTCATCGTGCCGCTCGGTCGCTGGGTGCTCCAGGAGGCGGTGCGCCAGGCCCGCTTCTGGCAGGCCCGGCACGCCGACGGCGGCCCGCTGCGCATCAACGTCAACCTCTCGCCGACCCAGCTGCACCACCCGCGCCTGGTCGCCGACACCGTCGACGTTCTGGAGCGGTCCGGGCTCGAACCGGGCGCGCTCTGCCTGGAGGTGACCGAGTCGGCGCTGATCGGCGCCGACGAGGACCTGCTGAAGCCGCTGCGGCAACTCGCCGAGATGGGCGTCGACATCGCGCTCGACGACTTCGGCACCGGCTACTCGAACCTGGCCAACCTGCGCCGGCTGCCGGTGAGCGTCCTGAAGCTCGACCGCTCCTTCACCCGCGGCATGCAGCAGCACCCGGTGGACCCCGTCGACCTGAAGATCGTGGAGGGGATCGTCTCCCTGGCGCACAGCCTGGAGCTCGCCGTCACGGTCGAGGGCGTCGAGACCGGCGCCCAGGCGCGCCAGCTCCGCGACCTAGGCTGCGACACCGCCCAGGGCTGGTACTACGCCCGCCCCGGCGCCCCGGACCGCATCCACTCGCTGCTCCTGGCGGACGCGGTCTGAGACCCGGGCGTACGAAACCGGCCTCCCCACGCGAAGCGGGGAGGCCGGAAGAGGTACGGGGGAGGAAAGCGGAGAGGCTATTTCATTGGAGGATGAGAAGGAAGCCTTTCCATGGCCTCGCCCCGGGACGACCGTAACACTCAGGCGGGCAGCAGGTCGCGCAGATTTTCCGGAGTGAGCACGCGCGAGCCCGGAGCCAGGCCGTCCGGACGTTCCAGACCGATGTACGTGACCGGGGCGTCCGGCAGCGTACGACCGTCCCACAGCGTCGCCGGCGCCCCCGACTCCTCCATCAGCGCCACAAGATGGCGAACCGTCAGGGGAGTCCGGCCGATCAGACCGCGCAGCAGGACCGCGATCGAGACCCGGTGCTCCTCGACCCGGTTCGCCGACGGTGTGCCCCGCAGGTACAGATGCAGCCAGTGCGCGTGCCAGCGGCCCTCGTCGTCCCGCCGGAACGCGAGCGGCAGCGCGACCCGGCCGGGCCCCCGGAGATCCGACTTCATCCGGACGGTACGCGGCTCGAACGGCCGACCCCGCTGCGCGGACTCGCGCAGCATGAAGCCGAAGAAGCACTCCGCCGCCTCGTCGAAGCCCTCGCCCGAGTAGACGTGCACCTGCGGAACGACGAAGGTGCCGCGCACTGCGCCGAGCCGCAGATCGATGAACTCCGATGCCCCGTCCGGCGCCGCGGTGATGTCACCGGAGTGACTGCCCTCGACGTCGGTGAGCGCCGTGTACGAAAGCCAGGTGACCGTCGCGTAGTTCTCGTCCAGGACGATTGCCGACAGATCGTGGTCCGTGGTGCGCCCGGCCTCCCTCCAGTACGTGAAGAAGCGCAGCAACTCGCCCTCGACCGGTGAGACGGAGCCGCGCGGCAGGACGCCGAGCCCCGCCGAGGCCGCCCGGCCGCTCAACGGCAGCGCCACATCGAGGACTTCGGGGTCGATCAGGAGGTGTCCGGGGTCCGGCAGCCGACGCCGGGTTTCCGCGTCGAGCACCTCGATGAGCCGCTCGCGGACGGCGTCCGCCAGCGGCGGGCGCGTGTCGGCGGTGACCCAGGCCTTGCCCTCCCGGTTCACGAACACGCGGCGCTCACGACTCTCGTCCGCGCGATTCTGGACGTGCTCGCGCACCGCCAGGACGACCCGGCCCGACACCTCCGGCGCGGCCCGCTCGGCGGCCGCCAGGACGGCATCCCGCTCCTTGCCCTCCGCCGCGCCGCGCAGGAGCCGGTCCAGGGCGCGGAACAGGCGCCCCGGGGCCGCCGAGGCCAACAGCTCGGCCGCGCCCGTGACATCACCCCGCCCGAGCAGCTCCTCCACGCGGCTGTCGAGCGACGGTGCCTTCCGCTCACCCCGCGCGACGGCGAACACCTCGGCGGCGTGCGGCCAGTGCGGGTACTCGTGGGGGTGCAGCCGCTCCCCGAGCCGCTTCCACGCCTCCGCGTGCGCGGACACGTCCGCGAGCTTGGCCGGGGACGCGGCCACCACCGCGTCGAGCCCCGAGAGCAGGGCGCGGCGGTACGGGCGGGGCAGCGCGCGGAAACGGGTCGGCTCGCGCAGGGTGACATCGCCCTCCGCGAGGGCGCAGGCCAGCCGCAGGACATCGGTCACGGTGTCGAGCAGCGGGGCGGTGCCCGCCCGCAGCCGGGCGCGGTTGACCACGGCGCGGTTCTCCCGAACGGTGATGGTCTCGGGCTGGGGGCCGTCCGCGCAGTGCTCGGCGAGCACGGCCAGATCGCGCAGATGCTCCTCACCGAGCGGGGTCGTGCTGCCGGCCAGGGCCAGATAGAGCCCGGTGACCTCGGCGTCCACGTCCGAGCCCAGGTGCAGCACCGTCAGCCGGTCACCGGCCGCCGCGATCAGCTCGTCGTGCACGGAGAGCATCTCCTCGTACGTGTGGCGGTATCGGCCGTACGAGGGGAGGGTCAGCAGGTCGAGGACGCCCGCGCGCAGCTGGTCGAGCGTTCCGGCGCGGGCGTCGTCGTCGTCGAGCGCCTCGATCACGCACGCCATCCAGAAGTCGAGCGTGTCCGGCACGTTGGCCGGGAAGTCGACGAAGTAGACGTTGTGCCGCACGTGGTCGCCGACGAGTTCGCGGACCGTGGCCAGGGTCTGGACGGCGGTGTCGACGACGGTCGGCTCCGCGAATCCCGACAGGCGCTCGATCAGCTCGCCCGAGAGCTTGAACCCGGCGGTCATCAGGGCCGCGTCGAACCTGCGAACGGCGGCGGCCCCGTCTCCGGCCGGACCGGTGGGGGAGGGGAGACGGTGGGTGTGCCGGACGACCAGGTGTTCGAGAGCGTGGACCATGGAGGCATGCTCGCAGCCGCGCGCTGCCTGTCGCACGCGGATTTCGGGGCCTCGGCCCGTGGCTCCGGAGTCAGACGGTGGCTCCGGCCTCAGACCGTGGCCCCGGCCGGGTCCGGGCCGCCCCGGCGCGAGGCGAGCAGCACCCGCTGGAGCTCCCGCGCCGCCCTCGGCGGCGCCACGTCGCTGCGGTGGGCCAGCGCGATGGTGCGGCGCAGGCCCGGGCGGGCGAGCGCCGTCACCCGCAGGTCGCGGCCGGCCCGCGCGGCGACCATCGCCGGTACGACCGCGAGCCCGAGCCCCGCCCGTACGAAGCCGAGCACCGCGTCCAGCTCCCCGCCCTCGACCGTGAAGGTGGGCTCGAAGCCCTCCGCCCGGCAGGCCGCCACGGTCAGTTCCCGCAGGTCGTAGCCGTGCCGGAACATCACGAGCGGCTGGTCCCGCAGGTCCTTGATCCGCACCGGGCGGCGCGGCGCGGGCGCCGAGGCCGAGGAGACCACCACCAGGTCCTCCCGGAGCAGCTCGACCGTGGTCAGCGCCGGTGACGGGGACGGCAGCGGCAGCACGACGAGCGCCAGGTCGAGCGCCCCGCGCGCCAGCTCCCGTACGAGGTCGTGCGAGCCGCCCTCCTCGATGAGGAGCTCGATCCCGGGGTGCAGGTCGTGGAAGGCGCGCAGGACGTCCGGAAGGAGTCCCGTGCACAGGCTCGGCGTCGCGCCGAGCCGCACCCGGCCCCGCTTGAGCTGGGCCAGCTCCTGCACCTCCAGCCGGGCCGTCTCCGTGTCGGCGAGGATCCGGCGGGCGAGCGGCAGCAGGGCCTCGCCCGCGTCGGTGAGCGCGATGTTCCCCCGGGCCCGGCTGAACAGCTCCGCGCCCAACTCCTGCTCCAGGGCCTTGATCTGCTGGGAGAGGGAGGGCTGCGAGACATGGACGCGCTCGGCGGCCCGGGTGAAGTGACGGGTCTCGGCCACAGCGACGAAGTAGAGGAGCTGCTGGAACTGCATGCCCCCAGCGTAGAGGACATGGATAGGTGACGCCTATCGAGATCAGCCGGACCATGTCTTGGACCTCTCGGGCCCTTCGGCCCTAGCGTCGTGAGCATGGCTCTGGCACCCACGAGGGACCGGACGACGGGCCGCCCGCCGTCCCCCACTCCGTCACGCGGATTCCTGTCATCGACCCTCGGCAAGAAGACGGTCATGGCGGTGAGCGGGCTGATCATGCTCGGCTATCTCGTCGCCCATGTCGCCGGCAACCTGAAGGTCTTCTTCGGCCCCGAGGAGTTCAACGCCTACGGCCACTGGCTGCGGGTCATGGGCGCCCCCGTCCTGCACCACGAGTGGGCCCTCTGGCTCGTCCGGATCGTGCTCCTCGCCGCCGTCGGCGCCCACGCCGTCTCCGCGTACCAGCTCAGCCGACGCGACCTGAAGGCCCGCCCCACGGCGTACGTCCACCGCCGCAGGCGCGCCTCGTACGCCACCCGCACCATGCGCTGGGGCGGGATCATCCTCGCCCTCTTCATCGTCTGGCACATCCTCGACCTGACCACCGGCACCGTCCACCCCGGCGGCTTCGAGGAGGGCAAGCCCTACCAGAACGTCGTCGACACCTTCTCCACCTGGTACGGCAACGTCATCTACATCGTCGCCATGCTCGCCGTCGGCCTCCACGTCCGCCACGGCTTCTGGAGCGCCGCCCAGACCCTGGGCGTCGGCTCCGCCCGCCGTGAGCGCCTCCTCAGGGCCACGGCCAACACCCTCGCGCTCGTCCTGACCGCGGGCTTCGTCTCCGTACCCGTCGCCGTCATGACCGGAGTGGTGAACTGACATGAGCTACCCCGAGTACACCGTCGGCGCCCCGCTCGCCGACACCAAGGCACCCGCCGGACCCGTCGCCGAACGCTGGGACACCCGCCGCTTCGAGGCCAAGCTGGTCAACCCCGCCAACCGCCGCAAGCACCGTGTCATCGTCGTCGGCACCGGCCTCGCCGGCGGTTCCGCCGGCGCGACCCTCGCCGAACAGGGCTACCACGTCGTCCAGTTCTGCTTCCAGGACTCCCCGCGCCGTGCCCACTCCATCGCCGCCCAGGGCGGCATCAACGCCGCCAAGAACTACCGCAACGACGGCGACTCGATCCACCGGCTCTTCTACGACACCGTCAAGGGCGGCGACTTCCGCGCCCGCGAGTCCAACGTGCACCGCCTCGCGCAGATCTCCGTCGAGATCATCGACCAGTGCGTCGCCCAGGGCGTGCCCTTCGCCCGCGAGTACGGTGGACTCCTCGACACCCGCTCCTTCGGCGGGGTCCAGGTCTCCCGCACCTTCTACGCCCGCGGCCAGACCGGCCAGCAGCTGCTGCTCGGCGCCTACCAGGCGCTGTCCCGGCAGATCGCCGCCGGCACCGTCGAGATGCACGCCCGTACGGAGATGCTCGACCTGATCGTCGTCGACGGGCGGGCCCGCGGCATCGTCGCCCGCGACCTGATCACGGGCGAGATCTCCACCCACTACGCGGACGCCGTCGTCCTCGCCAGCGGCGGCTACGGCAACGCCTTCTACCTCTCCACCAACGCGATGAACTCCAACGCCACCGCCGTCTGGCGGGCCCACCGGCGCGGCGCGTACTTCGCCAACCCCTGCTTCACCCAGATCCACCCCACCTGCATCCCGCGCACCGGCGACCACCAGTCCAAGCTGACCCTGATGAGCGAGTCCCTCCGCAACGACGGCCGCATCTGGGTCCCCAAGGCCAAGGGCGACACCCGCCCCGCCGCCGACATCCCCGAGGACGAGCGCGACTACTACCTGGAGCGGATCTACCCCTCCTTCGGCAACCTCGTCCCCCGCGACATCGCCTCCCGCGCCGCGAAGAACGTCTGCGACGAAGGGCGCGGCGTCGGCCCCGGCGGCCAGGGCGTCTACCTCGACTTCGCCGACGCGATCCGGCGGCTCGGCCGCGGGGCCGTCGAGGAGAGGTACGGCAACCTCTTCGAGATGTACGAGCGGATCACGGCCGAGAACCCGTACGAGGTCCCGATGCGGATCTACCCCGCCGTCCACTACACGATGGGCGGACTCTGGGTCGACTACGACCTCCAGACCACCGTCCCCGGCCTCTTCGCCATCGGCGAGGCCAACTTCTCCGACCACGGGGCCAACCGGCTCGGCGCCTCCGCCCTCATGCAGGGCCTCGCCGACGGCTACTTCGTCCTCCCGTCCACCATCAACGACTACCTCGCCCGCCACCCCCACGCCGAGCCCGTGACCGACGAGCACCCGGCGGTCCGGGAGGTGCTCGCCGAGACCGAGGACCGGCTGAGCCTCCTGCTCGCCGTGGACGGCGACCGCACCCCCGACTCCTTCCACCGCGAACTCGGCGAACTCATGTGGGAGTTCTGCGGAATGGCCCGCACGGAGGCGGGCCTGCGCAAGGCCCTCGCCCGCATCCCCCTGATCCGGGAGGAGTTCTGGCGCCGCGTCAAGGTCCCCGGAACCGGAGAGGAGTTCAACCAGTCGCTTGAGAAGGCCAACCGCGTCGTCGACTACCTGGAGCTGGCCGAGCTCATGTGCCTCGACGCGCTCCACCGGGCCGAGTCCTGCGGCGGCCACTTCCGCGAGGAGTCCCAGACGCCGGACGGCGAAGCGGCGCGCCGCGACGAGGAGTTCGCGTACGCGGCGGCCTGGGAGTTCGGCGGAACCGGCGTTGCCCCCGTCCTCCACAAGGAGGACCTCACCTTCGATTACGTCCACCCCACCCAGCGGAGCTACGCATGAGGCTCACCCTGCGCGTCTGGCGCCAGCGGAACGCCGGCGCCCCCGGCGCCATGTCCACCTACGACGTCGACGGCATCTCCGCCGACATGTCGTTCCTGGAGATGCTCGACACCCTCAACGAGGACCTCATCCTGCGCGGTGAGGACCCCGTCGCCTTCGACCACGACTGCCGCGAGGGCATCTGCGGCGCGTGCAGCCTCGTCATCAACGGCGACGCCCACGGCCCGGAGCGCACCACCACCTGCCAGCTCCACATGCGCTCCTTCCGCGACGGCGACACCATCGACATCGAGCCGTGGCGCGCGGCGGCCTTCCCCGTCGTCAAGGACCTGGTGGTCGACCGCTCCGCCTTCGACCGCGTCATCCAGTCCGGCGGCTACATCAGCGCCCCCACGGGCTCGGCCCCCGAGGCCCACGCGACCCCCGTCCCGAAGGCCGACGCGGACTCGGCCTTCGAGCACGCGGAGTGCATCGGCTGCGGGGCGTGCGTGGCGGCCTGCCCCAACGGCTCGGCGATGCTCTTCACCTCCGCCAAGATCAACCACCTGAACGTCCTCCCCCAGGGCTCCCCGGAACGCGAGACCCGGGTCCTCGACATGGTGGCCCAGATGGACGCGGAGGGCTTCGGCGGCTGCACGCTGACGGGCGAGTGCGCGACGGCGTGCCCGAAGGGCATCCCGCTGCCGTCGATCGCGGCGATGAACAGGGAGTGGCTGCGGGCGCGGAGGAAGGTGCGGGGGTAGAAGGCGGTCAGGTGACGCGGGGGTAGGCGTCGTAGGACCCCCATCGCTGCTCGGTGGGGACGAAGAAGAGCCCTCCGGCGACGATGTAGCTGTTGTACGCCGGCGGGGTCATGGACGCGTACGGGACACCGGGGCGGCTCACCACCTTGTGGGACCGCAGATCGACGACCACGGCCTGGTCCTCGCAGAGCAGATACAACCGCTGCCCGGTGACCACCGGTGCCACCGCGTTGGCGCCGCACTGTATGCCGGTCGGGGTTTCCCACAGGCGGCGGCCGTCAAGGGCGAGGGCTCTGAGGACGGTGCCGCCGGCACTGGTGACCGAGGGCGTGGCGAACAGACCTTGTGCTGTCGCGGTGACCGGGGCCGTGGTGACGTTCCGGAGCACCGTGCCCGTCGTGCTCCGGAAGTCCTGGACGAGGAGACTCCTCGGCTCGCCGTCCCGCTCGGGAAGGTGGCAGAAGTACGTCAGGCGCTCGGCGTACGCCTCCCACTCCGTGTCCGTGTCCGTCTCCAAGACGGTCAGGTCCCGTCCGGAACACTGAGCGGAGAGCGGGGTCTCGGCCTCGGTGACGCCGCTCACGGTATCCAGGGCCGTCACTCGGTACCCGGCGGACCTGCCTTTGCCGAGGGACCGGAGGACGTGCAGCTGGCCGTGGGCGACGCGTATCGTCGGCAGCACTCCTCCTTCCGTGACCACCGGCTGTTGCCAGGCGAGGCGGCCGCGCGCGACATCCGCGGCCACGACCGTGCCGGACTTGGTGGCGCCGTAGACGCGGCGGCTGTCCGCGGTGAGGCCGCGCACCGCCTCCCCCACGGGAAGGGACCACTTCACGGTGCCGGTCATCGCGTCGAACCCGCGCAGGCCGTCCGCCACGGTCACGACCATGGTGTCGCCGACCACGGCCGGCGGCTGGTCGCCGACGACATCGGTCGGTACGGACCACACCTCGGTCCCGCTCCCGCCGTCGAGGCGCACCACGCGTTGGCGAACGCCGTCCCCCGATGCGGAGGTGCACAGCAGGGACCGGACCTCGTACACGCAGGGACCGATGCCCCCGCCGGACACCCAGGGCAGCCATGTGGAGGGCTGTCGCCAGGGGCCGTCCCCGTACGAAGAGGAGCCATTGGGGTTGCCGCCCAGTACGGGGCGGTACACCTCTGAGGCGCTGACGGCGGTGGCGTCGGTGAGTCCCGGTCGGTTCGCGGCGACCGGATCGATGCCGGCGCCGCCTCGACCCGGGTCGCGGAACGTGAAATACGAGCCCGCGCCGGCGAGCACCGCGAGCGCGACGGCAGACGCGAGGATCACGCGCCGGGTCGGACGGAGACGACGGGCGTGTCGGGTCTCCGGATCCGCCGCCGAGGGCACGGCGGGGCGCCGCCCCCAGTCCGCCACCGGGGCCTTCCTGAAGGCATCGAGCAACCCGGCGGGGTCCGGCCGTTCCCCCGGCTCCTTCGCCAGGCACCACTGGATGATCTCCCGTACCGTGCTGGAGAGTTCCGCCACCTCCGGCGGCTCGTGGACCACGTTGTACGCCGTCATGAACGGGCTGCCCGCGTCGAACGGGCCCCGGCCCGTCGTCGCGTAGACCAGGACCGCGCCCAGTGAGAACACGTCCGACGCCGGAGTCACCCGGTGCGGGGCGGAGAGCTGTTCCGGGGACATGAACGGGGGCGTGCCCAGGATGCGGCCCGTGACCGTCAGCGTCTGGTGGTCGGCCGCCCGGGAGATGCCGAAGTCGATGACCCGGGGACCGTCCTCCGTCAGGAGGACGTTGTCGGGCTTGAGGTCGCGGTGGATCACCCGCACCTGGTGCATGTCCCGGAGCGCCTCCACCAGGCCCACCGCCAGGAGCCGTAACTCCGCTCCGGACAGCGGCCCTTCGGACTCGACCCGGGATCGGAGCGTCCGCCCGGGGACGTACGTCGTCGCCATCCACGGCCGCGCCGCGTCGGGATCCGCGTCCACCACCGGCGCGGTGAAGGCACCGCTGACCCGGCGGGCCGCCCGGACCTCCTGGCGGAAGCGGGTGCGGAACTCCGCGTCCGCGGCGAACTGTTCGTGCACCACCTTCAGCGCCACCGGACGCCCCGAATCGATCTGTGCCAGGAAGACCGTGCCCATGCCTCCCGCGCCCAGCCGGTCGAGGAGAGCGTAACCACCGATCTCCCGTGGATCGTTGTCCCGCAGCGCCACGTTCCCCGCCCCCCCGTTCCGTGTGCGGGAGAGCGTACCGGGTCAGCCGCCGAGCGCCCTGGCCAGGTAAGGAGCCGTCCGGCTCGCGGGTGCGGCGGCCACCTCGGCCGGCGGCCCCGCGGCCACCACCCGGCCGCCCTCGTCGCCGCCGCCCGGGCCCAGGTCGAGCACCCAGTCGGCGGTCGCGACGACGTCCATGTCGTGCTCGACGACGACCACGGAGTGGCCCGCGTCCACCAGACCGTGCAACTGGCGCATCAGGACCTCGACATCGGCCGGGTGCAGACCCGTCGTCGGCTCGTCCAGCACGTACAGCGTGGGGGAGCGGTGCGGCCGCTGGAGCTCGGAGGCGAGTTTGACGCGCTGCGCCTCGCCGCCGGACAGCTCCGTGGCCGGCTGCCCGAGCCGCAGATAGCCGAGGCCCACGTCGAGCAGGGTGCGCAGACTCCGGGCCGCGGCGGGGGTGTCCTCGAAGAACTCCGCCGCGGACTCGACGGTGAGGTCGAGGACTTCGGCGATGGTCAGGCCACGGAGCCGCACCTGGAGCGTCTCGGGGTTGTAGCGGGCGCCGTGGCAGTGGGGACACGGGGCGTACGTGCTCGGCAGGAAGAGGAGCTCCACCGACACGAAGCCCTCGCCCTGGCAGGTTTCGCAGCGCCCTCCGGAGACGTTGAAGGAGAAGCGCCCCGCCTTGTAGCCACGCGCCTTCGCCTCCTCGGTCTCCGTGAACAGCTTCCGCACGACGTCGAACAAGCCTGTGTACGTGGCGAGGTTGGAACGCGGTGTCCTGCCGATGGGCCGTTGGTCGACCGTCACCATCCGTCCCACCCCGGAGAGTTCCTCGGTGAGCGCGCCGACGAGGGTCGACTTCCCCGAGCCCGAGACGCCCGTGACGGCGGTGAGGACGCCGACCGGGAAGGCCGCGTCCACCGCCCGCAGATTGTGCCTGGTCACCGGCCCCGTACGCAGCCAACCCGCCGGTGCGCGTACGGTCCGCGCGGGCGCCGGGTCCCGGTCGAAGAGGAAGCGCCGGGTCGCGGACGCCTCGACGGCGGCCAGCTCCTCCGGCGGTCCGCTGTGCAGGACGCGCCCGCCGTGCACCCCGGCGCGCGGCCCGACGTCCACGAGCCAGTCGGCGTGGCGCACGACGTCGAGGTGGTGCTCGACGACGAAGACCGAGTTCCCCGCGGCCTTCAGCCGGTCGAGGACCACGAGGAGCGCCTCGGTGTCGGCCGGGTGCAGACCGGCGGACGGCTCGTCGAGGACGTACACGACACCGAAGAGACCCGAGCGCAGCTGGGTGGCGAGCCGCAGCCGCTGGAGCTCGCCGTTGGAGAGGGTGGGGGTGGCGCGGTCCAGGCTGAGGTAGCCGAGGCCGAGTTCGGTGACGGTGGAGATCCGGGCGACGAGGTCCTCGGTGAGCACGCGGGCCGTCTCGGCGCCCTCCGCCGGCGGCGTCGCCGCGAGGAGGCCGGCGAGGACCGTCAGCGGCAGCGCGGCCAGCTCGGCGATCGTCCGTCCCGCGAAGGTGACCGCGAGCGCCTCCGGGCGCAGCCGGCTGCCCTCGCACACCGGGCAGGGCGCACTGGTCAGGAAACGCTCCGCCTTCGCCCGCAGCGTCGTGCTCTTCGAGTCCGCGTAGGTGTGCAGGACGTACCGTCGCGCACTCATGTACGTGCCCTGGTAGGGCCGTTGGATGCGCCCCGCGTCCCGTACCGGATGCACCGTGACCACCGGCTGCTCGTCGGTGAAGAGGATCCACTCCCGGTCCTTCGCGTCCAGCTCGCGCCACGGCCGGTCGACGTCGTAGCCGAGGGTGTCCAGGACGTCCCGCAGGTTCTTCCCCTGCCAGGCTCCGGGCCAGGCCGCGATGGCCCCCTGACGGATCGACAGATCGCGGTCAGGGACGAGGAGCTTCTCGCTCGTCTCGTGGATCCGCCCGATGCCGTGGCACGAAGGGCACGCGCCCGCCGCCGTGTTGGGGGAGAAGGCGTCGGAGTCCAGCCGCCGCGCCCCCTCCGGATAGCGCCCGGCCCGTGAGAACAGCATCCGCAGGGAGTTGGAGAGCGTGGTCACCGTACCGACGGAGGAGCGGGCGTTCGGCGAGGACCTCCGCTGCTCCAGGGAGACCGCCGGCGGCAGCCCGGTGATCTCGCCCACCGCGGGTGCCCCCACCTGGTGGATCAGCCGCCGCGCGTACGGCGCGACCGACTCGAAGTAGCGCCGCTGCGCCTCCGCGTAGATCGTCCCGAAGGCGAGGGACGACTTGCCGGAGCCGGAGACCCCGGTGAAGGCGACGAGTGCGTCGCGGGGGATGTCGACGTCGACCCCGGCGAGGTTGTGCTCGCGGGCGCCGCGGACACGGACGTACGGATCGTGGGGGTTGTCGTGCATGGGTCGATATTAGCTACTGCTCCCTGTTTGCCCCGGTCGGGCCCCGGCCGGGGTGGCAGCGACGGGCGGCGGGGTGAGCCCGACGGCGCGGGCCAGCCCGCGGTACGAGTCGCTGAGCGCCGCCCGGTCGTACGTGCTCGTCGTCACCAGCACCTCCTGGGCGCCCGTCTCCTTCACCGCCCGCTCCAGGGCGTCGGCCACCTGCTCCTCCGTGCCGTGCACATGGCCGCGCAGCCCCGCCTCGTAGAAGCCGCGCTGCTTCTCCGTCATCGTCGGCGTCAGCCCCTCGATCCGCTCGGGCGACGCGAGCGGCGGGAACTCGCCCCGGGTGCGGGAGTACGCGAGAGACCAGGCCTCCGGCATCAGCAGCCGCCGGGCCTCCTCCTCGCTCGCGGCCACCACGACCGTCCCGGCCATGACCACGTACGGCTCCTCGGCCCACGGGGAAGGGCGGAAGGCGGAGCGGTACGCGTCGACGGCGGCGAGCACCCGGTCCCGGCCCCGCAGGTCACCGATGACCAGCGGCAGGCCGGCCGCCGCCGCGATCCCCGCGCCCTCACCCGTCGCGAGGACGAAGGGCGGCACCCGCAGACCCTCGGCGGGCCGGGCGTGCACCTGCGGATGAGCCGTCTGCGCGCCGGTGAACCAGCCGAGGAGCTCGGTCAGCTGCTCCCCGAACCGCTCGGCGTCGTCCTTGTCGCGGCCGAGCGCCCGCCGGATGCCGTCCGTGAAGCCGACCGAGCGGCCGACGCCCATGTCGATCCGGCCGGGGAAGAGGGACTCCAGTACGCCGAACTGCTCGGCCACGACGAGCGGCTGGTGATTGGGCAGCATCACCCCGCCCGTGCCGACCCGTACGGTCGAGGTCGAGGCGGCCACGGCGGCGGCGAGCACCGTCGGGGCGGAGCCGGCGACCCCCGGCACGCTGTGGTGCTCCGACACCCAGAAGCGGTGGTAGCCGAGGGCCTCCGCCTCCCGGGCGAGCCGCACGGTGTCGCGCAGGGCCTGCGGGGCGTCCTCGCCCTGCCGGGTGCGGGAGCGGTCGAGGACGGAGAATCGGATGCCGTCGAGGAAGGTGCTCACCTACGGTCCAACGTCCGGGGCGCGGAGGGATTCCCGCGCCGGAGGTACGGGGGAGTGCCCCGGCTCCTACGCTGGGCCCGTGACACGCGACAACCGGCCGCTGGCCGTCTTCGACCTGGACAACACCCTCTCCGCGACCGCCCACCGCCAGCACTTCCTGGAGGGGCGGCCCCGCGACTGGGACGGATTCTTCGCGGCGGCGCCCGACGATCCCCCGCTGGAGGAGGGCGTCACGCTGTGCCGGAAGGCTGCCGAGGAGTGCGAGGTGGTCTACCTGACCGGGCGGCCGGAGCGGTGCCGCCGGGCGACCGTGGCCTGGCTGGCGGCGCAGGGCCTGCCGGAGGGGCGGATCCACATGCGGAGCAACCGCGACTTCCGGCCGGCCCGGGTGACCAAGGTGGAGGTCCTGCGACGGCTGGCCGCCGACCGCGAGGTCCGGATGCTCGTCGACGACGACGTGCTGGTGTGCGACGCGGCGGAGGCGGCCGGGTTCCGCGTCGTGCGCGCCGGGTGGGCGGTCCTGTCGGAGGAGCTGACGGACGCCCAGGAGAAGGAGGGCAGGACCTGATCCCGGACCGGATCCCGGGCCGGAGCCCTACCTGATGGCGGCGTGGTCCCGGGCCGGAGCCCGGCTTCGGCCCCGGCCCCGGTCTCTGCCCCGGTCCTGGTTCCGGCCGCCCTCGGTCAGGTCTCGTCCTCCAGGCGGAAACCGACCTTCAGCCCGACCTGGTAGTGCTCGATCGCGCCGTCGACGATATGACCGCGGACCTGGGTGACCTCGAACCAGTCGAGGCCCCTCAGTGTCTGCGAGGCGCGCTTGATGCCGTTGCGGATGGCTTCGTCGACGCCCTCGGTGGAGGTCCCGACGATCTCGGTGACGCGGTAGGTGTGATTCGACATGGGGGCCGAACTCCTCTCGGTGCGTCCCTCCACCGTGCCCCAGGGTCCGGCGGCGCGCGACAGGACGGACTCCGTACGAAGTGCGGTCGATTACCGAGGGTAAGGGTCCGGGGCGGCTGTCCGGCGACTGTCCGACGGCTGAAACGAGATGGTCAAGGACTTGACCACTTCGTTGGTCCAGACCAGAATCCAGGCCACATACCCGCGCGAACACCCCGTTCGTCCCCCCACGTCGGGTCAGCCCCCAATGCCGCACGAACCTGTGCAGAACCGCAGAAGGTGACCTACGTGAAGAACCGCCATCTCGCCTGCCCCTTGGCAGCCGCCACCGCGCTCGCCCTCGCCGGGTGCGGGATGCTGCCGGGCGGGGGCCAGACGAAGACCGTGAACATCTGGCTCATGCGGGACAGCGCCGGCGAGGACTTCCTCACGCGCTTCACGGAGGCCTACGAGCAGGAGCACGACGGCGTCGAGCTCAAGGTCACCATCCAGGACTGGACCGGCATCGGGAAGAAGGTCACCGAGGCCATCCAGGGCGGCGGCGGCCCCGACGTCATCGAGGTCGGCAACACCCAGGTCGCCCAGTACGCCGACACCGAGAAGCTCTACGACCTCACCCTGGAGTCCGTCCGCGACCTCGGCAGCGAGGACTGGCTGCCCGGTCTCGCCCAGCCGGGCAGCATCGGCGGATCCCAGTACGGCATTCCCTGGTACGCGGCCAACCGCATCGTGATCTACAACAAGGACCTCTTCCGGGACGCCGGGATCGACAAGCCGCCGGCCACCCGCGCCGAATGGCTCGCCGACACCGAGAAGCTCAACCGCGGCGGCTCCCAGGGCATCTACCTCGCCGGCCAGGACTGGTACACGCTCTCCGGCTTCATCTGGGACGAGGGCGGCGAGCTCGCCGTCGACAAGGGCGGCGAGTGGACCGGCGCCCTCGACACCCCGGCGGCCCTGCGCGGCATGGCCTTCTACAAGGAGCTCCAGTCCCTCGGGAGCGGCCCGAAGGACGCCGACGAGCAGAATCCGCCGCAGGCCGACGTCTTCGCCAAGGGCGACGTCGCCCAGCTCATCGCCACGACCGGCTCCGTCGCCCCGATCCTCAAGGCGAACCCGGAGCTCAAGGACAAGCTGGGCTACTTCGCGATACCCGGCAAGAAGGCCGGCCGGCCCTGCGCCGTCTTCACCGGCGGCTCCGACCTCATCATCCCGGAGAACGCCCCGGAGCGCGCCGCCGCCCTCGATGTCGTCAAGGCGCTCGCCGGCGAGAAGTGGCAGACCGAACTCGCCCGCACCATGGGGTACGTCCCCAACAAGAAGGGCCTCGCCTCCGTCGTCTCGGGGCAGGAGGCCACCGCCGTCATGGCGGCCGCCGCCGCCCGCGGCCGGGCCACCCCCAACTCCCCGCAGTGGGCGAACGTCGAGGGGGACAACCCCATCAAGCCGTACATGACGGCCGTCCTGCAGGGCGAGGACCCGGCGCAGGCCGCCAGGAAGGCCTCGGCCGAGATCACGGACACGCTCGCCGAATAGCATTCAGCGTTCGCACATCCGCGAGCCCCCGGACGGTCATGTCGAATCCAGCCGGTGACGGAAGAAGTAAGGAGCAGGGCCACCGCTCACGCGGTCCGGCCCCGCCCCTTCCCCTTCCGTCCGCCGGAGGAGCCCGACATGACCGCACCGTCGCCCACGCTCGCCGTCCCCGCCGCGACCCAGGCCTTCCCCGCCGGGACCCCCACCGTCTCCGCCGCGATCCAGGCCGTCTCCCCCGCGATCCAGGCCGTCCCCGCCCAGCCGCAGGCCCGTGCCGAGCAGCCCACGCCCCGGTACGTCGTCGGTCTCGCCCGTGACCAGGAGGACGTACGCGCCGCCCAGCGGCTGCGCCACCAGGTCTTCGCCGGCGAGCTGGGCGCCCGGCTCGACGGCCCCGAGCCCGGTCTCGACTCCGACGCCTTCGACGCCTACTGCGACCACCTCCTCGTCCGGGAGGAGACCACCGGCGAGATCGTCGGCACCTACCGCCTGCTGCCGCCCGAGCGGGCGGCCGTCGCGGGGCGGCTCTACTCCGAGAGCGAGTTCGACCTCACCCGGCTCGCCCCCGTCCGGCACGACCTCGTGGAGGTCGGCCGCTCCTGCGTCCACCCCGCCCACCGCAACGGCGCCGTCATCTCCCTCATCTGGGCCGGCCTCGCCCGCTACATGACCCGGACCGGCCACAACTGGCTCGCCGGCTGCTGCTCGGTCCCCCTCGCCGACGGCGGCACGCTCGCCGCCACCACCTGGGACACCGTCAGGGCCAAGCACCTCGCCCCCGAGGAGTACTGGGTCACCCCGCACCGCCTGTGGAGCCCCGAAGGCATCGCCCGTCCCGAAGGGCGCACCGAACTCCCGCCGCTGCTCCGCGGCTACCTCAGGCTCGGTGCCTGGGTGTGCGGCGCCCCCGCCCACGACCCCGACTTCGGCGTCGCCGACCTCTACGTCCTGCTCTCGCTGCGCCGCACCAACCCGCGCTACCTCAAGCACTTCCTCTCGCTCGCCCCGGCCCGGTGAACGGGACCACGGCACCCTCGCCGTGGCTCCCCACGGCGCCCTGCACCCCCGGCCGCTGCGCCGCCCATCCGGATTCCGGCACCGACCACGCGGCCCCCGCGGCCGGCGCCGCCCTGGCCGCGGTGCGCCTGGCCGCCGGAATCGGCACCGTCCTCCTCGGCATCCTGCTCGCCCCGGCCGCCGGACTCCTGCGGCCTCCGGTCCGGGCGGCCCTCGTCCGCTTCTGGGTACGGGCGGTGGTCCGGGCCTTCGGCGTACGCGTCCGGTTCGAGGGGACCGCCGTACCGGCCGCCGGTCCGCTCCTCGTCGTCGCCAACCACGTCTCCTGGCTGGACATCCCACTCCTCGCGGCCGTCCTGCCCGGCCGGATGGTCGCCAAGGCGGAGGTCCGCCACTGGCCGGTCCTCGGCACGATCGCCGCGCTCGGCGGGACCCTCTTCATCGACCGGGACCGGCTGCGGGCCCTGCCCGGCAGCGTGAGCGCGATGGCCGGGGTCCTCGCGGCCGGCGGCCGGGTGGTCGTCTTCCCCGAGGGCTCGACCTGGTGCGGACGCGCGGGGGGCCGCTTCCGGCCGGCCGCGTTCCAGGCGGCGCTGGACAGCGGCGCCGACGTCCAGCCCGTACGGATCGACTACCGGCCCACCGGCGCCGCCGCGTACGTCGGGGACGACCCGCTGGGTGCCTCCCTGTGGCGGATCGTCACCACCCGCCGGCTCACCGCCGAGGTCCGCACGCTCACCCCGATATCCGGTACACGGTTCCCGGACCGAAGGTCTCTGGCAGCCGCGGCCCAGCGGGCCGTCGCCCCTCAGCAGGCTGTGGCCCCTCAGCGGGCCGTCGCTCCCCAGCGCGCCGTCTTCCCTCAGCGGGCCGTCGCCAACGACAGCGCGAACCTGCCCTTCTCATCGGTCCACCACCGGGACAGGTCGAGACCCGCCTCCGCCAGTTCCTCCCGTACGCCCGCCTGACGGAACTTCGCCGACACCTCGGTCCGTACCTCCTCGCCCGCCGCGAAGGGCACCACGAGGTCCAGGTCCGGGATCTTCACCGTGAGCGGGTACCGGGCGCGCAGCCGCATCTCGATCCACTCGCGCTCGTGGTCCCAGACCGCGACGTGGTCGAAGGCGTCCGGATCCGCGTCGGCGCCCAGCTCCCGGTCGATCACCGACAGCACGTTCTTGTTGAACGCCGCCGTCACCCCGGCCGCGTCGTCGTAGGCGGCCACGAGCGTCGCCTCGTCCTTCACCAGGTCCGTACCGAGCAGCAGGGCGTCGCCCGGGGTGAGCATCGCCCGGACCGAGCTCAGGAACGTCCGCCGCTCGGAAGGGAGCAGATTGCCGATCGTCCCCCCGAGGAACGCCACCAGACGCGGACCGGGCGTCCCCGGCAGCGCGAGCCCCCGGGTGAAGTCGGCGACCAGCGCGTGCACCCTCAGCTCGGGTCGCTCCGCGAGCAGCGACTCGGCCGCCCCGGTCAGCGCGGTCTCGCTCACGTCCACGGGCACGTAGCTGTCGAGACCGGGAAGGAGCGCGTCGATCAGGAACCGGGTCTTCTCGGAGGAACCCGAACCCAGCTCGACCAGGGTCCGGGCCCCGGTGGCGGCGGCGATCTCCGGCGCCCGCGCGATCAGGATCTCCCGCTCCGCCCGGGTCGGGTAGTACTCGGGCAGCCGGGTGATCTCCTCGAAGAGCTCGCTGCCCCGGGCGTCGTAGAACCACTTCGGCGGCAGCGCCTTGGGGGAGCGGGTCAGCCCGTGGAGGACGTCGGTGCGCAGATCGGCGCCGGCGGCGTCCGGGGCGAGGGTGCGGGTCAGCTGGAACGGGCTCACGCGGAGGGCTCCTTGAGCGGGGAGAGGGTGACATCGCTGCGGCCGGCGGTCACGAGCGTGTGCTCGGGCACTTCCCGCCACAGCGGATCGTCGTCGTACGGTTCGGAGGCCACGACCACGCGGTCGGGGCCCGTCAGGTACCAGAGGCTGTTCCCCCAGGTCGTCGCCGTGACGGTGGTGCCGTCGGTGAGCAGCAGGTTCAGCCGCGAGCCGGGGGCCGCGGCGGCGGCCTCCCGCACGGTGTCGGCGAGGGCGGTCGCCGGCGCGTCCCCGGCCCGCAGCCGGTGCAGCACGAGCGCCCACAGCAGCGCCGAGTCGGTACGCGCCTCCAACCGCAGCAGCTCGTCGGCGGACAGCGTCCCGGCCGCGTCGGCCAGGGAACCGGGCCAGCCCGTGACGGCGCCGTTGTGGCTGAACAGCCAGGGCCCCGCGGCGAACGGAGCCGCCGCGGCCTCCCCGTCGGCGCCGGGCAGCGTGGCACCCCGTACCGCCCCGAGCAGGGCCCGGGAGCGGACCACCCGGGCGAGGTCCGCGAAGGAGAGGTCGCCCCAGATGGGCGTCGCCCGCCGGTACCGCGCGGGCACCGGATCGCCCTCGGCGTACCAGCCCACCCCGAAGCCGTCGGCGTTCACCACACCGCTGCTCTGCGTACGCGGATCCCAGGACTGGCGCAGCAGGGCGTGCTCCGGCCCGACCAGCAGCTCTCCCAGAGCCACCGGCTCACCCACGTAGGCGATATGACGGCACATCAGTCGAGCTCCGCGGTCCGCGCCGTCCGGAAGCCGGAGAAGATCTGGCGCCGCACCGGCAGGTCCCAGTTGCGGAAGGTGCCCCGGCAGGCCACCCGGTCGACCGCGAACGAGCCGCCGCGCAGCACCTTGTGCTCCGGCCCGAAGAAGACCTCCGAGTACTCCTTGTAGGGGAAGGCGGTGAAGCCCGGGTACGGCAGGAAGTCGCTCGCCGTCCACTCCCACACGTCGCCGATCAACTGCCGGACCCCGAGCGGCGAGGCGCCCTCCGGGTAGCTGCCCGACGCCGCCGGGCGCAGGTGCCGCTGGCCGAGGTTCGCGTGCTCCGGACCCGGATCGGCGTCCCCCCACGGGTAGCGGCGCGAGCGCCCGGTGGCCGGGTCGTACCGGGCGGCCTTCTCCCACTCGGCCTCGGTGGGGAGCCTGCGCCCCGCCCAGCGCGCGTAGGCGTCCGCCTCGTACCAGCTCACGTGCAGCACGGGCTCGTCCTCGGGCACCGGCTCCGTCACCCCGAAGCGGCGGCGCAGCCACTGCCCGCCGTCCCGGCGCCAGAAGAGCGGCGCCGCGATGCCGTGCTCGCGGATCTGGGCCCAGCCCTCGGGCCGCCACCAGCGCCGGTCCGTGTAACCGCCGTCCGCCATGAAGGCCAGATAGGCGCCGTTCGTGACGGGGGCGGTGTCGACGAAGAAGGCCGGAACGATCCGGGCGTGGGCCGGCCGTTCGTTGTCGAGGGCCCACGGCTCGTCCGAGGTGCCCATGGTGAACGGCCCGCCGGGGACGAGCACTTCGGGCGGCAGCGGACCGGACCGCACGGCCGGCGGCGGGGGAGCGGTCAGCGCCGCGGGGCCCCGGCGCAGCTGATGGGTGATCAGCATGGTCTCGTCGTGCTGCTGTTCGTGCTGGGCGATCATCCCGAAGGCGAAACCGTCGTCGAGCAGCGGCCGACCCTCCAGCGGGGTGCTCTCCAGCACGTCGAGCACCCGGAGGCGTACGTCGGCCGCGTAGGCGCGGGCCTCGCCCGGCGCGAGCAGCGGCAGCGACGGGCGGCTGGCGCGCGGATGCTCGAAGGCGTCGTATATGGAGTCGATCTCCGGGCGCAGCGCGTCCCGCCCCGCGACGGCCCGCCACAGCCACTGCTCCTCCTGGTTGCCGATGTGCGCCAGGTCCCAGACCAGCGGCGACATCAAGGGCGAGTGCTGGGCGGTGAGTTCACCGTCCTTGACGCAGGAGGTGAGCAGGGCGGTGCGCTCCCGGGCGACGGTCAGGGCGTCCACGGCCCGCCCGCGCAGCGCCTCCGGATCGGCCTCCCTCGCGGTTCCGGTCATGACGTCACCACCTGAAGCTCGTCGGCCGGGCAGCTCCCGGGGATCACGTACCGCTCCTGGAAGGCGGCGACCGCCTGCCGCACCTCCCCGCTCGCCCCGATCCGGGGCAGCGCCTCAAGGGCCGCCGAGAAGACCGTGCGGGCGGCGGCGTGCAGTTCCGGATCGGCGAGGCCGTCCCGCGCCGCCGAGAGCCACAGCGGATTGCGCGGTGCCTGCGCCGAACCGGCCTGCTCAGCAAGGGGCTTCACCGCCCGGTACACGGTCTCCGCAGCCGCCGCGTCCTCGAACACCGCCGTCGTCACGGCCACCGGCACCATCCAGCCGTCCAGGCCCGGTTGCGCGTCGATCATGCGCAGCTCCAGATGGCCGCGCGGCCGTACCGGCGGGAAGAGCGTCGTCAGGTGGTAGCGCAGATCGTCCAGGTCGGCGGGGCGGGGGAGGCCGGTGCGCAGCCACTCGCGGAAGGTCAGCCCCTCCGGCACGTCCCACGGTCCCTCGTCGGCCCGTACGCACAGCACCGGGGTGTCCAGGACGTGCGCGGCCCACTCCTCGCGCGGTCTCCCGTCCGGTCGGGGCGCGAGGGCCCGCCGGGGGTCGAGATCCGTCCACAGCGCCTGCCGCGTCGAGCGCCAGCCGGTCCGGCGTCCGCCGTGCAGCGGGGAGTTGGCGAAGACGGCCACGAGGACCGCGCCGAGGAGATGGGCGAGCTGCCAGCGCCGGTGGTAGCCGAGCGGCCCCGGCTCGTCGAGCCCCGCGTCGAGACAGACCTGCACCGATGCCGATTCGCACATCATCGCCCGGCCGGAGGGCCCCGTGCGGTCGAGGGCGATCTCCATGGCGTCGTACCGCGGCTCGCGGAGCACCCGGCCGCGCGGCGCGTGCCAGGGGTCCACCCCGTATCCGCTGAGGGTGAGCCCGAGGGGGCCGAGCGCCTCCCGCACCGCGCGCAGATCGGCGGCGAGCGAGTCGAGGCACTCCATGAGGGAGCCGGCCGGACGCGAACTGAGCTCCAGCTGCCCGCCCGGTTCGAAGGTCAGGGCGGACACCAGCGGCAGGGACCGTACGGTGTCGAGCGCCGCGGCGAGCCTCGGCGGACGTACGGGCACGCGGGGGTCACGCAGGTCGTGGACGAGCCATTCCAGCTCCGCCCCCACCGTGCGGGGCGGACCGGTCTTGAAGCAGATACATCGCAGCAGGTCCTCCGCCTCCGCCTCGGTGAGTGGGGGGCCGCCACGCAGTGTGCCGCTCTCTGGCATCCGTGCACCTCCTGATCGGCCGGACGGGCCCTCGGGGAGTGGTCCCGGAGAGCCGCTGCTTCCACCTAAAGCCACCGCCGACCGGCGTGCAAGAGCGCCCCTGAGGAGCCGCACGCGCCCCCTGTGCCCCCGTCCGTCCGAAACTCCCCCGCCCGGCGGGCGCTCCCGCGCCCGCCGGAAACCCCGGAAAATCCCGTTGTCCACGGCGGGACGAAACGATCATGCTGGCGTCCATGAGTGCACGACTGCGCGAGATCGCTCGGCGGACCGAGGAGATCGTGGCCGCGGGTGAGTACCGGGCCCCCGACGGCCGGACCGTCTCCCTCGCCGAGGACCTGACCGCCGCCCTGGCCGGAACCCGCCTCCACGGACCCGACCCGGTCCCCGTCACACCCGACACCGACCGCACCCCCACCCTCGCCGTCACCGGGGAGAGCAGCCTCGCCGCCGCCCGCCGGATGACCTCGGCCGACCCGGCCCGCCCGGTCGCCGTCCTGAACTTCGCCTCCGCCCGCAACCCCGGCGGCGGCTACCTCAACGGCGCCCAGGCCCAGGAGGAGGCGCTCTGCCGAGCCTCGGCCCTCCACGCCACGCTGCTGCGCGCCCCCGACTACTACGCCTGCCATCGTGCGGAAAGGGACGCCTTCTACACCGACCGGGTCATCCACTCGCCCCGGGTCCCGGTCTTCCGCGACGAGCGCGGCGCGCTGCTCGCCGAGCCGTTCACGGTCGGCTTCCTCACCTCGCCAGCGCCCAACGCGGGCGTCGTCCGGCGCCGCACCCCCGAGCTCGCCGACCGGTTGCCCGCCGCCCTGGCCGCCCGCGCCGAACGGGTCCTGGAGACGGCGGCAGCGGCCGGCTACCGGCGGCTCGTGCTCGGAGCCTGGGGCTGCGGGGTCTTCCAGAACGACCCGGCGGAGGTCGCGGGCGCCTTCAAGGCGCTGCTCACGGGGGACGGACGGTTCGCCGGCCACTTCGAGGAGATCGTCTTCGCCGTCCTCGACCGCTCCTCCGGTACGCCGACGCTCGCCGCCTTCGCCCGGGTCTTCGACAGACCTGTCTGACATGCGGCTTTCGTTCCTCCGTGCGAGGCTGAGGGGATACGGACCACCGTCCGAAACCCGTCACGGGAGGCACGATCGTGGGCAAGAAACAGACCCGGACCAACCGAGGCGCCCGTACCGGCGGCCACGAGCAACGCACCGAGGCGGCCGCGAAGGAGAAGAGCGCGGCGACACCCACGAGAGAGCCACAGATGCCCGTCGTGGAGCACTCGGCCCATCGCAAGGAACGGAAGTTCGGCCACAACTGAGGCCACTCAGGCCACTGAGCCCGCACGCTCGGGCCACTGAGCCCTGTCGGGCCACTGAGCCCGCACGCTCGGGCCACGGCCTTGTCGGCCCACTGAGCCTGCAAGCTCGGCCCACTGAGCCCGCTCGGGCCGGTGAGCCACTCAGGCCAGGCAAGGCCAGGCCACCGGGGCCCCTGACACCCTGACACCCTGACGCCCCGAGGCCAGGGGATCGCACGGACGGGCCCGGCGCCGTGAAGGCGCCGGGCCCGTGCGCTGACCGACCGCCCGCGGTTACTCCGCGTCGCCGACCGTGATCTCCACGCTCTCCACTCTCTCTGCGCTCTCCACGCGCTCCTCCGACCGGGCCGGCGGAACGCCCAGCCGCTCCTGCGCCCCCGGGTTCATGGTGGAGAGCAGCTGCCGGGCCAGACCGAGACCGGTCCCGCCCATGGTGAGCGCCTTGGCGAACACGTCCGCCATCCCGTCGGCGCCGTTGAGCAGCACCATCTGGTCCACGTTCCCGAAGGCCGACGCGCCGGCCGAGACGATCTCCGGCCACTTCTCGGCCAGCTGCTGGGCGACGACGGCCTCCTGGTTCTCGGCGAGCGCCGCCGCACGTGCCTTGATCGCCTCGGCCTCCGCCAGACCCTTCGCCCGGGTCGCCTCGGCGACCGCGAGCCCCTTCGCGTGCTGCGCCGCCGCCTCCGCCTCGCCGGTGAGCCGGGTCGCCGTCGCCTTGGCCGCGCTCGCCAGCTCGGTCTCCTTCGCGTCGGCCTCGGCCGCCGAGATCCGGGCGTCACGCTCGGCCGCGGCCAGCGTCCGGGTCTCGTAGGCCATGGCGTCGGCCGGCTTGCGGACCTCCGCCTGGAGCTGCTGCTCCTTGCGGTGGCCCTCCAGCTCGGCCACCCGGGTCTCCTGGACCACGACCTCCTGGCGCGAGGCCGCGTCGGCGAGCGGGCCGGCCTGTCGGGCCTTGGCCGAGGCCTGGTCCCGCTCGGCCTGGTAGCCGGCCTGGAGGATCTCGCTGTCGCGGGTCGCCTCCGACATGCGTGCCGCGGCCATCTGCTCGGCCTCGGTCGCCCGCCGGTTCGCCTCCGCCTGGGCGATCCGCGCGTCCCGCTGGACGGCGGCCGCGTGCGGGGCGGCCAGGTTCTTGATGTACCCGGTCGGGTCCTCGATCTCGTGGATCTGCAGCGAGTCGACGATCAGGCCGAGCTTCTCCATCTCCGTGCCACAGGCCGAACGGGCCTGCCCGGTCAGCTTCTCCCGGTCACGGATCATGTCCTCCACGGTCAACCCGCCGACGATGGCGCGGAGATGACCGGCGAAGACGATGTGCACCCGCTCCGACATCAGCTTCTGCTGGTCGAGGAAGCGGCGGGCGGCGTTGGCGATCGACACGAAGTCGTCGCCGACCTTGAAGATCACCACACCGCGGACCTTGAGCGGAATGCCCTGGTGGGTGACGCACTCGACGGACAGCTGGGTCTCGTTGAGGTCGAGAGAGAGCTTGCGCACCGCCTGGACGC
Organism: Streptomyces sp. NBC_00090; assembly: GCF_045160815.1. NCBI lineage: Bacteria > Bacillati > Actinomycetota > Actinomycetes > Kitasatosporales > Streptomycetaceae > Streptomyces > Streptomyces sp. NBC_00090. The sequence goes on from NZ_CP108224.1 coordinate 7,981,126, forward strand.
CGGGCATCACCAGGGTGCCGCGACCGGTGACGATCCGGAACCCCATCCCCGCGCCGAGGCCCTCGTTCTTGTGGTTGGAACCGGAGATGATCAGCGCCTCGTTGGGTTCCGCGACGCGCCACATCATTTTGAAGACGATGACGAGAAGGACGAAGGCGCCGACGACGACGCCCGCCAGAATGCCGATTCCCATGGGCAGTTCCCCCTTCACCGGAGCCGTGCGGACCCGGTGAAGGGAGTGTGCGCCCGTGACGGGCGCCACTCAACGGTTCGGTCAACTGTCGTACGCGGCTGTGACATAGACGGTGCGTGGAGGGAGATGTTCCATGACCATCACGACCGTCCCGGTCTCGATCCGTTCCTTCGGCGAGGCCGGGTAGGCGAGGAAGTGCTCGGCGCCGCCCCGGATCCGGACGATCACCTCGCCGACGAGACCGGGCCCGACCGTGCCGGTCACCCGGCCGAGCAGTCCCACCATCGAGGAGTCCATCGACGCGTCGTCCATGGGTGAACGGTACGTCAGATCCAGTCGTCCAGCGCGGACATGAACCCTTCGAAGTCGTCCCGGTGGATGGTGTGTCCGGCGCCCGCGACGGTACGGAGGGTGAAGCCGCGCCCCTCCAGCATCCTGGCGTCGTCGGCGGAGATCAGCAGGCTGGGGTCGGCGAGCGTGACGAGGGAGGGGACGGCGGGCCGTACCGGCCACATGTCCGTGCCGGTGACGTCGACCAGACCGTACGCCGAGCGCTCGTCCCAGACGCGTACCGCCTCCATCTCGGTGTCGAGGTCCTCGTCCGACCAGCGCGGGTTGAACCCCTTCACGAGGCCCCGGGTGAGGGACTTTCCCCGGACGAAGAGCTCGGGCACGTATCCGTCGGGGCCGCGCCGCAGGTGCCAGGCCGGGTCGGAGTACACCGCGCGAGCGGGCGCGAGGCGCTCCACGGCCCGGACCAGGGCGAGCCCGCCGAGGGAGTGCCCGACGGCCAACTCGGCGCCCGCCGGGAGGGTTTCGACGAGATCGTCGGCGTAGTCCTGCGGCCGGTACTCCTCCGGACCCGCGGCCCGCCCGCTCACCCCGTGCCCCCGCAGGTCCACGGCGATCACCCGGTAGCCCCGTGACGCGAGGGCCGGTCCGACCCGCCGCCAGGTGCGGTGGTCGGCCATGAGGCCGTGGACGAGCAGGGCGATCCGGTCACCGGATCCCCACGTGGTGGTGTGCAGGCGCACGGTGCTGCCTCTCTGACTCTCTGACGGCTATGGGGGTGTCCCGCGGATCAGGGGCATCGGCAGGCCCTGATCCGCCGGACACCCCCGGGCGGGGGCCGACCGGTCGGTCAGCGCACGCTGCGGATGGGGCGCACGGCCAGCGCGCCGAGCACCGACAGTACGGCGCCGAGCACGAACAGGGCGGTGTATCCGCCACTCAGCGAGACGACGAGCGAGGCCACGAACGGGGCGACGATCTGCGGGCCCGCGTTGGCGACGTTGAGGACGCCCATGTCCCGGGCCGCGTCCTCGGCCTTGGGCAGGACCATGGTCACCAGGGCGGTGTCGACGGCCATGTAGCAGCCGAAGCCGAGACCGTTGACGATCGAGAAGGCGAGCATCGCGGTCCAGCTGGTGGAGACGGCCGGGATGACGAGGGCGACGGCGGCGAGCGCGGCGGAGGCGCCCACGAAGAGCTTGCGCCGGTCGTATCGGTCGGACAGCCAGCCGCCGAGCACGGTGGAGATCACCATGGCGACCGCGTTGAGCGGCATGAGGATGGCCACGGCCTCCTCGGGGGCGAGCCCGGCGGGCAGCTCGGTGTGGTCCTTGAGGATGTACAGCTGGAATCCGGCCACCGCGAAGTAGCCGAGGATCAACAGGGCCCGGCCGATGAACGCCCAGCGGAAGTCGTGGTCCTTGAGGGCGCTGCCGAACGCGGCGATCTGCCGCCTGACCGGCAGCGGGGCCTTCGGGGGCATGCGCTCCTCGCGGGCGCAGGCGCTGAACAGCACGGCCGTGCCGGCGACGATCGCGCCGAAGACGAGGTAGCCGGTGCGGTAGTCGTCGGAGAAGGCGGCGCCGACGAGGGCGCCGATCGTCGAGCCGATGGGCAGCCCGAGGCCGACGGCGGCCGAGGCCTTGCCGCGCGAGGCCGTCGGGACCCGGTCGGGCACCACGGAGGTGATGGCCGCCTGGTAGATGTTCATGACGGCCTGGCCGAGGCACCAGGCGATCGTGACCAGCAGGATCGTGTCGACGCTGCCGAGGAGCAGCATCACCGGGAGGGCGAGCAGGCCGCCGGCCAGGATCCACGGGTTGCGCCGCCCCGAGCGGTCCGAGAGGGCACCCGCGACCGGGTTGAAGACGGTCGCGAAGATCGCCGATATGCCGGAGACGAGGCCGAAGTTCGCGACCTTGTTCGCCGGGTCGATGGACTCGATCTGGAGCGCGAGGAGCATGCCGGGCACGCCGATGTACAGGGCGTACATCGCCGTGTTTCCGGCGAGCAGCAGGGGCAGCAGGCCCCGCGTCGGCCGGCCTGCCGCGGGGGAGTCGGGGCCGGCCGTACCGGCGCAGGGACCGGCGGTGCCGGTGCCGGAGCCGGTTCCGGGGGAGGAAAGGGCCACTTTGCCCTCCTGGGGAGATCGCCCGATGAGGGGGCGAGGAGCGGATTCAACGATAGAGTTACACGTGTCAGTGACGCGTGTGAGCACTGTGTAGCACTCGAATCCGGCCATCCGCCAGACCCCGTGCCGGATTGTTCTGGAAAGATGCCGGAGCGATGAGCCAGTCAACCGAACAGTCCCCCGAGCGCCCCACCGGGCGTGCGGTCCCCACCAGTGCCGATGTCGCGCGCCTCGCCGGCGTCTCCCGGGCCACCGTCTCGTACGTGCTGAACAACACCTCGGCCGTCCGCATCAGCGAGCCCACCCGCCGCCGGGTGCGCGAGGCGGCCGAGGAGCTGGGATACGTGCCCCACGCGGCGGCCCGCAGCCTGCGCGCAGGCCACAGCAGAATGGTGCTGCTGCCGAGCGCCCACATCCCCGTGGGTCCGCTCTACAGCCAGTTCTTCAGCGACCTCCAGTGGGAGCTGCGGCGCCTCGACTACACGGTGGTGCAGTACGGCAGCGTCGGACTGAAGTCCGACGAGGCGGCCCGCGCCTGGGCCGAGCTGCGGCCGGTCGCCGTGGTCTCGCTCGGCGAGGTCGAGCTCACGGAACAGGCGGTCGAGCTCCTCAAGCGGTCCGGCGCCCGCGCCGTGATCACCCTCGGCACCCAGCAGGTCGAGGGCACCCACTCCCTGGTCATGGACCAGGGGCGGGTCGGCGAGGTCGCCACCGCCCACCTGGTCGAGAGCGGCCGGCGCCGGATCGGCGTCGTCGTGCCCGAGGAGCCGGGCCTCGGGATGTTCTCGCAGCCCCGCCTCGACGGCGCCCGGCGCGCGGCCGAGGGCACCGGCGCCACCGTCGTCCCCCTGCCCCTGCGGTACGAGGAGGCCTCGGCGGAGGCGCTCGCCGGGCGGTGGCGCGAGCTGGGGCTCGACGCCGTGTTCGCCTACAACGACGAGTACGCGATGCTCCTGATGCGGGCGCTCCAGGACGCCGGGATCTCCGTACCCGGTGAGACCGCCGTCGTCGGCGCCGACGACCTGCTCCTCGGCCGGCTGCTGCGGCCGCGGCTGAGCACCGTCCACATCGACATGGTCCTCGGCCGGGAACTGGCCGAACTGGTCGACCGCGCCGTGCGGGACGAGGCCGTCCCGCCCCGGTCCCGCCCCCTGCTGGACTCGCGGGTCGTCCGGCGGGAGTCCAGCTGAACGCTTAGCGTCGGTGCATGAGCACAGTTCCGAAGCGCTTCGAGATCATGCTGGTGTCCGAGCACGTCGAGGACCGCGGCGACGCGTCCGTGGAGGACAGCGCCGTCCGCACGGCCGTCGTCTCGGCCACGGGACGGCACGGCTCCTCCGGTTACCCGATCTACGAGGGACACGGCATCGTGGCCGACATCGACCCCGAGACGCGGACGGTCGAGGCCCTGCTCGTCGACGGCCGTGAACTCGACTACGGACTCACGGCCCTCGTCCGCCCGGCGCCGCGCGGCTGACCTGGCACTCTCCCCTCCGGCCCGGCCGGAAGAGGCCCGTTGACACGGTGCCGCGTCGGGCCCAGACTCGGCGCGCACGCCGGAAACGAAAGTTTCCTCACCAGGCGAACAGAGTCGTTCCGAAGGTCACGTGGGAGAGAACCGATGAGCATCCGCGACGTCTACATCGTCGACGCCGTCCGCACACCGATCGGGAAGTTCGGGGGCGCGCTCGCCCGGGTGCGCCCCGACGACCTCGCCGCCCACGTGGTGAAGGCGCTCGTCGACCGCTCGCCCGCGCTCGACCCGGCACGCGTCGACGACGTGTACTTCGGCGACGCCAACGGCGCCGGCGAGGACAACCGCGACGTGGCCAGGATGGCCGTCCTGCTCGCCGGACTGCCCGTCACCGTCCCCGGCGTCACCGTCAACCGGCTCTGCGGCTCCGGCATGGAGGCCGTCATCCAGGCCGCCCGGGCCGTCGCCCTCGGCGACGCGTCCGTCGCCATCGCCGGCGGCGTCGAGTCCATGTCCCGCGCCCCGTGGGTCCTGCAGAAGCCCGAGCGGGCCTTCCCCGCCGGCCACCAGCAGCTCCACTCGACGACCCTGGGCTGGCGCATGACCAACCCGCGGATGCCGGCCGAGTGGACGGTCGCCCTCGGCGAGGGCGCGGAGCTCGTCGCCGACAAGCACGGCATCACCCGCGACCAGCAGGACGCCTTCGCGCTCGCCAGCCACCGCAAGGCCGCCGAGGCCTGGGCCAAGGGGCTGTACGACGACGAGGTCGTCCCGTACACGGGGGTGGACCTGGCCCGGGACGAGTGCATCCGCGACGCCACGTCCATGGAGGCGCTCGCCAAGCTCAAGCCCTCCTTCCGCCCCACGGGCGGCACCGTCACCGCGGGCAACTCCTCGCCGCTCAACGACGGCGCCGCCGCCCTGCTCCTCGTGGACGAGGAGGGGCTGCGCGAGACGGGCCGCGAGCCGCTCGCCCGCATCCGTACGTCGGCGGTCACCGGCATCGAGCCCCAGCTCTTCGGCCTCGGCCCGGTGGCGGCGGTCCGCCGCGCGCTGGAGAAGGCGGGACGTTCCTTCGCGGACCTGACGACCTTCGAGCTCAACGAGGCCTTCGCGGCCCAGGCGCTCGGCTGCCTCGCCGAATGGCCGGAACTCGACCGGGAGATCGTCAACCCGCGCGGCGGCGCGATCGCCATCGGTCACCCGCTGGGCGCGTCCGGCGCCCGCCTCGCCGGATCCGTGGCGCACCAGCTCGCCGCGGCGGGCTCGGGCACGGGACTCGCCGCGCTCTGCATCGGCGTCGGCCAGGGCCTCGCGCTCGTCCTGGAGCGCTGACCGGGTCGGAGTGCCCGAGCGCAAGGGCCCCGGAGCCTCGGGCCCGGCGCTGCGGGACATCCCGGAGCGCCGGTCCCGGAAACACGACGAGAGGGGTACGGGAGAGCCTCCCGTACCCCTCTCGCACGGGGTCACTGCTGCTGCGCGGCCTCGACGGACTTGCGGACCTCGTCCATGTCCAGCTTGCGGGCCTGCCCGATGACGTCCTCCAGAGCGGTCTCCGGCAGCGCGCCCGGCTGCGCGAACACGGCCACGTTGTCCCGCACGATCATCAGCGTCGGGATCGAGCGGATCTCGAACGCGGCGGCCAGCTCCTGCTGCGCCTCCGTGTCCACCTTCGCGAAGACCAGGTCCTCGTGCCGCTCGGAGGCGGCCTCGAAGATCGGGCCGAACTGACGGCAGGGACCGCACCAGGAAGCCCAGAAGTCGATCAGGACGAACGCGTTCCCGCTGACGACCTCGTCGAAGTTGTCCTTGGTGAGCTCTACGGTGCTCATGCTTCCTACCTTTCGGGGTCTCCTGGTGGTGTCCTCACGGTCCCCTGGGGACTCGCCCGGCACAACGGCGTAGTGAGCCGAGCTATTCCGGACCGCTGCCAGCAGACTGTTGCCCATGACGCGAACGGTGGAACAGGGACAGGGGCCGGGGCACGGACACGGGTCGGAGAGCACGTACGACGTGGTGGTCCTCGGGGCGGGACCGGTCGGCGAGAACGTCGTCGACCGGGTGCGGGCGGCCGGCCTCAGCGTCGCGGTCGTCGAGAGCGAGCTGATCGGCGGCGAGTGCTCGTACTGGGCGTGCATGCCCAGCAAGGCGCTCCTCCGCCCCGCGCTCGCCCGCTCCGACGCCCGCAAGGTCGCCGGGCTGCGCGAGTCGGTCTACGGGCCGCTCGACGCCCTGGAGGTCTTCAGCCACCGGGACGAGGTCGTCGGGCACTGGAAGGACGACGGCCAGGTCGAGTGGCTGGATTCGATCGGCGCACGGGTCTTCCGGGGCCACGGCCGTCTCCTCGGTCCCCGCCGGGTCGCCGTCACCGGGCCCGAGGGTGACGAGCACGTGCTCACCGCCCGGCACGCGGTCGCCGTCTGCACCGGCAGCCGCGCCGTCCTCCCCGACCTGCCCGGTCTGCCCGGAGCCAGGCCCTGGACCAGCCGTGAGGCGACGAGCTCCGGCCGGGTGCCCGGCCGGCTGATCGTGGTCGGCGGGGGAGTGGTCGGCGTGGAGATGGCCACCGCCTGGCAGGCCCTGGGCGCGAAGGTCACGCAGCTGGTACGCGGCGGGGGCCTGCTGCCCCGCATGGAGCCGTTCGTCGGCGAGCGCGTCGCCGAGGCCCTCGCCGCGCGCGGCGCGGACATCCGCACCGGCGTCCGGGTCGCCGCGGTCGTACGCGACGGGGGCAAAGGCCCGGTGACCGTGGTCCTGGAGGGCGGCGACCACGTCGAGGGCGACGAGGTGCTCTTCGCGACCGGACGGGCCCCGCGCACCGAGGACATCGGCCTGGAGACGGTCGGCCTGGAACCGGGCTCCTGGCTCGCCGTGGACGACAGCCTGCGGGTCACCGGCAGCGACTGGCTCTACGCGGTCGGGGACGTCAACCACCGCGCCCTCCTGACCCACCAGGGCAAGTACCAGGCCCGGATCGCCGGTGCGGCGATCGCCGCGCGGGCGAACGGCGCCCAGGGCGGGGGCGGGGGCGGGGACGGGGGCAGGGACGGGGACGCGAACGGCGCCCCGGAGGCGGCGCACGAGGAGCGCTGGGGTCCGCACGCGGCCACCGCCGACCACGCCGCCGTCCCGCAGGTGGTCTTCTGCGATCCCGAGGCGGCCGCCGTCGGCCTCACCCTGGCCGAGGCCGAGCGCGCGGGTCACCGGGTCCGGGCCGTCGACGTCGACATGCGGCAGGTCGCCGGGGCCGGGCTCTACGCCCAGGGCTACCGGGGTCACGCCCGGATGGTCGTCGACCTCGACCGGGAGGTCGTCCTCGGTGCCTCCTTCGTGGGCCCCGGGATCGGTGAACTCGTCCACTCGGCCACGGTCGCCGTCGTCGGCGAGGTCCCGATCGCCCGCCTGTGGCACGCCGTACCGTCCTACCCGACGCTGAGCGAGGTGTGGCTCCGCCTCCTGGAGGCCTACCGGGGCTGACGCCCCGTCACGCCCCTTGCCCCTCAAGCGGGTCGGAGGCGTACGGGGCGATCAGCAGCCGCGCCGCCGCGCGTGCCGCCTCCAGGGCGGGTCGCGGGTCCCGGCCGGACTCCTGGCCCAGGACGACCCGGGTGCTCAACCCGTCGAGCAGGGCCAGGAGTTCGGAGGCGCGGGCGGTCGTGTCCAGTGGTGCGAAGCGTCGCCGGGCGACCCCCGCCGCGAGCAGCGACTCCAGGTCCTCCTGCCAGCCCCGGTCCAGCTCGTCCTGGGCCTCGCGCAGCGCGGCGTTGCCGGGCGTGCGCGCCCAGAGCTCGATCCACAGCGTCCAGCGCGGGTCGCGGGGCCCGCGCGGCAGATAGAGCCGGAGGAAGAGGTCGAGCTTGCGCTCGGCCGTGACCCGCCGGGCCAGCAGGGCGCGCCGCTCCTCGGCGAGCGCCGCCTCGCTCCACCGGAGGGCGGCGAGCAGCAGCAGGTCCTTGCTGCCGAAGTAGTACAGGATGTGGCCGCCGCTCGTGCCGAGCCGCTCCGCGAGCGCCGCCATGGTGAGCGAGGCGAGGCCGTCCTCGGCGATCGCCGTCATGGCCTCCTCCAGCATCCGCTCCTGGGTGACGTGCCCGTCCCGCCGTCGTGCCGCCCCTGCCACCGCCGCCGTCCCCGTTCTCTGTTCCCGTTCGCTGTTTCCTCTGTGCGCGAGATCGACCTTAACCGCAACCTCCGAAGGTCTTGACGTGGCCTGAACCTATCGCACATCTTGAATGCCGTTCTAAAACTTAGAACAGCATTCAAGACAGGAGTGCGATGTGCTCGGACACGAGACGGCGCCCGTGACCACGGGCCGGGACGAGGTCTTCCAGGTCGAGGAGCACGGGATCGACCCCATCCCCGACGCCGAACGGCACGGCAGCGCCAAGGACGTCTTCTGGCTCTGGTTCGGCTCGAACCTCACGTTCACCTATGTCATCAACGGCGCCCTCGCCGTCGCCTTCGGGCTCTCCTTCTGGCAGGCCACCGCCGTCGTCGTACTCGGCGGCCTCTCCTTCCTCGCCATCGGCGCGGCGGGACTCGGCGGGGTGCGCACCGGCACCGCGACCCTCGTGATCTCCCGGGCCGCCTTCGGCATCCGCGGGAACTGGCCCGCCGGCCTGCTGAACTGGATCGTCAGCATCGGCTACACCGTCGTCAACACCGTGGTCGGCACCCTCGCGCTCGAAGCCTTCTTCGCCGACCTCGGCTGGCACGGCGGACACGCCCCCAGGGCCCTCGCGCTCGCCGTCACCCTCGCGCTGACCTTCGCCGTCGCCCTCTGGGGCCACGCCACCGTCCAGTTCGCCGAACGCTGGATGGCCTACGTCCTCGCCGTCGGCTTCGCCGTGCTCCTCGTCCTCGTACTCCCCGGCGCCGACACCTCCGCCCCCTCCGCCGCGCCCGGAGCCTCCGGCTGGAGCCTCGCCTTCGTCGTCATGCTCGCCGGCCCCTTCTCGTACCTCCCCATGCCCGCCGACTACACCCGCTACCTGCCCCGCACGACCTCCCTCAGGGCCGTCACCCTCAGCGGCGCGCTCGGCGGCTTCCTCTCCTCCGTCGCCCTGGGCGTCGCCGGAGTGGCCGCCGCGACACAGGCCGACATGACCGACGCGGTGGCGGGCACCGAGAGCCTGCTCCCCGGCTGGTTCCAGCCCCTCTTCCTCGCCCTCGTCCTCGGCGGCTCGGTCACCAACTCGATCATCACGCTCTACTCGTCGAGCCTGAACCTCCAGGTCCTCGGCATCCCGTGGAGCCGGGCGCGGGCCATCGTCATCAGCGCCGCCGTGACCGGCGCGGGCTCCCTCGGCGCCCTCTTCCTCACCGACTTCACCACATCGCTCCTCTCCTTCCTCTCCCTCCTGATCATCGTCTTCGCCCCCTGGGGCGGGGTCTTCCTCGCCGACATGGTGCTCAGGCGCTGCGCCTACGACTCCGCCGCCCTGCACGCGGGCCCGGGCGGCGCCTACTGGTACCGCTCGGGCTGGCACCCGGCCGGCCTCACCGCACTCCTCGCGGGCCTCCTCTTCTCCGCGCTCACCTGCGACTCCGAACTGTGGACGGGCCCCCTGGTCGCCCCGCTCGGCGGCGCGGACCTCACGCTGCTCGGAGCGGTCGTCTCCGCCCTCGTCTACGTCCTCCTCGCGCGCCGCACCGTCGCCCCGGCCCGCCCCTGACACCCCTCCCGCCCTCGTCACACCCTCCGCACCACCCATGTACGTCACGGAGCCACCCCGCATGAACAGCACCACCGCAGCCGCCACCGCTCCCGCCACCGCCCCCGCAGCCGCCACCGCCCCCGCTCCCGTCCCTGCCCCCGCCCCTCAGGAACTCCCCGCCCCCGCCGATCTCGTCCTCGTCGGGGCCCGCGTCCACACCGTCGACCCCGCGCTCCCCGAGGCGGAGGCCCTCGCCGTCCGCGCCGGACGCATCGTCTGGATCGGCTCCGACGCCGAGGCGGGCGCCTGGACCGGACCCGGCACCCGGGTCCTCGACGCCGGCGGGCGCCTCGTCCTGCCCGGCTTCGTCGACGCCCACAACCACGTCCGCCTCGGCTCCGACGACGCCTGCGTCCAGCTCGCCGGCGCCCGCACCCTCGACGCCGTCCACGAGCGGATCCGCTCCTGGCACGCCGCGCACCCCGACGCCGAGTGGATCGAGGCCGAGGCCTTCGACTACTCGGCCGTCCCCGGCGGACGGATGCCCACCGCCGCCGACCTCGACCCGGCCACCGGCGACACCCCCGCCGTCGTCCTCAGCTACGACGTGCACACCGCCTGGCTCAACACCGCAGCCCTCCACCGCCTCGGCGTCGACCGCGACCACACCGACCTGCCCTTCGGCCGGGCCGTCACCGACCCGGCCACGGGCGAACCCACCGGATTCGTCAAGGACTTCGCCATCAAGGGCCTCTCCCGCGACGGCCACCGCGCCCTGCGCGAGCTCGGCGTCCCCTGGGCATCGGCCGACCGGCAGTACGGCCGCCTCGCCAAGAGCCTGGACGACGCCATCGGTTACGGCATCACCACCGTCGTCGAACCCCAGAACTCCCTCGACGACCTGGCCCTCTTCCAGCGCGCCCGCGCCGAGGGCCGGCTGCGCTCACGGATCGTCGCCGCGCTCTTCCACCCGCGCGGCACCACCGACGAGGACCTCGACGCGTTCGAGGCGGCGGCAGCGGAGTTCGCGGACGACCGGCTGCGCGTCGGCCCGCTCAAGCTGTACATCGACGACGTCGTCGAACCCCGCACGGCCGCCCTCCTGGAGCCGTACGCCGGCTGCTCCCACCACCGCGGGGACACCTTCTACCCGGCCGAGGAGTTCGCCGGGCTGCTCACCCGCCTCGACGCGCGCGGCTTCCAGTGCTTCGTCCACGCCACCGGCGACCGGGGCATCCGCACCGTCCTCGACGCCGTCGCCGTCGCCCGCGCCGCCAACGGGCCGCGCGACGCCCGCCACCAGGTCGTCCACGTCGAGTGCCTCGACCCGGCCGACACGCCCCGCTTCGCCGAGCTCGGCGTCGTCGCCTGCATGCAGCCCCGGCACGCCGCCCCCGACATCGCGGGCCCCGGCAAGGACTGGGCCGAGAACGTCGGCCCCGAACGCTGGCACAAGGCCTGGCCCCTGCGCAGCCTGCGCGCGGCGGGGGCGGTCCTCGCGCTCTCCAGCGACTGGAACGTCGCGGAGATGGATCCCATGGTGGGCATCCACGCGGCCGTCACCCGCCGCCCGCTCGGCGGCGGGGAGCCCTGGACGGCGGGCGAGACGATCGACGTCGTCGCCGCCGTCGAGGGCTACACGATGGGCTCCGCCTACGCCAGCTTCCTGGAGGACGAACGGGGTTCGCTGACGGTCGGCAAGCTCGCCGACTTCGTCGTCCTCTCCCGCGACATCCTCCGCATCGCGCCCGAGGAGATCCCGGGCACGGTGGCGGAGGCGGTCGTGGTCGGCGGCGAGGTGGTGGTGGAGCGCCGCCAGGGGTGAGGCCGTGCGGGCGCCGGCGGGCCGGCGGGTAGGCGGACGCCGGTGGGTAGGCGGGGCGCCCGGTGGGCCGGTGGGTAGGCGGGCGCCGTGGGCCGGCTCAGTGGCCGTCGGACCCGGAGGTCACCGTGACCCGCCGTTCGAAGGTCCGCCCGCCGTCCCGCGACTCGTACACCCCGTCCTGGGTGGCGGCGAGCAGCCGGCGGGCGTCCACGACCGTGAGCGCCTGCGGCGCCCCGCCGGGGACCACGGAGACCCGGGCCCAGCGGATGCCCGCGCCCGGCCCCGTATCCGTACCGCGGAAGAGGACGCCGCTCGGATCGACGCCGAACAGGGCGTCGGGAGCGCCCCAGGAGACGTACGAGAGGAGCCGGCCATCGGCGGCGGCGAAGGTCCTGCCGCCGTCCGTGCTGCGGGCCACCCCGGTCTCGGTGGTGGCGAGGACCGTACCCGGGGCGGCGGGCGAGACGGCGATGTCGAGGGCGCGCAGCGCGGCGCGGTCCTCCCAGGTGACGCCGTCGGGGCTGACCCGCAGGAGGCCGTTCGCGCTGTCGTATCCGTAGACCGTGGAATCGGGGGCGGTGTCGAGGGAGTGGAAGTCCACCTCGCCGCCGAGGGACTTCTCGCGCCAGGTCAGGCCGGAGTCCGTCGACTCGACGAGGCCGAGGTCGGCCGGTCCGCCGGCGCCGGGAGCCGGGTGTCCGCTCGCGAGGAAGGTGCCCGTGGCGGTGATCGTGAAGCCCATGAAGTCGTCCCGCCGGTCGCCGACCCGCACCGGTCGGCCGGTGGCGTCCGGGGTATGGACGCCGTCGTGGGTGGCGACGTAGAGCGTGTCGCCGCGCGCGCCGAGGCCGTGGATGTGGCTGAGGGCGCCGCCGGGGGAGCCGTCGCGGGAGTCGTCGGCGGGTGCCTCCTGGGAGCAGGCGGTCAGGGTGAGGGCGAGGGAGAGGGCGGTGACGGCGGCGGTGGCCGCGGGCCCGGGGAAGTACTTCTTCATCGTTCTTTCGCCGGAGGGTGGAAGGGTACGGGTCGGCCGGCCGGCCCCGGGAAGGGCCGGCCGGCCGCGGTGCGCGGGGAAGGAACCGGGATCAGAGCCGGTCGAGGATCTTCCGCAGCTCGGCGATCTCGGTGGACTGGGTCCGGACGACGTCGTCGGCGAGCTGCTTCGCCGTGGCGTTGCGGCCGTTCTTCTGCTCTTCCTTCGCCATGGCGACGGCGCCGTCGTGGTGGGCGATCATCAGCTCGGCGAACTTCCGGTCGAAGGCCTTGCCCTTGGTGGCGGCCAGCTCCTTCATGTCCTGCTCGGACATCATCCCGGCCATGCCGTGGCCGCCCCCGCCGCCGGCACCGTGACCGGCGGACTCGGGCCTGCCCCAGCCCTTGAGCCAGGACTTCATCTTCCGGATCTCCGGGTCCTGGGCCTGCTCGATCGCGGCGACGAGCTTCTTGACCCCGGGGTCCTCGGCCCGGCCGTCGGCGAGCTCCGCCATCTCCAGGGCCTGCTCGTGGTGGGGAATCATCATCTGGGCGAACATGACGTCCGCGTCGTTGAAGGCGCCGGGGGCGGCGGCGGGCGCGGGGGCCGACGGGGAGGTGGAGCCGTCGGCGGGCGCGGAGGCCGAGGCCGTGGCGGGAGCCGAGGCCGAGGCGGAGGTGCCGCCGTGGCCCATGCCGCTCATGCCGTCGTCCGTCCCGCAGGCGGAGAGCAGGAGCCCGGTGGCGGCGACGGCGCCGACGAGGGCGAACTTCTTGGCGGTGCGGTGCGTGAAGGTGCGCATAGGGGAGATACCTCGTGTGCTGTCCGTACGGTACGGGTGTTCGTACGTACGGGTGGAAGCGGAAAATGACGGGTCGAAGGCGTTCACGGGCAGCGCGAGGCGCCCGCGGTGGCGATTCGGCCTAGATCCGCAGCACGGACAGCAGGGTGAGGTCGGGGGGCCGGCGCGGCGGCGCGTGCGGTCCCAGCGCGGGGACGAGCCGCGCGAGGAGGACGGCCAGCCAGTCGGGGCGCCGGGCCAGGGCGGCGCGGACGAGCCCGGCGAGCAGCCAGGCGCCGAGGACGGCCACGCAGAGTGTCGTCATGTCCATCCCGGCGCCGGGATCGTGCCGGGCGTCGGAGCCGTCGGTGTCGGCGGAGCCGTGGGCGCCGTGGGCGTCAGGGGAACCCTGGGCGCCGGGGGAGTCCTGGGGAGCATTCGAGTGCGCGCCCGTGGTCGTGTGTCCCGCGGCCGAGGCCGTGCCCGTCGTCGTCCCGCCCGAGCCCTCCGGGTGGCCGACGGCATGCATCAGGAACACCCCGAGCGCGAGTACGACGACGAGCAGAAGGTGCGCCAGGGCACCTCCTGCTCGCATTCCGCGTACCGCTCGGCGTGTGCGCAAGGCCAGGACCTCCTGGCCCCGACCATACCGTGCAGGGGTATCAGAGCGGCGTCAGGACAGGGTCTCGCCCGTCATCGCGGCGGCCATCCGGAGGTGCGGCGCGGCCTCGTCCGCGCGCCCCTGGCGCTCCAGCGTGCGCCCGAGCATCAACCGGGCGTAGTGCTCGACCGGGTCGCGCTCCAGGATGGCCCGCAACTCGGTCTCGGCCCGGGAGAGCTGGGCGGAGTGGTAGTAGGCGCGCGCCAGGAGGAGCCGCTGCGCCGTCTGCTCCGGGTGCTCGGCGACGAGGCCGCCGAGGATGCGGATGGCGGTCCGGTACTCCTTCGCGTCGAAGAACAGCCGAGCGCGGTCCCAGCGCTCCCCGGCCGTTCCGAACTCGTAGTACGTGTCGCTCACTTGCTCTTCCTCTCCGGGGTCCCGGATCTGCCACTCTGGGTGACGGTCGACCAGGTCAACAAGCCTGGATGGTTGAACATTCCACAATGATAGGTTGAGCGTCATGAGCAATCTTGATCGTCAGGCCGCGCTCACGGTGTGCGGCGGCCGGGGCTTCGTCGTCGCCGAGCCCGTACGGGAGCTCCTCAGCCCCCGGCACGTCCGGCTCGGCGAGTCGACCGAGGTCCGCCGACTGCTCCCGAACCTGGGCCGCCGGATGGTCGGCGCCTGGGCCTTCGTCGACCACTACGGCCCCGACGACATCGCCGACGAGCCGGGCATGCAGGTCCCGCCCCACCCGCACATGGGGCTCCAGACCGTGAGCTGGCTCCACGAGGGCGAGGTCCTGCACCGCGACTCCACCGGCAGTCTCCAGACGATCCGCCCGCGCGAGCTGGGCCTCATGACCTCCGGCCGGGCGATCTCCCACTCGGAGGAGAGCCCCCGGCCGCACGCCCGTTTCCTCCACGGAGCGCAGCTCTGGGTCGCGCTCCCCGAAGCGCACCGGCACGTGGAGCCCCACTTCCAGCACCACGCGGACCTCCCCCGGGTCACGGCTCCGGGCCTCACCGCCACGGTGATCCTCGGCGCCCTCGACGGAGCCGCCTCGCCCGGCACCACGTACACCCCCCTCGTCGGTGCCGACCTGGCCCTGACGGCCGGCGCCGAGACGAGCCTCCCGCTGGAGCCCGACTTCGAGTACGCGGTCCTCTCCATGTCGGGCGAGGCTCAGGTCGACGGCGTCACCGTCCTGCCCGGCTCCATGCTGTACCTCGGCTGCGGCCGCACCGAACTCCCCCTCCGCGCCCTCTCGGACGCGGGCCTGATGCTCCTCGGCGGCGAGCCCTTCGAGGAGGAGATCGTGATGTGGTGGAACTTCGTGGGCCGCACGGACGAGGAGATCCGCCAGGCGAGGGAGGACTGGATGACCACCACCCGCTTCGGCGAGGTCAAGGGCTACGACGGAGGCCGACTGTCCGCCCCGGAGCTCCCCGCCACCCCGCTGAAGCCGCGCGGGCGAGTGCGCTGACCTTGGGAAACGTGTGACGGGACGGGTCGCGCTCGACTGGTGGCCGCTGTGCGGAACCCTTGATCGACTGCCGTCCTTTCGGCCGTGGGTCAAGGGTCCGCTGGGCTCGGGAGGGGTTGAGTGGATTCTCAGGTTCAGATGCGTACGGCAGGGCCTACTCGGACCGATGCCGACCTTTTGCTGACCTTTTCTGGCGCATAATCAACACACGGTTCCGGGTGCTGTCGTTGCAGGCAGGGATTCGACGCTTGTGGCTGGGGGCGAACGGTTTCACGGTCCGGGCTGGTCCCCGTGGTCGCCGACGGTACGGGGCCAGGTCCAGGCGTACCGCACGATGAGGGCGAGAAGGATCAATTCCAGTGCGATGCCAAGGCCGTAGAAGTACAGCCAGGACGCGCCCACCGCGTTGAACGCCGTGACGGGGACGTAGAGCGAGGCCACGATGAGGTTCGTGATGCGGTTCGCCCGGGCGGGCAGCGTCGTCGACAGGACGACCATAAAGATTGGGATGGCCATGAGGGCCAGCGCCGTGGTCGAAAAGGTCTGGGAGAGGTCGAACTCGAAGACCTTGCCGTCGAGGATGTCCTTGATGACGCCGGGCGTGAAGAAGTTGAGAATGTCCACGTAGGCGTAGAGGAACATGAAGGCTGTCCACGTCGCGGCGAGCTTGGCTCTCAGCGGGATCCGCTGGTCTTCCAGTGTGGCGCTGGTGGGTTGACGTGTTCTCATGGTGGGCTCCGTTGTTGCGGTGAGGATCGGTAGGTCCACGATCGCTGAGCCCGGCGGCGGGCGCCTCGGCCCGGGGGCTTGGGTTCGCCTGGCCGATGGCATGGTCTCTCTCTCGTTCTTTCGGCGGATACGCCGAGTCGCGACGATGCCTAGGCTGGAGCCATGGTCACTTTTCGGCGCTCCGTCTGGCATGAGCCGCGGCCTGCTGACGCCCCACCCATCGGTCGTCTGGACTGGCTGCTGGTGGGCGTGTTCACGGCCGCCGCCTTGGTCGAGGGCATCGTTCGGCCGGGCTTGGCCTGGCGACCACTTGTGACGGTGCTCGCCCTGGCGCTGATGCCTGCCCTGCTCTGGCGGCGGGGCCGCCCCCTCATGGCCGTCCTGGTCGGGTGGGGGGTCGCCGGGCTGCTCTCGGTCCTCCAGCTGACTGCGCACGCCGGGGACCTCGGCCTCTACTCCATGATGGCCGCCGTGATCCTGCTCTACTCCCTGGTGCGGTGGGGCTCGGGACGGGAGATCGTCTTGGGGACGGCGTTCGTGACAGTCGTTGTCGCGCTGGGGATGTACGCCACCTCCGCGGGCTGGGCCGACGTTTTCGGCGGGAGCGTCCTCTTGCTGTTGTTCGTCGCCCTCGCGGTGGTGTTCCGCTACCGCGCGGACCTCTGGCATCGCCAACAGCGCGAGATCCGCAATCAGGAGCGGGTGGCGCTGGCGCGAGAGCTGCACGACACCGTGGCCCACCACGTCTCGGCCATCGCGGTGCAGGCGCAGGCCGGTGGCGTGGTCGCCGGCATCCAGCCCGAGAAGGCTGCCGAGGTCCTGGCCGCGATCGAGTCTGAAGCGTCGCGAACCCTGGAGGAGATGAGATCCATGGTTCGGGTGCTGCGTGAGGAGGAAGCCGTCGCCTACTCACCGCAGCTGGGTGTCGCGGACCTGCCCGCTCTGGCGCGCGCCCACACGACGCCTACCGTCGAGGTCTCGCTGGACGGTTCGTTTGCCCGGCTGGCGCGCCCCGTGGACGCCGCGCTCTACCGGCTCGCGCAGGAGTCGCTGACCAACGCCGTACGGCACGCCCGGAGCGCGACCCGCGTCGCGATCGACGTACGCCGGGAGGGCGACGCCGTCAGGCTGCGTGTCAGCGACGATGGACAGACCGATCCGGGGCCGGCCCCGGAGCCTGGGTTCGGCCTGCTGGGCATGGCCGAACGCGCCCAGCTCCTCGGCGGATCGCTCTCCGCGGGGCCGGGGCCCGAGGGTGGCTGGGTGGTCGAGGCCGTGCTGCCGATGGCGGCGTTGGCATGAGCATCCGTGTTGTCGTAGCCGACGACCAGGACTTGGTCCGGACCGGGCTGGTGATGATCCTCGGCGCGCAACCCGACCTCGAGGTCGTGGGGGAGGCGGCAGACGGGCTCGCAGCGCTCGACCTGGCGACCCGGCTGCGTCCCGATGTCCTCCTCGTCGACATCCGGATGCCCGGGCTCGACGGCGTCGAGGTGACGCGGCGCCTGGCCGGGCCAGACGTGACGGACCCGATGGCGGTCGTCGTGATCACCACCTTCGACCTCGATGAGTACGTCCTCGGCGCCCTACGCGCCGGCGCCCGCGGCTTCCTGCTCAAGAACGCCGGGCCGGAGCTCCTCGTGCAGGCCATCCACGCGGCGGCCAACGGGGACGCGCTGATCGCCCCCAACGTCACCCGCCGGCTGCTGGCGACCTTCGCCGACCAGGCGCCGGTGGTACCGGTCCAGCCGAGCAACCCGCTCACCGAGCGCGAGGAGGAGGTGCTCGCGCTGGTGGCACGAGGCCGGACCAACGCCGAGATCGCCACCGAGCTCTTCGTCAGCCTGAGCACGGTCAAGACCCACGTCGCATCGTTGATGACCAAGCTCGGCGCACGCAACCGCGTCGAGATCGCGATGTGGGCACACGACACCAGACGCGTGAGAGGCGATTAGCGCGGATCGCAGCGTAGGCACCTGGGGTTCGAGCCCAGCGATGAGCGCGGCCGGTCGTGGTCGTACTCCTCCTTCCAGTCGCCGATGGTGACCCTGGCGTGGGTCAGGGACCAGAACAGGTGGACGTTGAGGCATTCGTCGCGCAGGCGACCGTTGAAGGACTCGATGAACTCGATGAAGGGGTTGCGCCACGGCTCCCCGGGTGGGATGAACAGGCAGCCGCGCACGCTCTCCGGCCTCCTGTCGGACCGCACCGCGCTGCGCGCGCGGTTCGAGCTCGTCAGATTGCAGACGCAGACGCAGACGCAGACGCAGACCCGCGACACGTTCACCGTGGTGCGGTCGTCCCCGAGGCTGACCGAGACCGGACGGTTCCTCGTGGACATGAGGGGCGACACGATCGCGGAGTGGACCGACGACGAGAACGTCCACGACGCCGTGGCCGCCCTGGCGACGGAGGCGGCCGTGGCCCACCGCCTGCGCTGGCGGCTGCGCCATCTGCGGCGCTGCCGCTGTGGCTGTGGTCCTCCGCCACCGACATGACCGCCGCCGGCGTCGATCCGCGCTGGCGGGCGTTCCTGCGACGCTTCGACTCGTCGCGCACGCCCACCTGCGGCTCGCCAGGCCGCTTGCCGAGGACATTCGCCGGCCTTGGGACCGACCGCTGGAACCGAGCAGGCTCACCCCGGCCCGGGTCCGCCGAGGTGGTGGCCATGTTGGTTGACTCCCGGGCGTCTTGCTGACCCTTTGCTGACCTCGGATGGTGGATCGGGCCTCTGAGCTGGGATGAAACGGCAATCCCGTGCTATGTGGTGGAACTTCGTGGGCCGCACGGACGAGGAGATCCACACGGCCCGCGAGGAGTGGATGACCAGCGACCGCTTCGGCGAGGTCAAGGGCTACGACGGCGACCGCCTCGCGGCCCCGGATGTCCCGGCGACTCAGCTGAAGGCCCGGGGGCGGGTGCGCTGAACCGGGGTTTCGCGTGACGCCCTAGGTCAGGGAGCCGCGTGGTAGTAGCGCACACAGGTGCGGACCATCCCGTCCGGGGCGATGGTGAACACGTCGACGAAGCGGTGGTCCGCCGTGTCCGGCACGGCCGCCGCCGGCGCCGGGACCCGGCGGCCCGTGGCGATCACCGTACGGTCCCGCGCCACCAGCTGATCGACCTCGTGACGGGCCGCCGGCAGCACGTGCCCCACGTGCGCCCGTACCGCCTCGCTGCGGCCCCGGGCGGGCGGCAGACCCGGCAGCTCGAAGATCACGGTGTCGTGCAGCAGGGACGCGCAGCCGTCCAGATCGCCCGCGTCGAGGTAGTCGTAGACCAGCCGTACGTGGTCGATCCCCGCGGCGGTCACCAGATCCACCGCCCCCGTCCCGTCGGCCCACACGGTCCTCTGGTCGTCATGGTTGTTCAACGGTGCCAACCCCCTTCACTCTCGCTCCAGGATTCTGCGGCGCCTCCCCAACTCCGCGTTATCGCCTCCCTATCCCCGACCGGGATCTTCACGGCATGGACAGGGCGGGAAGAGATGTGGAGACTGTCCTCACTTGAACCTGACATCTTGGCGTGGTCCGGTCTGGTCCTGGCGTGTCGACTCTTCTTGTTGGGTGGGGGATCAGTGGCTGCTGCTGCCGCCGGTGGGTTAGCGGACGAGGACGTCCAGGGCGGGCCGCGCCTGACCTTCCGGGTGCTGGGGCCACTCCAGGTTCAGGGAGCCACCGGGCCGCTGCGCGTCCCGCCGGGCCGGCAGGAGGTGATCCTCGCCGCGCTGCTCCTGGAGAGCAACCGGGTGGTGAGCACCAGTCAGCTCGTGGACCTCATCTGGGAGGACAACCCGCCGGAGACCGCCCGTACCCAGGTGCAGATCTGCGTGTCCCGGCTGCGCAAGCTGCTCGCCGGCGCCGAGGGTGAGGTCACCCTGGTGACCCGGCCCCCGGGCTACGTGCTGCACACCAACGCCGGGAACGTCGACGCCGCCCTCTTCACCAGCCTCGTCCAGCGCGCCCGCGCGCTGCGCGAGAGCGGTGACGCCGAGGAGGCCGTCGGCCTCCTCAGGTCCGCCGTCACCCTCTGGCAGGGCGAATGCCTCACCGGACTCGACAGCGGCCCGCTCGCCAACAAGGCCCGCCAGCTCAACGAGGAACGCCTCGCCGCCGTCGAGCTCCGCATCCGCATCGAGCTCGAACTCGGCCGCCACGACCGGCTCGTGGGCGAACTCCAGCGCCTCACCCACGAACACCCGCTCCGCGAGAAGCTCCACGGGCAGCTCATCCAGGCCCTCTACTGGTCCGGACGCCAGGCCGAGGCCCTCGAAGCCTTCCGCACCGCCCGCCGCTACCTCGCCGACGAGCTCGGACTTGAACCCAGCCGCGAACTCCGCGACCTCGAAGCCGCCATCCTCGCGGGCGAACTCCCTCCGCCGAACGCCGCCGCGCCTTCCGCCGTGCCCGCCGCGAGACCCGCCGAACCGGCCCCCGAGGCACGCGCGGAGCAGACCTCGACATCCGCCGAGACCCCCGCGACGCCCGCTGCTGAAACGGTTCGCCAGGACACCATCCCGCACCAACTGCCCGCCGACATCGCCGACTTCGTCGCCGACGGACAGCGCCTCGCCGCCCTGGAGAAGGCCCTCGCCGGTGGCGACGGACGCGGCACCGTCCCGCTCGCCGCGATCACCGGCAAGCCCGGCACCGGCAAGTCCACCCTCGCCGTGCACGTCGCCCACGCCCTCGCCGAGACCGGCTTCCCCGACGGACAGCTCTACTGCGACCTGCGCGGCACCACCGGCGCCCCCGCCACCCCCGTCGAGGTCCTCGGGCGCTTCCTGCGCGCCCTCGGCATCCCGGGCCAGCTCATCCCCGAATCCCTCGACGAGCGCGCCGAGATGTACCGCACCAGGCTCGCCTCCCGCCGCGTCCTCGTCGTCCTCGACGACGCCGCCGGAGAGGGCCAGGTCCTGCCGCTGCTCCCCGGCAGCCGGGGCTGCGCCGTCCTCGTCACCAGCCGCGCCCGCCTCACCGCGCTGCCCGGCGCCCACCGCGTCGAGCTCGACGTGCTCGACGAGGACCGCGCGCTGGAGCTGCTCTCCCGCATCATCGGGGAGGACCGCGTCACCGGCGAGGCCGTCGCCGCCGAAGCCCTCGTCCGCACCGTCGGGCAGCTCCCGCTCGCCCTGCGCATCGTCGCCGCCCGCCTCGCCGCCCGACCCCACTGGACCCTCGCGTCCATGGTCCACCGGCTCGCCAACGAACGGCACCGGCTCGACGAACTCGCCCACGGCGAGATGACCATGCGCGCCAGCCTCTCTCTCACCTACGAGGGACTCGCACCCGGCGACCGGGGCCTGCTGCGGCTCCTCAGCATGGCCCAGGCGCCCACCCTGCCGAGCTGGCTCGCCGGCGCCCTCCTCGACGACCACCGGCCCTTCCCCTCGGACCTCCTCGAACCCCTCGTCGACGTGCAGATGCTCGACGTCGCCGGCATGGAGACCGGAGGCTTCCGCTACCGCTTCCACGAGATCATCCGCGTCTACGCCCGCGAGCAGCTCGCCGTCCAGCACCCGCCCGAGGAGCGGAAGGCCGCCTTCGCCCGCATGGCCGGCGGCTGGATGCACCTCGCCCAGCAGGCCCACCGCAAGGTGTACGGGGGTGACTTCACCGTCCTGCACGGCGACGCACCCCGCTGGGAACCCCCGGCCGCCTACACCGACGAGGCGCTCGCCGACCCGCTCGCCTGGCTCGACGCCGAACAGGGCGCCCTCTGCGGCATGGTCGAGCACGCCGCCGACGAGGGCCTCCACGACCTCAGCTGGGACCTCGCCACCTCACTCGTCACCCTCTTCGAGGTGCGCGGCCACTACGACCTCTGGGAGCGGACCCACCGCATCGCTCTCGCCGCCGTCCGCAAGGCCGGAAACCTGCGCGGCACCGCCGCGATCCGCGCCTCGCTCGGCTCGCTCTACATGAGCCGCAACCAGTACGACACCGCCCGCCAGGCCCTGTACTCGGCCCTCGACGTCTTCCAGGCCCTCGACGACCCCATGGGCGAGGCCCTCTGCCGCCGCGACATGGCGCTCATCGCGCGCACCGGCGGCGACGACACCACCGCACTGGAGCTCTACGGGCGCTCCCTCGTCGACTTCGACCGCGCCGGCGACGTCGTCGGCCGCGCGATCGTCCTCACCCAGAGCGCCCACATCCGCATGCGTCAGGGCGAGATCGACACCGCACAGCGACAGCTCGACGAGGCGCTCGACATCTACGAGGGCATCGGCTACACCGGCGGCCGCGCACGCACCCTGCGGCGCGTCGGCCAGCTCCTCCTCGAACAGGGCCGGAGCGAGCTGGCGGTCCTCACCTTCACCGAAGTGCTCGAACTCTGCCGGGACTCCGGCGACGTCATCGGGGAAGGGCACCTGCTGCGGGACCTCGGCCACGCCTTCACCGTCATGGGACGGCCGGACCGGGCCAGGGACTTCTTCGACCGCGCCGTGTCGGCGCGGGAGCAGATCATGGATTTTAGCGGGGGCGCGCTCGCGCGCCTTGACCTCGCACGGCTCCTGACGACGGAGCCGGGACGCTCACGGGAGCTGCTCACTCCGGCGGTCGAGGTCTTCCGGGACCGTCGCATGGCCCGGGAACTCACGGAGGCGGAGCGGCTGCTCGGCGCCTGCTGAGGGGCGACGCCCCTCGTCGTACGGGGTCAGTCCCAGGGGTTGTTCTCGGTGCAGGTGGGGGTGCCGGTGGTGCCCGTGCCGGTGGTGCCCGTGCCCGTGGTGCCGGTCGGGTCGCAGTCCTCGGGGGTGGTGCCGGTGGTGCCCGCCGTGGCGGAGGTGCCCGGGGTGCCCGTCGCCGGGACCGGCTCGTCGGCCCAGCTGGTCTGGAGGCCGGCGCCCGTCACCAGGACGATCAGCGCGGAAGTGACGGCGGCGCGGAGGGCGGTACGGGTGGCGGCGGCGGTCTTCGACATCGGTCTCTCCGTCTCGTTCGGGGCTGGCGTTTCCTTGTGAACACCAACTTAGGAACGAGCGGATTCACCGCACCGGCCGCAGCCTTATCACCCCGCTATCACCGGACCGCAACCCCTATCACGCCCCCGCCGCGCTATCACGGGCACCTCCCGGACGCCCGACCCGCCCCCGATGCCGGTTAGCGGCGGGATGCCCCACGGATAGGCGGATTCGGAGGATGGTTCCCAGCAGCCGGCGAGACACCGCCGGAAGCTGCCCTGACCAGGCAGCTTCCCGGCACTCGCCCCCATCTGACCCGCGGGAGCTCTCCATGACGACCGGTCTTTCCCCCGAGGGTACGCCGACGGCCACCGCCGCTCCGGGCACCCTCATCCGCGGACACCGCCTCCGCATCGGCCTCACCCAGCGCGAACTGGCCGACCTCTCCACCATCAGCGTCCGCGCCATCCGCGACCTGGAGAAGGGGAAGGCCCTGCGGCCCCGCGCCGACACGATTCGGCTGATAGCCGACGGACTCCGCCTCGGCCCGCGGGCCCGCGCCGCCCTGGAGGAGTCCGTCTCCCGGGGCCACCAGGGCGGCGCCGGCCGGCACCTTCTTCCGGAGCGCTGCGCCCCGCCCGTCCCGTTGCACCCGCTGATCGGCCGGGAGGCCGAGGCCGCGATCCTCGCCGAGGAGCTGCGCTCCGGTGCCGAGCGGCTCGTCACCATCGTGGGCCTGAGCGGCGTCGGCAAGACCCGCCTCGCCCTGGAGACCGCCGCCCGCCTGCACGAGAGCGGCTTCCCCGTCCTCTGGCACACCGCCCCCGGCGCCGTCACCGACTGCCTCCCGGCGGCCGACGAGGACCCGCTCGCCGACCTCGTCGCGGACTGCGCGGCCTATCTCCAGGGAGCCGGAGCGTCTGCCGCGTACGCCGCCACCGACCCGTACGGCCCCGCCCACGGGCACAGACCCGGCGGCGCCTCCTCCTCCGCCTCCCCCTCCTCCTCCGGCGAGCTGCCGCCCGTCGCCCTCGCCGCCGCGCTCGGCGACCGCGAGGCGCTGCTGGTCCTGGACGGCGTCGACACCGCCCGGTTCGACTTCGGCCGCCTCACCCGGCTCCGCCGCGAACTCCCCGGCCTGCGCCTCCTCCTCACCGCCGACACCCCCTGGAACGTCCCCGGCGAGCGCCTCTTCCTCCTCGCCCCCCTGGACGCCCCCCTCCCGGCGGGCCCCGCGGCCCCCGGTGCCGGTGCGGACGCGCCCGCCGTACGCTTCCTCCTCGCCCGGCTCCGCCGGATGCGGCCCGAACTCCTCCCCGACGAGCAGACCCTGGCCCACACCGCCTGGATCGCCCACCGCCTCGACGGGCACCCCCTCGCGCTCGCCGCCGCGGCCTCCTGGCTCAGCGTCTGCGACCTGCCCACCCTGCGCGGCATCGTCGAGACCGACCCCGCCGCCGTCCTCGACCACCTCGCCGACGGGCACAGCGGCTCCCGCCTCCGCGACCGCGTCGCCCGCACCCTCAGCGCCCTCCCGCCGGAGCAGCGGAACCTCCTCACCGCCCTCTGCGCCGCCCAGGACACCCCCGCCCCGGACTTCGGGCTCGACGACGTCGTCCGGCTCACCGGCAGGCCCCTCCCGGACGGCGGCCGCATGGTCCGCGCCCTGCTCATCGGCGGTGTCATCCGCCCCAGCACCGACCACGGCCGCTCCGGCTTCCGGGTGCTGTGCGTCGTCCGCGCCGCCCTGGCCCCTGCCGACGGGACCGGCGCCACGGCGGCGGAGGCCCCCGCCGCCGCTGCCCCCGCCCTTGCCGCCTGACTGCCGCAGCGCCGCCGATCCGCTGCCGTACCGCCGGATCAACTGCCGCTCGCGGGGCCCGCGCACGGGTTGTATGGCCACTGCCCGGCCGCCGAACGAGGCGGCCGACCGCACAGCGTCCCCGCCGTTCCCACCGTTTCCGGCCGTCGACCCGGCCACCGACCCCGGTCACTCACCAGGAGCCCCCATGCCGTTCGACAAGCCCGTCGCCTCCGCACCGGCCGCCGTCCGGTTGCCGCTCTCGGTCGCCCAGCGGGACATCTGGACGGCCCACCTCCTCGACCCCACCGGCATCAAGTACAACGTCGGCGAATGCCGGGAGATCCAGGGGCCGGTCGACCCGGAGCTGATGGCGGCCGCCTGGCGGCGTCTGGTCGACGAGGCAGACTTCCTCAGGGTGCAGGGCTTCGAGGACGACGGCGAGCAGGTCTGGCAGCTCCTCGACGCCGACGCCGGGGAACGCACGCTGGCCTTCACCGACCTCAGCGGGGCCGTCGACCCCGAGGGCGCGGCCTGGGACCTGATCGACGCGCTGATCGGCACGCCCTTCGACCTCACCGGCGAGGCCCCGGTCAGGTGCGTGCTGATCAAGCTCGCGGAGGATCGTTTCTTCTACTTCTACGGCTTCCACCACCTGGTCGTCGACGGCGTCGGCGTCTCCATGGCCCTGGCCCGGCTGGTCGAGCTGTACGAGCGGGCCGTCGCGGGCGAGCCGTGGGGCGACACCCCGTTCGGCACCCTCGCCGAACTGCTTGCCGAGGACGCCGCCTACCGCGCCTCCGAGGACGCCGCCGCCGACCGGGCCGCCTGGCGCGCCCACTTGGCCGATGCCCCCGACGCGCCCGCCGGCCTCGTCCGGGGCCGCGACCGGGCACCGTCCGCACACGGCGGACTGCCCTTCGCCCGCCGCAGCGTCCCCGTCTCCCCGGCCGACGCCGAACGCCTGCGCACCGTCGCCCGCGCCGCCCGCGTCTCCTGGTCCGTGCTGCTCGTGGCGCTCTTCGCCGCCTACCTCCAGCGCGTCACCGGCCGCCAGGAGCTGATGATCGCCCTGCCCGTCACCGGCCGCACCACCCGCGCCGCCCGCAGCACCCCCGGCATGATGTCGAACGTCGTGCCGCTGCGCCTCCGGGTCCGCCCGGAGGACCGCCTCGCCGACCTGGTGCGCACGGTGTCCGCCGAGGTGAAGCACGGCCTGCGCCACCAGCGGACCCGGTACGAGGACCTCAGCCGCGAGGCCGGTGTCATCGACGGCACCCGCCGCCTTGCCACGCCGGTCCTCAACATCATGGGCTTCCACGCCGAACTGACCGTCGGCGGCCACCCGACCGTCAACCACAACGTCAGCAACGGCCCCGTCGACGACCTCAGCGTCGCCGTCCTCGACCTCGGCCCCGCCCACGGCCTCCGCATCGACTTCGACACCCCGGTCCAGGAGGTCGACCCCGCCCTGGTCACCGCCCACCAGGACCGCTTCACCGCCTTCGTCACCCGGTTCCTGGCGGAGAACGCGGAGAACGCGGACGCGCACCGGAGCGCCACCGTGGCCGACCTCGCGCTCCTCGACGACGACGAGCGCGCGCTCCTCACCGGCGCCTGGGCCGGACCCGTCGCACAGCCGGTGGAGACCACGCTCGTCGCCCGCTTCGAGGAGCAGGTACGGCTCCACGCCGACCGCCCCGCCCTGATCGACGCCGCCGGCGCCGTCACGTACGCCGAACTCAACTCCTCCGCCAACCACCTCGCCCGCGAGCTGCGCGACGGCGGCCTCGGGCGCGGCGCCATGGCCGGCATCCTGCTGGAGCGCGGCATCCCCTTCGCCACCGCCCTCCTCGCCGTCCTCAAGACCGGCGCGGGCCACGTCCTCCTCGACCCCGACTTCCCCGAGGAGCGGCTCCGCTCGGCCGCTGGCGACGCGGGGATCACCCACCTCGTCACCACCCCGGCCCTCGCCGCCCGCGCCGACGGCCCCTGGACCGTCACCCACGCCCGACGACGCCCCGGGCCGGACACCGTCGCCGACGACCTCGGCGTACCGATCAGCCCCGACGACCCCGCCTGCCTCATGTTCACCTCGGGCTCGACCGGCCGCCCCAAGGCCATCCTGTCGTCGCACCGGAACCTCGTCGCCACCCTCATCGGCCAGCCCTACCTCCCCACCGGCCCCGACGAGGTCTACCTCCAGTGCTCGCCGGTCTCCTGGGACGCCTTCAGCCTGGAATTCTGGGGCCCGCTCCTGCACGGCGGCTCCGCCGTCCTCCAGCCCGGCCAGAAGCCCGAACCGACCCTCGTCACCGAGCTGTCCCGCCGCCACGGCGTCACCACGCTCCTGCTCTCCGCGACGCTCTTCAACTTCCTCGTCGACGAGCACCCCGAGGCGTTCGAGACCGTCACCACCGCCTTCACCGTCGGCGAGGCCGCCTCCCCGGCCCACGTCCACAAGCTCCAGCGGCTCAAGCCCGGCATCACCGTCCTGAACGGCTACGGCCCCGCCGAGGTCATGATCTTCGCCACGACCCACACGGTCGAGCCCGGCGAGCACCCGCACCCGGCGATCCCCGTCGGCACCCCCCTCGTCAACAAGCCCGCCTACGTCCTCGACGCCCGCCTCGACCTCTGCCCGCCGGGCGTCACGGGCGAGCTGTACGTCGCGGGCGACGGCCTCGCCCACGGTTACCTCGGCCGCCCCGACCTCACCGCCGCCCGCTTCGTCCCGGACCCGATCGGCACCACCCCCGGCGGCCGGCTCTACCGCACGGGCGACCTCGCCCGCTTCGACGCCACCGGACGGATCGTCTACGAGGGCCGGGCCGACGACCAGATCAAGATCCGGGGCTTCCGCATCGAGCCCGGCGAGACCGAGGCCGTCCTCCTCTCCCACCCGCGGGTCACCCAGGCCGTCGTCACCGTCCACGAACATCGCCTGGCCGCCTACCTCGTGACCGACGGCGAGGACGCCCCCGACCCGGAGGACATCCGCGGGCACGTCGCCGAGCGGCTCCCCGAACACCTCGTCCCCACCCACGTCACCGTCCTCGACCGTCTCCCCGTCACCCCCAACGGCAAGATCGACAAGCGCGCCCTGCCCGCTCCCGCCGCCCTCCTGACCGCCCGCCGCGCCCCGCGCAACCAGACCGAGGAGGTCCTCGCCGCCCTCTACGGGCTGACCCTCGACATGGACCCGGACACGATCGGGATCGACGACAGCTTCTTCCACCACGGCGGCCACTCCCTGCTGGCGGCCCGTCTGACGAACCGCGTCGCGGAGGCCCTGGGCGTGCGGCTCACGATCCAGGACGTCTTCGGGCGGCCGACGCCGGCCGGGCTGGCGGAGCTGATCGCGGAGCGCGGAGGTGAGGCCCCGGGCACCGCTGCTCTTCCGGTGCTGGTGCCGGGGGAGGGTGACGGGGAGTTGGTCCCGGCGTCGTACGCGCAGCGGCGGTTGTGGTTGCTGGCGCAGTTGGACGGCGGGAGCGCGGCCTACAACGTGCCGACGGTGGTGCGTTTCGACGGTGCCGGTCTCGATGTCGGCGTGCTGGAGGCGGCGTTGAACGACGTGGTGGAGCGGCATGCTCCGCTGCGGACGGTGTTCGAGGCGGTGGACGGGGAGCCGTTCCAGCGGGTCCTGGCCCCGGAGCGGGCGCGGCTCGCGGTCGAGCGGCGGTATGTGGATGCCGACGGTCTGGACGTCGGGCTCGCCGAGGCGGCCGGGCGGGTCTTCGACCTGGCGTCGGAGGTCCCCGTCCGGGCCACGCTCTTCCGGCTCGACGACGACTCGGCGGTGCTGGCGCTGGTGCTGCACCACGTCGCGACGGACGGTCTGTCGACCGGGGTGTTCTTCGCCGATCTGGAGCGGGCTTACGCGGCCCGTGCGGCGGGCGAGGGGTCGGTCCTTGAGCCGCTCGCGGTCCGGTACGCCGACTACGCGGCCTGGCAGCGCCGCGTCCTCGGCTCGGCCGAGGAGCCCGAGAGCCTCCTCGGCCGCGAACTGGACTTCTGGCGGCAGAACCTGGCCGGCCTCCCCGAGGGGCACGGGCTCACGCTCGACCGCACCCGGCCGGTACGTGCCTCGCACCGGGGCGGCCAGGTCGAACTCGACCTGGGCGCCGACCTCTTCCAGCGGGCGAAGCTGCTCGCCAAGGAGGAGGGCTGCACGCCCTTCATGGTGGTGCACGCGGCGCTGGTGGCGGCCCTGTCCCGGCTGGGGGCGGGTGCGGACCTGGCGATCGGTTCGCCGGTCGCGGGCCGGAGCGACGAGGTGCTGAACGGTCTGGTCGGGTTCTTCGTGAACACGCTGGTGCTGCGCACGGACAGCTCGGGCGACCCGACCTTCCGCGAGCTCCTCGGCCGCGTCTGTACGGCCGACCTGGACGCCTTCGCCCACCAGGAGGCCCCCTTCGACCTGGTCCTCGAGGCCCTCAACTCGACCCGGACCCTGTCCCGGCACCCTCTCTTCCAGATCTGCCTGACCCTGGAGAGCGGTGCCGACGCCGCCAAGCCGCTCGCGCTCCCCGGAGTCGCGCCGGCGCCCATGGAGAAGATCACCAGCGGCTCCGCCAAGTTCGACCTGGAGTTCTTCCTCCGTTCCGACGACGAGCACGGCCTGCGCGCCACCGTCCTCTTCGCCGCCGACCTCTTCGACGAGGAGTCGGTCCGGCGCATGGCATCGGTCCTCGGACAGGTCCTCCGCCACGCCCTCGCCGAGCCCGGAGCCCCCCTCTCCGCCCTGGAGGTCCTGGCGCCCGAGGAGCGGGAGCTGTTGACCGGCCCGTGGGCCGGGGCCAAGGTCCCCGGAGTGGCGGAGGGTTCGCTGGTCGGACGCTTCGAGGCGCAGGCGGCGCGGGTTCCCGAGCGTACGGCGCTGGTCGACGGTGAGCGGAGGATCTCGTACGCCGAACTCAACGTCTCCGCCAACCGCCTGGCCCGTCACCTGGCCGAACAGGGCCTGGGACGCGGTGACATGGCGGGCGTACTGCTCGACCGGGGCGCCGACTTCGCGGTCGCGGTCCTCGCGGTCACGAAGACCGGCGCCGGGTACACCCTCCTCGACCCGGAGTTCCCGGACGAGCGGCTGCGCGCCGCCGCCGTCGACGCGGGCATCGGCCTGCTCGTCACGGACGGCGGCCACGCCGCCGCCGGGCGGGTGGACGGGCCGTGGGAGACCGTCGTCTGCGCACCCGACGAGCCGGCCGACCTCCCGGGAGAGAACCTGGGCACGGCGCCGACCGGCGACGACGTGGCCTGCGTGATGTTCACGTCGGGGTCGACGGGCCGGCCGAAGGGGATCCTGTCGTCGCACCGGAATCTGGTGTCGACGGTGAGTGGTCAGTCGTACGGGCGGTTCGGTGAGGGGGAGGTGTTCCTGCAGTGCTCGCCGGTGTCGTGGGACGCGTTCAGTCTGGAGTTCTGGGGTGCGCTGCTGCACGGCGGGACGACGGTGCTCCAGCGGGGGCAGCGTCCGGAGCCGGTGCTGATCGACGAGTTGTCGCGCCGTCACGGGGTGACGATGCTCCAGCTGTCGGCGAGCCTGTTCAACTTCCTGGTCGACGAGCACCCCGGCGCCTTCGACACCGTCACCGTCGCCTACACCGGCGGTGAGGCCGCCTCCCCGGCCCATGTGCGCAAGCTCCAGCGGCTCAAGCCCGGCATCGAGGTCGTCAACGGCTACGGCCCGGCCGAGTCGATGGGCTTCACCACCACGCACGCGCTCGATGACGGGGACGCTGAGGAGACGGCCGTCCCGATCGGAACACCCCTGGTCAACAAGGGTGCCTACGTCCTGGACCCGTACCTGAACCTCTGCCCGCCCGGCGTGACCGGCGAGCTGTACCTGACCGGTGACGGCCTGGCCCACGGTTACCTCGGCCGGCCCGACCTGACCGCCACCCGCTTCGTCCCCGACCCGTTCGGCCGCACCGGGACCCGCCTGTACCGCACCGGCGACCTGGCGCGCTTCGACCGCGAGGGGCGGCTGGTGTACGAGGGCCGCGTCGACGACCAGATCAAGATCCGGGGCTTCCGGGTCGAGCCGGGGGAGACCGAGGCCGCGCTCCTCGCCCACCCGCAGGTCACCCAGGCGGTGGTGACGGTTCATCAGGAGCGGCTCGCCGCGTACCTGGTGGTGGAGGGCGAGGCCGTCGCGCCGGAGGACCTCCGTCGCCACGTCGCCGACCGGCTGCCGGAGCACCTCGTGCCCAGTCATGTGACCGTGCTCGACCGGCTGCCGCTGACCCCCAACGGAAAGATCGACAAGCGGGCGCTGCCCGCCCCGGCCGCGCTCTCCAGCGGCGGGCGCGCACCCCGCACCCCCCTGGAAGAGACCGTCCTCGACCTCTTCACCCGCGCCCTCGGCACCGACACCGCCCTGACCATCGACGACGACTTCTTCCACCACGGCGGCCACTCCCTCCTCGCCGCCCGTCTGACGAACCGCGTCGCCGAGGCCCTGGGTGTCCGGCTGACCATCCGCGACGTCTTCGGGCGGCCGACGCCGGCCGGGCTGGCGGAACTGATCGCGGAGAGCGGCGGCGGGGCGACCGGTTCGGGTCTCCTCCCGGCGCTGGTGCCGGGGGAGGGTGACGGGGAGTTGGTCCCGGCGTCGTACGCGCAGCGGCGGTTGTGGTTGCTGGCGCAGTTGGACGGCGGGAGCGCGGCCTACAACGTGCCGACGGTGGTGCGTTTCGACGGTGCCGGTCTCGATGTCGGCGTGCTGGAGGCGGCGTTGAACGACGTGGTGGAGCGGCATGCTCCGCTGCGGACGGTGTTCGAGGCGGTGGACGGGGAGCCGTTCCAGCGGGTCCTGGCCCCGGAGCGGGCGCGGCTCGCGGTCGAGCGGCGGCGTGTGGATGCCGACGGTCTGGACGCCGGGCTCGCCGAGGCGGCCGGGCGGGTCTTCGACCTGGCGTCGGAGGTCCCCGTCCGGGCCACGCTCTTCCGGCTCGACGACGACTCGGCGGTGCTGGCGCTGGTGCTGCACCACGTCGCGACGGACGGTCTGTCGACCGGGGTGTTCTTCGCCGATCTGGAGCGGGCTTACGCGGCCCGTGCGGCGGGCGAGGGATCGGTGCTTGAGCCGCTGACGGTGCGGTACGCCGACTACGCGGCCTGGCAGCGCCGCGTCCTGGGCCCGGCCGAGGAGCCCGAGAGCCTCCTCGGCCGCGAACTGGACTTCTGGCGGCAGAACCTGGCCGGCCTCCCCGAGGACCACGGGCTCACGCTCGACCACCCGCGTCCGCTCACCGCCTCCCACCGGGGCGGGGAGATCGCGCTCGACCTCGGGCCGCGTGCCTTCGAGGGGATCACCGCCCTGGCCCGGGAGGAGGGCTGCACGCCCTTCATGGTGGTGCACGCGGCGCTGGTGGCGGCCCTGTCCCGGCTGGGGGCGGGTGCGGACCTGGCGATCGGTTCGCCGGTGGCGGGCCGGAGCGACGAGGTGCTGAACGGTCTGGTCGGGTTCTTCGTGAACACGCTGGTGCTGCGCACGGACAGCTCGGGCGACCCGAGCTTCCGCGAGCTCCTGGACCGTGTCCGTACGGCCGATCTCGACGCCTTCGCCCACCAGGAGGCCCCCTTCGACCTGGTCCTCGAGGCCCTCAACCCGACCCGGACCCTGTCCCGGCACCCCCTCTTCCAGATCTGCCTCGGACTCGACCTCGGCGCCGTGCCCGAGCTGGACCTCCCCGGCGTCACCGCCGCCGTCTCCGGAGCGGGCAACGGCTCCGCCAAGTTCGACCTGGAGTTCCTGCTCCGCTCCGACGACCGGCGCGGGCTGCACGGCGCGGTGCTCTACGCCGCCGACCTGTTCGACGCCGACACGGTACGGCGCATGGGCGCCGTCCTCGGCCGCGTACTGGAGCAGGTCCTCGCCGACCCGGGCCGCCGGCTCTCCGCCCTGGAGGTCCTGGCCCCGGAGGAGCGGGAGCTGCTGACCGGCTCCTGGGCCGGGGCCAAGGTGCCCGGTGCGGGGGAGGGTTCGCTGGTCGGGCGGTTCGAGGCGCAGGTGGCGCGGGTTCCGGAGCGTACGGCGCTGGTGGACGGCGAGTCGAGGATCTCGTACGCCGAACTCAACGTCTCCGCCAACCGCCTGGCCCGTCACCTGGCCGAACAGGGCCTGGGACGCGGTGACATGGCGGGCGTGCTGCTCGACCGGGGCGCCGACTTCGCGGTCGCGGTCCTCGCGGTCACCAAGACCGGCGCGGCCTACACCCTCCTCGACCCCGACTTCCCCGACGAGCGGCTCCGCTCGGCCGCGGCCGACGCGGCCATCGGCCACCTCGTCACCTCCCCGGCCCTGGCCGGGCGGGTCTCCGGCCCCTGGACCGTCACCCACGCCGCCGACCTCCCGGCCGACGCGCCCGCCGACGACCTGGGCGTCCCGCTCGGCCCAGACGACCCCGCGTGCCTCATGTTCACGTCGGGGTCGACGGGCCGGCCGA
The DNA here is from genome assembly GCF_045160815.1 of Streptomyces sp. NBC_00090. Classification (NCBI taxonomy): domain Bacteria; kingdom Bacillati; phylum Actinomycetota; class Actinomycetes; order Kitasatosporales; family Streptomycetaceae; genus Streptomyces; species Streptomyces sp. NBC_00090. The sequence goes on from NZ_CP108224.1 coordinate 8,014,431, forward strand.
AGGGGATCCTGTCGTCGCACCGGAATCTGGTGTCGACGGTGAGTGGTCAGTCGTACGGGCGGTTCGGTGAGGGGGAGGTGTTCCTGCAGTGCTCGCCGGTGTCGTGGGACGCGTTCAGTCTGGAGTTCTGGGGTGCGCTGCTGCACGGCGGGACGACGGTGCTCCAGCGGGGGCAGCGTCCGGAGCCGGTGCTGATCGACGAGTTGTCGCGCCGTCACGGGGTGACGATGCTCCAGCTGTCGGCGAGCCTGTTCAACTTCCTGGTCGACGAGCACCCCGGCGCCTTCGACACCGTCACCGTCGCCTACACCGGCGGCGAGGCCGCCTCCCCGGCCCACGTCCACAAGCTGCACCTGCTGCGGCCCGGCATCGAGATCGCCAACGGCTACGGCCCCGCCGAGTCCATGGGCTTCACCACCACCCACCTCATCCGGCCCGCCGACCAGCCCCACACCCTCGTCCCCATCGGCGTCCCGCTCTTCAACAAGGGCGCCTACGTCCTGGACCCCTCCCTCAACCTCTGCCCGCCCGGCGTGACCGGCGAGCTGTACCTCACGGGTGACGGCCTCGCCCACGGATACCTCGGCCGGCCCGACCTGACCGCCACCCGCTTCGTCCCCGACCCCTACGGCCCGCCCGGGACCCGCCTCTACCGCACCGGCGACCTCGTCCGCTTCGACCGGGACGGACGGCTGGTGTACGAGGGCCGGGCCGACGACCAGATCAAGATCCGGGGCTTCCGGGTCGAGCCGGGGGAGACCGAGGCCGCGCTCCTCTCCCACCCGCAGGTCACCCAGGCGGTGGTGACGGTTCATCAGGAGCGGCTCGCCGCGTACCTGGTGGTGGAGGGCGAGGCCGTCGCGCCGGAGGACCTCCGTCGCCACGTCGCCGACCGGCTGCCCGAGCACCTCGTGCCCAGCCATGTGACCGTGCTCGACCGGCTGCCGCTGACCCCCAACGGAAAGATCGACAAGCGGGCGCTGCCCGCCCCGGCCGCGCTCTCCAGCGGCGGACGCGCACCCCGGAACCCCCTCGAAGAGACCGTCCTCGACCTCTTCACCCGCGCCCTCGGCACCGACACCGCCCTGACCATCGACGACGACTTCTTCCACCACGGCGGCCACTCCCTCCTCGGGGCCCGCCTCACCAACCACATCGCCGGAGCTCTCGACGTGCGGCTCACCGTCCGCGACGTCTTCCAGCACCCCACCCCGGCCCGGCTCGCCGCGCACATCGACTCCCTCAGGACCGCTCCGGCCCGGAAGGCGCGCCCCGCCCTCCGCCGCCGGACCGAAACGGATCGGATCAGCTCATGAGCACCCACTCCACCCCCGCCTTCACCCCCGCGCCCGAGGACGTCGTCTGGGACCTGCCCGGCGACGCCCCGCACCGCCTGTCTCTGCTGGTGCTGCCGCACGCCGGCGGCAACGCCCACGCCTACAGCGTCTGGCGCGAGCACCTCCCGGCCGACGTCCGGCTGCTCGTCGGCCAGTACCCGGGCCGCGGCGCCCGCTACTGCGAGGACCTGCCCGGCTCCGTCGACGACCTCGCCCTCCCCGTCGTGGACGCCCTCCCCGGCGACACCGGCCCGCTGGTCGTCCTCGGGCACAGCATGGGCTCGCTCGTCGCCTTCGAGGTGGTCCGGGCGCTCCAGGCCGCCGGCCGCACCCCGCTCGGCCTCGTCGCCTCCGCCTGCCGGGCGCCCGTCCTGCCCAACCAGGCCCCCGTCCACCCCGAGCGGCTCGACGACGACGAGCTGGTCGCCTCCATCAAGGAGCGCGGCGGCACCGACGACGGCATCCTCGACGACCCGGAGCTCCGCGAGATCGTCCTGCCGTCCATCCGCGCCGACTTCGCCATCGACGACGCCTACCGGTGCACCGCCCCCGACGTGCGGCTCGACTGCCCGGTGGCCGTCTTCGGCGGCGACGTCGACCCGATCGTGCCGGTCGACCTGCTCGACGGCTGGGCGCTCGTCGCCGGGAACGACGTCGCCCCCGAGGTGCTGCCCGGCGACCACTTCTACTTCCAGCAGGACCTGGCCGGCTTCTTCGCCCGCCTCAACCCGGTCCTGAAGTCCCTCCAGGGCGCGCCCGCCACCGCCGCCTGACCCGGCGCCGCCGGTCCGTACCCGCCCGCCCCGTACGCCCGTGCCCCGTACGCCCGTGCCCCGCACCGCCCGTACGTCCGCACCGCCCGTACGTCTCCGCCACCGCCCGTACGTCCGCACCCACCCGTACCCCGTGAAGCAGAGGAACCCCGCCATGACCACCTTCGCCCCGAACCCGGCCACCGCCGAGGACGGCATCACCGTCGTCCGTGAGCCCGGCAAGCCCGTCCTCGTCCAGGTCCCCCGCCACGAGACGATGGCCGAGGCCACCGCCTGGCTCACCGCCCGGCGCGCCGACATCCAGGCCGAGCTGCACCGCTCCGGTGCCGTCATGCTCCGCGGCCTCCCCGTCACCGACGCGGTGAGTTTCGCCGAGGCCCGTGACGCGTTGATCGCCACCCGCGCCGGATACAAGGAGAAGGCCACCCCGCGCACCGACTTCGGCGAGGGCGTCTTCTCCTCCACCGATCTGCCGGCCATCCAGCCGATCCGCCTCCACAACGAGAACAGCTACACCCTGGACTTCCCGGGCGTCCTGCTCTTCGGCTGCGTCACCGCCCCCGAGACGGGCGGCGCCACCACCGTCGGTGACATGCGGCGCGCCCTCGCGCTCCTCCCGGAGGAGCTCGTCGCCCGCTTCGCCGAGGCCGGCTGGCTCCTCGTCCGCAACTACTCCGACCTCGCGGGCATGCCCTGGCGCAAGGCCTTCTCCTCGGAGGAGCCGGCCGGTGCCGAGGAGTACTGCGACGAGCACGCCATCGGCTACGAGTGGCTCGACGAGGACACCCTGCGCACCCGCCAGCTCCGCTCCGCCGTCATCACCCACCCGGTGACCGGCGAGCGCGCATGGTTCAACCACTTCGCCTTCTGGAACGCCCGCAGCCTTGACGAGGACGTCCGCGAGGTCCTCACCGAGACCTTCGGCGCCGATGGCCTCCCCTTCGACACCCGCCTCGGCGACGGCACCACCCTCACCGACGCCGAGGTCGACGCCATCAACGACGCCTACCAGGCCGTCACCGTCCGCGAGACCTGGCAGGACGGTGACCTGATGCTCGTCGACAACATCCTCTGCGCGCACGGCCGCGAGGCGTACACCGGCGCCCGCAAGATCCTCGTCGCCATGGGCGAGCCGGTGCCGCTCGCCGACTGCGCCCCGACCGTCGCCCCCTCCGCCACCCCGTACGGAATGTGAGCCCCGCCATGACCGCCGTCCTCACCGAGCCCGCCACCCTCGCCGCGCCCTCCGCCGCCGTGACGCCCGCCCCGGCCGTCGGACCCGCCGACTGCTCCTGCGCCGCCTGCGCCACGGGCACCGGCCACGCCGACCTCCTCGCCCGGCTCGCCACCGCCCCCGGCGGCCGTACGGCGGTGGTCGCCGCCGACCGCAGCCTCACCTTCGACGAGCTGCGCGCCGAGGCCGCCGCCGTCGCCGCCCGCCTCACCGCCCTCGGCGCCGGACCCGAGAGCGTCGTCGCGCTCTGCCTGCCGCGCGGCGCCGGGCTCGTCACCGCCCTCATCGGCACGCTCACCGCCGGCGCCGCCTACCTGCCGGTCGACCCGGCGCTCCCGGCCGACCGCCGCCGCTACCTCCTGGAGGACTCCGGGGCCGACCTGGTGGTCCTCGACGCCCCGGGTGAGTCCCCGGCGCGGGGCGCCCGCTCCGTCACCCTCGCCGAGCTGACGGCGACCCCCGACGCCGACGCCCCCTACCGCCCGGCGCCCGTGACCGCCGGCACCCTCGCCTACGTCATCTACACCTCCGGCTCCACCGGCCGCCCCAAGGGCGTCGAGATCGGCCGGGGCGCCGCCTCGCTGCTCCTGGCCGAGCTGGAGGGCGTCGGCGCCGCCACCGGCGAGGCCCGCCGCGTCGGCTGGAACGCCTCCCCGTCCTTCGACGCCTCCGTGCAGCAGTGGGTACGGCTCTGCCGGGGCGACACCCTCGTCATGATCGACGAGGAGACCCGCCGCGACCCGTCCCTCCTGGCCGCCTTCATCGACGCGCAGGGCCTCACCGACCTCGACATCACCCCCTCCCACGCCGACCCGCTGCTCGACCTGCTCACCCCCGACGGCGGCCCCCGTCCGCTGACCCTGCTCGTCGGCGGCGAGGCCATCAGCCCGGCCCTGTGGGACCGCCTGGCCGCCGCCCACGCCTCCGGCCTGCTGCGCGCCCTCAACGTGTACGGCCCGACCGAGACCACCGTCGACGCCACCGCCGGCTGGATCGACCGGCCCGGCGAGCCGCACATCGGCACCGTCCTGCCCGGCCTGCGGACGCGCCTCCTCGACGAGAGGCTGACCCCGGTCGCCCCCGGCGAGGCGGGCGAGCTGTACCTCGCCGGACCGCGCGTGGCCCGCGGCTACCGCAACCGGCCCGTCCTCACGGCCGAGCGCTTCCTCGCCGACTCCGGCGACGGCGGCGGCCGCATGTACCGCACCGGCGACCGCTGCCGCCTCCTCCCGGACGGCCGGCTCGTCTACCTCGGCCGCGCCGACGGCCAGATCAAGCTGCGCGGCCACCGCATCGAACTCCCCGAGATCGAGGCGGCCCTCACCCGCCAGGACGGCGTCGCCGAAGCCGCCGTCGTCCTCGGCGAGGACGCCTCGGGCAGCCCGGCCCTGATCGCCTACCACCGGGGCGGCGACCCCGAGGCCCTCCGCACCGGCCTCGCGGCCACCCTCCCCGCGTACATGCTGCCCGCGGCCCTCGTCCCGGTGGAGCGCTTCGCCACCACCCCCAGCGGCAAGCTCGACCGCTCCGTCCTGCCGACCCGCGTCGAGGTGACCGCCGCCGCCCCGGAGGACACCGCCCCGGGCACGGGCCTGGAAGGCCGCGCCGAGGAGCTCATCGGCCGCGTGTGGAAGCAGGTCCTCGGCGCCGCCTCCATCGGCCCCGACGACAACTTCTTCAAGCTCGGCGGCCACTCCCTGCTCGCCATCAAGCTGGTCTCCCGGGTCCGCGCCGAACTCTCCGTCGCCCTGCCGGTCAAGGCCGTCTACGCCAACCCCCGGCTGCGGGACCTCGCCGCCCACATCGAGGAACTGACGGCCGCGCGGGACGCCTGATCGCCGGCCTGACCGGCCTGACCGGCTCGACCGGCTCGACCGGCCCGACCGGCGCGCTCGGCGCGCTCGGCGCGCTCGGCGAACCCCGCCCTCCGCCACCGGCCCACCCCACCCGTTCCGCCATCGACGAGGAGCAGCAACCGTGATCCCCCTGTCCTATGCCCAGCGTCGGCTGTGGTTCCTGAACCGCCTGGAGGGTTCCTCGGCGGCCTACAACGCCCCCGTGATCCTCCGGCTCGCCGGACGGCCCGTGGCCTCGGTGGTCGAGGCGGCGCTGCGGGACGTGGTGGAGCGGCACGAGGTGCTGCGGACGGTGTACCCGGCCGTGGACGGGGAGCCGTACCAGGAGATCACGGCGGATCCGGTGGTGCCGGTGGAGGTCGTCTCCCTCGCGGCGGACGACATCGACGCCCGGGTGACCGAGTTCGCCCGCCTCCCCCTCGACATCACCCGCGAACTTCCCCTGTGCGTCCGCCTCTTCGAAGTGGACGGCAACACCGACGGCGAGGCCGAAAGCGCGGTGGGCGACGGAGGCGCCGTCCTGGTGCTGTCCGTGCACCACATCGCCACCGACGGCTGGTCCGTGGGCTGCCTCCTCCGCGACCTCGACACCGCCTACACGGCCCGCGCCGAGGGCCGGGCACCCCAGTGGGAGCCGCTGCCGGTCCAGTACGCCGACTACGCCCTCTGGCAGCACGACATGCTCGGCGACCCCGCCGACCCCGACAGCACCGCCCACGAGCAGCTCGCCCACTGGCGGGACGCGTTGGCCGGCATCCCCGCCGAGACCCGGCTTCCCGCCGATCGGCCCCGCACCGCCGAACCGACCCACACGGGCGCCGTGGTGACGGCGGAGCTCGACGCCACCGTCCACCGGGCGCTGGCCGGTGTCGCAAAGGAGCGGCGGGCCACCTCCTTCATGGTCGTCCGGGCCGCGCTGGCGCTCGCGCTCCGGGCCGCCGGAGCCGGATCCGACCTCGTCGTCGGCACGCCCGTCGCGGGCCGCCCCGAGGAGGACCTGCACGACCTCGTCGGCTTCTTCGTCAACACGCTCGCCCTGCGCACCGACCTGTCCGGCGACCCCACCCTCGGCGAGCTGCTCGACCGGGTCCGGGACGCCGACCTCGCCGCCCTCGCCCACGAGGACCTGCCCTTCGACCTCCTGGTCGAGGACCTCAACCCCGAGCGTTCCCTCGGCCGTCACCCCTTCTTCCAGGTCATGGTCAGTGCCCAGACCCAGCGGGAGAAGGACCTGAGACTCGGCGGCATCCCCGCCACCCTCGTGGAAGCCGACCTGGCCACCGCCAAGTTCGACCTCAGCTTCCACTGCCTGGAGCGGAGTGACGCCACCGGAGACCCCGGCGGGCTCACGCTCGTGCTCCAGTACGCCACCGAGCGGTACGACGAGCCCACCGCCCACCTCCTCCTCGGCCTCTTCGGGCGCGCGCTCACCACGCTCGCCGAGCGGCCGGAGCACACCCGGCTGAGCGACGTCGCCCTGCCGACGGAGGACGAGCGCACGGGACTCGACCGCCGCCACCAGGCCCTGGCCGACGCCGCCACCGCGGCTCAGGCCAGGGCGGAGGCCGAAGCGGAGGCCGAGGCCCGCCGCCCGCGGGGCGACGCCGGCCGGGCGAAGAGCTCCGGTCCCCGGGCCGCCGATCCCCGGGAGGAGATCCTGCGAGGTCTGTTCGCCGAGGCCCTGGGGCGGGACGAGGTCCTGGAGGGGGACAACTTCTTCAAGCTGGGCGGGCATTCGCTGCTCGCGGGGAAGCTGTCCAACCGGATCCGGGGTGCACTCGGGCTGCAGGCCGCGATCAAGGACGTATTCCTCGCGCCGACGCCGGGGCAGTTGCTGCGGCGGCTCGACGAGCTGGGCGGCGGTCCCGCCCGGCCCGCGCTCCGCCCCGTCCCGGAGGCCCTGCGTCCCGCCCGGATCCCGCTCTCCTACGCCCAGCGCCGCCTGTGGTTCCTGAACCGCCTGGAGGGTTCTTCGGCGGCCTACAACGCGCCCGTCGTCCTCCGGCTCGCCGGGCGTCCGGTCGCCTCGGTGGTCGAGGCGGCGCTGAGGGACGTGGTGGAGCGGCACGAGGTGCTGCGGACGGTGTATCCGGCCGTGGACGGGGAGCCGTACCAGGAGATCACGGCGGATCCGGTGGTGCCGGTGGAGGTCGTCGCCCTCGCGGCGGACGACATCGACGCCCGGGTGACCGAGTTCGCGCGGACCCCGATCGACATCACCCGCGAACTTCCCCTGCGTGTACGTCTCTTCGAGAGCGCAGACGTGAGCGCAGACGAGAGCGCAGAGGAGAGCGCCGACGTGAGCGCAGACGAGGGTGCCGGCAGCACCGTCCTCGTGCTCTCCGTCCACCACATCGCCACCGACGGATGGTCCATCGCCGGCCTCCTCGGCGACCTCGACACCGCGTACACGGCCCGCGCCGAGGGCCGGGCGCCGCAGTGGGAGCCGCTGCCGGTCCAGTACACCGACTACACCCTCTGGCAGCGCGACCTCCTCGACGGCGAACACGGCCTCAAAGCAGCGCAGTTGGCGCACTGGCGGAAGGTGCTGGACGGCATCCCCGGCGAGACCCGGCTCCCCGCCGACCGGCCCAGGCCCACCGAGCCGAGCAACCGGGGCGCCGTCGTCACGGGCGAGCTCGACGCCACCGTCCACCGGGCGCTGGCCGGTGTCGCGAAGGAGCAGCGGGCCACCTTCTTCATGGTCGTCCGGGCCGCGCTGGCGCTCGCCCTGCGGGCCGCCGGAGCCGGATCCGACCTCGTCGTCGGCACGCCCGTCGCCGGGCGGTCGGAGGAGGCGCTCCACGACCTCGTCGGCTTCTTCGTCAACACGCTCGCCCTGCGCACCGACCTGTCCGGCGACCCCACCCTCGCCGAGCTGGTCCGTAGGGTCCGGGACGCCGACCTCGCCGCCTTCGCCCACGACGACCTGCCCTTCGACCTCCTCGTCGAGGACCTCAACCCCGAGCGTACGCTCGGACGTCACCCCTTCTTCCAGGTCATGGTCAGCGCCCAGGACGCCGAGGGCGACAGCGCGGTCACCCTCGGCCGGATCCCGGGCACGCTCGACGGCGCCGACCTCGGCAGCGCCAAGTTCGACCTCGCCTTCCACTGCGCCGGCACCCAGGGGGCCGACGGCGAAGCCGGACCGCTGCTCATCGGGCTCCAGTACGCCACCGACCTCTACGACGAGGCCACCGCCCGGCTCCTGCTCGGGCTCTTCCACCGCGCCCTCGCCGCCCTCGCCCGGGAGGACGGTGACACGCCGCTGAGCGCGGTGCCGTGGGCGACCGACGAGGAGCGGCGGGCCCTCGACGCCCGCCACGAGACCCTCGCCCGGACGACCGCGACCGCGCCCCCGGTGGGCGACCGGCAGCGGGGGAGCGGTGCCGGGACGACGGCCGCCGACCCCCGGGAGGAGATCCTGCGAGGTCTGTTCGCCGAGGTCCTGGGGCGGGACGAGGTCCTGGAGGGGGACAACTTCTTCAAGCTGGGCGGGCATTCGCTGCTCGCGGGGAAGCTGTCCAACCGGATCCGGGGTGCGCTCGGGCTGCAGGCCGCGATCAAGGACGTGTTCCTCGCGCCGACGCCGGGGCAGTTGCTGCGGCGGCTCGACGAGCTGGGTGGCGGTCCCGTCCGGCCCGCGCTCCGCCCCGTCCCGGAGGCCCTGCGTCCCGCCCGGATCCCGCTCTCCTACGCCCAGCGCCGCCTGTGGTTCGTCAACCGGCTCGAAGGGCCCTCCGCCACCTACAACATTCCCGTCGTCACCCGGCTGCGGCGCCCCGTCGAGCCCGCCCGACTCGCCGCCGCCCTCGTCGACGTCGCCGCGCGCCACGAGGTGCTCCGCACCGTCTACCGGGCGGCGGACGGCGAGCCGTACCAGCTGGTGCTCGACGACGCCCGTCCCGTACTCGACCGGATCCCGGCCACCGGAGACGCGGAGGTGCGGTCGGCCGTCGACACCGCCGTCGGGCACGTCTTCGACCTCGCCGCCGAACTCCCCTTCCGCGCCACGCTCGTCACCGGCGACGACGGGCAGCAGACCCTGGTGCTGCTGACCCACCACATCGCCGGGGACGGCTGGTCCACGCCCTGCCTGCTCGCCGACCTCGACACCGCCTACCGCGCCCGCGCCGAGGGCCGGGCGCCGCAGTGGGAGCCGCTGCCCGTCCAGTACACCGACTACACCCTCTGGCAGCGCGACCTCCTCGACGGCGCACACGGCCTCGCCGAGGCCCAGCTCGCGCACTGGCGCACCGCCCTCGCCGGGCTGCCGCCGCTCATCGCCCTCCCCACCGACCGGCCCCGTCCCCTGGAGAGCGACGGATCCGGCGCCCTCACCGGCTTCGAGGTCTCCGCCGCCACCCACCGGGCCCTGCTCCGCTGCGCCCGTGCCCAGGGCGCCACCCTCTTCATGGTGGTCCAGGCCGCTCTCGCCGTGCTCCTCGGCCGCCACGGCGCCGGGACCGACGTGGCCCTCGGCACCACCGTCGCCGGACGCGCCGACGACGCCCTCCACCCGCTCGTCGGCTTCTTCGTCAACACGCTGGTGCTGCGTACCGACACCTCCGGCGATCCCGCCTTCGCCGAGCTGGTCCGGCGGGTCCGCGAGGCCGGGCTCGCCGCCTACAGCAACCAGGACCTGCCCTTCGACCGGCTCGTCGAGGACCTGAGCCCGCAGCGGTCCGCCGCGCACGCGCCGCTGGTGCAGGTCATGCTCCAGGTCCACGCCGCCGCCACCCCCGCGGGTCCGTCAGGGGCGTCGGGTGCGTCCCGCCCGTCGGCGCTGGAAGGCGAGCCGGTCGGTTTCCGGGGGACCGGCGCCAAGAGCGACCTCACCTTCGCGCTGACCGAGCGCGCCGACGCCGAGGGCACGCCCGCCGGACTCGCCGGCGCCCTGGAGTACGCCACCGCCCTCTACGACGAGGAGACCGCCCGGCTCCTGGCCCGGCGCCTCGTCGAGACACTCGACGCTTTCGCCGCCGACCCCGGACTCGCGCTCTCCGCGCCGGAGTACGACACGCCGGAGCACGGCACGTCGGAGTACGGCATGGGGGAGCACGGTACGCCGCAGCACGGCACGCCCGCGCCGCTCGGTGCCGGGACCGTCCTCGACGAGCGCGGCCGCCGGGCGCCGGTGCGGGTGCCGGGCGAGGTGTACGAGCCGCTCCCCGGCGGGGGGCTGCGAGCCACCGGCCGGAGGGCGTACGCCACCGCCGACGGCTCCCTCCGTACTGTCGCCACCCTCACCGTCGCCGGATATCCGGTCGAGCCCGGCCGCGTGGAGGACGTCCTCCTCGGCCACCCGGCCGTGGCAGGCGCCGTCGTGGAGGTCCGCGACGACCGCCTGTACGCCACCGTCACCCGGGCCGCCGGTGCGCGCGCCGCCGAGGAGGAGCTGCGCGACTGGGCCGCCGAGCGGCTGCCCGAGTACCTCGCACCGGCCCGGATCGCGATCGCCGGCCTCCCGTCCTCCGGCCTCCCGTCCTCCGGCCTCCCGTCCTCCGGCCTCCCGTCCTCCGAGCGCCCGGGATCCGGCGCCGAGGGCCCGGCAGCCGCCGCACCGGAGGCCGCCCCCGGCGCGGCTGCCTCCTCCGACGGGCGGGAGGAGAGGCTGCTCGGGCTCTTCCGGGACGTGCTCGGCGGGCGGCCGCTCGACAGCCACGACAACTTCTTCAAGAACGGCGGGCACTCGCTCCTCGCGGTCCGCCTCCTCAACCGCATCCGCCGCGAGTTCGGGCAGGACCTCACCCTCAGGGACGTCTTCCGCAACCCCACGGCCGCCTCCCTCGCCCGCCGCCTCGCCGCCACCGCGACCGACGCGACCCCGTCCCGCCCGGACCCGAAGGCCCCCACGTCCCCGAAGCCCCCCGTGCCGACCCCGGGCCGTCCCGTCCCGGCCGCCCCCGCCCTCAAGCGCCGCACCCGAGCCGGCAGCCGCCAGGGCCGCTGACCCCAGGGCCCACGAGGCCCGCCGTCCACCGCCGGCCGCACCAGGCCACTCACCCGTCCCGGACCCCACAAGGCCCCGGCGACACCGGGGCCCACCCACCCGTGACATCCCCGCGCACCGGCAGCTCCGGGCGGCACTCCTGCCGCCCGGAGCTGCCGCGTCTACTGCCCCGGGACCGCCCCGGGCGCACCTAGCGTGGACGGCACGGAGGCGAGAGGAACCGTTCGCCCCGGTCTCTCGGCCCCAGTCACCGGAGGAAGCCAGCATGGCCCCCAGCAGAGCGGAAGACCTGCTCGACGGCGGACCCTCTCCCGCCCCCGCCCCGCCCGTGCTCGACCTGATCGCCCGGCAGGAGCGCACCCGCCCCGACGCGGTCGCCCTCGTCCACGCCGACGCGCGGCTGACGTACGCCGAGCTCGGCGCCGCCGTCCGCGAGCGGGCCGCCCGGCTCACCGCCGACGGGGCCGGTCCCGGCCGGCTCGTCGCCCTGCACCGGCCGCGCGGCATCGACGCGATCGTCGGCCTGCTCGCCGTCCTCGCCACCGGCGCCGCCTACCTGCCGCTCGACGTCCAGGCGCCCGACGCCCGCAACGCGGCCATCCTCGACGACGCCTGCGGCGCGGCCGCGCCCGCCCCGTCCGAGGTGGCCCGCCACGGCGAACTGGTCCTCGGCGGACCCGGCGCCGACGCGGGCGCCGCCTACGTCATCTACACGTCCGGCTCCACCGGCGTCCCCAACGGCGTCGTCGTCGCCCACGACTCCCTCGCCCACTTCATCGCCGGCGCCGTCCCCGCCTACGGCATCGACGCCGACTCGGTCGTCCTCCAGTTCAGTCCGCTGCACTTCGACGCCAGCGTCCAGGAGGTCTTCGCGACCCTCGGCGCGGGCGGCACCCTCGTCCTGCGCACCGACGACATGCTCGACGTCGCCGAGCTCCTCGCCGGATGCGCCCGGCACGGGGTCACCCTGCTCGACCTGCCCGCCGCCTACTGGCACGAGCTGGTCTACGTCCTCACCACCGGTTCCGTCCGCCTCCCGGACTGCCTGCGGACCGTCATCATCTACGGCGAGGCCGCCCTGCCCGAGCGGATCGGCCAGTGGCGCGGTCTCGTCGGCGACTCCGTACGGCTGCTCAACGCATACGGGCCGACCGAGACGACCGTCGTCGCCACCGTCGCCGACCTCACCCGGCACGAGGCCGGGCCGGTGCCGATCGGGCGCCCGCTGCCCGGCGTGCGGGCCGCGATCGTCGGCGGCGAGCTGTGGCTCCTCGGCGGCGGCCTCACCCGGGGCTATCTGCACCGGCCCGAGCTGAACGCCCGCCGCTTCACCGAGCTCGACGGCGAACGCGCCTACCGCACCGGCGACCTCGTCACCCTCGGCGAGGACCGGCAGATCCTCTACCACGGGCGACTCGACGACGAGGTGAAGATCGGCGGCCAGCGCATCGACCCCGCCGCCGTCGACTCCGTTCTCGCCGGACACCCCGCCGTCCGGGAGGCCGCCGTCGTCGCCCAGCAGGACACCGACGGCGTCAAGCGGCTCGTCGCCTTCGTCGTCACCGACGGCGGCACCGGCGCCGAGGAACTGCGCACCCACGTGCGGGACCGGATGCCCGCCGCGGCCGTCCCCACCGTCTCCGTCGTCGTCGCCCTGCCCCGCACCAGCTCCGGCAAGATCAACCGCAAGGTGCTGCGGACCACCGACCCCCGGCTGCCCGTCGTCCACGAGGAGCCGCTGCCTGCCGAGGACCGGGTCCCGCTCTCGCACGCCCAGCGGCGCCTGTGGCTGCTCGACCAGTTCGACGGGCCGTCCGGCGCCTACAACATGCCGATCGTCCTGCACCTGGACACGGCTCCCGACCGGGCCGCGCTCGCCGCCGCCGTCGCGGACCTCACCGAACGGCACGAGGTGCTCCGCACCGTCTTCCTCGCCCCCGAGGACGAGCCGTACCAGCACATCCTCGCCCCTGCCGCCGTCCGGCTCCGCACGGTCGACGCTCCCTCGGCGGAACTCCCGGACCTGATCGCCCGGTTCACCGCAGAGACCTTCGACCTCTCCCGCGAACTGCCGCTGCGCGTCGCCCTGTTCCTCCCCGAGGGCGGAGCCGCCGGGGCCACCCTCGCGGTGCTGCTCCACCACGTGGCCGGGGACGGCTGGTCCCTCACCCCGCTGATGACCGACCTCGCCCGCGCCTACACGGCCCGCGCCGAGGGCCGTGCCCCCGAGTGGGAGCCGCTGCCCGTCCAGTACGCCGACTACACCCTCTGGCAGCACGACGTCCTCGGCGACGCAGACGACCCGGACTCCGTCCTCGCCCAGGGCCTCGCCCACTGGCGCGTCGCCCTCGCCGGACAGCCCGCCGTCACCGCCCTGCCGCTCGACCGGCCCCGGCCCGCCGTCCGCGACCACGCGGGCGCCATGCTGGAGACCGCCCTCGACGCGGACGTCCACGCCCGCCTCGTCCACCTCGCCGAACAGCACGACGCCAGCCTCCTCATGGTCCTCCAGGCCGCCCTGGGACTTGCCCTGCGCGCCACCGGCGCGGGCGACGCCGTCGCCCTCGGCACCCCCGTCGCCGGCCGGGACGACGAGGCCCTCGACGAGCTCGTCGGCTTCTTCGTCAACACCCTCGTCCTGCCCACCGACACCTCGGGCGACCCCGCCTTCACCACGCTCCTCGACCGCGTCCGCGACACCGACCTGGGAGCCTTCGCCCACCAGCGGATCCCCTTCGACCTGCTCGTCGAACACCTCAACCCGCCCCGGCAGCCCGGCGTCCACCCCCTCTTCCAGGTGATGCTCACCCTGCGCGCCACCGGACCCGACCAGGGCGCCTTCCCGTTCGGCCCGGTCACCGGCCGGTTCGTCGAGGAGGAAGCCCCCGCCACCACCAAGTTCGACCTCACCGCCGCCTGCGTCGACACCCGCGACGCCGACGGAGCCCCCGCCGGCCTCCGGCTCGGCCTGGAGTACGCCAGGGACGTCTTCGCCGACGAGCAGGTGCCCCGGCTCCTCCTCACCGCCCTCGAACGCGCCCTGCGCACCGCCGCCGCCGACCCCGGCACCGCGGTACGGGACGAGGTCCTCGTCCCCGCCGACGACCGCCGCGCCCTCGACGAGCGCCGCGCCCGCGCGGGCGACACCGAGACGCCCGCCGATACCGCCGATACCGGCGAGGGCGCCGACGGCGAGCTCGTCGACACCCTGTGCGCGATGTTCGCCGAGGTCCTCGGGCTCGACCAGGTCGGCCCGCACGAGGACTTCTTCACCATCGGCGGGCACTCCATGAGCGGCGTCCGTCTCGCCAACCGCGTCCGCGCCCGCCTCGGCGCCGACATCCAGGTCCGAGACCTGCTCCTCGCCCCCACCCCCGAGGCCCTCGCCCGCCGCATCGCCGCCGCCACCGACGGCACCGCCGACGCGGCCGACGGCGCCCCGGCCGCCCCCGCCCGGCCCCGGCCCGCCCCGCGCGCCGACCGGCCCGACCGCGTCCCCCTCTCCTACGCCCAGCGCAGGCTCTGGTTCATCGACACCCTCGAAGGCCCCAGCGCCTCCTACAACATCCCGCTCGTCCTGCACCCCGCCGAGCCCCTCGACCCCGCCGTGCTCGCCGACGCCCTCGCCGACGTCTCCGACCGGCACGAGGTGCTCCGCACCCGCTACCGCGCCGTCGACGGCGAACCCCACCAGCAGATCCTGACCGGCGTCCGGCCCGCCCTCGACCACCGCACCGTCCCCGCCGACCGGCTCGCCGACGCCGTCGCCGAGGCCGCAGGACACGTCTTCGACCTCGCCGAGGAGACCCCGCTGCGGGCCGCGCTCCTCAGCCCCGGGGACGGTGCCGCCGACGGACACGGGCAGGTGGTCGTCCTGCTCGTCCACCACATCGCCGCCGACGGCTGGTCCACCGGACCGCTCCTCGCCGACCTCGCCGGCGCCTACCGGGCCCGCGCCGAGGGCCGCGCCCCCGGCTGGGAGCCGCTGCCCGTCCAGTACGCCGACTACACCCTCTGGCAGCACGACCTCCTCGAGGGCCCCGGGGCCGACGCCCACCGCGACCACTGGCGCACCACCCTCGCCGGAGCCCCCGCCGCCCTCGAACTGCCCGCCGCCCGCCCCCGGCCCGCCGAGGCGAGCCAC
Source organism: Streptomyces sp. NBC_00090 (assembly GCF_045160815.1). Taxonomy (NCBI): domain Bacteria; kingdom Bacillati; phylum Actinomycetota; class Actinomycetes; order Kitasatosporales; family Streptomycetaceae; genus Streptomyces; species Streptomyces sp. NBC_00090. The sequence goes on from NZ_CP108224.1 coordinate 8,029,728, forward strand.
CGGGGCGACCGCGCCCCCGTCACCCTCGACGCCGCCACCCACGAGGCGCTGGAGAACCTCGCCCGCGACAGCGGCGCCACCCTCTTCATGGTCCTCCAGGCCGCCCTCGCCGCCGTCCTCACCCGGCACGGCGCAGGCACCGACCTGCCGCTCGCCACCATGACCGCCGGCCGCGACGACGAACTCCTCGGCGGACTCGTCGGCTTCTTCGTCAACACCCTCGTGCTGCGCACCGACACCTCCGGCGACCCCGCCTTCACCGAGCTCCTCGACCGCGTCCGGCGCACCGACCTGGCCGCCTACGCCCACCAGGAACTCCCCTTCGACCGGGTCGTCGAGGACCTCAACCCGGTCCGCACCACCGCCCACCACCCGCTCGCGCAGATCGTCGTCCAGCTCCACCACGACTACACGCGGGGCGTCCCCGGCGCGGACACCGCCGCGCGCCTCTTCCGCGAGGACGGGCCCGGACTCCTCACCACCGTCACCACCAAGTTCGACCTCACCTTCGCCCTCGACGAGCGGCGCGACGCAGACGGCCGCCCCGCCGGCCTCGTCGGCGGACTGGAGTACGCCACCGACCTGTTCGACGCCTCCACCGCCGCCCTGCTCGCCGCCCACCTGGAGCGGACCCTGCGCGCCGCCGCCGCCGACCCCGGCGTACGGATCGGGGAACTGCCCCTGCTCACCGACGCCGACCGCTTCCGGCTCGTCGCCGACTACAACGACACCGCCACCGTCCTGCCCGAACGCGGCACCGTCCACGGGCTGATCGCCCGCCGTGCCGCCCGCACCCCCGACGCGCCCGCCCTCCTCACCGACGACGAGACCCTCACCTACGCCGGTCTCGACGCCCGCGCCGACGCGCTCGCCGCCCGGCTGCGTGCCGCCGGAGTCCGGCGCGGCGACACCGTCGGCGTCCTGCTGGGCCGGGGCGTCCCGCTGGTCGTGACCGCCCTCGCCGCCCTCAAGACCGGCGCCGCCTACCTGCCGCTCGACCCCCGGCTGCCCGAGGCGCGGATCCGGCTGATGCTGGAGGACGCCGGGGCCCGCCTCGTCGCCACCGACCGCGACCACACCCCGCCGGAGGGCACGCCCGTGCTGCGCGTCGACGCGGCGGTCGGGGAGAGCGTCCCGGAGGGCGGCGCGGACACCGCGGACACCGAGGCATCCGAGGACGACCTCATGTACGTGATGTTCACCTCCGGGTCCACCGGCCGGCCCAAGGGCGTCGGCGTCACCCACCGCAACGTCGTCGAACTCGCCGCCGACCGCGACCTCTCCCTCGGCCGGGACCGGCGCATGCTCGTCCACTCCGCGACCGGCTTCGACGCCTCCGTCTTCGAGATCTGGGCCCCGCTCCTCGGCGGCGGCAGCCTCGTCCTGCTGACCGGCGACGGCACCGACCTCGACGAGACCGCCCGCGCCGTCCGCCGCCACGGCGTCACCACCGCCTACTTCACCGTCGGCCTCTTCCACGTCATGGCCGACGAGGGACTCGACACCCTCCGCCTGCTGCGCGAGGTGTGGACCGGCGGCGACGTGGCCTCCCCGGCCGCCGTCCAGCGGGTCCTCACGCACTGCCCGGACACCGTCCTCGTGCACTCCTACGGCCCCACCGAGACCACCTTCGCCTCCCACAACCAGTGGTTCACCGCGAAGCCCGGCGAGCGGCGCGTCCTGCGCGGGGCCGGACTCCACCTCGGGCGGCCCATGGACAACACCCGCAGCCACGTCCTCGACGAGCACCTCCGCCCCGTCCCGCCCGGCGTCCCCGGCGAGCTGTACGTCGCGGGCGGACACGTCGCGCGGGGCTACGTCGGACGTTCCGGCCTCACCGCCGAACGGTTCGTCCCCGACCCCTTCGAGGGCGACGGCAGCCGCATGTACCGCACCGGCGACCGCGTGCTGTGGACCCCCGACGGCGAACTCCGCTTCCTCGGACGGGCCGACGGACAGATCAAGCTCCGGGGCGTGCGCATCGAGCCCGGCGAGGTCGAGCGGGTGCTCGCCGCCCACCCGGCGGTCGGCCAGGCCCTCGCCGTCGTCCGCGAGGACCGGCCCGGCGACAAGAGCCTCGTCGGATACGTGGTCCCCCGCGCGGGCGACGCCGTCACCGAGGCCGAACTCCTCGCCGAGACCCGCGCCCTGCTCCCCGAACACCTGGTGCCGTCCGCGGTCGTCGTCCTCGATGCCCTGCCGCTCACCGTCAACGGCAAGCCCGACCGGGCCGCCCTGCCCGCCCCGCACCGGCCCGCCGCCGACCCCGGCGGCCGCGCCCCGCGCAACGCCCGCGAGGAGGTCCTCTGCGCGCTCTTCGCCGAGATCCTCGACGTCCCCGAAGTCGGCATCGACGACAACTTCTTCACCCTCGGCGGGCACTCCCTGCTCGGCGTCCGCCTCGTCAACCGGATGCGCGGCGTCCTCGGCGTCGAGCGCACGGTCCGCGACCTCTTCCGCTCGCCCACCCCGGCCGGGCTCCTCGGCTCGCACGAGGAGTCGGGCGCGGCCGGCGGCGACGCGTCCGCCCTCGGGGTGCTGCTCCCGCTCAGTACCCGGGGCACCCGCCGCCCGCTCTTCTGCGTCCACCCCGGCACCGGCGTCGGCTGGGCCTACGCCGGCCTCGCCCGGCACCTCGGCGACGACCAGCCGCTCTACGCCCTCCAGGCCCGCTCCCTCAGCGACCCCGGCCACCGGCCCGGCAGCATCGAGGAGATGGCCGACGCCTACCTGGAGCGGATCCGCCGCATCCAGCCCTGGGGCCCCTACCGGCTGCTCGGCTGGTCCTTCGGCGGCCTCGTAGCGCACACCGTCGCCGTACGGCTCCGGGAGGCGGGGGAGCGGGTCGAACTCCTCGCGCTCATGGACGTCCACCAGATCGGACCCGGCAGCGTCTCCGTGCTGCCGCCCGAGGAGCGCGCCGCCGCCGAGCCGCCCGCCGACCTCGCCGAGGCGATGGAGCGGATCCGCCGCGAGGATCCCGTCCTCGCCGGCTTCACCGCCTCCGAACTCCGCGCCGTGCTCCGCGCCTCCGAGACCCACGCCGGTCTCATGGCCCGGCACGTCCCCGGCGTCGCCGACACCGACCTCCTGTTCCTCACCGCCCGCAGGCCGGCCGAGCCGGAAGGCGCCCTCGCCGCCACCTGGATTCCCTTCACCGAAGGAATCATCGAGAACCACACCATCGAATGCGGACATCTCCAGATGGCCGAACCGGAACCACTCGCACACATCGGAAGCATTCTCGCGGAGAAGCTCTCCGCCCTCCAGAAGAAGGAAATGAGGACCCAGTCATGAGCGATTCCATCAACCCGTTCGACAACGCCGAGGGCACCTTCCACGTCGTCGTCAACGACGAGGGCCAGCACTCCCTGTGGCCGTCCTTCGCCGCCGTACCGGCCGGCTGGACCAGCCTCTGGGGCCCCGGTGAGCGGGGTGAAGCCCTGGAGTTCATCACCGTGAACTGGACCGACATCCGCCCGCGCAGCCTCGTCGCCCAGTACGCCTGACCCCGCCCGAGCACGCCCCCGAAGGCGCCGCGCCCCGCATCCACAGCGGGGCGCGGCGCCTTTTCCATGCCTTTCTCCCGCACCTTTCCCGTTCCTTTCCCGAAGCGAAAGTGCCGGTCGTTGCTGCCGCTTGGACTTCCCCTTCCCGAGCCGCCGGAAAATTACTCTTCAGGCATGAAGATTCTCTTGAGCGGAACCGCCTCGGATTCCCATACGTGGAATCTCGTGTACCTCCGGCTCTTCCTGGAGGAGCGCGGCCACGAGGTCGTCGGCCTCGGCCCCTGCGTCGACGCCGAACTGCTCACCGACGCCTGCCTGCGGCACGCCCCCGACGCGGTGGTGCTCAGCAGCGTCAACGGGCACGGCTACCGCGACGGCCTGGACGCCGTCCGCGCGCTCCGTGCCGAACCCGCCCTCGCCGCACTGCCCGTGGTGCTCGGCGGCAAGCTCGGCGTCGTCGGACGCCGACAGGACGAGGAGGTCCGGCGCCTCCTGGACGCCGGCTGCGACGCCGTCCTCGGCGACGACCTCGACGCCCTGGGCGCCTTCCTCGCCGCCAGAGCCCGCAGGGAGGTCCCGGCGTGACCGCCGCCTCCGCCACCGGCCCCTCCGGCGCCGGCTTCGGGGCCTTCGTCGCCGCCGCCTCCGCCGCCGGCCGGCTCGTCGTCCAGCCCCGCATGGGCTTCGGCGACCCGGACCTCATGCGGACCGGCCTCGCCCGCACCCGCGCGGCCACCGCCCACACCGTCGGCACCCTCACCGTCGACAGCTACACCCGCGTCGGCGCCCTCGACGCCGCCCGCGCCGCCGTCGCCGACGGCGCCCGCCTCAACGGCTACCCCATCGCCGCCCACTCCCCGGACACCACCCGCGCCGTCCTCGCCGGGCTGCGCGGACCCGACTTCCCCGTCCAGGTCCGGCACGGCTCCGCCCGCCCCGAGGCCATCGTCCGCGCCCTCACCGCCGTCGGCCTCGACGCCACCGAGGGCGGCCCCGTCTCGTACTGCCTGCCCTACGGCCGTACCCCGCTGCGGGAGTCCGTCGCCGCCTGGGTCCGCGCCTGCGAACTCCTCGCCGAACGCAGCGCGGCCACCCCGCACCTGGAGAGTTTCGGCGGCTGCCTCCTCGGCCAGCTCTGCCCGCCCGGCCTGCTCGTCGCCATGAGCGTCCTGGAGTGCCTCTTCTTCGTCCAGCACGGGCTGCGCAGCGTCTCTCTCAGCTACGCCCAGCAGACCGACGCCACCCAGGACGAGGAGGCGCTGCGGGCCCTGCACCGGCTCGCCGCCGAGTTCCTCCCCGTCGGCGTCGAGCACCACGTCGTCCTCTACACGTACATGGGCGTCTACCCCCGCACCGAGAGCGGAGCCCTCCGGCTCCTGGAGGCGTCCGCCCGCCTCGCCGTCCGCTCCGGAGCCGGGCGCCTCATCGTCAAGACCGCCGCCGAGGCCCACCGGATCCCCACCGTCGACGAGAACGTCCGCGCCCTGGAGATCGCGGCCGCCGCCGCCGCGCTCGCGGGCGCCCCCGCCCCGGACATCGCTCCCGAGGACGGCGAGATCTACCAGGAGGCCCGCACCCTCGTCGAGACCGTCCTCGGCCTCCACCCCGACCTCGCCCGCGCCCTCCCCGCCGCCTTCGCCCGGGGCCTCCTCGACGTGCCCTTCTGCCTCCACCCCGACAACGCCGGACGCTCCCTCGGCTTCATCGACCCCGCGGGGCGCCTCCGCTGGGCGCGCACCGGCGCCATGCCCCTGCGCCCCGACAGCGGCGCCGACGCGAGCCCGTTCACCTCGGCCGGACTGCTCACCGCTCTCCAGTACGTCGCCGACCGGTACGACCACGACCCCGCCGACCGCCGCGACCGCGGCGGTGGCCACGGCAGTCCGGCCGCGACCCCGCTGACCGTCTGACCCGCCCGATCGCCCGATCACCCGATCGTTCGACCCGCCCCGACTCCGCCCGACCGTGCGGCCCGACCGCCCGCACCCCGCCCCTCCCGTACGAGATCAGGAGCCCCGCCATGGACCAGCCCGCACCCTCCTCCGCCGCCCCGGCCACCCCGCCCCCGCTCGGCGAGCACCTGCGCTCGCCCGAGCTGCGGGCCGCGATGCTCGTTCAGCAGGAGGCCCTCCAGGGCGCCCGCGACTACCTGCGCGGCCAGGGCTTCACCGAGCTGCTCCCGCCGCTCGTCGGACCCGTCACCGACCCGGGCGGCCGCGGCGCCAAGGCCCTGGACGTCGACTACTACGGGCACCCGTACAAGCTCATGACCAGCGCCATCCTCTACAAGCAGGCGTCCTTGCGCGGCTTCCCCCGGCTCTTCTACATCGCCCCCAACGTCCGCGTGGAGCCCGAGGAGACCGCCACCACCGGCCGGCACCTGGTCGAGTTCCACCAGATCGACGTCGAGATCGCCGACGCGGGCCGTGAGGAGGCCCAGGAGATCGCCGCCGGGCTCCTCACCCACGTCACCGAGCACGTCTGGACCACCGTCCCCGAGATCCTCACCGGACTCGGCCGCATGGAGGCCGACTTCGCGGACGTCCGCGCCGGGAAGTACGACGTGCGCACGCACGACGAGGCCGTGGCCCGGCTGCTGTCCCTCGGCCACCCGCAGAACCCCGACGGCGAGATCGACTGGACCGGCGAGCGCATACTCTCCCTGGAGAGCGACCGCCCCTTCTTCGTCGACGACTACCCCAAGGGCTCGCGCGGCTTCTACGACCGCGAGGACCCCGACCGCCCCGGCGTGCTCCGCAACTTCGACCTGATCGCCCCGCACGGCTACGGCGAGCTGGTCTCCGGCAGCGAGCGCGAGGCCGACTACGCCACCCTCGTCACCCGGATGCGGGAGAGCGGCGAGAACCCCGCCAAGTACGCCTGGTACCTGAAGGAGGCCCGCGAGGGCATCCCGTCCAGCGCCGGCTTCGGCATGGGCCTCCAGCGACTGGTCCGCTTCCTCACCGGCTTCGACGCCCTCTGGCAGGTCAGCGCCTACCCGAAGCTCCCCGGGGTGGTGACCCCGTGACGATCACGATGCCCGCTGCCCCCGCCGTGGAGCCGATGAACGGCTCCGCCTCGTCCGTCCCGCTCTCCTCGCCGGTCCCGCTCACGGCCTCGATTCCGTCCGCCCCGTCCGCCCCGTCCGCCCCGTCCGCCCCGTCCGGGCTCTCCGCCCCCGGCTTCCCCGAGGAGCAGGTGCGGGCGCGGGCCAGGACCGGATCCGCCGCCGTCTTCCCGGACCCCGCCACCTACGGCGCTCACCTCTTCGGCCCGGCCGCCGCCCACGGCGGGGACGCCCTGGACCGCACGCGGATCGTCCCGCCCGTCTTCATGCCGGAGCGCCTGGAGAAGCTCATCGACCTCGCCCGCGAGCCCGAGTTCGGCGACGTCGACCTCACCGCCCGCGTCGGAGGCTTCACGGCCCGGCTGCCCCTCTACCTCTCCGCCTTCGGCTCCACCCGGGCCGGCAGCGGCGACCTCGCCGTCCACGCGAGCCGCCAGGCAGCCCGCCTCGGCATCCCCATGGTCATCGGCGAGAACATGGTCCCCGTCCACGGCTACCGCAAGGCCGGCGACGCGACCCGCTCCGCCCTGCGCGCCCGCGTCGAGGCCTACCTGGAGGCCGCGCCCGACGGGGCCGGCGGCATCGTCGTCCAGCAGTCCACCGAGGACGCCGACTCCGAGGTGTGGAACCTCCTCTACAGCGACCCCGCCTTCCGCCCCCTCCTGGAGACCGGCCGCCTCGCCTTCGAGCTGAAGACCGGCCAGGGCGCCAAGCCCGGCCTCGGCGGCATGACCGTCGTCGGCCGCGCCGAGGCCGAGCAGCTCGCCCGCCGCTTCACGGTCCGAGAGGTCTTCGGCGAGGACGCCCCGCGGCTGCTCCGCTGCGCGACCCCCGGCACCTTCACCGAGGAGATCCTCCGCCAGCAGCTCCGCTTCATGCGCAACAACTTCCCCAAGGCCCGCACCTGGGTGAAGTTCCACCCCGGCCGCGACATCGACCGGGCCGCCCGCACCGCCTGGGCCGCCGGAGCCGACGCCGTCACCGTCGACGGCGCCGAGGGCGGCACCGGCTGGGCACCCGGAGTCTTCCTGGACCAGGTCGGACTGCCCCTCGCCGAGTGCCTGCGCCGGATCGGCCGTCCCGAGGGCTGCCTCCTCGCCACCGGCGGCGTCTGGGAGGGCGGCAGGGCCGTCCGAGCCCTCGCGCTCGGGGCCACCGCTGTCGGCCTCGGCCGCGCCGCCCTCGTCGCCGTCGACGAGGACCCCGAGCACGGCCTGGAGCGCCTCGTCGAGGCCCTCGCCCTCGAACTCCGGCTGCTCATCAGCGCCCTCGGCAAGTACGCGCCCGCCGCCCTGGCCCCGGACGACCTCTGGGACCCGGCCCAGGGAGCGGTCCCGTGTTGAGGCCGCCCCGGAGCGGAGCCTCCCGCACCGTGCACGCCCGCTTCTCGGTGCGCGAGGCCCCCGGCGTCACCGTCGGCGCCCCCGGCCCGCTGCCGTACGGCGTCGACGGCGTCGCCCGCCGTACCGCGCAGCGCGCCCTCAGCGAGGCCGGCCGCGGCTACCTCGGGGGCCACGTCGAACTCCGCGCCCCCCGGGGCCTCGCCCCCCGCGTCCTGCGCCGGGCCATCGACCGCGCCGTGGCCCTCGCGGTGGCCGCCACGCTCCACGGCGCGCCCCCGACCACCCGCATCCGCCTCCGCACCTGACCCGCCCGCATCCGCCTCCGCACCTGCCCTCCCCGCATCCCCCTCCGCACCTGACCCGCCCCACCCGCCCCACCCGCCACGACAGCGACCCCGCCCACCCGAAGGCAGCAGTCCTCCCCGCCCACAGAAAGCCGACCCCATGGCCACGCCCCTCGCCGATCCGCCCGCCCCCACCGTCGACTGGCGCCGCATCAGCAGCCTCGTCGTCGGCCAGGCCGCCGTCCAGGCGGGCAGTTTCGCGCTCCTCATCGCCATGAGCTGGACCGCCGTCCAGCTCGGCGGCCGAGGCGCCGTCACCGCCGTGACCCTCGCCGCCACCCTGCCCCGCGCCCTGCTGCTCCTCTTCGGCGGCGCCCTGACCGACATCCTCGGCCCGCGCGCCCTCCTGCTGCGTGCCACCAGCGTCCGCGTCCTCGTCCTGGTCGCGGGTACCGTCGTCACCGCCACCACCCACACCCTGTGGCCGCTGATCGTCATCGCCCTCGTCGACGGCGTCCTGCTCGGCCTCACCGGCCCGGCCTCCGGCGTCCTCCTGCCCCACCTGGCACCCCGGGAGCACCTCGGCCGTGCCAACTCCCTCTTCTCCATGGTGCTGCGCCTCGCCCCCATCGCGGGATCCCCGCTCGGCGCCTGGCTCGTGGTGGTCGGCGGACTGCCCGGCGCGATGACGGCCGCCGCCGTCGGCTGTGCCCTCTGGCTCGGCTGCGCCGCGCACGTCACGCACGGCATGAAGCGGCCCGAGGCCGCCGCGCAGGGCGGCCCGTCGCTGCTGCGCCGTTCGGGTGATGGCTTCCGACTGCTCGCCGTGCACCCGCGACTGCGCTGGATGTTCGTGGCGTGCTTCGCGATGGACCTGGCCTTCCTGTGGCCGGCCGAGGTCGCGCTGCCGCTGCGCGCCGCCGACCAGGGCTGGGGCGTGGGCGCGGTCGCGTTGGTCCTCGCCGCCTTCAGCGTGGGGGCGCTCGCCTCGGCCGCGCTCGGCGCCGCGCTCGCCCACCGCATCCCGACCCACCTCAAGCTGGTGGTGACGGGCACCGGCCTGGCCCTCGGCATGGGCGCGATGGCCCTCGTCCCCTCGCCCGGGCTGCTCGCCGGGGCGGCCGCCGCCGTCGGCCTGCTCTCGGGCCTCAACGGCCCGGCGCTGGTCACGGCCTATCAGCAGGCGGTGCCCGAAGGCCGGATGGGCACCGCGATGTCGACCTTCGCCCTGTCCGGGATCGGCGCGGCGCCGCTCTCGCTCGCCGTCTTCACCCCGGTCTCGCTGCACCTCGGGGTGACCGGCACCTGGCTGCTGTGCGCCGGCCTCGCCCTGGTCTCCCCGATCGCCGCCGCCGTCGCGCTGCGCGCCGGTGCCACGGAGAAGGCCGCCGAGCGGCGCACCGAGGACCGCATCCGTACGGCACCGGAGACCACCGCCACGTCCGTGTGAGGCAGACATGACCCCGCAGACCCCCGTACCCCCGCCCACCCTGTCCGCACCCCCGCCCACCCCGTACGCACCCGGGCCCGACCTCTACGTCCCTCCGCCCGACCTGTCCGTTCCCTCTCCCGACCCGTCCGTCCCTCCGGCCGGGCCGTACCTCCGGCCCGGTGCCGTCCTCCTCCGTCCGTCCCCGCTCCCGCCACTGCCCTCGGCGCCGGTGCTGCCGCCAGGTCCCCGGGCGGCCCGCCCGCAGCTCTGGCTGGTCGCCACCGAGGTGCACGAGGACAGCGCCGCCCGGTACGCCTCCCTCGTCCTCGACGCGGAGGAGCTGGCGCGGGCCGGGGAGTTCCGGCGGCCGGGCGACCGCGCCACGTACCTGTGCGCGCACGTCGGCCTGCGCCGGCTGCTCGGCGCCCACCTCGGTGTCGCACCGCGCGGCGTCACGGTGGAGCGGGCGCCCTGCCCCTGCTGCGGCGAGCCGCACGGGCGGCCGGTGCTCCCGGACGGGCGGCTGCACTTCTCGCTCTCCCACTGCGAGGGGATGAGCCTGATCGCCGTCGCGACCACCCCGGTGGGCGTGGACATCGAGCGGATCCCGGCCCCGCACCTCGTCGCCGAGCTCGCCGAGGTGCTCCATCCCGCCGAGTCCGCCGAACTGGCGGCGCTCGCCCGGGACCGGCGCCCGGCCGCCTTCGCCCGGGTGTGGACGCGCAAGGAGGCGTACCTGAAGGGGACCGGGGTCGGGCTCGGAGCCGACCCCTCGGCCGAGTACGTCGGCTCGGGCCCCGTCCCGACCGCCCCGCCCGGCTGGCTCCTGGCCGATGTGGCCGTACCGTCCGGCCACCAGGCGGCGGTGGCGGTGCGCCGGTGACGCCCCCGGCGCGCCGGTGACGCCCCCGGCCCAACCCACCGGCCCCGCCCCGCCCCGCCCACCGGCGGGGCGGGGCCGGAGCTCTGGGGGGCTGCTTGACCGGGGGCCGGCGGCTTCATCGCCTGCTGGCGCCCACCGGGGTCTACACCTGCTCTGCCTTGGCGGCGGTGTCGTCGAGGAAGCCGCCCGACTGGTGCTGCCACAGCTTCGCGTAGGCACCCTCCGAGGCGAGCAGCTCGTGATGCGTGCCCTGCTCGACGATGCGTCCGCTGTCGAGGACGACGAGCTGGTCCATGGTGGCGACCGTGCTGAGCCGATGAGCCACGACGAGCGCCGTCCGCCCGTCCATGAGGCGCCAGAGCGCGTCCTGTACGAGGATCTCGCTCTCGGAGTCCAGGGCGCTGGTCGCCTCGTCGAGCAGCAGGATCGGCGCGTCGCGCAGAATCGCCCGCGCGAGGGCGACCCGCTGGCGCTGGCCGCCGGACAGCTTCACTCCGCGCTCTCCCACCATCGTGTCGAAGCCTTCGGGCAGCGTGTCGACGAACTCCGTGACGTGCGCCGCCTCGGCCGCACGGCGGATCTCGGCGTCGGTGGCGTCCGGCCGGGCGAACGCGATGTTCTCCCGCAGCGTGCGGTGGAACATCGCCGGGTCTTGCGGCACATAGGCGATCAGACTGCGCAGTTCGGCCTGTCGCAGCCTGCTGATGTCCTGTCCGCCGATCGTGATCCGGCCGCCGTCGATGTCCGTCATCCGCAGCAGCAACCGGGTGAGCGTGGTCTTGCCGCCGCCGGACCGGCCGACGAACCCCACCTTCGCCCCGCTGGGCACGGCCAGTTCGAGGCCCTCGAAGAGCGGCTTCGCGCCCGCGTGGGAGAAGGTCACCTGCTCGAAGCGGACATCGGCGCCCTCGGAGAGGAGCGGTTCCGGCGTCTCCGGGTCCCGTACGGTCGGCGGGGTCAGCAGCAGTTCGGTGAACTGCGCGGCCTCGATCATCGAGCTTTCCAGGCGGCGGTAGATCTGGTTGAACTCGAACATGATCCGTGTGGCGTTGGAGTAGTAGGTGAAGGCGACGACGACGGCCTCGACGCCGTGTTCCCCCGCGCCGAGCGAGAGGGCGAGCAACAGGCCGAGGACGTTGGTCAGCACGGACATCGGTGCGATCAGCGTGTCGATGCGCAGGTTGCCGTAGTCCCACGAACGCAGCGTGAGGCGTCGCGATTCGGCCACACGGGAGCGGTGTTCGGCTGCCTCACGTTCCTCAGCGGCGAACGACCGGACCGTGTCCATGTTCATCAGGCTGTCGGCGACGTGGCCCGACACGCGGGCGATCGCCTCCTCCCGCTGGTCGACGAGCGCCTGGCGGCGGCGGATCAGGGGCCGCACGCACAGCGTCGTGACCGCGATCATCGTCAGGAGGCCGACCACGAGCAGGGGTTCGTACGTCCACAGCACCACCGACGCGAACACCAGGGGCACGAACTTGCCCATCACCGAGAAGGTGAGCGTGTCGACGAACTCCTCGAACCGCGAGGCGAAGCTGAGTACCCGCTTGGTCAGCGAGCCGGCGAAGTTGTCGTGGAAGAAGGCGGCGTCCTTGGCGAACAGTGCGTCCATCCCGATCACGTACAGGTGCTCGATGCCGAGGGCGTCCAGACGGTTCAGACAGTGCAGCCCGACGCGCCACAGCGCCTCGGCGAACAGCAGCACGCCGGCGAAGCCGAGGACGTAGGGCAGCATCGGGCCGACGCCACCGCCGGTGTCCCCCGCGATGCGGCCGACGATCTTGGCGACGATCAGCGGCACGATGTAGAAGATTCCGATGTTGCCCAGTGCCGGTAGTAGCATCGCGGGCACCGCCCATCGTTTGAGCCGGGTCAGCTCCCTTCCGTAGAAACGAAGTGCGAGGAGCACCGAGCCCCTGCCTGGCGAACTCTTGCGCGATTCAGGCGTTCCCATCCAATCCTGCCTTTCGGATCAAAGTGGACAGGATTGGCAGTTTTCCGTGTGGGGACTCGCGCCGTCCATGGGTTATTTCCGGCCTGTCATCCAGCGGCGCCCATCGAGGCTCACAGGTACAACTGGACCGAATTGTCGCCCCAGTTGACAGGTTGTCATTTCAGAGGCCAATAATCCCGGCCGTAACGCCGAGTCGGAAGGGAAGTCTCCCCGACCGACCTCATCGGCGTCCCGGTCTCCCCTGCACGGGAGAGCGGGTCAACGAAAGGGATGGGCATGAAAGGTGCCTTCAGTTTCTTCGATCGGAGTGTGGAAGAAATGTGGGTCGAGCGCATCGCCGAGACCACGAACTGGGAGCCGCTTCGGCTGGAACTCCCCTGGAACAGCATGGAGGAAGACCTCGGCACCGCACTGCCCGCGGACTACAAGAAACTCGCCGAGACATTCGGCACGGGGGAATTCTCGGAGTTCATGAGGGTTCTGAGCGTCGATGCCACGCGCCAGTTCGACCTGACCCATATCTGGCACACGTACCTCGACACCAGCCCTGAGGAAGGGCCCGATCCCGTCCTCAAGCCGTACCAGGTGTACCGGCCCGGTCGTCGAGGGCTGATTCCCTGGGCCTTCGCGGAGATGGAGTGCAGCTACTTCTGGCTGGCGTCCGCGGAGGAGGACCCGGCGACCTGGCCGATCGTCACACGGGGCAACCCGTACCCCTGGCACGAGGTGAGCATGTCCACCTCCGAGTTCGTCTACCGCGTCCTGGCAGACCCGGAGTTCGAACCCTTCTCCATCGCGCGGCTGATGCCGGAACCGGACTTCTACCCGATCGGCCCGGTGTCATGACGGGCCGGCGCCGATCGCGGCTCGCCGGACGGATATTGGGTGCAGCGGGGCTGACTGCGGCCATGGGCGCGATCGCGCTTCTCGGCACCGGATACACGACAGCCACCGTCAACGGCGATTCCATGGATCCGACATACCCACGCGGCGACCGCGTCTTCTTCGAGCGAATCGATGCGGACGAGGTCAGGCGGGGCGATGTGGTGCTCCACCGGACGGAGGACCGCTACGAGAACAGGCCCGTGCTGCGTCGTGTGATCGGCACAGGCGGCGACCACGTCCGTCAGAGCCCCGGCGGGCCGGTGACGGTGAACGGCAGTCCGCTGACGGAGCCGTACGTGAAGGACGGTGATCCGTCCGGCGCGGCCCCCGCGTACGACGTGGTGGTGCCGGAGGGGAGGCTGTTCCTGCTCGGCGACCACCGCGCGAACTCCAACGACTCCCGCTTCTCGCTCAGCGCGCAGTCGGGCACCGTCGCGGCCACCACGGTCCAGGCCCGGGCCCTCGACGACCACACGGGACTGCTCCTGCTGGTACTGACAGCGCTGTTCGGGCTGCTCGGCACCGCCGGCGGGCTCGCGATGGAGATCGCCTCCCAGGTCACGCGGCGGGCGAGCCGGTCCCCCCACCCGCCTGCCCCGTCGGGCCGAGTCCGATGACGGTCCCGGCCGTCAGCGGGTGAGGGGCGCGGAGGTTTCGCTCAGCCCGGCGCGGGCCAGGCCGTACTCCCGTGGATGCTCGCCGGCGCCCGGCAGGGCGAGGGCGGTGCGGAACTGGTGCCGCGCCTCCGTGTGACGGCCCGCCGCCGCGTACGTGCTGCCCAGACGGATCCGGACGCCCATCTCCAGCCAGGTGCTCGGGTGCCGGGTCAGCACGGAGAGGGCCTCGTGGTGGGTGTCGACCGCCGAGCGCAGGTCGCCCCGTAGGTGCTCCACGGCGGCGAGCCGGGACAGGCAGGCCGCGCGGAGCGGCAGGTCCTCGGCCTCGCGGGCCAGCTCGCCCGCCCGCCGCAGCAGATGCCTGGCCTCCGCGTGCCGGCCGAGGGCCAGATGGGCGTCGGCGGCGAAGCACAGGGTGCCGGCGAGGGTCCGGGGGCGGCCGTTCCGCTCCGCGAGGGCGAGGGCCGTGGCGTAGTGGCCGAGCGCCTCCTCCTGCCGCCCCTGCTGGGAGTGGATCCCTCCCAGGTTGCAGTGCGCCGTGACGGTCAGCCAGTCGTCGTCGAGCCGGGCCGCCAGCTCCACCGCCTCGGACAGGTGGGCCACCGCCTCCTCGGTGCGGCCCAGCGGCCACTTCGCGGCGCCCAACCCGGCGGTCGCCCGGGCCCGGTCGCGCAGGTCGCCCCGACCGCCGGCGTACCGCAGCGCCTCGGTGAACCAGGACAGGGCCTGCCGGAAGCGCCCCTGATGGATGTCGACGATCCCCAGGGCGTTGCGCAGCGAGGACGGCATCCGTCGGTCGGTCGCCGTGTCCGCGCAGGGGAGAGCTCGCTCCAGGGCGGCACGGCACTCGTGGTGATGCCCCTGGCGGGTCAGGGGGTCGACCAGGGCTTCCGCGATCCGGCAGGCGTGGTCGGACTCGCCGGCGGCGACCGCGTGGGCCACCACGCCGACCAGCTCACCGCCCGCCGCGCTCAGCCACGCGGAGGCTTCCCGGCGCCCGGGGAAAGGCGAATCCGTGACGTCGTGGCCGTCCGGGAAGCCCTCGGGCCCCCAGTCCCCGGCGATCCGGCCGGCGGCCGTGTAGAGGCGCAGGACGGCGGCGCGGTCCGCGGCCGCCTCCCCGGCCGCCTCGGCGGCGAGCCGCCGCGCGTGCGCCCGTACGAGATCGTGCATCCGGTAGCGGCCGGGATGCGGCTGCTGAAGGAGGCTCGCGTCGACCAGGTCCTCCAGGAGACCTTCGGCGTCCTCACGGGAACGGCCCAGCGCGGCGGCGAGCGTGAGCCCGTCGAAGCGGGTGGTCGGCGCCGTGCCCGAAGCGCGGAAGCCGCGCCGCTGTTCGGGCGTGAGCTGGTCGTACGACATCCGGAAGGCGGCCTCCACGCTCCGGTCCTCGGCCCGCAGCTCGCCGAGGCTCCGCACGTCGTCGGACATCCGGCCGGCGAGGAAGGCCAGCGTCCAGGACGGGCGGTTCTGCAGCCGCGCGCTCGCGATGCGCAGCGCCAGGGGAAGGCCGCCGCAGCGCAGCGCCAGCTCGCGCGCGGCCTCGGGCTCGCGGTCCGCCCGGGACTCCCCGAGGAGCTCGCGGAACAGGCCGACCGCGTCGCCCGTGCCCAGCGGCTCCACGGTGAGTCGCAGATCGGCGTCGAGCCCGGTCAGGCGCTGTCGGCCCGCCACCAGGACCCGGCTGCCCGGCCCGGCGGGGAGCAGCGGACGCACCTGCTCGGCGCTGCGGGCGTTGTCGACGACCAGGAGCAGCCGGAGCGTACTCGTGGCCGCACGCCAGGAGGTGACCAGATCCGCCAGGTCGTCGGTGGCGTCCGTCGGTTCGTCGCCGGGGCCGCGGACCGCACGCAGCATCCGGCGCAGGGCGCGCTGCGGACCGACGCGCTCGTGCGCGGCGCCGTACGCGTGCAGGTCCACGAACAGGCAGCCGTCGGGGTGCGCCCCGTCCAGTGCCCAGGCGGCGCGCACCACCAGGGCGGTCTTGCCGACGCCCGCCGTGCCGTCGACCGTCATCACGGACACCGCGCCGGGGGCCACCGGGGCGGTCAGGAGGGCGAGTTCCCTCTCGCGGCCGACCAGGCAGGCGGTGTCGCCGGGGAGTTCGTTGCGACGGGGGCGAGATTCGGGTCGCCGTCGGAGCTGGGGTCGGGGGTGTGGGTCCGGCATGGGACGAGCACTCTCGCGGAGGTCGGATGGGGGGTCTGACGGGTGATCCGGTCCGGCTCCGGGACCTCCCGGCCGGTGCCCGGCCGGGAGGTCCCGGAGCGTGGCGGCGCCCCGAAGCGGGGCGACCTGGCGAGCGGCGGTGCTCCCGTCGGCGTGGACCCGCGCCGCGCCGCCGGGCCCTCCGCCGAGCAGGACCCGGTCGTCCTGGCGAAGGACCGCCCGGTGTACGCGGTGCAGTTCCTCGCCGGGCTCCACACCCAGCTCGTCGAGGAGCCCCCGCCGCGTCTCCCGGTAGACGGCCAGTGCCTCGGCCTGTCGCCCGCCGCCGTACAGCGCGCGCATCCGCAGGGCGGCGAGCGGCTCGTCGTGGGGCTGGGCCAGGGGCGCCGCCATGAGGGCGTCCAGGGCGTCCGCGTAGCGCCCGAGCAGGACCAGGCACTCGGCCAGGTCCTGGTGCAGGGCGCGCCGCTGCCCGGCGAGGCGCTGCCGCTCGGTGTCGGCGAGCGGCCCCGGCAGACCGGGCAGCGGTTCGCCGCGCAGCAGCTCCAGCGCCCGGCCGCCGTGGTCCAGAGCGGTGTCGAGGTCGCCCAGGGCTTTCGCGCGCTGGGCGCCGGCCGCGTGCTCGGCCAGGTCGTCGAGGTCGGTCCTCGCTCCGTCGGCGACGAAGCGGTAGCCGCCGCGCCCACCGTGGATCACCGACAGGTCAGGGCCGGCGCCGGCCGGGTCCAGCGCTTTGCGCAGTGCGTACACGTAACTCGGCAGGACCCGGTGGCCCGTACCCGGCGGTTCGGTTCCCCAGACGTCGTCGAGGAGCTGCCGGTACGTCACGAAGGCCGGAGCGCGCAGGATCAGGGCGGTGAGAACCGCCTGCCGTCGTACGGGGCCGAGCGCGAGCGGCGCATCGCCGTGACGGGCCCGGACCGGCCCGAGCAGCTCGATCCGCAGCCGGCCCCTCGTACCGGATGGCCCCGTCCCGCCCGAACCCACTGAATCCACGTCCATTTCGCCGTCCCCGTGTCCCCGTGTCCCCGTGTTCCGGTGACCCCGTGTTCCGGTGTCCCCGCCCGCCCTTTGTCGAACGGTCCGCGCCCGCGCAGCATGTCAAGGGCCCTGCTTCAGCAGGATTTCATCGGCACCGCAGAGCCACCTCGACAGACTGTGCCACGTCGTGTCGGTTGCCGACGAGCCGGACGGGCGCCGGGAACAGGGACGGCCCGGGCCGGGCCCGGGCCGAGGGCCGACGGGTGCGGCGGGGTCCCCGGGACACCGCCTCCCGGCAGGCGGCGACCGGCCAACACATCGTCAAGAGGGGACACATCGCCATGTCGCAGGTCAATCGCGCGTCCGGCACACAGCCCACCCGCCGCGGTGGGCGGTGGGAGCGGTACCGGGTCGCCCACCCGTTCTCCGCGAAGGACCAGGCGGGCCTGTGGGGGGCGATCGCGGGCGTCGTGGCTCTGGCCGCACTGCTCGGCTGGGCGCTCGACATGAAGGGTGGCGTGGTCATCGTCGCGGCGATCCCCTTCATCATCTCGTGGTTCGAGAACCGACGCACCGCGTTCCAGTTCGACGCGGCCGGCGCCCGGTTCGGCACCGTGCTGCTGCCGTGGTCCGACGTCACCCACTTCGTGGTGGTCACACCGCCGGACGGCCCGTGGGCGCTGATCGGCGCGCGGCTCCGTCCCGGCGCGACGCTGCCGGCCGGTGCGAACGCCGTACCGCGGGATCCGGCCATGCCCGCGCCGATCCACGCCGCCGTTCCGCGCGCGAAGTTCGATCTGGCGAAGATGGTCCACAAGGCGCGCAAGTACGCCCCGCCGCACATCCGGATCGTGGTCGCCGACCCGTCCGGGGAACGCGCCGCGGCCTAGGTGCGGAGGAGAGCGATGTCGGACCCGCACCAGCCCTGGCACACGCCGCAGCCGCCGCAGCAGCCCGGGTACACGCCACAGCAACCGCAGCAACCGCAGCAGCCGGGGTACACGCCTCAACAACCGCAACAGCCCGCGCACCCGCCGCAGCAGCCGGGGTACTCGCCTCAGCAACCGCAGCAGCCGGCGTACACGCAGCCGCCGCAGCAGCACCCCTGGTACACGCCACACGCGCCCCAGCAGCCGGTCGCTGTCAATCCGTATGCCCCGGAGGGCTACACGCCCATCGCCCCGCCGCCCCGCCGCGGACGCTTCGGCGGGAAGCGGAAGCCGCTGATCGCCACGGTCGTCGCGCTGCTCGTGCTGGTGGCGGGCGGAGTGGTGTACGCCGTCACCGACGGCTTTCGGGGCGGGTCGGTCACGCCCGTGGCGACGAACACGCCCAGCCCCTCCGGGACGCCGACTCCTTCCCGTACCGCCGCGGTCCCCACGCCGCAACCGAAGCGGATCCCGACGACGGAGGAGATCAACGCCGCGCGTACGCCGGGCGACGCCACGGCGTGGATCGTCGACGACCGGACCGATCTGCCCCGGCGCAACATCAAGCTCTACGACCTGTGGATCGTCGGGGACACCGTCGTCCAGGCCGTGTACAAGCGGGTCGTCGCCCACCGCCTCTCGGACGGGGCCGAGGTGTGGAGCGTGCCGCTGCCCACACCCGTCTGCGAGACACCGGTCAACCCGACCCCCGACGGCAAGATCGTCGTGGTCCACAAGAGCAGCGAGGCCCAGAACGGGAACAAGTGCAACCGGCTGCAGATGATCGACCTGAAGTCCGGGAAGGCCGGGTGGCGGAAGCAGCTCACCGAGACCGGTTCCATGGACGGCACGATCACGGTGCAGAGCGCGGTCGGCGGCGGCACCCTCGCGATCGTCCAGAGCATGAAGGCCGCCGCGTACCGGGTCGGTGACGGCGCCAAGCTCTTCGACATCCCCATGGAGAACCCCGGGAAGTGCTACCCCGCCAACGTGGCGGGCGGCGCCAGGCTCCTGGTGAGCTCCGACTGCGCGATCGGCGTCGACCGGGACAAGGGCTACTCCCAGCTCCGCGAGATCGACCCGCGGACCGGCAAGGTGCTCTGGCGCTACCGCACCCAGCCCGGCTGGAAGGTCGGCAAGATGCTCTCCGTCGCCCCCGTCGTGTTCACGACCTATCGCGCGGTGGAGTCCACCGAGAACTGGCGCGTCGTCGCCCTGGGGCCGGGCGGGAAGCTCCGTACCACCATCGACGCGCGGCCGAAGGGCTTCAAGTACTGCGCCGATGCGGGGGACTCGGGAGGAAACATGCAGCACTGCAAGGGCACCGCCGTCGGCAAGGACACCGTCTACCTGGGGGGCACCGACCGGGTCGGTGGCTACGACCTCACCACCGGGAAGCTCGTCTGGGGCGTGAAGTCCGGGGACAGCACCCTCTATCCCCTGCGCGCGGAGGGCGGCGCGTTCGCCCTCGTCTACGAGGCGGCCTCGTCGAAGCGGCCGGGCGGGGTCATCCGGTTCGGCCCGGGCGGCGCGGACACGAAGAAGCAGGTGCTCCAGCATCCCGGGTCGGCCCGGGCCACGGAGTCCGGAATGTTCGTCGGGAACCTCGCCTACGCGAACGGGCGGATCGTCATCACGCCGTGGGGCGTGAACGGCGACGACGCGCAGCACGAGGCCCGCATGCTGTCCTTCGCGCCCGAGGCCCGGTGACCGGGCCGGACGGACCGGACGGGCCGGGTGAGCCGGCGGGCGAGCCCTCCCGGCCGGCGGGTCGGCGGACGGGCCCTCCCGGCCGGGCGAACGCCGGTCAATTACCGGGTGATTCGCGGACAGTGGGCGGGAGTGACCGTCACCAGGACCGATTCCCGGGGCCCCCTGGGAACCTGTGACAGCATGCACGACGTGCCGATCTCAGGCCCGGAGCGTGCCAGTTGCCGGTTCTGGCGATCACGAGCGGGAACACGAGGGAGCGGGAATGGACATCGAGTGGCTCCGACGATTCGGTGCGGCGCAGGAGGACACGGGGCAGGGGGTCAGACTGGTCTGCTTCCCGCACGCGGGCGGCGCGGTCAGCGCCTACGTGCCGCTCTCGCGCGTCCTGAGCCCGGTGGTCGACGTGGTGGCCGTGCAGTACCCGGGGCGGCAGGACCGGTACCGCGAGACACCGGTCGAGTCCGTCACGCGCCTCGCCGAGCTTGTCGCCGACGCCCTGGAGCCGGAGGAGGGCCGCCCGTACGCCTTCTTCGGGCACAGCATGGGGGCGCTGGTCGCGTACGAGACGGCGCGCAGGCTCGCCGCGCGGTCCGCGCCCGGCCCGCTGCGGCTCTTCCTCTCCGGGCGGGGCGCGCCGGGCCTGCGCCCCGAGGCCGCCGACCGGATGACCTGTGACGCGGATGTGATCGCGGCGATCCGCAGGCTCGGGGGAACCGGCGTACGCGTCCTCGACGACCCCGATGTGATGGAGATGGCGATGCCGGCCCTCCGCGCCGACTACCGGGCGATCGGCTCGTACGGCTGGGAGCCCGGCCCGCCGCTCGACTGCCCCTTCACGGTGCTGGTCGGCGACGCGGACCCGGTCGTACCCGTCGCGCGGGCGGCGGAGTGGAGCGGCTTCACCAGTGCGGACACCGACGTGCGTGTCTTCCCCGGCGGCCACTTCTACCTCGACGGTTGCACGGAGGAGATAGGCGACGTCGTCACCGCGGCGCTCGGCGTGCGCGTCTGACGTTCTCGGCGGCGGGTCCGGCGTCCGCGTCGACGCCCGCTGCCCACCTCGGCGGGTCCGGTGTCACTCACGGCTCGTGTAGCGGAACCGGACCCAGAGCGGCAGGGCGAACCAGCAGAGCAGGTACCAGGCGAGGACCCCCGAGACCAGCCACGGCACGTAAGAGTCGTCCGTGGCCACCCGGAGGATGAGGAGGAGCGCCGAGGTCAGCGTCGCCAGGAGCAGGACGATGCCGAGAAAGGTGAGCCGCGCGGCCCAGACGACGGCCTGGGGCTTGATCCGCCGCCCCGCCACGATCCGGTGGAAGGCGACAGGTCCGATCAGCGCCCCCGTCGCCAGGGAGCCGAGGACGACCGTGACGATGTAGATCGTCTTGTCGGTCTGCTCAAGGCCCTGGAAGTGCGGGGTGAAGACCACCGTGAGGAGGAAGCCCAGGAGGATCTGGACGCCCGTCTGGGCCACGCGGATCTCCTGGATGAGGTCCTGCCAGCGCCGGTCCGCCCGCTCCTCCTCGGTCTCGTTCCGTCCGCTGCCCCGCTCGGTCGTGTCCTGGTCGCTCCTCCGGCCTGATGTCATGAACGCTCCTCGGCGTCGGGGAGAGGTCGGGCACGGACGCCCTGGGCCGGATCCTGGTGGCCGCCGGTGGCGAGGACGCGCACCTCACCCTGGTCGCTGATCTCCGCGCGGATGATGCCGGTCGGATCGGTGTAGACGGGATGGCCGCCGGGCCCGGTGGCAGAGGTGCGCTCCACGGTGACGACGTCCCCGGCCGATGATCCTGAGTCGGTGCCCTCGGAGAACACCAGCTCGTATCTGAGTGTGTCCATCCGCCTCATTTTACGCCGGGAGCGCGGAGGGCACCGCGTCGACCAGGGCTGCCAGGGCCTCGCCGAGATCCGCCGCCCCGGGTCCCGCCTGCCCGCCCGGCTCGCTCATGTAGAGATCGCGACGGATCTCGACCATCAGCGCGCTGACCCGGGGATCGAGGCGGTAGTACGCCAGCGGCACGTACGTCCCGGCGAACGGGCTGTCCGTGCCGACACCGCCGAAGCCGCCGAACGCCTCCCGTGCCGCGTCCCGCAGGGCGGGCGGCGTGTGGAAGGCGTCGGTGCCGAGACAGACCGGCGGGCGGGGTCCGTCGCCGTGCAGTTCGTACGGCAGCGGTGCGGCCGGGTACGAGTGGACATCGACGATCACCGCGCGCCCCGTCGCCGCCAGGCGCTCGGCCACGGCGTCGGTCATGCCCTGGGCGTACGGCGTGAAGTACCGGTCGATCAGGGGCTCGGTGTCGAATCCGGCCGGCCGCAGCGCGGCGCGGTGCGTCGTACGCGTGTACACCGCACCCATTCCGACGGCAAGCATCTCCTCCCGCTCGTCCGGGAAGCGCTCGGGGTCGACGACCAGGCGGGACAGCCGGTTGACGAACCGCCAGGGGGCCACGCCGGCCGCCGCGGCGGCCACGGCGGCGATCTCCGCCGTGTGGGAGTCGGTGATGTGGTCCAGCTCCCGGGCCAGTTCTCCGTCGTCGAGCAGGAGGTCGGCGCGGACGTCCGGGGGCAGCGCGCGGGAGGAGTGCGGCACGTGGAGGAGGACGGGGGAGTCCGGTGCGCCGGGGAGGAGGTGGAAGGAGGACGAGGCGTCGTTCATGTGGAGATCCTTGATTCCTTCGGCCCTGGAGGCAAGGCCGCGTGGTGGCGGGCGCTGGGTGCCGGGTGCTGGGTGCCGCGTGGCGTGTGTCCGGCGTTCTGTGTTTGGTGCCTGGCGTCCGGTGCTCGATGCCCGTCGCGGGTCGTCCGCCGCTTCCTGCTCCCTCTCCCTCTCCCGCCCCGTCCCCCCGCCCGTTCCGTCGCGAACCCGCTGGTTAGAGTGGTGAACGGATGCGCCGCCGCACCGGGCTCAGGCGCAGGACCGGGCCGACTGTCGATCACAGAGTCCCGTACGACCGTCACCCCCGACTCCCGCCCCGTCCGGCCAACGGCCGCCCGTCTCGGAAACGCGCATCACATGAGTACAGACGCCGCCCTGCAGCCCGAAACAGCCACCGCGCCCTCCGCTGTCGCCACCGCCAGGGGCCCGCGCCGGCCGAGGATCGCCGGGCGGGCTCCGGCCCGGCCGACGCCCGTGGCCGCCTTCCACAGCGTCAGCGCCGCGACGGCCGCCCTCCTCGGGCTCGTCGCGATCGGTGCCGTGATCCACGAGCCGGTACTGATACCTCCGCTGGCCGCCAGCGCGGCGCTCGTACACTGCGCTCCCGCGCTTCCCCTGGCCCAGCCCCGCAGCGTGGTCGTCGGACATCTGCTCGGGGCCGCCGCGGGGTACGCGGTGGCCGCCGCGGCGGGCGGCAGCGCCTGGGCCGCCGCCGTCGCCGCGGGCGTCACGCTGGCGCTGACGACAGTGGCCCGGACCCCGCACTCCCCGGCCTGCGCGACCGCCGTCGTCATCGTGCTCCAGATGCCCGCACCGGCCCGGTTCGTCCCGCTCCTGTTCGGGGCCACGGTCCTGCTCGTGCTGACCGCGTTCGCGGCCTCCCGGATCCGCCGCGGCGCACCGAGGTACCCCGCCTACTGGTGGTGAACCGCCCGACGAGGGGCGGGAGTACGTGTGCCGGGGGTCGCCGCCGACGGGGGCGATTCCCTGATGCGGGGTCAGGGTGCGTTCAGGGTTCGGCCGGGGAGATCCCGGTCGAAGCGGGCGGCCCGGGCGGACAGACTCGAAGGGACATGATCACCGCCTTTCGAGTGGAGTCGCCATGCAGCGTTGCGCGCCCCTGTACCTGACCGCTGAGGGCCGCGTCGGGCGATCCGGCGCACGCCGCGTCCCGGGGGAAGGCCGGCGCCGGGCGGGCGGGCGGACGGTCGGCGGAGTGTCGGGAAGAGCCACCGCAGCGGCCTCCGTTGCCGTGTCGGGGCCGTTGTCAGTGGGCGGGGATAGGTTCTCTCTTGTTCCGCCGATCCGGCGTGAACACCCCCTTTGACGTGCATGGGAGAAGTGCGTTGTCGGTCTGGGAGAGGTCGAGCGTGGCGCGGGTGGTACCGCCCGCGCGACCGAGGAAGCTTGCCAAGGTGCCGTTCGTCGAGCTGGGCGACGGGCGGTTGCAGGGCGTCGTGTCCAGCGGGTCCGACATAGGGCGCGTGTACGTGTCCTCGATCGCCGCCGGGACGTTCGCGTTCGCGTGCAGCACCAACAACAACCGCCCCTGCGGTGGCGCTCGCGGCACGTTCTGCAACCACATCCGCGCGCTCGTCGGCGAGGCCGTCCTGCAGTACGGGGCCGAGCGCGTCGCCCGCTACCTGAAGGCCGAGACGCCCGGCGCGGAGCCCGACGCCCAGGTGCTCGTCTCCGCGATGACGGCCACACGGCCCGCACAGGGCGACACCTCGGCCGCCGCCCCGGTGTTCAGCCGGTTCCTGCGGCACCTGGCCTATCTCGAGCGGGAGCCGGTCACCGTGCCGCTGCCCGAGATGCAGTGGTTCCCGCCGACGAGGGCGGTGGCCTGATGCGTACGGATCTGCTCTCCGACCCCGTCGAGGGGCTCGACGAGGCGCTCGCGGCCGTGGACGCCTTCGACCAGGTGCTCCTCGCCGGGCTGCTCCGCCCGCAGCCCGCTCAGGCCGAGGGCCTCGCCGCGATCGTGGACGCCCTCGCCGGCACGCCACTGGCGTCGCGGGTCGCCGAGGCCGCCGAGAAGGCCGAGGCCGGGGCCGCGGGCGAGGAGCACTTCATCGCCCTCGCCGCCGCCCGCACCGCCCTCATGGGCTCCGTGCACGACGCCCTGACGGCCCGTATCGGGGACGTCACCGGCCGGTCGCCCGCTGCGGATACGGCACCCGCCGCCGACGGGCAGGAGCCCGCGGCGAACGTGCTGGCAGCCGCCCGCGCCTGGCTGTGCGACCTCGCCCGCGCCGGCTGGCAGGGCATCGACCACGAGCTGGTCGCCGGCGCCGGACCGGTGGTCTCCGCGATGCTCCCGGACCCACTGCTGCGCAGGCAGGCCACGCTGCTCGACGGCTTCGCGGCCGAACTCGCCGCGTCCTGCCCCGGAGCCACCCTGGAGCGCGTCCCGGCGCGCCGCTGGGCCGACCTGTGGTCACGGGCGCTGCTGCTGACCCTGCCGGGAGCCACTCGCGCCCCTTCGACATCCACCGCGACCGGGCGTCTGCTGCCACTCGGCGTCGATGTGCAGGAGCACGCGACGGCCGTGCAGGCCCAGATCCACGCGGTCTTCGAGCCCGCTGACGGCACGGCCTCGCGTCTGGTGCGGGCCGCGGTGTCCGCACCGAAGCCGGACACCGTCGTCGGCGCCGGACTCTGGCAGCTGATCCGACCGAGGATGTCGCTGTTCGCCGCGGTGAGCGAGGGCCGCTCCATGGAGCTCGACGCCATGCCCGTCACCGCCGAGGGCGACCTCGTCTGGGACGACGCGCGGGCCCGCGCGGGTGAGCCCGCCGACCCGTTCGCCACGGCCCGGGTGATCCTGTCCACCGCGACCGACCCCGTGACCGCCCCGCTGGACCGCCACCCGGTCCGGATCGCCGTACCCGTCCTCATCGAGGGGTACGGGGTGGAGCGCGAGGACGAGGGTCCGCCGGTGTTCGCGGTCGCCGGGCACCGGCTGGCCGTCGACACCGACCGAATCCCGTCCGCGGGTCCGCTCACCCCGGAGACGGTCGCCGCGTCGGGCGCCTGCATCGGCCTGCTCCGCTGGGACGCCGGCGAGTTCGTCCTCCAGCCGCTCGCCGTCGAGACGACCGTGCGGAAGAAGGCCGTCGCCGTCCACGCGGGCGCGTGGGCCGGAGGCACCACCGACAAGGTCGGTGTCCGCGCGGAGAAGGCGGCCACGGACACCGTCGCCGTCCTGCGCGAACGAGCCGGAAGGCTGCTGCGGAAATGACCGACCGCCCAGCCCCCACCGACCCGGCCGCCCCCGGCGACGCCGACTCCGACGACAACCGCCGTCAGGTCCTCTACTGGCGTCTCCTCGCCCGGCTCTTCGACCACGAGGAGCAGGCCGCCCTGGAATCCGCGAGCCTCGCCGTCGTCGAGGACATCGGCCTGCCGTCGGCGCTGCTCGACCCGGGCGCCTCCGTCGACTCCGTCGTCCAGCGCCATCCGGAGCTGGCAGACGAGTTCGACGGCCTGATGACCCCCGAGCCCGATCCGGACGGGGAGCGTGACCGGGCCGCCGAGGTGCGGCGCGCGGCGCTCGCGTCGAAGGTACTGCTCAACGTCTTCGCCACCGGCGCCGGGACGGTCTCCGCCGGTCAGCTGGCACGCTGGCAGTCGGACGCCGGCTGGCTGGAGCGCGCTCTCGGCTGCCCGCCCGGCGGTCTGCGCGGCGGACGCGCCACCGGAGCGGGCATCACCGGCGGCGGTCTCGGAGCCGAACTCGGAGCCGTCGAGGCCGACCTCGTCCAGCGCATGCACCTGCGCGAAGTGCTCGCCGATCCCGCCCTGGCCGCCCGCCTCAACCCGAGCATGTCCCTCATCGAGCAGCTCCTGCGCGACAAGGGCAATCTCTCCGGCATCGCCCTGGCCAACGCCAAGTCCCTCATCCGGCGATACGTCGACGAGGTCGCCGAGGTGCTGCGTACGCAGGTGGAGAAGGCCACTGTCGGCGAGCTCGACCGCTCGGTCCCGCCCAAGCGGGTCTTCCGCAACCTCGACATCGACCGCACCATCTGGAAGAACCTCACCAACTGGAGTCCGGAGGAGGAGCGTCTCTACGTCGACCGCCTCTACTACCGGCACACCGTCCGCAGGACCACGCCCCAGCGGCTGATCGTCGTCGTGGACCAGTCCGGTTCGATGGTCGACTCGATGGTCAACTGCACCATCCTCGCCTCGATCTTCGCCGGGCTGCCGAAGGTGGACGTCCACCTCATCGCCTACGACACGCGGGCGATCGACCTCACCCCCTGGGTGCACGACCCGTTCGACGTGCTGCTCCGCACCAACCTCGGCGGCGGCAACGACGGTCCGGTGGCGATGGCCATGGCCCGGCCGAAGATCGCGGAGCCGAAGAACACCGTCATGGTGTGGATCTCCGACTTCTACGAGTTCGACCGCTCGCAACCGCTGTTCGAGGGCATCGAGGCCGTCCACCGGTCCGGGGTGCGGTTCATCCCCGTCGGCTCGGTGACCAGCTCCGGACGCCAGGAGGTCAACCCCTGGTTCCGTGAGCGGTTCAAGGCGCTCGGCACCCCGGTGGTCTCCGGCCACATCAACAAGCTCGTGCACGAACTCAAGACCTTCCTCACCTGAGACGCAGCCCTCACGACCTGCCCAGAAAGGCCCTTCGCATGTCCGACCTGCTCCGCGCTCCCGCCGAGATCAAGTACGCCGAGGAACTCGACTGGCTCGAGTCGATCGACGACAACCCCAAGCCCTTCTCCTGGCGCCTCTCCCCGAAGATGGTCCGCCTGTTCATCCTCGGCTCCGAGCGCGCCGACGGCCTGGACCGGGAGGTGGCGCAGAAGTGGTTCGGCGACCGCAGCCTCGTCGAGCGCTCCATCGTCACCCTCGCCTCCGACCGGGGCCTGCTGCTCATCGGCGACCCCGGCACCGGCAAGAGCTGGCTGGCCGAACTCCTCGCCGCCGCCATCAGCCGCAACTCCACCCTCGTGGTGCAGGGCACCGCGGGCACCACAGAGGACCACATCAAGTACTCCTGGAACGTGTCCATGGTCATCGCCAAGGGTCAGTCGCGGGAGTCGATGATCCCCTCGCCGATCATGACCGCGATGGAGACCGGCACCATCGGCCGCTTCGAGGAGCTGACCCGCTCCACCAGCGACGTACAGGACGCCCTGATCTCGATCCTCTCCGAGAAGTACGTCTCCGTCCCCGAACTCGACAGCGACGGCGGCGGTGACAACATCGTCTTCGCCAAGCCCGGCTTCTCGATCATCGCCACCGCCAACAGCCGCGACCGGGGCGTCAACGACCTCTCCTCCGCGTTGAAGCGACGCTTCAACTTCGTCCGCATCCCGGTCGTGACGAACAAGAAGAGCGAGGCGGAGATCGTCCGCTTCCGCACCGAGGAGCTGCTGCGCCGCCACCAGATCGAACTGGACGTGCCGCCCACCCTCCTCGACGTCCTCCTCCAGAGCTTCGCCGATCTGCGCGCCTCCTCCGCCGCGGCCGGCAGCGACGACGAGAAACTGGAGTCCGCGCTCTCCACCGCCGAGCAGATCGGTGTGCTGGAGGACGCCGTCCTGCACAGCAACTTCTTCGGCGAGCGGGCCCTGACCGCCCGTACCCTCGCCGCCTCGCTGGTCGGCTCCCTCGCCCGCCGCGAGCCCGAGGACCTGGCCATTCTCAACAAGTACCTGCACGGCGTCGTCGAGCCGCGCGGCAAGGAAGAGGGCGGCTCCTGGCCGGAGTTCCTGGAGGGCGGCCGCGACGCGATCGCCAAGCTGGCATGAGCGCGGCCCCCGAGCTCCGCGCCGCCCCAACCCCCTTCGCCGCGCTGCGAGGTCAACTCCACCAGGCGGCGGCGGAGTTCTCCGGCGGAGCGGACGCCCTGGAAGGCATCCTCCTCGGCATGGTCGACGACGTCGACCGGGCGGCGGGCGAACCGCTGGAGATCTTCCCCGTCTGCCACCACTCACCCGCCTCTGCGCTCGCCATGGCCCGACGACTGCGCGAGAAGCAGCCGAAGGTCGTCTACCTGGAGCTGTGCGAGGACATGGCGCCGCTCCTGACCGAGCTGCGCAACTGCCGGCTCCCGGTCGCCGTCCAGGCGTTCGCCGGCGACATCGACGGCTTCCCGCCCGACTGGGCCCCGCTGTCCGTCGTCGCGCCGATCACCGAGGCGTCCGCCGAGTACCAGGCCATCGCGTACGCCCTCGACACCCCCGGCGTCGAGCTGATCCTCGTCGACCGCTCCTCCGACCACGTCTTCCAGTGGGACACCCGGCACGACCCGGCCGCGGACCCCGACCGCGCGGGCGAGGACACCGACGGCACGGCGGCCACGGGGACGAAGCCCGCCGGGACCGAACCGGAGGCCGCGCTCCACGGCGAGGCCGTCGGCGTCGAGATCGGCGACCTGCGGCCCCGGTTCGCCGAGCTGGAGGAGCACCTGCTGCGCCACGGCAAGGTCCGGCACTGGTCGGAGTGGTGGCACCAGTACGTCGAGGTACCGCTCGGCGACAGCGACCACGACACGTACCGCCAGGTGATGTTCCTCATCGGCAGCCTCTTCCGCCGGCTCGCCCCGGGCGACGGGGACCGGGTGCGCGTCGACGAGGACCGCGAGCGGTACATGTGGACGCGGATGCGCGAGCACCTGGCCGCGACGGGCACCGACCCGGCGGACTGCCTCTACGTCTGTGGCGCCTTCCACGCGGCGAGCCGCGTCGACGAGTTCGGCGTGCACGGAGCCGACGGCTTCGAGATCTCCCCGCGCACCGCCACGAGCTGGCAGTACGGGCTGATCCCCTCCAGCCACACGGCGATCGAGGCCCAGTTCGGCCTCGCCTCCGGCTCGGTGTCGATCGCGGCGACCCAGTGGGCGAAGAACCTCAAGCGCACCGGCGTGAAGCCGTACCGACTGGAGGGCCAGGCCGGTACCAAGAAGCCCCGACCGAGGAAGACGGCGGCGGGGACCGCCGTCCCCGCCACGCCGGTGAGCGCGGACGACCGTCTCTCGGGCTTCCTGCGGCGGCCACCGGTCGTCGACACCCTGGACGAGGCCGAACTGCTCGGCTGGTCCGTGGACATCGTCCGAGCCGCCCGCCGCAGCGGTTACCTCGCCTCCACGGCGGACGCGATCGCCGTCTTCGAGACCTCGATCCTGCTGGCCGGCATGCGCGACCGGGCCAAGCCGACGCCGTACGACTTCCAGGACGCGGCGGTCACCTGCATCGAGAAGGACTCCGTGCCCGGGCGCCGGGACGTGCGCCGCCTCGTCGAGATCATGATGGGCGGCGACCGCATCGGCCAGGTCGGCTACGACGCGCTGCCGCCCCTCGCGCGCGACGTGTACGACCGGCTGGCGCCGCTGGAGCTGAACCTCCAGCAGCGCGGGGTGCGGCGGGCCCTCCTCGACATGGCGTCCCGGCCGGAGCTGGAGTCCTGCTCCGACGTGCTGTGGATGCTGCGCCGCCTGATGCCGCCCGGCGCCGCCCGCCCCATCATGGGAGAGCGGCGGCTCGGCGAGCGATCGATCCAGGAATCCTGGGACCTGTCGCTCGGCACCCACCAGCGGGCCCTGATCGAGCTCGGCTACGAGGGCGTGAGCCTCGGACAGGTCCTGGAGCAGCGCCTGCGCCGCACCGCGTACGGGCCGCAGGCGACGACCGCGGAAGTGCTGGAAGCGGTCGCGGACGCGACGCTGTACCTCGGCGGCCGGCGGCTCGCCGAGGAGCTGGGCACCCGGGCCCTGGAGGTCCTGGCGGCCGAGCGCACGGTGGACGGCGCGCCCGAGGTACTGCGCCGGGTGCGCGGACTCCTCGCGTACTACCGCACGAGCGAACCGGTCCTGCCACCGTGGATCGAGTCCTTCGTCAGAACCGGATACGCGCACTACTGCACGCTGCTGCCCACCGCGTTCGGGGACGAGGACGCGACGGTGGGGCAGGTGGCCGCGATGCTCGGTTTCCTCTTCAGCATGGAGAGCCTGGCCCTGTCGCTGGGCTGCGACAGGACACAGCTCGAACTGGCGGTGGCGCAGTCGCACCCGCGGGACCCGGCGAAGACGGCACTGCTCTGGGCGGCGCAGGTGCAGCTCGGCACCCTCTCCAGGGGAGAGCTGAGGGCGCGCTGCGACGAACTCCTCTCCAACCCCCTGGTGGTGCCCTCCTACCCGCGCTACCTCAGCGGTTTCGTCCATGCGCTCGAACCGGTTCCGGGGCTGGCGGACGTGGTGGTGGAGGCCGTCTCCAACGCCTTCGGGAGACTTCCCGACGACGTCCTGCTCCCGTGGCTGCCGGTCCTCATCACGACCCTGCGGTCGAACGCCGCGGAGCTGGCCCCGCTGCTCATCCGCGAGGCGGGACGGATCTTCCCGGCCCGACTCGCGGCGCTGGACGCCTGGGTCCCGCCGTGGCGACAGCGACCGCAGACGGCCCCGACCGCGCGCGCCCGCCCGCACTCACCGACCCCACGCGGTGCGGCGCTGCTCCCCGCCTACCCGGCGACCTGCGACGCGGTCGCGGATCTCCTTGGCTGCGTGGACGGATGGGCGCCGACGGACGGGCCGCCCCGGGGTGCGCCGGGCGTGGCACTGCTGCCCGCCCACCCGGCGACCTGCGACGCGCTGGCGGAGCTGCTTGGCTGCGACTCCCCGTGGGCACCGGCCGGCGCGGCACCCCGTACCCCGTCCCTGACGGCCCGCCACCCGGACACCGCCCGAGCGGTGGAGTCCCTGCTGACGGGCTCGTGACCCCGGCCCCGGAGGATGCCGTCGATGTGATGCGCATCACTGCCCGGGTGCTTCGGGTCGGGCATGCGCGATCATGATCGGATGGACGCTCGTTTCCTTGGCATCACCGAGCTGGTCGAAGCCCCATCCGTGGCGGTCGTCGTCGACGTCATGCGTGCTTTCACGGTGGCTGCCTGGGCCTTCGCCCAGGGGGCGGAAAAGATCGTTCTTGCCGAGTCGCTGGACGAAGCCCTGGCGCTCAAGGCTTCCCATCCGGACTGGGCGGCGCTCAAGGACGGTCCGCCCGCGCCCGGGTTCGACATGGTCAACTCGCCGGGCCTGCTGCGGTCTGTCGACCTTGGCGAACGGACCGTCGTACAGAAGACCACGGCAGGCACCGTCGGCGCCCTTGCGGTGAAGGATGCGTCGCTGGTGCTGTGCGCCGGCTTCGTGGTGGCGGAGGCGACGGCTCGGCTCCTGCGGACACGCGAGTGTGCCGATGTCACGTTCGTGGTCACCGGCGAGGACGGGCACGCCGATGAAGATCTGGCGTGCGCTCAGTACATCGCTCGGAGGGCCACCGAGGCCGGGACGGACGCGGCTGAGTTCCTCCGCCGCGCCGGCGAGTCGCGCGCCGCGGCCGAGCTGGCGGAGGGGGTGCGTCAAGGAGTCCATCCTGATGACGTCGCACTCTGTCTTGAGCTCGACCGGTTCCCCTTCGCCATGGTGGCGACCTTGGAGGACTCGCTCATGGTCCTCCGTCCGTGCGCCGTGCCTTCGCTGACCGACGAGGCTTGAGCCGCCGGCCAACGACGTCACGTTCGCCGGACGCGGAGGCGCGGGTGGCCGAGACGCCGAGGGCGGACCCGCCCTCGCCCGCCCGCCCTCGCACCGACTCCGATCAGGACCTTCAGCGCCCCCCGCTCCGGGCCTCCGCCCCGGGCTCCACATCGGTCTCCGCCGCCGGGTCCGAGCCCGGGTCCGGGTCCGTGTCCGACGCGGTCGAGCCCTCCGGTGCCCGGCCGAGCGCGCGGATGGCGGGGACGGCGAGCATCACCGCGATGAGGACGAGGCCCATCACGGAGGAGAAGAGCAGGACCCGGTCGGCTCCGTAGGATTCGGCCGCCGGGCCGGCCAGTGCCCGGCCGAGGGGGATGACCATGATGGATCCGGCGACGTCGTAGGCCGAGACGCGGCTCAGGACGGTCAGCGGGATGTGGGACTGCACGCTCGTCGCCCACATGACTCCCCAGAAGGCGAACCCGCAGCCGGCCACGACACCGGTGACCGCCGTGAGGGTGAACGACCAGCCGAGGGCGGGCGCCAGGGGGTTGAGGGAGAAGAAGAACATGGCGCAGGCCCCCGCCACGAGCGGGCGACGGGGCCGCACGCGCATGCCGAGCAGACCCCCGACGATCGTGCCGGCACCATCG
Source organism: Streptomyces sp. NBC_00090 (assembly GCF_045160815.1). Classification (NCBI taxonomy): domain Bacteria; kingdom Bacillati; phylum Actinomycetota; class Actinomycetes; order Kitasatosporales; family Streptomycetaceae; genus Streptomyces; species Streptomyces sp. NBC_00090. The sequence continues at coordinate 8,062,308 of NZ_CP108224.1, forward strand.
GCGGAGGCGATCCAGCCGTAGCCGCTGGCCCCGTGCTGTTCGGTGAGGAGCGCAGCGCCCAGCGGCAGGGCCGGGCCGAAGACGAACAGGCCATAGACGGCCCAGACTGCGATGACCCCCCAGAGCCAGGACCGGGCCCGGAACTCGTGCCACCCGGTGGCGAGCCGCTGCCACAGAGGGTCGGCGCTGTCGTCCTTGGCGGTACTGAGCTTGCGCAGGGGCGCGAGGCCCAGCGCGCTGAGCGCGTACGCCGCCGCGATGAAAAGGAAGGAACCCGCCACGTCCCAGTAGGCCACGAGCAGGCCGGCGAGACCGGGACCGAGCAGGGTGCAGATCGACTCGGAGATCCGCAGCAGCGCGTTGGCCCGCTGAATGTCCTCGGCGACCTGCGGGACCATGCTCGCCAGGCCGGGCTGGAACATGGCGGTCGCGGCCCCGCTGAGCGCCAGCAGCGCCATGATGTGCCAGAGCTTCACACCGTCGGTGGCCAGCAGCGCGGCCAGCGCGAGCATCGCCACCATGCGCACCACATCGGCGCCGACCATCATCACCTGTGGGGTGAACCGGTCGGCGAGCACGCCGCCGATGAGCACCAGCAGCACGATCGGCGCCATCCACGCGGCGAGCGCGTAGCCCACGCCGCTGGCCCCGTACCCCGCGCCGAGCACGGCGGTCGTCAGCGACACCATCAGCATGCCGTCGGCGAGCAGCGAGGTGCTGCGGGCGGTGAAGAACAGCCGGAAGCGGCTCGACCGCCACGGGCTGGGGAGCGGGTCCGGCTTCTGCCGGACGGTCACGTCATCCATCGTCATGTCACATCCGCCGGTCCCGGCCGGTCCCTTCGCTGAGAATCTGCTGCCGGAGCCACGCGCCGCTCCGGTCGGCCTCCGCCGGCGGGTCCTGGACGATCACGTACCGGCGGGGAGCCAGCAGTCCGGGGTGGCCGGGGAGGGCGTCCATGAGTGCGGCGTGGGCGCGCGCCGGTGTGAGTGGGGAGTCCCCGGCGGCCACGAACGCGGTGAGGACAGGCTCGGCGTCCCCGCCGTCCCCCGCCTCCCTGGCGTCCCTGGCGTCCCCGGCGTCCCCGGCCTCCCCTTCGCCCGGTCCGACGGACGGTCCGGATGCCGGTCCGACGCCCGGTCCGTCGGCCGGCGGGAGCTCCGTCGTGACGTGTACGGGTACGCCGTCGAGGGCCCGGCTCAGGGCGTCCGCGATGGCGGGCGGCGAGATCCAGGAGCCGTCCACCCGCTGCCACTCGGGGCCGCGCTCGACCGGGCCGACCCCCGTCACCTCGGTGAGCTCCGTGAACGGCACGTCCCCAGTGGCGGCGGCTTCGAGGAGCCGTACCAGGCCGGTGAGCAGGCCTTCCGCCTGGTCCCGCGTGAACAGCGCGGGGTCGGCCCACATGCCGAGGCGGAGCAGGGGGTCCGTCTCGTGGACGAAGGTCAGGACACGGGTCGGCAGAACCTGCTCCGGTCCCCAGCTCAGCTCCAGTTCCGGCCCCGCGCCGTCGCCCGTGGGCGCGTCGGCGAGGGCGGAGGGGAGGGCGGTGGGGAGCGTGCTCACGTCGTTGAACACGATGTCGCGCGCGAACTGGCTGCCGCGCTCGAAGGTGGTCCTGCCGATCATCTCCCACAGGCTCACCGAGTCGAACCGGCTGTGCCGGTAGGCGTCGAGAGCCGCACCCCACGCCTTGCTGAGGAGCGCGTCGAAGGAAGGGACCCGTATGTCGAGCGAGAGCAGCGCGTCCTGGGAGAGCGTGTTCACCGAGCGGACCAGCCGGGGCGCGTGCCGGTTGGAGGTCGGCACGGCGGCGACGCACGAGCTCTGGCCCGTACGGTGGGCGAGGAGCGCGCACCAGGCCGTCAGCAGCACGGTCGCCGGCAGACCGCCGGTGCGTTCCGCCACGCGGGCCAGGGCCCGGGCGCCGCGCCGGGACCGCAGGGTGAGCTGGGGCGTGTGGATGTCGGTGCCTTCGGCGCCCGGCTCGGCGAACATGGCCTGCGGTCCGCTGCTGATGATCCGTTGCCAGTACCTCAGCGAGGCCTCGGACTTGCGACGGCCGGCCGGGGTCGCCTCTTCGGCGGCCAGGTCGAGCGGGGTGAGCGCCGTCGAGTCCGGGAGCGGCTCGCCGGAGAGCAGCGTGAGCCAGTCCTCCTTGAGGACGCCGAGCGCGCTGACGTCCGTGACGGCGTGGCTGGCCGCCAGGGCGACGAACGCCGGTGCGCCGTCGAGGGCGACGAGGGAGATCCGGAGGGGGAAGTCCCGGTCCAGGTGGAAGCGTTCGTCGCGGGCCCGCCGCGCCAACGACTCGGCGTACCCGGCGGGGTCGGGGGGAAGTTCCCGGTGGTCGAGGACGGTGACCGTGAAATCGCCCTTGGGGGCGACGACTTGCTCTCGGGGCGCGGTGCCCGGGTCGTGGGGGAACGTGGTGCGCAGGGCCTCGTGCCGTTCCGCCAGTTCGCGCAGGGCGTCGATCGCGGCTTCCATCCCGGTTCCGGCGGGAACCGGCCACACGTCGTGGATGTTGATGTGCGCGGGCTCGTCCCGCAGGATGCAGCGGATCATGTTGGCCTGCCCCATCGTGACGGGGCCCCGCCGCTCCACGCCGCGCTCGTAGGTGACGGTGACGGCGCGTCCGTCCTCGAGCCGCGAGAAGTCTCGCTCACTCACCATGTGATGCCTTTCACGGACTTCGTGGAGCGGGTCAGAGGTTCCCAGGCGTCGATCAGGAGGGCGAACTCCTCCATGTCGCCCCGGGCCTCGTCGAGGAGTCGCTCGCGGTCGGCGGCGAGGACGTCCGCGGCCTCCGCGTAGCGTCCGCCGAGCTTCCGATAGGAACGGTCGACGACGTCGAGCCGCTCGGCGTTCTCGACGCGGTCCAGCGCGGTGCTGTCCCTGACGAAGCCGGCGACGACGGAGGCGCGGACCTGGCCCTCGGTGTCGAGCAACTCCTCGGCGGCCGCCGCCATCCGGGCGTACACGGCGTTGAAGTACGGGGCCGAGAGGAGGAACTTCGCGAGCCGCACCTGGTAGGCGAGGAAGCCGGCGTCGGTACGGCGTTCGCCGGTGTGGAAGTTGACGATGTGGCGGTTGTGCAGGACGCCGGGCAGCCGGGCGTCGTGGACCACGTGGATGAGGAAGTAGTCGCTGCCGATGGTGTCGGTGGCGGGCGGAAGCGGCACGCGCCCGTAGACCTCGCGGGTGAAGCCGATGTTGCACATGTCCACACGCATCGGGTTCACGCTGGTGAGCGTGGTGCGGTCGCCGGTGAAGGCGGCGGTCCCGGCGCCGCGGAAGGACTCCTCGATCAGGTTCCTGCGCCAGATCTCGGGATAGCCGTCGGGGACCGACAGACCGACGACGTCGTGGTAGACGGAGGGGTCGAGCCGTCGGATCTCCTCGACGTCCACGGACATCTCGCCGACGAAGGAGCCGCCGACCATCGCCACCGGCCGGTGCGCGTACGCGGGGTCGAGTCTGCTCCTGGACACGAGGCCCGCCACGTCGGAGGCCCGGCGTCCCAGGGTCGTCAGCTCGTGGTGGAGGGGGAAGACGGGCCGGCCGTCCAGGGACTGGTAGCGGCTGTCGGAGTCCCGGCGGTGCACCGAGTCGCAGCCCAGGGCCTCCGCGATCAGGAAGGCCCGGTTGGTGCAGGCGCCGTAGGAGACGCGGGACGGAAGCACGAGGTCGAGCATCCGGTCGGGCGCGTCGACGCCGGACCGGGAGATCACCTTACTCAGGAAGGTCCGCTGCTCGGTCTCGTCGAGGTGGTGGACGACGACTCCGGGGGCCGGGGGCAGGGCGGCGACCGCCTGCCGGTGCTCGGCGATCACCGGGGCCTCGGAGGAGTCCAGGACGAGGAGGTGCACCTCGACGTCGAAGTGGCGGGCGCCGTGGGCGGCCTCCTCGGCGACCGCCCTGATGGTCTCGGCGCAGGACCGGTTGGTGGGGAGGGTCAGACAGACGCGGCGCACGACGGGTCTCCGCTCTGACCGCCGGCCGTCTCGCTCGTGCCGATGGCCGATGCGGTGGCCGTGCCGATGGCCGTGGCGGTGGCCGTGGCGATAGCCGCTTCGGTGTCGGCGTCGGTGTCGCTGTCGTGCCACGAGGTGAGCCCGAGGAGGCGGCTGCCGAGCTCGGTCAGCTCCGCCGTGGGGTAGCGCTTGGACTCGTGGAGCACCGGGTCGCCGACCAGGGTGCGGTTCCAGCGGGGGGTGCGCAGGTGCCGCCAGGACTCGACGCGGGACCGCCGCAGCCGCTCGTGTTCCTCGAGGGCCGGCATCATCGACAGGTACTGGACGGCCCGCACTCCGTTCTCCGAAGTGTTGCGGGCCACGCCGTGGGCGAGCAGACCGTTCCAGATGAGCAGGTCACCGGGGTGCAGTTCGGGTCGTACGACGGGGAGTTCCGTCCGGTCCACGTCGGGGCGGAGCGGGTCACGGCCGGCCGGCTGGTCGACCTTCCACTCCTCGAACTGCCGGAACAGCTCGGGGTCGCACTGGAATCCGCCGGTCTCCGGCCGGGTGTCGTTGAGCGCGATGATGCCCTGCACGCGCTGCGGCGGGACGCCGATCGTGGTGTCGATGTCCCAGTGCAGCTCGATGTCGAAGCCCCGGTCCGTGGGCTCGATCAGGGCGCGGTCGCGGTTCCCGACGTTGGGCGGATTGAGGTTGAGCCGGTCCAGGGTGACCCACAGCTCCTCGCAGTCCCAGACGTCGACGAAGGCGTCGTACACGCGCTGGGCCTGGCGGCTGTTCCAGAGCAGCTGGTGGTGGTACGCCTCGACGAATCCGTAGACGTGCAGCTGCTGGTCCAGCTCGGAGCGGAACGGCCGGTCCTCGTACCAGCTCTCCGGCCGGTCCGGGTCGAGGCCCTGGAAGTCCCAGGTGAAGTCGAGCAGTTGCCGGGCCGCCTCCGCCGGGATGGCCTCCCGGACGATGACGTACCCGTACGTCTGCCAGTGCGCGAAGTCCTCCTCGGACAGTACCCGCAGGGGGCGCGACTTCTTCAGCTCCCGCAGGGTGGTCTGTGCGAGGTAGGACTCGCCGTCCGCGCTGAAGTACGGAAGGTCGGACGCCGCTCGGTGGAGATAGGGGCGGCGCGGGCGACCGTGGGGGGCAGGTGTCGTCATGTGGTCCCTCCAAAGCGGGAGTCAGGGCCTAGGGGGTGTCCGGCGGATCAGGGCCGGACACCCCCTAAGACGGTCACCGCCGGTTACGCAGAAGCATTGGTTTAGACCATAGCTGCTGTCAAGTGGCGTCTCGATATGCACAGTTGTGTCGCTTTCAAGATCAAAAAGACCGTCGGTTGGTGTTCACCACTCAGTCAACTTTGGTCTAGACAATGTCCGAACAGCTGACCTAGGGTCTTCCCTGAGCAGCTCCGGTCACCGGCCCGACGGGCCATGGGTCGGCCATCGCTGCGCCCGGTCGACGGCGATCGCTCCACGGCCGTTCGCACCGTCGTGATCAGGCAGCGGCGACTCCGTCCTGCCCACCCGGCCTGCCGGTCCCGGCCGACGCCCCCGACTGTTCGCCCCACGCTGAGAGGGAGCGGTTCCATGAACACATCCAGCATCACCGCCTTGCCGGACGGCGGCCTGAAGAACCCCGGCCCGGGCCTGCTCACGCTGGACCCGGTGCACACCGCCCTGCTGCACGGCCTCGACGCGCTGCTGACCGGGCTGGCCGCACGGCTCTCCGCCCCCGAGGTGGTGGGGCCGCCGCTGCTCTCCGTGGAGGGCCTGGCGCGCCTGGACTACTTCCGTAACTTCCCCCATCTCGGCGTCTCCGCCGGACGGTTCACCCCCGAGGCGCTCGACGGCCTGGCGGCCGGTGAGGCGCCGGGCGAGCTGCCGCTGAGTCCGACCGGCCACCTGCTGCCCTCCGCCACCTGCTACGGGCTGCTGCTCTCCCTGGAAGGCCGGGACGTCGGCGAGGACGGGCTGCGGCTCTCCGCGACCGGCCGCTGCTTCCGCAACGAGACCCACTACGACGGACTGCGCCGCCTGTGGGGCTTCCACATGCGCGAGGTCCTGTACCTCGGCACCAAGCAGGGCTCGGTCGAACACCTGGAACGGGGCGCCGAGTTCATCCAGGAGCTCGCGGGACGCCTGGGCCTGGGGCTGACCCGCGCCACCGCCGACGACCCCTTCTACGACAGGGGTGGCTCCCGGGCCCGGCTCATGGCGCTCGACCCGGTCAAGCACGAGTTCAGCGCCCCGGACGGCACGGCCATCGCCTCCGTGAACCGGCACCGCAACTTCTTCGGCGAGCGGCTGGACATCCGGGCCGGCGCCCAAGGGCCCGCCTACAGCGCCTGCGTCGCCTTCGGCGTCGAGCGCTGGGTGCACGCGATGATCCTCACCCACGGCACGCCCGAGCAGGCGCTGGAACGACTCCAGGACGCCCGGGCCTGACCCCGCTTCCCTCGACCGTCGGAAACACCCGTACCAGCAAGGAGTGACCCCGCACCATGGAACGCATCGCCGCGTGGCTCCACGAGAAGAACCCCGGTCTCGACGGCCCGATCGACGTCGACGAGGACCTCATCGAGGCCCGTCTCATCGACTCGATGGACTTCCTGGAGTTCATCGACCTCCTGGAGGAGATCTCCGGCGACAGCATCGACCTCCAGGACGTCACCATCGACGACTTCCGCACGCTCGGCCGTGTGGAGCGGCGTTTCCTGACGGCCCCCGGAACGGCCGCCGCCCCGGCCGCCGCCGGGTGAGCACGCGCCCGTGACCACGGCGCTGGCCGCGGTCGCGACCACGGCGGAGGTCCTGGCCCACCCGGAGCTGCACGAGGCCCTGCTCGAACCGTGGGAGCTGCGGCGGCTTGCCGCGATACGGGTGCCGAGCCGCCGCGACGACGTGCTGGCGGCGCGGCTGCTCCTGCGTCTGTGCGTCGCCCGGTTCACCGGGCGGCCTCCGGGGGAGTCGGCCCCGGCCCAGTTCTGCGACGGGTGCGGCAAGTCGGGGCACGGGCGTCCGTACCTTCCCACCCACCCCGGGGTGGGAGTCAGCCTGAGCCACGCCGACGGGCTGGTCGCGGCGGCCGTCGGACCCGGCCCCGTCGGCATCGACGTGGAGCCCTCGACACGCCGGCCCGGCCCCCTGTCGGTACTGAAGCGGCTGCTGCCCGCCGCCGAACTGCGTGAGGCCGGCGCGCGGCCGGACCCCGGCCCTGCGCTGCTCCGGCTGTGGGTACGGGAGGAGGCCCTGCTGAAAGCGGGGGAGGGTGACTTCGGGCTGCTGGAGTGGACGGACCGCCGGCGGTCGGCCGTGGTCACGGTGGCCAGCGCCGCCCCCGCCACGATCCTCGAGGTCGGCCCGTGAGACCGGGAGCCCGGGAGAACTTGGACGGCACGAACGGCTCGGACGGCACGAACGGCCCGGACGCCGCAGACAGCCCGGACGCCGCTGACGGCTCGGACGCCGCTGACGGCTCGGACGCCGCAGACAGCTCGGGCGACCCGGACGGCCCGGGCGTAGCGGATGTCGCCGACGCGTGGAGTCGGCCGCCGTACGGAACCCGGCCGGTCAGGCCGCCGAGCCCCACGCCGTGGTCAGCCCGTCCAGCCACGCGGGCGGCAACTCAGCGGCGTCCCACTCCTCGTGCAGCGCCGACGGCGCCACGGCGAGCCGCTCCAGCACGGCGACGCTGGTGGGGGAGTGGACGAGGGAGTAGCGGCCGTGGATCGCGATGGCGCTGCCGGGTCCGTACTCCGCGTACAGCCGCTCCAGGCGCGCGCGATGGGCCGAGGCGAACTCCGTCAGCCTCCCCGCGTACCCCGCCCGCTGCCTGGGGCTCATCGTGCCGAGGACGGCGGTGAGCACCTGTTCGGTGGCGTCGGGGTCGAGGTCGGAGACGGCCGTGTACGAGAGGTAGAGCGGCGTCACCGCCACCTTCGCCCGCTCCACTTCGGCCCTCCCCACGGGAGAACGGTCGTCGGGAGAGGCGACCGTGGGATCGGGGGCGATGGCGTGGCGCAGCGTGCGTTCGGCGATGTCGGCGAGCTCGTCGGCGACGGCCCGCCTGCCGTCGAGGCGGCCGGACGCGTAGGCTTCGGCCTTCTCGGCCGGAACGGCCTGCCGGCCCTCGCCGACCACCGAGTTCTCGGCTCCCCGTGCGCCCGTGGTGCCCGCCGTGCCTGCCGCGTTCTCCGTACTCTCCGCGTTCTCCGTGATCTCCGTGCGCGCCGCGTTATCCGTGCTCTCCGTGATCTCCGTGATCTCCGTGTGCGCGAGAGCGAGCGCGCCGGCCTCGACGAGCCCGATCAGCTCCTCCGCGTCGCCGGACCAGACTCCTGCCCTGGCAAGCAGCTGGAGGAGCGTCCTCCTGGCGTTGAGGACGCTGACGGCGTCCAGCTGCTGCCGTCCCTCTTCGGCGGCGTTCATGGGCTCCTCCTCGCCTCTCGCACACACCCTGTCAGGGGACGCGCGCCCCGCCCCGGACACTAGCAGCGGCCGATCAACGGAACGTGGGACCCGAAGGGCGCGGCCTTCACATGATGGTGGTGTCGCCGAGGGAGACCAGCAGGCGGCGCAGCTTCCCCGCCAGCTCCTCGCACTCCTCCCGGTCGAACGGGCCGAGCATGCGGGCCTCGTTGGCGAGGTGGTCCGCCATGTAGGCGCGGGTGACCTCGTGGCCCCGCTCGGTGAGACGGATCCTCACCGAGCGCCGGTCCTCGGTGTCCCGGACCCGCTCGACCAGGCCCTTGGCCTCCATCCGGTCGATCCGGTTCGTGATCGCTCCGGAGGTCACCATGGCCGCCTTGCGGAAGGCCCCCGCGGTCAGTTCGTACGGGGGGCCCGAGCGCTGCAGCGTGCTCAGTACGTCGAACTCGCCGAGCTCGAGCCCGCGCTCGGCCGCGAAGGTCCGGAACTCCTTCTCCAGCGCGACGCCGAGGCGCTGGAGCCGGCCGAGTACCTCTACGGGCCACAGCGCGTCGACCAGATCGGGGCGCTCCTCCGCCCACTGCCCGACGATGCCGTCGACGGCGTCGGTGTGCCCGTCCTTCGAGTCGCTCATGCCGCTCTCCTCCGTACCTTCCCTCGTACCTTTCCTCCGCGTCGGACCAAGGTATCTCAACGTTGAATCACTTGACGTTGAACGAGCGGCGATGTTTTTATCTCAACGTTGAAATTATCAACCTTGAACGGATGGAGTTCGTGTGTCCGCCGCCGTCATCTCCACACCCGGTACCACCGCTTCCGCCGCACCCCGTCGGCCGTCCGCCCTCTGGCTGGCGTTCCTCGCCGCGCCGATCGCCACCGGAGCCAACGCACCCGTCCTGATCCTTCCCGACATGGCCCGGTCGCTGGGCGTCTCCACCACGGCGGCGACCTGGACGGTCACCGTCTTCGCCTGGGCCATGACCGTCGGAACGCCCTTGTTCGCCGCCCTCGTCCGACGCCGCGGTCTGCGGGCCGCCCTCCTCGCCGGCGCGGTCCTCGCACTGGTCGGTACCGCGCTCGTCGCGAGTGCGCAGTCGCTGCCGTTCGCCCTCCTCGGCAGGGCTGCGCAGGGGGCCGGCGGGGCGGGGCTGGTGGCCGTGGCCATGAACCTCGCCGGTTCGACGCGTCGGATGGGGGCGATCACCGCCGGATTCGGCGTACTGGGCGCAGTGGGGCCGCTCGTCGGATCGACTCTCGCCGACGCCGTCGACTGGCGCGCCTCACTCGCCCTCTCGGCCCTCGCCCTCCTCGCCGTGCCCGCGGTCCGGCGTCACACGGCGACCGCCGCGCCGGATCGTGCCGCGCGGAGCCCGCGCGCCGCACGAAGTGGGTACGCCCCACAGGGCCCGCACGCCGTTCCGTTCGACGCCGTCGGTGCCGGGCTCGTCGTGGCCGTGGTGTCCGCGCTGGTCCTTCTTCCGACGGCTCCGCTCGCCGGCGCGCTCGCCGCCGCGGTCGCGTCCGTACCGCTCGTCCTCCACGTACGGCGCCGTCCGGACGGTTTCGTACCCGCCGCCGTGCTCCGCTCGCGGGCCTTCCTCGGCTCGGCCCTCCTCGCGTGCGCCTTCTCCACCTCGTACTTCGTGCTCCTGTTCGCCCTTCCCGAGCTGGTGCGGCAGCGGACGGGATGGAGCACCGAGGTCATCGGCGCGGGCCAACTGGCCGCGCTCCTCACCGGCTCCGCGCTCTCCTGGCTCCTCGCCGCCACGGCGGCGCGGCTGGGCCACCGAAGGGCGCTCACCCTGCTCGTCACCCTCGGCGCGGCGGCACCCGTGACCGCCGCCCTCGCCCCCTGGGGGCCGGCGCTGCTCGTGGCCGCCGCGGCCGCCGTGTTCGTCGCGACCGGCAGCAACGCGGTCCTGTCGGTGCACGTCGCCCGGCACGCCTCGACCGACCGACGCCCCGCCGCGATCGGTCTCTTCGTCCTCTTCTACCAACTCGGCGGAGCGCTCGGCCCGGCCCTCGCCGCCCTGCTGGTCCTGGCCTGAGTCACCGGAACGGGCGGGCGGCGTCCACGCCGAGGAGCGGCAGGTTCTCCTCGACGGCCGTCTTCCAGTGGCCTTCGGCGACCATCCGCTCCAGCGCGGTCTGGATCCTCGCCTTGAGCGGGCTGTTCTTCGGAAGGCCGACGCCGTACGTCTCCTCGGTCGTGCGGAACTCGGCGAGCTTGAACTTGCTCCGGAACGCGTCCTGAGTGGCGTACCCCGCGAGGATGACGTCGTCGGTGGTGACGGCGTCGACCGCTCCGGAGGCCAGGTCGCCGACACAGCGCGCGTACGTCTCGTACTCCCGGAGCTGGGCCTGCGGGGCGAGATTCGCCCGGATGTTCTGGGAGGCGCTGGAACCGGTGACGGCGCAGACCTTCTTGCCGTTCAGGTCCGCCGGGCGGCTGACCGCGGTGTCGTCCGCCCGCAGCAGGACGTCCTGGTGGGCCACGAGGTAGGGGCCGGCGAAGTCGATCCGGCGCTTCCGGTCCTCGGTGACCACGTACGTGGCCACGACGAAGTCGACGTCACCGCCGGTGAGAAGGGGCTCGCGGGTCGCGCTGCTCACCTCCTTCCACGTGACGGCGGCCGGATCGTGACCGAGAGCGCGGGCGAGGTACCTCGCCACGTCCACGTCGAGTCCCGAGTAGGTGCCGTCCGTGTTCTTCCAGCCGAGCCCGGGCTGGTCGAACTTGATCCCGATGGTGATCCCGGAGGCTCCGGCAGGCGTGGAGGAGGAAGGCGACACGGAGGACGAGACGGAGGACGACACCGAGGACGGCGCCGGGCTCGCGCCCTTGTTGCCGTCTCGTTCTCCGTCTCCGTCTCCGTCACCGTCTCCGTTGGGGAGCAGACTCCAGACGAGTACGCCGATCAGTGCCGTCGCGGCGACGGCCGCGGCGTACACCGGACCGTACTTCCTCCTTGCCGGGCCGGGTGGAGCGACCCGGTACGAGGTGGGGTCGCCGGGCGGCACGCGCGGCGGCGGCGGAGGCACGGGCATCGGCGCGGAATGCGGCACGGGCGTCGGCGCGGATGCCGGCGCGGGGTCAGGCCCGGCGCTCGGTGTGGGGCTCGCGGTCCGGCTCTCCACCTCCGCGAGCAGGCGGTCCAACGCCTCGGCGTCCGGTCGCGCCGCCGGGTCCCGCACCAGGACGTCCGTCAGTGCCCGACTGAGCGGCCCCGCGTTCCGGGGCGGCGGCACGTCCTCGCCAAGGACGGCCGCGAGCGTGGCCAGCGTGTTGGCCCGCCGCAGCGGATGGTGGCCCTCCACCGCGACGTACAGCATCATCGCCAGCGACCAGAGGTCGGCGGCCGGGCCGCCCTCCTCGCCGCCCACCCGCTCGGGCGCCATGTAGTCGGGCGTGCCGATGATCGATCCGGCGGCGGTGAGGGCGGTAGCGCCGTGCATCGCCGCGATGCCGAAGTCGGTGAGGACCGGCCGGCCGTCCGGTCGCAGCAGCACGTTCGCGGGCTTGATGTCCCGGTGCTGGATGCCCGCGGCGTGTGCCGCCCGCAGGCCGGCCAGGACGCCGCGCCCCAGCGTGGCCGTCTCGGCTGGAGTGAGCGGGCCCCGGTCGAGCCGGTCCTGGAGGGAGCCGCCGGTGACCAGTTCCATGACGAGCCACGGGTACGTGGTCTCGCCGCCGTCCACGATGTGATGGATGGTCACCACGTGCGGGTGGGCGATCCGGGCGAGCGCCCTCGCCTCGCGCAGGACACGGGTGCGCAGCGCGCGGGCTCCCTCGGGGTCGTACTCGGCCAGCGCCGGGTCGGGCGGGCGCACCTCCTTGAGGGCGACCTCGCGGTGCAGCGCCGTGTCCCGCGCCCGCCACACCGTTCCCATGCCGCCACCGCCGAGCCGTGCCACCAGCTCGAACCGACCGTCGACCACCCGCGCCACACAGCCCCCTCGCCCCGACGCGGCCCCCGGCGGGACCCGGTCCCGCGGAGTCGGCCGCCACCCCGCCCCGACTCTGCCACATCCGGTCGGAGGGAGGGGAGTCGATCGATGGGGTCGTCGTCGAGGACCTTGAGGCATACATACGTGACCCGATCCGGCACCACGGCCGACCCCCGGCTGACCGGGCGAATGTCGGGCCGGGCGCGTGGACCGGAGCGCCTCCGGTGGTACGTCGTCGCCATGCAGCCAGGCACAGCACCGCCGGTGACCCCGTTCCTCCGTACGGCCGCCGCGTACGCGTGGCGACTGCTCGTCGTCGGTCTGCTCGTCTACAGCCTCTTCGCTTTGCTCGGCCGCTTCCACGAGATCGGCGTGGCCGTGTTCCTGGGCCTGGTGATCACCGCGCTGCTGCGCCCGATCGCCGACGTGGTCGCCCGGGGCCTGCCCCGGCCGGTGGCGGTCGCCCTCACCCTGATCGGCGGCATCGCGCTCGTCCTCGGTGTGCTCGCGCTGGTCGGAGAGGCGGTGGCGGGGGAGCGGACGACGCTGGTGCGCGAGTTCCGGGTGGGCATCGGCCGGATCGAGGACTGGCTGGGCCGACCGCCGTTCCGGCTCGCCCCGGAGGCGCTGTCCGACGTCCAGGCCAGGATCGGACAGTTCCTCGCCAGCCATCGTTCGGCCCTGGTCAGCACGGCGCTGAGCGGGGCGGGTCATCTGGTGGCCGTCCTCACGACACTGGCCCTGGCGCTGTTCTGCGCGGTGTTCTTCATCCAGTCGGGGGACCGGCAGTGGGGGTGGTTCCAGGAGCAGCTGCCCGCGTCGGTACGGGACCGGGTGGGGATCGCCGGGCGCGCGGCCTGGCGCACCTTCACCGGCTACACGCACGGGATCGTGCTGGTGGCCGCGGTCAATGCGGTCCTGGTCGGCATCGCCCTCTGGCTCCTCGGGGTGCCGCTGGCGGTCCCGCTGGCCCTCCTGGAGTTCGTCGCCGCCTTCGTCCCGCTGATCGGGTCGCCGATCGCCCTCGCGGTCGCCGCCGTCGTGGCGCTCGCCTCACAGGGCCCGCTGGTGGCGGCGATCGTGATCGCCCTGATCGTGGTGATCGGCCAGATCGAGGGGCACCTGCTCCACCCGCTCGTCATGAGCTGGGCCGTGCGGCTCCACCCCCTGGTCGTCGCCATCTCGGTCATCGCGGGCTCGATCGCGGCCGGCATCGTGGGTGCGGTGGTCGCCGTACCGATGGTGTCGGTGGTGTGGTCGGCGCACACGGCGCTGCGGGAGGCGCGCGCAGCGGCGCGCGAGCGACCGGCCGACGGTGAGAGTTAGGGTCGATCGGGGCTGCCGGTGCTGCCGGGGCTGGGGCGGGCGGCCATGGATCCGACGGGGGGAAGCTCAGGATGACGAGCGGCACCACGGGCGACCCGACAGGCGATACGACGGGCGGCGCGACACGCGGCGCGACGGCGAGTGGCACGGCGACGACCGACTCGATCACGACCGACTCGATGACGCGTGAGCGGGTCCTCGCGGTCTGCCGGAGCAACTGGGAGTACCGGGGGATCGACGACGCCTCCGTACGCGCGATGCTCGCCGAGCTCGCCGTACGCCTCGACGAGGCGGCGGCCACCGGGCGCACGCCACGGGAGGTCGTCGGCGCGGACATCAAGGCATTCGCCGCGTCCTCGGCCAGGGCGCGGACGCCGCTGCGCCGGCGCGTCCTGCGGATGGCGGCGCTGGTCCCCTTCGCGGCGGGCGTCGTGCTGCTCTTCTCGCATCTGATCGGGTGGACCGCGGTCCTGGAGATCACCCCGGGCAGGATCGCCTTCTGGGCGGCCCTCGGGGTGGCCACGGTCGCTCTGGAACTGCGCCGCGGGGCGCTCGGGCTCGGCAAGGAGTGGCTCGTCGGCTTCGCCGCCGGCCTGCCGGCCCTGATCCTCGCCGAGTGGCTGGCGGGCCCCGAGCCACTGTTCGGCATGCCGCTCTGGGGCACGGTGCTGCTGACGATGCCCGGGATCGCCTGCCTCGTGGCCGAGCGCCGGAGGGGGAAGTCCGTGCCCGGAGAGCCCCCGCAGGCCTAGGGGCCACCGGGTTCGGGGGCCCCGCGCGAGGGGCCCGCCGACCCGAGAATCGAGTTGGTTCCGTGTCAAAGCGACTGCCCGGCCATTCCGTGATAGAGTAGATACCAGTTGCAGTTGTGGTTCCCATAGACTTCAAGTGCTTAGGTGGGTTCTTTACCGCCAGGCACTTTTTGTATTTTCGGTGCATTTTCCGGACGGGGCAATCATCGCGGCGACGCCGGTATTCACGCAGTGTGAATGCCGGGTAATGCCTCGAAGGAGATATCGCATGGCTACCGGCACCGTTAAGTGGTTCAACTCGGAAAAGGGCTTCGGCTTCATCGAGCAGGAGGGTGGCGGCCCCGACGTCTTCGCCCACTACTCGAACATCGCGTCCTCCGGCTTCCGTGAGCTGCAGGAGGGCCAGAAGGTGAACTTCGACGTCACGCAGGGCCAGAAGGGCCCGCAGGCGGAGAACATCACCCCCGCCTAAGCTTGACGCGTTCGACGTAGCCGGTGCCCCCCACCCCCAGGGTGGGGGGCACCGGCCGTCGCCGTTTACCGGGCCTTCATCCCGCCGCAGCCAGCTGTTCGGCGGGTCCCCCGGCATTCCGAGAGCGGGATGCCGCGACGTACCGCATCGCACGGATGTGCCCGGATCCGTACAGGTACTGTTCCCGGCCCGTTCCTGCAATTCCGTCGGCTCATTTCCGCCGTGGATTCCTTGATACGCGCCGCATCGAGGAAGGCACTCATGAACCGCTCGGACCGTACGAACGACACCCGTCGCCCTGCCCCGACCAAGGGGGAGTTCGCGCTGCCGGTCACCGTCACCCCGGGACTGCCGGCCGCGGAGACCTTCGACGCCATGGAGCTCCCCGCCGAGGTGCTGCGGACGCTCACCGACCTCGGCGTCACCACCCCGTTCCCGATCCAGGCCGCGACCCTGCCGAACGCCCTCGCGGGCCGCGACGTCCTGGGCCGCGCGCGCACCGGATCCGGCAAGACGCTCACCTTCGGCCTCGCGCTCCTCGTGCGTACCGTCGGCCGGCGCGCCGACGCCAAGCGGCCGCTCGCCCTGGTCCTCGTTCCCACGCGCGAGCTCGCCCAGCAGGTCACCACCGCGCTCGAACCGTACGCCAAGGCGCTGAAGCTGCGGATGGCCACCGTCGTCGGCGGTATGTCCATCAGCAGGCAGGCCGCCGCGCTCAAGGAGGGCGCCGAAGTCGTCGTCGCCACGCCCGGCCGTCTCATGGACCTCGTCGAGCGCCGCGACTGCCGCCTCGACCGGGTGTGGATCACCGTCCTCGACGAGGCCGACCAGATGGCGGACATGGGATTCATGCCCCAGGTCACCACACTGCTCGACCAGGTGGGCCCCGGCGGACAGCACATGCTCTTCTCGGCCACGCTCGACCACCACGTCGACCTGCTGGTCCGCCAGTACCTCAGCGACCCGGTGGTCCACTCCGTCGACCCCTCGGCCGGCGCCGTCACCACGATGGAGCACCACGTGCTCCAGGTGCACGGAGCCGACAAGTACGCCACCGCCACGGAGATCGCCGCCCGTGACGGGCGCGTCCTCATGTTCCTGGACACCAGGGCCTCCGTCGACCGGTTCACCCGGCACCTCCTCGGCAGCGGCGTCCGCGCGGCTGCCCTCCACGGCGACAAGTCGCAGCCACAGCGGACCCACACGCTGGAGCGATTCAGGACCGGCGCCGTCACCGTCCTGGTGGCGACCAACGTCGCGGCCCGCGGCATCCACATCGACGGCCTCGACCTCGTCGTCAACGTCGACCCGCCCGCCGACCACAAGGACTACCTGCACCGCGGCGGCCGCACGGCACGGGCCGGCGAGTCCGGCAGCGTCGTCACCCTGGTCACCCCGGACCAGCGCAAGGACATGGCGCGCCTGATGGCCGACGCGGGCATCCGGCCGCGGATCACCCAGGTCCGCTCGGGCGAGGCCGAACTGAGCCGCATCACCGGAGCCAAGACCCCGTCCGGAGTCCCCATCGGCGGCAACGCCCCCGTCACCCCGGAGCGTTCCCAGCGCGGCGCGGCCTTCCGCGGCATCGGCACCGTCCCCGGGAAGCCCGGCCGCGCCAAGAACGAATCCCGACGCTCGGCCGAAGCCCGCAAGCAGGCCGAAGCCCGCCAGGCGGCCCGCATCCGGCGCGGCGCCTAGGGCTTGTTGTGAAAGTGCTGGTCACGAGCGGTCTGGCATACATGGACGGCGTCGTTGTCAGTGGTTTCGTGGATGATCGGCGCGTCAGTTCTACTAGTGATCTGGTTCGGAGATCCTGTCGCAGTAGCGGCAGATCCGGTCGAGGATCTGGTCGGCGGTCTTGGTCCACTTGAAGGGCCGGGCTTCGTCGTTCCAGACCTTGATCCAGTTTTCGAGTGCGGCCTTGAGGTCGTCGAGGGAACAGAACACGCCGCGTTCAAGGCAGCGCCGTTCCAACTCGGCGAACCACCGCTCGACCTGGTTGATCCACGACGAGTAGGTCGGGGTGAAGTGGAGCTGGAAGCGGGGATGCGCCAGGAGCCACTTGTGCACCACCGGCGCCTTGTGGGCGGAGAGGTTGTCGCAGATCACGTGGACCGCCAGGTGCTTGTCGGTCTGGCGGTCGATCTCGTCGAGGAAGTCACGGAAGTCCACCGCCCGGTGCTGCGCGGACAGTTTCGTGATCACCTTGCCCGTCGCCGTGTTCAGGGCGGCGAACAGGTCGACGGTGCCGTGCCGGACGTAGTCGAAACTCCGCCGCTCGGGCACTCCCGGGACCATCGGCAGGACCGGCGCGGTCCGCTGAAGGGCCTGGATCTGCGGCTTCTCGTCCACCGCGAAGACCACCGCGTTGGCCGGCGGAGCGAGGTAGAGGCCGACGACGTCACGGACCTTGTCGATCAGGAACGGGTCCGGGGAGATCTTGAAGGTCTCCGTGCGCCAGGGCTGGAGGCCGAAAGCGTGCCAGATCCTCAGCACGCTCGCCGGGGAGATTCCCACGACCTTGGCCAGCTCCCGCTTCGACCAGTGCGTCCCGCCCGGGGGAGTCTGCTCCAGGGTGCGGACCACGACCTCTTCCACCTGGGCGTCGGTAATGGTCCGCGGCACCCCGGGCCGCGGCTCGTCCGCGAGTCCGTCCAGGCGCTGGGCCACGAACCGTGTGCGCCAGCGGCGCACGGTGCCTCTGCCGACATCGAGTCGCGCGGCGACCACGGTGTTGTTCCAGCCGTTCGCGCACGCCAGCACGATCCGTGCGCGAACGGCCAGCCCCTGCGCGGTCGAGCGGCGCTTGGCCCAGTTCTCCAGCGTCAGCCGCTCGGCCTCCGACAGCACGACAGGTTCCAGCCGGGTATCACCCATGCCCACAGGACAGCGCGAACGCGCGACCTGCCGCAGGCGAACACCGCAATCTGAAACAGGGGACGCCTCACGTGGCGACCCACGACCTCAAAACCAGATCACTAGGGGATGGGGAGCGCCATGCCGATCACAAACCAGCAGGTAGCAGGGCACGCGTTTCTGCGGCAGATGTACGAGGACTCGTACTTCCCCGATCACGTCGTCGACCAGGGCAGGGCGATCCTGCTGCGGCTGTGCGAGCGGATTGAGGCCGAGCAGCCGTCGGATCTGGAGGCCCTGTATGCGCTCACCAAGGCCGCGACGGAGGAGTTCAACCTTCTAGAGGCGGAGTTCGAGGCAGCCGGGAGTGAGATCGAGACGGTTGCGCGTGAGTGGATCGCCGAGGACTTCTGGTTTGTCGCGTCGGCATATGGGTTCGCGGATGCGGATGCAGAGGAGCTGATCGCCGGCCGGGACTGGTGAGCGAAGACCGGAAGGCCATCTGCCACGCCGGGCTCAGCCCCAGGTCTGGCCGGCCGGTTCCTTGATGGTGCGGTTGAGCCGGTTGAAGAAGTTGGTCAGCGCGATCTCCAGGTTGAGCGCGCCGATCTCCTCCTCGGTGAAATGGGCGTTGGCCTCTTCCCAGATCTCGTCGGTGACGCCCTCCGCACCATCCTGCAGCCGGGTGGCGGCCTCGGCCAGCGCCAGCGCCGCGCGCTCCGCATCGGTGTAGAACGGCGCCTCACGCCACGCCGCCACGTTGTGCAGCCGCTCGTCGGTCTCACCGGCCTTCCTCCCCCCGGCGACGCTGGCGTAGACGCACGCCGAGCAGCTGTTGATCTGGCTGACGCGCAGGTGGACCAGCACAAGCAGCTTCGGGTCGACGCCCCCGGCCGCGATCGCCTTGTGGAGGTGCTGAATCGCGGTCCACACATCGGGGTTGTCCGTGTTCTTGTTCTTGAGCCTGTTCTCCATGTGCGAGTGCTCTCCTCCATCGGGGTTACCTTCCGGGGCTTGTGCCCGTCACCCCTATGACGGAGCAGTTTCGAGGAAGGTAACAACATGCCCGACGCCCATCCCACGGATCCGATCGTCGATGCCTTCGAGTCCCAGCGCGACCGGCTCCGAGCCGTCGCCCACCGTGTGCTCGGGTCGCACACCGACGCGGAGGACGTGGTCCAGGAGGCGTGGCTGCGTCTCTCCCGTCAGGACACCGGCACCATCGACAACCTCGGTGGCTGGCTGACCACCGTGGTCGGCCGCATCAGCCTCGATGTCCTTCGGGCGGGCCGGACCCGCCCGGAGGTCACCCTCGATGACCAGCCGCCCGAATTCACCGTGACGCTCGACGACGCGTCTGCTCCGGAAGACCTCGTGGCGCTCGGGGACTCCGTCGGCCTCGCGCTCCTCACGGTCCTCGACACGCTGCGCCCGGACGAACGACTGGCGTTCGTGCTGCACGACGTGTTCGCCGTGCCCCACGGGGAGGTAGGCACGATTCTCGGCAAGTCCGCCGACGCGACCAAAATGCTCACCAGCCGCGCCCGCAGGAAAGTACAGGCCGCCCAGCGGCCGGCAAGCACCGGACGACAGCAACGCGAGGTGGTCCAAGCCTTCCTGGCTGCCGCCGGCGACGGTCGGTTCGAGCAGCTGCTGCAACTTCTTCACCCCGAAGTGAAGTTCACCGTCCACACCCCGAACGGTCAGTTCGTCACGCTCGGAGCCACCGAAGTCGCCACTCGCGCGCGAGTGGCCGGCGGCGCGGCTCGAGGACATGCGGCGACCGTCAACGGCCGGCCCGGCGTCATCTCCTGGAGCGAAGACGGCACCCCCCTCTCCCTCCTCGCCTTCATCGTGGCCGACGGCCGTATTGCCGAGATCACCGCTGTGATCGATCCGGCCGAACTCGCGCTCATGGACCTGCCGGGCCCGGTGTGACGCACCGCAGGGCATCAAGCCGGGCCGTCCGCCGGTGTGGACACGTCGGCAGCTGATAGACGGGGCGCGACGCGTGTCTATGCCGTCAGGTCCGGCTTCCAGTCGTGGGCGAGGAGCCCGAGCAGCACCTCGTCCAGGAACTCGCCCATCACCCAGGCCGAGGAGCGCAGCACGCCCTCGCGGACGAAGCCGTTGCGCTCGGCGGAGCGCAGCATCGCGGCGTTGTCCGACAGTGTCTCGATCTGCAGCCGGTGCAGGCCGCGTACGACGAAACCATAGTGGCACAGCACCGCGACCACGTCGGTGCCGTAGCCCTTGCCGCGGCAGGACGGCAGTAGTCCAAGGCCGATGTGCGCGGACCGGCTGTGGGTGTCGATGCCCCACAGCGTCGCGGTACCGACCAGTGTGCCGCCGCCCAGCTCCACCACGGAGAACGGGACGTGCCCCTCCTCCTCGTCGTCCCCCACGAGCCGTGGGTCCTTCGAGCCAGGCCTGATCGGCCGCCACGGCCGGCCTTCGGCCCGCGAGGCGCCGACCACGTCGTCGTAGAGCTCGGTCCGCAGGATCGGGATGTCGTCCTCGTGCCGGGCCCTGAGCCCGACCTTGCTACCCCTCAGCATGCAAGCTTCCTATCCGACCGGGCCGACCGGCGGCAAACCAATAAGACATCGGCCACGGAGCCGACGCGGGTCTCGCGATCGGCCCGTGATCGACACCCCGAAGCACTGGCCCCGCCGGGCGGCGGCGGGCCCCGTTCGGTCTTGCATCCGCGCCGGAGTCGTGGTCATATGACCCGTCTGTTTCATGATCATGACCATGGGGGCAACGAATGAGCGGGAACATGGACCGTCGGTCCGTCATACGCGGGATGGCGACGGCCGGCGCCGGTGCGGCGGGCGCGCTGGCGCTCGGTGGGGGCACCGCGTACGCCGCCGGTTCCGGGGACGACCCGTACAGCGTCGACGTCATCAGCAAGGGCGCCGACCCGACCGGTGCCACCCCCAGTGACGCCGCCTTCCGCGCGGCCGCCGCCGAGGTCCTCGCCTCCTTCCAGCCCGGCCCGATCTCGGGGGCGATCCCGAAGAAGGTGCTGGTCATTCCGCCCGGCACCTACCTGCTGACCCAGCCCGACTCGCTGCTGCCCAACGTGGACGGCGAGGGCGGCGGCGGAATCGTCGACGGCCTCTCGATCACCGGCTACGGCAAGCGGCTGTCCCGGATCGTGTACGCGCCGACCGCCGACGACACCACGCTGTGGACCAACTACCAGCGCTACAAGAACATCCGGATCTCCGGGCTGACCTTCACCAGCAACAACGCCACGTCGAGCTTCTGCTACGCGTACTCCTCCGCCGCCTACGGCGTGCAGGACACCTGGTACACCGACGTGGAGTGGCGCGGCAGCTGGAAGCGCGGCATCGGCCTGGACGGCCCGGCCACCACCTCCAACCTGAACAGCGAGATGGGCTGGGACCGTTGCCAGGTCGGCGGCTCCTACTCCGACGCGTTCCTCGTCATGGGGATGACCCCGGCCGCGACCCAGCAGGACCAGTTCCTCAACTACTGGTTCCGTGACTGCAAGGTCGAGTACCAGTCCGGCGTGTTCGTGAAGAACAACCGGGGCGGCTCGATGAACTTCGTCGGCGGCTCCTACATCCTCACCGACGCCGCGTCGAACGGCACCTTCTTCCAGCTCACCTCGGACGCGCCCACCAGGTCCGACTCCACCATGCGCCTCTACGCCCAGGGCATCCGCTTCGAGCTGCGCGGCCTCGGCCACAAGGTGATCGACTCCCGCTGGTACAAGGGGAACATCAGCTTCGTCTCGTGCGACGACACCGCCCTGAGCTTCAAGTCGTGGGCGCCGGACGCCGTCACGCACACGTACGCCTTCAACGCGAACGGCGACCGGGGCCCGACGGTCCGCTACACCGACTGCGCCCTCATGGGCTCGCACGCGGTCGAGACCAGCGGCACCGCCACCACCGCCGGCAAGCTCATCTACGACGGCTGCCGATTCATCGACATGTCGGCCGCGACCGGTGCGACCGGATTCCTGCGGTGGACCGGTGCGGTCGCCCCCCGTTACGACATCCGTGACTGCCTCGGTGGTGCGAACTACGTCGCCGACGTGAAGAACCCGGCCTGACGTACCGCCCCTTGATCGCCCTGTCCAGGGAGGCAACACCGTGATCGGCGAACTCGTGCCCGGGTCGGTCGTCACCGAGTGGCGTCTCGACGACGCCGAACCGGTCGCCCTCTTCCCCGAGGAGGCCGCGGTCGTCGCGAACGCGGTCGCCCGGCGGCAGCGGGAGTTCGCCACCGTCCGGCTCTGCGCGCGTCTCGCGCTGGGCCGGCTCGGTGTGCCCGAGTCTCCCCTGACGCCGGGGGCGCGCGGGGAGCCCCGGTGGCCGGTGGGGACGGCCGGGAGCATGACCCACTGCGACGGCTACCGGGCCGCCGCCGTGGCCAGGGCCAGTGACGTCGTGTCGCTCGGCATCGACGCGGAACCGTCGGGACCCCTGCCGGACGGCGTCCTCGAGCGGGTGTCACTGCCCGAGGAGCGCCGTCACCTGGGCGCCCTGGCGGCCCGGGCGCCGGAAGTGTCCTGGGAGCGGCTCCTGTTCAGCGCCAAGGAGAGCGTGTTCAAGACCTGGTACCCGCTGACGGGGCGCGAGCTGGACTTCGACGAGGCGACCGTCGAGTTCTCCCGAGACTCGGCGACCGAAGCCGAGGACGGAACCGAAGACGGAGGCGAGAGCGGGGCCGGTGGCACCTTCACCGCCCGGCTGCTGGTGCCCGGTCCGGTGGTCGGGGGTACTCGGCGGGAAGGGTTCACCGGACGCTGGCTCGCCCGCGACGGACTCGTGCTCACCGCCATCGTGCTGACCCGTTAGCCAGTTGGTCGGTTGGCCGGTTGGCGGTTGACCGTCGGGTCGTTGTCCGACGGTCCCATCGGCAGTCCCTTCATCCGAAATTCATGGGCTTCGGGGATCGTTGCTCCCGGAACCTTTCGGACGAGGGGGAGCACCATGTCGTACGGGGAGACACCTGGGACCGGGACGGAGCCGCCGGGGGAGGCGGAGCGGAGGGTCGCCTCGCTACGGCGTGCCGCGGCCGACGATCCCGCCCGGTTCCTTCCCGAACTGGCCTACGCCCTCCTGGAATTGGGCTCGGGTCTCGCCGGTGACCCGGACCGGCACGGGGAGTCGATCGGCCTTCTGGGGGAGGCGGCCGAGGCGTACCGGGGACTCGCCGAGGAGGACTCGGAGCGGTATCTCCCGGGTCTGGCCGTCGCGTTGCACCGGCAGGCCCTCAGCCTCGGTGTCACGGGTCGACGTGTGGAAGCGCGTGCTGTGGCGGGAGAGGCCGTCGACATCTGGCGCCGGATCGTGGAGCGGGGGACGGAGGGCAGCCGCGCCGAACTGGCCGCCGCGCTGGTCAACCTCGGCAACCAGCTCGCCGAGACGGGACGCCACCACGAGGCCCTCGACCGGATCCACGAGGCCGTGGAGATACGTCGTTCCCTCGTCGACCGGACGACCGGAGCGGGCAGCGGTGAGCTCGCATCCGCCCTCGGCGATCTCGGCGTCAAACTGGGGGAGATGGGGCGCCAGGCAGAGGCCCTCGACGTCCTGCGCACGGCGGTCGCCACGTACCGCGACACGGCCGGACGGGGGCGCGCGGCCGGAGAACGGACGACGGGGGAGTTGGGCGAGCACGCGGCGGTCGCCTTCGCCGCCGCGCGCACGCTCACCGGGCTCGGACGTGCCGACGAGGCCCGCCCCTACTTCGCGGAAGTGGCCGCGCTCCGCGCCGAGATCGGCAGACGCGAACCCGCCGCCACCGCATTCCTCGACCATCTCATCGACGCGAACAGTCACGGAAACAGCCAAGGGGAGGGGCACGGGGGCGGGGGCGGGGCCGGGGCCGGGGGAGCCGACCCGCTCGATCAGGTCGAGCGGCTGAACGTGCGCGGCCTTGCCCTGGCGGACTCCGGCCAGGTGGACCTCGCCGTCGAGACCCTCGAAGAGGCCGCCGTCCTCAGCCGCGCGGCCGCCGCCGACCGTACCGCCAGAACCGTCGTCGCCCTGGCCCGCACCCTGCACAACCTCGGTCTCGCGCTGGCCTGGGCGGGCCGCCGGGCGGAGGCGCTCGAAGCCGTCGACGAGGCCGTCCACCACTGCCGGCGCCATCTCGCCGACGCCCCCGAGGTCCTCCGGCCCCTCCTCGCGGAGGCCGTGGACAGCCTGGGCAGCCGGCTCGCGGTGCTCGGCCGCCATCGTGACGCCGTCGCACCGGCCACGGAGGCGGTGGAGCTCTACCGGCAACTCGCGCACGCCGACCCGGCCGCGTACGAGGGCGAGCACGCCCGGGCGCTGAACAACCTCGGCATCCGGCTCACGGACAGCGACCGGCACGTCGAGTCGCTCGCCGTCACCGAGCGGGCGGTCGACCTCCACCGGCGCCTCCACCGTCGTGACCCCGATGGTCAACTGGCCGGCCTCGTACACGCGTTGTCCAACCTCGGTCTGCGGCTCGCCCGCGTCGAACGCCCCGCCGAGGCGGCGCGCGCCACGGCGGATGCCGTTCGGTTGCTGCGCTCCCTGGAGCGGATCCACCCGAGCAACGACGTCGCCGCACTCGCCGACTCCCTGGCCTGGCTCGCCTGGTACCTCGGGAAACAGGGCCACCGCGGCGCCGCCCGTGACACGGCGCGAGCGGCGGAGGCGCTGCGCCGCCGCGCCCCGAAGCCGGGAAGGTGACCCGTCCGCCTCCGGGGGGCGGACCAGGTGGGGAACCGTGCGGCGGGGTCCGGCGTCCGTACCCGACATGAGCGGTCGGGACCGGGCGGAGGGCGCCGAGGGCGATGAGGTCGACGTGAGCGATGTCGTGGACGAGGGCGATGAGGTCGACGAGAGCGCCGGAGACGACGAGAGGGTGCTGAACGGCGTCGGTTGTGTGCTCGCCCTCGCCGGAGTCCTGGTCGCCGCCGCCTTCGCGGTGCCCCGAGCCGCGTACAGCTACGACGGCGGCTTCGAGGGACAGGACACCGACTGGGGCGTGATCCTCGTCGAACTGCCGCTGATCCTCCTCGCCGGTTTCGCCGTCCCGCCCCTGACCTGGGCGGCGGCCGTACGACGGGTAGGCCCGTGGGCGGCGGCACTCGTCTGTCTGGCCGTCGTCGCGCTCGGGCTCTGGGGGCTGGACGCGGTCTGGCACCCGAAGCAGGGCCCCGATCCCGGGTACGGGCCGGGGATCTGACGTTCGCCCGTACAGCCCGCTGCCGGTGCGGGTACGGTCTTGATCATGGACGGGACCGAGGCTGTCCCCGCGGGAGAAGAGTGAGGACGAGCATGGCTCAGGAGCGGCACACCCCGGAGACGGTCGTCTCGCACCCGGTGGGTCATGTCGTCGGAGGGCGCGAAGAGGTGCGGGACGACGAGTGGGGCGACGTCGTGTCGGTCGTCCGGCTGGACGCGGAGGCCTTCGGCCCCGAGGCGCTCGCCGGTCTCGACGCCTTCTCGCACCTGGAGGTCGTCTACCACTTCGACCGGGTGCGGCCGGACGCCGTTCAGACCGGCGCCCGCCACCCGCGTGACAACACGGAGTGGCCGCTGGTCGGGATCTTCGCCCAGCGCGGCAAGAACCGGCCCAACCGGATCGGCGTCTCGCGCTGCCGTCTGCTCCGCACGGACGGTCTGGACATCCACGTGCGGGGGCTGGACGCGGTCGACGGCACGCCGGTGCTCGACATCAAGCCGTACATGGCCGAGTTCGGCCCCCAGGGGCCGACGACGCAGCCGGCGTGGGCCGACGAGATCATGCGCCGCTACTACTGAGCGCGGGCCATGGGGCGGGGCCGGGAGGCGACAGCCCGGTGGTGAAGAGGAGTACGGAAGTCGAACTAGGGTTCCTTCCGTGCGTGTACTGCTGGTGGAAGACGACGAGCCGGTCGCGGAGTCCCTGCGGCGCGGGCTGCTGCGCTACGGCTTCGAAGTGGAGTGGGTGACCACGGGGACCGCGGGGCTCGCCGTCACCGCCCCGTACGACCTCGTCCTGCTCGACCTCGGACTGCCCGACACCGACGGGCTCGACGTCTGCCGGGCGCTGCGGCGCCGCGGCGACGTGCCGATCATCGTGATCAGTGCGCGCAGCGACGAGACCGACCGGGTGGTCGGCCTGGAGATCGGGGCGGACGACTACGTGTCGAAGCCCTTCGGGGTGCGCGAGGTGATCGCCAGGATCCGGGCCGTCATGCGGCGTGCACGGCCCGAGACCCGGCCGTCGGGCCCACAGCGGTACGGCGCGCGGCTGAGCGTCGACCGCAAGGCGGCGCGGGTGCGGGTGGACGGCGCCGAGGTGGCGCTGACGCCCAAGGAGTACGACCTGCTGGCCTTCCTCACGGAGGAGCCGGGCGCGTTGATGTCCCGCGAGCAGATCATGGAGGCCGTCTGGGACGCCAACTGGTTCGGGCCGACGAAGACGCTCGACGTCCATGTGGCGGCGCTGCGGCGCAAGTTGGCGGGGGCGGTGGTGATCGAGGCGGTGCGCGGAGTGGGGTTCCGGCTGATCGCCGGACCGGACGTGACGGAGCCGGCGGAGACGCCGGATACGGCGGAAGCAGTGGATACGGCGGGTGCGGTGGACGCGCCCGGTGTCGCCGCGGCCGACTCGACGGACGCAGCGGGCCGCTCGTGATCAGGCGGCTCATCGCCAGCTATGTGGCGCTCGTCGGCGTCGCGCTCGCCGCCTTCACCGTTCCGGTCGCCTTCACGCTCACCGCCCAACTGCGCGGGGACACCGAGGAGTCCGTGCTGCGGGAGGCGACCACGATGGCGCTGCTGCTCGGTGACGGCGACGAGCCCGCCCGGCAGGCGTTCGCCCGGATGGCCGGTGCGTACGCGGACGAGACGCCGGGGACGGTGGAGGTGGTGGCCGCCGACGGCCGGAGCGGGGTGCCACCGCTGCCCCTGGCCGAGCACCCGGACGACCCGGCCTTCGGCGAGGCCCTGAGCCGCGGGGTGACCACCGTGGACTGGGGTTCGCGGCTCGTCTGGGGGCCGGAGCTGGTGATCACCGTACCCGTGTACGCGGGCCGGGACACGGCGCGGGGCCCGTCGGGGGAGGACCGGATCGTCGGCGCCGTGCGCATCCGGTACGCGACCGCCGACCTGACGGACCGGCTCTGGCGGATCTGGGGATTCCGGGCGATCCTCGCCATCGGCGTCCTCGCCGTCGCGGCCGGGATCGGGGCCATCGTGGCCCGTCTCCTGACCAAGCCGCTGCGCCAACTCAACGACATGGCGAGCCGGTTCGGCGACGGTGATCTCACGGCCCGGTCCCCCGTCACCGGTCCGCGGGAGACGCGGACCCTGGCACGGACGCTCAACCAGGGCGCCGAGCGCCTCGACACCCTCGTCGCCTCGCAGCGCATCTTCGTCGCGGACGCCTCGCACCAGCTGCGTACCCCGCTGACGGCGCTGCGCCTCTCCCTCGACAACATCGCGGACGGCGTCGACGACGAGTTCGTACGGGAGGACGTGGACCAGGCGACCGCCGAGGTCGTCCGCATGAGCCGCCTGGTCAGCGGGCTGCTGGTGCTCGCGCGCGCCGAGGCCAAGGTGTCCGCCCCCGAACCGCTGGCGCTGCGCGAGCTCGTGGAGGAGCGGCTGAACGTCTGGCGCCCCGCCGCCGACGAGCGCGGCGTGACGATCGTCCTCGCCGGGCACGCGGACGACCGGCCCCGGGTGCTCGCGGGCCCCGGCAACCTCGACCAGGTCCTCGACAACGTCCTCTCCAACGCCCTGGAGGTCTCCCCGGACCGGGGGACGATCACCGTACGGGTGGAGACGGGCGGCCCGGACGAGGCGGTCCTCGAGGTCCTCGACCAGGGACCCGGCATGTCCGCCGCCGAACAGGCCCGCGCCTTCGACCGGTTCTGGCGCGGCCAGGGCCTGACCGGCCGTACGGGATCGGGCCTGGGCCTCGCCATCGTCAAGCAGCTGGTGACCGATGACGGCGGCGGGGTGGCCCTGCGGGACGCGCCCGGCGGCGGCCTGTGCGTACGGATCGGCCTGCGGACGGTGGCGGCCGACGGCCCCCGGTGGATCAGCCCTCGGCCGGGACCACCGAGGAGTGGTGGTTGACGATCAGCCACCGGCCGTCGCGCTTCTCGTACTCGTAGGTGTAGCGGGCGTCGACCGCCTTCGTGGCACCGGTCTTCGGGTCGGTGAGGTGGAAGCGGTAGAGCCCGGCGTCGATCGCCGAGTTCTGGTCCAGGACGTGGATCACGGAGCGTACCTTCTCGCCCCGCGGCTTCTTCTGGAGGAAGTGCGCGAAGTAGTCGGCTATCTCCTCGTGGTTGGTGCGGATCCGCGGCGAGGCGGTCGGCAGCAGCACCGCGTCCTCGGCGTACCGGTCGGCGACCTTCTCCGGATCGCCGGTCCGCAGGGCCGCGTTCCACTGATCGAAGAGCGCGGCGATCTCCCGCTCACCGGCCCGGCCGTGCTGCTTGCCGCTCTTCTCGTCCGCCACACCCACGCCGGCGGCGACGGTACCGAGCGCCGCCGCGGCGAGCGCGGCGGCGAGGACGGCACGGATACGGGAATTGCGCATCATCGGGGCTCCTGCTTCGAGTCGACGTCCCTCGAACGCTGGTCCGTTCGAGTGCTGTCACTCTCGCGGTCGACGGTTAAGCACCCGTACAGCGGACGGCAAGAGCACGGACAAGACTCGGGCAAGACTCGGGCAAGACCGGGGTCGCACCACGAAGCCCGCTGGGGATCCATGCCGGGCCCGGGGCCCCCTCTGCATGGTGGCGGCTACGGAGCCCGATCAGCGGGGCATGCGCCCGCCGTTCACCCGATGGGAATCATGACGCGGGTCGGGCGGGCGGGAAGGGGATCCCGGAGAGCAGCGGCAGCAGGGCCTCCTCCTCGTAGTCCAGGTGCGCCGTGAGCTCCGTCGACATCCGTTCCAGTTCGGCGCGGAAGCCTTCGGGGTCGGCGCCCGCGATGTCGGCGAGGAGCGCGCTCAGCCGGCCCTGGACGTCGGCGACCGTGCGGTGCTCCGTACGGAGCCGCTCGAAGACCTCGCCGAGGTGCGGGTGGTGCTCCGCCATGGCGGGGAAGAGGTGGGAGTCCTCGCTGACGTGGTGGAACTCCAGCGACCGACAGAACGCCAGGCACCGCTGCCGGATCTGGAACCCGAGCCCCGGCGCGGGCGGCTCGCCCGGGCCCCGGTGTGCCGCCCGCGCGGCGAAGTGGGCGTCGACCTCGTCGCGTACGTGTCGCAACTGGCCGCGGAGCCAACGGTGGACCTCCATGATCTTGTCGGCGAGGTTCGTGACGGGTGCCGAGTCCCCGCCGTCGTTCTCGTCCTCGCCCCGGGAAGTCACGGCGGGCTCCAGGACCACGACCGGCAGCACGCGGCTGGTGTTCCGCTGGTACTCGCCGTAGCCGGGCTCGGCGCGCACCACCTGGGCGAACAGCCGTTCCCTGCGCTCCCCTTCGGTGGGGACCGCGATCGCCTGGAACTCCTCGGTGCCGATCTCCACCCGGACCAGGGGGTGTGCCAGGAGGTTGTGGTACCAGTCGGGGTGCCGGTCGGAACCGAGGTTCGATCCGACGATCATCAGCAGATCGCCGTGGCGCACGTAGCCGAGGGGTGCGGTGTGCTCCGCACCGGACTTCGCGCCGGTGGTGGTGAGGAGCAGCAGGTCGCCGCCCTCGAAGTAGCCGCCGACCTTGCCGCCGTTGGCGCGGAACTCGTCGATGACGGACTGGTTGAAGGATGTGGGCATGGTGGTTCGCATCTCCGTCGCAGGCGCCGGTTCCCGCACGGGGGTGTGCCGGCGGCCGGGGAGGCCCGTACGTGCGGGCCGAGTCTGGGATCAGCCGTGCGAGCGCGCGGAGGCGGTCGGTCACGGCGTGGGGACGTCGGGTGCCTCGCGTGGGAATGCCGCGCGCGAGCGCACCGGGGTCAGGCGTTGCCTGTGAGGATCGGAATCGGACTCATGAGAGGTCCTCCGATGAGCGGGTGGTCGCCCGACTGCCGGCCGGCCCACTGCTCTTTGGCCGGTGCCACGCGCCACGGCTCCGATTAAACCACGGCCCCAAGACGGGTCGCGGGGATGGTGAGTGCTCTCCGGGGTCAACGCCCTCGGTGGTCAGGTCTGCCGAGGACGGCGTCGAGCTCCACCCCGACGAGCCACTCGGGATCGATGAAGCGTGACACCTCGACGAAGGTGGTGACCGGACGGATCGACGCGAAGAGCTCCCGGCGGGTCGGACCGTGATCGCAGAGCGCTGCGCGTTCGAGAAGGGCCCTGTGTCTATGTGGCAGCCGGGCCGGGGACGATGCCCCGGATGACGCCGAGGTCGAGGAGGTCCTGCGGACGCAGCCGGAGCAGGTCGGCGGTGGCGGCGGACTCCTCCGGGGTGCGTTTGAGGATGGCGGTGGCGAGCTCGGGTGCGATGACGGAGAAGTAACTGTCCGGGGTCGCCCAGGTGTTGCCCGGGGCGGCCAGGGCGAGCGCGCCGCCCGAGCCGCCCTCGCCGACGAGGAGGGAGGTGAGCGGGACCCGCGCGGTGGCGACGGCTTCGAAGAGGTCGGCGATGGCCGGGCCCGCTCCGTCGCGTTCGGCCGCCGGGTCGTTGGCGGCTCCCGGGGTGTCGACGAGGGTGAGGACGGGGATCCCGAGGCGGTCGGCTAGGCGGACGAGCCGGGCCGCGGTGCGGAAGCCGGCGGGCCGGGTGGCGGTGCCGCACTGGGCGGCGTAGGCGACGGTACGGCCGTCCGGCCGCTGTCCGAACCCGCAGAGCATGCCGGGGTCGGTGCCTCCGCAGCGGTCGCCGGAGATCTCGGCGCGGTGGGTGAAGTGGGCGTCGAGATAGGCGGGGGCCCGGGGGCGGTCGGGGTGCCGGGCGCGGGCCACGGCGTCCCGGCCGGAGCCGGCGGGCGCGGTGGCCGTCAGCGCGACCGTGGCGCCGAGGGCGGGCGGGGGAGGGACGGGGCCCTCGGCCGGGCGCGTGAGGAGTGTGAGCCAGCGTCCGAGCGTCTCGCGCAGCTCCCCGGGCGGCACGACGGCGTCGATGTGGCCGTGGGCGAGCTGGGCCTCCGCCGTGTACGCGGCGGGGTCGGCGTCCGGCGGTCGTACCCGCGAGCCGGCGAAGCCGACCTGGGCGCCGGGGAGGGCGAGGACGACGTCGGAGCCGGCCCCGAGCGTGGCCCAGCCGCCGCCGGTCGTCGGATCGCGCACCACCGCGACCTGGGCCAGCCCGGCGGCCCGGGTGAGGGCCGACTCACGGGCCAGTTTCTGGAGCTGGAGGAGCGCGCGCATGCCCTCGTGCATCCGGCTCCCGCCGGTGGCGGGAAGGACGACCACGGGCAGCCGCCGGGCGCGGGCGAGCCGGTGGGCGGCGACGGCGCGCGCACCCGTCCGCTCGCCGATCGAGCCGCCGAGGAACCGGAACTCGAAGGAGAGGAGCACCGCCTGCACTCCGCCGATCGAGCCCGTGCCGCAGACCACCGACTCGGTCTCGCCGGTACGGGCGGTGGCGCGGCCGTGCGCGGCGGAGTAGCCCGGCCAGCCGATCGGGCCGTCCCCGTCCAAGGGCCCCTCAGAGGTGGGGAGCTCGGTGAAGTCGTCGGTGACGAGGGCGATCGCCTCGCGTGCCGTCATCGGGTCGGTCATGTGCGCGCCTCGCCGCTCGTCGCCGGGTCCGTCCGTACGGGTGGGTCGGTGGTGCGCCCTCACCGTACCGTCGGCCGGTGGAGGCGGGGAGGAGGGCTCCCGCACGTCCCGGTGTCCCGGTGTCCCGGTGTCGTCATCGTGCGGGGGAGGGGAGTGCGCCGGTTCGCCCCCGGGTGGGTGGGGCGAGGATCACGGGACGGACGCCGGGTCCCCTGAGGGCGGGGCGCCCCGTCCTCAGGGGTCCCCGGAACCCGGCGCCGGGCCGCGTACGGACGGGCCAGGCGCCGGGCTGCGGGTTCGCCGCGGGTGAGGCGCCGGGTCGTGGGTTCGCCGCGGGTGAGGCGCCGGGGTGCGGATCCGCCGTGGGTCAGGCGTCCGGTCGCGGTTCCGCCACGGGTCCGGCCGCCGCACCGGCCGCCGACGGTGTCCCGTGTCCGGACGTCCCGTGTCCGGCCGTCC
Source organism: Streptomyces sp. NBC_00090 (assembly GCF_045160815.1). Classification (NCBI taxonomy): domain Bacteria; kingdom Bacillati; phylum Actinomycetota; class Actinomycetes; order Kitasatosporales; family Streptomycetaceae; genus Streptomyces; species Streptomyces sp. NBC_00090. Next base: position 8,094,161 of record NZ_CP108224.1, read on the forward strand.
CCCGTTCCCGGCGCCCACGGAGCCAGCGGCGCCGCCGTGGGCGGTCGGGCAGCCAGCCGAAGGCGAGCGAGCTGCCGACGAGCCCCAGCATCATCCCGACGAAGAACCCGCCCAGGTTGGACGTCACCCAGCTCCCCAGGGACGCCAGGACGCCGACGACCGAGTAGAAGAGCCGCTGGCCGGGATTGACGACGACGAGCAGTCCGCAGATCACCATCAGGACGGGGAGGACGTAGCCCACGAGGCTGTCCGCCCCCGCCGTGAGGATCACGGTGATGCTCGCCCGCTGGGTCAGCAGGATCTCGGCACCGCCCAGGGCGAGCGCGAGACCGGCGCCGAACGGACGGCGGTACCGCCAGAGCCGGAAGGCCCGCCAGAGGCGGCGGGGGCGGCCGGACGCCACGCTCAGCAGCCCTTCGAGCTGAAGCGCATGTGCAGGTCGGGCAGGGTGAACCGGACGGCTGTCGTGGCGTAGTTGGTCTGTCGCAGGTCCTTGATGCGGACGGTGTCGGCCTGCTGGCCGAACACGCCCAGGGGACCCTTGACCGGGGGTTTCTCGAAGGTGCTGGCGTCGCCGCCGATCTCGATGTTGTCGAAGTCGGCTACCTTGCCGGAGATTTCGGTGGAGTCGGTGGTGAGCCCCGAGGCCTTGACCGGGGTGCCCTTGGCGCCGGCCGTGATGTGCAGATAGGTGCCGCCGAGCTCCACGCTCTGGCAGAGGTTGGTGAGTTGGGCCTCGCGGATCGCGGTGACGATGACCAGGACCTGACCGCCGGTGTCGCCGGCGTTCGGGCTGCCCTCCGCCATGTTGTCGAGGCCTCCGAACTGCCCGAAGCCCCTGCCCTCCAGACTGTCGGCGGTCACCGTGAACGGCATCCCGGAGATGGCGAACTGGGCGGCGAGCGCTCCTTGGGCGGTCAGCACCACGAGAGCGGCCGCGGCGGCCAGGGCGGGCCCGCCCATCAGGGCCGCGCGGCGGAACCGGACCCGACCGCGTCTGCCGGAACCGTCGTCGGGTAAGGGGGAGTTCACGCTGTCGGGGGTGTGTTCGGACAGGGCCATGCGGTGCTCCTGACGTGAGTGAGGAAACAGACCTGCGCGGCGGCGTCCTGGCGCGGACCGTTCCCCGAGCTGCCCGGGTCTTCCTCGCGTGGTGCGGAGGCAGACGTGCCGCAGGGAACCTTTCGGACCGTAAGGCTTGCTGTTACCCGCGGTCAACTCCCTGGCGAATGCGGGCTTTTGAGCGTCCGGCGATCGATCATTCGCAGGTGAACGGGACCACGACGACATGCACGAGACTGTCGAGCAGATGGGGAAGATCGGCGAACCGGCCCTCGTCGACCGCGCGGTGGACCGCCGCGTGTACGGCACCCACCACGATGTCCACCAGCTCGCCCCGCGCCACCCACGGCGGCCCCGGCGGCGCGTCCTCGAAGAACCGTCGAAAACTGGCCAGAAGTTCTGCACGGGCCCGGCGCCCCGCGGGCCCCACCGACTCGATCTCGACGACCATCGTGGCGAAGGCCGGGGTCTGCGTGAGCAGGGTCAGGAGCACCCGCAGCCCGGCCCGTACGGAGGCCGGCCAGTCCGCCGCGCCGCCCGCCTCGTCGTACGCCCGCTGCATGGCGCGCACCACCTGCTGCGTACCGCTCCGGTAGGCGGCGATGACGGCGTCCTCCTTGCCGGAGAACAGCTCGTAGAAGACGGGGCGGGTCACTCCGGCCGAGCGGCAGATGTCGCTGATGCGCGCGCCGCCGTAGCCGTTCGCCGCGACCGTCCGGGCCACTCCGTCGAGCAGTCGCTCCCGCTGTCGGGAGGCCACCTGTTCGGGGCTGAGCCGGCGCGGGCCCGGGCGCAGTGAGCGCTCAGGTTCGCGTCCCGATCGGGCCCCCGGCAGGACGAGCCCCTCCTCGGCCTCGCGGGCACTCGTCATCGGCCACATCCTTCCGGGCTTGTTGACGTCACATACTCGGCAGGATTACAACCCTCGTGGGTTTTCCTCTCGGTTCGCCGAGTGTCATCGGGTGTTCCCACGTGTTCGGTGGAGCCGCTCCCCGAGGGACGGGACGCGTCCTCACCGCGCACGGCACCGAGTATCACGCTCCCGCACCGTTCAAGAACACCGCTGCCGGACATCCGTGGCGCCGGATCGTTCCCGGCAGCGGCCGCACGCCGCTCCGCACCTCTTCGTGCGACGCGTCGTACCGCTCGGTTCGCCGCTCGGTACCGCTCGGTTCGCCGCTCGGTACCGCTCCGCACTCCGTACTGCTCCGCACGTCGCTCCGTACCGCTCGGGGCGTCGTTCCGTGCGGCCATGTACCCCTCCCACCCGTTCGTACGACGCCCATGCCCGCGCCCATCCCCACGCCCATGGGCACCGCCGAGTTCAGTGCAGTTCAGCCGATTTCCGCACCCCCACCTCCGTACGGAAGGAAGCATCCCCATGCGCAAGCGCACTCTCCTCGCCACCGTCGGCCTCGCCGTCACCGCCACGCTGGCCGCGACCACCCAGGCCGGCGCCTTCGGCTCCGCCGCCGGCGAAGTCCTGACCACCGGCAGCGCCGGCGGCACGGCCGTCGCGGTCGGCGACGTCCTCTCCGCCTCGCTCCCCACGGGGACCAAGGCCCGGATCGCCACCACGCAGGGCGGCAGCACCGGCATCACCTGCAACACCTCCGCGTTCACCGCCACCGTCACCGGCAACCCCGCCGCGCCCGGCACCGCCACCGAGACCGTCACGGCCCACACGCTCAGCAGCTGCACCACCAACATCATCGGGGCGACGGGCGTGCAGAGCATCACCGTCAACAACCTGCCGTTCAGCACCGCGGTCGTCTCCGGCGGGGCGCTCACCGTCACCGCGGGCGCCGCGGGCCCGATCCAGACCACCCTGAAGATCAACAGCATCCTCGGCCTGATGACCTGCGTCTACCGGGCCGCCAGCCTCACCGCCACGCCCTCCAACACCGACAACTCGCTCACCTTCACCGACCAGCTGTTCACCAAGGCCAGCGGCCCCGGCACCTGTCCGGCCAACGGCTACTTCTCGGCGAAGTACGGACCCGTCCTGGACACCAGCCAGGCCGGCAGTCCCGCCGTCTTCGTGAACTGACCCCCGTCGTGGCCCCGCCCTCCCCGCGCGTACGGGGGAGGGCGGGTTTCACGCGAAGATCCCGCTCCCGTGCGGGGCGTACAGGTCGAGGAGCCGGACCCGGGTCACGTTCAGGCGGTGGGCCATGATCGACCCCACCCAGAACGTGACCGAGACGCCGAACTCCGCGTCCGAGCGGCACATCGACCGGACGGCCGGGGCGTTGAACTCGTACGCCCTCACCGGCGTCATCGCCTCTGCGCCCGACTGGCACAGGTAAGGGGGGAACAGCCAGGAGAGACCGACGAGCTCGCCGTGGCGCAGGGTCTCGATCACCGGCGACCCGCGGCCCGGCACCTTGGCGTCGAGCGTCACCGCTCCCGTCTTCACGATCCAGAACCGGTCGGCGTGCTGCTGCTCCTCGAACAGCCGGTGTCCCGAATCGAAGTACACGTCCTCGGCGAAGGCCATCAGGCGCTCCCGGTGCTCCGGCGGCAGCGTGCTGACCTTGGGCGCGGCACTGGTCATGGCGGACCCTCCTCGGACACTCGGCTCCCACCCCCGGGGCTCGTCTCCCACCCCCAGTGTCCGTCCATCCGTCCGCTCCCGCGCGCAGGATCCGGCCGGATGGCCGGACCGACGTGCGGGGTCACCGTCGCGCACATAGCGTGGCCGCGGGGAGACGGGGCGGGATCAGGGGCGGGATCAGGGGCGGGAACCATCCCTCGCGCAGATCGGTACGGAAACCCATGGCAGACAAGCCCACAATCGTCCTCGTGCATGGATTCTGGGGCGGCGCCGCCCACTGGTCGAAGGTCATCGTCGAGCTCCACCGGCGGGGCTACGACAAGCTGCACGCCGTCGAGAACCCGCTCACCTCGCTCGCCGACGACGCCGAGCGCACCAGGAAGATGGTGAAGCAGGTCGACGGACCCGTGGTGCTCGTCGGGCACTCCTACGGCGGCGCCGTCATCACCGAGGCCGGTGACCTGCCGAACGTGAAGGCCCTCGTCTACGTCGCCGCCTTCGCCCCGGACGCGGGGGAGAGCCCGGGACAGCTCAGCCAGGAGACGCCGCCGGCCGCCTTCGACAACATCGTCCCCGACTCGGACGGCTACCTCTGGATCAAGCAGGAGGCCTTCCACGACAGCTTCGACCAGGACCTGACGCAGGAGGAGGCCCTGGTCATGGCCGTCACCCAGAAGGCCCCGCTGGGCTCCGCCTTCGGCGATACGGTCACCACCCCGGCCTGGCGCGTCAAGCCGTGCTGGTACCAGGTCTCGACCCAGGACCGCATGATCCACCCCGACAACGAGCGCCGCATGGCGCAGCGCATGAACCCGCGCAAGATCATCGAGCTGGACGCGAGCCACGCCTCGCTCGCCTCCCGGCCGGTCGAGGTCTGCGACCTCATCGAGCTCGCCGTACGGGAGACCGCCGGCTGACGTTCCCGGCCCGCCCCGCCGCGAGCCCCGCGCCGGGAGCCCCCGGGAGCCCCCGCCGGGAGGCTTGCGCCGGGAGGCCCATCCGTCCCGCGCCCGCCCCGCCCGCCCCGCCCGTCCCCCGCCCGCCCCGCCCGTCCCTCGCCCGCGTCCGCCCCGCCCCGCCCGGTGTGCGCGGGCTCCGGCGTGCGCGGGCCGGGCGGAGGGCGGAGCATGAACGTGAGGAGGGAGCGGCAAGCGGGGGCGTGACCCTGGATGGAGGGTGCCATGCCCGTCCCGGAAGGCGGAGACGCGCTCGTCGTGCTGCGCGCGGTGGACAAGCACTTCGGCGCCCTGCACGTCCTTCAGTCCATCAACCTGACAGTGCACCGCGGCGAGGTGGTCGTCGTCATCGGGCCGTCCGGCGGGGGAAAGTCGACGCTCTGCCGGGCGATCAACCGCCTGGAGACCATCGACTCGGGCGAGATCGTCATCGACGGACGCCCCCTCCCGGCCGAGGGGCGCGAACTTGCGGCCCTGCGAGCCGACGTCGGCATGGTCTTCCAGTCCTTCAACCTCTTCGCGCACAAGACGGTGCTCGGCAACGTCACCCTGGGCCAGATCAAGGTCCGCAAGAAGGACCGGAAGAGCGCCGAGGAGCGCGCCCGCGCCCTGCTCGACCGGGTCGGGGTCGCCTCGCAGGCGGACAAGTACCCGGCTCAGCTCTCCGGTGGCCAGCAGCAGCGCGTGGCGATCGCCCGCGCCCTCGCCATGGATCCGAAGGTGATGCTCTTCGACGAGCCGACCTCCGCGCTCGACCCCGAGATGATCAACGAGGTGCTTGAGGTCATGCAGCAACTCGCCCGGGACGGCATGACGATGGTGGTCGTCACCCACGAGATGGGCTTCGCCCGCTCCGCCGCCAACCGTGTCGTCTTCATGTCGGACGGACGGATCGTCGAGGAGACGACCCCGGACGAGTTCTTCAACAATCCGCGCAGCGACCGGGCCAAGGACTTCCTGTCCAAGATCCTCCACCACTGAGCCGCGGCCGTCGCCCGACCAGCAGCCCCCAGGGGTGATCCACATGAACACGCTCAGGACCGGCAGGGCCACCGTCGCCGTCGCCGCGGCCGTCGTCCTCTCCTTCACCTCCGCAGGATTCGCGTCCGGTGCGACCGGAGACGTACCCCGCGACCACGGCGGTGACGAGATCACCGTCGGTATCAAGTACGACCAGCCCGGCATCGGCCTGAAGACCCCCGACGGCACCTACACGGGCTTCGACGTCGACGTGGCGACGTACATCGCCAAGGAGCTCGGCCACGACCCGTCCGACATCGTCTGGAAGGAGGCCAAGAGCGCCGACCGGGAGTCGCTGCTCCAGCGCGGTGACGTGGACTTCATCGCGGCCTCGTACTCGATCAACGACGAGCGGGCGAAGAAGGTCGACTTCGCCGGTCCCTACCTCCTGGCACACCAGGACGTCCTCATCCGCGCCGACGACGACTCCATCACCAAGCCGTCCGACCTGAACAACAAGAAGCTCTGCTCGGTCACCGGCTCGACGTCCGCGCAGAACGTGAAGGACGAGATCGCCCCCGACGCCCAGCTCCAGGAGTACGGCGGCTACTCCGAGTGCCTGACCGGTCTGGAGAACGGTGTCATCGACGCCGTCACCACCGACGACTCGATCCTCGCCGGGTACGCGTCGCAGGACGAGTTCAAGGACAAGTTCAAGCTCGGCGGCTTCAAGATGAGCAACGAGAACTACGGCATCGGCGTCCAGAAGGGCAGCGAGCTCAAGGCGAAGATCAACACCGCTCTGGAGAAGATGGTCGCCGACGGCTCCTGGGACGCGGCGGTAGAGAAGAACTTCGGCCCCGCCGGCTACCAGAACGAACCCGCCCCGAAGATCGGCGTCATCGTCAAGTGAGCAGGCCGTCGTGTTCGACTTCCTCCAGGGGTACGACCTGCTCGGAGCCTTCTGGGTGACGGTGCAGCTCACCGTCTACTCCGCGATCGGCTCCCTGATCTGGGGGACGCTGCTGGCCGCCATGCGCGTCAGCCCCGTCCCCCTCATGAGGGGATTCGGCACCGTCTACGTCAACATCGTCCGCAACATCCCCCTCACCGTCATCATCGTCTTCACCTCCCTCGGCCTCTTCCAGACCCTCGGAGTGAGCCTCGGCGCCGACAGGTTCACCGTCATCAACTTCCGGCTCGCCGTCCTCGGTCTCACCGCCTACACGAGCGCCTTCGTCTGCGAGGCGGTCCGCTCCGGCATCAACACCGTCCCCCTCGGGCAGGTCGAGGCGGCCCGCGCCATCGGGCTCAGCTTTCCGCAGGTCCTGCGCATCGTCGTGCTCCCGCAGGCCTTCCGCTCCGTCGTCGGCCCGCTCGCCAACGTCATGATCGCCCTCACCAAGAACACCACCGTGGCCGCCGCGATCGGCGTCGCCGAAGCGGCCCTGCTGATGCGCGAGATGATCGAGAACGAAGCCCAACTCATCCTCATCTCCGCGATCTTCGCGTTCGGGTTCATCTGCCTCACCCTGCCCACCGGCCTCTTCCTCGGCTGGGTGGCCAAGAAGGTGGCGGTGAAACGGTGAAGAAGGACAGACCTACGGTCCTCTACGACGTCCCCGGGCCGCGCGCCCGGCGGCGCAACGTCCTCTGGACGCTGCTGTTCCTGGTCGCCCTGGCCGCCGTGGTGTGGTGGGTCCTGGTGAGCCTCGCCGACAAGAACCAGCTCGAATGGTCCAAGTGGGCGCCCTTCTTCACCGACGCCCGCATCTGGGAGACGTACATCCTGCCAGCCCTGAAGAACACCGTGATCGCCGCCGCGCTCGCCATGGTGATCGCGCTGCCGCTCGGCGCCCTCCTCGGCATCTCCCGGCTCTCCGAACACCGCTTCGTGCGCGGCGCGGCCGGCACCGGCGTCGAGTTCTTCCGGGCCATCCCCGTCCTGATCCTCATGCTCTTCGCCAACGCCGCGTACTCCGAGTTCACCGACATCAGCCCGGACATCCGCCCGATGTACGCCGTCGTCACCGGTCTCGTCCTCTACAACGCCTCCGTACTCGCCGAGGTCGTCCGCGCCGGCATCCTCGCCCTGCCCACCGGCCAGACCGACGCGGCGAAGGCCATCGGCATGCGCAAGGGCCAGACCATGACGTACGTACTGCTCCCGCAGTCGGTCACCGCGATGCTGCCCGCGCTGGTCAGCCAGCTCGTCGTCATCGTCAAGGACACCGCGCTCGGCGGCGCGATGCTCGGCTTCTCCGAACTCCTCGCCTCCGTACGCCCGATGAGCGCCAACTACGGCGCCAACACCATCGCCTGCTTCACCGTCGTCGCCGTGATCTTCGTCATCCTCAACTTCGCGCTCACCACCTTCGCCTCCTGGCTCGAAGGCCGGCTGCGGCGCGGCAAGAAGTCCACGGGCGCGGTCGTCGGCGCGGCGGCGGTCGAGGAACTCGCGACCCCGGGCGAGCACCTGGACAAACCCTAGGATCCCCCGTCAGGTGTGTCGGGCTGCGCCGCCCGGGTGAAGGGACCCATCCGGGCGGCGCAGCGTGCCGAAGTACTCACCATGAACGCCACCAGGGCCGCGCGCGAGCCGGAGTACACACCCACCCGCACCGACCGGCTGCTCGCCGCGGTCGGCGGCCTCGTCGCCGCGTACGTCTCACTGGCCGTCGCCGATCTCGTCGCCTCCCGCGTACGGCCCGAGGCCGCCCCCGTCCCGGCCGTCGGCGGCGCCGTCGTCGACCGGACCCCGGCGGCCCTGAAGGACTGGGCGATCCGCACCTTCGGCGAGAGCGACAAGGCGGTCCTCCAGCTCGGCATCCTGGTCCTCCTCGGCCTGCTCGCGGCCGCGATCGGTGTGCTCGCGCTCCGACACCGCGCACTCGGCGCGGCGGCGGTCGGCGCCTTCGGTCTCCTCGGAGCGCTCGCCGCCGTGACCCGCCCCGACTCGGACTCGGCCCTGGACGCCGTGCCGTCCCTCGTCGGGGCCGTCGTCGGCGTGGTCCTGCTGTACGTCCTGACCGGCCGCCTCCTCACCCCGAGGCCCGGCACGGCCCGGGCCGACCGGCGCGGGTTCCTGATCGTCGCCGCCTCCGCCGGGCTCGCCGCGACGGGTGCGGCGGCCCTCGGCCGTGCCGTCGGCTCACCCGTGGAGACGAACGCGTCCGCCTCCCGGGCGGCGCTGCGCCTGCCCCGGCCGGCGTCCCCCGCCCCGCCCATGCCCGCGGGAGCCCAGCTCCGCGTCCCCGGCATCAGCCCGTTCCTCACCCCCAACCGCGACTTCTACCGCGTCGACACCGCGCTGGTGGTCCCCAAGGTCGACGCCGACCGCTGGCGGCTGCGGCTCCACGGCAGTGGGGTGCGCGAGGAACGCACCTTCACACTCCGTGAGTTGACGGCACGCAGAGTGGTGGAGCGGGACATCACCCTGGCCTGCGTCTCCAACGAGGTCGGCGGCCCCTACGTCGGCAACGCCCGCTGGCTCGGCATCCACCTCGCCGATCTGCTCCGCGAGGCCGGCGTCCGGCCGCCCTCCGAGGGCGGAACCGCCGACCAGCTCGTCGCCCGCTCCGTCGACGGCATGACCATCGGCACCCCCGTCGAGGAGGTCATGGACGGCCGCGACGCCCTCCTCGCCTTCGGGATGAACGGCGAACCCCTGCCCTTCACGCACGGCTTCCCCGTCCGCATGATCGTCCCCGGCCTGTTCGGCTACGTCTCCGCCTGCAAGTGGATCGAATCGATCGAGCTCACCACCTTCGACGCCTACGACGCCTACTGGGTCCCGCGCGGCTGGGCCGCCGAGGCCCCCGTCAAGACCCAGTCCCGCATCGACACCCCCCGCCCCCTCGGCCGCCCCGCCGCCGGCACCGTCATGATCGCCGGGGTCGCCTGGGCGCAGCACCGGGGCATCACCCGGGTCGAGGTACGGGTCGACGACGGCCCCTGGCGGGACGCCCGGCTCGCCGCCGAGGACAGCCGCGACACCTGGCGCCAGTGGGCGTACCCCTGGGAGGCCGCACCCGGCCGGCACACCCTCACCGTGCGCGCCACCGACGGCACCGGGGCCACCCAGCCCGAACAGCGCACCGACACGATGCCCGACGGGGCCCAGGGATGGCACTCGGTCGTCGTGACGGTGGAATGACGAGTGAGACGAGGGAGGAGAGGGTCCGGCGGAGGGGGCGAGGGAGGGGAGGGGAGTCATGAGGGGCGAGGATGCGTAACGAAGCGGTTCCGTGGGTCCGTTCCCGCCGTCCATGAGGGAGACTGCTCCCGTGCGTGGACATCTGCCGGACGAGAACCCGGGGTTCGTGGGGCGCCGCACGGAACTGGAGCGAATATCCGCCGCGTTGGCGGAGCACCGCCTCGTCACCGTGACCGGCGTCGGCGGCGTCGGCAAGACGCGGCTCGCGCTGCGCGCCGCCCACCGCGTCGCCGAACGGTTCCCGGACGGCGCCTGGTGGACCGACCTGACCCCCCTCGACGGCGACCGGCTCCTCGTCGCGCTCGTCGCCGACTCCGTCGACCTCGCCGACCACACCCCCGGCATGGCGAGCACCGCGCTCTGCCGCAGGCTCGCCGACGACCACCTGCTCCTCCTCCTCGACTCCTGCGAGCACCTGACCGAACCCTGCGCGAGGCTCGTCTCCGAACTCCTCGCCGCCGCCCCCGGACTCACCGTCCTCGCCACCAGCCGCCGTCCCCTCGGCGTCGCGGGGGAGCGGATCGTCGCCCTCGACCCGCTGCCGCCCGCCGGCCGGGACGCCCTGGAGCTGCTCCGCCGGGCCGCCGGGGAGGACTTCCCCGCGGCCGGGCCCGCCGGGGAGATCTGCGTACGCCTCGAAGGGATCCCCCTCGCCCTGGAACTGGCCGCCGCGCAGATCCGCCTCCAGGGCGCGGAGGCCGTCCGGGACCAGCTCGGGACCCGCCTCGACACCCCGCCGGGAGCCCGCTTCGACCTGCTCGCCCACACCGAGCGGGTGTGGCCGAGCCGCCACCAGACCCTGCGCGCCGCCATCGGCTGGAGCCACGAGCTGTGCGCGCCGCTCGAACGCCTCCTCTGGGCCCGTCTCTCCGTCTTCCGCGGCCCCTTCGACCTCGCGTCGGCGACCGCCGTCTGTGCCGGCGGCCCGCTGACCCGCGCGACCCTGCCGGACGCCCTCGACGGACTCGTCCGCTCCTCGGTGGTCCGCCCGCCCGACGCCCGTGGCCGGCACCGGATGCTCGACACGATCCGCGCGTACGGGGCGACGTGGCTGGAGCGGACCGGCGAGACCGGGACGGTCGCCGACCGGCACGCCGCCCACTTCCGGGGCCTCGCCCGCCGGGCGGACACCGAGTGGCTCGGCGCCCGCCAGCTGCGCTGGTACCGGAGCGTCGACGCCCACCACACCGACCTCCGCACCGCCCTCGACCGGCTGCTGCGCACCGACCCGGACGCGGCCCTCGACCTCGTCGGCTCCGTCGCCTTCGCCTGGTCCTGCCGCGGCCGCCTCCGCGAGGCCCGCGACGGCCTCGAACAGTCCCTGCTGCTCAGCGGTGCCCGCGGCCGCGCCCGGGCCCGCGCCCTGTGGGCGCTCGGCGTGACCCTCGTCCTCCAGGGCGAGTTCGGCCCCGCCCAGGACGTCAGTGAACGCTGCGCCCGTGAGGCCCGGTACACGGAGTACGAGGAGGCACTGGAGGAGCGCGCGGACGACCCCGGCCAGGGACCGTACGCGGAGGCCGGACGCCCCCGGCCCGGTGACCTCACGCTGGACGCCGCCGCCCTCGCCGGGCTTCTCGCCCTGACCACCGGCCGTCCCATGGCCGCCTTCGTCGTGGTGGACCACGTCCTCGACGCCGTACCGGGCGGACCCGCCGACTCCGCCGCCCGGCTCCGCTGCGGCCTCGTACGGGTCTTCGCCCTCACCGGTCTCGGCCGGCTCGCCGAGGCCCGCGAGCGGGCGCTCGCCCTGCGGGTCCTGTGCGAGGAGCTCGACGAACACTGGACCCGCACCGCCCTGCAGTACCAGCTCGCCCTGACCGGACTCCTGGAGGGCGATCCGGCGGCCGCCGCGGGGCACGCCCGCGGCATGCTCGAAGGGACCCGGCGGCTCGGCGCGAGCCTGGGCGTCGCGCTCGGCCTCGACGTCCTCGCCACCGCCCTCGCGGCCGCCGGTGACGGCGAGCGCGCGGCCGACGTCTCCGGCACGGGGGAGGCGTACTGGCGCTCCACCGGCCAGCCCCGGCGCGGGCTGCCGGGTCTGCGGGCCCTGCGCGAGAAGTACACGGACACCGCCCGCGCGACGATCGGGGAGCCCGCCTACGAGGAGATCTTCGTGCGCGCCCTCACGGGCCTCCCGCAGGACGGCCTCGACCGGGCGCTCCGCAGCTCCTCGCAGTCCTGACGAAGCCGACCCCGGGCGGGGCCCGGACCCACCACCGCCCGGCGCCGCGGAGGGGCCCGGGAGTGGCGTCCGGGAGCGGGGCCCGCCCCGACAGGACACCCCGGGGCGCCCGGCGCACCATGAGGGCATGGACCGATCCCTGAGCGAACTGGGCGACATCAGCGCGCCGGGACGGCTCGCCGGGCCGGAGGAGGGCATCTCCGCGCAGGAGCTGGCCCTCGCCGCCCGCAACCACGGGCTGCCCCTGGAAGCGCTGCGGTACGACGTGACCCCGCCCGGCCTCCACTACGTCCTTGTGCACTACGACATCCCCGCGACGGACGCGGACGGCTGGCGGCTCACCGTCGGCGGCCGGGTGCTCCGGCCGCTCGCCCTGGACGTCGACGGGCTGCGCGCCCGGCCCTCCGTCACCCGCCGCGTCACCCTGGAGTGCGCGGGGAACGGACGTGCCCGCCTCAAGCCCCGGCCCGTCAGCCAGCCCTGGCTCGTCGAGGCCGTCGGCACGGCCGACTGGACGGGCGTCCCCCTCGCCGCGCTGCTCGCGGAGGCCGGCGCCGCCGAGGACGCGGTCGAGGCCGTCTTCACCGGCGCCGACCACGGTGTGGAGCGGGGCGTCGAGCAGGACTACCGGCGATCCCTGCCCCTGTCGGTCGCCGCGGATCCGGCCCGGGACGTCCTCGTCGCGTACGAGATGAACGGGGCACCCCTGCCCCCGCAACACGGCTCCCCGCTCCGGCTCGTCGTCCCCGGCTGGTACGGCATGGCCCACGTGAAGTGGCTCCACGACATCACGCTCACCGCCACCCCGTACACCGGCTTCCAGCAGAGCGTGGCCTACCGCATCCGGGGCGCGGTGCCGGACGCCGCGGCCCGGTCCGGGATGCACGCGGCGGCCGAGGACCCCGACCCCGGGGAGCCCGTCACCCTCATCGCGCCCCGGGCCCTGATGATCCCGCCCGGCTTCCCGGACTTCATGTCCCGCACCCGTGTCGTCCGCCCCGGGCCCGTACCGCTCGCCGGACGCGCCTGGTCCGGCCACGGACCGGTCACCCGCGTCGAGATCAGCGAGGACGGCGGGGCCGTCTGGACCGACGCCGAACTCGACCACGACCCCGCCCATCCCTGGGCCTGGTCCTCCTGGCACACCACCTGGACCGCGACACCGGGGCTGCGCCACCTCACCGCGCGGGCCACCGACGCCGAGGGCCACGTCCAGCCGCTCACCGGGCCGTGGAACCGCGGCGGCTTCGCCAACAACCTCGTCCAGCGGGTCGAGGTGCTCTGCACCCCGGAGACGGGCACACCCTGACGCCCACGTCCACGTCCACGTCCGCTGGACGGACGCCCATGCCCACGCCCACGCCCACGTCCGCCGGACGGACGGCCACGCCCACGTCCACGTCCGCGGACTGACGCCCACGCCCTGACGCCCCCGCCCGCGCCCGGCCGGCGACAGCATGGGGCCGCGGGCCACCGGGGCCGGGCGACACCCTGCGGCCCCGGTGCGTAGAGTCGACCCCGGTACCGATCCGACCCCGGTACGCACCCGATCCCGACGAGGAGACCCCCGTGACCGACCCGGCGTCCACCGCCCTCCAGCAGCAGATCGCCCGGGACCTCGAGGTGTCCGACACCTTCGACCCGGCCGTGGAGATCGAGCGCCGGGTGGCCTTCCTCGCCGAGCGCCTCACCTCCACCGGGCTGCGCTCCCTCGTCCTCGGCATCAGCGGCGGCGTCGACTCGACGACCGCCGGCCGGCTCTGCCAGCTCGCCGTGGAGCGGGTCCGGGCCGCCGGCCACGACGCCACCTTCTACGCCATGCGCCTGCCGTACGGCGTCCAGGCCGACGAGAGCGACGCGCAGACCGCGCTCGGCTTCATCCGCGCCGACCGGGTCCTCACCGTGGACGTGAAGGCGGCCAGCGACGCGGCCCTGGAGGCCGGCCTCGCGGGCGGGGTCACCTTCCGTGACGCCCACCACCAGGACTTCGTGCAGGGCAACATCAAGGCCCGCCAGCGGATGATCGCCCAGTACGCGGTCGCCGGCGCCCACGACGGCCTCGTCGTGGGCACCGACCACGCCGCGGAGGCGGTCTCCGGCTTCTTCACCAAGTTCGGCGACGGCGCCGCCGACGTCGTCCCGCTCACGGGTCTCACCAAGCGGCGCGTCCGCGCGGTCGCCGCCGAGCTCGGCGCCCCGGCCGAGCTGGTGTGGAAGACCCCGACGGCCGACCTGGAGACGCTGGACCCGGGCAAGCCCGACGAGGACGCGCTCGGCGTCACGTACGACGACATCGACGACTTCCTGGAGGGCAAGCCGGTCGCGGAGGCCGCCTTCGCCTCGATCGTCCGCCGCTACGAGCTCACGGAGCACAAGCGGCGGCTGCCGATCGCCCCCTGAGCGGTTCGCGGCCCGTCGGCGGATCCTGGAAGGGGGCCTCGGAAGAGTCCCCCGGAAGGGAGTACGTCATGTTCGGCGAGACCTCGGCATTCAGCGGCTTCTCGGTCGACGACCTCGACGCCGCCCGGCGCTTCTACGGCGAGACCCTCGGCCTGAAGGTGGAGGAGGCGGGCGAGGGCGAGATGCGGATGCTCTTCCTCACCCTGGCGGGCGGGACCCGGGTCTTCGTCTACCCGAAGGAGGAGCACACCGCCGCCTCGTACACGATCCTCAACTTCCAGGTCGACGACGTCGACCGGGCCGTCGACGAGCTGGCGGCGCGCGGGGTGACCACGGAGCGCTACCCCGGCTTCGACGCCGACGAGAAGGGCATCCTGCGGGGCGGTGACGGCCGGCCGACGATCGCCTGGTTCACGGACCCGGCGGGGAACGTCCTGTCCGTCCTCCAGGAAGACGTGTGAAAGACGCCGGAAAGACGATCTGAGCCCGCCGGAACCCAGAGCTCGCCCCGGGGCTCCCCGAAGCTGCCCAGCAGGGGGTCCGGGGGCCGGTTCCGCACCCGAACGGCCCGGCCGGATCGACGTCGTACCGGAGTACGCGGCCACCTTCGCCGACTGGCTGAACGCCAAGGCCAACGGGCCGGACGCGCCGACCGTCGGCTCGCCCGACCTGGCCGCCACCATGACCGCCCTGCGCGCGCTCGCCACCCCGCGCGGGCTCACCGTCCTCCACCCCGGGCCCGCCGTCGACCAGAGCGCCTTCGCCGTCACCGCCGCCTACGCCGCCGAGCACCGTCTGAAGACGCTCAGCGACCTCGGGGCCGTCGGCCTCCCCCGTCAGGATCGCGGCCGGGGACGAATGCGTCCAGCGGCCGTACTGCGCCCCCGGTCTCGAGAAGGTCTACGGGATCGACCTCCAGAACGCCGACCACATCGTCCCGGTCGTCAATCGCGCCCGCGCCGGGAGCGCGGGGGTCACGGGGCTCCTCGACCGGCTCAACACCGTCCTGACCACGGCAGATCTGGCCGAACTCAACGAACAGGTCGACAGCTGGCGCCGCCTCCCCGAGGACGTGGCGCGGAACTACCTCACCGGCAAGGGCCTGATTCCGCGC
The DNA here is from genome assembly GCF_045160815.1 of Streptomyces sp. NBC_00090. Taxonomy (NCBI): domain Bacteria; kingdom Bacillati; phylum Actinomycetota; class Actinomycetes; order Kitasatosporales; family Streptomycetaceae; genus Streptomyces; species Streptomyces sp. NBC_00090. Next base: position 8,109,608 of record NZ_CP108224.1, read on the forward strand.
TGCCGGGTGGGGGCTCTGTCGTCAGCCCGCTGAACAGCGTCTCTTGTCATGACCCTTGCGGGGTGTTCCAGACCCCTGCTATTCATCCGTTAGGAAAGTTTCCTTCCAGTCCAACTCTCCGTCCCCCACCCCTCGTTCGTCGTTCCGTGGAGACCCCCATGACTTCGGCACGATCCGTACGACCCCGCCTCCGGCCCCGCGTCCGGCACCTCGGCGTCGCCGGCACCGCCCTCGGCGCCCTGCTCCTCGGCCTCGCCGCCGCACCGCCCACCGCGAGCGCCGCCCCCGTCACCCACGAGGCGGAGACGGCCACCGTCTCGCAGGGCCTCGCCGAGTCCGACCACGCCGGATTCACCGGCACCGGCTTCGTCAACTACGACAACGTCAGCGGCAGTTACGTCCAGTGGAACGTCAACGCCGCCCAGGCGGGCACCGCCACCCTCACCCTGCGCTACGCCAACGGCACGACGACCGACCGCCCCATGAACATCACGGTCAACGGCGCGACCGCCGCCTCCGGCACGTCCTTCGCCGGCACCGGAGCCTGGACCAGCTGGGCGACCACCCGGGTCACCGCCACCCTCAAGGCCGGCGCCAACACCGTCCGCGCCACCGCCACCACCGCGAACGGCGGCCCCAACGTCGACCACCTCACGGTCGACACCGGCACCACCACCCCGCCGCCCACCGGCACCACGCCCGCCGCGGTCAACGGACAGCTCAAGGTCTGCGGCACCAAGCTCTGCAACCGGTACGGCCAGCCGATCCAGCTGCGCGGCATGTCGAGCCACGGCACCCAGTGGTACGCCCAGTGTCTGACGGGCGGCTCCCTCGACGCCCTCGCCAAGGACTGGAACGCCGACGTCCTGCGGGTCTCCACGTACGTCCAGGAGGACGGCTACGAGACCGACCCCCGCAAGTACACCGACCTGGCCCACTCGCTCATCGAGCAGGCCACCGCGCGCGGCATGTACGTGATCGTCGACTGGCACATGCTCGACCCCGGCGACCCGCACCACAACCTCGCCCGCGCCAAGACCTTCTTCACCGAGATCGCCCAGCGCCACGGCTCCAAGACCAACCTGCTCTACGAGATCGCCAACGAGCCCAGCGGCGTCGCCTGGTCCCGGATCAAGAGCTACGCCGAGGAGCTCATCCCCGTCATCCGCGCCAAGGACCCCGAGACCCCGGTCCTCGTCGGCACGCGCGCCTGGTCCTCGTTCGGCGTCTCCGAGGGCTCCGACGAGTCCGAGGTCGTGTCCAGCCCGGTGAACGCGAGCAACATCATGTACACGTTCCACTTCTACGCGTACTCCCACCGGGACGAGTACCTGAACACCCTCTCCCGCGCCGCCGACAAGCTGCCCGTCTTCGTCACCGAGTTCGGCACGCAGAACTACGCCGGCGAGGGCGCCAACGACTTCACCATGACGCAGAAGTACCTCGACCTGATGGCCACGAAGAAGATCAGCTGGGTCAACTGGAACTTCTCCGACGACAGCCGCAGCGGCGCCGTCTTCAAGCCCGGCACCTGCGCCGCCGGCGGAACCTGGACCGGCACCGGCTCCCTCAAGCCCGCCGGAGTCTGGATCCGTGACCGGATCAGGACGGCGGACTCCTTCCCCACCTCCTGACCCGCCCCGCCCCGTCCCCGGGTACGGCCCCCGCCATGTGATCCACTGTCCTGGCGGGGGCGTACGAACAGGAGCAGGAGCAGCCTTGACCACCTACCGCCAGCCGGGCCTCGTCCTCACCGACCACCGCTTCCCCGTCCCGCTCGACCACTCCCGCCCCGACGGCGAGCGGATCGAGATCTACGGCCGTGAGCTCGTCGCGAGCGGGCAGGCCGGGAAGGCCGGGAACGCCGACAAGGACCGGGAGCGGCTGCCCTGGCTGGTCTACCTGGAGGGCGGCCCCGGCTTCGGCGCCCGCCGTTTCGTCGGCCCGCAGGCCTGGCTCGGACGGGCCGTGCGCGAGTACCGCGTCCTCCTCCTCGACCAGCGCGGCACCGGCCGCTCCACCCCCGCCAACCGCCAGACCCTGCCGCTGCGCGGCACCCCGCGCGAGCAGGCCGACTACCTCACCCACTTCCGCGCCGACTCCATCGTCAAGGACTGCGAGGCCATCCGGCGGCGGCTCACCGGCGGCGCCCCCTGGACCGTCCTCGGCCAGAGCTTCGGCGGTTTCTGCGCCACCCACTACCTCTCCACCGCCCCCGAAGGCCTGGAGACCGTCCTCGTCACCGGGGGCCTGCCCTCCCTGTACGCCACGGCCGACGAGGTCTACCGCGCCGCCTACCCCCGCGTCCGGCGCCGCAACGAGGCCCATTACGCCCGCTACCCGCAGGACGCCGAGCGGGCCCGGGCCATCGCCGCGCACCTCCTCGAACACGAGGTCACCCTCCCCGGCGGCGGGCTCCTCACCGTCGAGGCCTTCCAGTCGCTCGGCATCCTCCTCGGCTCCGGCGACGGCACCCACCAGCTCCATCTGCTCCTGGAGCACGCCTTCGTCCCGACCCCGGGCGGGCCCGCGCTCTCCGACGCCTTCCTCGAACAGGTCCAGGCCCACCTGTCGTTCGCGGGACACCCGCTCTACGCGGTGCTCCACGAGGCCATCTACGCGCAGGGGCAGGGCCCCACCGACTGGGCCGCGGAGCGCGTCCGGGGCGAGTTCCCCGAGTTCGACGCGGCCTCGGCCCTCGCCGACGGCGGGCCCCTCCTCTTCACCGGCGAGACCGTCCACCCGTGGCACTTCACCACCGACCCGGCCCTGCGACCGCTCCGCGAGACGGCGGAGCTGCTCGCCCAGCGGGCCGACTGGGCCCCGCTCTACGACCCCGAGCGCCTCGCCGCCAACGAGGTTCCGGTGGCCGCCGCCGTCTACCACGACGACCTGTACGTGGACACCGCCCACTCCCTCGAAACGGCGAGAGCCGTGCGCGGCCTGCGGACCTGGGTGACCGACGAGTTCGAGCACGACGGGGTACGGGCCGGCGGCCCGCGCGTCCTCGACCGGCTCCTCTCGCTCGCCCGCGACGAGGTCTGACCTTCCGGCGCCGGTGCTGATCGCCCGGGCATAGGATTCGGCGCGCAATCGACGAGCAATGCGCGCCGCGCCCGGCGCGGCGAGAGCGAGGGGGCCCGGATGGCGGGACGTGAGACACCGGCGTCCGGCCGGGAGCTGAAGTTCCGGGCCCTCATGGCCGAGCTGCGGCGCGGCATCCTCGACGGCACCTGGCCGCCCGGCAGCAAACTCCCCACCGAACGCGCCCTCGCCACCGAGACGGGCCTGTCGGTGACGACCGTCCGCCGCGCCTACGAGGACCTCGTCGCCCTCGGCCTCGTCGAGCGGCGCCAGGGCGCGGGCACCTTCGCCGCCCACCGCCCCGAGCGGGACAGGACCGGCCGCCGGATCGTCGGGGTCCTCGTCCCCGACACCACGTTCTACTACCCGCGCGTCCTCCAGGGCATCGAGAAGGAGCTCGCGGCGGACGGCGCACGGCTCGTCCTCGCCTGCTCCCACTACGACCCCGACGAGGAGGACGCCGCCGTCGAACGCCTCCTCTCCGCGGGCGTCCACGGGCTCCTCCTCGTCCCGAGCCTGCACACCGCCACCGACCCCGGCCGGCGCGCCGAGGAACTCCTCGCCCTGCCCGTCCCCGCCGTCCTCGTCGAGCGCCGGCTCGCCGCCCACGGCCCCGGCGACTCCACCGAGCACGTCTGCACCGACCACGAGGGCGGCGCCTACGACGCCGTACGCCATCTGCGCGGCCTCGGCCACGAACGGCTCGGCCTCGTCGCCCGCACCGACGCGCCCACCACCGCGCCCATCGAGTCCGGCTTCGCCCGGGCGCTCGCCGATCTCGGACTGCCCGAAGCCCCGCCGTACGAACGGGACGTGATGGCCCGCTGGGACCCGGACCGCGCCGACCGGGCCCTCGCCGCCCTGCGCGCCGCCGGTGTCACCGCCGCGCTCTGCTTCGGCGACCGGGAGGCCGCGCTGATGCTCGGGGCGGCCCGCCGCGCCGGGCTCCGGGTGCCCGAGGACCTCGCCCTGATCAGCTACGACAACGAGTTCGCCGATGTCGCGGAGACCCCGCTGACGGCCGTGTCGCCGCCCAAGTACCAGCTCGGCCGGCTCGCCGCGCAGATCCTGCTCCGGCGCCTCGCCGAGGGGGACGCGGCCCCGCTCCACCAGGTGCAGCTGCGGCCCCGGCTCGTCGTCCGCGCCTCCTGCGGGGGCGGACGCGGGGGAGTGCGGGGAGCGGGGGACGAGGAAAAGTCCAAGCAGTGAGTGCGTATTGCTCATGGTGTGCTCTTGCCCGATACCGGTAGAACTCGGTCCGGACCCCATGTGGGAGCCTGCGAGGAGAGGACCCGGACCATGAGCACCCATGTCACCGCGGAGATCGCCAGTCAGCCCGACTGCTGGCGCCGCGCCGCCGAGACCGCCGAGGGCCATGCCGCCCGGCTGCCGCTCCGGGGCGAGCGCATCGCGGTCGTCGGCTGCGGCACCTCGTACTGCATCGCCCGCGCCTACGCCGCCCTGCGCGAGTCGCTCGGCGCGGGCGAGACCGACGCCTTTCCCGCCTCCGACAGGACCCCGCTCGGCCGCGGCTACGACCGGATCGTCGCCCTCACCCGCTCCGGCACCACCACGGAGGTGGTGGACCTGCTCGCCGCCGCGGCCGGCCGCGTCCCGACCCTTGTCCTGACCGGCGTCCCGGACAGCCCGGCCGGGCAGCTCGCGGACGAGGTCGTCGACCTCGGCTTCGCCGACGAACGCTCCGTCGTCCAGACCCGGTTCGCCACCACCGCACTCCAACTCCTGCGAGCGGGGCTCGGGGTGGACCTGGCGCCCGCGATCGCCGACGCGGAGCTCGTGCTGTACGAGCGGCTCCCCGCCGTCTGGGAGCGGTGCGCCCAGTTCACCTTCCTCGGCACCGGATGGACCGTGGGACTCGCCGACGAGGCGGCGCTGAAGCTCCGCGAAGTGGCCCGCGCCTGGACGGAGTCGTACGCGGCGATGGAGTACCGGCACGGCCCGATCTCCATCAGCGACCGGACCAGCCTCGTCTGCTGCCTCGGCCCCGCCCCCTCCGGCCTCCGGGACGAAGTGGATTCCACGGGCGCCGTGTTCGCCGCCGACGCCATCGACCCGGTCGCCGCGCTCGTCCGTGTCCAGCGCCTCGCGGTCGCCCTCGCGGAGCGGCGCGGCCTCAACCCCGACCGCCCGCGGCACATCTCGCGCTCGGTGATCCTCGCCGGTGCGTTCCGCCCGACGGTCGCGGAGGCGGCCCGTATCCTGCGCTCATGATCGAAACCGGAGTCACCGACCTCGCGGAGATGCCCGGCGACTGGCAGCGCGCCCTCGCCGTCGTCGCCCACCCCGACGATCTGGAGTACGGCTGCGCGGCGGCCGTCGCCGGCTGGACCGACGCCGGGAAAGAGGTCGTCTACGTCCTCGCCACCCGCGGCGAGGCGGGGATCGACACCCTCGCGCCGGACGTCTGCGGCCCGCTGCGCGAGCGGGAGCAGCGGGACAGCGCGGCCGTCGTCGGCGTCGACACCGTCGACTTCCTCGACCACCGCGACGGTGTGATCGAGTACGGGCTCGGGCTGCGCCGCGACATCGCGGCCGCGATCCGCCGCCACCGCCCCGAGCTCGTCGTCACCCTCAACCACCGCGACACGTGGGGCGGGGGGCCGGGCGCCCCCTGGAACACCCCCGACCACCTGGCCGTCGGCCGCGCCACACTGGACGCGGCGGCCGACGCCGGGAACCGCTGGATCTTCCCCGAGCTGACCGAGCAGGGCCTGGAGCCCTGGGACGGCGTGCGCTGGGTGGCGGTCGCGGCCTCCAGCACCCCGACCCACGCCGTCGACGCGGGCCCGGGCCTGGACCGGGCGATCCGTTCGCTGCTCTGCCACCGGGCCTACATCGAGGCGCTGACGGACGAGGACCCGGAGGAGTACGTCCGGTCCTTCCTCACCGCGACGACGAGCCGCGCCGCCGACCGCTTCGGCGGCCGTCAGGCGGTGACCTTCGAGCTCTTCGCCCGCTGACGGGGGCGCCGGGGGGTGCCATGAGGGGTCCTCCCGCTCATCCCATCGGCGCGGGCTTCAGCACGGCGAAGGGTGCGTCGAAGGGGTCGGCGAGCCAGGCGATGCGGCCGACGTCGGGGATGTCGGCCGCGGGCATGAGGACCGAGCCGCCGTTGCCCTGTGCCGTGCGGGCGATCGCGTCGACGTCCTCGACCGCGAAGTACGGGATCCAGTGGGGAGTCTCGCCCTGGAGCTCCGCGACACCGCCGAACGAGGCGTCCTCCTGGTTCCCCTCGGCCGTGGAGATCACCCGGTAGGTCATGCCGGGCGCGTCCATCGCCGCCCACCGCCAGCCGAACAGCTTCTGGTAGAAGGCGAGGACGGACTCCGGGTCGGCGACGTGGAGTTCGGCCCAGACGAGGGTGTTGGTCGAGGAGGTCCGCTCCAGGCCCTGGACGGAGCCCGGCTGCCAGACGGCGAACTGGGCGCCGCCCGGGTCGGTGAGCGCGGCCATGCGACCCGCCTCCATGACGTCCATGACCGGGACGCGGACGGTGCCGCCCGAGGACTCGGCGGTCTTCTGCGTGGCGTCCGCGTCCGGCGTCCGGAAGTACACCGTCCAGGCGCTGCGGGCGCCCTCCTCGGTGAGCGGTCCGAGCGCGGCGACCGTGCTGCCGTCCTGCTGGAAGAAGCCGTAGCCGCCGGCTTCCGGTCCCGCCGACCGGAACTCCCAGCCGAAGACGGCGCCGTAGAACGCCGCGGCGGCCTCCGTGTCGGGGCTGCCGAGATCGATCCAGCTGGGGGATCCCGTGGTGAACTGCGTACCGAGCATGGGGGTGTCCTGTCCTTCCGTCGTCCGTGACTGCCGGAGCTGCGCCGCCGGTCCCACCGGCTTCCGGCCACCATTGCCGATCCTCACCCCTGCGGCCCGGTGGCGCAGCCGCAGTACCCGGGGTTCATCCGCACGGCCGACCGGCCACCGCGTCCTCCAGGTCGGCGAAGCGCAGTTCGCCGTTGATAGCCGCGCCCGCCCGGTAGCCCCGGCTGACCGCGTTGACCACCTGCTCCTGCGGGCCCGTCACGTTCCCGGCCGCCCAGACGCCCGGCACGCTCGTCCGGCCCGTCTCGTCCACCGTGACGAACTCCCCGAACGGCGTCTCGCACAGCGCGGCTCCCAGCTGCCGCAGGACTCCGTCCCGGGGCGCGAGGCGATCGGCCCCGACGAAGACCACGGAGCGGGGGACCGTCCGGCCGTCGGCGAGCCGGACCCCGGTCAGCCGGTCGTCCTCGGTGACGAGCCCAGCCACCTCGCCGGCGACGACCTCGACGCCGGCCGCGTCGAGCAGCGCCGCGTCATGGGCGGAGAGCTCACCTGCGGTGTGCAGGAAGAGGGTCACGTCCGTGGACCAGTGGGAGACCATCAGCGCCTGGTGCGCGGGCATCCTCGGGTGCGCGATCACACCGAAGGCCCGGTCGCGCACCTCCCAGCCGTGGCAGTACGGGCAGTGCAGCACGTCGCGGCCCCACCGCTCGGCGACCCCGTCGATCCCCGGGAGCTCGTCGACGAGCCCGGTCGTGACGACGAGCCGCCGCGCGCGCACGGCCGCCCCGTCCGCGAGGGACACGGCGAACCCGTCCCGCCCGTCGGGCGCCGCGCCCGTCACCCGACCGGCCCGCCACTCCACCCCGTACGCGGTGAGCTCGCGCCGGCCGACCTCCAGGTACTCGGCGGGGCTCACCCCGTCCCGGGACAGGACGCCGTGCATGTGCGCCGCCGGGGCGTTCCTGGGCTCGCCCGCGTCGACCACCAGGGTGCGCCGCCGTGACCGGCCCAGGATCAGTGCGGCGCTGAGCCCGGCCGCACCCCCGCCGACCACCACGACGTCGTACCGCTCGTCCGTCTTCGTCATCTCCGTGCTCCTCATTCTGTGCCGGTCAGGTGCGCGATGTCTGTTCCGGTCGGGTTCGCGCTCATGGGGTGAGCGTCACTCCTGGCCGGATAAGGCGGCAAGAAATCTTGCCGTTCCTGCAACACTGGATCCATGACCGAAGACGACCGCATCGACGCCGTGCTGAACGAGGTGGGTCCCCGGCTCCGCCGGGTCCGCCGCGACCGCGGGGTGACCCTGGCCGAGCTCTCCGCCGCCACCGGCATCTCCGTGAGCACCCTCTCCCGGCTGGAGTCCGGGCAGCGCAAGCCCAGCCTCGAACTGCTCCTGCCGCTCGCCCGCGCCCATCAGGTCCCGCTGGACGAGCTGGTCGGCGCCCCCGCGGTGGGCGACCCCCGGGTCAAGGCCCGGCCGATCGTCCGCCACGGCCGCACGATGTACCCGCTGACCCGGCAGCCCGGTGGGCTCCAGGCGTACAAGGTGATCGAGGAGAAGCCGCACGAGCCCCCGGAGCCCCGCGTCCACGAGGGGTACGAGTGGCTGTACGTGCTCTCCGGGAAGCTGCGGCTCGTCCTCGGCGAGCACGACGTCGTCCTCGCCGCGGGCGAGGCGGCCGAGTTCGACACGCGCGTCCCGCACTGGTTCGGGCCGACGGCCGACGGCCCGGTGGAGTTCCTCAGCCTCTTCGGACCGCAGGGGGAGCGCATGCACGTCAGGGCCCGGCCGAAGAAGTCCGGCTGACCCGTTCCACGGGATGCAAGCGACCGCTTAGTATGCAACCGACCACTCGGTACGGAGGAGGCTCGCGGATGCAGGCATGGCGTGTGTACGAGAACGGCGAACCGGGCGCGGTGATGCGCCGCGAGGAGGTGGAGCCGCCCACGCCCGCGGACGGGCAGCTCCTCCTCAGGGTCCGCGCCGCCAACGTCAACTTCCCGGACGCGCTCCTCTGCCGCGGCCACTACCAGGTCCGGCCCCCGCTGCCCTTCACCCCCGGCGTGGAGCTCTGCGGCGAGACCGAGGACGGGCGCCGGGTGATCACCACGGCCGCCCTCCCGCACGGCGGATTCGCCACCTACGCGCTCGTCGACGCCGCCGGACTGCTCCCCGCCCCGGAGAGCCTGGACGACGCCGAGGCCGCCGCGCTGCACATCGGCTACCAGACCGGCTGGTTCGGCCTGCACCGCAGGGCCGCCCTCCAGGAGGGCGAGACCCTCCTCGTCCACGCGGCGGCGGGCGGCGTCGGCAGCGCCGCCGTCCAGCTCGGCAAGGCGGCCGGCGCCACCGTCATCGGGGTCGTCGGCGGACCGGAGAAGGCCGCCGTCGCCCGCGCCCTCGGCTGCGACCTCGTCGTCGACCGCCGCTCCGAGGACGTCGTCGCCGCCGTCAAGGCCGCGACCGGCGGCCGGGGCGCCGACGTGATCTACGACCCCGTCGGCGGCGAGGCCTACCAGCAGTCCGCCAAGTGCGTCGCCTTCGAGGGTCGGATCGTGATCGTCGGCTTCGCGAGCGGCACCGTCCCCACCCCGGCCCTCAACCACGCCCTCGTGAAGAACTACTCCGTCCTCGGCCTTCACTGGGGCCTCTACGCGGCGAAGGACCCGGCCGCGATCGCCCGCTGCCACGAGACCCTGACCGCCTACGCCGCCAAGGGCCTCATCAAGCCCCTCATCGGCGAGCGCGTCCCCTTCGCCGGCGCGGCGGACGCCGTCCAGCGCGTCGCCGACGGCACCACCACCGGCCGCCTGGTCGTCCTCCCGGAAGGAGCCCGCGCATGACCGACGCCGTACGCACGGCCGACGCCGAAGAACTCCGCTCCCTCACCCGGAAGCTGCTCGCCGACCACCCGCCCGCGACCACCGACCGCACCGACTTCCTGCGCGCCCGCTTCGACGCCGGACTCGCCTGGGTGCACTACCCGGTGGGCCTCGGCGGACTCGACGCGCCCCGCGCGCTCCAGGCCGTCGTCGACGCCGCACTCGCCGCCGCGGGCGCCCCCGACAACGACCCGCGCCGCATCGGCATCGGCCTCGGCATGGCCGCCCCCACCCTCCTCGCGTACGGCTCCGACGAGGTCAAGCGCCGCTTCCTCCGGCCGCTGTGGGTGGGCGAGGAGGTGTGGTGCCAGCTCTTCAGCGAGCCCGGCGCCGGGTCCGACCTCGCCGCGCTCGGCACCCGCGCCGTCCGGGACGACGGGGGAGACTGGGTGATCGACGGGCAGAAGGTGTGGACCTCCAGCGCCCACGTCGCCCGCTGGGCCATCCTCATCGCCCGCACCGACCCGGACGTGCCCAAGCACCGGGGCATCACCTACTTCGTCTGCGACATGACCGACCCCGGCGTGGAGGTCCGGCCGCTGCGCCAGATCACCGGCGAGGCCGAGTTCAACGAGGTCTTCCTCACCGGCGTCCGGATCCCCGACGCCCACCGCCTCGGGGAGACCGGCGACGGCTGGCGGGTCGCGCAGACCACGCTCATGAACGAGCGGGTCTCCATCGGCGGCGCCCGCATCCCGCGTGAGGGCGGCATGATCGGGAAGGCCGCCGCGACCTGGCGCGAGCGCCCCGAGCTCCGCACCCACGACCTGCACCGGCGCCTCCTCGACCTCTGGGTCGACGCCGAGGTCGCCCGGCTCACCGGCGAACGGCTCCGCCAGCAGCTCGTCGCGGGCCAGCCCGGCCCCGAGGGCAGCGCGATGAAGCTCGGCTTCGCCCGGCTCAACCAGGCCATCAGCGGCCTCGAAGTGGAACTCCTCGGCGAGGAGGGGCTGCTGTACGGGGAGTGGGAGATGCGCCGCCCCGAGCTCGTCGACTTCACCGGCCGGGACGCCGGCTACCGCTATCTGCGCTCCAAGGGCAACTCGATCGAGGGCGGTACGACCGAGGTCCTGCTCAACATCGTCGCCGAACGGGTCCTCGGCCTGCCGTCCGAGCCCCGCAACGACAAGGACGTCGCCTGGAAGGACCTCGCCCGATGACAGAGACGACAGAGCAGACGGAGAAGTACGACCTCCTCTACTCCGAGACCGAGGACGACCTGCGGACCGCCGTCCGCTCCCTCCTCGCCGACCGGGCCGGCCCCCAGGACCTGCTCGGCCGGATCGAGACGGACAGCCCGTACGTCCCCGGGCTCTGGAAGGCGCTCGCCGGCGACATGGGCGCCGCCGGACTCCTCGTACCCGAGAAGCTCGGCGGCCAGGGCGCGAGCCACCGCGAGGCCGCCGTCGTCCTGGAGGAGCTGGGCCGCGCGGTGACCCCGGCGCCGTACCTCACGAGCGCGGTCGTGGCCACCGAGACGTTGCTCGCCCTCGTGGGGGAGAGCGCCCCGGCGGCCGAGCTCCTCGCCGGGCTCGCGAGCGGGCGCACGGTCGCCGTGCTCGCCGTCCCGCTCTCCGCCGCCCCGGACGCGGAGTCGCCCACCGCGTCCACCGTCACCGGGGTCGCGGACGCCGGCGCCGCCGACGTCCTGCTCGTCCCGCGCGCCGACGGCCTGTACGCCGTGCCCGCCGGCGAGGCGACCGTCGAGCCGCAGACCCCGCTCGACCTCACCCGCCCGCTCGCCCGGGTCACCACCCCGGCCGGGAGCGGCACCCGGCTCGCCGGGCCGGACGCGGCCCGCGCCGCGATCCGCCGGGGGCTGCTGGTGGGCGCCGGACTGCTCGCCTCCGAGCAGCTCGGTCTCGCCGAGTGGTGCCTGGAGGAGACCGTCCGGCACACCAGGGAGCGCCACCAGTTCAACCGGCCGGTCGGCTCCTTCCAGGCGCTCAAGCACCGCATGGCCCAGCTCTGGCTGGACGTGGTCGGGGCCAGGGCGGCGGCCCGCGCCGCCGCCGACGCCCTCGCCGGCGGGAGCCCGGACGCCCCGCTCACGGTCGCCGTCGCCCAGGTCTACTGCTCCCGGGTGGCGGTCCGCGCCGCCGAGGAGTGCGTCCAGCTGCACGGCGGGATCGGGATGACCTGGGAGCACCCCGCGCACCTCGCGCTCAAGCGGGCCAAGTCCGACCAGATCGCGCTGGGTTCGGCGGGCCGGCACCAGGACGTGATCGCCGGCCTGGTGGGCCTCCCCGCCCCCGAGTAGGAGAGTGTCGTGGCCCGGTAAGGGGTCACCGTGTCCGCACCCCTTTACATACTGTTTAATTGCAAGCCGTTCGCAATAACAGTTGATCTCCAAAAAGGGGTGTGGACACGATGACCGCCCGATCCATCCGGGGCGCGGCCGCCGCGATACTCGCGGGGGCAGTGGCCCTCACGGCGGCGGCCTGCACGAACCCCGGCTCCACCGCCGGGGACTCCGGCGGCCCCAAGGATTCCGCGGTCGTCGGCATCGCCTACGAGCCCGAGACGCTCAGCCCGCTCCTCGGCTACGGCAAGGACGGCAACTCCAAGATCTTCGACGGGCTCCTCGCCTTCGACGCCGACATGAAGCTCCGGCCGGCCCTCGCCGCCGAGCTTCCCCACATCAGCGCCGACGGCCTCACCTACACGTACACCCTCCGCGAGGGCGTCACCTTCAGCGACGGAGCCCCCTTCACCTCGAAGGACGTCGTCTTCACGTACAGGACGATCCTCGACCCGAAGACGAACAACGCCTCCCGCACCGAGCTCGACGCCATCAGGAACGTCGAGGCCATCGGCGACGACACCGTCGTCTTCACCCTGAAGTACCCCTACGCGGCCTTCGCCGAGCGCACCGTCCTCGCCATCGCCCCCGAGCACGTCGTCTCGAAGCAGGACGTCAACACCGGTGCCTTCACCACCAGGCCGATCGGCACCGGACCGTACGTCCTCACCGGCTGGTCCAAGGGCGAGAAGCTCAGCTTCAAGGCCAACCCCACCTACTGGGACGGCGCGCCCCCGGTGAAGAAGTTCACCATGGCCGTCGTCAAGGACGACGACGTCCGCGCGACCCGGCTGCGCGCCGGCGACCTCGACGGCGCCATCCTGCCGCCCAACCTCGCCGAGGGATTCAAGGGCGACAAGGGGAGGAAGACGTACGCGGCGAAGACCTACGACTACCGCACCGTCACCCTCCCCACCCACCACGCGGTCACCGGCGACACCGCCGTCCGCCGCGCCCTCGACATCGCCGTCGACCGCCAGGCCATGGTCGACAAGATCCTCGAAGACGCCGGGAAGCCCGCCTACGGGCCCGTCCCGACCGACAGCCCCTGGTTCGCGAAGGGAACCGAGCGCCGCCACGACCTCGCCGGCGCCCGGAAGATCCTCGACGAGGCCGGCTGGAAGCCCGGCCCCGACGGCATCCGCGTCAGGAACGGCGTCCGCGCCGAGTTCCCGCTCTGGTACCTCTCCGGCGACAAACTCCGCCAGGACCACGCCCTCGCCTACGCCTCCGACGCCAAGAAGGCCGGCATCGAGATCAAGACCCAGGCCGGCACCTGGGAGGTCATCGAACCCCGCATGAAGACCGACGCCGTCCTCGCCGGCGGCGGCTCGCCCGGCGACCCCGACTTCGACCAGTACCTGCTCCTGAAGTCCTCCCTCGCGGGCGACGGCTTCAACAACATGGCCTGGTACGACAACAAGACCGTCGACCGCGCCCTGGAGGACGGCCGCCGGACCGACGACCCCGCCGAGCGCCGCGCCGCCTACGACACCGTCCAGCGCGAACTGGCCAAGAACCCCGGCTACACCTTCCTCACCCACATCGACCACCTGTACGTCGTCAACGACAGCTGGGACGGACTGAGCACCCAGATCGAGCCGCACGACCACGGCCTCGCCTCCGGCCCCTGGTGGAACGTCGAGGGCTGGAAGCCGAAGTCCACGGGGGACAAGGGCAAGTGAAGCGCCGCCTCCCCTGGGGGGCCATGGCGCGGATGACGGGACGGCGCGCCCTGGCCGCCGTCCCCGTCCTCCTCGCGGTCACCTTCGCGGTGTTCGCCGTCGCCGCGGCCTCCCCCTTCGACCCCGTGAAGGCCTACGCCGGCACCGCCGGACTGACCGCCTCGCAGGAGAACCTCGACCAGCTCCGCGCCAACCTCGGCGCCGACCGACCCCTCCTCACCCGCTGGTGGGAGTGGCTCACCGCCGCCGTCACCGGCGACCTCGGCGACTCCTCGGTCATGCGGCGCCCCGTCGCCGAGGTCATCACCGAGCGCCTCGGCTGGTCCGTCCTCCTCGCCGTCTCCGCCTTCCTGATCGCCATCCTCCTCGGCACGCTCCTCGGCGTCCTCGCGGGCCGCCGCCGCGGCGGCCTCGTCGACCGGGCCGTCAGCTCCGCCGCGTACACCCTGGAAGCCGCGCCCGCCTTCTGGCTCGGTCTCCTCGCGATCTGGTTCTTCGCCCTGGAACTGGGCGTCCTCCCGGCCGGCGGGCTCACCGACACGGCCAGCGACACCGTCACCGCCGACCAGGTCGCCCGCCACCTCGTGCTGCCCGCGCTCGTCCTCGGGACCTCCCAGCTGCCCTGGTTCTTCCTCTACGTCCGCCAGGGCGTCGGCGACGCCCTCGACGAGGACCCGGTGCGCGGCGCCCGCGCCCGCGGTCTCAGCCGCCGCACCGTCCTCACCGGCCACGCCTTGCGCTCCGGGATGCTGCCGATGCTCACCCTCGTCGGCTCCCGCGTCCCCGAGCTCATCACCGGCGCCCTGCTCGTGGAGACCGTCTTCAGCTGGCCCGGCATCGCCGCCGCCACCGTCCAGGCCGCGACCTCCGTCGACTTCCCGCTGCTCGCCGCGCTCACCGTCCTCGCCACCGGAGCCGTCCTCCTCGGCAACCTCCTCTCCGACCTCCTCTACGGACTCGCCGACCCGAGGGTGGGCTTCGATGGCTGACCCGCGCACCCACCGCCTCCGGCTGTGGAGCTCCGCCGCGACCGTCGGCGTCGTCCTCCTCGCCGTCCTCCTCGTGCCCCCGCTCGTCCACCTCGACGAGCAGGCCGTCGACCTCTCGCGCAAGCTCCTCCCGCCGTCCTGGGGCCACCCCTTCGGCACCGACGACCTCGGCCGGGACCTGCTCCTGCGCTGCGTCTACGGGCTGCGGATCTCGCTCCTCGTCGGGCTCGTCGCCGCGCTCGTCGCCACCGTCGTCGGCACCGCCGTCGGAGCGGCCGCCGGAGCGCTCGGCGGCTGGACCGACCGCTGCCTGATGCGGCTCGTCGACGCCTTCTCGTCCGTGCCGCACCTGCTGCTCGGCATCTTCGTCGTCGCGCTCTTCCGGCCCGGAGTCTGGCCGGTCATCGCCTCCGTCGCCGTCACCCACTGGCTCTCCACCGCCCGGATCGTCCGCTCCGAGGTCCTCTCGCTGCGCACCCGGCCCTTCGTGGACGCCGCCGTCTCCGGCGGCGCATCCCGGTGGCGCGTCGCCGTCCGGCACCTGCTGCCCGCCGTCCTGCCGCAGGCCGGACTCGCCGCCGTCCTCATGGTCCCGCACGCCATGTGGCACGAGTCGGCGCTCTCCTTCCTCGGCCTCGGCCTCCCCAGCCACCAGGCGAGCCTCGGCAACCTCGTGCAGAACGCCCGCTCCTCGCTCCTCGCCGGGGACTGGTGGCCGACCCTCTTCCCGGGCCTCCTCCTCATCGTGCCGACCCTCGCCATCGCGGGACTCGCGGGCGTGTGGCGGGACCGGCTCAACCCGCGCCGCCGATCGGAACTGATGCTGTGAACGCCGCCGACCGCACGGTCCTGCGCGCCCTGGAGGCCGTCACCGCCGAGCGGGCCGAGGACGCCCTCCTCAGCGTCCGCGACCTCACCGTCCGCTTCCGGCTGCGCGGCGGCCGGACCGTCGCCGCCGTCAGCGACGCCGACTTCGACCTCGCGGCGGGGGAGTGCCTCGCCCTCGTCGGCGAGAGCGGCTGCGGCAAGTCCGTCCTCGCCTCCGCCCTCCTCGGCCTGCTCCCGGGCAACGCCGAGACCAGCGGTACGGCGCTCCAGGACGACACCGACCTGCTCGCCGCCGACGAGAAGACCCTCGCCCGCACGGTACGGGGCCGGCGCGTCGGCCTCGTACCGCAGAGCCCCGCCGCCCACCTCACCCCCGTCCGCACCGTACGGTCCCAGCTGGAGGAGACCGTACGGGCCCTCACCGGCACCCCCCGCCGCGCCCGGCGGAAGGCCGCCGAGGACGCCGCCGAACGGGCCGCCTTCCCGGCCGGACACCTCGACCGGTACCCGCACGAACTCTCCGGCGGCCTCGCCCAGCGCGCCGCCACCGCCCTCGCCCTCATCGGCGACGCCCGCCTCCTGCTCGCCGACGAACCCACCACCGGCCTCGACCGCGACCTCGTCGACCGCACCGTCGACGAGCTGCGCCGCCACGTCGACCAGGGCCGCGGCCTGCTCCTCATCACCCACGACCTCGCCGCCGCCGCACGCATCGCCGACCGCGTCGCCGTGATGTACGCGGGCCGGATCGTCGAGATCGCCCCCGCCCACCGCTTCTTCGGCTCCGCCGGACCCCGTCACCCCTACGCGCGCGGGCTCCTCGACGCGCTCCCCGAACGGGCCTTCACCCCCATCCCCGGGATGCCCCCGGAGCTCTCCGCGCTGCCCGAGGGCTGCGCCTTCGCCCCACGCTGCCCCCTGGCCACCGACCTCTGCGCCACCCGCCCCGAGCCGCGCGCCGGGGTGGCCTGCCACCACCCGGAGCACCCCCGTGCTTGAACTCGACAGCATCACCGCCGGCTACGAGCGCCGCGCCCCCGTCTTCCGGGGCGCCTCGCTCACCGTCACCCCCGGCGAGTCCGTCGGCCTCCTCGGCCCCAGCGGCTGCGGCAAGTCCACCCTCGCCCGGGTCGCCGCCCTCCTCCACCGCCCCGAAGCGGGCCGCCTCGTCCTCGACGGCACCGAGATACGCGCCTGGCGCCACCGCGCCCCGCGCGACCTGCGCACCGCCGTCGGCGTCGTCTTCCAGCAGCCCCGCACCGCCGCCGACCCCCGGCTGACCCTCGCCGAGATCGTCGCCGAACCGCTCCGCGCCACCGGCCGCCGCGCCGAGGCCGAGAGCCGGGTCGCCGAACTCGCCCCGGCCGTCGGCCTCACCGCCGACCTGCTCACCCGACGGCCCCACGAGGTCAGCGACGGCCAGCTCCAACGCGCCTGTCTGGCCCGGGCCCTGACCCTGCGCCCCCGCTGGCTGATCTGCGACGAGATGACCGCCATGCTCGACGCCTCCACCACGGCCGCGCTCGTCGCCGCCGTCGAGACCTACCGCGCGGAGACCGGCGCGGGCCTGCTCGCCGTGGGCCACGACCGCGTCCTGCTGAACCGCTGGTGCGACCGTACGGTGGAGTGGAAGGACTGCCTGCCGCCCGAGGAGAGCCCGTGACCGGCCCCTGGACGCCGCTGACCGCCGAGGACCCGCTCGACGGGATGCGCGCCCGCCTGACGGAGGAAGCGGCGCTCCTCGGGTACGAGCCGCAGGACGGTTACGAGGACCGCTGCTGGGTCCTGCACACCGTGTACGAGGACGGGCGGCCGGTCCGCTGGAGCGAGCTGTTCGCCCGGACGGGCCACCGGATCGAGGAGTGGCGCTGGACCCTCTCGTACCTGATGTTCGAGTCCCTCGGCCTCCCGGACGAGCTGGACGGCCCCTCCGGCGGGGAGATCGACCGGGACTGTCTGGCCCGGCTCGTCGAGATCCTCGCCCTGTACAGCCCCCACGGCCCCGACGAGCCCGTCCGCGCGGCCCAGGCACCCATCGAGTCCACGCCCCGCCCGGCAGGGGCGTGGCAGGGGCGTCTCGGTGACGCGGTGGCCCACCTCGACGCCCGCCGGGAATCCGACATCGGCGAGAACTTCCCCGCCAACTGGTGGGCGGTGGAAGGCTCCTGGTTCGTCCTCACCGACTGGGACCTCAGCGCCACCGAGGTCTTCGGCAGCGCCGCACTCGTCGCCGCGCTCCTCGCGGACCCGGGGCTCGAAGCCGTACGGCATCCGCCCGTCTCCGCGCTGCCGTCGGGCACCCCGCGGTGGCCGCGGAGCTGACCGGAACGGGGCCGGGAGCGGGGCCGGGGCGGGACCCGAAGTGTGACCGGGGCGAATCTCACCCGTATGGCCGCCCCGCCATACGCCCGGACGGACCGCGCATTCCGCCACACTGTCCGCCGAACGCCGCAATTCCGGTGCGGCGACGGAGGGACGTGAAGGCGATGGCCGTTTCCATTTCTGTCGTGGTGCTGCTGCTGGTGCTGGCCGTGATCTTCCTGCGCAGCGGCGGACTCAAACTCACCCACGCGCTCGTCTGCGCCCTGCTCGGCTTCTTCCTCGCCGGCACCAGCATGGCGCCCACGATCCACAACGGGGTCGCCGCCACCGCCAACGTGGTCTCCAGCCTCAGGCCGTGATCATTGCGCGATCGTGAACTGCCTGTGAAACACAGGGCAGTTGCATGTACATCTCACAGACTCGGGCCTAGCGTCGGCGGCTGCGCGACAGATTGTCAGCAACCCGAGGAGCCGCAGTGACCACGCACCCGCCCCGAAGACGAGCACGCGCGCTCGCGCTGATCGCCGCGCTGAGCGCGACCCTCCTCGCGGGCGCCGCCCCCGTCGCACAGGCCGAGGAGATACCCCTCGCCATCGGCCACCGACTCGTCGACCACTACGACGGAGCCCCCGCCACCGCCCGGCCTGTACCCGGCAAGGCCCCCGCCCAGCACCCGTACCTCGCTCCCAACGGGCGCAGCGGTATGCACGCCGACGGGTCGGGCAGCGGCACCCACCCCTACTCCGGGCCCCTCGGCCGCGTGCCCGAGGTCGACAGCGAGCAGATCGCCCCCGTCGGCGGCGAGTGCGCCACCGTCACCTTCGACACCGGCGGCCGCCTCGTCACCGTCTGCGGGACCTTCAACGGCTTCCTGCTCAAGCTGCTCGACCCGCGCGGCCTGGACACCCTCGCCGAGTACAAGCTGCCGCAGCGCTCCTCCACCGTCGAGGCCATCACCCGCCTCGACTTCGAGAAGATCTTCAAGAAGTCCTCGCCCTCAACCCGCTGACCTGCACAGATGGCCGTGTGAGGCTTGCTGACCTGCGAGTTTACTCATTCCCGGAGCTTTCACTGTGACGTCATTTTGCGCGGTCGATTCTCCCCAGCCGCTCCCCAGCGACGTTGATTCTCCCCGGGTTCTCCCCAAGGAGTGCCGCATTATGAGGGCCGAGCCGCTGACAGTAGGGCCGTTCTGCCCTGCGAAGCCGACTACGTAATGTGGCCACCCTGGGGCTGGTGTTGGCGGAAGGTGGCCGGGTCCAGGAGAGGAACAGACCACCGAGACCTGGGGGATTCAAGGGGCGGACGGAGCTTCGTGGAATCCCACCGCACGCTCTGTTCCATCCGAGCCGCTCACGCCAGAATCAACGCGTCACGGACGGTCCCTCTACGATCATCAGGATCCACTGTCTCAGCGATCGCTGCGGTCTCCTCTGCTCAAACCGTTGGCCGCAGCGGCCGCGTCCTCCTGATCGTGCACGCGAAGGGATTCCGCACCAATCGCGGTGACGACCTCGGGGGCGAGACGGACCAGTGCCGGCAGGCAGATGCTCCAGTGACCGGCGCAGAGGGCCTGCGCCACCAGCGCTGTCGCATGGTCGGCATTGGAATCGAGCGCGATCGTCGTCAGGGCCCTGGAGCGCTCAGGCCTGGCGCTGGTGACACAGTCGACCGGCACGGCGGGCATCAGCCTCCGCAGGGGTGTTTGCGGCATCACGGAACCGTGATCCGGCAGTTGTCACCGGAATCGGGCCACCGGGACAGGTGTCGCACCTCCGCAGCGATCCGCGTGAGGGCTCGGACTTGCCCAGGCGGCACGGTAAGAAGGACTCTTCCGCCGACTTCGCCAGTTCACCGGCTCGGACTCGGACCTTGTTTAGGTCGCCGATGACGCGCAGGAGGAGAGCCAGCTGTCCTCGAACGAGGCTCCACGCCCGAGGGCGGTTCCCACGGAACCGCTGACGACCGGCCATTTCCCGGGCGGCGCGGGGGCCGTGTCCACCTGGGCCACCGCTGACCGCCCCTATGTTTCCGGAGCCGTGTGGGACCGCCTGGCGGTGTAGTTCTGCCGCCACTGCTCGGCGGCTTGGAGCATGGCGTGCCCGACGTGCTCGAAGAAGTCGCCGATGTCCCGCAGCCGGGCGCCCGCGGGGGTGGTGGCGCCGAGGGTTTCGGCTCCCGTACGGGCGAAGTCGGCCAGGGCGGTGTTCTGGCGGGCGCTGGCCATCCAGCCGCGGAACCAGGCTTCCGCGTCGATGACGTAGTGGTCGCGCCGCTGCCGCGGGTCGCGATCACGGCGGATCAGCTCGTGTTGTTCGAGCTCGCCGATGGCCTTGGAGACGGACGCGGGGCTGACACGCAGCCGTTGGACGAGCTCGGCGGCGGACAGGCTTCCGCTGTCGGTGAGGTAGAGACAGGTGAGTACGCGGGCGGTCATGCGCGGCAGCCCCGTACCGATCATGATCGCGGTGAACTGCTCCTCGAGCGCGTGGACTGCTTCACCGCCGGGTGTCTCCGGTGTCAGGTCCTTGGGGGTGGGGTCGGACGTGGGCCTGCGCCGGCGGGCGCGCTCCTCAGTGGCGCGTTGCGCTTGGTCGGCCCGGTAGTCGTCGGGGCCACCGTTGCGCGTGACCTCCCGGGTGATGGTGGACAGCGGTCGTTCCAGCCGGACCGCGATCTCGGTAGGGGTGAGCCCCGCGGCCAGTCCCTCGGCGATGTGCCGACGGTCCTGGTGGGTCAGCCTGCCTCCGGGCATGGGTGGGACCTCCTGTCATCGAGGGAGCCAGTCTGACGTTCAACTTCATCTCATTGCAAGTCTCGGAGGGGCGAACCTTGCATTCAGTGCCACTCTCATTGCAAGTGCGCGCGAAATCTGCCTGCAAATAAGCTTCTCCGGCTCTCATTTATTGTTGACGATTTTGTGAATGCAAGTTAGCTTTCGTGGAGACGTGAACGCTTACCGCCGCAGGGGGACCCCGTGATGTCGTTGCTCGATTCCGCACACTCCGCCCGGCTCGGCGCCTGGCGCACCTGGCACCGCCCGCTGGTGATCTGCGCGGCCCTGCTGGCGGCCCTCGTGGTCGTCTGCGGTGCCGGCACGGCCGTGGACGGCCGGACCCTGCTGGGTGAGTCGGTATGGGTCAAGCCGTTGAAGTTCGCCTTCGCCTTCGCCCTCTACGCCGGCACGCTGGCCTGGCTGCTGACCAAGCTGGACAAGGGCAGACGTCTGGCCTGGTGGGTCGGTACGGTCTTCGCTGTCGCCGTGGCGGCGGAGGTCGGGGCCATCACCCTTCAGGCGGCGCGTGGCACGTTCAGCCACTTCAATGCCGGCCAGAGTGACCCGGTCACCCTGGCCCTGGTGCCGATCCTCACCCTTGGTGTGATGATCATCGTCATTGCGCAACTGGTTGTCGCTGTGGTCGTGTTGATCCAGCGGACGGGCGGGCGGGACCTGAACCGGGCGATCCGCGCCGGGCTCGGCCTCGCGACCGCCGGCATGCTCATCCCGGTCTTCTGGATGGCCACCGAGATCCACCCGCGTACCGTTACCGATGCCAACGGCGCCGAGATCCCGATGTACCAGGGCCACGGCATCGGCGACCCCGACGGCCACGGCATGCCCCTGACCAACTGGAGCACGACCGGGGGCGACTTCCGGGTCCCGCACTTCTTCGCCCTGCACGGCATCCAGGTCCTCCTCGTGCTGACCGTCGCCCTGATCGCCCTCTCGGCCCGGCACGCCTGGCTGCGCGACGAGCGGGTCCGCGCCCGCCTGGTGGGCAGCGCGGCACTGGGCTACAGCGGCCTGGTCGCGGTCGTGACCTGGCAGGCTGGACGTGGCCAGTCGCTGATCCACCCGGACGGCGCGACCCTCGCCGCTCTCGCGGCTGTCCTCCTGCTCACTGCCGCGGCGACTGTACGCGTCGTCGTCACGGGCCGACGTGGCACCGCCGCCGCACACTGTCCGGCGACATGAACTCGCCATAGCCGACGACCAGTAGTACCCGGTGGCCGCGCCGAGGGAGACCCCGCCGACCGTGATCGGGTAGTGGTAGCGGAAGCCGGGGACCAGCCACCCGATGAGTGCGAATCCCCAGCTGAGTACCGTGGTTCAGGAGGTGTCCGGGCCCCCGCCCGCGTCCCGCCGTCCGCAGTCGGCGACGAGGACGACACCGCTCACCAGGGCGATCCGGTCCAGCTGGTAGGCCCGTACCAGTCTGGAAAGCATGCTTCCCGCAGTGCGTCTCAGAGCAGGCTCTTCACGGGCGTCCCACCGGCGAGGCCCTGAGGCATGGGGCGCCCGGGCAAGTCCCTGCCATGTCCTCGCCGGAGCCGTGCTCGCCTCAGCGCGTTGTCGCGGGATCGGGCCCGAGCCGCCCCTCCAAGGTCCATGCCGATCAGGCCCGCGATCGGCTGCGCGTAGGGGACCCGATCTGCACGCGAACGGGGCGGCGTACCCGACGAGGGATCTGAGTCCGCCGCCCTCGGGCGGGACGGGCTGCGGGAGGCAGCCCGCGCACTCATTCCGGGTCGCGGTTGAACTGTGCCGTCGACCAGCGGTAGCCGAGGGCGATCAGGCCGACGCACCAGGCGAGGGCGAGCCAGCCGTTGTGGCCGATCTCGGTGCCGAGCAGCAGGCCGCGGAGCGTCTCGATGGCGGGGGTGAAGGGCTGGTACTCGGCGATCGGCTGGAACCAGCCCGGCATCGTGTCGGCCGGGATGAAGGCGCTGGAGATGAGCGGGAGGAGGATCAGCGGCATGGCCATGTTGCTGGCCGCCTCCGGGTTCGGGCTGGCCATGCCCATGCCGACCGCGATCCAGGTGAGGGCCAGGGCGAACAGCGCGATCAGACCGAACGCCGCCAGCCATTCCAGGGCCGTGGCGTCCGTGGACCGGAAGCCGATGGCCACGCCGACGGCGCCGACGAGGACCACGCTGGCGATCGACTGCAGCACGCTGCCGACGACGTGTCCGACGATCACGGAGCCGCGGTAGACCGCCATCGTGCGGAAGCGGGCGATGAGGCCCTCGGTCATGTCCATGGAGACGTACACCGCGGCCCCGATCACGGTGCTGCCGACGGTCATCAGCAGGATGCCCGGGACGATGTAGGCGATGTAGTCGGAGCGGTCGGCGCCGCCGGCGATGCCGGCGCTCATCACGTCGCCGAAGATGTAGACGAAGAGCAGCAGCATCATGATCGGCGTGAGCAGCAGGTTCAGGGTCCCCGACGGGTAGCGCCACGCGTGCAGCAGATTGCGGCGCAGCATCGTGTTCGAGTCGCGGACGGCGAGGGAGAGGGAGTTCATGCTCATCGGGCGTCCTTCCTGGGCTGGCTGGGGACGTTGGTTCCGCTGGTGAGGGCGAAGAAGACGTCGTCGAGGTCGGGGGTGTGCACGGTCAGTTCGTCCGCCTCAACGCCGACCGAGTCCAGCCAGTCGAGGATGGAGCGGAGTTCGCGCTGGCTGCCGTCGCTGGGGATCTGCAGCGACAGTGCTTCGTCGTCCCGCGTGACCTCGCGCAGGGCGTCAGCGGCGGACTGGTACGCGACCGGGTCGGTGAAGCGGAGCCGGACGTGTCCGCCTGGGATGAGCCGCTTGAGCTCCTCGGCGGTGCCCTCGGCGGCGATCTTTCCGTCGTTCAACACAGCGATGCGGTCGGCGAGTTCGTCGGCCTCATCCAGGTACTGGGTGGTGAGGAAGACGGTGACGCCGTCGGAGACGAGGCCGCGGATGATGCCCCACATGTTGTGGCGGGAGCGTGGGTCGAGCCCTGTCGTCGGCTCGTCTAGGAAGATGATCCGCGGGCTGCCGACCAGCGTCATGGCGAGGTCGAGGCGGCGCTTCATGCCCCCGGAGTAGGTGGAGGCGGGCTTCTTCGCGGCCTCTACCAGGTCGAAACGCTCCAGGAGTTCGGCGGCGACCCGCCGCCCCTCGCTCTTGGAGAGGTGGTGCAGATCCGCCATGAGGAGCATGTTCTCCTCACCGGTGATCAGACCGTCGACGGCGGAGAACTGGCCGGTGACACCGATCGCGGCGCGGACCGCCTGCGGGTCGGCCGCCAGGTCGTGGCCTCCGACGCGCAGATCGCCGGCGTCGGCGGTGATCAGGGTGGAGAGGATCTTCACGGCGGTGGTCTTGCCGGCGCCGTTCGGGCCGAGCAGCGCGAAGACGGACCCGGCCGGGATGTGCAGATCGATGCCGTCGAGCACAGTCTTTTCGCCGTATGACTTGCGGAGCCCGACGGCGGAGACGGCGGTCGGCGACGGATGACCGTCACCTCGCCTGGATGTGGGCATGACAGATGAAGGCATGGCGGCTTCCTTTCGGAGGCTGAAGACGCAGGGGGAGTGGTAGCTGTTTCGGAACCCGGATCGAGTGACTGTCCGTACTGCACGTCAGTCGTGTCGTCCTGGGGATTGGTGTCGACCGGTCCGCCCCGGAGACCTGCCCGCCGGGTGCATGGGCAGGGCTGAGCCAGGTATCGCCAGCCTGCTCGACCACCTCGGTGGACAGGATCTGCGGCGGCTTCCGGTAGCAGTTCGGCTCGCGCCTGTACGCGCTGCGCCGAGGCGAACGAACCGCGCGTGCGGGCCGCTACGCCCGCTGGCATGAGGTGACGAGTGTTACTTCTCCGCGGTTCCGTGTTCCCCGCTGATGGACTCCTGGTAGACGTCCGCGTAGGTGGGCGAGTCCTTGACCAGCTCGTCGCAGAACGCGGCGACGTCGTTGCCGATGAGCTCCAGGACCCCGTTGCCCGCGGCGACGCCCTCCTCGAAGAAGTCGACGATCCCGGGGAGCAGGGGCCCGTCAGGCAGGTCGACCGGTCCGACCTTGAAGAAGTACTTCTGCATCTCCTTGTAGACGATCTGGTAGTCCGGCGGGAGCGCCTTGACCCGCGCCTTGTGCGCCCGCCACTGCTTCTTGCCCTCGATGATGTCCTGGATGCCCACGTCAGCCTCCCAGCCGGCTCAATTTCCTTGCGACGTTCCTGTTCAACTGCTCGCGCCACCGGTCGCGATAGGTCCGAGCCCCTTCTCCACCGGCCAGCGCCGCGCAGAAGCCCCGGACGTCGTCGCCGAGGACCTCGTGGACGCTCTGCCCGTCCGCCGCCGTCTCCTCGAGCAGCCCCAGGGCGGAGTCGAGAATCGGCATCAGGTTGCGGCCGGTGAAGTCACCATGGGGAAAGAGGTGACCCTTGATCTGTTCCCACGCCGCCCGGTAGTCGTCCGGCAGGGCCTGGGCCCGGGCTTCGAACGCCTTCCAATCCCTGGTGAGATCGCTGCCTGTGATGGTCTCCCAGAAGTTCATCTCCCGCCCTCCTTGAGCCTGTCGATGCGTGATGAGACGTACTGCCACCTCGCCCAGAACTTCGCGAGTTCCTCGCGTCCGGCGTCGTTGAGCGCGTAGAACTTGCGCGGCGGACCGACCCCGGACGGTCGTTTCGTCACCTGGACGAGTTTGTTCCTCTCCAGTCGCAGCAGGATGGTGTACACCGTCCCCTCGACGACGTCGGTGAAGCCGAGCTCGTTCAACTGACGAGTGATGGCGTACCCGTAGGTTTCCTCGCCGCCGATGATTTCGAGCACGCACCCTTCGAGCGTGCCCTTCAGCATCTCCGTCAGGTCGTCCATCGCGAGTCCTCCTCGGCCCTAGTGGTACTCCGTAGTACCGAGTACCACTGCACGGTAGCACTGAGTACCGCTATGCGGTATCACCGAGTAGTAGAGGGGGGCAGCGCGACAGTCTTGCCTCCTGCGGGCTTGGGGCTTCCTCTACCGCAACACGCTGAACTTGACAGAGAAGCCCTCGGTGACGAGCGATGTCAGCGAGGGTCCGGGGCGCCGCCGCAGAGTGCTGGTTGTTCCCTGGCCGCTTTCTGGGTCGGCATCTCGGTGGTGGGTGGTTGGTCAGCCGCCTCCGGCTGCTCGGCGTCCGGCCGCTAATGGCCCGCATGTCGCCCTGGTCGAACTGGCCTCCGAGCTGTCCGCGGTCGTCGTCAGCCGCCGTGCGGCATTCATCAGACCAACGCCGACGCCTGGCGGCGCCTCGTCGGTCATGGCCATACCTACGCCGCAGAGATCGCCCATCGACCATCCACGGTTATCTGAATTCAGGATTCGATGTACTGTCGTGGCGTGCTCACTCTTGCCGCTGACATCGAGGTGCTGGCGCGGTTCGGCCGTGCCCTCGCCGACCCCATCCGCTGCCGCATCCTGCTTACCCTGCGCGAGGCCCCGGCCTATCCGGCCGACCTCGCCGACGCCCTGGAGATCTCCCGGACCCGGCTGTCGAACCACCTGGCCTGCCTGCGCGACTGCGGCCTGGTCGTCACCGTGCCCGACGGTCGGCGCACCCGCTACGAACTCGCCGACGAACGCCTCGGCCACGCGCTCGACGACCTGCGGGCAGCCGTGGTCGCCGTCGAGGCCGACAAGACCTGCCCGGACACCGCGGAGAAGGGCTGCTGCTGAATGACCGCGATATCCCTCGGCCTCAGCCCAGCCCGCCGCGACACCCTCACCCGGCGCATACGCCTGCTCGTCGCCGCGACCATCACATACAACGTCATCGAAGCCGTCGTCGCGATCACCGCCGGCACCCTGGCCTCTTCCACCGCCCTCATCGGCTTCGGCCTCGACTCGATCACCGAGGTCTCCTCCGCCGCAGCCGTCGCCTGGCAGTTCTCCGCCAGAGACCACGCCGTCCGCGAAGCCCGCGAACAGCGCACCCTGCGGATCATCGCCGTCTCGTTCTTCGCGCTCGCGGCCTACGTGACAGTCGACTCCGTCCGGGCGCTGACCGGCGCGGGCGAAGCCGAGCACTCGATCCCCGGCATCGTCCTCGCCACCCTCTCCCTGGCGATCATGCCGTTCCTCTCCGCAGCCCAGCGCAAGGCCGGCCGCGAACTCGGCTCCGCTTCGGCCGTCGCCGACTCCAAGCAGACCCTGTTGTGTACCTACCTCTCCGCCGTACTCCTGGTCGGCCTGCTGGCCAACCTGCTGCTCGGTTGGTCCTGGGCAGACCCGATCGCCGCCCTCGTCATCGCCGTCATCGCCGTCAAGGAAGGCCGCGACGCCTGGCAGGGCAAGGGCTGCTGCGCACCCATCCCCACTCTCACCGTGAGCACCACGGAATCCTGTGGCTGTGCCAAGGGCTGCAGCTGCTGCTGACTGGCGCCGCCCACGGCGGCTCAGATCACTGTTTCCACGAGAACGAGCGCCACTTCGGTCGAGGTTCGGAAAGTGTTCGTCGACTCCGGTCCTCGTGAAACGTTCACAAGCTTCGACAGCACCGGGCGTGCCTGTGCCGTCGCGGAGAATGCCCGGGCGTCGAATCCAGTGCTCGGAGGTCTGAACAAGCCCCGAGCGGACGGCCGGTGCCTTTGCCTGAAGGTGGGGGCGCGCTGCGGTTGGCAGGGACGGCCACCAGCGAGGATGCCCGTCATGGCTACTGACCAGAACCTCGCCCTCTTGCGCTCGACACACTCCGCACCCGTGGTGTTCGGTGCGGGAGCGTCCATCGGCGTTCTGGGGGGAATGATCGGACTGGGCGGCGCGGAGTTCCGGCTGCCACTGTTGATCAGCCTCTTCGGATTCGCCGCGCTCTCCCCCGTCATCCTGAACAAGGCAATGAGCCTGGTCGTGGTCCTGGTCGCCTTGCCCGCCCGTCTGGCAGCCGTTCCGGCCGCCGAAGTGGCCGCTCGCTGGCCGGTAGCGGTCAACTTGCTCGCCGGCAACCTGCTCGGAGCCTGGGCCGGGGCGGCCTGGGCGGTACGCATGCGCGCCGCCACCCTCTACAAGGTGCTGGCCGCCCTGATGGTGCTCATGACAGCCGCCCTGGTCGTCACCCACACCACCACCCTCGACTCGCTCGCGCTGCCGTTGTGGGCTCAGGTGCCCTGCGGAGTCGCAGCCGGGTTCGGCATCGGAGTCGTTGCGGCCGTCATGGGCGTGGCCGGAGGGGAGCTGCTGATCCCGACGATCGTGCTGCTCTTCGGGGAAGACATCAAGACCGCAGGAAGCCTCTCCCTGTTGGTCTCCCTACCGACCATGCTCGTGGCCTTCGCCCGCTACAGCCGCGACGGCAGCTTCGCTGTCCTCGGCACCAACATTCGATTCACCACGATCATGGCGGCAGGCTCGATCGTCGGCGCGGTGCTGGGCGGACTGCTCATCGGCGTGTTCCCGGACCTGGCCCTCATCCCCGCGCTGGCCGTGATCCTTCTCGTTTCCGCGGTCAAGCTCGCCCGCCACAACTGACATCGCTCGATCGCCCTGCGGGACCCCATTGCACAACTCCTGCTAGCCAGAACTACCAGCAACGGCCAAGAAGGCTCCCAAGGAGGCGAGTGACGTGGATGGGAGCGAGGGGGCAGGCTGGGCCAGCTCAGCGAACAAGCGGTTGTTCGGCGCAGGGTGGACCGGCGCCGTCCGGTCAGCGGTCCCGGCCGCGGCCTGCTGTCGGTGAGAGGAGTGGGTCGGTCAGCGTGTGCTGCACGTCGTGCGCGGTCAAATGCACCGTTCCCGTTTCTCGTTCCGCGGTACGCCCCACCGGAATCGGCGGGGCGCGGTCGCGGATCGCGGGTGCAGCTGCACTGGACCTGGCGTTCTGCCGGATCTGGCTCTGGGGCTGGTTCCGGTGTCAGCCGACGTGGACGCGGGGGCGGCGGTCGCGGTCCGGCTCCGCCTCGCGCAGAACCTCGCGGGTGACGGGGGCGACCTCGCCCTGGCCGAGCAGGAAGAAGCGGAGGAAGTTCGCGAAGGGATTGCCCTCGGTCCACTCGAAGTAGACGTGGGGGCGCGTGCCGGTGGTGTCGCGAGCGTGGAGGAGGAGGGCCGCGAGGGCGTTGGGGACCGAGGAGGACTCGACCGTCAGGACGCGGTAGCGGTCGTGGAGCACTTCACCGCGGACGGTCAGGCCGGCTTCGAACTCGGAGGGGTCGGTGACGGTGACCTCGACGAAGACGAAGTCCTCGGTGGTCGGCAGATCGTTGTCGGCGCGGATCTGCTCGATCTTGTCGCGGTACTCGGCCACGTCCCGGTTGTCGGGTTCGTTGGCGATGAAGCGCGGCGTGCGGCGGGAGATGTCCTGGATGAAGCGCTCGGCCATCTCGTCGAGGTCGACGTGGGTGACGCGCAGTTCGAAGGCGCGGCCGAGGCGCGAGAGGAGGGAGATGAGGATGATGCCGGCGATGAAGCAGGCTCCGATCTTCACGCCGTCCGGGCGCTCGATGACGTTGACGACGGTGGTGTAGAGGAAGACGGCGGAGATGACGCCGAAGCCGATGGTCCAGCCGCGCTGGCCGGCCTTGCGGGCCGCGATGGTCACGGCGATGGCGGCCGAGCAGATCAGGACGAGGACACCGGTGGCGTACGCGCCGCCCTGGGCGTCGACGTCGGCGTCGAAGATCCAGGTGACCAGGAACGCCACGAGGGTGAAGACGATGACCATGGGGCGTACCGCACGGGCCCAGTGCGGGGCCATGCCGTACTTGGGCAGGTAGCGGGGCATGAGGTTGAGCAGGCCGGCCATGGCGGAGGCGCCGGCGAACCAGAGGATGGCGATGGTCGAGACGTCGTAGACCGTGCCGAAGGTGTTGCCGAGGTACGCGTGGGCGAGGTAGGCGAGGGCGCGGCCGTTGGCGTCGCCGCCGGACTCGAACTCCTCGTGGGGGATGAGGACGGTCGTGATGAAGCTCGTGGTGATCAGGAAGACGCTCATGATCAGCGCGGCCGTCGTCAGAAGCTTCTTCGTGTCCCGGATGCGGCCGGTGGGCTTCTCCTCCGTGTCCCCGGGGTCGCCCTGGACGTGCGGCATGACGGCGACGCCGGTCTCGAAGCCGGACAGACCGAGCGCGAGCTTGGGGAAGACGAGCAGGGCGACGCCGATCATGGCGAAGACGTTGCCGTGTTCCGCTGTCAGGGCGGCGGTCCAGTCGGTGACGACGTGGCCCTCGGTGAGGACGTGCCAGAGGCCGTTGACCACGACGACCGCGTTGAGCGCGAGGTAGATCCCGACGAGGACGACGGCGACGCCGATGGCTTCGAGGAAGCCCTTGAGGAACACCGCGCCGAGCAGTGCGATGAGCACCATGGTGATCACGACCTGCTTGTCGTGCAGGGCTTCGGCCAGGTGGGGGTTCTCCACCAAGTGGGTGGAGGCGTCGGCCGCGGACAGGGTGATGGTGATGAGGAAGTCGGTCGCGGCGAAGCCGAGGAGGGTGAGGACGAACAGCTTGCCCTTCCAGAAGGAGAGCAGCCGCGACAGCATCGCGATCGAGCCCTCGCCGCGCGGGCTCTCCTCTGCCACCCGCCGGTACACGGGCAGGGCGCCGGCCAGGGTGACGATCACGAGCACGATTGTCGCGATGGGCGAGAGGAGACCGGCGGCCAGGGCGGCGATGCCGGGCTGGTAGCCGAGGGTCGAGAAGTAGTCGACGCCCGTCAGGCACATGACCCGCCACCAGCGCTGGCCCTTGTGTCCGGCGTCCGGCGCCGCCTCCCTTGGCCGGGAGGGTTTGCCCTTCCCCATGTCGGAGAGGCCCTCCAGCATCCACGCGCGCAGTCGTCCGGTGCGCGCGTCCGGTGTGGTGGCCATGGGGGTGCTCCTGAGCTGTGCTGGATGAGGGGTTCCGCCCGTCGTGCTGACGGGCCGGGCCAGCGTAAACAACGCGCCAACGACCGATCGGGGCGGGCGCGTCAGGAATGCGTCAAGATGCACCGGTCGGGCTCATCCTTGGTTCCCACCCACCGAGGGCGCCGGCGCTCTGTGAGACCGGAAGGCGCTGACGCGTGCCTCTGGGGGACCGATTCTCGTCCTTGACGGCAGGGCCCCGACGTCTGGATCACGGTCGGTAGACGAGCTCGATCAGGATGGCCGCGATGAGGAACCAGGCTCCTACGCCGAGCAGCCACATGGTGCCGTAGACGACTCCGAGGACGCTGACGGGCAGAGCAGCCGAGGCGAGCGACAGCGACATGCGTCGCATGCGGCTGTCGGCGGACGTCCGCGCGCTGTTCCGGTTCATGTCATGACCGTAGCTCCGTGGGCGCCCATGGTTCCTGAGCGCTCGCGTCAAGAAGGTGTGAAGAGAGCACCGTCGGGCGGCAAGAACCCGACAGGAAGCGCGGGGAGCCTGCTGACCGGGGCGCACCCTGAGCGGACCTGAGTACGAAGGAGACCACCCGCATGTCCGCTCTGACCACCGAGAACGGTGCCACGCCCGTCGTCGAGGAGCCCCCGGATTCCGGCGCACGCCACAAGCTGACCGCCGTCACCGGGCTCGCCGCCCTCTCGCTCGACGCGATGGCCTCCGTGGCGTACGGCCCCGAAGCGATCGTCCTGGTCCTCGCGGCGGCCGGCGGATACGGGCTCGGCTTCACCCTCCCGGTCACTCTGGCCATCGCGGGCCTGCTGGCCGTCCTCGTGGCCTCGTACCGGCAGGTCATCGCCGCCTTCCCGGACGGCGGCGGATCGTACGCGGTGGCGAAGGCGCACCTGGGCCGTCGCACCAGTCTGGTCGCCGCCGGTTCGCTCGTCCTGGACTACGTCCTGAACGTCGCCGTGGCCGTGACGGCCGGTGTCGCCGCCCTGACATCCGCGTTCCCCGAGCTGTACGGCGACCGGCTGTGGATATGCCTGGCGGTTCTCGTGCTGATCACGGGGGTGAACCTGCGGGGCATCGTCGAGTCGGCCCGAATGTTCATCGCCCCGACCGCCGTCTTCATCGGCGCGATCCTGGTGCTGATCGTCGTCGGCCTCTTCCGTGACGCCCCGGTCTCCACGGCCGCGTCCGCTGGCCACGCCTCCGCCCTCGCCGACAACGCCACCACCGTCGGCGCGCTGCTCCTGCTGAAGGCGTTCGCCTCCGGCTGCTCCGCCCTCACGGGCGTCGAGGCCATCGCCAACGCCGTGCCGTCGTTCCGTGCCCCCGCCGCCAAGCGGGCGATGCGCGCGGAGGTCGCGCTCGGCGCGCTCCTCGGCGTGATGCTGATCGGTCTGTCCGTCCTGATCTCCCGTTTCGGTCTTCAGCCGGTCGAGGGAGTCACCGTCCTCGCCCAGCTCGCCGACGCCTCGCTCGGCCACAACTGGGCCTTCTACGTCATCCAGTTCGCCACCATGGTGCTCCTCGCGCTCTCCGCGAACACGTCCTTCGGCGGTCTGCCCGTCCTGCTGAAACTGCTCGCGCGAGACAACTACCTTCCGCACGTCTTCGGCCTGAAGGCCGACCGACAGGTCCACCGCCACGGCGTCGTCTGGCTGGCCGTCGTCTCGGCCGGCCTCCTGGTCTTCTCCGGCGGTGACACCAACACCCTCGTGCCGCTCTTCGCGATCGGCGTCTTCGTCGGCTTCACGATCGCCCAGACCGGGATGGTCCTGCACTGGCGCCGCGGACGAGGCCCCCGCTGGGCGGCGAAGGCCCTGCTCAATGGCCTCGGTGCCGTCCTCACCGGGGTCTCCGCGATCGTCGTCACCGCCACCAAGTTCCACGACGGCGCCTGGCTGATCGTGATCGCCCTGCCGGTCCTCGTCCTCGTCTTCGAGTCCGTGCACCGGGCGTACGGGCGGATCGGCGAGCGCCTCGGTGTCGGCCGGGTCCCCGAGCCTCCACATCGGGAACGCTCCCTGGTCCTCGTGCCCGTGTCCTCCCTGACCCGACTCACCAGCGAGGCCCTCACCGCCGCGGTCTCCCTCGGCGACGAGGTCCGCGCCCTCACGGTCTGCCACCCGGACCCCGAGGACCTGGCTGCCACCGAGGCGCTGGAACGCGACTGGGCCCTGTGGAACCCGGGCGTCACCCTGGTGCGGCTCCCCTCGGAGCGCCGCTCTCTCGGCCGGCCCATCACCGCCTACGTACGCGACCTGGGGACGACCGAACCGGGAACCCGCGTCACCGTCCTCATCCCGGAGGCCGAGCCCGAGCACCTGTGGCAACGCGCACTGCAGAACCAACGGGGCGCGGTCGTCGCCCATGCCGTCCGCCGCGACACGAACGCCGTCGTGTGCCGACTCCGTTTCCGCTGCTGACCGCTTCCCGCTCCCGACCGTCAGAGATCCATCAAAGACGCCTCCGCCCGGTGCCACCCACGCCGCACCGGGCGGAGGCTTGACATGACAGAGGGAGAGTGGGGGCCGGATCCTGCGAGGTGGGTCATGAAGGTTCCGCTTCGGGACGCAGCCGCGGTGGCGGCCGGAGCCCTGGCACCGTTTGCCGCGGCCCTTGTGTTGATGCCGCTGCGGACGTCCGTCACGCACACCAATGTCGCGCTGCTGCTCGTTGTCGTGGTCGTGGCTGTTTCGGCGTTCGGCAACTGGTTCGCCGGTGCGCTCGCCGCTCTGTCGGCCGCCGCGTGGTTCGACTTCTTCCACACCGAGCCGTACCAGAGCTTCCACATCGAGGACCGGGCCGAGATCGAGACCGCCGTCCTGCTCCTGGTCGTCGGCCTGATCGTGTCCCAGCTGGCCGCGCGCGGTCGGACCATGAAGCGGGTCGCGGTCACGGATGCCACACATCTGGAGCGGCTGCACGGCACGACCCGCCTGGCCCGATCGAGTACGTCCTCCGACGACGTCGTCCAGCAGGTGCGGCAAGAGCTGGTCGAGGTGCTGGAGCTGAGGGCGTGCCGTTTCGAGTACGGATCGCTGCTCGGGCGCCCGCCGCGTCTTGACCCGGACGGGACGGTGAAGGTGGACGGCTGGATCTGGGACCTGGAGCGGCAGGGCTGGCCCGAGGGTGAGATCGAACTGCGTGCCATCGTCCACGGGCGGCATCAGGGCCGCTTCCTGCTGACCCCCGAACCCGGCACCGTACCGCCGTCACTGGAGGCCCGGCTGGTCGCCGCCGACCTGGCGGCTCAGGCCGCCGCCGCGCTGGACGACGAGGTGGTCAATGTAGGCCCGAGATCGTGAAGACCGAGTGAGCCGTGTCCCGCTCGACGCGGCGCGCGAGCCGGTCGAGGTCCCGCACGCCTTCCTGGAGGGTGCCCTCCTCGTACGAGGTCCGTGCGTCGGTTTCCAGGAGCAGCCAGAGCGGCGGATTGGCGAGGAGGACGCGCACGTCGATCTGGGCCCTGCCACCCTCCGTGTCGGTCAGCACGAGGCGCTGTTCGATCCCGTCCGGCCAGCGGACGACGGCGAGCCGGTCCGTGCGTACGGTCGTCCGGGTCCACAGGCCCTGAACGGTCAGCCGGCCCGGTGCCGCGACGACCCTGGCGGGCAGCAGGACCACGAAGAGTGCGACGGAGAGGGAGATCCACAGCA
The DNA here is from genome assembly GCF_045160815.1 of Streptomyces sp. NBC_00090. Taxonomy (NCBI): domain Bacteria; kingdom Bacillati; phylum Actinomycetota; class Actinomycetes; order Kitasatosporales; family Streptomycetaceae; genus Streptomyces; species Streptomyces sp. NBC_00090. Next base: position 8,143,746 of record NZ_CP108224.1, read on the forward strand.
GCGCGGTCGGCAGGGCCAGACCGCCGTCGCAGGCGTCCACGATCAGTGACAGAGCCAGCAGGAGGCCGGCGCAGCCGACGGCGGCGTAGGCCTCGTCGGCCCACTTGCTGTCGTGGACGGTGAGGTCACAGTGTTTTGGCTGCGGGACGAATCGGGGCTCCATGGAACGGACGCTAGATCCACGGCCGCCTGCTGTCGGTGTGCCTTGACGGGGTGTCTATGCCGCCTCGGCCAATTTTGACGCGTGGCTGACGGGTCCGGCGATGTGGTGGACGTATTCGTGGGCCAGCCGGAAGCCCGCGGTCCAGGCGAGGAGGCGGCTGGGGCGGTTGTCGCGGGAGCAGGACCAGCTGGCGAGGTGGCCGCGCGCCGCGATGTCGGCGGTCAGCCCGGAGACGCAGGCCAGGGCCAGGTGTTGACGGCGCTCGTCGGGCGCGGTGGCGCAGGCGACGTCCTCGTAGCGGCTGCCGACGTACCGGCTGCACGCCACGGCGAGGACCCGGCCCTTACGCACCGCGACCCAGCCGGCGCCCGATGCGGCGAGGGCGGTGGGTCCTTCCCAACTCCCGTGGATCCAGGACATGGACGGGTCGAGCGCGGCGAGCGCCGGGGCGTCCTCGGGGGTCAGGCGGCGGACGGTCACGCCTCGGGGGACGCGGGGCGCCATGGCTTCGGCGCGGTGGATGTAGAGCATCCGTTCCCACGGTACGAGCTGCTCGAAGGCGGCGCCCAGGGCGGGCAGGAAGCGGTCGGCCGTCTCGATGTAGTGCCCGGCGAGCGGGGCCAACTCCGTCGGAGTCACGGCGGTGGGATCGCCGGCCAGGAGGGCGTGATCGCCGCACGAGACCGCCACCACGCGCGGACGGTCGGCCCGGTCGGTCCACCACTGTCCGTGGCCGGTCGCGAGGACGTGCTCGGCGAGAGCCGCCGTACCGGGAGCACCGGTGAGGAACGCCCGGGCGTGGGACGGGTGCGGGATCACAGGACCTCCTGGTACGGGAAGTACGGAATGGGAAAGGGGGGCGGCCCGGATGCGGGGCCGCCCCCCCTTTGAGTCAGCGCTGTCCGGCCTTGCGGCCGTGGTTCGCCTTCTTCTTGCGACGATCCCGCCGCTTTCTTGCGCGCTTCGACATGAGGGGTTGTCCTTTCAGGTAGGTCAGGCGCTCTGACCGACGAGGAGGTCGGCGAGCTTGGTGAGGCGCTTGACGGTGCGGGCCTCGGAGGCGGCGGGCGCGGGAGCGACCCGGTGATCGCGGTCGTAGTAGGCGCCGTTGACGATCTCGACGGCCGGGTCGCAGAGCCGCACGACGTGGGCGGCACCCTCGGCCGGCGCGGCGCCCTCGTGGGCGTACAGGGGGAGGAGGCTGGTGGTGCAGATGCCGGGGTGGACGGAGACGGCGGTGACCCGCGGGTCGGCCGCGAAGACCGTCAGGGCGAGCTGCGACTGGGCGTAGGCGGCGAGGCGCGAGTAGCGGCGGACGCGGTTGGGGTCGTTCCACGCGATGGAGCCGGTGCGGTGCAGCGAGGACGAGACGTTGACGACCCGGCCGCCGGGGTCGGTGGTCAGCGCCGGTTCGAGAAGGTGGGTGAGCAGGTAGTGCGCGAGGAAGTTGACCTGGAACGCGATCTCGTTGCCGTCGGCGGTGACGGTGTGCCGCTCGGGCGCCGCCATGCCCGCGTTGTTGACGAGGACGTCGAGGTGCGGATGCTCGGCGAGAACGCGGGCGGCGAGCCGCTCGACCTCCTCCAGGCGGGTGAAGTCCGCGCCGAACGCGCACAGCCGGGACCCGTCGACGTCGGCGAGGGTGACGAGCCGGTCGGTGGCGGCGTGCGCCTCCTCGGCCGTGCGGCCGTGGACGAGCACTGTGGCGCCGCGTTCGGCGAGGAGCCGTGCGGTCTGGTAGCCGATGCCGGAGGTGGCGCCGGTCACCAGGACGGTGCGGGAGGAAAGGTCGGATACGGACATGACTGGTCAGTCCCTCGGGAGTGAAAGGTGTGTACGGGTACGAAGAAGGGGCGCCGGACAAGGGATGTCACGACGCCCCGGGGTGATGCGGAGGTACGTCAGCGGCGGGCGGACGTCTCCGGACAGCGGGGCTCACGACGGGGCGCCCGATGGGGCGGCCGGTCGGTCAGGAGCCACGCGCTGTTCATGGTTCCCATCGAACCCGCGCCGGAGGTCTCGGACAAGGCGAACGACGGTTCCCTGACGCCCTACTGATGAAGGTTCACCCGAGGCCGGGGACGGTGGAGACGAGCAGGTCGATGACCTTGATGCCGAGGAAGGGCAGGACGAGTCCGCCGAGGCCGTACACCAGGAGATTGCGGCGCAGCAGGTCGTGCGCGGAGGCGGGCCGGTAGCGGACGCCGCGCAGCGCGAGGGGGATCAGGGCCACGATGATCAGGGCGTTGAAGATGATGGCCGAGGTGATCGCCGAAGTGGGGCTGTGCAGCCCCATGATGTTCAATGCTTCGAGCCCCGGGTACGCCCCCGTGAACATGGCCGGGATGATGGCGAAGTACTTCGCCACGTCGTTCGTGATCGAGAAGGTCGTCAACGCGCCTCGTGTGATGAGGAGTTGCTTGCCGATCTCGACGATCTCGATGAGCTTGGTCGGGTTGGAGTCGAGGTCGACCATGTTGCCGGCCTCTTTCGCGGCCGACGTGCCCGTGTTCATGGCGACACCGACGTCCGCCTGGGCCAGCGCGGGTGCGTCGTTGGTGCCGTCGCCGGTCATCGCGACCAGCTTCCCTCCCTCCTGCTCCTTCTTGATGAGGACAAGCTTGTCCTCGGGGGTGGCCTCGGCGAGGAAGTCGTCGACGCCGGCCTCGTGGGCGATGGCGCGCGCGGTGAGCGGATTGTCGCCGGTGATCATCACCGTACGGATGCCCATCCGGCGCAGCTCCGCGAACCGCTCCTTGATGCCGTCCTTCACCACGTCCTTGAGGTGGACGATCCCGAGGACACGGGGCCCGTCCCAGTCGTTGACGGCCACCAGGAGCGGGGTGCCTCCGGCGCCCGAGATCTGGTCGCTCCAGGCGCGCGCCTCGCCCGGCACCTTGCCCCCGTACATCTCGACCCAGGCGATGACCTGCGCCGTCGCGCCCTTGCGGAGGTGGCAGGCGGCGCCGTTGTCCCAGCGCAGGTCGACGCCGCTTATCCGGGTCTGCGCGCTGAACTCCACGAACCGGGCATTCGCCAACTCGCCCTCGGCGGGAGCCCGCAGCCCGTACCGCACCTTGGCCAGGACCACCACGGACCGGCCCTCCGGGGTCTCGTCGGCGAGTGAGGCCAGCTGCGCGGCGTTCGCGAGCTGCGCCTCCTCGACCCCCGGCAGGGGCACGAAGTCGGCGGCCTCCCGGTTCCCCAGGGTGATGGTCCCCGTCTTGTCGAGGAGCAGGGTGGTGATGTCCCCCGCCGCCTCGACCGCGCGCCCCGACATGGCGAGGACGTTGCGCTGCACGAGCCGGTCCATACCCGCGATGCCGATCGCCGAGAGCAGCGCGCCGATCGTCGTCGGGATCAAGGTCACGAGCAGGGCCACGAGCACGGTGGTGGACGGGACGGCGCCCGCGTACGAGGCCATCGGCTGGATCGCCACGACCACCAGGACGAAGACGACGGTGAGCGCGGCGAGCAGGATGTTCAGCGCGATCTCGTTCGGCGTCTTCTGCCGGGACGCACCCTCGACGAGGGCGATCATCCGGTCCATGAAGGAGTGGCCCGGGCGGGAGGTGACCCGTACGACGATCCGGTCCGACAGGACCGTCGTCCCGCCCGTCACTCCCGTCCGGTCGCCGCCGGACTCATGGATGACGGGCGCGGACTCTCCGGTGACGGCTGACTCGTCGACCGCCGCGACCCCGTCGACGACGTCACCGTCTGCCGGGATCAGCTCGCCCGCCTCGACGAGCACGAAGTCGAAGAGCCTCAGGTCGGTGGCGGCGACGGCCTCCGTCTCCGCCCGGTCGAGGTCCGTCCCGTACCGCCAGTGGCGCAGCCGCAGCGCCACCGTGTCCGTACGCGCCCGGCGCAGCGACTCGGCCTGGGCCTTGCCGCGGCCCTCCGCCACCGCCTCGGCGAGGTTCGCGAAGATCACCGTCAGCCACAGCCAGACGCTGATCACCCAGGTGAACACGGACGGGTCGAAGAGTGCCGACAGCGTCGTGAGCACCGAACCGACCCCGACGACGAACAGCACGGGATTGCGCACCAGAGTCCGCGGATGCAGCTTGCGCACGGCCTCGGGGAAACACTTCACCAGTTGTACGGGATCGAGCAGGCCACTGCTCCGTGCGGAGCGCCGCCGCTTCGGCCCGGGGGCCGGGTTGCGCGGCGGAGCGGACGGCGGAGCCGACATGGGTGGAGCGGAAGGCGCCTGCTGGGGCGCGCGGGAATGCATCGCGGAAGACCTTCTGATGAAGCCCGGCAGCCCGATCGGCGCAGGCCGGGAGAGCACGGGCCGTCCTCGTCCGCGCCCCGTGGGCGCACGGGGAGTTCCCGGCACCCACAGGACGGCTGCGGACGGACAGCGACGCTCATGGTGCGGGGGCACGGCTGCCGGATGGGAGGGGCTGCCGTGCCCCCGCGGTCCGGGACGATCAGGCCACTGACGTCCGCGGCCCGGTGAGCGACCGAGAAGAAAGCTAGGCCCACCAGGAGACGGAAGTCGCATCAGAACACCCGAATTGACGCCTCTCTGACGGCTGTTGGCCGCCGCCGTCAAGGCCACATCAAATCGGACCGAAGGAGCGTCAGGGCCACGTCAACGCCGTCGGGCGGTGGCCGGAACCGACCGCAGACTCCTCACCACGGGGGATTGGACAGCCGTCCGAGGTGTGAGGTGGGAGGGATGCGTGGCCACCACTGCCGGTAGCGCACACGGTCCGGAAATGACGGCCCGGACCGTCACCACCACACCCACGACGGCTGGACGACCGGTGGGCCGTTCCGGTCCGCGACAACGCGGGGGTCGCGGACCGGACGGCCGTCCGTCAGCCCTGCCGGCAACGCGAGCAGGACGCCACCGACGAGGAATGACGCCCGGCGCCTGCCCCGGGCTCTTGTCTCTGACCCCAGCCGCGAGGTAGCGGTCGAGCTCGTTGTCAGTCGATGGCCTGGTAGAGCGTGGTCCAGAAGTCGTTCATGGCGCGCGGCGAGTCCGGGGTGGACAGTCCGACCTGGGTGAGCAGGACTCCGGTGAGCTGGTTGGTCCTGTCCGCGTAGGCGGTGGTGCCGGTGCCGCCGAACCAGCCGAACTGGCCGATGGGCGCGTAGTCGCCGCGATGTGTGCGGACCGCCATCCCGAAGCCCCAGCCGCCGTGCGACCCCTGGCCGGACGACAGGTGGGCGACGTTGCCGAACATGGCGTCCCGGGCGGCTAGTTGCTCGGACGAGAGACGGTTGGTGGTCATCAGCTCGACGGCGGCCCGGGACAAGATCCGTTCGCTCCCGTGCATTCCCTGGTTCAGCAGCATCTGGAAGTAGGCGTGGTAGTCGTCGGCGGTGGAGACCAGCCCGCCGCCGGCGCCCTGGAACGCGGGGGGCACGCTGGACCTTCCCCCTGCCGCCTCGTCCCACACGACGAACTCGCCGGTCTGCGGGTCGGGCCCGTACAGGGGCGGCAGTCGGTCGATCTTGTCGGCGGGCACGTGGAAGGCGGTGTCCTTCATCCCCAGCGGATCGAGGACGCGCTCGCGCAGGAACGCCTCCAACGACTGTCCTGTGACCCTGGAGACAAGCACGCCGACCACCTCGTTGCTGAGGTCGTACTGCCACCGCACTCCGGGCTGGTACTGCAGCGGCAGCTCACCGAGGCGGCGCATCCACTCGTCCGGCTCGGGCGCCGGCCCGGAGGCCACGCTGTAGTCGAGACGCTCGAAGGTCGCGGCCCTGATCGGGGAAGCCATCGACTCGAAGTCCACCCCGAGACCGAACGTGGAGGTCAGCAGGTCCCGTACGGTGATCGGGCGCTGTGCCGGCACGGTGTCGTCCAGCGGCCCGTCGGGCCGCTTCAACACCTGCCGGTCGGCGAGTTCGGGCAGCCACTGATCCACCGGGTCGTCCAGCCGCAGCCGGCACTCGTCGAGCAGGATCATCGCCGCCGCCATCGTGACCGGCTTGGACGTGGACGCCATCCGGAAGATCGTGTCCCGGCGCATCGGCGAGCCACCGTCATGACGCATCGTCCCGATCGCTTCGACGTGCGTCTGGCCGCCGCGGCTGACCAGGGCGACAAGGCCGGGAATCTTCTTGGACTCGACATGCCGTGCCAGCACCTCGCGCAGTCGGCGCAGCCCTGCGTCGGAGAAGCCGCTGTTGCTTGTTCCCATGATGAAGCTCCTGTTCACGGTGTGAGTTCTCACGGCGGCCCTGGTGGCTGCCTGGCCCTTCGACCGGCCATGTGAAGAGCCTGCAGCCTTGACCCACGGTCAAGGTCAACCCCCTGTCGCGATCAAGGGGTGACCAGTACCGACCGAGGGCGTCCCGGACCTCCTCGGCGGCAGGAGGGATGGGCTGGAACTGGTGCGCGCTATCCTCGCCCCTGTGATCGTCCGGACTTCCCGGCCGTCGCCGACGCGGTTCGCGAGACCGCGGCCGCCCACGACCTGGAGGTGTGCCGAGCCGATGGCAGACGGGCTCACGATCGGTCAGGCGGCGGCGTTCGTCGGTGTCACGATCAAGACCGTGCGGCACTATCACCGGCTCGGCCTGGTCGCCGAGCCGGAACGCGCCCGTTCCGGCTACCGCCGTTACGGATCGGGCGAACTGTTCCGGCTGGTCCAGGTCCGGACCCTGGCCGCGGCCGGCGTGCCACTGGCCGAGATCGGTGACCTGCTCGACGCTGATCCCCAGACGTTCGCCACCACCCTGGACGACGTCCATCACCAGCTCACCGAACGGATCGACGACCTGATCGCGCGCCGCGACAGGCTGCACCGTCTCGACCACGGCGACCGGGCCCTGCTTCCCGACCGGGCCTGCGCGGTCTTGGACCGACTCGCCGAACTCGGCTTCGGTCCCGACTATGTGGCCGGTCAACGGGAGGCTCTGGTCCTGACCCGGGCGCTGGTCCCGGAGATCTTCGACAGCTTCCTGAACCGGCTCGAACACTCGCTTGGCGATCCCCAGTCTGTCGAGCTGACCAAGCGCGGCTGGGACGCGAGGTCCTGGGACCCGGACGACCCGCGGATCGAGGAGCTGGCATCCACGCTGGCCGACAAGCTACTGGCCAACCGCGCGCTGCTGGCGATGCCGACCGAGTTCCGGAACCAGTCCGACGCCGCCTCCCGGTACGGAATGGTCAACCACCACCGGGAAGACCAGTCACCGTCCATCGCCCGGTTGAACACGCTGATCGAGGCGAAACTGCGCGCAGCCGGCATCGCCGTTCCGCGTCAGTGAAGGCCGCCCAGCGGGCCCGGCACTGCGGCGAGACGGGGAGCGCCTCGGCACACAAGCGGCCCTGCTCCTGGCCCTCGGCTTCACACTGCTTGCCGTACTCGTTCTGCTCCAGTGGTAGATAGCGCGCCGCTTTCAGCGCAGCCTCAACCCGGGCCTGGTCGCCGCCACCGCCTGCGCCCTCCGTGCCGTCTTCCTCGGCTCCCAGGCGCTCACTGCCACCTCTGGCGGGAGCTGTACAGAATCACCTTCCCCGGGGAGCGGCCGCCGCGGCGTTTGCGGGGTCCCAGCGGGACGACCGCACCGTCCGCTCCATGGTCGCCGCCGGTAGGCGGGAGGCCGTCTCGTTCGCATCAGCTGGGAACTGGAGAGGTTTAACGCCCACTTCGGCGCGTGGATGAAAGCCCTCGACGAGGTCACGGCCATCAGCAGCCGGGCCTTCGGCACGGCCGCCGACGACGGCAGCGCGCTCGCCGGGTGCCTGCCCTGGGCGGTCGCCTGCCCTCTCGCCGCCATCCTGGCCGTCCTGGGGCTGCGACCACGCATTGCCGAGTTCCGCTGATCGAGCGGCTCCGCGCAAGGGATCCGACAAGACGCCGTCAGCATCCGCCGGGACCGCGCAAGGGACCCGTCAAGGTGCTCGTACGCGCGCCGCGCGCCGGGTTTCCTCGCAGCAGGACACCCGTCGGGAATCACCAGGGAGTGAACCGCTCATGAGCGTGGAGAACGTGGTCGGACTGATCGTCGCCGTCTGCCTCGTCGGCTATCTGGTGGCAGCACTGATCCGACCGGAGAAGTTCTGAACCTTCCCGCACCGTCGGAGCCTGTCGACCCGGAGGTCCGTCCGGGGAGGCTCAAGGTCTTCGTCGGTGCCGCCACCGGGGTCGGCAAGACTTATCGCATGCTGGACGAGGGCAGACGCAGAGCCGCGCGCGGCGCCGACGTCGTCGTCGGCATCGCCGACTGCCGCCGTCGCCCTCACACCGAGGCGATGCTCGCGGGCCTGGAGACGTTGGAGCCTGCCCGCGCCGTCCACGGCAGCCGGGTTCGCCCAGAGCTCGACCTCGACCTCGACCGGGCCCTGCGTCGCGGACCGGCCCTGATCCTCGTCGACGACCTCGCCCACACCAACGCGCCGGGCCACCGCAACGCCCACCGCTGGCAGGACGTCGAGGAACTCCTCGCCGCCGGCATCGACGTCGTCACCACGGTCAACGTCCAGCACCTGGAGTCGCTCAGCGACGTCGTCGAGAAGATCACCGGGGTGCCGCAGGGAGAGACCGTGCCCGACGCGGTCGTCCGCCGTGCCGACCAGATCGAGCTCGTGGACATGGATCCGCAGGAACTGCGACGCCGGATGGCCCACGGCAACATCCACCCACCCGAGGACGTCGACGCGGCCCTCGCCAGTTACTTCCGTACGGGCAACCTCATCGCGTTGCGTGAACTGGCCCTCCTGTGGGTGGCCGACCGGGTCGACGAGGCCCTGCGGAAGTACCGCTCCGAGCGCGGGATAGGTGGCGTATGGGAGATACGCGAGCGGATCGTCGTCGCCCTCACCGGCGGCCCGGAGGGCGACACCCTGATCCGGCGCGCGAGCCGGATCGCCGCGCGGACCGCCCAGGGCCGGCTGCTCGCCGTGCACGTCGTCCGCAGCGACGGCCTCGCGGCCGGTACGTCTTCCGCGGCCCTCGCCCGCCAGCGGCAGCTGGCCGAGAGTCTCGGCGGCACCTTCCACACAATCGTTGGGGACGACGTCCCCACGGCCCTGGTGGAGTTCGCCCGGGCCGAGGACGCCACCCAGCTGATCCTCGGTACCAGTCGGCGCGGCCGTCTCGAACGCTTCCTGACGGGCCGGGGGATCGGCGAGACGACCGTCGCGCTCTCCGGCGACATCGACGTCCACACAGTCACCCACGAGCGCGCGGGGCACGGCCGGCTGCTGCCCTCCCGCCGTCGTACGCTGCCGGTCTCTCGCCGCGTCGCCGGGCCGCTCACAGGGCTCGTCCTTCCAGTCCTGCTCACCCTGCTGCTGGACCACACGCGGGGAGTGTTCAACCTGACCAGCGAGGCGCTCCTGTTCCTCGCCACCGTCGTCGGCGTCGCCTGCCTCGGTGGGGTCGTCTCGGCACTCGTCGCCGCGGTCACCGCGTCGCTGCTGCTCAACTACTGGTTCATCCCACCCGTGGGCGCCTTCACCTTCGCCGACGCGGACAACATGCTCGCCCTCGCGGTGTTCGTCCTCGTCGCCGCCGTCATGGCCGGTGCCGTCGACCGCTCCCTCCGCCTGTCCAGACGCGCGGCCCGGGCCACCGCCGAGGCCGAGACCCTCTCCTCGCTCGCCGGTTCGGTGGTACGCGGTGACCACACGGTGGCGGCTCTGCTCGCCCGTACCCGGGAGATCTTCGGCGCCGAGTCCGCCGAACTCGTACCGGCCGCACAGCTCCCCGCAGCCCATGCGGGCGAAGCCGCCGTCAGCCAAGTCACCGTCGGCGACGGCCACTTCCTCGTCCTGCGCGGCCGGACCCTGCCGTCCTCGGACCGCCGTGTCCTCGCCGCCTTCGCCGCCCACGTCACCGCGGCTGCCGAGCGCGCCCGGCTCGCCGAGGCCGCCGCCGAGGTGGAGCCCGTCCGGGCCGCCGATCGCATGCGCACAGCCCTGCTCGCCGCCGTCAGCCACGATCTGCGCACGCCTCTCGCCGCCGGATGGGCAGCCGTCGCCTCCCTGCGTAGTACCGACGTGGAGTTCACCCCGGACGAGCGCGACGAACTGCTCGCCACAGCCGACGAGTCCATGGCCCGACTGGCCCGGCTCATCGACAACCTCCTCGACATGAGCCGCCTCCAGGCAGGCGCCCTGAACCTCTCACTCCGCCCCACGGCTCTGGAAGAAGTCCTGGCCGCAGCCCTCGACACCCTGCCCGCCGACGCGCCCCGACCTGTCCTGCGCGGCTTTGAGCAGGCTCCGCAGGTCTTCGCCGATCCACCGCTGCTCGAACGCGTGATCGCCAACCTTGTGGGCAACGCCAGCCGCTACGCACCACCCGCCCACCCCGTCCTGCTCACCGTGAGCGCCCTTGCCGGCCGAGTGGAACTGAGGGTCGTCGACCGCGGCCCCGGACTGCCTCCCAGCGACCGGGAGCGGGTCTTCGAGCCGTTCCAGCGCATGGGTGACACGGACAACACCACGGGGGTCGGCCTCGGCTTGGCCCTCGCCCGCGGCCTCACCGAGGCAATGTCCGGCACGCTGACCCCGGAGGACACCCCGGGCGGCGGCCTGACGATGGTCGTCTCGCTGCCCTGCGCGGTCTGAGACGGCAGACGGTCGTGGAGCGGGTGATCGATGACACGCGGGCAAGGTTCGGCGGCACGGGATGGACGTGCAGCAAGAGTGGTCGCCTGAGGAGCTGTTGGTGAACTGGAAGCTGGTAGACGGCGATTGGGACCTGGTGGCGAACAAGAGCGGGGCGACCCGGCTCGGCCGGCTAAGTGGTCCAAGACCGGCAACTGAGCCGCTCACGGGGTGGGCTCGCGGTTGTAGAGCTTCTTGGCCCACAGGTAGCCGCCCAGGGTGATCAGGGCGCACCAGCCGATGGCGAGAAGAGCGTTGTTGCCGATCGGGGTACCCATCAGCAGTCCGCGCAGGGTCTCGATGAAGGGGGTGAACGGCTGGTAGTCGGCGAACCATTTGAGCCCAGCGGGCATCGAGTCGGTGGGGACGAATCCGCTGCCCATCATCGGCAGGATCATCAGTGGCGTCAGCATGTTGCTCGCGGCCGCGACGCTCTTGGCCATGATGGCCAGCGCGACCGACAGCCAGGTGAGCGCGAAGATGATGAGCACGAGCATGCCGATCACGCTGAGCCATTCGCCGAAGTCCGCGGTCGGCTCGAAGCCCACCAGAAGTGCGACGCCGGTGACGACGGCCATGCTCAGCAGGGTCTGGGTCAGGCTGCCCAGCACGTGGCCGGTGAGCACCGAGACCCGGGCGATGGCCATGGTGCGGAACCGGGCGACGATGCCCTCGGTCATGTCGATGGCCACCGAGATCGCGGTGCCCTGGGCCGCGGTGGCCGCGGTCATCAGGATGATGCCGGGGACGACGTAGTTCACGTAGGTGTCCCGGCCGCCCGACGGACCGCCGAGGCCGCTGCCGAGGATGCCGCCGAGGACGTAGACGAACAGCAGCAGGAAGATCACCGGGACCCCGGCGGCGGTGAGGGTGAGCGTCGGGTAGCGCAGCATGTGCCGCAACTGGCGGCGAAGCATGGTCGCCGAATCGGTGAAGGCGTGGGTGGCGGTGCTCATCGGGCGGGCTCCTGTTCCGCGACGCGGTTGTCCGTGAGCGCGAAGAAGACGTCGTTGAGATCGGGGGCGTGGACCTGGAGTTCGTCCACGGTGAGCGAGGCGCGGTCGAGCCAGTCGAGGAGTGCGCGCAACGACCGGACGTCGCCCTGGCTGGCGACCTGCAGAGTGAGTGCCTCATCGTCGCGGGACACCACGTCCAGGGTCCGGGCCGCATAGTCGTGGCCGCGTGCGTCGGCGAAACGCAGGGTGACGTGGCCGCCGCCGACCTGCCGCTTGAGCTCCTCCGGCGTGCCCTGGGCGACGATCTTCCCCTGGTGCAGCACCGCGACGCGGTCGGCAAGCTGGTCGGCCTCGTCGAGGTACTGGGTGGTGAGGAAGATCGTGACGCCCTCATCGGTCACCAGCCGGCGGATGATCTCCCACATGGTCTGCCTGCTGCGCGGGTCCAGCCCGGTGGTCGGCTCGTCGAGGAAGATCACCCGGGGTCGGCCGACCAGCGTCATCGCGAGGTCCAGGCGGCGGCGCATCCCGCCGGAGTACGTCATCGCGGGCTTGCGGGCCGCGTCCACCAGGTCGAAACGCTCCAGCAGGTCGGTGGCGCACTGCCGTCGTTCCCGGCGGGGCAGGTGGTGCAGGTCGGCCATCAGCAGCAGGTTCTCCTCGCCGGTGAGGAAGCCGTCGACCGCGGAGAACTGACCGGTGACACCGATCGTGGCACGGACCGCGTCCGGATCCCGCACCACGTCGTGGCCGGCGACCCGCATCTCCCCGGCGTCGGCGCGGATGAGCGTGGACAGGATCTGCACCATCGTGGTCTTGCCCGCGCCGTTCGGGCCGAGCAGCGCGAAGACCGATCCTGTGGGGATGTCGAAGTCGATGCCGCTCAGCACCACGTGGTCGCCGTACGCCTTGTGTACGGCGGTCGCCGTGAGCGCGGGGTGAACGAGGTCGGTAGGCATGGGATTCGCTTCCGTCGATGAGCTCCGGACCTTCACGTCTCTATGAAAATTACGTTGCATGCATCAAATCAGCAATCACGTTAACGTGAAGCAACGGAGTATTCCCAGGTAGATGAGGTAAATCGTTGCATGAGGCATGAGGACTAATGCAACGGATTGCGTTGCATTAAGCTGGCTCCGACGGCAACAGCGGAGGACACTCGATGCCTGGTGACAGACTCACCCTCCAGGACCGGCGGCAGATCGCCGCGGGACTGCGCGAGGGACTGACCTACGCCGCCATCGGCCGCCGCATCGGGCGGCCGACCTCGACCGTCACCCGCGAGGTGGTGCGCAACGGTGGGCCGCGCGGCTACCACGCCGAGGCGGCCCACCAAGCCGCCGCACGGCACGCGCGTCAGGACAGGACCACTGCGCCGACAACCTCACCGGGAAGAGTCGACCTCGGCGGGCGCGATCCACGGCTCGTGGACGAAGTGAGCGCGCAGAGCGTGGAACTGATGGTTCAGGCCGGGCTCCCGCAGATGATGGCCAAGGTGCTCGCCGCGCTCTTCACCACCGACAGCGGCAGCCTCACCTCGGCGGAACTCGTGCGACGCCTGCACGTCAGCCCCGCCTCCATCTCCAAGGCCATCGGCTACCTGGAAAACCAGGCACTCGTCACACGCGAACGCGACCCCCACAGTCGCGCCGAACGCTACGCCATCGAAGACGACGTGGTGTTCCAATCGATCATGGCCAGCGCGCGCAACCAAACCCAGATCGCCGAGGCTTGCACGACCGGAGCCCGGAAACTCGGCGCCACCACCCCCGCCGGCGCTCGACTGGACAACACGAGCCAGTTCCTCCTCCACGTCATGGATGACCTGGTCCGCTCGGCCGAGTACTGGCACAAGATCTACTCCACCCGCCCTCGAGAGACATCCGAAACCGACTGAGCGGGTCATGCCGCCCTGCGCATGCGCGACGACGAACGCCTCTCGCTGCGCGAGATCGCCTCCCGCCTCGTCATCCGAACCGGCAAGAAGGGCGGCCAGCACCCAGCCCCGGCCACCGTCATGCGCATGCTGCGCGAACACGACGAGCCCCGCGCGGCGAGAACCTCGACATCGCGATGGCCGCCCGGGAGATCAACCCGACGATCCGGTGGTCGTGCGGCTGTACGACGACGACTTCGCCGCCACGGTCTCCGCCACGATGCGCGCCTCGTATCCCGGCGCGCTCACCCGCAGCCGCAGCGTCTCCGCCCTCGCGGCGCCGGCGTTCGCCGCCGCGATGATGGGACGCCACGTGCTGGGCGTCATGCCGGTCGAGCGCGGTTCGCTGCTCTTCACGGCCGTCGACGTGGCCGGCCACCCCGAGCTGGAGGGCCGCTCGGTCCACGAAGCGTTCCGGGGGAACGAGTGGCGGGTACTCGCGGTAGGGGCGGGGGCCGTGCCCCGGCGCCAGCCGGGGACACCCTGGCAGGGTTCCGCCTCGACCGGATGCCCGGGTTCGACTGGCGGCCGGTGCACGGCAGGGTACTGCGTGCCGGGGACCGGGTCGTCATGGCGACGAGCCGCCAGGGGTTGGACGTGCTGATGTCCGGGGTACAGCCGCACCCTCCGGGGCGCCGGGGGGGGGGCGGGGGAGTGACCTGGTTCCGAGCCGGGAGCCATGAAGCCGTAGGGGACGCGTCAAGAGCACGCTGCGGGGCGTAAGAGGGACGTTAACGAGAGCCGTTCCTTGGCTGAAACGCGGTTTTCTCGTCTCGTCCGAGAATCCGTTCTTCCTTCTTCCTGCATCCGGGAGCTCACGATGGCCGACGTGGCCTTCGTCGTCATCACGGTCGCGATCTTCGCGCTGGTGGCCTTCATCGCCAAGGGGGTGGCCAAGCTGTGAGTGCCGAAAACATCATCGGTCTGCTGGTGGCCGCCGGTCTCCTCGGCTATCTCGTCCTCGCCCTCGTCAAGCCGGAGAGGTTCTGAGGCACGACCATGAGTCCTGTTCTTGCTGGGGTTCTCCAGCTCCTCGCGCTGATCGTCGCGCTCGGCCTCTCGTACCGCCCGCTGGGTGACTACATGGCGCGGGTCTACTTCTCGGAGAAGCACTACAAGGCCGAGAAGTGGATCTACAAGTCCATCGGCGCCAACCCGGACACGGAGATGCGCTGGCCTGCTTACCTGCGCGGTGTCCTCGCGTTCTCCGCTGTGAGCGTTCTCTTCCTCTACCTGCTTCAGCGGGTGCAGGGTTCGCTGCCCGGCTCGCTCGGCTTCGTCTCGATCGACCCGGACCAGGCCTTCAACACGGCCGCGTCCTTCGTCGCCAACACCAACTGGCAGTCGTACTACGGCGAGCAGGCCATGGGCCACGTCGTGCAGACCGGCGGCCTCGCGGTGCAGAACTTCGTGTCGGCGGCGGTGGGCATCGCCGTGGCGGTCGCCCTCGTACGGGGCTTCGCCCGGTCCCGCACCGGTGAGCTGGGCAACTTCTGGTCCGACCTGGTCCGTGGTGTCGTCCGCATCCTGCTGCCGATCTCGGTGATCGGTGCGCTGGTGCTCGTCGCCTGCGGCGCGATCCAGAACTTCGCCGGCATCCACGAGGTCGGCCAGTTCATGGGGGGCAGCCAGCAGTGGAACGGCGGGGCGGTGGCCTCGCAGGAGGTCATCAAGGAGCTGGGCACGAACGGCGGCGGTTACTTCAACGCCAACTCGGCCCACCCCTTCGAGAACCCCAACGGGCTCTCCAACCTCTTCGAGATCTACCTGATTCTCGTCATCCCCTTCGCGCTCACCCGCACCTTCGGCCGCATGGTCGGTTCGCTCAAGCAGGGTTACGCGATCCTCGGCACGATGGCGACGATCTGGCTCGTCTTCACCGGCCTGATGCTGTGGACCGAATTCGCGGGCAAGGGCCCGGCGTTCGAACTGGCCGGCGGCGCGATGGAGGGCAAGGAGACCCGCTTCGGCATCAGCGCGTCGGCGATCTTCTCGGTCGCCACCACGCTGACGTCGACCGGTGCGGTGAACTCCTTCCACTCCTCGAACACCGGCTTCGGCGGCGGGATCAACCTCCTGGGCATGCAGCTCGGCGAGATCGCGCCCGGCGGTGTCGGCTCCGGCCTCTACGGCATGCTGATCATGGCGGTCATCGCGGTGTTCATCGCCGGTCTGATGGTCGGCCGCACCCCCGAGTACCTGGGCAAGAAGATCGGCACCCGCGAGATCAAGTTCGCGGCCTGCTACATCCTGGTCACCCCGGCGCTCGTCCTCGGTTTCACCGCCGTCGCCATGGCGCTGGACACGCCGTCGAACTCGATGACGAACTCCGGCGCGCACGGATTCTCCGAGATCCTGTACGCCTACACCTCGGGCGCCAACAACAACGGTTCGGCCTTCGCCGGTCTGAACGCGGACACGCAGTGGTTCAACTCGACGATCGGCATAGCGATGCTGCTCGGCCGGTTCCTGCCCATGGTGTTCGTGCTCGCGCTGGCCGGTTCGCTGGCCGAGCAGACGCCCGTACCGGAGACGGCGGGCACCCTGCGGACCGAGAAGCCGCTGTTCACCGGCCTCCTCGTCGGCACGATCCTCATCATCACCGGTCTCACCTACTTCCCGGCCCTCGCGCTGGGACCGCTCGCCGAAGGGCTCGCGGCATGACCAACGACGTGAAGAACATCGACGTGAAGAAGCAAGAGGACAACGTGTCCACCACGACTCCGACCCCGACGAAGGCGCCCCACGGCGACCTGGCCGCCGGACGCGTCGGCGCGGGACTGTTCGATCCCAAGCAGCTGATCAAGTCCTTCCCCGACGCGATCAAGAAGCTCGACCCGCGGGTCATGGTCAAGTCCCCGGTCATGTTCGTGGTGCTGATCGGCTCGGTGGTCACCACCGTGCTCGCCGTAAAGAACCCGGGCGACTGGTTCGGCTGGGCGATCACCGCCTGGCTGTGGCTCACCACGATCTTCGCCAACCTGGCGGAGGCGGTCGCCGAGGGCCGCGGCAAGGCCCAGGCCGACACCCTGCGCAAGGCCAAGACCGACACCGTCGCCCGCCGGATCATCGGCACGAACGAGGAGCGGGTCCCCGGCACCGAGCTGCGCATCGGCGACCTGGTGGTCTGCGAGGCCGGCGACATCATCCCCGGCGACGGTGACGTCGTCGAGGGCGTGGCCTCCGTCGACGAGTCCGCCATCACCGGCGAGTCGGCCCCGGTCATCCGCGAGTCCGGCGGCGACCGCTGCGCGGTCACGGGCGGTACGAAGGTCCTCTCGGACCGGATCGTCGTCAAGATCACGACGAAGCCCGGCGAGACGTTCATCGACCGGATGATCAGCCTGGTCGAGGGCGCCGCCCGGCAGAAGACCCCCAACGAGATCGCCCTCAACATCCTGCTGGCGTCCCTCACGATCGTCTTCCTCCTCGCCGTCGTCACGCTGAAGCCGTTCGCGATCTACGCGGGCGCCGACAAGCAGACCTCGCTCATCGTCCTCACGGCGCTGCTGGTGTGTCTGATCCCGACGACGATCGGTGCGCTGCTCTCCGCGATCGGCATCGCGGGCATGGACCGGCTGGTGCAGCGCAACGTCCTCGCGATGTCGGGGCGTGCGGTCGAGGCCGCGGGCGACGTGTCGACCCTGCTGCTCGACAAGACGGGCACCATCACCCTCGGCAACCGGCAGGCTTCGGAGTTCGTCCCGGTCAAGGGCACGACGGAAGCAGAACTGGCCGACGCCGCCCAGCTCTCCTCCCTCGCGGACGAGACGCCCGAAGGCCGCTCGATCGTGGTCCTCGCCAAGCAGAAGTACGGCCTGCGCGAGCGCCACCAGGGCGAGCTCTCCCCCGCCACGTGGATCGAGTTCACCGCCCAGACCCGCATGTCGGGTGTCGACGTCGACGGCAGGCAGACCCGCAAGGGCGCGACCGGCTCGGTCGTCGCCTGGGTCCGCGAGCAGGGCGGCACGGTCGCCGCCGACGCCGAGACCCTGACCGACCGGATCGCGCAGGCCGGCGGTACGCCGCTGCTCGTCGCGGTCAAGGACGGCAAGGGTGCGCGGGTCCTGGGAGTCATCCACCTGAAGGACGTCGTCAAGGAGGGCATGCGGGAGCGGTTCGACGAGCTGCGCCGCATGGGCATCAAGACGGTCATGATCACGGGTGACAACCCGCTGACCGCGAAGGCCATCGCCGAGGAGGCGGGTGTCGACGACTTCCTCGCCGAGGCCACTCCCGAGGACAAGATGGCCCTCATCAAGCGGGAGCAGGCGGGCGGCAAGCTCGTCGCGATGACCGGCGACGGCACCAACGACGCCCCCGCGCTCGCGCAGGCCGACGTCGGTGTCGCGATGAACACGGGCACGTCGGCCGCGAAGGAGGCCGGCAACATGGTCGACCTCGACTCCAACCCGACCAAGCTCATCGAGATCGTCGAGATCGGCAAGCAACTCCTCATCACCCGGGGCGCGTTGACGACCTTCTCGATCGCCAACGACGTGGCGAAGTACTTCGCGATCATCCCCGCGATGTTCGCCGTCGCCTACCCGAGCCTCGACAAGCTCAACATCATGGGCCTGGCCTCGCCCGAGTCCGCGATCCTCTCGGCCGTCATCTTCAACGCGCTGATCATCATCGCCCTGGTGCCGCTCGCCCTCAAGGGCGTCCGCTACCGGCCGTCCAGCGCGGACTCGATGCTCCGGCGCAACCTCGGGATCTACGGACTCGGCGGCCTGATCGCCCCGTTCATCGGCATCAAGATCATCGACCTGCTCATCTCCCTCATCCCCGGAATCGGCTGACCACGATGAACAACTCAGCAGCGAACACCGGCCGCGTGCTCTGGGCGGGCCTGCGTGCCCTCCTCGTCCTGACCGTGATCACGGGTGTCCTCTACCCGCTGGCCGTCACCGGGATCGCCCAAGTGGCCTTCCCCGGCAAGGCGAACGGCTCCGAGGTGAAGGTGGACGGCAAGGTCGTCGGCTCCGAGCTCATCGGCCAGACCTACAACCTGCCCCTCAAGGAGGGTGAGGAGACCGCAGCCCCGGACCTGAAGTGGTTCCAGCCGCGCCCGTCGAACGGCCTGGGCTCCAACAGCGTCAACACCCAGTACTCGATCATCCTCTCCGGCGCCACCAACCGGTCCGGTGACAACGAGGACCTGATCACCTGGGTCAAGGACGCGAAGGCGGCCGTGATCAAGGACAACTTGGTGAACGGCTACACGGTGCAGCCGTCGGACGTGCCCGCCGACGCGGTCACCTCCTCCGGCTCCGGCCTGGACCCGCACATCTCCCCGGAGTACGCGAAGCTCCAGGTCCACCGGATCGCCGAGAAGAACAACCTCGACGTCAAGCAGGTGGAGAAGCTCGTCGCCGACCACACCGACGACCGGATCCTCGGCTTCATCGGTGAGCCGCGCGTCAACGTCCTCCAGCTCAACATCGCGCTCAAGGAATTGACCAAGGGCTGATGGCCTTATCGAAGCGGCATGGGAGCCGGTGGACCCGGGAGTGCCCCGGGTCCGCCGGCTCCCGCAGCACGACGAACGACACGAACCGCACGTACAAGAGGAAGGCAGCACGCCGATGACGCGGGTGCTGGTGGTCGAGGACGACGCGCAGCTCGCACGAGCGCTGGTGATCAACTTGCAGGCGCGCCGATACGTGGTGGATGCGGCACCGGACGGTGCCACGGCACTGTCCCTCGCCGCCGCCGAACCACCGGACGTGCTGATCGTCGACCTGGGGCTGCCGGACATGGACGGCATCGACGTCATCAAGGCGTTGCGGCGCTGGAGCCGTTCCCCCGTGCTCGTCCTTTCGGCGCGTAGCGGTTCCGAGGACAAGATCCGTGCCCTCGACGCCGGCGCGGACGACTACATGACCAAGCCGTTCAGCATGGACGAGCTGCTCGCCCGGCTGCGGGCCGCCACCCGGCGTACGGCCGAGGCGCCGGCGGAGTCACCGGCCACGGGTGGCGGCCGGGTCGTCACCGACGAGTTCACCGTCGACCTGGTGGCGAAGAAGGTGAAGCGTGTGGACCGGGACGTACGGCTCACCCCGACCGAATGGCATCTGCTGGAAATCCTGATCTGCAACCCGGGGCGGCTCATCAGCCAGCGCCGACTGCTCCAGGAGGTATGGGGCCCGAGTTACAGCACCAAGACGAACTACTTGCGGGTCTACATGGCCCAGCTGCGACGCAAACTGGAAGTGGACCCGTCGCACCCTCGCTATCTGATCACCGAACCCGGTATGGGCTACCGGTTCGAACCGTAGGAGAGACGCAGTACATGGGACGCGGAAAGCTGCGCATCTACCTGGGAGCGGCGCCGGGCGTCGGCAAGACGTACTCCATGCTCTCCGAGGGGCACCGGCGCGTCGAACGCGGTACGGACTGCGTCGTCGCCTTCGTGGAGCACCACAACCGGCCCCGGACCGAGGTCATGCTGCACGGCCTGGAGATGATTCCGCGCCGGACGATCGAGTACCGCGGCACCTCCTTCACGGAAATGGACGTGGACGCCGTCCTGGCCCGGCGGCCCGCCGTCGCGCTCGTCGACGAACTGCCGCACACGAACGTGCCGGGCTCGCGGAACGCCAAGCGCTGGCAGGACGTCGAGGAGCTGCTCGCGGCTGGTATCGACGTCGTGTCGACGGTCAACATCCAGCACCTGGAGTCCCTCGGGGACGTCGTCGAGGCCATCACGGGTATCCGGCAGAAGGAGACCGTCCCGGACGAGATCGTCCGGCGCGCCGACCAGATCGAGCTGGTCGACATGTCGCCCCAGGCGCTGCGCCGCCGCATGGCGCACGGCAACATCTACAAGTCGGACAAGGTCGACGCGGCCCTCTCCAACTACTTCCGCCCCGGCAACCTCACCGCCCTGCGTGAGCTGGCCCTGCTGTGGACGGCCGATCGGGTCGACGAGTACCTCCAGGAGTACCGGACCGAGCACCGCGTCTCCAAGATCTGGGGCTCCCGCGAGCGGATCGTCGTCGGCCTCACCGGCGGCCCGGAGGGACGGACCTTGATACGCCGCGCGGTGCGGCTGGCCGAGAAGGGCGCGGGTGGCGAGGTCCTCGCCGTCTACATTTCGCGCAGCGACGGTCTGACCTCGGCCTCCCCGAAGGAGCTGGCGGTCCAGCGGACCCTCGTCGAGGACCTGGGCGGCACCTTCCACCATGTCGTCGGCGACGACGTCTCCGCGGGGCTGCTCGAGTTCGCGCGCGGGGTGAACGCCACCCAGATCGTGCTCGGGGTGAGCCGGCGCCGTTCCTGGCAGTACCTTTTCGGCCCCGGTGTCAGCGCGACGGTCGCTCGCGAATCCGGACCCGACCTCGACGTCCACATCGTCACCCACGACGAGGCGGCGAAGGGCCGCCGGCTGCCCGGTCCCGGGGGCGCCAGGCTCGGCCGGTCCCGGACCATCTGGGGCTGGCTCGTGGGCCTGGCCGGTCCGGCGCTGCTCACTCTGCTGCTCAGCACCGCCGCCCCCGACGTTGGCCTGGCCAACGACGTCCTGCTCTACCTCACGCTTACTGTCGCGGCAGCGCTCCTGGGCGGGCTCAAGCCGGCCCTGGCCTCCGCGGCCTTCGGATCGCTGCTCCTGAACTGGTTCTTCACCCCGCCGATACACCAGCTCACCATCGCCGACCCGCGCAACATCGTCGCCCTGGCGATCTTCGTGGGGGTGGCGATCTCGGTGGCCTCGGTCGTGGACCTGGCCGCGCGCCGGACGCATCAGGCCGCCCGCCTGCGGGCCGAGTCGGAGACCCTGTCCTTCCTCGCCGGGAGCGTCCTGCGGGGCGAGACGACGCTCGAAGCGCTCCTCGAACGTGTCCGGGAGACCTTCTCCATGGAGTCGGTCGCGCTCCTGGAACGTCCCGAGGAGACGGAGCCGTGGTCCTGCGTGGCCGTCGTCGGCCACCGACCGGCTGATCGCCCGGAGGACGCGGATGTGGACATGCCCGTCGGTGACCACCTGGCCCTTGCCCTGTCCGGCCGGGTGTTGCCAGCCGAGGACCGGCGCGTGCTCGGCGCCTTCGCCGCCCAGGCCGCAGTCGTCCTCGATCGGCAGCGGCTCGTCGGCGAGGCGGAGGAGGCCCGGAAGCTCGCGGAGGGCAACAAGATCCGTACGTCGCTTCTCGCGGCCGTCAGTCACGACCTACGAACGCCGCTCGCCGGCATCAAGGCCTCGGTCTCGTCGCTGCGCTCCGACGACGTCGAGTGGTCGGACGACGACCGGGCCGAACTCCTCGAAGGCATCGAGGACGGCGCCGACCGCCTCGACCACCTCGTCGGCAACCTCCTCGACGTCTCCCGCCTGGAGACCGGGACCGTCACCGCCGTCATTCGGGAGACCGACCTCGACGAGGTTGTCCCGATGGCCCTGCTCGGAGTCCCCGAGGACAGCGTGGATCTCGACATTCCCGAGACGCTCCCGATGGTGGCGGTCGACCGCGGCCTGCTGGAACGGGCGGTCGCCAACGTCGTCGAGAACGCCGTCAAGTACAGCCCGCCCGGGCAGCCCGTCCTCGTCTCGGCGAGCGCCCTGGCCGACCGGGTCGAACTGCGAGTCGTCGACCGCGGCCCCGGTGTACCCGACGAGGCCAAGGACCGCATCTTCGGCGCCTTCCAGCGGTACGGCGACGCCCCGCGGGGTGAGGGCGTCGGTCTTGGCCTGGCGGTGGCGCGGGGCTTTGTGGAGGCGATGGGCGGCACGGTGACGGCGGAGGACACCCCCGGAGGCGGGCTGACCATGACGGTCACGCTGCGGATGGCCGACGGGGCCCCGCCGTCCGTTCCGGACCTGGCGGCCGGCGCGACCACCTGATGCCAGTGGACGGGCGGGGCCTGAGAACGCGGACGGGGCGGCGTACGCCGACGTGGTGTCGGGGGTACGCCGCCCTCGGGTGGGACGCGTTGCGAGTGGTGGCCCGCGTGTTCACGGCTCCTACTTGGGGTCGCGGTTGAACACCGCCTTGGACCAGAAGTAGCCGAGGGCGGCGAGGCCGAGGCACCAGGCGACGGCGAGCCAGCCGTTGTAGCCGATCTCGGTGCCCAGGAGCAGGCCGCGGAGGGTTTCGATGGCGGGGGTGAAGGGCTGGTACTGGGCGATGGGCTGGAACCAGCCGGGCATCTGGTCGACGGGGACGAAGGTGCTGGAGATCAGCGGGAGGAAGATCAGCGGCATCGCGTTGTTGCTGGCGGCCTCGGCGTTCGGGCTGACCATGCCCATGCCGACGGCGATCCAGGTGAGAGCCAGGGCGAAGAGGGTGAGGAGTCCGAAGGCGGCGAGCCATTCCAGGGCGGTGGCGTCGGTGGAGCGGAAGCCGATTGCGACGCCGACGGCGCCGACGAGGACGACGCTGATGACGGACTGGATCACGCTGCCGATGACGTGGCCGGTGATGACGGAGCCGCGGTGGATCGCCATGGTGCGGAAGCGGGCGATGATGCCCTCGCTCATGTCGGTGGAGACGGAGACCGCGGTGCCGATCGTGGTGGAGCCGATCGTCATCAACAGCAGGCCGGGGACGAGGTAGGCGATGTAGTCGGAGCGGTCGCCGCCGCCGATGCCGGCGCTCATCGTGTCGCCGAAGATGTAGACGAAGAGCAGGAGCAGCATGATCGGCGTGAGCAGGAGGTTCAGGGTGAGGGAGGGGTAGCGCCGGGCGTGCAGGAGGTTGCGGCGCAGCATCGTGGACGTGTCGCGGGCGGCGAGTGACAGAGAGCTCATCGGACGGACTCCTTCGACTGGGCGGGGACGTTGGTGGTGGCGGTGAGGGCGAAGAACACGTCGTCGAGGTCGGGGGTGTGGACAGTGAGCTCGTCGGCCTCGATGCCGGCGGAGTCGAGCCGGTCGAGGACGGCGCGCAGTTCGCGCTGGCTGCCGTCGCTGGGGAGCTGCAGCGCGAGGGCCTCGTCGTCGCTGGTGGCGTCGTGGAGGGTGGTGGCGGCGGTGCGATAGGCGTTCGGGTCGGTGAAGCGGAGGCGTACGTGCCCGCCGGGGATGAGCCGCTTGAGTTCGTCGGCGGTGCCTTCGGCGGCGATCTTTCCGTCGTTGAGGACGGCGATGCGGTCGGCGAGCTGATCGGCTTCTTCGAGGTACTGGGTGGTGAGGAAGACGGTGACCCCGCCGGTGACCAGCTCGCGGATGATCTGCCACATGTTGTGGCGGGAGCGGGGGTCCAGGCCGGTGGTGGGCTCGTCGAGGAAGATGATCCGCGGGCTGCCGACCAGGGTCATGGCGATGTCCAGACGGCGCTTCATGCCCCCGGAGTAGGTGGAGGCCGGCTTCGACGCGGCCTCCGTCAGGTCGAAGCGGGCCAGGAGTTCGGCGGTGACCCGGCGTCCCTCCTGCTTGGAGAGGTGGTGCAGATCCGCCATGAGGAGCATGTTCTCCTCGCCGGTGATCAGGCCGTCGACGGCGGAGAACTGCCCCGTCACACCGATTGCGGCGCGCACGGCCTGCGGTGTGGTGGCGAGGTCGTGGTCCGCGACCTGGGCCTGTCCGCCGTCGGCGGTGATGAGCGTGGACAGGATCTTCACGGCGGTCGTCTTGCCCGCGCCGTTCGGGCCCAGCAGGGCGAAGATCGTTCCCTCGGGGACGGTCAGGTCGATGCCGTCGAGGACGGTCTTGTCGCCGTAGGACTTGCGCAGCCCGTTCGCCGCGATGGCCGGGGTGGTCATGGTGAGGTCTCCTCAGAGGCTGACGGTCGGGGACTGCGGGTCAGGAGTTGCGGGTCAGAGGCTGCGGGCGGTGATGTCGCCGTACGCGGCGGTGGCCTGGATGCTCAGACCGGGGGTGCCGTCGTTCTTGAGGGCGTTGCTGATGTGGCCGTAGGCGGTGCCGGCGTCCAGGGAGGCGGAGACGTCGGCGGCGGCGCCGACCGAGATATCGCCCTTCTGGGTGCTCAGGGTGACCGTGCCACTCACTGCCTCGGCGATGCGGATGTCGCCCCGCGCGGTGCTGATCTCTGCGGAGCCGGCCAGCCGGCCGACCTCGACGTCGCCGTCGGTCGCGGTGAGGCGGAGGCTCGCGGCCTCGTCGATCTTGATCTGGCCGTAGGCGCCCTCGAAGCTCACGTCGCCGAGCCGTCCGACGCCGCGGAGTTCGGTGGCGGCGGCCTCGGCCTCGACGCGGGAGCCGGCGGGCAGCTGGACCGTCACCTCGATGGATCCGGTGTTTCCGAAGATCCCGTTCTTCGTCTTCGGGACTTCGATCCGCAGGACACCGTCGGCGTAGGCGACTTCGGTCTGCTCGGCCGTCTTCACGTCGCGGCTCTTGGACGGGTCGGCGGGCAGGATTTCGACGGTGGTGTCGGCCCGGTCGGCGGCGATGAGCCGGATGCGTCCTGCGGGGACGGCGAGGACGGTGACGATCGCGGCGGCGGTGTCGAACTTCTGCATGGTGCTTCTCCTTCGTCTGTAGCGGGCGCTTCTTCGCCTCGCTGTTTCCGATGAAGGAAAAGCTACGTTGCGTTCAATGAACCGGCAAGCCTCCAGTTGCGCAAAATAGCCATAATTGCAGGTCAGTTGCGAGATTTCATTGCAACGGTTCTGAATCTAACGCAACGACCCTCCCTCGTTTCGTTGCAATGAACTGCCGGTGAACGCTATGCTCGCGGCGCCACGGAGGCCGAAGGCGACCGTGATGCCGGGAGGCGGACTCACTCAGCCCGAACGTCACCAGATCGCGCTGGGACTGGCTGGCGGCCTCGCGTACGCGGAGATCGCCAGGCAGTCCTCGCTAACGCGGATTGACTGACGGCTTCCCGCCGTTCTTCCCATGCCTGGCAACCGCCTGGCACCGGCGCGCGGAGGCCAGCCCCGGTTTCGTCAGCCGACGCCCCCCTTCAACAGCCGCTCCAGCTCGTTTCCGGCCGATGCTCGCTTTCCAGCCCCGCAAGCGGTTCGCGAAAGGCACCGTACTCATCGTGGACGGCACCCTGGTCCCCGCCCGAGACCACTCCATCGCCGAGCGGTCGAAGAATTACCGGTACTCCACCAACCACCAGGTCGTCATCGACGCCGATACCCGCCTGGTCGTCGTGGTCGGCCGGCCGCTCGCCGGGAACCGCAACGACTGCAAGGCATGGGAAGAGTCCGGCGCCAAGGCTGCCGTCGGCAAGACCCTCACGATCGCCGACGGGGGCTACCCGGGCACCGGACTCGTCATCCCGCACCGCCGCGATCGCGGCCAGACCGAGCTCCCGGCTTGGAAGGAAGCCCACAACATCTCCCACCGCAAGGTCCGCGCCCGAGTCGCGCACGTCTTCGCCCGCATGAAGACCTGGAAGATCCTCCGCGACTGCCGCCTCAAGGGCGACGGCGTACACCACGCCATGCTCGGCATCGCCCGCATGTACAACCTCGCCCTCGTCGGATAGGCAAGCGGGCCGCACAGCGGGCCACCCCCGTGGCGGCTCGGAGATCATTTACGGGACAGCCCTTACGAGCTCGTGCATGGGTGGCGGTGCAACGCTGGTTCTTGATCCCTGATCATGTTCGTGTGGTGGGGAACGGGTCTCGTGCAGCGATCATCAGCGACCGGAGGATCACAGGGCTGTCGGCCGATGTGATCGTCGAACTCGTCGCCGAGGTCGGTCCGTTATGGCACGAGCGACACCAGGCGAGGCTGGAGTCCAGACCGCGGAAGCGGGCCGTCGGCGCTGGCGCAAAGCACCGGCTGGTCTTCATCGACCGGCTCCTGGCCACGCTTGTCCATCTCCGTCACGGTGCTACTCACGACGTGCTGGCCTGCTGGTTCGGTGTCGACCGCTCCACGATCACCCGGGCGAGCATGCTCCCGGAGGAGCCTCGCTGGTTAGTCGGCGAGGCTCCCTTTTCGTCCTTCATCGGCTCACCCGGGTGCGCAGATGAAGCATTGAGCTTCTTCGGCGCTGACGCTCTCGGGTGAGGGTGGCTGCAGTGATGGTGGTCATGCGGTTGGGTCGCAGCGGAGGACGGGAGTGCGGGAGCTGCTGGGGGTGCCGGACGGCCGCCCCCGTGCTCAGACTCGTCTGATGAGCTGCGCGCGGGACGGTGCGGTTCGGATGATCAGGCTGCCTTGGGCTGGGAGTCGGCGAGGTCGTTCAGGACCGCGTTGACCACGGGCCAGCACATGTCCAGGGTGTCGCGGTCCGGGGCGTGAGCCTCCCGGATCTCGGCGCGCGGATGGACGAAGTTGCGGTACTTGCGCAACTCGTGGCAGAAGCGTTCGACGTCGGCCCCGATCCAGCCGGCGTCGTGACAGGTCTTGATCAGGAAATCCAGGCTCACCCTGTCGGGGGAGGTGCGGCCGAGCAGGGAGGCGTCGCGCTCGTGAACGACGTGGACGAGGACGCCTTCGAGGAGGCTGCCGAGCATGATGATGGCGGCCACATGGGCGCCGTTGGCGTAGCAGGTGTGGGCCTCGTCCAGGCGGTGCTGGAGTAGGCCGGCCATGTTCTGGTCCGTGATGAGGTCGGTCATGGTGGCTCTGAGCTCGGCTGGGCCCTGGCTGCCCGGATGGGCGAGAGAGGGGTCGCAGGCGACGAGGCGTGGGCGGCCGCCGGGGTTCTCAAGGCGTACGCCCTCATGGATGAGGAAGGCGTTGACGGCGGAGATGACGGCGGGGAGCTGTTCGGGCTCGTCGAGGTACTCGCGCGGGTCGGCGAGCCGGTGCAGGACCTTCTCCAGCTCGGTGGGGTCCTCGCGGCGCTCGGTGAGCCGGGCGTGGGCCCACTCCCTGCGGTACTCGCCGTCGTACTCCGGCACGCGCTGCCAGCCTGCGTGTTCCAGGAACCGGGCGATCTCGTAACCCTTGCGGTAGTAGAGGTGTTCGTCGCCGCAGATGACGCGGGCCAGTTCCTCCAGGGTGTTGGCGTCCAGGATGCCGAGAGGGGAGTGCGGGGTCATGCCGAGCCTTCCGTGATGTCTTCGGGTTCCTCGTCCTCAGCCGGTTGCAGAACAGCGAGGGGATCTGCTGCGTCGGTGGTGTTCGCGGCTTCTGTCGTGTCCTCGGTCAGGTCCCCGTCGGAGGAGAGGTCGAGCGGGGTCCACCGCACAGCGGAGGGCGCGGTGGATGGCGTGGGGGAGTGGGCGTCGTCGAAGGTGGCCGGATGGATGCCCAGCCGGTGCAGCTCCGCCCACAGCCCGGTCAGTGATTCGTCGGGGTCAAAGCGGAACTCGCTCTCGCGGATACGCCAGAACGTCCAGCCCACCCGCTGGAGTTCACGGTCGCGCCGCTGGTCGCGCCGGATCTGCCCGGGCGTGGAGTGGAATCGGTCGCCGTCGCACTCCACCGCCAGACGGCTGCGGGCACCCACCACCACGAGGTCGATGCGTCTGTTCCCAGCAGGGAATTGCGGGACGACGTGATAGCCGCGTGCCTTCAGGCGCAGGTAGACCTGCTGCTCGAAGAGGGACTCGAACGGATCCTGCGGGATGTCCGCCGAGACGTCACCGATCTGGTCAGTGCTCGCCAGAACGGCGGGCGGGTTCTCCATGTAAGCGAGGAGATTGAACCGGAGGTCTTCCTTCTTCAGGCGGTCCGGCGGAATCGAGTAGAACAGCCGCATCTGGTCCTGTGCCCGGGAGGCGGCGACGTTGTACGCCTGCCGTTCGCTGCGTGCACCGCCCGCGATGCGTGGCGGGTTCGTCGCCACCATCGACAGCAGGATGACGTGCCGCTCGTCTCCCTGGAACGAGGCGGGATTGCCCACCCGAATCTGGTGGTGTTCGCGTACCGGCGCCGGAACCCTCTCGTTGATCAGCTGTTCCAGGAGCTTGACCTGCCCCACCGGGCCCTGCAGGGCAATGACGCCCATGGTCTTGTCCTGGTAGGCGGGATCCTCGACCAGCCGGGCCAGGCAGTCGGTGACGGCCTCGGCTTCCTTGGGGTTGCGAAGGCGACTGTCGCGGCCCTGGGTGACCGCTCCCTCGACGAAGTGCGTCACGAGCGGGTCGAGACGCTCGCCGCCGAACTGCCGAAGCGGCTGCAACTTGTCGTTGTAGAAGGTCCGGGAGGACCAGCCGATGATCTCGGGCATGCAGCGGAAGTGCTCTTCCAGCCGGATCACCTTCGGGAAGAACGTGGACAGGAGCTGGTAGAGATTGGTGGCAGGCGTGTAGAGCTGGCGCAGCATGGGCGGCATGTCCGGCAGATGTGAGAGGAGCCGGTCCTGGATCGCCTGGAGCCGGCCCATGCCGCTGATCGGAGGCGCGCACTGCTTGTCGTCGCCGACGACAATCACACGGGGAGCGAGCCACAGCAGGAACAGCGCGTCCATGCCTGCCTGGCTGGCTTCATCGACGATGACGACGTCGAAGGCGTCGCGCTTGGGCGCCACCATCTCCGCCACCTGAGAGATGGGCATCACCCATGCAGGCACCGCTCCCTGCGCCGTCCGCATCGCGTCGTGCGCTGCGGCACGATAACGGCCCGCGTTGCGGCCCTTGCCCTTGCCGTACGAAGCCATGTGATTGCGGTATGCCTGCAGCGCCGAACGCTGCTCCTGTGTCATGCGCTCCAGGCAGTGCAACCTCCCCCAGGTGGCGGCGAGATCACCGGTCAGTGCCTCCAGGCGGCGTTCGCACTCGGCTAGCTCGCCCTCCAACTTACGCTCTCGCCCAGGAGTGCGCCGGCGCTTCACGAACGCGGAGGCCGTTGCCCAGGCCCATGCCTCAGCCAGGGAGTCCAGCCGCTTCTCCCAGGCTGGATCGTTGGCCTCCTCCGTCAGCTGGTCCGCGAGCAGCGGGTGCGCCCGGCGCACGCTGTCCAGGAGTACGGCGCACCGTCGCCGGCGGTGCTCGCGCCGATGCGCCTCCCGCAACGCGTCAAGTTCCTTGGAATAGCGCTCGGTGTCCTGTTCCCGGATGGCATGTGCTGCGGCCAGTGCCTCAGGGGCGGGACGTGAACCCTCCGACGGTGTACGCAACTGCTCTTCCCACGTTGCCAGTCGGATCAGTGCCTCGTCCGCGGCCCGCCGATCCGAAAGCGCCGCAAGTGCATCGGCGAAGTCCTGCCAGGCCATGCGTGAGGTGAGATCGATGTGCAGGCCGTGGTGGATGAGGACATCGTCGATGCGCTCGCGGGCGGCACCGAAGGCGTCGACCTGCCTCAGGCGCGTGTACGCCTCCGTCAAGGACGCCAGTCGGAGTTCCAGGGGACCGTCGGAGAGGGGGGCACCTGCCTGCGCCCACCGGCGCGCGATTGCGTCCACGGTGGCGAGAGCCCGCAAGTGTGTGAGGACGACATCGAGTTCGTCCGGTGTACCGGGCGAATGACCGTCGACAGAGCAGACGTCTAGGAGGTCCTGGGCGTCCTTCTGCGCCTTCGAGGCCAGGAGGCTGCCCCGCTTGCGCAGCCTGCCGCCCCCGGCGAGATGGGCTCGCAGGGCGGCGCCGACGGTGCTGAACGCGTCGGCCTGCTGCCCCGTGAGCGCCTCGGGCAGGAGCACACGCCGTGTCACGACGGCTTCCAGCTGTTGTGACACCTCGGTGAGCTGGTCGTTGAGGGCGTACACCTGGCGCCACATGGCGGAGTCTTCGCGGGACAGGCGGGCGGTCAGAGCATTCGTGGTCCACTTGTTGGTGTCCCAGCGCCTGGAGTTCGGTGGCAGGCCGAGGTGGTGCAGGGCCGTACGGCAATCGCTCGCGAGTGAGACCAGTTCGTCGGTGACGGAGGTGTCGAGTTGCGCGAGACTGTCGCGGATATCGACCGCTTCGAGGGACAGGCCGTCGTCGGTGATCCCTCCCGCCTCAATCGCCTGACTCAGGTCCTCGGGGGAGGGGAGGGTGTCGGGATCCGGCAGAGTGCCTCCGGCCCGGGGTTCCGCGGCGCCCTCGCGCAGCAGGCTCAGCAGTTCGGCCGCCTGAGCGGGTGACAGCGGAGGGGAGGAGGGTGTCGGTCCGTCCTCCGGGACCAGGCCGATCCAGGAGTGGGGCTCGGCGTTGTCGCGGACGCGCTGCACGATGGCGGCGAGGACACCGCCGTACCCGGGAGCGATCTCCGGGTGCCGGTAAACCTCTGCCTCCCGCAGTGAGATCACCTCCTCGGTGAGCGTGGTAATCCGTTCACGTACCTCCTCGCGCTGTGCGGCAAGCTGGCGGATCTCGTCCCGCAGCTGCTCCGGGTCGCTGGCGGCGACCTGGTCGGTCAGGGCGTTGATCGTCCGCTCCAGTTCGTCCGCCCCGTCCTGGCGGGCGGAGCTGAGCAGGAGGACGCACAGGTCGCGTACGGCAGGAGGAAGTTTGTCCCGCAGGACGGTCAGGGCCTGGTCCCGGGCGCTGGTCACCAGGACCCTCTGCCCCTGGGCCAGCAATGCCGAGACAAGGTTGGCGATGGTGTGCGTCTTGCCGGTGCCTGGCGGACCCTGCACGACCACGCCGGTGTCGTGTTCCAGGCGCCGCAGCACACTGCGCTGGCGTTCGTTGGTCTTGCCCGGGAAGAGCGGGTCGTCCCCGAACAGGGGAGGGATCTCTCGCCCGTCCCAGTTCGCACGAGCCTCGGCGTCCAGGGGCAGCACCAGCTGTGCCAGTGCCAGCGGCGCGTGTGCCTCCGAGGCCACGCTGTCGGCGATCCGTTCGTAAAAATTCAGCAGGGCGTTTCGGTCCCGGGGGCGCAGCACCAGCGCCGGGGCGTACGTGAGGCGTGCCCCCGGCTCCGGCTCGCGGGGAGGCTGCCACTCGGCGCTGAACGTCACGGGACGCTGCAGCACGCGTTCCTGCCACTGGGCCAGGTGTTCCAAGGTTTCCGAGCCGAGGAGGTGCAGCGACTGGGCCGCGATCTCCTCGGCGAGCGCGGCCGACCGCTCGGGGACCCATCCGTCGTCGGTGTCGAGAAACGCCTGGTCCTCGAGCCGTACCGCCCCTTCGGCCGTCAGCCGGACAGTGAGCCGGGCGGTTTTGCGGTCCACCGAAGTCTCCACCCGGTGGGTGAGGATGTGGCGATGGACGGCGTCGCCGCGTGGGTCACTCCATGTCAACAGGCCCGTGACGAGGACGAGTTCGAGCTGGTCGTCCTGCTGGGTCAGTTTCTGGTGCCAGTGGTAGACCTGCTCGTACAGCTCCCGCAGGGCCCGCTCGGCCCGCTCCCGCTCGGCCCAGCGGCGCCACCGCGCCAACCACGGTCCGTAGGCCCGCAACACCTCGGCCGCGTCCTCGCGGCGGACACTGTGGTCGTCGGCCTCCTCCCGCCATTGGCGCCCGTCCTCGGCACGCACCAATCCCTTCCCCGGTCCCTCGCTCGCGAGCGGCGGATCCTCACCGTCCACGTCCCGGCACAATTCAGGGGACACCCAGCCGTCCAGCACCTCCGGCAGTGGCGGCGGGGCAGCCTGGGGCACGTGGTCGAGGGTGAACAGGATGCCGTCGGGCCGGTCGACGGGGCGTCGTACGGAGGCCGGCAGACTGGCGAGCCACAAACGCTCCCGCGAACGCCGGTCGTCCCGTAGACGCTGGTGGCTGCTTTGGACGACCTCTCGCAAGAAGCCGATCAGTCCGGTGGTCTGCCCGATGACATCAGGGCCGTTCGCGGCGTGTCGTGGCACCTTCACCTGTCTCCCCTCAGCTGGTGACGAACGTTCCAGAATCGGGTGGCCGAGGAGGCACGACAACGCAGTCCGGGAGAATGGCGCGATCTACACACTGTATAGGCTGGATTGACGCACTGTAGTTGGACGGCGAGGGGTTCCCTTCTGAGGGGCCCGTGCAGAGCGTGGGGCCGTTGCATAGCGATTCAGGTCCTTGCACCGCCCTCCCTTTGCGGCCCTTCTCGCGTTGTCGTCCGAGCACGCGTTGTAGAGAGCTGAGCTTGCAGGGGGGAGCCGCGCAGTGCCCGGCGGCACTGCGCGGCCAATGTCGGTGGCAACGTCTAGAGTCCGGCGCATGTCTGCTTCGTCAACTGAGCTCAAGGCTGAGGAACCCCTGGCGCCGGTGTACCCCTTCAATGCGCCAGGGGAGCCGATCACCCTCTACGACGGACCCATTGGACCGGCCGGGGCTGAGGTGCCCGGGGTTGTCCAGTACGGCTGCTCCCCGAAGCCCGGGATCTCTTGGCGGTTGCGTACCGAGGACTCTGACCCCACCTCTATGGACAGGACTGAGCTGAGTCTGCTCGACCTCGGTATCGAACTACCGGTGTCCGCCAGAGACGCTGTGAGCGGCTGGTCCAACGGCACTTCCTACGGAGACCCCACCGCCCCGCTCGACCGTGTCGTTGCCCACTGGTTCAATCTGCCCCGATGGCGTGGATCAGCCCACCTTGAGGCGCATGTCACTGATGGAGGGCCGCGATTGGTGTCGGCCGGGCGCAGTGTGTACGAGGCGGACGGATGGAGGATCACGCTCGACGTCCGCCCCGACCACGAGGCCGTCTTCTCTGATGTGCGCCAGGCCGACGTCTACGTCATGACCCATGTGATGGAGATCCGTCGGCTGGACGGAACCACGTTCACGTCCGCCGAGGTCACCCCGGTTCTCAGCGCTCTGCACGTGGGGCTGTCCTTCGCGCTCGGCCGGTGGGTCGCCCCCGCCCTGCCCGTCGGCCTGAACGACCAGGAGCATGCGGTGTGGGGCCAGTGGGGTCCGATGCTCTGTGACCCGGCGCGCCGCATCAGCTCCGGCTGGTGGTACCCCGAAGACCAGGAGTCCTTGGCAGATCTGCTGGCCTGCCTCCTGCCTGCCTTCCGCGATTCCGGCAAGGGGCAGGCGCTTCGCCTGCAGATGCAGTACGCGATCACCGCCCTCGCCGATCGAGGATTTGTCGAACAGCGGATCATGAGCGGAGCCGCCGGATTGGAGCATGTGATGTGGCAGGAACTCGTGCTCAGCGGCCGGCTCACGGAAGCCGAGTACACATCCCGCGCATGGCCTGCCCACAGGAAGCTGCGCATGCTCCTGACGGAGTCCAGGGTCGATCTGAGGGTGCACGTAGACCGTCTGCCAGCAGCCACCGCCTATGCGGCCCGGCAGCAAGTAGACGCAGCCCGGTCGGCGGACGGCGCCGACGTGGTCACACGAGTCCGTAACCGTCTCGTGCACCCCAAGGAGACACAAGAGCCCGTCTACGGAGTCAAAGGACTAGTCACCGACACCTGGCTCCTGACCCGCCACTACCTTGCTCTGCTGGTACTCCGCTCGATCGGCTACCGAGGTTCCTACCAGGACCTCTCCAGGACCAACAGATGGGTCGGCGAGACTGAACCCGTCCCATGGACGTGAGATCGAACAAGACCTCAGGAGCGGATGGCCGTCCTTCCGACTCGGGAGACCTTGCGGTCATACGAGGCGCTGGGCCACGTCGTTGCGGTTGATGTCCTGCGAATTCGAGGCTTGCGGATCGTGCGCTACGGCATCGTCTAATAGTCCTTCCTGGACGACGGCGGGCTCTCCTGCAGGCTCCCTGGGCGCAACCAAGCCCAGGGGGCTCTGCTGTACCTCGTCGACGGAGACGGAACAGCCCTCCTGGGGTCTGCCCCCAGCACGAACGGAAGTGCCCGCCGCTCCGGCACATTGGAACCACCGCACCGCGTGCCGCCAGGAGCGCTCTCACCCGTGAGCATCCACGGCGCCAGGCAGCCCGCCCTGTCGACTCGGTCAAAACCCCTTACCGACGGTGGGCGGGCCCCGGACTCCAGCTGCAGGATCTGCGCTACCGAGCGGCGCGGTTTGCTTTCCGGAGTCGGAAACGGCCCGCTGTCACTCACGGCGACTTGCCCTGACATCGATGAGCCGTCCAGGGGGCGGCGAACTATGGCGAACGGGCTTGATGGCGTAGGTGTCAGGTGCTGCTGACAGCCGCGTTCTCCCCAGATTCTCCCCAGCGCTTCCGGATCCCTAAAAAGGCCAGGTCAGAGGGCCTATGCAGGGAAGGGCGAGGAGATCGCCCGCATCACTTCTCCCCAGCGCCCCGCATGGGCGGTTCGCGCGGCGATGCATGCGCAGACAGTGCGCGGCGCGTGTTTGAGACAGGTGCCCGCTACAGCCAGCCTCTTCGCTTGAAAATAACGTACAAACTGCCCCATACCACCCCCATCGAGCCGATGGTGAACGGTGCCCGAGGCCCCAGCGCAGCTCCGGCATAGAGTCGAAGCTCATGCCATAAATAGTTCCCACCAGTGTGGGAGCAAAGGGAATCGCCGCCCACGAGAAGATCTTCAAGGACACCTCCGGCGGCGCCTACTTCTACCTGGACAACCAGGACCGGGTCGTCCTCGCCGACTCCCGCCAGCACGTCCT
This sequence comes from Streptomyces sp. NBC_00090, assembly GCF_045160815.1. NCBI lineage: Bacteria > Bacillati > Actinomycetota > Actinomycetes > Kitasatosporales > Streptomycetaceae > Streptomyces > Streptomyces sp. NBC_00090. The sequence continues at coordinate 8,178,623 of NZ_CP108224.1, forward strand.
GCGCATCGCCCACCGCCAGAAGGCCGACGGCGCCTGGGAGTTCGTCGTCGAGGACGACTGGGACCTCACCTCCCTCGTCCCGCACGACTGCGTCTCCTGGACCAACCTCTTCCCCAGCGGCGTCTGCGACCCCGTCACCTCCGTCATGCCCGACTGGGACGGCCGCGTCTGGTGGGTCACCCGACTCGGCCGCGTCGGCACCATCGACCCCGCCACGGGCGCGCTCCGCGCGATCAGGCTCGACGGGGAGGAGATCCAGAACTCCTTCTCCGTCGCCGAGGACGGCGTCTCCATCGTCACCGACCACGCCCTGTACGCCTTCCGCGCCGACGCCGACGGCACTCCGCGCGTCCGGTGGCGCGAGGCGTACGACCGGGGGACCGGGACCAAGCCCGGCTCCGTGAACCAGGGTTCGGGCACCACCCCCGACCTGTTCGGCGACCGGGACCAGTACGTCGCCATCACCGACAACGCCGACGACCGGATGAACGTCCTCGTCTACCGCCGGGGCGCCGCCGTCCCCGCCGCCGAACGGCTCGTCTGCAAGGTGCCGGTCTTCCGCTCCGGGGCCTCCACCACCGACAACTCCCTGATCAGCTGGGGCAACAGCCTCGTCGTCGAGAACAACTACGGCTACGAGAACCCGAGTACCCTCGCCCTCGGCCGCAGCGTCGTCGGCGGCGCCACCCGGATCGACGTCCGCGCCGACGGCAGCGGCTGTGACACCGTCTGGGAGAGCGACGTCCGCTCGCCCTCCACCGTGCCGAAGCTCTCCACCGCCAACGGGCTGCTCTACTTCTACGAGAAGCGGCCCAACGGCCTCGGCATCGACGCCTGGTACCTGACGGCCGTCGACTTCCGCACCGGACAGCGGGCCTTCTCGCGCTTCACCGGCACCGGTCTCGCCTACGACAACAACTGGGCCCCGATCACCATCGGCCCCGACGGCACCGCGTACGTCGGCGTCTTCAACGGCATCGTCGCCGTCCGTGACACCGCCTGACCGGACGCACGGAACCGCCCCGCGACCTCGGAGGCGCGGGGCGGTTCGCCGTACGGTCAGACCATCTCGGGCATGTCGCCCACGGTGGTCTTCATATCGATCACCGCGAACGCCGCACCCTGCGGGTCCAGGATCGCCGCGAACCGGCCGTACGGGCTGTCCATGGGGCCGAAGACCTTCTTCCCCTTGAGGCGCTCGGCCGCCTCGACGGCCTTGTCGCAGTTGTCGACGGCGAAGTAGATCTGGACGTAGGACGGGATCTCCGGCGGGAAGTCCTCCTTCGTCATCAGCATCCGGCCCAGGACGGGCCGGTCCTCTCCTAGGTCGAAGACCCGGTAGTCGACGTGCTCGTCCTTCATCTTCTTGGAGTTGTAGCCGAAGACCTCGGTGAGGAAGGCGTCGGACTTCGCCGACTCCCGCGTGAAGACCTCGGCCCATGCGTACGCGCCGGTCTCACCCTCGAGTTCGAAGCCCTCGTGAGTGCCCGGCTGCCAGATGCCGAACGTCGCACCGGTCGGATCCTGCGCGATGCACATGGACCCGAACTCGCCGACCTGCATCGGCTCCATGAGGATCGTGCCGCCCGCCGACCGGATCTTCTCCGCCGTGGCGGCGACGTCCGGGGAGGCGAAGTACAGACACCAGGCCGACTGCGGCGACTCGCCCTGCCCTGGCATCGGGGGGACGACGGCCGCGACCGCCTTCCCGTTCTTGTACGCCTGCGTGTAGTTGCCGTATTCCGAAGAGGCCTCGCCGAAGGTCCAGCCGAGCACGTCTCCGTAGAACGTCTTGGCGCCCTCCACGTCGGTGAACATCGCGTCGGCCCAAACCGGCGTGCCTTCAGGTCGTGCGGCCATGACGGTGACTCTCTCTCTTGCGATCGATGTCGTGTTCCTGTGAGCCACGCTAACCACGCCCGCCCCACCTCGCTCGGCGACGCTCCGTGACGCGACCCCGGTGACGTGACCCCGGTGACGTGACCCCGTGCCGCGACACGCACGGATGGAGACCGGTGCGGAGGACAGGACGATCGCCGTCCGGCCGGGGGCCGGGCGGTGGGTGTCACCCGGGCAGGCGGCTCATCGCGTACCGGTGGAAGGGGCCGTCGGGCACCGGGAGTCCGGGCCGCCACATCCTCAGCACCTGGGCGGACGGCAGGAACAGCGCCGTCGGCAGGTGGTCCGGGTCCGTCCACTCCCAGCGCTCGATCCTGTCCGGCTCGGCGACGGCCGGCGTCCCCCGGGAACCGGCCACCACCGTGGCCGCGGTCATCCGGGTCAGCTCCGTGGAGGTGACCGAGTCCAGGATCAGCCCGAGGACCTCCACGTCGGCGGCCTCCGCGACGAGGGTGGTCTCCTCGGAGAGCTCGCGCACCGCCGCGCTCTCGATCGACTCGCCCGGCTCGACCTTGCCGCCCGGCAGCTCCCACACCCCGGAGCGGTGCAGCCCCAGGAGGACCCGGCCCGCCTCGTCGGTCACGACGACCCCGGCGCCGAGAGAGGCCTGGGCGGGGGGCGGCCGGACGTTGCGGAGGGCTGCGGCGGCCTGCTCGGAGGTGGACATGGTCCCCCTTGTACCAGCGGGCGACACGTACGACAAAGAGACCGGAACAAAAATCCTGAAACCCCTTGAATCGGGCGAAAAAAGGAGGAAACTCTTGTTTTACACCGGACAACCGGAAAGAGCCGCACCCGCCGACGGAGACGTCCGACGGCCCGCGTGACCCTTGACACGGCTCTGGCCAGGCCCCCGGCGGGGCCGGTCGGGCACGGAGCCGTCGGCGACGGCCGACGACCGCGCGAACCGACTCGGACCGCCGGGGACTGTCATGTCCCGGGGGCGTCCCCGGCCGGCGGGACCACCGAGACCGGACAGTGCGCGTGGTGCAGCACCGCGTGGGCGACCGAACCGATCAGCAGCGAGCCGATGCGATGCCGGTGGTGCCGACCCACGACCACCAGACCGGCGTCCCGCGAACCCTCCACGAGCCGCCCCGCCGCGTCCCCCGGCACCACCGAAGGGACCAGCTCGACATCCGGCCACCGCTCCGCGAAGGGCCGGAGCCGCTCCGCCTGCTCCCGCTCCGCCTCCCCGATGAGCTCCGCCGAGTCATCGGCCTCCGGCACCGGCGGCGGCACCTGGAGCGCCGGGGACGGGGCCGCGAGCAGCGTTTCCGGCTGCGGAGGAAACCGGAAGGCGGTCACGGCCTCCAGCGGCACACCGCGCCGGTGCGCCGCCTCGAACGCGAAGGCCACCACCTCGTCCGAGGTCTCCCCGGAATGCAGGCCCAGCAGGATCCGGCCCGCGTCCGGGTCGCCCGAAGCCCCGGCCGCGCGGGCCTCGTGCGGTACGACCACGAGCGGGCAGGGCGCGGTCATCGCCAGCGTGCGGCTGGTCGAGCCGAGCAGCAGGGTCATGAAGCCGCCGTGCCCCCGCGAGCCGGTCACCAGCAGCCGTCCGCCCCGCGCGGCCGCCCGCAGCGCATCGGTCACGCTTCCGTCCAGGGAGACGTACCGCACGGGAATCATGTGCCCGCGCTCCTCGACCACGGCCCGGGCGGCGTTCAGGACCGTGTCGGGCAGCTCCGGTTCCTTGCCCAGGGAGGCGATCCGCGCGGCGCCGAGCTGGAGCGCGTCGGAGCGGACGTGGGCCACCACCACGGGCGAGCCCAGGCTCTCCGCGGCGCTCAGGGCCCACTCCAGGGCGCGGAGGCTGTGCTCGGATCCGTCCACGCCGACGACGACCGGCGGCTCGGACGCGGTGCTCATGTCACTCATGGGGACATGACTCCCGCACCCGCCCGCACGCCACACCGGCCCGTACCGAATCGCTTCGGTACGGGCCGGTGGGAAAAGAAGGGGGGTGTGTCAGGCGCTCTGCTCGCGGCGCGCCCGCTCCGCGTCCCGCTCCTTGATGCGGACGGTCTCCGCGCGGGTCTCCGACTGGGTGGCCCGCTCCTTCCGCAGCCAGGCGGGGAGCTCCTCCTTGATCGCTTCGATCTGCTCGGTGGTGAGCGGCTCGGTGATCCCGCCGCGCGCGAGGCCGGCGATGGAGACGCCGAGCTTGTTGGCGACGACCGGGCGGGGGTGCGGACCGTTCTTGCGGAGCTCCTGGAGCCAGGCCGGCGGATTGGCCTGGAGCTCGGTCAGCTCGGCGCGCGAGACGACACCCTCCTGGAAGTCGGCGGGGGTGGCTTCGAGGTACACACCCAGCTTCTTCGCCGCGGTCGCGGGCTTCATCGTCTGGGTGTTCTGGTGCGACGTCATGGAGTCAAGGGTATCGAGCATGCGGGCGACCTCCGACCACGTCCGCTACCGGTAGCCTTGCGGGGTGACAGGCTCGGACGTTTCCCCCGCGGATTCCCCTTCGGTTTCCCCCTCCTCCACCCCCTCCTCCTCGGCTTCCCCGGCGTTCCGCCTCGCCTACGTGCCAGGAGTGACGCCCTCGAAGTGGGTCCGGATCTGGAACGAGCGGCTGCCCGACGTCCCCCTCACCCTCCTCGCCGTGAGCCCGGCCGAGGCCTTCGGCGCGCTCCGGGAAGGCACCGCGGACGCGGGGCTCGTCCGGCTGCCCGTCGACCGGGACGACCTGAGCGCCATCCCGCTCTACACCGAGACCACGGTCGTCGTCGTCCCCAAGGACCACCTGTTCGCCCAGGTCGAGGAGATCTTCGCGACGGACCTCGCCGACGAGCTCGTCCTGCACCCCCTCGACGACACCCTCGGCTGGGAGCAGCCGCCGGGCCGCCCGGCGATGGAGCGCCCCGAGACGACCGCCGACGCGATCGAGCTCGTCGCGGCGGGCGTCGGCCTGCTCGCACTCCCCCAGTCGCTCGCCCGGCTCCACCACCGCAAGGACCTCACGTACCGGACGCTCAACGACGTCCCGCAGTCGCGCGTGGCCCTGTCGTGGCCGGCGGCCGACGAGGCCCCCGATCTGGTGGAGGAGTTCATCGGGATCGTGCGCGGCCGGACGGTGAACAGCACCCGGGGCCGTCGCGCCGAGGAGCGTAAGGGCCAGAAGGAGCCGAAGAAGGACCCGAAGAAGTCCGGCAAGCCCGCCCGGTCCGCCAAGCCGGGCGGCGGCTCCCGCACCGGGGGCCGGCCCGCGGCGGCCCGCAAGGGCGGCGCCACCGGGGGCTCCGGCCGGGGCAAGAGCGGAAAGCCCCGCCGCCGTTCCTGAACGGACCGGCCCTCCCGGGGCCCCGTGTCCGCACGGCGGACGTCCCTCACCGGGCGCGGGGGCGCCTCGGCATACTGACCCCTCCTGATCATCGAGATCACACAGGAGGAGTTTTGGCCGCCAGTTTCAGGACCGTCGTCGAGGTGGGACCGGACCATCTCGAACAGGCCCGGTCCATCGACCGGGTGTTCCAGGAGGCGATCGCGCCCGCGACCGTCAACTTCGACTTCGAGGCGATACGGGAGGCGGCCGCCGCCGTCCCCGACAGCACCGTCGTGCGGATGGTCCGGGGCTGGGGGCTCCAGGAGCACGCCCCCGTCCTGGTCATGGTGCTCTCGCTCAAGGAGGCCGTCCGGCAGGCGCTGCCCCCGGAGTACGCGGACGCGGGGTTCTGGGGGACCGTCGAGCGGGAGCTCGTCCAGGCCTTCACCGGCCTCGCCGCGCAGGAGGGGCAGCCCGGACTCTCCTTCTACGAGGAGTCCGAGCACCGCACCCGCTTCTACCGGGACCTGTTCTTCGCCCTCCAGGACGAGGGGACGGGCGAGCACATCTACGCCCTGGCCTTCTGCGTCGACGTGACCGTCGAGCTGCCGAAGGCGGAGGCCACCGCCCTGGAGCTGACGGACGTCGTTCCCTTCGCCGTCCGGCTCAACGCGATCGTGGTCCGCCAGGAGACGGCGGGCGTCGCTGCCTGAGCCGTACCGGCCCGCCGTCCCGGGCCGGACACCGTAGACCTCGGTCCGCAGATATCAGTCCGCAGGCCTCAAAGCCCCAGACCTCAGAACCCCGGACCTCAGACCGGTCGGCGCCACCGGCCGCCGCGTGCCGCCGCGACGAGCTCCGGCACCGTCGCCAGCTTGACCCGGGGACGTCCCGCCTCCCTGCCACGTGCCCGCTCGGCACGGTCGATGGCCGCGAGACCGCGCGCGTCGACGAGACCCCGGCTGCGGCTCCGCAGCAGTTTCCGGAAGGCCTCCGGAGAGCCCGTGGGCGCCGGCAGCGCCCCCGCGACCGCGTCCGCGAGCAGTGTCCCGACCGTCTCCTCCGCGCAGGCCCTGTTGGCCCCGATACCGCCCGAGGGCCCCCGCTTGATCCAGCCGACGACATAGCCGCCGGGCAGCCCGGTGATCCGTCCGGCCTCGTGGGGCACGGTGCCGGCGGCCTCGTCGAAGGGCAGCCCCGCGAGCGGCACGCCCCGGTAGCCGATCGCCCGGACGAGCAGGCCCGCCCCGATCTCCGCACCGGCGGACGAGCCCTCCTCCGACACGCGGACCGCCCGTACGGCGCCGGTGCCGAGCGCCTCGACCGGGGCGGAGTGGAAGCGCAGGACGATCCTGCGCCGGTCCCGCGCGGGCTCCCGCGACCAGTCCACCGTCTCGCGGGTCACGTCCCGCAGGAGCGCGGCCTTCTCGCCGGACGCCGCGCTGTCGATGGCCTCGCCGGTGCGGGCGTCCCGGCCGTCGACGACCAGCTCCACCCCCGGGAGGTGCTTCAGGGCGAGCAGCTCGGACGCCGTGTACGCGGCGTGCTCGGGGCCCCGGCGGCCGAGCAGCACCACCTCGCGCACCCGCGTGCCGCGCAGGGCGGTGAGGGCGTGGTCGGCGATGTCGGTGCCGGCGAGGGAGTCGGGGTCCGTGACGAGGACGCGGGCGACGTCGAGGGCGACGTTGCCGTTGCCGACGACCACGATCCGCTCGGCGGAGACGTCGACCGCGTCCGCCCCGGTCTCCGGCTGGGCGTTGTACCAGGAGACGACCGAGGTCGCGGAGACGCTCCCCGGCAGCTCCTCGCCGGGGATGCCGAGCCGTCGGTCGGCGGGCGCGCCGACGGCGTAGATCACCGCGTCGTGGTGCGCGGCGAGCTCCTCGGCGGTGACGTCCCGGCCGATCTCCACGCCCAGCCGCAGCCGGACGCGGGGGTGGGAGTGGAAGCGGGCGAAGGCCTCCCCGGCGCCCTTGGTCGCCGGGTGGTCCGGTGCCACGCCGTACCGTACGAGTCCGCCGGCCACCGGCAGCCGGTCGATCAGCGTCACCTCGGCGTTGGTGTGCAGGAGCAGGTCCTCGGCGGCGTACATGCCCGCCGGGCCCGTGCCGACGACCGCGATCCGCAGCGGGGCGAAGTCGGCGGGCAGCGAGCGGTGGAAGGCGGGCGCGCCCCAGGTGTGGAAGGTGGGCGAGGCCACGGCCGGCGGGGGCGTGCGGTGGGCGTAGTACTCCGCGTTGATCGCCTCGTACTCCCGCAGGCGCCCGGTGAGACGGTCCGCCGGGAAGATCGCGTCGACCGGGCAGGCGTCGGCGCAGGCACCGCAGTCGATGCAGCTCTTCGGGTCGATGTAGAGCATCTCCGTCGTCCCGAAGTCCGGCTCCTCCGGCGTCGGGTGGATGCAGTTGACCGGGCAGACGGCGATGCACGTGGCGTCGTTGCAGCAGGTCTGGGTGATGGCGTAGGTCATGTCGTCGGCTCTGCTCTGCTCGGCTCGGAGGGGTCAGACGAGGTGGGCGCGCTGGTAGAAGAAGAGCGCGGGCCGGGTCAGCATCCCGACGTCGGCCAGGAACTCCATCAGTCCGGAGCAACTGGCGCGCAGCTGTGCCTTGTAGTGCTCGTTGGCGGCCGCCTCGCGGCGGGCCCGCTCGGGGTCGAGTCCGACCCGCACGTACACCTCCGGGTTCACCAGGCTGGTGATGATGTAGTACGCGGCGATGGCGACCACGAGGGCCTGGAGGTGACGGCGCGGCCTGCTCGCGCGGGCGAGGTGGCGGCGCGTCTCGTCCCGGGCGAACTTCATGTGCCGGGACTCCTCGACGACATGGATGTTGTTGATGGTGCGGACGAAGGGGACGACCCGCTCGTCGCGCATCCAGTCCCGCTGCATGACGTCGAGGACCTCCTCGGCGACGAGGATGCCGGCGTACGCGGCTTCGCCGAAGCCGACGGTCTTCATGAAGCGCCCGAGTTCCAGCACGGCCCGCCTGGGCCGGTACGCGGGCGCGCCGAGCTTCTGGGAGCCCCGGGCGAACATGATCGAGTGCCGGCACTCGTCGGCGATCTCGGTGAGGGCCCACTGGAACCGGGGATCGGTGTGGTCCATGAGGTAGATGTCGCGGAGCACCATCTGCTGGAGGATCATCTCGAACCAGATGCCGGTGCTGGCGACCGAGGCGGACTCCTGCCGGGTCAGCTCCTTGCGCTGCTCCTCGGTCATCTCGTTCCAGTACGCGGTGCCGTAGAGGGAGTTCCACTCGGGGCTCTGCCCGTGGAAGTCCTTGTCGAGGGGGGTGTCCCAGTCCACCTCGACGGCCGGGTCGTACGACAGCTTCGCGGCCGACCGGAGCAGTCGCTCCGCGACATCCTGATCCTCGTCGTCCGGGCGAACGGTGCTGCTTGCCATGGTTGCGGCTCCTCGGGTCGCGCGATCGGCTCGGGCACGCTTGTTAGACGTAGCGTCTAGCAAGCTTGTTAGACGGAACGTATAGCAAGGGGGCGGCGCAGGCCTACCCCCCGGTAAGGACTTGTTCTCCGAAGGCACTTCGGGCGGACACGCGAACGGGGCCGGAGCCGAGTCGGCTCCGGCCCCGTCATGGGGACGCGCGGTACGGGCGCCGGTGGGGGCGCCGTGACAGCGTTGTGAGGGTGCTGTCCTAGAAGGTCAGGTTCCAGGCGTCGATCTTGCCCGTGTCCTGGTTCGCGTTGTCGTTCACGCGGAGCTTCCAGACGCCGTTGGCGACCTCCGCCGAGGCGTTGACCGTGAACGTCTGGATGATGTTGTCCGTGCCGCTGCCGGTCCGGTTGTGGACCGTGTAGACGGTGCCGTCCGGGGCCACCAGATCGACCTTCAGGTCACCGATGTACGTGTGCTTGACGTCCACGCCCACCTTGAGGGTCGCCGGGGCGTTGCCCGTCACCCCGCTGACCGTGATCGGGCTCTCGACCGTCGCGTTGTCGGAGATCGCCACGTCGGTGAGGTTCTCGAAGTACGCGCCGGGCGGCGGGGTGGTGCCCCCGACGGCCTTCAGGGCGTCGACCGCGCCTTCGCCGAAGAAGCCGTTCTTGGTGGTGGTGCCGGTGCAGCGGGTGTCCGAGGGGCACGCCCGGTCCGTGGCCTGGACGCCGAGCTGGTCCCGGATCTGCGCCGGGGTGAACGCCGGGTTGGTGCTCGCGATCAGCGCCGCGACGCCGGCCACGTGCGGGGAGGCCATCGACGTGCCGTTCATGTTGCCGTACTTGCCGCCCGGGAGCGTCGAGTAGACACCGGAGCTGCCGTCGCCGCCGGGGGCCGCGATGTCGATGACGCCGTTGCCGAAGTTCGAGTACGAGGCCTTGGCGCCGCCGTTGCCCTGCGCGGCGACGGTCACGACGCCCGGGAGCTCCGTCGGGATGTCGATGCAGGCGTTGGTGATGGTGCGGGTGACCGGCGTCGAGTCGTTGGGGGACTCGGAGTCGGTCGTCTTGTTCGCCAGGTCGTAGTTGGAGTTGCCGGCGGCGGCCACCTGGAGCGAGCCCTTGCCCTCGGCGTACGCCTGGGCGCGGCGGACGCCCTCGATGATGGCGGCCTGGTCCACGTTGTCCGGGCAGTTGAACGCCCACGGGTCCGTGTAGTAGCTGTTGTTGGTGACCTTGAAGCCGTGGTCACCGGCCCACACGAAGCCGCAGATCGTGTTCTCCGCGAAGAACAGGCTGCTGGTCGGCTCCGCGATGCGGACCGAGGAGATCTTCACGCCCGGCGCGACGCCGATGACGCCCTTGCCGTTCTTCGCGGCCGCGATGGTGCCCGCGACGTGCGTGCCGTGGGTGCCGACGTCACGCCACGCGCCGGCGCGGGTGTCCGCCTTGCCGTAGGCGCAGGAGGCCGAGTCGGCCGCGTTGAAGTTGGGCGCGATGTCCTGGTGCTGGTCGTCCACGCCGGTGTCGAGGACGCCGACCTTCACCGAGGCCGAGCCGGTGGTGACGGCCCAGGCCTGGTCGGCCTTGATCTGCGTCATGTCCCAGCGGTTGGACTCCGTCAGCGTCGTCGCCGACTGCGACGGGTTCGCCGGGAGCGCCGGGTTGTAGGCGTCGGCGGGGACGTCGGACGTCCGGGTCGCGCCGACCTGCTGGACGCCGCCGACCGTGCGCATCGACGAGGCGAACGACGCGGACGTCGAGTGCGCCACGATCACGCCGATCGCGTCGTACGTGGCGAAGACCGAACCGCCGTTGCTCGCCACGGCGCCGCTGACGGCGGAGGTGCCGCCGGGTGCCGTGATCACCAGGTAGGCGCGGGTGCCCGCGGCCCAGGCCGCCGGTGCGGCGACGGCCGCGGTGGGAGCCTGCGCGGTGGTGGCCTGCGTCGCCCCCGCCGAACCGGCCGCGACGGGCGCGGTGTCCGACGGTGCTGCCTGGGCGAATCCGGCGGGAGCGGCGAGCGCCACGGTCGTACCGAGGGCCGCGACGGCGATGGCCGAGCTTCTCAACCGGGTGGATATGTGGGAAAACAATGCGTCCTCCGATGACCCGGTGGCGCGGGTGGCGCCCGCCGGGCCCTGTGATGTGTGGGGTGGACGCAAGATCCCAGACTCGCCCGACGGAGGGAAGCATTCTGTCCGAGAAGCCTGTTCGCGTTACGCACTGTTGACCTGTCGGCGCCGGGAAGGCGTACGAATCGGCCTTCCTGTCCCCTTCGTTCTCCGGAGGTGCGGCAGGACGAGAGGTCGCCCACCGCCGAGGACTTCGACCCCGCCGTGCAGCTGCTCCTGACGGAACGACCAGCCCTCTCCTGGACAGATGTCCATGTATCCTGGACGCCTGTCCAGGAAGTACACACCACGGTGGGAGAGCGCGATGGAGACGACGGCGAACGTTCTGGTGGGCCTGGTGGCCGCCTTGCACGCGTACATCCTGGTTCTGGAGATGTTCCTGTGGGAGCGGAAGCCCGGCCGCGCCCTGTCCGGCTTCGACGCCGACATGGCCCGCGCGACCGCGCCGCTCGCCGCGAACCAGGGCCTCTACAACGGCTTCCTGGCGGCCGGGCTCGTCTGGGGCCTCGTCGCCGAGGACCCGACGGGGTTCCGGGTCACGGTGTTCTTCCTGGGCTGCGTGGTCGTCGCGGGCCTGTACGGCGGCGCCACCGCCAACCGCCGCATCTTCGTCGCCCAGGCGCTCCCCGGCGCCCTGGCCCTCGCCGCCGTCCTGCTGAGCCGGTGACCCCGATGCCGGGAGACGCGATGCCGGGCGGTGCGATGAAGCGAGGTGCAATGCCGGGAGGTGCGATGCAGGGAGACGCGATGCCGGGAGACCCCCGGGCCGCCCGCACGCGGGCCAAGCTGCGGCAGGCCCTCCTCGACGAGTGCGCGGAGCGCCCGTTGGCGGAGGTCACCACCGCCGCACTGGTCCGCAGGGCCGGGGTCGGCCGCGCCACCTTCTACGTCCACTACGCCGATCTGGAGGCGCTGGCCGTCGACGCCTGCGCCGACGTGGTCCGCGACGCGGTGGACGCCCTGCACGCCTGGCGCGGTGTCCCCGATCCGGCGTCGCCGCCGCCCGCGCTCATCGCCTTCTTCGAGGGCCTCGCCCCGCACGCCCACCTCTACCGGGCCCTGCTCAGCCCGGGCGGCGGCGGCCCGCTCGGCCACGTCCTCCATCAGGACCTGCGCGCCCGCAGCCTCGCCGAACGCACCCTGGTCGGCGCCCCCGAACCCGAGCTGATCGCCTCCGCCGTGGCCGCCACCTTCGCGGGGGTGCTGGCCGACTGGCTGCACGGACTCGTCGAGGGCACCCCCGCCCGCGTCTCCGGGCGGATCTGGCTCCTCCTCGTCACCCTGCACCGCACACCCCTGCGTGAGCCGTGAAGCGGGTGTGACCGTACGGGGCGGGTGGGGCGGGTAGGTCCTGCTGGGGTGTCCGTGGGGAGGTGATTCCCGGTCAGGGGCGGGGCCAGGGGCGGCCCTCCAGGCGCTCGATGTCCCGGTTGAAGCGTTCGAGGAAGTCGGCGAAACGGGCCACGTCCTCGGGCGACCAGTGCTCCATCACCCGCTCCAGGCCCTCGATGTTCGAGGCGCGGTCGGCGTCGAGCCGGTGCTCGCCCTCCTCCGTGATGCGGAACTTGCGGGCGATGCCGCCGTCGGGGTCGGGGATGCGCTCGACGACCCCGGCGCGGAGCATGGCGGCGGTCTGCCGGTTGAGGGTGGAGGCGTCGAGGCCGAAGGCCTCGCTGAGCTGCCCGATGGACATCGGCCCGTGCATGCGGATGCGGCTCAGCAGGACGTACGCGCTGCGGTCGAGGTGGCCGCCGGCGGCCCGGGAGCGGGGCGCGTACAGGTGGGCGTGCCGGCCGAGCAGCATGGTCTCGAACTCGACCAGATGAGTGGGCTTGTCCACGGGCTTGTCCATGGGGGCATTCTCTCTCGCGGTGTGGCGCTGTGCATCATGCACGACTTGTGTATACCGCAAGAGATGTGCATGATGCACACGACTCACTGTGGAAGACCGAGGGAGAACCCGTGGACGGCTCCAAGCCCGAAGCCCGCACCGGAGGCGTCGTCGGCGTCCTCGCCCTGGCGGGCATCGTGGCCGCACTCATGCAGACCCTGGTGGTGCCGCTCATCGGCGACCTTCCCGAACTCCTCGACACCGCCCCCTCCAACGCCTCCTGGGTGATCACCGCCACCCTGCTCGCCGCCGCCGTCGCCACCCCCGTCGCCGGGCGCCTCGGCGACACCCTGGGCAAGCGCCGCGTCCTCCTCGCCTCCGTCGTCCCGCTGATCGCCGGATCCGTCGTCTGCGCGCTCGCCTCCTCCGTCGTCCCGATGATCGTCGGACGCGGCCTCCAGGGCCTCGGCATGGGCGTCGTCCCCGTCGGCATCAGCCTCCTCCGGGACGTCCTGCCGCCCGAGAAGCTCGGCGGCTCCATCGCCCTGATGAGCGCCTCCATGGGCGTCGGCGGCGCCCTCGGCCTCCCCTTCTCCGCCGCCGTCGCCGAGAACGCCAGCTGGCGCGTGCTCTTCTGGGTCGCCGCCGCCCTCAGCCTCCTCGTCGGCCTCCTCATCTGGCGCGTCGTGCCCGCAGGGCCGCGCAACCCCGCCCCCGGCCGCTTCGACCTGCCGGGCGCCCTCGGCCTCGGCGCGGGCCTCGTCGCCCTGCTGCTCGCCGTCTCCAAGGGCGCGACCTGGGGCTGGGGCAGCGGCACCACCCTCGGCCTCTTCGCCGGCGCCGCCGTCGTCCTGCTCGCCTGGGGCGTCTGGGAGCTGCGGACCCGCGACCCGCTCGTCGACCTGCGGGTCACCGCCCGCCCGGTCGTCCTCATGACCAACGCGGCCTCGGTCCTCGTCGGCTTCGCGATGTACGCGCAGTCCCTGGTCGTCCCGCAGCTGCTCCAGCTGCCCGAGGCCACCGGGTACGGCCTCGGCCAGTCGATGATGGCCATGGGCCTGTGGATGGCCCCGGCGGGCCTGATGATGATGGCCCTGGCCCCGCTCGGCGCCAAGCTCTCCGCGGCCCGCGGCCCCAAGGTCACCCTCTCCCTCGGCGCCCTCGTCATCGCCGTCGGGTACGCCTCCTCCCTCGCCCTCATGGGCACCACCTGGGGCCTGCTCGTCGTCACGCTCATCTGCAACACCGGAGTGGGGCTCGCCTACGGAGCTATGCCGGCGCTCATCATGGGCGCGGTGCCGCAGGCGGAGACCGCCTCCGCCAACAGCTTCAACACGCTGATGCGCTCCATCGGCACCTCGGTCTCGGCCGCCGTCATCGGCGTCGTCCTCGCCCAGATGACCACGACCCTCGGCGGGCACGTGCTGCCCTCCGAGGACGGCTTCCGCGCCGCCATGATGATCGGCGCCGGGGTGGGCCTCGTCGCCGCGGTCGTCGCCGCCCTCATCCCGGCCGGCGCCGCGACGACCGACTCGGACGGCGCGCCCGGGGCCGGTACCGACGCCGAGGGCGAGTCCGAGGGCGCCCCGCGGGCCGCCCTGCGGTAGCCCGTACACCGCACCCCCCGAGAAGAGAGCCACGCCGCGCCGACGGGTACGTGGGGACGGACCCGGCGACGGCGCCACCCGTCCGGCGGGCGGAACCCAGGGGCACGCCGACTCCCGGAGGGCCCCGGCGGTCGCTCAACCGCGACCTCCGGGGCCCTCCGGCATGTTCTCGGGAATCTCCTCCGGAGTGTTCTCGGGGACGTCCTCGGGGACGTCCTCATCCGTCGGCGCGTCGAGCGTGAACAGCGCGCCGTCCGGGTCCCTCACCACCACGCGCTGCTCGTCCGTGCCCTTCGGAGCGCGGACCCCGCCCCACTCGCCGCCCGGCACGACCGACCCGCCGTGCTTGACGACCGCGGCCGTCGCCGCCTCCAGATCGGGCACCCGGAACCGTACGAGCCAGCGCGGCCGCAGCTGCGGCCGCGCCGAGGCGGACTCGACCGGACCGCTGTTCAGCCGGGCGACGGCCTCGCCGTGCCACCGCAGCACCACCTGGTCCCGCTCGTACGAGACCTCGACGCCGCTCGGGCTCCCGTCCGCCCAGCCCAGCACCCCGCCGTAGAACACGGCCGCGTCGAACGCGTCCCGCGTATGGAGCTCCAGCCACGCGGGCGCCTGCCGCTCGCCCACGCGCCACCGCGAGATCAGCCGCCCCTCCCACACGGCGAACGCGGCGCCCTCCCGGTCCGTGGCGAGCGCCGCACGCCCCCGGGGCGGAAAGGCGACCGGCCCCACGCCGACGGTGCCGCCGCGCTCCCGGATCCGCGCCACCGCCGTGTCGGCGTCGTCCACGGCGAAGAACGGCGTCCAGGCCACCGGCACCGCCATCTCGGCGGCCACCGCCGCGATCCCGGCGACCGGGACCCCGTCCCGCTCGCCCACCGCGTACTCCTCGCCGAGAGCGCCCCGGCGGAACGTCCAGCCCAGCACCGCCCCGTAGAAGCGCTCCGCCGCGTCGAGATCGCGCGCGGCCAGACTCAGCCAGCACGGCGCGCCCACTGCCTCAGCGCTCACCGTCACCCTCACCATCTCCTCGGTTCACCGTCCTCAGCGGGTCGCGCGACGCCGCCACGCGCCCCTTCCCCGCCACGCCGCCCCGCATGCGCGCGTTCACCCATGTGCCACCGATCACCACGCACGCGAGTGCGCCGGCGCGCGGGATACGCGGTTCAGGGCGCCTCGCGGGTCCCCCGGGACGCGTAGGCGCGGACATCGGCGTCCGGGTCGTCGGCGACCCCGACGAGGGCGGCGCGGGCCGCCGGGTCGTCGCCGTGCCGGAGCAGCGAGAGCACGGCGGCCTTGCGGACGTCCGCGTTCGGGTCGGCCAGCGCCCCGGCGAGGGCGGGGACGGCCGGCGCGGGCGGCGCGGCGCGGAGAGCGGTCGCCGCGCCGGCCCGGACCTGCCAGGCCGGATCGGCGAGCGCCGCCACCGCCAGTGCCGCGTACTCCGGCGGGCAGCCGGTGCCGGCCAGGGCGGCCAGTGCGGCACCCCTGACCAGCGGGTCGGCGTCGTCGAGCAGCGGGTCCAGCGGCTCGGGGGCGGGGACGCGCACGGCGGCGAGACCGCGGGCCACCGCGACCCGCACCTCGCGGGCCGGATCGGCGGCGGCCCCCGCGAGTTCGCCGACCGCGTCCACCGACACCAGCGCCCGCACGGCCTGGATACGGACCTCGACCTCGGCGTCGCCGAGCGAGGCCGCGTACAGCGCGGCGTCACCGAGCCGCAGGGCCCGCAGGACGTCGAGCGCCGCGCCCCGCACCGCCGGATCGGGCACGCCCAGCGCCTCCCGCAGTCCCGCCCCGAGCCGGGGCTCGGCGGGCAGGACCTCGACCAGCTCGCGCAGGGCGGCCGAGGCGGCGGCCCGGACCTCCGGCGCCGCGTCCCGCAGATGCGCCGCGAGCGCCGGACCCGCCCCGTCCGGTGCGGTCTCCCCGAGCGCGGTGACGGCGGCCGCCCGGACCGCCGGATCGCCGTCGTCGAGGTACGGCCGGAGCGCGTCCAGGTCGGGGGACTCCTCGACGAGCGCCAGCAGGCGCAGCAGGGGGAGGCGGGGCGTCGGGGCGGCGGCGGCCCCTGCCGGGTCCTTCCGGTCCGGCGACGCGGTCGCGGCCGGGCGGGCCGCCGGGACCCCGTCCCGTGGACCGGCCGTGGCCACCGGCACGAGCGCGACCTCGCCGAGCAGCCGCTCGGGACCGGCCGGCGGCGCGAACTCCGCCACGGGCACCACGTACGGCTCGACCGGCCGCGCCGTGAACTCCATCGCCCCGGAAGGGGACTTGCGCAGGTCGAGGTGGTGCAGCCAGCCGGTGTCGTCCCGCTCCGGATGGTCGAGGCGCTCGTGGTAGAGACCCCACCGCGACTCGGTCCTGGCCAGCGAGGCCCGCGCCGCCATCTCGGCGCAGTCCCGGATGAAGCTCACCTCGGCGCACCGCATCAGCTCGTGCGCGGTGCGCGCGCCCATGCCCGCGATCTCGTCCGACATCCGGGTGAACGCCTCCACCGCCAGGGAGAGTTTCGCCCCGGTCTTGGGCGGAGCCACGTAGTCGTTGACGAACCGCCGCAGTTTGTACTCGACCTGGGGCTGCGGCGGACCGTCGGGATGCCGGAGCGGCCGGTAGACGAGCTCGTGGGCGGCGGCCAACTGCTCGGCGGGCAGCTCCCCTTCGTAGGCCCGGTACCGTGCCGCGTCCTCGCCCGCCAGGTCGCCGAAGACGAAGGCGCCGATCATGTAGTTGTGGGGTACGGAGGCCAGGTCGCCGGCCGCGTACAGCCGGGGCACCGTCGTGCGGGCGTGGTCGTCCACCCGTACCCCGGAGGCGGAGTGGCCGCCGCACAGGCCGATCTCCGAGATGTGCATCTCGACGTCGTGGGTCCGGTAGTCGTGCCCGCGCCCCTCGTGGAAGGTGCCCCGGGTGGGCCGTTCCGTGGTGTGGAGGATCGACTCCACCGCGCCGATGGTCTCCTCCGGCAGATGGCTCATCTTGAGGTACACGGGGCCTCGGTCGGAGGCGAGTTCGGTCGCGAACTCGGCCATCATCTGCCCCGACCAGTAGTCCGACTCCACGAACCGCTCGCCGTGCCGGTTCACCTGGTAGCCCCCGAAGGGGTTGGCGACGTAGGCGCAGGCGGGCCCGTTGTAGTCCTTGATCAGCGGGTTGATCTGGAAGCACTCGATCCCGGTGAGCGCGGCCCCCGCGTGGTACGCCATCGCGTATCCGTCGCCCGCGTTGGTCGGGTTCTCGTACGTCCCGTACAGGTACCCGGAGGCGGGCAGACCGAGCCGGCCGCACGGCCCGGTCGCCAGGATCACCGCCCCGGCCCGGACCGTGACGAACTCTCCCGTACGGGTGTGGAACCCGGCGACGCCGACGGCCCGCCCGTCCTCCGGGTGGGTGAGCACCCGGACCGGCATGACCCGGTTCTCGATCCGGATCCGCTCCCGCATCTCCCGGCGCCTCAACTGCCGGTAGAGCACCTTCTTGACGTCCTTGCCCTCCGGCATCGGCAGCACGTACGAGCCGGACCTGTGCACCTGGCGGACCGCGTACTCGCCGTGCTCGTCCTTCTCGAACTTCACCCCGTACGACTCCAGCCGCTGCACCATCGCGAAGCCGCGCGTCGCGGTCTGCCGGACGGTGGACTGGTCGACGAGACCGTCGTTGGCACGGGTGATCTCGGCGACGTAGTCGTCGGGTTCGGCCCGTCCGGGGACGACCGCGTTGTTGACCCCGTCCATGCCCATGGCGAGGGCGCCCGAGTGCCGCACGTGGGCCTTCTCCAGGAGCAGGACGTTCGCCCCGCGTTCGGCGGCGGTCAGCGCCGCCATGGTGCCGGCGGTCCCGCCGCCGACGACGAGCACATCGCAGGAGAGCTCGGTCGCGTCGGCGAGGGCGGGAACGGCAAGGAGGGTGCCGGCCGGACCGGTGGCGGCGAGGGGGGTACTCACGGGATGCCTTTCGCAGGGAACTGCCGGTGGGGTTTCAGAGGGAGTCGAGGACGCGGCGGCGCAGCGCGACCGTGGCCGGATTGGAGCGGGCCTCCCGCGACCGCGGGTGCGGCACGTCCAGGACCTCCCCGGACGCGAACAGGGCGACCCGGTCGCCCAGATGGAGGGCCTCGTCGACGTCGTGGGTGACGAAGACGACGGTCGCGCCCGTGCCGCGCAGGATCTCCACGAGAAGGTCCTGCATCCCGGCGCGCGTCTGCGCGTCCAGCGCGCCGAACGGCTCGTCCATCAGGACCGCGCGGGGGCGGCCGGCCAGGGCGCGGGCCAGCTGTACGCGCTGCCGCTGCCCGCCGGACAGCTGGTGCGGCAGCCTGTGCGCGTGCCCGGCGAGCCCGATCCGCTCCAGCCACTCCTCGGCGGAGCGCCGCCGCTCGGCCCGGGGGACCCGGCGGATCGCCAGCGGCAGCTCGACGTTGGCGCGGACCGACCGCCAGGGCAGCAGGGCGTCGTGCTGGAAGACCAGCGCCCGGTCGGCACCCGGCCGGACGACCGGCCGCCCGTCCTGGGTGACCCGCCCGGCGAGCGGGGGCAGCAGCCCGGCGAGGGTCCGCAGCAGCGTCGTCTTGCCGCAGCCGGAGGGACCGACCACGGTCAGCAGTTCGCCGGGCGGGATCCGCAGGTCGACGGGGCCGGACACGGCCGCGCCGCCCGGGTGGCCGAGCCGGACGCCGTCCAGGGCGAGTTCCGCGCCGGTCGACGTGGACGCGCCGGTCGACGTGGACGCGCCGGTCGACGTGGACGCGGTCGACGTGGACGCGGTGGGCGGGCTCACGGTGCTCATGACACCGGCTCCTTCTCGGCCAGGGGGGCGGGGGCGGGAACGGGGGTGCGGCGGAAGGCCGCGGCAGGGGCGCCGCCGGGCACACGGGCGGGGCCCGCGGCTCCGCGCGCGGCCGGGCGGGGGAGCCAGGCGGTGACGCGCCCGCCGAGCACCTCGACCGCGGTGGAGGTGAGCCAGCCGAGGGCGCCGATGGTGGCCATGCCGACGAACACTCCCGGGTAGTCGACGACCGTGTAGTCCTGCCAGGTGCGGTAGCCCACCCCGTACTCGCCGGAGATCATCTCCGCCGAGATCACACAGATCCACGAGACGCCGATGCCGACCGAGAGGCCGCCGAAGATCCCCGGCAGGGCCCCCGGCAGCACCACGGAGAACAGCACCCGGAGCCGGCCGCCGCCCATCGTGAGCACGGCCTCCTCCCACGCCGGAGCGAGCGCCCGCACCGCGTGACGGGTCGACACGAGCACGGGGAAGAAGGCCGCCGTGAAGGTGATGAAGACGATGCCCTGCTCGTTGGTGGGCAGCAGCAGGATCGCCACCGGTACCAGGGCGATGGCCGGCACCGGCCGCGCCACCTCCACCAGCGGGCCGAGCAGGTCGGCGGCCCACCGGGAACGGGCGACGGCCGTCCCGGCCGCCACGCCGAGCACCGCGGCGAGGACGAAGCCGACCGCGATCCGCCGCAGACTGTGGCCGAGGTCCTGCCAGTACGCGCCGGTGCCGAGCCGGTCGGCGAGCGCGGCGGCCACCTCCCCGACCGTGGGGAACTGCTCGAACCGCAGCCACAGGGTGACGTCGAGGGAGGTCAGCAGCTGCCACAGCCCGAGGGCGGCGGCGAGCGAGGCGACCCGCAGCAGCCGACGGCCCCAGCTCACGGCGCGACCCGAGCTCACCACGCGACCCGAGCTCACCACGCGGTCCGAGCTCACCACGCGGTCCGAGCTCACGGCGCGGCCCGCGCTCACGACGCGGCCCGCAGGGCGTCCGCGTACCCGACGATCCGGGCACCGGCGTGACCGGAGACGTACCGCTCGGCCCCCGCCCGGGTGACGAAGGCGCGCGGGCCCGAACCGTCCGTGACCCACACCGCCCGGTCGGCGAACCAGAGCGTCCCGGTCACCGCGTCCGGCACGTACGCGGCCCGCACCGTTCCCTCGCCCGCCTCTCCGACGGCCTTCAGAAGCTCTCCGGGCGTCGCGAACGTCAGGGTCGCGCTCCGGCCCTTCAGCCAGAGCTCGGACCTGGCCGCGCCCGCCTTCGGGTAGGCGGGGTCCTTGACCGCCCGGCGCAGCGGTGCCGGATCGACGAAGGCGTCCACGTCGACCTCCTTCACCAGGCCGGCGGCCTTCAGCACCGACACGTCGTCCTTCAGCGCGGCGATCAGCTCCGGGCGGAGGGCCGGGTCGAAGGTGGCGATGCCCTGGGCGCCGTTGTAGAGGTAGACCACCTCGGCGGGGAGTCCGGTCTCCTTCGCCACCGACTCGGCGGCGGCGACCGGTCGGGCGCGCAGCTGGTCGGTGGCCCGTCGCTGGGCCCGCAGGAAGTCGTCGAGGACCCCGGGCCGCCGCTTCGCGAAGCCCTCCCGGACGGTCACGCCGTGGAAGGTCGGCAGGTTCAGCTCGGCCCCGTCGTACAGGGCGGTGGCGCGGCCCTGGAAGGCGAGGAGGCCGGGCCAGGCCACGAACTGGGACAGCGCGTCGACACTGCCCGAGGCCAGCGCCGAAGCCCCCACGCTGGGCTGCTGGTTGAGCTTCCTGATGCCCTTGTCCGGGTCGATTCCCGCGCGTTGGAGGGCTCGTACGAGCGTTCCGTCGGCCGCCGATCCGACGCTGGTGGACACCTTCCTGCCGCGCAGGTCGGAGAGCGAGCGGAGGGGCGAACCGGGCGCTGTCACGACGGTGTTGAGCCCGCCGCGGGGGTTGTAGCCGGTGACCGAGACCAGCCGCGTCGGCTCCTTGAGCTGGACGCCGCGCGCCGCGTTGATCAGCAGCGGGAAGTCGCCCATCGAGCCGATGTCGATCTTCCCCGCGGTCATCTGCGCGGTGATGGGGGCCCCGGTCGCGTAGTCCTGCCACACCACCCGGTAGCTGACGCCGTCCTTCTTGCCGCGGGCCGCGAGCTCCTCCTCGAAGTAGCCGAGGGAGCGCAGCAGCGTGCCGGCGGTGACGGTGTTGATGGTCTTCGACTGGTAGCCGACGGTCACCGTGACCGTCTTCCCGCCGCCCTCGCCGTCGGCACCGGCCGCGCCGCCGCAGGCGGTGGCCAGCGGGATCAGGAGGGCGAGGGGGAGGGCGAGCGGGAGGCGGGGGCGGATTCTCTTGCTGTTCATGGGAGTCGGTCCTTTCACCGGAGCAGGTAGGGCATGTTGACGGTGACCGCACCGGTGGGACACCGGGCCGCGCACGGGCCGCAGTACCAGCACTCGTCCACGTGCATGTACGCCTTGCCGTTGTCCTCGCGGATCGCGAGCGAGTCGAGCGGGCACATGTCGACGCAGAGCGTGCAGCCGTCGATGCACTTCGACTCGTCGATGGTCACGGGCACGTCGGCGCGCTGGGGGACGAGAGGCACGGCTGTCTCCAGGAAGGGGGGTACGGGAAGGACGGAAGGGAGAGGGAGGGAGAAGGCGGGGAGGCGGGGCGGGGGTCAGAGGGAGCGGCGGAGCACGCCGCTCATCGTGATGCGGTCGCCACGGAACCGGATGAACTCCAGGTCCACCGGCCGTCCGTCGGGCAGGTGGGTGAGCCGCTCCAGCATCAGGACGGCGGACCCGCGCGGAGCCTGGAGCACCGCCGCCGAATGGGCGTCGGCGTTGACGGCTTCGAGGGTGATCTCGGCATGCCCCAACGGACCTCCGGTGAGCTGCTCCAGGAGCCGGAACACGTCCGTGTTCTCGAGGTCACAGCCGAGCAGCTCAGCGCCGATGTCCATGGGGAGGTACGACAGGTCCAGGGAGAGCGGCAGCCCGTTCAGGCGGCGCAGCCGCTCGACGCACAGTACGTCCGCGTGGTCGGGCAGCCCGAGACGGTGCGCCACCGGCCCGGGCGCCGCGACGGGCCCGACGGTGCGGACCTCGTTGGTGACCCGGCCGTGCTCGTGCAGCGTCTCGGCCAGACCCTGGAGGCGCTCCAGGCCGTGCGGGTACTTCTCGCAGACCACCACCGTGCCGACCCCGGGCTGCCGGGCGACGATCTGCTCGCCGCGCAGCAGGTCCAGGGCCTGCCGGACGGTGTTGCGGCTGGCCCGGAAGTCCACGGCGAGAGCGTCCTCCAGCGGCAGCACCCCGTCGGGGAAGCCGCCCGCCAGGATCTGGTGGCGCAGCAGGTCGGCGAGCTGCCGTGCCCGGTCCGCCCGCAGGCGCCGACGGCGGGCGGCGGCGAGCGGGAGGGCGACGGAGGCGGGTTCGGCTGGCATGGAACGGAACGTAGCGGGGGACGGGCCCGGGTGGTGTTGCCGCAGTATTGCGCCACCTGACGAACCCTCCGTACGCCTCTGACCTGCGACGACGGCGCGAGGGTGTCGAGATCCGCCACTTGCCGGCCCACTCCGTGGACGACCGGCGCCCACGATGCGGACGGGCGTCAGCCGGCCCGCGACCCTACCTGGGCGTGCAGGGCGACGGAGAGGTGGTGATGGAGGGCGCCGAGTACCGGCTCGCCCGGGGCGAAGAGACCGGCGGCGAGCTTCCAGTAGCGGTGGACCACGGGGCCGTCGCTCCGGGCGAGCAGACCGACGAGACGCCGCCGGAAGGCAGGGGTGTCCGCGGTGCCGAGGGCCGCCGCGTAGGCGGCGACGAAACAGTCGAGCGCCTCGCCCTCCCCGAGCGCCTCGTCCACCCCTCGCGCCGCCAGGGCGTACGCCTCGGCGAGACCCTCGTAGAGCACCGTCGGGCGGTACTCCCCGGCGGGCAGCGGAGGCGCGGGGCGGAACTCCCCGCTGTCGAGCCGGGGATCGGAGACGAGCCCGTGCAGCCGGGCGAAGGCCAGGACCTGCGGGGGCGTCGGATCCGCCGGAGGCGGCGGGACCACCGAGTCGAGGACCGTCGTCACGAGTCGGGCCGGCAGCCGTGCGGGAAGGACGCGTCGCCAGAACCGGACCAGGGCGCCGGAGTCCGGCGGCAGGGACACGGCGCCGAGCAGCCGGAGCCGCTCGGCGCGCTCCCCGGCCGCGCAGTCCTGGACGAGCCGCAGGGCGGCCTCCCGCCAGCGCAGCACGGCCAGTTGGGAGCCGACCTCCCGCAGCCGCGCCGCGAGCACCTCCTCCAGCGCCTCGTCCCGCTCGATGACCCGTCGCACCTCGGGCACGCCCAGATCGAGCGAGCGCAGCGAGCGGATCAGCCGGAGCCGGTCGAGCGCCTGCGGTCCGTAGCGGCGATGGCCGCCACCACTGCGGGCGGCCTCGGGCAGCAGTCCGCGATCGGAGTAGTGGCGCACCGTCTTGACGGTGACGCCCGCCCGCGCGGCGAGCTCCCCGATGCTCCACAGACCGTCGTCCGTCACGACTTGAACCTCCCCCAGAGGGAGCTCCTAGCGTAACGACGGGAGATCACCCCAGGAGTCGCGAGGAGACGATCATGACGGTGTTCGTGCTGGTGTCGGGCCCCTTCACCGGTGGCTGGGTGTGGGAGGAGACGGCCGGCCGGCTTCGGGAGGCGGGCGCGGAGCCGTACCCGGTGACGCTCACCGGCATGGGCGAGCGCGGCGGGGAGGGCGGGCCCGGCACCGACCTGGAGACGCACATCGAGGAGCTGGTGCGGCTCATCGACGGGACCGACGCCACCGAGCTGGTGCTCGTGGGGCACGGCTACGGGCTCCATCCGGTGTTCGGCGCCGCCGACCGGCGCCCGGAGCGGATCGCCCGGATCGTCGCCCTGGACACGGGCCTTCCCCGGGACGGCGAGGCGGCCGCGCGGTCGGTACCCGATCCGGAGACGAGGGCCCGCCTGGAGCGCGGCACCGGGACGGGGACGGGATCCGGCACCGGCACCGGCACCGGCACCGGGACGGGGGCCGGTTCCGTAGTCCACGGCGGACCGGTTCCGCCGCCGACGCGCGGCACCTGGCACCGCTGGGGAAGCACCGAAGGCATCCCCGCCGAGGCCCTGGAGCGGCTGGAGCGCCGCGCCGCGCCCCAGCCGTCGGCGACCCTGACGCAGCCGCTCCGGCTGACCGGCGCGGCCGACGCCCTGCCGACGACCGGCGTCCTGTGCACCGCCAACGGTTCGAGCGTCGATCTGGTCCGGATGCTGGTGGAATCGGGCCCGCCGCAGTTCCGGGCGCTCGCCGACGAGCGGATACGGTTCCTCGAACTCGCCACCGGGCACTGGCCGATGCTCTCCGCCCCGGCGGAGCTGTCCGGGGTACTGCTCCGCGCGGCGGCCGGAGAGGGCCATCGGCTGACCGCACCCGCGCGCGACCACGAGAACGGTCACGGACACGCGCCCGGACACGGACACGGACACGGACACGGACACGGACACGGACACGGTCACGACCGCGAGCAGCCGACGCATCTGCTGCCGTTCCTCATGGACGTACCCGAGGGTCCGCGCGAGCGGCTGGTCCGGGTCGACCTGCACCTGCCGGAGGCCGACGGGCCCGGAGAGCCCGCCGGACGTCCCCGGCCGGCCGTGGTCTTCGTACACGGCGGGCCGATCGCCCCCGACCAGCGGCCCACTCCACGGGACACGCCGTTCTTCCTCGGCTACGGCCGGTACGCGGCGAGCCTCGGAGCGGTCGGGGTGACCCTGGACCACCGGCTGTACGGTCTCGGCGACTATCCGCGGGCCGCCGACGACCTCGCGGAGGCCGTCGAGCTCGTCCGCGCCGACCCGCGCGTGGACGGTGACCGCATCGCCCTCTGGTTCTTCTCCACCGGTGGGCTGCTGGCGGCGGACTGGCTCGCCGCGCCCCCGCCATGGCTCCGGTGTGTGGCGGCGAGCTACCCCGCCCTCGCCCCGCTGCCCGGCTGGGGCGCGGTGGAGTCCCGGTTCCGCCCCGTCGACGCGGTGGGCTCGGCGGACGGGCCGCCGATCGTCCTCACCCGGGCCGGCCGGGAGCACCCGGCCTTCGCGGAGACGGTCCGGGAGTTCCTGGACGCCGCCGCGAGGAACGGAGCCGACGTCGAGGTCGTCGACGTGCCGCTCGGCCACCACGGCTTCGAACTGGTCGACCCCACCGACGAGTCCCGCGCCGCCGTGGAGCGGGCGATGCGGTCCGTCCTCGGGCACCTCGGCGACTGACACCGGGTCGCATCGGCAGCGGAACGCTCAGTGGGGGTCCGTCCCGGGACGGACCCCCACCGCGTCGCACGGATCACCGCCCCGCCGGGAACCCGCCGCGTCGGGGCACCGAGTTCAGGAGCAGCCGGGTGTACGCGTGCTGCGGGGTCTCCAGGACCCGCGAGGTCGGGCCCGACTCCACGACCTGACCGGACTTCAGCACCATCACCTCGTCCGCGATGTGCCGGACGACCGCCAGGTCGTGGGTGACGAAGAGGTAGCCGATCCCCGAGTCGCGGCGGATCGCGCCGAGGAGTTCGAGGATCTGCGCCTGGATCGACACGTCGAGCGCGGCGACCGCCTCGTCGAGGACCAGCACCCGGGGCTCCACGGCGAGGGCGCGGGCGATCGCCACGCGCTGCCGCTGCCCGCCGGAGAGACCGCGGGGGAGCGCGGCGGCCTCGCGGGCGCCGAGCCCGACCTGGTCCAGGAGTTCGGCGACCCGCGCGGCGCGGGCGGTCCCGTCGAGACCGGTGTGGAGGCGGAGCACCTCGTCCAGACAGCCGGACACGGTGATCCGGGGGTCGAGCGAGAGGTACGGATCCTGGAAGACCATCTGGATCTCCCGCGCCCTGGCCAGGCGTTCCGCCCGGCCGCGGGGCCGCGTCGAGCGGTCCCGGCCGTCGAGACGTACGGTGCCGCCGTCCGGGCGCTCCAGACCGACGAGCATCCGGACCGTGGTGGTCTTCCCGCTGCCGGACTCCCCGACGATCGCCAGGGAGGACCCGGGCGCCAGGGCGAAGGACACGCCGTCGACCGCCGTGTGGTCCCCGTACCGCTTGTACAGGCCTTCGACGACCAGCCCTTCGACGACCGGTGCCTTCGTTGCTGAGACGGTCACAGCGTGATCCCTTCGTCGGCTCGGTGGCAGGCGGCGAGTCCGTCGCCGTGCCGGGCGAGAGCGGGCTTCTCCGCGGAGCAGCGCGGCAGGGCGTGGGCGCAGCGCGCGGCGAAGGCGCACCCCGTCGGCGCCTCGGCGAGCGAGACGGGACGCCCCGGGATGGGCCGGGGCGCCGGGGCGCCCGGTTCGATGCCCGGGGTGCAGGCGATCAGCCCGGCCGT
This sequence comes from Streptomyces sp. NBC_00090, assembly GCF_045160815.1. NCBI lineage: Bacteria > Bacillati > Actinomycetota > Actinomycetes > Kitasatosporales > Streptomycetaceae > Streptomyces > Streptomyces sp. NBC_00090. The sequence goes on from NZ_CP108224.1 coordinate 8,204,889, forward strand.
GTACGGGTGGCGCGGGCGGTCGAACAGCTCGTCGGTGGACCGTGCCTCCACGATCCGGCCCGCGTACATGACGTACACCCGGTCGCAGACCGTGGCGGCCAGTTCGAGGTCGTGGGTGACGAAGAGCATGCCCGTGCCGCGTTCGGCCCGCAGCCGGGTGAGGATCCCGACGATCTCGGCCTGGGTCGTCACGTCCAGAGCGGTGGTCGGTTCGTCGGCGACGAGCAGCGCGGGTTCGGAGGCGAGCGCGGCGGCGATGACCACCCGCTGGAGCATGCCGCCGGAGAACTCGTGCGGCCGGCGGCGCAGCGCGCCGCGCGGGTCGCGGATGCCGACCGCCTCGAGGAGCTCCAGGGCCCGCGCGGTCGCCGTGGCGGCCGGTGTCCCGGCCGCGCGCAGCCCCTCGGTGAGGAAGTCGCCGACGCGGCGCAGCGGGTTCACGGAGGCCCGCGGGTCCTGGAAGACCATCGCGACCTGCCGGGCCCGCAGCGCGGCCAGTTCCGTGCGGTTCATGGTGAGCACGTCCCGGCCGGCGACCCGGACCTCACCGCTGGTGCGCGCGCCCCCGGGCAGCAGTCCGAGGACGCTGCGGCAGGCCACGGACTTGCCGGAGCCGGACTCGCCGACCAGACCGACGCTCTCCCCGGGGCCGACCCGCAGGCTGACGCCGTCGAGGATCGGCCGCGCGGCCCGGTGGTCGGGGAGCCGGACCCCGAGGCCGTCGATCTCCAGGACCGGGGTCGTGTCCCGCTGTTCCCTCATGCCGTTCACCGCTCACGCTTCGCGATCCGGTCGGCGAGCCCCTCGCCGACGATGCCGAACGCCACCACGGCGAGCACGATGCACGCGGAGGGCGCGAGGGCGGGCAGCATCGCCCCCTGCTGTACGGCCGACTGGCCTTCGTTGATCATCGCGCCCCAGTCGGCGGTCGGCGGCTGCACGCCGAAGCCGAGGTAGGAGAGCGCCGCCAGGTCCATCAGCGCGTACCCGAAGTTCATCGCGGACTGGGCGAAGACCGTCGGGGCGATGTTCGGAAGCAGGTGGCGCAGGCAGACGGTCCACCCCGACCAGCCCTGCACCCGGTACGCCTCGATGTACGGACGGGCCTTCTCCTGGCGCGCGATCCCGCGCACGAGGCGGCCCACGTACGGGGTGTAGGCCACCGCCATGGCGATCACCGGCGCGGTCATCCCGGAGCCGACGACGGTCACGAGCAGGATGGCGAGCAGCAGACCGGGAATCGCGAAGACCATGTCCATCGAGCGGGACAGGATCGTGTCCGCCCAGCCGCCCCGCCAGGCCGCCACCACACCGATCAGGGTGCCGAGGAGGGTGGAGACGGCGACGACGAGCAGCGGTCCGAGGAGTCCGGTGCGGGCGCCGTGGAGCAGCCGGGACAGGATGTCCCGCCCGGACTGGTCGGTGCCGAGCACATGGTCGCCGCTCGTCCCGGCCAGGCTCGCCGAGAGGTCGAGGGCCTCGGGGTCGTACGGGGCGAGGACGGGGGCGAGCACGGCGACCAGGACGAGGACGGCGAGCACGGCGACCGAGACGGTGAAGAGGGGGCCCTGGCCGAAGAGGCGCAGCCGGCGGAAACCGGGCCTGCGGTACGGCACCGTGGAGGTGGTGGTGGTCATGAGGAGCCTTCCCCGTGGAGCGACAGCCGGGGGTCGATGAGGGGCGCGAGCAGGTCCACGGCGAGGTTCACGAGGACGAAGGCGGCCACGCTGAGCAGGGTGATCGCCTGGACGACGGCGAAGTCCTGGGCCGTCACCGACGACACGAGGAGGGAGCCGAGCCCGGGGACGTCGAAGGCGGTCTCGACGATCGAGGTGCTGATGAGGAGTCCGGCGAGCATCGTGCCGCCGACGGTGACGACCGGGCCGAGCGCGTTCCGCAGGACGTGCCGGCGGACCACGGTCCGTCCGGCGACGCCCCGGGCGCGCGCCACCTCGACGTGCTCGCGGCCCAGCTCGTCGAGCATCGCCGAGCGGGTCACCCGGGCGAGCAGTCCCGCGAAGGTCAGCGCCAGGGCGAAGGCCGGCAGGGTCAGGTGGTACAGCTGGTCGGAGAGGCCCGCCGGGGTGCCGCCGGGGCCCGGGAACCAGCCCAGCTGCACCGAGAACAGCGAGACGAGCGCGATGGCGGTGACGAACGACGGGGTCGCCGTGGCGATGCCGGTGCCGATGAGCACCGCCCGGTCCAGCGCACCGGGACGGAGGGCGGCGAGGATCCCGGAGCCCACGCCGATGAGGGCGACGAGCAGCGCCGCGTACCCGACGAGCAGGGCCGTGCCGGACAGCCGGGAGGCGATGAGGTCGGTGACGTCCTGGTGGAACTGGGCGGAGGTGCCGAAGTCGCCCGTGAGGACGCCGCCGAGCCACTTCGCGTACTGGACGGCCAGCGGGTCGTCCAGGTGGTACTGGGTGCGCAGGGCCGCCACGGCCTCGGGCGTCGCGGGGCGGCCGTGGAGCAGGAAGGTCACCGGGTCGCCGGGGGCCAGGTGGATGGCGCCGAAGACCACGAGCGAGGTCACGAACAGCACGGCCACCAGCCCGAGGAGCCGGCCGACGAGGTAGCGGGTCATTTCTGTGCGGCCCCGATCGTCGCGGCCCACGGGTAGTACAGCTGGGCGATGCCGGTGGGGGCACCGGTGATGCGCTTGCCGAGGAAGACGTTGTAGGGCGCCTCGTAGACGGGGATGCTCGGGAGTTCGCGCACCACGATCTTCTGCAGCTCGGCGGTCAGCTCGGCGCGCTTGGCCGCGTCGGGCTCGGAGTTGGCCCGGTCGAAGGCGACGTCGTACTCGGCGTTCGACCAGTTTCCGTAGTTGCCGAAGTCCCCGGTGCGGAAGTACTGGTAGAACTCCAGCGGGTCGGGCGTGTTGTCGTAGCCGTTGGTGATGACCAGGTCGAGGCCTTCGCGCGCGTTCGGGTCGACGAAGATGTTGCTGTACGCCTCGGGGGCGACGGACTTCAGCTTGACGTCGAGGCCGATCTGCCGGCCGGCGGCCTGCACCGCGTTGGCGACGACGCTGATCTCGGGTGCGAGCGTGCTGGTGGCCAGGGTGATGGTGCGGCCGGTGGCCCCGGCCTCCTGGACGAGCTTCTTCGCGGCCGCGACGTCGTACACGGGCTCGGGCAGGGTGTCGTAGAGCTCGGCGGTCTTCTCCGGGGCCAGCGCCCAGGCGCCGCGGGCGGCGGGGGCCTTCGCGGGGACGCCGACACCGCCGGCGGCGGCCTTGATGATGTTCTTCCGGTCGAGGGCCATGGAGAGGGCCTGGCGGACCTTGACGTTGCCGAGCGCGCCGTGGAGGTCGAGGACCGCGAGGTCCGCGGCGGCGGTGTTGGGGCCGAAGAGGACGGTGCCCTTGCCGCTGGTGCGCAGCTGCTGGATCGAGGACGTGGGCAGCATGTAGCCGCCGTCGGCGGTGCCGGACAGGAGGGCGCTGGTGCGGGCCGCCGGGTCCTCGATGAAGGTGAACTTGACGGACTCCGACTTGGGGGAGAGCTTCGGGTCCCAGTAGGCGGCGTGCTTCTTGAGCGTGATGCCGGAGCCCTGGTCCCAGGAGTCGAGGGCGAAGGGTCCGGTGCAGTTCACGCCGCCCTTGGAGGTGCCGTAGTCCTTGCCGGCCTTGGCCAGGTAGGCGGCGCTCTCGATGGTGCCGGGGGAGGCGGCCATCAGCTCGTGCAGCAGGACGTCGGCCTTGCCGAGGCGGAGCGTGACCTCCAGCGGGCCGGTCTTCTCGATCGCGTCGACGTTCTTGAAGGCCGAACCCCAGGGCGAGCCGGTCGCCGGGTCCATCTGGCGCTTGAGCGAGGCGACGACGTCGTCGGCGGTCATGGTCGTGCCGTCGTGGAACTTCACCCCGGAGCGCAGGGTGTAGACGAGCGTGCGCGGGTCGGGCTGCTTGTACGCGACCGCGAGACCGGGCTCGATCCTCATGTCGGGCGTGACGCGGAAGAGCTGCTCGCACACGTTGGCGAGCACCGTGTTCGGCGGGTAGTCGTACGCGAGGGCGTAGTCGAGCGTGTACGGCTCGGCGTACAGGGACCAGGTGAACGAGCTGAGGGTGCCCTTCGCCGGCGGCGAGGTCGGGGTGACCTGGTAGCCGGCGCCGCCGGGAGCGGCCTGGGGCTTCGTCGCGCCGGAGCAGGCGGCGGTCGTGGCCGCGAGGGCGGCGGTACAGGTGAGGAGCGCGATGGTTCTCGACATGCGCATGCAGACCCACCCCTTTACGGGTGTAGTGACGGGCGCTGGGGGGATGGAGCGAGTATTAATGCGGGAACGTTCCCGCACAAGGTCCTGCGGGAACGGTTTTGCAAAGGTCAGGAGGGTGGCACCATCGCTCCATGACCTCTGGATCACGGCACGGCGGGCAGCACTCGGAACCCACCCCGCGCGTCCGTCTCGTCGACGTCGCCCGCGAGGCGGGCCTGTCCAAGACCACCGTCTCGGCGGCCCTCAACGGCACCGGAAGGCTCTCTCCCGCCGTACGGGAGAAAGCCCGCGAGACCGCGCGCAGAATGGGCTACCGGCCCAATGCCACCGCGCGTCAACTACGCGCGGGTAGAGCGAAGTTGATCGGTTTCGTGGTCGGGGAGGCGGTCGACGCCGACTCGGTCTTCCTGGAGTCGCCGTACTTCGCCCGGCTGACCGGGGCCACGGCGGCCACCGCGCTGCGACGCGGCTACGCCATGGTCCTGCTGCCCACCGGGTCCTTGCAGAGCGAGTGGGCCGACCTGCCGCTCGACGCCGTCGTCGTCACCGACCCCGACGCCGACGACCGGATCGTCGACGACGTGCTCGCCGCCGGGATCCCGGTCTTCAGCGACCGTTCCGTGGAGGGGCGGCCCGGGGCGTACTGGGTGGACGTCGACACGAGCGAGGCCGTGCGCACCGCCCTGGACCACTTGCGGGAGCAGGGCGCCCGGAGGCCCGTCCTCGTCGTGCCCGACAGCACCACCCGCTTCCATGCCGAGGTCTTCGCCGCCCACCGGGAGTGGTGTGCGGAGCACGACCTGCCGGAGCGGGTCGTACGGGTCGGGGAACCCGGCAACGGACCGGTGGTGCGCGCCGTCGAGACCGCCCTGGCGGGCGGCCCGACGGCCGGGGGAGACCGGCCGGACAGCGGTGACCGGGCGGACAGCGGAGATCGGCCGGACAACGGAGACCGGTCTGACGCCGGAGGCCGGCAGCCTGACGCCGGAGACCGGCCGGACGCCCTCCTCGTCGTCGCCGAGGCGAGCCCGCCCCTGATCCTGGAGGCGGCACGCCGCCACGGATACGCGGTCCCCGACGACCTGCTCCTCGTCTGCGTGAGCGAGGACGTGACCGCCGAGCACACCGCACCACCCGTGACCACGCTGAGCCTGCGGCCCGAGGCGATCGCGGAGGCGGGCATCGAACACCTGGTGGCCGTCCTGGAACACGGCCTCCGGCAGCCGCTCGGGACGCTCGTCCCGACCCGACTGGACATCCGGGTCTCCTCTGTACGACGCGGTCGGCCGGCCCATCCCGGTCAGACCGAGTGCACGAGTCGGCCGCCGACGTAGGTCCGCTCCACCCGGGCCCGGCCGATCTCCTCCGGCGGGGCCGTGAGGATGTCGCGGTCCAGGACCACGAGGTCGGCGAGGTTGCCGGGGCGCAGGCTGCCCGCGTCGTCGTGACCGTTCACATGGGCGGTCCCGGCGGTGTAGGCGGCCAGCGCGGTCGGCAGGTCGAGGCGCTGCTCGGGGAAGAAGACCGGCGCGTCGGCGGAGTCCGGGTCCCGGCGGTTCACGGCGACGTGGATGCCGGCGATCGGGTCGGGGCTGCTCACGGGCCAGTCGCTGCCGGCCGCGAGCGTGGCCCCGGCGCGCAGCAGATCGCCGAAGGGGTACTGCCAGGCGGCGCGCTCCGGACCGAGGAAGGGGATGGTCAGCTCGTCCATCTGGGGCTCGTGGGCCGCCCAGAGGGGCTGGATGTTGGCGATGGCGCCGAGGGCGGCGAAGCGGGCGAGGTCGTCGGGGTGGACGACCTGGAGGTGGGCGAGGTGGTGACGGTTGCCGCGGCGCCCGTTGACCTCCATCGCGGCCTCGATCGCGTCGAGGGCCTCCCGGACGGCCCGGTCGCCCAGGGCGTGGAAGTGGACCTGGAAGCCCAGCGCGTCGAGCTCGGTCACGTACCCGCGCAGCGCCTGGGGGTCGACGAAGCTCAGACCGGAGTTGGCGGTGGCGCAGCCGCAGCCGTCCAGGTAAGGGGAGGTGAGGGCGGCGGTGAAGTTCTCCGCGACACCGTCCTGCATGATCTTCACCGAGGTCGCGCGGAACCGGCCGGCGTTCAGCTTCTCGCGCCGCGCCACCAGCTCGGGGATCTGCTCGGAGCCCCGCTCGCGGTCCCACCAGAGCGCCCCGGTCACCCGGGCGGTGAGCGAACCGTCGAGGGCGGCCGTCAGATAGGCGTCGGACGGGTCGGGCTGCCCGTGGAACTCGCCGAGCATCGCGTCCTGCCAGCCGGTGACGCCGAGGGAGTGCAGCAGCGACTGGGCGCGGTAGAGCCCGGCGAGGCGGTCCGCGTCCGTGCTCGGCGGCACCAGGTGGCCGACGAGGCCGGTGGCGCCCTCCTGGAGCATGCCGCTGGGGGTGCCGTCCGGCTCCCGCTCGATGCGGCCGTCCGCGGGGTCGGGAGTGGCGGCGGTGATCCCCGCCAGTTCGAGCGCGCGCGTGTTGGCCCAGGCGCCGTGGTGGTCGCGGTTCGACAGCAGGACCGGGCGGTCGGGGACGACCGAGTCGAGCAGCTGCCGGGTCGGCAGCCCGCCCTCGAAGCTCTCCATCGACCAGCCGCCGCCGGTGATCCACTCACGCTCCGGGTGCGCGTCCGCGTAGGCGCGGACCAGCTCCAGGTAGTCGCGGACGCTGACGGTCTCGGACAGGTCGCACTGGGCCAGCTCCGCCCCGGCGAACACGGCGTGCACGTGGGCGTCCTGGAAACCGGGGATCAGGAGCTTCCCGGTCAGGTCCACCACTTCGGTGTCCGGACCGATGAGCTCGCGCACCTCGTCGTGGCCGACGGCCGCGATCCGGTCGCCGACGACGGCGAGCGAGGTCGCCCGGGTGCGGGCCGGGTCCACCGTGAAGACGGGACCGCGGGTGAAGACCAGATCGGCCTTGGCCATGCGAATGCTCCAGAACGTGAGGCGGCGGGTGGTTGGGCGCTATGGAAGCGGCAAGGCTGTTTACACGTCAATGGCGTTGACGTAAGGTCCCGGCCATGTCCGAAAGAGTGGTTCCCGAAGGAAGGCGGCAGCGCCGCAGGCCCACCAAGCAGGGCGCCGTCCTCTCGGAGCAGCTGATCGTCGACACCGCGCTCCGCCTCGTCGCCCAGCACGGCGCCGAAGCGCTGTCGGTACGGCGCCTGGGCGCCGCGCTCGGCGCCGACCCGAGCGCGCTGTACCGCTACTTCCGCAACACCGACGCCCTCCTCCTCGCCCTCGCGGACGAGCTCATCGGCCGGGCGCAGGACGGCTGGACGGCGACCGGGGACTGGCGGACGGACCTCCGCTCGATGGGTCTGCGGGTCCACGCCTGCTACCTCTCCCACCCGCAGGCCGCCGTCCTTGCCGCGTACCGCACGACCGGCCGCCCGCACGAGACCCGGGCCGTCGAGAGGATCCTCGGCATCCTGCGCTCCGGGGGCTTCCCCGACGCCCTCGCGGTGCGGATCTACCACGCCTTCGTCGACCAGGCCCTGGCGTTCGCCGCCCAGGACGCTGCGGCGGCGGCCCTGCCGCCCGCCGCCCGGAAGGGGGACGAGGAGGTGTGGCAGGAGGTGTACGGCAGACTGTCGCCGGACACCCACCCGAACATCGCCGCGACCTATCCGCTCCTCGCCGCCGACATGCGGGACAGCGGCTACCCCTTCGCGCTGGAACTCATGCTCAGCGCGGTGGCGGCGCTCCGCCCTCCGGAGGCCCCGCTTGCGTAACGCCACTCTTCCCGCCGCCCTCGCCGGTCTCCTGCTGCTCACGGCCTGCGGCACGGAGCGGCCGGGCGACGCCTCGGCGAAGCCGTCCGGCTCTGCGTCCGGCGGCGGATGCGCGGCACGGCCGGGCGACGCGCCGGCCGAACACGGCGTCACCCTCACGGGATCGGGGACGAGTACGGGCGCCGGCAGCAGTACCGGCACCGGCACCGGTACGGGCATCGGTACGGGCTCGCCCACCGACGACCCCTCCGGCGGCACAGCCCGACCCTGCGCCGAGTACACGGTCACCAACAAGGAGACCGAACCCCTCACGTACACCATCACCTTCGAGTTCCTCTCGGAGTCCGGCCAGGCGATGACGAACGCCGAGGAGACGGTCGAGGCCCTCGCCCCCGGGAAGACCGTCCGGCGCACCGTCTCCGCCGCCGACGTCCCCCCGGACGCGGCCGGTTGGGGCCGCGTGCGGATCGTGACGGTGAGGAGCGTCCCGACCGCCGAAGCGCCCTCCGAGGCCGGCCCCTGCCCGGCCTCGGGCGTGCGTGTGTACGCCGACGACGGCGACGCCGCCATGGGGCTCCGGGTCGTGGGCCTCCATCTGGAGAACTGCGGGACCACGCCGTACCCGCTGCACGGGTACCCCCGGATCCAGCTCCGCGACGAGGACCGCGGGCCCGTCACCGGGGTGGAGCTGCTCCAGGGCGGCGAGACCATCGCCGGCGGCACCGGGGCCGAGGGCCCGGCGCGACCGCTCGTCCTGCGGCCGGGCGAGCGCGCCCACGCCGGCCTGGTCTGGCGCAACACCGTCGAAGGCGGTGTCGGCGATCCGGTGAACGCCCCCTACGCGCGCGTGTGGGCCAAGCCCGGCGCCGCCCCCGTCACGGTGACGCCGGAGCTCGACCTCGGCACGACGGGGAAGCTCGGCGTCGGCCCCTGGAAGAAGGACGGGACGGGCTGACACCATGAGCTGCTCCGCCGAGGGTCGGTGAGCCGCGAGAGGGCGTTCTTGTTCGCGTAGAAGCCGCTCTCCAGGAGCTTGTACGAGGTGCCGTCCTGGTACGCGTCGGCGCGGCCCGGCCGGGAGGGTCCCCGGACGCGCCCCGGCGGCGCGGCGACACGAGCCGCGGCTCGATCCCGGTCCCTTCCGGCCTCCGCTCAGTAGCCGACGCGAACCCCCGTCACCGTGTGACGGTCCGTCAAGCCGCCCGTCGCGCCGCCGAATCCGACCAGGACGTTCCGCGGCAGCGTCACCGCCACGTCGATGACCTGGACCCCGTCGACGAGGACGAGGAGCCGCCCGGCGGCGGTCACGTTCACGTCGATCACGTGACTGCCCGTCCGCAGCGCGGGGACCGCGGTCGAGGTCGCCGCGTACCGCAGGGTGGACGCCGAGCCGCTCGTGGCCACGCCGACGAAGTTCGACGAGGGCTCGCCGGGGTTGCGGTAGGTGTCCAGGGCGACGGCCACCCCCGGCAGCCCGCTGTAGCCGAGGCCGCCGCCTCCGGCGCCCAGCGACTTCGGTGTCGCCCGGGCCGCGTCGAGCAGCATCAGCGCGAGCCCGTCGGCGCCGGTGCCGCCCGAGAGCGTCGCGGTGAACCGGGCCCGCAGCCGGGCCGAGGGCACCGACGTGCCCTGGATCGCCGAGCCCCTGACGTAGGTCTGGGCGGGGTTGAGGACGAGGCTCGCGCCGGATCTGACGGCGGTGCCGTTGTAGGTCCAGCCGTTCGGGCCGGGCGGCGGCAGGGCGTACGAGGGCGAGGTGATGGCCGCGCCGCGCACGGCGTGGATGTCGGTCAGGCCGCCCGTCCCGCCGGTGAAGGCGAGCAGGGCCGCCGGCGGCAGCGAGGCCACTGTGGTCCGCAGCCGCTGGGTGCCGTCGACGGAGACGGTGACCGTCTTGCCGGTGACCGCCACGGAGACCGTGTGGGTGCCCGCGCGCAGGTTCGGGACGCTCGACGTCGTCGCCGCGTACGTGAGGGCGGAGCCGCTGCCGCCGGTCGCGACGCCGACGAAGTTGGCGGACGGGTCCCCGGGGTTGCGGTACGTGTCGAGGGCGACGGCCACGCCCGGCAGTCCGGCGTAGCCGAGGCCGCCGCCGACCCCGCCGAGCGCGGTGGGAGTGGCCCCGGCCGGGTCGAGCAGGGCGAAGGCGAGGCCGTCGGCGCCGGTGCCGCCGCCGATCACCGTGGTGAAGGAGGCCCGGAGGCCGTCGGTCAGCACGGGGACGGGCCAGACCGCCGAACCGCGCTGGGAGGGGCTCGCCTGGGTGAGCTGGAGGTCGTCGCCGGAGATCCCGGCGGCGCCGTTGAGCCGCCAGCCGCCCGCGCCGGGGGAGGGCACGGTGACGCCGGTGCCGGCCACCCCGGTACCGGTCAGCGTCTCGTTGCGCGGGCCCCGTCCGTCGTCCGAGGTCAGCTCGTACGCGGCCGTCACCGCCCCGATCGAGGTGGGCGAGAAGGTCACCGCCTGGTGGACCACGTCCTCGGGGCCGAGGACCTGGCCCTCGCTGATCGGATCGGTCACGTGGAAGGGAGCCGCGGGCGCCTTCGCCTTGGTGATGGTGAGCGGGATGTTGCCGGTGTTGCTGATGTCGAAGGTTCTGGTGACCGACTGACCGACCTTCACCTCGCCGAAGGCCGTCGAGGTCGGGGTGATCGTGAGCTCCGCGCGCCCGGTCACGGCCGTGCCGGTCAGGGCTGCGGACGCCGTCCCGCTGTCGCTGCCCACGGCGACCGTCCCCGTGTGCTCTCCGGCGACGGTCGGGGCGTACACCACCTGCACGGTGACGGACTGCCGGGGCGGCACGACCGTGCCGACGGCCGGCGGGTCGACCGCGCGGAACGGGGCGCCGGGGACCGAGACCGCCGAGATCGTCTCGTCGGCCGTCCCCGTGTTCGTGAACGTCACGCCGAGCGCCTTGCTCGTCGTCGTCGCCACCGTGCCGAAGTCGAGCGCGCCCGGCGAGACGAGGAGCCCGGGCCGGGTGCCGTAGCCGGTCAGGCCGAGCGCGCTGTCGCCGAGGTCGGTGGTGAAGGTCAGCGCCGAGGTGTCGGGGCCGGGGGCCGTCGGCGAGAAGGTCACCCGCGCGGTGTGGGTCTCGCCCGCCCGCAGCGTGCGCGGCAGACCGTCGGAGCTCGCGGAGAACGGGCCGCCCGCCGGTGTGCGCACCCCGGTGATCGTCACGTCCCGGGTCGCCGTGACCGTGGCCGTGACGGTTCCCGACGCCCCGACCGCCACCTCGCCGGCGTCCACCGGCGCACCGGTCAGGGCCGTGTTCGCCGGCCGCCCGAAGGCCAGCACGTGCCCGTCCCTGGTACCGACGTAGATCCGCCCGCCGTCGGTGGCCGGCACGGCGAACTTCGACGCCACGCCGATCGGCGCCGACCAGCGCAGCCGCAGCGACCCGTTCACCGGCACGGCGTCGTACGCGCGCAGCTGCCCGTTCGCGCCGCTCGCCCCGTCCGAGGCGACCGCCCACACGAGCGCGGACCCGGGATCGGTCCCCGTGGAGGTCACCACCGGGGAGCCCGAGGTGTAGCCGAACCGCTGCGCGCTGCTGCCCGTGTTGGTCAGCCCCGGCAGGCCCGAGCCGGTGAGCCCGTACGCGAAGGCCCGCAGCGGGCCGCCGCTGCCGATCGTGTAGACGTAGCCGCCCTGACCGCCGTACACGGCGGGATGCCCCCAGACGCCCTCGTACGGACCGAAGGAGCCGAGCACCTTGTCGGTGCCGCCCGGGCCCTGGCTCCGGCCGCCGAGGTCGTCCCGGTCGAGCAGGAACAGACGGCCGTCCTTGCCGATCTGGACGAGCAGCCGCGGATACCGGGCCGTGCCGAAGACCGGGCCCGGCAGGGCGACCGGGCCGCCCGAACCCAGGTCGGTGTCGTTCAGGTCGAGCTGGGAGGCGTTGGCGGGGCTGAAGAAGTCCTGCGCCGACATCGTGCCGTCGCTGTTCACCCCGAGCCTGACCACCGACTCCGCGAGCTGCCCCGGCGGCAGGCTGCCGGGACCGGGCGCGGGCGAGACGCCGTTGCCCGTCGAGAAGAGGATCCGGCCCGGCCCGTCGGAGACCAGACCGCCACCGCTCATCCAGATCCCCGCCATGCCGTTGGCGGAGGAGTCCTCGGTGGCCCACAGCGTCGTCCGGCGCGTCGTGGTGCTGACACCCATGACGTACCCGACGTACGGCCCGCGATCGCAGTGCGAGGCGAAGGCCGCGTAGACCGAGCCGCCCATCAGCAGCAGCCCCGGCCGTTGCCCCGCCGTGTACGGGTTGAACGCCCGCCCCGGGTCGTTCACCGGCGCCCCCGCCACCTTCACCGGCCAGCCCGCGCGCTCGGCGCCGGTCGCCGGGTCGAGGGCGTGCACGTACCAGTTGGGGTGCTGGAGGTCGGGCCCGTCGTTCACCTTGGCGGTGAAGTAGACGGCGTCGCTCGCCGGGTCGTAGACCGGTGTGGCCGTCACCCCGACGTTCGGCACCAGGTCCCCGCAGCTGATCGCCGAGGCGGGCCAGGGGGCGCCGAAGTCCTTGGTCCAGCCGATCCGCCCGGTGGCCGCGTCGATCCCGTACACCTTGTTGTTCTCGGTGGCCGCGACCAGCGTGCGCCCCACGACCAGCGGCTGCGCGTAGACCTGTCCGTCGACGGTGGTCGAGAACTGCAGCCCGAAGTCCGAGCTGGACACCTGATCCGGGGCGAGGCCGGGCTCGTCCCGGTCCCAGCCGGTCCGCAGGTCGTCGTAGGAGATCGTCGTCTGGTCGGCCGGGAGCGCGTCCCGCACCACCGGAGGCCGCGCCACCGCGGCGGAGGCCGGCGCCGTGGCACCGCCCGCGACCAGACACATCGTCAGCAGTCGGGCGATCGCCCTGCGTCGGCCGGCCATCTCTCCCCCTTCACCTGGTCGCGCGGGCGCGGAGCCCGAGGCGCTCCGCCGAGGCCATCGTGAACCGGGGCCCGGGGGAGGGACGCCGCCGACCTGACCCTCCCCCCGAGGTCCACCCGATCGGCCTCCGGAGCCGCCGCGTCAGGGGGAAGGGCGGCGACACCGAGGGGGCCTCAGTCCTTCGTGCCGAACTCCCTCGACAGTTCGCCGAGCAGCTTCCACGTACGGCGGCGGTCGGCCTCGCCGCCCAGGTCCGTCGCCGTGAACACCACCTCCGTCGCCCCCGCCTCGCGGTAGCGCCGCACCTCGGCGGCGACGACCTCCTCGTCGCCGATCACCGCCAGGTCGGCGGCCCGCGTGCCGCCGGAGCGCTCGATGACACGCTGGTAGGACGGGATCCGCTCGTAGAGCGCGAGGGCCTCGGTCGCCTTCTCCCGTACGGCCCCGGCGTCCGCCGTGACCACACCGGGGACGAGGGCCACGATCCGCGGTGCGGGCCTGCCCGCCGCCTCCGCCGCGGCGGTGACGGCGGGGACGATGTCCTCGGCGAGGGCGCGCGGACCGGCCAGGAACGGCAGGATGCCGTCGGCGAGTTCACCGCTGACCCGCAGGGCCTGCGGTCCCATGGCGGCGACGAGGAGCGGCACCGGCGGCTGGGCCCCGGGAACCGCCGCCGGCCAGGGCGTCGTGGCCGTGAGGAGCTCGCCGTGGAAGTCCGCGGCGCCCGTCTCCACCAGCTGGCGCAGGGCCGTGAGGAACTCCCGGAGCAACCCGACGGGCCGCTCGTAGGGGATGCCGAAGCCCTCCTCCGTCAGGTGCTTGGTGCCGAGGGCGAGCCCGAGGTGGTAGCGGCCGCCGGTGGCGGCCTGGGCGGTCTGGGCCTGGCTGGAGACGATCAGCGGATGGCGGCCGAAGACGGGTATCGCCGCGGTCCCGACCTGTAGTCCCGGCACCTCGCGCCCGACGATCGCGGCGAGCGAGGGCGAGTCGTACGCGAAGGACTGGCCGAACCACGCGGAGTGCAGTCCGGCGTCGCGGGCCTCCCGCGCGAGTCGCACCGTGTCGTCGATGGGCAGCTGGCGGGAGGTCGAGCTGAGGATTACTCCGAGAGTCATGTCAGGGCCAACGGGCCCGTTCGCGAACGGCATTCCCGCTCCCGTACGACAGTCGTGTGTCGGCCGCGTGAACGCCGCGGGGGAGCGGGAGGCCGTGGCGGGCCGGGTCGGCTACAGCGTGACCGGCTTGCCGCCGAGGGTCACGGCGAGCCGGCCGTCGGTGGCGAACGACCAGCTCAGGGCGCCGGAGTAGGAGGCGCACCGGGAGCCGTTCGTGCCGGACCAGAACTGGTTGGAGCCGTCGACGTCACCGATGGTCCGGTCGTTCGTACCGCTGCCGCTCCGGCACGAGGTGTTGTTCCGGAACACCGAGGTGCCGGCGTCGAAGGAGTAGTTGCGCTGGGCGTTGTCGACGCTGAGGTTGTTCGACACCGCCATCGAGCCCGGGTTGCTGTTGTACGTGAAGCCGTGCTTGCCGTTGCGGAAGGCGATGCTGCGCCGGACGACGTGGTCGACCGCGATGTCCTCACCGCCCAGCTTGTAGCCGTTGCGGTCGCCGCTCGCGTTCTGCGTGCCGTCGGAGAGGGTGCCGTTCTCGTAGGCGAGGGAGTCCTCGACGGTCACGGGGCCGATGGGGCCGGTGTCGGTCTTGGTGTAGAGGTCCCAGCCGTCGTCGATGTTGTGGTGGGCGACGGCGTAGCGGAAGACGTTCCCGGGGCCGACCGTGAGCTTCGCGGCGAAGCCGTCGGCGTCCTCGCCGTCGGAGTCGGCGTTGTCGTGCGACTCCGCGCTGAGGACGAGGTTGTGGGACGGCCACTGGCTCTGGGGCGTGGTGGAGGCGATCCGGGAGAGCTGGAGCCCCGAGTCGCGGTTGAAGCGCGTCACCGTGCGCTCGATGACGTTGTCACTGCCGCCGACGAAGATGCCGTTGTCGCCGGCCCGCTCGACGGTGATGCCGTTGACGTGCCAGTAGGAGCCGTTCACGGCGAGCCCGCGGTTGGCCGGGTCCTCGGTCATCGCCGAGAAGTTCAGCACCGGCTTCTCGCCGGGGTAGGCGGACAGCTTCGTGCGGGCGGCGGCCGTGCCGTTGTTCCCGGCCGGGATGGTGATCGTCTGGGAGTGGTTGTAGGTGCCGCCGCGGAGGTAGATCGTCCCGCCGGGGGCGATACGGGCGATGGCCGCGGTCAGGGTGGTCGGGGCCGACACGGTGCCGGCGGCGGAGTCCGTGCCGTTCGGCGCCACGTAGAGCGCGGTGCCCGAGGGCGGGGTGGTGGTGCCGGCGACCTCGGCGTCGAGACGGTCGATGTTGGGCAGGCCGACGGCTGCGGTCGGGTTGAACCGGACGGTGTTGGCGCCGGCGTTCACCGGAACCGTGAACGTCTTCGTCGCCCAGGTCGTCCACGCGCCCGTTCCCTCGTAGGAGGCCGAGGAGACGGCGGATCCGTTCACCGTGAGGGCGGCGGGCCGCGCGGTGGTGGTGCCGTTGGCGTAGCGGACCGTGAGCGTGGCGGTGCCCGCGGCCGGGGCGTTCACGGTGAACTGGGCGTAGGCGCCGACCGCGTTGGTGCCGTTGCAGAATCCGGTGCCGGAGAATCCGGCCCAGTCGGAGTCGATGGTGCCGGTGCAGACCGCGGGGGAGGTCTCCGCCTCGTAGGCGGTGGTAGCGGCCTGCGCCGTCGTACCGGCCAGGGTGACGAGCGTGCCGGCCAGCAGGCCGACGCACGCGATGACGGGTCCCGTTCGCATCGTTGATCTCCAGAGTGAGGGGGCTCATGCGGGTTCAGTGACATGAACGGGCCGGACGAGTGCCCGCATCCGGCCCGAGAAAGCGCTTTCTCCGGGACGCTAGAGCTCCGACGTGGACGCGTCAATAGACTCGTATTTGATTTCTGTTCATGTATGTGGACGATGGGCGAGCTCCTGGTGGCGCGGCCACCGCCTCCGCGTACGGTGTTCGGGTGATCAGGACACCAGAGGCCTTCGTGCGGACGACCGTCGACCGTGAGGGGGAGCCCGGGGCGAGATGGATCTCCGAACTCCCGTACATCGTCGACGAATTGATGGATCGATGGGGATGTGTTCCGGACGGTGACGTCATGCACGGAGGCGTCGGGGTCATCGTCCCGGTGCGGCGGAGCGACGGGAGTGCCGCCGCGCTGAAGGTGTCCTACCCGCACCCAGGCAACGTCCACGAGCCGGACGCCTTCGCCGCGTGGCGAGGGCGCGGCGCCGTCCTGCTCCACGAGCGGGACGACGAGCGCTTCGCGATGCTCCTCGAACGGGCCGGCGCCTCGTCGCCGACCTCGACCCTCGCGGAGGTCGAGGACGGCGACGAGATCCTGGCCGTCGCGGGACGGCTCGGCCGACGGCTCGCGGTCCCCGCCCCGCCCGGCCTGCCCCGGCTGCGGGACCGGGCCGGCGCCTGGGAGGAGGAGCTGCGGAAGGACGCCGCCGAGCTGGCGCACGCCCTGCCGCCCTCCGTGGTGGCCGCGGCGGCGGCGACCGTCCGCGAACTCGGCGCCGTCCAGCCGGACATCCTCATCCACGGCGACCTCCACCCCGGCAACATCCTGCGGGCCGACCGCGAACCGTGGCTCGCCGTCGACCCCAAGGGGTACGTGGGCGACCCGGCCTACGACGGCGGCACGC
Organism: Streptomyces sp. NBC_00090; assembly: GCF_045160815.1. Classification (NCBI taxonomy): domain Bacteria; kingdom Bacillati; phylum Actinomycetota; class Actinomycetes; order Kitasatosporales; family Streptomycetaceae; genus Streptomyces; species Streptomyces sp. NBC_00090. The sequence goes on from NZ_CP108224.1 coordinate 8,221,433, forward strand.
TGCTCAAGTCCCGCGCGCTCGCCCTCCTCGGGGCGGACGACCTGCGCGCGGCCGTCGACCGTGCGCTGGACGTCTTCGTCGAGGCCGCCGAACTCGACCGCGAGCGGGTCCGGCGCTGGGCTCAGCTCCACGCGGTCCAGGCCGCCTTCTGGGGGCGGCGCCATGGCTTCCGGGGGGCTCGGGGAGGCGCGGAGCTCGACTGGATCGTCGCCTTCGCGGACCACCTGGCGACCCTCCTCGCGGAACGGCCCTGAGCCACACCTCCCCCGTCTATGGTCTGGACCTATCGGTGAGGGAGCGTCAAGCTCTCCGTATGGACTTGGAGTTGAGGCACCTCAAGGCGATACGGGCCATCGCGGACGCAGGCAGTCTCACGCGAGCCGCCACCGCGCTCGGTCTCGCGCAGCCCGCGCTCAGCGCCCAGCTCAAGCGGATCGAACGGGCCCTGGGAGGCGCGCTGTTCGAGCGCGGGCGGGAGGGGGTGCGGACCACGGCCCTCGGGGACCTGGTGCTCGACCGGGCCCGTGTGGTGCTGCCCGCGGTCTGCGAGTTGCAGGAGGAGGCGGTGCGGTTCGCGCGGGAGGGCGCGGGCGGCTACCGGCTCGGCGGCACGCACGGCCCGCTGCTCGGCGGCCTCGTCGACCGGCTGGCCCGGACCGAACCCGGCTCGCCGGTGACCACGTACACCTCCTGGTCGGAGCGGGAGATCGCCCGCGGGGTCGCCGCCGGCCGGCTGGACTTCGCCCTCGTCGGCGTCTGCGGCGAGAGCGCGCCGCCCGAGGCGGGGCGGCTCGCGTGGACCGAGGTGGCCCGCGACCCGGTGTACGTGATGCTCGCCGCCGACCATCCGCTGGCCTCCCGCGCCGAACTCGACCTGGCCGAACTGGCGGTGGAGGCCTGGACCGACGTCCCGGGCGACGGCTGCTTCGGCGACTGCTTCGCCGCCGCCTGCGTGCGCGCGGGCTTCACCCCGGCCTGCGTGTACGAGACGGACACCGCCTCCTGTGTGCACCTGGTCCAGGTCGGGCGGGCCGTCGGCCTCTGCCGGGCCACCTTCCCCGTGACGCCGGGCATCGTGACCCGTCCGCTGGCCGGTGCCCCGCTGGTCTGGCGGCACCTCCTCGGCTGGCACCCCGAGGGGCGGGCGGCCGGCCGGGCGGCCGCGGTGCTCCACCACACCCGGGCGGCACACGCGGAGGCACTGGCCCACAGCGCGGGCCGAACGCCGGTCGCGGCGGTCGGGGCGGTCGCGGTTCCGGTGCCGACCCAGGTCGTGGCATCGACTCCGGTCGGGGCATCTACTTCGGTCGTGGTGCCGACTTCGGTCGTGGTGCCGCTCCCGGTCGTGGCACCGACCCCGGTCGTGGTGCCGCTCCCGACTCCGGAGCAGCCGTCGACCCCGGCGCGGCCCCCGACCCCGGCGCGGCCCCCGACCCCGGCGCGGCCCCCGACCCCGGCGCGGCCCCCGGCCTCGGCCACGGCGCAGCCCCCGGCCTCGGCTCAGCCCCCGGCCACGGTCGCGTCCTCGTTCCCCGCCCCGGAGCGCCCCGGGGCATAACGCGGTGGCAGGGGCCGACTGACAACTCCCGCCGCCCCCTTCGGGATCCCTACGGTTCGGGCAGATCCCCCACCGAGAACCGAGGAGACTCCCCATGCTCCGACGACACGCCCGCGCGGCCTGTACCGCGCTGGTCGCCGCCGGGATGGCGCTGGCCGGCCTCCAGGCCGGAACCGCCACCGCGGCCCCGGACCGGAACCCGACCGCGAAGACCGCCGCTCAGACCCTTGCCGCCACCGCCGCCCAGCCCGAACTCCTCTCCGCCATGCAGCGCGACCTGGGACTCACCCGCCCCCAGGCGCTGACCAGGCTCGCCAACGAGGCGGAGGCGGGCGCCACCGCCGCCCGCCTCCGCCAGGGGCTCGGCGCCGCCTTCGCCGGGGCCTGGGTGGACGGGGCCGAGTCCGGCACCCTGACCGTGGCCACGACCCGCGCCGCCGACGCGGCCGCGATACGTGCCACGGGCGCCGACGCCCGGCTCGTCCCGCACGGCCTGACGGCCCTGGAGCGGGCCAAGCGGGCGCTGGACCGGGCCGCCACCGCCGAGGCGCCCGTCCGGTACGTCGACGTACGCGCCAACGTCCTGGTCGTCGAGGAGGCCCGGGCCGGTGCCGGGGCGCGGCTCGTCGCCGCCGCCGGCGTCCCGCGCGAGCTGGTGCGGGTCGTCAGGACGGCCGAGGCACCCCGCCCGCTGTACGACATCCGGGGCGGCGACGCGTACTACATGGGGGGCGGGGGCCGTTGCTCCGTGGGCTTCGCGGTGACCCGCGGCACCACGCAGGGCTTCGCCACCGCGGGGCACTGCGGTCGCGCGGGCACCACGACCAGCGGCTTCAACCAGGTGGCCCAGGGCAGCTTCCAGGGCTCGATCTTCCCCGGCAACGACATGGCGTGGGTGGCCGCCAACACCAACTGGACAGCCACCCCGTACGTCAAGGGCTCCGGCGGGGCGAACGTGCAGGTGACCGGGTCGGTCCTGCAGCCCGTCGGCGCGTCCGTCTGCCGCTCCGGCTCGACCACGGGCTGGCACTGCGGCACGATCCAGCAGCACAACACCAGCGTCACCTACCCCGAGGGCACCATCTCCGGCGTGACCCGTACGACGGTCTGCGCCGAGCCCGGCGACTCCGGCGGCTCGTACATCTCCGGCAGCCAGGCCCAGGGCGTGACCTCGGGCGGCTCGGGCAACTGCTCCAGCGGCGGCACGACCTTCTTCCAGCCGCTGAACCCGCTGCTGCAGAACTACGGCCTGACCCTGAGGATCACCGGAAGCGACCCGGGCCCCGGGCCCGGTGAACCGCAGCCGGGCGGCACCTGGGCGGCCGGCAAGGTCTACGCGGCCGGGGCCACCGTCACGTACGGCGGCGCCACTTACCGGTGCCTCCAGGGCCATCAGGCCCAGACCGGCTGGGAGCCGCCGAACGTCCCGGCCCTGTGGCAGCGGGCGTGACCTCCTCGGCCTCCCCGACCTCCTCCGGGTGGTGACCGGGGGTGCCGCGGCGCCGAGGGGGGTGCCACGGCACCCCCCTCGGCGTCATCCGTCCGCCGGAGCCCCCCCGTATGATCACCGCGACCTTGATCATTTTCGGTACTTCTCGGGGGAGTCGGCACGTGAGCAGGTTTCGGACAGTGGTGGCCGCGGTGGTCCTGGCGTCCGCCGTGACGGGTTGCGGCTCCGCGGAGCCGTCGGGCGGGGGAGGGACCGCAGGGACGGGCACCTCCGCCGGGTCGAACGGGTCCAACGGGTCCGAAGAGTCGAACGGCTCCGCCGGGTCGGGCGGGTCCACCGGAGAGAAGCTCGCGGCGGACTCCGGCACCCGCTACACGGACATCGCCGTGCCGCAGATCGAAGGCCTCGTCTGCGACGAGGGCGACGGCGGGATCCGGTGGGGCAGCGGCCTCGACATGCGCGTACGGGGAGACGAGGGTCTCAAGGAGATCGAGGGCGTCGGCGACACCGACGAGATCTCCTGCTTCGGCAGCCCCAGGATCATCCTCCGCAAGGGCGCCATGTCGGTGTCGGCCCCGGTCTTCACCGCCCGGACCACCCTCTACGAGAAGGTGGCGGACCCCACCGCCTCGCTGAACACGATCTACGACGCGTCCATGGACACCGCGGTCGACAACGGCCGGAACGTCACCGGCGAGCCCCGGCTCGTGACCAGCCGCGACCTGGTGGTGAAGTGCGGGCAGAACGTCACCGACACCTTCCCCACGACCACCTGCTTCTGGGCCGACTACGGGGCCGTCGGAGTGCTCGACTTCAACCCGCCCGAGGGGCAGTACGTGCCCGTCGAGTCGGCCGTCAGGCTGACGACGGACTTCGTCCGCGGCGCACTGAAGGCCGGGACCGCCTCCTGAGCCCGACGGTCCGCCAGGCCTCGCCGCCCCTTCCTCAGGCGTCGAGGCCGCCCCGGGCGATCACCTCCGCGTACCAGCGGGCGCTGTCCTTGAGGGTCCGGCGCTGCGTGGCGAAGTCGACGTGCACGATGCCGAACCGCTTGCTGTAGCCGTACGCCCACTCGAAGTTGTCCAGGAGCGACCACAGGAAGTAGCCCCGCACGTCCGCCCCGTCCGCGAGCGCTCGGTGCACGGCCGTCAGGTGCGCGTGCAGATAGGCCACCCGCTCCGGGTCCTTCACGTTCCCCGACGGGTCGGCGTAGTCCTCGTACGCCGCCCCGTTCTCGGTCACCACCAGGGGGACGCCCGGCAGTTCGTCCCGCAGCCGGACCAGCAGCTCGTGCAGACCGGTGGCGTCCACCGGCCAGTCCATTGCGGTGCGCGGTCCCGGGGCCGGTTCGAACCGTACGTGCCGCTCCGCACCCGCCCACGGCGAGGGCGACTCGGAGGTGCCCGCCGCGACGACCGAGGGGGAGTAGTAGTTGATGCCCAGCGAGTCGATCGGCGCGGACGTCGTCGCCAGATCGCCGTCCTCGACGAAGGACCAGTCGGTGATCCCGGCCGTGTCGCGGACCAGGTCCTCGGGGAGCCGGCCGTGGAAGACCGGGTCGAGGAAGATGCGGTTGCCGACGGCGTCGATCCGGCGGGCCGCCTCCCTGTCCTCGGGGGCGTCGGAGAGCGGCCGTACCGCGTGCAGGTTGAGCGTCAGGGACACCTCGGCGGAGGCAGGCAGCGCACCGCGCAGTACGCGCGTGGCGAGCCCGTGCGCCAGGTTGAGGTGGTGGGCGGCGCGCAGCGAGTCGAGGGCGCTGGTCCGGCCGGGGGCATGCACGCCGTTGCCGTAGCCGAGGAAGGCGGCGCACCAGGGCTCGTTGAGTGTGGTCCAGGTCGCCACCCGGTCGCCGAGGGCGTCCGCCATGACGCCCGCGTACTCGGCGAACCGGTACGCGGTCTCCCGCCGCGGCCAGCCGCCGCCCGCGGCGGAGTCGCTGACGGACCCGGTCTCCAGCTCCTGCGGCAGGTCCCAGTGGTAGAGGGTCGCGACGGGCCGGATGCCCGCGTCGAGGAGCCCGTCGACGAGCCGCCGGTAGAAGTCGAGCCCCTTGGAGTTGACCTGGCCCCGCCCCGCGGGCAGCACCCGGGGCCAGGCGATCGAGAAGCGGTAGTCGGTGACGCCGAGTTGCCGCATCAGGGCGATGTCCTCGTCGAGCCGGTGGTAGTGGTCGGCGGCGATGTCACCGGTGTCGCCGTTGCGCACCTTGCCGGGGGTGCGGCTGAAGGTGTCCCAGACGGACGGCGTGCGGCCGTCCTCGGCGGCGGCACCCTCGATCTGGTACGCCGCCGTGGCGGTGCCCCAGCGGAAGCCCTGCGGGAAGCGGAGGGTGGTCGGGCTGTCGGGGCGTGCGTCGATCGCGGTCATGAGGTGGGAACTCCCGTGAGTGAGAAGTCTGTTGGGGAGGCGGAGGCGGAGGCGGAGGCGGAGGGGGAAGGGGAAGGGGAGGGCGGGGCGATGTGCTTCCGGGGCGGCTTCAGCCCTTGACCGCGCCCTGCATGATGCCGCCGACGATCTGCCGGCCGAGCAGGCCGAAGACCAGTAGCACCGGCAGGGTGCCGAGCAGGGCGCCCGCCATGATCACCGACTGGTCGTGGACGTAGCCGCCGCCCAGCTGGCGCAGGGCGACCTGGACGGTCGGCTCCGAGGAGGAGAGGGCGACGATGGGCCAGAAGAAGTCGTTCCACGCGGCCATGAAGGTCAGCAGGCCGAGGACCGCCATGCCGGGCCGGGCGATCGGCACCACGATGGACCAGAAGATCCGGGCGGTGGAGGCCCCGTCGACCCGGGCCGCCTCGATCAGCTCGTCCGGCAGCGTCTGCACCAGGTACTGCCGCATGAAGAACACGCCGAAGGCGGAGACCAGGCCCGGCAGGATCACCGACTGGAGCTGGTTCACCCATCCCAGCTCGGCGATCATCATGAACAGCGGGATCACACCGAGCTGGGGCGGGATCATCATGGTGCCCACGGTGATCGTGAGCAGCGCGCCCCTGCCCCGGAAGCGGAGCTTGGCGAAGGCGAAGCCGGCCAGGGTGCAGCACAGCACGGTGCCGAGCGTGATGGATCCGGAGACGATGAGGGAGTTGAGCAACGCCTTGCCGATGTCGGCCTCTTCGAGCACGGCCTCGAAGTTGCGGATCAGGTTCGGGCCGGGCAGCACGGACGGCGGGACCTGCGCGAGGTCGGCGTTGGAGCGGCTCGCCGCGACGAGGGTCCAGTAGAACGGAAACGCGGAGACCAGTACGGCGACGATCAGGATCGCGTAGGCGACGGGCCCCGCGTGCAGGGTGCGACCCGCCCGGGAGGGACGGCCGCGCCGGGACGGGCGGTCGAGCCGCGGCGGGCGGGCGTCCCGCGGCGGACGGTCGTCCGAGGACGGGCGGGGCGGGACCTCTGTGGTGCTCGGCGCGGTCATCGGCCGGCCTCCTTGCGCGAACGGCGGTGCGCGATCAGTGCGTTGACCCCGACGACCACCACGATGAGCAGGAACATGACCCAGGCGATCGCGGCGGCCCGGCCCAGGTGGAAGAAGCCCCAGCCCTGCTCGTACATGTAGAGGCCGAGCGTCTGGTACTGGTGCGAGATGCCGCCCGAGATCGAGCCTTCGAGCAGCAGCGGCTCCCCGAAGAGCTGGGTGGCGCCGATCGTGGAGACGATGACGGTGAAGACGATGGTGGGGCGCAGCCCGGGCAGGGTCACATGGAAGAACTGCCGCCAGCGCGACGCTCCGTCCATCGCGGCCGCCTCGTACAGCTCGTCGGGGATCGACTGCATGCCGGCCAGGTAGATCAGCGCGTTGTAGCCGGTCCAGCGCCAGATGACGACGGTCGAGACCGCGATCTGCGAGGCGACCGAGCCGGTCTGCCAGTCGACGGGACCGATGCCGACGACTCCGAGCACGTAGTTGATCAGCCCGAACTCCTGGCCGAAGAGCTGCGCGAAGACGAGGGTGGCGGCGGCGACCGAGGTCGCGTACGGCAGCAGGACCGCCGTCCGCAGGAAAGTGCGGCCGCGCATGCGGTAGTTGAGCAGATGGGCGAGCCCGAGGGCCATGACCAGCTGCGGCACGGTCGAGAGGAGACCGATGGTGAAGGTGTTGCGCAGCGAGTTCCAGAAGAAATCGTCACTCAGGAGCGCCGTGTAGTTGCCGAGGCCCCGCCACTCCATGTCGCCGGGCGTCTGGAGCTCGACCCGGTACAGCGAGACGTACGCCGTGTAGATCAGGGGGAAGACACCGAAGGCGGCGAAGAGAGTGAAGAACGGGGCGATGTAGGCGTACGGCGAGGCCTTCTGCCACGCCCGCCGGACGGACGGTCCCCGCCGGGGCGCGGGGCGGGACTTCGGCGGCTCCGATGCCGATGCCGGTGTCGGAACCGGCGGCGGTGTCGCGGGTGCGGTGAGGGTCACGGTGCGGCCCTTCGGGGAGGAATCGGGGGAGAGACGGGGTGTACGGCGCCGGTGCACGACGCCGTGCACCCGGGTGCGTCGGGGCCGGACGGGTGTGCGCCGGGAGTGGGCCACCCGTCCGGCCCCGGGATCAGCCGAGGGTGTTCGCGACGCCCTTCCGCGCGTTCTCCCACGCCTTCTCGGACGAGACGCCCTTGCGCTCGACCTCGCTCAGCGCGTTGGTGATCTGCTGGGAGATGTTCTGGTCGTGCACCCCGAGGACCTGGACCGGGGCGCCCTTCGCCGCGTCACCGAAGATCTTCCCGATCGGGGCGTTCGAGAAGTACGGGTCCTTGGCGGCGGCGACCTTCTCGATCGCGCCGGTGGAGGAGGGGAAGTTGCCCTGCTTCTCGAAGAGCCTGGTCTGCTGCTCGGGCGCCGTGAGCCACTTGATCAGCTCGTACGCCTCCTTCTTGTGCTGGGCGGCCTTCGGCACGGCGAGGTAGGAGCCGCCCCAGTTGCCGGCGCCGCCGGGGAGCGTGGCGATGTCCCACTTGCCCTTGCCGCCCTCGCCGGCCTGGCCCTTGATGTAGCCGAGCATCCAGGCGGGGCAGGGCATCGTGGCGAAGGATCCGGCGGCGAAGGCCTGGTTCCACTGCGGCGACCACTGGTCGAGCTCGGCGCTCAGCCCGTCCTCCGCCGCCCGGACGGAGTGGTCCCAGGCGGCACGCAGCGCCGGGTTCTGCTCCCAGATCAGCTTCCCGGAGGCGTCGTAGTACCGCTCCTTCTCCTGCCCGATCATGATCGAGTAGAGGCTGCCGACGCTGTCGAGCCAGGTGCTCTTGCCGGGGGTCTTCGCCTTGTACTGCTTCCCCAGCGCCAGGTAGCCGTCCCAGGTGGCCCAGCGCTTGGCCAGTTCCTCGCGGTCGGTCGGCAGCCCGGCCTTCTTGAAGAGGTCCGTGCGGTAGCACATCGCCTCGGGGCCGACGTCCGTGCCGAGTCCGAGGACCTCGCCGTTCTTCCCGGTGGCGGCGGCCCACTTCGCCTCGGCGAACTGCGCCTTGAGACCGTCCGCGCCGTACTTCTTCAGGTCCTCGAACTTGTCGGACTGCTGCTGGACGACGGAGGCGATCCGGCCCACCTCGACGCCCTGGACGTCCGCCAGGCCGCCGCCGCCGGCGAGCCGGGTCTGGAGGGACTTCCAGTAGTCGGCCTCGTCCTCGGTGTCCGTCTGCTTGATGGTGACGCCCGGGTGGAGCTTCTCGTACTCGGCGTAGAGCCCCGCCTCCTTGTAACCGAAGGAGCCGAAGAGGTCCACGGTGATGGTGACCTCTCCGCCCGCGCCGTCCGTGGCCGCCCCGTCCGAGGAAGCTCCGCAGGCGGCGAGCAGGGCACCGGTCAGGACGACCGCCCCGAGACGGACGGCTGCGGTGCCGACGGTCGACCTGGCGGTGGGCCTGGCGGCGGTTCCGGTGCTGGATCCGGCGGATCCTGCGGCTCGGGCGATGGGCATGGGAAGCCTCCCTTGGCTCCGGGGCGAGCGAGAGAGCTGATTGAGAGCGCTCTCAAGAATGCGGTTGGAGCGTGCCCGCGCTCCGGGTGTCCCGTCAAGACTTGAAGGCGTAACGGCTTGGACTCGGGGCCCAACTGCCTTCCCTGTCCCCTCTCTTGACACCCAGGTTTCGAGAGTTTTACGTTTTCGGCCATCCGGAGCGTTTGAGAGCGCTCTCGAAAGGCCCTTCCCGGCCCTCGGAACCCCTCCGCGACTCCGCACGCATGCCGCACCACCCCCATCCCCCGTCCGTACTCGATCCGTCGTGACGACATGAGGTGCCGTTCATGCCAGCCCCCCGCACCCGGCCCGCCGCCGCACTGGCCCTGGTCTCCGCCCTCGCCGCCCTGGGACTCGGCCCCGCCGCCGCACCCGCGGCCGCCGCCACCGTCCCCGTGGGCGCCGGAAGCTACTCCGACACCCGACCCGCCGGTACCTCCGGCCCCACCACCAACACCGGCGCACCGGTCACCCCCAAGGTCACCGCCGCCGCCCAGGGCAAGCCGGTGCCCACCAACGACTGGTGGTCCTCCCTCGCCTTCCAGCGGTACGGGGACAACCCGTACTCCACCCCCATGTACGGCCATCCGCTCACCTACCAGGCCGTCGCCGGCGGCCTGGACATCGGCTACCCGACCAGCGCGGCCGTCGTCGGCGACGGCCGCCAGTACGAGTACGCCCACAAGCGCGACCTCACGCTCGGCCTCACCGGACTCAACTCGCCCGACACCAAGGTCGACGCCTGGTCGGACTGGACCGTCACCCCGTACTGGTCGGACGGCGCGCGCACCCTGCGCACCACCATCGGCCACGGCATGCCCTTCGTGTACGCCAAGGGCACCGGCGGCGACGCCCGGATCACCACCGCCACCGCCCCCACCGTCTTCGCCGACCAGGGGAACGTCCTCGGCATCACCGTCGCGGGCCACCACTACGCGCTCTTCGCCCCCGGCGGCAGCGACTGGACCGTCTCCGGCTCGACCCTCACCGCCGGCCTCGGCGGCAAGGACTACTTCTCCGTCGCCGTCCTGCCCTCCACCGACGCGCTCGCGACCTACCGGAAGTACGCCTACAGCTTCGTCACCGGGTCCACGGTGAACTGGAGCTACGGCGCCGGCACCGTCCGCGCCACCTACGGTCTCACCACCGAGGCGAAGGAGGGCACCGAGCGCGGCACGCTCCAGGCGCTCTACCGGCACCAGTGGCTGCACACCACCGACGCGCTCACCCCGTACACGTACGTCTCGCCCCGCGGCACCATGAAGGTCCGGGAGTCGGCCTCCTTCACCACCACCCAGCGGGCGGCCGCCACCCTGCCCGGACTGCCGGGCGGCGGAGGTGTGGACACGGCCCGGCTGCGCGGCTACCTCAACGAGGTCGCGAACTCCTCCGACCCCTTCTCCGGCGCCGTCGACACGTACTGGACCGGCAAGGCGCTCGGCAAGCTCGCCCAACTGGTGCCGCTCGCCGACCAGATCGGCGAGGGCGCGATCCGCGACAAGCTCCTGGGGCTCATCAAGGGCCGCCTCCAGGACTGGTTCACGGCGGGCGGAGCGAGCGAGTTCTCCTACGACCAGGCGTGGAAGACCCTCACGGGCTACCCGGCCTCCTACGGCAGCGACACCGAGCTCAACGACCACCACTTCCACTACGGCTACTACGTCTACGCGGCCGCGATCGTCGCCCAGTACGACCAGGCCTGGGCCGCCGACTCCGCCTGGGGCTCCATGGTGAAGACCCTGGTCCGCGACACGGCCAACCCCAGCCGCACCGACGGCTCCTTCCCGTTCCTGCGCGGCTTCGACGTCTACGCCGGACACAGCTGGGCCAGCGGCCACCAGGGCTTCGCGGCGGGCAACAACCAGGAGTCGTCCTCGGAGTCGACCAACCTCAGCGCCGCGCTCGTCCTGTGGGGTTCGGCCACCGGTGACACCGCGCTGCGCGACCTCGGCACGTACCTCCTCACCACGGAGGGCGAGGCCATCGCCCAGTACTGGTTCGACGCCGACCAGCAGGTCTTCCCCGCCGGCTTCCAGCACGACACGGCCGGCATGGTGTGGGGCAGCGGCGCCGCCTACGCCACCTGGTGGACCGCCAACCCCGAGGAGATCCACGGCATCAACGTCCTTCCCGTGACCGGCGGTTCACTCCACCTCGGCGGACACAAGGAGGCCGTCCGGCGCAACATCGCCGAGCTGGAACGCGAGAACGGCGGCCCCGCCGTCGAATGGCGCGACATCCTCTGGGAGTTCCAGTCCTTCGCCGACCCGGGCGCCGCGAAGGCGAAGTGGGACGCGGGCCACGCCGGATACACCCCGGAGGCGGGGGAGTCCAAGGCCCACACCTACCACTGGCTCACCACTCTCGACGCGCTCGGCGCCCCCGACGCCTCCGTCACGGGGTCCATCCCCACCTCGGCGGTCTTCACCAAGGGCACCACGCGCACGTACGTGGCCCACAACCACGGCGCGACCGCCCGCACGGTCACCTTCTCCGACGGCAAGTCCCTGACCGTGCCCGCGCGTTCCACCGCCACGGGCAACGGCACGGGCGGCACCGACCCCGACCCGGGTCCGCAGCCCACCGGGAACACCTTCCAGCTCCGCTCCGGCGGCAGCCTCACCACGGCCACCGGCGCCGCCGAGGGCAGCGACACCGTTCCCTCGGCGCAGGGCGCCAACCACGACGGCACCCCGAGCCGACCGCTGGTGTACGAGATCAAGGGCGTCAACGGCACGCTCAGGCCGGGCGGCCTCACCGCCTTCCGCCTCCACGTCGACGCCGGCACCGCCGTCGGCCTCGGCCAGCAGGCCCGGATCAGCTACGACCTCACCGGCGACGGCACCTTCGACCGGACGGAGACCTACCACTACTTCGCCACCGACCCCGTCGTGGGCTGGGAGGAGTACGCCCAGGCCCGCGGCCTGAAGGCGGCCACCGGCACCCTCGGCGACCTGCGCGGCGGCACGGTCCGCCTGGAGGTCTGGAGCGCGATCGGGAACGCGGACGCACGCCTCCGGACGGGCACGGACAAGTCCGTGGTCGTCATCCCGTACGACTGACCCGACACCCCCACAGGAGCGGCGGGCCCGGAGACACCTCCGGGCCCGCCGCCTCGCGCTCTCCGTCAGGCCGACGCGCGGCGGACCAGCGACGTCGGGGTGATCACGGAGGCGGGGGCCTCGCCGTCCACCCCGTCGAGCAGCCGCATCAGCAGCTTGACCATCAGCCGTCCCATGCCCTCGATGTCCTGGCGCACCGTGGTCAGGGCCGGGGAGGTCCGGTCGACCACCGAGGCCATGTCGTCGAAGCCGACCACCGCCACGTCCTCCGGGACCCGCACCCCGCGCTCCCGCAGGGTGCGCAGCGCGCCCGTCGCCATCAGGTCGTTCGCGACGAACACGCCGTCGAGGTCCGGCCTCCGGTCGAGGAGCTCCGCCATGGCGCGGGCGCCGCTCTCCTCGGTGAAGGCGCCCTGGCACAGGAGGGAGGGGTCGGCGTCGGGCAGGACGTCGTGATAGCCGTGGAGCCGGTCGATCGCGGAGGTCTGGTCGCCGGGACCGGAGATGTGGGCGACGGTGCGACGGCCCAGACCGACCAGATGGCCCACCGCCTCCCGGGCGCCGCCGCGGTTGTCGCAGTCGACGAACGGCACGGCCGGGTCGATGCCCGGGGCGGGGCGCCCGCCGAACACCACGGGAATCCGGGCCCGGTCGATGAGGGCGGGCAGCTCGTCGTCACTGTGCAGCGAGAACGCCAGCGCCCCGTCCACGTGCCCGCCGCCCAGATAGCGGGCGATCCGCTCGTGGTCGCCCGGACCCTCCACCCACAGCAGCACCAGCTGGGAGTCGTGCGCCGTCAACTCCCGGCTGATGCCCCGCACCTGCTGCTCGAAGAACGGGTCGGAGAAGATCCGGAACTCGGGCTCCGCGATGATCACGGCCACCGCGCCGTTGCGCCGGGTGACCAGGGTGCGGGCCGCGTGATTGGGGACGTAGCCGAGCTCCGCGACCGCCCTGTTCACCTTCTCGACCAGCGGAGCGCGTACCCCCGCACCCCCGTTGACGACCCGCGAGGCCGTGGCGCGGGAGACTCCGGCGTGTGCGGCGACGGCTTCCAGAGTGGGGCGGGATCCCGTGGTCTGCTCGGGCAAGGCGGTCGCTCCTCGTCTGCGCTGCGGTCCGACGCTGACCAGGATATCCACAGCCCGCACCGCTTGAGAGCGCTCCCAGAGGGTCGATGTGGTGCACATGCAGTCCACACGGGCCCACACGCAGTCCACACGTGCCCCACGGTCCACGTACCGGGGTGGGGCGGGGGCGGGGGCGGTCACGGCGGGGCTCCGCCCGTACCCCGATCGACACTGTACGGACAGGCCGCCGGAACCGCCCCGGTCGGCTCAGGCGAGGAACTCGCCGTCGCGGGCCACCACGACTCCGCCGTGCACCACCATGTCCCGCTGAGGCATGTCCACGACGACCTGCGGCAGGCATTCGCCCCGCACGAGGACGAAGTCCGCCGGTGCGCCGGGCGCGAGGTCGGCGTGCGCGAGCCCCATGACGTCCGCACCGCCGTGGGCCGCGACGCGGTAGCAGTCCGCCAGATCCTCGTCGAGGCGTACGTCCCGCACCCAGCCGAGGAGCTGCGCGCGATGCAGCATGTCCGCGTTGCCGAAGGGGCTCCACGAGTCGCGCACGCCGTCCGAGCCGAGCCCGACCCGCACCCCGTGCTCGCGCAGCCGGGCGATCGGCAGCACCAGGGCGTCGGAGGGCGCCACGGTGGTGAGGGCGATGTCCTGGGCGCCCAGGTCGGCGGCGATGGAGCCGAGTTCGCGATCCGACAGTTCCGGCAGGCAGAAGACGTGGCTGACGGTGACGCGGCCGGCGAGGGAGAGGGCGCGTGTGCGGTCGATGATGCCGCGCATGGCCTTCATCCCCTTCTCGCCCCGGTCGTGCAGATGGATGTCGACGCCGACTCCGTGGCGGTCCGCGATGCCGAAGACGAGGTCGAGCTGCGCGTCGAGTGCCTGGTCGAAACCGATCGGGTCGATGCCGCCGATCATGTCGATGGTGCCCTCGCGGGCCGCCTCCTCAAGGAGCGCCGCCGTGCCCGGCGTACGGATGACGCCGTGCTGCGGGAAGGCCACGATCTGGACGTCGAGAGCGTGGCGCAGCCGCTCACGGGCCTCCGCGACGCCCTCGACACCGGCCAGGCCGTAGGCCGGGGCCACGTCGGCGTGGGCGCGCATCGCCCGGGTGCCGCGGGTGACGGCGTGCGCCATGAGTCCGTACGCGCGTTCCGCGACGGGGCGGCGCTGGGCGTGGAAGAGCTCCACGTCCTGGGCCACGTAGTCGGCGATGCCGCTCGCCGGCCGCCGCGAGACCCAGGAGCCGCCCCAGGTCGTCTTGTCGGGGTGGATGTGGGCGTCCACGAGGGACGGGAGCGCGATCCTTCCACCGCCCTCGACGACCTTCGCGCCCCGCGGCGCCGGGCCGTCCGAGACGCGGCCGTCGACGACCACGAGGTCCGTGGCCCTCGCCGCGCCGAACGGACGGACGTCGCGGAAGACCGTGGCCCTGGCACGGCGCCCGGCGGCGCCGGATGCGGCGGTCTCGGGGGCGGATCCGCCGGACGCGCCGGACGCGCCGGATGCGGCGGTCACGGCCCGGGATGCGGTCGTGGCGTGGGCGGAGGCCGCCGTGGCGGCCAGAGTGGCCGTCGTGCCGGCCAGGGCGGCGGCGCCGGCCAGCACGGTGCGGCGGGAGAGGGGACCGGGGACGGCGGACGGGGGCGGGGTGGCTTCGACGCGCATGGGAGCTCCTTGGGGAGGGGGCCGGTGGCTCCCCGTTTTTGTATACCAAGTCGCGGGCGCCGGACAAGGGTGATGATCGCGAGCCCCATAGATCTGGACTTCGCCATGATTTGGCCCGCGAGGGAGGCGTGATGGCTCGTTCTTGGTATACAAATACTCTCAGGCGTCGCCGAAGAGGGAACGCAGGGCGACGGCTCTGCTGTCCCGCACGTGCAGCAGCGTGCCGGCCGCCGCGGCCTCCGCGTCCCCGGCCGCGATGTGCCGGAACATCTCGGCGTGCTGCGCCCGCATGTGTGCGGGCTCCTCGCGCAGGCCGAACAGCAGCCGCAGCTGCCAGCTCAGCTGTTCCATCGTGCGGGCGAGCAGCGGGTTGCCCGCCATCGCCACGACGTTCTCGTGGAACGCCGTGTGGGCGGCCACCTCGCGCGCCCCCTCGCCCGCCGCGGCCGCCGACTCGGCCTGCCGAAGGCTCGCCTCCAGCGCGGCGAGCCCCTCGGCCCCGCCCGCGCCCTCGGGCACACCCGATCCCGCGCCCTCGGCCCCGGCAGCAGCCCTGCCCGCGCCCGCAGCCCCGCCGACAGCCCCGCCCGCGGCCACGGCCCGCGCCGCGAGCCGCGAGGCCTGGACGGCGAGCGGCTCCCACACCTCGTACAGATGCTCCACGTCGACGCGTTCGAGGCGCCGTACGCGGACGCCGCTGTGCGGAAGCAGTTCGAGGAGCCCTTCGGTGGCGAGCGCGCGCAGCGCCTCGCGCACCGGTACGCGGGACATGCCGAGCTCCTCGGCCACCTCCCGCTCCACCAGCCGGGCGCCCTGCGCGTACCGCCGGTCGACGATGCGCTGCAGCACGGCCTCGCGCGCCCGCGCACTGAGCGAGGCGGCTCCGGTCCTGCCGGTTTCCGTCACTGGCGTGTTCCTTTCCTGTCCGCGCCGGGCGTCCCCACCAGGCGTCCCCGTCGGGCGCCCCTGCCGTGCGCCCCGTCGGGCGTCCCTCCCGTGTGCCCCTCCCGTGCGTCCCTACCGGGCCGCGGGGCCCGTGGAGGCGCGGATGACGAGCTCCGGGTCGAAGAGGAGCTCGCCCGTGGGCACCTCGCGGTTGCTGACCAGGGCCAGGACGCTGCGGCCGACCTCCAGCGCCAGCCGGTCCGCGGGCTGGCGGACCGTCGTGAGGGCCGGGTCGGTGAACTCGGTGACCGCCGAGCCGTCGTAGCCCACCACGGAGACGTCGTCCGGGACGGACAGGCCCTGGCGGCGGATGCCGCGGACGGCGCCCAGGGCCATGAAGTCGCTCGCCGCGACGATCCCGGTGGCGCCGAGGCCCACCAGGGAGTTGGCCGCCGCCTGGCCGCCCTCCACGCTGTAGGACTGGCGGACGACCCAGCGCTCCGCGTCGTCGATGCCCCGTCGGACCATGGCATCGACGAAGCCCCGGACCCGCCGGTCGGCGGGCCGGTTCCCCGCCGGGCCCGAGGCCATGCCGATGCGCCGGTGGCCGAGGCGGTGGAGATGGTCCACGGCCAGTTCGGCCGCGAGCGCGTCGTCGGTGGAGAAGACCGGGGCAGGCACCCCGTCCGCGAACTCGCCGTTGATCCCGACGTACGGCACGCGGCGCTGGCGCAGCAGCTCGTAGCCGTCCGTGTCCGCGCCCTCCACAGTGTTCGACGCGGAGAGGAAGACGACGGCGGCGACGCCCTTGTCGACGAGGGAGGTGAGGAAGTCCAACTCCTGCACCCCACCGGGGAAGACGGGGCAGAGAACGGTCTTCAGGCCGTGCGGGGCGAGCGCCGACTCGATCCGCTCGGCCACGTCGGCGAAGAACGGGTTGGAGACGAACTCCGTCACGACGGCGACCAGTTGCCCCTGCGTGACCCGCTCGTAGCCGAGCTCGGCCATCGCCTGCTCGACCGCCTCGCGGGTCTTCTTCGACACGCCCTGCCGCCGGTTGATCACCCGGCTGACGGTGGCCTCGCTGACCTGTGCGTGGGCTGCGACGTCGGTGATGCCGACCTTCATCGCGGTCCTTCCGTGAGTACGAGCGAAACCAGACCGCCACGCGGGACGGCCAGGGGACGGGGCCCCTCCGGCAGGAGCGTCAGCGGATCATCCATCATACGGCCGTCCGGCCCGTGGACCCGGGCGGCCACCCGGCCGCCGCCCCCGGTGACCTCCACCATCAGCCGGTCCCGGTCCGAGCCGTTGACCAGGTGGAAGCTGCGGTACGCGGAGAAGTCGAGCTCCACCACCCGGTCGGCGTGCACGCTCACCAGGCACTCGTCGCCGCGCGCCGCCACCACCAGCGGATACAGCTCGTCCGGCCGGCCCGGCTCCACCCGCCCGTCGAGCAGCAACTCCCGGTGCCGGTGCCAGCGCCCGAGCCAGAACCGTACGGCCGACAGCTGCTCCGGCGGCGTCGCGTCCAGGCGTACGGAGATCTGCGGGACCGCGTGCAGCGCCCCGATCAGCTGGCGGGCGACCGCCTCGACCGGCGCGGAGCGGGACCACATCACCATGTCGGAGTGGACGG
This sequence comes from Streptomyces sp. NBC_00090, assembly GCF_045160815.1. NCBI lineage: Bacteria > Bacillati > Actinomycetota > Actinomycetes > Kitasatosporales > Streptomycetaceae > Streptomyces > Streptomyces sp. NBC_00090. The sequence goes on from NZ_CP108224.1 coordinate 8,238,721, forward strand.
CCCCGCCCACGGCGAGCAGCGAGGTGTCGAGGGTCCGCACCCGGTTGGCGGTCGCGTCCGCCGGGCAGTCGAAGGAGCGCAGCATGTTCCCGAAGGGAGCCATGCCGGGCCCCACGTACGGCTGGCGCAGTTCGAGCAGCAGCCCGGGCCGTACGGATTCCAGTGCCCGGCGCACCTCGGTGAGCAGCTCCGTCATCGCCCGGCCGACGTCTCCGCCGCCGTCCGCCGCGTACACCGCCGCCTCGTCGAGGAAGTCCAGCTTGAGCCCGTCGACGCCGTACTCGCGCACGAGCGAGACACACAGTCCGACGACGTGCCGGCGTACCTCGGGGAGGCGCGGGTCCAGCACGTGGGCGCCCGGCACGGTGGCCGGGGCGGGTGCCGAGGACGCCCAGCGGTCGTGGCAGTCGGCCTCGGGGCCGAGCAGCAGCGGCGCCACCCAGAGCAGATAGCGCAGGCCCCGCTCGCGCACCCGGGCCACATGGCCGGCGAGGTCGGGGAACTTGGCGGGGTCGGGCCGCCAGTCCCCGCAGCCGGCGTACCCCCGGCCGTTGCCGAACAGCTGCCAGCCGTCGTCCAGGATGAGCACCCCGCAGCCCAGCTCGGCGGCCGGTCCCGCCTGTGCCTCGACGGCCTCGGCCGTGACGTCCTGGTTGAAGGCGTACCAGGTGGAGTACACCGGGAGCCGGGCCGTGTCCGGCACCGGCATCGGCGGGTGGGCGGCGGCGAACCAGGTGCGCAGCGGCCGCATGGCGGCGGCGACGGACGGGGCGCGCGGGACGAGCAGCAGACGGTGCGGCTCCGTCGAGGCCGGAAGGCTCAGATGGACGACGTGGATGTCGTTCTCCTCCGAGACCCCGAAGCGGACGGTGGTCTCGGGGACGGGGTCTGCGGCGGCGAAGGTGAGGAGGGTGGCGCCGGAGTGCTCGTACAGGCAGCCGGCGGCGGGCCCGTCGACCAGGCAGACCCGGCTGAGGCCCTCCCAGTCGGCCACCAGCGTGCGCCGCCAGCCGCCCTTCGGGTGCCAGTAGCCCGCCGCGTCACCGAGCGGCACCGAGAGACGGAGCTCGACGGGCACCCCGTCGGCCCGAACGGAGAGCATCCGCAGCCCGTCCGCGAGGGTCGCCAGCTCCCATCGGGGGCGTACGCCGGGGTGGCCGGGGGAGAGGACGGCGATCGACACGTCGTCGAGCAGCGGCTCGGCGGGGGCGGGGGCGGCGTGCGCGGTGGTCACCACCGCGGGGGCGTGGTCGGTCATCTGTTCTTTCATCGAACTGCTCATTCCTTCACCGCGCCCGCGAGGAGGCCGGAGACGAAGTGGCGCTGGAGCGCGAGGAACACGACCGCCATGGGTACGGCGGCGATGGCGGTGCCGGCCAGGATGGCTCCGTAGTCGGTCTCGTCCAGCCCCTGGAGGGAGGCGAGCGCCACCGGGATGGTGAACGTGCTGTCGTCGCGCAGCACGATCAGCGGCCAGATGAAGTCGTTCCACTGGTACAGGAAGAGGAACAGGGCGAGGGCCGCGAGGGCCGGGCGCATCGGGGGCAGCGCGACCCGCAGGAACAGCCGGAACTCCCCGCAGCCGTCCATCCGGCCCGAGTCGAGCAGCTCCTTCGGCAGCGCGGCCATCGACTGGCGCATCAGGAAGATGCCGAAGGGCAGGGCCAGGTTGGGGGCGATGACGGCCTGGTAGGTGTTGAGCCAGTGCAGCTCGGCCATCATCTTGAAGAGCGGCACGAGGGTGATCTGCGCCGGCACGACCAGGCCGAGCATGAGGAGCCCGAACAGCGCCTCGCGGCTGCGGAAGCGGTAGGTGGCGAAGCCGTATCCGGCGAGGGTGCAGACGACGCCGGCGAGGAGCGTGTACACGGCCGCGATGCCCAGGGAGTTGAGCACCACCCGGCCGAAGTCGGCGGTCTCGTGGAGCGTGGCGAGGTTCTCCGCGAGGTGCCCGCCGGGCAGCAGGGGCGGTGGACTGTCGAAGATCTCCTGCGAGCTGTGGGTGGCGCCGATGGCCAGCCAGTAGAAGGGGACCGCGACGGCGGCCAGGGCGATGGCGAGCCCGGAGGTGAGCATGATGCTGCGGCCGGGGCGGCGGGTGGTCACGACTTCTCCCCGAGGAGGCGGAACTGGATCAGGCCGAGCAGTCCGACGAGGACGGTGAGGGCGTAGGCGACGGCGGAGGCGTAGCCGAAGTCGAAGTACTTGAAGGCGTTCTGGTAGAGGTACACGCCGATGGTCAGGGTGGCGTTGTCCGGCCCGCCGCCGGTGAGGACGTACGGCTCGTCGAAGAGCTGGAGCGTGCCGATGGTGGAGAGGACCGTCGTGAGCAGCAGCGCGGGGCGCAGCCCCGGCAGCGTGACGTGACGGAAGGAGCCGAGTGCCCCGGCGCCGTCCACGGCCGCCGCGTCGTAGAGCTCGCGCGGGATCGTCTGCAGCCGGGCGAGCAGGATCACGGCGTTGTAGCCGGTGTAGTGCCAGGTCAGGGCCAGGCCCAGGGAGATGCGCGCCCACAGCCCCTCGGTCAGCCAGGGCACCGGGTCCACGCCGACGCGGCCGAGCAGCCAGTTGACGAGTCCGTACTCCTCGTTGAGGAGGACGGAGAAGACGATGCCGTACGCGACGAGGCCGGTGACCATCGGCAGGAAGAAGCCGAGGCGGAAGACGGGCCGGCCGCGCAGCAGGGTGGAGTCGAGGGCGACCGCGAGACCGGTGGCGAGCGCCAGCATCAGCGGAACCTGGACGACGAGGATCACCCCGGTGTTGCGCAGCGCGGTCCAGAACAGCGGGTCGTCGGCGAGGCGTACGTAGTTGTCGGCGCCCACGAAGGTCTCGGTGCCGCCCACCGTGCGGTGCAGGCTGAGCAGGAACGACCAGCCGATGGGGTAGAGCTTGAACGCGGTGAAGAGCAGCAGCGCGGGCAGCACGAAGAGGTACGGGGCGGCCCGGCCCGGCCGCCGTCGGCGGCGTGCGGAGGGCGGGGGCGCGGCCGCGGCCGGTCCGGCCCCGTTTCCGGTTGCCGCTGCGGTTCCGCCCCCCGGTCCGGCCCCCGTTCCGTCCGCGGTTCCGCCCCGGCCGTCGGCCGCGACGGGCCAGGGACGTCCGGCCGTCGGGGTCTCGCTCGGTGTCATCGCACGGTCTTCCTGCCGGTCTGGCGGGCCAGCTCGCTCGCGGCCTCGGCGAGCACCTTCGCCGGGTCGGCGCCCTTCAGCAGCACCTTCGACTGGGCGTCGGTGACGAGCTTCAGGGCGCGGGCGTAGTCGGCGGTGTAGTTCACGGCGGGGCTGGGAGCCTTGAGGGCGGAGAGGAAGATCTCCCCCTTGCGCTGCCCGCTGAAGAAGGCGGAGGGCTCGTGGAAGACGGAGTCGTCGTACGCCTTGAGGAGGGCGGGGGCGATCCCCTTGCCCCGGTAGATCCGCACCTGCGAGGCGGGGCGGGTCAGCGCGAACTCGACGAAGGACCAGGCCGCCGCCCGGTGCTTGCTGCTCCCGGCGACGGCGAGATGGGTGGAGTTCACCGTGGCCGCGGTCGGGCCGCCGCGACGGACGGCCGGGGGAAGGCGGACCTTCCACTTGCCGGCCTCGCCGGGCACCTGCTCCTCGATGATTCCGCCGAACCAGGTGGGCCAGGGCAGCACGGCCGCGGTGCCCCGCTTCAGGGAGCTCATCAGGGCGTTCCAGCCACCGGCCAGATTGCTGACGAGTCCGGCGTCGTTCATGGTCTTGATGAGCGTCATGGCCCGGACGGCCTCGGGGGAGTCCAGGGTGATGCGGCCCTCCAGGTCGAAGTAGAAGGCGCCCTGGAGCTGGAGCAGCATCTGGAAGAAGTTGGCGGCGTCGGGCTGTGAGGCCGGCTTGTCGATGCCGAGGAGGTGGGCGCCCGTGCGTGCCTTGAGCTGCTTGCCGGCCTCGATGGTCTCGTCCCAGGTCTGGAGCGCCCCGACATCGACCCCGGCTCGTTCGAAGAGGTCGGCCCGGTAGTAGAACCCCGCCGAGTTCGCCTCCCAGGGAAGGGCGTTGACCCGCTTGCCGTCGGGGGAGACGGTCTGCCAGAGGCCGGCGGCGAAGGCGTCCTTGTGGGCCGTGGCGCCCAGCGGGGCGAGGTCGGCGAGGCCGCCGGGGAAGCGCTCGACGTATCCCGGCAGGTAGTCGACACCGATGTGCAGGACGTCGGCGAGGCCCTGGCCGCCGGCGGCGAGACCGGCCGTGATCTTGTCCCAGATGGCCGGGTTGCCGATGTCCTCGACGGTCACCTGGATGTCCGGGTAGGTCTTGTTGAACTCCGGTATCAGCGCCTTGAGTTCGGCGGCCGGGCCCTGCCATGACCAGACGGTGATCCGGCCCTTGCGCGGGTCTCCCGTGGCGCCCGAACCGCCCGCGCCGGTGTCGCCGCTGCCCGAGCAGCCGGTGAGGGCGGCCAGGCCGGTGAGGCCGAGTCCGCCGAGCCCGGCCGTCGCCAGGGCGCCTCCCCCGCGCAGTACCTGCCGGCGTCCCGGCTGTCTCCCACTCTGCTGGTCCGTCATGTCGGATCCCTTCGCTCGCACCGTTGCGGAAGCTGACGGGGTCGGACATTACAAGGACGATCGGTCGACTTGCAATGTCTCGATGAAAACTTTCAGTTTGATGAGTCATCGATCTCTGACGGGATCATTGCAATCCTTCATCGGCTGTTGCTAGCGTGCCGCGATCCCGCCAGCCCCGACCTGATCCGAACCGAACCGAACCGACCTGATCCGACCTGATCCGACCTGATTCGGGAGAGACCCTCATGACGCGTTCCCGCTTGTCGCTGCTGTCCGCCGTCGCGCTGCTCGCCTCACTCGCCGCGGGCGGCGCCCCGGCGGCGGCCTCCCCGTCCGCCTCCCCGTCGGCCCCCGCGGCCGGCTCTGTCCCCGCCTCCGCCCCCGGTGCCCCCGCCGTGCTGGCCGTGGTCGACCCCGGCTTCGAACAGGGGGGATCCGGCTGGGAGTTCACCCCCGGCACCGGCGTCGCGACCAACTACCCCCACGCCGGAAAGCGCCTGGCCTACCTCGACGCCGGCAGCGGCATGAAGGTCTCCCAGACCGTGACGGCCACCGGACACGGCGGCTATCTCGTCTCCGCCTGGATCGCCACCGGCGGCCCCGGCGGCCGCTACGTCCTGCGGGTCAACGGCGCCACCGTCGCCGAGCGGACCCTGCCCGCCGCCGCCAACTACCGCCGCCACACGCTCGGCAGGATCACGCTCGCCCCCGGGGACCGGCTGGAGATCGCCTTCGAGTCGGGGGAGAGCTGGGTCAACGTCGACGACGTGATGGTCTCCCCGGCCTCCCCCGCCGACCCCCGGATCACCTCCAGCGACCCCGAGATCGTCGAGATGTTCGACTGGGCCAAGGGCAAGGCCAACAGCTGGGTGCACCTGCCCGGCACCCAGGGGCCGCTCGACGCCGACGAGCGCCAGACCGGCGGCACGGGCACCGGCGTCTACGCCCCCTCCTACTGGGCCGGTTACGCCAACCGCAGCGGCTACTACTCCCGCGACATGGCCCACCAGCTCGCCGGCGCCGGCGTGCTGGGCCTGCACGCCGAGAACAGGGAGATGCTGCGCTCCTTCGCCGCCTCCGCCACCGCCGAGCACGCCTACTACCCGGTGTGGGCCCTCAACTTCGACAACCGCTCCTACCTCTCCATCGACTACCGGGGCCCGAGTCTCTTCGTCCGGGAGGTGCCCGCCCCCTTCGAGCTGGTGCAGAAGGCCGAGGAGGCGTACCGCTGGAGCGGTGACCCCGCCTACCTCGACGACCCGGCCCTGTGGGAGTTCTACCGGCACGCCACCGAGGAGTTCGTCACCCTCCACGACGGCCAGAAGGACAACGGCGGAGTGAACGTGGCCGAGGGCACCGGCCGGGGCATCTTCCAGGGCGTCGCGAGCTACAACGAGCAGAGCGACGAGCCGCTCGCCGAGGCCGGCGACGCCATCGGCTCGCAGTACCAGGCCTACCGGGCGATGGCCTCCCTCGCCCGTGCCAAGGGCGACCACCCGCTAGCGGCCCGCTTCGAGCGCCGGGCCCGCGACCTCAAGACGTACTTCAACTCCACCTGGAGCGGCAGCGGTTCCGGCGCCGACATGGTGCGCGGCTACACCACCGACGGGCGCGCCCTGACCGGCTGGGGCAAGGAGAACAGCTGGTTCATGCCGATGAAGCAGATCATCGCGCCCGGCGCCCGCCGCGAGGCCTACCTCGACTACATCGACGCCCAGGCCGAGGGAGCCGGACGCCCCGACAACATCGAGGCCCTGACCTACCTCCCCGACACCTTCCTCACCAACAACCGCGCGGACACCGCCTGGAAGTGGATGCGCCACATCTACGCGCAGAAGGACGTCCAGCACGTCAACTCCCGCCAGGGCACCAACGGCGACTACCCGGAGGTGTCCTTCACCCTGGTCGGCCAGACCGTCCAGGGCCTCATGGGCGTCACTCCGAACGCCCCCGCCCGAGCCCTCACCACCCAGCCGCGGCTGCCTTCCGGCATGGAGTGGCTGGGCATCGAGGACCTGCGCGTCGGCGAGTCCGTCTTCACCCTGCGCCACGACACGGACCGCCGCTCGACCCTCACCCACACCTCGGGCACCGCCCCGTACACCTGGGAGGCGCGTTTCCCCGGCGCCCACACCGCGGTCGCCGTCGACGGAGTGCTCCGCCCGGCCCGTACCGAGGTGATCGACGGGGCGACCTACACCGTCGTCCGCACGCGCGTGGCCCCCGGCCGGACCGTCTCCGTCGAGGTCCGGTGACCACGTCCGCGGCGTACCCGGCCCGCGCTCCCTGCTGAGCCGCGGCTGAAGCAGGCCGAGGAAGGCGCGGGCGGTACGGCGGGCCGGGTGGCGTTCAGCGACTGGCTCGCCGTCGGGCGGCTCGCCGCCGGTTGGAGATGATCAGTCCGAGGGCGATGCCCACGAGGAGAGTGCCCGTGAGCACGACCCAGAGCGGCAGTGTGACGGTGGGGATCCACAACCGGATGCTGACCGAGCCGGTGTTGACCGCGATGAACCAGATCGCGAGACCCGCGAGCACGATGAATCCGAGGGTGCGGATCCGCATGTCCCGGCCCTTGACGGTCAGCGTCGAGGGGCCGGGCTGTGGAGGTGCGTTCTGTGCTGCCATGTATCCCATTGTCTGCCGATATGGGCGGATGCTCGACCGGAAGGCCCCTCACTCGCGGTACACGCGCAACTCCGCCACCTCGTAGGACATCGCCGACGTCCCGGCGTCCGGCGCCGGGTGGTAGCGGCCGGCGCAGACCGAGAGGTTCACGATGAGGTGCGCCCGCCAGGAGCGGCCCACCCCGCGCCGGTCGTCGAAGACGCGTGCGCCGTTGACCCACCAGACCACGGAGCGGGAGCCGAACTCGACCCGGAGATCGACCCAGGCCCCGGGTCGGACGGCCGGATCCCGGAAGTAGTGGTGGCGCCCCCGGATGCGGTTGGACAGCTCCAGCAGGTCCGGGTTGTCGGGGTGGTACTCGAAGACGTCGATCTCCTGCCCGCCGTCGAGCCAGGTCCAGATCGCCGGCCAGGCGCCCGTCTCCTCGGGCAGGCGCACCCGGGCCTCCAGGACGTCGCCGGCCCGCACCAGGAACCCCTCCGGGCTGCCCTCCGTCGTGAGCAGGCCGGCGTCCCAGTAGCCGTCCGTGCGCCGGGTCGCCCGGAAGACCCCGGTGCGGCTGTACGCGGGATCCTCCACCAGGTAATCGAGTTTGTTGTCGCCGGGATTGGTCGGTCCGCCGTCCGGATAGGCCCAGGAGCGGCCCGCGGCCCACTGTTCGGCGGAGGAGAAGTCCGCGTCCAGGACGAGGGTCCCCGGCGCGCGCGGCGGCCCGTGCGTACCCGCTCCCGCACCGGAACCGGTACGTCGGCGCAGCAGGCGGTCGAAGAGGTCGGACAGCACGGCGGACTCCTTTCGCGCCGGCGTCCACCGGCCCATGGGCGATCTGCCCCACCTTGCGCCGATCATTCGCGGAAAGTGACCACGTGGCGACAATTCGTCACCGGCGAGACTCTCGAACGATAGTTTCGGATACGCTGTATCCGTTAATTCTTGGCGGGTCCGACGAGGGGCAGCGGAAATGAACGAGACACCCGGCAGCGCGGTCGACACCGCCGTCATCGTCGTCGGCGCGGGACCGGTAGGGCTCGCCCTCACCCTCGACCTGGCCCGCCGCGGACTCGCGGTACGGCTCCTGGAGCGCGCCGAGAACGGCTTCGAAGGCTCGCGTGCCAAGGGCATCCAGCCGCGCACCCTCGAAGTGCTCGACGACTTCGGTCTGGCCGACGCGGCCCTCGCGGCAGGGGGCGCCTACCCGCCGATGGGCCTGCACGTCGGCCCGTTCACCAAGACCTGGCGGATGCACGCCACCGCCCCCGACAGCGCGGGAACCCCGTACCCCGATGTCCTCCTGCTCCCGCAGTACGCCACCACCGAGCTCCTCCGCACGGCCGTCGAACGCCTCGGGGTGACCATCGACTGCGGCGCCCGCGCCGTCGAGATCACCCAGGGCGACGAGTCCTGCGCGGTACGCCTGGAGGACGGCCGGCTGCTGACCGCCCGATACGTCGTCGGCGCCGACGGCGGGTCCAGCACCGTGCGCAGGGCCGCGGGCATCGCCTTCGAGGGCACCACCGACGAGGCGGACCGGATGCTCCTCGTCGACGCCACCGTCGACGGCCTCTCCCACGACCACTGGCACATCTGGCCCCGGACCCGGGGCCGAGCCATCGCGGCCTGCCCCCTCCCGGGCGGCGGCAACCGGTTCCAGATCATGATCAGGACGCGACCGGGCGACGCCCTCGGCGGACCCGGCGGCGGTGAGCTCACCGAGGCAGATCTCACCGCCCTCCTGCGCCGCCGCGCCGACCGCTCCCTCACACTGCGCGACACCACCTGGACCTCGGCCTTCCGCCCCAATGTCCGTCTCGCCGAGCGCTACCGCAACGGCCGGCTCCTGCTGTGCGGCGACGCCGCCCACGTCCACACCCCGGCCGGCGCGCAGGGCCTGAACACCGGCGTCCAGGACGCCCACAACCTCGGCTGGAAGCTCCAGCAGGTCCTCGCCGGCGCCGACGACTCGCTCCTCGACAGCTACGAGGACGAGCGGCGCCCCGTCGCCGCGCAGGTCCTGGGCCGCTCCACCGAACTGTACGAAGGCCTGCGCGGCACCCGTCCCGGCAAGCTGACCCGGGGCCAGGACGAACACCAGCTGGGCATCTCCTACTTCGGCGGCCCCCTCGCCCCCGTCGACGGACCCCGCACCGCGGCCCTGCGCCGCGGCGACCGGGCCCCCGACGCACCCCTGCCCCACCCCGCCGGGGAGGCGACCAGGCTCTTCGACCTCTACCGGGGCCCGCACTTCACCGCCCTCGCGTTCGGCGCCCGCGCCGCGGCCGCCGTGGACCGGCTGGCCTGGCCGTCCGGCGGTGTCCCGTTGCGCCGCCACACCGTGCTGACGCACACGAAGCCGCGGACGCCGGGCGAAGCGGCCCTGCTCACCACGTACGGCATCACCGAGGACACCGTCCTGCTCGTCCGCCCGGACGGCTACATCGGCGACATCGACGACCTGCCGATGACCGCCTGAGAGCCTGAGAGCCCAGCAAAGCACGAGCACGCGGCCGGGGTCGGAGCCGAGGCCGGACGGACCGGTACGGTGTCCACCGCACCACCGCACCACCGCACCACCAACGGTCGCCGGCAGCCGTACGCGTCTCCCGGCGACCTCGCGCAGCGGACCGCACAGCGAGAGGGAGCCCGACCGCATGGCCGCCACCCCGCCGCCCCCCGGCAGCCCCGCATGGTGGGCCGGACGCTCCACCCCCGCCCCCACGGCGGAGCCCCGGCGCGGCCGCCCCTCGCTCGACACCGGGCACATCGTCGACACGGCCCTGCGCCTCGTCGACGAGCACGGCAGCCAGGCCTTCTCCCTGCGCATGCTTGCCGAGGCCCTCAACTCCGGTACGGCCACCCTCTACCGCCATTTCGACGGCAAGGACGAGATCCTGGCGTACGTCGTCGACCGCGTCCTCGGCGAGACGGCCCTCGACGATCTCGCCGCCCGGGCCGACTGGCGGGAAGCCGTCACGGTCACCGCCCACAGGTTCCACGACACCCTGCGCCGCCACCCCCACACCCTGCCGCTGCTGACGGCCCAGGTACCCGTCGGCCCCCATGGACTCGCCCAGCGCGAGCGGGTCCTGAGCGCCCTCCTGGCCCACGGGCTGCCGGTGGACCTCGCCGCCCGCGCCTTCACCGCCGTCACGCACTACGTCATCGGCTTCACCGCCCAGCAGTACGGCCCCGCCGCGGCGCCCGACAACGGCCCCGAGCTCGCCGCCTTCTACCGAGGGCTCGACCCGGCCGCGTACCCCGCTCTCCTCCGGGCCGCCGGGACCCTCACCTCCGTCTCCCTCGACGAGGAGTTCGACTTCGGGCTCGGCCTCCTCGTCCACGGTCTCGCCCGCCTGCACTCCGCCCCCGCGGAGAACGGCTGACGCGGCAGGCCGCGGCGGGAGTCCGGCGGCGCAACGCTCGCCACCCCGACTCGTTGATCACTCCATGAAGAACCCCTTGAACCACGTCGCCGTCCGAGGGCGGTTCCGCCTCCTGACCGCCACCGTCGCCGCCCTGATGCTGACGATGTCGGGTGCGCAGAGCACGTCCGCGAGCTCCGGTGAGCAGGGCAGCCACGCGAGCTCCGGTGAGCGGAACACCCACGCGAGCTCCGGCGAGCAGACCACCTACGCGAGCTCCGGCGGGCAGGGCTGTCCGACGGCGGAGATCTTCGCCACCGACAACACCTCGATCATCACGGATCCGGACGACCCCCGGCTCGACACCCGCCTGAAGCGGTTCGGCCGCGAGGTGCGCGAGATCATCCGGGTCAACGGCGCCCGGCCCGGCGCCTCGCAGCTCCTGGACGGCGTCTTCTGGTCCGCCGATCTGGGGCAGGCCACGTACGAGCGCTCGCGCGAGTTCGACGTCGAAAGGGTCGGCCGCGAGGGGCTCCACCACATCGCGGGCCTCATCGCCAAGCGGTACGACCAGGAGTCCGTGCTCACCTTCCGCTGCCTGCCGCGGACGTCGCCGGAGACCGACGCCGTCGAGATCGAGGTACCGGGCGTCTCCGCGAGCGGCCTGCGCGAGGCGCTGCTCGCGGACGCCGAGGCCCGCGAGAAGCTCGGCGGCGGTTCGGTCACCCTCGACGGCCGGCTGGTGCTCATCGCCCCGGTCGCCGACCTGCCGCTGGCCCGTTCGTTCACGGCCGAGCTCGGCGCCGACTGGAGCGAAGCCCAGGTGCGTTACGGCGACCGGGAGTTCGTGAGCTGAACCGGGACGCTGCGCTGCCCGCCGGGCCGGGGGAACCCGGGCCCGGCGGGCAGTGAGGCGGCGCCGCTATCCGGCGTACGTCTCGAATTCGGCGACCTGCGGTGTGGCCGACGAGCCGGTGATCTCGAAGGTGATCTTGCTCAGGGTGGTCCGGGCGAAGGTGATGGTGCCCGCGCCACTGCCGGAGGAGAGGACGGCGCCGGAGTCGGCGTTGACGACCTTCCAGGCTCCGATCCGGCCCGCGGTACCGGCCGTCTCCTTGATCACGATCTTGGATACGGCGGTGGGGGAGCCCCACTTGATCGAGACGGAACCGGTCGTACCGGCCGGCGACCAGTAGGTGCTCGGGTTACCGTCCCGCACGTTGCCGTAGCTCGTTCCGTCGGCCTTGCTGGAGCCGTCGGAACCGGCCCCGATGCTCAGGTTGGTGCCGCTGGGCTGGGTCGGGGTGGGCGTAGGGGTGGTCGTGGTCGGGGTCGGGGTGGGGGTAGGGGTCGGGGTGGGAGTGGGGGTCGGCGACGGGTTCTGGGGGGAGCAGGAGCCGTTCGACACCTGCAGGCCCTTGTTGGCTCCCGCCGTCTGGCTCACGACGCCCGGCACGCAGCTCGCCGCGTCCAGGCTGTAGGAGTAGGGGATGGTGACCGTGGTGTTGGACTGCGGGTTCGGGCCGGCCGGGTTGTTGTCCGTGCCGGGGCTCGACCAGGTCACGTTGTCGAAGATGTTGCCGCTGACCTGCCAGTAGCCGGCCGCGTCGGTGTAGAAGGTGCCGAGGACGTCCTTGGAGTCCTCGAAGTAGTTGTTGTCCACCTTGGCGCGCGCCCCGGCCCGGGAGTTGATTCCGGACTCGTTGAGGCTCACGTAGTGGTTGTTGTAGATGTGGGCCGTGCCACCGCGCAGCAGGGGCGCGCGGGAGTCGATGTTCTCGTAGTAGTTGTGGTGGTAGGTGATGAAGCCGTTCGAGAGGTCGGTCTCGCTGGACCCGACGAGCCCGCCACGGCCCGAGTTGCGCAGGATGCTGTAGGACAGGGTCACGTACTGCGTGTTGTCCTTCATGTCGAAGAGGCCGTCGAACCCCTCCGACTCGCCGCCCGACGCCTCCAGAGTGACGTGGTCGACCCAGACGTTGCGGACGTCGCTCTCCATGCCGATGGCGTCGCCGCCGTTGGAGAGGGGCGAGCCCGACTTCTTGACGTTCCGAACGGTCACGTTCTGGATCACGATGTTGCTGGACTCGCGTATGTGGATGCCCAGCTGGTCGAAGACGGCTCCGGAGCCGACCCCGACGATCGTGACGTTGCTGATCTGCTTGAGCTCGATCACGGCGTCGGCGGTGCTGCAACTGCCGCCGGACACCTTGCTGGTGTTGCCGTGGTTGATGGTCCCTTCCACCTCGATGGTGATCGGGGTGCTGCTGGAGGCCCGGCCGCACAGGGCCGCGTGGATCGCGGTTCCCGTGGTGGCCCTTACCGTCTGTCCACCGGCGCCGCCGGTGGTCCCTCCGTTCTGCGTCGCGTAACCGGTGGCACTACCGGTCGCCGCGGATGCTTCGGGTATCGAGAGGACTGCGCCGGTCGCGGCCGCGAGGGCCACGGTGGCCAGCGCCGCCTGAAGTCGCCGTGCGAGTGGTTGCTTCATGATCGCCTTCCCTTTCCGTCGTCGAACGACGGGAGTTGCTCCTACGGGCTGTGCTCGTACGAAACGAGGAAAGCGCTTTCTGTCGGCGAGGATAGGGTTGCGCCGCGAGGCTGACAAGGTTCCGCGCAACGTCTTCGTTCATGTCGGACACCCGCGCCGAGCTCGAAGCGCTCGAAGCGCGCGAAGGGCCCTGATCGCGCCCGCGCGCCCGTGCGCCGGGGACACTGGCGGGGCCCGGCCGCCCGTGGGACGATTTGTATGAAGCGACAATGGGCTCACGCCGGGAAAGAGCGACCGGCGAGGTCTCCCGTCGGACGAAGAAGTCATCATGACTGCCATCAAGGAAACCATCGACATCTCCCGCAGCCCCGCGGAGGTCTTCGCCTACGTGACCGACCCGACGCACCTGCCCCAGTGGCAGGAGAGCGCGGTGGCGGTCCGCAGGATCGGCGACACCCCCATCGCGGTCGGCTCGAAGGTCGCCGTCACACGGCGGCTCGGCCGGCGGGAGTTCACATCGACCATGCAGGTCATCGAGTTGGACCCGCCGAAGCACTGGCACGTGCACGGCATAGACGGCCCCGTACGGGGCGACGTCCAGGGCACGATCGAACCGCTGGGCGGCGGTGAGCGGTCGCGGCTGACGCTCGCCGTCGACTTCGAGGGGCACGGCCTCGGCAAGGCCCTCGTTCCGCTCATGGTCCGCCCGCACGTGCGGAAGGAGATGCCGAGGGACGAGCGGACCCTCAAGGGCATTCTGGAGAGCGACGCGGCCCGCTGATCCGCTTCCGAAGTGGCGCTGACCGGTCGTTCCGGGGCCGGCCGGTAGGTGGAGGCCGGTCGCTCGAAGAAGGTCTCCATGGACAAGGCCGCCGGTGTGCCGCTCACTCCCTCGATCGCGTACAACCGCCTCAGTGCATCCTGGGGTTGGACCACGGTGGGTACCTGCCTGCCCGGCGGCAGCTGATCCGGAGCGACACACCCGACGACCGGGCGGGCATCGTGCGGGCCGGGAAGGCCTGTTGATCCATCGAGTTCGGCCTTGCCTGTGGTACTGCCTTACGGATACATCGTCACGTATCTCCGTAATGCCGTGAAAGGTGCCATCTGTGTCGCAGGAAGACGAGAGGCCGGACGGCCGCCGAACCGGCGCCGAACGGGGAGGCAGGGAGGGGCTGCCGGTGACGGCGGACCTCCCCGGCCGCCCCGACCACCACCACCGCGCCCGTACCGACCGGATCGTGTTCGGTGTCACCGCCGTCCTCACCCTGGCCTTCGTCGTCTGGGGAGCCACGGCCACGGACAGTCTGGAGAGCGTCTCCAGCAAGCTTCTCGACGGGCTGATCCGCGACGGCGGCTGGGCGTTCATGCTGGCCGCGTCCGGCTTCGTCGTCTTCGCGCTGTGGCTCGCCATCAGCCGGTACGGCCGGATCACCCTCGGGCAGGAGAGCGAGGGACCCGAGTTCCGCACCGTGTCGTGGATCGCCATGATGTTCAGCGCCGGCATGGGCATCGGCCTGATGTTCTACGGCGTGAGCGAGCCGCTCGCCCACTACGGCACCCCACCGCCCGGCACCCACCCCGTCGACTCGGCCGAGCGGATGCAGACCGCCATGGCCACCACGCTCTTCCACTGGACGCTCCACCCGTGGGCGATCTACGCCGTCGTCGGACTCGCCATCGCGTACTCGACGTTCCGCCGCAGGCGCCGCCAGACCATCAGCGCCGTCTTCGTCCCCTTGATCGGCGAGCGGCGGGCGTACGGCGGCCCCGGCCGGGTCATCGACATCCTGGCCATCTTCGCCACCCTCTTCGGCTCCGCCGCCTCGCTCGGCCTCGGCGCGCTCCAGATCGGCAGCGGCATCGAGGAGCTGGGCTGGATGGAGAAGACCGGCACCGGGCTGCTCGTCGCCATCATCGCCGTCCTCACCGTGGCCTTCGTCTTCTCCGCCGTCTCCGGCGTGGAGAAGGGCATCCAGTGGCTCTCCAACATCAACATGGTGCTCGCCGGGGTGCTCGCCCTCTTCGTCTTCGTGGCGGGCCCGACGATCATCGTGCTCGACCTGCTGCCCACCTCCCTCGCCGCCTACATCGACCAGCTCCCGCAGCTGGCCGGCCGCACCGAGGCGACCAGCGGTGCGAACATCCATGACTGGCTGGGCAGCTGGACCGTCTTCTACTGGGCCTGGTGGATCTCCTGGACGCCCTTCGTGGGCATGTTCATCGCCCGCATCAGCCGCGGCCGGACCATCCGCCAGTTCGTCGGCGGGGTCATCCTGGTGCCCAGCACCGTCAGCCTCGTCTGGTTCGCCGTCTTCGGCGGTACGGCGATGAAGCTCAGCGAACAGGGCGACCTGGTGGGGGAGACCACCCCCGAGGGGCAACTCTTCGGCGTGCTGCAGCAGTTCCCGATCGCCGGGGCCATGAGCCTGCTCGTGATGATCCTCGTCGGGATCTTCTTCGTGTCGGGCGCGGACGCCGCCTCGATCGTCATGGGCACGCTCTCGCAGCGCGGAGCCTTCGAACCCACCCGCCCCGTGGTGGTGTTCTGGGGCGTGGTGACCGGAGCGGTCGCGGCCATCATGCTCCTCATCGGCGACGGCCAGGGCGACGCGCTGGCCGGCCTCCAGAACCTCACCATCCTGGTGGCGGCACCGTTCGCGCTCGTGATGATCGGCATGTGCGTGGCCCTCATGCGGGACCTGCGCAAGGATCCGCTGATCGTTCGCGGAGAGGTGGGGCAGGAGGTCGTCGAGGTCGCCGTGATCGCGGGGCACGAGAAGTACGACGGGGACTTCGAGCTCAGGATCGGCCCGGGCTCGCCCGGTGCGGACGGGCCGTGAGACGGGGGCGGGGCGCGGACCGCTCGGGTCCGCGCCCCGCCCGCCACGACGTCCAGCCCTCGGGCCCGGGTCCGTCGAGGCCCCGCCCATTGGGGCCAGGGTCCGTCGCGGCCCCGCCCGTTCAGGCTCGGCCCGCGGCCTTCTGACTCCTGCGGGACAGCGAGTCGACCACCACGGCGGCCAGCAGCACCGAACCCGTGATCATGAACTGGACGGCGTTGCTGACGCCCATGATGTTCATCCCGGACTGGATCGACCCGATCACCAGCGCGCCGAGCAGGGCGGACCAGACCGAGCCGCGCCCGCCGAAGAGGCTCGTGCCGCCGATGACCGCCGCGGCGATGACGTTCATGAGCAGGTTCCCGCCGCCGGAGGTCTGGCTCGCCGACTGGATCTGCCCGGCCAGGAAGAGGCCGCCGACCGCCGCCATGGTCCCGGAGATCGAGAAGACGGACATCCGGACGAACGGCACGCTGATGCCGGCCCGGCGCGCGCCCTCGATGTTGCCGCCGACCGCGAAGATCCGCCGGCCGTACGTGGTGCGCCGCAGCACGAAGTCGAGGAGCACCAGCACGATCAGGAAGATCAGCAGCGCCAGGGGGAGGCCCTGGTACTGGTTGAGGATGTACGCGGTGACGAACGCGATCGCGGCGAGCACGGCCGTACGCAGGACGATCTCGGCGATCGGCCGGGACGGCACTCTGGCCACCCGCCGGCGCCGCGCGTCCAGGAGCTGGGCCGCCAGGAACAACCCGACCCCCACCGCCGCGGTCACGTAGGCGGCGGCCGGGCTGTGGTAGATCGTCGAGTAGAGCTTGGAGACGATGCTCTCGCTGGGGATGTTGACCGTGCCGCTGGTGCCGAGCACCTGGAGCATCAGTCCGTTCCAGGCGAGGTTTCCGGCGAGCGTGACGACGAATGCCGGTACGCCGACCTCGGCGAAGAAGAATCCCTGGATGAGCCCCACGGCGGCGCCGCCCCCGATGGCGATCAGCAGCGCGAGCCACTCGTTCATGCCGTTCAGGACGTTGAGCACGGCGAAGATGGCGGCGCACAGGCCGCTGACCGAGCCGACGGAGAGGTCGATCTCGCCGAGCAGCAGGACGAAGACGATGCCGACGGCGATCATGCCGGTGCCGACGATCTGCTGGCTGAGGTCGGAGAGGTTCTGGGCCGACAGGAAGGTGCTGTCGAGAGTGCCGAACACCGTCCAGATGATGATCACGGCCAGAATGACGGGCAGGGACCCGAGCTCCCCGCTGCGGAGCTTGCGCCGGAACTCCCCGACGTACCCCTTGACGCCCTCCTCGCGGACGAGGAGACGGGTGTCCACGGCCGGCATGGCACCCTGTGCCGGTTCCTGGCTGCCGGAGTCGGAGGCGCGGTCTCTTTCGCGGCTCATCGCTCCTCCTCCCGCTTGCGGGCCTGGCGACGGGTGACGGCGCTGTCGGTGGCCCCGGTGATGGCGGAGATGATCTCCTCGGTGGTGGTGGACCGCTTGTCGAAGAAACCGTTGTTGCGGCCGAGCCGCATCACGGCGATCCGGTCGGCGACCGCCATCACGTCCACCATGTTGTGGCTGATCAGGATCGTTCCGAGGCCGCGCTCGCGGAGCCGCTCGACCAGGTCGAGCACCTCGGCGGTCTGCTCCACGCCCAGGGCGGCCGTGGGTTCGTCGAGGATGACGACCTTCGGATCGCCGATCAGGGAGCGGGCGATCGCCACCGTCTGACGCTGGCCGCCGGAGAGCGAGGCGACCGGGATGCGGACGCTCGGGATGCGGATCGACAGGGTGTCGAGCAGCTCGCGCGAGCGCTGGTCCATGCGGACCTCGTCGAGCACGCCGAAGTGGCGCAGCTCGCGGCCGAGGAAGAGGTTGGCGACCACGTCGAGGTTGTCGCACAGGGCGAGGTCCTGGTAGACGGTGGCGATGCCGAGGTTCTGGGCGTCATGGGGCCGGTCGATGGAGACCGGGTTGCCCTGCCACTCGATGACGCCCTCGTCGGGCGGGTTCACCCCGGCGATGGCCTTGACGGCCGTGGACTTGCCGGCGCCGTTGTCGCCGACGAGGGCGACGACCTCGCCGGAGTGGACCTCCAGGTCGAAGCCCTTCAGGGCCTGGACCGCGCCGAACCGTTTGGAGATCCCCCGCAGTGTGAGCACGGGTGATTCCGGCAAAGGAACCGCCTCCTCCGCTGGCCCGCTCGTACGGGCCGTTCAGCCCCACCGGGATGAAACGCCTCATGGCTGCCCGGGACCGGCCGACTCTGGAGGCCGGCCGACTCCCGGAGATCGGCCGTCTACTGGAGACCGGCCTCCTTGCAGGCCGCGGCGTAGGTCGGGGTGCAGATCTCCTCGACCGTGTACAGCCCGTCCTTGACGACGGTGTCCTTGATGTTGGTCTTGTCGACGACGACCGGTGTCAGCAGGTTGGCCGGGACCTTCTCGCCACTGCCGCTGGTGACGGTGGTCGGGACCAGGTCGGCCGGGAGCTTCTTGCCCTCGGCGAGGTCGACGGCCATCGTGGCGGCGATGTCGGCCTCCGGCTTGTACGGCTTCATCACCGTGATCGTCTGGGTGCCGACGAGGATCCGCTGGATCGCGTCGAGCTGGGCGTCCTGGCCGGTCAGCGGCACGTTCATGCCGGCCGACTTGAGGGCGGTGGCGATGCCCGCGGCGAGTCCGTCGTTGGCCGAGTAGACCCCGACGATCTGGTCCTTGCCGAGGGCGCTGATGGCGCCGGACATCTGCTGGTTGGCGTTGTTCGGGTCCCAGTTCGGTGTGTCGTACTCCTTGCCGATCTTCACCTTGCCGTCGAGGACGGAGTGCGCTCCGGCCTTGAACTCGGCGGCGTTCGGGTCGGTCGGCGACCCGTTGTGCATCACGATCTGGCCGGTCCCGGCCTTGTCCCCGAGCGCGTCGAGGAGCGCCTGACCCTGGAGCTGGCCCACCTTGCGGTTGTCGTACGAGACGTAGGAGTCGACGGGGCCCTGCGCCAGGCGGTCGTACGCCACGACCTTGACGCCCGCGTCACGGGCCTTCTGTACGGAGGACTGGATCGACTTGGCGTCCACGGCGTCCAGGATGAGGACCTTGTCGCCCTTGGCGAGCGCGGTGTTGACCTGCTGTTGCTGCGTGGTCGCGCTCTCGGCGGCGTTGTAGTAGTCGATCTGCGCCCCTGGCGCCAGTTCCTTGATCTTGGCCTCGATGTAGGGCCGGTCGAACTTCTCGTACC
This sequence comes from Streptomyces sp. NBC_00090, assembly GCF_045160815.1. Classification (NCBI taxonomy): domain Bacteria; kingdom Bacillati; phylum Actinomycetota; class Actinomycetes; order Kitasatosporales; family Streptomycetaceae; genus Streptomyces; species Streptomyces sp. NBC_00090. The sequence goes on from NZ_CP108224.1 coordinate 8,257,796, forward strand.
GCGTGGTCTTGCTCTCCGGCAGCAGCAGGCCGATCTTCACCTCGTCCTGCGCCGCGGACCCCGCACCCGGCTGGGCGGCCCCACTGACGGACACCGCCCCGAGGGCAAACGCCGCGGCTCCGGCCAGGGCTATCGCGCTCCGCAATGTTCGGGTCATGGAAGGCTCCTCTCGTACGTCCCCTTCCCCTCGCCCGGTCGGCGCGGGAGCGGGATGCACTCATGGCCTATATATCGACATTAGCGTCAAGCCGGGGACCGGCAAGCGGGTGACTGAACCGGCCGGTAACCTGACGGCTGAGCGACCGGCTCCCGCGCGAAGCGTGATTGATCAGAAAGAGGTCAACGGTGACCAATCTGGCCCTCAACCTGTCCCGTACGGCGGCTGCGCAGCCGGGCAGCACCGCGATCCAGCTGGACGACCAGGCACTCGACTACCGGGCGCTGGACGAGCGCAGCGCCCGCGTCGCCGGCTGGCTGGCCGCCCAGGGCATCGGGGCGGGCGACCGGGTCGCGATCCTGCTGCCGAACATCCCGCACTTCGCCGTCGTCTACTACGGCGTCCTGCGGGCGGGTGCGGTCGCCGTGCCGATGAACCCGCTGCTCAAGTCCGGCGAGATCGGCTACAGCGCCGGCGACTGCGGAGCCCGGCTGATCCTGGCCTGGGGCGCGGCCATGGCCGAGGCCGGCGCGGCGGCGGCGGAGTTGGGCATCGAGTGCGCCGACGTGACCGACCCGGGCTTCGCCGCGGCACTGGCCGCCGCCGAACCGCTCGACGCGGTCGTGGACCGGGACGTCGACGACCTCGCGGTGCTGCTCTACACCTCCGGCACCACCGGCCGCCCCAAGGGCGCCCGGCTGACCCACGGGAACCTCGGGTCCAACACCGCCACCGTGGCCCGGGTCCTCGGCATGTCGGCTACGGACACGGTCTTCGGCGGGCTGCCCTTCTTCCATGTGTTCGGCCAGACCTGCGGCCTCAACGCGGCCGTCCTCACCGGCGCCCGCATCACCCTGCTGCCGCGCTTCGACGCGGCGAAGGCGCTGGAGATCCTCTCCCGTGACCGGGTCACGGTGATGGAGGGCGTGCCCACCATGTTCCTGGGCCTGCTCGCCGCCGCCGACGCGGCCGGCTCGACCGGCCTCGGCGACGCCCCGGCCCTCCGGCTCTCCGTGACCGGCGGCTCGGCGATGCCGGTCGAGGTCCTGCACCGCTTCGAGTCGGTCTTCGGCTGTCCCGTCGTCGAGGGCTACGGCCTGTCGGAGACCGCCCCGGTGGTCACGTTCGGCTCGCTCGACGGCCCCCGCAAGCCCGGCTCGATCGGCACCCCGATCGAGGGCGTGCGGGTCCGGCTGGTCGACGACGAGGGCAAGGACGTCCCGGAGGGCGAGGTCGGCGAGATCGCCGTGCAGGGCCCGAACGTCATGCCCGGCTACTGGAACCGGCCCGAGGCCGACGCGGCCGCGTTCACCGACGGCTGGTTCCGCACGGGCGACCTCGCGCGCCGCGACGAGGACGGCTTCTACTTCATCGTGGACCGCAAGAAGGACCTGGTGATCCGCGGCGGCTACAACGTCTACCCGCGCGAGATCGAGGAGGTCTTCTACGGGCACCCGGCCGTCGCCGAGGCCGCCGTCGTGGGCGTCCCGCACGAGGTGCACGGCGAGGAGATCGCGGCCGTCGTCACCCTGAAGCCGGGCGCCGAGGTCACGGCTGACGAGCTGCGCGAGTTCGTGAAGGCCCGTGTGGCGCCGTACAAGTACCCGCGGATCGTCCAGCTGGTGCCGGGCCTGCCCAAGGGGCCCACGGGCAAGATCCTCAAGCGCGAGATCGCGATCGAGGACTGACGCACGGGCTCACCGCCCGCCGCGCCGATCGCCGTCTTCCACCCGGGAGGCGCGGGCCGGGTCGAGCCCGGCTCGGCGAACCAGGTCTCCATGCCCGTCGGTTGGCGGCGGGCGGCCTCGGTGCGGTGGTGACCCCGGCAGTCGGCGAACGCCCGCGCACACTCCGCGCGCGCCCGCCCGCGTCATCGAGGAAGGGTCGTCACCAGCCGAAGCGCCGGTCGACCACGGCCGCGAACTCCTCGAACGACAGGACCTTGTCGCCGTTCTGGTCGGCCGCGTCGAACAGCGCCGCCGAGTCGTCGTCGCCTCCCACGCCCCAGACGGGGATGACCCCCTGGGCGGCGAGGGTGGGGCCCTTGGAGCGGAGGGCGTTGATGACCTCGGCCAGGGTCAGGGTGCCGTCCTGGTCGAGGTCGAGCGCGTCGAAGAGTATGCGGGCCTTGTCGCTCATCGCGTGTCCTGCTCCCTGTTCCCTGTGGCAGTGGGCGGTGGCGTCCTGCCGGCCGACGCCCTCCGTACGGAGGGACGCGGAATCCGCCCGCCGGGTTGCCTCCGCACGTGCGCCGCTCCAGGGCCGGTCCGAAGCTCCGACCTGCCAATCCCTACGATACGGTGGCCTTCCATGGCTATGAGTACCGTGCTGTGGTCCTTCGCCCTCGTCGTAGGGCTCCTCACTCTCACCCCCGGCCTCGACACGGCCCTCATCCTCCGCACCGCCGCCCTCGGCCGGCGCACCCGCGCGTGGGGAGTCGTCCTCGGCATCCAGACCGGCACCCTCGTCTGGGGCGCCCTCACCTCCCTCGGCGTGACCGCTCTCCTCACGGCCTCCCACCTCGCGTACGAGATCCTGCGCTGGGCCGGCGCCGCGTACCTGCTGTGGATGGCGGCCCGCATGGTGGGCGACACCTTCCGGGGACGGGGCACGCACCACGAGGAGGTAGCGGTCGGGGCCGCCGCCGACACGCTGTCCGGCGGCTGGCGGCAGGGAACCCTGACCAATCTCCTCAACCCCAAGGTGGGCGTCTTCTACGTCGCCGTCCTGCCCCAGTTCATCCCCGCCGACGCGCCCCACTTCACCACCGGCCTGCTCCTGACCGGCGTCCACATCACCCTCGGCATGATCTGGTCCACCGTCCTGATCGCCTCGGCCACCGCCCTGGGCGCGTGGCTGCGCAGGCCCCGCTCCCGTCGTGTGCTCGACCGGGTCACCGGCACGGTCATCGGCGTCTTCGCCGTCCGCCTTGCCGTCAGCGACTGATACGGGTTCAGGAGACGCGCAGCGGGGACCAGCGTCCGACCGCGGTGAGGTCGGCGCTGATCTCCGCCGCCGTGCCGAGGAGGTGGGGGAGGATCGTGGCCAGGCTCTCCTCCGGCGAGCGGCGGCCCGCGTGCAGAGCGACGTTGACGGCGGCGACCACCCGACCGCCGCTGTCCGTCACCGGTGCCGCGAGTGAGCGCAGGCCCTCCTCCAGCTCCTGCTCCACCCAGCCGTAGCCGCGCCGCGCGGTCTCGGCCACCGCCTCGGCGAGCGCCTCGGCCGTGGTCACGGTGTGGGGCGTGAGCGCCTCGGGCGTCACCTCGGAGAGGAGGGCCGTGCGCTCGTCCTCGGGCAGGGCGCCGAGCAGGACCCGGCCCATCGAGGTCGCGTAGGCGGGCAGCCGGGTGCCCACCCTGATGTCGATGTGCATGATCCGGGAGCTCGCGACGCGGGCGACGTAGCGGATGTCCTCCCCGTCGAGGACCGCGAGGGACGCCGACTCGTGGACCCTGCGCACCAGTTCGGCCAGGTGCGGGGTGGCGATGTCGACGAGCGTGAGCCCCGAGACACGGGCGTGGCCGAGCTCCAGGACGCGGGGGAGTACGCGGAACCCGTCCTCGTCCTCCCGGGCGTACCCGAGGTGGCGCAGGGTGATGAGGGACCGCCGGGCGGTGGCCCGGGGGAGTCCCGTCAGCCGGGCCAGCTCCGACAGCCTGACCGGACCCCGGACCGCCCCGAACGCGCACAGCACGTCCAGGCCCCGTGCGAGCGACTGCAGAAACCCGGAGCCCAGCTCCTCCTTGAGCGCCGCGACGCCCGGACCGGCGGGCGGATCGGCGGTCTCCGAGCCGATCCCCGCCCCGTTCGCCGCCCCGTTCGCCGACCCGTTCTCCGCGGCGGTCTTCGCGGCGGTCTTCGCGGCGAGAGCCGCCGCCAGGGCAGCCTCCATGGCGCCGACGGCCGCGCGCAGCGGCGGCAGCGCGAAGTCGGCCAGGGAACCGATGTCGTGACGGCTGGTGTGGCTGACCACGCTGACCGCGCAGACCACGGCGCCCTTCGGATCGCGCACGGGGAGGGCGACGGCGATCAGACCTGCCTCGATGAGCTGGTCGTCCACCGCCCACCCGTCTGTACGGCTCCGGCGCGCCCGGTCGCGGAAGTCGCTCTCCACGGCGTCCGGCGCCGATGGCGAGTCGGTAGCCGAGGTCGAGTCCGGGGTCGAGCCCACGGCCGAGGCCGGGCTCGCAGCCGAGGGCGTACGCGGAGGTACCGCGGGGAAAGCGGCGTCCAGTGGGTCCTTCAGGTGCCGTGCCCGCCACGCACCCCACTCCGCGTCGCCCCAGCCGGCGGCGAACAGCGCCCCGGGCGCGCAGCGTTCGGCCGGCAGGACGTCACCGGCGCGGAACGAGATCGCCATGGCCCGCCGGCGCGCCGCCTGGGCCACGAAGCGCACGCCGTCCCGGTCGGGGACGGCCACGGACACCGACTCGTCCAGCTCGTCGGCGAGGGCGACGGCATGCGGCCCGACGGCCTCGGGCAGTCCGGTGGAGGAGAGGTAGGCGTTGCCCAGCTCCGCCGCGCGCGGCGCGAGCAGCAGGTCCCGCTCCTCGGCCCGTACGTACCCGAGGCGCAGGAGTGTCGTGGCGACCCGGTCGACCGTCGACCGGGCGAGCCCCGTGGTGCGGGCGAGATCGCCGGGGCGGTGGCGGCCACCCGGCCCGGCGGCCATGGCACGCAGGACGGAGAGCCCGCGCTCCAGCGGCCCGACGAGCTCCTCGGGGGGCCCGACGGACTCCGCGGGTGGCCCGACCAGCTCCTCGGAGGGTTCGACCGACTCCTCGGGCGGCTCGACGAGCTCCTCGTTCGGCTCGGCGTGCTGCGCCATCGTCTGGGCTCCTCCGGCTGGTCGCGGACCGTGGTCGCGGGTCGATCACGATGCGGAAACCGTACCCGGCGCCGTTGACACGACCCGAAGCGCGGGCGGACACTCACCCCCGCGTTCGTTGATGAACATAAGTTCACCAGGCGAACGCATGGGTCGTCAATCCTCGGTGAAACGGGTCGTGACATGGACAAAGTGGTGGCATCCGCCGCGGACGCGGTGGCGGACATAGGAGACGGTGCCTCGCTCGCCGTCGGCGGTTTCGGGCTGAGCGGGGTGCCGGACGCGCTGATCCGAGCGCTGCACACCCAGGGCGCGGGCCGACTGAGCGTCGTGTCGAACAACTGCGGCGTCGACGGCGGCGGCCTCGGCATCCTGCTCGCCGAGGGCCGCATCGTCCGCGTGACGGGCTCCTACATCGGCGACAACAAGGAGTTCGCCCGCCGTTATCTCGGCGGCGAACTGGAGCTGGAACTCACCCCGCAGGGCACCCTCGCCGAACGGCTCCGGGCCGGCGGCTGCGGCATCCCCGCCTTCTTCACCCCCGCCGGCGTCGGCACCCAGGCCGCCGACGGCGGACTGCCCTGGCGGTACGCCCCCGACGGCGGCGTGGCGGTGGCCTCCCCGCCGAAGGAGGTCCGCGTGTACGACGGCCGTCCCCACGTCCTCGAACACGGCATCACCACCGACTTCGCCCTGGTCCGCGCCGCCCGTGGCGACCGCCACGGCAATCTCGTCTTCCGCCGCTCCGCCCGCAACTTCAACCCGCTCGCCGCGATGGCCGGCCGCGTCACGATCGCCGAGGTCGAGGAGCTCGTGGAGCCGGGCGAACTGGACCCCGACCGGATCCATCTGCCCGGGGTGTTCGTCCAGCGCGTCGTGGCGCTGACCCCCGAAGAGGCCGCCGCCAAGGGCATCGAGCGAAGGACGGTACGCACGCGATGAGCTGGACCAGGGACGAGATGGCGGCCCGCGCCGCCCGCGAGCTGACCGACGGCTCGTACGTCAATCTCGGGATCGGACTGCCGACCCGGGTGCCGGGCTTCCTCCCCGAGGGCGTCGACGTCGTCCTCCAGTCGGAGAACGGACTCCTCGGAGTCGGCCCGTACCCCTACGAGGACGAGGTCGACCCCGATCTGATCAACGCAGGCAAGGAGACGGTCACCGTTCTCCCCGGCGCCGCCTTCTTCGACTCAGCGCTCTCCTTCGGCATGATCCGCGGCGGCCACATCGACACCGCGATCCTCGGCGCCATGCAGGTCTCCGCCCGCGGCGACCTCGCCAACTGGGCCGTCCCCGGCCGGATGGTCAAGGGCATGGGCGGCGCGATGGACCTCGTCCACGGCGTCCGGCGGGTCGTCGTCCTCACCGAGCACACGGCCAAGGACGGCACGCCGAAGATCGTGGACACCTGCACGCTGCCGCTCACCGGCCGCGCCTGCGTCCACCGGATCATCACCGATCTCGGCGTCCTCGACGTCACCGAGGACGGACTGCTCCTCGTGGAGACCGCACCCGGAGTGAGCGTCGACGAGATCACGCGCCGCACCGGCGCACCGGTATCCGTGCCCCCGGCCGTCGTCACCGCGGCCGTCGCCGCCAACGTGGAGGGAACGTCGTGACCAAGGACGTCTATATCGTCGACGCCGTACGGACCCCGGTCGGCCGCTACGGCGGAGCGCTCTCGGGCGTCCGCCCGGACGACCTCGCCGCCCACGTCCTGCGCGCCCTGCTGGACCGTACGCCCGCACTCGACCCCGCCCGCGTCGACGACGTGGTCCTCGGCAACGCCAACGGCGCCGGTGAGGAGAACCGGGACGTCGCCCGGATGGCCGCGCTGCTCGCCGGAGTGCCGGTGACCGTCCCCGGCGTCACCGTGAACCGGCTGTGCGGCTCCGGTATGGAGGCCGTGATCCAGGCCTACCGCGCCGTCGCCGTCGGTGACGCCTCGGTCGTCCTCGCCGGCGGCGTCGAGTCGATGAGCCGCGCCCCCTGGGTCCTGCCCAAGCCCGACCGCGCCTTCCCCGCCGGCCACCAGGAGCTCCACTCCACCACCCTCGGCTGGCGCATGGTCAACCCGCGCATGCCCGCCGAGTGGACCGTGTCCCTCGGCGAGGGCGCCGAACTCGTCGCCGAGAAGCACGCCATCGGCCGCGAGGCGCAGGACGCCTACGCCCTCGCCAGCCACGCCAAGGCCGCCGAGGCATGGGCGACCGGCGCCTTCGACGCCGAGGTCGTCCCCGTCGACGGCACCGGCCTCGACCGCGACGAGTCCGTCCGCGAGGACACCTCCCTCGCGGCCCTCGCCCGCCTCAGGCCCGTCTTCCGCGAGGGCGGCACCGTCACGGCGGGCAACGCCTCCCCGCTCAACGACGGAGCCTCCGCCCTCCTGATCACCGACGAGGCCGGGCTGCGCGCCACCGGCCGCGAACCCCTGGCCCGGATCACCGCCTCCGGAGTCAGCGGCATCGAACCGCAGTACTTCGGCCTCGGCCCCGTCGAGGCCGCGCGGCGTGCGCTGACCCGCGCCGGCCGCACCTTCGCCGACCTCTCCACCCTGGAACTCAACGAGGCCTTCGCCGCCCAGGCCCTCGGCTGCCTCGCCGAGTGGCCGGAGCTCGACCCCGCCGTGGTCAACCCGTACGGCGGAGCGATCGCGCTCGGACACCCTCTCGGCTCCTCCGGGTCCCGGCTCGCCGGAACCGTGGCCCACCAGCTCGCCGCCCTCGGCTCCGGCACCGGCCTCGCCACGCTCTGCATCGGCGTCGGCCAGGGACTCGCCCTCGTACTGGAAAGGTGACGGAACGTCATGACGCTGACGCAGCAGGACATCTCGCGCGAGATCGAGGGTGAGCGGAAGGACTACCTCGCCGCCGGCGAGGTGCGTCACCACCCCGCCCGGGACTACGCCCCCTACCGCAGCAGCGCGCTGCGACACCCCCTCCACCCGCCGGTCACCGTCCACGACCCCGAGGCCGTCGAACTCTCCGGCCCGGTCTTCGGCGTCACCGACGTCACCGAGACCGACGGCGACCTGACCCTGGCCCACGCGGGGGAGCCGCTCGGCGAGCGGATCACCGTCACCGGCCGCGTGCTCGACCGTGCCGGGCGGCCCGTCCGGGGCCAGCTCGTCGAGCTGTGGCAGGCCAACGCGGCCGGCCGGTACGCCCATCTCCGCGACCAGCACCCGGCGCCGCTCGACCCGAACTTCACCGGCTTCGGCCGCTGCCTCACGGACGACCGGGGCGCGTACACGTTCATCACCATCAAGCCCGGGGCCTACCCCTGGCGCAACCACGACAACGCCTGGCGCCCCGCGCACATCCACTTCTCGCTCTTCGGCACCGCCTTCGCCCAGCGGCTCGTCACCCAGATGTACTTCCCCGGCGACCCGCTCTTCGCGTACGACCCGATCCTCCAGTCCGTCACCGACGACGCGGCGCGCGAGCGGCTCGTCGCCACCTACGACCACGACCTGTCCACCCCCGAGCGGTCGCTCGGCTACCGCTGGGACATCGTCCTCGACGGCCCCGCCGCGACCTGGATCGAGGAAGGCCGATGAGCCGCGACCCGATGCCCCTCCTCCCCACGCCCTCGCAGACCGTCGGCCCCTTCTACGGCTACGCCCTGCCCTTCCCCGGCGGACCCGACATCGCACCCGCCGGACACCCCGACGCCCTCACCGTCCACGGATACGTGTACGACGGCGGCGGCGCCCCGATCCCCGACGCGATCGTGGAGATCTGGCAGCCCGGCCCCGACGGCGACCGCTCCGGAGCCCCCGGCTCCCTGCGGCGCGACCCCGTCACCGGCGGGTACCTGGGCCGGGACGGCGTCACGTTCACCGGCTTCGGGCGGATCGCCACCGACGCCGACGGCCACTGGGCGGCCAGGACCCTCCCGCCGGGAGGCGTCCCGTACCTCTCCGTCTGCGTCTTCGCCCGCGGCCTGCTCCACCACCTGTACACCCGGATCTACCTGCCGGGCCCGGCCACCGACGCCGACCCGCTGCTCGCGGAGCTGGCGCCGGAGCGGCGCGCGACCCTGCTCGCCACGGAGGAGCGGCCGGGCGTCCACCGCTTCGACATCCGCCTCCAGGGGGCCGAAGAGACGGTGTTCCTTGACTTCCGCTGAGACCACGCGGAGTGACCCGTACGACTCCGACTCGTACGACTCCGACGCGTACGACACCGGCCTCCTCGCCCCCGTCAGCGCGGGCACCGCGGCCGAGCGCGCCACCGGCGACCGCGCCTTCCTCCAGGCGATGCTCGACGCCGAGGCCGCCCTCACCCGGGCGCAGGCCGCCCTCGGCCACGCCCCCGGCCCGGCGGCCGAGGCCGTCACGGAGGCGGCCCGCGCCGACCGCTTCGACGCGCGCGACCTCGCGCTGCGCGCCCGCGCGGGCGGCAACCCGGTCATCCCGCTCGTCGCCGCGCTGACCGCCGCCGTCCCGGTGGACACCGCCCCGTACGTACACCGGGGCGCGACCAGCCAGGACGTCCTGGACACCGCCGCGATGCTGGTCGCGGCCCGTACCGTCCCGCTGATCACCGCCGAACTGCACCGGGCGGCCGAGGCGTTCGGACGGCTCGCCGCCGCCCACCGGGACACCCCCATGGCCGGCCGCACTCTCGGCCAGCACGCCGTGCCCACCACCTTCGGGCTCAAGGCGGCGGGCTGGCGCCACCTCGTCCTCGACGCGGCCGAGCGGCTCGCCGCGCTCAGGCTCCCCACCCAACTGGGCGGAGCCGCAGGCACGTTGGCGGCATTCGAGTACCTGGCCGACAGCCCCGGCAGTGGCCCCGCGCTCACCGAGCGGTACGCGGCCGAACTCGGACTCGCCGCACCCGTCCTGCCCTGGCACACCCTGCGCACCCCGGTCGCCGACCTCGCGACGGCGCTCGCGTTCACCGCCGCCGCGCTCGGCAAGCCCGCCGCGGACGTCCTCCGGCTCGCCCGCACCGAGACCGCCGAACTCGCCGAGGGCAGCGGCGGCGGCTCCTCCGCCATGCCGCACAAGAGCAACCCCGTCCGCGCCACCCTCGTCGCCTCGGCCGCCCGCCAGGCCCCCGCGCTCGCCGCCGTACTCCTCGGCTCGCTCGCCGCGGAGGACGAACGTCCCGCCGGCGCCTGGCACGCCGAATGGCAGCCGCTGCGGGAGCTGCTCAGGCTGGCCGGGGCCGCCGCCCACCACACCGCCGAACTCGCCGAAGGGCTCAGCGTCCACCCGGACCGGATGCTGGAGAACCTGCACCGCACCCGCGGTCTCGTGACGAGCGAACGCCTCGCCGCCGCCCTGGCGGACGTCCTCGGCCGGGCCGAGGCCCGCGCCCTGCTCGACCGGGTCTCCCGGCGGGCAGCGGAGGAGGACAGGGAGCTCGCCGAGCTGCTCGTCGCCGCCCCCGAGCTGACCGGCCGGATCGACCCCGAGCGGCTGCGCGCCCTCGCCGACCCGACCACCGCCACCGGCGCCGCCCCCCAGCTCGTCGACCACGCCCTGCGGAGGCAGCCCTCCGCCGACCACGCCCTGCGGAGGCCGCCCTCCGCCGACCCGGAAGGCCGCCCGTGACCCGCGTTCTCCACCACCGGATCGACGGTCCCGCCGACGCGCCCGTCCTGATCCTCGGCCCGTCCCTCGGCACCTCGCTCGCCGTCTGGGACGCCCAGGTCCCCGCCCTGGCCCGCCGCCACCGGGTGATCCGCTTCGACCTGCCCGGCCACGGCGCCACCCCCAGCGGGGTGCTCGGCGACACGGCCCCCGGCACCACCACCACCATGACCGACCTGGCGGCCCTCGTCCTCGCCCTCGCCGACCACCTCGGCGTCGAACAGTTCGCCTACGCGGGGATCTCCCTCGGCGGTGCCATCGGCGCCCACCTCGCCGCGCGCCACCCGGAGCGGGTCACGCGCCTCGCCCTCGTCTGCTCATCGGCCCGCTTCGGCGAGCCCGCCGGATGGCGGGAGCGGGCCGCCCTCGTACGCGAGAAGGGGACCGACGCCGTGGCACCGGGGGCCCTCGGACGGTGGTTCACCCCCGACTTCGCGGGCACGCACACAGCCGACCGCCTCGTGGACGACCTGTGCGCCGCCGACGCCGAGGGGTACGCGGCCTGCTGCGACGCCCTCGCCGCGTACGACCTCCGCGACGAGCTGCCCCGCATCACCGTGCCCACCCTCGTCCTCGCCGGGCGCGCCGACACGGCCACACCCCCCGCGCACGCCCGCGAGCTCGCCGACGGCATCCCCGACGCGAGCCTGCTCGAACTCGCCGGCGCCGCCCACCTCGCCCCCGCCGAACGGCCCGAAGCGGTCCTCTCCGCACTCCTCGGCCACTTCGGCACCCCCGACTCCGACGACAGCCGGTACGCCGAGGGCATGGCGGTCCGCCGGGCCGTCCTCGGCGACGCCCACGTGGACCGGGCCGTCGCCCGCACCACCGACTTCACCGCCGACTTCCAGGACTACATCACCCGCTGCGCCTGGGGCGAGATCTGGACCCGTCCCGGCCTCGACCGGCGCACCCGCAGCTGCCTCACCCTCACCGCCCTGATCGCCCACGGGCACCAGGAGGAACTGGCGATGCACGTCCGCGCCGCGATCCGCAACGGGCTCACCCCCGAGGACATCAAGGAGGTGCTGCTGCACTCCGCCGTCTACTGCGGGGTGCCCGCGGCCAACTCCGCCTTCGCCACCGCGCAGCGCGTCCTCACCGAGGACGGCACCCCGCTCGACCTGTGACCCCTGCCCACCTCCATCACGCTCACGGAGACCACCTCATGCCCCGTACCACCGTCGGCATCATCGGAGCCGGACCGGCCGGCCTCCTCCTCTCGCACCTGCTGCACCGGCAGGGCGTCGACAACGTCGTCCTCGAACTCCGCGACCGGGCGTACGTCGAGCGGCGCCAGCGCGCCGGCATCCTCGAACAGGACACCGTCGACGTGCTGCGCGCCTCCGGCGCCGGCGCCCGCATGGACCGGCAGGGCCTGGAGCACCACGGCATCGAGCTCCGCTTCGACCGGCGCTCCCACCGGATCGACTTCCCGTCCCTCACGGGCGGCCGGTCGGTCATGGTCTACGCCCAGACCGAGGTGGTCAAGGACCTCATCGCCCTGCTCCAGGAGGCCGGCGGCACGATCCTCTTCGAGGCCGAGGCCCTGTCCGTCGACGGCATCGAGACCGACCGGCCCGGCATCCGCTACCGCCACGAGGGCGCCGAGCACATCCTCGACTGCGAGTTCGTCGTCGCCTGCGACGGCTTCCACGGCATCGGCCGGCGCTCCCTGCCCGAGGACGTCCTCACCGTCACCGAGCGCACCTACCCCTTCTCCTGGCTCGGCATCCTCGCCGACGTCGCACCCTCCTGCGACGAGCTGATCTACGCCCACCACGAGCGCGGCTTCGCCCTGCACAGCATGCGCTCGCCCGAGGTCAGCCGCCTCTACCTCCAGGTCGACCCGGACGACTCGACGGACAACTGGCCGGACGAGCGGATCTGGGACGAGCTGGAGGCCCGCTTCGCCGTCGACGGCGACTGGCAGCTGAAGCGCGGGCCCATCACCGAGAAGAGCATCACCCCGATGCGCAGCTTCGTCGCCGAGCCCCTGCGCCACGGGCGCCTCTTCCTCGCCGGGGACGCGGCCCACATCGTGCCGCCCACCGGGGCCAAGGGCCTCAACCTCGCCGTCGCCGACGTGACCCTGCTCGCCCAGGCCCTCACCCGCCACCACACCCGGCGGGACGAGTCGCTGCTCGACGCCTACTCGGAGACCGCGCTGCGCCGCGTGTGGCGGGCCGAGCACTTCTCGTACACGATGACGACCCTCCTCCACACCAGCCCGGACGACACCGCCTTCGACCGTGGTCTGCGCCTCTCTCACCTGCGCTACCTCGCGAACTCGGGGGCGGCCTCGGCCTCGCTCGCGGAGAACTACGTCGGTTTCGGCGACAACTGACGACCGGTGGCGTAAGGCGCGAGCGCCTTACGTCAACACCATTGACCTTGAAGTGCCGGGGAGGGTGTCATGGCGGCACTTCGGAGGCCCGCACCTCACCTCCGCGATTCCAAGGAGCCCGCCGTCATGGACCCCCTCGCCTCGCTCCGGGACGCCGAACCGATCCCGTTCTGGCTCGACAGTCCCGAGAAGCCGCAGTCCACCCCCGCGCTCGTCGGCGCGACCACCTGTGACCTCCTCGTGGTCGGCGGTGGCTACACCGGCCTCTGGACGGCCCTCGTCGCCAAGGAGCGGGACCCCTCGCTCGACGTGGTCCTCGTCGAGGGTGACGAAGCCGGTGGCGCCGCCTCCGGGCGCAACGGCGGTTTCTGCGAGGCCAGCCTCACCCACGGCCTGGACAACGGTCTCTCCCGCTGGCCCGACGAGATCGGGCTCCTGGAGCGCCTCGGCCGGGAGAACCTCCAGGCCATGGAGGACACCCTCGTACGCCACGGCATCGACTGCGACTGGGAGCGCACCGGCTCCCTCGCCGTCGCCACGGAGCCCTACCAGGTCGAAGGCCTCGAGGAAGAGGCCGAGACCGTCGCACGGTACGGCGGCGCATCCGTACTGCTCGACGCCGACGCCGTGCGCGCGGAGATCAACTCGCCGACCTTCCTCGCCGGTCTGTGGAACAAGGACGACGTGGCCATGGTCAACCCGGCCCGCCTCGCCTGGGGCCTCAAGCGGGCCTGCCTCGAGCTCGGTGTCCGCATGCACGAGCACACCCCCGCGCTGTCCCTCGACGAGCAGGGGCACACGATGGCCGTCCGCACCCCCTACGGGCGGATCATCGCCCACAAGGTCGCCCTCGCGACCAACGCGTACCCCTCCCTGCTGCGACGCCACCGCCCGTACACCGTGCCCGTCTACGACTACGCGCTCATGACGGAGCCGCTCAGCGCGGAGCAGCTGGCTTCCGTCGGGTGGCGGAACCGGCAGGGCTTCGCGGACATGACCAACCAGTTCCACTACGTCCGGCTGTCCGCCGACAACCGGATCCTGTGGGGCGGCTACGACGCCGTGTACCACTACAACGGGCGCGTGCGCCCGGAGCACAACCAGCGGCACGAGAGCTTCGCGACCCTCGCACGCCACTTCTTCCAGACCTTCCCCCAGCTGGACGGGGCGCGCTTCTCCCACGCCTGGGGCGGAGCCATCGACACGAGCACCCGCTTCTGCGTCTTCTTCGACACCAGCCACCGGGGGAAGGTCGCCTACGCCGCCGGCTTCACCGGCCTCGGCGTCGGGGCGACCCGCTTCGGGGCAGAGGTCATGCTCGACCTGCTCGACGGTGCCCGCACCGAGCGCACGTCGCTCGAACTCGTCCGCCGCAAGCCGCTCCCGTTCCCGCCCGAGCCGGTCCGCTCGGTGGGCATCGGCATCACCACGTGGTCCATGGCCCGTGCCGACCGCAACGAAGGCCGCCGCAACCTCTGGCTGCGCACGCTGGACCGTCTCGGTCTCGGATTCGGCAGCTGAACCCGCGGTCGGCCAGGGGACGGCCCGCTCACGTGTCGTCGGTGACCGTCGGATTGACCGCGTCGAAGACCATCGTCCCGGTGACGGGGTCCAGATGGAACGTCGCGGAGTACACGTCGCCGGTGACGGCCGAGGTGAACGCCTCACTCGACCGCCACGCGATGCGCTTGGACGCGGTGGACCCCGTGGGCGTCTTGGGCGCCTTGGAGGTCTCGGATTCCTCGGGCACTCCGGGAGCGATGATCGCCAGAACGTCCGGCGGTTCCGCGGCCGGCGTCCAGGCGTACTCCTTCAGCAGCCGCCGGACATCCGCCTTCGCGAGGGTCGCCACACCGGAGAGCCGGTAGTCGGTGGGCCCCGGCACCCGGGAATCGGCCTTGCCGAGGGGAGCCGAGGCCCACTCGACGCCGGTGACGGTCCCGAACTGCGGGAATCGCCTCAGGATCGGAGCGGTGTCGCGTCTGATCTCCGCCTGCGGGGTGCTCTGCTCCGTCGATCGGCTCGACGAGGCGGTGGCCGGGCGGCCGTCGGACGGTCCGTCCGCGCCGCCGCCGCACCCGCTGATCAGCGTGGTCGACAACAGGAACAGGACTCCGGCCGCCGTACGGCGGGGGTCGGTGAGGCTCATCGGTCACCACCGGTCGGCTCGGTGCCGGAGTCGACGTCCTTCGCCGCGGCGTCGAGATCGTACCGGTGCCGCGTGCCGCCGAGGAGTCGGGCCCTTGTCGCGCGAGCGGGGGCAGCCGGACGTAGGGTCCGAATATGGGTGACGTTCCCGCTGCCGACGGCGCCGACGACGTCTTCGGCGGCGGATGGATGGACGCGGCACTCACCGAGGTCATGCGCGCGACCGGGGCGTCGATCGGACTGGTGTACCTGCGGGTGCCGGGGGACCGGGTGCTCGGGCTCGCCCTCGTGTCGGGCGTCTCCCGGGAGATCGCCGCTCCCTGGGTCCGGGTCCCGGCCGACGCCCCGATCCCGGTGGCCGATGCCATGCGGGACCGGAGAACCGTGTGGCTGTCGGGCCGGGAGGAGATCGCCCACCGCTACCCCCGGCTGGGGATCGTGCTGCCGTACGACTTCATGCTGGCGGCCGCCCCGATCGCCGACACCACGACCATGTGGGGCGGCGTCGTCCTGCTGTGGCCGGTCTGGCACGCGCCCCAGCTCGACGAGCGCGAGCGCGCGACGCTCGACGCCTACTGCCACAGGTCGGCGGAGCTGCTTCGGTCGGCGGAGCTGCTTCGGTCGGCGGCCGGACAGGACCCGAAACCCTTCCCCCCGGAGCCGCGTGTCGTCCGTGCGGCGCGCACCTCCGAGGCCGATCCCGCCCGTGCCCTGGCCGCCGTCGACTTCACGGAGCGGCTGCCCGTCGGCTGCTGCGCCATGGACCTCGACGGGCGCATCACCTTCGTCAACACCGCCGCGGCCGAGCTGGTCGACGCCGGTGCGGCCGCCCTGCTCGGCAGACGGCCGTGGGAGGTGCTGCTGTGGCTGAACGACCCCGCCTTCGAGGACCGCTACCGCGCGGCGGTGGTCACCCGCCGGCCGGTGTCGTTCACCGTCCTGCGACGGCCGGGGATCCGGCTGCTGTTCGTGCTCTATCCGGACTCCACCGGCATCAGCGTCCACATCACCCGGGTGGCGGGGCCCGCCACGACGGACGAGGGCGCGGACGGGGAGCCGTCGGAGACCGCCGGAGCGGGAGCCGCGCGGGCGGTCGCCGACGGCTCCCCGTCCGCGTCACCCCCGCAGCACGTCGAGCCCGTCGGCGCCGCCGCCGTCTACCACCTCATGCACCTGGCGGCGACGCTCGCCGAGGCGGCCGGCGTCCATGACGTCGTCGAACTCGTCGCCGACCAGATCGTGCCCGCCTTCGGCCCGCAGGGCCTCGTCCTGATGAGCGCGGACGAGGGACGGCTGCGCATCATCGGCCACCGCGGCTACAGCCAGGAGTTCGTGGACCGCTACGACGGCACGCCCCTGACGGCGGAGGTCGCCGACGCCCAGGTGCTCGTCAGTGGCGTGCCCGTGTTCTTCCCCACGCCGGAAGAACTCTTCCGCGCCCACCCGCACGCCCCGCGCTACGAGGACCGCAGCGCCTGGGCCTTCCTGCCGCTCATCGCCTCCGGCCGCCCGGTGGGCTCCCTGATCCTCTCGTACGACCGGCCGCGGCCCTTCCCGGGGGCCGAACGCGCCCTGCTCACCTCCCTGGCCGGGCTGATCGCGCAGGCCCTCGCCAGGGCCCGTCTCTACGACGCCAAGCACTCCCTCGCGCGCAGCCTCCAGACCAGCCTGCTCCCGCACGGCCTGACCCCGCTCCCGGGAATCGTCGTCGCCGCCCGCTACCTGCCCGCCGGCCACGCCACGGAAATCGGCGGGGACTTCTACGACCTCATCCACGCCACGCGCGACACGGTCATCGCCGTCATCGGCGACGTCCAGGGGCACGACACGAACGCGGCGGCCCTCATGGGGCAGGTCCGCATCGCGGTCCACGCGCACGCGACCGCCGGCGCCTCCCCGGGCGACATCCTCGCCCGTACCAACCGGCTCCTGAACGACCTGGACCCGGACCGCTTCACCAGCTGTCTGATCGTCGAGCTCGACCTCGCGCACCACCGGCTCCGGCTGGCCACCGCGGGCCACTCCCCACCGTTGCTGTGTCACCCCGACGGCCGTACCCACCTCCTCGAGGTCCCGCCGGGGCTCCTCCTCGGGATCGACGCGGAGGTCGAGTACGCCACCGCGGAGGTCCCCTGGGAGCCGGGTTCCGTCCTCGCGCTCTTCACCGACGGGCTGGTCGAGGCCCACGGTGTCGACATCGGCACCGCTACGGCGGAGCTGGCCGACCGCCTCGCCCGCTCCCGGAACGAGGACCTCGACGTGCTCGCGGAGGGCCTCATCCGGCACGTCAAGGACCCCGCGCACCGCACCGACGACGTCGCCCTCCTGCTCGTCCGCCGACAGCTCCCCGACCCCTGACCCACTTGCCGCTTCTATCGAATATCGATAGCTTGTTATCGCTATTCGATAGTCGATCGCTGGAGGGGTCATGGGGAAGATGACGGTGCTCGCGCTACGGGCCGTACTCGCGACGCTGTTCGCCGGTTCGGTCTTCGTGGAAGCGGTGATGGTGCCCCTGCTCGCCGCCGACCTGGACGGTCTCGCGCCGGAGTACGCGTACCTGCGCACACCCCTGCTCGTCATCACCGTCCTGGGCGTCGTGGCGGCTCAGGTCGTCCTGGTCTCCGTCTGGCGGCTGGTCACGATGGTGCGGCGAGGGACGGTGTTCTCGCACGCGGCCTTCCGGTACGTGGACGTCATCACCGGCGCCTTCGCGGCGGGCACCGCCCTCGTGTTCGCGTTCGCCGTCGTCCTGGCACCCGGCGAGGCCGTCGCCCCGGGCGTCGTCCTCCTGATCTGCGGGGCGAGCCTGGCGGTGCTCGGCGTCGCGCTGATCGTGCTCGTCCTGCGGATGCTGCTCGCCCAGGCCGTCGAGCGCGACGTCGAGGCGACCCGGATGCGCGCCGAGCTCTCCGAGGTGATCTGATGCCGATCGTCGTGGACATCGACGTGATGCTGGCCAGGCGCAAGATGTCCGTCGGCGAGCTCGCGGAGCGCGTCGGCATCACCCCCGCCAACCTCGCGGTGCTCAAGAACGGCCGCGCCAAGGCGGTCCGCTTCACGACGCTCGCCGCGCTCTGCGAGGTGCTCGACTGCCAGCCGGGAGACCTGCTGCGCTGGGAGACGGACGGCGCGGCCGACTCGCTGGCGGCCGTCGGCGAGACCGCGTAACGACCCCCTCGGACACGCCCCCCAGGTACGGCAGCGCCGGGCCCGCGGAACCAGGGGGTGTCTAGCGCGGAGTCTCGCGGTCCGGCAGCAGGCCCTGGTCCAGGGCCACGACCACCGCGCGCGTACGGTCGCTCACGTCCAACTTCGCGAAGACACGCAGCAGATGGGTCTTGACCGTCGCCTCGGCGATCACGAGGCGCCTGCCGATCTCGGCGTTGGACAGCCCGTCGGCCACCGCACCCAGTACGTCCTGTTCGCGCGCGGTCAGGACGACCGGGGCGGGGCGGCGCATCCGGGCGACCAGGCGTTCGGCGACGCGCGGGGCGAGGACGGTCTCGCCGCGGGCGGCGCCGCGTACGGCCTCGGCGAGCTGCTCGGCGGTGGTGTCCTTGAGCAGGTAGCCGATGGCGCCGGCCTCCACCGCACGCTCGATCTCGACGTCGGTGTCGTACGTGGTGAGGATCAGCACCCGCGTCGGGGCGGGGCCCGCGGTGATCGCGGCGGTGGCCGCGACCCCGTCCATGACCGGCATGCGCAGGTCGACCAGGGCGACGTCGGGGGCCAGCCGCTCGACGAGTTCGAGGCCCGCGCGCCCGTCGTCGGCCTCCCCGACGACGGCGATGTCCGGGACGGGCGCCAGGAGCGAGATCACTCCTGCGCGCATCACGGTGTGGTCGTCGACGACCACGACCCGGATCGGGGCCCCGGCGGCGTGCGGTTCGTGTGCTGCGGGCATGTCAGGCCTGTCCGTTCGTGTGGAAGGTCGCGAGGACGCGGGTGCCGTCCCCGACCGAGCTCGTCACCGTCAGCTCGCCGTCGAGCTCGGCGAGCCGCTTGCGCATGCCGTCCAGACCGAAGCCGCGCGACTCCTCGACCGCGAACCCCCGTCCGTCGTCGGTGATCTCCAGCTCGATGGCGTGCGGATACTGGGCGAGGACCACGCCCACGGTGCTCGCGTCGGCGTGCTTGCGGACGTTGGCGAGGGACTCCTGGGTGCAGCGCAGCAGCGCGATCCGGGTCTGCTGGTCGCAGTCGACGTCCTCGGGGAGCTCCGCGTCCACCGTGACCCCCGTGTCCTGGGCGAACCGCTCCAGGGTGCGGCGCAGGGTCGGCACCACCGAGCCGGGGGTGAGGCCGCTGTGCGGGGCCGAACCCACCAGGACCCGGGCCTCGGCGAAGTTCTCCCGGGCGGTCCGCTCGATCGAGCGCAGTTGCCGGGCGGTGCGCTCCGGATCTCCGGCGAGGCCGGTCCGGGCGGCCTCGGCCAGCACGATGATGGAGGCGAAACCCTGGGCGAGGGTGTCGTGGATCTCGCGGGCCATGCGTTCCCTTTCGTCGGCCGCGCCCTGGCGGCGGTGGGCGTCCGCCAACTGCTCCTGGGTGAGGGACAGTTCCGCGGCGAGTGCGGTGGCGCGGGCCTCGCTGTCCGCGACCAGGCGGTGGAGCAGGACGCCCGCAAGGACCGACACCGCGTACCCGGTCAGGGCCGCGACCGCGTTCCCCGGCGAGTCGCGCAGCAGGCTCCCCGCGGCGGTGGCCGCGGCCGCGCAGCCGCTGAGCAGTACGGCCGCCCGGCGCCCGCGGGTCTGGAACCAGAACTGGGGGAGAGCGACGACGAGCAGGGCCGCGCCGCCGCCCGGGAGAGCCGCCATCACCCCCAACCCGGCGGCCAGGGCCACCAGATAGCCGGTCGGGTGGATCAGCGCGCGGTGGGTGGCCGTGTAGGCGAGGGCCAGTGCCACGAGGACCAGGGAGGCCCATTTCGCGGGCCCCGAGTCGTTGCCGACGGCGATGACCGAGGGGATCAGCCCCAGCAGCAGCCAGGCGGCGGTGTACCAGCGCCGGAGGGCCGTGAGCGCCGGCCGCTCGGCGGCGCCGTCGGCCGCCCGCTCGGCCATCCGCGTCCCTGTCCCGTCGGTCATCCGCGTCCCCATCCCGTCGGTCATCCGATCAGCCTACGGACATCGGCTGACGCTCCGTCCGCTCGGGCCTCCCGGTGGGGCGCGTTCCGCGCGCGGGCCACCAGTTCGCCTCGCCGAGCAGCAGCATCAGGGAGGGCAGCACCAGGATCCGGATCACGAAGGCGTCCAGCAGGACCGCGACCGCCAGGCTGAAACCGATCTGCTTCATCTCGATCAGGTGCAGCGCGGCGAAGCTCGCGAACACCGTCACCATCACCACGGCCGCACTGGTGACCACCCCGGCGGAGGAGGACAGGCCCCCCAGGACCGCCTGCCGGTTGGAGGCGCCGGCGAGGCGCGCCTCGCGGATCCGGCTGATCACGAACACCTGGTAGTCCATGGACAGCCCGAAGAGGATCACGAAGAGGAACAGCGGGACACGGGAGCCGATCGAGCCGGTGGAGGTGAAGTCGAGGATTCCCTCGGCCCATTCGTTCTGGAAGACCAGGACCAGCACGCCCAGCGAGGCGAACGCGGAGAGCAGGTTGAGGACGACGCCGACGAGTCCGAGGACCACGGACCGGAAGGCCCACACGGTCATCGCGAAGGTGACCAGGAGCAGCGCCCCCACGATGAGCGGCAGCTTGCGCTTCTGGTGGGCGGGGTAGTCGGCGTAGCGGGCGACCTCGCCGGTGACGGCCACCTCGGCGCCGGCCAGTGCGCCGACCGTCCCGGGTACGAGCTCGCCGCGGAGTCGTTCCAGCGACTCCCGGGCCTCCGGGCTGTTCACGGAGCGGATCACGGGCATCTCGAGGAGCGTGGTGCGGCCGTCGGCCGAGGCGCGCAGTACGGGTGTGCCGCTGATCGCCGGGTCCTCGGCGGCCGCGCGGTCGGCCAGGGCGCGCAGGGCGCCGGTGACCGACCCGGCCCGCTCGGCGTCCGCGCGGACGACGACCTGGTGCATGGACCGCAGCTCGGGGTAGGCGCCGAGGAGCCGGTCGTAGGTCTTCATCGCCGGGATGGCGCGGGAGTGCGTCTCGCGGCTCATCTCCGTGACGTTGATGTGCAGCACGGGCAGGGCGAGGGCGACGAGGGCGAGGCCGGACACGGCGAGGGTCACGGCGGGGTGCTCGGCGACGGGACGGAGGATCGCGGCGGTGATCCGCCCGCCCCCGGTGCGGCCCGCACCCGGGGTGCGGGAGGCGCGGCCCCGTACGGGCTTGCCGGCGGCGGCGCGCTCCGCGGCCACCCGGGCCTTGCGCGCCGCGCGGCGTTCGGCCCGCTCGCCCAGCAGGGCGAGGAGCGCGGGCAGGACGGTCAGCGAGCTCAGGACGGCGACCAGGGTGACGACGACCGCTCCGGTGGCGATCGAGGAGAAGATGACGTCGTCCGCGAGGTAGAGGGTGGCGCTGGAGACGGCGACGGCCAGCCCGGACACGACCACGGCCCGGCCCGAGGTCGCCGCGGCGAGCTCCACGATCGCCTGGGTGGTCAGGCGTCCGCCGTCGGCCCGGCCCCGCTCCTCCCGCTCCCGCTTGAGGTAGAAGAGGGTGTAGTCGACGCCGACGGCGAGACCGATCAGCAGGATGACGTTGGTGCCCACCCCGGCGTCGGGGAAGACGTGCGAGGCGATCATCGACAGGCCGACGGCGGCCACGATCGAGGAGATCGCGAGCAGCAGCGGTACGACGGCCATGACCACCGACCCGAAGACGATCAGCAGCGTGATCAGGGTCACGGGCAGGGCGATGATCTCGGTACGGGCGAGGTCCTCGCCGCGCAGCTCGTCGACCCCCTTGCCGATGGAGGGGCCGCCCACCTCCTCGACGATCAGCCGCGGGTGCGCGGCCCGGACCTCCGCGGTCTGCGCGAGCAGCGCGTCGACGTGCTGCTTCCCTTCGAACTCCGCACCCTTCATGGTGACGTCGACCCGCAGGGCGGTGCCCCCGGCGTCGGCGACCGGGGCGGACACGGACAGCACCTCGGGCAGCTGCCGCATCCGGGCGCCGATGTCCCGCGCGGCGGCCTCGGCCTCGGCCCGGTCGAAGGGGCCGGTGCCGGGCGCGGCCTGGATGAGGACCCGTTCGAGGGGCTTCTGCTGGAGACCGCCCTCGGCGGCGAGGGCCTCGGCACGGCCGGCCTCGCCGATGCGGAAGTCCTCGGTGGTCGCCGGGTTCGCCCCGAGGGCCAGGCCCGTACCCAGGCAGAGGGCCACGAAGAGAATCCAGCCGACCAGTGCGCGCCAGGGATGCCGGGCGCTGTGGCGGGCCATGCGTACGGTGGGGTTCGTCATGCGTCCCAGACTCGTCGTCGGGGCCGTCTCGCCGACAGGCTCGGCCGGTTGAACCTCGTGTCCACCGACCGGTGGACAAGGGGCCGCGCCGGCGGTCCGTGCCCAGGGTCGTGCCCACGCCGTGACCCCGTCCCTCCCCGCCCTCGCGCCACGGTAGATTTGCCGGGGTGGGGTCGGCGCGCGGCCGTCCCGCCCTTGCCGTGTCGGGGCCGACGCAGCCCCCGGCGAAGATCCATTCTCCCGTACGCCCCCCGCTGAATCGGGTGTGCCCGATCACGACAGGTTCCAGTTCCCTTGTCCTCTTCTGCTTCCGCCGTGAACCCGGTCGCGCGACTGCGCGCCCTGAAGCCGGACTGGCTGCGTGACCCGAGGGTCTGGCGCACCGAGGTGCTCGGCGGCCTCGTCGTCGCCCTCGCGCTGATCCCCGAGGCGATCTCGTTCTCGATCATCGCCGGGGTGGATCCGGCGATCGGCCTGTTCGCCTCCTTCACGATGGCCGTGGTGATCTCCGTCGTCGGCGGCCGGAGGGCGATGATCTCCGCCGCGACCGGCGCCGTCGCCCTCGTCATCGCGCCGCTGAACCGCGAGCACGGGTTCGGCTACCTGGTGGCCGCCGTGATCCTCGCCGGCGTCTTCCAGATCGCCCTCGGGGCGCTGGGCGTGGCGAAGCTCATGCGGTTCATCCCGCGCTCGGTGATGGTCGGCTTCGTCAACTCCCTCGCGATCCTGGTCTTCATGGCCCAGGTCAAGGAGGTGCGGGACGTCCCCTGGGCCGTCTATCCGCTGATCGCGGCGGGGCTCGCCCTGCTGGTGCTCTTCCCGAGGGTCTCCACGGTGGTCCCGGCCCCGCTGGTCTCGATCGTCATCCTCACGGTCATCACCGTGGCCGCCGGGATCGCGGTCCCGACCGTCGGCGACAAGGGCAGCCTGCCGTCCTCCCTGCCCACGCCCGGCCTGCCGGACGTGCCGTTCACGCTCGACACGCTGACGCTGATCGCCCCGTACGCCTTCGCGATGGCGCTCGTCGGGCTGATGGAGTCCCTGATGACGGCGAAACTGGTCGACGAGATCACCGACAGCCGCTCCAGCAAGACCCGCGAATCGATCGGCCAGGGCGTCGCCAACATCGTGACCGGCTTCTTCGGCGGCATGGGCGGCTGCGCGATGATCGGCCAGACGATGATCAACGTGAAGGTCTCCGGCGCCCGCACCCGCCTGTCGACCTTCCTCTCCGGTGTGTTCCTGATGGTGCTGTGCATCGTCGGCGGCCCGGTCGTCTCAGAGATCCCCATGGCGGCCCTGGTCGCCGTCATGGTCATGGTGTGCATCGCCACCTTCGACTGGCACTCCCTCGCCCCGAAGACCCTCAAGCGGATGCCCGCCGGGGAGATCGCCGTCATGGTGATCACCGTCGTGGCCGTGGTCGCCACGCACAACCTCGCCGTCGGTGTCGTCGGCGGCTCGATCACCGCCATGGTGATCTTCGCCAGGCGCGTCGCCCGCCTCGCCGACGTCACGGCCGTCATCGACCCGGACGGGTCCACGGTCGTCTACCGGGTCACCGGAGAGCTGTTCTTCGCCTCCTCGAACGACCTCGTGGGCCGCTTCCAGTACGCCACCGACCCCGACAGGGTCGTCGTCGACCTGTCCGCCGCCCACATCTGGGACGCCTCCTCCGTCGCCGCCCTCGACGCGATCGAGACCAAGTACGCGCAGCGCGGCAAGACCGTGGAGATCACCGGACTCAACGCGCCCAGCGCCGAGCTCCACCACAAGCTCAGCGGCGAGCTCACCGCCGGGCACTGACCCCCGACCGGGTGAGCCGGGTGCCGTCGCGGTGGTGCGGCGGCCACCCACAGGGTCTATCTCTTGTCGGAGACAACCGACTCATCGGGAGTAAGCCATGGGCCTCATCCACATCGAGCTGTTCGCGACCCTCGACCTCGTCGGGCAGGCGCCCGGCGGCCCCGACGAGGACCCGGTGGGATTCCCGTTCGGCGGCTGGCAGGCGCCCCTGCTCGACGAGGTCGCCGGGGCGCAGATCGGTGCCGCGTACGAGGGCACGGACGCCCTCCTGCTCGGCCGGCGGACGTACGACATCTTCGCCGCCTACTGGCCTCACCAGGAGGGCGGTGAGGACAACGAGATCGCCACGCTCTTCAACAGCGTCCCGAAGTACGTGGCCTCCCGCGGCAGGCCCGACCTCTCGTGGGCCGGGTCCACGCAGCTCGGCCCGGACCTCGCCGACGCCGTGCGTGAGATCCGTGACCGGCACGAGCACGTGAAGGTCGTCGGGAGTCTGAACCTCGTGCAGACCCTCCTGCGCGAGAAGCTCTTCGACCGTCTCGACCTCTGGCTGCACCCGATCGTGCTCGGCGTCGGGAAGAAGGTGTTCGACGACGGCGCGGTGCCCACCAACGTCACGCTCCTCGCGCCCCCGGTAGCCGGCCCGAAGGGCACCGTGTACCTCCGCTACGGGATCGCCGACGGCATTCCCGCAACGGGGGACATGAGCCTGCCCGACCGCGGTGCCGGAAGCGACGGCTGAGGCGCTCGCCCGGCTGCATTCGCATGCTCCATGTGTGGTGGCGGTGGTTGTCACATGTGCGGGCCCGGCGGTGTCTTCATGGCAACCAGCCGGACACACAAGGAGAAGCACCATGGCGCTACGCGTCCCGAAGGCCGAGCTCCCCACCGAGCTCAGCGAAAACATGATCAAGCAGCTCGGTGCCGTGCCCGAGCCGGTCGAGGCGGTGTGGCACAGCCCCGAGGTCGCCACCTCCAACCTGGAGTTCTCGGCCAGGCTCAGCGAGTGGGACGCGGCCGACGCGAGTCTCAAGTCGTTCGCGCACATGGCCGTCGCGGCACAGGTCGGCTGCGGCTGGTGCCTCGACGTCGGCTACTTCCAGGCGCAGAACGAGAACCTGGACCTGGCCAAGGCGAGCCAGGTGCCGCGCTGGCGGGAGTCGGAGGTGTTCACGCCGCTGGAGCGGGACGCGCTGGAGTACGCCGAGGCGATGACGAACACGCCGCCGACCGTCACCGACGAGTTGTACGCGAGCCTGCTCGAGCGCCTCGGTCCGGCGGCGATGGTCGAGCTCACCGCGTACATCGCCTTCGTCAACATGGCGACCAGGAACAACAACGCGAACGGGGTCACGTCGCAGGGCTTCTCCGATGCCTGCGAGATTCCCCTGGCCACGCCTTCTGGGACGGCCCGGGGAGAGTCGGCGGCATGACGGAGGACCCGTTCGTCGCCCATCGCGGTCTTCTGTTCACGGTTGCCTACGAGATGCTCGGGTCGGCGGTCGACGCGGAGGACGTGCTGCAGGAGTCCTGGCTGCGGTGGGCCGGCATCGACCGGTCGCAGGTGAGCGATCCGCGCGCGTACCTCGTTCGGGTCGTCACACGGCAGGGTCTCAACCGGCTGCGCACCCTGTCGCGCAGCCGCGAGGAGTACGTCGGCGAGTGGCTGCCGGAGCCACTGCTGACCAGCCCTGATGTTGCCGAGGACGTCGAACTCGCGGAGAGCGTCTCGATCGCGATGCTGACCGTCCTCGAAACCCTCGGGCCCACCGAGCGGGCGGTGTTCGTGCTCCGCGAGGTGTTCGAGATGCCGTACGGCGAGATCGCCGAGGCGGTAGGGAAGACCGCGGCCGCGGTGCGCCAGATCGCTCGGCGGGCCCGCGAGCACGTGGCGGCCCGACGGCCGAGGGTGCAGGTGGACCAGGCGGAACAGCAGGTGGTGGTGGAGCGTTTCCTGGCCGCGTTGCGCACCGGGCAGTTGCAGGAGCTGATGGAGGTCATGGCGCCCGACGTGGTCCTGATCACCGATGGCGGCGGGATCGTGCCCGCCGCTCTGGCTCCGATCCACGGTGCCGAACTGGTGGCGCCGTTGCTCGCGCGCGCGCATCGCGTGGTGGCCGCGCTCAGGACGACGACAGTTCCGCTCAACGGCGCGCCCGCGGGCCGGATCGAGTTCGACGGCGAGCCCACGGCCGTGAGCCTCGTGGTGGAGGACGGGCGGGTCACCCGGATCTACGTCGTGCGGAACCCGCAGAAGCTGACGCGTCTTGACGAACCGACCGAGCTCGCGAGGTAGGCCCGCCGCTGTTCGGGCGTCGTGAGTGTCCCGGGCGGTCGCAACCGCCCGGAACACTCACGGCCGTCCGCTGTCCAGTGGTCAGACCCCGATCCGTCCGGGCGGCACCCCAGGTGCGCCGCCCTTCGGCGTTCCCGGACACCGGCTTCGTTCCCGGAGGCCCGGACCGGGCCTCCCGTCAGGTCCGGTCAGCCCGCGTGGACCTTCAACGCCGTCCGGACCGCGGATTCGAGGGCGCCCTCGATCCAGGCCGGCTTGATCGACGTGTGGCAACCCGCGAA
Source organism: Streptomyces sp. NBC_00090 (assembly GCF_045160815.1). NCBI lineage: Bacteria > Bacillati > Actinomycetota > Actinomycetes > Kitasatosporales > Streptomycetaceae > Streptomyces > Streptomyces sp. NBC_00090. Next base: position 8,284,632 of record NZ_CP108224.1, read on the forward strand.
GTGGAGCGCACCCTCGGACGTGGGGACGTCGGGGAAGAGCTCCGTGTGCTGGCCGGGGGAGAGCACGGAGGCCTCCCCGTACGCGTAGTGGTCGCGCATCCAGGACTGGGTCTTGCACTTGTTCGTGAAGAAGACCTCACAGCGGCGGCCGAAGACGGCCTGCACCCCGGCGAGCGCGCGCAGGTACCGCTCCTCGTCGGCGAACGCGTCCCATTTGAGGGCGTCGTCGGCCCAGCTGTAGGAGGCGAGCATGATGCCTCCGTCGCTTCCCTCCAGCGGGTGCGCGTGCTCGAAGTACATGAACCGGTTGGCGTTGTCGCTCACGGTCCCGCCGCCTCGGACGTGCGAGGCCTCCGGCTCGGAGCCCCTGCCCGGCGGCCGGAAGACGGCGAAGCACTCCTTGAGGTCGTCGGGGATCGTCACCCCCAGGTCCTTCACGGACCGGTGCGCCCCGAGGTACTCGCCGTGCCCGACCCCGCCCGACCGGTACTTCTCGTAGAGCCCGGCCTCGATCGAGTCCAGCGCCTCCTTCCACTCCGCCTCGGTCATCTCCCACCAGCGGCGGGAGAACTCCAGCAGCACCTTGGTCGCGGCGTCGTAGTGCAGTTCGGTGATGGCCCGGCGCTTCCCGTAGGTGAGCGGAGGGTCGAAGGTCACGTGGCGCAGCCCGGAGAAGGGCACGGTGATGATCGCCTCGTCGCCCTCGAAGACCTCCGTGACCCCCCCTTCGCCGTTCTGGAAGCCCTCGGAGACGGTGTGCACCCTCACCTTGCCGTCGCCGTGGTCGACGCGTACGGCACGCCGGTCGAGCCGCACCTTCCCCTTCACCGGTGCGTAGAGCGCGTCGGCGAGGATGCCGGTGCCGCCCTTGAGCTCCCAGAACCTGGTACTGGGGTCGATCAGCGCGCTGGACAGGAAGCTGTGCATGAAGGAGAGGTGCAGCCGCGAGGTCAGGTTCTGGATGGTGCCGACGAGGTCGATGGTCCGCGTGTCGAGCCGGGCGACCTCGGTGAGGTACCGGTACATCGACCAGTGGCCGTACTTCTTCAGGATCTCGACCCATCCCTCGACGAGGGCCGTCCCCTCCTTGCCCCGGACGAGCCGGCGTGCGGGTTCGAGGGCCTCCGCGAGGATGGTGGCAGCGGTCTTCGTACGGTTGGGGCCCCTGACACCGAAGGTGTCGTTGATCGGGGCGGGGTTCCGCTCGTAGTCGGCCCTGCGCATGTGCGTGCCGTTGACGTGGATCCAGGTGCGGTTGGCCTTCTTCGTCGGGTCGTCGACGTCCACGTCCACCAGGTAGAACTCCTGGCGCGGCAGGTCGAACCTCTCGATCAGCGCCATCAGGAGCGGGTGGCTCTCGGGCAGCCGCATGGCCCCGCCCTCGGCGTACTGCAGGGGGTCGGCGAAGGGCTGCTCGCCGTTCTCGTGGCCGCCCTTGCGGAAGGTCTTGATGCGGCCGCCGACGCGGTTGCCGTTGGCCTCGATCACGACGACGTCGTGGCCCGCCCGGTTGAGCAGGTCGGCGGCGAGCAGGCCGGCCGGGCCGGCGCCGACGATCAGGACCCGCTTCGTCGACTTCGCCCGGCTGGCGGGCAGTCCGTTCTCGACGGCCCTCAGATAGGCCGGGACGAGGGACTCGTCGTGCTCGTCGTAGACGGCGATGGCGCGCGCGACCGTGGTGTACGAGCGGGGATCGGTGCCGGGCGGTGCGGCGGCCGGCACCGCCGAGGGGGCGGTCGCGGGGCTGAACGCGGTCGCGGGCGCGACGGTGGCGGCCGTGAGCCCGGCCGCTAACGCCGAGGCGCCGGTCACCGTGACCACGGAGCGCCGCGAGGGCAGCGCGCCGCTCGTGCTGTGGGAGGTGTTCGTGTCTGGTGTGGGGGTGTTCTGAGTAGTCATCGCGCCACACACTTGGCGTAACAGCATCGCGTGGCCAGCGACTTCACACGGACGAGGACGCTAAACCACTCGAACCGTTACTTGACGCGCATGCCGGTCCGCGTGGCCGCCGCCCCGACGTCCTGGCCGCCCAGCGCCGGGAACGCGCCCGCATCCGCACCGAGAAGGCATCCGCTGGGGCGGCCGCCCTCTCAACCCGGCGGTCTGACCGCCCGCCCTGTGATCGTCGGCGGTCAGCACGAGCGGCCTCACCCCGGGAACGAGCCCCGTCAGGGCCTTTCGGGCTTGCGGGCCAGGAGGCAGGCGCGTGGTCGGTTCACCCGTCCGCCGGGCTCCTGCTCCAATCTCGCGGTGAGGACGAGTCCGGCCTGGTCCAGCAGCTCCACGATGCGGTCCAGGGGCAGAAGGTACGACTCGTAGGACACCGGACGGCCATAGCCGTGGGTCGGCTGGAGTCGCTCATTGCCGACATAGTCCCCCCAGAGCAGGTAGCCGCCGGGCGCGAGCGTGCGGTGGAACTCGGCGAACACCGCCGGCAGCCACTGCGGGGGCGTGTGGTGGGTGGAGTACCAGGCCAGAATGCCGCCGAGGTCGTCGTCCCTCATCTCCAGCGCGGTCATCGAGCCCTCGGTGAACCGCAGGTTCGGATAGGCGTGCCGGGCCAGCCCGATCATCTTCGGCGACAGATCGACGCCGAAGGCGGACACCCCCAGCCCGGCCAGGTGCGCCGTCACGCGGCCGGGGCCGCACCCCAGGTCCGCGACCGGCCCCAGAGCGGCGGTCCGCACGAGTTCGGCGAACCCCGCCAGCATCGCGCGTGACAGCGGGTCCATGTCGGCTGGAGGCGGGACGCGTTCGAGGTAATCGGCGGCGACCGTGTCGTACGACTCGCGGACGGCGGTCAGGAAGGAGAGCTCAGCCATGCCGGCGACCCTAGAGCAGGCAACTGGCAGGCCGTGGCCCCACCTTGAGTTGACCTGCGCGGCGTCCACCGCTCGAGGCCGAGCTCCGGCGCTCCTGATCGGGAGCTTGTCCGGGGGCGGCGGGGGATGCAAGATCGATCCATGATCGACAAGGGTGGGGACGCGAGGGGAAGGGCGGGCGCGCCGTGGGGGCGATGATCAAGGGAGACAACGGCTTCGTGCCGTCCGTGCCGCTGCGGATCGCGGTCCGGGGTGGCGTGGACACCATGGCGTTGCTGCTCACGGAGGACGGTCGGGTGCGGGGGGACGGCGACGTCGTCTTCCACGGGGCGCCGACGCATCCGTCCGGCAGCGTGCGGCTCACGGAGACGGGCCACGGCACGTCGTGGCTGGAGCTCGGCCTCCCGGCCGTCGAGCCGCGGATCGCGCGCGTCCTCGTGGTCGGCTCGACCGAGCACGGTGCGATACGGGACGTCGTCGGGCTGTCCGTGGAGGCCTTCGCCCCCGACGGCACGTCGGTCGCGCGGTACGACGTGACGGACGGCGCGGGGGAGACGGCGATGGTGCTGGCCGAGCTGTACCGGCGGGCGGGGGGCTGGAAGTTCCGGGCGGTGGGTCAGGGGTACGCGAACGGCCTCGCGGGCCTGGCCACGGACCACGGCGTGGACGTGGCCGAGGAGGGAGCGGGCGCGGGCGCGGGGGCGCAGGCTCCCGCCCCTGCGGTGCCGTTCGCCGTCCCGTCGGCTTCCGCTCCCGCGGTGCCGCCCGCCATCCCGCCCGCGGTCCCGCCCGCCACGCTCCCGTTCCCGCGGTGCCGTTCGCGGTCCCGTCCGCGCCCGCTCCCGCGCCCGCACCCGCTCCGGCGGTGCCGTTCGGCGCCCCGCCCGTGGTCGCTCCCGCGCCCGCCGCCGCGGCCTTCTGGTCGTACGGGCCCGTCTTCGAGCCGTACACGCGGGCCGGGCGGGACAACGACGTGATCACCGTGAAGGGGCTCCCGCCCGGCCCGGCGGTCGTGGGGCTCGACGTGCGGGGCGACGGGTACACGGGTCTCTCGGTCCTCGACCGGCGCAACAAGGAGGGGGACACCCTCGTCAACAGCACCGAGGAGGACTTCCGTGGCCGGGTGCTCGCCACCGTCCCGGGGAACGGGACCCTGCGCCTGAAGCTGGAGGCGGAGGGCCCGTGGCGGGTGGAGGTGTCGCCGCTTGCGACGGCCCTGCGCCTGACGGCGGAAGAGGTGGAGTTCCGCGGCCCCGAGGTGCTGCTGCACCTGGGGGGCGTGGCCGACCTCGCCATTCACTACCGGGGTGACGACAACCTCATCGTCAACATCTACGAACTCGGAGGCCACGACGACCACACGGCTCTCCCCGAGGACGAGAACGTGGTCAACGAGATCGGCGAGCGGCGCGAGACCGTTCCGCTGCCCGAGGGGCCGCTCGTGGTGCAGTTCGAGATGGCGGACGGCCCGTGGCGGGCCCGGCTGGAGCATCTCTGAGCCGGTCCGGTCCGGCCGGCCACGCCCCGCGTCCGGTCCGGCCGGCTCCCCGGCGGTCATCCGCCCCCGAACTCCCCACGACCGCGCTCAAGGCGCGAGGGAATCCGCGCTGACCTCGGGCCCTTTCCGCCACCGCGTTCTCGGCATTCCGAATGTGGCTGAATCGCGGTAGCGGAAAACGGGAAATCACTCACCCGCTTCTCCTTCCATTCACAAATGGAAGGTGATCCACTCTCAATTCCCGTTTCGGCGAGGGAATGAGGCCATGTGGCGCTAATACCTCGTCTTCTCGCGGTGGATCCGGTCAATGCGGCGAGGCATCAAGCCATTGGGGGAGGGGTTGTTGTCGTCCGGGGTTTCGCGCGTGCAGGGTTCCTCTGAACAGCGCGACCGTCCCCGTTGGCACGGGGGAGCGGTGCTTCGGGGGGAGCTTCAGGAGACTTCGAAGAGCCGTGCCCCGAAGTCCCGAAAGGCTACGACGTGTTCACTGACGACATCCGCAGGCAGGTCGACACGGCGCTCGACGCGGTGCGAGAGCATTCCCTGGTACGGGCAGCGGCGGACGGCACGCTGCCGCTGGAGAACGCCACCCGCTGGATCTTCTGCGCGGGCCGGGAGAGCCGCAGTTTCCCCTGGATCCTCCAGGACCTGCTGAGCTGGACCAAGAACGAGAAGGTCCGCCGCATCCTGCGGGAGAACCTGGACGACGAGCTGGGCTCCGGCGACCCCTCCCACGCCCACTTCCTGCACTACCTGCATCTGCTCGACGACCTGGGCGTGCCGCGCCGGGCCTTCGACGACTACCGGGAACGCAGCGGAATCAAGCTCGCCCTGCAGCTCGCCTTCACCATCGCCCGCGGGGCCAACACCGGCCGCTCGATCGGGTACATGCTCGTCAACGAGGCCATGACGCCCGTCACCTACACGGCCGCCAAGCAGGCGCTCACCAAGTACCACCCCGACCTCGACACCAACTTCTTCGATCTGCACATCGAAGTCGACGACCAGCACGTGGCCGCCCTCTACGAAGCCGTCGACGCCCTGCCCGAGGAAGACCGCGCCGACCTTCAGTACGGCATCGCCCTGGGGCAGCGCGGCATGGAGATCCTCCTCGACGAGGCCTACGGGATCTTCGACAGCGTCGACGAGGACATCGACATCACCGCCGAGCGCTGGAACCCGCTCTCGGTCACCGCCACCCCGGACAACTGAGAGCCGACACCCCTCCATGCCCGACACAGCCGGCCCGGCGCCACACCGGGGCGCGATGACACGGGGGATACCCGCGCTGGGCGCGTACGCCGCGCTCAGCGCGGGCTTCGACGTGTACGCGGGGGAACGCGTCCAGCAGTACAGCCCGATGACCCTGGCCGCCGTGTCGTTCGGACTCGTCACCGCGGTGTTCCTCGGCTGGGACCTCGTGGTGCGAGGACCGTCCGAGGTACTGCGGCCGGTGCGCGCCCGCCGGGCGGACGTCCTCGCCCTCAACGCCACCACCGCGGTGGGCTGGCTGACCATGCTGTACGCGCTGGTCCGCCTGGAGCCCGCCGTCGTCAACGTGGTGGGCCTCGCCGTGGGGCCGGTCCTCACGGTCCTGCTGGAGCCGGTCCTGCGCCGCCGCGCGCGTCCGCTGCGTACCGAGGTCGTCGTCTCGGTCGCCATCACCGTCGTCCTCGCCGTCCTGGTGTGGGGCAGCCTCGCCGGGCGCAGCGCCGTCGGCGGACTGGGAACCGGGGACGCGGTGATCGGCCTGGCGCTGACCCTGGTCTCGGGCGTCGCGTCGACGGGCAACCTCATCTTCTCGAAGCGGCTCAGCGACGCCGGGTTCGGACCCCGCGCCGTCATGTCCGTCCGCTTCCCGGTGACGCTGGTGACCGCCTGGGCCGTGGTCCTCCTGAGCGGACGGTCGGGCGAGCTCGGTCCCGCACTGCCGTCGGCCGCGGTCCTGGCCGTGCTCGGCGTCGGCCTGCCCCTCTACCTGATCCAGGTGGGCCTCCGCCACACCGAACCCATCACCGCGTCGCTGTTCTCCGCGCTGTCACCGCCGCTGGCCTTCCTGCTCCAGCTGACCGACGCACGCCTGTCGGTCGCCCCGCTCACCCTGGTCTGCGTCGTCGCGATCACCCTGCTGATCGGCGTGGGCGTGCTGGCGCGCCACCGTCACGAGCAGCGGGCCCGGCCGAGGGAGCACGACCCCGGCGTGATCCCGCACCATCCACCCCCCATCCCCGATCCCGACCCAAACCCCAACCCCGAAGGGGCCCGACCACTGTGATCTGCGCCGTCGTCGACGCCTACGGCATCGCCCGCTACCTTCCCGAGACACTGCGCCGCTACGGCGTGGAGCCCGTCCACGTCCGTTCCCAGAGCCCGGACATCCACCTCGCCTACCGCCCCGAGGACTTCGGCACCGACATCGAGCACCTCGGTGACCCGGCCGCCACGGCGAGGGCGCTGCGTGACCTCGGCGTCGACGTGGTGATCGCCGGCGCCGAGTCGGGCGTCCTGCTGGCGGACGCCCTCTCCGCCGCGTTGGGCACCCGGGGCAACGGCATGACGCGGCCGACGGTGCGCCGCGACAAGTACCTGATGGCCGAGGCCGTGGCGGCTGCCGGTCTGGCCACCGCGCACACCCTGCGCACCGACGACCCGGAGAGGGCCGTGGCCTGGGCGCGCGGGCTGGGCCTGCGGCCCGTCGTCCTCAAGCCCGTGGCCAGCGCGGGCACGGACCGGGTGTTCTTCTGCGACACCGACGACGAGATCCGCCGCGCGCACGCGTTGATCATGTCCGGACACGACCGCTACCGCAGCCCTGACACCGCCGTGCTGGTCCAGGAGTGCCTGGTCGGCGCAGAGCACTTCGTGAACACGGTGAGCGTCGACGGCGTGCACCGTACGGTCGAGGTCTGGCGGTACAACAAGCGCCCGGCTCCCGGCGGCCGTTCCATCAACGACTTCGACCAGCCGCTGCCGCCCGGCAGCCCCGCCTACGAGGCCCTCTCCGCGTACACCGCACAGGTGTTGGACGCGCTGGAGGTGCGCAACGGCGCCGCCCACACCGAGGTGATGCTCACCGAGGCCGGTCCGGTCCTGGTCGAGTCCGCCGCCCGCCCGGGCGGCGCCCAGCTGCCGCACGTCGTACGTGCCTGCCTCGGTACCGACCAGCTCGACTGCCTGGCGCAGTCGATCGCCCATCCCCAGCGCGTCCTCGACGGCACCCTGCGCACCAGCCGCATCGAGCGGTACCTGCGTTACGTCAACCTGATCACGCCACGCGACGGCGTCGTTCCGGACCACGACGGGTGGGCCCCGGTCCGCGCCCTGGAGTCCTACACGGACATGGTGCTGACGATCCCCTCCGGTGACCCGGCGCCCGAGACGGTCGACCTGGTGACCTCCGCCGGATACGTGTACCTCACCTCGTCCGACCCGGCCCGGATCGAGAAGGACTATCTCCGGCTGCGTGCCCTGGAATCCACCGGCCTGTACGAGACACACGCGGCGGACCGGCCGGGTACGGCGGCCGAGGGAGTGCCGAGGTGATCATGGCGACCCTATGCTGGCCTCCGGCTTGCACGGTCGCCACTGACCCCGCGGACCCCGCGGGAGCCGGCCCGGCGCCCAGGCCCGATCCGAAAGGCACCACCATGACCCAGCAGGCCGTCACCCCCGTCGTCCGGAACGTGGACCCCCGGCACCGGTACGAGATCCTCGTCGCCGGGGAGCGCGCGGGTCTGACGGCCTACCGCGACCGCGGCGAGCAGCGGGTCTTCTTCCACACCGAGATCGACGACGCCTACGCGGGCCAGGGCCTGGCCTCCGTCCTCGTCGAGGAGGCCCTGACCGATGTGCGCGCCGCCGGCAAGCGCATCGTCCCGGTCTGCCCGTACGTCGCGAAGTTCCTGAAGAAGCACGAGGAGTTCGCCGACATCACCGACGAGGTGACGCCCGAGATCCGGCAGTGGCTGGACGCCGCACTGGCGCGCTGACCCCCGCCCCACCGCCCGGGGAGAGTGCTTCTCAGGGGGTGGGAACGCCGCCGGGACGCAGGCTCGGGCGCCCGAACTCCACCGGGACGCCGGGCGAGTACAGCACGCTCACGGGCGCCCCGACCGGTCGTGGCAGCCCGGCCGCGGCCACCAGGTCCTCCTCGCACGCGACCAGCTCCGCGCGGTGCAACGGCCAGCGCGGGTGCGAGTTCGGGAGGTAGAGCGACCGTCCGAAGAGGGCGGTGTGCATGCCCCAGCGGGCGGTCAGGAAGTGTTCGAGCTCGGTGGGCTCCTCGACGCGGTCCCCGACTCTCAGGACGATCCGGCTCCGCGCGCCGCGCGGTCCGGGCAGCCGCCGGCTGCTGGAGTACGTGACGGTGGCGCCGTCGTGCCGGACGGCCATCCGCGACCAGACGTACGGGAGCCGGAACAGGGCCCGCCCGAGGGCGACGGGGACGAGGCGGGAGGCGTCGAGCGAGCGGAACACCACGCCGCGTCGGCCCTGCGAGTCGACCGAGTAGAGACGGACGTTGGTCTCGGGGAAGCTGCCCAGGTAGGGGACGCCGGGCAGGCGGAACCATCCGACCCGGTGCATCCGGAAGGCGACGAGCCCGACGTACGTCACCCCGTCCAGGGTGTCCGGAACGGTCCCGGGCGGCAGCAGCGGGGCGACGTAGCCGGGGTCGACGGGCCAGTGGAGGAAGGCCAGGTCGAGCCAGGACTGCGTCAGCAGCGGGTTCGGTGTGCCGTGCGGTGGGTCCGGCGTCACGGGTTCCGGGGCGAGCGGCGCGAGCGTCACACCGACAGCATCCCAGAGCCCCGGTACCGGGGCGGCGAACGGGGTCCCCACACGGAAACGGGCCCCACGCGGAAACGGGCCCCCGCGCCGAACGGGTCCCTGCTCCGAGGGAGTCCCCGCTTCGAGCGGGTCCCCGCTCCGGGACGGCGTCACCAGGTGGGGCCGAGGCGGAGGAGATGGTCGCGGACCAGGGTGACGTGCGGGTTGCCGGGGGCCCCGGGGCGCTGGACGAGGTAGGCGGTGTTGATGGGCGGGTCGTCGGTCTCGTGCAGGGTGACCAGCGCGCCGGAGGTGAGTTCGTCGAGGCAGAGGTAGCGGGGCAGGACGGTGAAGCCGGCGCCCGCGGTGACCGTCGACAGGACACCGCGCAGATCGGGGACGGTGACGGCGGCGCGGCGGTTCAGGCGCTCGCCGAAGACGTGCCGCCAGTAGCGGCGGGCGATGGGCAGGTCCTCCGCGTACGAGACCAGCGGAACGCCGTGCAGGACGCCGGGCCCCTCGGTGGTCACCCGGCCGCCGAGGCGCTCGGCCCACTCGGGCGCGGCGACCAGGACGAACTCCTCGTCGAGCAGGGGTACGGCCGTCAGGGCCCGGCCGCGCGGGCGACCGGTGGCGACGACGAGATCGTGGCGGCCGGCCCGGAGCTCGTCGAGGAGGTGGTCGGTGAGACCCGTGGCGACCCGGAGCTGGACCCCGGCCGCCACGAGCGGCGCGAGGGAGGGGAGGACACGCGTACAGAGGAACTCGGCGGGTCCGGCCAGATGGACCGCGGCCGCGGTGCCCGCCGCCGGGCCGTGCCCGGTGGCCGCCAGCAGGGCATCGAGCGGCCCCATGACGCGCGCCGCCAGATCGTGCGCGTACTCCGTCGGGGTGACCCCCCTCGGCAGCCGCGCGAACAGTTCCCGGTCGGCCTGCCGCTCCAGCGCGCGGACCTGCGTGGTCACCGTGGGCTGCGAGATGCCGAGCAGCTGCCCGGCCGCCGTGAACGAGCCGGAGCGGTAGACGGCCAGGAACGTGCGTACGAGATTCAGGTCCAGCGGCGCCGAGTGCGCCGACGGAGGCGCGGCCGCTGCCTCTGACTCGTCGGAATCCCTGTGGCTCACGGATCGAACTCTCCTCGCGGGCGATGGCGGAGGCCGTCCTGCCCCAGGGCCCGGCGCCGTTCCCGGCCGCCGCACGACGGCGCGGGACCGCCGAGCCGGCGGAGGGCGTCGTCCTTGCCGTGTACGGACGGGCGGGCCACTGACCGGGACTCCTGGTCGAGCCGGTCGGCGGACACGGGTCAGGCCAGCTTCTTGAGGACCTCGGCCGCGAGAGGGGCGGAGGAGGCCGGGTTCTGGCCGGTGACCAGGTTGCGGTCGACGACGACGTTCGGTACCCACGGCTCGCCGACCTGAACATCGACTCCGGCCTCGACCAGACGGGTCTCCAGGAGCCACCTGGCCCTGCCGGCGAGCCCGGCCTGCGTCTCCTCGGCGTTGGTGAAGGCGGCGACCCGGTAGCCGGCGAAGGCGTTGGTGCCGTCGGCGTTCGTGGCGGCGAGCAGGGCGGCGGGGCCGTGGCAGACGACGGCGAGGGGCTTGCCCGAGTCGAGGGCGTCGATCAGGATCCGGCCCGAGGCCGGGTCGACGGCGAGGTCCTCCATGGGGCCGTGGCCGCCGGGGTAGAAGACGGCCGCGTACGCGTCGAGGTCCACGTCCTCCAGCGGGATCGGGTGCTGGAGCTCGGAGAGGGAGGCGAGTGCGGCGGCGACCTCGTCGGCACCTTCCTGGCCGCCGTTGACCTCGGGGGCGAGGCTGCCCCGGTCGACGGTGGGGACGACGCCGCCGGGGGTGGCGACGGTGATCTCGTGACCGGCGGCCTTGAACGCCGTGAACGGCGCCACGGCCTCCTCGGCCCAGAAGCCGGTGGGGTGCTTGGTTCCGTCGGCGAGCGTCCAGTGGTCGACGCCGGTCATCACGAAGAGGATCTTGGACATGTGAGTGACTCCGAGGGTGTGGACCGCTTCCGGCCCGGAGGGGATGGGACGCCGCACGGCGACGCCGCTGCGCGGACCGACGCTCCGGACGCGGATCGTCGGTGCGGCGATGTCCTCGAAGCTATGCCCGTTGCCGCCGGGTTTCCAATGAACAATCCAATGCCGGCCATGGGATCTCCGATGGGTTCCCGGGGAATATCCGGCCCACCGGTCCCGACCCGCGGAGCCGTTCACTCGTTCGGCGGTGGAAACCCCGTGGCGGCCGTGTCGGCGGCGCCGGTATCGTCCGGTCCCCCGGCCGGCCGCACCAGCGGCCCGCCCTGCCTCGGAGAACGATTCGCATGACCGCCCGACGAGCGACGACGACCCTGTGGCGCCCCACCGGCCCCGAGGAGCTGGAGCTGGTCCGCGAGCTGGAGTGGCGCGCGTGGCCGCCCCGCCTCCCCGAGCAGCCGATCTTCTACCCGGTCCTCGACGAGGAGTACGCGATCAGGATCGCGCGGGACTGGAACGTGAAGCACAGCGGCGCGGGCTTCGTCACCCGATTCGAGGTCGACGCGGAGTTCCTCCGCCGGTACCCGGTCCAGCAGGCCGGGGGACGGACCATCCTCGAACTGTGGGTGCCGGCCGAGGAGCTGGACGACTTCAACGCCCACATCGTCGGTGAGATCCAGGTCGTCCACGAGTTCCGCTGAGGGGCGCCCCGGCCGTGGCCGGGGCCCCGTTCGGCCGATGGGCGCGGGAGCCGACCGTGTCCGTTGGCACGGCGGTCCGTTGTGAGGGTATGACCTCAACACGACGCATTTCCTCGGTCCTCGCCGTCGCCGCCGCCTTCTCCTGCCTCGGCGCCTCCGCCGCGACCGCCGTCGCCGTCACCGGCCCGCTCGGCCCGCCGGTGAACCCCATCAGCGAGCTCGACGCCCTTGCGACGACCGGCATCCCCGAGGAGTCCCGCGCGCAGTTCCCCGGCATCGCCGAGCAGCTGGGCGGACTCAGCCGGGTGCACGAGCTGCACCAGCTGCACCAGCTCACCGACCAGGCGGCACCGGTCACGGGCCTGCTCCCCGAGATCTCCTGACCCATCCCACGCGTCTCCGGGACACCTGACGTGCCCCACGAGAGAACGGCCGGTGCCCGCAACAGCGGGCACCGGCCGTTCTTCTCTGCGGGACGACCCCGCTGAACCGATCGACGGTCGCCGACCGGCCCGGGGCGACCACGACGTGATCCGCCTCCTGGTCCAGGACCGCGGCTTCGCCCGGTGCCGCTCGTCGTCAGGGCGTCAAGGGCAGCCGTACCGCCTCGATCTCGGAGTCGTTCAGCAGCGCTTCGATCAGGGCCGGGTGTCCGGCGACCTTGGTGGCCCACAGGTCGTAGTCGGTGCACAGGGACCATGAGCGGTCCTCGGCCCAGAGGTTGGACGGGCTGAAGTCGGACTCGGGATTGTCGTACAGGATCGCGGCATCGCCGAGGCGACCCGCACGCACATGGAGGTTGTCGAAGTCGGTGGCCCCGAGCCCCAACGGGTTGTAGTAGGCCAGGCAGCGGGTGTCCGGGCCCGTGGGGCTGTGCTCGGTGAGAATGCCGATCAGCCGGTTCCAGGTCTCGCGGTCCAGGCTCCCCTCGGTGGGCGGGACGATGCCGAGCGGCCAGCTGCCCTCTTTCTTGGCCGAGGGGAAGCAGCGGTACGAGGGCAGCAGCCCGTCGGGCACGACAGGGTCGCCGGTCCGCCGGGCGAGTTCGGCCCAGCGCAGCCGCCGCCAGCCGGGGCCGGGGTGCTCGGCGCGGCCCAGCCCGCCGCCCGTGGCCACGCCCACTGCTTCGAGATCGATGCCCGCGAGGATGTGGGGCCGGCCGCTCCCATCCGCCAGACGCGCCTGCTCGTACTCGTGGTACGACACCTCGGTCGGGCCGTGCTCGTGCTCGTACATGGCGTTGAGCACCCAGGCCGCATCGGGCATCGCCGGCGGCATGAACCCGGTCAGTCCGTCGCCGCACAGCTCCAGCAACCAGTCGGTCACACCGGACCGCGCGAGCGGCCACAGGCCTGACAGCAGGTTCGACTCCTCGGGCATGTGTTCATGATCCCAGTCGCGACCGAGGCCCCGCCAGGGCCCCGGCCGAGGTCCCGGCAGACCGAGGACTCGACGGACGGCCCGCCCGGATCAGCAGGCGCCGCAGCGCGCCCGGATCTAGCGTGGACATGCGACCGATCCACTAGGAAGGATCACTGGCATGAGCAGCGCCATGGACAAAGCCAAGGGCAAGCTCAAGGAGGTGACCGGAAGGATCACCGGCAACAGGCGACTTGAGTCCGAAGGCAGGACCGATCAGGTGAAGACCAAGATCCGCGACACGGTGAAGAGCGCTCGCGAGCACGCCGAGGGCATCAAGGAATCGCTCAAGCGCGACCACAGGTGACTCGGGCGATCTGCCTGTCAGGCACCTCGTCGGCTGCGGCGCGCGAGCAGCAGGCGCTTCCCACCGCATCGCCACGACGAAGGCCGGTACCCCTGTGACCCCGCAGGGGTACCGGCAGGTTCGCGTCTCAGGTACTCGCCATCAGTGGGCGGGAGTGCTCGCGCTGCGTCGAACGGCCGAGATCCCGTCGGCCTGTGACCCATCGAGTCGATGTTTGAAGCGATCTTGGATTTGCGGGTAGTGAATGATGGTGGGCATCCATCCATGCGGTCGGGGGCTGAGGTAGCGGTGACGACTTTCGAGGAACGGACCACGGTGCACGCCTTCCGGGACGACGCCCTGGGGGAGTACGACGCCGTCGGTCTCGCCGCGGCGATCCGGCGGGGCGAGGTCGGGGCCGCCGAGGCCGCCCGGGACGCGGCCGAGCGGGTGAGGGCGGTCGAGGGCCGCCTCCACGCGGTCCAGGTGCACGCCGACCCGGCGGGGCGAGCGACCGGGACGGGGCGCGTCGCCGGAGCGGGAGACGTCGCCGGAGCGGGCGGTGCCTTCGCCGGGGTGCCGACCTTCGTCAAGGACAACACCGACTACCGCGGGCTGCCCACCGGGCACGGCAGCGCGGCCTTCACGCCCCGAGCCGCGCGGCGGGACGCGCCGTTCGCCCGGCAGTTCCTGAGCAGCGGCGTCACCGTGCTCGGCAAGACCCGGCTGCCCGAGTTCGGGTTCAGCCCGACCACGGAGTACGAGGGCGCCGAGCCCGTCCGCAACCCGTGGAACACGGACTACTCGGCGGGTGGTTCGTCGGGCGGCAGCGCGGCGCTCGTCGCGGCCGGCGCGGTCCCGATCGCGCACGCCAACGACGGCGGTGGCTCGATACGCATACCCGCGGCCTGCTGCGGACTCGTCGGCCTCAAGCCGACCCGCGGTCGCGTCGTCGCGAACGCCCAGAGCCGCCAACTGCCCCTGGACATCGTCTCCGACGGCATCGTGAGCCGCTCCGTACGGGACACCGCCGCGTTCCTCGCCGCCGCCGAGCGGTACTGGCGCAACCCGAAGCTGCCGGCCCTGGGGCTGGTCGAGGGCCCCTCGGAGCGACGCTTGCGCATCGGGTACCTGCTGGACTCGCCGAGCGGGGTCCACTCGGACACCGCCACCCGGGCGGCGGTCGCGGAGACCGCGGCGACGCTCGAACGGCTCGGCCACACCGTGGAGCCGGTGGAGATCGCCATCGACCCCCGCTTCACCGACGACTTCCTCACCTACTGGGGCATGCTGTCGTTCCTCGTCGGCGCCGCCGGCCGGACCCTCGGCCCGGACTTCGACCGGCGCCGCATGGACGGCCTCAGCCGGGGGCTGCGCGAGACGTACCGGGAGAACTGGCTGCGCACCCCGGGCGTGCTGCGGAGGCTGAAGCGGACGAGGGAGGCGTACGCGGCGGCGTTCCGCGGGCTCGACCTGGTCCTCTCCCCGGTGCTCGCCCACACGACGCCGCCGATCGGCCGCCTCGGTCCGGACGTTCCCTACGCGACACTGATCGAACGGATCCTCGCGTACGTCGCGTTCACGCCGGTGGACAACGTCGTCGGCACCCCGTCGATCTCGTTGCCCACCGCGACCGCCACGCGGGACGGCCTGCCCGTCGGCGTCATGTTCGCCGGCCGTCCGGGCAGTGAACGGACGCTGCTGGAGGTCGCGTTCGCGCTCGAGGCGGACCGTCCCTTCCGGCGGATCCAGGACGTGTGACGCCGGCCCGTCCGAGGGGGATCACGCGCCCTTCTGCTGAGGATCCATGGACTTCATGGCCTCCTCGGCGCGCTTCCCCATCTCCTCCTCGGGGACGTCCTCGATGTGCGAGGCGACGCTCCAGCGGTGGCCGAACGGGTCCTCGAGCTGACCGGTGCGGTCCCCGTAGAACTCGTCCTTGACCGGGGACAGTTCCTTCGCGCCCTGGGCGAGTGCCTTGGCGAAGACGGCGTCGACGTCCGCCACGTACACGTGCAGGGTGACCGGAGTGCCGCCGATCGCCTTCGGCGAGCGGAATTCCATGTCCGGGTACGGGTCCGCGAGCATCATCACCGAGTTGCCCAGGGCCAGCTCGGCGTGGCCGATCTTGCCGCCCGGGGCGGGCATCCTCATGCGCTCCTCCGCGCCGAGCACGGACACGTAGAAGTCGATCGCGGCCGCGGCTCCGTCGACACAGAGGTACGGCGTGACGCGAGGGTATCCCTCGGGGATGGGCTGGACGGTCACGGTCTCCCGCCTTTCCGGGCAGTGGCGGCCACCGCTGACCGCCGCCTCCGAGCACTGTTATCCCGAACCCCGGGCCGTGCGCCGACGCCGCGCGGCCGGGGGGCGACGGGATGCCCCGAAGGGCGGCGGGCGGCGGGGCCGTTGCCTACTTCGGGCAACCGCTCCAGACAGCTGCTGGGCGCGAGGCGCCGTACCGATGTCGTCCGAACCTCTTGTCGAGGTGACTTGATCTCTCTACTGTGAACCTTCAAATCCCAAGCACGCCACACAGAAGGCTCCTTGAGGGGCAAATTTTGAACGATCAAATTCATCCACGGGCACCCGAGACCGCCACTTGCGCGACTCCGGGTCCGGCCCTCGGTCCGGCTCACGCTCCGGCCCCCGGTCCGGCTCACGCTCCGGCCCTCGGTCCGGCTCACGCTCCGGCCCCCGGTCCGGCCCACGCCCATGGCCCGACGGCGGGCTACCTCGACCACGCGAGGGTCGGCCCGCTCTCCCGCCCGGTCACCACCGCGCTCGCCACCGCCACCGCGCTCGCCACCCGTGCGGCCCCCGCCGACATCGACCGGCTCTTCGCGCTCGGCGACGCGGCCCGGGTCTCGGCGGCCCGGCTCCTCGACGCCCGGCCGCACGAGATCGCGCTCGCCCCGTCCACCAGCAACGGCCTCTTCACCGTGGCCGCCGCGCTCCACGGTCCCGGGACCGTACTGGTGCCCCGGGTCGAGTTCCCCGCCAACCTCTACCCCTGGCTCCGCTTCGCCGGACGCGGCGGACCGGACGTCCGCCTCGTCGACCCGGTCGGGTGGCGCCACATCACCCCCGACCTCCTCCGCCGTCACCTCACGCCCGACGTCACCGCCCTCACGGTCAGCGCCGTCGACTCGCTCACCGGATACGTGGCACCGCTCGCCGCCCTCAAGGAAGTCCTCGGACCGGACCGGCTCCTGATCGTCGACGCCATCCAGGGACTCGGCGCCGTCCCGCTCGAAGCCGACGCCGCCGACGTCCTGGTCGGCGGTGGCCAGAAATGGCTCCGGGCCGGCTGGGGAGCCGCGCTGCTGCTGATCCGCGACCGGTGCGCCGGGCGACTGGCTCCCGGGCTCGGCGGCTGGGCCGGCGTCACGGACCCCTTCGCCGCGCGGCACCCCGCGCCCCCGCTGCCGGGAGCCGCCGCCCACCTCGCGACCAACCCGGACTTCCCGGCCGCGGCGGCCATCGGCGCGGCCGTCGACGACCTGCTCGACCGGGGTGGCCCGGCCGCGGTCGGTGCCCGCATCCGCGCCACCCTCGGCGAGCTGCTCGACCGCGCGCGGCAGGCCGGCGCCGACGTCCTCCTGGACGGGCTCGGCCACCACGAGCGTGCCGGCATCGGCACCTTCCGTCTGCCCGGCCACGACCCCGCCACCGTCCACGGCGCGCTCGAAGCGGCCGGCGTGATCGCCACGCGCCGCGGTGAGTGGATCCGACTCTCTCCCCACGCCTCCACCACGGCCGTGGCGGCGGAGCTGCTCGCCGACGCGCTGCACACGCTCACCCACCCCAACACGCTCACCCACCCCCACACCCTCACCCGCCCCAACGCCCAGTCCCGCCCCAACGCCCAGACCCAGGAGCCGATATGTCCCACCACCTGAGCCGCCGCCAGATGCTCCACCTCGCCACCGCCTCCGCCGCCGGGTTCGGCCTGGCCGCCTGCGGCAGCGGCGGATCGGGCGGCGACACCGCCGGCGCCGACGGCGACAGCGGTCGGATCACCGTCTGGAGCTGGACCACCGCCGCCGAGGCCCTGCGCGGAGTCGTCCCCTCCTTCGAGCGGGACAACCCCGGCATCAAGGTGGAGATCCAGGACGTTGGTGAACCGGCCATCTGGGACAAGATCACCGTCGGACTCGCCTCCGGCGGCAAGGGCCTCGCCGACGTCCTGCACATCGGCGTCGACTACCTGCCCGGCTACATGGAGAAGTTCCCCGAAGGCATCGCCGACCTGTCCAGACTCGGCGCCGACAAGCACAAGGACGCCTTCGTCCAGGGCCTGTGGCCGACCGTCATGGGCAAGGACGGAGCCGCCCACGCCCTCCCGTGGGAGGTCAACCCCCTCGGGCTGTTCTACCGTCACGACTACTTCGAGAAGGCCGATGTCGACCCCGCCTCCATCAGCAGCTGGGACGACCTGATCGCCGCCGGACCGAAGATCCGCGCCGCCACCGGCGCCCAGCTGCTCGGGCTGGACAAGCCCGGCACCACCCAGGACATGGACTTCTTCCAGAACCTGATGCAGCTCCAGGGCGCCTTCTACTTCGACGGCGACGGCAAGGTCACGCTCGCCTCCCCGGCCGCCGTCCAGGCCCTCACCGTCATCAAGCGGCTCAACGACGGCGGCCTCCTCGCCGACACCGCAGGCCAGGGCACCTGGAAGCGTCTGGTCGGCCAGGGGAAGCTCGCCACCGCCCCGGAAGCCGCCTGGGCCGTCGAGTACATGGCCGACAAGTTCTCCGCCCAGAGCGGCAAGTGGCGTGTCATGCAGCCGCCCGCCGCCGTCCCCGGGGGAGGGCGCAGCGCCATCGTCAACTCCACCTACCTGGCCGTCTCCGGCACCAGCAAGCGCCGCAAGGCCGCCTGGCGCTTCATCGAGTACGCGCTCACCAAGCCCGCCGAGATCAACCGGATGTTCAGCTCCGGCGGTGTCTTCCCCGCCCTCAAGGGGGCGTACGCCGACCCGATGTTCAGCGCGCCCCACCCCTTCTACGGCGGTCAGAGCGTGCTGAAGTCCCTCGTCGACTCGCTCGCCTCCGGATCCGGAACGACCAACTTCACCAGCGACTACAGCCGCGCACTGAAGCTCGCCAGCGACGCGCAGAGCCAGGTGCTGCTCAAGGGCGCCGACCCGGCCGAGGCGCTCAAGGCCGCGGCCGCGCAGCTCGCCCAGCAGACCGGCCGGCAGCAGGCGGCCTGATCATGTCCCTCGCCCCATCCGAACGCGCTCCCGCCACCGGGCCCGCGACCGACCTCGCGACCGCCCCCGCGACCGGAGGTCCCGCCGGCCGCGCCGGCCACCGGCGTGCCGGCCGCACCCGCCCGGGCCGGCGCCGGGTGCTGACCCGCGACTCCGTCCCGTACCTGCTGATCATGCCCGCCGTCCTGGGCTTCGCGATCTTCAAGGCGTACCCCATCGCCGCCTCGTTCTGGATCAGTCTCACCACCGGCAACGGCGACGCCTCGCGGTTCGCCGGACTCGCCAACTACCGGCGCCTCCTGAACGACCCGCTGTTCTGGACCGCGCTCAAGAACACCGCGCTCATCCTGGTCGTCCAGGTGCCGCTGATGCTCGGCCTCGCACTCCTCGTCGCCCTCGGCCTCAACTCCACCAAGGTCTGGCTGCGCCCGCTCTGGCGACTCGGCGTCTTCGTCCCGTCGCTGACCGGCCTGGTCGCCGCGGGCGTGATGTTCTCCGTCATCCTCAACCGCGACGCCGGACTGCTGAACTGGGTCCTCTCCCTGTTCGGCATCGACCGGGTGAACTGGCTCGGCAGCTCCTTCTGGGCCCGCGTCGGCGTCGTCCTCGTCATCACCTGGCACTACACCGGCTACAACGCGGTGATGTACCTCGCCGGACTGCAGGGCATCCCCAAGGAGCTGTACGAGGCGGCGATGGTCGACGGCGCCGGACCGGTCCGCCGCTTCCTCTCCATCACCCTTCCCCAGCTGCGGCCGATCCTCCTCCTCACCGTGGTGCTCTCCACCATCGGCACCCTGCAGCTCTTCGACGAGCCGTACGTCCTCACCGGCGGCGGCCCCGACAACGCCACCCTCACGGTCACCATGTACCTCTACAACAACGGCTTCAAGTACTTCGACTTCGGCTACGCCTCGGCCCTCGCCTACGCGCTGGCGCTGATCGTGTCCGTACTCGGCATCCTCCAGGTCCGCCTGATGGGAGAGCGCCGATGAAGCCCCGCGGCCTGTTCCTCACCCTGCTGCTCGCGGGCGCCTTCGGGCTCTGCGTCGGACCCTTCTACTGGCTCGCCATGGCCGCCACCCAGGACGACAAGGACGTGTTCTCCTGGCCGCCGAAGCTGCTGCCCGGCGGCCACCTCATGGAGAACCTCCAAGGTCTCCAGGAGTCCATAGGCCTCACCCGCGTCCTCTTCAACACCGTCCTGGTGGCGGGCGTCCAGACCGTCGGCGCGGTGGTCGTCTCCGTCCTGGCCGGTTACGCCTTCGCCAAGTTCGACTTCCGCGGGCGCAACCTGTTCTTCGTCCTGCTGCTCAGCACCCTGGTCATCCCCGACACGGTGATGCTGATCCCGATCTTCCAGATGATGATGGAACTGGGCCTGATCGACAGCTACCAGTCCGTGATCCTGCCCGGCCTCGTCACCCCGTTCGGCATCTTCCTGATGCGGCAGTCGCTGCGGTCCATGCCCGACGAGCTCCTGGACGCGGCCCGCGTCGACGGCGCCGGCGAACTGCGGGTGCTGTGGCGGATCGTCATTCCCGTCAACCGGCCGATCATCGCGGCGCTCGCGCTGTTCGTCTTCCTCGGCGGCTGGAACCAGTTCGTCTGGCCGCTGATCGCGCTGCGCAGCCCCGAGATGTACACGCTGCCCGTGGCCACCGCCACCCTCCAGGGCCTCGCGACCACCAACTACGCGCAGGTCCTGCTCGCCGGCGCCATCGCCGCGATCCCCGTGATGGCCCTCTTCCTCGTCCTGCAACGCCAGTTCATCTCCGGCCTGCTGGCCGGGGCCACCAAGGAGTGACCACCGTGACCACCGCACCGGACGCCTCCGCACCGGACGCCGCCGCACCGGAGCCCGCCCCCCAGCAGCCCGTCCCGGCCTGGCGTCCGAACGCGCCGACCGGGGAGACTCCCGGCACCGTCGTCCACCGGCAGCTCGCCACCGGCCTGCTCCACTCCACCGGAGCCCCGCTCACCGTCCACTTCACCGGCCTCGGCGGCGACCGGTGGGAGAGCGCCGTCACCCGAGTCGACGGCGGCGTGGCCCTGATCGAGGTCACCGCGGCGGAGCCGGTCACCGTCCGCGCCGAATGGCGGGTCCCGTGCGTCGGGGCCACCGCCTACTGGACCCCGGACACCAACGCCTCCCGCTGGCTGCCGCAGTCCTGGATCGTCCCCCGGACCGTGTCGCTGGCCCTGGGCGCCCCCGTCGCCAGCCTGGTCGGCACCCACGACCGCGCCCTGTGCACCGCCGCCGCGGGGGAGACGGCCGCGCCGGTACGCGTCGGCGCCGGCGTGGTGGAGGAGAGCGGCGAGTTCGCCTTCACCGTCGAGCAGGAGCTCACCCCGGACGGGCCGCCGATGCGCTTGCGCATCGACATCGGCGGCCGTCACTTCGCCGCCACCCTGCAGGCCGTCAGCGACTGGTGGGGCGAGGGGCAGCAGCATCCCGGCGTCGCCCCCGCCGCGCGGATGCCCGCGTACTCCACCTGGTACAGCCTCCATCAGAACGTCGATGCCACCGTCGTCGAACGCCAGGCCGCCCTCGCCGCCGGCCTCGGCATGGAGAGCATCATCGTCGACGACGGCTGGCAGACCGCCGACCGCACCCGCGGCTACGGCCACTGCGGCGACTGGGAGCCCAACACGGCGGCCTTCCCCGACCTCGCGGCGCACGTCGCCGAGGTCCACCGGCTCGGTCTCGCCTACCTCCTCTGGTACGCGGTGCCGTTCATCGGCCGGCACAACGACGCCTGGGACCGCTTCAAGGGCATGATCCTGCGCGAGGTGCCGCAGCTGGACGCGGCCGTGCTCGACCCCCGCCACCCCGAGGTCCGCTCCCACCTGATCGAGAAGATCTCCCGCGCCGTCGAGGAGTGGGACATGGACGGCGTGAAGCTCGACTTCATCGACCTCTTCGCCGTCGCCGACGTGCCGCCCGCGCCCGCCGGCGCGGACCACGACACCATCCACGAAGGCGTACGCCGACTCCTCGCCGACCTCGACGCCCGACTGCGCCGCACCCGGCCCGACGTGATCGTCGAGCACCGCCAGCCGTACGTCAGCCCCGGCCTCCGGCCGTACGCCACCATGGTCCGCACCGTCGACTGCCCGCTCAGCCCCGCCGAGAACCGCCAGCGCATCGTCGACTGCCGGCTCACCGCGGGCCCGCTCGCCGTCCACGCCGACATGATCATGTGGAACTCCGCCGAGACGCCCGAGTCCGTCGCCGTCCACCTCGTCAACGCGCTCTTCTCGGTGCCGCAGATCTCCGTCGACCTCGCCGCCCAGACCCCCGACCAGCTCGCCACCCTGCGCTTCTGGCTCGGCGTCTTCCGCAGGTACGCCGAAGTCCTCCAGCTCGGATCCCTGGAACCCGCGCGCCCGGACCTCGGCTACCCCCTGGTCCGCGCCGGCGACGACCGCACCACCGTGGTCGCCCGCTACGCGCCGCTGCCCGTCGCCCTCCCGGACCGGAACGCCACGGACGGCGCGCAGACCCTGCTCGTCGCCAACGCGGACGGCGACCCCGTCGTGTTGCTGACCACCACCCGGCCGGAACGGGCCCTCGCCCGCGTCCAGGACTGCCGTGGTGAGATCCTGTCCGAGACCGTGCTCGACCTCGTCGCCGGGGCGAACCCGGTGACCGTGCCGACCGGCGGCCTGCTCACCCTGACCCGCGAGCACTGACGACCGGGGGCTGTGGGCGGCCGCCCGCCGCCCACAGCCCGCCGCCGACAGCCGACAGAGGAACGATGACCGCTCGACAGGTGACCATCGAGGACGTCGCACGCACGGCGGGAGTGTCCCGCCAGACCGTCTCGAACGCCCTCAACGCCCCCCACCGGCTGCGCGCCAGCACCCTCGCCCGGGTCACGGCCGCCATCGACGAACTCGGCTACCAGCCCGACCAGTCCGCCCGCAGCCTGCGCACCGGCACCCGCAAGGTCATCGGCTACCCCGCCCCCGCCGACAACCCCGCCGACCCCAACCCCCTGATGGGCGGCTTCCTCCAGGCCCTGGTGACCGCCGCGGACGCGGTCGGCCACCGCATCCTGGTGTTCCGCTGCGATCCCCAGCAGGGTGCCGGCGCGGTCGCCAAGTCCTTCAACGGCCTGATCGCGGCCCGTCAGGTCGACGGATTCGTCCTCTCCGACGTCATCCACGACGACCCCCGCGTCGACGCGCTGACCGAGGCCGGGTTCCCGTTCGCCGCCTTCGGGCGGACCGCCCCCGGCCGCCCGCAGAACTGGGTGGACATCGACTCCGTCGCCGCCACCGCCGACCTGGTCGGACTCCTGCTCGACCAGGGCCACCGCCGGATCTGCTACGTCAACTCCGCAGCCTCCCTGCCCTGGCTCGCCGACCGCAGGTCCGGTTTCCTGCAGGCCGCCGCGGCCGCCCCCGACGGCGCCTTCGAGGTCGGCGTCCCCGACGACGACCCGGCCGCGCTCGCCCATGCCGTACAGCGGCTGCTCATCGGCCCCGACCGCCCCACCGCGCTGGTCTGCGCGAGCGACTGGCTCGCCCTGACCGCCTACCAGGCCGTTCGCGCGGCGGGCCTCACCGTCGGCGACGACGTCGCCGTCACCGGCTTCAACGACATACCGCTCTGTACGCTCCTCCAGCCCCCGCTCAGCAGCGTGCGTCTGCCCCTGGCCGGCATCGCCCACGCCCTCGTCACCCGGCTGATCGCCGCCGTCGAAGACCCCGCCACCATCCCGGCGGACGGGCTGCTGCTCCCCGCGGAGCGGGTCGTACGCGGCAGCACACCGGAACGGTAGCGGCCCGCCCATCGGGCACCCACCGGCCACCGCACCCGCACCAGGCACCGCCTCGGACGCCCTCCGGCCGGGCCCCGTCACGCCCGGGAGACGTGTCAGACCGTGGGAGCCCGGCCGAACCAGTGCGGTCCCGTGGTCCAGCCGAGGAAGCGGCGGCCGGTGCCCGAATCCGCCGAGCCACCCGCCGCGGCCTGCCGCAGGCCGGTCAGGGCCGGGGCGAGACGGGCCGCGACATGGGCGGGGTGCCGGGCCGCCTCCTCGTCGAGCCGGGCGATCGCCCGCGCCTGCTCCTCACCTCCACAGAGCGACAGGTGGAACACCATGTGGCGCCAGGCGTAGGCCGCGTCCTTGATGGTGGACAGCGGGCGGGGATGGTGGGGCAGCCGCTCGGCCAGCCGGCACACGGTGGCGAAGCTTCGCAGGGCCAGGTCGTCCCAGCCGGGCGCGGGGCTGATGCCGATCGGGCCGGCCAGGGTGGCCAGGTTGTGGGTCGTGAGGATCTGGGCCTGCTCGATCACCATGCCGTTGGCCGCCACCGACCAGCCCCCCGAGTCGCCGGCGCGCTCGGCGCACAGCTTCGCGAAACCGGGAGAGGTACGCGGCCGGTCGCCTCGGGCCCGCGCCGCGTCGGCCTCGACGATCGCGAGCTCGTGGACCGCGGCGTAGTCGACGGCGTAGTAGCGCTCGTACAGCGTGCCGCCGAGCAGCTCCCCGGCGACCTGGGCCGCCGTGAGGAACTTCGGCGAGAAGGCGCCCATGAAGATGTCCGCCGCCAGCTCCTCCACGAGCGGCGCCCCCACATCCGCCTGCCGTGCGAGCACGCCGAGTTCGCGGACGAGCGGGTTGGGCAGCAGCGTGCCGGGGAACGCCTGCACGGCCAGCTCACCGAGCCGGCGCAGCGCGGCGCCCGCGGGCTCCCGGCCGTCCTTGTCCGCGCGATGTCCCGAGACCGCTCGCACCCAGGGCAGCTCGTCGACGCGTACCTGCTGAGCGAGATCGAGCAGGAGCAGCGACCGGCGGTTGCGGAACGCCCGGTAGTGCGCGGACATCAGCGTCCGCAGTGCCTCGTCCGGGTAGGCCAGCGCACTCGTCGCGGCGACCAGCTGCGGCACCAGCTCGGCCAGGACCTCCGCCGAGGGCACCACCCCGCGCTCCACGAGCGTTTCGATCGGCGCGCTCAGCGCGGCCTCCACCACCTGCCGGACCGCCGCCGGGACCGCCGCGCCGACGGGCAGCCCCGACTCCGCCGCCTCGCGCGCCGAGACGTCCGCGACCAGCGGCGCCACGTCGGCCACCCCCACGTCCTGCGGAAGCCCGGACAACCGGCGCAGCACCACCTGCGCGAGCGCGTGGTACGAGGGCGCGGCCGCCTGAGCCGCCTGCCGGGTGCGCAGCTCCGTGTGCCGCCCCGAACCCGGCAGGCCCCGGCGCCGCACCATCGAATCCACCGCGTGCCGCAGCAGCCCGAGCCGGCGGGCGTCCAGCGGCCGACCGGCGACGGTCTCCTCCAGGGCGCCCCGCAGAATGCCCAGGTTCTCCTTCGGATCGCGGTGCTTGGTACAGCGCGGGTGGGCGGCGGCGAGGTCCCGGTACCGGAGCAG
The DNA here is from genome assembly GCF_045160815.1 of Streptomyces sp. NBC_00090. Classification (NCBI taxonomy): domain Bacteria; kingdom Bacillati; phylum Actinomycetota; class Actinomycetes; order Kitasatosporales; family Streptomycetaceae; genus Streptomyces; species Streptomyces sp. NBC_00090. The sequence goes on from NZ_CP108224.1 coordinate 8,309,730, forward strand.
CAGGGCAGCGCCGCGCTCCCGCCAGGCGTCGTCCGGCCCGAGGGCCGTCACCCGGCCGTCTCCGAAGGCCTCCGGCGTCCGGCCGTCCCCGACGGTCTCCGGCACCCGGCCGTCGCCGGCCGTCTCCAGCCAGTGCGAGAGCAGTTCGTCGCCGAACGGCTGCCAGACGGTCAGCGCCTCGGTCTGGGCCTCCACCGCGGGGTTGGGCCTCCGCCGCGCCAGCGACGCACCGGCGTCGCCGACGGTCCGGCGGTGCACGGCGGGGGCGTCCGCGGTGGGCTGCGTGCCGGGCCGGGGCGTGAAGCGCAGTCGGCCGGCGAACGGTTCGAGTACGTCGACGAGCTCCACCGCCCGCTCGATGTCCCCGGCGCGGGCCAGCCACGCGACGGTGAGCAGGGCGCCCTCCTCGGGCACGGTGATCTCGTAGCGGCCGCTGTCGAGCAGGCCGTACAGCCGCTCCAGGCCCGCGTCGGTGAGGCAGTGCGCGAAGAGCGCCGCGCGCTCGGCGGGCACCCCCGCCCGGACCGCGAGCTCGCGCTCGTACGGCTGGAGCGGGCCCTCGGCGCTCGCGGCCGAGGTGGCGAAACCACCCCGGACGACCTCCGGGGTGACCCAGGCGGGGAGCCCGGCCACCGGGGTGCGGGAGCCGATCGCCAGCCGGCCCTCGGCCATTCCGGCGAGTACGGAACGCCAACGCCCGGCACGGCTCGCGGCCCGGCGCCGGGTCTCGGCGTCGCCGTGGGTGTACGAGGTCAGAAGGGCCCGGGCCAGCTGCCCCTGCGGGTAGGCCGTGGAGGTGCCGGATCCGGTCGAGTGCTGCTGCTCAGCGTCGTCATCCATAAGCCGACGTGGCAGGTTCCGCCCCTGCGCCCTCCGGGTCCAGAGCCCGGTGCTCTCCTGACTGAGCTACACGCCGATGGACGTGACACTAGGAGCCCCCCGGAGTGCGGACAACCGGTTTTCCCGGTCCCCGCTCCCCGGCCCAATACCGTTCCCTCCCGGCCACGCGCAAGGCGTAGCCGAGGATTTCGTTGTTGACGCACTAGACTGACGGGCTGTTTGGCGCCTGAGCGGAACAACCTGGGCAAACCCGGGCTCCGCGGGCGACCCGGACGTTCCCGGGAGCGAGACGCGAGGGCCGATGGCAGCCACACCTGAGCGCGGTGAAGACACTCTGCTGGACGAAAGGGAGTCGCCCGAGGAATCCGGCAAGTCCGCCCGGTTCACCGCCGGACCCGCCGCACCGATGCGCACCCTGGTCGACGTCTTCGAGGCATCCGTACGGGCGTACCCCGACGAACTCGCCCTGGACGACGGGACCGAGCAGCTGACCTACCGGGCGCTGGCCGCCGAGGTCGAGCGGCGCCGGCGCGCCCTCGCGGCCGCCGGGGTGGGACTCGGTGACCGGGTCGGCGTCCGTGTGCCGTCCGGGAGGAACGAGCTGTACGTTGCGGTCCTCGCCGTGCTCGCCGCGGGCGCCGCCTATGTGCCGGTCGACGCCGAGGACCCCGACGAGCGGGCCGAGCTGGTCTTCGGCGAGGCGGGGGTACGGGCCGTGCTGGGCGCCGAGGAGCGCATCGACGCCTTCCACGCCATCGATGCCACAGACGCCACAGAGGCCATCGACGCCATCGACGCCGAGCACCGCGACGGCGGCGCGCGGCCGGGCGCCGCGCGACCAGGCCCCGAGCACGACGCCTGGATCATCTTCACCTCCGGCTCCACCGGCAGGCCCAAGGGCGTCGCCGTCAGCCACCGCAGCGCCGCCGCCTTCGTGGACGCCGAGGCCGCGCTCTTCCTCACCGACGACCCCATCGGCCCCGGCGACCGGGTCATGGCCGGGCTGTCCGTCGCCTTCGACGCCTCCTGCGAGGAGATGTGGCTCGCCTGGCGCTACGGCGCCTGCCTCGTGCCCGTACCCCGCTCCCTGGTCCGCAGCGGCGCCGACCTCGGCCCCTGGCTGCTGGAGCAGGAGATCACGGTCGTCTCCACCGTGCCCACGCTGGCCGCGCTCTGGGAGCCCGAGACCCTCGACGAGGTCCGGCTGCTGATCTTCGGCGGCGAGGCCTGCCCGCCCGAGCTGACCCAGCGTCTGGTCACCGAGGGCCGCGAGGTGTGGAACACCTACGGTCCCACCGAGGCCACCGTCGTCAGCTGCGCCTCCCTCCTCACCGGCGAGGAGCCGATCCGGATCGGTCTCCCGCTCGACGGCTGGGAACTGGCCGTCGTCGACGAGTCCGACGAGCCGGTGCCCATGGGCGGCAGCGGCCAGCTCGTGATCGGCGGCGTCGGTCTCGCCCGCTACCTCGACGCCGAGAAGGACGCCGAGAAGTACGCCCCCCTGGAGTCCCTCGGCTGGCAGCGCGCCTACCGCAGCGGCGATCTCGTCCGCGCGGAGCCGGAGGGGCTGGTCTTCCTCGGCCGCGCCGACGAGCAGATCAAGCTCGGCGGCCGGCGGATCGAGTTGGGCGAGGTGGACGCCGCACTGCACGCCCTGCCCGGCGTCGCCGGCGCCGCCGCGGCCGTGCGTACGGCCCGCGGCGGGAACCAGCTGCTCGTCGGCTACCTGGTCACCCAGGAGGGCTGGGACCACGCGGCGGCGGTCGAGCGGCTGCGCGCCGAACTGCCCGCGGCCCTCGTGCCGCTGCTCGCACCGGTCGACGAACTGCCGACCCGCACCTCCGGCAAGGTGGACCGGAACGCCCTGCCCTGGCCGCTGCCCGAACTGGAGACCACCGGCCCCGCCGAGCAGCTGTACGGCACGGAGGCGTGGCTGGCCGAGCAGTGGAGCGAGATCCTCGGCGTGACCGTCACCGGCCCCGCCGACGACTTCTTCGCGATCGGCGGCAACAGCCTCGCCGCCGCCCAGCTCACCACCCGGCTGCGCACCCGCTACCCGAGCGCGGCCGTCTTCGACATCTACCAGCAGCCCACCCTGCGCAAGCTGGCCAGGAGGCTGGAGAAGTTCGTCCAGGACGACGGCGTCGCCCGGACGGTGGCGCCGGTTCCGCTGAGCTCCCAGGTGGTGCAGTCGCTCCTGCTCCTCCCGCTGTACACCCTCGTCGGTCTGCGCTGGACGGTGTCCCTGCTGGCCCTGGGCAACGTCCTGCACTGGTTCGGTCCCTACCCGTGGGCGCCGACCGCTTCGTGGTGGCTCGTCGCCGCCGGTGCGGCCGTGCTCCACAGCCCGCCCGGCCGCCTCGCGATCGCCGCGGGCGGCGCGCGCCTGCTGCTGCGCGGAGTGAAGGCGGGACGGTACCCGCGCGGCGGGAGCGTCCATCTGAGGCTGTGGACGGCCGAGCGGCTCGCCGAGTTCGCCGGCGCCACCTCGCTCACCGGATCCTGGCTCGAGCGGTACGCGCGCGCTCTCGGCGCCAGGATCGGCCCCGACGTGGACCTGCACTCCCTGCCCCCGGTCACCGGCATGCTCAAGCTCGGCCGAGGCTGTGCCGTGGAGTCCGAGGTGGACCTCTCCGGGCACTGGCTCGACGGCGACCGCCTGGAGATCGGCCCGGTCAAGGTCGGCGCGGGCGCCGTGGTCGGCACCCGCAGCATCCTCTTCCCCGGCGCGCGGGTCGGCAAGCGGGCCGAAGTGGCGCCCGGATCCGCGGTGGTCGGACAGATCCCGACCGGCCAGCGCTGGGCCGGAGCGCCCGCGGGCAAGCTCGGCAAGGCCAAGCGGAACTGGCCCAAGGAGCGCCCGCCGCGTGCCTTCCACTGGCGTGCCCTGTACGGAGCGGCCGGCTTCGGCCTCACCGCCCTGCCCGTGCTCGCCGCGCTGCCCGCCCTGCTCGTGGCGAGCCGGTTCGTACCGGCCGACGCCGGGCTCGCCGAGGCGCTGCGCGGTGCGCTGCTCGCCGTCGTGCCCGGGGCGCTCGCCTTCGGGTTCGCGTACGCGCTGCTCCTGCTGGTCTCCGTACGGCTGCTCAGCGTCGGGCTGCGGACCGGGATCCACCCGACGCACAGCCGGGTCGGCTGGCAGGCCTGGACGGTGACCCAGCTGATGGATCTCTCGCGGGAGACCCTCTTCCCGCTGTACGCCGGGCTGATCACCCCGGTGTGGCTGCGGCTGCTCGGGATGAGGATCGGGCGCGGCGCCGAGGTGTCCACGGTCCTCGCGCTGCCCAGCCTCACCACCGTGGGCGACGGCGCGTTCCTCGCCGACGACACCCTGACCGCACCGTACGAACTGGGCGGTGGCTGGGTGCGGATCGGGCACTCCGAGATCGGCCGGCGGGCGTTCCTCGGCAACTCGGGCATGACCGCGCCGGGGCGGACCGTGCCGGACGACGGGCTCGTCGGCGTCCTGTCCGCCACCCCGAAGAAGGCCAAGAAGGGCAGCTCGTACCTGGGCCTGCCACCGGTGCGGCTGCCGCGGTCCGCCGCCGACGCCGACCGGAGCCGGACGTACGACCCGCCCGCACGCCTGCTGTGGGCGCGGGGTCTGGTGGAGCTGTGCCGGCTCGTCCCCGTGTTCTGCTCGGCCGCGCTGGCCGTCCTGACCGTGGCGGCGCTCTGCGCGCTGGCCGCGGCGAGCGGTTCCGGCCTCTGGGGAGCCGCGCTGCTGTCCGGGGTGACCCTGCTCGCCGCCGGGGCGGCCGCGTGCCTGGTCTCCATGGCCGCGAAGTGGCTCCTGGTGGGCCGGCACAGGACGGGCGAGCACCCGCTGTGGAGCGGCTTCGTGTGGCGCAACGAACTGGCCGACACCTTCGTCGAGGTCCTGGCCGTGCCCTGGCTGGTCGGCTCGGTGCCCGGCACTCCGCTGCTGACCCTCTGGCTCCGCGGGCTCGGGGCCCGGATCGGCCGGGGCGCGTGGTGCGAGAGCTACTGGCTGCCGGAGACCGACCTGGTGGTGCTGGGTGATGCCGTCAGCGTGAACCGCGGTTGTGTCTTGCAGACGCACCTCTTCCACGACCGGATCTTGAGGACGGATACTGTGGTCCTCCGTGAGGGCGCCACCCTGGGTCCGGGCGGAATCGTCCTCCCGGGGAGCACGGTCGGGGCCCGCAGCACACTGGGTCCCGCCTCTCTCGTGATGGCCGGGGAATCCGTCCCCGCCGACTCCCGCTGGCTGGGCAATCCGATCGAGGCGTGGCGGTCCTGAAGGGGGCCACGGCGTACGAGCACAGCACAGCGCAGGGAGCGGAAGCGGCAGTGAGCGGCCAGCAGGCAGGGGCATCGGACCCGTACTTTCCGGCCAGCGGTGACTCCCGCTACCGGGTGCACCGGTACGAGATCGCCCTGGAGTACCGTCCCGGCCCCAACCGGCTGGCCGGGACGGCCCGGCTCAGCGTGATCGCCGGACGCGCGCCGCTCACCGAGTTCCACCTCAACCTGGCCGAGTTCAAGGTCGGCCGGGTCCTGGTGGACGGCCGGGCGCCGCTCTACTCCCACCGGGGCGGCAAGCTCCGCGTCCGGCCGGTCAAGCCGCTGCCGGCCGGCGCCGCCTTCACGGTGGAGGTGCACTGGGCGGGCAACCCCAAGCCGGTGCGCAGCCCCTGGGGAGGCCTCGGCTGGGAGGAGCTCACCGACGGCGCGCTGGTGGCCAGCCAGCCGGTCGGCGCGCCCTCCTGGTACCCCTGCAACGACCGCCCGGCGGACAAGGCCTCGTACCAGATCTCGGTCAACACACCGTCCGCCTACACCGTGGTGGCCGGTGGACGGCTCCTCACCCGCACGACGAAGGCCTCCACGACCACCTGGGTGTACGAGCAGCCCGCGCCGACCTCCAGCTATCTGGTCGGCCTCTCCATCGGCATGCACCACACGGTGCTGCTCGGCGACCCGGGGCTCGGCGGTGTGCCGCAGAGCGCCCACGTGCCGGCGCACCTCCTCGCGCGCTTCTCCCGCGACTTCGCCCGTCAGCCGGCCATGATGCAGCTGTTCGAGGAACTGTTCGGGCAGTATCCCTTCGGCGAGTACGCGGTGGTCGTGGCCGACGAGGAGCTGGACGTCCCGGTGGAGGCCCAGGGCCTCTCCCTGTTCGGCGTCAACCACGTGGACGGCGCTCGGGGTTCGGAGCGCCTGATCGCCCACGAGCTCGCGCACCAGTGGTTCGGCAACAGCGTGACCATCGCCGACTGGCGGCACATCTGGCTCAACGAGGGCTTCGCGAAGTACGCCGAATGGCTCTGGTCCGAGCGCTCCGGCGGCCGCACGGCGCACGCGCTGGCGGTCTCCGCCCACCGGATGCTGGCCTCGCAGCCGCAGGACCTGCGGCTCGCGGACCCGGGACGCAAGCTGATGTTCGACGACCGCCTCTACGAGCGCGGGGGACTGGCCGTGCACGCGATCCGCCGCGCCCTGGGTGACGGGGCCTTCTTCCGCATGCTGCGGGACTGGGCCACCGTGCACCGCCACGGAGTGGTGAGCACCCGCGACTTCACCACTCACGTGTCCCGTTACGCGGCGGAGCCCCTGGACGAGCTGTTCGCGGCCTGGTTGTACGAGCCGTCCCTCCCGCCGCTGCCCTCGCCGCCCTCGCTGGCGTAGCCGTCGGTCTCGTCGCAGGTGACGGTGTTGGGCAGGAGCCATCCGGCGAGCCGGCCGCCGTCGTTGCCGGCCCGTCGGAGCGGGCCGACGGCGTCGGCCGGGGGTCAGGCGCGGAGCCACACGGCCGTGTCCCCGGGCAGCCGGCCCTCCGCGTCGAGCGGACCGCTCGTCAGGAGCACCCGCTCGTGCGGGGGAAGGCCGGCGGGCGCGTCGGAGAGGTTGACGACGCACATCAGCCCCTGTGTGCGGGCGAAGGCGAGGACACCCTCCCCGGCGGGGAGCCAGGTCAGCGGGCCGTCGCCGAAGCCCGCACCGGTACGGCGCTGCCGGAGGGCCTCGCGGTAGAGCGCCAGCATCGAACCGGGGTCCGTACGCTGCCGGTCCACCGCGTACGGGGCCCAGTCCCGGGGCTGGGGCAGCCACGGCTCGGAGGCCGGGCCGAAGCCGTACCAGGGCGCCTCACCGGCCCACGGCAGCGGGACGCGGCAGCCGTCACGGCCGGGGTCGGTGCCGCCGGAGCGGGCGTGCATGGGGTCCTGGATGCGGGCGAGCGGGATCTCGGCCTCGGGCAGGCCCAGCTCCTCGCCCTGGTAGAGGTAGACCGACCCGGGCAGGGCGAGGGTCAGCAGCGCGGCGGCCCGGGCGCGCCGGGTGCCGAGGCCGAGGTCCGTGGGGGTGCCGAAGGTCTTCGTGGCGAAGTCGAAGCCGGTGTCCTCACGCCCGTACCGGGTCGCGGTGCGGGTCACGTCGTGGTTGCAGAGCACCCAGGTCGCGGGGGCGCCGACGGGGGCGTGCTCGGCGAGGGTGTCGTCGATGGTGCGGCGGAGCCGGTCCGCCTCCCAGGGGCAGGAGAGGAAGTTGAAGTTGAAGGCGGTGTGCAGCTCGTCGGGGCGCAGGTAGCGGGCGAAGCGCTCGGAGTCCGGCAGCCAGACCTCACCGACGAACACGCCGCCGTACTCGTCGGCTATCGCCCGCCAGGAGCGGTAGATGTCGTGGAGTTCGTCCTGGTCGATGTACGGGTGGGGGTCGACGCCCTCGACGAAGTCGGCGAGCGCCGGGTCCTTGGCGAGCAGCGCCGCCGAGTCGATCCGTACGCCGGCGACGCCCCGCTCGAACCAGAAGCGGAGCACGTCCTCGTGCTCGCGCCGGACGGCGGGGTGGGCCCAGTTGAGGTCGGGCTGCTCCGGGGTGAAGAGGTGGAGGTACCACTCGCCGTCCGGGACGCGGGTCCAGGTGCGCCCCGAGAACTGCGACGGCCAGTCGTTGGGCGGGAGTTCGCCGTTCTCGCCGCGGCCGGGACGGAAGTGGAAGAGCTCGCGCTCGGGGCTGCCGGGACCGGCGGCGACGGCGGCGCGGAACCACGCGTGCTGGTCGGAGACGTGGTTGGGGACGATGTCGACGATCACCCGGATGCCCAGTGCACGGGCTTCGGCGATCAGCTTCTCGGCCTCGGCGAGGGTGCCGAAGGCGGGGTCGATGGTGCGGTAGTCGGCGACGTCGTAGCCGCCGTCCACCAGCGGGGAGAGGTACCAGGGGGTGAACCAGACCGCGTCGACGCCCAGTTCGGCGAGGTAGGGCAGTCTCGCCCGGACGCCCGCGAGGTCCCCGGTGCCGTCGCCGTCGCCGTCGGCGAAACTGCGGGGGTACACCTGGTAGATGACGGCGTCGCGCCACCAGTCGTCGGTGCGATGCGAGTGAGGGGCTGCCACGTGACGGTCCTTTCGGGCAGGTCGGGTTTCCTCGTCGCCGGCCCGTTCGCTGCGGGGCGGGTGGTCGGGCCGGCGACGAGGGATTCGGGGTGCGGAGGCGGGTGCGGCCGGGGCGGGGTCCGCCCGGTCAGCCCTTGAGCCCGCCGGCGGTGAGGCCGCTCATGATGTTGCGCTGGAAGACCAGGAAGATGAGGAGGGTCGGTACGGACGCGATGGTCAGGGCGGCGATCAGCACGTTCACCGGGACGCCGTTGGAGAGCGAGTAGATGCCGACGTTGAGCGTCTGCACGGACGGGTCGGGCAGCGTCAGCATCGGCCAGAGGAAGTCCTTCCAGACCCCCACGACGGCGAAGATCGACACCACGCCCAGGATCGGCCGCGAGATGGGCAGCACGATCGACCAGAGGATCCGTACGGGGGAGGCGCCGTCCATGGACGCCGCGTCCAGGAGCTCCTTCGGGATGGAGTCGAAGAAGCGCTTGAGCAGGAAGATGTTGAAGGCGTTGGTGACGGACGGGAGCCAGATCGCCCAGGGGGTGTTGAGGAGGTTGCGCTCCACGATCGGGACGTCGAGCACGGTGAGGTACTGCGGCACGACGAGGACGGTGGCCGGGATCATCAGGGTGGCCAGCATCATGCCGAGGACGGCCTTGCCGAGCACGGGCCGCAGTTTGGAGAGCGAGTAGGCGGCCGCCACGTCCAGGACGAGCTGGAAGGCGAGGGCGCCGAACGCGTAGTAGAGGGTGTTGAAGAGCAGGGTGGCGAGGTCCATGACCTCCCAGGCCCGCGTGTAGTTCTCCGGGGTGAAGCTCCCGGGGACCAGGGTCGGCGGCGTCTGGATCACTTCCTGGGCGTCCTTGAAGCCGCTGGACACCAGCCAGTAGAGGGGGCCGAGGAAGGCCAGGGTGAACCCTCCGACGACCACGGCGAAGACGATCCGGTAGACGGCCCTCCCGCGGGGGCGGGCGAGCTGCGCGGGCGAGATGAGTGTGCGTGTGGACATGCTGGTCTCCCCGGTCCTACTCGTCCTCGGCACGGCTGAGCTTCACGTACGCCGCCGAGAATCCGGCCAGGAGTACGAGGAGGAGCAGGCCGAGCGCCGCCGCGGCACCGTAGTTGTTGAAGTTGAAGGCGTACTGGTAGATCAGGTAGACGACGGTCGTGGTCGATCCCTCGGGGCCGGCGCCGCCGGTGAGCAGGAACGGCTCGACGAACACCTGCATGGTCGCGATGACCTGCATGAGCAGCATCAGCGAGAGGATGAGCCGGGTCTGCGGGATGGTGACGTGCCAGACCTTGCGCAGCAGGCCGGCTCCGTCGAGTTCGGCCGCCTCGTACAGCTCCCCGGGGATGCTCTGGAGGGCCGCGAGGTAGATCAGCGTGGCGCCGCCCATGTTCATCCAGGTCGAGGCGATGACGACGGAGAGCATCGACAGGTCGGGATCCTGGAGCCACTGCTGTTCGGGTAGGTGGAGGACGGCGAACAGCTCGTTGAGCAGGCCGTAGCCCGGGTCGTAGAGGTACTTGAAGAGGAGGACCGAGGCGACCGGCGGGAGCATCACGGGCAGGTAGACGAGGAGCCGGAGGTAGCCCTGGCCGTGGTGGAACTCGTTGATGACCAGGGCGACGACGAAGGGGACGGCGAAGCCGAAGACCAGCGCCAGCGCGGTGAACAGCAGCGTGTTCCGCCAGGCCTGCCAGAAGGCGGGGTCGTTGACGACCGTGACCAGGTTGTCGAAGCCGACCCAGGAGGTCTGGCCGCTCTCGGTCTTCTGGAAGGCAAGGAAGAACTCCCGGACCATCGGGTACCAGGAGAACACCGCGAAACAGAGGACGGCGCCGATGAGGAAGCCGTGGGCGGTGAGGTTGCGCCGCAGGCTCTTGGCGAAGCGGCCACCGGGGGGTACGGGTCCCGCCGTCCGCGGCGGGGAGGGGCGGGGGGAACCCGCCTTGCTCGGGGTGAGGCTGGGGGCCGACATCGTCGCTCCTTGGTGCTGGTCTGCCGGGTTGTCGTCCTGTCGAGGGGTGGTTCCCGGCGGGGGCGGCGGGACGGTCCGCCCCCGCCGGGCTGCCGTCACTGGTTGGCGAGGACCTGGTTGACCTGCGCCTCGGCGGTGGAGAGGAGCTTGTCGATGTCGGCGTCCTTGTTGGTGAGGAGGCCCGACATGACGTTGTCGAGGACCTTGTAGACCTCCTGCGCCTTCGGCGGCTCGGCCTTGCCGGCGACCGGGGCGTCCATGAACGCCTTGAAGTTGGCGACCGGCATGGTGGCGTTCTGGATCCGCGAGGCGTCGTCCGTCGTCTTGGACGCGTTCAGCCAGAAGTTGGGCTGCGGGACGCCGACGGGCAGACCGTCCTGCTTGGTGCGGGCCCAGTCGAACTGTCCCTTGCCGACGGTGAGGTTCTTGAAGTTGAGCCAGGCGACCGCGGCCTTGATCCTGTCGCCGGAGATCCCCTTCTTGACCATGTAGTTGTTGCCGCCCGCGAGGGTGTTCTTCGCGCCGGGGATCGGGCCCATGCCGAAGTTCTCGTACTTCGCGCCGAGTTGCTGGACCATGTACGCGATGTCGTCGGGCGCGGCGAGGAACATGCCGAGCTTGTCGGTGGCTATCTGCTTCTGCAGGTCGCCCCACTTGAGCAGCTGGGTCTTGCCCATGCTGTCGTCCTCCCAGCGCATCGCGTGGAGGTTCTTGGCGACCTGCTTGCCGAGGTCGTTGTTGAACGCGGCCTTCCTGCCGCTCGCGTCGACGACGTCACCGCCGACGCTGTACATCTGCGCGGTGAAGTGCCAGCCGCCGGTGTTGCCGGCGCTGTACTCGCCGAAGCCGGAGATGCCCTCGCCGAGGCCCGCGATCTTCTTGGCGGCGGCCCGGACCTCCGCCCAGGTGCGCGGAGGGGCGTCGGGGTCGAGGCCCGCCTGCTGGAAGAGCTTGCGGTTGATGAGGAGGCCCATGGTGTAGTTGCTGGTGGGCAGACCGTAGAGCTTGCCGTCCTGCTTGAGGGAGCCGAGGACGTTCGGGTCGATGTCCTTGAGGAGCGGGACGCTCTTGTCGTTGACGTACGCGGTGATGTCCGCGGCCCCGTCCTCGGAGAGCACCTGCGCGAGGTCGGTGAAGTACGTGTAGAACACGTCCGGTTGCGACTTCGCCTTGAGCATCGCGGTGAAGCGGGGCGGCTCCAGACACTGGCCGGGGGTGGAGCGGCCCTCGATGGTGACGTTCGGGTACGTCTTGTTGAACTCGGCGACGTCCGCCTTCCACTCCTTGAGCTCGGCCGCCTTCGCCGCGGGGGGCATGCAGTCGATCGTCAGCGTCACCTTGGTCTTCGGGTCCAGCGGGGTGGTGGGGTCGGACGACCCACCGCCCTCGGAACCACCGCTGCCGTTGTCGCTGCTGCTCGTACCGCAGGCGGCGAGAGCGGTGAGCGTGAGCGCGGAGACGAGGGTGACCGCGCTGACGCGGCGGGTACGGCGGAACCGGGCACTTCTCATGAGTGGTCCCCTTCGGGCCATGAACGTGGAGGTCCCCACCGCCGGTGCGTTGTGGGGCGCGGCACACTCAACCACCCCCGACAAGTGAACGCAAGATATCGCGCACGTTTTGAAATTGTCTGACAGAAAGAAGCAGGACGGCGAGGAGTCCGCCTGCGTGGCGGACAGTTGACACGCGCGGCGGCCTTCCCCTGCGGCTCTCCCGGCGCCCCTGTGGGGCCGTCAGGAGCCCCCAGGAGGGGTGAACTCCCCTCCTGGGTGGAGGAAACGCGCGCAAGGCCGGTGCAGACGGCTGCAAGCCGCCTGCACCGGCCTCGCCGGCTCCCTCCGTGCGGTCCCGCGGATGGCCGCGGAAATCCCTTACGGGTTGATGTCGATCTTGAAGGTGGATGTCGTGTTACGGACGTCCACCGCGTTGTTGCTCAGCTCCAGGCCGTTGAACGTCACCTCCCCGACGGCGGGACCCTGCCCCGACTCGGGCATCTCGTTGGCCCAGAGACCGAAGCCCGACCTGGCGTCGAACGCGTCACCGCTCTTGCGCGCCCCCGTGATCGAGACGTCCGTGAAGACGGTGTCCTTGATCGGGAACTGCGGCTGGCCGCCCACGTAGTTCGTCTGGAACATCACGCCGCTGTACGTCGGATCCACGATGTCCACATGGTTCACCCGGATCCCCTGGAAGACCTTAGAGGCGGAGAACACCCAGATGCCGGGGAAGGTCTGCGAGCCCCAGAAGTGCCCGCCTGCCCGCACGATCGAGATGTTCTCGAACGTCGTGGGCGAGGTCCCGAAGCCGTTCATCGGGTAGCCGAAGTCCAGCGACGAGATGGTGATCCCCGAGTAGACGAGCGTGTCGGCGATGTGGATGTTGCGGAAGACGTTGTCGTAGCCGCCGTAGACCGCCACGCCCGCGGCCCGCCAGGTCAGCGTCGAGGTCAGGTTCTCGTAGACGTTGTTCTTCATGTCCGCGCCGCCGGCGTCGATCGCCGAGAACAGCGCGAAGCTGTCGTCGCCGGTCGCCCGGGCGTCGTTGTTGGTGACGAGGTTGTCCGTGGAGCCGTTGGTCATGTTGATGCCGTCGGCGAACAGGTTGCGGATCCGGGAGTTCTTGATCGTGATCCGGTCCGTGTTGGCTCCCCAGTACAGGCAGACCATGTGCTCGTTCCAGATGTCGTCGATCACGATGTCCGACACGTTGGCGAAGTCGAACACCTTGCCCGGACCGTCGATGCGCGAGGTGTAGTTGCCGAAGTACGCGAAGCCCTTGAAGAGCGAGCCCTTCGCCGCCGCCTCGGCCCGGAAGCCGACGTCGGTGTTGTCCTGCGTCGAAGGCGCGTGGAACTTCGTGTACCAGGGACCCGCGCCGACCACCTTGACGGGCTTGCCGTACACCTGGAACTTGCTCGCCGTCTGGTAGTCGCCCGGCGGCAGGTAGACACCGACCAGCGTGCCCGTGCTGTCCATCCGCACCCGGTCGAGCGCGTTCTGCACGTCCTGGTGGCCGAAGCCGGCCGGCACGGCGTACGTCGCCGGATCGGGGTTCGCCACCGGGGCGACCTGCTCCAGGTTCACGAAGTCGATCGCGTACGTGGAGGTGTTCGCGGAGTCCTTCTGCAGCCGGATCCTCGCGCCCGCCGGGATCGTCTCGCCGAGCAGCAGGTGCGCCTCGTCGTAGATGTGGCGCGGCCCGCCCGCCCCCGGCGAGTTGCCCGGCGCGGTCTCGGAGCCGTACAGCCAGGCGTACTTCGAGGTCAGCGGCATCGCCTTCTTCAGGACGCCGTCGACGTACACGTTGATCGTGGAGTCGAGGCCCCCGCCGCCCGGCGCGTCCGGTATCGAGAAACGGGTCACCAGGGTGTTGGTCGAGCGCCGGGCGGTGAACTCGACGTACTCGCCCGTCGCGTCCAGGCTCACGGCCTTGCGGCCGGAGGCCTCGCCCGCGATGTCGCCGACGGTCCGGTTCGGGCCCACGACCTGGGCACCGCCACCGGTGACGCCGTCCTCCGCCTCGTACATGTCGTACGGCATGTTCGCGCCGCGTCCGACGAAGAGCGGCTGGGCGGCGGCGTTGTTCTCCCGCTTCACCGGCAGCTCGTTGGCGTCGTCCGCGACGACCGTCCTCACCGTGTACGAGCCGTTGGCCGCGGTCCAGGGACCGAGGGTCACCTCCGCCGTGGCGCCGGCGGCGAGGACACCGGTGTGCGCGCCCGTCAGCGTCTTGACCGTGGTGCCCTGGGAGTTGACCAGCGAGAGCGTGACGCCGTGGCTCCCCGCGGCGCTCGCCTGGGTCCCCTGGTTCCTCACCGCCACCTTGAAGGTGACCGTGTCCCCGGCCGCCGGGGAGGACGGCGAGGTCGTCACGGACGCGGCGAGCAGGTCCGAGCTTGCGACCGGCTTCACCACCAGTGCGATGGCGCTGGTGAAGGTGTTGTCGGACTCGTTCTGCTCGATGACGGCGTTCGCCTCGTCGGCGACGGCGCTCAGCTGGTACGAGCCGGCGTCGCGGGCGCCGATGGAGGCGCTGACCGTGGTCTCCGCGCCGGCGGCCAGGGCGCCCACCGGGACGGTGGCGACCTTCGTACCACCGAGGCGCAGCGCGACGGCGCTCGCCGGTGCGGCCGCCGGGCCGCTGTTGCGGACGGTGGCGCTCACCGTGATCGGGTCGGACTCGACCGGCGCGGCGGGCGTGGTCGTGAGCCCGGTGACCTCCAGGTTCGGGTTGGGCGCGGCGACGCCGACGACCTGGAACTCGGCGAGCTGACCGGCCGCTGAACCGGAGTTGGCGGTGAACCGCAGCTGGACGTCGGCGACGCGGGCCGAGACGGGGATCGTGACGGTGTTGCCGTTCGCCGGGTCGAAGGTGTAGCTCTTCGCCGCGACCAGGCTGCCGAAGCCGGACGCGCTCTGCTCGCGCCCGAGGACCTCGACGGTCTGGCCGCGGGTGGCCCACGACGAGTCCGGGTTGAGCTTGAGGACGAGGCTGCCGACGTCGGCGTTGGAGCCCAGCTTGACGGTGAGCGTGTTCGGGTAGCTGCCGCCCGCGCCCTCCCAGTAGGTGCTCGTGCTGTTGTCGTTGGCGTTCGCCGCGACGAAGGTGTGGACCGTGGAGGAAGCGCTGATCTCCTTGCCGACGGCGAGGTTGGACCCCGTGCCGCCGGAGCCGTTCCGGGTCACCGTGTTGCTGTTGGCCGACCGGTTGCCCGCCGCGTCCTTGGCACGTACGTGGTACGTGACGGTGGCGGAGGCCGGCTGGGTGTCGGTGTACGTGGTGACGTCGCCGACCACGCTGCCCCGCAGGGTGTTGTCGGCGTAGACGTCGTAGCCGGTGACGCCGGTGTTGTCCGACGAGGCGTTCCAGACCAGCTTGACCTGGCCGGAGGCGGGCTCGGTGAACGCGAGGTCCGCCGGTGCGGTGGGCGCCTGGGTGTCCCCGGTGTCGCCGGTCCGGGTGACGGAGTTGCCGGCGGCGGACTGGTTGCCGGCCGCGTCCTTGGCACGGACGAGATAGGTCAGCGTCTGGTTCGCCGGCCGGGTGTCGGTGAAGGTGGTGACGTTACCGTCGACGCTGGTCAGCAGGGAGCCGTTGGCGTACACGTCGTAGCCGGTCACGCCGACGTTGTCGGTGGCGGCGTTCCAGACGAGCCTGACCTGGTCCGTGGCCGGCTGGGTGAGGGCCAGGTTCGAGGGCGCGGTCGGCGCCTGCGTGTCCCCGGTCTGCGGGCCGTAGACCTCCAGCTCGGACACCTGGGCGGCGGGCTGGACGCTGTTCGCCGTGACCAGGACGCGGACGTACCGGGTGGTGGCCGCGTCGAAGGTGATCGTCGCGGACCGGCCGCCGGCGGCGTCGAAGGTGTACGCCTGGGCGGCGGTCAGGTCGGTGAAGGCGGTGCCGTTCGTGCTGCCCTGGATCTTGAGGGTCTGGCTGCGGGCCCCCCAGCCGTCGGGCAGCCGCAGCACGACCCGGTCGACGCGGACGGCGGAGCCCAGGTCGGCCTGGATCCACTGGGGGAGGGCGTTGTTGGCGCTCTCCCAGTAGGTGGCCCGGTTGCCGTCGTTCCCGTTGGCCGCCACGTACACCTCGGTGTGGCTGCTCGCGGTCAGGGTGCGGCCGCTCGCGAGGTTGACGGAGGACCCGTCGGCGGCGTGCACCTCCAGCTCGGAGAGCTGGGCGGCCTGCCACCCGCTGTTGGCGGTGATGTCGACCCGTACGAACCGGGCCTGGGAGGCGGGGAAGCTCACCGTCACCGTGTTGGCCGCGCCCGGGCTGAAGGTGTAGGCGGCGGAGCTCTTCAGGGTGGTGAAGCTGGTGCCGTCGGCGCTGCCCTGGACGGAGAGCGTCTGGTTGCGGCTCTCCCAGCCGGCGGGCAGTTTCAGCACGACCTCGTCCACGCGGGTCGTGGTGCCGAGGTCGGCCTGGACCCACTGCGGCAGGGTGCTGCCGGAGCTCTGCCAGTACGAGCCTTGGTCGCCGTCGGTGATCCGGGCGGCGCCGTACTCGGCATGGGCGCTGCTGGCCGCGGCGGCGTCGCCCAGCGCGATGTTCGGGCCGCCCGCAGCCTCGGCGGTCATCAGCGGACCGCCGAGGGCCAGCAGGCTGGTCGCGATCGCGGCGCTCAGGCATCGTGATCTCCAGTTGGGGATGGTCATCTGTCCTCTATCTCGGCCTCGCGCCCGACGGCGGCGAGGCGCGGCTCAGGGGGACTGTGGGGAGGGGTGGACGCGCGGGGGCGCGTTCCTGCGACGGCGGTCCGCCGGAGCGGACCGCCGTGCCGGTGCGGTGGGGTGTGTCAGCCGGTCCCGTTGACCACGAACTGCGAACCGGGCTCGATGAGGACATTGCCCTCGGCCGAGTCGGTGATGGTCACGCCCGTCAGCGTCGCGCTGCCGCGGGCGCCGCTCATCGCGAGGATGCCGGAGCCGTTGACCGACTTGTCGATGCGGACGTTGGTGATCCTCACGTCCGGCATCTCGCCGCCACCCGTCTTGAACTGGATGCCGTCGTACGTCGAGTCGTGGATGTCGGTGTCCCGGATGGTGACGCCGGGGATGGGCTGGCCCTGCGCGAAGAGCGTGATGGCCCCGAACTCCTGGTCCTCGTTCCAGAACGCGCCACCGGTGCGGTGCAGGGCGTTGTTGGAGATGAGGGTCTGCCCGGAGAAGGGCAGCGGGTCGTGGTCGGTCGCCAGCATGATCCCCGGGTAGTTCATGGTGTCGGAGATGATGTTGTTCTCGATGGTGTTCCCGTAACCGCCGTACACCGCGATGCCGTTGGCGCGCCACGGCAGCTGGATGGTGTTGTTGCGGAAGTGGTTGTCGTGGCCGACGTCCACCGAGGTGTCCTTGACGTACTTGCTGGCCCAGACGGCCAGGGCGTCGTCACCCGTGTTGCGGAAGGAGGAGTTGAAGACGGTCGAGTTGCGGGTGCCGTTGGCGAAGTTGACGCCGTCGGCGTAGGTGTTGCGGACGCGCATGCCGCTGAACTCGAGGCCGTCGCCCGGACCCCAGAGCTCGGGGAGGTTCGAGTAGTCGCGGCCGGCCCAGACACCGACGTTGGCGTGCTCGATCCAGACGTTGCTGATCTTCGTGCCCTTGCCGAAGCGGCCGTTGAGGCCGACACCTCCCTCGGCGTTGCCGTCGCCGCCGCGGATCGTGCCCGACCCGAAGATGGCGATGTCCGAGATCTGCGTGTTGTGGTCGATGTCGAAGCCGAAGTTGCCCTCGTGCGGGTGGTTGATGCCGCCCGCCTCGTGCGGCGGGGTGAGGGTGTACAGCTGCGCGTGCCACATGCCCGCGCCCCGGATCGTGACGTCCCGGATGCCGACCTGGTTGAACTGCCCGCGGTTCAGCGGGTCGTCGGTGAGGATCTTCTGCTCCTGGCGCCACTGGCCGGCCGGGATCCACACACAGGCGATCTGGCCGTTCTGGTCGGCGGTGACGGCGCGCTGGATGGCGTCGGTGTCGTCGATGCCGTCGTTGGGCACGGCGCCGTACTCGGTGATGGAGGCGCAGTTCGCCGGCTTCGCGGCCGGGGGCGCCACCTGCTCCAGGTCGATCAGGTCGACGATGTAGAAGGAGGCCCGGTCGTCGGCGTCGCGCTGGAGCCGGAACTTCGTGCCGGCCGGGTACGACTGCGCCAGCAGGGCGTGGGACTCGTCGAACAGGCGCCGGGCGTCACCGCCGGGCCGGTTGGTGAGCCCCTCCGGGTCGTCGGTGCTGCCGTAGAGCCAGCCGTGCTTGGACGACAGGGCCAGCTTCCGGACGAAGACGCCGTTCGCGTAGAGGCTGATCGTCGCCTCCGCGCCGCCGCCGGCCGCGGCGTCCGGGATCGAGTTGCGCACGACGATGGAGTTGGACGGGTTGGTGGAGGTGAACTCGACGTACTCGCCGGTGGAGTTGAGGCGCACCGACTTGCGGCCGGAGGACTCGGTGGCGAAGTTGGTGTGACCGAAGGTCCGCTTCTGGTCGGCGGTGAGCAGGGTGCCCTGGTAGCGGGCGTCCTCCGCCTCGTACTCGGTGTAGGGCACGGCCGCGCCGCGGCCCACGACGAGCGAGCGGGCGAAGACGTTGTTGTTCTCGTCGGTCTCGGCGACGGCGCCGGTGGCGTCGGCGGTCGCGGTGAGCGTGGCGCCGCCGGTCGTGGCCGTCCAGCTGCCGGAGATCGCCACGTTCACGGTCTGTCCCGCCGCGATCGCCCCCGCGGTGCCGTTGAGGGTGGTGGTGCCGGCGGTCAGCCGGGTCACCGTCCCGGCGGCGACACCGGCGGTGCCGCGGTTCTCGACCGCCACGGTGAAGGAGACGGCGGAGCCGACGGCGGGGCTGCTCGGGTTGGTGGAGATCCCGGTGACCCGCAGGTCGGGGCCCGGGCTCTGGCCGACGACGAGCTTCGCGGAGGCCGTACGGCTGTTGTTGCCGTTGTCCTGCTCCGCGACGGTGTCGGTCGGGTCGACGACGGCCGAGACGGTGTACGAGCCCATGGGGCGCTTGCCCACGGTGACGGGTACGGTCGCCGAGGCGCCGGCGGCGAGGGCCGCGACCGGGGCGGAGCCGGCGACGGCGCCCTCCAGACTCACCTCGACGGTGGTCGCGGCGGCGGCGGCCGAACCGGCGTTGCGCACGGTGGCGTTGACCGTCACGGCGTCCGTCTCGGAGGGGGAGGACGGCGCCCAGGTCAGGTCGGTGACGGTGAGGTCGGGGTTGGGCGCGGCCGCGCCCACGACCTGGAACTCCGCCACCTGGGCGCCGGGGGCGCCGGTGTTGGAGAAGAAGGTCAGTCGCAGGTCCGCGTAGCGTCCGGTGACCGGGATCGTCACCGAGTTCTGCCCCGCGGACGGGCTGAACGCGTAGTCGGCCCGCGCCTTGAGCGAGGTGAATCCGGAGGCGGCCTGCTCACGCCCGAGGACCTGGACGGACTGGGTCCGGGGGCCCCACGCCTGGTCGGGGTTGAGCTTGACGACCACGGCCTCGACGTCGGCGTCGGCGCCCAGCTTCACCGTCAGGCTGGACGGGAAGCCTGCGGACTCCCAGTAGCTGGCGGTGCTGTCGTCGTTGGCGTTGGCGGCGACGTAGGTCTGTGTCGTGGACGTCGCCTCGATGGGCTTGTTGCGGGCCAGGTTGGTTCCCCGGGTCGGCGGGTCGACCGGGTCCTCGCCGCTCTCGCCGTAGACCTCCACCTCGGAGAACTGGGCCGCGTTCCAGCCGGAGTTCGCCGTCACCTGGATCCGGAGGTACCGGGTGGTGGCGGAGGTGACGCCGAGGGTGACGGCGTTCGCGGCGGAGGGGTCGAAGGCGCGGGCCTGGGGCGCGACGAGGGTGGTGAAGGCGCTGCCGTCGGTGCTGCCGAGCACGGCGACGGTCTGTGTACGCGCCTCCCACGTGGTCGGAAGCTTCAGTACGACGCTGTCGACGCGGGTTCCCGCGCCGAGGTCGATCTGCACCCACTGGGGGAACGAGCCGACCGGGCCCTCCCAGTAGGACTGCTGGCTCCCGTCGGTGACGTTGCCCGCCGGATACGCCCCGTGGGCGCCTCCGGAGGTCGCCGTTCTGCCGAGGGCGAGGTTCGGGCCGGCCGCCGCGTAGGCGGTGACCGGAAGGAGTCCGACGGCGATCAGTCCGGCTATCAGCATGCCGACCGTCAGCCGCCAGCTGAGGATTCTGCCTCTCATGTGGGCCTCTCCACGTGCTGGGACCCGGCTCCGTGTTCAGCGACTTGGCCAGGAACCCAGCAGGACTCTGACAATGAATGACGACGTCCTACCGACTTCTTGAGCATTTCAGTTAATCCTTTGCGTCGTCGGGGTGTCAGGTTTCTATCAGGTCACCGCTTTGTCAACAGCCGCGACAGAAACCGCACTTGGGGTGCACGGAAAACGGCTCCGGCTCCGGGAGGCCGTGGGGCCTCCCGGAGCCGGAGCCGGGAAGAAGGAGGGGAAGGGAGGTCAGTCGAGCGGCGGCGGAGCCGTCGACCCCCGCACGACGAGCTCGGGCTCGAAGAGGAGCTCACCGGGGTCCGCCTGTGAGCCCTGGATCTGGGCGCACAGCAGCTCGACCGCCGCGCGCCCCATGGCCTCGATGGGCTGGCGCACGGTGGAGAGCGGCGGCTCGGTGCAGTTCATGAAGGCGGAGTCGTCGAAACCGACGACCGACACCTGGGCCGGCACCGAGAGCCCGCGCCTGCGCGCCGCCCTTATGGCGCCGAGGGCGAGCGGGTCGCTGGCGCACAGGATGCCGGTGACCCCCCGCTCCAGCAGACGGTTCGCGGCGGCCTGGCCGCCTTCGAGCGAGAAGATCGACCGTACGACGTGCTCGTCCGGCAGCTCCGTGCCCGCCGCCTTCGCCACGGCCCGGGCCGCGTCGAGCTTGCGCCGCGACGGGACGTGGTCGCTGGGGCCGAGGACGAGACCGATCCGCTCGTGCCCGAGGGAGGCGAGGTGACGCCACGCCTGCTCGACGGCGACGGCGTCGTCGCAGGAGACGCAGGGGAAGTTGAGTCCCTCGATGGAGGCGTTGATGAGGACGACGGGGATGTTGCGCTCGGCCAGCTGGTGGTAGTGGTCGTGAGGCGCGTCCGCCTGCGCGAAGAGTCCGCCGGCGAAGACGACGCCGGACACCTGCTGCTGGAGGAGGAGGTCCACGTAATCGGCCTCGGAGACGCCCCCCTTGGTCTGCGTGCACAGCACGGGCGTGAGCCCCTGCTGCGCGAGCGCCCCGCCGATGACTTCGGCGAACGCGGGGAAGATGGGGTTCTGCAGCTCCGGCAGGACGAGGCCGACGAGGCGGGCGCGCTCCCCGCGCAACTGTGTGGGCCGCTCGTAGCCGAGCACGTCCAGCGCGGTGAGGACGGACTGCCGCGTCGCGTCGGAGACACCGGGCTTGCCGTTGAGGACACGGCTGACCGTGGCCTCGCTGACTCCCACCTTCTTGGCCACCAGAGCAAGTCGTCGCGTCATGAGCGCAAGAGTATCGCAAACTCCGCAAGAAAGTTGCGTCGATCCGCGATCCGCATGCAAGACCCTCCGTACCAGCCATCGGAGGCCGGACCCGCCGCGATACCGACCCCCCGACCGCCCGTCGCCCACCCCGCCGGCCGGCATCCGTGCGCAAGCGTTTGCTATTCGCCGAAGTCCTCGCCCAGGTCGCCGAGGTCGACCGGATCGTCCTGGACCCGCAGCCCCGCCACCCACAGCGGCATCATCCAGTGCGCGGCGAGCACGCCGACGAGGAGCGGGGTGACGGCCGCCTGGAGCGGCGCGTCGGTGAGGACGCTGTACGTGCCGGCGCCGAACGCCCCGGCCACGAGCAGCCACAGGGTGATGCGGTGGGCCAGGGCCCGCACCCGGTCGCGCTCGACGAGCTGCCGCTCGTCGAGCATCCGGCCGCGCAGCTCCAGCAGCCCGCGCGTGGAGCCGTTGAGCATGCCGGTGAGAAGGACCCACGGGAGCATCACCACGGCGATCGCGGCGGCCGGGCCGAGTCCGGGCCCGAAGACCGTACCGATCCAGGCGCCGACCCCGACGGCGGTGAGCGCGAAGTGGGTCCCCACCAGGAGTCGGCGCCGTCCCGCTGTCGCGTAGACGGCAGCCGCCCGGCGGTCGTTCATCACGGCGTACATCCGCCGGTCGTAGCGCGTCGCGGTCATCACTGCTTCCTCCCGTAGACCTCGTCGGTGAGCGGCTGGAACGGCTCCAGGGAGAACAGCGCCTCCACCGGGAGCTGGAAGAACCGGGCCACTTTCAGGGCCAGGTCGAGGCTGGGGTTGTACTGCCCGCGCTCGATGTAGCCGATGGTCTGGTAGTGGACACCCACTGCCTCGGCCAGTGCCTGTCGAGACACCTTCCGCTCGGCGCGGACTACCGCCAGCCTGTTGTGCACCTGCTCGCTCATGTATAAGAAGTACTACATCCGAGTGGAGGACTGCAACATGTACTCGAGTGTCTCCGGGCCGCTCGCGGCGCCACCGGAGGGTCGGGCGCGGTACGCGGCAACCGCCGGCCGCCAGGGGTTCGGGCCCGCGACCGGGCGCGAACCCGTGCGTGTTGCCGAGGCTTGGGAGCGATGCCCGGGCGTCAGAATGTGATCGGTTCATTGCACTTTCACTGCGGTGATTGGTCGTTTTATGGGCCCGGAGTGACCGGTGGCGGCTGTCCTTTCGGCAAAGTCACATGGCGAACCCGAACTGGCTATGCTCCCCGATGTGTTGCGACGCGCTCACAGCGAGTCATGACCGCTGGGTGCGCGCGGACGGAGCGCGGCTGCGGAGGGAAGCGACCATCGGCGCGATCCCGAAGCGGCCCGGCCGGGCCTCATCGGAACACACGTAGGTGCCCGAGTGAGGTCCGACTCGTTCCTCTCGGCGCATCACAGCACCTCAGTCCGCTCATTTCAGACTGTTTAGGGACCCTTGATGGTTGGTGCAGGTTCAGTTTCCAGACCCCGGCCAAGCGCGGCCGCGCGGGTATGGCTCCTCCCTCCCGGAGTTCTGGCCGGAGCATCCGCGATAGCGCTGCTCTTCTCCCCTGCACAGATACGGACACCGGTTGTCTGGTGCGGCCTTGCCGCGGTCGTCCTGACGGTCATCACCTCGGCCGGGACCGTGCGTCGGCTGCGATCGGCCGAAGCCGCCCGCCAGGCACGGGCGAGTGCCGAGGCGGAGGAGTACTACGCGCAGCGCGAGGCCGCCCTGATTGGGCGCCTGGCCGATCAGCGGGCCACCACCGTATGGCTCGCAGAGGAGCTCCTCCCCGCGGCCGTCGCCCGGCTGCAGAAGGGTGACCCCGCCTCGGAGATCCTGCAGGCCGTCAGCTTCGGGAAGCACCTCGACGGCGAGTTCACCGAAGCGCTCAAGGGGGCCCTGCAGACGCTCCTGGAAGCCGTCGAGGCCGAGGAGCACACACGGGACGCCTCCCAGCGGGCCCTGGTAGCGGTCGCGCGCCGGGTCCAGGCGATCGTGCACCAGCTCGCCAAGGACCTCCACGCCATGCAGATCCTCCACGGGACCGATGTCGTGGTCTCCCGCGGTCTGCAGAACATCGACCACCGGAACGCCCTGATCGGCCGCCTCGCGGCCAGCATCGCCGTCCTGGGCGACGCTCGCCCCGGGCGTCAGTGGTCGAAGGCGATCCCGCTCTACGACGTCCTGCGCGGGGCCATGTCCCGCATCGTGGACTTCCCCCGCGTCAAGCTGCAGTCGGTGACCGAGGTGGCGGTGATCGGCCCGGGTGCCGAGCCGCTGATCCACCTGCTCGCCGAGCTGCTCGACAACGCCACGACGTTCTCGCCGCCGCACGCCCCGGTGGAGGTGACCGCGAGCGAGGTGCCCTCCGGCATCGCGATCGAGATCGAGGACCGTGGCGTCGGACTCACCGAGGAGGTCCGGGAGCGTGTCGAACGCGTCATGGCGAACGCGCTGACGGGAATTCATCTGGCCAGCCTGGGCGAGGTGACACAGCTCGGCCTGCCCGTCGTCAGCAGGCTGGCCCGCGAGCACGGCTGCGAGGTCGACCTGCGCACCTCCGCCTATGGAGGCGTACGGGCCGTGGTGCTCGTCCCCCGGCGTCTGATCACCACGGTGCCGCCGTCCGTCATCCGGATCCCCCAGCCCGCCCGCAGGCGCGCGGGTGGCCCGACCCCGCCCAGGCCGGTGATGGTGCGCGATGCCGCGCCGGAGCCCGCCGAGGTCAGGAAGACCCCCAACGGACTTCCGCAACGACGACGGGAGTCACCCGTCCCGACGCCGATCGTCATGGCGACTCCCACGCCCCCGGCCGCTCCGGCCGCCTCCCGGGGTACCTCCGGCACACCCCGCCAGCCGGGTCTGATGTGGGAGGCGTTCAACGGCGACAAGAGATCGGTCGCCGAACCTTCCACTCCCCACAGCGAGCCGTCAGATGAGGTTGAGTAACATGCAGCCACTGCCCAACATGGACTGGATGCTCACGGAGCTCGTGGGCAGCGTCCCGTACGTGCGACACGTGGTCGTCCTCTCGTCCGACGGCCTGTGCATCGGGCAGGCGAACACGGCTCCCGACACCGCCGACGCGATCGCCGCCGCCTGCTCCGGCATCCAGAGCCTGGCGAGGGCCATCGCGCAGATGTTCCCGCTCGGGGACGGCTCGACGCGGATGGTCGGGATCGAGGCGGACGGTGGGTACTTCTCGCTGATGGCGGCCGGCCCCGGTGCCTATCTCGCGGTCCTCGCCGACCAGGAGGTGGACGCCGGACTCCTGGGCGACCGCATGCGCACGTTGGTGGTCCGCATCGGTCAGCACATGACCAGCCCGCCTCGTGAGGACGTCGGGCAGGCGATGTGACATCAGAGAACCAGGACCGTTGGGACGAGGGCAATCCCGTTCCGCTCTACGTCATCACCGGTGGCCCGGGTTCCTCGGCCAAGACCTTCAACCTGGTCACCCTGATCGCGACGAGGTCCGAACCCGAACCCGCGATGCAGCCCGAGCAGGCGGCCATTCTCACGATGTGCACGTACCCGCTCTCGGTGGCCGAGCTCTCGGCGTACCTCAGTCTTCCGTTCAGCGTCGTCACCGTACTGCTGTCCAAACTCGTCGAAGACGAGCGGGTCGAGGCCATCGCACCCGTGCCGGTGGCGGCATACCCCGAACGCGGCCTACTGGAGGCGGTGATCCATGGACTTCGCAAGCTCTGACGCACCTGATGTCGGCCCAGTTGGCACCGACATGCTGCTGCCCCACGGCGCCAGGGGAGTCAAGGTCGTGATCGTCGGCGGCTTCGGCGTCGGCAAGACGACCATGGTCGGGTCGGTGAGTGAGATCCCGCCCCTGACCACCGAAGAGACCATGACCCAGGCAGGCGTCGGGATCGACCACAACCCCGGCGCCGAAGGCAAGAACACCACGACCGTCGCGATGGACTTCGGTCGGATCAGCATCAACCGGGAGCTGATCCTCTATCTGTTCGGGACCCCGGGACAAGAGCGCTTCTGGTTCCTGTGGAACGGCATCTTCGAAGGCGCGCTCGGCGCCGTGGTCCTCGTCGACACCCGCAGGATCGAAGTCTGCTTCGAGGTCATCACCCGTCTCGAGGACCGCCGCGTCCCGTTCGTCGTGGCCGTCAACACCTTCCCGGAGGCCCCGCAGTACCCCGTACCCGATCTGCGCACTGCTCTGGCCCTCAGCGAATCCGTGCCCATCGTCGCCTGTGACGCACGGGACCGGGCGTCCTGCCGCGACGCCCTGCTCTCGCTGATGGTCTACCTGTGCACCCTCGCCGCCGCCCAGGAGACCGTATGACCGTCCCACCCGCCGAACACGCCACCGCGCAGCACGGGGCGGCCCCGCCCCCGGGCTGCCCGGCCCACACCGCCACGGGAACCGGTGGAGCGACCCGGCTCTACGGCCCCGCGGCGTCGACGGACCCCATGGGTCTGTACGAGGAACTGCGCGCCGCCCACGGTCCGGTGGCCCCCGTACTGCTCGACGGCGACGTACGCGCCTGGCTCGTCCTGGGGTACCTGGAGAACCGTGACGTGGCCAGCCGCCCGACCCAGTTCTCCCGCGACCCCCGCGTCTGGCACGGCTGGCGGAGCGGGGAGATCGACCCCGCCACCTCGCCGCTCGTACCGATGATCGGCTGGCGTCCCGACTGCGTCTGCGCGGACGGCGAGGAACACCAGCGGCTGCGCGGTGCCGTCACGGCCGGCCTCAGCCAGTTCGACCACCGGGGCATCCGTCGCCACATCACCCGCTTCGCCCATCAGATCATCGACACGTTCTGCGAGAGCGGCGAGGCGGAACTGGTCGGCCAGTTCACCGAGCACCTGCCCATGCTCACGCTCACCCACCTGCTCGGCATGTCGGAGGAGGCCGGCCCCGGGCTCGTGCACGCCGCCCGCGACCTCTTCAAGGCCACCGAGACGTCGCTCGCCAGCAACGCCTACGTGCTGGAGAGCCTCGAGAGGCTCGTCGTCGCCAAGCGCTCCCGCCCGGGGCACGACATCGCCTCCGCGCTGATGGCCCACCCCGCCAACCTCACGGACGAGGAGGTCCAGCACCACCTGCGCCTCATCCTGCTCGCGGGTTACGAGACGACGGCCAACCTGATGTCCAACGTCCTCCGCATGGTCGTCACCGACCCCCGGTTCCGCGGCTCGCTGGCCGGCGGCCAGATGACCCTGCCCGAGGCCGTGGAGCAGGTCCTGTGGGACGAACCGCCGCTGATGGTCTGCCCCGGCCGCTGGGCCAACGGTGACACCACCCTCGGCGGGCAGCAGATCAAGGCGGGGGACATGCTCCTGCTCGGCCTGGCCGCCGGCAACGTCGACAAGGCGATCCGCCCGGATTCCTCGACGCCCGTGCACCACAACCGCGCGCACCTCTCCTTCAGCGCCGGTACCCACGAATGCCCCGGCCAGGACATCGGCCGCATCATCGCCGACGCCGGTATCGACATCCTGCTCACCCGGCTTCCGGACATCGCCCTGGCCGTCCCCGAGGAGAGCCTCACCTGGCGTTCCTCCACCTGGGCCCGGCATCTCACGGCACTGCCCGTGAACTTCGCCCCCCGCGCTCCCAAGGCCCTCGACGTCCCGGCCCCGCTTCCGGCGCCGCCCGTCCAGAGCAACGGGATGCCGACGGCACCGCCGAGGACGGCGACCGGCCCCGGGACGGCGCGCGTTCCCGAGCCCCGGGTCTCGTGGCGTACCCGCATCGGACGCCTTCTGCGCAGGCGGTAGGAGTGAACGGCAGGGGGGTGCCGACCGGGCTCGGCCGGCACCCCCGGTGCCGAGGTCAGGCGTCATTCCTGGAACGAGACGTCCGAGGAGGCGTAGCGCGGCGCTCCCGTGTACCAGGCGTGAAGGCCGGAGAGGAAACCACAGGCTCCCCGGAGCCACGTCTCCAGCTCGGCCCGCTCGTCGTGGTGCAGCCCGGATCGCTGGACGAGCAGCGGCAGTTCGCTCTGCCGGAGGTGCTCGAAGTCGCGCAGCCGGGCGTTCACCAGGTGGAGGGCGGCGGGCACGGCGTCGCGAAGACTGATGCCCAGGGATGTTCCGACGACCAGCACGAGGTTGTTGACATCGCGCTCCTCGTGCACCTCCCTCTCGTACGAGGCGATGTCGTTCGCCAGTCCCATGAAGTCCATGAAGGCGTCGAGCAGGGCGCGCACGGTCCGGCAGTGCCGTATCTGCTCGGGTATTCGCGCTCCGGTGGCCAACTCGACGGAGTAGGGGGCGGTGTAGGCGGCGAAGCTCTCCCGTCGGAACGGGGCGTAGTCGATCAGGTGGGGGATACGGCCGCTGCGACTGTTGGCCAGTTCCTCGACCCCCGCGTCGATGTACCGCGCCAGGGCTCGGTTGAACTCGCGGCGCCAGTGCGCGAGTCGCGGAGGGAAGAGGCGCTGCTGCAGGTCGGCGATCCCCCTCTCGACGGCGTTCGTCGGTTCCGGCAACCGGGCGCCGTACTCCGGGCGGAGGAAGGCGTGCAGCCGATCGGTGAAGACCAGCGCGCCGGGGAGGTCACCCGTCTGCTTGAAGGCGGAGGCGAAGTAGTCGTCCCAGGCCAGGGCCCAGACGTTGAACCGGTGGTTGAGCCGGAGGTCGGCGAGCGAGGCGTCGGGAAGGGTCCAGGCGGTCAGCTGGTCGACGGTCATGGCGTGGAACGTGGACCGGGTCCATATCGCGCGGCGCGCCGACCGCCCGTTGTCGCCGCCCAGCATGCCCATCTCGCGCGCCCAGTCCTCGCTCTCCTCGTGCAGGGCCGACAGGTACGGATTCACACGCAGCGGATAGGGCATCCGCAGCTGGGGGAGCTCGACGGCGCGCACTGTCATGGGACCAACCTCCTTCTCGCTGCCGGGAGTTCGGGCAGGCATTCGGACGGCATGCCAGAGGGGGTGGGAATCACGCTGCCCGTCCTACGGCTCTCCAAACCTGCCCGCCACGGACGACCGGCAACCCCGCGACTGCTCCTGGCTGGATCAGAACAGGTTTACTTGCGGAACGGAACGATCCTTCGGGGGTGCTTTCCGTAAGCCCGAGTAAGCGTCACGAGGTGACGGCCACGACCGGGAGGCCTCGCCCTCCGGGGCGGGTGCAGCGGCCCGAGAACCGGAGTCCCGGACAAACGCCTGATTTCAGTGCCGACGGTGAACCCCGGAAGGCTCCGTCATCGCGCGTCGCGCATCCGGAGGAGGTACGCGGCGGTCAACGCGACGGCACGGTCCTCGTCGTGCGACAGATCCGCGAGGGCCCGTGACGCGGTCGCTCCCGGGATGTCCGCGAGGGCCTGGGTGAGTCGTCGGCGTGCGGACGCATGGGCTCTGCCGTGGGCGAGGCGCTCGACGAGCCCGGCGGCGATCCGGTCCGCCGACGCGGCACGGCTCGCCAGCACACCCAGCGCATCGGCCGCGTCGACGTCGTTCGCCGCCTCGACGATCATGTCGATGAGCGTCGGGACCGCGTCGGCCACCCCACGGGCCCCGAGCGTCAGAGCGGCCTGCCTGCGGACCACGGTGTCCGGGTTCGCGAGGGCGTCCCGCAACAGGGCGGTCGCCCCGTCGTCCGGGATCTCGGCGATGGACCGGACGGCACGCTCCCGCACCTCGGCCGAGGGCGAGCGCAGGCCCTCCGCCAGCAGGACCAATCCACCCTCGCCCAACCGCGCCAGCGCCCATCGAAGCGCACCGGCGACGATCGGGTCGGTCTCGCTCAGCACCGCCTCGACCAGCGCTTCCACCGGCACCGGAACCTCTTCCACCGCGGACAGCGCCGCGCGCTGGCGCGTCCCGGCGCTCTTCGACGCCAGGGCCTGGAGAAGAGCGACCGTCCGCAGGACGTCCTCCCAGTCGGCGGGCTCCGCGGCTCCGATCCGCTGGAGTCGCGTGAGCAGCTCCGTCTCGACCGCGATGCGCTCCCGCGTCCGGCCGACGAGGTCGTCGACGAGCTCCGAGGGCGCGAAGCCGGGATCGTCGAGCGCGCGCCCGACGTCGCGCAGCGACAGCCCCAGCGACCGCAGGCTCTCGATGTGGAAGATGCGCCGGATGTCCTGCCCGGAGTACTCGCGATACCCGCCGTCGGTACGACCCGTCGGCCTCACCAGGCCGAGCGCGTCGTAGTGCCTGAGCATGCGGGCGCTGACCCCGGACCGCCGAGCCACATCACCGATCAACACCGTCTGTCACCCCTCCTGGCCGTTCGTGCCCAGGGCTACGATGCGCTTCGCCTCCTCGATCGCGAAATCGAATCCGGCATCCGGGTCGCGCCACAGCCGTTCCGTGGCGATGGCGTGCTGACGCCGGCGAGGGTCGGGATCCGTCGTCGCGGCGCGCAGCGTCGGCTCGGCCACCTCACCGAGCGCGATCAGAGCCCGGCTGAGGCTCAACCGCATCTCACGCCCGCCGCGCCCGAGTTGCGTCGCCAGCACCCCGGCCAGCTCGGCTTCCCGCCCCTCGGGAACCAGTACCACCGCCGCCCGCCAGGCGCTCCTCGCCACCTCGTCGTCGGCGTCGGTCAGCAGCGCCCGCGTGATCGCCGGCCACGCTCGGCCGTCCCCGATCTTGGACAGGGTGTGCAACGCCTGGCTGCGTGCCTGCGCATGTTCCGAGCCGAGTTCGTCGACGAGCTTGGGGACCGTCGCCGACGGCGAGTGGCGCATCAGTGCCCAGGTGAGCATCTCCCGGACGGAGAAGTCGGGCTCGATCGCGCATCGTCCGATCAGCCGGTCGACGAACAGCGGGTCCGGGCCGGTGCCCACCGCCAGCGCCGCCCGCAGTCGCACCGACGGGCTGCCGTCCTCCAGCCCCTGAAGGGCACGCATGGTGTCCGTCGCCGTTTTCGGCATGGTCATCGGGACCACCTCCTCGGCCACAGTGAAGACGTTGTCACCGTGTCAAGGTCAAGCGCTCTCACCCGTCCGGCACCGGTGTGCCCGCGAGAGCGCGTATCGGTGGAATGACCGATGTGCGGGGTGCGGGGGCCTCGACATAGTCCTCGGGAGATCGTTCACGGGCGGCCGGCCCTGGTCCGCCCGACTCCCGAAAGGACTTCAGTGGACACGTATGCGGATCTGGTGTTTCTCGGCGGACAGGTGGTCACGGTCGACGCGGAGTTCTCCGTCGCCTCGGCCCTGGCCGTGACCGGCGGGGTCATCACCGCCGTCGGCGGGCGGGACGACGTGGCGCCGCTGGTCGGACCCGCCACCCGCGTCGTCGACCTGCGAGGGGCGACGCTGCTTCCCGGGATCAACGACTCCCATCTGCACGGGTGCGCCTTCGGCATGGCGACCCCGCCGCTCTCCCTCGACCTCGGCCACCCCGTCGTGACCTCCCTCGCGGATGTCGCCGCCGCGGTACGGGAGGCCGTCGGGCGGGTTCCGGACGGGCAGTGGATCACGGGGCACGGCTGGGACACCGGCTACCTCGACGAGTGCGTCTCCGATCCGGCCCGGCTGCCCTCGCGGAGTGACCTCGACGCCGTGAGCCCGGACCACCCCGTCGTCCTGTACTCCTTCTCCGGGCACGCCACCTGGGTCAACTCCCGGGCACTGGAGCTCATCGGGATCGACCGGGACACCGTCGCGCCGCCCGGCGGGGCCATCGTCGTGGACGAGGCGGGAGAGCCCACCGGACTGCTCCACGAGGGCGCCCAGGCCCTCGTACAGAACGCCCTGCCGCCGCTCGGCCGGCAGGAGCGGACCGACGCGATCCGGGCGACCCTCGCCACGCTCGCCCGGCTCGGCGTCACCAGCTACACCGAGCCCGGGCTCGGCCCCGGCGGCGACGGCATCATGCGGGGCGCACTCGGCGCGGAGACCCTCGACGTCTACCGGCGGCTGCTGGCCGACGGCGAACTGACCGCCCGCCTCGGCGTCCTGCTCCTGCCCACCGGAATGGCCGGCACCACCGAGGAGTTCGCCCGCACCCTCACCACCCTCGGTGATCCGGCCGATCGCGGCGACGCCGATCCGCGCCGCCTCGCGATCCACGGCGTCAAGATCTTCGCCGACGGCATCGTCCCCAACAAGACCTCCTGGATGCACGAGCCGTACATCGGCGGAGGCTGCGGCTCCCTGTGCGTCGGCGGCGAGACCGACGCCGAGCGGGTCGCCGAGATCGGCTCCATCATCCGGCACGCCCACGCCGCCGGGCATCAGGTGGGCGTCCACGTCACCGGCGACCGGGCCGCCGACACCGTCGCGGACGCCTTCGCCGCGGCCATGGCCGAGCACCCGAGGTCGGACGCCCGCCACTACGTCATCCACGGCGACTTCCTCACCCCGCACAGCATGAAGGTGCTGGCCGAGCACGGCTTCGGCGTCAACATGAACCCCACCATCAAGTGGACCGTCGCCGACATGGAGGAGGAGTTCGTCGGCGCCGGACGCGCCGCGTACGCATGGCCCTACCGCGATGCCATCGACGCGGGCGTGCGGGTCGCGAGCGGCTCCGACGCCCCCGTCACGTACCCGGACTGGCGCCAGGGAATCGCCACCATGATGCTGCGCGAGTCGAAGGCCGCCGGCCGGGTCAGCGGTCCCGAGCAGCGCATCGGCCTGGCCGAGGCGATTCGTACGTACACGATCGACGCGGCCTGGCAGGACTTCGCCGACGACTGGAAGGGCTCCCTGGAGCCGGGCAAGGTCGCCGACCTCTGCGTGCTCGACGGGGACCTGCTCACCGCCGACCCCCACGACATCCCGGAGATGCCCGTCGTCCTCACCGTCATGGACGGGCAGGTCGTGCACGACACCCTTCGCGATTGACGTATTCCGGGCACATGATCATCCTTGGGGGATGACAGCGCAGCGGAGCACGGCGGACATCCTGGACGCGGCCGTCCATGTCCGTGACGCCGCCAGGGGTGCCGTGAGCGGCGCGATCGGCGTCGACACGGTCCTGGCGGCGCTGTCGGAGGTGATGGAGTACGACCACGCCTCCCTGGCCCGGTGGGATCCGCTGCGCCGGCGCCACACGACCCTGGCCGGGAGCTACCCCGACGACGCCACGGCCTACATCGAGACCCGCCTCCACCACGACCCCGTGTTCCCCGTGCTCCGCAGCCCGGCCCGAGGCGGTCTCTGGATGAGGGACGTTCCCCGGCGGCTCCTGGCGGCATCCCCGGGCTTCCAGGAGGTGCTGTTCCCCCTCGGAATCGAGGACGGCGTGGCCCAGTGCCTGTTCGCCGGCGACGGCCGGTACGTCGGCATGCTGAACATCAGCACCCGTCGGCCGCGGCACACCCCCGACCCGGCGCGCGCCGTGGTCACCCTGCTCACCGAGGCCCTCGCCGCGGCCGTGGACTCCCGCGCGTGCCCGCCACCCGAAGCGGGCGCCCCGGCCGAACGCGCCTCGGTCGTCCGGGCCTCGGCCGAAGCGGGCGCCTCGGCCGAACGGGCCGCGGACGCCCGGGCCTCGGCCGAAGCGGGCGCCTCGGCCGAACGGGCCGCGGACGCCCGGCGACCGGACGCGCGCCGGTCGCCGGGCGGACTCTCGCCACGGGAGCTCCAGGTCCTGGCCGAGCTGACCGCGGGTCGTACCAACCGGGAGATCGCCGAGCGGCTGTACATCACGCCCCGCACCGTGGGCACCCACATCGAGCACATCCTCGCCAAGCTCGACCTCCCCAACCGCGCGGCAGCGGCCGCCCGAGCCGTCGCCTGGGGAATCGAACCCGCCGGCTGACGCGTGCCCCTACGCGGCCGCGGCCGCGGCCGCGGCCTCAGGCGGACCGGAGCGGACGGCGGCCGGACGGTCGGCCTCCTGCCTCGGCCGGCAGACCCGCTTCCTCGGCACCCTTAACCGGACCTGGGGCCAGGCCTGCCGCCGAGGGGCCTGCACCGACTCGGAGCCCCCGTCGTCAGGGCTGCCGCGGGGCGCAGGCGTTGTCGTACTCCTGCCCGTTCTCGATACGGGCGACCGGGGTGCCGACGAGTCGGCCCAGGAGCGTGCGCAGTGCCTGCTGGGCCGACGGATCCAGGTCGGAGAGCAGGCTGTCCTCGATCGCCCGGACGTCGTCGCGCGCGGCGTCGAGGACGCGGCGGCCGGTGTCGGTCGCCTCGACGATCCGGGCCCGCCGGTCCGCCGGGTCGGGCCGGCGCCGGACGAGCCCGGCCGCTTCCAGTTCGTCGAGGACGAGGACGAGCTTGCTCTTGTCGACCGAGACGGCCTGGGCGAGGGCGAGCTGGCTCCTCGTGGGCGCGTCGACGATCGCCATCAGAACCGTGTAGCCCCACAGGGACAGGCCGTGCTCACGTACGGCCGAGGTCTCCGCTGTCGCCAGGCCCTGCTTGAGCCTGGCGAAGAGCCAGTGCAGATCGCTGTGGAGCCGGCTGCCCGACGCCTGGTCGTCGGCGGGAGTGGTGAGGGACATGTCAGCAGAATAGCAAAGGATCAATATCGTCTTGACTTGAGATTATCTCGACCTACTCTGATCTAGATGTCGGATCGTCTTGCTTGGAAGGGATCGTTGTGCCGCAGCTGTTGCATCTCGACGCAAGTGCCCGAAGCGACTCGTTCTCCAGGGAGCTCGGCGTCGCCTTCGTCGACCACTGGAAGGCAGCCCACCCGGAGGGCGTGTACACCTACCGCGACCTGGTGGCGGACCCGGTGCAGCCCATCGACGAGGCCCGGGTGAAGCTGGCCACCCAGTCCTCCCTGAACGGGGTGAACGACCTCGCGGCCATGGACGAGGTGGCCACCGCGCCCGAGCTCGCCGGGGCGTGGGCCGCGACCCGCCCCCTCATCGAGGAGCTCCTCGCGGCGGACGTCCTGGTCATCGGGACGCCCATGTACAACTTCACCGTCCCGGGCGCCCTGAAGACCTGGATGGACCGGGTGACCCTGCCGTGGCTCCCGCTCGCGGGCAAGTCCGCCGTGATCCTGAGCGCCCGCGGCGGCGCCTACGGCCCCGGCACCCCCCGGGAGGAGTTCGACTTCCAGGAGCCCTTCCTCCGCGCCTACTTCTCGGTGCTCGGTCTGGAGGACCTGGAGTTCGTGCACACCGAGCTCACGCACGCAGCGGTGATGCCGTTCCTCGCGCGGTTCCGGGACGTTCACGAGGCGTCGAGTGGCACCGCGCTGGACCGGGTCAAGGCACTGGCCGCCCGCGTCCCCGCCGAGACCCCCGCCGTCTGAGACGCCGTGTCGGGCGGTGAGCCGCCCGTTGGCGTCACACCGCGCACTTCCGTAAGAGAGGACACCCCGCACGATGGACACCGCACTCAAGGACCGTGTGGTCCTGGTCACCGGCGCCTCGACCGGCATCGGCGCCGCGACCGCCCGCGCGTACGGTCAGGAGGGCGCACGGGTCGCCATCACGTACCGCAACAACCCGGAGAAGGCCGGGAAGGTCGTCTCCGAGATCGAGGCCGCCGGAGGGCGGGCGCTCGCGGTCCGGCTCGACCTCGAGGAGCTGAGCACCGTCGAGGAGGCCGTGAACACGGTCGTCGAGAAGTGGGGCGGGGTCGACGTCCTCGTCGCCAACGCCGTGCGCTGGGGCGGCGACGGCCCTCCGGACCCGAGCGTCCGCTTCGAGGACGTGCCGCTCGAGGAATGGCAGGCCATGATCAGCGCCAACCTGATCGGAGCCGCCGCCCAGGTGCGCGCCGTCCTGCCGGGCATGCGCTCGCGTGGCTGGGGCAGGATCGTGCTGATCTCCTCCAGCGTCGCCGAGGAGGGCCTGCCGGGCCCCGGCCCCTACGGGACGGCCAAGTCGGGACTGTACGGGCTGGCCCGCAGCCTCGCCTGGGAGGCGGGCCGGGACGGCGTCCTCGTCAACGTGGTGGCCCCCGGCTTCACGCTGACCGACAGCCGCCCGGCCATCCCCACGTTCATCACCGACAAGCTCGCCGCCGGCACGCCCACGCGCCGTCTCTCCGACCAGGACGACGTCGCCAAGCTGGTGCTGTTCCTCGGTTCGGGAGCCAACGGCAACCTCACGGGCGAAGTGGTCCGTGACGGCTCGTCGGCCGCCCGCGCCCCCCACGTCGGCCCCTGACGCGCCCCACCCCGGAACCACCCCTGACCGGGGTGACGGAGATTGCGAAGCCGGAGGAGTACCCGGCCCTGGAGGACTGCCTGGTCGCGCGGGAGGCCAGGGCCGTCACTTCGACATGATGAAGTCGAGGGCCGCGCCCGAAGCGGTCGTCCAGTAGGTGACGAGCTGACCGTCGTCCGCGTACAACGTGTTCACGGGCTTGGGGACGTCGATCGGCTCGCCCGCCTCGCTGCCGGGCTTCTTGCCCTGGAGGGTGAGGGAGATGCTCTTCGCCTCGTACTCGTCCCTGGCGCCACCGCTGACCAGCAGAGCGGCGTAGGCCTCCTCGCCCGGAGCGATGGTGACGGGGACCCCCGGGTCCATGTTGCTCTCCTCGATCACGGGAACCGTGGTCTGGGCATCGGCACCCAGCTGTACGTGGGGGGTAGTGGTAGAGGTTGCAGCGCGTACCACTCGGCTCCGCCGAACTCGTCGCGCTCGGCCGGTCCGAGGGCCTGGCCCCGTCCGGACCGCCGTCCGCGCCCGACTCGCACGCCGTGGACGAGAGCAGCGCGGCGACCACCGCGGCCCCGACGGCGTAGGACTTCCAGCCCCGTGGGCTCTTGTGGCTCCTGTCGGACATGCGGGCAGGACTGCTCATGTCGTTCCCCCGTGGTCGGCCGTTCACGACCGCTCTCGGTACTCGCCGGCAAGCAGAGGGTGACCCGGAACGGCCATCAACACGCTTGCGTCGGGCGTCTGTTACCGAGGAGGTACAGGGAGGGGACGATTCCGCGGACGGCGCGGGTCAGGGACCGGATCCCGGTGCGGCAAGCTCGGTCTCGGAGCCTACTCCTTCCGCTCCGCGTCGATCCCGGCGATGAGGCCCTCGACGAGGCTCTTGATCTCGTCGCGGATCGGGCGCCCTGGACGTGGCGGCGGAGAAGGCCGTACCGGTGTCGGATGACCCCGCCGTGGGCGCCAGGTGGATGGGGTTGCTCCAGGCTCGTCCGCCGGTGTCGTCCTCGACCGTGACCCGGCAGAATCCGCCGCGGAACATCGCCAGCGGCAGGGTGCAGTCCGTCAGGTCCCTGCCCTGTACGACCTGGGCCCCGGGGGCGCCGCCGGTGATCAGGACCTTGCGGACAGGGGAGCATCGGACGGTGATGTGCTCGTTCGCCAGGCTGATGTCGAGCAGCTCGGGACCGGTGGACGAGTAGTAGTGCCCGGCCTTGAGGGCGGTCAGCAGCTGGTCAGGGTCGAGGGACTCGGCGCGGACCTGGATCCAGGCGGCGCAGCCCGGCGGGTCCTGGGGCTGGAGGTGGGCGTCGTCAGCCGCGTAGGCGTGCAGCCGGTGGCCCCGGTTGAGGAGGACATCGGTCAAGTGCCAGCTGTCCCCACGGTCCTCGCGGGCGGCGAGTGCGTTGTAGACCTCCACGGCGTGCGCGGCGTCCAGGCTTTCGGCGTCCGCGATGCTCAAGAGGGAGGCGGCCGGGTGGGCCATGCCCACGTACGCGCCGGCGGCTCGTGCCCTGCGGGCCAGCTGGGGTCCGCTCTCCTCGGGCCCGGGCGGTGCGAAGCCGAGTGGGAGCCCGGCGGCGACGATGTGCCACGAAGGACCGGCCTCCGTACGGGGCGCGTGCAGCTCGGCGCCGAGCAGGGTGGTGAATCCCTCCGTGCGCAGGGGCGTGGTGTCCGTCAGTGGGAAGCCGTACTCGGATCGGAAGTGGTCCGTGACGGCCAGGAAGTCGTACCCGGCGTCCCGGTAGTACTGCACCGTCGCCGCAGGGGACAGGGCACCGTCGGACTGGTCGGAGTGCGTGTGGAGATTCCCTCGCCAGAAGCGGCCCAGTTGATCAAAAGGCAGGCTCTGCATCCAAGTCCTCCTGGGGTTGATCAGACAGGTGGTCTGTCGGCGGGCCGGCCGTGCGGGCCCACACCGGGGGAGGTACTGCTCCTCGTGACAGCTATCCGATCACGCGCAGCCGGCAGCACATGGGTCACAGGGCTGGGGGGCCGGCCCGGTGTCGTCAACGCCGACATGGAATACGCGCCGTCCGCCACATCGGTGGTAGCTGTAGCAGGGCGGATGGACTACTGAACGAAGTCCTGCCAGAAGGCGACGGTGGCCTGCGGGTTCCAGGTCTCGGGATGCTCGTGCCCCTCTTCGAACTCGTGGCTGATGTACTCGGCGAGGTCTTCACCGTAATAGATGATGTCCGTGCCCCAGATCGACAGGACCGGGTGCCCGGAGG
Source organism: Streptomyces sp. NBC_00090 (assembly GCF_045160815.1). Classification (NCBI taxonomy): domain Bacteria; kingdom Bacillati; phylum Actinomycetota; class Actinomycetes; order Kitasatosporales; family Streptomycetaceae; genus Streptomyces; species Streptomyces sp. NBC_00090. The sequence goes on from NZ_CP108224.1 coordinate 8,347,116, forward strand.
TTCCGCCGCCTGCGGGAAGGAACCGATGTGCGTAGAGCGGCACCAGTCGGGGCACACCTGCCAGGTGCTCCTCTGCCGCCATCCGGGCGGCCTCTGGTTCGGCGGGGCGTGTGCCCCACGAGGTATGCCAGTAGCCGTGCTCGACGGCCGACACTACTCCCTCGGTCGGCCACGCGAGGTGGGAACGGAGATCGTCGGGGTTGCCGTTGCGCCAGTCGGGCCAGGGCTTGTCCCAGGTAGCGCCTTCCTGGGGCGGCGAGCAGACGGGCAGACCGACTGCCAGGAACGCGCGGTGGTCGTCGGAGAACCGAATGCCGTACTCGGCCTCGATGCGCTCGAACTCGTCGTCGCTGAGGCCGGGTTCAATGGTGCAGCAGTCGGCCTGCCGCAGGCGTCGGGCGGCTTCGGCCCCGAGGCGGGCTCCTTCGATGTCGATCACAGCCGAAGAGTAGTTCCCTTGTAGGCCCAGAGGTTCAGGTGGGGCCGGTCGGGCTGCGGCGGCAAGAAGGCAAGGACCCTGGTTACGCAGGACCCCCATCGGACCGCGACAGCAGATGAACTCCGATCACCAGAACACAGAGCCCCGGCCCTCCCTCGGAGGGGGAGGGGGACGGTGATGACCTTGCGGTCGAGGGGTGTCGACTTCGGCGTCCTCCGTCGCCCTGGAGCGAGGTCACCGGACCGGTCGCGGAGAGGCCCTTCCCCGAACTGTCCCACCCCGAGCCGGACGTCTACCTTGTCGGCATGAAGTCCTCCGGCCGCGCACCGTCGTTCCTCACGCTCACCGGTCACGAACAGGTTCGCTCGGTCGTCGCCGCGATCGCCGGCGACCGCGCGTCCGCCGAGCGAGTCGGGCTCGTCGTCCCCGAGACCGGGGTCTGCCGCGGCTCGGGCCTCTTCGACCAGCCCGACTCCGGCTCCGGGACCGACGCGGGCGGGTGCCGTGCCACCAGCCCGACCGTCGATCAGCTCGGCACCACCACCCCGGCACCCGCCTGCGGCTCGTGACCGACCTCCATCCCCGGACGGGCGGGGCCGCGACCGGGACCGGGGTCCGGTCGCGGCCGCGCGCCGCGCTGCCGGCGCTCTGCGCCACGCAGATCACGAGCTGGGGAGTCGTCTACTACGCCTTCCCCGTCCTGAACCCCCAGATCACGGCGGACACGGGCTGGTCCACCGGCGCCACCACGGCGGCGTTCTCCCTCGCCCTGGTCGTCTCCGGACTGACCGGCATCCGGGTCGGCCGGATCATCGACCGGCGCGGTCCGCGCACGGTCATGACCGCGGGCTCGGCCGTGGGCACGCTCAGCCTCGTCATCGTGGCAACGGCCCCCAACCTGCCGGTGTTCTTCCTCGGTTGGGCGCTCGCAGGGCCGGCCATGGCCACCACCTTCTACCAGCCCGCCTTCGCCGCCCTCACCCGCTGGTGGGCGCCCGACCACGTCCGCGCACTCACCGTCGTCACCCTTGCCGGCGGCCTCGCCTCCACCGTCTTCGCACCGCTCACCGCCGCCCTCGCCGACCACCTTTCCTGGCGCGCGACCTACCTCGTACTCGCCGCGATCCTCGCCGTGGTCACGATCCCCGCCCACGCCATCGCCCTCAAGGCCCCGTGGCCCCCGGCCCCGGACACGCCGACCGACACGGAGGAGACGCCCCGGGCGGTGGTGCGCAGTCGCCCGTTCCTGATGCTCGCGGCCGCCCTCACCCTCTCGGCCTTCGCGATGTACGCCGTCGTCATCACCCTCGTCCCGCTCCTGATCGAACGCGGCTACACCAGCGGCCAGGCCGCCTGGGCCCTCGGTCTCGGCGGCGCGGGCCAGACCCTCGGCCGCACCCTCTACGCCCCGCTCGCCCGCCGTACCCGACCCACGACCCGGGCGGTCGTCCTCATCACCCTCGGAGGTCTGACGACCGCCGCACTCGCCGTCACCCCCGGCCCGTACGCGCTCGTGGTCGCCGTGTCGATCGTGGCGGGGACGGTCCGCGGCAACCTCACCCTCCTCCAGGCCACCGCCGTCACCGACCGCTGGGGTGCGCGGCACTACGGCAGGCTCTCCGGGACCCTCGGCGCACCCGCCATGACCGCATCAGCCCTCGCGCCCTTCGCGGCAGCCGTGCTCGCCGTACCGCTGGGCGGTTACCCGGAGCTGTTCGGCGTACTCGCCGGTCTCGCGGCGATCGCAGCGGTGGCCGCCGCCGGGGGCGACCCACGGCCGGCCACCACGCGCGCGGATCCCTGACACTTCCCAGCGGCCGAAGGCCGCCCGGGTGCTGATGTGTGGTCAGGTCCCGCGCCGAACAGGGGAGGTTCAGGTGGGCTTGGCCGCGCCCGCGCCCGCGCCCGCGCCCGCGGCCACAGCCACGGTCTCGGCGCCTGCACGGTGTCGCCGGAGCCCGGGATGTCAGTGCCGGGCGAGAGGATGCGGGCATGATCGACACCAGCCTCATCGCCGACTACTGGGACGCCGCCGCGCCCTCCTTCGACCAGGAGCCCGACCACGGGCTGCGAGACGAGCACACCCACCGCGCGTGGGACCGGCTCCTGCGCGAGTGGCTGCCGCCCTCGCCGCAGGACGTCCTCGACGTCGGCTGCGGCACCGGCTCCCTCTCCGCCCTGCTCGCACGGGCCGGACACCGGGTGACCGGCGTGGACCTCGCACCGGCGATGGTCGATCGGGCGGAGGCGAAGCTGGCCGCCGAGGGGCTTCCCGGACGCTTCATCGTCGGCGACGCCGCCGCGCCTCCCACCGGCGACGAACGCTACGACGTGGTCCTCGCCCGCCACCTCCTGTGGACCCTGCCCGACCCCGAGGCCGCGCTGCGCGCGTGGGTCGCGAGACTCCGCCCCGGCGGCACCCTGCTCCTGGTCGAGGGGCGCTGGCGCGAGTCCGACGGGACCGGGCAGCCGTACGTGACGGGGGCGGAGTCGCTGCCCTGGAACGGCGGGGTCCTCCCCGACACCCTGGCCGCCGCGGTCGAACCCCTGGTCGGCGACGTGCGCGTCGAGCCGTTGTCCGAGCACGCGGATTTGTGGGGACGCCAGGTGGACGACGTCCGTTACGCGCTGATCGCCCGGCTCTGACGCTCCGGCCGGGCCTCGATGGAGCGGGCGTGCCGAGGCGGAAGGGCGTACTCGACACGGGAGCACAGGGCGGGGCGCCGACCTCGATACCGGCCCCGATGTCGGTCGAGACGGGTGCGCTGAACGGGGCGGCCACGAGCTGACCGCCCCGGGGGAGCGGTCAAAGCGGGTCCGGTGCCGGCAAACGGGGGAGTTGGCGGCACCGGACCCGTATCCACCACGGTACAAGGAGTGGGACGGGAAGGGGGCCGGAATCGACCAGGAGGCGTACCCGGTCCTGCGCGACCGCCTCGTCGCGCAGGCCGGGGTGTCGACCGGTGCGGTCGAAGCCCGGGTGAACGCGTGAGGTCCCGGTCCGCCGATCAGCGGCCGACCGGGACCTCGCGCTCAGGCGAGGTCGAACCGGTCGAGGTTCATCACCTTGTTCCACGCCGCGACGAAGTCACGGGCGAACTTCTCTCCCGCGTCCGCGGACGCGTAGACCTCCGAGACCGCCCGGAGCTGGGAGTTCGAACCGAAGACGAGGTCGACGGCGGTGGCCGTCCACTTGGCCTCGCCCGTGGTGCGGTCCCGACCTTCGAACACGTTCTCCTGCGAGGCCGACGGCTTCCACTCCGTGCCCATGTCGAGCAGGTTGACGAAGAAGTCGTTGGTCAGCGTCTCCGGCCGGTGGGTGAGGACGCCGTGCGGGGATCGCCCGAAGCCCGTGTTCAGCGCCCGCATGCCGCCGGTCAGGACCGTCATCTCGGGAGCGGTCAGAGTCAGCAGGCTGGCGCGGTCCAGCAGGAGGGTCTCCGGCGACAGCTTCTCTCCCGCCCGGAGATAGTTGCGGAAGGCGTCCGCCCTGGGTTCGAGGACGGCGAACGACTCCACGTCCGTCTGCTCCTGCGAGGCGTCCGTGCGCCCCGGCGCGAACGGGACCGTGACGTCGTGCCCGGCGTTCCGCGCGGCCTGCTCGACGGCCGCGCATCCGCCCAGGACGATCAGGTCGGCGAGTGAGACCTTCGTTGCGCCTGAGCGGTTGAAGTCCTGCTGGATCCGCTCGAGGCCCTGCACCACCTCGGCCACTTCCGGCAGGTCGTTGACCTCCCACTCCCTCTGCGGGGAGAGCCGGATTCGTGCCCCGTTGGCCCCGCCCCGCTTGTCGGTGCCGCGGAAGCTGGCCGCCGACGCCCAGGCGGTGGTGACCAGTTGGGGGACGGACAGCCCCGACTCGAGGATCCTGGCCTTGAGGGCCGCGACGTCCTCGTCCCCGACCAGCGGGTGATCGACCTCGGGGACGGGGTCCTGCCACAGCTGCGGCTCCGGGATCCACGGGCCGAGGTAGCGTGAGAGGGGGCCCATGTCGCGGTGCAACAGCTTGTACCACGCCCTGCCGAACGCGTCCGCGAGCTTCTCCGGGTTCTCGTGGAAGCTCTTCGCGATCGGCCCGTAGACCGGATCCAGCTTCAGCGAGAGGTCCGTCGTCAGCATCATCGGAGCGTGCCGCTTCGACGGATCGTGGGCATCGGGCACCGTGCCCTGCGCCGCGGGATCCGTGGGAGTCCACTGCTTCGCACCGGCCGGGCTCGTGGTCAGCTCCCAGTCGTACCGGAACAGGTTGTCCAGGTACCCGTTGTCCCAGGTCGTCGGCGCGGAGGTCCACGCGCCCTCCAGCCCGCTGGTGAGCGCGTCGACGCCGCTGCCGGTGCCGTACGTGTTCCGCCAGCCGAGACCCTGCTGTTCGACGGGACAGGCCTCGGGCTCCGGACCGATGTACTCGGGATCGACCGCCCCGTGGCACTTTCCGAAGGTGTGCCCGCCGACGATGAGCGCTGCCGTCTCCTCGTCGTTCATCGCCATACGCGCGAACGTCTCGCGAATGTCCTTCGCGGCCGCGATCGGATCGGGGGTGCCGTTGGGCCCCTCGGGATTGACGTAGATCAGGCCCATCTGTACGGCGCCGAAAGGACCGGAGAGATCTCTGTCGCCGCTGTAGCGCTCATCTCCGAGCCAGGTGTCCTCGGGCCCCCAGAAGATCTCCTCGGGTTCCCAGATGTCCTCTCGGCCGAAGCCGAATCCGAACGTCTTGAATCCCATCGATTCCATGGCGCAGTTACCGGCGAAAACCAGAAGATCGGCCCAGGAGATTTTCCGGCCGTATTTCTGCTTGACCGGCCAGAGCAGACGGCGCGCCTTGTCGAGACTCGCATTGTCCGGCCAACTGTTGAGGGGTGCGAAGCGCTGGGCGCCGGAGCCTCCACCACCTCGGCCGTCGGCGATGCGGTACGTCCCGGCGGCGTGCCAGCTCATCCGGATGAAGAGCGGCCCGTAGTGGCCGTAGTCGGCCGGCCACCAGGCCTGCGACGCCGTCATCAGCTCGATGACGTCGCGCTTCAGCGCGTCGACGTCGAGGGTCGCGAACTCTGCCGCGTAGTCGAAGTCCTCGTCCATCGGATCGGACTGGGGAGAGTGCTGGTGGAGAACCTGGAGGTCCAGTTGATCGGGCCACCAGTCCCGATTCGACCTCGGCCGGGTCGGCGTGGGCGTGGGGGCGGGGATTACCGGGTTCTCGCTTTCGCTGCCGGACACGTCCGTCCTTCTTCCTGTCTGGGGTTGTTCCACGGGGCGGCTCTGGGGTTGTTCCACGGGGCGGCGTCCGTATGGTCGCGCACGACGGACCGCACCGTCGCGAGAACACGCAGAGCACCTCCGCGTAACTGACAGTCGTATTCCGAATGTGTCGGGGAATCGCTCGAGGAATGACGGCTCTCCCGGCTCCTCGGTGGTAGGGCGGCCCCTGGAGTGGGACGCTGAGGGGTGAGGTCCCGGGCCGACGAGACGCGGGAGGGCCGAATGGGACGCGACGTCCCGGCGCTGGTTTTCACTCGTGACGACCGCCGCCAGTTCCGGAACAAGATGCACACGTGCCTCGACGTGTTCGCACGGATGCTGCGAGAGGCACGTTTCGATTTCGAGCGGCCGCAGGTCGGTCTGGAGATCGAACTGAACCTCGTGGACGCCACCGCCGAGCCGGCCATGCGCAGCGCCGACGTCCTGGAGGCGATCGCGGACCCCATCTGGTCGACCGAGCTCGGCCGGTTCAATCTGGAGATCAACATCGAGCCGCGACGGCTCACCGCGGGTGGACCCGACTCCTGGGAGCAGGAGATCCGCGACGCGCTCAACCATGCCGAGGAGAAGGCCGCGGCGATCGGCGCGCACCTGCTCATGATCGGGATCCTGCCGACGCTGGAGACCAAGGACGCGGGCGCGGCGGCGCTGTCCGAGAACCCGCGCTACCACCTGCTGAACGAGCAGATCTTCTCCGCGCGGGGCGAGGACCTGCTGATCGCGATCGACGGGGTGGAGAGACTGCGGACCTACGCCGACACGATCACGCCGGAGGCCGGCTGCACCAGCACCCAGTTCCACCTGCAGGTCTCGCCGGACGACTTCGCGGACCACTGGAACGCCGCGCAGGCCATCGCGGGCGTGCAGGTGGCCCTCGCCGCGAACTCTCCCTTCCTGTTCTCCAAGGAGCTGTGGCGCGAGACGCGCATCCCGCTGTTCGAGCAGGCCACGGACACCCGGCCGGACGAGATCAAGGTGCAGGGGGTCCGGCCCCGGGTGTGGTTCGGCGAACGGTGGATCACCTCCGTCTTCGACCTCTTCGAGGAGAACGCGCGGTACTTCCCCGCGCTGCTGCCGCTGTGCGACGACGAGGACCCGGAGGAGACGCTCGAGCGCGGGGGCATCCCCGAACTGGCCGAACTCACCCTGCACAACGGGACGGTGTACCGCTGGAACCGCCCCGTCTACGCCGTGGTCGACGGCGTACCGCACCTGCGCGTGGAGAACCGCGTGCTGCCCGCGGGTCCCACCGTGGCCGATACGCTGGCGAACGGCGCCTTCTACTACGGGCTGGTCCGTGCCCTCGTCGAAGAGGACCGGCCCGTCTGGTCACGGATGTCGTTCGCGGCCGCCGAGGACAACCTGCACGCCGCCGCCCGCCACGGGATCGACGCCCAGCTGTACTGGCCCGGAATGGGTGAGGTTCCGGCGACCGAGCTGGTCCTGCGGCGCCTGCTCCAGCTGGCGGACCGCGGGCTGGACCGGCTGGGCATGGACGCCGCCTGGCGGGAGCCGCTGCTGGGGATCATCGAGCAGCGGTGTGTGAGCGGCCGCAACGGCGCCGTGTGGCAGTCGGAGATGTTCCACCACATCCACGACATCGACCACTTGAACCGGCACCAGGCGCTGAGGCGGATGACCCAGCAGTACATCGAGTACATGCACCTGAACGCTCCGGCCCACACCTGGCCGGTCGACTGAGAGTAGGAGCGGCACCGTGGAGGGCCGACGACGTGACCCGCGCAGAGTGGCTACTGCTACCCGGTGAACGCGGCAACACCGCGACCCGCCTGGACGAGCGCCGCACGGACGGCATGACCTGGTCCGCGGGGAACCAGGCACAAGCCCTCGTCCACGGAGCCGCCTACTTCGCGGAACTCCTCGCGGCCGTCCGCGCGATGCGCTCCGGCGACCTGCTTCTCTTCACCGACTGGCGCGGCGATCGCGACGAGCGGCTCGGCGGCCCGGGAACCGAGGTCGGCTCGGTTCTGTGCCAAGCGGCCGGGCGCCACGTCATCGTCAAGGGGCTGCTCTGGCGCTCCCACCTGGACGGCCTCCGGTTCAGCGAGCAGGAGAACCGCCGCCTCGGCGCGGAGATCGCGGAGGCGGGTGGCGAGTGCCTGCTCGACCTGCGGGTGCGGCCCGGAGGCTCGCACCACCAGAAGATGGTGGTGCTGCGTCACCCTGGCCGCCCGGAGCTGGACGTGGCGTACGTCGGGGGAATCGACCTCTGCCGCAACCGGAACGACGACGTCACCCACCGCGGCGACCGCCAGTCCCTGCCCATGGCCGCCGCCTACGGTCCGCACCCGCCGTGGCACGACGTCCAGCTCGCCCTGCGCGGCCCGGTCGTCGGCGACGTCGAAGCGGTGTTCCGCGAACGATGGGAGGATCCCTCGCCGCTCAGCCGCAGCCCGGCCACCCGCCTGAGCGCCCTGCTGCACCGGGAGGACACCGACGTGGGCAGGCTGCCGCCGCAGGCCCCCGATCCCGTTCCGTGCGGCACGCACACCGTGCAGCTGCTGCGCACGTATCCGAACCGGCTGCTGAGCGGGTACCCCTTCGCTCCCGACGGAGAACGGAGCATCGCGCGCGGCTACCTCAAGGCGCTGGGACGGGCCCGGGCCCTGATCTACGTCGAGGACCAGTACCTGTGGTCCCCGAGGGTGGTGGCCTGCTTCGCCCGGGCTCTGACCAGGCACCCCGGACTCCGGATGATCGGAGTCGTCCCCAAGGTCCCGGAACAGGACGGCAGGCTCACGCTTCCCATGAACCTGGTCGGGCGGGTCAGGGCCCTGGAAGAGCTGCGTCGCGCCGGCGGCGATCGCGTCGCGGTCTACTGGCCGGAGAACCACGCCGGGACCCCCGTGTACGTGCACGCCAAGGTGTGCGTGATCGACGACGTATGGGCCTCCGTGGGCTCCGACAACATCAACCTCCGCTCGTGGACCCACGACTCCGAACTCAGCTGCGCTCTCGTCGACGAGAGCCCGGACCCGCGTCCGCCACGTGACCCCGGAGGCCTCGGGGACGGCGCGCGTGTCTTCGCCCGGGAGCTGCGCCTGGAGCTCATGCGCGAGCACCTGGACGCCCAAGAGACCGAGGGGCGGCAGGCGGCGGCGCGGACGGCGGCGCCGGACGCACTGTGCGACCCCGCGTTCGCCTTCGGCGCCTTCGAGGAGGCCGCCGCCGCACTCGACGCATGGCACGCGTCCGGCCGGCGTGGCCCACGGCCGGCGGGACGTCTGCGCCGGTACACGGCTCCGGAGATGTCCGCGGCGGAGCGGGCGGTGGCGACGCCCCTGCACCACGTACTGGTCGACCCGGACGGCCGGCCGTTCGGGATGCGGCGCCGCAACACCTTCTGATCGGACCGGCGAGCCGTCAGGTGCCGAGCGGTGTGTCTTCGGCCGTCGGGCGCCCCGGGTACCAGACCGGACCGGGGTCGGCCACCGCCGGACGCCCGGAGGAGTCGCCGCCCTCGTGGGCGGGTTCTGACACGGATGTCGGCGAGTCGGGCGCGGTCCGACGGCAGGTAACGGCGTATGAAAGGGTCGGTCGTCATCCGTGTCGCGTTGCCAGAATGGGAGCGCTCCCGGGTGGAGTTTCACCGAGCCGGGAGCCCCCCTGTCCCCGTCGCCCCCCGTAATTGTCGGGCTTGCGTGGTGTGGGACGGGCGTGCGCGGGAAACGCGATGGTCAGGGTGGGGAGAACGACAGTGGCGTGAGGGAGGTAGAGCGATGGGTGAGGTGATCACCAGGAGGGGCGCGGTGTGCGGTCCGTCGCTTTCGGCGAGCGTGACCTACGAAGGCGCCGACGCGGGGGAGCCGGGGGAGAACGTGATCGCGTCCGCCCGCGACTTCACCGCCGGATTCCTCGCCGCCGCACCGGCCGTGGGAGGGGGAGAGGTTTCCCGGGACCGCGTCGACCTGGCGCGTCTGGTGGTCAGCGAGCTGGTGACCAACGCGGTGCGGCACGCGCCGGGCCCCTGTCGGCTGCTTCTCGAACTCTTCGAGGACGCGCTGGACATCTCGGTGTTCGACGGGCTCGACGGCGCTCCCGTGGCCCGGCCCCACGATCCCCGGCGCATCGGACAGCACGGTGTCGAGATCGTCGTGGCGGTGTGCGAGAGCGTGAGCGTGGAGCCGCAGCGAACCGGGAAGCGCGTCCGGGCCCGTCTCTCGCTCACGGACGCCCCCTCCCCTTGAGCCCTTTCTGACATGCCCCGTGGAAGTCGGGGTAGGCGAGGTCTCCACGGGGGCAACGGCTGCCGACGGAAGAGAGAAGGTCATCAAAGTGCCGACTGCGGTGACGACGGAGACGAGGGCCGGACTCGAGACGGGTACGGGAGACCTTCCCGTACTCGATTCTCCCCGCGAGGTCGCTCCAAGGGACGCGCGCGAGCTGTCGAAGGTGTTCTTCGACAAGCTGGCGGTACTGGAGGAGGGCACCCAGGAGTACCAGTACGCACGTAACACCCTGATCGAGATGAACACCTCACTCGTGCGCTACGCCGCCGGCCGGTTCCGGGTGGCCCGCGGGGACGAGCGGGAGGACATCGTCCAGGTCGGCACCATCGGTCTGATCAAGGCCATCGACCGGTTCGACCTGTCCCGGCAGGTGGAGTTCACCACCTTCGCCGTCCCCTGCATCGTCGGCGAGATCAAGCGCTTCTTCCGTGACACCTCCTGGGCGGTCCACGTACCCCGCCGGTTACAGGAGGCCCGGGTGGAGCTGGCCAAGGCGACCGAGGAGCTCAGCTCCCGGCTCGGACGCGCACCGACCGTGGCGGAGCTGGCGACCCTGATGGACCTCTCCGAGGACGAGGTGATCGAGGCGCGGATCGCCTCCAACGGGTACAACTCCACGTCGCTCGACGCCGCCGTGATCGGCCCGGACGGCGACGAGGACGACGCGGCGCTCGCCGACTTCATCGGAGTCGAGGACCCGGCGCTCGAGCTCTTCGAGAACTTCCATACGCTCGCGCCGCTGCTCGACGAACTCGACGAGCGCAGCCGCCGGATCCTGCACTGGCGGTTCGTCGACGAGCTGACGCAGTCGGAGATCGGCAAGAAGCTGGGCATCTCCCAGATGCACGTGTCGCGACTGCTCTCCCGCAATCTGGAACGCCTGCGCGAGGGCATGCTGGACCAGGCGTAGGCGCCGAGCAGGCGTGGACACCGACCAGGCGTGGAACAGCAGTGCGGGCCCGGACTCCAGGAGTCCGGGCCCGCACACGACCCTCCGGCCCCTTCACCCCGGGACGGGGGACGCCGTGGTCAGGACGAAGGAGTGGCCGGCCGGGTCCGTGTAGCGGCGGAAGTCCGTGCGCCAGTCGGTCCGGGTCCCGTCGCGCTCGGCCGCGATGGGCCGTGCGCCGAGCGAGATCGCCTCGCGCTCCGCCTCGTCGAGGGAGTCGGGGGCCACGAGCACGTGCAGGTGGGCCTGTTGGGAGTCCTCCGTGCGGGGCCAGCTCGGCGGCGCCTGCCCGAGGTCGCGGCGGATCCCCAGCACCACACCGGAACGGCCGGAGACGAGCAGCAGGTCGCGGTCGCCTCCGGCCGGTTCCACGATGGCCCCCAGCAGGGTCGCGTAGAACCGCGCCAGGGGTTCCGGGTCGATGGAGTCGAGGACGAGGACACTGGTCTTGGGGACAGTCATACGTCCCCGTCTGCCCCGCGGCTCCGCAACCATGCCCGGAGCGGTCCGGTGAGGATGCCCCCGGGCGCTGCTACGGCCGGCCGTCGACCCAGCTCAGCTTGTGCCCGTAGAGCACGCGCTGGCAGTAGTCCGTCCCCGCCGGATCGGCGGTGTCCCGGTTCGACGTGCAGTCGGACGCCGCTCCGGGGCGGTGCTCGGAGAGGGACCACAACCGGCCCGTGCCGCGTTCGACGTAGAGGTCCTCGGCGCCCCGCGCGGTCTTGACGGCCTCGCCGTTCTGGACCAGCAGGCCGTTGCTCCAGCGGTAGCGCCAGAGGTTGCCCGGCTCGTCCGTGCCCTTCGACTCGTTCACGTACAGCGTGCCGTTGTGCGCCGCCGCGCCCTGGGCGCCGCCGTTGGACAACGGCAGGTAGTTGGCCCAGCCCTCCGCGGTCACGTCGGCGGAGCGGCCCTCCAGCGCCGCGACCGGGTACGAGGCGATGCGGCCGGTGGACGGATAGCCGCTCTCCGGACGGCAGTACTCACCCATGATCAGGCGGTCCGGGGTGGTGCTGCGGTCCAGCGAGACGTAGGAGGCCTTCGGGGCGCCGGTGGAGACACAGGCGTAGGAACCCTTGGGGTTGTTCTGCGTCGCCTTGAACTTCCACGCGGCGACCTGCGGCATCACGTAGCGGTAGCCGAAGCTGTACCAGACGTTGTCGTGCCGGCCGACCTTCGTCTTGTCCTCGACGTTCGCGGTGGTCTTCACGCCGTCGGTGTCGGTCCCCATCGCGTCGTGCGTGCCGGGGTCGCCGTCCGGGTCCAGGTCCATGATGGAGCGCATGTCGAAGACCCGCAGGCCGTTGCGGGTGTCCGCGACGTAGAGGTAGTTGCCGTACCAGACGATCCCGCCGGCGTGGACGCCCTTCTGGATCGGGTACTCGGCCGCGTGCAGCCCGTCGAAGGAGACGTGGTCCGCGGAGTTCACATAGGTCCAACCCAGCAGGACGTGGCGGTACTTGACCTCGGGGCTGCCGGTGGCCGGGTTGGTCCGGCTCTGTACGAAGGTGATCCGGACGCCCTTCTGGTTGCAGGCGTCGTCGGCCTCCAGCTCGGCCGCGGTGCAGTCGCCGGTCGCCGGGTTCGGGTCGGTCTCCCGGCCCGGGTCCCAGCCGTCGTAGGAGGCGAACAGCTGGATGTTCCCCGCCTCGCCCCACAGTTCGTCGTCCTTGGCGTCGGAGACGCCGGTGACGCCCTGGGGGACCCACTCGCGCGAGACGGAGTCGTCGTTCTGCAGGCAGTACTTGATGTCGGGGTCCGGGGCGGTGCCGAACGGGTCGCGGGAGCACCACGGCACGGCGGTGCGGTTCGCCCCGGCCAGCAGGTTCTGCACACCGGACTTGGGCAGCACCGCGTCCAGGCGGGCCACCCGCGCGGTGGTCTCGGCGTTCAGCGCGCCGGGCGACATCGTGAAGTCACCGGGCGAGGCCGCGCCGCCGGGCGCGGTCCAGGCGCGGGCCGTCAACGGCGAGGGGGTGGCTTCGGTGGTACGGGGTTCCTGGATCCAGCTGTCCGGAACGCCGGGCGGAAGGTTCTCCGCCTGGGCCGGTGCCGCGAGGCCGGTGAACGCGAGCGAGGCCGCGGCGGCCGCCGTGAGCCAGGCGCGACGTATTCGCCTTGTGGGCATGTGGGGTTGCCTCCGTTGATGACGCGTGGGGTACGTCGAATGGAGGGTTCCAGATCGCCCGAACGAAAGGCAAACTCGATCGTACTGTCGCCAATGAGGCCTGCAAAGCACACAGTTGAGACATCGCCAACACCGATGAAGCGTAAGGAAATTGACTGGACAGACGCCCACGCGAGAGGCCAGCGTGGGGAGGATGCAGGAGAACATCTGGGACACCGAAACCGCGCAGCGCTACGACACGCCCGGTTCGGGCATGTTCGCGCCGGAGGTCCTCGAACCGACCGTCGACCGCCTCGCTCTGCTCGCGGGGGAGGGAGCGGCACTCGAGTTCGCCATCGGCACCGGCCGGGTCGCGATCCCGCTCGCCGCCCGGGGCGTGCCCGTCACCGGCATCGAGCTGTCACCGCCGATGGTGCGGCAGCTGCGCACCAAGGCCGACGAGGCGACGATCCCGGTGGTCGTCGGCGACATGGCGACGACCACCGCCCCCGGGACGTACAGCCTCGTCTACCTCGTCTTCAACACGATCTCGAACCTGATGACCCAGCCCGAGCAGGTCGAGTGCTTCCGCAACGCCGCCCGCCACCTGGAGCCCGGCGGCCGGTTCGTGATCGAGCTGTGGGTACCCGAGCTGCGCAGCCTCCCACCGGGGCGGACGGCCACCGTCTGGCAGTCCGACCCCGGATACATCGGCCTGGACACGTACGACGTCCTGAACCAGCAGGTCGTGTCGCACCACTTCCACTTCGACGACGAGACGAGCCGGGCACGGCTCTTCCGAAGCCCGCACCGTTACATCTGGCCGGCCGAACTCGACCTCATGGCGCAGCTGGCAGGGTTTGAGCTGGAGACGAGGGACGCCGACTGGGCGGGCGCCGCCTTCACGGCCGATTCGAGGTCCCACGTCTCCGTCTACCGCCTTCGCCCGTGACGGGGCGCCCGGCCTGAGCCGTCGCCCGACGGGCGCCCCGTCACGGGCGAAGGCTCAGTACGGCAGGTCCGCCGATTCCCGGGGCCGACGATCGCGGATCGCCCCGGCACCAGCGGTGCGCAGGCGCGGTCCGTGCGACTTGACGGGTGATGTCCGTGCGGGTCGGACGGCCGCTGGGCCGCCGCACGGGCACGCGCGGCCGATACTCCCGCCATGCCAACAGCCCGTTCCACCGCGCGGTCGCGCCTTGCCGTTGTCACCGCGCTCACCGCACTCATCGCCCTCAGCCCATCGGTCACGGCCGCCGGCCCCGCGGCGGGTGACGGCGGCCACCGTCGGCCGTGCACCGGTTCCCGGCTGCCCGACCACGGCACGCCACGCGACGTCCTGCGGATCGCCGAGCGGGCCAAGGCCGACCTGGGCCTCAAATCCGTGATCCTTCGGGTCACCGTCGACGGCCGTGAGGTCGTCACCACGGCTCTGGGCGACTCGATGACGGGGGTGCCGGCCGACCCCGCCATGCACTTCCGCAACGGCAACGTGGCGATCAGCTACATGGGAACGGCCCTCCTGCGCCTCGTCGACCAGGGCAAGGTCGGTCTCGACGACCCCGTCGCGCGCTGGCTGCCCGACCTTCCGCACGGCGAGAAGATCACGCTGCGGATGCTGGCCGCGTCCACCACCGGTCTCGTCGACTACGTTCGCCTCCCCGCGTTCCAGCAGGCCGTCACCGCCGACCCGTTCCGCCAGTGGACGGCCGGGGAGGTGCTGGCCCTCTCGACCCGAGAGCCGCGGTGGTACGACCCGGGCACGAACTGGAACTACTCGCACGCCAACTTCGTCCTCCTGGGCGCCGCCCTGGAGAAGATCACCGGGACCCGGCTGGACGTCCTGCTCCGGCGGCAGGTCACGGGCCCGCTCGGGCTGCGCGAGACCCGCAACAGCTTCACACCCGACATCCCGGGGCCCGTCCTGCACGCCTTCACCGCCGACCGGGGGACGTACGAGGAGTCCACCTTCTGGAACCCCTCGTGGACCACCGCCCCCGGGGCGGTCCAGACCACTGACATCTGCGACCTGGCCCGCTCGGCCGCCGCCATCGGCTCGGGCGAGCTCCTGTCCCCGTCCTCCTACCAGCAGCTGCTGAACCCGGGGACGGTGGGCCTCGGTCACCCCACCGCCACGTGCCCGGCGACCGTCTGCCTCGCGAACACCGAAGCCACCCACTACGGGATGGGCGTCGTCGTGCTGGGCGACTGGATCTCCCAGCACCCCCTCTTCTTCGGCTACTCCGCCTCCATGGCCTACCTTCCGTCCGAGCGCCTGGCCATCGCGGTCTCGACCACGCAGGGCCCCACGACCCCGGACGGCCACACCGCCCACGTGATCGCCCAGCGCATCGCAGCCGCGCTCGCCCCCGGGCACCCCATCCCCGACTTCGGCTGACCCGCACGGCCGCACGCCCGCCCCGCACGTCCGCGGTGGCGGGCGCCGCCCCTCGATGCCGGAAGCTTCGGAGCGGCTAGTTCATCGCGGGTCCGGAGTCGTTCAGCCAGCCCCATTCCGACCAGGTGGTGAATCCGGTCTGCCACCGGTGATACACGCCGTCGCGGCTGGTACCGAAGACCTCGATGCGACCGTCGGCGTTGTTGCTCGCACCGATCTCGGTGCCACCCCCGCCGAAGGTCTCCCACTGCGAGAACGACGCGTTCGGGCCGGTCTGCCAGGCGTGGCTCGCGGTGTCGGCGTTGATCGCGAACACCTCGACCCGGCCGTCGACCGACCGCGAGGTGGTCAGCTCGGCGTTGGAGATCCCGCCGGTGCCCGTCCACTCCGACCACGAGGTCGGGCCGGTCTGCCAGCGGTGGAACACACCGTCGGCGTTGGAGGCGAACACCTCGATACGGCCGTCGGCGTTGTTGCCCGCAGCCAGCCGGTACCCTCCGGTGCCGAAGTTCGCCCAGCCGGACCAACCCGCACTGGGCGCCGTCTGCCACATGTGGTCGAACGTGCTGTCCGACAGCGCGAACAACTCCAACCGGCCGTCCGCGTTCGCCGCCACCGCCAGCTGCGCGTTGCGCGGGCCACCCTCGAACCGCCACTGCGACCAGGCGCCGTTCACCGAGGTCTGCCACGAGTGGTACACGCCGTCGGCGCCGGCGGCGAAGGCCTCCAACCGCCCGTCCGCGGACCGCCCCGACACCACCCGGCCCGAGGCGTACGGGTGCTTGGGGCCGGCGCTCGTACCGGACCACAGCGCGTTGGCGATGAGCGTCGCGTCGTCCGCCTCGATCGCGTACAGGCCGCGCAGGTCCTCCCTCGGTCGCTGAACGTGCCAGCACACCTCGCCGATCGCCTCGTTGTTCCACGAGCCGCCCGGATACTGCTGTTCCATCGCGTCGAGGAAGGCGTTGGTGGCATGGGCCGGATTCAGGCGTTCCTCCCGGGTACCCCACCAGTCCTGCTGCTGGAACAGCCCGAGGCTGGTGTAGTCGACGGCCTGGGAGTAGTTGTTCATGCTGCTCTCCACGATGATCGTGGCGATGGCGATCGCCGCGGCCCTCGGGTTGAGCCCCCGGTCCTTCACCGCCTGGGTGACCATCCGCGCGCAGGACACCTTGTAGGCGTTCAGGTAGCCGGCCATCTTCGCGCGCAGCTGTGGATTGAGCTGGCCGGCCATGATGCCGTCGGTGGCCGACGGGCCGGCCGGATCACAGGGCTCGGTCGGAACGGCGAACCCCTGGGGTCCGGTGAAGTACCGGGAGACGCCGGACCGGTCACCGCCCGCGCCGGGAACGGGAACGGGCTCGGGACGGGCGGTGGCGGCCGAGGTGGTCATCCCGATGACCAACGCCCAGACGCCGGCCATGACGGCCAGTCTGGTGAGCACGCGGTGCAAGCCGTTTCTTGCCATGGTGTGCCTTTCCGTCGCGAAGTGAAGTGCGCGGAACTCAGGGCCCGCATCCCCCGGGTTCCGGGCCGGTCGGGCCGGGTCGGAACGGCCCGACCGGCGGGCGCCGTCGACAAGGTAGTGGGGGGAGCGTGGGGCAGGGCATCCGGAACGATCGGGAGTGACACGCGCGGCCGGAACCCCTCGACACGCGCGGCCGGACCCCCTCGACGCTCGCACGTCGTACGCGCCGCGCAGCTCTACGCGAACGACGACAGCCGGCCCGGGTCTCGTCTTCGAGACCCGGGCCGGCTCCTTCTCCGTCACGCACTCACGCACTCACGCACTCACGCGCTCGTCACGCGAAACGCGTCACCGGGGCAAGGTCACTTGCCGTGCCACGCGTTGTGGATCGTCAGCGTCGACTTGTTGCCCTGCTTGTCCGCGACCTCGGCGCGGAGCGAGATGCCCGCGTCCTTGGCCGGGTTCTTCACGGAGATCCCGCCGTTCGCGACGTTCACGAGCTGCCAGGTCTTCCCGTCGTCGTAGCTCACGGACACCGCGAGCGACTTGAGGTTCTTTCCGGCCGCCGAGCCCTGCACGGTCACCGGGACCAGGACCGACGCGCCCGCCGGGGCACGCGAGGCGAGGT
Organism: Streptomyces sp. NBC_00090; assembly: GCF_045160815.1. Taxonomy (NCBI): domain Bacteria; kingdom Bacillati; phylum Actinomycetota; class Actinomycetes; order Kitasatosporales; family Streptomycetaceae; genus Streptomyces; species Streptomyces sp. NBC_00090. Next base: position 8,364,614 of record NZ_CP108224.1, read on the forward strand.
CGACGGGGGCCGCGAAGCGGACCGTGGACACCGGGAGCGCCGTGGTGGCCGCGACCTGCTTCGAGCGGAACGTGAAGTCGGCGTCGATACGGGTGGAGGCGGCGGCGACCTTCGCCGAGCGCTCCACGGAGGTCGTCAGCCGGTACTCGGCGTCGGAGGCGTCGACCGTGAAGGGCTGCTCGCCGGTCAGCGGGTCGTCGTTCTCGGCGACCTTGACGCCGTCGCGGTACAGCGTCGTCGTGGCCGAGGTGTGCTTCGTGCCACCCGCGTGGCCCTTGCCGTCGGCGAACAGCGGCAGGGAGCCGATGATCTGCTGCTCACCGGTGGCCGGGTCGGGCGCGGTGCGGAAGACGCCCTTGTTCTCGCCCAGAAGCGGGCCGAAGACGCCCGTGTTGAACGTCTCCCGGTACGTCTTGCCGGCCACGTAGCTCTTCGGCCGGACCATCTCGTAGGAGCCCTCGTAGGCCGGGTGGCCCCGCTCGTCGGGCTCGCCGAACTGGTGGAACCTGGTCAGCCAGGAGACACCGCCGGCGGTGGAGACGAGGAGGGTGCGGATCCCGGGCGCGGCCTGGTACGGGGAGAACGCGTTGCCCTCCGGAGCACCCGGCAGGCGGGGGCTGGGGAAGACGAGCGTGCTCTTCCCGGGTGCGGGCGCGCCGAGACCGACCTTGAGCGTGGCCAGCTCGTTCGCCTTCACGTGCTTGGTGTAGCCGGTCGCGACCTTGCTCGCCTTGGCGCCGAAGGCCACCGCGTACTGGGTGGTGGCGTCCTTGACGAAGTGCGCGTCCCAGGTCTGCAGGAGCGAGCCGTCGGTGACGGCCGGACCCAGGTGGGCGGTGCGGAAGCCGGTGAAGCCATCGAGGACCCAGCCGTTGCCGACGCGACCGGACTCGGTGGCGACCTCGTAGTACGTGCCGGCGGAGTCCGCCGTGTCGAGGCCGGGCACGGTCAGCTCCACCGGCTTGGTGGTGCGAGCGTCCGCGGTGAGCGTGGTGGGGCCGGAGATCTCCAGCTTCGGCTGGGCGATCCAGTCGGTGCCCTTGGTGTAGTCCGAGGGGTCCTGGTAGACGGCCGTGTTGAAGGTGTACGAGCCCTTGGGCACACGGATCGTCCGGACGCCCGGCTCGTCGTCGATACGGGCGTCGAACCCCTTGGCGCCGCCGCCGACGCCGGTCAGGGTGTTGGAGAAGTACGCGGCGTCCGTGCCGTCGCGGCCGATGGTCCTGAGCGTGATGTCGTAGGACTCCGCCTCGCGGACGGTGACCGCGGCCGTGCGGACGGACTGGCCCGCGCCGGTGGCGGTGACATGGCCCGAGTAGGTGCCGTCGGCGTCGCCGACCCTGGTGTCGGCGATCAGGTCGACCTCGGCCCTGCCGCCGGCCGGCACGGTCACCTTGGTGGCGCCGAGCGTGAAGAACCCGGCCGGGGCCGGCTTGCCCGTCGGGTCCAGCGTGGACACCGACAGGTCGAGGGTGACGTCACTGGTCCCGAGGTTGCGGTAGCCGACCTTCTTGGTGACGAGCTGGTCGTCGGCGTGAGGCCACTGCGCCTCGCCGAAGGTCAGCGAGACCGGATCGGCGATCACGCTCTGGGCCAGGGCCCTGTCGACCTGGACACGGCCCGAGCCCTGCTGGAAGGCGGTGTAGCCGCCGTCCTTGGTGGACGCGATCAGCGCGCCCTTGAGCTCGGTCGACTTCCACTCCGGATGCCGCTGCTTCAGGATCGCCGCCGCGCCGGCCACGTGCGGGGTGGCCATCGAGGTGCCGTCGATCTGCAGGTAGCCCGGGGCCGGGTGCGGTGTGCCGGGGCGCATGTCGATCGCGCTGCCGGGGGCGGCGGCCGCGGTGATGGCCACGCCGGGCGCGGTCACGTCCGGCTTGATCGCACCGTCGCCGAGGCGCGGGCCGATGCTGGAGAAGGCCGCCAGCTTGTCGTCCTTGTCGACCGCGCCGACGGTCAGCGCGGCGTCCGCACTGCCCGGCGAGCCCACGGTCGAGTCGCCGTACTCGCCGTCGTTGCCCGCCGCGACGGCGAACAGGATCCCCTTCTCGGAGGTCAGCGTGTTCACCGCCGATTCCACGGGGTCGACGCCGGGGCGGTCACCGCTGCCGAGGCTGAGGTTGACCACGTCCGCGCCTTCGGCGGCGGCCCACTCCATGCCCGCGATGACGGCGGAGTCGTCCCCGTAGCCCTCGTCGTCGAGGACCTTCCCGCTGATCACCTTGGCGCCGGGGGCGACGCCCTTGTACGCGCCGCCGGACCTGGCACCCGTACCGACGGCGATCGACGCGACGTGCGTGCCGTGTCCTACGCGGTCCACGGCGTCGGGGGAGGCGGAGAAGTTCTTCTCGCCGACGACCTGGGTCCTGAGGTCGTCGTGGGTCTTGTCGACACCGGTGTCGAGGACGGCGATCTTGATTCCGCTGCCGTCGTAACCGGACTCCCACGCCTTGTCGGCGCCGATCTGCTTGACGCTGCGGTCCAGGCTCGCCTTGCGAACCCCGTCCAGCCACACCTTGCCGATGCCGGAGGCGGTGGAACGCGCGCCGCTCTTCTGCTGGTTGGTCAGCGCCTCCCACACCCTGGCCACGTCGTCCTGCGACGTACGGAGGGCGTCGGCGTTGATGGTGGGGAAGGTGCGCCGCAGCTGGGTGTCACCGGCCGAACGCACCTCGGCCCGTGCGGCGCCGGCGCCCCCGTCGTACTGCACGATCAGTTTGAGCCCGTCGCGGTGGCTCTTGCGCAGCAGCGGATCGGTGAGCTCGTCGAGGTCGAAGAGCCGCTGGTCCAGCCTGCCCGTGGCGATCAGGCGCTGCGCGTCGCTGGGCACCACCAGTGTGTGGCCCTTGGTCCGCTGTATCTGTACGGGTATGTGCTCACGGCCCTCGGCGGGCTCGAAGCCCACCATCCGGCCCTTGGTGTCGACCGTCACGCGGTCGCCCGTGATGAGCTGGATCCGCTGGTCGCCGTTGAAGAGTGTGGTGCTCGGTGTGGCCGTCGTGTTCGCGATGATCGCTGTGGCGGGGCCGGTCATGCCTGCCACGAGGGCCACTGACGTGGCCGCTGCGATGGTGAAGGCGCGTGCTCGCTGCACTTTTGCGCGCAAGTCTCCCCCAGGAGCTTGGGATGAGGTCGAGTGGTCGATTCCAGTCGGGGCGCGATGGCGCCCGCCGCTGGTCAGCGCAGTATGTGAGGTGAGGAGGACGTGATCAACGGCGGTACGGGCGTGGGGGATCGATCCGCGTGACTTCAAGCCATCTTGAGGGCCGCGAGTTCGATGGGACGACGATGGCAGTGTGACCACCGTGTGACACCCGAGCGATGCTTGCGCGACAGCGGCTCGCGCCGATCCTCCGGATCGCGGTCCAGGGCTGGGCCCGCACGTCCTCGACGACCCGGCACCCCCAAGGACGGAGCCCGTTCTTCCCATTGGCCTTATCCGCACCCCTCATGGAACCGATCGCCGTGCGGGCCCCGGGAGCCGCGCTCGTCGTCCCGTCCTGGGTGTCTGAAGGAGCTTCCGCTGAGTACCTCGCCGTGAACGGCATGCGGTCCGTCAACTCGTCAGTCCTGTAGGAGGGTTGTCGAACCAGGGGTCATGACGGGTGCATGACATACAGGGTCGTGGGGGTATGACGTCGGAAGCCCCGGAAGGTCGGCAGTCCGACCATCCCGGTCGTCGACCGGGTGCCGGCGCCGCTCTTCCCGCACTCTCGGTTCCGCCGGGTTCCGAGCCCCCACGAGTGAAGGAGCAGCAATGCCGCTCAGTACATGGCTGAAGGCAGGCGTGACGGCCGCGGCGGCCGTCCTCGCCACGACCACCGCGGCGACCGCCGCGCCCACGTCGGAGTCGTCGGCGCCGAGCCCGTCCGCGGTGGTGACACTTCGTTACGACGACAGCCGGGCCGGCGGTTGGGAGGCCGCGATCGCGGCCGGAGTCGCCTCGTGGAACGCGAGCGTCGACAACGTCGAGCTGGTCGAGGCCGCGCCGGGCACCCGAGCCGAAATCGTCATCGTGGCCACCACAGGCTGGCCCCAGGCCACCCTCGGCCCCGTCCGTCCGGGAGGCAGGCAGGTACGCGTCGAACTCGGGAGTCAGGCGGTGGCCCAGGGGTACGACAAGACCCGCATAGCCGCCCACGAACTCGGCCACAGCCTGGGTCTCCCCGACACCAAGCCGGGCCCGTGCACACAACTGATGTCGGGTTCGAGCGCCGGTACGGCATGCGTGAACGCGGTCCCGAACGCGACCGAGCGGGCCCGGGTGGAGTCCGCCTACGCCAACGGCGCCGCAGCGAGCATTCCCGCCGACGGACGGATCCTGGTGGACATCCCCTGACCGAGCCCCCCGGCCACGGGACTCCCGTGGCCGGGGGCGCCGGGCTCGGGCGCCCAGGCACGACGAGGCGCCGGAACTCCTGCTTCCCGGCTGACCGTTCCCGCCGCCCGCGCTCACGCGCGCCGTTCCGCCTCCTTCGCGGGTCCCGGCGGTGCGACGGTGCCGAAGGCGCGGCGGTAGGCGGCGGGCGAGGTACCGAAGGCCGTACGCATGTGTGCGCGCAGGGAGTTGCCGGAGCCGAGGCCGGCACGGTGGGCGACGAGGTCGATGGGGAGTTCGGTCGTCTCCAGCAGCTGCTTGGCCAGTTCGAGACGCTGTGCCGTGAGCCACTGCACGGGGGTCATGCCGACCTCGTCGCGGAACCGGCGGGTGAAGGACCGCAGGCTCATCCGGGCGTGCTCGGCGAGCCGGGCGAGGGTGAGCGGTTCCGCGAGGTGCTCCAAGGCCCAGGCGCGGGTCGCGGTGGTGCTGGCCAGGGTGGGCTCCGGGACGGGCCGGTCGATGAACTGAGCCTGCCCGCCGTCCCGCCACGGAGGTACGACGCACATACGAGCGGCGCGGTTCGCGGCCGCGGCACCGTGGTCGCGGCGGATCATGTGCAGGCACAGGTCGATACCCGCGGCCACGCCCGCGGAGGTCAGCACATCGCCGTCGTCCACGAAGAGCACGTCCTCGTCGACCTTGACCTGGGGGTAGGCCCTGCGGAACTCCGGGGTCAGGTTCCAGTGGGTGGTGGCCGGCCGGCCGTCGAGAAGGCCGGCGGCGGCGAGCACGTAGGAGCCGGTGCAGATGGACACCAGACGGGTGCCGGGCCGGATGCCGGCGATGGCCGCGGCGACCTCCGGTGGCAGCGGGCCGCCGTGGCCCAGCTCGGGCATGGCGTGCGTGGGCGGGAGGACCACGGTGTCCGCGGCGGCGAGGGCCTCGGGACCGGCCGCGGGCTGCACGGTGAAACCGGCGTCGCTGAGCACCGGGGCGCCGTCGGCCGTACAGATCGTGACCTCGTACAGGGGGCGGCCCTCGGCGTCCTCGACGCTGCCGAAGACCCGGGAGGGGATGCCGAGCTCGAACGGAGGCACCCCGGGCAGCGCGAGCACGGCGATCCGGTGCGGTGTCGCCCGCGTCTCTTCCCGCTCGTTCCGCGTCATTCCGGTCGCAGTTTCGCTCATGGCCAGATCCTGACACATGCTGGCCGGACGGCCAACACCGCGCGAGACCGGAGTACCGGATCGTGGACTCGTCGCCGCCGGAACGGTTCCGGTGGCGCGGATCGAGACGGAAACGAGGCGGACAGCATGCGTGCGGTGGTCGTGGAGCAGTGGGGCGGACCCGAGAACCTGGTCGAGCGTGACGTGGAGCGCCCGGAGCCCGGCCTCAACGAGGTGCTGGTGCGGGTCCACGCGGCCGGAGTGAACCCCGTCGACTGGAAGACCCGCGCCGGCGGGGCCCTCATCGAGTGGGGCGCCGTCCCGGCCGTCGGCTGGGACGTGTCCGGCACGGTGGAGGCCGTGGGCCCCGGCGTGGGGATCTTCCGCCCCGGCGACGAGGTCTTCGGCATGCCGCTGTTCCCCCGGCAGGCGGGCGGTTACGCCGAGTACGTGGTGGCCCCGGCCCGGCACCTCGCTCCCAAGCCCGCCTCCCTGACCCACGTGGAGGCCGCGGCGCTGCCGCTGGCCGCGCTCACCGCCTGGCAGGCCCTCGTCGACGCCGCCGACGTCCGCCCCGGGGAGCGGGTGCTGGTGCACGCCGCGGCCGGAGGGGTGGGGCACTTCGCCGTGCAGATCGCCAAGGCGCGGGGGGCGTACGTCATCGGTACGGCGAGTGCCGCCAAGCACGACCTGGTGCGGGAGCTGGGTGCGGACGAGGTCGTCGACTACCGCGAGGCCCGTTTCGAGGACGTCGTCTCCGGAGTGGACGTCGTGCTGGACGCGCTCGGAGGGGAGACGGCCGAGCGCTCCCTGAAGGTGCTCCGTGACGGTGGCAGGCTGATCACCCTGCCGGGCCCGGACGACGTCCCCGCCGCCCCGGACGGTGTGCGGGCGGCCTGGGTCCTGGTCGAACCCGACCACCTGGGACTGCGTGAGATCGCGGCCCTGGTGGAGGCCGGGAAGCTGAGGCCGGTGGTCGACGTCGTCCTGCCGCTCGCCGAGGCGGCGAAGGCCCATGCGATCGGCGAACAGGGCCGCACCACGGGCAAGATCGTCCTGACGGTCGCCTGACCAGCGGTTCGCGGCACCGGCATCGCCCGGCATCGGGGTCCTCGGCATCGCGGGCCCGGTGCCACGAGCCCCGGCATCGCGGGCCCGGTCCTCCGGGTGCGCCCATGGAGCCGGGCCCTCAGGGAAGAAGCGGCCTGTGCAGAATGCCTGACGGTACGTACCCAACCGGAAGGCACCCTCATGAACCTGCCCGCATCAGGCCGTCGCGTCCTCGTCAGCGGTGCCTCCCGTGGTCTCGGCCGGGCGGTCGCCCAGGCGTTCGCGGCAAACGGCGACCGGGTCGCCGTCCACTTCGCCTCGCGCGCAGAGGAGGCCCGCGCGACCCTGGACTCCCTCGACGGCACGGGTCACACCCTGGTCGGAGGCGACCTCGCGGACCCGGAGGGGGCCGTGGCCGTGGTCGACGCGGCGGCCGAGGCGATCGGCGGGATCGACGTACTGGTCAACAACGCCGCTGTGAACCTCCGCCACCCCCTCGCCGAGACCTCGTACGAGGAGTGGGTGACGGTCTGGCAGCGCCACGTGTCCGTGAACCTGCTCGCCACCGCGAACCTGAGCCATCTCGCGGCTCGGCGGATGATCGACCAGGGTTCGGGCGGCCGGATCGTCAACATCGGCTCCCGGGGCGCCTTCCGCGGTGAACCCGACCACCCGGCATACGCCGCGACCAAGGCGGCCGTCCACGCGCTCGGTCAGTCGCTCGCGGTCTCCCTCGCCCCCCACCGGATCGCCGTCGCTTCGGTGGCGCCCGGCTTCTTCGCCACGGAGCGGGTCTCGCCCCGCCTGGAGGGCCCCGAGGGCGCCGCGATCCGTTCCCAGAGCCCCTTCGGCCGGGTGGCCGACCCCGCCGAGATCGCGGAGGCGGTCCTGTGGTTCGCCTCTCCTGCCGCGGAGTGGTCGTCCGGCGCGATCCTCGACCTCAACGGAGCCTCGTACCTACGGAGCTGACCCTTGCACGGCCGAGCGCTGACGGGGCCGAGCGCTGACCGGGCCGGGGCGCCGACCGGCGGGCTGCGGTGCCGGACTACGGCAGCGCGCGGTCGTCGTACGCCGAGAGGGGCGAGAGCGCGGCGGGACCTCCGTCCACTCCCTCCGGAGGCGTGGAACGGCTGCCCAGCATGACCGTGAGGATCAGCGCGAGCAAGGCGATGACGGCCAGCACCGCCGCCGTCACTACGCGGCGATGGCGCCCCCTGGCCCGGCTGTCGGCCGGCACGTCGGCCTCGGCGGGCACGCCGGGCGCGTGGGGCAACCGCTTGTCCAGCGGGAACTGCTGGTTCAGCGAATCCATCCTGCTGGCGAGGGAGGGGTCGTCGTGAGTGAGACGACGCTCGATCGCGTCGAGAATCCGCTGGTCATCGGTGGAGTAGCTCATATTGACCGCCCTGGCGGCGAAGACGGCGACGGACGCGCGGCTCGTGCGTCCCTGCTCCTCTCAGTCTGCCCGCCCGGCCCCGTGATCACAGCCCGGGTCCGGGCCGGCCCAGGAGACGGCCGTGTACGCCCTGCCCTCGGCGGACTCGTACGACTGCCGGCCGGCCGGCCCCGCCACCGGACAGGGCAGGTTCCGCTCGGCGCTTCCACCGGAGGGACCCGGGGTCAACCGAGCGCGGCGGTAGTGTGAGGCGGGTCACAGGGAACCTTTGGGCGGTTCAGCTCCTCCTTCGGGTGTCGGCGCCCGATGCCGGCCTCGACTCGGAGGGGGACCCATGGCGGTCATCGACATCCAGCGGCCTCGCACGGCCACGGCCACGGTCAACGGCGCGCGAGCCGTCTCGGCGCTGCTCGCCGTCCTCGCGCTGGTGCACGTCTACTGGGCCACCGGCCTGACGTGGCCGGCATCCGACGAGCGGGGGCTCTCGCTCGCGGTCCTCGGCAGTGCCGTCTCCTTCGGGCCGCAGGTCGTGCTGCCGCTCGCCGCGCTGGAGGGACTCGCCGCCCTGGCCGTGTTCGCCCGGGCGCGCCGTCGCGGCGGCAGGACGGCACGCCTGGTCACGGCTGCGGTCGCCGCCGGGATGTTGCTGCGGGCGGCGATCGGACTGGTGTGGATCGTGATCGGCCGTGACGGGTCCGGGGCGGCGTTTCCGTGGCTGAACGCGCTTCTGTACACGCCCCTTTGCCTGGTGTTCGGATGGGCGGCGCTGCGTGCCGCCCGCTGAGCCCGCCGACAGGAGCGCCGACCGGCGTGCCGACCAGGGCGTCGCGCTCGCCCGGGCCGCCCGGCGGGGCGACACGCTGGCCCTGCACGACCTGCTCGACCACCTCACCCCGTACATCGCCCGGATCTGCCGTTCGATCGCGCTGGACGACGGCCCGGACGCCACCCAGGAGGCGCTGGTGGCCGTGTTCACCTCGCTCAGGTCGCTGCGGGACCCCGAGGCGCTGTACGGGTGGGTGCGAGGCATCTCCGTACGCGAGGCGGTACGGGTCGCCAAGCGGGCGGCCCGGGCGCGGCCGGCCGAGCTGGCCGACGTACCGGAGCGGGGTGATCCGCAGCTGGCCGCCGACATCGACGACGTGCTCTCGCGGCTGTCCCCGCAGCATCGCGCCGTCCTCGTGCTGCGCGATGTCGAAGGGATGGACGAAGCGTCCGTGGCGGCCGTGCTCGGCGTTCCGGCCGGTACCGCGAAGTCGCGGCTGCACCGGGCCCGGCAGAGTTTCCGAAAGGCGTGGAACGGATGACACCGAGCAATGTGGGGCGGCTGCGCGTCATGGGGGCCGCGATCCGCGGGGCGCACATCGTCGAACGGGTGCTGCCCGCCGACTTCGACGAGGTGTGGGGCGTGATGGGGGATCTCGAAGGGGGCTTCGGGGACTTCCAGCCCGACATGCGGTCCGTACGGGTCCTCCGTGTCGACGGCGACCGCGTCGAGGCCCTGGCCCGCAGCCGGTACGGCCTGCGCGCCCACTTCCACGGTGTCCTGCGCCCCGGCTGGGGCTGGCTGCAGAGCCGGTTCCTGATCGTCGGGATGGCGGCCGACGCGACGGGCGACGGCCGGACGAGGGTCGCGCTCACGGGTGGCGTACGGGTGCCAGGGTGCGCCGCCCTCGTGCCGATCGGGGCGCGCGGGGAGCTGGAACGGGCCATGGCACGGCTCGGGGAGCACGTGTCCCAGGTTCGATGAGCTCGTGCTCGGCGACGAGGAGCGGTTCGTTCCGTCGCCGGCGGAGAGGTCGATCGCAGGTGCCCGCGTCGCCGTGGGCGTCACCGGGAACGCCTCGACGCCGCGGCCGCGTTCAGCGCGGGATCACCCAGTCCGGTGCCCAGGTCCCGGGGGCGTCGTGGCCGGCCGCCGCGGCGGCGAGGTGGGCACGGAGCGTGGCCAGCGCCGGGTGGCGGTTGTCGCGGTGCCAGAGGAGCGAGTGCGGGTAGACGGGTGTCGGGTCGGTCACCGGGATGCGGCGCAGGCCGTGGTCGGCGGGCCAGACGAGGCGGGTCTGCCCGCCCATGAACGTGGCCAGGGCCGGGGTGTCGGCGACCGTGTCGAGGAGCGCGTCGGAGCCGAAGTTGGGGCCGGTCGCCTCGATGGTGAGGCCGAACTCGGCGATGAGGTCGTCGTAATAGGCCGCCCACTCCGTACCGGGGACGATGCCGGGCATCCAGATCCGGTGCCCGGCGAGCTGGGCGAGGGACACCGACCGGGCACCCGCCAGCGCGTGGGCGGGGCCGGTGAGGAGCTGGAGCGGCTCGTCGAGCACCCGGACGCACTCGACGTCCTCGGGAAGGGCCCGGCCGGGCGCGGCGACGGCGCGGAAGGACGCGTCGATCGCACCGGACCGGATGGCGTCGACGGCCGTCTCGATGTCGAACAGCATCAGTACGTCGAGCTCGATGTCGGGGTGCGCGCGGTGGAATCCGCGCATCAGGCCCGACGCCGCGCTGCGTGAGGTGAGCACGTCGACGCGCAGGGGACGGCGGCCGGCACGCACGGACGCGACCGCGCGTTCGGCGACGCGCAGCAGCTCGCGTGCGTGGGGCAGGAACGCCTGCCCGTCGATGGTGAGCGCGGCACCGCGCGCGGTGCGGGTGAACAGCCGTACGCCGAGGTCGCGCTCCAGCGCGGCGATGCGCTTGGAGACGGCCTGCTGGGTGACCGCCAGCTCGGCGGCGGCCTCCTGGAACTGCCCCGCGTCGGCGGCGGCGACGAAGGTCCGGACGGTGTCGAGGTCCATGCCGGCACCCTACTCGTACAACTGTTGGTTGTGGCTGAGTGGCCCTGCGGTTGTTTGACCCCTGGTACGGCGCTCGCTTTGATGCTTCCGATCGCGGATCGGTTGTGCGAGTGAGTGGCGAGTGGTGTGGTGAGGGGCGGCGGGCATGGGCAGCGAGCACCGGCTCAAGCATGCGCTCGGGCACCTGCTCGGACCTCGGCTCGGGCGGCGGTTCGAGTGGCTCTGGGGAGCGTACGGGACCAGCGCGCTCGGCACCTGGCTCGCCTTCGGCGCGTTCCCGCTGATCGCCGTTCAGGTGCTGCACGCCGGACCGGCCGAGGTCGCCGCCCTCGCCTCGGTGGGGGCCGCGGTGGGCGCGGTCGTGGCCGTGCCGCTCGGCCCGTGGATGGAGTTCCGCCGCAAGCGGCCGGTGCTGATCACGATGGACCTGGTGCGGTTCGCGGCGCTGCTGACGATCCCCGCCGCGTTCGCGCTCGACCTGCTCACCTTCCTTCAGCTCCTGCTGGTCTCGGTGGTCGTCGCGGCGGCCGACATCACCTTTCGCGCCGCCTCCGGCGCGTACCTGAAGACGCTGCTGCCCGCCGAGGACCTGCTCGCCGCCAACGCCCGGTTCGAGTCCACGGCCTGGACGGCCACGATCGTCGGACCGCCGCTGGGCGGCGCCGCGGTCGGGCTCCTCGGCCCGGTGGCGACGGTGGCCGCCGACGCGGTCAGCTACCTGCTCTCCGCCCTGGGCATTCGCGCGGCAGGCGGGCCCGAGCCGCGGCCCGAGCGCCGGGAGGCCGCGCGGATGCGGGCCGGGGACCTGCTCGACGGTTGGCGGTACGTCCTCGCCGACGCGACGCTGCGTCCGCTCTTCTTCAACACCGCCGTGTTCAACGGCCTGGTGATGGCCGCCACTCCGCTGCTGGCCGTCCTGATGCTCGGCCGACTCGGGTTCGCGCCATGGCAGTACGGCCTCGCCTTCGCCGTGCCCTCGATCGGCGGCCTGCTCGGTTCGCGGCTGGCCCGGCCGCTCGTCACCCGGTTCGGGCAGCACCGGGTCCTGGTCGTGGCCGGGACGCTGCGCGCGATCTGGCCCGTCGGCCTGGCCTTCGTCGGACCGGGCGCCGGAGGGCTGCTGCTGGTGATGGGCGTCGAGTTCGGGCTCATCCTCTGCTGCGGGGTCTTCAACCCCGTCCACGCCACCTACCGCCTCCAGCGCACCGCGACCGACCGGGTCGCCCGCACGCTGTCCGCCTGGGCGGTGACGACCAAGGCCTCGACCGCACTCCTGACAGCGGTCTGGGGCGTACTGGGCGGTGTGCTCGGCCCGCGCACGGCCATCGGCCTGGCCGGCGCGCTCCTGCTGGCCACCCCGCTGCTGCTCCCCGGCCGCGCGGCGGCGCATCCGTCCGGGCCGAAGCCGGCACCGAGCCGCACCTGACCGGCTACCGCGATGACCACCGCTCCGGCTACCTCGCGCAACAGGGCCGCCTCCCGGTCGAGGTGGCACAGGCGCCACCAGGCAACGCTCGCATGGTGAGGGGTAGCGTGGGGGGCCAGGGGAGGGTGAGACGAACCGTCGTCGAACCGAAGGACGGACCTCGTGCCCTTCCCCGACCCCGATGATGCCGAGCGGCACGAGGTGCGAGGGCGCCGCACCCTGGGCGACACGCTGTGGAGCCGGTGCAGAGGGCCGATCGGCACCTGGCCGGCCGTGGGACTCACGGTGGCCGTCCTCATCGCCACCAACCTGGTCATGCACCGCTGGAGCGGCCTCGCCAACCTGGTGACGGCGGTCGTGGTCAGCGCGCTGCTCCTCGGTGTGCTCCGCTGGGCCGGCGGTACCTGGGAGGACGCGGGCCTCGGGTCCGGCACCCTGGCCCGCGGTGCCCGTTGGGCGCTGGCCCTGATCGGTCTGGTCGCCGTCGTCTACCTGGTCGGGGCTCTGCTGCCGGCCACTCGCACGCTGTTCGAGGACCGGCGGTACGACGGGATGGACGCGAGCGAGCTGATGACGCGCGTCTTCGTGCAGGTCCCGGTCGGCACCGTCCTGGTGGAGGAGATCGCCTTCCGCGGTGTGCTCTACGGTCTGGTGTGCCGCGCCCGCGGGGTGGTCTGGGCGACGACCGTGTCGAGCGTGCTGTTCGGCCTGTGGCACGTGCTGCCGTCACTGCACCTGTCGACGGCGAAACCCGCTCTGACGACGGTCTTCGGTGATTCCGCGTTCAGTGCCGCGCTGGCTGTCGTGGGGGCCGTCCTGTTCACGGCGTCGGCGGGCGTGCTGTTCTGCGAACTGCGTCGCCGCAGCGGCAGTCTGCTGGCGCCCATGGGCCTGCACTGGGCCGTCAACGCGCTCGGATACGTGGCCGGGTTCCTGCTGCGCTGACCGCACGGCACCGAGGACCCGGGGCCGTCGGGCGCTCAGCCCTTCGGCTGGATGATGTCCCGCAGCCCGTCGAGGTCCTGCGCCGTGAATCCGGTCGGCCGCATGACGGCGTTCCAGCCGTCGACGTACGCGGCCTTGTACGTGTGGCCGTGGCCGTCCGGCACGCCCGTGGAGAACGGAAGGTCGGCGGTGACCTGCCAGAAGGTCACGAAGGGAATCCAGAACATTCCCTCGAGCACGTCTCCGCCGGGCGCCTCACCGATCCAGTCCGGTTCGGACAGGGCCAGCTGGGGGCTCCACCAGACGATCGGATCGGAAGGGTGCATGAGGTAGAGCACCCTCGTGCCGTCCCACGGCCGGTCCGCCGGAGGCATCCCGGTGGCCGGGTCGTCGGTGAACCTGACGGTCCGCCCCTCCTTGAAGACGGGCTCGATCTCGGGACTTCCCGGGTCGCGCTGGTCGCTGAACTCGCGGAACAGGGTGTTGAAGTTGGGCGGGCCGGCGAACAGGGTGCCGGCGGTGCGGTTGCGCAGGTCGTACTCCCCGCTGAAGGCCGTCTCACCACCGAAGGACCCCAGGCTCTCACCGGCCACGAACAGCCGCGGACGCTTGTCCTGCGGCAGCTTGGACCAGACGTCGTAGACCGCGTCGAAGAGGTCGCGTCCGGCAGCGCGGGCCTTGGACTGATCGACGAGGTACGACAGCCACGACGGCAGGTACGAGTACTGCATCGCCACGGTCGCGGAGTCACCGTTTCCGAGGTACTCGAACGAGTCCACGGCGGCGGGATCGACCCAGCCGCTTCCCGTGGTGGTCATCACCAGGAGGTTCTCGCGCTCGAAGCCGCCGGCCCGTTCGAGATCCGCGACGGCTCGCAGCGCCCGGGCCTCCGTGTCGTCGGCGGTGGTCAGCCCGGCGTACGCCCGGACGGGCTCCTGCGCCGGGCGGTGGGTGAACGCGCCGATGTCCCCTGCCGACGGTCCGCTTCCGGTGAAGGCCCTGCCCTGCCTGCCGAGCGAGTCCCACGGCACCAGGGAGCCGGGCCCGCCCGAGCGCAGGGTGGAGGTGGGCTGGTGCACACCCTCCGGCGTCTCCGTGTCACGTACCGAGAACGCCTCGTTGGCCGCGTTCACGAAGCCGCCCAGCAGGACCCCGCTGACCACGGACCACGCCAGACCCGCCACCACGACCCAGCCGACCACCCGCGCCGCCCGCGGGCCGATCCAGCGCCCGAGCAGCCGGGCGGCCCAGTGGTACAGGCGCCGAAGCCCCCGCCCGGCCATCAGCAGGAGGTAGAAGACGACGAAGGCGATGACCGGACAGGCGACGGTGGCGAGGGCGTTGTAGTCGGTGACCTCCATGAGTACGCGGATCCGGTGCTGCCAGTACTGCCCGAGCCCGAACGCGAGCCCGAACAGCACGATCGCGCAGCCGAGCAGGACCAGCCACGACCTGCGCGAGGGGCTCCGCGCGTCCCGGTCTGCGAAAGCGCGCCACACGAAGGCCGCGACCACGCCGAGCCCGTACCCGATCGCCGCGCTGATGCCGCAGATCAGCCCTTGGAGTACGCCTCCGCGGGGGAGGAGCGAGGGTGTGAAGGACAGGCACGCCAGGAGGAGCGCTCCCCAGCAGCCGGGCAGCGTGGCGTGGGGCAGCCGACGGCGCTTCCCGGACCCGGAGGACGGATCCACCGGGCCGTCGTCATCGGAGCCGTCGCGCTCACGCGAAGGCGGCCCCTCCGACGGAGACGACGGAGACGACGGAGACGACGTGGATGACGGAGACGACGGAGACGACGGGGACGTGGGCGGATCATGAGTCATGGCTGTCCTCCTGGGCCATCGTCCCAAGCTCCGGCCGGCCGTGCCATCCGGACCGGCGTCATGTCCGAGGGATCACGGCTCTCGACGCGGGAGACGCCCGCCGATGCCCTGGTGGTCGGCCTGCTGCGCGATGGCTCGGCGGGCCGGGTCGGTGAACTCCCGCTCGACCGACTCCCGCAACAGGGTGATCTCCGCGAGAACCGAGGGGTGCTGCGGCTCCGGCAGGGTTTCGAGCAGACCCTCCAGCATGGCGCGGAGCCTTCGGCAGATCTGCACGGACGAACCCCCGTAGTCACGGATCTCGCACA
The DNA here is from genome assembly GCF_045160815.1 of Streptomyces sp. NBC_00090. NCBI lineage: Bacteria > Bacillati > Actinomycetota > Actinomycetes > Kitasatosporales > Streptomycetaceae > Streptomyces > Streptomyces sp. NBC_00090. The sequence continues at coordinate 8,379,847 of NZ_CP108224.1, forward strand.
CGGCGAGCTGGAGGTAGTTCTCCCAGTCCCGCCCCGGGAGCACGAGTCGGGCCCGACCGTCGCGATCGGCCAGAACGTAATGACCGGGGAGGCGCTCCTGGCCGACCGTGTGCAGGAACCACTCGATGTAGTTGATCACCTGCACGGCGGTCGTGGGGTCGTTCACCGCCGGGGAGAGGGCTCTGATCGCGATGTCGACGAGGATCCTCAGAGCGAAGGCGGGGTCCTGTTCGATCGTGCGCTCGGCCCCGAGGGCGACGAGACCGTTCACCCGTGCGGGGTCCGGTTCGGAGGTGCCCCCGTGGACTTCGACGAGCACGGTGCCGGGCGGTACGAAGTCCCCGATCAGCCGGGTCACGACGAAGACGCAGTCGTGGCGCGCCGCCTCCGCGACCAGCCCGGTGACATTGAACGCCTGGATGGCTCCGCCGCGTACGGTACGGATGCGCGTCACCGGATCACGGGAGGGTACGGCTGCGTCTCCGCGTGGCGCGGCGCTCCGGATCGCGGTGGCTCCGGTCGTGAAGACGGTCTCTCCCATGCGCGCGACCAGCTCGGCGATCGCCACCGGCCGGAGGCTGTGGGTGAACCGGTTGAGGTAGACGAGCAGGAGTACCAGGCTGACGGCCACCGCCGCACCGGCCAGGGTGACCCCGAGGTCGGGGACGGAGTCGGATTCGACGCTGCGCAGCAGGGAGAAGGCGAAGGCGAACGTTCCTGTGAAGGTCGCCAGCACCGCCTTCTGCAAGCGGTCCCGGTACCACAGACGCATGTAGCGGGGGGAGAGGGTGCCCGTGGCCTGTTGTACGACCAGGACGCCGATGGTGACGACGAATCCGAGCAACGCGACCATCGCTCCCACGATGGCGGCGAGTACGCCGCTCGCCGTCGCGGCGGAGTAGTGCCAGCCGCTCGGTGGTCGGTTCGTCTCGTCCGCGAGGAGGGCGAGCTCGGCCAGCAGAGTGCCGAGGACGAGACCGAGCATCGGCACGATCCACAGGCTCGCCATGACGTACTGCCGCAACCTGAACCTGCCCGCCCACGACGTCAGCCCACCCACGTCACGCCCCCTTCACCCGGAGGAATCCGGTGCTCATGAGGCTCACGAGAAGGCGTGCTCCCTCGGTCGATCCGCCGTCGTCCCACGGTAAGGCGATTCGGGGACCGGCGCAGCGGCGGAGCTCCCACCGGCCGTTCGACCTCCGCCGTCCGCCGGCCCGTGTGGCCTCCCGCCGCGGTGCGGCCTCCCACCGGCCGTGCGGACTCCCGTCAGGACGAGCCCTCGTCATCGGCCTAAGCTGACCGGGTGGTACCTGGTCCGCCTCGTCCGCTGCGTGACGGTGTCCGAGTGCGGTCGAGCGGCACCGGAAGGGGCTCACGATGGACGACTACCCCCTCATCGAGAACCACGGTCTGATCGGTGATCTGCAGACAGCGGCTCTCGTGTCCACCGATGCGACGATCGACTGGTTCTGCTGTCCGCGTTTCGACTCGCCCAGCCTGTTCGGCGCACTGCTCGACCGGCGGAAGGGCGGCCACTTCACCGTCAGGCCGGCAGCGGACAGCTACACCACCAGACAGCTCTACCATCCCGACACCGCTGTTCTGGTGACGCGTTTCATGACCGAGGCCGGGGCGGGCGAGGTCGTCGACTTCATGCCCGTGACCGGCACGACCGCGACGGACCGGCACCGCCTGGTCCGCATGCTGCGCTGTGTCCGGGGCAGCATGACCTTCGAGGGGGAGATCGCTCCGCGCTTCGACTACGGGCGTGCACCGCACGAGCTGCACATCTCGGAGCACGGGGCCCTGTTCACCTCGGCCGGAATGAACCTCGCCGTCCACGTCGTCCGTGAGCCGCAGGACGAGCGGCTGCTGAACATCCTCTCGGGCGACAAGGACCTGCGCTTCTCACTGACGCTGCGGGCGGGGCAGCAGCGGGGCCTGGTCATGGAGTCGTCCCCGGACGGGCCGCCGCACGTGGTGCGCGTGGCGGAGTTCGAGCAGCTCTTCGACGAGACGGTCCAGTTCTGGCGCTCCTGGCTTGGCCAGTCCACCTACTCCGGCCGATGGCGGGAGGCGGTGGAGCGCTCGGCCGTGACGCTGAAGCTCATGACGTACGCGCCGACCGGCGCCCTGGTCGCCGCGCCCACGGCGGGGCTGCCCGAGCAACTGGGCGGTGAGCGCAACTGGGACTACCGCTTCACCTGGATCCGGGACGCGTCCTTCTCCGTGTACGCCCTGCTGGGACTGGGTTTCAAGGAGGAGGCGTCCGCGTTCATCAGGTGGCTGCACGACCGGGTGAAGGAAGAGGCGGGCGAGGACAACGGCACCGGGCCGCTGAACATCATGTACCGCGTCGACGGATCCTCCGATCTGGTCGAGGAAACCCTGGAGCACTGGGAGGGGTACCGCGGCTCCGCGCCGGTCCGGATCGGCAACGGAGCGGCGAGCCAGCTTCAGCTGGACATCTACGGCGAGGCGCTCGACAGCATCTACTTCGCGCACCAGCACGGCATGCATCTCGACCACGGGGGCTGGAAGGCGCTGCACACCTTGCTCGACTGGCTGGTCGACCACTGGGACCAACCAGGGGAAGGGCTGTGGGAGACCCGCGGTGGCCGGAAGGACTTCACCTACGGCCGGGTGATGTCCTGGGTCGCCTTCGACCGTGCCCTGCGGATCGCCTACGACGACGGCCGTCCCGCGGCCGGCGGGCGTTGGGTGGAGGCGCGTGACGCGATCTACGCGCAGGTGCTCGATCGGGGGTGGGACCCGAAGAAGCAGGCCTTCGTGCAGCACTACGGCGACGACGTGCTCGACTCGTCGCTGTTGCGCATGCCGACGGTCGGCTTCATCACGCCCGACGATCCGATGTGGAGATCCACCCTGGACGCGATGGAGCGTGAACTGGTCAGCGACAGCCTCGTCTACCGCTACAACCCCGAGGCGTCACCCGACGGACTGCGCGGCTCCGAGGGAACCTTCTCCCTGTGCACGTTCATGTACGTCGACGCCCTGGCCCGGGCCGGTCGCACCGACATGGCCAGGCTGGTGCTGGAGAAGATGCTGACCTATGCCAACCACCTGGGCCTGTACTCCGAGGAGATCGGCCTGACGGGCCGGCAACTGGGCAACTTCCCGCAGGCCTTCACCCACCTCGCCCTGATCGACGCGGCGATCACCTTGGACGCGATGCTCCAGGGGAAGCGAAGCGGTCGAGCGTAGTCGCCTCCACCGCCGGGCGAGGGTCGGTCATCGCCCGGCGGTGAACGGGACGGGCCCGAGGAAGACGACGGTGTCGCCCTCCTGCGGGACGATCCGGTGATCCTCCGTGACCGGGTCCAGCCGGTGGTCCGCACGCACCACGAAGAGCGCGTCGTGCTTCGGCGGCAGCGGGGCGGAGGCGGGCCGCACCACGAACCGGGCACCCCGCGTGTAGCGCTCCGCGAGGACGTGGCGGACGAGGGAACGGCCGAAGAGGATGGCGCCGCCGGTGTACGGAGCGACCACTCCATGGCTGTCGTGAGGTGGCCCGACCCGGTAGACGGGCCCTTCGACGTTGTCCTGCATCACGATCGAGGCGAGCGCGTTGAAGTCGTCGTCGTCGGTCGCCAGGAACACGGCGGTCACGCCCTCCAGCCGCGCCCCGGGGTTGATGGCCGTGGCGAGCAGATCGCCCTTGGCCAGTTCGATCCCCGCCTCCCTGATCCGTTCCCGCTCCTCGTCGAGTCCCGCCCACATCAGCACGTCGAGGCCGGCGGACCGCAGGGCACTGCCCAGGTCGACCACCCATGGTTCGCCCCCCACCAGGAGTACGCGCGTGCCCGCCGATTTGACGACGCCAAGCCGTCGGGCCACCGGTGCCGCCGTCAGCGAGTACAACAGGACCGTTCCCACGATCACCAGGAACGTGACCGGAAGGATCTTCGCCGCCCCGCTCACCCCTCGGTCGACCAGGCCGGCGGAGAAGGCCGACGCCGTGGCCGCGGCGACGATGCCGCGTGGTGCCATCCACCCGACGAAGGCACGCTCCCCCCGGGAGAGATCCGTGTGCGCCGAAGCGGTGAAGGCCACGATCGGGCGCACCACCAGGACGAGGATCGCGATGAGGCCGAGCGCGGGAAGCAGCACCGGCACCAGGGACGCGGGCGTGACGGTGGACGAGATGGAGATGAACAGCAGCCCGATGACGAGCTGCACCAGGGTCTCGAAGAAGGGGCGCCGAGCGGGCATGTCGAAGCCGCGGAGGTTGGCGACGGCGAGTCCCGTGACGATCGCGGCGATGAGGCCCGTGTCGTCCCGCACGATGTCGCAGCCCGCCGATACGGCGATCACGGTGGCGAGTTGAGCCAGCGTGCCCAGGGTCTCGCCGAGCCTCAGGACGCGCAGGGTGAACCACAGGAGCGCGGTGCCCACGGCGCCGCCGACCAGCCCGACGGCCAGACTCAGGGCGAACTGGCCCAACTGGTATCCCCGGCCGATGTCGACCTGGTGCGACGAGGCGACGGCATGGAACGTGAGCGCGCCGAGGATGCCGCCGATCGGGTCGGTCAGCGTCCCTTCCCAGATCAGGATGCGTCGCACCTTGTCGCTGGGCCGTACGAAGTCGAGCAGCGGGCCCACGACGGTGGGCCCCGAGACGACGAGGATCATGCCGAGCATCGCGGCCACGCGCAGCGGCATGTCGAACATCGCCGGTGCCACCGTCCCGGTGACGAGGAAGGTGAGAACCACTCCGTACGCCAGCAGCCTGCCCACGATCCCGCGGGTGTGGTGGGCGAGCTTGCGCAGATCGAGGCCGAGGCCGGCGTCGTAGAGGATCACCGCGACGGACAGCGACACCATGGCCGAGAAGCCCGGCCCCAGCAGGTTCTCCGGGTGAACGACGTCCGTGATCGCACCGGCGGCGAACCCGGCGGGCAGCAGGATGATCAGGGCCGGGACGCGCAGTCTGCTCGCCAGGATCTGCGAGCCGGTGGCGAGCACCACCGTCAGGGCGAGTCCGAGGAGGATCTCGTCGTCGGTCACTGCGGCTTCCTCCGTCGGAGTCCGGGCGGCGCGAAGGGGATGCCCGGCGTGGGCACGGGGTCATCCGCCGGTGGCGAAGCCCGGGAAGAGAGTCATGCCACCGTCGACGTACAGGGTGGTCCCGACCACGTAGTCCATGAGGTCGGAAGCGAGGACGACCACGGCGTGGGCGATGTCCTCGGGGTCGCCGATCCGGTCGTACGGAATCAGTCGCAGCAGGTCCTTCTGAGCCTCGGGCGTCTCCCAGGCACTGCGGTTGATCGGTGTCCTGATCGCTCCCGGGGCGACCGCGTTCACCCGGATCTTCTCGGGTGCGAGCTCCTGGGCCAGGGTCTGCATCATCATCTGCACACCGCCCTTGGAGGACGCGTAGTTGACGTGCCCCGCCCAGGGGATGACCTGGTGCACCGAACTCATGCAGACGATCTTCCCGGCGGCGCGGGACACCTCGGGGACCACGCCCCGGCGCCGGAACTCCTTGGTCGCCTCCCGGGCGCACAGGAACTGACCGGTGAGATTGACGTCGAGGACCTTCTGCCACTCGGCGAGGGTCATCTCGGTGAACCGGGCGTCACGCTGCAGTCCCGCGTTGGCGACCAGGATGTCGATGGTCCCGAACTCCTGCACCATCCGGTCCATCATGGCCGTCACCTGGTCCTCCTGGGACACGTCGGCCTCGTACGCCGCCGCACGCACCCCGAACGAGGTGATCTCCTCGACCACGGCCTCGGCGGCCTCACGGCCCGTCACGTAGTTCACGACCACGTCGGCGCCGGCCCGGCCCAAGCCGAGGGCCGTGGCCTTGCCGATGCCCGAGTTGGCGCCGGTGACCAGAGCCTTCTGACCCTGGAGCAGTCGAGCCGGGATCACACTCTGCGGTGCTCCCACGGTGGAATCCATGACGTTGTGCCTCCTCGCCGCGCATGCGCGCTCCGCCCGGCGGGTGCCCGGCCGGGCGCGGAGGTCACGCAATCACCGGCGGCGGCCGTCGGCATGTCCCCGGCGCCTCCGTTGGGCCGTTGGGCCGAGCATGTTCGTCCGATCGGGCCAACGGCCCGCCCTCGGTCGCGGTCCAGCCGGGCCGGCATGCGATCGCCGACCCGCAGGCCATGGGCCATGACCGTCAAGGAGGGGTTGACCGCGCCGGTGCCCGGGACGAGGTTCGGTGCCGAAGCGCACGGTGCCCGCCTGGTGCGCCGTCGCACCGAGCGGGCGGAGTCACGTCTCTCCCCATGGGGCCAGGCCCCACCGGAGCACATGCGTGGTGCCGGGCTCCAGGACGGTCAGATCCGTGCCGCTGCGGAAGGCGTCCGGCGGACAGGACATCGGCTCCACGGCGAGACCGCGCCGCCGCCGTTCGGGCTCGGCCAGGGTGTCGCCCGTGTACAGCTGTACCCAGCGAGTGCCCTCGCCGAGCCGCAGGTCGACACCGCCCAGCCCGGACGGTCGGGACAGCCGCACGACGGCAACGCCGTCCGAGGCGCGGTCGAGCCCGGTGAAAGCGGTGTCCAGCCGCAGATCCCCGATGGGGCGGGCCGTGCGGAAGTCGTACGGGGTGCCGTCGACGGACTCCTGCCCGATCGGCAGTCCCCGCGCGTCGGTACGCAGCAGGTACCGCGCGGGAACGGTCAGGAGCGCGCTGTCGACAAGGTCGGTGCCGACCGTGAGGTAGGGGTGCTGCCCCACTCCGTAAGGGGCGGGCGCGGTGCCGGTGTTGGTGGCGTGGACAGTGGTCTCGAGCCCGTCGGGCCCGAGCCGGTACTCGGCGCGGACCTCCAGGAGGAAGGGATACCCGGGCTGAGGACAGAGCGTCGTGCCGATCAGCACCGCGTCATCGGTGCGGGCGAGCAGCTTCCACAAGGTCCAGCGGAGCAGCCCGTGGATCGCGTTGCCCTCCTCCGGTTCCGTCAGGGAGAGCCGCAGGTCGCTGCCGCCGAACCGGTAGCGTCCCCCGCCCACCCGGTTCGGCCACGGGATGAGCAGTTGCCCCCGCCCGCCCGTGACGGCGGATCCGGCGGAGAACCCGTCGAGCAGCGGTCGCCCGTCCACGGCGTACGCGCGCAGGGCGCCGCCCATCTGGACGACCACCGCACTCTGCCCACCGTAGGTCAACCGCCACTGTGCGCCCGTCGGACTGGGGGGCGCCAGGGGAGCGGAGGCCGCCCGGCGGCCCCCGGAATCCCGGCGCATGAGCGAGAGCACCGCCGTGACGACGTCCTCCGGCGGTTGATCGATCTCCACCACCAAGGGATGCTCGTCGGGCTCCGGCTCCTGGAGGTCGGCGAGCTGGCTGTCCAACAGGTCCGCCGGGAAGAAGTGACCGTGCCGTGCGGCCAGCCGGGAGCGAATCAGGTCACGGGACCCGTGCAGGTACACGAGAAGGACGCTGGGGCGCCCTGTCAGCAGCTTGTCCCGGTAGTCCCGCTTGAGCGCGGAACAGGTCACGACGGCCGACCGACCGGCTGCGATCTCCTGGTCCATCCACGCCCCGATGGCTTCCAGCCATGGCCCCCGATCGCTGTCCGTGAGGGCGTGACCGGCGGCCATCTTGCTGCGATTGGCCTCGGAGTGGAAGTCGTCCGCGTCCCGGTACGGCCGGCCGAGCCGTTTGGCGAGGCGACGTGCCACCGTCGTCTTGCCCGAGCCGGAGACGCCGACGACGAGCACCAGCTGCGGCTGTTCTGTCGCTGTTTCGTGTGCCACGGGTGGGGGTCCCGTACGTCAGGCGGTCATCGACCGGGTGTACGCGCGTGGGCCGTCATGACAGGCTCCTCCGTTCGTCCGGCCCGCCCGCCCGGGCGGCTCCGTCCGATGTGGGTCCGGTGTGGGTCCGATACCTCCAATCTCACCCCAGGCGGCCCCCGGCGCATGTCGGCGGAGCCCGGAATCGCGCGGTTTACGGCTGACAAGTCCTTGCCATGGCGAGGACTTGCCGTCGCGAGGCCTTCACGACGGTGTTCACCGGTCGATAGACCCATGGCATGTACTCCCCATCTCGTTCTTCCGCCTTCCGGCGCAGGCGCCGGCAGCTGATCTCGGCGGCCACCGCGGTGCCCCTTCTGGCGGCGGGGTTCGCCGCTGCGCAGGCACCCGCACAAGCCGCTCCGAACAAGCCCACCGTCTCCGCCAAGCCCTCGGCGACCCACAAGGTCACCCTGGTCACCGGCGACGTCGTCACGGTCACCACGACGGCCGACGGCAAGCGGATCGCCGACGTCGACCGGCCGGACAGCGCCGTCGGCGGCGTGAAACTGCAGGAGGTCAAGGGCGACCTGTTCGTCATCCCGGACGAGGCCGTGCCGTTGCTGGGCGCGGACAGACTGGACCGACGGCTGTTCAACGTCACCGACCTGATCGAGATGGGGTACGACGACGCGAAGTCGGCGACGGTGCCGCTCATCGCGACGTACACCGAGTCGAAGTCCCGCGCGGCGGCCGAGCCGACGGCCCCCCGGGGCAGCAGGCTGACGCGCGTGCTCAAGGGCATCCGCGGTGCGGCGCTCACCACCGAGAAGCGGCAGACCCGCACCTTCTGGACCACCGTCGCGCCCCAGGGCAGCCCGTCGCTGAGCGCGGGCGTGGCGAAACTGTGGCTGGACGGTCGGGTGAAGGCCAGCCTGAAGGAGAGCGTGCCGCTGATCGGCGCGCCCGAGGCCTGGGCGGCCGGTTACGACGGCAAGGGCGTCAAGGTCGCGGTGCTCGACACCGGCATCGACGCCAACCACCCCGACTTCGCCGGACTCGTCGACGGCACGGCCAGCTTCGTGCCGGGGGAGACCGTCGCCGACGTCAACGGGCACGGCACGCACGTCGCCGGCACCATCGTCGGCTCGGGCGCCGCCTCCGCGGGAGACCACAAGGGCGTCGCCCCCGGCGCCGACCTCTACGTGGGCAAGGTGCTCGGCGGCGCGGAGGGCTCCGGCCAGGACTCCTGGGTCATGGCCGGCATGCAGTGGGCCGCCGAGTCCGGTGCGGACGTCGTCAACATGAGCCTCGGCGACTCCTACCCGACGGACGGCAGCGACCCGATGTCGCAGACGGTCGACGCGCTGTCCGCGCGGTACGGCACGCTGTTCGTCATAGCCGCCGGCAACGCCGGGCCGGAGAGCATCTCGGCCCCCGGCGCCGCCGCGTCGGCGCTGACCGTGGCCGCCACGGACAAGCAGGACCGGCTCGCCTCCTTCTCCAGCACCGGCCCGCTGGCCTCCTCCGGTGGCATGAAGCCGGACATCGCGGCGCCCGGCGTGGAGATCACCGCCGCCCGGTCGCAGCAGATGACCGACGGGGGCGACGGCCTCTACCGCACCATCAGCGGTACGTCGATGGCCACCCCGCACGTGGCCGGCGCGGCGGCGATCCTGGCCCAGCGGCACCCGGACTGGACCGGCGCACAGCTCAAGGAGCAGCTGACGAGCACCGCGAAGGGCCTGGACGGCGGGTACTCGCCGTACGAGGTCGGCACCGGCCGCCTCGACGTGGCCGCCGCCGTGCGCACCACGGTCCGCGCCACCGGATCGCTCTTCTTCGGCAACCACACGTGGCCGCACCAGCCGAGCGATGTCGCCGTCACGAAGGACCTGACCTTCACCAACACCGGTTCCGCCGACGTCACGCTGAACCTGGCGCTGACCGACGACGACGGGCCGTTCACGCTGGGAGCGACCAAGGTGACCGTCCCCGCGGGCGGTACCGCCGCGGTCCCCGTCACCGGTGACCCGCGGACCGCCTCGGCAGGTCGCCACGTCGGCCACGTGACGGCCACCGACGCGGCCACCGGCCAGTCGGTGACCCGCACGTCCGTGGCACTGCTCAAGGAGGAGGAGCGCTACGACCTGAACATCACGCTGGTCGGCAAGGACGGCGAGCCCGCCACCGGCTGGGTCGCCATCAACCTGGCGGGCGACCCCTGGCCGTGGTCGGTGTACGTCGACGGCTCGACCACCATGCGCATGGCACCCGGCCTGTACACCGTCGCGGGGTACATCGACGTGCCGGGCGAGAAGGCCGACCGCTCGGGCCTGGCCGTGCTCGTCGACCCGGAGACCGCGCTCGAGGACGGCTCCGCGGACGTCGTGCTCGACGCGAGCAAGGCACGCCTGCTGCAGACCGAGGCGCCGCAGCGCACCGAGGACCGCCAGCGCAAGGTCGACTTCAACGTCCACTACGAGGGCCTCGACCCGTACATGGACTACCGCAGCGCGTACCTGCTGCCGCCGACGTACGACGACGTCTACGTCGCGCCGACGGAGCCGATGAAGCAGGGCGAGTTCACGCTGATCACCCGCTGGCGCAAGGGCGAGCCGCAACTCGACCTGAGCACCTCGGGCGGCCGGCTCCGGTTCGAGACACGGGTGCAGGCGGGCAGCGCCCTGGGCACCGCCACGGACACGCTGCGCGCCGTCCACGCCGGCGACGGCGCGGCGGCCGCGTACGAGAAGGTCGACGCCAAGGGCAAGGTCGTCGTCGTCGAGCGCAGCGACGAGGTCTCGCCGCAGGAGCGCGCCGAGGCCGCGGTCGCGGCCGGAGCGAGGGCGCTGATCGTGGTCAACGACGGTGTCGGTGCCCTGATGGAGTACGTCGGCGAGTCGGCCATCCCGGTCGCCACCGTGCACCGTGACGCGGGCCGGGCCCTCCTCGCGATGGCCAGGGACGGCAGGGCCACGCTGACGGTGAAGCAGACCGAGTACACGCCGTTCGTCTACGACCTGACCCGGGACTACCCGGGCCGGGTACCGGACCGGGCCCTGGTCTACAAGCCCGCCAAGGGCGATCTCGCCCGCGTCGACGCCCGCTACTACGCGGCCGCCGGCAGCCGGCAGGCGGAGGGCTACCGGTCCGACTTCACCCTCAGCCCGTCCTTCAACTTCCCCGAGTCCGAGTGGCACCCGGGCACCCGCACCGAGTGGGTGACCCCGGGGCAGGTCTGGAGGGAGTTCCACACGCAGGGCGTCGACGGACCGCTGCCGTGGTCGATGGTGTCGGGCGACAACACGTACGCCAAGGGCAGCACCACCCGGCTGGACTGGTTCGCCCCGGCGACCCGGCCCGGCCAGAGCGAGTCCTTCGGCGTGTACAACTCCCGCTGGCAGAACTACATGACCTGGAACGTGCAGGCATGGGCCTCCGCCAGCGACACCATGCGGCTGGGCGGCTTCCTGCCCTGGGGTGAGACACCGTCCCACCTGCAGGTCTTCCAGGGCGACACGCTGATCCACGACAACCCGGTCAGCGGCGACATGCAGTGGGTGGAGGTGCCGGCCGGCAAGCTGCCCTACCGCGCCGTCCTCGACGTCGAGCGGCCCGGCGACGCCTTCCGGCTGTCGACGCGCACCCACACCGAGTGGACGTTCATGTCCGACACCGTCGACTCGGACTTCTTCGAGCCGTTCTCCGTGCTGAACCTGGACTACCGGCTGGAGACGGACCTGCACGGCGACATCAAGGCCAACGCGACCCAGCAGATCGCGCTCAAGCCGGTGTCCATGGACCTCGGCACCGTGCCGGGCACCGTGACCACGGTGACGCTGGACGTCTCGTACGACGACGGCTCCAGCTGGCAGAAGGTGACCCTGACCAAGGGCACCGGCGGCTCCTGGACGGGTTCGTTCAGGACGGCCAGGAAGCCCGGCGGCTTCGTCTCCCTCCGCGCGAGCGCGGGGACGGACAGCGGCTTCAGCGTCAGGAACGAGATCATCCGGGCGTACGGCCTGCGATGAACCGTCCTGTCGGGCCCCGGGGAGGCGACTCCCCGGGGCCCTTCCCCTCACACCCGCTCCCAGCAGGGACTTTTCAGGATCTGCCGCCGTGGCGCATACTCACCCCGCTGCGGAAAGTGGAAGAGAGTCGGTCGCCGATGCTGGATGTCCTGGGCCTCGGACCCGATGACGAGCGCGTCTACCGGGCGCTGCTCGGACGGCCCGGCTCCACCGCGACCCTGCTGGCCGACCAGCTCGACCTCGCGCACGCCCACGTCGACAGAGCCCTGTCCGAACTGGTCACGTGGGGACTGGTGACCAGGGCGGCGGACGATCGGTTCACCGCCGCGCCGCCGGCCATGGCGCTCGGCGCCCTCATCAGCCAGCGCCGGGACGGGCTGCGCATGGCCGAGCACGCCCTCGTGACCTTCGCGGAGGAACACCGGGCGGCGATGACCGGGAGCAGCATCAGCGATCTGATCGAGGTCGTCACGGGCGTCGACGCCATCCGGCATCGCTTCCTCCAGGTGCAGCAGGCGGCCCGCACACAGGTCCGCTCCTTCATCACCGCACCGTTCGTCGCCCTGCCGCCCGACGAGAACACGGCCGAACCGGTGGCCATCGGCCGCGGGGTGCACTTCCGCGCGGTCCTGGACCGGGCCGTGCTGACGGAACCGGGCATCATCGACGACGCGATCGATTCCCTGGGCAAGGGCGTGCACCTGCGCGTCGCCGACGAACTGCCGATGAAACTCGTCCTGGCCGACGCCGACCTCGGCCTCGTCCCGCTCGCGGTCACACCGGCCGGAGAACCCGGCGCCGTGCTGCTGCACCGCAGCGGCCTGCTGGACGCGTTGGACGCGCTCTTCGAGACGGTGTGGCGCACGGCCCACCCCCTCGAACTGTCGGGCACCGGCGGAGAGGACGACCCCGCCGTCGAGGTCGGTGCGACAGGCCCCACCGACCTCGACCGAAGGATCCTCGCGCTCCTCCTCGCCGGGCTGACGGACCTGGCCGCCGCGACGCAACTCGGTCTGTCACCCCGCACGCTGCACCGACGCCTGCGCCACCTCATGGACATGGCCGGAGTCCGGACCCGGATGCAGCTCGGCGCCCACGCCGTGCGAAACGGCTGGGTGGAGGCTCTCTGAACGGACCAGGGGGCCGCCATCGACGTGTTCCCGTGCCTACGGAACATCACCCGAACCGAGGCCGATGCTCGCCCAGAGCGTCTTGCCGTCCGCCGAGTACCGGACACCCCAGCCGTCCGTGAGGCTCGCGCAGATGTAGAGCCCGCGGCCGCCCTCGTCGCTCTCCCGGGCGTGACGGAGGTGCGGAGCCGTCTGCGCGGCGTCCGCCACCTCGCAGGTCAGGACGTGTGGTTCCCGGATCAGTCGGAGCGTGATCGGCGGAGCACCGTAGCGGATGGCGTTGGTGACGAGTTCGCTGACGACGAGCTCCACCGTGAACGGGTCGACGGGCGTCTCCCATCGGTCCAGGCAGCGCTCCACCTTGCGGCGGGCGTCCGCCACCGCCCTCGGATCGGCCGGCAGCTCCCAGGCGACCACCTGCTCCGCGGGGAGGCGTCGCGTGCGGGCCATCAGCAGGACGTCCTGCGGACGGAGGAGCCTCTCCAGGGCGTCCGCCATCGTCTCGGGGTGGTGCGAGGGGTGCGACAGGGCCTGCGCCAGGCTCTCCAGGGAGAGGCCGGGCGTGCCCGTCCCCAGCGAGGAGAGGCAGACCGTGCTGCCCGGCTCCAGCGTGTACGAAGCGCTCGGGAACGGCGGATGGCCGACGCCGAGCAGGGGACCGACCGGCGCGGGCGAGGGCTCCACGGACCCGTCGGGACGGACGAAGGCGAGCAGGCAGTCCCCGGCGCGAGCGATGTCCAGCCGCCCGCTCACCGGGTCGTACACCGCGATCGCGCAGTCGGCCGCGGGCTCCTCCACGTCGGAGATATCGCCCTGCTCCTGTGCCAGTCGACGCACGGTCAGATGCAGTCTGCCCAGCAGTTCGTGCGGCTCCACGTCCAGGTCGGTCAGGGTGTGGACGGCGGTGCGCAGCTGGCTCATCGTCGCCACGGAGCTCACCCCCGACTGCTCCACCCGCCCCGCCACCAGCGCCACCCGGGCGGACGGCAGGGCGATCACGTCGCACCACGTGCCGGCGCCGCTCGACTCGGACCGTTGTCGCTGGGCGACGTTCACGGCGTTCTGCGTCCCCTCCGGCTGTCTGCGCGGCCAGCCCTGAAGGGTGGTCATGACGATGTGCTCCCGTGAGAACAGGAGGGCGTTCTCCAGGCACGTCGCCGTTCGCGCCGCGACACCGGCGGCCAGTGCGAGGTCCTCCTCCTCGAACGGATCGCTGCTGGGGAGCCGGTGCAGGGCGACGGCACCCAGCAGTTTGCCCCGTACGGCGAAGGGCGCCACCAGGGCCTGGGAAGCCCGGCCGTCCTCCTGCGGCACGCTCAGCAGTGTCGGCCGCTCGGGGATCGGCTCGCCGAAGAGCCCGGGCAGCAGTACGGCACCGACGTCCGGCAGGTGCTCCGACCGGTCCGAACCGGCGGTGGCGGCGCAGCGCAGCACCGGAGCCACGGTCCGTACCGTGAGCGTGGGATCCTCGCCGCACAGCACGTCGTCCGTGAGCGCGACCACCGCCCAGTCCGCGAACTCCGGCACGGTCACGTCGGCGAGGTCGCGCGCGGTGCGCAGCAGGTCGAGACTCCGGCCCACGCGCTCGCGTACGGCGTGCAGCAGCCGCAGGCGTCTCTCGGCCCGGTCGTGCTCGGTGACGTCGATCGCCGTGACCACGAGGCCGATGGGCCGGCCGCGAGGATCCGCGAGCCGGAAGACGGAGGTCGAGAACACATGGTCGCGGTCCGGATCCGACGGCGGCCTGCCCCGGACGGTAACGTCCCGCCTCGGACGCCCCGTCGCGAGAACCTCCCGCAGGATCCCCTCGTCCAGGGACGCCGCGAACTGCGCGTACGCCTCGGCCGCGGGCCGCCCGACCAGCTGATCCTCGGGTACGCCCCGCATGCCGGTCGCCACCGTGTTCACCCGCACGACCCGCAGGTCCCGGTCCAGGACGTGAAGCCCGACGGACGACTGGGTGAATACGGCATCCAGAACGGCTTCGTCCAGCCCTTCCCGCCCGTCCGGCCAGATGCCCCACGCGGTGGGGCCCGGTCCTGCGACGGGGGCTATGCGCCAGGCGGTGCGGTGACGGGATGCCTTCAGCAGCGCCAGAGCGGACGTCCCCAGCACCCCGGGCCCCCGAAGGCCGAGGGTGTCCTCGGCCCTTTCGCTCCAGAGCCGCACCACCCCGTCCGAATCCATCACCAGAAGGGGAGCTTCACGGTCGTCGGACGGCTTGGGGGAGAACATGCCACGTGGCCTCTCCGGAGACTGTTCCTTCCGGGGATGCTTGCACGCCTGCCGCCGCCCCGCATCTCGGGCGCGACGCCGACACCCGCAGTGTGCCAGGCGGTGGGGGCGGCCGGCGATCGTCTCCGGACCGTGCTCCGGCCTGTCCACGCCATGCCTTGATGTACAAACCGTCCGTAGTCGCGCGGCCCGCCGCCGCGCGGCCGAAGCTCAGCCGCCGTTCCGGTCCTGGGCGGCGATGACGTCATCGCCGTGTTCGAAGGCCCAGGCGCCGAACGCGTCGATCGGGGCGAGCAAGGTCCGTCCCAGATCGGTGAGTTCGTACTCGACACGGGGCGGGGACTCGGCATAGGCGTGGCGTGCCACCAGGCCGTTGAACTCCAGCCGCCGCAGCGTCTCGGTCAGGACCTTGGGGCTGATCCCGCCGATGCGCTTGCGGAGTTCGCGCGGGCGCCCGGGGCCGTCCCGCAGGACCCAGAGCACCACGGGGTTCCAGGTGTTGGAGAGAAGGTCGAAGGCGAGGCGGGCGCGGCAGTCGGCGAGAAACGCGTCGGTCGTCACGTACCGAATGGTGCCCGACGGGCTCCCTAGTGTCGTCCCGTAAGCGAGTTGGAGCAGGTGTGGGGAAGGGACGGGATCGATGAGGATCGGTGTGCTGGGGACGGGGAACATGGCGGATGCGCTGGGCACGCACTGGGTGCGGGCCGGACACGAGGTGCTCTTCGGGGGCCGGGACGAGGGGAGGGCCCGCCGCCTCGCGGAGCGCATCGGGGACGGGGCCGGGCACGGCGGCCTGCGCGCGGCGGCGGCCTTCGGAGAGGTGGTGCTGGCCGCGCTGCCGTACGGGGCGGGCGCCGACGTCGCCGAGGAGCTCCAGCCGGAGCTGAGCGGAAAGGTCCTGCTCGACTGTGCCAATCCGGTCGGTCCCGGCTTCCTGCTGCTGACGGAGGGCGGACCCTCCGGAGCCCGCCGACTCGCCGCGGCGGCGGGGGGAGCGCGGGTCGTCAAGGCGTTCAACCTCTGCCACGAGGACGTGTGGCGGATGACTCCGCCGGCCTTCGACGGTCAGCCCCTCGTCGTCCCGGTCTGCGGCGACGACGAGGCGGCACTCGCGCTGGTGCACGGGCTCGTGCGGGACATGGGCTGCGAGCCGGCCGCCGGGGGCGGTCTGGACCGGGCCGGTCTGCTGGAGGCGACTGCCGCGCTGTTCATCGGACTGTGGGTGGGGGAGCAGGCGGACGTACGGGCGATCGCGCCGCCGTTGGCTTTCGCGGCAGGTCCTGGCGCCGGGAGCAGGTGAGGCGGACCCGGGCAGGCACGGCGCGTGTTCGACTGCGGGGAAGATGAATCTCGGGGTTGAAGTTGCCGTTGCGGCAGCTTCTACCGTCGTGACCAGGGCCGGAGAGACCGGCCCGGCGACACACATGTGCGGGAGTGGCGATGGACTGGCCGATCGCGGAGGTGGCCCGGATGTCGGGAGTGACCGCCCGGACCCTGCGCCACTACGACGAGACCGGCCTGCTGCCGCCGGCCCGGATCGGTGCGAACGGGCACCGCTACTACGAGGGGAAGCAGCTTCTGCTGCTGCAGCAGATCCTCGTGCTGAGGGCGTTGGGCGTCGGGCTGCCGGAGATCGGCCGGATCCTGTCCGAGCAGGTCGACGAGGTGGATGCCCTGCGGGAGCACCACCAGAAGCTCCTCGCGGAGCGCGACCGGCTCGACGCCCTGGCCGGCACCGTCTCCCGCACCATCGCCGCACTGGAGCAGTCCAGGAAGGACGGCCACCCCATGACCATCAATCGACCGGAGAACCTCTTCGAGGGCGTCCAGCCCTCCCAGTACGAGGAGAACATGCGCGACTTCCCCGAACTCGCCGAGGAGGTAGGGCGGCGCGCTGCCACGATGAGCCAGGCCGATGCCGACGCGGGGCACCGTGAGCGCACCGCGCAGATGATCCGGCTGGCCGAACTCATGGCAGCGGGCCACCCGGCCGCCGCCGAGGCGGTGCAGACCGAGATCGACGCCCAGTACCAGGCGCTGACCGGGCTGCGTGCCGTCTCCGCCGAGGAGTACCGGGCCATCGGACGCTCCTGCGTGGACAACGAGGCCTGGCGCGCCGCGTACGAGGCGATCGCTCCTGGGCTGGCGGCGTACCAGCGTGACGCCATCGAGGCCTACGCCACGACCCTGCCGAGCTGATCGGCGACGGCTGCTCCGAATTCCGGTGCTTGCGAATCCGCGGGAATGCGAAGGGGAGATCGGGGCATGCGGTTGAAGGAGGTTGATACGTATGGTCCCCCTGCTTCTCGTTCTTCTGCTGGTGCTGATTCTCTTCGGCGCGGGTTTCGCGCTGAAGGTTCTCTGGTGGATCGCGATAGCCCTGCTGGTCGTGTGGCTGCTCGGTTTCGTCGCCCGCCCCAGGAGCGGCAGTGGCCGCTGGTATCGCTGGTAGCGGACGCCACGGTCGGGTTCGCACCCGGACCGTCGCCCCGTACCGATCTCGCTTCGGAACGGCCTGAATGAGCGGCCGGATGAGGGGTAAGCGGATTCCGGGCGGAAGATGAGAATCCCGCTCACGGAATCGCGCACGAAGTACGGAAAAAGCAAGGGCGGCAGAACATTCCACGTCGCCTGCTATTTACCGGAGGAGTTGTTTTCGCGTGACTGAACATGTGTGGAGTTACAAGTCGACCTCGGGCCACCTGGCCGGTGCCGATCTCACCGGTTACAAGGTGGAGGCCACCGACGGGAGCATCGGCAAGGTCGACAAGCACTCCGACGAGGTCGGTGACGCCTACCTGGTCGTCGACACCGGTGTGTGGATCTTCGGGAAGGAGGTCCTCCTTCCGGCGAGCACGGTGACCCGGGTCGTCCCGGAGGACCAGAAGATCTTCGTCGACCGGACCAAGGAAGAGATCAAGAGCGCCCCCGAGTTCCACCGGGAGAAGCACCTCGGCGACCCGGGGTACCGCGAGGAGCTGGGCATGTACTACGGTCCGCCGTTCGGCGGCCGCCCGTTCTGACACGGGCCGGGCATGACCGCCGGGGCATGACGGGGGTGAGGGGTCGAACCTGCCGGGTTCGGCCCCTCACCCCTGTCGCGGGTTCGTTCCACGTCCCGTCACCGGTTGGCCCCTCACCTCAAGGGATGTCCGCGGAGAACGGGAAGTAGTCCGTGTCCGGACCGGAGGGGATCGCGGCGTAACTGGACTCGGGCAGTTCGTTCCACACGCCGGGCAGGTCGCCCAGGGGCTCGGAGACCACCATGCGGGTCTCGTCGGAGATCTCGCTGAGATAGTCCAGTTCAGGGTGAAGGCGCCGGACCGCCTCGGCCCTGCTGCTGTAGAAGAGCGAGCGGGATCGTCCCTGGCTGGAATAGCGGAAGGCCCATACGCGCTCCCCGTCGCTCACCGCCACCGTCATCTGCAGCGGATCGGGCACGCCGTGTCCCTTGCCGACGTGCTCCACCAGGCCCGCCATGCGGGCCACCGCTCCGGGGACGTCCTGGTCGAGGCCGAGGGTGACCGCCAGGTAGAACATCACCTCGGAGTCCGTCGATCCTTCGATGAAGGGGAAGAGCGCCGGGTCGACGGCCATGCAGAGATCGCGCTGAAGCCGGGGAAATTCCGCGATGGCACCGTTGTGCATCCACAACCACCGGCCGTGCCGGAACGGGTGGCAGTTGGTCTGCTGGACGGCGGAGCCCGTGGAGGCCCGGACGTGGGCGAAGAACAGGGGCGAACGGACATGTGCGGAGAGTTCGCGCAGGTTGCGGTTGTTCCAGGCCGGCGCGACATCGCGGAACACCGCCGGCGTTCCGTCGCCGTCCGTGCTGTACCAACCGATGCCGAATCCGTCGCCGTTGGTCGACTCGACACCCATCCGGGCGTGGAGGCTCTGGTTGATCAGAGAGTGCTCGGGGCGGTAGAGCACGGTGTCGAGCAGCATCGGCGTACCTGAGTAGGCGAGCCAGCGACACATGCGGACCATCCCCTCTCGGAGCCTCTTCCGAGCCTACGCCGGTGACGACTCACCTCTCCGCTTCGTCTCGGGCCGGCCCGCGCCCCGGGCTCCGCGCCAGTGACGTGACAGGACCCGGCCGGGGTGACTACGGGGCCCGGCCGGGTCCTGCGTGTGCGGTGTGCCGATCCGGACGAGTCAGGACCGCTCGACGTGCATGTCGTCCTCGCCGTGCTCGCGGCTCATTTCCTCACGGCGCCGCTTGAGCTCTTCCGGGCTCTTGCCCCGGGCTTCCTCCCGGCCGGCTCCGGGATGGGCCGGGTCCGCGGCGGGGCGGCGCATGCGCTCCTGCTCCTCGCGGCCCTTGCCCGGATTCTGGTGCTTGTCCTGCCTACCGCCCATGACGGCGACTCCTCTGTTGTGGTGTGGGGCTGAATGCCCTCACACCACGCTGACACATATCGTGACGCACCGCATTATTTGCGTCACAGGGTGTGATCCACGGCGAAGTGTGCGGCGTCCGGCAGCGGACCCCGGTGAATCTGCCCGTCCGCGGTAGGTGCCGGAGGATCAGGGATACCCGGCGATCGTTCCGGTGGCCGCACCTCAGACGATGACGGAGCCCCGTGACAAGAGCTGTGTGACCGCCAGTCCCGCCACCACGATCGCCGCCCGGAACGGCCATCGGCTGCCCTCGGGCCACCTCGGGACCGTACCCGTGACCGCCGCGCATCCCGCGGCGGTCGCACACGCCCAGCCCGGTACACCCGTCGCCCCCGGCGGGCACACGGTGACGACCGCGACCGCGGCCACCATCGTGACCAGCGCGAGCCGGCGGCAGGCCACGGGACCGAGGCGCTGCGGCAGACCACGTACGCCCGTCGCGAGATCGTCCGCGATGTCCGGCAGCGCGTTCACCCAGTGGGCGCCGACACCGAGCAGGGCACTCGTGACGACGGCCCACCAGGCAGGCCAGGCGTGCGCCGGCGGGCCGAGCGTCACGAAGGCGGGCAGGGACGCGAACCCGATGGCGTACGGCACGGGCGAGAGCGGGGTTCTCTTCAGGACCAGGTTGTACGCCCACCCGCCGGCGACCACGCCCGTGAGATGGACGGCCGCGGCGGCAAGACCGCTGAGCAAGGAGAGCGGCACGCAGACGACGAGCGCCACCCCGGCGGCCACGGCGGCCGTCCGTGGGTGCAGAGCGCCGGCCGCGATCGGTTTGTCGCGGCGGCCGCTGACGGTGTCCCGGCCCGCGTCCACCGCGTCGTTGCACCAACCGATCGAGAGCTGCCCGGCGAGCACCGCCGCTCCGACCGCCACGAGGCCCCCCAATCCCCGCCCCGACGTGGCGGCCAGAGCCGTGACGAAAGCCGTCACCGCGAGCGTCGGCTCCGGGTGGCACGAGTGGAGCAGCGCGGCGAGCCGGTGTGTCGCACGCACCGGAACACCAGGGAGGTATAGAGACACGGGTGCAAGGTAGTCGCGCCGCCGGTCGTGAGGAGACATCCCGGAATGCGTGTCCCCACAGTCGACGGGCTCGCCCCCGTCACGCCACCGGCCGCGCACGCCGGTGGCACCATCGGCGAGCCGGCCGATCCGGACGGGTGGAAGAGCGTCGTCGCCGCCGTCCGTACGGCCCTGCCGGAGCATCGGTACTCCCAGGACGAGCTCACCGAGCTGATCGGCGACCTCTGCCTCGCCCCGGGAGCGGACCGCACGGTGCTGCGCCGACTCCACGGGGCCGCCGGGGTGCGGACCCGCCACCTCGCCCTCCCGCTCGACCGGTACGCGGCTCTGGGGGACTTCGGCGAGACGAACGCGGCATGGATGGCCGCCGGTCTGGAACTCGGGGAACGGGCTCTGACGTGTGCGCTCGAAGCCGCCGGGCTGACGCCCTCGGACGTGGATCTGGTGGTGTGCACCTCCATCACCGGTATTGCCGCGCCGTCGCTCGACGCCCGGCTCGCCTCGCGCATGGGCATGCGGCCGGACGTGAAGAGGATTCCCGTGTTCGGGCTCGGCTGCGTGGCGGGAGCGGCCGGTCTCGCCCGGATCCACGACTACCTGCGCGGCCATCAGGGCGACGTGGCCGTACTGCTCAGCGTGGAGCTGTGCTCACTCACGCTGCAGCAGCGCGACGACTCACCGGCCAACCTCGTCGCCGGCGCGCTGTTCGGCGACGGCGCGGCGGCGGTCGTCGCGCATGCCGCGCGCGCCGACGACCACCGGTCCGGTCGCCCGGTGGTGGTGGCCACCCGCAGTCTCCTCTACCCGGACACCGAGCACCTGCTGGGCTGGACGATCGGCGCCGGGGGGTTCCGGCCGGTGGTGGACGCCGCCATCCCCGATGTCGTGGGGGCCCGGATCGGTCCGGACCTCCGGGACTTCCTGGCCGTCCACGGCCTGGCTCCGGACGACATCGGGACCTGGATCTGCCACCCCGGGGGACCGCGGATCCTCACGGCGGTGGCACACGCCCTGGACCTTCCCGACGGTGCCCTCGACTCGGCCCACCGGGCCCTGGCCGTGTCGGGGAACATGTCCTCCGCCTCGGTACTGCGGATCCTGGAGGACGTCACCACCAACGCCCCTCCGCCACCGGGCTCGTGGGGCCTGATGATGGCGATGGGCCCCGGTTTCTGCGTCGAGTTCGTCCTCCTGCGCTGGTGAGGGATCACAGATCATGGTTTGGTACACGCTGCTCCTGGCGGCCGTCGCCGCGGAACGCCTCGTCGAACTCGTCGTGGCACGACGCAACGCGGCCTGGACCCTGGCCCGTCTCGGGGTCGAGCACGGCCGCGGTCACTACCCGGTCATGGTGGCCCTGCACACGGCTCTGCTCGCGAGCTGTCTGATCGAGGCCTGGCTGGCCCACCGGCCGTTCCTGCCCGTACTCGGCTGGACCATGGTGGCCGTCGTCGTCCTGGCCCAGGCGCTGCGCTGGTGGTGTGTCACGACCCTCGGCCCGTACTGGAACACGCGCGTCATCGTGGTCCCCGGCGCCCGTCTCGTGCGGGCCGGACCGTACCGCTTCGCGCGCCACCCGAACTACGTCGCGGTCGTGGCCGAGATCGCGGCGCTGCCTCTGGTGCACTCCGCGTGGCTGACCGCCACCGCCTTCACCGTGGCCAACGCGGCACTGCTCGCCGTCCGCATCCGGTGTGAGGACACCGCCCTGGGGCGGGTGAGCGTGGCGTGAGCCGCACGCACGATCTGCTGATCGCGGGCGGCGGCCCCGCGGGGCTGGCCACCGCGCTGTACGCGGTGCGGGCGGGGTTGGACGTCGTTCTGGCGGAGCCGCGAGGCCTGCCCGTCGACAAGGCCTGCGGAGAGGGGCTGATGCCCGGGGCGGTCAGGGAACTGCGCGCGCTGGGACTGGACGTGCCCGGCCGGCCGATCGTCGGCATCCGCTACCGGCAGGGCCAGCACCACGCCCAGGCGGAGTTCCGGCACGGCCCCGGCCTCGGAGTGCGGCGCACCGTCCTGCACGCCGCCCTGCACGCGGCCGTCCTCGCCGCCGGAGTCCCCGTCCTGCCGGTACGCGTGCGGGACGTGCGCCAGGACGCCGCGGGCGTCTCCGACGGCGCCACGGGTGTGCGCGCCAGGTGGCTCGTCGCCGCCGACGGACTGCACTCGCCGGTGCGACGGGCGCTGGGGCTCGGGATGCCCGGCGCGGGTGTTCCGCGTTACGGGCTGCGCCGGCATTACGCCGTCGCGCCGCCCTCCTCGTACGTCGAGGTCCACTGGGGTCCCCACGGCGAGGCGTACGTGACCCCACTCGGGCCGCGGCTCCTGGGCGTCGCGCTCCTGACCTCACGTCGTGCCCCGTACGACGAGCAGCTGACCGGCTTCCCCGAACTCGCCGCCGCTCTGCCCCGGCAGGCCGCGGTCGGCGACGTGCGGGGTGCGGGCCCCCTCCGCCAGAGGGTCCGCGCGCGCGTCCACGGGCGGGTCCTGCTGGTGGGCGACGCCGCCGGCTACATCGACGCGCTGACCGGCGAGGGCGTCTCACTGGCTCTCGCCGGTGCCAGGGTTCTGGTCGATCAGCTGCGTCGGGGCTCACCCGGCGCGTACGAGGCCGCCTGGCAGCGGGCGACCCTCCGGCACCGGCTCCTGACCGACTGCCTGCTGCGGGCTCGGCAGCGGCCCCGACTGGCGGACAGGATCGTGCCGACCGCGGCCCGGCTTCCCCGCGCCTTCACCCTCGCGGTGAACGCCCTCGCCTGAACGCCGGCCACGGGGCCGGACGAATGCCGGCCCAGGGCCACGACCGCACCATCCGGCGGTCACACAGGTCGGGCAGTCGGCGCGGGCCTCCACCGGAAGCCGCCATCACTTGGGCGGCGGCACCCTCGCCGGACCGCTGATCGAGGCATCCGAACCCGCGGGCAGCCCCGTGCGGTCCGCCCCGCTCCCGGCGGCGGCCGCATGCAGCGCCCGCAGGGCGACCAGGAGTACGCCGATGTCGTCCAGGTAGACCGGGTCCGGGATCAGGTCGATCGGCGAGACCGTGTAGACCACCGCTGCCCAGAACAGGGCCTTGGACCGCAGCGGGACGCCGGAGTCGAGCAGCAGCCTGCGGGCCCGGAAGACACGTACGAGCAGAACGGCCGCGAATCCCGCCACCGCGAGCAGGAGAACCACGACCACGATGAGCCAGAGGGTACTGTCCATGCTGCTCTCCTACCCCGTGACGTCCCGGCCGCGCCGATCGTCCGCCGGCGGTTTCCAGGCTACGACGCCAGGCCCGCAGACCGGCCTCGTCGGCCGTGCCCGTCGGCGGTCCCTCCGCCCCCGCATTGCGGAGAATGTCGTGCTTCGGGTTTGACCGTCCGACGAGCGGCAAGCCGAATTGATGGGTGCCCGGCAAGCAGTGACGAACAGCCAGACAGCCAGGAGTCACGATCCAGGAAGGCAGTCATGTCGACCCTGACCGTAGTTCTCATTCTCGTGGCGTTGGTCGCCGTGATACTGGCGGCCGGTGTCGTTGGCCGGGCCCGCGTGGGTACGGGCAGCGGCACGCGTCTCCTCAAGCGACGCTTCGGCCCTGAGTACGACCGCACCCTCGAACGGCACGGCGGGGACGGCGAGTCCGCCCACCGGGACCTGCGCGAGCGGGTCGAGCGGTACGGCCGCATGCGCCTTCTGCCGCTGGAGCCGGCGGTCCGGGAGCACTACGTCGCTCAGTGGACCATGCTCCAGGAGCGCTTCGTCGACGCGCCGCGGCAGGCTGTCGCCGACGCGGAGGAGCTCCTCACGCGGATCGCCGCGGCCCGGGGCTTCCCGGATCCCGACCGGCGTGAGGAGCAGCTCGCCGCCCTGTCGGTGCACCATCCGCACCATGTGGAGGGCCTGCGCGCGGTACGCGGTGCGGTGCATTCGGGCTCCGTTTCCACGGAGGAGTTGCGGGAGGCGCTGGTTCACGCGCGTGCTCTGTTCGAGGACCTGACGAAGGCCGGGGGTTCGGCGGGCACCGACGCCGGTCGTCCTCGCCCGGTGTCCGGGCGAAACCGTGGGCATCTCCTCAAGCCGAAGGGAAGTGGTGCGTGATGGCACGCGAGGAACGGGATCAGCGGGCGGCAGACGGGGCCGGAGGACCGGCGCCCGACGGAAGCGGGGAAGTCCGGGAGGTCCGGGAGGTCCCTTCCCCGGCCGTGCCCGCCCAGCGCACCGGCCGTCCCGCGACACCACCCCCGGCACCTCCGGTCAGCGCGCCCCCGCCGCCCACCCCGCCGCCGGCGATGCCGCTGTCGCAGTCGCCGCAGTCCGCCGTCCCGTCCGAGGACCCCAGCGCCACGGGCCGGAGCGGCGGGAGCCGCGCGAACGCTCCCGCCGTGCCCCCCGCCGCGCCGCGCGGACGGGACACGACGGACCGGTCGGACGACAGCCACGCCCCCGGCGACGGCCACGGTCCGGGCGGGCAGCCCACCGGCGACGGCCACGGTCCGGGCGGGCAGCTGCTCGGCGAGGGCGAACGCGACCGTCTCGGACAGCGTCTGCACCACGCGCTCGCAGGGTTCGTCGACTCGCCCCACGACTCGGTCGCCGAGGCGGCCGAGGTCCTCGCCGAGGCGGAGCAACAGCTCATCGCCTCCCTGCGGGACCGCCGTACCGCGTTGCGGGCGGGCTGGCAGGAGAACGGAGATCCGGATGGCCCGGGCCCCGACACCGAGCAGCTCCGGCTCACCCTGCGGAC
This sequence comes from Streptomyces sp. NBC_00090, assembly GCF_045160815.1. Taxonomy (NCBI): domain Bacteria; kingdom Bacillati; phylum Actinomycetota; class Actinomycetes; order Kitasatosporales; family Streptomycetaceae; genus Streptomyces; species Streptomyces sp. NBC_00090. Next base: position 8,405,118 of record NZ_CP108224.1, read on the forward strand.
CTACCGCGAGGTGACGGAACGGCTGCTCCGGGCATGACCCGGCCACCACCCACCGCAGAGGACGGAAGCCCCCTGGACCCCAGGGGGCTTCCGTCATGCCGGGCGTACGGAGGAGTCGCCGGTCCTCGTCCGTGTCACGATCGCCCCAGGAGTGCCAACCAGCCTCGGATCAAAGGCGGTTGGGAGTGACGAACCATTCGCGGGGCACCAGGAACACATGCGAGAACACGCAGAAGACAAGCCTACGCGGAGAACATCGCGACGCGAACGGGCCCCGCGCAGGTGGCCTGTCGTCGCCGTCGTGCTCGTCGTGCTCTCCCTGGTCCTCTTCCTCCTGGGGCGGTTCTTCCACCTGCCAGGCCTGGACGACGTGTTCGGCGTCGACACGCGGGACCGTTCCGGCCCGGCGGTGCTGAAGTCCGTCCAGGACATGCACCGTTACGAGGGCGCCGCCGGCAACTACCAGGTGGTGGTCGACCTGGAGAAGGACGCCCGGCTGCTGCCCGACTCGATCCGCGGGACTCGTACGCTCTTCGTCGCGAGCGGCAGCGTGGCCGCGTACGTCGACTTCGGCAGCATCGGCCAGGGCAGCGTGACCGTCGACGAGAAGCGCACCACTGCCACCCTCCGTCTGCCGCACGCGCAGCTCGCCGAGCCGGCCGTGGACCCCAAGCGCTCCTACACCGTCTCGAAGCAGCGCGGCCTGATCGACCGACTGGGCGACCTGTTCTCCGACAACCCGGCCGACGAGCACGCCGTCCACGTCCTCGCCGCCGACCGCATCGGCGACGCCGCCAAGGAGAGCGATCTGACGCTGCGTGCCGAGAAGAACACCACGTCGATGCTCCAAGGTCTGCTCCGCGCCCTCGGCTTCGAACAGATCACCGTCACGTACACCTGAGAAACCGGGGAGTTGGGGGACATGACGTCACGTATCGGATGGCGCCGCGTCACGACCGAGCGGCAGGAGAAGGACAAGGAGAAGGACAAGCAGAAGGTCAAGGAGAGGGAGAAGGAGAAGGCTCCAAGGGCGGGGCCCGGACCCGGACCCGGTCCCGGCCCCGGGCCCTGGCTTCGCGTCGGCTTCACCGTGTTGGCCCTCGCGGCGATGGTGGCCTTCGGCGTCGTCCTCGCCCGGCTGACCCTTCAGCCATCACCGGCCTCGGAGATGCTCACCCACGCCAACCTCCGGCCGGGGGACTCGATCCGCGCCTACCTCGGGCAGCCCGCCTTCCGGGACACCGTCAAGCAACTCGGCGGCAACGTTCTTCTGGGCGTGCCGTTCGGCCTGCTGCTGCCGGTCCTGTCCCCCCGTAGCCGTGGGTTCGTACGGATCGCCCTGCTGACGGTGGCGACGATGCTCCTGGTCGAACTCATCCAAGGGGCCCTGATCACGGGTCGCGCCTTCGACATCGACGACGTGCTGCTCAACACCACGGGCGCGCTGCTCGGTTATGTCCTGGTGGGCCGCCGCCTGGGCAGGGCGATGTATCCGCGGCGCCGACGCCGATGGTGGTCGCCGCGCCGCACCTGACCAGGGGCGGGGTGCGCGATGCCGCAGTCGCTCGTCACCCGGACGAGGTCTTCACGCATTCTCTCCGCGAGAGGGGCGTGAGAGCCCCGCCGCGACGGTCCGGCCCGGGGTGCGGGACGATGGCCGGATGAACGAACAACGGGGAAGTGACGTGCGGGAGTCCATCGGGGAGCTCGCCCAGCGGCTCGTCGCGGCAGACACCGACGGCTGGACGCCGGAGGGGATGAAGGCTGTCGCGGCCGAGCTGGGATGGGCTTGGAGCGACTCGTCGGACGCGCCTGTGTTGATCACCGGTCGGTCCTCGGGCCCTGCGCGCCTACGCCCTGTCGGGGAGTACGAGAAGCGCTACGTCGACGGCGAGTCGTACGTGGAGATCGCGGTCCCGGTGGCGGCCCCCGCGCCGGACGCCGCGGCGCAGGCGGCCGCCTTCCGCGCCGCCAAGGAGGAAGTGACCGCGGCGCTGGGCGAACCGTCCGTCATGGGCTCGCACGGCGACATGGGACCCTTCTACGACAGCGAACCGCACTGGGGCGCACCCTTCCTGCGCTGGCGCGGCAGGCCGAACACTCTCGAACTTCGCGCCGGGAAGTCGGGGCCGGAGCTGGTCCTGCAGCCCACCGGCCCGGCGGAGAACTGGTTCTGGCGTCAGGGTGTCGGTGAGGAGCACTCGATCAGCGGCTTCTTCGGCAGCAACCGCGACGAGGCCAACATCGGCCTCGGCTTCCCCGGCGGCTGGACCGCCCGGAGCTGGGAGACCGTCACGCGGTCGCTGGGGGACTTCCTGGGATCGCTGCCTGCCGAGACCACCGCCCTGGCCGTCCGGATCGGGATGCCGTTCTACGGGCGCAACAGCCGCAGCGCACCGCTCCTCTTCGACGTGGCCTGCGGCGACCGGCTCTCGATCGCCTGCTTCGCCCCGGACGACATCGACCCGGCCGCACTCGGCTGGGGCACGGTCGCCGAGCACCCGCACACGGCGTCGGTCTTCGGCGACGACGATCCGGTGTGGCGGGTGGACGCGGGTGGCCCCGGCGAGCCGAAGGGGCACGCACTCGCGGAGATGCTCGTGGCGACGGCCAGGGCGGCGGGGGTGAGCGATCCCACCGACCTGATCGTCGGCGGGGAGGCGGGGTACGTGGACGGCTACCACGTCACCTACTACGGGCTGGGTCTGCCGACCGGCTGACCTATCCCCCCTCGCCACCCCCAGCCCGCCGGCCGTGGTGAGGAGGCCGGACGGCGCCGGTTCCCAGCGGTACGGGAACCGGCGCCTCCCTCAGTGGCTACGGGTTGACGCAGGCGATCGACCCGACCGGAAAGTTGTTGCCGGTCGACGTCGCGGTGAACCCGAAGGTGACGCTGCCGTCCGGCGGGATGGTCCGGTTGTAGTCGAGGTTCCCGACGGTGAGCGTGCCGTCGGATCCGGTGCTCAGCCCACCGTTCCACAGACTGCTGATCCGGGTGCCCGCGCCGGGCGTCCACGCCACGGCCCAGCCGTCACGCGCTGTCGTGCCGTGGTTCATGACCTCGACGGAACCCTGGAAGCCGCCGCTCCAGGAGTTGGTGACGCTGTAGACGGCCATGCACCCGGTGTGCGGGTCGGTCGGCGTGGGTGTGGGTGTGGGCGTGGGTGTCGTCGGGTCCGGGGTCGGGGTCGGGGTCGGAGTTGGAGTCGGGGTCGGGGTGCTGCCCGAGCCGCGGATGCCGGTCACCTCGCCGTTGCCGCCGTCGAAGACGACGTCGGAGCACGAGAAGAAGTTCTCCTGGCTGTCCGAGCGCACCCACTGGATGAACAGCACCGCGTCACCGGAGCGGCCCGAGGGCAGGTTCAGATCCCAGTGGTAGTGGCCGCCGTCCGTGCCCGGCGAGCCCGTCTGCGGTGGGTCGGTGACGGTCTGGATCAGTTCCAGGTCGTCCCACCCCAGTTCGGAGCCGGGCGAGTAACCGGACTTGGACAGGTACACCCGGAAGGAGCCCGGGTGCGCGGCCCAGTTGCTGTGCCTGACCTGGATCGTCCTCCCGGACGTCAGGTGCGTTCGGGGCCAGTCCGGGCGGGCGGCGTTGTATCCGGTGAAGTTGTACGGCGACCGGTCACCGGCGCTGCACAGCTTGCCGTCCGGGACGTAACCGGGCCCGCGTCCGCCCGCGTTGGAGTCGAGCACGGCGAACCAGTTGTACAGCGCGTTCGCTCCGCTCTCGCTGAGCGCCGCCTTGCACGCCGGGTTGGTCGGGTCCAGGGCGCCGGTGCCGGTCTTGGCGTCCAGCGAGCAGAGGTAGGTGCGCGACCCGGGCATCATCGCGACGCCGTGCGCCTGCGCGCTGTCCTGGCCCAGCAAGGTCAGGCCGATGCCACCGAGCAGCGTCGCGAGTACCGCTACCAGGGAGGCAAGTCGTTTCCTGCGTCCAGCCATCGTGTCTCCTGTGCGTTGGTGGGAACTGTTCTCCGGTGGGTGTTCTCCTCTTGCGATGACGGTCTGGTCCGGAGCGCGTCCGGAGCTGGTACGGACTTCGTCCGGAGCCCCGCCCCTGCGCGAGCGGGGACGGGGGAGGGGTGCGCCCGGGACGACTCGGATCGGTCGCGGATCAGATCACGTGCAGGCGGCGCCGTTGAGGCTGAACCCGGACGGCGGGGCGAATGTGCCGCTGTAGGTGCCCTGGAAGCCGAACGTCTGGCCGGCACCGGCCGCGATCCGCGCGTTGTGTGCGAGGCCGGTCGCCGTCACGGCCCCGGAGGCCGTTGTGACGGCGGCGTTCCACGCGTGGGTGATGTGCTGCCCGGAGGGCAGGGTGAAGGACAGCGTCCAGGAGTCGACAGGGACCGAACCGGTGTTGGCGACGGTGACGTCGGCGGTGAAGCCGCCCGTCCAGACGTTGGTCGCGTACGTCACCTTGCAGGCCGTCGACGGGCCGGGTTCCCCGCTACCGGGGTCACCGAGGTTCACGGCCGAGGAGAAGGAGTCGACCGTGAGCCCGGCACCGTTCTGCCACGGCTCGAAGCCGGCCTGGACACTGGTCAGGTACCAGTTGTTCTGAGCCATGCCGCGGGAGACGGTCTCCCGGACGAAGTCCATGACGTCGAAGCTCCAGCCGGCGATGGTCGACGGGGCGACGAAGGAGATGACGTCGTTGGAGCCGTTGCTGCCCGTCCACACCTGCCAGGTGCGCCCGCCCACGGTGGCGGTCCCGATCGGTGAGCCGATCGGCTGAATGGGACCGACCTTGTTGAACCAGATCATGATCTCGGTCCGGTTCACTCCGTCGGTCCTGGGCGTGGGGTCCAGCCAGATGTCGTACGAGGCGTTGAACACGGCGTCGGCGACATAGCCGTAAGAGATGCTGCTGGGGGCACTGGCGATGCCGCTGACCTGCGCCGGGAGGTTGGTTCCGGGCGAACAGTTGGTGTAGTGGCAGCCGTTGAAGACCGAAGGATACGACTTCGGGGCGCCGTTCGTGGGCACGGCGCCGTCGGCGCGGGTCACCCGAAAACCGGTGTCGGTGGCGGTGACGCACTGGGCGGCACCGGTGCCCCAGCGGTTGTTCTGGACCACGTAGCGGCCCTGGATCGTGGTCGAACCGTACTGTTCGCAGATCAGGGTGTCGGCCTGGGCCGCCGGCGCGGCGGCAACGAGAGCCGCGACGGTGGCGAGGGCGGTGAGCAGCGCGCCGAGCATGCCGCGCGCGGTTCTGGGGCGGTGCGGTGACGCTCGCATGCGGGGGCCTCTCTGGATGGGGGGTGATCGAAGGGGTGATCGGGAACCGGAGCGTCCTTGACATCTGCCTTGGGAGCGCTCCCACTCGGTCGTGGGGGCACTGTAGGAGCCCATGGCGCCCCTGACAACCCATCGGGATCGGGTGCCCGAACGGCACCGGCCCCGGTGCGCCTGCGCGCCGCGACTCGTCGACCGCGGTTTCTGTCCGGGCCGTTGACGTTTCCGCGGTCCGACCGCGAATATGTCCACCGCCGCATGGGAGCGCTCCCAAATTCATCGGCAACCCGCTCCGCCGCCCCCTCCGAGGAGCCCAGAAGTGAACAGACGCAGAACCGCCCTGCTGTCCCTGACCGCCCTGCTGGCGACGGGTCTCACCGCGGTGCCCGCCGGCCCGGCGGGGGCGGACGAGTCCGAGCAGATCAGGAACGGCACCTTCGACGCGACCACCGACGCGTGGTGGTCGAACAACGTCACCCTCGGGCTGTCCGACGGCAGAGTCTGCGCCGACGTGCCGGGTGGCACGGCGAACCGCTGGGACGCCGCCGTCGGCCAGAACGACATCACGCTCGTCAAGGGGGAGTCGTACCGGTTCAGCTTCAGCGCGACGGGCGCCCCCGAAGGCAACTCCGTCCGCGCGGTCGTGGGCCTGCAGGTGTCGCCGTACGACACGTACCACGAGGTCACTCCGCAGGTGAGCGTCTCCGGCGACACGTACACCTACACCTTCGCCTCCCCCGTCGACACCGCCCAGGGCCAAGTCGCCTTCCAGCTCGGCGGCGGCGCCGACCCGTGGCGGTTCTGCCTCGACGACGTGTCCCTGCTGGGCGGGGTGCCGCCGGAGCGGTACGAGCCCGACACCGGCCCCCGGGTCCGGGTCAACCAGGTCGCCTACCTGCCCCGCGGGCCGAAGAACGCCACGCTCGTCACCGACGCGACCGAGCGACTGCCCTGGAAGCTGAAGAACGCCTCCGGTGCCGTCGTCGCGCGCGGCTGGACCGTGCCGCGCGGCGTGGACCCCTCCTCGGGGCAGAACGTCCACTCGATCCACTTCAGTGACCACCGCGGCGCCGGGACGGGCCTCACCCTGGTCGCCGACGGCGAGACCAGCCGGCCCTTCGACATCGGCACCGCCGCCTACGAGAAGCTCCGTCTGGACGCCGCGAAGTTCTACTACACCCAGCGCAGCGGGGTCGGGATCCGCGACGACCTGCGGCCCGGTTACGGCCGCGCGGCCGGTCACGTCGACGTCGCCCCCAACCAGGGGGACGGGAACGTGCCCTGCCGGCCCGGAGTCTGCGACTACACGCTCGATGTCACCGGCGGCTGGTACGACGCCGGTGACCACGGCAAGTACGTCGTCAACGGCGGCATCTCCGTCTGGCAACTCCTCAGCACCTACGAGCGCGCCCGGCTCGCCCGCACAGGACAGGCCGGGAAACTGGGCGACGGCACGCTGAACATCCCCGAGAGCGGCAACGGGGTCCCGGACATCCTCGACGAGGCCCGCTGGGAGCTGGAGTTCCTGCTCAAGATGCAGGTGCCGGACGGCGAGCCGCTCGCCGGCATGGTCCACCACAAGATCCACGACGAACAGTGGACCGGCCTGCCGCTGATGCCCTCAGACGACCCGCAGAAGCGCGAACTGCACCCGCCGACCACCGCGGCCACCCTGAACCTCGCGGCGACCGCCGCCCAGGCGGCCCGCCTGTACAAGCCGTACGACCCCCGGTTCGCCGCCGGCGCGCTCGCGGCGGCCCGCGAGGCCTGGGCCGCGGCCCTCGCCCACCCCGTCGTCCTGGCCTCCGAGAGCGACGGCATCGGCGGCGGCACCTACGCCGACAGCGACGTCACCGACGAGTTCTACTGGGCGGCCACCGAGCTGTACCTGACCACGGGCGGGAAGGAGTTCCAGGACCACATCCTGAACTCCCCGGTCCACAGCGCCGACATCTTCGGGCCGATCAGCTTCGACTGGGCACGCACGGCCGTCCCCGCCCGGCTCGACCTGGCCACCGTCCCGAACCGGCTGCCCGGCCGCGACCAGGTCCGTCAGTCCGTGCGCAAGGGAGCCGACCGCTACCTGGCCACGCTGGAAGCCCACCCGTACGGCATGCCGTACGCCCCGGAGGGCCACAGGTACGACTGGGGTTCCACCCACCAGATCCTCAACAACGCCGTCGTCCTGGCCACCGCCTACGACATCACAGGCGGCGCGAAGTACCGCGACGGGGCCGTCCAGGGCATGGACTCCATCCTGGGCCGCAACGCCCTGAACATCTCGTACGTCACGGGCTTCGGCGAGGTCAGCGCGCAGAACCAGCACAGCCGCTGGTACGCCCACCAGCTCGACCCGAAGCTGCCCCACCCGCCTGCCGGCTCGCTGTCCGGCGGTCCGAACTCGAGCATTCAGGACCCGCTCGCACAGAGCAAACTCCAGGGATGCACCGGTCAGTTCTGCTACATCGACGACATCCAGTCCTGGTCGACCAACGAGCTCACGATCAACTGGAACTCCGCCCTGACCTGGATGGCCTCCTTCGTGGCCGACCAGGGCTGACCCGGCGTAGCGGCACCGCGGCATCGCGATGGGAGGGACGGCCACCGAGTCTGCGGCGCAGTCGGCCGATGGTGAGGGTGTTGGTTAAGGGGTGAACGGGTGAGCGGGGCCGCCGCCAGGTGGTGGGAATCGTAGCTCGAACGGGTGAGGCGAGAGCAGTGCCGTCGGCGGTTCCCGCCCCGTGTGCCGGACCATCTCCGGGGGCGGCGAACTGACCCGCCCGGTGGCGACGGCTCCACGACCACCCGGAGGGGTTCCCTTGCGCATTCTGCTCATCGCCAGCGGCTACAACAGCCTCACCCAACGGGTTCGGGTCGAGCTGCAGGACCGAGGGCACGCCGTCCCCGTGGAGGTCACGCCCGACGGGGACGCGGTGCGGGACGCCGTCGTACGGCACGCGCCCGACCTGGTCGTCGCCCCCATGCTGAAGGCGGTCGTTCCCCGGGACGTGTGGTCGCGTCACCTCTGCCTGATCGTGCACCCGGGGCCGGTGGGCGATCGAGGGCCGTCCTCCCTGGACTGGGCGATCCACGACGGCGCCGCCGAGTGGGGGGTCACCGTCCTTCAGGCCGACGAGGAGATGGACGCGGGCGACGTCTGGGCGACCGCCGCCTTCCGCGTCCCGGACGTGGCCAAGAGCGACCTGTACCGGAACGAGCTGTCCGACGCCGCCGTGGCCGCCGTGCACCTCGCGGTCGAGCGCGTCGCCGCCGGGGCCACGCCGCGCCCGCAGACAGGGCCGGTCCGGGCGCGACCCGCCTTCCGCCAGCAACAGCGCCGGATCTCCTGGGACGAGGACGACACGGAGACGGTCCTGCGCGCCCTGCGGGCAGCCGACTCACAGCCGGGCCTCCGCGATGACCTGCTCGGCGCCGAGTGGTTCCTGCACGGAGGCCACGCGGAGGACGGCCTGCGCGGCCGGCCCGGCGACCTGCTGGCCACCCGGGCCGGCGCGGTCTGCCGCGCCACGGTGGACGGCGCCGTGTGGATCCCCGAGCTGCGCGCCCGTACCGGAACGGGGGAGGAGCGTGCCTGCAAGGTGCCCGCCACCCTGGCCCTCGCCCTCGCGGGGCGGCTGCCGGAGCTTCCCGAGTCACCCGCGCCCACCCACCCGTCGAAGGCCGGGCGGAGCTGGTCCGACATCCGGTACCGGGAGCAGGGTCCCGTCGGGGTGCTGTCCTTCGCCTTCCCCGGCGGAGCGATGAGCACCGACCACTGCCGCCGCCTGAGGGAGGCCTACGAGACCGCCCTCGGTCGCCCCACCTCGGTCCTGGTGCTCGGCGGACAGCGCGACTTCTTCTCCAACGGCATCCACCTCAACGTCATCGAGGCCGCGGCCGACCCTGCCGCCGAGTCCTGGGCCAACATCAACGCCATGAACGACCTGGTCGAGGCGGTTCTCACCACGACCGACCGGCTCGTCGTCAGCGCCATCGGCGGCAACGCCGCCGCCGGAGGAGTGATGCTGGCACTCGCCGCCGACGAGGTCTGGTGCCGCTCGGGCTCCGTCCTCAACCCCCACTACCGGCGCATGGGCCTGTACGGGTCGGAGTACTGGACCCACACACTGCCCCGCAAGGTGGGCCCGGCCATGGCCGAGCGCCTCATCCGGAACGCCCCGCCCGTCTCCGCGGCCGCCGCCCAGAGCATGGGGCTCATCGACCGGATCGTCGAGTGCGGGCCGGACGAGTTCTCGGCCGAGATCACCCGGTTGGCCGCACGGCTGGCTTCGCACCCCGGCGTCGCGTCCCGCGTGGCGGCGAAGAAGGCGGAGCACGAGCGCCGGGAGTCCACGACTCCCCTTGCCGCCCACCGCGAGCAGGAGCTCTCGCGCATGTGGGGGATCTTCACGGATCCCACCGCGCCCTACCACGCGCTGCGCAGGGCCTTCGTCCGTAAGGAGGGGCCGACCGCCGGTTCCCCGGACGCCCCGGGTGCGCGCGCGGCCGGTCCGACCGACCGTTGACACGTAGGGGGCCCGAAGACGGCCCGACGACGGCCTCTGTCTCACCCTCCCCAGGAGGCGACGCATGAACGCAACCCCGCAGACCTCGGTCGAGGACCCGGGTGCTGCCCCCGGCAGCGAAGAGAAGCCGATCCACATCCTCTGGATCAACGCGGGTCTGAGCTGCGACGGCGACTCGGTCGCCCTGACCGCCGCCATGCAGCCCAGCATCGAGGAGATCGCCCTTTCCGGGCTGCCGGGACTGCCCAGGATCGCGGTCCACTGGCCGCTCATCGACTTCGAGTGCGGCCCGGTCGGCGGCGCCGACACGTTCATCGAGTGGTTCTTCAAGGGGGAGCGGGGCGAGATCGACCCGTTCGTGCTGGTGGTCGAGGGCTCGATCCCCAACGAGGACATCAAGCAGGAGGGCTACTGGTGCGGCTTCGGTGACAATCCGGAGACCGGCCAGCCCATCACCACGAGCGAGTGGATCGACCGGCTGGCGCCCAAGGCGCTGGCCGTGGTCGCGATCGGCACCTGTGCCACGTACGGCGGCATCCACGCCATGGCCGGGAACCCGACCGGCGCGATGGGCCTGCCGGACTACCTCGGGTGGGACTGGAAGTCCGCCGCCGGCATCCCGATCGTCTGCGTGCCCGGCTGCCCCATCCAGCCGGACAACTTCGCGGAGACCCTGACGTACCTGCTCTACCAGGCCGTGGGCTCCGCCCCGATGATTCCGCTCGACGACAAGCTCCGCCCGACCTGGCTGTTCGGGGCGACGGTGCACGAGGGGTGCGACCGCGCCGGCTACTACGAGCAGGGCCAGTTCGCGGAGACGTACGACTCGCCCAAGTGCCTGGTCAAGCTGGGCTGCTGGGGCCCGGTCGTCAAGTGCAACGTCCCCAAGCGGGGCTGGATGAACGGCATCGGCGGCTGTCCGAACGTCGGTGGCATCTGCATCGCCTGCACGATGCCCGGCTTCCCGGACAAGTTCATGCCGTTCATGGACGAACCCCCCGGCAGCAAGGTCTCCAGCGCCGCCAGCGGCGTGTACGGCTCCGTCATCCGCCGGCTGCGGTCCATCACGGCCAGGACCGTGGACAAGGAGCCGAAGTGGCGGCACACCGGCGATCGCATCACCACCGGCTACCGGCCGCCGTGGTGACCGGGGGTCCCCTCGCGGGGATCCCCACCCACCCACTGTTCGTGAAGTCGAGGAACTGACGAAGGGCACCGACAGACAATGGCATCTCCGGCGAAGACGACGGGTGACGGCAGCGGCCTGGTGGAGATGGCCTGGGACCCCATCACCCGGATCGTGGGCAGTCTCGGCATCCACACCAAGATCGATTTCAAGCAGAAGAAGGTCGCCGAGTGCTACAGCACGTCCTCGGTCTTCCGCGGCTACAGCGTCTTCATGCGCGGCAAGGACCCGCGTGACGCGCACTTCATCACCAGTCGCATCTGCGGCATCTGCGGCGACAACCACGCCACCTGTTCCGTGTACGCGCAGAACATGGCGTACGGCGTGAAGCCCCCGCACCTGGGCGAGTGGATCATCAATCTCGGCGAGTCCGCCGAGTACATGTTCGACCACAACATCTTCCAGGAGAACCTGGTCGGCGTCGACTACTGCGAGAAGATGGTCCGCGAGACCAACCCCGGGGTCCTGGAACTCGCCGAGCGCACCGAGGCCCCGCACGCCGGGGAGCACGGCTACCGCACGATCGCCGACATCATGCGCTCCCTCAACCCCCTCGAGGGCGAGTTCTACCGCGAGGCGCTTCAGGTCAGCCGCTACACCCGGGAGATGTTCTGCCTGATGGAGGGGCGCCACGTGCACCCCTCCACGCTGTACCCCGGTGGCGTCGGCACCGTCGCGTCGGTCCAGCTCTTCACCGACTACATGAGCCGGCTCATGCGCTACGTGGAGTTCATGAAGCGTGTCGTCCCGCTCCACGACGACCTCTTCGACTTCTTCTACGAGGCACTGCCCGGCTACGAGGAGGTCGGCCGCCGCCGCGTCCTGCTCGGCTGCTGGGGCGCGCTCAACGACCCCGAGCACTGCGACTTCACCTACGCCAACATGACCGACTGGGGCCGGCGGATGTTCGTCACCCCCGGCGTCGTGGTCGACGGCAAGCTCGTGACCAACGACCTCACCGAGATCAACCTCGGCATCCGCATCCTGCTCGGCAGCTCGTACTACGAGGACTGGCAGGGGCAGGAGCAGTTCGTCACCCACGACCCGCTCGGCAACCCCGTCGACCCGCGTCACCCGTGGAACCAGCACACCATCCCGGCCCCGCAGAAGCGGAACTTCGACGACAAGTACAGCTGGGTGATGTCCCCGCGGTGGTTCGACGGCAAGGACCACCTGGCGCTCGACACCGGCGGCGGCCCCATCGCCCGGCTGTGGTCCACCGCCCTGTCCGGCCTCGTCGACATCGGCTACGTCAAGGCCACCGGCCACAGCGTCGTCATCAACCTGCCCCGCACCATGACCAAGCCGGAGACCACCTTCGAGTGGAAGATCCCGCAGTGGAGCAACGCCCTGGAGCGCAACCGCGCCCGGACCTACTTCCAGGCGTACGCGGCGGCCGTCGCCCTGCACTGCGCGGAGAAGGGCCTGGAGGAGGTCCGCGCCGGACGCACCCAGACCTGGGAGAAGTTCGAGGTGCCGGACGAGTCCATCGGCGTCGGCTTCACCGAGGCCGTCCGGGGCGTCCTGTCCCACCACATGGTCATCCGGGACGGCAAGATCGCCAACTACCACCCGTATCCGCCGACCCCGTGGAACGCCTCCACCCGGGACACCTTCGGCACCCCCGGCCCCTACGAGGACGCCGTGCAGAACACCCCGATCTTCGAGGAGAACACGCCCGAGAACTTCAAGGGCATCGACATCATGCGCGCCGTGCGCAGCTTCGACCCCTGCCTGCCGTGCGGCGTCCACATGTACACGGGCAACGGCAGGACCGTGAAGCAGATGCACGTGCCCACCGGCCTGAGCGGGCTGGCCGGATGAGCGCCGTCACCGCCGAAACGGCGGGCCGACGGGTCGAGGAGGTGCTCGACCGGCTCGCGGAGAAGGGCGACGCCGACGCCTGCGCCGCGGCCGAGGACGTCGTACGCGTCCTCATGGAGTTCTACGGAAGCGGCCTCGCCCGCGCCGTCGACCTCCTCGGACGCCCGGGCGCCCGCCCGGCCACCGACCCGTGGGGCGCCCTCCTCGCGGACGACCTCGTCGCGAGCCTGCTCAACCTCCACGGGCTCCACCCGGAAGACCTGCCCACCCGCGTCGAACGCGCCCTGTCCGGCCTGCCACAGCCCGTCGAACAGACCGGCTTCGACCCGGCCGACGGGGTGCTGCGCCTGCGGGTCACCGGCTCGTCCGGCTGCGGCTGCGCCGGTACGCAGGAGTCCGTCCGGCAGGCGGCGGCCGACGCGCTTGCCTGCCACGCCCCCGAGGTGACGCGCGTCGAGCTGGAACCGGCGGGCGCACGGGAGCCGGCACTGCTCCAGATCGGCACCGGCCCGCCGCACACCGGAACCGCCCACCTCACCCCGGCCGATGCCTCGTGAACGGGCTCCCGACGCGCGCGGGGCGCGCTCCGGGGCCCACCGGACTGCGCCGGTTCACCACCCCGCGGCCGCCGCGGGAGGAGCTGTGCGAACTGTGCGGGGCACAGCTCGCCGGTGAGCGCCACAGGCACCTCGCCGACACCGACCGGCGGACCCTGGCCTGCGCCTGCGGCCCGTGCGCACAGCTCATGGACCGCGGCGGCGGACCGGGGGGCCGCTTCCGGACGGTGCCCGGGCGCTTCCTGAGCGATCCGGCACACCGCGTCGACGACCGGGTGTGGGAGTCGCTGCGGATCCCCGTCTCGGTCGCGTACCTCTTCCGCAACTCCGCCCTCGACCGAGCGGTGGCGCTCTACCCGAGCCCCGCCGGTGCCACCGAGAGCGAGCTGGAGGAACCCTCCTGGAGGTGCGTGCTCGACGCCACACGGCTCGCCTCCCTGCTCGAACCCGACGTGGAGGCCCTGCTGTTGCGCCGGCACGAGGGGCGCACCGAGTGCCACCTGGTGCCGATCGACCTCTGCTACGAACTGGTGGGCCGCATGCGACTGCACTGGCAGGGCTTCGACGGAGGCGCGGAGGCGCGGGCCGACCTCGACGCCCTCTTCGCCCACGTACGCGACCAGGCACGCGAGGCACCGGGGAGCCGGCCGTGACCGAGTTCTCGTTCGCCTGCACCGACGTCCGCGCCGACGGCTACGCGGCGGGACCGACGCTCGTCTTCCGGCTGCGGATCACGGCGACCCCGGGCACCCGGGTGCACGCCATGGCCCTGCGCTGCCAGATGCGCATCGAACCCGCCCGGCGCGGCTACGACGACGACGAGGCGGAGGCCCTGGGCGACCTGTTCGGCGAACGCTCCCGGTGGGGCAGCAGCCTCAACCCGGTGCAGTTCGCCCAGGTCTCGGCCATGGTCCCCGGCTTCACCGACGAGATCGAGACCGAACTCGTCGTGCCCTGCACCTACGACACCGACATCGCGGCGTCCCGCTACCTCCGCTCGCTCTCCGGCGGCGAGGTACCGCTCCTCCTGCTGTTCTCCGGCACCGCCTTCACGGGGGCCGGCGGCTTCCACGTCGAGCCCGTGCCCTGGGACAGGGAGGTCGTCCACCGGATGCCCGTCAAGGTCTGGCACGAGATGATCGACCAGCACTTCCCGGGCTGCGGATGGATCCGGCTCCCCGCCGACGCGATGGACGCCCTGCTCGCCTACCGGTCCCGCCGGGCCCTCCCGTCCTGGCAGGCCACCGTCGAGACCCTGCTCGCAGAGGCGGGGGAGAGGCCACGATGACCACCGCAGTCTTCACCTCCGGCACCGAGGCGAGGCTCGCCGTCGCCCGGCAGGTCGCCGACGCCGTCCTCTTCGAGGGGTACGTGCTCTACCCGTACCGCGCGTCGGCCGCCAAGAACAGGTTCCGCTGGCAGTTCGGCGTCCTCGTGCCGCCGTCCTGGAGCGATGCCTCCGGGGAGCACCACGTCCAGCGCACCGAATGCCTGATGGAGCCCCGGCCCGGCGCCGACCTCGCGCTCGAACTCCGCTTCCTGCACGTCCAGCGGCGGACCGTCGAGAAACGCGCCGCGGACGGCACCTTCGTACCGGTCGGCGAACTGCGCCTGGAGGACCGGATCCTGACGACATGGGACGAGGGCGTCGAGGAGACCGTCACCCTTGTCCTCCCCGTCGCGACACTGGACGCGGACGGCACCACGCTGCCCTTCACCCGCCCCGCCACCGAAGAGGTGGAACAGATCACCGCGGCCGACGGACGGATCCTCGGCCGGCTGGTCCGACGCCGAGAGGCCATCAGCGGCACCCTCCGGGTCGCGGCGGCCGAACTCGACGGACCGTACCGGACCGAGCGGCTGACCGTCACGGTGGAGAACACCAGCGACTGGACCGCCCGTCCAGGAGGCGACCGGCACGCCGCGCTGCCGTACTCCCTGGTCGCCACGCACACCCTGCTCCACCTCGACGCCGGGTCGTTCCTGTCGATGACCGACCCGCCGGAGTGGGCCGGAGGGGCCGTCGCCGCCTGCGAGAACCTGCGCACCTGGCCCGTGCTGGCCGGCGAACCCGGCCGCGCCGACCTGGTGCTCTCCTCGCCGATCATCCTCGACGACCATCCGGCCATCGCCCCCGAGAGCCCGGGAGCCCTCTACGACGCCACCGAGATCGACGAGATCCTCGCCCTGCGCACCGCGGCCCTCACCGACGAGGAGAAACGCGAGGCCAGAGGGACCGACGCACGCGCCGCGGCCGTGATCGACCTGGCCGACACCATGCCGCCGGAAGTGCTGGAGCGCCTGCACGGAGCGGTCCGCAGCCTGCGGGAGGTCACAGGACCCAAGGAGCCCTCGGGCGCCGACCTGCTCTCACCGGACACCCCGTGGTGGGACCCGGCCGGCGACACGTCCGTCGACCCGGCCCGGGACCACGTCCTCGTCGACGGACACCCGGTGCGCGCCGGCAGCAGAGTGCTCCTGCGCCCGCGGCTGCGCCGTACCGACGCCCAGGACCTGTTCGTCGACGGCCGCAGCGCCCTGGTCGAGGCGGTGCTGCACGACGTCGACGGCGGCGTGCACATCGCCGTCACCGTCGAGGACGACCCGGGCGCCGACATCCGCCGCGAACAGGGCCGGTTCCTCTACTTCCAGCCCGACGAGGTCGAAGTCCTGGAGGAGAGGTGAACGCTCCCGCACCCGGCACCGCCCGCACCCTCGTGGCCGGCGTCGGCAACGTCTTCCTCGGGGACGACGGGTTCGGCGTCGAGACCGTGCGCAGACTCCCCAGGGAACAGCTGCCGCCCGACGTCGACGTCGTCGACGTCGGAATCCGCGGGGTGCACCTCGCCTACCAGCTGCTCGACGGCTGGGACACCCTCGTCCTCGTCGACGTCACCGCGCGCGGCGGCGAACCGGGGACGCTGTACCTGATCGACGCCTCGGAGCCCGCCGACCGGGCCACCACCGAGCGGCCCCCGCCGCTCGACGGCCACCGGATGACACCCGACGCCGTCCTCGCCCTGCTCGACACCCTGTGCGCGGGCACGGGCGCCGCGCCGCCGCGCCGGATCCTGCTCGTCGGCTGCGAACCCGCCTGCCTCGACGAGGGCATCGGGCTCAGCCCGCAGGTCGCCGCCGCGGTCCCCGAGGCCGTCCGCACGGTGATCGACCTGGTCCGCCAAGAAGCCGTCGTACGAAGCCCGACACGGAGAGCACCATGAAGAAGAACGCCATCGGCGCCACCGTCGCCGTCACCGCCGCCGCCCTGACCGCCGTCGCCCTCCTCAGGAGCGTCTTCCCCGACGTCCGGCGCTACCTCCGCATCAGCCGGATGTGACCCGCCGCCGCCCCGGCTGCACCGAACGGACGACACCACCGCCCGGTCACGGCGCGCCGGGCGGCGAACCACCGACCGCCCGTCCTGTAATGGCGGCCCAGACACACCGCCGGGCCCAGGACGGAGACCGATGCACGAGATGTCCGTGGCCATGGCCGTCGTCGACCAGGTCGAGACGGCCGCACGGTCCCGTGGGGCGACCGGAGTCACCAGCATCCGCCTGGACGTCGGCGAGCTGGCGGGCGTCGTCGCCGACTCGCTCGCCTTCTGCTTCGAACTCGCCTGCGCCGGAACCGTCCTCGAGGGCGCCGAACTGATCACCCGCACCGTCCCGGGCACCGCCCGCTGCGAGCCCTGCGCCGAGGTCTGGAACGTCGGCATGCCGCCCCGGCTGCTCTGTCCCGGCTGCGGCGGGGCCGCCGTCGAACTCGTCTCCGGGCGCGAACTCCACATCCGGGAGGTCCGCTGGGCCGAACCCGCCGAGAACCACGCACCACGCAGCGAACCCACCACCGAGGAGAGCCGAGCATGTGCCGAGTAGTCGACCTCCAGCGGGCGGTCCTCGCAAGGAACGACGCAGCGGCGGGCATCCTGCGTACCGAACTGACCGCCCGCGGCACCACGGTCGTCAACCTGCTCTCCAGCCCCGGCAGCGGGAAGACCGCACTGCTGGAGCGCGAGCTGCGGCTGTGCGCCGAACGGGGCGTCGCCGCCGCCGCGCTCACCGCCGACCTCGCCACCGAGAACGACGCCGAACGCCTGGCCCGGGCCGGCGTCCCCGTCAAGCAGGTGCACACCGACGGCCTGTGCCACCTGGAGGCCGACATGGTCGCCCGGCACCTGCACGACTGGCTGCCCGAGGCCACCCGGCTGCTGTTCGTGGAGAACGTCGGCAACCTCGTCTGTCCCGCCGGTTACGACCTCGGCGAAACCCTCCGGGTCGTGCTCGCCTCGGTCACCGAAGGCGAGGACAAGCCCCTCAAGTACCCCACCGCCTTCGGCCTCGCCCAGCTGGTGGTCGTCACCAAGACCGACATGGCCGACGCGGCGCAGTTCGACGAGGCGACCTTCCGCCGCAACGTGCAGCAGGTCAACCCCGGCGTCGAGGTCGTCCTCACCTCGGTACGCGACGGCCGGGGAACCGGAGTGCTGCTGGACCGCGCCCTGGCCGCGACCGAGGGCGACCCGGTCCACACCCCGGTGATGGCCCGGGCCGGCGCGTGACCGCGGAGCCGTCCGGCCACGCCCTCGCCACGGCCCCCACGCGCAGCCGCGTGCTCGTCACGGGCGTGGTCCAGGGCGTGGGCTTCCGGCCCCACGTCTACGCCCTCGCCACCACGCTGCGCCTGTCCGGACACGTCACCAACACGGCCGACGGCGTCGTGGCCGAGGTCGAGGGGAACCCCGCGGACGTGGCGGCCTTCTGCGCCCGCGTCGCCCCCGAGGCACCGCCCCTGGCCCGGGTGGAATCCGTCGAGGCGGCAGAGCTGGCAACGAGCGGAGGCAGCGGCTTCACGATCGTGCCCTCCCGCCAGGGCGGCGACGTCCGCACCCTCGTCCCGCCCGACACGGCCACCTGCGACGACTGCCTCGCGGAACTCGCCGACCCCACCGACCGGCGGCACCTGCACCCCTTCATCACCTGCACCCACTGCGGCCCCCGCTTCACCATCGTCACCGGTGTGCCCTACGACCGCGGCCACACGACCATGGCCGGCTTCCCGATGTGCCCGGACTGCGCCCGGGAGTACGAGGACCCGGCCGACCGGCGGTTCCACGCCCAGCCCGTCGCCTGCCCGGCGTGCGGCCCCCGGCTGCGCCTCGTCACCGCGCCGGGCGGACCACCACCGCCCGACCCGGGCACCGACCCGGTGACGGCCGCCCGCCGGATGCTCGCGGCCGGCGCGATCATCGCCGTCAAGGGCCTGGGCGGCTACCACCTGGCGTGCGACGCCACCGACCCCACGGCCGTCGCCGAACTGCGCCGCCGCAAGGCGCGCGGGGACAAGCCGTTCGCGATCATGGCGGCCCACCCCGACGGCATCGAGCCCCTGGTCCACCTCGGCCCCCTGGAGCGCGAACTCCTCGGCGGCCGCGTCCGGCCCGTCGTACTCCTGCGGCGCCGCGAGAACTCCCGGCCGCGCCCCGGGGCCGCCCCGGCGCCCGGGGTGGCTCCCGGCAGTCCCGACCTCGGCGTCATGCTCCCCTACACCCCGGTGCACCACCTGCTCCTCGGGCTGGGCGCCCCGGACCGGCACACGCCCCGGCTCCTGGTCATGACCAGCGGAAACCTCTCGGGCGAGCCCATCGTCACCGACGACGCGGACGCGCTGACCAGACTCGCCGGCCTGGCGGACGCCTGGCTCCTGCACGACCGTCCCATCCACGTGCCCTGCGACGACTCCGTCGTCCGCGTCTGCGACGGCGAACCGATCGTCCTGCGCCGCTCCCGCGGCTACGCCCCCCTGCCGCTCACCCTGCCCGTCGAGGTCGTCCCCGCCCTCGCCGTCGGCGGGGACCTGAAGAACGCCTTCTGCCTCGGGAAGGGCGACAAGGCCTGGCTCTCGGCCCACATCGGCGACATGGACGACCTCGCGACGCAACTGGCCTTCACCTCCGCCGAGCGGCAGCTGGAATCCGTCACGGGCGTGCGGCCCGGCCTGCTGGCGGCGGACCGTCACCCCGCCTACCGGTCCACACGCTGGGCCACCCGACACGCGGCGGGACGCCCGGTCGTGCCCGTGCAGCACCACCACGCCCACGTCGCCGCCGCCATGGCGGAGAACGGCCTCGACGGCTCCCACCCCGTCCTGGGCGTCGCCTTCGACGGCACCGGCTACGGCCTCGACGGCGCCGTGTGGGGCGGCGAGTTCCTCCTCGCGGACTACGCCGGATTCTCGCGGTTCGCGCACCTGGCCTACGTACCGCTGCCCGGCGGCGACGCGGCCGTACGACGCCCCTACCGCATGGCCCTGGCCCACCTGCACGCCGCCGGCCTCGCCGCCGACCCCGACCTGCCGTGCGTACGCGCCTGCCCGCCCGAAGAACTGCGGGTGCTCCGACAGCAGTTGGCGAGCGGACTGAACTGCGTGCCCACCTCCAGCATGGGCCGGCTCTTCGACGCCGTCGCCTCCCTCACGGGAATCTGCCACCACGCGGGATACGAGGCCCAGGCGGCGATCGAACTGGAGGCCGCGGCACTCCGCGCGCCGGCGGCGGAGGGCGACGGGCGCTACACCTTCCGCCTCGGTACGCCGGCGACCGGCGGCCCGCTCACCGCCGACCCGGCCCCGCTGCTCGCCGCGGTCGTCGACGACATGCGCCACGGAACCCCGGCGGCCGTCGTCGCCGCCCGATTCCACCGGGCCGTGGCGCACCTGGTGCAGACGGTCTGCGCCGCCGCGCGCGGGGAACTCGGCGTGGAGACCGTAGCGCTGACCGGGGGAGTGTTCGCCAACACCCTGCTCTCCTCCGACTCCGCCCGCGCCCTGGGGCGGGACGGCTTCACCGTCCTCCGCCACCGCATGGTCCCGCCCAACGACGGAGGGCTGGCGCTCGGCCAGCTCGTCGTGGCCGCCCGTGTCACCGCCGAGACGGCTCCCGGCGCGGGACCACGACGGCGACAGTGACGCGGGACCCCCGGCAGCGACAGCGACGCGGGACACCGACAGCGACAGCGAGGAGACGCACATGTGCTTGGCGGTACCCGGAAGGGTGCTCGACGTCGAGGACCGGGACGGCACCCGGATGGCCACGGTCGACTTCGGCGGCGTGGTCAAGGAGGTCTGCCTGGAGTATCTGCCGGACCTGAAGGTCGGCGAGTACGCCATCGTCCACGTCGGGTTCGCCCTGCAACGCCTGGACGAGGAGTCGGCCAGGAGGACGCTGGAGCTGTTCGAGACCCTCGGCATGCTCCAGGAGGAGTTCGGCGACCCGTGGGAGTCGGCCGCCGAGGTGACGGGAAGCGAACGGCCGGCGGACGAGGACGTCGCGGGAGAGGTGCAGCGGTGAAGTACATCGACGAGTTCCAGGACCCCGAGCTGGCCCGGCGCCTGCTCGACGAGATCCACGCGACCGTGACCCGGCCCTGGGCGCTGATGGAGGTCTGCGGTGGGCAGACCCACAGCATCATCCGGCACGGTATCGACCAACTCCTGCCGTCCGAGGTGGAGTTGATCCACGGGCCCGGCTGCCCCGTGTGCGTGACCCCGTTGGAGGTCATCGACAAGGCCCTGGAGATCGCCTCCCGCCCCGGCGTGATCTTCTGTTCCTTCGGGGACATGCTGAGGGTTCCCGGCACCGGCCGGGACCTCTTCCAGGTACGCGGACACGGAGGCGACGTCAGGGTCGTCTACTCACCGCTCGACGCGCTGCGGATCGCCGAGCAGAACCCGGACCGCGAGGTGGTGTTCTTCGGCATCGGCTTCGAGACCACGGCGCCGCCCAACGCGATGACGGTCCACCAGGCGCGCAAGCTCGGCATCCGCAACTTCAGCCTGCTGGTCTCCCACGTCCGCGTGCCCCCCGCGATCGAGGCGATCATGCGCTCCCCGGACTGCCGCGTCCAGGGCTTCCTCGCCGCCGGCCATGTGTGCAGCGTCATGGGCACCGAGGAGTACCCCGCACTCGCGGCACGCCATCGGGTGCCGATCGTGGTCACCGGGTTCGAGCCCCTGGACATCCTCGAAGGCGTACGGAGGACCGTACTCCAGCTGGAACGGGGGGAGCACACCGTCGAGAACGCCTATCAGCGTGCCGTGCTCGACGAAGGCAACGCGGCCGCCCGGGCGATGCTGGACGACGTCTTCGAAGTCACCGACCGGGCATGGCGCGGCATCGGTGTCATCCCGAACAGCGGCTGGCGGCTGTCGGAACGCTACCGCGACTACGACGCCGAGATCCGCTTCTCCGTCGAGGGCATCGACACCCGCGAACCGGCCGAATGCCGCAGCGGCGAGGTCCTGCAGGGGCTGCTGAAACCCCACGAGTGCGAGGCCTTCGGCACGACGTGCACCCCCCGCTCTCCGCTGGGCGCCACGATGGTCTCGAGCGAGGGCGCCTGCGCCGCCTACTACCTCTACCGCCGGCTCGACCTCGGCACGGCGAGGGGAAAGCCGCGGGCGGATGGCACGGCGGTACGGTCCGCGACCGCCGATCCCTCGAACGCCTCGTCCCTGGAGGGGAGTTCCGTTGCCTGACACCACCACCGCGTCGGAACAGACGCCGGACATGGCCGCCTGGACCTGCCCCGCACCCCTGCGCGACCAGTCCCGGATCGTGATGGGCCACGGCGGAGGCGGCGCGCTCTCCGCCGAACTGGTGGAGCAGATCTTCGCTCCCGCCTTCGGCGGACCGGCGCTCTCGGACACGACGGACGCGGCCGCGGTCGAACTCGGCGGCGCCCGACTGGCCTTCTCCACCGACTCCTTCGTGGTGCGCCCGCTGTTCTTCCCCGGCGGAAGCATCGGCGACCTGGCCGTCAACGGAACCGTGAACGACCTCGCGATGAGCGGAGCCCGGGCCTCGTACCTCTCCTGCGGCTTCATCCTCGAGGAAGGCGTGGAGACCGACGTCGTCGCCCGAGTGGCGAACGCACTCGGCGCCGCCGCACGGGCGGCCGGCGTCCAGGTGGTCACCGGCGACACCAAGGTCGTGGAGACCGGCCACGGGGACGGCGTCTACATCAACACCTCGGGGATCGGCCTGATCCCCGACGGCGTGGACCTGCGCCCGCAGCGGGTCGTTCCCGGCGACGTCGTGATCGTCAGCGGACCGATCGGCCTCCACGGAGTCGCGATCATGAGCGTGCGCGAAGGCCTGGAGTTCGGCGTCGAGATCGAAAGCGACTGCGCGGCACTCGGCGGACTGGTCGGGGCCATGCTCGAGGTGACGCCCGACCTGCACGTGCTGCGCGACCCCACCCGGGGAGGCCTGGCCGCCTCGCTCAACGAGATCGCCACCGCGTCCGGCACGGGCGTCGTCATCCAGGAGCGGGCGGTCCCCGTGCCCGACCCCGTGGCGAGCGCCTGCGCGCTGCTGGGCCTCGATCCGATGTACGTGGCGAACGAGGGCAAGCTGGTCGCCTTTGTCCCCCGTGAGCGGGCCGACGCCGTGGTCGCCGCCATGCGCGCGCACCCGCTGGGTGCCGGGGCGACGGTGATCGGGGAGACGGTCGAGGCGCATCCGGGCCTGGTCGTCGCCCGTACCGGGCTCGGCGGCACGCGGGTGGTGGACATGCCGATCGGCGAGCAGCTGCCGCGGATCTGCTGAGCCGAGCCGCGGGGACGCGGTCCGCGGGCGGTGCCGAGGCCGGGCCGCGCGTGGACCGCCGCCGCGGACGGTCCCGAGCCTCAGTCGCGGGTGCTGCGGCTGCGGGTGGTGTCGAGGGTCCAGGTGTGCGTGCAGTTCGGGCACTGCAGGTGCACCCGGGGTCCCTTGTTGGCGATCAGGTAGCGCCAGTGCTCCGGACAGTTGCGGCGCTGCTCGCAGGTCGCACAGCCGCGTGCGTCGTCGCACCCGGGGCAGGCGACCCAGGCCCGGCGGGACCGGTCGGCCTGGGGATCAATGGGCAGTCGCACGACCGGGCTCCTCACCGGGCAGCACACCTGCCGCCACCAGCATCGCGTGGATCCGCTGCTGCTCGGCGTCCAGGCCCGAGTACAGCAGCGCGTGCGCGGCCTCCTCGGCACGCAGGACCGCTAGGGGATCCCACTCGGGACCGAGCGCCGCCATGACCTCGGCACGCCGCCTGGCTTCCTCGGCGGTGAGGTCGATGGTGAAGCTGAGGTGGTCGGGATCGGAGTCCAGGTTCATGGGGGGGGTGCCTTCGAGGAAGCAAATGGTTTCAGCCACCTGTACCAGAGGCGTCGTGGGGCGGGGAAGGGGGGCGACGAATTCTGGGACCTGGAGCTCCCGTGGTCTGACGAACATCTAGATATAGGGAGAAAAAGGGCGGCGAAACTCTGCTGAAACGCCTCATACTGGCCGTCCCTGATCTCCTGGATCACATGGAGAGGATCATCGGCGGGGTGCCGGTTGTGACGCATGCCATGCGAGGGGAAGGGTGGCTGAAACCTGCCGCGGCGACCGAGGCCTCGCCGTGCTCGCCTCGGCTTCGACGACGGAAGTCCGCGGGTCGCCGCTACCCGGGGAGGCGGAAGCCGTTGAAGAGGTCGTCCATGCCGCGCAGGGCCAGGCGCGCGGGGGTGGCACGGACCGCGAGGTCGCGGGTGGCCGCCGTGAGCGGGTGACGCAGTGCGCCCAAGCGGCCGACCCGGCGGGCGCGGACGCGTACGGCGTCGGTGCGGTCGGCGGGCCGCGGTGTAGGCGGTGAGGGCGGCCGGGACGGAGTCGGTGCTGTCCGCGCCGTCTCCGGCGGGAAGCAGGTGGGCGAGGACCACCGCGTCCTCGATGGCCTGACAGCCACCCTGGCCGAGGTTCGGGGCCATGGCGTGGGCGGCGTCGCCGAGCCAGGCGATCCGGCCGTGGTGCAGCCGGGGGAGCGGGGCGGCCAGGTCGTAGAGGTCGTTCTGGAGGAGGTCGGCGCGGTCGAGGCGGCGGACGCGGTCCAGCAGGGCCGGAATCGGGTCGTGCCACGAGCCGAAGCGGTGGTGGAGTTCGGCGCGGGGGTCGGCCGACCGGGTGCCGGCCGGGGCGACCGCGGTGGCGTAGAGGTAGAACCGGCCGTCGGAGAGCGGGGTCACACCGAACCGCTCGCCACGGCCCCAGGTCTCACTCATGGCCGGTATCCGAAGGTCCGGGGCGTCCACGATGGTGCGCCAGGCGGTCTCGCCGAGGTAGTGCAGCCCCGGGTGGGCGGGGAAGTGGGCCCGGCGCAGAGGGCTGTGGATTCCGTCGGCGGCGACGACCAGATCCGCGGGCAGGTCCAGTCCCACTGCCGTACGGACGGTCGGGCGGCCCCCGTCGTCGTCGACACCGGTGACGGCGGTGCCGTAGCGAACGGCCTCCGGCGGCAGGGCGGCGGCCAGGGCCGCGGTGAAGGCCGGGCGGGGAACGGCGATCGGGGGCACCCCGTAGCGGGCCGCCATGTCCGCGGTGTCGACCCGGGTGAGCCACTGGCCGTCGGAGCGGCGTACGCCCATCGTCGCGGGCACGGCGCTGCCGACGGCGTGGGCTGCGTCGGAGCCGATGGCGTCGAGCGCGCGCAGGGCGTTGGGGGCGAGGCCGATCCCGGCGCCGGTGGTGGGAGGTTCGGGGGCGCGTTCGCAGACAGTGACCTGCCAGCCGCGACGGTGCAGTGCGAGGGCGGCCGTGAGGCCGCCGATTCCGGCCCCGGCCACCACCGCGTGACGCTTCGGCATGGAACACCACTTCCCCTCGGTCCGAGCGCCCTGCGCAGCCGCAGAGCCCTGACTCCGCAACTGTAGGGAGGGCGTGTCCGGCCCGGACCGCCGCATCCGCGGCGAGACCACCCCTGGTGACGCGCCGCCGAGGCGAACGTCGGCGGCCCGGTGGCACGCCGGGATCAGCCGCGGCTCGCCGACTGGGCCCAGAGGTCGTTGAGGATCTTGTCGGCGAGGTCCTGGTGCGGGGGTGGGGAGCTGACGTCCAGCCAGAGGAGCACCTCGATCGGCAGGGGCTTGTTCTTGCCCTGCTGGTACGTCGCCCTGACGGTCCAGTAGAGGTGGACGGAGCCCGGGGAGCGGTCATGGGCGACGGTGCCGCGGTGCTCCCAGTCGGCGAGGGGTCTCCCTGGGCGCGGCTCGGCGAAGGCCCGCCGTTCGGAGGCCGAGCAGGAGGCGCCACAGTTGCTGAAGAGGAGGTCCATGCGGAAGCCGGCCGCGGGGCCGTGGTCCGCCGTGCAGGTGAGCCCTCCGTCGGCACCGGCGTTCCGTGTACCGTCCGGGGCGTCGCACTCCGCTTCGCGTGGCACTCTCATCGCCGCCAGCCCGCCGAGCGTCTCGACACGTGCGGGTTCGCTCTTCTCCCAGACCGCGCCCGCGAGCCGCGCCGTGCGCTTCTCGTCGAAGACCCCGAAGCGCGAGTCGTCGGAGATCCGGCTGTGCGGGACGCGAGTGAGGGGTTGCCCCTCAGGGACCGGCCCGGCGGGGAGGTCGTAGGTGCGTCGGATGCGATCGAGGACCTCGCGTACGAGCGTCTCCGCGGCCCGCAGGGCCTGCGGCTCGGTGCCGAACTCCAGCGCCACGTCCACGGCCACCAGCGCGTTCGCGATGCGACCGCGGGCCCAGCCGACGGGGATGTGCCGGTCGGCGCGGAGCGATCGGGAGTCGGGGGACGACGCCCGCTCCGTACCGGCGGTGAGAGACCAGTCGTTACCCGAACTCCGCACCTGGGTTTCGAGGAGCCCCGGGTGGTCCACCTCGTACCGTCCGCGCTCCGCGCTGTCGACCGTTCCCGCGCCGGCGGCGAGGGCCACGGTCAACGTGACTTCGCTGTCCGGCCGTAGCGCGGACTGTTCCGTCATCACGCAGGAGCTGCGCGCGTGCGCACGGGGATCGGCGCGGCGCGGTTGACGGAAGCCTTTCTTCAGGAAGCCCAGGGCGTCGGAGAAGATGTCGATGCGCGGCGGCCCGCCCACCGCCGGGTGCTCCATGAGGGGGCGTACGGACCGCAGCGGGAGCAGGTCACAGGCCGGGGCGAGGGTGTGCAGCGGTCCCATGGCCCCGGGCGCGGTGAAGATCGAGCCGGCCAGGGTGACCACGGCGGTCACGCCCGCCAGGAGGGGAAGTGCTCCGGCGCGCAGGCGCTGTGCCCGGCCCGTACGGCGTCCGCGACCCGGGTTCTCCGGGTTCTCCGGGCCCGCTCCCGCGGCGAGGCAGCGCTGCAGTTCGATGTGCCGGAACCGGTGGACGCCGCCGGTCTGCCGCAGTACGCCGCGCCGGTGCGCGTCCGCGAGGAACCCGGTGAGCCGGAGGGGAAGGCGTCCTGTCGAGGCGAGCCACCAGCGCGCCACCGTGTAGCGGCCCCATGCCGACATGGCGCAGTTCCACAGACCCCACCACAGGGCCAGCGCACAGCACACGGCCGTCCAGCGCCAGGGGGTGACGGCGTCCTCTCCGCGTCCCCAGGCCCAGATCAGGATGGTGCCGACGACCGGGACGAGCACCACCTTGTGCGCGAGCAGGAAGGAGGGCGCGGGCGGAAGCGCGAAGGGGACCAGGGCCAGTGCCGCGCGACGGTCCTCGCGCAGCAGGGTGACGGGGTCGCTCGCCCGGAGGTCGGCCGGCCGGCGGACGATCGCGAGTGTCCGGTTGATCGTCGCGAGCGGGATGGGCAGCAGGAAGGCGGCGAAGAGTATGGCGACGCCGTTGCCGGAGAGGACGGCCCAGGTCCAGACGGCGAGCGCACCCGCCGGAAGCAGGACGGAGACCACGGCCTCCACCGGCCGGCGTCGCAGGGCGTGGAGCACGGCGTCGCGGGGTGAGTGCAGGCGCTGCGGGGGACGGGCGAGGCTCTGGTGCGCGGCGATCCAGTCGAGCGCGCCGGCGCACACCGCCCCGATCAAGGCGAGGAGGCCCGTCCGGAGTCCGAGGCCGGGGACGGTCGGCTGTCCGGGCGCGGGCAGGGACGTCACGGCGACCGCCGCCCCGACGAGCAGTGCCAGGGGGAGGGAGACGAGCAGCGTGCGGAACGCCCAGGGCACCTGTACTTCGAGGCGCCACCAGGCGATGTCCTGGCCCGGCTCGCGGGCGAGCCAGGCGAGGTACCGGCGGGCGCGGTCGGACGTCCACCCGTCGCGACGACCCGGTATCCCTGCCGGGTCCGACTGGTAGGCGGCATCGACGAAGGAGTTCAGCAGATGCCGCTCCACCGCGTCCCGGGTGGTGAGATCGCGCCGATTGAGCAGGTCGTCGGGGTGGGCGGTGGTGTCGCTGTACACGGCGCGGGCCAGGGAGACCATCAGCGGGGTGCGCAGGACATCGCGCAGGTTCTCAGCCGCGACGCCGTCACCCTCTCCCTCTCCCGCACCCTCACCGAGACGGTCACGGTCACCGGCAGGGCCCGGGCGGCCGGGGGGCGTGTCGAGGGCTGCCAGTCGGTCCAGGAGCCGGTCCCACTTCGTGGTGGCGTCGTCCTGTTCACGACTGGTGCGTGGCAGGTAGGCGCGCAGGTCGGCCACTTCCAGTGGCTGAAGTCGGACGGCCGCCGTCCTGGGCAGGCGGAGATCCGCGGCCTCCATCGCATCGGTGAACGCGGCGGTGCGGCTGGTCAGGACGAAGCGGCCGTCGGGCAGCAGGCTGCCGCACAGCTCGGCGAGGGCCTTCGCGCGCGTGGCGACGGGGAGTTCGTCGAAGCCGTCCAGGATGGGGAGGACACGCCCGGACGTGATGAGGCGGTGGGCCGTACTCCGGGCCGAGGCGCCGGCGCCGTCCCCGGCCAGGATCCCGGAGTGCGCCTCGGCCAGCCGGCCCGCCGCCCACCACCACAGCGGCGTTCCGCCCCGGGGGTCCCAGGACGAGATCGGGATCACGACAGGCACCGGATCGCCGTCCGAACGCCGTGTCAGCAGACCGTTGGCCAGGTGGAGGACGAGTACCGACTTTCCGGCACCCGCCTCACCGAGGATCACGAGACGGCCGTGCCGCAGGCCCTCGTACGTCTGGACGATGCCGGAGAAGGAGCCG
Source organism: Streptomyces sp. NBC_00090 (assembly GCF_045160815.1). Lineage (NCBI taxonomy): Bacteria > Bacillati > Actinomycetota > Actinomycetes > Kitasatosporales > Streptomycetaceae > Streptomyces > Streptomyces sp. NBC_00090. The sequence goes on from NZ_CP108224.1 coordinate 8,433,395, forward strand.
TCGAGTCGGGGCGGAGCCTCCCCGGCGCCCGCGAGGTTCACGGCGTGGTCGCCGACGCCGCGCGGGGCGGCCGACCAGCGGACCGGCAGCGGGCCGGGGTCGTGCAGTCGGGCGCCGGACTCCTCCCGTGCGTACTGTTCGGCGAGGGCGCGCGCCAGCGACGAGGTCGCCCTGCGCAGCGCTCTGGCCGACAGGGGCTGGGGTCGGCGCCGTCCGCGGCCCGGCCTGAGGACGACGCCGACCACGGCACCCAGGACGAGACATGCGGCGGCAGCCCACCGGTCCGCGGTCTGCGAGCCCAGCTGCACGCCCTCCCAGGCCAGGCCGACGGCGAGCGCGACGCCCATGAGGACGGCGATCGCGGGCGCGGCCCGCTCCGAGAGGGGCGGGCGGGCCTGCTGATAGATGATGTCGCCGGTCCGGTAGGCGTGCACCACGAGGTCGGGTCCGTCCCCGTCCGCCTGAGGCACGTGGAGGTTCACCCGCTCGGCGATGCCGAAGGCCACGCTGCCGTGGTCGGCACGGACGGTGACGCCCTGGCGGCCCGCGTCGCGGTCGGCGGCGCGGGACGGGATGGCGCCGCCGTCGCCGGTGTCGTCACCGTGGCCGGTGTCACCGTCGCCGGGGTCTCCGCGGCCGCTGGTGACACCGTGGTCGGCAGCGCGCGGTGGGCTTGTGTCAGCCGGTCCGTTCAGCCCTGGGTCGGATCCGGCGTCGGAGGGCCGGAGATGGTCACATCCCCGTGAGCGACGCCGAACGCGACCGATCCCCGGTCCGCCTGGATCCGGAGATCCCCCTGTACGGCGATCCCGCCCGTGCCCCCGGCGACGCCGCCGCTCGGAGCGTGCCGCCGCAGCAGGTCGCGCAGCGCGTCTGCCGCATCGTTCCGCTCTTCCTCCGACAGCCCCCCGAGCCGGTCCTCGATGCGGGACTGCCACACCGCGTCGTGCCGGGCGCGCGCGAGTTCCGCGTTCGCCTCGCCGTCGTCCTGCGCGGCCGCGAGCTCCGCGGCGGTACGGTCCAGCCGTTCCAGTTCTGCCTGCTCGAGTTGTTCGTCACCTCGGCCGAACCACTGCGCCACCGCCTGCCGCAGTCCGGCCCACGCATCCGTGCCGGCGGCCTGCACCACAGCGACCCCGCCCGCACCGGCAAGTGCCATCAATGCCTGCTCCAACATCCCCGTTCGCCCTCCCCGTGCGGCCGTCCCGACCCGTACCGTAACGCGTAACTCAGCGCACCCGCAGGCCGTATGGCGTCACTTGCGGCCCTCGGCGGGCACGCGACGACGACCGGCCGGGCCGCTCCGGGCGTCACCGCCCCGAGCCGGTGGCCCCGTGACCGGGCGTTGCCGCCCGTATCCGTGGGCACCCCGTTACCGGGCGTCACCGCCCCGAGTACGGCGGGCACCCAGTGCTGCCCCGGGCGTCTCCGCAGCATCAGCACCTGTGCCCCACCTCCGCGACATGTTCTATATCTGCCTGTTTGTCATGCCTGTGCGCGTGAGGCGGAACACTCTCCGCCAGGCATTGCGCATGGATCCCGGGACCCAGGGCAGGCGGCCGAACCGCCGGTACTGCCGGCAGGGGGACTCAAAGGAACGAAGGGCCGTGCACGACGTGACCGCAGTACAACAGACCATCCATGTCGGCGGAGAGTGGCGCGCAGCCCTCTCCGGCGCCACGCGCGAGATCATCGATCCCGTCGACGCGACCGCCTTCGCGGTCGTGGCGGAGGGCGGTGTCCGGGACACCGACGAGGCCGTGGCCGCGGCGCGAGCCGCGTTCGACGACGGCGCCTGGCCGCGAACACCGGTCGCCGAGCGGGCCGCCCTGCTGCGACGGGTCGCCGCCCTGCTGGAGCGTGACCGCGAGCGGATCGGTGCCCTGGAGAGCCAGGACGCGGGAAAGACGCTGGAGGAGGGCCGCGTCGACGTCGACTGCGTCCGCGACGCCTTCCTCTACTTCGCCGACCTCGTGGAGAAGGAGAGCGGCGAACGGGCCGTCGACGCCGGTTCGGAGGAGATCCGCAGTGTCGTCGTCCACGAGCCGGTCGGCGTCTGCGCCCTGATCACCCCGTGGAACTATCCGCTGCTCCAGGCGAGTTGGAAGATCGCGCCCGCCCTCGCCGCCGGCAACACCTTCGTGGTCAAGCCCAGCGAGATCACCCCGCTGACCACCGTCGTCCTGGTCGAACTGCTCATGGAGGCCGGGCTGCCGCTCGGCGCGGCCAACATCGTCACCGGCCCCGGCGACACCGTCGGCGCCCGGCTCGCCGAGCACCCCGACATCGACCTCGTCTCGTTCACGGGCGGTCTCGTCAGCGGCACGAAGGTCGCCAGGGCGGCTGCCGACAGCGTGAAGAAGGTCGCCCTCGAACTGGGCGGCAAGAACCCCAACGTCGTCTTCGCCGACGCCTGTTCGACGCCCGAGGGGTTCGACACCGCCGTCGACCAGGCACTCAACGCCGCCTTCATCCACAGCGGCCAGGTCTGCTCCGCAGGATCCCGCCTCATCGTCGAGGAGTCGCTGAGCGAGCGTTTCGTCGCCGAACTCGCCCGCCGGGCCGCACTGATCCGGCTGGGACGCGGCACCGACGAGGGCGTCGAGTGCGGCCCGCTCGTCTCCGCGGCCCAGCTCGCACGGACCGAGGAGTACGTGGCCTCCGCCCTCGGCGAGGGCGCGGTCCTGCGCGCGGGCGGCGAGAAGCCGGCAGGCCCCGGCTACTTCTACCGGCCCACGGTCCTGGACCGGTGCCACCGCCGCATGCGGGTCGTCCGCGAAGAGATCTTCGGCCCCGTCCTCACCGTGGAGACCTTCCGCACCGAGGAGCAGGCCGTCACCCTCGCCAACGACACCGAGTACGGCCTCGCCGGAGCGGTGTGGACCTCCGACGAGGACCGTGCCCGGCGGGTCGCGGCCCGGCTGCGTCACGGCACCGTCTGGATCAACGACTTCCACCCCTACCTGCCGCAGGCGGAGTGGGGCGGCTTCGGAAAGTCCGGCATCGGCCGCGAACTGGGCCCCACCGGTCTCGCCGAGTACCGCGAGGCCAAGCACGTCTACCAGAACCTCGCTCCGCGCCCCGTGCGCTGGTTCGCGGGCAGCACGGAGAAGGACAAGGCATGAACGACCGGCACGTGTACGACTACGTCGTGGTCGGCGGCGGCACCGCGGGTTCGGTGATCGCCTCCCGGCTGACCGAGGACCCGGACGTCAGCGTCGCCGTCATCGAGGGCGGCCCCAGTGACGTCGGCCGCGACGACGTCCTCACCCTGCGCCGCTGGATGGGCCTCCTCGGCGGTGAACTGGACTACGACTACCCCACCACCGAGCAGCCCCGGGGCAACTCGCACATCCGCCACAGCCGGGCCCGGGTGCTGGGCGGCTGTTCCTCGCACAACACCCTCATCGCGTTCAAGCCCCTTCCCTCCGACTGGGACGAGTGGGCCGAAGCCGGTGCCGAGGGCTGGGACGCGGCAGCCATGGACCCCTACTTCGCCCGGCTGCGCAACAACATCGTCCCCGTCGGCGAGGCCGACCGGAACGCGATCGCCCGCGACTTCGTCGACGCGGCGCAGACCGCGCTCGGCGTGCCACGCGTCGAGGGCTTCAACAGAAGCCCCTTCCACGAAGGCGTCGGGTTCTTCGACCTCGCCTACCACCCGGAGAACAACAAGCGGTCGTCCGCCTCCGTCGCCTATCTGCACCCGTTCCTGGACCGGCCGAACCTGCACATCGCCCTGGAGACCTGGGCGTTCCGCCTGGACCTTGAGGGCACCCGCGCCACCGGCGTGCACATCCGTACCAAGGAGGGCACGGAGCACGTCGTACGCGCCCGCCGCGAGGTCCTGGTGTGCGCCGGAGCGGTCGACACCCCGCGACTGCTGCTGCACTCCGGCATCGGGCCGCGTGCCGACCTGGAGAAGCTCGGCATCCCCGTCGTGCACGACCTGCCGGGAGTCGGGGAGAACCTGCTCGACCATCCCGAGTCGGTCATCGTGTGGGAGACGCACGGCCCGATCCCGGAGAACTCGGCGATGGACTCCGACGCCGGGCTGTTCGTCCGCCGGGACCCGGAGGCCGAGGGGCCGGACCTGATGCTCCACTTCTACCAGATCCCCTTCACCGACAACCCCGAGCGCCTGGGCTACGAACGGCCCGCGCACGGCGTGTCGATGACCCCGAACATCCCCAAGCCGCGCAGCCGCGGCCGGCTCTACCTGACGAGCGCCGACCCCGAGGTCAAGCCCGCGCTCGACTTCCGGTACTTCACCGACGAGGACGACTACGACGGCCGGACCCTCGTCGACGGGATCCGCATCGCCCGGCGGATAGCGGCGAGCGAACCACTGGCCGGCTGGCTGAAGCGCGAAGTGTGCCCGGGGCCGGAGGTCACCTCCGACGAGGAGCTCAGCGCGTACGCCCGCCACGTCGCGCACACCGTCTACCACCCGGCCGGGACCTGCCGGATGGGGGCCGTCGACGACGAACTCGCCGTCGTCGCGCCCGATCTGAGGATCCGGGGCCTCGACGGCATCCGGATCGCCGACGCGTCCGTCTTCCCGACCATGACCGCCGTCAACCCGATGATCGGCGTGCTCATGGTCGGCGAGAAATGCGTGGACCTGCTGGGAGGCACCCGACGATGAACGAACTGCTGCAGGACACCGCCGAATCCGTCTTCTCCGTACGCGAGCTCTGGAAGGTCTTCGGCCCGAAGGCCGAGCGCGTGCCCGCCGACCCGGAGCTCGGAACCCTCGACGCCGCCGAACTGCGCGAGCGCACCGGCTGCACCGCGGCCGTCCGTGACGTCTCCTTCGACGTCCGCAAGGGCGAGGTCTTCGTCGTCATGGGCCTGTCCGGCTCGGGAAAGTCGACGCTCGTACGCTGCCTCACCCGGCTCATCGAGCCGACCTCGGGCACGATCACCATCGACGGCGAGGACGTGCTGTCCATGGACACCGGCCGGCTCCGCGAGCTGCGCCGGCACCGGGCGGCGATGGTCTTCCAGCACTTCGGGCTGCTGCCGCACCGGACCGTGCTCGACAACATCGCCTACGGTCTGGAGATCCAGGGCGTGGGGCGTGGCGAACGGCGTGAGCGGGCGGGGGAGTTCGTCACCAAAGTCGGCCTCGACGGCATGGAACACCGCAGGCCGGCCCAGTTGTCCGGCGGCCAGCAGCAGCGGGTCGGACTGGCCCGAGCGCTCGCCGTGGACCCCGAAGTCCTGCTGTTCGACGAGCCGTTCAGCGCGCTGGACCCGCTCATCCGCCGGGACATGCAGGAGGAGGTCGTCCGCCTGCACCGGGAGGAGGGACGCACCATGGTCTTCATCACGCACGACCTGAGCGAGGCGCTGAAGCTCGGCGACAGGATCGCGCTCATGCGCGACGGCCGCATCGTGCAGCTCGGCACGCCCGAGGAGATCGTGGGCGCCCCCGCCGACGAATACGTCCGGGACTTCGTCCGGGACGTGCCGCGCGAACAGGTACTGACCGTCCGCTCGGCGATGCGCCCCGCGCTCGCCGACGAGCACGCGGCAGGCCCCGCGCTCGCCCCGAGCGCCACCGTCCACGAGGCCATCGACGCGGTCGCCCGTACCGGCGAGAACGTGCGGGTCGTCGAGGACGGCCGGTGCCTCGGCGTGGTCGACCACGCGGGACTCCTCGGTGTCGTCGCCGGCCTCCCGGCCGTCCCGTCCGCGACGGGGAAGGCGGTGGCCTGATGTACTCCCATACGACCTGGCCGCCGCCGGGCGGCACGACCGGCGCCGCAGCCCCGGGGCGGTGGGGCCGATGACCGCCACGATCACCCCTGCTCCTCCCGGCCGTACGACCGCCGCCGGCACCGACACCGGCACCGGGCCCGGTGCGCGGCGTGCGCTCGCACGCCACCGCGGCCGGCTGATCGGCGCCGGCACGGCCGCCGCGCTCGTCCTCGGTGCCTTGTTCCTGGGCGGCGGCAGCTGGCCGGCGTCGCTCGCCGTCGATCTGTCCGGTCCGCTCGACCGCACCAGCGACTGGATCATCGACAACCGCGACGGCCACCCGCTGTTCCTCCACTTCCTCGGGCACGTCAGCAACGTCGTGGTCGTCTCCGTCCGCGCGGTCTACCTCGTGCTCCTCGCCGTCGGCTGGGCCGGTGTCACAGCGGCCGCCGGCCTCGTGGCCTGGCGTGTCGCGGGCGTCCGGCTCGCGCTGACCTCCGCCGCCGCCTTCGCCGTGTGCGGACTGCTCGGCATGTGGGTGCCCACCATGCAGACGCTCGCCCTGATGGTGATCGCCGTCGCGGCGTCCGTGCTGCTCGGTGGTCTTCTCGGGCTGGCAGCCGGCCTGTCCGACCGGATGCACCGGGTCCTGCGCCCGGTCCTGGACACCATGCAGGTGCTGCCGGCCTTCGCGTACCTCCTGCCCGTCGTCCTGGTCTTCGGCATCGGCGTGCCCGCGGCCGTGCTCGCGACCGTCGTCTACGCCGCCCCGCCCATGGCCCGTCTCACCGCGCTCGGGCTGCGCGGCGCGGACGCCGGCGTCATGGAGGCCGTCGCCTCCCTCGGCGCCACCGGCAGGCAGCGGCTGCTGACGGCCCGGCTGCCGCTGGCCCGCAAGGAGCTCCTGCTCGGCGTCAACCAGTCGATCATGATGGCGCTCGGCATGGCCGTGATCGCGTCCGTCATCGGCGCGGGCGGCCTCGGCGACCGCGTCTACCAGGCGCTGGCCTCCGTCGACGTCGGTGCCGCGCTCGCCGCCGGTGTGCCGATCGTGCTGCTCGCCGTCGTCCTGGACCGGGTCACCGCCGCGGCGGGGGAGCGGATCGGCGCGGCCCCGGCCCGCCGGGCCGGACTCGGCTGGGCCGTCGCCCTCGGGGTGACCGCCGCCGTCGCCGTGGCGGGCCGGCTGTCCGACCGGCTCTCCTGGCCCGACGGGTGGACGGTGGACATCGCCGAACCCGTCAACGGGGCGGTCGACTGGATGACCGCCCACCTCTACTCCGGAGTGCCCCTCGTCGGCGGCACCGCCGACTGGGCGGCGCGGTTCACCACATGGGTCCTCAACCCCCTGCGCGACGGCCTGCAGTGGCTGCCCTGGTGGGCCGTCCTCCTGACCGTCGGCGCGCTCGCCCTGCTCATCGGAACCTGGCGCACCGCCACGACCGCCGTCCTCGCGATGGCCGCGATCGGCGTGCTCGGCGTCTGGGACCCGGCGCTCGACACGCTCTCCCAGGTGCTGGCCGCCGTCGCCGTGACGCTGTCGCTCGGCTTCGCCCTCGGGGTCGCATCGGCCCGCAGCGCCCGCCTCGGGCGCGCGCTGCGTCCGGTGCTCGACGTCTTCCAGACGATGCCGCAGTTCGTGTACCTGATCCCCGTGGTCGCCCTGTTCGGCGTGGGCCGCGCCCCGGCCGTCGCGGCCGCCGTGGTCTACGCGCTGCCCGCGGTGGTACGGATCACGGCCCAGGGGGTGCGCGCGGTGGACCCGGCGGCTCTGGAGTCCTCACGCTCCCTCGGCGCGACAGGGCGGCAGCAGCTCTTCCAGGTCCAGCTGCCGCTGGCATGGCCCGCGCTGTTGCTGGCCGTCAACCAGGGTGTGGTGCTCGTCCTCGCCGTCGTCGTCATCGGCGGCCTCGTGGGCGGCGGCGCGCTCGGTTACGACGCGGTCTTCGGCCTCGCCCAGGGCGACCTGGCGACCGGTCTGGTCGCCGGTGCCGCGATCGTATGCCTCGGCCTGACGCTCGACCGCGTCACCCAGCCGACGGAACGCCGCGTCCTCGCCGGAAAGGGGGCCTGAGATGGCTCGCACACGCTTCGCACTCAGCGGCTCCGCACTCGCGGCCACCGTCGCACTAACGGCCCTCACCGGCTGCGGCGCCGCCGACATGACCCGCCAGGCCTCCCCGTACGCCGACGCGAAGGGCTCCCGCACGGTGACCCTGTCCGTACAGTCGTGGGTGGGCGCGCAGGCCAACGTCGCCGTCGCGCAGTACCTCCTCGAGCACGAGCTCGACTACCGGGTGGACACCGTCCAGATCGACGAGATCCCGGCCTGGGACGCGCTCAGCCAGGGCCGGGTGGACGCCATCCTGGAGGACTGGGGCCACCCGGAGCAGGAGAAGCGGTACATCGACGACAAGGGGACGATCGAGCGGGGCGGCGACCTCGGGGTGACCGGCCACATCGGCTGGTACGTGCCGACGTACTTCGCCGAGAAGCACCCGGACGTCACCGACTGGAAGAACCTGAACAAGTACGCCGACGAGTTCCGTACCGCGGAGAGCGGCGGCAAGGGCCAGTTGCTGGACGGCTCCCCGTCCTACGTCACGAACGACAAGGCGCTCGTGAACAACCTGGACCTCGACTACCAGGTCGTGTTCGCGGGTTCGGAGGCGGCGCAGATCACCCAGATCGAGCAGTTCGCCAAGGAGGAGAAGCCGTTCCTGAGCTACTGGTACAAGCCCCAGTGGCTGTTCGAGAAGGTCCCGATGACGGAGGTGAAGCTGCCCGCCTACAAGGAGGGCTGCGACGCCGACCCGGAGAAGGTGGCATGCGCGTACCCGCACACGCCCCTGCAGAAGTTCCTCAACGCCCGCTTCGCGGACGGCGGAGGTGACGCCGCCGCCTTCCTGAAGAAGTTCCGGTGGACGACCGGGATGCAGAACGACGTCGCCCTGATGATCGCGGAGCAGAAGCTGTCGCCCCAGGAGGCGGCCGGCCGCTGGGTGAAGGAGAACGAAGCCACCTGGCGGGCGTGGCTCCCGTCCTGACGCGTGTGCGGCGGACTCGGCGTGAGCGCCGGTCCGCCGCACCTCACCCCCCACCCTTGCCCGAGGGCTCAGGCGAAGTGCGCCGACGGCGGGCGTAGAGGCGGCCGACGGGCTCGGCACTCAGGCCGTGCAGCACGATGCTGACCATGACGGTGACCACCATCACCCGGGAGATGAAGTCACCGCCGGCGGCGGCGGGCAGCTCGATCGCGGCGAGGAGGCCGAAGACCACCGACGTCACTCCTCTGGGCCCCATCCACCCCAGGAACAGCCTGTCGGACAGGGACAGATCCGTACCGATCAGCGCGAGCATCACGGGCACCAGGCGCACCAGGGTGACGGCGAGGAGGGCGTACAGGACGACGGAGAGGTGGAAGCCGTCCCAGAACTCGTCATTGACCAACTGGCCGAAGAGGAACCACAGGCCGAGTGTCAGCAAGGTGACCAGGTCGTCGGTCATCTTCACGGTGCCCTCCGGCAGATGCCGCAACGCCGGCGCGATGCAGACGCCGGCGACGAAGGAGGCGACGAAGCCGTTGCCGCCCAGGGCCACGGACAGGGTGTACGCGGCGACGGGCACGCTCAGCACCGCGAGCCTCGTCGCGGCGGGCAGCATCCAGCCCCTCGCCCAGGACCGGCGCAGCAGCCCCCCGGCCACGTAGCCGACGAGCGACCCGGCCCCGACGGCCCAGCCCGCCGCTCCGACGGCGTCGAGGAGGGCCTCGGCGTAGTCGTCGCCTGCCGTAGGGCGGGACTCGGCCGCGGCGGCGACGCAGAGCAGGAACACCGGCGAGACGATCCCGTCGCTCAGGCCGCCCTCGACGGTGAGCACTTCCCGGAGGCGCGCCGGGATGCGCTCGTCCCGCACGACGGCCGCGGCGGGCGAAAGATCGAGGGGGACCACGACGGTCGCAAGCGCCGCCAGAACCCAACCGGGCCGGTCGGGGAAGAAGGCGAGCGCCGCCAGAAAGGCGGCGCCCAGGGTCAACGGCAGCGCGGCGCCCAGGAGACGGGCGACGACGCGCCTCTCCCGTCGGATGACTCCTGTCGGAACCTCGGTCGCGTCGACGAAGAGCAGCAGGGCGAGGACGACCTCCACCACTTGCTCAAAGCCGGCCATGTCGCCGAAGTCGAAGACGAGCGGCGGATCCGAGCCGCTGGTGAGGGCGATGCCCGCCACCATCATGGCGATCGGTGCGGTGACGCTCCACAGCGCGAGCCGGCGCGACAGGACGCACCAGGTGAACAGAATGCCCGCGATGACGGTGACGGCAAACAAGACCATCCGCGCTTTCGGAAGGGTTCTCGGAGAGACGCAGCGTAAGGCGAACCCCGCGCCGACTCGTGCCAGCACGCCGACAGCAGCCCCTCACGGCCATCGTGCTGCCCCGCGACCTCGACATCGAGCACGGCGAGCTCACCCCGAGCCTCAAGGTCAAACGGCCCGTCGTGGAGCGCGAATACGCCGAGGTCATCGAGACCGTGTACGAGGGTGCCCGCGAAGCGTGACGCCTTCCGTCCCTCCCCGCCGTCAGGGGCTGATGGCCGCACGCCGGATCGCGTCGAGCGTGCGCCTCACGTCGTCGTCGGTGGTCGACCAGTTGCTCACCGAGATCCGCATGACGCGTCTGCCGTGCCAGGTGGAGCCGCTGATCCACGCCGTGCCGTCGTCGAGCAGCCGGGTGAGTACCCGGTCCGTGCGTTCGTCGCTGCCGAACTCGGCGCAGACCTGTGTGAACACCACGTCGTTGAGGACCGTAGCGCCGTCGATCCCGGCGATGCCTGAGGCGAACGCGGAGGCATGACGGCACAGCCGCTCGACGAGCTCGGCGACCCCTGACCGGCCGAGGGACCTGAGTGCGGCCCACACGGTGAAGGCCCTGCCGCGCCGCGAGAGTTCGGGAACCTTGTCGATGGGGTCGCCGTGTTCGTGCTGGATGAGGTAGTCGCCACGCTCGCCCATCGCCGCCCGGACCGCGGACGGATCACGCACGATCGCGAGGCCGCAGTCGTAGGGGACGTTCAGGGTCTTGTGGGCGTCCGTCGCCCAGGAGTCCGCGTCCGCGCAGCCCGCCGTCAGATGGGCGTAGCGCGGTGAGGCGGCCGCCCACAGGCCGAACGCGCCGTCGACATGGACCCAGGCGCCTGCCTCGCGCGCGGCACGGATGCACTCGGCGAAGGGATCGAAGGCGCCGGAATGGATGTCGCCGGCCTGGAGGATCACGATCGTGGGGCTCTGCCCCCCGGCCGACAGCGCGTCCCGTAGGGCCACGGGCTCGATGCGTCCCTGATCATCCGCCTTCACCAGTCCGGGCCTGCCGAGCCCGAGGTAGCGCAGCGCCAGGTCGATGGCCATGTGCCGGGCCTCGCCGGCGACGACACGCACGGGCGGGCCACCGGTGAGGCCGTCGCGCGCGACGTTCCAGCCGCTGCGCCGCAGCACCGCGTCCCGTCCGGCGGCGAGGCACGTGAAGTTCGCCATCGTCGCACCCGTGGTGAAGCCGACGGAGCTGTCGCTCGGCAGCCCGAGCAGATCGAGCAACCAGGCGCCGGCGATCTCCTCCGCCGCCGTGTACGCGGGCGAGACGGCGCTCATCACGCAGTTCTGGTCCCAGGCGCTGACCAGCCAGTCGGCAGCCAGCGCGGCCGGTTCGGTGCCTCCGACCACGAAGCCGTAGAAGCGGCCACTGGGGAACGCGGTGAGTCCCGGCTCGCAGGCCGTGGCCAGCAGGTCGACGACGTCGGCGGGCGTGCCGGGGCCGGCAGGCAATTCGACACCGAGCGCGCGCATGGTCTCGTCGACCGAAGCCCGGGCGGGAACCCGGCGGTCGGACAGACTCGCCAGCCACCGGACAGCATGGCCGTACGCCTGCCGGAGCGCCTCTTCACGCGCGTCCATACCTTGGACTATCCGACCTTCGCCACCACCACGCAAGCGATGGCATGCACGCGCCGACAGCCCGCGACTCCTCCGCGCCGCGGCCATCGCGCAGCAGAGGGTCCCGGGACAGGACCGAGCGCCTCCCGGAGGCTCAACCGCTCGTCCTCGTTCGGTGACCCGCGTCACACCCGGCTCCTGTCAGCAATCGGGGCGCCGTCTCGTTCAGAGGGCACGCGAACGAGACAGGAGCAACGTCATGAAGCACCGCATCGTCGTACTCGGCGCCGGATACGCCGGGGCCTTCGCCGCCGGAAACCTGGCCCGTCGGCTCTCTCCCGCCGACATCGAGATCACCGTCGTCAACGCCGTGCCCGACTTCGTCGAGCGGATGCGCCTCCACCAGCTCGCGAGCGGCCAGGACCTCGCGTTCCGCAAGCTCGCCGACGTCTTCGCGGGCACCGGCGTGCGGCTGCGCCTGGCGCGCGTCACCGGCGTCGACCCCGAGCGCAGGACCGTCGCCGTGACCGGCGAGGACGGCGACGGCGAGCTCGCGTACGACACGCTTCTCTACGCGCTCGGCAGCTCCGTGGCCCACCATGGCGTCCCCGGCGTGGCCGAGTACGCCTTCGATGTGACCGGCCGGTCCTCGGCGCTGCGGCTGCGCGAGCGCCTGGCCGGCCTGGGCGAGGGCGGCACCGTGCTGGTCGTCGGTGAGGGGCTGACCGGCATCGAGACCGCCACCGAGGTCGCCGAGTCCCGGCCCGACCTCTCGGTGGCGCTCGCCGCCCGCGGCGAGCTGGGCGCCTGGCTCTCCCCGAAGGCCCGCCGCCATCTGCGCCAGGCCTTCGACCGGCTCGGCGTCACCGTCCACGAGTACACCGGCATCGAAGCCGTCGAGCCGACACGGGCGATCGCCGCCGACGGTACGTCCGTCCCGGCCGACGTGACCGTGTGGTCGGCCGGGTTCGCCGTGCACCCCATCGCGGCCGCCGGCGGCCTGGAGGTCGCCGAGACCGGCCAGATCGTCGTCGACCGCACCATGCGCTCGGTCTCGCACCCGGACGTCTACGCCGCCGGTGACTGCGCCTACGCGATCGGCGAGAACGGCAGGCCGCTGCCGATGTCCTGCGCCTCGGCCGGCTTCACCAACATGCAGGCGACCGCCGCGATCATCGCGCGCCTGACGGGCGGCGAGGTCCCGACCACCGGGCTGAAGTACTACGGCAACCACATCAGCCTCGGGCGGCGGGACGCGATCTTCCAGATGGTGGACGGGGACGTCCGGTCGAAGCCCTGGTACCTGGGCGGCCGGACCGCCGCGCGGCTCAAGGCGAGTGTGCTCAAGGGGGCCGAGTGGGGCATCGCCCACCCGACCTTCGGCATGCCGAAGCGCAGGCACCGCCTCGCCACCGCGCCCGACCGGGCCGGTGCAAGGGCCGCCGCCTAGCGTGCGTGCCGGGCGCCGCCGGGCAGGCGGGGCTTTCGACACACGCCCTAGGGTGTTCCGCATGGACAGCGCAGCCATCGACCGGTTCGAGGCCAGCCGGGGCCGGCTGGCCTCGCTCGCGTACCGTCTGCTCGGCTCGGCCGCCGACGCAGAGGACGCCGTGCAGGACACGTTCCTGCGCTGGCAGGCCGCGGACCGCGAACGGGTCGAGGTGCCGGAAGCGTGGCTGACCAAGGTCGCCACCAATCTCTGCCTCGACCGGCTGCGCTCGGCACAGGCGCGCCACGAGCGAGCGGCCGGTGCCTGGCTGCCCGAGCCGCTCCTCGAGGGCGACCCTATGCTCGGCCCCGCCGACACCTTCGAGCAGCGCGAATCGGTGTCCTTGGCCGTACTGACCCTCCTGGAGCGCCTTTCGCCGGTCGAGCGGGCCGTCTACGTCCTGCGTGAGGCCTTCTCGTACAGCCATGCCGAGATCGCCGGGATCCTCGACATCACCGAGTCCGCGAGCCAGCAGCATGTCCACCGGGCCCGACGCCGGGTCGCCGCCGAGCGCCGCGGCGGCGGCGAGGTCGACCCGGCGTCCGCGCGCCGGGTCGTCGAGGAGTTCCTCGCCGCCGCGACGTCAGGGCGCACCGAACGGCTGGTGGCGCTGCTCACCGACGACGTGACGGCGGTCTCGGACGGCGCCGGGCTGGCCAGGCGGCTGTTGCGGTACACGACGCCCGAGCGGGTCGCCTCCTACGTGCGGGCCGGCTTCAAGCCCACGCCGGCGAAGCGGCGGCTGGCCGGCGGCTCGCCCGCGATGCACATCGCGCTGGTCAACGGCTCGCCGGCCATCCTCGCCGTGGTCGACGACCGGGTCGTGGGCGTCGTGGCGTTCGACGTCAGCGACGGCAGGGTCGCGGCCCTGCGCGGCATCGCCGCCGCGGGCCGGCTCGCTCGCCTCGACGAGGCCTGGCGGCAGCACGAACCCGACGCGCCGGTCATCAGCGCATGGTGACCGGAGCCACCGGAATCCAGCGACCTGAGCCGGAGCGCATCCGCGCCCTGTAGGTCCCCGGATCCGCGGGTGCCGCATGACCGGAGGGCCGGGCAGGCCGCGATCGGGGCCGAAAGGCCCATGCCCAGGAGGCCCGGTGCGGTGCCAGTGTGGGAGGTGTCGGCCCCCGGGGCCGTGTTCCCCGAGCCCGGGGACGTACTCCGGAGGAGGAACCATGAACAGGCAGATCCCCACCCGTCCGGAGCTCGGCGCCATCGTCGTGGGAGTCGACGGGTCCCCCTCCGCCAGGCGGGCCGCGCTCTGGGCCGCCGCCGAGGCGGATCACCGGGCCCGCCCCCTGCACCTCGTGCACGCCGCCGACACGGACCGGCGTGCCCTCTGGGCCACCGCCGAGACGATCCAGGCAGTGCGGGAAGCGGGCCGTGACCTGCTGATCGAGACGGAGCGCGCGGTCCACGAGCGCCTTCCGGACCTCGCCGTCACCAAAGAACTCAGCCGCCAGGAGCCGGTCTCCGGCCTCCGGACCGCGGCCGGGCGCCGAGGCACCGTCGTCGTGGGCAGCAGGGGGCTCGGCGGGTTCGCCGCCCTCATGCTCGGCTCGGTCGGTCTGGGTGTGGCAGCCCGCGCCGAGGTGCCCGTGATCGTCGTACGCGAAGGGGACGAGCGCCCGGAGACGGGCTCGGTGACCGCCGCCGTGCACGATGCCGCAGACCTCGACTGGCTGTTCCTGGCGGCGGCCGAGGCCGATGCCCGCAAGGCGGCTCTGCGACTGGTGAGCGTCTGGAACGTGTTCACCCACGTGGGCAGTGTCGCGACGATGCTCGACGACCTCGAAGAGATCGCGCATCAGCGGGTGCATCAGGTCAAGGGGCTCGCCGACCGCGTCCGCGAGGCCTACCCCCACCTGATCGTCGCGCACCACGTCGAGACGGGCACGAGCACGGCCGGAATCCTCGTCGAGGCGAGCGCCCACACCGATCTGCTCGTGATGGGCAGGAAGCATCGGGCACTGGGCGTCGGACCGTCCCTGGGACGTGTCGCGCACACCCTGCTCCACCACGCCCGGTGCCCCGTGCAGATCGTCCCATCCGCCTTCGTCACCCCGGAAGTGGAGCGATGAGCGACGTACTGGTCGGCGTCGATCCCGGTGAGCTGTCCGTCCCCGCCCTGGCCTGGGCCGCCGCCGAGGCGGTCCGGCGAGGAGTGCGGTTGCGACTGGTCGTCGCGGTGCGACCCGCTCACGACCGGCTCCCGTTCGACGCGTTCGCTCACCAGGGCACCCTGCGGATCCGTGCCGAGGCGGCTCTCGTCACCGCGGAGGAGCTGGTGCGGGCGTTGCACGACGGCCTGAGGACGGCGACGGAACTCGTCGACGGGGTGCCGGCCACGGTGCTGTGCGACAGGGCGGCGGACGCCGCGCTCGTCGTCGTGGGATCGCGCCGTCCCGGCCGGGCGGCCGAGATCCTCAGCGAGGGGGCGGTGGTCGTCCCGCTGACGGCCCGCGCCGACCGCCCCATAGCCGTGGTGCGGGTTCCGGAACACGCCCCGGTCCCTCATCCGACCGTCGTCGTCGGAGTGGACGGCAGCGAGTCCTCCCGGGCGGCCGTCGCGTTCGCCGTCGAGGAGGCGAGCCTGCGCGAGGCACGGCTGCGTGCGGTCTGGGTCTGGCCGCAGGAGGTCCTCTCGCACGACGCCGGTGACGCGGGACTGGCCGAGCGACATCGGCTGCTGGCCGAGTCCGTGGCGGGCTGGGCGGAGCGGTACCCGGACGTGCCCGTCGCCGAGGAGGTGCTCAGGGGACATCCGGTCGAGCAACTTGCCCTGGCATCACAGGAATCCCTCGGCCTGGTGGTCGGTCGCAGGGGACGGGGCGGTTACCCGGGCCTGCGGCTGGGCTCGACGGTCCACGGTCTGCTGCACCACGCCGACTGCCCGGTGATCACCGTTCCGTCCCCGAACGACCGGGACGGAGCGACGCCCCGGCTCCGGCGGGACGTTCCCGCATCCTCGCGGACCGACCGGTTCCCGGCAGCTTGACGGCCAGGGAGGACGGCACGGCGGCTTCGGGCCACCTCGTGGGAGGCACTCCGCAGGGCGGCACGTGCTTCCGGAGCGGAAGGCGGGTGGCCGAGTGGCGGGACAGACTGGTCGTATGGGCGAGACCGGCGCCATCGAGCTGAGTCGGCTCTCGAAGCGCTACGGATCGGTCCTCGGGGTCGAGACGCTGTCCCTGACGGTGAGGACCGGGGAGGTCTTCGGCTTCCTCGGCCCCAACGGGGCCGGCAAGACGACGACCCTTCGCTGCCTGGCCGGGCTGCTCACACCCACGTCGGGCCGGGTACGGGTGCTCGGTCTCGACCCGGTCGCGGACCACTCACGGCTCGCGCCCGAACTCGGATATCTCCCCGGTGAGCTGCGGTTCTACCCCGAACTCACCGGCGATCAGACACTCGACCTGCTCACCGCCCTGCAGCACGCTCCCTCACCCCGCCGCAAGGAACTCTGCTCACGCCTCGGCCTCTCCGACGGAGACCTGCGACGCCCCGTCCTCGGCTACTCCCGGGGCATGAAGCAGAAGCTCGGGCTCGTCCAGGCCCTGCAGCACGATCCCCGCATCGTCGTCCTCGACGAACCGACGGAAGGCCTCGACCCACTCGTGCAGGAGACGTTCTACGCGCTGATGGCCGAGGCGGCCGAGGCCAGGCACACGGTGCTGCTCTCCAGCCACGTCCTGCCGGAGGTGCAGCGGGCCTGCGGCAGGGTCGCCATCATCCGGGAGGGCCGGCTCGTCACCGTCGAGCGGGTCGACGCGCTGCGGGAGGCCCGGGCCCGCAGGATCCGTGTCTCACTCGCCGGCGACTCCACAGACGGTCCCCGGCGACTGGGGAGGGCCGATCGCTGGAACCCGCGCTGGCAGGGCGACCGTGCCGAGCTGCTGGTCCCGCCGAGCGAGGTCACGGAGACGCTGCGTGGCCTCCTCGCGCTCCCCGTCACCGACATCACGGTGGAGGAGGCCGGCCTCGACGAGGCGTTCCTCGATCTCTACCGTGACCACGCGCCCTACCGTGACCACGCGCCTTACGGCGACCGCGCGTCCGAGGAACCGCCGTGAACACGCGCCTGCCGTTGCTGTGGCTCGCGCTGCACCGCAGACGGCGCATGCTCATCGCCGTCCTGATCGGCATCGTGGTGTTCGAGACGCTCATCGTCGTCGTGACGAACACGATCCCGCCCGGGCAGCTCTTCTCCGGTGGCAAGGGGCCTCCGGCGGCGTACCGGGCGTTCAGCGGCTCCAGCGGTGACGTCTCGATCGCCAGTTACCCGGGGCTGCTCGGCGCGGGCCTGGTCCACCCCTTCTGGATCGCGCTCCAGCTGACCGTGATCGGCTCCCTGGCGGCCGCCGCCGTCGCCGCGGACGTGGAATCCGGCACGATCGAGCTCGTCATGGTCCGCCCCGTGACCCGCACCCGACTCCTTGCCGAACGTACCGCCGCCCTCCTCATCGCCACCGGCGCCCTGACCGCCGCCGCCACGCTGACCGTCGCCGTCGGTGTGGCGCTCTCCCCGGCGATCCACGCGGACGTCGGCCTCGGCGGGGTGTTCGCGGCCGGACTCATGGGGTACGCCTTCGCCCTGTGTCTCGTCGGACCGGCTCTCGCCGTGTCCGCGGCCGGGCGAAGACGGTCCCAGGTCCTCGGTACCGTCATCGGAATCGGCGCCGTGGGCTTCGCCGTCAACTTCATCGCCCTCGCCTGGGAACCCGCCGCACCGCTGCGGTACGCCAGTCCCTTCCACTACTACAGCCCGGGAGACGCCCTCGCGCGGGGCGCCGTCCTCTGGCCGCAGCTCATGGTCCTGGTGGGGGTCGGAACGGTCGGCTTCCTCGTCGCCCACGCACTGCTCCGCCGCCGTGACCTGGCCCCCTGAACAGCGGAACCATGTCAGCTGCCGTCGGCGGCCCGCCCGGACGCGGTCGGTTCCGCACCGCCCTGGTCGAGGCGGAAGGGCGGGTAGGCGTCCGTCATGAGGCTCGCGTAGGCGGCGACGCGCAGGACCCAGCGGTTCAGGCCGACGATCAGGGCGAACAGGTCACGCGGGTACCGTTCGGTGAAGGCCACGGCGAAGCCCGCGATGAGCGTGAGCAGGGTGATCAGGCCGCTGCTCCACCATCCCGCGTGCATGCCGCTGGTGAAGAAGGCGACCACGAGGTACTGGGGGATGGCGAGCAGCCACCACTTGACCAGGACCATCGAGCGGGAGAGCCGCTCCGGGTAGGCGATGTAGAGCCGGGCCGGGTAGTCGGGCTCGGGGCCCAGGCTGAAGGGCGGGTAGCGGTCGGTGCCCAGGGCTCCGTACGAGTAGTACGAGACGCGCCAGGACCAGCGGAGCACGCCGAGATTGAAGTCGAACAGGCCCCGTGGGAAGCGCTCGGTGAAGAGGATGGCGAAGAACGCGATCACCGTCACCACGAAGAAGGCGATCCACAGGAAGATCAGCACGATCCAGTGCGGGATCACCAGGATCCATTTGACCAGCCACAGCCAGCGGGACAGCGGCTTGTCGAGCTCGGCCGTCACCACCACCGGAGGGTAGGAGCCGCGCTGGGTTTCCATGATCGTCACTTCCTCGCCGGGTCGTCCTGCGCGTACGTGAGCCGTCGATGCCTTCCACTTCTCAGGATCGCCCGTCCTCGCCGTCCCGGCCCTCCGGAACCCGGGAGCGTCCGTGGTCGTCGGCGTAGGCCGCGAAGACCCGCTCGGGGGCCTCACCCGTGCGCAGGAACCGCTCGTCGAGGACGGTGGCCAGGTCCTCCAGCGCCGTTTTCAGCACCGACGCGGAGAGCCGGACGTCCGGATGGCGGGCCCTGGCGGCCCGGTCCGCGAGGCCGGCGGTGTGACCGAGCTGTCCGGCGAGGGAGATGTTCTCGTCCCCGTCGGAGAAGTAGTACGACTCGGCGTACTGCAGGAAGTCCACCGTCACCGTCGAGAGCGCCGAGGCGAGGCCGTCGAGGAGGGCGGCGCCGCCGTCGGAGTCGAGGGCCTGGTCCGTCGCCCGGCTGCGGCGCACGTGGGACAGCCGCAGGGCGAGCGCCCTGCGGCGGGCGAGGGCCGGGTAGATGCCGACGGTCCACGCCACGGTGGCCGACAGCAGAGCGAAGCCCACCAGGGCCTCCACGGGAGCGAGTACGCGCAGCCAGCCCGAGGTCGGCGCGATGTCGCCGAGGCCGAGAGTGGCGAGGGTGACCAGGGAGACGTACAGCGCGTCGACCGGACCCGCGTGCTCGGCAGGGGTGAGCTCCGAGGCGTACGTGAAGTCGTCCGGCATGCGCGGCCAGTAGATGAGCCCCCATCCGACGGCGACGGTGAGCGCCCAGACGGCGACGACCGCCATCATGCCGATCGGACCCGCGAGTCCGGCCGGCCGCCACCGCGCCCCTCGATGGGTGGACAGCCGCCACACCCCCCTCATCACCAGCCTGCTCAGCCCGCCGTGACGGGTGGGGTGCCAGAGCGTGTGGAAGACGTCCCTCAGGACCAGGAGGACCAGGGCCGTTCCCGCGAGTACCGGGATCCATGTCATCCCGGCACCGTCCTCCCCGCGCCCGTCCGCCCCTCGACGCGGTGCCGGACGACGGTCGTCAGCACCGAGAGCCGCGTCGACACCTCCGGCACAGGCGGCACGGGCACCTCGATGCGCCGGGCCTCGTCCGGCAGTGCGGCGAGATCGGCCTCGAAGCGGGCCCGGGCGGCGTCCAGGGTCTCGGGCGGCTCGGTGCGGAGTCCGCCGCGCATGACGGTCCGCAGCAGGGGCTCCGTGCCCTCGGGCGGTTCCTCGTTCGCCAGGCCGATGACGTCGCGCAGGCCGGGGCCACGGAAGACCTGCTTGGGGCCCGGCGACGTCACCTTCGCCGAAGACAGCTTCATGACGGGCCGGCCGTCGTACTCGACCAGCTTGTACGCCGCGTCCAGGTAGGGGGCGTCGGCGGCCGTGCCGACCTTCGACCCCACGGCGTAGGCATCGATCGGTGCTCCCTCCCGTACGAGCCGGTCGACGCCGTACTCGTCCAGTCCGCCGCTCGCGATGATCCGCACGTCCCCCAGCCCCGCCGCGTCGAGGGCCGTACGGGCCCGGCGGGCCAGCGCGCCCAGGTCACCGCTGTCGAGGCGGATTCCGCACCCCGGACCGAGCCCCAGGTCCTTGAGCACGCGCGCGGCCGTCGCGACGCCGCGGTCGGTGTCGTAGGTGTCGACCAGGAAGGCCACCGGGCCCGGATGGGTGCGGGCGAAGGCCCGGAACGCCCGCTCCTCGGAGCTGAAGGCCTCGATGTACGAGTGGGCCATCGTGCCCGCAGCCGGGATGCCGTAACGGCGCGCGGCGGCGACGTTGCTCGTGCCGGCGAAGCCCACCAGGGCGCACAGGCGGGCCGCCTGGATGCCCGCCTCCGGCCCGTGGGCGCGGCGCAGCGAGAAGTCCACCAGGGGCCGCCCGGCTCCGGCGAGTACGCACCGGGCCGCCTTGGACGCGACCGCCGACTGATGACAGAGGAGCGACAGCAGGTACGTCTCCACCAGCTGCGCCTGCGGCAGCGGCGCCGTCACCTCCAGGAGCGGCTCACCGGCGAGGACGAGCCGCCCTTCGGGTACGGCGCGGACCTGACCGTCGAAGGACAGGCCGTGGAGCGGTTCGAGGTCCTCCACGGGCCGCCGCAGCGCCTCGGCGAACTCCTGGACGTCCGAGCGGCCGACGCGGAAGCGGGCGAGGTAGTCGAGGGCCGGTTCCAGCCCGGCGGCGACGAGGAACCCGCGGCCCGGTGGCAGGTCGCGCACGAAGAGGCTGAAGGTGGCCGGCGCCCGCATGTCCTCCCGCAGGTACGAGAGCGCCATCGTGACCTCGTACAGATCGGTGGTCGTCACCTGGGACATGCTTCGAGCATGCGCGGACGGCGGGTGCTCCGCACGGGGACGGCGCGGAAGGCTACGCCTCGGCTCCGCCGGCGAGCTCGCAGCGAACGTCCACGGTCCAGGTGGGCATGGGTGGCGACCACGGCGTCCACGCCCGCGGCGTCGCGGGCGAACCGCTCCCGGTTGCGGTGCCGCAGCTTCGCGAAACCCTGGAAGAGACCGCGGTCGAGGAGGACCCGGGGCATGGTCGCACTCGACGCACTCGACGCACTCGACGCACTCGACCAGGTGCGTGCTGCCGGTGACCGTCCCCGGGGTGGACGGGGAGCGCGGTGACGCGCGACAGGAAGGCGAGAAGGAAGTGGGTGGGCGCCATCAGCCGGGAACACCACCCCCACCCGGTACGGAGCGCCCCGGTGGACGCCCGGAACCCCGGCTCCCGTCCGCCCCGTGCCCTCGTCCTGGACACGGACGGTGTGCTCCTCGACTCGGCCGGCCTCCACGCGGCTGCCTGGAAGACCGCGCTGGACGCCTGCCTGGAGGCCGTGGCGGGCGAGCGGCAGCCGCCCTTCGACGCCGAAGGCGAGTACCGCCGGTTCGTCGACGGAAGATCCCGCTACGACGGGGCCGCGGCCTTCCTCGCGGCCCGTGGCCTCGAACTCCCGGCGGGAACGCCCCGCGACCCGCCCGGCCGCGCGACGATCCGGGCGGTCGCGGCCCGCAAGGAACAGGCCTTCGTCGATCTGCTGCGTACCGAAGGCGCCACGGCCTTCGACGACGCCCGGCCGGCGCTCGCCGCCCTGGGCGAGGCGGACGTGTCATGCGCTGCCGTGTCGGCCTCCCGGCACGCCCGGGCGCTGATCCGTGCCGCGGGCCTCGCAGGTCTCCTCACGGCGATCGTGGACGGCGAGGACGCCGCCCGGCTCGGTCTCGCCGGCAAGCCGGACCCCGCGCTCTTCCTCCACGCGGCCGCCCTCCTGGGCCACAGCCCGCGGGAGACCGCGGTCGCCGAGGACGCACTCGCCGGGATCGAGGCGGCGCGTCGCGGCGGCTTCGGTCTCGTCGTCGGCGTCGACCGCACCCCGTCGCGGAGCTCCACCGCCCCCTTGCGGGACCAGGGGGCCGACCTGGTGGTTCCCGATCTCCTCACGCTCGTACGAAGCGTGTGGGGTGAGCGCGGATGACCGGCGTCTGGACGTGGAGGTACGACGGATACGACCCGGAACGCGAGCCACTGGTCGAGGCGCTCTGCACCCTCGGCAACGGCCGGTTCGCCACCCGCGGCTCCGCTCCCGAGTGCACGGCCGGGACCACGCACTACCCCGGTACCTATCTGGCCGGCTGCTACGACCGGCTCCCCTCGATCGTCGCAGGCGAGCGCGTCGAGAACGAGGACCTCGTCAACCTCCCGAACTGGACCCTGCTGCGCTATCGCTGCCTGCCGGACGACGGGCCGCCCGGCGACTGGCTGACGCCCGACGCCGAGGAACTGCGCCACTGCGAGGTCCACCTCGACCTGCGGGCGGGCGTGCTCACCCGACGCCTCCTCTTCGAGGACGCCCGGGGGAGGGGGCTGAGCGTCCACCACATCCGCGTCGTGCACATGGCAGATCCGGGGCTGGCGGCCCAGCGCACCCTGTTCCGCGCCTTCGGCTGGAGCGGTTCCGTCGAGGTGCGGTCGGTTCTCGACGGCGCCGTCACCAACGCCGGAGTCGAGCGCTACCGGCACCTGGACGGGCGGCACCTCAGGGACCACCGGAGCGGATTCGAGCCCGGCGGCGTCGCCTGGCTCTCCTGTCGTACGGTCGACCCGGGCATCAGGATCGCCCTCGCCGTCCGCACGGTCACCCGCCCCGCGCGACGCGCGCGGGAGGCGACCACGTCGCAGGGCACCGTGCAGACGTACCGCCTCCCGATCGTGCCCGGCCGCTCGACGACGGTCGTGAAGACACTGGCACTGCACACGTCGACCGACCTGCCCGCCGCCGACCCGCTCCCCGCGGCCGTCCACGAGATCGCCGGTGCACCGGCCTTCCCTCGGCTGCTCGATGCCCACAAGGCGGCCTGGGAGCGAGTCTGGGAACAGGGGAAGCTGCACGTGCCCGGTGAGGCGGGCCGCATCCTGCGCCTGCACGTGTTCCATCTGCTGCAGACGCTGTCCCCGCACACGGCGGACCTCGATGTGGGCGTGCCCGCGCGGGGACTGCACGGTGAGGCGTACCGGGGGCACGTCTTCTGGGACGAGCTCTTCGTCCTGCCCTACCTCGACCTCCACTTTCCCGAGGTGGCCCGGGCGCTGCTCATGTACCGGCACCGGCGCCTGCCGGCCGCCCGCGAGGCCGCCCGCCTCGCCGGTCAGCAGGGGGTCATGTACCCCTGGCAGAGCGCGAGTTCGGGCCGGGAGGAGACACAGGTCCTGCACCTCAACCCGCGCTCGGGGCGATGGTTGGCCGACGGCTCCCGGCTCCAGCGCCATGTGGGGTCGGCTGTCGCGTACAACGTCTGGAAGTATGCGCAGGCCACCGGCGACCGGGGATTCCTCCACTCGGCCTGTGCGGAGATTCTCCTCGAGGTCGGCCGCCACTGGTCGGGGGCCGCCACCTTCGACCCGGCGCTCGGCCGCTACCGCATCCGCGGGGTCGTGGGACCGGACGAGTACCACGACGCCTATCCCGACGCCACGACACCCGGAATCGACGACAACGCCTACACGAACGCGACCGCCGCCTGGGTGCTGGCCCGTGGCCTCGATCTGCTCGGTGAACTGCCCAGGGCCCGCCGCTCGGAGCTCGTGGAGCGGCTTTCACTCGACGACGAGGAGCTCTCCCGCTGGGAGCACGTCTCGCGCCGCCTGTACGTGCCGTTCCATCAGGGCGTGGTGGGCCAGTTCGAGGGGTACTGCGAGCTGGCGGAGCTCGACTGGGAGGCCTACCGGGCCCGGTACGGCGACATCCGTCGGCTCGACCGGATCCTTGAGGCCGAGGGCGACACGGTCAACCGCTACCAGGCGTCGAAGCAGGCCGACACCCTCATGCTCGGCTACCTCTTCCGGCCCGAGGAGCTGTACCGCCTGTTCGACCGGCTCGGCTACCGGCTGGACGACGACGTGTGGCGTGCGACCGTCTCGTACTACCTGCGGCGCACCAGCCACGGCTCGACGCTGAGCAGTCTCGTCCACGGGTGGGTGCTGGCCCGGCAGAAGGGCGCCGACGCCTGGCGGTACTGCGAGGAGGCCCTGCTCGCCGACGTGGCCGACGTCCAGGGGGGAACGACCGGAGAGGGCATCCACCTCGGGGCGATGGCGGGCACGATCGACCTCGTCGAGCGCGGGATCACCGGCCTGGAAGCGGGACCGGAGGGACTACGGGTGGCTCCGGTGCTGCTCGCGGAGATCCCACGGTTCACCTTCACCCTGTGCTGCGGCCGTCATCGAGGGGTACGCCTGCGGATGCTTACCGGGCGGCTGGCCATCAGGGTTCCCGCCTCGCACGAGAGCCCGCTCGCCGTCGAACTTCCTGACAACCGTCGGTACACCGTCCGAGCCGGACAGGAGCGTTGGTTCCGTCTGTGAGCGGAGGTCCGGCCGGGGGCTGTGAGCGGAGGTCCGGTCGGGGACGGCCGTCTCGGCGGAGGTTCAGTCGAAGGTGAGCACCTCCGAGACGGGCCGGCGCGGCGTGGCCCGCCCCTGGGGGCCGTAGCCCAGGCGGAGCACCATGTGGACGAAGCCCGTCGTCGAAGCCGGATCGCGCACGACGGAGCGGAGTTCGGACCACTCCAGGGGCTGGGACATGAGGGAGGTCGACAGACCGTCGAGGGTTGCCCGGAGCAGTACCCGCTGCAGCGCCTGCCCCGCCTTCAGCCAGTCCTCCGGGCCGTCCTCGGCTGTTCCGAGAAGAGCGATCTGGGGCCGCTTCTCGAACGGGGCCGAGACACGGGCCGTCACGCGTCGGGAGGAGTCGAAGTCCCGGACGGGAGACGTCACGTCGTACTGCCGCGGGCCGAAGGCGTACGAAGGGATGCCCTCGGTCCCGGGGCCCTCGTCGGACGCACCCGTGCGTGTCCAGGCGGCGATCTCCGCGCGAACCGCCGCGTCCGCGGCCTCGAACCTCTCGGAGTCGTGGACGAGTCCGAGGACGGCTTCGGTGTGCCACGCTCCGGGAAGGACCAGTCGGCAGCCTTCCAGAATGGCCGCGGAGCAGAGCGCGTCGGTCAGCTCGGAGGGGATCCGTTCCTCGGTGAAGGGGAAACGGCTGGTGTGCCGGAGCGGCAGAGCGGCATGGAGCGCGACGAGATCGCGGTCGATGTCGTCCGGTCCGTGCAGTTCCACGTCGGCGAAGTGCCAGCGGTCTTCGGGGCGGGGCAGCAACCTGACCGCGGCGTGCCGGCCCCGGTGCGCGGCGGCGGCCCGCAGCCCGAGCAGGGCGGCGCCGCAGCCGAGGTGGAGCGCGCGGTGGTCGGGGTCCTCGTGCGGCATGCCACGCAGCGGATCGCCGTGCAGCTCGATGATGCCCGCGCCCGCCCTGCAGACGAACTTCCAGGGCTGTGCGTTGTGCATCGAGGGGGCCGTGACGGCGTCCTTCACCAGCGACGTCACAAGGGGTCGGGTCAGATCGGTGGGGGACACGGTCGGTCCTGTCTGTGAGGAGTCACCTTCATGTGCTTCATCACCGCACCTCCTGTTCGAGCGTTCGGCCGGTGCCCCGTCGCGCGTCACCACCTTCCCCCGCCCGCTCGGGGGCGGCGAGGGCCGAACGGTCCACCGTCAGGACCGGTCGGACCGTCAGGGCCGGTCGGATCGGTCGGATCGGTCGCTGTCAGGCTGGTCGCTGTCGGGCTGGTACGCCTCCCCGTCCGGGTGGGGACCTTTGGCCCCGCCCTTGCCCCCAGCGGCCCTCCGGCCGCTCGGGACGATCTGCCATGGTGGAAGCGAGTCCCGGTCCGTGTCAGGAGGAGCCATGGAGCGAACCGCGGCCCGTCTCGACCTCGGCGGTGTCGTCGTCGGCGTCGACGGATCGCCGCCCGCACGCACGGCCATGATGTGGGCGGCGGCGGAAGCGGCCCTGCGGGGCGGCACCCTCTGTCTCGTCCACGCTACGGATACGAACGCACAGGCTCCACTCCTGTCGCAGGCGGAGATCCGCCGGAGTCGGCAAGCGGGGCGGGACACGCTCGACCGTGCCACCCAGGAGATCAAGGACCGCTACCCCGAACTGACGCTCATCGAGGAACTCACCGAGGGCGCAGCCCCCGAAAGCCTGCGGCGAGCCGCCGCCCTGAGCGGCACCGTCGTCGTGGGACACCGCGGCCTCGGCGGGTTCTCGTCGCTGTTGCTCGGATCGGTGGGTCTCGAGGTCGCGGCGGCCGCCACCACGCCCGTGGTCGTGGTGCGCGGGACCGGGGAGCCGATCGAGGCCGGCGTGGTTCTCGCGGCGGTGCGAGACGACAACGACATGGGCTGTGCCCGTGTGGCGGCACGCGAGGCCGTGCTGCGCAAGGTGCCGCTGCGGCTCCTGCACGTATGGAGCATCGGGCTGTCCATCGGCTCACCGGCAGTGCGGCGGCGCGACTGCGGCGAGGAGAGCGCCCGCGAGCACGTTCACGCGCTGACCTCGGTCTCGGACCAGGTCCGGGAGGAGTTTCCGCACCTCATCGTGCACGCCGACGGCCAGAAGAGCCACAGCGTGCCCGGAGCTCTCGTCGACGCGTCGCACCACGCCGACCTCCTCGTCATCGGCGGTCGACGCTCGCCCGGATACCTCGGACCCACCCTCGGCCGGATCACCCTCAGCCTGCTGCAGCACGCCCACTGCCCGGTGGAACTCATCCCCCGGCAGGGGCCCGGTCACGGGAGCACGTCATGACACGCGCCCAGGGCGTGTGTCGAAAGTCCCGCCTGCCCGGCGCGCCCGGCACGCACGCTCGCGGAGCGACGGGCCGTCGCGGTCTGTATGCGACCGGGTCGGGAACGGGCACTCGTATCCGGCTGGAGCGCCCGGGACACCGGAACTACCGTGAAGGAGTGCCCATCGAGCGCGGACCGCGCCCTCGACGTGGCCGGAGGTGGCGATGGTCCGGGAAAGCCCGGAGCCGGCGGACAGCAGGCTCCCGCGGCTGCGGCTCGACCAGCTGCTCGACGAGCTCCAGGTGCGCATCGACGAGGTGCGGGGCACCAGGGACCGGCTCAACGGGCTGCTGGAAGCCGTCATGGCCGTGGGCAGGGAACTCGACCTGCCACAGGTGCTCAAGGACATCGTGGAGGCGGCTGTCACCGTCGTGGACGCCGAGTACGGCGCTCTGGGCGTGATCGGCGACGGCAGTAAGCTCTCCGAATTCATCCCCGTCGGCATCGGGGACGACCTGCGGGCGCAGATCGGAGACCTTCCCTCCGGCCACGGCCTGCTCGGCGAGCTGATCCGCAACCCCCGACCACTGCGGTTGCCGGAGCTGTCCGAGCACCCCGCCTCGTACGGGTTCCCACCGCACCACCCGCCGATGCACTCGTTCCTGGGTGTGCCCATCCGCGTGCGCGGCGAGGTGTTCGGCAACCTCTACCTCACCGAGAAGCGCGGAGCGGCCGACTTCGACGCCGAGGACGAGGCCGTGGTGACCACCCTGGCCGTCGCCGCGGGCATCGCCATCGACAACGCCCGCCTCTACGAGGAGGGCAGGCTCAAGCAACGGTGGCTCGCCGCCAGCTCCGATCTCACCAGCGCCCTCTTGTCGGGCGCGGAGGAGACAGAGGTTCTCGACGGGATGCTGGAGCATGCCGTGGACATCGCGGGCGCCGACATGGGGGTCTTCTACCTCGTCGGTGCCGGCGGTGAGCTGCGGGGCTCGCTCGCCCGCGGCGAGGGAGCCGAAGCACACCAGGGCGTGGTGCTGCCGACCAGCGAAGGAACCCTGGCCGAGGCCGCGCTCGCGCAGGAGGGCCTGGTCACGGTCGTCGATGTCGAGAACGAGCCGCGTATCACTGTGCAACCCGAACGGTGGAAGGGCTTCGGGCCGGTGGTAGCCGTCACGGTCGGCACCAAGGAACGACTCAGCGGGGTGCTGATCCTCGCGAGGCGTCACAAGCGGCCCCCGTTCTCGGGCGCGGAGATCACCGCTCTCCCGGGATTCGCGGGGCAGGCGGCCCTGGCCCTCGAACTTGCCGACCGGCGCCGCGACGCCGAGCAGGTGATCCTCCTGGAGGACCGCGACCGGATCGCCCGTGACCTGCACGACCTGGCGATCCAGCGCCTGTTCGCCACGGGGATGACCCTGCAGAGCGCCCGGAGATTCGTCGAGCACCCCGAGGCCGTGGACCGGCTGAACCGGGCGATCGACGACCTGGACTCCACCATCAAGATCATCAGGTCGACCATCTTCGGTCTTCGGGAACACGACCCCCAGGGCATCGCCCCGAAGCTGCGGTCACGCGTGGTCAAGGCGGTGGACGAGGCCGCGGGCACGCTCGGGTTCGCTCCCGCCCTGCGCATGGAGGGCCTCCTCGACACGGACGTGCCCTCCGAGGCGGCGGAAGAGGTGATCGCGGTCATCGGCGAAGCCCTCACCAACGTGGCGCGGCACGCACGGGCCGGCCGGGCCGAGGTGTCCGTGGTCGTCGAGGACGGAGTCCTGGCCGTGACGGTGAGTGACGACGGGATCGGCATGTCGCCGGGCGGTGGCCCCCACAGCGGAGTGCGGAACCTCTCCGAAAGGGCCGAGCGGCTCGGCGGCACCCTGACGGTCCACGCGAGGCCGCGACCGGGCAGCGGCACGGTACTGCAATGGCGGATCCCGCTGCCGAACGAGCGGAACTGAGACCCGCTACCACGCCTAGGCGTGGTGCTCGGGCGTCTGCGCGGCGATGACGGCCGCCTGTACGCGGCGTTCCACGCCGAGCTTGCCGAGCAGCCGTGAGATGTGGTTCTTGACCGTCTTCTCCGACAGAAAGAGCCGCTCGGCGATCTGCCGGTTGGTGAGCCCCTCGCCGATGAGGTCGAGCACGGACCGCTCCCGCTCGGACAGCACCGCCAGCCGTTCGTCCTCCGGGGGCTGCGCCGGCTCGGGGTCCCGGAGCGAGTGCATCAGCCGGGCCGTGGTCGCGGGATCCAGCATCGACTGGCCCGTGGCCACGGTCCGTACCGCCGAGACGAGGTCGGACCCTTTGATCTGCTTGAGGACGTACCCGGCCGCCCCGGCCATGATCGCGTCGAGCAGTGCGTCCTCGTCGTCGAACGACGTCAGCATCAGGCACGCCAGCTCGGGCATCCGGGAGCGGAGTTCCCGGCAGACGGAGATCCCGTCACCGTCCGGAAGCCGCACGTCGAGGACCGCGACATCCGGCCGCAGCGCCGGCCCCCTGGCCAGGGCATGCTCCGCCGTCGACGCCTCCCCGACCACGTCCAGATCGGGCTCGTCGTCGAGCAGGTCACGAAGGCCGCGGCGGACGACCTCGTGATCGTCGACGAGGAAGACCCTCGTCGGTGCGGCGGCTGTCGGAAGATCGGACATGGCGATCCCCTGCGGTCGGTGGGTCGATACCCGCCCCCACAAGGATTGTCCGTCAAGAAGCGTCCGCATGGGCATCGAGATCCCTGCGTACGTCGACGACGCCCCCAGCGGCCACGACGTCAGCGCCTGCCACAGCAACGGCTGGTCCTGCCGGCACGCCTGGCACCAGACGGGCAACATCGTCGCCTTCTGTCAGATCCCTTTACGCGCGCGCTGTCCGGCGGTAACTTCCCGCCGACGCAAGAAGTTTCTGAAAGTTTCCGACAGTGTTTCCAGCGGACGTCGTTCCCAGAGCCCGGGAGCGAGGTCCGGCCGGTGACGCCGTCCCTCCCTGGAGATTCAGATGACACGCACCCGCAGACGGCTGCCGACCCGCCCGGTCGCCGCCCTGGCGGCCGCCGCCGGCATCCTCGGCCTGGTGGTCGCCGCGCCCCCCGGCGACACCTCCCCCCGCACCGCCCCGGTCGCGGCCGCCGCCGACAGCACGGCCACCGTCTTCTACTGGACCAAGACCAAGAACTGGTCGGCGTACAAGCTTCATTGGGCCCCCGACGGCGGTTCCTGGACCACCGTCCCGGGCGTGGCCATGGAGGCCGCCTGTACGGACTGGGTGAAGAAGACCGTCACCCTCGGGGCGGCCACCGGGCTGCAGGCCACCTTCAACAACGGCTCCGGCACCTGGGACAACAACGGCGGCAAGAACTACGCCCTGGGCACCGGGAACATCACGGTCAAGGACGGGGTGATCGCCCACTCCGACCCCTGCGCCGGGACCGAGCCGACGCCGACCCCCACCCCCACGCCGTCCGCCTCGGCCAAGGCCACGGTGTACTACTCCGCCGAGGCCCTCGGCTGGTCCACCGTCAACCTCCACTACCAGCCCGCGGGCGGCGCCTGGACCGCCGTCCCCGGCGTCGGCATGCAGACCGCGTGCACCGGCTGGTGGAAGCGGGAGGTCGACCTCGGGACGGCCACCTCCCTCAAGGCCGCCTTCAACAACGGCAACGGCATCTGGGACAACAACGGGGGCTCCGACTACGCGATCGGCACGGGCGTCAGCACCGTACGGAACAACGTGGTGACGGCGAACGCGGCCGACCCGTGCGCCGCCGCCGTGCCCGACACCCAGGCCCCGACGGCTCCGACGCGGGTGACCGCCGCCGCCGACGGGGTCTCCGTCCTGCTCACCTGGGACCCGGCCACCGACGACCGCGGGGTGACGAAGTACCAGGTGACCCGTACCGGCGGCACCTCCGGCACGGTGGTGACCGACGTCGGCTCCACGGTGTTCTCCGATACGAACCTGGCAGAACGGACCACGTACGGCTACACGGTGAAGGCCGTGGACGCGGCCGGGAACGTCTCCGTCGCCTCCGCCGCCGCGTCCGCCACCACCGGGGACAAGCCGGCGACCCCGGCGACCGGGAAGCCGCTGGGCACCGACCCGCGCAAGGACCCGATCTACTTCGTCCTGACCGCCCGCTTCAACGACGGCGACCCGTCGAACAACCGCGGCGGCAGCCAGCACACCAAGTCCGGCAACGCGGCCAACGACGACCCCATGTTCCGGGGCGACTTCAAGGGCCTCGTCCAGAAGCTGGACTACGTCAAGGGCCTCGGCTTCTCGGCGATATGGGTCACCCCGGTGGTCCTCAACCGCTCGGACTACGACTACCACGGCTACCACGGCTACGACTTCTACAAGGTCGACCCGCGCCTGGAGTCCGCCGGCGCCTCCTACCAGGACCTCATCGACGCCGCCCACGCCAAGGGCATGAAGATCTACCAGGACGTCGTCTACAACCACTCCTCCCGCTGGGGCGCCAAGGGGCTGTTCACGCCCACCGTGTACGGCGTCCGGGACAGCCAGTGGAGCTGGTACTACGACGAGAAGCAGCCCGGCTTCGAGTACGACGGCCTCACCATCGACTCCAAGACCGGCAAGTCGTACTACAACGGCGACATGTGGTCGACGGCCGAGCCGGCCGGCAACACCTGCGTCAACTGGGGCACGCCCACCCAGTACACCTCCCCCGAGGGCTACCGCATCTACAACTGCCAGTGGCCGAGCCCCACCTCGGGCATGTTCCCCAAGGCCCTCTACCACCAGTGCTGGATCGGCAACTGGGAGGGTGAGGACTCGCGTTCCTGCTGGCTGCACGACGACCTCGCCGACTTCAACACCGAGAACCCCACGGTCCAGAACCACCTCATCGGCGCCTACAACAAGTACATCGACATGGGCGTCGACGGATTCCGCGTCGACACGGCCGTGCACATCCCCCGCACCACCTGGAACCGCCGCTTCCTCCCTGCCATCCAGGAGCGTGTGACGCAGCGTCACGGCGCCGAGGCCGCCAAGAACTTCTTCGTCTTCGGCGAGGTCGCCGCCTTCGTCAACGACAAGTGGAACCGCGGCTCGGTCAACCACTCCGCGCAGTTCTACACCTGGAAGGAGCGCAAGGAGTACGACGCCGACGACACCAAGGCCGCCCTGGAGATGTACGACTACGAGCAGCAGCAGGGCACCGGCAGCCAGCCCACCTCCACCAACGCCTTCCTGAACGGCAACAGCTACCACACCCCCGACCACAGCCGCTTCTCCGGCATGAACGTCATCGACATGCGCATGCACATGAACTTCGGTGACGCCCCCAACGCCTTCCACAACGGCAAGGACTCCGACGACAGTTACAACGACGCCACCTACAACGTCGTCTACGTCGACAGCCACGACTACGGCCCCAACAAGTCCAGCGAGCGGTACGCGGGCGGCACCGACGCCTGGGCCGAGAACATGTCCCTGATGTGGACCTTCCGCGGCATCCCCACGCTGTACTACGGCTCGGAGATCGAGTTCCAGAAGGGCAAGAAGATCGACTGCGGGCCCACCTGCCCGCTCGCCACCACCGGCCGCGCCTACTTCGGCGACCACGTCGCCGGCTCCGTCACGGCCTCCGACTTCTCCCAGGTCTCCGCCGCCTCCGGCACCGTCGCCACCACCCTCCAGCAGCCCCTGGTCAAGCACGTCCAGCGGCTCAACCAGATCCGCCGCGCCATCCCGGCGCTCCAGATGGGCCAGTACTCCACCGAGGGCATCTCGGGCGACATGGCCTTCAAGCGCCGCTACACCAGCGGCACGACGGACAGCTTCGCCCTCGTCGCGATCTCGGGCGGCGCCACCTACACGGGCATCCCCAACGGCACGTACACCGATGCCGTCACGGGTGACGTGAAGACCGTCACCAACGGCACCCTCACGGTCGCCGCACCCGGCAAGGGCAACCTGCGGGTGTACGTCCTCAACGGCACCGGCAGGATCGGAGCCGCGGGCCCGTACCTGAAGTAGGTCGGCAGCCCACCGTGTGCGGGGTGTGGGGACGGCCCACCGTCCCCACACCCCGCACTCTCATGCCGGCGTATGGGTGCGGGCGGTCAGTCCCTGGCGCGCGCCGCACCTGTCCGGTGTTCGCTCGGGCTGATGCCTCGGACCTTGCGAGGACTTCCTGCGCGACAGGATCCTGATCGGCGACGCTGGCCATCGGCCAGTACGCCGACGTCCGCTCCGGCGCCCTGAGCTCACTCACCAGCGACGTGGAGAAGGTCCCTGCGCACGGCGCGTACTGGCCTTCAGAGCCGGTGCGTCTCTTCTCCCTCCCGATGTGACGGCCTCTTCGACGGCCGCGACGCTGCCCACCGTGTCAGGTGGGCAGCGTCGCAGTCAGCGGGTGCGATCGGTGTCACCGGTCGGCGGGCCGGTGGTCGCCGTGGATCAGAAGGTCAGCTTCCAGCTGTTGATGTAGCCGGCGTCGAAGCTGAACATGTCCTGGACCTTGAGTTTCCAGGTGCCGTTGGCGACCTCGCTGGAGGCGTTCACCGTGTAGGTGGCGATCACGTTGTCGGCCGAGTCGTTGAGGTCGGAGTTCTTCAGGCGGTACAGCGTGCCGTCGGGGGCGACCAGGTCGATGACCAGGTCACCGCGCCAGGGGTGGACGATGTTGACGTCGACCTTGAGGGCGTTCGGCGCGTTGCCGCTCAGGCCCGTGACGTTGATGTTGGAGAACACCGCGGCGCCCGCGTCCGGGATGGCTACGTCGGTGGTGTTCTCGAAGCTGGTGATCGCCGTGACGACGTTCCAGGTGAAGGTGGCGGTGCCGGTGGCGTTGGTGGAGTCCTTCGCCGTGACCGTCACGTTGCCGGCGCCCACCGTGGTCGCTGTGCCGGAGATCAGGCCGGTGGTGGCGTTGATCGACAGGCCGGCCGGCAGGCCGGTGGCGGTGTAGGTCAGCGGGCCGGGGTTGGTGCTGCCGGCCTGGATCTGCAGGCTGGTGGCGACGTTGATCGCCGTGAGCTGACTGCCCGGGTTGGTGACCGTCACGCCCAGCACGACGCGGGGGCCGACGTTGATGCCCGCCCAGGCGTTGGCGGCGTTGACGTAGGTGGGGCTGTACATGCCGTACAGGTCGGCGGCGGCCTGGAGGGTCGCGGTGCGGGCACCGGCGTAGTTGGTGGAGGAGGTCATGTAGGTCGACAGCGCCCGGTACCAGATCTTGGCGGCGGCGTCGCGGCCGATCGCGGTGACCGGCAGGCCGTCGGAGGTCGGGGAGTCGTAGCTGACGCCGTTGACGACCTTGGCGCCGCTGCCTTCGGAGGCCAGGTAGAACCAGTGGTTGGCCGGGCCGGAGGAGTAGTGGACGTCGATGCCGCCGATGCCGGAGTACCAGGCGTCCTTGGAGGCGCCGTCCTTGCTCGGCTTGTCCATGTAGCGCAGCGGGGTGCCGTCGCCGAAGATGTCGATCTTCTCGCCGACCAGGTAGTCGCCGGCGTCGTTGGCGTTGTTCGCCCAGAACTCCACCGCGGCGGCGAAGATGTCGGAGGTGGCCTCGTTCAGGCCGCCGGACTCGCCGCTGTAGACGAGTTTGGCGGTGTTGGCGGTCAGGCCGTGCGTCATCTCGTGGGCGCCGACGTCGATCGAGGTCAGCGGCTTGGCGTTGTTCTCGCCGTCGCCGTAGGTCATGCAGAAGCAGGAGTCCTGCCAGAACGCGTTGACGTAGGCGTTGCCGTAGTGGACCCGGGAGTAGGCGGCCACGCCGTCGTTCTTGATGCCGTTGCGGGCGTGCACGTTCTTGTAGTAGTCCCAGGTCAGTTGGGCGCCGTAGTGCGCGTCCACGCCGGCGGTCTGGGTGTTGGAGGGCAGGCCGTTGCCCCAGACGTCGTCGGCGTCGGTGAACAGCGTGCCGGTGCCCGAGGTGCCGCCGCCGAGGTTGTAGGTCTTGTTGCCGCCGCGGCTGGGGTCGTTCAGTTGGTAGGTCGAGCCGGACAGCGAGGTGCCGATGTTCACCGTGCCGCTGTACATGCTGTTGCCGGTGCCGGTGTGCACCCCCTGGTACTCGTAGAGCTTGGCACCGGTGGTGGCGTCGGTGATGACGTGCAGCTCGGAGGGGGTGCCGTCGTGCTGCACGCCGCCGACCACGGACTCCCAGGCCAGGGTGGGCTTGCCGGAGCCGGCCCAGACGACCTTGCGGACCGACTCGGCCGTCGGGGCCTTGACGCCCTCGGCTCTGGCCCGGCCCAGCGCGACGGCCTTCGCCGACTCGGCGCTCTTGGTTGCGGCGGTGGAGGCGACGGTGATGGCGGCCTTGGTGGCCTTGGTGACGCTCTTGACCGTGCCGTTGGCGGCGGTGTGGACCACCAGGTCACCGGCGAGGACCGGCAGGCCGGCGAAGGTGCGCTCGTAGCGGGTGTGCACGCTGCCGTCGGCGTCCTTGGTCACCGAGCGGGGCAGCAGCGCCTCCTGCCCGCCCAGGCCCAGGGCCTTGGCGGTGGCGGCGCGGGTGGCGTGGGCGTCGGCCAGCAGCGCGGCGCGCTCGGCCGGGCTGAGCTGGAGCGGCAGGGCGCCGGAACGGGCCTGCGCCGAGGGCGCCGGGGCCTGTGGCGGCGTGCCGGCGCTGGCGGGGAGGGCGACAGCGACCATTGCGGCGCCGGCGAGTAACGCGCCTGCGGCGAGGGCCCTGCGGGGGAGAAGACTCAACGGAACTCCTTCTGCGGCGGCCGAGGGTCTCGGCCGGTGACAGCCGGCTGCGTGGGGTGGTGACCCAGCCGGGAGAGCTGTGGAGCGGATAACCTCCGGGATTTCCGGAGGGGTTGGCGCCGTTGCGGGTGCACGTTTCGTGCACGAGAACAGACGCAAGATTGGCAGAGTTGACCTGTACATGTCACTAGTGCGCACAGGAAGTTAACAAACGCGCAGCTCCGGAAGGGTCTCGACGGACCCCGGGGGTGCGGTCGTTCGCCTCAACCCCCAGGCCCTCGCCTCCGGCGCCACCTCCGCCAGGTCGGGGATCTCTCCTGGCATCGGCAGTCTCAAGCCGCGGGCATGTAAGCGCAGCCTTCTATGATTACGTAAACATGAGCTTGGCGGAAGGGTGGGTGACGAGATTTTTCCTGCTGTACATCGAACTCGCGACGAGCGTTGCGCGTGACGAAGCTACGTCCGGGTAGGACTTGACGTTCTGACTCCTGCACTGCCACGGTTCGTTCGAAGTTGATCAGCAGCACGTCCGATTTCGCATGACCACGCACCTTCAGTGTTCTCGGCTGCATTTCTCATGTCGTCCCCGCACCCCCTGACGGGATGCGGCATGCCCAGCCGTGCTCGCTGCCGTGCGTCCCCCCTCTCCACCGTAAGGAGTCCCCCTTGCGCTCTTCGCGCCCTCGGGGCAGAAGCTTCGCCGCTCTCGCCGTTCTCACCCTCGCTCTGGCCGTGCCTCTGCCGGCGACGGCCACGGCGGTCGAGCCCGCCCCGGCCATCGTGCCCCAGCCCGTCTCCCAGACGAGCCTGACCGGCAGTGGCTTCACTCTCACCGCGCAGACGCCGGTGAACGTCATCTCCTCCAGCGATCCCGACGCGGCGGGCGTGGGCTCGTACCTCGCGGGGCTGCTGGCCCCGGCGACCGGTTACACGCTTCCGGTCACCACCACCTCCCAGCCCGCGAGCCAGGCCATCGTCCTGAACCCCAACGGTGCTTCCAGCCTGGGCGCCGAGGGCTACACCCTGAATTCGACCAGCACCGGTGTGACGGTGACCGCGTACGGGGCGCAGGGCCTGTTCCGCGGGGTGCAGACCCTGCGTCAGCTGCTGCCGGCCGCGATCGAGTCCACTTCGGTCAAGCCGGGTCCCTGGACCGTCGCCCCCGTGCAGATCTCGGACTCGCCCCGGTACTCCTACCGTGGCGTCATGGTCGACGTGGCCCGCCGTTACTTCCCGATGTCCCAGCTCAAGCGGTACATCGACCAGGCCGCCACGTACAAGATCAACACCCTGCACCTGCACCTGACGGACGACCAGGGCTGGCGTATCGCGATCGGCGCGATACCGAGCCTGACGACGGTCGGCGCGAGCACGCAGAGCGGCTTCACCGGCGGCACGAACTGGTACTACACCGCGGCGGAGTACCAGGAGATCGTCGCCTACGCCAAGTCCCGCTTCATGACCGTCGTCCCGGAGATCGACGGTCCGGGTCACACCAGCGCCGCTCTCGCGTCGGTCGCCAACCTCAACTGCAACAACACCGCGATCAGCCCGTACTCGGGCTTCGACGTGGGCATCAGCCTCTACTGTCTGAGCGACGCCCAGCACGTCTCCAACGTCAGCGGCTTCCTCACCACCGTGATCGACACCGTGGCGGCGATGACGCCCGGACCGTACGTCCACCTCGGCGGTGACGAGACCCCGCAGGCCACCTCGACCCAGTACAACGCCTACGTCTCCGCCGCGACCGCGGCCACGACCGCGCGGGGCAAGACGGTGATGGGCTGGCACCAGCTCGGCCAGTCCACGATCCCCGCGAACAGCATCATGCAGTGGTGGGGCGACGCCGACGACCGGGCCAGCATCGGTACCTCCAGCGAGACCGAGGACGTCCAGTTCGTCCGCAACGCCGTCCAGCAGAACGCCAAGTTCGTCATGTCCCCCTCGGACCACGCGTACCTGGACCTGAAGTACGACTCCTCGACGCCGTACGGCCTGACCTGGCAGGGCTACGTCCCGCTGAGCAAGGCGTATGACTGGGACCCCACCACCTCGACGGCCAAGCTCAACGGCACCGGCTCACTCGTCCCGGCCGACAAGATCGCCGGCGTCGAGGCCGCCCTGTGGGCCGACCGCGCGTACGCCGGCAGCAACCAGCTGCCCACGTCCACGAGCCAGTTCCCCGAGCCGTACGTCTACGCCGAGCACATGACCTTCCCGCGCCTGCCCGCCATCGCCGAGATCGGCTGGTCGCCGCAGTCCACCCACAACTACACCGACTTCAGCAACCGTCTGGGCACCCACGGCCCGCGCTGGACCGCGGCAGGAATCAACTACTACGCCGCCCCGGACGTCCCCTGGTCCAGCGGCGGCGGCTCCGGCGCCTTCAGCGGCGTCCACACCCTCGCCACCGGCAGCCAGGCCCTGGACGTTCCCGGCAGCTCCACCACGCCGGGCACGCAGCTCGACACCTGGGCCCTGCACGGCGGCAACAACCAGAAGTGGACCTTCACCCAGCAGCCGGACGGCTCCTACACCCTGGTCAACCTTGCCTCCGGGCTCTGTGCCGACGTCAGTGGCGGTTCCATGTCCGCCGGCGCCTCCATCGTCCAGTGGACGTGCAGCGGCGGCACCAACCAGCGGTGGACGGTCACGCCGGTCACCGGCGGCCACACCCTGACCTCGGTCAAGAGCGGCCTCCTGCTGACCACCGCCTCGACGACGAACGGCGCCCTCGTCACCCAGCAGGCCGGCAACGGATCGGCGCTGCAGCGCTGGACCATCGGATGACCCACCGGGTCTGACGGCCCGGCGGTGCGGTAGAGCGGGACGGCCCCGGCCCGAGGGCCAGGTCGTCCCGCCTCTCGGTCAGCAGTCGCAGGATCGTGGTCCGGTCTTCACGGACCGCGGGCCGCAGGTCATGGCGGAAGAGTGCGACCACGCGACGGCGCCGGCGGGCGCCGCGAGGAGAGAACCGCACCACGGAGAGGAGGGCCCGGCTGCGACCGCAGCCGGGCCCTCCTCGCGTCACCCCTCGGGTCAGCGGCCGGCGAGGACACACAGCAGCCGTGCCACCTCCACCGCCACCGCCTCGCGCGCCGGGCCCAGGTACCTGCGCGGGTCGGCCACCGCCGGGGCGGCTTCGAGCCGCTCCCTGATCGTGCGGGTGAAGAGCTGGTTGAGGTGGGTGGAGATGTTCACCTTCGTCATGCCGGCGGCGACGGCCTTCGCGAGGTGCGCGTCGGCGACGCCGGAGGAGCCGTGCAGGACGAGGGGGACGTCGAGAGAGTCCCTCAGGCGTGCGATGAGGCCGAGGTCGAGCTCGGCGTCCCGGGTGAGCATGGCGTGCGAGCTGCCCACGGCGACGGCGAGCGCGTCCACCGCCGTCGCCGCGGTGAACTCGCGGGCCTCGTCCGGGTCCGTACGAACACCGGGGGCGTGGGCGCCGTCCTTGCCACCGACCTCGCCGAGTTCCGCCTCGACCCAGACGTCGGCCCGGTGACAGTGGTCGGTGATCATGCGGGTGGCGGCGACGTTCGCTCCGTACGGCAGCTTCGAGGCGTCGAACATGACCGAGGTGAAGCCGAGTTCCACGGCTTCCTGGACGAGCTCCGCGGACTCGGCGTGGTCCAGGTGGACCGCCACCGGGACGGCGGCGGCACGGGCGATCGCAAGCGTGGCGAGGGCGATGGGGGCGAGGGAGCCGTGGTAGCGGGCGGTGTTCTCGCTGATCTGCAGGATGACCGGTAGGCCGGCCTGCTCGGCCCCGGTGACGATCGCCTCGGCGTGCTCGATCTGGACGACGTTGAACGCGCCGACACCGGTGTTCGCGGCGCGGGCGGGCCCGATGATGTCGTCGGTCGGGGTGAGGGGCATGGGAGTTCTCCACGAAGCGGTGACGGCGAGCTGACAGCGGGGGCGGCAGAGGAAACGGCCGGTGAGGTGGACGGGGGCGTCCACCTCACCGGCCGGACAGGGGCGGCAACGGTGGGATTCAGGCTCCGGAGC
Source organism: Streptomyces sp. NBC_00090 (assembly GCF_045160815.1). Lineage (NCBI taxonomy): Bacteria > Bacillati > Actinomycetota > Actinomycetes > Kitasatosporales > Streptomycetaceae > Streptomyces > Streptomyces sp. NBC_00090. The sequence continues at coordinate 8,472,913 of NZ_CP108224.1, forward strand.
CGTCGAGGATCACGGAGCGGGTCAGGTTGCGAGGACGGTCCGGGTCGTAGCCGCGGGCCTCGGCGAGATGGACGGCGAGGCGCTGGGCCCGGATGAGGTCGGCGAGCGGGTCGAGGGTGCCGGCGCCCTCGCCGGACCCGGCGGAGTACAGACCGCCGACTCGGGCGATGTCGTCGGCGAGGCCCTGCGGTGCGGTGCCGAAGAGCCAGGCGACCCGGCCGGGGCCGGTGATGCTGATCGGGCCGTGGCGGTACTCCATGGCCGGGTACGCCTCGGTCCAGGCCCCCGCGGCCTCGCGCATCTTGAGCCCCGCTTCGAGGGCGAGGCCGTAGGTCCAGCCGCTGCCGAGGAAGGTGAACTGCTCGGCGCCGCAGACGGCCGGGTCGAGGGGTTCGATGACGGCGCGCTCGGCGTCCTGGACCGCCTGGGCCAGCGGACGTACACCTGCCGGCAGAGCGTTCTCGGCTTCGAGGTGGGCCCGCAGGAGGGCGAGAACCGTGGTGGCGAACCTGGTCTGGACGACGGACTGTTCGTCCGCGAAGTCGAGGACGGCGACGGCGTCGGCGGCCGTCATCACGGGGGTCGTGGGGTCGGCGGTGATGGCGCCGGTGGCGAGGGTGCCCTTGACCCGGTTCAGCAGGTCGAGGACCTCGGTGGTGGTGCCGGAGCGGGTGATCGCGAGGATGCGGTCGTAGCTCCGGCCGTGCGGGAACTCGGAGGCGGCGAAGGCGTCAGTCTCGCCGTGTCCGCCCGATTCGCGCAGCTCCGCGTACGCATGGGCCATGAACCAGGACGTGCCGCAGCCGACGACGGCGACGCGCTCACCCCGACGCGGCAGGGCGTCCGAGAAGGAGGCGACCGACTCGGCCGCACGGCGCCAGGTTTCCGGCTGGGAGTCGATCTCGACGGAAGTGCGGGAAATCTCGAAGGTGGTCACGCGATTCCTTGGGGCTCGTAGGGTCGGATGTCCCTGCTCGGCGACACGATGAAGGTGTCAATAGCTGCTTGAATATCAGCACCTACACACAACTTCAAGCATATGACTGAGTTGGTTGTGGCGGCGTGAGCTCGCCCATCCGGACCTCGCGCCGGAATCGTGAGGGGGCTGTGGCGTCGATCTCGCCCGCGATCGCGGCGACGCAAGCCCCTCCCGCGCCCCTCGGATTGCCCGAGAGCGGCTCGGGAGCCGCTCGAGAGGAGCGGCCCCCGCCAGGAACTCCTTCGGAGTGATGGCCCGCAGACTCTCCGGCCCCGCCGAGGCCGCGACCGTCCGCGCGCCCCGGCGGCGGAGCGCGACATCGAGAGCAGGCGCGCAGGGGGAGGGGTTGCCGCGGGTAACCTGCTTGAGGTGCCGACGTCCACGGCTGACGACCATCTAAAGTGATTGATTGTGATCGATGAAAGCGTCTAGCGGACACATTAACTCAGATTGAGTGATCGTAAGAGCCGTCGCGCTAGCCCGTCCGAGGGGCGGCAAACGGAACAGCGGGCTCCCCGCGTGCGGAAACTGCCGGACTACGGCGATGCTCGATGTTGTCGCGCTACGATCAACTTCGCGCATGCTCCCCCGTCCGACGGTCCTCTGCCCGGCAGTGGGCCCCGAGGACCCGGGCGTGCGGTTCGGACGTCTCAGGGGTAGGGAAGGTTGCGGCACATGTCCAAGCAGGAGCGGTGGAGCAGGTTGCTCGAGTTGCTGGCGGTCGAGGGCAAGTTGGACGTGGATGGGGCCGCTGCCGCCGTCGATGTGTCGCCCGCCACCATTCGCCGGGACCTCGATGAGCTCGCGGAGCAGCGGCTCCTCGTCCGTACGCGCGGAGGGGCGATCGCGCACGGTGTGTCGTACGAGCTCCCCTTGCGCTACAAGTCCTCCCGCCGGGCCTCCGAGAAGCAACGGATCGCCGGGGCGGTGGCGGACCTGCTGACCGTGGGGGACGTCGTCGGTCTCAACGGAGGTACGACGACCACTGAGGTGGCCCGCGCGCTGGCCTTGCGGACGGGCGGAGGCGTGGGTGAGCCTGGTGAGGGGCAGTCCGGCCCCCTGTACACCGTCGTGACCAACGCGCTGAACATCGCCGGTGAGCTGGCGGTTCGCCCGCAGTTCAAGATCGTGGTGACCGGTGGTGTGGCCCGGCCGCAGACCTACGAGCTGGTGGGGCCGCTGACGGCGGGAGTGCTGAACGAGGTGGTGCTGGACGTCGCCGTCCTGGGTGTCGACGGCGTGGACCCGCAGCTCGGGGTCATGACGCACCAGGAGGACGAGGCCGGTATCAGTCGGCTCTTCGCGGAGCGCGCCCGCAAGGTCATCCTGGTGACCGACTCCTCCAAGATGGGCAAGCGCGCCTTCGCCAGGATCTGTGGCCTCGACCGTATCGACTCCATCGTCACCGACTCCGATATCGCCCCGGACATGGTGGACAGGCTCACCGAGGCCGGCATCGAAGTGATCACCGTCTGAGAGCACTGACCGCAGCACACCGCCCCCGAGCGCTCTACGGCGCTCGGGGGCGGTGTGCTGTCCGGCCGCACGACTCTACTGCGACCTGCTTCGTCAGGGCGGCGAGTGCCCAACATCCGGGCGATTCGGCATCGTTCGCGTAACGGCGCTTGGTGCTGAAGCCCGTCATCGTGTTTACTTTGGCCACGGCAAATGCTCGTTACTGAGCGAAGACCTGGAGCGGTACCCAGGTTCATTCACGCTCCGAGACTGCTGCCGTTCCTGAACCCCACCAGCCGTATCGTCCGACGGTCGGCAGAACAAAGGCGGTACTGACGATGAACAAGCGGATGATCGTGGCGGCCTGCACCATCGGCGTGCTCACCCTCACGGCCTGCGGTGCCGGCAAGGACGGCGGCGACTCGGCGAACGGTGAGGTGACCCTGAAGCTCGTCGCCGCCGACTACGGCGACAAGGCGTCGAACAGTTCGACGGCGTACTGGAAGGACGTCGCGCAGCGCTTCACCGCCGCCAACCCGAAGATCAAGGTCGATGTCCAGGTGATCAACTGGAACGACATCGATTCTCAGGTCAAGACGATGATCCAGAGCGGTAACGTGCCGGACGTCCTGCAGACGGGTGGGTACGCGGACAAGGTCGCGGACGATCTGCTGTACAAGGCGGACGAGGTGCTGTCGGAGAAGACGCGTGCCAATCTGATCGGCAGCTTCGCCAAGGCCGGTGAGGTCGAGGGCACGCAGTACGGCATCCCGTTCGTGTCCTCGGCGCGGGCGTTCTTCTACAACAAGGCGATCTTCGCCAAGGCGGGTGTCACCGAGGCGCCGAAGAGCTGGGACGAGCTGAAGGCGGCGGCGGAGAAGGTCAAGGCGAAGGTGCCGGGCGTGACCCCGTACGCGCTGCCGCTGGGTCCGGAGGAGGCCCAGGGCGAGTCGCTGATCTGGGAGCTGGGCAACGGTGGTGGTTTCACGGATGCCAAGGGCGCGTACACGCTGAACAGCCAGGCCAACGTCGAGTCGTTCGCGTGGCTGAAGGCGAACCTCGTCGGTCCGAAGCTGACCTATGCCAACCCGGCGACGACGGACCGCAAGACCGCGTTCGCGGACTTCGCGGCCGGCAAGACCGCGATGCTCAACGGTCACCCGTCGCTGATCCAGATGTCCAAGGACGGCAAGGTCGACTACGGGGTCGCGCCGATCCCCGGCAAGAGCGGGGCGCTGACCTCGACGCTGGGTGTGGCCGACTGGATGATGGCGTTCAAGGACAACGGGCACAAGGAAGAGGTCCGTGCGTTCCTCGACTTCGCGTACTCCAAGGAGAACACGCTGAAGTTCGACGAGATGTACAACCTGATGCCGGTCACCAAGGACACGCTGAAGGAGATGACCACCAACGGCAAGCACAAGGACCTCGAGCCCTTCTTCTCTCTGCTGCCGAACGCGGTCTTCTACCCGCTGGGTGACACCACCTGGGACGCCGTCTCCGCCGAGATCAAGAAGAGCGGCGGCACGGCCGTGAACGACCCCGCGAAGGTGCTGGGCGAGCTGCAGAAGAAGGCGGAGGCAGCGGCCGCCGACCAGTAGGCCCCGCGCACCGCACCGTCACGGAAGGCACCCTCGTGTCCACCACCTCTTCCGCCACCCGTCCCGGCCGCAAGGGCCGGGGCGGCCTGGCCCGCCTGGGTCCGCTGCCCTGGATCGGACCCGCGGTCCTGCTCATCGTCCTGGTCGTCCTGTGGCCCGTCTACGAGATGGTCCGCACCTCGTTTCTGAAGATCAGCAGCAGCGGTTTCGTCCGCGGCTCGGCCGGCTTCGACAAGTACACGCAGCTGTTCGAGGAACCCTCGCTGCCCTCGGTCATCGTCTCCACCGTGGTGTGGACGGTGGTCGTGGTCACCGCCACCATGGTGATCTCCCTGGCCCTGGCCCAGCTGTTCAACCAGAAGTTCCCCGGCCGCCGGCTCACCCGCTGGGCACTCATCGCACCCTGGGCCGCGTCGGTCGTGATGACCGCCATCGGCTTCAAGTGGATGCTCAACCAGACCGCCGGCGTCCTCAACACCCTGATGACCGACCTCGGCCTCATCGACGGCCCCCAGGACTGGCTCGGCGACCCGTCCACCGCCTGGCCGTGGATGATGTTCGTCGCGGTCTTCGTCTCCCTGCCGTTCACCACGTACACCCTGCTCGCCGGACTGCAGACCGTCCCCGAGGAGATCTACGAGGCGGCCAAGGTCGACGGAACCACCACCTGGCAGACGTATCTGAAGATCACCCTCCCGCTGCTGCGGCCGGCGCTGCTCGTCGGCATGGTGATCAACCTGATCAACGTCTTCAACTCGTTCCCCATCATCTGGAGCATGACCCACGGCGGCCCGGACAGCGACACCGCCACCACCACCGTGTTCATGTACCAGCTCAAGAACTCCGACATCGGCCAGTCCGCGGCGATGTCCGTCGTCAACTTCGCCCTCGTCGTGGTCATGGTCGTCGTCTTCCTCAAGGCCAGCCGCTGGAACCAGGAGGAGAACTGATGACTCAGCGCACCCTCGCTCCCGTACGCTCCGCGGCCCCCGCCGTCGACCCGGAGGCCGCCCCCACGGCTCCGCAGGCCCGGCGCCCGCGGACCCTCACCCCCCGTGCGCTGCTGACCGCGGCGGTCGCCTGGCTTCTGGCTGCGGTATTCCTGATGCCGTACCTGGAGATGATCGTCACCGCGCTCCGGCCGGCGCACGAGCTGCGTGACGCGACCTACCTGCCGAGCGCGTTCGAGTGGGCGAACTTCGTCGACGTCTGGCGCGAGTCCCACCTCGCCGACAACCTCCGGGTCACCCTGCTCGTCTCCGCCGGATCCACCCTGCTCGTCCTGGTGGTGGCCATCCCCGCCGCGTACTACACCGCGCGCATGAAGTTCCGCGGCCGCAAGCTGTTCCTGCTGCTGGTGCTCATCACCCAGATGTTCCAGCCGACCTCGCTGCTTGTCGGTCTCTACCGCGAGTTCTACCAGCTGGACATGCTCAACTCGGTCTGGACCCTGATCCTCTGCAACGCGGCCTTCAACCTGGCCTTCGCGATCTGGATCCTCACCGCGTACTTCTCCTCGATCCCCGAAGCCCTCGAGGAAGCCGCCATGATCGACGGCCTCGGCCGGGGAGGCGCGCTCCTGCGGATCACCCTGCCACTCGCGATGCCCGGCGTCGTCACCGCGATGATCTTCACCTTCATCGCCGCCTGGAACGAGTTCGTCATGGGCCTGACCCTCTCCACCATTCCGGAAAGCCAGCCGCTGACGGTCGGCATCAACAGCTTCATCGGCAACTACACCGTCCAGTGGAACTACCTGTTCGCCGGCTCGGTCATCGCCATCGTGCCCGTCGTCATCCTCTTCGCACTCATCGAGCGCAAGGTCGTCTCCGGCCTCACCGCCGGCTCCGTCAAGTAACCCGTCACGCGCCTTCTGCTCCCTGCCGTACGCCGACCGGGCAGGGGGCGGTCTTTCTGTGGCGCACAGCAAAGGGGAGAACCCGTGCCCAGGCACCTGCATGCCCGCCATGCCCTGACCGCCGCCGCTTCCGCTCTCGTGCTGTGTGTGTCGTCGGCAGGCTGCGCGGCCACCTCTGGAGAGGACGGAGTCACCCTGCGGCTGGTGGCCGCCGACTACGAGGTGGCCGGCGACCGGTCCGACAGCACCGAGCGGTACTGGGCGGACCTCATCGATGCCTTCGAGTCCGCCCATCCCGGCATCAACGTCGAGGTGGAGATCGTGTCCTGGGACACCATCGACCGCCAGGTGGCGGACATGGTCAAGGACGGCAAGGCTCCCGACATGGCCCAGATCGCCTCGTACGCGGAGTTCGCCGAGCGGGGCGAACTCTACCCCGCCGAGAGCCTGCTCTCGATCCCCGTGCAGGCGAACTTCCTGCCACCGCTCGCCGAGGCCGGGGAGCACCAGAGGACGCAGTACGGCATGCCGTTCACGGCCTCGGCGAGGCTCCTCTTCTACAACGAGAAGGTGTTCGCCGATGCGGGCATCGACAAGCCTCCGGCCACGTGGGGCGAACTGAAGGCCGCAGCGCAGCAGCTGAAGAGCCGTACCGAGGTCAAGTACCCCGTGGCGGTGCCGCTGGGCCCCGAAGAGGCGCAGATCGAGGCGATGGCCTGGATGCTCGGGGGCGGCGGTGGCTACACCGCAATGAACGGCTCCTACGAGATCGACTCACAGGCGAACATCAACAGCCTGAACTGGGTGAAGGAGAACCTCGTGAAGGCGGGGCTCACGGGGCCCGTTCCGCCCGAGCGACTCAACCGCAAGGACGCCTACGCGGCGTTCGTGCGCGGCGAGGTGGGCATGGTCAACGGGCATCCCTCCCTGCTCCAGCTGGCGCGGGACGCCGGGGTCAAGGTCGGCAAGGTGCCTGTGCCCGGGCGAGGCGGCGAGGCCCGCTCCGCGCCCGCGATGGTCGACTGGATCATGGCGTTCAGGCGCAACGGGCACCGTGAGGAGACCGGAAAGTTCCTCGACTTCCTCTTCAACGACAAGAACGTGCGGGAGTTCGCGGCACGCAACAACCTGCTGCCGGTGACCGTGTCGGTCACCCAGCAGATGGAGGCGGACAACCAGTACCGGGAGCTCCACGAGTTCCTGCACGAGCTGCCGACCTCGGTCCTGCCTCCCGTGGGCAAGACCTCGTGGGCTGTGGTGGGCGACAGCACCAAGAGGACCATCGGTGGCGCGATGACCGCCGGGGGAAGCCCTGCCCAGGCCCTGCGCCGGATCGCCGACGACGCCTTCGCGGCGGAGCAGGCGCCCTGAGGACAGGGGGGCGGAGGAAGCCACCCCTCGTCGGCGACGGAGTGCCGCGCCGAGCGGCATGACGCGAGAAGAGACAGGGCATCCGACCGGTACTCGGCTCGACGGCGTCGGTGTGACTGATGCCGTGGCCGAGGAGGCGGGCGATGTCGGTGACGGCGCTCTCGATCGCGCCGGCCTGCTCCGTCCGAGCCGCCCCGAGCCCTGACGGGCTCGGGGCGGCTCACCTGCGACTCGCGTGAGATTCATGGACGGATACGGAAGCAGCACAGGCCGGTCCGAGGGCGGATCGGCCCCCAGCCCTCTCCTTGAGGTCGGCCTCCACGAATGCGGGCAGGACAAGCCTCAGGCCGCCGGGCCACCCCTCAGCCTCCGCCGTTGTCGCCGCGCGGCAGCATGTCGGCCCAGGGCTTCCAACACCTCGGCCCGAGTCGTCTCCATCTGGCGCAGCAGCCCGGCCGGTGGGTCCTGCATGTCCTGCGGAACAAGCGGGCGAAGCCCGGCGATGGCCTTGTCGACGTCGGTGAGGGCCCGGTCGAGTTCGGATCCGGCCGCTGCGCGGGCCATGGCACCCAGCCACTGGGCCATGGCGGTTCCGAGGGCGTGCCGTGGCTCCGGCTCCGCCTCGTACAGCCATCGGTTCACGGTGGTGGACTCGTCGGCGACTGCCACCGCTTCCTGCCATCGCTCCGCCTTGTGCAGGGCGAAGAACAGCGGGGACAGAAGCAGGGCCAGGAGCCGGGCGTCAGCGGTCGGTCCTTCCTCAGAGGGCTTGCGCGCCTCGGCCGCGAAGTCCGTCCACGCGTCGGCTGCCTCGTCCGCGCTCCCGCGATCCTGCAGGATCTCGGCCCGCCTGCGCACGGCGGAGAAGAGGGTCGAACTCCGTTTCCCGGCCGCGGGTATGGACCGGCGATGCACCTCGACCAGCTCCGTCGCCGCTTCCAGTTCCGCGTCCTCGTCACCGGTCCGGCTCAGGCACGCGTGCGTGAGGTGCAGTGCCTGGACCAGCCGAGGGGCGTGGCGGCGTGGCTCTTCGGCGTACAGGAGCCGCCACACGGGGAGCACCTCCGCCAGAGCGGCGAGGGCCGTCTGCCAACGCCCGGCGTCCACTTCGTGCTCGATCACGGTCATGACGGCCACGGCCTCCGCTGCGGCCTGCCCGCCCGTTCCGACCGATGCCGCCTGCCGCTCCAGGGCGAGTGCCTCCCCCGCCATGCGCCTGCCCTCGTCCTGACGACCGGAGCGGCGAAGGAGGTCGGACAGGTTGCGTAGGGCCAGGATCAGGGCCGACGACGCGGCGGACGCCGCCGCGCCGCTCTGCGACCGCAACAGACCGACGGCCTCTTCGGTGATGGTCAGGGCCTCGTCGAGCCGATTCGTCCGAGCGAGGATCGCGCCCAGCCCGACCAGGTGGCGCCCCAGGGCGAGCGTGGCTCCTCCGGGCTGGGCGGCTGCCCTGCGGCGGTGGATCGCCTCCGCTTCCCGCGCCGCCGCGACGGCCTCCGCCCCCTGTGACAGCTCTACGTGTGCATTGGCCAGGTGCTGGAGGGACTGTGTCAGGAGTGTCTCGTACACATCGGGCAGCCGGTCGGCCCAACGCCGACGGATCTCGACCGCCTCCTTCGAGGCCTCCAGTGCGCCCTGATGGTCGTGGTTCTCGTTTAGTACCGAGCTGAGATTGGAGAGAACCATGGCCAGCATCGGCTCGTGTCGCTCCGGCCAACGCGCGGTGAGTCTGCGATGGGATTCGACCGTCGACCAGGCAGTGTCCAGGGCCTCGCTGTGCCTGCCCAGCTCGCTGTAGACCACGGCCAGATTGGCCAGGGCCATGGCAAGCGCGGGTTCGCTCTTCAAGGGGTTGACCTCGGCCAACGTGGTGCGGATGGCGACCGCTTCCACGGCCGGTGAGAGTGCGTCCGCCACTCGCCCGATCTCGAAGAGCGTCGCGCTCTCGTTCGTCAGCGCCTGGGCGAGCGCGTCCTGGTAGGCATGTGAATCGATCCGGGACAGACCGCGCCACAACACGACGGCGTCGCGGGCGGATCCAGCGGCTTCCTCGAAGCGTTCCAGCTCGATGAGCGCCTTGGCCCTGTTCGTCAGGAGCATGGCGAGTTCCTCGTCGCCCTGGCTGGGTTCGACGGGTCCCCGGGCCTGGAGCAACGCGATGGCCCGGGTCGCCGGTTCCAAGGACTCCGCCATGCGGCCGACCCCCATGAGAGCCGTGGCGAGTTGGGCGAAGACGGCGGCGCGAGTCGTGTCCTCGACGTCGATGCCGGCCTCTGCCAGCTGATCGCTGATCCCCTGTGCGTCCTGTGCGGCCTGGAGGCAGTCGAGTGGACGGCCCGCCGCTGTGAGCGCCCCGCTGAGGGCGGACATCGCCCACGCCAGCCTGGGTCCGTACATCCGTGGGTCGGCGTTGGCCAGGCGCAGCCACGCAGCCGCGGACACCTCCGCCGCGCGCACCGACTCCTCCACGCGGCCGGCTCGTCCCATGCGTACGCTCAGATGCTCGGCCACGTCGCCGTCCCGCACGGGATCGTCGACGCGAGGATCGAGAGCCCCCACCCAGCGGGCGGCGAGCTCGGCTGCTGCGGTGTCCAGGTCGCTGTGGCCGACCAGGGGGATGGCCATGTCGACGCGTCGCAGGACCTCGGGGTCGATGCCGGGTGTCCGGGCCAGCGCGATCAGTGTGCCGGCGCCCGCCTCCACCGCCTGCTCGGGATCCTGTTCGAGGAGAGCGTTGAGCACGCCCGCCACATGGGGCCAGCGGCCCTCTCCGGCCGCCGCGACAAGGAAGGCCATCGCCCGGGGCAGTTCCGTGGGCGCGGAGCCGTCGGTCGCTCGGGCGAGGATGCGGGCGACCGTCTCCTCGGCCCAGGGCGCCGACGGGTGGTCCGCGGTCCGGTGCCCGGGTAGTGCCAGGGCAATCAGGTCTTCGGCCAGCCGGTCCGGTGTGAGCGGCTCCAGCGCGGTGCGGGGATCCTCCGGCGGGTAGCAGACGGCGTGGTCCGCGGCCAGCCTCTCGGCGGCCTGCCCGAGGCCCACCCGTCCCAGCAGTGCCACTGCCTCTCCGTAAGGGCGGGCCCCGGACAGAGCCGCTGTGAACACGGCCCGCCGCATCTCGCGCGGTGTTGTCCGGAAGTCGACGCCGTGGGAGGCACCCTCGTAGAGTCGGGTCCAGTGCTTGTGCTCCCGATCGAGCAGGTACGCCGAGAAGGCGGTCGGCTCCTGGGGCGCGGGCACGTCGCGCACATGGGCGTCCACAGCGGTCAGGGCCGCCATCTGAAGGGCCAGCACCAGGCCGAAGGACTCCGCCGCGAGCGTCGCGGGCGGGCGGATCACCGCCGGGTCGGTCACCCCGTAGTACCCCGCGAAGCAGTCACGCGCCGCAGCGAACATACGCTCCCGCTCGTGGAGTCCGGAGCTGCCCAAGGACGGAAGCGCGACGGCGCCCCCTTCCCCGGCCGCTTCGTCGACGATCGACCGGACGGCCGGCCAGATGTGGCCGGACCGGGCGAGGAACAGAACCCGCGTGGGCACGTCCGTGTACAGGAGCCGGTTACTCAACAACCAGGCCAGATGGGACAGGGGCCACCGGTCTGCGTAGTCCACGACCAGCAGCAGCCCCCGGGCACCGGCCGTGCGTAAGTCCTGGGAGGCAGCGGGCGGGAGCAGGGCTCCCGGACCGTGCAGGGCGGAGACGCATTTCCACCCGGTGGCGGCGCTGTGCAGTGCCAGCTCGTCCGCGAGGCGCGTCTTGCCCTGGCCGCCGGGACCGTGCACCCAACGGCAGGCCAACCGGCTGCCGGGATCGTCTCTCCAGCGGACGAGCTCGGCCATTTCCTGCTCGCGGCCGGTGAATTCGACGAGCGCGAGACGGGCTGCCAGCAACCTGCTGGGCTGGGCCAGCAGCCAGTCCCGGCTCGGGAGCGTCGGTGCTCGATGCTCGGCCAGCAGGTAGACGGGACCCTGGTCCTGGAAGACGTGGAGGTCGGCTCCGACGACCCCGTACCCGTAACCGCTTTCGACCCGAATCGACTGGAACGAGCTCATCCCTCGGCATCCCCCCGGCCGGGAGCGCTGTCGCCGGGACCTGAGCGGTGGACGATGACGTTGCCGCCCTGCGCTGCGAAGACCTGGCCGTGGTCTCGTGCGGAGTTGATCTGCACGGAGCTCCGCCCCGCCGTGCCCAGCGAGAACTCGATGTCGTCGACGAGCCGGCGGATCTCCTCCGCCGCCTCGGGCCGGCCTTCGAGCAACAGCCGCAGCCGGAGCTCCCAACCGGGCAGCAGCCGTGCTCTGGCCTCCTCCCGATCCTCCATCGCGACGACCAGCTGATTGTCCCGTTCCAGAAGCTCGCCCTCGAGAGGCTCCCCCTCCTCCGCCGGATCACTGTCACTGCGCCGGAACAGGTGCGCGGCGCGTATCCGCGCGGAGTTCCAGGCATCGGTGGCCATGGCCGCCACGACGGCGCCGGCACCGGCTTGGGCCAGAACGAGCAGTGCGTCATCCATCGAACGATCCCCTCGAACGAGACAGCAGCAAAAGGCAGGACGATCGAAGACCCGCCACAGTTCCTGTCGTGTCTTGCCCGAACCCCCCGGCGCGCTTCCCGCTGAGTCTTTTCTGACATGCCCCGCGAAAGTGGGGGTAGGCGAGGTTCCCACGGGGGCAACGACTGCCGATGGACGAGAGAAGGTCATCAGAGTGCCGACTGCGGTGACGACGGAGACGAGGGCTGGAGTCGAGATGGGTACGGAGGGCCTTCCCGTACTCGAATCTCCTCGCAAGGTCGCCCCGAAGGACGCCCGCGAGCTGTCGAAGGTGTTCTTCGACAGGCTGGCGGTGATGGAGGAGGGGACACACGAGTACCAGTACGCGCGGAACACACTGATCGAGATGAACATGTCGCTCGTCCGCTACGCGGCCGGCCGGTTCCGGGCGGCCCGCGGCGACGAGATGGAGGACATCGTCCAGGTCGGCACCATCGGTCTGATCAAGGCCATCGACCGGTTCGACCTCTCACGGGAGGTGGAGTTCACCAGCTTCGCCATCCCCTACATCGTCGGAGAGATCAAGCGCTTCTTCCGTGACACCTCCTGGGCGGTCCACGTACCGCGCCGGTTGCAGGAGGCCCGGGTGGAGCTGGCCAAGGCGACCGAGGAGCTGAGCTCCCGGCTCGGACGCGCACCGAGCGTGGCGGAGCTGGCGACCCTGATGGACCTCTCCGAGGACGAGGTGATCGAGGCGCGGATCGCCTCCAACGGGTACAACTCCGCGTCGCTCGACGCCGCCGTCGGGTCGGACGGCGAGGACGACGGTGAGGCGCTCGCCGACTTCATCGGGGTCGAGGACCCGGCGCTGGAGCTCTTCGAGGACTTCCATACGCTCGCGCCGCTGCTCGTCGAACTCGACGACCGCAGCCGCCGGATCCTGCATCTGCGTTTCGTCGAGGAGCTGACGCAGACGCAGATCGGCAATGAGCTCGGCATCTCCCAGATGCACGTCTCGCGACTGCTCTCCCGCAATCTGGAACGCCTGCGCAAGGGCATGCTCGCCCAGGCGTAGGCACGGAGCGTAGGCACGGATCGACGTCGACGGGGTACCTCCAGTGGTCCAGTGGAACGGCCTCACCAACTGCCTTCTGGTGAGGCCGTTCCGTGCTGCGCGCGGGTGTGGTCCTGCGGGCCGCCGTGGAACTCGTTCGGCAGTTCGGCAGCGGGCAAGGTGCCGTCGTATAGGCACGGCACGGCACGGCAGGGCAGGGCACGGAAGGGCACGGCATTCCACACTCCGCCACGTCGTTCCCCGTGCGTCACATGCCGCGCTTTGCGCAAGGGCTCATTGAGCCTTGTTCGCCCGGCGGCGGGACCGTCGCTTCAGCGACTGCCGCTCGTCATCGCGCAGGCCTCCCCACACGCCCGTCACCTGGCGGGAGTCGTCCATGGCCCAGCGCAGGCATTCCTCACGCACGGGGCAGCCCCGGCAGATCTCCTTGGCCTCCTCCGACTGGACCAGCGCCGGTGCGCCTGTCCCCACCGGGAAGAAAAGGTCGGGGTCGACATCCTGGCAGGCCGCATGTGTACGCCAGCTGTCCAACATCAGTTCCTCCTTTCACCTGGTCGTCTGTCCGTCCTCGTAACCCCGGGCGAGGATTTCACGCCTCCATTCCTGGGATTGGGGTGTGAAAGCCCTCCCTCATAGGGCGTCGAGGCCTACGGCGCGGGGTCGATCCAGGGCTACCTGGTGATCCAGCAGCCCGAGTACAAGGGCGCCGAACCGGCGTCCCCGTACGGGGGCATGCTCCTGGAGACGGTCAACGCGGAGGATGCCTGGGCGCGGGAGAAGAAGTCCCCGAGCTCGTAGGCGCGGACCCCGTGCTGATCGCCTGGGGGGCACCGCGAGCTCGGACCTGCTGTGCTGGGACGCGTCCGGCGGCGTCCCCGCCACGTGGCCGGTCCTGGTGAGCAACCGGGACGACGGCGTGTGGCGGCGCTACGACTGCGGCATGGTCGCGTTCCTCGTGCGTGTGCTGCGCGGGGAGTCCGACGAGTGCCCGCTCGGTGACGTCGCCCTGTTTGCGGTCATCAGGACGAGGCGCGGGCTCCGCGGGGAATCGCCAGGTCCGTCAGGAGCGCCTCACCCGGGCGGAGGTCCGTCCAGGTGCCGTACCACGTCAGGACGGCGATCGCGGAGGTCGGGAACTTGGTCCGTACACGGTCCAGGGCGTCCCCGGCCGCCCTGGCCGCGAGCAGCAGGATCAGGTCCTCGAGGCCCGGGTTGTGCCCGACCAGGACCAAGGTCGCGACCTCGTCGGGTACGCCGTGGAGGACATCGAGCAGTTCCGGGCCGTCCGCCCCGTACAGCCGCGGGTCGTGGCGGGTCGGCACAGGGCCGTCCAGCTCCGCGGCGGCCAGCTCCCAGGTGTGGCGGGCGCGCCGGGCCGGGGAGCACAGGACGAGGTCGGGCAGCCCGCCGGTCTTCGCCAGGAAGCGCCCGGCGGCCGGGGCGTCGCGCAGCCCGCGCGGGCCGAGGGGACGGTCCTGGTCGGGAACGCCCTCCGGCCAGGCGCTCTTGGCGTGCCGCAGGACGAACAGCCGGCGCGGTCGGCCGTCGGCGGATCCGACGCGCTCAGGAGTCTCGGTGGAGGGAGGCACATCCTTGAGCGTAGGGGGTGGGTCGCCGATCGGCCATGGACGCTACGGGTACGTCCATCGCTGCACGGCCATGGACGCTACGGGTACGTCCGCACGTCGTCGTCGTAGTCGCGGGCCCGGTCCCGTACGACCTCGGGCAGTGTGCCCGTCGCCAGGTCCGCGAGGGTCGTGCTCTCCAGGACCTGGCGCAGGCTCGTCCGCACGGCACGCCACACATCCGGCATGGGAGCCGCCGCACCCTGGTACTCCAGGCCCGTCAGCTTCAGGTCCCGCACACTGACGAGTGGTCCGTCCATCGCGCGGATGACGTCGGCGAGGGTGATCTCCGCGGGCGGCCGGGTGAGGGTGTAACCACCGTCGGGGCCGCGCACGCTGCTCACCAGACGCGCCTGCCGCAAGTCGCTGAGCACGACGAAGAGAAAGCGGACGGGGATGTCCTGGCGTCCGGCGATGTCCTCGGCCTTGAGGGGCCGGTCCGGGGAGCAGGCCAACTCGGCCGTGGCCCGGATGGCGTAATCCGTTCGTGCTGAGATCCTCACGGACCCAATGTCTCACGAGTGGCGGGAAGCTGACCTGCGGCAGCGTGTTCCTGACTCGTCAACGCCGCTCCGGCGCGGCGTTGTTGTCCGGAAGCGGCGTTGCCAGTGCACTTTGTTCATCGACATAGTGAACATTGGCCGTTGCAGTACCCCCTGGTTCGGAGGTCTCCGTGGTGTCCGTGGTACCTGTCGTGTCCTCGCCGTCCGCCGAGTCCGACCGTCCTCGATCAACCGTGGCAGTCGTCGGCGCGGGCGCGGCCGGTGCGCTCGTCGCCGTCCAGCTGTGCGAAGCGGCGGCCCGACGCCGTATCCCGCTCGATCTGGTCCTCGTCGACCCCGCGCCGGAGGCGGGCCGGGGCACCGCGTACGCCACCGAGGTACCCGAGCACCGGCTCAACGTGCCCGTCGGCGGCATGAGCTGCTACCCGGACGACCCGGGTCACTTCCGGCGCTGGCTCTGCCGGCACGGCGAATCCACCGTCACCGCGGCGGACTTCGCCTCCCGGTACCGCTACGGCTCGTATCTCGCCGACACGCTCGGCCGGGCCGTCATCACGGCGCACGGCACGGTCTCCGTACGGCGGCTGCGCACCAGGGCGACGGGATGCGCCGACGCGGCCGGGGGGCGGCTGGAACTCCGGCTCGCCGACGGCGGCACGGTGACGGCGGACAGTGTGGTCCTCGCCACCGGGCCCGCGACGGGCCTGGCCGGCTGGGCCCCGGCCGAGCTGGTCGCCTCCGACCGGTTCGTCCCCCGCCCCTGGACGCCGGGCGCGCTCGACGCCATCGGCGAGTCGGACGACGTCCTCCTCGTCGGCACCGGTCTCACCGCCGTCGATCTCGCGCTCGTCCTCGACCGTCCCGGCCGCACGGTGCACGCCGTCTCCCGTGGCGGGCTGCTCCCGCAGCCGCACGCGGTCGCCCCGCTGCCCCCCGTACCGCCGCCGCCGGGCCTCGCCGCCCTCCCGTTCCACCGCCTCCGCAGGGAGTTGACGCGGCACTTCGCCGCCACGCGCCGCGCCCACGGCGACTGGCGGCCCGCACTCGACGGGCTGCGGCCCGAGATCGTACGGCTCTGGCAGGGCCTCAGCGACGACGAGCGGGCGGAGTTCCTCGGCCGTGACGCCACCCTGTGGAACGTGCACCGGCATCGCATGGCACCCTCCACCGCCGAGACCATCGCCCGGGCGCGCGCCGCCCGCAGGCTCCGCGTCCACGCCGGCCGGGTCTCCTCCGCGGCACCGAGGAAGGACGGTGGCCTGATCGTCTCCCTCGCCGACGGCCGTGAGTTGCCCGTGGCATGGGTGGTGGACTGTACGGGGCCGGGGCTGCGGGCCGACGCCGGCGGCGACCCGCTGTGGAGCGGGCTGCTGTCCGACGGCCTCGCCGCACCCGGACCGCTGGGCATCGGTGTGTCCACCGACGGCGGCAGGCTGCTCGACGCCCAGGGGCACCTGGAGCGGCCGCTGTTCACGCTGGGCGCGTCCCGCAGAGGTGAGCTGTGGGAGACGACCGCGATCCCCGAGATCCGTACCCAGGCCAAGGAGATCGCCGAGGCCGTACTCGCCCCGCTCACCAGCGCCCCCCGGCCGGTACGACGCCGGCCCACCGACCAGTTCGGGCTGCCGCTTTCCACCCATGCCGCAGCCGCGGCGTCCTTCCGCTGCGGGCTCGCCCGGGTGATCACGGTACGGGCGAAGGCGGCCGAGTCGTTCGCGCGCGCCACCGAACTGGACCCCGGGTTCGCGCTCGGGCACGCCGCACTCGCCCTGCTCGGTCACGAGTGCGGAGCGGACGTCGACGTCGCCCGGGAGCTGGCGGACGCCCAGCGCAGCGTGCGGGAACGCGGCGACGAGCGGGAGCGGTCGTTCGTCGACGTGGTCACGCGCCGCATCAGGGAGCACGAAGCCCATTCAGGAGCCGCGGGCGACGGAACGGGCGACGGCGACACGGCGCTCGTCGACCACCTCGGCCGGTTCCCCGCCGACGCGTTCGCGCTCGGCATCGCCGTCCCCACCATCGCCTTCTCCGGCGTCGCGGATCTCGACGGCACACTGGCCCTCGGTCTGGTGGAGCGGACCGCGCCCGCCTACGAAGGGCACTGGTTCCACACCTCGCTCCTCTCCTTCGTCCGGCAGGAGCAAGGAAGGATCGAGGAGGCCGGCGAGCTCGCCCGCGCAGCACTCGCCGCACAACCCGCCTCCGGCCACGCCGTGCACGCCCTCGCCCACGTCCACTACGAGTCCGGTGAGCACCGCGCCGGCCGGGACTGAGCTCTTTCCAACCTGCGGCAGGAGCTTGGCGGTTGGGCTGACAGCGTGGTGAAGCCCCTGGTAGATGGGTTTTCGACCAAGAGAACCGTCTCCACCAGAGGCTTCGCATGCTTGTCTACCCGTCGGGTGTCGACGTGTCCAGTTCTGCCCTGCGTTTCCTGTCCACCCGTCTGCGGCAGCACCGTCGTGCGATCGGCTCCCGTTGGCGGCGTCTGAGCGTCGGCCGTCAGGCCCTGCTCGCGCTCGCCCATCTGCGGGTGGGGCACACATACGCCCAGCTCGCAGCCGGATTCGGCATCGGAACCACGACCGCCTACCGGTACGTCACCGAAGCCGTCGACCTCTTGGCCGACCTTGCCCCCACCCTGGCCGACGCCGTGCGAACGGCATCGACGAAAGCGTTCGTGATCCTGGACGGCACGCTCCTGCCGATCGACCGCATCGCCGCGGACCGGCCCTTCTACTCCGGGAAACATAAGAAGCACGGGATGAACGTGCAGGTCCTCACCGACCCCTTCGGTCGGCTGCTGTGGGCCTCGCCGGCCCTGCCCGGCGCCGTCCACGATGTCCGCGCGGCCCGCGAACACGGCATCGTCGACGCCCTTGCCGAGGTCGGCGTCACCTGCTGGGCGGACAAGGCCTATCGGGGTGCCGGTGGAACGGTCCGCACCCCCTACTGGGGCCGCTGGGAAACCCTTTCCACCGGTCAGAAGGCCGTCAACCGCTCGCACGCGAAGATCCGCGCACTCGTCGAGCAGGCCATGGCCACCCTCAAAGCCTGGCGACTTCTCCGCAAGATCCGATGCTCGACCACCCGCATCACCGCACTCGTCCAGGCCGTCCTCGCCCTGCATCTGGCCAGCTCAGAGCGATGATGGAAAAGACTCACTGGCTCGACGGCTGGATCGGCGGCCAGGGGAGGGGCGCCGTGCACCGGGCGCATTTCTCCTGGCACGTGGCGCTCCACGAACTGGCCCTCGACGACTCCGCAGCGGTACGCCGCCGCTGGTTCGCCCAGCTCGCCCCGGGCCAGGTGAACGGGGTGCGGGCCCTCGTCGACTCCGGATCCCTGCTGTGGCGGGCACGCATGTCCCGGAACTGGACCGGCCGCGTCCCCGTCGACGGTGTGCTCGACGCGGTCGCCCGCGATCTGGTCGAACGTCCCGCGACCGCGTTCACGGCCCTGCACAGCGCCGTCGCCCTCACCGCCGCCGGCGACCTCCCCGCACTCCGCCGCCTGCGCGCACACGCGGCCGGCGCGGACCCGGTGCAGCGGGAGGTCGTCGTCCCGCTGTGCAGCGCGCTGGAAGCGGTCCTGGAGGAGGAGTGGGCCACCGCGGTGCGGGAACTGCGCGGACTGCTGCCCTCGCTGCGCCGCGTGGGCGGCAGCGCGGCACAGCGCGAGGTCGTCGAGGAGACCCTGCTGTACGCGCTGGTGGAGGCGGGCCACAGCGACACCGCCCGCCACCTCCTCGAACAACGCCTCGATCGTCGCGCGTCCCCGCTCGACCGGCGCAGGCTGGCCGGTCTGAGCCTCTGACGGACCGGAAGGGCAGTGGACGTCGCACTCCCCACATTCCCCAGTCGGTTCACGCCGTGAACCGACTGGGGCGGAGGGGGGACCATCAGGGCGGAAGCGCTCGATCACCTAGAGCGTGTCTCCTTGATCCGCTTGCCGGTTGATCGGATATGTCCGTCCGATGAGTGATCACTGATGCGATGCGGGACCGGATCAAGCCGTTGATGCCGGCCGATCCGGTCCGCGGTCGGCGATGGGCCGATCACCGCAGAACCCTGGAGGCCCATCGCGTGGAAGTACCGCACCGGTTCGCCCTGGCGGGACCTGCCGGACGAGCTCGGCTCATTCCAGACCGCTCACAAACGACTGCTCAGGTGGGCCGTGGACGGCACCTGGGAACGGATCCTCGCCGCGCTCCTGGCAGCAGCCGACGGTGCTGACGGCATCGGCTGGACCGTGCCGGTGGCACTCCACCGTCCGCCGGGCCCACCAGCACGCCGCTGGAGCCACGACCCGCCCGGACACTGTCTTGGCGGACCACGCGTATTCGTCCCGTGCAATCCGGATGCATCTTCGCGTCGCGGGATCCGTGCTGTCATTCCTCAGGCGTCCGACCAGGTCGGCAACCGTCGGCGCCGAGGCCCCTCGGGTGGCAGGCCACCTGCCTTCGATGCCGAGACATACAAGCAGCGCAATAGCGCCGGTCACGCCGCGGCCCCCGGCGTCGGCGGCCGGCGAAACCGCACGCGGACAAGGGCTACGACTACGACCCCCTGCGCCGGTGGCTCCGTCAGCGGGGCATCCGCCACCGCATCGCCCGCAAGGGCCTCGAGTCCTCACAACGGGCCGGCATCGCTGGGTGGTCGAGCGAACGCACTGGCTTGTCACACCCATCCGCCATGCTCTCCGGCATGAACGAAAACGCCTTCTGGCAGCTCATCGAAACGTGCAGCTCCTCGATCCCCGACCCCGAGGGGGATGAGCTTGCCACCGCCCTGACAGTCCACCTGGCGAACGGCCCAGTATCCGACGTGGTCGGCTTCGCCGAGCAGCTCTCCTGGGCCCTGTACAGGCTCGACCGCAAGGAATACGGCGCTGATCTGTCGAGCGATCAGTTCCTCTACACCCGAGCGGCGGTTGTCGCAGCCGGCCGTGAGGAGTACCAGAGCATACTTCGCAACCCACAGCGGTTCACGCCATATGCCAACGACCTCATCTGGGCCGAGGCGCTGCTCTACGCACCCGACAACGCATACAAGCACCTCACCGGCGACGACTGGGACCGCAGCACCCGATACAGCTACGAGTCGTACTCCAACACTGCCGGGTGGACCGACGTATAGGCACCGACGATCGCTCCCACCGCACCATTTGAAAGGACATCTTAGTCATGCACGAACGCACAGTGGACGGGATCCTGGGCGAGAGCTGGGAGAGCTACGCGCAGGAGGAGATTGCAAATGCTAGCGAGCACTACCCCGGCCGGGACAATGTCGTCGACCTTTTCGGCGAACCCGCTTCGTTCGACGATGTGGTCGCTCCTTTCGGCGCTCAGTGGCCCGGACTGGCAGCCACGCCGTCTGAACCCTGGCCGGACGTCGAGCAGGTAGCGGCGCAGGTGCTGGCCGATCTCACGGGGGATGGCGACGATACTTGGGAGCCGTACATCCTGGACAGGGCCTACTGCAGCACGGAGTTGTCTGCCCTGGCGGAAGAACGCGGCCTGGCAGGCGCAGGCTGCTGGCCCTATGACATGTCAGAGATGCGCATAGTCCTGCGGTCTTGGGAAGAGCGTTTCGGTGCCCGGCTGGTGGGGCTGGGGTACGACCGTCTGATTCTCTCGGTCGCGGCACCCGTCAGGACGATGAGTGAAGCAGAAGCCATCTCCGCCGAACACTTCGCGTTCTCATCCGACAACATCACCCAAGGCGACGACGAGACCCTCCGCGCCTACGCGGCCAACCACATCATGGGCAAACAGATGTGGTCCTTCTGGTGGGACTGAGTCCTTCTTGGATTGACCTGGACCAAGAGAAACAGCCACATAGCGACCCGCCGGACTCAAGCGGCCATCCTCCCGATGCCGGGCCCGTCACCACCGAGCCAGGACCTGGCATCACGCCTGCAACCTCAGTAACTGGGGCCTGCGCATTGTGTGCAGGCCCAGATGTACGGACCAGGCTCGGCGCTGCTAGTGAGGCACCAATCGCTGGAACACCCTGTCCTCTACCTCCCAGTTTGCCCGTTGGTGGCCATGGCACTGTTCCTCGCTGCTACCCCTGAGGACTCCTTCCCAGTCGCGGTGAGAAAAAGGCTCGACCAGGCGGCCCCAGTAGCGTCCCGTGTGCCCATCGGACCAATTGATGGTGAAATCAACACTTTCCCCGTTTGCTGTTCCCTCGAGGTTTGTGCTGGTTACATTGCGGAACTTGGCGAATCCGCTTAGTCGGGGGCCGTCTTGCTCCATGTGGACGTTCACCTTGGTGGCGTTGCTTTGAGTGATCACGTAGTCGCCGGAGATGTTGATGTGTGCCATGTTCCGACACCTTCATCTGTTCTCTCGGATTCGGTGTGTTCTAATTCCAGGCTAGGCATCGACGAGCCGTCCGGCATCTCTTGAGCGCGGAGCTGGAGGCGCCTCGATTGGGGTGACTGCCGGGTCGCTGAAGTAGGGGACGCTGCCGGAGTCTGCGGCGACTGTTCAGCCCTCATGGGCAGCCGCATCCGACTAACCTCGATCTTGCATGACGGCTCGTCAGCTTGGCTGCCGGGCCGTTTCTGCTGATCTGGCCTGGGTGTTTTGTCGGCAGGGATGGCGATGGCCCGGCAGTCGCGTCGGGTGTGCGCCGGGTTCCACGGCTCCGGAAGTGATCGGGTGCTCGTTGGGATTGGACGTTATCGCTGGTCAGCCGGGGTTCGGCAGCGCCTGCAGGCGCTCGAATGCGCTGGTGATCACGTCGGTCCAGGGCCAGTGGCGGGCGAGGCGGAGCACGCGGAGGCGTCCGGTGGTAACGAGTTGGGCGGCGGCGGAGAGCAGCCTCAGCCGCAGGCGCTTGGGCTCCCAGCGGCGAGCGGGTCCGGTCAGGGCGAGCATGGGCATCCAGGCGACCAGGTCGAGTGCGAGCTGGACTATCTCCAGCCAGACCTGGTTCTGCGCGGCCTGGTGCAGGGGGAGGTTGCGCAGGCCGGTGTCGCGGGCGGCGCGGATGCGGTCCTCGGCGCGGGCCCGCTGGCGGTGCCGCAACTCCAGCTGGGCGATCGGGGTCCCGGTGGTGTTGGTGGCGGAGCAGGTCAGCCGCATACCGTCGGCGTCCGTGAAGCGCAACTGCGCGCCGGGGTGGAGCCGTTCCTTGCGAACGATCAGCCGCATCCCCTTCGGCCAACCCTTCAGCACGTCACCAGAGAGTTCGGCGACCCAGGCACCGTCGCGGACCTTGCCGTCCGGCTCGACGGCCAGGGTCCAGGCCGAGGCCGGGACCAGGAACACGGCCTGGTGGATCGCGTCGGTGATGGTCATCCCCACCGAGTAGGACAGCCATCGGCCGCGTGCGGTCATCCAGTTGAGGAACTTATGGGTGCCCCCGCCGGAGTCCGTGCGGATCAGCGTGCGCCGCCCGCACCGGTACTTCCTCGGCAGCTGGGCCAGGGCCAGGCGCGCGGCCTCGATGTGGTCGGCGGCGGTGTTGCTGCCCGCATTGCCCGGCCGCAGCAGGCCAGCGACCGGTTCCCCGGACCCGGCTGGGCCGTGGTCGACGAACGCGAACAGTGGATGGTGGCCGAAGGTCTTCTTCCAGGTCTTGGCGGCGTGCTCCTTCTCGGAGTGCGCCAGGACCAGCACGCCGTCGATATCCACGATCACCTCACCGGCCGCGTCCGGGGCCGCGGCGCCAGCCAACCGCCATGTCTGTTCACGGACTTCGGCCCGTGCGCGCCGGATAGCCGCGAGCGCCCGCGGTCCGGCCGTGGCCAGGGTGTCGACCAGACGGGAGACGGTCGGGTCGGAGGCCACCGGGCCGAACACGCTGGGCTCGGCCCGCAGCATCGCGACATCGGCCAGGCAGTCCCCGCCCAGGGCAACGGCGAGCGCGACATCCAGCAGGACTTTGCCGGGATCGTGTACCGCTCTGGGCTTGCGCCACGAGGTGAGCGCCGCCGACAGCGCGTCGGCCAGCCCTGTCCGGCGGGCTGTCTCCACGAGTAGCACTGCGACGGCCTGCGAGACCACCCCGCGGCCGCCTCCCGATATCCGCACACGCGGGTACGACCCGATACGCTTACTCACCTGGGAAGTGCCTCCGACGGGTGCGGGAACAAGGGCCTAGACAATCCTCATTCTGGCTGGTCAGAGGCACTTTTTGCTTAGCTGATCACCTGTCGGACGGTGAGCGCGAGGCTAAGGCGTCACGGGTTCCAGCCGCAGCCGCCGGGTCGGCCAGGGTGATGGCTCGGCCGGGCCGAACCAGACCCGGGCGTCCTCCCCGGTGCGGACGGGCAGACGGGGAAAATCGTTCTCGGCGTGCTCGGTGCGGTGCAGCGCATGGCCCGGACCCAGGTGCCGGGCGGCGTACGCATCGAAGGCGGCCGGGACGGTGGGGTGGCAGACGGTCGCGAACACTTCACCGGCGCCGGGCGGAGGTGTGAAGCCCGGGCCGCGCAGCAGCAGGACGTTGTCGCTGTCGACCATGGTGGCGTTGGCCGCGTCGCGGTGCTCCCGCCAGACCGGGCCGGTGTAGAACGCCTCCAGCGCGCGCCGGCGGTGCGCCATGTCGGGGAAGGCGCGCAGCCAGACGAAGCGGTCCGGGTCGTCCAGGTCGCGGAAACGGCCTCCGACGGTGATGCCGACCGCCTGCTGACCGATCACGAACTCGCGCTCGAACAGCTCGATCAGTGTCTCCCGGGCACCAGGATGCAGGGTGTACTGCCGGAGTTCGACGATGCTCATCCGCCGACCCGCCCCGTGCGGGTGAGATCCATGGTCCAGTTGAGCTCCCAGGAGCGGCCGTCGTCGACGGAGAACTCCTGCTCCCAGCGGGGGGCAGCGTCCGGGCCGCGGCGGTACCAGGCGAAGTGCACTCGGATCGGCCGGCCGTTGTAGGTGTCCTCTCCGTGGAAATCGCCGCGGTCACCGGTGAAGCCGCCGACCACCGGCGGATCCAGTCGGCCCGTCCGGCTGTCGGACCAGCGGATCGACCAGCGCTCCGTCTGCCGGTCGAACAGCCGCAGGGTCACGCCCTGACGGCCGAGGGTGGGAAAGGTGATCTCGTCAATGTTGCCAGCACCCCCGAAAAGCGGCCGGACCACCGCGTGACCGGGGAACTCCACCCAGGTGCCGGGGCCCGAGCCGAGTGGTGCGGTGAGACGGCGGTTGGCCACGTCCCAGGAGCCGTGCAGGAAGTCGAAGTCGTCCATGCGCCGCAGGTTAGGGCCGATCTGCTGACACCCCCTGTCAGTGGATACTGAGCGGCATGCGTGCGAGTCGGCTGGTCACCCTGCTTCTGCTGCTCCAGAACCGGGGCCGGATGACGGCCCGGCAGCTGGCCGAGGAATTGGAGGTCTCCGTCCGGACCGTCTACCGGGACGTCGAGGCGCTCGGCGCCGCCGGTATTCCGCTGTACGGTGACGCCGGACACGCGGGCGGCTACCAACTAGTCGACGGCTACCGGACCCGGCTCACCGGACTGACCGCGGACGAGGCGCAGGCCGCGTTCCTTGCCGCACTCCCCGGCGCCGCCGCCGAGCTCGGCCTCGGCGAGGCGCTCGCCACCGCCCAGCTCAAGCTGCGGGCCGCCCTTCCGGCGGAGCTGCGCGAGCACGCCGAGCGGATCCAGGAGCGCTTCCTGCTCGACGCCCCCGGCTGGTACGGCGACGCCGACTGTACGCCTCACCTGACCGCGGCCGCCGCCGCGGTGTGGGCCCGGCGGGCGGTGGTACTGCGGTACCGGCGCTGGCGGGCGCCGGAGGAGATCGAGCGGCGGGTGGAGCCGTACGGGCTCGTGCTCAAGGCCGGCCGCTGGTACCTGGTCGCCGACGGGCCATCCGGGATCCGCACCTACCGGGTCGACCAGATCCTCGAACTCCGGCCATTGGAAGACGAGTTCGCCATCCCGGACGGGTTCGACCTGATTAGGCATTGGAACAGCTATCTGGCCGACTTCCGAGCGCGACTACACACCGGGGAGGCCCTGGTACGGCTCACCCCGGAGGGCGCCCGCCGCCTCGGCGTCACATCCACCGGTGACGGATGGACGGAGGCCCGGGTGCCCATCGAGTCGATCGATCACGCCCACGGCGAGTTCCTGCGGCTGGGCACCGACGTCGAGGTCATGGCACCGGCTGAACTCCGCGACCGCATCGCCGAGACGGTACGGACCCTGGCCACCCGCTACGAAGGGTGGCCCTGGGCAGAGGCTTCTCCCGGCCGGGGCACCGACCACCCGCTCCCTCCGCCCTGCACCCGCACATGCGTGTAGGACCCTGTACGCATCTTCACCTGAGGAGTGCAGCTTTCTTGACGACGACAAGACTCTAGACCCGTCCCATCGACCCAGGTCAGCGGCACTCCTCACTTCTTTGATCACACGTCAGACGGCCACGCTCGTGAAAGCGCGAGGCTAACTGGCCGTCCCGTCAAAGAGGCAGGCTCCAGTCCGCGGTGAGCGGCCGGCCCAACTCCGCGCCGAGCGCGACCTGGAGGCGTACAGCGAAGCGTTCGCTGTCGAGCAGGACACCGCCGCAGTCGAATATCACGAGCTCAATCGGCTTGATCGTTTCCACAGCGCAGGTGGCGGGGTCCTACGAGGTCACGGCTGCTCGGCGATCAGTGGGGAGAGCGGTCGCTCGAAGAAGGTCTCCAGGACCACCGTGGCCTGGGTCCCGCTGACCCCGTCGATGGCGTAGATCCGCCGCAGCACGTCCTGCAGCTGCTCGGTGGTCGCGGTCCTGACCTTCACCAGTACCGAGGCGCTGCCGGCGATGACGTGGGCCTCCAGGATCTCGGGGAGGGCGGCGAAGGCCTCCGCGGAATCGCCCATCCAGGAGGTCGAGTCGACCATCACGTAGGCCAGGACGGCGCTGCCCACCGCCGCCGGGTCCACATCGACCGCGGTGCGCCGGATGACGCCGCGCTCCCGCAGCTTCCGTACGCGCTCGTGGGCGGCGCCGGCGGACAGGCCGACGGCCTGGCCCAGCGCGGCGTAGGACTGGGTGGCGTCCTGCTGGAGTTGAGCCAGCAGGACGCGATCGATGTGATCCACAATTCCCCATTCGCGATCTTCTTGCGCTGACCGTATCCCATCCTGCAATGTTCACCTCAAGCCGGATCAGGTTCGGCGCATGAGGGCTTCAGGAAGGGACGGACACGATGGCGAACGAGGGCCCCGGGCTGTACGAGATGTTCGACGAGCGGTTCCGCACCGGACGGTGCATGAACGGCGACGACGCACTGGAGCTCCTGTACACCGGCTGCCGCTGGGCCGAGGGGCCGATCTACCTGCCGGCCTGGCGGCAGCTGATCTGGAGCGACATCCCCAACGACCGGATGCTTCGCTGGGACGAGGAGACGGGCGCCGTCACCGTCTTCCGTCGCTCCGCCGGGCACACCAACGGCAACACCCTCGACCGCCAGGGCCGGCTGATCACCTGTGAGCAGGGCAACCGTCGGGTGACCCGCACCGAACACGACGGCACCATCACCGTGTTGGCGGACCGGTGGAACGGCAAGCGACTGAACAGCCCGAACGACGCGGCCGTGAAGTCCGACGGTTCGATCTGGTTCTCCGATCCGGACTTCGGCATCACCAGCGACTACGAGGGGTACCGCGCGGAGAGCGAGATCGGCGCCAACAACGTCTACCGCATCGATCCCGCCACCGGTGAAGTGCGGCTGGTCGCCGACTGCTTCGCCGCGCCGAACGGGCTGGTCTTCTCGGACGACGAGCGGCAGCTGTTCGTCTCCGACACCCGAGCGGGCTTCATCCGGGTCTTCGACGTACGCGACGACGGCACCCTGTCCGAGGGCAAGGTCTTCGCCGACGCGGCGGGCCGCGAGAAGGCCCGCTTCGACAACCTCCGCTTCGACGACGGCGGCCGGCTCTGGGTCGCCGCGATGGACGACGGGGTGCACTGCTACGACCCCGACGGCACCCTGATCGGGCGGCTCAACGTCCCGGAGGCGGTGGCCAACATCTCCTGGGGCGGCGCCAAGCGCAACCGCCTCTTCCTCACCGCGGAGACCAGCCTCTACTCGGTGGTCATGGGCGCCACGGGCACCCACCCGACCGGACCGGGGCGTCGGCCCTGGCTGGACTCGGCGGCCCGCTGACCACAGGCCGCGGTACGTCCACGGCAGGGATCTCCGGACGGGCCGGCGGGCCTGGTGCGCGGGTCACTTGACGGCTCCGGCGGTCATGCCCGCGCGCCAGAAGCGCTGCAGGGCCAGGAAGGCGATGACCAGCGGGACCACCGAGACGAGCGAGCCGATGACCACGAGCGGTGCCGGGACGGCGACCCCGTGGCTGGCGTTCCAGCCGACGAGGCCGACGGTGACGGGCTGCAGGTGGTCGTCGCTGAGCACCATCGCCGGCAGCAGGTAGTTGTTCCAGATGTCGACGAACTGGAACAGGAAGACGGTCACGAGCGCGGGCAGCATCATCGGCATCGCGACGGTGCGGAAGATGCGGAACTCCCCGGCCCCGTCGAGGCGTCCGGCCTCGATCACCTCGTCAGGTATCGACTGGACCGCGAAGACACGCGCCAGGTAGACACCGAACGGGCTGACGATGCTCGGCAGCAGGACGGCGAGCGGATTGTCGATCAGACCGATCCCGGAGAACATCAGATACAGCGGCAGGGTGAAGAGGATCTTCGGGACGAGCACGGCGGCGAGTACCGCGCCGAAGAGCATTCCGCGGCCACGGAACTCGTACTTCGCCAGCAGGTAGCCGGCCATGGCGGACAACAGGGTTCCGGCGAGCGCGCCGATGCCGCAGTAGAGGACGCTGTTGAGCATCCAGCGCCAGAAGATCCCGTCGTTCTGGGCAGTGAGCCTGGCGACGTTGTCGACGAGGCCGAAGCCGTCGAACCAGAGGCCGTTGCCGCTGAACTGGCGGCCGAAGGGCTTCGTGACGGCGACGAAGAGCCACCACAGCGGGAAGAGGAAGTACACGGTGGAGATCAGCAGGGGCGCGAGGACGGCGGTTCGGCCCGCCGCGGTCGTCGCCCGCCTGCTTCCGGACGGTCCGGAGCCTCGGGTCGGGCCGCTCATGCCTTGTCCCCTCTGTCGGTCAGCTTGAAGAACACGAAGGACAGGACGCCCACGGAGAGGGCGAGGACCACGGACTGCGCCGCGGCGTACGGGTAGTTGCCCGCGGCCACCGCGGCCTGGGCGGACATGATCGGGGTGAAGGCCGAGGTGATCGCGCCGCTGGATATCGGCTGGAGCACGGCCGGCTCGTTGTACAGCTGCGCCGAGCCGATGATGGAGAACACCGCGGTGAGGACGAGCGAGCTGCGCACGGCCGGGATCTTGATGCTCCACGCGGTCCGCAGCGCGGACGCGCCGTCCACTCTGGCGGCCTCCAGGACCTCGGCGGGGATGGTCTGGAGCGCGCTGTAGATGATGATCATGTTGTAGCCGGTCCAGCTCCACGTGACGATGTTCGCCACCGACCAGAGTGCGATGCCCCCGTCGAAGAAGGGGATGCGGATGCCCAGGGGCTCCAGGAGGTGGTTGAGCGGGCTGGACTCCGAGGAGTACATGAACGACCAGACCAGAGCCGCGCTCACCCCCGGGATCGCGTAGGGCAGGAACGCGCCGAGACGGAAGAACCCCTTGCCGCGAGCCGACTTCGCGTCGATGAGCAGCGCGAGGCCGAGCGCGAGCCCGAGCATGACCGGCACCTGGACGACGGCGAAGAGACCGACCCGCCCCAGCCCCGCGAGGAAGTCCTCGTCCGCGAACGCCGTGGCGAAGTTGTGGAAGGGGTCGAACTCCCTCGTGGGCGGCGTCAGTCCGAGCCCCGAGCGCCTGACGACGTAGAGGCTGCTCACCGTCGCGTAGACGATGGGGGCCACGTACATCGCCAGGAAGAGGAGGACGAACGGTCCGCCGAACAGCAACAGCGTGCGTCTGCTCAACGCGGTCTCCCGCGCTCGCCGCCGCGGCAGCGACCTGACCCTTCGTGACGGTGCGGCGGTCCGCGCCGCGCGTGTCCCCGGCGGGGACACGCTGTGTTGTGTGCTCACTGGTTCTCTTCCGGTTCTCGTCCAGTCCGACGCCGAGTGCGGGGAGGGGCGGCCGGCCATGGGGGAAGCCGGCCGCCGGTCTGCGGGCACGGCTACTTCGCCACCTGCAGGCCCTGGTTCCGGAGCTCGGCGACCGTCTTGTCCTGGGTGGTGGTCAGCGCGTCCTTGAACGTGCCCTTGCCGGCCCATGCCTTGCCGAGTGCGTCGTCGAGGTCCGCCGTGGTCTTGGTCATGACCGGGCCCCAGGTCCAATCGGTCGAGACGTTCCTGGACGCCCGGGCGAAGACGTCGTAGATCGGCTGGCCGCCGAAGTACGGGTCCTTGGCCTTGAGCTGCGGAAGGTCCTTCAGCCCGTACGAGGCCGGGTAGAGCGACGCCTTCGTGACCAGCTCGCCGTAGGTGGTGCGGTCGGTGCTGAGCCAGTGGGCGAACGTCCAGGCCGCCTTGGTGGTCTCGCAGCCCTTGAGGACGGCGGTGGCCGAGCCGCCCGCGTTGCCCACGGCGGTGTCGCCGGCCTTCCACTGGGGCATCGGTGCCACGGCCCAGTCGCCCGCGCCGTCCTTGGCGCCGCCCTTGATCACACCGGCCTGCCAGACGGCCCCGACGACCGTGGCGATCTTGCCGTTGCCGAGACCCGTGTACCACGCCTGGTCGTACATGGGTGCGGGGCTGATGAGCCCGTCGTGGACCAGGCCCTGCCAGTAGGAGGCGACCTTCTGGTTGGCCTCCGAGGCGACGCCGACCTTCCAGGCGTCGCCCTCGACGCCGAACCAGCTCGCGCCGGCCTGCCAGGCGAGGCCGGCGTAGTCGTAGTTCAGGTACGGGGACGAGATGTACCGGCCCGGGCCGGAGGCGTGGATCTTCTTCGCCTGCTCCTTGTACTCGGCCCAGGTCGCCGGGGGCTTCAGACCGAGGGAGTCGTAGAGCTTCTTGTTGTAGAACAGCGCCATCGGAGCCGTGTCCACAGGAGCTCCGTACAGCGCGTCACCCAGGGAGACCGCGTGCAGGGCCGCCGGAAGGAAGTCCGCCGTGTCCTGCCGGGCCACCTTCGAGACGTCCTGGAGGGCGCCCTGGGCGGCGAAGCTCGGCAGCGTCTCGAAACCGACCTGGGCCAGACAGGGCGCGTTTCCGGCCTGGACCGCGTTCAGCATCTTCTGGTAGCCGCCCTTGGCGCCGGGCTGCACCTCCTGGTAGGTGACCTTGATCCCGGGGTGCGTCTTGTTGAACGCCTTGACGGCGTCCGCGTAGCCGGGGGCCCAGCCCCAGAACGTCAGCTCCGCGGACTCGCCGCCGTCCGATCCGCCGTCCGATCCGCCGCGCGATCCGCCGTCCGATCCGCTGTCCGCCGAGCATCCGGCGAGCACCAGTGCGAGAGCGGTGGCCACGGTTGTGCCGACGACGCGGGAGCGGGATGCCTTCACGGCCCCTCCTTGGATGGGCAAGGTCGGACCCGCGCATGAGAGGCGGGCCCGCTGTGGGTTGGGTTTGGCAGCGAGGCCGGCACGGGGGCACGCTCCTTGCGCTGATGGCCGGAACTATGGCACCGAATGTTATCGATGCCAATACCTGTCTCATGTATTGCTCTTCACCATGTGTCACAGGCATGGTGTCGATATCAATCGATCGTCAGGGGAGGGGTAATCGACCGGGCTGCTGCCCACAGTGACCGTCGACGGATCCCGCACGCCGGCGTCGAAGGTGGTGGCGGTCGACGATCAGTCGCAGGCCGCCCGGTCGGCGACGAGGCATCTGCTCGGCCTCGGCCACGAGGCGGTCCGGCATGTCTCCGGCCCGGGCGGAGTGGCTCGACGCGGCCGGCGGACTGCAGGGCCGGCGCGAGCCGCTCAAGGCGGAGGGGCGCGCCGTTCCGCCCGTCCTGGAGGGCGACTGGCCCCCCCTCGTCCGGCTACCGCAACGGACTGATCCTGGGCCGGATCCCGGAGGTGACGGCCGTGTTCGCCGGGAAGTCGGCGGCGGTCGTTCTACGGCCGGGCGGAAGCGGCCGAGGTGCCGGACTGCGTCCCAGGGGCGGTGTCGCCGTTCGTCCCCACGGGGCGGGTGCTCGCGCGGACGACGAGCTTCGGTTCCACGGGCACGGTGTCGGGAGCGCAGTCCGGGTCGGCGATGTGCCGCAGGAGGCCGGCCACGGCGAGCGCCCCCATCTGCTCGAACGGCTGGGCGACCGTGGTCAGTGACGGTGAGCAGTACTCGGCGAGTTCGATGTCGTCGACGCCGACCACCGAGACGTCCTCGGGTACGCGCCGACCTGCCTCGTGCAGGGCTCGGACGACTCCGAAGGCCATCTCGTCGCTGGCGACGAAGACCGCCGTGACGTCCGGGATGTGCGCGAGGACGAGACCGTTGCGGTATCCGGAGCCGGGGGACCAGTCGCCCTCCAGCGGCGGGGGTACGGAGCGGCCGGCGGTTTCCAGGGCTGCCTGCCACCCCTCGCGCCGGCGGGCCGCCTCCAGCCATTCCCGAGGACCGGAGACGTGCCAGACGGTCTCGTGGCCGAGGTCGAGAAGGTGCTGCGTGGCCAGCTTCGCGACCATGAACTGGTCCACGGCCACCACGTCGGTGGCGGCGGTGCGTGAACCGTCGATGGTGATGGTGGGGGTGGCGCGGGTGAGCTGTTCGATCCGCTCGCTGGTGTGGATCAAGGGCACCGACAGGATGATGCCTTCGACGTCCTGGTCGGCCAGCCGGGACAGGGCCCCTTCGATCGCGGACGTGTCCAGCGAGGCGGTGGTGGCCGTGCTGACCGCGTAGCCGGCGTCGCGGGCGGCGTTCTCGATGCCGGAGGTCACGGCCGCACGCGAGTAGAAGTTCGTCTGCAGTGTCACCACGCCGATGGTGCGGCTGCGGCCCGACGAGAGCATGCGGGCTGCGTTGTTACGGCGGTAACCCAGCTCCTCCACGGCCGCCATGACCTTGGCGCGGGTGCTCGGTGTCACGTTGGGGTGGCCTGCGAGGGCTCGCGACACCGTCTGCGCCGAGACGCCGGCGACCCGCGCCACGTCCGCCATGCCGGGTGCCCGCCCGTTGCCGGGACTCTCCGTTGCCACCGGTCGCTCCTCCTTGTCCACCCTCGATGGTATCGACCACACGCGTTTGCCACACTGGTCCAACCAGTATGTTACCCGCCCGTGCCTTTCGATCACCCCCTGTGCTGGCATCGATAACAGTCCCTGACATGGTTCCGACCAGTGGCCCACCATTCACCCCCCCCAGGCGTGAGGATGAGTGATCGCCGCGTTCGGCGAGAGCGTCGGAAGATGAACGACCCCGTCCCGAAGCCGGACGGCCGGTGCCGCCGTGGACCGGCTAGCCCAGCACGACGCGATCCTGTACGGCCGGGCCGCTGCTGTCCCGTACGGCCAGTTCCGGCGGCATCGTCCGGCGTCGGGACGACGGTTCCCGGCCGGCCACCGCGTCGAGGAGGAGCCCCACCGCCTGGCGCGCCATCTGGCGCCTCGGCAGGACCACGCTGGTGAGTGCGGGCCGGGAGGACGGTCCGGCCGGGCAGTCGTCGTACGCGACCACGGACAGGTCGTCCGGCACGGAGCGGCCCGCCACGAAGGCCGCCTCCAGTGCGCCGGCGGCGAGGACGTCATGGGTGGCGAAGAGCGCGGTCACGCCGGTGGCCGAGGCCAGGGCGGCCCTGGCCGCGTCGAATCCTCCTCGGAAGGAGGGTTCGTGGGCGATGTGGACGGCGTCGTCGCGTATCGCCACGCCCGTCTCCGCGAACGCCCTCCGGAAGCCCGCCACCCGGCGGGTGTGCGCGGGACTCGCGAGGACCGCGACGTGCCGGTGTCCCAGCTCGCGGAGGTGGCGGCCCGCCAGATGACCGCCTTGTTCGTAGTCGACGGTGACCATGGGGAACTGCTCGGGTGCGTCGGTCTCCCAGGCGCACAGGGCCACCGGAAAGCGGGCGTCGGACAGCAGCGGCAGATGGTCGGGCAGATCCTGGTCGCCGGCGATGAGCAGGGCGTCCACCGAGCGGCTCGTCAGTCCTGCCAAGTGTCGGCGTGCCCTCTCCCCGCTCTGGCGGGTGGTGCACAGCAGCAGGTGGTGACCGTGCTCGTCCAGCGCGTCCTCGGCCTCCTCGACCAGGTCGGCGTAGAACGCCGTGCCCACCGTGGGGACGAACAGGCCCACCGTGCGCGTGCTGCCGGTGGCCAGGGACCGGGCCACCAGGTTCGGCACGTATCCGAGCTCGTCGATCGCGGCCCGCACCCGCGCCGCGGTGACCGGGCGGACACCGACCCGTCCCGTGACGACGTTGGAAACCGTTTGCTTTGTGACGCCGGCTCGTCGTGCCACGTCTTGCATCGTCACCATGGGAAACCTCATCCGACCGATCGAAGTCGAGGTCAGCAACGTATCCCTGCCCTGGGCTCCGGTCAACGCCGCCCTGACAGAGGACTCCTGACGCCGAGTCGGCGGCGTCCGGATCCGTTCGATTCTGTCGAGGAATTTTGGCGCGACCCTTGTTTTACCGGTCAAAGGAGCCGTACGTTCCCATCTGTCGGCAGGCCCGCGACCCGGACCTGTCGACGACCCGAGGCTTCCCCTCGATGTTCACCGCCTTGCCGCTCGCGCCGACTCGGTCCAGGACCTTCGGAGACCTGGTCGCGGTTCGGACGCGACGACCAGGAGGCTCTCAACCGGCCGTCGAGCGTGCGCTCGTACTCCCGGCCGACGGTCGGCGCGTCGCCCCTCCCGGCGAACGACCCGGCATGACCGCACCACGCACCACGCACCACCGCACCACGCACCACCGCTTGGCCCCTCGGCCGGCACCGACTCCGGCGACTGCCGGCCCTGTTCACCCGGAAACACCTTCGTGTCCCCACGCCCGGCCTCGCCGGCCAGGGCGAGGACCACCGTGCTCCGCCGGTCACCCCTGGCCGGTCCTGCCGGTGAGCTCCCCCGCAGACGCTGTCGCCGTTCGCGCAGCATCCAAGGAGTACCCGTGTCAGCTCCCAGACGAAGGCTGGTCGGCGCACTCGTCGCCCTGACCGTCGCCGCGGCCGGCGGCAGCGCCCTGCCCTCCGCATCGGCGTCGGCGGCGGCCGAGGCCACCACCTACAGCATCACCGTCGGGTCCAAGGGGTCGTGGACCCATCCGACCGACACCCCGGCCGCGCCGTACATCGACAAGGACGGCACGTTCTACTTCCAGCAGGCGCACGCCCTCTACGGAGCGAACGACACGCGGAAGTGGGACTTCTTCACCGGTACGAACTTCGACACCGCGACCCGCTCCAGCACGATCAGCGACGCGGTGAATCCGGCGAACTCCAACGACAGGAACAACGACACCACCTGGCGGTGCAACAACAGCCCCACCGGCCTGGAGTCCACGTACGCGCCCGCCGGTTCGGGCTACGCCCACCGCAACTACTGCGACCTGGCCGGTGTGTGGGTCGACCCGGACACCGGGGACTGGTACGGCCTCGTCCACAACGAGTTCACCCCGGAGCCCTTCGGTGACAGCCTCCACTTCGACGCCATCGACTACGCGGTCTCGAAGGACCAGGGCCGCACGTGGTCGATCAAGGACCACGTCATCACCTCCCCGTACAGCACCACCCGGGGTGACACCGCCGCGTTCCCGCAGCAGACCTACGACTACGGCGATGGCGACCAGCGACTCTTCGTCGACACCGCGTCGGGCTACTTCTACGCCTTCTACGGCTCGCGCATCGTGAACAAGGGAGGTGGCTGGGGGGCCTTCTACAGCCACGTGGCCCGCGCGCCGATCGCCGGCAAGATGGCACCCGCCTCATGGCAGAAGTGGTACAACGGCGGCTGGTCGCAGCCCGGGAAGGGGGGCAAGGAAAGCAACATGGTTCCCGTCGGCGCTTCCAGCACCACCGGGTACACCCCTCCCGCCAAGGAGTACAGTCCGTTCAACTCCGGCACCATCAACCAGCAGGTCGCCGCGGGCACCATGCCGTCGACGTCGCCCCTGTTCGTCATGGACATCACCTACAACGCGTACCTCGGGCTCTACATCGGCGAGCCGCAGAACGTCGACCAGAGCGGCAACGCGTCCCAGGAGATCTACGCCACCGACAACCTGACCACGCAGAAGTGGTTCCGGCTCGGAGACACGGGAACCTACAAGAACGCCTCGTGGTACCGCTGGTTCCTCGACAGCGCGAACAGGACCAGCTCCGGCATCATCGGCAAGAACTTCCGCTCCTACTGCTCCTTCGGGTGCTCGGGCGGCTCCTCCGCCGAGTACGTCAACCTCTCGATCGAATCATCCGCCCCCGCCGCTCCGATCGACACCAGCAAGACCTACCGGATCGCCAACGCCGACGGCCGGGTCCTGGCCCAGCTCTCGGGCGGGAACACCACCACCTCCGTCCCCACCGCCACCGGCGCCTCCCTGGAGTCGTGGAGCTTCACCGCCAACGGTGACGGATCCCACCGCATAGCCAACGCCTCCACCGGCCAGCTCCTGGGGGTGGACTCCTCCTCCACCACGGGCCGTGCCTGGGGCGCCAAGCCCACGGTCACCACCATGCCCGCGGGCGGCCCCACCGTCGGCCAGCAGTGGTTCGTGATCCCCGGCGCCTCCGCCGCCGATGACGCTCCCACGGGGACCTACCGCCTGGTCAACCGCTACAGCGGCCTGGTGATCGGCCTGTCCGGCACGTCGGGCCGACTCGCCGAGACCACCCCCACCCGTACCTGGACCAACACCACCGGCAACACCGTGGGAGGTGCGCGCACCGCGAACGAGCAGACCCTGAGTCTCACCGTGACCGGGACGGCCGCCCCGACGCTCAACGGCAACCGGACGCTCGTCACCGGTGGCAAGGCCCTGGACAACCCCGACCACAGCACCACGGCCGGCACCCAGTTCGTCACCTGGACCCCGAGCGGCGGTGCCAACCAGACCTGGAGGTTCACCCAGCAGGCCGACGGCTCCTACGAGATCGTCAACTCGGAGTCCGGCCTCTGCGCGGACGTCGAGGGCGCCTCGACCGCCGCCGGCGCCAAGGTGATCCAGTGGACCTGCACCGGTGGCAGCAACCAGCGCTGGAACGTCACCCCTCAGGCGAACGGAACGTACAAGGTGGCCTCGGTGAGGAGCGGGCTGCTCCTCACCACCGCCTCCACCACCAACGGCGCTCTCGTCACCCAGCAGACGGACAGCGGAACGACGCTCCAGCAGTGGTCGATCAACTGACCCGCCCACTCGGGTGACACGACCAGGCCGGGTACCGGCGCATGCGAGGCCCGGTACCCGGCCTGACCGAGAGCAGCCTGGGCGTCGTGGGAGCGTCCACGGCCAACAGCGCCAAGGTCGAGCTCCAGGCCTGCAACGGAGGTACGAGCCGGCAGTGGGCCCGCGGCTGACATCAGCACCCTCGCCCGGACCGCGGTGACTCCTCGGCTCCTGCCTCACGAACACGGGGCAGGAGCCGATCACCGCACACAGTCCTTCGTCCGTCAGACCCCGGGCGTCGTCCCCCCGCCACGCAGCGGAAGGGCCGTCGTGCAGGGGCTGTGCGCGTCGTCCCCTTCGTACGCGACGACGATCCCCTGATCGCCTGCGGGCGGGATCGTGGTGCGCAGGGTCGCGAGGCCCATGTCGTCCAGGCGGACCGTGCCGAGGGACAGCCCGTTCGCCGTGAAGGTCACGCTGCCCCGGGGCGGAGGCCCGCCGGGGGTGGCCTGGGCGACGCGGACCGTCAGGGTCGTGAGTCCGTCGGCCGCGGTCGCGGGGGTGTCCGTCGTGATCGGGGCGTAGGAGCGGATGCCCGCCGGGGCGACGGAGAGGGTGCCGTCGCGGGCGAGGCGGAAGCCGCTGCAGACGCCGTGCGCCGTCCGAGGCTGGTAGCCGGCGGGAGCGAGGACGGCGATCAGTTCGCGAGGGGTACGAGGCGCCCCGTCGAGAGCCGCGAGGCCGAGGAGGTCGCTGTCCGCACCGGCCGCGGACAATGCCACCGGGAAGCCGCCCACGACGAGCTTGTGCGTGCCGCGTCCCGTCAGGAACCTGTCGCAGGAGGCGTCGTAGTCGATGGTCCCGTCGGCGCTGACCGTGTACGAGAAGTCGGCGGTCGTGCCGGGGGCCGCGTGGAAGACGTACCCGGCGGCCGGCAGCAGCGTGAGCCGATGCACGGTGCTCGGGGACAGGAAGGTGCCCCCGCCGGCGTCCGGCACACCGACCGGTAGCAGGCCGTGGGAGAGGGAGCGGCCGTCGACGGTGACGGTGCGTCCCTGGACCGTCAGGGTGTTCCCCGTGGCGTCGGCGACACCGGCGGCCTCCGCCTCCAGGGCGAGCTCGACCTGCCCGTCCGGAGTGACGGAGAAGTCGAGGCTCCCGTCGGCGGTGCCCGCCTCGACCCGCAGTCGGTACGTAGCGGCGGGCAGCAGCCGCAATTCGTGGACCCGGTCGGGAGCCAGGGGAGCGGCGCCCGGCAGGTCCGGGGTGAGCGGATGGTCCAGGGCCCGGGCGTCGACGGTGATCGGCACGCCCCGTACGGTCAGGCGATGCCCGCCGCGGCCGCCGAGGAAGGCGTCGTGCTCGGGCGCGAAGTCGAGGGTTCCGTCCTCGCGTACGTCGAAGGCGACGCCGGCCGTCGTGCCGTCGCCCAGGCGCAGCCGGTAGCCCGTACCAGCGGGCAGCGGGACCTCCGGCGGCGGTACGGCCGCCCCGTCGACGAGGCCGTCCCCTGCCCTCTGCCCGTCCCGGCAGACCGCGACGACGGGGAATGTCAGCTGTGAGGTGTCGAGGGTGATGGACGGCATCGGCTCTCCCGAACAGGGGCGGACAGGGCATCAGGAAGCGGCTCAGAAGGGAGTGGTGCCGTGGATCTCCAGGCGCGGCACGAGTTCGATCCGGGTCCGCGTACGGGCCGGCCGAAGCGGCACCCCGGTGAGCCGCTCCCACCGCAGGAGCTGCCCGTCCCAGCCGGCCGAGAGGAGTTCCGACTCGTCCCGCGTCGCCGCCATGGACCAGACGCCGGCCTGGTGGGCCGCCAGGACCGCGCCGACGCGCTGGCCGGTCCGGTCCCAGCGGTGGAGGCTTCCGTTCGCGCAGGCCGCCGCGACCTCGCCGTCCCCGGTGAGCAGCAGGCACCGCACCGGCGCCCCCGCCACGAGCGGCGTGCCGACGGGGCGACCCGAACCACGGTCCCACCGGCGCACGGTGCCGTCGAGGCCGCCGGAGGCGAACTCCCGCCCGTCGGGGCCGATCGCGAGCGCCTGTACCGGACCGTCGTGTCCGCGCAGCGGCTCGCCGAGCGGCGTGCCGTCCGTACGGCTCCAGCGCCGCACGGTGGCGTCCTGACCGGCCGTGACGATCAGGTCCTCGTCGGGGGTGAGGGCCACCGCCCGCACCGCACCGACATGTCCGCGCAGCGGCTCGCCGAGCGGGTTCGCGGTCGTCCGCTCCCAGCGGCGGACGGTGCCGTCCCGGGACGCGGTGACCAGCTCCAGGGCGTCGTGTGTGCGGGCCAGGCCGAGGATCGGGCCCTGGTGGGCGGTGAAGCGCTCGGCGAGCGCCCTGCCGGTCAGCCGGTCCCAGCGTCCCACCGTGCCGTCGGCACCCGCGGTGACGACCTCCCGGTCGTCGGGCGTCAGCACCATCCCCCAGACGGTCCGGTCGTGCAGGGGCAGCGGACCGGCCAGGTCCAGCCCGAGCAGCCGGTCCCAGCGGAACATCTGCCCGTACGTGTCCACCCCGACGATCTCCGCGTCGTCGGAGGTGAGCGCGATCACGGTCGGGTAGGCGTTGATCTTCACGTCGTCCCCCTCGGCGGTACGGCCCCGTCGAACGCGAGGGCGCTGGAGGCCTCGCCCCGCCCCGCGCGGACGCGCCGGCCCACCCACTGGAAGACCCGGCCGTCCTCACCGCGGGCGACCACCGGCACCCGGGTGACCGTCACTCCCGACCGGGGCACCTCCTCGTCCCGGAAGAACACCCGCTTCACCTCCGGCTCCAGGATCCGGCCGGCCGCCTTGACCTGCGGCAGCCGACTGCCGTTCGGCCGGAACCGGGGGATCTGCCCGCGCCGCAGGCACACGGCCGCCGAACCCGCCTCGAGCGGCACCGGCACCAGCGGGATCCAGTTCGCCGGCACCGGGGTGAGCAGCCGGTAGGCGAGCGCCGCCGGGTCGGTCGGCGGCACCTGCGGATCCGCGTCGGGCGGCTCGTCGGCCCGCACCCGCGGTCTACCGGTGGCGCTCTGCACGATCCGCTCGATCGCGAACCCGAGGTTGGCCATCTCGTCGCGGGCGAACAGCACCTCCTCGACGGCCGCGCCCTCCAGCCGTGCCGAAGCCGTCGGCAGCAGCGGCAGCAACGGCGGCCCCGGCTTGCCGTCATGGGCGTTCGTCAGCCGGAACACCGACCAGTGACCGTCCTCGGCCGGGTCGAGCGTCGTCGTCTCCTCGAAGGTGTCGACGACCGTCAGCTCGGCGATCCGGTGCAGCGCGCCCGTGTCCAGCTCCAGCGGGATCATCCAGTGGTCGTTGCCGTAGACGTTCGCGAACTCCACGACGAGGAGCCGGGCCAGGTCCGGCACTCCCGCCCCGATGGCGGGCAGGTTGACCGTCGCGTCCTCGAACTCCCACCAGCGCTCGGCCGGCATGCCCGGATACGTGACCCGGGTGGGCAGCACCTCCGCGGCCGTGCCGCCGTTCGGCTCGGGCAGCGGTGTCGGGCCGGCGTCGAGGTCGAAGTGGTACGCGTCGGCGGCGCCCCCGGTGTACTCCGGAGCCGTCAGCGTCACCGGCCGACCGCCCGGCGCGGCGGTGACCGCGAACCGGTGCTCGAGCCGCTCCCGTGCCCAACTCGACGGCACCGGCGGCCCGTACCGCTCCCCGAACCACTCCAGCCACAGCTCCGCCGCCCGGTCGAACGAGGCCTGCTGCGCCCCGGTGAGCCCCGGCGGCCGCCAGCCGCCGTCCAGATGCCCGGCGAGGGCGGCCCCGTCGGGTACGCGGTCCGCGAGTACGTCGCGCAGGGCCCGCCCGGCCGGGTCGCGCCGCAGCGGATCCTCCTCGGGGTTCGCGGGCGGCTCGGGCAGCGGCGCCTTCGCCAGCACCGCGCTGTCGATCTGCTCCAGGACGGCGCCCGACAGGCTCTGTGTGCGGAGCGTGTCGAGGAAACGCCGGCCGGCCCGTGCGGAGGCCCGCAGCGGCAGACCCTTCGCCGGCTCGCCCGCCGCCGCCCCGGCCTCCGCCAGATACTCCAGGGGCACCCCCTTCTGCAGGGGCACGGCCGTTCCGTCGCCTGACGGCCGGAAGGCGGCGAGCGGTGTGCTCTCGGTGTCGATCCGGCACCACACCGGTGAACCGCCGTCCTCACCCGTGAACTCCGCCAGCTGCCACTGCCGGGCGAGGAGGAACAACGGGTCGGCCACCCGGGCCGCCAGCGCCTCGTCGAGCTGACCACCGGTGCCGCTGGGCCGGACCACCGGCTCCAGACGGTGGTACTGGCCGAAGGCCATGACATCGAACATCGTCAGGACTCCTTCTTGATCAGGTGCGCCACGATGTCGGCCATGTCAGCCCGTTTCATCAGGTCCTTGACGTGGATGCTGGGCGCCGTCCCCATCGCCCCCTCGGGCAGATAGGCGGCGGGGAGGTAACGCCCCAGCCAGCCCAGCGCGTCCAGGTCCACGAGCCGCAGCTTCGCCAGGTCGAACGCCTCGCCGATGGTGGCGGCCAGCACGTCCGGCGTCCACGGCGCGCCGACCACGGGCGGCACCGCGAGCAGCACGGCCTGCGGGGCCCGTGCCCCGGGCGCGTCGTAGTGGAACGTGGCGCCCGCGGTGTGCCGCTGGGACGGAATCAGCTCCGACCACGCGTCGACCACGAGCACCGCGGCCCTGCCCGCCGCGAGCGGCTGGACCGGGCCGTGCACGACCAGTCCCGTAGCCGGCTTCTCCTCGTCCTCGGGCCTGCGCCGAGCGCCCACCCAGCGGTCGCCCGTCGCGAAGGGCACCTGCCCGATCCGCAGGGCGTACCCGGCGCCCGTCGCCGCGGCCCCGGTGTGCAGCAGCAGGTCCGCCAGGGCGCCGGTCCCCGGCCGTACCGTGCCCATCAGCTCCACCCAGTCGCCCGGCACCAGCAGGACGTCGCCCCCGCGGTCCAGCCCCGAGCCGAACGAGTCGTCCAGCGCCGCGGCACCGGGCGGCGCCGAGAGGCCCACGGCGCGGAACCCGGGGCCGAACACCGCCTCCAGGACCGCTGCCGCGGCCCCGGGCCCGCCCCGCTCCGTCTCCTGCCGGGCGAGCGTCAGCCGCTCCTCGGCCCGGCGCAGGGCGGCGGCCAGCTGGTCGGCCTGCTCCCCGGCCGGGCCGGCCGGCGGTCCGGTCACCCCGTACGCGGCGAGCGCCTCCAGATCCTTCGCGTTCACCGCCGCCCGCAGGCCGTCGACCGCCTCCTGCGCACGGGCCGTGAACTGCGGGTCCACCACCGGCTCGGGCGGGTTGTGGGCGGATGCCAGCTCGGCCGCGGTGCCGGGCCGGGCGGCCGCGAGCACTCCGGCGACCGCCGTGCCGAGCGCCTCCACCTGGGCGATGTCCAGGGCAGTGCGGGCCCAGCCCGATGCCCGACCGGGGCGCAGGACGGGGATGGCGTCGGCCGGCACGTTCGGCGGCCGCTGCGTCAGGAGTTCGCGTTCCAGCACGGTCCGCAGTCGCCCCGTCGCCGCTAGCGCCACCACGTCCAGGGCGCAGTACCGGGTGAGGGGCCACGTGTGCTCGGTGACGGTGGCCGTGCCGCCCCCGTCCTCCTGGCCCGGCCGCAGCCACGCGGCCCGCAGCCTGATCCGGCCGGTGGCCCCCAGCTGGTGACCCGCCCACGTGTCGAGCCGCGGCTCGGCCTTGGCGCGCGCCCGTACGATCTGCTGCGCGCCGTCCCAGCCCGCCGCGCGGGCCGCCCCCTCCGGCACGACGACCAGGACCCGGTGGCCCACCGGGATGCCGCGTCGCGGCGTGTCGAGGACCTGGGGCCGCGGCGGCGGCTGCCCGCCCGCCGCGAGCGACTCCAGCGTGGCGCCGGCCCGGTCCGGACTGCCCTGGGTCAACTGGTGGACGCTCTCGGCGAGCAGCAGGTCCCCGACCGCGTCCAGGTCGTCGCGGAGCGAGACCAGGTGGCGCCGTACGGCCTTCTCCTCGGCACCGGTCATCGGCGGGTTGCCCGAGTGGGCCCGCAGATGCGCGACGACCTCGCTCTCGGGCACCTCGGCGAGCCGAGCGCCGTCCGTGACGTCGTGGGCGCCGATGAACTCCTGGGCTCCCGTGGCCGAGTGCTGGACGGCCTGCACCGACCACTTCGCCCGCAGCGGAGCGATGAACCGGTCCAGCTCCAGCGGCGCCTCGGCCTGTTCGCGTTCGTCGTGCAGCCGCCGCTCGAGCCGGTAGCCGAGCAGCGCCCCCAGCGGCTGGCCCTGGGCGATCCCGTCGAGGACGGTCATCGCCACCCGCATCCGCCGCGACGACAGGTCGACGGCGAAGGCACCGGGGTCGGTGGGGTGCGACAGGGCGCCGCTGTGCAGGACGGCCGCCGTGGCGGCCTGCGGCAGCGAGGGCGCGAGCACCCAGCCCCGGCTGCGCGGGACGGTGCGCGGCGACAGGTTCTCCACCCAGCCGTACGCGCCCAACTGCACCCCGGTCGGGCGCCGGCCCGGGCTGCGCAGCGCGTGGAGCCGCGCGGTGGCGAGGGATCCGATCCAGGCGTCGAGCCGGTGCGAGACGAGATCGAGGCACTCGCCGAGCAGCCGCTCCATGGCGGCGAAGGGGTCCTCCTCGCGGTCCCGCCAGGTCTTCACCCGGCCGGCCAGGTACTGCAGGGCGGCGTCGATCTCCGCGAGGCGCACGCTCCAGGGCCGCTCCGTGCCGAGCAGCGCGAGGACGCCGTTGCGCCGGGTCGCCGCCTCGACGACCTGTCCGGCCATGGAGGTGCGGGCACCGAGGACGGCCTGGAGCACCGTCGTGCCCCGGTCGGCCCCGCCGTCCGCGTCGGTTCCGGGCGCGGACAGCGCCATGATCTTGCCGAGGGTGAAGGGACGGGCGAGCAGCCCGGCCCCGGTGATGGTGCTCAACTCGTGCTGCGGGTTGAGCAGGGCGTCGGCGAACCGCAGCCGGGGCCAGAGCGCGTCCGGGTCGCGGACGCCGCTGGCCGCCCGCCCGTACTCCAGGTTCGCGGTGTGCCGCAGCAGCGCCTCCAGAAGGGTGCGGGCCTCCTCCTTGCGGATCATCAGCTTGCGCATCTCGAAGCGCTCGACGACGTTGTTGAGGAAACCGCTGAGGTCGTCCGCCGGATCGACGCCCGCCGGCAGGTTCACCGGACGCACGTACGGCAGCCACAGCCGGGTCGCCGCGCCGTTGACGTGGTGGCTGATCCGCGGCCGGTAGCCGATGCCCAGCGCCGTGTTGAGGGCCTGCGAGTGCAGGTCCTCCGGTGTGTCGCCGACGCAGTACCCGGTGCCGCCGAAGCTGATGCCGCTCAGGCTGAGCGAGACGTCCTTGAAACAGGCGAGGAGCCCTCCCTGGACGGACCGTACCGACGCCGTCCGCGACACCGGCGCCATCCCCAGGGCGCGCAGGACGTCACGCTCCGGCTTGGGCAGCGCGAGGGTCTCCCCGGGCTGGTCGGGGCCGCCGACCCGCGGCAGGCTGCCGACACCGACCTCCCAGAAGGGACGCAGCACGCCGAGCACGCGGTGCAGCCCCGTCAGGCCCGACGGCTCGCGCCCCGGATCGGGCTGCCAGCGCGCGGTGGCGGTGACCGGAAGCACGCCGTACGGCTGCCGGCCCAGCCGCAGCACCGGCAGCGGACCCCGGGCCCGTACGTTCTCGAAGTAGTGGCGGCGCAGCCAGGACCGGTCGACGGGGAGCTCCGCGCCTCCCCTGTCCTTCTCCAGGAGTTCGTCGAGGTAGAAGTCTCCGGTGGCGCTCCACAGGGCCATCTGCAGGGCGCGCGCGTCGGCCTGTTCTGGCTCGTCGGCTCCGGGCACGTCCGTGAGGGCGGCCACCGGAAGGCCGAACGCGGCCGCTGCGCGGGAGCAGTTCGCCCACGGGTCGGGCGGCGCGGCGGGCGCGGCGGCCCCGAGCAGCCGGTCCACGTCCGGAGGCGCCGGTGCGGAGCCGCCGCCGTCCTCCGTGTTGTTGGTCGCGGTGCCCTGCGCCACGAACGCGGCCTCGCCGTCGCCGTCCCGGCCGGACAGCAGCCGGGCGAGCCGCCCCGCCGAGGCCTCGGGGTCGAGGGAGCCGGATACGCCGAACGCGACCACCCTGGTCAGCAGCGGCTCGCGGGTCCGGTCGTAACCCTCCCTGTCGAGCGGCACGGTGACGG
Organism: Streptomyces sp. NBC_00090; assembly: GCF_045160815.1. NCBI lineage: Bacteria > Bacillati > Actinomycetota > Actinomycetes > Kitasatosporales > Streptomycetaceae > Streptomyces > Streptomyces sp. NBC_00090. Next base: position 8,517,234 of record NZ_CP108224.1, read on the forward strand.
CGAGCCCCTTCCGCTCCGCCTCCCCGAACTCCGTCAGCCAGCGCAGCGCCGGATCGAGGTGCGGGCCGTCCGGTGCCGGCTCGGCATCCGGGTCGGGGCCCAGCTGCACCACGTCCGGGACCGGCTCGCCCTCCTTCTCGCCGACCAGCACATCGCCCTGGTACGCCCGTACGACGAACAGGTCCGGCAGCGTCGAGGCGGTCGCCGCCCGGTTCCAGCCCCGCCCGCGGACCGGCACCTCGGGCCAGGCCGGCTCCGGCCACGGAGCGGCGTCCGGCAGCGGCGCCTCCGGACGGGTGTCCGACACGGGCGTGAGCAGCCGGACGAGCCGGCGCGCCCGCTGCGCACCGAGTGCCCCCGACAGCTGCCCCCAGGCGGCGAGCAACAGCCGGGCCCGGTCCCCGTCCGCGTTCTCGGCGCGGCCGGCCCGCCACACCGTCCGCCAGTACCGGCGGCCCTGCTGGACCTCGCCGTCGGTGGGGTGCGGCTCGTGCGATTCGACGTGGATGTCGTCGGGGAAGATCCGCACCAGCAGCTTGTCCAGCTCCCCGTCCGTCCGCAGCCGGGTCTCCAGGCGTACGGGCAGGAGCAGCAGTGGCACTTCGGGATCGAGACCGGCGAGCAGCGGGTCGAACCCCTTCCCGGCGAGGGAGCGCACGCCCTCGTCCAGGGCCCGCCGGGCGGTGCCGAGGCGGGCGAACGCGGCCTGCCGGTCGGCGGCGGTGGCTTGGGCGCCGAGGAGGGCGCGGCGCTCCTCGGCCTCGGTCACGGCGCGGCGCAGCGCGCCGAGGTCTGTCATCTGTCGTTCTCCTCAGGGGGACAGGAGGCGGGAGGCGGGCAGGACGACCCTGACGGGCTGCTGGAAGCACTGGCGGGCGACACCGGCCGCGCTCGCACCCCACACCAGACCGGCGTGGGCGACGTTGGGCCGCGGGTTCCCCGGGGCGTGGGTCGCGGCCAGATACGCCTCCTTGGAGTCGAAGAGATGACTCCAGTCGAGGTTGTTCCAGTCGTCCGCCTCACTCGGGGTGTTGGGCGGCGGTGCGTAGGCGCGGCCCCAGAGCCCGGGCTGCGGCGGGGTGGCGAGCGCGCCCTCGGGCGGGTCGTCGAGTCCGAAACGGGGCTCGGTCGGCTGCTCCGCGATGACGAAGCACCAGGGTGACGCGAGGAGTTCGGCCTCGGTGAGGTCGAAACCGATCATGGCGGTGTCGGGATCGAGGCCGCCCCGGAAGATCGGATGGCGGGCGAGGTCCTCCCTGGGTGCGGTGCCGACCAGCGGAGCCGCGTAGATGATGGCGCCGGGGTATCGGCGCAGCAGCGCGCTGCGCAGCAGCAGCACGACCCGGTCGGGCGGGGCGGTCAGATGCGCACCGAGCTGCAATTCGCGCGCCCACTGGTGCAGCGGCGGCAGATCCGTCCCGTACCCCCAGAACGAGGCGAAGTACGTGCCGCGCTGGTCGGTCGGGTACTCGCGCCAGCGCAGCTCGCGCGCGAACTCGTGGTTGGCGCCGACCATGTAGGCGGCGACGAACTGGGCGTTGGTGAGGGCGAGCAGCGCCGTGTCCGCGGGAACGTGCTCGAGACCGCCGAACATCCACTCGTTGGACTGCGCGGACAGCGGGGGCCACATGGCGTCGCGGAAGACCGGCGCCCACTGCACCGGAACCTCCGGATCCGTGCCCGCCGGCCGCTCGATCAGGGCGTCGACCACGGCGGGCACGGTGACCGCGGGGTCCGTCGCCTGAACGATCTGCTGCTGGGTCTGCTGGGCGGGGAACGTGTCGCGGGGCGGGATCGGCGGCGCGTCCGACGGCCGGAGAACCCGGTCGTGCGCCTGGACCACCATGTCCTTGATGTGCTCGGGGCTGGTGTCGAGCACGGCCGGAGCCGGCAGCAGGTCGTTCTGCCGGGCGAGCGGACCCGGGTGGGTGAAGACGCCGAGGCCGAGCCCTCCGGTCTCGTGCCACTTGTCGACGAGGGGCTTCAGGTCGGAGGGCTCCCAGGGCTCCTGCTCGGGGCCGGGGCCCTCGCCGGTGACCCGGAGCTCGCCGGAGCAGTCCGCCCACCAGAGCTCGGAGGTCGGTGTCTTGTCGTCCCAGTCCCAGCTGCCCGGGCAGCTGCCCCGGAACGTGCCGTGGTGGGCGGCGGACCGCCAGGTGCCGGTGAAGACGCCGTCGGAGCTGATGTTGTCCGGGTTCCAGGTGCCGGTGCACACCCCGCGCCAGGTGCCCCGCTCCGCGCCGGACTCCCAGCGCCCGGTGTACAGGGCGATCCAGGTGGGGTCGCCGCCGCCCTCGCCGGGGTAGTTGCTCCAGGTGGCCTCGAAGCCGCCCTGCCAGCTTCCCGACCGCCCGGCACCCATGTCCCAGGTACCGGCGCAGGTGCCCCTCCAGTCGCCCGCGGGCTCGCCCTTGGGCGCCCCGGTCCAGAGCCCGTCGAACGCGCCGGTGAAGCGTCCCGGAGCCGGCCCGGGGGCCGCCGCGTCGGTGAACAGGCCGAGCCCGGCCGGGCCGGACCGCCCGGTGGGGAAGACCAGGTCGCCGTGCGGGGTGACCCTCGTCCGCGCCAGGAAGTCCTCGGGGGCCGTCACTTCGGGCAGCGCCGACAGCCGGAAGGCACGGTTGAGCGTGACGTCGGCGAGCGGCTGCGTGGCGGCGAGCTGCTCGGTGGTGACCGTGCGCTGCACGGAGCGCCGGTCCGCGTCGGCCGCGACCTGCCGCCAGGCGTCCGGCGCCCCGCCGTCGGGCGCGAAGACCTTTCGTACGGCGGCGAGCCGATCCGGGGCCACGACCCGCTCCGGTGCGACGGCGAAGGCCACCGCGCCGTCGGGATCGCGCCGCGGCACGGCGAGCCCGGTGGCGGAGGCGGCGACGGAGGCGAGGACCGTGGCGAACGGCGGCTCCGGTGCGTCCGCCGCCCGGCCCGCGACGAGTCCCACCCGACGGCTGAGGACGCCCATCGGGCGAACCGCGCGGTGGAAAGCGGTGGTGGCCATGGCGTTGGGGAGCAGGCTCGCCCGGATCGACGACCACAGGGTGGTGTCCGCGGACAGCGCGAGACGGCTCTGCAGCGGTGTCGCCAGCCGCAGGACCTCGTCGGCGGAGAGCGGCCGCACATGCCGCAGATGCAGCCGGCCGCCGACCAGCCGGGCGAACCGCGCCAGATCGAGCAACCGGTTGGCGGCCCGTACGTCGGCGAGCTGCCGCCACGCCGAAGCCATCAGCTGCTCCTGGTCGGCCTGCACGGCCCTGGCGCCGAGCCCCGCCGCGACCCGCCAGCGCGGATCGAGGTTCAGGGTGTCGAGCCAGCCGGACGACACCGGGTCGGCCCCTTTGCTGAGCGCGTGGAAACCGCCGTACAAAGGAGGCAGGACGTCGGGGTCCTCGTCGCCCTCTCCGTCCGCCAGCGGCACCAGCGCGGCCGCCAGCTGTTGCCGCCACTGGGTGCTCGGCGGGCCGACGGGCCATGGATCCCGCGCCGGGGTGAGGGGGGCGCGCAGGGCGCTCTCCACCTCCTGGACGACCGGCCCGGGGCCGGTCGCGAAGAGCCCGGGGCGGCTCACATCGAGCGGTCGGCGGCCGGCGCGCGGCGGCACCGGGCGGGCCCGCAGCCGGTCGGCCAGCGACTCAAAGTCGCCGCCCTCGCCGGTGGAGAACACCCAGGAGAAGTAGACCGGCAGTTCGGACCGTTCGCCCGGGGACCAGGCGGGAGCGAGGCTCGCGCCGGCGGGGTCCCGGCCGAGCCCGGCCAGCCGGCCCGCGTGGAAGGAGGGCACCAGACAGGCGGTGTAACCGGTGTGCGGAACCAGCCGACGGGGGGTGAGGAGCCGGGACACCGATCGGCGGGGGTCGGTCTCGTAGCCGGGCAGGGTCTGGGCGTGGGCCCACAGGTGCAGGGTGGCCGGATCGGGCAGTTCGGACCCGGCGACCCGCAGCACCGGCAGCGGAACACCGGGTTCGTGCTGCGGCCGCCCGACCGCGAACGGCACGCAGACCAGGGCGAGCCAGGGGCGCAGGGCACCCGCCGGCCCGGGCGCCAACGGCGTGAACAGCCAAGGAAGTTCGCTCCGCTCGAACTCCACCATCGGGAACCGGGTGGTCTCCGCGTCCGGCGTGCCGGGCAGCGGAAAGAGCCGCACGATCTCCTTGGGGTCGATCGCCCGCACGTCACCCGGTCCGTACAGCTGCATCGACGGCACCGGAACCGCCCGCGCGGGACGGCCGTTCACCGAGGCGGTGGCCGCGAGAGAGCCCCGTACGGGCGTGGTGCGGACCAGGTCGTCGGGATCGGCCAGCGAGGCGGCGGCACCGGCCCGGTCCCAGGACGCGAAGGTATACGTGGTCATGGCCTCACCTCGTGTGCGGGCACGACCTGATGCAGCGCGGACCGGCCCGACACGGTCCCCAGCTGGGCTGTGGCTTGGGTGAAGGTGGACATCTTCACGAACCCGGCGGCCTCCTTGAGCGTGCCGGCGTGCACGATCGCGTACGCACGCTCCTTCAGCACCCGATCGATCGGCGGGGTCGCGTACCGCGTGCGCAGTTCGTGCACGAGGCTGCGGCCGACGGCCCCGAAGGGCAGCGCGGCGGTCAGGGCGGCGTCGGAGATCCTCCAGGGCGCCATCGGTGTGACGACGGGGCCGCCGAGCCATTTCGTCTCGTACTCGACGGGCACCGAGTGGCGGGGGGCGGTCGCCGTCGGCGCGGGCGGGGCCAGCTCGCTGCCCGAGCGCAGCCGCTCGAAGGCCGGCTGGGTGAGCTTCTGGTCGTCCGTGAGGTCGAAGAAGTCGGCCCGGGCGAAGTCCTCCTGGACCGGCTGTACGGTGCCCGCCCCGCCGGAGAACGCCACCGTCACGCCGAACCGGGTCGGCTGGGGGAGCCGGCCCGGTCCGAACCGGACCACCTCCGTGTCCAGCGGCACCGTGCGCTGGCTGAACCGCAGTCGGCCGAGCGGGTGCAGCAGGCGGCCGCCGGCGGCGTCGTCGGCGCGCAGCGACACCATGGTGCGGGCGCCGTCCGGAAGGACGGGCTCCCAGCTGTGGGGGTCGTCCAGGGCCTGCTCCAGGAGCCGGCACACGTCCGGGGGCGGCGGGACCTTGGCCTCGCCGGTGCAGTTCCAGTGTTCGTCGAAGGGGAAGCTGACGTCGAAGAAGAGGAAGGACACACTGGCCCGTCCTGCGATGTGCCAGCAGGGCGTCGGCCCGTCCACGTGGACGCGCAGCCCGACCGAGCACAGGGTCGCGCCGCCGACGCGCAGGGCGAACGAGCCGCCGAGGTCGAGCAGCACGCCGAAGCTGGGCTCCCAGCGCACCAGCGCGTCGAAGGAGAGTCGCCCGGACACGCCGGTGCTGCGGGAGCCGATGACGGCGGACAGCTCGGCGCCCGCCTGGACGGTGCCGGGGGTGAGGGCGAAGTAGCCGGAGAAGACGATCTTCAGCAGCGGGCTGTCCGCGATCGGGATCGTCAGACGCTTCGGTGTGGGGAAGCCCGCGGGCGGGGTGAACCGGGGGTGGAAGCCGCCGGCGCTGAGGATGAAGGTCGCGTCCTGCCCGCTCTTCGCGCGCAGGGCGAGGCCTCCCTCGATCGAGGCGGTCAGCAGCCGGGAGCCGGCCAGGTTGGCGTTGATCTCGACCAGGCCGTTGGCGGCGTCGACGACACCCGCGACGGAGGCCCGCAGATCGAGGATCGGCGCCTGGGGGGCGGGCAGCGCGACCCTGAACCGGCCCAGGATCCCCACCACACCGCTGGGCAGCTCGAGCACCACCCCGACGTCCGCGGTGAGGAAGGACACCGGACGGCCCCAGCCGACCCGGAACATCGGCCCGACGACCGTGCTCCCCGAGCGGGCCGGGAACACCGCGCCCAGCGAGCTCAGGATGCGCGGCGCCGCGGCGGCGGCGTCCGCGGGGAAGAGCAGGTCGTCCAGATGGCCGGACTGGACGACCTCCGCGAGAGCCGCCCGGTCGAGCGCACGGCCGACGCCGAGCAGACCGCCGACGGCGTTCAGCGTGAAGGCGAGGCCCAGCTCGATGGCGGGGGTGAACGCGGCGCTCATCACGACCAGCACCGAAACCGGGCGGGTGTCCAGGATCCCGAAGGCCCGCACCTCGATGACGCCCAGGCTGAACGAGAGCGCCCCGCGGTACTGGCCGTCCTGCTCGGCCAGGAACCCGCCGCCCTTGGCGGGGCCTGCGGCAAGGGTGAGCCCCACGCCCTTCGGCGTCACCGGGGCCGCCGTGTAACCCCCGCCCGCCGGGCGGACTTCGAGGCCCACGCCGTCGACCGCCGCGTCCGCGAGGCCGAGCAGCGAGGCCCGGAAGGACGCGTCGAGCCGGAGCCCGCCGTCCCGGGAGGACACGTACAGCGAGGGCGCGCGCAGCCCGGACGGCGCCCCGCTCAGGGGGAGCGCGATCCCCTTGCCGCTGCCGCCGCCCTCCAGACGCAGCCCGTCCTTGCCGAGCCTGGCGCCCAGCCGGCTTTTGAGGACGAGCCCGCCGGGGACGAGGAGCTTCAGCAGCTCGTGGTCGGTGAGCGCGAGGTCGAGGCCGTCGGCCCGGAACGTGAGCGAGGAGGTGTCGGGCGCGGCGGACGGGAGGGAGAGCACGAGGCTGATGCCGTCGCGCACGGTCAGACCGGGTACGAGGGGGAGCGCGCCGGTCAGGACGAGGGAGAGGCCGATCGTCTGCGGCAGGGCTGCCGCGAGCGGATTCTGCACCGTGGTCGGGCCCGCTTCGAGGACGTCGTCGATGGCCAGCGTCCACGTCGGCGGTGTCTGCCGGGCGGCCGTGCGCAGCAGGTCGACGAGGACCGGCCACACGTCCCCCGCGGGGGCCGCGTGCGGCAGGGCGAACCGTACGAGCAGCGCGTCCGCGGTCAGCGCGCCGCCGGGCAGGCCGAGCGCCTGCGCGAGGCGCTGTCTGCGGGTGTCCTGGGGGAGGCCGGAGAGGAGCGGGAGTACGGGGTCGAGCCCCGCGCGGAGCTCGGCCGCCAACTGCGGCAGTGGGGTTGCCATCAGCGGGCCGTGGAGAGGTGGGGGACGTTCATCTGATCGGCGCCGTTCTCCGCACACGGGCCGCAGGAACGTGCTGCCAACAGGGCGGATGGGGATGGGGAACGCCTCGACGCTAGCGCCGTCGGAGGGGTGCGGCGCCGTCGCGAACCGCGGGGTGCGGCCGGTCCGGTACGGTTTTCACCCGACCGGCCGAGACTGCGGGCCGCAGCGGACGCGGCGGCGCCACCGGCGGGTTCGAGTGTCCCGGGCGGGACGCGGCGGCGGCCGGTGCGGGGGTGTTGATCGGCGCCTCCCATCGGTGGCTCCCACCGGCGTCTCCCACCGGTGCCTCCCATCGGTGCCTCACCGGGCCCCCGGCGAAGTCTCCGACGGCGTTCCCCTTCCCCGAGCGAGGGCTCGCGCGATCGACCGCGCGATCGGTTGACCGGTGTGCTCCTCGTAGAAGCTGAAGGCCGGACTGGGATTGACCTCAAAGCAGTAGGCCTCTCCCTCGTCCGTCAGGGCGAGGTCGATGCCCGCGAGCGTGAGCCCGAGCCGCTCGGCGAGCGTCGAGCACCGTTGTGCCAGGTCCTCCGGCAGGTCCCAGGGGGTCAGTTCCGTCCGTCCGCCGTACCGGTGGGCATAGCGGTAGTCGACGCTGTCGGTCTCGACCCGGGTCGCGAACAGCTCTCCGTCCACCGCGTGCACCCGGACGTTGACACCCCGCACGTAGCGTTGGAACTGCACCGGGCACGCGCGGATGAGCGGAAGGCGGTCGACGGCCTCGTCGTCGAGCATGCGGACGATCGACCGTACGGAGCTGATCGACTTGTAGACCACGTCGCCGTGGTGGGACAGGAACGCCCGGGCGAGATCCGGATCGTTGGTGACCAGTGTCTCCGGGACGCGGAATCCCGCGTCGGCGATCAATTGGGCCTGATACGGCTTGGACTGGTTGGACGCCGTCGCGGCCATCCGGTTCATCACGCAACCCGGCGCGATCTCGATCCAGTTGCCGACGACCTCGTGCCACAACGCGCAGTGCCGCACCGTCTCTTCGCTCGCCCCCTCCAGTTCCGGCAGCAGGCGCCAGTCCATGAGCCGGGTGTAGACGCCCGTCACGCCGGAACAGTCGACGGACCGACCGTTCTCCAGCAGACGCCCGTGGACCCCGGCGCCGTCGACCTCGATGTCCAGCGGGGTTTCCAGGAAACGCCGTTGGTGCAGCATCGTGTACGGCAGGCCCAGCTGCTGGAGCGCCTCCTCGATCAGCCCGATCGGCGGCTCGCTCGCGATGCCGCAGAGGACGATCATCGCGGCCTCGCCGGCAGGCGGGTGAGGTGCTCGTGCAGGGATTCCAGGAGTGTGTCTCCTCCGACACGCAGATCGGGAAGGGGTGTCGCCCCGGCGAAGCGTGCTTCGCCGCGGTCGCGGAGCTCCAGGTCGATCCCCAGGAGGTCGGCGTCGGCCAGCCGGGCGAGCCGCCTGCAGGCGGGGACGAGTTCCCGTACGCGCTCGCCGCCGAAGACCTGCTCGCCCAGGACCAGCACGGTGTGGGCCGGCGTGCCCTCCGGTTCGTGAGGGGGCTCCCGAAGACCCTCGACGCGAGCGTCCGCGCGGGGCGTGCTGGACAGCGCGAGCGAGGACACCGGCAGTCCCGCCCCGGCCGCGAGCACGGTCCACTCGGCGGGGGAGCGCCATGCTCCGGACAGGCCACGCGGGCTGGGCCTGTTGACCGTGAGCGGGGCGATGCAGCTGAGCCAGCTGAGCAGAAGGGCGCTCATCTCCTCCATGGCGTAGGAGGTGTCGGCCGGTGAGGCGAAGAGGAGATGGTCGACCGGAGCGTAGGACAGACGGTTGAGCACGCCGTCGATGTCGCCGCTGGCGAGGGTGCGCCCGTCGGGCAGACCGATCTCGAAGGTCGCCCGGTCGTCGTCGACGCGGTGCGCGGACCGTGCCGAGCGGGTCAGCGTCCGCGGGGCGACGAGCTCGATCGGGGCGAGACCGCGTTTCCTCAGGCCCGAGTACGCCCACAGCGCCGCCTGGTCCTCCGGATCGCACAGCACGAGCCACATGGCGGCCGCTACCGATCGCTCTGCTTCTCGACGTCCTTTCCGTCCTTGGCGTCCTTGGACTCCTTCGTGTACTTCGCCTCCTGGCCGGCCCGGTTCTCCCGGTCCAGGGCGCTCGTCGACAGGTCGGGCCGAAGCTCGGGGCTGATGAAGTGGACGAGCTCGGAGACCGTCCGCTCAAGGCCCGCCAGTCGTTCGCCGACACCCCCTCCGGCACCCTCCGGCATCCGCTGGAAGCGCCCGGTGAGCGTGTCACCGGCCTTCACGTCGAGCTGACCGTCCTTCCCCTTCTCCCCGGTGCCCTTGTCGCCGTCCTTCTCCTTCACCGTCTCCTTCGTTGTCTTCTGTGAGCGGACCAGGAAGAGCGTCCTGTCCTCGACGTCGACGACGTTGCACTTCATCTTGTACTGGGTTTCGGCCCGGGGGGTGCCGGCGACGATCGGGGCGACCTTGATCTCGATGCTTCCGCACCCGTTGGGCGGGATGCTGGACGCCACTCTCACCAGGGTGAAGCCGGCACCCATGTCGGTCCCGGGCAGGTCGTCGAACTTCAGCGCCGTGGTGCCCACGTTGGCGATGCTCGCCACGATGTTCTCGAGCGGTGCTCCCGCCACCGCGTGGCGCCCCAGGCTCCGGTTCATGGAGATCCGCGGCTGATGCGTGTCCTCCTCGACGTCCGACGTCACCCACACGAAGCCGAGCTCCTCCGGATCGTTGTTCGTGATCCGTACGCGCCACAGCCGGGCGTTCTTCTCGGAGATGAGCAGCTTCACCATGAAGATGTCGTCACGCTCACGGGTCCACGAGGCCGTGCCCACCTCATTCCCGGACTCGTCGTGGACCGCGCCCTCGCTCGGGGCGCGTGGCACGGTCGCGATCTCACCGGTACCCGCCCGCAGTTCGATGGTCGGCGCCGCCCCGCCGAGCGGCTCGCAGCCGGAACCCACCGCGACGAGACGGAGGAACATGGCCGTCGCGTCGGCGGGCACAAGGAACGGGATGAGCCCGCTGGTAGCCCGGGAGACGAGCCGCAGCGGTTGTTCCTCGGGGAACATCTGGAATACAGGGTCCATTTCGTCACCCGCTTCGTTCGGTGGGACGGAGGCCCGCCCCGGGCACGACAGAGGTCACCGTCACCAGGTCCCCAGCGGAACGATGCCGGCGTAGATCAGCCGTCCGGGGCCGTCGACCACCGCGCCGGTCTCGTTCGTGGTTGATGGATGTGTCTCGAACTCGCAGGCGGCGAGCGCCTTCACTGTGTAGCGCTTCATCGGTCATGACCCCGTCCGGAGAGAGGGCCGGCAGCGGTGGGCGGACGCGCCGCTTCCGTTGTCACAGCGTCTGGTACGCCGCTGTTCCGGGCTCCGCGAGCACGAGGCCCGACGGCGACTCGAGCAGACGGCTGGAGTAGTCCTCCACGCGGTTGATGTAGTAGTCCCACGGGAAGTACGGACCCGGGTCGGTGTGGTTGTTCCCCGGGACGTTGTAGTGGCCGCCGAATCCGGTGAACCAGTCGCGGGTGTCCGGGTCGAGCGGCACGTCGATGGGAATGCCGTACACCGCGCACAGGTACGCGGACAGTTCGGCGGAGGAGTCGAGCATCTCCTCGGTCCAGTCGGCGGGTCCTGTGGCGCCGGTGTAGCCGTACTCGTGCTCGATGCCGAAGTACAGGCCGTTGCCGCCCTTGCAGTGCCAGGCCTTGTACTTTCCGTCCCGGGGGCCCGCGGTGTCGGGGTCGGGCAGCGGAACCATCTGGACGCGGCGCCCGTCCCGGGCGACGACGAACTGCGCCGAGACCTGGGACACGGGGTCCTGGAACCAGCTCACGGCTCCGTCGTACCGGCCGGCCGTGTAGTGGACGACGATTCCCTGGGGGACCATCGGGCTCCCCCCGGACCGGTGCGGACTGTTCCGGTATCCCACCTGTGGCCGCCTCACCCCGGACAGGTTGCTGTGCATGCGCAGACCCTCCGTCGCCCCCTCGCCGTTCTGGTCGATGGGGTGCGAGGCCACCTCTCCGCATGTCGGGCAGGTCAACTGCACCGTCGTGGTCGCCATTTCTTCCTCCAAGGTACGGTCGCCGAAGAATGAGGCGGGGTTCCTGATGGAGATCTGCCGGTCGAAGAACGCCGGCCGGCAGCTGTGGTCGATCCGGCCTCTCCAGGACGTGGACCTCCGTAGTCCGGGCTTGTCCTGACGGCCTCCTCATGCCGCGCGATGGTTGATCCGACGCTAGGCGGCGGGTGTCATCGGTTCGTCATCCGCCCGTCATCGGTCGCCCGCGGGAGCATCGGCGGCCCGCCCGGACCGCTTCGGCCCGTGCCTGGGGACGCGCGCCCTACCCGTCCACGTAGCGGAACTCCGGTCCGTAGGTCCTGCCGCTGCCGTCGGGCAGTGCCGTGCCCATCAGGGCCACCGCCGGCTCCTCCAGGTCGCGCATCTTCTTCACGGCGTCCTTCAGCAGCGTCGTCGCCTGGGCCGGCACGTCCTGCTGCCATGCCTGTTCGATGAATCGCAGCATGGCGCTGTAGGCCCCGTTGACCTGGTCGAGGCGGTCCAGCGTGTCCTGCCCGGGCGCCGAGGGGCCTTCGCGCGGCCAGCCGCCGCTCGGCACGACGCCCATGGGCAGGGTGTGCGGCATCGGGATCTCGGGTCCGGTGAAGTCCCACCTCTCCGGGTTCTCGGACACCTTCACGAGTTCGCGCCCGCGGTGGATCTCACGGAAGGCGTAGAAGTGGGCCAGCTCGCCGCTCTCATTCGGGTGGGGGTTCTCGGGCGACGCCGAGGTGCCCTCGCCCTGCTCCTTGATGACGGCGATCGCGGACTCGACGGCACTGAGCGTGTCGAGTGCCACGAGGCTGTTCCCCGCGCCGTGGAACTGCATGTTCCTGATTACCTGCCGGGCGCCGGTGATCAGTTCCGGATGGTTCCGGAACGCCGTCAGGATCGCGGTGTAGAAGGCTCCGATCGATGTGTGCTCCGCCCTGCGCTCCACGACCGGGTCGTCGGGTTCCTCGATGCGCGCGTACAGGTCCAGCGACTCCTTGGTCAGTCCGCTGAGGAAGACGGTGAGTCCGGGCCGTACGCCGCCCGGCAGGGGACCCGGATACTTCGGCACGGTCCTGACGTCGGCGAGCCGAGGGACTCCGCCGATGGTGGTGAGCAGGTTGCACGCGATGCCCAGGTGCGACATCTCGTCGAAGACGATCGTATGGAGCGCCTCGCGGACGCGCTCGTCCGGGCCGGGGTCGTCGATCGACCACATCCCGCACAAGTACGGCGGGAGGGTGGCGAGTTCCAGCAGGATCGCCTGCTGGAGCGAATCCCTCAGCCAGTCGGCTCCGCGGAGCTCGGCGGGCTGGTCCAGCAGTTCGACGATCCGGTTGCTCTCGTAGTCGACAAGGGTGGTCATGGAGTACCTCCATCCGGACACGTTCCAGCGGTCTCGAAGGTAGGCAGGCTCCGTCACTCCACCGTCACTGCTGCGTCAGCCGTTGCTGCGTCGGTGGAATCATCCGGGAGAACTCGGGGGACGGCTCGACGCCGAGTTCCGTGCGGAGCAGCCGCCGGAACGCGTGGTAGTGCCGCACGGCCTCGATCACGTTGCCCTCGGCGAGGTGCGCGGACACCACGGCCCGATGGGCGCTCTCTCGCAGGGGCTCGATGCGTACGCTCGCCAGCGCGGCCTCCAGGGCGAGTGCGGGCATGCCCTGCCGTGCCAGCTTCTCCGACAGGGCCTCGAGGGCGTGCAACCGCAACTGGCGCAGCCATTCCCGTTCGGGGACGACCCAGTCGTCGTCCCAGTCGGGGAGCAGGTCCCCGCCGTTCAGCAGCCCCATCGGTGCGGGACGGTCGAGGACGGCCTCGGGGCCGTGCAGCACGCCGAGCGCGGTCTCGGCCAGGGTGTGGACGTCCACGCTCACCGTGTCTGCCATGGCCATGCCCTCCCGTGTGCAGCGGATGAGCCCCTGGTCGCAGCGGGGCATCTTCCACAGCGTCGTGCGCAGACTTCCTCGCGCGCGCTCCTCCGGCACGTCGGGCCACAGGGTCCCCGCGAGGACCGAGCGGCTGACGCGTCCGCGGAGGCCGACGAAGGCGAGCAGGCGCTGGGCGTTGCCGCACAATTCGACGGGCTCGGCATCGAGATCCAGTCGGAACTGTCCGAGCAGCTGCAGCCGGGGACACGAGAGGGGAGGGGAGGGAAAGGATTGCATCGGCCTTCCCGCGGGGTGAGTTCGCGTGAGCGGACTTCGCGCTCCACAGCCGCCTTCCATCGTACGACAGGCGCGTGGCACGGGCTCGTCGACGAACCTTTCCACGAGTGGCGCGCAAGCGGGTAAGGCGGGGACACCCCGAGGCAGGGGTGGCCGATTCCGAGGGTGTGGGTGTGGGCGGGGGCCACGGGTTTCCATATGAACCGGATAAGCGCTGCCGGCATGCAAGGGCGGTGCTCGTCGTCGCCCCGGTATGCGGCGACGACGAGCCCGCTCTTTCGGATGGGCCGCCTGGGCAGCCGCGTATTCCTGTGCGCTGTCGAGACCATGCGCCTGTTCGTTCACGTGAGCAGGTGGATGTCCATCGCGGTCAGTACCCAGTCGATGGGGTTGGCGAAGGTGTGCCCCGAGGCCTGCGAACCGGCGAAGAGCAGACCCACGGGGTTCAGCGGGGACTCCCTGGTCCAGATCACCGAGCCCGAGTCACCGGCCATGCTGAACTGATAGGCGGGGTTCCGGATGGAGATCTGGCGGTCGAAGTAGGCCAGTTGGCCGCCGTAGTTGATCTGGCCGCTCCAGGACGTGGATTCGACCGCCCCATAGGTCAGTTGCGTCGTCCGTCCGGTCTTGCCGACCTGGAGGCCGTAGAAGGCGGACTTGGTCAGGTTGCTGATCCGGAAGTACTGGGGAGCGCCGTTGTAGATGTACACCAGCTCCCGCCGTACGCGGTCCGGGAAGCACCAACCGGTGGCGCAGTCGACGTAATTGGGCTTGCCCGTGAGATTGATGACGCCGAACTTCTCCAGTACCGCGATCTGGTCGGCGGGGCAGAGGCCACCGTCGAGTCTCCCTGGCTGGACGATGCAGTCTCCGATCGTCGAGTTGTTCACCCTGGCGAGGACGTGGTTGTTGCTCAGGCAGAGCACCTTGTTCGCCGCGGGACCGCTGCGGCCGAACGCGAGACAGCCGAGGGTGCCCGCTGCGTTGTCCAGGTAGTGGTGTGTGGAGATCCCGCCGGGTGCGGGACGGTCCCGGAAGCGGTGCGCGAACGCGTCGACGACTCCGCTGTGGATCACCCGGATGGGCGCCTCGCGGGCCTGGGCGACGCCCATCGCGTCCACCAGCACCGTCCGCGCCTGGTCCGCAGTCATCGGTTCGGCGACATATACATGCAGGATCTGCTCGCCCGGCGCGCCATCGCCATCCCGTTCGGACGGCCCGACGGCGATGCCCTGGACGTTCCCGGCACCGGCGAGCCCATCCAGGGAACGCGGTCCGGTCCGCTGCTGGAACGTCCGGTCCCGTATCGCCTCGGCGATGGCCTCTCTGGCCTCCAGTACGCCGTGGTTCACCTCCCCGCCCGACGAGTCCACCCGGGAAATACTCTCGGTGGTCGGCTCGAAGGAGATTCCCGCGGCCTCGCCGGACGGTCCTTGTCCTTCGGTTCCTTCGGGGGGAACCAGGTAGTTCCGCTCTCCGTCGTCCTGGCTAGTCATGATGCGCCCCTCTATTCGAGCTGCCCCTCTTGTCGATTTCCGCCTCGATGGAGTGGCGTACCGCCACTCCGGTCGGTAGGCCCTGCCGCTTCCGTCGGGCAGCGGCCTCCACGCCGGCGTCTGTAGCGTGTTCCAGCAGTTCGAAGGTGTTCCAGTGCCGAGCCTAGGAAGGCCTCGTCACTCCGCCGTCATCGCTGCGTCAGCGGAATCATCCGGGCGAATCGGAGGGAGCGCTCGACGCCCAAATCCTCATGACGGACTCTCCGTAAGGCGTGACAGTGCCGTACGGCCTCGATCTGTGCGTTGACCGTGGTCCGGTGCCAGGTCGGTTCTGTCAGGTGGACAGGTTGATGTCCAAGGTGGCCAAGACCCAGTCGATGGGGTTGGCGAACGTGGTGCCCGTCGTCTCGTCGACCGCGAACAGGAGGCCGACCGGGTTCGTCGCCGCGTCGGCGGTCCAGATGATCGAGCCTGAGTCTCCGCGATGTCCAAAGGTGTAGCCGGGGTTGCTGATGGAGATCTGACGGTCGAAGTAGGCCACGTCGCCG
The DNA here is from genome assembly GCF_045160815.1 of Streptomyces sp. NBC_00090. NCBI lineage: Bacteria > Bacillati > Actinomycetota > Actinomycetes > Kitasatosporales > Streptomycetaceae > Streptomyces > Streptomyces sp. NBC_00090. The sequence goes on from NZ_CP108224.1 coordinate 8,532,554, forward strand.
TCACCGTAGTCGATGGTGCCGCTCCAGTTGGTGGACGTCACCATCCCGTACGTCAGTTGGCTGACCTTGCCCATCTTGCCCACCCACATGTTCTGCGTGGCCGCCCGGGTCTGGCTGCTGATGGCGAAGTACTGAACCACGCCTCCCACGAGGTGGAACAGCGATCTGGTCACACGGTCCGGGAAGCACCAGCCGACCGCGCAGTCGACGTAGTTCCTCTTGCCGGAGAAGTCGAGAATTCCGTAGTTCTCGAGGACCGCGATCTGGTCCGCGGACGTGAACGGGTCGCCGCCGTCCGCCGGACCCGGCTGGATGAGGTAATCCCCGAGCGTGGCGTTGTTGTTCTGCGCGAGAACGTGATTGCAGCTCACGCACAGGAGTTTGTTCGCCGCGGCTCCGCTGCGGCCCACAGCCAGGCACCCCATCGTCCCCGCCGAGAACAGGTAGTGCCCCACGGAGATGCCGCCGGGGGCGGGGCGCGTCCGGAAGGCTCCCGAGGCGGCCCTGATGATGCCGCTGTGGATGACCTCGATCGGAACATCACGCCCCACCGGCACGTTCATGGTCTCCGCGAGCAGAGCGCGCACCTGGTCGGCCGTCAGCCGCTCCGCCACGTACACCTGCAGAACGGGCTGACCCGGTGCGCCCTCCGCGTAGGGCCCGCCCAGTCCGACCGCGACACCGCGGATCATCTCCGCGCCCGTCAGGGCATCCGCGTTGCGGGCGCCGGGAGGGCGCCGGTACAGGTACTGCTGGATCGCTTCGGCGACCGCTTCCTTGGCCTCCCTGAGGCGCGGATCCACCTGGGCGGCGTCGTCCTGCTGGGCCAGCATCTCGACCGAGGGCTCGAAGGAGACGCCACCCGTCCCACCCCCCGTTCCCCGCGGTTCTCGCGCTTCGGGAGGAACCGCGAACTCCCTGTCAATGCCGTTCGCATCACTCATGCTCGGCTCCGGTGTCCTCGGGGGTGTCCGGCCCGGAACCCAGCCGTCCGCGGTGCCGGTCCATGGGAAACTGCGTCGGCGTGCGAGCGCCGACCGCGTGACGGTCCGCGGGTTCTGCCGTGAGGTGTGAAGGAGATCGCGACACTGAGCGAACACCGACTGAGTGTCCGGGCGCGTTGTCTGCTTACTCCATAAGTCTCCTTTCTGCCCCTTGCAGACGCAACTCTTGCCCTCAGGGGGGTACGTCCTCATCCGCTGCGCCCCCCGGTCAGGCAGAGTGCCTGTTGATGAGCGATGAAGATGTGATGCCCTACGCCCGCTTCGACTCGGTCGAGGGCCTGCTGCAACGAGGGCGCGGCCTGGGTGCTGTACGCGCGCTGAAGGGTCCCCTGGCGGCCGCGCCCTTCGTCTACGACGGGATCCGGCGAGACTGGCGGTGGGACGGCTTCGACGACCGCGCCCGCTACCTTGCCGGGCTGGTCCGGGACCTGGGACTGTCGCCGGCGCCGGTCGTGGAGCTGCTGACCGGGGACGAGGGGCAGTGTCGGCGGGCTGTCGACGTGCTGGAACTGCTCGCCCTCGATGATTGCGACGAGGCACGCGAGGCGCTGCGCTCCCACGTCCGGGAGGGCGCGCTCTGGGTCCACGTACTGGAATCGGTCTCCGGCATCTGGCCCCTGGAGTGGTGGGAGGACCTGGGTGAGGTCGCGCGGGCCCGGATCGGCGGGGAGCCCGAGCCGCCGTGGTTCACCGAGCCGTGGACCCGCTTCGGGATCGAGGTCCAGCGGCCCGACCGGGGCCCGATCCCTCGCGATCTGACCGGCCTCGCGGTCGGCGAGTTGCTCGACCTGCTGGCCGGGGCCAGGCCCGGGGCCAGCGGCAAAGTCGAAGCCCTGCGCGAGCTGTCCCGCCGGGATCCGGTGGAGGGACTGATCCCGCTCGTGCCCTCGCTCGTCACTCCGGACGGACGCCGTCCTCTTCCCCTGCTCAGGCGGGCCGTCGACCGCCTCGGAGCCTTGGCCGTACCGGCCGCGCGCCGCTGGGTGGGCGACGAGCGGGAGTGGCTGGCCCGGCTCGGCTCGGACGTCCTCGCCGATCACCTCGGCCCCGAGGTGATCCCGGCCCTTGTGGCCGAACTCGCCGACCAGTGGCGGACCCGCGCGTGGTGCGGCCCCGACGCCACGGCGAAGCGGCTGGCCCGCTTCGGTCCTGCGGCCGCCGCGGCGGTGGCGGACCTGCGCCGGTTCTGGCTGCGCACGCCGCACTCCTACGAGCGGGCCGCCTACCTGGAGGCACTGGCCGCCATCGACCCGGGCGGACTGGACCACGCCCACACCGAGTCGCTCTGGGACTGCGAGGAGCGGGCCCGACTGCTGGGCGTCGCCCACGCCCCGGACCACCCCGAGACCCTGGAGCGGATCGCGGCGCTTCGCGACGACCCGATGGAGACCCCTGACGTACGGGCAGGCGCCGAAGCACGGCTGGCCACCACGACCACCGCGTGCTCGCCCTGATCTGCATGCCGCCCTCGACTGCGAACCCCTGACTGGCGACCTGCATTCGCTGCCACCGCTGTTTGATGGCGAGGAAGAGGACTTCGGCCTCCTCTTGGCAACCACGAACGATCCCCTTGCCGCGTTGGACGCTGCCGAGCCCCAGACCGGAGCAGTACGCGAACGGTGGGTAAACCAGTCCATGGCAGGCGATGAGTACCGCGACTACGTACTTGCCGACCGCCCCGCCACGACTCCTGACGGCCAGCCGTGGCCCACTCCGCAGCCGTCCTGATCACGGTTTCACGACACTCCGGTCAGAGCCGTCGCCGACTGGACACGCGGCTCCGCCGCCGCCTGCCCGTCCCTCCTGTCGCCTGGGCAGCCTCGATCACCCCGCGCCATCGCGAGAAGGAAGGGTCGCAATACGGAGAGTGGCAACCAAGGGGGTGTCGGAGGAGTCACCTGAGTGATCGTTTCGCCTTGATCCGAACGGCTGGCAGCGGCGCTACGACTGCACGACGACGACCCAATCCCGCCGAAACCGCTCCTGAATGGCGACGCCTGTATCCACGCTCGCTGCCCACCTCGAATGCGCTGCGGTCACCGGACGCCCGTTCACACACCGCTACGGCCCCGGAAACGCCACCGTCCGGGTGACCATGCCGCAGAGCGGGATCCAGCGGCGGTACATCTACGACTGGGCCCGCCCCGATCGACGGGGCTGGACATGAGCCTGCGGTCCGCGGCGGCAGGAGGACAGTGGCGGCTTCCCGGGTGGTCTCGTCGCCCTCGAAACGGCTCCGTCCAGGCGAGAGCCCTCCGAGCGCCGCCCGTCGGACCCGCGCCTTGCTCCTGCCCCACCCCCGGAACCGCGCAATGGTGAAAGGAACCCCCCGTGCCCGTACCTTCTGCGATCGACCACCACGCCACCGGCTACAGCCTCGCGCATGCCTACTGCCTGGCCCAGTTGGCGGATCTGGCCTACAAGACCGAGCCCGTCATCGAGGAGATGGCCGAGCAATGGGGTTTCGACCGGGTGCGTCACCACCGCACACGGTTCACACCGCCGTTCCCGTTGCAGGACACGCAGGCTTTCACCATGGCCAGCGACCGCATGATCATTACCGCGTTCCGGGGGACCGAGCCGGCTCAGATCCGCGACTGGCTCTCCGATGCCACGACCCCGCCGTGGCCCGGGCCGGCGAAGACCGGCTACGTCCACCACGGCTTCGGCGAGGCGCTTCAGTCCGTCTACCCGGACGTGCAAGACACTCTCGCCGAGTTCCGTACCAACGGGCAGAGCGTGTGGCTGACCGGCCACAGCCTCGGCGGCGCCCTGGCCATGCTCGCCGGCGCCCGCCTCCACCTCGAAGCCCCGAAGCTGACCGCCGACGGCATCTACACCTACGGCCAGCCCCGCACCTGCGACCGTCTCCTCGCCGCGGCCTGCAACGAGGGCCTGGCCAAACGCATCCATCGCTTCGTCAACAACAACGACATCGTTCCCCAGCTCCCACCCGAGCCCGCCTACACCCACGTCGACACGTTGCGCTACATCGACGCCTCCAGGAAGGTACGGGAGTCGATGACGCTCCTGGCGGGACTGACGGACCGGGCCAAGGGGCTGACGGCCGACCCGTTCGCGCCAGCCGGCGACGGCGTCCGCGACCACTCGATCCTCAAATACATTGCGGCGCTGAAGAGCAACCTCAGCTGAATTCCCCCGATCGCGCCGGATTCCCCCCGATCGCGCCGGCTGCCGGCTGGAGGGGCTTGGTGCGCACGTGGTCGGTGAAGCGCGCCAGCCCTGTCCCGCCCGCCCCCCCGGTAGACCGGCCGCGTAAGGGGCACTGCCCGGCGGGCCGTGACCCGTGGCAGCCGTGGATGTTCACGACTGCCGTAGGTCGTGGTGGGTTTGACTCAGCTGTCGTCGCGGACGCACACCGCGTAGGCCTTGAACGGGTAGTGCGTGTCGATGTGCACCGTCCAGCCTGCACCGTCCGGATGAGGACAGTTCATCCTGACGCTGTCCGTATCGTTCATCGAAGGGGCATCCCAGCCCCACCGGTGACGATGTAGCCCTTCGGGGCCTTCACCTCGACCCTCTGCGTGCCTTCGACTTCGACGATCTTGTACTCCAGGCCGGATCCGTTCTTGCCGCCGAGAGCGACGTACGCGGTGTCACGAACCTTTCCGGCGGTCTTGGCGGCACCGTCAACGATTCCCATCAGGGACTCCTTCACTACGGGGGACAGGGCGCCACATAGGTACCCGGCACGCTCCGTGACCTACGCAGCTGTCACTCCAACGGGCCCGGGTGCTGCAACGGGCCATCGGAAGCAGGTCCTAGGCCCGGATCGACGCGGGCGAGGATGCGGGCGTGGCCTGCTTGACCGCCCGGGCCACCACCTGCAGAGTCGGGATGCGGCACCGCAGCAGCGACGCCCGACTCTGCCGACCGGTCCGCCCGTCCGCAGGTGGCAGACCTCTCTCACGCCCAGGAGCGGCTGATCCGATGGTCCTCGACCTGATGGTGATCGGTACGGCCATCACCCTGGGGCCTTTGCACAACAGCGCCTTCATCCTGTTGCTCTCCTCGCGGCGCGGCGTTCGCCAGGGGCTGGCGTTCCTGTTGTCGTGGCTGGCCAACCTGATCGCGGTGATCGCCTGTGTGGTGCTGCTGACCGGCGGTCAGCCCCCGGCCAGTCACAGCGCGCCCTCGACCGCCGCGATCGCCGCGAAACTCGCCATCGGCCTGGCACTGGTGCTGTACGGCGTATACCGGCACCGCCGACCGCCCCGCCCGCACGGCCCGCCACGCTGGACCGCCCGGATCGACGACGCCTCCCCGGCCACCGCAGCCGCCCTGGCATGGGTGCTGCAGCCCTGGGCGCTGGTCGGTGCCGGCGCCGCGACCGCCGTCGACGCGAACCTCTCCACGCTCACCGACTGGCTCGCACTGACCGGCTACTGTCTCCTGGCCACGCTCAGCCTTGTCGTCATGGAGATGTACGCGCTCCGGGCGCCTGCGGCCGCGAACGCCCGGCTGAACGCCCTGCGGAGCTGGCTGGAGCAGCACCAGGAGCAGCTGATCGTCACCCTCTCCCTGCTCGCCGGCCTGTGGCTGACGGTCCGGAGCATCTACGAGCTGGTCGCCTGACTCGGACGGCCCCGGCGGCACCGAATTACGCGCCACCGCACCCGACGACCCAGCTCCGTAAGGCAGTCGGCGGGAGTACGGCCCAACTGGACGCCGTTCCATACAGTTTCGGTCACACTGCCGGAGCCTCCTTCGACTGGCGGGGGCCGGCCCGCTCGGCGATGAGACGCCGGTAGTTCGGGCACTGGGTGACGTCCTCGTGCTCGCAGTTCAGGCCGCCCTCGATGAGCTCCAACGAGGCCTGGGCCGCTGCGATTCTCGACTGGCGCTGAGGTCCCGTGCCGCGGTGACTCCGGCGAAGCCGGCACCGATCACCACGACGTCATAACTGTTGGCCACGGCTCTCTCCTTCCGTCGCCACGCCGTGGGGGCGCGGCCGAAATGCCTGTCGTGACAGGCCTGGCCGAGAGCGCCATAATCGATCTCGATTCGAAGTCGAGGTCAGGGGCTGTTAGGGAGCGTATTGGGTCATGATCATCAGGTGGTCCGAGTGAGGTCTCTGATCCAGATCATCGAGGCGCGCAAGTGGAGGCCGGCGAGGTAGCTGTCAGGGGTCTTGTCGTACCGCGTGGCGATGCCTCGCCAGGCCTTCAGCTTGTTGATCAGACGCTCGACGGTGTTCCGCTCCTTGTACAGGTCGGCGTCGTGGCTGACGGGCCGGCCGCCTCTGGAGCCCTTCTTCTTTCGGTTGGCGGCCTGGTCCTTCTTCTCCGGGATGACGGCCTTGATGCGGCGTTTGCGCAGGTGGGAGCGGTTGTCGCGAGACGAGTACGCCTTGTCCCCGGCGACCGCGTCCGGCCGGGTGCGGGGACGGCCGACGGGCCCGCGCACCCGTACCTTCTTCAGCACGGGGATGAACTGCGGGCTGTCCGCTGCCTGGCCCGCGGTCAGGATGAACGCCAGCGGGCGGCACTTCCGGTCACCGGCGACATGGATCTTGCTGGTCTGTCCGCCCCTGGAACGTCCGAGGAGTGCGGCCTTCAGCCGGAGTTTCCGGCGGCGCCGGATGCGCCGCCGTTCTTCCCGCTCGGGGTTGCTTCCGGCCTCCTGCCCGGTTTGTTCGCCGCGGTCGCCCCCTTTGACCTGGCCTTCTCCGCCTCGGCGGCAGCCTTCTCCAGAGCAGTGAGGACCTCCTCGTCCAGGTGCATGCCGGCTGCGTCGTGATGGGCCCGCGCGGTGGTGGAGTCGATGCTGACCAGGGACAAGTCCACCTCGCCCCGCTTCGCGGCCTGTGCGATCAGGCCCTCCATCAAGGCTTCAAAGACTCCGGCGTCACGCCACTGCCGGAAGCGGTTGTGGACGGTCGACCAGGCGCCGAACTCCGTCGGCATCTCCCGCCACTGCCCGCCCGTTTTGAACCGCCAGATCACGCCCTCGAACTGCCCCCGCAGCCGCTCGGGGTACGGGCCGTACTCGCCGATCGGCAGGTACGGCTCGATGAACTCCCACTCCGCATCCGTCAGTTGCACGCGAGTCACCCAAGAAGATCTACCCGTCCAGGCCCCGCCACGCAGGTGAAACTCGCAGATTGATCACGACCCAATACGCTCCCTAGGGGCCGGTCAACCGTGGTTCGTGTGGAAATTCGAGCGTCATTGATACGATCTCGAATCGTGTTCGAGAAGAGTCCGACAACCCAGCCACCGACTCGCCCGACCGTGGTACAGCGCCGCGGGAAGGAGCGCAGGCGGGCCATCCTCGATGCCGCCGCGGCGCTGCTCGGCGAGCAGGGCTACGAGGCCGCCACCCTCAAGGCCATCGGTGAGCGGGCGGGCATCCCGACCGCCTCCATGTACCACTACTTCCCCGACCGGCATCAGGTCGACGCCGAGCTCCTGAGGCAGCATGTGAGCGAGCTCGACGCGCTCATCGGCGCCGCCCTGGACAATCCGAGGGCGCGGACGCTCCCCGAGGCCGTCGACGTCATGATCGACCTCCACCTCGACTACTTCCGCCGGCACCCGAGCTGCACGGAACTGTGGTTCGCGGGACGCCACGAGACGCTCGACGAACTGGTGCGAGCCTTCGACGAGGCGCAGGCGGAACGGCTCTGGCGCTACCTCGTCGAGCGGGGCTTCGTCCCCGCCGACACGCCCCTGCTGCCGCTGCTGCTCGCCTTCGAAGTGGGCAGCCGGCTCTTCGACATCGCGTTCCGGCGCTCTCCCGCAGGTGACGAGGCCACGATCGCCGAAGCGCGCCGCCTTGTCACCGCCTACCTGGAGACGTACGTCTCCTAAGGGCCGGCGCGGCGCGGCTGACGCGCACGGCGTGCCCTTCGTGGCGTACTGCGGGACCTTGAAGTCGGCGAGACACACCCGGCAGTGCGCCAGCGCGGCGGCGACGTCGATCTCCGCCCGGTCCGGGAAGAGGACGGCTCCGACCTTCTTGCCCATCACGTCGTCGGGCACGGCGAGGACCGCGGCGTCGGCGACACCGGGGGCGGAGAGCAGCACCGCCTCGACCTCCACGCTGGAGATGTTCTCGCCGCCGCGATTGATGATGTCCTTGATCCGGTCGACGATGTGGACGCGTCCCGCGTCGTCGACCCGGACGATGCCCCCGGTGTGCAGCCAACCGCCCACGATCGCCTGCGCCGTGGCCTCCGGCCTGCGCCAGTACCCCGGGGTGACGGTGGCGCCACGGACCACCAGTTCGCCCGTGAACGGGTCGTCTCCGATCGGTACGACGCCGAGGCCCACCGTCGGCACCGCGTACCCGACGGATTCCGCGTGGTCGGCCGCCTCCCGGTCCGGCAGGACGGTGATCAGCGAAGCCGTCTCGGTCATGCCGTAACCGTTGATCACCGTGGCCCGGGAGAACGCCTCCTTCAGCGACCGTACGAGCGACGGCGCGATCGGAGCCCCGCCGTAGGCCAGCCAGCGCACCCCGGACACCTCGGCGTCCGTGAAGCCCGGATGCCGCAACAGCAGGGAGTGCACCGCGGGCACGGTCACGACGAAGGAAATCCGCTCCGCCATCAACGCCGTTGTCAGGCGCGGCGGATCGAGCGCGGGCATGATCACCGACATTCCGCCGAGGCGGGCGGCGACGATGAACTGCGAATTGCAGGCCGTGACATGGAACAACGGCACCGAGATCAGGGTCCGCAGGTCCGGCCCGATGTCGCGCGGTATGCCGAGACAGCGGACCAGGTTCTCGGCGTTGGTCACGAACGCCTCGTGCGTGGTCGGCACCCCCTTGGGGCGCCCGGTCGTGCCCGAGGGGTAGAAGAGCGCGACCACGTCGGAGAGGTCGAGGTCCACCACGACGTACGGATCGCCGTCCGGCAGCGGCGCGTCGGCTGCCAGGTCGACCTTCACGCCCGCGTCGTCGAGGACGAACTCCACCTCAGGCCGCGCCGACCGGGTGTTGACCGCCACCACGATGCCGCCGGCCCTCACCGTGCCCCAGAAGGCGAGCGCCCAGGTCGTGCCCGCCGGATACCGCACGGCCCCCCGGTCCCCGCGTGCCACGCCACGGGCGCGCAGCCCACCGGCCACCCGCGCGGCGCGGTGCCACAGCTGCGCGTACGTCAGCCGCTCCCCGCCGAGTTCGACGACCGCCTCGGCGTCGGGCCGTGTCTCGACGTGCCTACGCAGCATGTCGAGCAGAGTCGCGGGCATCCGCGTAACGCGGGACTTCGTTCGCGTCCCTTGCCAGGTCCTCCTGCGGGAACGGATTGCGCGAGCGTGGGACGGGGGTGACCGGACGGGGCATCTCGGCGGCTCCAGGAAACGGCGTGGCCGGTCGCCACGCGCGGGTGGTCGGTAGACGACCAGGGCACCGCCGTGACCCGACCTCCCCGGTATGTGGTCGCAGCGATGCCCTGGTCAGGGCCGAGTCGGGAGCGTCCCTAGTGCAGCGACTCGACGATCTCGTGGCGCGGTGTGCCCACGCGCTCCAGGGCGGTGTAGAACGCCTCCGGTTCGGCCCAGTCCTCGGCGGCGAACGAGCCGGTGCGCTTACCGCTCTCGTCGAGTGCGAGGACCATGAACGCGGCGCAGGAGGTCCCGGTCACCGTGGCCATGCTGGCGACGAGGTACCACCCCGGTCCGCTGACCGGCGTACGCCGGACGGCCACCGCTGGGCGCCCGTTGCGGGTGCCGCTGACGCTGGCGAGGATGCCGCCCCGCCAGGTGTAGGCCCCGCCCATCGGCGCCGATCCGGTCTCCACGTACGACTCGTGGTTGACGGGACCGCCGTGCTCCCAGGTCAGGCAGTCGCCGGCGGCGATGTGCATGAGGTGCTGGATCACCGCCCGGCCGACGTCCGGTCGCTCGTCGTCGGCCGCCCAGAACATCTCGATGTCCTCGACGGTGTCGAGCTCGTTCGCGGCGTCGACGGCCAGGACGTTGCTCATGCCCGCTCCGGGCGAACCTGCGGGCGATCTAGAGGGATTGGGGCGGTGCCTCGATCTCGGTCGCGTCGAGACCGTGTTCGAGCACGTCCAGAAAGGCGGTGACGTGCCCGGCCGTCTCTTCGGAGGCGAGAGCGGTGATGTCCTCGTGCTGCCACGGCTCGGGAAGCTCGCCGCGCATGCGCAGGAGCAAGGCGTCGACCGACTCGTTCGTCCGCGGTCTGAGTTCTCGGGCCAGACGGCAGAGGAAGGCGTCCACGTCGGTCCTCATGGGGGTAATTGTCAGGAAGGCGGCGGCCGCCTGCCGCCGGGTGGGGTGCCGACCCGGCCTCCCCCGGGGGTGGTTGACGGCGCGCGAGCAGTCATGCGTACTCTCAAACTCGAACTCGATTCTATATCGAGTCGGATCGGGTCTCCGTTCCCCACGGTCCGCGTACGAGTATGCGAAGGGATAGCGCGTCGGCGCTCGGGGCCGTCCCCTTCATCCTCCCGGTCCCGCCGGGATGCTCTCCGGTCCGGGAGTGGGCAGGCTGGTGCCTCGGACCGGGCTCGCGGTCGAACACGGCATGGAGGAGACACCATGGGCGGGACGACGCGCGTGAAGGGGCCCGCCAGGAGTGGGGCCGCTCGGTTGCTTGCGCGTCTCGCGGTGCTCGCGGCGATCGGTTCGCTGGTCGTGCTCGTGCTCGCGGTGGGGGAGGGCGGGCTGGTGGTCCTCGGGGCCGGGCTGCTCGGACTCGTCCTCTGTGCCGTCGGCCTGTGGTGGTTCGTGGCGCACCGTGGCGCGGTGCGCCTGCTCGGCGCGGTCCTCGCGGTCGCGGCACCCGTCGCCGTCCTGGTGCTGTTCGCACACGACGGCCTGTGGCTGACGGCGCTGGTCCTGCTCCTGTGCTGGGGTGCGACGCTGGCCTTCGCCCGGGCGGCGCTGCGCACGTCGCGCCCGGAGCGGTCGGCGCCGGGGATCGCCGCGGCCCGGCCGAGGAGACCGGTCCTGATCATGAATCCGAAGTCGGGGGGCGGGAAGGTCGGCCGCTTCGGTCTTGTCGAGCGGGCGGAGGAGCTCGGCGCGCGGGTGATCCTGCTCGACCCGTCGGCCCCCGCCGACGTCACCGAGCTGGCCCGCCGAGCCGTGGCCGAGGGCGCGGACCTGCTCGGCGTCGCGGGCGGCGACGGCACCCAGGCTCTCGTCGCGGCCGTCGCCGCCGAGCACGGCCTGCCGTTCCTGGTGGTCTCCGCCGGCACCCGTAACCACTTCGCCATGGACCTGGGTCTCGACCGCTCCGACCCATCCCGTTGTCTCGACGCGCTGACCGACGGCGAGGAGCTCCGGGTCGACCTGGGTGACGTCTCGGGTCGGCCCTTCGTCAACACGGTGTCCTTCGGGGTGTACGCCGATGTCGTGCAGCGGCCGGAGTACCGCGACGACAAGGCGGGTACGGCGCTGACCCTCATGCCGGACCTGCTGCTCGGTGAGGGGGTGGGACGGCTCGACGCACAGGTCGAGGGCACCGCGCTCTCCGCGCAGCAGGCGCTGCTCGTCAGCAACAACCCGTACGTCTCACCCGACGAGCTCAGCGGCGGCGGCCGTCGGCCCCGGCTCGACGCCGGCGAACTGGGGGTGATCGGGATCCGGGTGGAGGACGCGGCGCAGGCCGCAGCCCTGGCCCTGCGGGGCTCGCAGTCCACGGGCCTCACTGTCATGACCGCGCAGCGCGTCGAGGTGACCGCCAACACGGACGAGATCGCCGTGGCGGTCGACGGCGAGGCCCTGCGGATGCCGACCCCGGTGGTGTGCACGCTGCGCCCGGGGGCGCTGAGGGCGCGGGTACCGCGTGACCGTCCGGGTGTCGCCGTCCCCGTGCCGCCGGTGAGGTGGCGGCGGATCTTCGACCTCGCGTTCGGCCGCACCGAGCGAGCGGCTGAGCGAACCACCGACGACCAGTCAGGCGCGTGACGGGCCGAACGGCCCGAGGCGCTCGTGGCGGTGTTCTGGCAGGTCACGGCCGACCTTCCGTTCTTCAGAGCCGCTCCCACCATCCCAGGGCCAGGACGATGCCCTTCTTGGCCGCGCATCCCCACGCATGCCCCTCGCGTGCTCGCTTCAAGAGCTTGGGCATGCCGACCAGGCGGGGCAGGTACCAGGTCGAGACCACCTCGGGCGTGATGCCGAGGCGGCCGAAGGCGAGGCCGAACCGCGCGTTCGTGGACATCAGTCGCGCGTCCATGGCCAGGGTCATGGTCGCGCCGATCCCGACCGCGACGCCGTTGATCGCGGCGATCACGGGCTTGCGGCAGGCGTGGATCGCCAGGGTGACCCTGCCTCCGGGGTCCCGGACCCGGACTGTCACCGCTGGGCCTCCCCCCCGGCCGCCCCGGGCGGCCGGAAGTCTCCGTTTCGCCGACGCGCGCGGTGATCGTTCACACGCACGAGTGAAGGGCTCGGGCGTCTGGCGTGGCTGTGACCTGCGGTACGACCTGCGAATCATCGTACTCGGCCGCGCGACACGGCGGCGCAGGCGCCCTTTCGAGTTGCGACCGAACAGCGCATTTACCGGAGAGGGCTCCAGGCAACGCTTCTTTCCGCCCATATGCTTTTCCTGCAGATCCCGCAGAATCGTTTTCGTCTTCCGTCCCTTCCTGGAGAATAGCCATGCGCGTTGCCGTGACCGGCGGCGGGGGATTTCTGGGCTCGCACTTGTGTGAGGCATTGCTTCGGCGGGGGGATTCCGTCGTATGCCTCGACAATTTCGCCACCGGAAAACCCGAGAACATCTCACACCTGCGCGACTTTCGCGCGTTCGAGTTCATTCATGCGGATGTGAGCGAAGCCGTCCGGGTGCCCGGGCCGCTCGACGCGATCGCCCACCTGGCAAGCCCTGCCTCGCCACCCGACTACCTGCGCCAGCCCCTGGAGACCCTCGCAGTGGGCAGCCGCGGCACCGAGAACATGCTGCGCCTGGCGGAGCAGAACGATGCCCGTTTCCTGCTCGCCTCGACCAGCGAGGTCTACGGCGATCCCTTGATCCACCCGCAGGACGAGGAGTACTGGGGGAACGTCAACCCCGTCGGGCCCCGCAGCGTGTATGACGAGGCCAAGCGATACGCCGAAGCGGTGACGATGGCCTACCACCGGAGCCGCGGTGTCGACGTGGGGATCGTGCGCATCTTCAACACCTACGGTCCCCGAATGCGCCCTCACGACGGCCGCGTCGTCTCGAGTTTCATCACTCAGGCGCTCAGTGGCGAACCGCTCACGATTTACGGCGACGGCAAGCAGACGCGTAGCTTCTGCTATGTCGACGACCTGATCCGCGGCATTATCGCCATGCTGGACTCCTCCGTCACCGGGCCGATCAATCTCGGCAACCCGGAGGAGCGGACGGTTCTCGAACTCGCGGAACTCGTCGTCGAACTCACCGGCTCGGCTTCGGACGTCCAGTACCACCCGCTTCCGACAGACGACCCGACCCGCCGGCGACCCGTGATCACCCGGGCACAGGAACAGCTCGGCTGGGACCCGGAAGTGGACGTTCGGCAAGGGCTGAGCAGGACCGTCGACTGGTTCCTGGGCCGGCCCCAGGACATCGCGCGGGGAGCGGCGGCGATCCGCGGCGGGCAGCAGGACACCGTCCCGGTTCCCTGAGCCGCCCCGCACGCCGACTCCCGCGCAATTCCCGGCCCGGGCGTCGTGCCGATCCACCGCGGACCGGCACGACGCCCGCTCGGCCGCCCCTACCAGACGACTTTCCCTCTGGAGCACACCCATGACGCAGGCCCCGCCAGGCCCTGCCACCCAGACCGGCACGATCACCCGCACGCCGCCCGACGCGCTTCTCGACGATGTCCACGCGCTGTCCGCCGGGAACGTCGTAGGGCTCTCTCCCGACGGACCGGTCTTCGGGAACCCTCCCCGTACGGCCATGACACGGGCCGACAGTTTCGTCTCCCAGTTCTCCCGGGCCGACCGGGTCAAGGTGACGTTGCTCAGCGCCGGATGGCTGGCCGGGCTCGTCTGGTTCTGGGTCTGGTGGCTCCAGCCCGAGCACCGGGTCGGCTGGGTGGGCCTGATCGTCAACAGCGCGCTGCTGGTCTACCTCACGGTCCTGCCCTTCCACTTCGTGTTCGTGTGCGCCCGGATGCGCCGCTTCAACCCGGCGATCGCCGTACCCAGGCTGAGGACTGCCTTCGTGGTGACCCGTGCGCCCTCGGAGCACTGGGACATGGCCCGGACCACCCTGCTCGCGATGGCGAACCAGACGTTTCCGTACCCCTACGACGTCTGGCTCTGTGACGAGGATCCGACGCAGGAGATCTCCGACTGGTGCCAGGAGAACGGGGTCGGACTCTCCTGCCGACGGGGTGTCGAGGAGTACCACCGGTCCACGTGGCCGCGCCGGACCCGGTGCAAGGAAGGCAACCTGGCCTACTTCTACGACCACTGGGGCTATGAGCACTACGACGTCGTGGCCCAGCTCGACTGCGATCACATCCCCGGCCCGGACTACCTGACCGAGGTGGTCCGGCCCTTCGCCGACCCGGCGATCGGCTATGTCGCCGCCCCCAGCGTCTGCGATTCCAACGCCGACGCCTCGTGGTCGGCACGCGGCAGGCTCTACCGCGAGGCGGTCTTCCACGGGGCCTTCCAGCTCGGACACTCCGAGGGTTACGGCCCGCTGTGCATCGGCTCCCACTACGCCGTGCGCACCCAGGCCCTGCGGGACATCGGCGGCCTCGGTCCCGAGCTCGCCGAGGACTTCTCCACCACCTTCCTGCTGAACTCCGCCGGCTGGCAAGGCGGGTTCGCCATCGACGCCGAGGCACACGGCGAGGGCCCGATCACCTTCGCGGCGATGGCCACTCAGGAGTTCCAGTGGTCGCGCAGTCTCGCCGTCCTCCTCTTCGGCATGCTCCCCAAGCACCTGGGCCGGATGAGCCGCCGTCTCCGCCTGCGGTTCGGGCTCATCGCCCTGTACTACCCCCTCCTGGCGACAGCGACCGCCGTGGGCATCGCCCTCCCCCCTGTCGCGGCCGTCACCGGCCTGCCCTGGATCAACGTCAACTACTTCTCCTTCCTGGGCCACTTCTGGGCCATGTCCGTATGGCTGATCCTCCTCACCCTGATGGTGCGCCGCTGCGGTCTGCTGCGTCCTCATGACGCTCCTGTGCTCAGCTGGGAGAACTGGCTCTTCGTTCTGGCACGGTGGCCCTTCGTCGTCTGGGGCATCTGCGCGGCCCTGCTCCAGCGGCTCCGACCCCGGCCCGTCGTCTTCAAGGTCACCCCCAAGTCCCGCAACGGGCTCGAACCGCTGCCGCTGCGCCTGGTGGCCCCCTATGTGCTCATCAGCTGCGCGCTCTCCTCGGCGGCGGTGATCGGCGAACTCACCGGCCCCGCAGTGGGCTACGTCTTCCTGTGCATCCTCGGCTCCCTGTCCTATGTCGTGGTGACACTCGCCGTGGCCGGCCTGCACGTCGTCGAGGCCGCCCGGGGAGCCGGAGTCGGCGTCCACCGGGCCCTCGTCACCGCATGGCCGCCTCTGCTCGCAGGCACCCTCGCGCTGCTTCCGCTCGCCCTGGCCGCCTACCTGTACCCCATCTACCTCGCCGGTGTCCTGGGTTGGTGACCCAGGACGTCGCCCCGCCCCTGCCCCGCGCCCATCGAAAGGTCCCTCATGCCCGGTCCTTCCACCCTCCTCGTGACCGGAGCCGCCGGCTTCATCGGCAGCCATACGTGCGTCGAACTCCTTGAGCACGGCCACGAGATCGTGCTGGTCGACAACTACTCCAACAGCTCACCGGAGGCCGTCGAGCGCATCGCGAAGGTCGCCGGCCGCCCGCCGGCCGCGGTGTACGAGGCCGACCTTCTCGACCGGAAAGCTCTCGGCAAGGTCTTCGAGAACCACTCCTTCGACGCCGTCATCCATTTCGCGGCCAAGAAGGCGGTGGGCGAGTCCGTGGACCTGCCCGTCGAGTACTACGACACCAACGTCGGCGGCACCACCGCACTCCTGCGCGCCATGCGCGACCACGGCGTACACCGTCTGGTCTTCTCCTCCTCGTGCTCGATCTACGGCGATGCCACCAAGGTGCCGCTGACCGAGAGCGACCCGGCCCGCCCCACCAACCCGTACGCCGCCTCCAAGTGGATGTGCGAGCAGGTGCTGTCCGACGTGTGCCGCCGGCTTCCGGAGTTCTCCGTGCTGGCACTGCGCTACTTCAACCCGGTCGGAGCACACCCCTCCGGGCTGCTGGGCGAGGCGCCCTACGGTGTTCCCAACAACGTCATGCCGTACATCGCGCAGGTCGCCGCCGGGCGGCTGGAGCGACTGAGGATCTTCGGCGACGACTACCCCACACCGGACGGCACCGGTGTCCGCGACTACATCCACGTCATGGACGTCGCCGAGGGACACCGCGTCGCGCTGGACCACCTCGACGACGAGAGCGGCATGCGGGTTCTCAACCTCGGCACGGGCCGGGGCACGTCCGTACGCGAGCTGGTGACGGCCTTCGCGGACATCTCTGAAGCACCGATCCCCTACGAGATCACCGGCCGACGCCCCGGTGACGTGGCCGAGCTGGTCGCCGACCCCACCGCCGTGGAACAGGCATGGGGCTGGAGCACCACACGGGATCTCACCGCCATGGTCGAGGACGCATGGCGCTTCCAAAAACTGAACCCCTTCGGTTACGCGAACTGAAGCCCAGACAGGAGCAGAACAAGATGCGGTTGACCGTCATTGGAACCGGCTACCTGGGTGCCGTGCACGCCGCGTGCATGGCGGACAGCGGGCACGAGGTGCTCGGCGTCGACGTCGACGCCCGAAAGATCGCGAGGCTCGCTCAAGGCAGGGCTCCCTTCTTCGAGCCGGGGCTCCAGGAGATGCTCACCCGGAACGTGGAATCGGGCCGCCTGCGGTTCACCACCTCGCTGCGAGAGGCCGCCGAATTCGGGCAGGTCCACTTCGTCTGCGTCGGCACACCGCAGAAGGAGAACTCCCAGGCCGCCGATCTGCGGTTCGTGGACGCCGTCGTCGAGGGCCTGGCGCCGTACCTTCGAGGGCCATCGCTGATCGTCGGCAAGTCGACGGTGCCCGCCGGCACGACGGCCCGGCTCACGGTACGCGTCGACGCGCTCGCTCCCGAGGGCGTGGACGTCGAGGTCGCCTGGAACCCCGAGTTCCTCCGGGAAGGCCATGCCGTCGAGGACACCCTGCGTCCCGACCGGATCGTTGCCGGTGTCTCGTCCTCGCGTGCCGACGCCGTCCTTCGGGACGTGTACGCGCCGATGCTGCGGGCGGGCGTTCCCTACATCAGCACCACCCCGGCGACCGCGGAGCTGGTCAAGGTGGCGGCGAACTCCTTCCTCGCCACCAAGATCTCGTTCATCAACGCCATGGCCGAAGTCTGCGACGCCGCCGGAGCCGACGTCGTCACGCTGGCCGAGGCCCTCGGCCACGACACCCGTATCGGACGCCGGTTCCTCGCCGCGGGCCTCGGCTTCGGCGGCGGCTGCCTGCCCAAGGACATCCGCGCGTTCATGGCCCGTGCAGGGGAACTCGGCGTCGGTGATTCCGTCGCGTTCCTGCACCAGGTCGACCAGATCAACGGCCGTCAGCGGCATCGCACGGTCGACATCGCCCGGGACATGGCCGGCGGTGACTTCACCGGCCGCCGCATCGGCGTGCTCGGCGCGACGTTCAAACCGGACAGCGACGACGTACGCGACTCACCCGCGCTCGCAGTGGCCGCCGCGATCCACCGACAGGGCGCGACGGTGAGGCTGTACGACCCACAGGGCATCGAGAACGCCCGGTCCGTCATGCCTCAGCTCGAGTACGTCCACGACGCGACGAAGGCGTGCGAGGGCGCCGACCTCGTCCTGCACCTCACGGAGTGGCCCGAGTTCCGCCGCCTCGACCCCGCCGTGCTCGCTGCGTCGGCAGCCGTCCCCAAGATCCTCGACGCCCGCAACACGCTGGACGCCGCGCTCTGGCGCTCCGCCGGCTGGACCGTACGCGCACTGGGGAGGCCGACGCCGCCTGCCCTGCCCAACCAGCAGGCGGCGGCCCCCGTCGCCTCGGCCTACTCCTCCGACCTGGGCTGAGCAGCCCCGGCAGCGGCGGCCGGGGCGAGACGCTCACCGAAGTAGTCGACGGGACCCGGATCGACACCCATCGCCCTGAGGTTCAGCGCCGCCTCGGTCAGCTCGTCCGAACAGCCAGGCACCATCATGGCGGCCCCCTTCACACCTCTGACGGGGGCCGACGTGCTCTCCAGACACGGATCGGCATCCGTGCCCGTCGGGCCGGAGCCATCCCGCTCCTGACCGCCCGCCGCACGCCAGTCATCGAGCGTCGAGTAACTCTCACGGCCCCACCGCACCTTCCAGCCGTCGGTGCTGAAGTAGTCGTTGCCCTGCAGCGCCACGTCACCCGCCGAGAAGGCAGCTGTCGACAACACGACAGGAGCGCCGTCGGTGACGAAGATGTTGTTCCGGATCCGCGCCCTGGCCAGCCCCCGCTCCAGGCGCAGAGCCGGCGCGCTCTCCGAAGCGCGGCCCCTCGCCTTCATCACCACCGTGTTGTGGTAGATGTCCAGGTCACTGACGAGGCCGCCATACGCGACGATCCCGCCGTACTGCAGCTGCTTGCGGGAGTCACTGTGACTGAGATTGAAACGCACCACGTTGTTCCGGTGCGCACCGTTCTGGTCACGCGTATAGAGGAGATAGCCCGGCCCGTCGTTCCCGAAAGCCAGGTTGTACTGGAGAACCGATGAGGAGACGTTGTTGTCCAGGCCGAAACCGCCGCCGTCCGCATGGGACGCCGACCGGTTGGCATACGAGACGTTGCGCTCGATGACCACACGGGTGGAGTCGTAGGCCCAGATCCCCTCGGGCCCTTCCTTGGCCCTGCTCGACGACTTCAGCCCGTTGTGATGGGCCGTCGACCGCTGAACCCTGGCGTCACGGACACTGCCCAGCATGATGCCGCTGCCGGTGTTACGGCTGCCCGCCCTCGGGTCCCCGTCGTTCCCGAACGCCTGCACGCGGGTCAGTGACACCTTCTCATGTGCGTACACCGGCTTCTCCACGTCGAACTCGGGCCCCACCGAGGAAATGCCCGCATCCTTGTTGCCGTGGACGACGGTGTCACTGATACGGACGTCACGGAACCCGGTACCCCGGTTGGCGCCTGCAAGCGTGACCCCGGAGCGGAAGCGGGAGATGTCGAGACCGGAGAGAACCACGTGCGACAGTTTCCGGTCCTCCGCGAGATCGCTGAAGAACCGCACCCCGACACTCCCGGAGTACGCGCGGCTGTCACCGACCAGCTCGATGTTCCGGATCTCCACCCCCGCGGTGTTGTACACGGAGATTCCCGGAGTTCCGGCCGCTTCGATCCTCGCACGGCCCTTTCCGTACGACTCGATCACAACAGGCCTTGCCGCGCTGCCCGCTTCCTTCTCACCGAGCGCGAGAGCACCGGGATACCGGGCACCCCCCATCAACCGGAGACGGTCACCCGGCTTGAAGGACACCGCGTCCGCCTTGCGCAGCGTCCGCCACGCCCGCTCCGGGGAAAGCCCGTCATTGTCGTCGTCGCCTCCGGGAGCCACGTAGAACGTGAACCCCTCGGCCGCGTTCTTACGGGGCGGGACATAGGTCTCCGGAAGCGAACAACCGGCCACCGCCAGCAGAACAGCGGTCAGCGCGCACCGAACAACACGCGACCGGCACAGCCCGAAATCCCGTCGGCGGTACGACTCATCCGAGGGGATACCCGAAATCTCCGTTGGTTCCTGCATCGACGCTCGAACTCCCTGACTGTCTGGTGCATCAACGGTGCTCCGGCAGCCTGACAGAGAAAGAGGCCATGCCCCCGGCATTGACATGACGCACAGGGCTGAAGAATCCACCCGAACGGCAGATCAGGACCACACGAACTCCACGCCGTGCCCGCGACCGGCGCGCTCCACTGTTCCCGCCATCCGGGCAATGGCGGCGGGGGCGGGTTCTCGCCACCGGCAAGGCGTACGGCCACCTGGCTCACCACCCTCGGGCACCGCCTTGCCGACGTCTGGCCCAACGATGCGCCTCGCTGCCCCGGTCGCGAGGCCACGTGCGAGCCCGGGCGCCGGGCCACATCCGAGGGGGCCGCCCCCGACCGGGCGGCCCCCTCAGCGCGCGGCCACAACACCGCGGTCCGGGCGCGCTGTCGCGCGCACATCACCTTCCCGCTGGTGCACGCGGCCGGTGCTCGACAGACTGGTCCTGACGCATGGGCCTATGAACCACCCATGCCGGCCTTCACTTGCGGCCGACGCCCGCGTACATCGCAACGTCCGCCGCCGGCGTCACAGGCCGCCACGCGGAGCATGACACCACCCCGGGCTCGAGCAGCTCCAGGCCGTCGAAGTAGCGCGCGACGGCGGCAGGGGTCCGCTGCGTGAGCTTCGGCGTGCCGTGCTCGTTCCAGAACGCCACCGCCGCGTCGACATCCGGCATGTCGGGGTGAGTGACCGTGTGGGACAGGACGAGGTGACTGCCGGGTGCGAGCGCGTCCATGAGCCGGCGGACGATCGTGTACGACTCCTCGTCGTTCTCGACGAAGATGACGACCCCGAGCAGCATCAGCGCGACCGGCTGCGAGAGGTCGAGTGTCTTCGCTGCGGCGGCCAGGATCGAGTCGACGTCCCGCAGATCGGCGTCCAGGTAGTCGGTGCGCCCCTCGGGCGTCCCGACCAGCAGTGCCCGGGCGTGAGCCAGCACGAGCGGGTCGTTGTCCACGTACACGACACGCGCGTCGGGGGCGACGCGCTGGGCGACCTCGTGGGTGTTCTCGGCGCTCGGCAGCCCCGTCCCGATGTCCAGGAACTGCCGGATGCCCTCCTGTTCGGCCAGATACCGCACCGCCCGCCCCAGGAACAGCCGGTCCGCCTTCGCGTACTCCCCGATCCCGGGATGCAGCTCACGGATCCGGTCGCCGGCCTCCCGGTCGACCAGGTAGTTGTCCTTGCCGCCGGTCCAGTAGTTCCATATCCGGGCGGTGTGGGGCCGGGATGTGTCGATGCGCGATTCGATGTCGGTCACGCCGTCAACGTATCGCAGGGACCCGGCAACTCCCTTATGTCGAGGGCGCTTTGCCCACCGTTGCGCACGTTGTCCGCCGCCAAAGCGTGCTGTGGAAGGCCGTGTGGGGTGTTGAGTACTGATCGGTTGTGGGCGATGGTGTTCGCCGGGCTGTGGATGTGGCGGTCCGAACGGCTGCTGAAGGTGGTCTGGCAGCGGGGTGGGAACCGGTTCTTCGTCTGCCGACGCTACGTGGCTCGCGCCCTTCTGGCCTGGGACCATGAGCCGGCAGGAGACCGACACCGGCGGGGTGTCCGGAGCGGGTGACGGGCCGATCCGTATCCGGTGCGCGAGGGGGTCGGTTGTGCCGACAAGGCGGCATGTGACCGCCGAGGCGGTGCCCAGGCGGCATTTTGTCCGTCACCGGCGGATAATGGGGGAGTTGGCGCGGAGTGGCGCGCGGTCGTGAGTAAACCTCACCCTTCGAGCGAGGGCAGTCGTGGAGGGAGGATGCGTCGTGGTCGAACTTTTCACTGGCGCGTACGGGGACAACCTTCAGGAAGAGGGTGCCGCCGACCGCAACAGAAGTATGCAGAACGGGCTCAACACATTCCTCGACGGGCTCTCCGGCGCCGATCTCGGCATGCTGGAGCGGACCGCGCTTACGGTGGTCGCCCTGGAGGACGGAATCGACACCCACGCGTGGGCGGGCCATCGCCACCAGGAGGTGCACTACTCGGCGAGCCTGGTGAAGCTCCTCGCCATGTACGCGGCTCACACTCTTCGGTTCTTCTCCGAGACGGTTCGCCAGGAACAGCATCCGGCAACGGCGGACGACCTGTTCGTCGCAGTGGATTCCGCGTTCACCACGCCCATCAAGAATCACGTTCCGATGAAGATCAAGGCGGTGCACGGGGCGGCTGGCGCCAAGATCGTTCCTGTCTACCGTACGGTCCTGAAGGCGGAAGTCGATTCGAGCGGGAAACCGATCGCCGTCGTCTTCGCGCCGGGGTACGTGTCTGATCTGGAGCGGATGCTGCTTCATCAGGAGAACGACGGGGCGGCCGCCTGTATTCATGGAGTCGCGTTCGGATTCATGAACGGGAAATCAGTCGACGACGGCTTCTTCAACCTCCTCGATCAGCGCGGCATTTGGCTCGCCGGAGACTATCTGGGGCAGTGGACGCCTGTTCCGATTCCGTCCACGAACGACGGACTCGTGGCGCAGGCCACGACGGCGATCGACATGGCGCGACTCTTCACCCGGATGTTCGACGGGAGTCTGGAGAGCGGCGCGCCCGCCGACCTGTTCCACATGCTCGCCGGAAGCGGACGAAGCTGGTTCCACGACCGAGGCGTGTGGTCGACACAGCCGGGCCAGCGGCTTGTCGCGACCCACTCGAAGGTGGGCATCGGCCCGCTGAAGGCGAACAGCGCGGGCATCGTCGAGCAGGTCGTCTCCGAGGCGCTGATCGTGCACGACAGAACCCGTCATATGAATTTCGTGGTCGTATGGCAGAACCTGAAAGTCCCCAAAGAGCCGGGGCAGCCGAAACGCCCCGCCCTCGAACGCGTTGCCCGCATGGTCGAGAGTGCCGTCCTCGGCTTCGTGCCTACCTAGGCGTGTCGTCCCGAGACGCCACCGTCAGCGCCATCCCCGACCTGACCATCCTCGTCGGCGAACTCCGGCTCAAGAGACCCGACTTCGCCCACTCGGAAGCGACGGCTACATCCTCGGCGGCGTCCGCTCACGGTGAGACAGTGCCGCACCGTGACACACCCTGAGTCCCGGAGGAACGGCGACGTCGCAGGGAACGGTGCTCGTCGGCGCCTCGTACGTGACGACGATCCCGGGCTCGCGATCGTGTCCGGGCATTGGGGCCGAAAGCCTGTCGGGCCAGCACGCTGGACGGACCGACGTTGCTCTGACCGGAGCGGGCGAGGCTGCGGCCAGTGCTCTCACTCCGAGGCTGGCCCACCGCCGTCTGGTTGCCGTGTTCAGTAGCCCGCTGAGCCGCGCCATGCGGACGGCCGAGCTCGCCGGCCTGACCGGCGCCAAGCCCGATCCCGACCTGTTGGAGTGGGATTACGGCGGCTACGAAGGCCTGACCGCCGGGCAGATCCGCGAGGCGAGGCCAGGCTGGGACCTGTGGCGCGACGGCGCATCCGGGCGCTCTCTGCTTCCTGGCCACCGAGGACGGGCACCCCGTCATCTCCGCTTGGAACGTCCCGTAGGCGAAGGCCGCCGCGGTGCGGAGCCATCGTCGCAGGTGGGAGCAGGCTGCTCACGCCGTTTGTGCCTGGAGCAGGGGGGCTTGCGGGACCGGCGGGACTGCCCCGGCCGGGTGCCGGCCCGCTATCAGGTGACGGGGGCGGAGTCGCACGGTGGTTGTCTGGGCGCCTCAGGGCGAGTCCCATACGGCCTTAGCGGCCACACTGCCGTCGATGCGGAACTTGAACCCACGCCGCCGCTTCCCGCGCCGCCCTGTGGCCACGCCATGCTCACTGAGGGCGGTCGTCGCCAGGTTCGGTGAGCAGGGCGAAGCCGTGGCGGTCCACGGACGCCGTCGTGGCCGAGAGGACGACCACGCCGGTGCCCGTGGCGCGGTCGAGGCCGAGCCAGGACCGGAAGCCGCCCGTGCCGCCGTTGTGCCATGTGACCGTCAGCCCCTTGACCTGGAGGGTGACCCACGCCGCGCCGATGCGAGCCCCCGCGCCGAGGGGAGCGACCGGATCGAGCGCGGCGATGCCCGGTGCGCTGCCGTTCAGCAGGGCCTCGGTGAGACGGGCCATGCTGCGGATGTCGGCGCGAATCCCGCCGGCCGGCCCGAGCGCCTCACCGGTCCAGGGCTCCCGCGGCCGCCCCCTCCGGCTCGTACCCCTCACGGCCCCCGGCCGGAGTTGGCCGGCCGTGGCGGGCAGGTAGAAACACCCGAGACCCAGGGGGGTGGTGACACGTTGGAGGACCAGCTCCGCGTAAGTCGTCCGGGCGGCCCGCGCGAGCGCGTGTCCCAGCAGCTCGTACCCCAGATTCGAGTAGCGGGACCTTGGCTTGCCCACCCGTACACCCCGGGCTTGGTCCAGCAGCTGCCCGAGGTCCTCCCCGTACGGGTTGGTCCCGTGCCGCCACAGCGAGACCGTTCGACGCCACGGGTGTGCGGAGGCCGGGGTCCGGGGCAGTCCGGACCGGTGGATGCTCAGCGACTCCAGCGTGACCCGTCCGGCGGGAGCGTCCCCGAGCGGTAGGAGGTCACCGAGCGTTGTACGGGCCTCGATCTCGCCGCGCGCGAGCGCCTCGGCGTACAGCAGTCCCGTGACGCCCTTCGAGATCGACCCGATCTCGAAATCGGCGTCGAGTCCGGCGTCGAGTCCGGCGCCGGACACGGTTCCGGCGGTTGTTCCGGCAGCGGCGTCGGCGGTCGTGTCGCGACCCGCTCCGAGGCAGGCGATCCTCGTACCCCCGGGCGAGACCACGGCTGCCGCGACGGGGTGCCGTGCCCCCGTCAACGCCCGGATCCTGGCGGCGAGCCGCGCGTCTCCGTGATCTTCTTCCATGTGCTCACGATAGGCGGCCGCTTCGAACCCGACAGGCGACCCTGCACACCCCACCGCCCCGCGTGACCCACATCACTTTCACCGTCCTTCCGCTTTCCGTTATCCATGGCTGGGCCCCAGGCTCTCCCATGCGCAACCATCTCCAACAGACGGGACAGTCGGCGTGCGGCAGAGCACAGGAATCGAGCGGGACGCGAAGCTGGTCCTGGCGGCGCGGAACGGTGACCCGTGGGCGCGGGAGCAGCTGGTCACCGCCCACCTGCCCCTGATCCGTACCACCGTGGCGCTCGCCATGAGCGGCCGTGGCGGTGCCGAGCACGGCGAGCATGGCGAGCACGTCGAACACGTCGTACGGGAGACGATGCTGCGCGCCCTCGACGGGCTGCCCGCCGTGTCCGACCCCGGCGCCTTCCGGCCGTGGCTGGTCGCGATCGCCGTGGACGGGATCCGTAGGCACCGGCACGCGCAGCCTGCCGGTTTCGTGTACGGGGACGCCGCAACCCCGGCCGCCGAGTGGCAGCAGCCGACGGGTCAGGCGTACGAGATCACCACGGCGGCGCGCTGGCTGGACCCGGACGACGGTGAACTGTTGGCCCTGTGGCGGCTTGAGTGCACGGGTGAGCTGACCCGCTACGAGACCGCGGCCGTGCTGCGGTGGTCGGTCGAGGACACCACGGTCCGCGTCGAGGCGCTACGGGCCCGGCTCGACGCGGCCCGGGTCGTGGCGGGCGCACTGGCCGAGAACCCGCCCTGCCACTTCCTGAGCCGAGAGGCGGCGCGCTGGGACGGCCGGCCCTCCGCCCCGTGGCGCGACCACCTGGCCCAGCACACGCTCACCTGCGCGCACTGCGCGACGCGCTGGAACGGCCTGGTCCCCGCGGAGATCCTCCTGACGGCCACGCCACCCGCGCGTTCGCCCGGGGCGAGTGGGGCCGAGTGGGGACGCGCGACACCCCCGCCCGCACCTTCGTACGCCCCCGGCTCACACAGCACCTCCGTCTCGTACGAAACCACCGAGCCGTACGCAGCCGCAGACCCGTACCGTACGACCGAAATGTCCGCACCGACCGAACTGTCCGAACTGGCCGACCGGGATGGCGTAAGCGACCTGGCGGAGCCGTACCTCCTGGCCGGGCCCCCGGAGCCCGGCCGCCCCCACATATCCCGCCACACGGCGGCCACCACCTCCTCGGTACCGGGCCGGCACGGCTCACGTGCAGCTCTCCGGCGCCGTCGTCAGACGCAGGAGCGGAGCCGGCGCCGGGCCGTCATCGCGGCTGGTGTCGTGGTCATGGCGGTCACCGGCGGGGCCTTCTCGCTGCACGGGGGCCGTGGAGGGGACGACGAGATCCTCGAAGCGAACCGGCTGGCGGCCCCGGCCTCGGACCTGCCGCTCGCCCACGACCCGTCCGCCCACTCCGGGGCCCCGGTGGCGACATCGGCGAACCCCTCCGCCTCGCCGTCCACCTCCAAGTCCGCCGCCGCACGCCCCTCCACGTCGGCATCGCCCACCGCGAAGACCACCACCGCGCCGCCCCGTCCGGCCCGCACCACCCCGCCGGTCAAGGTGAAGACGACCCCGCCCCGCACCACGGCGCCCGCGGACGACTCGCAGTCGACCGGCACCGGCACGGGCTCGAACTCCGGCACCAACACGGGCACGGACGCGGGCACGGACGCGGGTACCGGTGCCGGTGCGCAGAACGACCAGGGCCAGAGCTCGGCCGCCGACCAGGTCGTGGCCCTCGTCAACGCGGAGCGAGCCAAGGCGGGCTGTGGCCCGCTGTCGGTGAACTCGACCCTGACCAAGGCGGCTCAGGGACACTCCGACGACATGGCGGCGCGTGACTTCTTCGACCACACCAATCCCGACGGCGACGGCCCGGGGGAGCGGGTGACGGCCGCCGGCTACCCCTGGTCGACGTACGGCGAGAACATCGCCATGGGCCAGAGCACCCCGGAACAGGTCATGGACTCCTGGATGAACAGCCCGGGGCACCGCGCGAACATCCTCAACTGCTCGTTCAAGGAGATCGGCATCGGTATCCACTCCGAGGGCGGCCCTTACTGGACTCAGGTCTTCGGCGCCCGCTGACACCGCTGCCCCCACACGTTCGCCGAGGCGCTGCCCATCCCTGTCAGGGGCAGCGCCCCAGGGCGTTGACAGCCCTGGCGGGGTACCTCGCGGACCCTGGGGTCGGCCCGCGACGCGCTCGGCCGCCGCCCGGAGCATGCCGGGTGAAGGGTCGTCGAGGACGCGGCGAGCCTCCAGGTCACGCGTCACTCGGGAACCCTGTGCTCGAGAGCCCCGTCTCCGATGCCTCCATTTCAGAGAAGCCCAGCTCAGAAGCCCAGCTCCGAGTACGGTCGCCCCTCTCGAATACCGTCGATGGCCACCTGCGCGTACGCCACGATCGGCTCGGGCAGGTCCTTCGCGCTCCACCACTCCCATGCGACGCACTTGTCGGGTTCGCGCACCTCGGGTGCGCCCTCCCACCGGCGGGCGCGGAACACCACCTGCATGCGAGGCTGGTCCCCCTGCCGGTCCACGACATGGACGACGTGGACGAGTTCCACGTCCGAGGGATCGATCACGAGACCGGCTTCCTCCCGTGCTTCCCGTACGAGACACGCGACGGCTGACTCGGCCTCGCAGTGACCGGCGAGGAAGTGCCAGGTGCTCCCCGCGAACGCGGAATCCGTATGACGAAGACCCAGCAGGACCTTGCCTTCACGCTCCAGATAGAGGTGGACGCCCACGACATGGAGGACCGTTCCGCCCGGGACCGTCCTGCCGCCCGGGACCGTCGTAGCCGGTCGCCGAGGAGCCACGGCTGCCGCGTGCCGACGTACCAGTTCCAGAGTCGACGGCGGGACCAGCATCTGAGGGAGTTTGTCGGGGTGGACCCAGGCGAGCATGACGCCCTCGGTGAGCGGCAGCGAGTCGGGGTCGCCGTTCCAGCGGCCGGTGAAGATCTGGATGGGGACGCACGTCCCGTCGGTGCCGGTGGCCTGCTCCACGGCGAACGGCTCCAGGACGGGAAGGTGGAGCCCGGCCTCCTCACGGAGCTCGCGGCGCACGGTGTCCTCGAGTGTGGCGTCCTGCGGTTCACGGCCGCCGCCCAGCAGCGCCCACGACCCAGGCTCCCAGATGTCCGGCTTGTGGGCGTCTCGCAGATGGAGCAGGTAGCGCCCGCGGCCGTCATGGATCAGGGCCGAGGCGTTCGTCGGTACGGCGATGCCATCGAGCCCCGAGCCCGCCAGCTTCGCCCGTAGGCCGGGGGAGGACACCTCACCGAACGACAGCCACTCGGCGCCTGAGACCTCTTCGGTCTGCGGCTCGATCGCGGACACGCCGTCGGTCAGGCAGAACGCGAACCGGAAGTCGTAGTGCCGGTGCACCCCTTCGCCCTTGTCCGGCCGCGCTTCGACGTCGTGCACGTCGATGTCGAACGGCCGGTCCATGAACGTCGGCGTGAGGGTGAGGGCACCCGGCGGGATCCCGGTCTTCTCGTAGACCTGGCGCAGCGCCACAGCGTGCAGAGTGCGATCCCCGACGGCGACGCGGCCACCGGGGATGAGTGGCATTCGGCCGGCCTTGTGGTGAAGGTGCAGGACGCGGCGCTCGCGGTCGATCACGACGGCGCTGCACGTGATGCGCCCAGGCACGGAGGAACGGCTGGTGCCATCGGTGTCGGTGTCGGTGTCGTCGAGCGCGCGGAGCAGCACGGCCAGGGCGGGGCGTTCATCGGGGTGGCGATCGAGGTAGCCGGTGATCAGGAGTCGGATGTGGGAGGAAGAGGGGGGCACGTCATACCTCACGGTGGTCAAGGGCGGGAGAGGGTGAGTGGAGGGGAGGGGGCGGCGGCGTCGGCTTCGAACGGGTCGGGTCAGCGGTCCTTGGAGAGTTCGAGCAGCTCGGCGAAGGTTCCGCCCGCATGGACGAGGTCGTCGAAGCAGCCCTGTTCGGTGATCCGGCCGTGTTCCAGTACGACGATGTGGTCGGCGACCCTGGTGTTCTCCAGGCAGTGGGTGACCACGACGGTGATGCGGTCGGCGGCGATCGCCTTGATCCGCTCGAAGATCTGGTGCTCACCGCGCGGATCCATCTGGGAGGTGGGCTCGTCGAGGATCAACAGTCCGGGCCGTCGGTACAGCGCCCTGGAGCAGGCGATGCGCTGCCACTGGCCGCCGGACAGCTCGGAGCCGCCGAAGATGTCGCGGGCGAGGAGGGTGTCGAGGCCGCCGGGCAGATCCTCGACGGCCTCGCGCAGGCCGACGGCGTCGACGGCCTGCCACACGAGGTCGTCGTCGTGGGTACGGGGCTGTCCGAGCGTGATGTTCTCGCGGACCCGCAGCGGCCACTGCGCGAAGATCTGCGGCACCAGTCCGGTGTTCGCCCACACGGCGGAGGGGTCGGCGTCGGCGAGGTCGGTGCCGTTCCAGGTGACCCTGCCCTTGTCCGGCAGGTAGATCCCGGTCAGCAGCCGGGTGAGCGTGGACTTTCCCGAGCCGTTCGCCCCGACGACCGCGAGGATCTGACCCCGCTCCAGTGTGAGGGAGACACCCGCCACGGCGGGCTTGTCCTTGCCCGGGTACTGGTAGACGACCTCGTCGAGCCGGATCTCCTCGACCGGAGTGTGAAGGCGGCTGTCGCCGCGCTTGGGGGCGCGCGCGGCGGCGTCGTCGAGGAAGGCCTGCATGTCGCTCAGGTACAGACTGGTGTGGAAGACCGCCGCACCGTTGACGACGAACTGGGACAGGGCGGCAAGCGTCGTCTGGACGGCGATGACCGCCGTGGCGGCGACGGCGAGTTCGATCCGGCCGGTCACGGCGAGCCACGCGAGGGCTCCCCATGTCGCCACCAGGAAGACACCGCCGGCCAGTGACGCCAGCAGGGCGATCCGCAAGGTCCGCGGCGCGGCGGCCAGGGTGCGCCGGTCACACCGGTCGGACAGGGCGCGGTACCAGAACACCAGGTAGTCGGTCATCGAGTTGGCGCGGACCTCGTCACCGTACTTCGAGGTCGTCGCCCACCAGCGCATCATGCCGCGCACGTTGCGGTCGGCGACATTGGCGTAGTGGATCTCGTAGTCGACCCGGGAGGTCAGTACGGCTCCGACACCGGCCGGCAGCACGGCCAGGAGGAGCAACGGCAGCATCAACACGTTCAGCACCGACAGGACACCTCCGGCGGTGACCATGCGGATCAGCGCGGACAGGAACCGCTGGGCGTCGGTGACCATCACATGGGTGCGCATCACCCCCATCTCGGCCGCCTCCTGCCGGTCCGAGAAGCCGTTCTCCGCGTACGCCGCGGCCTCGACCCGGCACACTGCTTCGACCAGTGCGCTGTCCGTCTCCGTGGTCAGGAGCGGCGTGATCCGCCGCTCGGCGTACGCGGCCACCGCCCCGGCGCCGCGGCCCAGCGCCGCCGCGAGCGCCACCACGAGCAGCGCCGGCAAGGCGCCGTGCAGCCGGTCCGCGGCGGAGCCTCCGCCCAGGACGGATTGCATGACGCGAGCGGTGGCGGCCAGCAGGACGGCGGCCGAGACGCCCGTGGCCACCTGGCAGCCGACGAGGAGTTGCACGGCGTGTCGATCGGTCCGCCACGACAGCCGGGCGATCCGGCCCAGCACGGCGGGGATCTGCGCGCACATCCGCCGGAAGGAGACCTCGGCGAGCGGATTGACGGAGTACTGCCCGCTGTACGAGATCTCCGCCGGTGGTGGCGGAGGCGGAGGCGGCTCGGTGTCCTGGTTCTCGTGTGTCTCGGCCGAGGTCAACGGGGCCCCCTTGGCGGTCGTCCGGCATGGTCGTGAGGGTCAACGACCCGGCCGGGATATCGAACACACGTGTTTCGGACGGTGTGCGAACCCCGGGGCCAGGGGGCAGTGCGCGGATGCCGGGTACATCGACCCGTGCCGCACAAGGGCATTGTGGGATGGCGGAGTTGGCCGAAACGCCGAGAGTCCCGCAGACGGCCGACTTACCGCCGGCCATCCGCCGGCAGAGCGACGGTGCAACCGGCTTCGGTCTCGCGCAGACACCGGCAAGGCGGCGGGACGGCGCGCGCTCGTCGGCACGGCACACAAGCAACGCGCGCCCCGACGAGCCCGGACCGCCCCGCCAGGTGCCGCAGTCTCACTCCCTCAGCCGCCGCAACGCCTCCATGGCCGCGCGCTCGATGCGCGCGACGTCGCCGAGGACCGTGCCCGCCTGCACGAGGCACTGCGCGTCACCCGACTCGCCGGCCTTGGCGATCAGCCGTGCGGTCTCTGTCCAGCCGGTGGCGGCTTCGGCGTACAGCCCGTGGCCGGTGCGCAGGTCAGCAAGCCGCGGGGTGGAGCGGGTCGGTAGCTCGCTGGGCTCGTGACCCGGAAGTCGCGGCCTGGCCGCGGTCGCCGGAGCCTGATCCGAAGGCCGTGGCAGACAGCCTGCCGCCGCTCCGAGGGCCGGACGTCGGCGTAAAACGGGTCGAGTCACCGCACCCCGGTGCTCGATCATGCGTTCATGTCTCAGTTGAACACCCTCGCCCGTGTGGACGCCGATCTCGCCGCCGGGCGGATACCGATGGCGCGGCAGCGGCTGCGTGGGCTGGTCTCGTCGTTCCCGTACGACCTGACGCTGCGCCGCCGGCTCGCCGAGGTCTACCGGCTGTACGGGGACGAGGCGGAGGCTGGGCGTTGGATGTATCTCGAAGAGGACCGGAGCGCCGAGGAGACCACCGCCTTCGAGGCGCGGTACGGGTCTCCCGGGTGGCGGATGAAGGCCCTCGCCTGGCGCGGCCCCGAGACGCTGGCCGCCACCGCCTTCGCCGAGGAGCAGCTCGTCGCGGTGCGGACCGCCTGCGCCGAGCGGCTGGGGCGGCCGGTCGACTGGGACGACCCGGGCTCCTACGAGGGGCACAGGGAGCTCCAGCCGGACACCGGGGTGTGGACGTTCCGCGGTGTCGTGCTGGGTGGCGGCGGTTTTGTGGGGGTCGTCGGGCACGTGTGGCTCTGGGTGCTCGGGGTGATGTCCCTCTTCGAGTAGGGCCGGTTGGTGGGTTGGTGGGTTGGTGGGCCAGGGGCCAGGGGCCAGGGGCCAGGGGCCAGGGGCCGGGGACGTCACGTCCGGTCGTAGCCCTCGTCCCCGCCAGGCCGCGAGCTGAAGTGCGGCTTCTCTCAAGGGGACCTGGCGCCCTTGTTGCGGTTGGCGAAAGGCCGCGCTCCGTATAGCTCCATGAACTCCGCGATGAGCTCCGCCTCGGCGACACCCGGATCCCGGTCGGATATCGGCAACCACGCGACGAGCAGCTCGTCCGAGTCCGCCAGCTGCCAGATGTAGCGCCCGCCCCAGTGGCCGGCCATCCCGCCGGCACCGTGGCGGCGATACTCGTCAAGCCGCTTCCGCAGGCCCCTCCGGCCGGCCTTGCCTGCCGACGCCTTGCCGATGTAGACGATCGTGGCACCGTCCACCCAGGCGCCACGAAGCTCGTCAGCCGTCACCGACGGGTCACGGCCTTTGAGGTGGCCGGCGGGGTTACGAGAGAGGAACGACGGGGCCTCCGCACGCGTGCGAAGTACGACGTAGATGCCGGGCTGTGGGGGAACTCCGCTGTCGCTCAACTCGCGGAACGACACGAATCCACGGAAGCCGCGCTCTGCCAGCGTCTTCTGGGTCAGCTCTGATGTCGGACTCATGAGGGGATCGTGCCATCCAGCTGTGACAACGACGTGCCTTCGAGCAATGGTCAAGATCTGTGGATCGGTTGATCTCAGTCCTCGGCGAAGAGCCGCGGGGTCGACCGATACCTCCCCCGATTTCTCTGGACGAGGTCCGCGAGCGGCGTCTCTTCGGTCGGATTCAAAAATCGGGCCATCTCTCTTGTGACGAGATGGCGTAGGGGACATCCGGGTGGATGTCCCCTTGTGCCGCAACCGTCCTCCGTCCTCCCGCTGTCGTCCTCTGCAGTTGCACGACGACCGAGGAGGCACTCATGACTGGGTTTCAGGCACTCGCAACGGCTTCGACCGCACTGGTGGATCTCGACCCGTACCGCTTCCCTGCCGCGTTCATCGACGACCGGAGCGAGGAGATGTCGACGGCCTGTTGCGCCACGGCGTTCGGCGACTACCCGCTGCCGGCGTCCGAGCCTTCGAGCCGCCCGTCCATTCGACTGGAACCGGCCGACCGACGCAGGCTGGAGCTGCTCGCCGCTCTCACCGCGGCAGGCGTCGCGCCCCTGCCCGGTGACCTCGAAGCCATCGAGGTCCTGTGCACGCTGGATGACGCCACGCACATCGCGCTTCGACGGTGGCTCGACAGGTTTGGCAACGTCTGACAAATCACAAGAATCAGCCGGTTGAATCCGCCACTCTCCGCCTCCCTGCCCATGCCGCTGGTGATCCGGGATAGTCGACCACTTCGTCGGCTGATCCCGGGAAACGAGGTAGAAGATGAATTCCTTTTTGTGGGCGGCTCGGTGGCTGGCTTCCGCCTGCGATGACCCAACGGCTTGTCTGCGCGAGTGGAAACTGAGCGAACGAGGTGTGGTGCTCCTGCCGGCCGGGCGGCTCTGGGACGCCCTGGCGGTCCCGGAGACGCTGGGGCACAGCCTGCTGAACGCCGTCGCCCGCTGCGGGCAGCCGACGACCGGCCCGGTACTCCGAGACAACCGACGTCAAGAGCTCGTGCTCCTGATGACTCCGGGCAGCCCCGCCACGAGGCTGGAGCGGGCCGCTCGGTATCTGACAACCGGGAGCTGGCTGGCCGTGCCCGATCCTGGCCGGAAGGTGGCCGGACTTTCCTGGCTCGTCCCACCCGACGGACACGGGACGCTGTTCTCCCCGAGGGATGTGTATCCCGCGCTCGCGCCACGAAGGTCAGCGAGATGAAGGAAGCAGCGGGGAAGGGGAGCGGCCACGTGTTCTCGAGGCGCCGGAGGTTTCCTCGCGCGGTTCAGGCGCACTCTTCGGGCGCGGCTCAACGAGTCGTCGTCGAGGAACACGTGAGCACGGTCTTGGCGATCGTGGTGCGAGCTTCGAGAGCCGCATGGGCGTCCGCCGCGGCGGGCAGGGCGAACCGCTGTCCGATCAGGACCCGCAGGCGTCTGTCGCGGACCAGTTGGAGCACGGCCGTTCCTCGGCGGAGCAGCTCTGCCCGGTCCTGGATGTGGTGTGCCAGGTTGGGACGAGTGACGTACACGGAGCCGGCGGCGTTGAGGCGCTGCAGGTCGAACGGCGGTACCGCGCCGCCGGACTGCCCGTAGACCGCCAGGACTCCGCGCGGGCGCAGCGCGGCGAGGCTTTCGTCGAACGTCGGACCGCCGATGCCGTCGAACACCGCGGCGGCGCCGAGGCCGCCGGTGCGCCGCTGCACCGCCGCCAGCAGCGCGCCCGGTCGGTAGTCGACGACCTCTACGGCGCCGGCGGCACGCGCGGCCTCCGCCTTGGCCTCGGTCGACGCGGTGCCGATCACCGTGCCGCCGCGCAGCCGCACGAGCTGAGTCAGCAGCATGCCGACGCCGCCCGCGGCGGCGTGCACGACGACGGTGTCGCCGGCCTGGACCGGATAGGTGTCGTGGCACAGGTAGTGCGCGGTCATGCCCTGGAGCAGGGCGGCCGCCGCCGGCTCAGGGGCCAGTCCGTCCGGCACCGGCACCAGCCGGTCGGCGCTCAACAGCGCGTACTCCGCATAGGATCCCGGCAGGTTCGCCCAGGCGACGACGTCACCGACGGCGACCTCACGCACCCCGGGCCCGACCTCGACGACGGTACCGGCGCCCTCCTGCCCGGGTACGTACGGCAGTTCCTCCGCATAGAGGCCGGATCGGAGGTAGACGTCGATGTAGTTGACCCCGGCGGCGGCGAGCCGCACCAGCGCCTCACCCGCTCGCGGCGATGGGCGTGGCAGGTCGACGAGCTCGAGGACGTCAGGCCCGCCGGCCCGACTGACCTGAATGGCTTTCATGGTCGGGATCGTAGGACGGTGGTCCACCGCCGATCGAGCGCCGGGCGGTTCAGCACTCGTCATAGCCGGCCTCCTCGGCGAGGTCGCGGACGATCGGCAGGACCTTGCGGATCTCGGACTCGTGACGGCGCCACTTGTCCGGGTCGGGAACGGTCTGGGTCATCACGACAGGGAGGTCGCGGCGGCCCCAGGCATCGGCGAAGGGCAGGTTCACCGCCTCGGCCACGGCTTCCATCGTGGCTACCGGGTCGGCCTGCACGTCCTCGTAGCGGACGAGTACGGAGTGGCCGGTGGGGGCCAGGTCGCGGGCGGCGTCCAGGACGGCCCGGTTGTGGGTCAGCCAGTTGCGTGCGCAGACCTCGGCCAGATCCAGGTCCACCCACTCCTGCCAACCGGGCGGCAGGCTCAGGTTCCACCACTGCTTGCCCCACGGGAACACGTCCGAGTAGCCCTTGATACGCAGCGGCACCGGCACAGGGTAGGAGAAGAACATCCGCGGGTTGAGCCAGGCGTCCATCAGGGAGCCGATGCTGGTGCGCGGATCGCGGACGACGAACACGTACTTGGCGTCCGGGTAGAGGGCCTGCAGGAACGGGATCCGGAAGCAGGACTGGATGCTCTTCTCCACCAGCCGGATCCCGTCGGCGAGGTCGGCCTCGGTGGGGCGCGGGCCGCGCGGCGGGAAGCAGAACGGTGTGATCTCGTCGAGTTCACCGCCGTCCCGCGTGGTGGGCGGGCCTTCCGGCAAGTCGCCCGGGAAGCGCTGCTGGAGGGCCTTGAGCGGCACGTCGTAGTAGTGCGGCTGGAGGCCCTGGGCGCTGATGAAGTCGAGGAAGTCGAGCTTGTCGCCGACGGACCACTCCGCACCGGGTTTGCGCGCGGCGGCGAGCAGGTCCGCGTTCAGCTGAGCCGCCACCTCGGGGGTCGCGTCGGAGGCGTCCAGGGCGTTGGAGTGCCAGCCTCGCCGGCTGGGGTGCAGGCTGTCACGCTCCCAGATCGGCTTGCCTTCGCGGCCGATGCTCCAGACGTGCTCGCTGCGTTCGATCAGGCTGCGGACGAGGCTGGTGCCGGAACGGGGATGGCCGACGATGAAGATGGGCTGCTTGAGCATGGCTGAGCTCGCTTTCGTGAGGAGGCGGGTTCTCATTCGGGCCAGCGAGCGGACCTGACGTGCCGGTTCGCGAGCCCGGCCACGGTGATCACGGACTGGACGCCCGCGATCAGCACGATGGCGCCGGTGACGCCGAGGAACTGCAGGGCCAGACCGCCGGCCAGGGAACCGAGCGGGGATCCGGCGCCGATGAGGGTGATGGTCGCGGCGATGGCACGGCCTCGCCGGTGGTCCGGGGTCTGCCGGAAGATCATGATGTCGACGAGGATCTTCAGGGCCGGCAGCCCGAGTGCTGCCAGGGTCAGCATGGCGAAGACCCAGACCGGTCCGAGCGGGAGCGCCAGGAGGGCCACCGCGACCGTGGTCAGCGCGGACGCGGAGAGCAGCAGTGCGCCGGGGCTGAGCAGCCGGTTGAGCCGCGGCACCAGCGCCGAGCCGACGAGCATGCCGACGGCGGTACCGGAGAGAGCCAGACCGATCGTGCCGGGGGAGTGGTGCTGGTCGCGCAGGGTCACCATCACCATCAGGATCGCGGCGGTGATGCTGAAGTAGAAGATGCTGATCAAGAGCAGTGCGGACCGTAGAAGTCGGTCGCCGAGCAGTTCGAGCAGTCCGGAGAAGGCGGTGGTCAGCGGCCCGAGCGCGCTCTTCGGCGCGTTGCTCACCGGCTCGGTGGGGTTCGCCGCCCTCGGTACGCGTATCACCAGGGCGCAGACGAACGAGATCACGAAGCCGGCGATCGCCGCGACGAACGGGAACGTGCGGGAGACCAGGTAGAGCGCGCCGCCGAGGGGCGGTCCCGCCAGGGCCGCGGCTCCGCTGCGAGCCTCGTCCTGACTGAGCGCCGCGGTCAGCTGATGGTCCGGCACGACAGCGCGGATCAGCAGCATCCGGGCCGGTGCGCCGAAGGCCGTACCGGCGCCCAGGACGATCGCGGCCAGGATCAGAAGACCGAAGTTCGCCCGGCCGGCCATCAGACTGAGGACGATGAACGCGAGAGTGAGCGCCCGGACCGCCTCGGAGATCAACAGGATTCGGCGCCGGTCCCACCGGTCGACCACCACGCCGGCCGGCAGTCCGACCAGGAGGGCGGTGCCGATCTGGGCGAAGCCGAACAGGCCGGCCAGCGCAGGTGACCCGGTCAGGGACATGATCAGCAGGGGATAGGCGACCTCCACGGTTTCGAGGCCAAGGTTGGCTGCGGCAGCCCCGATCCACAGAATTTGAAAGCGCCGGTTACGGCGCAGGGGCACTGACGTGGTGGGAGCTTCGCTATCACGCTGACGTAAGCGTTCACTCATGCGTGAACGGTAGCATGTGGGTGAATGGTTCGCTATGAGGAAACGGAGATGGGTCAATGGCTGACGATGCCGACGCGATGGCGGTCGTCCGGGAGGTGGACGACGTGGAGACGCTGAAGGCCCTGTCCGACCCGCTGAGGTTGGCGATCCTTCGCACGATGATGAGCGACGTGCGTGGGTCGCACAGGGTGAAGGACATCGCCCAGCTGCTGGACCAGCCGCCCACCCGGCTCTACCGGCACATCAAGGTGCTCGAGGCGGCGGGCCTGATCAAGGTGACGCAGACCCGGATGGTCTCCGGCATTCAGGAGAGCCAGTACCAGGTGGCGCAGTTCGCCCTGCGGCTGAGTCGCGATCTGCTGGCCGCGCCGGGCAACGCGGGCGATCTGGCAGACGCGTTCGCCGTGGCGCTGAACGACTTCCGCGACCGGCTCGTACGGGACATCATCAGCGGCCGCTTCCAGCCGGAGCCCGAGGCCGCGGAGAAGCCGGACCCGCTCGGCCCGATGGTCGTGGCGCTGGACCGCCGGCTGACGCCGGAGCGGGCCACCGAGTTCCGGTCCCGACTGTCCGCGCTGATGGAAGAGTTCAACCGCCCCGACGACGAGGAGAACGCTGTCGTGCCGGTCGAGTTCCTGCTGATGTTCTGGGCGCCCAAGGAGCCCACCGGAGAGTCGCCCGCGTAGGCACCCTCATCCCGGTCGACGCCGACTCGTGGGCGGTGCCGGAGCCGCGGATCCGCGGCGGCACGCCGATGACCGCGCCGGACGTCGTCTCACGTCTCGGCGCGGTCATGGGCATGCAGGGAGGAACACGTCACTCCCGGGATGGTCGTCAGGTGTGCACGACGACCTACTTGGCCGCGATGAAGAGCCGGCCGCCGGGGAACCGGTGCGGCACGCACCGGGCCTGGTCGAAACCGGCTTGCCGGAAGCGGGCCAGCCAGTCCTCCTCCTGAGGCAGCGCCACGTTCATGAACCCGGCGTGCAGGTAGGTGAACAGCGCGCTGAACCTGCGCTCGCGTTCCGCCGACGCGTACGGCACCGCGTCGGTGATCGCCATGATGCCGCCCGGGCGCAGGGCCTCCCGGCACCTGCGCAGCACCCGGTCGAAGACGTCGCCCTCCTGCACGATGTCGTGGAAGACGAACCCGGCGTGGATGACATCGGCACCGACCACCGGCGCGGGGTCGTCGGCGACGGACTGGATCGGCCGCTCCACCACCTCGAGACGGTCGCCGACGCCCGCTGCCAGCGCCGCGCGGGCCGCCTCCTGGCAGGCGCCGGCACTCATGTCCAGGGCCACCCCGGTGCTGCCCGGCAGCCGGCCGAGCAGGTCGATCAGCAGACCGGCGGCACCTGCGCCGAGGTCGACGATTCTCTTCGGCCGCGCGGCGAGGATCACCTCGGTGGCGGCCGGGTAGAAGCCCTGACTGCCGATCCACCGGGAACTCACCGCCACCTCGCGTCCGTTCCGCTGGTACCGCGCGGCGGCACCGGCTGGGTCGCGCAGGAACTCGGCGGGGTTCTGGAGGTACGGCTGGTTGGCCCGCAACGACCAGGTGAGGTAGCCGGACTGGTGGATCCGGTCGGCGAAGTCGTCCGCGATCCGGAACTCCTTGACGCCGGTCGGCACCAGCAGCGCCGCGGCGACCAGCACGGACAGGAAGTTGCCCATGCCCTCTTCCGGCACGTCGGCGGCCACGGCCAGCTCGGCCACGGTGACCGGCTCGCCGCGCTCCAGCAGGGGGACGATGCCCAGCCGGTCGGCCATCTCCAGCAAGGCGGCGACGGCGGCGAGATCGGCTGCGGTCTCAGGGGGACTGATGCTTGACATCGCGTTCTCCCACTCCATTTCGACGATCATCTCGAGTTCCACGGTGCCGGGCCGGTTCTGTGTCCGGCCGGCGGGCGCGGCACCATCGGCGCCGTGCCGGTCTTCGGTCCCCTGCCACCGGGTGGCAGGGGAGAGCCAGTCAGGCGGCGCGCGCGAACCGGTCGGGTTCGTCGAGGTCCGCGCCGCCCGGCACGCCGGCGGGGTGGTTGTCGTGCCGACCGGTCCGGTGGGCACCGACACGCAGGATGTTCGCCCGTGGCCTCATCGGGAATCCGCTTCTTCACCGGTGGGGCCGGTGCGCCGGCGAAGTTTCGGCCGGGTGCGGTCCGCGGCCTGGCCGAGATGTGCGGTGAGTGCGGCGACCGTCGGGGACTCGAAGAGCGCGGCCACGCTGAGGCTTGCACCGAACCGGGTGCGTACCCGGTTGAGCAGGCGGGTGGCGAGCAGGGAGTGGCCGCCGAGGTCGAAGAAGTTGTCGTGCACGC
Source organism: Streptomyces sp. NBC_00090 (assembly GCF_045160815.1). Taxonomy (NCBI): domain Bacteria; kingdom Bacillati; phylum Actinomycetota; class Actinomycetes; order Kitasatosporales; family Streptomycetaceae; genus Streptomyces; species Streptomyces sp. NBC_00090. The sequence goes on from NZ_CP108224.1 coordinate 8,571,824, forward strand.
CGACCCGCGGTGCCTTCAGGACCTCGGCGAACATCGCGCACAAAGCGGCCTCCCGATCGTCCCGGGGTGCCACGTAGGCCGTGTCGGACGCGCTTGGACCGGGTGCCGGCAGCGCCTTCCGGTCGACCTTGCCGTTGCCGGTCAGCGGCAGCCGGTCCAGCGTGACGAAGACGCTCGGCACCATGTAGTCAGGGAGCGTCCGGGCGGCGTGCGCCCGCACGGCGGCCACGTCCACATCCGGTGGTACGAGGTAGCCGATCAGCCGCTCGCCGTCCCCGGTGACCGTCGCGTGGGCCACGTCCGGGTGGCCGGTCAGGGCCGCTTCGACCTCGGCCGGTTCGATCCGGAACCCACGGACCTTCAACTGCGCGTCGGCGCGGCCGTCGAACTCCAGCACCCCGTCGGGCCGGTACCGGGCGAGGTCGCCGGTGCGGTACATGCGCCCACCGGCCGGGCCGTACGGGTCGGCCACGAACCGGGCGGCGGTCACGTCCGGCTGATGCGCGTAGCCCCGGGCCAGGCCGGTCCCGGTCACGTACACCTCACCGGGTACCCCGGGGGGCACCGGCTGCAGACGCTCGTCGAGCAGATACAGCCAGGTGTTGTCCATCGCCCGGCCGATCGGCACCGTACGGGCCGGCGCCGCGGCGATCGGGTACCAGGAGGAGATGACGGTGGTCTCCGTGGTGCCCCAGGCGGCCGCGACCGCGGTGTGCGGCGCGTCGGCCACCAGGTCCGCGACCGACGCGGGCGACACCACGTCACCGGCCACCCACACGAGGTCCAGCGCGGACAGTGCCGGTCTCGCCTCGGCCACCATCAGGTTGAACAGCGCGGAGGTGAAGACCGCGGTGGTCGCCCTCCCGTCGACGATGGTGCGGGCCAGTACCTCGGTGTCCAGGTCGCCCTCGGGCGCGATCACCACCCGGCCGCCGGTCAGCAGGGGCAGCCAGATCTCGAACGTGGACGGGTCGAACGATGTCGGCGAGTGCATCAGCGTGTCGGCCGGTCGCAGTCGCTCCCAGGCACGGTCGGTGACGAACTCGGCGACACTGCGGTGCGAGACGCTGACCGCCTTGGGGGTGCCGGTCGAGCCGCTGGTGAACATCGTGTACGCGGTGCGGTCCGGGTGGGTGGTGGCCGTGGGACCGTGCTCCTCGGTACCGGGGGAGAGCGTGACGACCGTGACCCCGGTCAGCCCGGTGGGCCGGTCGGTGACGAGCAGGCGGGCCCGCATGTGGTCGACCATCCGCTGCTGCCGGGCGAGCGGCGCGGACCCGGGCAGGGGCAGATAGCCACCACCGGCCTTGACGACGGCGAGGACCGTCACGAGGTAGTCGATACCGCGCGGCTGACGTACCGCCACCGGATCGTCGGGCGCGCAGCCCGCCGCCACCAGCACGTGCGCCAGATGGTTGGCACGCCGGTCGAGGTCCCGGTAACTGATCGACCGGTCGCCCTCGACCGCGGCGATCGCGTCGGGGGTGGCGGCGGCCTTCCGGGCGAACAGGACGGCGAGGTCCTCGTCGACGACCGGTCGCACGCTGTCGCGCCGGCCCGACAGCGCGGCCTGTCGTTCGGCGTCGGAGAGCAGGTCGATCCGCCCGATCGGCGCGTCCGGATCCGCGACGGCCGCGCTCAGCACCCGCAGCAGCCGGTCCGTCAGAGCGGCCACGGTGTCCCGGTCGAACAGGTCGGTGCGGTAGCGCACCTCACCGGTGATGCCCTCGGGCACCCGGCCGTCTCCGTGGTGCTCGACGAAACTCAGGTTGAGGTCGAAGTCCACCGGACCGACCCGGATCGCCTCGAGCGCACCCTCGGCCGGCGCCGGCGACACGTCCACGCCGGACAGCGCGAAAGCGGACTCGGCGTTGTTCTGCAGCACCAGCATGGTCTGGAAGAGGGGGTGCCGGCTCAGTGTGCGGGCCGGGTTGAGCGCGTCGACGATCCGGTCGAACGGCAGCTCCTGGTGGGCGTAGGCGGCCAGGTCCAGGTCCCGCACACGACCCAGCAGTTCGCGGAAGCTCGGATCCCCGGCGGTGTCGGTCCGCAGGACCAGGCTGTTGACGAAACAGCCGATCAGGTGGTCGAGGCTGTCATCGCTGCGCCCGGCGACCGCGGTGCCGATGGGGATGTCTGTGCCCGCGCCGAGCCGGGTGTAGAGCGTCGCGAGTGCGGCGTGCAGCACCATGAACAGCGTGGTGTGCGTACGCCGGGCCAGGTCCAGCAGGCCGGCGTGCAGCGGAGCGGGCAGGGTGACCGGCAGCAGTGCGCCACGCAGGTCCGAGGAGTCGGGCCGGGGCCGGTCGTAGGGCAGCGCCAGCTCCTGCGGGAGCCCGGCGAGTTGCCCGGTCCAGTACTCCGAGAGGCGTTCCCCGGTCGGTCCTTCGAGCAGGGCCCGCTGCCACATCGTGTAGTCGGCGTACTGGACCGGCAGCGGGCGCCAGACCGGCGCGTCACCACGGACGCGGGCGGCGTACGCCTGGGCGAGGTCGCGGGTCAGCGGGGCCAGGGACCATCCGTCGCCGGCGATGTGATGCATCAGCAGCAGCAGCGTGTGCCGGTCCGGGCCGGTGTGGAACAGGTGCAGTCGCAGCGGCAGGTCGGTGGTGAGGTCGAACCGGTGGCGGGCTGCGGCCGTCAGCTCCCGGTCCAGGTCGGCCGGGTCCACCGTGGCCACCCGCAGCACCTCGTCCGGGTCGGCCTCTTCCAGGATCTGCTGGCTGGGCGCCCCGTCGACCTCCGGGAAGCGGGTGCGCAGCGTCTCGTGCCGCTCCAGCAGATCGCCCACCGCGGCGCGCAGCTCACCGAGGTCCAGGGCCCCGTCCAGCCGCAGCACCAGCGGCCAGCCGAGACCGTTCCACCGGGAAAGGAACCACAGCCGCTCCTGGGCGTAGGACAGGGGCAGCGGACACGGCCGCGCGGCGGGCAGCAGGGCGCTGCGGGTTCGGCTCGCGCCTTGGCCGGAGCCGAGCCGTGCGCCGAGTGCCGCCGCCGTCGGGGCTTCGAACAGGTCCGCGATGCCCAGGTCCGCTCCCAGGTGGGTGCGGACCCGGTTGACCAGACGGGTGGCGAGGAGCGAGTGGCCGCCGAGGTCGAAGAAGTTGTCGTGGGCGCCGACCCGGGACCTGCCGAGCAGCTCGCCCATGAGCTCGACGAGGATCTCCTCGGTAGGGGTGCGCGGCGCCGTGTATCCGGTGCCGGTCGCGAACTCGGGCTCCGGCAGGGCCCGCCGGTCCACCTTGCCGTTTCCGGTGAGCGGCAGCCGGTCGAGGACGACATAGGCACTGGGCACCAGGTAGTCGGGGAGTGCGGCGGCGAGCCGGCCCTGTACGTCGGCGACGTCCAGCTCGGCGCCGCCGGGCACCAGGTAGGCGACGAGCCTGCGGTCGCCGCCGCGGTCCTCGTGGGCGGTGACGAACGCCTGCCCGACCCCCGACAGGGCGGTGAGCGAGGACTCGACCTCGGCGGGTTCGACCCGGAAGCCGCGGATCTTCACCTGGGCGTCGGCCCGCCCGACGAAGTCCAGGGTGCCGTCACTTCGCCACCGGGTGATGTCACCGGTGCGGTACATCCGGCTGCCGGGCGGTCCCCACGGATCGGCGGTGAACCGTTCGGCGGTCAGGTCGGGCTGTCCGGCGTACCCTCGCGACACCCCTGAGCCGGCGATGTAGAGCTCGCCCGGGACCCCGGCCGGCACCGGCTGGAGGTGCCCGTCGAGCACGTACAGCCGGGTGTTGTCCATCGGCGTGCCGATCGGCACCCGGCCGGGCACGGCCTGCGCGTCGGACATCGAGAACCGGGTGGAGCAGGTGGTGGTCTCGGTCGGACCGTACAAGGCCCTGACCGTCAGGCCGGGGTGGCGGTCCAGGATCCGTCCGACCGCCCCGGGCGGCACCACGTCGCCGCCGGTCAGGATCTCCCGGATCCCCGCGAAGCAGTCCGGGTTCTCCGCGAGGGCCGCGAAGAGGCCGGAGGTGAGCCAGATCCTGTCCACGCCGTACGCGGTCACCGCGCGGGCCAGACCGGCGTCGTCGAGGATCTCCTCGGGAGCCACCACGACCGTGCCGCCGGTCAGCAGCGGTGTCCAGATCTCGTGCACCGACGCGTCGAATCCGGTGGCGGAGTGCATCAGCACCGTGCCGCCGGCCCGCCAGAGCCGGTCGCGGACGAACCCGGCCGTGTTCCGGTGCGTCAGGACGACGGCCTTGGGAGTACCGGTCGAGCCGCTGGTGAACATCACGTAGGCGGCCTGGTCCGGGTGCGGGTCCGGGCGGGGAGGCTCGGGCGACTCGCCGTCCCCCGGTGCCAGCACGGTCAGTCCCGTCAGGTCGTGCGGCCGGTCGGTGACGAGCAGGGTGGCGCCGACCTGGTCGGCCATCCGGCGCAGTCGGCCCGCGGGGGCGGTCGGCGGCAGCGGCAGATACGAGGCGCCGGCCTTGAGCACCGCGAGCATGGACACGATCAGGTCGGCCGAACGCTGCTGCAACAGCGCCACCGGCCGGTCCGGGGACGCGCCGGCCGCGACCAGTCGGTGTGCCAGGTGGTTGGCGCGCCGGTCCAGTTCGGCGTAGGTCAGGGTGACCGGCCCGGTGACCGCCACCGTGTCGGGGGTCACCGAGGCACGTGCGGCGAACAGCCGCGGTAACGACGCGTCCGGCAGCGGCCGCACCGTGTCGTTCCAGGACCGGAGGATGGTGTCGCGTTCGTCGCCGTCGAGCACGTCGAGCCGGGCAAGCCGCTGGTCGGGGTCGGTGACGACGGCCTGGAGGACGCGGATGAACCTGTCCGCCAGCGACCGTACGGTGTCCGGGTCGAAGAGCCCGGTGCGGTAGACGATCTCGCCGACGATGCCGTCGGCGGTGCTGTCCCGCCGGTAGGTGTCGGTGAGGTTCACGAAGAGGTCGAGCTGCGCCGCCGACGGCGTCGACCGGACCACCTCGACGTCCAGGCCGGTCAGGTCGAAGTCGGCGTCCGCGTTGTTCTGCAGGACCAGCATGGTCTGGAAGAGCGGGTGGCGGCTGAGTGCGCGGGCCGGGTTGAGTGCCTCGACGAGACGGTCGAAGGGCAGCTCCTGGTGGCTGAGGGCGGCCACGTCGTCGGTCCTGGTGCGCTCCAGGAGTTCGCGGAAGGTCGGGTCGCCCGCGGTGTCGGTGCGCAGCACCAGGTTGTTGACGAAGAAGCCGATCAGATGGTCGAGCTTGTCGTCGCTGCGCCCGGCGACCACGGTCCCGATGGGGATGTCGGTGCCCGCGCCGAGCCGGGTGTAGAGCGCGGCCAGGGCGGCGTGCAGCACCATGAAGAGAGTGGTCCGGCTCTGCTGCGCCACGGCCAGCAGGCCGGCATGCAGCGACGCGGGTATCCGCAACGGGAGCAGCGCGCCGTCGTGGTCGGCGCCGCTGGGGCGGGGCCGGTCGTAGGGCAGGGCCAGTTCCTCCGGGAGCTCCGTCAGGTAGTCGCGCCAGAACCCGGTCATCTGCTCCTGGTACGCCGTGGAGAGCAGGTCGCGCTGCCACAGCGCGTGGTCGGCGTACTGCACCGGCAGCGGCTGCCAGGCCGGCGCGGTGCCGGCGACCCGCGCCGCGTAGGCGGTGGCCAGATCCTTTGCCAGGGGCTGCATCGACCATCCGTCGCCGGCGATGTGGTGCAGCACCAGCACCAGCACATGCCGTTCCGGCGCGGTGCGCAGCAGCCGCACCCGCACGGGCACTTCCGCGGTGATGTCGAAGGGCTGCCGGCAGGCGGTCCGTACGGCCTGGTCCAGGTCGGACTCGGCCACGTCGAGCACACGGACCAGATCGCTCGCCGGCACCCGGGGAAGGATCCGCTGGTACGGCCGGCCGTCCTGCTCGTCGAACACGGTGCGCAGCGACTCGTGCCGCGCCATCAGGTCCTCGACCGCGGCGACCAGCGCGTCCCGGTCCATCGGGCCGGCCAGGCGCAGGACCACGGGGAGGTTGTAGGTCCAGCCGAGCGGATCCATCCGGTTGACGAACCACAGGCGCTGCTGGGCCCAGGACAGCGGGACGCGTTCCGGTCGCGGGGCCGCGACCAGGGTCGGCGCCTCCTGCCCGGCGGTCTCGGCGATGGTGGCCGCGAGACCCGCGATGGTGGGCGTGGCGAACAGCGCGTCGAGCCCGAGCCGGACGCCGAAGGCGCCCCGGATCCGGTTGAGCAGGCGGGTGGCGAGGAGCGAGTGGCCGCCGAGGTCGAAGAAGTTGTCGTCGATGCCGATCCAGGACCGGTCGAGCAGTTCGGCTGCGAGTTCGCAGAGCAGCTTCTCCCGCGTGTCACGAGGCGCCCGGCCGGACACGGTGCCGCGGAAGTCGGGTTCGGGCAGTGCCTGCCGGTCCAGCTTGCCGCTCGCCGTCAGGGGCAGCGCGTCGAGCACCATGAACGCGGAGGGCACCAGGTAGGACGGGAGCCGCTCCTTGGCCCAGTCGCGCAGCGCCGCGACGAGCAGCCCGCGACGGCGGGTCGCGATCGGGTCGTTGGTGAAGCCGGTGGACCCGGTGGACCCGGTGGAGCCGGTGACGGTGTTGGAGCTGGTGGAGCTGGTGGAGCTGGTGGAGCCGCGGTGCAGGTACACGCCGTCCAGCACCTGTGTGCCGTCGGTGGCAGGGAAGAGAACGTCGAGCAGGTCCGGGCCGTCCGCGGACCAGGTGACCACGGCGGTGCGTCCGTGCGCCGCGGCGAGAGAGTGCCAGTACTCCGGGTCGATCTGGTCGCCCGGCCCCTCGAGCGCGGCGCGCGAGACCTCCACCGGCGCGACCGCCCGGACCGCTCGCGTGGCGGCGACCTCACCTGCGACCCGGGCGTTGCGTACCCCGGTGAGCCGCAGCGCGGTGCCGTCGGCCAGACGCGCGGCCAGGTCCTCGGGACCTCGGACGTCGGGCCCCCAGCTCAGCGCCGGGACCGCCGACAGGTTCTGCGCGTCGGTGCCGTCCTTGTGCAGCACCACGTCGTAGCGGTGCTTGGTCAGTTCGTTGTGGTCGGAGCCGCGCTTGAGCCGCACGTCGACCGCGCCGGCGCCGACGGTGCCGAAGAGGCCCGGGTCGATCAGGAGTTCCTTCTCCAGGGTCACTGCCTGTTCGATCTCGCGGCGCAGTACCTCGGGTCCCGGATCGTGGTCGAGCTGCCCGAGCCGGACGCCGGTCCACATGCTGTCCACGAGTGGCAGGCACCGCACGTCACCGACGAGCAACCGGCCGCCCGGCCCGAGCAGATCGAGCAGCTTGGTCAGAACGTCCCGCAGGTACTGCTCATGGGGGAAGTACTGCACGACCGAGTTGATGATGATCGTGTCGAAGTGGCCGTGTGGCAGGCCGGTGGTGACGTCGGCGGCCTGGACGCGCAGGGTGACCTTCCCGGCGGTGCCCGCCTCGCCGGCGAGCCGGTCGCGCAGCCCCTCGATCGCGGACGCCGAGTAGTCGGTGCCCCAGTACTCGTCCACCTGGCCGACCAGTGGCGTCAGGATCAGGCCGGATCCGACGCCGACCTCCAGGACGCGCCGTGGTGCGAAGCTCCGTACGCGGGTGACGATCGCCTCCCGCCAGCGGGCCATCTGCTCGACCGGGATCCCCTCACCGGTGTAGCTGGAGTTCCAGCCGGAGAAGTCGGCGCCGAAGCCCGCGCTGTCGGACTGGTCGTAGAACGTGTCGTAGATCTGCTGCCACTCGTCGACGTGCCGTTCGGCGTTGCCGTCGTCGGTCTCCGGTGCCTGTGCGGCGACCAGGTAGGCGGCGAGCCGTTTCTCGCCGAGCCGGTCCTCGTGCACCAGGACCCGGGCCTGCTCCACCGCCGGGTGCCCGGCGAGGACCGTCTCGATCTCGCCCGGTTCGATCCGCAGGCCTCGGATCTTGACCTGGTCGTCGGCCCGGCCGCAATAGGCGAGCTGTCCGTCGGGCAGCTGCCGCACCAGGTCGCCGGTGCGGTACATCCGGGTGCCCGGCGCCCCGAACGGGTCGGCGACGTAGCGCTGTGCGGTGAGCCCGGCGCGGTCGACGTACCCGCGGGTCACGCCACCGCCTCCGCTGTACAGCTCGCCGATCTCGCCGGGGGGCGTCGGGCGCAGTCCGTCGTCCAGTACGTACAGGCGGGTGTCGCCGGCCCGGGAGCCGATCGGCGGTGCGTCCGGCCCGGGCACGAGCGGGGCCGAGAGGGTGATCGCCATGCTGGTCTCGGTGGGCCCGTAGCCGTTGACCATCCGGCGGCCGGGGCTCCAGGTGTCCACCAGTCGCGCGCCGCACGCCTCACCACCGACCATCAGCGACCGCAGCGTCGGCAGATCGGTCCGTGGCACGGTCGCCAGCACCGACGGCGGTACGAACGCGTGGGTGATCCGGTTGTCCGCGAGGAACGCCGCCAGGTCCTCGCCGACCAGTGTGTCGGGGGGCGAGACGACGAGGGTGCCGCCCGGCACGAACGCCAGCAGCACCTCGATGATCATGGCGTCGAAACTGGGCGAGGCGAGCTGTGACACCACGCAGTGGGGGGCCGCCGCCATCCGGTCCGCCAGGTCGGCGCCGAACGGCGGCACCCCCCGGTGCGGTACCGCGACGCCTTTGGGCCTGCCCGTCGAACCGGACGTGTAGATGACGTACGACAGTGACAGCGGATGGTCCACCGGGTCCGGGGCGGTCACCGGCGCCGTCGCCGCCTCGGCAAGGAGCTCCGGCAGCGACAACTGGGCGGTACCCGGGGTGTCCGGCAGCCCGGGCAGCACCGCCGCGGTGGCCAGCAGGGCGCGGGGCGCGCTGTCGGCGCACATGAAGGCGATCCGCTCGGCCGGGTGATGGATGTCGACCGGCAGGAACGCGCCGCCGGCCTTTCCGACAGCGAGCATGGCGACGATCAGGTCGGCCGAGCGGGGCAGCGCCAGCGCCACCACGTCCTCGGCGCCGATGCCGCGACCGCGCAGCACGTGGGCCAGCTGGTTGGCCCGGGCGTCCAGTTCGGCGTAGCGCAACTCGACCGGGCCGCAGCGCAGTGCCGGTGCGTCACCGCGACTCGCCGCGTGCCGGGCCACCAGACCATGCAAGGACCCGGGCAGTTCGGTATCGGCTGACGGCAAGCGCTCCGGCGAAAACGGCATCGCGGCTCTCCATGATCAATGTGTGCCGGTGGTCTCATTTGCGGGCTGGCTCATGATGAGCGGACGGCAAGTTTTGCGACAACCCCTAAATGAGGCCGTCAAAACCCCTTTGGGCAAAGCCCTTTCGGACTCGGTGACCTTGCATTCCGTGGAACCGTCCTATCGTGTGCGGCCGACGACCATCGATGTCTCGCAGGCGCAGGAGGATTCGTGTTCCCGTTGTCTTTCGCGCAGCAACGCCTGTGGTTTCTCAACCGCCTCGACACCGACGCCTGGACCTACAACCTGCCGCTCGCGCTTCGGTTGGAGGGTCCGCTCGACACCGCGGCCCTGCGCTCCGCCCTGGGTGACCTGGTGGCCCGGCACGAGAGCCTGCGCACGGTCTTTCCCGAGGTCGACGGCGAGCCGTGGCAGCGGGTTCGCGACACCGTGGACGTCGCCGAGTTCATCACCGAACTGGACGTCACGGCGGCCGAACTGCCCACGACATTGGACCGGCTGGCCAGGCACGCGTTCGACCTGACGGCGGACCTGCCGCTGAGGGTGTGGCTGCTGCGCACCGGCGAGCGGAGCCACACGCTGCACATGGTGCTCCACCACATCGTCGGCGACGGCTGGTCGATGGCGCTGCTCGGCCGCGACCTGGGCACCGCCTACGCGGCCCGCCGGGCCGGTGCCGCGCCGGACTGGGAGCCACTGCCCGTCCAGTACGCCGACTACGCGCTGTGGCAGCGGGAACTCCTCGAGGGCCCGGACGGTGCGGACCTCCTCGCCCACTGGACCGGGCGGCTCGCCGACGTGCCCGACGAGCTGCCGCTGCCACTGGACCGGCCCCGGCCGGAGGTCTCCGGCGACGACGGCGGTGAGGTACGGCTGGACCTGCCGGCGGAGCTGCACGCGCGACTGCTGCGGCTCGCGCGCGATGCCGACGCGTCGCTGTTCATGGTCGTGCACGCGGCCCTCGCGGCCCTGCTGAGCAGGCTGGGAGCCGGCACCGACATCCCGCTCGGCACGATGGACGCGGGCCGCGCCGAAGAGGACCTCGAGGACCTGATCGGGTTCTTCGTGAACACGTTGGTGCTGCGGCTGGACACGGGCGGGGACCCGACGTTCCGGCAGCTGCTCGCGCGGGCCCGGGAGGCGGACATCGCCGCCCTCGCGCACCCAGAGTTGCCGTTCGACCGGCTCGTCGAGGCGCTCAACCCGAGCCGGGCGCTCAACCGGCACCCGCTCTTCCAGGTCGCGCTGGTGCTGCAGAACAACGCCGCCGCGCAGTACACCCTGGACGGCCTGACCGTGACGGAGCTGCGGAACCGGACCATCGCGGCGCACTTCGACCTGTCGGTCGCCTTCACCGACCGGTACGCCGCGGACGGCACGCCGCTGGAGCTGGCCGCGCAGCTCGTCTACCGCACCGAACTCTTCGACCGGGACACGGTCACGGCGTTCGCGCACCGCCTGGTGCGGCTGCTCGAAGAGGTGGTGGACGACCCGGACCGGGCCCTGTGCGACATCGACCTCCTTGCCGCCCGCGAACGCGACACCGTGCTGTACGAGTGGAACGGCACGACCCGACCGGAACCGTCGATCGGACTCGCCCGGGCATTCGCCCTGCAGGCCGCCCGGACTCCCGCCGCGCCCGCCGTGTCCGATACGGACGGCACGCTGAGCTACGTCGAACTGGACCGGCGAAGCGACCTGCTGGCCGGCCGCCTGACCCGGCTGGGCGTGGCGGCGGAGACACGGGTCGCGATACTCCAGCAGCGCTCCGCCGACCTGATCGTGTCGATGCTCGCGGTGCTCAAGGCAGGCGGCTGCTTCGTACCACTGCCGCTGACCGCGCCCACGGAACGGCTGCGCGACATGCTGGACCAGGCCGGCGTGGAACTGCTGCTGGTCGACGACGCGCTGCGCGACCACGACGTGGTGACCGGCGCCGAGGTGGAGACCCTGACGGTGACCGGTTTCCTGGCCACGTCGGCCGACCACGCCGCCGTACCGGCCGGTGTCGCGCACCCCGAGCAGGCCGCGTACATCATGTACACGTCGGGCTCGACCGGTGCGCCCAAAGGGGTCGTCACCACCCAGCGCGGAGTGCTCGCGTTCGCCCACGACCGGTGCTGGCAGGACGAACGACCCCGCCGCGCGCTGCTGCACTCACCGCACGCCTTCGACGCGTCGACCTGCGAGATCTGGGTGCCGCTGCTGTCCGGCGGAGAGGTCGTCGTGGCACCGGTCGGCGATGTCGACGGCGCCGTCGTGCGGGCCGCCGGCCTCACCGACGTGCTGCTGGTCTCCGGCCTCTTCCAGGTCATCGCCGAGGAGGACCCGGACTGCTTCGCCGGACTGCGCGAGGTGATGACCGGCGGCGACGTGATCAGCCCCGCCGCGGTCCGCGCGGTCCTGCGCCGCCACCCGGGCCTGCGGGTCCGCGCCACGTACGGTCCCACCGAACTGACCATGTGCTCGGTGCAGATGCCCCTGCACGACCCGGACACGGTGCCGGACAGCGTGCCGATGGGCCGACCCATGGACAACACCGCCGTCTACCTCCTCGACGACCGGCTGCGGCCCGTACCGGTCGGGGTGATCGGCGAGCTCTACGCGGCCGGTGCCGGTCTGGCGCGCGGGTACGCCGGCCGTGCCGGGCTGAGCGCCGAACGCTTCGTCGCCGACCCGTTCGGCGAGCCCGGTACCCGGATGTACCGCACCGGCGACCTGGCCCGGTGGCGCGCCGACGGGAGCCTCGAGTTCGCCGGCCGGGCCGACACCCAGGTGAAGATCCGCGGCTTCCGGGTCGAACCAGGCGAGGTGGAGAGCGTTCTGGTGCGTCACCCGCACGTGGCGCAGGCCCACGTGCACGCCCGCGAGGACCGGCCGGGCGACAAGCGCCTCGTCGGATACCTGGTACCCGCCGTACCGTCGCCGGACCTCGCCGGGATCCGTGCCGCGGCGGCCTCGGTGCTGCCGCCGTACATGGTGCCCTCCGCTCTGGTCCCGCTCGAACAGCTCCCGCTCACCCCGAACGGCAAGATCGACCGGCGGTTGCTGCCGACACCCGATCAGGACGCCTCCGGCACGGAGTACGTGGCACCTCGCGACGACCGGGAACGCGCACTGTGCGTACTGTTCGCCGAGGTACTGCAGGTACCGCGGGTCGGTGTGCACGACGGCTTCTTCACGCTCGGCGGCCACTCGCTGCTCGCGATCCGGCTGATCAACCGCATCCGTACCACGTTCGGTGTGGACCTCGGCGTGGCGACCCTGTTCCAGGCGCCCACCGTCGCCGAACTCGCCACCCGGCTCGTCGAACCGGACAGCCGGCGACGGATCCCCGCCGCCGCGCGAACCGCCGCGCCGCCGCTGTCGTACCAGCAGGAAGGCCTGTGGTTCCTGCACCAGCTCGATCCCGGCTCCCCGGTCTACAACGTGCCGCTCGCGCTGCGACTGCGCGGCCGGCTCGACGTCGACCGGCTCTCCCGCGCCCTGGGCCGACTGGTCGGCCGGCACGAGAGCCTGCGCACCCGGTTCGTCGCGGTGGACGGCGTTCCGGTCCAGGTGACCGATCCCGCACCGCCGGCCTGGCCGCTCCCGGTGACCCCGATCCACCCGGACGACGTGCCGGAGGCGCTCGCGGAGGCCGCCACCCGCCCGTTCGACCTGGCCACCGACCGGCTGCTGCGCACGGAACTGCTGCGGCTCGGCCCGGTCGAGCACGTGCTGGTGCTGTGCACCCACCACATCATCGCCGACGGATGGTCGGCGGGCGTCCTGCTCGACGAACTGTCCACCCTGTACACCGATCCGGACGCCTCCCTCCCGGCATTGGACATCCAGCCGGCCGACCACGCCGTCTGGCAGCGCACCTGGCTCGCCGACGACGTGCTGGACAAGCAGCTCGGCTACTGGCGCGAACAGCTCCACGCGCTGCCGCAGCTGGACTTCCCGACCGACCGCCCGCGCGGCGCCGGCGCCGGACACCCCGGGGCCACGGTGGAACTCCACCTGCGGGACGGTCTCGGCGCCTCGCTGCGCCGACTGGCCGACGCCGAACGCGGATCACTGCTGTCCGTACTGATGGCCGGATTCCTGGTGGTGCTCTCCCGGCACACCGGGCAGGACGACATAGGCATCGGTTCGGTCTTCTACGGCCGCAACCGCCCCGAACTCGAGCCGCTGGTCGGTTACTTCGCCAACACCGTCGTGCTGCGCGCCGACGTCGCCGGCACCCCGACCTTCCGGGAGCTGGTACGCCGCTGCGAACTGGCCGTGCAGGGTGCCACCGAACATCAGGACCTCCCCTTCAGCACGCTGGTCGAACAGCTGCGGCCTGCCCGTGAACCGGGCCGCAACCCGCTCTTCCAGATCAGCCTCACCCTGCACGCCGACGAGGTCTCGGAAGCCGCGCCGGCGCTCGGCCCGGTCACCGTCGAACCGCTGCCAGTGGCCGGTTCGGTCGCCCGCTTCGACCTGGCCGCGCACGCCACCGTCACCGCCGACGGCGGACTGCGGTTGCAGGCCGAGTACGCCACCGACCTGTTCGACACCGACCGGATCACCCGGTTGCTCGAACACCTGGGCCGTGTCCTGACCCGTGCGGTGACGGCCCCGGACACCACGGTGTGCGACTTCGTCCTGCCCGGGCCGGACGAGGCGGCGCTGCTGCACCGGTGGAGCAGCGCCCGGCGCGAGGTGCCGGCCGACGCCTCGCTGTGGGACCTGTTCGCCGAACAGGTCCGACTGCGCCCCGACGCGGTGGCGGTGGTCGCCGGCGAGGAGCGGACGACCTATCGGGAACTGGCCCGGCGTGCCGAACGGCTGGCCGCCCGGCTGGCGGCCCGAGGGGTCACCCGGGGAAGCCTGGTCGGCCTGTGCACACGCCGGGACACGGACCTTGTCGTCGGGATCCTGGGCATCCTGCGCGCCGGTGCCGCGTACGTACCGCTGGATCCCGACTACCCGGCGCAGCGGCTGTCCTACATGGCCGCCGACGCGGGCCTGTCGGTGGTGGTCACCCAGCGAGGACTCGAGGTGCCCGCGACCGCGCTGCCGCTGGACGCCGACACCGACGGGGACCTCCCGGTACCGGACCTGACCGTGACCGGTGCCGACCTGGCCTACCTGATCTACACGTCGGGCTCGACCGGGGAACCCAAGGCGGTCACCGTCCCGCACGGCCAGGTCGTCCGGCTGATGCGGGCCACCCAGGACTGGTACCGGTTCGACGAGCGGGACGTGTGGACGCTGTTCCACTCGTTCGCCTTCGACTTCTCCGTCTGGGAACTGTGGGGCGCCCTCGCCCACGGCGGTCGGCTGGTCGTGGTGCCGTTCTGGCAGACCCGCTCGCCCGAGGACTTCCAGCGGCTGCTGGCCCGCGAGAAGGTCACGGTGCTCAACCAGACCCCGGCCGCGTTCCGGCAGCTGGTCGCGGTCGACGAGGAGCGCCCGGAGGCACTCTCCCTGCGGTACGTGATCTTCGGCGGCGACGCGCTGGACATCGACTCGGTACGGCGCTGGTTCGACCGGCACGGCGAGGACCACCCGCGGCTGGTCAACATGTACGGCATCACCGAGACCACGGTCCACGTCACGTACTGCCCGCTGACCCGGGAGCTCCTGCGTGACAACGCCGGCCCCATCGGCGAGCCGATACCCGACCTGTCGCTGTGGGTCGTCGACCCGGCCGGGCAGCCGGCACCCATCGGCGTACCGGGCGAACTTCTCGTCGGCGGCGCCGGTCTGTCCTGGGGCTACCTGCACCGGCCCGACCTGAGTGCACAGCGATTCGTCGCCGACCGGTTCGGCGGCACACCCGGCGCCCGGCTCTACCGCTCCGGCGACCTGGCCCGGCGCCGCGCCGACGGGGGCCTGGAGTACCTGGGCCGCATCGACCAGCAGGTCAAGATCCGCGGGTTCCGGATCGAACTCGGCGAGATCGAAGCCGTACTCGCCGCTCATCCCCGCGTCGACAGCGCGTGTGTGACCGTTCGTGACGACCGTCTCGTCGGTTACGTGGTGACGGGGGCGGGCGACCCCGGCGACCTCGGCGAGATCCGCGCGCACCTGGCGGCCCGCCTGCCCGACTACATGGTGCCCTCCGCACTGGTACCCGTGGAGCGCATCGCGTTGACCGGCAACGGCAAGGTGGACCGGGGCGCGCTGCCCGCACCGGAGCCGAGCCGCACCGGCGAGTTCGTCGCGCCGCGCGACGACACCGAACACGCGGTCGCCCGGGTCTGGGCCGGTCTGCTGGGCACCGACCGGATCGGCGTCCGCGACAGCTTCTTCGACCTGGGCGGCACCTCCCTCGACCTGACCCGGCTGCGTGCCGAGATCCGCCGGGAGTTCGGCGTCGAACTGGACATGCGCGACCTGTACTCGGCTCCGACCGTGGAGATGACCGCCATGCTGCTCGATCCGTCCCGCCAGAACCGGACCCGGCCGTCGCCGCTGGTGCCGATCAAACGCACCGGCAGCCGGCCGCCGCTCTTCCTGGTCCACGCCGTCGGTGGATCCGTGGTGCCGTACCTGCCGCTGGCCCGCCTGATCGACCCCGAGCAGCCGCTCTACGGCCTGGAGGACCCGGGCCTTGACGGCGGCCCGGTCACCACGTCGCTGACCGCCCTGGCCGCGCGGTACGTCGAGGCGATCCGCGCCGTCCAGCCGCACGGCCCCTACCATCTCGGCGGCTGGTCCCTGGGCGGCGTGGTGGCCGCGGAGATGGCCGGTCAGCTGACCGCCGCGGGCGAACCGGTCGCGCTGGTCGTCATGCTGGACACCGGAATGCCACCGTACCTGGGCAAGGAGCTGCCGGACCGCGCGGTGCTCCTCGGCGGCTTCGTCCACGACCTGGCCGGCCTGGCGGGCGTGCCGGTACCCCGGTACGACGAGGCCGCGCTGCGGGGTCTGTCGCCGGACCGCCAGGACGAAGCGCTGCTGGACCTCCTGGAGCGCGCGGCCCTCGTCCCGGAAGGCATCCGTGACGACATGCGGGATCGGATACGGGTCTTCGAGGCCAACACCCGGGCACTGCTGCGGCACCGCCCGGGCCCTGTCGACGGCCGCCTGGTGCTGCTGTCGGCGCAGCAGCAACCGCGCAGGCCGAAGATCCGCCCGTGGCGCGTCCTCGCCCGTGCCGGCT
This sequence comes from Streptomyces sp. NBC_00090, assembly GCF_045160815.1. Taxonomy (NCBI): domain Bacteria; kingdom Bacillati; phylum Actinomycetota; class Actinomycetes; order Kitasatosporales; family Streptomycetaceae; genus Streptomyces; species Streptomyces sp. NBC_00090. Next base: position 8,588,059 of record NZ_CP108224.1, read on the forward strand.
TCGAACTCCACACGGTCCCCGGTGACCACCACACCATGCTGCAGCAGCCTCACCTGACCACACTGGCGGAGAGTCTGCGCGGTGTCCTGGAGCGGCTGGTCCGGCCCTGACGGTGGCCGCGGGCACCGGTGGACACCACCCTGGCGTCGGATCCTGACGGTGGCCGCGCACCCGCGCACACCCTGGCGTCGGACGCAAGGCCGGAGGCCGCGCTTCCCGGGGACAGAGCCCTCGGGGGAGAGCGCGGCCGGGTGAGTGCACGCAACAGGACGGCGGGAGCGAAGAATTCGCTCCCGCCGTCCTGTTGATCGGGTTGTCAGGATCGATCCGGGGACTGTTCCCCGGACAGGGCGAGCTGGCCCGCGAAGTCCGCAAGTACGGGGTGTTCCAGCAGGACCCGGACCCGGACCGTGATGCCGAGGCGCAGACGCACCGCGGCCACCACCTCCATGGCCGCCAGTGACTGACCCCCCAGGGCGAAGAAGTCGTCGTCGTCCTGGACCGGGACGCCGAGAACCTCCTGCCATATCTCGGCGATTGTGGTGGTACCCATCGTCCATCAGCTCCTTGGCGGGCTCATGCCGGGCGCAGCAGCACCGGCAGGCTGGTCAGTCCGTGGATGAAGTTGCCGGTGCTCCAGACCGGCTTGCCGGCCGGGGCTATCGTGCGCACGCGGCTGATCAACGCGGTCAGCAGAGCGGTCAGTTCGAGCCTGGCGACCCGGGCCCCGACGCAGACGTGAGGGCCCCAGCCGAACGCGAGGTGCCGGTTGGGGGTGCGGTCGGGCCGGAAGGTGTCCGGGTCGGGGAAGACGGCCGGGTCGCGGTTGGCCGAGCAGAGCCAGGCGGTCACCCGCTCGCCGGGGAGCAGGTCGCTGCCGGAGACCGTTACCGGGCGGGTCACCGTGCGCAGCGCGTGCAGACCGGGGCTGGTCCAGCGCAGGATCTCCTCGACGGTGGTGGGCAGCAACTCCGGCGACGCGCGCAGCGCCGTCCACAGCTCGGGCCGGTCGGCGAAGACCAGCAGCGCTCCGGCCGCCGCGTACCGGACGGTCTCGCTGGCACCGGTCAGCACGCCGCTGCAGTTGAGAATCAGCTCGTCGTCGGTCAGGTCGCCACCGGCCGCGAGCAGTGCGCTGATCAGGTCGTCGCCGGGGCGGGCACGGCGCTGGTGGATCAGGTCGGCGAAGTAGCCGAAGATCTCCGCGTTCGCGTCCAGCCGGTCGATCGGGTCGGGGGAGTCCAGGCCGTCGGTGGTGAGTCTGCCGATCAACGGCCAGTCGGCCCGGGGCAGATCCATCATGGCGCAGATGACCTGGTTGGGCAGCCGCTGCGTCAAGTCACCGACGGCGTCTCGGACCACGGCGTCTCGGACCACGGCGTCTCGGACCAGTGGCCCGGCCGCCTCGTCCGGCCGGTCACCCAAGGGCCCGCCGGCACCCGCCTCGACCACCTCGTCCACCAGGTCGGTGACGCCGGCGACGATCCGGTCGTGCCAGAGCCGCAGCGCTGCCGGGGTGAACGGCGCCCCCACCACGCGGCGGATCCGGCCGTGCCGCGGCGGGTCGCTGACCACCATCATCCGGTCGGCGACCAGGCGGGCCGCCTCGTCCGTTCCGCCCAGCCTGATGCCCTCGCGGGAACTGAACGTGGCCGGATCACCCAGGACCGTATGGACGTCGTCATACCGGGCCGCCACCCAGAATCCGGGACCGTCCGGCTCCGGATGCCAGGTCAGGCCGGGACGGGCGCGCACGGCCGCGAGCTGGTCCAGGAACCGGTGCCCGGAGAAGACGTCCGGCGCGAGCAGGTCGATGTCCATCGCCGGTCAGCGCGCCTCGATCACGGAGAACGGCGACTCCGGGATCGCCAGGACCCGGTGCATGCGGTAGCCGGCGGCCTCCAGGATCCGGGCGAACCCGGCCCGGCCGCGTTCCCGGCCGCCGGTGAGGACCATCATGCCGAGGTCGCTCCAGCGGCTGATGTGCTGGGTGCCGTCCTCCGGTACCAGCATCTCGATCACCAGCAGCCGGCCGCCGGGCGCCAGCGCGTGACGGCTCGACCGCAGAATGTCCACCGCCTGGTCGTCGGTCCAGTCGTGCAGCACGCTGCACAGAAGGTGGGTGTCCGCGCCGGCGGGCACCGCGACGAAGAAGTCGCCGGGCACGGTGCGGCAACCGGGGACACCACCGCGGAGGTTCACCTCGTCGATCACCGTGGGGCGGTCGAACAGGATGCCGCTCGCGTGCGGGGCCGCCGCGAGGATCTCGCCGAGGAGAAAGCCGTCGGCGCCGCCGATGTCCAGGATGGTCTCCGACCCCGACCAGTCGACGGCCTCGGCCGCCTGCCGGTACAGGCGGCCGGTACGTTCCCGCATCCGGCGCAGGAACGCGAGGTTCGCGCCGCGTTGGGTGTTCTTGACCCCGAAGAAGTCACCGCCACCGCTGCCGTCGCCGCCGTCGAAGGATGCCGCACCGGTGCGGAAGGTGTCCGTGGCACGCAGCCAGGCCAGCTGGCTCTCGGCATTGACCAGCGACGCGGAGAGGCTGTGCGGATCGTCCCGGCGCAGCCGCGCGCCGAGCGCGGTCAGCCGGAAGCCGGTGGCGGAGTCGCCGGCGAAGAATCCGGCCGCGCCGAGGGCGGACAGCAGCCGGCCCAGGGCGTCGGGGTCGGCATCGATCAGCTCCGCCGTGGTCGCCACGGACTGTGTGGTCGAGGAGTCCATCACATCGGCGACGCCGAGTTCGATGGCGATGCGCAAGGCGTGCGGCAGCACCGCGACCATGCTGTCGTCGACGAGCGTGAGGTAGTCCTCCACGATCCTGGCAGTGGTCTCGGCGGAGGCGGTCTCGGCAAAGGCGGTCTCGGCAGAGGTGGTATCGGTCGTCTCGATGTGCGTGGTCATCGTCGGCCCCTTTCCTGGGTCGGGACGCGCAGCAGCAGCTCTGTCACGGCTCGGTGGTCGACCTTGCCGTTGGCGTTGTGGGGGAGTTCGTCGAGGCGGCGCACCAGATCGGGCACCAGGTGGCCGGGGAGCCGGTCGCGCAGCTCCGCTCGGACCTGGTGCGGGTCCGCGTCGCCGGTGAAGGCCAGCGCCAGACGTTCGTACGCGCCGCTTCGGCCGGACAGCGCCACCGCCACGCAGTCGCGCACGCCGGCGCGGCCCGCGGCACGGCTCTCCACCTCGCCCAGCTCCACCCGGTATCCGCGGATCTTCACCTGCCGGTCGGCGCGGCCCAGGAAGTGCAGCACTCCCTCGGCGTCGCGTACCGCGCGGTCACCGGTGCGGTAGACCCTCGTCGGCACACCCCGGACTTCGACGGTGACGAACCGCTCGGCGGTGAGTTCCGCGTTGCGCAGGTATCCCTGAGCCAGCCCCGCGCCCGCGACGCACAGTTCGCCGTCGATCAGGTGGACCTCCGTGCCGGGCACCGGCCGCCCGATGGGCACGCCGTGCGGCCGGTCGCAGTCCTCGGGCCGGATGCGATGCATGGTGGCGAAGGCGAAACTCTCCACCGGGCCGTAACAGTTGTGGACGGTCGTGTCCGGGTGCCGCAGCAGCAGCGCGCGCACCGGCTCGGGAGCCAGCCGTTCACCACCGATGAACATCAGGTCGACGCCACGGAAGCAGTCGGGGTCCAGCCGTACCAGCAGGTTCACCACGGACGCGACCAGGACGAGGGTGTTCACGCCGTGTCGTGCGATCAGGTCGCGCAGGGTGTCCGGCAGCAGATGGTCCTCGTCCGGCAGCACCACGGTGCCGCCCCGGCACAACATGCCCCACAGTTCCAGTCCGCAGGCGTCCCAGCCGACCGGGGCGAGCTGCGGCAGCACCCGCCCGGGGCCGAAGGCCGCCAGGGGGCCGCTGTCGAAGAGCCGCAGCACGGCCCGGTGGGGAGTCACCACTCCCTTGGGGACGCCGGTGCTGCCGGAGGTGAAGAAGACACAGGCCGGGTCGTCCGGCCCGATGTCCGCCCGGACCGTCCGGGACCCGGGTGCGGGTGTGGACGGTGGTGTCCAGCACGGTGCGCCGGCGAGCGGCGTGTCCGTGACGAACAGCGGTGCCCGCAGCAGGCGCAGCAGTTCCCGTACTCGCTCGTCCGGCCACTTCACGTCGATGGGGCAGTACGCCGCACCCGTCTTCAGCACGGCCAGCAGGAACGTCACCATCCGGGCCGAGCGGGTGATGCGTACCGGCACCAGGCAACCCGGTCCCACCCCTGCCTCGACCAGTGCGGCGGCATACGAATCGGCCGTTGAAACAAGTTGGGAATAGGTGACCGGGCCGTTGTCGTCAATCAGCGCAATATGGTCGCCGTATTCTGCCGCGCACTCGTCGAGTACCTGATGAATCAGCACGTGCCGCTCCTTGTCCGCAGCTTCGATCGCACGCATATTCACCTGCCACGGTGGCGTGCGCAACCCCTACGAACCCCATAGCGGATACCCCGGTACCCAGGTAAGGGAAGGTGCGTTCCGTACTGTTGGGCGGCTCGCAGCAGGGCGCATTGACATTCTTCTGTGCCCGTCCGTAGCGTTTTTTCGTCGCGGTACCGGGATCTGGCAATTCTTGTTCCCGCCGTTGAAACCGATTATCGAGCCTTGGGGGAATTCGTGTCGTTCGCACCCCAGACCAGAAATCAGCACGCTGTCGACGCCGGGATCGACCACATCACACTCTCCGTCGGCGACGCCCGCGCCCGTGCGGCCGAGTTCGTCGACCGCTACGGCTTCGAGGTGATCGCCACCGGGGACACCCCGGAGTTCACCGCCGTGGCGGTGCGGCAGCGGGACATCGTCCTGGTGCTGCTGGAGGGCCGCACCGACGACCATCCGGCCACCCGGTTCATCGCACGGCACGGCGACGGCGTGAGCGACATCGCCCTGGGGGTGGCAGCGCCGGACCACACGGTGCTCGACGCCTTCGGCGACGTGACACACACCTTTGTGAGCCGGACCGCCGGTGAACCCTGGTCGCTGCCCGGTATCGCACCGGTGCGCACCGAGGAGACCACCGGGACCACGACGCCGGCCAAGCGTCACCTGCTGTGCGTCGACCACATCGCGGTCTGCCTGGAGAACGGCGAACTGGACCGAACCATCGAGTTCTACCAGCGGACGCTGGGCTGGCAGGTGGTGTTCGAGGAGGACATCCACGTCGGCACGCAGGCCATGGAGTCCAAGGTGGTGCAGAGCCCGTGCGGGCGGGTGACGCTGACGCTGCTGCAGCCCATGAGCGGTGCCGCCCCGGGCCAGATCGACGACTTCCTGAGGAAGCACGGCGGCAGTGGTGTGCAGCACCTGGCGTTCGCGGTACCGGACATCGTGGACGCGGTGGCCGATCTCGGCACCGCCGGCGTCCGGTTCCTGTCCACGCCCGAGTCCTACTACGAGGACCTCGAGGAGCGGCTCGGGTCGTCCGCCCATCCGGTGGCGGAGCTGCGCAAGTACAGCGTGCTCGCCGACCGGGATCACGACGGTGAGCTGTTCCAGATCTTCACCCGGTCCGAGCACCCGCGCCGCACCCACTTCATGGAGATCATCGAACGCCGGGGCGCGACCACGTTCGGCAGCAACAACATCCGCAAGCTGTACGAGGCGGTCGAGCGACAGGACCTGGCGTGACGAGCGGACCGGCCGTCCTGGCGACGGATCCGCTCACCCTCGCCGAAGCCGAGGACCGGGCCCGCGCCGTGCTGGCGCCCGAGGTGTACGACTTCGTGGCCGGCGGAAGCGGCCGCGAGTCGACGCTCGAAGCCAACCGGACCGCGTTCGACCGGTGTCACCTCGTCCCTCGCGTACTGTCCGGGGCCGACACCGCCGACACCACGACCACCTTGCTGGGGGTGCCGGCGTCGATGCCTGTCGCGGTGGCACCGATGGCGTTCCACTCGGTGGTGCACCCGGACGGCGAACCGGCGGTGTCCCGTGCGGCGGCCGCGGCCGGCATCCCCTTCACGGCGGCGACCCTGGCCAGCTGCCCGCTGGACGAGCTGTCCTCCGCCGACGGTCACCTGTTCCTCCAGCTGTACTGGCTGCGCGACCGGGCCCGCACCGAGTGGCTGATCGGCGAGGCCGAGCGGCTCGGCGCCCGCGCCCTGATCCTCACCGTGGACGTCCCGTTCATGGGCCGACGGCTGCGCGATCTGCGCAACGGGTTCGCCGTGCCGGCGCACGCCGCACCGGTGAACCTGGCCGACACACAACGCGGCGGAGGACAGAGCGTCGGCGGGCACGCGGCCGCGGTGATCGACCCCACCCTGTCCTGGTCCGACGTGGAGTGGGTGCGGCGACGGACGCGCTTGCCGTTGGTGCTCAAGGGAGTTCTCGACCCGGCGGACGCGCGGCGCGCGGTGGACCTCGGCGCGGACGGCCTGGTGGTGTCCAACCACGGCGGCCGGCAACTGGACGGCGCCGTGCCCAGCCTCCTGGCCCTGCCCGCGATCCGGGACGAGGTCGGTGACGCGTGCGAGGTGCTGCTGGACAGCGGTGTGCGCAGCGGCACCGACGTGCTGCGCGCGCTGGCCCTCGGAGCGTCCGGAGTGCTGCTCGGCCGACCGGTCCTGTGGGGACTGGCCTCCGGCGGCGGGTCGGGTGTGACCGGGGTGCTGGAGCTGCTGCGCGCCGAACTCGAGATGTCGATGGCCCTCGCCGGTGCGCCGGACGTGGCCGCGGCCGGGCGGCTGGGCGTGCGGTGGGCGTCCGGAACGAACGGACGGGAGGAGTCATGACCGAGTCCTCCCACACCTCGACGGCACGGCCCGGCACGGTGCTGGACCTGGCCGACCTGCACGGGTCGCTGTCCGATCCGGCGCTGCTGTCGATGAACCTGCTGAACGAGGTGTCCGATCGTTACCCGGACGCGGTCTCCTTCGCGCCCGGACGGCCGGACCCGGGCGGGTTCTCGGTCGAGGACGTCCACCGGTTCCTGCGTACCTGGACCGATCACGTCACCGACGGCACGGCCCGAGGCGCGGTAGCGGCCCGCAACAGGCTCTACCAGTACGGCAGAACGAAAGGGGTGATCCAGGACCTGGTGGCCCGCAACCTCGCGACCGACGAGAACATCCACGTCGACCCGGAGTCGATCCTGGTGACCGTCGGCTGCCAGGAGGCCATGGTCCTGGCGCTGCGCGCGCTGCGCGCCGGCGACCGCGACGTGCTCCTGGCCACCGCACCGACCTATGTGGGCATCACCGGCGCGGCCCGCCTGGTCGACATGCCGGTCGTGCCGGTCGACAGCGGCACCAGCGGCATCGACCTGGACGACCTGGCGGCCAAGGTGCGGGGCGCACGCGAGGCCGGTCTGCGGCCCCGGGCCTGCTACCTGGTGCCCGACTTCGCCAATCCGACCGGGCTCAGTCTCGACGTGCCGAGCCGGCGCCGCTTGCTGGACCTGGCAGCGGAGCTGGACATCCTGATCATCGAGGACAACCCGTACGGCTTCTTCGGCGACGGTGCGCCCCCGAAACCGACGCTCAAGTCGCTGGACACCGGCCATCGGGTCGTCTACCTCGGCTCGTACGCCAAGACCGCCCTGCCCGGCGCCCGGATCGGGTACGTGGTGGCGGATCAGCCGGTCGTCCGGGACGGAGAGGTCCTCGGCACCCTCGCCGACGAGCTCTCGAAGATCAAGAGCATGATCACGGTCAATACCCCGCCGATCGCGCAGGCGGTCATCGGCGGCAAGCTGCTGGAGAGCGGCTTCGCGCTGCGCGAGGCGAACCGTGACGCCACCGCACGGTACGGGCAACGGCTGCGGCATCTGCTCGACGGGCTCGCCGCGCGGTTCCCGACAACGTCGCCGGTCACCTGGAACCGACCGGACGGCGGATTCTTCCTGGTCGTCTCGGTGCCCTTCGTCGCCGACGACGACCTGCTCGCCTACTCGGCCAAGCGGCACAAGGTCATCTGGACGCCGATGCACCACTTCTACGCGGCGGGGGGCGGACTGCGGCAGCTGCGACTGTCCTGCAGCTCGCTCACGCCGGAGGAGATCGACCTCGGTCTGGACCGGTTCGCTTCGCTGGTTACCGATCTTCTGGAGAGGACCTGAGCACCATGAGAGCGCTGACGGTAAACGACCGGATCATCTCTGACGACAGCGACGCCTATGTGATCGCGGAGATCGGCCACAACCACGAGGGCGACCTGGGCAAGGCGGAGGAGTTGGTCCGACAGGCGGCCGCGGCCGGGGCCAGTGCGGTCAAGCTGCAGAAGCGGAACAACCGCTTGCTCTACACCAGGGCGATGTACGACTCCCCCTACCCCGGGCGCAACAGCTTCGGCCCGACGTACGGAGCGCACCGCGAGTTCCTGGAGTTCGGCACCCACGAGTACACCCATCTCCAGCAGCTGTCGGCCGAACTGGGCGTGGACTTCATCGCGACCGCCTTCGACTTCGCCAGCGTGGACTTCCTGGCCGAGCTCGGCGTGCCGGCGATCAAGATCGCGTCCGGGGACATCAGGAACACACCCCTGCTCGCCTACGCGGCGAAGGTGGGCAAGCCGCTGATCGTGAGCACCGGTGGCGCCGACATGGAGTCGGTGCGGCGCGCCTGCGGCACCGTCCTGCCGATCAACCCGGACCTCGCGCTGCTGCAGTGCACGGCGATGTACCCGGCCGAGCCGGAGGAGTTGAACCTGGCGGTGCTGAGCACCTACAGGGCCGAGTTCCCGGACACGGTGGTCGGCTTCTCGGGGCACGACCTCGGCCCGTGGGCCGCCTGGACCGCGTACGCGCTGGGCGCCCGGGTGGTGGAGAAGCACGTCACCCTCGACCGCACCGGGCCCGGCAGCGACCACAAGTTTTCCTTGGAGCAGGCGGACATCGCCGAACTGGTCGACGGGCTGAGCCGGGTGCGGCGCTCGCTGGGCAGCCGGGACAAGGAGGTCCTGCCGGGCGAACGGCCCGCGATGAACAAGATGGGCAAGAAGCTGGTCGCCCACCGGGACCTGCCGGCCGGGCAACGCCTCACCCTGGAGGACGTGGCGATCAAGTCGCCGGGCGACGGGCTGACTCCCGACCGGCTCGCCGAGGTGGTGGGCCGCCGACTCGGCCGGCCGCTGGCGGCCGATGCCGACATCACCCTGGACGACCTGGTGGACGGCGATGCCGGCCGCGATTGACCTGACCGGATCGGTCGCCGTCGTGACCGGCGTGTGCGGACGGCTCGGCGCGGTGTGGGTGGACGCCCTGCTGGGCGCCGGCGCCGAGGTGGTGGGCCTGGATGTGCGGGACGCCCGCGGGCCGGACCTGCGGGCGGTGCTGGACAGGCACGACCCGAAGCGGTTCACGACGCTGGTCGCCGACGTCACCGACACCGGCAGCCTGCGCCGCGCGCTCGACGACTGTCTCGAACGGGCCGGAGAACCGACCATTCTGATCAACAACGCCGGTGTCGACAGTCCGCCGTCGGCCGAGGGTGCCGGCTGGCGCTTCGAGGACATCCCGGACGAGGTGTCCGGCGGCGTACTCGCGGTCAACGCCCAGGGGACGCTGCGGATGTGCCAGGTGTTCGGGTCGCGGATGGTCCGGCACGGCGGCGGATCCATCGTCAACATCGGCTCGATGTACGGCGGCCTCGCGCCCGACCCGCGGATGTACGAGCACCTGCCGGTGGACCCGCCGTTCCTGAAACCGCCCGCGTACGGCATGTCCAAGGCCGGCGTCGCCTCGCTGTCCCGGTACCTCGCGGCGCTGTGGGGTCCGGCCGGGGTGCGGGTCAACACCTTGTCGCCGGGCGGCGTACTGGGCGCGCAGGACCCCGTGTTCCGGGAGAAGTTCGACGCCCGCGTGCCGCTGCGGCGGATGGCCCGCACCGAGGATCTGACCGGACCGCTGCTGTTCCTCGCGTCCGACCTGAGCCGCTACGTCACCGGTACCGAACTCGCCGTGGACGGCGGGTTCAGCTGCTGGTGACACCGACCCATCCACGAGGAGAAGCCATGGACAGGTCCTTGGCCTGGATACCGCGCACCGAGTTCGAGCGTGTCCTGGGCCACGTCGACGACCGGTACGAAAGGGCCCTCGCCTTCGCGGCGATGTCCCGGATCAACACTCTCTACATGATCGCGCGTGCCGGGTCGGGACACATCGGTTCCAGCTTCAGCGCCGCCGACGTGGTCAGCTGGCTGCTGCTGGAGGAGCTCGACCAGCCGTTCGAAGCCGACGGCGACGTGTACTTCTCGTCCAAGGGACACGACGCGCCCGGACTGTACGCCGCGATGATTGCGCTCGGACGGCTGGACGAGGACCTTCTGCACCGGCTCCGGCGGATCGACGGGCTGCCCGGGCACCCTGACGTCGGCACCCCCGGAATGCCCTTCAACACCGGTTCCCTGGGCATGGGCATCTCCAAGGCGAAGGGCCTGATCCTCGCCCACCGCCTGGCCGGCCGGGTCTCCAGGGTGGTGGTGATGACCGGGGACGGCGAACTGCAGGAGGGCCAGAACTGGGAGGCGCTGCCCAGCGCCGCGCGGTACGGGATGGGCGAGCTGACCGTGGTGGTCGACCACAACCGCCTGCAGTCCGACACGTTCGTCACCGACGTCAGCGACCTCGGTGACCTGCCGGGCAAGTTCACCGCTGCTGGCTGGGGCGTGCTGCGCTGCGACGGGCACGACCCCAGGCAGCTGCAGCAGGCGTTCACCCGCCGCGCCGCGGACCACCCGGAGCAGCCCGTGGTGATCATCGCGGACACGGTGAAGGGCGGCGGATGTCCCACGTTCGCCGCGACCTCGATGGCACCCGGCGAATGGCGCTACCGCCACCACAGCGGCGCGCCGAGCCCGCAGGACTACCACTCCGCGTACAAGGAGCTGATCGACACCGCCGACGAGATACTCCGCAGGCGCGGCCTGCCGTCTCTCCGGGCGGTCGAGCGAACGCTGGACCTGCCGGTGAAACCGGCCGGGGTGCGGCTGCCCGAGCTGTACGGCCGACTGCTCACCGAGGCGGCGCACGACGATCCGCGGATCGTGGCGCTCGACGGCGACCTGGTGCTCGACACCGGCCTGATCCCGTTCCGCGAGGCCCACCCGGACCGGTTCGTCGAATGCGGCATCGCCGAGCAGGACATGGTCTCGATGGCGAGCGGACTGGCGGCAGGCGGTCTGCGGCCGTTCGTGCACTCGTTCTCCTGTTTCCTGCACGCGCGACCCAACGAGCACATCTACAACAACGCCACCGAACGGCGGCCGGTGGTCTACGTCGGCTCGCTCGCCGGGCTGCTGCCCGCCGGGCCCGGACACTCGCACCAGGCGGTCCGCGACGTGTCGGCGCTGGGCGCCGTCCCCGGTCTGACGATCCTGGAACCGTCCCACCCCGCCCAGTTGGCCGCCGCCCTGCGCTACTGCCGATCCACCCCGGACAGCGTCTACCTGCGGCTGTCCAGCCAACCGGTCCCCGCCGAACTGGCGGAGCTGCCGCCCGCGCCCCTGGTGGTCGGCCAGGGACAGGTACTGCGTGCCGGCGGCCGAGCGGTCGCGTTCGGTGCCGGCCCGGTGGTCCTCGCGCAACTCCTTGCCGCCGCCGACCTGCTCGCCGCAGAGGGCATCGAGCTGACCGTGGTGGACCTGCCCTGGCACAACCGGGTCGACCCGGTGTGGCTGGGCGAGCTGCTCACCGGCATCCGGCACGTGTTCGTGGTCGAGCACCAGTACAGCAGTGGTGGCCAGGCCGACCTGATCGCCCGGCAGCTGCTGGAGACGGGCGCGTGGGACGGGGCCGCCTTCCGCGGCGTCGGCCTCACCGACGTGCCGCGCTGCGGCACCGACGCGGAAGTGCTCGCCGCACACGGCATGGACGCGGCGCACCTGGCGCACCTGATCGGCGCGGACGTCCTGGACCGCACCCGTACCACCCAACCGACGGGAGAGACATCGTGGAAACTGTCCGCAACGAACTGAACCGCCCGCCCAAGGAGATCGTCGAGGGCTTCCGCGCGGTGCTCGCCGAGTACAGCCCGAGCTGCCTGGTCACCGACGCTAGGCGGCGAGTCGGCGCGATCGGCGGGCTGCTGCCGGTGAAGCACCACCACAAGATCGCCGGACCGGCGCTCACCGTCAACCTCTCGATCGACGACCTGGTCGACTGCATGCCGGTGCTGACCCGGGCGCAGCCGGGCGACGTGATCGTGGTGGCCTGCCACGGCACCACCCGCACCGCGATGTGGGGCGGCCTGATGTCCACCCTGTCGCGGCAGATCGGCCTGGCCGCCGGCATCGTCGACGGCGCCATCCGCGACGTCGACGAGATCCGCGACCTGGACTTCCCGGTCTGGTACCGCAGCACCGTCCCGAGGCCCTCCCCGACCGCCGTGCACGACCGTACCGAGCCGGTCCAGGTGAACGTGCCGGTGGTGATCGACGGTCAGGTGATCAACCCGGGGGACATCGTGGTCGCCGACGAGAACGGCATCGCGGTCGTGCCGCAGGACGGGGCCGAGACCGTGCTCGCCCACACGAGGATGAACATCGACCGGGAGCGGGTGATCCGCGAGAAGATCAGCTCCGGCCTGTCGGTCGCCGAACTGATCGCCGAGTTCGGACACCTGTGATGCGCGTCTACCTCACCGGCGCGGACGGGATGCTGGGCACCGCGCTGCGGCAGGAGCTCGCGACGCGGCCGGAAACCGCCGACTGGCCCGTCCTCGGGGTGTCCCTCTCCGACTTCGACATCGGCGACGAGACCGCCGTCCGGGACTCGATCGCCGATTTCAAGCCCGATGTGGTGGTACACACCGCCGCGAACGCGGTGGTGGACTCCTGCGAACGGGACCCGGCGCTGGCCCTTCGGGTCAACGTGGGCGGCACCCATCACGTCGCGGAAGCCTGCCGACGGCACGGCAGCCGGCTGATCTACATCTCCAGCGACTACGTGTTCGACGGCCGGGCACCCGGGCCGGCCGGGTACAACGAGGACGACGTACCCGCCCCGGTCAGCGTGTACGGCCTGAGCAAACTGGCCGGCGAGCGGATCGTCGAGGCCGTGCCCGACCACCTCGTGGTGCGCACGTCCTGGCTGTACGGCGGTACCGACCCACGCCTGGACCAGGTGCTCGCCGCCGTTCAGGAGTTCCTCGACGGTGGCCGCCCGCGACTGATCGACGACCAGTTCAGCAGTCCGACCTACATCCCCGACCTGGCGTCCGCGCTGGTACGGCTGCTGCCCGGCGCACTGGCCGTCCGCGGCCTGCTGCACATCGCCAACCGGGGCCGGGCGAGCTGGTACCAGGTGGGTCTGGCACTCGCCGAACGTCTCGGCACCGCCCACCCGGTGCCGATGTCCATGGCCGACGCCGGCTTCGTCGGCGGCCGGCCGCGCGACTCACGCCTGGACAGCACCCGCGCGGCCGCCTTCGTCCACGCGATGCCCCACTGGACCGATTCCCTCGCCCGGTACTGCGCCCGGTTCACCGCCGTCGACCGAGGGCCGGTGAACCACTGATGCCCAAGCCGTTCCTGCTGCTGGACTTCGACGGTGTGGTGTGCGACACCGAACGGGCCGCGCTGCTTGCCTGGCAAGACCTGTACGACCGGCTCGGGGTGCCCCTGAGCGCCGAGGTACGGGCCGGGATGCTCGGCAACTCGGCCGGAGCCCGGGTCGCACTGGCCGACCTGGCCGCCCGGCTGGGCCGGCCGGTCGGGGACGGCGAGTGGGCCTGGCAGCGGCAGCGGCGGACCGCCCGGTGCGCCGCCGCGCCGGCCCGGCCCGGCGTGGAACGGCTGCTGCGCACCGCCGAGGGCGCCGCGATCGTGTCCAGCAGTCCGGCCGCCTGGGTGGAGGAGCACCTGCGGCGGCTCGGGCTGCGGCACCGCTTCGCCTTCCTGGTCACCGGCGACGACACCGACCGGCACAAACCGGAACCGGACCTGTACCTGCTCGCGCTGGAACGCGCCGGGGTGGGTGCCGACGACGCGCTGGCCGTCGAGGACTCCCCGGCAGGGGTCCGAGCCGCCCAGGCCGCCGGTCTGCGCTGCGTGGCGGTGCCCTGGGGGCCGGACGGGGCGTCCGACCTGGCCGGTGCCGACGCGGTGCTGCCCAGCCTGAGCGAGCTGGATCTGCGGCGTTATCAGCGTAACGAGGTGTGACATGGAGATCACGGCGGACAACGCCCTGGAGGAACTGTCCCGGCACGTCCTGATGGACGGCCTGGACCTCGTACTCGACCTGGAACGCAGCCGCGGCAGCACGCTGGTCGACGCGCGCGGCGGCGAGGAATACCTCGACCTGCTCACGTTCTACGGGTCACTGCCCCTGGGCATGAACCACCCCGGCATGGCAGGCGACCGGACGTTCCTGGCCGAACTCACCCGGGCCGCGCTGCACAAGGTGACCAACTCCGATATCTACACCGCGCAGTACGCGCGGTTCACGGCGACCTTCAGCCGGGTGCTCGGCGACCCGAGGCTGCCGCACCTGTTCTTCATCGACGGCGGCGCCCTGGCGGTGGAGAACGCGCTGAAGGTGGCCTTCGACTGGCGAGCACAGCGACCGCGACGCGACCCGACGGTGCCCCTCGAAGTCCTGCACATGGAGAGCGCCTTCCATGGGCGCAGCGGCTACACGCTGAGCCTGACGAACACCTCGCCGACGGTGACCGCGCGGTACCCGGTGTGGACGTGGCCGCGCGTACCGGCGCCCGAGCCCGGCGCCGAACGAGAGGCGGTCGAGGTCGCGCGACGGCAGCTGGCCGAGCGCGGCGACCGGATCGCCTGCTTCATCGCCGAGCCGATCCAGGGAGCCGGCGGCGACCGGCATCTCGGCAGGGAATTCCTGCTGCGCATGCAGGACCTGTGCCACGAGTACGACGTGCTGTTCGTGCTCGACGAGGTGCAGACCGGTTGCGGCATGTCCGGCGCGCCGTGGACCTACCAGCGCCTCGGGCTCGAACCGGACGTGGTGGCCTTCGGCAAGAAGACCCAGGTGTGCGGCCTGATGGCGGGCGGCCGGGTGGACCAGGTGCCCGAGGGCGCACTGGCCGTGCCGGACCGGCTCGGTTCCACCTGGGGCGGCAACACCGCGGACATGGTGCGGGCCACCCGGATCCTGGAGATCATCGAGCGGGACGGCCTGGTGGAGGCGGCCGAGACCAAGGGCGGACATCTGGGCCGGCTGCTCGCCGACCTGGCCGCGGCCCACCCGGCGCTGGTGCGCAACGTGCGTGGCCTGGGCCTCATGTGGGCGTTCGACCTGCCGGATCCGGCGCTGCGCAATGAGGTCCTGGACCGCCTGCGCCGCTTTCACCGGGTGCTGCTGCTGCCCGGTGGGGCGCGCGCCGTACGGTTCCGCCCGGCACTGACCATCGGGCTCGACGACCTGGACAAGGGCGTTGCCGCCGTGGACGCGGTTCTCACCTCGCTGAGCGTGCGATGACACCGTGATCCACCGGCGCGTTCATCGGCGCTGACAATCACACGGGGCGACCCCGGAATTTCACCAATTCGACTGTCAATTGCCGTCGAGATACTTCCGGTCACGACTCGCCGAGTGACCCGACCGGCATCCTTGCCGGGTGGAGTCGATATCGCGTACGGGGTCGTAGGGGTTGTCAGGAGGTTGTGATGCGGCCAGGATACGGGCGGCTCTGTATTTCGGCAGCGATAAAGGAGTGCGATGGCTCATGAGCAATCCGTTCGAGGATGAAAGTGCCTCATACCGCGTTCTGGCCAATGCGGAGGAGCAGTATTCCTTGTGGCCGGATTTTGCGGAGGTCCCGGCCGGCTGGACCGTCGTCCTGCCGAGTACGACCCGGCAGGAGTGCCTGGATTACGTGAACGAACACTGGGTCGACATGCGCCCGAAGAGCCTCGTGGACGCGATGCGCCAGGCCGACTGACGCGCCCGCCCCGAGGCAGCCAGGGATCACGCCGTCAGGCCGCGTGATCCCTGGCTGCGTTCCGCGCCGGCCGCCCCCACCGCGGGCCGGGATCGCTTGTGGCCGCGGCGTCGAGGAGCTGCCGTCGAAGTCCTGCCGTCGAAGGCGCGGACGAAGACGAAGCGGACGGTGAGTTGACCGCCCGAACGCACAGGCCGGTGAATTTCCCCCGGCACCTGTGACCGCCGATAGCGCACTGATAGCCGGTCGATGAGCCGGGCGGACAGCATGGGTCGAGTCGGCGACCGGAACGCCCGGTCCGCGTACTGCCTGGCCGAGGAATGGATTTCCCTCTTTCTCACCGACCCATGGGAGGAGTTCGCGGTGGAACTGGTGGAGCGCGAAGCACCGTTGGCGTTACTGACCGCGCTGGCCGAACAGGCGCGGGACGGACACGGACGCGCCGTGCTGGTCTCCGGAGCGGTGGCAGCGGGCAAGAGCGTGCTGGTGCACAACTTCGCCGATCGCGCCCTGAGCCTGGGAATGCTTCCGTTGTCGGCGCTGGGATCCAGGGACGAGCGGCACCTGGCCCTGGGGGTGGTGAGGCAGCTGGTGGACGACGCGCCGCTGGACTCCGAGGACCGGGCGCGGGCCGTGGCGCTGATCGAGGAAGGCGTGCGCACCGCCCGGTGCCAGGCAACCGGCGACCAGGTGGACGACGGCATCGTGCACGGGCTCTGCACCGTTCTGCTGGAACTGGCCGAACGCTGCCCGCTGTACATCGCCGTCGACGACGTGGAGCAGGCCGACCAGGCCTCGCTGACATGCCTGGCGTACCTGGCACGGCGGCTGAACAGCGCCCGGGTGCTCGCGGTGTTCACGCACAGCGGGCACGGGTGCGACACCGAGTTCCGCTTCGGGGCCGACCTGATGCGGCAGCCCAACTGCCACCGTGTCGAGGTGACACAGGTATCCCCGACGGGCGTGCGACAGCTGATAGCCCAGCACCTGGGCGAGGTGATCGCCGATGAGCGGTCCGCTGACTGGCACGCCTACAGCGGGGGCAACCCGCTGCTGGTCGAGGCGCTGGTCCGCGACCACCTGGGTGGTGGCGAGGCGGGTCCGCGCTACCGCGAGGCCGTGCTCTCCTGCCTGCGCCGCGGCCGCCCGGACATGGTCCGTGCGCTGAACGGCTACGTGGTGCTCGGCGAGCTGGACAACCTGGACAGCCTGGTGGACCTGAGTCCGGCCCGGACCACGGAGGCGGTGCATGCGCTGATCGCCGGCGGACTGCTCACCATGGACGGTTTCCGGCACGAGGCGGCCCGCGCCGCGGTGGTCGGCGCGATCGAGGCCGACGAGCTCGCCCGGCTGCACGCCCGCGCGGCAGTCCTCGCCCACGAGCGCGGTGCCGGCACCGCCGTGATCGCCGACCACCTGCTCCAGGCCGGTGCGCCGGCCGACGGCAGTGTGCTGGCGGAGCCGTGGGCGCTGCCGGCGCTGGAGGACGCCGCGGCACACGCCCTGCGCGACGGCGCGGCCGGCCGCGCGGTGGACTGCCTCCGACTGGCCCGGCAGGTCTGCGCGGACTCGCTCCGGCGGGCACGCATCACCGCCGCCCTCATCCGGGCCGAGTGGAGCATCAACCCCGGTGTGTCCAGCGGCCGGCTCGGCGAACTCGTCGAGGCGATGCGAAAGGGCTGCCTGCGTGGTGCCGACGCGCTCACACTGGCCCGGGCGCTGCTCTGGCACGGCCGCTTCGAACAGGCGCAGGAGGTCCTCGGTCACCTGGCCGGAGCCGGGCAGGTGACCGACCCGGAGGCAGCCACCGAGCTGCAGATCACCCGGCGCCGGCTGAGGCACACCTACCCGTCGTTTCTGGCCGCGCTCGGCCCGCGGTCCAGCGCCGGACGTCCCCCCACGCACTCGGTGAGCGCCGACCGCCGGTTGCAGGCGGTGTCCGCGCTGGCCGCCGTGGTCAGCGAGGGGCCCCATCCGGAGGCCGTCGGCGTGGCGCAGCGGGTGCTCCACGGCACCCGGCCGGACGAGTTGTCCACCGAGACCGTCGAAAGCGCCCTCCTCGCCCTCGCGTACAGCGGGCGAGCCGAGCGTGCGACAGCCTGGTGCGATCTGTTCCTGGACCGGATGCAGGCGCGGCACACGCCGAGCAGACAGGCGAGGCTCGGCGCGGTGCGGGCCGAGATCGCCCTGCGCCGAGGTGACCTGACCGACGCCCAGCGGTACGCGAGTGAAGCGCTCGCCACCCTGCCGGCGATCAGCTGGGGAGTGACCGTCGGCGCGCCGCTGAGCACACTGATCCTGGCCACCACCGCGATGGGCCGCTACGACGAGGCACAGACCTACCTGGACCACCGCGTTCCGGAGGCGATGTTCGACACCCGTTACGGCATGCACTACCACTACGCGCGGGCGCGGTTCGGGCTTGCCACCGGCCACCTGGAGATGGCCCTGGAGGATCTGCGCCGGTGCGGTGCCACGCTGTGCCGATGGGGGATGGACACGCCTGGCCTGATCCCGTGGCGCACCGACGTCGCCGAGGTGTACCTGGGGCTGGGCCGCCCCGACGATGCCAAGCGGATACTGGAGGAGCAGTCGGCCAAGTTCACCGTGATGCCGAACCGGGTCCGCGGCACCGCGACCCGGGTCATGGCCGGAGCCAGCGCTCCGAGGCACCGGCCGACGCTGCTGCGCCAGGCGGCCGAACTGCTGCAGTCCGACGACGGCGACCGGTACGAACTCGCCCTGGCCTTCGCCGACCTGGCCCGGGCCTACCGGACCCTGGGTGAGTTCCGGCGTGCCGCGGCGGCCGAGCGACGCGCGGTCATCGTGGCCGCCGACTGCCACGCCGAAGCACTGGTCCGGGGCCTGGTGGTGGAGAGCACCACCACGCTGCCGACGCCGGACGCCGGCGGCGACGGGCTCACCGAGGCGGAGCGCCGCGTGGCCGCGATGGCCGCGGTCGGCTGCTCCAACCGGGAGATCGCCGAGGGTCTGCACGTCACGGTCAGCACGGTCGAGCAGCACCTGACCCGCACGTACCGAAAGCTCCGTATCAGCCGGCGCGCGGACCTGCCGTCCCTGCTGGGCGGACCGGCGATGGGGGACCTCACCGACGCGCAGCGGCGGTGAGTACGGCAGCGTCACACATTTGACGGGTCTCGTCCCGCGGCCGAATTCCGACCACATGGCTCAACTGCTTCTCCGAGCCCGCGGCGAGTCAACACGTTGCTTCCCGCCGCCGAATCCCTGGCCACTTGAGTAACACCGCTCTCTGGACAGACCCGATCGGGTTAGGTAGATATGGTGTTGCTGCGTAGCTGACCGGCGAAAACTATGGCGGGGATGTGAAGGACGGTCATGCGCTTTCGATTACTGGGGCCGTTAGAAGTGGTCGGCCCTGGTGGCCCAGCGCTGATCACCGCCGAACGTCAGCGAATCATATTGGCGGTTCTGCTGATGGAGCCCAATCGGATCGTTCCGATGGGCCGGCTCGTCGACGCGGTCTGGGGTACATCCCCGCCGCCCACCGCGCGCGCCCAGATCCAGATCTGTGTCTCCATAGTCCGCGCCAGCATGGCGAAGGTCGGTCTGCCCGATGTCATCCAGACCAGGTCACCCGGTTACCTCGCCGAAGTCGGGGATGACGAGCTGGACCTCCATGTCTTCGAGCGGGCCGCGTCGGACGGACGTACCGCCGCGGAGGCCGGCCGCTTCGACGAGGCGGCAGCCGCCTTCGAAGCCGCTCTCGGGCTCTGGCGCGGGTCCTCGTGCTTCGGCGGTGGCACCACCAGCACGGCGCTTCAGGCTCCGGCCGCGCGGCTGGACGAACAGCGGCTCGCCGTCGTGGAGCAGTGGGCGGACGCGCGGCTGGCCCTTGGCCTGCACCAGCAGCTCGTGGCGAGGCTGATCGACCTGGTCATGCAGAATCCGCTGCGTGAACGCCTTCGCGCCCAGCTCATGGTGGCGCTGTCCCGGTCGGGCCGCCAGGCCGAGGCGCTCGAGGTCTACCGGCGTGGTCGGCGCGAGCTGATCGACGAACTCGGCATCGAGCCGGGGGAGGAGCTCCGCCGGCTGCAGGAAGCGATTCTGGCCGGCCGACCGGACGGTGCGCCGCCGGTGAGCGCGCCGCCCGCGGCGCAGGCAGCACCAGCAATGCCCGCGGCACCCGCAGCAGCACCAGCACCAGCGGCGCCGACGGCGGCCGCGACGGTCGTCGAACCACCGGCCGTGCCCCGTCTGCTGCCCGGTGCGATCGCCGATTTCACCGGACGCGACGACCTGCTCGCCAGGCTCAAAGCGGCGCTGGAAGACGCCACGGAGACGTCGTACGCCCTGCGGATCGTCTCGATCACCGGCAAGGGAGGCGTCGGCAAGACCACCCTCGCGGTGCACCTCGGACACTCGTTGGCGAATCGATTCCCCGACGGCCAGATGTTCGTCAAGCTGCGAGGACCGTCGGCCCAGCCGATCCTGCCGACACGCATCCTCGAACGCTTCCTGCGCAGCTTGGGCATACCGGGCTCAGCCGTGCCGTCGAGCATCGAGGAGCGGGCGGAACTGTTCCGGAACCTCGTCGCCGACCGGCGCATGCTGATCGTTCTCGACGACGCGATCGACGAGGAACAGGTGCGCTGGCTGTTACCCGGATCGTCCAACTGCCCGGTCCTGATCACGAGCCGGTCCCGGCTGGCCGGTCTGGAGGGCACGAGCTCCGTACAGATCGACGTGTTCTCCACCGAACAGGCGCTGCAACTGCTCAGCCGGATCCTCGGCGCCGAGCGGATCCACAGCGAACGGTCCAGCGCCCTGCAACTGATACAGCTGTGCGGCAACCTCGCGCTGGCGTTACGGATCGTGGCGGCGCGGCTGGCCGCTCGGCCGCACTGGCCCCTGAGCAAGATGGTGGCTCGGCTTCGTGACGAACGCCAGCGCCTGAACGAACTGACCCACGGCGGGGTCGGCGTCCGGGCCGGCCTGGCCATGGCCTATCAGGGGCTGCCTTCCGACGCGCAGCGCCTCTTCCGGCGTCTGTCCATGCTGGAGGCGGCGGAGTTCTCCAGCTGGGTCGCGGCACCCTTGCTCGACATTGCCGCGGCGGAGGCCGAGGACACCCTGGAGTTCCTCGTGGACGCCCAGCTCGTCGATGTCGAGGTGGTGAAGGGCCGCCGCCCCCGATATCGCCTCCACGACCTGGTTCGGGTCTACTCCCAGGAGTGCCTGGCCGAGTACGAGAACACCGCCGAGCGAGCGGTCGTGCTCGGCCGAGTCCTGAGTACGTGGCTGCTCCTGGTCGAGGAGGCGCACCGGCGGGCTTACGGCGGCGACCACACGCTGATCCACGGACAGGCGCCGCGCCTGGCACTCGACCAGTCGGTCATCGACCGCGAACTCGCCGATCCGCTCGGGTGGTTCGAGGACGAACGGGCCAGTCTGATCACGGCGGTCAGACAGGCCGCGGGCGCGGGTCTCGACGAGCTCTGCTGGGATCTGGCGCTGACGCTGGTCACGCTTTTCGAGATGTACGGCTACTTCGACGACTGGCGCACGACGCACGAGATCGCGCTCGCGGTCACTCGGCACAACGACAACCGGCGTGGTCAGGCAGCGATGCTGTACTCCCTCGGCACACTGCACATGTTCGAGTACAAGCTGGACGAGGCACGACGCCGGCTGGGGCTCGCCTGTGATCTTTTCCATCAGGTCGGCGACGTCCACGGCGGAGCGCTGGCCCTGCGCAACCTCTCGTTCGTCGACCGGATCCAGGGCCGCCTCGACGAGGCGATGGCGGGCTACGAGAAGGCGCTGGTCATGCTCGCCGAGGTGAACGACTCGACCGCCGAGGCGCACGTGCTGAGCAACATGGCACAGATCCACCTGGATCGCGGCCTGATCGCGGAGGGTAAGCAGACCATGGCGGCCGGTCTGGCCGCGGTGGAGCGGTCGGGCAACCGGCGGGTGCGCGCGCAGATTCTGTGCCGCCTGGGCGAGGCGCATCTGCAGATCGACGAGGTGACCGAGGCCGAGTACGTGTTCACACGGGCGCTCGAGACCGTCCGTTCGGTCGGCGACCCGGTGGGCGAGTGCTACGCACTGCGCGGTCTGGCCATTGTCCGGTCGCGCCAGGGGAGTCACAGCGCGGCCTACGAGATGCTGGAACAGGCCATGGTGATCGCTTCCCGGGCCCATGAGACTCTCGCCATCGGCCGGATCCAGCTCTCGCTCGGTGAGGTGGCCGCGGACAGGGGCAGCTACGAGCGCGCCAAGGAGCACATCACCGCGGCACTGGACATCTTCGGGCGGATGCAGGCCGTCAGGTGGCAGAAACAGACGCTGCGCCTCATGAGCGACGTCTGCGCGGCCTCCGACGACGCGGCCGCGGCCGCTGCGTACGCACAGGCGAGCTCGGGCTGATGCCGGGGCCCCAGAGCGATCGGCGGCAGACCGTTCCGCCGCCGTCCGCGTGTCCGACAGGCGGGCCCGAGGACCCGGCACCGGAACCGGCCGGCTGGGAACGGAACTCCCGCGTAGCCTCCGGCCGCGTGGCATCATGCCCGCTTCGGCGGGGGGCTCCGTCCGGACAGCGGAGGCCGGACGGTGGGAAGGGAGGAACGAACCGTCGCGGTGGCGACGGGGCTGATGTTCGCAGACGGGACGCATCCGGTGTTCCGTCCCACAAAGGATGCAATCGATGAGGCCGGTGTCACGTGAAGCTCGGAGTGTGTGTCTCTGATGGAACCAATGGGCGGCCCGTCGACGGGCTGATGATCCGCATCGAACGGCCTCGCCTGGACGAGTGGCAGACCGTGTGGCACGGGCTGACCGGCACGGACGGGCGGCTGGACCGCCCGTCCCTGCCGGAGGACATCTCCGGGCCGCTCCGGCTGATCCTGGAGACCGACCGGTATTTCACGACGCTCGGGATGCGGCCGTTCTACAGTCACATCGCGGTCGTGTTCGCCGAGTGGGAGACGGACCAGGAGATTCCGATCGTGATCGCCCCACACGGCTATGCGGTGTGCGCCGTCGGCCAGTAGCCGTGGCGCGCGAGTGATGCACGACGACAGGCGACCCCACCCCGGTCATCTCCCCCGCGGTGGCGCGGCCGCCTGAAGTCCGGCGGTGTCGTCGCCGGCGCGGACGGAACCCGTGCCGACGTCGAGGAGGCAGCGGCGGGCGAAGGCGATCCCTTCCTCGCGCCCCTCGCCGAGCGGCGGTGGCCGGCTCCGGTGACCAGGCCGCCCGGCGCCGATGGCCCCGTCACGAGGGGAATCGGCCTCCGACAGCGGACGCTTAGCGAGTACTTAGCGTTCCAGTAGGAGGACGAAAAGGGAACTCACTAGAACTGGAGGCGTCCACCCAGACCTCCGGGTCACGAGTTTCCGCATGGGAGATCATTATGTTGGCTCTGCTCTACACCCTGGCCGGATTCGCGGGCGTCTACACCGCGGGCGACACGATCTGGGGCTGACTTTCCGCCGCTTGTGGTTGTCGCCGGGGTTGGCACGGAGGCCCGCGACGTGGCGCGAGAGAAGGGCCGGACCGTATTCGGCCGGCGAGTGCCTCCACGTACTTATGACGCAGGATGTGATGCGGTGTTGATGGCATGTGAAGTGCGCACGGTGAACGGCCTGTGCCGACTGGGAGGTGGCACCGGATGAGCATCTCGGTTCGGGTCATCGATTCCACCAATGGTTGCCCGGTCGCGGATCTGGCCGTCACCCTGCACGCCCGGGAGGGGCGCTCGTGGCCCGCCGTGGCCCGGTCGCGGACCGACAGCTCGGGGAAGATCGGCTCGGTGTGCAACCAGGCCCTGCCGCACGGGTCCTACCGGCTGGTCTTTGAAACCGGTGAGTACTTTGCCGAGCGGGCGGTCGACAGCCTGTACGCGGAAGTCATCGTCTCGCTCCACTATCCGGGCGACCCGGGCCACCTGCACATTCCGTTGCTGTTGAGCCCGTTCTCGTACACCACCTATCGGGGGTTCGCCCCCGAGACGGTGGCAGCCGAGAAGGTGTGAAGCCGGGCAGACGGCGCGAGTGCCGGAGTCCGCCGGTCCATCCGTCATCGGCCTCGATCCGCCGGCGGGCCGTGCCCGGCGGTCTCCTCCTCCCGCGCAACCCGCCCATCACAGCGGCCCGTTCGAACAACTCCACAATGCCGCCGACTGGCCCCGCCCGGCCGTGACACGGGTGGCGAAGACCGCCCGGCCGCTTTGCTCGGGCCGCCTTAGTCCCCTCCGCCGCCGCGCCGGGGCTCACCCGTTCCTGCGGACACGCATGAGCGGATGGGCGAAGGCCGCAGTGAAGGCGCCTGCAGACACGGCGCAGGGGCACCGCAAGCAGAAGGGGTGGAACAGTTGTTTGACGAATCGCAGTCGACGATTCACACAGTGCCGGTCGAATCCCTGCTGCCGGCGGACTCGCCGCGTCTGGAGGGTCTGCACGAGGGCCATGTGCGGGCACTGGCAGAGAGCGGGACCGAGTTCGAACCGATCCTCGTGCACCGTGACACGGGACGCGTGGTCGACGGCATGCATCGGCTTCGGGCCGCGATCCTGCGCGGGGAACCCCGCATCACGGTCCACTATGTCGACGGCGCATCGGCCGATCTGTTCATCCGGTCGGTGCAGGCCAACATCAGCCACGGCCTTCCCCTGACACTCGGGGACCGCAAGGCGGCGGTCCTGCGCATCCTCGCGACCCATCCCCACTGGTCGGACCGGGCCATCGCCGCCGTCACAGGGGTGTCGCCGAAGACGGTAGGGGCAGTACGGGGGAAGCGTTCGACTGAGGAATCTCCTCAGTCGAATCGCTCGATCCCGCGCGTGGGCAGGGACGGCCGGGCGCGCCCGGCGGACATGCCGGAGCGGCGGGAGAAAGCTCGGTCCCTGCTGGCGGAGCGGCCCCGCGCGACCCTCCGCGAAGTGGCCCAGGAGGCCGGTGTCTCCGTCAGTACCGCGCACCGCCTGCGGCAGGAACTGCGGTCCTGTACGGCCGTCCCCGCCTCGGTCGAGCAGACGCCGGCCGAGGCGGGGACGGCCGTGCACGAGGACTCCGCGTACCTCGCCTCCCTCGTGGTCGCGGCGTCCCAGCGGTGTTCCGGCCTGGCCTCCCTCCCGACCCCGGCGGACCCCTCCTCGCGAGGGACCGCGCGCATCCGGGTGCGGGCCCTGGACGTCCTGTCCAACGATCCTTCGATTCGGTTCACGGACAGTGGCCGCGCTCTGCTGCGCTGGCTCAACGGCCAGGCCCACGGGCTGGCGGCAGGCGAGCAGCTGCTGGCCGCCGTCCCACCGCACTGCGCCCGGGCCCTCACCGAGGTGGTGAGTCATTACGCCAGGGAGTGGGAACGGTTGGCCGCCGGGCTGCAACAGACCGACCCGATGAACGGCTCCTGGCGAGCGGTCCGGTGAGACCCCACCCTCGGTAGGACGGAGACCGGCGAACCGGCCCTGTGCGGTCGGCAGTTGGCCGGCTGCGACGTGCGTCATCGACGCGCCTTGGCGCATTTCCAGGACAGGTGGCGAATATGAGAAACCGTGAGTGATGAAGCTCACGTTTGAAGTGAGGATCGCATCCCTTGATGCCGTTTACGTGGGGGACGGAGTGGCGTATATGCCCAATTGTCGGACTCATGGGCATGGGTGAAGCCTTCTGTGGTGCTCACTTCGTGGCTACGGTGAGACGCGAAACGAGGGGGCAGGCATCGAGCCTCGGGCTTCGCGGCCGTGCTCCCCTCGACCGGATCCGATCTGCTGATCCGAGTGATTCGGTCCGCACGTCATGTACCTCGTGTTCCCCGGGTGCCGGTGGCAGTCCGTCAGAAGCGGGCCGGCGTCATGGGTGTCGTCGACGCGTCGGAACACGAGACGGTCGCGTACAGGTGACTGGCGGGCCCATGCGGCAGGTGCGATGTGTTCTGACAGGAGCAGAGTGAACATCTCGGTGGACGACGTCAGAGTCAAGGCCAAGGCGCTTTACGAGTCACGCGCGACGGGCTGCCCCATCCCTCCCCTCACCGACGAGCATCCGGCGCTGGACATGCACGACGGATACGCCATCCAGCGCGAACTGGTCGGCATGCTGACAGCGGCCGGCGACAGTGTCGTCGGCTACAAGGCGGGACTCACATCCGTCCCGATGCAGGAGATGTTCGGTGTCAGCACCCCGGACTACGGACCGGTGCTGGGCTCGACCGTGTACGAGAACGGGGCCACCACGCCGAGCGGGGCGTTCATCGCGCCCAAGGTCGAGGCGGAGATCGTTTTCCGGCTCGGAAGGCCTCTCAAGGGGCCCGGTGTCACCGTGGCCGCGGCACGGGAGGCGATATCCGAAGTCATGGCGGGGCTCGAGATCGTCGATTCCCGGATCGAGGACTGGAGGATCCGGCTCGCGGACACGATCGCCGACCTCGCGTCGAACGGCGCGGTGGTGCTCGGCCCTCCGGTCGCACTGCCCGACGACTGCGATGTGCGCCTCGTCGGCATGGCGTTCTCCCGCAACGGCGCACTCGTGGCGACCGGAGCCGGTGCCGCCGCCCTGGGGGATCCGGTCGCGGTGGTCGCCTGGCTGGCGAATGTTCTCGGCGAGCACGGTGTGACGCTCGAAGCGGGCCAGCTGATCATGACGGGCGCCCTCCACGCCGCGGTCGCGATGTGTCCCGGCGACAGCTTCGTGGCCGAGTTCGACCGGCTGGGCACCGTCACTCTTCACGTGGGCGACGCGTAGACCACCGACGCGCCCCGAGGTGAACCTCTAGACAGGGAAGGGAGAAGCAGTCATGAAGCGAATCGGGCGCCTGCCCGTGGCCGTCCTCGGCGCCGGCCTCATCGGAGTCGACCTGGCAGAGAAGATCATGCGTTCGGAGTTCCTCGACTGCGGCCTGGTGGTGGGACGCGACGAAAAGACGCCCGGCTTGCGGCAGGCGGCCGAACTCGGTCTTCCCATCGGTACGCGCGGTATCGATTCCCTCCTGGACGCTCCGCAGCCGTTCGGCATCGTGTTCGACGCGACCAACGCCATGGCACATGCCGACCACGCGGAACGCCTGCGTCTGTCGGGCGCGAAGCTCGTGGACCTGACGCCGAGCAAAGTGGGGCGGATGGTGATTCCGAGCGTGAACGGGGTGGAGGTCCTGGGCTGCGACGACATCAACATGATCAGCTGTGGTGGCCAGGCTTCGATACCGATCCTGCACGCGATCACACAGGGACACAGGGTCGAGTTCGTCGAAGTCGTCACGACGGCCGCCAGTCCGAGTGTCGGGCGCTCCACCCGGCTCAATCTCGACGAGTACATCGAGACCACGCAGGACGCGGTACGTGACTTCACCGGCGTCAAAGACGTCAAGGCGATTCTCAACATCAGCCCGGCCAGGCCGCCGGCCACCTTCAGAGTCGCCATGTCGATGCTGGGGGAAGGGTTCGGCACGGCGTCGGTGAACGCGGCCGTGACGGCCGCGGCCGAGCAGGTTCGCTCCTTCGCCAAGGGGTACCGGATCACCGCGTGTGTCGTGGAGGAGAACAAGGTGTTCGTCGCCGCGGAGGTCACTTCGTCCGGCGGACGCATCCCCCGGTACGCCGGCAACCTCGACATCATCAACTCCGCCGCGGTTCATGTCGCCGAACAGTGTGCGGCGGTCGGCCTGGCGAGCATCGGTACGGAGACGTCATGAGCGCAGCAACATCTCCCGGCGGCGCCGGAAAGCCGGTCCTCATCCACGACGCGTCCCTGCGCGACGGCCATCACGCCGTCCGTCACCAGCTGGACCGTGAACAACTGCGTGCCTACGCGCGGGCGGCGGACGCCGCCGGCGTACCGGTGGTCGAGGTGGGCCACGGCAACGGTCTGGGAGCCTCCTCCCTCCAGGTCGGGCAGGCCCGGCTCGGTGACGACGAGATGCTGTCGGTCGTGCGGGAGGCCCTGCGCGACAGCAGGATGGCCGTCTTCATGCTGCCGGGATGGGGCACGACCGCGGACCTCGAGCGGGCCATCCATCATCAGGCGGACGTGGTCCGGATCGGCACGCACTGCACCGAGGGAGACCTCGCCGAACGGCATCTGGGCTTTCTCCGCGAGCAAGGGGTCGAAGCCCAGGCCGTTCTTCTGATGAGTCACATGGCGACCCCCGAACGGCTGGCGAGTGAATGCGCCCGGCTGGTGGAGTTCGGCGCGAACGCGGTGGGCATCATGGACTCCTCCGGCCACTATCTGCCGGCCGATGTCACGGAGCGCATCAGTGCCATGCGTGAAGCCGTCGAGGTGCCGGTGATGTTCCACGCCCACAACAACCTGGGGATGGCGGTCGCGAACTCGATCGCCGCCGTGGAAGCGGGTGCGGACATCCTGGACGCCTGTGCCCGGGGCTTCGGGGCGGGCGCCGGGAACACCCAGCTCGAGGTCCTGGTGCCCGTGCTGGAACGGATGGGCTTCCCGACGGGAATCGACCTGTACGGCCTGCTCGACGCGGCCGACCTCGCCGAGCGCGAACTCATGCCGGCCCCACCCACCATCGACTCGGTGAGCGTCGTCAGCGGTCTGGCCGGAGTGTTCTCCGGGTTCAAGAACCGGGTCCTGGACATCTCACGGCGTGAGGACGTCGATCCGCGCGACGTCTTCTTCGAACTGGGCAAGAGACAGGCCGTGGCGGGCCAGGAGGACCTCATCGTCGAGGTGGCCCTGGCTCTGAAGGCGGCTCGTGGTGCGTGAAAGCCGCGAGCCCGCGGCTTCCGGTCGGGTGAGGACAGCGAGGGAAGAGCCAGCCGTGTACGACGTACTCAAGGACATCCTGGTCAGCGACCTCCACGTACGCGAGAAGGACGTCGTGCCCACCGCCACCCGTGACGAGGTGGGGCTGGACTCCCTGGCGGTGCAGGAACTCGCCACCGTACTGAACGAGCGGCTCGGCATCGAGGTCCACGACTACGAACTCCTTGATACCCGCACCCTCGCCGACGTGGCCCGCCTGATGGCGGAACGGCGGCCGGGAGGCTGAGCCCCACAGTCGATTCGGGCCCCGTTCGCACGACCCAGCGCGACGGAGTCCTCTCCATCGGGAGTCCCATGTCCTCTCCACCACTGCGTGCGGTTCTCGAAACCGTCACCTCCGACAACGACCAGTTCCTCGCCGCGGCCGACAAGTGGTGCTCCGCACGGCAGACGGCCACGGCCGGAGCCGGGCGGACGCGCCGGGTCCGAAAGGAGGCGGAAGTATGACCACTCTTCACACCGCGCGCGGTGCGCTGGCCCCGGACGGCGCCGGGGTCTCCCGTCACGTGGTCGTCGCGCCGGGCATGTGCAGTGGCGGCTCACTGGTGTTCGGCCGGATCGGGGACTGGACCTGGGAGGTGGTGAGCGAGTCGTGCCGGATCAACGTACATGCGGCCCGGACCGCCGAGGGAGACCCCGCCTACCTGTCCTTCTACTACTTTCATGTGCGCGGCGGAGACGTCGTCCATCCCCACGGGCTCACCTTCGGCGACGAACTCCGGGTCGACTCCCGCGCCTTCCAGTTCGGCAGCCAGTCGGTCATCACTCTGCACCGGCTGGCACCCGCCGGTCTGGAGCTGCCCGACGGACCACTGGACCCGGCCGAAGTGTACGAACACCCGCACCCGGACTGCCTCTACGCGGAGAACTTCAACCGGTGGATCGCCCGCACCACCGCGGGCAGCAACCGAGGTCTCGCTCAGGTGACACCTCCGGATTTCACCTACCAGGAGCTGGCGCCGCTTCCGAACGCCTACTCTCCTCGGTCCCTCGTAGGCCGGGCCCGGGCCACCGGAAGCTTCCACTCCGCGGGTCCACCGGGATTTCACGAGGCCGGGCGGCCCCAGACCTTCGAATACACCCTGGACGTCGTGCGCGACCTCAACGGCGCCGGGCTGATGTACTTCGCCTCGTACTTCTCCGTCTTCGACACGGTGCTGCTGCGTCTGTGGCGATCGCTGGGACGCACGGACGAACAGTTCCTGCGGCGCAAGGTGATCGACCAGAAGATCGGCTACTTCGGCAACGCCGACCCCGGCACGGTCTTCGCCGTCACCGTACGCAGGTGGCGGAGCGCCGGCTCTCCGGACGTCGAGGTGGCCGACATGGCCCTGCGCGACACGGCGACCGGGCAGCTGATCGCGGTCACCGCGATCGAGACCGAGACCGGGACCGGGACTGAGACCGGGACCGGGGCAGCGGGCATCCGCTCCTCGGACGGCGGGTGATGTCCCGACGCGGTCCGCCCGCACCGGAAAGCTCTCTTCGACGAACCGTACCCCGGATGGAGCACATGACCGACGACTTCATGAACGGTGGCGCCGCCGGCGCGACGGTGTGGCTGACCGGCCTCCCCAGCGCGGGCAAGACCACGATCGCGCTGACCGCGGCCGCCGAACTGCGGTCCGCCGGGCGTCGGGTGCACATCCTGGACGGCGATGAGCTGCGGGCACACCTGACGGCCGACCTCGGCTTCTCCCGCAAGGACCGGGAGGTGAACGTGTGCCGTATCGGCTACGTCGCGGAGCTGCTCGCCTCCCACGGTGTGACGGTGCTGGTACCGGTCATCGCCCCGTACGCGGACGCCCGCGAGGCGGTGCGCGAGCGACACGAGGCCGCCGGTATCGCGTATGTCGAGGTGCACGTGGCGACGCCGGTCGAGGTGTGCGCCGTGCGCGATGTGAAGGGTCTGTACGCCAGGCAGGCGAGGGGCGAGATGTCCGGACTGACCGGGGTGGACGATCCGTACGAGCCGCCGGCCGCACCAGATCTGCGGATCCCGGCGCACGAGCAGAGCAGGGCGGAGTCGGCGGAGGCGCTTGTCGCGTTGCTGCGGGAGAAAGGGTTGGCATGACGACGGCGACGGCTCGGTCCGAGAGAACCGACAACCCGTGCACGCTCACGCATGCGGATGCGCTGGAGTCGGAGGCGGTGCACATCATTCGAGAGGTGGCGGGTGAGTTCGAGCGGCCGGTGATCCTCTTCTCCGGCGGCAAGGACTCCATCGTCATGCTGCACCTCGCGCTGAAGGCGTTCGCGCCCGCCCCCGTGCCGTTCGCGCTGCTGCACGTGGACACCGGACACAACTTTCCGGAGGTCCTGGAGTACCGGGACCGTGTGGTGGCGGCACATGGGCTGCGTCTCCATGTGGCGTCCGTACAGGACTACATCGACCGTGGTGTGCTCAAGGAACGCCCCGACGGGACCCGTAATCCGCTGCAGACGCTGGCGCTGACGGAGCGGATCCAGTCGGAGCGGTTCGACGCGGTCTTCGGTGGCGGCCGTCGCGACGAGGAGAAGGCCCGTGCCAAGGAACGGGTGTTCAGCCTCCGGGACCAGTTCTCGCAGTGGGACCCGCGCCGCCAGCGCCCCGAACTGTGGCAGCTGTACAACGGCCGGCACGCTCCCGGCGAGCATGTACGTGTCTTCCCGCTGTCCGACTGGACCGAGCTGGACGTGTGGCAGTACATCGCCCGCGAGGGCATCGAGCTGCCGGAGATCTACTTCGCCCATGAGCGCGAGGTCTTCCAGCGCTCAGGGATGTGGCTGCCCGTGGGGAAGTGGGGCGGCCCGAAGGGCGGCGAGACCGTCGAGAAGCGGCTCGTCCGCTACCGCACCGTCGGTGACATGTCCTGCACCGGCGCGGTCGACTCCGACGCGGTGACCTTGGATCAGGTGATCGCGGAGATCGCCGTCTCCCGGCTGACCGAGCGGGGCGCGACACGTGCCGACGACAGGCTCTCCGAGTCCTCCATGGAGGACCGCAAGCGCGAGGGGTACTTCTGAGCATGACCAGGACCATGGAACCCTCGACCACCACCCTTCTGCGGTTCGCCACCGCCGGCTCCGTCGACGACGGCAAGTCCACACTGGTGGGCCGGCTGCTGCACGACTCCAAGTCGGTTCTGGCCGACCAGCTGGAGGCCGTGGAGCGGGCGTCGGCCGGCCGTGGCCAGGACGCGCCCGACCTCGCCCTGCTCACCGACGGTCTGCGCGCCGAACGCGAACAGGGCATCACGATCGATGTCGCCTACCGCTACTTCGCCACCCCGAAGCGGCGGTTCATCCTGGCCGACACACCCGGGCATGTGCAGTACACCCGCAACATGGTCACGGGTGCCTCCACCGCCGAACTGACCGTGATCCTGGTCGACGCCCGCAACGGCGTCGTCGAGCAGACCCGCCGTCACGCCGCCATCGCCGCGCTGCTGCGCGTTCCGCAGGTCGTCCTGGCGGTCAACAAGATGGACCTGGTCGGCTACCGCGAGACGGTGTTCGCCGCGATCGTGACGGAGTTCACGGCGTACGCGGCCGAGCTGGGCATCCCCGAGGTCACCGCCATCCCGATCTCGGCACTGGCCGGGGACAACGTGGTGGAGCCGTCGGCGGTCATGGACTGGTACAGCGGCCCGACGGTGCTCGAGTACGTGGAGACGGTCCCGCTCAGCCGCGACCTGACCTACCGCCACGCCCGGCTGCCCGTGCAGTACGTCATCCGCCCCCGGACCGCCGAACACCCGGACTACCGCGGTTACGCCGGTCAGATCGCGGCCGGGTCCCTCCACGTCGGCGAGTCGGTCACGATCCTTCCGTCCGGCCGTACGACGAGGATCTCCGGTATCGACCTGCTCGGCAGGCGGGTCGACACCGCATGGACCGGGCAGTCGGTGACCGTCCTGCTGGAGGACGACATCGACGTCTCGCGTGGTGACCTGATCGTGCCGACGACGGACGCTCCGGCGACCATCCAGGACATCGAGGCGACCGTCTGCCATGTGGCCGACCAGGCATTGACCGTCGGGCACCGTGTGCTGCTCAAGCACGGCACCCGCACGGTCAAGGCCATCGTCACGGACATCCCCTCCCGGCTCACCCTCGACGACCTGTCGCTGCACCCCCACCCCGGTCGGCTCGTCGCCAACGACATCGGCCGTGTCAAGATCCGTACCGCCGAGCAGCTGCCCGTCGACTCCTACGCCGACTCGCGCCGCACCGGCTCGTTCATCCTGATCGACCCCGGCGACGGCACCACCCTGACCGCGGGCATGGTCGGCGAGTCCTTCGCCGCTCCCGAACCGGTCAGGGGCACCGCCGCCGACGACGACGACGGCTGGGACTTCTGACGAGCGACCGGCCCGTCGCGCCGGTCATCGCCCTGCCGCCCAACCTCCTGCCGTCCCTTCCGTGGCCCGGTCCGACAGCACCTCGCCGATCGAGGCGAGCGGAGCCGGATCCAGCATCTCGTAGTGGCCGCACGCGACGTCGAAGGTCGCAAGCCGCCCGCCGCCGCACACCTGCCAGGCGTCCGGGGCGGCGCCCGAGCCGTCCGACGCGGCCCGGAAGTGGAGCACGTCCACACCGCGCGTCCGCACCGGAGAGGTCCGCAGCGCGTCCACCGCCGACCGCACCGCAAGCCGCGAGCCTTCCACCGCCCGCTCCCCGAGCAGCGCGATCTGCTCCGGTGGCGTCCCGTCCGCGGCGAACCCGGCCGACCCGGCCACGTGCCGGTGCGTCTCCTCCCAGTCGGGCAGACCCTCCTCGGGAGCCGGGTACGAGTCGAGCAGGGCCACGAACTCCACGGCGTGCCCCGTCGCCACCAGCTCCGCGGCCACTCCGTAGGCGAGGATGCCGCCGACCGACCAGCCGAGCAGCCGGTACGGCCCCTCCGGCTGCACCTCCCGGACCCGCCGCGTGTACTCCCGCACCAGCTCCTCCGGCTTGCGCGCACCGCCCTCCGGGTCTGACAGGCTCGGCGCCTGCAGCCCGTACAGCGGCACGTCCGGATCCAGGTGCGGCAGCAGCCGGGCGTACGGCCAGGCGAGGCCGCTCGCCGCGTGCACCGCGAACAACGGCCTCAGACGTCCGCGGGTCCGCAGCGGCAACAGCACGTCCAGGCCGGAGCCGTCGCCCTCGCCGTCGAGCCGGCGTGCCAGGGCCGCCGGGGTCGGCGCCTCGAACAGGGCACGGACGGACAGGTCGGTGCCCAGGACCGCACGCACCCGGCTCACCAGCCGGGTCGCCAGCAGGGAGTGCCCGCCCAGATCGAAGAAACCGTCGTCCGGGCCGACCCGGTCCACCCCGAGCACCTCGGCGAACAGCGCGCACAGCGGCTCCTCGTGCGCGTGGGCCGCCTCCCGGCGGGCGGCGGCGCCGTACGTGGGGGCCGGCAGCGCCCGCCGGTCCAGCTTGCCGTTCGGCATCAGCGGGAACCGCTCCAGCTGCACCACCGCCGACGGCACCATGTAGTCCGGCAGCGTGTCACGGGTGAGACGCCGCAGCTCCGCGCCGTCGAGCGGCGTCCCGGGCCCGGCCGCCACGGCGTACGCGACCAGCCTGCGGTCGCCCGCCCGGTCCTCCCGTACGACCGCGACGGCCTGCGCCACGCTCTTGTGCCGCAGCAGGGCGGCCTCCACGTCGCCGAGCTCGATCCGGAAGCCACGGATCTTCACCTGGCCGTCGAGCCGGCCCAGATACTCCAGCTGCCCGTCGGCCCGCCACCGCACCTGGTCGCCCGTGCGGTACATCCGGCCGCCGGGCGCGCCGAACGGGCAGGCCACGAAGCGCTCCGAAGACAGCGCCGGCCGGTTCAGATAGCCGCGGGTGACGCCCGCGCCGGCGATGTACAGCTCTCCCGGCTGCCCCACCGCGACCGGCTGGAGCCACGGATCCAGCACGTACACCCGGGCGTTGGGCACCGGCCGGCCGATCGGCGGATCGCCGTCGCCGTCCTCCTCGCCACTGCGCCACCAGGTCGAGTAGGTGGTCGCCTCGGTCGGGCCGTAGATGTTGGTGACCGCGCAGCCGGGCACCCGCTCCCGCAGCTCGCGCAGCAGGGCGTGCGGCACCGCCTCCCCGCCGAGCACCACGTGCCGTGCCGACACGTCGAAGGCGCCGCCCGCGGCCAAGCTCGCCATCGCCGAGGGAACGCCGCTGACCAGGCTCCCCTCCCAGCCGTCCCGTTCGAGCAGGGCGAACAGGTCGTCGACCAGCTCCAGACTGCCGCCGAGCGCCAGGGTCGTGACGATCTCGAAGACCGACACGTCGAAGCTGAGCGAGGTGGACGCCAGGACCCGCGCCATGCCGTCGGCGCCGAAATGGTCCTCGACGGTCGCCACGAAGTTGACGGCGTTCGCGTGCTCGACGACCACGCCCTTGGGGACGCCCGTGGTGCCCGAGGTGTAGATGACGTAGGCGGGGTGCCGGGGGAGGAGCGGTCCCGGCCGCTCCGCGTCCACGACGTCCGCGTCCTCCTGCTCCTCGACGCGCCGCGCCACGGCGGGGTCGTCCAGGACGAGCGCGATCGCCCCCTCCGGCAGCGCGCCCCTGGTCGCCTCGGTGACCACCGCGAGCCGGGGCCGCGCGTCGCCGAGCATCCGCGCCACCCGGTCGGCCGGGTAGCGCACGTCGACCGGCACATAGGCGGCCCCGGCCTTGAGCACGGCGAGCAGGGCGACGACCACGTCCGCGGTCCTCGGCAGCGCCAGGGCCACCCGGGTCTCCGGACCCGCACCCTCGGCGATGAGCACGCGCGCCAGACGATTCGCCCGGCGGTTGAGCGCGTCGTATCCGAGGGCCCGTCCCTGGTGCGAGAGGGCGGGCCGACGCGGGTTCCGCGCGGCTCGCGCCTCGATCAGGGCGGGCAGCGTGGCCGGTGTCACCGGGCGGTCGGTGGCGTTCCATTCCTCAAGCACCCGTCGGCGCTCGGCGGCCGAGAGGACCGGCAGGCTGCCGGCCGCGCGGTGCGGATCCTCGGCGATCGCCACCAGGATCCACTCGAACCGCTCGGCGATCCCCTCCACCGTCCCGCGCCCCAGCAGATCGGGCCGGAAGTCGAGCCGGATGCCCAGCTCCTCGGCCGGCGTGCAGATCAGGGAGAGCGGATAGTGGGTGGCGTCGAACCCTGTCACGTCGACGAGCAGTGCCTCGCCGAGACGGCGCTCGCCCGAGCCCATCGGATAGTTGTCGAAGACGGTCGTGGTGTCGAACAGAGCCCCGAAGCCCGCCTGCTGCTGGATCTCCGTCAGCCCGACGTGGTGGTGCTCGAACAGGTCGAGCTGCTCGTCCTGGACCCGTTCGAGGAGATCGAGCAGCGTGTCCCGCGGGCCGATCCGCACCCGCGCCGGAACGGTGTTGATCAGCAGCCCGACCATCGTCTCGACGCCGTCGACCTCGGCGGCCCGCCCCGACACCGTCATCCCGAACAGCACGTCGCCCTGACCGGTCAGCTGCCGCAGCACCAGTCCCCAGGCCACCTGCATCACCGTGCCGAGGGTGACCCCCGCCTCCCGCGCCCGGTCCGTCAGCGCGGCGGTGTGAGCGGCGGGCAGCGTGCGCACCACCCGTGCGGGCACCACCGTGCCCGTGCCCTGCGCCCGCGGCGCCACCAGCGTCGGCCCCTCGATCCCGGAAAGCGCCTCCGCCCAGGCGTCCAGGGACCACTCCGGGTCCACCTCGCCGAGCCAGTCCAGATAGGAGGTGTACGAGGGGGCGGCCGGCAGCAGGTGCGCCGCGGCACCCGCTCCGGCGTCGTACAGCCGGAACAGCTCGTCGAGAAGGATCGAGGTGGACCAGCCGTCCAGAATGATGTGATGGTTCGTCAGCGCGAAGCGCCAGCGCGTGCCGTCCAGACGGATCAGCAGGAAGCGGACCAGCGGCGGTCGGGCGGTGTCGAAGCGCCGCCGCCGCTCCTCCTCGACCAGCCGCGCGGCCTCGGCCTCCCGGTCGTCGGGCGCCGTCCCGGTGAGGTCGGCCGTCCGCCAGTCCAGCCGGACCCTCGGCGGCACGAAGCGAACGGGCGCGCCCGACGCGTCCGTACGGAACCCCGAACGCAGGCTGTCGTGCCGGTCAAGGAGTACCTGGCAGACCTCTCGCAGAAGAACGGGGTCGACCGGACCGTCGAAGTCCAGTGCCAGCTGGGTGGTGTAGATGTCCTGGCCGTCCGTGTCGAACGCCGTGTGGAAGAACAGCCCTTGCTGGAGCGGCGCCGGCCTCGACGTCCGCTCGTGGGCGTGCTCGTGGGTGCGGTCTGGTGCGGTCACGCCGTCTCTCCCGGTTCGCCGGTGCGTGCGGTCAGGGTCTCCAGGGCTTCGAACCAGGCGTCGGCCAGGGCCTCCACCCGGGGCCGCTCCAGCAGCGCCTTCGGATACGCCCAGGTGACGTGGAGTTCCGGCCGGTCCCCGCGGTCGTGGACGACCGCGGACACCTCCAGGAGGTGCGTCAGGGGCATCTCGGGGTCGCCGCCTCCGGCGACCGCGCCGGCTTCCGGCGCCAGGCCCCAGTCGGACTCGTCCGGCCGGTCGAACCGGCCCAGGTAGTTGAACAGGATCTGCGCCCGGGGCCGCGCCCCGAGCACGGGCGCGGTCTCCGGATGGAGATGGCGCAGCAGACCGAAGCCGAGCCCCTTGTCCGGCATGCTCCCGAGCTGGTCGTCCACAGCCCGTACGGTGCCGGCCGGATCGTCCGGATCGCCCGGCCGCCCCGGGAGCCGTACGGGGAACATGCTGGTGAACCAGCCCACGGTCGCCGACAGGTCGAGGCCGCCGGCGATCTCCTCGCGGCCGTGCCCCTCCACGTCCACGAGGAACGGCGCGTCGCCGTCGGACGCCGTGCTGTCGGAAGCATCGCTGCCGGACGCCGCGCAGTCGGGAGCATCGCTGTCGGACGTCGCGCCGCCGGAAGCGTCGCCGGGGCCGAGCGCCGTACGCCAGTGCCCCGCGGCCGTGCTCAGCGCGCCGAGCAGCACCGCGTTCACGCCGACGCCGAGCCGGGCGGGCACGCGGGTCAGGAGCGGCTCCGTCCGGTCGGCGGGAAGGACACGGGTGACCGTGTGCTTCGAGCCCTCGACATCACGGGCGGCCACGAGATCCGCACCCTTGACGAGATCGTCCGTCCCCTCGACGAGCCCCAGCCAGAAGGGGAGTTCGGGCACCCGCCCGCGCGCCTCGCGCTCCAGTAGGCGTCCCCAGTCGGCGAACGACACCGGCGTGAAGTCCGGCCCCGCCGTCCGCGGGGCCGCGCCGGCGCTCAGGTCCTCCAGGAGGATCCGCCACGAAACGCCGTCCACGACGAGGTGGTTGATCATCAGGAGCAGTCGGCCCGGCCGGCCGGGACCCGCGTCGAACCACACCGCCTGGAGCATGTTCCCGTCCTCGGGCGCCAGTCGCCGCCGTGCCGCGTCCGCCTCGGTGCGGACCACGTCCGCGAGGCTCCCGGCGGCGAGGCCGACCGCGTCGATCCGTACGACGTGCCCGGCCGCGTCGACCGCACCGCGCGGCAGGACCTCAAGGCGCCACGCGGGGGTGCGCGTCAGCCGCATCCGCAACGCGTCGTGCCGGTCGAGCAGCGACTGGAGCAGCGCCCGCAGCCCCGGCAGGGACAGGGCCGCCGGGGTCCGTACGAGCACGGACTGGTGGAAGCCGTCGACGGGGCCGCCCCGTTCGCGCTGCCAGTGGACGATCGGGGTGAGCGGCACCTCGCCGGCCGACGGCGCCGGGGCGGATCCCGTCGCCGCGCCCGCCTTGGGCGTCCGCACCTTCGCGTGGACGGCCAGTTCGGCGACGGTCCGGTACCGGAAGACGTCCCGCGTGGAGATGGCCAGACCTCGTGAGCGGGCCCGGGACACCAGCCGGATCGACACGATGCTGTCGCCGCCGAGCTCGAAGAAGTCGTCCTCGACGCCGACGTCGGGCCGTCCGAGGATGGCGGCGAACAGTTCACAGAGAAGCTTCTCGGCGGGGGTGTTCGGCTCCCGGGCCTCTCGGGTGGGGGAGACAGGGCCGTTCGGGGCGGGCAGGGCGGACCGGTCGAGCTTTCCGTTGGGCGTGAGCGGCAGCCCGTCGGGAAGCACGACGAGGGTGGGGACCATGTACGGCGGCAGCGCCCGCCGCGCCCACTCGGCGAGTTCGGAGACGAGGCCGTCGGCGGCGCCGGCGGCCCGGACGGGGGCGACGTACGCGACGAGCCGGCGCTCGCCCGGCCGGTCCTCGCGCACCACGACGGCGCAGCGGGTGACGCGGTGGTGCCGCTCCAGGACCGCCTCGATCTCGCGGGGCTCGATACGGAAGCCGCGCAGCTTCACCTGGTCGTCGGTGCGCCCGAGGAAGTCGAGTTCCCCTTCGGAGGTCCACCTGACCAGGTCGCCGGTGCGGTACAGGCGGGCGCCGGGCGGGCCGTACGGATCGGCCACGAACCGCTCGGCGGTCAGCCCCGGGCGGCCGAGGTAGCCCCGGGCCACGCCCGCACCCCCGATGTACAGCTCGCCCGGCACTCCCACGGGCACCGGCCGCAGCGCCTCGTTCACGACGTACACCCGGGTGTCGCCCAGCGGGGAGCCGAGCGGCGGGCGCTCCGCGTTGTGCGGGCCGATCGGGGCCGCGAGGGACCAGATGGTCGTCTCGGTGGGCCCGTACACGTTGGTGACCTCCGCGGCCAGGGCGGCGAGACCGTCGGCCAGGGCGGGGGGCAGCGCCTCGCCGCCGACGAGGACGCGCAGCCCCCGGACCGCGTCGGGGACCTCGGCCACGAGGCCGGACCACAGGGAGGGCGTCGCCTGGACGGCGGTGACCCCGTGCCGTCCGACCAGCCGGGCGAGGGCGTGCGGCTCGCGCACCTCGTCGGGAGAGGCGAGGACGACCGCGGCGCCGCCGAGCAGCGGCAGGAGGAGCTCCAGGTGGGCGATGTCGAAGGCGACGGTCGTCACGGCGAGCAGGCGGTCGGTCGGGCCCAGCGGCAGCCGGTCCCGCATGGCGGCAAGCAGATGGGCGAGATTGCGGTGGGTGACCGTCACCCCCTTCGGCCGGCCCGTCGAACCGGAGGTGTAGAGGACGTACGCCGTGCCGTCGGCCGGGATCGCCTCGTCCGGGCCCGGGCCTTCGGCACCGGCCCCGGCGGCGAGCCGGGGATCGTCCAGGGCGAGCCAGTCGTCGGTGCCGAGCGCGTCGCGGGTGGCGCGGTCCGAGAGCACCAGGAGCGGCGCGGCCTCGGACAGCACCATCTCCACCCGGTCCTTGGGGTGGTGCGGATCGACCGGGAGGTACGCGGCACCGGTCCGGTGCACGGCGAGGAGCGCGACCAGGAGGTCGGGAGTACGGTCCATGGCCACGGCGATCAGCCGCTCCGGGCCGGCGCCGAGCCGCCGCAGATGCCCGGCCAGCCGGTCCACCCGCGCGTCGAGCTCCCCGTACGTGATCCGGCGGTCCCCGTGGAGCACCGCCGCCGCGTCGGGTGTCCTGGCGGCCTGATCACGGAACCACTGCGGCACCGAACCGGTCGGCTGCTCCGCACCGGCCGCCGCACCGCTCCACTCCGTGAGGACGGTGTGCCGCTCGGCGGGGGACAGGACGTCCAGCTGCCGCACGGGCCGGGTGGGACGGGCGGCCGCGTCGGCGAGGTAGGTGGTGAAGCACCCGGCGAGCCGTTCCGCGCTGGCGTGGTCGAAGAGGTCGCGGGCGTAGAAGAGGGTGCCGTCCAGGCCCCCGTCGGACTCGGTGAGGTCGAAGAGCAGATCGAAAGGGGTGGTCCGGTGCCGGCCGTGGTTGAGCATGTCGACGTGGAGGCCGGGCAGTTCGACGGCGCCGGTCGCGTTGTTCTGCAGGCTCAGCATGACCTGGAAGAGCGGGTGCCGGGCCGCCGACCGCACCGGGTTCACGGCGTCCACGACCTGCTCGAAGGGCACGTCCTGGTTCTCCAGCGCGGCGAGGACTTCGGTGCGGACGCGGTCGATCAGGTCGCCGAAGTCCGGATCCCCTGAGGCGTCGGTCCGTACCACCACCGTGTTCACGAAGCAGCCGACCAGGTCGTCGAGAGCGCTGTCGGTGCGTCCG
Source organism: Streptomyces sp. NBC_00090 (assembly GCF_045160815.1). NCBI lineage: Bacteria > Bacillati > Actinomycetota > Actinomycetes > Kitasatosporales > Streptomycetaceae > Streptomyces > Streptomyces sp. NBC_00090. Next base: position 8,628,708 of record NZ_CP108224.1, read on the forward strand.
GCGACCGGGCTGCCGATGAGGATGTCCGTCCCGGCGCCGAGCTGCCGCAGCAGGCCCGCCAGGGCGGCGTGCAGCACCATGAACACGCTCGCGCCGTGCTTACGCGCCAGGGCGGTGAGGCGCGAGTGGTCCTCCGGGGCGAGCCGGAACGGCACCGCGCCGGCGCGATGGGAGGCGGCGGCGGGGCGTGGCCGGTCGGCGGGCAGCGGGATCTCGTCGGGAGCGTCGGCCAGCGTGCCGGTCCAGTGGGCGAGTTGCCGGGCGAAGGGGCTGCCGGGGTCGTCGGGCTCCCCGAGTCCCTCACGCTGCCACAGTGTGAAGTCGGCGTACTGCACGGGCAGTTCCGGGAAATCGGGGGCCCGCCCCCGCAGCCGGGCGGCATAGGCGCCGGAGAGGTCGCGGAGGAAGGGTGCGGCGGACCAGCCGTCGAAGGCGATGTGGTGGATCGTGACCGCGAGGACGTGCTCCTCGGAGGCGCAGGCGAAGAGCTCGGCCCGCACCGGTCTCTCCCGCGCCAGGTCGAAGTCCCACTCCGACGCCGCGACCAACGCCGTCTCGATGTCGCTCTGTGACGCCTCCCGCACCGTCAGGTCGAACTCTTCCGCCTCCAGGACCAGTTGACGGGGCACCCCGTCGGTGACCGGGAACACGGTGCGCAGACTCTCGTGCCGTTTCACCACATCCCGCAGCGCCGCCGACAGCGCCTCGGCGTCCAGCGGACCGGTCAGCCGCAGGGCGGTCGTGACGGTGTGCGAGGCGGCGCCCTCCGCCAGCTCGCCCTGCAGCCAGAACCGCAGCTGGGAGAAGGACGGAGGCAGTACCTCCCCGCGCGGCCGGGGCCGCAGCGGGCCACGGCCGGTACCCGCGGCCCCGACCCGCTCGGCGAGTCCGGCGGGCGTCGGCGACTCGAAGACCGTACGCATCCCGATCCCGTCGCCCAGCACCTCGCGCAGCCGGTTCACCAGCCGGATGGCGAGCAGGGAATGACCGCCGAGCTCGAAGAAGTCGTCGTCCGCACCGACCGCCGACAACCCGAGCACCTCGGCGAACAGTCCGCACAGCAGCCGTTCGGCGGGCGTGCGGGGCGGGCGGGAGCCGGTGCCCTTCCCGGGGGCGGGCAGAGCCGCCCGGTCGAGCTTGCCGTTGGGCGTGAGGGGAAGCCCGTCGGGGAGCACGACGACGACGGGGGCCATGTAGTCGGGCAGGGTCCGCCCGGCGTGCTCGGCGACTTCCGCCGCGGGATCGCCGTCGATGTGCGGGGCGGGGACGACGTAGGCGACGAGGCCGCGCTCCCCGGGCCGGTCCTCCCGTACGAGGACGGCGGCGCGGCCGACGGCCGGGTGGCGCTCCAGGGCGGCCTCGATCTCGCGGGGTTCGATGCGGAAGCCGCGTATCTTGACCTGGTCGTCGATGCGGGTGAGGAAGTCGAGCTCGCCGCCGGCGGTCCATCGGACGACGTCACCGGTGCGGTACATGCGGGTGCCGGGCGCGCCGTAGGGGTCGGCGACGAAGCGCCCCGCGGTGAGTCCCGGGCGGCCGAGGTAGCCGCGGGCCAGTCCGGCGCCCGCGACGTACAGCTCGCCCGGCACCCCCACGGACACCGGCCGGAGCCGCTCGTCCAGCACGTACACCCGCGTGTTCGCCATGGGCCGGCCGATCGGCGGCTTGCCGCCGTCCGCGTCCCGGGCCGGGTCCAGGCTCCTGAAGGTGGTGAACGTCGTGTTCTCGGTCGGCCCGTAGACATGGGTCAGCGCGGCGCCGGGGAAGCCCGTCAGCATCTGCCGCACGGCCCCGGCCGACGGCTGCTCGCCACCCGTCCAGACGTGCCCGAGCCGGCCGAGCGCCGAACTTCTCTCCGCGACAAGCAGGTTGAAGAGCGAGGTGGTGAGGAAGGCGCTCGTCGCGCCACCCTCGGCCACGGCCCGCTCCAGCGCCTGCGGCGAGGAGTCGCCGGCCGGCACCATCACGACCGTACCGCCGCCGAGCAGCGGCACCCACAGCTCGTACGTCGAGGCGTCGAAGGAGTGCGGCGAGTGGGCGAGCACCCGTGCGTGGCCACCGTCCGCCGCCCAGCAGGGATCGGCGGCGAGAGCGACGATGTTCCGATGGGTCACCAGGACACCCTTGGGGCGGCCGGTGGAGCCGGACGTGTACATCGCGTACGCGGCCCGGTCGCCGGTGATGTCCGGCCACCCGCCCGCATCCGGATCGAGGTCGACCGGACCGGCGTCCTCGGCCAGAACCAGCGGCACACCGAGCGGCGCGCCCGCGAGATCCTCGGCCCGCTCCTTCGTGGACGCGTCCGCCAGGAGCAGGCAGGGCCGCGCCTCCTCCAGGATCGCGCGCTGCCGCTCATCCGGGTTGCGCGGGTCCAGGGGAAGGTAGGCGGCCCCCGTCTTCAGTACGGCGAGCAGGGCGACGACCAGGTCGGCCGAGCGGCTCACGGCCACGGCGACCAGCCGTTCCGGCCCTGCGCCCTGCCGGCGCAGACGGCGGGCGAGGCGGTCGGCCCGGGCCTCGAGCCCCGCGTAGGTGAGCCGGGACTCGCCGCAGATCACCGCGGTGTCGTCGGGCGCGGCGACCGCGCGCCGCCGGAACAGCTCCGGTACGGAGTCGGCCGGGAGCGCCGTGTCCCGGCCGTTCCACGTCTCCAACGCCGTGCGGCGCTCGGCGGGGGTGAGGAGCTCCAGAGCGCCGATGCGCCGCTCCGGCGCGGCGACCGCCTGGGTCAGGAAGGCCGTGAAGCAGCGGACCAGACGCTCGGCGGTGTCGTGGTCGAAGAGGTCGCGGGCGTAGACCAGGGTGCCGTCGAGCGCCCCGTCGGTCTCCGTGACGTCGAGGAGCAGGTCGAAGGCGACCGTCCGGTGGGGGCTGGGGTCCAGCAGGCGGGTGTCGAGGCGGGGGAGGTGCACGGCGGCGCCCGCGTTGTTCTGCAGACTGAGCATGACGTGGAAGAGCGGGTGCCGGGCCGCCGACCGCGCCGGGTTGACGGCCTCCACGACCTGCTCGAAGGGCACGTCCTGGTGGTCGAGTGCGGCCATGACCCCCGTCCGGGCCTGCTGGAGCAGATCGTGGAAGTCGGGGTCGCCGGAGGTGTCGGTCCGGATGACGACCGTGTTGACGAAGCAGCCGACGAGGTCGTCGAGGCCGACGTCGGTGCGGCCGGCGACCGGGCTGCCGACCAGGATGTCGGTGCCGGCGCCGAGCCGTCCGAGGAGCCCCGCGAGCGCCGCGTGGAGGACCATGAAGGTGCTGGCGCCGTGCCGGCGGGCGAGTTGGGAGAGGTGCCGGAAGCTGTCGGGCGGCAGGTGGAAGGGGACGGTGCCGGCCCGGTGGGTGGCGGCGGCGGCGGGGCGCGGCCGGTCGGTGGGGAGGGGGAGTTCGGCCGGCGCGCCCGCGAGGGCGCGGGTCCAGTGGGCCAGTTGCTCGGCGAAGAGGCTGCCGGGGTCGTCGGGCGCGCCGAGCTCCTTGCGCTGCCACAGGGTGAAGTCCACGTACTGGAAAGGGAGTTCGTCCCAGGACGGAGGTCGGCCGTCGAGGCGCGCGGTGTAGGCGTGCGAGAGGTCGCGGAGGAACGGTGCGACGGACCAGCCGTCGAAGGCCATGTGGTGCACGGTGATCGCCAGCACATGGTGGTCGTGGGAGCCGACGGCGAGCAGGACGGCCCGCAGCGGGATCTCGCGCGCCAGGTCGAAGTGATGCTCGGCCGCGTCGGTCAGGGCCGCCTCGACGTCCTCCTCCGCGACCTGTCGTACGGGCAGCTCGACCGTCACCGCCTCCAGGATCCGCTGCCCGGGCACCCCGTCGGTGACCGGGAAGACGGTGCGCAGACTCTCGTGCCTCGTCACCACGTCCCGCAGCGCGTCGCGCAGCGCCGCCGCGTCCAGCCGGCCCGTCAGCCGGAGCGCCATCGAAGCGTTGGGCCATTCGCCGGCGCGGTCCATCTCTCCCTGGAACCAGAACCGCAGCTGCGAAAACGACAGAGGGATCACGGTGGTCTCGGCCTCTCGGGTCTCTCGGGTTTTTCGGATCAGTTCGCTTCGCATGCTTCGCGGAGGGCGTTCAGGTAGCGCAGCCCGTCCAGCACGGTCTTGGTGTCGATGCCGAAGTCGATCAGGCAGGCGATCTCGTCCACGCCGATGCCGCGCAGCCGCTCGACCGTCGCCTTCGCCTCCTCCACCGTCCCGAACAGCCCCCGTTGCTCGAAGTAGGCGTCGAAGGACTGGGCGACGAGGAAGTCGAGGTCCTCGTCCTCCAGTGCGTCGATGTCGAAGTCCGGGTCGAGGGCGCCGAACGAGCGGGCGATGAGATGGACCGAGCTTCTGAGGTAGGCGGACAGCGGCCCTTCGACGGTGGCGCGCACCTCGTCCCGGCCGGCGCCGAGAAAGGTGTGCAGCATCAGGACGACATGCCCGTCCCAGCCGTCGTGCGTCTCACGCGCCGTCCGCCGGTACTCGGCGATCTTCGCGGCGAGTTCGTCGACATCCTGGTGCAGCAGATGGGTGAGGACCCCGGCCCGCGCCGCCGCCGCCGTACGGAACGTGTCCGCGTCGCCGGCGCTGGTCACCCAGAGCGGCAGCTCCCGCTGCACCGGTGGCGGGAAGATCCGTACGGTCGCCGGGGCGCCGTTGCCGTCCACGACCTCGTGGCCGTCCCCGCGCCACAGCCCGCGGAGTTGCTCGATGCTGTCGGTCAGCTGGCGTTTGCGGTCCTTGTACGGCACCCGGCTCAGCGCGAAGTCCACCGGGTGCCAGCCGGAGGCGAGCGACACCCCGGCCCTCCCGCCGGAGAGGTTGTCCACGACCGACCATTCCTCGGCGATCCTCAGCGGATGGTGGAGGGGCGCGACGACGCTCCCGGCGCGGATGGCGACGGTGCTCGTGACCATCGCCAGGGCGGCGCCCACCACGGACGGGTTCGGGTAGAGCCCGCCGAAGGGGTGGAAGTGCCGTTCGGGCGTCCACACCGCGCGGAAGCCGTGCCGGTCGGCGAAGCGGGCGCCCTCCAGGAGCAGTTCGTACCGTCCTGCGTCCCCGTCAGGTGTGCTGTCGTCGGCGAAGTAGAAGAGGCTGAAGTCCATCGGGAATCCTTCGATAACCCTTGCCGTACGTGATCCGGTCGGTGTCGCGGGCCCGTGCTGCTGCCGTCAGCCGGGGCGAGGCATCCTCCGCAGGGCCGGTCGTGCCCTGCGGGCCTCCGTGAGCCTGGACGCGAGGCCGGCCACCGTGGGCGCGTCGAAGACCGTGCGGACCTGGACCTCCACCCCCAGCTCGGCGCGGACGCGGCTCACCAGCCGGGTGACGAGCAGCGAATGGCCGCCGAGCTCGAAGAAGCTGTCGTCGATCCCCACCGCGTACGCCGTGTCCGCCTCGCTCGCCGCGTCCACCCCGTCCACCGGTCCCGCCGTGGCGAGCCCGAGGACCTCCGCGTACATCCGGCACAGCGCCTCCTCCTGCGGGTTCCGCGGTCGGCGGCCGGCCCCGCGCCGGGCGCCGCGCGAGGCGGGCAGGGCGGCCCGGTCGAGCTTGCCGTGCGGGGTGAGCGGAAACTCGTCGAGGACGACGATCGCGGACGGCACCATGTACCCGGGGAGGTACGCGGCCGCCCACGCGGCGACCGACGCGATGAGCTCCGCGTCGTCGGACGCCGCGAAGGGCACGTTGACATGGCGCTCGGGATCCACCGCCGGCTCGGTCCCGACCTCCGGCGGGAAGTCCCGCTCCCCGGAGGAGAACTCGGCGTCGACGTGGTCGGGTCCCGCCTTCGCGGACCAGCGCACCACGACGCGGTACCCCAGCCGTTCGCCGAGGCGCGCCAGGTCCTCCGGGTCCGGACCGGAGGCCGGCGACCCGCCCGACGCGCGCAGATCCTCGGCGAGGCGCGCGTTGGGCACCCCGGCGACCCGGACGGGTACGGCGTCCCGCGCGCGGTCCCGCAGGGCGTCGGCGACGTCGTCGAGCGTACGGACGTCCGCTCCCCACAGCAGTTCCGCCACCGCACCGGTGGGGGTCCGCGCTTCGCCGGTGCGGGACGGCGCTTCCATCGTTCGGCGCAGGACGACGTCGTAGCGGTAGCGGGTCAGTTCGTTGTGATGGGTTCCCCGCTTCAGCCGCACGTCGGAGGTCGCGAAGCGCGGCCCGGAACCCTCGGCCGCGACCGTCAGCGACCGGAAGAACTCCGGATCCACCAGCAGCTCCGGCTCCGTGGCCATGCCACGCGCCACGGCCCGGCGATGCTCCCCGCTTCCCGGTACGGCGCCCGCCGAGCGGGCCGCGGCCGCCCCGTGGAAGGACTCCATGAGCCCCAGGTGCCGGACGTCGCCGACGAACACCGACCCACCGGGCGCCAGAGCGGCCGCGGCGAGCCCGAGCACCCGCGCGAGATGGCGCCCGCTGGGGAAGTACTGGACGACGGAGTTGAGGACGACCACGTCGAAGTACCCGCGCGGGACGCCCTCGTGGTCGTCGGCCGGCCGGCTGTGCAGGACGACCCGCCCGGCCAGGTCCGGTCGCTCGTCCACCTGCCGCCGCAGCCGCTCGATCACCCGGGGCGAGAGGTCGAGCCCCCAGTAGGCCTCCGCCTCGGGGGCGAGACGTGACAGCAACAGGCCACTTCCCACGCCGAGTTCGAGCACGCGCCGGGGCCGCAGGGCGCGGATGCTCCGTACCGTCTCGTCGCGCCACTCCCGCAGCTGCTCCAGCGGCAGCGCGCTGCCGTCGTATCCGCTGTTCCACCCGGTGAAGTCCTCGCCGAAGGCCGTCGGCCGGTCGTCGGCCGGCACGGCGTCGTGGACGCGCCGCCATGCGGCCACGCGGGCCGCTTCGCTCCGGCGGTCGGCGCCTGCCGACCCGGTCGGCTCGCGGCGGACGTAGGCGACGAGCCTCCGGTCGCCGTCCTGGTCCTCGTGCACGGTCACCGCGGCGGCGGACACCCCGGGATGGCCGACGAGCCTCGCCTCGACCTCGCCCGGTTCGATCCGGTGCCCGCGCACCTTGACCTGGTCGTCCGCGCGACCGGCGAACTCCAGTTCGCCCGACGTGTTCCGGCGGGCCAGGTCGCCGGTGCGGTACATCCGCGTCCCGGCCGGGCCGTACGGGTCCGCGACGAAGCGCTGCGCCGTCAGACCGGGCCGGTCGAGGTAGCCGCGGGCCAGGCCCGTCCCGGCGACGTACAGCTCGCCCACCACTCCGGCAGGCACCGGCCGCAGGGCGGCGTCGAGGACGTAGAGGCGCGTTCCCCGGATCGCCCCGCCGATCGGCGGCGTGCCGCCGCTCGCCGTGAGGGGCCGGCTCATGGTGGCGCAGACCGTGGCCTCCGTCGGTCCGTACGCGTTGATCAGGGTCCGGCCGGGAGCCCAGCGCCGCTGCTGCTCCGCGTCCAGGGCCTCGCCGGCGGCGACCAGGACGCGTACGCGCGGGAGGGCGTCGGACGGGAGGACGCGCAGCACCGACGGGGGCAGGGTCGCGTGGGTGACCCGCTGTTCGTCGGCGAGACGGCACAGGCCGGGCCCGGGCAGGAGGCTGAGCGCGGGCGCCAGGACGAGCGCGGCCCCGGCGGACAGCGCCATCGCCAGTTCCCAGAAGAACGCGTCGAAGCTGGGCGAGGCGAACTGCAGGACTCGGCTGTCGGCGTCCACCGCGAGGGCGCCGCGCTGGTGGGCGGTCAGGTTGGCGAGACCGGAGCGGGTGACGACCACACCCTTGGGCAGGCCGGTGGACCCGGAGGTGTGGATGACGTACGCGGGCAGGTCGCCCTGTGCGCGCCGGGCGCCGGCCGGCGGGCCGGACGCCGGGGCGCGCCGCAGCGCCGCGCCGGTCTCCGGATCGTCCATGTCGGTACGGGGTACCGCGGTGCCGGCCGGGAGGACCGTGCCGGAGTTTGCGAGGAGCAGTGCAGGGGCCGCGTCGCCCAGGATGTGGGCGATGCGCTGCTCCGGGTAGCCGGGGTCCACCGGAAGGTGGGCGGCCCCGGCCTTCATCACCGCCAGGACCGCGACGACCAGCTCCACGGAGCGGTCGAGCGCCGAGGCGACCACTGTCTCCGGCCCGGCGCCCCGCGCGGCCAGCACGTGGGCCAGCCGGTTCGCGCGGGCGTCGAGCTCCGCGTAAGAGACCTCGTCCTTCCCGAACACCAGGGCGGTGGCGTCCGGGGCGGTCCCGGCGCGCTCCTCGAAGAGGTCGAGCAGCGGCCGTGACGGGGCGTCCGTGACGTCGGGGGCGCCGTGCGGCGCGGGGCCCTCCGGGGCGTCGGGTGCGGGGTGGGCGGCACGGTCGACGTACTCGATCTCGCCCGGCTCGCCCTCGGCCACCGGCCGCAGCGCACCGTCGAGGTCGGTGGCCCCGTACTCCCTGAGGAACCGGGCGAACAGCCCCGGATCGGCGCGCAGTTCGTCGGTGGGAAGGAGCAGGGTGTCGCCGCGGCAGATCCGGACCCACTGCTGGACCGAGGCGTCGAAGCCGAGGCCCGCGTTCCACACCACCCGCGCCGGGGCCGGGGGATAGACGCCGCGGTCCTCCCACGCGCGGACGAGACGCGCGGTGTTGCCCCGGGTGACTGTCACTCCCTTGGGACGCCCGGTGCTGCCCGAGGTGTGGACGACGTACGCCGGGGCCGCGTCCGGCACGTCACGCGCCGGGGCCGGTGTGCCCGACGCGAACGGGTCGAGGCCGGAGGCGAGATCGAGGCGGCGCGTGCCCGCCGGCCACTCGGTGTCGTCCGGCCCCGCGGTGAGCACCAGGCGCGCCCCGGCATCCTCGGCGAGCAGGCGCCGCCGGTGCGCCGGATCGGCGGGGTCGAGCGGTACGTACGCCGCGCCGGCCCGCCACACCGCGAGCATCGCCGTCACCAGGTCGACACCGCGGGGGAGATTCAGGGCGACGGTCGTACCGGGCTCCGCGCCCGCCGCGCTCAGCGCCCGGGCGGTCCGCTCCGCCCGCTCGTCCAGTTCGGCGAACGTCACCGACTCCGACGGCGTGACCACGGCTGCGCGTTCGGGGTGCCGGGCCGCCTCCCGCAGAAAGCGTGTGAGGAGGTCGATCGCGCTGGTGACCACGGACAGCTCCTTGCACGGTAAGGGGGGGCGGTGTCGGTGTGTGCGACGACGGAGGGACCGGGTGCGGGTTCCCGGCGCTCTCGGAGGGATCGGGTGGGGTTCCCGGCGCCCTCGGAGGGGCCGGAGGCGGTCGCGGCGCCCTCGGAGGGGCCGTCGCTAGTGCGGTGCCGTGTCCATCGCGGCGCGCAGGCTCGCCGGCCGCATGTCGGTCCAGGCGTGCTCCACGTACTCCAGGCACGCCGCCCGCAGGTCCGGTCCGAATGCCGTGCTCCAGCCGGCCGGAATATCGAATTCCAAGGGCCAGAGGGAGTGCTGGTTCTCGCCATTGACAAGGACCAGGAATTGGCCGGAATCATTCTCGAACGGATTGATCATCCGGGCTCGACCCTCCCACGGGGCATGGTTCGTTGGCAATGGACGCGGCAGAGCCTAAGCGGCACCGGCGGGAAATGGCCACCCTGGTTTCCGGGACGATGAACTTGTACGATCCAGCCCGAACTCACGTCCACCGCACGTACTCTGTGGCGCGTCAGGAATTCGTCGTGCTATCGAGGTCCGGAGGCCGTGCTGGAATCCGCCGTGCCAACTGCCACGCAGTCCGCGAAAGACCAGGGCCAACGCTCCCGCCGGAACTTCCGGTTGCTGCTCATCGGCGAGACCACCAGCAAGCTGGGCACCAGCGTGACGTCCGTCCTGCTGCCGCTCGTCGCCGTCACCACACTCCACGCCTCGCCGTTCGTGATGGGTGTGCTCACCGCCGCGCCGTGGCTGCCGTGGCTGGTCATCGGCCTGCCTGCCGGTGCGTGGGTCGACCGTCTCGCGCCACGCCGGGTGATGCTCGTGTGCAACGCCGTCTCCGCGGCGGTGTTCGTGAGCGTGCCGGTTACCTGGTGGCTGGGAGTCCTGACCATCGGGCACCTCCTCGGGGCCGCCCTGATCTCCGGTACCGCCTCCGTCTTCTTCTCCACCGCCTACTCGGCCTATCTGCCCCAACTGGTCGCCACGGCCGAGCTGATGGACCGCAACGCGCAGCTGCAGGCCGGGGATCAGGCCGCCAGGGTGGCGGGCCCCGGTCTCGGCGGGCTGATCGCCCAGACCCTGGGCAGTGTGCCGGGCCTGCTGCTCGACGCGGCCTCCTTCGTGGTGTCATCGCTCTGTCTCACGGCCATCCGCTCCGACGGACCGCGCCCCGCCCCGGCACCCCGGCGGCGGCTGAGCCGCGAGATCTCCGACGGCCTGCGCTTCGTCGTCGGTGATCCTTGGGTCAGGGCCGTCACCGCGTTCGGCGCGGCGGTCAACCTGGCGATGGCCGGCCTCCAGGCCGTCCAGATCGTCTTCCTCGTGCGGACCGTCGGCGTCGGCTCCGACACGCTCGGCTGGCTCGTCTCCTTCGGCGGTCTCGGCGGGGTGCTCGGCGGCCTCGTGGCCGGTCGGCTCGCCAGGCGCCTGGGCACGGCACGCGCCCTGCTGGCCATCCAGTTCGCCGCCTCGCCCTTCGGCCTGCTCGCCGCGCTCGCCGGTCCCGGGCCGAGGCTGGCGTTCTTCGTGCTCGGAACGGTCGTGATGCTCGCCGGGGTCGTGGCCTGCAACGTCATCATCGTCAGCTTCCGGCAGGCGTACTGCCCGTCCGAGCTGCGGGGGCGCGTCACCGCGACCACCCTGTTCCTCAACTACAGCACCATCCCGCTCGGAGCCCTCCTGGGCGGCTCCCTCGCCTCCCTCTTCGGCGCCCGCTCCACGATGTGGGTCGTCACGGCCGCGCTGGTGGCCGCCGGCGGTTTCCTGCTGGTGGCACCGCTGCGCGGGCTCCGCGACCTGCCGGGCGCACCTGCCGCCGACGGTTGAGAATTCCGATGAATTCCGGCCAAGAATCTTCGAGGGTCGAGAAAACGCCCGACGAGGTGCTTAACAGGGGGCGTCAATGGGGAGGTCTTGGTCCGCTTATGGTCCGGATCTCGGTGAGGACCGTGGAGATGCGGCTGGTGTCAACAATGTCGACGCATGACAGCCGCGTGCGGGTGTGGTTCGCCCGGACTGCATCCAGCGCGTGGGACGCGCCTTTCTCGGCCAAATGGGCGCGGGCCGGGGCAACGTGTCCAGCGGCACGTCACACAGCGTCTTCTGCCGGGTCAGCCGGGGCCGGAGGCGGTTGTCCTTGGCCGTGCCGCGCGATCACGAACGGCTCTTCGATCAGGCGTACGGTCTGGGGTGTCGCGGGCACCGGTCGCGTCCACGCGGCCGGGGTGTCCGCGACCTCGTCGAGGTCCCAGTCCCGGCAGGCGCCGTCGAGCGCCAGCGGGTAGAGGGTGAGTCTTCCGTCCCGTCCGATGTGCATCCGAACGAATCCCTTGTGGTCGTCGATGGACTGCCCGGACATCTGCCACTCGGCGACCAGACCATGGTTCGTCCACAGGACCCACAGGGCGAAGAGCTGGGAGCCGAGGGACGCGCCCGCCACGGCGGCGACCACCAGCAGGATCGCCAGGAACATGAACCCGTTCCAGGAGGAGGGGACCAGTTGGGCGATGGCGACGGTGCCGGTCAGTGCCGCGGTGGTGACCGCCAACTGGAACAGCACGACCACGACCGGACCGGACGGTGCAACGGGCCGCCGTTCGCGGAGCAGCCCCGTCCACCAGCCGATCACGAAGGGCAGGACGAAGAGGGCGGCACTCGTGCAGAGCAGGCCGAGCAGGTCGTCGCCGTCGGCGGCCCGCAGGGCGTCGACAGGATTGTGTCTGCCCTCGGCCAGCGCGAACGCGCCACACAGGATCAGGGCGAGCACCATGTGCACCACGCCGGTCAGGACCGCGAACCCGGGGTTTCGCCGCGGGAGCCAGTGCGGCGACCAGAACGCGGCGATCCCGCGGGCGAGCGAGCGGGACTCGCCCGCATCCGGGTACGTCTGTTGTGCGAGGGCGAAGGCCGGCGGCGGGTCATCCTTCTCTCGCATACGCGAGGTGGCCGGCGGCAGCGGCAGAGCCTTCGGAAGCCTGTGCGTGGCTGCCAGGTACGCGCCGCCCAGGCCGCACGTCACCATCTGGCGCCGGCGAGGGTCCGGAGGCAGGGCGTCGTCGGCTCCGGGCCCGTCGTCGGGCAGCCGTTCCGCGTAGCGGGCGTAGTGGTGCTTGTCGCCGGTGAGCCACAGCCGAATCGACGCGCCCGTGTCCTCACGCTTCCGGGTCGTCCGGTCGAACCGGGTCCGTACGATGTTGCGGTCGAACCAGTGCAGGGAGTTGAAGGCGTCGGGCTCCTCGCCGCTCTTCACCCAGGTGGGCGCGGCGGAGCAGACGATCACGCTGTCGCCCGGCCGCAGCCGCGGCGAGAGGTGGGTCTCGAAGTAGCGCCGCTGCGGATCGTCGAAGTAGGAGCCGAGTTGGCTGTCCAGCCCGACGAGCCACCAGCGCTGCGGCAGCTCCACGGCGAAGTAGCTCCGGGTCTGCCGCGTCTGCCAGCCTCCGATGGGGCTCTCCTGGGCGAACACCCGCAGGAACGCGGTGAGTCCGTCGTACCAGTCGTGGTTCCCCGGCAGTGCGACCATGAGCGGCTCGTCCGGTGCCGACGGGAGCGCGGCGCGGTAGGGCCCCTTCATCCGGTCCTCGTACGCGGTCGTCGACGCCACCGGGTACACCTGGTCCCCGCCGAGGACGAGCAGCGAGCCACGAGGGAGCGGGGCGGGCCCGGCGACGGCGAGCCGGTCCGCCGCCAGGGCGGATGCCACGGAGGCCGTCGCCTCGAACCCGTCGCCGAGGTCCGCGACGAAGTCGATCCAGATCTCCTCGGCACCGGGGTCCGCCAACGGTGCCCGCAGGAGACCTGCCTCGAGCGCGCCCTGTATCTCGCGCTTGTCCGAGTAGTCGGCGAACATGGCGGCCAGCGCGACCTTGACCGCCGTACGCGTCAGCTCTTTCGGTGCCAGCCAGCGCACCGGTTCCTGGGGTGTGAACCGGAGTGCCTCCACGTGCTTGCGCAACTCATGGATGTCCACGACGGCTCCTCCTCGGTCACAGCGGAGACCAGGGCATGACGTTCTGCGCGTACACGTCCCACAGCTTGCCGAAGAAGAACTGCCCGAAGCGCCGCAGCGTGGTGACCCTGCCGGGCAGCGTCGGAGCCTCGACCCGGAAGGTGGTCAGTTGCTTCAGGAAGTCGGCGGGGCGGATGTGCACGGTTCCGGAGGCCACCGGCACGGCTGCGGACTCTTCGCCGGCATCGACGTGGCCACGGAGCACGCGCGTGTGGAGGACGGACGTGTCCTTCCAGACTCCCCGACGGGAGTCCTCACTGACGTCCTTGTACCCGCTGAGCGTGAGCCGGTGACCGGCCCGGTCGGTGAAGAACAGGCGGTAGCGCATCCGCAGGTGCTGCGGGTCCGAGTGCTCCACGAACAGCTGGAAGGTTCCTCGTTCGACCGGAAGGCGCCCACCCAGCTCCTGGCAGACGATCTCTCCGCGCAGTGAGGCCTCGTGCTCCGGATCGACGAGGAAGCGGTCCACTCCCTGGATGTCGACGGTCAGGTGCAAGGCGATGTCGGCGGTTGCTCCACCCTCCGTCGAGACAGTTTCCTGGACGTCCTTCTCCCCGAAGACGACACGGCCGACCATGCGTTCGGTGAAGCGAAGGCGGGTCGGGTCGTCGGGGCGGCCCGGAGGGGCGCCGGCCTTCCAGGGAATCCCCTGGGCCGTGCACCAGTGGCGAGCACGTTGGACCCCGAGTTCCACGGCCTGGGCGAAACGGTCCCTGCTGAAGTTGATGAGGTAGTTCAGGGGGACCTCGCCACTCAGGAGGCGGACGTCGATCAGGCGCCCGAACTCTCCGTCGTCTCCTCTGCGGATGGCCGCGTTGCTGGCCTCGATCCGACGCAGCCAGTGCTGCAACTGACCGTTGGCAGTTGTTTCGATGATGTGGAAGTAGTTGGCGATGAAGCCGTCCCGCCAGCGGTGCCGTCGGCTGACCGTCCAGATGATCCACAGCTCGTCACAGCCTCGCCGGATCGCCTCCTCGACGTTGCCGTCGGTCAGATAGACAGGGTCGATGTAGGTCTGTCCGTCGATGACGACCGGAGGGAACCACATGGGCAGCGACACCCCGGCACAGAAGCGGTCCTCGTCCATGCGGTCGGCGGTCACCGTCTCCAGTTCGTTGGAGCTGAAGTTGTAGAGGTTGAAGGTGGCTTCCCGATCGGTGGCCCGGATCCGATCCCAGTCCAGCCCCCAGTCCGGGAAGACGCGTCGCCGATACCCGTCCAGCGTGAAGAGGGAACGGGCGTACGGCCCCTTCGGCAACTCGCGCCAGTTCGGGGAGACGCCCTTCAGCGGAGAGAGCCTGCGCCAGTTGTCCGCCATCTCGCGTCCGGACATCCCCTGGCAGTACATCGCGAGGTTGAACACACCTCCGCTGGCGCCGTCGGCATGGTCGAACGTCAGCTCGGCCTCGTCGAGGAGAACCTGGAGGACCCCGGCCTGGTAAGCCACCTTCAGCCCGCCGCCGGCGAGGATGAGCGATCTGCGCGGGGATCCGCTGCGGGCCGTGGCGCCCTGTCCGGTCGTCATGAGGGGCTCACAGGGTTCTGCTGGTGGTCCTCGATGATGCGGTCGGCCGACCGGTCGGCCAGCGCCGCGATGGTGAGCGAGGGATTCGGTCCCACGGGGCCGGGCAACACCGATCCGTCGGCGATCGACAACCCCGGACAGCCGTACACGCGGCCGAAGGGGTCCACCACGCCTTCCCGTGCGGTGCGCCCCATCGGCGCGCCGCCCACGGGATGCACGGTGATGAGGCGGTTGAGCAACCACAGGGGATTCGCGGCGTAGTGTCCGCCGAGACTGCGGGACACGCGCTCCATGGTCTCGTTCATCTGGTCGAAGTACTGATCGGATGCGGCCGGCTTCCAGTCGAGGTCCAGATGTCCGTCCCGGAGGAACATCCGGCCGTCGGGGACGTCCCGTCCCATGCCGAGCAACGGCAAGGACGTGGCGGTGAACAGCCCCTTCCCCATGGCGTCACCGATCTGTCGTCCCACACGGCTCCTGGCGGTCCTCGTCAGCTGCGACCACCCTCGCCGCAGCACGAACCTCGCGACCCTGTTGGACATGGTGAGGACGTTGTGCTCGACGAGCCAGTTGAGGAACTCCGGGTACCCGGCGTCCTCGATGTAGAAACCCCGGTCCCTCTCGCCGCTCCCCTTGCGGTCCACCCGCATCGCACTGGTGATGACCGGGCCGAGACTCGGATCCAGTATGCGCGGCACCGTCTCCCCGGGCCGGTCCTGGCGTCTCTCCCGCGCTTTGAACACCAGCCCGAGAAAGTCCCCGTTCCCGGAGAAACGAGTACCCAGCGCGGGGCTGAGCGCAGGAAAGGCGCTGCGGTTCCTCAGCAGCAGATAGGTGGTGCCGAGCGTACCGGCAGAGAGAATCAGCCGCCTGGCCCTGACGGTGCGCTGCTCGGGAGGAGCCGACGGATCTCCGTCCCCGGCCCCGCCGTGCTCGATGTACGAGACCAGGAACCCCTCTTGGGCCGGTTCGAACGAGCGGACCTCGCAGAGGGTCCGGATTTCCACCCCGAGCCGGTCCGCGGCGCTGAGGTAGGTGAAATCCAGACTGTTCTTGCTGCCGAAGTTGCAGCCGAGGTCGCATTCACCGACAAGCCTGCACGCATAGCGCGGGCTGTGGTGCAGATTGTCCTCACCGCCCTCGAGGGGGGCGCCCGGAACCGGGGGGTTCCCGAAGGAGACGGCCAGCGGCGGCAGCTCCCACGGAAGACCCAGCCGCTCGGCCGCCTGCCGCATGGCGGCGGTTTTGGGCGTGCTCCGGTAAGGCTCCACATCGAATGGGTACTTTTGCGCACCCATCATGGTCTCGACGTCGGCGTAGTGCGGATCGAGGTCCGCACGTGTGACGGGCCAGTCCTCGTAGCCACCGTCGAAAGACTCGTGGACGAACCAGCTCTCCGGCTTGCGAATCAGCACGTTCGCATAGATCAAGGAGCCCCCGCCCAGCCCGCTGGACACCAGCGCGTCCATCTTCGAGAAGCTCCACATGTCGTACATTCCGTAAAGCCGGGAATCCGGATCCCAGAAGTTCTTGGCCGTTTCGTGGGGACTCCGCGGAAAGGATCTGGGCGGGAACGGCTTTCCTCTTTCGAGAAGGCACACGCGAAGTCCGGCATCGGCCAGGCGATAGGCGGTCACGGATCCACCGAAACCGGATCCGACGACGACGGCATCGAAAACGTCCATCCTCGCCACCTCTGGGAGCCGAAGCTGAAACCCGTGCCTTGACTTCCCCCCGTCTGCGGCTGCTGCACGCACGACCTCTTTCCATGGTTCACCCACGTGTGGTGAGGCGCACGTCGAAGCGTCGGCCCGTCGCCGCCGGATCGGCCGGTTTCCCGTCTTTCCGTGCGTCAGGAAGCGAGTCAGCGTGCAGGAGCGGCGGTATTTCCACTCCGTGTCCTCGTCACCGTGGGCGTGATCAAGCCGTCTTTCCGTCACCTGATCGGCTCAGCAGGACCTAGAGTGTGCGCGTGACCGAGCAGAATCCCGAACTCATCGCCGGCCGGTACCAGCTGGTCGAACGCATCGGCCAGGGCGGTATGGGCCGGGTCTGGCGCGGCCTGGACCAGCAGCTCTTCGGACGCGAGGTCGCTGTCAAGGAGATCCTCTTCCCGCCGGGCCTGGACGACGGCGACCGCGCCGAGCTGCTCAGGCGGTTCACCAGCGAGGCCCGCGCAGCGGTCACTCTCAGCCACCCCGGGGTCATCACCGTCCATGACGTGGTGGAGCACCACGACGCCCCCGTCATCATCATGGAGTTGATCCGCGGGCAGTCCCTGGCCGCCGCCATCCGCGACCTCGGCCGACTCCCTGTACGGCGGGTGGCCGAGATCGGCGCCGCCATGCTCGACGCACTGGCCGAGGCGCACGCGGCGAGGATCGTCCACCGCGACATCAAGCCGGACAACGTGCTGCTGACCAAGGACCGTGTGGTCCTGACCGACTTCGGCATCGCCCACCTCGCGGACGCCACGACGAAGCTGAGCCACAGCGGGATCGTCATCGGCACGCCCCAGTACATGCCGCCGGAGCAGTTGGAGGGCAAGCGACCGACCCCTGCCAACGACCTGTGGGCGCTCGGCGCCACCCTCTACCACGCCGTCGAGGGGCACCCGCCGTTCGATGTGGAAGGGCTCCACGCCCTCGCCGTGGCCGTGTTCACCCGCCCGCACCGGCCACCGGTCCACGCCGGTCCGCTGACCTCCGTGCTGGACGCGCTCCTCACCAAGGACCCGACGCAGCGCGTGGGCGCCGCGGAAGCGGCCGAGATGATCGCGTCGGTGCTGCGGTCCTCCCCGTCTCGGCCCGACGTATCCGGCGGGCACGGGCCGACGCACGACCCCGAGCCCGAACCCACGCCAGATCCGCGAGCGACGCCCGCACCGGCACCGGCACCTGACGCGGCACCGGACGCGGCGGCGGAGCACGCTTCCGCTCCGACGATGCCGCAGCACGCACCATCACCTCCGCCGACACCACCAACCCCCACGGTCCTGGACTCCGGGTCCGCCGCCGGCACCCCGCCCCGCCCCGTGCCGGACCGGCCGACCGCCACGCCCGTACCCGTACCCCCGTCTGGGAACCGGGCCACGCTCGGTGCGACGGCCAGGTCGGAGCACAATGAGCCGGCGTACGCCCGGCGACGTGGCCTCACCCGGCGCTCCGCGGTCCTCGGCACGGCGCTGGCCGTGCTCACCACGGGCTCCGTCCTGACGTGGACCCTCACCCGTGACGATGACGCACCCGGCGGCGGGGCAGCCGGCAGCGGCGCGGGGGCCTCCACTGTCACGGTGGTGATCGGGGTGGACGCGCCACTGAGCGGGGGACTGTCCTCGATGGGCGTCGGTATCAGGAACTCCGCCGACCTGGCGGCCAGGACCGCCAACGAGTCCCGGCACGTCACCGGCGTGAAATTCGAGATCAAGGCCCTGGACGACGGGGCCGACCCCGCCAAGGGAGCGCCCAACGCCGCCCAGTTCGTGTCCGACGAGAAGGTGCTGGGGGTCGTCGGCCCTCTCAACTCCGCTGTCGCCCGGACCCTGGTGCCACCGCTCGCGCGGGCGGACGTGGTCAACGTGTCACCGGGCAACACCGACCCCTCCCTGACCCTGGGCACCGACTGGGCCGCGGGCACCAGGTCCCGTCCTCACTCCACCTACTTCCGCACCATCGCCACGGACGTCGACCAGGGGCCGTTCGCCGCCCGCTACCTGCATGAGGCGAAGAAGACCAAGCTCTACGTGATCGATGACGCGAGTGCCCACGGCACCGCGCTCACCTCCGGTCTCACGGCAGAGTTCGCCAAGCTCGGCGGGACCGTTGTCGGCACCGAACAGGTCGATCCCGCGGAACGCGCCTTCGCGGGCCTCGCCGTCAGGGTGCGGTCGTCGGGCGCCGACGCCGTCTACTTCGGCGGCTACCACGACACCGCGGCGCCGCTCTCCCAGCAGCTCAAGCAGGCGGGGGTGAACGTCCCCCTGATGGGCGGCGACGGCATCTTCGACCAGCAGTACCTCACGGCGAACCCACAGGCCGAGGGCGACCTCGCGACCAACCCCGGCCTACCCGCCGAGGAATCGGAGGCAGGGCAGGACTTCCTCACCCGGTACCGGAAAGCGGGCTACCCGCAGCCGGCCGGCTGGTACGGCCCTTACGCCTACGACGCGACCTGGACCCTCATCGAGGCGGTGAAGAGCGTCGTGGCGGCCAACGGCGGAACCCTCCCCGACAACGCCCGGGCGAAGCTGCCGCAGGCCGTCGCCGGGTTGGCCTTCGACGGTGTCACCGGCCGCGTCGCCTTCGACGAGGACGGCGACACGGTCAACCGCCGGCTGACGGTGTACGCGGTGAACGCCGGCAGCTGGAGGATCGTGACGAGCGGCCCCGCCACCCCCTGACACCCGCCGGAGCGACGCGGCCCGGCCGGGACACCTGGCTCGGTGTCCCGGCCGCCCACCGACCAGTGCCTCACCCGATCTCGACGAGGAGGTCGCCGCCTTCCACCTGCTGGATCCTGGTGATGGCCAGACGGGACACCCGTCCGCTCCGCGGGGCGGTGATCGAGGCCTCCATCTTCATCGCCTCGATGGTGGCCACCGTCGCACCGGCCTCGACGTCGTCGCCCTCGGCGACGGCCAGCGTGACCACCCCGGCGAACGGCGCGGCGACATGCCCGGGCTTGGACCTGTCGGCCTTCTCGGTCACCGGGAGGTCGGCGGCCGCCGCGTTGTCGCGTACCTGGATCGGCCGCAGTTGGCCGTTCAGGGTGGACAGGACGGTGCGCATGCCGCGTTCGTCGGCCTCGCCGATGGCCTCCAGCTCGATGAGCAGCCGCACACCGGGCCCGAAATCGACGGTGTACTCCTTCCCGGGGCGCAGCCCGTAGAAGAAGTCCTTGCTGTCGAGGACGCTGGTGTCGCCGTAGGCCTGGCGGTGTGCCTCGTACGCCTTCGTCGGGCCGGGGAAGAGGAGGCGGTTCAGCGTCGCGCGGCGGTCCTTGGCCAGGCCGGTGCGGTCCTCGGCGGTCAGGTCCGGCATCGGCTTGGGGCCGGCGCGGCCCTCCAGCGCCTTGCTGCGGAACGGCTCGGGCCAGCCGCCGGGCGGCGTACCCAGCTCGCCGTGCAGGAAGCCGATGACCGAGTCGGGGATGTCGAAGCGGTTCGGCGCCGCCTCGAAGTCCCCGGGCGCCACGCCGGCACCCACGAGATGCAGGGCGAGGTCACCCACCACCTTCGACGACGGCGTGACCTTCACCAGTCGGCCCAGCATCCGGTCCGCGGCGGCGTACGTCGACTCGACGTCCTCGAAACGGTCGCCGAGGCCGAGCGCGACGGCCTGCGTACGCAGGTTGGAGAGCTGCCCGCCGGGAATCTCGTGGTGGTACACGCGCCCGGTCGGCGAGTCCAGACCCGCCTCGAAGGGGGCGTACACCTTGCGGACGCTCTCCCAGTACGGCTCCAGGTCACCGACCGCCTGCAGGTCGAGCCCGGTGGGCCGATCGGAGTGGTCGGTCGCGGCGACGATCGCCGACAGCGACGGCTGAGAGGTGGTACCGGCCATGGAGGCCACCGCGCCGTCCACCGCGTCAGCCCCGGCCTGGATCGCCGCGAGATAGGTGGCGAGCTGGCCGCCCGCGGTGTCATGGGTGTGGAGGTGCACCGGCAGGTCGAACTCCCTGCGCAGCGCGGAGACCAGCTTCGCCGCGGCGGGGGCGCGCAGCAGGCCCGCCATGTCCTTGACCGCCAGCACATGCGCACCTGCGGCGACGATCTTCTCGGCCAGCCGCAGGTAGTAGTCCAGCGTGTACAGCTTCTCCGCCGGGTCGGAGAGGTCGGACGTGTAGCACAGCGCGACCTCGGCCACCGCCGTCCCGGTCTCCCGTACGGCGTCGATGGCGGGGCGCATCTGGTCGACGTCGTTGAGCGCGTCGAAGATCCGGAAGATGTCGATGCCGGTGGCGGCGGCCTCCTGCACGAAGGCGTCGGTCACCTCGGTCGGGTAGGGGGTGTACCCCACGGTGTTGCGGCCTCGCAGCAGCATCTGCAGGCAGATGTTCGGCACGGCCTCGCGCAAGGCGGCGAGGCGCTCCCAGGGGTCCTCCGCGAGGAAGCGCAGCGCGACGTCGTAGGTGGCGCCGCCCCAGCACTCCAGGGACAGCAGCTGCGGGAGGTTGTGCGCCACCGTGGGGGCGACGGCCAGCAGGTCCTTGGTCCTGACCCGGGTGGCGAGGAGCGACTGGTGGGCGTCGCGGAAGGTGGTGTCGGTGACACCGATGGTCGGCGACTCGCGCAGGCTCCGCGCGAAGCCCTCCGGGCCGAGCGCGAGGAGCCTCTGCCGGGAGCCGGCGGTCGGCTCGCCGGCGGGCAGCGCCGGCAGCTTGGTGGCCGGGGCGATCAGCTCGGGCCGAGGGCCGTGCGGCTTGTTCACGGTGACGTCGGCGAGGTAGGTGAGCAGTTTGGTGCCGCGGTCGGCGGAGTGGCGCGCGGTCAGCAGGTGCGGCCGCTCCTCGATGAAGGCCGTCGTGACGTGCCCCGCCTGGAAGTCCGGGTCGTCGAGCACGGCCTGCAGGAAGGGGATGTTCGTGGAGACGCCCCGGATGCGGAACTCGGCCACCGCGCGCCGGGCCCGGTTGACCGCGGTCCTGAAGTCCCGGCCCCGGCAGGTCAGCTTGACCAGCATCGAGTCGAAGTGGGCGCTGACCTCCGTACCGGCGTGGGTGGTGCCGCCGTCGAGCCGGATGCCGGAGCCTCCCGGAGAGCGGTACGCGCTGATCATGCCGGTGTCCGGGCGGAAGCCGTTGGCCGGGTCCTCGGTGGTGATCCGGCACTGCAGGGCGGCACCGCGCAGGACGACGGACTCCTGCGCCAGGCCGAGGTCGGCAAGGGTCTCGCCGGCGGCGATGCGCAGCTGCGACTGCACCAGATCGATGTCCGTGACCTCCTCGGTCACCGTGTGCTCGACCTGGATGCGCGGATTCATCTCGATGAAGACGTGATTGCCGTCGCGGTCGAGGAGGAACTCCACGGTGCCCGCGTTCCGGTAGCCGATCCGACGGGCGAACTTCACGGCGTCGTCGCAGATGCGCTGCCGCACCACCGGGTCGAGGTTCGGGGCGGGCGCGAGTTCGATCACCTTCTGGTGGCGCCGCTGCAGCGAACAGTCGCGCTCGAACAGGTGGATGACGTTGCCCTCGCCGTCGGCGAGGATCTGCACCTCGATGTGACGCGGGTCGACGACGGCCTTCTCCAGGAAGACGGTGGCGTCGCCGAAGGCGGACTCCGCCTCGCGGGCTGCCGCTTCGATGGACTCGCGCAGCGTCGCCGGGTCCTCGACCCGCCGCATGCCGCGACCGCCGCCGCCGGCGACGGCCTTGACGAACACCGGGAAGCCGATGCCCTCGGCGGCCGCCACCAGCTCGTCCACGTCGGTGGAGGGCGCCGAGGAACCCAGCACCGGTACGCCCGCCTCCCGGGCGGCGGCCACGGCACTCGCCTTGTTCCCGGTCAGCTCCAGGGTCTGCACGCTCGGGCCCACGAAGGTGATGCCCGCCGCCTCACAGGCGCGCGCCAGTTCCGGGTTCTCGGACAGGAATCCGTAACCCGGGTAGACGGCGTCGGCGCCGGCCAGGCGGGCCGCCCGGATGATCTCCTCCACGGAGAGGTAGGCCCGCACCGGATGTCCGGGGTCACCGATCTCGTACGCCTCGTCGGCCTTCAGCCGGTGCAGAGAGTTGCGGTCCTCGTGGGGGAAGACGGCGACCGTACGCGCACCCAATTCGTAGCCGGCGCGAAACGCGCGAATCGCGATCTCCCCGCGATTGGCCACCAGTACCTTGCGGAACATCATGATCCCTTCACCCTGCCGGTGATGAGCAACGGGTTGCCGACGCCTCCCCGCGTACGCAGTGCACTGGGGAGCGGCACTCGCCCGCGTCGCGCCCGGCTCGTTTCGCCAACGCTAAGGGCTGCGCCGCGGCCTTCTGAAGATCTCACGACAGTGACATGGATCATCGCATCGCCGCTGTCCGTGATGGGCACGGAGGGGGTACCCGGGGCCGCCCCGGTCAGTGGCCGGCTGTGACCTGCATGCGGGTGAGCCGGACGGTGAAGTACGCGGCCGCGCCGGCCGCGACGATGTTCAGCGCGTCGGCCGCCATCCCCAGGGTGACGGCGTCCAGCGCCTCCGCGAGGCCCTCGGCCCGCTTGTGGCGGAACCCGGAGTACCAGCGGAGCAGGAGCGAACCGGCGAAGGTGCCCCACCAGAGGTTCACCGGCCAGAAGGAGGTTCCGGTGCCCGCCGTACCGCGGCCGGCACCCCGCGGGCAGGCTGCCCACATCTCGACGGCGATCCGGTACGGCATCCACAGGCATGCCCCGGGAACGAACCAGGCCCCGATTGCCCAGCCCGGGCCCAGCCGGAAGCCGTCCGGCGCCAGCGCTCCAGCCGCGCGCCGCATCCGGTGGAACCAGGCGATGAAGACGGCCGCGCAGACCACCAGTGCCGGGGCGTAGAACCGGTCCACCATCCTGAACAGAGCATCCGCTGAGTCAAGTTGATCCTGCCGGGCGAACGCGAAGCTCCCGTCCCCCTGTACCGAGGAATGGGTCCGGAAGCCGGCGTACACGGCGAACACGTCACAGACTGCGACGGCCACGAGCAGCACGCACACCGCGACGAGCAGAGCCCGCCCAGGACCGGGCACCCGGCCGGGCAGAGCCGGGCGCGGACGCAGTACACCGAGACGGGAAGAGGACATGCGGTGTGGCCCCCCCCACGGGCATGGAACCGGAATGTGCCCGCGGACGTGCGTGCAGAGGGGGAAGCTACGCCATGGGGGTGTGGTCCGTCCACGGCGAATCCGCACACACACGCAAGGCCCTTGCCGTCCGCGCGCTGCTCGTGGTCACGGGGAGGGCCCGCCGTCGGAGGGCTATGGGTTGACCGTGAAGCCATGGTCCTTGCCGTACTTGATGCTGGCGTCCTGCCAGGCCTTCAGGCCGTCGTCGAGCGTCGTCGAGGAGACGTACGCCTTGCCCACGGTGTCGTTGAAGATGGAGTTCGCGTACACCTGGAAGGGCAGGTAGGACCAGTCGGTGCCGACGTTGCGGGCGGACTCGGCGAAGATCCGGTTGGCCTGCTGGCCGCCGAAGTACGGGAACTTGGTGTCGAGGAACGCCTTCGACTCGAGGTCGGCGCGGGTGGCGGGGAAGGCGCCCTGGGCGACGCGGGAGCTCGCGCCGACGCCGGTGGTGGCGAACTCGGTGAAGGCGTAGGCGAGTTCCTTGTTCTTGGCGTCCTTCGGCACGGCGAGCGAGCTGCCGCCGTTCTCGGCGGTCGTCATGTCGCCCTCCGTCCACGCCGGCAGCGGGGCGACCCGCCAGTCACCGGAGGCGGAGGGGACTCCGGAGGTGAAGTTGGCCGGCATCCAGGCACCGATGGAGAGAGTGGCGATGGAGCCGTCGGCCAGTCCCTTGTACCAGGCGTCGCTCCACGTGCTGACCGGCGCGACCAGCTTCTCGTCGAGGAGCTTCTGCCAGGTGGCGGTGTACTTCTTGGTGCCTTCGTCGGCGAAGTTCACGGTGACCTCGGTGCCGTCGGTACCGTCGGTCTGGTAGGGGCGGCCGCCGGCCTGCCAGATGAGGCTGGTCGTGGCGCCGGCGTCGCCGGTGTCGTTGGTGATGAAGATCTTCGGGTCGGCCTTGTGGAGGGTACGCGCCGCCTCCACGTACTCGTCCCAGGTCGTCGGCACCTTGATGCCGTGCTTGTCGAAGACCTTCTTGTTGTAGAAGAACGCCATCGGGCCCGAGTCCATGGGCAGGGCGTAGACCGCCTTGTCCCCGGTGACGGCGTCCCATGTGGCGGTGGTGAAGCTCGTGCCCCATTTCTGGGCGCCGTAGGGGGAGAGGTCGTCGACGGACTTGGCGGCGGTGAACTGGCCGAGGGCGTAGTACTCGACCTGCGCCACGTCGGGGGCGCCGTTGCCGGCCGCCATCGCGTTCTGCAGGGACGTGTACTGCTTGTCGCCGGTGCCCGCGTTGACCAGCTCGACGTCGACGTTGGGGTACTTCTTCTCGAAGTCCTCCGCCACCTTCTTGAGCGTGGGCTCCCAGGCCCACACCGTCACCTTGCCGCCCTTCTCGAGCGCGGCGTTGATGTCCTTCGGGGTGGCGCTGGGGGCGCCGGTGTCAGGGTCGTCGGAGCCGCAGGCGGTGGCGGTCAGCGTGAGCGTGGCGAGCACGGCGACTGCGCCGAACAGTCTGCGAGTGGTGTGCGTACGCATGGGAGGTGCTCCTGGTCGGTGGTGCGCGCGGGGAGGAACTTCCGGGAGGGGGGATCAGGGGCGGGCGGTCATTCCTTGACGGTGCCGGCGGCCGGGCCGGACTGCCAGTACCGCTGGAGCTGCAGGAAGACGGCAAGGGTCAGGGGGGACCAGTCGGGGTCCTTGATCACTGAAGCCAGTGAATCTTGCGTTATGGGTGGCGGGCCGGTTGCGCTGCCACCGTCTCCGCACGCCGCCGCAGACCGGAGTGCCCCAGCCGCAGCAGCGGCCGCTGCAGCCCGGCGTCCCCGGCATACGGGGCGAAGGGTGCACTGGGCGGTTCATGCTTTCAGAATGAGCCGCCGTGGGGTGCTCAGCATTTCGTGAGGCGGCGGGACAGTCGCGCCCCGGGCGCACAGTTCGGTCCGAGGGGGTGCCTCTTTGGGGCGTGCGATCGACAACCAAGGTTTACATGGCTTCGATCGTTAACTATGGTTGTCGGATGCCTCCATTTGAGATCACTCCCGAAGAACAGGCAGAGCTCGACAAGGCCCTCTGTGACGCCCTCCACCCGCTCGCGTCGGCCCTGCGCTCCCGAGCGACGGGGCTGCCCGAGGACCGCATCTGGGAAGCGGACCCCGCCGAGGTGACGCTGTCCGTACTGGCCGCGTGGAAGGTGGTGGACGCGGAGGTCAGACGGCTGACGGCGATCGCAGCACGCACAGCGGGGTCCTACGGCGCAAGCTACGAGCAGATGGGTGCTGTGTGGGGCATTACCCGGCAGGGCGCTCGCAAGAAATGGCCGGAAGCCGTCAGCCGTCCAGCCACCACAGCGGCGCGGACGAGCAGTGCACTCGACCTGTGCGGCGGAACGGCCGAACTGACGCAGGAGCCCAAGTCCGGCGACTGGCGGTGGGCCGGTACCGGTGCGGACGGCACGCACCGGTCGGGCGACTCCGGCAGGTCGTACTCGACGAAGGAGGAGGCCGCAGCCCATGCGGGGGCCTTTCTGAAGGAGCACGCACTCGGCTGAGGGCTGTCCCGTACGTGGGCGGCACCCCCGCCCGTAAGTGGGCGGCACCCCCGTGCCGATACCGGATCGGACCGTGTCAGTGGCTGGTGACAGCATCGAGAGATGCTGATCAAGGGATATGACGGCGGCCCGTTGGTGCCGGGCGAGTCACTGCTGGTCCACCCGGGCTTCTGGTCGAACTACCTCTTGTCGATGTGCAGCGACGGGGGGTGTGCCGAGCGCCCGGCTCCGGAGTGGTTCGGTGAGGACGGCGCCGATGCCGATGTCCTGTCCGAGGTCCTCTTCGATCCTGAACGCTGGCCAGTGTTCAGGATGCCGGCAGAAGGCGGCCCCGGAGCCGTGGTGATCTATCGCAACTTGGATGGCGACTACGGCACCGACTACCTCCTCACCCATCCAGGCAGAAGCTACGTCGAGCGGATCGCCGGCTGGGACGGAGACTTCTCGGGCACCGGGTTGACATGGCACGAACTGATCCGGATCGCTGACAGCCCGTCCCTTGCGGCCGAAGGTGTCCAGGACGCGGCCGGCCGCTTCCTGCTGCTGCTTCCCCTCCTCACCGACCCGGACGTGCCGGAAGCAGCATCGGCAAGGCTTATCGCCGCCCTGACCGTGGTCGGCGCGCCGCAAGACACTGCCTCCATCGCGGCGGAGCACCTGCTGGCCCACCTCACGAGGAGATCCCGACACGACCCCACGTGGGCGTCTCCGCTGAGCGGCAGCTGAGAGGTGCGCCGAGCCGCCGGTCACCCCATGGAGCGATCTTGGTCTGGCTGATGTGATCACGGCGTCGGAGTCTTCCCGCTACCTTCGCTGCGCTGCGTCCCGGGCCTGCTGGGCGATGTGCTCCAGCACGATCCTCGGGTCGCTGGACGGCGCGACGGCCTTGCCGATGCTCCGCTTGATGGTGTTGCTGACCTGCAGCCAGGACGGGTCGTTGACCGGGTAGAGCTCGGCAGTTTGCAGTGCGGTCAGGAACTGATCGGCGCTGGGGTCCGCCGCCGCGTCCTGGGATGTCTCGGTGGCGGACACCGTCGATGGCAACAGGTGGTAGCGCCCGGCGAACTCGCTGAGGTTCTTGTCCTCGTAGACGAAGTTCAGGAAGGAGCCCACCGATTCGCGATTTCCGTCGCGCTTGAAAGCCATCATCCAGTCGGCGACGCCGGCCGCCGGCGGGGTCACCTCGTCGCCCAGCGTGTCCGACACCGGCATGCTCAGTGTGCCGACTTTCATGCCCTTCTTCCTCGCCTCGTGAAGAAGGGAGGGATAGCCATTGACCATGCCGACGTCGCCGCGCAGGAATGCGGCGAAAGCGTCCTGCCGGTTGAGCTCGGCCGGGGGGATCGGGCCGGTCAGGGCCGGCGTGACCAGGTTGTCCTTGATCCAGCGGAACGTCTGCGTGTTCCGCTCGGACGCGATGCTGTAGTCGCCGTTGCTGTCGGTGTACCCGCCACCGTTGCTCAGTTCCCAGATCAGGGCTTCGGCGTGCGCCTCCTCGGGGCCGAGCGGCAGCGCGTACGGGTAAAGCACGCCCTCCTCCTTCAGCGCCGTGGCCGCGTCCTTCAGGTCCGACCAGGTCTTCGGCGGCTTCGCTCCGGCCTTGTCGAACAGCTCCTCGTTGCAGAAGAGCAGCCGGCTGCTTGCCGCGAAGGGCAAGCCGTAGAGGGTGTCGTCGACCGAGCCCGCCTCCGCGAGTGGCGGCAGGAAGTTCGCCTCCGCTCTGATCGACATCACCTCACTGGCGGCGTAAAGGCGGCCCTGCGCCGCGAAGTCGGAGTACGCGCCCATCAGAGCCACGTCCGGGGGGTTGTTCTCCTGGACCATGTGGGCGACCTCGCGGTCCACGTCTGCCCACGGGTAGAGCGTCACCTCGACCGTTATGCCGGGGTGGGCGGCGGTGAAGGCGGCGGTCAGCTTGTCCCAGTACGCCTTGGAGCTGGTCGTCGGGCCGTCGCCGTACTCGGGGGCCACCACGCGCAACGTCGTCCCGCCGCTCCCGGACGAGCCGCAGGCGGTGACGAGGGAGCCCAGTAGTCCGAATGCGGCCACGGAGGCGGTCATGCCGAAGAGTCTTTGTCGCACGGATATTTCCTCTTGATCTTTTTGGGCAGTGCGGCCGAAATTGTCTCCTGGCCCGGGGCATATTGCGCCCCCTGTCGGACAGTTGTGGTCATAGCTCCAACCGGGACGATTCCGAATGGTGTTTTCCGATATGGCGGACCTGATTCCGACGCGCGTAGAACCCTCCACCATGTCCAAAGCGACTCCGGTGAGGAGCATTGACGAAGGGGTCGGCAGAGGACGGCACCGGCACGGCTGCGACGACCACTGGCAGGCTTGGAGCCGCGGTAGCCAGGGAGCGGGGCGGCGCACCCCGTTCGCGCAGGACAGGCCGGATCGTGCGGCATACAGTCGGGAGTAAGAGGCGTTCCGCCCGGTCCTGAACGGTGGACCGCGGGGGCGGTGGGCGGGACTTCGCACGGCCGGCCGGCCACGACCGACGGGGGACGAGCGAGCGTCGCCGTCCGGCCCTGAGTCCAGGGACCCGATGAGTCATGCCTGACGTAAAGGTTGTATGGACAGGTATGGAGTGCAATGTCCGCCAAGAGGCCGAGGACGAGATCTTCGGCACCGTCCAGCTGATTGCCGGGATGACTCCGCAGGCACCGGTGACATTCCCGGACAGCGGCACGCTGCTGTTCGGGCCTCCGGGGCAGCGGATCTTCAACGCCCAGCGTCTGCTGTACTCCGGCCCGGCGCAGGACATCAGCGTGTCCGCCGCGCTGGTGGAACAGGACTCCGGTGACGCGGAGCAAGGAAAGGCGGCCGTCGCCCAAGCGGTCTCCGCCGCGGCGAGCGCTGCCATCGCTTCCTTCACCGGCGGGGTGGGCGGCGCGGCCAAGCCCTTGGTCGACCTCCTGGCGGGTGCCCTGGTCGAATTCGTCGCCGATGACGTCCTGGGCATCGGCGACGACGTATACAACCCATCGGCCGCCTTCATCCCGAAGGAGAGGCTGCTGGACGCAAACTCCCGACGGCAGACCCGTCAGCGTCCCGACGATCCGCGCACCCTGCAGTTCACCGATAAGGTCGAGGTCAGAGGTGTTGACTTCGCAGGCGACCTCGGGGTGTACACGCTGTACCTGGACGTCCAGCCGTCGGTGACCCCGGGCGGAGGTGGCACGCCCGGCATGGACGACGGTGTCGGCACGCCGACACTGAGCAGGGGTTCGCAAGGAGTCGCGGTGGAGAAGCTCCAGCGGCTGCTGAACACCCACGTGCCCGACCTCCAACCCCTCGACGTCGACGGGGACTTCGGATCCGTCACGGAAGGGCGCGTCCGCGAATACCAGCGTCGCGTCGAGATCGACGACGACGGTGTCGTAGGGCCCCAGACCTGGGGGATGCTGACGGGTGGTGAGCGGGCGCAGGAGGACGCCGCCGGTACGCCCACCCTGAGCAACGGCTCGCACGGCGCTGCGGTACGCAAGCTCCAGCGACTGCTCAACGCCCACGTGCCGGATCTTCAGGCCCTCGCGGTCGACGGGGTCTTCGGTCCCGTCACGGAGCGACACGTCCGAGAGTTCCAGAGCCGCCTCGCCATCGCGGTGGACGGCATCGTCGGCCCTCAGACCTGGGGCGCGCTGACGCGCTGAAGCCGGCAAAGGGGTTCGCACCGGCGGCGCGTGCTCATCGTGTCTTCAAGTACGCCGTGTTGACGTCGTGTTGGTGCTGTATGGGTTCGTCGACGGCGCCCGGCTCGTCCAACTCGCCGGGACAACAGCCTCGCTGCCCTTCAGCGAGGTCTGCCGGCATGGCGGCGAGTGGAAGGCCCGCGCCGTTGGCCGGTATACGTCGGGGCTCAGAGGCGTCGCTCTAGACTTCAGGTCAATACTTCGTAAAGTCAGGTACGGCGCGGGGGAGCCCCGCACACAACGATTGGGTAGCCAGTGCTTCTGAAAACGTTCGGCTGGTCGTTCGCGGTCACCGCGCTCGGCCTGGTCGCGGCGGTGTTATACGGGGGATGGACCGGCTTCGGGATCGTGGCGATCCTGTCCATCCTCGAGATCTCGGTGTCCTTCGACAATGCCGTGGTCAACGCCGGGATCCTGAAGAAGATGAATGCCTTCTGGCAGAAGATCTTCCTCACCATCGGCGTCCTGATCGCGGTCTTCGGCATGCGCCTGGTCTTCCCGGTCGTGATCGTCGCCATCAGCGCCAGGATCGGTCCGATCGAAGCGGTACGGCTCGCGCTCGACGACAAGGAGACGTACCAGCAACTGGTGACCGACGCCCACCCGTCGATCGCCGCCTTCGGTGGCATGTTCCTGTTGATGATCTTCCTCGACTTCATCTTCGAGGACCGTGACATCAAGTGGCTCGGCTGGCTGGAGCGTCCGCTCGCCAAGCTCGGCAAGGTCGACATGCTCTCCGTCTGCATCGCGCTCATCGTGCTGCTCGTCTCCGCGATGACCTTCGCCACCAAGGCCCACCAGTACGGCGGCGTCCATGCGGACAAGGCGGAGACCGTCCTGATCGCCGGGATCGCGGGCTTGATCACCTACCTGATCGTCGCCGGCCTCTCCGGCTACTTCGAGAACAAGCTCGAGGAAGAGGAGGAGCGAGAGCACGAGGCCGCGGAGGAGGCCAGGAGGAGCGGCAGGAAGGTCCCAGCGGTCGTGATGGCCGGCAAGGCCGCGTTCTTCATGTTCCTCTACCTGGAGGTCCTGGACGCGTCCTTCTCCTTCGACGGCGTCATCGCCGCCTTCGCGATCACCAACGACATCGTCCTGATGTCGCTCGGCCTCGGTATCGGCGCGATGTACGTCCGCTCGCTCACGGTCTACCTGGTCCGCCAGGGCACCCTCGACGACTACGTCTACCTGGAGCACGGCGCGCACTACGCGATCGGGGCCCTGGCCGTGATCCTGCTCGTCACCATCCGGTACGAGATCCACGAGGTCATCACGGGCCTCGTCGGTGTCGTCCTGATCGCCTGGTCCTTCTTCTCCTCGGTCAGGCGCAACCGCAGACTGGCGGCGGCCGAGGGAAAGCACACGGAGTCCCGCGAGAGGGCTGACGTCTCCTCCGGCGTCTGAACCGGGCCGCCGGCGCGGGCCGCAGGGCCGCCGCCAGGCGGAATGGTCCCTGGTTTAGGGGCGCTTTAACGGGGGTGCGGAGAATACCGCGTCCCTGCGGACGCTCGGTCGTCCGCCGTCCCGGAAAGCAGGGGGCCTCATGCTGCCCACGTTCCCCATGTCGCGCCAGTGCCCGTACCACCCGCCCTCCGGATACGACGCGTTGCGTCAGGACGGACCCCTCGCCAAGGTCCGGCTGTACGACGGACGCACCGCCTGGGCCGTCACCGGCTACGCGGAGACCCGGCAGCTGCTGGTCGATCCGCGCCTGTCCTCCGACCGGTCCCGTCCGGACTTTCCCGTGCTGGTGCCGCGGATGGCCGCCGCCAAGCTGGTCGCGCTCGTCGGGATGGACCCGCCCGAGCACGACGTGCAGCGCCGCATGCTCATTCCCAGTTTCACCGTGAAGCGGGTCAACTCGCTGCGCCCGGCGATCCGTCGGACGGTCGTGGAACGCATCGAGGCGCTGCTCGCCTCCGGGCGGCGGGAGGCCGACCTCGTCCCGGAGTTCGCGCTGCCCGTGCCGTCCACCGTCATCTGCGAGCTGCTCGGAGTGCCGTACACGGACCACGAGTTCTTCGAGGAGCAGACCCGGCGGATGTTGCTGGCCACCAGCACGGCCGAGGAGGCGGCAGCGGCGAGCGGCGCGCTCGTCCGGTACTTCGACGAGCTCATCGAAGCCCAACTGGACGAGCCCCGCGAGGGGTTGGTCGGCGAGCTCATCGCCGAGCGGTTCAGGCCGGGCGAGCTGGGCCGGGAGGAGCTGGCGTCCATCGCCATGTTCCTGCTGGTCGCCGGCCACGAGACCACCGCGAACATGATCGCGCTGAGTGTCCTCACCCTCCTCGAGCATCCCGAGCAGCTCGACCGGCTCCGCGCCGACGAGAAGGGCGCGGGCGACGCCGTCGAGGAACTCCTGCGATTCCTGTCGGTCGCCGACGAGCTGCAGCGCGTCGCCGCCTCCGACATCGAGATCGCGGGGCACGTGATTCGGGAGGGCGACGCCGTCTACCTGCCGAACGCCGCCGCCAACCGCACGCCGGAGGTCTTCCCCGACCCGGACGTCCTCGACCTCGGACGCAGCGCCCGAGGGCACCTCGCCTTCGGGTACGGCATCCACCAGTGCATCGGCCAGAACCTGGCCCGCGCCGAGCTGGAGATCGCCCTGTACGAGCTGGCCGTACGGCTCCCGGGGCTGCGGCTCGCCGAACCGGTGGAGCAGCTCGGCACCAAGCCGGGCGGCTCGGTGCAGGGGATCCTCCGGCTGCCCGTCGTCTGGTAGCGAAGCACGGAGCGGCGGGCGCGGGGACCTCCTCCCCGCGCCCGCCGCTCCCGTGTCTCAGGCCGCCGGCGCCTGCTCCTCCATGAAGCGAGCCACTGCCGCCGGCGTCGGGTGGTCGAACAGCAGCACGGGCGGCAGCAGCAGGCCCGTCGCCTCGCAGAGCCGGTTGCGGACCTCCAGCGCGGTGAACGAGGAGAACCCGATGTCGAGGAAGTTGTCGTCGGCGTCGATCAGTTCGGGCGAGGCATGCCCGAGCACATCCGCCGCGTGGACCCGCACCAGCTGCAGGAAGGACGCCTCCTCGGGCAAGGTGTCCGCCGGGTCCTCGGCCGACGGGACCCCGGCCGCCGCGTTCGACGTCCCGTCCGCCCGCCCCGCGGGTCCCGGCACCGGCCCCGTGCGCGCCGGCCACCAGTACGGGACGTGCTCGAACGGGTACGTCGGCAGGTCCGCGCCCGCCCTCACGCCCGCCGGGCCGCCGTACCACTCCCGCCAGTCCACCTCCGCGCCCGCCACGTGCAGCCGCGCCAGCGCCCCGGCCAGCGAGACCTCCGCCGGGCGCTCGCGCACCAGAGCGGGCGCCACCACCGGGGCGGCCGCCCCGGCCGGCAGCGCCGCGGACGCCATCGGGGACAGGACCGCGTCCGGACCCACCTCCACGAAGGCCGTGACGCCCGCCTCGTGCAACGCGCCGAGCGCCGCGCCGAAGCGCACGGGGGAGCGCAGCTGGTCGGCCCAGTACTCGGGCCGGCGCAGCTCCTCGAACTCCACCGTGCGGCCGGTCAGGTCGGAGACGATCCGCAGCGCCGGCGGCCGGAACCGCAGCCCGGCCACCACCCGGCGCAGCGGCTCCAGGGCGCCGTCCATGTGGTGCGAGTGGAAGGCGTGGCTGACCCTCAGCCTGCTGGTCCGCCGTCGCCACACCGTGAGCGCCGCGGCGATCTCCGACACGGCCTCCGCGTCGCCCGACACCACCACCGACGTGGGCCCGTTGACCGCGGCCAGACCCACCCGGCCGCCGTACTCGCCGAGCAGCGCCCGCACCTCCTGCTCGGACGCCTCGCAGGCCAGCATCGCGCCGCCCGCCGGCTGTTCCTGCATCAGCCGACCGCGCGCCGCCACCAGCGTGGCCGCGTCCTCCATCGACAGCAGCCCCGCCGCCACCGCCGCCGTGAGGCCGCCGATGGAATGCCCGGCCACCCAGTCAGGCTCCGGGAGCAGCGTCCCCAACTGCCGGAACAGCGCCAACTCCAGGGCGAACAGGGCGGGCTGCGCGAACTCGGTCCGCTCCAGCAGGGCGGCCTCCGCACTGCCCTCGTCCGCCAGCAGCACCGGCAGCAGCGGCCGGCCCAGCGGGGTGTCGAAGGCGGCGACCACGTCGTCCAGCGCCGCCCGGAACACCGGCCTGCTCTCGTACAACTCCCGCCCCATCGCGGCGCGCTGACTTCCCTGCCCGGTGAACAGGAAGGCCGTCACGGGACGTTCATCCGAACTGCCGCGCACGACGCGCCCGTTCGGCCGACCCGCCGCCAGGTCCGCCAGCGCCGCCCGGACACCCTCGCGGCCTCCCGGGAGTACCGCCGCCCGGTGCCGCAGATGCCCGCGACCCAACGCGAGCGTGCGTCCGACCTCGATGTCGGGCAGCTCGGAGGCCGGATCCGCGCCCGGGACTCCCCGCTCGTCCAGGCGCGCAAGCAGCCGCCCGGCCTGCGCCCGCAGCGCCTGTTCCGTACGGGCCGACAGCAGCCACGGAGCCGGTACCTCGGGAGCCCGCACCGGAGCCGGTACCTCGGGAGCCCGCACCGGCGCTTCCCCGGCGGTCTCCGCCGGCGCCTGCTCCAGGATCACATGGGCGTTGGTGCCGCTGATCCCGAACGAGGACACCCCCGCCCGGCGCGGCCGATTCCGGTCCGGCCACGGCACCGACTCCGTCAGCAGCTCCACCGCCCCCGACGACCAGTCGACGTGCGGGGTCGGCTCGTCCACGTGCAGGGTGCTCGGCAGCACCCCGTGCCGCATCGCCTCCACCATTTTGATCACCCCGGCGATCCCGGCGGCCGCCTGCGTGTGCCCGATGTTCGACTTGAGCGAGCCCAGCAGCAGCGGTTCGCCCGCAGGCCGGCCCTGCCCGTACGCGGCCAGCAGCGCCCGCGCCTCGATCGGATCGCCCAGCCGGGTGCCCGTGCCGTGCGCCTCGACCACGTCGACCTGCTGCGGCGCCAGCCGCGCCGAGGCCAGCGCCTGCGCGATCACGCGTTCCTGGGTGGGCCCGTTGGGCGCGGTCAGCCCGTTGCTCGCCCCGTCCTGGTTGACCGCAGAACCGCGCAGCAGTGCCAGGATCCGATGCCCGTTGCGCCGGGCGTCGGACAGCTTCTCCAACAGCACAAGACCGACGCCCTCGGAGAACCCGGTCCCGTCGGCCGCGGCCGCGAACGCCTTGCACCGCGCGTCCGGCGACAGCCCGCGCTGCCGGCTGAACTCCACGAGCAGCTGCGGTGTCGCCATCACGGTCACCCCGCCCGCCAGCGCGAGGTCGCACTCGCCGCCGCGCAGCGCCTGCGCCGCCAGATGCATCGCCACCAGCGAGGACGAGCAGGCCGTGTCGAGCGTCACGGCCGGCCCCTCGAGACCCAGGTGGTAGGCGACCCGCCCGGACGCCACGCTGGTCGCGTTGCCGGTCATCAGATGCCCCTCGTACCCGTCGGGCACCTCCGCGGGCGGCGGCACGTACGCCTGCGAGACGACGCCCGCGAACACTCCGGTGCGGCTGCCGCGCAGCGAGGACGGCGCGATGCCGGCGCGCTCGAACGTCTCCCACGCCACCTCAAGCAGCAGCCTTTGCTGCGGGTCGGTGGCGATCGCCTCGCGCGGCCCCATCCCGAAGAACGCCGCGTCGAACCCGCCCGCCTCGTACAGGAAGCCGCCCTCCCGTGTGTACGTCGTCCCCGGCCGGTCCGGGTCCGGGTCGTACAGCGCGTCCAGGTCCCAGCCCCGGTCCACCGGCAGCCCGGAGACGGCGTCACGCTCCTCCGCCACCAGCCGCCACAGCGCCTCGGGGGAGTCGGCGCCGCCCGGGAGGCGGCAGCCCGTCGCCACGATCGCGATCGGCTCGTGGCTGCTGTCCTCCAGCTCACGGATCCGCCGCTTGGCCTGCTTCAGGTCGGCGGTCGCCCGCTTCAGATAGTCGCGGAGCTTCTCCTCGTTGCTCATCGCCGTCGCACTCTCTCCATTCAGCGGTTCAGGAGGCATCGAATTCCCCGTCCAGTTCTCCGTCGAGCTCCCCGTCCAGCGCGCGGAACAGCTCCTCGTCGGTGGCGTCCGACAGATCGGGCGGCCCGGCCGTGTCGGAGCCGTCGGAGGAGCCCGCCGGACCGGCCTCCTCCTCCCAGCGCCACAGCGCGGCCCGCAGCCGCTCCCGCAGCACCGGGAAGTCCGGGCTGTCGACGGTCACCGAGGCCAGCAGCCGGTCCAGATCGCCGGCCGGGTCCGTCGGCGCAAGGAGACCGAGCAGCCGCCCGGCCAGCGTCTGCGGCGTCGGGAAGTCGAACACCAGCGTCGTCGGCAGCCGCAGCCCGGTCGCGGCGGCGATCCGGTTGCGCAGCTCCACCGAGGTCAGCGAGTCGAAGCCGATCTCCTTGAACGCCCGGTCCGCCGCGATCCCGTCGGCCGCCGCATGTCCCAGCACCGCCGCCACCTGGTCGCGCACCAGCGTCAGCAGCACCCGCTCGCGCTCCGGCCCCGGCAGCGGCGCCAGCCGGTCCGCCAGGCTCTGTGCCGACACCGGCGCCGCCTGCGCGGCCCGCCGTACGACCGGCCCGCGCACCAGCCCGCGCAGCACCGCGGGCAGCCCCTCCGTGCCCGCCTGGGCACGCAGCCCGGCGAGGTCCAGCGGGGCCGGCACCAGCACGGGTCGCCCCGCGCCCAGCGCCGCGTCGAAGAGCGCCATGCCCTCGGGCACCGACATCGCGACCAGACCACCCCGGCCGATCCGGGCCAGGTCCGCCTCGGCCAGATGACCGGTCATCCCGCTCGCGTCCTGCCACATGCCCCAGGCCAGGGAGACGGCCGGCAGGCCGAGCCGGCGCCGATGGCCGGCGAGCGCGTCCAGGAAGACGTTCGCCGCCGCGTAGTTGGCCTGCCCGGCCCCGCCGAGCTGGCCGGAGGCGGAGGAGAACAGCACGAAGGACGACAGGTCGAGGTCGCGGGTCAGCTCGTGCAGATGCCAGGCCGCGTCCACCTTCGGACGCAGCACGGCCGCCGTCTTCTCCGCGGTGAGCGACGCGAGGATCCCGTCGTCGAGCACTCCGGCCGCGTGGACGACGTCGGTCAGCGGATGCGCCGGGTCGACCGACCCGAGCAGCGCGGCCAGCGCCGCGCGGTCCGCGGTGTCGCACGCCACGATCCGCACCTGCGCGCCCAGCGCCTCCAGTTCCTCCGCCAGCTCGCGTGCCCCGGGCGCCTCCGGCCCCCGGCGGCCGGTCAGCAGCAGATGCCGCACACCGTGCACGGTCACCAGATGCCGGGCCAGTGCCGACCCGAGCGTGCCGGTGCCGCCGGTGATCAGCACCGTCCCGTCGGGCGACGGCGCCGGCAGGATGAGGACCACCTTGCCGACCTGCCGCGCCTGGGAGAACCAGCGGAACGCCTCCGGGGCCCGGTCCGCCTCCCACGTGGTCACCGGCAGCGGTTGCAGCACCCCCCGCTCGAACAGTTCCAGCACGGAGGCCAGCACCGCGCCCACCGTGTCCGGATCCATGTCCAGCAGCTCGAACGGGTGGTAGGCGACACCCGGCCGTACGGCGGCCACCGCCTCCGGATCCCGCAGGTCGGCGATGCCCATCTCCACGAACCGCCCGCCCGGCCCGAGCAGCCGGAGCGACGCGTCGACGAACTCACCGGTCAGCGAGTTCAGCACCACGTCCACCCCGTCACCGCCGGTGGCGGCGCGGACGGAGTCCTCGAAGCCGGTCGTACGGGAGGAGGCCAGCCGGTCCCCTGTGACGCCGAGCGCCCGCAGGGCACCCCACTTGGCGACACTGGCCGTCGCGAACACCTCGGCCCCCAGGTGCCGGGCCAGTTGCAGCGCCGCCAGCCCGACGCCGCCCGCGGCGGAGTGGATCAGCAGCCGCTCCCCGGCCTTCAGGCCGGCCAGCTCGACCAGCCCGTAGTACGCCGTGGTGAACACCGCCGGGACACCGGCCGCCTGGGCGTACGACCAGCCTTCCGGGATCCTGGCGATCAGCCGCCGGTCGGCCACCGCCACCGGACCCACCGCCCCGGGCACGAGCCCGAACACCCGGTCGCCGACGGCGAGATCGTCCACTCCCGGTCCGGTCTCCAGGACCGTGCCGGCCGCCTCGGTCCCGAGCGGCGCCCCGACGGGCACCATGCCCAGCGCGGTCAGCACGTCCCGGAAGTTCAGCCCGGCCGCGCGCACGGCGATCCGCACCTGGCCCTCGGCCAGGTCGGCGCGCGCCTCCGGGTGCGGGGCGGCGTACAGGTCGTCCGGCGAACCGCCCGGCGTCGTCAGCCGCCACGGCCCGCC
This sequence comes from Streptomyces sp. NBC_00090, assembly GCF_045160815.1. Lineage (NCBI taxonomy): Bacteria > Bacillati > Actinomycetota > Actinomycetes > Kitasatosporales > Streptomycetaceae > Streptomyces > Streptomyces sp. NBC_00090. The sequence continues at coordinate 8,666,570 of NZ_CP108224.1, forward strand.
TTCGGCCGGCGGCGCGAGCGGCGCACCGACGGTCACGGGCGCCAGCCGCGGTACGAGGACCCGGCCCTCCCGCAGCGCGAACTGCGGCTCCCCGGTGGCGACGGCAGCGTCCAGGATCCGGCGGGAGGCGGAATCGGCGTCCGTGTCGTCGATGTCGGCCAGCACGATCCTGCCCGGGTTCTCCGTCGCGGCGGACCGGACCAGCCCCCACAGCGGGGCGGCGGCCAGATCCGGCACGTCACCCGGGTCGACGGCCACGGCCCGCCGGGTGAGCACCAGCAGGGGGCCCTCCGCGTCCCGTTCGGCCCACTCCTGGAGCCGGCCCAGCACCTCGGCCACGGCGGCGCGGACCGCGTCGGGACCGGGTCCGCCGTACGGGCCGGTGGCGTCGAGCAGCTCGTACGGGACGGAGGCGGCACCGGCGGACGGCCAGGGCTCGGCGAGCTCCGTCCACACCGGCTCGTACAGTGACCGCTCACCGGACGGCCGCGGCCCCGAGGGCAACTGACCGGGCGCCACCGGCCGCAGGGTCAGCGCGTCGACCGACAGCACGGGCGCCCCGGTGGGGTCGGCGACCGACACGGCCACCGAGTCCTCGCCGCCGGAGCCCGGCGCGACCGTGACGCGCAGCGCGGTCGCGGACGTCGCCCGGAGCGAGACGCCGCTGAAGGAGAACGGCAGCCGGATCCCGTCGCCCAGGAACTCGCCAAGACCCATGGTGTGCAGCGCGGAGTCGAGCAGTGCCGGGTGCAGGGTGAACCGTGCCGCGTCGTCGTGGTGCTCCGGCGCGAGTGCGACCTCGCCGTGGACGGTGTCGCCGGCTCGCCAGGCGGCGCTCAGGTTCTGGAAGGCGGGACCGTACTCGTAGCCGAGTGTGGCCAGCTCCCGGTACAGCTCGGTCACGTCGATCGGGTCGGCGCCGGCGGGCGGCCAGACGGCGTCGGGCACGGAAGAGGTGTCGTGCGCGTCGTGGTCCGCCGGGGCCAGGACGCCGGAGGCGTGCCGGGTCCACGGCTCGGGCTCGTCCCCAGGGTCGGCGTCGGGGCGGGAGTGCACCGCGATCCGGCGCAGGCCGGACTCGTCCGGGGCCTGCACGGACACCTGGACCCGGATGCTGCCGCGCTCCGGAACGAACAACGGTGATTCCAGGGTCAGTTCGTCGACCCGGTTGGTCTCCGTCCGCTGCGCGGCCCGCAGGGCCAGTTCCAGGAGCGCGGTGGCGGGGAGCAGCGCGGTGCCGTTCACGGCGTGATCGGCGAGCCAGGCGTGCGAGGCCGCCGAGATCCGCCCCGTGAGCAGAAGCGCGTCCCCGTCGGCGAGCGTGGTGACCGCCGTGAGGAACGGGTGATCGGTGGCATCGAGGCCGAGACTCCCGGCGTCGCTGTGCGCGGCGGGATCCTCCAGCCAGTAGCGGTGGTGTTGGAAGGGGTAGGTGGGGAGGTTGGTGGGGGGTGTGGGGGTGGGTGTGGTGTGCCAGGTGGTGGGTGTGCCGTGGGTGTGGAGTTGGGCGAGGTTGTGGTGGAAGCGGGTGAGGGTGCCTTCGTTGCGGCGGAGGGTGCCGGTGATGAGGGGGTGTGGTCGGTGGGGGATGCGTCGGTGGTGTCTTGGATGGCGGTGGTGAGGGTGGGGTGGGGGCTGGTTTCGATGTAGGTGGTGTGGGTGGTGTTGATGAGGTTGTGGAGGGTGGGGTGGAAGAGGACGGGGTTGGCGAGGTTTTGGTACCAGTACTCGGCGTTGAGGGTGGTGGTGTCGATGGGGCCGCCGGTGAGGGTGGAGTGGAAGGCGGTGGTGGATGTGGTGGGGTTGATGTCTGCGAGGAGTTCGAGGAGTTGGTGGTGGAGGGTGTGGACGTGGGGGGTGTGGGAGGCGTAGTCGACGTCGATGGTGCGGGCGCGGATGTCGTGGTTCTTGAGGGTGGTGACGAGGTGGTGGAGTTGGTCGGGGTTTCCTGCGATGACGGTGGAGGTGGGGCCGTTGTGGGCGGCGATGTGGAGGTCGTCGTAGTGGGTGAGGTGGGTGGTGGTGGTTTCGGCGTTGAGGGGGATGTGGGCCATGGCGCCGGTGCCGGCGAGGGTGAGGATGGCTTGTGAGCGGAGGGTGACGATTTTGGCGGCGTCGGTGAGGGTGAGGGCGCCGGCGATGTGGGCGGCGGCGATTTCGCCTTGGGAGTGTCCGATGACGGCGTCGGGGTGGATGCCGTGGTGTTGCCAGAGTTTGGCGAGGCTGGTCATGACGGCGAACAGGGCTGGTTGGATGATGTCGACGCGGTCGATGGGCGGTGCGTCTTGGGTTCCGTCGAGGACGTCGAGGAGGTTCCAGCCGGTGTGTGTCTGGATGGCTTCGGCTGCTGCTGTGAGGTGCTGGGCGAACACGGGTGAGGTCGCGAGGAGTTCGCGGGCCATGCCGTCCCACTGAGAGCCCTGGCCGGGGAACACGAACACGGTCTTCCCCAGCGGACTCACCACGTTCCGCACGACATCGGCGTGTGCTGCGCCGCCGGCCAGGGCATCCAGAGCTTCGGTGAGCCCGTTCCGGTCGGTGTGGGTGATGACGGCCCGGTGGTCCTGATCCGCTCGCCCGGTCGCCAACACGTGAGCCACTGAGTCGAGTTCGGCATCCGGGTGGCTGTCCACGTACGCGCGCAGCCGACCCGCCTGGTCCTTCAGTGCCGCCTCGGAGTGGCCCGACAGCACCCAAGGTGCCGGCACGCCGTCGCCGGGCTTCTCCGTGTCCGCCCCCTCGGCCTCGTACGCCGGTGCCTCTTCCAGCACCACATGGGCGTTCGTCCCGCTCATGCCGAACCCGGACACTCCGGCCCGCCGCGGTCGCCCGTTCGCGGTCCATTCCCGGGCCTCGGTGAGGAGCTCGACGGCTCCTGCCATCCAGTCGACGTGCGGGGTCGGCTCGTCGACGTGCAGGGTGCGGGGGAGCAGGCCGTGGCGCATGGCCTCGACCATCTTGATGATGCCGCCGACTCCGGCGGCGGCCTGCGTGTGGCCGATGTTGGACTTGAGCGAGCCCAGCCACAGCGGCCGGTCGGCCGGCCGGTCCTGGCCGTACGTCGCGACGATCGCCTGGGCCTCGATCGGGTCGCCGAGCGTGGTCCCCGTCCCGTGCGCCTCCATCGCGTCCACGTCGGAGGCGGTCAGGCCGGCGTCGGCCAGGGCCTGACGGATCACCCGCTGCTGCGACGGCCCGTTCGGGGCGGTGATGCCGTTGCTGGCACCGTCCTGGTTCGTCGCCGTGCCCCGTACGACGGCAAGGACGTGGTGCCCGTTGCGGCGGGCGTCCGAGAGCCGTTCGACGAGCAGCAGCCCGACACCCTCGCCGAACGCGGTGCCGTCGGCGCCCGCCGCGAAGGCCTTGCACCGGGCGTTCTGCGCCAGGCCGCGCTGACGGCTGAAGCCGATGAAGATGTCCGGGTTGGCGAGGATCGTCGCACCGCCCGCCAGGGCGAGGTCGCATTCGCCGCTGCGCAGCGCCCGCACCGCCAGGTGCAGGGCCACGAGCGAGGAGGAGCACGCCGTGTCCACCGTGACCGCCGGGCCCTCCAGGCCGAGCGTGTACGCGATCCGGCCGGACGCGATGGAGCCGGCGCTGCCGATCCCGAGGTACCCCTCCATGTCGGCCGGGAGCTTCACCCGCGAGCCGTAGTCCGTGTAGACGACCCCGGCGAACACGCCGGTCTTCGAGCCGTGCAGCGACGCGGGGTCGATGCCGGCCCGCTCGAAGGCCTCCCACGCGGTCTCCAGGAGCAGCCGCTGCTGCGGGTCCATGCTGGTGGCCTCGCGCGGGCTGATGCCGAAGAACGCCGGGTCGAACAGGTCGGCGTCGTGCAGGAATCCGCCCTCGCGGGCGTACGAGGTGCCCGGGTGCGCCGGGTCGGGATGGAACAGCCGGTCCAGATCCCAACCGCGGTTGACCGGGAACGGCGAGATGACGTCGCTCTCCGACGCGACCACCTGCCACAGGTCCTCGGGCGAGCGCACCCCGCCCGGGTAGCGGCAGGCCATCGCCACGATCGCGATCGGCTCACCGTCGTACGCTCCGCCGCCCGAAGTGCCCACTCCCGCAGCCGCGTTCTCGACGGCGTCGCCGAGCAGCTCGGCCCGCAGGTGGGCGGCGAGCGCGCCGGGCGAGGGGTGGTCGAAGACGAGTGTGCTGGGCAGCCGCAGGCCGGTGGCGGTGTTGAGACGGTTGCGGAGTTCGACGGCGGTCAGTGAGTCGAATCCCAGGTCCTTGAACGCGCGCGAGGCGTCCACCGTGTCCCGGGCCGAATGACCGAGCACCCCGCCCACCTGTGTCTTGACCAGGTCCAGGAGGGCACGCAGCTGCTCTGCCTCCGGCAGCCCCGCCAGCGAGGACGCGAGCGAGCCGGCCGCGGCGGCGTTTCCGGCGGCCGCGGCGCTGCGCACCACGCGCACCAGGGACCCGAGGACCGGGGGCAGCAGCCCCGCCCCGGCCCGCTCCGCCAGCGCGGCCCGGTCCAGCCGGGCGGCGACGAGCGAGGCCCGGCGCTCCGCGCCCTGGGTCAGTGCCAGCAGGTCGCCGACCTGGTCGGAGCCGAACGGGACCAGGCCGCGCGCGGCCGCCGGACCGCCGGACGCCTCGCGGGGTCCCCAGGCGACCGAGACGCCGGGCAGGCCGAGCGTGCGGCGGTGATGGGCGAGCGCGTCCAGATGGGCGCCCAGCGCGGCGCCCGCGGCCCGGCCGGTCCCGCCCAGGACGCCGGAGGCGTCAGGTGCCAGCAGGGCGAAGGCGGTCAACTCGGTGCCCAGGGTCAGCTCGTGCAGATTCCAGGCCGCGTCGATCCCGGCCCGCAGGGTCGCGGCGAAAGCCGCCGGATCCGTGGACGGCAGCACGCTCCCGGCGACCGGCTCGGCCGCGTGCACGACGGCGGCCGGCGGCTGGTCCGCCGGCAGCAGTGCCAGGGCGGCGGCGAGCGCGTCGCGGTCCGCCGCGCTGCCCGCGACGGTTCGCACCTCGATGCCCTCGTCGGCGTAGGCGGCGGCCCAGCGGGGGTCCGTGCCGAGTACCAGCAGACTCCGGAACCCCCGGGCCTCGAGGAAGTACCGGGCCGCGGACTCGGCGAGATCGCCGTCGCCGGAGACGACCACGGTGCCGGCCGCCGCGGGCGCCGGTGCCTCGGCGAATTCGCCGGGAGCGCTGCGGACCAACCGGGGGACGAGGAACGTGCCCTCCCGAAGGGCGAGTTGGGGCTCGTCGGTGGCGAGGGCGGCCGGTAGGGCGGACAACGAGGCGGGCGCACCGTCGAGGTCGATCAGGGTGACGCGGTCGGGATGTTCCGACTGCACGGCGCGGACCAGCCCCCACACGGCGGCGGGCGCCAGGTCCTGCACGTCCTCCGAGTGAGTGGCCACGGCGTGCCGAGTGACCACCACGAACCGGGTCGCCGCGGCCCAGGGGGCGGCGAGGAGCTGCTGGAGAAGCGGAAGGAGTCCCTCTGCATCGGGGGCGGTCAGCAGGACGACGTCGGGCGTCGCGACGGTCGTCTCGCCCGGCGCGTCCGTCGCACTGGAGTCCTGCGCGTCGCCCGCGTCGCCCGCGTCGCCCGCGTCGCCCGCGTCGTCCGCGTCGTCCGTAGGGACGGGGACGGGAGCGGAGCCGAGGGCGGGCTCAAGGCCGGGGAGCTCGGCCCCGACCAGTGCCCAGCTGCCGAGCGGGCCCGCGGGCTCCGGTACGGGGTCGAGGGCCGGCCAGTCGAGCCCGAGCAGCCAGTCGTGCCGGGCCCCGGCGGCCCGGGGCAGCGGGCGCAGCACGACGGATCCGACGGTCGCGACGGGTGTGTCCGCGGCGTCGTGGACGTGCAGCTCGTACGCCTCGCCCCGGGGGGCGAGCACCACCCGGAGGGCCCCGGCGCCCACGGCGTGCAGGGTCACGTCCTGCCACTCCACCGGCGCCACGTCCTCGTCGAGCTCGGTGAGCGCGGCCCGCAGGGCGGCGTCGAGCAGGGCGGGGTGCAGGCTGTAGCGCGCCGCCTCGTCGGCCGTCTCCTGGGGCAGCGCGACCTCGGCCCGGGCCCCGTCGACCTCGTCCTCGCGAGCGGCATGCGCAGCAGCGGCGGTGAGCAGGCCGGACGCCAGCGCCGTCCAGGGACGGTGCAGGGTGTCGTCGTCGGCGCCGTCCTCGTACGGCCGGGCGTACAGGGTGAAGGTGCGCTCTCCGTCCTCCCCGGGCGCGGCCACGGTGAGCTGTACGTGGACGCCGCCGGCCGGAGGCAGCGCGACGGCGTCGCCGAGCGACAGCCGGGCGATGCCGAGCCCGCCGAGCACCCGGCCCGCCTGGAGCGCCAGTTCGAACGGGACGGTGCCGTTCAGAATCGGTTCGGTGAGCCACGGGTGGGCATGGGCGGCGATCCGTCCGGTCAGGAGCAGCGCGTCCCCGTCGGCGAGCGTGGTCGCCGCGGTGAGCAGGGGGTGCTGAGTGGTGTGCAGGCCCAGGCTCTCGGGGTCGCCTCCGGTTGCCGCGTCCTCCAGCCAGTAGCGGTGGTGTTGGAAGGGGTAGGTGGGGAGGTTGGTGGGGGGTGTGGGGGTGGGTGTGGTGTGCCAGGTGGTGGGTGTGCCGTGGGTGTGGAGTTGGGCGAGGTTGTGGTGGAAGCGGGTGAGGGTGCCTTCGTTGCGGCGGAGGGTGCCGGTGATGAGGGGGGTGTGGTCGGTGGGGGATGCGTCGGTGGTGTCTTGGATGGCGGTGGTGAGGGTGGGGTGGGGGCTGGTTTCGATGTAGGTGGTGTGGGTGGTGTTGATGAGGTTGTGGAGGGTGGGGTGGAAGAGGACGGGGTTGGCGAGGTTTTGGTACCAGTACTCGGCGTTGAGGGTGGTGGTGTCGATGGGGCCGCCGGTGAGGGTGGAGTGGAAGGCGGTGGTGGATGTGGTGGGGTTGATGTCTGCGAGGAGTTCGAGGAGTTGGTGGTGGAGGGTGTGGACGTGGGGGGTGTGGGAGGCGTAGTCGACGTCGATGGTGCGGGCGCGGATGTCGTGGTTCTTGAGGGTGGTGACGAGGTGGTGGAGTTGGTCGGGGTTTCCTGCGATGACGGTGGAGGTGGGGCCGTTGTGGGCGGCGATGTGGAGGTCGTCGTAGTGGGTGAGGTGGGTGGTGGTGGTTTCGGCGTTGAGGGGGATGTGGGCCATGGCGCCGGTGCCGGCGAGGGTGAGGATGGCTTGTGAGCGGAGGGTGACGATTTTGGCGGCGTCGGTGAGGGTGAGGGCGCCGGCGATGTGGGCGGCGGCGATTTCGCCTTGGGAGTGTCCGATGACGGCGTCGGGGTGGATGCCGTGGTGTTGCCAGAGTTTGGCGAGGCTGGTCATGACGGCGAACAGGGCTGGTTGGATGATGTCGACGCGGTCGATGGGCGGTGCGTCTTGGGTTCCGTCGAGGACGTCGAGGAGGTTCCAGCCGGTGTGTGTCTGGATGGCTTCGGCTGCTGCTGTGAGGTGCTGGGCGAACACGGGTGAGGTCGCGAGGAGTTCGCGGGCCATGCCGTCCCACTGCGAGCCCTGGCCGGGGAAGACGAACACGGTCTTCCCCAGCGGACTCACCACGTTCCGCACCAGGTTCGCGTGCGGCGCATCCTGGGTCAGGGCCGTGAGTGCCTCCCGGAGATCTTCGCGATCGGTGTACGTGACGACGGCCCGGTGGTCCTGGTGGGACCGGCCCGTCGCCAGCACATGGGCCACCCCGCCCAGTTCCGCGTCCTCGTGGCCGTCCAGGTATGCGAGCAGCCGGCCCGCCTGGTCGTGCAACGCCGCCTCGGAGTGACCCGACAACACCCACGGAGCCCCAGATCCGGCCCCGCCGCGCGGCTCGCCCTCGCCGGCAATCGACGAGGCCTCCGCGGCCTGCTCCAGGATGATGTGCGCGTTGGTGCCGCTGATGCCGAAGGAGGAGACCGCCGCGCGACGGGGCCGCTCCGCCTCCGGCCACGCCACCTCGTCCGTGAGGAGTTCGACCGCGCCGGCCGTCCAGTCGACATGCGGGGACGGTTCGTCCACGTGCAAGGTCCGCGGAAGGACACCGTGCCGGATCGCCTCGACCATCTTGATGATGCCGCCGACGCCGGCGGCGGCCTGCGTGTGCCCGATGTTGGACTTGAGCGAGCCCAGCCACAGCGGCCGGTCGGCCGGCCGCTCCTGTCCGTAGGTGGCCAGCAGGGCCTGCGCCTCGATGGGGTCGCCGAGCCGGGTGCCCGTCCCGTGCGCCTCGACCGCGTCCACGTCGGACGTGGTCAGGCCGGCGTCGGCCAGGGCCTGACGGATCACCCGCTGCTGCGACGGCCCGTTCGGGGCCGACAACTGACCACTCGTACCGTCCTGGTTGACCGCGGAGCCGCGGACGACGGCCAGGACATGGTGGCCGTTGCGGCGGGCGTCGGAAAGCCGCTCCACCAGCAGCAGCCCGACGCCCTCGCCCCACCCGGTGCCGTCCGCCGCGGCCGCGAACGCCTTGCAGCGGCCGTCGGCGGACAGTCCCCGCTGCCGGCTGAACTCGACGAACAGTCCGGGCGTCGCGATCACCGTCGCCCCGCCGGCGAGGGCGAGGTCGCACTCGCCGTTGCGCAGCGCCTGCACGGCCAGGTGCAGGGCGACGAGGGAGGAGGAGCACGCCGTGTCGACGGTGACGGCCGGGCCTTCCAGGCCGAAGGTGTACGAGAGCCGGCCGGAGGCGATCGACCCGGCGCTGCCGGTGCCGATGTACCCCTCCAGGCCGTCCGGGGCCTTGCGGATCCGGCCGCCGTAGTCCCCGTACATGACCCCCGCGAATACGCCGGTGCGGCTGCCGCGCAGCGTCCGCGCGTCGATGCCGGCCCGCTCGAAGGTCTCCCAGGCGGTCTCCAGGAGCAGCCGCTGCTGGGGGTCGACGGCCAGCGCCTCACGCGGGCTGATGCCGAAGAACGCCGGGTCGAAGCGGTCGGCGTCGTGCAGGAACCCGCCCTCGCGGGCGTACGTCTTGCCGGTGCGCTCCGGGTCCGGGTCGAACAGGGCGGCCGTGTCCCAGCCCCGGTTCTCCGGGAAGGGCGAGATGGCGTCCGTGCCCGACGAGACGATCCGCCACAGATCCTCCGGCGAGCGCACCCCGCCCGGGTAGCGGCACGCCATGCCGACGATGGCGATCGGCTCGTGCCGCTCGGCCTCCACCTGGCTCAGCTGTTCCCGCGTCTGCAACAGATCGGCGGTCACCCGCTTGAGGTAGTCGCGGAGCTTGTCCTCGTTCGTCATTCGACGTCAACTCTCCTCTTGGTGCGGTTCACTCGGAGCCGAGGCCGCCGTCGATGAGCCGGAACAGCTCGTCGTCGGAGGCCCGGTCCAGGAGTGCGGTGGTGTGCGTGTCGTCGGAGGCCCCGGCCTCCGGGCGGAGCCGGGCCAGGACCGCCGTCAGGCGGTCGGCGATGCGCTCGCGCGCCTCGGCGCTCAGTCCGTCGCCGTCGGCGAACGAGGTCTCCAGCTCCTCGATGCGGGCCAGGGTGGCCGCCGCGCCGCCGGGGAGGCGGGGCGCGAGCTCGCCCAGCAGATGCGTGGCGAGCGCGCTCGCCGTCGGTCGGTCGAAGAGCACGGTCGTGGGCAGCCGCAGGCCGGTCTCCGCTCCGAGCCGGTTGCGCAGTTCGACCGCGGTGAGCGAGTCGAAGCCCAGGTCGAGCAGCCCGCGGTCGACGGGCACGGGGTGGTTCGGCGGGTGGCCGAGCACCTCGGCCACCGTCGCGCGGACGAGATCCAGGGCGATCCGGGGCCGGTCGGCCGCGGACGCCTCGGCGAGCTTGCGCACCCACGGCGGGGGACCGTCCGCCGCCGCGCCCCGAACGCCGCCGGCCGGCCGCGTCGCGTTCGACGCGGGCCCCGGGGCCGGCGGCGGGACGAGGCCCCGCAGCAGGGCCGGGATGCCGGCCGGGTCGACGGCCCGGCGCAGGGCCGCCGTGTCGACCCGGGCCGGCACGACCAGCGGCACCCCGCTGAGCAGGGCCGCGTCGAAGAGCCGGAGTCCTTCGTCGACGGTGAGCGGGGCGATGCCGGTGCGGGCGATGCGGGCGACGTCGGATGCGCTGAGATGTCCCCCCATCCCGGTCTCGGTGTCCCACAGGCCCCAGGCGAGGGACGTGGCGGGCAGCCCGAGGGCGTGCCGGTGCTGGGCCAGCGCGTCCACATACGTATTGGCGGCCGCGTAGTTGGCCTGTCCCGGGTTGCCCGTGATGCCGGCCACGGAGGAGAACAGGACGAAGGCGTCCAGCTTCCGGTCGGCGGTCAGCTCGTGCAACAGCCCGGCCGCGACCGCCTTCGGGCGCAGCACCTCGACGACGTCCGACTCCGTGAGGGAGCCGAGCGTGCCGTCCCGGGTGACGCCGGCGGCGTGGACGACGGCGGTGAGCGGGTGTGCGTCGGGGATCTCGTCGAGGAGTGCGCGGACGGCGTCGGGGTCGGCGGTGTCGGTGGCGGTCAGGGTGACGTGGGCGCCCAACGATGTGATGCGCTCGGTCAGTTCGCGGGCTCCGGGGGCGTCGGGGCCGCGCCTGCTGGTGAGCAGCAGTCGGGTGATGCCGTGCGCGGTGACCAGGTGTTCGGCCAGGAGCGTGCCGAGTGCCCCGGTCGCGCCGGTGAGCAGCACCGTCCCGTCCGTCCGCAGGACTCCGGCGCGCGGCTCGGGCTCCGGTAGGACCGCCAGCCGTGGGATGAACAACGCGCCTTCTCGCACAGCGAGTTGTGGCTCGCCCGAGCCCAGTGCCCGGCCGAGTGCCGCCTCCGAGGCCGCGCTGCCGTCGGTGTCCACGAGGACGAACCGGCCGGGGTGCTCGCTCTGCGCCGTGCGCACGAGCCCCCACAGAGGAGCCTGCTCCAACCCGGTGACGGGTTCCGACTCCCGCACGGCCGTGGCGCCTCGGGTGAGGACGACCAGCGTCGCGTCGGCGCTCCGCTCGTCGTCCAGCCAGTCGCGCAGCGTCCGCAGCGTGTCGTACGCGGAGGCGGCCGGCGCCGCGGCGAGCACCGCGTACGGGGCGAACGCTGACGCGTGCGGCACGGACGCGGACGCCTCCTCGTACGGCGCCCAGTCCGCGGCGGCGGACTTCGGCTCCGGCAGCGGCGACCAGTCCACCCGGTACAGGGTGCTGCCGGAGCCGGATCCCCGGCGCGCGAGCAGCCGGGCCGGGTCGGTCTCCCGTACGTTCAGCTCCGCCACGGACAGCACCGGTTCCCCGGTCCTGTCGGCGAGGACCAGCCGGCTGCGGTCGGGGCCCGTCGGGGTGAGGGCGACCCGGAGGCCGCCGGACCCCACCGCTCCGTGCACCCGTACGCCTGCCCAGGAGAACGGCACCCGCAGGCCGCCGGACTCGCCGGGTCCTTCGAGTGCGAGCGGATGCAGCGCCGCGTCGAGCAGCGCGGGTCCCACCGGGAACCCGTGGGTCGCCCCGCCGGAGTCCCCGCCCGCTCCCTCCCCGGGCGAGACCTCGGCGAACCAGGCGCCGTCGTCACGTCGCCAGGCCGCCCGGAGACCCTGGAAGGCCGGTCCGTAGGCGTAGCCGAGCCGCGCCAGGTCCTCGTACGCGGACGAGACGTCGACCGGCTCCGCACCGGCCGGCGGCCACACGCCGAGCGAGTCCGCCCCGTCGGCGTCGGCATCCGGGCCCGGATCCGGGGCCAGCACACCGGAGGCGTGCTCCGTCCACGGGCCTTCACTCCCGGCCTCCCGCGCATGGACGCCGACGGTCCGCCGGCCCTCCGCGTCGGCCGCGCCCACCGTGACCTGGAGCCGCACCGCACCCTCCTCGGGCAGCAACAGCGGCGCGTTCAACGTGAGTTCGTCCAGCTTCGGTGCGCCCGCCGCCCGCCCCGCGTACAGCGCCAGGTCCAGCAACGCGGCACCGGGCAGCACGACCGCGCCGAGCAGCGCGTGGTCCCCGAGCCAGGGGTGGGTGAGCGCGGAGAGCAGCCCGGTGTGCACGACGCCCGAGCCGTCGGCCAGTTCGAGGGCAGCGCCGAGCAGGGGATGGTCCGCGACGCCGAGTCCGGCTCCGCCGACGTCCGCGTGCCTGCGGGCCGGCACGTCCAGCCAGTACCGGTCGCGTTGGAAGGGGTACGTGGGCAGGTCCGGGGCGTCCGCGCCCCGGCCGCCGAAGTACGCCGTCCAGTCCACCGGGACCCCCGCCGTCCACAGCGCTCCGAGCGCCTCGGACAGGGCGGCGGCCTCCGCCCGGTCGCGGCGCAGCAGCGGCAGCGCGACGGCGTCGTCCGGCAGGGCGTCGTCCGAGAGCGTGTCGGCGGCCATCGTCGCGAGCACGGCGTCCGGGCCGACCTCGAAGAACGCCCCGACACCCTGTTCCCGCAGCGTGCGCAGCACGTCGGCGAAGCGGACGGTGCCGCGGATGTGGGCGGTCCAGTAGTCCGGCGAGGCGAGCTCTTCGGCGCTTGCGAGCCGTCCGGTGAGGTCGGAGACCAGCGGGACGGCCGGCGGGTGGAACTCGAGGCCCGCCACCACCGCGCGGAACGCGTCGAGCATCGGCTCCATCAGCGGCGAGTGGAAGGCGTGGCTGACCGTCAGGCGCCGGGTCTTCGCGCCGGTCTCGGCGGCCCGGGCGGCGATCTCGCGTACGGCCTCCTCCGCGCCGGAGACGACCGTGGCCCGCGGCCCGTTGACGGCCGCGATGCCCGCCACGCCCTCGTGGCCCGCCAGCAGCGCCCGCGCCGTGTCCTCGTCCACCGAGAGGGCGACCATGGCGCCGCCCGGCGGCAGGGCCTGCATCAACCGGCCCCGTGCCGTGATCAGCGTCGCCGCGTCGGCCAGGCTCAGCACGCCGGACACATGAGCGGCCGCCACCGATCCGATGGAGTGGCCGGCCACGTGGTCCGGGGTGATGCCCCAGGTCTCAAGCAGTCGGTACAGCGCGGTCTCCAGGGCGAACAGGGCCGGCTGGGTGTACTCGGTGCGGTGCAGCAGGGTGTCGTCCTCGGCGAAGACGACGTCCTTGAGCGGCCGGTCCAGATGGGTGTCGAGGGCGGCGGTCACCTCGTCGAAGGCGGCGGCGAACTCCTCGTACGTCTCGTACAGTTCGCGGCCCATTCCGGCCCGCTGGCTGCCCTGCCCGGTGAACAGGAAAGCCGTTCGGGGCGCATCGGCGGGCGCCTCGCGCACCGCGGCCCGCGACTGGTCCCCCTCGGACAGGCGGCGCAGAGCGGCCGACGCCTCCTCCCGGCCGACGGCGACGAACGCCGCCCGGTGCTCCAGGGCGCTCCGCCCGCCGGCCAACGCCACGGCCGTTCCGCGGACCTCCGCCTCCGGACGCGCATCGACCCAGGCGTGCAGCCGTCCCGCCAGGGCGCGCAGAGCCTCGGGCGTCCGCGCCGAGAGCAGCCACGGCAGCGGGTCCTCGGCGACGGGCACGCCGTCCGGCTCGGCCGGAGCGGGATCCGGGGCCGGGTCGGGGACGTGCTCGAGCACCACGTGGGCGTTGGTGCCGCTGATGCCGAAGGAGGAGACGGCGGCCCGTCGCGGGCGGTCCCGCTCGGGCCAGGCCACGGACTCGGTGAGGAGCTCCACCGCGCCCGCCGTCCAGTCGACGTGCGGGGACGGCTCGTCGATGTGCAGACTCCTCGGCAGGACGCCGTGCCGCATCGCCATCACCGACTTGATCACCCCGGCGACGCCGGCCGCGGCCTGCGTGTGACCGATGTTGGACTTCACCGACCCCAGGAACAGCGGGTCGTCCGTCGGCCGGTCCGCTCCATAGACGGCGAGCAGCGCCTGCGCCTCGATCGGATCGCCGAGCCGGGTGCCGGTGCCGTGCGCCTCGACGGCGTCGACGTCCCGGGCGGTGAGTCCCGCGGTGGCCAGCGCCTGCCGGATCACCCGTTGCTGGGAGGGGCCGTTGGGCGCGGTCAGGCCGTTGCTCGCGCCGTCCTGGTTGACGGCCGTGCCGCTGACCAGTGCCAGGACCCGATGGCCGTGGCGGCGGGCGTCCGAAAGCCGTTCGACGAGCAGCAGTCCGGCGCCCTCCGCCCAGCCCGTACCGTCCGCGGCCGCCGCGAACGGCTTGCAGCGCCCGTCGGGCGCGAGCCCCCGCTGCCGGCTGAACTCGACGAACGTCGCCGGGCTCGCCATCACCGTCACCCCGCCGGCCAGGGCGAGGTCGCATTCGCCGTTGCGCAGCGCCTGCACGGCCAGGTGCAGGGCGACGAGGGAGGAGGAGCAGGCGGTGTCGACGGTGACGGCCGGTCCCTCCAGGCCGAAGGTGTAAGCCACCCGGCCGGAGGCCACGCTGCCCGCGCTGCCGCTGACCAGATAGCCCTCGAAGCCCTCGGGCGCCTCCTCGGCCTGGTGCAGCCGGGCCCCGTAGTCGTTGTACATCACTCCGGCGAACACGCCGGTCTTTGAACCGCGCAGCCCGGCCGGGTCGATCCCGGCCCGTTCGAAGGCCTCCCAGGCGGTCTCCAGGAGCAGGCGCTGCTGCGGGTCCGTGGTCAGAGCCTCGCGCGGGCTCATGCCGAAGAACTCGGGGTCGAACTCGGCGGCCCCGTAAAGGAATCCGCCCTCCCGTGCGTACGAGGCGCCCGGACGCTCGCCTTCCGGGTCGTAGAGGCCGGCGAGATCCCAGCCGCGGTCGGTGGGGAAGCCGGACACGGCGTCCGTGCCGTCCGCGACCAGCTGCCACAGCTCCTCGGGGGAGTTCACCCCGCCCGGGAACCGGCAGGCCATCGCGACGAGGGCGATCGGATCGTCGTCGACGCGCGCCCGGAAGACTGGCGCGCCCTCGGCGCGCGTGCCGGCGGTGGCCCGGTCCGGCAGCAGCTCGGCGAGGAGCCGACCGGCCAGCGCGGTCGGTGTGGGGTGGTCGAAGACCAGGGTCGTGGGCAGCCGCAGGCCGGTGGCCGCGCCGAGCCGGTTGCGCAGATCGACGGCGGCGAGCGAGTCGAAGCCCAGGTCGGTGAAGGCGCGGCCGGCCGTGACCGAGTCGGCGCCGGAGTGGCCGAGCACGGTGGCCGCGGCCGACCGCACCAGCTCCAGGATCTGGCGTTCCGCGTCCGCGCGGGAGAGCGCCGACAGCCCAGCGGCCAGGTCGGCCGGTGCCGCCGGGGTCGTACCGGAGGCGGCCCGCCGCCGGGTGACCCGGACAAGCGAGCGCAGTGGGGCCGGGACCGCCGAGGCGGACCCCTCAAGGGCGGCGGGCGCGAACCGGCTCGCCACCAGTGCCGCCCGCTCCGGGCCTGCCGGTACCGCGAGCGCGGCGTCGAAGAGGCGGAGTCCTTCGTCGACGGTGAGCGGGGCGATGCCGGTGCGGGCGATGCGCGCGACGTCGGATGCGCTGAGATGTCCCCCCATGCCGGTCTCGGTGTCCCACAGGCCCCAGGCGAGGGAGGTGGCGGGCAGGCCGAGGGCCTGCCGGTGCTGGGCCAGCGCGTCCACGTAGGCGTTGGCCGCGGCGTAGTTGGCCTGCCCGGCCGTACCGGTCACGCCGGTGATCGAGGAGAAGAGGACGAAGGCGTCCAGCTCCCGGTCCGCGGTGAGCTCGTGCAGCAGCAAGGCCGCGTCGGCCTTCGGGCGCAGGACGACGTCCAGGCGCTCCGGCGTCAGGTCCTCCAGCAGGCCGTCGTCGAGCACACCGGCGGCGTGGACGACGGTGGTGAGCGGGTGTGCGTCGGGGATGTCGTCGAGGAGTGCGCGGACGGCGTCGGGGTCGGCGGTGTCGGTGGCGGTCAGGGTGACGTGGGCGCCCAAGGCTGTGATGCGCTCGGTGAGTTCGCGGGCTCCGGGGGCGTCGGGGCCGCGCCTGCTGGTGAGCAGCAGTCGGGTGATGCCGTGCGTGGTGACCAGGTGTTCGGCCAGGAGCGTGCCGAGTGCCCCGGTCGCGCCGGTGAGCAGCACCGTCCCGTCCGTCCGCAGCGGGCGCGGATCGCCCTGCACGGCCGGCAGCGCGGCGAGGCGGGGGACGAGGATCCGACCCTCCCGCAGGGCGAGCTGGGGCTCGCCCGAGCCGAGCGCCCGGTCGAGGGCGGCAGCGGACGCCGCGCTGCCGTCGGTGTCGACCAGTACGAACCGGTCAGGATGCTCGGTCTGCGCGGTGCGGACCAGCCCCCACGCGGCCGCCGTCGGCAGCCCGGACAGGCCCTCGCCCGCACCGGTCGCCACGGCACCCTCGGTGACCAGCGCGAGCCGCGCCCCCGCGGGCCGTTCCCGCGCCAGCCAGTCCTGGACGAGCTCCAGGGCGCGCGCGGCGGCCGCCTGCGGGCTCTCGTACGACGCGAAGCGCTCCGTCACGGTCGCGGCGGCGGTTTCGACGTCCGGGGCGGACGACGGGGTCAGGTCCTGCCATGCCACGGCGTACAGCGGCAGCCCGGCCACGGCCGGGGCGGCGGACAGCGCGCCCTCGGGCAGTGGCCGCAGGACCATCGCCTCCGCGCTGACGACGGGCGCGCCGGCCGGATCCGTGGCGCGCAGGGACACCGCCCCCGGCCCGGCCGGGGCGAGCGCGACCCGCAGCGCGGTGGCTCCGGTGGCGTGCAGCCGCAAGCCCGTCCAGGAGAAGGGCAGGACCACCTCGGCGGAGTCCTCGTCCCGGACCGGCAGGAGGTGCAGGGCCGCGTCGAGCAGCGCGGGGTGCAGAGCGAACCCCTCGGCCGACGCCTCCACGTCCGCCGACAGCCGCACCTCGGCGACCAGAGTGTCCCCGTCCCGCCAGGCGGCGGTCAGATTGCGGAACGCCGGTCCGTAGCCGTACCCGAGGTCCGCGAGGCGGGCGTACACCCGCTCCACGTCGAGTGCGTCGGCGCCGGCCGGCGGCCACGCCGTGCCGGCCGCCTCGCCGACCGGGCCTTCGGGCACGAGGCTCCCCGAGGCGTGACGCACCCAGGGCGCGTCGTCGGCGGTCCGGGCGTGCACCGCGAACGGGCGGCGGCCGCCGGCGTCCGGGGCGTCGACGGTGAGCTGCAGCGCGACCGGGCCGGAGACGGGCAGCAGCAGCGGCGACTCCAGAGTGAGGTCGTCCACCACCGGGCTCTGGGCGTACTCGCCCGCCTGGAGCGCCAGTTCGGCGAAGACGCTGCCCGGGACGAGGGGCGCGCCGCCCACCACGTGGTCCGCGAGCCAGGGAAGCAGCTCCGGATCGAGACTTCCGGAGAACAACAGCCCCCGGCCGTCCGCGAGTTCCACCGCCGGGCCCAGCAGGGCCGCCGGGCCCGCGGCGGTGGACGCTGCCTCCATCCAGTAGCGCTCTCGCTGGAAGGGGTAGGTGGGCAGCTCGTGGGCGTCCGCCGGGCCGGTGGCGACGGCGCCGCCCGCGAAGGAGGACCTGTCCAGGGCCACGCCGTGCGCGTGGGCGGTGGCGAGCGCGGTGAGGAACGTCGTCCGCTCGTCGCGGTTGCGGCGGAGCAGCGGGACCGCGCCCGGGGTCAGCGAGGTGAGTGCGGCGTCCGGCCCCACCTCGACGGGGAGTACGACGCCCAGGCCGCGAAGGGTCTCCACCGCCTCGTGATAGCGGACCGCTTCGCGGATGTGCCGGGTCCAGTAGTCGGGCGACGCCAGCTCCTCGGTCGTGGCGAGGGTGCCGGTGAGGGTGGAGATGATCGGGGTGTGGGGTGGGTGGAAGGTGAGTCCGGCGGCGACGGTGCGGAATTCGTCGAGGATGGGGTCCATGTGGGGGGAGTGGAAGGCGTGGCTGACGGTGAGGCGTCGGGTGCGTCGGCCGAGGGCCGTGAAGTGGGCGGTGACGCGCTGGACTTCGTCTTCGTCGCCTGAGACGACCACGGATTCGGGTCCGTTGACCGCGGCCAGGGCCACGCGCTCGCCCAGCAGGGGAAGGACCTCGTCCTCGGTGGCCTGGACCGCCGCCATGGTGCCGCCTTGAGGGAGCTCGCCCATCAGTCGTCCGCGTGTGGCGACCAGCAGGGCGGAGTCCTGCAGGGAGAGGACGCCCGCCACGTGGGCGGCGGCGAACTCGCCGATGGAGTGCCCGATCAAGTGGCTCGGGACGACGCCTCGGGCGGCCAGCAGTCGATGGAGCGCGACCTCGACGGCGAAGAGCGCGGGCTGGGTGTACTGGGTTCGGCGCAGCAGGGCGTCGTCCTCGGCGAAGACGATCTCCTTGAGCGGCCGGTCCAGATGGGTGTCGAGGGCGGCGGTCACCTCGTCGAAGGCGGCGGCGAACTCCTCGTAAGTCTCATAGAGTTCACGCCCCATCCCTGCCCGCTGGCTGCCCTGCCCGGTGAACAGGAAGGCGGCGCGGAGCTCGCCCTCCGCGGTGCCGCGCACGACCGCCGGGTGCTCCTCGCCGGCCTCCAGGGCGGCCAGCGACGCGAGGGCGTCCTCCCGGTCCTCGGCCAGGACCAGCGCGCGATGGGACAGCGCGGCCCGTCCGGTGGCCAGGACCCGCGCGGCGGCCCGCAGCGTGGTGTCCGGCCGGGCTTCCAGATGGGCCGACAGGCGGGCGGCCTGCGCCCGCAACGCCTCGGGGGAGTGCGCGGACAACGGCAGCAGCACCGGGCCCGACGCCGCTCCGGCATCCGGATCACGATCGGGCGCGTCGGACACGGCAGGCGTCGTGGCCGGAGCCGCCTCGGGCTCCTCCAGGATGACGTGGGCGTTGGTGCCGCTGATGCCGAAGGACGACACCGCGGCCCGTCGCGGGCGTCCGGCCGTGGTCCATTCCCGGGCCTCGGTGAGGAGTTCGACGGCTCCCGCCGTCCAGTCGACGTGCGGGGACGGTTCGTCGACGTGCAGGGTGCGGGGCAGGACGCCGTGGCGCATGGCCTCGACCATTTTGATGATGCCGCCGACGCCTGCGGCGGCCTGCGTGTGTCCGATGTTGGACTTGAGCGAGCCCAGCCACAACGGGTTCCCCTCCGTCCGGTCCTGTCCGTAGGTGGCCAGCAGGGCCTGCGCCTCGATCGGGTCGCCGAGCCGGGTGCCGGTGCCGTGCGCCTCGACCGCGTCCACGTCCGCCCCGGTGAGTCCGGCGCCGGCCAGGGCCTGGCGGATCACACGTTCCTGGGAGGGGCCGTTGGGCGCGGTCAGACCATTGCTCGCGCCGTCCTGGTTGACGGCGGAGCCGCGTACGACGGCGAGGACCTGGTGTCCGTTGCGGCGGGCGTCCGAGAGCCGTTCGACGAGCAGCAGCCCGACGCCCTCCGACCAGCCGGTCCCGTCCGCCGCCGCCGCGAAGGACTTGCAACGCCCGTCGGCGGACAGTCCGCGCTGCCGGCTGAACTCCACGAAGGTGTCCGGCCGCGCCATCACGGTGACGCCGCCGGCCAGGGCGAGGTCGCACTCGCCGCTGCGCAGCGCCTGCGCCGCCAGGTGCAGGGCGACCAGCGAGGAGGAGCAGGCGGTGTCGACGGTGACGGCCGGGCCCTCCAGGCCGAAGGTGTACGCCAGCCGGCCGGAGACCACGCTGGCCGTGTTGCCGGTGAGGACGTACCCCTCGAGCTCCTCCGGTGTCCTGGCCAGTCGCGCGCTGTAGTCGTTGTACATCACGCCCGCGAACACCCCGGTCCGGCTGCCGCGCACCGCCGCGGCGTCGATCCCGGCCCGCTCGAACGCCTCCCAGGCCGTCTCCAGGAGCAGCCGCTGCTGCGGGTCGGCGGCCACCGCCTCGCGCGGGCTGATCCCGAAGAACTCGGCGTCGAACTCGGCGGCCCCGTAAAGGAATCCGCCCTCCCGTGTGTACGAGGTGCCCAGGTGCTCGGGGTCCGGGTCGTACAGTCCGGCCAGGTCCCAGCCCCGGTCCGCGGGGAACGGCCCGATCGCGTCGGCACCCGAGGCGACGAGCTCCCACAGCTCCTCGGGTGAGCCCACCTCGCCCGGGTAGCGGCAGGCCATCCCGACGATCACGATCGGGTCGTCGGACACCGCCGCGACCGCTCCCGGCGCGCCCCGGTCGGTCCGCCCCGTGGCGGAACCACCCGGCAGCAACCCCACCAGATAGGCGGCGAGCGCCTCGGGGGAGGGGTGGTCGAAGACGGCGGTCGCGGGGATGCGCAGGCCGGTGAGGGCGCCGAGCCGGTTGCGCAGCTCCACGCCGGTCAGTGAGTCGAAGCCCAGGTCCCGGAAGGCTCGGGCGGCGTCGATCGACGTGGACGTGGCGTGGCCGAGGACGGTGGCGACGGTGGTCCGGACGAGCTCGGCCACCGTGCGGTCGCGATCGACCGGCGACAGCGCGCCCGTCCGCTCGGCCCAGGACTCCTCGCCGGCCGACCGCCCGGTCGCGGCTCCCGCCGCGGCCCGCCGCAGGGGCGTCCGTACCAGGTGCCGCAGCGGAGCCGGCAGCGGCCCGGCCGCCGCCCGCTCGCGCAGCGCCGCCGCGTCCAGCCGGACGGGGACGAGCGCACCCGCCGCACCGGCCGGGAGCGCGTCGAGCAGGGCCAGGCCCTCGGCCCCGGTCAGGGGGGCGAAGCCGGAGCGCGCCCACCGCGCCCGCTCGGCCGCGCCCAGCCCGCCCGCCATGCCGTCCTCGGTGTCCCACAGGCCCCAGGCCAGCGACACACCCGGCAGTCCGGCTGCGCGCCGCTTCTCCGCGAGGGCGTCCAGGACGGCGTTGGCGGCCGCGTAATTGGCCTGCCCGGCGGTGCCGACGAGACCGCTGACCGACGAGAAGAGCACGAAGGCGGACAGGTCCCGGTCCGCGGTCAACTCGTGCAGATGGAGGGCGGCGTCGGCCTTCGGCCGCAGGACGGCGTCCAGGCGGTCGCCGGTGAGCGACGCGAGCGTGCCGTCGTCCAGCGCCCCCGCCAGGTGGAACACCGCACCCAGCGGACGCTCCTCGGGCACGGACTCCAGCACCCGGGCCAGCGCCTCCCGGTCGGCGGCGTCCACGGCCGCGAACTCGGCCCGTGCACCGGCCGCGGTCAGCTCGGCCAGCAGCTCGTCGGCCCCGGCGGCCGCCGCCCCGGACCGGCTGAGCAGCAACAGGTGCCGTGCGCCGTGCCGCTCGACGAGGTGACGGGCCAGCAGCCGCCCCAGGGCGCCCGTGGCACCGGTCACCAGCACGGTGCGGTCCGCGAGCCCGGTCGGACCGCCGAGCGCCGGCGCGTCCGCGCCGTCCTCGGCGCCGACCAGCTTCGGTGCTCTCAACACGCCTGCACGCAAGGCGAGTTGAGGATCGCTCGACGAGGCGGCGGCCAGCGTCGTGAGCACGCCCTGAATCTCGGGCTCCGCCGCCCCCTCCGCCCCGTCCAGGGCGAGATCGACGTCGGCGACCGCGAACCGGTCCGGGTGCTCCGACTGAGCCGTCCGTACGAGCCCCCACACGGCGGCCGCCCAGGGGTCCGCCACCGCGTCCCCGTCGGCAGCGGCGACCGCACCCCGGGTGAGCAGCAGCAGCCGCGCGTCCCGGAACCGGTCCTCGATCAGCCAGGCGCGAAGCTGCTCCAAGGCGTGCCCGGCCCCCGCACGACCGGTCGGGACGCGGACCGCGACCACCGGCGGGACCTCGACCTCCGTTTCCCACTCGGCGACCGCGTCCACGAGGGCGACGGAGCCGGGCCGACCCGGCGCGGTCTCCGCGACGACCGGATCCCAGCGCAGCCGGTGCAGGTCGCGCGGACGCCCGGCGGGCGCGCCCAGCCGGGCCGGGTCCACCGGCAGCAGCGCGAGCGCGTCCGCCGAGACGACCGGTCGTCCCTCCGGGTCCACCGCCGTCAGCCGGCCGTCCGCCGACCAGCGCACCCGCAGGACCGAGGCCCCCGTCGCGTGGAGTTCCACCCCGGTCCAGGAGAACGGCAGCGGCAGCCCGCCGCCGGCTTCCCCGGCCGCTCGGATCACCGGCAGATGCAGAGCGGCGTCAAGGAGCGCGGGGTGCACGGCGAACCCCCGCGGCTCCGCGCCCGCCCGGGCCGCCGTGTCCGCCCCGGCCTCCGCGACCGGCAACTCCAGCTCGGCGTACAGCTCCCCGTCGTGTCGCCAGCCCGCGCGGACGCCCCGGAACGCGGGCCCGTAGCCGTACCCGAGGGCGTCGAGCTCCTCGTACAGCGCGGCAGGATCCACCGGCTCGGCGCCCGGCGGCGGCCACGAACCGGTCGATTCGGCTGCGGGTACGGCGGTACGGGCCGGGGTGAGCAGTGCGGTGGCGTGCCGGGTCCACGTGCCCTCGCCCGAGCCCGAGCCCGCGTGCGTCTCCGTGTCCGAGGCGCGACCGTGGACGGACAGACTGCGCGCCCCGTGCTCGTCCGGGGCCCCGACCGACACCTGCAGCCGCACCGGCGTGTCCCCGGCCAGGACGAGCGGGGCCTCCAGGGTCAGTTCCTCGACCCGCGGGGTTCCGGCCTGCTCGCCGGCGGCCAGGGCCAGGTCGAGAAACGCGGTTCCGGGCAGGAGCACCCGGCCCGCGATCCGGTGGTCCGCCAGCCAAGGGTGCGCCACCGCCGAGACCTGACCGGGCAGGACCAGGCCGCCGTCCTCGGCCAGTTCGATTCGCGAGCCCAGGAACGGGTGCCCGACCGCGGGCAGCCCCGTCAGCCCCAGGAGTTCCGCACCGCCCACGGCGGTGGGTGCGGCGAGCCAGTGCCGCTCGCGCTGGAAGGCGTACGTGGGCAGGTCGCCCCGGTGCGCGAGCAGGCCGGGGTCCAGCACGGACCGGTCGAGGACCGCACCGCTCGCATACGCGGCCGCGAGCGCGCCGAGCAGGGTGCGCCGCTCGTCGCGGTTGCGGCGCAGCAGGGGCAGAGCCCCCGGAGTCGTCGCGCTCAGCGCGGCGTCGGGACCCAGCTCGACCAGCACCTGCGTCCGTCCCGTCCCCAGGCCACGGAGGGTCTCGACGGCGTGGTGGTAGCGGACGGTCTCGCGGATATGGCGCGTCCAGTAGTCGGGGGAGGCGAGTTCTTCGGTCGTGGCGAGGGTGCCGGTGAGGGTGGAGATGATCGGGGTGTGGGGTGGGTGGAAGGTGAGTCCGGCGGCGACGGTGCGGAATTCGTCGAGGATGGGGTCCATGTGGGGGGAGTGGAAGGCGTGGCTGACGGTGAGGGGGCGGGTGCGTCGGCCGAGGGCCGTGAAGTGGGCGGTGACGCGCTGGACTTCGTCTTCGTCGCCTGAGACGACCACGGATTCGGGTCCGTTGACCGCGGCCAGGGCCACGCGCTCGCCCAGCAGGGGAAGGACCTCGTCCTCGGTGGCCTGGACCGCCGCCATGGCGCCGCCCTGTGGCAGCTCGCCCATCAGCCGTCCGCGTGCGGCGACCAGCAGGGCCGCGTCCTCCAGCGAGAGCACGCCCGCCACGTGGGCGGCGGCGAACTCGCCGATGGAGTGCCCGATCAAGTGGCTCGGGACCAGCCCCTGATGCTCCGCGAGGCGGAACAGAGCCGTTTCCAGGGCGAAGAGCGCGGGCTGGGTGTACTGAGTGCGGTGCAGCGGGGTGTCGTCCTCGGCGAAGACGATCTCCTTGAGCGGCCGGTCCAGGTGGGTGTCGAGGGCGGCGGTCACCTCGTCGAAGGCGGCGGCGAACTTCTCGTAAGTCTCATAGAGTTCACGCCCCATCCCTGCCCGCTGGCTGCCCTGCCCGGTGAACAGGAAGGCGGTACGGACCGGGCCCGCGGCCGTGCCCCGCACCACAGCCGGGTGGTCGTCCCCGGCCTCCAGCGCGGCCAGCGCGGCCAGCGCCTCCTCCCTGTCCTCGGCGACCAGCACCGCACGGTGCTCCAGAGCGGCCCGGCCCCGGGCCAGCGCGCCGGCGACGCCGGCGAGGTCGGCGTCCGGGCGATCGGCCAGGTACGCCGACAGGCGCGCGGCCTGTGCGGGCAACGCGTCCGCGGTCCGTGCGGACAGCGGAAGGAGCACCGGACCTGATTGCGGCCGGTTCTCCGCCACGGGCTCCGGGCTCCGCTCCGGACCCTGCTCCAGGATGACGTGGGCGTTGGTGCCGCTGATGCCGAAGGACGACACCGCGGCCCGTCGCGGGCGTCCGGCCGTGGTCCATTCCCGGGCCTCGGTGAGGAGTTCGACGGCTCCCGCCGTCCAGTCGACGTGCGGGGACGGTTCGTCGACGTGCAGGGTGCGGGGCAGGACGCCGTGGCGCATGGCCTCGACCATCTTGATGATGCCGCCGACGCCTGCGGCGGCCTGCGTGTGTCCGATGTTGGACTTGAGCGAGCCCAGCCACAACGGGTTCCCCTCCGCCCGGTCCTGTCCGTAGGTGGCCAGCAGGGCGTCCGCCTCGATCGGGTCGCCGAGCCGGGTGCCGGTGCCGTGCGCCTCCATCGCGTCCACGTCCGCCCCGGTGAGTCCGGCGGTGGCCAGGGCCTGGCGGATCACGCGTTCCTGGGAGGGGCCGTGGGGCGCGGTCAGGCCGTTGCTCGCGCCGTCCTGGTTGATCGCCGTGCCGCGCACGACGGCCAGGACCTGGTGTCCGTTGCGGCGGGCGTCCGAGAGCCGTTCGACGAGCAGCAGGCCGACTCCCTCGGCCCACGCGGTGCCGTCCGCCGCCGCGGCGAAGGGCTTGCACCGGCCGTCCGGCGCGAGTCCGCGCTGCCGGCTGAACTCCAGGAACATGCCCGGCGTGGGCATGACCGTCACCCCGCCGGCGAGCGCGAGGTCGCACTCGCCCTGACGCAGCGCCTGCACCGCGAGATGCAACGCGACCAGCGAGGAGGAGCAGGCCGTGTCCACGGTGACGGCCGGGCCCTCCAGGCCGAAGGTGTACGCCAGCCGGCCCGAGGCGACGCTCGCGGTGCTGCCGGTCAGGAGGTACCCGTCGTAGCCCTCGGCCGCCTCGTGCAGCCGCGGCCCGTAGTCCATGGCCGTCGCGCCGACGAACACGCCCGCCCGGGCGCCGCGCAGCCCGTCGGGAGCGATCTCCGCCCGCTCGAACGCCTCCCACGCCGTCTCCAGGAGCAGCCGCTGCTGCGGGTCCATCGCCGCGGCCTCGCGCGGGCTGATGCCGAAGAACGCGGCGTCGAAGTCACCCGCGCCGGTGAGGAATCCGCCCTCCCGCGCGTACGTCGTCCCGGGGCGGTCGGGGTCGGGGTCGTACAGTCCGGCCAGGTCCCAGCCCCGGTCCGCGGGGAACGGCCCGATCGCGTCGGCGCCCGAGGCGACGAGCTCCCACAGTTCCTCGGGGGAGCCGACCCCGCCCGGGTAGCGGCAGGCCATGCCGACGATCACGATCGGGTCGGTCCCGGTCCCGGCTGCGGGGCGGGCGGCGGCGGAAGCCGCGGCGCGGGGGGCGGCGTACCGCTCCTGGAGCAGGCCGACCACCGCCTCGGGCGTGGGCTGGTGGTAGATCAGCGCGGACGGCAGGGAGAGCCCGGTCGCGGACTGGAGCCGGTCCCGGAGCTCGACGCCGGAGAGTGAGTCGAACCCGAGCTCCTTGAAACTGCGCGCGGTGTCGACGGACTCGGCGGTGACGTGCCCGAGCACGAAGGCGATGTGCGTACGGACCAGTTCGGTCAGATCGGGTACGGCGGGCGGTGAGGCCGGGCCGCCCGGCTCGGCCGGGTCGACGGCCGATGCCTGCGCGGTGACCGGCTCCGTCTCGGCGGGCTCGGCCGCGACCGCTCCCTCCGAGGCGTCCAGCCAGTGCCGCTCGCGCTGGAAGGAATACGTGGGCAGCGGCACCGCCCGCCCGCCCCGGGTCGCGAAGAGCCCGGCCCAGTCCACCGCGGCCCCGTGGGCGTGCGCGCCCGCGACGGCGGCCAGCAGGGTGGACGCCTCGGGCCGGCCCCTCCGCAGTCCGGCCGCCAGGACGTGTCCGCCGTCCGTCTCCTTCAGGGTGCGGCGGGCCGCCCCGGTGAGCACCGCGTCCGGCCCGAGTTCGAGGTACACGGTGACGCCCACGTCGTGGAGGGCTCGTACGCCGTCGTGGAAGCGAACGGCCTCCCGGATGTGGCGGGCCCAGTAGTCGGGGGAGGCGAGCTCGTCGGCGGTTGCAGGGGCGCCCGACACGTTGGAGATCACCGGGATGCGGGGGGCGTGGAAGGAGAGTCCGGCGGCGACGGAGCGGAACTCGTCGAGGATCGGGTCCATGTGGTGGGAGTGGAAGGCGTGACTGACGGTGAGCCGTCGGGTGCGCCGGCCCTGCCCGGCGAAGTGGGCCGCGACCCGCTCGACCTCGTCCTCGTCGCCCGAGATCACCACGGAATCGGGCCCGTTGACGGCCGCGAGCGTCACCCGCTCGTTCAGCAGCGGCCGGACGGCGTCCTCCGGCGCCTCCACGGCGGCCATCGCGCCGCCCTGCGGCAGCTCGCCCATCAGCCGGCCGCGCGCGGCCACCAGCAGCGCCGCGTCCTCCAGGGAGAGAACTCCCGCCACATGAGCGGCCGTCAGCTCCCCGATGGAGTGGCCGGCCACATGGTCCGGGGTGATGCCCCAGGTCTCAAGCAGTCGGTACAGCGCGGTCTCCAGGGCGAAGAGCGCGGGCTGGGTGTACTGGGTCCGGTGCAGCAGGGTGTCGTCCTCGGCGAAGACGATCTCCTTGAGCGGCCGGTCCAGGTGGGTGTCGAGGGCGGCGGTCACCTCGTCGAAGGCGGCGGCGAACTCCTCGTACGTCTCGTAGAGTTCACGGCCCATTCCGGCCCGCTGGCTGCCCTGCCCGGTGAACAGGAACGCGGTGCGCGCCGGGCCCGACGCCGCGCTGCCGCGCACCACCGCCGGGTGGTCCCGCCCCGCCGCCAGCGCCGCCGTCCCGGCGAGCAGACCGGCCGTGTCCTCGGCGACCACCACGGCCCGCTCGTCGAAGCGCGTACGGTGCGCGGCGAGCGAGTACGCCGTGTCCACTGCGTCGTGGCCGTGCTCCTCCTGGTGCCGACGCAACCGGTCCGCCTGCCCGCGGAGCGCCGCGGCGTCGCGTCCGGACAGCAGCCAGGCCACCGGCCCTCCGGTCCTGCCGCCGTCCTCGCCCGGACGCCCCTCACCGGCCGTCCGTGTCGGCGCCGGGTCCACCTCGCCAGGACGCCCCTCACCGGCCGTCCGCGTCGACGCCAAGTCCGCCTCGCCCAGCACCACATGGCAGTTGGTGCCGCCCATGCCGAACGAGCTCACGCCCGCGATCAGCGGTCGGTCGGGCGTCGGCCAGGCGCTCTCGCGCGTCTGCACCCGCAGCCCCAGGGCGTCGAGCGGGATGGCCGGATTCGGCTCGCGGAAGTTCAGGCTCGCGGGGATGCGCCGGCGGGACACCGCAAGCGCGGTCTTCAGCAGGCCCACCAGGCCGGCCGCGCCCTCCAGGTGCCCCACGTTCGTCTTCGCGGAGCCCACCAGCAGCGGGGCGTCCGCCGGACGGCCCGCGCCCAGCGCGGCGCCGAGCGCCGCGGCCTCCACCGGATCGCCCACCGGGGTCCCCGTGCCGTGCAGTTCGACGTACTGGACGGAGGCCGCGTCGGTGCCGGCGCGCGCGTGCGCGGCCCGCAGCACGGCCTCCTGCGCGTCCCGGTCCGGCACCGTCAGGCCGGCCGAGGCGCCGTCGTTGTTGACGGCGCTGCCCAGGATCAAGCAGTGCACGCGGTCCCCGTCGGCGACGGCCCGGTCCAGCGGCTTCAGCACGACGGCGACCCCGCCCTCGCCCCGGACGTACCCGTTGGCGCGGGAGTCGAAGGTGAAGCACCGACCGTCGGGGGACAGGGCGCCGAACCGGGCGCTGTCCGCGCTGCTGCCGGGCGACAGGATCAGGTTCACGCCGCCCACCACGGCCAGGTCGGCCTCCCCGTGCCGCAGGCTCTCGCAGGCCAGGTGGACCGCGACCAGCGAGGACGACTGGGCCGCGTCGACGGTCAGGCTCGGGCCGGTCAGCCCCAGCACGTACGAGAGACGGTTCGCGATGATGCCCCGGCCGAGCCCGGTGACCGAGTGCCGTCCGGCCCCCGCCTCGCCGCGCCGGTGGTGAAGCGCCGCGTAGTCGTCCCACATGGCGCTCGCGTACACCGCCGTGCGGCTGCCGGCCAGCGCGCCGGGCACGATCCCGGCCTCCTCCAGCGCCTCCCAGCCCAGTTCGAGCATCAGGCGCTGCTGCGGGTCCATGGCCGCCGCCTCGCGCGGCGAGATCCCGAAGAAGGCGGCGTCGAAGCGGTCCACCTCGTCCAGGAAGGCCCCGTGCCGGGGAGCCGAGGCGGACCAGCGGTCCGCCGGCGGCTCCCCGACCGCGTCCTCACCCCGGCCGAGCAGCCGCCAGAAGGCGTCGGGGTCGGCGGCGCCCGGCAGACGGCAGGCGAGTCCGACGACGGCGATCGGTGCGGAGCTGGGCTTGGCCATGGTCTGTCACGTACTCCCTCGTCGAGGACGAATGCGTCACCAGACTCACCACCTGCCCTAACGGGGGTCTTTCGGCGTTCTAAACCCGGTCGGCCGCAGGGAGGACCTGGTCGGCCGCAGGGCGGACCCGGTCGGCCGCGGGCCGGTGCAGCCCCGCGCGCAGCGCCGTGAGGTGCTCGATCCCGATGCGCTGCTGCTCCTCGGGCTGCGCCCCGTCCACGAACGCGTGGTACGCACCGGGGAAGTTGTGCAGCTCCACCGGCACGCCCGCCTCGGCCAGCCGCAGCCCGTACGCCAGCCCCTCGTCCCGCAGCGGGTCGAGGCCCGCGGTCGAGATGTAGGCGGCCGGCAGGCCGCTCAGGTCCGCGGCCCGGGCCGGCGCCGCGTACACCGGCAGCGAGTCCCGGTCCCGGGCCGCGCCCAGGTACAGCCGCCAGCTCTCCTCGGCCAGCCGACGGTTCCAGACCGGGGTGTCGGTGTACGCGGCCATCGACGCGGTCACCAGCCGGTCGTCGAGCACCGGCGTGCTCAGGTGCTGGAAACACAGCGCGGGTCCGCCCCGGTCACGGGCGAGCAGGGTCAGCCCGGCGGCCAGCGCGCCGCCGGAGCTCGCCCCGGCGACCGCGAGGCGGGCCGGGTCGGTGCCGAGCTCGCCCGAGTGGCCCGCGGCCCACTCCAGCGCCGCCCAGCAGTCGTCGAGTCCCGCCGGGTAGGGGTGTTCCGGCGCCAGCCGGTAGGAGACCGCGACCACCACGGCCCGTGCGTGCAGCGCGGCCTGCGCGGCGCCCCCGTGCACGGAGTCCACGTTGCCCAGGCAGAACCCGCCGCCGTGGATCCACAGCACCGCGGGCAGCGCCGCCCGCTCGGCCCGCGGCCGGTACACCCGCACCCGTACCTCGGGCCCGCCGGGCGGCCCCGGGACGAGTCGCTCCCGTACGTCCACCCCGGGCACGGGCGGCAGCTCGGCGATGCTCAGCAGCCGGCCCCGGTGGTCCGCGACCGCGTCGACCAGACGTCCTTCGACCGGCATCCTCAGGCCTCCAGGGTGAGCGCCTGCGAGGGACACAGCGCCACGGTCCCGCGGACCAGCGCCTCCTCCTCCGGGCCGGTCACCGGGGCCCTGAGCAGGAGCACCGTCCCGTCGTCCGACTGGTCGAAACGGTCGGGGTCGGACAGCACGCACTGTCCCGCCCCCAGACACCGGTGGGTGTCGGCCGTGATGCGCATCTCTTCAGGTCCCTTCTGCAGTGCGGGCGACCGCGGTGCGATCGCGTCCCGCGGTTCTTTCACCAGGTGACGGGCAGTTCCCAGATGCCCTGCACGCCGCCCGGCTCCTTGAGCGGCAGGGTGCGCGACGGCACGGCGAGGCGCAGCCCCGGCAGCCGGCGGAACAGGGTGGACAGGGCGATCTCCATCTCGGCGCGGGCCAGGTTCTGGCCGATGCACTGGTGCACCCCGTGGCCGAAGGAGATGTGGTGGCGCGCGCCGCGCGCCACGTCGAAGGCGTCCGCCCCGGGGAAGGCGTCCTCGTCCCGGTTGGCGGTCGAGATCACCACGATCACCCCGTCGCCGGCCTTGATCCGATGGCCGGCGAGCTCGGTGTCGACGGTGGCGAACCGGGCCACCCCGTCGGCGATGGCCATGTAGCGCAGCAACTCCTCCACCGTCGTCGGCAGCAGAGCGGCGTCGGTCCGCAGCGCGGCGAGCTGCTCGGGGTGCTGCAGCAGGGTCAGCACCCCGAGGGCGATCGCGCTGGCGGTGGTCTCGTGCCCGGCGACCAGCAGCAGCAGCGCGATGTCGACCAGGTCGCGGTGCGAGAGGTGTCCGGGCGCGAGCTGCTCGGCGATCAGCGTGTCCAGGAGGCCGTCGCCGGGCTCCTGTTCCTTGCGCCGGATCAGCCCGTCCAGATAGGAGCTCAGCTGGGCGAAGGCGTCGGTGCTGTCCTCCAGCGAGGTCGTGCCGGTCACCACGCGGCGCGACTGCTGCTCGAAGAAGGCATGATCCGCGTACGGGACGCCGAGCAGCTCGCAGATGACGATGGACGGCACCGGCAGCGCGAAGTCCGGCACCAGGTCGGCGGTCGGGCCCTTGGCCTCGATCGCGTCGATGAGCTCGTCGACCAGCTTCTGGATGCCCGGCCGGAGCGCGTTCACCTTCTTCACCGTGAACGTGGAGAGCAGCATGCGCCGCTGCACGGTGTGCTCCGGCGGGTCCATGCCGATGAAGTTGCGGACCTTGCGGGCGGCCTCGAAGCGCGGCGCGGTGGCCGGGTAGTGCGGGTGGACGCGGTCGGAGGAGAAGGTGGCGGCGTCGAGCAGCACCTTGCGGGCCTCCTCGTGGCCGCTGACCGCCCACACGCGGCGGCCGTCGTACAGCTCGACGAGGGACACGGGTCCCTCGGCGCTGTAACTGTCGTAGCCGGCCGGCGGCTGGAAGGGGCAGCTGCGGGCCTGGGGATAGGCGGGCGGGGCCGCGGCCGTCCCCGTCGTCCCGATCGTCTCGGTCATTCCTTGGCCTCCAGGGTGGCGGTGTGCGGCGCGGCTACCGGAACGGGTGCGAGCGGTACGGGCCGGGGCGAGCCGAGCAGCCGGACCAGCGGCGTCTCCACCCAGCGGAACAGGACGTACGCCAGCGCCAGGGCGACCAGCAGCGCCGCAGCCAGCAGGCCGGCCCCGGCGGCCGCGGACAGGTCGTGTCCGGCGATCAGCCAGCGGTGGCCGTACGACACCACCAGGCCGTGCACCATGTAGAACGCGAACGAGAGCTCCCCGAGCCGGACCGCCACCCGGCCGCCCAGCGGGGACCGCTCGCCGCGCTCGTCGGCCAGCGCGGTGGCGGCCACCAGCGGGGTCAGCCACAGCGCGGCGGTGCCGGCGACCCCGTACAGGTACGGGACCAGCGAGTTGACGGCGTATCCGGCGACGGCGAGCAGCCCGGCCGGCAGCAGGCCGAACCGCGGCCACGCCCCGGCGAGCACCAGGCGGGCGGCGACCATGCCGAGGACGAACTCCAGGGCGCGGACCGGCGGGAAGAAGTAGACGAACCAGATCTGCTCGAAGGACAGCGTGCCGTCGTCGATGAACGGCAGCGGGGTCCCGGTGACGGCGTACTGTCCGACCACCGGAGCGAGCACCGTGAACGCGCCGAGGGTGACGGCGACCGGCCACAGTCGGGCGGTCGGCACCCGGTCGAGCAGGCGCAGCAGGAACGGGAAGCTCAGGTAGAAGAACAGCTCCACCGACAGCGACCAGCTCACCGCGTTCATCGTGTTGGGCACGGTGATGTCGGGGAACCAGGCCTGGAGCAGGAAGAGATTGGCCAGCGTGCCCTTGGCGGTGAAGGGATCCGCGGCGATGAGCATCAGCAGGGCCGCGAGGACGAAGGTGACCAGGTGGTTGGGGTAGATCTTGGCCAGTCGGCGGCGCCAGATCCGCGGCGCGGTGTCGTCCGCCCGCGCCGACCAGGTCAGTACGAAGCCGCTGAGGACGAAGAAGAAACTGACGCCGTAGAACCCGGCGTTGGCGAACACGTCACCGAGCGCCTCGCCGCCGGACCCGGTGACGTAGCGGGTCTGCCAGGTGGTGTGGAAGGCGAAGACGAGCAGCGCCGCGACGAACCTCAGTCCCGTCAGGGACGGGAGTCTCGACGCGCGCGGGGTGGCTGGTGGGCGGGGCATGGACGCTGACCTCCGGCTGGGACGGGATGGGGCACGCCTACGCTGGCAGCGCCCTGTTGGCCGGATCTAAAGCCGCTCTTGTGCCGGACCGGCCCCGTCGGCCGTGCCCGCCCTCCGGTCCGGACCGGCCCCGTCGGCCGTGCCCGCCCTCCGGTCCGGACCGGCCCCGTCGGCCGTGCCCGCCCTCCGGTCCGGACCGGCCCCGTCGGCCGTGCCCGCCCTCCGGTCCGGACCGGCCCCGTCGGCCGTGCCCGCCCTCCGGTCCGGACCGGCCCCGTCGGCCGTGCCCGCCCTCCGGTCCGGACCGGCCCCGTCGGCCGTGCCCGCCCTCCGGTCCGGACCGGCCCCGTCGGCCGTGCCCGCCCTCCGGTCCGGACCGGCCCCGTCGGCCGTGCCCGCCCTCCGGTCCGGCACCGCCCGCGCCCGCTTCGGCACAGCCGCCAGCAATGCCCGGGTGTAGGGGTGGGAGGGAGCCGCGAAGACCTCCTCCACCGGGCCGGACTCCAGGATCCGGCCGTCCTTCATCACCATCACCCGGGCGCAGACCTCCCGGACCACCGCCAGGTCGTGCGAGATGAACAGCGTCGCCAGACCGAGCGAGCTCTGCAGCTCCCGCAGCAGGTCCAGGACCTGCGCCTGCACGGACACGTCGAGCGCCGACACCGGCTCGTCGCACACCAGCAGCCGGGGCTCCGGCGCCAGGGCCCGGGCGATCGCCACCCGCTGCCGCTGGCCGCCGGACAGGGCCGCGGGCCGGCGCGCCAGATGCTCCTCGGACAGTCCGACCCGCTCCAGCAGCGTCAGCGTCCGCTCGCGCCGTTCCGGGCGCGCCGTTCCGGACGCGGCCAGCCCCTCGCCGACGATCCGCTCCACGCTCCAGCGCGGGTCGAAGGCGCTGAGCGGATCCTGCGGCACCAGCTGTATGTCGCCGCGGCGAGGGCGCCGCTCCCGCTCGGGCGCCGCGCTCCACGCCCGGCCCGCCAGCAGGACGTCCCCGGCGTCGGGCGCCGCGAGGCCCAGCACCAGCCGGGCCAGCGTGGACTTGCCGGACCCGGACTCGCCGACCAGGCCGAGCGACTCGCCGGGCCGCAGCGCGAACGACACGTCGGCCACGGCGGTGCGCCGGCCGCCGCGCGCCCCGGTGAACTCCTTCACCAGATCGCGGGCCACCAGCAGCGGCTCGCCCGCGGTGACGGCGGTGGGCGCAGGCCGCCGCCGGCTGCCGGGCACTGCTGCGAGGAGCGCCCGGGTGTAGGCATGCCGCGGCTGCTCCAGCACCTCCCGTACCGGGCCGGACTCGACGATCCGGCCGTCCTTCATCACCGCCACCCGGTCGGCCAGCGCCTCGACCACGGCCAGGTCATGACTGATCAGCAGCAGCCCGGTGCCGCCCGCCTTCAACTCCCCGAGCAGGGCGAGGATCCGGGCCTGCACGGAGGCGTCCAGGGCGGTGGTCGGCTCGTCCGCGACGATCACCCCGGGGTCCGCCGCCAGGGCGGAGGCGATCAGAGCCCGCTGGCGCAGCCCGCCGGACAGCTGATGGACGTAGCTCGCCGCGCGCTCGGCCGGCTCCGGCACCCCGACCCGCCGAAGCAGCTCCAGCACCCGCCGGCCGGCCTGCTGCCGGGGCACGAGACGATGGGCCAACAGCGGTTCGGCGATCTCCTTGCCCACCGGCCGCAGCGGGTCGAGCGCGACCAGCGCGTCCTGCGCCACCAGGCCGATCCGCCGGCCCCGTACGCCGCGCCACTCGCGGTCGCCGAACTCCCGCGCGTCCTGCCCGAACAGCCGCAGCCGCGCCGCGCCCACCGAGGCGGTGGGCCCGGCAAGCCCGAGCAGGCTGCGGGCCAGGGCGCTCTTGCCGGACCCGGACTCGCCGACCAGAGCCAGGCAGCGGCCCGCGGTCAGCTCCAGCGACGCGCCGCGCACGGCGTGCACCTGTCCGGGGCCGCTGCCGAACCGGACGTCCAGATCGGTCACCTCGATCAGCGGCCCGTCGTGCGCGGGAGCGTCCGGCCCGGGCCGGGCCGCCGCGGCCGACGCGCGGACACCGGTCCGCCACGTCCTGGCGGTCCGTACGCCGGTCTCGCGTACACCGCTCATGAGAAGGCCCGTCCTTCGGCTCGGTTCTGTGTGTGACGGCCCACCACCGTGACCGCGAGGACCGTGCACAGCAGCAGCAGTCCGGGGAAGAGGGCGATCCACCACGCCTGGTCCAGGAAGCCCTGGCCCTCGGTGAGCATCGCGCCCCACTCGGGGGTCGGCGGCTGCGCCCCGAGCCCCAGATAACTCAGCGCCGAGCCGGTGGAGATGGCCGCGCCGAGGGTCACCGTGGCCAGCACCAGCAGCGGACCGAGCGTGTTCGGCAGCACGTGCCGGACCACGATCAGCGGGCGCGGCACCCCGAGGGCGACCGCCGACTCCACGTACCCGGAGCGGCGCACGACCAGGGCCTGCGCGCGCACCACCCGGGCGAACCCGGGGGCCGTGCCGACGGCCACCGCGATCGTCGTCCCGACGACCCCCTTGCCGGCCACCAGCACCACCAGCAGCGCGAGCAGCAGCCCGGGCAGGGCGAGCAGTGCGTCGGCCGTGCGCATCAGCAGCGCGTCCCCGACCCGCCCGGACAGGGCGGCGGCCAGGCCCCACACGACGGCGACCGCGACGCCCGCACCGGTCGCCGCCGCACCGATGGCCAGCGAGTAGCGGGTGCCGTGCACCACCCGGGCGTACACGTCCCGGCCCAGCTGATCGGTGCCGAACCAGTGCGCGCCGTCCGGCGGGCGCAGCGCGTTCAGCGGATCGGTGTCGATGGCGCCGACCCCGGTGAACAGCCCGGGCGCGAGCGCCGCGAGCAGGATCAGGGCGAGCCCGGCCCCGGCCGCCCACACGGACGGCCGGACGCCGCGTATCCGGGCGCTCATGCGGCCACCACCCCGGTCCCCTTCCGCAGCCGCGGATCCACCACCACGTACAGCACCTCCACCAGCGCGCCGATCGCCACGAAGGCGACCGCCGACAGCGCCACCACGCCTTGGATCACCGGAAGGTCCCGGCCGCCGACCGCCTGCAGCGCGACCCGGCCGATGCCGGAGCGGGCGAACACGTTCTCCACCACCACGGCACCGCCGAGCAGTGAGCCGGTGAACCAGCCCGCCAGCGTCAGCGCGGGCAGCGCGGCATGACGCAGCGCGTGCCGGGACCGCACGGCGGGCTCGCGCAGCCCGCGCGCCCGGGCGGTGAGCGCGAACGGCTGCTCCAGCGCGTCGAGGAGTCCCTCGCGCATCACCTGGGTGAGCACCGCCGCGATCGGCAGCGCCAGCGTCAGCACGGGCAGCACCAGCGAACGCCCGTCGCCGCTGTCGGAGACCGGGAACCAGCCGAGCCGGAAGGAGAACACCGTCAGCAGCATGATCCCCAGCCAGAACGACGGGGTGGACACCACCACCAGCTCGAAGAACGCCGACACCCGGCGCGGCCAGCGGGCCCGCCCGGTGGTCAGCAGAGTCACCGCGACCGACAGCACCAGAGCCACCAGCGTGGCGTACAGCGCCAGCTCCAGCGTCGGCCCGAGCTGGTCCGCCAGCACCCGGATCACCGGCTGCTGGAGCTGGTACGAGTCGCCCAGGTCGCCGGTGGCGAGCCGGCCGAGATGGGTCGCGTACTGGACGACGAGCGGCTCGTCGAGCCCATAGCGGTGCCGCAGGTCCTCCCGCTGCTCGGCGTCCAGCAGCGCGTTGGAGCCGACCACCGCGTCGACCGGGTCGCCCGGTACGAGTTGCAGCACCACGAAGGCCAGGGTCGCCGCGCCCCACACGACCAGGGCGGCCGCGCCCAGCCGGGCGGCGAGGTACCGGACGACCGCCGGCATCAGCGGGCCTCGACCCAGGCGCCGTAGAACTCCGGCCAGCCCGAGATCGACTGGCGCAGCCCGTGCACCTTCTTGTTCACGGCCACCGTGGACTGCTCGACGTACGCGGGCACCACCGCGGCCTGGTCCAGCGTCCAGCGCTGCACCTTGGCGTAGAGCGCGGCGCGCTGCTCGCCGTCCGGCGCCGCCTGGGCCTCCTTGAGCCAGCGGTCGACCTGCGGGTCGGCGACCCGGGCGAAGTTGTGCCCGCCGCCCGCGGAGGTCTCGGTGGACAGGAAGAAGTGGCTCAGGATGTCGCCGTCGGCTCGCGCCCAGGACGTCTCGACCACGTCGTACCGGCCGGAGTCCAGCCGGCCGGAGACCTCGGCGGCGTCGGTGGAGGCGTGCAGGTCCAGCTTGATGCCGGCCTTCTTCAGGTCGCCCTGCACCGCCTGCGAGAACAGGCTGGCCTTGCCGTAGACCGGGGCGACGACGGTGAGCACCTTGCCGCCCTTGGTGCGGTAGCCCTCGGCGTTCCGCCCCGTCCAGCCCGCCTCGTCGAGCAACTCGGCGGCCTGCCGCGGGTTGTGCGGCCAGCTCTTCTCCAGCGAGGCGTCGTAGCTGTCCGGGGTGGTGGGGGAGAGGATGCTCCAGGCCCGGGCGCCGGTGCCCTGGAAGACCGAGCCGACCACCGCGTCGAGGTCGATGGCGAGCTTGAACGCCCGGCGGACCCGGACGTCGGAGAACAGCGGACCGCGGGTGTTGAGGTAGAAGGCGTCGACCGCGCCGGGCACCGCCTTGCTGCTCAGTGCGAGCCGGGTGTCGCGCTTGACCACGCCCGCCTGCTGGGGCGGGACCGCGCCGGCCGCGTCGACCTGACCGGACGTCAGGGCGCCGACCCGGGTGGCGTCCTCGGTGATGAAGCGCAGCGTGAAGGAGTCCAGCCGGGCCGGGCCGGTGCCGCCCGCGCCCTCGGGGGCCCAGGCGTAGCCGGCGTTCTTGGTGTAGCCGCGCTGCTGGCCCCGGGTGTACGCGCCGGCCTTGAAGGGCCCGCTGCCCACCGAGGCGTTGCCGGCGCAGAGCTTGTCGGCGCCGGACGTGAGCGAGGCGGGCGCCGCGATGCCCAGGTAGGTCGTGCTGGCGGCCTGGAGGAACGGGGCGTAGGGGCGGCTGAAGCGCACCTCGACCTCGGTCGGGCTCTTCACCGTGGCGCCCGAGTACGGGCCGAGAAGTCCGGCCGCGTACTGCGACTGGGTCTTCTTGTCGGTGATGTGGTCGAAGTTGGCCTTGACGGCCGCCGCGTCCAGCTTGCTGCCGTCGTGGAAGGTGACGTCGTCGCGGAGAGTGAAGGTGTACGAGGTGCCGTTCGCGCCGACCTTCCAGGACTTCGCCAGCCAGGGCTTCAGCTTGCCCTCGGGGGTCTGGTAGACCAGCGAGTCGAAGACCGGCCGCTGGACGAACGCGGTGACGTCCTGGGCGCTGGTGTGCGGGTCCCAGCAGTCCGGCTCGCTGTCCGTGGCGTAGACGAGCTTCCCGCCGTTCACCGGCTTGGCGTCGGCGGCCGGAGCGGCGCCCCCGCCCGCGGAGCAGGCGGGGACGGCGGCGAGGACGAGGGTGGACAGCAGGACGGCTCTGAGGGCCGGACGGCGCGTGTGCATGACGAACTCCGTGCGATTGACGAGTGCGGGGGCCGGGGCCACTGTCGCGGCGGGGGCTAAAGCCGGACTGAACCGTCGTCGGCGCCGGGGACCGGGACCGGCGTGCCGGCGGCCGCCCGGGCCAGCAGTTCGAAGGAGCGCAGCCGCTCCTCCTGGCCGTGCACCACCGTCAGGGCCATCACCTCGTTCGCGCCGGTACGCGCGAGCAGGTCGGCGAGCTTGTCCTGGACCGTCTCCGGCGAACCGACCAGCTGCGGCTCGAGGAGCTCGTCGAGGAAGGCCCGTTCGGCGCTGCCGTACGCATGCGCGGCGGCCGTGCGGGCGGAGGGGAAGGCGTCGAAGCGCCGGACCGTGCGCATCCTTATCTTGCCGAGCAGGTAGGGCGAGGCGACCGTGCGGGCGTCCCGGTCGGTGTCGGCGACGGTGGCCAGGACCGAGACGAGGGTGCGCGGCCGGTCCAGGTACCGGGACGGCCGGAACGCCTCGCGGTAGCGCTCGAGGGCGAAGGCCGTGGCGTGCGGGTTGATCTGGTGGGCGAAGGCGTACGGCAGGCCGAGCGCGCCCGCGGCCGCGGCGCTGGCCGGGCTGGAGCCGAGCATCCACAGCTCGGGCCGGCCGTCGGCGGCGGGCACGGCGGTGATGCCGGAGGCGGGGTCGCCGGGGGCGAAGTAGCCGTCCAGTTCGGCGATCTGGCGCGGGAAGTCGTCCTCGCCGCGTTCCGGTGAGCGGCGCAGGGCGCGCGCGGTGACCGGGTCGGTGCCGGGGGCGCGTCCCAGGCCCAGATCGACGCGGCCGGGGTGCAGGGCCTCCAGGGTGCCGAACTGTTCGGCGACCACCAGCGGGGCGTGGTTGGGCAGCAGCACGCCGCCGGAGCCCACTCGCAGGGTGCCGGTGGCGGCGGCCAGCCGACCGATGAGGACGGCCGGCGCGGAGGTGGCCAGGCTGGGGGTGTTGTGGTGCTCGGCGACCCAGTAGCGGTGGTAGCCGAGGGCCTCGACGCGTGGGGCGAGCGCCACGGTGTCGTGCAGGGCGGCGGTGGCGGAGCCGTCCTCGAAGACCGGGACGACGTCGAGCACGGAGAGCGGGACCGGGGCGTTGCCGGCGGTGGTCATGGGGTCCTCCTCGGAGAGGTGGTGGCAGGACGAGGGGCGGATACCGGCCGGGCGCCGCGACGGGGGTGGCACGGCGCCCGGCCGGACCCTAGGCCGGGTCGGCGACGGGCTCGGCCGAGGCGTCGGCCGGGGCGGCCTCGGGGGCGGGCTGCGGCCGGCCCGGCAGCAGGAGTCCGGCGAGGAAGACGACCACGGCGGCCGCCACCGGCCACCAGAAGGCGTCGCCGAAGCTCTCGGTCGTCGGGGTGGCGTGCGCGCCGCCGCCCTGCAGGATCAGCGCGACGACGGCGATGCCGAGCGAGGCGCCGATCTGGTTCAGGATGAACACCGCACCGGTCGCCCCGGCGACGGCCTCGCCGGGCACTGTCCGGTACACCGAGCTCATGGTCGGCGCGCCGACCAGGCCCATGCCGAATCCGGTGGCGAGCTGGGCGGCGGTGAGCAGCACCTGGGAGCTGTCGGCCCCGGACCCGGTGAAGACCAGCGCGCCCGCGCCGATCAGCAGGGCGCCGGTCGGGACGAGGACCCGGGCGCCGAACCGGTCGGCCAGGTTGCCGGCCAGCGGCATGCCGATGAGGGTGCCCAGGCCGAGCGGCGCGAGCAGCAGCCCGGACTCCAGCACGCTGCTCCCGTGCACCTGCTGGTAGTACAGCGGGAGCAGGAAGAGCAGCGAGAACAGGCCGCCGCCGAGCAGGAACATGGTGGTGACGCTGGCGGTGAAGCCCTTGCTGGCGAACAGCCGCAGGTCGAGCAGCGGGGTCTTGTCGGTGCGCAGGGCGTGCACGGCGTACGCGGCGAACAGCGCGAGGCCCACGGCGAGGCCGACGATCACGCGGGTGCTGCCGAAGCCGTGCGCGCCGGCCTGGGAGAGCGCGTACACGAGCGCGGCGAAACCGGGGGAGAGCAGGAACACGCCGAGGGCGTCGAGCGGCACCGGGTCGCCGCTCGGCGGCGGGTCGGCGGGCAGCACCTTGATCGCCAGCAGGATGGCGGCGAGCGCGAACGGGATGTTCACCAGGAACAGCCACTGCCAGGTCAGGCCGTCCAGGATCAGTCCGCCGATGATCGGGCCGACGACCGGGCCGAGGGTGATCGGCACGGAGATCAGGCCCATCACCCGGCCGATGCGCTCGGGGCCGGCGGCGCCCGCGACCACGGTCATCATGATCGGGTCGATCATGCCGCCGCCGAGGCCCTGCAGGACGCGGAAGGCGATCAGTGACTCGGCGTTCCAGGCGAAGGCGGCCAGCGTCGAGCCGACCAGGAAGACCGTGAGCCCGAGCAGCCACATGCGCTTGGCACCGAAGCGGACCAGCGCCCAGCCGGCCAGCGGGATGGCCAGGGCGACCGCCAGCAGATAGCCGGTGGTGACCCACTCGATGGTGGCCAGCGTGACCGTGAACTCGCTGCTCAAGGTGGAGATTCCGACGTTGACGATCGTCGCGTCCAGGTAGGACATCATCCCGCCGAGCACCATCACGCCCAGCAGCGTGAGCAGCCCGGAATCGAGCCGGGCGGGCCCGCCCTCCGCCGTCTTTGTTGCAGACACGGCAACTCCTTTGAACCGTAGTGCCTATCAATTTGAACTGGGTAGTTAAATTTTGTGGCTGTGACGGTAGCATGGGCGCATGAGCGTTGGCGAGACCCCGAAGACGAAGGCGGTTCCGGCGGACCGGGGCCGGATGGACAAGCGGCGGGCCATCGTGGAGGCGGCCCTGCGGGTCTTCGCACGCGTCGGCTACAGCCAGGCGAGCCTCGACCTGATCGCCACCGAGGCGGGGGTCGCGAAGCCCACGATCTACAACCACCTCGGGTCGAAGGAGAACCTCTTCCGGCACGTGATGACCGAGACCGCGGCCCGCTCCAACGCCAAGACCCTCGACGTCCTGGACTCCTTCCCGACCGACCCCGACGGGCTGCGCCCCGGCCTGGAGGACGTCGCCCACAAGCTCGTCGACTGCTACTGCGACGAGCAGTCCGAGTCGGTCCGGCGGCTCCTGTACGCCGAGGCGGTCCGCTTCCCCGACCTGTTCGACGAGGTCCGCGCCAGCGGCCCCAACCAGTTCACCGACGCGCTGGCCGGCCGTCTCGCCCGGCTCGCCAACGCCGGACACCTGCGGATCGTGGACCCCGAGCGGGCGGCCAACCAGTTCATCGCCCTCGTCTACGAGGAGCTGCCGGGCCTGAGCGCGCTGGGCACCCGGCCGCTCGACCCCGAGCAGGTCCGGCGCGTCGTCACCGCCGGCGTGGACACCTTTCTGCGGGCCTTCGCGGCCCCGCCCCGGTCCGCCGAGGGCCCCGGGGCCGGGCGGGCCGTCAGCGACTGATCCGCTCGAACTCCCCGCGGAAGAACAGCAGCGGCTCCCCTTCCCGCGACGCGTCGAGGCGGAGCACCCGGGCCACCACGATCACGTGGTCGCCCGCCGGATGCTCCGCCTCGATCGTGCACTCCAGCCATGCCAGCGCCCCGTCCAGCACGGGGGCCCCGCCGGGGGACGCCGACCACGGCAGCCCCGCGAACTTGTCGCCGCCGCGCACCGCGAGCCGCGTCGCCGCCTCCCGCTGACCGGCCCCCAGGATGGAGATCCCGAGCTGTCCGGCCGCCCGGATCCGTGGCCAGCTGGAGCTCGTGTGCGCGACGCAGAAGGAGACCAGCGGCGGATCCAGGGACACCGAACAGAACGAGTTCGCGGCCAGCCCGGCCCGCTCGCCGGTCCCTGGGTCCCGTGTGGCGACCGCGACCACCCCGGTCGCGAAC
Organism: Streptomyces sp. NBC_00090; assembly: GCF_045160815.1. Lineage (NCBI taxonomy): Bacteria > Bacillati > Actinomycetota > Actinomycetes > Kitasatosporales > Streptomycetaceae > Streptomyces > Streptomyces sp. NBC_00090. Next base: position 8,707,779 of record NZ_CP108224.1, read on the forward strand.
CGCCCCAGCACACTGCGCAGACATCGCTCACCGGCCGGCCCGGCCGTCGCCCTGCCCACCCCCGCCCCGCCGCTCACACCCGTACCGCCGTTCACAACCGCGCTCACGTCTGCCCCGCCCACGCCCGCCTCGCCGCTCACGCCCGCCCCGCTCACGCCCGCCCCGCTCACGCCCGCCCCGCTCACGCCCGCCTCGCCGCTCACGCCCGCACCGCCGTGCGCGCCCGCGCCGACGACGCGTAGCGCAGCCGGGCGAACTCCCGTGTGAGCGCGATCCGCTGCTCCCGGTACCCGCCGTGCATCCGCAGCACCGACAGCAGCGTCCACAGCCGGGTCTGCGCGAAGAACCGCGGCGAGCCGTGCACGTCGTCGTGCTCCAGCAGCCGCACCGAGCGCACCCGTTCGCGCAGCAGCCGAGCGTCCCCGGGTGGGATGATCTCGTCGCGGAGGCTGGTCACGTGCGCCACCGGGATACGCAGCGCCGCCAGCTCCTCCGGCCCCAGCGCCCGGCCCGCGAGCAGCCCGTAGACCTCCCCGGGCGTGCTGCCCGCCAGGTGCGCGAGCGTGTCGGTGGTGACGCGCGGCACCCCGCGCTGCCACCGGGCGTCGGTGAAGAAGTCGTGCAGCGGCGCCCCGGCGCCGACCACGCCCCGGATCCGCTCGTCGGACAGGGCCGCCCGCAGGGCCAGATGACCGCTGAAGCTGAGCGCCAGCGCGTAGGTCCGCGCGGTGTCGGCCCGGCCCTCGACCGCGTCCAGGAGGCCGGAGAACATCCGGTGCGCGTCCGCGTCGAACGGCAGGGTGTTCTCGCCGACCCCGGGCATCTCGGTGACCAGTCCGGCGAAGCCCAACCGGTCGAGCTGGAGCAGCACCGGAGCCCACTGCTCCTTGACCGACACGATGCCCCCGGTCATCACCAGCAGCGGCCTGGGGACGTCTGCGTCCAGGCCCACCGTCCAGCATCGCACGCGCCCCCCGGCAAGCTCCAGGTCCAGCCGGCTGATCGCCGGAAAGCCGGCCGCCCACTCGGCGAAGGCCGCCGTACAGCGTTCCAGCGCCGTGGCCCGGGCCGCGCCGTCCACGAACGGGAAGCGCGCCATGTTGTAGTGCACGGACGCCTCCAGCGGCTTGCCGGCGTCTGCCAGCCGGGCCGCCTCCGCACTCCACTCGCGCACCCAGGAGCCGGGGGTGCCGTCCCCGTCGTGCCGGATCCGGTCAAGGAGCGGATCGTACGTCTCGGGCGGCAGCCCCTGCGAACGGGTGTGCGCCACCACGAAGTTCTTCAGCTCGGCGATGTCGTTCATGCGCTCTCCAGCACCTCCTTCACCTCGGTCAGTACGTCGGCGGCCTCGGCGCCGTCGATGGCCCGGTGGTCGAACGCCAGACTCAGCCGCAGCACCGGCGCGATCACGATCTGCCCGTCCCGGACGACCGGCCGGTCCAGGATCCGGCCCACCCCGAAGGTGGTGGTCGTGCCGCCGACCGAGTGGAACGAGTCCACGGCGCGGTGGCCCAGCGAGGTCACCGAGAACGTCCCGGTCAGGTGCGGCCGCGACGCCAGCGACCCGGCGGCCTGCCGGAACGCCCGCCGGCCCTCCGCCCAGGGCAGCCGGTGCAGCCTGCGGATGCCCTCGAAGTCCTCCAGAACCTCCGGGTCCCCGTCCCGCACCCGGTCGATGTGCTTCTGGACGACGGACAGTTCGGCGTCCTGGAGATCCGGCACGACGGTCCCCAGCACCACCCGCCGGCCCTCCAGGGTCCGGTCCAGGGCCAGCTTGCCGTTGACGAACGGGTAGTGCGCGACGCGCGGCCTGCGCGGGCCGCCCTGGATCGCCGCGTTCGCGTCGGGGTGCGCGGCCAGGACCCGGCCGGCGGCCCGCAGCACGTACGCGGAGACCGCGTAGCGCACGCCCTCGCGCTCCGCCGCGGCGGCCCGGTGCGCCAGCACCCGGCTCATGTCCACCTCGGTGTCCAGGAAGACCGGCGCGAAGTCGCGCACGGCCTCCAGGAAGAACAGCGTGTGCCGGCGCTGCCGGGGCAGCTGCCCACCCTCGTCGGTCACGGCCCCACCGCCAGCCGGTACAGCCCCTCCAGGCTCTCCGCCTCCAGCGCGTCGGCCAGCGACAGGGACCGTCCGGTCTCCCGTTCCAGAGCCGTGCACAGGGCCAGCAGGTGCACCGAGTCCCAGGACTCGACGGCGTCGAAGCCGCGACCGAGGTCCTCGGCGGTCACGGACAGGGCGAGCTCGTCCTGCAGCAGCAGGACGAAGTCCTCCACGGTCTTCACGGGGTACTTCCCTTCGGGGGCGCGGCGTCGAACCGGGCCGTGAGTCGGATGTGGTCCGCGGGCTCCGGCAGTGGGTCCAGGCCGTGCCGGAACGCCGCCGCGTCCGGGCCGGTGCCGACCCCGGCGAAGCCCGCGCGCGGATAGAAGTCGGCGACCTTGCCGTTCTTCGCGGTCCGCCGGTAGGCCGCGAGCACCTGCCCGGCGCCGCTCTCCCGGGCCTCGCGCAGCACCGCCGCCAGCACCGTCGTCTCTATGCCGCGGGAGAACACCCGGCAGCTCAGCAGGAAGTTGTCGATGTGCACGGTGTCGCCGTCGCGGCGCAGCAGCACCGCGCCGACCAGCCCGTTGTCCCCGAACCGGTCGGCCGAGGAGACGGCGAGCACCGAGGCGGCCGGATCCTCGGCGAGCGCCTGCACCTCGGCGGGCTGGAGCCGGCCGGTGGTGAGGTTGAACTGATTGGTCCGCAAGGTCAGTTGGGACACCCGGCCGTACTGCTCGGGGCCGGCCGGAGCAAGCGTCACGGAGACGTCCAGCTCGCGCAGGTAGCCCTCCAGCGAGTCGAAGCCGTCCAGGAAGTCCTGCCGGGCCTGCTCCTCCCGGTAGCGGACCGGCCGCGCGACGTCCTCCGCGGTCAGCTCGCGCACGTCGAACCAGCCCTCGGCGAGCAGCCGCGGCACGTGCAGCGCCGGCTCCTCGTCGACCTGCACCACGGCCACCCCGGGCAGCTCCCGGCGCACCAGGCCGCACTCGAAGGAGCTGTCGTCGACGAACACGACGCTGTCCACGCCCACGTTGAGCTCGCGGGCCAGCTCGGTCAGGTTGTCGTGCTTGGGGGCCCAGTTGGCCCGGATCCGGACGAAGTCCTCCTCGCGCAGGGCCAGTCCGGGATGCTCGCGCAGCGTCTTGACCACCGGCTCCTGGTCGTTCTTGCTGACGGCGGCGAGCAGCACGCCCTGCGAGCCGAGCTGCGCGGCAACCCGCTGGAACCGGCGGAACGCCTCGCCGCGGTAGCTCCCCTCGGTCTCGATGCCCTCGGGCCCGACCTCGCCCAGCACCCCGCCCCACACCGTGTTGTCGAGGTCCAGCGCCAGCACCTTCTTGCCGCCGCCGGCCGACTGCCGGGCCAGCTGGCCCACCTCGCGGGCGAAGCCGGCGAGCAGCGCCTCGGACAGATGCGCCTTCGCGTACACGCTCTGGCGTACGTCCCGGGCCGGCACGCCCTCGGCGAGCAGCGGATCGAGGTCGACCGTCACCACCCCGGGCCGCTCCTCGCCCAGCCGCAGCAGCCGGACGTTCGCCTCCCGCCACAGCACACCCAGTCGGGCCCGGGCCCGGCGGTCGATCAACTGCGCGGTCAACTCACGAGGCAACGGAAGGGTGTTGAGTACCAGAGTGCCGCCGGGCGCGGCGCCCGCGAAGACCGCGGCGGCCCGCTCGATCACGGCCAGCTTCTCTTCCAGCACCCGCTCCACGTCCGTGACCCGCCACGGCGCCGGGAGCTCGTCGGCGACCACTGCCGGATCCAGCACGCACAGCGCGAACGCGGGCGCGGCCGTGTACAGGGAGCTGTTCGGGTCGACGAGATCGAAGACCCAGCCGTCGAAGTCGGAGAGTCGTGTCCGCGCCAGCAGCCCGTGCCGGGCGAACTCGACGGCAAGCGAGGGGACCAGAGCCGACAGGGTGCCGTGCCCGGTCACCGCGACCAGCGGTGCCGGCACCGACGGATGGGCGGCGAGCACGGTCTCCGGATCGAGCCGGGCCAGCAGCCGGCCTGCGCGGACCAGCTCCTCCTCCGGCAGGTGGGCCAGCAGCCCCGCGACGTCCGGATAGCGTTCGGCGAGCCGCCCCGCCCGGTGCAGGTCGCTCAGGGACTCCGTCGCCATCTCAGTTCCCCTCCAGAGCGAAGCCGGACTTGATCCACTTGCTGGACTCGATGGAGATGCCGACCGCCCGCCGCCCCGGCCCGAGCCGGCCGGCGAGGGCTCGCTCCAGCTGGAGGAAGACGATCGCGTTGCCGCTGTTGCCGGCCTCGTCCACGACCGAGACGTCCTCGGCGGCCGGCAGCGCCAGCCGCTTGGAGATCAGGCTCGTCATCCGGCCGGACAGCTGCGGCGGCAGCAGCAGGTCCACGTCGTGCGGCTGCCAGCCGGCTCCGGCCAGCAGTTCCGCCAGCACCTCCTCGGCCAGCACGGGGACGTGCTCCTCGATGGCCTTGTAGTCCTCCGTCGCGGCCGGCCGGTCCGGATCCCGGTCCCGGTCGGCCGGACCGAACCACTCCAGGACGGCCCCGGGCTCCCGGCCCAGGCCGACCAGGCGGGTGAAGAGACCCCGCACCCGGGCCGAGCCGGGACCCGGCTCGACGCCGAGGACCGCGGCCCCGGCCGCGTCGCCGAACAACACGTAGTTGACCAGCTCGGCGGGCGCGGTCTTCTTCAGGTCCACCGTCAGGTCGTAGAACCGGGCGATCACGTCCCCGCCGAGCACCAGCACCCGGCGGCCGTCGCCGCTCAGCAGGATCTGCCGGGCCACGTCGAGCGCCTGCACGGCCCCGGAGCAGCCGGACTGCAGCTGGAAGGAACGGACCTGGTCGATGCCCAGCCGGTCCGCGACGATGTTCACGGTGGCGGGCATCAGCCGGTCCGGGGTGGCCGTGCCCAGCACCACCGCGTCCACGTCCGAGGCCGTCAGGCCGGCCGCGTCCAGCGCGCGCCGGCCCGCCAGCTCGGCCAGGTCGGCCAGCGAACTCGTGAGCCGCCCGGACTCCAGGTCCAGCGCCAGATGGCGGGACCTGGTGCCGATGAACGCCTCGACCCACTGCTCCCACAGCGGATCCATGCCGAACCGCCGGGCCAGCGCGGCGTTGTCCACGGCGGGTCCCGGCAGCGCGGAGGCCGCCGAGAGGATGTGTACGTCCCGACCGGTCATCAGTGCCTACTCCTCGTACTCTCTCCCGGTGCGTGCCACGGGCTCAGTCGGACAGCAGGATCCGCGCCTCGGCGGACGCCCGGACGCCGGTCATCCGCCAGGTGCGGAAGCCGGTCAGGCCCGCGTAGCGGCCGCCGGTCCCGGTGGCCGGGTAGTGCACCCATTCGCTGGTGCGCACGTCGTTGAAGTCGGCCCAGCCCTCGGCGTGGATCGTGCCGTCGTCGAGGGTGATGTCCTCGGTGTAGTAGGTCAGCAGGCCGCCGTCGCCGGGACGGACGTACTCGATCCGGAACGAGCCGTGCGAGGTGCCGATCAGCTTGCCCGACTCGTCGAACAGCTCGTCGTCGAAGGTGCCGGTCTGCCCGACCTGCGGATCCGCCACCTCCACGTCGTCGACCACCTTGACGACGATCTCCTTGGGCACGCGGATCACGATCTGGTCTGCCATGGTGCGGTTCCTCTCGGTAGGGGGTGCGGCGGGTGTCGTGGAGGGTCACAGCGTCGGGGACGGAAGCGCCCCGGCGATCAGCGGCGGCCGGCCCGGAACGGCGCCCGGCCCGGTGAAGGCGTCGGCGCTCGCCCGCCCCGCGTCGCCGGGGGACGGGAGGAAGCCGGCGGGGGACGGGAAGAACACGTCCGTCGCGGGCTCGCCGGTCCGGGTCAGCACGGCCCAGAAGCTGCCGCGCGTCCAGGTCCCGGTGTTGAGGGGGTCGTTGTCGGCGAAGGTGTACGGCGCGTAGTGCCGGCCGGTCGGATCGGGCTGGGTGAAGCGGCCCCAGAACCCGTTGTAGAGGTGGTGGTCCAGGACATGGGCGCTGCGCAGCAGCTGGTACGCGCCCCGGTAGCGGAACGGATTGGCGGCCGCCGCCGCACCGGTGGCCGTGACCGCCCCGTGCGGGGTGTACCGGTACCGGGCGGCGAGCCCGCCCCGCTCGTCGAGGAGCGCCAGCACCGAGCCCTGATGATCCGTCACGGCCCAGTACCGGCGCCCGTCCGCGGCGAGGACGGCGAGCAGGGCGCCGTCCGGCGTGCGGACGAAGTCGGTGGGCGTCCCGTCGTCGGCCACACGGACCACGCCCAGATGGCTGTGGGTCAGGACATGCGTGACGGTGCGTCCGTCGACCGTGGTCTCGGTGATCCGCCGCGGAGTCTCGTGGCCGAGCCCGTCGTAGGCGATGTCCACCACCCGCTGCCCGCCGAACACCCCGGTCAGCGTCTGTCCGGTGGGGCTGTACGCGAAGGAGCCGGTGGGGTTCTCCTCCTCGGTGAAGTTGCCCGCCCCGTCGTACGCGAACGTGGTCTCGCCGAACCGGGTCACCTGGCCCGCGGAGTTGAGGGTGAACCGCACCTCGCCCAGGCGCACCAGGTGATTCGCCTCGTCGTACGCGTACTCCACCTCGCCCGCCCGCACCAGGCGCCCCAGCGTGTCGTAGCCGTAGCCGGTGAACTCCCCGTCGACCACGGTGTGCCGGAGGACGCCGGTGTCCGCGCCGCCGCCCGTGCTGTACCCGTATTCCACGGAGAGCAGGACCTCCCCGGCGGAGTCGCGCACCGTCAGCGAGGTGGGCCGGCCCGAGGCGTCGCGGCCGATCTCCTGGACGGCCGGGCCGAAGTCCACCGAGGTCAGCCGGCCGGCCGCGTCATGGGTCAGCACGGCCGTGCCGCCCGCCGGGGTGGTGACGGAGGCGGGGCGGCCGGCGGCGTCGTGCGCGTAGCGGGTCGTGCCGCCGGGCGTGGTGAGCGAGACCGGCAGGCCCTCGGCGTCGTACCCGGCGCGTATCTCCTCCGTGCCTTCGTCGTCGGTCCGGACGGCCCCGCTCAGCCGCGACCCGCCCGCGGTGCGGACCCAGTCGAAGGAGTACGACCAGCCCGGGCCGGACTTGCGGACCGGCCGGCCCAGACCGTCGTGGCTCAGCGCGAGCAGCGTCTCCCCGCTGTCCTCGTCGCTGACGCCGGCCGGGCGCCCCAGGGCGTCATGGTGCCGCCCGAGGGTGCGGCCGTCGCCGGAGGTCACGGCCGTGATCCGGGACAGCGCGTCGTAGCGGACCACGGTGCCGCCCAGCGGCTGGGGCGGCACGACCTGCGTGAGGTTGCCCGCAGCGTCGTGGCGGAAGGCGGTGGTGGCCCCGTTGCCGTCGGTGAACTCCGTGATCCTGCCGTGTTCGGGGTGGTACGCCCGGGAGTCGAGCGGCGCCGCGCGGCCTGCGACCCGGGTGCCCACCACCCGGCCCGCAGCGTCCCGTTCGAGCAGCAGCTCGTGGCCGGCCGGGCTCCGCAGCGTGCTGGGCAGGCCGGGGTGGGCGGGATCGTCGTACGCCGCCGAGAACTCCCCGGACGTCGGGAGCCGCAGCGCGACGGGGCGGCCCTGTTCGTCGTAGCGGCGCAGCAGCGTGCCGCCCGCGGCGTCGGTCGAGCGGGTGGGCCGGCCAGCGCCGTCCCACTCCTGGCGGACGATACGGCCCAAAGCGTCGGTGACCGCGGTCGGCCGCCCGGCCGCGTCGAAGGCGTACACGGTTCGCCCGCCGGTCGGGCCGGTCACGGTGGTGCGCCCCGGGGCGTACCCGAAGCCGATCCGCACCGGGCCGTCCGGACCGGCCCAGCCCACCCGGGCGATCCGGCCGTCACCGGTGTGGCCGAGCTCCACCGGACCGTCGTGCGGCGGCGTGATCCGGGTCAGGCGGCCCGCGTCGTCCCAGGCGTACTCGGTGACGGCGCCGCTCGCGTCCTCGTCGCGGACCAGCCGGCCCGCCGCGTCGTAGCCGAACGCGGCGACCTGGGCGCCCGAGGGATCGAGCAGTTTGGTGAACCGGCCCTCGCCGTCCCGGTGCAGCGTGGTGACCCGGCCCTGGGAGTCGGTGAAGCCCCAGGGGTCGCCGCCGGTCCCGGCGGTCGCGCCCCCGGCCGAGACGGACCAGCCCGGGCCGAACCCCTCGTCGGCCGTGGAGCCGCCGCGGAACTCGCGGATCAGCCGCAGATGGCGGCCGGTCCCGGCGATCACCAGGTCGAGCCGGCGCAGCAGCGGCTGCCCGGACGCCAGGTCGACGAGCAGTTCCGTCCGGTCCCCGATCGGCACACGGCGTACGGCGCGGTCGGCGACGGGCTCCCCAAGCGTGGGCACGGGCGACTCCTCAGGCGGGATGTCGGAGAGCCGGCGCGGCAGGACGCCGCCCGGCGGGAGCCAGGCTCACTCCGGGCTCTAAAGCTCGCCTAAGGCCGGGCGCGGCGTGGCCGGATCGGCACCATGAACCTTCTGTTACAGGCGACTTGGCAGAGAGAACCGTCTCCTAGGCTGTGTCCGGGTCGATTTCGATTCCGGGCCGCCGCTGGGAAGGAGACGCACCGTGACCACCACCATCACCGCCGTCGGAAACCCCCCGCCCGCCACGATTCGCACCACCGAACTCGCCTGTCTGGAAAGGCTCCTGGACGCAGCAAGGGAAGGACGGTCCGCGGTGGCCGAGATCGCCGCGGACCCGGGCAGCGGCAAGTCCCGGCTGCTCACCGCCCTGACCCGGCAGGCCGAGCGCCGTGGCGTCCGGGTACTGCGCAGCCGCTGCGCGGAGGCCGAGTCGGGCGTCGCCCACGGCCCCTTCGTCCATGCCTTCTCCACCTGGCAGGACCAGGACGCCACCGGCGCGGCCACGCCGCCGACGGCCGCGCTGCTGAGCCTGCTCGCCCAAGGACCGGGACCCGAGGCCCGCCGCGGAACAGGCGGCCGCGGCTACTACGCCGAGGTGCGCCGGCTGATCGGCGCGAGCCTGGCCACCGCCCCCGGCGGGCTGCTGCTCATCCTCGACGACTACCACTGGGCGGACCCGGGCACCGCCGAACTCCTCGGCACCCTGATCCACTCGCCGGCCGCCGGCGGCCTGGCCGTCGCGGTCGCCCACCGGCCCCGCCAGATCCCCGCCGCCGTCCGCGCACCCCTGCACGAAGGCGTCGAGCAGGGGCTCGTCGACCTCGTCGACCTGCCCGCCCTGGACCTGGCGCAGAGCGCCGCCGTGCTGCGCACCGCGCCCGACGCCCCCGGCCTGGCGCGGCTGCGGGAACGCGCCGGGGGAGTCCCGCTGTACCTGCTCGCCCTCGCCGAGGAGGAGCAGCAGGCCACCGGAGCCGGAGCCGGGACGGTTCCCGCGGCGAGCGGGTTCGCGGTGCACCTGCACGCCGAACTCGAACCGCTCGACGAGTCCTCCCTGACCGTCGTCCGAGCGGCGGCCGTCCTCGGCGACACCTTCACCGTCGACACCGTGGCCGAGGTCGCCGCGGTGAGCCGGGCCCGCAGCTGCGCGATCCTGGGCGAGCTGCGCCGTCGCGACCTGGTGCGGCCCACCAGCCAATCCGGACTGCTGACCTTCCGTCACCCCCTGTTGGGCCGGGGCCTGTACGAGACGACCGATGGCTGCTGGCGGGCGGGCGCACACGGCCGGGCCCTGACGTGCCTGCGCGCGCTGGGCGCCCCTGCCACCGAACTGGCCCCGCACATCGAGCAGGCCGGCTCCGGGATCGGCGACGCCGACCGGCGCGACCTCGGCACGGCTGCTCGCTTCGCCCTCCACCTGAGCCGGCCGGCCGCCGCAGCGCACTGGCTGACGGTCGCGATCCGGCTCGACCGCGCCGCGCACGCCGCGGACGGCGGAGGAAGGGGCCACGAGGACGGACCCGGCGGCGCACCGGCCACCGCGGAGGCCGACGAACCCGTCACCGAGGAGCTGTGGCGGTCGGTCGTCCAGCACCTCGCCGCGGCCGGCGACGCGGACCGGGTCGTCCGGCTGGTCCGGGAGATCCTGGCAGGCCCCGCCGCCCGGACCGGTGTGGACCGGGCCGGCACCGTGGCCTACCTGTCCGCCGTCCTCGCCGCCCTCGGCCGGGACGAGGACGCCCAGGGCCTGATCGCCGCGGAACTCTCCGCCGAACCCGGACCCGCCCCGGAGGCGGCGGCCCTGCTCCAGCTGCGCCGGCACGTCTGCAAGGTGCTGGCAGGGCAGGTGCCCGCCCGCGCCGATGTCGAGCGGCTGGTCCGCGTCACGGCGGGCGCGGGTCCCGTCGCCGAGGCCGGCGCGCTCACGCTGCGCGGGCTGTGCGCGGTCGTCGCGGGCGACACCTGCGCCGCCGAATGGGCGCTGGTGGCCGCCGCCCAGACCATCGACGAACTGGACGACAGCGGCCCGGCCGACGAACCGGAGAGCACCCTGCTGCTCCTGCTGAGCTGGGCCGAGGCCCTCATGGGCTGGTACGGCCCGGCGCACGGCCACGCGGAGCGCGCGCTGTCCGCCGTACGGGCCAGGGGCGACGCCCATCTGCTCGCGCCGCTCCTGGACACCCTCGGCTACGTCCACTACCAGTCCGGCCGCATGCCGGACGCGCTGACGGCGGCGCAGGAGTGCCGGGACGTGGCCACGGCGGCCGGCCGCAGCGACCACGTCGGCCTCTCGGACGCCATCACGGAGGCGGCCTGGGCGCAGCTGGGCCGCCGCAACCCCTCGGCGCGGCTCACCCGTCCGGTGGCCGGGGACCCGCTGGAATCCCCGCGGACGCCGCTCAACGCACTGCTCCAGGCCGAGGCCCACCTCGCGGCCGGCGACGGCGAGGCCGCGTTCGCGCTGCTGCTGCCGCGCCGGGAGGCCTGGCGGGTCTCCGAACCGGTCGCGGTGCTCGCCGCCCGCGGCTACGAGCTGCTCGCGGCGGCCGCCGTCACGGCGGGTCTTGAGACGGTCGGGATGTCCGCGGAGGTCGTCGACGAGTGGGCGGCCCACTCGGCGGACGCGGCCGCCGCCGTGGGGATAGCCGAGCAGCGCGGGCACGCGCTGATGGCCCGCGGCCACGCGCTGCTGAGCAGACGGCAGAACGGCGAGGCGGCCCGGGTGTACGCGGAGGCCGTGGACCTGCTCGGCGCGGAAAGCCCGGCCGGAGCCCGGGCCCGGGAGCTGGCGCGGGAGCTCGACCGGCCTGCTCGCGTCGCCTCCGCGCGCGAGGCGGACACGGGACCGGAGGGGGCGTTCGCGGACCTCACCCTGCGGGAGAAGGAGGTCGCGGCGCTCGCCGGGGAGGGCTGCAAGACCAAGGAGATCGCCCAGCGCCTGACCGTGAGCCCGCGCACCGTCGACGCCCATCTGACCCGGATCTACAGCAAGTTGGGAGTGAACTCGCGGGCCGAGCTGGCCCGGCTGATGGCGCTGGCCGGCTGAGGGAGCGCGATCGCGGTCGCCAGCAGGCCGTGCTGTGCCGCCCAGCGGCCGTGGAAGGCACGCAGCTCCCGGCCACCGACGAGCGGGCCGGGCACCAGCAGGTCGGCCCGGAAGGTCCCGCGCCAGGGGTCGAACCGCAGGTGGGCCTCGTGGAAGTCGAGGACTCGCGCGGTCAGCGGGAACCAGGCCTTGTACACGGACTCCTTGGCGCTGAACAGGAGCCGGTCCCAGTGGATGTGCGGGCGCAGCGCGGCGAGTTCGCGGACCCGGACCCGCTCGCGCGGCAGCGAGACGGTGTCCAGCATGCCGTGCGGCAGCGGCTCGTCGGGCTCCGCGTCCACACCGAGGGCCGCGGCCTCGTGGGAGCGGGCCACCACGGCCGCGCGGTAGCCCCGGCAGTGCGTCATGCTGCCCACCACGCCGTCCGGCCAGCCCGGCGCTCCGCGCTCGCCGGGCAGCAACGGACGGTACGGCACGCCGAGTTCACCCAGCGCCCGGGCGGCGCAGTGGCGCACGGACGTGAACTCGCGGCGTCGTGACGGGACCGCTCGCGCGATCACCGCCTCCTCTGCCGGGTGCAGCCGGGCCTCGGGCGGATCGCCGTACACCTCGGCGGACGACGCCCAGGACGGCAGCAGATCGCGTATCACGCTCGCTCCTTCGGAAGGCCGGGGCGGCCCGTCAGGATCAGCCGGGGGCCGGGCGGACGGTCGCCGCGGCGGCGCCATTCGCGCGGGTAGCCCATCGACACCTCCTCGAACCGGACTCCGTCGTGCCAGGTCGTCCGGGGGATGTGGAGATGGCCGTAGACCACCGCCGTGGCACGGAACCGCAGGTGCCAGTCGGCCGTCGCCTCGGTCCCGCACCACAGGGCGAAGTCGGGATGGCGCAGCACCCGGGTCGGTTCGCGGACCAGGGGGAAGTGGTTCACCAGCACGGTGCGGACGTCGGGTCCCAGGGCGGCGAGCCGCCTCTCGGTCACGGCCAGCCGGGCCCGGCACCAGGCGGCGGCATCCGGGTACGGCTCCGGGTGGATCAGGCTCTCGTCGGCGCACACCACACCGCGCTCGGCGGCCAGGTCCAGGGCCTCCCGGGCGGTCCGCACGCCGGGTTGCCGGAACGAGTAGTCGTACAGCAGGAACAGCGGAACCACCGTCACCGGACCGCCGGGCCCCTGCCAGACCGGGTACGGGTCCTCCGGCGTGACGACGCCGAGCGCGCGGCACGTGTCGACCAGGCGCTCATAGCGGGCCGGGCCCCGCAGGGTCGCCGGATCGCGTGGGTGCGACCACAGCTCGTGGTTGCCGGGTGCCCAGACGACCTTGGCGAACCGCCGGCTGAGCAGCCGCAGGGCGGCCTCGACGTCGGACAGGATCTCGCCGACGTCCCCGGCCAGCAGCAGCCAGTCGTCCTCGTGCCGGGGCCGCAGGGCGTCGAGGGCGGCGCCGTTCTCTCCGTAGGCCACGTGCAGATCGCTGAGGGCCAGCAGGCTGCCGCTCATGCGCGCAGCGGCAGCGGGCCGGCGGCCAGACCGGTGACCGCGTCGGCGACGTCGGCCAGGTGATCGGTGAGGAAGAAGTGCCCACCGGGGAAGACCCGCAGGGCGAACGGGCCGGTGGTATGCGCACCCCAGGCCGCCACCTCGTCCGGCGCGGCCTCGGTGTCGCGGTCCCCGGTGAGCCCGACCACGGGGCAGGACAACGGGGGAGCGTGCGTCGGGAGGTACCCGGCCAGCGCCCCGTAGTCGGCGCGCAGCACCGGCAGGACCAGGTCCCGCATCTCCGGGTCGTCGAGCAGACCGGGACCGGTGCCGCCCAGGGCGCGCACCTTCGCCAGCAGGGCCCGGTCGTCGCCCAGCCGGTCGGCTCCGGTGCGGTGCCGGGACGGCGCCGGACGGCCGGAGACCAGCAAGGCGGACGGGCCGCCGCCGGCGCGCCCGAGACGGACGGCCACCTCGTACGCGAGCGACGCCCCCATGCTGTGGCCCAGGAAGAGCCGGGGGCGGGCGCCCGGTCGGGGCAGCACGGCCGCGATCCGGTCGGCCAGGAGGTGGAGGTCGCCGACCGGCTCCTCGCGGTGCCGCTCCTGGCGTCCCGGGTACTGCACGGCCACCACCTCGACGGCCGGCGTCAGCAGCCGGGACAGGGCGAACCAGTAGGCCGCCGAGCCGCCCGCGTGCGGGAAGCACACCAGTTCGGCCGAGGCGTCGGGGGACGGGTGGAACCGTCGCAGCCAGGTGTCCTGTTCCTGTCGGGCCATGGTCAGCCCGCCATCGGAAGGTCGAGGAGCCGGTCGGAGGTCAGGATCGCCTGGTGCAGACGGCGCAGCGACCGGCAGGGCTCCAGGCCCAGTTCGGACCGCAGGACCTGCTGCGCCGAGCGGTACACACGCAGCGCCTCGGCCTGCCGGTCCGAGCGGTACAGCACGAGCATGAGCTGTCGGTAGAAGGACTCGCGCAGCGGGTACTGGGTGATCAGCCCGGTCAGCAGGCTGATCACCTCCCGGTGCCGGCCGAGCGCGGTACGCGCCTCGACCGACAGCTCCAGGCAGTCCAGCCGCTCCTCCTCCACCCACGTGGCGAAGGCGGAGAGCGCCGGGCCCTCGGCGGTCCCGTCCAGCACGGGGCCGCGGACGAGCAGCAGCGCGCTCTCGAATGCCGCGAGGGCCGCCTCGTACCGACCCGCGTGCTGGTGGGCCCGTCCGGTGCGCATCAGTTCCTGGAAGTCGTCGACGTCGTAGCCCGCGCCGTCCAGGTGCAGGACGTACCCGGACGGCTTGGTGACGATGGCCCGGCCTTCGCGGTCCCCCGCGGCGGCGAGGAACTTGCGCAGCTGGGACAGGTAGACGTGGACCGCGGCCGAGGCCCGCCGGGGCGGGGCGGTGCTCCAGAGCTCGGCGACGAGCTGCTCCTTGGTGGTGACGCGCCCGGCGGTCATGAGCAGCGTGGCCAGCGTCATCTCCATCTTGGGAGCACTCAGGGAGTGGTGGGCGCCGGCGTCGTCCGAGACGAGCAGTGGACCCAGTAGTTCATAGCGCATTGATGCCCCCGAGTCGTGGCGTGAACAGGCTTGCGTATCCCTGGGCTTCACTCTCCGTGGCCGGAAGGTGTCCACGCATCGGGGAAAGTACGTACGTAGGGCGAATGGCCGAAATCACGCGCTACGCAGCGGCAGTCCGAACGGCCTTGACCACCGCTCCGAGCTGCTGCTTTGGAACGGCTTTGGCGGTCTGCCGCAAGCTCTGTCCATGCCGCCGTACATGTCGCGCTGTCTGAAAGCGCTGGGCAACTGGCTCATCGCCGCAGGCCAGTTGTGGATACCCCCGCCGCCGCCCCCACCGCTGGAGGACCCTCCGCCCGGCCACCCCGAGCGCCTCGCGGACGGCATCCCCCTGACCGACCTCGAACGCAGCCTCCGTGAGGAACTGCCCAGCTGGCCGTGACAGGGGCCGGGGAAATGCCATCGAGTGGAGCTCTCTCTGTCTCAGGTCGTACGGCATCGAGACTCCGGACAGACGCGCTCACGGTGCTGCGGCAGCCACGGTGGTCGCATGACGAACGAAAGCACGACGACGCCCGCGGCCGTGTCCGGGCCCGTACCAGTGGCCGTGAGCGCCTTGAGCGCCGCCGCTACTCTCGCGGCCTGCGCTGTCCAGCCGTACCTGCCCGGCGGGCGGGACTACATCAGTTCCCTGGGCATCGTCCCGGACTGGGCGCCTTGGGCCGCCGGCGTACTGGGACTGGCCGCGGCGCTCGCCATCTCGCGTGGGGTGGGGCGGCGGCCGGTGGTGGCTGTGGGCTGGATCGCGTCCGTGCTGCTGCTGTGGGCTGCGGTCGGTGTCGTCTTCGACGGCTTCCGTGCCTTCTTCTGGGCCACCGGTATCCCTGCCGGTGACTTCGCGCAGGTCGACTGGCCCGGGTTCCTGACACGAGCGGTGGCGTTCGTCGCGGCCGTGGCGCTGGCAAGGACCGTACTGGCGTACCAAAGACTGACGGGGGCCGGCTGCGACAGGTGCGGCCGTAGGGCCGACGCGGTGGCGTGGCAGGCAGCCTGGCCGGGATACGCGGCCTGCGCGCTGGCGTGCGTGTATCCGGCGGTGAAGTCCTACTGGTGGCTGGGCGGTGGGTTCGGCCGTTCCGCGGACTTCAAGGAGACCGGTGCCCCGGTCATGTCGCTGCTGCTGCTGGCCGGGAGCGTGCTGCTCGCTCTGGCGCTTGTACGGCCGTGGGGCCGCGGGCTCCCTCGATGGATGCCGCTGCTCGCCGGATGGAGCCTGGCCTCCGTGCACATCCTGCAAGGTCTGATCCCGGTCTTCGCCGGCGTCAACCGTATGCTCGGCGGACCCGAGCTGCCGTTCGGGTCCGAGGACGACAACTTCCTTGTCATCATGGCTGTGTACGGCAGCTGGTCCTTGTTCGGCCTCTCACTCGCCGGGGCCGTCCTCTCGTACGGGCACCGCACCAGGACGGAGTGCGCACAGTGCGGTTACTGACACCACGTCCCGCTCCGAGGGACATCCTGCTCGCGGCCGCCGTCGCGGTGCCGGTCGGCGCCTGGTCTCTGACACTGCTGTGGCTGGCGGTACCGAGGAGCAGACTGCTGCCGTTCGCGGTCGCGGTACTCATCGGACACGGCGCCCTGGCCTGGCGGCGCGTCGCGCCGGCGCTTTCGTTCGCCGTGGTCACCTGCGCGGGCACCGCGCAACTCGCCGGAGCCGGAGGGCTGCCACTGCTGCCCTCGCTGGTGGTGTTCCCGATCGCGCTGTACGCATACACGGTCCATGGCGGAGACCGGTCCCGGCTCGTCGCCCTGGCCGTCGGCGCGACGGCAGCTGTCACGGCCGGGGTCTGGGCCGCCGCCGGAGGACCCGGACGGATGCCTGTCCCGGCGGCGTACTTGATCGGCCTGCTCCTGGCCGTGGTAGCGGTCGCCGTCAGCCTCGGTGCGTACCGTCGTATGCAACTGGCCTATGTGGAAGAACTGTTGGCCCGCACCGCACGTGCCGAGGCCGACCGCGAGGAACGGGCCCGAAGCGCCGTGCTGAGCGAACGGGCGCGTGTTTCGAGGGAGATGCACGACGTCATCGCCCACTCCCTGTCGGTGATCGTCAGCCAGGCCCGGGGAGGCCGCTACGCGGCGCGCACCAGGCCCGAGCGCGCCGCCGAGGTGCTCGGCCGGATCGAGGAGACCGGACGGCAGGCACTGACCGACATGCGAGGGCTGCTCGGGGTACTGCGCTCCGATACTCCCGAGGCCACCGAGGGCTGGGATCCGCAACCCGGGCTCGCGGAACTGCCGGTGCTCCTTGACCGGGTCAGAGCCGCGGGGCTGACAGTGGATCACACGGTGAGCGGGGAGCCGTACCCGATGAGCGCGGCGGCCGGGCTGGTCGTGCACCGGCTGGTTCAGGAGGCTCTGACGAACACCTTGAAGCATGCGGGGCGCGACGCCCGGGCCCGGATACGGTTCGACTGGTCGGACGGGGCGCTCGTGGTCGAGGTCAGCGACAACGGGCACGGACCCGGCGTGAGTGACGGGGCGGGACAGGGGCTGATCGGGATGCGCGAGCGGATGGCGGTGGTCGGTGGCACGGTGCACACCGGTCCGGCGGGCGAGGACGGCTGCGGCTATCTGGTCCGGGCACGGCTGCCGCGGCAAACGGGAGGAGAGACGCGATGACGATCCGGGTGGTCTTCGTCGACGACCAGGTGATGGTGCGGGACGGCTTCGTCATGGTGGTCGAGTCGCAGGACGACATGGAAGTCGTCGGCGAGGCGGGTGACGGCGCCGAGGCACTGGATCTGCTCGCCGGCCGCCGTGCCGACATCGTGCTGATGGACGTACGCATGCCGCGACTCGACGGGGTGGAGGCGACCCGACGGCTGTTGGCCCACCCCGACGCGCCGAAGGTGATCGTCCTGACCACCTTCGACCTCGACGAGCACGCCTTCGCCGCACTCCAGGCCGGGGCGAGCGGCTTTCTGGTGAAGGATGCGCCGGCGGAGGACCTGCTCGCGGCGATCCGTACCGTGCACCGCGGCGATGCGGTGATCGCCCCCTCCACCACGCGCCGCCTGCTCGACCACGTCGCCGCCGACCTCCCGGGGCGACACGGCGCGGCGGACCCGGTCGCGTCGCTCACGGACCGGGAGCGCGATGTGCTGCTGCTGATCGCGCGCGGCGCCTCCAACGCGACGATCGCCCGACAACTGTTCCTCTCCGAGGGGACGGTGAAGACACACGTCGGACGCATCCTGGCCAAGCTGGGGCTGCGCGATCGGGTACAGGCGGTGATCTACGCCTACGAACACCGCCTGATCCGGATCGGTTCCTGACCGAGCGCGGTACCGGCTGCGGTGCGCCGACGGTGGCAACAGTCTGTTTCCACCACAGCAGCACTATCCGGCCAACGTCCCGACGAATTCGACTCTCCGAGACAACCGGGCATCCGGTCCCCTCATCTCACCGCACGGGCGCAGCGAGTGCCTCTCACCGCGCCGGCCGGACGGTAGTCCTGTCCCGCCCGCCCGGTGGCCCGCTGTCCGCTTCCTTCTCACAGCATCCGGAGAACGAGGGAACGATGACCACTACGCGCACCAATCGGCTGCGGCGTCCGCTGCTCGCCGGTACCACGGCCGTCGCCGCCATGGCGGTGACGGTCGGCTTCATGGCCGCCACGCCGGAGCAGGCGAAGGCCGCGCCGGGGCCCAAACTGAGTCTCATCGCGGCGACCGACTCGGTCACGCTCACCTCGTGGAAGGAGGAGCCGGGCGTCTACCTGGACCTGGGCACCTACCTGACCGCGGAGGGAACACCGCTGGAGCTCAAGGTGACCCGGAAGTCCTACAAGGACCCCGTGGTCATCACCCAGACCGTGTACGAGGGCGGCAAGGCCAAGGCCAAGGCCCTGCCGCAGGGCACCGTGAAGGACTTCTCCGGGCTCCCCGGGTTCGCGGAGATCACGGTCACCGACAACACGGGCAAGAAGGTCGTCAGCCGGACGGAGAGCTTCTGTCCGAACAACGCCAGCGGACGGGTCCGACCCGACGCGCCCTCCACCTCGAAGTATCCGGAGAGCTGCCCCACCAACCCCTTCACCCTCGGTTCCGTGTGGGGCGTCGAGAAGGGGTGGGCCGCCAACACCTACGGCGGTTCGTACACCCAGCCGGTGAAGCTGCCCGCCGGCACGTACACGGCGAAGATCGGGGTCGCCAAGAAGTACCGGGACCTCTTCGGAATCGCCGACAGGCCCGCGACGGTGAAGGTCACCGTCCAGGAGCGCAGTTGGGAGGAGGGCGCGGGCGCCGGCGCCGCCCGGGCCACCGCCGGGGGGCACGCCGGGCACGGCGCCGCCCACCAGGCTCCGACCGGTCACGCCGGTCACGGGCCGGCGCACGCTCCGAAGCCCGCTCAGGCCGGCGCGCCGGAGACCAGCGGCGCGGGCCCCTCGTACAACGTGGGCCACGGTCCGCTGAAGGCCGCGCCGCCGGCACTGCCGTGGGCGCTGAAGAAGCAGCAGGCCGCGCGCGCCGACATGCGGGCCGCCGGTGACACCACCGGACAGACCGACGGCTCGCGCCAGGCGCCCGCGCTCACACCGCCGGCCAAGCGGCCCACCGGCGCGGCCTCCGTCCCGAACGTCCCCAAGCCCGACCTGCGGTCGCTGCCGGCCTACGGCATCACCATCAGCGACGGTGGCCAGAACATCCCCGGCAAGGACTACCTGGCGTTCAGCGCCAACGTGTGGAACGCCGGTCCGGCCCAGCTCGTGGTGGACGGCTTCCGCTCGCCGGGGAAAGCCAAGATGGACGCCTACCAGTACTTCTACGACGCCAACGGCAAGCAGGTCGGATACACCCCGACGGGCACCATGGAGTGGGACCCGCGTCCCGGCCACGTGCACTGGCACTTCACCGACTTCGCCAGCTACCGGCTTCTGAAGGCTGACCAGAAGGAAGCGGTTCGCAGCGGCAAGGAGGCCTTCTGCCTGGCCAACACCGACGCCGTCGACTACACGGTGAAGAACGCCAACTGGCACCCGTTCAACACCGACCTGGCCACCGCCTGCGGCCAGGAGAACTCCATCTCCGTCCGCGAGGTGCTGGACGTCGGCTCCGGCGACACCTACACCCAGGACCTGCCGGGACAGTCGTTCGACATCACGGACGTGCCCAACGGCACCTACTACATCCAGGTGCTGGCCAACCCGGCCAAGCGGCTGAAGGAGACCAACCTCGACAACAACAGCGCCCTGCGGAAGATCGTCCTCGGTGGCACGCCCGGCAAGCGGACCGTGACCGTTCCCGCGCACGACCTCGTGAACGCGAACTGATCACACGCCGTCGGTCGAGAGGCGCCTGACGGGCAGAAGTCCAGGTCAGGCGCCTCTAATTGTGCACCTGGAAGAAGCCGCCCGGCCCGCGCCGCGGCAGAAGGCGGCGGACGCTCGCCCTATCATCTGCCGTAACCGGCAGGCAGAGGGCACCGGTGAGCGAGGGGACGGGCATGTCGTCGGTGAACGAAGCACGTGCTTGGCTACTGCTGTGCCCTGGGCTCAGCCGGGGCACGGAGGGTGCTGCCGGCAGTAACCCGGGTCCGGTCACGTCGTCACTCATGGCCTCCTTCGCCGCGGAGCTCGGGCACCAGGCCGCGGTTGTCCACAGCAGCCAGCTGGTACTCGGCGTGGAAGGCGGACGGCTCACACTTGCCGACACCAGCGGGCGACCCGTCCCTGCGCCCGCTGTGGCCTACGCCCGCCTGTCGACGCCTCACCTGTCACCCGACAGAGAAGTCACCTTGCTGCGGCACCTGGCCACGATGGGCACGCAGCTGATCAACCCCGCCGAGGCGGTCCTCGCGGCGGTGAACAAGTTCTGGCACCTGCAACAGCTCGCTGCCGCAGGCATCCCCGTCCCCGACACCCGCACCCACACCGACGCACCTCTGGAGGACGTACTCGATGTCGGTGTACCGCAGCCGTGCGTGGTGAAAGCCGTGCGCGGCCATCGTGGCCGACGGGTCTTCCTCGCCGCTGACGACAGGGGGCTGCGAGCTGTGGCGGGCAGTCTGGACGACCGGCACCCCTATCTCCTTCAGCGGTACGTCGCCCACTCCCACGGCCGGGACCTGCGCGTCATCGTGGTCGACCGCCGGGCCGTGGCCGCCGCCGTGCGCACAGCCGGTGACGACCGTCTCGTCTCCAACCTGGCGCAGGGCGGGACCCACACCGTCTGCACCGGCCGGTATCCGGACGCGGAGGCGCTGGCCGTCGAAGCGGCGAATGTCATCGGCCTTGGCGTCGCCGGCGTCGATCTCCTCTTCGAAGCCGACGGTTCCTTCACCGTGTGCGAGGTGAACTGCAATCCCACCTGGCGGCCCGACATGCTCGGTGTCGCCGAAGCCATCGCCGTCGCCTGCCGCAGCCGTCTCGAAGCAGCAGGGCCCGACTGAGGGTGGGAGCAGCCGGACGGCGCACGGCGAGAGCGTGTCAGCGTCGCAGGGCCGTTCGGAGCGTGAGTCCGTGGTTGCGCCGCAGCCGGTACAGCTCCCAGTACGACAGGGCCGTCACCGTGACGGGGGCGCCGAGGATGAAGATTATCCGGACACCCGCCGGGACCTGGGCGTAGGTTTCGGTGATCACATCCAGGAGGGCCATCTCCCACACCAGGACGCCGGCGAGGATCGGCGGTAGCACTTCGTGGATGTCGGCGGTGCGGAACACGTGCACCAATGACAGTCCGATGCCGTAGAGCGCGAAGCCGATCGACCACAGGCACAGCACGACGATGACGATCCTGCCGGGAAGCCCCACGGCGTCCCGTAGTCCCGCCAACTCCGGGGCCATGGCGAGGGCGGAGGTGCCCATGGACGCCATGATGGCCAGTACCGAGCCGAGGGGGCGCAGGGCCCGGCGCAGGTACACCCGGCGCAGGCCGTCCCGTGCGGCCGCCACGAAGGCGCCGACCACTACGGGGAAGGTGCAGACGAGAACCAGCACACTGGACCAGCTCTGGTCGAGGCGTTCGCTCGCCACGCCCTGGACGTCGGCGCTCGCGATGGCGTTGTAGGTGAGCATCAAGCCCAACCAGGCGACGAGTCCCAGCCCGGTCCGCCACAACTGGAGCTTGCGGACCTCCCGATCGTTGACGATCTCGGGACGTGAGGGACGGAAGGTCCGCTGGGCGGCGTACAGGGGGTTGTAGAGGCCACGCAGGATCTTCCGGGCCCGCGAGGGCTCGATGCGCGGAGGCGGGACCGGTGCGTAGATCGGCGGGTACGGGTATCCCGGTGGAGGGCCGGATTGTGCGTACGGGTACCCCGGCGGAGGGCCGGACTGCGTGTACGGGTACCCCGGCGGAGGGCCGGACTGCGCGTACGGATATCCCCGAGGCGGACCGGGGTGGGCGTTCGGGTGTCCCCGCGGGGGGACCGGAGGAGCGTGGGGGTGTCCCTGCGGTGGGTACGCGCCGCTGCTGCCCGCCGGGTCACCGTACTCACCGCTGCCGTAACCGCTCATGCCATGTACCCCCGATGTCCTGCACGTTCGAACCCAGGCATCCTAGGTCCTGGACGACCGGCGGTGGGTCGCCGGCCAGGGATCGTTCCCCGGAGACCGGCAGCTTCATGCGAAGGCTCGTAGTCAGGCACCGGCCCGGGCCTCGGTGTCGACCCCCACACCCTCGACGAGGTCACCACCGCCGCAGAATGGATCGCGTTCTGACCCTGTCCAGGCCGAGAGCGCACCACCGGTGAAACGGCGAGGCAGATCATGGCAGTTCGCCAGGTCGCGCATGTCCAGGTGGCGCCGGACCGAGCCGTCGAGTCCCTGCTCCACTTCAGCCCCGAGGTGGGGCAAGCGGTCGACGATGCTCTCGAAAGCGCGCCGACCTCACCTGTCGCCCAGTCCTTCGCGGCCTATCTGGGGGCGTTGGGCACGGAGCCGGGCGACGCCCTCGCCGCGCGGCGGCGGTTCGACCGGTACGCGGCCGGCGTGGCTCCCTGTACGCCTTGGAGGCGGGAGACACCGGCACCGCCTTGAGCATCTACGACGCCGCCCTGCACAACGACGCGTCGGCCGGTCTGGCCATGGAACTGCTGGATGCCGCAGCGCTGTTGTGGCGGATCAGACTCGGGGGAGGGGAGTCCGGCCCCCGCTTCGGGGCGCTGGCCGACGCGTGGGCTTCGCGAGCCGATCCCCCCTTCTACGCGTCCAACGACGTGCACGCCGTCATGTCCTACGTGGGTGCCGGGCGGCTCGGGGAGGCGGCGCGGCTGATCGCCGACCGACAGCGATGGCTTGCCCAGGGGGTCCGGACACCGTCACCAACCGGCGGATGACCGCGGACATCGGTCTGCCCGCGTGCGAAGCCCTGGTGGCGCACGGGCAAGGGAAGCACGCCACCGTCGTAGAGCTCCTGTGGCCGCTGCGCCGTAGGCTGCACGAGTTCGGAGGCAGTCATGCGCAGCGCGACGCGCTCCAGAAGACCCTGCTCGACTCCGCGCTCAGCTCTGGACGGCACGAACTGGCCCGTGTGCTCATCAGCGAGCGGATCGGGCTTCGGCCCGACAGCTCGTACAACTGGGCGGCTCGGGCTCGCCTCGCCGATGCCCTGGGCGCCGCCGCCCTGGCCGCCGTCGCTCGCGACCATGTGAGGGACGCGGCTGCGGCAGCGGCCGAAACCCTCCTGCCCTCGTCCCTTCGTTCAGACGCCTGCACACCATCCGGCGAAAGCCCTGCGTCTGGAGCCGGTCCCGTACCTCGGTGAATCCCGGGGCAGCAGCGGGGGGATCCGGCTCCAGGTGTCGCAGGGAGCCGGAGCGCGCTGCCGCCAGGTGCAGCCTGTCGTGGCCACGAAGATGATTCCGCCGTCGGGCCTGCGGTGGACGGTGGACCGGTCCGCGGATGGCCCGGATCTTGGTGCTGGCGCGGTCGCGGTGGGACACCAAGGCGTCCCCCATTTCATCTGCCGTACATGGAACCGCGGTTCCACTTCGCCTACCGTCGTGGCCATGGCAGCAGACATCCTCACTGCGCGCCGTCACGTCGACCACGGGCGCGCGGCGAGTGCCCTCTGTACGGTCGCCCAGACGCGCTGAACGCGTCCTTCTCCCTGCGGGATCTGCGGGATCTGCGGGATCACCACCTGGTGCCCTCGCCCGGATCCCGCCGCTCCCCCCTTTCTTCTCGCAACGCAGTCGGCGGTTCGGAGCCGCCCGCCTGTCGTGCCCCCGTACATCGACGTATTCAGGAGGATCGGACACCATGAGCGAGAACCGACGAACCCCGGTGAGCCGTCGCGGCTTCCTCGGCGGAGCAGCCGCCGTGGCCGCGGCCACCGCAGTGCCCGGCCTGGCACAGATCGCCGGGGCCGGCCCCGCCGCTGCCGCCGGCCGCCCGAACATCCTGCTGATCGTCACGGACGACCAGCCCAAGCACACCGAGTGGGCCCTGCCCAAGACCGTCGGCTGGCTCGCCGACCAGGGTGTGAGATTCACCAACGGCCACGTCACCACTCCGCTGTGCTCTCCCTCGCGCTCCAGCGTCTTCTCCGGCCGGTACGCCCACAACCATGGCGTGCGCAACAACAAGGCCTCGAACGAGCTCGACCAGAGCACCACCGTGCAGAAGTACCTCAAGCAGGCGGGCTACCGCACCGGCCTGTTCGGCAAGTACCTCAACTCCTGGACCCTGGCGGACAACCCGCCGCACTTCGAGGAGTTCGCCCTCCTTCAGCCCGGATACGTCGACGCCCAGTGGAACGTCAACGGCACCGTCCAGGCGATCAACGGCTACACCACGACCGTCATCAAGAACTGCACGCTGAACTTCCTCGACAAGGCCGCCGACGACCCCCGACCGTGGTTCGCCTATGTCACCCCGTACGCCTCCCACGGCCCGCGCACCCCCGAGGCGAAGTACGCCGACACCCCCGTCCCCGAATGGAACGGCCGGCCCTCCGTCCCCGAGGGAGACCGCAGCGACAAGCCGGGCTACATCAAGAACGCCACCGGCACCCTCGAGGACGGCCGGCGGATCCGCGCCGAGCAGCTGCGCACACTGCTCTCCGTCGACGACGCGGTGCAGGCCTTCAAGGACAAGCTCCAGGCCCTGGGACAGCTC
Organism: Streptomyces sp. NBC_00090; assembly: GCF_045160815.1. Taxonomy (NCBI): domain Bacteria; kingdom Bacillati; phylum Actinomycetota; class Actinomycetes; order Kitasatosporales; family Streptomycetaceae; genus Streptomyces; species Streptomyces sp. NBC_00090. The sequence goes on from NZ_CP108224.1 coordinate 8,732,293, forward strand.
GACAACACCCTGGTCATCTACATCGGCGACAACGGATTCAGCTGGGGCGACCACGGCTGGACGGCCAAGTCGGTGCCCTACCGGCCGGCCCACGAGGTGCCGTTCTACCTCTCCTGGCCGGCCGGCGGGCGCGGTGCGGGGATCTCGGACCACCGCATCGTCGCGAACATCGACATCGCGCCGACCATCCTCGACGCGGCGGGCATCACCCCGAGCGCCCCGCAGGACGGCAGGTCCCTGCTCTCCTCCCACAGCCGCGACCACCTGCTGGTGGAGTGGTGGAAGCAGGGCACCGGCACCGGCGGGGCCCCGACGTGGTCCTCGTACGTCGCCAAGGACAAGCAGTACACGGAGTACTACGACCTGACGACCGACGGGAACGGCACCGTGTCCGGCACCGGCCAGGTGAAGTTCCGCGAGTACTACGACCTGGCGAACGACCCGCACCAGCTGACCAACAAGCTGTACCAGGCAACTCCGGCCCAGGAACAGGCCCTCGGCATTCCCGCCCTGGCCGCCCAGCTCGCCGCCGACCGCGCGGCCTGACCCGGACCGCGGAACCGCCGGCCGGGCACCGTGCCTCGACGCACGGTGCCCGGCCATCCACCGTCCCCACGGAGCCGCCATGTCCGGATGCTGCACCCCCGGCAACGCCCAAGCACCCCTGCTCACCCTCGCGGCGCCACCCGCCGCGGCACCGCCCTCCCGGGTGGCCCGGCAGCTGCTCACCCTGCCCGGTGGACGCTTCCTCATGGGCACCGACGACCCGGAGGGTTTCCCCGCGGACGCGGAAGGGCCGGTCCGCGAAGTGGTCGTGGAGCCCTTCCGTATCGCGGCCACGACCGTGACCAACGCGCAGTTCGCCACCTTCGTCAAAGCCACCGGCCACATCACCGAGGCCGAAAACTTCGGCTTCTCCTTCACCTTCGGGGCCTTCCTCGCCGACCCGGTCGCCGACATCTCCCCACCCGTGGAAGCCGTCCCCTGGTGGCGGGCGGTGAAGGGGGCCAGCTGGCGCCACCCCGAGGGACACGGCTCACACGTCACCGACCGGCAGAACCACCCCGTCGTCCACGTGTCCTGGAACGACGCCCAGGCCTACTGCGCCTGGTCCGGCACCCGCCTGCCCACCGAGGCCGAATGGGAGTACGCGGCCCGCGGCGGCCTGGAGCAGCGCCGCTATCCGTGGGGCGACGAGCTCACGCCCGGCGGCCGCCACATGTGCAACATCTGGCAGGGTGACTTCCCGAACCTCAACACCGCTGCCGACGGCCACCTGGGCACCGCTCCCGTGAAGTCGTTCCGCCCCAACGGCTTCGGGCTCCACAACACGGTCGGCAACGTCTGGGAGTGGTGCGCGGACTGGTTCACCCCCGGTGAGGAGAGCTCACGGGCGATGCGCGGCGGCTCGTACCTGTGTCACGACTCCTACTGCAACCGCTACCGGGTGGCCGCCCGCAGCTCCAACACGCCCGACAGTTCGACCGGCAACATAGGGTTCCGGGTGGCTGCCGACCCCGCGTAGAACCGTCCGTCCGTCGTGCCGGAGGCCGTTTCCGAATGTCCGGAAACGGCCTCCGGATGTGTGACGGACGGGGGACGTCAGCCCACGGTGACGTGGGCCAGGGCCCAGGAGGCCGCGGCGCCCGCAGGGGACATGGAGATCAACCACATACTGGCCAAGGCCTCCTACGCGCACCTCGACGAGGAGGGCGCGCAACCCACGAGAAAGGCCCCTCATGCAGTTCGTCCTCGATCCGCCCCGCGGCGTGGCTCCCGTCCAGCTGGGAATGACGCTCGACGAAACGGTCGCCGCGGTCTCGGCATGGGGTGCGCCTCGGGTGTACCCGGCCGACGCGATGCGTGACTTCGACCTGGTCTCCGCCGAGTACGACGGCATCGGCTTCCAGGCGGCCCTCGAACGCGACCACCGGGTCACCGCCGTCACCGTCTGGGGACCCGACGAGGACGATGACCCGGACGTGCAGGTCCTCCTGGACGGTCTCGACGTCTTCCGCACCCCCGCCGACGAAATCCTCGCCCACGCTGCCCGGAAGGGCTGGCATGTCAACAACGACGACCCGCGAGCCCCCTACATCCCCGGTGTCACCCTGGCCTTCACCCGGGACACCTCCCAGGAGGTGCCGAGGGACGAGATCGGCCTGCCGGTCTACTTCACCACCGTGCTCGTGGCCGACGAGAAGTACCAGCAGAACTGACGACGGTCAGGTGCCGGCATCCCTCGCAGCGCTGATGCCGGGGCAGCCGGGGCAGCCGGGGACGGCGAGGTCGCAGAACCTCGGGTAGCCGAGGGTTTGGAGGTGAGCAGACCCGATGGGCCCTGCCCAAGAGCCGAGGTACGCCGGCGCCCCGCCCCCTCAGGACCCCAGTACCTCCACGTGGTCGCCGATCGCGACCACCAGGACCCGCGAGCCCGGTTCGGTGGTACGCCAGCGGTGCCGGACACCGCCGGACAGCAGCAGGGTGTCCCCGCGCGCCAGCCGGTGGATCCGGCCGTCGGCCTCCACCTCCGCCGCGCCGTCCGCCACGTACATCAACTCGTCGTTGCGGTGCCGGAACTCGCGGTCCGCCTCGTGCTCGCCGACGAACTCCAGGGCGTGCAGCTGATGGCGGCCGCGTACCACCGGCCGGACGCGTGCCTCCCGGTCGAGGCCGCTGTCGTCGCCGGCGCGCACCACGTCGATCGTGCGGGTCTCGTCCGAGGTCGCGAGCAGATGCACCGCCGTCGTGCCGAGCGCGTCCGCGATCCGCTGCAGGGACCGCATGCTGGGGCGCGCCCGGTCGTTCTCGATCTGGCTGAGGAACGGGGAGGAGAGCCCGCTGCGTTCTGCCACGTCGGCGAGCGTCAGGTCGAGTGCCCGTCGCCGTCGGCGTACAGCGGCACCCACCCGCGGTGTGTTCACGGCCTCCATGGACGTCCCGTCCTTCCCCACCCCACGGTGCCGTTCTCCCTGGTCGACGGCGCCTGACGGCACCTTACGCGGCGCGCGCCGGAAACCCGGAGACGGTTTCGTACTGCTGACACACGCCCGTCACGCAACGGCTCTACCGTCAAAGTCGATTGATCTGATCAAAGAAACTTTGATGACCGGCAACTGGCGACCGACGACGACCGACGACGACTGACGACTGATGACGACTGGAGTTCCGACATGCCCCCGATCGACCAGAACTCGCGCCGCCGACGCCCCACCGGCCTCATCGCCTGCGACGAGACGGCCGTGTACGACGGCTACACCCTCTACGCGCCGCTCACCGGCACGGGAGAGGTTCACCTCGTCGACATCCACGGCCGTACCGTCCACCGCTGGGACCTGCCCTACCGGCCCGGCCGCCACGCCCGGCTGCTCGCCGACGGAACCCTCGCCTACAACGGCGTACTCCCGGGCGAGAGCGCCCTTTTCCCCATGTGGCACAAGTACCGGGGCGGCGTCATGCTCCGGGCGGCACCCGACGGATCCGTCCTCCGGGAGCACCGGGATCCCCTCCAGCACCACGACGCCCACCATCTCGAGGACGGCCGCATCCTCTACACCGCCCTGGAGCCCCTGGCCGGGGCCGAAGCCGCGACGGTACGAGGCGGGGTGCCCGGTTCCGAAGCCGCGGACGGCGTTGTCTGGGCCGACACCATCAGGGAAGTGGGCCCGGACGGCGAGCTCCTGTGGTCCTGGCGTGCCGCCGAGCACCTCGACCGCGCGTCCTTCGCGCTCCACGAGGCGTACGCCCGCGAGCACTGGCCCCTGATCAACAGTGTCACGCCCCTACGGGACGGCAACATCCTCGCCAGCCTGCGCAGCGTCTCGGCGGTCGTCGTCATCAGCCGCGACACAGGCGAGATCCTCTGGCGCAGCCGACCCGGCACGGTCAGCCAGCAGCACGCGCCCACCGAACTGGACGACGGGCGGCTGCTGGTCTTCGACAACGGCGTCTTCCGCCCCGGACACGACGTGCCCTACTCCCGCGTCATCGAGATCGACCGGGCCGGCGGCGACGTCGTATGGGAGTACCACGACCCGGCCCGCGAGTTCTTCTTCGCGCCCTTCATGGGCTCCGCACAGCGACTGCCCAACGGCAACACCCTCGTCACCGACTCCCCGTCCGGGCGCCTCTTCGAGGTGACGAAGGACGGCTATCTCTGCTGGGAGTACGTCGTCCCCCACTTCGCCGGATACGACGAGAGCGAGGTCCGGGGCCTCTTCCCGTCCGAACCCAACGCCGTCTTCCGCGCCTACCGTTACGCCGCGGCCGACATCCCGTGGCTGGAGGCGACGGCATGACGACCACCCGAGACACCGACTCCGCTTCCGCCTCGCCCCGGTCCGCCAAGGCCCCCAAGGCCGCCGAGGCCGCGGAGGCCGCCAAGCCCGTCGACCCCGTCCAGGCGCGGGTTCCGCTGCGGCGACTGGCACCGCTGGCGGCCCAGCACGTCCTGGCGATGATCGCCGCGCCGGTCTCCACCGTCTTCCTCGTCGCCGGCACCCTGAAGATGCCGCCGGGAGCCACGGCCTCGCTGCTCAGCGCCGTCCTGCTGCTGTGCGGCGCGGGCGCCCTGTTCCAGTCCCTCGGCGTGTGGCGGATCGGCGGCCGCCTGCCGTTCGTCATGCTGCCCGGCGGCGCCGCGACCGCGCTGTTCCTCCAGATCGCCCAGGAACACGGCGCGCCGACCGCCACCGGTGCCGTCCTCCTGGCAGCGGCGCTGCTGCTCTCCGTACTGCCCCTGTACGCCCGGGTCGTACGCCTCTTTCCGCCCCTGGTCATGGGCGTGACCGTGCTGCTCATCGGGATCGCGATGATCCGGGTCGCCGCCCGGCTCATCGCCGGCCCGGACGGCACCGGGGAACCGCGCGCGGTGCTCCTCGCCGCGCTGACGGTCGCGGCGACCGTCGCCGCGTACGTGTTCCTGCGTGGCGTCTGGCGCCAGACCTCCGTCCTCATCGGGATGGCGACCGGCACCGTCGTGGCGGTGACGACCGGCCTCGGGACCTTCGGTCCGGCGGCCGGCAGCGGCTTCGCCCTGCCGGACCTCCTGCCGTTCGGGTCGCCCCGGTTCGATCTCGTGGCCGCCCTGCCGCTGCTCGTGTTCAGCCTCACCACCCTGGCCGAGATCACCGGACAGACCGTGCTCAACAGCGAGACCGTCGGCCGGACTCCCGCCCCCGAGCGGGACGTTCCGCGCGTCGCCCGCGCCGACGCCCTCGTCTCGATGGTGGGCGGACTGTTCGGCACGTCCCTCATGGTCACCAGCGCGGAGAACATCGGCATCGGGCGACTCACCGGAGTCCGCAGCCGCTTCGTGACCGCCGGGGCAGGAGTCCTCCTCATCGGCCTCGGGCTCGCCACGCCGGTGTCCCGCGCCCTGGCCGGCATACCGGAGGCCGTCGTCGGCGGCTCGTCCCTCGTCGTCTACGCCGTCATCGCCGTGATGGGAGTCGAGATGCTCCGCCGGGCCGACCTGTCCGGCACGGGCACGGGCAGTCTGACGGCCGCGCTCGCACTCACCGCGGGACTGCTGCCGCTGCTCACCCCGGACCTGTACGCGGGATTCCCCGCCTGGGCCCGTACGATCCTGGGCAGCGGCGTCGTCGCCGGCACACTGACGGCCGTCCTTCTCACCGCGCTCCTGCGCCCCCTCCGCGGCCATCGTGAGCAGGAGGAGGACGCCGACGTGGGAAAGGGCGACCGCTGACCCACCGGAGGAGTGGCGAGCCGGGGAGAGCCACGCGGCGCGTTCGGTGCACAGGCAGCCGACGCCTACCCCTCCGTGCCGAACTCACCGGGCTCTGCGGATACTTGACCGGTGATCTGCGAAACGGCTGTGCGGTGAACTGGTCCTCGGGACTGCTGGGCTTCGCGGCCGGGCTGGTGATCTCGGTGGTGACGGCTCCGGCCGGGGTGTCCGGCGCGGTGTTCCTGCTGCCGGTGCAGGTCAGCGTCCTGGGCGTGCCGTCCCCCGCCGTGACACCCACGAATCTGCTCTACAACGTCGTCGCCGGTCCCGGCGCCCTGGTCCGGCATGCCCGCGCGGGCAGGCTCGGGGGCCCGCTGACCCGCCTCCTGCTGGCCGGAACCGTCCCCGGGGTCGTGGTCGGCGCGGTCATCCGCGTGTTCGCGATCCCCGGTCCGACGGTCTTCCGCCTGCTGATCGCCGCCTTCCTCCTGCCGCTCGGCCTGTGGTTGTGCTCGCGGACCCTGCGACCGGCCGCCGGGGAGCGGCCGGTGCGCGGGTTGTCCGCGCGGGCGACCGGCGGTCTGGCCCTGGTGGTGGGGACGGTCGGCGGGATCTACGGCATCGGCGGCGGCTCCCTCCTCGGCCCGATCCTCGCCGGACGAGGGGTGCCGGTCGCCGAGGTAGCTCCGGCCGCCCTCGCGTCCACGTTCGTGACCTCGGTCGTCGGCGCGGGCACGTACGCGCTGCTGTCCCTGACCACCGAGGGCTCCATCGCCCCCGACTGGCCGTTGGGGATCGCCTGCGGGCTGGGCGGGCTCGTCGGCGGCTACCTCGGAGCCCACCTCCAGCCCCGTCTCCCCGAGACCTTCCTGCGGCTCCTCCTCGGCACCCTCGCCACCGCCATCGGCACGCTCTACGCCGTCCAGACACTCACCTGACCCGCACCGCCGCTCGCCATCGACACAGAGCGGGTCCGATGAATCCGAGCACCTGATGGGGGAGTGCCCTCCTGAAAGGTCAGTGCTCGCAGAGGGAGAATTCTCGTTCGTAGAGCTGCTCGTTGTGTTCGTCGACGAAGAACTTGCGTTCCTGCATGAGTTGTTCGCGGAAGTTCTTGGCCTGTTCAAGCGTCATGGTCGAGGTGTCGGACCATGGCTGTTGCGGTGGCACATCGGATGTCGAGACGATCTCTTCCGACGGGTCGACCAGGAAGAACGCGAGAATTTTGCGATATCCCGGGCGGGTGGGGTCCGTGAGGCGGAATGAGCCGACGCGGTGTTGCAGGATGTTCGGGAACGCCAGGCAGCGGCCCGCTGGGGTCGATGTCGATCCCAGTATCTGGTTCAGTGCGTCTTCGTCCTCCAGGCCGTAGACCTCGCGCAGACCGTTGTCGTCGTTCTGTTCGTAGTTCGGGTCGTCGAGTGCGGCCCGGAAACTCAGCCGGCTCTCGGTGATGTTCTCGCTGTCCCAGTAGTAGATGCCGGTCGAGACGATCCGCTCGTTCAGCATCCCCTCGACATGCCAGGAACCGCCGGGGTACTCGGGCTTGTCCGGGGTGAGATGAATGGTGGCGAGCTTGACGATGACCTGGAGACGGCGGCCGCACAGGTCGACTCGGGCAGATTCATCGGGCAACTCGGGCGGGGTGAAGGCCGGGGCGTCCGGGATGACCGGGCGGCGGTTTTCCCACCAGTCGTCCTGCGCCTGTTCCCATGCACGGAGTGCTTCCTTGTAGGCCCCCTCATCGCTGTAGGAGGATTTGTTCGGATACTCCGGCTCCGAGTCGTACCACCCGAACGGATCGGCCTGGATCCGAAGGGGGCGCGGATGGCGCAGATCGGTGAGCACGTTCTCCAGCAGCGGGCGCAAGCGCGCGAACAAGTCCGGCAGGACGGAGACTAGTTCTCGGTGATCCTCGGGGTGGACGTTGTTGACGTACGAACGGAACGCGACATCGCCGTCGTCACTGACATCGACGTCCGTGGGCAGCCACTGGAACTTCTCCGAGAATTCGTACCTCGAGTAGCGGTCCGTCGGGTTCTGCCAAGCCCGCTCGGGCGCGCCGCTCACCTCTCTCACCAGGCAGAAAAGTGAGGGATGAACCAGATCCAGTACCTGGCCGTCGGATCCGGGATGCCAGTCCTGATCTGCTTCGGGGACCTGTTCCAGAACCCGAACCGCCTCGCGTAGCCGGGATCTGAGCTTGTCGTCGACCAGTGTGTCCGACTGCCACACCCCGTCGACGGCGGACACCTCGACGCCGGTTCGTCCGTCCCGCAGCGCGGCGTAATGCACGAGTTCGGCAAGAACGTAACGAACCTGCGCTTCGGTGAGGCCCTGGGCGACCGCTTCTTGCTTCCATTTGGCGACGATGTCAGCATCGTTCATCTTGTCGAACCACCCGGGCTTCGCTCGAATGTGTGAGCTGCACTGCATGATCTGAAGTTCACGCAGTGTTCGGGGTGTCGCGAACGATATGGAACGGGAAGCATGAAAGGGCAGCGGGAAAGCAGACAGGCCAGTCAATTCTCTTGGTCCTCCCAGTCGGTGTGCGGTGGCGGGAAGGATACTTCAGCGGACTGACACCGCAGCCGGGTCCCTGTCATCGCTGGTCCGGAGGCGCGGCTTGCGGGCGTTGCGGCGTAGGTCGCCGTGAGGAGACGGCATAGACCTGGCCAACTGGCCGCTGGATACTGGCCGCTGACCGTATGAGCCGACCCCCTGGAGACGACGTGCGTAACCGCCTTGCTGTCGCCCTTGGTTCTGCCACGCTGACGTGCGGCGCCCTGCTGGCTGCCCCACCGGCGAGTGCTGCCGACTATCCGGTCAGTAGCTTCGACGTCACCTACGGGCAGACGTACACGCGGGGCACCATCACCTGGTACGGGCGGTCGGTGGTGGTAGCGGGTGAACACAAGTCGGTCGACGTGAACAGCTGCCGTGGTACTACGGCGTTCACGCTCGACTCACAGAATGATCAGATGGGTGTGGGCTTGTCCGGCAGCGTGTGCGGGGCGAGCGACACGTTCTCCATCCTCGTGCCGGCGGATGCTCCTGGTGGAGCCGCGGTGGTGCGGGTGTGTCTGGACAACGGGGCGGACGGCCCGCAGGTCGTGTACCTGAAGTGCGTGAGGTACGGCCACCCGTAACGCACGGGCCCGGATGTTGGGAAGGCCCCGGCACAACAGGATCGCCGTGTGTCGGGGCCTCGCCTCTCCCTCTCGGGGAAGGTCCGTGAGCGCGAGGGCCGGGAGGTGAAGCCTTCGGCGGGGAGCATCGACGCGCAGTCGTGGGCGACGTGGCCATGGACCGAGAAGGCGGCCGAATCCCGCCTGAAGTACTACTGGTACCTGGCCTCTGACCCGCGGGACCCAGCACGCATGAGGCCCGGATCCATAGGATCCGGGCCTCATGTCACTTCAGTAGCGGGGACAGGATTTGAACCTGCGACCTCTGGGTTATGAGCCCAGCGAGCTACCGAGCTGCTCCACCCCGCGTCGGTAGGAGCAACACTACGTCATCCACGGCCCCCCCAGGACCATGCCGTTCTCATCAGGGCTCGCGGACACCGGAAGGTGATCGGCTTGTTGGTGATCACTCGAAGTCGGGGGACGCCTGCCCGTCGGGCGCCAGCGGAGCGGACGTCCCCTGTCCTGCCCAGGTCATCCGGCCGGCGATCTGAACGGCCCGGGCGCCACTCGCCGGCTGTCGCAGCGGTCCTACGACAACGGCCCTCGTAACGGCTGGTGAATGCCGCCCGGATCGCCGTCCAGCCTGGTCAGATGGGCACGGTGCACGGAACCAGCCCGATGAGGAGGGCGGAGCGGTGGCCGGGGCGTCGGGCGTCGGTCGCCCGGACCGGGGCGACGTAGTGGCTGACCCGGTGATCGACCACGGCGTAGGAGTCGAGGGGTTCGGTGAGGGTGAACCGGGCCGCCTACATGGACCGGTGTCTCCGTGGGCGTGCCTGTCAGGCCCGCGCGGTCGAGGTCGAACAGGATGAGGCTGGTCAGGGTGGGATCGGCGAGGAGCTTCCGGCTGGCGGTGTTGCTGCCCGCGTTCCCGGGCCGTAGCGGGCCGCCACCGGTTTCCCGCTCCCACCGCTTCCGTGATCGACGAAACCCATGAGGGGGTGATGTCCGAAGGTCTTCTTCCAGGTCGCGGTGGCGTCGTAATTGTCGGAGTGGGCGAGCACGAGCACTCCGGCCAGGTCCACGATCACCTGCCCGCCCGCGTCCGGTGCCGATGGGCCGGCCAACTTCCTGTCACGGCTCGTCGCCGGTGTCCGGGTCGCGCAGCGGGCGCAGGGCTCGGTGCGGCCGGTCCGGACGGCCGCCGCGGCGGCGGATGAGCCGGTGGCGCTCCTACGCGGGCATGTCAGGGGCGTGTGTTCTTGGCCGCGGGGCGGCGGCCGCGGCGGGTCTTGCCCCAGGGCTTGTAGATCGACAGTGCCGTCGCCGTGACCAGCAGCCCCAGGGCGATGCTCATGACGATCACCAGCTGCAGGCTGAGGGATTCAGTGGCCTTGCCCACCTCTGCCTGTTCGCGCAGCCAGTGCTGGAGGAAGAAGTGGCCGTTCAGCATCAGGGCGACGGTGATGACGAGCTTGGTCATGATCCAGTAGTGCTTCAGCAGGCCCCACTGCGTTGCCGCCGCGAGGAGCAGGCCGGTCAGCAGGGTCGTCCAGGCGATACCGGCGATCAGTTCGATCCCGAGGATCTCCATGACGACGCGGGTTGCGCGGACGACTCCGGCGTCGTCGGTGGTGAGGCCGACCAGCCCGAGGATGAGCTGGGCGATCTCGATTCCCACCCAGCCGACGGCCACCGTCACATGGAGGGTGAGGATCGCCTTGCGCCATCGCTGGGGCAGGCGCCGCACCTTTCCGGCGGCGGGCGGTGTCCGCGGTGTACGGGGGTGGGGTGCCGGGCGGGCTGCGGCCGCTGCGCTGCCCGCGCTCGCGACGGTCCCGGGGTGCTTCCTGCTCGCGGTCCGCGTCATGTGTCATGCCTCCGGTCGTCGTCGTCCTGGCCGCCGGCGAGGGGGGCGCGGTGCGAGCCATGGGTGGGTTCCCGGTTGCCGGGCCTGGTGGAGCTGCGGTTCTCACGTGCGCCCGGCGCTACGCCGAGCGCCAGGAACGCGCATGCGGGGGCCATCGTGACGCCCGCGCTCACCACGGCTGTGGTGGCCGGGGTGGCGAAGCTGAGGCCGGCCGCGGCCGCGGCGGTGACCAGCGCGACGACGGCACCGTACGCGGCGACGGTGAGGCGGATCAGGCGTAGCCGCTCCGCCTCCGGTCGTCGGGTACGGCTCAGAAGCCAGGCCAGGGAGGGCAGCAGCAGGACGGCGTGCATGGTGACGGCATGGGCGGGGCGCAGGAAGCCCGCCGCCTGGTAAGCCTCGGCCGTGCGGCCCGCTCCCTCCAGCGTCAGCCCGTAGGCGATCATCACCGCTCCGGCCGCCATGGAGCCGGTGAGCGCCACCAGTCCGGCGCGGAGCGCGAGCCGCATGCTGGGGGCGGCTCTCGGGTGGGGGCGCAGTGCGGCGACGGTGAGTGCGACGACGACCACGATGAGGGTGACGCCGCCGGCCGCGAGGGCGCGCGTGACGAAGGTGTCGAAGGTGGTCTCGGTGTTGAAGTGCGAGGGGACACCGCGCCACGCCTGCAGGGTGATCAGACCGGTCTCCAGCAGGGACGCCGCGGTGAACGCGCCCAGGAGGAGGGTGCGGGTGCGCGCGGCGAGCGGGAGGAGCCGGCAGATCCAGGTGACGGTCAGCACGCTGACACCGAAGGACAGCCCGAAGGTGATCGGCTTCCGCCAGGAGACGGGGCCGTCCCACGGGCCGCCGGCGAGCAGGAGGACGACCGTGTGGAAGGCGGCGGACGCTAGCAGGAGAAGGGCCGCGCCGACGGGGATCTGCCAGGCCGAGCGCGATCGTACGGGCGAGGTGGCGGTGATGCGTTCGTCCGCGGTCATGTGCTCGCCTGCGGTCGTGTACTCGCCCGCGGTCATGCGTTCGTCCGCGGTGAGGTCTGGCGCGCGCGGAACAGTGCGAACGCGGCCCACACCAGCCATGCCGTGCCACCGAAGCGGACGACGGGCAGTAGGTAGCCGAAGTCGATGGCGAGGAGCGTGAGGGTGGCGGCCAGTCCGGCGGCGGCGATGACCAGCCCGGTGGTGGCGCAGGCGCGCGGCAGGAGCCCGCTCTCGCGGGCTGCCAGGCAGGTGCCTGCGGCCAGGAGAGCGAAGGACACGGCGTATCCGACACCGCCGGCGAGGAAGGACAGGTCCGCCAGGGAACGGGCCAGGGCTGCGGGTGCGTCTTCCGAAAGCCGGCCGAGGGTCCAGGTGAGCGCGGCGCTGGAGGCCAGTGCGCCACTGGCCAGCAGTCCGCCGGCGAGGACTGTTGCCGCTGCGGCGCCTTGGTCCTGTCCCTGCCCCCGCCGCACCAGCCGGGCCAGGGTTGCGGCCACGGGCACCAGGAGAAGGGCGGCGACGACCAGCAGGAAGGCGCCCAGGTCGATCGCCGTGCCGTGGTCGCGTACGTACTGGCTCAGGATGTCGCGGCCGGAGGCGTCGGGCTGCGGGGTGTCGCGGTTGGTGACGACGTACGCGGCGGTGAGTGCGGCGTAGGAGAGCGTGCCGGTGAGCAGCGCAACGGTGCCGCGCGGGCGCGGGGCCGCGCCCCGGAGCGAGGTCGCGTGGGACTCATGTGCTGATGTGAGCATGACATCTCCTGGATCGACGGTGAAGGGATTCGGCGTGGGATCCCGGCGGGTGGTGTGGGCGTGGAACCCCGGTGCGCGACAGCCAGAATGCCGCTGCGGGGGCGCCATGGTCGTCCCGCAGCGGAAGGCGGTACGACTACTCCGTGGGGAGTAGCCGCACCGGGATGTCTCCACAACGCGGCGGGGTGCGGTGCCGGGCGGCGCGGGTCACGCAGGATCAGGAAGAGACGGCCTGGCGGCCGGCGCACCCGCCTTCGCCGGGACGGGGTCCTGCCGGACCGCCCACAGCCAGGCCGGCCCGTACCCGGCGAAGATCGCGTCGAAGATCCGGCCCAGGCTGTCCGGAGTCGGGCAGGCGTCGGCCTTGCCCGGAATCGCGGCATTGCCGCCGACCACGTGGAACGGCCCGATCGGCGTGCAGGCCAGGCCCATCACCCATGCGAACACCCGGAGTGCCTTGGCCATGACTCCACCCGGTTCTGTGCGAGAGCGTCGTCCAGCACTGCGATGTGATCGGCGGCGTATTGCTCCGGCGTTCCCGGGCCGTGAGCGCCCGGCCATGCCCTCACCGGTGTTGGCCAGGACACACCAGGGGGGTGGAACCCGAAGCCGCCTTTGTAGGTGGGTGCGGCTGGCCTGGTGTCGGCGTACTCGTGAACGCGGCTCTGGCAAGATTTTCGTAGCCGGAGATCATCCCCATCAGCGATCATGTGCTTCCCCAGCGTCAGTGTCAGTTCTTCGCGCGGACGTTCGGGCTCAGGCCCGTGGCTGCACTCCGCTCTCCGACCGAACAGCTGGCGAAGCGGTGCTAGGCGGATCAATCCCAGTCGGACCGCGGCTGGTCGACCCGGCCGCCCTTGTGCGGCGTGGGGATGTAGTCGGGTGCACCGCCAGGTAGCGCGGCGACACACTCCGACGAGCAGGCGTTCACCAGCAGGGGCAATACGTCAGTGGCCACACGCAGCGAGATCCACATCTGGTGGAGCCTGGACTGTCCGATGGGGCGGTCGCAGACGCTGCAGCTGTGGATGGTGGTGGTGGCCCAACGCCGGGGGGCCAGGTTTCCCAAGTCGGGATCTGTTACGGAGTCAGGGGAAGACTGCAGCCGCGGGAATGGCGGTCGCAACTTGCAGTTGCCGAACAACGCGCGGGTGCTCACCGTGCTGCGGGTCAGCTTCCGGCAACGGGTGATCTCGTAGGGGAACCAGTGCAGCCGGTAGGAGGTGTAGGGCGTGAACTCCTCCAGGTTGGTCATTGCCCCGATCTCGGGCGGGATCCGGACCAGGTTGCTGCCGTAGAGCACGAGGTGCTTCACCGCGGTCAGCCTGGCGATGCTCGGCGGCAGGGTGACGATCTGCCGCCGCTCTTCGGGGCTGAGCTCAATCAGGGGGCGGAACTCTTCGCGCCCATCGGCGGCGGCCTCGTCGATCAGCTCCAGGAGACGCCTCCAGCCCGGAGCGGAGTTGTCCTGGTGCTCGGTGTGAAATCCGACCCGGGCTCGCGGATGAGGCATCGCCTGGTCAAAGCACGCGCAGACGTCCTGGCGGGACCCGCGCCGCTCCGGCGCCGCATCCGATGTGTCGCCCCAGCGGTTCACATAGAGCCACGGCTCTCTCTCGCTCGTCATGACGTCAAGATATGAGGACTGCCGCAGACTGCCTCAGTCATTATTACGGTGAGCTCACGGAGGACATCGCCCGCCGCACTCGAACGTTGGACAGGGAAGCTGGCGCTGTAGATGGGGAGCTACGTGACGTTCCACAATCCCGGGCTGGTGGTCGCTCGGTCCGCGTAGCGGCGGCGTAGGTGGGCGATCAGGACGACGCGGTGGCGGAGGAGTGGGACGCCGGCACGTCCGGCCATGAGGCGTGACCGAGCCCGGCTACCAGGGACGCACGTATGCCTTGACCGGCCCAGAGCCGGTGACCGCCCGACAGCAGGTAGAGGCCATCGCGGCGGCAGTGGGTCGGCCAGTTCCCTTCGCCGAGATCAGCCGCCAGCAGGCCCACGCGCAGATGGCCGGGGTCTTCGGGGCCGAGGCCGCGGACGCGGTGCTCGACGTCACGGGCGGAGACGTGAACGACGAGCTGCTGATGGTGCGCGACACGGTTTCACAGATCACTGGAACACCGGCGCGGTCGTTCCAGCAGTGGGCATCAGAGAACGCCAACGCCTTCCACTGAATCGCCTGGGCCTGAGCACAGACGGTCCCGTACGCGTTCGTCGACAGCGGCCGGAAGCCGCCAAGCAGTCGGTGTCGAGGCGACCGGGCCGAGCACCTCGCCCTGGTCGCGCAGCACGGACGGATCCGTGATGGCCACGCCGCCATCAGCGAGCATCACCGCGAGGTCGGTGGCGATCCGGCCCAGGTTATGGCCAGTGCCGCGTGGCCGAAGTGGCCCCGACGCGGTGGAGTACGAGTTGGTCAGTCCGGTGGCATCGGCAAGATCAGCCAGTAGCCCGTGTTCCGGCGTGACCAACCACCCCCGCACCGACAGTGGAGACGTGGAGCCTGGGACGCGAACTGATACCCCGCACGCGGAAAGCGCGTTCCACTTGGACCGACAGAGTCCCTCGACAAGGTTCATCGTCCCAGCTGAGAAGGCAATTTCGAGTTCCCGGCCAGCAACCGGTCTCACGCCAAGTGAAACGGCGGGGCTAGGGCGTGTGTCGAAAGTCCCGCCTGCCCGGCGGGCAGACGGCGCTACTTTCGACACACGCCCTAGGCGGCGTCCCACACGCCGGTGCGGGCGATCTCGGCCACCCAGTCCGCGAAGTCGCGGGGCTTGCGGTGGAGGGCGCGCTCGACGCCGTCGGCCAGCGAGCTGTTGCGGCCGTCGAAGAACTCGGAGATGAGCGTGGCCAGCGGCTCGGCGAATTCGCGCGGGGCGCCGTCGTTGACGATGGCGTCGGCGAACTGGTCCCGGGTGATTGGCTCGTAGCGGAGAGCGCGGCCCGTCGCCCGGGCGATCTCGTCGACGCCTTGGGCGAAGGTCCACAGCCGGGGGCCCGTCAGCTCGTAGCGCTCGCCCACGTGGCCGTCCTCGGTGAGGGCCGCCACCACGACGTCGGCGATGTCGTCGGCGTCGACGAACGGGTCGGCGTTGCCGCCGGCCGGCAGGGCCAGCACGCCGTGGCGCAGCGGCTCCAGGAACACGCCCTCGTCGAAGTTCTGGTGGAACGAGGACGGGGCGACGATGGTCCACTCGACCGGGAGGCTCGTCACGGCGTTCTCACACCGGACGGCCTCGTCCTGGTTGCGGGCGGACAGCAGGACCAGGCGCTGGACGCCGGCGTCGACCGTCAGCCGGGCCAGGGCGGCGATGGCGTCGCCGGCGCCGGGCCACTCGACCTCGGGGTAGTACATCAGGTAGGCCGACCGGACGCCGGCGACGGCGTCGGCCCAGGTCGAGGGGTCCTCCCAGTCGAACGGGGGCTCACCGGTGCGAGAGCCGACCCGCACGTTCACGCCTCGCCCGATCAGCCTTTGGGCCACCCGGCGGCCGACCCGGCCGGTACCGCCGAGGACCAACGTCGTGTGCTCGTTCGTTGTCATGCCAGCAGTCTGAGCGACGAGGCGTCGACCCCGCCGCAGGTCATCGTGCATCCCGGCCAGCAGTGCGTCACGCCCGACGGCGTCGAGCTGCGTGAGCGGATGGCTCTGGGGGTGCGCACGTGGGGCAGCAACCCCGACGGGTCGGTGCAGATGCTGCTCGGCGTGTACGAGGAGGTCGGCGCCGTCGGCCAGCGCCTGCTCGACGTGCTGCCGCCGGCGCTGGTCGTGTCCGACGACACGTGGGACTCGACGCTCATCCCGGTGCTGGCCAAAGAGGCCACCAAGCAGGGGCCGGCCCAAGGCGTCATGCTCGACCGCCTGCTCGACCTGCTGCTCATCTCGGTGCTGCGAGTGTGGTTCGACCGGCCCGAGACCGAGGCCCCGGCCTGGTACCGGGCCCACACCCATCCGGTGGCCGGCGAGGCGCTGCGTCTGTTCCACGAGGACCCGGCGAACGACTGGACGCTGGCGCGGGTCGCCGCCGAGGTCGGCGTGTCACGGGCGACGCTGGCCGAGTGCTTCCGCAACGCCGTCGGCACGCCGGCGATGACCTACCTGACCGAGTGGCGCCTGGCCCTGGCCGCCGACCTGCTGCGCCAATCCGACGCCACGCTGAACACGGTCGCCCGGCAGGTCGGCTACGGCAGCGGATTCGCCCTCAGCTCGGCGTTCAAGCGGGTGTACGGCATCAGCCCACAGGAGCATCGCAGCGCCGCGCCAGCACAGTGAGCGCGGGGGCCACCGGGCTGAACACCTCCGGTTGGTCACGCAGCACGGCCAGGTCGTTGATGGTCTCGCCGCCGTCGACGAGCATCACCGCGCGGTCCGTGGCGAGTCGGCTCGGAGGGTATCCAGTTCCGCGTGGCCGCAGCGGCCCCAGCGCGGCACCGTACACGGCGGTCAGCCCGGTGGCATCGGTGAGACCGGCCGGCAACCGCGCGCCGGCTCGCCCGATCACCCCCCATCAGCGGTGACCTGGCTCCTGGGGGGCAACCCGATGGCCTGCGCGTAGCCATGGAGAGGCGGTGGTTGGGGTCAGGCGAGGGGAGCGGTGCTGTCGCGGGCGATGAGCCGGGGGCAGGAGGCGCCGCTGTGGCTCGTCGGACGACGGCGCGGTGCGCGAGGTGCACTCACTCAAGCGCCGTGCGGCTGCTGCTGACCCGGCAGGAGCGCAGACCGATGGCCAGACCGACGAACTGCCAGCGAGCGGTGGCGACGTACCAGCTGTCATCCCCGAGCCGATCCCCCTGATGTCCTGCACCTCGACAAGCTGTCTCTCGACGACGTCCGGGAACGCCCAGGCCCGGCCCCCTCGAGTTCGCCGCTCTGGGTCATGACCTGGAAGGCCGAGATGCCTCCCGAATTCCTCTGCGCTGCCTGGCCTGGCCCGACTGCTCAGAAATGGCCGACTGGGCGACCGCAGACTCACCCCCCGCCACGTTCGCCCCTCAGTGCGACGACAAGGCGGCCCGCTGGACCCGAGGGACGACGACGTCACACGGGCAAAGCGCCTGCGGGGTGGCCGTGTTCTCGGCCGCATGCGGTGAGGGCGAGGAAGCCTTGGCCCGAGGTCCTGGTGTGCGCACCCAGTGTTCCAGGATCGACCGAAAGTCGCGCTGCGATGTCGTTCGCGTAGCAGGTGTCGGGGATCTGGAGGTCTTCCTTGATCTGGCGGTACCGGGCGGTGAACGATCCTGAGTCTGTGGGGCTCACGCCGTCGAAGGCGTCTTCGGGGAAGCCGTCCTGGTGCGGCAGGAGGTAGCCGGCTTCGGCCGGGTGTGCGAATCCCCTGTCGTCGTCCTGCTCGGCGTCGTACGCGTCGTACGCGTCGTAGTGACGCAGGATCTCGCCGTCTTCGGCGATGCACCAGGCGGTCCAGTCGTCACCGCAGCTCATCCCGTACCACTGGGCGGATCCGAAGCGGCGGCTGAGGTCGGTGCAACGTTGGCTCACGACGAGGGCAAGGACCTCGTCCCGGTCGTCCGCGTCCTCGATGCGGTGGGTGTCCTGGGAGGAGTGGCCGAAGACGAGCGTCCAGCCGTCCAGAGCGGGACTGACGAAGACGCGCGAGCAGGCGGCGTGCGTGCCGCCCTGGCCCCAGTTGTGATGGTCGTGGTTCCAGGCCGCCGCGCCGGTTCGAAGCGTGACCGGCTGTGGGCTGCCGAGATCGAACGCTTCGAGTACGGCATCCTGGTCGTCGGTCGGCACCACGTACCAGGACCCGCACAGGTGCATGCCGTCCGGGACCTCGGCCAGCAGCTTGATCTTCGTCAGCCGGCGCCAGGCGTCCTGGTCCTTGGAGCTGAGGCCGTCGGGGACCGCGATGGCAGCGAGAGCCTCCAGCGCACCTGCCCGCACCCTGGGGCCGGGCGCCGGCAGGCGGCGTACGCGCTGCAGGTCGGGCACGGCTGCGGTACCGATCGCCTGGAATGCCCAGACCGCTCGTCGGCGGACCTCGGGCTCCGGGTCTCCCAGCAAGGGGATCAGCCGGGCGACGAACCTCTCTGCCGCCTCGCCGCGGGCCTGGAAAGCGAAGAGAGCGTCGCTCCGGACCCGCGGGTGCGCATGATTCAGCAGTGGTTCGTAAGCCCCTGGATCGTCCACCTTCAGCCGTCCCAGCGCCCACCCGGCTCTTCTCGCGGTCTCAGGCGAGTCCGCCGCCGCGGAGGCGTGTGCCAGGGGCTGGAGTGCGGGCTCCCCGATCCTGCACAGCACATCCGCCGAGACCGTCCACTCGACGGGCGACTGCTCGTCGCAGAGCAGGTCCAGTACTGCCCCGACGGCAGCGGCCCCCTGTTCCACAAGCGCGTCACGCGCAGCGCGAGTGTGCTCCCAGGATCCAGAGAGGGATTCGGTCAACAGTCCCATGTCCATGGCGGGCACCCTAACCGGGTGCACTGACACCCCGACTCCCGCTCAACGGCGACGGGCGTCGATCGTTTCGTCGTCGTTCCAGAGAGCCGGCATGGCGCCAGCGGGCCCGAACCGGATCAGTGGGAGCGTCGCTCTGGACCAGGTAGATCAGATTGCGGCGTAAAACCATCTCGACCACGACGAGAGGCCCGGACGGAGGTTCGTCGAGAGAGCGCGACCGCTCGGCATGGTCGGACTGCCAGCGGAACGCCGGCCAGTAGTGCTCGAAATCGGGGTCTGCCTCCGGCAGTACGCGAGCCCGTCCAACGAGGTCGATCTACTCGCCCCGTACCTCAATCCGGAGGCCGAGCCGCGGTGAACGTGCCGGCATCGCCGTTCGGGGCAGCCCACCCACCCACCCGACCAGCAGGTTGGCGGTGAAGACGAACTCCGGCCGCCAGCCGTCGCACTTTGCTGCTCAGCGCCGATGGGCCAGGGTAGGCGGTCCTGAGCCGGGTTTCGCCTCCCGGGACTCGCGCGGTCGTGCGGCCGGCTCACCCACCCCGCTCACGCGGGGACCACAGGACACGGATCCGCGTGCCATCACTCCTCGTCCTCGTCCTCGCCCCGGCACCGACGCTCGTAGTCGTCCAGTTCGCTGCGCAGCGAGCCCGGCCCGGCCGTGGGTTGCTCTCGGAGGAGGCTGAGGAAGCCGCTGTCCATCGGACCGTGGGGCTCCCGGGGGAAAGCACTGTGAAGCCGGCACGAATAACACGCCGCTGGCGTGCACTCAGGAACAGCCTGGTAGCGCTCGCCTGCGCCACTGTCATGACCCTCACCGGGCAGCCCGTCATCGACATCGCCGAGGCCGCGCCCAGGCCACCGAAACCCGGCAAGCGCTGTGACGAGATGTACGGGGTGAAGAACGTACCCACCGGCGGTCTGCCCCAGGGGGACGCCTCCCGTGCGGTGGACCGTTGGGACACGTACGACTACACCAACCCGGGTCTCCAGTTCGACGGCCTCAACCCCACCCAGGCCGAACTGGACGCCGCGGGCAGTGACTACAAGAAGTACGACCACAGCGACCCGCGCCGCATCTACGCCCGGTACAACGCGCAGAAGCGGTGGAAGAGCTTCAGCGACTACCTGACGAAGGTCTACATCCCGAACCAGGGATACGACGCCCGCGGCGAGGCGTTCATGGCCAAGGTCGTGCGCGAGATGGGTCTGACGGGTCCGGACCGGATCTGCGAGAAGGAGTTCTACTTCGTCGACCCCGACACCGGCGGACGCCACCTGCGCAGGCTGGACGCCTACAACAAGCGCACCCGGGAGATCGTGGAAGTCAAGTCCAACGGAAGCCCCGACGGCCGCGAGAAGCCCGCGGACCGGGCCTGGGCCAAGAACAGGGGCTGGCGCTCCTACAAGTACACCTACGTGTTAGCCGAGAACCAGACCGGCGACGCCAAGAACTTCATGAAGGAACTGAAGGACAGCGCGGGCAAGGACTCGCTCGGCCGCGACCGGGTCCGTTCCTACAACTACCAGTCCCATCACAGGGGATTGCCCCCCCAAGGGCACCGAGAACGGCCCGTACCGTGCGAACAGTACGACGATGTCGCCGGGCAACGGCACCTCCACCGGCTCCCGCGGCTCCGGCAACCAGGTGGTCAACCAGTCACCGCCGAACCCGCAGACCCTCAAGGAGCAGTTCGACCGGCTGGGCAAGACCGGGCAGCGGGCATTGATGAACCGTGGCCTCGGGGGCATCGACTTCACCACCCTCGACCTGCGGTACATCGGCAAGGGCAAGGGCAAGGGCAAGGGCAAGGGCAAGGGCAAGGGCAAGGGCAAGGGCAAGGGCAAGGGCAAGGGCAAGGGCGGTGAGGGCCTGGACTACGGCTTCTCCGCCAAGTCGGTGGAGGACGAGTACGCGGCCGGGTAGGGCGGCCAGGAGAAGGGCAACCTGATCTCCGACGCCTTCTTCACCTGGCTCGCCCTGGACCCGTCCACGTTCTGGGTGAATCTCAATCCGGACGAGCCGAACCGCATCATCGACGCCGATTTCGGCAAGACCGACGCCGGCCGCGTGCTTCTGGAGGCGGACCTGGAGCTGAAGCACGACATCTTCAAGGCCATGGACCCCGAAACGGAGGTCGGCCGCAACTTCATGAACGCCCTGCCCAAGCGCGACGGCTTCCCCTGCTGGGCCGGTTTCCGCTACTGGATCGAGCCGGAGACCGCCGTCGTGCGCGAGCAGGACGGCGGCATCCACATCCTCGACACCCCGCTGAAGCTGTCCACGGTGCCTCAGGAGACCGACACGCAGCCGCCCGGCGGCAAGGGCTGCGACCTCACCGAGGCGGAGACGCAGCAGTCCGACCGCGTTCTCGACCGCTACATCACCCCTCTGGTCGAGGAGAAGGTCAACAACGGCGACTACTACGCCGACCTGCGCCGCGTCTACACCGCCCGCGTCGCCGCCGAGTGGGTCCGTCAGAACGCCTCCGACATGCCCGCCGAGTACCGCGAGATCATCAACAGCAACGACGTGAAGCGCTGGTCACTGCGCGCCCCGCATCAGAACTGGACCGGAAAGCAGGTCTGGGACCGCTACTACAAGGCCTTCACCGAGGGCACCTTCAAGTACAAGTGGTCCAACGGCGAGGACGTCTACGTCTACACCGTGGGCGGGGTCGACTTCTCCAAGCAGCCCAAGCGCAACATGAACCCGGTGCGCTTCCGCACCGAGCAGCGCTACAAGCCCCGCACGGTCGGCTACGCGGTCGACACGATCGCGGACGACCCGCACAAGGAGGGCCACCTGATGTTCGGTGGCAACAGCGCCGGGCACTCCGATGGCGGCACCCCCACCCCCACCCCTACGCCCACGCCCACGCCCACCCCGACCCCGACTCCGACTTCGACTCCGACCCCGTCCCCGACCGGTACGGGGAAGCCGGAGCCGACCGGGACGCATCCGACACCGACGGTCAGCCAGTCCCTCGAACCCACCACTCCGCCGGGCCCGAAGGACCCTGACGGCGACCTCGCCGACACCGGCAGCGACACGCCCGTGGCCCTGATCGGCGGCATCGCCGCGGGTGGCGCGCACTCGTGTGGTGGCGCCGCCGCCGGACGCACACCGAGAGCTGACCTGCGCGGCATCTGTGGAGCACCGGAGGGGCCCTTCCCGGGTTGGGGAGGGCCCCTCCTCGTCTGTCGGAGCCGGCCGGCGCGGCCCGGGTCGGGTACGGAGTGCGAGACCGGGCCGAGGAGACCGGGCTGGGGCACACGTACGGGGAGGAGGCTTGCAAGGCCTCCGCCCCCTGGACGGCGACTTCGACGGCGAATGAGATCATGACGGCCGGAAAACGTCGCTGTGCGGAGACGTGGGAAAGGACCGAGCGTGGCCCAGGGACAGATGGCGTACAACGTGCGGTACGGGACGTCCTCACCGGTCGTCGTCCGCTGCGGCGCCGGCGACGGACGCGAAGGAGACATCGCCGTCGGGCTGCTCTGCCGCGTGCCCGACGGCCATGGGGGTGCCGCGCACCCCTCCGCCCGCACTTTCGACGTCGTCGGTGAGGGGCAGACCGCGATAGCCCGGGTGTCGACCGAACGGACCGGCTCACGCGCGAGCGGAAGCCCCGCCGTATATCGCGTCGACGACCCGCACGGCGCCCCGCTGGGCCGCGTCACGTACCGGCGCGGACGCGCCCTGCGCGGCACCCGGGCGCGCTGGACCGTCGAGTCGGTGACCGGGCACTCCGTGCGCGGCTTCCGTGGGCGCCTGTTCTGGTGGGTGGTGTGGTGGCCCATCGGCCTGCCCGTGAGCATGCTGTGGCTGATCCTGGCCCTGCTCGGCGAGGGCGACGACGCCTTCGGCAAGCCGCGCCGGGTGATCTGGCGCGACTCCTCACGCCGCGCGCATCTTGTCTTCCGCGGGGTCGCGGACGAGTACCGGGTGCTCGACGGAAGCTGGGACCCCCGGCTGGTGGCCGCGCTGCTCGGACTGCATCAGTCGTACGACCCGTCGGAAGGCGGCGGCGAGAACGGTTGGTACGCCCGGTCCTGAGGCGTACGGGCGGCACCGGGGCTCCGTTCCCCGAGGTGTGCGCGGGGACCGGGGGAGTGCCAGGCAAGGTGACCGGGACTCGCCTCTGCCCAGAGCCGGGGGGGAGCGTTGGCGGGACCCCGACCCGACCCGAGCCGGTGCATGGATACGGCCCGGCGCAGCCCGTCGGCCGTCCGATCGCTCACCCCTGACGTCGGCCTCCACCGCGGACCCGAATCCGAATCCGAACCCGAATCTGCACCGCACCCGCACCCGCACCCGCGTCTGAGCCCCGAAATCGAGTTACGGCCCGCGCCAGAGGTTGGCAAAGGCCGCGTTCTCGATGGTCCGCCTCTGACGTACGGCCTCCAGCTCCATCACCGCGTCGTGGACGGCAGCCACCACGGTCGTCACCCCCTCCTCGTCCAGGCCGGGCTCGTCGTCGGGTCGTCCGCCGCCGATGCCCACGACCGAGGCCAGGGCGGCCAGGACGGGTTCCTTCTCCTCCCAGCGGTCGGCTGCCCGGCGCCGGGTGGGCGTGTCGACAGGTTCCACGCGTTGTGAGCCGAAGGACAACCGGCCACTTCGCTTCCGCGTCAGCTCGCCGTCGCCTTCCAGCGCGGCCTGGTACGTGGCCGAGAGGTCGCGGCCCCGGCGCCAGAGCCAGTCCTCGATCCGCTCGTAGGGCGTCCTTCGAGTGAGCTGTGCCGCGGCCTCGCCGAGGAGCCGGTCGTCCGGTGTCGGCGGCTCGCCCGGCACGATGCGGTCGCCGTCCACTGTGACGGCCCCCGAGGCGATGAGATCGATCAGCTCGGCTCCCGCGAGCGCGAGCGACAGGTCGCCCTGTCCCACGGCATGCTCCGGCCTCGGGTCCATGGCGATGATGAACAGGTCCTTCGCCGTGGTCATGAGCGGCTCCCCTCGGAAACATCGACAAAGGTGCGTCCCCACCGGCCCGGCCCGTATACGGAGCTGATTCGGCGACGGGACGACTGTCACGATCAGTATCGCCCCGCCCGGGCGGCCAGAGCTCTGTGGAAAAGCGGGAGTTCCTCCCGACGACGCCGGAACGACGGGTCCTCGCTGCACTGGATACCGGAGCCGGGGACCGCGGTCGTACGGCTGTCAGGCCGCCGAAGCGGGCGCGGCGGGCGCTGGCGCAGCCCTCGAGAACACCATCGTGCCTGGCGTGGCAGCTTTGCCCCGACGTTCGGCCTTGGGAAGCGCCGGAGATCGCTGAGGACGAGTCCACCGTCATCTGGCGGTGGACCGTCGCCAACAGGACGCCTGAGACGGTGAGCAAGGTCGTCTTCAGGTAGAGGCCATCGCGGCGGCAGCGGGTCGGCCAGTTCCCTTCGCTGAAATCAGCCGCCAGCAGGCCCACGCGCAGATGGCCGCGGTCTTCGGGGCCGAGGCCGCGGACGCGGTGCTCGACGTCACGGGCGGAGACGTGAACGACGAGCTGCTGATGGTGCGCGACACGGTTTCACAGATCACCGGAACGCCGGCCCGCCCGTTCCGGCAGTGGGCTTCGGAGAACGCCGCCGCCTTCCACTGAATCGCTTGGGCCTGAGTGCGTTCGTCGCTGATCAGGCGGGTACTCGCACCCGTGTCCCGGTCCACAACCCGCACGGGGACGACGGAGTAACGATCGCCGACCCGGGCCCAAACGCGGTCACTTGACCACCAGACAGGGCCTACTCACCTCACCGCTGCCGCCCCCAACCACTCACCCGATCGAAAGAACAACATGAACCTCACCGACCGCCGCGTGGTCATCACCGGGGCGGGCCGCGACTTCGGCCGCGCGCTCGCCCACCACTTCGCCGGCCTCGGCGCCGAACTCTTCCTCGCCGCACGCAGCCTGGAAGCGGCTGAACGCACCCGCAGCGAGATTCGCGACCGCGGCCACGACCGCGTGCACGCCTTCGCCTGTGACCTCGCCGACCCCGCCTCGATCCGTGAGTTCGCCGCGGCGGTCGGCCGCCGCACCGACCACGTCGACGTGCTCGTGAACAACGGTGCCCGCTGGCTGGAGGGCCCGGACCTCTTCTCGGTCTCCGACGAGGACGTGGCCGACACGGTCGCCTCGGGCAGCACCGGCACCATCCTCGTGACGAAGAACCTCTTGCCGCTGCTTCTCGCCTCCGACCACCCCGACGTGGTCACGATGGTCTCCGTCTGCGGTGTTCCCGGAGCCCAGCATCCCGTGGCGCACGAGGCCTATTACGCGGCCAAGCACGGCCAGAGGGGCTTCACCGAAGCGCTCTCGCGCCGTCTGCGCCCCCAGGGTGTCCGGGTGATCTCCCTGTTCCCGCCGGACTTCGACAGCGGCCGTGACCCGCTGTCCCCGGAGTGGGACGCCACCCCGCGCGGAGCTCAGGACCCGCTCGCGGCACAGTCTGTGATCGACTGCATCACCTTCGCGATCCGGCAGCCGCGGGACTGCTACATCAATGCCTTCCACTTCGAGTCACTGCACCCCTCCGCCACGGCCGGCAGCACGTCGCCGCACTGAGCAGCCCTGCCCTGTCCCCAGCGCCGCACCAACGGGCGAGCCCGCTCCGCATGCAGCAGTCAGACCGGCTGACGTACGGCTGCCTCGTCCACCGCTCTGCGGGACACGGCGCGTTGCTTCCGCCCATGTTTCGTCAGACCCCAGGGCTTGAGGATCGAAATTGTCATCATGAAGACGTACGAGGCCAGCGAGACCATCGGGCCGAGCAGTACATCGCCGGCGTCGGCCAGCGGGTGGCCGGCGGTCACGTCGGTGTACGTATTGACGATGGCATCACGGAACCCGAAGAACGTTCCAGCAATCATGGCGAGGGTCAGCCAGAACTTCGTGTAGATCCAGCGGTGCCGCGCCAGTCCCCAGTTCGATGCCAGCGCCATGAGGAGCCCGGTGAGCAAAGTGAGCAGGGCAACGGGGAAGACCAGCCAGTCGACCATGGTCTTCATGGAGCGGACGGAGGCCTCGAGGACCGGTGCGGATTCGGTCGTGGCCGCAGTGATGCCCAGAGCAAGCAGCCCGAGTGCGAGCCCGAGCCAGCTGGCGGCGGAAACTACATGGACAACGAGGGTGGCCCGGCGTGCGGGACGCTTGAGTCTCACCCGAACACCGTGCCGTGCAGGTGCCGTTGAGGGCGTCCGCCGGGGGGAGTATGCGTGTGTACTGGCCTCGGAGTACATGGCGCGGCGAACGGGATGTCGCCACCGACCGTGGCGTGGGCGACGCCGGTCGGCCATGGGACCTGGACCGGGGTGAGCCGCGCCTGTGCGTTGCCGTGCCGGAGTTCGCCATTGCTGTTGCAGCCCCACGGGCTGATCACGTCGTTCATTCTTCCCTCTCGACTTTGGGCAGCTTTCGGCAGGTCCGGCGTATGCGGGGTGCCCGGGCCCCGGGACGTCCGGGGACGCGGACGGTTCGGCTGGCCGGCGGGTACGACAGTGGTGTCGCCCCAAGCCTCACCGGTCCGGTCCCCGTCGTGGGCCGGCGGTCCCGGCAGCCCGGAGAAGTGCCGGGGGCGGCGGAAGATCAGGAGCGGGCCTTGCCTAGCTTGCGCGTGACCACGATGGTGGCCGTGAGCAGCCAGGCCATCGAGGTGAACCGGCCTATGGGCAGCAGGATCATCATGTCGACGCTCTCGGGCAGCACCGAGCAGAGGGCGGCCAGGTCGATCAGGCCGATGACGACGCCGAGGCCGCCGAGCCAGGTGGGCAGCAGCTTCGCGCGCAGCAGGGAGACGGCGCCGACCATGACGAGCAGCGCGCTGCCGACGACCACGACGGGGCCGCCGAGCACGAAGAGCATCTGGTGCAGGAGCTGCGCCGCCTGGTCGTTGGCGAGCGTCTCGGGCCGCTCGGCGACCCACTGCAGGGCACCGTTGAGGAACAGGCCGAGCGCGGAGAACAGACCGCCGGCGAAGACCACCAGGGAGTCCTGGGCGCGGCCGACGCTGCGCACCACCGAGGCGAGCCAGGCGCTGAACGCGGTGAAGACCAGGGCGGAGGTCATGAAGATGGCACCCGCGAGCCGGATGGCGGAGCCGTTGTCCCCGCGTCAGTCGGTGATCTCCTTCAGCGGCGCGTCGGGCTGGGGGATCTCGGCGTTCAGGAAGCCGCCGACGAAGAACAGGACGATGAACAGTGCGATGGTGATGACGCCGCCGGTGGCTGCCGAGGCGGACAGCCCCGTCTCGCGCTCGCCTACGGGTGGGGTGGTCTGAGCTGACATCTCACGTGCCTCCAACGGCATTTCGTTTGGGGATGGGACGGATCGCGGTACGGACGGGGGTTCTGAGTGCGGCTCGGGTGTGCAGGTCCCGGGCCGGGTAAGCGGGTTCGGTCAGATGGGGGTCCCTTACTCCCGGGTGATGACGCGCAGGAGATAGAGCCGGGCCGCGTGCTGAGCCGGCCCGCAGGCCCGCCGGCCCGCAGGCCCGCCGGCCCGCTGGCCCGCTGGCCCGCTGGCCCGCTGGCCCGCTGGCCCGCTGGCCCGCCGGCACACCGGCACACCGGCACACCGGCACACCGGCACACCGGCACACCGGCACACCGGCGAGGAGGCCCACCGCCAGGATCAGCGTGAGCCTCAGAGCCGGGAGGGCGAAGGCGCTGGTGCCCTCGGTGTCCGAGGCCCGTGCGAGAGTCCAGGCCGTGTCTTCCGGATCTTGCCGGTTGAGCCCGCGTCGTCAGGCGCCGTGCATCACAAGGCGGCGAGACACCCGATTACTGGACGTACTCGGGTGTCTCCACAACGCGGCGGGTGCGATGCCGGAGGCGCGGGTCAGCCAAGATCCGGAGAAGTCGGCCTGGCGGCCGGCGCACCCGCGGGCCGCCGCTCCCGGGACGCACGCTCGTCGGCATCCGCCAGCCAGAACCAGACTGCCGGGAAGACCAGCTCGATCACGGTCAGCGCCACCTGGAACGAGTGCGGCCACCCGTGCACCGCCAGGGACAGCAGCCGCCCCACGCCGCCGAGCAGGAACACCGCCGCGAGCCACCGCACCACCGTCGCCGGGACGGGGTCCTGCCGGGCCGCCCACAGCCAGGCCAGCCCGTACCCGGCGAAGATCGCGCCGAAGAACCGGCCCAGGCTGTCCAGAGTCGGGCCGGCGTCGGCCTCGCCCGGAATCGCGGCATTGCCGCCGACCACGTGGAACAGCCCGATCGCCGTGCAGGCCAGGCCCATTACCCATGCGAACGCCCGGAGTGCCTTGGCCATGACTCAACCCCACTTAGTCGACGTGTGTTTATGCGCCAGGTTCCGGGGCGGTGAGCCCGTAAGCGGGGTGGAGTCGAGGTACCTGACCTCGTAGACGCGTTCGCTGAACTTCCAGCCGTCGGACGTGCGCTGGTAGCGGTCGTGATAGAGGGCGTAGTTCAGGTGCGAGCTGCCGTCGTGCATCCGCCCGAACTCCTCGATGTACACGCGCCCGACCGCGGTGTCGCAGTCGAGCCGGATGACGCCGGGTGGACGTGCTGCACGAAGAACTCCCACAGCCCTTGCCCCCATTCGATCCCCGCGCGGATCTCCTCGCGGCCGACGAATTCCTTGTCGATGTGCGGCCATCGCATGGTGCCGTCGGGCGTGAACAGCGAGGCGACGCGGTCGAAGTCGCGCATCATCACAGCGTCGGTGACCTCGGCGCGAAGCTCCTCGATCTCGAAGCGATCGACGACGTTCTGCACTGCGCACATCGGGTTCCTCTCCCTTATCGATGCGTCGGTCAGGCGTCTGCCGCCTGCCTGATGGGTGATGAGTCCAGCATCGATGCAGGTCAGCGGCGGAACAATGTAGAGTCCATGAAGCTATCCATAACATGGGAGTTATGCATGGAGCTGCGCGACATCGAGATCTTCCTGACGCTGGCGGAAGAGCTGCACTTCGGCCGCACCGCCGAACGGCTTCACGTGTCCCAGGCCCGCGTCAGCCAGGCCATCCGCAGACAAGAACGCCGCCTCGGCGTGGCCCTGTTCGATCGCACCAGCCGACGCGTGGCCCTGACCCCTGTTGGCCGGCGCCTGCGTGAAGACCTCCAGCAGGCCCTCGACCTCCTCCACGCAGGACTCGCGCGCGCCCAAGCAGCCGGCCCGGGCGCGGGCCGGACCCTGCGGCTGGGCGTCTTCGGTCACGCCGGACACGAACTACGCCCTCTCGTCGACGCGTTCCGCACCCGCTACCCCGGCAGCGACATTCAGTTCGGCGAGATCAACGGCGCCGACGCTTTCACCGCCCTGCGCGCCGGAGAGCACGACGCCCACGTGCTGTGGCTGCCCGTCGCCGAACCGGACCTCACCGTCGGCCCCACCGTGCTCACCGGAGGCCGCGTGCTGGCCGTGGCCGCAGACCATCCGCTCGCCCAACGTGGCACCGCGTGCCTGGAAGACCTCGCCGACAACCACGTCGTCGACCTCGGCCCCGAAGCCCCCGAGTACTGGGTCGCCTCCATGGTCCCCACCCGCACCCCGCTCGGCCGCCGTATCCCCCGCGGGCCCGCCGCGCGGACCTTCCACGAGATCCTGTCGCTGGTCGCCGCCGGACGCTGTGTCCACCCACTCGGCGGAATCGCCGCGCGCTACAACAAGCCCCCGGGCATTGTCTTCCTGCCGCTCCACGACGCCCCCACCGTCGAATGGGCGCTCACCTGGCGTACCACCAATGACAGCCCCACCATCCGCGCGCTGGCCCAAACCGCCGCCGACCTCGGCCCCATCGCCATGTGACTGCGACAACGGGCATCCGCCGATATCTGCCCGGGTCGAAGGAGAGCGGGCTTCCTGAGTCGCCGCGGCCCGCACCGCGTCCCCGCCGGGTGGTCCGCTGGATCATGACCGGCCCGGTCCGGCCCGGTCCGGCCCGCCTGACCGTCGGCGATGCCCTGGAGCTCAAGGAGATCCGGGCCGCCTGTCCCCACCTGGACGCCGCAGCCAGACACGTCCGTGACTTAGCGACCATGCCCCACGACCGACGCGGCGACCTGCTGCCCGACTGGATGGACCGCGTCCTCGCCGACGACCTACCGGCTCTGCACTCCCTGGTCACCGGCCGCCGCCTGGACCAGGACGCCGTGACCGCCGGCCTGTCCAGCTCCTGGAGCTCGGGCCAGGTCGAGGGCCAGGTCACACGCATCAACCTGATCAAGAGGCAGGGCTACGGGCGGGCTGGCCTCGACCTTCTCCGCAAACGGATCCTTCTCGATCTCCGACCGTCGTCGCAGCCTGTTCTCGTCTCCGCCCGCCCGTCTCAGGCCACGGAGGCCCGCTTTGGATCGACGGGGTCGATCGCATGCTCAGGTAGTGGTCGCAGTCGGAGCCATCGAGCCACGGTCGGCCAATGGGGACGGTGTGTCCGACGTCGAGTCGCTGGTGTACCGGTCCGCAGTAGCAGTACGCGTTGACAGTGACGCTCTCCAGGTTGATCCATTCGTCGCGAGGTGCCGCGAGAAAGAACTCCGTGCCATGGCCGTCGAGCTGAGTCGCCTCCCAACATACTTCCCCATGGGGATCCCGGGGCCGACCCCGTCGGCATCATCCGCCGATCGGAGCGGCCTTCCTTGCGGAGGGTTTCGGCTGCCCGGCCTACATCTGGATCGACACATCGCGTCCGGCCGCCTTAGCTGTTGCTGACGGTTGGCACTTTCGCTCATCTTTGCCCCGAAAGGTCTGCTTGCATGGTCCGACGTTGGCTTACCGCCGCCCTAGGCGCGCTCCTGCTCCTCACACCCGGGTCACTCACGGTTGCATCGGCCGCTGACGCTCCGGCCCCTTTGCGGGTCATGACCCGCAACCTCTATCTGGGCGCCGACCTCGCGCCCGTGCTCGCCGCCGGTAACCCGCAAGCGCTCGTCGCTGCGGTGACCGCGGTATACGCGAACGTCCAGGCGACGAACTTCCCCGAGCGCGCCGAGGCTCTGGCCGATGAGATCGCCGACAGCGACCCCCACCTCGTGGGCCTGCAGGAAGCCGCTCTGTGGCGCAGCCAGACCCCCGCCGACCCCTCCAGCCCCGCCGAGAACATCGAGTACGACTTCCTGGAGATCCTTCTCGACGAGCTCTCCGCCCGGGGCAAGCATTACGAGGCCGTGGCCACCGTGACCGTCGGCAGCGACTTCGAGGCACCGCGAATCATGCCCGGCGGCGGTCTGCAGGACATCCGCCTCACCGACCGCGACGTACTCCTGAAGCGCACCGACCTGCCCGCGCGCGTCTTCTCCGTGGCGAACGCGCAGGCGGCCCGGTTCCAGAGGCACGTGGAAGTCTGCGTCCCGTCCCACTGCCCGCAGGGTGCACTCCGTATCCGGGTCGAGCGCGGCTGGGTCGCAGCCGACGCCACCGTGCGCGGCCACACCACCCGCGTAGTCAGCACCCATCTGGAGCCCGCCTCTCCCGCCGTCCGAGAAGCGCAGGCCGACGAACTGCTCGCCGGCCCGCTGAACACCGCACACCCCACCGTGTTGTTCGGCGACCTCAACTCGGCCCCCGGTACCCCGACCTACAACCGCTTCCTGGGCGCCGGCTTCACTGACGCCTGGACCGCCACCCGCCCCCGCGATCCCGGCTTCACCTGCTGCCAGGACGCCAACCTGCGCAACCCCACCTCCAAACTCACCCAGCGCATCGACTACGTGCTCTTCCGCGGACGCATCAACGCACTGGCGAGCCAGCGGGTGGGCGACAACCAGGCCGACCGCACTCCTTCAGGCCTGTGGCCCTCCGACCATGCCGGGGTCAGGAGCGTGCTCCTGCTGCGGTGAGTGACACCCGCACAGGAGTAGGGCTTCATGAGGGGTTACCCAGCACCCCTCCAAACGGGCATACCTTCGCCATGGGGACCTCCGCCTGGTGAACTACGTGACGCTCAAGACCCCGATCGTGGGGAGATCCCTGAACGCTCACAGTTGGCCTGCAAGTGCTGCGCTTGCGCACGCTCACGCAACACCCGCAGCCCCGGAGAACCCCCTGTGCGTGACGTGCCTCCAGGAGGTCCGCGGCGGGCAGAAGGTCAACGTGGCGGCCGTCGTCTGACCGGGGCGGGCGGGTCCGGTTCGGTGTCCGACCCGGGCGCTAGTTTCGGTCCTGTCCGGCCTGTCCGGCCTGTCCGTGCTGGTGCTACTCGGACCCCTGTGCGTCTCGTCCGGCGGTGGAACCCGGGCGGGGCGCACTGCTGCGTCCGGGCAGGCTGTCCGCGTCGGTCGTTCGGCTGTCCGGACACGGTGTGCTCGGCGGCCCCGCCTGCCGCTTCTGGCCTGCGCGGACACTGGCCGGGCAGGGCGTCCGCCGGGGCGTCCGGGCACCCTGGGGGCTACGTGTGGCCGCGGCCCACTGGACCAGGAGGCGCCGGTACTTCTCGGTGCGCAGCTCCTGGTCGGGCTCCTCGGCCATCAGCCGGCGGATGGCGTGGTTGATCTCATCGGCGGCAGGTCGCAGAGGGCTGCGGGGCCTGGAGCGGGGAGGCATGTCCATCACGGTAGGGGGCGGGTCTGACATCCAGCGGTGATCAGCTCAAGCCGCCTCGTACTCGTGCGCGCGGCCACCCCTCCATTTCACCCAGGCGGGGTCATCGAGCAGGTCGTCGGCGTCTGGGAGTCCAGCGCGACGGAGGAACTCGACGACGTCCCTGTGGCTGTGGGCGAGGCCCAGGATATTGCCGCCATGCACGGTGACTCGCCGGCCTCCGGTGGGGGAGGGCGGGTGGACCACTATTGGCGCGCCGTCCATACCTCCAGGGTGCATCGGGTCATTCGAGGATGCCGAGCTCGGCGTCCGGTCGGCAGATCTCGCACGCGCGGAGCCCGTCGGCGGCCACGGCCCGACGGGCCTGCTCCTCGGTGAGTGACTAGGTGTGCTTGGCCGCCATACGGCAGCCGCCGAGGTGAATGCTGTCTGCGACGGCCCGGCCGCCCTCCCGCAGGTAGGACAGGATCAGAGCCGGCCCCTCCGGTAGAGGGCGGCGCGCAGCCCTCTCGCGAAGGAGGGTGAGCTCCGTGTCGATCCAGCGCTCCGTCTGCTCCAGGTGTTGCAGCTGGACCAGGTACAGGAATGCAGCTTCTCCAGCTCGGACGACGCCATATCTCGTGCACATGTTCGATTCTATCCGGTCAGGCGTGGCGGCAGGATGCCGCTGGAGCTGACGAACAGGTACCGCCCGCAGTCGTACATGCGCTCCAGGAGCGCGAGGTCGACGGCCTACCGGGTGTTGTTCTGCCGTGCCGTCAGCTCTGAAGTGGGCAGCTGCCGGTCCGCCGCCGAGGCGCCGAGGCCCAGGCTGGAACCGTCGAACATGGCCTGGTGCAGAGGCGCGTGCCGCCCCAACAGCGTGGCGTAGTCAGTGGGGAGCGCGGCCAGGGCCGTGTGCAGGGGCTTGGCGTCGGGCGTCAGGCCGGAGGCCGCTGGGCGGGCGAGTGCCCGCGTCACGGCGGGTTCGGTCCGTGACTGCCTCGGTGCGGGCCGCCCAGGCGGTCAGGCCGAGGGTGTCGGTCCAGATGTCGCCGATCGGGGCGCCATCGAGGTCGAGCTGGTCGTAGCCGAATGTGGCGGGGAGCAGTTCGGTGGTGAGCAGCAGGTCAGGGGTGCTGTCCAGTGCGGTGCTCCACAGGGCGTGGAACTCCGCGCGCTGGGCGGGGTCGACGGCGGGGACGGGGTCCTGGACGTTCTGCCCGTTGTTCAGGCGGAGGTGCAGTTCACCGCAGCGGCGGGCCAGGGTGTGCAGGGCTTCTGCCCAGTCGGGGGGCCAGGGGGCGCGCAGTTCGGCCATGACGGTGTAGTGGCTGAAGTCGCCGCACAGAAGGAGGTCCGGGTGACGGTCGAGCAGGCCGAGGGTGCGCCTGAGGTCCTGGGTGAGCCGGTGGCGGTGGGTTTCGAGGAAGAACGGCAGGGCGTACATCTCGCTGAGGGTGAGCAGTTCGCGGATCCGGGCGTCCTGCCAGGAGTCGTCCCGCCAGTAGCCGTCCACCTGGGCGTTCAGGCTCATCATGCCCGCTGCCGCGGCGTGTTCGAAGAGCGGTTCGGCGGGGAGGTCCTCCGGGAGGTGGGCGCAGCCCGACAAGGTCAGGCCGGCTTCCGCCGCCGCCGAGAAGTCCGGCAGGCCGGAGGCGACGGGGAGCGGTATCTGCACACCGTCGAAGCCCGCCTGCGCGATGCGGGTGAGGCGTTCGGTCAGGGGCAGGTCCGCGGGCAGGGTCAGGAGGCTGCAGTGCAGGCGGGGCATCACAGGCCGTCCTGGTCGTGCCAGTGGTTCTGCCATCGGGTGTCGATCGGGTCTGAGGCTGCCTGGTAGCGGATGTCGGTGGAGAGGCGGAACCGTCCGGCGGGGTCCTGGTTGTCGAGGGAGGCGTGGATGATGTGGGCGCTGTGCACCATGAGGTCGCCCGCGGCGAAGTCGGTGACGAGCCACCGGGAGTCGTACTCCTCGGCCAGGGCGGGCAGGTCCGCGGTGATCGATGCGGCGGGGCGGCGCAGGCGACCGGCTGCCTCGTCCGCCAGGACGCGGTGGTGGCTGCCTTCCAGGTAGACGAGAGGGCCTTGGGCGATGGGGCAGTCGCCCAGCGGAATCCAGGAGGAGACGACCCGGTCGGTGCCTTCGCGCAGGTAGACGAGGTCGTAGTGGGCCTGCGTGGCGGTGCCGATGCCCGTCTCGCCGGGCCCGACATGGCGGATGATCTTCCTACGGTGCAGATGGATGTCGTCGGTGCCGAACAGCTCTCGGTAGAAGGCGACCAGGTCCGGGTGCCGGCAGAGGGTTTCGTACTCCTGGCCTGGGACGATCTGCTGGAACAGCAGGTGGCGCAGGCGCGATCGGTCCAGGTCTGCGGCGGATCCGGCGAGCCCGTCGAGCGGATCGGAGTCCGGTCGGGTCAGCCCGGTCTCGGCCAGTGTGGCGAAGTAGTGGCGGCGGAAGCCTTCGATCGTCGTGCGGTCGAAGAAGCCCGGCAGGTAGAGATAGCCGTCCTGGACAAGGCGGACCCGCAGGGCGCGCAGGTCGTGGCGTTCGGCGTCCGGGACCGGGTCCAGGCGCCCGAGTCTGCGCTCGCTCGCGTCCAGGCGGTAGCCGTTGGAGCTGAGGGCGGCCGGTAGCGGCCGGTCCAGCTGTCTCGTACTCATGACGGAATCGTCGGGCCCGGCGCCGAGAAGGCACAATGCACGGATTCCGAGGAAACTTGGACGATTGTCGACGGAGGTGCGGCGAGTGGCGGCTGACGAGGGCGAGGGCGGGGCGGACTCCGTGGCGCGGTACCGCACTCCGCCGGAGGGCGTGCGGGCGCTGGGGATCGCGGTCACCGGGGCCGGGCGGATCCTCGGCCAGCATCGCCTCCAGGCGGAACGCGTCCTGAACTGCTACGCCGGTGTCCTCGTGCTCCGGGGGTCGGGGTTCCTGGAGCTCCAGGGCCGGGGCCGGCACGAGGTGCGGCCGGGGTCGTTCTTCTGGCTGCCGCCCGGGATCAGCCATCGCTACGGCCCGTCGCCGGACGGCTGGGACGAGTACTGGGTGCTGTTCGAGGGGCCCGCCGCGGCGGGCTACCGGGATCTCGGCTACCTCGGCGCGGAGCACCCGGTCGCCCAGCCCGCCGATCCCGACGAGGCCCGTGGGTTGTGCGTCCGGGTCCTGGATCTGCTCACCGGGCCCGAATCACTCGACAGCCACATGGCCGCCACGAGCTCCCTCCACGCCCTGATCACCGCGGTGGGCAGCGGCCGGCGGAGGTCCGCGGGTCCAGGCCGCGCCCAACGCGACATCGGCCGTCGTGCGCTGCAACTGCTCGACGCCGCCGACGGCCCGGTCCGGATCGGTGCCATCGCCCAGGAGCTGGCGGTGTCCCGCGACACCCTCATCACCGCCGTCCGCCGGATCACCGGTTCCCCGCCCACGGTGTATCTGACGCGTCGCCGGATCGACCGGGCCAAAGCCCTGCTCACCGACACCGACCGGCCCGTCTCGCTCGTCGGACGGGACGTCGGATACCCCGACCCCGCCTATTTCACCAGGGTTTTCACCCGCCACGCGGGCGTCGCGCCCTCCGTCTTCCGCAAGCAGCAGAGGCGCTGACGACCGGGGCCGTCCTACGCCCGCCAGGTCCATGTCCGTGACCGGGCGCTCGCCGGTTGGTACTGCCGGAGTCCTTGACATGCTCCGCGAGTGGCTCCCAAACGCGTCACGCCACCCCCGGTGTTTACGCAAACAGCCCGACTGCGTAAACAATCCGTCGCGTAGGCGGACCGCTCACGCAAGCAGTCCGGAGTGGCACAGCGGACGCGTGCACGGCATCCACGCGTCGCATCCACGCATCCCCCGAGCGCCGACAACGGCACAAGCACGCTCCTGAGCGACACACAGGTGCGGCCGGTCGCGTGAGACGCGGGGCACCGCCCCTCGCCGCAAGATCCTTCTCGCTCCCTGCTCGGCAGCCTGTTCGCCAAGAAAGGCCAGCTGTGATCACTCCCCCTCGCCGCACGGCGGCATCTCCCTCCGTATCGCCATCGGCGTCGGCGTCCAAGCCGTTCTTCCGGCGCAGCGCCCTCAAGGGGCTGGCCGCCGCGGGGGTCGTCGCCATCGCCGGCGACATCCTCCTCGCCGCACCGGCGGCCGCGGCCACCGCCCCGCCTCTCATCCCTCCGCTGCCCGAGAGCGTCTCGGGCGTGGCCAACCCGCGGATCCCCGTCGCCTCCGGCTGGCGCTACACGACCGCCCCGCCGGCCTCCTTCCGGACGACCGGCACCGACACCTCCTCCTGGGACGAGATCAGCGTCCCGGGGGAACCCGCGCTGCAGGGCCACACCGTGCCCTCCGGCACCGAATGCGCCTACTCCGTCAAGGTGGCCGTGCCCGCGGACTTCGCGGGCCGGAAGATCATGCTGTGTTTCGACGGCGTCTACAGTTTCGCCCGCCTGTGGGTCAACGGCACGGCCGTCCGCACCCACGACGGCGGGTGGTGAAGGCTCCGCTCAAGTGGGACGCGGAGCACCCGAACCTCTACACCCTGCGCGCGACGTTCACCTCGGACGGCGTGACGCAGACGGTGTCCCGGGCCATAGGCTTCCGCCAGGTCAAGGTGGAGGGCAACCAGCTGCTCGTCAACGGCAAGCCGGTGCATCTGCTCGGCGTCTGCCACCACAGCATGACCGGGACTCACGGCCGGTCGGCGGACGCGGCCATGGAGGAGCAGGCCGTCCGGCTCTACAAGGAGGCGAAAGTTCGCCGAGAAGTTCCGCACCACGAGCGGAGTCGTCGGCGGCGCCATCTGGGCGGCCATCGACGAGGTGTTCAACCTGCTGTCCGGCCCGGTCGGCTACGGCGAGTGGGGCGTCATCGACCTGTGGCGCCGGCCCAAACCCGAGTTCTGGCTGACCAAGAAGGCGTTCTCGCCGGTACGGATCGCCGACGGCGTCCTGCAGGGACTCACCCCGGGAGCGGCGATACCGGTACCCGTCCAGAACTGGCACGACCACACCGACCTCGGCGAACTGACCATCACATGGCGGATCGGCACACGGTCCGGGACCCTCACCGATGTGCGCGTCCCGGCACGTCAAGCCGGCACCCTGACCATCCCGGCCGGGGCATGGGCCTCCGGAGACACACTGCAGCTGACCTTCCGCCGCGGCCCCGCACTCGTCGACGACTACCGGCTGTGGCTCAACACCCGCAAGGCGCCGCCCCTCACCGCCCCCGGAGGCACCACCCCGGCCGTCCAGGAGACCCCCGACACCATCACCGTGTCAGGAGTGGACACGCCCTTCACCGTCGTCTTCGACAAGCAGACCGCCCGCCTGACCGAGGCCACGGCAGGTGACGAGAAGGTCCTCAGCGGCGGCCCCGACCTCGTGCTCTCCCGCGCGGTCCCCGGCCGGTGGACCGGCACCTCGGGCCACCGTGACCACCAACGGCGGCCAGGCCGTCGTCACGCTCACCGGACGCTTCGGCACCCTGAACACCACCATCGAGGTGTCCGTGGACGGCCGGGGCCTGCTCACCACGACGTACACGATCGCGAACCCGCCCTCCGAAGCGCTCACCGACGTCGGCATCCGCTACACCCTCTCCAGCAGGACCGACACCCTGACCTGGGACCGGGACGCGCAATGGACGGCCTACCCCGACGACCACATCGGACGCCCCACCGGCACCGCCGTCCGCACATGGGCGGCGGGCGCCGACGCCTACCGCACCCGGCCGACCTGGCCCTGGGCGCAGGACACCCACAGCTGCTGTCGGCTGGTGTGGCGCTATACCGCATCCTGCGCCCCGGCAGAGGCGGCATCGGCGGCCGTGAGCAGGTCGGCCGCGTTCGGGCACACAGCTGTTGACGTCCTCCGTGATCTGGTGCGGGGAGTGCCCCTGGGGCACTGTGCGGGTGCCCCAGGGGGTGGGTCACTCTCCGGGGAAAGTGACGTTGAGATCGCGCCGTATGCCGTCCAGGACGTGCATGATGCTCAGTGTCTCGGCGAGCGGCATCAGGTCGGATTCCAGCCGCCCGGCGCTGATGCAGCGGGCCGCTTCGGCGGCCTCGTAGCACAGCCCGCCGTCGAGTTGCGGGGGGACGAAGGTGCCGATCAGCTCGTTGTCCCGGCCGATGAGCCGGACCGCGGCGGGTCCGTAGAAGGAGCCGTCGATCTCCAGGCGTCCATGCGTTCCGGCGATCGATGCCGTGGTCGGAGTGCGGGCGAAGAGGGTGGTGTTCAGCACTCCGTGGGCTCCGGATTCGGCGGTGACGAGGATCGACGCCTGGCCGTCGACGCCGGTGTACGTCTTTGTGCCCACCGCCTTGACCGAGGTGAACGGCCCCAGCACCATCGAGGCGAAGGAGACCGGGTAGATGCCGAGGTCCAGGAGTGCTCCGCCCGCCAGCTCGGGGGCGAAGTGGCGGTGCTGCACCTCGGGTGTCATCGGCTGTCCGTGGTCGGCGATGACGGTGTGCACCTCGCCGAGCAGCCCGGAGTCGAGCACCTGGCGGACCACGTCGATGTGCGGCAGGAAGCGTGTCCACATCGCCTCCATGAGGAACACCCCCCGCTCCCTGGCGGCTTCGATCAGCTGCTCGGCCTCATGGGCGTTGCGGGTGAACGCCTTCTCCACGAGTACGTGCCGGCCGGCCTCGATCGCCTGCAGGGCCTGCTCGAAATGGCCTGAGTGCGGCGACGCGACGTAGACGATGTCCACAGCGTCGTCTTCGACGAGTTCGGCGTAACTGCCGTAGGCCGCCGGGATGCCGAACCGGTCGGCGAAGGCGCGGGCGCGCCCGGCGTCACGCGAGCCGACCGCCACCACTTTCTGCTCGGTGTACTTCTGCAGCGCTTCGACGAAGTAGGCCGCGATCCAGCCCGGGGCTATCACCCCCCAGTTCAGAGCCGGTGCGTCACGAGGGGAAGGCGTCCGGGGTGCGGGCAGCACCATGCGTGCCGCCTCGTGGGCGTTGACTGACTGGTTCTGCGTCATGGGGTTCCTGTCGGCTCGGATGCGAATGCGGTGTGCGCGGGAACGGCGACGCTGCCCCGGGTCTCGCGGTGTGCCTCCCCTCGGCGACCTGCGGGGGACACCCGGCATCCGCCCAGCGGGGACGCTGAGCAAACGGTGTGCAGAAGTGGGGTGGCCCTGCTTCTTCGTCGTGGGTGGACCTCTGAGAGGTAGCCGGTCCAAGTTCTCGCGCAATCGATTGCGCCACGATATGTCGGGAGCGCCGCAGCTTGTCAAGCCTGACGGCCGACTGTGCGGGGCCGCCGCGAAGACGATCAGACGGACTCGCGCAGGACGAACTGCGTGCGCAGGGCGACCTGCGACAGGCTGACGCGGCCTCCCAGGCGTTCCAGAAGCAGGCGCCCACACGTCGATCCCACCTCGTAGGCGGGATAGCGGATCGTGGAGAGCCGGGGGCGCACCAGGGAGGCGAGCTCGATGTCGTCATGGCCGATCAGCGCCACGTCGGACGGGACCGCGAGGCCCATCTGCTCCGCCGCTTCCAGGGCCCCGATGGCGGTGCGGTCGTTGACGAAGGCGACCGCGGTCGGCGGGTTCTTGCGGCTCATCAGTCGGCGCAGGCCCGCGGCGCCGGCTTCGCGGGTGTGCTTCCCGCGCACGACCAGGCCGGCCGGCAGCTCCAGCCCGTGACGCCGGGCGGCGGCGCGGAACAGTTCGAGGCGAGGGTCACCGCCCGGCGTGCCCGCCGGCCCGACCAGCATGCCCAGTCGTTCGTGGCCCTGCCGCGCGAGATGGCCGACGGCCTCGTCGACGGCCTCGTGGGAATCGGCGCGCACCTGGTCCAGGTCCCTCCACTCGCTGTCGGCGCTGACCACGACCGGGATGCCCGCTTCCCGGACGGCGTCGAAGTCCTCCGGGGTCAGCCACGAGGGGGTGATCACCACTCCGTCGAGGCAGCGCTTGACCACGTCGTCGAGGTAGTGCAGTTCTTCCGCGCGCTCCGCGTTCGTGCTGCAGACGACGACGTGGTACTGCCCCGGGCGCAAGGTGTCCTGCAGCCCGCGGGCCAGCTGGGCGTAGAACGGGTTGGCGATGTCCGGGATGATCAGAGCCACGGTGCTGGACCGCCCCGTGCGCAGGCTCTGCGCCACGGTGTTCAGCCGGAACCCCAGCTCGGCGATGGCCGCCTGCACCGCTTCCCTCTTGGCGGGAGCCACCGGGCGCTTGCCGCTCAGCACGTAGGAGACGGTGGTCACCGAGACCCCTGCGGCACGGGCCACATCGCTCATCGTCACAGGCTGGTGTTGCATCTTCGAACTTCTCCTTCTGTGACCGGACGCCACGGGCCCCTGCCGGAGGCATCGTCGGCGTTCCAGCCTATGCGTGCCCCACGCCTATGCTTGCCGCAATCGATTGCGTACTATCGACGGGCGAGGCCGGGCGCACCACCAGTGCGATCGGGCCGCCGGGCGACCTCCGGGTGGTGTATTTTGTCAACTTCCCGTGCGCTGGGCGAGTCCGGTGGCCTGAACGAGGCCACCTCCGACAACTTCGCCGCCGCCAAGATCTGGTACCGGGCGCTCACCACCTACATGACCTCCTCCACCGATTACGCCGGTGCCCGCACCGCCACCCTCCAGGCCGCCGCCGACCTCTCGCCTGATCTCCGGCACCCCGACCACGCTGGGCACCAGCAACGTCACAGCCACGGTGAAGGACTCCACCAACGCCACCGGCACCACCTCCTTCACCTGGAACGTCGTCAGCGTGATCACCGTCTTCGAGAACACCACCGACGTGGCCATCCCGGACAAGGGTGCCGCGGTGTTCTCCGACATCAGCGTCACGGGCCTGAGCGGCAACGTGTCGAGCGCCCTCCAGGGTCGACGTCGACATCAGGCACACCTTCCGAGGTGACCTGGTCATCGACCTCCAGGCCCCCGACGGCACGCTGTAC
The DNA here is from genome assembly GCF_045160815.1 of Streptomyces sp. NBC_00090. Lineage (NCBI taxonomy): Bacteria > Bacillati > Actinomycetota > Actinomycetes > Kitasatosporales > Streptomycetaceae > Streptomyces > Streptomyces sp. NBC_00090. Next base: position 8,773,552 of record NZ_CP108224.1, read on the forward strand.
CGCCTGAAGAACTCCGACATCTACGACTCGGCCGACAACGTGATCGCCACCTACACGGTGAACGCCTCCAGCGAGGTCGCCAACGGCACCTGGAAGCTCAAGGTCCAGGACATGTTCAGCTCCGACAACGGCCGCATCAACGGCTGGAAACTGACCTTCTGATCCACGGCGGTCACCCGCCTGCGGACCGGTGAGACCAGTGACACCCACTGACCACGACGCCGCCCACCTGCTGGGCCGCGAACGACAGCGGCGACGCCAGAACGGCCAACAGCGTGAGCCAACTGATCGTTTCAGAATCAGGTTCGGAGCCGTCTCAGGCAGAAGATGGTGCAGGCGAGTTGGAGCAGGCCGCGGTGGAGGCCGGCGCGGATCTCGTAGCGGATGCGCAGGCTTGAATTGGTGGAGCCAGGCGAAGGTCCGCTCGACCACCCAGCGGGTCTTGCCCAGGCCGGAGCCGTGAGCAGCGCCGCGACGGGCCCACGTGGGCGTCGCGCCCTCCGTCTCGGCGAGCAGCAGAGGCGCTGACGGTCGGAGCCGCCCTCCGCCCGTCAGGTCCATGTCCGTGGCCGGACGCTCGCCGGCCAGTACTGCCGGAGTCGTCGAGCTTGAGGGTGAGCGCTGTGAGGGGCTCGGCGAGACCGGCGGCATGTACGGTGTGCCCGCACACGACCGGTATGCGAGGATTTCGGACCGAGGCGGCCACAGACGTGTCAAGCCATCCGGATTTCGCCGCGGTGACGGTCAATCCAGACATTTCGTCGACGAGGCCCGGGACTGCGATGCCCACGGCCTTGGGCTCGCCTGCACCGCAGGTCCCTGTTCCTGGGGGACGGCTCGGGCACTCGCGGGCGGGGAAGGTGGGTGATCCCGCGGGCACCGGCCGTACCGGGTCGGACCTTGGTGCCCGTGGAGGGTTCGTCAGCTGGCGGTGACCCGGACCTGGTCGATGGCCCAGTACCAGTTGTTCTCACCGGTGTAGCGGAAGCTCACCCGGACGTCGGTCGCACCGGCCGGAACGTTCAGCTGGAGCTTCTCGGCGCGGGATATGACGTCGCTCGTGTACGTCTGCACGCTGATGGGGGTCCCGCCGTTGTAGCTGACGAGGACCTCGCCCTTCTGCGGGCTTTCCTGCCGATAGTGGGTGACATAGCTCAAGGTGGCGGTCTTGCCGCCAGTGACCGGCCAGGCGGGGCTGACGAGGGTGGAGTCGAAGGTTCCGGTGAGGTCCATGTCGTACCACTCGTCGCCGTCGGCGACCGCGAAGACGTTCCGTGCGCGGACGTTGGACTCGCGTTCCTGGTCGGGGGCCGCCTTGGTCCAGAACTCGTCGGTGGTGAAGGTCCAGCCGCGCCACTCGGTGACTCCGGCCGCGCCCATCGAGGAGTTGTCGACGGACCAGCCCGGAGGAGGAGTGTGGGTGAAGCCGACGACGTCCGTGCCGAGGAGTGTCTCGTCCATCGGGCCCTGGAGTTGCGTGCGCAAGGCGTCGAAGTCGTCCGGGGCGGCCTGGGAGAGGGGGCGGCCGTCGAGCGCCCAGGCCGGGTTGATGGGGATGCCGAGGTGCGCGAGGGCCGAGGCGGCGACATCGGGAAGCTTCACGTCGTATCGGACCGAGCCCGGTGTCGTGGTGCCGCCCGTGGCGATGACGAAGGTCTGCCGCTCGGGCCAGCTCGATCCGCCATGACCGCCCGCGTCGGTGTGACCGTGGTCGGTGGTCACGATGATGAGCCAGTCCTCGGAGGCATAGGTGGTGCGGGATTTCACGGCTGTCACGATCTCGCCCACCCTGCTGTCCACGCCGTGGATGGCGTCCAGGTATGCCTGGCTTGCGGCTCCCTGGCTGTGGCCGGCGTGGTCGACGTCGTCGAGGTGGACGAAGACGGCGTCCGGGTTGGAGTTCCGGAGCCGGGCGACGGCGCGGGAGGTGGTGCCGGCGTCGTACTCGGCCGCAGGCGTGGAGATCCGGGTGTCGACGCGGGAGGAGAGGATGGTGTCGGTGATGGAGTTCCAGGAGGCGACCGCGTACGTGGACAGGCGGGGCTTGGCGGTCTCGATGCGGGTGAGGAAGTCCGGGTACTGGGCCAGGCTGTGGCCCCCGAAGGAGTTGTCCTTGACGTTGTGCTTGTCGGGCCAGACGCCGGTGAGGACGGTCGACCATCCCGGGCCGGACAGCGTGGGCGCCAGGGGCTCGGCGTACAGGGAACTGGTGGCGGTGAGGCCCTGGGCCATCAGGGACTTGAGGTGTGGGGCGTCGGCGTCCCTGACGCGGCTGAGCAGGACGCCGTCGAGTCCGATGACGAGCACCTTGCGGGTACGCGTTGCGGCGCGGGCCAGGGTGCTGAGTGGGCCGGCCGAGATTGCGAGGGCTGCGGCACCGGCGAGTAGCGAGCGGCGGGTCAGATCCATGATGTGTCTCCTGGGGGCTGCTTCCTCCGGCACGAACGGAGGAGCGAGTAAGGGCGGGGGGAACGGCGGCCTGGGTGTGCGGAGACACCCGGGCAGCCGAGTGGGGGGCCTGGAAGACGTATGCCTCGATCGACCACGGCGAGTAGCCGAACGAGCGTCCTCGCTCGGTTCCGTACGCGCGCGGGTAGCGTCCGGGACCGTGGAGGTTGATCAGGCGGCGCGAGTCCGACGCACTGGGGGCGGCCGGCTACGGCGGGGGCGCGCCCTCGCCGACCGGTCGGTCACGGCCTCTGGGTGCAGCGCAGGGACCCACCGTCGGTGAACTCGCCGTCGGCGCCCCAGAAGTCACCGGCCAGAGCCCGGTCCCGCGCCGACTCCAGACGGTCCGACAGGACCGGGGGCTCCAGGTGGCGGGTGCCGTTGGGCAGCACGAACCGGTGATGATTGAGTACGACCTTCCCGAGCTGCGGTGCGCCGTGGAGCACCGCGCCGTACTTGCCGTTACCGGTGACGAATCCGTCCAGGGCCAGGCGGGAACGGTGTCGTACATGCCCTGCCGGGGCAACGTCGCCGGGGGCGGCACGGCGGCTGCGGCCGTCGACGAGAGGAAGCCACCGGGAAGCGCGGCCGCACCTGCGGTCGGTGCGGTCGCCGTGATGAATCCTCTGCGGCCGAGAGGGGTGTGCGGGGAAGGCATGGCATGAGTCCTTCAATGCAAGCAGGACGGGGAGGCTACGACGAAGGAGGCGGGGGCGGCAGGCGTCGCAGCAGTGTCCCGTCCGCTGCGGTCCCAAATTATGGGAACGTAAACATTTGTGCCGGGTCAGTGCAGCACGCGGTGCTCAGGAGCGTCAATAGCCTCGTCAACGCCTCCGGGAATCAACTGATGAGTCTCGGAATCACCCCGCTCACCGCCATTCCGGTTCCGCCCGCGCTCGCGTCGTCGCGCGCCTGTGGCGGCGCATCAGGGGCACCGGGTTCGTCCGTCTCGCCGGCCGCTCCACCGTCCGTCCGGATCCACGCCGGTGAGGGCCGTGGCCCACCCGCACGGACCTGTTCCAGGACCGCCGCAACTACGTGTGGGACAACCACTCCGACACCGCGACCCTCCGCGACGACCGCGGCCGCACCGCCGACACCGAGTCCTGGGGCCACCACCACCGCTGACCCCTCCCGTTGATGCCCGTCTTCCGCCACGTCCACAGCGGAGGACGGGGCATCGGCCTGCGTCCGGGCGGGTACGGCAGAGGCGTTACGCGGGCCAGCCAAGGTCGGGCGGGCCGTCTCTCGTTCCGGGCTCGTCCGATTGGTCGGATCTTCCGGTGATCGCGCTGGGCGCGGCAGAGCTGAGGTTATGGATGCGTCACCGGACCATCCATGAGCATCAACCTCAGGAGCCACTTGATGCGCCCCATCAGAGCAGCCTGTCTCGGCACGGCCACTGCGCTGGTTACTCTTCTCGCCTGCGCACCTGTCGCGGCTGCCGCCGCGACCGACACCGGTTCGGCCCACGCCAAGGGCAAAGACAAGGTCATCACACTCATCGGCCGACTCGCGGAGCAGACGCGCTTCCCCGTCAACCCCGGCGGCAGCCCCGCCCAGGGTGATCGGACCGTCTTCCGCTCGATCCTCTTCGACCAGGACGGCAACCAGGTCGGCGAAACCGGCGGCACGTGCACCACCACCCGGGTCGAAAACGGCGGAGCGGAGGTGTGCGTCGTGACCTACACCCTCCCGGGCGGCCAGCTCTCCGTACAGGGGATGGTCTTCGGCATTCTCAACCCGGGCCCTCCCCCTTCGTTCGACAACGGGATCACCGGCGGCACCGGGGAATACGACCGGGCTCGTGGCTCGGTCCACGCCGACACGATCGCTCCGGGCACGAGGCGCTTCACGATCGACCTCGACTGAAAGATGGGTGCCACCGGGCCCGTTCAGGGTGGCATGGGGCACTGACATGTCTTCGTGGTGAGCTTGTCTCCCCGTACGCGCCGACGGCCTCCCGTGGGGAGCCGGGAGGCGGGCGCGGCCCTGACCCCTGCGGGCGACGCGGGGCAGGGCCGACGGCCGGGTCCGCGGGGGAGCGGTGCGGAGGGCCGCATGCTGTTCACCCTGCCACCGGGCCGTTGGGTACGCCAGAGGCGTGCACGAACCGGCCTCCGGCATATGCGTCAAGGGTCGGCGTCGGCCGGCGAGCCGCTGGTCGTTGTACGAGTCGGCCCCGGCCGGGGTCGCTGCAGGGTCAGCGATCTCGGTGAGGGCGTGGACGGCGGCGTCCATCCGGTCGGGGGAGTCCATGCCGTCGCCGCTCCGCCCCGTCCCCGACCGAGGACGGCCACGTCTACCTCTCCGTTCGGGCTACCGCCCCCGCCACCGGCCCGTGGACGGAGGAGGTATGGCTCGACCGCCCCGGCGAGGATGGCATCAGCCATCCCCACCGGGAGGGCGCCTGCACCGCGCTCGACTACGCCGACGGCGACCTCGACCGTCTCCCCGGCAACGGACCGCGTCTGCCCGGCGGTCCACGAGCCGGTCACCGCGACCGCCCACGGCAGCTACGAGGGCGTGGAGATCCACTGGGAGCGGACGTTCCCGAGCAACTGCGAGCTGCTTCGCGTGATCCGGCGTCGTCTTCCTCTGCTGACCCCACCCCGGACGCCTCCCGACGGGCTGTCCGGCCCATCTGGCGCCCCGACCGCGCCTGCCCTGAGCGCGGAGCGGTGAGCGCCCGGTCAGCGCATCACATCTCTCTGTGGCACCCTCCGCGCCGATCCCCCGTCCACCCCTGTGCGGGGGATCGGTCATCTCCGGGCCTGCATGGTCACTCGTCCCGGTGGACGCGGGCCGCGCCGCTCACCAGGCCACGGCCGGCTCCGGCAGCGTGGTGGACATGAACCCCCGACCTGCCGTGCTCCTCGCACTGGCCGTGCTCGTCACCAGCGGCTGCGTGGCCGTCCCCCATACCTCGGCGCCGCCCCGTCCGCCGACGGCCCGCGAACTTGCTCCCGCTGCGGACCGGCTCCCGGCTCCGCTCCCCACCTGGCCTGCCCCGACCCCGGCCGCGCCCCGCGAGGAACTCGCCGCCGTCGAGCCCCTTCCTGCCGCGCCCCCCCGCAGTCCGCCCCGACCGCCGAGGTCCCCGCCACGAGGGCCCGACTACGAAGGCCCCGGCAACGGACCGAACGGCAGAGGAACCGCGCCGCGGCCCAGCCCACCGAGCAGCCGTCCCGCAGCGCCCGAGCACCACGCCGAAGAAGCCGAAGGCGCCCGCCGTCCGTAAGGGCAGCGGGAACCCAATCCCCGGGCCTCGAAGAGCTCGAAGAAGCAGCAGTCGCCCGCGCCAGTCCGCCGCCGGCAGCCGCTGAACGGGCAGCCCCCCGAAATGCGGCAGCTCTGCCGTGAAGCCCGCCGCATCGACGCCCCGATGGGCGCCGCCGACCTGTGCCGCAGCATGTATGGCCGCTGACCTGAGCTCGGGCTTCGGGGGCTTTGGCCCCTCGGGGGCCAAGACGTACAGAGGAGACCGTCGTGACCGCCTGACCCGCTCGTGCCGGGCCGCGTGCACTCGCAGACGACAGGAACGACCGCTTGGGGAGGCCACAGTGACGACACGTGAGACGTGGACGGTGGACAGGCTTCACCACACCCTCCCGCACTCCGCCTCGCGGCAGCAGCTGCTCACGGGCGAGGAGGGCGGTGCGGCGGAGGTTCATGGCTGCCACGCTGCCGGTCACCACCGGGGTCTGGTGAGCGGCGCGGACCGCCTCCACTGGAACGAGTGATCTGGCCGCCCGGACATTGATGCAGATCTCGAATCTCCCCAGTGCACAGGCACTGGTGGTCCAACATCTCGGACGACGACGTATCAGCCGTCGTGGGGTGGAGCGTAGAGGAAGTCAGTCGGCATCGGGAGTACGCCTGACCGCGGCGAGCGCAACGACGACGTGGGCCCCGTCATCAGCCGGTGGCGGGCCCGGAAGGCCGGCTGGCTCAGGCCGCCCCTTCGATCTCCTCGACCGCTGCCTGAGCCGCACGGACGAAGGACGCCCGGACCTCACTGACGCGGGCAACCGCTTCCGCTTCGGCCCTCTCACCCCGTGCAGTACGGAGCAGGGAGACAGCGAGTGCGGCTTCGTAGGCCGCCTCAGAGAGGCTGGAGGGACCCTCGAGATCGACCGCACCCTGCGCCTGGAACAGGCGAGCACCAACAGCAATCGGATCGTGCCCGCTCCCGCCGTAGGCAGCAAGATGAGCCTCCTCGACCGCAGCAAGGAACTGTGCGTACACCTGACGACGTCGGTCGGACGCACGCGCGCGGCGCTGCTCGTCGAGGGTGGCCTGGACGGTCGCTATCAGCGCGTTCGCCTGCGCCTGCCCCGCGGCCTCCGCTGCGGCGGCTTGTCGGTGGCCGGCCTTCCACGCGAAGAACCCCGTCGTGATGCTGCCCAAGATGGCCGACCCGGCGGCGATCAGGGCGATCCCTCACTCACTCATTCCGGGATCCTGCCACGAGGGGCTGACAGGACTCCGATCTGCTCGCCGTCCTGGCGTCGGGGTCTGAGGAATGTTCAGCCCGCGAACAGCGCCCATTCGCATGCCTCGCCCGGCGGCGTCGGCGCGCGTGGCGATGCCCCGCGCCGTACGTCGCGCGGGGCGTCGTTCCACCGGCCCACCGGCCCACCGGGCCCGCCAGGCCCGCCAGGCCCGCCGGGCCGGGTGGGCAGCCGTCAGCGGTGGCCGCGCAGCTTGGCGAGGAGGCGCTGCGCCTGTGTGCGCCTGCGGGGGTCGGCGGCGGCCCGGCGGACGGATGCCGCCGCACTACGGCCCTGAGGGCTGCGGGCGAATCGCTTGATACGGGTCAGCAGTGCGGTCATGGGATTCTCCTCGGATCGAAAGGGCGGGACGTTCCTGCGGGGGATCGCCTATCGGAAGAACGCCAGGTAGCAGTCGACGAGCCTCATCCGGTGCGGCTGCTCGTCGTCTCGGTCGTGGTCGGGGCCGGGTTCGAACGGCGGGGCCTCCTCGATCTGCTGCCTGGTACAGCCGATGCGGAGCCTCTCCGTGCCGGGGTCGACCGCGGTCACGACCCCCGCCGGAACGATGACGCGTCTACCGGGGATCCAGGGAGCCGTGTCCACCACGACATGGCCGCGGCCGGCCGTGGGCTCGTACGTGTCGACCGTGCCCGCGAACCCGTCCCTGGCCTCGACCCTGTACCCGGTCAGGTCGAGATGTGCCGCATGGGCCGCGGTCTCCCTGTAGGTCCAGATGTCGTGCGCCATGTCCACCTTCCTTCCGTCGAGGGCGAGTTCCACCGGGCTTCGTGTTCTGTCACTCCGTGTTGCCCGTTGGCGCCGTTCCCACACCATCCGGATCTGCCGGACCGCGAAGCTCTCCGGGTCGATGCGGCCTGCGCACCGGCTTCCTGATGTTGCGTCAGGGGATCGTCCGGAGATCGTCAGGAGGTCGGGTGGGGATAGTCCGTGCACAAGTGGTGCCGGCGTGGTCGTCCGGGTGGCGTCGGCCGACCCCACGGGCGTGCACATGGGCGAGAGCCGAGGCCAGGGCCGTCCCCATCCGGCAGGTCTCGGCGGGCGTGAGGACCGTGCGGGCCACACGCCGTTGCAGGGTCGTCCCCCGGACGAGCTGCATCACCAGATAGGGCAGGCCTTCGTCGTTGCCCGTGTCGTAGGGCGTCACCAGGCCGGGGTGGTGCATCCGCGCCAGGAGCCGGGCCTCCTCGCCGCATTCGCCTCGGTTTGGCGGGCGTCCTCGGGGCGGACACTTTCACCGCCACCGGGCGCCGCAGCCGCAGATCCAGCGCTTCGTACAGGTCGGCCGCGCCGTCGCGGCCCAGGACCGCGCCTCAGGAGAGCGGCATGACGCCTGAAGACCCGGGTACGCGGACGCTGTCCAACCCGTATGGGAGGGAGCAACCATGGGTCTGGGACTGTTCATCATCATGATCGCCGTCGGCGCCGTCCTCACCTTCGCGTCCGACTGGGAGCTCGAAACGGTCGACCTCGATCTGGTCGGTCTGATCCTCATGGCGGTCGGTTTCCTCGGAACCGCCGTGTACACAAGCGTCCTTCGCCGCCGCCGGATGGTGGTCCCGCCCGTGGCACCCACGGTCACCGACGACGACCGGCGTGACCTGCTCTGAGGCGGCCCGCACCTTCGGTGCCGCGACGTACACGACGTACAGCGACAGAGGAGTGACAGCGATGACCGATCATCTCTGGTCCTACAGCACGGAGTCCGGCCACCTGGCGGGCACCGACCTCACCGGATGGCGGGTCGAGGCGTCCGACGGGCACATCGGCAAGGTGGGCAAGCACTCCGACGAGGTGGACGACGCCTATCTGGTCGTGGACACGGGCGTCTGGATCTTCGGCAAGGAGGTGCTGATCCCGGCGAGCGCGGTGACCCGCGTCGATCTGGAGGAGCACACGGTCCACCTCGCCCTGGCCGAGGAACAGGTGAAGGACGCACCCGAGTTCGTCTCCGACAAGCACCTCGCAGACCTGCAGTACCGCGAGGAGATCAGCCAGTACTACCGCACCGGCGGACCCTTCTCGGGCGGCATGGGCGCCATCTGACAAGTCGTGGCCGGGGAGCGAAGCCATAGCCAGGAGAAAGGTGTTGACATGTCGAAGTTCGAGGAGTCCGTCGAGGTCGAGGTTCCGGTCCGCGCCGCGTACGACCAGTGGACCCAGTTCGAGACGTTCCCGCGCTTCATGGACGGCGTGGAGCGGATCGAGCAGCGTACGGACACGCTCACCCACTGGGTCACGGAGATCGGCGGTGTGCGTCGTGAGTTCGACGCCGTCGTCACCGAGCAGATCCCGGACGAACGCGTCGCCTGGACGACCATCGAGGGCGAGGCGCGACAGGCCGGCGTCGTCACGTTCCACCGTCTCGACGAGACCCGGACGAAGGTCATGCTCCAGATGGACTTCGCCCCCGAGGGACTGACGGAGCAGGCCGGCGACAAGCTCGGGTTCGTCAAGCGCAAGGTGACCGGCGACCTCAAGCGGTTCAAGTCGTTCATCGAAGAGCGAGGCGGCCAGGAGACGGGCGCCTGGCGCGGATCGGTCTGACGATCCGACACGGGTGCTGACGCGCGACCGGGGGACCGGAAGCGCCCAGCGGCACACGACGGCGTGGGCCGGACGACTTTCCGTCCGGCCCACGCCGTCGTACGTCGTCGGAGGGCGCAGCGGACGGGCGGGCGACCGGCGCCGCGGAGAAGCCGGGCTGCGGCTCCCCCTGCGCGGGGCCTCCGAACCGGCCACCGTCCTCCGAGTTGTCCTGGGCGGCGGAACAGGACCGTCACCGGGACCGTGTGTGGCCGGCTCGCTCTTGGCCTTCGTCTTCTGCTCGCCACGGACCGGGAGGGGGCCTTCGGCATGTTCGGTGGCGGGTACGGCAGTTCGGCGTCCTGCGGCTGGCACGTTCCCACCGGACGACTCAGATCCGCATGACAGCCACCGACGCGAGGGTTCCTGCCGCCCACGCCAGCAGCGTGGCCTGTCCCGTCGTGAGGCCGTTGTGTCAGCGCGGTGAACACGCCCGCGTCACGCCACTGGGCGAAGCGGTCGTAGACCGTCTGCCAGGCACCGAACTCCGCAGGCATCTCCCGCCACTGGCCACCGCTGCGGAACCGCCAGATCACACCCTCGAACTGCTCACGAAGCCGATGCGGGTAGGGGCCGTACCGGCCGACCGGCAAGAACGGCCCGATCAACTCCCACTCGCTGTCGCTCAGTTCGCGTCGCGTCACAGCAGCGTTCCACCAGCGTCCGAACCGGCCGCGGCCCGAAGTCCGCAAGACGACATCACAGAACCAGGCACGGCCACACTCACCAGGCAGAGGAACCCGATCTCAGAAGCTTCACGTACTGTCGGACGCGCAGCACGTCATCGGGGAAGCAACTCTCCCAGCCCTGGTCCAGCCGCATCCAGGCCGCGTGCTGCCCGTCCTCCGCGATCAGCGGCTGTTCCGGGTCGCCGATCGCGGCATAAGAGAGGGACAGCGTCTCCGGCAAACCCGGGCCGAACGACCGCACCGCCACCGCGGCGGGCCGCTCCAACAACCGTGGCCGGAGCCCAGTCTCCTCGGCCAGTTCCCGGGCCGCGCCATCACGCGGACACTCTCCGGGCTCAACCTTGCCACCTGGCGGGACCAGCCCGCGCCACGGATGCCTGACCAGCACGATCTGCTCCAGGGCTGTATCCAGGACCCACACCTCGGCGCCCAACGGCTCCACGGCGCCAACCAGCGCAGAGCGCAACCAGGCCCTGGCCCGGTCGAACTCCATCGTCGCGCTCCCGGCGTCAGCGACGGCAGCATCAAGCGGACGCTGCTCAAACACACTACGGATCATTGCGACAGGCTATAGACCGCCACCGACACCACCGGGCTGCAGCGGCGGGCCGCAGCAATGGCCGTCGCCGCGGCGGCCGCGCACACCGCCACGCCACATCGAACAATCTCCGACACCGATCACAACTCCAGACAGGCCCTAGGTGGAGGTGGTGGTGCTGGTCGGCAGAGCATGCTGATAGAGCGCCACCAACACACCATGCACGGGCTGGTCCTCTGCATGCTCCTCGGCCTCATCGACCAGCCGGGCGAGGGCCTCGCCGAGTTCTCTTGCCTTCGCAGGGCTGAGACGCAGGTGACGCAGTGTCAGGTGGGTCTCGGCGGGAGAGCGGTCCAGCTCCTGGGCGACCGCGGCGAGCATCGCGGCGGTGCCTGCCGCTTGAGGCTCGGCGACGACCATGTGACGGGCCGTACGCTGGTAGTACTGCTCGGTGCCGCCGCGGACCTGGCGGGTCTCGGCGACATGGACCAGCCCGGCTTCGCGGAGCACTTTGACGTGGTGGGCCACGTTGCCCTTCTTCGCGTCGAGCTGCGCCGCAAGCCGGCTGATGGTGGCAGGCCGGTGGCCCAGGGTGAAGAGCAACCGCTGACGCAACGGGTGAGCGAGCGCCGCGAACTGCTCAGGCGCACCGATCTCCAGGACATCCTGAGGAGGCGGCCGATAGGAAGGCTGATCACGCATTCCGAAAGTGTCTAAACTCTTTGACGCTTTCGCAAGGGCAGTGCTCTACTCCCTGCCATGACGACTCCAACGAAGCTTGCGCCGGCCCCTGTCATCGACGAGACAGCCCGGCTCGTGATCGAGCACTACGTTTTCCCGGAGATAGCCGAGCAGCTCGCCGACCTGCTGCAACGACGCCTCACCGAGGGCGCCTACGACGTCGACGACGCCGAGGAGCTCGCCCGTCTGGTCACCGCGGACCTGCAGTCCGTCAACGGCGACCGGCACCTGAGGCTGAAGCACCACGCCGACCCGGTGTCCCCGAAGCAGGGGGCGGCCACCCTGGACGCCATGCGCCGGGACTTCGACACCTCCCTGGGCGGTGCGCCCCGGGTGCAGTTGCTCGACGGAGGGGTCGCCGTGGTGGAGCTGGCACCGATGCTGTTTCCGCTGGAGTGGGCCGCCGAACCGCTGAGCGCCGCGCTCACCCTGGCCTCCCGCGCCCAGGCGCTGATCGTGGACCTTCGCGCCAACCGGGGCGGCGACCCGGACACGGTCGCCTTCGTCTGCAGCTACCTACTGGACGAGCGCACCCACCTCAACACCATGTACTGGCGCGGCGGCGAGCGCAGAGAGCAGTCCTGGAGCCTGCCGCACGTTCCCGGCGCGCGCTTCGGCGGTACCAAGCCGTTGTATGTGCTGTCCAGTGACAGCACCTTCTCTGCCGCTGAAGAGCTGGCGTACAACCTCCAGCAGCTCGGCCGCGCCACAGTCGTCGGCGAGCCCACCCGCGGCGGCGCGCACCCGTGCAAGGGCTGGACCGTGCACCCACACCTGGAAGTCACCGTCCCCTTTGGCCGCGCCGTCAACCCCGTCTCCAACACGAACTGGGAGGGCACCGGTGTGCAGCCGGACGTCCCTTGCGCTGCTGCTGACTCCCTCGACCACGCGCACGGACTGGCCCTCGCCCGACTGGCAGGCTGACCCGGTCCAGCACATCGACAGCACTGCGCGCAACGCCTCCCCCTGCAGCTGTGTATGGCACGACATGGGCGCGGGCACGGAAGTACGTCCTGACCCGTATGGAGCCCACCTCCGGGCTGGCCAAGCGGCCCTACGATCTCAGGCACGCCGACATCTCGTTCTGGCTGTACTCCGCTGTGGACCCGGCTGAATGTGCCCGCCGCGCCGGGCAGAGCATCGAGGTCCTCTTCCGCCGCTACGCCAAGTTCCTGGACGGCAGGTCAGGAACGGGGTAGCTGCGGGAGGAACTGGGAGTTTCGATGCAGACCCGGCCGCTCCATAGGGGGCGGGTGAGAGGCGCCTGACGGGTAAAAGACCAATTCAGGCGCCTCTTTTTGCGCTTCTAGAAGAAGCCGAGCTTCTTCGGCGAGTACGACACCAGCAGGTTTTTCGTGTGCTGGTGGGACAGGGGGCCACACCCTGGTTGACCTGTAGGAACGCCAATCCGAGCCTCAGGGGAGCGGTGTGGTCCGCGTATGGCCCGGATGTTGATCATGGCAAGGCTCCGGTGTGATTGCCGCCAGGGACTGGGGTGCACTGGTGCGGCGCGGCGGCTTCCTCGGTGAGGTAGGAGAACCGTGCGGCGTCGAAGATGAGCCGCCTGTCCGCTCCGTAGAGCTTGTCCGGGAAGGGGTTCATGAACCCCCGGTCCGTCTTCCGCTTCACCCGCGAACACATCGTCATGACGGCGCTCCAGAGCTGGCCGCTGCGGCAGGAGGAATCGCCCCACCGCGCGGTCGAGGTGGCGCAGCGCCACCGGCAGACCGAGGGGTGCGGGAGCGGGTGGCCTTCCGTTCCAAGGCGAGTTCACGCACGGCGGCCATGTCGTTGAAGGGCAGCAGTTCCTCGCCGACGATCTGGTATTGCTCGCTGCCCTTGCCGGCGATGAGGACGGTGTCCTCGGGGCCCGCCGCGGACAGGGCGAACGAGATGGCCTCGCGGCGGTCGGCGATCCGCTCGAACGGAGTGCCGGTCGAGGCGAGGCCGGGGGCGATCTGGTCCAGGATGGCCTGGGGGTCCTCGTTGCGCGGGTTGTCCGAGGTGAGGACGCACAGATCGGAGTGGGCCCCGGCGATCCGCCCCATGTCGGCCCGCTTCGTGGTGTCCCGGTCGCCGCCGCAGCCGAAGACGGTGATGATCCGGCCTCGCGCGTATCCGCGGATGGTGGTCAGCACCTTGTCCAGGGAGTCCGGGGAATGGGCGTAGTCCACGATCACGGAGGTACCCCCTGGGGTCTCGACGCGTTCGAACCGGCCGGGGACGGGCGGCATCCGGTCGAGTGCGGTCACCAGGTCGCCCAGCTTGTGTCCGAGGACGTGGCAGGTGGCCAGGGTGGCGAGCGCGTTGGACACGGAGAACCGGCCCGGGACCGGGATCGACGCCGGATACGTAAGTCCGCCGTGGTGGAGGGTGAACCGCGTGCCAGATGCGCTGACGGCGAGGTCGGTCGCCCGGTAGTCCGCCGGCACATCAAGGGCGTACGTGGTCACCGCACCCGGCATCATCGCCACGATCCCGGCGCCCACCGGGTCGTCGGCGTTGACCACCGCGTGCCGGCACAGCCCCTGGAAGAGGCGGAGCTTGGCGTCCCGGTAGTTCGCCATCGTTCCGTGGTCGTCGAGGTGGTCCTGCGTCAGATTGGTGAACACCCCGACGTCGATGAACGTACGGTCCACCCGGTGCGTCAGCAGGGCCATCGACGTGGCCTCCAGCACCACGCTGCCGGTCCCGCGGTCGCGCATGCAGCCCAGGAGATACTGCAGGTCCGGCGACTCCGGGGTGGTCAGCACCGATGGTGGCATCGGGATCAGCTCGTCGCCGATCCGGCTGCCGGCCGTCCCGATGACTCCTACCTTCGCGCCCTCGGCGATCCGCAGGGCGGACTCGACCATGTACGAGACCGATGTCTTGCCGTTGGTGCCGGTGATCGCCACCACGTCCATCTGCTGCCCGGGTTCGCCGAAGTAGCGGGAGGCCACGATCGCGGCCGTCCTCCGGATGTACGGAACGCGCACGGCACACGCGCCCGGCGGCCACGCCGAGGCCGAGAACGCCGGTTCCGTTCCGTCGACGAGTACAGCTGCCGCTCCGCGCGCGAGCGCGGGCGCTACGGAGCCGGGCCCGCCCTCCCGGTGCCCGGGCACGGCGATGAACAGGCAACCCGGCGTCACCCGATCCATGTCGAAGGTCGTCCCCGCGGTGATCAGCGTTCTGCGCGGGTCACCCTGGAGCACGTGGTGCTCCTGCCCGGCCAGCAGCTTGCTCAACTTCACAATGATCCCTTCGAGGTGGCCCGGCCCGGTCGTGCGGCCGTAGCCAGGCGGCAGCGCCGGGCGAGTGCCGGAACGCTGCTGTGGTGACGTGGAGCGGGGCGGAGACTGCCCGGCAAGAGGCGAGCGAGGCGGGCACGGCCGGGGAGGGGGCCGATGTACGCGTGGAGAGCGGCGCGCCGGGGGAGAGGAGGCTAGCCGTGGCCGTGCAGCGCGATACGGCGGGACGGGGGCGCCCCGACGTCAGCGGTGGTGGCCGGGTCGACGACGGCCGGACGCACTCCGGAGGCGGCCTGCCGCAGGCACTGCCTCGCCGAACTCGTGCGACCCATGGAGCGAGTGTATGGCCATCCCGGCGGCCCGCCGGACCGCTGCCTTGCTGCGGGCAGCCGGCGAGCCCCCACGGGTGGGCAGACGCATGCGCTCCCGGTGGATTCGGACTGTCGCACGGGCGCTTCGCCGGAAGGGGGAAGCGAACGGGCGAACGAACGAGTCGTCTCCACCCACACACCTGGCACCGGGCTCGGTGCCAGGCTGCTGCTCGCGGTCACGGGGGACCTGGCCGACGGCTGCTGCCGGCTTCCGAGCTCGGTCGCCGCGCAGGGCGCCTGCGACTCCTACGAGCCGGCCGGCTGGGTCAGCGCGGCGGGCCTGTCCCGGATGCGACGCGTGCCGAGGGTGGTGAGACTGGTGCCATGGCACACAAGGCATTTCTGGAGGGTGGGCCGGACGACCTCCCCGAGCGGATCGTCCCGGTCGAGACTCCCGGCGAGGACCTGAAGATCCCACATCTCGGCGGCTACGAGCACTTCAGGGAGACCTCACGCCGAGAAGACACTGCGGAGGGGACCCTTCGGGTGTACGAGTGGTGGGAGCGTACGGAGATCGCCGAGTAGCGGGGCCAGGCGGGCTCGGGCCGGGAACCGCGACAAGCGCCGGCAGTGCCGCTTCTTGGAGCGAGCTGGTCCGGGATTGGTCCGGATCTTGGCGCGTCCCATGCCGGAGGCTGGGACGACCCGGGCGCGACCGTGTGCCGACTCGAAGGGCGACTGTCACAAGAGGACTGCGGCGCGCCCCTCCCGGTCGGCGACGGCCCAGGAGGGCGTCCACGGCCCCTGCCCCGCCGGACCGGTGCGGCGGGGACCGTGGAGTGCGCGGCGCACTCCGGCATAGGAGCCTGGTGGTGTGGTGAAGCCAAGGAAGGCGGCGACCGGCGCGTACCGGCGGAGCTGGTTGCGCGGGGCCCCGCCGCCCCGCTGGGTGCGGGTCCTGCCCGTGCTGCTGCTCGTCGGGGTCGGAGCGGCCTCCCTCACCGACTCCGTTCCGCTGGACATCGGCTTCCTGCTCGGCGCGGTGCCTCCGCTGGCCGTCCTGGCCCACGGACCATTGGCCACGGCCTTCCTCGGCGCCGCGACGATCGGGCTGCTGACCATTCCCCTCTTCCATCTGAACCAGCCCGGCAACACCGACCTCTTCACCCTCGGCTTCGTCGCGACCCTGAGCGTCTTCGTCTCCTTCGTCCGCGGGCGCCGGGACGAGCAGCTCGACCTGGAACGTACCGTCGCCGAGACGGCCCAGCGGGCCATCGTCCCGGACGTACGGCGGCGGGTCGGGCCCGTGCGCTGCGCGAGCCTGTACCGCGCCGCCGAGCGCGGCACGCTGGTGGGAGGCGACTTCTTCGACGTCCGGCCCGGTCCCCACGGGGTGCGGGCGGTCCTCGGCGACGTGCAGGGGCACGGTCTGTCGGCCGTCGCGACGGTCGCCTCCGTCCTGGGGGCGTTCCGCGAGGCCGTGCTGGACGACGTGGACTCGGAGTCGATCGCGGCGCGGCTGGACCGCAGGCTCGTGGTCGACTCGGCGCGGACGGAGCACGCGGAACTCTTCGCCACGGCCGTCCTTCTGGACTTCGCGCCGTACGGGCGGGAGGTCCGTGTCCTGGCCTGCGGCCATCCGCCGCCGGTCCTGCTGCGCGGCGGAGCCGTGAGCACCCTGGAACTCGCCCCCGGCCCGCCCCTGGGACTGGGCCTCGCCGATGTCCTGCCCGGAACCGCCGGGACGGTGTCGCTGCTGCCCGGGGACCGGCTGCTCCTGGCGTCGGACGGTGTCCTGGAGGCACGGGATGCCTCCGGCGCCTTTTACCCGTTCGTCGAGCGTCTGGCCCGTATGACCGGTGTCGGCCTGGACGAGTTGCCCGACGAGATCTGGGCCGACCTGAGCCGCTTCGCCCCCAAGATCCAGGACGACGTCACCCTCCTGATCCTTACCTTGGACACCTCCGTGCCGGGCTGACGGGACAGGACCCGGGCGCTGCGACCGACCGGCACCCGCGCGCCGTCCGGAGAAGGTCATGACCTCCGCGTCCCTCAAGGACCCGCTGCAACTCAGGAAGACCCTCGACATCTTCACCGAGACCGTCAGCTTCGGCGACGCCGAGATGCGTGAGCTGGTCTGGAAGCTGCGCGAGGTCCGCGCCGGCGACATGACCTTCATGACCGCCCCGGTGAAGGGGAGCGGCGGGGGAGCCCGGATGGGCCGTACCTCGCCCGGCCCTGCCCTGTATGGCGCACCGAGTTCGTCCTCTCGGGTGATTCCAGTGGCGCGCGTCCCGCGAGCACGGGTGTCTGGACGAAGGAAGCGCAGGGAGGAAGCGAGAGACCGTGGAGCGGAAGCACAAGCGCCTCGCGACGCCGTGGGCCGCCGGGGTGGCAGGAATGGTGTTCGCGATCCTGACGGCCACGGCGATCGTCCTGGTACGCATCGCCCTGCCGAGCGGCGCCAACGGGGCCGAAGTGACCGTGGACGCAGGGCAGCGGAGCGCCGTGCGGACGGCGCTGGAGCTGGTCCCGTACGCCGGGATCGCGTTCCTGTGGTTCATGGGCGCTCTGCGCGAGCAGGTGGGCGAGCGCGAGGACAAGTTCGTCTCCACGGTGTTCCTGGGCAGCGGTCTGGTCTTTGTCGCCACGCTGTTCGGTGCCGCCGCCGCGGCCTGGAGCGTGCTCGACGAGGGCGGACCGGGCTCCTCCTTCGGCCGCGATGTCGCTTACGCCCTGCTGACCACCTACGCCATGCGGATGGCAGCGGTGTTCATCATCACGACCTCGACCATCGGCCACCGGCTCGGCGTCCTCCCGCGCCCACTCACCGCCTTCGGCTATCTGGCGGGCCTGACGCTGCTCGTGGTGGGAGCGAACGTGCCCTGGTCGGAGCTCGTCTTCCCGGCCTGGGTGCTCGTGCTCAGCCTGAACACCCTCCGGGGCCGGCATTCCGCCGCGTCACGGTCCGCCGCCTCGACCTGATCGGGCAGCACCGCTCACTCGATCGGTCCGCTCCCGTCGCTGTGGCCCTCCCGGCCGACGAGAGTGGGCGCAGGGGGCTTGACCGGCCATTGGAGAGGACCGATCCCGTGGTGAGCATTGCCGTCGATCTGAACCGCTGCCAGGGGTACGCGCAGTGCGCGTTCCTCGCTCCCGAGATCTTCACCATGCACGGCGACGAGGCGCTGCTGTACAACCCGGATGCCGACGAGGCACAGCGCGAGAAGCTGGCCCAGGCCGTCGCGGCCTGCCCCGTGCAGGCCATCCTCGTCGATGCCGTGGACGAGCCGGCCGAGGCGGTGCCCGGTGCTCGGTGACGGAGCCTTGGAGCAGCTCAAACGCGAAGGCCGCATCGTCGTCGTCGGCGCCTCGCTGGCAGGCCTGCGGGCTGCCGAGACCTTGCGTGCCAAGGGCTTCGCGGGGTCTCTGACCATGATCGGCGACGAGCCTTACGATCCGTACGACCGGCCCCCGCTGTCCAAGGGGGTGCTGCTGGGCAGGGCGCGCGCCGACCGCACCGCGCTGCCCCGGCTCCGATCCGTCGACGCGACCTGGCGGCTCGGCGTTCCCGCCACCGGTCTGGACATGGCCGCGAGGAGGGTGCGGCTGGCCGACGGCGACGAGGTGCCGTACGACCGGCTGCTGATCGCCACCGGTGTCCGGGCGCGGCCGTGGCCGCGCGAAGAGGAGGCGGAACTCGACGGCGTCTTCGTGCTGCGCACCCGTGACGACGGCGCCGCGCTCGCCCGGCGGCTCGACGAGGGACCCAAACGGGTCCTCGTCATCGGGGGAGGGTTCGCCGGCTCGGAGGTCGCCTCCGCCTGCCGCGAACGCGGCCTCCCCGTCACCGTCGCCGAACGAGGCGCCGCGCCCCTGGTCGGCGCACTCGGCGGGGTGGTCGCCGCGGTGGCCGCCGACCTCCAGCGCGAGAACGGTGTGGACCTGCGGTGTGGGGTCATGGTGACCGCTCTGGAGGGCGACGCCTCGGGACGCGTGCGCGCCGCGCATCTGTCCGACGGCTCCACCGTGGAGACCGACGTGGTGGTCGTCTCGCTCGGCGCCCTCCGCAACACCGAGTGGCTGTACGGTTCCGGGCTCGGCGCCGGGCCCCGCGGCATCGCCTGCGATGCCGGCTGCCGGGCCTTCGACATCCGGGGAATCGTCACCGACGACATCTACGCCGCGGGTGACGTCGCCCGCTGCCCCCATCCCCTGTTCGGGTACCAGTTCCTGGCACTGGAGCACTGGGGCAACGCCGTCGCCCAGGCCGGGATCGCGGCGCACAACATGCTCAGTGAGAGCGTCGACCGACTGCCGCACATGGACGTGCCGGCCTTCTGGTCCTCCCAGTTCGGCGTCAACATCAAGTCGGTCGGAGTGCCGTCGATGGCGACGGAGATCCTGATCTCGCAGGGCTCACTGGACAGCCGTCGGTTCATCGGCGTCTACGGATACCAGGGGCGCGTCATCGGCGCCGTCTCCTTCGACCACGGCCGGTGGCTGCCGTTCTACCAGGAACTCATCGAGAGCACCGCGCCGTTCCCGCCGCAGTTTCCCACGGTCGACCGGCACGCGGACGGACAACGGCCGATGGACGCGGACTTCCCCGACCCGTCGGTCCCCAGCCACGGCCCCACCGTGTCCCTCAGCGGATACTCGCCGGCCGACCGCCGGATGACCTTCACCCCCGCGCACTGATCCGCACGGCCACGAGGACCTGCCATGACGCAAACCCTGCTGCACCAGATCCTGGACTACGCCAACCGGGCCGACCCCTACCCGATCTACGAAGAGCTGCGGAAGACACCGGTCCATCACGAGACCGACGGGCCGTACGTGATCAGCACCTACTACGAGATCCGCAGCCTTCTCCACGATCCCCGGATCAGCTCCGACGCCCGCAACCTGGCGTCCGGCAGCGCTGACCCGCTGGCGGAGCCCGCCTCCGAGGAGAGCGCCCTGCCGCCGGGCTTCCTACGGCTCGACCCGCCGGAGCACGACCGGATGCGACGCATGACGAACCGGCACTTCGGCCCGCCGCACTCTCCCCGCCGGGTCGACGGAATGCGCCCGGAGCTCCACGACATCGTCGACGGCCTCATCGACGGCCTCGGCGACCCGGGCCGGATCGACCTGGTGGAGGAGTTCTCCTACCCGTTCCCGGTGACGGTGATCTGCAGGCTGCTCGGAGTGCCGCGCGAGGACGAGGCACGCTTCCACACCTGGGCGGACACCCTCGCCGCCAGCCTGGACCCCGACCCCGACCCCGACCCGGACGCCGATCCCGCCGAGCGCGGCAAGGGCGCGCATGAGGCCCGGATGGCGTTGGGCATGTATCTGGCCGGTCTGATCGAGGAGCGACGTAAGAACCCCGGGGACGACATGCTCTCCCAGCTGGCGACGGCCAAGGGCCAGGACGGTCCGATGACCACGATGGAACTGCTCAGCACGGCGGCTCTGCTCCTGATCGCGGGGCATGAGACCACGGTCAACCTCATCAGCAACGGAATGCTGACCCTGTTGCGGAATCCCGACGTCCTTCAGCGCCTGAGGACCGAACCGCGACTGGCCGTGCCCATCGTCGAGGAACTGCTCCGCTTCGAGCCGCCGGTGCAGCTGCTGCCACAGCGCACCACTCTCGCCGACATCGAGGTCCGCGGCGTCACCATCCCCAAGGGCTCCACCCTCTGTCTGGTTCTGGCGTCCGGCAACCGCGACCCGCAGCGGTTCGAGAACCCGGACCGCTTCGACCCGGACCGCCCGGACATCCAGCACCTCGGCCTGGGCAGCGGCATCCACAGCTGCTTCGGCGCACCACTCGCCCGATTGGAAGCCCAACTCGCCCTGTCGGAGCTGGCCCGGAGACTGGAGAACCCACGCCTGCTGGACGACCCGCCCCAGTACCGCCAGAACGCCGTACTGCGCGGGCCGCGCCATCTGCGGATCGCCTGCGACGGGATCCGACCCTAGGGCGTGGGCCCCGCACAGCCGGCGCGGATCGCGCGCCTGGGCGGTGCCGCGCAGGCCTGGCGGCACATCGCTGGGAGCGAAGCGCGGCCCGGGTTCGGCCACGCTGGGCGGCGGCAGATCGCTCTGGTCCTCGTCGCCTTACAAGTTCCGGAGTGCCGTGTACGCAGCCCAGGCGTCCAGCAGCGGCGGGGTCACCGAACGCCGTCGGCCGGGTCCGTGGGTGACCGCGTACCGCACCGCCGCCGGGGTGGCCTTCGGGAAGGCCGAGAGGAGGAGGGCGACCGTACCCGCGACGAAGGGCGCGGCGGCGCTCGTGCCGCTCAGGACGAGGGGGTGGCCGTCGGGGCCCAGGCCCGGGACGCGGTCGCCGGGGGCGCCGACTCCGTGGCGGCCGATGGACACGCCCCGGTTGGACTGAGGCATGGGGTGCCCGGCGCGGTCGTAGGCGATCACCGGGATGACCCACGGGTGGTCGGTGAGTACGGTGGAGCCCACCCGGCCCTGGTTCCCGGCCGCGACCACGACGATCACGCCCCGGTCGGCGGCGTGGCCGAGAGCCGCCTCCAGCGCGTGGTCGCGGACACCGGAGGGTGCGGGCTGAGCCATGCTGAGGTTCACGACATGGGCGCCCGCGTCGACGGTCTCCGTGATCGCCTCGGCCAGCTCTCCCGTCCGTACGCCGGAGAAGCAGGTCGCGGGACCGCCGTCGGTCGGATGATCCGTGAAGAGGGGCCGGGATATCAGCGTGCAGCGGGGGCAGACGCCAGTTCCTCCGGTGATGATCCCGGCGACAGCGGTCCCGTGCGCGCAGCACACGTCGGCGCCGCTGCAGGTTCCCGTACCGCCGGTCGGACGCAGTTCCCGGACCGGGTGGCCCGCGAAGGCGGGGTGGTCCAGGGCGACGCGGCCGTCGATCACGCCCACCACGACCGAGGACCGGCCGGAGGCGCGCGCCATGAGCGGCGTGAGGCCGACCAGGTCCAGGGGGTCCATGGGTACCCTCTCTCTCCCCTGCCCACCGGGGTGTGGCGACTCGACTACCCGAGCAGATACCGGGGTGGCTCGCAGTCGTTGAGGCACATCTCCGTACAGCGGTTCAGGCAGTCGCCTGCTTCGTAGGAGGGGGCGTCCCGGCACTCGTCGGCACACGTATGGGTGCACGACGTGTCGCAGTGCGTATCGAGCTGTGGATGCACCTGGTCACCGGGTGTGTCCCGTCGGGCGGGCGGGGTGGAGGCTGCGGGGGCGAATCCGGGGAGGTTCATGGCGTACCACTCCACCATGCGGGGTCCCGGCATCGGTCCGCCAGGCAAGAGGCGTAGCACTCGTCGAAAGTGTCGAGCCCTTCGCAGCGCCAGCGGCAGTGCGGGCCCTCGACACTCTCGCAGGTGATCTCCTGCGGGTGGAGGAGGTTGCCGGGGGTGTCGGGACGGGGGTACGGCGCGAATCCGGGCACGGTCATGTCGGTTCCACGGGTTGGGAGCAGCTCCTGTCGATGCAGTTGCGGTAGCAACTGGGGTTCGAGGAGCGCTCGCATGCCGTCACGCACGGCCAGTGGAGTTCTTCCTCGCAGGTGAAGTGCTGGGGTACGAGCCGGTCGTAGGGCGCGGCCGGCGGGCAGGTCGGGGTAAATCCTGGCAGGCTCATATCGGGTCACCGGGCCAGTGGTCACGTGCGTCGCCGATGGAGTCGGCGACGCACCTTGGGTAGTGGTTTCTCCCTTGGACGAGGTGTCTTTGGGCGCACGGTCAGCGGCATGTCTCCATGCAGGAGTCGTAACACTCGGACCACTCGGGCGAGTTGTAGTCGTGGCTGAAGCGGCACTCGGCACGGCACTCCCGTGCGCAGTACGATTCCAGCTGTGGGACGAGCCGGTCGCCCGGCATTTCCGGGGCAGGGTGGGCGCTCCGGGATGCGCTCTCGTGGCGCTCGAATCCGGGGATACGCATCCGGATCACCACTTGTCTCGGCAGGCCTTAGCCAGGCACCGCCGCACGCACACAGGGTAGTTGTAGGCGCCCTTGCACCGGTTGCGGCAGACCGGAGCCAGTTCCTCCTCGCAGGTGAAGAACTGGGGGCGGAGCAGGTCACCGGTGTTCATGCCGCGCGCCGACGACTCGCCGGCGAATCCGGGGATGCGCATGTCCGTTCGCCTCCTTCTCTCTCGTCGGTTATCGGGCGAAATATTCCTGGAACGGGGTCGCCAGGCGGGGGAAGATCCCGGCAACTTCGACGCGGACGAAGAACTTCACGACGACATTGGTCTGGCGGTGGGTGTACGAGAAAACGACCGTGATGACGGTCTGCGATCCGGTGCTGAGCCGTGAGGGTCCGGCTTCCACCGACGAGAGGATGTAGCCCTCGGCGCGCTTCTCATTGGTCTTCTGGTACATCTCCTGGCATCTCACCGCCAGGAAGTTGAAGGCCCGGCCGACCGGGTCGGCGCCCGCACTGTCACTGAGCTGAAGCAACTGGTCGAGCAGAGCTCCGGCGCCCTTCTCGAATTCCTTGCGGGAGGCGCCGTCGGGGCGGTCGATCGCACGGATCAGCTTCTTGCTGTCGAAGCCCCAGACGTGCGCGACGCTTACGACGGGGACGGAGAGCCCCTGGCAGGCGCTCGGGGGCGCGACCGGGCCGAGACGGCCGACGATCACGGCGAGGTCGCGCTTGTCGGTGACCGGGTGCAGGGCCTCCACGAGCTCGTCCAGCTCGGTGGGGTCCTCGGGCTTCAGGATGTAGGTGGCGATGTCCTGGACGGAGAGGACGAAGCACATCTGCCGGGCGATGTAGCGGTTCTCCGGGGCGGAGAGGACGCGGTACATCGCTTCGGCGTCGGTGACGTCGGTTCTGCCGTCGGCCCCCGCCACTTGGAAGAACTCATGCTGGACGGAGAGGTCGGGGAAGACCGCGTGAACTCGGCCCAGCACGTAGACGTACCCGTTGCCGGTGTCGCCGTTGCCTTCTCTGCCGCCGCCGGGGGAGGAGGCCTTGGCACAGCCGCAGGAGGCTTGGGTGACGGTCGGCTCGACGGCGCGAGCCGGGTGGAGATCCTCCGGGGCGAGCTCGGGAGTGGGGGGAGGGGGCCGTACATCGGCCTCCGGCGGGGGACTCGTGGCGGTGACGATGTCAGTGATCTCGGGGTCCATCAGTCACTCCTCACACACACTCTGTCGGGCCGTCAGGCCGGGGCGGAGAGCGCCGCTCGGCGCGCCCTGTCGCGCAGGTGCTTCGGCACGGTGCTCAGAGGTCCCGCTCGCCGCCGATCGCCATCCACTGGTTGAGCGCCTCGGCCCTGCGGGCACAGCCACCGCAGGGGCGGATCCCCGCGGCCGAGGTCACCCGGGCGACGGCGTCGCCCAGCCCGATCTCCGTACCTGCACGCGCGAAGCCGGGGATGCGGACCCGATGGCGGGGGCTGTCGTCGCGGCGGGTGCCACGCGAGTCGCGCGCCGCCTGCTCCCGGGCCACACTCCCACTGCTCGTTGCGCTGTCAACCATCCTGCTCACATCCCGGTGTTGCACCACTCGGCGGACGCCACTGGCGCGTACCCACCCCTTTTCATCTTGCTCCCGGGGTGCTCCCGCCGCACCCTGATCAGACTGGTCTGCTCTGGGCGTCGCCCCGTACGGCGGACGGGTTGCGACGGCGCAGCGCGGAGTCCGCCACCCTGGGGGAGACCCGCGAGGAGGCACTGCGCCGCGTCGACCACAAACGCATCGCCCACCCCACGGTCGGCATCAGCGAAGGCGATGTCCCCGGGTCGTAGGACGGCGTGTCTGCCGTCCTGGATGACGGTGCTCTCGCCCGAGATCTGGAGGCTGATGACGGCGGTCACTGCGGGCCCGCCCACCGCTGGGGCTTCAGGAGCAGCTCCCACTGCGGCCGGCCGGCGCCCGGCCCCGTTCGCAGGTGGGCCGAACCGGCTTCCTAACCCATGGCTGTCCGATGGCGACTGATGCTGTTGGCCTGCCACCCGACTCCTCGTGTTGTACCACTGACGGCCCGACTGCCACATCGGATGGGCGTGGGGTTCCCCAGCCTTCGGCCGGGCGGTACCTCCGGTTGACTGTGGAGGAGGACAAACCGTTGTCCCGGGCGAGCCGGCCCGGCGGGCGCCGGCAACGGCGACGAGGCCCGCCCCCGGAGGGGAGCGGACCTCGTCCTTCACCCGCGTGCCGTGCCGCGGCCCGTCAGGGCCTCAGGCGCAGGCGGGGTTTCAGGGGGTGACGATGATCGAGACGTCGTCGATCATGAAGGAGGTCTGTCGGCGGTAGTCCTCCGTGCCCGTGAACTTCAGGGTGACGCTCTGTCCGGCGAAGGAGGAGAGGTCGTAGGTCTTCTGCACGTAGCCGGAGTTCGCGTCCAGGTTGGAGAACGAGGCCAGGTAGGTCCCGTTCGCCTGGACATCCAGATGGTCGACCCGGGCCGTGGTCGTGTTCTCGGCGGTGTCGATGTTCTGCCAGTACGTCAGGGTCGCGTGACATCCGGCCGGGATGGTCACCGTCTGCGAGACGGTGTCGATGTGCAGGTTGCCGTAGCCGTTCAGCCATGCCTTCCACGAACCGGTGCGCGCCGGCCGGCCGGTGCTGTTGTCGATGACATCGGCGGTGCCGGCCCACACGGTGTTACCGGACTCGAAGCCGGAGTTGCCGAGCAACTGCGTGGGGTTGCAGGGGCCGGGCGTGTAGACGTTCCAGGTGAAGGAGCCTGTGCCGGTGGCGCCTGTGGAGTCCTTCACCGTGAGCTTGACCTTGCGGCTACCCGCGGCGGTGGGGGTGCCGGAGATCAGGCCGGTGGAAGCGTTGATCGACAGGCCCGCGGGCAGGCTGGTGGCCGAGTAGGTCAGCGGGCCCGGGTTGGTGCTGGTGGCCTGGATCTGCAGGCTCGCGGCGGCGTTGACCAGGCCGTACTGCGTGTCCGGGCTGGTGACCGTCACGCCCAGGACGACGCGGGGGCCGACGTTGATCGCGGCCCAGG
This sequence comes from Streptomyces sp. NBC_00090, assembly GCF_045160815.1. Taxonomy (NCBI): domain Bacteria; kingdom Bacillati; phylum Actinomycetota; class Actinomycetes; order Kitasatosporales; family Streptomycetaceae; genus Streptomyces; species Streptomyces sp. NBC_00090. The sequence continues at coordinate 8,799,563 of NZ_CP108224.1, forward strand.
CGTTGGTGGCGTTGAAGTAGGTGGGGCTGTACAGGCCGTACAGGTCGGCGGCGGCCTGCAGCGTCGCGGTGCGGGCGCCGGCGTAGGTGGTGGAAGAGGTCATGTACGTGCTCAGCGCCCGGTACCAGATCTTCGCGGCGGCGTCGCGGCCGATCGCGGTGACCGGCAGCCCGTCGGAGGTCGGGGAGTCGTAGCTCACCCCGTTGATCACCTTGGCGCCGCTGCCCTCGGAGGCCAGGTAGAACCAGTGGTTGGCCGGCCCGGAGGAGTAGTGGACGTCGATGCCGCCGATACCGGGGTACCAGGAGTCCTTGGAGCCGCCGTCCTTGGAGGGCTTGTCCATGTAGCGCAGCGGGGTGCCGTCGCCGTTGATGTTGATCTTCTCGCCGACCAGGTAGTCGCCGAGGTCGGAGGCGTTGTTCGCCCAGAACTCCACGGCGGCGGCGAAGATGTCGGAGGTGGCCTCGTTGAGGCCGCCGGACTCGCCGGAGTAGGTGAGGTTGGCGGTGTTGGCGGTGACGCCGTGGGTCATCTCGTGGGCACCGACGTCGATGGAGGTGAGCGGCCAGGCGTTGGCGTCACCGTCGCCGTAGGTCATGCAGAAGCAGGAGTCGTCCCAGAAGGCGTTGACGTAGGCGTCGCCGAAGTGGACGCGGGAATAGGCGGCCACGCCGTCGTTCTTGATGCCGTTGCGGGCGTGCACGTTCTTGTAGTAGTCCCAGGTCAGCTGGGCGCCGTAGTGCGCGTCCACACCGGCGGTCTGGGTGTTGGAAGGAGTGCCGTCGCCCCAGGTGTCGTCGGCGTCGGTGAACAGCGTGCCGGTACCGTCGGAGCCACCGCCCAGGTCATAGGTCTTGTTCCCGCCGCGGGTGGGGTCGCTCATCTGGTAGGTCGAGCCCGCCGACGAGGTGCCGATGGCGGCCTGGCCGCTGTACATGCTGTTGCCGACGCCGGTCCTGATGCCCTGGTACTCGAAGAGCTTGGCGCCGGTGGTCGCGTCGGTGATGACGTGCAGCTCGGAGGGGGTCTTGTCGTGCTGGATGCCGCCGACGACGGTCTCCCAGGCCAGGGTCGGCCTGCCGGCGGCGGCCCAAACGACCTTGCGGACCGAGTTGGCCTTCGGCGAGGTGGCGCCCTCGGCGTTGGCACGGCCCAGCGCGAAGGACTTCGCCGAGTCGGCGGTCTTGGCGGCGTTGGTGGAGGCAACCTTGACGGTGGCCTTGGTGGCCTTGGTCACGCTCTTCACGGCGCCCTTGGCGTCCGCGTGCACGACCAGGTCGCCGCCGAGGACCGGCAGGCCGGCGAAGGTGCGCTCGTAACGGGTGTGCAGCGTGCCGTCGGCGTCCTTCAGGACGGACTTCGGCCGCAGCTCCTCCTTCGCGCCCAGGCCCAGGGCCTTGGCCGTGGCAGCGCGGGTGGCGGTGGCGTCGGCGATCAGGGCGGCCCGCTCGGCCGGGCTGAGCTTGACCTGCAGCGCACCGGCCCGGGGGGTGGTGCTGACGGAGGCACCCTGAGCCGGGGCCGGAGAGCCGGTGCCGGCGGTGGCAGCGCCGGCGGGAAGCGCCACGGCAACCATCGCGGCACTGACTATCAGCACTCCCGCGGTGACAGCCTTGCGGGGGGAACGTCTCACTCTTAGCTCCTTGACTGGCGGCCGATGGTTTCGGCCGATTGACGAACCGGGCCGATGGGGATCGAGCCGCCCGGGCGGAACCGACGAAGTGGTGCGCGATCAACTGCCACTGGGAGCACGTGCGTTGTGCGCACTTCCCTGCGTCAGATTGCTCGGAAGACTGCCATGGTTACGTGAACATGTCATTCAAATCGCGAAAATTGGACGCACCCATCCACTCAGGGGACCCGTGCGTCCGATAACCGGAACGGCGAGCGTGGAACGCTGACCTCATGAGGCTCCGTTCACGACCTCCGAAGAGGCGCCACCGTGTACAGGGTCGGCGTGGCAGGACCGTGGTCCGTGGCCACGTACGGCCGCAGGACGTACCCGGTGCCGTCCGGAGTGATCGGCTCGAACTGTCCGACGCCCCTGGCGAGTCCCACATCGGCGACTTCCCCGACGACGTTGCCATCGCCCTGCATGGCGGTCTCACGCAGGTCCCGGAGCTGGGGAACAGGGCATGGCAGGAATCCGGGCTCGGCGCACCGGTCGACCTCGCCGAACTGCAGAGCGTCAGCACCTGCCTGGAACAGCACAACGCCGAACTCAAGCTGCACTTGGAGGAGCTTCAGGAGGAACACGACGCCGCGAGAGCTGCCAACCGCGACCCGACCAGAGCCCTCACCCAACGTGGATGGTCCAACCGCGAGAGTGCTCCAGCCCTCCACCGGACAGCAGGCAGTCAACCGGTCCCACGCCAGGATCCGTGCCCTCGTCGAACAGGCCGTCGCCATGCTGAAAGCCTGGCGGATCCTCCGCAAGCTCCGGTGCTCGACCACACGCATCACCGGACTCGTTCAGGCCGTCCTCTGCCTATATCTGGCCAGCTCGGCTTGAAGTTGGAGAGGGCTCACGGTGCTTGCGTGCGCGATTCCATCGCCGCGTCCAACTCCACGTTCCCGGTGCAGTCCATGAACCAGTGCGCGCGAAAGTCCACCGGCATCGGGATCGGGTGCTGGGGGTCGGTGAGCTGACGGAACAGGTACTCCGTAGCCGTGCAGTCGAACCGATCCCCTGCCTCCGGTTCCGCTCCGGTGACATAGACGGGCCACTGGTCGGGGTCAGGGCCCTCGGTGATCCAGTGAAACGACTGCTCGTGCTCGTTGCCCATCCAAGGCACCAGCCCACCCAAGGCCGGGAACGGCGGATGAGGCTCCCAGGCTGCCTGGCCCAGTCTCGCCGTCGACTCGGAGTTCTTGATCAGGTCATCCGGCATGAACACGCAGTGGAAACCGTCGAACATGCCATGGCCGAACGTCTCGACGAGCGCCTTGTAGTCTCTCGGCAAGGGCGTTCCCAGGCGGGACTCGACTGCCACCCAGTCAACCTGTCCCGCAGTTCTCGGCATCCATCCGGTCACAGCGACGAGTTTTTCCAGCCAGGAGTCCTCCATGGGCAACTGCTCCGCAACGGGCGTGCCGCGCAGGGCGATCACCAGGGTAGGTCCAGCGCCCTCGCTTTGAACGGTCTGGCCGAAGGCGACCCATCGGTTGCTGAACGGCCAGGCGTATTTCCAGTCAACCTGCCCCGACAAGGGCAGGGGCGGCAGCCGGTTGGCGCCGACGGAAGGCTCGCCGTACCGGTCAGAAAGCGTCGCGACGAGGTTCCCCAGGTCGGCACGAGCGGAGACGGGAAGGCAGACATGACCTGGCACACGCCAGTGTTCACGGCAGGCTAGGTCACGGAGATCCGGCCAAAGGATCTCGGCCACGGCAGTCAGGAGTTGTTCGTCGTCCATGCCCGCGAGTCAAGCACTCGCCGCCGACAGCAAAGCTCAGTGAGGCAGCCTCGTACCCTCTGGCCGACCATCCCGCCACCTGACCTGCTCCAACTGAGGTTGGAAAAGGCTCAGTGCTTCCTCGCGACCCTCAGCTGTGCAGCCCTTCCCATCCCTGACTGAAAGGAAGAAATGGCTCGCCCCCTTGCGGTGAAACTTGCTGAGCTCTTGGCGGAGATCCGCATGATTCCGTCGGCATCCTACCGTTTGCGTGCCCGCAATCAGGCTCCTCGAATGCTCAAGCTCCCGAACGGCGAACTCCATTGTCGTCGTGCGGACCTTGACGCTTGGTGGCAGGCGTGCGAAAGGGAGACGCCCGAGTGGCGATGAGTTACAAGGTCCGTTTCTGGGACATCCGGGAGCGGCCGAGGCGTCGGAAGCCGTTCGAGGTCCGATGGACGGTCAACGGCCGCGAGCGGTCGGAGTCCTTTATTACCAAGGGGCTGGCCGAGAGCCGGCGCGCGAAGCTCATGACGTCCGCTCGCGACGGTGAGGCGTTCGACGAGCGCACTGGTCTGCCAGCTTCCGAGATCCGTGCTGTTAGGCAGCAGACCACCTGGTACGACCTGGCTCATGCCTACATCGATGAGCGGTGGGACCGAACGCCGGGCAACACCCGTCGTACTCTCGCTGATGCCCTCGCCACCATCACTGCCTAGGTTCTGTCGTCAAATGTCACGCCCACATCAGGAGTGAGGCGAGGGCGACGGCGGCTTTGTAGGATTCGGCGGTCTTGTCGTATCGGGTGGCGATGCCGCGCCACTGCTTCAGACGGTTGAAGCAGCGTTCCACGACGTTGCGGTGCCAGTACGCCTCGCGGTCGAAGGCCGGCGGGCGGCCGCCTCGGCTGCCTCGCCGGGCCCGGTTGCGGACCTGGTCGGCCCGCTCGGGAATGGTGTGGGCGATGCCCCGACGGCGGAGCCAGGTGCGGATCGCTTTCGAGCTGTAGCCCTTGTCTCCCAGGACGTGCGCCGGTCGGATCCGGGGCCGTCCCGGTCCGATGCGGGGCACCCGGATCGCCTCCATCACGGCGGTGAACCGGGGGCAGTCGTTGGTGTTCCCGCCCGTGAGGACGAAGGCTAGCGGACGGCCCCGCCCGTCGCAGGCCAGGTGGATCTTGCTGGTCAGGCCGCCGCGGGACCGGCCGAGGGCCGGGTCACGGAGCCCCCTTTTCGGGCCCCGGCCGCATGCTGGTGAGCGCGGACGATCGTGGAGTCGACCGACACCAGCCACTCGATGTCGCCCGCCGCGTCCGCCTTCGCCTGCGCGGCCCGCAGCATCCGGTCGAACGTCCCGTCCGCCGCCCACCTGCGAAAACGCGTGTGGAGCGTGGCCCACGGCCCGTAACGCTCAGGCACGTCCCGCCAGGCCGTCCCGGTCCGGAACTTCCACACGATCCCGTTCAGGACCCGGCGGTCGTCCAGCCGCTTCCGCCCCCGCAACGACTCGGGCAGCAGCGGCCGGACGAACTCCCACTCGGCATCAGACAGTTCATGACGACGTATCACGACCCCATGATCCACCAGCAAAGATCATTTGAAGACACTGCCTAGTAGTGCTTGGTCATGTTGGTGCGGGGTCTGGCATGTCGCGGTGACAGGTGGGGCAGGCGCCGGTCCAGATCGCGAGGCCTGGCAGTTGGTGACCTTGCCCGCCGTGCCGGTGTACTGCCGGGTCACGCACGCGGACGCGTCCCCGTCCTTGAGGAACCCGGTGTCATCAATGATCAACGCGGTGGGCTTGATGACCGGCTGCATACGCCAGGCCAGACGGGCCCGCACATGCACCGCATCCCACGGGCTGGAAGTGACGAAGTGGGCCAGGGCCTGCCGGTTTCCGTCCTCGCCCAGGCGGGCGGCCATCGGCTCCACCGACTTGCGCCCGCCGTCCATCAGCAGGCCCCGCAGATAGACCTCGCCCCACCGTCGCTGGTCCGCTCGCGCGAACGGCTCGAACATCTCTGCCGCGAAGTCCTCCAGATCACACCGGACCGCAGCCAACTCCCCACCCAGCACATCCGGTCAACGACACGACCGATCAAGAAGACACGCCATCACAGAACACACATGACCAAGCACTACTAGGGGCTGTCGAGACGTTGTACGAGCTTCCAGCTCCGAGGATCCCGCGCGAGCGGCATGAGACCCCAAACGGCACGACGACTCCGCGATCGAATGGCCTTCCGCAGACTCGAGAACCAGCCGGGGACGATATCGAAAGATCCTGAGCCGTTGAGCGACGCCGAACCCACCTCTCGAGCACCGCCCGCTGGGCATCGGTCACAGACGACTCTGACTCAGGTCACTTGAGGGGTTCAAGTTGACGCTTCACCCCATCGGCGTAGCGTGAACCTAGGCCCTGTCCAGTGGCAGACGGCCTCGGAGCTCGCGGGAAGTTCCACCGTTCGCCGCCGCGCCGCTGCCACAGGCACCACGCCTTCCGAACCAGGGCAAGAGGAGCGATGGCCATGGGCAACCTCTCTGTGGACCAGCTGCGCCAACGGGTGCGCGGCGCGGTCGTCACTCCCGAGGACGAGGCCTACGACGAGGCTCGCAAGGTCTACAACGCCATGATCGACAGACGGCCGGCCGCCGTCGTGCGCTGCGCCAACGCGGGCGACGTCATGGCGGCCGTCGACTTCGCCCGGGAGAACGAGCTCGACCTGGCGGTACGCGGCGGCGGGCACAGCGTTCCCGGCTTCGGCACCTGCGACGACGGTGTAGTCGCCGACCTGTCCGCGATGCGCGGCGTCCGTGTCGACCCCGTACGCCGGACGGCGCGTGCCGAGGGCGGCGCGACCTGGGGCGACTTCAACGCGGCCACCCACGCCTTCGGCCTGGCGACGACCGGCGGGATCATCTCCACCACCGGCGTCGGCGGCCTCACCCTGGGCGGCGGCATCGGTTACCTCGACCGCGGACTGGGCCTGAGCTGCGACAACCTGGTCTCGGCCGACGTGGTGACGGCGGATGGTCGGCTCGTCGTGGCCAGCGAACAGGAACACGAGGACCTCTTCTGGGCGCTGCGCGGTGGTGGTGGCAATTTCGGCGCTGTGACCTCCCTCGAATTCCGGCTCAGCCCCGTCAAGGACATCTACGGCGGGCCGATCCTCTTCGAGCTGGACAGCGCCGGCACAGTCCTGCGTTCCTTCCGGGACTTCATCGCCGACGCGCCGGAGCAGCTCGGCGGGTTCCCGGCCTTCCAGATCGCCCCGCCGCTGCCGTTCATCCCTGAAGACCGGCACGGCGAGCCCTTCGTCCTGATCGTGTCGTGCTGGGCGGGTCCGCCGGAGGAGGGCGAGCGGGCGCTCCAGCCCTTCCACGACTTCGCCCCGGTGGTCGCGGAGCACGTCGGCGTCATGCCGTACCCGGCGCTCAACAGCGCCTTCGACGCGCTCGTGCCGCCCGGTCTCCAGCACTACTGGAAGGCCAACTTCGTGACGGAGCTGAGCGACGCCGCGATCGAAGCGCACCTGGTGCACGGCCCGCGCCTGCCCGCCGTGAACTCGACGGTCCACATCTACCCGATCAACGGCGCCTGCCACCGGGTCGCCCCGGATGCGACGGCCTTCGCCTACCGGGACGCCTCCTTCGCCACCGTCATCGCGGGCATGTGGCCGGACCCCGCCGACAACGAGGCGAACACCGCCTGGGTCCGCGACTACTACGAGGCCACCGCCCCGCACTCGGAGGAGGGCGGCTACGTCAACTTCATGGCCGACGACGACCAGGGCCGCATCCGCGCCAACTACAAGGGCAACTACGACCGCCTGGTCGAGGTCAAGCGCACGTACGACCCGGGGAACCTCTTCCACCTGAACCAGAACATCAGGCCCTAGCCTCGCCGTTTCGGTTGGGCGTGGCGGTTGTCGAGGCGGAAACGCGAAAGTGCCTTCCTGACAAGGTGGCCCTTACGGGATCGTCTGGAGGTTCCCGGGCCGGGGCGGCTTGACCAGCAGGATTCATCTGGCTTGCGACGCCTTCGGTTGCCCGCTCACGCTGCTACGCCGTCGGAACGAATCCACAGGCCGACGGGATTCCGGGCCCGGCCCGAAGGAGGAGACTCAGCATTGTGACAGGCCATGCAGCAGGACACGTAATCCCGTATGAGGTACAGGGCAACGGTCCGGAGCGAGTCCTCGCACTCCACCACTGGCTCAGCGACAGGTCGAGGCCATCTGCGCCCGTACCTCGACGGGAGCGCGTTCAGCTACGCGTTCTTGGACTGCCGTGGGTACGGCGAGGCAATGGACACCCCCGGCACGTACACGATGGAGGAGGTCACGGCGGACGTCCTCGCCGTGGCCGATGACCTCGGCTGGAACACCTTCTCGGTCATCGGTCACTCCATGGGCGGCAAGGCGGCCCAGCTGATGTTGCTGGACGCCCCCTCGCGGGTCCGCTCGATCGTCGGCATCTCACCGGCACCCGCGTCCGGGTTCCCGCTCGAAGGGGAGATGTGGGAGCTGTTCGTCGGGGCCGTGGAGGATTCCGGCAACCGCAGGACGATCTTTGACGTCACCACCGGCGGCTGGCACAACGATGCATGACTGGATGCCAGGGTGAGCGGCTCGGAACGCCCCCGGCGGGCGTCTGCTGCGCCGTTCGGCCGCCGCACCGGACCTGCCCGCCGCCTTCGCGGCTCAGTTCTCCCTCACCCACGCCTGCTGGCTGATCACCTACCCGCTCTCGGGGTGGCTCGCCTCCCAGGCCGGACTCGCTGTCTCGGCAACCGTGCTCACCACGCTCGCGCTCGCCGCCGCCGTGACCGCCGTACGCCTGTGGCCGCGTGAGGACCCGGCCGAGCTGGAGCACGTACACGCCGAACTCGCTCCGGATCACCCGCACCTCGCCGATGCCGGAGGACGCAGCCACCGCCACGACTTCCACATCGACGCCCTGCACCGACAGTGGCCGGCGCAGGCGCCCGTACGGGAGAAGTCCGCGGCTTAAGGGCCACCCAAGGTGCACCGGAGCCTGGCGGGGGCCGGCCACGGGCTCGTTCCTCATCGCGACAATCTTTGTACGAGGGAACCGGTGTCGTTCATGATGGGGCGGCCATGTCATGGAGAGCCGGCACCCGTTCCGCGCGCCGGCCCGGTCGGAATCCGGTGAGCGGTGCGTCGCATCGTTGTATCCGCGCGGGCCTGTTCAGCCTCGTCGGTACGGGGCTCGCGATCACCGGGCACCACCTCGTGTCCGGACACCCCGTGTCCTGGCAGGCCGCAGTCCTGGGGGCCGCACTGCTCTTCGTGCTTGCGGTGCCGTTCGCTCGCACCCCGCGGTCGCTGACCGTCGTGGTAGTGGGCACGACGGCCGCGCAGGCGGCCCTGCACTACTGGTTCCAGCTGGCCGGAGTCCACGGTGCGCACCCACCGCATGTGACGCACGGAAGCGACGCGGCCTGGCACACCGGCCACCACGGCACCTCGATGCTCGTCGCGCACGTTGTCTCAGCTCTCGTCGTGGCCTGGCTGCTGCACGGTGCCGACCTGGCCCTTCACCGTGCCACGTCTTCCACCGGGCGCCGCTTGGGCGCTCTCGTAACCGACCTTCTCGTACGGCTCACTCCCTTCGGCCACGTGCCGGCGCCCCTCGGCGTCGTGCGGTACGTGCCGACCAGGGCACAGCCTCCTCCGGGTCGCTTCTTGGTGCTGGCGCACGTGGTGGTGCGTCGCGGGCCGCCCGTCGGACGATTCCTCGCCGTCTGACCGAGGGCGTGCTCCGGCATGCCCGTATCCCGCGAACACCCCATGGAGTCATCTGTGTCCCGCACTACTCGTGCCCGCGCACCCTTTGTCGCCCTCGCCGCACTCGCTGCCTCCGTCGCGCTGGCGACACCCGCCTCGGCCCACGTCGAGGTCGAGGCCGAGGGCGCCCGAGCGCTCGCGCAGAACGTCGAGATCTCCTTCGACGCCGAGTCGCCCACGGCCGGCATCACCAAGCTGGAGGTCATCCTCCCCTCGGGCATCACCCCCGCCGACGTGGCGTTCAAGGAGGGGCCGAAGGGCTGGGCATTCACCACCACCGCTCGCGGTTACGTGGTCACCGGCCCGGCCGTGACGGCGGGGAAGGACGCCGCGTACGCGGTGATCGTCCGGCAGCTTCCCGACGCCAAGTCGCTCGCCTTCAAGACCCTCCAGACCTACAGCGACGGCCGCGTCGACCGCTGGATCGAACTGGAGCAGTCCCACGGCGGCGGCCACGGCAACTCCGCACCGCTCCTGGAGCTCAAGCCCGCAGCCGCCGGGGCCACCCCGGTCCCGGCCACAACCGCCCCCACCGCGACGGCCGCACCGACCACCGCCGCACCTTCGACTCCGGCGCCGACCACCTCGTCCGCGGCGGCGCCCTCCCCGACCGCCGACGACAAGGTGGCGAAGGAGTCGAAGGCAGAGGAGACCTCGCCGAACGTCGGGCTGGTGATCGGCGGCCTCGTCGTGCTCATCGCGGCTGCGGCCGGAACCTGGTGGTGGCTCCGCCGCAAGGGCGCCGACTCCTGACGGAGACAGCCCCCGGCCAGGCATCCGGCAGCACCGGGTGCCTGGTCAGGGGCTGGCGGTCACGGGTGTCGTAGAGCCGGGCGGGTGTGCCTGCGCTCACGCCATCGGCTGCCGCGCCGTCATGAGACGGCGAGCTGGCCGAGGACCGGCGTCAACAGGCGTTCCCCGGCGAGGCGTCTGTCGAGGCGCCGGGTACCCGCGGCGCCCTCGGCGGATCGGCTGACTCTCTCGCGTACTGGCGGCACTCGCCGGTGAAGACGACGGCGAGTTCGGCCTCGAGCAGGGGCGCCACGAACGGGACCACCGCCGCTTCGGCGGCGCCCTCGGGCTCGCGGTAGACCTGGAGTGCGAGGCCCTCCATCACGGCGGCGAGGCGGACGGCCGCCGCCGACGGATCCACGTCCTCGTCGACCTCGCCGCACTCCTTGCCGTTGTGGACGGCGCGGGCGATGTCCTCGCGCAGCTTACGAGCGGCCTCGGTGTCGACGGCCGCGAGGGCGGGGGCGTCGAGGGCTCGGCCGGCGAACGCGCGAGTGACGCGGTATTCGGCGCGGCGGGCCTCGTCCAGGGGGATGTACTCGGTCATCACCTCCGCCATGACCCGTGCGAGGGGCCGCTTGTGCTCGACCCCGTCCCTGATCCGCTCATCGACGCGCGCGCGGATGCGGGCCGAGACCTCGCGGAAGGCGTGGAGCAGCATCTCGTCCTTGGTGCGGAAGTAGTGCTGGACGAGCCCGACGGACATGCCTGCGGTGGCGGCCGTGCGGGCGACGGTGACGGCGTCGAGCCCGTGTGCGGTGATCAACTGGCTGACAGCGCCGGCGATCTGACGGCGGCGTTCTTCGTGGTCGGCGGTTCGCGGCACTTGATAACCGTACCAGCGTACGGCTATAACCGTATCCCCATATGGTTATTTGGCGTGCCTCACGGAAGGACGAATCCCCATGCTCAACCCGCTCCGCCGCGCCGCCGCAGCGACGACAGCCCTCCTGCTCGCTCTGCTTCCCTTAGGTCATGCGCCGGCCGCGGCCGATTCACCCATCCCCGCGGACCGCTTGGCGGCCGTGGACGCCTACGTGCACAACCGCATGGAGGCCACCCGTACGCCCGGGCTTTCCTACGCCGTCGTCGGACCCGACGGGCCGATCCACGCACGCGCCAGGGGAACGGACGGATCTGGCGAACCGGTCACGATCGAAACCCCCTTCCTCTGGGGCTCGGTCGCCAAGCCGATCGCCGCGAGTGCCGTGATGACCCTCGTGCAGGACGGGCGCCTCCGGCTCGACGACCCGGTCGTCGACCACTTGCCCGGCTTCCGTTTCGGCGGCTCCGGTCACGCTTCTCGCGTCACCGTCCGCCACCTGCTCCAGCAGACCACCGGCCTTCCCGAGTCGGCCACCTTAGAGGTCGCCGACTGTGTCGACGCCGGCTGCCCGGGAGCGGTGGAGCGCGTCACCGAACTGGACGACGTACATCCGCTCGGGCCGCCCGGCACCACGTACGCGTACAGCAGTGCCAACTACCTCGTGCTGGCCGCCGTCGTCGAGTCCGTGACCGGTCGCCCCTTCGCCGACCACCTTCGGGACAGCGTCCTGCGCCCGGCCGGCATGGACGGGGCGATCGCCGACCGGGCGTCCGCACGCGAGCGAAACCTTCCGCCCGGGCACCATCTCCTATGGGGCATACCGTCCGCGATCGCCGACGGCGTGGACGACGACGGCGCCGCCTACGGCTACACGGGCGGTGACCTGAACGACCTCGCCGCGTTCGCCTCCCTCCAGCTCCGGTCGGGGAGGACCGGCAACGGCACGACGATCCTGACGCCCGAGTCCGTCCGCCTGATGCGGCAATCCGGCCGACTCCACCCGTCCGGCGCCGACACCGGATACGGACTCGGCTGGCGCGTCGGGGGCCTTGAGGCTCCCCTCGACAGCGCGATCTGGCACACCGGTGCCACCCCTGGCTACTCCGCGATGCTCTTCCTCCTGCCGAAGCAGAACATCGCCCTCGTCCTCCAGCAGAACCTCCACGGCCTCCTCCACGACGGTGCCGTCATGGAGGTCGGTTTCGGTGCGGCCCGCATCCTCGCCGGCGGCACCGCCCCCACCGACTCCCCCTCGGCCGCGACGTACCACGCCACCGTCTGGGGCCTCACCGCCCTGGCCCTCACCCTCCTCGCGGGCACCTTCCAGTCCGCCCGCCTGCTCCGCCGACGGCCCGTGCCCCGCTGCATCGTCCCCACCGTCCTGTGGTGTCTGGCCGGCGCCCTGACCTGGATCGCCATGGGGGCAGCCCTCGCCCTCATCGGCCCCAGAGCGCTGTGGACCTGGACACCCGACGCCTTCATCGCCCTCTGCACGGCAACCGCCGCCGGGACCGCCACCATCGTCCTGCGGCTCACGACCGCGTACGTCGGCAGAGGCGGTGCCCGGTCTCCCCGGGGCGAGTCCGCAGTGCCTGAAGGGTGAGGATCGCGCGACCGTACGAGGAGCGGGCAGGTGCGTCGCAGTTGCGCGGCTCGTCAGCTCACCTGCTGCTCCGCAGGGCCGTCGGACTGCCCGCCTCCGCCGCGAAGAAGCCTGCGGGTGGCTCTGTTCACGAGAACGGGTTCTGGCTCAACTTCCGTGATTGGTGACAATCCGTCACGGCTACCGGACGAGTAGGGAGCGTGGTGCTTGCCGGTGGTGGGTGCCATGATCGGCTGTGGCTGGCTGAAAAGTGCAGAGATGGGGAGGACGAGTGGAGAGGTTCACCGTCGAGCCGCTTCGGGTGATCGACTTCGTGGAGCACGTGCGGCGCCGCCCAGCGAGGTATTTCCTCGTCGATCAGGGCAGCCCCGAGCTTCCCACCGGGGTCCTGCGGGCGGTGGCCTGGGACGCGCTGCACCGTCGCGACGGCAGGCATGGACAGATCAGTGTCGAGATCGGATCTGATCTCAGCTTCACAGTGGAGAGCGATCAGCGCCCCAGTACAGATGAACGGGAGAGGCTTCTTCCGGGATTCTTCGGTTCCTTGCTCGACATGTTCGACATGCGGCGTTGGGCTCCCTCCGCAGCTGCCGCACTCAGCGTCCGCACGGTCATCGAGGTGTGGCTGGATGGCCACGGCTATCGCCAGGAGCTGGTCGGGATGGACCCGACCGGCCTCAGGGGAGAGTTCATAGCGCCGAAACCGGTCGGGACCCGGACCACGTTCCACCTTGATCCTTCATTCTGCGGTCGGGGCGAGGCCATCGCCTGGGCACTGCGGCCCGAAGAACTGCACGGAGAAGCGTGCAAGGAACATCCTTCACCCACGACGTTCCCGATCTACGATCTCCGATCGGAGACTGAGGAGTCACTCAGCGAGTAGGACTCGTTTTCGCAGAAGGTCGAAGCTGGCGCGGCCGAACATCTGGCGCTTGAGCATCTTGATCCGGTTGACGTGTCCTTCGACTACGCCTGAGTTCCAGGGCAGGGTCAGACCGGCGATGACCGCGTCGCGGTCGCGGGTCGATGCCTGCGGCGAGGGTGTGGAGGCTGGGAAGGTCGTCCTGGCGGACGGCGTCGAGCCATTCGGGGAGTCGCTCCCCCTGGCGCTCGGTGAGCATCTGGGCGAAGGACCGGACGTGGCTGGTGAGGGCGTCAAGCTCAGGGCAGTTGGCCAGCACGGATTTGAGCCGGAGTTGCTCGACTTCCGTGAGCGTTTCCGGGCGGCTGAGAATCCATCTGGCCACCTGGCGGGGTGCCGGGGGTTGTGCGGTGACCGGCCGGGGTGAGGTGCGCTTTTTCCTGATGTAGGCGCTGACGATGCCGATGCTGCCCTTGTAACCGAGCGGGACGATCTCCTCCCAGAGCTTCCAGGCGTTGGTGCAGCCCTCGTTCCAGCGTTCGTCGAGGTAGGGCTTGTACTCGTCCAGCGCGGAGGCCCGGCTGAACTGGTACTGACCGGTGAAGAGGTCCTCTGGCCTGGCGGCATCGGCAAGGCTTTTGACGGTGCGGTGCGTCATGTGGAGTTGGCGGCCGATGGAACGGCGGCTGTGGCCGGCTTCCAGCATCGCGTGGACCGTGGCGTGTCTGGCCCGGATGCGGTTGGCGAACCGGACGCTCTTCCAGGGCGAGGCCGGATCCACCACGGAGGGTGCGGGCTCGGCAGGTTCCTCCTCGACCGGTTCTGGCGCCAGGACGCGCAAGCACCGGCGGTGGCGGGCAACGGCCCGATCGGCGGCCTCGCTGAGGTTGTGCCACAGATGTCACCGGTCAGCGACCTGGATTGCTTGGGGCCCCGGCTGTGGCGCCTTCGGCGAAAAACGGAGCACGGTCCCGGCAGATCACCTCGATGCCCGGTCGCTTCGACAGCCACTCAGCCAGGCTGGACGCCTCCCGGTCAGGCAGCAGGTCTACCGGCCGACGGGTCTCGCAGTCGACCAGCACGGTGCCGTAGACACGGCCCTTGCGGGTGGCGTACTCATCAACGCCCACCACCCGCGGGGCAGGCACGTCCGGCTCGGGCAGCACCTCGACCAGCCGCAGCACCGTACTGCGGCTGACGGACACCCCGAAGACACCCGCCATCCGGGCGCCGGCCCGGCCTGCGAGGGCGAGGCCGACCATGGCCAGGGTCGACCACAGACGTTCGGTCCACCGGCTATACCTCCTCGTCAGCCCCGGCATCCGCTCGACGAACGTCCGCCGTCCGCACGCAGCGTCCAGACAGAAGAACCTGCGGACGCGCAGGCACAGAACCACCCGTCGTCCCGCGCTGCGCACATCGGAGGGAAACCGCAGGTAGGAGCTGTGTATTCGGCTTGAAGAGCACCCGCAGCTCGGACATTCCCCCTCGGCCGTCGTGCTGCGGGCCTCGACGCGTACCGCCTCGTCGCACATGTTCACCGACAGCACCGTCACGTCCGCGACCGACGGGAACAACAGCCCCTCCAGCCGGAGCAATGTCTCTTCCACGACGTCGAACTGTCGGCCACCCCGAAATCGGCACTGATCATTTTCAGGCAACTTCCCGGAGACTGCCGCTGACGTCAGACGTCACTCAACGTATGCGCTTCACGGAAAGCGAGCCAGAACCGAGAACGGACAGCACATGTTCACCACTTCGGGAGGCGCTGGAGTGGTCCCTGGATTCGAACAGGCTCTGTGCGGAGATGAGCCGGACTCCCTCTGTGTAGGGCTATTTCGAGCCATGCGGCTGTTGATCCTGGCGATCGGGTCCGGAGAGCGTGGCCACGCCAGCCGCACATGCCTCCTGCGGTAGTTCCTGGACAGAAGGCCGTGGGGCCCCAGGGGCCGGGGGCAACACCTCAAAGGTGTAACAGCCTGTCACTAACCGCGCAGACACAAAGATGAAAGCCCGCGGCGGTCCCTGACCGAGCAGTTCCGCGACCACGGTGACCGACTCGCCCTGCCGCGTCACGCTGACGAAGCCCTTGGCGGGCTTCGAGGGAGGGAAGACCTGGGCGATCTCCGTATCGGGAAGGCTGCCGTCGGCCGCTGCCTCGCCCAGTCGGTCGCGGAGTCTTTCAGCGTTCTCCCGCAGGTTCTTGCGCGCCTGGGCCTCGTCCCGCGCCGGCTGCGTCTCCAGCCAGATCCACATGCCGACGACGGCGACGAGCAGCAGTCCCAGAATGGGCAGGCATCCGTTGAGAAGGCAGCCACCCGGCGGACCTGTCCGGACCTGTAATCGTCTCGCCATGGGCACAGCGCGCAGGTACACGCTGCGCCCTTCCACTTCCCGAGTCGTGACCGAAATGCATCATCACGAGCGAAGCACCTTGTGGGACCTCGCAGCCGAATTTCGTCCCGAGCCTGGCCGCCTCGCTGGCCGCCGTCCTTGACCAGCGCAAGCTGTTGGCCGGGCGGATCGAGGAACTCCTTGAGGCCCACCCTCTTTCGGAAGTCCTTACATCGACGGGGGTCGGCGTCAGGACCGGAGCCCGCATCCTGATCGAGGTCGGTGACGGCAGCACCTTTCCGACCGCCGGCCACCTTGCCGCATACGCGGGACTCGCCCCGGCGACCGGGAGCTCGGGCTCCTCGATCCGCGGTGAACAACCGTCCCGGAGAGGAAACAAACAGCTCAAACGGTCCTTCTTCCTCTCCGCGTTCGCCGCCCTGGGCGACCCGGCCTCCCGGGCCTACTACGACAGGAAGATCGCCCAGGGGAAGCACCACACTCAGGCCCTGCTCTGCCTCGCCCGGCGCCGCGCGGACGTCCTCTTCGCCATGCTCCGCGACGGCCCTTCTACGAACCCCAACCTGCAGGGGCCAGGTGACGGTTCAGACTCACCGGTCGGTCCTCCTCCGGCCGAAGCCGTCGGCGAGCGTCCTCAAGCCGCTGGTCATAGTCAGGCGCGAACAGTCCGGCAAGTGAGTTATCCAGCGTCCCGGCGATGCGATGGATCGGCGCCCAGGCCGCCGGATCGTCGACAACCCGGCTCAGGTCCGTCATCTGCAGCTTCTCCAACCAGTCCGACAACACCAGCGCCTCGTCACTCGTGAGCTTGATCGTGACCTGGCTATCACCCATGCACACCCCTCCGGCTCGGCCCCACCCTCGACCACGCGAACCTCCTGGCCCCCGACCTTGACCAAACACATAGACACCTCACGTGTCTAACGCGTCAAGTCGTCGGGTTGGGCTCTTCGAACACGGCGCGGTCGTAGAGCCGGTGGTGCCACTCGTTGGTGTCCGGGGCCGGCTTGGTGTTGATGACCGGGTTGGGGCCGGTCTCGATGAGGTGGAGGAGTGTCCAGGCGACCCCGTAGCAGTCGTCGGGGCCGAAGCAGCTGACGAGGGCAGCGGCTTCCTCTCCCGTCACTGGCTTGCTGATCGCTTCGAGCTGGGTGACGCGCCGTTCGATCTCTTTCTCCTCCGCGTCCCAGTCGGGCAGCGGGCCGTCGGCGACGAAGGTCTGCACTTCAGGTCTCATGCCCGAATCATCGACGCTCTCTCGTGGCCCGGACAAGCCTTCCTAGCAGGTCAGGCCGCGTTCTCGGTGAGGACCAGCCCGGTGGCGAAGGCCTCTCGCTCGTCGAACAACTTGTGGTGCTGGAGGCAGTGGTGGAGCTGGCCGATCATGCGGTTGAAGAGGTTGCGCAGGGCGGAGGCATGCCAGTCCGCGTGGTCGTCGCGGCGCTTTCGGTAGTGCGCTTTGGCACCCGGCGAAGAGGTCAGGGCGGCGAACGCCCAGAGGTATCCGGCGTGGTTGAGCCGGTCATTCTTGACCCATCGGCGGGTGACGGCTGACTTCTTCCCCGACGCCCTGGTGATGGGTGACGAGCCCGCGTAGGCCTTCAGCCCGCGGGCGTCGGCGAACCGTTGCCGGTCGTCGCCGATCTCTGCCAGGACCCGGGCGCCGAGCTGAATGCCGAGCCCGGGGAAGCTGAGAATGACCTCGGCGTCCTCGTGCTGGGCGAAGGACTCCTCGACGGCCTGTGCGAGGTTGTCGGCGGCGGTGCAGGCGGCTTCCAGCTGGAGGAGCAGGGCGAGCATCTGCTTGCCGAGGGCGTCCTCGACCAGTGGCAGCTGGCGCGGCCAGTCCGAGCGGAGAGCCTCGCGGAGCCGTTCGGTGTCCGCCTCGATGCCGCGCTTGCGGCCGGCCCGCTTGAGGGCGGCCATGATCTGGGTCCTGGTCAGCCGGCTGGCGATGGCCGGGGTCGAGGCGGCCTTGAGGAGTTCGCGGATCTCGGGCCGGCACAGACCGTTCTGCCAGGTCGCGGCGGCCGCCAGAGCAGCCGGGAAGTACTCGCGAAGCAGGGATCGGAGCTGGTTGGACATCTGCTGCCGGTTCCAAGTGGCATCCTGCTGGGCGCGGGCCAGGACGGCAACGGCGCGGGCCAACTCCGAGTCAGCCGGCAGGGGCCGGTGGGCATGCATGTCGGTGCGGAGGATGTTAGCCAGGACGAGGGCGTCGCCGGGATCGGACTTCTTGCGGGAGACGGCGTGCCGGTCTCGGTAGCGGGCCGCGGCCATCGGGTTGATGGCGAACACCGGCCGCTTCCCGGTCCGGAGGACGGCGACGAGCAGGCCGCGGCTGGTCTCGATCGCGACGGGGATCGGGGTCTCTTCGGTGTCGCCGTACTCGGCGAGCAGGTCCAGCAGGATCTTGTAGCCGGCCGTGTCGTCGGTGATGTGCCGTTTGGCCAGGAGCTGGCCGCTGTCGTCGACGAGGGCGACGTCGTGGGTCTTCTCCGCCCAGTCGATTCCGCAGTAGATCAAGATGTTCCCTCCCCAAGGGTGCAGACGTTTGCGCTGGTCACGAGCGCATGCGGGCCACGCAGCTACCTAATTCCAGGCCTCGGCCGCCAGGGCCGGGCCGCCACCTCACTAGCCGTTCGTGACACCAGCGCACCCCACGGGCCTCGGTCTATGCGGGAGCTCGGACGGCTCGGGCGTATCAAGAGGTCACCGCGGGGCGGGCTCGCACCACCAACACCAACGAGTGATCAAGGCACAGGGTGGTGACGGCCACGAGGACGCCGGACGCCGCCGCTCTATGTGTAGGCATCCGCTGCCCGGGGCACCCAAGGCATCCGCCCGACGCCCACGAGGCCGCCACCACCCAGCGGCCAGGCCGTCCGCACGATCTACCCAGAGGCCTCACGGACCACGGTTGCGACAGGCGTAACGGACCTCACCACTCGAACACCGCCGTGAAGCCACTCAGCACCACCGCGGTCCCTACGAAGGAATTAGGGGCACCCCCGGGCGCTGTCACTGCTGAGAGGGACACGGCGGGGGAGCGCTGAGGTCGCCTCAGGGGCCGAGGTGCCGTCGGGTGAACGGTGCCGTTGCCAGGACGAGAAGGGTGAAGGCTGCCAGCCGCTGAAGGCCGGGCTGGGCGCTGAGCGTCGAGCCTTGGATGTCGTGGGTCGCGTACCAGTTGGCAGCGAGGTCGGTCGCCATGATGGCGCAGGCGAGGTCGATCCCGGTGCGCCTGCCACGGAGCAGGAGCACGGCGGCCAGCGGGTCGAGGAACGCCAGCGACGTCCAGTAGAGGTTGAGCCACCCCGGCGCCCATGCGTAGGGACGCAGGGAGTGGCGGATGAGGTCGGAGACGTGGGCGACCGTGCCGACGAACAGCAGACCGGCTGCGACGAAGCACACCAGGACCACCACCCAGCGTGGAGTGCGGTGCATCCATGTGATCGCCATGACGAGGATCGTCCCACCGCGAAGCGCCGCGCTTCTCTTTGGGCGGCGCACGCGTAAGACCGTGTGCGAGGATCCCCTCCCGTCGCGGGAACGCGACTGTTCGACCAAGGGGGAGCCATGTCCGGATTCGAGATCGCTCTGATCATCCTGGCCGGGGGGTACGTCGCGGGAGGGGCCTACGACCGGATCAGGAAGGCCCTGGTCCAGCGGTCCAAGGCGCGCGAGCGGGCACTGGCCGGCCCGGAACCGGTGTGCGGCTGCGGCCATCACCTCGCCTACCACGATGCCCGGGACGGACTCTGCTATGCCTCCGTCAAACCACGCGGTGACAGCCTGGAGAAGACCGACGGGCAGGAGCGCCGGTGCTCGTGCCGGCGGTACGCCGGACCGGAACCGCTCGCCACGCTGTACGCGCCCGAGCTGACCACATCCGCACACGAGGATCCTGACGCCGGCCGGGCGGGCGAACTCCCTTCTGCTCGGTGACACCCATGCTGCTAGGCCGAGTTGCCGATCACTGACGGGCGGCACCGCGACCGCAGATCATGCGGGGCGTGCCTTTGCCGCACGCCCCGTCGTGGCCGGCGGAGGCTGTACGAAGGACCTTTTCGGACTTTCTCGGTGAAGCTGCCGTGACGTCACCCCACCTCGCTGTGACACGCTCTTCGTCGACCCCTGGAGGGCTGCTTCCGTGGCTGCGGTCGACCTCGACAAGGTGCTGGACAAGGCGTGGGCGGACAAGGAGTTGGCGGAGATTCTGGCCGTGCCGGTCGGAGCCTCAAGGGTGTGTCCGACCGTGACGGTGAGCTTCTCCAGGGGGCGTTCGGCGTCAAGACGATCGCCGACCTCGCCGAGCTGAAGTACGTCCGCTGGGCGCAGGGGCTCGCCGCACTCCACGCCGCGACGAAGTAACCCGCATACCGCCGTCGGCGCCCCACACCCCACCCGGGGCGCCGACGGCATCCGAACCACAGGCACGAATGAAGGAGTGAACGCCACGATGGTGTTCAAGAGGCTTCTCGGCTCGCTCGGCGTCGGCGGACCCGCCGTGGACACGGTCCTGGACCCGGGTGCTGTGACGCCGGGCGGCACGCTCAGCGGTCAGGTGCATCTCACGGGCGGCAGCGCCGACTTCACCATCGAGCACGTCGCCTTGGAGCTCGTCGCTCGCGTCGAGGCCGAGCACGACGACGGCGAGTCCGAGGGGGCGGTCACCTTCGGCCGCTTCACCGTCGGAGGAAACTTCCGCCTCGCCGAGGGCGAGCGGCGCACCATCCCCTTCAACGTCACCCTCCCCTGGGAGACCCCGATCACGGAGCTGTACGGCCACGGCCTCGGCATCGCCCTCGGAGTACGGACCGAACTCGGCGTCACCGGCGCCAAGGACAAGGGCGATCTCGACCCCGTCGCCGTACGCCCGCTTCCCGCCCAGGAGGCGATCCTGGAGGCCCTCGGGCAGCTCGGCTTCGGATTCAAGTCCGCCGACCTCGAACTCGGCCACATTCGGGGTGCCGGCCAACAGCTGCCCTTCTACCGTCTGAGGGCCATGACTCCGTGACCCGCTTCACCGTCAGCCACCACGGCGTCGAGCGCGTCGACTGGAACGCCTAGGTCGACGGCTGGATCCGCCGGCTCGTCAACAGCCGGGGCGGCCACGGCTCCCACGCCCCGTACGGCCATGCCGGGCACGACGGTCACCACGAAGACCACGGCGGCCACGGTCACCGCTCGGGCCCCGGCATGGGTGCCGCCGTGGCCGTGGGGGCGGCCGGCCTCGCGGTGGGTGTCGTCGGCGGCATGGTGGCCGCCGAAGCCGTCGACGAGATCGGCGACTTCTTCGAGGGAGATGACGAAGGCGACGACGAGGGCGACGAAGGCTGACACCAGCCCCAGAAAGGCGGTACGTCGTCCATTCCTGCCGCGACGTACCGCCTTCCCGGCCGTCCGGGCGCCCTTCCGCTCTCTGGAAACCGGACCGCCGCATCCGGTTCGCACCACAGGAACCTCTCCGTCCACTGCTACGTTCTACAAATAAGTAGAAGTAATCGACGTCTGGAGTACTGATGGCCCTGTGGGACCGCTTCAAGGAATCCGCATCGACGATGCAGACCCAGCTGATGGCGAAGAAGAACGACCTGAAGAGCGGCGCCTTCAGGGACGCGAGCATGGCGATGTGCGCGCTGGTGGCCGCCGCCGACGGGACGATCGATCCGGCCGAGCGCCGCCGGGTCGCGCAGCTCATCTCGACCAACGAGGTGCTGCAGAACTTCGACGCGAGCGATCTCCAGCGCCGCTTCGACGACAACCTCAACAAGCTGACGGCCGACTTCGACTTCGGCAAGGTCAGCGTCCTCCAGGAGATCGCCAAGGCGAAGAAGAAGCCCGCCGAGGCCCGCGCTGTCATCCAGATCGGCATCGTCATCGGCGGTGCCGACGGCGACTTCGACAAGACCGAGCAGGCCGTCGTCCGTGAGGCCTGCTTCACCCTCGACCTGCCGCCCCACGAGTTCGACCTCTAGAGGCGCCACCCACGGGAGGGGAACGATGGAGATCTCCGGAATCCTCAGCGCGATCGTGATCGGCATCGTCATCGGTACGCTCGGCCGCCTCGTCCTGCCGGGGAGGCAGCGCATCGGCGTGCTGTGGACGATCGCTGTCGGCATCGTGGCGGCACTCGTGGGAACTGCCCTCGCCGCCGGTCTCGGCGTGGCGGACACCGAGGGCATCGACTGGATCGAATGGACCATCCAGATCGCCCTCGCGGCCCTTGGTGTGACCGCCTTGGAGCGCTTCAAGGCCCAGCGCTGACCGGACGGTGGACGGGTGGGCGCGCACGCGCCCGCCCACCCGCTACATCGGTGTGGCCGCGTGCAGGATAAGGAACAGCGTCACCGCGGAGTTCGCCGAGGCCAGCGCCGACACCGTCGTACCGGCGGCGGCGCCCCACGCCGCGAGACCCACGGTGGTGAAGGCCGGCGGCCAGGCACGCCCCATCGGGGCCGGCCGCATCAGAGCGGCGACCCTCCGCGGTACCGGTCCGGCACCCGTCAGCGAAGGCAGCAGGGCCGCCGGCGTGACCGGGGCCATGAGAGCGGCCTTACCGATCGCCCGGGCGACCGTGCGGCGGCTGCCGATCACCGCGGCCGCCTCCTCGTCCGCCCAGCGCTCGGCGGTGTACGTGACCGCGGTACGCAGCGGGCGCAGGAACGGGTTGGCCCGGGCGGCGAGATGCACCGTCAACAGGTGGCGATGGTGGCGTCCTGCCAGGTGGGCCCGCTCGTGGGCGAACAGGGCCCGGCGCTCGGCGGAGTTCAGGCCGGCGAGCATGCCGGTGCTGGCCACGACCCTGCCACGGCGGCCGGGCAGGGCGTACGCGTACGGGGTGGGGTCCGGCAGTACGGTGACCGGGCGCGTCGGCAGACCGGCGAGCGCCCCCACCGCCCGACGGCGCGCCCGCAGCTGTCGCCAGGCGGCCCACCCGCAGGAGGTGACCACTCCGAGCAGTACCGGGATGGCGGCCCGGCCCGCCACCTCGTCGTACGGAACGGCCGCGCGCACCTCGGGGTCCGACCAGCCGTCCGGCAGCGGATTGCCAGGCAACTGTGCCGTACCCACGATCATGAGCAGCCCCAGGCACAGCGTGCTGCACACCGCGAGGATGCCTGCGACGGCCGAGAGCAGCCGGGTCGCTGTCCGGGGATGGAGATGCTGTTCGGCGAGGCGGGCGATGGGCCAGGCCGTCAACGGCAGGACGAGTGGCAGAAAGACGAAGACCCCCATGGCTTCAGTCTTCCCCCTCCCCGGAATCCTGAGCCAGCAGGTCGCGCAGGACGCGCTCGTCGTTCGGGGAGAGGGCGGTCACGAAGCTCGCGAGCACGGCCGCGCGGTCCGCCTCGGCGTCCAGGACTTTCCGCATCCGCAGGGCCGCGAGACCAGCCTCGTCGGCGACCGCGGTCCACTCGAACGAGCGGCCGACCCGTTCGCGGGTCACCGCCCCCTTCACTTGCAGCCGGGTGAGGATGGTGATCACGGTGGTGTAGGCGAGATCGCCGCCGAGGTGCTCCTGCACCCAGCCCGCGTTCACCGCGGTAGGGGCGTCCCGCAGCGCGCCGAGCACCTGAGCCTCCAGCTCCCCTTGGCCACGCCGCCGGGAAGGCAGGTCGCGCCCGCTCCTGCTCTGCTCCGTCATGCCGTCACTCTCCCGCCCACTCGCCTGCCCGGTGCGAGGCGGTTCATCGTACTGAGTTGTCACGCATGCGCCGGGATCCGTTTCCGCGGTGTTGGTTTTGGCTGCCCCGCCGGGATGTCCTGAACCTGTGAGCCGGGTTCGCCCTTCCGAGGTCTTCTACGTCACTGTAGATTTACATGCTCCAGCACTCTGCGGTTCGGCGCGAGCGTCCGACGCGCGACACGGAAGGGATACGCCGCAACGCCTTCATCCGCGTCGTCAACCAGTCCGGTGGAGCGGAACTCGCCCGCTACGACCTCTCCGAGGACGCGGCAACCGAGACCGCCATGGTGTTCGGCGAGCTTTACCGGCACGGCGCCGAGTGGAAGTTCCGGGCGGTCGGCCAGGGTTACGCCTCCGGGCTCGCCGGGATCGCGGCCGACTTCGGCGTCAACGTCTGACGACGCCCTCACCCCCGTATCGAAGCCTGGCGAGAAAGCGGAGAGCAGTGTTCGGAATCAGCGAGATCGCGATCATCCTGATCGTCGTCATAGTCCTGCTTGGCGCCAAGAAGCTCCCCGAGCTCGCCCGCAACGCGGGCAAGGCGGCCCGCATCCTCAAGAGCGAGACCAAGGCGATGAAGGCCGACAGCGCTGCCGCCGACCAGCAGGCCACGTACCAGATCAAGCAGCCCTCGTCCGGCGAGCCCACGTCCACGGGCGACCCGCGTGACCAGGCCTTCGGGAGCCCCCGAGCCTGACCCGGCCGGAGTCGTGTTGGTCGCACCACGCCGCTGGCCGGGCAGCGGTGCGCCCGGCGCCGCACACGTAGTCGGTGTCGACGAGGCGGCTGGCGTTCGCAGGCCGAACCCGGATGGATCCGGACCATTCCACTCGGCCACTTCACTGCCGACGGCAGTCGTGGCCCACGGGGTGGAGGGCGGTGTCGCGTTCCATGCTGATGAGGCAGGGGAGATTCCCGCGAGCCAGCGGCATTCTGGCGTGCACGGACCGTGTTGGTGGTCGCTGGAGACGCCGGGTGCTGCGGTCGGCTCGAGTCCTGCGGCCCGGAATACCGGGCGCGGACCGTGTGCCGGGTGTCCTGGGCGCTGTGCGGGTGCGGCGGCCCGGTCAGGGCTTGAGGAGGGCGGCTGCCTCGCGGGCGGCGTCGATGGCTCCGGCGCGCGCGGCGTGCCGGTCGTCGTCGCTGCGGGCGTAGGCCACGGAGATCACCATGTTGCTGCGGCGGAAGACGACCTGCGCGGTGATGTTCTTGCCGGGGACGGGCGGCCGGAAGCGGAGGAAGGCCTCGTCCCCGAGGCCGATCACGTCTTCCTGGGTGCCCTTCTCCCAGAGCGGTGCGCTGTCGGCGCGCTGCTCGCGCATGTCCTTCTGGGCCAGCTCGACGTCGAGCCGGCTGGCGAACAGATGGACGTTGGCCCGGTACTTCCCCTTCTCGCGAGGCGCGGCCCAGGTGCAGGACGCCACGTCCTCGCGTCCGCCGTACGACTCCGGCACGAGCCGGTGGATCGTCTCGGGGGTGACGAGCCGGCAGTACGGCTGCGGATCGGCCTTGAAGTCGCCCTCCTGTGCGCGGTCCCACCACCGCCACGCTCCGAAGGCGGCCAGGGGTATGACGATCAGTGCGATCGCCGCGGCGAGGGCGCGACGCGAAGGCGCGGCGGGCTTGGCAGGTGTGGTCACCGCCGCAGCATAGGTGCCGCGGTCCCGAGGGACTGCCGGGGACGACATCTCGGAATCCACGCATGGCTCTTCGGGTGGTCCGCCTCCGACGACCATGGACGCGGCGTCAGGGCAGCATCTCTGTCCGGCTGTTCCCTAGACGAGTCATTCCAAATGATCAGTGGTCGTAGGCGATCAGGGACCGGATGACCGGTTGTCCGGTCTTGTGGTTGTGCCAGATCGCCGCGGCCAGCGCGAGGATGCGCTGGGCGACGCGGACGGCGACGCCCTCGAAGGTCCGCCCGCCGTGTTGTTCCAGGTCGAGTTGGCCCTTGAGGGTGTCGTTGACCGACTCGATCAGCTGTCGCACCGACTTCAGCAGGGACTCGCCCTTGCGGCGTTTCTCCCGCTTGAACGACGGCCGCAGCAACTCCGCCCCGCGCAAGGCCAGGTCGGCCTCGAACTCCTTGGAGGCGAAGCCCTTGTCCGAGATCACCAGCAGGCCCGGCCGGTCCGTGACCGTCGTCGGCTCGCGGTCGAGCATCGCGGTCAGCACTTCCCGCTCGTCGATCTTCGGGCTCGCCAGGGCCCACAGGATCGGCATCCCGGTCGGGGTGCAGACCAGGAAGAGGCGAAGGCCCCAGAAGAACCGGCTGTGGCTGGCGCAGTACCCGTATCCGGCCCAGCCGGCCATGTCCGACCGCTTCACAGCCGGGCGCGAGCGGCCGCATTCCACCGGGGTGGAGTCGACGATCCAGTGCGGGTCGAACCAGAAGTCGGTGTCGACGGCCAGCAGCCGTATCGCCTTCTTGACCAGCGGCAACGCGGCCCGCAGCCGCTTGTTCCAGCCCGGCTGCTTGGGCACGTACGGGAACATCGAGCCGAGGCGGGAGTCGACGAACCGCAGCCACCTCGACTCCGATGTGAAGCCCAGGACTGCCTGCGCGACAGCGAGGGTGACCAGCTCGGAATCCGTCAGCTTCGGCGGTCTGCCCAGCCATCGGGTGCCTCCGATCTCGTCGTCGATCTTCACGTAGAGTGCGGTCAGCAGGGCGTCTAGGTTGTTCGTCACACAACGATCTTGGACGCCCTGTCTGCGTTCCCGAACGCATCGTCAGCATTCGGAATGACTCGTCTAGGTGTGCCACCCCGAGGCCCTCGCTGTGGTGTTCTGGGGTTCTAGCTAGGACTTGTCCGGTCGATCATGTGACTCCTCCGTGCCAGGGGCGTTGGTATGGCATGGGGCGGGGTGATCTGAGCGATGCCGAGTGGAAGCGGCTGCGGCCGTTCCTGCCGGTCAGCAACAGGCGTTGCGGCCGGTGGCGGGATCATCGGAAGGTGATCGACGGGATTCTGCACCGGGTGCGGACCGGGGTGCAGTGGCGTGACCTGCCCGAGCGGTTCGGGCCGTGGAAAACCGCCTACGAACGACACCGGCTGTGGTCGGCCTATGGAACGTGGGAGCGTCTACTCCGGCAGGTCCAGGCCGCAGCGGATGCCACGGGTGCCCGCACCGATCCGCCGTCGGCCCCGCGTCAGAGGGGGGCGAACCGCCAGAACACCAGGGCGAGACACCGTGGCAGAGCCTGCACGCCCACCTGGTGGAGGTGGTGCGGGAGGTGAGGGCCTGGGCCGCTCACGCGGCGGGTTCACCACCAAGCTTCACCGGACTGCGGACGGTCGCTGCCGCCCGTTGTCCCTGTCCCGGCCAGCCCCTGGACCAGCGCAACGAACTCCGCGCGCACTCCGCTCCCATCTTTGCGTTCGATCCGACACCCGTTCGGTGGCAATGAGGCGGCGGGGCGTGTCCCGGCCGCACTCGGTGGCCTTGCTTGAAAGGGACTCCGCAGCAGGGGTCCTCTTCAGCAAGGGGAAACGTGTGCGTATCACTGACATCCAGCGTTGCGAGGTCCGTCCGGGACGGCTCGTCGAGTGGACGCTGAGCCCGGCCACCGTCACGGCGGCGCAGGCCCTGCCGGTGGACTCCAGGCCGCCGGCATACATCCAGGAGACACACCTTCGTCGGGCACGAAGCGTGCGGGGTGACGGGGTGTTCGTGCCGACCTGGATCGGCGTCGCCTTCGACCTGCCGGGGCCGGTCGATCTCGATGCACTCCAGGAGGCGCTGCTGTCCTGGACCATGCGGCACGAGACGCTGCGCAGTGGATTCCGCTGGGTGGGCGATTCCGGCGACGAGCTGCACCGGTTCACACTCGACGCGGGGGACATGGCGCTGCACCGCGACGAGGTCGGTGACTTCCCCCGCGCGGACCGTTTGGTCGGGCATCTTCAGGACCGCTTCGACGAGGTCGCGGACGCGCTTGTCTGGCCGAACCTGATCTACGCGGCGGTCCTGCGGGACGACTCGGCCAGCGTGTACATGGCTTTCGACCACAGCAATGTCGACGCCTACTCCCTATTCCGCGTTCCGGCGGAGCTGCAGGAGCTGTATGTGGCCGGGCGGGCGCGAAAGGAGTATGCCCCGGCGGCGAGTTACGTCGACTTCTGCGAGATCGAGCGTGCCCGTGCGGACAGTGTTGACGGCGGCCACGGCAGTGTGGCCCGCTGGCAGGGGTTCATCCGGCGCTGCGGCGGCCGGCTGCCGAGCTTTCCGGTGGAGCTGGGGCTCACTGCTGACAGCCCACCCGCCCGGCAGCATCTGCTGTGCGAGCCGCTTGCCGACGCGGCCGAGGCCGAGGCGTTCGAGGCGTACTGCCGACCGTACGGCGGAAGCATGGCCGGTGTGCTGGCTGCGACCGCGCTGTTCGTCCACGAGATGAGTGGGCAGGACGTGTACCGCACGGTCGTGCCTTTTCACACGCGCGGGAAGTCCGGGTGGAACGACTCGGTGGGGTGGTACGTGGGTGGTGCCCCGATCGAGGTGCCGGTGGGCCGCAGCCCCCGCTTCCCGGATGTGCTGCGGACGGTGCGCGGTGAGCTCGTGGCCAACCGGCCGCTGGCCCGGATTCCGCTGACCCGCGTGCTGGCTCTCCTCGACGAGGACGACCGGCCCGGCTCGACGGACCTCTGCTCGCTCGTCTCCTTCGTCGACACCCGCGCTTTCCCGGGCTCCGAGCGGTGGCACGAGCAACGGGCCCATGGCCTGGTGCGGGTGTCGTACAGCGATCACGTGTACGTGTGGGTCAACCGGACCCACGAAGGGCTGTGGCTGGCGAGCCGCTACCCCGACACGGAGGCGGCGGCCAAACTGATGAGGCTGTACGCCGAGCGGCTGCGGGACCGCATCGCCTCGGCCGCCTGGTGACGTCCGCGGCCACTCCGTTGACGAGTGTCGGGAAAGGCGTCGAAGAGGAATTCGAGAAGCGAAAGGAGGAATGTCACCCGTTGGGGGGAGAAGGCGGTGGGTTCACTTCTCCGCTTGCTATGTTCTCGTGGCGGCCGGGCATTCCCCGAAACAGGGCCGAATCGAACAGGAGTGGTGGTTGGAGAAGTGTGCGGTCGTCGCCGGGTGGGGTGGGTGTCTTCCGCCGGGATCCGTCTCGAATGACGAATTGGCGACGCGTCTGGACACCTCGCACGAATGGATCCATCGGCGCACCGGCATCTCGGCGCGTCACTGGGTCGACGCTCGGACCAGCACATCCGACCTGGCCGTCGGTGCCGGACTCGCGGCAATGGAATCCTCCGGCTCCAACGCTGCGGATCTCGTCCTGCTGGCCACCACGACCCCGGACCGGCGCTGCCCGGCCACGGCTCCGGACGTCGCGTGGCGCCTCGGGCTCGGGAATGTTCCCGCCCTCGACGTCGGTGCCGTGTGCTCCGGGTTCGTCTACGGCCTGGCGCTGGCCGATGCCCTGATCCGGTCTCAGTCGCGGCAGCGCGTTCTGCTGATCGCCGCGGAGACGTACAGCAGGATCGTCAATCCTGACGACCGGAACACCGCGGTGATCTTCGGTGACGGTGCGGGAGCGGTCCTCCTGCGCGGAGGCACCCTCGACGAGCCGGGCGCTCTGCACAGCGTCCACCTCGGCAGTGACGGCTCCGGTGGTGACCTGATCACAGTGGAAGCCGGCGGGGCTCGTATGCCGCTCTCCGATAGCGGTGTTGCGCCTGAGGAGAAGTACTTCCGCATGAACGGAAAGAAAGTATTCGGGCTTGCCATTCGGCACATGGTCGCTTCGTCGAGGGAAGTCCTTCTGAAGTCCCAATGGGACCCTTCCTCTGTGGACGCTTTCGTCGGTCACCAGGCCAACCAGCGCATTCTCGATGCGGTCGCCGAACGCATGGGAATCGATCCCGGCAAATGTTTCGGAAACATCGGACGCGTCGGCAACACCGCGGCGGCGTCCATTCCCCTGGCCCTGGCCGATGTGTCCGCACGAGGAGTGGTCCGCCCCGGTGCCCGGACGCTGCTGGCCGCTTTCGGAGGCGGCCTCACCTGGGGGGCGGCCACACTCTCCTGGCCGACGGCCACGGCCGTCCACCGCGAACCCGTCCTCGCTGACCGTCCGTTCGCCTCACGACGTCCACCTCATCAACAAGAAGAAGGTACCGATGGACCACGTCTACGCATTCCTCGTCCGCACGCTGACGGAGAAGTTCGAGGTCGCGCCTGAAGCCATCTCCGCCACCGCCACCCTCGGTGAGCTGGATCTGGACTCATTGGAGATCGTCGAGCTGACCGACATCCTCCAGGAGTACTGCGGCACTCCTCTTGAGGAGGACGAGCTCAGGGAGACCTCGACCCTGTCCGACCTGGTGCAGTACGTGGGCTCCCAACCGCAGACCGCCTGATCCCACCCGGCTCGCCGTGCCGCCGAACCGCGGGCCGGGCCTGTTCACGGCCGAGGACGCGGTCGCCGCCGTCTTCGGCTCACCACCCCACCGTCGTGGCCAACGCTAGCTGGTCCGGCCTGACGGCTGCGCGCAAAGGACATGAGGCAATGACACGGGCCGTTCCCGTCGCGATCACCGGCATCGGCCTGGTCACCCCTGCCGGCCTGGGAACGAAGGCTTCCTGGCGACGTCTGCTGTCCGGGTCCCCGACGGCCGGCAAAGACCCCCGCCTGGCAGGTCTGAGCATCGACTTCTCCTGCCGCGTCCGTGATTTCGACACCGCGGCGGATATCGCTCCCGCCCTGACGCGACGCCTCGACCTGAGTGCCCAGTACGCGCTCGTCGCCGCGCGGGAGGCGGTCAGGGACGCCGGGCACGACTGCTCGGTCTGGGACGCCGGCCGCGTGGGCGTCGTCCTCGGTTCAGCCGCCGGAGGCGCCCAGGCCTACGAGCACGAGACCGAGCGCTACCTCGACCGGGGACAGGCCGGTGTGACAGCCGCGTTCCTTCCGAGGTACCTGCCGAACATGGCCGTCGGTCATGTCGCCCAGATCCTCAACGCTCAGGGCCCCAGCCTCCACACGAGCACCGCGTGCGCCTCCGGCACGACGGCCATCGGGCTCGGTGTCTCTCTCCTGCGCTCCGAAGCGTGCGACATCGTCGTCGCAGGCGGCACCGAGGCCTTCACCACCCCCGTCATCACCAGCGCCTTCGCCCGCATGCGAGCCCTGTCGAAACGCGTCGACGATCCGTCCGCCGCCTCACGCCCCTTCGACGCGGACCGCGACGGCTTCGTGATGAGCGAAGGCGCGGGCGTACTCGTCCTGGAACGCGCCGACCAGGCACGCCGCCGAGGCAACCCCGGTTACGCCCACATCGTCGGCTACGGTGCGTCGTCCGACGCCCATCACCCCGTGGCCCCCCACCCCGACGGCCGGGGCGTCCGGGCCGCCATCCTGGCAGCACTCGACGACGCCCGCGCACGCCCGCAGGAAGTCGATCACGTCAACGCGCACGGCACCAGCACACCTGCCAACGACGCGGTGGAGGGCGCGGTACTCGCCGAGCTCTTCCCTCATCACCCGGCGGTGACCGCCTCCAAGGGCGTGGTCGGACACATGATCGGCGCCGCCGGAGCCGTCGAGGCCGCCTTCACTGCTCTCTCCATCAGCCACAGAGTGATCCCGCCCTGCGTGAACCTCGACACCCCCGACCCCTCCATCCGGGTGGACACCGTGCGCGGCGGCGCACGCCACGGCGACATCGCTCTCGCCCTGAGCAACTCCTTCGGCTTCGGCGGACACAACGCCGTCCTGGCCATGCGACCCACGACGTGAAGAGGAGCCGGCCGCTCGATACCGCGCGTGGCAGGCCTGAGTCCGGCGAGGTGCGCTTGCGGCCTACGCCGTGCTGCAGCGGAGCTTCCGCAGCAGGCGCCAGCCCTTGGACGCCGCCGGCGCCTTGATACGCCTTGTCCGCCCAGCATTTGAGTCCTGCTTCGGTGAGGGCTTCGATGATTCCGTGCGTCGCGCGGCGGTCAGGTCGTGAGTCGAGCCGGGCAGAGTCGGCGAGGCCCAGAGCAGCCGCCCGAACGGATCGGTGAGGACCTGGACCGAGGCTGGGGTTCGTCCACTCGGCTCGACCCGCTCATGCATCTGGTCGGCTGCCGGTCGGACCCTCCGCCGTGGTACCCAACCGTAGGTAAGTGTCTGTCTGGCCTGACCCCACGAAGATCGACGAAAAGGCGGCTCCAACACGACTACTGTTTAAAGAAGTTGGTCAAATCAGTGGCACAAGATGGCATCGTCGACCGGGGGACTCATGTCTTCAGCTCCACCTCCCTCTGCACCGACGCCTTCATCGGCTGACCCTTCAGGCGAGGGGGAAGCCGCGACATCTTCTGCGACTGCGGCCCCGTCCGGAACGGACGCGCGGCCCGACGGCGACACTCAGGAGACGGGTGCAGGCTCGCAGGAGCCCGCGTGGTGGCGCTGGACGCTCAGAGCGTTCGCGGCAATCGGCGCCGCCGGGGTGATCGTGGAGTCTCACGGGAAACGCCTTCGCGAAAGGGATATACCTCGACGGGGGAAGGATTTCGATGCCAGGGCATTCGACCTCTCCTTCTTCACCGGGAAGGAAGACTGCGAGTTCGAGGTCGAGGTCAATGTCACGACCAGCACGGGGGATGAGTGGTCGGCCCGCCGCCGCCCCGCCAGCGCCGCCGACGGTGGCCGGTGACCGCCGTGGCCCTCGCCCTGCTGCTACTCGCCGGCGCCGGCGTGTACACCCTCGGTGAGCGCCCAGGACCGGACCGTGCGGGATCGAACAGCGCCGGGCAGGGCGGTGCCGGTTCGGAGAACGGCGCTCCGTCGACCACGGCGCCGCCCACGGCGAGTGCCCGCCCCACCCCTTCGCCAACCCGCATCCCCACCGCCGCGGAGATCGCGCAGCGCCGCATGGCCGGCGAGGCGAGCGCCTGGATCGTCGACGACCGCACCGACCTGCCCCGCCGGAACATCCCGACCGAGGACCTCTGGATCGTCGGCGACACCGCCGTCCAGGCCATCTACACGAGGGTCGTCGCCCACCGGCTCAGCGACGGCGTCCAGTTGTGGAGCGTCGACCTCCCGAAGCCCGTCTGCGAGACCCCGGTCAACGCGACCCCCGACGGCAAGGTCGTCATCGTCCTGCAGAACGTCGAGGCCTGGAGCGGCGTCCGGTGTAATCAGCTCCGGATGATCGACCTGCGCACCGGAAAGGCGGGTTGGCACAAGCAGCTGACCGAGACCGGCGCGGGGGACGACACGATCATCGCCCACTGCGCGATCAGCGCGCTCGAGAAGGCGTACGACCAGGTCCGGGAGATCGACCCGGCCACGGGCAAGGTTCGCTGGCGCTACCGGACGGAGCCGGGCCGGAGGGTTGGTCAGGTGCTCTCTGTCTCACCGGCCGTGATCACTACCGCGCATCGGGAGACCCACGCCGGGGACGGGTGGGTCGTTGTCCTCGGTCCCGACTGCAAGGCCCGCACGACCATCGACCCCCGGCCGAAGGGGTTCAAACACTGCGGCGATTCCATGGACACCAGTGCCAACGCCCAGGCGTGCCGGGAGGCTGTCGTCGGTGGGGGTCTCGTGCTGCTTGGCGGCACTGACCGTGTCGGCGCCTACGACCTCGGCACCGGGAAACTGGTTTGGGGCGTGAAGGCAGGGGGGGGGACCTCGTACGGCTATTTCCCCCTGCGCGTCGGACCGGGAAGGACCGGGCTCGTCCACCGGCTCGGCACGTACAGCGAAGCCGGGCGCGTCTTCCGGGTCGGTCCAGGGGCGTGGACACGGTCAAGGACGTGCTGCGGCTCCCCGTCTCCACCGCGAGGGTCGAGTTCGGGATGGGGGTCGTCGGGGAGAACGCCTACGTGGGCGACCGGCTCGTGATCACGCCCGCCGGTCTGAACGGCGACGACGCCCAGCATGGACCCCGCACGCTCTCCTTCGCTCCCTGACATCGACGCATTATGCCGCCAGCGGTCGTTGAGGGCGGCACCTACTACGACGCACTGCTCCTCTACTTCTTAGTCTGATCCTCGGCTACGTCAGGGCATCTGCCAGAGCAGGACCGAGGTCTTGGCTTCATAGGTGATCGCCATGCCGAGGCCGATCGCCACGGTCTTGCCGTCCGGGCTGACGGCCACCGCCTCGACCTGGTTGGGGCACTCGTAGCTGCCGACTTCCTTCCCCGCGACCGTGTCCCACACCTGGACGGTCGAGCCGGCGCCGGCGACCAGGAGGCGTCCCTCCGGATGGAACGCGAGGGCCGTGGCCCAGCCCTTGACCCGGATGACCTCCGAGCGGGATTCGGTGTTCCACAGCACGATACGATCGCCGTTGTTCCCGTAGGCGAGGAGGCTTCCGTCCGGGCTGAACACGGCCACCTTGGCGTTGCTGCTGTCCTTGACCGTGCCGGTGACCTTGCCCGCGGAGGTCAGGGTCTCAAGGGAGTTCCAACCGCTGATCAGCATTTTACCGTCGCCGCGGAACGCCACAGGGCCGCCGGGTTCGCTCAGGGAGACGGCCGTGTGCTTGCCGGACGGCAGCTCCCAAAGGTGCAGGTCCCACCCGGTGCTCGCGGCAAGCCTCTTACCGTCCGCGCTGATCGCCAGGCCCGTGGGCCAGCCCTCCTGGGTCGGGCCCTTCGCGGTGGGCAGCGTGAACGTGTGCACGATCTTGCCGGTGGTCGTGTCCCAGATGCGGACCTTGTGCTCCTCCGCCCTGGCCAGGAAGCTGAGGTCCCGGCTGAACACCACTTCCTGCCGGTACCTTTGGGCGCCGATGTGGACCGGGCCGCCTGCCCCGGTGCTCGGATTCCAACGCCAGATGGGTTTCTGGTCGGCGCCGTACAGCTGCCGGCCATCCCTGCTGAAGACGAGCGCCCGCCCGCCTTCGAGGCCCTTGAGGAGGATGACCTCTTCGGTTTCGTCCGGCTTCGAAGTACCCGGCGGCGGGCCGGGCTCGTCACCGGCTTCGGACGATCCGCCTGCCTTGTCGTCGTTGCGCAGAAGAATCGGCACCCCGACCGCCGTGGCGGCTGCCGCCGTCCCGAGCCCGGCGAACAGGAGCGTACGCCGCGACAGCCCGCCCGGGCGCGGCCTGGCGCCCGCATCGGCGGTGGTGATCACCGGCCCGAACCCCGGTGGCGGAGTACTAGGGGCCGCGGCAACGGTCGGCGGGTGAGTCACCTGTGGGGACACGGCAGCCGCGGGTGCACCTGCGGGAAGCATGGAGATACGAGGGTCTACCGGGCCGGCTCCCACCGGCCGCGGCCCCACAGCCCCAGCCCCGCCAGCGGCCGCACGTGTCGCGAACCACCCGGGCAGCTCATCCACGGCCGGCCGCGCCTCGGGGTCCTTGGCCAGGCATGCGGTGAGCAGCTCCCGCAGCGCGGCGTCGTCGATGCCGTCGAGCGCGGGCGCCTCGTCCAGGATGCGCTGGACAATCTCGATCAGCGTGGGCGCGTCGAACGGCCCGCGCCCGGTCGCGGCGAATGCGAGTACCGAGCCGAGCGAGAACACATCGCTCGCCGCCCTCGCCCGGTCGGCGCGGATCTGCTCCGGCGACATGTACGAGTAGGTGCCGATGACCGTGCCCGTCGCGGTGAGCGAGCTGGCGTCCACGGCACGGGCGATACCGAAGTCGATAACGCGCGGCCCGTCGCCGGCGATGATCACGTTGCCCGGCTTCAAGTCCCGGTGCACAAGGCCGCACTTGTGGATCGCGGCGAGCGCTTCTGCGAGCCCCGCACCGAGCCGCCGCACGGCAGTGGCATCCAGCGGTCCGTCCTTGGCGACGACTTCATACAGCGTCGGGCCCGGGATGAACGCTGTGACGAGCCACGGGGACGCGGCCTCGGGGTCGGCGTCGACCACCTGCGCGGTGTGGAAGCCGCCCACCCGCCGCGCCGCGTCGATGCCGTGGGTACGGGCGGCGGTCAGGTCGTGAGTGGAGCCGGGGAGCGCGGGCGAAGCCCACAGCAGCCGTCCGAATGGGTCGGTGAGGACTTGGACGTTCATGCCGTGGCGCTTGTGCTTGCCGGAGTAGTACGGGGTGTCGGCGGCGATCCGGTCGATCGGCAGGAGCGTCCCGTCGAGGATGACGAAGGCTAGCCGGCGTGCGGTCCGCATCGCCTCGGCCAGGCTGGGAGCGAGTGCGGCCAGGACCTGTATCGCTTCGCTGACGTAACGGTGGACGGTCGCGATCCCGATGCCGAACGCGGCGGCCGGCTGAGCGTAGGTGTCGCCGCAGCGCAGGTGAGCCAGGACCAGAAGCGCCTGCCGGCTCGGCGTGATGCGACGCCGTCGGGTGCCGATCTTGCGGCGGTGAGCGGCCGGGCACCGGGCATGGTGACGAAGGTGCGCGCTGGACAGATCGATCGTCGATGGGTAAACAAGCACGCGAAGCTCCTGGTCGGCGCGGGTGATCTTGGTCGTGAACCCGTCTACCAGGAGCTTCGTCGTTCACCTCGCGCAGGGTGCCCCAACCTGCCAGCCGCGCCAGCAGGTTGGACAAGGTTCAGTGCCATCTGCCCGAGACCGGGTGGGGCATGCTCAACCTGTCGGGTGGTGTCGTCACCGCAGGCAAGGAGTGGACAGATGACGGCGCGGTGCATGAGGTGCACTCGCTCAAGCGTCGCGCAGCTACCGCGACTCGGCCTGTGCCCATCCCGCCGCAGTTCGTTCGTATCCTCCGCGCACACATCGAACGCTTCGGTGTGGCACCGGACGGTCGGCTGTTCCGGAACCAGGCCGGCAACTACGTGGACCCCGCGGCCTACGGCACGACGTGGGCGCGGCACGGGAGTACGTGCTGACACGCATGGAGCTCACTTCCGGGCTGGCCAAGCGGCCCTACGATCTCCGACACGCAGGCATCTCGTTCTGGCTGTACTCCGGAGTGGACCCGGCCGAATGTGCTCGCCGCGCGGGCCACTCATTGAGCAGTCCATGGAGGAGTGGGACCGCGTCAGCCAGGGTGACCCGCCGGCGGGGTGAGTCGGGGATTCGGTCCGTGACTGGTCCGGAAGTGCTGGTCAGGAGTGGGATGCCGGTGGGATGAACTGGGAGTTTTGGTGTAAACGCGCCCCCTACCTGCGTGGGGCGAGCGAGAGGCGCATGACGGGTAAAAGCCCAGGTCAGGTGCCTCTTTTCGTGCCGCTAGAAGAAGCCGATCTTCTTCGGCGAGTAGGACACCAGCAGATTCTTCGTCTGCTGGTGGTACACGAGCAGCAACCGTGCTGACCAGCGGAAACGGTGTCCTCTGGGATCAGGCCAGTGGCCTGGACCGGATATGGTCCGGATCTTGGTCAACCGGCAGGTGTCACCGGTGCGCCGTGGGGGCCCTGAGTTCGCGGCGGGCGAGGGAGGGCTTGTGGACCTCGTCGGGCTGCCCTGTGGGCGGCCGCCGCCCGCGCCCGCCCCCCCCACATGCCTTCGCCGACGTCGAACCGGCCGACTCGGGGCG
The DNA here is from genome assembly GCF_045160815.1 of Streptomyces sp. NBC_00090. Taxonomy (NCBI): domain Bacteria; kingdom Bacillati; phylum Actinomycetota; class Actinomycetes; order Kitasatosporales; family Streptomycetaceae; genus Streptomyces; species Streptomyces sp. NBC_00090. Next base: position 8,836,324 of record NZ_CP108224.1, read on the forward strand.
GCCACGGTCGCCGTCGTGCTGTGGCTGCCGCTGCGCCGGACGTCCGGCCCGGCTGTCACGACATCCGAAGTCAAGGCCCCCGCACACCGGTTGAGCTGCGGCCAGACGGCCGACCTGATCGGCGTCGTGACCAGACGGTCGTGGCGGGCCCGCCGCGTACCGCTGGTTGCGCAGCGATGGCCACCAGTCCGGCGAGCTGCCCCAGACGCCCGCCGCGGCGACCTCAGTCACTGTCCATCTCCGTTGGACAGTCCGCGGTCCCGGCCTGATCCGGGGCACCGCCCGCCTCAAGGTCCTATGTCCCGCGAGCTCGCCGATCGAGGCCGAGGGCACCTTCAGCCACTCCTGCGCCTGAGGCGAGGGGCGGTCGCACCGCGGAGGTTCAGGGCTGCTCCAGCCGGGCCGCGAGCTCCCCAGGCAGGACGCCCCGGTTTGCCGCAGTGAGGTGCACGACCTCGATGTCGGCACGCCGCCTGAGGGCGTCGGTGAACGGATCGCGTTGCGTGTGGACCGTGGCAACGACGTCGACCTCTGCGACGAAGAGAGCATCGACCGCGCCCCGGAACGCGGTACACGCCAGTTCCATCCGCCCCAGCTCGTCGATGAGCACCAGCCGCCCTGCCGACACCGCCGTCGCCGTCGGCCGCAACGTCGGCAGCGCCAGTCGTTCCATGACGCCCAGGTCGACGCCGTATTTCCCTACCCGCGGCGGACCGGGCAGGTCGACATGGGCGAGCACCTCACGTCGGCCTGCCAGGGTCTCCAGGGCGAAACCGACCCGGACGCCGGATTGCCGGATCTCCTCGGTGGTGAAGCCGGTGACCGGGCGGGCGGGCAGCATCGCGGCCAGCCGGCGGAGGGCGGTTGTCTTGCCCGCGCCAGGGCGGCCCTCGAGCAGGATCCTTGTCGGCACACTGCCATTTTCACCCAGGCCTCCCGAGGGGCCGGGTGGGCTCGGCCGAACGAGGGATTTCGGGGTCCGGACCGGTGCCGACTCCGCCGCCCGCGGGTATGGCGGCGCGCATGAGCGGAATGGAACTCAGCAGCACCGCGTTCGACGACAGAACGGTGATCCCCCGTCGCCACAGCGGGGAGGGAGGGAACATTTCACCGCCCCTGACCTGGTCGGGGGTGCCCCACGAGGCCACGGAGCTGGTGCTCCTGTGCGAGGACCCGGACGCGCCGGGGACGACCTTCCTGCACTGGCTGGTGACCGGCATCGATCCGGGAACCAGGGGGGTGGTGGAGGGCCGGACGCCCCAGGGCGGACGGGCGTGGCCCAACGGATTCGGGCGCGTCGGCTGGGGAGGGCCGATGCCTCCACCGGGTCACGGGAAGCACCGCTACTTCTTCCGCCTGTACGCCCTGTCCGAGGCGCTGCCGTTGCACGACCACCCAGGCGCCGAGGACGTGCACCGTGCACTGAAGGGCAGGGAACTGGCCTCGGGCACTCTGGTCGGGACCTATCAGCGCTGAGGTGAGCGCGTCATCACCGGTGGTGTCACCGCTGGTCGTAGCCGTGGGCGCCGAACCGCCGGACGAACCGGGCCGCGGCGACGGTCCACCTCGTCCTCGGGCGCACGCACGGCCCGCGATCCGGGAAGCACAGCGCGCCGGCGTCAGGACGGGGTCCCGGGGTCGGTGTACCGCAGCAGGGCGCCCACGCCCTCGTACAGTCTCAGCTCGCTCTCCGGTACGACGACCAGTTCGGCACCAGTGCCGACGAGGGCCCTGACGAGGGCCTCGTCGGCGGGCTCCTCATGCGGGGCCCGCACGCCGAAGGACGTCAGCTCCGCCTCGGTCAGAGCGAGCTGAGTGGGCTGCGAGCCTGCCCAGAGCCGCAGCGAGGACCCGGGCGGGCGGTTCAACAACAGTGCCGCCACCTGGCCGCGCTGGAGGGCGGCCACAGTGGCGGCCGGACCCTCCGTCACGGGTCCGTCCAGGGCACGCCGGCCGATGAAGATGCCCACGAGTTCCCGGTCGTGCGCGGCCATGCGGCCGCGGAAGACGCCGTCGAGCTGCGGTTCCAGCAGGGCGCGTCCGGTGTCGGTGGGGGTCCGGCCGCCCACGCGTACGACCTTGTCCCGAAGGGCGTGCGGCAGGCGGCGGACAAGTACGTTGCACGCCCACTCGTCGCCGCCGACGACGACGGCGTCGGCATGGGCGTGCCGCGCCCGTTCGTCCAGCCGATGGCCGAGCCGGAGGGCGGTGCGGTGCCAGGTCGCCACCGCGACCCTGCGATGCAGCCGCTCACCCGGGGTGACGATGGACACGGGCCAGGTGCCGGTCTCCGCCTCCAGCGTCACCCAGCCGTGGGTCTCGGCGGTCGGCAGGCCGCCGTAGTGGACGACAACGGCCATGTAGGGGATCTCCGGAACGTGCTGGGTGACGAGGGGCATCGCGTCCGGCAGGGTGCTGTAGCACGCGGAGTCGTGCTCGGGCGGCCAGGGAAGCTCCCCGTTCAGGACGAGCATGCCGTGGGCGGTGAAGAGGGTCTGCCCGTGCACCCCGGGCACCTCGGTGTCGGTGCCGACCACCTCCTCCAGTACGTTCAGCAGCCCCCGGTCCGCGCCCTGACGGGACAGGCTCTCGCGCAGCCGCCGCCACCGCAGCGCGATCGCCCGCTCGGGATGCTCGATGTTCCGGGAGGTGTCCAGGTACACGGAGACGTACGGGCCCGGCTCTGCGTAGACGGGCTCAAGGAACGACAACCTCATCGCCACTCCTCGTCGATCGTGCCGATGGTCTCCCCACCTTCGATGATGCATGTCCCAGCGGGCGACGGAGCCCGACGAGCGCAGAACGGTGGTGGCACAGCAGTCGCCGATCCAGTCCGGGCATGGCCCCGATCCTGGTCACGGCCGGCACGACATCCGGCTACCACGGCCGCCGCAAGGCGCGCCGCCCCGCGGACAGGGGGCGGTCGAGGGATGACTCACGCGTGGCAGTGACGCTCGATCAGGTCAGGCGGGCGCCCGGGGTGCCGACCACGTCACCCCATCTCGACAGGAGCCCGCACCAGCGAGCCGTACTCGGTCCAGGAGCCGTCGTAGTTCTTGACGTCCGAGTAGCCGAGCAGTTCGTGGAGTGCGAACCAGGTGTGCGAGGAGCGCTCACCGATTCGGCAGTAGGCGATGACCTCACGGTCGGAAGTGATGCCCTTCCCCGCGTAGAGCGCCTTCAGCTCGCCGGCCGACTTGAACGTTCCGTCGTCGTTGGCCGCCTGCGACCAGGGGACATTGGCCGCGCCCGGAATGTGGCCGGGGACCTGGGCCTGCTCCTGCGGCAGGTGAGGGGGTGCCAGCTTCTCGCCCCGGTACTCCTCCGGGGACCGGACGTCGACCATGCGCACCGCGGAACCCACGCTCTTCAGCACTTCGACGCGCAGCGCGCGGAACTGCGGGTTCTCCTCGCCCGTCACCGTGAAGTCGGTGCGCTCGTGGTCCGTGACCCACTGCGTCATCCCGCGGCTCTCCAGCTCCCACTTCTTCCGGCCGCCGTCGAGCAGCTTCACCTTGTCGAAGCCGCGCAGCCGCAGGATCCAGTAGGCATACGCCGCGAACCAGTTGTTGTTGCCTCCGTACAGGATCACGGTGGTGTCCTGGTCGACGCCGGCCTCGGCAAGGAGCCGCCCGAGCGTGTCGCGGTCCAGGTAGTCCCGGCCCACGGCGGTGTGCAGGTCCGTGGTCCAGTTCCAGCCCACGGAGCCCGGGATGTGGCCCTGCTCGTACGCGGTGGTGTCCTCGTCCACGTCGATGACGCGCACTGCCGCGTCGTCGAGGTGTGCGGCCAGCCACTCGGTGTCCACCAGTGTCTCCGGATGTGCATAGCCGTTGCCGTTGCCACCCATGGCCTTGTCCTTCCTTCCTCGTCACGCATGTGCCATCAGGTCCCGCACGCCACCCCTGATCACCGCCGTCACGGGGATGCCCGCCTGATCGAGGAGACTCGCAGCGATGGTGGCCCGGCGGCCGCTCCCGCAGACCGTCCATATCTCGCGGTCCCGGGGCATCTCGCCCAGTTTTCCGGGCAGTTCGGCGAGAGGCACGGCGAGCGTGCCCGGAATCCCGCCCTCCGGGCGCTCCGGGCGTACGTCGAGCACCCGCCTCTCGGCAATGTGCCCGGCCAGCTCGGACGCGTCCGCGGTACGGAAGGCACGCAGGGGGCGGCCGGCGGCGGCCCAGGCGTCCGTACCATCCGGCAGATACCCCGCGACGTTCTCGTATCCGATCCGCAGCAGCTGGAGCACCGCCTCGTCGGCCGCCTCCTCGGCGGGCTCCGGCAGCACAAGGACCAGGCGCGTACCGAACGGTACGACCTCGCCGACCAGGCTCGCGAAGCGTTCGTCCAGCTCGTCGCAGAGCGAGCCGGGCAGATGGGCGGCGGCGAACGTGCTGCGCTCGCGACCGTCGACGATCTGTGCGCCACTCCCGACCAGACCTTCCACCATGGCCGGCGTGAGCGGCCGGAGCATGGGCGGGCCGCCGAGTACGTCCGGCCCGGACCGGTTGATCCCCGCCATGTATCGGTAGTAGGCGGGGTACGGCGGCAGGTCCGCCATCCGCCCGCTGACGAACTCCTCCTCGTCCTGGGTGGTCAGGGCGGGGTTGGTGCGCCGCTCGGCGCCCATGACGGTCGTCCTGGCCCCCGACGCCGGCCCGGCCGCGCAGGAGCTGCCCGCTCCGTGCGTCGGCAGAACCCGCGTGGCGTCCGGCAGAAGCGCCAGTCGTCGAAGCGAACGGAACTGGGCCCGGGCGAGCTCCTCCGTGCGGTCCGCGCCGGACAGGTCGGTGCGGCCGGCAGAGCCGACGAGGAGGCTGCCTCCGGTGAAGGCGGCCGTCGGCGGCTGCCGTATGTCGTCGAAGACGAGATACGAGGTGTGCTCGGCGGTGTGCCCGGGCGTCTCCATCGCCCGCACGGTCACGTCGCCGAAGGAGATCTCGTCCTCGTCCGCCAGCCCCAGATGATCGAACGCGTACACGGCGCGGGCCGGGCCCGCCACCGTGGCGCCGGTCGCCGCGCGGACCTCCAGAGCCCCGGAGACGTAGTCGTTGTGCACGTGCGTCTCCAGGACGTACCGGATCCGCACGCCCCTGGAGGCACAGGACTCCATCAGCCCCCAGCTGTCCCGCTGCGGGTCGACCAGCGCGGCCTCGTCGCCGCTGACGAGGAGATAGCTGGTGTCACCGAGCGACGCGGTAGTCATGATCTCGATCTCGCTCATGCCCTCTCCTGAACCCCTCACACGACGACCACCTCGACATACGCCACGGGGTTGCAGCCGTAGCCGCCGGCGTTCCACGGCGTCCGAAGCGGCTGGGTGTCGCCGTGCTCGTCCGTCGCACGGGCCAGCAGCCGGTACGGGCCGGGCCGGCGGGGCGTCCACCGGTACGACCAGCCGGTCCAGGCATACGGCCCGGACGACGGCTCGAGCACGGCGTCGTGCCACTCTTCGTCGCCGAGCGGGCCTTCGTCCCCGTGGTCGTCCTCACCGCTGTGACCGTCCGCTTCCTCGTATGCGGCCCGCACCTCGACCCGCCGCACGGGAACCCCGCCGCCCGACCAGGCCCGGCCTCGTACCAGGGTCTCGTGGCCGCGGCGTACCGCCGAGTCCGGCTCGGGGGTGGTGATGAAGGACTTGACCTGCACGGTCGTCACGGGTCCGTCCGGGGTGCCGCGCGACGCGCGATAGACGTATTCCTCGACCTGGAAGACCCCGCTGAAGGGCTTCGTCACGGCCCGCGCCTCGACCAGCCACTTCACGTCGGCGACCGCGTACCGCCCGGGGACCACCAGCCGGAGCGGCGCCCCGTGCTCGGGCGCGAGCGGCTCGCCGTTCATGTGGGTGGCGAGGAGGGTGTCCGGGTGGAGGGCCACGGCGAGCGGGAGGCTCCGCTCGAAGGCCGCCCGGCGGCCGTGCACGGTGCCGGAGTCGGCTCCGGCGAAGACGATCTCCGCGGCTGCCCGGTCGATCCGGGCCAGGGCGGCAAGGCGCTGGAAGGGCACCCCTGCGAAGTGCGCGCATCCGACGGCCCTCTGTCCCCATGGCAGACCTGGCGGCCGGGGTGACATCTGGCTGCGACCGTTCCCCGCGCATTCCAGTACGACGTCGAACTCCCGGCTCTCCATGGTGAGCAGCTCGTCGTAGCCGATGTCGAACGGCTCGGCCACGGCCCCGCGGAGCCGCAGCCGCCACCGACGGGGTGTCGTCCGCGGGATGCCGAAGTGATCGCGCACGAAAAGAGCGCCTGCCGGGGTGACCGGATCGGCAAGCGCGGCCGACGGCGTCTGTGCGTTGTACGGATCGGCTGTGACCGTCTCGGGTGCCCAGACCGTCGCGCCGGGCCCGCGGAGTATGGGCCATGTGGTCACGGCGACCCCTTCCGTCGGGCTCTAGCCGGGCACGACGCGGGTTGCCTTCAGTTTACGTCCGGGACTCGGTTCGCGTGAGTTCTCCCGCGATGTCCAGAGGGGGCAAGGCCCCTCTGTCGGTACGCCGCGCCCCTGGTAACACTTGGGAGATCTCATGTCCGTTCGAATGGCCGCGGTGGGTCACGGTGACGTGCCGCAGCCATCAAGTCCCGCGTCGTGATCACGAGGTTTCGCCATGAGTTCAGTCAGTTGCCCACGAGTGTCGCGAAGGTGCCGGACCGTGGGGCGGCCAGTACGTCGGACTCGATGTCGTCGCCGATCATCAACGTCTCCGACGCGCCGGCGCCGAGGTGGGCGAGGGCGCTGGCGAAGAACGCGGGAGCCGGCTTGCCCGTCACCTCCGCCTCGGTGCGGGCGGCCCTCTCCAGCCCTTCGAGGAAGGCCCCGGTGTCCAGGTCGAGGCCGCCTTCGGTGCGCCGGTACAGATTGCGGTGCATCGACACCAGCCGGGCCCCGCCCTGCAGTTGCCGGAAGACCCGGTTGAGAGCCTCGTAGCCGAATTCGGCCCCGGCGCCGCCGAGCACGACGACGTCGGCGTCACCCTCCTCGACGAGCGTGACGCCCGTCAGATCGTCCCGTACGTCTCCGCTGTTGAGCAGAAGGCAGCGCGCGCCGGGGAAGTGCTCGCGCAGATACGCGGCCGTGGCCGCCGGGGCGGTCAGAATGTCTCCCGCATCGACAGGGAAGCCGGGTCGGCCAGACGTGAGGCGATGGCGGCCCTGGTGCGGGATGTGTTGTTGGTGACGAGCGCGAGGTGGAGCCCCGCGCCGCGCAGCTGCTCCATGGCCGACACCGCTCCCGGCAGGGCCTTCCAGGAGACGGTGAGGACGCCGTCGATGTCGACCAGGACCGCTCGGATTCGCTCCATGGAGCCGACGGTAGCCGTGGTGCCGGGCACCCGCGCCTCACCTGCGTCGACGACGCCGTACGTCACTCCACCTGGGCGGTACGTGCGAGGGCGTCCCGGGCCGCTCCTTCGGCCGTGGAGCGGTCTTCCGGGACCAGGCCGATGCGGGTGCGGCGGTCGAGGAGGTCGGAGGTGTCGAGAGCGCCTTCGTGGCGGACGGCCCACAACAGTTCGGCGCCCGTGACGGGGTGGCCGGGTACAACGGGCCGGGCGAGTGCGGGGTCTTCGAGACCGAGCGCATGAACGGCGGATGCTTCGGAGCCGTAGCGGTGCACGAGACGGGGCGCGACGCCGAGCCCGGCGAGGATCTGTGGCCGGGCGGCGCCGACGAGGGGGACAGAGGCGGTACGGCACGGGCCGGCGGTCAGGCCCCCGGCGGCCACGGCGGCGTCGACGGCGTCCTGGGCCATGCGGCGATAGGTGGTCAGCTTGCCGCCGACGACGGTGACGACACCGGAGGGAGAGGTGAGCACGGCGTGCTTGCGCGAGATGTCGGCGGTGCGGCCCGCCGCGTCCCGGGTGTCGAGCAGGGGCCGCAGGCCGGCGAAGGCCCCGACCACGTCGGCGCGCTGGACGGTGACGTCCAGTGCGGAGCCGAGTACGTCGAGGAGGAAGCCGATGTCGGTCTCGGGGACCTCCGGCACGTCGGGGATGTCGCCGTCGACGGGTTCGTCGGTGAGGCCGACGTAGACGCGTCCGTCGCCCTGGGGCAGGACCAGGACGAAGCGGTTCGTCTCGCCGGGGATCGGGATGTGCAGCCCCGCGGAGAGCTGGCCGAGGTCCTCGGAGCGCAGGACGAGATGAGTGCCGCGCGAAGGCCGCAGGCGTACGTCGTCGACGAGGCCGCCCGCCCAGACGCCGGCTGCGTTGACGACCGTACGTGCGCGGATCCGCAGCTCCTGGCCGGTGGTCTCGTCGCGGACCAGCGCGCCGTCGCGGTGAAGTTCCAGGGCCCTGGTGCGGGTGAGGACACGGGCGCCGTAGGCCGCCGCCGTGCGGGCGATCGCGGTCACCAGTCGCGCGTCGTCGCAGAGTCGGCCGTCCCAGGAGAGCAGTCCGCCGCGCAGCCCGGTGGGGCGTAGGGCCGGGGCGAGATGACGGGTCTCGACGGCGGACAGCGTGCGCGGCTGGGGCAGCGTGCTTCGCGAGGTGCGGGCGCCGACGCGCAGCAGGTCGCCCGCGAGGAATCCGGCGCGGGCGAGGGCGGCCTGGCCGCGGCTGACGAGCGGGGTGAGGGGCAGGACGAAGGGCTGCGCGCGGACGAGGTGGGGGGCGGTGCGTTCCATGAGGATGCCGCGCTCGACCGCGCTCTCGTGGGCGACGTCGAGCTGTCCGGACGCGAGGTAGCGCAGTCCGCCGTGGATCAGCTTGGAGCTCCAGCGGGACGTGCCGAAGGCGAGGTCGTGGGCATCGATCGCGGCGACGGTGAGCCCGCGGGTAGCCGCGTCGAGCGCGGCTCCGGCCCCGGTGGCACCGAGCCCGACCACCAGTACATCGACCACGCTGTCGGCATCGCCGTCGGCGAGCCGGCCCAGTTCGCGCAGGCGCCGCCGGGCGTTGAGGGAGGAGCCGGGCAGGGCGGGGCTGGTCGTGGGGTTCATGGGGCGATGGTCCTCTCCAGCAGGGTGCGCAGCTCGTCGAGGAAGGCGGCTTCGCTCAGTTCGGGATCGGTGTCGTCGGTCATGGTGCGCAGCGAGAGCGTGAAGGACTGGACGACGAGCAGAAGGGACCGGGCCTGCAGGTCCGCCCGGACGCGGCGCACGGAGCCGTCCTCGTGGCCGTCCTCGAGCGCCGTGTGAAGGAGCCCGAGCAGGGCGTCCTGGCTGGCGCCCCGGCGGTCGAGGATGTAGGGCAGCAGCAGCTCGGGGTCGACATCGATGATCTTGTGGAAGAGCGGGTGGGCCCGGAACGCCGCGGCTCCCGCGACGAGCCCTTCGACGATCCGCTCCCGTTCGGGCCGGTCGTCGTCGGAGGGCGGCATGGCGCCGGCGGCGACGCCGATCCACTCACGGGTCATCAGGTCACCCACCAGGCTGCGCACGTCGGGCCAGCGCCGGTAGATCGTCATCCGGGACACGCCCGCGCGGCGGGCGATATCGGTGAGGGTGGTTCGCCGTACGCCGACGGCGAGCACGCAGTCGCGTGCGGCGTCGAGCACGGGATCTGCGTCTTCATGGTTGTGACGAATGGGCGTCATCTGTCACAGTGTAATGCCAGCGTCGGCGGAGTGGCAGCGCCATCCGTGAAACAGACCGTTAGGAATCCTTTCGAATGGACATGTTGTGGAGCGGTTGGGGCGACCCGGCCAAGGCGGCACCCCTGCCCGACTCGGTCACCGGCCTGCTGCGTGACCTGCTCGGTGTCACCCCGCGTGAGAGTGGCCCGACCGCCCTCACCGACATCGAACCGCCCGCCCCGGCGCTGCCCGACGAGGCCCGCACCGCGCTGCGGGCGGCCGTCGGCGCGCCCGACGGCCTGCGGGAGGACGCCGAGAGCCGCATCCGGCACACCCGCGGAAAGTCGACCCCCGACCTGCTGCGCATCCGCGCCGGCGAGGTCGACGACATCCCCGCCGCGGTCGTGCTGCCGGGCAACCACGACGAGGTCCTCGCCGTGCTCCGCTCCTGCGCCGAACACGGCGTCGCCGCCGTGCCCTTCGGCGGCGGAACCTCCGTCGTCGGCGGCCTCGCGCCCACCACGAAGCGGCCGTTCGTCGCGCTCGACCTGCGGCGGCTCGACCAGCTGCTCGCCGTCGACGAGGTGTCCCGCACCGCGACACTGCAGCCCGGTCTGCGCGGCCCGCAGTGCGAGGCGCTGCTCAACGAGCGGGGCTGGACCCTCGGACACTTCCCGCAGTCCTTCGAATGGGCGACCGTCGGCGGCTTCGCCGCGGCCCGCTCCAGCGGCCAGGCATCGGCCGGATACGGCCGCTTCGACGAGATGGTCCTCGGTCTGACGGTCGCCACCCCCGAAGGCACCCTGGAGACCGGCCGGGCCCCGCGCTCGGCGGCCGGCCCCGACCTGCGCCAGCTGATCCTCGGATCCGAGGGCGCCCTCGGAGTGATCACGGCGGTGACCGTGCGCATCCGTCCGCTCCCCTCGAAGCGGATCTACGAGGGCTGGCGCTTCGCCTCCTTCGAGGCCGGCACGGCGGCACTGCGCCGTCTGGCCCAGGACGGCCCGCGGCCCACGGTGCTGCGGCTGTCGGACGAGTCGGAGACCTTCATCGGTCTCGCGCAGCCGGACGCCATCGGCAGCGCCGAACTCCCGCAGAACCCGGGCTGCATGGCCATCGTCGGCTACGAGGGCACCGAAGAGGAGGCGATGGACCGCCGCGCCGTCGCCCGCGAGGTCCTCCTCGCCTGCGACGGCGAGCTCATCGGTGAGGAGCCCGGCGACCGTTGGGAGCACGGCCGATACAACGCGCCCTACCTGCGGGACGCGCTGCTCGACGCCGGCGCGTTCGCCGAGACGCTGGAGACGGCGGCCTTCTGGTCAGCCATCCCCGGCCTCTACACGGCCGTGCGGGACGCGCTGACGAGCACCCTCACCGAGGCCGGCACGCCGCCGCTCGTCATGTGCCACATCTCGCATACGTACGAGAACGGCGCCTCCCTGTACTTCACCGTCGTCTCCGCACAGGGGGAGGACGCCGTCGCGCACTGGGAACCGGTGAAGCGGGCGGCCAACGACGTGATCCTGGCCGCGGGCGGCACCATCAGCCACCACCACGGAGTCGGCACCGACCATCGCGACTGGTACGCCCGAGAGATCGGCCCCCTCGGCATGCGCATGCTGCAGGCTGTCAAGGCCGAGGTCGACCCTTCCGGCGTGCTCAGCCCCGGAGTCCTCATCCCCGTCCGCTGAACCCTACTTCTGCCGCCCGGAGGCCAGATCCATGCGACAGTTCACCGCAGTCGTCAACCCCACCGCAGGGGGTTCCAGCGGCACGGCGGGTCTGCTCCCGCTGGCCCGTCTGCTGCGGGAGGCGGGTGCGAGGCTCGACACCGTCTACAGCCGCAGCCTGGAGCACGCACGAGAGCTCGCCCAGGACGCCGGAGGACAGGGGCACGTCGTGCTCGCCGTGGGCGGTGACGGGATGGCCGGCTGCGTCGGGGGTGCCCTCAGCGGTACGGACACGGTCTTCGGCCTGGTCCCGGCGGGGCGGGGCAACGACTTCGCGCGCGCCCTGGGTCTCCCCACGGACGCCCAACGGCTCGTCGAGATACTGCTCCACGGCGAGCCGCGGGCAGTCGACACGATCGAGGTGGAGTCCGCCGTGCACGCGCGGACCTGCGTCCTCGGAAGTGTGTACGCGGGCGTCGACGCGGTGGCCAACCGCCACGCCAACGACTCCCGCGTGCTGCGCGGCGCGGCGTCGTACTACGCGGGCGGCCTGCGGGCGGTCCTCGCCTGGAAGCCCGCCACGTACCGCGTCACGATCGATGGGGTGAGGCACGGGCGCACCGGCTACACCGTGGTCGTGGCGAACTCGGGTTTCTACGGCTTCGGGAGAAACGTCGCACCGGGCGCGCGTATCGACGACGGGCTGCTTGACGTCGTGGTCATCAAGAAGGCACCGAAACGCCTCTTCTTCGCCATGATGAACGAGCTGAAGACGGGCGTGCACGTGAACCGACCCGAGGTCGAGATCCTGCGAGGCAAGGAGATCCACATCGAAGCGGACCGCCCTCTCCCGTACGGCGCGGACGGTGAGGTCGACGCGGCCCTGCCGGTGACCCTCAGGGTGCGGCCCGCCGCTCTGAACGTCCTGGCCTGACCAGGACGTCCGTCGGTACATCGGGGAACACCACCTGACTTCGGCTGCCATCGAGCTGCGACTCCGTATCGAATATGCAGCCCAGGCGTCCAGCAGCGGTGGGGTCACCGAACGCCGTCGGCCGGGTCCGTGGGTGACCGCGTGCCGCACCGTCGCCGGGGTGGCCTTCGGGAAGGCCGAGAGGAGGAGGGCGACCGTACCCGCGACGAAGGGCGCGGCGGCGCTCGTGCCGCTCAGGATGAGGGGGGTGGCCGTCGAGGCCCAGGCCCGGGACGCGGTCGCCGGGGGCGCCGACTCCGTGGCGGCCGATGGACACGCCCCGGTTGGACTGAGGCATGGGGTGCCCGGCGCGGTCGTAGGCGATCACCGGGATGACCCACGGGTGGTCGGTGAGTACGGTGGAGCCCACCCGGCCCTGGTTCCCGGCCGCGACCACGACGATCACGCCCCGGTCGGCGGTGCCGACGCCGTCGCGGCGACGGCGTCGATGGGCGCGGCGGTTGTTTGGTTCGTGACTGTCGGTCAGGCCCGCGGGGCGCGTGGCTCCAGCCGGAACTCGAAGCCGAGGGTGCCGGGGTCGAGTGCGGTCGCGCCGCCGTCGACGGTGAGCACCGCACCGTTCACGAACGAGGCGGCGGGCGACAGCAGCCAGGCGATGGCCTCCGCGACCTCTTGCGGCTCACCGGGCCGGCCGGCGGGCAGGACCCGGGTCACCTCCTCGTACGCCGCTTCCAGACCGTTCCCGTCCAGGCCCGCCTCGTCGGCGAACCGGTTCATTCGGCGGTCCGCCATGTCGGTGCGTACCCAGCTTGGGCACACGGTGTTGGCGCGCAACCCCGCGCCCCCGTAGTCGACCGCGAGTGAGCGGCACAGCTGGAGCAGCGCCGCTTTGGAGGTGGCGTAGGCGGCGTTCCCGACGCCGTTGCGCAGGGCGGACACCGAGGCCACCGCGACCACCGCGCCGCGGGCGTCGAGCAGGTGCGGGAGCGCGGCGCGCAGCAGCAGGAACGGACCGGTGAGGTTGGTCCGCATGACCTCGTCCCAGTCCTCCAGGGTCACCTCTCCCACCCCGCCGCCCCGCCCGATGCCGGCGTTGAGCACCAGACCGTCGAGCCGCCCGTACGTGCCGACCACCGTCTCGACCAGCGAAACCACCGCGGCGGGGTCCCCGATGTCCGACGGTACGGGCAGGGCGCCGGTCTCCTCGGCGACCAGCCGCAGCGGTTCGGGGCGGCGTCCGGACACCGCCACCTTGTGTCCCGCCCGGGCCAATGACTGCGCGGTCGCCGCCCCGATCCCCGTTCCGCCCCCGGTCACCAGGTACACACGCTCGTCCGCCATGTCCGCCGCCTCTCCCGTGTCTCGTCCGCCGTCCCCCGTCCCGGTGATCTTAGGCGCGCGCCGCTCCGGGGCCGGGCTGGCCGGCGAACCACACGACAAGGCGCAAGGGTGCAGCAGATGCACCCGTTGGTCATTTCGACCAGCCGCTCCTCGGTCCGCGACAGTGCGGCCTCGCCGCCGCGGACGAGCGCGGCGTCGATGATCCTCGAGCAGGCCTACGACGCTGCCACCCGGCAGGGGAAGGAGTACCCCCGGCACGTCATGCGTTCCGGATGGCATGAGCCATGAGGACGCCTGCACCCGCGCTGACCAGCCGGAACGGCCGTGCCACGAACCGCGACGCATGCCCGCTGGAGACCGTCAGAGCCGGACCGTCCAGCTGACCGTGGACCTCATCGTCCGGGCGATGCCGCGGTCCCGCACCGAGGGCGTACGGTCCTCGGCCGTGAGGGACAGTGTGTGCCTCCGAAGGTCGAGCAGCCGCAGGGCCAGGTCGGACACTCGTACGTCGGTGCGGCCCGCGAGAGACTTCATCTCCCGCCCGTCCAGATACCAGCGGATCGTGAGTTGACGCCCGTCCGCCCCTGTCAGCCGGGGTACGAGGGCTTTGGCGGTGTCGCCGGCGCGGAGGGTGCGATCGGTGGCCGTGACGGGGGAGGCGATGCGTGCCTCGCGGTAGAAGCCGGCGATCATCGCCTCCACTCCGGGCAGATTGAAGGGCTTGCCGAGGGAGCGCATCAGGGAGTTCTCGGTGGGGCGCCGCAGCCCGGTGACGTAGTAGCCGCCGCCCTCGTACGCGCCGACGGTGCCGCCGTCGGGAGACTGCTCACCGAGCCAGCGGTGCCACTTGGTGCCCCGGTCGGCCATGTCGTCGGCAGTGAGGGTGGTGATGTTGGAGTCGGCGGGCTCGGGGCCCAGGTACCGCTCGTAGCCGGGGTAGTCGGGGTAGAAGTACTCGTCGGCGAGCTTGCCCAGGGAGTGGCCGGTCTCGTGGATCGCGACCTGGCCGGACTTCTCGTTGCCCGCCGAGGCCGTTGATATGCCCTCGTAGCCGAGGGTCTCGCTGGGCTCGTTGTAGCCCGCGCCGCCGTACTTGGTGCTGTTGGCGAGGACGAGCACCAGGTCGGCCTCCGGCGCCTTCGCGACGTATCCGTCGACCTTGTCCTGATCGATGCAGAGCAGCCGCTCGATCTTGTCGCACCAGAAGTACGAGCCGAGGGCCGTGTCCCGGAGGGTGTCGGGAGAGGGGTCGCCGGAGACGCCGGACTGGTTCGAGACGGCGTCGACGGTCCAGACGTTGAAGAGGTTGCGGTAGGTGGTGTACGGCTCGACGGCCGTCAGCTCGGCCCATTTCTGCTGGGCGTCGGCGTGGAAGCGGGGCAGTTCGGCGACGGTGTAGCCGTCTCCGACGACGACGACGTCGAGCCGGTCGGCGGTGGGGCCGTTGTCGACCATCTTGGCCACCTCGCCGTCGGCGGCCACCTCGGTCGGCGTCAGGCGGGAGGTTGTCTGGTTCCGGCCCTCCGGCGGCACATGCGTGTGGCCGGATCCGGCGAACGTCCCGTGTTCCGGCCCCGGTATCTCGACCTCGACTCCGGCCGTGGAGGGTGCCGTCGGGTCCGCGGCGGCGCTGCCGGGTGCGGCGGCGAGTACGGCCGTGAGGGCGACGGTCACTCCGACCGCCATGGCTCCTCGTCGTGCTGAACGCATGAAATCAGCCCCTTGCCAGGCGAGTTAAGTGCATCAGTAAATGTGCTGAACGAGTCGCTTAACCTAGGGGGAAGGCGAGGGCGTGCGCAATGCCTACTGCTTCTGGATACTGGGCAGTTCACGAACCAGGGGGTCCACATGGACGATCCGGCCACGATCGGCCACCGAGTGCAGCGGCTGCGCGCTCAACGCGGGCTGACACAGCGGCAGTTGGCCGAGCCTTCGTACACCCCCGCGTACGTATCGACGCTGGAGTCGGGCAAGGTCAGGCCCTCGGAGACCGCACTGCGCTTCCTCGCGGAGCGGCTCGGTACGTCGTACGAGGAGCTGGCCACCGGCAGGCCCGCGCACCTTGCCACGGAGCTGCGGCTCGCTCTCGTCGAGGCGCGCCGGCAGCTGGCCACCGGGACGGCGGAGGAGGCCGCCGTGCGCTACCGGCGCCTGCTCACCGACGCGGAGCACCTCGGCCTCATGCCCGAGCAGGCCGAGGCGCTGCTCGGGCTCGGCGACTGTGCCCTGGAGACCGGTGAACTGGTCGACGCGGGCCACCACTTCCAGGCCGCCGAGCGGCTCCTCGCCGAGGAGCCGCTGCCCCGCCGCGCACGCGCGATCCGGGGTCGTGCCGTCGCGCACCTCCTGGCTGGGGAGCTGCGTTACGCCTGCTACCTCCTCGAGTCCACCATCGACGAGCTCGGCGCGAGCGGCCTGGCCGACCCCGAGGCGCTGGTCATCCTGTACGCCGCCGTGATCGGCCCGTACATGGACATGGGTGCCCACGCCCGTGCCGCGCACGCCGCCGAGCTCGCCCTGGCGCTGGCTCCGCAGGTCGACGACCCGGCGCTGGTGGCGGGCATGCACCGGCAGGTGGCCCGCACTTTCCTCGCCGAGGGGCGCACGACTGACGCGGACGCCTCACTGGCCAAGGCGCAGGCGATCTACCAACAGCTGAGCCTGCGTACCGATCTCGCGCACTGCCACTGGATGCGCGGCTACGTACAGGCTCAGAACGGAGAACTAGCGGCAGCTGAACAGGAGTTGCGCGCCGCCCGGGACATGCTGAACATCAAACGCGCGGCGCTGTTCTCTGCGCACGTGGAGGTGGAGCTGGCCGATGTCCTCCGGCGGCTCGGACGGCACGGCGAGGCGTCGGATCTGCTCTCTGCATTTCTTGAGCTGAGTGACCGGCACGGCGCCGTGCACGCGGGGGGTGCGCACAGGCTGCTCGGGCTGATCGCCGAGGAGCGGGGGGACAGTGAGACCGCCGAGGAGCACTACGTCATGGCGCTGGGGCTGCTGGAGTGCAGCGGCGCGAGCGGCGACCTCGCCGATCTGTGCCGTCTGCTGGGCGACCTTCTGCGCCGCGGCGGCCGTACCGAGGCCGCGCTGGACGCGTACCGCACGGGGCTGGGCCACCGGTCGCCCCCTGGCACGACGACGCTGGGGCCGGCTCCGACGGCAGTGGCGTTCCCGCGGCACTGACGGCCCGTTCGACCTGACGAGGATGACGTCGCACACGGTCCGCGCAACGGACTGTCGGGTCTCCGTGAGAACAGGCGCCGGGGTAGTGCGCTTCCAGGCTCGGCGACCCGCGTGTCACGCCGCCGGCCCTGACCCCTCCTTGATCTCGCCTCTCTCCCCCCGTGGGGATGATGGCACTCACCATGAGGCGTTCGATCGGGATATCAGTCACTGCCCCGGTGCGCACGACCGCGTTTTGCCTGCGGTCGTGCGCACCGGGGCAGATTGCGTCGGACGTATGACACTTGCACTTGATCCGGCCATACTCTTCGGCTGGTCTCGTGGCCCTGCGGCAGGTGCCCCCGCAGCGGCGGGGGAGGTGGTGCGGCGGCGGCGACCTCCGTGCGCTCCTCGGCCGCGGCGAGCACACCGTCGCGGTCTAGGGCGTGTGTCGAAAGTAGCGCCGTCTGCCCGAAGGGCAGGCGGGACTTTCGACACACGCCCTAGGAGGCTGCTGATCCCGTGGCGTGCGCCGAGCGAGCAGCCGCCCCGATGCAGAATCGGCTGCCCTCGACGGCCCGGGACAGGATCAAGGAACGCGGCTCAGCGGTTGCTGCCGACGGGCGCGAGCAGGCTCGTGAGCTCGGCGATCGCCTCGGGGGACGGCGCTAGCGCAGCCACGCGAGGACGGTCCGCTTCTTCTCCAGACGCTCGGCTATCGGCAGTGGCATCTCGACCGCAGCATCAGGCCGCTTCGGTGACGTCTACGAGCGCCGCCAAGACGTCCTCGGGACTCGCGGGGATCTTCCGTCGGCGGCCGGGGTGAGCCCCGGTCCGCCGTCGGCGTAGGGCGGTCAGGCGTGGGCCGCGTCCTACCTCGGCTTCCCCGCGGCCACCTCCCTGGGACACGGCTGGGGTGCCCCGGCCGTCGCCGCAGTGTCCGTGAACTTCCGTGCTTTCGTCGACAGTGGCGGCGCTGCATGTCGCCGACGAGACGGACGAGCGGCTCCGCGCCGCCGTCTCCGGACCTTCCTGATCGCCTTGCTCTTCAGCCCGCACGCCATCCGGCGCACCTTCCTCGACAGCGACGGTGACCGGAAGCTTGGCGTCCACCCTCTACGAACGCGTCTCGGTCAGCCTCCGGCGCAAGAGGTGCGGGCCATCGTCCAAAGACGGTGGCCCTTCGTCACCGTTTTCCCTGGTGCTGAAGACGATCTGCGGTGCTGATCAAGGGGCTGGGCAGCATGTACCGCAACCCCGCGGCGCACGATCCTCGGCTTCACCGTCCCTTCAGCGACGAGGAGCTGTTGGAGCTACTGACGACCCTGTCGATGGTGCACCGCCGTAGGTCGTGTCCGGGCACGGAGCTCCGAGACGGTCCCCGTACCTGGGGAACTACCTCAGGGCTCGGCGCCGTTCTCCCGGCATGAACTCCGTACGGGAAACCCCCGACGTCCTGCGTTACACCGCCTTCTCCGACGACCCCGAGGGAGGCAATCCCGCTGGAATCGTTCTCGATGCCACGGGCCTCGGCGACGAGGAGATGCTGGCGATCGCCGCCGAAGTCGGCTACAGCGAGAGCGCGTTCCTGACAGCGCCGTCCGAGGGAGCGGGCTCCGGCGCGTCGGACGCCGGGCGCGCGTACACCATCCGCTACTTCAGCCCCAAGGCGGAGGTGCCCTTCTGCGGTCACGCCACCGTCGCGACGGCCGTGGCCCTCGCTGAGCGCATCGGCCCCGGCGACCTGGTGTTCACCACGCGTGCCGGGACCGTGCCGGTCACCGTGACGCGGGAGGGCGGGGCGCTGCGGGCCACGCTCACGAGCGTCGAGCCGCACATCGAGGACGTCGCGGCCGATGACCTGGCAGAGGCGCTCGCCGCGCTCGACTGGCCGGCCGGCGACCTCGATCCCGCCCTGCCTCCCCGCATCGCCTTTGCGGGCGCCCGCCATCTGATCCTTGCCGCCGCGAGCCGAGAGCGCCTGGCCCACCT
Source organism: Streptomyces sp. NBC_00090 (assembly GCF_045160815.1). Lineage (NCBI taxonomy): Bacteria > Bacillati > Actinomycetota > Actinomycetes > Kitasatosporales > Streptomycetaceae > Streptomyces > Streptomyces sp. NBC_00090. The sequence continues at coordinate 8,854,944 of NZ_CP108224.1, forward strand.
GGCGTACGACTTCGCCCGCCTGGAGGCCCTGATGCACCGGCTCGACCTGACGACGCTGCAGTTGGTCTGGCGCGCCTCTGCGGAGGTCTTTCACGTCCGCGGCCCGTTCCCGGTGGGCGGTGTGGTGGAGGATCCGGCGACCGGGGCGGCGGCGGCCGCCTTCGGCGCGTACGCCCGTGAGCTCGGACTCGTGCCCGAGGCGACGGTCCTCACCCTCCACCAAGGGGAGGACATGGGGCGTCCCGGCGTCCTGACGGTGGAACTGCGGGCGGGCGACCGGCGGATCAGGGTCGGCGGCACAGGGACCCGCATCTCGGCCTGATCCAATCGAGAGGCCCTGGCCGATCAAGTTGGCTGGCGACCGGCCTCACATGCGAGCGCCTCGTCCCGGGCGGCTGCTATGCCGGGAACGAGGCGTGGTCGCCATGGTTGACGTCCCCTTCAGGGCAGCGGACTGGGGCCTTCCAGGTCAGCTGGGCTTGAGCGCGAACCCCTCCCGGGAGAGCACGACCTCTTCCGTGCCGGGCTTCATGCAGACGCCACCCAGGTAGCGGCACTGGTCGTGGGCGGCAGTCTGTGTTGTAGATCGTCCGGCGGGGGTGGTTTTGCCGATGAGTTCACCGTCCTCGAACGGTCTACCCAGCGACACGACCGTTCTCGACAGGAGTGCCATGTCCACCATCCAGCCCGTGATCCTGACTGCCGACCAGGACGTTCTGCTCAGCTTCTATACGAAATTGTTCGGCGCTGAGGAGATCTTCCGGGTACCGGAGGAAGGCCCCACCTTCTACCTCGGCCTGCGCATCGGCGACACCGACCTCGGGCTGGTGGCCAAGGAGAACCCGGGGACGGGGGCGGCACCGCGGATCCTGCTCAGCATCGGTGTCGACGACGTCGACGAGACGCTCGCCCGGGTGGAGGCGCTCGGCGGCTCGGTCAGCGGAGGCCCCAACGACATGCCGTGGGGACAGCGCGTCGCCCACATCAAGGACCCCGACGGCAACCCGGTGAACCTCACTCAGCCGATCCCGGCCCGTTGACGCGGTTCCGGGGGCCTGTGCTGCTCGTGGGCTACCTGCGGTAGAGGTCAATTGTCGGTAGTGGCGTCGACGTTCGTCAGGACGAGCAGCGCGCGAAACAGGTGGGTGGCGCGGGCGGGGTCAGTACGGAGCTTGGTGAGGATCCGCCAGTTCTTCAGGTGGGCAAAGCCGCGTTCGACGGGGACGCGTCCGGCGGCAAGTGCCCGGTTGCCATCCTTCTGGCCGGGGGTCAGCTTGCGGGCGCGGGTGGCCTTGAATCCGGTGACGACTACGGGATTGTCCGGATCGTCGTCCAGGCCGAGGAAGCCCAGGTCGGCCAGGGCGCCGAAGCCGGTGGCGCGCAGGTGGGCCAGCAGGTGGTCGCGGCGGGCGGCGGTGATGTCGTGGGTGCGGCCGGGGTCGGGCAGCGGATATCCAGATCAGCCGGCCTCTCTCGTCGTTCAGGGCGAGGACGTGCAGGCCGTGACGGTGGTGCTTGCCGGAGTAGTTCGGCCGGTTCGCCTTCCCGGTGCGGCGCTGGGTGGGCAGGCACGTTGCCGACACGAACGAGGTTGACCTGGTCAGCCGCGTGCTCACTGATCCGGACCAGACGATGGCCCAGTCCGCTGTGCTGCGGCACCTGGACCGTCGAGCCGCCGGCCTCTGCCCCGGTCCCGCCTACGAGGGGTGGGCGCAGGCGATGACCCAGGCCACCATCGACCACCCCTTCCTGGCTCAGCGCCTGCGGGAGTGGTCACTCTTCCGCGCCATCACGCTCAGGCTGCCCTGGCAGCCGGAGGACCTGCTCGCGTCATCCAACTGGCTCCAGCTCAAGACCGCCGCCGGGACGAACACCGAGGCCATCGAGATCCTCGCCGAAGCCGGCCGCACCAAGCGGATCCGCAACACCGCCAGAATCGGCCTCAACCACCGCAGCGAGAGCTGAAATCAGCTCACCCCCAACTCTTGACTATTGCTCGCAGCTGATCGATATGGTCACGCCCAGGCATCACGCCAACGCGCTGCGGGCAGATCAACTCGAGCACTCAAGTGTGCAGAAAGGCTTCGCCAAGTCATTCACGCAGGCAGGTGTTCACTGCTCTGCTCTCGCAGGCCGCTGACGAAGCGCGCATTACCTGGGTCTTCACGGTCGACTCTACTGGAGCCGTGCCTGTCGTCACGCTGCTGAGACCTGCCGAGAAGGGTTCCGGCTGCTGGCGAGCCGAACGAAGCAGACCACTGCTCCACCATCCAGTCTCGTGCCTGCGCTTCGAGCTTTGAAGAAGCGACACCTGCTGTATCGGGCCTACGGATCGCCCCGCGATAGGTGACATCGCTGACTACGGCTGGCCAGGATGTGCGCACGGTGTACGTGCCTGAGGGCGGGGAGATTTCAGCGAAAGGCCTGGAGAGCGATGGTCACGGTGAAGGAAGCGGCGTGGAAGCAGCGGCTGCGGCGGGCGCTGATGTGTGAGGGTGCCAGACCGTTGCTGGTCTTGGCCGAAGGCGCTGCCGGGACGGGTAAGAGCCATTTGCTGCGCGGACTTGCCGGGCTGCCGGAGGCTTGCGGTGCGCTGTGTGTGACATGGGCATGCGGGAGTGGTGGTCCGCCTTCTGGCATACCGGACGAGGGGCCGGTGTTGCTGCTGGTCGACGACCTGCACCAAGCCAGTGCAGCTGAGTCGGACCGGCTGCGGGAGGTACTGGAGAGACCGAGGTCCGGACTTGCCGCCGTCATGACGTATCGGCCGGAGGAATCGGCGCGGCCAGGGCTGCCGCTGGGAGGCACGCCGGCGCGCTATCCGGCGGAGCTAGCCGTGCTACGTCATCACATTGAGGCGTGGAACTTCGATCAGGTGGGTGAAGCCGTGACCGAAGCCATCGGCGAACGGGGTACACCGGAAGCAGTGGCAAGGCTGCTCGAACGGTCGGGCGGTGTGGCCCAGGTCGTCGTTGATCTTCTTACCGTCCTGCGGGACACCGAGGGGCGGTGCACGGCGACCGACGTGGACCACGCCGGTGTGCCGGTGCGGCTGGCGGAGCTGGTACTGAGCCGATTGGCGAAGCTGCCGGAAGAGCATCATGCGGTCGTGTGGGCGGCGGCAGTGCTTGACGAGCCGGTGCCTGGTCCGGAACTGCTCACGGTAGCCGGTCTGTCCGGGAAAGCGTCCCGTGCGGCTCTGACCAGTGCCCTGACCGGCGGCACACTGGTCGTGGACAGTGAGGGCAGGTATGTCCTGCCTGTCCCGTTGGCCGCCGTCGCAGTACGAGACCATCTGCCCTGGTCGGAGCTGCAGGAGCTGCACGCCAGGGCCGCGCGGGTGATCGCCCAGCGTCAGCCGGTCGACTGGACGGCACTGGTCCGGCATCGTAGGGCCGCCGGGCAGGTCAAGGGATGGGTGCGTGCTGTCGGGGAGGCTGCCCGGGAGGCGACCGCGACCGGGCGGCATCAAGAGGTCATTGTCCTGTTGGAGCAGGCTCTTGCCTCACCGTTGGTTCCGCAAGGAGCGAGGGATCGTCTCGCGCCGGTACTGGCTCGCAGCGCGGTGGTGGGCCTGCGGTCCGACCAGACAGTGAGGGTGTTGTCGCAACTAGTTGAGGACGAGACGCTGCCCGTCGCGATACGCGGAGAGCTGCGCTTGGACCTGGGATTGCTGCTCAACAACCAGGTCGGCCGGACCGATCTTGGCTGGCGGGTGCTGGAGCGTGCGGCGGAGGAGCTGAAGGATGATCGGGCGGATCTTGCCGCCCGTGCGATGGCGGCTCTCGCCATGCCGCAGTGGCCCACAGGCTCGCTCGATCAGCATCTGAGCTGGCTGCGGCGTGCGGAGGAAGCAGCCGAGGCCAGCGGTATCGAGGCGGCACGTGTGGCCGTTGCCGGAAACCGGGCGAGTCTGGCGATGTGCTGTGGGGACCCCCAGGCGTGGCGGATGGTCAAACAGCTGCCGACGGACAGCTCCGACCGGGTCGTGGTCCAGCACGCGGCCAGGGGGCTGTGCAACGCCGCGGATGCCGCAGTATGGCTCGGCTACTACGAGCGGGCAGAGGACCTGCTCGCAGAGGGGATCGAGCTGTCGGCGCGCAGCGGGGGTGAGTATGTCGCTCGCATCGGGCTGAGTACCCGGTTGCTTCTGGAGTGGAATACCGGTCGCTGGTCGGGACTGGTGGCCCGATGTGAGGCGTTTGTCGACGAGACTTCCGACATGCCGGTCGTCAGTGCTGATGCCCGCATGGTGCTGGGGCTGCACGCTTTGGCGCAGAGCGCCTGGGGGCGGGCTGCCGAGTGGTTCGAAGCGGGCGCTGCGGCGGTGACCGAGTGTACGGCCGCCCCGCTGGCGGCCGCCGCGTCCGGCGGGCTGATCCGGCTCGCCCTGGCCCGGCAGGATGTAGTGACGGCCGTCGCAGAAGCGGAGCGGGCCTGGGAGCGGCTCACGGCCAAGGGGGTGTGGGTGTGGGCGGCGGACTTGGCGCCCTGGGCAGTGGAGGCAATGGTCCGCGCCGGCAAAGCTGCCGGGGCCGAGGCGATGGCGGCGGCTTACGCGACCGGGATTGAAGGCCGGGACTCTCCTGCGGCATCGGCAGGACTGGAATGGACCCGCGCTGTGCTCGCCGAGACGCAAGGCAGCTGGGGAGAGGCTGTGCTCCACTACCGTCGGGCCGCGGCCGCCTTCGAGCAGATGCGGCGCCCCTACAGTCGAGCGATCACCGCCGAGGCTGCCGCTCGCTGCGAGCTGACCACCGGGAACGACGGCCTCAAGGCGCAAGGACTGGCCGAACTGGCTGCTTGCGTACAGGCGTATACAGACCTCGGGGCTGCCTGGGACGCCGCCCGCGCCCGGGCCGAGCTGCGCATCCGGCAACCCTCCGGCAAGCGGCCACGAGGCCGCCCGTCGTACGGAGACCATCTCTCCCCGCGCGAGCGCGAGGTCGGCGAACTGGCGACAAGAGGGCTCACCAACCGGGAGATCGCCGAGATCCTGCATCTGTCACCGCGGACGGTCGAGCAGCACATCGCCCGCGCCATGCAGAAGACCGGCACAGCATCCCGTACCGCCCTGGTCGAAGCCGATGACGAGGCCCGCAGCGAGAGCCCCCACCCAGCGGGTGAATAAATCGAGTGGGACGACCGAACTCCCGGAATTAATTGCGTGTCCGTACATGAGGCCACCCGGATAGGTCCGCCGGAATCCGGCACCTAGATTCCTGCCACCAGCCCGTCGGCGGTTGCGGCACACCGCGTTCCACCATCCCGCCGGCCACACCCTGATCGGCACGACCCAGAACCTGACACGAGCCGCGTTGTCATGCCCTGGTCGGCTGAGATCGTTGGAAAGGCACCCCCTCGTGAACGGTTCCAGATCCCTGCGCATATCCCTGCTGGCGGTGACGACCGGCGCCCTCATCTCCTCGGGCATCGCCGTCTCCGCCGCAGCCCCCGCGCCCGCTACCGCGACGCAGAGCACCACTGCTGCGAGCAGCGGCATTGCCGACGCGCCTGTGGAGCGCCTGATCGTCGGGTACAAGACCGGCGCGGCCGAAGCGAAGTCCAACGACGCCGCCTCCAAAGACGCGAAGACCAAGGGCGCGAAGGCAGGCGAGTCGCTCGGCTTCGACCGCCGCCTGGGCACCGGGGCCGCCCTGGTCGACCTCGGCGGTGAGCTGAGCAAGGAATCCCTCAGCGAGGTCATCGACACCTTCCGCGCCGACTCCGACGTCGCCTATGTCGTTCCGGACCGGCGCATGTACGCGATGGCCGACCCGAACGACTCCTCCTACGACCGTCAGTGGGACCTGTTCGAGGCGGCCGCCGGAATGAGGGTCCCCGGCGCCTGGGCCAAGGCGACCGGCAAGGACGTCAAGGTCTCCGTCATCGACACCGGCTACGTCGCCCACTCCGACCTGGCCGCCAACGTGATCGCAGGCTACGACTTCATCTCCGACCCGTGGATGGCCCAGGACGGCGGCGGCCGCGACAGCAACCCGGCCGACCCCGGCGACTGGATGAACCGCGGCGAGTGCGGCAGTGACAGCAACGGCCAGCCCGTGCCGTCCCGCGACACCAACAACTCCTGGCACGGCACCCACGTCGCCGGCACCATCGCCGCCGTGACGGGCAACGGCAAGGGCGTCGCCGGCATCGCGTACAACGCGACCGTCCAGCCCGTCCGCGTGCTCGGCAAGTGCGGCGGCACGACCGCCGACATCATCGACGCCATCACCTGGGCGTCCGGCGGCTCCGTCTCGGGCGTGCCAGCCAACCCGAACCCGGCCCATGTCATCAACATGAGCCTCGGCGGCGGCGGCTCCTGCGACTCCGGCACCCAGAGCGCCATCAACGGCGCCGTGAGCCGCGGCACCACCGTCGTCGTCGCGGCCGGCAACGACAACACCAACGCGGCCAACTTCAACCCGGCCAGCTGCAACAACGTCATCACCGTCGCCGCCTCCGACCGCCAGGGCAACCGGGCCGAGTACTCCAACTACGGCAGCGTCGTCGAGATCACCGCCCCCGGCGGCGAGACGACGGCGAGCTCCGCCAACGGCATCTGGTCCACGCTGAACACCGGCACCCGCAGCATCGGCAGCGAGACCTACAGCGCCTACCAGGGCACCAGCATGGCCACGCCGCACATCGCCGGCCTCGTCGCGCTGATGAAGGAAGCCAAGCCCGCGCTCACCCCCGCTCAGATCTCCACCGCGATCCGCGAGAACGCCCGTACCCTGCCCGGCTCCTGCTCGGGTGGCTGCGGAGCAGGCCTCGCCGACGCGACCGCGACGCTCACCGCGATCACCGGCGGCACCGACCCCGAACCCGAGCCGGGCGAGAACGTGTTCACCAACACCAACAACGTCGACATCTCGGACAACGGCGACTGGGTCGCCTCGGACATCGAGGTCACCGGCAGGACCGGTAACGGCCCGACCCAGCTGAAGGTCCCCGTGGACATCAAGCACACCTTCCGGGGTGACCTGGTCGTCGTCCTCGAAGCACCGGACGGCACCGACTTCACCCTGAAGAACCTCAGCCAGACCGACAGCGCCGACAACATCACCCAGACCTTCACCGTGAACGCCTCCGGCGTCGCAGCCAACGGCACCTGGCAGCTGTGGGTACGCGACGCCTACCCCAACGACACCGGCTACATCGACTCCTGGAGCCTGACCTTCTGAACTTCCCCGGCCTGCCCACCGCTCCGTAAGGCGGCCCACACGGAGCCGCAACACACCTTGGGCTGCGGCCCTCCGGCCTTCAAGCAACACAGCGCTCGCGTGCGTGAAGGCTTCAGCACCATCCGACCCAGCTGCCTCCCACCTTGAACCAGGCAGCTGCACCCATAGGACGCAGTCCGAGTCCCCTGGGCACAGGACTGCTCGACGGCTTGGGGCCGACCACCAACCGGCCCCAAGCCGCTCGAAGAACGCAGCATGCCCCCAGGTTCCACTGCTCGACGGTCCCTATGGCCAAAAGCCGCATCAGCCCTGGCAGAACGCCTGAGCATGCCATGCCGCATGGAACGACACTCCCTGCTCCCCCATCCGCGCGGGTACCGGCTTGCCCTGCCCGAACGTCTGATTCTCCCGAGGAGAAGCATGTCCGCAAACCCGGCTCGCCGACGTCTCATAGAGGCCACAGCCTCGCTGCTCACGGTGTCTGCCGCGACGGTCTCCGCGATTGTCCCGGCCTCTGCGAGCACCCCGGCGCCTGTCAACGCCCCGATCCTCGCATCCGCCGCGCCCAGCCCCGCGCAGCCCGCCCCTTCCTCGCTCGCCGTCCGCTCCAGCGCGCCCAGCCGCGTCGCAACGCAGGCCGCTGATTCCACCCTGCCTGTCGACCACACCTGCAGCAGCAGCCTGCGCATCAAGGCGCAGCGCATGAGCGCCCAGCAGCTCATGACGACCTGTGACAGCCTCGCCGGCCAGGACGCCTACTTCCACAGCGTGGTCAAGGACAACGGACAGCCGGTCGTCGGCGACAAGAACACCACACTGGAAGTCGTGGTATTCGACTCCAGCTCCGAGTACCGGCGGCTGGCCGGCAACCTGTACGGGGTCCCCACCAACAACGGAGGGGTGTACCTGGAGGGCAACCCCTCCGCGACCGGGAACCAGGCCCGGTTCATCGCCTACCGCGACGAGACCGCATCGGCCTTCACGATCAAGAACCTCAACCACGAGTACACGCACTACCTCGACGGCCGCTACAACATGTACGGCGACTGGAACGCCAACATCTCCACCCCCACCCTGTGGTGGATCGAGGGCCTGGCCGAGTACGTCTCCTACGGCTACCTCAACAAGCCCAACACCTGGGCCGCCGGCGAGGCCCCCAAGCAGACTTACAACCTCAGCACCCTGTTCGACACCACGCAGCAGCACGACCAGAACCGGATCTACGCCTGGGGCTACCTGGCCGTCCAATACCTCCTGAAGAACCACCAGGACGACGTGACGAAGATCCTCGGGTACTACCGCGCCGGCTCCTGGCAGGCAGCACGCACCTACGTCAAGCAGAACATCGGAACCCGCTACGACGCCGATTTCAAGCGCTGGCTGTTCACCGGCAGCAGCGATGACGACCCCACCACCCCGCCGCCCACCGGCAGCAGGTTCGAGAACACCGACGACGTCCAGATCGGTGACGAGACCACCGTGGAATCGCCGATCACCGTCACCGACGTCACCGGCAACGCCCCCGCCAAGCTGGCCGTCACCGTCGACATCCGCCACACCTTCCGCGGCGACCTGAGGATCGAGCTGGTCGCCCCCGACGGCGGCACATTCGTGCTGAAGGACTACAGCACCTACGACAGCGCCGACAACGTCCAGGGCACCTTCACGGTCGACGCCTCCACCAAGGCCGCCAACGGCACCTGGAAGCTCCGCGCCACCGACCGCTGGGTCAACGACACCGGCTACATCAACGCCTGGTCCCTCCAGTTCTGACGACCCACCGTCCGGCCTGACTGCCTCCCACCCCGAACCAGGCAGCTGCACATAACGGCTGCGGCACCCGGAGATCATCCGGGTGCCCGTATGTACGGGCACCATTTACGAGCTGGTGCGTGATAGTGCTGGCGACGTGTTTGCCTGATATGGGTCGTGGTCAGGCGACGGTGTTGCGGTCGGAGACGAGGCCGGCGATGGCCCGGTAGGTGCCGGGCAGGGCTTCGCGTCGGTAGGTCCAGCGGGTCAGTTGCTTCCAGCGTTTATGGTCGGCAAGTGCGTGCTCGACGGTGATGCGTTTCGATGAGTGTTGGTGTCAGGCTTCTTCTCCGGCGGCGTGCACGTACAAGAGCGCGATCTTGTTCGGCTTCCTGGGTGGGGTGATGGCCCGGCCGGGGTGGTCGCGTCTCAGGCCCAGATATCCGTCGTCCAGGAGGACCTCACATCGGGGAAGTGCTGGAAGCAGGCACTGATGCCTTCGTTGCGCGTGGCGGTCGCATCGTGCATCCGCCCTGGTCGCAGGGCATCAGAAGCCGTTGCTCAACCGAACGTGGTCGCTTGATTGGTACTGGTCAGGCATGGCTTCGGTCGGGGTGAGGGAGGGATGAGGCGTCCTGTTTCCGTTTGATCGTTGAGGGGTGCGCGGTGGCGTCGATGCTGGGATTGCTGGAGGCGCGGGAGGCGGCTGCCCGTGAGCGGGTCGAGGATCTGCGGGAGGAGGCGGACCGGGCGGCTCAGGCGCTGGAGGCCGCCGAGATCGAGCTGGACCGGCGGGTGATCGCGCGGGAGGAGCTCGCCGAGGCCCTGGCTGTGTCCGCTGCCGAGACCACCGCCGTGACGGAGGCCGAGGGGGAATCGGCGCCCGCGCCAGTGTCGGGGACGACGGTGCCGCCCTGGCGGGAAGGGCTGCCTGCGACCCTTCTCTCGCCGGACTACCAGCGGATCCTGGGCGTGCTGGAAGACCGGCCGGGGCGGGGGCAGGGGCCGGTGCGGGCCAAGGACATCGCGGTGGTGCTGGGGGCTGGAAACGTCGCCGGCGAAGGTCGAGGGGGTGCGGTCGAAGGCGAAACGCCTGGCGGAGCGCGGGTGGTTGGTCCAGGAAGCGTCGGGGATGTTCAGCGTCGGCCGCCGGCCCGTGGCCGGGCCGGTCGGCGGCCCATCCGCGTGATCATCGACCACCGGATCATCGCCTCGCTGGCGGCGGGCAGGGTTTCGTAGTCGCGGGCCAGGCGGCGCGAATGCATCAACCACGCGAACGTGCGCTCCACCACCCAGCGTCTCGGCAGCACCACGAACCCCTCCATGTCGTCGGTGCGCTTGACGATCTGCAGGGTGAGGTCGAGTTTCTCCTTCGCCCAGTCGACAAGGCCGCCGGTATAGCTGCCGTCGGCCCAGACCAAGGTGATCTCGTGGTGCAGCGACCGCAGCCGCCCCAGCAGTCCGATGCCGGCATCCCGGTCGGGGATGTTCGCGGCGGTCACCGCGACGACCAGGAGCAGGCCTAGGCAGTCGGTGACGATGTGTCGCTTGCGGCCCGGTACTTTCTTGCCGCCGTCGTATCCGCGTGAGGCGGCCGGCACCGACGCGGCAGCCCGTACCGACTGAGCGTCGATGATCCCCGCCGTCGGTTCCGTCTCGCGTCCTTCGCGTTCGCGGACCATCCCGCGCAGACGGTCGTGGAACTCCGCGATCAGTCCTGCCTGCCGCCAGCGGCGGAAGAAGGCGTAAACCCGGTTCCAAACGGGGAAGTCCGCGGGCATCGCCCGCCAGGAGATACCTCCCGCGACCAGATAGCGGATCGCGTCCAGCATCTGACGGTGGCAGTAGCCCTCGGGCTGCCCGCCCCGGCCCTCCAGCCAGGCCGGCACCGGCAAGAGGGGCTTCACCTGCGCCCACTCCGCGTCCGTCATGTCCGACGGATACCGGCGTACCCGGTCCGGATGATCGGCCGCGTTCCCGTACACGTGCGCGAGGCAAGCACATGACACGACGGTCGAGTTGAAGTCAACGTGCGCGGGCGCGTACAACAACAAAGGGGCCTCCCGACATCGCTTGGTTCGATTTACATCCCCGAGCTGCCGAGAGGCCCTGTCTTCATGCGCGTACAACCGGAAGATCACCCGACCAGGAACTCTGTTTGACCCGCAGCTTCCAAGATCGGCTGAGATGCGGCTTCTCATGCCAGCTCCGGAGGCCGGGCGCCCCGTTGCGCGGCCACAAACACGCAATGGGGGAGGGGCTCCGAGTCGGGCTCGGGCAGGAGACGCCGGACAACGGCGTCCGGTGATCGACTCGTGTCTTCCCTGAGCTCACGCCCCAGCGGGTAGCACTGCGAGTGCGTCGATCTCGACCCGGAACGCGGGATGGACCAGCCCGGCGACCTTGACGAGTGAGCAGGCTGGCGGGCGGGCCGTGTCCAGGTACTCGTCGCGCACCTGGCGGAAGGTGTCCAGATCGGCCAGGTTGGTCAGAAATACCGTCAGTTTGACCACGTAATCCATGGCGGCACCCGCCGCCTCCAACGCGGTGACCAGGTTCGCGAAGACCTGGCGTACCTGGGCCGCGCTATCCCCCGCGCCCACCACCCGCCCGTGGGCGTCCACCGGGACCTGTCCGGAGACGGCGACCATCGGCCCCGTGAACGCCACGGCATGGCTGTAGCCGTTGACCGGAGGGGTGCCGTCGGGTCGGACGAAGTGCTGCATCATGTCTCCTGAAAGCGGGCGGTGAACACGCCGGGGTGTTGTGTATGGCTTTGGACTGTCGGCACTTGACGAGGTGCCCCCCGCCGCCGTGGGTACGGGCCGGTGTTGCTACTGACTTGCTGTGGGAACCAGCTCTGCGACGAGACGTGCGGTAATCGGGGTCTCGATCCTGTGAGTGGCCGCGGCCCGTAGGACAGCCCCGCCGATGGCGTCGAGCTCGATCGGGTGGCCGTTCTCCGCGTCGCGCTGCATCGAGGACTTCATCATCTCGGGGGCCCGGTCGAAGAAGGAGAGCACGGCCTCGGCGGTCACCGGTGTGCCCGCGGCGCGGGCCACGGCAGTGATTTCGTCGAGTACGGCAAGCAGTTCGGACCGCCGCTCGTCGCGGATGGCGCCCACAGCGGACTGGTAGCGCGTGGTCAGCAGGGCGAACGGGGCGAGGAAGGAGAGTTTGTCCCAGAGCATCGTGCTCTCGTCGGTGCGCAGGGCCACGTCGAGGCCGGCGTGCCGAAGGTGGGATGCGAGGTCGGCGAGCGGGGCGGCCAGTTCGAGGGCGGTGAAGGGGCTGGTGTGCGCGATGCGTCCGGGCGAGGTGCGGGTGGCCTCGACCCTGATGGTTCCGGCCACGACCTGGCCGGCCGGATAGTGTCGGCGCAGTGCTGCGAGGTGGTCGAGTCCGTTGAGCAGCGGTACGACGATACCGTCGCCGAGGACCTGCGGCGGAACACGGTCGAGGGCGGCGGGCAGGGCGGTCTGCTTGACGGTCACGAAGGTGACGTCGACCGGTTCGCGCAGCAAGGTGTCAGCTTCGACCGGAGTGGTGAAGTCGCCGTACTGCGTGCTCTGCACTCGCAGGCCCTCGCGGCGCAGCACGGCGGTGGTCTCCTCGCCGGCCAGGCAGACGACGCGGTGTCCGTCGCGGGCGAGCAGCGCGCCGATCAGGCCACCGACACCGCCCGGCCCGAGGATGGCCACCGTCACGGTGTTCGTGGTCATGTGCGCTCCTGTTCTTGGGAGACCAGTGCCCGTTGGGCGGTCTCGTTGCTGAATGCGGTCAGTTCGTCCACGGGATCGCGTCGGCAAGTGCTGGTGGTGGAGCCTTGGCCCCGGCCGTGTGTGGTTGCGCCGGTCATCGACGGGAGCCGTTGGCCAGGCGGTCGCGCCAGGCCGGGGCAAGGGCGGTGAGCATCAGCGCGGCGGTGAGGGTGAGAGCCAATGGGTAGCCGGTCTGGCCTGCGAGCACCCCGAACCCGACGGCGCCGACGCCCATGCCCGCGTCGTAGGCGAAGTTCCACAGGGCGCTGACGGTGCCGTAGCCAGACGCGGGGACACGCGCGTACATCAGCGTCAGCGTGGCGTTCTGGGTGACTCCGAAACCGACCCCGAACAGGGCCACGCCGACGACAACGGCGACCGGGCTGTGGGTCAGAGAGGTGAGCAGCGTCCCTGCGGCGGAGACAACAAGGCCGGGCAGGACGAGTGAGGCCGGTCCGTGCCGGTCGCCGTGTCGGCCCGCGACCCAGCGGGCCGCGGTTGATGCCGCGGACTGGACGAACAGGGCCATGGCGACGACTCCGGTAGAAGCCGACGGGACGGCAAGGGGGAGGAAGGTGACGGTGATTCCGGCAGCGAGCGCAGTAGCCGAGAAGACGACGGCGGGCCGCAGAAGAGCGGCCGTCCGGAACCCGGCCAGCACCCCGATCGACCGTCCCGAGGTCGGCTCGTGGTCCGGCAGGCCCGGCACCGAGACGATAGCGGCCAGCGCGGCCACTGCGCCAGCAATGCAGACCGGTACGTACCCCACGTGCCCTACCAGCCACACCCCCAGCGGCAGGGCCACCAGCGACGGAACCCCGGACACGATGCCAACCAGTGCCAGCCCCTCACCACGGCGCTCGGGCGGGATCAGCGACGCCGTCAAAGCGCCACCCGCGACGACCGTGAACGCGAAGCCCAGACCCCGCACGACACAGACCGCCGTGATCCAAACCGTGCTCCCGGAAGCGGTCAGCACCAGCGTGGGCGTGCCGAGGAGGACCAGCCCTGCCACCAGCGCCAGGCGGTAACCGAAGCGGGCAACGAACCGGGGAGTGGCCAGCCCGCCTCCGACCGTCGCCAGCATCAGCGCACCCGTGGCCAGTCCCGCGGCATAACCGCCTCCGCACACCTCGGCATAGAGGGGGACGACCGACAACAGCAGGTAGAAGCTCGTCGAGGCACCGATGACCGAGACGAAACGCAGCAGCAGGGGCCGCGTCACCAGCGGCGGCCGCGAACCGGCGCCCTCAGCTCGAGAGTTGATCATCCTGGTCACACGACGAAGCTAAAGGCCAAGCGGATCGCCAGTAAGATCCAATTCCATGCCTCTGGAGTGGTCCGGTCTGTCACCCGATCTGCTGCTGGTCATCGACCGGGACAGCGGCGAGCCGCTGCGATCCCAGCTGGAACTCCGGCTGCGGGACGCGATCCGGACCGGGCGGCTGCAGATCGGCGAACGGCTGCCGTCCTCCCGTGAACTCGCTCGGATGCTCGGGCTGTCGCGCGGGCTGGTGCAGGACTGCTACGCCCAGCTCCAAGCCGAGGGGTACCTCGTGACACGCGTCGGCTCAGCCACCCGGGTCGCCGCCGGCGCGGGCGCACCGCCAGCGCCCACGTCACCGCCCTCGGCACCTCCAGGCCTGGTGGCCGACTTCAAGTGGGGCGTCCCGGACTTGAGCAGCTTCCCGCTCGCCGACTGGCTGTGGGCCACGCGCGAGGCGGCACGCACCATGCCGACGGCGGCGCTTGATTACGGAGACCCGCGCGGCAATGTGGCTCTGCGCGAGGTCATGGCCGGATATCTGCGGCGGGTGCGCGCCGCCGCAGCGGATCCGGAACGGATCGTGATCTGCTCCGGCTACGCGCAGGGCCTCGGTCTGGCCCTGCACGCCCTGGCCCGGACAGGTGTCCGTACGGTGGCGTACGAGGACCCCGGCTCACCGGCCACGATCTCCTCTGCCGCGTCCTGGGCGGGCCTGTCGGCGATCCCGGTACCGGTCGACGAGCGCGGCATCGACGTGCAGGCACTCGCCGCGACCGACGCCCGCGCCGTCGTCATGACCCCTGCGCACCAGTGGCCCACCGGTGTCGCTCTGGCACCCGAGCGGCGGCTCGCCCTGATCGAGTGGGCCAGGAGCCGGGACGCCGTCGTCATCGAGGACGACTACGACGCCGAATTCCGCTACGACCGGGAGCCGGTGGGCGCCCTGCAAGGACTCGCCGCCGACCGCGTGATCTCCATAGGCACCGTCAGCAAGTCCCTCGCGCCCGCGCTGCGCATCGGGTGGATGCTCTGCCCGCCCGCGCTCACCGAGCTGATCATCGAGCACAAGCAGCTGAACGACCGCGGGTCGCCCACACTCGATCAGCTCGCCCTCGCGAGAATGATCGAGTCCGGCCGCTTCGACCGGCACCTGCGCCGGATGCGGACAACCTACGCGGCACGGCGCACGACCCTGGTGGCGGCGCTCGCCGAACATGCCCCCGAGGTCAGGGTGACCGGCCTCGCGGCGGGCTTCCACGCGGTAGCGCACCTCCACGGACCGGCCGACGAGCAAGACCTCATCGCCGCCGCCCACGCCCGATCCGTGGGCCTCTACGGAATGAGCACCTGCCGTTCTTCGCATGCGACAGAGCCAGTGCAGCTGATCCTGGGGTTCGGCAACGTCGGTGAACGCGCCATCACGGCAGGCATCACGGCGGTCGGAGGCCTGCTGAGGGGCCGATATCCCGCGTCGCAGGTCCGTCCGACGCTCGGCGACGACTACCCCGCCACTACGGTACGAACATGCTCGACATAATCGAGGAAGTCACCCGCTCCGGTGCCAGGATCACCGCCACCCTCGACGCGCTGACCGACCTGGAGATGCGTGCACCCTCGACGCTGGCCGGCTGGACCCGCGGCCACGTCATCACCCACCTGGCCCGCAGCATCGACGCCTATGGGTGGTTGCTCGCCGTGGCCCGAACCGGCATCGAACCCGTCCCGAGGACGGACGCCAAGTCGCTCGCCCGTACTGTCCGTGAAGGCGCCGACCACCCCGCGGCCGAACTCGCCACCGACCTGCGCAGCCGCCTTGAAGCCGTTCGAGGTGCGATGGACGGTCAACGGCCGCGAGCGGTCGGAGTCCTTCATTACCAAGGGGCTGGCCGAGAGCCGGCGCGCGAAGCTCATGACGGCCGCGCGCGACGGTGAGGCGTTCGACGAGCAGACTGGTCTGCCTGCTTCCGAGATCCGTGCCATTAGGCAGCGGACCACTTGGTACGACCTGGCTCATGCCTACATCGATGAGCGATGGGACCGAACGCCTGGAAACACCCGTCGTGCCCTCGCTGATGCACTTGCCACCATCACCCCCGCGCTGGTGCGACGCGAAGCGCGCTACTCGGAGCCGAGGGTTCTGCGGCGCGCGCTGTATTCATGGGCGTTCAACAAGCGCGCCTGGGAGAGTGAGCCGTCCGCCGAATGGCAGCATGCCCTCGACTGGATGGAGCGGCACTCCCTGCCCGTCAGTGAGCTGATGGAACCAGACGTCGTGCGCAGGGCGTTGGACGCGCTCGGTCGGAAGATCGACGGAGAGTCCGCCGCGGCGAAGACCGCGCTGCGGAAACGATCGGCCTTCAGTGAGGTCCTCGGAACTGCCGTCGACAAGGGATACTTCGCGGAGAGTCCACTCGCCAGGGTCAAGTGGCAAGCTTCTGGGGTGAGTGAGGAAGTGGACCCGGCCTGCGTGCCGAACCCGACCCAGGTTGCTCGCCTGCTGACCGCTGTTGGCAAACAACAGGGCCGCGGCCCGCGCCTTGAGGCGTTCTTCGGCTGCATGTACTACGCGGCCATGCGTCCGGCGGAGGTCATCCACCTGCAGATCTCACAGTGCCATCTGCCGAAGAGCGGCTGGGGCATGCTCAACCTGAGCGGAGGTGTCGTCACGGCCGGCAAGGAGTGGACGGACGATGGCTCGGTCCACCAAGTGCACTCCTTGAAGCGGCGAGCCGTCAAGGCCACACGTCCCGTGCCGATACCGCCGTCGTTCGTGCACACACTGCGAAAACACGTCGATCGCTTCGGCGTGGCGCCCGATGGCCGAGTGTTTCGCAATGCGGCCGGCGGCTACGTTGATGCAGCGGCCTACGGCAAGACGTGGGAGCGGGCCCGTAAGAAGGTCCTGGCTCCCAATGAGCAGCCGACGCTCCTCGCCAAGAGGCCCCATGGCCTCCGGCACGCCGGGATCTCGTTCTGGCTGCACTCCGGCGTGGATCCTGCCGAATGCGCGCGCCGGGCTGGCCAGAGCATCCAAGTGCTCTTCCAGTACTACGCCAAGTTCCTGGACGGTCTTCAGGAGCATTCCAACCGGCTCATCGAGGAGTCGATGCAGGAGTGGAGCCGGCGCAGCGAGGACAGCAGCGCCAAGGGCTGAGCCGCAATCTGGCCCGTGTATGGCCCGGAACTGCTGGTCAGGACTGGGATACGGGTGGGATGAACTGGAAGAAGAGGAGTATTTCGACGCCTCCCCCATGGAAAGGCTCGAGCGCTCCAAGAAGGCACCTGACCCGGGGAAAACCCCAGGTCAGGCGCCTTCTTTCGTGCCCCTAGAAGAAGCCGAGCTTCTTCGGCGAGTAGGACACCAGCAGATTCTTCGTCTGCTGGTAGTGGTCCAGCATCATGCGGTGGGTCTCGCGGCCGATGCCCGACTGCTTGTAGCCGCCGAAGGCCGCGTGGGCCGGGTACGCGTGGTAGCAGTTCGTCCAGACGCGGCCCGCCTGGATCGCGCGGCCCGCGCGGTAGGCGGTGTTCGTGTCGCGGGTCCAGACGCCGGCGCCGAGGCCGTAGAGCGTGTCGTTGGCCGTGCGGATCGCGTCGTCGAAGTCGGTGAACGAGGTCACCGCCACCACCGGGCCGAAGATCTCCTCCTGGAAGACCCGCATGCGGTTGTCGCCCTCGAAGATCGTGGGCTGGACGTAGTAGCCGCCGGCCAGGTCCCCGTCGTACTCGATCTGCTGACCACCCGTCAGGATCTTCGCGCCCTCCTGCTGGCCGATCTCCAGGTAGGAGAGGATCTTCCGGAGCTGCTCGGAGGAGGCCTGTGCGCCGATCATCGTCGCCGTGTCCAGGGGGTGGCCCGGGACGATCCGTTCCGTGCGGGCGATCGCCGCCTCCAGGAACTCGCTGTAGTGGCCTCGCTGGACGAGGGCACGCGACGGGCAGGTGCAGACCTCGCCCTGGTTGAGGGCGAACATCGTGAAGCCTTCGAGGGCTTTGTCCCGGAAGTCGTCGTCCGCCGCCCACACGTCGTCGAAGAAGATGTTCGGGGACTTGCCGCCGAGTTCGAGGGTGACCGGCTTGAGGTTCTCGGCGGCGTACCCCATGATCAGGCGGCCCGTCGACGTCTCGCCGGTGAAGGCGATCTTCGCCACCCGCGGTGAGGAGGCGAGCGGCTTGCCGGCCTCCTCGCCGAAGCCGTTGACGATGTTCAGGACGCCCGGCGGCAGCAGGTCCGCGACCAGGCTGAGCCAGAAGTGCACCGAGGCCGGGGTCTGTTCGGCGGGCTTGAGGATCACCGCGTTGCCCGCGGCAAGCGCCGGGGCCAGTTTCCAGACCGCCATGAGGATCGGGAAGTTCCACGGGATGATCTGAGCGACCACGCCCAGCGGCTCGTGGAAGTGGTACGCGACGGTGTCGTCGTCGATCTCGCTCAGCGCGCCCTCCTGGGCCCGCAGCGCCCCCGCGAAGTAGCGGAAGTGGTCGATCGCCAGCGGGATGTCGGCGGCGAGGGTCTCCCGGACGGGCTTGCCGTTGTCCCAGCTCTCCGCGACGGCGAGCGCCTCCAGGTTGCTCTCCATCCGGTCCGCGATCCTCAGCAGGACGGTCGCGCGCTCCGCCGGCGCCGTCCGGCCCCACCCCGGTGCCGCGGCGTGCGCCGCGTCGAGGGCGCGATCCACGTCCTCGGCGGTGCCTCGGGCGACCTCGGTGAAGGCGCGGCCGTCGACGGGGCTCGGGTTCTCGAAGTAGCGGCCGCGCGCCGGGGCGACGTACTCGCCTCCGATCCAGTGGTCGTAGCGGGCCTCGTACGACATGATCGCGCCCTCGGTACCGGGTGCGGCGTAACGGGTCATGGGCATGGCCTCCCTGGGACGCGCCGGCCGTCCCTGGCCGGCGCTCATGGCCGAGTCTGCGGACCCGTACGTTGCAATCCCGTTGCACCGGAGGACAGTTCCGTCTCCAGGGAGTCGAGCCGTGCCCGTACGGGCGGGAGTTGAGGAGCGGGCACCGCCGAGCACAGTGCCCGCCAGACCACCACGTCCTCCTCGCCCCAGGAGCTGTACGCCCAGTCCGCGAGCAGCCCCGGATCGCCCCGGTCCACCAGCGCGGCCCGCAGCCGGTCCGCGAGCCGCTCCCGCAGCCGTACGACCCCGGGCGCGAGCGACGCCGGAAGCAGCGGGCCCGCGTACTCGCCGGCCGCCGCCGAGACGGCCCCCGAGGCGAGCCGCCGGTCGACGGTGGCGAAGTCCGCGTCCACCGGCCCCGCCAGCCGGTACGGGCGCGAACGCAGCACGTCGGGACCGAGCAGCGAGCGGAGCCGGGACAGCTCCGCCCGCAGTGTCACCGGAGTCACCGACTCGTCCTCGTACAGCAGTGTCAGGAGTTCGTCGCCGCCCACGCCCTCGGGGCGGTGCGCGAGGACCACCAGGATCTCGCTGTGGCGGCGGCTCAGGCGCAGCCGCCGCCCGCCCACCGAGAGCACGGCCTCGTCGCGGCCGAGCGCCGAGAGCCTGAGCCGGTCGGCCCGGGGGGCCGGCCCGACCAGCGCCAGTTGGGACTCGGCCGCCCGTGCCACCGCCTGGACGAAGCCGAGGCTGTGCGGATGCGCGAGCCCGTCGCCACCCGTGATGTCGACCGCGCCGATCACCCGCCCGGTGTGCGGATCGTGCAGGGGTGCGGCGGCGCACGTCCAGGCCCGCACCGGTCGCCGGAAGTGCTCGGCGGCGACGACCTGCACCGGACGGTCGACGGCGATCGCGGTCCCGGGCGCGTTCGTCCCGGCCGCCGACTCCGACCAGCGGGCTCCGGCCACGAAGTTCATCGCGCGGGCCTTGCGCAGGGTGCCCGGATGGCCCTCCACCCAGAGCATCCGCCCGGCGGCGTCGCAGACCGCGAGGAGATGCTCGCCGTCCGTCGCGTAGGCCCCCATCAGCTCACGGATCACCGGCATCGCCGCCGACAGCGGATGGCCGTCACGGTGCTCGGCGAGTTCGTCCTCGTCCAGCTCGACCCGCGCCGCGCCCTCCTGGCTTACCCGGGCCCGTACGGAGCGCCGCCACGAGGCGGCGACCAGCGGCCGCGCCGGGCCGGAGCCGGCGGCCGTCCGTGTGTGCGTCTGAGCCGTCGTCCCGGCCACCCACGCATCGCTCAACTCGGCCTCCCCGTCGAGGTCGTCCCGGTAGTCGGGCCCATCGTCGTGCGCGCGCGGGGCCGTCGGCAAGCGCCCCGGCACCTCGGCATATGCACCCTGTCCGGGACCGGTCCCCGACCCCTCACGTAGAGTGGGCCCCGGGCCGTGACTGGCGCTTGAGGTGGATCACCACCGGGGAGCGGCCCGGGCGGTCGGCACCCGATCGGTGCTGCCGTGCCGATGCCGTGCGCCTGGGCGAACCACCGGTCAGAGACGACGCCCAGGAGTTGCCATGTCCACCAGCACCGCCACCCTCATGGACGGCACGGCCCTCGCCCGCCGTACGGTCGAGGAGACCGCCGCCCGCGCCGCCGAGGTCACCCGCCGCACCGGCGTCACGCCGTGTCTCGCGACCGTCCTGGTCGGCGCGGACCCGGCCTCCGTGACGTACGTGAAGATGAAGCAGAACCGCTGCGCGAAGGCCGGAATCCGCTCCAAGCACGTCGAGCTGCCCGCCGCCACGACGACCGAGGAGCTCGTCGCCGCGATCACCGCGCTCTCCGAGGACCCCGAGGTGCACGGCATCCTGCTCCAGCACCCGGTCGGCCCGCACATCGACGAGCGCGCCGCCTTCGAGGCCATCGCCCCCGAGAAGGACGTCGACGGCGTCACCATGGCCTCCTTCGCCGCCATGGGCTTCGGGCTGCCCGGTTTCGTCTCCTGCACGCCCGGCGGCATCATGCGCCTCCTCGACGCGTACGACGTCGAACTCAGCGGCAAGCGGGCCGTCGTCGTGGGCCGCAGTGCGATCCTCGGCAAGCCGGCCGGGCTGCTGCTCCTCGGCCGCGACGCCACCGTCACCTACTGCCACTCCCGCACCAAGGAGCTCTCCTCCGTCATACGAGAGGCCGACATCCTCGTCGCCGCCGTCGGCAAGGCCGACTTCATCAAGGGCGAGGACATCAAGCCGGGCGCGGTCGTCGTCGACGCCGGCTACAACCCGGGCAACATCGGCGACGTCCACTTCGCGTCGGCCGCCGAGCGCGCCTCGCTCATCACCCCGGTCCCCGGCGGCGTCGGCCCCATGACCATCGCCGTGCTCCTCGCCCAGACGGTCGAGGGCGCGGAGCGCCAGTTGGGTCTGTAGGACTCCCGTGGTGGGACGGCGGGATGTCGGGGTAGGGCCGGGTGCGGGGGAGCGGCGAGGTGGCGGGGTCGGGCGTCGGCGTTCCGACGGCCGGGGCGAGAGGGGCGTTTTCCGGCGATGGCCGGACAACGTATGGCCGATGATGGTCACCATTCCGTACAGGCCGCGCTCGACGGCCCCGGATCCCTCGCCACACGGCCGCCGACAGGCAACCCTGGTGTCCGTGCCACACCCGCCGACCGTCTCTCCGCCGCCGGACCGCCGGCCGGACGTGCCGGACGCGCCCGGTCCGGACGGTGTCTCGGCCGTGTCCTCGTCCCACCCCGCCGAGCGGCCAACCACAGCGGCCTGGTCGCGTGTCGTACGCCTCGGGGTGCCCCGGCCGGGTCCGGCCGCGCGGCGCGCCCGCCGGTTCGGCGTGCCGCTCGTGCCGGTGCTCGTGGCCGCCCTCGTCGTGGGCGCGTTCACGTTCGCCGGCGGATGGGACGGGCACGAGGGCGCGGTCCAGGGCCGGGCGGGTGGCGATCCGGTGGCCGTACCGTCCCCGGTCGTCGCCGAGGGGGACGCGCTGAGGGCGCGTACTCCCATGGCCGACACGCCGTCGACCGGTGTGCCGGCCACCGGCACCCCGGCCACCGGCAATCCCGCGGCCGACACGCCGGAGGCCGAGGCGTCCGAGGCCGGCACGTCCGAGGCCGGCACGTCCGAGGCCGGCACGCCGACGCGGTCGGTACCCGGGAAGAGCTCCGCGCGCGAGGAGAGCGCTTCTCCGCTGCCATCCCGCACCGCGAGCGCCGCTCCCGCGGCGCCCTCGACAGCGCCTTCCACCGCTCCGCCGCGCACGCCGTCCCCCGCCCGGCCCGTCTCGTTCGAGGCGCTCCGGGTCGGCGAGTGTTTCGACATCGACCGCGCCACGCCGGGCACGGCTCTCCGGCGTGCCTGCGACACGCCGCACCACGCCGAACTCGTCGCCCGGCCACGCCTGACCGGCACCTACGCCGACGACCAGAAGGTGCGGGAGGCGGCCACGGAGCTCTGCCGTGCGCCGCTCCGCCGCAAGGCCGCGCGGCAGCCGCTCGGCACCCGCTGGACCACCTTCGTCCAGTACCCCTTCCGCACCAGCTACCTCCTCGGTTCGGACACCGTGGCCTGCAGCCTCGCCGCAACCGGCGGCAGGCTCACGGACCGACTCCGGTAGCTCCGGAGGGTCCACCGGGTCCACCGGGTCAGGTGGGTCAGGTGGGTCCCGTGGGTCGGGTGTGGCCCGCAGGTCAGGGGCTGCCGGCCCCGGCAGTCTGAGTGGCTCCGGCGGTGTCGGCCGTGAGAGCCGTGGCCAGCGCCGACGCCGGATCGCGGTCCGCCGGGCCCGCCGGGGACCAGCGGGCACCGGCTTTGCGGTACGGCCACCAACGGCCGTCCGTACCGAGCCGCAACTGCGCCTCCGCGCCGACCACGGTCCAGCGCGCGCCCGTCGCCCGCCGCAGCACCGGCCGTTCGCCGTCCTCCCAGGCCTCCGCGAGCAGCGCCGCCGCACGGGCGAGAGTGTCGGCGTCCGGCGCCCACTCCTCCTCCAGTACGGCGAGGGCGGCCGCACCCCCGAACCGCCACGCGCGCGTGGCCGCGTCCAGATCCGCCCGTGTCCTGCCCGAACCGGCGGCGAGCCGCGTCGCGACCCACGGCGCGGGGGAGCCGACGGCGAGCCGCACCGCGTCCTGAGCGACCGTCAGCGACGGCTCCACGAGTCCCGGACCGTCGCCGAGCGCCGTGACGAGCATCCGCCGCGCGCGGGTCGCCGCGTCCTTCGCGAGGAACTCCAGGGCCGCCGGATCGACCCCCGGCTCCGGATCCGTCTCCGTGTCCAGGGAGGGCGGTTCGCCCGGCTCCGACGGGGCCGCCGGAGGGGCGGGCAGCGGCGGCAGGATGTCCCGCGCCGCGTACGCCTCCGCCGCCGACACGCCCGGCATGCCGCCGGCGCCGTCCGTACCGGCAACGTCCCCGGAGCCGTCCTGCCCGTCGCGTACCGCAGGCGCCGAGGCCCGCCGTGCGCTGCGCGTCTGGAGCTGGTCGAGGAGGGTCCGCTCGCCGCGCCCCCGCATCAGCAGCAGCACGAACGGGTCCTCGTCGAGCAGCCGCGCCACCTGGTAGCAGAGCGCCGAGGTGTGCGGGCAGTGGTCCCAGGCCTCGCAGCCGCACTCCGGGTCGAGATCGCCGATCCCCGGCAGCAGGTCCAGCCCGGCCACCGCCGCGTCCTCCACGAGGTGCGGCGGCATCTCGCGGTCGAGGAGCGCCGCGATGTGCCCCGCGCTGTCCACCGCCAGGTCGAGCAGCCGCTCCCACTCCTCCTCCGAGAACTCCCGCACCAGCACGTCGCTGCGGTGCGCCGTGCCGTCGCGGTCCTTGACGATCGCCGTGATCCGGCCGGGGCGCACCGACACCGCGCCCACCGCCCCCGCGCGCGCGTGCCGGCGCCCGGCCTTGAGCTGCTGGCCGTCGAGCGCGGTGTCCTCCAGCGCCTTCAGCCACGCCAGGCCCCACCAGGTCCTGGCGAACGCCGCGCCCTTCGCGGGCGGCAGCGCCTCGAACGTCCGCTCGTCGCCCCCGTGTCCGTACACGCTCATCGTCCGTCCCCTCGCAGCCGTACCAGCTCCGCCAGTTCCGCATCGGTCATTTCGGTCAGTTCCGGCGGAGCGTCCCCGCCCGTCCCGAGGACGGAGTCGGCCAGCTCCCGCTTGCGGTCGAGCATGGCGGCGATCCGGTCCTCGATCGTGCCTTCGGCGATCAGCCGGTGCACCTGCACCGGACGGTCCTGCCCGATCCGGTACGCGCGGTCGGTGGCCTGCGCCTCCACGGCCGGGTTCCACCAGCGGTCGTAGTGGACGACGTGCTCGGCGCGGGTGAGGTTGAGACCGGTCCCGGCGGCCTTGAGCGAGAGGAGGAAGACGGGCACGTCCCCGTTCTGGAAACGGGCGACCATCGCCTCGCGCTCGGCGACCGGAGTGCCGCCGTGGAGGAACTGCGTCCGCACGCCCCGCGCCGCGAGATGGCTTTCCAGGAGCCGGGCCATCCCCACGTACTGGGTGAAGACCAGGGTGCTCGCACCCTCGGCGAGGATCGTGTCGAGGAGTTCGTCGAGCAGCTCCAGCTTGCCCGAGCGGCCCTCGATCCTCGGTCGCTCCTCCTTGAGGTACTGGGCGGGGTGGTTGCAGATCTGCTTCAGACCGGTCAGCAGCTTCACGACGAGGCCGCGGCGCGCCATGCCGTCGGCCGCCGCGATCGCCTCCAGCGTCTCGCGCACCACCGCCTCGTAGAGACCGGCCTGCTCCGGCGTCAGGGAGACGGCCCGGTCGGTCTCCGTCTTCGGCGGCAGCTCGGGCGCGATGCCCGGGTCCGACTTGCGGCGGCGCAGCAGGAACGGGCGGACCAGCGCGCCGAGTCGATCGGCGGCGGCAGGGTCCCCGCCGCCCTCGACGGCGGCGGCGAAGCGCGTACGGAAGGCCCCGAGCGTGCCGAGCAGCCCCGGCGTCGTCCAGTCGAGGATCGCCCACAGCTCGGAGAGGTTGTTCTCCACCGGAGTGCCGGACAGCGCCACGCGCGCGCGTGCCCCGATCGTCCGCAGCGCACGCGCGGTCGCCGAGTACGGGTTCTTGACGTGCTGTGCCTCGTCCGCGACGAGGAGTCCCCAGTTCCGCGCGGCGAGCCGCTCGGTGTCGAGCCGCATGGTGCCGTACGTGGTCAGGACGAAGCCGCCGTCGGCGAGGCCGTCCAGATCACGGGTGGCGCCGTGGAAGCGGCGTACGGGAGTGCCGGGCGCGAACTTCTCGATCTCCCGCTGCCAGTTGCCCATGAGCGAGGTCGGACAGACGACCAGCGTGGGTCCGGACGCGGCGGTGTCGGTCTGCCGGTGCAGATGGAGCGCGATGACCGTGATCGTCTTGCCGAGGCCCATGTCGTCCGCGAGACAGCCCCCGAGGCCGAGGGAAGTCATCCGGTGGAGCCAGTCGAGACCGCGCAGCTGGTAGTCGCGCAGGGTCGCGGCGAGCGCGGCGGGCTGCGCGACCTCGGGGCGGCCGCCCTCTGGATCGGCGAGCCGCTCCCGCAGCCGCTCCAGCCAGCCGGAGGCCGCCACCTCGACGGGACGGCCGTCGATCTCGGTCGTGCCGGTGAGGACGGCCGACAGCGCGTCGACCGGCGTGAACTTGCGGTCCTGCTGGGCCCGGGCCCGCAGCACCTCGGCCGGATCGACGAGGACCCAGCGGTCGCGCAGCCGGACGAGGGGCCGTCCGGCCTCGGCCAGCCGGTCGAGCTCGGCCCGGGTCAGCTCCTGGTCGCCTACCGCGAAGCGCCAGTTGAAGGCGAGCAGGGCGTCGGCGGAGAGGAAGGAGGGGAGCGAGCCGCTCCCGGGGCCACCGCCTTCGCCCGGCGGGCCGCCGCTCTCGTCCGGCGGGTTGCCGCCGTCGAGGGGCGTGGTGCTGTCCGCGAGGTGCGCGGCGCCGTTCGCGAGCATCGGGTTGCCGTCCCCGTACCGGGTGTCGCTCCGGCCGTCCTCCGGTGCCGCGGCCGAAGGGCCGATCACCGCGCGGGCGGTGAGCCGGTCGGTGAGCTCGCGCGGCCAGTGGACCTGGACGCCCGTCGCGGCGAGGGCCCGGGTCGCCGGGCCCAGGAGCTCCGCGACCTCCTCGTCGGCGAGCTCGACGGTGTCGGGCACGGCCGCCGAGAGGAGGGGAGCCAGCGGGGGCCAGGCGCGGGCGGCGCGCCGCAGGGCGAGCAGCGCGTCCATCCGGGCCCGGGGGCCGAACGCGCCCGCCGTCCTGCCGGATCCCGCCCACACCTCCGCCGCGTCCGCGACGAGCGTCGGGTCGGCGACGCCGTGCAGCTGGAGGACCGCGCGGAAGGCGGGCGCCTCCCGCGCCTCGGAGGTGAAGCCCGGGAGTTCGAGCCGGAGCGACAGCCGGACGCCCGCGTCGTGACCCGCCGCCACGTCGGCGGCCCAGGCACGCTGTTCGGGAATCGTCTGCGGCGCGTCGGCCGCGAAGGCCGACCCGCCGGCCGCGAGGGGGGCCGCCGGCGTCCGGGGCAGGGTGTCCGCGACCGCGTCCGCGAACGCACGCAGCAGCGCCTCCGGTTCGGGGAGGAGCAGTGGTCCGTCCGGGGAGGGGGACGACGAGGGGGAAGAGGCCGAGCGGGACGAGGGGGCGAGAGGGAGGGGAAGGGAGAGGGGGAGGGGGAGGGGTACGGCGTGCGCACTCGGCGGCATTGAGGCGGCGAGGGTACGCAGCCGCGCCAGCTCCTCGGGACCGAGCGGCCCCACCCGCCACGCGTCGTGGTCGCCGGGGGTCAGGCCGGGCAGCAACAGGCCCCGCGCGACGAGGTCCAGGGCGAGGAGCGAGGCAGCGCCCCAGAAGGCGGCCGCGGGCGAGGCGGCATCCGAGAACCGGGCTCGGGCGAGCAGCGGCAGGGCATCCCGAACGGAGAGGACCTGTGCGGGGACGGTCACGGGGCGGAGGCTGTCGGCGTCCACGACTGTGAGGTCGACGGGTGACGGGACGCCGTCCGGCAGCGCCTCGCCCTCCGGTGACCAGAAGGCGAACCTCCCCGCGCGAGGCGGATCGGCGGGGAGGAAGACGGCGGAGTGAAGGACGAGCTCGGGGGAGAGTGCCCGGGCTGCCTCGTCGGCGGCTTCGCCGGCAGGTTCGCGGGAGGCTTCGCGGACAGGCTCGCGGGCGGCTTCGTCGGCGGGTTCCTGCGTGGGTTCGAGGGCGGGTTCGAGGGCGGATTCATCGGGTCCGTGCGACAGCGACAACGCATTCCTCAAATTTGACTACCTGGGGACCGAGCCGCCGAGAGTACCTCACCCGACCACCCCGGCGCGTGCAGGACGGAGGTGATCCGCGCCACAGGCGAGTCGTCCTCGCGGAGGGGTGGGGTTCACCCCACCCCCGCACCCCGGCGCGCCCCCTGCCGTGGACGGGTGGTGACGCCATGGCCCCGGGTGATCACGGATCCGTAGTTTCAGTGGAGGCGCCCACCGCTCGCAACCCGCCCAACCCGCCCGCCCCGCCCGACAGAAACCGGAGCCCGCCATGTCCCAGGCCACCGTCCTGCCCCCGGCAGTCGTCCCCGCCGCGGCGCCCACCCGTCCCAGGGGTGGCAGCGAGTTCACCCCGCTCCTGCGGACGGTCAGGGAGCAGGGCCTCCTGGAACATCGCCCCGGCTGGTACGCCCGCGGCATCGCCGTCAACCTCCTCGGCATCGCCGCCGTCGTGGCCGGGCTAGCCCTGATCGGCCCCTCCTGGTGGGCGCTCGTGCTCGCCGTTCCCCTCGCGCTGCTCTCCGCCCGAGCCGCCTTCGTCGGCCACGACGCGGGCCACGCCCAGATCACCGCCAACCGCAAGGCGAGCCGCGCCATCCAGCTCGTCCACGCCAATCTCCTCCTCGGCATGAGCCGGGAGTGGTGGAACGACAAGCACAACCGCCACCACGCGAACCCCAACCACCTCGACAAGGATCCGGACGTCGCGGCCGACATCCTCGTCTTCGCCGAGCACCAGACCGCGGGCCGCAAGGGGCTGCACGGCTTCCTCACCCGTCACCAGGCGTGGCTGTTCTTCCCGCTGACGACCCTTGAGGGCATCGCCCTCAAGGTGTACGGAGTCCGGTCCCTGCTCGCGAAGGACGGCCCCTTCCGCACCGGACGGGAGCGGCTCGTCGAAGGCGGCCTGCTCCTGGCCCACTTCGTCGGTTACACGGCCCTGCTCCTCACGCTCCTCACTCCCACCCAGGCCCTGGTCTTCGCCCTCGTCCACCAGATGCTGCTCGGCCTCCACCTGGGCATGGCCTTCGCGCCCAACCACAAGGGCATGGAGCGGCCGGACGAGCACGCCGACGGCGACAGCTGGGGCCATCTGCGCCGCCAGGTCCTCACCTCGCGCAACATCCGGGGCGGCGCGCTGACCGACTGGTTCCTGGGCGGGCTGAACTACCAGGTCGAGCACCATCTCTTCCCGAGCATGCCGCGCCCCCACCTCCGGCTGGCCCAGCCCGCCGTACGCGCCCACTGCGCCGCGCTCGGCGTGCCGTACACGGAGACCGGCTTCGTGGAGTCGTACCGCCAGGCCCTCGGGCACCTGCACGAGGTGGGCGAGCTCCTGCGGGTGGAGCGCGCTGAGCGCTCGGAGGGCGCGGAGTAGGGTCGGAGGCGGTCGCACGCGGTGTGATCATCGGTTCGGGTGGGGCGGGTGAGGTGTATCCGCAGCCCGGAGCCACCGAGCAGCAGCGGAGAAGGGGAGCTCCTCAGCATGAGCAGCGGCACCGTCCAGACGGTCAGCAGCAACGGCACGTACTCGTTCACCAAGCCCAACCGGGAGGGCATCACCCTCCTCACCGGCCTCGGTGTGGAGGGTGACGTCCACGCGGGAGTGACGGTCAAGCACCGGTCGCGCGTCGCCCAGGACCCGACCCAGCCGAACCTGCGTCAGGTCCACCTCATCCACGCCGAGCTGTTCGAGGACGTGGCGGGCGCCGGCTTCGAGGTCGCCCCCGGCGACCTCGGCGAGAACGTCACGACCCGCGGGATCGACCTCCTCGGCCTGCCCACCGGCACCCTTCTCCACCTGGGCGCCGAGGCCGTCGTCGAGGTCACCGGACTGCGCAACCCGTGCGCGCAGATCGACAACTTCCAGCACGGCCTGCTCAAGCAGGTCCTCGGCCGCGACGAGAACGGCGAGATCGTCCGCAAGGCGGGCATCATGGGCATCGTGCTGACCGGCGGGGAGGTGCGGCCCGGCGACACGATCCGTGCCGAACTGCCGGAGGGGCCGCACCGCCCCCTGGAGCGGGTCTGACCGCGTTCCTCAGTCACTCCTCCAGAGCGCAGGAGTTGACCACGTCACCGTCCGCCGGCCGCGCGATCGTGCGGTCCGCGGGCGGCGGCGTACCCTCCTCGACCCAGCGCGTCAGCGCGTCGAACGCGGAGCGGTAGCACGGCAGGATCGGACGCAGCCGGTCCGGATGGATGTCGTACAGGCCGTCCGTGTGCGTCCCGTCCTGCACCGTGTAGTACCGGTGCAGGCCGCCCCGGCCCCGGGCGTCGATCATCCCCGCGTACACGTCGGAGTCCGTCGCGATGGGCAGCAGGGTGTCCAGATCGCCGTGGAGCGTGATGAGCGGCCTGCCGATGCGGCCGGTGAGCGCGACCTTCGCGACCGCGCGGTGGACGGACGCGGGCCGGGAGGCGTAGTCGTACGAGGCGTCCGAGGCACAGGCGGCGAAGATCTCCTCCACGGTCCGCCCGGCCGTGTCGCCCGGACAGGCCGGGTCGTACGAGGGGTCGAACTCGGCCCGGAAGATCTTCTGGGTGAGACCCCAGTACGCCTTCTCGTGGTACGGCCACAGGAAGCGCGATTCCGGCGCGAAGCCCGCCTCGACCAGATCGTCGTCGGAGGCCCGGCCGAGGGACCGGGCGACCGTCACCGGGAGGCTCGTCAGGAGGTTGGGGCCGCCTGCCGTCCACAGCACGCCCTCCCAGTCGACCCCGCCGTCGTACAGCTCGGGCCTGTTCTCCAGCTGCCAGCGCGTCAGGTAGCCGGCGTTGGAGATGCCGGTCATGTACGTACGCTCCGGGGCGCTGCCGTAGCGCTGGCGCACTGCTCTCTTGGCGGCCCGCGTCAGCTCGGTCACCCGGCGGTTCCACTCGGCCACCGCGTCGCCCGGGGCCCTTCCGTCGGTGAAGAAGTCCGGGCCGGTGTTGCCCTTGTCGGTGGCCGCGTAGGCGAAGCCCTGGGCGAGAACCCGGTCGGAGATGAGGGCGTCCGTGGAGTACTGGCGCCGGGTACCCGGTGCGCCGGTGACGACGAGCCCGCCGTTCCAGCGGTCGGGCAGGCGGATGACGAACTGGGCGTCGTGGGCCCAGCCGTGCGTGGCGTTGAGGCGTGAGCTGTCGGGGAAGTAGCCGTCGATCTGCACGCCCGGCACCCCCGAGGGGTTCCGGGTCGCCTTCGCCGTGAGACCGGCCTGGTCGGCCATGTCGGTGTACGGCGTACCGGCGAGCCCGGCGGTCGTCAGATCGGCCAGGCACGCGGACTCCTGGTGCTCGGCGCCGGGCACGTGGATCCGCTCCTGACGCGCGCAGTGCGCGGAGGCCGGCGCCTCGGCTCCGGCGGGGCCGGCCGGGGCGAGGACGGTGACCCCGGTCAGGAGCGCGGCGAGCAGGGGGACGCCTGGGAACAGGCGCATGGTGAGCCTCCGTAGGACGACGGGAAGGGGGTGCGGCGCCATATCGTGCGGCGCACCACCACCGCCGGACCATGGTCCGGGACCACACCTCGCGCTGTTGCCCCATGTGGGAGTGGGAGTGGGAGTGAGAGCGGAGGGGCCAGGAGGAGGAGCTCGGGAGACGCGTTCAGGAAGCGCGTACGGCCATGGCGTCGAGCGCGTCGAGCAGCCTGGGCAGCCTCGGCCCCCGGGCCACCGGCAGCACTTCGCGCGGCAGCTCGTCGAGGAGGACGAAGGCCATGTCGTCGGTCCTGGCCACGAGAGACCAGCCGGGGCCGTCCGCGCGCAGCGTGCGTGCACCGTTCCCCGCAGCGGGGTCGGACCGCACCCGCCCCACCGGCGGCGGTTCCTCCAGGTAGCCGCGGAGCTCGGCCAGAGCCTTCCGCACCCCGTCGTACGGGTCGGGCACGGAGGGGGAGACGGCTTCGCCCGGGGTCGGGGCCGGGGCCGGGGTGTCGGTGACCTGCGCGGCGTCGCCCATCCGGGCCCGCCAGGCCTCCCACTGGAGTGCCACCTCGTCCGCGCCGAGCCGACGCTGGGCCGGTCCCCACTCATCGCCGGAGGGCGGGGTCAGCGGGGCGGGGTCGCCCTCCTCGGGCTCCGGGTCGTGCGGGGCCGGAATGCCGGGGGCGACGGCGGCCAGGGCGAGCGGCCAGCCCGGCAGCCCGGCCACCACGGAGTTCTCGTCGGGAGAGAGGTCGTAGGCCATGCCGCAGTCCCAGGAGGAGATGGCCACCGCGACCAGCGACACGTCGTCGACGACGACCGTCCACCGCGCGCCGAGCCCGTCCTGGCCGAACACGAGCCCGTACCCCTCGGCGAAGGGCTGGAGCCCGAGCGCGGCACAGGCCGCCGGATAGTCGTCACCGAGCACGCTCGGGAAGCGCGCGGGCGTCAGCAGCGCCGCGGTCAGCACAAACAGCGCGTCGGCGTCGCCCGCGCCGCTTCCGTCGGCGCCCGCCTCGGCGATCGGGTCCGTCCCACCCACGGCAGCCTCCCCATCTGGTCGTCGGCGCACCTTAACCAGTGAGTAACCCGCACGTCGAGGGTGTCCGGGAGGGGGATCTCACCGGGGCCGGGTCCCTGGGGTGCGTGGTTCCGGCCCCGACGGTCATGGGCCCGGGGCCTCATGGGGCCCGACGGTTATGGGGCCCGGGCCTCATCGGTCCCGGGCCCGATTGGTTCCGGGCCTCACTGGTCCCGGAGGCCGAGCAGGGAGCGGGCCACGGTGCTCGGTGACTCGTTCCGTTCCCTGGCGAGGGCGATGAGCGCCCGGCAGGCCAGTTCGTTCACGCCGAAGGAGAGCGCGCCGGGGGAGACCCGGCTCGCCGCCTCGTCCGCCCGGCCCTGGTCGTCCTCGGCGCACGCGGCCACGTACTCCGCCGCCGCTTCGAAGAGGTTGTGCCCCTGCCGGGGTCGCGGTGCCGCGGGCGCCGCGGCCTCGGGCGCTCGCCGGGTGGAGGGGAGGAGTCTGCGCAGTCTTTCCGATACCCGTGCCATGGCCCGCCGCCTTTCCCGGGCACGACTGCCCGGCACGTCCACCGTAGACAGCGAAGTGCCGTGACAGAAGGGCGCGTTGGGGCCGAATCGATCAGAGTGCCGGAGAGCAGGCTACGCGCGGGCGAGGACAGCGGTCAGGGTGTGCCCCTTCAAGGCGTGGCGCCGCTGCTCGAAGAGCGCGGTGAGTTCCATGTCCTCGGTGCCGACGTCGATCGCGTCCCGTTCGTGCCCCGCCGTCCCGGCCGTCCCGGCCCGGGGCGAAGCCGGTCACGGTGGTGACCCGCAGCACGTGGCCGTGCGCCCCCGCCTGTCGATAGGGCGGTGTCCGCACGGCGTGTCGGCCCGTGCGTCGGCGCGGCCGGCGGCTCAGCCCTCGCGGACGGCCAGGGCCAGGTAGCGCGCGTCCTCGTCCACGTAGCTGACGAGCCGCCAGCCGGCCTCGGCGAGCACGGGCCGCAGTCGGGGCTCGGCGCGCAGGTCGTCCGGCGTGATCTGCCGGCCGTGGCGGGCCGCGAGGGCGGCCCGGCCGATCGGGTGGAACAGCGCGAGGCGGCCCCCGGACCGTACGACCCGGGCGAGTTCTCGCAGGTCGGACACGGGGTCGGCGAGATGCGAGATGAGCCCCGCACCGAAGACGGCGTCCAGTGCGTCGTCGCGCACCGGCAGCCGGCCGACATCGGTGAGGAGGAGCGTCCCGCCGTCCTGGCCGGCCGGTGGGGCCTGCGCGCCCTGGCCGGCCCGGTCTCCCCGAGTGCCCTGACCGGGACCGCCGCGCCCCGCTCGTGCGGCCTCGTCCAGCATCTCGGGGGTGAGGTCGGCGCCGAGTACGGTGCCCGACGGACCGACGGCCGCGCGGAGCGGCGGCAGGGCGCGGCCGGTACCGCAGCCGGCGTCGAGCACCGAGTCGCCGGGGCGCAGGCCGAGCTCGGTCACGGCGGCGGCGTACGCGGGGCCGTCGTCGGGGAACCGGCTGTCCCACTCGGAGGCGCGGGCGCCGAAGAACTCTCGGACGTGTGTGGGGTCATCGCTCATGTGCTCATGATTCCGCACCCGGAGGTGTGAACGTTCTGTGCGCTCGTTCGAACTCGGCGTGATCGTTCGGGACCATCTCTCTGTCATATTCCATCAGCTTTCGAAATGCGCCCCTGGTGCGCCCCCTTGTGCGCACTAGCGTCCCTGAGCCATGGGACACCTGGACCACGCCACCTTCGGCTGGCTGACACCCGCGCTGTCGTACGCGATGGCCTGCATCGGCGCCGCCCTCGGGCTGCGCTGCACCGTACGGGCGCTCGACGCGACCGGCCGATCACGGCGGAACTGGCTGCTCACCGCCGCCTCCGCGATCGGCACCGGTATCTGGACGATGCACTTCGTCGCGATGCTCGGTTTCGGCGTGACCGGAACCGACATCCGCTACAACGTTCCGCTCACCATCCTCAGCCTGATCATCGCCATGGCGGTCGTCGGCGTCGGGGTCTTCGCCGTCGGCTACGGCCGTGACCGGGTCCGTTCGCTCCTGATCGGCGGACTGACCACGGGCGTCGGCGTGGCGAGCATGCACTACATGGGCATGGCGGCCCTCCGGCTGCACGGACAGGTCCGGTACGACCCCCTGCTCGTCGCCCTGTCGGTGGTGATCGCGGTCGTCGCCGCCACCGCGGCGCTGTGGGCGGCCCTCAACATCCACGCACCGGCGGCCGTGGCCGTCGCCTCCCTCGTGATGGGCGCGGCCGTCAGCAGCATGCACTACACGGGCATGCTCGCGGTCCGGGTCGACGTCGTCCCGTCCGCCGCCACCCTCCCCGGCGCCACCGTCATGCAGTTCATCTTCCCGCTCGCCGTCGGACTCGGCTCGTACCTCTTCATCACCTCCGCCTTCGTGGCCCTCTCCCCGACGGCCGGGGAACGGGCCGCGTACGCCTCCGCCGAGCGCCTCACCGAACCGGACGAGCGTGCGGTGGACGTCGCACCTCCCGGCTTCCGTACCACCGAACCTGCCCGTACGCGCACGACCTGACCTGACGTGACCATCCCCTGATCCGCCCCCCCTCACTCCTTCACCCCTCACTCCCTCACGTACGACCCACCGCACCAGAGACAGACGCAGCCGGAACGAGGAGGCCATGCGAACTCCCCGCAAGACCAAGGGCGCCGAGGCGGCGACTCCGCCGCCGGCGGCCGCGCGCGGGCGGCGCGCACACGCCGGTCCGCCCGCCGAAGAACCGGGGGCGCCCACCCCCGAGGCCTTCCCGGCGGCCGGCCGCACGAACGCCCCGCACACGCCGGGCGCCCACGCCTCCGACCCGGCCTCGGGCTCCGCAGCACGCAGGGAGCGCGACACGCGACTCGGCCTGCGCCCCCGCACCGTCCGAGCCAAGATCGTCTCGCTGCTGATGGTCCCCGTCGTCTCGCTCCTCGCCCTGTGGGGTTTCGCCACCGTCACCACCGCCCAGGACGTCGCGCGGCTCCGTCAGCTCCAGCGCGTCGACGCCGAGATCCGCGAGCCCGTGACGGCCGCGATCGCCGCGCTCCAGGCCGAACGGCGGGCCGCCGTACGCCAGGTAGCGGCGCCCGGCACCGCCCGGGCCGCCGAGCTCAAGGACCGGATACGCGGCACGGACGCGGCCCTCGCCCGCCTCCGCCTCGGCGGCGACCACACCGTCGGCGACACCGGGGACCTGCCCGGCGACGTCCCCGACCGGGTGGGCGGCTTCGTCGGCAGGGTCGAGGGCCTCGCCCGGCTCCGCACCGCC
Organism: Streptomyces sp. NBC_00090; assembly: GCF_045160815.1. Classification (NCBI taxonomy): domain Bacteria; kingdom Bacillati; phylum Actinomycetota; class Actinomycetes; order Kitasatosporales; family Streptomycetaceae; genus Streptomyces; species Streptomyces sp. NBC_00090. The sequence continues at coordinate 8,889,711 of NZ_CP108224.1, forward strand.
GCCGTCGACGGGCGCGCCGACTGGGACCAGGTGTACGAGGAGTACACCGCCGCCGTCTCGGCGGGCTTCGCCGTCGGTGGCGCCCTCACCGGTATCCAGGACACCCAGCAGGGCTCCGACGCGCGCGTGCTCCTCGAATTCGGCCGCGCCGGCGAGATGCTGTCCCGCGAGGACGCTCTCCTCGGCTCCGCCCACCTCACCGGACGTCTCACCGCGGACCGGCTCCGCGCCTTCTCCGGAGCCGTCGAGACCCGGCGTACCCTCACCGCTTCGGCCACCACCGACCTGCCGGCCGAAGCGCGCGCGGCATGGGCCAAGCTCGCGGCGGGCCGCGACCACAGCCGCCTCACACGTGCCGAGGACAGCGTCCTCGCCGCCGTGTCCGGACGTCCCGCCGCCCAGGCGGTCACCTCCGCGGACTGGGACGACACCCTGGCCTCCGTACGGAGCGGCCTCACCGCGATCGAGACCGATGCGCGCACCGCCGCGGCCGACCGGGCCGATCCCTTCGCGGGCGGTGCCCTCAGCGTCGGCGGCGCCGCGGTGCTGCTCGGACTCGCCGCCGTCGCCGCGTCCCTCGTCATCTCCGTCCGCATCGGCCGCGGCCTCGTCGTCGAGCTCGTCAGCCTGCGCAACACCGCCCTCGGCATCGCGCGCCGGAAGCTCCCCGCCGCCATGCGCCGGCTGCGCGCGGGCGAGGAGATCGACGTGCGGGCGGAGGCACCGCCCGGCCCCGTCTCCCAGGACGAGATCGGCCAGGTGAGCGAGGCCCTCACCACCGTGCACCGCGCGGCCCTCTCCGCGGCCGTCGAACGCGCCGAACTGGCCAGTGGCATCTCGGGGGTCTTCGTCAACCTGGCCCGCCGCAGTCAGGTCCTCGTCCACCGTCAGCTGAACCTCCTGGACAGCATGGAGCGGCGCGCCGACGACCCGAACGAGCTAGGCGACCTCTTCCGGCTCGACCACCTCACCACCCGCATGCGGCGCCACGCCGAGAGCCTGATCATCCTCTCCGGTGCCGCCCCCGGCCGTGCCTGGCGCATGCCCGTCCCCCTCACCAACGTCGTCCGCGCCGCCGTCTCCGAAATCGAGGACTACGCGCGCGTGGAGGTGCGCCGACTGCCCGAGACCGCCGTTGTCGGCGGCGCCGTCGCCGACCTCACCCACCTCCTCGCCGAACTCATCGAGAACGCCGCCCAGTTCTCCCCGCCGCACACCAAGGTGCGCGTCAGCGGTGAACCCGTCGGCAACGGGTACGCCCTGGAGATCGAGGACCGGGGGCTCGGCATGGGCAGGGAAACCCTCGCCGAGGCCAACGCCCGCATCGCCCAGTCCGAAGCCCTCGACCTCTTCGACAGCGACCGGCTCGGCCTCTTCGTCGTCAGCCGGCTCTCCTCCCGCCACGACATCAAGGTCCATCTGCGCACCTCCCCGTACGGCGGTACGACGGCCGTCGTGCTGCTCCCGACGGACCTCCTCCAGGGCGCGCTGCCGCCCGGGCGCGGCACCTCCGCGACCGGTCCGGGACCCGAGGCCGCACAGGCCGGAGCCCCTGCGGGGAACCCCGGGCCGCAGCGGACCCCGACCGATCCGGCCCGCGGCCGTGACCCACGGGCGGGCGATCCCCGGGCGGGCCGGCCGCGTTCGGGCGACCCGCGTTCGGGCGACCCGCGTTCGACCGACCCCCGTTCGGGCGACCCGCGTTCTGGCGGCTCCGCCACGGACGCCGCGCGCATCGCGCGGGAGCACGAGGAGGCGCAGCGCGCGGAGGCCCGCCGCTTCGGCCGTCCCCAAGGGCCCCGTACGCAGGGACCGAACGTCCCGCCCGGCCCCGGCGGGACGCCCCGAGGCACAAATGCGCAGCCGCCTGCCGGGCCGCAGCCCCTGAACCGGCCCCAACCGACGGACATTCCCCGCCCTCAGTTCCGCCCGCAGCCCCTGCCGCGCCCGACGGCGGTCCCCGCTCTGGCGGCACCGCCGGAACCGGGCCCCCCGCCGGCCGGAGTCACCGCGCTGCGACAGCGCGGCCCCGCCGCACCGACGTCACCGAGCTCGGCCTCACCACTGTCGCCGCCGTCATCGGCACCGACGGTGTCCCCGACGTCAGCGACGCCGCCCCCACGGACACCCACCCCCTCCCAGCTGCCAGCGGCCGCGGACGGCCCCGGCGTGTACGGAGATCACGGAGATCAGGGGGGCCACGGAAGGCACCGGGACCACAGGGAGCACCAGGACCACGGGGACCACGGTGATCCCGAGGGCGAACTGCCGCGCCGTGTGAGGCAGGCGAACCTCGTCCCGCAGCTCCGCGAAGCACCCGCCCCCGCCCCGGTCTCCGTACCGACGCCACCCGGCGCGGACCGACGTACCCCGGAAGTGGTGAGGGACCGGATGGCGGCCTACCAGGACGGCTGGCAGCGGGGCGGAGGCCTCGCCCCCGGGACCAGGCGCCCCCTCGGCACCGGCCCCGACGGCGAGTCGCCCCGCGAGCCCCACCACGACCTCATCGACCCCAACACCCCCCGCTTCGAAGGAGACGACGCATGATCGACCACGAGAGGATCTCCCCTCACCGCTCCGGTGAGCTCGACTGGCTCCTCGACGACCTCGCCATGCGGGTCCGCGAGGTCCGCCACACCGTGGTGCTCTCCAACGACGGACTCGCCGTCGGCGCCTCCAGCGGACTCAGCCGGGAGGACGCCGAACACCTCGCCGCCATCGCCTCCGGCTTCAACAGCCTCGCCAAGGGCGCGGGACGGCAGTTCCACACCGGAGGCGTCCGTCAGACCATGGTCGAGATGGACGACGGCTTCCTCTTCGTCGCGGCGGCGGGGGACGGCTCCTGCCTCGCCGTCCTCAGCTCGGTCAGCGCCGACATCGGCCTCATCGCCTACGAGATGGCCCGTCTCGTCAAGCGCGTGGGCGAGCACCTGCACACCCCGCCCCGGCTCACGGTGACCCCGCCGGCCGCAGGCTGACCCGGAGACCCCCATGAGCCAGGACAGCACCGGCGGCGGCCCGTCCGCGCCGGGCAGTCAGTGGTACGACGCCGACGCCGGGCCGCTCGTACGTCCGTACGCGATGACCGGCGGGCGGACCCGGCCGGGCCCCAGCAACGTACGGTTCGACCTCATCGCCCTCGTCGTCGTCGACGACGACCCGCCCGGAGCGGCCGAGGAAGGCCTGCTGGGCCCCGAACACCGCTCCCTGCTCGCCCTGTGCCGGGCCGAGACGCAGTCGGTGGCCGAGCTCGCCGCCGATGCCGACCTGCCCGTCGGCGTCGTCCGGGTCCTCCTCGGCGACCTCCTCGAATCGGGCTTCGTACGTGTCAGCAGGCCCGTCCCACCCGCACAGCTCCCCGACGAAAGAATCCTGAGGGAAGTCATCGATGGCCTACGAGCGCTCTGAGAGCACGGGTAGCGGCGCCGGCGACGGCGCGGACACCACCGCCCTCGCCCTGAAGATCCTGGTCGCCGGAGGGTTCGGCGTGGGAAAGACCACCCTGGTCGGCGCCGTCAGCGAGATCCGGCCCCTGCGCACCGAGGAACGGCTCAGCCGCGCCGGGGAGCTGGTCGACGACACCGGGGGCGTCGACCAGAAGACCACCACGACCGTCGCCATGGACTTCGGCCGCATCACGATCCGCTCCGGGCTCTCCCTCTACCTCTTCGGCACCCCCGGCCAGGACCGCTTCTGGTTCCTCTGGGACGAACTGTCCCAGGGCGCCCTGGGCGCCGTCGTGCTCGCCGACACCCGGCGGCTGGAGGACTGCTTCCCTGCCGTCGACTACTTCGAGCACCGGAAGATCCCCTTCGTCGTCGCGGTCAACTGTTTCACCGGCGCCCGCACCTACGGGGCGCACGAGGTGTCCCGCGCGCTCGACCTGGACCGCGGCACGCCCGTGGTGCTGTGCGACGCGCGCGACCGGGACTCGGGAAAGGAGGTGCTCATCCGCCTCGTCGAGCACGCCGGGCGGATGCACACCGCCAGGCTCCTCGACAGCGTCGGCTGAGGGCGCCGTCCCTGCCCAGCCCTCAGTCGGAGACGCCGCCCTGGGCGATCGCCTTGTCGATCCTCACCCGGACGAGGAGTTCGCCGGGGACCCCGTTGCGGTCTCCGAACTCCTCCGCCCGATCCTCACCCATGTACCGGGCACCGAGACGGGCGGCCCAGTGGCGCACTTCGATCGGGTCCTCGCTGAGTTCGGCGCGACCGGTCAGGGTCACGAAGGCGAACGGCGGGGTGTCGTCGTCCACGCACAGGGACACCCGTCCGTCCCGGGCGAGGTTGCGGCCCTTCACGGTGTCCTTGCCCGTGTTGAACACGACGTCGTCGCCGTCGAGCAGGAACCAGATCGGCACGACGTGCGGACTGCCGTCGTCGCGGACGGTCGCCAGCTTGCCCGTGCGGGTCCCCGCGGACACGAAGGTCCGCCATTGATCCTCGGTCATCCTCGTCATGTCCCCATCCTGCACCGCACGTCGGACATCGTGCGGCACGCGCGGGCGCGGTGCGGTGCTTGCCCTGTCCACGACAGTGCGTAAGGCTTGCGGCGACACGCGGACCGAAGACTTGCGGGTCGACGGGGACGCAACACCAAGGGGGAGGAACACGCATGGCGCTGGACAAGGGACTGGACTGGCTTCTCGACGACCTGACCCAGAGGGTCGGGTTCATACGGCACGCGCTGGTGCTGTCGAACGACGGTCTGGTGACGGGCGCGAGCAGCGGACTCGAGCGCGAGGACGCCGAGCATCTGGCCGCCGTCTCCTCGGGGCTCCACAGCCTCGCCAGGGGCTCGGGCCGGCACTTCGGGGCCGGTAGGCCGCGGCAGACGATGGTGGAGTTCGACGAGGCGTTGCTCTTCGTGACTGCGGCGGGCGAGGGCAGCTGCCTGTGCGTCCTGAGCGCGGCCGAGGCGGACGTCGGCCAGGTGGCCTACGAGATGACGCTGCTGGTCAACCGCGTCGGAGAGCATCTCGGAGTGGCCGCGCGCCAGCCGGGCCTGCCGGGCGGCACCGCGCTCTGAGGGTTAGCTGTCCACAGGGGTTTTCCACAGCCCGCACGTGTGTCATCACTCTGCGTTACCGTTCTCTTGTCTGGCGCGAGAGACCACGGACGTACGGGGGAGGACCACGAGATGAAGGTGGATGCAGGCGGGCGCACGGTGACCACCGTGACACCGGCGCAGGCGGCGCGGGAACTGGAACTGAGGCGCGATGAGTTCCGGCTCGCGACGCAGCTGGGCCTGGTGAGGACGGTGCCGGTGGGCGAAGGGGAGCGACGGCGCGTGGAGCGGGGTGAGATCGACCGCCTCAAGGCCGCCCCGGACTTTCCCCAGGGCCTTCGTGACCGGGTGCGAGCAGTGGGCACCCGGGAGGCCGCCGGACTGCTCTCGGTGCCCCCGGACCGGTTCACGCGGCTGGTGCGGACGGGGCACCTCAGTCCGGTGCGGTTCTATCTGAACCGCTACCGGGCCGTGGTGTGGCTCTATCTGGCGGCGGAGGTGACCGAGTTCGCCCGCACGAACCCCGCCCTGCTCACCGGGCGGCTTCCCCTGGACGTGCGTGAACGTCTCGACGCGTACGAGGACTCGCGGCCGCGGAACTGGCGGGCGCGCCGGCTCGCCCTGCTGCTCCGGGCCACGGACGATCCCTGGGCGCGCGCTGCCGCCATCGCCTCGATACTCGACCCCGTCCATCTGGCCGAGGTCGTCGGAGATCCGTACGAGCGAGCCCATCTCGACCGGCTGCGCCCGCCACCGCCGCCCGGCCACCCGGTGTCGGCGGCCGCACGAGAGGTCGCCGACCGGCTCGCGCGGGCCGACGAGCCCGACGAGATCCTCTGGCACCGGATGAGCCTCGCCCTGGCCCTGGACGAGGCGCGCGGGGACCGTCCCGCCCCGCACCCCGCCGAGGCCCCGCTGCTCGCACCGCTGCCACTGAAGGCCCCGCCGCCCCCGATGTCCCGGGAACTGTCGGAGCCCCCGGAGCTGTCGGACTCCCTGGAGTCGGTAGCCGCTCCGGAGTCCCCGTCGATCCTGGCTTTGCCCGATGTGCGGGTGCTGTCGGCGCGGAGCACGGCGGAGGTCGTCCGAGGGGGAGGTGTTCCCGCCCGCTCCCGGCTGCTCGACCGGATCCTGCGGCGGAAGGCGCGGGCGACCCCGCGGGGGAGGAGAGGGAAGCGCCCGGTGTCCTGGCCCTGACGCGGGATCCGGCGGGGTCGGCGTGCGGCGGGGGCGGGGTGTGGGGAGGATGGGCCCATGCTGCTCGCCCGTGTCGCGGAGGTGTCCCGGGAGGTCGCCGCGGTCTCCGCGCGCTCGCGCAAGATCGGCCTGCTGGCCGAGCTCTTCGCGGAGGCCGTGCCCGAGGAGAGCCCGCTCGTCATCGCCTATCTCTCGGGCCGCCTTCCGCAGGGGCGGATCGGCGTCGGGTGGAGCGTCCTCAAGAACGTCGTGCCGCCCGCCGTCCCGTCCGTCGACGTGCCCGGCCTCACGCTCGCCGGCGTCGACGCCGCGCTCTCGGAGCTCGCCGCCGTCTCGGGAGCGGGCGCCCGGGCGGAACGGGACCGGCTCGTCCGCGGCCTGTTCGGCGCCGCGACCCGCGAGGAGCAGGAGCTCCTGCTGCGGCTCCTCTCCGGAGAGGTGCGGCAGGGGGCCCTCGACGCCGTCGCCCTGGAAGGCGTCGCCAAGGCCGCGACCGTGCCGGCCGCCGAACTGCGGCGCGCCGTCATGCTCGAAGGCTCGCTGCCTCCGGTCGCCCAGGCCGTGCTGGCCCAGGGGCGTACCGGGCTCGACAGGTTCACGCTGCGGGTCGGCAGCCCGGTCCAGCCCATGCTCGCGCACACCGCCGCCACCGTCACCGAGGCGATCACCGCACTGGGGCCCTGTGTCGTGGAGGAGAAGCTCGACGGCTTCCGTATCCAGGTGCACCGCCTCGGTGACGACGTCCGTGTCCACACCCGTTCTCTCGACGACATCACCGGCCGCCTTCCCGAGGTGGTCGCTGTCGCCCGCGCCGTGCCCTCCGACGCCTTCATCCTCGACGGTGAGGTCATCGCCCTCGATCCCGCTACCGGGCGCCCCGCGGCCTTCCAGTCCATCGCCGCCCGGGTCGGCTCCCGTACCGACGTGGCCGGCGCCCGGGCGGCCCTGCCGCTGACGCCCGTCTTCTTCGACGTCCTCGCCGCCGACGGCGAGAGCCTCATCGACCGGCCGGGACGGGACCGTCACACAGTCCTCACCCGGCTGCTGCCCGAACCTCAGTGTGTCCGTAGCCTGGTCGTCACGGACCCGGCCGATCCCGCGGAGATCGAGGCCGCCGAGCGGTTCTTCACCGAGACGCTGGAGCGCGGACACGAAGGCGTCCTCGTCAAGGCCCTGGACGCGCCCTACGTGGCCGGCCGCCGGGGCCGCACCTGGTTGAAGGTGAAGCCCGTCCACACCGTCGACCTCGTCGTCCTCGCCGTCGAGCGGGGCCACGGACGCAGGACCGGGCTGCTCTCCAACCTCCACCTCGGCGCGCGCGCCGACGACGGCGACTTCGTCATGCTCGGCAAGACGTTCAAGGGGCTCACCGACGAGATGCTCCGCTGGCAGACCGAGCGCCTCGGCGAACTCGCCGTGGCGGACGACGGGTTCACCGTACGGGTACGACCCGAGCTCGTCGTCGAGATCGCCTACGACGGACTCCAGCGCTCGACCCGCTACCCGGCGGGCGTCACCCTCCGCTTCGCCCGCGTCGTACGCCACCGCCCCGACAAGCCGGCCTCGGAGGCCGACACCGTCGAGGGGATCACCGGCCGCGGCTGAGCCGGGGGCGGCCGGACCTCGCGGGAGTCCGTACCGAGAGGGATCCTGGAGACGTGGCACGACGGGCGCGTGGCGCGAGGAGCGAGCCGCGGGCCGCAAGGAGCGAGCTGCGGGCCGCAAGGAGATGAGCGACGTGTACGACTTGCACATCGACACCGACGTCACCGTGCAGCTGAGCGACTGCTGCCGGGAGGACGCCCAGGCCGTCTTCGACGTCCTCGACCGTGTCTACCAGCTGGAGGACTTGGAGACACCGAGCGCGCAGGCGGCGGCTGAGGGACCCGCCCCCACCGTCTGGGTCGCCACCTTCGACACGGCCGCCGGACGGGGCGAGGACGTGCCTCCCACCCACCTGACCGCGCCGGTCGGCGCCACGCTCACCGGCGGGTACCACGCCGTCGACGAGGTGGAGCGCGTGCTCGCCACCGGCTTCGACATCCAGTCCCTGCAGTCGGTCTCGGGCGACCAGGAGACCGAGGCCCGCCTGCTGCTCGCCTCCCGCTGAGCGACGCGGCACGGACACCCCGGGCGGAGCGGACGGGCGCCGCCCGGGGCCGACGCATGCCCTTCGAACGCATGGAGCACCCCCCTGTGATCACCGGTATACACCGTGTGTAGAGTCCTTGACGTCGCGTGATCCGTCCTGACCAGGCGGTGGCGACCGCATCGAAGGCCATCACAGGGGAAAGCGGGTTCCACCATGTTCGGATTCAGGCCGGGTCGCCGCAGGGGGACGGCCGCCGCTCTGCTCGTCGCCACGTCACTGATGCTGACGCTCGGCGGCTGCGGGGTCGACCGGGTCACTCCACAGGACGCCCGGGACGAGGCCGGGACGGACGACAAGGCGGGCCAGGGTGCCCGGGGCGTCGACTGCGCCAAGGCGAAGTGCATAGCCCTCACCTTCGACGCGGGGCCGGGCAAGGACACCCCCCGACTCCTCGACGTCCTCAAGGAGGAGCAGGTCCCCGCCACCTTCTTCCTGCTCGGCAGGAAGCACGTCGACCGCTACCCCGAGGTCGTCAAGCGCATCGCGGACGAGGGGCACGAGGTCGCCAACCACACCTGGAGCCACCGGATCCTCACCGACCTCGACGAGGCCGAGGTGCGCGAGGAGCTCTCCCTCACCCAGACCGCGGTCGAGAGGATAACCGGGCGCAAGCCGACCCTCATGCGCCCGCCGCAGGGCCGCACCGACGACAAGGTGTCCAAGGTCAGCGAGGAGCTCGGGCTCGCTCAGATCCTGTGGAGCATCACCGCCAAGGACTACTCCACCACCGACTCCGCGCTCATACGCCAGCGCGTGCTCGACCAGGCGCACGGTGACGGGATCATCCTGCTCCACGACATCTACGACGGCACGGTCCCGGCCGTTCCCTCGATCATCGAAGAGCTCAAGCGCCGTGGCTTCACCTTCGTGACGGTGTCCGAGCTCCTCGCCCCCGGCAAGGCCGAGCCGGGTGTCGTCTACGCGCCCGAGAAGGACTGACGAGAACCGTCGAAACCGGGTGAGGCGACTCACATCGCCCACTCCGGAACGCACGGAACATTCGGGAAACATTAAGCGTTCATCTGTATGTGACTGCGAAGGGGTCCGGTCCCCAAGGTCCCCCCCCCGGAGGTGACCGCCCTTCGGTGTCACGGCTATCGGCCCCGGTTGGAATCCCCCGTCCAACCGGGGCTCTGTCGTTCCCGGGTTCCGTGCGCGGCGGCGATACGGCGCTCGGACGGCGCGCAACCCGGCGCGTTCGACTCGTTCGAGTGAGCCTCGGCATGGCCGGTTCCCTCCCGGGCAGTGATCTTCCCGGGCCCTCCGAACGATCACCCGGAGCCCCGCCGACCTGGGACGTTCGAAGGGGGACCCCATGCTTCGCAGGACATCGCGCGCCCGCCGTGCGCTCGTCACCGCCGCCGCCTCGCTGCTCGTCTCCGGCTGCGCCGTCGTCGGACCGGACGATCCCGGGACCCCGGGTGTCCCGGTGGACCGGGCGGGACAGGACTCCTTGCTGAAGGCCGCCGAGCACCGTCTTGTCGTGGACTGTCTGGCGGACCGGGGCCTCGCCCTCACGGCACGGCCCCGCGCCCCGGACGAGGACCGCACCTTGCAGGCCGCGCTCTTCGGAGCGGGGCCCCGAGAGCTCTCCGTCACCCTCGCCACCGGCGCGACCGTCACCGCACACGAGGACGGCTGCCTCGCCACCGCGCGCGGCAGGCTCTACGGCGACACGCGCCGCTGGTTCCGGGCCCAGGTAACCGTCGACAACCTCCGCACCGAGGCCCAGGCCCGCGTCCGCGACGACCCCGCCCACCAGGAGGCGCTCGCCCGCTGGACCCGATGCGCGAGCCCGCCCGGCCTGCCCCGTCCCGACCGCCCCGATCCGGCCGTCGCCGCCCGCTGCGCACGCGAGAGCGGACTCGACGACGTGCGTGCACGGCTGGAGGCCGTCGAGCTGGTGGTGGTGCGCGCCTTGCACCGCGACGAGCTCACCGCATACCGGCAGCTGCGTGACCGCGCGCTGCTGCGGGCAGCCGAACTGCCCGCGTCCACCCACCCGCAGAAAGGCCACGACCACTCGTGAAGCGCATCCTCGCCCTCTCCGCGGCGGCCCTGCTCGCCGTCACCGCCGGCCTCGCCCTCTCCACCTCCGCCGGGGCCGCCGAATGCCCCAGCGGAGAGTTCTGCGTCTGGCAGGACTCGAACTTCGGCGGCCAGCGCGCCAACTGGAGCGGGGACGACGGCTGGTGGGAGAGCTGGATCTCCGACACCGACTCCTCCTGGGCCAATCACGGCATCTCAGGCCCCGGGATCAAGGACCATGTCCGGGTCTACGAGAGCGCCTGGCAGGGCGGCAGCATGACCGTCTGTCTCGCCCCGGGGCAGGAGGTCGGCTACAACGGCGCCGCCAACGACCGGGGTGACTCCCACATCTGGTCGACCGGCTGCTGACCCGCCCCACCCGAGCTGATCCGGTCCCGGCCGTGCCCCTCGCCGGACCGGGTCAGTCGCGGCCGAGCGGGTCGCCCGGGTGGCGGAGGGCGGAGGTGAGCATCAGTCCGGCGCCGCGGACCACGCTGGTCGACGGGTCGTTCGCCAGACGCAGCCGGGCCCGGAGGAGATGAGCCAGACGGCCGGTCACATCGAGTCGGAGCGCGCCGCCGCCGGTCACCAGGACGCCGCGGCGCAGCGCGCCGCGGACAGCCCCGGTGCTGTCGTGCCGCCACAGGTCGCTGACCATGTCGGCGGCCGTCCCGGCGATCGCGTCCGGTACCCGGCCCGACTCCGGTACGTCGTCGACGCCCACCTCGGCCAGGCGCGCGTCCTCGACGAGCCCGTCGACGACGAGCGTCACCTCGGTCAGCTGCGCGCCGAGATCGACCACGAGCAGGGGGCCGCCGCCGGGCGGCGCGGCATAGGCCGCGGCGGCGCGGGCGCTGTCCACGGCGATGACCCGCGCCGGGCCGAGACCGTCCACCACCCGGCGCGCCGCCTCCCGCTCCGCCGGAGCGGCGAGCACCGGATGGGTCAGCATCACGACGGTGTCGTGACCGCCGTCGCCGGGAGCCGCGGCGGTCAGCCGCCGCAGCAGCCGGAGCTGGAGGTCCGCGTCGGTCACGCGCCCGCGCCGTACGGGACCGCTCGGCACGTCGGCGAAGACACCCGCCCCCGGAGCCCAGGCCCGGGTCCGCGAGCTGCCGATGTCGAGGGCGATCCCGCGCACCGGCCGTCGCGCCGTGCCCCGACCGCCACCGACTGATCCGAACGATCCCATCGCTTCCGTCCATTCGCTCCGTACCCGCTGATTGCGAGGCCGATACGGGCTCTCACTATGCAGTATCCGCAACAGGAACGCCATGCTGCTTGGGTATCGAAGGCGGAGGGCGTCAGCTCTCGGCGCCGAGCCACAGATCGGGACCGAACACCTCGTAGTGGATGTCGGCCGCCGCGGTGCCACGGGTGAGGAGATCGCCGCGTACCGCGCGCAGGAAGGGCAGCGGCCCGCAGAGGTACGCCGTCGTGCCCTCCGGCAGGTCGAGCGCGGTGACGTCGGCGAGGCCCTGGCGGGCCGCGGAGTCCTCGCCCGGCTCCTCGTACCAGAGGTGGAGCGAGCCCTGCGGGAGCGCCTCGACGAGGCGGAGCAGCTCGGCGGCGTGCGCGTGCGCCGCGGGGGAGCGGTCGGCGTGCACGACCGCGACGGGACGGGTCGACCCGGTGGCCGCGAGGTGGTCGAGCATGGCCAGCATCGGGGTGCTGCCGATGCCGGCGGAGGCGAGCAGCAGCGGTCCGTCGCCCTCGGGCAGGACCAGGTCGCCGAAGGGTGCGGACACCTCCACGGTGTCTCCCTCCCGGGCGTGGGCGTGCAGCCAGGAGGAGACCTCGCCGGCCGGGTCGCCGTCGACCCGCTTCACCGTGATCCGCCACTGCGGGTGCCCGGGGGCCGCGGAGAGGCTGTACTGGCGGATCTGCCGGGCGCCGTCGGGCAGGGTGACCTGGACGCTCACGTACTGGCCGGGCCGGAAGGCGGTCGTCGGGGTCCCGTCGGTGTGGCGCAGGACGAAGGAGACCGTGTCGGCCGTCTCCTCGCGTCGCTCGGCGATCTCCATGGGCCGCCAGACCTCGCCCTCGGGGACGCCGGCCTCCTGGTAGAGCCGGGCCTCCACGGCGATGAGCGCGTTGGCCATCAGCCAGTACACCTCGTCCCAGGCCTGGGCGACCTCGGGAGTCACCGCGTCGCCGAGGACCTCGACGATCGCGGCGAAGAGGTGCTCGTGCACGGTCTTGTACTGCTCGGCGGTGACGCCGAGCGAGGCGTGCTTGTGCGCGATCCGGGACAGCATGAGGTCGGGCCGGCTGCCCGGGTTCTCGAGCAGCGCGACCGCGAAGGTGGCTATGGAGCCGGCCAGCGCCTTCCGCTGCTCGCCGTTGGCCTGGTTGCCCCGGTTGAACAGATCGCGCAGCAGCTCGGGATGGGCGGCGAAGAGCCGGGCGTAGAAGCGCTCGGTGATCTCGTCGAGCGCGCCGCCGACGGCGGGCAGGGTGGCGCGGACGACCGGGGCGGACTGCTCGGACAGCATGAGAACTCGCAATCTGGTAGATGATCTGCGTATTTAAAGGCGGACGTGTGCTGTTGGTGAGAGGTGTACGTGGTCAGGAGGTGGGGCGGCGGGTGAGGGAGAGGAGCAGCGGACCGGTCGGCGAGGCCACGAGCTCCGCCACGGTCAGCGGGTCGAGCACGCGGTAGAACGCCTCCTGCGCCTCCCGCAGCGCGCCCCGCAGCCGACACGCGGTGCGCAGCGGGCACGGGGGATCGCCCTCGCAGCCGACGACCTCCTCCTCACCCTCCAGGGTGCGGGTCAGCCAGCCGACCGAGGAGCGCCGGCCCAGCTCCGTGAGGGCGAGACCGCCGCCACGGCCGCGTCGCGCCTCGACCACGCCGAGGTGCTGGAGCCGGGTGACGACCTTCGCCATGTGGGCGTAGGGCACGTCCATCGACTCCGCCACCTCGCGCGTGGTGACGGACTCCTCCTGCGCGATGACCGCCAGGCGCATCACGGCACGGAGCGCCAGGTCGGTGAACTTCGTCAGCCTCACGGTCCGACCGTATCAAAGCGGTATTTCATGTGCGCATTAAGGGGGTGGCTGTGGGCCGCGCGGAGCCGTTCGACGGCCGGCGCGACCCCGGGCCGAGATGCTTCTCTACCCTCAGGCCAGAACCTTGGCCTTCGCCTTCTGGAATTCCTCGTCCGAGATGGCGCCCTTCTCCTTCAGGTCCGCGAGCCGCGCCAGCTCGTCGCCGGCACCGCCGCCCGCCGGCGCCGTACCGGCCGTCTTGCGGATGTAGTCCTGGAACGCTGCCTCGGAGTCCTTCGCCTGCTTGACGTCACGCTGCCCCATGCTCTTGCCGCGAGCGATGACGTACACCAGCACCCCCAGGTACGGCAGAAGAATGCAGAAGATCAACCAGCCCGCCTTGGCCCAGCCGTTGAGGGAGTGGTCACGGAAGATGTCGGTGATCACCTTGAAGAGCAGGAAGAGCCACATGATCCAGATGAAGAACCACAGCATCGTCCAGAAGACGTCGAGGAGAGGGTAGTCGTCCATTCCTGCACACTCCGTTCCCGCGCGGGCCGGGAGGCCTGGCGTATGAGTGAGTCTCGTGCAGGCGCCGTGCCCCCGCATTTCGTGGTGCTCCGGAGTGCGACCCGCCGCCCGCCGTGTTCGGATGGTCGCCGAGGACCGCACGAGGAACGGAGCGCCATGGGGCCGGTGGAATGTGTCGTACTCGCCTTCCCGGGGGAGCGGCTGAAAGTGGCGGCGGTGACGGCCGTCGCCGAACTGCGCAGAGCCGGCCAGGTGCGGCTCGTCGACTCGCTCGTCATCGTCAAGTCCCTCACGGGGGAGGTGTCGACCTCCGAGCTCGTCGAGTACGAGGAGTACGACGAGGCCACCGCCGAGATCGGGCCGGAGGCGAACCTGCTCGGCCCGGAGGACGCGGCCGAGGCTGCCGGGACCCTCGAACCGGGCTCCTGCGCGCTGATGCTGCTCGTCGAACACGTCTGGGCCGCGCGCGCGGCGGAGGCGATCCGTGAGGTCGGCGGCCGTATCGCCGGGAACGTGCGCATCCCGCCCGACCACGTGGAACAGGCCCGGGACGCCTACCGCGAGGCCGTGGTCGCCGCCACGGCCGGAAGGAACTGACCGATGTTCATGCGACGCCGTCCCCTCCTCCGCCCGGTCGTCCGGCCCGCCGGAGCGCCGCTGCTGCGCGGCGCCCTCGTCGGCGGCGCGGCCTATGCCGCGGGCCGCAGCTCGGCGCGCTCCGCGCGCCGTGAACAGGACCAGGAGGCGGCCATCGCCGACCGCCAGGCGCAACAGCAACAGCAAAAGCAACAGCCACCGCCGGCCGCCCTGCCGGCGCCGAGCCCGCTCTCGCCCGCCGCGGCACCGGCCTCAGGAGCGGCGCCCACGGTGACCGATCAGCTGATCCGGCTCGGCGAGCTCGCCCAGCAGGGCCTGCTCACCCCCGAGGAGTTCGCGGCGGCCAAGGCGAGACTCCTCGGCGTCTGAGGGAATCGCGTCCGAGGGAATCCTCAGAGGCGGCGCAGGGCGGCCAGTGCCCGGTCCGCGTGCGCGCTCATGCGGAGCTCGCTCCGCACGACCTCCCGTACGCGCAGGTCCTGGCCGATCACGAACGTGATCCGCTTCGTCGGCGCGAGCGAGAAGCCGCGCTTCACGCCGAACCGGTCCCGTATGGCGCCGTCCGGATCCGACAGCAGCGGGTAGCCCAGCGAATGCCGCTCGGCGAACTCCAGCTGACGTTCCACCCCGTCGGTGCTGATGCCCACGGGCATGGCGCCGACGGCGCTGAACTCGGCCGCCAGATCACGGAAGTGGCAGGCCTCGGCGGTGCAGCCCGGAGTGAGCGCCGCCGGGTAGAAGAAGAGGACGACCGGCCCTTCGGCGAGCAGCCCCGTGAGCGAGCGCGGGGTGCCTGTTTCGTCCGGAAGGGTGAAGTCCTCGACAAGGTCACCGACGTTCATTGCGGCCGTCCCCGATCCGTCCCTGCTCCGCCACCGGCGCCTCCGGTGACCGGCCGGTGACGTTACCGCAGAGTAGGAGAGTGCGTCACCCCTCCGGGCGCGACCTCGTGGGCGGGCTCCGGCGCGCCGCCGCGCAGCGCGGCGCGCCGGTCGAGCAGGACGAGGGCCCGCTCGCCCCAACGAAGGTTCTCCTCCTCGAAGAACCGGCCGCGCATCAGCGTGAGGTAGGGGCCGACCCGCTCCGCCTCGCGCAGATACGTCTCTTCGTCCCGGCCGTCGAGCATCCGCTCCCGCATGCGCTCGTAGCGGGCGAGCTTGGTCCGGGCCGTCTCCATCCGTTGCGCCACGAAGCCGCGGACCGCTTCCGTGTCGCCCTCGTCGCAGGCCTGCACCTGGACCATCAGCTCGTCACGGACGGCGCTCGGACGCGGCGGAGTCGACGTGTAGGCGTACAGATCCTGCCGTCCGGGCTCCGTGAGGCTGAACATCCGCTTGTTGGGGCGCCGTTCCTGCTCGACCACGCGCGCCGCGATCAGACCGGCCTCCGCGAGCCGGTCGAGCTCGCGGTAGAGCTGCTGCGGGGTGGCCGCCCAGAAGTTGGCGACGGACACGTCGAAGATCTTGGCCAGGTCGTATCCGGAGGCCTCGCCCTCCAGGAGAGCTGCGAGGACGGCGTGCTTGAGCGACATCCGGACACGCTAGCAGCACGTTGAATAGTTTCCTCCGCACCTATTCAACGGGCGGAGGATCGACGTCCGGGGTGCGATTTCACGGCGAGGAAGCGGGGTCCACGGCCAGGGCGCGCTTTCGCGGCCGAGCTGCGCTTCCACGGCCGAGCCGCGCTTCGACGGCTGAGCCGCGGTTCCACGGCTGAGCCGCGCTTTCACGGCCGAGACGCGGTTCCGCGGGCCGGACGGAGCCGCTTCGCTGGCAGGTCGCTCCGGCGCCTGCCTAGGGTGGAGGGAGGAAGGCCGTGGGGGAGCAGACCCGAGGGGCAGCGCGATGGACAGCGACAGCTTCGTCTACACCACCTACATCCGGACCACCCCCGACGAGGTCTGGAAGGCCCTCACCGACCCGGCGCTCACCCGCCGCTACTGGGGCGTGGCCTTCGAGACGGAGTGGACCCCCGGCGCCTCCATGGTCTGGGACGAGGGCGGTCGCAGGACGGTCGACCCCGAGCAGGTCGTCCTCGCCGCCGAGCCCGGCCGCCTCCTCTCGTACACCTGGCACACCTTCACCCCGGCCTGGGCGGCAGCGGTCCGCCTCGACCGGGAGGTGTACGCGCGCCTTGCCCGGGAACGCCGCTCCCGCGTGACCTTCGCCATCGAGCCCTCGGGTGACACCGTCAAACTCACCGTCACCCACGGCGACCTGGAGCCCGACGGCACCATCAAGGGATTGATCGGCGAGGGGTGGCCCGCGCTGGTCTCCAGTTTGAAGTCTCTGTTGGAGACCGGTGAGGAGCTTCCGGAGCCGCCCCGCTGACCTGGCACGGAACCGCCGCTGGACCATTCGAGTCGTCTCCTCGTGCACTCCGCCGCCACGCCCGGTGTAATGATCATCCTTTCCTCCTCTCATCCGTTTTGATGCTGCGGTCGGCGACGCCCGCCGACGCCGCCGCGAGGATGGGGAGGGTGTCCGACGTGTCGTCACGCAGATACGTACGAGGGTGGGGAGCGTTGTCCCTGGCGGTCGGAACCGTCCTCGTCGGCACGGCTGCCCAGCCGCCCGGGAGCTCTGACCCGCTTCCGGTCGGGGCGCCGGAGTCCACCGCGATCGTCTCGGTGGACAGCTGCTCCACGAGCGGCCTCTGCTCCGCGCCCCGCCATACGATCACCCTGAGCGGCGGACACACCCTCACCGGGCACCCCCTCACGCTCGACGCGCGGGCCACCGGCCCCGTCGAGCTCGCTCTGCGCACTCCCGGTCTGCTCGCCGACGTCGCCGTGACCGACGGGCGGGGCCGCCGGGTCGCCGGAACGCCGAGCGCGGACGGCACCCGCTGGACCAGCGTCGCCGCCCTGCCCGCCGGACGCCGCTACACCGCCCGCCTCGTCGTCGAACGGCGCGGCGGCGCCTCCGGACCGCACCGCCGCCTCGCCCGCCTGGAGTTCCGTACCCCCGCCGCACCCGCCGGTGAGCGGCTCACCGTCACCTTCGGGCCGAAGGACGGCGCCACCTACGGCGTGGGTCAGCCGATCACCGCCGAACTCAGCCACCCCGTGCCGGCGGACGCCCCCGCCTCCCGTAGCGTCGTCGAGCGCGCCCTCCAGGTCCGTGCCGAACGGCGCGTCGTAGGCGCCTGGCACTGGGTCGACTCCACCACCCTCCACTACCGGCCCCGTGACTACTGGCCCGCCCGCACGACCGTCCGCGTACGCAGCGGACTCGAGGGCCTGCACGTCGCGGGCGGGCTCCACGGCGGCCCCTCGCGGCCCCTCACCTTCACCACCGGCGACCGCGTCGAGGCCGTCACCGACATCTCCACCCTGAGGATGACCGTCTTCCGCGACGGCACTGCGGTCCGCACGATCCCGGTCACCACGGGGAAGGCCGGGTACCGCACCCGGGGCGGCACCAAGGTGGTCCTCGCCAAGGAGCCCGTCGTCCGCATGCGGGGCGACTCGATCGGGATCGCGCGAGGCAGCAGCGACTCCTACGACCTCGAGGTCCGTTGGGCCACCCGGGTGACCTGGAGCGGTGAGTACCTGCACGCCGCGCCCTGGTCGGTCGACGTCCAGGGCAGGGAGAACGTCAGCCACGGCTGTATCGGGATGAGCACCGAGGACGCCGCCTGGTTCTTCCGCGCCGTGCGCGAGGGCGATCTGGTGCGGGTGGTCAACGGTTACGGGCAGCCGATGACCCCCTTCGGCAACGGCTTCGGGGACTGGAACCTCAGCTGGGCGGAATGGCGGCGCGGCAGCGCCCTCACCGGGACGGCCGCCGCCGGCTCCGCCGCCCCCGCGAACTCGCTGCGCCCCGCGCTCTGAGCGGTCCCGCGTCGCGCCACGCCGAGCACCCGCGGGGCGCCCCGGGCCCGTACCCCTCGGTGATACTGACGTCCTGCCCGCCCAGCCTTCCCACCTGCCCCGTTCCGCCGCCCCAGGGAGCTTCGATGCCGGACGTCACCAAGGTCGAGGTCGGGGACGCGACCCTCTTCGTGGAGGCGCGGCGGCTCGGGCCCGACACCGAACTCGAAGGCTTCGGCGACCGGCTGCCGGACCTCTCGGCGGTCACCGGAGCGCTCGCCTCCTTCGCCGGGCAGATCGGCGATGCGCTCGACCGGGCGGCCCCGGACCGGGCGACCGTCGAGTTCGGCTGCCAGCTCGGTCTGGACGCGGGCAGGCTCACCGCCCTCGTCGTCCAGGGCAGCGCCAACGCCAGCCTGCGCGTGACCCTCGAATGGACGAAGTCCGCCCACTGAGGCGCGCTGCCGCCCTGCGGGCGAGAGCACGCAGATCGAGACGGAGTAAAAGGTGCATTCGTGCACGTCAGCAGCGCACTCGCACCCTCACATCCGCCCACCGCGTGCTCCGCGCCCGGCCGCAAAGGCTCTACCTGTACTCGACCGTGAGGGTCACCGGCGTGTCCCGGTTCACGAAGAGGTACGCGTTCCCGGTCGGCGCCGACGCGAACCCGAGGCGGAGCTGTGTGACCCCGCCCCGGTCCAGCGCCGCGAGCGCCGCCGCCGACAGGTCCGAAGACACCGCGCTCCCCGAGGTGAACGCGGCGATCTCCGCCCCGCCCGCCACCGAGGGCCCGGCCGACCAGTCGGAGGGCTCGACCGCGCAAGCGCCGAAGCAGCCCGTGCGCACGTCCACCACCAGTCGGTTGCCGGCCGGGGACGCCCACGGATCACCCGCGCCGCTCGACCGCGTGACGGTCAGCCAGGCCCGGGTGACCTCCTTCCCCGCCGGAATCCGCGAGGTGTCGAAGGAGACCACCGAACGGTTCACCCTGCCGTCCGTGCCCCGGCCGAGCGCGAGACCGTACAGGTCCTCCAGCGTGCCCACCGTCGCACCGGACCCGTCCGCCGCCGCCTTCACGTACCCGTCCTCCGAGTCCGTGCTGGCCAGCACCGTCCGCCCCGGCGCGGGCGGCGGCGTCGAACCGCCCCGGAGCGCCCGGACCATGCCCATGACCGCCTCGATCTGCTTCCCGCCGTGCCGCGCGTAGGCCGTGTCACCGAGGTAGCCCCACCAGTTCCAGCAGCCGTTGGGGTTCTCCAGGGTCGCCGTCGGCGCCGCCTGCGGGTACAGCACGATCATGTCGTTGGTGTCGGCGTACTCGTTCAGATACGCGCCCTCGACGAACCGGGTCCCGAAGACCTGGTACGCGTACCCCTGCTTACAGCCGTGCAGTGCCACGAGGAGCTTGCACCGCGCTCCGCCCGCGCAGGACGCCGGCACGTACGCGAATCCGTCCTTGCCCATCGAGAGCGCCGCCGCCGAACCGCCCGGCGCGTACACGTCCTGGTCGAAGCGGATCAGCGAGCCGCCCGTCCCGGACCCGGGCGCGGCGACCGACCCGAAGAGGTGCCCGAGCAGTGACCCCTCGGCGTCGATCCCGCAGTTGTTCAGGTAGGGACTCTGCGTCACCGTGCAGGAGTTGGGGCCGAGCGGGGTGATCCAGGCATGCCCCGCCGCCGTGGACCGGTCGTAGCGGACCCGGGCCCCGAAGCGGCCGTAGTAGTCGGCGAGCGCGTCCGCCACCGGTCGTTTCACGGTCGTGTCGCCGGAGCCGCTGAAGACGTACACCGGGTCGCCGGCGAGATTCGCCACCGGGTCGACGAGCCCCTGCGCGGACCGGTCGCGGGTGGCCTGCTCCAGAGCACCGAGCTGAAGGCTCTGCGTCGTGTCCATACAGGCGTTGAGCGCCGTGGGCAGCGAGCCTCGCGCGCAGTCGTACGGCCCCGACGCGAAGGCCGCCGACCCCTCGAACGTACCGGAGTACGCCACGTGCAACTGGGTCGCCATGTACCCGCCCGACGACACGCCGGCGCTGTACACGGAACCGATGTCGTACGACTGGAGCGTGCCTGGCACGGGCGGGGGAGCGGCGGCCCCGGCGGGGACGGCGGTCGGGAACACGGTCGCGGCGGCGCACAGCAACAACGCCGCGAGACGGCGCGGCCCGCGGGGGCGGGCGGGACGGGGTGAACGCATGGGGTCTCCCGGGCGGCTCGGTCCTGACGGAGGGTCGGCCGGGAGGCTACGGCCGGGCGGGAGGCGCCATCCATGGGCGAGGACGCCACAAACCGTCCCGCCCGGTATGGCGGCCCGTCACCTGGCCGCCGAAGCGACGACCCCGTGCGCTCTCCTCGGCCTCGGCAGCACCTACCGGATCCTCGGCCGGTACGACGAGGCGGTCACCCTCCTGACCGGGGCCGTCGAGGAGTTCCCCGAGGACGGGTCGCTCCGCGCCTTCCTCGCGATGGCCCTCCACAACACGGGCCACCACCACGACTCGGTCCGGCTCCTGCTGCGACTGCCGGCCGCGAACAGCGAGGGACCCGTCCGTGCGCGAGTACCGGCGGGCCATCGAGCACTACGCCGAGGACCTCGACGCGACCGAGTGACCACCCGGCCGTGTGACCCCCGGCCGCCGTCGCGCACCTGAGGGGCGTACGTCAGTCACCGCGCACCGGAGGGGCGTGTGCCACCCAGGGGCGTGCGTCAGTCGCCGCCCGCGTACCCCAGGGGGGTGCGTCAGTCGTTCACGGCGGTGAGGAGGACCGCCACGTCCTCCAGAGCGGTCAGCCCGTGCCGTTCCTTGGGGATCATCCGCAGTGCCCCCGCGGAGAGCTCCTCCGCCCACCCGGCCGCCGTCAGCTTCACCCGCCCCCGCAGCACCTGGAGGCTGGCGGCCGGTGGCGCGTTGTGCTCGTCCAGGGACGTGCCCGATGTCAGGGCGATGACGGTCTGCCGGAGCACCCCGTCGTGCATCACGACATGGGCGCTGCGCCCGTGCGGCGCGGTGCGGGCCGCGGCCAGATGCTCGTCGGCGAGCGCGGTGAGGTCCAGGATCATGTCACTCCCTGCGGGGTTCTCTCCTGCGAGGTGCGCGGACGGATAACCCCAGCCTCCCGTGTGGCGTCCGGGACGCAACTCGGGACCGCCGGTCGCGCGACGACCGCCACCACGAGACCGGCGACGGCGACGAACGCCCCCGCCGCCAGCAGGGCGGCGGACCAGCCGTACGCCGTGTAGAGCCAGGCCCCGGTGAGCGAACCGAGGGCCCCGCCGCCGAACGTCGCCAGCATGAAGACGGTGTTCACCCGGGCCGCCACCGCCCGGCCGATCGCGAAGATCCGTGCCTGGCTCGCCACCTGGCACGAGCTGACCCCCAAGACCAGCAGATTGGCCCCGGCCACCAGCGCGACGGGGGAGTACGGAGCGAGCCCCGCCACCAAGAGGCCGAGCCCCGCGGCCACCAGACCCCCGGTGGTCACCGCCCGCGCCCCGTACCGGTCGGAGAGACGTCCGGCCGCCGCCGAGAGCAGCGCGGCGGGCAGGGTCAGCACCCCGAAGAGCCCGGCGGCGCCCGGTCCGTACTCGAGGGGCGGGGCCGCCAGATGGAAGGCGAGCACGGCCCAGAAGACGCTGAACGCGGCGAAGACGCACGCCCCGAGCACCGCCGAGATCCGGAGCTCCCGGTGGGCGGAGAGGAGGCGGGGCAGCCCGGCCAGGAGCCGGAGGTGCGAGGAACGGCGCCGTGCGCCCTCCGGCACCTCGCCACCCGTCCCCATCCGCTCGGGCAACCGCTTCGGCAGGACCCACAGCAGCGCCGCCGTCGCCGCCGCGGCCAGCACGTAGGCCGCCCGCCAGCTCCCGCTAGCGTCGGTGACGGCCCCCGAGACCGTACGGGACAGCGTCGAGCCCAGCGTGAGGCCGAGGCCGACGAGCCCCACGACCCGTCCCCGCCTGCCCGGATCCGCGAGCACGGCGGCCACCGGCGTGAGGATCTGCGGCAGCACCGTCGTCGTGGAGAGGGCCAGCGTGGCGAGCGCCAGCGTGACCACGTCCGGCGCGGCCGCGGCGACGAGCAGCGCGACGCTCGTCAGCGCGAGCAGCACCGAGGTGAGCCGGCGCAGCCTTGCCGTGTCGGCGAGCGGCACGAGCAGCAGGATGCCGAGCGCGTACCCGACCTGGGCCGCCGAGGCGACCAGCCCCGCCGTCCGCTCCGAGACCTCCAGACCGCGTGCGACGGCGGCGAGCAGCGGCTGCGGGAAGTAGATGTTGGCGACGGTGACCGCTCCGGCCACGGCGAAGAGCGGGACGTTCACGGTGCGCGCGGGCG
This sequence comes from Streptomyces sp. NBC_00090, assembly GCF_045160815.1. NCBI lineage: Bacteria > Bacillati > Actinomycetota > Actinomycetes > Kitasatosporales > Streptomycetaceae > Streptomyces > Streptomyces sp. NBC_00090. The sequence goes on from NZ_CP108224.1 coordinate 8,912,359, forward strand.
CGGGCGCGGGGACGGGAGCGGAGGCGGGCGGTACGGCGGCGGGGCTCGGTTCCACGGACTCTCTTCCGTATGGGGAGGGGGACGCCTCCAGGCTCCTCGCCGACACCCCGGTCGAACAAGATGCGATCATCAAATCGGCGTTGAGCCACACTCAACGATCACAAGGGGGGACCGATGCTCGAACGGTACGAACTGGAGGCGTTCCTCACGCTTGCCGAGGAGCTCCACTTCGGGCGCACCGCCGAGCGCCTCGGCGTCTCCACCGGCCGGATCAGCCAGACCGTCAAGAAGCTGGAGCGACGCGTCGGCACCCCGCTCTTCGCCCGTACCAGCCGCAGCGTCCGCCTGACCCCTGTCGGCCTGCGCCTGTACGAGGACCTCCTGCCCGCGTACCGGCAACTGCGCGCCGCGCTCGAACGCGCCACCGAGGCCGGGCGAGGCGTCCACGGCAGACTCCGGGCCGGTTTCGCCACGCCCTGGGGCGGTGAGCTGCTCACGGCCGCCGCCGACACCCTCCTCGGCCGGTACCCCGGCTGCGAGGTCACCGTCCGCGAGGTCCCGCTCGGCGGAGGAATTGGCCCCCTCCTGGACGGGACGCTCGACGTCCAGTTCGTCGCCCTCCCCGTCCGTGAGCCGGAGCTCACCACCGGCCCGGTCGTCCTCGCCTCGGACCGCGTGCTGCTCCTGCCGGCCGCCCACCCGCTGGCCGGCCGGACGTCCCTCGGCCTGGAGGATCCCGCCGGGCTGCCCCTGATCGCCCCCGAGGGCGCCAACCCCCGCTACTGGCGGGATCACCACTACCCCCGCCGCACCCCGTCGGGCGCCGCCGTCGGCCGGGGTCCGACCGCCGAGACCTGGCAGGAGGTCCTGTCCCATGTGAGCGCAGGCCGGGGCGTCGCTCCCGGGGCGGCGCTCGGCGCCCGCTACCACCCCCGCCCCGGCATCGTCTACGTCCCCCTGCGCGACGCCCCGCCCGTCGAGTACGGCCTGGTCTGGCCCACCGCCGGCGACTCCGCGCTGCTCAGGGCCTTCGTCGCGGCGGTCGGCACGCCCCGGCCCTGACACACGGGATACGCCCTACGGCGCGTCGGCGGGCGGCGCCAGCGCCCCCGTCAGATGGTCGTACGCCACGTGCGCGTGCAGACGGACCCCCGTGACGAGAGTGTCGTCGTCCGCGTAGAAGTGCGGGCTGTGGTTGGTGACGATCCCGCGTCCGCCGGGCACCGGCACCGGTCGGCCCGACGCGTCCAGGGCGGCGTCCTGGACGCCGAGCATCACGTACAGGCCGCCGAAGCGGCGTACGAACTCGGAGACGTCGTCGTACCCGAGCGTCCCGCCGGTCTCCACCACCCGCTCCGCGCCCACGACCCGGCGGAAGGTCGGCAGCGCCGACTCGACCCACGGCCGGCTGTTGTGCACGGGCGGCACGGGCTGCAGGTACTCCACCTCGGCCGTCGCCCCGTACGCCGCCGCCGAGTGCTCCACGAGCGTCGTGAGGCGCTGCTGGACCTCCGTCATGTCCGACTCGACGGCGCACCGGACCGTGCCCCACAGCGTCACCGTCTGCCCGATGATGTTGAAGCGGCCGACGTCCTCCACGTGTCCGATGGAGACAGTGACCGGGGCGAAGGCCGAGACCTGCCGGTACAGCTGGCCCACGCCCGTCAGGACCGCCCCCACCGCGGGCATCGGATCGACACCCTCCCAGGGCGTGGAGCCGTGCGTCTGCTTCCCGGTGACGACGACACGGACGAGGGTGGACGCGCCGTACTGGTTGCCGATCCGGTATCCCACGTACCCCTTCGGGTAGGGCGTCACGTGCAGTCCGAAGGCCATCGTCGGCACCGGATCGGCGAACGCGCCCGCCTCGACCATGGCCAGCGCCCCGCCCTCCTCGGTCACCGGCGGCCCCTCCTCGGCGGGCTGGAACACGAACAGCACGGTGCCCGGCAGCCGGTCGCGGACCCTGGCGAGCACCGTCGCCGCGCCGAGCAGCATCGCCGTGTGGCAGTCGTGGCCGCAGGCGTGCGAGACCGGGAACGGGCCGCCCGGATAGTCGGCGTCCACGACCTCGGAGGCGAAGTCCGTCCCGCACAGGTCCCTGACCGGCAGTGCGTCGATGTCCGCCCGCAGCGCCACCACCCTGCCCTCCGGTGCGGGTGCCGTACCGCGCAGGACGCCGACGACCCCGTGTCCGGCGATGCCGGTGCGGACCTCGTCGAGACCCAGCGCGCGCAGCTCGTCCGCCGCCAGCCGGGCCGTGTTCACCTCCCGGTTGGACAGCTCCGGATGCCGGTGCAGATGGCGCCGCCAGGCCACCACCCGGTCCGTCACCTCCCCGGCCCGCTCGTCCAGTTCGCCGTGGATCGACTCCGTACTCAACGGGGACTCCCTCTCGTTCGGCTGAAGTGCGCGACGACCGATGAGTTCCTCCGTGATCATCGGTCATAGATGATGTGGGTACGCGGCAGCCGCGTGTGCGGTCGAACGCGTACCCGCAGGACCCGCCGAGAACCGGACACGAGACACACACCGAGGAATCTTCCATGCGCACTCTCATCAGCACCGCTTTCATCTCCCTCGACGGTGTCGTGGAGGGTCCTGGCGGTGAGCCCGGCTATCGGAACTCCGGGTGGACCTTCAAGGACGTCGAGTTCCTTCCCGAGGCCTTCGAGATCAAGGGGCGGGAGCAGAAGGAGGCCGCCGCGATCCTGCTGGGCCGGACCAGCTACGAGGCGTTCAGCCCGGTGTGGCCCGACATGGAGGAGTTCGCCGACTACAAGGTGATGCCGAAGTACGTCGTCTCCACCACCCTCACCGAGGACGACCTCGTGTCGAACTGGGGCGAGACGACGATCCTGCGTTCGCTCGACGAGGTCGCCGCGCTGAAGGAGACCGAGGGCGGCCCGATCATCGTCCACGGCAGTGCCACGCTGAACCAGGCCCTGTCGGACGCCGGCCTGATCGACCGCTACCACCTGCTCGTCTTCCCGCTCCTGCTCGGCGCGGGCAAGCGGCTCTTCAGCGCCACGGACAAGGATGTCCAGAAGCTGAAGCTCGTCGAGTACGAGGCGTACGCCAACGGCCTGCAGAAGCAGGTCTTCGACGTCGTCCGCTGACACGGCGGCGGCCGGACCCGGCAGCTGTGCCCCACGACCAGGACCGCCTACCGCCTACCGCCTACCGACTCGGGTAGGCGGTAGGCGGTCGACGCCGGCCAGGACGGCGCGTCAGCGTCAGGAATTCATGGTGGCTCGGTCGGACTCACTGCGCAGAACGCAGAATTCGTTGCCTTCGGGGTCGGCAAGGACTGCCCAGCCTGAGCCGTCAGGGTTCCGGTGATCGGCGACAAAAGTGGCGCCGAGGCCCAGCAGCCGTTCCACCTCCTGATCGCGCGAGGCCTCAGGGCGCAGACACAGATGGATCCGATTCTTGATCGTCTTGGCCTCGGGCACCTGGTTGAAGTACAGCACTGGGCCCTCCGCCAGCAGCACCTCGGTCTCCCGGTCACCCGGTCTGACATCCGGATGCATCGGACGGCCCGTCACACTGCTCCAGAACCGCGCCAGCTCGTAGGCATCCGCACAGTCGATCGCCACGTTCTGCAATACCGAAACCATGCGCCCCAGCCTTCCTGACTTCCCCTCCGGACGCCACCGAGCTGCCCTCGTCGTTGGCGCACACGACCCCTCAGCCCACCGCGTCGGGCCCGCTGCGCGCGATGATCGAAGCCGTGTCCACCCCGGGCGGCAGCGTGCCGAAGGCGAGGCCGCGGTCACCGTCCAGGCGCGAGGCGCAGAACGCGTCCGCGATCGCCGGGTGTCCGTGCCGTACCAGCAGTGACCCCTGGAGGACCAGCGCGAGCCGCTCGACGAGCCGCCGCGCCCCGTACGCGGCGGACTCCGGGTCGCCGAGGCCCGCGAGGTCCTTGCGGAGCCCCGCGACCGCCGCGTCGAGCCGCCGGTCGGCGCCGGCGCCCCGGTCGACCTCCGCGAAGTACGCCTCCACCGCCTGCGGCTGACGGGCCATCGCCCGCAGCACGTCGAGCGCGGCGACGTTCCCCGAACCCTCCCAGACGGAGGGCAGCGGGGACTCCCGGTAGAGCCTCGGCAGCCCCGAATCCTCGACGTAGCCGTTGCCCCCGAGACACTCCAGCGCCTCGGCGGCGTGCGCGGGCGCCCGCTTGCACACCCAGTACTTGGTGACCGCGAGGCCCAGCCGCCGCAGCTGCTCCTCCTCCGCGTCACCGCGCGCCGCCCGGTCCACCGCCCCGGCCAGCCGCAGCGCCGCGACCGTGGCCGCCTCGGCCTCGACCGCCAGGTCGGCCAGGACGTTCCGCATCAGCGGCTGCTCCACGAGCCGCGCCCCGAACGCCTCGCGGTGCGTGGCGTGGTGCACGGCCTGGACGAGCCCGAGCCGCATCCCGGACGCCGAGCTGATCGCGCAGTCGAGCCGCGTCATGTTGACCATCCGGATGATGGTGGCCACCCCGCGCCCCTCCTCGCCGACCAGCCGGCCGAGGGCGCCCTCGTACTCGATCTCGGAGGAGGCGTTCGAGCGATTGCCCAGCTTGTCCTTGAGCCGCTGGAGACGGATCGCGTTGCGGCTGCCGTCCGGCAGGACCCGGGGGACGAGGAAGCAGGACAGGCCCCCGGGCGCCTGCGCCAGGGTGAGGAAGACGTCCGACATCGGGGCCGAGGTGAACCACTTGTGCCCGGTCAGCGCGTAGAGGCCGGGCTCGCCCGCCGGTACCGCCCGGGTCGTGTTCGCGCGGACGTCCGAGCCGCCCTGCTTCTCGGTCATCGACATCCCGGCGATGATCCCGCGCTTCTCCGTCGGTACCCGCAGACCGAAGTCGTACGACGACGAGGTGAGCAGCGGCTCGTACACCTCGGCGAGCTCCGGCTGGGCGCGCAGCGCGGGCACCGCCGCGTACGTCATGGAGATCGGGCACAGGTGGCCCGCGTCGGCCTGGCCCCAGACGAACACCTTCGCCGCGCGCGCCACGTGCGCGCCGGGGCGCTCGTCCCGCCAGGGCGCGCCGTGCAGCCCGTTGCGGACGGCCACGTCCATGAGCTCGTGCCAGTACGGGTGGAACTCGACCTCGTCGACCCGGTTTCCGTAGCGGTCGTGGGTGTGCAGGACGGGGGAGTTGCGCTCGGCGAGCCGCCCCCACTCCTGGGCCCGCTCCCCGCCGGCCAGCGCGCCGAGCTCGCGCACCTCGGTCTCGGCCCAGTCGGCGCCCTCCCTGCGCAGCCCCTCCAGGAGCGCGGGATCGGCGGAGACGTCGTAACCGGTCAGGGGCGGTGCCTGGTTGGTGACCTCATGCGTGGTCGGCATCGGGAACTCCCAGTGCTCGCAGGGTGAAGGTGACGAGTGCGGCTACGGTGCCGGGCCCGACGGACCCCTCCGCCAGCGGGCCGACGAGTGCCTCGGCGCCGGCGCCGACGAGCGCCGAGGCCGTCAGCGCCGGATCCTGCGGCGGCAGCTCGCCGCTCCGCACGCCCTCCGCGACGCGCTCGGCGAACACGTCCCGGAAGGCGCGCCGGAAGACGAGCCGCTCGGCGTCCACGGCCGGGTCGACCGGCTCGGCGAGCAGCGCGTAGGCGAGCCGCGGCGACTTCAGGGCACGCAGGGCGAAGGTCTCGATGACGGCGACCACCCGCTCGGCGGCCGAGCGGTGCCCGGGGTGCCCGGCCGCCTCGGAGACGGCCGTGACCTCCCGGCTCACCACGGTCCGGAAGAGCTCGACGGCAAGCTCGGCCTTGCTGGGGAAGTGGCGGTACACGCTGCCGGTCGCGATTCCGGCGCGGGCGGCCACGGCGGCCATCGTGCATCCCGCGTATCCCTGCTCGGCGAGGAGCCCGAGCGCCGCGTCGACGACGGAGGCGCGCTGGGCGTCGAGCCGGGCCTGGACGGCGGGGGTGCGTCGGTAGGGCATGGAAGGAGTGAAGCAGTGATTCACTGCTTCATCAAGAGGTCGGACGCCGACGCCCTCGTGTGGTGGCGGGGAGGCCGGGGTGGCCGGGCGACCGGTCCGGTCGGCGGTCCGTCGGGTCGGCGAACGGTGCGGTCATCGGCCGTCGGGGTCGGCGAACCGTTCGGCCGGCGGACGCCCGGTCAGCGGCCCGTCAGGTCGGAGAGCGTGAAGTCGTCAGGGAGTGGGGTGCCGAGCTCGTTGAGGGCCGTGACGAGCTTCTTCTCCTCGTACGTGAAGTGCGACTCCACCAGGGCGATCAGCCCGTCCAGCTCGCCGCGCACCCGCCGCACCTCGGCGGGGTCCGGGTCGGAGCCGGGCCCCGCGTCGCCGGTCGAGGGCAGTTCGTCGAGGAGGCCCTGGAGGCGCAGCAGGATCTCCTCCACCTGCTCGTGGTCACACCCCCGTCCGGGAGGGGACGGGGGTGTGCGCGGGTGTGCCGGGGCGCCGGGCGCCGGGGTGGGCGTCAGCCGGTGAAGACCTCGATCAGCGACCAGATCGCGAGGCCCGCCATGCAGACGCCGCCGACGCGCTGCACGGTCCTGAGCGGTACGCGCTTGGCGATGAACCGGCCCGCGACCAGGGCGAGGGCGGAGACGCTCATCAGTGCGGCGAGCGAGCCGATCGCCGTCGACCAGGTGCCGTTGGTGGCCGCGAGGTTGGCGGTGGTGATCTGGGTGAGGTCGCCCCACTCGCTGATGAAGACGGCCATGAAGGCGGTCGAGAAGACGGGCCAGAAGCCTGTCACCGTCCGGCCGCCCGTGTCGTCGTCCCCGTCGTCGCCCCCGCTGCGCAGCAGCATGAAGGCGCCGAAGCCGAACAGCAGGGCCGAGACCAGTTTGACGATCCAGCCGGGGAGCAGCCCGAGCAGGCTGCCGGCTCCCACGGCGATGGCGACGTGCGCCAGGAAAGCGGTCGAGGTGCCGATCCAGACGTACAGGGGACGCATCCGTGTGCCCATGGCGAGGGACGCGAACATCGTCTTGTCGGGAAGCTCGGCGAGGAAGATCAGCCCGAAGGCGGTGAGGATCGCCAAGGGGTCGAGGTGCATACCGGGGCTCTCTGCTCGGTCCGGGCCTGTGGGCTTCGCACGGCACCTCGGTGGGCGACGGGAGGACCACTCGGCCCGGCATGACGGACCACGCCCACGGAATCGCGGACGCGGTTGATGCCTGGCCGAAGGTCTCGCCCGTCCGCGTCGTGCGCGGACCCGGTCACCGGGAACCCGAGGGTTCCAGTGTGTCGACGACCGGTTCGCAGGGCTACTCCCCTTCGCTGTTCCTCAGTGTAACCGACTGGGGCGTGAGCGTGGGTAGACACTGTCTACTCGATCTTGGTAGACAGTGTCTATGAGTCATGGAGAGAGCGAAGAGAGCGCAGAGAACGAAGGGCCCGAGGCACGCGAGGAACGCGAGGACGGACTCCGTGGACGGCTCGTCCGGGCGGGCGTCGAGCTTGTGAACGCCGAAGGCGCCCAGGCGCTGTCCCTGCGTGAGATCGCCCGCCGCGCCGGCGTCTCCCACGGAGCCCCCCGCCGCTACTTCCCGACCCACCTGGACCTCCTGTCGGCCATCGCCCGTCAGGGCTTCGCCGAACTGGCCGCCCGCCTCGCCGAGGAGGACCGGGAGGACGCGGGGCCGCGCGAACGGATCGCGATCCTCGCCCGCGTCTACCTCGACTACGCGGGGGCCCGGCGCGGTATGTACGAGCTGATGTTCCGGCACGACCTGCTCGAAAGCGGCCGACTGGGACTGCGCGAGACGAGCCTGCCCCTCTTCGCCCACCTCACCGGCCTCGTAGCGCGCGTCACGGTCTCCGGATCGGGCGCCGACGCGGCCCTGCGCGCGGGCGCGCTCTGGGCCAACCTCCACGGCATCGCCCAGCTCTGGCACTGGGGCAGCCTCCGGCTCGCCACCGGCGGCGCCGACCCCGCCCCCTTCCTCGCGGCCGCCCTCGACGCCCACCTCGGCCCCGGGGAGCCGACGCCATGACGGAGACCGCCCGCCAAGCCCCGCCCGCAGACGGCCCCGTCCCCGAGACCGGCCCGGGGACCGCGAACACAACCGTCCCCGTGACCAGCCCTGTGCCCGCGCCCGGCCTCGTGCCCGCGCCCGGCCCCGGCCCCGTTCCCTCGCCCGGCCCTGTCCCTGCGCCCGGCCCCGTGACCGAGTCCGGCCCCGTGCCCCCGCGCCGGGCCTCCACCCTCGCCTGCAGCGTCGTCGGTGCCGCCGTCGTCGCCCTCGACGGCACCGTCCTCACCGTCGCCCAACCCGCCCTCCAGCGCGACCTCCACGCCGACGTCGGCCAGGTCCAGTGGACCAGCACCGCCTACCTCGTCACCGTCGCGAGCCTCCTCGTCTTCGCGGGGCGCCTCGGCGACCGCTACGGGCACCGCCGTGTCTTCGCCGTCGGCGCCCTCGGCTTCGCCGCCGCCTCCACCGGTATCGCCCTCGCCCCCGGCATCGGCGCCGTGATCGCCCTCCGGGTGCTCCAGGGCGTGTGCGGGGCGCTCCTCCAGCCCGCCACCCTCGGCATGCTGCGCACCGCCTTCCCGCCCGAGCGGCTCGCCACCCCGATCGCCGTGCGCACCGCCGCCATCGGCCTCGCCGCCGCGGCGGGTCCCCTCGTGGGAGGCGTGCTCGTCTCCTCGTACGGCTGGCGCTCGGTCTTCCTCCTCGGAGTGCCGCCGACCCTCGCGATCGGCCTGCTCGCCCTCGTCGGGCCGGAACCGCGTACCGACGGGGCACGGCGACGGCCCGCCTCCGGGATCACCTCGCTCGACCCGCTCGGCGCCGTCCTCCTGGCCACCGCCCTCGGCCTGCTCGTCCACGGACTCGTCGACGCGCCCCGCCCCGGCGGGACCGGGACGACCGTCCTCGTGCTCGCCGCCGCCCTGGCCGCCGGAGCCGCGCTCGTCCGGCACGAACGCCGCGCCCCGCACCCCCTCCTCCCGCCGGAGCTGATGAGGAGCACGCCCGTCCTCGCGGGGCTCGCCGTCCTCCTCGCCGCCTCGGCGGCACTCTTCGGAGCGCTCTTCGTCGCCACGTACTTCCTCCAGGACGTCCAGCGCCTCGACCCCCTCGACTGCGCGCTGCGCTTCCTGCCGCTCGCCGCGCTCATGGTCCTGGGCGCGCCCCTCTGCCCGCCGCTCCAGCGCCGCCTCGGCCCCCGGCTCACGGCGACCGCCGGCGCGGTCCTGCTCGCGCTCGGGGTCCTGCTGCTCTCCCAGCTCGACGCGACGGCCTCCGCCGCCTCCGTCGGCGGCTGCTCCGCCCTCCTCGGCGCGGGCTTCGTCACCCTCATGGTCACCGCGACCTCCGTCGTCGTGCACCGCGCACCCGAGGCCCACGCCGGAGTCGCCGGAGGCCTCCAGCAGACCGCGATGAACATCGGACCCGCGCTCGGCGTCACCACCGCGACCCTGCTGCTCGCCCTCGTACCGCAAGGCGGCTTCGTGCCGGACCGGGGCGCCGCCCTGCCCGCCCTCGCCGCGATAGCGGCCCTCGCCCTCCCCGCCGCCCTCGCCCTGCCGGGTGCGGCGCGCCACCGGGAGACACGCCCAGGGCCGAGGCCACCCCGGTCGGGACGACGGTTCTGCGTACGATCATGAAATGCCTGACGCCGGCCACCGGCGCCCACCCGGCAGGGCGGAGCGCCACCAGTTCAACCTCGGTCGTGCCCTGCCCTTCCTGATCATCGCCGTGACGTCCCTCGCCGATGTCCTCACCCCCGACAAGGAGCGCTTCGAGCGTCTCCTCGTCGCCGCACCCGCGCTCGCCGCCGTCACCTGGAGCGTGCGCGGGACGATCGGCATCGGGCTGCTCGCCATGGGCGTACGCGCGCTGCTCCACCTCGGCCGCTCCGAGACCCTCGTGCCCGAGCTCCTCGCCAGTGAGGTGCTGCTCGCCCTCGTCACCGCATCAGCGGCCTGGGTCAGCCGGGTCCGCACCCGGTACGAACAGGACCTGCGCGAGGTCACCGCCGTCGCCGAGGTCGTCCAGCGCGTCGTCCTGCGCCCGCTCCCCGACCGCCTCGGCCGGTTCGACCTGCACCTGCTGTACGTCGCCGCCGCCGCCAAGGCCCGGATCGGCGGCGACTTCTACGAGGCCGTCCAGGTCCCCGGAGCCGTACGGATCATGCTCGGGGACGTCCAGGGCAAGGGCCTTGGAGCCGTCGAGACCGCCTCCGTCCTGCTCGGCGCGTTCCGGGCCACGGTCAACGAGGCCCCGGACCTCGCCACCCTCGCCGACAAGCTCGACGAGGGCCTCGCCCGCTACGGAGGCTGGGACCCCGAGTCCGACGCGGCCGAACGCTTCGCCACCGTCGTCCTCGTGGAGCTGCCCGACGGCGAGGACGTCGCCCGGCTCCTCAGTTGCGGCCACCCCGCCCCGCTCGTCCAGCACGGATCCGAGGTCACACCGGTCGCCTTCGCCGACCCGTCCCTGCCCGTCAACCTCGCGGGCCTCGCCGAGAACCACCACCGGATCGAGGAGGTGCCCTTCGGCCCGGGGGACCGGCTGCTGCTGTACACGGACGGCGTCAGCGAGACCCGCGACCGGGCGGGCACCTTCTACCCGCTGCAGCTGCGCCTGCGCGGCTGGGTGCGGGAACCCGCCGCCGAGCTGCCCGAACTCCTCCATCGGGACCTCTCCGCCTACGGCGCCGACGGCCTCGACGACGATGTCGCCGCCCTGCTCGTCGCCCGTGCACCGGAGTCCCGCTGACCCTCTGGCCGAGCTTCGCGGACCCGCCCGCCCGACCTTCACGGACCACCCACCCGAGCTTCGCCGACCACCCGCCCGATCCCCGCTGACCAGCTGCCCCGCCCCCAAACATCGGGCGGGGGGCGTCTTGTGTTGTTCCCGCATGGTTGCGTGACACATGCGCCGTTCGTGCGCTCTGGCCGCTCTTGGCCTACATACGTGAGGCTTGCGACCGTCCGCATCGCGGACAGTCAGCAGTCCACTCGAGAGGAACGGGTGCACGTGCCCCAGGACAACCCCGTCACCACCGGCTCGTCCGAAGAGTTTCCCGGCTTCCCGGACGTCACGGCAGGCCTCACCGCCGCCGACACCGCCCGCATCGCCGGCAGTGGCCTCTGGGCCGCCGACGGAACGGTGAACCCCGACGCCGTCCGGCTCGGCCAGACCCTCGCCACCGCGCTCCTCGGCGGCGGCACCCCGGCCGCGGCAGGCGCCGAACCCCTGCTGCCGGCCGAACTCGCCGCGCACGTCGAGGAGGTCCGCGGCCTGGCCCTGCCCGCCTACCACCGCATCGAGGCCACGGACGGGGTCCGGCTCTCCGCCTTCAGCCTCCGGCAGCTCGGTCCGGGACCGCACCCACTCGTCGTCGTCCCGGCCGGCTGGACCCCCGTCGGCTGGCCGCTGTTCCTCTGGTCGTATCTCACCCTGGCCCGCAAGGGCTACCACGTCCTCGCCTACACGCCTCGGGGCCTCGGCATCCCCGGACTGCCCTCCACCTCCGAGGGTTTCATCGACGTCGCCGGACCCAAGGACTGGGCCGACGGCTCCGCCGTCATCGACTTCGCCGTCGAGCACCTCGCCCCGAGCACCATCGGATTCCTCGGCGAGTCCTACGGCTCCGGCATCAGCCAGCTCGTCGCCGCCCATGACGGCCGGGTCTCCGCCGTCGTCGCCCTCAGCACCTGGGGCAACCTCGCCACCAGCCTCTACGACAACGAGACCCGCCACATCGCGGCCGTGAAGGCGCTGATCGGGCTCACCGGCGGGCCGGTCGAGGACAAGTTCGACGAGGCCAACCAGCAGATCCTCGCCGACTTCCAGGCCGACAGGAACCTGGAGGAGGTCGTCAAGTGGGGCCGGCTGCGCGCCCCCGAGTCGTACCTGGAACTGACCAACGAGAACGACACGCCCACCTTCTTCTCCAACACCTGGCACGAGAGCCTCTTCGCGGTCAACCAGGTCCTGGAGACCTTCGAGGGCCTGCGCGTGCCCAAGCGGCTCAACCTCTGGATCGGTGACCACGCCGCCCCCGAGGGCGCGGGACTCATCGGCTTGGAGCCCCGCAAGGTCAACCTCCCGATGGCGGAGGCGTACGCCTGGCTCGACCACCACCTCAAGGGCGAGTCCAACGGGGTGGAGGAGTGGGAGCAGGTCAGCAACCAGGTGATGTTCACGTACGTCACCGAACCGGTGCTGGACCCCGGAACCGGCGAACCGACCGGGGAGAACCGGATCGTCGAGGCCGCGGTCCGCGAGAACCGCGCCGACTGGAGCCAGGTCACCACCGGCGTCGAGGTGTTCGGCCTCACCGGCGACGGTGCCGGCGGCGCCGACGGCCTGCTCGTGCCGCGCACGGGCGAGCAGGCACCGCCCGAGGAGACCGGCTGGCGGCGCGCGTTCGTCGCGGGCGTGGACACCGAGGCCACCGCCATGGACCTGCCGCTCATGAAGACCGGCCAGGAGGAGTGGGGTGGCAACCCCAAGATCTACGACACCCGCAAGATCGACCGCCGGCACGCCGTGGCCTGGACCACCGAACCGCTCTTCGCCCCCGAGGGGGACGGGCAGGCCGGTCGCCGGGTCAGGGGCATCCCGCGACTGCGCCTCACGGTCCGCTCCACCGCCACCTCGGCGGGCCTCGTCGCCCATCTCCTGGACGTCGCCGAGGACGACACGGCCCGGATCATCACCCACGAACCGCTCAACGTGTACGGCCTGACGCCCGAGCAGGACACCACCGTGACCTGGAGGCTCCAGGCGGCCGCGTACGACGTTCCCGCCGGCCACCGGCTGATGCTGGTCGTGGACAGCATGGACCCGCTGTACGGCGGGGCATCCATCACCTGGACGCAGACCGCCGTCGGCTCGCCGGAGGATGAGCCGTCGTTCCTGGAACTGCCCCTCGGCTGAGCCAGGGAGAGGTGGCGCCACGGACGAGGACGCGTACCGCTCGGGTACGCGCCCTCGCTCCGCCGGAGCGGAGTGTCACTCGGTGGGGGAGCGTGTCACTCCACGGGGCCGGGGCGTCACGCCACCGCGCCGGAGTGTCACTGCACCGGCGCGAGCCCCAGATGCTCCCGGAGCGTGGTCCCCGTGTACCCGGTCCGGTACACCCCACGCTCCTGGAGTTCGGGCACGAGCAGGTCCACGATGTCGTCGAGCCCGTCCGGCACCAGGTACGGCGAGACGTTGAAGCCGTCGACCGCGCCGTGCCGGACGAAGCGCGCGAACTTCTCCGCGAGCCCCGCCGGGGTGCCCACGTGCCCGCGCTGCGGGCCGAGTTCGATGACGGTCTCCCGCAGCGACCAGCCGTTGGCCTCCGCCTTCGCCCGCCACTCGGCGACCACCGCCGCGGGGTCCTTCACCGAGCGCGTCCCGAACGTCCCCTCGTACGGGGCGACCACCGGATCCTCGGCGGGCAGGGGGCCGTCGGCGTCCCGACCGGACAGGTCGAAGCCCCACAGGCGGCTCGCGATGCCGAGGGCCACGGCCGGGGTGACCTGTTCGAGGCGGACCCAGCGCTCCTTCTCCTCAGCCTCCTTCTCCGTCGCCCCGATGATGATCTCCGTACCCGGCAGGATCCGCAGCGCGTCCTCGCGCCGCCCCACCGCCCGCAGCCGTCGCCGGACGTCCTCGGCGAAGGCCAGGGCGTCGTCGAACTCCGTCCCGTGCGCGGAGAAGATCACGTCCGCGTTGCGCGCCGCGAAGTCCCGGCCCTCCCCGGAGTCACCGGCCTGGAAGATCACCGGGTGGCCCTGCGCGCTGCGCGGCAGGGTCGGCGCGAGGTCGACGTCGAACTGCGCTCCCCGCGACCGGACGCGCCCCACCGCCCCGGGCACGGACCACGACCGGGCCTCGGCGGACCCGGCCACCGCCTCCTCCGCCCAGCCGTTCCACACGGCGCGCGCCACGGAGAGGAACTCCTCGGCGCGCCGGTAGCGGTCGGCGTGGTCGAGGTAGCCGCCGCGCCGGAAGTTCTCCCCGGTCCAGGCGTTGTGCGTGGTCACCACGTTCCAGCCGGCGCGGCCGCCGGAGAGCAGATCGAGGCCCGCGAGGCGCCGGGCCAGATCGCCCGGCTCGTTGTAGGTGGTGTTGGAGGTGGAGACGAGACCGATGCGGTCGGTGCCGGCGGCGAGCGCCGACAGCTGGGTGATCGAATCCGGCCGGCCCGCCACGTCCAGCTCGTGGATGCCCCCCTCCGACTCGCGCAGCCGCAGCCCGTCGCCGAGGAAGAAGGCGTCGAAGAGCCCCCGCTCGGCGGTCCGTGCCACCCGGAGGAAAGAGGTCGGATCGATCTGCGAACCGCTCGCGGGGTCCGACCAGATCGTCCAGTGGTTGACGCCCTGGAAGAAGACCCCGAAGTGCAGTTGCGCGTCCGGGCGGGGGACGTCGGTGAGATCGGCGCGGGTCATCGGGTCTCCTCCCGGACGAGAGCGGCGGCGGTGCCGGTGCCGGTCGCGAAGCGGCCGGCGGGCCGGGGGAGGCCCAGCGAGGTACGGAGGGTGGTGCCCGGCAGCGGGCGGGCCGCGAGCCGGCGGACGAACAACTCGGGCAGGACGAGGCGCGACAGCACGGCCAGGTCCTCGTCGAGGACGAGCGGCCACAGACGCACCCCGTCGACATGCGCGGCGAGCTCCGCGAGCAGCGCCACCAGACCCTCCGCGGATCCCGTGTACCGGAGCCGGTCCGGGCGGGTCTCCCACGGCGCGTACCGCTCCAGGTCGGCGATCCGCTCCAGGGCCGTCTCGTGCGGGGTGTCGAGGGCCACCTCGATCTCGGCGAAGGCCAGCGGCGCACCGGCGGCCGCGGCCGCCTCACCCGTCTCCGCGGGGGTGGCCCCGCCGACCAGCGCGACGTCGACGAGACCTGCCGGGACGAGACCCGGACGGGCGAGGACCACGGGACGGCCCTGCGGGGGGCGCGGCACGATGGACGGGCCCTTCACGGAGTACGTCTCGCCGGTGAAGTCGATGGCGTGGAGCCGCTTCCGGTCCAGATAGCGGCTCGTGGCCACGGACCGGATCACCGCGTCGTCCTCCCAGGAGTCCCACAGGTCCTGGACGACACGCAGCCCGTCGTGTGCCTCGCGGGCGAGCGCCCCGGCGCCCTCGACGACCGGGCGGCCCCAGGCCCGCGCGGCCGCCGGGTCGTCCTCGACGCCCACGACCCAGCCGGCGCGGCCGGCCGAGACGTGGTCGAGGGAGGCCAACTGCGAGGAGACGTGGAACGGTTCCGCGTAGGTGGTGGCGAGCACCGGTGCCACTCCGACGACGCTCGTCGACGCGGCGACGAACGCGGCACGCTCGACCGCGCCGATCCGGCCCACCGGGCCGGCGCCGGAGTCCGGCGGCAGGATCGAGTCGTCGAGGGTGACGAGCGTGAACCCGGCGTTCTCGGCGGCGGCCGCGACCCGGGCGACGCGACGGGGGGTCAGCAGCTCGCCGGGGGCGTGCGCGGCACGTCGCCACGCGGCCGGATGGGCACCGTCGCCGTCGAGTTCGACGGCCAGGCGCAGGGCGGGGCGGGGCATGGGAGGAGTCCTTCCGGAAGACAGGAGTACGCGACGGGGCACGGGCGCGCGGAGACGCGCCGGCATGCGGCCGTGCGACGGGATGTCACGGAACGCGCGGACCCACGCGGGGCGGGGTCAGGCGCTGACGGAAGGACAGATGGCCGAGGAGGTACGGCAGAAGTCGACGTGCCGACGGCAGACCAGCGGCGCACCCGCCGGGACGGGGTCGCGCGTCGCCGCGATCGATGCGTGCACGTGCGCCTCCCCTCTGGTCCGGTCCCGTTCCGTCCCGTCCATGCGGGAAAGAACGTCTCACCTTAGGCAGGCGCCCTTCCGCACTGTCAAGGCCGTCCCGGCAGGTGAGAGCGCCAGCGACCCACCGGGGGAGGGGAGTTGGCCCGGGCGGGGAGCGCGGCGGGGAGCGGCCCCGGGGGGTGGCGGGAGCGGACCGGGGGCGGGGAGTCAGCCCCTAGCGATGGCGGGGAGTCAGGCCGAGCGAGGGTGGGGGTGGGGAGTGGAGCCGAGGGTGGTGGGGCCGTGGCCGGGCGTTGCGTCAGCCGCCGGTCTGACCGAACATGCGCCCACAGAAGGAGGCGCCGCCCCATCCGCCCCCTCTAGCGTGCCCGCATGACCCGACTCACCCGGGCGGCCGCGGCCGCTCTGCTCGCCTGCGCCCTCGCCTTACCCGGAGCCCTCGCCACGGCGAGCCCGTCCCTCGCGGCGCCGATCACCGCCGCTCCTCCGATCACCGCCGCTCCTCCGATCACCGCCGCTCCTCCGATCACCGCCGCTCCTCCGATCGCCGCCGCCCCGGTCGCGGCAGCGCCCGCCGCGCCGGTCGGCGCGGGAGCCGCGCTGCCCGCGCCCACCGGGCCGTACTCCCTCGGCACCACGGTCCTGCCGCTCGTCGACCGGTCCCGCACCGACCCCTGGGTCCCGACCGCCGCCGGGCGCGAACTGATGGTCACCCTGCACTACCCGGCCGCGCGCTCCGGGGACGGCCGCCCCGCCCCGTACGCCACCGGCGAGGAGGCCCGCCTCCTGACCGAGGCGCTCGGGATCGGCGGCGTCGTCCCGGGCGAGGCGCTCGCCCGGATGCGCACCCACGGCAGGACCGACGCCCGCCCCGCACCCGGCCGGTATCCCCTCGTCCTGCTCTCGCCCGGATTCGGCGGCTCGCGCTGGACGCTCACCCACCTCGCCGAGGACCTCGCCTCGCGCGGCTACGTCGTCGCCTCCGTCGACCACGCCTACGAGTCGTACGGCATCTCCGTCCCCGGGGGCCGGACCCTCACCTGCGTCGCCTGCACGGCGCTCGACGAGGGCGGCGTCCACGCGAGCGTGGTGACCGCGACCCGCGCCGCCGACATGCGCTTCGTCCTCGACCGGCTCACCGGACCCCGGCCCGCCTGGCGCCACGCCCGCGTCATCGACGCACGCCGCGTCGGCATGGCGGGCCACTCGATCGGCGGGGCGAGCGCGGCCACGGCCATGGCGGCGGACCCGCGCATCGACGCCGGGGTCAACATGGACGGCGCCTTCTGGGAGGACCTGCCGGCGGAGGGTCTGCGCGGCCGCCCGTTCCTGATGCTCGGCACCCACGACGGCATGCACCTGCCCGGTGGGCAGGACGCCAGCTGGGACCGTACGTGGCCCGCGCTCGACGGCTGGAAGCGGTGGATCACCGTGGCCGGCGCGGAGCACTTCACCTTCTCCGACTACCCCGTGATCCAGAGCCGGTTCGGGCTGCCCCAGCCGGCGCTCTCCGCCGACCGGGCGGTCGCCGTCACCCGGACGTACGTGGCCGGCTTCTTCGACAGGCACCTGCGCGGACTCCCGCGGCCCCTGCTCGACGGACCGACGCCGGACAACCCGGAGGTCCACTTCCAGCACCGCTGACCGACCCGCAGGGGGCCACCGGAGTCCGCCGGGGCGGCCGTCGCGATCAGGAGTGGTACGGGGTGTTCTCCTCCGCCCAGTCGGCCAGCGCCCGCGCGCACTCGGCGACCGAATCGCGCCAGGTACGGGCCGCACCGTCCCCCGCCTCGTCGCTGACGTGCTTCACGATCCGCAGCGGCAGCCCGGCGAGCTCCGCGGCCGTGGCCAGCGCGTAGCCCTCCATGTCGACGAGCGCCGCCCGCTCCGCGAGCCGGACGCGGGAGGCCTCGTCCGAGATGAACGAGTCCCCGGTGGCCAGCACCACGTCACCGCCGTCCGCCAGCGTCAGCGGCGCCCCGTACGTCTCACCGGTCAGCGTGGCGAGGAGCTCGCCGTCGAGGTCGTGCTGGAGCACGGTGCCGACGACGTGCGTCCCGGTCCAACCGGGGCGCAGCGCCCCGGCCGTCCCCAGGTTCACGATCCCGGACGGCCGCGGGCCCCGGCCGAGCGCCGTCGCGAGGGCGGTCGCCGCGTTCACCTTGCCCATGCCGGTGAGCAGCACCGGCAGATCCGTGTCCAGGAACTGCGCCTCCTCCTTGACGGCGAGGACGAGCAGGGGACGGCCGACGGTGATCTCTCCCAAGAGTTCCATGGGGGTCACGCTAGTTCGCGGCCCCGCCCGCCGTGCAACCGGGCCGGACCCTCACCCCAGGGAGAGCCCCCGCTCCGCCAATGCCTCGCCCAGCACCCGCAGCGCCTTCGGCCCCACCCCGTGCAGGGCGGCGAGCTCGGCGGCGGGTACGTCGGCGAGCTGGGCGAGCCGGGTGTATCCGGCCGCGACCAGGGCGCGGGTCGCGGGGGCGCCGATGCCCCGCGGGAAGTCGGTCTCGGGACGGTCTGATCCAAGGGCCATGGGCCGATCGTGCCACGCGCCGGACCGG
The DNA here is from genome assembly GCF_045160815.1 of Streptomyces sp. NBC_00090. NCBI lineage: Bacteria > Bacillati > Actinomycetota > Actinomycetes > Kitasatosporales > Streptomycetaceae > Streptomyces > Streptomyces sp. NBC_00090. The sequence goes on from NZ_CP108224.1 coordinate 8,930,650, forward strand.
CGTTCACGACGGACGGCCCGCCGCCGTCAGACCGGCAGCAGGCGGCCGATCAGCGCCCCGAGCTGGCGGGCGTTGCGGCACGGGCGCATGTCCACGACCTCGGCGTAGGCCGGGGCCTCCGAGTCGCCGGTGCCCCACAGCGAGGGCTGTTCGGGGTTGAGCCAGTGGACCCGGCGCGCCCGGCCCGCGACCCGTTTCAGCGCCGCCAGGTTGGGGTCCGCGCGGTTGGTCCGGCCGTCCCCGAGGACGAAGAGCACGGTGCGCGGGCCCACGGCGTCCGCGTACCGGTCGGCGAACTCCCCGAGCGCCGTCCCGTAGTCGCTCTGCCCGTGCCACCCGGTCAGCTCGGCCTCCGCGAGGATGCGGTCGCCGAGCCCCGCCGGGTCCGCCGCGCCCCGCGCGATCAGTCCTGTCACCTCGTCGACCCGATTGACGAACGCGAACACCCGGACCCGGCTGAACTGGTCGTGGAGCGCCTGCACCAGCAACATCGTGAACTGCGCGAAACCCGCCACGGATCCCGAGACGTCGCACAGCAGCACGAGCTCCGGACGCGCCGGGCGGCGCCGCCGCAGCACCGGACGGACCGGTACGCCTCCGGTCGACAGCGAGCGGCGGAGCGTCCGCCGCAGGTCGATCTCCCCGCGTGCCGCCCGCCGCCGCCGGGCCGCCAGTCGGGTGGCCAGCTTCCGCGCCAGCGGCCGTACCGTACGCCGCAGCTCGTCCAGCTGCGCCCGCCCGGCGAGGAGGAAGTCCACCCTGTCCGCCGTCCCCGCGACCGCCCGCCGCGCGACCCGGTCCCGGCCCTGCCGTTCGGCGACCCGCCGCCGGGCCTCGGTGCGCACCCGCTCGCGGAAGGCCTCGATCCGCCGCCGGATCTCGTCGTCGAGGAGCCGGTCGGCGAACTCGGGCTCCTCGCTCCGTTCCGCCGCCCGCACCCGGGCGAGCAGGGTCTCGGGGCGCAGTCGGGAGAGGGTCTGGTACGAGGACCAGCCGTCCGAATCGGAGCCGGAGCCGTAGCCGCCGAAGCCGGCCACCGCCTCGGCGGCCAGCCGGCTCAGAGCGGCCCCGTCGTCGGCGGCGAGCGCGGCGGCCAGCCGGTCCCGGAGCCCCGCGAGGTCGGTGGCGGCGCCTTCGGGCCCGGTCCGCCCGCCGCCATCGAGCGGGAAGTACAGGTCGAAGACCCGGTCGAACACCGGGCGCTGCCGCTCCCCGTGGAGCAGCGTCGCCGCCAGCGCCTCCCGCACCCGCTCCCGGTCGGTGAAGCCGACCGCCTCAAGGGCGTGGGCGGCGTCCACGGTCTCGCCGGTCCCGATCCCGAACCCGTGGTCGCGCAGCGCCCCCACGAGAGAGGTGAGCCGCTCCGCGGTCCCGGCCGAAGCGGCCGTCCCGTCGGCCGTGCCGTCTCCCGTCCCGGCGGCGGTCCCGGCGGTCCCATCAGGGGTCCCGGCCGTCCCGGCCGTCCCGGCCGTCCCGGTCCCGGTCCCGGTCCCGGTCCCGGTCGTGCCGGTCGGGCTCACACCGTGTCCAGGTCGAGCTTGGCCGCGGCCTTCACGATGTCCTCCTGGTGCTTGAGGAGGACCCCGAGGCTGTCCCGGACCACCCGCTCGTCCAGCCGGTCCGCGCCGAGCGCGAGGAGGGTGCGGGCCCAGTCGATCGTCTCCGACACGGACGGCACCTTGCGCAGGTCCATGGCCCGCAGTGCCCCCACGACCCGTACGACGGACGCGGCGAGGGCTGCGTCGAGCCCCGGCACCTTCAGGGTGACGATCCGGCGCTCCAGCTCCTCCTCGGGGAAGCCGATGTGCAGGAAGAGACACCGCCGCCGCAGGGCCTCGGACAGTTCGCGGCTCGCGTTCGAGGTGAGGACGACGAACGGCCGCCGCGCCGCCGTGATCGTGCCGAGCTCCGGGACGGTCACCTGGAAGTCGCCGAGGACCTCCAGGAGCAGGCCTTCCACCTCGACGTCCGCCTTGTCGGTCTCGTCGATCAGGAGGACGGTCGGCTCCTCGGACCGGATGGCGGTGAGCAGCGGCCGGGCGAGCAGGAACTCCTCGGAGAAGATGTCCGTCCGCGTCTCGTCCCAGGACTCGCCGCGGCCGGCCGTGATGCGCAGCAGCTGCTTGGCGTGGTTCCACTCGTACAGCGCGCGGGACTCGTCGACGCCCTCGTAGCACTGGAGCCGGACGAGTCGTGCGCCCGTCACCTCGGTGACGGCCTTGGCGAGCTCCGTCTTGCCGACGCCGGCGGGGCCCTCGACGAGGAGGGGCTTGCCGAGCCGGTCGGCGAGGAAGACGGTGGTGGCGACGGCCTGCGACGCCAGGTAGCCGGTCGTGGCGAGCCGCTCGGCGACATCGTCCACGGAGCTGAAGAATCCGTTCGTCATAGCTGTCCCCCCGGGGAGCGGAAACTCTTACTGGCCAGTAGCCTCGGTGGTACTCGATCAGATCCGGGAGCGCCGCACAACCGTCCCGCGCGAGGTCCGTGCGCGGGACGCGGCCCGCCGGTGCAATGAGGGGACCGGGTGCGCCGCCCGGCGAGCCGCGCGGCGGTGGAGGTGTCGTGGCGGAACGGGACGAGGCCCTCCTGGACAGGGTGCGGGCCATGGAGCGGGCGATCGGCGAGATCGGCACGACGCTCGACGAGACGAGCACCTGCCGGGAGCTCGCCGGCTTCCTCGCGCGACTGCTGGGCGGTTCCGTGGCGGTCGACCTCTTCGCCTGGCAGGGCGGCCCTGCGCGCCGCGCCGCGGCGGCCGGACCGGTGGGCACGGGCAGAGGCATGTCTCCGGAGCCGTACGGGCCCCACACCACCCCTGACAGCGCCCCCGCCCCCGCCATCGGACCCGCCCCCGCGATCGGACCTGGCGCCGCCCCCGCCCCTGCCATCGGACCCGGCGCCGCCCCCGGTCCCGAAGGCGCCGAACCGGGCCCCGCGCACGTCCTCACCGCCCCGCTCGCCGTCGACGACGAGAAACCCCTCGGAGAGGTCACCGCGGCCCGTACCGGCCGGGCCCCTTTCACCGTCGACGAGGCCGCCGTCCTGCGGCACGCCGCGCGGCTCGCCGCCCGGCACATCGGCCACGCGCGCCGTCTCGCCGCCACCGAGGACACCGCGCTCCACCTCCAGCGGGCCCTCGTCGCCGAGCCCGGCAGGCCGCACCCGAACCTGGAGATCGCGGGCGGCTATCTGCCCGCCGGCCCCCGCGCCCTCGTCGGCGGCGACTGGTTCGAGACGGTACGGCTCCACTTCGGCCGCACGCTCCTCGTCGTCGGCGACGTGATGGGGCACGGCCTGGACGCGGCCGTCGACATGAACGCCTACCGCACCGTGCTCCGCGAGGTCGCCGCCACGGACCTGCCACCGCACCGGGTCCTGCGCCACCTCGACTCGGTGGTCGCCGAGGACGACGCCCGCCGCCCCGCCACCTGTCTGCTCGTCCGGGTCGACCCGGCCCGCGGCGCCGCCACCTTCGCCAGCGCCGGGCACCTGCCGCCCGCCGTGTTCGGGGCCGACGGATCGGCCGAGCTGGTCGACCTCCCGGTGGGTCCGCCGCTGGGCACGGGCGTCGGCGGCTACGAACCGACCACGCGCCCGCTCACCCCCGCCGAGACCCTGCTGCTCTTCACCGACGGCCTCGTCGAGCGCCGGAGCGAGGACATCGACGTGTCGCTGGCCCGCCTCGCCGCGCTCCGGCTCCCACCGGACCCGGGTCCCGGGCAGGTCGTCGACGAGGTGCTCCGCCGCCTCGGCGCCCACCGGGCCGAGGACGACGTGGCCGTCCTGGCGGCCCGCGTCCGCGCACGTCACACGACGTGACACCACGTCACTCCCTCCCCACGAACCGTCGTGACACACGGTCACACCGGCCGGTTCCCGGCCTGTTTCCCACCTGCGCGGGAGTTCTTTCGCCAGGACGCTTGTGCACGGCCCCGACGCCCGGCACGCTCCTCGGTATGAACACGGCCAGGCATGCCAGTGAACGTCTGATGAGCTGGCCCTCGCTGACCCCCGGCCGCGCCCATTGCGGCGCCGAGCTCGGTCTGGGCACCGCGACAGAAGAAATCGTGCATTTCCACGGGGAACACGAGGCCGACGTCCACCTCACCCGCGCCATGGTCGCCAAACTCCGCCCCGCCCTCCTCGGGTCGAGCGCGGTACGGCTCCGTGCCGGATCAGGGTGGGTGACGGTCCGTCTGGACATGGGCTCGGACATCGACCTGCTCGCCACCCTGGTGAGCGCGGCCCTCCAGGCCAACGGTGTCCCCGACGTCGCCCCGGACGGCTGCACCCGCACCCGCCCGGTCCCCGGCATCCGCTGAACCCGGACCTCCGCGCGCGTGCCCGCCGGGCCATGCCCTACGCGCGCGTGCCCGCCGGGCCATGCCCTACGCGCGCGTGCCCGCCGGGCCGGGCTTACGGGTGCCCACCGGGCCTGGCTCAGGTGTGCCCACCGGGCCCGGCCCACGTGGGCCCGCCGGGCCGGACTTACGCGCGCGTGCCCCCGGAATCCTCCACCGGCATCGGGAACAGCATGCACGTGCTGGTCGCGTGAGCGAGCAGGCGGTCCTCGGAGTCGTACAGCCCCGCCTCCGCCAGCGCGGTGCGGCGTCCGCGCGACAGCACCGTGCCGATGGCCCGCACCTTGCCCGTGTCCATCGTGATCGGGCGGAGGAAGCGGGTCGACAGGTCGAGCGAGGTGTACGCCGTGCCCCGCGGGAGCGTGGAGTGCACCGCGCAGCCGGCGGCCGAGTCGAGCAGGGTCGCGTACACCCCGCCGTGCACGCTCCCGATCGGGTTGTAGTGCTCCTCACCCGGCTCCAGGGCGAACACCGCCCGACCGTCCTCGACCTCCTCGAGGGTGAAGCCGAGCAGCGCGGCGATCGGGGGCCCGGGCAACCGCCCGGCCACCATCTCGCGCAGGAAGTCCAGCCCCGCCATCGTCCCCGCGGCCCGGGCGCTGGCCCCGGCGTCCTGCCACTCGACCGTCCGTGACCGCACCGTCACCACTCCGCCTTCGCTCGAACTGCTGGCTCTGTACGGCGAAGCTAGCCCGGGCGTCAGCTGACTGTCAACGACGCAGCCAGGTGGCTAGAGTGTGACGATGAAGTGGCTGGAGACGGACACGGAGAACTGCTCGGTCCGCCGGACCCTGGACCTCGTGGGCGAGAAGTGGAGCCTGCTCATCCTGCGCGACGCCTTCAACGGGGTCCGCCGTTACGACGAGTTCCGGCGCCATCTCGGCCTCTCCGAGGCCGTCCTCGCCGACCGTCTCCGCAAGCTCGTCTCGGCCGGCGTCCTGCGTGCCGAGCCCTACCGCGAACCCGGCGCGCGCACGCGGTACGAGTACCGGCTCACCCCCAAGGGCGTCGACCTCTGGCCCGTACTCCTCGCCCTCAAGCAGTGGGGCGACACGCACACAGGCGATCCCGAGGGCCCCGTCCTCGACATCCGGCACACCGACTGCGGGGCGCCCGTCCGCGTGGTCGTCCAGTGCGAGGGCGAGGAGCGGGCCACCCTCGCCGCCCGGGACGTGACCCTCCGCCCCGGCCCCGGAGCCCGCCCGCTCACCCGCTGACGCCACGGCCCCGCCAGGACCTGTCCGGTCCCACGGCTGGGCGCAGGGGCAGGTCAGCCGGTGGGCGTGATCGCGGCAAGGCCCTTGCGCAGGTCCTCCGCGTCCATGACCGGCGAGTAATGGATCTCGGCGCCGAGCTGGAGGAAGAAGGGCTCCGAGATCTTCGGCATCTGCGACGGGTCGGCCAGGTCGAAGAACAGATAGGCCGTCCGACAGCCGTCCTCCGCGCCGAAGTAGGCGGCTTCGGGGCGGAGCTCCGACAGCGCCTTCTCCATGATCTTCTGCAACGTGCCCTGTCTGATGGCCTCGTTGGAGGCCGGTGTGTCCATCTGGACCTTCAGCAGCATGCGCATGACGCCGCCTCTCCCGACCGGGCAGGCGCCCCGTGCAGTACGCCCTCGACACCCGGACGTGCTCAGTTCCAGCGTCCCCCTTCTCCTCGGGCGGGACCACTCGGCACCCGTTCGGCGGCACATCGGAGGGTCCCGCCTCCCGGGCGGGTACCCCACGAACCATGCCCCCCAATCCCGGTCCGCCGCACGACGGTCCCCCGACCGAGCAAGGCCACTGGTTCCACCGGCTCCACACCCGCGTTCTCACCTCGCCGGTCGGTCTCGCGTGGAACCGCGGCCGCGCCATGGAACTCATGCACCGCGCCATGGGTTTCGCGGCGCTCAGCCTGCTCACCCTCGTCCCCCTGCTCATCGTCGTCGCCGCGGCCGACCTCGCCAGCGGTCAGGGCTTCGCCCGCTGGCTCGTCCAGGGTCTCGGCGTCTCCGAGGTCTCGGAGGAGGAGGTCGAGCGGCTCTTCGGGCAGCCGGGGCAGGCCCTGCAGCGCACCACCGCCTTCGGTCTCGCCGCCCTCGCCGCGTTCGGCGTCACCTTCGGGTCCGCCGTCCAGACCGGGTACGAGCGGGCCTGGGACCTCCCCACCGCCCGCTGGCACACCATGTGGCGGCACGTCGTCTGGCTCGCCGTCCTCGTCGCCGCCCTGCTCCTCTTCGTCGCCACGCCCGTCCCCGAGGAGTCCCCGGCCTCGACCACCGTCTTCGTCGCCGTCGCCGACCTCATCGGCACCTTCCTCTTCTTCTGGTGGTCGCAGCGGTTCCTCCTCTGCGGCCGCATCCGCTGGCGCGCCCTCGCCCCCGGCGCCGCCCTCACCGCGCTCGGCCTCCTGGGGCTGCGGATCTTCTCCCAGCTCGTCTTCTCCCCGCTCATCGCCTCGAACGCGGTCACGTACGGCCAGTTCGGCACCGTCCTCGTCCTCCAGTCCTGGCTCGTCGGCGTCGGTTTCGTCGTGTACGGAGGCGCCCTCGTCGGGCGCCTCGTCCACGAGAGCCTCGTCCGCCGCCGCCTGAGCCGCGACCGCCCGGTCGGCGCGTGACGCGGGCCGGTCCCTACTGGTCCCTGCGCCGCACCGCCAGCACCGTCACCACGGCCGCGCCCAGCGCCCACAGCCCGTACACCAGCCAAGCGCCGCCCGCCGTCCACGGGTACGGCTCCTCGGGCGATCCCACCGGCACCAGCCGCTGCCACGCGTGGTACGGCGTCGCATGGGCCAGCACGGCGGTGAGGTGGCGCCGGTCGGAGAGCACCGCCGGCAGCAGCAGGAGCAGCACCACCGAGCCGACGATCGAGATCGCGCTCTGCCGCAGCAGCGCGCCGAGCGCCATCCCGACCAGCGCGCAGACCGGAGCGAGCAGCGCGGACGCGACGACGATCCGCAACGCCCCCGGATGCGTGAGGGGCAGACCGGCGCCCCGTAGGTCCAGAAGCGCCTGCGTCGACCAGAACGAACCGGCCGCGACCACCGCCCCGAACGCGGTCTGCGTGGCCGCCACGACCAGCACCTTCGCGGCCATCAACGAGCCGCGCGCCGGCACCGCCGCGAACGTCGTGCGGATCATCCCGCTGCCGTACTCGCCGACCACCGTCATCGCACCCATCGCGGCGGTGCAGAGGATCAGCACCATCGACGCGTTCCCCGTGAACACGAACCACAACGCCATGTCGTTCCGCACGAAGTCGGCCCGGCTCTGCGCGTCGTACTGGAACCAGTAGCGGTAGTGGTCCCAGGCGGTTCCGGCGTTGAAGGCGACCACGGCCAGCGCGCTCAGCAGGAGCGACCAGCCTGTCGACCGCAGCGACCACAGCTTCAGCCACTCCGACGCCACCAGGTCGCGGAAGCGGGCGCGGGGCTCCAGCACGGGAGCCACACGAAGGTCGAGGGTGGTCATCGGGCGTCTCCCGCAAGGTATTCGACACTGTCGGCGGTCAGTTCCATGAACGCCTCCTCCAGGGAGGCCGTACGGGTGGTCAGCTGGTCCAGCAGCACCCGGTGCTCCAGCGCGAGTTCACCGATCCGCGCGGCGGGGAGCCCTGTCACCGTCAGCAGCCCGGCCTCCTCCTGGACCTCCGCACCCTCCGTCAGCAGCAGCGCCGTAAGCCCCGCCCGGTCCGGCGTCCCGACGGTGACGCTCAGCCGGGTCCCGCGCGCCGCGAACGCCGCCAGGCTCTCCGCCGCGATCAGCTCACCCCGGCCGATCACGACCAGTTCGTCCGCGGTGTGCTCCATCTCGGTCATCAGATGGCTGGAGACGAAGACCGTGCGGCCCTCAGCCGCCAGCCGCCGGAACAGCCCCCGCACCCACTTCACGCCCTCCGGGTCGAGCCCGTTCAGCGGCTCGTCGAACAGCAGCACCGGCGGGTCGCCGAGCAGCGCGCCCGCGATCCCGAGCCGTTGCCGCATCCCGAGGGAGTACCCGCCGATCCGCCGCCGCGCCGCCCCCGCAAGACCGACCTCCTCCAGGACCTCGTCGACCCGGGAGAGCGGGATGCGGTTGCCGCGCGCCAGGACCGCCAGGTGCGAGCGGGCGGTCCGTCCGCCGTGCACGTCACCGGCGTCGAGGAGCGCGCCGACGTGCCGGAGCCCGCGCGGCCGGTCGGTGAAGGGCCGCCCGTCGACCGTCACCGAGCCGCTCGTCGGCGTGTGCAGCCCCAGGACCATCCGCAGAGTCGTGCTCTTCCCCGATCCGTTGGGCCCGAGGAAGCCGGTCACGAGGCCCGGCCGGACCGTGAACGTGAGCGCGTCGACGGCGGTCGTGGAGCCGTAGCGCTTGGTGAGTTCCCTGACTTCGATCATGTGCACCACCGTGCCGCCCGGGGCCCTCACCGGGCATCGGACCAGCACGGACAATCAGCGGGCCGCGCTGTCACCCGTGGGTGTACATCCCCGGTCCGATGCCCCCGCCGGGAGCGGCCCTCTACGATCACCGCATGTCCGCCACCCCGTCAGCACCCTTCTTCAAGAGGCTCCCGCCCGGTGGATGGGCCGCCGTCGCCTGGGGCGCGGGCATCGCCTTCACCGCCCTCCTCCGGATCCGTGTGCCCGGCCAGGAGGGGCCGGACGTCCTGCCCGGCTTCGTCATCCTGCGCTGGGACGGCCTCTGCATGCTGGCCGTCGGCACTCTCCTCACCCTGCGCGGCAGCGCGCTTCTCGCCCGCCGCCCGACCGCCGCCCTTCACCACCTCCTCGTCGCCTCGGTCATCGCGTCCACCCCCCTCGGCGTCACCGCCATACCCTTCGCCCAGTACCTCGCGGTCGACGTCGCCCTCTACGCCATCGCCGCGGCCCGCCCCCGCCGCGAGGCCTGGCGGGCACTCCTGCTCGCCCTCGGCCTGCTCGTCGTGTACCTGGCGGTTCGGCTGCTCGCCGGCTGGAGCGCCGGCACCACGAGCGGGCTGGCCGTGGCCCTGACCGCCCTCGTGGCCTGGCTCCTCGGCCGCTCGGAAGGGCAGGCCCGGGAGTACGCCGAGCAGAGTCGCGCCCAGGTCGCCGAGCAGGCCGTCACGGCCGAGCGGCTCCGCATCGCCCGCGAGATGCACGACACGGTCGCGCACAGCATCGGCATCGTGGCGCTCCAGGCGGGGGCGGCCCGGCGCGTCATCGACACACAGCCCGAGGGCGCCCGGCAGGCCCTCGCGGAGATCGAGACGGCGAGCCGCGAGACGCTGGCGGGACTGCGCCGCATGCTCGGCGCCCTGCGCACGGCGGATCAGGCCGACGCGACCTTCGCCGACCGTACGGAGGAGGCGTTCCGTACGGAGACGGCGGTGGAGACGGCGATGGACACGGCGGCGCGCGGCGAATCGGCGCTCGGCACCGGGACCGCGGGCGGCCGCGCCACCGAGCAGCCCGGCCCCGCCCGGCCGCGCGGCCTCCCCGAGATGCCCGGCCTCGCCGCACTCGACCGGCTCGCCGAGGCCACGGGTGCCGCCGGAGTCCGCGTCGCGGTCCGCCGCGTCGGCGCCCCGCTCCCGCTTCCCCCGGACATCGACCTCTCCGCCTTCCGCCTCGTCCAGGAGTCCGTCACCAACGTCGTACGCCACTCCGGCGCCGACGCGTGCACGGTGACCGTCGACCAGCGGGACCCCGAGGCCGTCGCCCTCACGGTCGAGGACCCCGGCCCGGCCCCCGGCAGGGAGCGCGAACGCCCCGGCGGAGGCACCGGATACGGACTCGTCGGCATGCGCGAGCGGGTCGGTCTGCTGCACGGAGAGTTCGCCGCCGGACCCCGCCCCGGCGGCGGCTTCCGCGTCACCGCCCGCCTTCCCCTTCCCACCCTTCCCACAGGAGCCACCACCCGATGAACGAGACCACCGCCGCGCGGCCCGACGGCGTCGTCCGTGTCCTCCTCGCCGACGACCAGCCCCTCGTCCGCACCGCGCTCCGGATGGTCATGGCGGACACCGCCGATCTCCTCGTGGTCGGCGAGGCCGCGAACGGCGCCGAGGCCGTCCGTCTCGTCGAGGCGACCGGCGCCGACGTCGTCGTCATGGACCTGCGCATGCCCGGCACCGACGGGATCGAGGCCACCCGCCTCGTCACCGCGGGCCCCACCGGCGCCCGGGTCGTCGTCCTCACGACCTTCGACGACGACGACCACGTGTACGGAGCGCTGCACGCCGGGGCCTCCGGCTTCCTCGTCAAGGACATGGCGCTCGACGACATCCTCGCCGCCGTCCGGGTCGTCGCATCCGGCGACGCCCTCATAGCCCCCAGCGTCACCCGGCGCCTCATCAAGGAGTTCACCGACCGTCCCCGACCGGCGGCGGCCGCACCCCGCCGGGGCGCCGAGGGCATCACCGACCGCGAGAGGGAGGTCCTCACCCTCGTCGGCCGCGGTCTGTCCAACACCGAGGTCGCCGCGGAACTCCACATCAGCATCGCCACCGCGAAGACCTACGTGACCCGGCTGCTCGCCAAACTCGACGCCCGCGACCGCGTGCAGCTGGTGATCATCGCGTACGAGGCGGGCCTCGTCTCAGCGGCGTGAGCCGACCGACCCCGCGGCCCCGGCTGACCACCCCGCGGACCCGGTGACCGCGCGACCACCCCGCCGGCCCCGCCGGCAGCGGTGATCACACGATCCGGTGATCTCCCTGTCACCGGCCGGGCGGCGGCCCCGGGGCCGATTGGATGGGGACGTCCCATCGGCCCGTCGAAAGAGAGCCGCCCATGGCGAGCATCTGGCTGCCACCCGTCGAGTACGTAGCGACCCTGCCGAGAGCGACGGCGTACGCCTGCCTCTACTTCACGGACACGGGCGGCCGCCCGTTCCAGCTCCGCGCCACGTACCGCACCGAGCTCTGGCAGTGGCCCGGCGGGAACATGGACCCGGGAGAGACGCCCTGGCAGACGGCCGTGCGGGAGTGCCACGAGGAGACCGGGATCGTCTTCACCGGGGAACCGCGCCTGCTCGGCACCCACTTCGTCACCGACCGGGGCGAGGACTGGCCGGCCAACCACATCGGCTTCATCTTCGACGGCGGCGAGCTGACGGACGAGCAGATCGCCGCCGTCGTCCTCGACCCCCAGGAGCACAGCGCGTACAGCCTGCGCACGCTGGAGGAGTGGGAGCGCGAGATGGAGCCGAGAGAGTTCGAGCGCCTCGCCGAGATCGACCGGGCCCGCAGGACCGGGTCGACCGTATACGTGGAGACCGGTCACGCCACGGGCTGAACGCGGGGGTGGGGCCGTCCGGGGGGACGGCCCCACCCTCTGCTCGCCCGCCCCTGCCGTGACCCCTCAGGTCCGGCAGCCGACCGGGTGGGCGACGTCGACGACGAGACGCTCCGGGGAGTGCAGCCGGAAGGTCTTGTAGGCGGGCTTGGTGTCGAAGGCGGCTCCGATCGTGACCACGCCCTCGAAGTCGCCGGTCAGGGCGATCCCCTTGAGCGTGGGCAGATAGATCTTCAGCAAGCGGGGACCCTGGTAGACGGACCGTCCGGCGTCGTCGTGGGCGGCGGCGGGGGAGAGACCGATCTCCAGGAAGTACTTCCCCGCGAGGGGGACCCGTTGCCCCGAACCGTCGTAGTGCAGCGCGCTCACCTGTCGGACGGTGACCGGGGGCATAGTGCCCCGTACGTCGATCACGATCCGGTCGAAGGTGGCGTGCCCGCCCCAGCGGGCGTTGACGACCTGGGCGATGGTCGGTGGTGTCGAGGCCCGGGCCGGGGCGCTCGACGCGCCTGCCGGGATCGTGGCGCCGATCCCAGCGACGAGGAGCATTCCCGCGGCCGCGGCCGCGAGGGTGTGACGGTGCTGCATGGCGTCCCCCAATTTCTCCTGCTCCGGGGACAGTGGTGTCACTAGGAAAGACAGCCACCACAACCATACGGTTCCACCCGTTCTGGGGTAAAAGTGCGCTATGTGCTGGAGTGCGACGGCCGACCTCTGGGCCGGCCTCGGGATCGGCGCCGTCGGCGTGGCCTCGCTCGCCTCCGTACGCGGCGCGGGGGACGTGCCGCTCGCCGCCCTGCCCCTGCTCCTGGGCGCCCACCAGGTCGTCGAGGCGGCCGTCTGGCGCTCCGGCGGGGGAGCGGGCCCCGCCACCCTCGTATGGGCCGTGATCGCGCTGCCCCTGCTGCCCGTCTGGGTCCCCGCCGGGGTGCTGACCGCGGCCCGCCCCGCCGACGGGCGGCGCCTGCTCGTGCCGCTCGCGGCGGGCCTCGCGACCGCCGGGGTCCTCGCGTACCATCTCGCCACCCGCCCGGTCACCGCCGAGATCCGTGGACACACCCTCGGCTACGTCGTCGACCTGCCGCTCGCGCCCCTGCTCATCGCCGGCTATCTCCTCGCCACCGTCGGGGCGCTGCTCCTGGCCCGCGACCGGATCCTGCGCCTGCTCGGACTCCTGACCGGAGCGGGAGCGGTGGTCTGCGCGCTGCTGTGGAGCACGGAGTTCGTCTCCACCTGGTGCGCCCTCGCCGCTCTCGCCTCGCTGGTTCTCCTCGCGTGGGTCCGGACGTCCGCCCGCTCCGAAGTCGGACGGGTCGGAAGTCGGCCGTAACCCCTCGGCGCCTCAGTAGTTGACCAGGGCATGAAGAAGCGCAGCATGCTCGCCATCGCCTCCCTCGCCGCAGGCGTCGTCACCGCCCTCATCACCCCGCCGCCGCAGGCCAGCGCCGCCGAGAGCCCCCTCGGAGGCGCCACCGGCCTCCTCCAGGAGGACCAGGGCGTCGAGACCGTCACCCAGACGGTCGAGACCGTGCAGGGCGCCGGGGCAGGCCTCCAGGCGCCGAAGACCGGCGGACTGCTCTGACTCCCTCGCCCGGACCGCGGCGACCGGTGCCCCGCACTCCCCCGGGAGGCGCGGGGCACCGGCGCGCCGTGACCCGGGAGGAGGTAGCCCGTGCGCGCGCAGTGCGCGACTAATGACAGGATGTCCCCATGAGCGAAAACGTTTACTTCGACATCACCATCAACGACGAGCCCGCCGGGCGGATCGTGTTCCAGCTGTTCGACGAGGTCGTCCCGAAGACGGCGCAGAACTTCCGCGAGCTCTGCACCGGCGTGCACGGCTTCGGCTACGCGGGCTCCCCGTTCCACCGCGTCATCCCGCAGTTCATGCTGCAGGGCGGCGACTTCACCCGGGGCAACGGCACCGGCGGCAAGAGCATCTACGGCGAGAAGTTCGCGGACGAGAACTTCAAGCTGAAGCACGACCGGCCGTTCCTGCTCTCGATGGCCAACGCCGGCCCGAACAGCAACGGTTCGCAGTTCTTCGTCACCACGATCGTCACCGACTGGCTCGACGGCAAGCACGTCGTCTTCGGCGAGGTCGTCGAGGGCCAGGACCTGGTCAAGAAGATCGAGGGCCTCGGCTCCCGTTCCGGCGCCACCAGCGCCACCATCAAGGTCGCCGAGTCCGGCATCGTCAAGGACGCGGCGGGCGCTTGATCCAGAGGCCGGATCAGCAGCTCTGAGCTCAGCAGCACCGAAGATCAGCAGCACTGATCGGTAGCCTCCGCGGCGTACGAGCCGAGGGCCCGCGGCCCTCGCTCGCCCCGCACGGCGGGGCAGGGGAGTACCGTCCACCCGGACGTGTGGCTCCCCGCCCCGGCCGACGCGGCCCACGAGCCGCAGCCCGCCGCCGTGCAGCGCACCCCAGCGGGCAGCTCACCCCAGCGGTCCGGGGACCCCAGCGGTCCGGGTACCCTCGCGCCGGGGACGGCGCAGGCGCCCGCGAAGCCGCCGGCCCTCAGGCGAAGGCGAACGCGTTCCGCGCCGCCCACGCCGAGAACGGGCGCGGCGCCCGTCCCAGGACCCGCTCCACGTCCGGGCTCACCCGCCGCTCCTCCGCGCTCGGTTCGCCCATCACCGACAGCATGCCGTCGACGGCCTCCTCCGGCAGGAACCGCACCAGCTGGGACCGCGCCTCGGCCGCGCTCTGCGACACGAACCCCACGGGCTCGCCCACCACGTCGGCGAGGGCGCGAACCTGCTCGCGCGGCGACACCGCGGCCGGACCGGTCAGGACGTACGTCCGCCCCGCGTGCGCCGGGTCGCGCAGTGCGGCTGCCGCGACCTCGGCGATGTCCGCGGGATCCACCACGGGCAGCGCCACATCCGCGAACGGGGCGGCGACCGCACGCGCGGAGCGCACCTGATCGGCCCAGAGGTACGCGTTGGAGGCGAAGCCGCCGGGCCGCAGCACCGTCCACTCCAGCCCCGACTCCCGTACCGCCGCCTCGAATGCGCGCAGCGGGGCGTGCGACACGGAATCGGTCCGCGTCCCCACCAGCTGGGAGGACTGGAGAACGATCCTCCGTACGCCGCAGGCCACCGCCGCCGCCACGATCTCGCGCGGCCGCAGGCTGTCGCCGAGGCCCGCGACGAGCAGGTACACGGCCTCGGCACCCTCGAACAGCTCCTTGAGGCCGTCGACGTCGGCCAGGTCGCCCGGCCGGTGGGCCACGCCGGCCGGCAGCCCGTCGGCCGGACGGCGGCTCACCGCCGTGACCTCCTCGCCGGCCGCGGCCAGCGCCTCCACCAGCGGTCGTCCGACATTTCCGGTCGCTCCGGTCACCACGATCACAGCAGTTCCCTTCCCAGGGGTCCGCGGCGGAGCGTTCGTGCTCCGCCGTCTTCGTGACCTCATCCTGGAAGGTGAACTGGCCATCTTCTGGCCAGTTCTGAGAGCGGATCTCCGAGCAGGTCTCCGAGCGGGTCTCCGAACGACCGGCTCGGCTCGTCTCAGCTCGGCTCCGAGCCCTCCTCGCCGTAGCGGCGTTCGAACTTCGCGATCCGTCCCTCGGTGTCCACGGTCCGCGCCTTTCCCGTGAAGAACGGGTGGCTCTCGGAGGAGATCTCCACGTCGATCACCGGGTACGTCTCGCCGTCGTCCCACTCGATGGTCCGGTCGCTGGTCGCGGTGGACCGGGTCAGAAACGCGTACCCGGCCGACCGGTCGCGGAAGACCACGGGTCCGTACTCGGGCTGCTTGTCCTGCTGCACGTGTCCTCCTCGGGCTTCCGCCCTGACTCGTTCGCCCCGACTCGTCCGGCCTCATCGGGCACGGCACCCCCAGCCTCCCCGGGCCGGTGGCGACGGACCAGCGCCACGGGCCCGACCGGGTGACGGCCCGGCCCGGCGGCCCGCCGGCTCGGTCGTCCGGCGCCCGGCGGGAATCCGGCCGAGTGGGACTCCGGCTCAGCGGGACTCCGGCCAGCGGGCCGCGAGCAGCAGCGCGATGTCGTCCGGCCTTGCCGTGGCCTGCCGGGCCTCGCGGATCACTCGGTCCGCCGCCTCCGGCAGGGGCATCGAGCCGGTCGCGGCGAGCGCGTGGCGCAGGCGTTCGATGCCCTCGTCGATGTCCGCGCCGGGCCGCTCGATCAGCCCGTCCGTGAACAGCGCGAGCACAGCCCCGGGAGCGAGCCGCAAGCGGGTCACCGGGTACGAGGCGCGGTCGTCGACGCCCAGCACCACCCCGCCCGCGAGCTCCACCAGCTGCGTCGTCCCGTCCGGGCGCAGCAGCAGCGGCTGCGGGTGCCCGGCCCGTACCGCCCGTACCTCTCCCGTCTCCGGATCGAGCAGGACGTAGCAACAGCTCGCGAACTGGCCGGGATCCAGGTCGATCAGCAGTCGGTTGGTGCCCCGCATCACGTCCTGCGGCCGATGGCCGCCCAGTGCGAACGCCCGCACCGCGCTGCGCAGCTGACCCATCGTGGCCGCGGCGGCCACCCCGTGTCCCTGCACGTCGCCGATGACCAGCGCGAGTCGGCCGTGACCCGTCTCGATCACGTCGTACCAGTCGCCGCCCACGTCCATGCCCTCGGTGCCCGGCAGATAGCGGCCGACCGTCTCCACGCCGTCCCGCACCGGCAGCCGGTGCGGCAGCAACGCGTCCTGGAGCCCGCGCGCGACCGCCGACTCCGTGTCGTACCGCTGGGCCCGGGACAGGGCCTGTGCGATCAGGCCCGCCAGGGCCGTGAGCACGGTCCGCTCCTCCGGGCTGAACGTGCGCGGTCGATCGAAGCCGAGGATGCAGGAGCCGACCGGCCGTCCGGAGGCGATGAGCGGCAAGAAGGCACGCGCACCCGTGTGCGCGTCCAGCGCCAGACCCGGGTACGCGAGGCTCAGCTGCTCCATCGACTCGAAGAACAGCGGCCGGCCGGTCGTCAGCGTATCCACCCCCGGCATCCGGGAGTCCAGCGCGACGCCGTCGAAGGGTTCGAGGAACCCGGTCGGGAAACCCGTCTCCCAGGCCAGGTAGAGGCGCCGCTCGCTGAGCAGGTAGATCGCCAGCTGGCGTCCGCCGAAGGCAGGCAGCAGCTCCTCCGTCACCACGGCCGACACCTGGCGCGCGGTCACCGCCTCCGAGAGCGCGATGGCCAGCGCCACGGGCCGGTACATGGCTGCCACCCGGTCGCTGTGATCCCCCACTCCGTCGTCCACCGCCCGGTCCCGACGGTCTCCTCCTTGGGCCGGACCGGAGGAGGAGGGCCCCGGGCGGTCCGGTGCCGTGTCCGGCGCGGGCCGCGCGGGGTCCTTTGGGAGCCCTGCGGGTTGCTCCTCCGGGACCAGGACCATGGTCACGCCCTCCCGCCCCGGGTGCAGGGAGACCGAGAGCCACCGGCCCCGCTCCGGGCGTGCCAGGAAGCGCACCGGTTCGTCGGAGAGCAGCGCGGCCCGTAGCTGGTCCTCGTGGAAGGGCAGGCCGAACCAGGGCAGCGCCTCCCAGAGCGGCCGCCCCGCGAGCGCGCCGCGCGGGCGGCCGAGCAGCCGCTCCGTGCGCTCGTTGAGGTACGTGATCCGGCCGAGGCGGTCGATCGCCAGGATCGCCCGCGGCAGCCGGTCCGTGGCGTCCGAGCCGATCAGGCCCGTCCCCAGGTCGACGAGCGTGCCCGCGAGTCTCCGGCCGGGCGCCGGGGAGCCTGCCTCGTCCGACCCGTCCGACCCGTCCGACCCGTCCGACCCGTCGGCCTCGCCCGATTCGCCCGAGGTGTCGCGCGCACTTCGCTCGGCTCTGGCGGACACCTCCAGGAGGTGCAGACCGCCGTCCGGCCCCTTCAGTCGGATCCTGCGCACCGTCGGCCGCCCGTTCGCCCCCGTGGCCTGCAGTGCCGCCGCCCAGAGCGCGTACGCGTCCTCCGAGTCCAGCCGCGAGGTCAGTACGTCGATCGAGCAGGGCGAGGTCACCCCGGCCCCGAGGATCTCCCGCAGCCCGCCGTCCACCGTGACCGTGCCCGTGTCCAGGTCCCAGTCGAAGGAACCGAACCGCACCGGCGGCGCGGTCCCGGAGGACAGCTGCACGCATACCGGGTCGCCGGTCCACCGGGCCGCCGTCCCGTGCTCCACCAGCCCTTTCAGCGCCTCACCGAGACGGACGGCCTCGCTCGTCATCCGGCCGCGGTCGCGTGCGCTCACGGCCTCGCCCGGGGTCGGGGCCCGCAGTGCCACGAGTACGCCGAACCGCTCGCGGCCCGCGACCACGGGCGTGTACAGCGAGCTGAAGGGGAAGGGCAGGCTCGCCACGAGCTGAGGGAAGCGCCGCATCGCGTCCTCGACGTCGGCGAGGTGCACGGCCTGACCCGAGCGGTACGCCTCCGCCACCGGGAACGGCCGGTTCTCGTGCATCCGCCACCACGGCCGGAACAACGGTCCCGGGAGCCCCACGAGCACCGCGAGCCGCAGCAGGCCCGGCGTCTCGGAGCGCAGGTACACCCCGCCCGCGTACCCGCCGACGTCCTCGACGGCCCGCAGCGCCGATTCCGCGAGCGCTCGCGTGAGGGCACCCGAAACAGGCCCGTCGGCAGCCCCGTTCCCGGACGGACGCCCGGTACCGCGCGCCGGGCCGGGGCCGGACGTGCCGTGCGAGGTCACACTGCAAGGATGCGCCCGGTACGAAAGGACCCGCATCCCGGACCGGTCCGCCGCGCACCGCGCCCGCCCCTCACGGTGTTGACCGCACGCGCTCGTCCCGTCACACTCGGTCGTCGACCATTCGCCGCCGGCGTGCGGCGCCACCACCTCGCTGCCAGGGGGCACGATGACGGGCCGGGTTCTTCCGTACGACGTTCAAGGCGAAGGCCCCGGTCGGGCCCTCGTGCTCCACAACTGGTTCGGTGACCGCACCAGCTTCGCCCCGCTCCGCGCCCACCTGGACGACGCCGCCGGCACGTACGCCTTCGTCGACTGCCGGGGCTACGGCGAGGCCAAGGAGACGGAGGGCGCCTACACGATGGAGGAGGTCGCGGCCGACGCCCTCGCCGTCGCCGACGACCTCGGCTGGGACTCCTTCTCCGTCATCGGTCACTCGATGGGCGGCAAGGCGGCCCAGCTGATGCTCCTCGACGCGCCCGACCGCATCCGTTCGCTCATCGGCATCTCACCGGTCTCCGCCGCCGGGTTCCCGCTCGACGGGGAGACCTGGGAGCTCTTCGCGGGCGCCGCCGAGTCCCCGGCCAACCGGCGCGCGATCATCGACAACACCACCGGTGGCCGGTACGAGGACGCCTGGCTGAGCACGCTGGTCGAGCGCTCCGTCAACCGGTCCTCGGCGATCGCCTTCCGTGCCTACCTGGACTCCTGGTCCGGTTCCGACTTCCACGAGCGCGTCCGGGACAACCCCACCCCGGTCCTCCTCGTGGTCGGCGCGCACGACCCGGCGCTCGGCACGGAGGCGATGGAGGCCACCTGGCTGCGCTGGTACCCCAACGCGCGCCTCGAAGTCCTCAAGGACGCGGGCCACTACGCCCCCGAGGAGACCCCGCAGGCCCTCGCCGAGGCGATCGAGGCCTTCCTCGCGGCCTGACAGGACCTTCCGCGGTGTCACCGGGGACCTCCGTCCCGGGTGACACCCCGGCCGCCGGGCACCCCACGGGTGAAAGGGTGCGGCCCGTCCTGCTCGCCGTGAACGGTGGGACGACGGGGTCGATCCGAAGGTCGAAGGAGGCGAAGACTTTCGAGGACAGCGGAGTGCCCCCGGCGCGCCGGATCATCGTGCTCACATCCCCACGGGACGGTCGCCGACGGACCGCCCCATGACCGGTAGGAGCACACCCGATGGGCCTCGCACAGTCCCAGCACCGTTTCCTGGTGCGGCAGAAGGTCACGCTGATGGCCAACCGCTACCTGGTGCACACCGTGGGACCCGGGGGAGAGGAGGCGGAACTCGTCGCCTTCGCCCACCAGAAGAGGATGGCCTTCAAGGAGCACGTCACCTTCTACACCGACGAGTCCCGGCGCCAGGTCCTCTTCACCTTCTCGGCCCGCCAGGTCATCGACCTCGGCGCGACGTACGACGTCCACGGCGCCTCCGGCACGCGGCTCGGCGGCTTCCGCAAGGACTTCGGCGCGTCCCTGCTGCGCAGCACCTGGCACCTGAGCCGGGAGGGGCAGCGGCAGGAGGCCACCGGGCAGGAGCGCAACCGGACCGTGGGGCTGCTGCGGCGCGTGTGGGAGTTCCTGCCCTTCACGGAGCTGCTCCCCTTCGTCGTGCCGTACCACTTCGACTTCGCCGAGGCCGGACGTCCTGTCATGTCCGTCGACAAGCTCCTGGGAGTGCGCGACCGGTACGTCGTGGACATAGCCGACCCGGATCTGGACCGTCGGCTCGCGATAGCCCAGGCGGTCGCCCTCGACGCGCTGCAGTCCCGCTGATCTGTCCGTCCGCGGCGACCCGTCTACCCTGGAACCACGGGCAGGGGACGGGGCACACGGTTCCGCCCCGGGCCCGGGCCGCGCACGCGGAAGGGCGGCGGACCATGTACTTCAGCGATCGCATCGACGCGGGCCGGCAGCTCGCGCCCCTTCTCGACCATCTCAAGAGCCAGGACGTCGTGGTCCTCGGCCTCCCGCGCGGCGGTGTACCGGTGGCCGCGGAGGTCGCCGACGCGCTCGACGCGCCCCTCGACATCTGTCTCGTCCGGAAGCTGGGGGTGCCCCAACAGCCGGAGCTCGCCATGGGGGCTCTCGGCGAGGGCGGTGTACGCGTCCTCAACGAGCGGGTCCTGCGCGAGACGGGCGTGGGCGAGCGGGGGCTCGCGGCCGTGGAGGAACGCGAGCGCGTCGAGCTCGAACAGCGCACGCTCCGGTACCGGGGCAGCCGCCCGCCCGTGCCCCTCGACGGCAGGACGGTCGTCGTCGTCGACGACGGGCTCGCCACCGGCGCCACGGCCCTGGCCGCCTGCCGGGTGGTCCGCGCCAAGGGCGCCGCACGGATCGTCCTCGCGGTGCCGGTCGCACCGCACGGCTGGACCGCACGCCTCGGAGGCGAGGCCGACGAGACGGTCAGCGTCCACGCGCCTGACTTCTTCTACGCGATCGGCCAGTTCTACCAGGACTTCTCGCAGACCGCCGACGCGGAGGTGATCGCCTGCCTCGACCGCAGCAGGGCCGCTCGCGGCCCCGTCGTCCGGGACACGGACGTCAGGATCCCGGTGACCGGCACCACACTCGCCGGACGGCTCGCCGTGCCCGACGGCGCGACCGGCATCGTGCTGTTCGCCCACGGGAGCGGCAGCAGCCGTCACAGCCCCCGGAACCGGGCGGTCGCCGAGGCCCTGAACGGGGCGGGCCTCGGAACCCTCCTGTTCGACCTGCTCACCGAGACGGAGGCGACCGACCGGGCGCACGTCTTCGACACCCCGCTGCTCGCCGGCCGGCTGGTGAGCACCACCGAGTGGCTGACCGGACGCCCCGAGGGCGCCGGGCTGCCGCTGGGCTACTTCGGGGCGAGCACGGGCGCGGCTGCCGCGCTGTGGGCGGCGGCCGATCCCGGCTCCGGCGTCGTCGCCGTCGTCTCGCGCGGTGGCAGGCCCGACCTGGCGGGCGAACGCCTGGCGCGGGTGCGCGCCCCGACCCTCCTCGTGGTGGGGGGTCGGGACGCGCTCGTCCTGGATCTCAACCGGAGGGCTCAGGCCCTGCTGCGGTGCGAGAACAGGCTCACCGTGGTTCCGGGCGCCACTCACCTCTTCGAGGAGCCGGGGGCCCTGGAGGAGGTGTCGGAGCTCGCCACGGAGTGGTTCGCCGAGCACTTCCGGCGTCAGTAGGCCCCGTTGACGTTGTCGATGGAGCCGTAGCGGTCGGCCGCGTAGTTGCAGGCGGCGGTGATGTTGGCGACCGGGTCGAACAGATCCGTGGACGTGCCGGGCACGTGGTAGGCGTCGAAGGTCGGCTGGATCACCTGGAGCAGGCCCTTCGAAGGGGTGCCGGCCACGGCGTTGGAGTCCCAGAGGTTGATGGCCCGGGGGTTGCCGGAGGACTCGCGCATGACGTTGCGGAGGATTCCGTCGTACGAGCCGGGGATCCCGCGCTGGGCCATGATGTCCAGCGACTCACGGATCCAGCCGTCGAGGTTGTCGGCGTACCGGGCGGCGGCCGGGGCGGCCTGGGCGGCGGGAGCCGCGGCGGGAACAGCCTGTGCGGCGGAGCCGCCCGAGGTACCGGCCGCCGGGGCCGCCGCACGGCGCTCGGAGCGGTTCGCGCGGTCGGTCGTGGCAGAACTCTTCTTCTGCGCGGTGCTCTTCTTCGGCGCGGCACTCGGCGCGGGGGCAGCCTTCGCGGAATCCCGACGAATCGTCAGTTCAAGACCGGGGTGAATCAGTGACGGATTGCCACCCACAGCGGACTTGTTGGCCCGGTAAATCGCCTTCCAGCCGCCCTGAATTCCCTTCCTCTGGGCGATCAGGGAAAGCGAGTCACCGCTTACCACGGTGTACGTGCGCGCGGTGGCGGCTGCGGCGGCCGGCGCGGCCGCGGGCTGTGCGGCCAGGGCCGTGGCGGGCTGCGCGGCGAAGGACTGCGCGGCGGTCTTCGGTGCGGCCGTGACGGTCTCGGCGCCGGCCGTGGCCGGGACGACGAGCGGCAGGGCGAGGGCGGCACCGCCCGTGCCGGCGAGTGTGAGGCCACGGGAGACGGTGCGGCGGCGGGGGCGGCGGTGCTTACCGTGTGCAGGCATGACGGTTTCCTCTCCGGCGCCTGCGGGGTGAGCTGTCGGGTTCGGACGGGAGATGTCCGGCCGCGCGCACGCGGCTTCACCCCGAGCCGTTCCGGATTCCGGACCGGCGAATTCGTGGGTCCCCCGCTCCTGCCGTCGGGTGAAAGGGAGGTGTTTCAAGCGGCGGCAGGATTAGGCGTTCCGCTCGAATGGGGGTGACCGTAGGCCAGTAATGCGGCGGATAACAAGAGGAGCGGATCCACTGTGAGTCGAAAAGGATCACCGAATTCCAGAAATACAAGATCGACCGGGTTCGAGCCGCACTGAACTTCCGTGTGCGGTACGGCCTGCGGGTGTTCCGGTCCAGGGTGGTGCCCTCGGAAAGTGAACCGCGTCACCAGGTGAAGAATGTCCAAATATGCGACGTAATTCCTTTGGTGAGTGAATGGGTGGAAATTGACGCCTGTGGGTCATTCGTTCGCGCCGGCGTGCGTGCAGGGCGCGCCGGTGTGCGCAAAAGTCGCAAACTGGACATTCTTCTTGAAGGATGGGGTCACCCGACCCAGGAGTCAGCCGGATGTCACCCACCACCTCCCCGCACAGCCCGGACACCCTCGACCGCGAGGCGGCCGCTCTCTTCGAGAGCGCCACCTGGCAGCGCATCGTCACGGACTGGACAGCCCCCGCACCGGAACGGGCGCCGGAGCGCGCCGACTGGCGGTCCCTCCTCACCGTGCCCGTGGACCGGCTCGTGGCCGAGGCGCTCGACGCGCTGCCACCGGCGCCACCGGCCGAGCGCCGGCTCCCGGGCCGGATCGGGGCCGTACTCCCGGACCGTCTGCACGCCTGGCGCCGTATCGGCAGACCCGAACTGCGCCCCTCGGTCCACCTCGGCTACGCGCGCCTGGTGCTCACGGAGTGGGGCTGGCAGAACGCCCCGTACAAGCTGCGCGACGCGCGGGGAGCCCGCTGCGTCTGCGGCGCCCTCCTCGCGGCCCACCGGCTCGGCTACGGCAGCGCCGACACCATGAACGAGGCGGCCGCCTGGATCATGACCGAACTCAGATCGCAGGGGTGGCGCGAGCTGATCGGACCCTGGAACCGGGCCCCCGGTCGTACGGCCGCCGAGGCGGTGGACCTCCTCGACGCCACGATCCGCCGCGCCGCGTACGCCGGCCGCTGACCACCGCTCCGACCGGCGGTCGTCGAAGGACCGCCGGTCGGTGACGGGAGGGAGAGGGAGGTTCAGCCGGTGACGCTCGGGGCGCCCGTCTCGATGTGGCCGGTGTACCGGCGCGACCAGGTCCCGTCGATGTCGGCGAGGATCGTGAAGTCGTACCAGCCGCCGTTGTAGGCCACCGCGTTGAAGAAGTCCTCGCGGCTGGAGTTCGCCGGGACCGTGTACGTCCAGGGTCCGTCCGTGCGGTAGGCGTTCGAGCGGACGGTGAAGGTCACCGGTCCGCCGGAGGTGTTGGTCATCGTGAACCACAGGGCCGTCCGGCCCGTACCCGCGTCGGGCGCGAACCGGGCCGCGACCTCCACGGCCTTGCCCGCCTTGGACGCGTCGCCGATGAAGCGCCGCAGGAAGCGGTTGGGCCCCATCATCGAGATGTCGTACTTCCCGGAGCCCGACCCGAACCCGATGTTGAAGTAGTCGGAGGCCGTGCCGCCGGGGTCGACCGTGTACTGCCAGGCCGCCGTGTCGCGGTGCTGGTGCGGGTGGATCGAGAAGTGCGCCGCCCGCTTGGCCTCCGCCCCCTGGTTCGTCATCGAGAACCAGGCCAGGATCTTGCCCCCGGACCCGAACTCGAAGCGGTCGAGGTTGCCGTTCACCTGATACGGCAGCGCGCGTGCCGGACGCGTGCCGGACTCCTGCGCGGGCAGGGCGTTGTTCTGGGGCGCCGGGTTCGGGAGCGGGCCGCAGGTGGACTGGCCGATGACCTTCGCCGTGGAGGGGAGGCCGGCCGGCACCCCGTACACCGGGTGGGCGAAGTCGAAGACGCTCGTCAGGTCGCCCGTCACCCGGCGCCGCCAGGCGCTGATGTTCGGACAGGTGGCCGGCGTGCCGAGAGCCGCCGTCCAGGTCTCCATGAAGCGCAGGACGGAGGTGTGGTCGAAGACCTCGGAGCTCACCCAACCGCCCCGGGTCCACGGGGACATGACGATCATGGGAACGCGGAAACCGAGGCCGATCGGTACGCCGTCGAGGTACTCGCCCGGGGTCCCCGGCGGGGCGACCGGCGGCGGCACGTGGTCGAAGAAGCCGTCGTTCTCGTCGTAGTTGAGGAAGAGCACCGTCGAGTCGAAGACCTCGGCGTCGGCGGCCAGCGCGCGGTAGACGAGGTCGACGAAGTGCGCGCCGTCCCCGGGCGGGGCGTACGGGTGCTCGGAGAACGCCTCGCTCGCCACCACCCACGACACCTGCGGCAGCGTGCCCGCGACGACGTCGGCGCGGATCGCCGCGGCGATGTCGTCCGGAGTCGAACCGGTGACCTTGGGGACCGAACCCATGCCGCGGTCGTACAGCGGGTCGCCGGGGCGTGCGTCGGTGAACTTCTTGAAGTAGGCCAGGCCGTTGTCGCCGTAGTTGTCCTGCGCGTTCTGGTAGACCTTCCAGCTCACCCCGGCGCGCTGCAGTGCCTCGGCGTACGTCTCCCAGGTCAGACCCGACTCCTCGCCGCCGTCCTTGCTGGAGGCGTCGACCTTCCCGCTCCACAGGAACGTCCGGTTGGGACCGGTGGCGCTGAGCGCCGAGCAGAAGTAGGCGTCGCAGATCGTGTAGTGGTCGGCGAGCGCGTGGTGGAAGGGGATGTCCTCGCGGTCGAGATGGCCGAGCGTCCGCGTGTTGCCGACGCCCATGACCCAGTTGTCGAGACGCCCCTTGTTCCAGGCGGAGTGCTGCGAGGTCCAGCTGTGCGGCAGGTCGCCGTTGCACTGCGCGAGCGTCTCGCCGTCCACGCCTCCGGCGGGCGGGGTGTCGCTGAGCTTCCAGGGGTACTGGCGGCCGCCCCAGTTGGGCTGGTTGAACATGCCCCAGCCCCCGGGCAGATTGCCGGCGGCGCGGTCACCGAAGCCCCGTACGCCGCGGAGCGTGCCGAAGTAGTGGTCGAAGCTGCGGTTCTCCTGCATGAGGATCACCACGTGCCGGACGTCGGTGAGCGTACCGGTCGCGGCACTCGCGGCTGCCGACGCCCGGACGGCCGGCAACGCCGCCCCGGCGACGAGCCCCGCGCCGATGCCGACGAATCCCCTGCGGCTGATGGGAAGCATGCCCCGCCTCTCCTGTCACGGCGTGCCCGGGCGGCACGTCGGGAGACATGATGGGGGAGGGGAGCTTAAAGGTATACAGCCGTGCAGTAATTCCTGGGTAAACAGCCAAGGGCCAGGGAAAGTCGGAGTCGAAATTGGTCCAACCTCATACCAATAAGGCCGGAGGTCGGCGTACTCAAGGCGTTCCGAGGCAGGGCTGTGCCGGCTCCCTGGAGTGGGCACACACGGCGCACCACTCTTCTTCCCTCCACATGCCGCCGGTCACCGAGCGCCGTACCGAGTCAACCGCGGCCGGAAGGTCCCGGGCCCGCTCGGTGAAGCAGCGCGCGACCCAGAGGTCCTCGTCGCCCCACCACTTGTGCAGCTCCAGATGGACCGCGGTCCCGCCGCCGACCCACCACCTGTCGGCGGGCCCGGTCGCCTCGACGTCGACGGCGGGGAGTCCCACTCCGGCGACAGCAGGCACCCGGCCGGGCGCCATGCCGACGGCCAGCGTGATGTGGGGCCGGTCCCGGACCAGCGACAGTTGGGCATGGGACTCCATGCGCTGGCGAATGCTCCTGTTGATGACGCGGGACCGCCCCGCGAGCGTCATTGCGGTGCGCTGGTCCAGGAGGACGTCGACGGTCGAGGTCCAGTCGCCGTCGACGATGCCGGAGAAGGACCAGCCGTCGGCGCCACGGTGGACGAGGGTCCCGCCGTCCAGTCCGTGCTCCATGCCGTTGGAGCCGAGGAGCGGGTACCAGAGCCCGCCGTAGCGTTCCTCGAAACGGATCATCGCCTCGACGGCCTCGGGAGGAACGGCCGCCGCGTCCCCGGCGAAAGCCTCCGCGCGGGCCGCCAGTTCACGCACGCACTCGGCGGGGATCGCAGTGCCGCGACGGGCCCGGGCCAACAGCGTCGTGACGCGGGGCGACAGGCCCGGGTCGTCGAGTATGTGCATGTCGACACGGTAGTGGGCCGCCCGACCCGGGTAGCGGTGGGTCAGACTCGACCGGGTGTCAGGCGCGACGATAAAGCCCCCGCCCGGCGCGGATCACCGCGGAGGGAGGGGGCTTCATCGACGGAGTACGGGGTGGGCCTGGTTCCTACTCGCAGGCCACGCCGTCACCGTCACGGTCGAGATGGCTGCCGTAGCCGGGGTCGCCCCTGCGGATGGGGTCGGCGCCGGCGGCGCGGACCGCCGTGCAGTTCCGGTAGTAGACGTCGCCGCCGCCGGAGCCGGAGTCCAAGTCGTCGTCAGCGGTCGGCGTGGGGGCCGGCGCGCGGGTGGCCGTCGGCGTCGGCCTCGGCGTGGGCTTCACGGTGGGCTTCGGCGTGGGCTTGGGGGTGGGCTTGTGCAGCACCTCGTTGGGCGATCCGGGGCACGGGACACCCGGTGCGGTGAGGTAGACCACCGGGACCGTCGACGAGACCGGTTGACCGGCGGTCGGGCGCTGGAAGCAGACGAGCCAGCTGTCGTACGCCGCGGGGAGCTCGACGTCCTTGTAGGCGGCGTAGGCGCGGCCCAGGTTCTCGGTGAGGAGCGGTTCGGCGGTCTCGTAGGTGCCACCGACGAGCCGGGGCATCTTCGCCTCCTCTGACTTCAAGGGCGAAGGGGAGGGCGACGGCGACGCAGGCGGGGTGGTGGTCGCGGACTGCGTGGCGGTGGGCCGGGCCGTGGCCTTGGCGTCGTCCTTCGTCTCCTTCGGCGGGTCGGAGACGAGGAAGGAGAGGAGGAACCAGAGGGTCGCGAGCACCGTGGCGACGATCTTCTTCGTCCGGCTCCAGTGGCTGAGCCACGCCAGGGCTATGCCGCCGGGCGGGAAGACGACCAGGGCCGCGATGACGAGCGCCGGATGCTGCCACCACCGCCGGGCGGGCGGGGGGAACGGGGGCGGATACGGCGGGTGGCCGTACGGCTGGCCGTAGCCGGGCGGCGGCGGTTGCGTCATCGGGACTCTCCACGGGGGCGGTGAACTGAGCGGCGCTCAACTTACACAGGATGTTCACCTCTTCTCCGCCCGATCCGCGGATTGGTGCCCGCCCTTCCGCCTGCGGCCGACCGGTGGCGTGGGTGCCCCGTGCCATGCGTCAGGATGGAGGCATGACCGAGATCCGTACCCCCCGCCTCATCCTCCGACGCTGGACCGACGACGACCTCGTCCCTCTGGCCGAGATCAACGCCGATCCCGAGGTCATGCGCTGGATCGGCGACGGCTCGGTCCGGGACATGGAGGAGACCGCCGAGGACATCGAGCGGTACGAGGAGGAGTGGGACGACGAGGGCTTCGGGCTCTTCGCCGTCGAGCTCATCGCCTCCGGTGAGCTGATCGGCTTCGCGGGACTGTCCGTGGTGGACTCCCTGCCGGAGCTGATGTCGGACGTGGAGATCAGCTGGCGCCTGGGCAGGCCGTTCTGGGGCCAGGGGTACGCCTCCGAGGCCGCCCACGCGGTCCTGGAGTTCGCGCTCCAGGACCGCGGGCTCGAACGGGTCGTCGCCGTCGCCCACATCAGCAACTCGGCCGCCGAGAACATCATGGTCAAGCTCGGCATGACCCCGGAGCGCGAGGGGAACCACCCGCTCTTCGACGTTCCCCTGCGGGTCCACGCCATCGACCTCACCGAGTACCAGGCCTGACCCTCAGCGGTCCCGGTCCCGGTCCCGGTCCACGGTGGGCCCCGGTCTCAGTGCCGCCGGGCTCAGTGGCGCTCGGGCAGGTCCCGCTCCGCCGGCAGCGACGTGAGGTCACCGGTCGTGGGCGAGGCGGCGGCGCGCGAGGACGGCGCCGCGGCCGGCTTCTTGCCGCAGAACGCGGCCTCCAGCGTCCCGCCGAGCGCCGTGTTCGCGGCGCCGTGGTTCGAGGTGTTCGCCACCGCCGAGAGGCTGCGGCGACCGTCACGGGTCGCGAAGGCGTACGTGTAGAAGCCCTGCACGGTCCCGGTGTGCCCGAACACCTGCGTGCCGCACGAGAGGTCGTAGCGCCGCAGACCGAGTCCGTAGAACCGGGTGTTGGTGGCGTCCGTCGGCGTGACCGTCGTCATCGCCTCCAGCATCGCCGGGGACAGCAGCCGGCCCCGCATGAGCGCCGTCGTGAAGGTGTTCAGATCGGCGGGGCTGGAGATGACGGCCCCGGCGGACTGCGCCCAGGACACGGTCTGCTCCGTGGAGTCCACGAGCGGGGCGCCGGCCTCGTCGGGGTGCAGGTAGCCGCGTACGTGCAGCCCCTTGATACGGGTGTCGGGGTGGACGTACGAGGTCTTGCGCAGGTTGAGCGGCTTGAAGATACGGCGCTCGTACGCGTCGGCCACCGGCCGGCCCGTGGCCTTCTCGATGAGCATGCCGACCACCACGAGGTTGGCGTTCGAGTACTTGTACGCCACACCGGGCTCGGTGGTGCGGGGCAGCTTCAGGGAGAGGTCGACCAGCTCCTGGTAGCTGAAGACCCGGTTCCGCACCGCCTCGAAACCGGGCACGGTGCTGTTGAACATCGCGTCCGTGTAGTCGGCCAGGCCGCTGCGATGGGTGAGCAGGTGCCGGACCGTGATGCGGTCGTCGGGGAGCAGCCCCGGCAGGTACTCGTTGACGGGCGAGTCGAGCGCCAGCTTCCCCTCCTCGACCAGCTGCAGGAGGACGACGGTGGAGAACGTCTTGCTGACGCTGCCGATCCGGAACCGTGCCTGGACGTCCATGGCCGCGCCCGAGACACGGTCACGCACCCCGACGGCCCGGCTCCGCACCCCGTCGGGGCCGGTGAACCGGGCCATCGCCCCGGGTGCGCCGTTGGCCATGGCGGAGTCCAGCGCGGCGACCACACCCGCCATGTCGGGAGCGGGCACGGTGGGCGCCGGGGCGGCGGGAGTGGCGGGCGCGGCGAACGCGCTGGTGGCCGGGGCGAGGCCGGCGGCGAGCGCGGCGATCAGGGTGGCGCTCACGGCCAGACGTCGGTGCGACGACAGGGGCACGGCGGTTCCTCTACTTCTTCCGGTTCGTTCGGCGCGGCGCACGGCAGCGGTGAGCCGCGGGGCGCGGGAACGCACCACCGTCACGGCGTGGCCCCCTGTGCCCATGGATCATGAGTGCCAACGGCGGAGAAGGGTTCCTGACACGGGTCACGGGTTCTGGAGGGCGAGATTCCGATCAGGCGCGGCGTTCCGTGGTTCACGCGGCGCTCCGTGGTCCACGCGGCGACCCCTCGCTTCGCGGCTGGGTGCCCCCGCCACGTACCCTCGGACCCGTGCCGCCTTCCCACCCGTATCGCGTCGCCGTCCTCGTCCTCGAAGGCGCGAAGCCGCTCGACGTCGGTATCCCCGCGCAGGTGTTCACGACCCGCGCGAGCATGCCGTACGAGGTGCGGGTGTGCGGCGCGGCACCCGGGCCCGTCGCGGGCGGGGACGGGCTCTCGTACCACGTCGCCCACGGCCTCGACGCCCTCGAATGGGCCGACATCGTCTTCGTCCCCGGCTACCGGTTCCCCGACCGGGAGGACCCGCCGCGGGCCGTCGTCGACGCGCTGATCGCCGCCCACAAGCGGGGCGCCCGCCTCGCCGCCATCTCGACGGGCGCCTTCGCGCTCGCCGCCACCGGCCTGCTCGACGGCAAGCGGGCCACGACCCACTGGCACTACGCGCGAGCCCTCGCGGCCAAGCGCCCCCTCGTCCGGGTCGACGAGAACGTCCTGTTCGTCGACGAGGGCAGCGTGCTGACATCGGCCGGCGCCGCCTCGGGCATCGACCTGTGCCTGCACATCCTGCGCGGCGACCTCGGCGTCGCCGCTTCGAACCACGCCGCCCGGCGGCTCGTCGCCGCCCCCTACCGCAGCGGCGGCCAGGCGCAGTACGTGCCGCGCAGCGTGCCCGAGGCCCTCGGAGAGCGGTTCGCCGCCACCCGCGAGTGGGCGCTCCACCGGCTCGGCGAGCCCCTCACCCTGGAGATCCTGGCCCGGCACGCCGCCGTCTCGCCGCGCACCTTCTCCCGCCGGTTCGCCGAGGACACCGGGTACACGCCCATGCAGTGGGTGATGCGCGCCCGCATCGACATGGCCCGCGAGCTGCTCGAACGCTCCGAGAGGGGCGTCGAGCAGATCGCCGCCGACGTCGGCCTCGGCACCGGAGCGAACCTGCGGCTGCACTTCCACCGCATCCTCGGCACCACACCGAGCGAGTACCGGCGCACCTTCGCGCAGGGCGAGTAGCCCGCCGCACCACCTCCTGGCGCGATCCTTGCGGACCGTGGCGATCACGCCGCTGTCACGGGCATGTGTCGTCCGCGAGTCTTGGGTGCAACGGAACGGAAGGGACACCGCTCATGACCCGCATCGCCATCAACGGATTCGGCCGCATCGGACGCAATGTGCTGCGCGCACTGCTCGAGCGCGACAGCGACCTCGAGGTCGTGGCCGTCAACGACCTCACCGAGCCCGCGAGCCTCGCTCGGCTGCTCGCCTACGACACGACCTCGGGCCGCCTCGGCCGCCCCGTGAGCGTCGAGGGGAACACCCTCGTCGTCGACGGCCGCCGCATCACGGTCCTCGCCGAGCGCGAGCCCGCGCAGCTGCCCTGGGCCGAGCTCGGCATCGACATCGTGCTCGAGTCGACCGGCCGCTTCACCTCGGCCAAGGCCGCCCGCGCCCACATCGACGCCGGCGCGAAGAAGGTCCTCGTCAGCGCGCCGGCGGACGGTGCCGACGTCACGCTCGCGTTCGGTGTCAACACCGACGCGTACGACGCCGAGCTGCACACGATCGTCTCCAACGCCTCCTGCACGACCAACGCGCTCGCGCCGCTGGCCGCGGTCCTCGACGACCTCGCCGGCATCGAGCACGGCTTCATGACGACGGTCCACGCCTACACGCAGGAGCAGAACCTGCTGGACGGCCCGCACCGCGACGCCCGCCGCGCCCGCGCCGCCGCCGTCAACATCGTGCCGACGACGACGGGCGCCGCCAAGGCGATCGGTCTCGTCCTGCCGAACCTCGACGGCAAGCTGTCGGGCGACTCGATCCGCGTACCGGTCCCCGTCGGCTCGATCGTCGAGCTCAACACGACCGTCGCCCGCGACGTGACGCGCGAGGACGTCCTCGCCGCGTACCGCACCGCGGCGGAGGGCCCGCTCGCCGGCGTCCTGGAGTACTCGGAGGACCCGCTGGTCTCCTCCGACATCACGGGCAACCCGCACTCGTCGATCTTCGACTCGGCCCTCACCCGCGTCGAAGGCCGCCACATCAAGGTCGTCGCCTGGTACGACAACGAGTGGGGATTCTCGAACCGTGTGATCGACACCCTCCAGCTCCTCGCCGGCCACTGACCGGACGGCGGCGGCCCGCACGCCGCGCGCCTTTCCGGGGGCCACGTGCGAGCGCTCCGGCCGGCCCACCCGACAGGGTCACCGGCCGGAGCGCTCGCACTCGTGCGGGACGGTGTCCGGGGCCGTGCCGTGACCGGCCGTGCGCCTGATTGGGCAGACGCCCACTCCGGCCGCCGCAGGTCTGGGCTTCCGCGGACAGACAGCGGTGTCGGGTACCCCGACCATGGGCACTGGTCGCGATTGCGAGGACGCGCAACGCGCCGTACCCGTAAAGGAGTTCCCATGCGAGGGAAACTGAGCCGCACGCTCGGCGGTCTCCTGCTCGCCGCCGTACTTGCGGCTTACGCCACGCCCGGCACCGCCGGCGCGGCGGAGGAGCCGACCGGGCAGATCGCGTCGGTCGGCACCGACTGGGGCCGGCCCGGCCCGTACGAGGTGAACGTCGACATCGGCGTGGTGCACACCTTCTACCACCCCCGGAACATGGGGCAGTCGGGCGAGCGGCACCCCGTGATCATCTGGGGCAACGGCACCGGAGCGGTGCCCGGCTTCTACAGCGAGCTGCTCAGGCACTGGGCGAGCCACGGCTTCATCGTCGCCGCCGCCAACACCCCCACCTCGAACTTCGCGATCACCATGCGCGCCGGGATCGACGTCCTGGAGCGGTGGAACGCCGACAGCGGCAGCCCCTTCCACGGGAAGGTGGACCTGGAGAACATCGGCTCCGCGGGCCATTCGCAGGGCGGAGCCGCGGCGATCAACGCCGCGATCGACCCGCGGGTCGACACCGCACTCCCGATCCAGCCGGGTCCGATCACGAGCCCCGACCTGATGGACGAACCCACCTTCTACCTCGCCGGCCAGCGCGACCTGACGGTCTGGCCGACCCTGGTGAAGGCGCTGTACCGCGACTCCGACCACGTTCCCGCCGTGTACGGGGAGGTCCGCGGCGCCGGGCACCTCAGCTCCATCGGGGACGGCGGGAACTTCCGCGCCCCCACCACCGCCTGGCTGCGCTTCTGGCTGATGGGGGACGAGAACGCCCGGGGCATGTTCTTCGGTCCCGGCTGCACGTACTGCACGGACGGCGACCTGTGGTCCGGCTGGGACCGTAACGCCCTGGCGCTGCAGATCCCCGGCCCCACCTCCTGATCACGTAGGCGGGATACGGGAAGCGGGAGGTCCGTCCCGGAAGGGACGGACCTCCCGCCGACCGGCCGGGGCCGCCGATCGACGACCTCAGGAGCTCGTGAGGACCACGAGCCGCTGCGTCGCTCGCGTCATCGCGACGTAGCGGTCCACCGCTCCTTCGATCCCCTCGCCGAAGTTCTGCGGGTCGACGAGGACGACCAGGTCGAACTCGAGCCCCTTCGACAACTGCGGGGTGAGCGACCTGACACGGGACGTCTCCCGGAACGTCGGATCACCGATGACGCAGGCCACCCCGTCGGCGTGGGCCGCGAGCCATGTGTCGAGGACGGAGTCCCGGTCCGCGACCGATCCGTGGACGACGGGGATGCCACTGCTGCGGACGGACGTCGGCACGTTGGCGTCCGGGAGCGCGGCCCGGATGACCGGCTCGGCCTCCGTCATGACCTCCTCCGGCGTCCGGTAGTTGACGCTCAGCGAAGCCATCTCGATCCGGTCGAAGCCGACCCGTTCGAGGCGGTCCTGCCACGACTCCGTGAACCCGTGCCGGGCCTGGGCGCGGTCCCCGACGATGGTGAAGCTGCGGGACGGGCAGCGCAGCAGCAGCATCTGCCACTCCGCGTCGGTCAGCTCCTGGGCCTCGTCCACGACGACGTGCGCGAACGGGCCGGCGAGCAGGTCCCGGTCGGCACCGGGCAGCGCCGTGTCGTCGACCAGGCTGTCCTGCAGGTCCTTGCCGCGCAGCATCGTCACCGCACCCTCGCCGTCGTCGTCGGCGGCGAGCACGTTCTCGATGACGCCGGCCATCCGCTCGCGCTCGGCGGCGACGGCGGCGTCGTGCCGGCGCTTGCGCCGTGACGCCTCCGGGTCACCGAGCCGCTGCCGGGCCGCGTCCAGGAGCGGCAGGTCGGACACCGTCCAGGCCTGCGCGTCCGCGCGCTGCAGCAGCCGCACCTCGTCGCGGTCCAGCCAGGGAGCGCACATCCGCAGGTAGGCGGGGACCGACCACAGGTCCCCGACGAGGTCGGTCGGTTCGAGCAGCGGCCACGCGCCGTTGAGGGTGCTCGTCAGCTCCCTGTCCTGCGTCAACGACTTCTTGAACTGCTCCGGCGAGACGTCGACGTCGTGCTTGTCCATCAGGATCGTGACCAGCTCGTCCCAGATCTGCTCCCGTCCCTCGTTGTGCGGAGTGCCCCGCCCCGCCGCCTCGAAGGCCTCGGCCCAGTCGTCGGCACCGAGCCAGATGTCGGCCCAGTCGGTGGTGACGGTCATCCCCTCGGCCGGCGGCTCCTCGTAGAACCTGACGGCCTTCTCGATCGCCTTCACCATGTCCGCGGACGACTTCAGGCGGGCCACGTCCGGATCGGTCTCGGAGGCCGCCGCGGCGCCCTCGTCGACGAGGTCCCGCAGGGTGCAGGTCTGCACGCCCTCCTCGCCGAGGCTGGGCAGGACGTCCTCGACGTACGCCAGGTACGGGCGGTGCGGACCGACGAAGAGGACGCCGCCCCGACGGTGGCCGAGGCGCGGGTCGGAGTAGAGGAGATGGGCGGAGCGGTGCAGGGCGACGACGGTCTTGCCCGTACCCGGGCCGCCGTCGACGACGAGGGCGCCGCGGGAACCCGCCCGGATGATGGCGTCCTGGTCGGCCTGGATGGTGGAGAGCACGTCCCGCATCCGGGCCGAACGGGTGCTGCCCAGGCTGGCGATGAACGCGGACTGGTCGTCGAGCGCGGCGTGCCCGTCCAGCCCGTCGGTGGTGAACACCTCGTCCCAGTAGTCGGTGATCCGGCCGCGCGTCCACCGGTACCTGCGGCGGCTCACCTGCCCCAGGGGACCGGCGTGGGTCGCGGCGAAGAAGGGCTCGGCCGCGGGGGAGCGCCAGTCGAGCAGCAGCCGGCGCCCCTCGCTGTCGGTGAGTCCGAGTCGGCCGATGTACACGGGTCCTGAGCCGTCCGCGCTGACGATGCGCCCGAGGCACAGGTCGAGGCCGAAGCGGCGCAGCGCGCGCAGCCGACCGGTCAGCCGGTGGACCTCCAGGTCGCGCTCCATGGCCTCCCGGCCGGCGCCGCCGGGCGCCCTGCGCACGGTGTCGAGGCGCTCGGAGAGCTCGGCGACGGTCCGGTCGAGGCTCTCCGCGATGGCCGCGAAGTGCTGCTCGTCGTCGGCGATCAGCGCCGGGTCGGCCTTGTGGGACAGCTGCTCGGAAAGGTCGAAGGCGCGGGAAGTGAGAGGACTCATGCCATCAGCTCCGTTCCGGTTCGATCACCGTGCGAATCATGGACCGACAACAACACATGCACTTCGTGGATCTCCCGTTTCCGCAGGTCCTGGCCTTAGGCCGTTGATTCTGCGGTATGACGGGGGCCTTGCCGCAAGCCCCCCGGTGCGCTATAAGTTAAGAGTGGCGGAGGGTGTGTACTCCCTCTCCCCCTCTCTGTTCCTCTCCCTTTCACCCGTCGAGGAACTCGGCGCACCGGTAGGGGCCCAACGCCCCACCACCGGACGGCCGCAGGACCACCTCGACGTCATCGGCCCGGACCTTCGGCTCCAGCACGGACTGGGCCCGTGCCAGCGTGCACACCAGCTGCCCCGTGCCCTGATCCCGGCCCGTCGCCGCGTACGGGCCGTCGAGCCGCACCGTGACGCGGCTGCCCGTCGCGGTCACCGAGTAGCCGCCGAGCTCCTGGACGAGCGAGGTGAGCCCGTCGCGCTGTTCGGCGGGCGGTGGTCCCGCGGCGAGGAGCTTCACCATCGAGTTGAGGTCCTTGACCTCCCTGTCGAGCAGGGGCACTCCGCGCAGTCCGCTGTCGGACGCGTAGTACAACCGCATCCCGCGCGTCAGCCCGGACGCCGGATCGCCCGCCCCCACGACTCCGGTCGGCTGGACGCCGCAGCCGACGAGCGCGATCCCCAGCGCCGTGACAGCCGCTCCCTGACGGACCTTCACTCCGTCTCCTCTCCCGTACGTCGCAGGGGCAGCCGCAGCGTGAACACCGCGCCGCCGTGCGCCCCGTCGGCCGCTTCGATCGTCCCGCCGTGCAGCCTGGCGTTCTCCAGGGCGATCGCCGTGCCGAGCCCGCTGCCCTGCCCGCTGTCGTCCACCGCGCCACGCGTGCGGGCCGCGTCCGCCTTGAAGAACCGGTCGAAGACCCTCTCCCGGTCCTCGGGCGGCAGCCCGGACCCGTGGTCGGCGACCTCGATCACCACCCACTCCCCGTCCTCCGCGAGGACCGTGCCGAGGGTCACCGTGACCGGCGGGGCGCCGTGCCGCAGTGCGTTGCCCACCAGGTTCGCGACGATCACGTCGACGCGGCGCCGGTCGACGCTCGCCCGTACGCCCTCGGTGAGGTCGGTCCGCACCCGGTCCGACCAGCCGCGCAGCGCCAGCGACGCCCGTACGGCCTCGGCGAGGTCCGTCTCGGCCGCGTTCAGCCGCACCGCCCCGGCGTCGAAGCGGGAGATCTCCATCAGGTCCTCGACCAGCCGGGACAGCCGTGCCGTCTCCGCGCCCACCGTGCGGGCCGCCCGCGCGGCGTCCGGCGGCAGCTGGTCGGCGTCCTCCTCCAGGACGGTCGCCACCATCGTCATCGCCGCGAGGGGCGTGCGCAGTTCGTGCGACACGTCCGCCACGAACCGACGCGCCTTCGCCTCCTGCGCGCGCAGTTCCGCGTCGGAGGCCTGGAGCGCGTCGGCCGTCTCGTTGAAGGTCCTCGCCAGGTCGGCGAGTTCGTCGTGCCCGGTGACGGCGACCCGGCTGCCGAGGTCCCCGGCGGCCAGCTCCCGCGTGGCCCTGCGCAGCTCCCGTACCGGACGGAGGACCGTCCTCGCGGCGAGCAGCGCCAGGACGGCGGCGAGGAACACCACGGGCACGACGCCCGATCTCACGGAGTCCAGCAGGGCGGCGGTGTCGTCGCGCTCGGCCCGCAGATGGGTGATCGCGAACACCTCCAGGCCGGAGGCGCGACGGTCCCCGTCGGCGTACGTCACGGGCATCCCGACGACCAGATACGGCTCGCCCCGCCACATCACCCGCTGGAACTGGGCGCCGCTCCCGGTGCGCACGGCGGTGCGCAGTCCTGTGGTGATCCGGCCCTCCGTGTCGGCGAGCGAGTCGGAGACGGCGACGAGGTCCTGGTAGCGGGCGACCACGATACGGGCGCCGAGACCGTCCGAGACCTTCGCCGCGAACCGCGCCAGGGACCGCTGGTCGGGCGGAACGTCGAAGTCGGCGGCGACCGCCGTGACGCGGTCCCGCAGGTCGTTCACGGCGGCGTTCTGGGTGCGCTGGAGCACGGCGGTGCGCGCGTCCCGGTAGGCGAGGGCGGTCGCGGTCACCGCGCTGACGAGCGCGACGGCGACGAAGGCGACGACGAGCCGGGTACGCAGCCCGCCGACGAGCCGCCGGGAGCGCCGCTTCCGCGGGGCGGCGGCGCGCCCGCGGCCGCGCCCACGGCCCGCGGTGTCGCGGGCGTCCTCGCGGTCCTCGCGGTCTGCGGGGTCCGCGAGGCCGGTGGGGTCGGCGCGTTCCGTGGGGTCGGTGGGGTCCGTGGCGTCCCGGGCGTCCGCGCGACTCACAGCGGACCGAACCGGTAGCCGAAGCCCCGCACCGTCTGCACGTACCGCGGCTTCGCCGGTACGTCCTCCAGCTTGGCGCGCAGCCGTCCGACCGCCGCGTCCACCAGCCGGGAATCGCCCAGGAAGGTGTGGTCCCAGACGGACGCGAGGAGCTGCTCGCGGCTGAATACCCGGCCGGGCGAGGCCGACAGCTCAAGCAGCAGGCGCAGTTCCGTGGGTGGCAGCGCGATCGGGAGGCCGTGCTTGGTGACGGTCAGGCCCGTGCGGTCGATGACGAGACCGGCGAGGTCGGCCTCGGCTCCCCGCACCGGCCCGGAGGGCTCCGCGCGGCGTAGCGCCGCCCGGATCCGGGCCTCGAGGACGGGCGCGGTGACCGGCTTGACCACGTAGTCGTCGGCGCCGGCCTCCAGGCCCGTCACGATGTCGTGGTCGTCGCCGCGCGCGGTCAGCATGATGACCGGCAGCGTGGAGGTCCTGGCGCGGATGCGGCGGCACACCTCGAAGCCGTCCATGCCGGGCAGCATCAGGTCCAGCACGGCCAGCTCGACCCTCGCGCCGCCCGGGCCGTCCAGCAGGGCGAGCGCCTGCTCGCCGGTGGCCGCCGTGTCGACGTCGTACCCGTGCCGGCGCAGCACGAGCTCCATTCCGTCCCGTACGGACGCGTCGTCCTCGATCAGCAGTACATGCGGCATGGGATCGATTATGGGCGCCCCGAGCGCCGGTCCCGCGCCCCGGCAGGGGGCGGACGCCCAGGTCCGGGGCATTGTTACGTTCTCATCATGTGGCCATGGACCGGTCATCACGTGGTGTGGCGAGGGTGGAGCGCATGAACCCCCAGACGACCTCCCGTGCCACCGCCAGGCTGCGCCTGACCGCGCTCGTCACGCTCCCCGTCCTCCTCTTCTCGGCGGCCTGCGGCGGCGGTGACGACAGCGCCGGCGGCGCGCAGAAGAACGACGAGATCGCCTCGGTGCCCGACGTCCCGTCGGCCTCGCGGTCCACCACGGGCGACACCGGCCCCAGCACCGCACCGAGCACCGCAGCGGCCGGGAAGAGCGCCTTCTACGACGCCCAGCTGAAGTACGTCCAGTGCATGCGTGCCAAGGGCGGCTACAAGGACTATCCGGACCCCAAGCTCAGCGGCCACCTCGACTGGACGAAGATCGAGGAGATCTCGTCGAGGCCCGGCCAGAACGAGGCCGCCAAGGGCGGCAAGGACGGCGTCTGCGCCCCCGAACTCCAGCAGGCCATGCTGGCGGAGCCCAAGCGCGACCAGCAGAAGGACTTCGAGTCGATGCTCGCGCACGCCAAGTGCATGCGGGACAACGGCGTCTCCCGGTTCACCAACCCGACCATGAGCGGCGGCAACGCCCAGCCGGGCGGCGACCCGAACCCGGCGTCGCCGTCCATCGACCACAAGTCGCCGACGTACAAGCAGGCCCGTGAGGCCTGCAGGACGAAGCTGCTCGACGGCCTGGACGGCATGCAGTGAGGCGCCGTACCACCTTCCTCGTCCTCGGTGCGGTGACCGTCGCCGCCTCCGCCACCGGCGGTTTCCTGTTCCTCGGCCAGGAGGGCGAGGCGGACGCCCCGGGGAAGGGCGGCGACCTGCCGCCCGCCACCGCGACCGTCGTCCGCACCGACCTCGTACGGTCCAAGACGGTCGACGGGAAGCTCGACTTCGCGCAGCGCCGCGTCGTCAAGGCGGCTGTCGAGGGCACCGTCACGGTCGCGGCCCCCGAAGGGCGGACGCTGACCATGGGGCAGACGCTCTACGAGCTGAACGACAAACCCGTCACCCTCCTCTACGGGCCGGTCCCCATGTTCCGCGAGATGAAGACGGGCGACCGGGGCAGCGACGTCCTCCAACTGGAGCGCAACCTGCGCGACCTCGGGTACGGGGCGAACCTGTACGTCGACCCGCGGTACGACAAGGACACCGAGACCGCCGTCAAGCAGTGGCAGAAGTCCATGAACCGCGAGCCCACCGGCAGGGTCGGCAAGGGAGACGTCGTCTTCCAGCCGGGCAAGGTCAAGGTGGTCTCCGCCGACGCCGCGCTCGCCGACCAGGTCGCCCCCAACGGGCCCGTCCTCACGATCGCCTCCACCCGGCCCGTCATACGGGCGCGCCTTGAGCAGAGCGAGGGCGCGCTCACCGCACGGGGCACCAAGGCCGAGGTGACCCTGCCGAGCGGGAAGACCGTGGCGGGGCAGGTCACCGGGACCGTGCGCCCCGAGGAGACGTCCGCCGGGGACGGCGCGGCCGCCCAGGACGGCATCACCGTCGAGGTCGTCCTGGACGGCGGGGCGGGCGCCGCGAGCGGCGAGGACGCCAAGGCGCCGGCGAGCGTGAAGTTCGTCAGCGAGGCCCGCAGGGGAGTCCTCGCGGTCCCCGTCGAGGCGGTCGTCGCCCTGCGCGGCGAGAACGGCGGCTACGGCCTGCAGATCGTCCGGGGGACCGGTTCGACGACCGTGCGGGTGGAGACGGGCATGACCGCCGACGGACAGATCGAGGTCAGCGGCCCCGACGTGCGCGAGGGCCTGAAGGTCGGGGTGGCCACGTCATGACACCGACCCCGGTGATCGAGCTGCGGGACGCCGGCAAGGCCTACCCCGGTGGCGTGCACGCCCTGCGCGCCGTGAACCTCACCGTCCAGGAGGGCGAACTCCTCGCCGTCGTCGGCCCGTCCGGCTCCGGCAAGTCCACCATGCTCAACGTCATGGGCACCCTCGACAAGCCCACCACCGGCACCGTCCGGGTCGCCGGATACGACGTGTCCGCGCTCTCCGACTCCCGGCTCTCCGCACTGCGCGCCCGGCACATCGGCTTCGTCTTCCAGCACTTCCACCTCGCGGCGGGGCGCGACGCGGTGGACAACGTCGCCGACGGGCTGCTGTACGCGGGCGTGCCACTGAGGGAACGGCGC
Organism: Streptomyces sp. NBC_00090; assembly: GCF_045160815.1. Lineage (NCBI taxonomy): Bacteria > Bacillati > Actinomycetota > Actinomycetes > Kitasatosporales > Streptomycetaceae > Streptomyces > Streptomyces sp. NBC_00090. The sequence goes on from NZ_CP108224.1 coordinate 8,971,159, forward strand.
ACGCGCGCGCGTGAAGCACTCGCCCGAGTACGCCTCGACCACCGCCGTTCGCACACGCCGAACGAACTCTCCGGCGGCGAGAAGCAGCGCGTGGCCATCGCCCGCGCCCTGGTGAAGGCCCCCCGGCTGCTGCTCGCGGACGAACCGACCGGGGCGCTGGACACCGCGTCCGGCGAGATCGTCATGGAGCTGCTGCACGAGCTGAACGCGTCCGGCACGACGATCTGCGTGATCACCCACGACAACGAGATCGCCGGCTCGCTGCCGCGCCGGGTGCGCTTCAAGGACGGCGAGATCGTCTCGGACTCGCGTTCCGAGGCCCCGAGGGAGCGCTCCGACTCCCCGAGGGAGCGCTCCGACTCCCCGAGGGAGCGCTCCGACTCGCCGAAGGAGCGCTCCGACTCGCCGAAGGAGCGCTCCGACTCACCGAGGGAAGGGGCCGGCTCGTGAAGTACGGCCTCAAACCCTCCCGCCTCTCTCCCGGTGACATCCTCCGCGTCGGCGCGGTCGGCCTCCGCGCGCGTCGCGCGCGCGTGGTGCTGTCGGCGCTCGGCATCGCCATCGGCATCGCGACCATGGTCGCGGTCGTCGGCCTGTCCGAGTCGAGCCGCGCGGACCTGATGGCCCGGCTGGACCGCCTCGGCACCAACCTCCTGACCGCCGAGGCGGGGAAGGACGCCACGGGGCAGGAGATCAAGCTCCCCAAGAACGCGGTCGCGATGGTCGAGCGCATCGGGCCGGTGCAGCACGCCACGGCCACCGGTGACGTCGACGCCCGCATCCGCCGCAGCGACGTGGTCCCCGAGGAGCGCACCGCGGGAGTCACCACCCAGGCCGCCGGCATCGACCTGCTGTCCGCGCTCGGCGGCGAGGTCGCCCAGGGCGCCTGGCTGGACCCTGCCCGTGAGCGTCTCCCGGTGACGGTCCTCGGCGCGGTGGCGGCGGACCGACTCGGCATCACCCGCACCGGCGAGACGATCATGATGAACGACACGCGCGTGGTCGTCGTCGGCATCCTCGCGCCGCTCGAACTGGTCCCCACCCTGGACCGGGTGGCGATCGTCGGATTCCCCGCAGCCGAACGCTACTTCGGCTTCGACGGTCACCCCACGACCGTCTTCGAGCGCTCCACGGACGCCTCGGTGGAGGACGTACGGGCGGTGCTCGCTCGCACCATCAGCCCCGGCGACTCGGCGGGCGTCAAGGTCTCCCGTCCCTCGGACGCGCTGGCCGCCAAGGCCGCCACCGACGAGGGCCTGACGACCCTGATGCTCGGCCTGGGCGCGGTGGCCCTCCTGGTCGGGGGCGTGGGCGTGGCCAACACCATGGTCATCTCGGTCCTGGAACGCCGCCAGGAGATCGGCCTGCGGCGCTCCCTGGGCGCGACCCGCAACGCGATCAGGCTGCAGTTCCTGACCGAGTCGCTGCTCCTGTCGGCACTGGGCGGCGCGACGGGCGCGCTCCTCGGCGCGGCGGCGACGTACGCCTTCGCCCGGGTCCAGGGCTGGACGGCGGTGGTCCCGCCCTGGTCCCTCGCGGGTGGCCTGGCGGCGACCCTGCTGATCGGCGTGATCGCGGGGCTCTACCCGGCGATCCGGGCCTCCCGGCTCCATCCGACGGTGGCCCTGAACGCGACGTGAGAGGCCCGGCAGGGCGCGGGGGCGGCACCGCGCGTCCCGGCCGGCCGACTTGGGAGTCGACCGACCGGGAGCCCGACTGGGAGACCGGCTGCGGTCCCTGCCACGGTCCCTGCCGCGGTCCCGACCGCGAGACCGGCCGGGACGTGAGGATCAGACCGCGTCGAACCGGTCCAGCTCCATCACCTTGTCCCAGGCGGAGACGAAGTCCTTCACGAACTTCTCCTTCGCGTCGTCGCTCGCGTAGACCTCGGCCAGCGCGCGCAGCTCGCTGTTGGAGCCGAATACCAGGTCGGCGCGGGTGCCCGTCCACCTGACCGCGCCCGTGGCGGCGTCGCGGCCCTCGAAGGTGTTCGCGTCCTCGGAGGTCGCCTTCCAGACCGTGCCCATGTCGAGCAGGTTGACGAAGAAGTCGTTCGTCAGGGAGCCCGGGGTCGCGGTGAGGACGCCGTGCTTCGACTGCTGGTGGTTCGCGCCGAGGACGCGGAGTCCGCCGACGAGGACCGTGAGCTCGGGGGCGCTGAGGGTCAGCAGGTTCGCCCGGTCGATGAGCAGGTACTCGGCCGGGAGCCGGTTGCCCTTGCCGAGGTAGTTGCGGAATCCGTCCGCCACCGGCTCGAGCGCGGCGAACGACTCCACATCGGTCTGCTCCTGCGAGGCGTCCACCCGGCCCGGCCGGAAGGGGACCTCGACCTCGAAGCCGGCGTCCTTGGCGGCCTGCTCGACGCCCGCGGCGCCGGCCAGCACGATCAGGTCGGCGAGCGAGATCCGCTTGCCGCCGGACTGGGCGCCGTTGAACGTGTCCCGGATGCCCTCCAGGGTGCGGAGCACGGTCGCCAGCTGGTCGGGGTCGTTGACCTCCCAGCCGCTCTGCGGCTGGAGGCGGACCCGCGCCCCGTTGGCCCCGCCGCGCTTGTCGCTGCCGCGGAAGGAGGAGGCCGAGGCCCAGGCGGTGGAGACCAGCTGGGAGACCGTCAGGTCCGAGGCGAGCACAGTGCTCTTGAGGGCGGCGACGTCCACGGCGTCCGCGAGCTCGTGGTCCACCTCGGGCAGCGGGTCCTGCCAGAGCAGCGTCTCGGAGGGGACCTCCGGGCCGAGGTAGCGGGCGACGGGACCCATGTCACGGTGGGTCAGCTTGTACCAGGCGCGGGCGAAGGCGTCCGCGAACGCCTCGGGGCTCTCGTGGAAGCGCCGCGAGATCTGCTCGTACGCCGGGTCGAAGCGGAGCGACAGGTCGGTCGTCAGCATGGTCGGGGCGTGCGTCTTCGACGGGTCGTGGGCGTCCGGGACGGTGCCCGCGCCCGCGCCGTCCTTCGGCCGCCACTGGTGGGCGCCGGCGGGGCTCTTGAACTGCTCCCACTCGTAGCCGAAGAGGATGTCGAAGAAGCTGTTGTCCCAGGCCGTGGGGGTGTCCGTCCAGATGCCCTCAAGGCCGCTGGTGATCGCGTCGCCGCCCTTGCCGGTGCCGTAGGAGCTGCTCCAGCCGAAGCCCTGGGCCTCGATCGGCGCGGCCTCGGGGTCGTCGCCCACGCTCTCCGCGGGACCGGCGCCGTGGGTCTTGCCGAAGGTGTGACCGCCCGCGATGAGGGCGACCGTCTCCTCGTCGTTCATCGCCATCCGGCGGAAGGTCTCCCGGATGTCGCGGGCCGCGGCGATCGGGTCCGGATTGCCGTTCGGGCCCTCGGGGTTGACGTAGATGAGGCCCATCTGGACCGCGCCGAGCGGGCTTTCGAGCTCGCGGTCGCCGGTGTAGCGCTCGTCGTCGAGCCAGGTGGTCTCGGGGCCCCAGTAGACGTCCTCGTCGGGCTCCCACACGTCCGCGCGGCCACCGGCGAAGCCGAAGGTCTTGAAGCCCATCGACTCCAGGGCGACGTTGCCGGCGAGGATCATGAGGTCGGCCCAGGAGATGTTCTGGCCGTACTTCTTCTTGACCGGCCACAGCAGACGGCGGGCCTTGTCCAGGTTGCCGTTGTCCGGCCAGCTGTTGAGCGGCGCGAAGCGCTGCTGGCCGGCACCGGCGCCGCCCCGGCCGTCGCTGATGCGGTACGTGCCCGCGCTGTGCCAGGCCATCCGGATCATGAACGGGCCGTAGTGGCCGAAGTCGGCCGGCCACCAGTCCTGCGAGGTCGTGAGGACCTCGGCGATGTCCCGCTTCACGGCCGGGAGGTCGACGCTCTCGAAGGCCTCGGCGTAGTCGAACTCCTCGCCCAGCGGGTTGGCCACGGCGGGGTTCTTGGCGAGGATCTTCAGGTTGAGCCGGTTCGGCCACCACTGGCTGTTGCCGCCACTCTGGGTCGGATGCGGGGCCCGACCGTGCGCCACCGGGCAGCCGCCCCCACCTTCCGCCTTCGCGTCTACGACGATCGCATCATGGTTCTCAGACATGGGAATCCTTCCAAAGACCTGGCGGATCACAGTGCTCAGGAAGTCCGGCGGGCATCGGGTCCGGCGGACGACGCCGGCCCTGTCTCCCGTCGTGCCGGAGTCTTCCTGTCCCTTGGCCATTAACGAAACCGATCCTACGATGGACGTAGTCCAAGTCAAGAAGCACGCCAAACTGAGCCGACGTGGAAGAGGTGAGCCGACATGAGCGACCTGCTGGAGCGACTGCGGGCGCGCGGCTGGCGGTTGACGTCCCAGCGGCGTGTCGTCGCGGAGGTCCTGGCCGGCGACCACGTGCACTTCACGGCGGACGAGGTGCACGCGCTCGCCGTCGCGCGACTGCCGGAGATCGCGCGGGCGACGGTCTACAACACCCTGGGCGAACTGGTCGCCCTGGGGGAGGTGGTGGAGCTCTCCACGGACGGGCGGGCGAAGCGCTACGACCCGAACGCGCACCATCCGCACCAGCATCTGGTCTGCTCGAACTGCGGGATCATCCGTGACGTCCGTCCGACGGGCGATCCGCTGGCCGTTCTTCCACCGGCGGAGCGGTTCGGGTTCACCGTGTCCAAGGCCGACGTGACGTACCGCGGACTCTGCCCGGCCTGTTCGTGACGTACCGCGGACTCTGCCCGGCTGCCTGTTTCCAGGGGTGTCGTGCACGACGAAGAGGGGCCCCTCCACCGACATCGGTGGAGGGGCCCCTCTTCGTGCGCCGTGGTGGCGCGGTGACTACTTGAGGACCGCGAGGGCCTCTTCGTAGCTGGGCTCCTCGGCGATCTCGCCCACGAGCTGCGCGTGCAGGACCTTGTCGTTCTCGTCGAGGACGACGACGGCGCGCGCGGTCAGGCCGGCCAGCGGTCCGTCCGCGATCTCCACGCCGTAGTTGGTGTGGAACTCGCGGCCGCGGAGCGTGGACAGGTTCTTCACGTTCTCCAGACCCTCGGCGCCGCAGAAGCGGGCCTGCGCGAACGGCAGGTCGGCGGAGATGCAGAGCACCACGGTGTTGTCCAGCTCGCCGACCTTCTTGTTGAAGGCGCGGACGGAGGAGGCGCACGTCGGGGTGTCGACGCTCGGGAAGATGTTGAGGACCTTGCGCTGGCCGGCGAAGTCCTTCAGCGACTTGTCCGCCAGCCCCTCGGCGACGAGCGTGAAGTCGGGAGCCTGGCTGCCGGGGGCCGGCAGAGCGCCGTTGACCTGCACCGGGCTGCCCTTCAGCGTGACCTGGGCCATGGGGAATCTCCTTCGGACGGTGTGAGTGGCAACGCGGGGAATCGTACGGCGTGTGGACCTTGGGGAACGACACGGGCCGTCGCCGTGAGACGGGGGACCGGTCGGACCATGGAACCCCAAGCTGTTCATGTAGGTGAACGCCCGCACCCGAACCGTGAGGGTGAGAGTCTGTCGCGGCCCGGATTCCGGTCGCACTCGCCTCCTTGACGCCTTTGGTTCAGACCTTTAGGTTCCACCCTCGACAGTCATCCAGCGTTCAGATACATGAAGAAGGGGTAACCCCTTGTCCAGATGGCGCGATGATTCCCGTACGCCCCTCACCAGCCGAGTCCGAAAGCGATCGCTGCTCGCCGCCCCCCTCCTCCTGACCGCCCTGCTCGCCACACTCGTCGCAGGCCCCGGCGGCGGCGGTGTCGCCGAGGCGGCCCCGGCCACCTTCGTCCACCCCGGCGTCCTGGTCTCCCGGGGGCAGCTCGACTTCACCCGGGAGAGGGTCAACGCCGGGGCGCAGCCCTGGAAGGGTGCCTTCGACCAGATGGCGGCGAGCAAGTACGCCTCGCTGTCCCGGGTCCCGAAGCCGCGGTCGGTCGTCGAGTGCGGCTCGTACTCCAACCCGAACCTCGGCTGCACCGACGAGCGTGAGGACGCCCTGGCGGCGTACACCCTCTCCCTCGCCTGGTACTTCACGCGCGACAGCCGGTACGCCCAGAAGGCGATCGAGATCATGGACGCCTGGTCCGGTGTGATCACGGACCACACCAACTCCAACGCGCCCCTGCAGACGGGCTGGGCCGGCTCCTCCTGGCCGCGGGCCGCCGAGATCATCCGCTACACCTACACCGGCTGGCCCCAGGCCCGCGTCGACCGTTTCAAGACAATGCTGCGCACGGTCTACCTCCCCGAGGTGACGAACGGCTCCCACTCCAACGGCAACTGGGAGCTCAGCATGACCGAGGCCGCGATCGGCATCGCCGTCTTCCTGGAGGATCGTGCCGCCTACGACAAGGCCGTCACCAAGTTCCGCGGCCGCGTCCCGGCCTACATCTACCTCGCGAGCGACGGCGCCCTGCCGAAGGCGGCGCCGGGCAGTGGCCTCGACACCCGCGACGAGCTCGTCCGCTACTGGCAGGGGCAGACCACCTTCGTCGACGGGCTGACCCAGGAGACCTGCCGCGACCTCACCCACACCGGCTACGGACTGGCCGCCATCTCGCACATCGCCGAGACGAGCCGCATCCAGGGGCAGGACCTCTATCCCGAGGTGGCCGACCGGCTGCGCCACGCCCTCGGCCTGCAGGCCAGGTACGAGCTCGGTGAGCCGGTCCCGAGCTGGCTCTGCGGCGGCACCCTCCATGACCACCTCGGACCGGTCACCGAGGTCGGGTTCAACGCGCTGCACCACCGCATGGGGTACGCGATGACGAACACGCAGCGGCTCACGGAGGCCGGCCGTCCGGCGGGCACGAACAACCTCTTCGTCGCCTGGGGGACGCTCACCCACGCCGGTAACCCCGGCTGACCGAGCCGCGCGAGGGATGACGCGCTTCGTGCGCGCCTCTTGACGGTCCCTTACTTCACTCCTTAAATCATGGGGGCGTCGAAATGGACCCCGTTCTGTGCTCCGCATACCCCGAGGGTTCGTGTCGTGCATGCATGTCATGAGCGCGACACGAACCCGTCCCCCCACACCCGACGGAAGAGAGAGCCGTGCCCTTCTCCCGCTCGCGATCGCGTCCCCTGTCCTCCGCCGTGGCGGCCCTCGCCCTGGCCCTGGCCGTCGCCGCCCTCGGCACCGGACCGGCCGGTCCAGGACCCGCCGGCCCCGCGGCCGAACTCCGTTCCGCCGCTCTGGGTCCCGTGGCCGAAGCGGCCGCGGTGACCTTCTCCGACGACTTCGACGGTCCCGCCGGCTCCGCCGTGGACGGCGCGCGGTGGCAGATCGAGACCGGCGACAATGTCAACAACCACGAACGGCAGTACTACACGGCCGGCAACCGCAATGCCGCGCTCGACGGGCAGGGCCACCTGGTGATCACCGCCCGCAAGGAGAACCCGGGCAACTACGCGTGCTGGTACGGCCGGTGCGAGTACACCTCGGCGCGGCTGAACACCGCCGGGCGGTTCACCACGCGGTACGGACACGTCGAGGCGCGCATGAAGGTGCCGCGCGGCCAGGGCATGTGGCCCGCGTTCTGGATGCTCGGTGACGACCTCGGCCAGGTCGGCTGGCCGGACTCGGGCGAGATCGACATCATGGAGAACGTCGGCTTCGAGCCGTCCACCGTGCACGGGACCCTGCACGGACCCGGCTACTCCGGCTCCGGCGGCATCGGCGCCGGGTACACCCTGCCCGGCGGACAGGCCTTCGCCGACGCCTTCCACACCTTCGCCGTGGACTGGTCGCCCGGCCGGATCACCTGGTCCGTGGACGGGGCCGTCTACCAGACCCGCACGCCCGCCGACCTCGGCGGCCGGACCTGGGTCTTCGACAAGCCGTTCTTCCTCATCCTCAACCTCGCGGTCGGCGGCTACTGGCCCGGCGACCCCGACGGCTCGACCGCCTTCCCGCAGCAGCTCGTCGTCGACCACGTCCGCGTCACCACTGCCGACGGGCCCTCCGTCGCGGGACCGATCACCGGCATCGGCGGCAAGTGCGTCGACGTGGCCGGCGCGAGCACCGCGAACGGCACGCCCGTCCAGCTCTACGACTGCAACGGCACCCCCGCCCAGCAGTGGAACCTGGCGGCGGACGGTACCGTCCGCGCGCTCGGCAAGTGCCTCGACGTCACCTCCGCCGGCACGGCGGACGGGACACCGGTCCAGCTGTGGGAGTGCAACGGTACGGAGGCCCAGCGCTGGACCGCCAACGCGGCCCGGGACCTGGTCAACCCCCGGGCCGGCAAGTGCCTGGACGCCACCGGCAACAGCTCCGCCAACGGAACCCGGCTGCAGATCTGGACCTGCGGAGGCGGCGCCAACCAGAAGTGGACGGTCACCCGTTGACAAGGGCCCGGCAGGACTCGTTGTGCACGCCCGTCCACCATCACCGGTCAGTCCACCGGCCGCACCTGCACTTCGAGATCCGCTGGATGGCCGCCGAGTATTCGCTGAGCACCCGCTGAGTACCCGCGCCCGTCCTCTGAGTTGGACACCCACCTCCTCGACGGGCGCGGGACGTGCGACAGTACTCCGACGGAGCCAGGGGGCTCCGTGAGCGAGGGGCGAGGGCCTTGGACCTGTTCGACGGTGAGCGGCACTCGCGGCCGTCCGGTTCAGCACGGACGAACGGCTGCCCCGCGAGCTGCGCGTCCTGACCGCGGAAGCCGCGCGGGACCAGGTCGCCCAGGTCCGGGAGGAGGCCGCCCGGCTCGGCGCCGCGTACGCGGAGACCACCGGCACCGATGCGGCGGAGGCACTCGCCGCCGCCGACCGCTACGAGACCAAGGCCGTCGAACTGTGGGACTTCGTCACCTCCGGCGCCCACGACGTCGGCCAGCTGATGACCTGGGTACTGATCCGGGCCAGGCTCGACGGTGAGGCCCCGCTGCTCGTCGCCGACCGGCTGCTGCGCACACCCGGGCCCCGCGCATACGTGCTGCACAGGGTGCTGATCGGAGTGGCCGACCCCGCACAGCCGCTGTGGCACTACTCCGTCGACCTGAGCGGCCGGGACTGGTGGCGGCGCGCGCGGGAGGTCGCGGACCATCCCGAACTGTCCCCGGAAGCCCGCGCGATCGGCCTCAAGGCAGCCCGCGAGCACCATCTGATCCGCTACCCCGACCAACTGCGCCCGGCTCCGACCGAGGCCGAACTCGCGGAGGCGCGAGCCTGGATCGACGGGCACGCCGACGTCTGACGCACGCCGACGTCTGACGCACGCCGATGCCTGACGGGCCCGCCGAGATTCGGCGGGCCCGCTCGTCCTCGGGCTCCCCGGCCGGAGGCCGGGCCGGTTCAGGACACGGACCTGCCGAAGAACTCCAGTTCCGCGACGGCCACCTGCTTCCGCGGGTCGGCCCGCCACGCCGTGCGGAGCACCAACTGCACCGACAGCGCGTCGCGTACCCGCAGGTCGACCCGCTGGGTGCCGCCGTCGTTGATGCGGTGCTGCGAGACGCGCGTCTCGCCGGAGGAGTCCTTGACCACCAGTTCGAAGGTGCGCGGGGTCGCCTGGCCGTCCGCCTGCGTCGTGTTCTTCGAGCTGCCCGGCGTGATCAGCAGGCTCAGCAGATCGGTCGGCTCGGCGAACCTGGCCTCCAGGTACTGGCCCGCCGAGTCGCCCGCGTAGCCCGTGCCCCACCAGGTGTTGGAGTATCCGTCACCCGCCAGCTTCGGGTCCTGCTTCGGCGCGGCGTGCGAGGCCACCCAGGCGACGGGGTGGACCGGGACCCGGGTGGCGAAGTGGTCCTGGATCGCGCGGACGGCGGGCGGGCCGCCGGTGACACCGCCGACCACCACGGCGACGATCGCCGTGGCGATGAGGGCCCGGGTGATCAAGCGGCTCCGGTCGCGGTTGAGGCCGGGCCGCCGGCCCGCGTACGGGCCCTCCGCCGTGGAGAGCCGCTCCGGGACCATGGGGGTCGCGCAGAAGCGGCAGAAGTGGCGGCCCGGGGTGTTGGCGAGGGCGCAGGCCGGGCACGGGGTGCCGCCCTCCACGGGGGCGGGTGCCGCGGCGGCCCGGACCGCGGGACGCGCGGCCTCCGGACGTGCGGGGAGCACCGGAGAGGCGACGGCCGGCTCCGCGGGCCGGCTTCCGGGGACCGGGACGAGAAGGGAGCGGGCGACCGTGTCCGACAGCCCGTCGGATGCCGTCCGCGCCGAGGAAGCGGGAGCGGGTGTGGGTACGGGTGCGGGCGCCTCCGAGGACGCGGTCACGGTGGGTATCGGGGCGGTGACGTCCTCGGCACCCGCCGGTGCGGCGACGCGCGGAGCGTCCGCTTCCGGGACCTCCGGAGCTTCCGTGGCTGCCACGGCATCCCCGGCTTCCACCGCATCCCCGGCACCCATGGCTTCCGGGGCGGGACGGGCCGCGGGGACGGTACCGGTCCGCGGGGACTCGCCGGCGGGCGCGGCGACCGGCTCGTCCCGGTCCGCGCGGATCGACGGCGACGCGGCGGACACGGTCCCGGGCGCGGTCGTGGACACCGTTCCGGACGCCGGGGCCGACCGCTCGGCCGAGGACGTCGCCGGGGCCGGGGTGTCCCAGCGCAGGAACGCTCCGCAACTGTCACAGAACGACTGGTCCACCGCCCGCACCGGGCTCGCGCAGTCCGGGCAGGGACGGGACTGGGGCGCGTCACTCATGGGGGTCAAGCTCCTTCGGATGAACGGGAAGTGGTCACCGAGACCGTGAACGGCAGGTGCGCGGGGCGGGCCGCCGCCACGACCGCGCGCAGGCGTTGCGGATCGACGGCGGCCGGGTCGGCGACCCGGAGGACGACGTGCAGCCCGGCCCCGGGCGTCCCGGGGAACGGGCCGAGCGGGCGGGCGGACCAGCTCGCACCGCCGCTCTCGGTGATCTCCGCGGGGACGCCGAAGGCGAGCCGGACCGCCGCGGCGAGACCCTGCCGGGTGCCGCGGACCCGGTGCAGGGCCACGGCCGAGGCGACCGCGTGCCGGCGCAGCGCGAGCGACTCGGTGCCCTCCAGCTCCGCGCCGACCCAGGTCGCCAGATAGTCCACGAAGTCGGCGGGGGCCAGCGCGGGCGAGAAGTACGCCTCCAGCGAGTCCAGGACGTTGAAGAGGGGAGCGAGGACGACGTCCAGGCCGGCCACGAACCGCTGCCCGAACTCGCCCTCCGCGTAGACGGCGGGCAGCGCCGCACCCAGCGGGTGCGGGGTCGCGAGCCCGGGAACCGTGCCCCGCGCGGACCCGCTCACCGCGCCTCGATCACACGCACGCGGTGGTCGAACGGGAACAGCAGCGCGGACGGCAGCAGCTCGATCCGGTCCGTCGTGTCACCCCTCCGGCCGGTCAGCGGATCGGCCGGATGCAGCAGCACCTCGTCCACCAGCTCCACGCCCGGCACCCGCTGGAGCGCCGCGAAGACCTCCCCGGCCCGCAGCGGCCGCCCGAACGGCCACCCCTCGCCGTGCGCCCCGCCGGTCAGCGGGTCCAGGTACGCGTACAGCGTGTCCAGCGCCTCGGCACGTACGCGCTCCGCCTCCGCCGCCCGGAAGGAGTGCAGCGTCGCCACCACCGTCACCCCCTGGTAGAACGGCGGGCCGACGGCCAGCCGGGTGCCCAGCGGACGCCGTTCGTCGAGGAAGCCCGTCACCCGGGACAGCAGCTCCTCGCCCGGGACGAGCTGCTCGAACCGCAGCCGCCCGCCCCGGTCCGGCACCGCCTGCGGCACGACCAGGACCCGGACCGCGTTCTCGCCCGCCTCGGCCGAGTCCGCCGCCAGGCACGCGATCCGCGCGGCCTCGGGCGCGGCCCGCCGCGCCAGCTCCTCGTAGTCGCGGGCGGTGACGGCCCGTTCCTGCGCCCGCAGGGTGATGGGCGCGCGCGCCTTGGCCTCCTCGACGGTCTCCCCGTCCACCCCGCCCCGCGCCGCCTCACGGTTCTCGACCCGCGCGATGTACGGGATGGAGCTGCGCAGCACGGTGATCGTGGAGCGGGCCACATTGCCCGCCCGGCCGCCCCCGGTGCCGTAACGGACCGCGCGGATCGCCGCGCCCTTCGGCGGTACGGCCCCGAACTGCCGCAACGTGCCGTCCGGTTGGCGCACGCACGGCCCGAAGGCGAGCTCGCCGGTCGTCGCGTCCAGGGTGAAGTGCCGGTCGCCGGGGCGTGAGGAGGCGAAGTCGCGGACGACGGTCCACTCCTGCCAGCCGGCCTCCGGGTCCTCCTCGTCCCCACCGCCGTCCGCCCGCTCCGCGACCTGGAGCAGCAGCGGCGGCCGGTCCACGACCGGCGCGTGCGCGAGCCGCACCCGCTGCCCCGGGACGCCCTCGGACTCGCCGAGCCCCTCGTTCCGGACCGTCTCGGCGTGCGCCGCGCGCACCGTGCCGCCGATCGTGAACGCGCCCGCCGCCCGTACGGTCGGCGACTCGCTGTAGGACGGAAGACCTTCGACGGGCTCCACGACGCGGCAGCGGACCCAGCCCGCCTCGTGCCCGCCCAGCCGGGAGACCGCGTGCCCGGACGGCATGTGCAGCACCACCTCACCCGGCCGGTTGAGCCCGCCCGTGGTGTCCTCGTCGACCTCGCACGCGGTCCACCCCTCGGCGGCCGTCCACGCCTCCCACACCAGCGGCGGCCGACGCGGGTCCACACCGACGCCGTCCACCCGGCTGTCCAGGTCGAGGACGAGGACACAGTCCGGGACGGCCGCCGAGAGGCCGAGGAGCAGCAGGTCGCCGACGCGCGGCAGCGGCGCGAAGACGGAGACGTCCTCGCCGCCCCGCAGGTCCTGCGAGCGGTCCTCGGGCGTGCCCCCGGCCTCCTGGCGCAGGAGGTGGGTCAACGCGCAGGGCACGACGGTCAGATCGGCGGAGGTCGCGAAGACGACCGCCTCCTCCGTCTCCGTACGCCCGGTGGAGACCTCCGTCCCGGCGGGCAGCAGCACCGGCTCGGGCTGGGGCGCGGAGAGCCGGAAGGTGATCTCCGCGCGGGCGGCGGCGGGCGGGAAGAGCGTCACGCCCAGCAGGTCGAGGAAGGCCAGGTGGTTCTTCTCCGGGACCCGGTTGAGGCGGTAGACGAGCTGGTCCGCCATGTGCGCGACGGCCTCCACCAGGGTGACCCCCGGGTCGGAGACGTTGTGGTCGGTCCACTCGGGGCACGCCTGCTGGATGTAGCGCTTGGCGTCGTCGACGAACTGCTGGAAGCGCCGGTCGTCGAGATGGGGTGCGGGCAGGGCCATGGCGGCTCTTTCAGTCCTCGGAGGGGATGACGTAGAAGGGGAAGACGAGGTTGCGCGGGTTGTTGGCGCCGCGCACCCGGTAGCGGATGTCGATGTACAGCGTGGTCGGCTCCGCGGGCGCGGGGGCGACCGTGACCTCCTCCACCTCGATGCGCGGCTCCCAGCGGTCGAGCGAGGACATCACCTCGTACCGGACCCGGCCCATCGTCGCGTCGTTGACCGGGGCGAACACCAACTCATGGACGGCACAACCGAATTCGGGTCGCATCGGCCGCTCGCCCGGCGCCGTGGCGAGGACCAGGCGCATCGACTCCTCGATCTCGCGGTCGCGGCGGACGAGGGCGATGGAGCCGCTCGGACCGGTGCGCAGCGGGAAGGCCCAGCCGGCGCCGACGAAGTGCTCACTCAAGGGAAGGTCCTCCTCGGAAGGTCGAAACGCGGCTGGTCTGCACGTCGAAATGGCAGTACGTCGGAACGGAACCGCAGTACGTCGGAACGGAACCGCAGTACGTCGGAACGGAACGGCAGCACGTCAGAACGGCAGGTTCGCCGCGACGGGGTTGGGCATCGGGACGGTCGACGTGACGAACATCGGCGCGTTGACGACCGCCTGGGTCAGCGCCGACACCTTGAACTTCGCGCCGGCCTTGATGTCCACGCCGAGCCCCGCGTTCAACTGGATCCGCCCCGTGGCGGAGAGCGTCAGATCGGCACCCGACTCGACCGTGACGCCCCGGGCCCCCGAGATGGTGACCGTGCCGTCGCTGTCGATGGTGAGCGTGGTGCGGGCCTCGTTCAGCTCGACGCTCAGTCCCCCCTTCGCGGTGCGCAGCCGGATGCCGTGCGAGGCGCGCGTCCGGCCGCCCTCCTCCCGCAGCTCCACGGTGTGGCCGGTACGCGAGGTCAGGGCACGCCACTGGACCCGCCCGCTGGTCGGATCGACGGGCGGCACCCGGTCGGTGGCCGGGGTGTGCCGGTCGACGCCGTTGTAGAGCCCGGCCAGGACGTACGGGTGTTCCAACGACCCCCGGTCGAAGGCGCACAGCACCTCGTCGTCCACCTCGGGCAGGACGAGACCGCCGCCGCCGCGACCGCCGAGCTGGGCGACCCGGCACCAGCCGCTCTCGTACGTCGCCGAGAGCCACGGGAAACGGAGTCTGACCCGGCCGAGCGAGAGCGGGTCCTTGGTGTTGGTGACCAGGGCGACCGCGACACCCGGCATGGGCGGCGCCGGCTCGCCGCCGCCCGAGGCAGTCCCGTACAGGGAGCGGAACTGCCGCCCGGACACGGTCAGCCAGGTGGTGAACTGCCGCCCTGAGGCGAAGACATGACGCACCCCGGTGGCGGTGTAGCGCCCCTCGAAGGGGAAGCCCGCGCCCTTCACGGCAACCGGCTGCCCCGGCTTCAGCGCCGGATTCCCGGTGACGGCGACCTCCACCTCCGCGAACGACCCGGTGACGTCGTCGGCGAGCGCCCTGGCCGCCTGCGTCACCTGCGACTGCGTGGTGAACGGGGTCCCGGTCGCCGCGAGTTCGGCGGGACCGAACGGCGCGGAGAGCTGCGTCGGGGTGATGTCGGAGACGATGTCCGGGCTCGCGACGGCGGGGGTCGGCGAGGACAGCGCCTGCTTGGTACGGGGGTCCCAGCCCCGCACGTCGACCTTCCCCACCTGCCCGGCGGCGGTCACGGACACCCGGCTGTGCAGGGTGTTGGACCCGAAGTCCAGGACGTACGGGCTCTGCGCGGCGGGCGTGGTGTCGGCCGGGGCGGAGGAGGCCGGGGGCAGCGCGGCGAAGACGAGCCTGCCGGCCGGGTCGAGCGAGAGCCGGACGTCGTTCTCGCGCGCGAGCCGGGAGAGGAAGTCCCAGTCGGTGATGTTGGGCTGGGTGGCCAGCTCGTACACCGTGGGCGTGGCGTCGACCTTGCCGAGGGGCACGCGGTTGAGGCCGGCGAGCTTCCGGACGATGTCGGACGCGGTCATGTTCGGGTAGCCCTCGACCCGCCGGTTGCGCAGGAGGCGGTGGCCGGGGTCGTAACCGCGCACGATCAGGTACCGGCCGTGGCCGGGCGCCGCGTCCACCTCGACGGCGGTGACCTCGCCCGTGAGCATGGGCTCGCCGAGCCGTCCGTCGGTGAAGGGGGACAGCACCGCCATGGCGCCGACCTTCAGATAGGGGAACTTCGCGGTGAGGGTGCCGTCCTTGTCGCTGAACGTCAGCTGGAAGGCGGAGGGGACGTTGACGCTGGCGTCCACCCAGCCCTCGGTGAGACGGACCGCGAGCGGGTCCGGGAGCGGCGTGCCGTCGAGCTGCACGTGCAGGACGGTGGTGAAGGTCTTCTCGCTCATGAGGTGCCCTCGGTCTCCGGCGTTTCGGTGGTGGACGGGAGCAGCAGTTCGGTACCGGGGCGCAGTCGCATCGGGTCGTCGATGCCGTTCGCCTCGGCGATGACCCGCCAGCGGGTCGCGTCGCCGTACTCCCGCCAGGCGAGAGACGCGAGGGAGTCCCCGGCGACCGTGCGGTGCACCCGACGGGCCGAGAGCGCCCCGGAGGTCGGGTTCTGCCCCTTGGTCGCGGTGGAGACCTCGGTGAGGGAGAGCGAGCAGGTGGCGCGGATCGGTATGCCGCTGGGGCTGAAGAGGGTGTACGTCGCGGAGACGGAGGTGACGTACGCGACGAACTGCACGGTCGAGAACGACCCCCAGGAGAACTTCACCCACGGCGGCGACGGCGCCTTCGCGCTGATGCTCTGCTGGGTCACCTCGCAGCAGGAGAGCAGCAGTTCCACCTGCTGCTGCACGTCGTTGGAGGACGGGGCGCCGGAACGGTCCAGGAAGACCTCAAGCTGGAGCTGGGCGGGCTCGCTGCCGGTGAACTTCGGCGGCGCGCCGCGGGTGTACGCGACCGCCGGCTCGGTGTGCCAGTTCGCGGACCGGCTGAGCTGCAGCTGGTCCGGGTTGAACTGGAACTTCACCTCACCGAGCCGGCCGCCCATGGAACCGCCGAGATCGGTCGGGGGCTGATGGATGGCGAGCGAGGCGCGGGAGAGTCCGCTGGCCACCAGCCCGCCCAGGAACCCGGGCATCTCAGGCGCCCCCCGCGTCGGTGAACCCGTGGTGCGCGATCTCCAGCGTCTCGGTGGCGACGGCCGGGCTCGCCGGGTCCAGCGTCGGCCCCGTCCAGCGGACCGGCAGCACCTCGACGAGACCCCACTGGGCGACGACCGACCCGTCGGCGCGCAGGGCGGCGATCTGCGCCGTCGGACGGGTGATGCCCGTGGCGAGCGACGAGATCCAGGCGGCGACCTTGGTGGTGTCGGGGGTGAGAGGGCGGGTGAGGCGGATGGTGGAGAAGGTGACGCGGGTGGGGAGCTGCCAGATGAAGCCGTTGTTTCCGCCCTCCTGGCGCTGCTCCACCTCGACTTCGGAGGAGAGACCGTCGCAGCCGTTGAACAGGCCGAGGTCCTCGCCGTCGATGGTGAGCTTGAAGAAGACGGTGGATGCGGGGTCCAGCTGCGTGGGCATGGTGGCTGGTCTCTCGGGTCGGCGGTGGCGGTGGCGGCGGTGGGAGTGGGAGGGAGACTGGGAGGGGCCGGTCGTCAGTGGCCGTGGTCCCTGAGGCGGCCCACCCGCTCGCGGTCGGCGCGGAGCTCGGCGCGCAGGAGACGGGAGAGCGGGGTCACGAGTCGCCGGGCCAACTCGTCGAGCTGAGTGGGCGATGCGGCGTCGGCGGAGGGCGGGCCTGCCGACGGGCCGGCGGTGCGCTGTACGGGGGTCGTGCCGGGAGCGGTACGGGCGGCAGTGGCGGCGCGAGGTGCGGATGAGGCCTGCCGCGGCTGCGGGGCCGGGGCGGGGGCCGACGCGCGGGTTGGAGCCGGACTCGGAGCGACGGCTTGGGTGCGCTGGAGTGGGGCGGGGGTGGGCGACGAGGGCGCGGGCGTCGGGGGCTCGGGGGCACTTCGACGCTGGACGGCCACCGGGCGTGCGACGGGACGGGCGGCGGCGGGCGAGCCGATCGGCACGACGGGACGGGCGGTGCCGGGCCCCGCGGTGGCTGCCGTGGTGCTTCTCGTGGTGGGCGGAGTGGCGGCACTGCGCTGGACGGTGGGGGCGGGGCCTGCGCCGGGGGAGGGCGTGAGGGTGGACGCGGGCTTGAAGAGAGGCACGGCGGGGCGCGGCGCGGCAGGGGCGCCTGACGCGACGAGGGGGGCGACGCTCGGTGTGACGCCGGGCATGGCGAGGGGCGCGGCCGGGCGGTGGCCGGGTGCGGTGCGTGGGGTGGGGCCGGTGGAGGTACGGGGCCCGGCGGCCGGGCTCGCGGTGCGCGCGAGACTCGGGGTGAGCGGCCGGGTGGTGGCGAGCGGAAGTGAGGACCGCCGCTGCACGGTGGGCGCGGTGGCACGGGGGAGGTCGGTGACGGTGACCAGCGGCACGGGGGTGGGCGCGGTGGCTTCCGTCGGCGCCTTCGTCCGGGGACGGGCCGGGGAGTCGGGGGAGGCCTGAGTGGGCGTCGCGTCGGTGGTCCGCTGCAGGACGGGAAGCGGCTCGGCGGGGCCGGGGCCGGGGCCGGGCGTGGGGGTGGCGACGGGGGTAGGACCTGAGGTCGAGGTCGAGACTGAGGTGGAAGTCGAGGTCTGCGCGGTTGCACGCGGCGTGGCCGGGGCCTGAGATGTGATCGGGGCGGCCGGGACATGCGTGGCGGGGGTGCCGGGAACGGTGGCGCGCTGGACGGCCGGGCCGGACGGTGGCAGCGGCGTCGCCGGAGTGCGAGGCTCGGCCGTGCGCGGAGCATCCGGAACAGGAACCGGAACGGGAAGCGGCACCGGGGGCTTGGGCTGTGCCGCCCGCTGGACGGACGCCGACCCGGGCGAGCGGGTCGGGACAGGCGCGGTCGGCTGGGGCGACACCGGGGTGCCGGGGGCGGGGGCGGCCTTGGTCGGAGTGGGTCCGTTCGAGGCCGATCCGTTGGGGGCCGAGCCGTTCGGGGTGGCGCCCTCCGGGGTCGTGGACGTGCGCGTGATCGGCGCCCCGATCGGGGACCGTCGCGGTGCCGGGGTCGCGCGCGGCGGAGGTGTCGCGGCCGTGGCGCGCTGCACGGGGGCACCGAGGCCGGGTCGGGTCGGGGGTGCCGTGGTGACCGGACCGGGTCGGGTCGCCGGGTCGGCCCGGGGCACCTGTGCGGTCGGGGATGCCGGAGTCGCGGGCTGTACCGGAGCGGCCTTCTGCACCGGGGCGGCCGCCGTGGTCGCCGGGGGCACGGGCGCGGTGGCCGGTGCCGGACTCGCCTGGGGCGCCGGGGCAGGAGTGACCGGGGCAGGAGTGGCCGGAGCAGGAGTGGCCGGGGCGGCGGCCGGCGGCGCGGAAGCCGTCGTGCTCCAGTCGGCTCCCGGGGCGCGCCGCGAACGGCGTACAGGGGGCCGACGCTGCACCGGAGGGACCGGCGTCCCGGCCGGGGTGGTCGGCATCCCGGGCCCCGTGGGGGAAACGGGGCCCGGGACGTTCTGGGGCCGTCCGGCAGCCGAGGGCTCCGGTGCGGCGGTGTCGGGCGTGACGGTGGGCGTCACGCCGACCGGGTCGGTGGATCCGTTCTCGGGAGTGCGCGCCGGGGCCGTCGCCCGTTGGACGGGTCCGGCGTTGGGCGTGGCCGTGCCGCCGGACCGGGCGGCACCGGCCGGGGCCAGGAGGCGGGGAGGCTGCACGGGACGCGCGGAGACCAGTGGCGAACGCCGAACAGGCGCGGGCCGTACGGGCCCTCGGGGCGCGGCACCCGTCGTCGGCACCGCCGTGCGCGGTGCGGCACCGGCCTCGGGGGCGGGCGTACCGGTGCCCGTGACGGCCCGGGGGACGGTGGGCCCGGAGGGCCGGACCGGACCGGCCGCCGACGTGGCCGAACGCTGGACGGTGGGAACCGACCGGGACGAGTCCGGGGAAGCGGAAGGAGAAGTGGAACTGGTGGGAACAAGAGACGTGTCCGAGGAGCCGGACGCACGTACCGGAGCGGCCGCGGCCCCATCCCGTACCGGGCGAGGCGCTCCCGCTGCCGGTCGGTCCGGCGCCGAGGACACCTGACGCTGAACGGCCGACGGTGTACCGCCACCGCCTCGCGACGCCCCTTCGGCAGGGACCCCGGTGCCGCCGCCGACGGCGGACCCCGTACGCGAACCCGTACGCGAGCCCGAGCCCGATCCCGATCCCGTACGCGAACCCGATTCCGATCCCGTACGCGAGCCCGATCCCGTACGTGAACCCGCACTGGAACCCGTACCCGAAGCGGAACCCGAATCCGCACCCGCGCCCGCACCCGTACCCGCACCCGAGGTCGTCGTCCCCGCCACCGGCAGCCGCAGCCCCGGCAGTTCCGGCGCCTCGGCCCCGTCGGAGCGGGGCACCCGCTGGACGGGCCGTACGGCGTCAAGCAGTACGCCGCCGGGCGCGTCCGGCACAGCGCCGTGGCCCAGGTCGCTCTGGAAGGAGGGGTTCCAATGGGTAGCGAGGGACGCGGCGAAGCCGTGCTCCGCGATGGTGCGCGGAGCGTCGAGCACCCGCTGCACGGGCGGCAACGCCATCCACGCGTCCCCGGGTGCCGCCGCGCGGGCGACGGGCGCCGCGCTCTCCGCGGAGGCACCGGCCTCCGCTCCGGACGCCTTCCGCGCCCGCCACTTCTCGAACATCCCCACCGTCTCCAACCTCCTTTCCCGTTCCTGCTCCTACGCCTGCGACCGCTCCACCAGCGAGGCCACCTGAGCCACGTACCTCCGCCGGTCCGCGTGCTCCAGATCGAGGATGTCGTCCATGCCCCAGTGGAAGTGGAAGGCGAGGTACGCGGTCTCCTCCTCGATCCGGTCGGCCGCGTACGTCACGATTCCCCCAGGCGGCTCCCGGCGAGCTCGACCTCGAAGGACTCCTCGCAGTGCGGGCACGCCACGGCGGCCCTCGTGTGGCCCTCCGCGTTGATCTGCCGGTAGAAGTCCTGGAGGAACGCCAGGTCGGAGGCGAACATGTTCTCCACCGTCCCGTCGTGGACCGACGGGAGCGTGCCCAGCCGGGTGATCACCCGGCCGAGCAGCACCACGGACAGGTAGGCCGGGTTCTCGCGCACCCTGATGTCCCGCAGCGGGAGCAGCTCGTCCCTGGCCGTGGCCAGCCGCATCGCCCCGCCGCGGTGCACGGTGCCCGTCTCGTCGACGAACCCGCGCGGCAGCTCGAACTCGAACTCCGTACGGAGCGGCTCCTGTTGGCGGTGCTGCTGCGTTCCCGCCGATCCTTCGCGTCGCATCAGCCGAGCGTCAGCTCTTCGAAGGTGATCGTGACCTGCTCGGTCAGGGCCGCGGCGTCGCCGGCCTTGGTCGCGCTCAGCTCCACCTTGGTGCACCAGGCGTTGCGGAGGTTGTACCGCTTCACCTCGCTGAGCTGGTAGTCCAGGAAGATGATGGAGGCGTCCTTGCGGGCCGAGCCCATGTCGCCGGCGATCGAGGACGCGATCCACTCGGTGAAGGCGGCGGACTGCGTGGCGCCACGGGTCACCGTGCACTCGCCGGCCTTCTTCACTCCGGGGAGCTTCTTGATGATCGGCTTGCCGTCCGCCGAGACCTGCTGGAACTCGATGACGTCCTGCTCCATCGAGAGGCCGCTGATCTCCTGCAGGGTCTCGACCATCACGCCGTCGATCTGCAGGCCGAAATTGTGGGTAGTGAGGGCGTCACCGGTGTCGAGGGACATGGGAGGTCACTCCTGTTCATGGGGCGAAGTGGCTGGGTGAGGGGAAGGGCGGGGGAGGGGCCGGGCGGCCTGTCGGGCCGGCTGCCGGGCCCCGTGCGACGCGCGCAGGAGGACTTACTCCTCCAGGTCGCCGCCGCCACCCTGGAACTGCGCGAGGCGGAAGACCACGAACTCGGCGGGCTTCACCGGGGCGATGCCGATCTCGCAGACGACGCGGCCGAGGTCGACCGACTCCGGGGGGTTGGTCTCGGCGTCGCACTTCACGTAGAAGGCGTCCTCTGCGCGCTGGCCGAACAGGGCACCCTGCCGCCACTCGTTGACGAGGAAGGCGGAGATGTTGCGGCGGATACGGGCCCACAGCGACTGGTCGTTGGGCTCGAAGACGACCCACTGCGTACCGACGAGGATGGACTCCTCGAGGTAGTTGAAGTAGCGGCGGACGTTCAGGTAGCGCCAGGCCGGGTCGGAGGCCAGCGTACGGGCGCCCCACACGCGGATGCCGCGGCCCGGGAAGGCGCGGATGCAGTTCACACCGATCGGGTTGAGCAGGTCCTGCTCGCCGCGCGTGATCTGGAGCTCCAGGTCGACCGCGCCGCGCACGATCTCGTTGGCGGGGGCCTTGTGGACACCGCGCTCGGAGTCGTTGCGTGCCCAGACGCCGGCCATGTGGCCGGACGGCGGAACCGTGCGGGTCTGGCCGGTCGCCGGGTCGAACGACTTGATCCACGGGTAGTAGAGCGCCGCGTACCGGGAGTCGTAACCGGCGACCTCCTGGCGCCACTTGCGGATGTCGCGGGCGTTGAGCGCGGGCGGCGGGTCGAGGATCGCCATCCGGTCGCCCATCAGCTCGCAGTGCGCGATGAGACCGAGCTGGACGGCCTTGACCTGCTCCAGATCGATGAGCCCCTGCTGGTAGGCGGCCATCAGGTCGGGCACGGCGACCATGTTGATCTCGTCGAGGGCCTCAAGGCCGCCGAAGCCCGTGCGGTCGGCGGAGTCGCCGATGAACTGGCCGGACTCCAGCGCGGCGGCACCCGCGGCCCGCGCCGCGACCGGCACGGGCGCCTGCGCGGGCGGGGCGAGCGTCACGGCCTGGGCCTCGGGCCTGGCGAGCTGCCCGCCGGCCGTGGCCTCCTCCAGCACGATGGTCTTGGAACGCTGCTTGACCTGCGCGACGACGTAGTTCCGTGCGCTCTTCTTGGCGGAGGCGTCGAAGCTCTCGACGACCTTCTCGCCGTCCTTGACGACCAGCTTGAAGCGCTCGGTGTCGCCCTCGACGTCCTGCACCTCGACGGTGAGCGCGCCGCCGGCCTCGGACCCGGCGGCGATGGCGGCGACCCGGAAGGCGCCGAGCGCGACGGCGTCACCGGCGACGAGCTGCGGCGCGGTCACCGGAGCGGACCCGACGGCCTGCGTGGCGCCCTGCGCGTCCCCGCCGCCGACCCGCACGACGTACGCCGCGGTGCCGCCGTTGTTGAAGAACCCGTACACGGAGTGGGCGAGGTAGTACCCGTCCGTGAAGTCACCGAACGACGCGACGTACTGCGACCAGTTGGTGACCAGCACCGGCTCGTTGAGCGGTCCCACGGGCGACAGCCCGACGAACGCGGCGACGGAGGTCCCGACACCCTCGATGGGACGGGAGCCGCTGGCGACTTCCTCGACATAGACGCCGGGGGACAGATAGGTGGGCACGGTCGGTAGCTCCTCGCTGGTGGGGTCTGTCGGCCGGTGACCGCGCGGAGGCGGCGGTTCGTGGCTGAGGCGTCGGCGTCGTCGCGGCGCAGCGCTCCGACGCGGTCGACTCTCCCCTGACGGCGTCCGCCGGGGGAGGAGTGAACGGGCGGGCGCGAGGGCAGGACGGTGTGCCCGAAAGTCCCGCGCCCGACGGGCCTACCGGCCCGGGGACTGACGGATGTCCTCGTAGAGCTTCTTGGGGAGGTACGTGGAAGTGGGGATGGCGTTCGCCCGGCAGTACTGGCTGAGCGTCGGATCCGTGGATTCCACGGTCGGCGCCAGCTTCTTGTTGTCGTACACGCCCTTGGGCATGGTGACCGTATCGCCGTTGATCTGCGAGCAGACGATGTTCTCCGACGCGTATCCAGTCAGTGCGAACTGCTTCTTCTTGCCCTGGGAGGTGTCGGTGAACTGATGGGGCGGGAAGGCGATGGTGGCCTGCGGGCCGTTCACGACGACAGTGCCGTTCAGGCCCGTGATGACATCCTTCAGCGGCACCGGTGTGACAGGAGCGGGCAGGGGTTTGGTGTCGTCGCTGATCTTGATGTAGACGTACTCCCCTCGGACCTGGGCGGCGAAGGCCTTGCGGCCGTAGGTGAAACTGCCTCCGCCCGCGTCGACGATCTCCGGGAACACCTTGTCGCGGACCTGCGCGGCGGTGAGCCTGAAGAAGGTGTACTTGGTGAGGTGCTGCCGGTTCAGGAGGCCGTTGCTCGCCAGGTCCTCGACCTGCTTCACATCCTCGATCTCCTGCCAGGCGGAGGGGTCGAACGAGGCCGGCGTGACGTCCTTGGTGAGCGCCAGCATGTTCGTGAGGTTCCTGGCCGTCGCGCCGGCCGGGGTCTTGAGCTCCTCGCCGATCCGGGTCAGTTCGTCGAAGTCCTGGACACCGGAGAAGTACTTTCCGTCGTAGTCGATGTCGTCCTTCGCCTCCGACGGCTCGGGGCGAATGGCCGTGTTCGGTCCCAGGAACTGGTTACCGCCCTGCCATTCGAAGAAGGAATGACGAACGTCCTGGATGTTCACACCGTGGAAGGAATCGCCGTCGCGTGACGTGTCGAGCAGCCTTTCGCGCAACTCGGCGAGGAATTCCGGGTCGTCCACCTTGGTGCGGTCGATCTTGAGGTTGATGGCCATCGACTTGGTGATGACCGCGGGAATCGACGCCAGGAGGACGGCCTGCTGTTCCGCCGGGGGCAGATCCTCAAGGGTGCTGACCAACGTGGTGTGCGGAACGATGTGGTGTGCCGTGAGGTCCCAGCCCTTGTGGGCCTTCGTCTGCCCCTCCGTCGGCGCGTACGGGTTCTCGCTGCGGCTCCGCTGGACAGACGCGGGAGCGTGCGCGCCGGCCTGCTCCGTGTGCGCTCCGTGCTCCGTGTGCGCTCCGTGCTCCGCGTGTGCTCCGTGCTCCGTGTGGGTCGGCGACGGCCCGCTCAGCACCCTGGTGGCGTTCGCCTCCGCATCCCGCTCGAAGCGGTCCGAGGGGTCGGAGACCTTGAGACCGCTGCCGTTGTCCGTGCCCGCGACGGGCCCCCGGCGCTGCTGGATGACGTGGGTCAGCTCGTGCGCGAGGGTGTGCCGGTCCGCGCCGCCCTCCCCGATCACCACATGGTTCCCCGAGGTGTACGCGCGGGCACCGATCTCGGCGGCGGAGGCCTTCGCGGCCCCGTCCGTGTGCACCCGGACGTCCGAGAAGTCGGCGCCGAGCCGCGCCTCCATGTCCGCGCGGACCGCGCTCCCCATCGGGGTGCCCGAGGAGCGGAGGACGTCGGGGACGGCGGAGCGCTGCACGTCGGGGGCTGCCGAACCCCCGGAGCCGGGGCCGGCCGAGCGCCCATCCTCGGGGACCGCCGAACGCTGGGCCGAGGTCTCGGCATGCCCGCAGCCGGGCCCGTGCGCGTGCTCGTCGCGCTGGAGCGCCGCCATGAACGCGGCGTTGCCCACGGCCCGTTGGAGCGCTGTAGCCGCGCCGGGCGACAGCTGGTCCGCCCTCCCGGCCGAGGCGAGGAGGGCCGCGGCGTCGGCCGGACGCGGTCCGGGACCCTTCCGCGCCGGGCCGCCGCCCCGGGAAGCGGGATCGGACTTGCTGCTGTCCTGTGCATGCATGGACAGGAGTCTGGTCAGGGCGCGCGGCGCGGGGGAGGGGCGTCCGGCCGACGCGGGGGCAGGGCTGGTTGCCCGTTCGGACAGGAGGCGGGCCGTCACGGTCCGTCAGTAGGTCGCTGCCTTCATGGTGACCGACTTGAAGGCGCCGGGCACCCACTGGGCGCAGTTGCGGCAGGCCGCCACGGCGTCGACGCCGCTGTCGTACGTCGTCAGGTGGAAGTTCTTGGGGTGCTCGCCCGCCATCTGGATCAGGGCGTAGAGCCGCGACTCGGCGCAGTTGCCGAAGCCCCAGCTCTCGATCCGGGTCTTGCCGCTCCAGGGGAAACCGGTCTCTTCCTTGAGGTACCCCTCCAGCCGGTCGTCCTGCGCCAGGCCCGGCGGCCCGCTGAACGCCTCGAACTCCCGCGCGCCCCGGCGCGCGACAGCGCGTTTGGTGGTCGGTCCGCCGACCGGGTCCCTGGTCTGCTTCCGGAGCTCCGCGGACTTGTCCGCCCGCTTGCGGGCCCCTTGCTCGCCCCTGGCCTTACCGCCCGTGGGCGGATTGGCCCCGCCCGCCACCAGCGACGTCTCCGCCTCGGTCCTCCTGCACTCCTGGACGAGGCTCTCGGCCAGGGCGTCCCAGGTGGCGAACGTCGCCGTGCCCCGTTCCAGCAGCTCCGTCAGCCGATGGTCCAGCTCCTCCTGGCGCCACGCCCGCCGCTTGGCGTCCGACAGGTACTCCTCGGCGGCCTGCGTCTCCAGCAGCAGGATCCTGGCGACCTTCCTGTCCCTGAGGGTGAAGTCGTCGTCCGTGGCCGTGATCGACACCGCCCGCTGGACCGACAGCGCGGCGAGGAGGGCGCGGTTCCCCGCCGCCCGCTGGATCGCGGCCGCGGTGGCGGCAGGTGTTTCGGGGCCGACGCGGCCGGGCACAGCCCCCGGCGCGGCCCGCCGCCGCGGTCCGGTCCGGTCGGGCAGGGCGTGGGAAGGGTCGTGTGCGCGCATCCTCCGAACCTGCCGTACGGCCCCTCGGGGCTGAAGAGTCAAAAGGGCACGGCTGCGGGACCGAACGCCCGACCCGCCCGCACCGCTGACCGGCCGGGTCGCCCCGAGGGCCCTCGGTACCCCCCCGTGGTGGCACGGGGGCACGCCATGCTGCCCCCGAACAGGGACTTTCGGGCAGCCGCGCACCCACCCCGCGCATCTAACGTTCGCCCATGACCATGTGGACCTCTCTGGACCCGGCCGATCTGACCGTCGCGCCAGGGGCCCGGACCTCCGCCCGCCTGCGGGTACGCAACACCGGGGACACCGTGGAGGAGTACCGGCTCTCGCTCGTCGGCAAACCGTCGGGCTGGTCCCGGGTGGAGCCGGACGTTCTCCGCCTCTACCCGGGCAGTGAGGGGACCGCCGAGATCTCGTTCGCCCCGCCCCGCTCGTCGGACGTGGAGGCCGGACCGGTCGCGTACGGAATCCGCGTCGACCCCCGGGAGAACTCCGCCGCCCGCGACGTGGTGGAGGGCCGGCTGACCGTCACGCCCTTCACCGAGGTGCGCGCCGAACTGCTGCCTCCCGCGCTCCTCGGGCGCTTCCGCGGCCGGGCCCGAATAGCCGTGGACAACCTCGGCAACACTCCGCTGACCGCGTCCCTCGTGGCCCGGGACGAGGCGAACCGGCTGACCTTCGACGTCCGGCCGAACGCCGTGCAGATCGCCCCGGGCCGTGCCGCCTTCGGCGAACTCGAAGTGCGGCCGCAGGCCGTCCGGTGGACCGGCGGCGAGGAGTCGCACCGGTTCACCGTGGCCGTGCGGCGGGCCGGCGACGACACCTCCCTCGACCTCGACGCCACCTTCGACCAGCGCCCGGTCTTCGGGAACTGGCTGGTGGTGGCGGGCGGACTCCTGATGACCGCCGTGATCGCCTTCGTCGTGCTCTGGTTCAACTTCTCCCCGAAGATCGTGAGCGCGGCCAAGGAGATCCGGGCGTCGGGCGCGCCCAGGCCCGTGCCACAGGGCAGCGGGGAGGCGCTTCCCGACGCGCCCCCGCCGCCCAACGACACCGGCGCACCCCCGCCGGGCGAGGACGCGCCCGGCGGACCCCCGCCCGCCTCGGACGGCGGACCGCCGCCCGTAGGCGGAGACGAGGGGACGGGCGACAACTCCGGAGGCGGCGGACCGACCGACCCGGGACAGGGCGGCGGCGCACCCACCGGGAGCGGACCGGAGACCGCCGCCCCGACCGGCGCCGGGCCGGACCCGGGCGACGGCGGGAACGAGCAGCAGCCGCCTCCGCCCCCGCCCCCGCCCGCTCCCCAGAAGACCGGGCCCGACTGGGGCACCGGCTACAAGGCGGACATCGTCGTCGAGTTCGCCCAGGAGCGGCTGGCCTCCCTCAACAACGCATGTGCGCTCAAGCCGGGTTGGACCAGGGGCGTCATCGACGGGCCGACCCGTACCTCGCTCATCTGCTACCAGGACGCCGTCGTGAGGGACGGCAGGGAGAACGGGAAGAACTCGGCCGCGATCTTCGACACCGACACGAGGGGCATGCTCGGCCGGGCCACCCTCACCTCGATGTGGGCCCAGGGAATCACGCCCGACAGCGTGAAGCCCGGCACCACCGGCTGGCAGACCACCAAGCTGATGGCGGGCTACTGGTGGGCGATCAACCGAGGCTTCGACGACGGCGACATGGCCCGGGTACGCACCGACGCCCAGTACGGCATCGACAACTTCCGTACGAACCGGCAGAAGACGAGCACGTACAGCACCGAGGTCGCCGCGCACATCAAGCAGTACCAGTCGGCCGTCGGGCTGCCGGCGACCGGGACCGTCGACTGGCCGACGCTCCGCAAGATGGTCGGCGGCAGCGTGAAGAAGTGAACTGACACGCAAGGGACATGAACGAACGAGGGGGCCACCCGCACGGGTGGCCCCCTCGACGACGTCAGGGCGTCTCGCCCTCCACGCGGCTACGGTGCCCAGGGCACGCCCGCGTCCAGCACCAGCCGCCCCGACTTCTGGTACTCGCGCCGCGCCCCGGCCCGTACGTCCTCGCCGGTCACCGCCGAGCCGCGCGCGGCCGCCAGATATCCGGCCGTCACCGCGGCCGAGCGGATCGCGCCGCCCGCGAGCTCGAACTCCGCGGCGCAGCGCGTGATCTCCTCGTCCAGACCCTCCGCCTTCGGCGTGCCCGCCAGACAGGAGCGCCAGAGCGAGACCCGCTGCTCGGCGTCCGGGAACGGAAAGTCCACGACCAGGTCGAGCCGCCGGGTGAACGCCTCGTCGATGTTGGCCCGGAGATTGGTGGTGAGCACCGCGATCCCGGCGAAGGACTCGAGCCGCTGGAGCAGATACGCGCTCTCCAGGTTGGCGTACCGGTCGTGCGAGCTCTTCACCTCCGACCGCTTGCCGAAGACCGCGTCGGCCTCGTCGAAGAGAAGCACGCAGTCCGTGCGATCCACCTCGACGAAGATCCGCTCCAGGTTCTTCTCGGTCTCGCCGACGTACTTGTCGACCACCGACGAGAGGTCCACCACATAGAGGTCCAGGCCCAGTTCGCCCGCGACGACCTCGGCGCCCAGCGTCTTGCCGGTACCGGACTCCCCGGCGAACAGCGCGACGACACCGCGCCCGCGCCCGCCGCCCGTGCGCAGCCGCCACTCGCCCAGCACGCGGTCCCGGTGGCGGGCCCGAGCGGTCAGTTCGTGCAGCAGCCCCAAGGGCTCCTCGGGAAGGACGATGTCGGCGAAGCCCACGGCCGGCCGGATCCGCCGCGCATGGCTGTCGAGGAGCGGTGCGGAGACGAGCCGGGCGCTGTGCTGCACCTGCGCGAGGGTCGGCGCGGTGCCCTCGAAGGCGGCGAGCGCCCGGGCCGAACGGGCCGCGCGGCGGACCTGGTCGCCGCTGAGACGGTACGGCGCGACGGCCTCGGCCAGGTCGAAATCGGCGTCCAGCAGGCCGAGTTCACGGTGCCAGAGCTCGCCGGAACCAGCCTCCTCGTCGGGTGCGTCCAGCGCCAGCAGCTCCGCGTCCGGCGCCCACCGGGGGTCGGGCGCATCGGTTCCGATGAGCACCACGGTCGCCCCGGTCGAGGCCAACACGCGCACCAGCGGCCCAGGTTGCGGCGGCAGCGGCTCGACCACCACGGCGGCACCGCGCAGCCGGGCCTCACGCAGCAGCGCACGCGCCGCCGACGCGTCGGCCGACTCCGGCCGGTACCGGAGCACGGGCCGGCCGGCGCCCCGCAGCGCGGCCACCACGGAGGCGGTGGCGGACCCGGGGACACGCTCCCGCAGATGTACGGTGACGGGCCCGGCGGCCGCGACGCGCGCACCGAGGGCCGGCGGCCCAGCGGCCTCGACCGCGGCCTCGGGACCCGTCGGCGCCAACAACTCCACTCCCGCTCCGAGGAGTTCCGCGTCCAGGCGACTGTCGTCACCCAGCAGGTGCGCCACCACCCGCTCCGGCACGCGCAGCGCCCGCCCGGGCAGTGGCCGGTCCTCGTCCTCGACGTCCAGCAGGCCCCCGGAGCGCAGCGGAGCGGCCGGGTGGAAGCGGTCGCGGGCAGCCGCGTCGAAGGGCCCGGTGCCCGCCAGGTCGAGGGTCAGCGCCACGGTGGCGCGCCGCCGGCCGACGTCGTCGTTGAGGTACCCGTACAACGCCTCGAAGCCCCGGTCCACATCGGGCGCGAGCGCCGCGACGAGGATGTGCGCGTCGAGCCCGGACAGCCCGAAGGTCCGCGCCAGGGCGGCGAGCCGGTCCGTGCCCGCGGTGTCCGGCAGCGGGACACCGTCGGCGTGCGCCGCCGCCCGGTCCGGCTCCACCGCGATCCGGCGGGCCGTCTCCTCGGTGATGTAGAGGCCGCGCAGCGGATCGGCAGCCGTCGGGTCCCCGGCGCTGCGGGCGTCCACGACGGCGGCGACCCGGGCGCGCAGCGCGGTGATCATCTCCAGCACGCCGGGAGGGCTCGTACCGGCACGGTTCGCAGGATCATCGCTCATGCCTCTGCTCCGACCTCGGACCCGGACGCGTCCTTGTCCCCGGACGCGGTGCTCATGGTCACGGAGCGCCGCATCGTCCGGGGCCTGGAGTCGCCGGGCAGTCCGTCGACCCCGCGCTCGCGCACGACGATCTCGCCCTCGGTGACCGGCGGCGCCACCCCGTACACCGGGGTGACCGGGAACGGCGTGGTGACGACGACATCCAGCGAGGGCTTGAGCTCGCCACCGAGAGCCGACCAGATGTCCGCGAGCGACCGCGACTCGGCGGGCGGCGTCGCGACGCTGAGCGGAAGGGACGTGGCGATCGAGCGCACCGACTCCGGCACGGCCTCGCCCGTCAGCATCTCGTGGGGCAGCAGCAGAGCCAGCGCGCCCGACAGCAACCGGTGCTCGTCCTCCGGGCGGGAGGTCCAGGCGGTCACCAGATACGAGAGCCGGAACCAGCGCGGGGGCTGCCGCCTGCGCGTCACGATCCCGTTGGCGTCCCGCTCGGCGTAGGCGCCGCGCTCCCGCCGCGCCACGTCCTCCCGGATGTCGTACAGATAGGCGTTCAGGGTCGGGGCGTTGCGGCGGGCCGCCCAGTCGCGGGTCGGCGCGTCGAAGGCGATGTCGCCCGTGACGACGGGCGCGAGCAGGCGGCGCAGTGCCTCGTCGATCTCATGGATCATCAGATGTAGCCTTCGCGGAGCGCGTACGCGACGGCATGCGCCCGGTTGGTGAGCTGGAGACGCGTCATCAGCGCGTGCAGGATGTTCTTGACGGTGCGCTCGGAGTAGGCGAGCTTCTCGCTGATCTGCCGGGTGTCCAGGCCCTCGGCGAGCAGTCGCAGGACGTCCACCTCGCGCGGGGCCATCCCGAAGAGCGGCACCGCCCCGCCGGTCGTGGTTCCCGCCGTCGTCGCCCTCTGCAGCCGCCCCACCTGGTTCAGCAGGCGGCTGACCAGGTCGGGCGGCAACTCTCCCTCGCCGCGCGCCGCACTGTGCACGGCGCTCAGCAGGCGCTGCTCGGTGGCCTGGTGGCGCCAGATGATGGCGCGCACCCCGTACTCGACGACCGCGAGGAGGTCGGGTTCGCGCAGCTCGCGTGCGACGAGGACGACGCGCTGGTCCCGCCCCCGCAGGAGGCGCCGCAGCTCGGCCGTGGTGGGTTCGTCGATCCGGTCCGCGAGCATGACGGCGACCGCCGGGGTGTCCCGGCTCCCGTCGTCCTGCTCGGGGACGTAGTCGATCGTCGGTTGGTGCCGCAAATGGCTGATGAGCCCGGCCCGGCTGAGTGGATCGGATGCGTGGACGGACACGGTCACCCGCGTGGTGAGCATTTCCGTTACCCGCTCTTTCCCACTCGCCGCGATGACCCGGGCGTGGTCGGGCGCCCGGGTGTCGCCGGTGGAACAGCCGCCGTGACGGTGGTTCGCGGCCGCTGGTCGGCACGCATGGTGAGGCCCCCCTGGGTCTACTGGTCAGTGGCCGGCGAGCCGGCCACTGTGGTCCCTCCCAGGTTCCCGCGCGGTGCTCACGTCCCGCTGCCGTCGCGCTAACGTTCCACTGCCGCAACCCCGACATGCCGTACTCCGGCCCGTCACCCGTTCTCCCGTGTGGATCACGTCACTTGAGGAACGGCCCCCCGTAGCCCGTAGCCCGTAGCCCGTAGCCCGTAGCCCGTAGCCCGTGGCCGACGGCTGCGTGTCCCGCCTCAGCCGACGACGGGGGCGCCGAACCACTTCGGCAGGTGGTCGAGCAGCTCCTGCTGGTCGTCGCCGACCCAGGCCACGTGACCGTCCGGGCGCAGCAGCACCGCGGGCACGTCCAGTTCCTCGCTGACGTCGACGACGTGGTCGACCCGGTCCGCCCAGCCCTCCACCGACAGCTGCCCGGTCCCGTCGAGCAGGATCCCGCGGCCGCCGTGCATCAACTCGTAGAGGCGGCCCTGCTTCAGCGTCACGTCCCGCATCCGCAGGCCGAGGAGCTCATGGCCCTCGCCGAGGTCGTAACGGACCCCGACCGCGGTGATCATCTCGGTCACGTAGTGGTTCACCTCCTCGAAGTCCAGCAGCTTCGAGAACAGGTCACGCATCGCCTTCGAGGCCGCGCCGCCCTCCAGCAGCACGCCCTGCGCGAGGGTGCTGGTCAACACGCGGGCGCCCTCCGGGTGCCGTTCGGCGTGGTACGTGTCGAGCAGCCCCTCGGGAGCCCAGCCGGCCACCTCCGCGGCCAGCTTCCAGCCGAGGTTGAACGCGTCCTGGACACCGAGGTTGAGGCCCTGCCCGCCCGTCGGAGGGTGGATGTGCGCCGCGTCGCCGGCCAGCAGCACCCGCCCGACCCGGTACTGCTCGGCCTGGCGGATGGCGTCGCCGAACCGGGTCAGCCAGCGCGGCGAGTGCACGCCGAAGTCGGTCCCGGCGACCTCCCGCAGCCGCTGCTTGAACTCCTCCAGGGTCGGCGCGGTCGCCCGGTCCTCGGACACCTCCGCGGCGGGCACGATGACGCGGTACGTCCCGTCGCCGTTGGGGATCGTGCCGAACCGCACCTGGGTCCTGCGGATGTCGGCCGTGACGGCGGCCACCGTCGCCGGGTCCTCGGTCAGCTCCACCTCGCCCAGCATCGTCTCGTTCCGGGCGGGCTCACCGGGGAAGCCGACGCCGAGCAGCTTGCGCACCAGGCTGCGGCCGCCGTCGCAGCCGACGAGATAGCGGGCCTGCAGACGGGAGCCGTCGGCCAGTTCGACGGTCACCCCGTCCTCGTCCTGGCTCAGGCCGACGAGTTCGTGGCCGCGCCGGATCTCGGCACCGAGTGCGACGGCGTGCTCGGTGAGCAGCTGCTCGGTGACCGTCTGCTGGATCGTGAGGCCGTACGGGTGCGCGGTGTCCAGCCCGTCGGGCCACGGCTTGATGATGGCGGCGAAGAACCCGCCGACCTGGAACTTCTCACTGACCGCGAGGAAATTGTCCAGCAGGCCGCGCTGGTCCATCACCTCGACGCTGCGCACGTGCAGGCCCCGCGCACGGGCCTGCCCGGACGGCTCGGTCAACTTCTCCAGCACGACCACGTTCACACCGTGCAGTCGCAGCTCGGCGGCGAGCATCAGGCCGGTCGGCCCACCACCGGCAACGATCACGTCGATCTTCATACGTCCCCCGTTTTCGCAGGTCCTGGCTTTGATCGTTGATTCTGCGTCATGACCCGGGCCTTGTCGCAAGCCCCCCGGTGCGCTATACATTGATCACGGCAAGGAGGGGACAACCTCCTTGCCTTCGTGCTTGGTTGTCCTCTCCACGGAGGGGTGACCGCCCGCGTCCGCGACCATCTACGGCGTGACGCCACCCGCGCCACCCGCGCCATCCACGCCGCTCGCCCCGGCCGCCGGGTCGTGGTCCTCGCTCCACGGCCCGAGCTTCTCGGGGTTGCGTACGGCCCAGATGTGCGTGATCCGGTCCTCGGCGAGGCCGAACGCGGCCACCGTCATGGTGACGCCGCCGTGCTGGGCCACCAGACCTGGACGGCCGTTGACCGAACGTTCCAGAAGCGTGAGGCCCGGTGCCCGGTCGCCGATGTCGACGAGGTAGCGGGCGATCAGCTCGCTGCCCACGACCGGCCGGAGCGTCGCACCGACCAGGCCGCCGCCGTCGGCGACCATAGTGGCCTCGGGGTCGAGCAGGCCGACGAGCGCGGCGATGTCCTTGGCCTCCCACGCCTGCTTGAAGTCCCTGACGACACCGGCCTGTCGGACCGCCGACGTCGCCGGAACACGCGCGGCGCCGACACGCCGACGGGCCGACGACGCCAGCTGGCGGCATGCCGCCGGCGTCCGGCCGACGATCGCGGCCACTTCGCCGAAGGGGTACCGGAAGACGTCGTGCAGGATGAACGCGACCCGTTCGGCCGGCGTCATCGATTCGAGGACGACGAGGAAGGCCATGTCGACCGACTCGTCCAGCGTGACCCGGTCGGCGGGGTCGGCCGGATCGTCCCTGTCGCCCGGCCGACGCCCGTTCATCCACTCCGTGTGGTCGGGCAGCGGTTCCGGCACCCATTCGCCGACGTAGCGCTCGCGCCGCGCCCGTGCCGAGCCGAGAACGTCGAGGCAGATGCGGCCGGCCACGGTCGTCAGCCAGGCGCCGGGGGATTCGACGGCCTTCCGCTGCTGCGGGGACATGGCGTACCAGCGGACGTACGTCTCCTGTACGGCGTCCTCGGCCTCGGCGAGCGAGCCGAGGAGCCGGTAGGCGATGTTGAGCAGCTGCCGCCGCTCTCCCATGATCGCGTCGAGACCGGCGTCGGGTCGGCCGTCCCGGGGCCGGTCGTGCTCGGGTCGGCCGTGCTCGGGCGCGGGCTCGGATCGGATGGTCATGGTTCGGACGGCTCCCTCGTTCAGGTTCGTCCTCATCCTGTCCGACGATCAGGCCACGCCGAAGGGCGGGGCGGCCCACCGCCTCACATTCCCGACGGCTGCGCCGTCGAACAACTGAGACCGGCGGGACACCGGGGAACGACTTCAGCCGGCCTCACGGGGAGTCGCCGAAGTGACGTGCACCTGCGCGAGCAGCCCGTCGACGAGCGCGCGGAGTCCGCGCGGGTAGATGTCCCGCGCGGCCAGTGCGGCCCACTGGCCGCCGACAGCGGCCAGGTGGGGCACCTGGGATGCGTCGAAGGTCTCCCGGAAGGTGAGTGCCCGGCGTCGGTCCGGCGCGCCGACCGTGTCGTCTTCCTGGACGGCGGCCGGATCGTGGAGGAGGGCGACCACGACGAACTGCTGCGCCTCGGTGGCCGCTACGCCGGCTTCTGGAACCTGTCCCTGACACCGGCGGCGCGCGCCGACTGAGCCTGCACCCAGGTCGATCCGGTGGCGCGGGGAGTCGCCGCAGGGGCGTTGTCAGTGCCGTGAGCAAGGATGTTCCCCATGACGACCTTTTCCGCCGTTGAGGCGCTGTCCGGCATGTCCAGCCTGCCGAGCCTGTCCAGCCGTGCCGAGTACGAGGCCGGCCTCGACCGCCTGCGCGAGGCGTCCCGCACCTACTACGGCGCGGGCTACAGCCTCATGGACGACGTCACGTACGACAGGCTCCGACTGGCCGTGAAGGCATGGGAGGAGGAGAACCCCGACGAGGTCGTCCCGGCCTCGCCCATCGACCGGGTCGCCGACGGAGCCGCCCCCGCCGGCGACGTCGCGCACACCACGCGCCTGCTCAGTCTCGACAACGTCTTCACCCCGGAGGAGCTCGTGGCCTGGGGGGCGTCGCTCCAGCGGCGCCTTGGCCACGAGCCGACGGGAGGGTTCACCGTCGAGCCGAAGATGGACGGCGCCGCCGTGGCCGCCCGCTACCGCGACGGACGTCTGGTGCAGATCATCACCCGGGGAGACGGCGCCCAGGGCGAGGACGTCAGCCACGTCATCGGCACCGTCGTGGGCCTGCCCGAGCAGCTGACGGTCCCCGCCACCTTCGAGGCGCGGGGCGAAGTCCTCTTCACCCAGGAGCAGTTCGAAGCGGCGAACGAGGTCCGCACCGCGCACGGCGGCGCCGTCTTCGCCAACCCGCGCAACGGCGCCGCCGGCACGCTGCGCGCGAAGGACCGGCCGTACCGGCTGGCGATGACGTTCTGGGCGTACGGCGCGGTCGAGCTCGACGGCGAGGCGTTCCTCCCCGCCGGGGCCACCCACGCCGAGACCCTGGCCGCGGTGGCCCGGGCGGGCGTCCGGACCACCGCGGAGACCCCGGCAGGACTGCACGTCGTCGCCACGCTCGACGAAGCACAGCAGCGGGTCGACGCCATCGCCGCGATGCGCTCCGGCCTGCCCTTCGGCATCGACGGCGTCGTCGTCAAGGCCGACAGCGCGGCCGAACAGGCGGCGGTGGGCTCCGGCACCCGCTTCCCGTACTGGGCCATCGCCTTCAAGCTCCCGGCCGTCGAGCGGCAGACCGTGCTGCTGGACGTGGTCTGGGAGGTCGGCCGTACGGGCGTGCTCGCGCCCACCGCGGTGCTCGCCCCGGTGGAGCTCGACGGGTCGACCGTCACCCGCGCCACGCTGCACAACCCCGCCGACATCCTGAGGCGCGACCTCCACCTCGGCGACACCGTCACCGTCCACAAGGCCGGCGACATCATCCCGCGCGTCGAGGCCGCCGTCGTCGAACTCCGCCCCCAGGACGCCACGCCGGTCCCGCTGCCCGCGGAGTGCCCCAACTGCGGCGGGGAGATCGACAAGAGCCAGGAGCGGTGGCGCTGCGCGAAGGGCACCACCTGCGCTCTGGCTCCGCTGATCGAGTACGTCGCCGGTCGCGACATCCTCGACATCGACGGACTGGGCAGGAAGTACGTCGACGCCCTGATCGCCTCCGGCGACGTCGGGGACGTGGCCGACCTGTTCACCCTCACCGAGGAGCAGCTCACCGCCGCGTCCGGCAGCGCCAAGCGCGGCGCGAAGCTGGCCGAGCAGATCCGGCTCGCCAGGTCCCGCCCGCTCAGCCGCGTCTTCTGCGCCCTGGGCATACCGGGCACGGGCCGCAGCATGTCCCGGCGCATCGCCGCCCACTTCGGCACGATGGAGGCCATCCGCGCGGCCGACGCCTCCGTCCTCCAGGACGTCGAGGGCATCGGCCCCGAGAAGGCCCCGGTCATCGTCGAGCAGGTCGCCGCCTCCGCCGGGGTGATCGACAAGCTGATCGCGGCCGGCGTCACCATGACCGAGCCGCAGCAGCAGAAGTCCGAGGAGGCCGCTGACGGGCCGCTGACCGGCAGGACCGTCGTCGTGACGGGGAAGATGACCGGTCCGCTGGACGGCTGGGGACGGTCCGAGATGGGCGCGCTGATCGAGAAGGCCGGCGGCCGCGTGGGCAGCGGCGTCAACTCCCGGACCACGTACCTCGTCGCGGCACCGTCCGCGAACGGAAAGCCGAGCTCGAAGGCGGTCAAGGCCCAGGAGCTCGGCGTCGAGGTCCTCACCCCGGAGGCCTTCGCGACGCTCGTCGCCGACTACCTGGACTGAGCTCCCGGCGGCACGACGCCGCCACCGACCCGCATCACGCCACCCTGCCGGCCGTCCCCGTCACGCGGGCGATGCCAGTCGTGCCAACTGGGCGGCCGCGCTGTCCAGAAGCATGTCCAGGGCGGTCGGGTAGGCGCTGTGGTTCATACGCGCGGCCAGCAGACCGGCGGTGGCGGCGATGTGCGGGTGCGAGCTGTCCGGCAGCCGGGCGTAGGTCGATTCCCACATGCGCTCGTCGGCCTCGCGGGCGGCCGAGGGCAGGGCGAGTGAGGCCGCGTCCAGGGCGGCGAAGGCCAGACTCTGGTCGATGAAGGCGTGGTAGATCCGTACGGCGTCCGTGTCGGGGAAGCCGGCGGTACGCAGCACGGCGAGGACGGCCTCGTCCACGGCGATCTCCTGCTCCCGCCCCGTGACACGACTGGCGGTGAGCGCCGCCGCCTGGGGATGAGCGAGGTAGGCGCGGTGGATGCGCAGACCGAGCCGGCGCAGGTCGTCGCGCCAGTCTCCGGTGGCCGTCCAGCCGTCCAGCGCCCGCCCGATCAGCTCCGCCCCGACAGCCAGGGTCAGGTCGTCCATCCCGGCGAAATACCGGTACAGAGTGCTGGGATCGGCGCCCAGCGCGAGCCCGAGGCGCCGGGCGGTCAGGCCCGCGCCGCCGTGCTCGGCCAGCATCCGCAGAGCCGTCTCCACGATCAGCTGCTCCGAGAGCACGTCTCCGCTCTTGGTCGGACGGCGCCGTCTGCGCGCCGATTCGGGCACCACCTGCTTGGCCATGGCCTGACTCCTTCCCCCCGGCCCGCACCTTATGCCAACACCATGGACGTTAGCGAGGGATCGAGGGTTACATCGCCTGCACCAGAGGTGACCGCCTCGAAGGAGCCTCCGGCGTCGCCGGAGCGAAGAGGGAGATTTCTGCCATGCGTGTACTGCTTGTCGGGGCCGGTGGCGTGGGTACGGCGATCACGCGGATCGCCGCCCGCCGCCCGTTCTTCGACCACATGGTCGTCGCCGACTACGACCTCGCCCGCGCCGAGGCCGCCGTCGCCGCCCTGGGCGACGGCGGAACCCGGTTCAGCGCCTGCCGAACGGACGCCTCCGACGAGGGCGCGGTCGCCGCCCTGCTCAAGGAGCAGCGCTGCGACGTCCTCCTGAACGCCACCGACCCGCGCTTCGTCCTGCCGCTGTTCAACGCCGCCGCCGCGGCCGGCGCGCACTACCTGGACATGGCCATGTCGCTGTCGAGTCCGCACCCCGACCGGCCGTACGAGCTGTGCGGGGTCAAGCTCGGCGACGCCCAGTTCGAGCAGGCCGAACTCTGGGAGAAGGCCGGCCGGCTCGCCCTGGTCGGCATGGGCGTCGAGCCCGGTATGTCCGATGTCTTCGCCCGCTACGCCGCCGACGAACTCTTCGACGAGATCGAGGAGATCGGCATCCGCGACGGCGCCAACCTCACCGTCGAGGGCTACGACTTCGCGCCGTCGTTCAACATCTGGACGACCATCGAGGAGTGCCTCAACCCGCCGGTCGTGTACGAGGCCGACCGCGGCTGGTTCACCACCGAGCCGTTCAGCGAGCCCGAGATCTTCGACTTCCCCGAGGGCATCGGCCCCGTCGAATGCGTGAACGTCGAGCACGAGGAGGTCCTGCTCGTGCCGCGCTGGATCGACGCGGCGCGGGTCACGTTCAAGTACGGCCTCGGCGAGGACTTCATCGGCAAGCTCAAGACCCTCAGCGCGCTGGGCCTGGACAGCACGGTGCCCGTCACGGTGACCACCGGCCTCGGCCCGGCCGAGGTCTCGCCCCGGGACGTCGTGGCGGCCGTCCTCCCGGACCCGGCGACCCTGGGCGACCGGATGACCGGCAAGACCTGCGCGGGCACCTGGGTCAAGGGCGTCAAGGACGGCGAACCGCGCGAGGTGTACCTCTACCACGTGGTCGACAACGAGTGGTCGATGCGCGAGTACGGCTGCCAGGCCGTGGTGTGGCAGACCGCGGTCAACCCGGTCGTCGCCCTGGAGCTGATGGCCTCCGGCACATGGGCCCGGTCCGGCGTCCTCGGCCCCGAGGCCTTCGCTCCACGCCCCTTCCTCGACCTGCTCACCGCGTACGGATCCCCTTGGGCCATGCGCGAGCAGCTTCCGGCACAGGCTGAATCCCGCAGATGACGGACAGGAGGTCGAGGTGGCCGGGACGACACCGTTGGCCGAGGTGATGGCCGAGCTGGCCGAGCTCGAGGACCCGAGGGCACGCGCGGTCAACGAGAGACACGGTGACGACCACGGTGTGAACCTCGGCAAGCTGCGCGCGCTCGCGAAGCGCCTCAAGGCGCAGCAGGAGCTCGCGTACGGGCTCTGGGAGACGGATGACACCGCGGCCAGACTGCTGGCCATCCTGATCTGCCGCCCGAAGGCGTTCGGGCGGGACGAGCTGGACACCATGGTGCGCGAGGCGCGCGCACCCAAGGTCCACGACTGGCTCGTGAACTACGTGGTGAAGAAGAGCCCGCACTCCGAAGAGCTCCGCGTGGCCTGGACGGCCGATCCGGATCCCGTGGTCGCGAGTGCCGGCTGGGCGCTGACCACCGAACGCGTCGCGAAGAAGCCCGAGGGCCTCGACCTCGCGGGACTGCTCGACGTCGTCGAGGCGGAGATGAAGGACGCCCCGGACCGTCTGCAGTGGGCGATGAACCACTGCCTGGCTCAGATCGGGATCGAGCACGCCGAGTACCGCGCCCGGGCGATCGGCATCGGCGAGCGTCTGCGGGTGCTCGAGGACTACCCGACCTCACCGGGCTGCACGTCTCCGTTCGCGCCCGTCTGGATCACCGAGATGGTGCGCCGACAGCACGACACGTAGGACGACACGCGGCACGACACGTGGGAGGTCCGCCGGGCCGGTGACTCCGCCGGCGCCGGCGCTCCTCCACGGGGGTCACCCGCGTGCGAGGCAACCGGCCCCTTCCCGTGGGCCACGCGGGCGACCTCTCGGCCCCGGCTTCCGCCGCCGCCGGGCGGCCCGGCGGCACGCTCCTCCAGGCGCCGCGCTTCCCGGCGCCTCGCGTCCTGCCAAGGAGAGGTCAATGTTCCGAGTCCTACGTCCGGCCGCCACGGCCACGGCTGCCGTCGCCCTCACCGTGCTCGTGTCCGGCCCCGCGGCGGCCGGCGACCCGGTCGTGTCGGACCCGCGGGTCGTCGCCCACTTCGACTTCGCCCTCGGGCAGACGCCGGAGAACATCGCCCTCGAACCCGACGGCTCCGCGAACCTGACCCTGTCCTTCGCCCGGCAGGTCGTCAACGTCGACAAGCAGGGAACCAAGCGGATCCTCGCGACCCTGCCCGCCGTGGCGAACCCGAACACACCCGTCATCGGCGCGGCCGCCGCCCTGGGGATCGCGCGCGCCCACGACGGCACCCTCTACGTCACATACGCCACCGGTACGGCCGAGACCGGCATCTGGCGCATCAAGACCGACGGCAGCGCGCCCGTCCAGATCGCGACGCTGCCGGCCACCGGGTTCCCCAACGGCCTCGCCCTCGACGAGGAGTGCGGCACGCTCTACGTCGCCGACTCGGTCCTGGGGACCGTCTGGCGCGTCCCCCGCGAAGGCGGGAGCCCCACGGCCTGGGCCACGGGCGAGGCGCTCCGGCCCCTGCCCGCCCCCGACGGCGTGGTCGGCGCCAACGGCCTCAAGGTCCACAACGGCGCCGTGTGGGTGTCCAACACCGACCGGAAGACGCTGCTGCGCATCCCCGTCCGGTCCGACAAGAGCGCCGGGGCGATCGAGACCAGGGCGACCGGGCTCGACGGGATCGACGACTTCGCCTTCACCGGGCGCGACGACACGGCCCTCGCCGCGCTGAACACGGACAACGTCCTCGCCCTCGTACGACCCGACGGCACGCACAAGCCCGTGCTCACCCAGCAGGACGGGCTCTCCAACCCGACCTCCGTGGCGGTGGGCGGCAGGACCGTCTACGTCCCCAGCGCGTCCTATTTCACCGAGGTGAAGGACCCCAACCTGCTCCTCGCCAAGCTCGACAAGCGCCACGGTCTCCCGGGCCTGCCGAACCGATGACGGACCTCGGGTCGTCTCCCTACACTGACGGGCATGGCATGCCGCATCAGTGAGCTCATCCTCGACGCCGCCGACCCCGACCGGCTCGCCGCCTTCTGGAGCGAGGTCCTCGGCTACGTCGAACTCGGTCGCGAGGACGACGGAAGCATCGAGATCGGGCCGCCCGACGCCGGCTTCGGCGGCCCGCAGCCCACCCTCGTCCTCAGCCCCAGCAGCGCCCCGCGGCGGGAGAAGCTCCGGCTGCACATCGACGTCAACCCGACCGACCGGGACCAGGACGCCGAGCTGGAGCGGCTGCTCGCGCTCGGCGCCAAGCCCGTCGACATCGGCCAG
This sequence comes from Streptomyces sp. NBC_00090, assembly GCF_045160815.1. Lineage (NCBI taxonomy): Bacteria > Bacillati > Actinomycetota > Actinomycetes > Kitasatosporales > Streptomycetaceae > Streptomyces > Streptomyces sp. NBC_00090. Next base: position 9,012,205 of record NZ_CP108224.1, read on the forward strand.
ACCGGCGCCGAGAACTGGCACGTCCTGTCCGACCCGGAGGGCAACGAGTTCTGCCTCCTGAACGCCCGGCTCCGGCCCCTCTGAGTGCGGAGGTGAGGAGTCCGCCGCGGGCGGGCAGGGTGCGTCGTTCAGGCGGAGCCGGCCCGGCTGCGACAGCCGTAAGGGGTCCGTAGGGACGACGGCGACCGCGCCCGCGCGGGACTCCGTCAGGGCTTCAGGAGCGCGGCTGCCTCTCGGGCGGCGTCGACGGCTCCGGCGCGGGCGGCCCCACGGTCGTCGTCGCTCCGGGCGTAGGCGACGGAGATCACCTGTGCGATCGCCGAGGCGAAGGCACGACGTGAAAGCTTGACGGGGGTGGTCACCGCCGAAGCATATGTGCCACGGCCCCGGAGGAAACGAGGTCGGCCGGCGTCCGGGTCGGTGTGGGGCGGAAGAGGAACTTCCGCCCCTGTCGCAGGTGTTGACGGTGTCGCAGAGGGTCAGGGTTCAGGGATCAGCCGCTGTGGTCGGGGGTTTCACCGGGCTTGTCCGTGACGCCGCGGGTCAGTACGGCCGTCGTGGCGGTGACCTGACCGGCCTTGGCCCACGGGGTGTCCTTGACCATGACGCCCCGCTCGCCGAGGAATTCGAGGGTCTTCCTGTCGAAGATCCACTCGGTGCGGATGCCGTCGTCGTGGACGCGGGCGACCGCGATGCCGTGTCGGCCGGCCGCGTCCACGGCGTCGTCGACGACGGTGACACCGGGGATGCCCGCGGCCGCCTTGTACAGGGCGGCGCTGACCTTCGGCGGAGCCAGCTGCTCGCGCAGCAGGTCGCCGATCGTCACGAACGCCTCCTGGTCCGGGTTGGGACCGGAGCCCTCGGTGTCGTCGTAGATCTTCTTGAGGAGCACGCCGGGGTCGGTGGGCAGCGCCTCCAGGAGGCGGTACGTCGGTGAGTTCAGCGTGGGGTCGGGGTTTCCGGCGGGCCGTTCGGGGACAGGCGCTCCGATTCCCTCCGGATGGTGGTCGGCCAGCTCGATGTTCTTGTCGTACTCACGGAGCAGGCCGGGCCGGCTCCCGTCGACCGAGAGCCAGATCCTCCGGCTGTGGGGCTTGGCCAGACGCATGACGATGTCGCTGTCGCTCTGGCTGGAGTACGCGACCGTACTGGCGATGTACACGAACTGGTCGTCCCGGACGGTGGGTGCGGGCCTGGACGCGGCGACGGTCGCGATCCGGTCGAGGAGCACCGCGGCCGACGTGGCCGCGGTCCCCTTCCCGCCGGAGCCGGAGCCGGAGCCGGAGCCGGAGCCGGAGCCGGCTCCCGAGCTGGGGGCCGCGGCCGCACGGCGGTCGACGGGGGGCTGCTGCCCGTCGAGCAGTCCTCCCGTCGCGAGCAGCGTGACGGCGAGCGCGCCCGCGGCGAGCGGCACGGCGGCGAGCGTCAGGCGGCGGACCCCGCGGCGGGGCTCGGCGGCGGCGGACGTGGTGTCGTGCCGGATCTCGCGCAGCAGGTGGGCCTTGAGGATCTCGTGGCGGTGAACGGGCAGGTCCCGGTCGGACGGCACCTGCAAAAGCCGTGCGATCTCGTCGCGTTCGGCCGGGGTGGGCTCGGGCTGGGTGGGCTCGGGCTGGGTGGGCTCGGGCTGGGTGGGCCGGGACGGGGTGGTGCTCATCGGGCTTCCTCCTGGGTGGGCCGGACCGCGGGGACGCGGTCACCATCTACCTGTCCTCGGCCCGGAACCGAGTTCCCGTTCCCTGACGAGAGATCGGTGCCGGCGTACGTGTGGAGCTTCTTCCGGGCGCGCGAGAGGCGGGAGCGGACGGTCCCCACCGGGACGGCCAGGGCCTGGGCCGCGGCCGCGTAGTCCAGGCCGGACCAGACGCAGAGCGCGACCACCTCCCGCTCGGGACGCCGCAGTCGGGAGAGCGCCGCCCGTACCGCGGCCAGCCGGCCCGCGTCGTCGATCCGGCCGACCAGCTCATCGGCGAAGTCGGGGAACACCTCCTCGCGCGGCAGACGGCTCATCGCCGCCTCGTGACGCCGGGCGGCCCGGCGGGTGTTCCTCGCGACGTTGGTGGCGATCCCGAGCAGCCACGGCCGCAGTGATCCCCCGTCCGGGTCCACCGAGGTCCGCAGCCTCCAGGCCTCCAGGAACGTCAGCGACAGCACGTCCTCGGCCGTCGACCAGTCGCCCGTCAGCCGAAAGGCGTGGTGGTGCACCGCGCGGGCGTAGTCGTCGAAGAGGGAGCCGAACGCGTCGGAGTCCCCCGCCCGTATTCGGGCACGCACACTCATCTCCATATCAACGGACTGTCCGGCCGCTTCGCGCGAGTTCCCAGAACGTGACGCGCGCCACAGTGGCCCCCGGTGACCGTGGAGGCGCGTGGCGCGCGGCTCCCACGACCCGCCGCCGGGTCAGGGCCCGGCGGCCGTGCGTACCGCGTCCGTGAGGGGCATGGTCGCGCCCGCCTGGAACGCGGTGGCGTACTCGGACGGGCCGAGGACCGTGATGATCGCCGCCATGGCGCGGCGCACATCGGCGCTCTCGGCCTCCGGGAGCGGTGCGCCCACGCTCCTTCGGGCCGTGTCCGCGGCGCCCAGGAGCACGGCGGCGCGGGTGAGGCCGGCACCGTCGCCCATGGCCGCGGCGACGGCGGCGGTGCCTTCGAGGGAGAGCGCGAGGGCGCGCGGGTCCGCCAGCCGCTCGGCGAACTCCAGTCCGCGTGCCTGATACGCGGCGGCCTCCTCCAGCCGGCCACGGAGCTCGGCCACGAAGCCGAGCTCCACATGGATCAGGTGCTTCCCCGCGGTCGACGACGGGTACGCGTCGCGCATCGTCCGGAAGTGGTGCTCGGCGGCGTCGAGGTCGCCGGAGCGGCGTGCGCCGAGGGCCAGGCCCATGAGCGCGAACACCTCGCCGAACATGTGGCCCTGCTCCGCGGCCGCCCGCCGGGCCTGCTCGTGAAGCACGCGGGCGCGCTCCCAGTCGCCGGCCAGGAGCGCGAGGCGACCCAGTCCCGCGAGGCGCGCCGAGGCCTCCGCGGCCAGGCCCAGACCCTCGGCGAGGCGCAGTCCTTCGGTCTGGCGGGAGGCGGCCGTGGCGTAGTCGCCCTCGATCTCGGCAAGGGCGGCCAGTACCGGGACGGTCAGCAACTCGCCCCATCCGTCGCCGAGTTCATGGAAGGACGCCGAGCTGTCCAGGCCGTCGTGGCGCGCGGTGCGAAGGTCTCCGGCGGCGAACGCGGTATGCGCGCGCAGCGCCCGGGCGGCGGCCGTGCCCCAACGGTCGGCTGCTTCGGTGAAACGGTCGAGGGCGCGGGCGTTGACCTCCTGCGCCGCTGCCGGGTCGCCCGCGTGGTGGAGGCCGTACGCGAAGAGCCACAGCGCGCGACCTCGCCGGGCGGGATCGGCGATGTCCGCCTCCGGGCATTCCGCGTCCGGTACGCGGCCGCCCGTCAGCATGGCGAAGGCACCGTGCAGGAGGCGGAGTTCGGCCGACGCGTGTGCCGGGACCGCCTCCACTGCCGCGGCGAGGGTGCGTCGCGCCTCGTGCAGACGGCCGCGGAGCAGCCACCAGGGGCAGAGGGCGGCGGCCAGGCGCACGACGCCGTGCGGATCGCCCGACCGCAGGGCGTGGTCGAGAGCCGCGCGCGTGTTGGCGGACTCCGCGTCCAGCCGGGCGAGCCAGAGCCGCTGGCCCGCGCCACGCAGGTGGGGTTCGGCCCGCTCGGCGAACTCGCGGAAGTACGAGGCGTGACGGTCCATCGCGGACCCGAACTCCCCGGCCTCGTACAGCCGTTCACGGGCGTACGCGGCGACGGATTCGAGCAGGCGGTAGCGCGGGCCGTCGGCGGTGACGGTCACGGACACGAGGGAGCGGTCGACCAGGCGGCCCACCAGGTCGAGCACCTCGCCGCGGGGGCCGACCTGATCGCCCTCGGCCGTTCCTTCCTGGCCAACCCCGACCTCGTCGCCCGGATGCGTACCGGCGCCCCCTCAATCCGATCCGCGACGCCCACCTGATGTACGTGGGCGGGGAGACGGGCTACACCGACTACCCGACGCTCAGCGGTCGGGCAGCGTGACCAGGACGCGTCCGCGGCCTCCCGCGTCGACGCGTTCGTGGGCCTTGGCGATGTCCTCCAGAGGGAAGCGTTCGCCGACGTCCACGCGGAGGGCGCCGACGGCGGCCGCCGCGGTGAGGTCGCGGGCCGCCAGCCGCCTGGCCGCGGCGGGAAAGTCGTCGCTCCCCAGCAGGCGAAGGGTGACGTTGTTGAACAGCAGCGGCCAGAAGGGGAGTTCGGTGCGGTCCTCGTGGGTGCCGTAGGCGGCGATGACGGCGTCGAGCGCGGTGACCGCGTTGTCGAGGTCGGCGTTGGCGGACAGGGACACCTCGACGACCCGGTGGACTCCCTCGGGCGCGTACGAGCGGATCGCCGCCGCCGGGTCGTCCGTGTCGAGCGCGACGGCGTGGGAGACGACGGCCGGGTCGACACGGTCCAGGTCGCCGCCGTGCCGGACGGTGCCGAGCACGGTCGCGCCGCCCCAGCGGGCGAGCTGGGCGGCGAGCGAACCGACGCCCCCGAGGACGCCGTGCACGAGGACGAGCCGGCCGTCGACCGGACCGTCCGCGAAGACCGCGCGGTGGGCGGTGATGCCGGGGATACCGAGGCTCGCGCCGAGGTCGTCGTCGAGATGGTCGGGGAGCCGGACGGCCTGCTGGTCGGGGACGACGGTGTACTGGGCGGCGGTGCCGAAGGCACGGTAGGACTGGGCCCCGTACACCCACACCCGCTCTCCCACGCGGTGGGCGTCGACTCCTTCGCCCACGGCGTCGACGACCCCGGCGGCGTCGCTGTGCGGAATCACGCGGGGGTAGGGCATGGACGAGCCGAGCCAGCCGCGCCGCTTCTTGGTGTCGCCGGGGTTGACGCCCGACACGGTCACGCGGACGCGGACCTCGCCGGCGCCGGGGTGGGGGTCGGGCAGGTCGCCGACGTGCAGGACGTCGGCCGCGGGGCCCTGCCGGTCGTACCAGGACGCGAACATGGAAGTACCTCCGGTGTCCTGTCGATGCTACGGCCGACGGCTCCCTGACGGCAGGCCGTGGGGGGTGAGGCCGGCGAGGGCGAGGGCCCTGGCGACGGCCGGCAGGTCCAGCGGTTCGTCGTCCGGGGTCGTGGGGAGCAGCCGCTCCAGCAGCCGGGCCGGATCCAGGCGGTGTGCCTCGGCGTCGGCCAGCAGGGTGTCCGCGCTCGGCCCGTCGGCGGTGCCGTCGACGTACTCCGACAGCTCGCCCAGGATCCGGTCCCGGTGGACGAAGCCGCTCATGCCGCAGTCCAGGCCGTCGTCACCGAGGTCGTCGGGGTAGGACGCGCGGGCCCAGGCCCCGTTCTCGTACCAGTAGACGCAGCCCAGTTCGTACCCCTCCAGCCGGTCGCGCAGCTCCTCGTACGGGAGCCAGTCCGGGCCGCCCGCCAGCATGTCGATCGGCGGCTCGTGCCACTTCACGCCGCTCGACTCGTCCTCGCCGTAGAGCACGAACCGGCCCTCGCCCAGCCGGGACATGGTCCACCAGGTGCAGCCGCAGTCGTCGTAGTGGAGTCCCTCGTCGTCGATCCAGCGGCCGGTGCGGTAGCCGCTCTTGCGCGACTCCTCCGCGGTGGTCGCCCCGACGGCGGCGAGCAGCGCCCACCGGGCCCAGAGCACCTCGCCCGGCGGAAGGTCCCCGGGCAGTCCCGGACGGTGAATGGTCATGCGTGTCCCCGTGTGTGTCGTCGTTCCGCTGGTGATCGCGGCAAGAGTACGGCCCCCGACGGGGCGGGTGCTGTCCCGTCAGTCGGCCGGCCTGCCCGTGGCCGCCGTGACAGGGAGCGGGATCTCGAAGTGGACGGTTCCGTATCCGCCGTGCTCGCCCGTCGTCCGCGCGTCGCAGACCTCCTCGGCCATGCTGCGCCAGAACCCCTCCGCGCCGGGGACGTCGACGTTCGTGTGGAGGTAGACCGTGTCGTATCCGGGGACGCCCGCCGCGAACTCGCAGGCGGCCCCGACCATGGCGCGGGCCAGTCCGTGCCTGCGGTGGTCCGGACGGACGTAGACCCGTAGCAGCTGGGCCGTGCGGCCGGACGGGTAGCGCTCGGTGAGCCGGCGGGGGTGCGGGGGATGGGCGGGGCCCCGGGAGTTCAGGGCCGTGGTGCCGACCACCTCGTCGCCCAGGACCGCCACGACGAGGGTGTGGCGCGGGTGGTTGAGGTAGGTGCTCTCGATGTCGACGACGTCGTCGTGCCACCGGGGCACGTACCCGTAGTCGAACTCCCGGTAGAACGTGTCGAGCATGACGCTCCGCGCGCCGGTCACGTCCTCCCGCCGGGCGTGCCGGATCACGTACGGCCCGATCTCTTGCCCCTGCGTCAGGTCTCTCATGGCGCGGTGGTTCCCTTCCGGCGCTCCGGTCTCGTGAGCGGCAGGCTACCCCGGAAACAGCACTATTGGAAATGAAAACTATTTCGGATAGCTTCCTTCTCGGTCCGGTGCGGCCGCCTCCCGTCAGGCGGTCGCTTCGCAGGTATGCCCGTCGGTCCCGGCGGCATCGTGAGAGGAACTTCCGTGGCGCATCTGTTGGTTGTCGAGAGCTGGGTGGGGTCGATGAGCAGGCTGCTGCCCAGGGCGATCCGTGAGGGCGGGCACGAGTTCACCTTCGTCACCCGCGACCTGCACCACTATCTGCGCGGCGCCGACGCCGGCGGCCGCGCCGGGCCGCACCCCCTGCTCGCGGCGCGCAACATCATCACCGCGGACACCAACGACCTCGACGAGCTGCTGCCCCACCTGGAACGGCTCCACGGGGTGCTCGCCTTCGACGGCGTGGTCTCCTCCTGTGACTACTACCTGCCCGCCGTGGCCCGAACGGCGGAACGGCTCGGCCTGCCCGGCCCGGCGGCAGGGGCGGTCGAGGCGGCCTGTCGCAAGGACCTGACCCGCCGGGTACTGGCGGAGGCCGGAGTGCCGGGCCCGCGCTACGCGCTCTGCGCGGACACGGGGCAGGCCGCCTCGGCCGCCCGCGAGATCGGCTACCCGCTGGTGGTCAAGCCCGTGGACCTCTGCGCCGGGATGCTCGTACGCGAGGTCCGCGACGAGCACGAACTGGAGGCGGCCTGCCGGGCACTGGCCGCGTTCCCGGTCAACGCGCGCGGCCAGGACCGCATGCCCGTCGTCCTCCTCGAAGAACTCCTCACCGGGCCCGAGGTGAGCGTCGAGACCGTCTCCTTCGACGGCGCCACGCACGTGGTCGGAGTCACCGACAAGAGCATCGGCGGCGCCCCGGCCTTCATCGAGACCGGCCACATGTTCCCGGCGGGCATCGCTCCGGAACCGGAGCGGGAGGCGGCCGACACGGCCGTGGCCGCGATCAGGGCCCTCGGCCTCGACCAGGTCGTGTGCCACACCGAGATCAAACTGACCCCCGAGGGACCCAGGGTCGTCGAGGTCAACCCCCGCCCGGGCGGCAACCGCATCACCGAGCTCGTCCGCCACGTCACGGGCGTCGATCTGGCCGCCGCCTGCGTGGACGTGGCCCTCGGCCGTACGCCCGACCTCGCTCCGCACCCGACCGGGGTGCGCAGCGCCGCCATCGCCTTCCTGCTTCCCCGTGCCACCGGCACCCTCGTCGGCATCGAGGGCGCCGACGAGGTCCGGTCGCGGCCCGGGGTGCTGGAGCTCACCCTCGCCGAAGCGGGCCGCGCCGTGCGCGCGGCGACCAGCAACAACGAGTACCTCGGCCACGTCATGACCGCCGACACCGGCGGAAGTGGAGCCCGGGAGGCGGCCGAACGGCTCCTCACACACCTGCGCCCCGTCGTTGAGACGCAGGACGCCCCGTCGGTCCCATCGGCTCCGTCGGCTCCGTCGGCTCCGTCGGTCCCGTCGGTCGCTTCGGCTCCCTCGGCCCCGGCGGTGCTCGCGTGACCGTGCCCGTCCCTCACGCGACCGCCCTGGACGTTCCCGTCGCTCACGCACCTGCCCCGCACACGGACGCCCCGCACCCACCCGCCCCGCACGAGCCCGCCGTAAGTACCCTCGACCAGCTCGTCGCGCACGTCCGCGCCGGCGACTACGGCCCCGACCCCGCCCGGGAACGCGTCGCGCTCGCCTTCACCACCGCCCAGGCGGTCCGCCACGCCGGCCGCAACAGCGGATACCGCAACGAGGTCCTCAGCCTCCGCCTGCACGCGGCCGTCGGATCCTGCGCCGTGGAGCCGGGCGCCCTGCCCGCCGCGGCGCTCGACGACTGCGTCGGCGCCTCGGTGGCCGAGCTGCTCGACCACCCGCTGCTTCCGGTCCGGATCGCCGCGCTCGACGCCTACCTCGGCCACACACGCCCCCACACCTCCCGCCACGGCGCCCGGCCGTACGCCCTCCCGCCCGGCAACTCCCTCCGGCGGTCGCGGGCCCGGGCCCGCGCCGTCGTCGGTCTCCTGCCGACGCCCGGCCCGCGCCGTGTCCTCGTCGTCGGCGTCGTCAACTCCCTGCTGGAGAGCCTGCGCGAGCGGGGCATCGGCTACGTGCCCTGTGACCTCAAGGGCGGCGCCACCGAGTGGGGCGAGCCCGTACGGACCGATGCCCTCGCGGAGCTGGAGCACTGCGACGCGATCCTCGCCTCCGGCATGACCCTGGGCAACGCCACCTTCCAGCCCCTCCTCGACCATGCCGCCGCCACCGGCAAACCGCTGGTGATGTTCGCGCAGACCGGCAGCGCGATCCTGCCGGGCTTCATCGGAACCGGGGTGAGCGCCGTCTCCGCGGAGCCGTACCCCTTCTTCTGGCTCGACGGCGGTCCCGGAGTCATCCACCGCTACGGAGGCACCCGGTGACCACCGCACCCCCGCTGGACCGTGCGTCGGCCCACCGCGCGAACCCGGAGCTGCTGACGCTGATCGGCCGCACCCCGCTCGCCCGCATCCGCACGGAACTGCCCCACCCGCACCCCGGCTTCTGGGCCAAGCTCGAATGCCTCGGCGGCGGCGGCATGAAGGCCCGGTCCGCCGTGGCCATGCTGCGCGGCGCCCGGGAGCGCGGCGAGCTCCGTCCGGGCGCCACCGTCGTCGAGTCCACCTCCGGAACCCTGGGCATCGGCCTCGCCCTCGCCGGGCAGGCGCTCGGACACCCCGTCGTCCTCGTCGTCGACCGCGAACTCGAACCCTCCATGCGCCAGTTGCTGAGCGCGTACGGGGCGCGGCTGGAACCGGTGGAGCGGCCCGCGGCCGAAGGCGGCTGGCAGGCCGCCCGGATCGCCCGGCTCCGCGAGGTCCTGGCCCGGACCCCCGACGCCTACTGGCCCGACCAGTACAACAACCCCGACAACGCCGCCGGCTACCTCTCCATGGCGGCCGAACTCCGCGAGCAGCTCGACCACCTCGACGTACTGGTGTGCAGCGTCGGCACCGGCGGACACAGCGCGGGACTCATCGGCCCGCTGCGCCGCCGCTGGCCGCGGCTGAAGGTGATCGGCGTCGACTCCGTCGGCTCCGCCATCTTCGGCCAGCCTGCCCGCCCCCGCCTGATGCGGGGACTGGGCAGCAGCATCCATCCGCGGAACGTCGCCCACCACGCCTTCGACGAGGTCCACTGGGTGGGGCCGGCCGAAGCGGTCGACGCCTGCCGCAGACTCGCCCGCACCAGCTTCGTCAGCGGCGGCTGGAGCACCGGAGCCGTGGCGCTGGTCTCCGCCTGGGCCGCCCGCGTCGAGACGGGCGCGGTCGTCGCGACGGTCTTCCCCGACGGACCGCACCGCTACCTCGGCACCGTCTACGACGACGACTACTGCCACGCGCACGGTCTCGACCGGGCCGAACTCGCCGTCCGCCCCGTGGAGATCGCCCACCCGTACGCGACCGAGGTCACCGGCTGGACCCGCTGCCGCACCGTCGTCGACCCGCTCACCTCCCCCCGCCCACACCCACGCACATCGGCCCCGCACCCGCTCACGTCCCCCCGTCCGCCCGTGCCCTCGCCCTCGGCCGTGTCCATGCCCTCGCCCGCGTCCGTGCCCGCTCCCGCCCGAGGAGGTCTCGCGTGAAGCTCACCTGGCGGACCGCCGAACTGGAACTGGCCGAACCGCTGCGCATCTCCCGCTCCGTGATGGCCCGCCGCGACGCCGTCTGGGTCGCCGTCGAGCACGACGGCCTGACCGGCTGGGGCGAGGTCGTCAGCAGCGACTACCTCGGCCTGCCCACCCCGCGCATCCTCCGGCACCTCGCCACGGCGCGACCCGCCGTCGAACGGCTTCCCGACCCCGAGACCGCGTGGAACGACCACCTCTCCGACACGCTGCCCGGCGCGTCGGAGCTGCCGGCCGGGGTACTCGCCGGTCTGGAGGCCGCCCTGCTCGACCTGATCGGCAAACGGGCCGGCAGCCCCGTCCACCAGCTGCTGGGCACCCGTACCGCCCCGGTCGTCCGGACCGCCCGTACGATCGGCATCGTCGCCCCCGGCCCGGCCTCGGCGCAGGCCGCCCGCCTCGCACGGAGCGGCTTCACCGTCCTCAAGGTCAAGGCCGGATCGCCCGATCCGGCGGACGACCTCGCCCGCGTCCGCGCGGTACGGGCCGCGGCGCCCGGGGCGAATCTGCTCCTCGACCCCAACGGCGCGTGGACCGAGCGCCGGGCGATCGAGCTGCTGCCGCGCTTCGCGGACCTCGGGGTCACCGCCGTGGAACAGCCCGTCGCACCCGGCAGCCCCGCCTCCCTCGCCCGCGTGGCGAAGGAGTCACCGGTCCCCGTCATCGCCGACGAGGACGCCGTCCGCCACGAGGACGCCGTCGCGCTCGCCGGACTGGTCCACGGCGTCAACGTCAAGCTCGCCAAATGCGGCGGCGTGCGGGCCGCCCTGCGCATCCACGACGCCCTGCGCGGCAGCGGCACCGACATCATGCTCGGCTGCCTCACCGCCAGCTCCCTCGGCATCGCCCCGGCCGTGCACCTCGCCGACAAGGCCCGCTGGGTGGACCTCGACGGGCACCTGCTGCTCGCCGACGACCCCTGGACGGGCATCGGCGGTGCCGACGGCACGGTACGCGCAGCCGATCTGCCCGGCCTCGGCGTCCGGCGCACCCCCGCGGCGGCCGGGCGGTGAAGATACTCGGCACCCTCCGGGGCTTCCCGCTCGCCATACGGCTGCTCGTGCTCAACCAGCTCGGCGTCAACACCGGCTTCTACCTGCTCGTCCCGTACCTCGCCACCCATCTCTCCGACGACCTGGGGTTCTCGGCCGCCCTCGTCGGCGTGGTCTTCGGCCTGCGCAACCTCAGCCAGCAGGGCCTGTTCCTGATCGGCGGTTCCGCCGCCGACAGGCTCGGCGCGCGCGGAGTGATCATCGCGGGCTGCGCGCTGCGCACGCTGGGATTCGGCCTGTTCGCCCTCGGCGACAGCCTGCCGCTGCTGATCGCCGCGTCCGTCCTCAGCGGGCTTGCGGGGGCCCTGTTCAATCCCGCCGTGCGGACCTACGTCGCCCAGGAGGCCGGCGAGCGCAAGGCCGAGGCCTTCGCCCTGTTCAACGTCTTCGCCACCACCGGCGCACTCCTCGGGCCGCTCCTCGGCAGCCTCCTGCTCCTGGTGGACTTCCGGGCGGCGGCCGTCACCGCCGCCGCGGTGTTCGCCGCGCTGACCGTCGCCCAGCTGCTCGTCCTGCCCGCCCGCGAGGTGCCGGCCCCGGACACCGGCCTCCTCGCCGACTGGCGCGAGGCCGCGGGCAACCGACGCTTCCTGGCGTTCTCCCTCGCCATGGTCGGCATGTACGGCCTGGAGAGCCAGCTGTACCTCCTGCTGCCCCGGGCGGCGACCGACGCCTCCGGCTGGGACGGCTCGGTCGGGCTGCTGTTCCTCGCCGGGACCGTCGCGAACGTGCTGTTCCAGCTGCGCATCACCCGCGCGCTGAAGACCCGGGGGAGCGGGGGCCGCTGGATCGCGACCGGCCTGGCCGTCATGGGCCTCGGATTCGTACCGCCGATGCTCGTGGCGGGTACCGCCACCACCCACCCGGCACGCCTGCTGCCGGTGCTCGCCGGCGCGCTGCTGCTGCACCTCGGCGTGATGGTCGCCCAGCCGTTCGTGATGGAGCTGATACCGGCCTTCGGCCGCGCCAACCTGACGGGAACCCTCTACGGCCTCTTCTACGCCGTGTCCGGGATCGCCGCGGCCCTCGGCGGTACGGGCATCGGCTGGGCCATGGACACCGCCGGACACACCGGCCTGACGTGGTTGCCCTACGTGTGCTGTCTCGCCCTCGGTCTGGCATCGGCGGCAGCCGTCACCCACATCCGGCGCAGAGGCCTCCTCCCCGAGGCGGAGGCATCCGGCGAACCCGCGGCGGAGGGGCCCGACCAGGCCGACCTCCAACTCCCCGACCGGCCCCAAGGCGAGACCCAAGGCGAGACCCGAAGCGAGACCCGAAGCGAGACCCGAGGCGAGACCCGAGGCGCGATCCGAAGCGAGACCCGAAGCGAGATGCGATGACAGCGATCACCAGCGGAAACCTGCTCACCGACCACCCCGAGCTCTACGAGGAGCGCTTCCCCGACCCCGACCGGCTCGCCGCCCGGTGGACCGAGAGCGTACTGGCCCGCCACGGCGCCGGCCCCCGCGTGCTCGACGTCGGCTGCGGCACCGGACGTGACGCCGCCTGGCTGCACCGACGGGCCGGTCGCGACGTCACCGGCATCGACACCTCCGAAGCCATGCTGGCGCACGCGCGCCGCCGCCACCCCGGACCCCGCTACCACCGCGCCGACATGCGGGACTTCGACCTCGGCGCGACGTACGACGCGATCGTCTGTCTGGACAGCGCCCTCCTCTACTGCCGGACCAACGAGGAGCTCGCCGCCTTCCTCGCCCGCTGCCGCGCCCACCTCTCCCCGGCGGGGCTGCTCGTCGCCGAGATGCGCAACGGCGCCTTCTTCCTCGGCAACAACGAGCTCCTCGACGGCCCGCGCTCCCACACGTTCCCCTGGCGCGGTGCCACCTACACCTCCCGCACCACCCTCTGGATCGACCACGGCGCGCAACTCCTGCGCCGCCGAAGGACCTGGACCGTCGACGACGGCTCCGACGATGCCGGCCCCGGGCGGGACGGTTCCGGGCGGGACGGCTCCGCGGGAGCCGAGCAGCACTCCGCGTGGAGGCTGCTGTTCCCGCAGGAGCTCCGGTACTTCCTCACCACCGCCGGGTTCGAGGTCCTCGCGCTGTACGACGGGCCCGGGCCCCGTACCGAACCACCGTGGAGCGAGGGCGCGGCTCCCCGGGAGACCGCGAGTTCCGACCGACTCCACCTCATCGCCCGGCTCATGACCCACCCCAGCGACAACGGAGACACCACCCCATGAACGACGACCGCTCCGGTCTCGCCCGCAGAGGCTTCCTGATCGCCTCGGGCGCCACCGCCCTCGCTCTCACCGCCGCCTGCGGAACCGGCGCCACCACCCCGGACGCCAAGGACTCCAAGGACACCGCGAACGGCTCGAACACCACCCCCAAGCCCGGCGGACGGCTGCGCGCCGCCTTCGCCGGCGGCGGTGCCAACGAGACCCTCGACCCGCACGCCGCCAACCTGTTCGTCGACGCCGCCCGCGCGAAGGCCCTCTTCGACAAGCTCGCCGACTTCGGCGCCGACCTCGCCGCCGTCCCCAGGCTCGCCGCGAAGTGGGAGCCCAACGACGCCCTCGACACCTGGCGCATCACCCTCCGCAAGGCCGCCTTCCACGACGGCAGGCCCGTCACGGCCGAGGACGTCCTCCACAGCTACCGCCGCATCGCCGACCCGCAGGGCACCTTCCGCGCCAAGGCCTCGCTGGAGCCCATCGACCTCGACGCCAGCCGCGCCGTCGACGCTTCCACCGTCGAGTTCAGGCTGAAGCGCCCGTACGCCGAATTCCCCAACGTGCTGGCGGCGTTCGGAGCGTACATCGTCCCGAAGGGCGCCACGGCCTTCGACCGGCCCGTCGGCTCCGGACCGTTCCGCTTCGTCTCCTTCACACCGGGCAGTTCCCTGGTCGTCAAGCGCAACGACACCTACTGGGACGGCGCCCCGCACCTCGACGAGCTGGAGTTCGTCGTCGCGTCCGAGGAGTCGGCGCGCGTGAACGCCCTGCTCGGAGGCCAGGTCGAGTACGCCCACGAACTGAGCCCCGCGACCGCCCGCACCCACGAGGGCAAGGGCAGGATCGAGGTCGTCCGCCTCCCGGGCAGCGCCATGCAGGGCTTCGTGATGAAGACCGACCGCCCGCCGTTCGACGATCCCCGGGTCCGCCGGGCCTTCTTCCTCATCGCCGACCGCAGGGAGCTCGTCGACGGCGCCCTCTCCGGCGCAGGCGACATCGGCAACGACCTGTTCGGCAAGGGGTACCAGTACTACGCGGCCGACCTCCCGCAGCGCGCCCAGGACCTGGAGAAGGCCCGTGCGCTCCTCAAGGAGGCCGGTGCCGAGGGGCTCAGGGTCACCCTCGACACCGCCCCCGCCGCCACCGGCTTCGTCGAGGCCGCCGGCATCTTCAAGGAACAGGCCGCGAAGGCCGGTGTCACCGTGGAGATCAAGGTCGGCAACAAGGACACCTACTGGAAGGACATCCTGAACAACGGCACCTTCGCCTCCTACCGTTCGGGTGCCATGCCGATCGAGTCCCACATCTCGCAGCGCCTGCTCACCGGATCCACCACCAACGCCACCCACTGGCGGCGCAAGGACTTCGACGACCTCTACCAGCAGGCCCAGTCCACCCGCGACGCGACCAGGCGGAGCGCCCTCTACGAGCGGATGCAGCGCCGGCTGCACGACGAGGGCGGCTTCCTGATCTGGGGCTTCGCCGACTGGATCATCGCCACCGCACCCGGAGTGCGCGGGGTGTCGAACCAGGCCCCCGCCAACACCCTCGACTGGGCCCGCTTCGACAAGACCTGGCTCGCGTGACACCGCACCTGTCATGGATCGGCCGCCGCCTCCTCCTCGGTCTGGGGCAGACGGCGGCCGTCGTCCTGTTCGTCTTCGCCCTCACCGAGGCGCTGCCCGGCGACGCGGCGGTCGCCCTCGCCGGCGACCAGCCCGACCCCGACCGCATCGCGCGCATCCGCGAGACCATGGGTCTGGACCGGCCGGCCGCGGAACGCCTCGCCGACTGGGTCACCGGCCTCCTCCACGGTGACCTCGGCACGTCCCTGGTCAGCGGACGGCCCGTCACGGGCTATCTGACGTCCGGACTCGGCCCCACCCTCCTCCTCGCCGGCGCCACCCTCGCGCTCCTCGTCCCCCTCTCGGTGGGGCTCGGGGTGCTGGCGGCCCGCCGCGAGGGCGGACCCCTCGACCGCACGGTGACGGCGCTGACCCTCGCCGTGCACGCCGTACCGGAGTTCGCCGTCGGGATCCTGCTCGCCACGCTCTTCGGGCTGTGGCTGGCCTGGCTGCCCCCCACCGCCCTCGGAGCCGACCCCTTCTCCGAGCCCGCCGTCCTGATCCTGCCCGTCGTCGTGCTGCTGTCCCGACCCGTGTGCACGATCAGTCGCCTCGTACGCGCCGGGATGATCGACGCGTACGCCTCCCCGTACATCGCGCAGGCCCGTCGCTACGGCGTGGCCTGCGCCCGGATCACCTGGACCCACGCCCTGCCGAACGCGCTCGCTCCCGCCGTCCAGCAACTGGCCCGCACCTGCGACTGGCTCCTCGGCGGAGTGATCGTCGTGGAGGCCCTCTTCGTGATCCCGGGCCTCGGCACCGTCCTCATCGAGGCCGTCGCCGCCCGCGACCTCCCGGTCGTCCAGGGCATGGCCGTGGTCTTCGGCACGGTCACCGTCCTGGTCAACCTCGCCGCCGACCTGACGGCCCGCCGCTTCGCGCCCCGAGCCGAGGTGGCGGCATGAAGCGGAAGCCGGCAAGGTACCTCCTCGCCCTCGGGCTGATCGTCCTCCCGGTCCTCATCGCCCTGCTCGGACCCGTCGTCGCGGGCCCCGCGGGCGCCCGCGCGGTCTCGTTCGCCTCCGGCGACGGGCACTGGCTCGGCACCGACTTCAGCGGACGCGACGTGTGGCACCAGGTGCTCCTCGGCGGCCGCCCCGTCGTGATCGTCGCCGTCGCGGCCACCGCCCTCACCTACCTCGTCGCCGTGCCCCTCGGCCTCACCGCGGCCCTCACCCACCGCACCTGGCTGGAGGAGACGCTGATGCGCCCCCTGGACGTGGTCATCGCCGTCCCCTCGCTCCTGCTGGTCCTGCTCGTCGCGGCCACCCTCACCCCGGGGCCCGTCGGCCTGACCGTCCTGGTGGCAGCGGTCGCCGTACCCGACGCGGCCCGCGTCGTGCACGCGGCGGCCGTCGAGGTCTCGTCCCGGCCCGCCGTGGAAGCGCTGCGCATGCAGGGCGAGTCCTGGTGGCGCACGACCATCGGATACGTGGCCCGCTCCCTGCGCCGCACCCTCGCGGCCGACGCGGGGATCCGGCTCACCGGGGCCCTCTACCTGGTCGCGACCGCCGCCTTCCTCGGCGTGGGCGTACCGCCCGACGCCGCCGACTGGGCCGTCATGGTCGACCGCAACCGCACCGGTCTGTTCCTCCAGCCGTGGGCGGTGGTGGTGCCCGCCCTGCTCATCGCGGCCCTGTCCATGGGCACCAACCTCCTGTTCGACGCCGCCCTCCAACGGCCCACCCCCCGGAAGGGAGCGACCCGATGAACCCCGTCGCCTTCGTACGTGACCTGCGCGTCGTCATCGGCGGACGGACGATCGTGGACGGGGTGAGCCTCGCCGCCCACGCGGGCAGGATCACCGCCGTCATCGGCCCGTCCGGCAGCGGCAAGACCACCACGGGACGCGCCCTCCTCGGCGAGCACCCGGCCGGCGCCGTCGTCAGCGGCACGGTCCACACCCCCGCGGGCCCGGTCGGCTACGTACCCCAGCACCCGGCCTCGGTCCTCAACCCCGCACGCCGGACCGGAGCGCTGCTCGCCGACATCGCCGCCCGCCAGGGAGGCGACCGGGCCGAGCGCGGTCGCCGGATCGAAGAGGCCCTGCGCCTCGCCCGGATCCCGGATCCGGAGGACGTGCTGCGCCGCTTCCCCCACCAGCTCTCCGGAGGCCAGCAGCAGCGGGTCGTCCTGGCCCAGGCCCTGCTGCTGGGCGCGCGGGTCGTCGTCGCCGACGAACCCACCACCGGCCAGGACGCCCTCACCAAACAGGGCATCGTGGCGGAGCTGAGCGCCGTCGCCGCACGGGGCATCGCCGTCGTGCTCCTCAGCCACGACCTGGACGTCGTACGGCAGTTGGCCGACGAGGTGGTGGTCATGCGGGCCGGGCGCGTCGTCGACCGGGGTTCCGTGTCAGCGGTCCTGGGGGAACCCGTACCGGCCGGGCCGGGCGCCCCGAGAGTGCCCCGCCCCCGCGGACCGGTGCGCCTGGAGACGCGGAACCTCACCGCACGGCACCGCACCGCACGGGGAACCGTCGAGGTCCTGAGGGACGTCGGAGTCTCGGTCGCGGCGGGGGAGTGCCTGGCCGTCGTCGGCCGGTCCGGCAGCGGCAAGACCACCCTGGGCCGCTGCCTTGCCGGGCTCCACCGCACGTACGAGGGCACCGTCCTGCTCGACGGAGCGCCGCTGCCGCGCAGCCTCCGCTCCCGCCGCCGGGCCGAACTCGCAGCCGTGCAGTACGTGTTCCAGGACGCGAACGCCGCCTTCGACGAGCACCGGCCGGTCCTCGACCAGGTCGCCCGCAGCGCCGTACGGCTCCGGGGCGCCACCACGAGGGACGCGCGCCGCACGGCTCTGAGTACCCTCGGCGAGTTCGGGCTCGACGAGACCCTCGCCGTGCGCCGCCCTCGCGAGCTGTCCGGCGGCGAACTCCAACGAGCGGCGCTGGCCCGGGCCGTCCTGGCCCAACCGCGGATCCTCGTCTGCGACGAGATCACCTCCGGCCTCGACGCGGCCACGCGGACCACGATCCTGGACGCCCTCGCCCGCCTCAGGGAAGGTACCGAACTCGGCCTGGTGTTCATCACCCACGACCCGGCGGCCGTCGGAGTCCTCGCGGACCGGATCGCGGTCCTCGACGGGGGACGCGTGGTCGAGGCGGGCCCGGCCCGTCGGCTGATGGAGGCGCCGCGGGACCCCGTCACCCGGGGGCTGCTGTCCGCCGCGTCGACGTCGCTGCCCGGCCGCACGTCGCTGACCACCGGAAACGCGGGTGAACGACACCCCGGGAGCCTGGTAGATTGATGTCTGTCGCCGCGGGGATCACCCCGCGTCACGACACACACCTGGTCCAAGTGGCGGAATGGCAGACGCGCTAGCTTGAGGTGCTAGTGCCCTTTATCGGGCGTGGGGGTTCAAGTCCCCCCTTGGACACCAGATCTTCTCCCGGCCACCGCCGTAACGGCCAGCGCCGCACCGGCGTGCCGACCCTCCCGCGATGTCACTGCTCGCGAGGCTCGACGAGAATACCCACGTACGCCGTACCCCGTATCCCACCACCCCGCCCGACGCCTCGGGACCGCTGTCGCACCCCGCCGCCCCTCCGGGCGGGCCGTGGCCTGCCCGCCCGGAGGGGCGGTGCGTAACGTGACCCGTCAGGCCAGGTGGACCGGCAGGTCGAACAGGTCGTTCTGCGTGACGACCGGCTTGTTCCGCAGCTCCTCGCGTGGCACGGCGAGCCGGAGCTCGGGGAAGCGCTCGTACAGCGCGGGCAGCGCCACCGACGCCTCCAGCCGGGAGAGCGCGGCCCCCGGGCACACATGCGGACCGTGACCGAAGGCGATGTGCCGGTTCGGCGTGCGGGTCACGTCGAACGCCCCCGCCGTCGTACCGTGCTGCTCCTCGTCACGGCCGATCGCGCCGTGCGACACGATCAGGGCGTCCCCCTTGGGCAGGACCCGGTCGCCGACCTCGATGTCCTCGCTCGCGAACCGGATCAGGACGTGCGAGGTCGGCGTCGACCAGCGCAGCGTCTCCTCGATCACGTTCTCCCACGGCACCTCGCCCTTCAGCACCAGGGCGCGCTGCTCCGGGTGGGTCTCCAGGGCGACGACCGCGTTGACGATCAGGCTGATCGTCGTCTCGTGACCGGCGGCCACCATCAGCTGGAGGGTGTTGGTGATCTCCGCCGTGGTGAGCCGGTCGCCGCCCTCCGACGCCTCGATGAGCGCGCTGGTCAGGTCGTCGCCGGGCGCCGCGGTCCTGGCCGCCACGATCCCCGAGAAGAGGGTGCCGAGGTCGGCCATCATCTGCGGCACCTCCTCGGGCGGGGTCTGCGTCGAGAAGAACTTGTCGAAGAGGGCCTTCATCCGGGGGTGGTCGGCCTGGTCGACCCCCATCAGGTCGCTGACCACGTTCATCGGCAGCGGGTACGCGAACTCCGCCTTCAGGTCCACGACCTCGCCCGCCGGCCGCTCCGCGAGCCGGTCCAGGCTCTCGGTCGTGAGGGCCTCGATACGGGCCCGCAGCCGCTCCACCCGGCGCGCGGTCAGCGCCTGGGCCACCAGCGTGCGCAGCCGGCGGTGCTCCTCGCCGTCGACGGTCAGCATGGAACGGCCGGGGTTGGCCAGGCCGATCAGGGGCCAGTCCATGGGGATCTCGCCCCGCTGCCAGGCACCCCACACGTCGATGTCCTTGACCAGGCGGGAGTCGGTGAGCAGCTTCCGCGCCTCGGCGTGACGGGTGACGGCCCAGCAGGGCACGCCGCCGGGCAGCACGACCCGGGCCAGCGGGCCCGCCTCGCGCAGCCGGGCGCTCTCGCCGTCGAGATCGGTGACGAAGGGGTCGAGGACGATCGCGTCGGTGCCGGGCGCGGCGGTGTGGTCGTACGGGCAGCTCATGCGAAGGCTCCAAGGGCAGGGGTCGGGGTGTAGGTCACGGGGAGCGCGGTGAGGCCTCGCAGCCAGGGGGACGGGCGGCGGGAGAGATCGTTCTCCGCCACCGCGAGATCCACGTCCGGCAGTCGGTCGAGGAGGACCTCGATGCCCGTCCGGGCGATCGTCTCGGCGGCCTCCTGGGCGGGGAAGGGGCAGCGGTGCTCCCCGTGGCCGAAGGCGAGGTGGGCGTAGTTGCCGCCGGTGAGCGCGCCGGAGTCGGCGCGCACGTGCGGGTCGGAGTTGGCCGCGGCCAGACCGAGCAGCAGCAGATCGCCGCGGACGATCCGGCGTCCGCCGAGATGCGTGTCGCGGGAGGCCCACCGTCCTGCGACGTTCTGGGTGGGGGTGTCCTCCCACAGGACCTCGTTCATCGCCTCCCCGACGCTGTGCCGGCCGCCGGAGAGCGAGGCCGCGAACCGGTCGTCGGTCAGCATCAGGCGCAGCGAGTTGCCGATCCAGTCGGCGGTGGGCTGGTGGCCGGCGGCCATCATCACCATGAGGTCCTGGGCGACCTCCTCCACCGTGAATCCGGCGGTGTTGGCGATCATCCGCGAGGCGACGTCGTCGCCGGGCGTCTCGGCCTTGGCCGCGAGCAGCGCGAACATGGACTCGGCCAGATGGCGCTGGCCCTCCAGGGCGCCCTCCTGGCCGTTGACCATGTCGTTCATGGCGGTCACCAGGGCCGGTCCCTGGGCATCGGCGAAGCCGTAGACGCTGGCGAGGACCCGGACCGGCAGCAGCATCGCGTACTCGGCGATGATGTCGCAGGCGCCCTTGCCGCAGAGTTCGTCGATGAGCGCGTCGGCGAAGCGCTCGGCCCGTTCCTTCAGGACGAAGGGGTCGATGGCCTCCAGGGCGTCGGAGACGACGCGCGCCCGCTCGCGGTGCCGCTCGCCGACGGTGTAGAGGATGGACGGCTGCTTGCGGCCGATCATGGGCAGCAGGGGCCAGTCCGCCGGGATGGCGTCCCACTGGTTCCACAGCTCGGAATCGCGCGAGAAGAGGACCGGGTCGCTGGTGACCTGGTGCAGCTCGCGGTAGCCGAGGACCAGCCAGGCGGGTACGTCGCCGTCGAGCACGACGGGGGCGACGGACCCGTGCTCACGCCGTAGCCGTCGGTACAGCTCGACGGGGTCGGTCTGGAACCCGGGGCCGCTCAGCGGGACGGGCTGGGACGCGGGACAGGTCACGGGGTGGGCTCCGGAATCGGCTGCGGGTCCGACGTGAGGATGGTCTGCAGGTGCTCGACGAGCGAGATGAGGACCTGCTTGCCGGACTCGCGCGACCGGGCGTCGCAGAAGACCAGCGGGACCTCGTCGGCGAGGTCGAGGGCCTCACGGATCTGGGCGGGGGAGTGCGCGGGACCGCCGAAGTCGTTGCAGGCGACGACGAACGGGGTGCCGTGGTGTTCGAGCCGGTCGACGGCGTACCAGGAGTCGGCGAGCCGCCGGGTGTCGACGAGGACGACGGCGCCGAGCGTCCCGGAGAACAGCCGGTCCCACAGGAACCAGAACCTCTCCTGGCCGGGGGCTCCGAACAGGTACAGGACGTTGCGCGCGTCGAGCGAGATCCGGCCGAAGTCGAACGCCACCGTGGTCGCGGTCTTGGCCGCCACGCCGCCGGTGTCGTCGACGCTCTCGCCGGCCTGCGTCATGGTCTCCTCGGTGTTCAGCGGACGGATCTCGCTGACCGAACGGACCAGGGTGGTCTTGCCGACTCCGAATCCGCCGACGACGACGATCTTCAGTCCGTTGTCGGCGGTGCTGTGCAGGGTCTGGCGCTGTTCAGAGGCTACGGAGTCCAACGAGCACCTGCTCCAGGATGTCGTGATCGGGAAGGCGGTACGAGGCACGGGGGTGCCGTGCGCTGATCCGGCCGGTGTCGTGCAGATCGGCGAGGAGGATCCGTGTGATCGACACGGGCAGGCCGAGCCGCGCCGCCACTTCCACCACCGCCGTGGGGTACCGGCACATGCGCAGGATCGCGGTGTGCTCGGACTGCATGCCGGGGACCGGATCGCTCTCGGCGACGACGAGGGTCACCACGTCGAAGGCGGTGGATCCGGCCCGGCTGCGACCGCCGGTGACGGTGTAGAGGCGGTCGGGGGAGTCGTCCCGACCCGGCCTGACGCGGCTCATCCCCGGGGCCTGGCGACGAGGTGTTCGCCCAACTGCTCCACCAGCTCGGACATGTTGTGGCCCACGAGGCCGGCGTCGGCGTCCTCGTCGGCGACCAGCGCGAGGTGGGCGCCGTCACCGGCCTCCACGATGAACAGGACGCCGCCGTAGAACTCGGCCATCGCGGAGCGCACCCCGCCCGTGCCGTCGCCGAACTCGACGGAGGCACCGTGCGACAGGCTCTGGATGCCCGCGGCGATCGCGGCGAGCTGGTCGGCCTGGTCGACGGAGAGCTCGGACGTACGGCAGAGCTTGAGCCCGTCACGGGAGAGCACCAGGGCGTGACGGGTGCCCGGGGTGCGTCGCAGCAGGCTCTCCAGGAGCCAGCTGAGCTTCTCGTCGGTGGTGGTGCCGGTCATCGCGGATTGCCTTCCGAATACGGGGAGTTCGAGGACGGCGACGGGTGCGGTGCGGTCGTCCGGCCCTGTGGGTCGGACGACGGTACGGACGCGTCGGCGGGACGGTCGTCGGGCGCGCCGCCGGCCGGAACGACGGGGGCGTCGCCCTTCGGCTGGGCGCCCGCGGCGCGCAGGGCCCGGTGGAAACTGCCGAAGCGCGGAGGGGTCGATGCGGGTGTGCCGGTGCGCGGTGCCGCGGCCGGGCGGGCCTTGCCGGGCGTCTCCTCGGCCTTGAGCTGGGCGGCCAGGGTCTCGCCACGACGGCGGCGCGGCAGGACGATCCCGCTCGGCTCCTCGGCACCGCTTTCGGCCGCGGGCTCGTGGACGGTCCCGGGCTCGGTCGCCGGAAGGGCGGCGGGGGCGGGAGCGGAGGGCGGCGGCGTGGCGGGGGTCCGGCCGGGGAGCGGGGCGGTCATGCCTCGGCCCGCCACGGGGGGCGACGGCTCGCCCGGGACGCCGACCGGCCCCTCGGGTGCGCTGCTGATGAGCTCCTGAGGCAGCATCAGGATGGCGCCGGTTCCCCCGCGTGCCGAGGGGCGGAAGGAGACGGTCAGGCCGTGCTTGCGCGCCAGTCGGCCGACGACGTGGAGACCCAGACGGGTTCCGGAGAGGCCGGCCAGGTCCTGGGCCGCCGATCCGACGGCGGCCTCGGCGCGCCGCAGCTGCACCTCGCTCATCGCCAGCCCGCTGTCCTCGACGGTGATGACGATGCCGGCCGGGACCTCCTCCACGTATACGTGCACCTCGGCGCTGGGTGGGGAGAAGTTCGCCGCGTTGTCGAGGAGTTCGGCCAGTGCGTGCATGACGCCCTCGGCGGCGTGGCCGGTGACGGCCGCCTCGCTGCCGGAGTGCAGCCGCACCCGCTGGTAGCCGCCGATCCGGCCCATCGCGCCGCGCAGGATCGATTCCATGACGATCGGGCGCGTCCAGCGCCGGCCGGACCGGGCTCCGGTCAGTACGGCGATGGAGTCGGCGAGCCGGCCGGCCTGGGCGGTGCGGTGGTCGAGGTGGAGCAGGTCGGTGAGGACGTCCTCGTCCGCGTGCCGGTGCTCCATCTCCCGCAGGTCGGCCATCATGCTCGTCGCCAGTGCCTGCATCCGTCCCGCCGCGTTGGCCGCGGCGGCCATGGCCGCGGACCGGCCGGACTCCGCACGGCGCAGGCGGGCTTCGAGACGTTCGACGTCGGCGGCCCGCGCGAGGGCGAGGTGGGCCGCCTCGGCCCGGTGGGACCGGTCGAGCTCCTCGGCGCGCGCCGCGTGGCCGGCGGCCACGGCTGCGGCCTCCGCCTCGTACCGCTCCCTCAGCGCCTCCGCCTCGCGCTCGGCGGTGGCCTTGAACCGGCCGACGTAGGCCTCCCGCGAGGAGAGTTCGGCGGCGAGGAGCTCGGCCCGCCGGCCGAGCACGCGTGCGGTGCGTGCGTACCAGGTGACGGCGAAGGCGGCGGCGGACAGGAGCAGGACGCCGCACACGGCGAACCAGCCGAGCGCGGGGCGGACCTCGGTCGGTGCCGCGGTCGTCGCCGCCGCGGCGAGCGCACCACCCGCGGCGAGTGTGAGCAGCGAGGAGATCAGGGCAGGGCGGAACGGGGTGGGTGACGCCGTCATCAACCAGACTCTCGAGAGCAGGCACACGGGGAAGGGGGCGGAACGACGGAACTATAGGGCCGCTCTTGATCGGTTCGGAACTCTCGTGAACGGATTGGTATTCAGATCACTACAGAGTCATCCACCAATGCGACCAGCAAAGACGGAAATTGCGCGATCTGCGTCCAAGTCGCAGGTCGGAGGCGTTCTTTGCCGACCAGTCAGCCCATCCACCCATCCACCCATCCACCCATCCACCCATCCACCCATCCACCCATCCGCCCACCCCGCTCCAGACGGGTCAGCGCTCCGCGCGGGCCGCGTGCCTGGCCCACAGGATCAGGGGGACCTGTAGGGGAAGGCGGGCGTAGGCGAGGGTCCTGGCGGCGGTGGTGCGGTCACGCCAGTCGTAGGCCATCTGGACGTTCGCCGGGAAGACGGCCGTGAGGAAGAGCGCCGTGGCGCGGGCGCTCGTCCGGCGCGTCGCCGGGAGGGCGAGGCCGACGGCCAGTGCGAGCTCGACGACCCCGCTGGCCTGCGTCCAGGCCCGCGGGCTGCCCGGGAGGGCGCGGGGGATGGTGGCGTCGAACTGCTTCGGCGCGATGAAGTGAGCGGCACTCGCGGTGGCCATGAGGCCGGCGAGCAGAAGGGCGGGACGGGCCGAGCGGGACATGAGGGCGCTCCAGGAGTAGATGTCGCGGACAACTTACCGGCGAGTAGGGATCTCCGTAAGTCGGCCGGTCGAGCCACCAATCCGGCGCGGGGGCAGCACCGAATACCTCCCGAGGACGTCATTCCCGCCCATGGCCGGGCCCCCGGGTCCGGACCCAGGAGGAGGAAACATCATGAACACCTCGCACCTCATGCGCCGCGTGGCGGCCGTCGCCGCCGCTGCCGTACTCCCGGTGTCGCTGGGCGTACTGGCCCCGCAGGCCTTCGCCGAGGACACGGACGGGCCGTTCGGCCCGGGCTGTGCCGCGGTACCGGCCGAGGGGGAGGGCAGCCTCGACGGCATGGCCGACGACCCGGTGGCGACCGCGGCGGCCAACAACCCGGAACTGTCCACGCTCGTCACGGCCGTCAAGAAGGCAGGTCTGGTCGACACGCTGAACAACGCCCAGGGCATCACCGTCTTCGCGCCGACGAACGACGCCTTCGCGAAGATCCCGAAGGCCGACCTGGACAAGGCCCTCGCCGACAAGGCCACCCTCACGAAGATCCTCACGTACCACGTGGTGGGCGAGAGGGTCGACAAGGCCGCGCTCGCCGACGGCTCGTTCGAGACGCTTCAGGGCGGCACGGTGACGACCGACGGCTCCGGCGACTCCTTCGAGGTCAACGACACCGCCAAGATCGTCTGCGGGGACGTGCCGACCTCCAACGCCACTGTCCACATCATCGACACCGTCCTGATGCCGAAGTGACACGGCTGGAAGGAGACGTGACGCGGTTGGGATCGGCATGAACGCGATGCACTCGACGTCGGTCCTTGCGGTCAGCCCTGTGCCGTCTGGAGGCGGGTGATCTGCTCTGTGATGAGCGCGGGCGGGAAGGCACGAACGTCGTGACCTGCAACCGACAGCTTCGTGAAAGTCGCCACGGTGCTTCCGGTCCTGACCACCGTCCACTCGGTCACGTGTGCGCCGAGCTTCACCGGGGCGGTGATCTCGAACCGCACCGCCTCGTCGCCGAATCGCGGGGCAGGGTGGACGGTGACCGTTGCCTTGTAGAGGCCGGCCGGGCCTTGCCGCTCGAAGTAGCGGCAGGTCTTCAGGCCCTCACGCACCTTCGCGAACGTTTCCTTGGCACCGGAACCCTGGTACGAGGTGAGCACGGAGGTTCCGCCGTACCCGTCGTCCTTCCAGTCGAACTGCTGAATGGCCGCGGCTGGCACTGGTGTCTGCCGGCCGTCTGCGGCATCGAGCATCTGGCGGCATGCAGGCGGCCCAGCCGTGTACTGGACTTTTGTGTCGTCCGGTGTGGGTTGGAAGACGGAGGCTGGGTTGCCGATCAGGTTGAGGACCGCGTCGACGGGCAGCGCTGCCTCCACCAGTTCCTCGGCCGTCAACTGCCGAGCGACCCGGGCCGGGGCCGAGGAAGAAGCCGACGATGACACGGAGGGCTGGGGGTCGGCCGCGCAGCCGGAGGCGGTGAGCACGGCGGAGACCGCCAGCACGAGGAACACGGCAGAACGACGGAAGGAGCGTATGTGCATGAACTGGCCTCTGAGCGAAATGAATGATCAGGGGACAGTACCGGCCGCCCCGCCGTCACTGGCCGTCTCTATTGGATCGTTCCCCTAGTACTCCAGCTGTAGATCGTGATCTTGCTGGTGGGGCCTGTAAGGGAACGGGCGCGGCCGCTGTTGATCATCGTCGGTGTGGACTGACGACGAGACGGTGGCCACTCCGCAGCGTAGATCCTGCACGTTCACTGTCGGCCGGCATGCCGTCGGGCACCAGCAAGCGGTCCGGACCTGCCCTCGGACCGGACCGCTCACCGCGTGCTACTCCTCGCTAGGCCGCTTGGCCCGCCGGGTGGAAGTTGATGCGTTCACGGATGACGGGGAAGCCAGCCTTGGCGAAGTTCGCGGCCATGGGGAAGTTGGCCTGGTCCGTCGCTCCGCTGACGAACTCCGCGCCCTGCTCGACGAGGAGGTGGGTGCACTCCGCAAGGAGGTCGTAGGCGTAGCCGCGACCGCGCTGTTCCGGGACGACTCCGATGAAGCCGATCGTCGGGCCGGAGGGGTTGTGGGCCGGGATGTGGATGCCGGCCAGGTCGCCCTCCGGCGTGTGTGCGATCTGCCACCATTCCCGTGGGGAGGGGCACCAGTGGAAGAAGTCGAGTTCCTCCTGGGCGGCCTGGTCGAGGCCGCCCTCCTCGATGGCCCTGAGCGCGTGGGCGTCCAGGGTGGCGGAGTGGATGCGGCGCAACGCGTCGAAGAACACGGTGTCGTCGGGTTCGGCGCTGAAGCGCAGGCGTCCGGGCCGCTCGGGCAGACCTCGCTCGGGGGTCCAGCGGTACAGGAAGCGTTCCACCAGGAGTTCGTATCCTGCGGCTCGTGCGGCGGCGAAGCGCGCCTCGGCTCCGGCGCGCAGGTAGGTCTTTTCCCGCCAGCCGCCGGGCAGGTTGATCTCGAGTTCGACCTGCCAGGGAGCGGAGCGCAGGAGTTCGGCCCCGGCCTCCTCCTCGCCCTCGGCCACGTCGAACCAGTTGATGTTGACGGGCTCCGAGTCGTCGGGGCCGCCCCACCACGCGCCGCGTGCGACGACCTCGCCGTCGCGCAGGGCGACGCGCTTCCAGTCGGGGCGGAACCGGGTACGCCGGTGGCCTTCACCGGCGCCGAGGGGGTCGGGGTGTGCGTCGAAAAGATGTGCGTCGCTCGCGGAGAGCGCGCGGATGACCGTATCGGTCATGGATTCCTCCGGGATACAGGCTGCTTGGAGCGCTCCCGGTCAGAACTGACGAACCACGCCGGGATAGCGGAAGAGGGAGCGCTGGAAAGGTGTGAACTGCACGGCACTCGCCTCCTTCCATCCATCTCAGGGCGTGAAGCCACACAGTACGTGATCTTCCGCGGGTCCGTCCACGGATTTCCGCGCCCCTTGAAGGAGGGGTTCGCGGGACGATGCAGAGCGCTCTCAAAGGCCCGCGGGGCCGTAAGCGGACTGTAGTGCTCCAGCTGTGTGGATTGTGATTTTGCCGGTGGAGCCGGTACGGGAATAGGTGCGCCCGCCGTTGATCATCGTGGGTGTGTGGACTGACGACGATACGGTGGCCACTGGTCACAGCATAAATCCCGCACGTTGGCGGGAGGCGTTTGAGGTGGCCATGGGGCGCATCGCGGGCCGGTTCGCCCGCTATGAACCTCGCCTACGGGCCGGGCGGTTGGTGCTGGGCCTGCTGTCGGACCTGCCGCGCAAGAACTGCTGGACGATCGCGGAGTGGGCCGGCGAGGCAACCCCGCACGGCATGCAGCACCTGCTGTGCCGGGCGTCCTGGAACGCCGATGCCGTCCGCGACGACGTCCGCGAATACGTCGTCGAGCACCTCCACGGCGAGGCCGCGGTGCTGGTCGTCGACGAGACCGGCGACGTGAAGAAGGGCACCCACACCGTCGGGGTCCAACGCCAGTACACAGGCACCGCGGGACGGATCGAGAACTCCCAGGTCGCCGTTTACCTTATCTATGCCGGCGCCCGGGGACACGCGGCGGTGGACCGGGAGCTGTACGTCCCGCGCTCCTGGACGCGCGACCCGGACCGCTGCCGGGCGGCAGGGCTCGGCGAGGAAACCGTCTTCGCAACCAAGCCGGAGTTGGCCCGCACCATGATCGAACGGTTCATGGATGCCGGACACCGCGTGGACTGGGTGACCGGAGACGAGGTCTACGGAGGCAACCCGAAGCTGCGATCCGCGCTGGAAGAACGCGGCATGGGGTACGTCCTGGCGGTGGCCTGCTCGACCGAAGTGACCACCAGCGCGGGCATCATCCGGGCCGACGCGCTGGTCCAGAAGGTGCCCAGGCCTGCCTGGTAGAAGCTGACCGCTGGACGCGGCGCGAAGGGACAGCGGTTCTACGACTGGGCTGTCATCGAGCTCGCCAACCCGACACCAGGCCACCACCAGTTGCTGATCCGCCGCAACCGCACCACCGGCGAACTCGCCTACTACCGTTGTCATTCCACCCGGCCAGCGCCACTGACCACCCTGGTGAAGGTCGCCGGATCAAGGTGGCGGGTGGAAGAGACCTTCCAAAGAGAGAAGGGGCTGGCGGGGCTCGACGAGCATCAGGTTCGCCGCTACCCCTCCTGGGCCCGCTGGGTCACCCTCGCGATGCTTGCCCACGCCTTCCTCGCAGTGGTCCGCGCCAACGAACACGGCCGCGGCCAAGGACCAGCCGACCTGATCCCGTTGTCCTGCAACGAGATCCAGCGCCTGTTCATCACGGTCGCCGTCCAGCCTCTCCACGACGTGGCCCACCGGCTCAGCTGGTCCGACTGGCGACGCCGCCACCAGGAGCGATCACGGGCCAGCCATTACCGACGACAAGCCGCACCCCAGAAATGAAGATCACGATCTACAGCTGCAGTACTAGTAGTGCTTGGTCATGTTGGTGCGGGGTCTGGCATGTCGCGGTGACAGGTGGGGCAGGCGCCGGTCCAGATCGCGAGGAGTAACTGCAGCTCGCGAACGACTCGGTAGAGGCTCAGACCGACGCCGTCTCTTTTGGGGATCGGCTCAGTCGCTGCGAGGTGCAGAAGGCGTGGGCGACCGAGACGAGGGTGACGTGGTGATGCCAGCCTGGCCAGGTTCGGCCTTCGAAGTGGGCCAGGCCCAGGGCCTGTTTCATCTCGCGGTAGTCGTTCTCGATGCGCCAGCGGAGCTTCGCGGTGCGCACGAGGACGGGCAGCGGAGTGGTCTCGGGCAGGTTGGAGAGCCAGAACTGCACGGGCTCGTCCTGGTCGGCAGGCCATTCGGCCAGCAGCCAGCGGACCGGAAGCTCGGCGGTGGCCGTTGCCTTGTGGATCTCACGTCCGGCGGGCCGGATCCGCAGGGCCACGAAGCGCGAGTACATGCGTTTGTGTCCGCTGCGGCCACTGCCCGGCCGCGATCCCTCCCGCCGCTGCACCGGCCGTGCGGCGCGTTTCCCGGCCGCGATGACCAGGCGCTTCACGGTCTGCGCCGGCTCGGGGTAGGCCGGGACCGGCCGTCGTCCTCGGCCTGTGTAGGCCGGGGTGCAGGGCTGTGCGTCCTCGGGGTGCGCGGTGGTCGTGGTCGAGACGCCCACCACATAGTCGAGACCGCGTTCCTCCAGGCCGAGCCGGAAGGCAGCGGTGTCCCCGTAGCCGCCGTCGGTGATGACCTGGGGCACCTCGATGCCCCAGGAACGTGTCTCGTCGATCATGTCGATGGCCAGTTGCCACTTCTCGACATGGCCCACCTCGACGGGGATGGCGCACTTGGAACGGCGGGCCACTTTGGCCGGATCGGCCTTCGGCGAGGCGGGATCCCAGCTCCCGGGCAGGAACAGACGCCAGTTCACCGCCGCCGAGGCGCCGTTGGAAGCCAGGTGCAGCGAGACCCCGGCCTGGCAGTTGGTGACCTTGCCCGCCGTGCCGGTGTACTGCCGGGTCACGCACGCGGACGCGTCCCCGTCCTTGAGGAACCCGGTGTCATCAATGATCAACGCGGTGGGCTTGATGACCGGCTGCATACGCCAGGCCAGACGGGCCCGCACATGCACCGCATCCCACGGGCTGGAAGTGACGAAGTGGGCCAGGGCCTGCCGGTTTCCGTCCTCGCCCAGGCGGGTGGCCATCGGCTCCACCGACTTGCGCCCGCCGTCCATCAGCAGGCCCCGCAGATAGACCTCGCCCCGCCGTCGCTGGTCCGCTCGCGCGAACGGCTCGAACATCTCTGCCGCGAAGTCCTCCAGATCACACCGGACCGCAGCCAACTCCCCACCCAGCACATCCGGTCAACGACACGACCGATCAAGAAGACACGCCATCACAGAACACACATGACCAAGCACTACTAGTACTTCATCAGTGTCTCGAAGCCCACCGCGGAGCAGTACGCCGACACCCGCCCCTCCGCGTCTCGGTCGTCGTGGGAGACGGCCTGGGCCGTGTCGTTCAGGATGTGGCTGCCCGCGTGGTCGAGGTGCTCGCGGTCGACGACCTTCGCCGCGGAGATCACCGCCGCGGCGGTGAGCGCGGGCTCGTTGCCGTAGCCCTTCTCGGGCGGGTCGTGGGTGATCCGCTGCCAGGCCGCCAGATCCGAGCAGTAGTCCTCCCGCCAGGCCGCGACCCGTTCCGGATCGGGCTCCTGCTCGCCGCAGGCCGAGAGCAGGCCCGCCAGGACCACGGCGGCCAGAGCCGACACCTTCAGGCCGTTCGTCTTCCGCATCAGCGGCACCCCCCATTGTCAGGGACAGGCTAGGGCAGGCTCGGCCGGTGATCGACAAGACGGTCCCCAGGGCCTGAGCCCGTTCGACGAACTCGGAGGCCGGGCCGCCCGGGCGGAGCCCGCGAGTAGAATTCGGAGCGGACACGGCCGTGTGTCCAGGCGTCCCTGCGACAGTGGGACGGAGGTCGTCTTGACCGGTTCCGCGGGGTCCTCGGGGCTGGTTTCCGGCGCCCTGGTGGATACCGGACTCACCGGCCTCGCCGCCGAGAACCGCTGGCTGCGCACCCGTCTCGCCCACCGTCATCTGGTGGATCTCGCCACCGGTGTACTCGCCGGCCAGCTCCGGCTGGCAGCCAACGACGCGGCCGAACACCTGGTCGCCCTGGCACAGGCGACGGGTCTGGACATAGGGGACATCGCGGCGGACATCGTGAACGCCGCCGCCAAGGAAGAGGGGCCCTGCGTCGTCGCTCCGCCCGGGAGCGACGGCCCCGGCTTCGAGCCGCCGGACGGGCCGGCCGACGATCGGCGGGCCCGCAGGGTGGCCGCGGAGGCGGAGATCGCCGACACGGTCGGTGAGGCGGCCCGGATCCTGCTGGAGACCGGGCTCTCCCCGCTCGGCGCCGACAGCATCTGGCTCTGGGAGCGCGTCGATCCCGGTTGTCTGCGGCTCATCGGACACGCGGGCGTGGGCGCCGCCGAGGCCGCCGCGTGGCAGTGGATCCCCCCGGCGGCTCCGGAGCCGTTCCGCTCCGCCCTCGTGGACGGCACGGCCACCTGGCTCGATGAGGGCCCCACCGATGGAGAACCGCTTCCGGGGCCGTCGCAACACGCGGCCCGCGCCCTGCTGCCGCTGCGACGACGGGGCAGAACCGTCGGCCTCGCACTCGTCGGCTGGCCGGGACCGACAGACTTCGACAGAACGCTGCGGCGGGCCCTCACCGGGCTCATGGAGGTCGCGTGCACGGTGCTGGACACCACCGGCACACCGCCGCCCGCCGACCCCGTACTCGCGGACGTACTCGACTCCCTCACCCATCCGGCGATGGTCCTCCACGCCAACGGAACGTCCCGGAATCCGACGGTGGAACATCTCAACGACGAGGCGATCGCCGCGCTCGGCGGTGCGCCGCCCGCCGAAGACGCCTCCCTGACCGGCGTCTTTCCCGGACTCCACACGGATCTCGCCCGTATGGCCCGACGCGCCGCCGCGACCACGCGGACCCAGCGGGCCGGCCGGTTGCCCGTGTCGGCCCGGCCGGAGGAACCCGCGGCACTGCTCGACGTCCGCGCGGTCCCCGCCGGCGAGGGGCGCACCGTACTCATGTGGCACACCGCCGGCGACCCCGGACTCGCCGCGACCCGCGCGGTCGCACGGCTGCAGAGCGTGGCCCTCTTCCAGGACAGCCTGACCGGTGGGGACACGGTCTGGTCGGAGCAGGCACACGGCTTGTTCGGCATGGGCCCGGACGAGGCGCCGGTACCGCTCCTGGGCCTGCGGGGGAGGGTGCACCGGGACGACGGCGAGGCCCTCACCGACCTCCTGCGGACCCTCACCGAGCGGCAGGCCGGCGCGCAGACGGTGCTGCGGATCGTGCGCCCCGACGGGACAGTGCGCCATGTGCGCGTGTCGGCGGAGCCGCTGATCGCCGACGGGACGGTCACCGCGATCGCCGGCGTGTACCAGGACGTGTCGGACAACCGCCGCACCGAGGCGGCGCTGACGGCGACCTTCGACCGCCTCACGTCACTGCACCACCAGGCCGAGACGCGTCATCAGCTGGCGCTCCAGCTCCAGCGGGCGATCGTGCCCGAAGTCCTCGGTCTCCAGGAACTGCCCGGCGATCTGGTCGTGGCCGTCCGGTACCGGCCGGCCCTGGAGGAGTACCGGGTCGGCGGCGACTGGTACGACGTCCTCGCCCTGCCGAGCGGCAAGGTCCT
Source organism: Streptomyces sp. NBC_00090 (assembly GCF_045160815.1). NCBI lineage: Bacteria > Bacillati > Actinomycetota > Actinomycetes > Kitasatosporales > Streptomycetaceae > Streptomyces > Streptomyces sp. NBC_00090. The sequence goes on from NZ_CP108224.1 coordinate 9,045,078, forward strand.
CGTGACGGTCGGAGACATCGCGGGACACGGGATCGACTCCGTCACCGGGATGGTGGCGCTCCGCAACGCCCAGCGGGCGCTCGCCTTCACCGGCCACTCGCCCCGGCAGCTCATGGGATGGCTCAACGAGGTGACGCTGCGGACCGGGGGCGGCACCACGGCGACGGCGGTGTGCGCCCTGTACGACCCCGATGACCACGGCCTCCTCTGGTCGAGTGCCGGGCATCTGCCGATGCTGCTGCTCCGGGACGGCCGGGCGCGACTGCTCGACCCGCCCCAGGACATCCTGCTGGGCGCGGTGCCCTCGTTCTCCTACCGGGAACAGCGGATCGGGCTGCGTCCGGGGGACACGCTGCTCCTGTACACCGACGGGCTGATCGAGCGCCGCCACGACGGACTGGACGAGGGCCTGACACGGCTCGCCGCCGAGGCGGAGCGGCTCGCGGACCGGGCGCCCGACCGGCTCGTCGACGAACTGCTCAGCAGTGCGACCGGGGACACCGACGACGACACCAGCATCGTCGCCGCGCACGTGCGGGACCTGTCGGCGGCCCCGTGACGGCGCGGGATCCGTCGGCCGTCCCTGAGGGTGCGGGATCCGTCGGCGACCGGTGGCACGGGAGCGGCCCCCGGACCGGTGACACGGGAGCGGCCCCCGGTTCGTGGATCCGTCACCCGGAGAGCCAGGTGCGGATCTTGGCCGTCAGCTCGTGCTCGTCGACCGGCTTGGACACGTAGTCGTCGGCGCCGGCCTCCAGTGCGTGGGCGCGGTCCTCCGGCATCGCCTTCGCGGTGACCGCGATGACGGGGAGGCCCGCGTGGCCCGGCATTCTCCTGATGGCCTTGATGGCGGTGTAGCCGTCCATGCCGGCCATCATGACGTCCATGAGCACGAGCCGGATCTCGTCGTGCTCGGCGAGTACGTCGAGACCGGCACGACCGCCGTCGGCGGTGAGCACACGCAGGCCGTGCCCTTCGAGGACCTCGTTGAGGGCGAAGACGTTGCGGGCGTCGTCGTCGACGACCAGAACGGTCGCGACCTCCTTCCCGGCGCGCGCGTCGTCCGACGGCGACCGGTCGGCGGGGACGGCGGAGCCGGACGTCCGCGGAGCACCGGGAGCGGCGGCCGCGGCCGGTACCGGATCGTGCCCCGGCGCGTGCACGGGCAGATAGAAGGTGAACGTGCTGCCGCGGCCGGGCGTGCTGGCCGCCTCGATGGTGCCGCCGAGGAGGCCGGCCACCTCCCGGCTGATCGACAGCCCCAGACCAGTGCCGCCGTACCGGCGGGCGGTGGTGCCGTCGCCCTGCTGGAAGGCGTCGAAGACGTGCTTCAACTGCTCGGCCGGGATACCGACCCCGGTGTCCGCGACCCGGAAGGCGAGGACACGGCGACCGCCGCGCAGTGCGGGCGGAAGCTCGTCGGAGGTCGCGTACTCCACGGTGAGGGCCACGCGGCCCTTCTCGGTGAACTTGAGCGCGTTGGACAGCAGGTTGCGGAGGATCTGACGGAGCCGTGCCTCGTCGCCGTCGAGCCCGTCGGACACGTCCTCCGCCAGCGAGACGGCGAACTCCAGCCGACGCTCGTCGGCGACCGGTCCGAACGTCGTCTCCAGGTACTCGATCAGCTCACGGAGGGCGAACGGCTCGCGGCTGACGTCCATCTTGCCGGCCTCGACCTTCGACAGGTCGAGGATGTCGTTGATCAGCTGGAGCAGGTCGGAGCCGGCGGAGTGGATCACCTCGGCGTACTCGATCTGCTTCTCCGTCAGGTTCCCCTCGGTGTTCTGGGCGAGCAACCGGGCCAGGATCAGCAGGCTGTTGAGCGGGGTGCGCAGCTCATGGCTCATGTTGGCGAGGAACTCGGACTTGTACATGGAGGTGCGCGACAGCTGCTGGGCCCGCGCCTCCAGCTCCTGCCGCGCCTGCTCGATGACGAGGTTCTTGGACTCGATGTCCTTGTTGCGCTGCGCCAGCAGGGCGGCCTTCTCCTGCAACTCCGCGTTGGAGCTCTGCAGTTCCTGCTGGCGGCTCTGCAACTCCTTCGACCGCGAGCGCAGCTCGTCCGCGAGTCTCCGGGACTGCCCGAGCAGCTCGTCGGTGCGGAGATTGGCGACCAGGGAGCTGAGGACGGCTCCCGCGCTGACCACGAACCGGTCGAGGAACTCCCGTCGCAGAGTCGTGAACGGGTGCAGCGAGGCGAACTCGACGGCGCCGAGGACCTGCTCCTCGACGACGATCGGCAGGACGACGAGCGTGCTCGGCTCACCGGAACCCGCTCCCGAGGCGACGGTGGCGTAGCCCTCGGGCAGGTGCTCGACGAGGAGGGCGCGCCGGTCGTGGGCGGCCTGCCCGACCAGGGACTGTCCGAGGCGGAAACGGCGCGGCGGGCTGTCGGGGTCGTCGGGAGAGCCGTAGGAGGCGGTCATGACGAGCTCGATGCCCCGCTCACCGTCCTCGGCGAGGAAGAAGGCACCGTACTGGGCGGCGACCAGCGGGGGCACCTCGGCCATGGTCAGCCCGGCGATCTCGGGCAGACTCCGGGTGCCCTGGAGGAGGCCGGTGATCCTGGCCAGATTGGTCTGGAGCCAGTCCTGTTCCTCGTTGGACCGGATCGTGGCGCGCAGCGACTCGACCATGGCGTTGATGTTGTCGCGGAGCTCCCCGACCTCACCGGGCGCGTCGGCGGTGATCGAACGGGTCAGGTCCCCTTCGGCGACGGCGCTGGTGACCTCGGCGATGGCACGGACCTGGCGGGTCAGGTTCCCGGCGAGTTCGTTGACGCTCTCGGTGAGCCGTTTCCACGTACCGGAGACGCCCTCGACCTCCGCCTGCCCGCCGAGTTTGCCCTCCGTGCCCACCTCCCGGGCCACCCGGGTCACCTCGGCGGCGAAGGACGACAGCTGGTCGACCATGGTGTTGATGGTGGTCTTGAGTTCGAGGATCTCGCCGCGGGCCGAGACGTCGATCCGGCTGGTCAGGTCGCCCTGGGCGACGGAGGTGGTGACCTGGGCGATGTTGCGCACCTGGTTGGTGAGGTTGCCGGCCATGGAGTTGACGTTGTCGGTGAGGTCCTTCCAGGTGCCGGAGACCCCGTGGACGGTGGCCTGCCCGCCGAGTTTGCCCTCGGTGCCCACCTCCCGGGCCACCCGGGTGACCTCCTCGGCGAAGGAGGACAGCCGGTCGACCATGGTGTTGATGGTCTCCTTGAGCTCCAGGATCTCGCCGCGCGCGTCCACGCGGATCTTCTGCGTGAGGTCCCCACGGGCGACGGCCGTCGCCACCTGGGCGATGGACCGCACCTGCGAGGTGAGGTTGTCGGCCATCGTGTTGACGCCGGAGGTCAGTTCCCGCCACACCCCCCGGGCTCTCGGCTCGCGGATCCGGCCGCCCAGCAGCCCCTGCCCGCCGACCTCACCGGCGACACGGGTGACCTCGGACGTGACGAGCGTGAGCTGGCCGACCATGTCGTTGTAGACCCCGGCGATCTCCCCCAGGATGCCGCCGCCGGCATCGGGGAGCCGGACCGAGAGATCCCCGTCCCGCACGGCGGTGAGCCCGGCGAGCAACTGTCGAAGGCCGTCCTCGCCGAGCTCCGTGGGGAGCCCCGCCGCGTCGGGGCGTGGTCTGCGCTCTGTCATGAGGACCTCGTACCTCGCACTCGCACCTCGCCAGGGCGATCGTGGTGCGGGCCGGGTACGGGGGTGCGCCTCGGCGGCCCCACGCCACCCCTCCACTCTAGGTCCGTGCGCCACTCCCGGCCCGGGACACCACCACCTCGAACCAGACGGCCTTGCCGCCGCCACGTGGGACGCAGCCCCAGGAGGCGGAGAGCCGTTCCAGGAGGTAGAGCCCGTGCCCGGAGGATTGGCCCGCGCGGTGGGGCCCGTGCGGCCGGGGCGGCGTGGGGCTCGTGTCGCTGACCTGGACCCACAGCCGGTCGCAGGAACGGTCGAGGCGTAGTTCGTACGGGACGCCGCCGTGGGTGAACGCGTTCGTGGCGATCTCCGACACCAGGAGCAGGGCGTCCTCGGCGGCGACCCGCCCGGGCGCGCCCGCGGGCCCGAACCACTCGCTCAGCGCCCGCTGCGTGAGGTCACGGCACTCCCGTACGACCCCGGCACCCTCGGCGAGCTCGTAGCGGCGGGTGGGGGCGGTCGCACACTGCACGTCCCGGCCGGTCATACGCCGCGACTGCCCCGCCCGGTCGTGCCGAACCCGCCCGCCCGCGCCGAATCCGGTCGTCCCGCCGCGGACTCGGCGGCGAGCGCGGTGTCGGCGTCCTCGTACACCTGGAAGACCCTCCGCGCCCCGGTGATCTCGAAGACCCGGTCCACCGGCGGACGGAGTCCTGAGAGATCCAGCCGTCCTCCCGCGGCCAGCATCCGCAGCCGCGCACGCAGCAGCAGGTTCAGCCCGGTCGAGTCGCAGAACCGCAGCCGGGAGCAGTCGACGACGACGTGCCGGGCCCCGGAGTTCTCCTGCAGCGCGCGCCGCAAGGGGTCCGCGGTGTCGTGGTCGAGCTCGCCGGCGACGACGAGGACGACGGCGCCGGGTTTCCTCCCGGGCAGGACGTCCAGGACGAAGCGGTCCGGATGTCGATCCCTCCGGCCTCCCGTACGCCGTCCGGCTTCCATGAGGTTCCTCCGCCTCCTCGCTCCCGGGCGCGGGTCCCTCCGCCCAGGCTGCTCCGGGGCCTGTAGGAGCAGGGCGTCCGCCCCGACAGGACGGGCGGGTCCCGCGTCTTCGTGGTGCTGCTGCCCCGCCGGCGCGCGGGCATGCGTGGACGGGATGCGTGAGCGGAGCCGGGCGGGGTAGTCGCGGTCGCAGGTACCGCGGCGACCGCGACTACCGGGAGGACGTGAACGCGTCATGGCGCTGTTCGAGCTGTTGAACGTGGCCCTGACCTCGGAGGAGTGGGGAACCCACATCGTGCCTCCGGACGCGCGGGGCGGCGAGCCCGTCGAACTGCCCGAGGGCGCGGTCCTCACCGTCGCCCTCACGTTCCGCGTGGCGGAAGCGATCGACGGGCTGGCCGTCGAGGAGACCAGACGGTACGGGGGGAACGTGATCGGCACGACGCGGACCGCGCTCGGCGGATTCCGGGCAGGCGGACCGTACGAGATCCAGCTGCCGTCCGAGCGGCTGCCCGTCGGGCGGGCGAGCTGTGGCACCTACGAGGTGACGGCACGATTCGTCGCCGCTGACGGACGCGAACTCGCCCGGGAGAGCCACCGCTTCCGTATCGTGCACAGGCCGTCCCCCGCGGCGCCCGCCATGCGAACGCGCGGAGCGACCGGTCGGCGAACTCCGGAGGGGACCTCCTCCGCCGGCCCGCGGCAGAGCCGTCGCGCGCAGAATCCCCGTCGCTCGGAAATGCTGGGGGAAGGGCACGTCGTCCAAGGAGGCTGAGGGTCCATGCGGGACGGGAAGCCGGCGGAGGTGGGGGCCGAGCCGTCGCCTGAGCGGTTCACGGTCGAGACGCGGCGGCCGGCGGGCACGGACACGGACGTCCTTGTCCTGAGCGGGGAGCTCGACCGTGACACGGCGGCTCCCCTGCGGGCCGCGCTGGAGGAGTGCGCCGGGGAGGGACGGATCATCGTGGACTGTTCCGGGCTGGGGTTCTGTGACTCCTCCGGGCTGAACACCCTGCTCAGGGCACGCCTGCGGATAGTGGAGGCGGGCGGACGCCTGGACCTCGTCGGGCTGCGCCCGCCGGTGGACCGGGCGTTCGAGATCACCGGTGTCCGGGCCGTCTTCCGGACGTACGAGACCCTGAGCGAGGCACTCGCCGAGGGCGGGCATGGCGGGCATGGCGGTCTGGGCGGTCAGTGGAGTCAGGGCGGTCAGCGGGGTCACAGTGGTCGCGACGGTCACGAAGGCGGCGGGAGCCATGGTCGCGAGCTTTGACGGTCTGCCGGACCAGGTGCGCAGGCTCCTCCTCCACGGGACCCGGGGCGTGGTGGCGCGCTGCCGGGACTTCACCGCCGAGGCGCTGGCCGACTGGGGGTGGATCCCGGCGGAGACCGAGGAGGCGGGGGCGCGGGTGGAGGACGTCCTGCTCCTGGTCTCGGAGGTGGTCACCAACGCGTGCCTGCACGCCGGCGGCCCCGAGGAGCTCGTCCTGCGGCACGGCACGGAAGGCCTGCGGGTGGAGGTCGCCGACGCCAACCCCGAACACCCGCGCGTCCAGGTGTCGCGCTCGCCCGCCCTGCCCGGCGGGCACGGACTGATGGTGCTGGACCGGCTCGCCGGAGCGTGGGGCTGTGAGGACAAGACACCGGGGGGCGTGGGCAAGGTGGTGTGGCTGGAGGTCAGCCGCCCGACGCGGCCGTCGTGGGGCCTTCGTCCGAGCCGTCGTCCAGCAGGTCCCGCCTGAGTCCGCCGAGGATCCGGCTCAGCATGCGCGACACGTGCATCTGGGAGAGGCCGAGGCGTCGGCCGATCTCCGCCTGTGTGAGTTCCTCACCGAAACGGAGCTCCAGGACGTGGCGGTCGCGGTCGTCGAGCCGGGAGAGCAGGGGCCGCAAGGCGGTCAGCGACTCGATCAGCTCGTACGAGAGCTCCGAGGAGGCAAGGTGCCGCTCGGCCGTACCGGGGGAGGAGTCCTCGTCGCCCGTCGGAACGTCCAGGGAGAGGGCGGCGTAGCCGTGGGCGGCCAGCTGGCCCTCGGAGACCTGGTCCTCCGTGAGCTGCAGCAGTGCGGCCAGCTCGGCCCGGGTCGGACGGCGGCCGAGGTCCTGCTCCAGCGTGTCGGCGCCCTTCGCCAGGTCGATCCGCAGCTCCTGGAGACGGCGCGGAACCCGTACGGCCCAGCTCGTGTCACGGAAGAAACGCTTCATCTCGCCGACGATCGTGGGGAGGGCGAAGGCCGAGAACTCGACGGCACGGTCGGGGTCGAAGCGGTTGATCGCCTTGATGAGGCCGATCGTGCCGACCTGGAGAATGTCCTCCATCGGCTCGGCGCGGTTGCGGAACCGCCGGGCGGCGAACTTGACCAGGCTGAGGTTGAGCTCCACCAGGGTGTTGCGGACGTAGGAGTACTCCGGCGTGCCCTCGTCGAGTTCGTGCAGGCGCCGGAGCAGCGCGACGGACATCGTGCGGGCGTCGTCCGTGGAGGCGGCGGTGGGACGGGTCGGCTCAGGGAGTCCGGCGAGCGCCGCCCGCCGCGTGGTGGCCCCCGAAATCCCGGCGCTTCCCGCGTCACGGGCGGAGACGGCGGTGTCGGTGACGGCACGGACCCTGACAGTGACCATGAGTGCTCCTTCGACGGTGGCGGTGGACCTGCGCCGCGGCCGCGAAGGGGGCGGCGGCTGAGGGCCGCCGGTCGAGCTTTCTGGAGAAAGGATGCCCGTTATCGGATGATTCGACACTGTTTCTTCGGGAAGTCGCAGGTGTAGGAACCGCCACGGCCGGCAGAGAGGAACGCATCGTGTCGCTCGACGGAAAGCGTGTTCTCGTCCTCACAACGAATTACGGGACGGAACAGGATGAACTGGAGAGACCGGTTTCCGTACTGCGCGAGGCGGGCGCCGCCGTCACCGTGGCCGCGCAGAAGGACGGGCCGGTACACACGCTCGTCGGCGACCGCCGCCCGGGTGCCGTCGTCCAGCCGGACACGACCATGGCACGGACGACGGCGGACGGCTTCGACGCCGTGATCGTGCCCGGCGGCACCATGAACGCCGACCGGCTGCGCACCGACACCGAGGCGCGCCGCCTCGTCGCGGCCTTCGCCGATGCCGGAAAGCCGGTGGCAGCCATCTGCCACGGCCCCTGGCTCCTGGTGGACAGCCACCTGGCGAAGGGCCGCGAACTGACCTCGTACCCGTCGCTCCGCCCCGACCTGGAGAACGCGGGCGGCAACTGGCACGACAAGGAGGTCGTCGTCGACTCCACGGGAGGCCATCCCCTGATCACCTCCCGCAGGCCGGCCGACCTCGACGCCTTCTCCGCGGCGATCCTCCGCGTAATCGACGGCGGGATCCGGCCGTGACGACGGCGTGTTCGACGACGGCGTACCCGACTTCGACACATGAAGGGAATCGACTCATGAGCAAGGGCGACATGGAGAAGGGCAAAGGCAAGATCAAGGAAACGGTCGGCAAGGTGACGGGCGACGAGAGCCTGGAAGCCGAGGGCCAGACCGACCAGATGAAGGGCAAGGCCCGTGACGCCGGCGAGAAGGCCCGCGAGGCCGGCGAGAAGATGCACGAGGCCGCCGAGAAGGCCCGTGAAGCCACGAAGCGGCGCGACGCCTAGTCGTACATGTCCGCATGCGGGGCCCCTGCGATGCGCAGGGGCCCCGCCTCCCTGCTCGCGTGCCCGCGCGGGGCGGCCCGGTCCAACCGGCGGCGCTCGGCGTCCGCACCGCGGGTGACTGGCCGCGGAGGCCGCGGGTAGACGCCTGACGGGCGACCGTCGAGAGGAGTGGGCCATGCACGGAACCGGAAACTCGTACTGGATCGAGTCGGCGCCGCCCCGCCGCGCCCACCCACCGCTGGAGGGAGATCTCGCCGCCGACGTGGCCGTCGTCGGAGCCGGCGTCGTCGGACTGTGCACCGCACGCGAGCTCACCCGCGCCGGGCGCGACGTCGTCGTGCTGGAAGCCGGCCGGATCGCCACCGGAGTGACCGGACACACCACCGGCAAGCTGACCTCGCTGCACGGGCTCCGTTACGCGTCGCTGCGCGACCGCCACGGCGCGGAGGCGGCCGCGAACTACGCCGAAGCCCAGGAGGACGCGCTGCGCCAGGTCGCGCGGTTCTGCGCGGAGCTCGGGGTCGACGCGGAGATCGAGCGTCGGCCCGCCTACACGTACACCCTCGACGAGAACCGCGTGGAGGAGATCCACGCGGAGGCCGCCGCCGCCTCCGAGGCCGGACTGCGGGCCGCCGCCGTGACCGAAACGGGGCTGCCGTACCCGGTCGCGGCGGCCGTCCGGGTCGAGGACCAGCTGCAGTTCCATCCGCGCCGGTTCCTCCTCGGACTGGCGGACGACCTGGTCGCGCACGGTGGCCGCGTCCACGAGAACACCCGCGTCACGGGGCTCCACGAGGGCATCGACTGCCGCCTCTCGCTGGAGGGCGGAGGCACCGTCCACGCCCGGGACGTCGTCCTCGCCACCCACTTCCCCCTCCGCTGCCACTCCTCGCTCGTCGTGCGCCTCACGGTGCTCCGCGAGCTCGTCGTCGCCGCCTCCGTCGAGGAGCGGCACGCCCCCCACGGCATGTACGTGACGGCCGAACACGGCACCCGGTCGGTGCGCACCGCCCCGCTGGGCGAGGGGCGGCGGCTGCTGATCGTCGCGGGCGAGGCGTTCGAACCGGGCAGCGGCGGCGTGCCCGACCGGCTGGACCGCCTGGAGGCCTGGGCGCGCGGGCAGCTGCCGGGCTTCGCCGAGGCGCCGACCGTCCACCGATGGGCGGCCCAGGACGTGCACACGGCCGACGGGCTGCCCTGTGTCGGCCACGAGCACCCCGACACCCAGCACGTGTACGTCGCGACCGGATTCGGCGGATGGGGACTGAGCAACGGCGTCGCCGCGGGCCGTCTGCTCACGGCCCATCTGACGGGCGCACCACGCCCGGCCTGGACGGAGCTCGTCGATCCGCGCCGGCACCTGCCCGTCCGCGAGGTACCCGGAGTCGTACGAAGTCAGTCCACCGTGGCCCGCCACTACCTGGCCGGCCGGCGGACCGGCAGACGCTGTACGCACATGGGCTGCGATCTGGGCTTCAACGAGACCGAGCAGAGCTGGGAATGCCCCTGCCACGGTTCCCGCTTCGCCCCGGACGGCACCGTGCTCCAGGGCCCGGCCACCCGCCCACTGGAAGACTGACCCGCTCGACCCGGGGAATCGCCCCGGGGCGTCGGGTCGCTCAACTAAGTTACTCGCGTGGAACAGTTGATCACCGAAGACCCGACGCGCATAGGCCCGTACCGTCTCATCGCCCGCCTGGGCGCGGGTGGCATGGGACTGGTGTATCTCGGCCGGTCGGAAGCCGGCCGCACGGTCGCCGTGAAGGTGGTGCAGGCCGAGCACGCCCAACACCCGGAGTTCCGGCAGAGGTTCGCTCGCGAGGTGGCCGCGGCGCGCCGGGTCGGCGGCGACTGGACGGCGGCCGTGCTGGACGCCGACACCGACGCGCCGGTGCCATGGGTCGCGACCCAGTACATCCCGGGACCCGATCTGACCACCGTGGTCGCCAAGGACTTCGGCCCCCTGCCCGAACACTCGGTCCGCACCCTCGCCAACCGCCTCGCGGTCGCCTTGCGGTCCGTGCACGGGGCGGGTCTGATCCACCGGGACCTGAAGCCGTCCAACGTGCTCGTGACGGTGGACGGGCCGCGCGTGATCGACTTCGGCATCGCGCGGGCCATGGACAGCCTGGCCGGGGACAGCCTCCACACCCGGACCGGCATGCTGATCGGCTCGCCGGGCTTCATGTCGCCCGAGCAGGTGCGCGGACTCGAACTCACCCCGGCCAGCGATGTGTTCTGCCTGGGCGCCGTCCTCGTGTACGCGGCCACCGGCCGCCTCCTCTTCGGCGCCACGGAGACGGGACTGAACGCTCACCTCTTCCGGATCGCGGAGGAGGAGCCGGACCTGACCGGCGTACCGGAGTCGCTCCTCGACCTCGTACGCGACTGCCTGCACAAGGACCCCGCTCGGCGGCCGACACCCGCCGACGTGGCCGCCCGTACGGTGTCGGACCGGGCCGAGGAATGGCTGCCCGGCGCGGTGCTCGCCCAACTCGGCCGTCATGCGGCCCAGTTGCTGGACTTCGCGCCGGAGACGCGCGCCACGCCGCTGGACCCCCGGATCCCGGCCCAGCCCCAGCACCAGCACGTGGCGCAGCCGCACCGGCCGGGTCCGCCATCACCCGGCTACGTCCCCACCACTCCGGTGGACGCCCGCCCGGCGCCGCCGGGGTTCGGGCCGGCCGAGGGCCTCGCCGTCGGCGCGCCCGGCACCTGGTCGCCGCCCCCGTATCCGCCCGACGCGCAGACCCCGTCCCCCCGGCGTTGGTGGGGACTGGCCGCGGCCGTCGTGGCTCAGCTCCTGGTGGTGATCGGCGCGGCGACGACGACCGTGGCGGCCCCGGCCGTCCAGGCCGACCTGGGACTCCCGGCCGACGATCTGCGCATGATGTTCCTCGCCTACGGGCTCGCCTTCGGCGGGCTTCTGCTGCTCGGCGGGCACCTCGCCGATCTCCTGGGCCGCAAATGGGCGTTGATCGTCGGCCTGGCCGGTTTCGCCGCGGCCTCCGCGCTCGTCGGGTCGGCCGGCGTCACCGCCGTACTCGTCGCGGCCCACGCCCTGCAAGGAGCGTTCGCCGCGCTGCTCTCGGCGGCCGCCCTGGCCCTTGTGACCGGCGGGTTCACCGATCCGAAGGAGCGCGGCAGAGCCCTCGGGATCTATGCCGTGACCGCCGGCAGCGGGCTGACGATCGGCCTGTTCATGGGCAGCTGGCTGGTCGACATGCTGGGCTGGCGCGGGTGCCTGTACGCCACCGTTCCGTTCGCGGCCGTGGGGGCCCTCGTCGCGAGCCGCCTGGTGAACGACCGCGCGGCCCCCGCTTCTGCCCGTTCGGTCCGTCCGGACGTACCGGGCGTGCTGCTCGGCACCGGCGCGCTGGCCGCCCTCGCCTACGGCTTCGACAGGGCCCAGGGCATCCACGCCTCCAGCACCCCCGGTCCGGGCGGCTGGAGCGACCCCCTGACACAGGTTCTCCTCGTGGTCGGCGCCGCGCTGTTCGTGACCTTCGCGTGGTGGCAGACAAGGACGAGCGTCCCGCTCGTCCCGGCATACGTCCTCACGGACCGCCGGCGCATCGGCTCCCTCATCGCCCTGGCGCTCGTCGGGGCGGGCGCGTTCGTCCTGTTCCCCATCCTGTACCAGTACCTGCAGGGCGGCCTCGGCTACACCCCGGCCCAGATCGGCAAGGCCCTGCTGCCCATGGCGGGTGCGGTCCTGATCGGCTCCACCCAGATCTCCGCCCGCCTCCAGCACCGGCTGGAGCCCCGCCACCTGATCGTCCCGGGCCTGCTGCTGGCCTCGGCCGGCCTGGGTCTCCTGGCCCGCCTCGACAGCGGCAGCTCGTACACCGGCCTGGTCCTGCCCGGCACGCTCCTGGCCGGACTCGGTCTCGGCCTCGCCCTCGTACCTCTCGCCGCCACGGCGACCGGGGCGGCGAGCCCGGAGCGGTCCGGCGGGACCGCGGCGCTGGTCCTCACCGCCCAGAACCTGGGCGGCTGGATCGCCGCGCCGCTGATGAGCACCGTCCTCGCCTCGGCGATCTCGAGCCGGCTGAACGACCTCTCGGGCCTTCCGGAGCCCCTGGCCGAGGCGTTCAAGGGCGGCGTCCTGCTCGGTCGACAGGGCCTGCCGGAATCCCTTGCCGAGGTGGTCGAACAGGCGGACGCGGCGGTCCTGAGCGGCTACTCCGTCGTCCTGTGGGGGGCGGCGGGCCTCATGCTGCTCGCGAGCCTCGTCGCAGGCCTGCTGATCACGGGCGAGAGGGGCCGCTGAGCGGGGGACCGCCGAACGCGGGGCCGAGCACCCGGGCCCCGCCGCTGTGACGCAGACCGGAACACCGGCGAAGCGAACGAGTGGCCGTCCCGGCGTGCGGTCCGGCAAGTGACGTGCCTGTGCAGGTGATTGACGAAAGGTCTGGACCAACCTACGGTCTGCTGGAGCGCGCGCCATGCCCAGGACCACCCCCACGTCCCCAGGAGCACGCATGCCAGGCCCTCGGATCACCCGTGTCCTCGGAGCGGGTCTCGTCACCCTGCTCGCGGCCGCCGCCCTCGCGGCCCCCGCCACCCCAGCCGCCGCCGAAGGCGCGAAGCGCACGCGGGCCGCCGTGCCCGTGCCGGCGCCCGTGCCCGCACCCGCCCCGGACGCCGGGGAGCCCGCCCCGACCGCCGCCGCGGATACCTGTGCCCTCAAGACGAGGCCCGCCGGAAAGGTGCTCCAGGGCTACTGGGAGAACTGGGACGGCGCGGCCAACGGAGTCCACCCGCCGTTCGGCTGGGCCCCCATCGACGACCCGCGATTCGCGGCCCACGGCTACAACGTCATCAACGCCGCCTTCCCCGTGATCCGTTCGGACGGCACCGTGCTGTGGGAGGACGGCATGGACAACACCGTCCGCGTCTCCACCCCGGCGGAGATGTGCCGCGCCAAGGCGGGCGGAGCGACCATCCTGATGTCGATCGGGGGTGCCGCCGCGGGAATCGACCTGAGCCGGCGCGCGGTCGCCGACCGGTTCATCGAGACCGTCGTGCCCATCCTGAAGAAGTACAACTTCGACGGGATCGACATCGACATCGAGACGGGCCTGGTCGGCAGCGGCTCCATCGGTACGCTCTCCCCGTCGCAGGCCAACCTGGTGCACATCATCGACGGAGTCTTCGCCCGCATGCCCGCCGGCTTCGGACTGACGATGGCTCCGGAGACCGCGTACGTCACGGGCGGCAGCGTGGCCTACGGGTCGATCTGGGGCGCGTACCTGCCGATCGTCAAGAAGTACGCCGACAACGGGCGTCTGTGGTGGCTCAACATGCAGTACTACAACGGCAGCATGTACGGATGCTCCGGTGACTCCTACTCCGCCGGAACCGTCGCCGGGTTCGTCGCGCAGACCGACTGCCTGAACCGGGGGCTGGTGATCCAGGGCACCACCGTGCGGGTGCCCTACGACAAGCAGGTCCCCGGCCTCCCCGCCCAGCCCGGTGCGGGCGGTGGTCACATGACGCCTTCGGTCGTGGCCCAGGCCTGGAACCACTACGGCGGGGCGCTCAAGGGCCTGATGACCTGGTCGGCGAACTGGGACGGGTCCAAGGGCTGGACGTTCGGCGACAACGTCAAGGCGCTCCAGGGCCGTTAGGGCGTGTGTCGAAAGTCCCGCCTGCTCTTCGGGTAGACGGCGCTACTTTCGACACACGACCTAGCGCGGCTGCGGCGCCCGACCGCGGCGCCCCGGGCCGCCACGGCGGCCGGCCACGGCGGCCGGGCGCCGCTGCGGCGCGCACTGGTGGCGTGCGCGGAAGGTGTGCTTTGCTGGCCGCATGACCTTGCTCGTGACGCGCCGACACGTGGACTACGTGCGCGTCACGACCACGTCCTGTTCCGGCTGATATCGAGGCCCTCGTCCCGCGACGTCCGCCCGCCAACGAGCGGCAGTCGCGCGCCCGTCACAGCCCGAACACCACCCCCTGACGACCGCTCCGTCCTTCCACGCCCGCCGCTCCGGCACGGGGGTAGGTGGGGCACGGGTGTCGGCCTGGTCGGCGGCGTGTGAGCGTGCGGACACCGGCCTCCCGGCGCACGACATCCGCGCACCACGACAGGAGGACACATGAGCGTCCGAGACGTTCCCGACACCCGCGCGACCGACAGCGACAAGGAGGCGGACGGACACCCGACCCCGGGCGGGGTGACGACCCCTGGCGGAGTGACGGGCCCGGGCACGGAGGCGAACGGCTTCGCCGCGGAATGGGAGGAGTGGCACCGGGCCAAGGACGCCCGGCTCGCCGCCGAGCACGGCTTCCTCGCCATCACCGGCCTGCACTGGCTCGCCGCAGAGCCGCAGCGCTTCCCCGACGCACCCGGGGCCTGGTCGACCGGACCCGACGGCGTGACCGTGGAGCTCGACGAGGGGACGGAACTCGTCGTCGACGGCACCGTGGTCCGGGGGCGGCACCTCTTCGGTGTCATCCCGGAGCGGGGCGGCGTCAACGCGGAATGGGGGGACTCGGTGATCGAGGTCGCGAAGCGGGGCGGCCACGACGTCGTCCGGCCGCGACATCCCGGTCATCCCCTGCGGGTCGACTTCGCCGGAACGCCCGCGTACACGCCCGATCCGCGCTGGGTGGTCACCGGCCGGTACATCCCTTTCCCGGAGCCGCGGCCGACGACCGTCGGCGCCAGTGTCGAGGGGCTGCGGCACGTCTACGACGCACCTGGCCGTATCGCCTTCAGCCTCGACGGCCGGGAGCTGAGCCTCACGGCCTTCAACGGGCACGCGCCGGGCAGCCTCACGGTGCTCTTCACCGACGCGACCTCGGGCGTCACGACGTACGCGGCGAACCGCGACCTCCGCGTCGACGCGCCGGGTCCCGACGGCGCGGTGGTACTGGACTTCAACCGCGCCACCAACCTCCCCTGCGCGTACACCGACTTCGCGACCTGCCCGCTCCCGCCCGCCGAGAACCGGCTGCCGGTGGCGGTGGAGGCCGGGGAGAAGATCCCCTACGAGCGGGAGCCGGCCACCACCTGAGCGACGGAAGTGGTCGGAAAAGGACACGCCGGGTGTGGGCCGACGAAAGTTGTCACAAGATCGGACCGGTGAGTGTAGATGAGGGTGGGGCGGGGGAAGACCGGAGTGGGCGCCCGGGGAAGGGCGCTGCGGCGGTCCGACCCCGGGCCGCTGCTGAATTGACCAGAAGGACGAGCATGGCCAGCGGCACCGTGAAGTGGTTCAACTCCGAAAAGGGCTTCGGATTCATCGCCCAGGACGGGGGCGGACCGGACGTCTTCGCTCACTACTCCAACATCTCGGGCAACGGATACCGCGAGCTGACCGAGGGCGAGGCGGTGACCTTCGACATCACCCAGGGTCAGAAGGGTCCGCAGGCCGAGAACATCGTCCGCGGCTGAGACCTCGGCCCCGTTCGACACGCCTACGGCGCCCGCACCACGTGCGGGCGCCGTAGGCGTGTCGTGGGTGTGTCGTGGCACTCCGCACCACGCCGTGTGACGACGCACGACCGGTGTATCGCCGAAGGCATGAGGGGTTGGAGTGGCGGGGGAACGTATCGGGGACTACGTGATCGAGCGTGAACTGGGCAGTGGCGGAATGGGAGCCGTCTACCTGGGACGGTCGCGTTCCGGGCGGCCCGTCGCCGTCAAGGTGATCAAGCCCGAGTTCGCGGCGGACCAAGGCTTCAGGGAGCGCTTCCGCAGAGAGGTCGAAGCCGCCAAGAAGGTGGGCGGCTTTCACGCCGCGGCGGTCGTGGACGCCGATCCCGAGGCGACGCGGCCGTGGATGGCCAGCGCGTACATCGAAGGGCCCACCCTCGCCGACGAGCTCGGCAGTCGCGGCCCCCTCTCGGAGCGCAGGCTCTGGACCCTCGCCGCCGAGCTGGCCGAGGCCCTGGGCGCGATCCACTCCTGTGGCCTGGTCCACCGGGATCTCAAGCCGGCCAACATCGTCCTCGCGGCGGACGGTGTACGCGTCCTGGACTTCGGCATCGCCCGGGCCTTCGAGGGAACCCAGCTGACCGGTGAGGGCGGGGTGATCGGGACCCCGGGCTACCTCGCGCCGGAGCAGGCGCTCGGGCGACCCCTCACAGGGGCCTGCGACGTCTTCGCGCTCGGTGCCGTGCTGGTCGCGGCGGCGGGCGGCAGCGCGTTCGGCGGGGGAGGGGCGCACGGGCTGATGTACCGGGCCGTGCACGAGGACGCGGACGTCTCCGCCGTCCCCGAGCCCCTGCGGCCCGTCGTCCTCGCCTGCCTGGAGAAGGAACCCGCACGGAGACCCACGCCACGCCGGCTGCTGGACCTGTGCGCGGACCGGATCGGGCACGTACACGACCGCGCGTCGGAAGTGGCGGAAGAGGGGGATTCGGTCGGCCCGTCGGCCGAGGCGGCCGAAGCCTCCGAGGCAGCGGAGGAGGCCGAGCCCACAGCGGCGTACGCGACCTACTCCCCGACCGTCCCCGACGACCGCACGAAGCCCGCCCCACCCCCAGCACCACCGATGCGCGTGGCCGCCTACCGGCGCCGACGAGCGAGCTGGCTCGCGCAGGTCGGGCGCAACGCGTTCGTGACACTCGGCCTCGCCACGGTGGGCGTCAAGGGCACGGCCTTCGGCTTCGGCGACTCCGTGGCGGCGGGCGCCGGGGTCGCCGCGTTCTTCCTGGCCGTACGACTCGTCGGCCTCCTGACAAGTGCCAAGGACGGCCTCGTCCTCGCAGACCTGGGCATTGGGGTCGGTCCGGGGAACGACCTGGTGGTCCTCCGCTGGGACAAGGTCAGGTCCGTGGACCTGGTGACCACCGCGAAGGAGACCACGGTGGCCGTGCGACTGGACGCGGAACAGCGCCTGCCCAACGGCTTCCAGCATCCGGCGTGGGTCCGCAGTGGCCGGGACGGCGTGATCCGGATCCGTACGAAGGGCCTCGTACCCGTCGGCGACTCGCCCCCGCTCACGGACGCGATCCGCGCCCGTGCCAGGCGCCACCACGTACCTCTGACGCCGCGCGAAGAAAGCTGATCGCTTCGCGGAGTCGGCCCTCGGCCGGGAGCCACCGTACGCGGAGCGACCTCCGCGCCGGCGACCTCGGCAACGCCCTGGTCAGCGTCGTCGCCGCCGGTGGCCAGGGCATGACCCCGCTCCCGGAGCGCACCTCGTAGGGCGTCCGCGGCGACAGCTGAGCGCCACTGTCACTCCGGAAGGTTCCGGGTGCCCCTCCCCGGGTGTCCGCGCCTAGCTTGTGGCCCGTCCTTCCCACAGAGCACGAAGGAGACGACGGAACACATGTCCGGCACGAGAACGCTTCTGCTCGGCGGAGCCCTGGCCTTCGCCTCCCTCGTCCCGGCGAGCGGAGCCGTGGCAGCCGCCTCCGGCACCCACGCCCCGGCGCGAACCCAGGACGTCGTCCAGTCCTTCCGGAACCAGGCCACGGACCGGTGCATGGACGACACCAGCAACGGCTTCCGCACCTGGCCGTGCAACAGCACTCCCTACCAGAGCTGGTTCTGAGCGCCCGCGTCCCGGCCGGGGCCGGACGACGCACGGCGAAGCCCCTTCCCCCTTCGACAGACGATCCCGTCCACAAGGAGCAGGTTCCATGAAGCTGAGCACGTTACGGTTCACGGTCGCCCTCGGGGTGGCCGGTGTACTCCTGGCGATACCCACGGCCGCTCAGGCGCGGACGGCACCGCTGGAGACCGCCGAACACGCCACCACGCTGGCCGCCCTCAAGGAGCTCCGGGCCAACGGCGGCCCCGGAGCGGGCGTGTACGCGGGGACCCGCGACGCCTCGTGGAACCTCTCCACCGGCACGGCCACCGTCAACGTCGACGATCCGATCGGCATCGACGAGCACTACCGCGTCGGGAGCCAGTCGAAGACCTTCACCGCCGTCGCCGTACTGAAACTCGCGGAGGCGAACCGGATCGGCCTCGACGACCCCGTCGAGCGGCACCTGCCGGGCGTGGTCTCCGTCAACGGCTACGACGGAAACAGGATCACCGTCCGACACCTCCTCCAGCACACCAGCGGCATCCCCACGAACGGCCTCCCGCTCGCCCAGGCGCGCCCGGACGGCACGTACACGCTCGCGGCGCTCGTGAAGGACGGACTGCGCTTCGCACCCGCCGGCGAGCCCGGCGCCGCCTTCCACTACTCGAACACCAACTACGAGATCCTCGGCATGCTCATCGAGAAGATCACCGGCCTGCCGGTGCACGAGGCCGTCACCCAACAGGTCATCCAGCCGCTCGGCCTGACGGAGACCCGCTTTCCCGCTCCCGGGGACCGCGCCGTGCCCAGCCCCCTGATCCACGGCTACCGGGGCACCCGTATCGGGTCGTTCTTCTTCTGGACGGACGGGACCGCGTTCGAACCGTCCACCTTCTACGCCTCCGGCGCCGTCATCTCCACGCTCCGCGACATGACCGCCTTCTACCGGGCGCTCGTCGACGGCACGGCGCTCTCGCCCGAGAGCCTCGCCGAGATGGAGAAGACCGTCGAGCTCGGGCAGCCCGGCTCGGGAGCCGGCTACGGCCTCGGTCTGGCGAGGATCCCGCTGCCCTGCGGGGGATCGGCCTGGGGACACGACGGAGCCGTGCCCGGCTACTACTCGCAGACGCTCGTCACCGAGGACGGCCGTCACGCCTCCGTCGTGACCAACGCCCATCTCGTCACCAACATCCCGGCCGCGCAGATGCACAAGACCCTGACCAGCGCGCTGTGCGAGACGCCGTCCTGATCCTGTCGCCGGCCCCGGGCGCCGCCGGTGGCGCGCCCCTGGAACCTTTTCGGTTTTCCGGACGAATGTTACGGTCGTCATCATGAGTTCCGTCATCCACAACTGGCAGTCCTTCCGCATCCGTTCGACGTACTGACCGTGGTGTCGGCAGTCGCCGGCGCCCGGTCCCGCGTCCACCGTTCGCCTCAGGATGACGAGGAACCTCACCATGCGCGCAGACTCGCGCCCCACTTTCGTATTCGTTCACGGCGGCTCCAGCAACGCCCGGGCCTGGAGCCCGTTGCAGAACGAACTGGCCCTGCTCGGGCACCGTTCGCACGCCGTGGACCTGCCCGGCCACGGCGACCGGGCCGACAGCCCCGCCGCCTACTACCGGCAACCCCAGGACGCCACGGCACTGGCCGCCGCCCCCTCCCCGATGCGCGGAATCACGCTGCGGGACAACGTGCTCCATGTGGTCGACACCCTGCGCCGGCTCGCCGAACGGGGGCCGGTCGTCCTGGTCGGCAACAGCCTCGGCGGTCTGACGATCAGCGCCGTCGCCAACGCCGTACCGGAACTGCTCGACCGCGTGGTCTACCTCTCCGCGCTGTGCCTGAGCGACCCGGCCATGCTCACCGAACCGTGGGAAGTCGTCGACGACAACCTGCTGGACGCCGCGGCGGCGCGGATCGCCGTGCCCGGCGTACGCGATCCCGGCGTGGTACGGCTCAACTGGCGCAGCGCCCACGCCGACCCGGCCCTGTTCGCGGAGCTGAAGGCCGCCGTCATGGCCGACGCCACCGACCACGGGTTCCGCATGCTGCTGGACTCTTTGGACCCGGACGAGAACTACTCGGTGATGGAACCGGGGGCGTTGGTCCGGGCCGACGGATGGGGACGGGTCCCGCACACCTACGTCCGGTTCTCCGAGGACCGCGGCATCACCCCGGCCGTCCAGGACCACATGATCCGCAAAGCGGACGAGCTGACCCCGCACAACCCCTTCGAGGTGCACACGCTGGCCTCCTCGCACGTCGGCTACTTCAGCCGGCCGCGGGTCTTCGCCGACCTGTTGGCCGGCCTCGCCTGAGGTGTTTCCCGCGCCCCGGTGCCCCCGTCCCCTCCCTGTGGGGGAGGGGGGCACCGGGGCGCGACCCCTCGCGGGAACCCGTCTGAGTGGTCACGCCGTCCTCGTCTGCGCCGCGCCGGTGGTGGCGGGAGCCGCCGGTACCGTCCACGAGATCCTCGGGTACGCGCTCGTGCGGCATCCGCCGGCGAGGACGTCGTGGTCCTCAGGACGGCAGGTTCTGCTCCGCCCAGACGACCTTGCCGGCCACGGTGCGGCAGGAGCCCCATCTGCGGCAGAGCATGTTGATGAGCTGCAGGCCCCGCCCGCCCTCGTCACTGAGGTCCGCGTGCTGGATCTGGGGCAGGTCGGGACCCGTGTCCGAGACCTCCACGACGAGGCGTTCACCGCGCAGGATCCGGAGCTCGCCGGGCCCGTTGCCGTAGCGCAGGGCGTTGCCCACGAGCTCGGAGACGACGAGTTCGCACACATCGGCGAGCTCGGCCAGATCCCACGCGGCCAACTGGTCCGTGACGAGGCCCCGGGCCACGGAGGCGGCGCGGCCTTCCCGCGGCAGCTGCCACACGCGCAGGTCGGCCGGCGTACTGGGGGCGGTCGTCGCGGAGAGCAGCACCGCCTCGTCGAAACGGGCGGTCCCGGCCGGGGCGCGCTCCACGAGGACACCCCCTTCGAGCGCCTCGGGTCCCAGTCCGCGCGCCGCCGCGCGCAGGAGGTCCAGCTGGAGGTCGAGGTCGGCGTGGCGGGACTTCACGAGACCGTCCGTGTACATGACCAGGCTGCCGCGCTCCGGGACTTTCAGACGGACGGGGTCGTACGGAATGACGCCGGCGCCGAGCGGGGCGCCCGTCGGTACGTCCACGAAGTCGGCGGCGCCCTCTCCGTCGATGAGGAGCGGGGGCAGGTGCCCGGCGCTGGCCAGGGTGTAGGTGGCGTCGACGGGATCGTAGACCGCGTAGAGACAGGTGGCGACCTGTTCGTCCTCCAGGTCGCGCGTGGCGAGGTCCAGCCGGGCCAGCACGCGCTCCGGAGCCATGTCGAGGGTCATGAGGGTGCGGGCCACCGCCCGCAGGCGCCCCATCGTCGCCGCGGCGGGCAGCCCGTGCCCCATCACGTCGCCCACCATGAGGGCCGTACGGCCACTGGGCAGGGCCATGACGTCGTACCAGTCCCCGCCCACCCCGTGGTGGGCCGTGGAGGGCGCGTACTCGGCGTGCACCCGTAGACCGGGGGTCACCGGGGTCGCGCGCGGCAACAGACTGCGCTGCAGCGACACGACGTGCTCGTGCTCGCGCCCGTACAGCCTGGCGTTGTCGATGAAGACGGCCGCCTGTGAGGCCAGCTGCTCCGCGAGGGCGACGTCCGTGGAGGAGAACGGGGGCGTTCCGGGGCCGCGCACGAAGTCGGCGCTGCCGAGCAGGAGCCCGCGGGCGATGAGCGGTACCGCCAGGTAGCTGTGCACGCCGGCGGCGCGCATCTTCGCCGCGGCGCTCTTCGTCGGCGCGACCCGGATGAAGTCGTCGTTCCGCATGCGGCTCACCAGAACCGGCCTGCCCTGTCGCAGGCAGTACTCATGGAGCAGCGTCTCGTGCTGCTCCTCGGCGCGGACGAACGTCTCACCCACCGGTGTGGGCTCCAGGCTGGACAGCTCCTCGACGGCGCACACCGCGATGGCCCGCATCGAGGGGACACCGGTTCCCGTCCACCGAGAGCCCTCGTCGCCCCTCAGGACACTTTCCAGGATGTCGACGGCGGCCCCGTCGGAGAATCCGGGCACGGTGAACTCGGCCAGCTCCTGCGCGGTGCGTTCCAGGTCCAGGGTCGTGCCGATCCTGGAGCTGGCGGAATTCAGCCAGGCGAGCCGCCCGCGCGTGGACAGCCGGTCGAGGGACACACCGCCGTCGCTCCGGCCGATCCGCCCGCGGGCGGCGGCCGAGCGGTGCCCCGTCGCGTGCCTTCCGGCCGAAGCCCGGCTGGTCAGGCGCCGTCGCCGGCTGCCGTCGTTCACTCTTTCGGCCTCCAGACAGAAACTCGACGCCTCCTGGTGCACAGCATGCACCGGAAGTGGTCGCTGTGCACCAGGCATGCGGAATACGGATGTGCAAGTACGGGTGCGGCCAGGACCGGCGAGCGGCGTCGAGGCGGTCGAACCGCCGCCGCCCGCCGTCTGCGGCCGCGGGAGGCGCGGGAGCGTCGCAGTCGGTCTCTCAGCTGCCGGGCTCGCGTTCGTCCGCTCTCAGGGCGAGCGTGGACTCGCGCATCACGGCGACGGTTCCCATGAGCCAGCGGCCCACGGTCTCCAGCTGGGCCTGGTCGAAGCCCGACACGACCCGTTCCATGCCGGCCAGCATCGGTGCCATGGCTTCGGCGACGGTCCGCTGATGCGTGACCGTGGCGGTCAAGGTGAAGCGGCGTCCGTCCGACGGGTCCCGGGTGCGGTCGACGTAGCCGAGAGTGACCAGCCGGTCGACGATCTTGGTGATGGCGGCGTTGCTGAGCCCCGTCGAGGCCGCCAGGTCGGCCGGGTGGGTTCCCGGGGTGCGGCCGATGATGCCGAGCACCTTGTGTTCCGTCGCGTTGACGTGCAGTCGCGCGGCGAGGGCTTCATGGAAGAGCACGATCCACAAGCTCAGCTCGTGCCCCAGCGAGGCTCCGTCCCGGTCCGTACTCATGGGGCGAAGCCTACGGGTGTTTCACTTCGGTGAAGAAAAGTACTTCACTGGAGTGAAGGAACATGCTTGGCTGGGACCCATGAGAACCGCGCAGACCCAACTCCGCTCCCGTTCTTCCCCCTTGGCCCTCCTGCGGCGTGTGTACCTGACCGTCCTGCTCACCCATCTGCCCATCCTGGCCGTGCTCCTGCTTCCCCAGGGGCGAAGCCGGGTCAGCTCCGAAGCCGTCGCCGGGGTCGTGACGATCCTGCTGGTCTCCCTTGTCGTCGCGGCGCTCGTGCTCTCCCCGGTGGTTTGCGCCTGGGTCGCTCCGGACGGCGCCCGCTGGCGCGCGGGAAACGCCCTCTCGCGGGTGAAGGCGCTGATCCGCACCGACCGGCGCGACTATCTCCGAAGGCTGGGCGAGTTCGCGGCCCTCTACGTCCTCGCCCAGTGCCTGGGCGGGCTGATGGCCTGGCTCGTGCCGTACATCGGGGAGAACCCACTGCACGGAACCGACCCCGCGGCTGAGCGCTGGGTCTTCCGCTACTGGCCCTTCGCCCTCCACGCGGCGACCCTCTACACCTCCATCTGCGCCGCGTTCGCCTGGTACGCCTGGCGGCTGAGGCAACTCGCCGCCTGAGCGCCGTACGCCCCGCGCCCCGCGCTGTTCGGACACCAGCTCGGCCATCACGCCGACGGCGGCGACGGGTCGGCGGCGTCCTACCCGTACGGAGGCGAAGAAACCGGCGGGTTTCGACCTCGGCGGCCCCTGCCGCCGGCGGCGACGGGCCGCTACCGTGGTGGCATGGCACGGGAGATCCGGATCGAGATGAGCGACGAGGCGTACGAGGCGCTGGAGCGCGCCGCGGCGGAGAAGCACGTGCCCGCGGAGGACTACGCGGGCCGGGTGCTGGACGCCGACCTCACCCGCACACGGTTCCTCGAAGGCGCGCGCTCCTTCGTGGCCCAGCACGGCAAGGCCTTCGGAGAGCACTTCGGCCGCCCCACGAGCCCCAGCGCCGACGCGGCCTGAGTCCGGGCACGACGTGATCCTCCAGATCGATCTTTCCTGGCTGCTCGACATCGCCCAGCAGGAGATACCCGGCGACCCGGAGATCTCCGACTGGGGAGCGCTCGAAGCGGCCCGCGCCCGTCATGCCTTCCGGGTGATGGACATCCCCGTGTACGAGCAGCCGCACCACCGCGCGGCCGCCCTCCTGGAGCAGCTCGTCCGCGTACCGTCCCTGGAGCATTCCAACGAGCTGTACGGCGTGGTCGTGGCCGCGGCCTACCTCCACGCCTGCGGGTACCCGGTCAGCGTGACGGCGGACGAGGCCATCGACCTCGTCGAGCGGGTGGCCGAAGGCCGTATCGACGTCCGTGCGGTCGCCGCGGTCCTCAAGGAATGGGCCGGCTGACCAGCGCAGGCTCGGCAAGCGCCGCTCCTCGGCGCGGGTCGGTCAGGCGGTCAGGGCCGCGAGCTCCGCGTCGGCGCGCTCGGTGATGAGCGTGAGGACGCGGCCGGCGGCGATCAGGTCCTCTTCGGGGATCCCGCCCCAGATGCGGGCGGAGATGGGGCCGGAGTCCGCGCCGATGGCGGCGAGCAGCTCGTGGGCCGCGTCCGTGGGACGAAGGTGCGCGCCGTCCTCGACGAGCAGCTCCTTGGCCAGCAGCTCGTCGAGAGTGGCGCGGATGTCGGCCGGGTCGGCCTTGAGGGAGCCCCGGACCTGGTTGACGAGATCGTCCGACGTCTGCGGGGCGTCGGCGGTGGTGGCGGCGCGCAGGGCGATCTGCTGCTGGAACGTGGTGCCGTGTTGGGCCAGTACGTGCTCCAGGACGCCGCGGGCGGCGTAGTGGGCCAGGCCGAGGGCGCGGGCGTTGGCGGCCGGCGCGGTGGTGGTGGAAGCGGCAGTGGTCATGGTGTTGTCCCCTGAGTGCTCTCGTCGGTCGCTACGGATGGAGCGAGAGGTGCGTTGAGCAGGGTCGTCAGCTCGTCGGTGAACGCTCGCGTCCGCTGGGCGTCGAGGCCGCCGAGCGGCTCCAGCAACTGCTGGAGCAGTTCCTGGACCACGGTGACGGCCTGTCGCGTGACGGCCCGGCCCTGCTCGGTGAGGGCGAGCTGCACGGCGCGCGGGTCGCGGGGATCGCGGGCGCGTTCGACCAGGCCGGCCGACTCCAGGGCGCGCGCCAGCTTCGAGACGTAAAGCGCCTCCAGGCCGGTGTGGTCGGCGAGTTGACGCTGACTGGGCCGCTCCCCGGTGCGTTGCATGCCGTACAAAGACGCGACCACGGAGTACTGCGCGTGGGTGAGACCCAGTGGAGCCACTGCGCGGTCGACAGCGACGCGCCACTTGTTGGCGAGTCGCCATACCAGGAAGCCGGGCGTGTGGCCCGGTGAACCCTTGCTCATGATGAATACAGTACATGGCTACTATGTACATGGCTACTATTTCCTAGGTCGCAGCCGAGGACGGCGACCGGACCGCGGCGCCGAACGACTGCCCAGGTGTCAGACCGCCGGTGCGATATCCGCCCACAGGGCGGCTGCGTCGGGCGTGAGCGCTACGACCGGTCCGCCCGGGGCGTGGTCGGCCCCGTCCCACCACACACCCTGGCCGGACGCCAGGACACGCCCGTCGGCACCCGCCTGCCAGCGGCCGCGCAGCACGTACACCACCCCGGCGTGACCGGCGGGCGGCACGACCGTGCCGACGACCTGGTCCACCCGGGCCGTTCGGTGGCCACGCCGCACCATGATGTTCAGCACCCGGCAGGCGCCACCCGGCAGTTCGGCGGTGAGCGCGAGGTCGCCGGAGAACGCGAACGGCTCGCCCGCGCGCGTCAGCAGCTGGTCGAACACCCCGGCGCAGGACAGCCGCACACCGTCGCCCGCCAGCAGGGTGAGCGTCCGGTCGACGTCCGGGAACGCCGAGAACGGCCCGCCCCGGTCGATGTCGGCGACGCTCGCGCGCCACCCGAACCCGTCGGTACCCGCAGGTTGCGAGGTGATCTCCCTGGTCGCGCCGCCGCCGTTGCGCCACCGGCCGGCAGGCAGTGTCTCGACATCGAAGTGGTGCATGGGCGGGACTCCTGACCTGCGCGCGGTACGACTGCAAAGCACACGGAAGCGGAGCACGCGGATGCGGCGACCTCGGCGTACTCGCCGACGAAGTCTATGCGGCCCGCCCGTGAAGGGGTCTGTCAGTGGCGGTGCATAGGGTCGGGCCCATGCCGCCCCGGCGAGGCGTACGGGGCGATCGGGCGTTCTTCGACGAGACCGGGACCGGCTTCGGCCGTGTCGACTCGCTCGGTGCCCTGCTGACGGACGTGGTGGATCGGCTGGAGCGATGCCTGCCGGCCGGGGGATCCGGCGAAGCACCTGTGGTGTGCAACGGGCGGGCTGACGGGGTGGAGCAGCCGGGCGACGCCTGACCGTCATCAGAGCCCAGGTATCACGAGGCCCGACTCGTACGCGATGATGACCAGTTGGGCCCGGTCCCGTGCTGACAGTTTCCCCATGATCCGGCTGACATGGGTCTTCGCCGTGAGGGGCGAGAGGCCCAGTGCCTCCGCGATCTCCGTGTTGTTGAGCCCCCGGGCCACGAGCGCCAGTACCTGGCGCTCGCGGTCCGAAAGCCTGTCCGGACCGCCCGCCACCGGGGTCTGCGGGAGCGCCAGCGCGCGGGCGATCAGCCGGGACGTCGGGCCCGGTGACAGCAGGGCCTCGCCGGCCGCCACCGTACGGATCGCGGTCAGGAGTTCGGCCGGGCGGATGTCCTTGACCACAAAGCCCGACGCGCCCGCCCGCAGCGCTTCCACGACGTCCTCGTCCGTGTCGTACGTCGTGAGCACCAGCACCTTCACCCCGGCGAGGTCCTCCTCGGCGGCGATCAGCCGGGTCGCGCCGATCCCGTCGAGCTCGGGCATCCGGAGGTCCATGACCACCACGTCCGCACGCTCCGAACGGGCCAGCTCCACAGCCTCCTTGCCGTTGGCCGCCTGGCCCACGACGTCCATGTCCGGCGCCGACTCGACCAGCATCGCGAACGACGCCCGGACGAGGGCCTGATCGTCCGCGAGCAGAACCCGGATCACACCACCACCTCCCTCACCGCGAGCGGCAACGCCGCCGTGACCTCGAAGCCCCCGCCGTCGCGCGGGCCCGCGCTCAGTGTGCCGCCCACGCTCCGGGCCCGCTCCCGCATTCCGAGGATCCCGTACCCGGAACCGCTCGTTCCCTCAGAAGCGGCGCCGTCGTTGGTCACCCGAACCGTCAACACCTCCTCCATCAGACCGACATCGACCCGCATGCCTCCGTCCGGACCCCCGTGCCGTACGGCGTTGGTCAGGGACTCCTGAACGATCCGGTACGCCGCCGCGCCCACCGCCGCCGGGACCTTCGCCTCCCCCGTCCGGATCGTCAGGTCCGCGCCCGAGGAACGTACGAGATCGGGCAGCGACGCGAGGTCCGGCAGAGGGCCCTCAGGAGCGGCCCTCAACACGTCCAGGGTCGTACGAACCTCGGCACGGGCCTCCCGGCAGGTCTCGGATATCTGATCGAGGGCCCGGACGAGCGCCTCCCGGTCGAGCCGGTCGGGGTCGGCCACGAGGACATGCGCGGCGACCGACGTCTGCACGCCTATGAGGGTGATCGAGTGTGCGAGGAGGTCGTGCAGGTCCCTGGCTATACGCAGCCGCTCCTCGGTGACCTTCCGCTCCGCCTCGCGCTCCGCCCGCTCCACCACACTCGCCACCAGCTGCCGGTAGAGGCGGATGCTCGCGCCGAACACCAGCATCGCGATCACCCAGCCGGACACTCTCAGCAGCTCCACCAACTCGTGCGGGTTGACGAAGAGCTGCATGGTGAGCGTGATGGAGGTGACCGAGAGCCCCACGATCACCGTGCGCTGCGGCCGGCCGGTGGACGCGACCGTGTACAGCGCGGTCATCGAGGCCGGTATCGGCGCCAGATGCATGTAGTCGAGAGCGTGGTACGGGGCGACGCAGGCCACCACGGCGAGCAGCACCGGCATGGGCGCCTTGCGCCGCCACGCCAGCGGGACATGCGCGGCGAGCAGCAGCACCCAGCCGAGAAGGTCCGGGCGCCGGCCGTCGTCGACGGTCAGCGCGAGGGCGACCGCGACCAACGCGAAGGCCGCGGCGGCCGTCGCGTCGCACCGTACCGGGTACGGCGCTGCCTGCGGGTCACGTGTCAAAGCCGCTGCGAAGTCCATGGTGTCCATCCTCCCTGCGGGCGGGGGCTCCTGACAGTCCGGGGGAGCCCCCACCCGTCCCTGATCAGACCCGTACGGGCGCCGACTCGGACCCGGCCCCAGCCCCAGCCCCGGACCCGGCCCCAGCCCCGGAGTCGGACCCGGAGACGGCCCCAGCCCCAGACCCGGACGCAGCCCCGGCCCCGGCCCCCGCCCCGGACCGCGAATCGGCGGGCACCCCGCCCTTCTTGGCCAACGGGCCCGGCCACCACACCTTCCGGCCGAGCAGCACGCTCGCGCTGGTGACGAGGTACGTGCGGACCAGGAAGGTGTCGAGCAGGACACCGACCGCGATCACGAAGCCCAGCTCCGCCAGTTGCACCATGGGCATGTTGATGAGGACCGCGAAGGTGGCGGCGAGGACGAGCCCCGCCGAGGCGATCACCCCGCCGGTCGTGCGCAGCGCGGTCAGGGCCGCGGCGCCCGGTTCCACGCCGTTGAGGCACTCCTCGCGCATCCGGTGCATGAGGAAGATGCCGTAGTCGACGCCGAGGGCGACGAGGAAGACGAAGGAGAGCAGGGACAGACCCGGATCGGTGCCCTCGAAGCCGAAGAGGGACTCGAACGCGAGGCCACCGATACCGAGGGCCGCCCCCCAGACGGCGACGACCGCCGCGACCAGGATCAGCGGTGCGACGAGGCTGCGCAGCAGCACGACCAGGACGATCAGCACGACGACGAGGACGAGCGGGACGACGACGTTCCGGTCACTGGCGCTGGTATCGGTCATGTCGAGCTGTTCGGCGCTGGGCCCGCCGACGTACACACCGTCGCCGAGCGCGGAGCGCAGCTCTCTGATGGTCGCCGTCTCCGCAGCGGACTGCGGTGAGTGCGCGGCGACGACGGAGATCTCCGTCCAGCCGTTGTCGCTACGGCCGAGCTCGGCCTTCGCGACGCCCTCGGTCGCACGCGCGGTCTCCAGCGCGCCCGAGGAAGCGGCCGTCGGGGCGACGACGGTGATGGGCTGGGTCCCCATCTCCGGGTAGGCGGCGGCCAGCGTCTTCATCGCGCTGACGGCCTCCGGGGTGGAGCTGAAGGAGTCCTCCTGCTTCACGGCTCCGGGCAGGTTCAGCGCGCCGAGCGCGAGGGCGGCCAGGGCGGCGGCACCCGCGAGGAGGACGGCGAGGGGACGCCGACCGGCAGAGGAACCCATGGCCGCGAAGAGGGAACGGCGCGCGGTCTTCGGCTCGCTTCCGTACGCCGGGATCAGGGGCCAGAACACCCGTCGGCCGAGGACGACGAGCAGAGCGGGGAGCAGCGTCATCATCGCGACGAGCGCGCACAGCACTCCGACGGCGGCCGTGGGCCCCATGCCCCGGCTGCTGTTCATGTCGGCGGCGAGCAGGCACAGCATGCCGAGGGCGACGGTCCCGGAGGACGCGAGGACGGCGGGTCCGCAGCCGCGCAGGGCGGCGACCATGGCGTCGTACGGGCGCGGGGTGCGGCGCAGTTCCTCGCGGTAGCGGGAGACGAGGAGCAGCGCGTAGTCGGTGCCGGCGCCGAAGACGAGGATCGTCATGACGCCCGTGCTCTGGCCGGAGACGCTGATGTCGAAGCCCTGGTGGAGGGCGTAGGTGACGGCCATCGACAGGTAGTCGGCGACACCGGCGACGACCAGCGGGACGAGCCAGAGGAAGGGGCTGCGGTAGATGATGATCAGGAGGACGGCGACGACGGCGACGGTCGTGTAGAGGAGCGGACCGTCGAGGGAGTTGTAGACCTCGCTCGCGTCCGTGGCGAGGGCGCCGGGGCCGCCTACCTCGCCGCTCACGGTCTCGCGGATGTCGTGGACGAAGGCGTCCCTGGCCGTTTCGTCGGAGCCGGGCTCGGTACTGGACACGGCGTACAGGAGAGTGGTGCCGTCCTCGGAGGGGACGGCCCGCGGGGGCGAGGTGAGCGGGTGCTCGGCGGCGACCTGCTCCACCTCCCGGGCGGCGGTGGCCTTGTCGGCGGGGGTCAGCCCGCCCTCGCGGTGGTAGACGAGCACGAGGTCGGTGGAGTCTCCGCCGGGCATCTGCTCGGTGATCTTCGCGACCTGGGTCGAGTCGGCACTCGCGGGCAGGTAGTCGACGGCGCGGTCGCGCTGTACGTCGCCGAGTTTTCCGGCGAGGGGTGCGGCGAGGGCGATCACGATCACCCACAGGGCCAGCACCGCCCAGCCGATGGTCCTTCTACCGCCCTTCGTCGAGCCACGACCCTCTGCCGATCCGCGACCCTTCAACGAGCTACGGCCCTTCAATGAAATACGGCCCTTCATCGAGCCTCCCTTCAACGGTTCCTCATCCGGTCGATCCCAGATTCCCGCTGCTCGGAGCCGGATTCGTCGGACTGACGGCCGAGTTGGGGGCTACTGCCGGGGGCGGCGCACGGCGGCCTCTACTCCCCGGGGAGTACGGGCGCGGGTATCGCTGCGCCCATGGCCGGCGGGTCCGGTGCGGACTCCACCGGCGCGGCGGACCTCAGGACGGCAGGCGCGACAGGCGGGACCGATACGACAGCTGCGGCAGCAGTGTCAGGACCGCGAGGAGGAGGAGTACCGCCACGCCTGACCGGAGGTGGGAGATCTCGGTGCCGGGGGAGATCGTCGCGGTGGTCACGGCGAGCCCGATCGCGCCGCCGACCTGGAGCGAGCTCGTGAGCAGGCCGGAGGCGAGGCCCTGTTCCTCGTCGGGGACGCCGCTGGTGCCGGAGACCATCAGAGGGGCGATGGCGAGCGCGAAGCCCACGCCCCAGAGGACGGAGACGGGCAGTAGAACCCACAGGTCCGGGTCGGGACCGAGGAGGAAGAGCAGGCCGTAGCAGGGGAGGAAGGCGAGCATTCCCGCCAGCAGGACCGCTCGGACGCCGAACCGGTTCATCAGCGAGCCGAGCCGGGGGCCGAGGACGACGACCATCAGACCGGCCGGGAGCAGGACGAGGCCCATCTGCCAGGGACGCCAGCCGTTGAGGTTCTGGAGGTAGAGGGCGAGCAGGAACTGGAAGCCCATGGCCGCCCCGTACAACAGGGCGGAGCTGATGTTGGCGGCGAGCAGGGTCCGGTCGCGGAGGATGCCGAGGCGGACGAGGGGCTCCCGTACCGTGCGCTCGACGAGGACGAAACCCGCGAGCAGCAGGACGCCCGAGGCCGCGCTCACCGCGGTACGGAGCGAGGTCCACCCGGCCTGCTCTGCGGAGACCACGGTGAAGACGAGGAGCAGCATCCCGGCGACCAGCGTCACCGCACCGCCGATGTCGGTCCGAGGCCGCTCGGCGCGGGATGGGCGCGGCGGGTCCTTCGGCAGGTAGCGGAGGGCGCCGATGAGGATCAGCACCGCGATCGGGACGGGCAGCAGGAAGATGGCCCGCCAGTCCGCGGCCGCGACCAGGCCGCCGACGAGGAGGCCGGAGGAGAAGCCCGCCGCCTCGAAGACGTTGAAGATGCCGAATGCCCTGTTGCGGTGCGGCCCTTCGGGGAAGGTCGTGGTCAGCAGCGACATGGCGGCCGGAGCGGTGAAGGCCGCGGCCATGCCCTTCACGAAGCGCGAGGCGACCAACAGGACCGGGTCCTGTGCGAACGCGCCGGTCAGTGACACCACGGCGAACACGGCCATCGCCACGACGAGGACCCGCCGCCGGCCGAACAGGTCGGCGCACCGCCCGCCGAGGAGCAGGAAGCTGCCGAAGGCCAGGATGTAGGCGCCCACCAGCCACTGGGCGGTGGCCGCGCTCATTCCGAACACACTCTGGATCTCCGGGAGAGCCACTCCGATCATGGATATGTCGAGCCCGTCGAGCAGGATCACCCCGCTGGCGACGGACAGCGCGGCCCACCACTGCGCGGGCCAGCGCACGGATGTGTCAGCCATGGAAGACGTCCCCCTCAAAAGTCGGCGTGGGCGGAATGCCCGCACACGCCGGGACGTTAAGGCCTGACATCGGTGAGAAGGTCAACTTCGGAACGGGCGGAGCACATGCTGATCGGGGAGCTGTCCCGGCGTACAGGAGTCAGTGCGCGGCTGCTGCGGTACTACGAGGAACAGGGGCTGCTCGAAGCCGGGCGCGGTGCGAACGGCTACCGGGACTACGCCGAGGATTCCGTGGTCACGGTCCGGCAGATCCGCGCGCTCCTCGACGCGGGTCTCACCAGTGAGGTGATCCGCGCGGTGCTGCCGTGCGTGTACGGCGAGCTGCCCGAGTTCGACTGGTGCGTGGATGTCCGGGCGATCCTGGACCGGGAACTGGCGGCTGCCGAGGAGCGCATCGAGGACCTCCGGCGCAGCCACGGCACGCTGGCCGGCTACCTGGCGCAGCCTTGACGCGACACCGTGCGCGTTCGGCTCCGGTCCGCGCCGAACGGCCGTCGCGGGAAGGCGGCCGGGCGGGTGATCGTCGGCCTGGGCGATGCCGACCGAGCCGTACCGGCACTGGCCGCTGTTGGTCGGCGGGTCGGCGGGTCGGCGGGTCAGCGGGTCGACGGGGCAGGGGTTCGGGGCTGCCATGCAGTCGGGCTGACGGACTCAGCTGACGGCTCATGGTTCGCACTGTGATCGACTGGCTGCTTCATCCGTGTGGTGTTTTTCCCTCTATCGGTGATCGGGGCTGGTCAGATGGGGTGAAGGGGCCGCGTGCCTCGTGTCCTGAGGCCGGCTGTGAGGTGTTGTTGGGGATGTGAGTACCGCAAGCACTGCCCCGATACTGCCCACCGCTCTCGCACCCTTGGCTCCTCCTGTTGTGCACGACTTGGGCGCGGACGCCGCGCCCGGCGTCATAGTCATCGACGCCTGCGCCACGCTCGGAACGACGCTCGTCGTCCACCTCCGCGGGGAGATCGACCGGTTCAGCGCGGCCCCGCTCGGCGCCCTGCTGATGTCGGCAGCCGCGGACGGATACACCGGCCTCCTGCTCGACGTCGCCCGTGTCACCTTCTGCGACTCAGGCTTTCTCGCCGTTCTGCGCTGGTGGCCCCGTGGCGGACGCGACCTCAGGCTCATCAACCCCTCCCGAGCCGTGGACCGGCTCTTCAGGGCGGCCGGGGCCGCAGCGCGCGGGCCGGCCGTGCTCGGCCCGCTGTCCGGGGTGATGGCGACGTGATCTTCACGGTCCTGACCTGCGTCCCGATACTCGCGGCGCTCCTGCTCGCGTACGGCCAACCGCGGCAACGTCGGCGCCGCAGGTCCACCAGGAACAGCGCGCCGCGCAGGACACTGATCCACTGTCACCTGGCGTTGCCTCTCCTGGCGCCCACCGCGTAGCCACGAAAGACACCGAGGGGCCCGCGCCCGGCGCGGGCCCCTCAGCTACTTCGCCCCACCCGTGTCCCGCGGTCAGTCGGCTAGGCGGCGGGCTTGCTTGAGTTCGTCGTGGACGGCCCAGGCGTCGGCGGTGGGACCGAGGTGGTGGAGTTTGTCGGGGTTGGTGATGGAGCGAATGGTGTGGATGTGACCGTCGAGGATGTCGAGGGTCATGGTGTGAAGGATTCTGTGGTCGCGGTCGTAGAAGACGGCACCGGGTTGACCGTTGATGTCCCGCGGTTCGACAGTGATGTCGATCTCCATCAGCCGGGGGAAGACGGCGCCCAGCAGCCGGGCGATGTTCTGTGCTCCGGCGACGGCGTTGGCGAGCTGCGGGGTCTTGCCGCCGCTGTCGCCGACGAGCTGGGCGTCGGCGGCGAGGAGGTGTTGCAGGCCGCGGATGTCGCCGCTCTGCAGCGCTCCGAAGAATCGTGTCGCCAGTTCCTGGCGCTCCTCGCGGTCCGCGGCGAACCGGGGCCGGCCGTCGTGCATGTGGCGCCGTGCGCGGACGAGTAGCTGCCGGCAGGCGTCCTGTGACCGCCCGACCGAGGTGGCTATGTCGTCGAACCCGAAGGCGAACACCTCCCGCAGGAGGAACACGGCGCGTTCCGCGGGGCTGAGGCGTTCGAGGAGCAGCAGCGCGGCCATGGACACCGAGTCGGCCAGTTCCGCCGATCGTGCCGGGTCCTGGTAGGGGTCGTTCAGCAGCGGTTCGGGGAACCAGGGGCCCACGTATTCCTCCCGGCGGACGCGGGCGGAGCGCAGCACGTCGATCGAGATGCGTGTGATCGTGGCCGACAGGAACGCTTTGGCGGATGTGGGCCGGGTCGCCGTGCCGTCGTAGCGCAGCCATGTCTCCTGTACGGCGTCCTCGGCCTCGCTGACGCTGCCCAGAATGCGGTAGGCGATCGAGAACAACAGCGGCCGCAGCTCCTCGAACTCCTCGACCTTGCTCACGCCGGCTTCCCCTTCCCCTGACGTCCCCCCACCCGGCCGTCGTGTTCGACGGCGCTCGGGCGGCCCTCTGTGATCATGAAGACCCACGGCAGGTCAGGGTAACTCCCCCCGACCCGGCTCCCGGTGGTCCGGCACCGGTGGTCCGACTCCTGCCCTGCCGGCCGGGCCGGGCCCATCGGCGATGCCCAGGGCCCGTGCCGCTTCCCGCGCTTGTGTGTTCGGTGTTCAGTGGAACTTGCCGGGGACGTAGTCTCCGGCGGGCTGCTGGGTGATGACGTTGATCCGGTTCGCCAGGTTCATGAAGGAGATCAGGAGAACGAGGGCGTGGAGCTGCTCCTCGTCGTAGTGCTTGGCGGCGCGGGCCCACACGTCGTCGTTCACTCCGCCGGCGGCGTCCGCGGTACGGGTGCCCTGTTCGGCCAGTTCCAGCGCGGCGCGCTCGGCGTCGGTGAAGACGGTGGCTTCGCGCCATGCCGCCACCAGGTTCAGGCGTACCGGGGTCTCGCCCGCGAGGGTGGCTTCCTTGGTGTGCATGTCGATGCAGACGGCGCAGCCGTTGATCTGGCTCACGCGCAGCGACACCAGTTCCTGCGTGGCGGCCGGCAGCGTCGAGTCCTTGATGACCTTGCCCGCCGACATGAGGTGCTTGAAGGCCTTGCCGGTGGTCGGGCTGGCGAAGAGGTTCAGTCGCGCGTCCATGATGTGCTCCTCAGCGGTACGTGGCCTGTGGCCCGTGGTTGTTGGCGGCTACATCCCCTGAGACGAGGTAGCCCGGCCCCCTGTGACATGGGTGGATGTGACCTGCGTCTCCCTGCCGGCTGGTGTGTGGGCGGCCGGAGGGGAGGGGCTCGGTGCCCGGGTTTGCCGTCTTGGGTCGGCAGCAATCAGCCGGCGGGTGGACGACGTGCCGTGCAGGTTGATGAAATGCTCGGCCTTGGCGCTCGTATCGCCGGTGCAGGCGGCGGCAGCCGGCGAGTCAGGACATGGTGCAGGAGGGTGCGGATGCTCACCGAGTCGATCGGGCACCTGGACCAGGTGAGTTGGCCGCGTGAGCCGAGCTCGTCCAGGAGCACCCGGTAGAGGCGGGCCGACACACGCTCACCGTCGCGTCCGCCGTCAAAGACGGCGAGCGTTGAACCAGGCGTGGGATTCAGGCTGGTTCGGGCGGACGATGGCCAGCACCGAGGGCACCAGCCAGATCAGTCCCAGGACGGGGACCACCCAGAAGAACACCAGCGCGAAGGGGAGCGCTGTCCAGCCGTACGCGAACGCCGAGATACGTAGGGCCGATTGGCGCGTCGGGAACTTCAGAGCCGTGGTGATGCCCCATGCGGCCACCGCCAGTACGAGCAGCCCGGCGAAGACGACGATTCCCGAGTGGGCTTCTCCCGGCGTGGTGCAGCACGGTGTCGAGGCGTCCGCCTCGCCCCAGATGGCAGTGGCGATGGCGACGCTGTCGGTCAGCAGTTTCAGTCCGAGCAGGGCCTGAATGCTGCCAAGGACCCACATCAGGACGCGAAGGCTCTTCACGGGTTGGGGCATCCCGCCACCGGGACGAACCGCCCCGGGTCCACCGAACCCACCAGGCCCACCGGGATCACGAGGCCCTCCAGGCCCTCCAGGCCCTCCAGGCCCTCCAGGCCCTCCAGGCCCTCCAGGCCCTCCAGGCCCTCCAGGCCCTCCAGGCCCTCCAGGCCCTCCAGGCCCACGAGGTCCGCCAGACCTACCGGTGGGGCCGGGGCCACCGGATCCTCTCGGTCCTCCGGGATTGCCGGTTGCCCGGGGGCGTCGCGCCGGTGGCTGTCCGTCCTGATCTCCTGTGCCGCTGACTCCCACCGGACCATCCCCCTGGCGCGACCCTCGACTATGAGCGTCATGGTCCGGCGGCCCGCCCCGGCTGTCCAGCCGCAATTCGGCCAGGCAGCCCGTTGCGCGATCGCCCGCGCGTTGAGTGTCCAATTCTGCTTGCTGCCAACGGATTTCGAGAGTGAATCCAGGTCTCTCCCGGGCATCTTGGACGGCGCCAGCAGGGCGCCCTGGCCGTGCTCCTGGGATACGTCCTGGCCGCGCTCGGTGGGACTCACGACCGAGCGGCACTGCCGCTCGTCGAGCGGGCAGAACTTGGCATCGCTCTGGCCGACGTCACGTCCGTGCTGAACGAGGTCGTGAAGGGAGACCGCTCAGGCACGATGCCCGAGGATCTGGCGCCGCGCCCCGCCCGGTCCTGGGAGGACCCTCGTACGGATGCATACGAATGTCCCGCCGGGCCCCGGCCGGGGGCGTGCGACGATTTCCCGGTGCGTGAGATCAACGAACTGACCGATGTCGAGGACCCGGCGTGGCCGGTCCTGGGCGAGGAGCTGCGGAAGGCGGCCGTGCCCGTCGAGGTGCTGGACGCCGACCCCGGAGGGGGAACGGCCGCGCTGCTCCAGATGCAGGTGACGGTCCGCTCCTACCTGGGGGCCGTCGTTCTGCACAGCGGTGGGATGTTCCTCGACGGCGGATGGCTGCGGGTGTACGGCAGCCCGGCCGCCGGCAACCCCCGGCGGATGCCGGGCTTCGCCCGGGTCAACGCCTTCCCCTCCGATACGGACCCCGCCTGGCTGCCTGAGGCCGGGCTCGTCGTCGCGCACGACGTGCTGGGCGGTGTCTTCGCGATCCAGGGCGGCCCGGGGGCGCGGGCCGGGCTGCCGGGGCAGCCGGGCGAGATGGTCTACTTCGCCCCGGACTCCCTGCGCTGGGACGCGCTGGGCGCCGGGTACGGGGCGTGGCTGTCGTGGATGCTGTCCGGCGGCACCGAGGAGTTCTACGAGGGGCTGCGGTGGCCCGGCTGGCGGGAGGAGACCCGCGGCCTGGACGGGGAGCAGGGGCTCAGCCTCTTCCCGCCGCTGTGGTCCGCTCAGGCACACCAGGATCTGGCGGCGACCAGCCGCAAGGCCGTACCGATGGCGGAGCTGCTCGGTTTGGAGCGGGAGACGGGCCGGGAGCTCGACGAGGCCGATCCGGGCTTCCTGGGGGAGTGGTGAAGGTGCGGACCGTCACCGCGCGGACGGAGCGGCTGGATCTGGTTCCGCTCGCGGTCGAGCATGCCGAGGAGATGGCGGGTGTGCTGGCCGACCCGGCCCTGCACACGTTCATCGGCGGCGCCCCGTCGACCGGGCCGGAGCTGCGCGCCCGTTACGAGCGGCTGGCCGCGGGTTCGCCGGACCCGGAGACGCTCTGGTGCAACTGGGTCGTGCTGCTGCGAGGCGAGGGCCGGCTGACCGGGACCGTGCAGGCGACCGTCACGGACGGCGGGCGCGTCGCGGAGGTGGCCTGGGTGACGGGGACGGCGTGGCAGGGGCGGGGGATCGCCCGGGAGGCTGCGATCGGTCTGGTGGCCCTGCTCGTGGACGAGGGCGTGCGTACCGTCGTCGCCCATGTCCATCCCGAGCACACGGCCTCCGCGGCTGTCGCCCGCGCGGCCGGTCTGGCCCCGACCGGCGAGATCCAGGACGGCGAGGTCCGCTGGGAGCGGCGGGTTTCCTGACGGTACGGACGCCACGGAAGGTC
Source organism: Streptomyces sp. NBC_00090 (assembly GCF_045160815.1). Lineage (NCBI taxonomy): Bacteria > Bacillati > Actinomycetota > Actinomycetes > Kitasatosporales > Streptomycetaceae > Streptomyces > Streptomyces sp. NBC_00090. Next base: position 9,082,852 of record NZ_CP108224.1, read on the forward strand.
CGGTCGGCCGAGGCGTCCTCGTGCTGCACCCTGGACTGGCCGGGGCGTCCCCGTGCCGCACCCCGGACTGACCGGGGCGCCGGCCCGCGGTCCTCAGCCGCAGCGGTACGTGAACGAAGCCGAGGCCGAAACCGCAGCCCCAGATGAGGCCGGAGCCGAGGTCGTGTGTCCGGTCGGCGATTCGATCACGAGGCGTGCCGTGGCCCGGTGGGTGCCCGAACCGTGGAACGTCCACATCAGATGGAGCTCGGCCTCCTTCTGACCGCGCGACAGGCGCTCGCGCAGGGGCGCGGAGCGGGTGCCGTCGCTGCGCTCCCAGCGGTAGGTCACCGTGCCCGGCCGGCCGTCGGTCCGTACCAGGGCCACGACATCGGCCGTGCTGTCGCAGCCGAGCTCCCGGCCCGGGGCGGTGACCGTGACCTCCCGTACCGCCACGCCCGGACCGTAGTGCTGCCAGGCGAGGAAGACCAGGACGAGAGCCAGTACGGCACAGGCGGGGGCGTACCGCCACGACCGCCGACGACGTACGGGTCCCGGCGGCGGGCTGCCGGGCAGGGTGCCGTGCCAGATCTGGGCGGCGGTGGGGGTGTTCGCGGCGCGGCCTACCGCTGCTGCGGTCACCCCCGGGCCGAAGCGCAGTACTTCGCCGTCCACACGGTCCGGCTTCGCGTCCGGCTCGCCCTCCGGCCGTTCGAACCAGTGGCTGCCGAGTTCGGTTGCGCTGTAGGCGTCGTCGTCGCTCATGAGATCGTGCACCGCCGTATGAAGATCTGCTGCAGGGAGTCGCCGTTCGAGGCGGCGACCGGGTCCGTGCCGGCGCGCACCCCCCAGTAACAGCCGCCGCCCCGGACGGTGTGGGGGAGTACGAGCGTGTAGTGGGTGGCTCCCTCGCGCCGGAAGGTCTGCGAGCCGTCCGCCGCGCCCGGTGTGCCCTTGTCGTCACCGGTGAACCACTCGACGAGGACGGTCAGTGGCCCCGTCGAATCGGTCGTGATCTCGACGACGGCCTCGGCGGCCGTCGGCCCGGTCTGCCGCAGGCTGGTGACGGAGACCGCGGTGACGGAGACGGGCGGGACGGTCGGGGAAGCGGTCGGAGGGGTGGCCGTGGGGGTGGTCGGCGTTCCGGTCGGGGTAGTGGTCGGTGGGTTCGAGGACGGGACGTCGGTGGGTGGCGTGGTCGGCGTCGGTGGCGAACCGTCCGAGGGCGTCGGCGGGCCGGCCGTGGCGCTGCCCGTCGGGGACGCGCCGGGGCTGATCGCCGGATCGGCGGTGCCTGGAGAGGACGAGGCCCCCGGACCGGCCGTCGCCGTACCCGTGGTCGGCGTGGATGTGGGAGTGGGAGGGCCGAGGGCCGGAGGACCGGTGGCCGGGGCCGGGCTCGGCAGGGCGCTCGTCGTCGCGAAGGCCCGTGCCACCTCGCCGTCGTCCGCCCGCTCGACGCCGGCGAGGGCGGCGAGCGCGAGCAACAGGGCCAGGAGGAACGCGGCCGCACCCGCCGGCAGTCCGTGCGGAATCCGCCACCGCGGGCGCGGTGGCGGAGTCGGCAGCGTGGTCGTGGCGAGCGCGCTCGTACCCTCCGCCGTCGTGCGGGAGGAGGGGAAGAGCAGCGGAACGAGCGCGGCCAGCGCCGCCAGGCGGCCCCGGCCCCGCTCCTCCCAGTCCGGCCCGTACGCGGCGGTCGCCACCGACTCCAGTTCGGTGACGAACGCGGCCGCGTCCTCCGGCCGTTCCCCCGGTGCCTTGGCCAGTCCACGCCGGATGAGCGGGCGCAGGGGCTCCGGCGCCTGCCCGTCGGGCACGGGCGCACCCAGGTGTTGCAGGGCGAGTTCCGCGAAGTTCTCGCCCGCGTACGGCTTGCGGCCGGTCAGGCACTCGAAGAAGGTCGCGGTCGCCGCGTACACGTCCGCCGCCGGAGAGGCGGGAGCCCCGCCCCACTGCTCCGGCGCCATATAGGCGGGTGTTCCGGCGATGCCCGGCGTGCTGCCGTGGCCGGTCGCGATGCCGAAGTCGACGAGTTTGGACGCTCCGTCGGCCGAGACCAGCACGTTCTCAGGCTTGTAGTCGCGGTGTACGACGCCCGCTCGGTGCGCGGCGGCGAGGCCGAGGAGCGATCCCTTCAGCACCACGAGCGCCGCCTCGGGGGCGGTGGCCCCCTCCCGCGCGAGCAGCGCACGCAGCGGGACACCGTCCACGAGTTCCATCACGATGGCCGCACCGCCGGGCGCCTCGACGTACTCGTAGAGCGCCACCACGTACGGGCTGCCCAGAGCACCGAGCAGCCGCGCCTCGGACCGGAATCCGCGCACGAACGCCTCGTCCGACCGCAGCCGCTCGCTCAGGTACTTCACGGCCACCGGCAGGCCCGTGGCCTCGTGCACGGCCAGGACCACACGTCCGCTCGCGCCCGCACCCAGCTCCTGGGACTCGGTGTAGCCCGGCACCACCCACGTGCTCATCCCCGTACCCCCCTGGCGCCATGGTTCGTCTCCCCACAGGGACATATTCTGGCCACGGCCGGTTCCGCGCGGAAGCCTACGGGCGTTGGTGCGATGCCGGCTCGGAGGGTCTCATGGCGAGTCGGATTCTCTGCGGCGAGACGGCGGCACGAGTACGACACCTGGCGGGAGCACCGATGTCCATGAAGCCCGGCAGCTCAGCGAACCGATAATCGGTTGCCTCTTGGCGATGGCGGTGGATCCAATGGCGCGCATGATCACCCGGGCGCGCCCGCCGCGGCGAGACGTGACGACCGCGAACCGCCGGCCCCGGCCGGTGCGCGATCCGGGCGGACCGCGACCGCATCGCCCCAGGGGAGACGCCACCCGATGAACACGCCACCATCGCCGTCCGGAGCGGAGCCCACAGACGGGTCGCCCGTCCGCCTGGGCGCCCTCGTCCCTCTGACGCGGCCCGGCTGGGCCGAGGCGGGCCGACACCTGCTCGCGGGGCTCGACCTGGCCGTTCGCGAGGTCAACGACGCCGGCGGGATCGGCGGGAGACCGCTGGAGCTGGTGGTCCGGGACACCGCGGCCGACCCGGGGCGGGCCGCGGCGGCAGTGGACGAACTGGCGGGCCTGGGCGTGGCCGCCGTGGTGGGCGAGTACCACAGCGTCGTCGCCCGTGCCGCCGCCGCCCGTGCCGACGCCCTCGGCGTGCCCTTCCTCTGCTCGTCCGCGGTGCTCGACGCGCTCACCGAGGCGCCGACGAAGTGGGTCGCGCGCCTGGCCCCGGCCCAGTCCCACGGCTGGCGGATCTACGCGGACTTCCTCCTCGGCGCGGGCCGGCGTCGGATCGCCGTGGCGGCCCAGCCGAGCGTCTACTGGGCGTCCGGGACGCGCATCCTGCGGGACCACCTCACTCCCCGCGGTGGCACCGTCGTCGAACTCGACACGAACGCGCTCACCCCCGAGGCCCTGTGCGACGCCCTCGTCGACCACGGCGCGACCGCGCTCCTCCTGCTGGTCGGCCATCCGGAACCAGCGGTACCGATCGTCAGGGCCGTCCGGGGAGACCGGCGGCTCGCGGAGATCCTGATCGGCGCTCCGGCCGGACAACCGGAGTTCGCCGAATGGGCCGCGGAACTGGGCGAGGACGGCGCCGGGATCCCGTTCCTGCGCTACCTGCCCGAGCGCCTCGGTCCGCTCGGCGAACGCGTCGGGAAGGAGCTCCGCGAACGGCTGGGCGAAGCTCCCTCCTTCGTCGCCTTCGAAGGCTGGGACACCGTCGCCGTCCTCGCGGAGGCGCTTCGCTCCCACGGCACGGACCGGGCGGCCATCGTCGATGCATGGCCGCGTGTGGCGATCGAGGGCACCCGCGGGCCGATCCGGTTCTGCCGCACGCCGGGCATCAGCGTGTGGCAATGGGCGTGGACCCCGGTCCAGGTCGTCGATCGGGACCCGGCGGAACCCGATCGCTTCCGGACCCTCCACACCGGCTGAGAGTGCAGGGAGGTCCGACAGCCCAGACCTGTCGAGGCCGAGCGTGAGGCGGCGGCCTTTCTGCCTGCCTGCTTGCCTGCCTGCCTGCCTGCTTGTCTGTCAGTCTGTCCGTCGGCCTGTCTACGTGCGGGAGGTCGTGCCGGGTGGCTTTCCGGTCCGCCGTCTCCGCTCATGAGAGGGCCCGCCCGGTGACAACGTGCGAAGTGGCTTCCCGGGCGGGCTCGTGAACCCATCATGGACGCTGACGGGCAAGCGTGCATGTCAGCAATTCGGAGACGGGCGCAATGGCTTCGTCGTACGTGATGGCACGGACCGCCTCCCACTTCCGGTCTCCTGCCTCCAACGGAATGCGGATGGCGTCAGAAAGCCGTCGCGCTGCCCTTGGTCACCCTGATACGACATGGGGATGACTGCTGAAGTCCTTGATCCCACGGACCGCCTGGTTGCCGAGCGCGCTTGCGAGCGCCTCATCGTCGAGTTCGTCCACAAGCTCGACCTCGGCGACCCGGGTGAGGTGGCCGAGCTGTTCACGGATGTCGGAGTCTGGGAGTGGGCGGAAGGCGACCGCCGGATCCAGGGCCGTGACGCACTTCGGTCGTATTTCGCCGGTCGACCCGCGGACCGGCTCTCACGCCGGATATGCACGAACATCCTGGTTACCGTCACCTCAGAGGCAACGGCCACAGCGACCACCTACTTTACGACCTACCGTGTCGATGGACATACGGGCGGCTTCGTGCCCCCACGGGCCCCTACGCAGGTGGGCCACTATGAGGACACGTTCCTCAAGGTCGACGGCGTGTGGCTGCTCAGTTCCCGTTCCTTGTTTCTGGCCTTCGCCGGACCGACCGAGCGAATCGAACCAGCTGACGCGCCGGTTCGATCCGAGCCCATCGCGCATCGGCCAACGCCACACTCAGATCAACGATCTTGACGAAGTGATGCCTGGCTCAGACTGACCGGCACGAGGTGGACGCCCCGGACCTGCAGGGTCCGGGGCCCGGTCACCCGGTCACCCGGTCAGGCCAGCGCCTCGCGGAGCCGGGCCGCCACCCTCGCGGACTCCGCCGGTGGGACTTCCAGTACCCCGTGCTCCGGCATGAGGCTGTGGAACTGCTGCTGCGCGTACGGCACTCCGCGCGGCAGCGCGGCGACGTGCCAGTGCACGTGGGCGTTGCCCTCCTTCGCTCCCAGTGACAGCAGGTAGACGCGTTCCGGAGCGAAGACCGCCTCGACCGCCAGGGCGACCCTGCGCACCACGAGCATCATGCGGGTGTACGCGTCCTCGGTGAAGCCGCTGACGACATGGTCGACGTGCTGCCTGGGGGCGACCAGCACCTTGCCCGGGAGAGTGGGCCACCGGTCGAGGAACGCCACGTGGTCGGCGTCCTCGTAGACCATCTCGTGCCGGTAGTCCGGGTGCCCGGCGAGGAAGGCGCACACGAAGCAGGGCCCCCGACGGGCCCGCTCCTCGTACGCGGGGAGGTCCATCGGCCTTCGGACACTCCCCGTCATCCGTCTCTCCCTTGGGTCTTGGGCATGGTGGATCGACTGTCGTGCGAAGGGACGTCAGTAGGCGTGTCCCACGTAAGCAAGGGCCTGCTTCAGCAACATCCCGCGGCCGCCGGGCATCTCGCCCTGCACAGCCGGGGAGGCTGCTTCCTGCGGGCTGAACCAGACCAGGTCCAGCGCGTCCTGTCGTGGGCGGCAGTCGCCGGTCACCGGCACGATGTACGCCAGGGACACCGCGTGCTGGCGGGGGTCGTGGTACGGGGTGACACCCGCCGTGGGGAAGTACTCGGCGACGGTGAAGGGCTGCAGGGAGGCGGGGACGCGGGGCAGCGCCACCGGCCCGAGGTCCTTCTCCAGGTGGCGCAGGAGCGCGTCACGGACCCGCTCGTGCTGCATCACACGGCCGGACACCAGGGTCCGGCTGATCGTTCCGTCCGCGCCGATCCGCAGGAGCAGACCGATGCTCGTGACTTCGCCGCTGTCGTCCACGCGCACGGGCACGGCCTCGACGTAGAGGATCGGCATTCGGGCCCTGGCCGTGTTCAGCTCGTCCGTGGTCAGCCAGCCGGGCGTGGTCTCCGTCATGTCAGACATCGCTTGATCATACTTACCCGACCGCGTCTCGGCCCAGGTTGCGTGTCTGCCGGCCGGGTGGGAGTTCGGGCAGTCCTCGAACGAACCCGGCGACCGGCTCGACGGCGGCGCCTACCTGGATCTGCTCAGCGGCGACGCCACCGACCACGACGCGATGACTGCGGGGCTGGACCGGGCGCTCTCCACGCTGTCGTACCGGTTCCGCCCGGACGGCGCCGACCACGACCTCCGGTTTCGGCCCCGCGACGACGGCGTTCCCCACCTGCCGGAGCACCGCTCCTACGCTCCCTTTACGCCGCGCGGCTCCGGCCGTCTGTCCGGAACGGGAGTTTTTCCGCGGGCTCTTGATGGTAGGAGTTGATCGTTTGCACACGGCGGGAAGGGGAGAGGCGTGGCAGAGAGCGATGGCAAGGGGACCCTCGGGGCGGAGTTCTTCACCCCGGGGTCCTCCTCCTTCACGAATTTCCTGGCCGCCCACCGGCCCGAGCTGCTCAGCCTGGGCAGGCTGCTCCCGGAAGGGGTGCACGCCGGAGAGGACCAGGTGCCGCACGGCACCACGATCCTGGCCCTCACCTACCGCGACGGGGTGATGATCGCCGGAGACCGCAGGGCCACCATGGGCAACCTGATCGCCCAGCGCGATCTGGAGAAGGTGCATCCCGCCGACGACTACTCGGCCGTCGCCTTCGCGGGCAGCGTCGGTTTCGCGATCGACCTGGTCAAGCTCTACCAGGTGGAGCTGACGCACTTCGAGAAGATCGAGGGCGTTCCCATGACCATCAAGGCGAAGGCGACCCGCCTGGCCACGATGGTCCGGCAGAACCTCCCCCAGGCCATGCAGGGCATGGCCGTGGTCCCCCTGCTGGTCGGCTACGACCAGCAGGCGCCCGAGGGGCGGCACGGCCGGATCTTCAGCTTCGACGTGACGGGCGGTCCGTACGAGAAGCAGGGCTACCACGCCGAAGGGTCCGGGTCCCCCTTCGCCAGGGGTGCCCTGAAGAAGCTGTACCGGCCCGGCATGGACCGGCGGCAGGCGGCCCTGGCAGCGCTGCAGGCGCTCTACGACGCCGCCGACGACGACTCCGCAACCGGCGGCCCGGACGTCTCCCGGGCGATCTTCCCGATCGTGTCGGTGATCACCGAGGACGGGTTCGAGAGGCTGGACGAGGAGGAGACCGAGGCGCTGAGCATCGAGATGGTGGAACAGCGGCGGAGCCGGCCGGACGGGCCGACCGCACACGTATGACATCGAGAATCCGACCGGGAACGCCGACGGGGCGGCGTACTCCGACGCGGTGTCGGCGCACGCCGCCCCGGGGCGGGACGGGCTGGGGGAGGGGGCCCGCGCGGTGGTGGCGGTTACTTCTGGTCGCGGTTGAACACGGACTTCGACCAGCGGTAGCCCAGCGCCGCGAGGCCGACGCACCAGAGGATCGCGATCCACCAGTTGTCGCCGATCTCGGTGCCGAGCAGCAGGCCCCGGAGGGTCTCGATGGTCGGCGTGAAGGGCTGGTACTCGGCGATCGGCTGGAACCAGCCCGGCATCGTGTCGACCGGGATGAACGCGCTGGAGATGAGCGGCAGGAAGATCAGCGGCAGCGCGTTGTTGCTGGCGGCCTCGACGTTCGGGCTGATGAGGCCCATGCCGACCGCGATCCAGGTGAGCGACGTGGCGAAGAGCACGAGCAGCCCGAACGCCGCGAGCCACTCCAGAGCGGTGGCGTCCGTGGACCGGAAGCCGATGGCCACGCCGACGGCACCGACGAGGACGACGCTCGCGACCGCCTGCAGCACGCTGCCGACGACGTGTCCGATGAGCACCGAGCCGCGGTGGATCGCCATCGTGCGGAAGCGGGCGATGATGCCCTCGGTCATGTCGTTGGAGACGGACACGGCCGTGCCGATGGTGGTGCTGCCGATGGTCATCAGCAGGAGGCCGGGGACGATGTAGGCGATGTAGTCGGAGCGGTCGGCGCCGGCACCGCCGATGCCGGCGCTCATGACGTCGCCGAACACGTAGACGAAGAGCAGCAGCAGGACGATCGGCGTGAGCAGCAGGTTCAGGGTGAGGGACGGGTAGCGCCGGGCGTGCAGGAGGTTGCGGCGCAGCATGGTGTTCGAGTCGCGCAGGGCGAGGGAGAGGGAGCTCATCGGACTGTCTCCTGGGGCTGGTTCGCGGCACCGCCGGTGAGGGCGAAGAAGACGTCGTCGAGGTCGGGGGTGTGCACGGTGAGTTCGTCGGCCTCGATGCCGGCGGTGTCCAGCCGGTCGAGGACGGCGCGCAGTGCGCGCTGGCTGCCGTCGCTGGGGATCTGGAGGGACAGTGCCTCGTCGTCCCTGCCGGCTTCGGTGAGTGCGGCGGTGGCGGACCGGTAGGCGGTGGGGTCGGAGAAGCGGAGGCGGACGTGTCCGCCGGGGACGAGGCGCTTCAGTTCCTCGGCCGTGCCCTCGGCGGCGATCTTCCCGTCGTTGAGGACGGCGATGCGGTCGGCGAGTTGGTCGGCCTCTTCGAGGTACTGGGTGGTGAGGAAGACGGTGACCCCGTCGGCGACGAGTTCGCGGATGATCTGCCACATGTTGTGGCGGCTGCGGGGGTCGAGGCCGGTGGTCGGTTCGTCGAGGAAGATGATCCGCGGGCTGCCGACCAGGGTCATGGCGATGTCGAGGCGGCGCTTCATGCCGCCGGAGTAGGTGGAGGCGGGCTTCTTCGCCGCGTCCACCAGGTCGAAGCGCTCCAGGAGTTCGGCGGTGACCCGCCGCCCCTCGCTCTTGGGCAGGTGGTGCAGGTCGGCCATGAGGAGCATGTTCTCCTCGCCGGTGATCAGGCCGTCGACGGCGGAGAACTGGCCGGTGACACCGATCGTGGCACGGACCGCCTGCGGGCTGGTGGCGAGGTCGTGGCCCGCTACCTGGGCCTGTCCGCCGTCGGCGGTGATGAGCGTGGAGAGGATCTTTACGGCGGTGGTCTTGCCGGCGCCGTTCGGCCCGAGCAGTGCGAACACGGACCCGGCCGGGATACGCAGATCGATGCCGTCGAGGACGGTCTTGTCGCCGTAGGACTTGCGCAGACCGACGGCGGAGACGGCGGAGACGGCGGCCGGCAACGGATGACCGTCGCCCTGCCTTGAGGTGGGCATGACAGATGAAGGCATGGGCCCTCCTGTTCGAAGGCTGAAGGGGCTGGGGGAGTGGGTGAGCTGGGGCCGGTGCTGCCGAGGTCAGGCCTTGGCGCGGCGGATGTCGATGTTGCCGTACCGGGTGCGGGCGCGGACCTCGACGGTCTCCTCGGTCTGCTGCGGGGACTCGGACGCGGTGAGCGTGTTGCGCACCTGACCGGAGCCCGAGCTGACGTCGAGCCAGGCGGCCGTGCCCTCGCGGACGCCGACCTCGATGGCGCCGTAGGCGGTCTCCAGCTGGACCGAGCCGCGGGCCACTTCGCCCACCCGCAGGGTGCCGTGGGCGGTGGTGGCGGTGACCGAGCCCTCGGCGCGCCGGATCTCGATGTCGCCGTTGGCGCCACTCACCCGCAGCTCGCCGGTCGCGGCGCCGACGGTCGTGGTGCCGTGCGAGTTCTTCAGGACGCCGGGGCCGTCGACGAGACCGACGCGCAGGCTGCCGGAGCTGGTGGTGATCTCGGCCGCGCCCTCGACCCGGTCCACGGTGATCGAGCCGTGCGACGCCTTCAACTGCAGCGGGCCGGTCGTGTCGAGGCGGACGTCGCCGGACGAGGTCTTCACATGGACCTCGCCGAGCCGACCCTCGCCGAGGACCTGGGCCCAGGCGCCGGTCACGTCGACGCGCGAGCCGGCGGGCAGCTCGACCGTCACGTCGACGGTGCCGGTGCGCCCGACGAGATAACGGGCCTTGGGCGTCCTGACGGTCAGTGTGCCGCTCGCGAACGTGACCTCGGTCTGGTCGGCCGACCGCACGTCCAGGTCCTTCTTCGGGTCGCGGGGCCGTACCTCGACGAGGGTGTCGAGGCGGTCGCCCGCGGTGAACTGGATGGAACCGGCCTCCACGTGCGCGGTGACCGAGATCGGTGCGGGAGTGTCGAAAGAAGGCATGGCTGTCCCGTCCTCTTGGGTCTTCGGGGCGTCCCCGCTGGTGGGACGTGGTGTGGGTGAAGTGGCGCGGGCGGCGGTGCGGCTAGCGCACCCATCCCGTGAAGTTCTGTCCGACGCTCTGGGCCTTCTCCGTCGTACGGGGCCGGGTGCCGCCGTCGACCGCGGCCGCCACGGCCCGGACCAGCCACGCGTTGACCGACAGGCCCTCACGGTTCGCGGCCTCCTCGGCGCGGGCCTTGAGATGGGCCGGCAGGCGCAGGTTGACGCGTGCGGTGCCACCCTCGTCGCCGTCGGCCGGGGCCGGGGCCCTGAGCGGCTCGACGGGTGCGGCCGGCTCCGCGGGGGCGCCGCTGTCGGTGGGCGGCAGCGTCACCACGAAGTCGGGGTCGAGGCCGCGCAGCCGTACGTCGACCGAGCCGGGGGCGAGATCGCGGGTGACCTCGTCCATCGCGGCGGAGAGCACGTTGAGCATGGTCAGCCGGGTCGCCGACTCCAGGGGAGCGGTGAGCCTCTCGGCCAGCTCGCGGGCTTCGTCGCCGCCGGCTTCGGCGGCCACCGCGAGTTCACGGCGGAGGGTGTCGACATACGGAGTGAGGTCCATGACGCCATCATGGCACCACAGTGGCTCCATGTGCAAGCCGTCGGGGCGTGTCGCCGGTTCGGCGCTCGATAAAACGACTCTGACCTGCGGAAATATGTTGGTGCCTGCCTGGGTGGGTGTGGCGCCATGCGCGCCCACGCCCTGCGGGGCCATGGAATGGCGCCGAGTGGCGCCACTCGGCGCCATGCGACACCAGATGGCGCGATGTGGCGCCGCGTGGCACCGTTCGGCCGCGGCGCGCACGGCCAGGCAAGTGATCTTGCCAGGCCACCGCGAGTCTGTTTCCGCGGCGGTGGTCCGGAGGTTCACCTACTCGGGTCGGGCTGAGTACGTGTGCTCTGGCGGGTGTTCGGGAGGGTCAGAACACTGGGGCCATGATCAATGGACCGCAGAGATCGACCTTCCCGTTCTGGACTGCCTTGGCGTCGGCCGGGGTGGCGATGGCCGCGTGGGCCGCCTGGCTGGGCTGGGACCAGCATCGCGATGGGCATCCCGACGGCTCGACGACCGGCCCCTACGAGGCGTGGCAGGTGATCGGGCTGGGGCTGACCCTGCTGGCTCCGGTGTGCTGGGCAGCCTTCCGAGGGCATGCCACGGCCGCCGTGATCGGCACCACGGCGGGGCTGACCGTGGCCGCCTTCTACGACTGGTCGGACGACTCGAGCGGTCTCTTCGCGATCGGTGTGGTCCTGGTGATGATCGGGACCCTGGCAGTGACCGGCGCCGTCTCGCTCGTGATCGTCTCCTTGCGGCGCAAGAGCGGCGCCGGCGGCCCCGGGCGCTGACCCCGCGGGACCGGCACGGTTCCCCCGGGCGTTCCGCTGCCGTCGGCCGAGATCGCGGGGACCCGGCAGGGCTACGAGGAAGTCGGGTCGGCTGTCCGGGCGGCGACGACGTCCCGCTCAGGAGCTGACGAACACAGCGGTCAGGAGGTCGCCGTCCGGCCGTCGACGGGGATGCCCAACCGGCCGGCCACGGTGGTGAGTGCTGCTCCCAGGGGAAGTGCGACCCGGGTGAGGGCGTGCTGGTCGCCGCGGGTCGGGTCCCGGTTGACGATCAGTACCGGCTTTCCGGCCTGGACGGCCTGGCGGACGAACCGGAGACCGGACATCACCGTCAGCGAGGAACCCAGGACCAGCAGCGAGGCCGCGTCCCGGACCAGCTCGCGGCAGTGCTCGACCCGAGGCGGCGGAACGGCCTCCCCGAAGAACACGACGTCCGGTTTGAGGACGCCGCCGCAATTCGCGCAGGGCACGACACGGAAGCCCCCGACCTGTTCGTCGGTGAGGTCGGCGTCGCCGTCCGGATTCACTCCGGCCGCCACCGGCTGGAAGCCCTCATTGGCTTCCTGGAGCCGCCGGGCGAGCTCGCGGCGCGGGCTGTAGGTACCGCAGGAAAGGCAGACGACGCGGTCCAGGCCTCCGTGGAGTTCCACGACGCCTTCGCTGCCGGAGGCCTGATGCAGGCCGTCGACGTTCTGGGTGATCACACCCGAGAGCAGGCCGTGCCGCCCGAAGGCGGCCACGGCCCGGTGCCCGGCGTTGGGGAGGGCACGGCCGAAGGTACGCCACCCGAGGTGGCTGCGCGCCCAGTACCGGCGCCGGGCCTGGGCGCTGGCGGTGAAGTCCTGGTAGGTCATCGGGGTGTGCCGGCTCAGGCTCCCCCCCTCGCCCCGGTAGTCGGGGATGCCGGACTCCGTGGAGAGGCCCGCCCCGCTGAGCACCAGCACGCCGCCGGCGCTCAGCGCATCGGCGACCGGCCGCAGGTCCGTGGTACCCGGCGGCAGGTCCTCGCCAGGGGTCCAACTCAGAGTGGGGCGCATGCGCATAACGCCAGGGTACGAAAGGCCGCGATCGACCGCTCCCGCTCCCGCTCCCACTCCCATGCCCGCATCCGCATCCGCATCCGCAACCGCGCCGCATCCGCCTTCGCGGCGAGAACGGCATCCGAAGGGCGACCGCCCGCCACCGGAGACCGCGTGACCGCTCCTCCTGGCGAGCCCTATTCCTGGGGCTGCCAGAAGTAGCGGACGTCCGGCTCACGCTCCTCGTTACGCAGTCCGTCGGTACGCTCGACCGCGACGAAGCCGTGGCGCTCGTAGAACCGCTGCGCCGGTCCGTTGACCTGGAACGTCCACAGCCCCAGCCCATCCGGCCGCCGCTGCTTGGCCAGATCCACGAACCGGTCGCCCACGCCCCTGCCGCGCCACGACGGGTCGAGGTAGAGCTGCTCCAGTTCCTCGCCATCGAGTACGAGCAGCCCGACCACGGAGCCCTCGGCGAGCGCCACCCAGGTCTCGTACCGTGGCACGACCACGTGGGAGAACCAGGCCCGTATCGCGTCGTCGTCGTGCGCACGGCGCACGGTCGGCAGCGCCGTGGTGAAGGAACGCAGCCAGACATCGGCTACGTCGGCCGCATCGGAATCACGCGCACGCCGAAACACAAGATCAGGATTGTCCACAGCGCGCGACTATCGCAGACGAGTGACGGTGACGCATCCGCGTTTGGGCGGATGAAGCAGATGAACCCGTGCGGTCACAGCATCAGCGCTGCGGGACGTCCTTGACGAACACGATGCCGTCGCTGTCCGCCAGGTGGGCCGGGTCGAGAGGGGCGTAGCCGAACCAGGGGGAGACGCGGGGCGCGGGCCTGGTGTCGGCGAGGGCGGTGGCAAGGCGCCGGGCGTCGACGACACAGCGGGTCTCCGGGAGCGCGTACAGGAGTCCTTCGACGGTGTCCGGCGGCGGTGTGTCCACTCCTTGGTGCCGGATGGTGCCCAGGATCGTGGCCACGAAGGCGTACTCCTCGCCGAGCTCGGCGCTCACCAGCGCGCCGGCGCTCCACCACTCCAGCTGCATCCCGCCCATCCGCATCGTGCTCTTCTCCCGCTGGAGGTGGGAGTTGTGGGCGTGGACGAGTGCCGGGCCCCGGGCGGCGACGGCGAGGAGATTGTGGGCCATCATCTGGTCCCGCAGGCCCACCAGCCGGGTCAACCGGGCCGGCGACGTGTCGGCCATCCAGTGGTGGTAGCGCAGCAGGCCGGTCGCGGTGCGCCCGTACAGGCGCGCCCGGTCCCAGTCGTCCCGCGAAGTCGTCGCGAGGAGGTGCGGCATCTCCGCATCGAGCAGCGCGACCAGGTCGTCGGCGAGCAGCCGCAGCTCCGCGGCCTCGGTCGACTGCCCCACGGACTGGGCCGGGTCCATCATCGCGGCCTGGTTGGTCCACCGGTCGTCGGTGCCGAGCAGGCGGTCGAGCCTCTCCGCGGTGCAGGGGAGCAGGCCCGCGTCCACCCGGGACGCGAGGTAGTCGTGGAGTGCGGTGAGGGCCTGCCGGGGGCTCGCGGCACAGATGGTCTCCAGCGGGCCGTCGAAACCGGCGAAGCGGAGCCTCTCGGACGCGGGGCGGCCTTCGTTGAAGGCACGCATCCAGCGCACGAGCTCGCGGTTGGCCGCAGAGCTGCCCCAGCCGTGGCTGAACCCGTGCTCCATGACCTCGTCGAGGCTGCCCGCGCCCGAGGTGACGTGGTCGTCCACGACCAGGCCCATCATGCAGTCGCTCTCGATCGCGATCGTCCGGTAGCCCTCCTGCTCCACGAGCTCCCGGAAGAGCTCGTTGCGCAGGTCGAGCAGAGTGTCCTCGCCGTGGGTGGGCTCGCCCAGGGCGAGCAGTCGGGGCCGGGCCGGTAGCAGCCTCATCACGGCGGCAGCCTCGACGGAATGGACGGTGTCCTTGATGTCAGTCGCCATGCCTTCAACGCTATCGTTGAACCTTCGATTGAAACTTTTCCGCGCTATCTTCGGCTTCATGGGGCGAAACCTTCAAAGCAGTGATCGGCTCAGGCCGATCGATCTGGCGCGCGGACACGGTCTGTCCACACAGGCGGTCAGGAACTACGAGGAGGCCGGCATCCTTCCGCCCGCCGCTCGCACACCCCACGGCTACCGCACCTATACGTCTCTGCACGCGGGGGCCCTGCGCGCGTTCCTCGCCCTGGTGCCCGGCCACGGCCACCAGACGGCGACGTCGATCATGCGGGCCGTGAACCTCGGCGAGGTCGAGGAGGCGTTCCGCCTCATCGACGAGAGCCACGCCCAACTCCTCGACGACCGGCGGACCCTCCAAGCAGTGGAACGCGCCCTCGGCGACCTGCAGCCCACCACGGAGCCCGAGCCCGGTGCGGGGTCAGAGCCGACGCAGGTGTCCGCACCCACCCGGGCACCCGAGCCTGCCGCGGCGTCACGACCCGCCGACACGTTCATCGGCCCGCTGGCAGGAAAGCTCGGAATCCGGCCCGCGACGCTCCGCAAATGGGAGCACGCCGGGTTGGTACGCCCGCGCCGCGACCCGCTGACCGGGTACCGCCTCTACGGCGAGGCCGATGTACGGGACGCCCGGCTGGCCCACCAACTCAGGCGGGGCGGCTACCTGCTGGAGCAGATCGCCCCGCTGATCGCCCAGGTGAGGGCGGCCGGCGGGCTGGAACCTCTGGAGGCCGCGCTGCGCGACTGGCACGGTCGGCTGTCCGCACGGGGTCGCTCGATGCTGACCGGCGCCGCCGAACTGGAGGCGTACCTCCGCGCGCGGATGAGCCGTCGGTCGTCACCGACACCTTCACAGCCGCCCTGAACACGGCCACCGCCAGGTGTTCGCCTGGCGGTGGCCGGGCCGCGCCCCAAGGCTCTGCCACAGCCCGGTGGCGGCATCACACCTGAAGAGGCCGCGTGTCAGTCCTGGTCCGCACTGGACAGGGCGTTGCTGATCAGGAGGGCCTTGAGTCGAGAGTCGATCACCATGAGCGCGGCACTCACATCGCCGGCGGGGGCGTACCGGGGGTCGCAGGGCGATGACACAGGATCCCCCTCCATCCGCGGCGGTCAGCGCGGTATGTCCGTAAGGTAGACCGCCGAACACGCGGAGGTCCGGAGAATCCCGATGAAAGCACCCAGAGTGTGACGCTGCGCGGAAACCGCAGGTCAGGACGGCGGACGGTGGCTCGTGAATCGGTCACCGGCTCCTTGCTCCCTTCCGTGCCCGATAGGCGCGCCAGCCTCCGTACCCTGTGATGTCCTCGGCTCCCACCAGCGCCTCCGGTTCGCACAGGAAGCCGGGGACCGCCGTACCGTCCCCCAACTCGACCCGGCCCAGCGTCATCGGCGCCGGCAGCTCGGCCAGGAGCAGTCCGAGCCCCTCGGCCGGCAGTTCCCACACCTCGGCCTCGACCGACGCGCCCGCCTCCGCCCCGGGAGCCATACGCACCAGGCCCGGCTTCGGCGGGGTTGTCGCCAGGGCGTGCAGCCGGTACCGGGGAGCGGTCACCGTCGCCCGAACGAACCGGCCACCGAGGGTGAGGAGTTGCGGGTTCAGCGGCTCACCGGTGAGATGGGCGCCGACCACGGCCAGCGGCACCGCTGGGGTCATCCGGCGGGCGATCGCGAGCAGCCGGTCGTCGGTGTGCGGCCGGCCGATCAGCATCACCCCGAACGGGCGCCCGTCCACCGTGCCCGCGGGCACCGCAAGGGCGCACTGGCCGAGGAGATTGGTCGAGTTGGTGAACCGTCCGAGCCGCGCGTTCGCCCCGACGGGATCCGCGGCCACCTCGGCGAGCGTCGGATGCCCCGGGGTGACGGGCAGGAGCAGGGCGTCGGCCGTGCCCAGCGCGTCCCGGGCCCGGTCCGCCAGTTCGGCGAGGCGCACGCGGTCGGCGAAGAGGCGGTGGGCGGGGATCGTGCCGGCCCGGGAGACGATCCCCGCGACGGTCGGATCCAGATCGGTCGAACCCATGGCGAGCTGCTCGTCGACGAAGGCGGTGTACCGCTCGGCGACGAACGCCCCCTCGTACAGGAGGGCGGCGGCCTCCAGGAAGGGGGAGACGTCGACCGTCGTGACCTCCGCGCCGGACGCGGCGAGCGTGTCCACCGTACGGGCGTAGGCGTCGGCCCAGCCGGAGTCCAGTTCACCGAGCGCGGCCGGATCGGCTACCGCGACCCGGTGCGGCCCAGGGGCGCGCCCCGGCGGGTGGGACGGCTGCGAGGCGAGCAGCGCCAGCGCTTCCCCGGCCTCGTCGAGTGTCCTGGCGAAGACGCTCACGCAGTCCAGGCTCGCGCAGGCCGGGACGACGCCCTCGGTGGACACCAGGCCGGGAGTCGGCTTGAGGCCCACGAGGCCGTGGAAGGCGGCCGGGACCCGGCCCGAGCCCGCGGTGTCCGTGCCCAGGGCCAGATCGGCGATTCCCAGGGCCACGGCGACCGCCGAACCCGAGCTGGAGCCGCCGCTCACCCGTTCGGGGTCGAAGGCGTTGCGCACTGCCCCGTAGGGGGAGCGCGTGCCGACCAGTCCGGTGGCGAACTGGTCCAGGTTCGTGCTCCCGAGCACCACGGCCCCGGCGGCGCGCAGCGCGGCCACCGCGGGCGCGTCCCGCTCGGGGCGGTAGGCGTACGAGGGGCAGCCGGCGGTCGTCGGCAGCCCGGCCACGTCGATGTTGCCCTTCACGGCGAGCGTCCGACCCGCGAGCGGCAGCCGCTCACCGGCGGCCGTCCGGGCGTCGATGTCCCGGGCCTCGGCCTCTGCCGTGGCCTGCGGACGCAGCCCGATCCACACCTCGGGTCGTCGGACGGCGTCGATGCGGTCGTACGCGGCGCGCACGCGGGCCAGGGCGCTGCCGGTCATGGCGACTCCTCGGGAGGGAAGGGGCACGAGATGCGGATGGGGTACGGGATGGGGATGCGGAAGAGGCACGGGAGGGGGAAGAGGGGGAGAGGGGGCGGCCCTCTCCCCGGACGGTGATCAGCACGGGGTGAGGATCAGAAGCGGAGTGCCCGGTTGGACCTGGGCCCCGGGGCGGGTGAGGACTCGGGTCACGGTGGCGGCGCGGGGCGCCGGCACGCGGGACTCCATCTTCATGGCCTCCAGCGTCACCAGCGGCTGACCCGCCGAGACGACCTCGCCCTCCGCCACGTTCAGCTGCCAGACCGAGGCGGCGAACTCCGCCTCCACCAGGTGGCTGCCGGGCGGGACCTCCACGTCCGCCGTCGGCGCGGCGTCCACCGCCCCGTCCCGGTCCGCGCGGTCGAACTCTCCGGCCGCCTCCCACGCCGCGCGCTCGGCGGCGAACGCGGTGGCCTGCCCGGCCCGGAAGGCGGCGATCGATCCGGCGTTGTCGGCCAGGAACCGCTCGTACTCCGCCAGCGAGAACGACCCCTCCTCGATCCGGGGCGCGAACCGACCGGCGGCCATGTCGGCCCGCAGTTCGAGGAGTTCGTCCGCGTCCACCGGGTACCAGCGGATCCGGTCGAAGAACCGCAGCAGCCAGGGCCGGCCCGGCTCGAAGGCGCCCCGCTGCTGCCAGCCCGACCACACCTGGGTCGTACGGCCGACGAACTGGTAGCCGCCCGGGCCCTCCATGCCGTACACGCACAGGTAGGCGCCGCCGATGCCGACCGAGTTCTCCGCCGTCCAGGTCCGCGCCGGGTTGTACTTGGTGGTCACCAGCCGATGTCTGGGGTCGAGCGGGGTGGCGACCGGGGCACCCAGGTAGACGTCGCCGAGACCGAGCACCAGGTACTCGGCGTCGAAGACGGTCCGGTAGACGTCGTCCACCGACTCCAGGCCGTTGACACGGCGGATGAACTCGATGTTCCACGGACACCAGGGCGCGTCGTCCCGGACCCCCGCCGTGTAGCGGGTGATGGCCTCCCTGGTCGCCGGGTCGTCCCATGACAGCGGGAGATGGACGGTACGGGACGGGACGACCAGCTCCGCCGCCGGCGGCAGGGCCGCCTCGATCTCCCTCACGGCCCTGAGGAGTCCGGCCTGCGACGTCACGGAGGGGTCGAACTGGATCTGGAGCGAGCGGATGCCCGGCGTCAGATCCGTCACCCCGGTGGGTGCCGCCTTTTCCACCGCTTCCATGAGCGCGTGCACACGCATCCGCAGAGCCAGGTCCAGCTGCATCGGCCCGAACTCGACGAGCAGGTTGTCGTCCCCGGAACGCCGGTAGGTGACGTCCCCGTGGGTGGCGAGAACCCCGCCGTCCACGATCGGGGGTCGGTCCTCGATCGCCCCGGCGCGGGTGACCGCGACCGGACGGAAACGGACGGTGTCGCCGGGACGCAACTGGCCCAGCTTCCAGCGTTCGGATCGGACGACGGTCGCGGGACAGACGAAGCCGCCCAGGGACGGGCCGTCGGGGCCGAGGACGACGGGCATGTCGCCGGTGTAGTCGACGGCGCCGACGGAGTACGGCGTGTCGTGGATGTTCGAGGGGTGCAGCCCGGCCTCTCCGCCGTCCTCGCGGGCCCAGCGCGGCTTGGGGCCGAGCAGCCGGACGCCGGTGCGGGCGGAGTTGAAGTGGACCTCCCACGCGGCGGCGTAGAAGTCGCGGATGTCGTCCTCGGTGAAGAACTCCGGGGCCGCGTGGGGCCCTTCGGCGACGGCGATCCGCCACTCGGTGCCGAGTGAGGGCCGCTCCTCCGCCGGGACGGGGCCCGCGACCGGGCTGACCGCCGCCGGGCTGACCGCCTGGTCGGCCGTCTTCCCGGCCGTCTCCCCGGCCGTCACCGTTACGGTCCCCCCGGCCGTCTCCGTTGCCGTCTCCCTCACCGTCTCCCCTGCGAGCCGTCGGCGCGCGCTCACGCCGCGCAGTACGTCGCCCGTGCGCAGCGCCCGTCCGCCGTGGCCGCCGAAGCGGCCGAGGGTGAAGGTGGCGGCGCTGCCGAGGAACGGGGGCACGTCGAGGCCGCCGGCGAAGAGGATGTACGTGCGCAGTCCGGCCCGCTCCGGCGCGGGGACCGTGAGGGTGGCGCCGGCCGGCACGGTGAACGGCTCCCACAGGGGTACGGGAGCGCCGTCGATCCGTGCGTCGACGGGAGCGCCGGTGACGCAGACGGTCGTCGCGTGGGTGAAGCGCAGGGTCGGGCCCTGGAGGGTGCATTCGAGGCCGGGGGCGCCCTGCGGGTTGCCGAGGGCGAGGTTGCCCAGACGGAAGGAACGGTCGTCCATGGGCCCGGACGGCGGGACGCCGACCTGCCAGTGGCCGGTGCGGCCGGGCCAGTCCTGGACGGTGGTGAGGGTCCCGGCGGCCACGACCTCGATCCGGGGGGTCGGGTCGGCGACGGCGGCGAGGGTGGCGGTGGAGTGCGTGGCGGCGCGGAAGTCCCGGTCGGTCAGCGCGGCCCGTACGAAGCCCAGGTTGGTCTCGATGCCGTCCACCCGGGTCGCCGCGAGCGCCGCGTCGAGCCGCGCGAGCGCCTCCGCCCGGTCCGATCCATGCGCGACGATCTTGGCGAGCATCGGATCGTAGGCGGTGGTCACCTCGGTACCGGTCTCGATCCAGGCGTCGACGCGTACGTCCTCGGGCAGCTCGACACGGGTGAGGAGGCCGGCGCCGGGGCGGTGGTCGCGGGCCGGGTCCTCGGCGTACACGCGGGCCTCGACGGCGTGTCCGCGGGCCGGTCCCGGGTCGCGGACGACACCGGTCTCACCGCGGGCGAGGCGCAGCATCCAGGCGACGAGGTCGATCCCGTGGACGGCTTCGGTGACGGGGTGCTCGACCTGGAGACGGGTGTTGACCTCCAGGAAGTACGCCTCCTCACGGGCGGGGTCGTACACGAACTCGACGGTTCCGGCGGAGCGGTAGTCGACGGAGGCGCAGAGTTCGCGGGCGGCGGCGGTGAGACGTGCCCGTACGTGCTCGGGGAGCCCGGGAGCGGGGGCCTCCTCGACGACCTTCTGGTTGCGGCGTTGGAGGGTGCAGTCGCGGTCCCCGAGGGTGACGACCCGGCCGTGTCCGTCGCCGAAGACCTGGACCTCGATGTGCCGGGCGTGCTCGACGAGCCGTTCGAGGAAGAGGCCGGCGGAGGTGAAGGAGGCGGCGGCGGTGCGCCGGACGCTCTCCCAGGCGTCGGAGAGTTCGCCGGGGCCGCGGACGGCGCGCATGCCGATGCCGCCGCCGCCTCCGGTGGCCTTGAGCATGACGGGGTAGCCGATGCGGGCGGCCTCGGTGAGGGCGGTGGGCAGGTCGGGGAGGAGGCCGGTGCCGGGGGCGAGGGGGACTCCGGCGCGCTCGGCGGCGGCTCGGGCGGTGTGCTTGGCGCCGAAGAGTTCGAGCTGTTCGGCGGTGGGGCCGACGAAGGCGATACCGGCGTCGGCGCAGCGGCGGGCGAAGCCGGCGTCCTCGGAGAGGAAGCCGTACCCGGGGTGTACGGCCCCGGCGCCGGTGTCCTTCGCGGCCCGCAGGATCTTGTCGGCGTCGAGGTAGGAGTCCTTGGCGGGGGCGGGGCCGAGGTGTACGGCCTCGTCGGCGAGGCGGACGTGCGGCGCGGAGCGGTCGGGGTCGGAGAAGACGGCGACGGTACGCAGGCCCAGGGCGCGGGCGGTCCGGATGATCCGGACGGCGATCTCGCCGCGGTTGGCGACGAGGACGGTGTCGAAGGACGTCATGCGGGGGCCTCGCCGATCGTGATGTCGACCGCGGTCGGGTCGAAGCCGTTGCAGGGGTTGTTGATCTGCGGGCAGTTGGAGACGAGCACGAGGACGTCGGTCTCGGCGCGCAGGACGACGGTGCGGCCGGGGGCGGAGAGGCCGTCGACGATGCCGAGGGTGCCGTCCTTCTCGACGGGGACGTTCATGTACCAGTTGATGTTGGAGACGAGATCGCGGGCGGTGAGGCCGTGCCGGGCGCCCTCGGCGAGGAAGTTGTCGACACAGGCGTGCTGGGACCAGGTGTGGTGCCCGTAGCGCAGGGTGTTGGACTCCTTGGAGCAGGCGCCGCCGATGGTGTCGTGTCGGCCGACGGTGTCCTCGACGACGGTCATCAGCGGGGTGTGCTCGGTGGACATGAGCACGCTGCCGGTGGTGAGGAAGATGCCCTGCTGGGCCTGGAAGGTGTCGGGGGCGCTGTAGCGGACGGCGGTGTCGTGGGCGTCGTACACGAGGAAGTCGACGGCCTGGTTGCCGTGGAGGTCGGTGAGGGTGAGGTGCCGGCCGGCGGGGACGGTGCCGGACCAGGCGGCGCGGGCGGGTACGACGGTCATGACTGCCCCCGGCAGGTGAGGAGTTCGGCGGTGTTGAGGAAGGCGCGGCGGCCTTCGGGGGTGGCGTCCCAGAGGGGGTCGCCGGGGCGGGTGGGCTCGGCACGCCAGGCGAGGACCTCGAGGGCGGTGCTGGTGTAGGAGGGGCGGGGGTCGAGGGGGTGGGGGACGTTGGCGAGGAGGACGACGAGGTCCTGTTCGGCGCGGAGGGTGACGGAGCCGCCGGGTCCGGCGGAGCCGGTGAAATGAAGGGTGCCGTCGTTCGCGTCGACGTGGACGCCCTGGAAGAAGGAGACGGAAGGGGGCAGGTCGCGGGTGTCGAGGCCGTTCTTGAGAGCGGCGAGGGTGAGCAGTTCACGGCCGGCGGGGGTGGCGCAGTGGGTGGCGCCGTCGCCGTACCGCTCGGTGTTGAGTACGAGGGTGGAGGTGCCGCAGAGGGTGTCGTGGCGGCCGTCTGTGGTGTCCGCGACGAGGGTGGCGAGGACGCGGCCCTGGGCGGAGAGGAGGAGGTGTCCGGCGCGGAGGTAGGCGTTCCACTGCACCTTGACGGTGTCGGCGGCGTTGAACCGTTCCCAGGGGCGCCCGGCAGCGAGGAGGACGAGGTGGGCACAGGCGTCGCCGTGGAGGTCGGTGAGGCGGAGTTCGGTGCCGCGGGCGAGGACCTTGTGGGCGTAGCCGCCGCCGGCGACGGTCTCGGCCCAGACGAGGGGGCCGGCCCCGGCGGGGGGAGCGGGCCAGTCGGTGGCGGGGACGACCGGCATGGTCGGGGTACGGGTGCCGTGCTGGGCGCGGGCGTGGGCGCGGGCGCCGTGGGGTGTGGCGGTTCCCATGGGGCGAGCTCCGATTCCTGGTTGATGGGGGAGGTGGCGCCTAATTTCTGTCGTGCGACAGAAATTAGGGCGGGGGTGGGTCGCGGGCATTGCTCGTCCGTTGCGCGGGAGTTACCGAACCCTCACCAAGATCGGGCGGCGGGCGAGGTGTGCGAGGATCGCCACATGGGCAGCACCAGCGGGAAGCGCGTCGGCCGGCCGAGAGCCGAGCAACGGCCGGACAGCGGTCTGTCCGCGCGTGACGAACTGCTTCTGGTGGCCGCCGAGCTCTTCACGACGCAGGGGTACGCGGCGACGACGACCCGGGCGGTCGCCGAGCGGGCCGGGATGCGGCAGGCCACGATGTACCACTACTTCGACGGCAAGGAGGGCCTCCTCGCCGAGCTCCTGGAGTCGACCGTCACCCCCTCGCTCACGCTCGCCCGCGAGCTCCTCGCGGACGACACGCGGCCCGCGGAGCGACGGCTGTGGGAGCTGTGCCGCTCGGACGTGGAACTGCTCTGCGGCGGCCCACACAACCTGGGGGTGCTGTACCTGCTCCCCGAGGTACGCGCGGAGAAGTTCGAGGGCTTCCACCGAGCGCGGGCCGACCTCAAGGACGCGTACGGACGGCTCGTCGCCGCGACGGAAGCGGGTGCTGCCCTCGACCGGGAAGAACTGGCGGTACGGACGGACCTGGTGTTCGGTCTGATCGAGGGCGTGTTCCTGGTGGGTCGCTCCGAGCCCGCCTTCGCCCGATCGGTGGCGGACGCGGCGCTGCGGATCATCGGTTAGTGGCTGGCCCTGGACCCTTGGCCGGGCGATCTGCAGGCTGCCTCAAGTTGTTCGTTGCGGGGTCGTGACCGCTGCTGTATTGGTATGAGCTGCTGAGTTCGGACGCGGTACTGGCGCGTGGCGGAGGAACTCGGGCCACACGTAGGAGGCGGGTGCCAGGCATGGCTGTGCGAAACTCGGACACGCTTGAGGTGCTCCTCGCGGTCGCCGCGGAGGCTGGGGTGCCGTTCACCACCGTCGAGCTGGCAGGGCGGGGTATCACCGCGAGCGCTGCTGGGACCCGTTGGGTGCTTGAGGTCGGCAAGCCGCAGTTGGACGGCTTCACGCTGGCCGACAAGTTGATCGAACTGTGCGAACTGGAAGAGCGACTCATCGCCCTGTGGCAGGCCTACCGGGACGGCGAAGTCGACGCAGCCGCATTCGAGGTCGGCCTGGCGGAGGTCGTCATCGCCATGGAGGACTGGCCCGCGATCCCGCCAGAGCGGGAGTAGGGCCTCTCAAGCCGCGTTCGTCGGGTACTCGGTCCAGGTGTGGATGGATGAGTCCGTGGTGAAGTAGCGCAGGGCGGCGAACTCGGACTCGATCCACTTCAGCGAGGAGCCGAGCCGAGTCACCAGCTAGTGATCTGGTTCGGAGATCCTGTCGCAGTAGCGGCAGATCCGGTCGAGGATCTGGTCGGCGGTCTTGGTCCACTTGAAGGGCCGGGCTTCGTCGTTCCAGACCTTGATCCAGTTTTCGAGTGCGGCCTTGAGGTCGTCGAGGGAACAGAACACGCCGCGTTCAAGGCAGCGCCGTTCCAACTCGGCGAACCACCGCTCGACCTGGTTGATCCACGACGAGTAGGTCGGGGTGAAGTGGAGCTGGAAGCGGGGATGCGCCAGGAGCCACTTGTGCACCACCGGCGCCTTGTGGGCGGAGAGGTTGTCGCAGATCACGTGGACCGCCAGGTGCTTGTCGGTCTGGCGGTCGATCTCGTCGAGGAAGTCACGGAAGTCCACCGCCCGGTGCTGCGCGGACAGTTTCGTGATCACCTTGCCCGTCGCCGTGTTCAGGGCGGCGAACAGGTCGACGGTGCCGTGCCGGACGTAGTCGAAACTCCGCCGCTCGGGCACTCCCGGGACCATCGGCAGGACCGGCGCGGTCCGCTGAAGGGCCTGGATCTGCGGCTTCTCGTCCACCGCGAAGACCACCGCGTTGGCCGGCGGAGCGAGGTAGAGGCCGACGACGTCACGGACCTTGTCGATCAGGAACGGGTCCGGGGAGATCTTGAAGGTCTCCGTGCGCCAGGGCTGGAGGCCGAAAGCGTGCCAGATCCTCAGCACGCTCGCCGGGGAGATTCCCACGACCTTGGCCAGCTCCCGCTTCGACCAGTGCGTCCCGCCCGGGGGAGTCTGCTCCAGGGTGCGGACCACGACCTCTTCCACCTGGGCGTCGGTAATGGTCCGCGGCACCCCGGGCCGCGGCTCGTCCGCGAGTCCGTCCAGGCGCTGGGCCACGAACCGTGTGCGCCAGCGGCGCACGGTGCCTCTGCCGACATCGAGTCGCGCGGCGACCACGGTGTTGTTCCAGCCGTTCGCGCACGCCAGCACGATCCGTGCGCGAACGGCCAGCCCCTGCGCGGTCGAGCGGCGCTTGGCCCAGTTCTCCAGCGTCAGCCGCTCGGCCTCCGACAGCACGACAGGTTCCAGCCGGGTATCACCCATGCCCACAGGACAGCGCGAACGCGCGACCTGCCGCAGGCGAACACCGCAATCTGAAACAGGGGACGCCTCACGTGGCGACCCACGACCTCAAAACCAGATCACTAGGCCAGCTAGTGATCTGGTTCGGAGATCCTGTCGCAGTAGCGGCAGATCCGGTCGAGGATCTGGTCGGCGGTCTTGGTCCACTTGAAGGGCCGGGCTTCGTCGTTCCAGACCTTGATCCAGTTTTCGAGTGCGGCCTTGAGGTCGTCGAGGGAACAGAACACGCCGCGTTCAAGGCAGCGCCGTTCCAACTCGGCGAACCACCGCTCGACCTGGTTGATCCACGACGAGTAGGTCGGGGTGAAGTGGAGCTGGAAGCGGGGATGCGCCAGGAGCCACTTGTGCACCACCGGCGCCTTGTGGGCGGAGAGGTTGTCGCAGATCACGTGGACCGCCAGGTGCTTGTCGGTCTGGCGGTCGATCTCGTCGAGGAAGTCACGGAAGTCCACCGCCCGGTGCTGCGCGGACAGTTTCGTGATCACCTTGCCCGTCGCCGTGTTCAGGGCGGCGAACAGGTCGACGGTGCCGTGCCGGACGTAGTCGAAACTCCGCCGCTCGGGCACTCCCGGGACCATCGGCAGGACCGGCGCGGTCCGCTGAAGGGCCTGGATCTGCGGCTTCTCGTCCACCGCGAAGACCACCGCGTTGGCCGGCGGAGCGAGGTAGAGGCCGACGACGTCACGGACCTTGTCGATCAGGAACGGGTCCGGGGAGATCTTGAAGGTCTCCGTGCGCCAGGGCTGGAGGCCGAAAGCGTGCCAGATCCTCAGCACGCTCGCCGGGGAGATTCCCACGACCTTGGCCAGCTCCCGCTTCGACCAGTGCGTCCCGCCCGGGGGAGTCTGCTCCAGGGTGCGGACCACGACCTCTTCCACCTGGGCGTCGGTAATGGTCCGCGGCACCCCGGGCCGCGGCTCGTCCGCGAGTCCGTCCAGGCGCTGGGCCACGAACCGTGTGCGCCAGCGGCGCACGGTGCCTCTGCCGACATCGAGTCGCGCGGCGACCACGGTGTTGTTCCAGCCGTTCGCGCACGCCAGCACGATCCGTGCGCGAACGGCCAGCCCCTGCGCGGTCGAGCGGCGCTTGGCCCAGTTCTCCAGCGTCAGCCGCTCGGCCTCCGACAGCACGACAGGTTCCAGCCGGGTATCACCCATGCCCACAGGACAGCGCGAACGCGCGACCTGCCGCAGGCGAACACCGCAATCTGAAACAGGGGACGCCTCACGTGGCGACCCACGACCTCAAAACCAGATCACTAGGCCAGCTAGTGATCTGGTTCGGAGATCCTGTCGCAGTAGCGGCAGATCCGGTCGAGGATCTGGTCGGCGGTCTTGGTCCACTTGAAGGGCCGGGCTTCGTCGTTCCAGACCTTGATCCAGTTTTCGAGTGCGGCCTTGAGGTCGTCGAGGGAACAGAACACGCCGCGTTCAAGGCAGCGCCGTTCCAACTCGGCGAACCACCGCTCGACCTGGTTGATCCACGACGAGTAGGTCGGGGTGAAGTGGAGCTGGAAGCGGGGATGCGCCAGGAGCCACTTGTGCACCACCGGCGCCTTGTGGGCGGAGAGGTTGTCGCAGATCACGTGGACCGCCAGGTGCTTGTCGGTCTGGCGGTCGATCTCGTCGAGGAAGTCACGGAAGTCCACCGCCCGGTGCTGCGCGGACAGTTTCGTGATCACCTTGCCCGTCGCCGTGTTCAGGGCGGCGAACAGGTCGACGGTGCCGTGCCGGACGTAGTCGAAACTCCGCCGCTCGGGCACTCCCGGGACCATCGGCAGGACCGGCGCGGTCCGCTGAAGGGCCTGGATCTGCGGCTTCTCGTCCACCGCGAAGACCACCGCGTTGGCCGGCGGAGCGAGGTAGAGGCCGACGACGTCACGGACCTTGTCGATCAGGAACGGGTCCGGGGAGATCTTGAAGGTCTCCGTGCGCCAGGGCTGGAGGCCGAAAGCGTGCCAGATCCTCAGCACGCTCGCCGGGGAGATTCCCACGACCTTGGCCAGCTCCCGCTTCGACCAGTGCGTCCCGCCCGGGGAGTCTGCTCCAGGGTGCGGACCACGACCTCTTCCACCTGGGCGTCGGTAATGGTCCGCGGCACCCCGGGCCGCGGCTCGTCCGCGAGTCCGTCCAGGCGCTGGGCCACGAACCGTGTGCGCCAGCGGCGCACGGTGCCTCTGCCGACATCGAGTCGCGCGGCGACCACGGTGTTGTTCCAGCCGTTCGCGCACGCCAGCACGATCCGTGCGCGAACGGCCAGCCCCTGCGCGGTCGAGCGGCGCTTGGCCCAGTTCTCCAGCGTCAGCCGCTCGGCCTCCGACAGCACGACAGGTTCCAGCCGGGTATCACCCATGCCCACAGGACAGCGCGAACGCGCGACCTGCCGCAGGCGAACACCGCAATCTGAAACAGGGGACGCCTCACGTGGCGACCCACGACCTCAAAACCAGATCACTAGGCCAGCTAGGCCGGCTAGGCCGGCTAGGGCAGTTCGGCCAGTTCGGCCAGCTCGGCCAGCTCGGCCGGATCGGCCGGGTCAACGCGGGCGGTGGCGAAGAAGCCGGTACGCCGTACCCAGGGCGAGCGAGCCGCCGACGAAGAGCAGCGAGAACCACTGGAAGTACCAGTGTCCGCCGTTCGGGTCGTACACCTCCGCGCGCGGCCAGGCCAGATTGACGGTCATGAACAGGCCGTAGACCAGGGCGAGCGCATTGATCGGCAGCCCCCACCGGCCGAGGCTGAACACCGGCCGGCCCGTCTCGTCCAGCGCTCCCGACCGGACCCAGCGGCCGCGCAGCCGGGCGACGAGCATCGGGCCGGTGACCATCGCGTACGCCAGGTAGACCATCACGATGCAGGTCGTCCCGATGGCGAGCAGTGCCTCGGGGGAGAGGAAGTTCAGCAGCAGGAGCAGTGCGGCGAGCACACCGACCACGACCGCCGAGACCGCCGGCATGCCGGTGCGCGCGGGGACCGCGGACAGGGCGCGCGCGTACGGCAGCTGGCCGTCGCGGGCCATCGAGTACAGCATCCTCGTCGCCGAGGTCTGGATCGCCAGGGTCGCGGCGCAGATGGCCACCACCACGTCCGCGAGCAGCAGCCTGCCCACGCCGTCGCCGAGTGTGCTGGTGAGCACGTAGGAGAGTCCGTCCGCGCCCAGCTGTCCGTCGGTCAGGCTCGGGGCGGCGAGCAGGCCCCCGAGCAGCAGCAGCCCGCCGCAGACGCCCGACGTGGTCAGCGCGGTGAAGGTGGTGCGGGGAGCGGTTCGTTGGGGGTTGACCGTCTCCTCGCTCATCTCGCTGGCGCTCTCGAACCCGATGAGGACGTACGCGGCGGTGAACGCGCCGACGAGGAGCGCCCCCGTGCCCGCGCCGCCGGTCTCGAGGACGATCGACGGTTCGCGCTGGGCGTGGGTGAGGAGCAGGGCGACGATGAGTGCCACGCCGGTGATCTCCGCGGTGACGCCGACGGTGTTGACGACGGTCAGGACCCGGTTGTCGAGGACGTTCACGAGGGTGGTGAGCGCCAGCAGGACCAGGCCGAGGAGGGCGGCGTTCGCGGCGCCGCTCGGTGAGGTGGGGGAGGGATCGTCCCCCACGAGCTGGAAGCCCGGCCAGATCGCCGGGAGTACCGCCTGGAGCGCGAGCGCCGCTGCCCCGACCACGACGATCCGGCCGATGACCATGATCCAGCCCGCGAACCAGCCGAAGGCGGGGGTGGCCAGCCGGGTCGACCACTGGTACACGGCGCCCGCGATCGGATAGCGGGCGGCGAGCTCGGCGAAGCAGGCGGCGACGAGGAGCTGCCCGGCCAGGACGACGGGCCAGGTCCAGAAGAAGGCGGGCCCGCCGAAGGAGTAGCCGAGGGCGAAGAACTGGAAGACGGTGGTGAGGACGGAGATGAAGGAGAACCCCGCGGCGAACGAGGCGTACGGTCCCATCCGCCTGCGCAGCTCCTGCTGGTAGCCGAAGCCGGCCAGCTCGCCGGAACGGGCGCCGCCGGCGGCGCCGTCAGCGCTCTCGGACGGGGCGGGAACGGCCCGCTTCTGGCTGGGTGCGGTCGCGGTCATGGCAGCCCCTGTCAGGTGATTTCTGTCGGTCGACAGAAAGTAGGTGGGGGCTGTTTCGGCCACGTCACGTGCCGATGTCCGGGCAGCTCCGAACTCCTCACCCGGTCAGGGGAGTTCGTGCAGAGAGATCAGCTGGGAGGAGGCGGAGCGGCACGGCCTCCAATGCCCGACGAGAACACGGCGCGAACGCGGCGAGAGCGGCGGAGGCGCTCCGCAAGGCCTTCACCGGGCACTACGGAGTCTCGACGTCGCGATCCCGCGGCAGCATGCGCTCCACAGGCGGCTCCACAGGCGTTGGGTGGCTCCTGGTGGAAAGCTCCCAGGCCTGGATGATCTCGATGGGGACGCGTCCGCGTTGGGGCAGGTCGTACCCGTTGGAGTTGGCCCAGTCGCGGAGGGTGCGGGTACTGACGGACGTCCAGGTGGCTGCGGTCGGCGCGCTGCTGCGGGGATTCGAGGGGGTGAAGGTGGCTCCGTGCTCAAGGAGATCCATGGGGAACAGGGGGACGCGAGTTGTTCCACTGAGAACGGTGACGAGGAATTCAGTCAAGGACCCGTCGTAGGAGAACCAGGGAGCGTGCAGGGCCTCGTTGACGGTGACGGTCCAGGCATCCGGGGCGCCGGCAGGCTGGGTGACCCAGAAGAGGTAGTCCCCGTTTCCGGTGACGCCCAAGGCGAAGAGGTCTTCGGGAGCGTGCGGTAGCGATCGGGGGCGACGGGTGGCGTGGCGGACCTCTTCGATCTGCGCGCGCAGACGCGTCGACATGGGGCCGGTCAGATCGGTCCACTCGTTGGGGGAGTGAGGCTGGTAGAGGGTGAGGAAGTCGCAGAACCGGCCGGGTCCGTACGCGGTGACGAGCTCCTTGTAGTCCTGGGGCAGGCCCATGCCCAGCGTGTCTTCGATCGGAGACCAGTCGGGAGCAGGGGGAACAACGGTGGGAGGTGGGCACAGCGCGGTCAGCGCGGTGAGGGCGGTGGGAGCGGTCATCGCTGCTTCCTTGGCGGCTGAGGATGGCGTCTGTGGGGCGGGGCTGAAGGCGGGCAGGGGTTTGAGCGGGTGGGGGTGTCGACGAGCGCCCAGCCTGCTCCATCCAGCGGAGCGGGAAGTCGTGGGGGCGGCCCGGCGGCGTTCCCTGCGCATGAGTGGCCGCAGGTAGACGACCGTGCGGAAGCGTCATGTCAACCAAGGTTGACGTGACCCATGTCGTCAACGTAGGTTGACGTCATGACCGATGCGACCGATCTCGCCGCGCGGGCGGGCGACCGTGACCCCCGGGTCGGGCTGCGGGCCGTCTCCGCCCTGCGGCGACTACTGGAACAACTGGAAGCCGTCCAGGTGCGCAGTGCGCGCAACCAGGGCTGGTCGTGGCAGGAGATCGCGACCGAACTGGGAGTCAGCCGGCAGGCCGTCCACAAGAAGTACGGGAGGCAGTGATGTTCGAACGGTTCACGAAGGCCGCACGTGCCGTGGTGAAGGGGGCGGTCGAGCACGCGGAGCGGGGCGGCGCGACGGTCGTCACCGAGGAACATGTGCTACTGGCCCTGCTCGACCGGGAGGACACCCGGGCGGCGGCCGCGCTGCGAACGCTGTGCCCGCCGGACCGCCGCCCGTCCCTGTTGGCCGCACTTGCCGACGCCCGGCGGCGGGCGGGACTGTCCCGGGCCGACGCGGAGGCCCTGGCGGACCTCGGCATCAACGTCGGCGCGATCGTGGCGCGCGTGGAGGAGTCCCACGGCGAGGGCGCGCTGGCGGGCGACCGCAAGGACTCCGGGTGGTGGTCGGGCCGCCAGTCCTTCTCGCGGGAGGCCAAGACCGTCCTGGAGAAGTCCCTCCGGGTGGCGGTGGCCCGCAAGGACCGGGAGATCGGCGACGAGCACATCCTCCTGGCGCTCACCACGACCGGAGGGGTCGTCGCGGAGGCCCTGGCCGACCACGGTGTGACGTACGCCGCCGTGGACACCGCGGTCTCCGCCCCGACGGCTCCCTGACGGTCCGGTCACCGCGACGCTGAGCCGGGAGAGCACGTAGCGGCCGGAAGCCGATCGGCGGCTGCAGGCATCCGAAACCGCCCGAGCACTCTTGATCGTCGACCCCGCGAGCAAGATGATCATCTGAACCGATGAGACGTAGCTCCAGAAAGGTGCCTCCACGCATGCGAGTCAAAGCCTTCGACCACCTGGTACTCAACGTGACCGACGTCGACAGGGCACTCGAGTTCTACACCGGCCCCCTGGGCCTCGCGCCCGAGCGGGTCGAGGAGTGGCGGGCCGGCAAGGTCCCCTTCCCGTCCGTGCGCATCGACGAGAGCACGGTCATCGACCTCTTCTCACGCCCGCGAGGCGAGTCCAACGTCGACCACATCTGCCTGGTCGTGGATCCCCTGGACTGGCAGGAGGTCATCGATTCCGGGACGTTCGACGTGCTCGAAGGCCCCGTCCCGCGCTGGGGCGCACGCGGTTCGGCTCAGTCGGTCTACGTGAACGACCCGGACGGCAACACGGTCGAACTGCGCTGGTACCCGGAGGACGCCGAGGTCCAGGCGGCCGGCTGACAGGAGGGGGCGCCTCACCCGGTCACGTGTCCGCCACATGCTTCGCCGGCCTCTCAGCTGCACAAGCGGGCTTGTCAGAGGCATCCGGTTGGATTGCGGACCATGGGCAACTCAGGCGGATCATTGGTTGACAGCCGCGTGGCCTCGCTCTTCCCTGTCGGTACGGCTGCTCTGGAACCGGCGCGGATCTTCTGGGTCAAGAAAACCAAGGTCACCAGGTCCACTGGGCCTCGTCACCGACCCAGATCCTCGGCGTGGGGAGCTGCTCCTCATCCTCGCCGGACTGCGTAGAGTACCTGCGGTCACCGAACGGAGAAGACAGTGGACGCGGTCGAGTTCCCCCTCGGCGCTCGGGTACGCCGTGCCCGGCGATGGCTCGTGGTCACGGGTGCGGCGGGTGCCGTACTCGCGGGAGCCGCCGTGGCATCCGTGGCCGCCGACGCATCCGACTGGGTGCCGGTGCCGCGGGCGGTTCAGGCGGCTCTGGTGCTGGTGACGCTGTTCGTGCTGCCTGTCGCGTGGGTGGGGGTGCGCGCCGTGTGGGTGCTGCGCGGGCGGGCCGAGCTGTTCGCCGCCGCCGGAGGACATCCACGGCGACGTCCCACCGACCTGCAGCTGGTGAACCACCTGAGCAACGAACACCCGCTCACCCCGCTGTGGTGGATGGTGGCCGTCCTCGGAGGCCTCGGCACCCTCTGCCTAGGGTTCGCGTTTCCGTTCGCCCTGGCGGGCGGTGCCACCGCGCTCACCAATGTCCTCCTTGGCGCAGGGCTGGCCGCGTCCCTGGCCGCCCTGGCCCTCGCCGTGCCCGGAATCCGCCGTGCCGACGTTCAGGGCGCGGAGGACCGGAGGCGGCGTACCGAACTGTGGTCGCTGCCCTACGCCGTCGAACGCCGACTCACGGTCTCCCTCCTCGGCGCCGACGACGGGGCACACCTGGGCACCTGAACCCACGGCTACAGCTGCCCCGCTACGAGTCCACTCGCGGCCGCCAAGGCGCCGCAGGACCGGGGTGAGGGTATGGCCTGAGCTTCCCGTGCGGCGGCACGTACACGCTCAGCACCGCTTTCGCCCCGCAACATGCCCTCCGCACGAGTGCGGGAGTCACTTCGGTCTTCGTCGCGGGCCGAGTGGGGCTGCTCTTCGCTGCCTCTCGGGAATCGCGACCCTCGAATCCTGAGGGGGCGCGGCCGGTCCAGGGGCGTGCTGCCGATGAGGTCGGTGCTGTCCACGGCAGCGGAACACCGCCCCCGGAACCGGCGTCAAGGCGACCGGTCCGCCGTCAGGCGCGGCAGCGCAGCATCTCCAGCGGGGGGTTGGCGTAGAAGTCAGCCCAGTGATCCGCACCGAACTCACGCAGACCGGCCTCCGACACCGTCATCGGGACCCAGGTCACCTCGCTGAACCCGGCTGCCTGCAAGCACTTCTCGTAGACATCGCGGCGCGGGCGGTTGGCGACGAACGAGACCGGCGGGTCGAGCAGCGCCGTGGTCCGTACCTGCGGTCCGGTCTCGACCTCCTCGCCGGTGAGTTCGCTGCGGAAGCCGTACTTCTCCGGGGACGGCCCGTCGAAGCGGAAGTCGGGTGACTGGTTGAGCACGAAGAACTCGCTGCCGGGCTTCAGGCTCCGGTGCACGTTGCGGCACATCCGCTCCGTCGTGGCGATGTCCTCCGCGTAGTTGAGCAGTTGGACCGCCAAACCGACGTCGAAGCGCTGCTCGAAGGGCCGCAGTTCGGCCGCATCGCCCACCTCGTAGCGCACACCCAGCGGATTGCGCTCCTCCAACTGCTTTGCCACGGCCACCATTTCACCGGAGACGTCGATTCCCAGGACGTCCGTGGCGCCTCGGCGCTTGAACTCCCGGCTGTAGAAACCGGTCCCGGACGCCAGATCGAGGACCGACTTGCCGCGGATGTCCCCGACCATGGCGAGGAAGCTGGGCACCACTACGTACTGCTCCAGCGGCAGGGCCTTGAACCCCTCGTACGCCTCACCGATCTCGTCGTACTGCTGCTGTGCGCTCACTGTGCCGTCTTCCCTGTTCTACGTCATCTGCGTGGCCTGGGCCCAGCGCGCCCCCGGGACGCGCCGAGCCTCTGACGGGCAGTCTTCCCGCACCGTGAGAGAGGTCGTACTGACAGAAGCCACAAAGATGCGGACGTCGTCCGGGGCTCCTGCACAGGAGGGCGGATGGGGCGGAGCGGACGACGGGCAATCTCGCTGAGTCCTTCGGTGCCCCCTCAAGCTGCTTGCTGCACTGCCGCGCGTGTGGGTGCCGGTGAACGAGCGGCCCACGGGACCTGGGGCGCAGGTGGCTCGGTGATCCGCTGCACCGACCGAGTGGCCTTGGTGCAGGAGCAGACAGATGCGCGAGCTGACGAACGTCGCGCGGCACACTGTCGCGTGGTGCGAGGCCCCGACCCTCGGATCCAGTGGGCTGGCGAGGCGATCGTCGCGCCGATCGCGGTTACCTCCTGAGACGTGGCCTCCGTGATCCTGACCCGACACGGCTTCATCGACCCGCCGTTCACACTCGGCCACGCATAAGTGAGCGGCCCGAGTCGTCGACGCCGGCGACGTCGCCGTGACCGCGATGGCCCTGGCGACCTGGTCGCCGTCACCCGGTCGATCAGCTGCGTCACTTGCGACCACTCCGGCGCCGGACTGACCGCCCACTGCACCGAGGTCCCGCACATGGCGACGTACGGGGCGCCGATCGGCGGCAGCGGGCGATCACTTCCGGCCCGGCGAACGCGTCGTCTCCCACGTCCTCGACTGGGAACAACTCCCCGACGCACTAACGGAGAGCCACCTCAAACCCGTCTTCGTTCGCACCATCGCCGCCGATAAGTGATCAAGGGATCATTCTTCGGCTCAACACCGGCTGTCAGCTACGCGCATACTGCCCCCGACCGTTCGGCTCACCCGGCTCCGTGCGGGCCGACCACAGCCGCCGCCGGTCAAAGCCGTCGCCGACAAGACGTACGGTCCCGTACCTCGGGGCGTGGCTGGAAGCCGGCTGACTCGTAGGTGGCGACGGCGCCGATATTGGAGCTCGGAGTGCAGACGATCGCGCTCGACGAGCCCAGTTGCTGGAGTGCGGCCGCCGCAGCGAGGGTGATGGCCGCGCCGTAGCCGTTACGCCGATGGTCCCGGTGCACGCCCATCGGCTCGAGCAACCCGGGTCTGCCCGGGCCGGCCGACCACACCGTCACCGCCGCCACCGCGATGCCCTGGTCGTCGTACGCGAGCAGACACCGGGCGTCAGCGTAGGGCAGCCCGCCCGCCATCGCGTGCCAGCGCTCGTCCGTGAACCTCGACCCGTCGAACGCTGCCCGGTGGACGGCGGTGAACACATGCGCCTGTTCCGGCCCGACCACCTCGATCCGCATGCCAGGATCATCCACCCGCTCGGTGAGGTCTCGGCGCAGCGGCGTCCACGGCTCGTCGGCGTTCCAGCCGTCCTCGGACAGCAGATCTTGGATCACTGCACCCATCGGCGCCTCGATGTTCACCCTCCCCTCCGGCAGCACGTCGCGCTCCGGCTCGGTCACGTCTTCGAGCAACTGCTGCGCCAGCTCCCCGTCCCGCTGAGCGTCCGGCGCGATCGTCAGCCGCAGCAGCCCGGGACCGTCCAGCAGCCCGACGCCGAGAATCCGGCCGTCCCGGCTCCACGTCCTGATAGCAGCCGCGGTCGCTTCCGCACCTGACCGCCAGAACCAGCCCAGGTCCCCCGGATGCAGTTGCATCGGCGCCCCGTCGCTCTGCCACTCCCGCAGTACGCCCACGGCTTCGCCCAGCCCGTCGACTCCCGGCTTGCCCAGAACAATCGCCATGCCCCGATCACACACCACCGCACCGCCAGTCCGCACCCGGTTTCCGACCGTGCCGGCGTGTGTGTGGGTTCAGGGCCTCGGGAGGGCAGCCAATGATCGAGGAGACGGGGCTCAATTGAGGCTGTCTGAGAGCCCGTTCATCCGTAGGTGACCGGAGGCGTTCGCGTGTAAGCCGGCAACTGATACACCTTCACGACATCATGCACGACACCGGCCCGACCAACTTCCTTAGAGGAGAACGCTGACCTTCCTGGTTTTCCCGACCTTCCCGGCCTTTGCACGGGATCCGATCCGGCCTCTGCCCGTCATCGTCGTCCGCGACGCTGAACGGCATGAACAGCGACGATGAGCAGCTGCTGTACGGCCGGCTCAGTGGGCGAGGCCATGCCCCTCCCACCGACCCGGTTCGTGGCCGGACCCCACCTGCGCCGAGCCGCCGCATGGTCCGCTGCTCGGCATGGCCGGCTGGACCAAGGACGAGTTCGGCACCGGTGCCGCTCTGGCGACGGGGCTCGGCCGCTTCGGCGCCGGCGGCCGGGCTCTACTTCTCACGTAGGCCATCGATTTCGGCGGCCGGACGGCCATGTCACGCACGTGCGTGTAGTACGTGGTCGCGTACTCGTCGTTGATCGCCGGAAGGACCTTCTCGAACACCAACGTCAGCTGCGTCAGGCCCGCGCGGTGCCGTTCGCTGAATGGGCCGTTGACGACGCCTGCGGCGTATCCGTAAGCGTCCGCATCGAGCATCACCATGTCCTGGCCTTCGATGTCCAGGCCACGGAAGCCGGATGGGAACGGCGTAGCCATGTGTTCGGACATCATCCGGGAGAGCGCGTCGAGGTTCGCTTCGAGCATGCGGGAAATCCTGTCAGTAACGGCTGCGGCCCCGTGATCACACCAGCCGGCGCGAGCTCCTCACACACCGCCGGCACCGATTCGCCGAGATGAGCTGCGAAAGACGTCTCGCCGTCGACCGGCATTACTTCGACGCGACCGCCCTCCGCCATGTCGTACCCCGTGAAGGGCGTCGACGTCTCGACGATCAGGCACCAGTCAGAGCCGGTCGTGAGGCGAGTGAAGCACCCGCGGCTGTCGATAGCCACACATCATTCGCGCGGGAAAGGAGCGGGTCCGAGGGCGTAGCCTGCCCCCGGACCCTGTGGATGCCGCTCACATCACACGCCGGCACACTTGAGGACCCGGGTCATTCGTCATTGCGTCGCGTCCTGCCATTGGACCACCGCCGATCGAGCTCGGCGGACCAGATTCGAACTGGCATTTCGACGCACCAGGGCCCGGGCCCGGTCGATCCGGCGATGAGCGGCGCATGCTGAGTCTGGAGCAATAGTCTGAGATTGACCGCGGTCTGCCTCTGCCTGATTGGGCTATCCCGGCGGGTAGTGCCGGGAGGAGGACTCGAACCTCCACTGGAACCGCATGTGTCACGACAAGGCTCAGCTTCAGCTTTGCGCTCCTCGCGCGCCCCGGCCGTGTTCTGTGGCCGGGGAGTCTGTGGTGTCCCGGCTACCCGAAGAGGTAGCCGAAGACGGCGTCGCCGACCCGCTGGTCGGTAACCTCGGCGCTGTTCGCCTCCTCACGGGCGAACTTCACCGCCTGCTGGAGCTTCTCCACCCGCTCCAGCAGTTCGTTCACTCGTCGGGCCGGCAGCGCGCCCGAGAACTTCACCGTGGTCCAGTAACCGACCGGCACATCCTCGTAGTAGACCTCCACCTGCGCCGGGTGCTTGTCCGTCGCCTCCGCCTTGACGTGGTTGCGCGGAACCTTCTTCGTACGGACCGTGCGGACGACCTCGGTCTTCCACGCGTCGGTCGAGGGGTCCTGCGTCCACGCCTCGGCGGGATCCAGTACGGGAAGCTTGCGGACGAAGGTGTTGATGTCCGTCAGCTGCTTCTCCAGGAACAGCAGATACGCGACGGGCACCTGCCCCACGAGCACGCGTCCGTCGACGGTGATGTCGGCCCCTGCCTCGCAGTTCGCCCAGTCCTTGGTGGTCGTCACATCGAAGAGACGGGTCAGCGCCCGCGCGGTGTAGCGCAGCGCGTCCTCTGCCTTCACCTGCACCAGAGTCGACTCGGGCGGCAGCTGCTCGCCCTCCTCGTCCTTCGGCTGGTAGGTACGGGAGATGCCGGCGAGCAACGCGGGCTTCTGCAGGCCGTGATGCGCCGCGGTCAGGTCCTGGTGCGCCCGGGACTTGACGCCCTTCTCCACTGCGATGATCTGATTCAGAAACGTTCGAGAATCGCGTGATTAGCTTCAGGTTGGACCTAGGCGCTGCGAACGGGCGGGAGGCTCAGAATTCGTAGACGAGGCCGGTCGCGAGCTGGCGCTCGCAGTCGTTCTCGTACGTGTGCTCCCAGTGGACCGGGCGGCCCTTGTAGGCGCCGTCTGCGGTCACGGTGACGGGCCCCTCGTTGGAGCAGTAGGCCGAGTCCCGGCCGGGCAGGCGGTCGAAGTCGCCGCCGGCGGCGTGGAGGTCGGCGCAGGCCTCGGCGGTGTAGGGGTGGTCCTTTCCGGGCTTGCCGGGGCAGTTGAGGAACACGAACCCGGTGTTGCGGGTGGTGCCGTCGGTGCGGGACACGGTGAGCTGGATGTGCGCGTCGCGGGTGGCGGGGTCGACGGGGGCGGCGGCGAGCGCGGCGGGGGCGAGCGCGGCGGCGAGGAGCCCGGCGCCGAGGAGACTGGTGATGATCTTGTTCATGATCGGGTCAACGGGCGGCGGGGAGGGCTGGTCACCTCGCTCGATGGGGTCATGCCTCCGGCTCGGCGAGCGCTCGGCCGCCGAGCCCAGGTCCTGGGGGTGATGCGGTGTAACCGGTCGCCTCGCGGTCAGGCCGCGTATCGAGTCACGCCTCTCGGGGACCAGTGACGCCGATGGCGTTGTCGATCACCGCGCACACGGCCGTCAGGTCCCCGTCCTCGATCACTGTGCCCGGGTCGTTGGCGAGGGCTTTGGGGAGGCCTTGGACGCAGTGGACCATGGCGCAGAGCGCTACCCGCTGGTGCGCTGCGAGGGGGGCCATCTCTGCCATGCCGTAGATGAGGCCGTCCAGCCGCGCGCGGGCCGACTACGAGACGCCGCCGTGTCCGTGGTGGTCGATGTCGTCGCTCCGCCGGGTCCAGGCTGGTCATCGCCTCTTCGACGGCGTCGGCCAGCGGGCCGCTGATCCATGCCCCGGCCGGGAGCGGCAGGGTCCGGATCCAGTGCGCGGCCCGCTGGCCGGTGGCCGCCGCCGCGGCGAGTGCCTCGGCCTCTCCCTGCCACGCTCACGTTCCTCCGGCGCGGCGACCGGCTGCGGAGGTTCGGTGCGGAAGAGCAGGGGCGGTTCGTCGGAGGAGGGTGTCTCCGTCGGCTCGGCGGGGGTGGCGGTGGGCAGGTAGTGGAGTGTCATACCTCGTCAACGAGTTGCCGCCTGCGGGGAGTCGCCTGCCGTCGGTGGGCTGCCTCACACGCGCGGGGCCGTCGTCAGTGCCACCCGGTACAGGCCTTGAGGCGGTCGCCGGCGAGCGCGGCGCATCTGCGTACGAGGTAGCCCGGCCCGTCGTACTGCCAGCCTGTGGCCCTTCTGCCGCGATGCGGCGTGGGGGTTGTCCGTGCCGCCCTTCAGGACCCGCTTGAGGTACACCCGCTTTGCCGGCCCGCCGTGCTTCTTGACCTCCATCCACACGGCACCTCCATCCACACGGCGCCGCCCTCCTCCACAAAGCCTTCCGCCCGCGCGTGATCGCGGCCCCGCTTCTTCTGGATGTGCAGGTCAACCAGGGCCACGTTTCGCGCGGTGGCCGGTGTAGCACTCCCGGTCGCCCTCCCACCGCGACTCCGCCACGCACGGCCTGTCCGCCGCAGCTGACACCGCAGGCCCGACCGGAAGGGCCACCGCGGCCGCAGCAGCCAGGACCGTCAGACTCAAGATCTTGATTCGCATGCCCGGCCAACCTGCCGAACCTGATGCCGTCACGGGGCAGCACCGGGGATCACCCCACCGTGCGATGCATAACCGCCCGGGTGTCCGAAGAGAACGGATCCGCCCACCGCCCTGTAGACGACCGGCGCATCGCAGATGCCCCGCGTCGTATATGCCGGAGGTGGTTCGTGTACGCCGCCGATTCGTCTCGTCGAACGCTGGGCGTACCACCTCTCATATCATGGGGACATGAGTTCGAACGAGGGCGCTGAGACGCGACCGGAGCTGAGTGCGGCGTTGAGTGGGGACGAGTTGGCCCGCTGGTACTGGACGCTTGCCGAGCTGACCGTGCTCGCCCGGGAGCTTGGGGTGTCGCGGGGCGGTGGGAAGGCGGCGCTGACGGAGCGACTGCGGGCCGCATTGGACGGCGTCGCCCCGGCGGCCGCGCTGTCCCGGACGCGCAGCACCGGCCACCAGCTTGCCGCGCCGGTGAACGGCTCCACCGTGATTCCCGAGGGCCAGCGGTGCAGTCAGGTGCTGCGCGAGTACTTCCGCCGGGAGATCGGCCCGAGCTTCCACTTCGACGGGTACATGCGAGCGTTCGTTGCCGAAGGCGCAGGGCGCACCCTGGCCGACGCCATCGCCCACTGGCACGCCACGCGCCAGACCGCTGCCCAGCTTCAGGAGATCGGCGCGCAGTTCGAGCTCAACCGCTTCCTGCGTGACTGGCATGCCGAGCATCCAACTGGCAGCCGTACCGAAGCGCTCGCCGCTTGGCGGACTCACCGCGACCGACCTCGTAGCCCGGCCGCGAGGTGACCGGCCCAGACGGCACGGGCGCGGCGTCGACCTCGACGACCGCACCCGCGTCCTTGCAGCGGCGGCGACGGCGGGCCCGCCGCGCGACCGGCCGAGTTGCCTACCTGCGGCGATCGCGTAGGACTCCATGTCTTCGAAGAGCTCCGACGGAACCCGGCCGATCCTGACGCAGGCGGCGCCAGTGCCTGATCCGCTTCATCGACGCCGAGCTGCAGCCCTACCTCGGACCTGCGGATCAGGAGGAGACCAAGCGCAGTCTGAAGGACCTCCGCGAGGAACTGGGCAACATCAACTCCTACGTTGAGAAGCGGATGAACCGGATCGCCGGCGAACTGCGCGAGAACGGCCCTGAGAGCACCACCATCGAGTGCCCCGCCTGCGAGCAGGTGACGCTGGTCCTGGACGAGGCTCCCCCAGTACCGCCGACCGGCGACGGCGCCTTCGCCACCTGCCGCTGCTGCTCCAGCTTCTTCGAGCTCGGCGCTCTGGCTACGCTCTGGCTCCCGTCGATCCGGCACGACCAGGGCAGGCCCTCGTACATCCACGTCTGCCCCTGGTGCGATGAACAGACCCTCAGCACCGACGTCCGGGTCCGCAGCGAGCCCGAGTCCGTCTACTTCTGCTTCGCCTGCTCCCACATCGTCAAGGAGATCGCGCCATGCGGCGGGTGCGGCAAGCCGATCGACGTCTCGGTCGAAGGTTCCGCGCCGCTGTGCCGCCCGTGTGAGGACGCGAGGGAGCCCGATCCCGAGCCGGAGTTCGAGCTGCCCTACGAGGGCCCGGCGGACTACGGATTCCCGGACGAACGGGAGTGACCGCAGCAGAGATCACCCGAAGCACCGGAGAAGGAGGCAGATCATGAGCCGGATCCGCCAGGCGTACCAGCTGGGCCGGCACCTGACGGAGGTCGCCGTCGTCCCCGTGGAGAAGTCGTGACGGCCACCTCTGAGACGGCTCCCCCGAGCGAGGTGGCCGGCCCGGCGGGGACCGTGTTCCTGCGCTACGGGAGCGCCGACGGCACTCCCGCGACGTGGGACATGAGCCTGCCCGATCGCGGTCTCGGAAGCAACGGCTGAGGCCCTGCCAGGTCGGGGCCGGCGCAGACTTCGCAGCAACGTACTGCGATGCGATGCGATGCTGCGGCGTCGGCGACGATGACGCACCCCGAGGTGGGTCAGTCGGCAGCGGCGTGGGGGACGCCGCCCCGGGCGAACTGCCGTTCAGGAGCGTGACGAGAGGCCCACCACGTCCCGACACACCCGCCGGAGTGACACGACCCGGAACCGGGGTCCTCACCTTGCCGCGACCGTACGGTTGCGCTATCGCCTTCTCAGGCCACGGCGTTCGTTCTCGTCGAGACCGGTCATGCGTGCGACCAAGGCCTCTCCGACGGGCGTGCGTTCCTGCACTCGGCCTGACGCGCGCTGGCCGGGGAAGCAGCCGGAGGGCTGCGCGACACGCAGTCCTGGGTGCCGAATGAGGGGCAGCCGAGAATCGTTGACGCAGCCCCTGACCCCGGGTGTGGGGTCGGGGCCGCGGATCGTCAGCGGTCCTGCCCGGGTGCCGGGTCGTGCCGGTGGGGATCAGCGCTCGGCGTCACCGAGTCCTGCCGGGGCGAGGACGGCGGCAGCCAGGTGCTCGCGGAACCAACTGTGACCCGGGTCGGTCGAGTTGCGGGGATGCCAAGCCATCCCCAGGTCCATCGGTGCCAGGTCGAGCGGGATGGCGAACGTCCGCAGTCCCATGGCGGTGACGGTGTCGGGGAGCCAGTCGGCCAGGCTGAGCGCGACGAGGTCGGTGTCCCGGGCGAGCATCATCGCGCTCGTGTGGCTGGGTACCACGATCGGGGTCCGGCGCCGTAGTCCGAGTTCTGCCAGCGCGTGATCGATGGGCCCGAGGCGCTTGCCGAGTCGGGAGATGCCGATGTGGTCGGCCGCGGCGAACCGACGGGCGTCGATCGGCCTGTCGAAGAGAGGATGATCCTGGCGGGCGATGCCGATAGGCGTCATCCGCGTGAGCTGGTGGGTTCGGATCTCCGGGTCCAGGTGCCCGAGGACGCCGAGTTCGACGTCCACCCAGCCCTGTCGCAGCCCGGGGCCGCCCTCGACCGCCTCGGACAGGAAGACGACGTCGACCAGTGGGGCCTCCGCGTGGATCCGCTCGGTCAGGTTCGCGGCCAGTCCCACCAGGAGCAGGTCGGCGGCCTGCACCGTGAACGTGCGCTGGAGACGTGCGGCGTCGAAACCGGGACCCGGCCGCAGGACGTTGTCGCAGCCGCGCAGCAACGCGGCCACCTCTTCCCGGAGTTCCAGGGCGCGCGGGGTCGGGACCATCCCCTGGCCGGCCCGGACGAGCAGCGGGTCGCCGACCGCACGGCGGAGCCGGGCCAGGGTGCGGCTCACTGCCGCGGGCGAGGTACCAAGGCGTTCCGCTGCTCGGGTCACGCTGTTGTCCTGGAGCAAGGCGTCCAGGACGCGCAGCAGGTTGAGATCCATCAATGGCTCCTGAACTGCAATTTTGCATC
Source organism: Streptomyces sp. NBC_00090 (assembly GCF_045160815.1). Classification (NCBI taxonomy): domain Bacteria; kingdom Bacillati; phylum Actinomycetota; class Actinomycetes; order Kitasatosporales; family Streptomycetaceae; genus Streptomyces; species Streptomyces sp. NBC_00090. The sequence continues at coordinate 9,125,659 of NZ_CP108224.1, forward strand.
TGAGGCAATGATTGGATGCTCATCTTTGCATTGATGTGGCGCTCTGTGGCACGGAGAGTGGAGACGCCCGCGGAAACGCGTGGCATCCCTCCCTCCGCCCCATCTCAAGGAGTCGCTGTGCGCCAGTCCCCCCGTACCGGTCGGCAAGGCGATGTCCTGGCCGTCGTCAGCCAGAGCGGGCCGACCGTCTCGTTCTTCGACGCCGCGTCCGACCGCCATCTCGGCCACGTGCAGGTCCCGGCCGAGCCCCACGAGTTGTGCTTCGACGCGACGCGCCGGCTCCTGTGGTGCACTCTGACGTACCGCTCGGGCTACTACCACGCGAACGGCGGCCGACGCACCGACCTGGCCGTCATCGACCCCGACACCCGCCAGATCGTCGAGATCGTCGACATCGGCCCGGAACACGGGCCGCACGGCCTGGCGCTGGACCCGGCGCGCGGCCGGATCTACGTCAGCGTGGAGGGCGCCGCGAACCGGCCTGGCGGTGTCGTGGTGATCGACATGGCGACCCGCCGGCCTGTGGGCAGGATCGACACCGACGCGCCCGGCCCGCACTGGTTCGCCATCGACCCGGCGGGCAGGACAGGGTACGCCACCAACAAGGAGGCGCCGTTCGTGTCGGTCGTCGACCTCGAACGGGGCGTCCTCACCTCGAAGGTCGAGGTACCGGGCAGTGAGGGCCTCGCCGTCTCCGCCGACGGCACTCATGCCTTCGTCGCCGCGCCCTACGGCGACTTCTCCGCCGCCGCGGAAGGGCGGCCGACCACGGGAATCCGGATCATCGACGCCGGCACCGCGTCCGTCGTCGACACCCTGCCCACGGAAGACATCGTCCTGCCGGTGCATCTGACTTCGACGGGGAAGCTGCTCGCGGGCGAAGTACGCATGTCACCCGATCCGGGGTCGCGACTCGGACGCCACGCACCGGGCCGCCTCACCGTGTTCGCTGCCGACACCCGCAAGCACATGGGTGAACTCGCGGTCGGGCTCTTCCCATTGACCATCACCTCGTCTCCCGACGGCCGACTCGCCTATGTGGCCTGCGCCATCTCCTCCACCGTCGATGTCGTCGACCTGGAGACGCTGGATCGCCTGGCCCGGCTGGACATCGCCAAGCTCGGCGAGGCCGGCGCGCACGGCCTGGCGTACCTCCCGCGCCCGGCCTGATAGCCGTGCGGGGCGGAAGCGGACGTCCTCGCCTTCCGCCCCGGCCGCGCGGCCAGGGCAATGATGTACTCGGCCACCCGACGTGTGACCGTACGTGCTCGCCGTTGCCGTGACACTCGTGGCGTACACCCACGCGGAGGCACCGATCGGCGAGTGGGCGCGCGGCTGGTTCGGCCTGGAGCGCAACCCCCACGACCGCTTCGGTTACCTCGTGCAGGGCTTCGTTCCGGCGATTCCGGTGCGGAACTCCTCCTCCGTACCTCGCCGTTGCGCGGCAGTCGCCGGCTCGTCCCGCTGACCGTCTGAGCCTGCCTCCCTGTGGCGGACAGTGATGCTTGGGGGTCGTCTCCCCTCCGCTGCTGGACCTCGCCTTGTGACTGCGAGCGCCGCCGCCGGCCTCGGCACCCTGGACCCGACCGCCCTCTCCTCCGGCTACGCCCTCCAGCTCGTCCTCGGCCCGCTCGACTCGCTGGTCGCGGGCCATGCGCCTGGCCCGCGACCACGAGTACGCCGTCCTCCTGCGCATGGTCCAGCGGCTCCAGCAGTCCGGCCACCCCGAAGGGTGGCCCGCGGGGGAGTCCCTGCCTGCCCGCTTCATGTGGGGGCCGCACACGCCCACCGATCGCCCCGCCGTCCTGGACGAGGTGGTCAAGGGAGTCGGCGCGGGAGTCCTGTCGGTGGAGACCGGAGCCCAGGGCAGCCCGCGGGTCAGTGATAGTTCCGTCCCTCGACAGTGGTGGCGGCCCGTTGCTCCCCTGCCATACTCCTGGCTCCTCGTCGTAGTGGTACGTGGCGCTGTTCGGATCGGTCTTCACGAGGACGCCTGCGGCGGCCGTGTTGAACGCTGCTGTACCGCGTTTGCCCAGGGGGAACCCGAAGCATGGGGTGGCACCGGGTTGGGCCCGCGGCACTTCGTGAAGCTCGTTGCAGCGCTGCGGCGTGACGGCGCTGATGGTGTGGGCGCGGTCGGCCCTGGGGCTGCCGCTGGAGTACCGGGTACTGCTGCGCTGGCGGTGATGAGCGGTTTCGGCTGCGCCCGGTGCGGCAGCAGGGCCCGGACCGCGCGTCGCGGTCCGGGCCCTGCCTTGTGCCGTGCCGCCTTGCGGCGGCGGTGCGTCAGTTCTGTGCGGTGTTGTCGCCCGCCGGCTCGGCGCCCTGGGCTGCGCCTGCCTTCTCGCGCATCTTGCGCACCAGCTCCGCCTTCCGATCAGCTGCACCCTGGCGGTCGAGGTTGCGGTGCGGACCGTTGTTCTGCCGTTCGCCGCGGGACAGCTTCTTGCGCTGGCCGCCGCCCTGGCCGGCGAGGGCGAGTTGCCCGGAGTCCAACAGTCGCATGATGGTGGCGGCGTTCACCGGGACCATCGGTGAGGCCACGCTCGTCGCCATGCGGGGCAGTCCTCTGCGGTGGCGCCGTTGCTGGCCGTGGGCGGGTTCGTCGTCGAGCGATCTATCGAAGAGCAGGTTGTCGTGTTGGTCGAAGGCCTCGAGCTGGATGTGCTTGGGGACGGAGTCCGCCGGGTCGTCCGAGTACCCAAGACAGAGGTTGTAGGTGACGACCTTCCCGCTCTTCACGGCGTCGTAGACGACGCCTTCCCAGTGCCGTATATCCGGGCTGTTGGTGGGGGTCTGCGTGATCGTGAAGAGGTTGTCGAGCGTGTCCCCTGAGCAGCCGAGGCGATTGACGAGCATGTGTCCTCGTGCCTGGTTGTAGTCACCGCCAAGGAAGCCCGGCGGGAGCAGGGACTGCTTGGCCCCGGTGCGTTCATCAAGCATGTCCCGCGTGATGACGGCGCTCATCTGGTAGGAGCGGCCGTGCTGATCCCGGGTGAAGGTGACTCTGCCTGGGGCACCGCGATGTACGCCTCCTTGGGCGTGGTGGTCGGCGTGTAACGGGACGCGGCGGGAGCGGTCGGGAACAGATCCTGGTGGATCACCTTGGCCACGGCCTGGATCGTGTTCACGCCGTAGCTCATCGTGCTGTTGCCATCGGTGAGCACGGAGATGGTGTAGTCGTGGCCGCCGCCCTGGAACGTGCCGACGCTGTGCACGCGCCAGCCGCGCGTGGCGCGCTGCAGCCAGCCGTTCTTGACGTGCTTGGACACGGAGGAGGGCGCGCCGGCCGGCGTCCCCCACCTCTGCGAGGTGACGACGTTGCCCATGAGCTTGAGGATGTAGGCGCGGGAGTTGTCGCTCAGGACGGTGTTCCTGGCGGTGATCAGCGAGAGCAGCCGCTGCTCGTCGGTGACGTTGATCTGGGTGAGCCCCCAGTAGCCGCCGGACCCGGGCACCGTCCGCGTCATGCCTGCCGCCGCCAGGAAACCCTTCACCTTGGTGACGCCGAGCTGGTTCCACAGGGAGGTGGTGGCCGCGTTGTCAGACTTGGTGATCATGGCGGTGGCGAGGTTGGTCTCGCGTGAGGTCAGATACCGATTGGTCTTCTTGGCGTCCCACAGGAGCGTGGCGAGGACGGTCACCTTCACGACGCTGGCCGAGTCGTACGAGGACGTGGCGCGCAGGGTGCAGGTGGTGTTCGTGGTGCGGTCGCGCAGGCCGACGGCGACGGTTCCGGTGCGCGTGGCGAGGGCGGCGGCGATGTCCCTCTGAAGCTTGGCGGCGAGCCCGGCCTTGCCCGACGTGCAGCTGACCTGCGGCGCGGTAGCGGCGGAAGCCGGCGCCGCGCCCGCGACGACGGGCACGAGCATCCCGGCGGCGGCCACGGCCGGAAGGACGCGGGCATGCAGGAATATGTGGTGAATCATGTGGGTCCCCCGGGAAACGAGACGAACACGCCTTCGGCGTACTCGCCTTACATGACTACTGAGCGTGCGGATGGTTGTACGAATCCAGCGACGGATGGCTGCGGCATTCCGGAGCACCAGGTCACCCGCTATATGGATCTCTTCGCACCAGCAGAACCGCAGGGGTGTCCGGATTGCCGGCAGCGGGCCGAAGCGGCTCCGGCAGAGCCGTACGCTCAAGAGCGACTTCACGACAGGCTCCAGGCCGCCGACCCGGGACAGGCCCGTGACGAGCTCCTCCAGGGGTAGGCGGGCCGCTGTTTGCGCCATTGCTCAAGCCCAGTCGGGTTCGCGATCCGTGCCCATGCGAGGTCGCCCATGCCAGCCCGGGGCGGTCACGACGGTTCCATCCGATGTCGCTGACGCGGGTTCCCCTGCCGTATTGCGGGCTGCTGGTGTTGGCCTGTCCGAGTGGTGTGCCGAGGCGCGATCGTAGTCACCGGACGTCCCGAACGACCTGGGTGAAGCGGCGAGATGAAGCACGATGGTTGTCATCGGATTGGCGGGCTACTTGGCACCAGCAGCACACAGATCTGGGTATGGAGCAGGGCGCGGCCGGCTCATGGCTACGCGGCCCGGTCGGTCAGCAGGGCGATGGCGAACCGGGTCTGCAATGCGGCCAGCCTGCGGACTACCGGGGCCGCGGTGGCCAGTAGGAGCACCCCGATGGCGGTGTTGAAGCCGATGTCGGCGGCCTGCGAGGAGGTGTCGAATATCAGCTCGGCTAGGCCCTGGTTGTCCTGTCCCCGAGGCAGGGACCACGCCCAGGTGGCGTAGAGCAGCTCGCCGATGCCGCCGAGGGTCCATGTCAGTGCCACGCTGAAGGTGATGATCTGGAGCGGGAAGGCGACGACCAGATGGACGAGGTCGCGCCAGGATCGTGGATCGCGTACCGCGCGCAGTGTTCCCGCCCATCCCGTGCCGGACGGCCGCGGGCGGTGCGACGGCAACGGGCGGCCGGTGACGGCCATGACGCGCCGGCGTTCCAGGTTGGCCAGGGCCCGGGCCGCTCGCAGTGTTCCGGCCAGGATGGGCAGCCCGACCCAGACCACGAGGGTGGACACTCCGAGGGCGGCTCCGGTCACCGCGACAGTGAACGCCGCCAGCCCGAGCGGTAGTCCGGACAGCAGGTAACCCAGCTCGCAGCGGAACCGGCGGGCACCCGGCTCGGGTGCGGTGGGCGCCTGCGGCACAGTGCGGAGTGAGGCGGTCTCAGTCATGGGAGTACGCTCGCGGATGCACGATGCCGCAGCGAGCCTGCTACCCGGCCACCGGAGGGTAGGGCTTACCCCACCCCTCAAAGTCGGGGTGTCGGGTTCGTCCACGGGACACCGAGTGTCGATCGCCCCACCCCTTCCTGGTCCTGGTGACAACATGCCTGCCTGGGTGACACTCATCGCCTTTCGGCACAGTGGATGCGGGCCTTCGTTGTCAGCGCCAGTCCAGAGTGTCGGCCGCGCCCCACTCGGGCTCGCGTGCCATGCCCCACTCAAGGGCGTCCAAGCCCCATCCGATGTCCTTCACGCGGGTCCCCTCCCGGATCGCGGGCTGCTGGGGCTGACCCGTCCGAGTGACCGTTGTGACTGAGCGCGATAGTTGGCGGCCTTCGCCAACTGAGGCGTTCACCTTGATGCCGAGCTGGTCGAGTCGGCGGCGCGGCGCCGGGTCTCCGCAAGATGGATGTTGATGTAGCCGACGAGGTTGAGCGGGTCCTGGGGATTGTCGGAGGAATTGTCAAGACTTGTGGATGAGGAGTGGTTGGCTGCTGGCAGGCATAGGGGCTTGAGTCTCCAGTAGGGGGAGACGCAAAGGTGAGGGCATGGACGGCGACACGCTCTACTCGATCGGCGAGCTCGCTCGGCGGACCGGTCTCACGGTCAAGACCATTCGGTTCTACTCCGATCGTGGAATCGTGGCGCCGACGGACCGCAGCCCGGCCGGCTACCGCCTCTACAACATCGACGCCGTCGCACGCCTGGACCTCGTGCGGACCCTGCGCGAGTTGGGACTGGACCTTCCCACGATCCGCAAGGTCGTGGACCGCGAGCTCTCGCTTCCCGAGGTCGCCGCGGCGCACGCCGAAGCACTGGCAGTGCAGATCCGCGTCCTGCGTTTGCGGCGCGCGGTGCTGATGGCGGTGGCCGAGCGCGGGTCCACACCTGAGGAGACGGAACTCATGCACCGGTTGGCCCAGCTCTCCGAGGACGAACGCCGACGTCTGATCGGCGATTTCCTCGACGTCGTTTTCGGCGGTCTTGACGCCGCCCCCGCATTCGCGGGGGTCATGCGCTCGATGACCCCCGAGTTGCCTGACAACCCGGAGGCGGAGCAGGTCCAGGCGTGGGTGGAGTTGGCTGAAATGTCCCTGGACCCGGACTTCCGCGCCGTCGTGCGGCGGATGGCCGAGGACCAGGCAGCCGAGCAGGCCCGAAGCGACACGATGGGCCCGCGCCGCGACATTGCCGCAGCCGTCCGTGACCAGGCCGGCCCGGCCCTGACCGCCGGCATCGACCCGGCCTCGCCCCAGGCCGATCCGATCGTCGCGGCGTTCACGGCGCACTACGCGCACCTCCTCGGCCGCCCCGACGACGTCGAGCTCCGCCGCCGGCTGGCGACTCGGCTGGAGAGCGTGAACGATCCCCGCAGGGAGCGATACCTCCAGCTCCTCGCAGTGGTCAACGGCTGGCCGGCCCCGGAGAGTCTGGCGCCGGTGTTCGACTGGTCCGTCCAGGCTCTGCGTGTCCGGACACAGCAATGACGGGGCGGTCGCAAGGCGGCATGGGCCGGACGCGGCTGGCGTCGGGTGAAAGCGCCGCCGCATATGATCGGTTGGTGAATGCCCCCGTCGTACTTCAGGTGGCCGCGTCGCCGGTCTCTCCCGCTCTCGTTCTTCGTCCCTGGCGCATGGAGGACGTTGCCGCATTGGTCGAGGTGAGCCGGGATCCCGCATTGCGCCGGTGGGCGAGCTCTGTCGTGGACAACGATGCTGACGGGGCACGGTGGGTGCAGGCCCAGCAGCGGGGCTGGGCAGCGGGGGGCCGGTTCGGATTTGCCGTCCTTGAGGCACAACCCGGTTCAGTTCGCGCACAGTTGGTGGGCAACGTGGTCCTCAAGGAAGCCATCTCCGGCAAACCGGCGGCCGAGGTGGGCTACTGGACCGCGGCGCACGCTCGCGGGCGGGGAGTGGCCTCCCGCGCTCTGGAGGCACTCACCAGCTGGGCCTTCGACACCTTCGAGAGCGACGGGCTGGAGCGTCTCGAACTCCTGCACCAGGTGGACAACCTGGCATCGTGCCGGGTTGCGCAGAAGAGCCGGTACGACTTTGACAGCGTCCTGCCCGCGGCGCCGCCCTCCTTCCCCCGCGATGGCCACCTGCACGTACGGCGCACGAGTGCCTGAGATCCTCCCGGCTTCTGCGGATCGGCTGAGGCTGATCACGCCGCGAGGGTCTCGGGGCGTTCGACGAGGTGGCCGCGTTCGAACCGGGCCCCGGCACGGACCAGAGCGACGAGGTGGGGTGCGTTCACGGCCCGCCAGCGGGCCTGGGCGGACTCGACCAGCTTGAAGACCATGGCCAGCCCGGCGGCCCGGCTGCCAGCACCCTTCGTCACCTTGGTCCGCAGCCGCACGGTGGCGAACGTCGACTCGATGGGATTCGTGGTCCGCAGGTGGATCCAGTGCTCGGCGGGGAAGTCGTAGAACGCCAGCAGCTCGTCCTCATCGTCCGCGATCTTCTTGACCGCCTTGGGGTATTTCGCGTTGTACTGCCGGGTGAACGCGGTGACGGCTTTGCGGGCCTGCTCCTTGTCCTCGGCGTTGTAGATGTCCTGGATCGCGCGCTTGGCCGCGGGCTGGGCCGACTTCGGCAGGGAATCGAGAACATTTGCGGTTCTGTGAACCCAGCATCTTTGTTCGTGGGTGTCGGGGAACACCTCGGCCAGGGCCTTCCAGAAGCCGAGCGCGCCGTCCCCGACGGCCAGCACCGGGGCGCGCATGCCCCGGCGGGCACAGTCGCGTAGCAGGCCCGCCCACGCCTCCGTCGACTCGCGATAGCCATCGGCCAGCGCGATCAGCTCCTTGGTGCCATCCGCACGCACGTCCATCACCACCAGCACGGCGGCCTTGGCCTCCTCCAGGCGAATGCGCAGGTGAATGCCGTCGGCCCACACGTACACGTAGTCCGTGGCCGACAGATCGCGGTCCATGAAGGCGGCGTGGTCGGCCTGCCACTGGGCCGTCAGCCGCGTGACCGTGGCCGGCGAAAGCCCGGCCGAACTGCCGAGGAACTGCTCCAGCGCGGGCACGAAGTCCCCAGAAGACAACCCGTGCAGGTAGAGCAGCGGCAGCACCTCGCTGATCTTCGGGGACTTCCGGGCCCAAGGCGGCAGGATCGCCGAGGAGAACCGCATGCGTTCGCCCGTGTTGAGGTCGGTGCGCTTGTCGTTCACCCGCGGGGCCTTCACCTCCACGGTCCCGGCCGCGGTGGTGACCTTCCTTGGCTGGTGATAGCCGTTGCGCACTACCAGCCGCCGCCCGTTCTCGTCCCGCTGGTCGGCCAACTCGGCGATGTATGCGTTGACCTCGGCTTCCAGCGCGGCGGCCAGCATCCTGCGGGCGCCCTCCCGGACGATCTCGTCCAGCAGCGACGACCCGTCTCGCGTGGCGCCGTCTTCGTTGACTACGGTGAGCACGGACGTGCCTTCCCGACCGACGCCGCGAACGTCAGTCTTGCTCGGTGACCTATCGATCAATCACCCGGGAAGGTACGTCCTCCCGGGCCCGATCCACAGGATCTGAGCATTACTCGGATTGTCGGCCTCGAAGGTGATGCGGCGCAGGAGGCTGACTCCGTCGAGTGCGATGCCCTCGCGGGCGAGGATGAAGACGAGGGTGAGGAACGCGGACCGGGCGTTGCCATCGTCGAAGGGATGGAAGAAGCAGACGTCGAGATAGGCACGGGCGGCGCGGGCGGTCAGGCCGAGAGGTCGGCCGACGTCGGATGCGCCCTCGGCCAGGCACGTGTCGAGTCGGTCGCGTGTGTCCGGTCCGATGCCGTGGCGCTCCCGGCTTCCCTTGGCGAAGGCGGGCGAGTCGCGGAACCGTGGCGGCTGCGGGGTGCCCAGGAGGTGCTGCTGCCAGCTGCTGAGCAGCGCGAAGTCGAGCCGCGCTCCGCGTGCCGCGTCGGCTCGGAGCAGTTCTAGGGCGCTGAACAGGCCTTCGGCTCGGGCAGGGTCGATGGCGCCGTCGAAAGCCCGGATGTCCTCCGCCGCGCCGTCGCGAAGGGGCGCCACCGGTCCGTCCGTACCGTTGTCCGGGATCTCGTGCCACGGCACCGATTCGCGTACCGCGAGCCAGCGCTGCAAGTGGTCTTGAGCCGGCGTGTCTGCGCGGGTACGGCCGTCGGTCGGCTGCAGAGACTGCGCGAGCTGCTCCGCGACGTCGTCGACGACCACCGTGTCAGGGCCGGTCCAGCTGTGGAACCGTCCACCGATCGCCTCGTCGACCAGGCCCCGGGCCACGTCGGGCGCGACTCCCCAGCGATGGAGGAACCAGGTGAGCACTTGGCGGCAGTGGCCGTGCCAGCCGCTGCCACACCCGGTGCGGTCGACGACCTGCAGGATCAGGTTCCTCACCGCGCGCTCCCACAAGATCCGCTGATCCTCGATGTCGGTCAGGTCCAGGGGGTACGCCTCGAACCAGCCGGCGAGGTACTCCAGCCACTCGCGCCACTCACGCAGGGCCGCCTCGGCACGGGCCAGTGTCTCTTCCGGCGTCGTGATCGAGTCCCGCGGACAGCACCAGTTTCCTATCGGTCCACCGTCGAAATCCCCCTCGTCGTGCGACCAGCGCCACCCGACGGTCCACCTGCCGTAGTGCTGGACAAGGGCGTACGACATGGCGTCGGCCCAGGACTCGGCCTCGTCATGACTCCAGGTGCTCATCGCGGGGTCCCCGAAAGGGACGTCCGGGCGGATAGGTACACACCGGGCCGGGCCGAGCGAGCGCACCGTCTGCGCTACGGACGCGCCGTCGAAGGCTTGACGGGCGGGGTCCACGTCGTCCCAGGTCAGGAAGCGAGGAGCCAACTCAAAGATCACCGCGCAAGCCTGCCACGCTCACCCGGCGCCCCAAAGTAGTTTTCCTCGCTCAGGAGCGGTCCTGATCAAAGCCCTCAACCGCGCTGTCCGGGTTGGGGCGGACCGCGCCCAGGGGGCACCCCCTTCGGATGCCTTGGCCAGGCAAAATGGGCCGGTACTCGGCGATCGAGCAGAGGCAACTGAAGTACAGGGGTTCGTGAGGTCCGCGTCGTCGTACGTACCGACCGGGTCCTGCTCGTCGTCTTCCTCGTCGGGATCCGGGTCGCCGGCGGTCGTGAGGAGCTGATTCAGCTCCACGAGGTTCACGCGCTCGAGCCGGACAGCACCGCCACCCGGGCCGGACACCTCGACGGCGGCCGGGGCGTCGAGGCCGTTGAGCTTCGCTCGACGGTCCATGAGGCGCAGCACCGCGTCCACGGCCCGGATATCGATTCCCAGGTCGATGACTTCGCCTTGCCTGTCGAGGATGGGGCGCTGCTCCGTCGCTTGGGGCAGGACGGCGGCGGGGAGTTCGTCGAGGCGCTCGTTGTCCTGCTGCCGGTACCCCCCGACTCGGCGGCTTCCTCGGCACGGTTCACCTCAAGGGCGCGGACCAGGTCCTTGCGGGCGGAACCGGGCGAGGCGTAGCCGAGGCTGAGGATGCGGTCGTCGTCGAAGCGTACGCTGCGGCGACGTAGCCGCATCAGAGTTGGACGCGCTCGCGGCAGCCAAGGGGCGGGAGGTTGACGACGACATGTACTTCTCGGCGTCGGACTTCGTAGCCAAGGTCTGCGAGCGGCTGCCGGCCGAGGACGTGAGGGAGGAGTCGCGGCCGCAGTGGCTCGCGGAAGGGCTGTTCTTCTGGGACGACGGGAAGGAGGTTCTGCTGGCCGGGATCCCGATGCTGTGCCCGGAGTGGACGGATGAGGTGAAGGCGGCGGCGTCGGGTAGGTACGAGCGGTGGTTCAACGACGGCACATACATGGTGGCGGCGAAGCCGGCGGGGGAGTTCGGGAAGATCGCGCCGGGGACGTACTGGGTTGAGGGCTCGATGTCGGAGTGCTATTGGGAGCGGACTCGTGAGGACGGCGAGATCATCGACAACCGGTTCGCGACGTCGGCACGGAAGATCACGGTGACGATCGCGCCGTCCAACGGGGGCGCGGATTAAGCCGTTGCTTCCGGACCGGACACCGAAGCGGGGTGGCGGTGGCGGGACCACCGAGAGGTGATCGACGCCATCGCCGGGAACTTTCAGACCGGGGCACATTGGGTGCAGCTGCCGGAGAAGTACGGCAACTGGCGGGGCGTCTGCAGCCGCCTGCGGCTGTGGTCCGCCGATGGCACTTGGGAGCGGGTGTTCACCGAGCTTCTGGCCCAGGCGGACGCCGACGAGGAGCTGAACTGGGTCGTCTCGGTGGACTCTACGATCGTGCGGCCCATCAGCACACGGCCGGAGCCCGCAAAAGGGGGCCCCAGCCGGCGAACCGGACGACCACGCCATTGGCCGGTCCCGCGGTGGGCTGACCACGAAGATCTATCTCGCGGCCGACGACAACTGCCGGCCCCTGGGCTTCCACCTCACCGCCGGACAGGCCGGTGACGCACCCGCCTTTTCCGTGTCCGTGATCGTGCGGGCCTGGGGGTAGTTCTTCGTGGGTGGCCGTTGGTCGGCCTCGGGTCTGTTGTGCCCCTGTGGTTGCCCTTTCGGTCCTCACGGGGGCGGTGTTGAGCCCCTAGTGTCGGGCTTCGGGGCGGGACAGTGACCTGGAGGGCTGGCGAGTATGCATGAGGCAAGGATGCCCGCGGTGTCACCGGCGGCTGTAGCAGTACCGGGGAGGCAGGTGCAGGGCGCGGCCCCGATGCGTTCGGCCGGGCAGGTGCCGCACCCCGCCGTACTGGCCGGCCTCCAAGGGACGGTGGGCAACGCGGCTGTGACGCGTTGGGTGCAGTGCCAGGAGGATCCCGGGGCGAGGGAGGAGGCGCGGCGGTATGCCGCTGATCCCACCGTGCACGGCGAGTGGGGCACTTTCCGCGACACGATGGATCAGGCGGGCTTCCCCAAGACCGTCACGGACTCCGCCTGGCAGCTCATCCTCGGTGGCATCGCCGAACAGGGGCAGCTCAACGATGAGGCCATGGCGAAGTACGCCGGCCGCCAGGAACAGCGCGACCATCGCGCGTCGAACACCTGGTACCAAGAGCTCGTGCAGCTCATCGGCAACTACCTCGAGATCGACACGCCGACGCTGGCGCTCTGGTCGGGCGGCAGGCAGGTCAGCGACTACGCCCTTGCCAAGGGCCACACCCCCCTGGAGTCCACCCCCTTCGGGGCCGTGGTCGACAAGCTGACCCTGACCTCTGACTGGATGCTCAAGACGCCGATGTGGAACGTCCTGTCAAAGGCCTTCGTGAACCATGCCCGCGGCCCCGTCCACATCTTTCTGCGGGCATACAACCCCGACAGCGTCCTCATCGCGCAGGAGGTCCCGCAACTGCGCGTGGTCATGGCACTCAACCCGGCAGTGCGGCTCATCTGGCACCCGGTCTACGCCGCGGCCGACGGGAAGCTGATGGAGGTCACCAAGAGCCTTGAGCTGGCCTCCGACACGTCCTACCCCACCCGGGACGAGTGCGTGCAGGTCCTCTACGACTACCTCCGGCTCATCCACGACCCGGCCAACGCCCACTCCCAGCGCGCCCATGCGGAGATGAGCGCCCACCTCGCCGCCAACGGCAACCCGCAGTAGCGCTGCCTTCACCGGTCCCTGCGGCGCACGCGAACACTTTTGGCCGTCTGCCGGCAGGTGTGGGTGATGCCGTCGCGGGCGGTGTTCCGGTTGCAGGTGGTGATGCTGCCGACGGCGGCGGATCGGCCGGGTCGGGTACCGGTCAGGCCGCGGAGGTGGAGGGGCCGGCGGGATCTTTTGGTGAGAGTGGTGCGAGGCCGCGCCGCCGTACCAGGGTCGGGCGCGAGACCGGGCTGGTTGTCGACCACAGGGTCCGGGGCGACCGGTACCCCCCTGCGGGGTCCAGGGAGCAGCGGCGTCCCGCAGACGCAGTGGCCGCCGACGAACCTCTGGATAGGCACCTGCGGAAAGGCCCATCTTCCGGTCAGGTGCCCTGCGACAGGACACCTGGGCGGAGCTTCCAACTTGATGGTCCGCAAGACGGAGCGCAACGTCGCCGCCGGCCGCCGGGTCGTGGCGCCGTCCTGCCCGAACGTGCAGGGAGGGCGATCCCAGTCATGGGGCCGCCCTCCTTGTTTCGGATGCTGATTACGGCTTGCGTCCGCACCACGCCACGAGGCGGTCGATGGCCGGCGCGTCCGCGTCCACCGCGGCCCCGAACGGCGCACCGTCACGCGGCCCGGTGGGCAGCCCGCGCCTCATGGCGGCGTACGAAATCGCCACGAGCTCGGGCTCCCAGTCCGGGAGTTGGCCGGTCGCGGTGGCCATGTCCCAGGTGTGCACGGTGAATTCCGAGGTCCAAACGGCTGCGGCGGCAGCGCCCGGAAGGCTGCCGAACGGCAGGGTCAGCGTCCGGCCCAGGATCGCGGGTTCCGCCCACGCCGCCTCGACCTCACGCACCGCGGCGTCCCACGCCTCTTGCCATTCGGTGTCCGCGAGGTCGTCGGCGATCGTGGGGAGACTCATCACGTCGCCGCCGCGCCCGGCGAGGGCGATCCGGCGCAGGACGGCGACGAGGTGCCCGGCCAGCCGCCGGACGGTGAATTCGGTGCATGGCGTGGGCCCGTCGAACTGCTCGGGCCGGACTGCGGCGACGGTACGTCCGGCCAGCGCGATCGCCGTCCGCAGGTGCTGGCGAGGTCGCCGGTGGCGTCGGACCGCACGCCGCGACCTGGAGGCCCTGTCCACCGCGGGCATCCCCGTCTACCCGCAGCGCGGCCGCGGCGGCGGCTGGTCGCTGGTCGGCGGCGCTCGTACGGACCTCACCGGGCTGACTGCCGAGGAGATCCGGGCACTGTTCCTGCTCGCGTGTCCTTCGTCAACCACGCTCGAGCTCCGTACGCCACTGCGCAAGTTGGTACGTGCGCTGCCTGCACCTCTGCGTTCGGGCGCCGAGGCCGCGTCGCGGGTCGGCCTTACCGACGGCACGGACTGGTCGCGCGCCGGCGTCACGGCCGCCGGTCCGCACTGCGACGCGCTCCGGCGGGCTGTGGTGGACGGGATCCAGGTCCGGCTTGGGTACGCCGGGCCCGGCAAGCCTGTGGGCGTGCGAACCGTCCACCCGCTCGGGCTCGTGGCCAAGGCGGGTCGCGACTACCTCGTCGCCGAGACGGAGCGGGGCTTGCGGACCTTCCGGCTCAGCCGGGTCGCCTCGGTCGAGGCAACCGGCGAGCCCGTCGTACGGCCGCACGGCTTCGACCTTCCCATCATCTGGCGTTTGTTCGCCGCGCGCTTGGAGGGGCGGCTGTACGCGGCGACGGTTCGGGCCCGGGCCGAGCCGGGTGCCATGGAGATCCTGGAGCGGCTGTTCGACGGGCGCCTGTACGTCGGTCCGATGCTCCCTGACGGGTGGACGGAGATACGGGTCGACGGACCGACGCCGGAGGTTGCCGCGACACAGCTGGCCGGGCTGGGGGCACGCATCGAGGTGCTGGACCCGCCGGAGGCAAGGGAGCGGCTCGCACGTCTGGCGGTTGAGCCGGCCGGTGTGTACGGACCACCGGGCTCTCCCTGAGCAAAAGGTAGCGAGCTGACCCTACGGGTCACCTCCGGCATTTCCACAGGCAGGCTGTCCACCACCCGGCCAAGAGCCGACAACGTCGTAAGACCTGCTGTCTCGGCGAGCAGGCCATGGCCAACCTCAAGGGACGGCGCCTCCTGCTGAAGCTCCGCTGCAGCACCAACCGGAGGACCGACGGCGTGAAGACGGTCCGCGTCGTTCACCTCGCATCACCATGAGGTTGGACAACGCTCAGTGCGCGGGCTCCAGTACCCGCTCTTCGCAGGTTCTTACGACCGCGCGTGCGCGGGCTCCCGCTGGGACTACCGGGCGTCGCGCCGCCGACGCGCGCGCTCGAACTCGGCGACATCCGACATCCAGGGACCGTGCTCTTCGAGTGCGGCGTAGCCGCCGCGGACGAAGGCGCTCACCAGGTTCCGGTACCCGCTGATCCCGTCGACCAGGCTGTACTCGACCCGGTACTCCGGATCCGACCTGCCGTCACCCTCGCGCAGCGTCGTGATCCGGGCGATGGAGTCCGCGTAGAAGTGGAGCTGGATCCCTTCGCCCATCTCCTCGTCCTCGATGGTGAACACTTCGTTGTCCGCGGCAGAGCGATCGCCGACGAACTCCCAGAACTCCGCGGCGGCCGTGCGGGGACTGTCCCGTTGCCACTTCTTCTCGACGCCCTTGTCGTCGGTGAACGACAGGACCGTCTTCCTCGCACTCCCGCCGAAGTCGGTGTGGTGGCCGGCCGCCTCCTCGTCATCCTCCATGGGTGTGCTCCTGGAGCGGTCCGCGGCTTCCGAGCACATCAGGAAGCTCACGGTACGCACCGCGTCATTGACGAGCTCAGGGTGTGCACGGCGCACGGCCGCTTCGACCGTCGTCTCCATCCGATCCCAGTCGCGCTTGTCCGTGGCGCGTTTTCCCCGTCGCGGATCGCGGCCGATCCGCATCCCGGCGCACGCCTGCTCCGCATTGGCGATCACCTGCATGATCTCGGGCAGCAGTGCGGGGTCGACGGCGTCGGGCATCCGCTTCGGAACCGTCGCGCCGTGCAGATACTGGCCCGTGTACCTCAGAATCGCGGCGTCGAGCGGACCGAGTACTGCTCCGCGCTCGGCACGACGGCGGTCCGCGTGGTACTCCTGAGCTCGTTTCCCGTTTGGCGTCTCTGTCGCCACGCGCATCGCCGCGCATACCTGACCGCGCTCAAGTAGACGGATGTCGGCCCCGTGGGCGATGAGCCGGCTCCTGTCCCACCGGATGCTCTGGAAGAGCGTGTCGACGTCCGCGGGCGCGGCAAGGAGGATCGGGTCCAGGAGGGCGACGGCAGCGTTCTCGTCGAGCCGGCCCCGGGTTCCGGCGGCGTCGCACAGTGGAAGAATCGCACTCCACAGCAGCAGGTGTCTGGCCAGGTCCTCACGGATCACCGCAAGATGGGCCTCGGTGATCGAGAACGTGAATGTGCGAGGCTCGTGGTTGGCGTCGGCCCCGGCACCGAGCATCAGCTTCAGCTCGCCGTCCTCGCGGATCACGTTCGGGATCCAGCCGCTCCCGCGCGTGAAAACGATGTCTCTCATAAACTCAGTCTTCCCTGGAACGGTACCGGCTGGCATCACGGCGATGTTGCAGGCCCGCCCCGCAGCATCTGTTTACGACCACCGTGTGAATTCGACGTCGAGGCGTGTGTCGGTGCGCACCCAGACTTCGCCCCCGGCGGCCTCGGCCGGGGCGTCGACTCGTTCGATACCGAGGAACTCGATCAACACGAGTAGTTCGGCTCGTTCGGCTCGGTCATCGTCGACATCGTGCGAGTCGAAGAAGACGTAGTACTGGTCGCTAGGGTCCACACAGCCCGAATCTCCCCAGATCCGAGCGACTTCTTCGATCGCCGCTGCTTCGGTCGTGATCGTGGCGGCGCGGGCGGCACCGCGAGTCTCCGGTGACGCGTCGAGGTCGGCGAGGTCGGAGAACCACTGGCCGAAGCGGTCGAGGCCGGCATATCCGTTCTCGAAGAACAGCATCGCGCTCGGAAGGTAGCGATTGCCCCTGTCGACCTGGAGGTATTCCGAACGAGGTTGGTCCGCATCTTTGACCCGGGAGATCACACCTTGCCCGGGCATGAGAACCAAACTCTGCCCCGACGGTTCATCGTTGATGGTGTAGGTGTCAGAATCTCGATCACGGAAGAACGCAGAGAACGCTACGTAGGCTTCCTGAGCGTCGCCCACGGAGACCCGTTGGTCGTTGCCATCACCGACAGCGAAGACGAACTGTTTCGGTCCGGGGTTGTAGGGGCGAGCCATATGCGTCCTTCGTTCACGTGGGATAGCTCCACCAGCGTAGTCGAATCAAAGCGGACGGACCTGCCGTTCATCGCCGACGAACAGCCAGGAGGACCGGCAGGTCGGCCTGACCCCGCCCCCGTCAGCCGTCGCGCCCCGTCAGGCCCGCCTCGTAGGCGGCGATGGCAGCCTCCACCCGGTTGCGTACGCCGAGTTACCGAAAAGCTGTCCCGCAAGTGCGGCCGTGCCGTGACCCGAGACCGGCTCGATAGAGTCAGGAGCACAGCCGACGGAGGGGGATCGTTCGATGGCGACGTACGACCAGCTGACCGAGTGGGCCGGCCTGGGGCACTCATCGAGCAATTCGTGATGCAAAGCGAGGCTGAGTCAGCCCTGCTCACGTTCCGGGGCCGCTCTACCGTTTCACCGAACAGGTGGACCCCGATGATTCGGCGGAGTGGTCATCGTTCGGCGTCGAGCCGGAGACCGGGGCGGTCTACTTCGTCATGCCGGATGGAAGGCATGGTTCGCCAACTCGGGTGTCGGCGTGTGGCTCGACGTCCTTCACTGTTACGGGAGTCGCGTCAAAACCTCAGAGCTTCTCAGCGAGCCGGATGGCCCCGAGGAGTACTTCTCTGAAGAGGAGGAAGAGCGGGCCTTCGCCGAGCTGAACCGGCGGCCGACGGGTTTGCGTACCTGGGGAGTGCCGGGAGGCGGACGTGGTTTGCGTGCATCTGGGGAGTGCCGGGAGGCGGACGTGGGTTTGCGTGCCCGAGTTCTGCCGGGTACTCGGCTGCACGCGCCGCCGGGCCCTTCGCGCCGCCGGGCCCTTCGCTGGAACGAGACGTGTCCGACGTCGTCCGGTCCTCGAAGAGGCGTGCCTTCACGGCGTACGGCGTTATGTGAGGGATGGGCCTCGTGTTCCGTCGCGTGTTGCGTGGACCTCACCTGTGGGTGCTGTTCAAGGAGAGCCTTCGACGGTCAAGCTAAGCGGCGTGCTCCGGGTCATCGCGGGTGCACTTTCCTGATCGTTTTGAGAACACGCCGTTGACGGCCACACCAGCGAACGGAGAACACTCGTGATCGTCGGAGTCTTCAAGGAAGCGCGGGCAGGTGAGAGTCGCGTCGCGGCCACGCCTACCACGGTCCAACAGATCCGCACACTGGGGTACGACGTGGTCGTCGCCCCGGGCGCGGGGGTCGCGGCCGGCTTCACCGACAGCGCCTACGAGGCCGCCGGCGCGACCGTCGGCGACGCGGCGGACGCGGACGTGGTGCTGGGGGTCAACGCCCCGGCCCCGTCGCAGCTGGACCGGGTACGGCCGGAGGCGACGGTGATCGCTCTGTTCGCGCCGGCCTTCGACCCCGGGATGGTAGAGGAGCTGGGCCGGCGTCCCTTCACGGCGCTGTCGATGGACGCCGTGCCGCGCATCAGCCGGGCGCAGTCGATGGACGTGCTCTCGTCGATGGCGAACATCGCCGGCTACCGGGCTGTCATCGAGGCCGCGCACGAGTTCGGGCGCTTCTTCACCGGCCAGGTGACCGCAGCGGGTAAGGTCCCGCCGGCCAAGGTGCTCGTCGCGGGGGCCGGAGTCGCCGGTCTGGCGGCGATCGGTGCGTCCGGCTCGCTCGGTGCGATCGTACGGGCGACCGACCCGCGGCCGGAGGTGGCCGACCAGGTGCGCTCGTTGGGCGGCGAGTACCTGTCGATCGAGTCCCCGGAGGTGGAGGTCTCGAAGACCGGTTACGCCAAGGAGATGGGTGACGACTACAAGGCACGCGAGGTCGAGCTCTACACCGCGCAGTGCCGCGAGGTCGACATCGTCATCACCACCGCGCTGATCCCGGGCCGTCCCGCGCCGACGCTGATCACCGCGGAGATGGTGGCGAGCATGAAGCCGGGATCGGTGATCGTCGACATGGCGGCCGCCAACGGCGGCAACGTCGAGGGCACCGTGAAGGGCGAGATTGCCGTTACGGAGAACGGCGTGACGATCATCGGATACACCGATCTGGCGGGCCGGCTGCCGGCCCAGGCCTCGCAGCTGTACGGCACGAACCTGGTGAACCTGCTGAAGCTGATGACGCCGGGCAAGGACGGGTCGCTGGTCCTCGACTGGGATGACCCGGTGCAGCGCTCGATCACCGTCGTACGCGGCGGCGAGTCGGCGTGGCCGCCCCCGCCGGTCCAGGTCTCCGCGGCCCCGGCCCCCGCGCCCGCGGCGGAGCAGGTGAAGCCCAGGAAGGCGCCGGCGACGGCGAAGCAGAGGTTCGGCGGCGTTGCCCTCGGCGCGCTGGCGCTGTTCCTCGCAGCAGCGTTCGCTCCTGCGGCGCTGCTGCCCCACGTGACGGTCTTCGTGCTCGCGATCGTGATCGGCTACTACGTCATCGGACACGTGCACCACGCGCTGCACACGCCGCTGATGTCGGTGACGAACGCGATCTCCGGGATCATCGTGGTTGGCGCGCTGCTGCAGATCGGCCACGCGAGCACGGCGGTCACGGTGCTCTCGTCGGTCGCGATCCTTCTGGCCAGTATCAACATCTTCGGCGGCTTCGCGGTGACGCGTCGCATGCTCGCCATGTTCAATCGGAGCTGACAATGTCTGCGACCATCGCCGCCCAGGCGGCCTACCTCGTTGCCGCGCTGCTGTTCATCCTCGCGCTGGCAGGACTCTCCAAGCACGAATCCGCACGGCTCGGCAACGCGTTCGGCATGCTCGGCATGGGTGTCGCGCTCGTCGCGACGGTCGTGCTCGCGCTGGACGGCGACGTCAGCGGTGCCGGCCTCGGCCTGATGGCCGTCGCGATGCTGATCGGCGGGCTGATCGGCCTTCAGCGGGCCCGCGGCGTCGAGATGACCGGGATGCCCGAGCTGATCGCGCTGCTCCACTCCTTCGTCGGTCTGGCCGCCGTGCTGGTCAGCTGGAACGGCTTCCTGAACGTCGAGCACGACCCGGACGGTCACGAGGCCGAGGTCCTGAGCGCGCTCGGCACGCTGGGAATTCACCACGCCGAGGTGTTCATCGGCCTGTTCATCGGCGCGGTGACCTTCACGGGCTCCGTCGTGGCGTACCTGAAGCTCGCCGCGAAGATCGACTCCAAGCCGCTGGTGCTGCCGGGCAAGAACGCCCTGAACCTCGGCTCGCTGGTCCTGTTCCTCGTCCTGACGGTGTGGTTCGTGATCACGCCGGAGCTGTGGCTGCTGATCACCGTGACCGTCCTGGCGCTGGCCCTCGGCTGGCACCTGGTGGCCTCGATCGGCGGCGGCGACATGCCGGTCGTCGTCTCGATGCTCAACAGCTACTCCGGCTGGGCGGCGGCGGCCTCGGGCTTCCTGCTCGGCAATGATCTGCTGATCATCACGGGCGCGCTGGTCGGCTCCTCCGGTGCGTACCTGTCCTACATCATGTGCAGGGCGATGAACCGCTCCTTCCTCTCCGTGATCGCCGGCGGCTTCGGCATCGAGGCGCCGGCGGGCTCGGATGTCGACTACGGCGAGCACCAGGAGACCACCGCGCAGGGCGCCGCCGAACTCCTGGGCTCGGCACGTTCGGTGATCATCACTCCCGGCTACGGCATGGCCGTCGCGCAGGCGCAGTACCCGGTCGCGGAGCTCACCTCGAAGCTGCGCGCGAAGGGCGTCGACGTACGGTTCGGCA
Source organism: Streptomyces sp. NBC_00090 (assembly GCF_045160815.1). Taxonomy (NCBI): domain Bacteria; kingdom Bacillati; phylum Actinomycetota; class Actinomycetes; order Kitasatosporales; family Streptomycetaceae; genus Streptomyces; species Streptomyces sp. NBC_00090. The sequence goes on from NZ_CP108224.1 coordinate 9,146,346, forward strand.
TCCACCCCGTCGCCGGCCGCCTGCCCGGCCACATGAACGTCCTGCTGGCCGAGGCCAAGGTGCCGTACGACATCGTGCTCGAGATGGACGAGATCAACGACGACTTCGCCAAGACCGACGTCGTCCTCGTGATCGGCGCCAACGACACGGTCAACCCGGCCGGAGCGGAGGACCCCAGCAGCCCGCTCGCCGGCATGCCGGTGCTCACCGTGTGGGAGGCCGGCAAGGTCATCGTGTTCAAGCGCTCGATGGCCTCCGGATACGCCGGCGTGCAGAACCCGCTGTTCTTCCGTGAGAACACCGCGATGCTCTTCGGCGACGCGAAGGCCCGGGTAGAGGACATCGTCGGCGCACTCTGAGAAGCCCTACAGGGGAGGACCTTCTGGGTGCCGGCGTGGCGGAGACGTTTCCTGGACCGGCCTGATTCGCAGGGCTCTGGTCGAAACCGGCGAGGTGGACCTCGCCCCGGACGATGGCCGGCCGAGGGATCATGGGAGTGCTGCCGGAAACCACAGAAACGATCCGCCACCCAGCGGGCATGGCCTCCCTCGGCAGGCAGGGTGCAGGGATGGCCTGGGCAGGCATCTTTTTACCGAAGACCTGTGGATGCCGCGAGGATCGGACTGGCGGGGGCGCCGTCGTGGCGGCCGCCAGATCGCAGCACCGGCTGCGACGCTCGGCCCTCTTGCCCTGCAACGCAGGAAGGAGCGCGCAGACGACAGGCAGACGCTGGAGGACGCGCACGTGCGACCGCGCGACGGATCGACGCCGTCAACCGACACCGTGCTCGCCGCCGTTAACCTCGCCGCGATGGTTTACACGGTCCGCAACGTCTTCGCCCGCTGCCGCCTCCTGACCGAGGCCTGTCGGCACCTGTTGGAGACCCTGCGCGGCCGCGCCTTCCCTCCGGGCCTGGACGACTCCATCGCCGACAAGAGCCTGGACCGCCAGGGGCGTCAGCTCACCGTGCCGCAGGAAGGCCGCCGGTCCCCGGCGCCGGACCAGCTCACCTACATCGCCGCCTTCGCCTGGCCCGCCCGCTGCTGGATCGCCGGCACCGACGGGAACCGCCACGGGCTGCCACCCAGCACGAGCGGGCCCGAGTCGCCAGTCTTGCCGTGCAGAACACGATCCGCGCCGCCCGCACCGCACCCGTTCCTGCCCGGGACGGAGCCCGGCCGCGACCGCATCGGCCGCCGCCCACACCGAGCATCACCACGACGACCAAGCGGCGTCCGCGCCGCACTGCGTCGACCACCCAGACCAGGACGCCGCCCTCACCCCGGCGCAGCGGGCCGCGGCCGTCCACGCCCACCAGCAGGCTGCGATGCCGGAACTGCTGGAAGGCCGCACGACCGATCCGGCGACGTCGACGCGTACGCGGAGAACCTTGCCCGGTTCGCCGCGTTCAAGCGCGAAGCTGATGCACGCCGCGCGCCGTCGCCGACCGGCCGCGGCCCGAGCAGCCGGCCGAAACGGCCAGTCCGGCCAGCCAGCAGCACCCAGCACCCCGGACCCAACCAGGGGAGAGGAGCGGCCCCCGAATCCTGGTGGCTGGAGCCGGCGAGGGCCGAGCCCGCCCGGCGGGACACGACATGAAGTCGCCGGGCCACCCGTCGGGACGCGACCGACGCGAACGTCCTGGAGGCGAGGGGGAGGGGCGAGTGTGCAGGACCAAACCCCCGAGTGCTTACGTCCTCGACGGAATGGCACGCCTATGACGGCCGGTTTGGCCGTCCGAAAGCCGCGGTCCTGCGGGGCGCGTGTGCGTGTGGCTGGCGTGGGCTGGCCGAGTGCCCGCTCGACAGGGCCGGGCAAGATACCCAGCAGCTCCTCTACGAGGCCGATGTCGACCTGACCGGTCCGATCGCGGACTACCCCGCACACCTCACCGTGATAGGGACGCCGTCGTCCCCCTCCCCGAACCCCTCATCGCCCTGCTGACCGTCCTGAAGGAGTACCTGGCCGCTGCTGCGGTGAAGGATCCGCTCGTCGCCTTGAAGGCCCTCGCCGACCTCCGGAACCTGATTGCCGAGGCGGGTGCGGACGCGGTTCGAGCGGTGCAGGTCGGCCGCATCCCGATGAAGACGGTCAAGACCGCGCTCGGCACGAGCGAAGCGTGCAGAGAGGAGGGTTCGACACTCAGACCCTCGCTCCAGTAGCGGGTCACTCGGGCCCTCGCAGTGGTTGTTGCGGAGCGCGTCGATCAACAGCAGGCCGAGTGTGGTGGTGTCGGCGAAGGCCACGCCGGCTTCCCGTACGGGCTTCGTCGCCGGTACGGCGTCGGCCACGGCAAGGATCACGGCCACGGCAGTCGTGGGCAGCCCCAGCAAGACAGCCACGAGCACCTGGTAGTGGGTAGGTTTCACGGTCCACTCTCGTGCTGCCGATCGAGCCGATCGAGCCGATCGAGCCGATCGAGCCGATCGAGCCGATCGAGCCGATCCAGCAGCTCACGGTCCGCGGAACACAAGGCAAAAAAGTGGACAGCCTCTGACTTGCATAAATGAGCCGGGCCTGGCGGCGCGGCCCGAGGTGTCGAGGACGGCGGTCCACCAGTCCACAGGCGGAGCCGTATCGCCGTACGGAGAAGGCCGCCCCCGGCCGGGCGGCCTTCTCCGTACGGGGTCTGTCAGTCGTCGGTCGTGTGGGGGAGGCCGTCGTCGAGGACGATGCGGATGGTTTCGCCCTGGCCGGTTACGTCTGCGAGTTCGTCGGCGATCCGGTGGTAGGAGGTCGTGGCCAGCGCCCAGTCGGCGCCCAGGGGAGCGGCGGTGGAGCGGGTGTTCCACAGCTCGATCAGCAGGGCGATGAGGGAGCGTCCGGACAAGACGGTCTGGACGCGGCCGTCCTTGATGTCCTCGACGGCGGGCGGGGTGTGGAAGTGGCCGTGGTCGGTGGCCAGGCCGGAGAGCCATTCCCAGGTGTCGCGATGCGCGACGACTTCGACGGAGGCGACGCCGGCGGCCAGGAGCAGCAGGACTCCGTGCCTGACCTCGGTGTTCTCGGACTGGATTCCGGGAGCGTGCGGCACGGTGGGGGAGGAGACCGCGAGGCTGTCGCCACCGTGATAGGCGGCCTCGATCGCGTTCTTGAGGGCAAGGTGCTGGTCGGCGCCCGCGAGTACGGTCTGTGGCTGCTGTGCGGTGTGTTCCACGGTCTCCCTCTGCGCTTCGGTCTCGGTCTCGGCGTGCTGGTGTGTTTCGGTAGCAGCGGTATCCGGCCCGGATCCGTGTTGGGCCAGCGGCCAGGGGGCGTCGGCTGGCTGGGCGGGGCGGGTCTCCGGCTCTGGCTCCGGTTTCAGATCGTCGGCCTGCTCTGGATTGCGGTCCGGGGAAGTGGCGAGGGTGCGCAGGGTACTGGCGAGGTCGAGCAGGTCGCGGAGTTCGCTGCGGGTCTCGTGGAGGTCGTTGATCATCCGGTCTTGGCGACGGCGTACTTCCCGGTTCTCCTCCCGCAGTCCGGTGACGCCCGTCATGGCAGCTTCCTGGATCTTGAAGCGGCTCTGCGTGATCTCGCCGTGCAGCGCGGCGAGCCCGACGGTCGGGTCGGTGAGGACATCCAGTTGCTCCCGGACGGACGCTGCCGCGTCTGTGGCAGCGTTGGCCGCCTCCAGCTCGCCCAAGTGGTAAGAAAAGACGCCGGATGTCGGTCATGCGACAGAGAGCAGGCCTCTCCCGTTCGATGCGGAGGGAACTCTCCTTCGGGAACCGCCTGACTTGCAGTCGGGGCGACGTAGCGTGCTGCACATGAGGGTCACCCACATCGAGCGAATCACGAGATTCCTTCGAGGACTGTCTAGGACGGTCTTCTTTGGCCCCGCCGTGACGACTTCGTATAACCCCGGGGAGGAATGGTTTGAACCGGCCCCACCTGGCTTCTGGGAGGGCCCGTTGGCGTCAGTGTCGGTGGCGACGCCTACCTTTTGCGCATGACTGATCAGCAATGGGCGGGCGTCCGTGAACGGGTCGAGGCTTTGGGGATGTCCCCTGCGAGCAACGAGGTGTTCGGGGCCTTGGGGCACAAATGGGTTCTGGAGCAGCCTCTCAACCATGCCGAGCTCGCTGAGCTCGAGGCACAGATGGGGGTGCGGCTGCCGGAGGATTTCCGAACTTTCCTCCTTCGTGTGGGCGCGGGTGGCGCTGGTCCCGCCTATGGCGTATTCCCGGTGCGGCGAGTGCAAGGCCGCTGGCGGTGGGAGGGCGACGGCGCCGAGCTGGCAGACCTGTCCCGGCTTGCCGAGTCATTTCCCGAGCAGGGCCCGGACCCGAAGCTGCTGGAGGAGCTGGCGGCCCGGTGCCCTGAGGAAGAGGACTTCGATGAAGTCGAAGAGTTCGACGACGCCATTGAGGCGTGGGACGAGCGCTGGAACGCCGTCATGTTCAACCCTGATCGAACCGTCGGTGCCATCGTCATCTCCCACCGCGGCTGCGCCCTACGCGATTGGCTGGTGATCAGCGGCGCGCATCAAGGCACGATGTGGACCGACGATCGTGCGGACGAGGTTGACCTCGCCCCACTTCGCAATGACGGCGGGGCTCCAGTGACTTTCGCTCGCTGGTACACCGACTGGCTGTGCCACGCCGAGCGCACAGCGCTGGGATCAGCCTAGATCTGGCCCCGCGCTTCGGAGCGTCGGAGTTGACCTCAAGCGCAACGGGTGTTCAGAGGCACGTGCACTCGTTTGGAGTAGTGCGGTATTGACCCGGATTCCGACCAGGATCACGCTGTGTGAGTTCCCGATTACGGCCATGCCAGGAGGCCGGGTTTTGCAGCGTGTCGAGTTGTTCGAGCGGATCCGTCGTGACCGGAGGCTGGGAGAACGCCTCCGTCCGTGAGCTTGCCCGCCGTTATGCGGTCCACCGTCGGGTGGTGCGCCAGGCCTTGGACGGTGCGTTGCCGCCTCAGCGGAAGACGCCGGTGACACGCCGGTCGGCTTTGGATCCGGCGAAGGGTTGGATCGACGAGATGCTGTGGTCGGATCTGACCGCGCCGCCGAAGCAGCGGCACACCAACAAGCGGATCCTGGACCGGCTGCGCGACGAATATGGCTTCACCGCCGTTGCCTACACCACCCTCAACGACTACCTGCGGGGCCGCCAGCCTCAGATCAGGGAGGAGGCGGACCGGGCCCGGATGATGCACGAGGGCATGGTTCCGCAGTTCCACCGGCCCGGCGAGGAGGGCGAGGTCGACTACGCTGAGGTCTGGGTGCGGGTGGACGGCAAGCCAATGCAGCGCCAGTTGCGCAGGGTCTTGGGGCCCAGTGCACCCATATCTCCGGCAGGGGCCGGGCCCGTACGGGGAGTCTGCGCTCACTCCACGCCGTGCACCGCGATGCCCAGGACGAGCACGGCGACCGACAGCGCCAGGAAGACGAGCGCCCCGCCGATCCGGAGGTCGCCGACCCGCAGATCTGCGCCGACCGCCCCGAGGAAGTACAGCACCAGCCCCACCCCGGCCGCCGTCCCGATCAGTTTGCCGAACTGCTTCGGACTCAGCTCGGAGTACGGCGCTATCCATGACGGCTCCGACGCCGTGATCACAGCCCCCACATGAAGATCATCTCAGTTGTGGTCCTGGCGTCCCTGCACGGTCCAGACCTACGGGCCCTGGATCTGCTGGCCGAGGTCAGGAGATCCAGCGGTCCAGGAGCCCTGGCCAGAAAAACCCCGCGTAGCCGTTGAAGGCCGCCGGGTCGATCTCCTTCAGCTCCTCGGCCAGCCGGTTCAGCGCGGCGAAAGCCCGCTCTTCCTCGTCTTCAGAGAGGTACTCCGCGGGGCCGTCCGGCTTTCTGAGAAGCTCTGAGGCGGTGACGCGACTGCCGTAACGGTGAAGGACGTCAAGCCACGCATTGACACTCGAGTTGGCGAACCATGCCTCCCCGTCCGGCATGACGAAGTAGACCGCCCCGGTCTCCGGCTCGACGCCGAACGATGACCGTTCGGCCGGCTCATCGGTGTCCGCCTGCTCGGTGAGACGGTAGAGCGGGCCCCGGGACGTGAGCAGGGCCGGCTCAGCCTCGCTCTGCATCACGACTTGTTCGATGAGGCGCGGAGCTACCGGGATGTCCACCTCGACGAGCTGTGCCTTCATGAAGCCCGGGATCCGCCAGCTGGCCACAACGTCCCGTCCGGCTCGCGTGACATGCCCCGGACCGGCCCACTCGGTCAGCTGGCCGTACGTCGCCATCGAACGATCCTCTTCCGTCGGCTGTGGTCCTGACCCTAGCGAGCCGGTCTCAGGTCAAGGCACAGCCGTACTTGAGGGACAGCCGTTAGAGGTTGTTGTCTTTCCGGGCTTGAGGACTGCGTTCTCGCTGGTCAGGCATAGGGTCGGCGGTCTCGTGGCAGTGGTGACGTGTCGTGTCGTTGCTTTGGTGGAGGTCGAGGATGCCGTCGGTCGTGGGACTGCTGGAACAGCGTGAGCTCACCGCTCGCCGTCGTGTCGACGATCTGCGGGAGGAGGCCGACCGCCTCCAGGCGGAGCTGGCCTTGGCTGAGCGGGAGTGGAACGAGTGGGTCATCGCCCGCTCACGCGTTGGCGAGGTACTGGCCCCGGGCAACGACGCCGTCGTCGGCCCCGCCGAGCAATCGTCAATACCTGTGGATCGGTGGCTTCTCAGTTTCGAGATGACCGGAGCCGGGCGAGTCCGTCGATTGCTGCAAGCTCGGTGTTCAGGAGCTGAGCTTGGGCCGGTGCGGTGACGATGAGGAGAACGGACACGTCGGGGTAGTCGTCCTCGAGAAGGTCATCTTCGCCGTCGTCTCCAGGAACGGCGTTCGGCTGGACATTGATGCGGGTCGTGTCGGGGAGGGTGGCGAGGAAGTAGACGCCGAGGTAGTCGCTCTCGCGCTCGGCAAAGGTCGCCGGAAGTCGCGTGGCCAGGAGGTCGGCCAGCTGCTGGGCCGTGTAGGTGTTCGTGCCGTAGGTGTCGGTGACGGTCATCGTGGCATTCTCCTCAGGCCGCGTGGTTCTCGGTGCGTTCGACCAGTCGGCCGTTCTCGAAGCTGGCGCCCGCGCGGACGAGCGGGACCAGTTGGGCTCCGGTGATCGCCCGCCAGCGGGACTGGGCGGACTCGACGAGCTTGAACACCATCGCGAGGGCCGCGGCTGGGCTGCCGGCACCACGGGTGACCTTGGTTCGGAGTTTGACCGTGGAGAACGTCGACTCGATCGGGTTGGTGGTCCGCAGGTGGATCCAGTGCTCGGCCGGGAAGTCGTAGAACGCGAGCAGTTCGTCCTGGTCGTCGGTGATCTTCGCTACGGCCTTGGGCCACTTCGTGCCGTAGGTGCGGGCGAACTCCTCGATCGCCTTCTCGGCGTGGGCTCGGTCCTCGGCGTTGTAGATCTCCTGCATGGCCTTCGTCGCGCCTGGTTGCGCGGACTTGGGCAGGCAGTTCGCGACATTGCGGGCCTTGTGGACCCAGCAGCGCTGGTGCCGGGCGGCGGGGAAGACCTCAGCGAGCGCCCGCCAAAGGCCCATCGCGCCGTCCCCGATGACCAGCTCGGGGGCGCGCATGCCGCGTCGGCGGCAGTCGCGCAGCAGGTCGGCCCAGGACTCGGTGGACTCGCGCAGGCCCTCGGCCAGGGCGATCAGTTCCTTCGTACCGTCCAACCGGACGCCGAGCAGGACCAGAACGCACGAGTGCGTCTGCCCGAGCCGCACCTTCGGGTGCACGCCGTCCGCCCAGACATAGACGAAGTCCCGGTCGGATAGGTCGCGGGCCTGGAAAGCAGCGTGGTCGTCGGCCCACTGCTTCGTCAGCCGGGTGACCGTGGCCGGTGACAGGCCGGCCGTCCTGCCGAGGAACTGCTCCAGCGCGGGCACGAAGTCCCCCGAGGACAGTCCGTGCAGGTAGAGCAGCGGCAGGACCTCGGAGACCTTCGGGGACTTGCGGCACCACGGAGGAAGGATCTTGGAGGAGAACCGCTTCCGCTCGCCGGTCTCCCGTCGATGCGCCGGTCGTTCACCCGAGGCGCGGTGACCTCGACCGGCCCGGCCGCGGTGACCACAGTCCTCGCCTTGTGGCGGCCGTTGCGGACCACCAGGCGCCGCCCCTGCCCGTCGGTCTCCGATGCCAACTCGGCTATGTACTGGTTCACTTCCGCCTCCAGCGCGGCGGCGAGCATTCGGCGGGCGCCCTCCCGGACGATCTCGTCGATCAAGGAGCCGGACTGTGTGGAGCCGTCCTCGGTGACTACGCTGAGCATGGGTGTGCCTTCCCGACCCGCGCTGCAACGCGGGCTTACTCGGAGACCTTACGGATCATTCGGGAAGGTACGCCCTCCGCGTCCCCACCCTGGGCTGATCCACAAGTCCTGAGCATTGCTCGGATCCCCCCCCGACGATGGTTGCCGTACAAGCGCCCGAGCCGCCGCCCACACCCGACGACGCATACAGCCGCCCGACCGTACGGGCTATCGAGCCGCCGCCCGTCCAGACCGGCTGGACCAGATCGTCCTTGGCATCCTGCCGAGCTACCTCGGCCATGCCGCTACCAACCCAGTGGGCCTCAATCACGCGGCTGCGCTCCTCGGTAGTGGCACCAACGTGAACCACGATGCTCACTTCAGCCGACGGTGTCTCGCCGCTTCCAGCCATCGTGCCTGAACCACAGCCCGAGACCCCCAGCAGGATCAAAGCGGCCGTGGCTGCCGCGGCCCCTGTACGTGTATTCCCCATGCGCCCTACACCCCCATCCCGGTTCTTGCTCGCGTCCCGGCTCATTGGGGCACTGCGCCCCCGCCGGTCTCGATTCGACCGTCCCATACATGCGGTCGCTCACCGCGCGGAGCTCACGACAGCGCCGGACAGCGGATGCGAGAGACGCCCAGCCACATCGCTGTGACTGAGCGCTTCAGTTGGCCCCATCGGCCATGTAGAGCGCTCAGGCCGCGAGGCTCTGCCCAGAGAAGCGTCGAGCGGCGCATCCGTATCCGGAAGGTGGACCTTTGCGGAGACTGCGGTCTGGGAGCGGCCTACATGGGCTGACCTGCGACGGCTCGGCGTCCTGACGTTGGCTGGCCCCCTATTAGGTCTTGCTCCGCACCCGCCGGCGCCGGCCTGGCGACCGTCCAGGCCAGCGGACGGGGCGACGTCACGCAGGGACGCCGAGCGGCGGGTGCTCGAGCACGCGGGGCTTGTACTCGACCAGCTGGATGCGGCCGTCGAAGGTGCGGTGCTCGATCATCTCGAGGGCAACGTCCGGATAGCCGTCGTAGATGCGTTCTTCGCCCGTGCTCCCGGTGATCACCGGGAACATTACGACCCGGAAGCGGTCGACGAGTCCGGCTCGTAGCAGGGACCGGCACAGGCTGAGGCTGCCGATCGTGCTGAGGAGCCCCGAGCCACTCGACTTCATGGCGCGGACCGCCTCGACGGCGTCGTCGCGGACGAGCGTGGAGTTGGCCCACGTCAGTGGCTCCTCGAGTGAGGAGGAGAACACCACCTTGGACGCTTGCGTGAGCTCGTCGACGGACGCCTCTTCTTCGGGCCTGAACTCGTCTTGGCCATTGGGGACCTGGCCTGCAGCGAAGCCCGACATAAGGCGGTAGGTGTTCGCTCCCATCAGGTAGGTGGCCTCGGGCTGCTCGCCGAGCCATGCGAGGTACTCCGGGCCCTCGAGGCCCCAGAACCCGGGCCATCCCTCTCCCGATGCGTGGCCGTCGAGGGAGGTGATGAAGTCGACGAGAAGCTCCGACATGGCGGTGTCCTTTCCTGGGGTGTCACGAGCTTGGACTGGCCGGGAGCCACAAACTCATCGACCGCGCCGTGGAGTAACGAGAAACCCATGACGCTGCAGCCGAACAGATCGGCGGGGCGCCACCCGCGGACGGCCCGGGCCAACCGTCACGCTCAGCCGGGCCAAGTACAACGCTCAGGGGCCAACTGAAACGCTCAGCCACAGCCGTGCGAAAAACACCCGTTTCCCGTAACCGACGATCTACCCAAGAGCTCGAAACGCCACGAGAGGCCACGTGCGGGCCTCTCGGCTGATCACAGGTCGATCCATACCAGGCGTGCCGAGTTCGTCGACTGAAGGGCCCATTCTTGGCGTCGCTTTTCGCCGTCGATTGGCGAATTGCCGGATTGGAGGCCGGAGGGAGTGACCTGTCTCAGCGAAGATGCACCGGTCTCACTGAAGATTGACGACCCGCCTGTTCGTCTCATCGAAGTTTCACCGGACGGGTCAGCGAGCCGGACCTGGACGATGACGGAGCGTGCCATCAGCAGGTGTTGGGCGCCCGGAAAGGCAAGACGATCCAAGGAAACGCTCTAGTACGGGCCGCCGCGGAAGAGCATGCTGCCGTGGTGGCGCGGGCGGTCGCCATGTTCGTGGGCTGCGTCGGAACGGTCCGCGGGGGTCGCGAGCCGGGCAAGGGCCCGGAGGGTTGCCAGGCCGGCCAGCACCTCGTCACGACGCTCAGCGGACTTCATCCAGGTCGGCAGCCGGGCGAACATCGCCATCGTCGGGGAGGCGCGACGCTCCCGCAGCCGGGCGCCCACGTAGGCGGCGAGGGCGTCGACATGCTCCTCGTCATAGGCCCACAGAATCCGTCCCGCACAACGGGTCTGAAGCCAGAGCGGCCGCCGGAAGAAGGGGTCCTCGGTGCCGCCGGGCACGGCGCCGACCAGGCCGGCGCCCCGCTCCTCGGCCGTCCAGTTGGCGACCGCGCCGCAGCCGGCGCAGGCGAGGCGGCGGGGCTGGAAGAGCAGGGCGCTGAAGTACTTCGGCGCCGCGACGCCGGGCAGAGGCACGACGAGCGCGAGACCACCGCACCTCGGGCAGACCACGAGCACCCGGCCGGTGAACTGGACGAGCCACGTGCCGTGGTCGCGGTGGCGGACGGGGTTGGGGTTCACGGGCTCGGAGCGCATGACGGACACCCTTCCAGGCCCGACCCGCCCCGGCGACCGAGATACGGCGCGAGGCCGAGAAGCCGTACGACCAGTACATCAGCCAACTGTGGTAATAGATTCGCCAGTTCAACAGAGCACAGTCACAGGCTGCCCGAATCACGAACCGGCCGACCGTGCCACCGAGATGATCTCCGGCTACGAAAATCTTGCCAGAGCCACTTTCACGCGAACGCCGACAGGGCCGGTCAAACTTCACTGAGACTGGTCAAACTTCCTTGAGACGGGACAGTGAGGTCAACTTGCTGGTGGGCTCCCCAATTGGTGTCCCGTCTCTGATGATCTGGCCCCTGTCTCAGTTGGTCGGGTCCGATTCGCTCGTTGTCTCAGAAGATCTGGTTCGCCAGGTTGTTTGAGGAGATCTGTCATTCTTTCGAGTGACATCTCTCGTCTCTGGGGCACGGGGTTCCACGGCACGTTCCACGCTCGCAGTACGGGGCGGAACGCGGCTGGCGGAGGTGCACGTGGGCGAGGCTGCGGCCGCTGCGTCTTTCTGGGAGTACGCGGCGGATGTCGATGTGGGATTCGTCGACGCTGATGGTGTCGAGCGTCTTGGTTCACTGGACCGGCACTGGGATGAACCCTTCGAATTCGCCTTGCCAGTCCGGCCGTTCACGTCCTTCAAGGGGCAGAAGAACTTCACGGGCGAGTACTGGGCCGCGACGTCGCGGGCCCAGGTGGGCTACGAGTCATGGGTCGAGCGGGATGCGGCGGTGGCCCTGGACTTCGACCCTGCCGTCGTCGCTCTGGCGTCTCAGCCCTTCCAGTTGACCTGGACGGACGGTCCGCGAGAACGCGAGCACACCCCGGACTACTTCGCCCGGCTCGTGGACGGCACAGGTGTCGTCGTGGACGTCCGTCCTCGGGACCTGGTCGATGAGGACACCGCCGAGGTCTTCGCGTTCACCGCGCGAGTCTGTGAGGCGGTGGGCTGGCAGTTCCGCCATGTCGGCGACCTGAGCCAGCCCTATCGCGTGAACTTGCGCTGGCTGGCCCGCTACCGCCACCGCCGCTGTTTCCGGGCACCGGTGGCGGATGAGTTGAGGGAGGTGTTCGCCGAGCCCCTGCCGCTGTTCGCTGGGGCTGACCGGGTCGGGGACCGCCTGGCTGTGCTGCCGGTGCTCTATCACCTGCTCTGGCGCCATGAACTGCTCACCGACCTGACCTCGGCCCCGCTGGGCGGCGACTCGTCGGTCCAGCTGGCGGCCCGGCGGCGGGCGTGATGTCCGCGCGACCGGGACGGCTTCGGCTGGGTGACCGGGTCCGTTTCCAGGAGCACACCTATACCGTCGTCGGCCTGACCGGGATGCAGGTCCGGCTGGCCGACACCCATGGCAGCGGCATGCTCGTGGATCAGGTCCATCTCCAGGCGGCCGGGGACTTCGCGGTGATCGGCGCCGGCGACCGCACCGCGCTGGCATCGGCCGCGCTGCTGGAACACCTGCCGGAGAAGGTCGCCGAACGTGCACTGTGGTGGCAGCGGCACCTGGTCGAACTCCTCACCGGCCTGCCCCCGGATGCTCCTGCTGGGACCCGACCCCGGCCCGAGTACGACCCGGCGAACTGCTCGCTGGCGGAACGCGAACGGGCCAAGGCCGCCGAACTGGTTGCGCTGGGCGAGGAGATCACCGCACGGACCGTCAAGCGCAAGCGGCAGCGTTACGAGGCAGGCGGCATCACGGCAGTCGTGGACCGTCGGCTCGCCCCGCACGCCACGCTGCTGGGCCGGGCCGATCCGCGCGTGGTGGCGGCGATCCGCCAGGCGATCAGCGAGAGCATCCCGGCCTCGACCCGCACGATCGAGCACGCACGCTGGCGGACCGAGCGGATCCTGGCCGCTGAGCACGGCGAGGGCACGGTGGAGATGCCGTCACGGGCCACGTTCTACCGGATCTTCGACAAGCTGTCGCACGGCGTCCACGTGACCGGGTCGGCCCGCACCCGCCGCTCACTCGCCGACCAGCCCGAGGGGCCGTTCCGCTACGAAAGCGTCGCGGCTCCGGGCGAGTTGATGCAGATCGACTCCACCCCGCTGGACGTGCTGGTGCGGCTGGATCGCGGTGTTCCCGGCCGGGTCGAGCTCACCGCCCTGGTCGACCTGGCCACCCGCACCATCGCGGCCGCGGTGGTGCGGCCCACCACCAAGTCCGTGGACGCCTCGCTGCTGCTGGCCCGCACCCTGACCCCGGAGCCGATGCGGCCCGGCTGGGTTCAGGCTCTGGCGATGTCCCGCTCGGTGCTGCCGCATCGCCGGCTGCTGTCCCTGGACGAGCGGCTGGAACACGCCGCGGCCCGGCCGGTCATCATCCCCGAGACCATCGTCTGCGACCGGGGCAAGGCGTTCATCTCCGAGAACTTCCGCTCCTCCTGCCGCACCCTGGAGATCACTTTCCAGCCCTGCCACCCACGATCCCCGGCAGAGAAACCTCATATCGAACGCACACTTGAATCAGTGGCTACGATGTTCTGCCAGTTCCTCCCCGGTCACCTGGGCCGCACTGCCGAACACCGCGGTCGCAACGTGGAGGACGAGCCGCTCTGGTCGATGCTGGAGATCCAGGAGCTTCTCGACGAATGGCTCGTTGCCAAGTGGCAAAACAGGCCCCATGACGGACTGCGCGACCCTGGCGTCCCGGGACGGACCTTCACGCCGAACCAGAAGTACGCCAGCCTCGTCGAGACCGCGGGCTACGTTCCGCTCGCCCTGAGCGGCGACGACTACGTGGAGCTGCTGCCTGCGGCCTGGCGGGCCGTGAACTCCTACGGCGTCAAGGTCAACAACCGGATCTACGACTGCCCCGACCTGGGCTCTTTCCGGCGCCAGCCCTCGGGTGTCACCCGCAAGAGGAACCTGTGGGAGATCCACCGCGACCCCTACGACGCCAACTGGGTCTGGATGCGCAACCACTGGGAGACCGGCTGGATCGCCATCCCCTGGAAGCACCTGGGCAGCGTCCCGCAGCCCTTCGGTGATCTGGCCTGGGACCACGCCGCAGCCGACCTGCGCCGGAAGGGCGAGCCCAATCCCACCGAGGAAGAGATCGCTGGAGCGGTTGCCGCGCTGCTGATCAAGGCCAGCCAGGGACCGTCCAATGCGGACGGTCCGTCGACGCGGATGTCCAAGCGCGACCGGCGCGTCGCCGCCCGGACCCGCGCTGCCGCCGAAAGCCCCGGGCTGCGGCCTCCGCAGCCCGAAGCACCGGCCCGGCCCGATGCTGACGGCCCACTCGCCGATGACGAGGAGGCGGTGGCCGGCACGGACGACGAGCCGATCGCCAAGGTCATCCCACTCGGCGTCTTCGACCCCTTCAAGGAGGCCGACAAACGATGGTGACCGCGACCGGACCCGCCTCTGCCCAGCAACCGGACCCCGACCGCTGGCACAGTTGGCTACGCGCCCTGGACCGCGAGGACCTGCACCGCTACCTCACCACCCTGGAAGGCTGGCGGGAGTTCACTGTCCAAGATCCGATTCCGCCGGAACTACTGCCCGATCACGCGCTCGCCGACCTGGACGACGATGCCCGGGAGGACTACGACGACGGCCGACTCGACTACCACACGCGTCTCACCGTCGCCGCGACCTCCACGTTGCGCACGGTCGTCACCTCGGGCAGGCGTCTGACCCTGCTCAACCGTCATGCGATCAGTGCCCGCCGGGGGCTGATCCTCTCCGGGCCGGCCGGGACTGGAAAGACCACCGCGCTCACCCAGTTCGGCAAGACCATCGAGGCCATCGACCGGCGTCGTCACCCTGGGGCCGACGATCGGATCCCGGTCGTCTACGTCACCGTCCCGCCCGCGGCGACCTCACGCATGCTCGCCGTCGAATTCGCCCGCTTCCTGGGCCTTCCCGTCACCACGCGCGCCAACATCACCGACGTCATCGAAGCCGTCTGCGGCGTCCTCATCGACGCGAGGGTGAGCGTTGTGTGTGTCGACGAACTGCACAACCTCTCGCTGGCAACCCGCAACGGCGCCGAGGTCTCCGACACCTTGAAGTACTTCTCCGAGCGCATCCCCGCGACCTTCGTCTATGCCGGAGTCGACCTGGAGGCCGGCGGACTGTTCGACGGAACCCGTAGCCGGCAGATCGCCGGACGCTTCGCGGTCATCGACACCGTCTCCTTCCCCCGCACCAAGGAATGGACCGGGCTGGTCAGCACCTTCGAAGACGCGCTCAGGCTCCATCGCCATCAGCCTAAGTCCCTGGAAGGGCTGGCCCATTACCTGCACGACCGGACCGGCGGAATGATCGGAAGCCTGTCCCACCTCATCCGCGGAGCCGCGATCGACGCCATCCTGGACGGCACCGAACAGATCACCCGGAAGTCCCTGGAGCGCGTCAGACTCGACCGCGCAGCCCAGAACCGCAAGACCAAGCCTTCCCCGTGATCATCGATGGAAGCGACAACGGCGACCGGCTCCGCCGGCTGCCGGTCCGTCCTCGCCCCAGGGCCGGGGAGAGTACGGATTCCTACGTCCGTCGCCTGGCCCGCGCGAATCACCTCAAGCCCAGCTACCTGCGTGGATACCTCGTCGGACCACCGGACTACGGCCGAGGAAAACGTCCCCGGGCCGACCGGCTCGCAGCAGTCACGGGACGTCAGCAGGACGCCCTGGAACGGGCGTTAACCGACCTGGTGAGACAAAAACGTACGCAGCCGGAGAAGCCCCGGCGTCGCTTCACAAGGAGCGCGGACAAACCCGCACTCTTCGCGGCGATCCGCCGAGACGCGCAAGCCGAGAAGCTGCCGATCTCGCAGCTGGCGAAGCGCCACCACGTCAGCCACGCCACAGTCCGGCAGGCGCTGAATTCGCCCACACCGCCACCCCGCAAACAGCGCGCCCCCATCCTGGGGCCCGCCAAGGAACGTGTCGGACCCACCATCGACACCATCTTGGACGAGTACGCCGTCCTTCATACAAACCAACTCCCCACCGTGAGGGAGGTCTGGGAGAAGTTGCTGGATGAACACGACGCCACCGTCTCCTACGGCACCGTTCATCGCTACATGTCCAGCCGCCGACCAACTCCGGACACCTTGACCAGACACCTCGAACACGCCTCGGGAAGCGACCTCGCCATCCGCCAACAGACCTTCCATACCAACCTGTTCAAGCACTACCGCACCCTGCTGACCACTGTCCGCCGAGAGCCCGCCCGGCATGGCCTCGATGGCACCTACGCCACGGCCACCGCCTTCGTCCTCGGTCTGGACGCCGGCACCTCGTGGAACATGCTCACCGGTTTTCAGGAGTGGCTCGTCGTCCGCCTCGACCGAGGCCACGACTTGACCTGGCCCGTCCTGATTCGCCACCTCACCCCGGGAGGCTGGGTTCACCCGCTCACGCCCGAGGCCGACACCAAGAGCGTGATCACCCTCTACCAATCCCTTGGCAAGTTCTTCGATGACCGCGAGCAGCCCGATGGACTCCCTACGATCTTCAAGAACTACCAGCGGTGGCTGAGCACCCAAGCCTGGTATCAGTTCGAAACAGCAGAAAAGGACCAAACCAACTGAGATTTCCGACGTCGCGGCGTCTCAATTCTTCTGGTCGCCACAGGTCACAGCTGTCACCACGGACCAGATCGTCAGATACGGGACAAACCTGACCCATCTCAGTCGATCTGCTCCT
The DNA here is from genome assembly GCF_045160815.1 of Streptomyces sp. NBC_00090. Taxonomy (NCBI): domain Bacteria; kingdom Bacillati; phylum Actinomycetota; class Actinomycetes; order Kitasatosporales; family Streptomycetaceae; genus Streptomyces; species Streptomyces sp. NBC_00090. Next base: position 9,162,907 of record NZ_CP108224.1, read on the forward strand.
GTTGGACGGTGGGGGCGGCAAACGATCGTCTCTGTCACGGCCTACGATCGGGGCGACATCACTTCGCCGACTCCAGAATGCGGTCGAGTGTCCGGCGCCCCATTCTGCTCATCATCGGATTGCTCTCGACGTAGTACCAGACAAGACCCATCGCCTGTTCGAAGGCCCACGCCTTGCCGCGCTCCCACTCCAGATCGTCGCAGGCCAGTGTCCGCCGGAGCACTTCCCGTGGGCCCGGCTGCAACAGGTGCCAGGCGCTGACCAGATCCAGCGCGGGGTCGGCCGGGCCGAAGCCGCCGGTGTCGAGTACGCCGCAGAGCCGGTCTCCCATGACCAGTACGTTGCCGGGAATCAGGTCACCATGGCTCATCACGTCGGCAGCCGTGCGCGGCAACTCCCGGAGGTGGCTCCACACTTGGCGCAGCCGGGGCACGTCGAGCAGCCCCTGGCTCTCCTCGAAGCACTTCGCCATCCAGTCGTCGTGGTGAGCGAGAACGCCGCCACGGTTGTCGCCGCTGAAACGCCGCCCCCGCGTCTCGGCGTCCCGCAGGGCTGCGATGAAGGCCGCAAGGTCCTCGGCGAAAGCGTCCGACCCACTTGGGTCGGCTTCGAAGGCGACCGTTCCCGGCAGCCATGTCTGGACCGACCACGGCATGGGGTAACTCGCTCCAGGCTTTCCCAGGGCGACGGGTTCTGGAACGGGGAACCGAGACACCTGTGCCAGCTCCGCGCTCGCCTGGGCTTCCCGTTCCAGAACCGCCAGCACCTCCGCGGCATCGGTCAGACGCAGCGGGAAACGCGCGGAGAGGTAGTCCCCGATGCGGAAGATGGCGTGGACCGTCCCCGTCGACGACAGGGGTTGGATCGCCTTGCCGCTCCACTGAGGGAACTGTTCTTGGATCAAGGTCGCAACGATTTCGGTGGTCACGTCCACTTGGTCATCGTGCATGGTCAATCTTGCAGGCCCTTCCACTAGTCCAATTCGAAACGCCGGAAGCAGGCCAGATCAACTGAGACGACAGCCAGTATTCATGCGCCAGGGCCCAGATCAAATGAGATTTTCGGCAACCCAGGTGTCTCAACCGTTCTGGTCGCCCCAGGTCACAGTCGCGGCTTCGGACCAGATCACTTGAGACGGGACAATTGGGGAGCCCACCAGAGAACTTCGGCAAAGGCCGAGCAGCGGGCACGGAGTGCGGCCTTGCCGCCAGCTCCGCGCCGATGCCTGGCGCTGTGCGGCGGCAGCTACCCCCAGCGGGGGTCGCCGACCGGGCACCATCCCGGTTACCCAGTGGCCGGGTACGCGGTCAGGTCATCTTCCGGGTAGGGGGACAGGGCGAGTCCGGTGTACCCGTTGACGAGGAACGGGGCGGCACCCGGGCGGGTCGGCAGGTCTGCTCCGGTCCGTGTGTCCAGAGCGAGGGGGCCGTCGTTCGTCTTGCCGTAGATCCGTCCGTTCCAGACGGCTGTTACCCGTGGGGCGATGCGGTTGGCGGTCTGGTCTGGCAGCTGCCACAGCAGGGAGGCGGTGCGGTCGTTGAAGGCCCAGACCTTGTAGAGGTTTCCCTGGTCCCAGGAGCAGACGATGGTCTGCTGCCCATCATGGTCACAGCGGGAGCCGGCGAAGTCCTCCGGGACCTCTTGCTTCACCGTGCCGGTCTCAGGATCGAGGAACTGCCGGATGTGAACGCGGTAGTCGCTCTTGTTCTGTGCCTGGACGAGGAGGAGGTGGGGCCCGGCGGGCTTGACGTCAAGGTTGAGACGGTCCTCTCCGCGCCAGCGCTCGGTGCCAGTGAGCAGGTCGTAGCCGAGGGCGGATTCGTAGGTCCCGTCGCTCGTTTCCAGCTCGCCTGCCACGATGTTCCCGGTTACGGCGGTCGCCTCGAACCGGTCCTTCGTCCACAGGACACGGCGTGCGGTGAGGTCGATACCGTAGGTGGTCGTTGCGGAGAACAGCGACGACTTGCCGGTGCTGACCGTCACCACGGCGACCTTCTCCGAGGAGCCTACGACCGAGACGGTGCGCGCGCTGCCCTCCTTTGTCCAGGTCGGCAGTGTCAGGGGCAGTCTCCAGTGGAGCTTGTCGCTGGAAGCGTCGGTGGCAGTGAGCTCGATGAAGCTGATGGCCCCCTGTGTTCCAATTGCGGGCTTCCGTGCGAAGAACGGCGCGAGGACCAGCGGGTTGGCTCCTGGTGTGACGACTGGAGGAGCGGCGTTGTTGCGTTCATCCCGTCTGAGCACACTCAGCGCATCAGCCTTGAGAGTGATGGTGGCTGTGAGAGAACCGGTGGTCGTGTTGAAGGCCAACAGACGGTCCAAGGTTGCCACGTAGGCCTTGTCCCTGTGGAGTGAAGCTTCCCCTTGATCGTGGACACCTGGAGACTGGGACCTGAGGTTCCAGAGGAAGTAGCACCAGGTGGGAAGCAAGTACACGAAGCGGTACACCGAGGAGTTCAAGCGGGACGCGATCGCGCTCGTCGATTCCTCGGGAAAGACGGTTACCGCCGTCGCCCGGGAACTCGGCATCAGCTCCGAGTCCCTGCGGGGCTGGTACCGCCAGGCCAAGGCCGGCCGGGGCGAGGGCGCCACGGGCGAGCTGACCAGCGCCGAGCGCGAGGAACTGCGCCGGCTGCGCAGGGAGAACCGCGAGCAGCAGCAGACGATCGAGATCCTGAAAAAAGCGACGGCCTTCTTCGTGAAGGAGAGCGACCGGTGACCACGTTGTACCGGTTGATCCACGCGGAGAAGGCGAACTACCCGATCGTGCTGCTGTGCCGGGTGCTGCGCGTGACCCGCTCCTCCTACTACGCCTGGCACGAGGGCGAGGCCGCCCGCCGAGAGCGCCAGGCGGCCGACGACGCACTCGCGCACGAGATCACCGTGCTCCACATCGCCTCCCGCAAGACCTACGGCGTCCCGCGCATCCACGCCGAACTACGGCGTCTGGGGCACCGTGTGAACCACAAGCGCATCGCCCGCGTCATGCGCGAGCGCGACATCCGCGGCGTCACCCGCCGCAAGCACCGCTCGCTGACCCGGCCGGATGCGAAGGCGAAGCCGGCCCCGGACCTGATCGGCCGCGACTTCCACGCCGAGCGCCCCGGCACCAAGCTGGTCGGCGACATCACCTACCTCCCGACGGCCGAGGGCTGGCTCTACCTCGCCTGCTGGCTGGACCTGGCCACCCGCGAGATCGTCGGCTACGCCATGGCCGACCACCACCGCGCCGAGCTCGTCGTCGACGCCCTCGCCATGGCCCACGGCCGAGGCGGTCTGGAGCCCGGATGCGTGGTCCACAGCGATCGCGGAAGCGAGTACACCTCAGCTCAATTCCGCGATCGAATAAGGGAGTTGGGGCTACGGCAGAGCTGCGGACGCACCGGATCATGTTTCGATAACGCCGCGGCGGAGAGTTTCTGGGCCCTGCTCAAGGAAGAGATCGGAACCCGGACCTGGCCCGACCGGGCCACCGCCCGCGCCGAGGTCTTCACCTTCATCGAGACCTTCTACAACCGCCGCCGCCTGCGCAAGCACAAGATCTTCGGTTACCTCACCCCGGCCGAGACCAGGCAGCGGCATCAACACGCCCTCGCGGCATAACGAACGAGTGTCTAAGATCATGGGGAAACTTCAGTTCGCGTCTGCCCCTTTGCGGCGCAGCACCGTCACGAGCTTCCGGAACAGCGTTGGGCTGATCCCGGCGAACGGGCCTGTCCAGCAGGGCTCCGACGCCGTGATCACACCGGCCACAGCGAGATCATCACACCCCGGTAATGCGGAGGTCCCAGCCCAGCTCTCACAACGGAGCCCACCCGCGGGGAACGAGAGCTCCAGCGCGATGCACCCGGCGTCCGGTTCGTGTTCCTCCCGCACTACGGGAACGCGCTTCCCGATTTGGTTTGCGAACAGCGTCCTGTCGCCCATCGCTTCCACTGTGATGAGGCCCGAGTCGCCCATGTCGTAGCTGGCGTGCGGCTCCGACGACTCAACGATCAGGCACCAATCCGATCCGGTCATGATGTGCACGGCGGCCCTCTGGTCATCGATCAGCCACACATCGAACGGGCCCGCGGGGTCGTCGCTGCCGTACGACAGACACGACCCGACGACACCTGCGAGCCGGCGCCCCACCAAGCTCCCTGGATCGGGAACGGTGAAAGCCCGGCGCAGAGATCGATGAGTGAGCCAACAGGACTCAAGGAAGAGCTGTTCGCCGCCTACGTCGCGCGCAGCGCCCACAACGTCGAACGGGACGGCCAGCCCTACCCGGTCTCCCTCGACGGTACGTAGTCCGCCCGTCCGAGGAGAGCCCCCTGCGGCGCAGCCCTCAGGAGAGCGGGACCGTCGTCGGCCAGGCCTCGCGGGTCACAAGGTCGAGGACGAGTGCCGCGATGTTCCACGCGTCGTCCTCGCCGCGGTGGTGGCGGCCTTCGAGGGGCAGGTCGGCGATGCGCAGGGCGTAGGCCATGCCGGGCTTTTTGCGGAGCCCGTAGGCATCGGTGAACACGGCCTTGGCATTGGTGTGGGTGCGGTCCGTCGGGTACCCGAAGGGGTAGGGGACCCGGTCGCCCTGGCACTGCCGGGCGAACTGCTGGCGGTCGTACTCGCCCCAGCTGGCCCAGGGGCGTACCCCGGCCTCGTACTCGTCGGAGAGGATCCGGCATGCCTCGGCGAAGGTGACGCCCTGGTCCACCTCTGCCTGGGTCAGGCTGGTCAGTTCGGTGCAGAAGTCGCTCACCGTCGACCGGCCAGGGCGGACCAGGATGCGGTGGCGGGACACGCGCCGGCGGGCCGGCACGTCCACGACGGTGAGGCCGATCTCGATGATCTCGTTGACGGACCCGGGCGGCGGTTGTCCGTTCCAGCAGGTGGCTTCCACGTCGATGATGTTCAGTAAGGCGGATCTATGGTACATGGGGGTGAGGGTAGGGATGTCAGGCGATTGCGGCACCTGAGTTTCCGGCTGCCTCATGGCCGCCATCAACGGCCTTTGTGCGCAAGGGTTTTCCGTCTCTCTGTCGGCGCGCTTCCTGGGAACCTCCGCCCGACCTCGATGCCCCGCACCTGATGATCTGGGATGGCGGCATGGTGAGGCGCAAGAAGGAGAAGAAGCGACCGTCCTTCGGTGTTCCGGCCGGGACTCTTCTGATGGTCACGTCCACGGGCTGGGTTGCCAGCTTCCGCACCGTGGAGGGCGGAATGGTGTGCGGGCGTCTGGACCTGCCGGTCCATGCCGACCCGCAGGACGCACGGGACCAGGCGGCCGCGAATGTGACGGCAGTCACGCGCACCGTCCATGGATTCGACGTCGAGGTGACGTGGGAGGAGCCGCTGGAGCCCTGGGTCTGGAACGCCCGGGTGACTCGCGTGGCGGAGAAGGGGTCGCCTCCGGAGGGGAACTGACGGTGGGGAGGGTGATCGACGCCTGTATGTGCGAGGAGGGCCAGCTCTTCGCGACGGGAGGTTCCGGGCGGAGAGGATCGGCTGCCTGTCCTCGTTGGTCAGGACGTTGAGGGCGCCCGGGTTCGTGGCTCCCGTGGGAACGTCGGATGTCGGATCACGGGGACGGATTCCGGCCGGATTTCCGATATCCCTGACGGCCCCGCGGTCAGTGGGTAGCGTCTGCGCTCAAGATCCGGCTGTGGCGTGAGGTCAGCCGAGCGGTCGCGAACACAGAGAGCGAGTACTGATGTTGACTGTGGAGACGTCTCTGAAGGAGGCGATGACTTCGATCGAGGGGAGTCTGGGGGTGGCGCTCGTCGACTACACGAGCGGCATGGCGCTGGGGACGCTGGGCGGGGGCAAGGACCTCGACCTGTCGGTGGCCGCGGCGGGGAACACCGACGTGATCCGCGCGAAGGTCCGCACGATGGAGATGCTGAACCTCAGGGACGACATCGAGGACGTGCTGATCACCCTCGGGAGCCAGTATCACCTCATCCGGCTGCTGGGCGGTCGTGGGAGCAACGGTCTGTTCCTGTACCTCGTGCTGGACAAGGCGCGGGCGAATCTGGCCATGGCCAGGCACCAGCTGAAGCGCATAGAAGCGGAACTGGAGCTCTAGTCCTTCCCTCTTGTCCCCGGCTTCGTGCGCCCATGAGTTGAAAGATTCTTCAACTCGACACATCTGAAAGTGATCAGCCGGGGGTGTGCCGGAGCCGGGAGGCGGGAGAATGACAAGAGCTGGGCATGGAGACCGGCAGGTCTGGCCGGTAGCCCTTGGATTCGTCGTACCCGGGCGGGAGTGTTGTCACATGCAGGTGCCGCTATACCAGGCGAAGGCGGAGTTCTTCCGCATGCTCGGACACCCTGCCCGGATCCGCGTACTCGAACTGCTACAGAACGGCCCGGTACCCGTACGCGAGCTTCTGAACGAGATCGACATCGAGCCGTCCAACCTGTCCCAGCAGCTCGCCGTTCTCCGCCGGTCCGGCATCGTCGTGTCCGTCCGTGACGGCTCGACCGTCAGTTATGCACTCGCTGGCGGCGACGTGGCGGACCTGCTGCGCGCCGCGCGGCGCATCCTCACCGAAATGCTCGCCGGACAGAGCGAGTTGCTTGCCGAACTCCGGGACACCGACACGGCGGTGCAGGCGAGTCCGCCCCGGCGATGACCGAGCCGGCCGGCGTCGGTCCGTGTCCGCCGATGCAAACCGCGGGCCCGACGAGCGCCTGACGGAGCTGCCGCACTGAGTCTTTTCCAACCTGACCGCGCTGGCCGCGTGTTGGACGGATCTGCGGAACGACGAAGCTCCTGGTAGACGGGTTCTCGACCAAGATCGCCCGTAGCCACCAGGAGCTTCGTGTGCTCGTCTACCCGTCGTCGATCGACCTGTCCAGTCGCACCCTGCGGTACCTGACCGGACGACTCGCTGCCCGGCGAGGGAAGATCGGGACCCGGTGGCGGCGTCTGACCGCCGGTCGTCAGGCTCTCCTCGCCCTGGCCCATCTGCGGTGCGGTGACACCTACGCCCAGCTTGCCGCCGGGTTCGGTATCGGCATCGCGACCGCATACCGCTACATACGCGAGGCCGTCGACGTGCTGGCCGCGCTCGCGCCCACCCTGGCCGAGGCGATGCGCATCGCGCGGACCAAGGCGTTCGTGATCCTGGACGGCACCCTGCTGCCGATCGACCGGATCGCCGCCGACACCCCGTACTACTCAGGCAAACACAAGCGCCACGGCATGAACATCCAAGTCCTCACCGACCCGTTCGGACGCCTGCTGTGGGCCTCGCCCGCGCTGCCCGGCTCCACCCACGACCTGACCGCCGCCCGCACCCACGGCATCGTCGAAGCACTCACCGACGCCGGCCTCAAGTGCTGGGCCGACAAGGCATACCAGGGCGCCGGCGGCTCCATCCGGGTGCCCTTCCGCGGCCGTCGCCTCAAGCGGTGGCAGCGCCGCCACAACAGCACACACGCCAAGATCCGCTGCCTCGGCGAGCAGGCCATGGCCACCCTGAAGCGCTGGCGTCTCCTACGGAAGCTCCGCTGCAGCACCAACCGCATCACAGCGATCATCCAGGCCGTCCTCGTCCTTCACCACGCGTCAGCGTGAGGTTGGAAAAGGCTCAGTGGCAGGCGGAATCCGCGGCAGCCGAAGGCCGGGCCAGGGGCATCGAGGCCCTGGCCGAGCTGGCGCACACTCACATGGCACAGGCCGACGCTGAGACTCAGGCCCGATACATCGAGATGTTGGACATCAGGGCGAAGGTCGCCGGGGAGCCGACCATGCGGAAGGCCGGGCGTAAATGCTCGGTTGGCCAGTGGTTCGCCGACCGCCAGCGGCTCGTCCCCGAGTTGACCGACGAGGCGTGGGAACGGGTGGCCCCGCTGATGACGGGACACTGGGGCGTGGACCCGAGGAGGATGCTCGATGGCATCTTCCACAAGGCGCGTACCGGCGCCAGCTGGCCCGAGGTCTTCGCAAGGTTCGAGTCCCGGTCGGTGAAGACCTACTGGGACCGCTGGCGGACGAACGGCCGTTGGGAGGCCGTCATGGCGACCCTCTCTATCGAGGGTGACGCCGTACACGCGGAGCCTGTGCGGGTGCCGCCCCTGGAGATCGAGGGGGCGATCAGGCCTGCCCTTCTCGTTGGCTCTGATCGCGACATTCTCGAATCTTGCGCTTGAGTTTCGTTGCCACGTCGCTGACCTTAGAGTGCGGGGCTGTGGTTGATCGAACGGTTTTTCCGCCGGTCGAGACTCCGATGGAGACTCCGATTTAGCGCAGCGCCACGGAGACCGGCCTGACAGCCACGGCGGGACCACCCCCAACGGTTCCGCCGCCGCCCCCAGGCTGGGCTGATGGGGTCCCAAGTCGCGGGGCCCCTGGGATCCGCCGGGGCGCTTCCAAGGTGTCAGATCATCAGCAGGAGCCGCGTGTGCGGGACGAGCTTGCGGTTCACGCTGGTGCTCTGCACGAAGATGGTGAAGTCGTCGTTGTGGTCCGGCTTCACGCGCGTTTCCACGTCCGGCAGGCCAAGCAGAGCTCGGGCTTCCGGTCCCGTGTAGACCCGGTCGGTCTTCTTCTCCAGTACGCGATCTGCTTCCGTGCCTGGACCTTCTCCGGCTTACTCAGCTGGTAGAACGCACAGCCGGTGCGGTAAGTGTGCCCGCACTCGATCACCCAGTCCCGGATCGCCGCGTCACGGGCCACCGGGATCAGCTGGTACTCCGACGGCTTCACCGGGGTGAGACCGGCCGCCTTGATGGTGTCCTTGTTGACCGCCTCCGCGCCGGTGGAGAACACCGCCCGCGATCCCCGAATGCCCTGGGCGCGGCCCACCATGAAGTTCTCGGTGGCCTGCTGGATGACTTGCCCGGCCTCCTCCAGGCCCTGGGTGCTCGTGGCGTCCCAGATGGCGATGTTCTCCTTCGGGAAACCGCACTGCATGGCCTCGCGCTTGCCCATCTGGTCCGGCACGAGGACGGCCAGCGTCCAGTTGTCGTCCTGCGTGGCGATCATCTCGGCTACGGCCTTCACCAGTTCACGCGGATCCCTGGTAGGGGCGTCCGCGCAGCGATGACTCGCGTTCTCCTGCCCGTCGGTCAGCACGAACGTCAGGAAGCTGTGGTCGCCGTAGAGTTGAGCTGTCTGAGCCAGTTCCCGCTGGGACTTCAGCGCGGCCGCCAGCAGAGCCGTCATCCCGCCGACCCGGTACAGCTGCTTCAGCGACGGCATCCGCAGCACGTCCTTGTCGTAGATGACGCACTCCACCTTGTCCGCGAAGGCGTACACCGTGACACGGGTTTCCTGGTCCAGTTCCCTCGATCGGCGGGCGAGGTACGCGATCTGCTGATCGGCGACTTCGACGACCTTGCGGCTCAGGTGCGACATGGACGAACTGGCATCCAGGACAAGGGCGACGTGATTGATGTAGTTCTGGTTTCCGGACATGGCAACTCCCCCTGTTTCCGACTCGATGCTCCTACCGTCTCACCCACCACTGACAATCGATCTTGGCTCCCAGGCTGGATGAAGCGCCGACCACGCCAAGGGCGGCGGATCGCTGCCGTCTGGGCGAGCTGGAGCATTAGCCGGCTCCCGGTGGGGGACCGATCCGGCTCCAGGTAACCCGGGCCGTGGTCGCCCGCGTACTCCAGGAACCTCGCCGGTGTCCCCTGCCCGGGCCTCGACGCCGGGACGACTCGACACTCGGGGGCTGCCCAGAGCGCGCCCCGGACCGGGCTGTGGCAGCGCGTTCCTGGATGTCACGGGTGAGGTGGTGTGGTGGAGGAGGAACGCGAGCTGGACTCCTGCTTTGCCGGTATGGCAACAGGAGTGGCGTGATCGGGAAGTGATCGGTGACGGTGGGGCCATGACTGATGACATCGCCGCAGGATCGCCCGTGTCCGACACTTCTCCGCCTGGTGACGGATACCTCGGAGACCCGGCGGTACGGGCGGAGTGGGACAACCGTTACGCGGACCGGCAGCAACTGTGGAGCGGCCGGCCCAATGGTGCGCTTGTGGCCGAGGTCGCCGGGCTCGCACCCGGCCGGGTGCTGGACGTCGGGTGTGGCGAGGGCGCGGACGCGGTCTGGCTCGCGCGCGGTGGCTGGGACGTGACCGCGCTGGAGGTCTCGGGTGTGGCGCTGGAGCGGGCTGCCGGGCATGCGCGGGACGCCGGTCTCACCGTTCGCTGGGTACACGCCGCACTGACCGAGGCCGGACTCCCGCCAGCCTCCTTCGACCTGGTCTCCGCGCAGTACCCGGCCCTGCTGCGCACCCCCGACGCCGCGGCCGAGCGAGCACTGCTCACGGCAGTCGCGCCCGGTGGCGTGCTGCTGCTGGTCCACCACGCGGGGATGGACACCCGGCAGGCGGACGACAGCGACTTCGACCCGGCCGACTACGTCTGGCCCTCGATGGTCGCCGCTCTGCTCAACGATGACTGGGTGGTGGAGGTGGACGAACAGCGGCCACGGGTTGTACCCGACGGCGGCGCCGGAGTGCACCACACCGACGACGTGGTGCTGCGCGCGCGTCGGCTGCGCTGAGCCCTTCGTGCACATGGCAGGCGGGACCCCTGGGCAGGCTCGATCTCGTGGAGTCACCGACCGCGGCGCGACACCGGAACGGTCCCCGTAGGAGTTCCATGGACTTCACCGCCCGCCGTGCCCCGACCCCGGCGGTCCGGTCCGCCCGTCACCGACGGGCTGGCCGCCGTGCAGGACTTCTCGGTCGTCAAGATCGGACTCGAGAGCGTCGACCCGCTCATCCTGGCCGGGATCAGGTTCACGCTCTGCGCACTGCCTGCGGTGTTCTTGCTCAAGCGGCCGCAGGTGCCGTGGCGGTACACCATCGGCTACGGGCTCATGTTCGGCCTCGGACTGTGGGGCGTGGTGAACCTCGGCGTCAAGGCTGGGGTGTCGCCGGGGATCGCGTCCCTGGAACTGCAGTTCAGCGCGTTCCTGACGATCCTGCTCGGGGCCGCGGTCTTCCGCGAGTCATTGTCGCGGTTCCAGTACCTGGGGATCGCGGTCGCACTGGCTGGCCTGTTCTCGATCATGTTCGTCACCGACGGCACGGTGACACTCGTCGGCGTCGCTCTCTTACTGTTCGTCGCGGTCTCCTGGAGCGTCGCCGACGTGATCCTCAAGCAGGCCGCGCCCAAGGAGATGTTGGCGTTCCTGGTGTGCTCTTCCAGACGTACCCGAACACCGTCCTGGGATACGCCGTGTGGAACTGCCTGCTGCGCGAGTACCCGATGTCGACCGTCGCGCCGTTCTCCCTGCTCGTTCCGGTCTTCGGCGTCCTGGGCTCGGTGCTGATCTTCAACGAGCCGCTGCCGCCGCTCAAACTGGTGGCCGGAGCGCTGATCGCCGCCGGTCTGGTCATCGGCTCGTACGGTGAGCGGGTGACCGAGTCCCGCGCCACCGACGGGTCCGCCTCCTCGCCTACAAGCTGGGGGAGAGGGTGTGGCTGGAGGCGTGCGACGGAGCCCGTCGTCGCGACGGCAGGCGCGTTCGACCTCAAGCGGTTCCACCAACAGGCCCTGGAACTCGGGTCGATGGGCCTGGACCTGCTGCGCACCGAACTGACCAGCAAGCCCGGACCAGCAGTCCTGCCCAGCAAGTCCTGACCAGCGATTCCTGCCCCGCCGGGCCGACGGCGCGCCAGCACTGAATGACTGAACGCTCTGCCTCTACCGGGTCTTCTGTACGTGGGTGGAGTCGGTGTCGAGCAGGGTGCCGTCGGCGCCGGCGGGCGCGAATTCCGGCACGGGGGTGCCGTGCTGGTCGACAAGGACGGAGTGGGGCTCGCCGGGGGCGAAGGCGTGCCGCTCTCCCCACTGCCGCAGGGTGAGGATCACGGGGAAGAGAGCGCGGCCGGCGTCGGTGAGGACGTACTCCTGGCGGCGCCCCGACGGCGCGGTGCGCTGGGTGATGACCCCGTGAGCGGTGAGCTTGCGCAGGCGGTCGGTGAGGATGTTGCGGGCGATACCGGTCCGTCGCTGGAACTCGGTGAACGATCGTGCCCCGTCCATCGCGTCGCGGACGACGAGAAGGCTCCATCTGTCGCCGACGAGGTCGAGCGTGCGGGCGACGGGGCAGTCGGGGTCGGTCCAGTCGAGGTCCGGGGCGTTCATGGTGGTGCGTGGCATGACACCTCCCAATGGGTTGCGGATTGAAACCATCATGCCGTAGCGTCGAAACGGTTGCAATATGCTACCGATTGGGGTTGGAGCGGTATGGACGTATGGCGCCGGTTACTGCTGGCGGTGGTGTGCGGTGTCGCCGTGGCGAGCATCTACGCCGCGCAGCCCGTCCTGGAACCGATGGGACGCGATCTCGGCGTACCTCCGGAACTCACCGGATGGATCGTCGCGACCGGCCAGTTCGGTTACCTGGCAGGACTGCTGCTGCTGGTACCGCTGGGCGACGTGGTCGACAGACGCCGCCTCATCGCCGTGCACCTGGCGATCACCGCGGCGGCCATGATCCTGACGGCGTCGGCGTCAGCCGCATGGTTGGCCTTCGCAGGGCTCGCGACAGCAGGGGTCTTCGCGGTCGTGGTTCAGACCACGGTGGCCTACGCCGCGTCGGTCTCGCCACCTGCCGAACGCGGACGGAACATCGGCGTCGTCACCTCGGGCGTCGTGGTCGGCATCCTGGGCGCGCGGGTCGTCACCGGCGCGCTCGCCGAGGTGTGGGGATGGCGGAGCGTCTACGCCGTACTCGCGGTCCTCTCGCTCTGCCTCGCGGCCCTGGTCCTGGTCGCACTGCCGTCAGAGGAGCGCCTCCACCCGGCCGCGGGATACCGGCAGATCGTCGGCTCACTCGGCGGACTGTTCACCCAGCGCGTCTTCCTGACACGCGGACTCATCGCGTTCTTCCTGTTCGCGTCGTTCGGAACCCTGTGGAGCGGACTGTCCCTGCCGCTGGCGGACACGCCGTGGCAACTGAGCGAGAGCCAGATCGGACTGTTCGGCATCGCCGGCCTCGCCGGCGCACTCGGCGCGGCACGCGCGGGACGCTGGGCGGACGCGGGACGGGCCACCCCGGTCAGCGGACTCGCGCTCACCCTGCTCATCCTCTCGTGGGCGGCGATCGCGCAGTTGCCGTGGTCGCTGTGGCTCCTCATCGTCGGAATCGTGCTCCTCGACTTCGCGGTCCAGGCCGTGCACGTGAGCAACCAGCACGTGCTCGCCGCCGCGCACCCGGAGCGCGTCAGCAGCGTCATCGGCGGCTGCATGGTCTTCTACTCGCTAGGCTCCGCCCTCGGCGCGGCAGCGACCACAGCCGTCTTCACCACGTACGGCTGGACGGGCTCCAGCCTCCTCGGAGCGGGATTCGGGGCCTGCGCGCTCGCCGTCTGGGCGACCAACAGGCGACTGCCCCGCGAAGGCGCGAACCATCCATCCGAGAAGCCGGGCACGCGCCAGGTGCAGGAGGAAACGCAAGGCGCCGGCCAAGCCGGACCAGTGATGAACAGCCCCAAAGCCCTGTAAACGCTGCCCGATCTCCGTGAGACCAGCCAGGGATTTCTGAGGACCTGTACCTGGTCCGGTCGGCCGGTGGGGGAGAGGCGGTGGGGGAGGCGCCCCGCCGACGCTGACCTCTCCTTCGGCAAGCCGCCGAAGGCAGCCGGCCGGCGGTCTCCCGACCCACTGTTCCGGCGTCAGACCGGGCGAGGTCCCCTCCGGGGCGAAGTCCGGCTCCGCCCCCGGCTCCGGACCGGCACTGCGTTCGCCACATGGGTCGCGCACTGGGCTGCGGGCCGGCCGGGGTCGGCAAAGATGACACGGGAACGGGACAACAGGGCAACCTTGTGAGGGGGCTGTGAGTCTCCTGGTCGGTCACACAGTGATCGCACCTACGAGGAGACCATCATCACCGCCATACGCAAGACCCTCACCGCCACCGCAGTCGTCGGCGCCGTCCTGGTCGGTTCGGCCGCCTGCGGCACGGTCGAGCAGCTGTCCGCCGGGAAGAAGCTGGACCAGGCCTTCGAGAAGCTGGGCAAGGAGAAGTCGATCTCCTTCGAGCTGGACCTGGACGTCGACGCGAAGACCCTCAAGCAGATGGACGCCGAATCGGACCCGGAGCCCGGCGAGGAGATCCCCGACGAGGCCGCCGAGCTGATCAGCGGCGCGAAGATCAGCGTCACGGTGGAGTCGAGAAAGCCGATCGACGAGTCCGAGGAGAAGGACTTCGTCGGTATGGCCATGAAGGTCAGCAACCCCGACGGCGACCTCGTCGAATACCGGGTCGTCGGCGACTACACCTACATCCGGTCCGACGTACAGGCCCTCACCAAGGCGATGGACGCCCCCATGCCGCCCGCCGACGAACTGCCTCCGGAGGCAGGGGGTCTGAAGAAGGTGTTGGAGGGCGAGTGGGTCAAGTTCAACACCGAGGAGATGAAGAAGGCCGGCCAGGAGATGGGCCAGGCGCCCGGCACCAAGCCGTCGCCGGAACCCTCGCTGGACGCCAAGACCCAGAAGAAGCTCCTGGACGCCCTTCGCGAGGTCATCGCCCGTGAGGTCGACTTCAAGACCGCCGGGGGCGAGGACGGCACCGAGCACATCACCGCGACGGCTCCCTTCCGCACACTGATCACGGAACTGATCGGCGAGATCCGTCCGCTCACCAAGGACCTGCCGCCCGGCATGGACCTGCCGTCGGACAAGGATCTGAAGGACGTCCCCGACACCAAGGTCTCGGCCGACTTCACGCTCAAGAACGGTGAGCTGACCGAGGTGTACGTCGACCTCGCCAAGCTGACCGAGAACGCGAAGGTCAAGAAGTTCGGTCTGGTGCTGAAGATGAGCGGGGGCACCAAGCCCACGGCCCCGGCCGGAGCCACCGAGCTGGACATGGAAGAGCTCATGGGCGGCTTCGCCGGCGCCATGATGCAGGACGAGGAGTTCGGCGAGAGCGACCTCTCCGACGAAGGCCTCGAAGAGGGCCTCACCGAGGACGCCGCCTAGGCACACGCCAGGCTTGGGGCGGCGCTCCCGTGGTGCGCGCCGCCCCGCGTCCCGAAGCAGCACAGCTTCCGTCTCCTTCCCGCACGCGCTGAGCGAGCGAGGAATCGGCAGGACACGATCCGTCGCCGTTCACTACTGTCACGTGAGAAGGGACGTGGGCATGGCACTGGTCAAGAAAGGATCGCGGCTCATCGACGTGGACGGCACCGCCTACCGGTGGCGACTCCGCGGACGGCCGACCTACGATCAGGGACTGGTCCGGTCCCCCCTCGCCTATGCGGTCGAACACGCCGACACTTCCGGCACCACACTGGTGGTCACCACCAACCAGCCGCACCCGAGCAACTGGCTCGGAACGCAAGGCGGCCCAATCCTGCCCACCCAGGTTGCTGACAGCATCCGCACCGCTCTCACCGACGGCTGGGCACCCGAGAGCCCCGGCTCGCCATTCCACCTCGGCCCGTCACCGGGCTTCGTCTTGTCCCCTGGGAGGTGCTCCGGGCCGTCCCTCCGCCACGCAACCCGATCACCCTCTCCTGAGGAGGGGGCCGGCCCGGGCCCCTGGACTGCAGGAGAGCCGCGGTGCCCGGTAGGATCCGGCGGCCGTGTAGTGGGGTAGATCGCGGTGGTCCTGGACCACCGCGACCGCCACCGCCTTGCATGATCCGAAGAACCCGTTCAACGAGGTGGTCGTCGCGCTCGACGTTCAGGCCTCCGGCGGGCTGGGCACCTCGTACGCGCCGGCCCTCTCTGCCTGACCGCGGGTGATGTCGAGCGTCCGGGCCTGCTCTCGTCCGACAACGGACTGCGGATCGTTCCCACAGGTCTGTCGCCGTCCGCTGTCGTGTCATGGCGACGGCAGTCCTGACGCTCTGGCTCACTCCGTCACGGGCAGGCATTCGGCGAGCAGGCCGACGATGTCGCGCCAGGCTCGCTGTGCGTGCCGTGGGTGGTAGCCGACGCCGGGGACCACGGTGTGGTCGACCGGCGGGTGGTGGAAGGCGTGCGGGGCGCCGCCGTAGACCACGAGGCGCCAGTCGACGCCTGCGGCCTGCATCTCGGCAGCGAAGGCGTCCCGTTGCTCAGCGGGCATGATCGGGTCCTCCGACCCGACCCCGGCCCACACGGGGCAACGGATGCGCGCCGCCTCGCCCGGTCGGCCCGTGGTCAGCGCGTTGACCGTCCCGATCGTGCGCAGGTCGACCCCGTCACGTCCGAGTTCCAGCACGATCGCGCCCCCGGTGCCGTAGCCGATAGCGGCGATCCGGTCGGGGTCGGTCCGCGGTTCGGCGCGCAGTACATCGAGTGCCGCATGGCCGATGCCCCGCATCCGGTCGGGGTCGGCGAGCAGCGGTGTCACGCGTGCCAGCATCTCCTGTGGGTCGGTGAACCAGCGCCCTCCGTGGATGTCGAACGCCAGTGCCACGTAGCCGAGTTCGGCGAGGGCGTCGGCCCGGCGGCGCTGGAAGTCGTTCAGGCCCGGTCCTTCGGGCCCGATCAGGACCGCGGGCCGGCGGTCGACACCGGCGGGGAGCGCGAGGTGCCCGATCATTGTCAAGCCGTCGGCCGGGTATTCGACCGTGCGCGTGGTGACCGTCGTCATGAGACTGGACTGTAGTGATTGTCGAGCCAGGTCGGGCCTGACTTCACCGTCGGCAGAACGGCGCGAGCGTAGGTCCGTGGGCGGAACGTCTGCGCCGTCTCGAGACCGTCAAGCGACCGTTCGGCGAGCTTGGCCCAGTACTCGCGTGACGCGACGACCGCCGGGAGATGGCGGCGCGCTCGACGTTCGGGCCTTGCCGATAAGGGAAAGAACGTCTGGTTCCGCGGCTGCATCCGTAGACCGATGGGACATCCGCCTGGGCCAACGACGCGTACCCGTACGCGGCGCGCCACCGATTCGCGACAAGCTTGTCGATTCCATGGGACGGCAAAAGGCAAAGGCAAGGAGAATTCTCTCCTTGCCACTCTCAACGTATAGCGCGCTGGGGGGCTTGCCGCAAGACCCGGGTCACGGCGCAGAATCGTCGGCCTATGCCACAACCTGCGGAAAGGGGGGACAGAGGTACGAGAGTGCGCGCCGCCCGACCGGGCGGAGCGGCCGGCCGATTCGTCAGAGGGAAGGCAACCAGGGATGAGGACGTGCTCGACAAGAGGTTCGGCAGAGTGGGAGGTGCCGGTGATTCGATCGGTCACCGCACTGCGACGGAGCACGGCTGCCTCGGAGGGAGCGCAATGATTGAGCCGTACGTGCGGGATCTTCAAGAGGTTGACGAGACGCAGGTGGCGGTCGTCGGCGGCAAGGGTGCGCACCTGGGCGGGCTGTCGCGGATCGAAGGCATCCGTGTGCCGGGCGGCTTCTGCGTGACGACGGACGCCTTCCGGCGGATGATGGCGGAAGCGCCGTCGATCGACGAGCGGCTCGATCAGCTGTCGCGCTTGAACCCGGACGACCGGGAGGCGATCCGCAAGCTCAGCGCGCAGATTCGTCGGACAATCGAAGAGATTGCCATCCCCGGCGATCTCGCGTCGGCGATCATCCGCGCGCTCGCCCAGCTCGGCGAGCAAGCCGCCTACGCCGTCCGATCCAGCGCGACGGCAGAGGACCAGCCGACGGCCTCCTTCGCCGGCCAGCAGGACACGTATCTGAACGTCGTGGGGCCGGCGGCGATCCTTCAGCACGTCAGCCGATGCTGGGCCTCGCTGTTCACCGAGCGGGCCGTGACCTACCGCCGGCGGAACGGGATCGACCACCGTACGGTCCACATGGCCGTGGTCGTGCAGCAGATGGTCTTCCCGGATGCCGCCGGCATCCTGTTCACAGCCGACCCCGTCACGGGCAACCGGAAGGTCGCCACGGTGGACGCAGGCTTCGGCCTCGGCGAGGCCCTGGTCTCCGGCCTGGTGAACCCGGACGTCTTCAAGGTGCGACACGGCGAAGTCGTCTCCAAGACGATCGCCGCCAAACAGCGCGCCGTTCACGCCCTGCCGGCCGGCGGTACGCAGGAAGTGGTGATCGACTCGCAGCGGCAGGAGCAACCGGCGCTGACGGATGCGCAGGTCGTGCGGCTCGTGCAGCTCGGGCGGCGGATCGAAGCGCACTTCGGCCGCCCGCAGGACATCGAATGGTGCCTGGTCGATGATGGCTTCCAGATCGTTCAGAGCCGGCCGATCACGACGCTGTTCCCCATCCCCATCCCCATCCCCGAGACCGGCGACCAGGAGAATCGCGTCTACGTCTCCGTCGGTCATGGGCAGATGATGACCGACGCCATGAAGCCCCTGGGGCTCTCCATGTGGCAGCTGACGGCCATGGTGCCGATGCACGAGGCCGGCGGGCGGCTGTTTGTCGACGTCACCCGGCGCCTGGCCTCGCCCGCGAGCCGGGACGGCCTCCTGGACGCCATGGGGAGAGGCGATCCGCTGGTCAGGGACGCTCTGGAGACCGTCCTCGACCGCGACGATTTCGTCCTGTCACTCCCGGATGCGGGTCCCGGCGGGCGGCCGGCCGTCGGAGCGTCCGCCCCGATCGCGACCGATCCGGCCATCGTCACCGAGCTGATCGAGCGCAGCCAGGCGTCCATCGCCGCCCTGGAGCGCGACATCCGGACGAAGACCGGACCGGCGCTGTTCGACTTCCTGCTGGAGGCCTTCGAGGAGCACAAGCGAGTCCTCGGTGATCCGCTGAACCTTCAGGCGATCATGGCGGGGATGGACGCCACGTGGTGGCTCAACGACAAGCTGCAGGAGTGGCTGGGCGAGAAGAACGCGGCTGACACGCTGACGCTGTCCGCCCCCGACAACGTCACGTCGGAGATGGGACTGGCGCTGCTCGACGTCGCGGACGTGATCCGCCCGCAGCCGGCGGTGGTGGCGTTCCTGCAAGGCGTCGAGGACGAGGACTTCCTGGACGAGCTGGCGAAGCTCGCGGGCGGGACGGAAGCGCGCGACGCCATTGAGGCCTACCTCGACAGGTACGGCATGCGCTGCGTCGGCGAGATCGACATCACGAGGCCACGGTGGCGCGAGCGCCCCACCACGCTCGTGCCCGTGATCCTCGACAACGTCAGGAACTTCGAGCCGGGCGCCGCCGAGCGGCGCTTCGAGCAAGGTCGGCAGAAGGCGCAGAAGAAGGAAGAGGACGTGCTGTCCCGCTTGCGGGCCCTGCCGGACGGGGAGCAGAAAGCCGACGAGGCCAAGCGGATGATCGACCGGGTCAGAACCTTCATCGGGTACCGGGAGTACCCGAAGTACGGCATCGTCAGCCGCTACTTCGTCTACAAGCAGGCACTGCTGAAAGAGGCCGAGCGCCTCGTGCAGGCCAAGGTGCTTTCTGAGAAGGAGGACATCTTCTACCTCACGTTCCAGGAGCTCCACGACGTCGTGCGCTCGAACCAGGTGGATGACCACCTCGTCCAGCAGCGCAAGGACGCGTTCCGGTCGTACCACGCGCTCACACCGCCCCGGGTGCTCACATCGGATGGCGAGGCCGTCACCGGGGCGTACCGGCGCGACAACGTGCCGGCGGGCGCCCTGATCGGCCTACCGGTTTCCGCTGGGACCATCGAGGGAAGGGCCCGCGTCATCCTTGACATGGCGGAGGCCGATCTCGAAGCGGGCGACATCCTGGTCACGACCTTCACGGACCCCAGCTGGTCGCCGCTGTTCGTCAGTATCGCGGGCCTGGTGACGGAGGTGGGCGGCCTGATGACCCATGGTGCGGTGATCGCCCGGGAGTACGGCTTGCCGGCCGTCGTGGGCGTGGAGCAGGCCACCCGGCTGATCCGGGACGGGCAGCGGATCCGCGTGCACGGAACCGACGGCTATGTCGAGCTCCTGCCTTGACCAACCACACCGAGAAGCCCCACCCGTAGCTTCCGACCAGACAACGCCGAGCAGCGGATGACCACCCACGACCGCCGCCGGCAACGCGCACCCGCGGATGCGACCCGTAACTGTTCCGCACCCTGGGAAGTGCCTCTTCCGCTACCACGTACAGGACCCTCAGCACGTCCTGTCGTGGCGGCTCGGAGACGTTTTCTACGTCATTGAGGCGGAGACGTTCACCGGGGTGCGAATGCGTCAGTTCGAGCGACTGTTGAAGGTGGTCCGGGAACGGGGGCGGAAGCGGGCCCGGTGGCGGTCGACGTGGTGCCTGCCGCTGGCCGAGTACTACCGCACGTGTGGGACAACCTGCGCATGCACCTTATTGCTCCACTGCGGGAGTTCTTCGAGGCCAACGCCGCCTGGCTCACCATGTTCCAGCTGCCGACGTACGCTCTGGACCTCAACCCGCAGGAGGGCATCTGGTCCCTGGTCAAACGTGACATCGGACCTTGGCGAGGTCGGCCTCGTCCAGCTCGCCCACGACCTGGGCATCCCCCGTTCCGAGGAAGGCACCGGGGTTGTCCGCGCAGACCAGAGCCAGTGAGCCGAACTTGCTCACACGGACGACGATCCGGGTTCCGGTCGCGTCCCCGGGCACAACGACGCGTCTGTACTCGCTGGAGTCCTGATCGTGCGCTCGGGCCACTGCGGTGGCGGTGCCGAGGAAGATTGAGGAGGACAGGGGCCACGTCAGCCGCTTGCCCGGCCGCCGGTCAGGCCGGCCGTGTTGTGGATGCTGTCGGACCGGCACGCCACCTGAGGCAGCAGGCCGGTTCGCGGGCTGCTACTCGCCAGGAGCCCGATACTGGATCTGCTCAGCTTTGCGCAGGGCGTCCAGCGTTTCCTCGATGCTCAGGAGAACGGTCGTCTCGAACGAGCTGAGCGCGCCGCCTCCGCTGATCGCCAGCGCAACCGCGGCCATGGACACGTTGTCCGGCGCTTCCCAGAGGTTGTAGCCGTCGTGCGTGCCGAAGGCGTACCAGAAGCCGTGCAGCTTCCCGCCGACGGACTCGATGTACGACTGAGCGGCCTTTGCGCGGTCCTCAGGGTGGCCGATCAGCCTCGCCCAAGTCTCCGGCGTGTAGCTGAACCTGGACAGATAGAGCGGCATCGTGTCTCTCCTTCGTTTCATCAACGATGCCCGCGTTGGGTGGGAGAAGGACCTTGGTAGATCGCGGTTCCCCCGAACAGCCGGGGACGATGACCGCCATGGTCCACAAGCGACGGGTGAGCGGGCCGCCGCCGCATGAGGTTGGAGAACTCTCGGTGTAGCGACGGCGTAGGTGGGCGATCAGCACGACCCGGTGGCGAAGGAGTGGCACTCCGGCGCGCCCGGCCATGATGCGTTTCTGGAGTTCACGTCGGTGATGCGGCCTTCGTCGACTCCGGAGTTGTAGGGGGTCGTGATCCCCTGGGCAACCGCGTGCTGGTCTTCGCGCAGGGCGGTGACGATGCCCGCGAGGGGCGGAAGGCAGCGTGATTTTGGCCCGGAACCAGGGTCAATACCGCACCACTGGTGGGGCCACACGAAGCCGGGCGGTTTCCTCTGGCCCCACGTCTGGGCCATCCGGGTGATGGGCTGGGCGGTGCCGAAGGGGAACGGTTCGGAGTGGCCCCACCCCTCGATCGGGTGCGTTTCCAGGGCGATCTGGGGCGGAGGGGGTTGATTTCGGAAGGGGATCCGTGCTGACTGGCAGCGTGGGTCCACGGAGCCCGCCCGGCTGCTTCTCCTGATAGGAAGGTGGACGGGCGGGCACCTTTTGTCGCCCGCCCGGTGATGGTCCGCCTTGTTCTCAGATGTATTGCTGGATCCACTCTTGGCCGTCGGCGGCCGCGATGGCGAGACGCATGGCGCCTCGGGCGACGACCAGGTCCGTGGCTTGGATTCGGTCGACGGTGCAGACATCCCACAACTCCGGGAGGCTGTGGGCCCGTGCCGTCTCCAGCGCGGTGTCCCAGTAGCCCGTGTAGCCAAGGGTGCCGCCGGCGATCCGTACGACGTCGGGGTTGAGGATGTTGACCAGCGAGGCGATGGCGAGTCCGAATGCCTCGCCGGCCGCGTTCACGACGTGCTCCGCCCGGTGATCGCCATGGGCGAGCGCAGCATGGATCTGCTCTGGACGCTTGCCCAGCGCGTGCACGATCGCGGCGCCGCCGGCCACGTCGTCGAGCCGTTTGACGCCTTGAGGCGTCGACATAGGCATGCTGCCAACCTCGCCGGCCCATCCCCGCGAGCCGCGAACGACTCGACCCTCACACAAGTAGGCCGAACCGACTGCCGTCCCGCAGACGATCACCACCGTGGATGAGGTCCGGGGGAGACCAGCCGTCTCCTGCGCGAGAGCGCCCCGAATATCGTTGACGAGCAACTGAGGGGCGCCGTCAGGGATACCCTGCCAACCTCGGAGCTGGGGCAAAACGTCGGAGACCTTCACCTGCCCGTGCTCCACAAGGCCCGGGACTGCGATCCCCAGCGCCATGGGCTTCAGGAAGTTGTCAGCAAGGAACGCCTGAACGGCTGCCTCGATGTTCCCAGAAGTAGTCGAGGGCCCAGTGGCCAGACGCCGCGTGATCGGTGTCTCAAGATCCGGCCCTTCCGCCAGCATGAGCAACTTCGTGCCACCGATGTCCACGCCCACTGTTGCGTGCCGCATTGCCCCACCTCACGCGTTGGTCTCGGACAGCAACCTATCGTGGGCCGTCCAGGTCAGGTGGGGCCACTTCAAGCCGTTCCTCGGTGGGGCCCTCACGAAGCCTTCACCCCGGGGCCCCAAGACCGTCCTAGACAGCCAGGCACTCTTTCCCGGGGGATGGCCACAAGGCCGGGTGTTGTCGATCTGAAGCCTGTTCACCCACTTCTGGGCCGCTGCGAGGTCGGGCGCAGCACCGACCACCCTGGTACGTGAGGCCGCTTTATTCCTCCAGCACCCGCGGCTCGTCGGAGCGGAGGTGGCCGAGCCGCCGTGGATGGGCCGGTGACGGCCGCCATCGGTAGGCGGCGCTCGGGGTCCGCGGCGAGCGAGTCATCGGTGTCGACGCACGAGACAGCTGTTCCGAAGGCCCAAGACAGGAGTGCTTGCCCATACGCTCGATGGTTCCAGGTATCACTCGTGATCCGGGGGAGACCGGCGCCGGACGCTTGGATCGTAGCGGCGCGCCGCCAGGCCTTCGCCCAAGCAGCGCAGACGAAGGCGGCACGGTGTCATGGAACCGCCGTGCCTGCGGGGTGACCCCCGGAGGCACCACCTCCGGGCGTTCCGGTCAGCACAGGGAGAGCTGCTCATGATCCGGCATGCCGAAGTGGGTGACGCGAGCGTGCCCGCCCATGGCATCCAGCAGGGCTGAGTCTCCTGGGCACTGCGGACGAGGAGCTGCTGACAACGAAACTGGGGCGACAGCAAGGCGAGTTCAGGTCAAGGGCGCACGATTCCGTACAGCGAGTGGAACGCTCCGCGCGAGTACAGCGGGATGCCGTACGTGAAGGTCTCGGCCACCCGCGGAACCCCCGGGATCTCGACCCACAACTTCTCGTGTCGTGCGAGCTCGGCCGCGGCCGTGAGCAGTTCGGCCGCTGGGCGACGGACACGGCCGACCACCACGCCCGTGCGGACTCTTCCCGCCTGCCGCGCCTTCTCCTCCCGCTCCGCGGCCTCCCGGGCTTGCTGCTCCTCCAGCGCCCGCCGGCTCGCTTCGAGGACGCGCTGGTACTCCTCCTGCCGACGCCGCCGTTCGTCCGCCTGGACGCGGCGCCGCTCGCGCTCCGCCACAAGACGCCGATGGTTCTCCTCGGCGCGGCGCTGCTCGCGCAGATCCGCCAGCTGCCGGCGCCGCTGCACCGCCGCAGGTGTCTACCGCCGGGCCTCGATCTCCCGCTGGATCCTCTCCCTGCGCTGCCACGCCTGCTCTGCTTCGTCCTGGGCACGCACGGACTGCACCGACGTCCACCAACGGACCCTGCGGAGCCAGAAGGTCTCCCTGCCGGCAGACCGGGTCACCTCGCGGTAGCGCGGCAGCACCCGCGCGGGAACGAGCTGCCCCTGAAGGACCCGCCGCCCGAACCGTCCCAGCTCCTCCCCCTTGAAACATCACTTCCGGCCCACTGGCCGAACCCGACGAGCCCGTCATCCACCATCCACCGCTCGTGTCGCTCCGTGGGAGTACGTACCCGTGCCGCTGGCACCACGTCGATCCAGTTCGGCGGCTGGCTTTGTTCACGTTCAGCGGTTCTGGCCCAAGTTCTGTGGTGTCGCGTCACGTGGGCGGTCGCCCGACGTCGCCCAAGCCACCGACCTGGCGATTCCTTCTCCCACTGGCTCTACCGCCAAACCCGGTCGGATCCTCCCCGAGGGCCTACATCCGGTCGAGGCCGAACATCCGGTTCACGGCCCGCTTGATGGTGAGCCCGCCTTGCTCTCGCTGGGCGGGGACCGGCGAGATGGGCGGGAGCTCGACCGAGAGGACTTCGACGCGCTGGCCGGGCGCGGCCTGGGCGGCGATGCGGCTGCGCTCGCGTTCGGTGGCGGCGAAGAGGACGAGTGGCGCCAGCGTGTCGCGCAGGGCGGGGACGCGGCTGGCCACGGGGCAGATCACCGCGTGGGGCTTACCGCGGACGTACACCGGCACTCCCATGGCGAACTCGGGGATGCCGTCGGGGCCGACGGTCGGGGAGTCGCCGGCCTCGTGGAAGACGAACTCCACCACCGGCTTGACCAATGCCTTCTGCCGCTGGAGCAGGGCCTCGATTGCCGCGATGTGCTCCCGCTCGGCCGCCGCCTTGGCCTCTCGCTGACGCCGCTGAACAGCGGCCAGCCGCTCCATCACCTTCTCCCGCCAGGCCCTGGCCCGGACTTGTTCCTCTTCCAGCTCGAAGTACCGCCGGGTGATCCACCGCCAGGTCTCGACCTTCTCCCAGCTCGGCACGCGCAGGCGGTGCGGACGGGTGGCGTTCGCGCAGATGGCGACGACGAACCGGTCGAGCGGGAACTGCTCGACCGCCGACCACTTCCCGTGGCCGCCACACGGCACGGCCCCTTCGACGCACCCGCTGTTCCAGTCGCAGTCGGCACGGTCACGGCACCACTCCGGCTCGAAGCGGGCGGCCCCGGCAGTGACCTGGACAAGGCCGCCGTCTTCGGGGCGAGCAATCTGGACGGCCCTGTTCTCGTATAGCTACGGCGAACGGACATGTAGCGCAGGGCAAGGCTCGGGGTTGCGCCAGGTCGCCAGCGGGGGGCCTCGCCGTAAGTGGAGGAAGCAACTGGCGGCCGGGGCCTCTGTGGGGGTGAAGCACGTTTCCCGGCGATCCGGGGAACCCGGCGGCGCTGCCGCATCACAATCTCAGGCATGCGAAGAGAAGACTTTTACATCGAGCAGTACTTCGGCGACGAGCACCAGTCCATCACCGACGCGCCGCAGTGGAAGCAGCAGGCGTTGCCCATGACGAAGCTGAACATGAAGCACAGGGATCGGTACATGAATCCCCTGACGGCGAAGGTGCTGCTGGGCGACCACTTCGATCTCGGGCGTCTACCGCCCGCGGATGTCGTCGCGACGGTACGACGCCAGTCGTGGAAGGACCTGGAGGACGCAGGGGGGTCTCTCGATGCTGTCGGTGACCGGTTGTACGTCCTGTATTTCCGGTCCATGTACTCGAAGCTGTCGTACGTCAAGGTCGGCCGGGCGGAGAACGAGGCCCCCGCGAAGAAGGACCCCGCAAAGAAGAAGGACACTGCGCAGGTCCGGAAGCGGATCTCGGCTCATGAAGGCGAGGCCAAGATCGCCCAGGCGGTTCTTTTCAATGCGTGGATCTCCCGTCCCTGCGAGTCGGCCGTCGAATGGGAGAAACGCGTCAAGGCCCATCTGCGTGATACGGCGGCGGCCCCGGACATTGATCTGGGTGAGCAGGTGAAGGCGGAGTACTTCCGTGGCGTCCCCTTCCGCCGGGCTGTCCTGGTAGCCGAGTTGTGCGAAGTCCCGAGTGGTGCTGTTCGTCTCGCACAGTGATGGGCCAGCCCAGAGCATCACGGTGCGCTACATGTCCGTTCGCCGCAGCTACACGAGAACAGGGCCCAGTAGTACGTGCCGCCACTGGGCCGGGGGCGGTCGTGGCGAGGGCGCTGTCGTCCGGCGCGTGCCAGGGCCAGCCACGACGATGCCGGTCCGCGCCGGTCGGCAGTGACCGGAGCGGGGGGCCGGGGGGCCGGCGAAGGCCAATGCAGTTGCTTTAGGGCGGTGACGGGGTCGGGGACGACTTGAGCACGGGTCTCCCCGCCCGCCGATTGCTCTTGGCCTTCTTGGTCTGGTTGAGGACCCAGCGGCCCGGCTCGACCGATCCCCGTTTCGCCCGGGTCCGTAGCACCGGCCACCGATTGGGCTTCTTGACCGCCCGTGGGCAGTTCCGGTTCCGCCGAGCTGGGAGCAAGCGGCTGCGTGCCTCCTGCCCAGCCTCGGCGAGGGAGCGGGCGAGTTTGGCCGTAGTGGCTCCGAGCTGGGATGGAACGCTTCGGCGGATAATGCGGACGCACTTCAGATAAGAGACCCGGTCCGCGTCCACGGCGGGGCTGGCGAGGGCTGCGGCGTGGGCGAACCGGCGGATCGCGTGGTGGACGGCGAGGTAGGCCCACAGCTCCTGCCGGACGCCTTCCGGTTTGCGGGACCGGATCGGCCCGCCGGGGCCGAGGTGGTTCTTGATCTCATCGAAGGTCAGCTCGATCTCCCAACGTTCCCGGTAGAGCGCGACCAGCTCGGCCGCCGGGTACTGCTTGGGATCCAGCAGCGTCGTGCCGAGAAAGGCCACCTTGTCGTTCTTCGTGAAGGTGATGACGCGGTAGATCGTGTGCTTGGGCAGGGTCCGGCCCTCCCGCGCGGCTCGGAGCCGGACTTCCTTGCCCGGACGCGCCATCGACAGGTACGAACCGTCGGGAAGCTTCTCCTGGAGGGTGCCGAGGTGATTGGACTGGAGCCTGACCAGCAGGTCCGCGCCGGTCACGGTGAAGGCGTGCGCGAACTCGACCGACCAGAAGCCGCGGTCGGCGATGACCAGGTCTCCCGAACCGGTGTAGCCGGCCAGCGGGTAGGCGAGGCTCCGTTCGCCGTCGCGGTGGCCGCCGAGGCGGGCATCAAGCACTCCGTGTGTTCCGATCTAGTGATCTGGTTTTGAGGTCGTGGGTCGCCACGTGAGGCGTCCCCTGTTTCAGATTGCGGTGTTCGCCTGCGGCAGGTCGCGCGTTCGCGCTGTCCTGTGGGCATGGGTGATACCCGGCTGGAACCTGTCGTGCTGTCGGAGGCCGAGCGGCTGACGCTGGAGAACTGGGCCAAGCGCCGCTCGACCGCGCAGGGGCTGGCCGTTCGCGCACGGATCGTGCTGGCGTGCGCGAACGGCTGGAACAACACCGTGGTCGCCGCGCGACTCGATGTCGGCAGAGGCACCGTGCGCCGCTGGCGCACACGGTTCGTGGCCCAGCGCCTGGACGGACTCGCGGACGAGCCGCGGCCCGGGGTGCCGCGGACCATTACCGACGCCCAGGTGGAAGAGGTCGTGGTCCGCACCCTGGAGCAGACTCCCCCGGGCGGGACGCACTGGTCGAAGCGGGAGCTGGCCAAGGTCGTGGGAATCTCCCCGGCGAGCGTGCTGAGGATCTGGCACGCTTTCGGCCTCCAGCCCTGGCGCACGGAGACCTTCAAGATCTCCCCGGACCCGTTCCTGATCGACAAGGTCCGTGACGTCGTCGGCCTCTACCTCGCTCCGCCGGCCAACGCGGTGGTCTTCGCGGTGGACGAGAAGCCGCAGATCCAGGCCCTTCAGCGGACCGCGCCGGTCCTGCCGATGGTCCCGGGAGTGCCCGAGCGGCGGAGTTTCGACTACGTCCGGCACGGCACCGTCGACCTGTTCGCCGCCCTGAACACGGCGACGGGCAAGGTGATCACGAAACTGTCCGCGCAGCACCGGGCGGTGGACTTCCGTGACTTCCTCGACGAGATCGACCGCCAGACCGACAAGCACCTGGCGGTCCACGTGATCTGCGACGACCTCTCCGCCCACAAGGCGCCGGTGGTGCACAAGTGGCTCCTGGCGCATCCCCGCTTCCAGCTCCACTTCACCCCGACCTACTCGTCGTGGATCAACCAGGTCGAGCGGTGGTTCGCCGAGTTGGAACGGCGCTGCCTTGAACGCGGCGTGTTCTGTTCCCTCGACGACCTCAAGGCCGCACTCGAAAACTGGATCAAGGTCTGGAACGACGAAGCCCGGCCCTTCAAGTGGACCAAGACCGCCGACCAGATCCTCGACCGGATCTGCCGCTACTGCGACAGGATCTCCGAACCAGATCACTAGGCGAGGACCACCGCCCTCACCTGGGGGAACCCGAAGGGGAGGCCGCCCGTGGTGGACGGGCCGTCGAAGCTGTCGCCGTTGCTCACCGAGTCGGGAAGGTCGAACTGGGTGCCGTCCAGAGCGAGCAGCCGTAGCCCGCGCCACCATGCCCCGGGTGTGTCCGGAGTGGCGAGCGGACCGGCCACCTCTCTGAACAGGGTCTCCAGCACGTCCTCGCCGAGCCGGGACCGCGCTCGGCATAACGAGGACCGGTTCACCCTGGCCAGGGCCCGGCTGCCCGGTATCCCGCTGGTCAGCACGCGCAGTACCTCCTCGTACGACTCCCGGGCGAACAGGCACAGGGCCAAGACGAAGTACACGACCAGCCGTGCCGGTAGGAGGCGGCGGCGTTGTTCGGTTCGGTCGTGCTTGGCTATCGCCGCGTCGACCAGCTCAGCGGTGAACACCTTCGTCAAGATCCCGAACCGCACCCGTTCCCCGGCACTGCTCTGCCCCTCCACACAAGGTCAACGGCACTTGACGCTCTGGGGGCACGTGAAGTTTCCCCATGATCTTAGACACTCGTTCGTTATGCCGCGAGGGCGTGTTGATGCCGCTGCCTGGTCTCGGCCGGGGTGAGGTAACCGAAGATCTTGTGCTTGCGCAGGCGGCGGCGGTTGTAGAAGGTCTCGATGAAGGTGAAGACCTCGGCGCGGGCGGTGGCCCGGTCGGGCCAGGTCCGGGTTCCGATCTCTTCCTTGAGCAGGGCCCAGAAACTCTCCGCCGCGGCGTTATCGAAACATGATCCGGTGCGTCCGCAGCTCTGCCGTAGCCCCAACTCCCTTATTCGATCGCGGAATTGAGCTGAGGTGTACTCGCTTCCGCGATCGCTGTGGACCACGCATCCGGGCTCCAGACCGCCTCGGCCGTGGGCCATGGCGAGGGCGTCGACGACGAGCTCGGCGCGGTGGTGGTCGGCCATGGCGTAGCCGACGATCTCGCGGGTGGCCAGGTCCAGCCAGCAGGCGAGGTAGAGCCAGCCCTCGGCCGTCGGGAGGTAGGTGATGTCGCCGACCAGCTTGGTGCCGGGGCGCTCGGCGTGGAAGTCGCGGCCGATCAGGTCCGGGGCCGGCTTCGCCTTCGCATCCGGCCGGGTCAGCGAGCGGTGCTTGCGGCGGGTGACGCCGCGGATGTCGCGCTCGCGCATGACGCGGGCGATGCGCTTGTGGTTCACACGGTGCCCCAGACGCCGTAGTTCGGCGTGGATGCGCGGGACGCCGTAGGTCTTGCGGGAGGCGATGTGGAGCACGGTGATCTCGTGCGCGAGTGCGTCGTCGGCCGCCTGGCGCTCTCGGCGGGCGGCCTCGCCCTCGTGCCAGGCGTAGTAGGAGGAGCGGGTCACGCGCAGCACCCGGCACAGCAGCACGATCGGGTAGTTCGCCTTCTCCGCGTGGATCAACCGGTACAACGTGGTCACCGGTCGCTCTCCTTCACGAAGAAGGCCGTCGCTTTTTTCAGGATCTCGATCGTCTGCTGCTGCTCGCGGTTCTCCCTGCGCAGCCGGCGCAGTTCCTCGCGCTCGGCGCTGGTCAGCTCGCCCGTGGCGCCCTCGCCCCGGCCGGCCTTGGCCTGGCGGTACCAGCCCCGCAGGGACTCGGAGCTGATGCCGAGTTCCCGGGCGACGGCGGTAACCGTCTTTCCCGAGGAATCGACGAGCGCGATCGCGTCCCGCTTGAACTCCTCGGTGTACCGCTTCGTGTACTTGCTTCCCACCTGGTGCTACTTCCTCTGGAACCTCAGGTCCCAGTCTCCAGGTGTCCACGATCAAGGGGAAGCTTCACACGGGCGCATCGGGCCGGTCGCTTCTCAGCCCTGGCCGATGTCGAGCACTGCGACGACTCCCTCAAGGATCTTGACGAACTCCTCCACCGGGATCTCCACCACGAAGACCGCGCCCGCGTCCTCAGGATGGTTGAGCAAGTGTTCCTGACGCCAGAACTCCAGCGTGATCACCAAACGGTCCTCTTCACGGAACAGGTGCGTCGTCACGTTGTCGATGGTGGGCCCCCAGAGCAGGGTCCGGAACTGGCTACGCAGTCCGTAGTCGGCCTCGGTCTCATCGTCATCGCCCGCACGGTGCATGAGACGCCGGTGTGTGGCCTCGGCGGACATGCCAGCGAACGGCATGGGGGAGCCTGCGCCCGATCGCAGCCAGGCGGCCGTGTCCAGCACATCACGGCGGAACTGCGGGACGTATGCCGTGTTGTCGTCGCAGGTCAGCCACTTGCCAGCGGCCCAGAGGTCCACTCGGCACAGCTGGCCTTGCTCGCCGACCTCGGCGGCGAACCTGAGCTTGTCTCCCAGAACCATGTTCACGTCAGTGACCGTCGCAGGTTCAGCCCTTCACACACAACCGAATACCCCGGCAGCATCCGTTCGCATGTCATGCGGGACGCTGCCGCCTGTCCGTGAACAAAGCCACGTAGCGCGAACAGCTAAAGCAACTGCATTGGCCGGCGAAGGCCCCCGCGACCACCGGCCCCGGCCACACACCACCCACCGGGCCGAAAGTTCCCAGGCCCTCGCCGGAGTCGATCCGGCGGGGGCCTGTTTTGCATTCTGGGCGGGCGGGCCTCAGATCACGTTGTTGAACTTGGTGCCCTCGCCCGAGTACAGCGATGTCGTCTGACGGCTGAAGGGGGCGGTGGCGGAGCCGGTCGAGCGGTAGACGTACGTGCCGCCCGACCCGTACGCGATCAGGTCCGGGCGCCCGTCGTTGTCAAGGTCACCGGCGCCGACGAGCTGGGAGAAGGCGCCCCAACCGCCGCCGACCTTCACGCGGGTGGAGAAGCCGCCGGTGCCGTTGCCCTGGTACAGCCAGAGGACGCCGTAGGTGTCGCGGGCGACCAGGTCCCCGGGGGCCGTACCGGCGATGCTGCCGACGGCCGTGAGTTGGTTGTAGATCTGCCAGCCGCCGCCGACCTTCACCCGTGGCGCGTACGGCTTCGCGTAGTCGCCGGTGCCCTTGTAGAACCACAGGACTCCGGCGCCGTCCGTGGCCACCAGGTCGGGACGGCCGTCGCCGTCGAGGTCAGAGCCGCCGGCGAGCTTGTTGTAGATCTGCCAGCCGGTACCGACCTGCACGCGCGGCGCGAACGTGCCGTCGCCCTTGGCCAGGTAGAGCCACTGCACGCCAGAACCGTCGACCGCGATCACATCGCCGGGGGCGGCACCGCCGACGTTGCCGACGGCCTCGATCTGCTTGTAGATCCCCCAGCCCGCACCGATCTTGGTGCGCTGGGCGGACTTGACCTGGCCGTTGACCGGACGGTCCCGCAGGTCGTCGCGCCACAGCACGCCGGAGGCGTCCCGGGCGAGGACGTCCGTGGAGCCGTTGTTGCTGTAGTCGTGCGGGTTGGCCGTGCGGACGACGTTCATCAGCCAGCCCTGGTAGGCGGGATCGCCGACGCCGTCGAGCAGCGTCGCCTCGGCCTCCACCCCGTACGTGCCGTTCGGCGCGTCCACCCCGCCGATGACACCGTCCCAGGCGAAGGAGAAGCGGGTGCCGGACGCGGGCGCGGTCAAGCGCTTCGTGAACTCCTTGCCGGTGACGGTGTGCGTGAGCGTGACGTCCAGGTAGGCGTCGGCCCGCGACAGCGTCCAGCCCAGGGTCACCTTGCCGCCGGTCTTGTCGAGGTCCACCGTGCCGGGGACGTGCACCTGCTGAATCTCCAGCGGGGGCACCACCTGGCCCGTCTCGGCGACCTTGGTGACTGTCGGGGTGCCGTCCGTACCGGCCGCGACGCGGAACAGCCCGTCGCCGTCGGCGTCCCGGCTGCCGCTCAGCACCGCGCTGCCGTCGGCCGAGGGCGCCGACTCCAAATCCGACGCCGTTACGCCGAGGTCGCGGGTCTCGCCGCTGGTCAGGGAGACGGCCTTGGCAGGTGCCCAGTAGGCGCCGTACACCAGCCAGTCGCCCACCAGCTCGTAGTACCACTCGTCGGCGCCGTGGCCCAGGAGGGTCTTCTTCTCCTCGCCCGTCTTGCGGTCGACGGACGTGACGTAGACCTCGTCGTTGTCCGTCTGGTCGAGCCAGGCCACGTGCGAAGCGGAGAACGTCAGGTGGCCGGAGTCGTTGTTGTACCCGGACTTGGTCGAGGAGTAGGTCTCCGTCACCGTCCCGGCCGCTACGTCGACCAGGGCCCGGTGGCCGGTGCGCGCGTCCGGCGGGCCCGCCGCGTACCTGACGAGAACGGAGCCCCCGAGGACCGTCGAGCCGCTGAACTCGGTGGCGTCCGTCGGCACGCCCGTAATCTTGCGGGTGGTCGTCGTGGCGCCGTCCTTGGTCACGACGTGCAGTTCGGCCTGGCCGGCCTCGTTCATCACCTGCGCGAGCACGCTCGTCGGGCTCAGTGTGGCCACGTAGCTGCCGTTCAGCGCGCCGAGGTTGATGTCCACGCCTGGGGCTGCCGGGTCGGCCATGTTCCACAAGGTGATCGACTGCATGAACACGGGCCAGCTGTCATCGCCGACGACGGCCACGTCGTTGCCCGCCAGGGCGTAACCGCCGTCCTTGGGATGCCGGAGCCGCTTGGAGGCTCCTCCGTCGTACGGCGTCCAGACCAGGTCCGTGATGCGGTCGACGTCGTCGTAGTCGTACGTGAAGAACCCGCTGGTGCCCGCGCCCGCGAGGTAGGAGCCCTCGGGGTAGACGGGAAGAGTGGCGTCGGCCTGCTCGGACGAGGCGGATGTCGTCGCGAACGCGGCCGGGGCGGTTGCCAGCGTGCCGGCGCCGAGGGCGGTGACCGCGAGGACGGCCGTGACGGCGGTGGCGAGGCGGCTGCGGGTGGTACGGAGTTGCAAGGTGAAGCCCCCACGAGTCTGAGTCGGACACGGAAATGCCGTGTCCGACTCAGACTCGCGAGCGGCTCGAATGGTTGTATGGAAAGCCCGGGGGTTTCGGGTCAGTACCCCGCTGGGCAATCTTCATCACTCCTACCCGCAGTGTGTTATCGACCCTGCCGTCATAGGCATGGCACCGATCGCGAGGCACCCCTCCTCGCACGGCTGGGGCAACGAGGGCACCGGACGGTAGTCGGTCCCCGCGGCAGCGATCCAGAGGAAACACCCCGCCAGAAGCGCGGCCACAGCCGCGCCGGAGATCATCAGTCGGTGCATGGACGGACCCACGCCCTGCCCGGGGCCCTGCGTCATGCCGGGCTCGTCCCTCGTCGGGGTGGTCACGGTCACGTGGCCGTGTACGGCGACGGTGAGCGCCAGGTCGTGCAGGTGCCCGGACTCCTCCTGCAGTACGACGCGCGCAAGACTGGATCGCTTGCTTCTACGCCGCTTTCGCAAGCTCGGCCTCGGCATACGCCCGGAGCTGCTCAGAGGAAATCTGTGCCAGCTGATCGAGTGCCGACTGAAGCATGGCCTCAGTCCCCAGGACGGCGGGGTCCGGCACGTGGAGACCCAGACGGCGGCGGATGGCCCCCTGCCGGGGCTCCGACCGCCGATGGAAGTCAATGTTCCGCAGCTGGCTCACCAGGTCCTCGATCAGGCTGGGCGTGTAGAAGTGGGTGGTGCTGGCCGGGCGCTTGACCCTGCGCCATGTCTCCATCCACTTCTCCCGGTCGCGATTGAGTACGCCGCACCCCTGGATGAAGGCGGCCATCTGCCTCTCGTCCACCGGCAGCATCTCCCGGTTGAGGATGCGCGAGATGCTGCTGAGCGGCAGCATGTGGGCGCCGCCGGCAAGGTTCTGCATCTGTGCGTACGGCTGTGCTCCGAGGTTCACATGGAGGGCGGCCAGGCCGTTGAGCAGCGCGGCAGGCGTGCTGATGCCCTCCACGTACACCTTCCTCCGCCCTCCCCGCTCATCGCGACGGGCCTTGAGCCGCAGGATGAGGTCCCTGACGTGAGTGTCCGTCCTACTTCCGCAGGCGATGAGGTAGGCGGTGATGGTCCCCTCCGACGGAGTCGACTTGCCGACGCCGCCCGCTTGAGCGTCGCCGCGGACACCTTCGACCCCGCGGCCATCTGTTCGTAGGTCGGGGTTCCGGCGCGATCGCGCTCGACGCGCAGCAGGTCGGCGAGCATTCCCCGGTGGGGGCATGACCCAGATACGCCAGAAACCCGCCACGGGATGATCTTGGGGGCCGGGCGACTGGCTACTGGGTGTCCCCCGTGAGGGCGTTGACTCGGTTCTCGTGCTCGCGTCGGGCCTTGCGCTGTGCCGGGACGATCGGGGCGCCCTGGGTGCCGTCGAGGGGCTGGCAGCGGGCGAGGAGTCCGCGGTGCACGGAAGGGATGGCGCTGACGCGCAGGGTGTAGCCCTGGCCACGCTGTACGGTCACGCCGTGGTCGAGCGCGGCCCGCTCGGCGGTCTCCAGCTTCGAGAGGGCGCGGAGGAAGTCGGCGACCTTGCCCGGCATGTCGAGGGTGACCGGCAGCTCCGGGGCCGGTGCGTCCTCGGGGCTGCCGCTGGTGTGCTCGGGCATGAGGTCGGCGACGGCCGTGCGGATGGCTCTGCGGCTGACGCCGTGCTCGCGGGCCAGGGCGGCGAGGGAGCGGCCTTCCAGGTACGCGGTGCGGACCGTGTCGGTCTTCCCGGCCGGGACGGCGGGACGGCGTCCGCCCTTCCTGCCCTTGGCCTCGGCGGCGCGCAGCCCGTCGTAGGTCAGCTCGCGCTGGAGGTCACGCTGGAGTTCGCCGGCGGCGGCGAGGGTCTGCACCATGAACTTCACGGTGGATAGCAGCTCTCCGGTGCGCGGGTGGCGGACGGTGAGGTCCATGCCGGAGAACGCGCCGTCGTGGATGCGCAGCGCGACTGGTCGCGGTGGAGGACGTCGAGGACGTCGAGGATGTGTCCGGTGCCGCGTACGAGGCGGAACATCTCGGAGATGTGCACGGTGTCGCCCGGCCGCGCGTAGGTGAGCAGTTCGCGGAACTTCGGGCGCTGGAGGGAGTGGAGGCGGCTGAGAGGTGCCCGGGTTCTCCTCGAAGACGACCGGGTCCTCGATGCCGGCCTCGTCGAGGACGAGGTTCTGCCGGGCGGTGGACTGCTGGTCGGTCGAGACTCGCTTGTAGACCAGGTTCGCCACCGAAGGGCCCCTTCCGTACGGAGGATCGGCCCCTATCTGTCGTCAAACCCTGTCAGCAATCACCATCGGATCCGATTGGATTCGCGCAGCCGTGAACCCCCGGATTGCGCGGGTTCATTGGACGCGTCGGGCGCCTGTCGGCAAACGATCGTTTGCCGACAGGCCGGGCCGGCTTGATCCGGCCGCCCGGGTCCACTGTGCTTGACAGCGGACTGTCCGGGCGGGTCGGGCGGTGGGAGGCTGCGGGTCGTGTCTGGGTTGATCTCGGACAAGCTCACCGAACCAGCCGATGAGGGAAGCGATCTGGAGTGCGGGCACGCCCTCGTTCGCTGTGCGGGCCTTGTTGTGCCACCGACGGAATGGGCTTGCCCAGGTGACGAAACGCGGTCGACGGTCGGCCGGGCATCACGGCTCTGCCTGCGCTCGCACCGCAGCTGGCTCCCGTTAGCGGTCATCACCCGGGATCGCGGACACAGCTGCGCGGGATCGACGCCTGGCGGAAGCCACGTTCCTGCAGGTCAGTCAATTCCGTCGGTTGCCCTTGTTCATGCACATTGATCGTGCAGCTCTACGCGTCCTGCCGCGCGGATGCGGGCGCGGGTGCGTCGGCTTGAGGCTTGGGGGCGGTGGGTTCGGGCAGGGCGCGGAAGAGGAGCCAGCTCAGGGCAGGCATGGCGATCAGGGGGGGGTGAGGGCTGTCTTCAGGGAGGTGGAGTCGGCCAGGTGTCCCAGCAGGGGGCTGATGAGGCCGCCGATGCTGACGGTGAGGCCGAGGGTGACGCCGCTGGCAGTACCGATACGGGAGGGCAGGTAATCCTGGCCCAGGGTGACCTGGAGGGAGAAGGGGACGTACAGGCCGACGGAGGTGAGGGCCACGAAGAGGAACATGGCCGGGCCGGGTGCGTAGATCACTCCGGTCACGGCGGCGACGGAGAGCAGGTAGGACCAGCGGGAGACATGGACGCGGTCGTAGCGGTTGGCCAGGGACCCTCCCAGGACCGAGCCGACTGCGCCGCCCAGGAACGGCAGGAACAGGGCGATGGTGCCCGCGGTGGTGCTGCCCTGCATGCGCTGCTGGGCGTAGAGGGAGATGAAGGTGCTTAGGCCGGTGAAGACGATGGAGCGGAAGACGACCGCCAGGGACAGCTTCACGAACGAGGCCACATCATCGGCGCCCCGCGGTGCCTCCGTCTTGGACGCGCCGGCCTCGGGCCGGGCGAGCATCCGGAGCACGGGCACACACAGAGCGGCGCCGGCGAGCGCGGGCAGGACCAGGACGGGCGTCCAGCGCAGGGAGCCGTGTCCGATCACGGCCGACACCATGAGCGGGGCAAGTGCGAAGCCGATGTTGCCGCCCAGGGAGAAGCAGCCCATCGCGCTGTGACTGCCTTCGCTGGCCAGCCGGGCCACGCGGGCCGACTCCGGGTGGTAGGCGGCCACCCCGATCCCGGAGACAGCGACGAAGAACAGGGTGAGCTCGTAGGGCCGCTCAGGCCGCTGAGCGCGATGCCCACCCCGCCCAGCAGAGTGCTGACCGGCAGCAGCCACGGCATCGCCCACCGGTCGGTGAGCGCCCCGAACACCGGCTGGGCCACCGACGACAGCAGGGACGCGGCCAGCACGATGCCGGAGGCGACCGCGTAGGTGTAGTCCCGTTCGGCCACGAAGAACGGGATCAGCGCCGCGACGGCGCCCTGGTAGATGTCGACGCAGGCGTGTCCCACGGCCAGCAGGGAGATCGATGTATTCCTTCGCACCCTCCCAGGGGTGTGACCGAGAAACGCGCCAAAGGGGCAACGGGATGATCTTGAAGCCCTGATCCGCTCGGATTTACGTGCGGCGACGTGCAGCGGGGTCGCGTTCGGCGACGTGTCGGGCGACCGAGTCGACGCCGGGGCGGGCGTACCGCTCCAGGGAGCGGACGGATGCGTGGCGGGAGCGGGCCAGCAACATCGGGGTGGAGGTGCCGTCCTCGGCGTCGTGTGTCAGGGCACTGTGGCGGAGCCGGTGGAGCGTCCAGCCGTCCAGGTCCTCGATGTCCTCGGGTGAGGCGAGCGGGTTGGCCAGCAGCCGGGTGTTCTCCTCGAAGATCTCCTCGGCCCGCCGGTAGGAGAGTCGGGCCCGGCCGGTCTCTGGGCACACGTCCAGCGTCGGCGTTCCGGTCGGGGCCTTGCGGTCGGTGAGGAACAGCGGGCCGCGGGTGCGGCGGGCGATGAGGCGGGGCAGGAGCTGGGCGGTGCCGGACTGCCAGTGGATCCACTCGGTCGCCCCGCCCTTGGCGGTGATCCTGCCGCGCTTGTCCTGCGGGTAGAGGTCTTCCACGTTGAGGCACAGCACCTCGTCGGCCCGTGCGGCGGACTCGTAGAGCATCTTCCACTGCGTCTTCTCCCGCAGCGCGATGTCGAGGCGCCACAGGGCGGCGATCTGGTTCTCCGCGAGAGCCTTGGTGCGGTCCGGCGGTGCCGGCCGCCGCTCGATGCCGATCGTGGGATCGCCTTCGATCCAGCCCTGGCGCTGCCACCAGCCGATCGCCTTGCGGGCGATGGACAGCTCTCGGTTGACGGTGTCGGCGTCCATCTCGTCAGCCCGCGCGGCCGCCAGCTCGGCCAGGACCTCCGGCAGTGCCGGGTCGTCGATCGCGGCGACGGGGAAGACGGGTGGCTTCGCGCCTCGCCGGGCGGGTCCGGTCGGCGCGGGTTCGCCGGTGAGCATCCATCCCCATGTCGTGAGGGAGATCCGGTAGATCCGCGCGGAGGACTTCGCGATGCCCACGCCGGTGAGGTAGCGCTCGACCGCCGCGGTGTACGACGCCGGAGCGGCGGACAGGGGTACGACCCGGGCGCGCGGCACACGCAACGCGCCCCCGGCTCCCAGCTCGGTCACTGGTTCGATCGTCACGTCCGTCCCGCCCTTCCGGCACTGCCGCAGTAAATGCATACACCTCGCCCCGGCGGCCGGAATGGCCAGCCGCAGGTCGCGGTGATCACGGTAGGGGCTCCGCCGCAGTAAATCCGGCATTTACTGCGGTAGTTCTTCCGGCCCCCGCTGAGCGGCTGCGGTCAGCTGGTCGGCGAGGTTCTTGAGCGCCTGTCGTAGTTCGTCGGGGTGATGGATGGTGAAGGGCCATTCCAGGGAGGCGAGCAGGTGTGCCATACCGTCCAGCCGTTCTGCCCGTGCGTGCATGAGGACGCTGGTGGGCTGGGCGGTGAGGGTCACCGCTGAGCGAGGCAGCCGGCGGGCGATCGCATCGAGGGGGCCGTGGATCGTCACCTCGACCTGCCAGCGGTAGGGCCCCTGGGCCAGGCTCGAGGTCAGGTGGGCGACGGCGTTGAAGCCGCCGGGGGTAGTGAAGTGGCGGGTTCGGGGCGTGACGGAGGTGATGCGATCGATACGGAAGGTACGCAGGCTGTCGCGGAGGTGGTCATGGCCGACGACGTACCAGCGGCCGGTGTGGAAGACCACACCGTAGGGGTCGATGTCGCGTTCGGTGTGCTCCTGGCGCCAGGACTGGTGGTGGATGCCGACGGTTGTGCGGGCGCGGGAGGCCTGGGCCAGTGCCAGCAGGACGCCGGTTCCGGGTGCCTGCCCGACGACGGCGTTGGCGGTGAACGAGAGGGTATCGCGCATGGCGGAGAGCGGTTCGCGCAGGACGTGCGGGAGCACCCGCTCGATCTTGGCCAGGGCACCGGCAGTGGCCGGTGCGGCGGTGCCCATGCCCAGACGTTCCGCGGCGAGCAGGCCAAGGACGACGGCGAGAGCCTCATCGTTGGTGAGAACCAGGGGCGGCATCCGGTAACCGCGGGCCAGTCGATAGCCGCCGTAGCGGCCCCGCTCGGCCTCCACAGGGATGCCCAGTTCACGCAGGTGGGCGGTGTACCGGCGCACCGTGCGGACGTCAGTGTCCAGACGGTCGGCCAGCTCCGCCCCGGTGAGCCGGGCGTTCGACTGGAGGAGCTCCAGCAGGGTCAGCACACGTGTCAGGGGATGCGACATGGATCACTCGACATTTCAGGGCGGAATCTGTCCTGTATTGACTCTACGCTCCCCGCAGCACTCACTTCAGGGAGATCACATGGCCACCTTCGTACTCGTTCCCGGCGCCTGGCTCGGGGCATGGGCCTGGGAAGACACCGCCGACGCTCTGCGGGAGCGCGGCCACACAGCGCTGCCGCTGACGCTGACAGGCCTGGCCGAGCACGCCGACCAGGGCGGACCCCAAACGGATCTGGACACGCACATCGCGGACATCACCGCATTCGTCGAGCAGAACGATCTGCAAGATGTCACGCTGGTCGCCCACAGCTACGCGGCTGCCCCGGTGACCGGGGCAGCCGGACGTCTCGGCGACCGGCTGGAGCGCGTGGTCTACGTGGACAGCGCCCCGTTCGCCTCAGGCATGTGCATGCTCGACCTCATGCCACCGCAGGCAGCGGACCAGCTGCGTCACCAGGTCTCCGCTTCCGGTGACGGGTGGCGGCTGCCGATGCCGCCCTTCGAGGTCCTGGGCCTGTCCAGCAGCCTCGACGGGCTCGATGAAGGCCAGCGGGACGTTCTGCGCGCGGGTGCCACCCCTCAGCCGTTCGGCACCTACACCCAGCGCCTCGCTGGCCCGGCCGAGCTCAGCACCGGTGTGGACCGTGTCCTGATCGCCTGCCATGACTTCACTGGCCTGCTGGACGCCGGGGTGCCGATGCTGGCCTTCCTGAACCAGCCGCCATGGCGGCGCTTCCACCTGCCCACAGGGCACTGGCCGATGCTGTCCGCGCCCGCCGAACTCGCCGGCACCCTCGACGCGGCTGTCTCCGACCGCGCTGGATGAGAGGCACTGCCCGATGCTTGACCACGAAAGCGTCCGCAGGCTGCGGGCCCACGCTCAGGCCCTGGCCGACGGAGCACGGGAGACCTCTGCCGAGGCGGTCGTCCGACGGGTCTTCGCCATCCAGGCCCAGGACACCACGGCAGCCGACCTGGGCATCCGGGTACGCGGGGTGGACATCACCGCCCGAGCCATCCGCACGGCATACGAGAAAGAGCGGAGCATCGTCCGCAGCTGGTACATGCGCGGCACCCTGCACACCATCCCCAGCGACGACGCCCGCTGGATCCTGCAACTGTTCGCACCTCGGATCCTTGCCACTGTTCCCTGAGGCCGTGATGCCGATCTCGAATTCTCCCCAGTGCTGCTCTTCGTCCCCCAGTTGGTCCTCGAAGTGAACCAACTGGGGGGAAGGGGAGAAGAGCTCACGGTTGCCCGGTCGGTGGGCGCTCGACTATTGGCAGTTCCAGACCAGCTCACGAGGGGATCAGGGCTGCCACCCCGTCGAGGATCCGCTCCAGGCCGAAGTCCAGGGGACTCCCCTCCCGGGGCGTGAAGGCGCCCGCCGCAATCGCCTCCGTCAGGGCGGGGAAGCGCTCCTCGTGCCGCTGCAGGACCTCGGCCGTCAGGTGCGCCCACTCTTCGTTCGCCGCGTCGTCGTGGTCGACGTACTGCTGGGCGACATGGCGAATATGGCCTACGAGCAGCAGGAACGTGTCATGCCGCTGGGTGGCCGGCAGCCCCGTCCCGGCCAGCGCGGCCAAGGCCGAGTCGAGCCAGCCGAGTTGATGTGGGCCCATGATCTGGCGGCGCGTGCCGGTCGCCGTCAGGATCCAGGGGTGGCGGCGGTACATCGCCAGACACTGCCGGGCCCACTCGGTCAGCTGCGGGCGCCAGCCGCCGGGGATGTCGGCGACCGGGGCCGGGGGGCCGATCGCGAGGTCGACCATCAGGTCGAGGAGTTCCGTCTTGCCGGGAACGTATCGGTAGAGCGCCATCGCGGTGACGCCGAATTCCTTGGCCACCCGCGCCAGCGAGACCGCGTCCAAGCCCTCCCTGTCGGCGATCCCGATAGCCGCCTCCGCGATCCGGACCGCGCTGAGCGAGGGCTTCGGGCCCCTGCTCGGCAGCTCCTGCTCGCCCCACAGCAGCACGAAGCTCGCCTTCGCACCGGTCTGCTTCCCGGTCTGCTTCCCGGCCACCCGCACCTCACCTGTCGATCCCCTTTGACACCCCACTCTAACTGTTTATAACGTATAGCCAACCGCTTACAGCATATACAGTTTGCTCGAACGGGACACCCAGGGAGTCGTCATGATCGCCACCATCGCCGCCACCTCCGCAGCCGTCCTGCTCGCCGCACCCGCGGCCGGTGTCCTTGGCCACCGCGCCCTCAAGCGATCCCGCAACGCCTCCCTGATGAAGATCGACACCCCGAACGGCATCGACGAGCAGGGCTTCGTCCGCATCGGCGGCATCGAGCAGTGGATCTCCGTACGCGGCGAAGATCTGGCCAACCCGGTCGTCCTGGAACTTCACGGCGGCCCCGGAGCCTCGACCGCGATCTTCGGACCCCGCACCAGGTCCTGGGAGAAGCACTTCACGATCGTCCGCTGGGACATGCGTGGCGCCCTCAAGACCCTCGGCCGCAGCGGTCCGGAAGGTCAGGGCGACATAGCCTTCGACCGGATCTACGCCGACGCGATCGAAGTCACCAACCACATACGCACCCGCCTGGCCGTCGACAAGATCGTCCTGCTCGGCCACTCCTACGGAAGTGCCTTCGGCCTGCGGCTCGCCCGAGCGTTCCCCGAGCGCTACTCCGCATACGTCGGCACCGACCAGAACATCCACGACGCCGGCCGCGACGACTCCGTACACCAGGACCTGCTCACCCGCCTGCGCGCGGCCGGAAAGCACAAGGAACTGGCGGCAGTCGAGGCGCTCCACCCTGATGAGCAGCGGTGGACGGCCCGCGAACGCGCGATGCACGCCAAGCTGCTGGCCACCAGCGACCCGCTGACTCTGGACACGATGAAGAAGGTCGTCATGGGGTCCCTGTGGTTCTCGCCGCTGCACTCGCTGCGCGAACTGGGGCGCTTCATGAAGGGCATGACCCTCTCGGAGCAGATCACTCACGCCACCGCCGGGTCCGACGACTGGGCGGACGGGACGACGTTCGAACTCCCCTTCTTCATCGTTCAGGGCGAGAAGGACGTACTCACATCGCCCGAGCTCGCCCGCCGCTTCTTCGACGACGTCCAGGCACCCGTCAAGGGCTTCGCGCTGATCGAGGACTGCAGCCACTTCGCGGCCTTCCGGCGGCCGGAGCGATTCCTGGAACTGCTGCTGACCCACGTACGCCCGCTGGTCGTCAGCGCGTCGCCTGCTGCAGCAGGCGTCTGACCGGGATCCGGCCAGACGCCCAGCTGTCCGGCCCCCTCGAGCCACCCCGCCCGTGAGACTGGTGGGCTCGCATGTTGCGGTGTCGCGTATTCGCGAGCCGCTCGACGTGCCGGACACGGTGAGTGAGGTTCTTCAGCGTTGTAGCTCCAGGGTGAGGACCGCCTTGGCGATTGACGTCATGCGGTTGGGGCTGCAGCGGGATCTGCGGAAGATCCGCCAGGACTTCACGCGGGCGACGCCGCGTTCGACGGGTGCTCGTGCCGCGGCCAGGGCACGTTTCGGGTCCTGTCGGTGGGAGTGAGTTCCTGGAGGGGCCTGCGTTTGATGCCGGTGGTCAGCCACAGGCCGACGCCCAGGTAGGCGAGATCGGCCACGATCGGAACGCCCTGGCGCTCGCAGATTCGGATGATCCGGTGGGTGCGTGCGGCGGTCAGGTCGTGTGTGCGGCCCGGCAGGGCGGGCGAGAGCCACAGCAGCCGGCCTCCGGGGTCGGTGACGACCTGCACGTTCACGCCGTGGCGCCGGTGTTTGTGGGAGTAGTCGGCCCGGCCGTCGCCGACCCGGTCGCACTCGGCGAGGGTGCCGTCGAGCAGGACGAAGTCGGGATCATGGTCGCGCAGCGTCTTGAGCAGACCCGGTGCTCGTTCGGCGAGCAGGTCGACGACCGTGCTGGTGTAGGCGTGGGCGGTGGACTCGCTGATCCCGAATCCGGCGGCGATCTTCGCAAGAGTGGTGTGTTCGCGCAGGTACACCAGTGCCACCATCGCGCGCTGGGACGGACGGAGCTTGCAGCGCCGGTCGCCCTCACGGGTGACGATCAGCATGGTGACCCACTCCACGAGTGCATGCGGCAGGTCAAGTGCGACAGGATGGATGACCAACGAGGCCCCCGAGCAACGTGATTGAGACTT
This sequence comes from Streptomyces sp. NBC_00090, assembly GCF_045160815.1. NCBI lineage: Bacteria > Bacillati > Actinomycetota > Actinomycetes > Kitasatosporales > Streptomycetaceae > Streptomyces > Streptomyces sp. NBC_00090. The sequence continues at coordinate 9,206,282 of NZ_CP108224.1, forward strand.
CAGACATCTCGATCAACAGCCCGGGGGCCTCGCTCGTTGCGCTTCACGCACCATCACCCGATCGGTGGCCACCTCGAAGAAGCTCAGTGAGCCTCTTTCATCCTGTGCTGGTGGGTGAAATGGGCTGGTCAGCGGGTGTGGTAACGAGGCAGGGCCCCTCGTCGTTGGCGTGGTGATTCCACTCATCACACCGGCGACCGAAGGGGCCCTGTTGGTTCCGTATCCTGCCACGCTCGATGTCTCGCATGAGCTCGTCGAACATGTCGCCTGGCTGCTGTACGAGCGCCGCCAAGCACGCAACACCCGCTGGCGCAAGCTCGGCTGCTTCCAGCAGGCGCTGCTGACCCTCGTCCATCTGCGCAAGAACGAGACGTTCTCGCAGCTCGGAGCCGGATTCGGGATATCCCAGGCCACCGCCTGGCGCTACGTTGACGAGGCATTAGACGTTCTGGCCGGCTGGGCACCGGGCCTCCAGGAAGCCCTCACCGGGCTCGGTGAAGGCGACCATGTCATCGTTGACGGCACCCTGATCCCTACCGACCGGATCCACGCGGACGAGCCGTACTACTCGATGAAGCACCGCAGGCACGGGATGAACGTGCAGGTCATCGCCCGGTCCGACGGCACACCGCTGTGGTTCTCCCGCGCGACGCCAGGCCGGACCCACGACCTGACCGCGGCCCGCGCCCACGGCATCCTGCAGGCCTGCCTCACCCGGCAGATCCTCGTACTCGCGGACCGTGCCTACCAGGGCGCCGGCGCCACTTTTCGCACCCCCTACTACCACCACCGCGAACAGCCAGAGCAGTACCAGCAGTTCAACCGCGACCACGCCAGACTGAGAGCCCCCGGCGAACGCGCCTTTGCCCAGCTGAAGTCCTGGCGACTGCTTCGCCGAGCCAGATGCTCCACCCGCCGCATCGGCACCATCGTCCAGGCCGTCCACACACTGCTGACCTGCAGCTATTCAGGATGAAAGAGGCTCAGTGATCGCTTGGGGATCGTGGCGGCCGCGGGCCCTGCTCGATCGCGAGGACTCACAGGTCGGTGCGGCCGTTCGCTTTCGCCAGAAGCCGGAAATCGGTGCCAGCCTGACACTGTCCCCGTGCTCAGCGTGCCGTCCGGGTCGGCAGCTTCGTGGTGGAAGCCCGAGCAGCAGGAAGCCGCCCGGGAAAGCACGCGGGAAGCCTTCCTGGGCAGCTCTGCCCAGCCTACGGGCCCGTCGCGAGCCGAGCCCCGGATTTCGATCAGGCGCTTGCGATCATCTTGTCCACCATCTGGGTGAAGCTATCTCGCCCGGGATTTCCTACTGCTTAAAAGGCGGGCGCGGGCCACTGCACATCGTCACACAGTGCCAGGTCTGGCTCTCCCACTTCCACGCGCAGCAGTATTCGGAGTTGGAAGCCCGCTGAGATTCGCGGTCCACGAACTTGCTGATGATCTCACCGTTCTGGACCCGATTGACCTTCACCTGCTTTTCAAGGTCGACCTCAAGTGCCAACTCAGCCGCCGCGAATTGAACGTAGTATTGCTCCGCAGCGCCAGGGTACTTGTCGAACACCTCTTGAAGGTCCCTGAAGAACTCGACGTCCTTCTCGGGGCCTACGGTGACGTCCGCCATGATCGGCTCCCACTCACTAAGACCGCTCACCGGGAGAATCCGATGAAGCGCCTACCAGTCGGTGGCGCTTTATCATTACCCACCAGTCACGTTGATGCCACTCGGGTACGGCAGGGGGCGCGGAAGATCCTCGAATTTGCGGCTAGTGACAGCGTCGCGCCACCGGCCGCCGGACGTGTGTCAGCCGCCTCTGACAGCGGCGGTGTGCTCGTAGGGGAGCGCGGTTGCCCATGCGGGAAGGATGCGGAGATCCCGCCTGGTCCGGCAGCGGTGAGTCACGCTGTGGGGTGACGGCCCTGGCCGGAGCGGGGGCCCTGGCGGCGAAGGTGTGCTGGCTGCTCAGCGAACCGGAACCGGGTCCGGGCGCCAGGCCGGCGCGGGAGGTGGTTTGTGCGGGGCTCCACGCCGTCCTCCCTTCCGCCGGGCCGGGGGCGTCGGTCTTCTGCGGTAGTGCAGCCCGACGAAGAAGAGTTGGTGGTGCCGGACGGCGGTGAGCCGCTCCCGCACGTATGCCCCTTCCGTTGGCCGGCCGTCGGCTGTCTTCGCACCGAGGCGGGCCTGGCACCAGCACAAGCGGCAGTAGTCCCACTTCAGTGGCTGGACGCGACGGCAGCCGGCGCATTCCCCCGCGTCGTGCCCACGGCCGAACATGTAGCAGGCGGGGCAGAGCCGTCCACGGAGGTCGCCCCAGGCCAGGCAGCCAGGGCAGGAACTGGTGGGCTTGACGTAGCCCTTCGGGAAGCGTGCCACCGGATCACTCCGGCGGCAGCGACCGGCCGTCCCGGCGCTTGGGGATCACCTTCGGCGCGGCGGTCCCCGAGCCGACAGCGGTCCGGACCGTCTCCTCCTGGCCGGGGCGGTGCACCTTCTCCAGCTCGGGGACCAGGAGGTCGCCGATCTCGCAGCCGAGGACGACGCAGATGACGTCCAGGTCCTCCAGCTTGAGAGAGACCGGATGGCCGGACCACAGCCCGGACATCTTCCCGGCGGAGATGACCAGGCCGTGCTCGGCAAGGCTCCGCTGGAGCTCGGAGGCTTTCCAGATCCCCTTGTTCGCGGCGGTCAGCCGCAGGTTCCACTTCATCGCAGAAGTCCTTCCAGCCGCTTCGCGGCCCGCTGTTGCCCGGCCACCCAGGCGTCCTCGACCCGGGTCTGCTGGACGTGGACGTATCGCATGGTCGTGGCGATCCAGGAGTGTCCGAGGACTTCCTGGATTGCGATCAGGTCGAGTCCGCCGAGGTAGAGCTCGGACGCGCAGAAGTGCCGCAGGACGTGCGGGGTGAGCTTGTCGCCCCACTCCGGCAGATGCGCCATGGCCGCGGCCTTGAGCCCGCCGCGCAGGGCATCGTCGCCGACGCGGCCCGAGGAGCCGTCGGCGCATCTGCGTTCGGAGGGAAACAGCGGGGCGCCGGGGCGGGTGTGGTCGTCGTCGAACTGGCCCCAGACGTCCTCGATGAACCAGCGGAGCGTGCGGTCGGCGCCGTTGATCAGGGGGACCATCCGCTCGCGCGGGCCCGAGCCCCGGGCGCCCTTGCCGTGGCGGACGTGGAGCTTGCCGAAGCGGCCCAGGTCCCACTTGATGTCCGCCAGATCGAGCTTGCACGCCTCGCTGACCCGCAGCCCGACCTGGGACATCAGTTTGGAGGCGGTGTAGTTCCGGGCGGTCGGGGCGAACTTCCGGCAGGTCGCCAGCTCGCCGCCCCACCCGGCGAACAGCGTCTTGACCTCCGGCCCGGACGGCGGAATCCGCAGCGCCGCGTCCTTCGACCCGCGCGGCCGGTTCATCTCGTCGATCGGGCACTCGATCACCCGACCGGTCATCCGGTGGATCTCGACCTTGTGCCGCAGCTCCAGGAACAGGAAGTACGTGGTCAGCGCCTGAGAGCGCCCCAGCCGGGTGCCGCTCGGCGAAGCCCGCAGCACCTTCCCGAAGTACGCGTCGGCGTCCGGCGGCTCCATCTCCCACAGCGGGCGGCCGAACCAGGACCGCATCTGCTCCAGGTGCCCGACGTCCCCGCGGATCGTGCCGTCCGCCAGCCCCGCCGAGGCCCGCGCCAGCACGAACCCCGCCAGCACGTCGGTCTCGAACTGCTCCAGCTCCTCCGCCGTGGCCGGCGGCCGGACATCGCGCAGGTCCCGTACGACAGCCAGCGCCAACCCGAGCCCCCTCACCTTCACCCCGATCGTGAACCGATCGGACACGGTGAGAACGCATCAGGAATCCCGAAGTTACGTCAGCCCGCGAACAACTGCCGGAGAGAAGACGAACCCTCTGGCCACGAGGTCGAGGACTCAGCGCGGCTCAGAGCAACCCACGGGATGTCGCACAGATGTGCCGGAGCTGACCCCTGCGCCAGGTCAAGGGGCTCCGAACTGGTCGTCAACCAAGGCGGCCGCGCTGAGCATCCGCGTTGCGAAGGACACCCTCTTGCAGCTCCTACGCGCCGTTCCCGAGCCGCCTCCGGCCCTGGCCAGAGTGCTTGGAGTAGACGATTTCGCACTCCGCAAAGGAGATTCTTACGCCACCATCCTGGTCGACCTGAAGGCCCGGCGGCCGCTCGACGTGCTGCCCGGGAGGGACGCCGCGCCGTTGGCCACCTGGCTGCGCGGACATCCTGAGGTGGAGATCATTTACCGGGACCGGGCCGGCGCCTACGCGGAGGGCGCCCGGGCCGGAGCTCCGCAGGCCATGCAGGTCGCGGACGGGTGGCATCTGTGGAGCAACCTCGCCGAGGCCGTGGAGAAGACGGTTGGCGCCCATCACGGCTGTATCCGGACGGCGTTCGCGATACGCCCGGTCGCGAAGGAGCTCGTCGCAGGTGGCCTGGTCACGAAGGAGCCGCACGCGGTCGCGACCGACCCGTTCGTTCCTCCGCGGAACCCACGACGTCGGGGGGCGCCCACGGCGCCTGGTGGCTCGCACCACCGAGCGTTACGAGGCAGTGCAGCAACGGCTGGCCGAGGGGAAAACGCTGGCCGCGATCCGCCGTGAGCTGCGGTTCGACCACTCCACCGTGCAGCGCTTCGCCCGCGCCCGCAGCCTCGACGAACTCCTGGTCAAGGCCACCAACCCGGGCGATCATCCTGGACGAGTACAAGTCCTACGTGCACCAGCGGTGGAACGCCGGATGCCACGACATTCCCCGGCTCCACCGCGAACTGCGCGAGCAGGGCTTCACCGGCGACGTCCAGTGCGTCCGTCGCCACTTCCGCCCGTTCAAGAAGCCGCACAGCCCTCAGCCCAAGCACCCGCCAGTGCTCCCTCCCGAACCCCGGCCGGCACCGAAGCCCCACCGTGTCGTCCGCTGGATCATGACGAACCCTGGCGCGCCCGCTGATGCCCCAGGGCTGCAGCCGCAACGGCTCGCCTCGCCCGGCCTTGCGACTGCGCTGCCCGCTCCCGCCCCCTGCCACCGGATCTCTGACCCGGGTTACTAGGGCGTGTGTCGAAAGTCCCGCCTGCCCGGCGGTGTCCGGCACGCACGCTCGCCGCGTTGTCGGGATCGCCCCGATACATCCAGTATCGGGGCGACCCTCCGCCTTGCGATCGCACGCACCGGACACCGCCGGGCCTGCCCTTCGGGCAGACGGCGCTACTTTTCGACACACGCCCTAGGTCCAGGCGGTCGCGTCGTACACGGCGTCGCAGTAAGGATCGTCGGCGTCCGGGGCGCGCAAGTCGGCAAGGGATTCAGGGGCGTCGGGGTTGAGGAGGGCGATCAGTTTGGTGGAGGCCCACCAGCCCACGGGACGGGCCGCTCCCGACTCGGAGTCGGTGGTGGCGACGTCGATACCGATCGTGCCGCGGTCCGGCAGCGCGAGGTAGAGGCGGACCACTCCGTGATCGCGGGCGTCGAAGCCGGCAAGGCGGTAGAGGTCCGGAGCGGCGCCGGCTGGCGGCTCGTGCCAGTACGGGTCGCCGACGAGGTCAGCGACCACGTAGTCCAGGCCGTCGTCCTCGGTGACCTCGACCTCATCGGGCAGAACACCCGCCATGGCGAGGTCCTCGGCGGTCAGGACGTCCGCCTGGGTGTCGTCCGCCCAGCGGGCAGCGCGTCGCAGGGCCCCTACGTACCACCAGGAGCCGTGCGTCGCGGGTACTTCTCCCGCGCGGTGGGGCAGTTCGATCTGGACGGACCGGGTCGTGGCGTCTTCCAGCCGGACCCGGATGAGTCCGGGTTCCGGCAGGAACGTGCGCAGCCGCCATGCGGTGCCGGGGATGGGTGCGGCGATGAATCGGCGCAAGGCGAGCAGGATGTCCGTCGTGTCTCGGTCCAAGGCCTCGGGTCCCCTTCCAAGCGGGCGGCTTCGGTGCTGCACGGATCAGAGTTGGTTGACCCAGTCCGGGCAGAGTGTCTGTCTGCGGCAGTAGGCGGTGACGGTGCCGATCGGGCGGCCGTCCGGCGTGTTCTGGCCGTTGGGGCCCCGCTTCCCGCGCTCGGCGATGCTGGTGGTGGTCATGCGGACGGTCCCACCGCTGGTGATGACGGCGTCGTACTCTGCGCGGTTTCCCCGGACGCGGTCGGCTTTGCCGTCGTAGGGCGCGTTGATCACCTTCTGCGTGCACACGTTGTGTTTCGAGCATGCGTGCTTGAGGCCGAAGTCGTCGGTTCCCCTGCGCGTGGGGATGTCGTTGTGGTCCCAGTCCAAGGTCGACCAGTAGATGTGGTGCCACGGAATGCTTGGGTCTGCGGCGGATGGTGCGGCCGGGCCGCCGGTGTCAGGCGGAAGCGGCACACGTTCCGCAAGGGCCCGCTTGGTGCCGTATCTGGCCACGTAGGCGTCGTTGGACATGATCTCGACATCAGCTGGGGCCCCTGCTCGTCCCACGGAGCGGTCCTGAACCGCCTGCACACCGGTCCCTGAACCAAGGACGGCGGCCACAGCGGCCACGGGAAGGGCCATGAGCGACACTCTCATTAAGCGCATGGGGCAGCCCCTCATTGTTGATCTGTCGGACAGGCGCACGCGGCGGGGGCACGAACCCCGCAAGAGACAACCAGACGAATGCCCTCTCGCCGGGCAACTGTCACAGACTGGGACCTGGATGGGGTAGTGGAACGCGGCTACCGCAGCCTGATGGTGCTGCCTGTGGCCGATGAAGCGCGAGGCTCGGCGCCCCCCGACACCGCGAGCCGAGCGTCGGCCGGCAGTCGCTCGTCGTGGACCAGGACCTCGGCGCGCGTCAGTTCCCGGCGGAGCACCCGGCTCTGCCGCGCGCCCCACGGGCGTAACAGCTCGGCCCTCGCCGTCGTGGCCGCGGCCGCCAGTCGGCGCCAGACGCCCTCGCGGGTGAGCTCGTTGTTGTACAACGGCTCCATGCCCCGCCGAACCACGGCCACCCGGTCCGCCAGCTACCGCCTCGATCACCGCGAGCGTCCGCAGCATCCCGGCCGTGCACGTGTCCTGATCCTCCCACGACACGTACCGGCACTCGCCGGTGAGGAAGCGGTCCAGGACGCCGAGCTGGGCCAGCGCCTCGGCAGTCGCGACTGCCAGGACCTCGATCCGGTGGCCCGAGCTTCGGTAGGCGGCCGACAGGGCGCGGACCTCGTCCTCGGAGACGAGCGCGGACTCGACGACCGCGTCGAACCCGTGGCGCCGGACGTACTCCTCGACCTCGGCCTGCCAGCGGCTGGTGTCCGGGCGGACCTTCACTCCGGCGGTGCGGACGTCCGTCTCCAGGAGGGCGCGGGGTAGTGGTGGTGGACGGGCTTGTAGAGGTCGCGGCCGACACGTACGGCGCCGCCCCGGCGGTCGAGGGCCGCCTGGACCAGATCGCCGGCCTCGGTCTTCCCGGCTCCGGACGGACCGCTGACGACCACCACCGGTTTCTCTTGCCGTACGGCGCTCTGCGTCGCCGCCGGGAGGATCAGCCGGTGCAGCCCCGTCCTGGTGCTCCTCCTCGCTCAGCACCGCCGAGGTGGCGTGCGATTCCAAGGGGCCCTCCCCGGAGGGCTGTTCGCGGCTTCCGTGCTCTACTCAGGCCACGCTAACAGATCTTCGATCGGGTTAAATGTGCGAGTAAAAATTGAGGTTAAGTCTGCTACTGTTCAGGCTGGAGGTAGAGACCCATGGCATCCGAAGAAGAGCTGTTCGCGTCCATCGACGCCCTGCTGGAGGAGGAGCCGCAGCTCCCGCCCCCCGCGGAGCGCGCCCGACTGCGCGAGGCCGCCGGCATCACCCAGGCCCGCCTCGCTGAAGCCCTGAAGCTGAAGTCGACGCAGAGCATCAAGAACTGGGAGAACGGCCGCAGCGAACCGACCGGCACGCGCCTGGCGGCGTATCAGCGGTTGCTGAAGGGCTGGGCGGCGAAGTACCCCGCGCCCGGCACCCCCGCCGTCATCCCGGCAGCTCCGGCCCCGGTGGCCACGCCACAGCCGGAGGTGACCGAGACGTTCACCGGCCCGGCCGCCCCCAAGCCGCAGGCGGAGACCGCCACGCCGGTACAGGCTCCGGCCGCGCCCGAGCGCCCTGCCCGTCCAGCCGCGCGCCCCACGTCAACGTCGCGGCGCCCGGCGACGCAGAAGGCTGCCGCGCCCGCGCTGGACCCGCGCTTCCCCCACGGCCCGCTCGCGGTGCTGGACGGCGACGGCTCCGCGTACGGCGTCGGCGGCATCGTGCTCGACTGCCCGGCGACCACGATCGTGGAGCTGGTGGAGTGGACTCTGCGCGAGTCCGGCCTCGGAGCCGCGAAGCTGAACCGCCACGGCAAGGACGCCGACCCGCTGATCGTCCTCACGGCGACCGCGGCCGTGAAGTTCGGACTGCCCGAACACCTGGAGGACCGCCGGGGCCTGCGCCTGCCGGAGGACCACCCGGTCGTCAAGCAGGTACTCAAGGCGAAGTGGCAGCTCACCCAGCGTGGCTTCGGCCCGTGGGCCCGGGTCTATCGCAAGGCGCAGGGCCGCGAGAGGCAGTGCGTGCAGCTCGCGATCCTGCCGTGGGACGCCCTCGACTCTCGCTCCTGGCCCGGCGTAAGCGAGATGGAGCCGGCTGACGTCGCCCGCGTCCTCGGCATCTACGCCCAGCGGGTTATCACCCCGCGCGGCTCCACGGCCGTCTCCGGCCTGGAGCTGATGACCGCGCTGCGCCCACCGACCCGCCCGGTGCGCGACGAGGAGACCGGCAACTGGATCTCCGGCCTCAACCCCGGTTCGCTGGGTACGGAGCCGATGGACCCGGCGCCGCCGGAGGGCCAGCCCGAACACCCCGCGATCCACCGGATCGGCTGGAAGGGCGGCTTCCTGTACGAGGAGGCGTACCAGTGGGTCCGCTCGGTGGACACGCTCACCGATGAGGAATGCCTGCTCCCCTATGCGGTGGGCCTCGACTTGAACACGGCCTTCCTCGCCGCCGCGGCCCGCCTGGTCGTCGGCCTGTCGGAGCCCGAGCACTTCGTACGCCCGAAGTTCTACCCCAAGGTCCCCGGCTCCTGGCTGGTCGACTTGAGCCACATCGAACTGGACCCCCGCCTGCCCAGCCCGTTCACGCCGACCGGCGAGCGCCCGACGGGCCCGGCCTGGTACCAGACGCACACCGTCGCCTACGCCCAGGAGCTCGGCTTCAACGTCGAGATCCTGGAGGCGTACCTGCGCAAGGAGACCGGCGCGTACCTGGATCCGTGGCACGACCGGCTCAGGACCGCGTACGTCGACACCCTCGCCGACCTCGGCGTCACCAAGGACCTCACGGACGTGGAGTTCCTGGCGGCGATGGAGCGACACAAGGGCATCGACCCGGCGATGGCCGCGGTCCTGGCCGCGATCAAGGCCACGGTCAAGGGCGGAATCGGAAAGCTGTTCGAAAACCCGCAGGGCAAGAACTACAAGGACGGCGAGCCGTGGCCGGCCATGCAGCGGCCGACCTGGCGCCCGGACATCCGCGCCGCGGTCATCTCCAAGGCGCGGGTCAACATGCACCGCAAGCTGCTGAACATGTCCCGGATGACGGGCCTGTTCCCGCTCGCGGTGCTGTCCGACTGCGTCGTCTACCCGAGCCCCGGCAGCAGCCCGCTGGACTTCCTGCCGTACGCGGCGTCCGGCAAGCCGCAGCCGGGCGGGTTCCGCCTCGGGCCGACGCCGGGCCTGGCGAAGCTGGAGGGCGTCCAGGAGATGCTCTGGGCAATCGACCTCATGGAGAAGGGCCTGAACCCGGCCCGGCACATCAAGGGCGGCGACGCCGTCCTCGAGGACGGGGAGTAGGCCGTGGGCGAGATCGACGACGCGATCGCGCGGGCCGACCAGGAGGCGTTCACCAAGGACCCGCCCAAGACCCTCAAGGGCCAGGTCGGCTTCCTGCGAAAGCACCTCAGTTCCCAGGAGATCGGCGAGGAAGTCGGAGTCACGGCCGACTCCGTCAACCGCTATCGGCGCGGGGCCCGCAAGCACGCCCGCGCCGACGTCGCCGCGAAGATCGAGGCGATGGTGCGCGAGCGCTGGCAGCCGGTGGTGCGCAAGCGCCGGCAGAAGAAGGCCGCCACCACCGGCGGGATCACGGTGGAGACCCGGGCCCGGTTCGGCTACACGGCGCCGGTCGGCACGACCGACGACGGACGCTTCCGGCGGCTCACCGTGCACCTTCCTCCGACGTACGCGCAGCGCCTGTTCGACGCCCGCAACGAGGGCGCCAGCGACCAGGACATGCGCAGAATCATCGCCGAAGGATTCAAGGAAGTGTATTTCCAGGACGGCGGAGCCCGCGCTACGGGACTTTCGGACGTGGAAATCAATGACATCGACTACCTGGATCTCGACTACTAGATCCAATGCCGTGTAGTTAGCGTTGTGTTTCGGGTGTCAAGAGGTGCGGGTGGTCAGGATGTCGATGCTGATCGTGGCCTTGTAGGTGGTCCGGTCGACGGCGCCTCTGACGTTGTACTTCGAGATGGCCCGTTTGACGACGCGTGGCCGGGTGCGGATGCGCCGGGCGGGCATGAGGTCGGCCAGAACCCGGCGGCCTATCGTGCCGACGAGGTCGACGGTCGTGTGGTCGAAGATGCCCGCGGCCTGGACGAGCAGGTCGCGGGCGGTGTTCAGCGCGATGGAGAAACTGGCCCGGTCGGGGTCGGTGTCCGGGCGGATGCCGGTGGCATCCGCCATGGCCAGTCGCAGGACCTGGTAGGTGACCAGCAGAGCGAAGACTTCCTGAGCAACGCCGGCAGGGGTCCGGGCACGAAGGACCCGGCCGCCCAGAATGGTGGATTTGATCTCCAGGTAGGAAGTCTCGACCTCCCACCGCTCGTGGTAGAGCCTGATCAGCTCGGCGGCGGGGTGCGGGTGAGGGTCGGTCAGGGTCGTGACGAGACGGTATGCGCAGGTGCGGCGCCCCTGGGAAGTGCTGAGGGTGATCTCGCAGTCGACGACCCGGACCGGAACGGCTCCCAGCCTGGACAGATAGGAGCCGTCGGGGAAACGTCCCAGGACCGGCAGCCTGCGGTGCTCCTTCACACGGACCAGAACATGCGCACCCGTGCCGGTGATCGCCTCGACCAGTGCCTGGACGGCGAAGTTCCGGTCCAGCAGGACGATCATGCCCTCGCGCAGGCTGCGGACCAGGCTCGGGGCATAGGACGTCTCCCCGTTCGCGGTCGGGCCGAACACCGCGTCCAGAACGGTACGGGTGCCGCAGGACACCAGAACCAGCAGCCGGAGCGAGGGGTATCCCGCGCCGCCGTTGTTGCAGCGGTGCCTGGCGAACTCGGCCTGGTTCGCGGGACTGTCGGGCACGGCTGCCAGCGTGCCGTCGACAGCGCAGACAAGAAGCCCCCGCCACCGGGCTCCCGCGGTGCCGATCCCGGCGGCCGGTCCGCGCAGCAGGTTGAACAAATTGCGCAGCGGAGCGGTCCCGACTCGCCTGCGGGCCTGGGCCATGGCACCGGCCGTCGGAGCCACTGTCCGCAGTCCGTCCAGCCCGGCCGTCAGCCGCTGCCACACCTGCTGCCAGCCAATCCCGGGGAATAGAGCCCCGGCCAGCAGCAGGTACACCACCACACGCGAGGGGAGATCCCGTATCCGCTGCTGTGTCCTGCCGGCCTCGGCCAGCACTTCATCGACCATCTCGAACGGGATGATCCGCGTTAACTCCCCCAGATGGCCCGGCGCGAACGGACCTGCGGCAACCGCTACTTCATGAGCAATGACAGACTTGGCGTCCATGGGGCTCCTGCTGAACAGTGATCTTGGTCGACACGGTTCTAGCAGGAGCCTCATCTCTGCTTCAGCCTGCTTGACACATCAGCCCCGCCTCTAACTACACGGCATTGCTACTAGATCGGAGCGAATGCGTGTCCGCTGAATTCCCGCCCATCGACCGCGACAAGAGCCCGCTGCTCATCGCCGACGATGACCGGGTCCGCATCGCCGACGCGCTCCGCCGCAGCCTGCACTTCGCCACAGCCGGCGCCGGCGACGACACGGTGCGGTTCGCCACCGAGGCCGACAATCAACTACACGCTGACCCTCAAGGACGCAGAGCCCATCGACGACTACCTGCTGCCCGAGCCGGTTCCCACCGAGGCCATCGCCGCCGCGATCCTCAACCACCCCGGGTTCGTAATCGCCACCCCGGACTCGCCGCGCGAGGACAGCATCACCGTCCAGACCCGCAACCTGGTACGCCACCTCCTGGTCCTGGACGTCGGCCACAACGTCGGCAGCGAGCAGGACCTGTCCACCCCGGCTGTCGACGTCGCCTTCGCCGCCGACCAGCTGCTCTCCAGCGACCCGAGCGACTCGGAGCGCGCCACCGCCGAGCTCCTCAACTACGTGGCGGCCACCTGGGACAAGCGGGACCACCCGCTGCGCGACCACGCCCAGGCCGTCGCCCGCTCCCTGCGCACCCGGTAGAAGGATCCGTCCATGCCCGCATCCACGGCCCACCGACGCGCGTACCGTGGCGGTAAGACCCGCCGGGAGGACCAGCCGATGAGTGCGCAGCCCGACCACGCCCCCCTCACGCCGTACGGCCCCGCACCCGGGGCTCCGGCCGAACTCCTCGCCCAGCTGCGCGCCGACCGGCGCGCGGACACCTGGGTGCCGGCTTTCGAGCGAGAGTGGGCGGCCGCGCTTGAGGAGTCCCGCCGGACGTTCTCCCTCGCCGGGCTCTACGAGGTCGTCCAGGACTGGCAGGGCCGCCTCGCCCACGCCCCGGCCATCGATGCGTTCGTCTCCTCCGGCTACGACGACAGCGAGTTCATCGGCATGGCGGAACTTCGGGGAAGGCGTCGGTGACCGGACAGCCGTACGCGGTCCGCTTCTCCGCGCCGGCCGCAAAGGTCCTCGATACCTTGCCCGAGCACGTCGAAGACACCGCGTGGGACGTTCTGGACGCCGCCGCGGCCGACCCGTGGGGCTTTCGCCAGTGGAACGCCGACGACCCCGAGGGCGAGGACGTGCGCTACGCGTCCGTCGGACAGCTGTCCCTCACCTACTGGGTGAACAGGCGCCTGCGCCGCCTGACCGTCCTGAACATCGTCTGGCTCGGGTAGCCCCCCGTGACAACGCTCCGGCCCCGGCATTGCAGTTGCCGGGGCCGGAGCGTTGTCGTATCGCAGCCATGGCGTATCCACCGATAGCCACCCGCTGGGCATCGCCCGCACATCAGCTGCGTTCGGCGTCCATGGTTTCGAAGGTCTCCCGCATCAACTGATCCATGACTCCGGGCCGTCCGGTCAGGGAATCGAAGAGGTCGGCGAGCAGCCACAACACGAAGCCGTGCACCAGAGCCTCCTCCGGCGGAATCTGTCCGAACCGGTCGCGCCACCCCACGGTGTCCATGCCCATCGCCGCGGCCATGAGGACTCCGGTGACCATCGGCACCTGAGCCGGGTCGGCCATCTCGAACGTGGGAAGCCTGCAGATCACAGCTGGGATCAGATCGCTGAGCGGATCAAGCCGATCCTCGCCACTGGGCTGTTCGGCGATCAGGTATCCGGTCAGCACACCCACCAAGAACACCGTGCCCCGGGACACCTCCTCACGCCCGTAAGCGTCCACAGCGGCCTTCACCCGCTGCTGCGCCTCTTGCCGGTCCTTGGCCGAAGTCCGCTTCTCCAGGACCCGGTATGAGTCCCACGCTGCACGGATCGCCTCATCCGCGACTACGCCGTCACTGGTCATAAAGCGACCGTAGGCGAGACAACGCGCTGCCCGGGATCCCCTTCGAGGCATTCACCGACGTCGCGGCCGCTCTAGCCCCGCCGATCCCTCGGCCACTGCACCGAGCCAGCGCAGCGCGCATCCCCGGCAAGTAGCTCACCAGGAGCCGCAGGCGCGCTCAGCACCGACCTGGACCTCGCGCCGGCATTCTCGGCAGGCCGTCCACGATGCAGCCCTCCTCTCCCGGCCAGCTGAAGCCACACAGCGACTGGAAGAGGCCGCGTCAGGTATCGGTGGTGCGGGAGCCGTAGCCGGGTTCCACGTGTCCGGCGTCTCGCTGTAGTACGGGGCGCCCTCCGGCCAGTTAGACGGCTTCTGTGGTGGTCCCAGCGCATACGGAGGTCAGGACCCTCCCAGCGGGGAAACGCCCGTGCCTCAGCCATCCGGTCCCAGCTGCCCGGCTTCTGTTCCCGGACCAGTGAACGGAACACATCAGCAGCAGGCGCGCCAGATCCCGAGCAGGGACCAGCGACCGAAGCTCAGCTCCCGTCGCTGGCTTGAGTCGCTGGAGGAAAGCGCAGGTCAAGGGACTATGAGGGCACCCGTCAGCGACTGAAGCGACTGATGCTCCGCATATCAACGATGTAGGTCGTGCGTGTGCGCGTTATATATAGGCGTCTTGAGTCGCTTCAGTCGCTGTTCTGATGCAGAGGCATCACTTGACCTGCACTTCTTTCAGCGACTCAAGCCAGCGACCGAAGCGACTCAGTCTCGCCTCTGCCTCTTCAGTCGCTCAGTCGCTGCCTGCCGCGACTCGCCTGCTGTCACGGTTGCCTGATCGAACGGGTACTTTCGCTAGGCTGTCTCCGTTGTTGAGTCGCTTCAGTCGCTATTGGAGGAATTGAAGTGACCCCTCAGGTCCCGACACTTCCGTTTTATGCCGCGAGGTCCAGCCGTTGATGGCAGCGGACCCTCGCCTGGTACGGCGTGATGTAGCCGATGGTCGAGTGGAGCCGCTCCCGGTTGTAATGCTCCGCGATCCACCGGAAAACGTCCTGCCGAGCCTGCGCCCGGGTCTCCCAGACGGTCGTACCGATCTCTGCTTTCAGGACGGCGAAGAAGCTCTCGGCGGCAGCGTTGTCGAAGCATGAACCGGTGCGTCCAGCGCTCTGCCGAATATCCAACTCGCCCAACAGGGCGCGGAATTGGTTTGAGGTGTATTGCGATCCGCGATCCGAGTGAAAGATCGCGTTGCCTGCAGTATGTCCGCCCGCATGGGCCATCCGGATGGCGTCCGCGACCAGCTCGGTGCGCATGTGGTCGGCCATCGACCAGCCCACGACCTCCCGCGTGCACAGGTCGATCACCGTCGCCAGATACAGCCATCCCTCGGCCGTCGGCAGATAGGTGATGTCCCCGACGAACTTCAGGCCCGGCATCGGCGCGGTGAAGTCCCGCAGGATCAGGTCCGGTGCGGGCGGCGCCGTGCGGTCCTGCCTCGTCAGCGACCGCGATTTCCGTCGCGTTATCCCGGCGATCTCGCGCTCCCGCATGATCCGTGCGACGCGTTTGCGGTTCACCACGTGCCCCTGGTCCCGGAGTTTCCGGGTGATCCGCAGAGCCCCGTAGGCTCCCCGGGACCCAGTGTGGATCGCCTGGATGCGGCGGGCCAGGTCCTCCTCCGCGTCCGCCTTCTCCTGCCGTGTCTCCTTGCTCTGGTGCCAGGTGTAGTAGCCGGAGCGATCCCAGCCGAGAACATCGCACATCCGCTTCACCTTGTGGGCGTTCCGGTGCTCGTCGACGAAACGGAAGCGGATCACCGTGTCGTCTCCCGCGCGAAATAGGCGGCGGCCTTCCGGAGGATCTCGTTGTCCTCCTTCAGCCGGGCGTTCTCCCGCCGCAGGCGCCTGAGCTCCTCCTTCTCATCAGGAGTCATGCCGGCACCACCCCCGCCGTCCACAGCCTGGGTGCGGGCCCGCTCCTCGCGGACCCACTTGCGCAGGGTCTCCAGATGGATGCCCAGGCCGTGGGCGATGTCGGTGAGAGAACGCTCCGGCGAGGAGTGCACGAGGTCGACCGCGTCCCGCTTGAACTCTTCGGGGTAATTCTTCCGCTTTGCCACCTTGGATCACTTCCCCTGGATGACGAAACATCCAGCGTCCAGGTGTCGGAATTCCGGGGGTCACTCCAACCGGATCAAGGCCCGCCGGATGCGGCAGGACTTCTTCTCATTCGCCCCCACCCACAAGCCCTGGCTACTCGGCAACCACCGTCCCGAGGTCGGCACCGGCGGCTTCGCTTTCTGGCGACGAATGAGGATGATCCCCTTCGAACGAACCGTCTCCGACGACCGGAAGATCGACAACCTCGCCGACATCCTCGTGGCCGAGGAAGGCCCCGGCATCCTCAACTGGCTCATCGATGGAGCCCGCCGCTACCTCTCCGGCGAGAAGGACCTCACCGGCCCGGACAAGGTCCGCATCGCCACCACCGCCTACGCGGAGACCGAGGATCACACAGGCCGCTTCTTCGACGAGGCCTGCGCCCTACATCCCGAATGCCGCACCGAGCAGAAGACCCTCTACGACGCCTACCGTGCATGGTGCAGCAGCGAAGGCTGCCTCGCGATGAGCAACCGCACCTTCGCCTCCCGAGCCCGCGAACTCCTAGGGCTGTCCTCCCCGAAAGAGATGATCTTGTCGAATTCGAGGAAGTACTACCCTGGAATCGGACTGCTCGCCCAGGAGGAAACGGCATGAGTTCCCTGATCAGCGAGAACGATCTCAAGCACGAGACCGACCTCATCTGGCTCGAGGACATCACCCGCCTCGACTACGTCCGTCAGAGCCTGGACCGGCTCCCCACCCGCTCAGGAAAGCCCGCCTACCACCGCGACGGACGCATGGTCGGCTATGCCATCCTCGGCTCCAACGCCAAGGCCGCCCGCGCCTCCGGCACGTTCCGCCGCCGCGTCTTCTGGCTCCTCCCACACGACCGCGACGCCGAACCCAGCGGCCTGTACGCCAGCTCCGCACCAGCCGAAGCAGTCGACCCAGGCACACTCGCCCCCAGGTCAAGGGCAGGAAGACCGAACGCTCCGAAGGCGGCCCCCCATCCAGCGCCATGCAGGAGCTCGGAATAACGCTTCCGCTCTGATCTCCGCCAAACAGAGACCGAAGCGACTCAAGCGACTCAACTTCCGACATGGTCGATCGAACCGTGTTGCGGGGGTCTGCACGCGCAAGACGGGAGAAGGACCGAAGAGGACAGGTCACCGAACGGTTCTGGCGGCGCCCGCCGCGCAGCATTTGCATGGCCCTTTGCAGGAGCCGCGAGAGCGGAAGACCGACGCGACGTTCTGGCGGGCGGGCCGGCGTGTCCTGCCGAAGGTCGAAGGCAAGGTGTCCCGTTCCTCGACGTTGATCGGTACTTGGCCACGTTGATCTGTATACGGCCTGGCCCGCTCGCGGCAAGAGCATCCCCTGGCGGTTCTGGTGCGCCGGGGACAACCAGTGCGAGGCCCGGGGTTCCGCCCCGTCCGTCTTCGGCAAGGGCGAGGAACAGCCCTCCACCTCCAGCGGGCACTGCCCTTTGTCGCTGGGTGAGGGAGCGCCGGGCATCCTGGCGCGGCGGCTGGGGCTGTGGTTGTCTCAAGGTCCGACTGGCTAGGGGGTGTCACATGGATGTGGCAGGGAGCATGGCGTTATCCGCCGTACAGATACTGACCGGCCTGGCGACAGGGGCGGCCACGGCGGTGGGGAGCGAGGCGGGCCGGGCGGTGGGCGACCTCGTGCGGGCGCGGCTGGGTACTTCCGAGGAGGGTCGCGCCGCCCTGGACGGGGTCAGCGCCGACCCCGCGGATCCCTCGGCGGTCCGGGGGTTGCAGGAGGCGATCCGGGAGGCGCTGGCTGCCGATCCCGATTTCCAGACCCGCTTGGCTGCGGTGCTTGCCGGCCCGCCGCCCGACGCGCCGCCTGCGCACGCTGTCAGCACCCAGTACACCGGAAGCATCATCATCGGGGGCGGCAGCAAGGTACGGAGCAGCCAGATCTCGCTGGGCCCGCTGACCATTACCAATACCCGCGTCACCCGTGCGTCCCTCACCGGGATCGCCGCCCTGCTGGTCGCGTTGCTGGCCCTGGGCCTCTACGGGGGCGTGCAGTTGCTCACGGGTGACGATTCCCCCCGCTCGGAGGGTGGGGCGTCGTCTGGCCCGCAGTCCCATACGGCAACGCCTTCGAAGTCGGCCTCCGGTACCCCGGATGATGCCGCTCCGGTGGTACGTGACGCGGAGAGGGGCAAGCAGATCCTCCCGGACGCAGCGAGCCTGCCGCAGGGCTGGGCCGTCGCGAGCGGCTCGCCGACGACGGAGCAGTGTCGCACCAGCCGCGTCGGCATTTCGAAGGACGGGGAGTACCACTACATCTGTAAGACGGGCCCGGTTCTCGACCTGCAGTCGGGATACGACCCGGGGCCCGGGGTCGGCTACAACAAGGTGTACGTCGAGGTCCTGGCATACCCCTCGGTGGCTGCGGCGGCCGTGGGCTTTGTGGGAGTGGAGGTGGAAAACGCTGACAGCAACGAGGCGAAGCAGGTAACGCAGGCGACCCTGCCCTCCTACGGTGACGAGTCATCGGCCATCACCATGAACGCCACCGTGCCCGGCAGCGGTTTGCACATATCAGAGGGACGTGCGGCAGTCCGCTGTGGAAGCCTCGTGGTGCGGGTCGTCGTCTCTAACGACAACGGCAGCACCGTCGACCTCGACGCGCTCAACGCCTTCACCCGGACGGTGACCGTACGAGCGCAACAGGCACTGGATAACACGACGCCCACCGCCGCCGTCGAACTGTAACGGCCTGCCCGAGCTGCACCGTGGTTCGGCCATGGGACTGGTGGGCTCGCATGTTGCGGTGTCGCGTATTCGCGAGCCGCTCGACGTACCGGACACGGTGAGTGATCGCTTGGGGATCGTGGCGGCCGCGGGCAACTACCAGAGCCAGCGGTTGGCTTTGTTCACTTCTAGGGGCAGCGTTTGTCCGCCGGTTTGGGCAGCAGTTGCGGATCTTGACGCCCGCGAATGTTCACGAGAATTAGCAGCGCCCGCGGGGCGTCACTGCCCGGTCGGCGCTGGCCGGGTGAGTCCGGCTCCGACCCTGGTCAGCATCTGGCCGAAGAGGTGGAGAGCTCGTGCCCGTGTCGGCGCTCCGCGCACTGTGCCCGTCCAGTAGGCGTCAGTGAGTTTCTCGGTCACCGCGAGGGTCTGGCTGTCGTCTTGGGCGGCCAGCACGAGGACGAATCGCAGGTAGTCACCGATGTCGGTGCCTTGGGGGTGCTGGTTCATGAAGGTGTGCAGGCGCGCTGTCAGGGCGGGCAGGGTGCGGTCCGTCGGGAAGACGACGGCGAGGCCAGCGAGAGCCAGCCGAACTGCGAAGCACTCGCCTGACCAGCGGGCCAGCAGATCAGGGGTGTGCAACAGGACTGCGTTGCAGGCCCGGGCCTCGCTGTCGGGATCAGCATGTTGCGGGGCGGCTGGCCAGCTCTCGGCGAGGTGGCGGTCGGCGACGGTGGCGGCGCGGAACAGCAGGCCGACGGCTTCGAACCGCTGTCGGGCGGGAACCCGGTCGTCAACCGCCAGGGCCGCGAGCAGGTCGAGGCCGTCGGCGGTGTAGGGCTGGCAGGTGTCCTGGTGGAGGATCTCGTTGTAGAACTCGGCGAGGAAGGTCCGGTCGTCCCAGGCGGGATCGATCTCCGAGTCGAACAGCATCGCCGCTTGGAGCGGCATTCGGTCCGGCAGGCGATCGGCGATGACGTCCCGGAAGAGCTTCCGGATCGGCGGACCGCAGGCGATCGCGTCGTGCTGGGTCTGCTCGGGTGCGGCCTGCGTGTCCATGACCAGCGCAGCCTACTGGAGCATCTTGTGTCGACGGCCCGGCGCCCGGAGGACGACGGGCCGTCGAGGCAGGCAGCGGCAGAGGTCAGCCGGCCTTGGCCGACTCCTCGGCGCGAGCGCGGGTGCTGGCGAGTCGGTAGGAGTCGGTTCCGGTCTCGATGATGGTCCCGTTGAAGGTAAGGCGGTCGACGATGGCCGCGCAGAGGCGGGGGTCGGTGAACGTCTTGGTCCAGCCGCCGAAGGACTCGTTGGAGGCGATGGCGACGCTGTTCTTCTCCTCGCGTTCGGTCAGGACCTGGAAGAGGAGTTCGGCGCCGCGGCGGTCGAGTTCCATGTAACCGAGCTCGTCGATGCAGAGGAGGTCGACGCGGCCGTAGCGGGCGATCGTCTTGGAGAGCTGCTTCTCGTCGGCGGCCTCGACGAGCTCGTTGACCAGCTTCGTGGCCAGCACGTACTTGACCCGGTAGCCGGCCATCGCAGCCTCGGTGCCGAGCGCGATCAGCATGTGGGACTTGCCGGTCCCGGAGTCGCCGATCAGGCAGAGCGGCTGACTCTTCTTGATCCATTCGCAGCTGGCGAGCGTGTGGATAGTGGCCGCGTCGATGTTCGGGTTCGCGTCGAAGTCGAAGGTCCGCAACGACTTGTCCCGGGGGAACCCGGCCGCCTTGATCCGCCGTTCCGAACGGCGCCGGGACCGATCGTCGCACTCGGCCATCAGCAGCTCGGCGAGGAAGCCGCGGTAGGTCATCTGGTCCTTCAGCGCCCGGTCGGCGATGTCGGAGAACTCGTTTCTGATCGAGGGAAGCCGCAGCAGGCGGCAGGCGGCAGGCGGTGTCGATGGCTGTGGTGGCGGCCTGCTCGGTCAAGCCTCGCTGGCGGGGCAGGGTCACTGTGCTTCTCCCTCGCGATGTTCACCGCCGCTGGCGCGGCGGCGTCGGAGCAGTTGGTCATAGTGGGTCACCGAGGGCAGCGGCCTGGTGTCCGGGGGAAGATGCGCGAGCCGCCACTCATGCAGAAACGTCACGGTGGCCGCGCCGCCTGCGTCCGTCGGCGAAAGGTGCCTGGCGGGTTCGTCCTCGGCCTGGGCGACCTTGCGGGCCTCCAGCGCGACCGCGTCCGCCGTCAGAGCCCCGGCCCGCAGAGCCATCGCGAGGCCGGCGACCAAGTGCTCGTGCGAGACGTGGCGGGCCAGCAGCAGCACCTCGATCAGGGCCCTGGTTCCGGCGGTGTCTCCGTGGGCCCTGACCGCCGCTGCCCACCAGGCGTCATGGACAGGGGTGAACTTGCCGGCGGAGCGGGCCTGTTCGAGGGCGGTAGCGCCGGGGAAGGCGCCCGGCTTGCGGATCAGGGCTTCGAGGTAGTGGTCCAGATCCAGGCGGCAGCCGCCCTTCGCGATCAGACGCTCGTGCCGGGCCACTTCCACGTTCCTGTCGTAAACCACCAGATGAGAGGCGTGCAGCACAACCCGGACCCGCTTGCCGATCAGCCGGACCGGCACCGAGTACCGGTTCGTCCGGACGGCGATCTGGCTGTAGCGGTCGACCCTCGGAGTGAACAGCCGGCCCGTCTCGAACGGCTCCTCGGGCAGCGGCATCAGAAGCGGGCGCTCGACCTGGAAGTACTCGTCGATGGTCCGCGGCCGCGAACCGATCCGGCGCCTCCCGTCACGCAGATCCCACTGATCGACGAGTTCGTTCAGCTCGGCCAGCGAGTCGACCTCGGGAACCGGGGTGAAGTGGTTGCGGCGGAAATAGCCGATCTGCCCCTCCACTCCACCCTTCTCGTGGGCGCCCTCGATGCCCGGCCGACAGTAGAAGCTCTCGATCCCGAAGTGCGACCTGAACGCGATCCACCGATCGGCCTCCACCCTCGCCCGGCTCAGCCCCAGCACCCGGGCGACGGCGGCCTTCAGGTTGTCGTAACGGACCTTGCTCCGCGGCACCCCACCCAGCGTCCGCAGCGCGTGCACGTGCCCTTCGAAGAACGCCTCCTGACCGCAGGACGCGAAGACGCGATGGACAGCCTTGCCCGAGTAGGACAGGCGGAAGGAGAACAAATAGCAGGTCACAAGCTCACCGGCGAGCCGGACGGTCACGTCGCCGAAGTCGACCTCGGCCTCCATGCCGGGCTGGTGGGTCTGCGGCACGAACGCTTCGACCGGCGCCTTCCCCGACTCGACGAGGATCTGCGGTTTCCGGTCGGCGACGTAGCGCCGGACCATCTGGTAGGAGACGTCCGCGGCGTGCTCCTCGACCAAGCGGTGGAAGATCCGCGTGACCGTGTGCCGCTGCTTTCGCGGCGCATCCAGGTCCGCCTGGAGCATCCCGTCGATCACCGGCTTGTACGGATCCAGCCCGGTCGGCCGAGGCGGCAGCTGCTTCCTCGGCTCCGGCCAGACCGAGTCCACAGCCTTGCGAACCGTCCGCCACGACACGTTGTACTTGCGCTCGATCTCCCGGATCTTCATGCCGCCGCGGTGGTCGCGACGGATCGCCGCGTACAGCTCGACCTTCGACATCTGCGGCATGACCAGGCCCTTTCACCAGGAGCATCCCGATGCT
Source organism: Streptomyces sp. NBC_00090 (assembly GCF_045160815.1). NCBI lineage: Bacteria > Bacillati > Actinomycetota > Actinomycetes > Kitasatosporales > Streptomycetaceae > Streptomyces > Streptomyces sp. NBC_00090. The sequence continues at coordinate 9,228,455 of NZ_CP108224.1, forward strand.
GCCCTGGCAAGCACCCCGGTGACTTCAAAACTCGTGAACATCACCCGACCGTGGATCTGGGCGCCTCCCAAACCCGTGAACAACTGACTTCACAACCCGTGAATAAAGCCAAGGGTCGAGGAACTCGGCCCAGATGAACCTGTTATAGCCGTCGAAGGCAGGTGGATCGATCTTCTTGAGTTCGTCAGCGAGCATGCTGAGCTCGGCCAGGGCTTCGTCCTCGCGGTCATCCGGATTGCTCAGGATCTCGGACTCGCTGACGTGCAGGCCGTAATGGTGAAGGGTCCGCAGCCACAGGTCGATGGAGGAGTTGGCGAACCATGCCTCGCCTTGCGGAAGGACGTAGTGGACCGTGCCTGACCCGGGTTCGACGCCGAACGACCATTCCATGCCGGGCACGAGGTCGCCATGGTGATTCTGGGTGAGGCGGTAGAGCACTGGTGTCGCTCCTGCCGCGGGCCTCTCTACGCCACCAGTTCCCCCGCGGTTCCGGCCGGCTGGGACTGGGAGATCGACCATCAGCAGCCCGGCGACTGCGCCAACGGGCACCTGATGCCCCTGACCGGCACCGCCACCGTCCCTGAAGACCTGCCCAACGCGCCCCGCGTGCTGCTCGTCCTCGGAACCTGACCGCGAACCGTCGGCGCCCAAAGCAGGCCCGTCACCCCGTTGCGGGTCTCCTGGTGACGGTCGGGATACGGGCCGCCACGGCGCCCGGCGTGGGGTCGTTGGGCTGCTCATGGACCACAGGAACGTTCCAGCGCAGAGAAGTTTCGCCGACGTGCGGGCGGGCGGCGGAGGGTGGGTGTCGGATTCTCCGATCTACGACGCCCTCGAGCGGCAGTGGCGCCAGGAAGGCCGGGAGGTTCCCGGCGGCGAAGGAACCGCGCCAGCAGGAAGGCACCGGTCGGCAGGCGCAGACCTGTTCCACCGCGGCTGACCGGACCGGCGGTGCCGCCGGTACGGCCGAGAGATCTGAACCAATACCGGGAATCAGGCCGCGACGAGCTCCTGCTCGCGGTCCGGCGTTTTGACCTTGGGCTTCTTGTTCGGCAGTGAGAGCCGGAAGACCTTGCGCCACGCGGAGAACACCTGCTTGGGGAGCGGCCCGGTGACGTACTCCAGCTCGTACTTCTCGAACAGCGCGCGCACCTTCACCGCGACCTCGGCGTACCGGTTGCTCGGCAGGTCCGGGAACAGGTGGTGCTCGATCTGGTGTGACAGGTTGCCGGTCATGAAGTGCATGGCCCTGCTGCCGCTGATGTTCGCCGAGCCCATCATCTGGCGCAGGTACCACTGGCCACGCGTCTCGCCCTTGATCGACCGGCGCTCGAAGACCTGCACGCCCTCGGGGAAGTGCCCGCACATGATCACCGAGTGAGACCAGATGTTGCGGACCAGGTTCGCGGTGAACGTGGCGGCGAGCGTGGTGAGGAATGACGGGCCCGACAGTAGCGGGTGGATCACGTAGTCCTTGAGGACCTGCTTGCGGATCTTGCGGCCCACGGCCTTGGCCCGCGCGCGGAATTCCGGGTTCTTGCGGCGGCGCTTGTGCAGGTTCTTGCCGAGCTCCAGGTCGTACGCTGCGATGCCGTACTCGAAGAAGCAGGCGTTGATGAAGTTCCACAGCGGCTGGCCGAGGTGGAACGGGTGCCACTTCTGGTCCTCGTCGACGCGCATGATGCCGTAGCCGAGGTCGTTGTCCTTGCCGATCACGTTGGTGTACGTGTGGTGCAGCTCGTTGTGCGAGTGCTTCCACTGCTCGGACGGCGAGACGTGATCCCACTCCCAGGTGGTGGAGTGAATCTTCGGGTCTCGCATCCAGTCCCACTGGCCGTGCAGGACGTTGTGCCCGATCTCCATGTTTTCCATGATCTTCGCCACGGACAGACCGGCGGTGCCGAGCAGCCATGCGGGCGGGAAGATCGAGAACAGCAGTACCCCCCTGCTGACCAGCTCGAGCTTGCGCTGCGCCGAGATGACCCTACGGATGTAGGCGGCGTCCTTCTCGCCGCGGCCGGCGATCACCTCGTCGCGGATCGCGTCCAGTTCGCGGCCAAGCTCCTCGATCTGCTCCGCGGTCAGGTGGGCGGCGGGGTCGATGGCGGTCAAGCTGCTCCTACCGTTCGATGTCGCAGGTGCCCGCCGCGGCGGACACGCAGGTCTGGATGAGGACGCCCGGCTCAGCCTCAGTGATCTCGCCGGTGCGCAGGTCACGGACGGCGCCGGCCTTGAGCGGCGTGATGCAGCCGAAGCAGATGCCCATGCGGCACCCGGAGGGCATGAGCACGCCGGCCTCCTCGCCGATGTCCAGCAACGGCGTGGCGCCGTCCGCGTCGACGGTCTTGCCGGTGGCGCTGAACGTGACCTCGCCGCCGTCGCCGGCGACGACGATGCTGGGGCGGAAGCGTTCGGTGTGCAGGTGCTCTGGTACGCCGTGCTCGGCCCAGTGCTCTTCGGCGGCGTCGAGCAGGCCCGCGGGCCCGCAAGCCCAGGTCTTGCGCTCGGCCCAGTCGGGCACGAGTTCGTCGAGACGGGCGATGTCGAGCATGCCGTCTGTGTCGGTGTGCACCTCGGTGAGCCGCAGCTTCCTGTCCGCGACCAGGTCGTGCAATTCGTTGCGGAAGATCACGTCTTGCGGCTGTGGCGCGCAGTGGACCATGACGACGTCGTCGAACTCGATGTCGCGCAGCATGCCCATCACGGGCGTGATGCCGCTGCCGGCCGTCAGGAACAGCACCTTGGCGGGCTTGGCCTGCGGCAGCACGAAGTCACCGGTGGGCTGGTCGAGCTGGATCAGCGTGCCCGGTCTTGCCCTGCGGACCAGGTGGTTGCTGACCTTGCCCTCCGGGATCGCCTTCACGGTGATCGTGACGCGGCCGTCCTGGCGGTTCGTTGGCGAGGTGAGGGAGTAGGCACGCCACAGGCGCACCCCGTCGACGTCGACCCCGATCCGCACGTACTGACCGGCTGTGTGGCCGCGCCAGCCCCGTCCCGGCCTGATCACGATAGTCGCGGCGTCACCCGTCTCGGGGTCCACGGCCTCGATGCGCCCACGCAGGACAGCGCCCGCACGCAGCGGGCTGACCAGGTCGAGGTAGTCCGACGGCAGCAGCGGCGTCGTGACCATCTCCAGCAGTTTCCACGCCCTGCTGCGAAGGGCTGCACTCGTCATGACGCCAGCTTGCTGTGCCTCAAGGGGTAAAGTCCTGACCGCAAGACGTAAATCTGTTCGGCTGAATTGTTCGCAGGGAACAAAACGTGAGCCATGCAATTCGGAGGGCCAGCGAACTGGCCCTGGACGAGACGACGGTCACCGCACTTCGGGCCGCGCTGAAGACCACCGCCGACGAGGTCGTCCAGGCGATCATCGACGAGGTCCCTCCCTACGCCAACGCCCTTTCGGGCCGCATGGGCGCCACCATCCGCCGAGCCGTCCGCACTGCCCTGGGGCACTACCTGGACCTCGCGAGCGGGAACGCCACAGGCGGCGACGCCGGTGACGCAGCCTACGAGTTGGGCCGCGGCGAGGTGCGCTCCGGCCGTTCGATGGACGCCCTGCTCAGCGCATACCGCGTCGGCGCCCGCGTGGCCTGGCGATGCCTGGCAGCGGGTGCCGTACCCGCAGGTCTGCCCGCCGCCGAGGTCGCCAAGTTCGCCGAGCTGACCTTCGCCTACATCGACGAGCTCTCCGCTGCGAGCGCCGCGGGCCACGCCGACGAACTGGCCGCCCGGGGCAGGGCCCACGAGCGCCACCTGGAACACCTGGCCCGCGACCTCCTCGCCGGCGCGAGCCCGGACGTGCTGCTGGCCTCTGTGCAACGGGCCGGGTGGCAGCCCCCGGTTTCGCTGACCGCGGTCCTGCTGCCCGCCACCCAGGCCCGGCCTGCCTACCGCGCGCTCGACCCGAGCACCCTCGTCCTCGACGATCTGCCGGACGCCACCGGTGTGCTGCTCGTCCCCGATGCCGACCGATCACATCTCTTGCGGCAGCTCACCGACCGCACCGCCGTGGTCGGCCCGGCCCGGCCATGGACTCGTGCGTCCGCCTCGTACGCACGAGCCGTACGCGCGCGCTCCCTCTCCTCTGATATTCGCGACACCGAGGACCACCTGCCCGAGCTGGTGCTGAGCGCCGACATGGATGCGTTCGCAGACCTGCGTACCCGAGCCCTCGCACCGCTGCGGACCTTGCCTGTCGCGACCGCACGGCGGCTGGAGGAGACGTTGCGGGCGTGGCTGCTGCACCAGGGCAGGCGGGACGAGGTGGCGGCGGCGCTGTTCGTCCATCCTCAGACGGTCCGGTACCGGATGTCGCAGCTGCGGGAGCTGTTTCCGGATCTCGCATCGCCACACCGGGTCCTTGAACTGACGCTGGCGGTCGGCCTTCGGGTCAGCTGACGAGTACTGCCTCATTATCGGTGCCATCAGCTGGCTCATGCGGCCCGCCAGGCCGGCGGCCACGTTGGAGATTACGGATCCAGCCGCGAACAGGAGGCGTACATGTCCGCGAACACTGCTCCCGCTGCCCCGTCCGTCCACCGCCGCGCGCTGATCACGCAGCTGGCCGTCTACCCGACCATCACCGTCGCCCTCGGCCTGCTCGGTTCGGTCCTCGGTGGCCTGGCGCTGCCGCTGAAGACTCTGATCCTCACCGCGATCGTCGTCCCCCTGGCCGTCTACGTCATCGTCCCGACACTGATGAAGGCCAACGCCCGCCTCACCCGCCGCTGACCCGCGACCTACCGCCGCACCGTGCCGACACCCGCGCCGGTGAGTCCCGGGATGCACGCCACCGGCATCTGCGGAAAGCTCACCAGCACCGTCACCATCTACCTGTTGGGCGAGGCTTCCATGGCAAGGGCATCAGCGGCAGGAGATCACGACCATGGCACTGATTCTGGTGACCGGAGCCTCCAGCGGGCTCGGACGCGGTACGGCGAACGCGCTGGCCGACGATGGACACGAGGTAGTCGTCCACGTCCGCAACCCGGCCCGCCTGGCCGATGCCGGGGGCACCACCCGGTGGAAGGGCGTTGTCACCGGCGATCTCGCCGATACCGATGAGATCACCGGAGTCGCCCGGCAGGCCGGCACGTACGGACGGTTCGACGCGGTCGTCCACAACGCCGGCGTCATGAACCAGCCGCAACAGGCCACGGTCAACGTTGTCGCGCCCTACCTGCTCACTGGCCTGATGGACAAGCCGGGCAGGCTGATCTACCTCAGCAGTTCCATGCATCGCACCGGCTCCACCGACCTGCGTCGGCTGGCCATTGGCGACGCCTCCTACGACGACACCAAGCTGTGGGTCACCGCCCTCGCGCTGGCGCTCGCGTTCCGGTGGAGGGGCACCTCCAGCCAGGCGGTCGATCCGGGATGGGTGCCCACCCGGATGGGCGGCCCCGGCGCTCCCGACGACCTGGCCGCCGGGTGGCGCACCCAGACCTGGCTGGCCACCGCCCCCGAAGTGACCCCGGCCACCGGCGGCTACTGGTACCACCGGCAGACGCAGTCGTCTGCCCCCGCAGCGCAGGACCAGGACTTCCAGGCCTGCCTGATCAGCGCCCTGGAGGCCCGGACCGGCACCCGGCTGGACTGAGGCCATGCCCGCGGGATCGGCCCCTGCACTACCTGCTCGCGTACCCGCCGGTGGACCTTCTGGCCGACGCGATGGAGTGGGGGTGGTCCGATCCGCGTACGCGAACACCTCGTCGACGCCCTCGCCCGGCATCTGACGCACGGGCGGTACGGATGGCCCGCTGACGGGGACGACATCTCCCGCGACCTGGTGCTCGCGGAGGTGATCGCGGGCGGCCGCAGGTACCCCTAACCGAGCCGCTGAACGAAGGTCACCGGCCAGGCCTGTGTCAGGCGGCTTGGCCGAGGCCGGCGGCGGTCAGGTCCTGCTCGCGCAGTGGGGTGAAGTCGACGTCGAGTTTCGGGTCGTACGCGTCGGGCTGGATGCCGAGCTCGTGCGTGGAGTACTCGCCGAACCGGTTGATGTGCTCGGTCAGGTACGGCGAGATGTGGGCCAGGTCCTCCGGGGTCGATCTCCCACCCCTCGTCCAGCAGCTGCCGCACGATCTCCGCGATGTCCAGGGCGTTGTGGAAGATCACCGCGTTCGTGAGCAGAGCGTTGAACTTCATCGCCTTCTCCTACTCCATCGGGTCATTGCCGGCGATGACGCCGCGGTCGCCGAAGCCGATCCACTGCGAGAACCGGTTGAACGACTCCACGCAGATGCTCATCGCAGTCCGTGGCGTCGGCCGCCCACTCCAGGTCATCACGGGTCGGCGAGAAGAACAGATAACCCACCCCAGGCCCGGACGACAACAACATCACCAACGAACCTGAGCCGAACGGTGACGGGCCGGACCTCTCAAGGCTTCAAGATCACCCCGTTCCCCCTTTGACCCGTATCTCGGTCAGACCCCTTCAGGATTCGGTGGGCAGGAGCTGGACCAGGCCGACCCAGTTCTCCTCGCCCACCTTGGTCTGCGTGGCGCGGACCCTCCAGCGGCCGACGGGCAGCGGGACCGGTGCCTCGGCGGGCATCCCACCGTCGGGGTACTCGACGCCCAGGTCGGAACCTGCTTCGGCGGAGTCCATGAGCACCGCCGGACCGTCCGAGACCCAGGTGCCGCACTCCTCCCACACCGTGGCCGGGTCTGTGAGGACAGCGTCTGCTGCGGCGCTCAGTCCGGCCTCGGTTTCGGCGGCGAGCCACCGCAGGAACGCTCGGTGCTGGGGCAGATAGCAGCTGGTCGCCGGTTCGTCCGCCAGCACCAGTGCCTGCGCACCGTTCTCATCGATAGGGATCACACCGGCCAGATCGTCCACCGCACAGGCCCGGTCGTAGTCGTCTGGAGCGGCGGCGTCTCCCGCCATAAGACCACTCTCCGTGCACCCACCCCAGGAGGCCAGGGCGGAGACGGGGACGACGATCAGAGGACCGCCCATCGACTCCACCCAGACAGGGGAGGGACGGGAGGCATCGTCTGCGGTAGATGAAGAGGTGATCATGCAGTCAGTGTGCCCTCGCCCCCCTGACAACGTCCCCGCGCTCATTGGAACCCAGCACGGGGAAAGGCTCAGCGCCTGCGGCAAGCAGCAGTTACGGGACAGCCTTTAGGGAGCGGCACGGATGGTCACGGGACAGCCTTTAGGCTGCCGCGTCCAGAGCGTCGGCCCGTCGTTCAAGATCGGCGGCGATGTCGTCCCAGTCAGGCCCGTGAAGATAAAGGCTGCCCGCTGCCTCTCTCATCAGCGCTGGTTCATCGGACCTCTGAAGGAGAACGAGCCGATACGCGAGGTTACGGATCCGCACAGGCAGGTACCCGTCGGCCAGGCCCGGGCACAGTTCCCGCAGCATGGCCAGAATCGCATCGGCATGGGCGAACGTCAGCTCCTCGATGAAGAAGTCGACATGATGCTGACGGTCGCACGGCGGTGTGGGTCGGTACTCGTCCCCGAAAACGCATCGGGCGTGCTCCGTCAGGGTGGCGTGCATAGACCCGAGCCTACGGCGCAGTGATCCGCCGGACAGTACCTAGCCTAGCTTGAAGCCCGGTGCGAGCATCGCGGCCAGGGGCGCCTGCTCGGTCGGGATGTCGCCGGGGGAGAAGGGCACGGCGGCCGGTTCGGACCGGGGGCGATCGATGCTGATCCGCTCGAAGCTGGAGCCGTAGTAGAACCCGTCGTTGCCTGCCGGAAGCTCGACCGGCCGGGCTGCTGGCCGCTTGGCGCCCGGGGCGTCGTGAGGCGTGTGGTCAGCTGGCGTGGCGGTACGCGGCGCTGCCGACGATGCCGGATCTGTATCGCGAGCGGGCACGGTCAAGGGCCGCCTCAAGGTCCCGGGCCCGGTGGTCGTCGGTCCCAAGGGTGAGCTGGTGGACGGCCGTCTCGGCGGGCTGGAGACGCTCGGCTCGCAGGGAGAGCGGTCGGACTCGGGCGCGCTGGAGGCCGAGCGCGCCTGCGTTGGGGTGGCATGTGTGCTGAGAGCGTCGTGTCAGTCGTGGTGGTGGAACTTCACAGTGTGTGGAAGGCGTTAGCAGGGTGTTGCACGATGATGCGTGTCCAACGAGGGACGACGTGGCAGAAGCTGAGGTGGCACGAGTGGCGATGTGGGATCGGATCAAGGACCAGGCGACCAGAGGTCTGCAGCAGGCCCAAGGGGTACGCGGCGGCTCCGGCGGCCATGGGCCGTCCGGCGCACGGTCCGGGGGTGGTTCCAGGGCCGAGCTCGTGAGCGCGCTGAAGACGCAGCTCACGTCGCTGAAGACGGAGCTGAAGAGCGGCGCTTTCCGGGACGCCAGCATGGCCATGTGCGCGTTGGTGGCCGCCGCTGACGGACGGGTCGATCCGGCCGAGCGCCAGCACGTCGAGTCGCTCATCCTCACCAACGACGTCCTTCAGAACTTCCCCGCCGACCAGCTCCGCCAGCGTTTCAACAAGCACGTCGACCAGCTGTCGGCCGGCTTCGTCATGGGCAAGGCGGCGGTGCTTCAGGAGGTCGTCAAGGTGGCGAAGAAGCCCACCGAGGCACGGGCTGTCATCCAGACCGGCATCGTGGTCGCGGGTGCGGACGGCTTCATCGAGCCTGCCGAGGAGCAGATCATCCGCGAGGCGTGCGCTGCGCTTGGCCTGCCGGCGGCGGAGTTCGGCATCTGACCCGCTGACCTCGGCGAAGAGACGCGTGGCCGGGTACCTTCCGCTGGCCCGGCGGGTCCTGCGGATCGTCCCGGTCGACCAGTGAGGCATAGGTGGCGAAGACGACGGGCCCTGACCCGGCCCACAGGGCGAGCTGGATCGGGTTGGTGGTGGTCCATACTCCCAGCTCGTTGAGCACGGGGCCGTTCTCCAGCGAGCAGACCGCCACCATCGACGCCCGATGCCCCACCGCCCGCCACGCCCGCCGTGTCCACGCTTGCCCTGCTCGTCGTCCTGCTCCTGGTCATCACCGGCATCCTGTTCCTGGGCGCGATCGGTTACCCGATCGACCGCCACCCGCGGCTGGCCAAGCCGCTGGGCGCCTGCGGCACCTGGGCCGCCGCCCTCATCGCTACCGTCGCCCTGGTCGGGGCCTTGCGATTCTTCGACGATCCTGTCGCGCCGTCTGTCACGCGTCCTGCCTGTCACGTGGGCTGACCCGCGCCGATAGTCCGTAACCCGCCCCCCCGGCGTGACCGCACCCCGCGTGACAGCCGTCCGCCCGTCCGGATCGAAGGCGGGCACCCCCTTGACCGCCTTGCATCACATGGCCGCAGCCCCTTGACCACCTACGGGTCAAGAGGCCGTAGTCCTACCGATACCGCCTCTGGCGTCGCCTGTCCGGGGGCTTGGGGTTGTGGCATAGGGCGCGTGTCAGGACAGGGGGGTGGGGTGGGCCGGCGGGGCGGGGGGATGGCCTGCAGAAGTTCCCACAGGGGTCTGGAGCCGCCGGCCCATTGGGCAAGGACGATGCGGTCGACCAGATGCAGACGCTGGGAGCGGGCGAACTCGAGTGCCGGTTTGGAGAACCTGCCGTTGGTGACGAGGACGACGACGTCGCCCTTGTGCACCGGCCGGCCGGTGCCGTTGAGCACCTGCAGATCCGGCGTACCCACCGCGGAGCCGGCCAGACCGGCCTTACGGTGATTGCACTGAATCACCCAACGCCCATACGGGTCGGTCGCCTTCACATCCGCGCCGTTGTCCCCGGCACCACCGACCTGCACCGCGTCCGCGCACCCATCGCACCGCATCAGGTCCGCACCGCGTGCTCGAACTGCCGGTGATGCAAAGCGTCCAGCTGCGCCAGCGCATAACGCAGCCCCTGGGACCTGACTCGTTCCCACCGTGCCGCACGCTGCCGCTGGACCATCCAGCCCGCCACGGCCCCGCCCACAAGCAGTACCACGACGACCGGCACCCACGGATGGGCGGCCACGAAACGCACCACGCCCATGAGTAGCGTCGACGCCACCACCAGACCACCGACCACCAGGACCAGCTGCTCGTTGCCCGAGGCCTTGCGCGAGCGCCGCCTGCTCGTACGGCGCAGCACGGGCCGACGCCGACTCACCTCCCGCTCCCGTCGCGCTCCCACTTGATCGGGTAGGAGACCGTCGGCTGGGGACGGGGAGCGGGCTTGTCCCACCCGGGCCACCGGATCGGATAGGAGACCGTCGGTGCCGGAGAAGGCGCCGGCCTGTCCCAGCCGGGGAACTTGATCGGATAGGCCACCCTCGAGGTTGGCCGTGGTGCAGGTAACCGCTCCGTCCCCGCTCCACCGCCGGCAGAAGTGCCCGACGAGCCCCCGAACACGAACACGGCCGCCACGATCCCGATGGCCAGCGCTGTCTGCTTACTCGTCCCCGCCGGCGCCCGCCAATGAGACCGCACCGACGTCCCGTCCCGCCTGAGATACCCCTTGATGAACGGCAAACCGACACCCCTCCCCGATCGACAACGCGCTCTCCCACGCGGCCGACCAATGTAGAGCGCCCCACTGACAATGCGTTACTTGAATCAAACCGAAAGTGATCTTGTCGCCTGCGGCGTTGCTCGGGTGGCTGCACAAAGGGTGGCGGCGGACTGGGTGCGCGGAGAGTTGATGCCGACCGCCACTTCGCCCGGCGTCTCCGTAACCCGGGTCGCCGGGTGCGGGGGCGTCAGGGAGGCGCCCCGTCCCGCGCACGCAGGAGAGACGGGGTCGGCGCTGTCAGCCCAGGAATGCCATCAGCCGGTCGTTCAACTGCTTCGGCGCAGTGAGCGGTGGGCGGCCCTGGGCAGTCCTCGCCCTGTGGGAGCCCCCGGCGGGCTCTGTCGGCGACCTCGACGGCGTGGTGGCACGGCTGTGCTCCGCGCGCATGGCCAGCGGGCATGCGCAGATCGGCGGCCGGCGGCGATGAGCCCGCGTGGGCCTGAAGGACTCGCGCTTATCGAAAGGCCGACCTTGAGTTACTCGAAGCGTGCCAGCCAGTCATGCATAAAGGGCTGGTGAGCATGGGTAGGGCTGCTTCCCGTGCAGGAGACATGGATCATGACCTATGAGGAAACCCGCGGTACCGCTCCGGCGATCACCGCGGTGCTACCTCGGCCGCTGCCCGGTCTGATGGCGCAGGACGTCATGCCGTGGGAGCTGCGCCTGGGGGATGTGGTGCCGTTTGACGATGGGGTCGGGCGCCCGGTCCTCGACATACGAGCAGTTGGGGGAGGACAGCGCGGCAGATGCCTGATCTTTTCCGGCGTGCCCCCGCTGATGGTCAGCCTGCGCCTCACGGTCTACCGCTCCTGCAGCAGGCTGACCACTCAGCCTGTCCCTGGCAGGCGAGCGGCGATCGTCTGAACGACCTGCGAACCTCGCCGAGTGGACCGCGACCAAGCTCCGCTGGGGCCTTTCGCCGATCAGAGCGAGATCGATGTAATCCGCGCCTTCCACGGACCAGACACCGGACCGCCTGCCGGCGGCCACAGGAGGCGTCTCGCCGGGCCCGCCGGCGCCTACCGAAAAGCCAGCTGACCGACTCCCGGGAGCGCGGGGGGCCCGGAACGCAATGCCCCCCGCAATTGCTCCTCAGCAGTTCGGCGAGCGCGGCGGCGATCCGGCCCTTGGGCGCGCCGCTCGCCGCGGCGAGGGTGTCGCCGGCGGTCTGCAGCCGCGGGTCGCCTTCGTAGGGGTGTTGCTCTTGCGGGGGCCCTGGGGTTCGTCGGCGCGTCGGCCGCCGCCCTTGCCTTGGCCGGGAGGGTTGTCACGGCGCTCGTTGACCTCATGGCGGGGCCAGAGTCGGGTGCCGTAGACGGTGGTGCCGCCCGAGAGGTAGCCCTGGGAGGCGTAGGCGCGGACCGTTCCGGGGGTGATGCCGAGGACCGAGGCTACCTCCTTGTCGGTGAGGAGGTCGTCGGGGTGTTCGCCCGCGGGCAGCGGGGGGATCGGCTTGCCGGCGATGTAGGCCTCGCCCTGGGCCTGGTCGTAGACCAGGGAGCGGCTGTCGGGAAGCAGGGTCGGACGTGATTGCGGAAGTCGAGGGCGTCGCGGCGGCGCCAGGTGGCCAGCGGCACGCCGAGCCGGCGGGCGACGTCGGCTTCGTTGATGACCGGTCGGTTGTGGGGGATCACGTCGTCTCCTCGAGGCTGCTGCGCCGCGGACGCGGCCTGTATGGGGAAGGCGCAGGGACGGTTCGTTTTCGGGCCTGAACTTTGTGAGAAGCCGGCGGTGTGCCGGGTCGCTCCTCGAGCGGCCCTCCGCCGGCTTCGCTCGTTCCGGGGACAAGAAGCTGTCGGACCACCGCGGGTGGCTGGACGGCCTGGGCGACACCGAGGTGTGGCTGGAGGGACTGGCGGCCGGAAAGATCGCGGACTTCGCGGGCGAAGCGGAGGCGGCCACTCGCCCCCCTGTGTCGCGACGCCGCGAACGGGCGGCGCCGGTTCCGCCCCAGGGGCGCTCTGCGGCGTCTCGTACCGGCGACAGTGTCGCCGTCAGTGACCCTCGCAGGTGGCCCTCAGCCCGTGAGGAAGGATCCCTCGCGACAAGCGTGGCAGACGAAGACGTAGCCCAGCTGGCCGCCGAGGTTCATCGCGGTCTCCCAGTTCATCCCCTCCTCCAGGTGTGCCGCGAACTCCATCGTGCCGGTGCAGGAGGGGCACACGGGCAGTCGGTCGTCCTCAAGGTAGGAAGGGCTGCCTCCGAGCGACCCGAGTACTTCGCGCTGCTTCCCGAATCGTTCTTCGGGTTCCCACTTCCATCCCGAGCGGGCAAGGTCGTACGCGTCAGGCTCGATCCCTTCCTCCTCGCAGGCCTCCTCGGGGTCGATCGTCACGACATGAGTGCGGATGGCCGAGGTGGCGGGCAGTAGCGTCACACCCGCCTCGGGCACGGCCACTGGTAGCAGTTCCTCCCGGGGAAACAGATAGACCCGGCTCGCGCTGGAGGTCGCCTCCCAGAATTCGCACGCGCCAGGGTCGTTCTGGCACAAGAACACCGACAGGACAGCGCCCTCGACGGGGAGATGGGCGAAGAACTGCAGCGGCCCTCCGCAGCCGCACACGGGCCAGGCGAATCCGGCCGGAGCCAGCGGCACGCCCCCGGTACGCGGGACGTCGGAATCGGCCGGTGCGGGGCCGTCGTAGATCATCAGCGCTGTCTGCATGACGAGAGGCTACTGGCGGCGGTCGCCCGGCTGGAGGAGGAGTATGTCGACGAGCTCACCGTGCTCGACAGGCGCTACCGCGTGGTGCGGGCCGAGGAGTACGTGGCCATCGACGCGCACGGCGGCATCGAAACGCCGCGGCCCACCGACCCCGAACCCCTCACCCCCGACTGGAGCCCCGGCGCCGGCGCCGGCGCCCGCAGTCCGCGGGTCGACGACGGCCTCGTCCTGGACCCGGGCGCACCTCTCGCCCCGCTTCAGGCGGCGGAGCGAGTCGCCCTGCGCTCCCTGGCCTACAGCGGGACCAGGTTCCCCGGTCCCATGCTCGCCGACTCGGCGCGGGCCGTGGAGAGTCGTCCGGACGTCCTGCTAACAGGACGCTCCGAAACCGATGAGCGGCTTCGCGGGCTCCCTCCGCCAGGACCTCGACGCCGTCACAGCCGGCCTCACCCTCAAATGGAGCTCCGGCGTCGTCGAAGGCCACGTCAACCGGGTCAAGACCTTGAAGAGGGCGATGTATGGCCGGCCTCGTTCGAACTCCTGCGGACCCGCATCCTCACTCAGTCATGACTCGGGTGGCCAGTAGACGCGGGTGTGCAGGAACGCGGCGATCGTGGCCGCGTCCCGGGGAGAGGAGAAGTGGAGCAGGGCCGACTCGGCGGCGGCGTCGGCACCGTCCTCCTGGTCCTTGCCCTCGCCACCGGCCCCGACGATCCGCCCGTCCTCGTCGCGCTGGATGTGGACCTTGCGCTGGCCGTGAGTGAGGGCGCGGGAGGCGAGCTGCTCGACCAGCCGCTCATCATGACTGCGCAGGCCTTGGAGGACCGCTACGAGGGGCGGAAGCTGGCGGCGGCTCACCCCGATAGTCGACCCCGCCGCCACGAGCAGCCCGTTCCCAGGCCGCGTCCACGTCATCCAGGACGGCGACGCCCACCTGGCCCAGGCAGTGCTGATGACCGACGAGGAAGCCGTCGTGTGGGTTACCGCGAGGGCGGCCGGAGAGACCGAAGCCGGTTGACCCGCACCGGACACTCCACGGGCCTGGGGGATCAGCCATGCCCAGCTCGGGGGTCGCACCGTCAACGATGGCGCGACCCCTCATCGTCACGCGCCCGGCTGCGGCTCCTCCACAGGATTGGTCAGTCGCCTACGTTGTCGTCGTCGGCGGGCGCGTCGTCTGTCTCTACTGCGCGGGCTTCCTGGGTGTCGGAAGAGTCCGGCTGCTCGGCTTCGTCATCAATGGCTTCATCGCGACCATGCGGTTGATGCAGGTCGACGGCGATGTCCAACTTGGGCATGGAGTCCGCCATCTTCCGGGCGAGGCGCTGGACCGGCGTGTCGATGCGCCGCAGTCCAGTCATCTGCCGGGCGAGGCGCTCTGCGGGGCCGTTGATCAGTGCTGCCTGTTGAGCGGCGATCTGCTTGGCGAGTTGCTGTGCGGGGCCGTTGATCAGTGCTGCCTGTCGAGCGGCGATCTGCTTGGCGAGTTGCTGTGCGGGGCCGTTGATCAGTGCTGCCTGTCGAGCGGCGATCTGCTGAGCGAGCTGGGTGGTGGCCGTATCGAGTTTCGCGAGGGACGGCGCAAGCTGTTCGGCGATCAGGCGCTCAGCCGAGGTTGGAACAGCCAGAGCTCTGCGCTTGGCACCCGCCACGATGTCAGCGCCCTGCTTCTTGAGAGCCTGCAGAATCCTCATGTGCGATCTCTCGGGTTGGTGTCAGTGGTGGTGTGTGTCAGTGGCGGAGGTTGTGTGAGTGGGTCTTTGTGGCTGGTCAGAGAGTTGTCGCTCGCTGTTTCTCGCTGTCATGAGGCGAGAGATTTCACTGTCATGAGGCGTTATCTCATGGTGGGTGATGCTGTCTCAGGTTCGAGAGTTCTTATGCAGTGAGACGGATGGGCCTGGTCTGATCGAGGGGTGGAGTCTGGGGATCGGGTGTCGGGGGAGACAACGGGGCTGCCTGAGGCTTCGGCCAGGGTTCTTCGCGGGCCGGCAGTACGTCGGCTGCTGGCGTTGCGTCGGGAGGGCGCGCTGTCGTCCCGGCATGTCCGGTCGATGGCTGAAGCGCTTCATGTGAAGGAGCGGACGGTGTGGCGGTGGCTGGCCGCTGCCGAGCGCGACGAGTGTGCGGCTGAGTGTCCTGGTGAACGGGCGCAGTCCCGTGACCGGTTCACGGTCACTCCGGAGGTCCGTGCCTTGCTCGCATTGTGGAAGGGGAACGTGGCCGCCGTTCACCGCGAGCTTGCTGCCCGCGCTGTGAGGGGACAGGGACCTCCTCCGCCCTCGATCCCCACTCTCCACCGGGCGATCCGGCGTGATCTGACGCCGGGGGAACGGGCCGGGCTTGCCGGCGGTGAGCGCGAGGCTCGCAGGCACGATGTGTTCTTGTCCCGGCCTCGGGGATGGCGGAACCAGGTCTGGGAGACCGATCACGTCCAGGCCCCGGTCCTGGTCGACGTCGAGGGCACCGTCCGCCGGCCGTGGATCACCTGGTTCGTCGACTGCGCTTCGAACACGATCATGGGTGTCGCGGTCACACCGGGGCATCCCTCACGGGAGTCCGTCCTGGCCGCGCTGCGCGCCGCGGTGGTGCGCGAGGAGCCGTTCGGGCCACAGGGCGGCCTGCCGGAAAAGGTACGCGTGGACCGGGGCAAGGACTTCCTATCGAAGACCGTTGCCGCCGCGTTCAACGCCCTCGACGTCACCGTCGAGGACCTGCCTGCCTACACCCCGCACCTGAAGGGCACGGTGGAGGGCCTGAACCGGGCCGTGGAGTCGATGTTCCTTGCCGCGCTGCCCGGCTACACCCGCCAGCCGCGCCCGGGCCGACGCCGGGCGCGGCCGAAGGACGAGGTGCTCCTGCACTTCGAGGACTTCACCACACGCCTGTTGGACTGGGTGGGCTGGTGGAACACCTCCCACCGCCCCGGGCCCTTGAAGGGCCGCTCCCCGCTGCAGGTGTGGGAGACGGATCCGACGCCGCTGCGTGAGATCGGCGCGGACGAATTGTGGACGTTCACCCTGGAGGACGACGGTCGGTTCCGGGTGCTCTCCACCAAGGGTGTCCGCTTCAGGAACCGCGACTACGTGGCGGCGTGGATGACGGGCCTGGCCGGTGAGAGGGTCCGGGTCCGGTTCATGCCGCATCACGACTGCCGCATCGAGGTGTTCGACGCCGCCACCGGCCGATACCTGGGCCCCGCCGAACTGGCGGACGCCGCCACACCAGAGCAGATCAGCGCGGTCCGTACAGCGAGGGCCGCCCGCACCCGCCGGCTGCGGCAGGACCTTGCCGCAGCGCAGCGTGAGCGCTACGCCGCAGCCACCCGGCCAGGGAAGCCCGAGCGGCTTGGTGCGGTGACCGGGGCGGAGGCCGGCCGGGAGCTGGCAGCGGCCGAGCAGTCGGATCTGTCGCGGCTGGCGTTGCCGGATCTGATCCCGCCTGCTGCGCCTCCGGCCGGCTGGCGCACGCCGCCTTCCCTTGTGGCCCGCACCCACCGCGCCCCTGCAGATACACCGACCGCTGACGAGCAGCCCCGCTCAGGCACCGCTGGCGCTCACAGCCCAGGCGCTGCCGCCGGTGCCGGTGCCGACGTGACCGGCGGGGGAGAACCGCGGTGACTGCCCCGACGTATCAGTACGTTGATCTGCCCGATGCGCAGATCGTGACGACCCGAGCTCTGCTGACCGCCAGGGAGAACATCGCCGACACGGTCGCGGCCCGGGCGATGATGTGCATCCACGGCGGTGCCGGGTTCGGGAAGACCCTCGCGGTCAACACCTGCCTGCGCGAGCTGGAGGAGACGGCGGGCGAGGAGGTGTGCCGGGTCACCTTCCGCGCCCGCCCCACCGCCCGCGCAGTCCGCTACGAGCTTTTCGAGACCCTGCGTCTGCCGGGGGAGCCGCCCCGTCACCCCAGCGAGTTCGACCGCCTCCTGAAAACGGCTCTGGCGGAACGGCCCCGTACATTCCTGGTGGACGAGGCGCAGTGGCTCAACGGGGAGGCGTTCGAGTACTTCCGCTACCTGTGGGACGAGCCCGCCACCCGGCTCGCGATCGTCTTCGTCGGCGGCGCCGGCGCGCATACCGTGCTGCGCCGGGAGCCGATGCTCTCCTCCCGGATCTTCATCTGGCAGCAGTTCACCCGTCTCACCCCGGCTGAGGTCCTCGAGGTCGTCCCGCTCTTCCACCCTGTCTGGGAGGACGCCGACCCCGCGGACGTGACGTTCGCCGACGAGCAGGCCGCCCACGGAAACTTCCGAGCCTGGGCCCAGCTCACCGCCCACCTGCGCACCGCCCTGGAACGCACCAGCCGCCCCCGCCCGGACCGCGACCTGCTGCGCTGGGCCTTCAGCCGCCTCGCATGACCCTCCCCGCACCCCGGACAGGCCTCGCCGTCGTCTTCGACCCCGGGGACGACGCCGCCTTCACCCACACCGCCCTGGCCGCGCACGCCCCGCAGGCCAGCCGCATCACCCTTCACCCCGGCCCGGGCACGACCAGCGACACCGCCCTCGCCTCCGACCTGCTCCAGGCCCTGGGCAAACCGGCCCACATCCCGGGCCGGTACCCGCACGGCCGACCACCACTGTGGGAGGCCGCCGCCGCGTGGACGACCGCCCTGGCAGTCACCCGCCTGACCGTCCTGCGCGCCCACCTCCTCGACCAGCGCCGCCTCCAATGCCTCCTCGACCTGCAGTGCCAGACCGGCATCCACCTGACCCTCGTCGTCCACCGCCCCCGCCTGACCGCAGCCCTCCACCGCGCCCTGGCAGCCGGCCACCACACCACCGTCCACACCCTCACCAAAGCCCGCGCCCTCTACCTGGGCGACACCGCCTCATCCAGCCCGCCGCCAGCAGCTCCCACCCTGCCCGCTTCGCCCGCTGCCCTGCGCTGGATAACCCTCGCCGCCCTCGACCGCCTCGTCTCCTACGACAGCCCCCAGCCCTGCACCACCGCCTGCGCACCGAAGCCGATCGTCTACCACCAGCGCCCGGCACCCCTACCACCCACGCCCGCCCAGACAGCCCGGCTCACCGACCGCCTGCACACCGCGACAGCCCACCCCGCCCGCGCCGCCGCCCTCGCGGCAGCCATCGCCACCGGAGCCTCGTTCCAACAACTCACCACCGCCCACACGGACGGCTTCCACCCCGCCGACCACACCCTCACCCTGCACGACCGCACCCGGTACACCGACGGCTGCGCGATCTACCCCATCCCGCCCTGGGCCACCGTCTTCCTCCACGCCGCGACCCGCTTCGCACACCTCACCAGCACACCCCACCTCCTGGCCGCCCCCACTGACCGCCCCGCCCTCCTACGCCTGGCCGAGACCATCAGACTCCGCCCGCCCCAGCCCCCCGCCGGCCGAGCAGGCACGCACCGCGGCCCGGTGGTCTGGGACTGGCGGGAGAAACACGAGGCACTGAGCCATGAGACCGGCCAGCCCGCCCCACCGCCGGCCGGAGGCAACTCCACAGCCGCTACGCGAGCCCGAAGTCGATGAAGTCGACTTCCCCGAACCGCACCTGCAGCGCGTCCGCCCGCCGGCCAGCCTGCCGGAAGTAGACGTGCCCCAACGCCCGGCCCAGGATCACCTCGTGCTGTCCGTCGGAAGCCCCGGCCTCCCAGGCGCGAAACAGCTCCCGTGCCACCTCTCCGGGCACCGCCACCGTCAGCAGCCGGAGCCGGGGATCGTCAGAGGTACCGGCACCGGCCGCGAACCCGAACCGCGCCCGCGTGTGCACCACCAGCCCCCGCTCCTCCGCGGCAGCCTGCCGACGAGCACGCACCCGCGGCTGCCACCGCGCCCGCACCCGCTCCTCGATCAGCACCAGGTGGCGACCACTCGGCCTGCCCCGCCCCGACCCCCTCCGCGCCGTCCACCGCTGAACCGTCCGCAACGACACCCCCAACTCCTGCGCCACCACCCGCTTCGACCCCTTCGCCCACCTGAGCAGCACACGCAACTGCTCCTCAGCGGTACCCGGCACCGGCTGCGTGAACAGCAACTGTTCCAACGCCGCCCGTACCACCGTGGCCTCCGTCCGTCGATCGCCTCATGCACCGGGTCTCCCATGTCTGACGGCGACGGGCAGCCGGAATCTCGATCTTCCTGCACGCAGCATTGAGATGCGGTAGGGCTCTGGAGATCACTTCGAGAAGGCACTCTGTCAACGCGCCCACTGAAGTCCGAGTTCGGCGAGCGCGGCGAGCTTGTCCGCGGTGAGCTTGGCCCGACGGCTCTTGCTGTTACTCAAAAACACCCCAAGCTTGACCTCCGTGCCATCCTCCAGCCGCTCTGTGTGGGCCCTGGGGACGACCACAGAGCCGGTCCGGGCCTTGTACTGCGCCAGGGCCGCAACACCCCGCTCGAAGGCGCTCACGGGCGTCGTGGACGCCTCTGCGAGTGCTTCCGGCTCCGGGGTGTGCGGGATGACGCCGATAGCCTCCAGGCGCCCGCGTTGTCCGTCGGTCAGGGCGGCCCACACCTCGGGCTGGCGCTGCCGAGCGAGCCACCTCCCGATGTCCATGCCGTGGACGGTGACGCCGGGTTCGACGTACGCGAGGATGGTCTCCTCGGCGAGCATCTCCCGGACCACGGCGTAGTGCCGCTGCCATGGGGCCGGCCACGCCGGGTTCCAGTCCCCGTCCACGGCCTCCAGTGCCGCCTTCCACTCGGGGTGATCGTCCAGGGCGCCGGGTCGGCGGAGGTTCGCGAGCCACTGCCCGATCGGCCGGTCCAGCATCGTCGCCGTCCGGGGCGCACACAGCGTCCAGTACTCCTCGTAATACGCCTTCGCCGCCTGAAGGTTCTCCTGGAACCGCTCATCCACAACCGACCACACCATCCCGAGCCGCTCCAGCCGCCCGGCACGCTGCCCGCTCATCTCCCCAGCCACGTACGCCCGCCGCTGCTCCGCCACCCACTGCCCAAGGGGTGCCGCACCCTCCCGATGCCCGTACGGCACTCTCGCGTGCCCGACCCGCTCGACGTACGCCTTGAGCTTCGCCCAGCCGCGCGCCCAGTCCTGCCGCTCGGTGTCGATCACGTTGAAGGACACCCAGTCAGCGACCATCACCGGGTCACGTGGAGCGGCAAAACGCAGCAGAAGACGGGATTCGTCCTCGCCTTCCCCGGGCGGCGGGCCGATGTACGCGGACGGCTGCGCCACGTCCTTCTGCGGCTCCTGCGGAATCGCCAGCAATTCCACGGCCTCTTCATCGTGAGCCCGCAACCCCTCAAGAACCTTCACCAAAGGCCGATACGACCCCGAGGTGAACATGTCCTCCGGCTTTTCCCCGGGCTGGAGAAATACAGGCACGATCAAAGACGCAAGCTTTCCCTCTCCGGGCTTCTGACGCAAAGCGCGGCCGATGGCCTGCACGATGTCATGGGGCGCGCCCTTCGGGTCCAACAGGGCCACGCTGTCCACGACCCGGATGTCGACGCCCTCACCCAGGACACGACAGTTCGAGAGCACGGCCCGCCGCGCCGTGGTCCCGAACCCGCCCAGCACCTCCCGCCGACGCTCCGGGACATGCTCACCACACAACCAGTCCGCCCAGACCCGCTTCGGATACGTCTCCGGCTGGTCCGCGTGCAGCTTCGCCGCCACGCGCTCCAAACCCTCCGCGTACGCCTGCGCCTCCATCGTCCGATGATGAAACGTGATGCACGTCGACAGACCGTGCTGCGCCATCGCGTGCAGCAACGCGGCCTGAAGGGCTCCGAGACGCTCCCCGCGCACCTTCTCGCTGTGCCGGTCCTCGCCCATCAGCCGCTCCGGGGTGACGACCGGGTCCTGAAGTTCCAGGACGATGATCTGATACCGCGCCAGCAGCCCACGCGACACGGCCGACGCCAGCGACAGCTTGTAGAGAACCGGCCCGAAGACCGCCTCATCGTCCATAGAGGCCGCCATCTCCCGCGGCAACGGGTCACGCACCCCCTCCACGACCTCCCGGTTCAGCCGCTCCTCCCAAATCCGCGGCGTCGCCGTCAGGTACAGCCGGCGGTGCGACGGGATCACGGTCTGGTCGTGGACATCGGCCCACGCCTTACCCATCGAGCCCGAAGTTCTGTGCGCCTCATCCACCACCGTCAGGTCCATCGGATCCAACTGCTGCCCGTAGACACCCTCGAAAGCCTCCGCCAGGACCCCCAGCGAGGCGTACGTCCCGAAGACGACCACAGGCCCGGAGCCATGCCACAGAGCCAGCCGCACAGGATTCGTCGTGGAGCGCACCTTCAGGCTCCACAGCTCCGGGTCATCGGTGAGGCTGCACACCGCAACCGCCGGCCCCGCATGCCCAGCCCCACGCCACGCCCGCACGGTCTGGGTCAGAAGATCCAGCGTCGGCACCAGGACGAGAATGCGACCCTTGGGCACGAGCCGCCTCGCCGACGCCGCCGCAATGATGGTCTTCCCCGTCCCGCACGCGGCGTGCACCTGCCCACGCAGGCCGTTCCAAGGAATACCACCCGGCGGAACATCGAGACCGCGCACAATGGCAGCAACGGCCTCGATCTGGTGGTCACGCAGTTTCACGGCCATTCCCGTGTTCTCCTTTTCGCGGAAT
Source organism: Streptomyces sp. NBC_00090 (assembly GCF_045160815.1). Classification (NCBI taxonomy): domain Bacteria; kingdom Bacillati; phylum Actinomycetota; class Actinomycetes; order Kitasatosporales; family Streptomycetaceae; genus Streptomyces; species Streptomyces sp. NBC_00090. The sequence continues at coordinate 9,250,174 of NZ_CP108224.1, forward strand.
GCGACGTGCAATCAGAAGGAAAGTCCGGCGCGGCGAGTGGTGGGCCGGGGTAGTGGTGCCTGATCCCAGACTCTACACAGTTAGGACCAGTGATGCATCACTCACTCGACAGGTTTGATCTGGAGGATGACGCTTGACTGATTCGCCCCCGCGCTCATGGTTCATTCGGCATACTGACGGGCCATTGGTAAACGTGAGCGGCTGGTTTCGAGGGTGGGGGAGGGGTTCGGGTGGAGCGCAGCGGAGCCCGTCACCTGCGGTGGGGCCGACACCCCGTCAGACCGATGGTCCGTCATCCTCGTTGCGGGGGTGGTGGCTGGGATTCCCAGACCCTACACAGGCCCGCACGTGATGCACCACCCCTTGTAGCCAGCCTGGGTGATCGCGCTTGCGCGGTCGCCTGTAATTCGCGCTTGCGCGAATTACATTCTTTTCTGAATTCCGTTTACGGAATTCTATTCCGGCGCTTGCGCCGGAATTCGAATTGCGCTTGCGCAATTCGCGCTCTATGCCCCGGCTTGCCGGGGCA